>NZ_JAKIRP010000024.1 GCF_021646545.1 Chitinophaga filiformis | reverse complement strand
ACCTATCCTTAAAGGAGTTAAGTATCCTTCCAAACACTTTATTTTGATGTGCCGCCGTATACGGACCCGTACGTACGGTGGCTGGAGGGGACGGCATGGGAAATAATCTCATGCCTCCTACTCACTTGTAGCGCGGGGTGCAACCCCGGGGACATAATGCGCCCCCCGAACGGGGACTCTAGATCAATTTATCGTCGCATTTATGATACAGTCAATTACCTTCTCTGCGCTGCAATTATTAAGCCCCGCGCCCCAACAGGCATTGAACTCCAACACAAACCAGCCTGTATGTTCATTAAATGCAATATCAACAACAACGGTATCTGGCAAATCATGTCGGTTATCAGCAATAAAACCAGTCAAAAACACTTTTCCTTCTTCCACCGAAGCAGCACCTTCATACAACGCAATATCTTTTATCTCACCATTCATGATGAATGCTCTTGCTTCCGCCGCTATAGGACGAACGATCGGTGAAACAAGCACTTGCTCATCCGCAGACAGACCTTGCACTACCGCTTTAAACGCATCCAGGGTGTCAAAAACACCTGCAACAAATATCTTTGGGATAACTGGCTTAATAAAAACAGGGAAATCGGCCTCCGTAACCTCCCCTATCGTCTTCAACTGCACATCCCTTTTGGTCCATTTAGTGTCAAGTCTTGCTATAAGGGTATCATCTGGAGAGAGTAATTCAACATTGTAAATCTGAGCCAATACAAATGCAAAAGTTTGATTACCATATATGGCAACCTTCCTGTCTGCTAATTCATCCTCGCGGACCCAGTACTTGCCGAGACGCCTGATCTCGCCACCGCTATCGGTCCAGGCTGCAAACACCTGCTCAAATTCAATGTCAGTCTTTTCGGCTATAAGAAGTATAGTGGAGTTGTTTCCAGACATTTATCTCATTTTTTGCCTCAGTGAACTCGCCGCTATCAGCCACAACAACAGCGTAGGTATAATTATGATAAACGAAAGTTCCGGTATAGTGTGAAACATATTCCTCCATTGCCCATGTGTGGCAAATATGATAAGACCATAAGCCACCAAAATTACACTCACAAATAATCCATATATAATCGCGACTTCGAACTGGTTGCGGCCCTTAACAAGGTCCACGCCCATCCGCCTTCCCAGGAAATAAGATGAAAGAAACAGTAATGCAAAGAAGCCCCACACGTAGATGTTCAACTGGGCTTGCAGATAGAAAAGTATACCATTGGCAAAGTCCCCCCTTGTTTCCACAAGCAACCAAAACAGCTCCAGGATAATCACTGCGTACAATGTTATCTTACACACATGCCGTCCCCCTGAATTTGGCTCCATAACTCGGATATGTGGGTGATTGACATAGAAGTTGGCCCAGCTAAGTTACGCATTCCCGCGCTTTTTATCTAAAATCACTTTATCAATGTAATCGGATACACATAAGTAAGATACGCTATCAGAAACACCACCGACAAAAACAAAATAGACAACCCTATCACCGCAGAATTAAACTTAATCCCATCCTTGCCCAGAGAAAACTCGGAATCAGCCACTTCAGGCTGAGGCGTTGCACTTCCCGGCGTCCTGGAGTTCATCCATTTCTGCACAATTTTCTCCTGCAGCAGGAACTGCCTGTACGACAACACCAATCCGGCCCCTACAATAATGATGACAAGAAAGAAGATCATTATACCACTATAAAACTGCCAGGTAAACGCTCTTTTCTGATGTTGCAGGTCAAACTGATATTGCTGTAAACTTAATTTCGCCTGCTCCAGTTTAAAATGGATGATAGCGGAAGAATCCTCGCTTACTTCAGGCAAAGTCACTGCTGCCATCGCCATCGCACTATCAAATGCTTTCTGTGTTTCATCTTTCAACTGGATCTGAGCAATTGCGTTTGTCATTGTCATGACCAATACCATGAGCATGCCAATGAACTTACATTTTTTCATATTGTTTCTTTAAATACAGAATATAGGAATAACGGATCTTGAGCAACTTGTTGACATCATTGTCAGGCACTTGTTTCTTTTCCAGTGACCTGTAAGTGAGGAAAGAATAATTCTCAAAAGGCCTTTTGTCCGATACCGTCATAATAAAATTGAGCAGCTGTTCTGCCTTCTTTTCCTTCTCTTCCAGCGGCATCACTTTACTACCTGGCAGTGGAAATTCTATTCGCCTTATCTCCATCGGGTTAGACTCATAAGTGATCGCCACAGTATCTTCCAACAGTAATTTCTGCCGGATGATAAGCAAGGAAGTAGCCGGGTATGCAGCCACTAAACCCTTTCTTTCAATAGCCTTGAACAGCCGGTATTTCAACGACTTTTTATCTACATAATCTGCATGCAGGTAGGAAGAGTCATTCCGGATATACAGTTTGTTCAGCTCTCCATTTTGGGTAGAATCTATTCTCAGCATTCCCTCAAACCGTCGATAAATGCTGGCATTATTCACATCCTTAGCCTTTTCAATCACATGCAGCAACTGGTAAAGCCTTATTTCATAATCTGGATTATCTATTACCGGCAGCACGTTATGCCGGCAATTATACAGCTGTCTGCTGAGCGCATCCACTTCCTGGCGCAGTCGCTCATTCTCCTGGATAAGCTCTTCTTCCACATCGATCTTGCGTAATGCTTTTGACAAACTATCGGCGGAGATCACCTCCTGTGCCTGAACAATGGAAAAAGACAGACAGATAAAGAGGCTACATAAGCATAAACATAGGGACTTCATCGGCGAAGGATTATCTCATAAATATAACAATATCACGAAATATGAGATAGCCACCCGCTTAAATACGGGTGGAAACCCCTATATCATCAATCCCCTGTCTCCCGGTCCAGCGAATCCTTGTCACTACCCCTTTTCAGCTTCACGTGCGGATTGGTCTGCGTTCCGGTAACACTGAATGGTATTCCCCAGATCCCCAGCGGCGGTAGTCCTATACGTCCTTTCAGGTTCAGCCTTCCGTTAAAGCTCACCTGTCCTTCGAACCGGGGACGGAAGCCGGCAATCCGCATCTTTGTCCGCTCAATAGTGATAATATTATTGCCGATGGTTGACTTTATCTCTACTTCCGACAGGTTCGGATCTTTTATATCTCTCTTCGTTGTATTGCTCACCGCATTAAACAGCTTAAAGCCCTTCAGCTTTATCTTCTTCAACGACAGCACACCCTCTCCCTTCAACGATGGATATACCAACTGCATATTCTCCCTGAACCGGCCACTGATATGATAGTCTAATCCCACTACCCCGCTGGCGGAAGAAGCCGAAGACACCATATCATGGAACAACCTGATCTCATTATAGGCACGTTTGATATCAAACTCCCTTGCATTGATATGATAATCGAAAGCGGCGCTCCCGTTAGTCAGACTGTTATACTGTGCCTCCATTGTAACAGGAGCGTCAATGATGTTAAAACCTGTGTTACTCATCTGCAGGCTGCCGTTGTCCACCTGTAGCTGACCATGGAAACGTTTTATATCTACCCCCCGGAAACTGGCCTTATCAGCACTGGCATTCAATGTCAGAGACAGGTTGTCCGGTATCACCACTACACCGGTACGTCCCGGTTCGTCCGCCATCTGGGGATCGCTATTGTAAGACATCAGCTCATCTACGAGGATATAATTGCTCTTCAGGTTAAAAGCTCCCTGGAGGCGCTGGTTGGGCTGTGTGGCATAAGCGATCAGATTATATAGATGACCGTCCAGACGAAGATCTGATTTGCCATAATGCGCTTCGAACTTGTCAAACCACATCTTATCTTCGGCGAACCGGAACACCCCATTGTTGATATAAAACGGCAACGGGAATTGTGCCGCCTTCAGTGATACATCCTTCAGCGTCAGTGTCCCCTTATTCAACAGCTTGTCATACTGGCTGTTCATCGCGTCACTCTTCGTACCCTGCAGGGTCAGATCCGCTTTTATGTAACCTTTGGCATCATATCCTTCCCTGCCCAGTACCTGATAGATCTTGCCCAGATCAATGATACCATTGGCCAGGATGTTATAATGGAGATCGTCGAAGTTATTCAGCGCCGCTTTCAGCGTAAAGGTCTGGCCCTCAAATTGGAAAGACACCGGTTTGATGTCGATCTTCAATGCCTGCAAACTACCGGCTGTATCAGTGAGCGTTGCGTTTACATTGATCTTCTCCACCGGGTGTTTATAGTACTTCGTGTGCACTGCCCCGTTGTTCATATTGAGAGAAGCGGTTGTTACCGGGAATAAACTTCTCGCCGGCTGATAAACACCCTTACTTAAGACATTGATGTTCAGATCACCACTCATGTCCACGCCATCCATCGGGTAGAACTTTTCAACATCCGCCATATGCAACACTCCCTTCAGACTGGCATCCACAAGCGGTTCCTGAGCATTGGTCAGATGAAAATATCCTTTGATATAGTTGCCTAGCACCTCGGCATTGATCTTACTCACGTTCACACGTACATTGGCATAGTTGTTATCCGGACAGGAAGCCTGCACATCAAAACCAATATGCCGGACAGGCTCCCGTACATCTTTGAATTTCAGGTAACCATCACTCAGGGTAGATTTGAAATCAAATACCGGAATGCTGCTGACCACTACATCGGATTCATGTCCCGGACCATTGTTCACCGTATATTGTATATATCTGCCATCTGCCTGCAGATTGGCCTGAAAACGTCCTTTCAGATCGAAAGCGTCCCAGCCCATTGCCTTCCCCCACTTCTCCATATCCAGGTCAGCGCTCATCTTTGCATGAATGTCCGGTTTTGCTATTCCCGTCACCTTAATATCCGAGCTGAAATATCCTTTGTCCAGTTTGAAGAAGGCAGAATCGACGTTTATCGTGAACTTGTCGGGATTCATCTCCGGCAACCTGGCGCGGAAATCCATGCGCAGACCTTCAATAGCATAAGGCGCTCCCGAACTGGCGATTTCTCCGTCCCTTACTTTCATACTGAATGTAAGTTCAGGCATCTTGTTGGTCTTCGCAATATACTTGCCTGTTAATGAGGCATTTACTTCTGCAGCACCTTTAATATCGGTATGCTCCATCCAGGTGGTATACTTCGCCGGCAAGGCACTGAAGAGCGCTTCCAGGGTGGAGGCGCCTGAACTGAGCTTGAAATCCATTTTATACCCGTTCTTCAGGAAGCTGAATGCCCCATTCAGTTTCATAGGCAACTGGTTAATCTTCAGGTCATTCCGCTCAAAGATGAAATTCAGCGACTTCGTATTGATCCGGGTGATCAGGTTACCGTCCAGTTTTTTAGACTGGATGTAAGGTACTCCGCCATAAGCCAGGTCAAAGGACGCAATGCTGACATGTGAGTACAGGTCGAACTGCGACTTATTCAGGTCTCCCTTACCGCTATAGTTGACCTCTTTTGCCCGTATCTGCAGGGTCAGGGATTTGTCATTGTAGATGATCTTACAATGTTCCAGCTGTATCCGCTCTATTTTCAGCGATACGCTGCCGCTGTCGGCCTGCTTGCGCGAGGGCGCAGCTGGCTGGTATACGTTATAGTTCGGACGGCCTTCGGTATCTACCAATACATGTATATTCCCTTTTGTGAGATAGATCTTATCAACCCTGGTGGCCTTTGAAAAGACGCTGCCCAGGTTTACGCCCAGCGCCACCTCATCTGCCGATACCAGCGTGTCCTGCTCGAAAGGAGCAGACCCCTTCAGGCTGAAATCGTACAGTGTTAACGTCAATGTAGGAAAATGATTAAAGAAGGATAATCTCGCCTTTGAAAAATTGATCTCGCCAGTGATATTATGGTTAGCCCAGGATTTTATTCTGTTTGACACAGCCGCAGGAAACAGGAGCGGCAACAGAAAAAGTATCAGTAACATTCCCCCGGCGGTTATTGAAACAATTTTCAATGTCCGCCATGCGTTTCTCTTCATAGTTGCACTAAGCATAAGGTATAGGATCGTTTATTTGCATTCCACTAGCGGCGCAAAGATAGAGAATCTACAAATGTTTAAAAAATAACATGCGAAGGCAAGCAATATAATTACTCTTTTCTGAACGGCGTATTGAGGGGAGAGCTGACATTTACGGCATAAGCGCCTTTACTGACAATCAGGTACAACCTGTAAAGTTCCGGAGAATCAGGCACCTTTACATCAATAACCCTTCCCGTACCTAAGCGCCGCATATAGATGGCATTTCCCCAGCCATCGGTTTTGTACAGGAACCATTCAAACTGCAGCTTATGGTTGTCAGGGCCTTTCAGGTTCCATTGACCTTTATCATAAACCAACGCATGGTAGTACAAGACAGTTCCGGGGAACGTTACCTGGGCGGGGCGCAGAATTTTCACCGGTGGCAATTGGGAGGGTTTTGTCTTAATCTGCCAATGGGCGGCCAATTGCAGGTAAGCAGTTTTGTAATGCCGCTCATGGTCCAGTAAGCCATTAAAGGTGATTGCATTCCTGCTTTGGCGGTCCTGCCAGGAATTGATAAATACAGGTTCCTTAGTATCCGTTGAGATGTATTGCGCTACACTCGCCTCGCTCAAAAACCAGGGGATCCGCGAGTCCGGCAGGGTAATTTTTGTGGTGTCATCCGGCGTCGCCAGTCCCAGGCAGGAAAGCTCCGGTATTGCTGCCGCAAACGTCTGCAATGTACCGTTAACCTGTTCATCCAGAGGCACATCCAGCGTTACTGGCCGCCCGGGATCCGCGGCTTTGATCTGCCGTACCAGTTCGCGCAGCCAATGCAGGTACTCGTCCTGATGACGAAATAACGAAGGCTTTACATACATCTGCTGTAACCGCCGCCAGGCATTGTTGGAGAGATGCCAGCCGATAATACTCTCATCATCCTTCCTTTTGTTTACAGTGGCAATTACTGATTCCATAAAATCGCGGCGGCACCTCTCAGACGAAATAACACAGTCCTCGTCAGGCATCCAGAAAGCATACTGTATCTTCATACCCGTTTCCTCTGCCACGGCAAGGATGTTATGATCATACACACCGGGGCCATAACGCCTGACCGTATTGATCCCCAGCCGCTGCATTTCTTTCAGATCTCTATCCACTTCCTTACGGGTCAGGGTATGCCGGCTCCTGAACCAGGGAGTAGCTTTAGCGTAAATGACTCCCCTGATAGTATCCGCCAGTCGCTCATGATTATTGCTGACAGTACCAGCGGTAAGCACCGGCAGCGGAGAAGCGATGTTAGTATCATTTTTCTGCAATTGATGCAACTGCTGCAGTGAAGCCTGGGGAGCCGATAATTTCCAGTCCAGTACTGAATCACCTGTCTTACCAATCACATTCGCATCATGAGCGCTATTGAAAAGTACCGCGGCTTTAATTTCCGGAAAGCGCTTACCCATGTCTGCAAACGCATCCTGCAGCCAGCGTTGCTGATTACCTTCCTTTGCCAGTGATCCCAGTTCGGCTACCATAACCGGTAGGCCGGCACGAAAGAGCTGTTGATCATGATAGGGAGTATAAAGCTGGTTGAAAGTGTACCATTGCCCGTCCGGGTGCATACTGCCATAATTCAATATAGTGACACCCAGCCAGTCCACGTACTCATCGCCCGGGAAGTATTGCGCTACGGCCTCCGGCTTCCAGGGGTTCCATACCCATATGGCATTACGAACGCCTGCACGGTCAAAGTAATCATGTACATATCTCCATGCCTGCACATATTCTGCTGCTGTATTCATTCCTGTACCCGACCAGGGGTAAGCAGGATTGTCAGGCTCATGACCAAACCTGATGAAAACCGGCCGGTTGAGCGCCCTTACCTGTTGTGAAAATTTCTGCAGATAATCATCGAAATCCCCCTGGCTGATATGCAACATCATTTTTCGTTCCTTCATCAGCAATGCATCTTCCCGTGAAACGTTGAACAAGCCAGCCCATGGCTCCCAGGTGATCATCGGAACAGCGTCCGTTTCATATATTGCGTTCATAAGAGAATCCTGCAGGAAGCAACGGGAATCATCTCCCCATGGAATGTAACAGGATACTATATCAAAATGGCTGTTCGCCATACTATTGTAACGGTTCACTTCCTCCATGGATGTAAGTCCCGAGGCATTGGCGGGGCTGAAAATACCGCTTAGAAAAATTGGCTCCCGGGTCACCGGCTTAACTGTATAACTGGCAGGTGGCTTACTGTCCTCATAAATGAACCAGGCGGTAAATCCGCAAACGATCAATGTCAGTGGAAACCCAAGGTTTCTCATGATCACATATCCACCATGTCGTATCTTCCATAACCTGACCTTGAAGGCATAATAGTAGTGATATAAAAACTCCCGGAAAGTAACAGGTGAAGCCGTGCTCATACGCCCCTCCCAGATGCCTGCCAGTATATTAAACAGCATGATCAGGCAGTTCAGAAATGCAATGGCCGCCATTACCCCTGAGAAGGGATTCCAGTCTCTCCAGAGCCCATACACGATGGCCACCGCTGAGATCAATAGCACGGCCGCATTGGGAATGAAAAGCTTCCAGCTGGTGCCATCTTTATTGTCTTTGGGAGTTGGGATGTATGGCACCTTTTTACGGATCACCGTATATACCAATCCAAGAATGTAGACCCACCAGGTACCTATCAGCAGCAATCCCCCGACCACATGAAAGCCGCTTTCTTCCTCCGCCATCACCCATCGCTGTACAAAAAGCCGGATGAATAAGATGACACTGATAAAGGGTAAGCCGAGTATCGCGAATGAAAGCAGGTCAAGTTGAAAAGGTATTACCCCCAGGCATAACGACAATACCGGCACCAGGAAGTTGATCAGGAAGATGACACCCGCGAAGTAGTGGAACGGCAGTACGCCATAATGCAGTTTCTGCCGCCAGGTAAATTTGTTGAACAATTTCGGATAGGTGGTGACCAGCAGTTCAAAAGTACCCCTCGCCCATTTCAACTGTTGTTTGTAATAGGCGGAGAGTGTATTAGGCACCAGTCCCAGGGTCAGCACTTCGGGTACGTATACCGACTTCCACCCTTTTGCATGGAGCTGCATGGCCGTATGCATATCCTCGGCAAGCCCGGGAGCATGTCCACCGATACTATCCAGGGCACTTCTGCGGAAGGTGCAGTTAGCCCCGATAGCCTGCACCGTACCATACCTGTGCATGGTCATCATCATAGGGCCATAGAACTGAAAGGTCTGCTGTGCAGCCCCTTTGGCAATAATACTGTCGCCAATATTGCTGTATGCCTGCACAATCTGTACAAATCCTATCTGCGGATCATCAAAGAACGGTACCACCCTGTCCAGGAAATCGGGCGTAGGCACATGATCGGGGTCCATGACCACGCACAGTTCTCCTGTGGCATATTGTAAGGCGTTATTAATATTACCGGCTTTGGCGTCCTTACGGTTATTCCGCGTAACATGGCACACGCCTAAACGTTGACATTGCTCTTTCAGAAAAGGATCGTTCGCCTCATCACAGAGATAAGTAGTGTGCGGATAAGTGATCGCCTGCGTGGCAGCAAGCGTATTAATGATCATCTCATAAGGCTCCCCGGCGCAGAATGTCGTAAGGATATCGACAGTAGGCTGCGAAGCAGACGCTGGTCGCTCAGGGATCGTGATACAGAAATAATGGTACCACTCATGCAGCACCTTCAGACAGGAGAAGATAACCGCTGTCATCAGTAGCCAATACAGCGGGCGATTCCCCATATTAGCGAAACTGAAAAGACAATACAGGAGTACACACATACCGATTACTCCGGTAATGATCATAAACCGGAGAATAAATAACTCTTTTTTTGAAGGCGGAGAAACGCGCTGCCGTGTTCCCATATTATGTTCCTACTACGTAAAAAGGTATATTAGCTGTCGCCACATTTCCGTAATCATCATAAATCCAGGAATAGATCCTGTAAGGGCCTTCTTTTTCAGGCGCCCGGAAAGTAATCCTGAAACTATCACGCGGGGTAGTATCGACCTTCCGTTCAATCGGATGATTGGAATTTTGGGGGTCAAAATCTTCGTCCAGCACTTTCCACACAATCCGCAGGCCCTTTGTTACAGGTATTTTCATGCTGACCTGCGCGGTTTGTAAGGTTCCCGGCTGCATTAAAATATTATCGGCTGCCTTTCTTCCGTTCAACAGCATGACCTCCAGTTCAGGCGCTTTATGCTTTGGTGCTGAATCCGTCCACATAGCCTGCATTTCCCCAACAATTGCAGTTGCAGCTCCATTCTCGTCGATAATGCTGTACCAGGTAGGTGTCACCTCTTCCTTCTGCCCCCAGTAAAAGGTAAGTGCGCCAAGAAAACGGGGATTATCAGCAGGAAGATCTTTTGTATAAAATTCACGATAAAGCCCTGCTTTGATCGTACTGGTAGGTTCTATCGGAACACCCCATGCGGTAAGTTTGGATTCCTGCGGGGAAAATATCCCCCACTCCGTTATCAGGAAAGGTCCATTCCACAACCAGCTGAAAGAGGTAAGATTGCGCGCCAGGTGTTTCAGATCGCCGAAAGTATTAAAAGAGAGTATATCCAGGCCCGGTACCTTCAAACGGATATTCATCACGTTCCTGAACTGGTAATTGACCATGGTGGTCGTAACAGGGTGATCGGGATCTTCCGTGTGTATCATGTCCAGCAACTTGTTGTATGCATCATAGAATTTGTTGTAACTGGCCCTGAATGGAAAATCGACCTCATTCCCCAGGCACCACATCAGCAATGCAGGATGCGAACGGTAACGCCGTACTACCTCACGGAAAGCAGCATACTGGCTATCCACTTTCTGTTGATTGCGATAGAAATAATCGAGGTACTTACTTTCCGGAACATAAAAACCGGCAATAACAGCCAGGCCATTGGCCGCAGCCTCATCGAGAATAGCTCCCAGCCCCGTAGTGTCCCAGGTACGGATCGTATTTCCGCCTATTGCTTTCAGCCGCTCCATATATGTATAACCGGACCCGCCTCTTACTAAAAAGGGCGCGCCATTCCTGTACAATATATACTTACCTTTCTCCCGGGCTACCCACACCTTCCTGACAGGATCGACAGCTTTATTGCAGTTGCAAAAAAGTAGAAAGAAGAGACACAGGGGTAAAACACGTGTACGGAGATAGTCAGGAGTCATTCGGTTTGATAAGTTTTATCTCGAACATCTATCAATGTTATAAATATAATACGAATCAACCAATATACCATCATGTAAATCATACCGTCAGGCACCAGGCAGGACAATACAAGTCATCGATATTATCCGGGGATGAAGAACCAAAGATCGTACTGGATTGTTATCAAATAAATCCATACACCATGCCAAAGTATGTAATCGAACGGGAGATCCCGGGGGCAGGGCAGTTAAATGCCGGACAACTGAAAGAAGTTGCACAATCTTCCTGTGATGTGTTACGCGATATGGGACCGGAAATTCAATGGGTACACAGTTACGTGACCGGCGACAAAATCTATTGTGTTTACATCGCCCCTAATGAAGACTTGATCCGTGAACATGCGAAAAAAGGAGGTTTCCCTGCTAACTCAGTGAACCCCGTTTCCGCAGTCATTGATCCCACTACAGCCGAATAAAAAGGAGCTGTCTGATATTCCCTTATTGATCCTGCAGTACATTCTTTGTGCTGCAGGTGATGTTATATTACAGTTACCCATCTTGCTGTCGCGGGTAGTGTTTCAGTACCTGAACGGTGTATATATCCATCCTCCCGGATGCGGTCCATGCACCTGCAACCACAACGTCCCTGCGGGTTGCAATGCTCTCATATAGTGTTATTGAAATGTTCGGGGTCCTGCGTTTAAGCAATACCTATCTGGGAGGAAAGATACACATCCTGGATAGCCTGGAGCAACTGTACCCCTTCCTCAAAAGGTCGCTGAAACGCCTTCCTTCCGGAGATGAGCCCCATACCACCGGCCCGCTTATTGATCACCGCTGTACGTACTGCTTCTTTCATATCGCTGGCGCCCGAAGAAGCGCCTCCTGAATTGATCAAGCCAATACGTCCGCTATAACAGTTCAATACCTGGTACCGGCACCAGTCAATGGGATGTTCAGTAGTCAACCCGGTGTACATACGTTCATCCAGTTTACCGTAAGAACTGCTTCCCATATTCAGCGCCTTATAACCACCATTGAGCTCCGGCAGTTTCTGTTTAATAATGTCCGCCTGCAGCGTAACACCCAGGTGATTGGCCTGTCCCGTGAGATCTGCTGCCACATGGTAGTCCTTTCCGCCTGACTTAAAAGCGTCATTCCGCAAATAACACCATAAGATAGCTGCCATTCCCAGTTCATGCGCCTCTTCAAAAGCTTTTGCTACTTCCACGATCTGTCGCCGCGATTCCGCAGAACCGAAATAGATGGTTGCGCCTACCGCAACAGCACCAAGGTTCCAGGCATCCCTTACAGAGCCGAACATCGTTTGATCGTAACTGTTCGGGTAAGAAAGCAACTCATTATGATTGATCTTAACGATGAAGGGTATTTTATGGGCATAACGGCGCGACATTAATGCCAGTCCGCCGAAAGTGGTAGCTACTGCATTACATCCGCCTTCAATAGCAAGCCGGACTATATTCTCCGGATCAAAATACATGGGGTTGGGCGCAAAGGAAGCACCTGCACTATGTTCAATGCCCTGGTCTATAGGCAGAATGGATACATAGCCGGTACGGGCAAGTCGCCCGTTATTATACAGTTGTGCCAGGCTTCGCAAGGTCTGCGCATTTCTATTGGATAAAGTAAAATGATCGTCGAGGAAGGTCGGGGATGGAAGATGCAACTGTTCTTTGGGGACCTTCTTGCATGTATGCTCCATCAGGCTCTGGGCTTCATCACCTAATATACTGCTCAGTTTATCTAAAGTCATGGTAAGTTATTTAATATGAATGACCGTAACTGATATATGTTGTTGACGGAAACGAAGCTAAATAAAAATTTCGATACAGGATCATCTGCTACCGCTAAAGACTACAGGAATATGTGGCAAGGGTTCATCACCCTGATTGTAAATTAGCTCTTATTCAAAAAACACATGCCCGATCAGAATAAAAAAGACACAGCCCGGCCAGTTGGATATAAGCTATACCTCAGAATGGTTCTTCAACACTCAGATATACCCAAAAGAACCATTATCTTTTATACAGTACTATCCGGCATTGTCAACGCAGTATTACTATCCGTTCTGAATGCCGCCGCTAACTCGGCAGGCGAAGGAGAAGTGCAGGTGAAATATCTCCTGCTGTTTGCCCTCGCATTGACAGTATTTTATATCACCAAAAGATATATCCTGCGGAAATCTGTCACCATAGTAGAAAACGCAGTGTACAGCCTTCGTCTCCGGATACTGGAGAAGTTAAGACACTGTGAACTGTCACCCATGGAATCCATCGGGAAAGACGAGATCTTCACACGCGTCTCCAACGACACCAACTTCATTTCACAGTCGGCTGCCGTTATCATCAATGCCTTCCAGGCACTGGTACTCGTAACCTTTGCACTGATCTATATTGGCTTCCTCTCGTTCACCGCGTTTGCTGCCACTATCGTGATCCTGGCAATTGCTATCTCTTACTTTCTCAGGAGACAGACGGCGATCAACCATGAACTGAGAGCCGCTAATCAGAATGAATCTGCTTTTTATGATCATATAGAAAACCTCATAGAAGGTTTTAAGGAAATAAAGATCAACCATCTAAAAAATGAACAACTATTTGCAGACATCACGAAAACGGCCGACTATGGCAAGGAAGTCAAGACCAGCAGCGGACTCCGTTTCGCAGTAGGATTTATGTTCTCGGAGATGGTCTTTTACCTGCTACTGGCTTCAATCATCTTCCTCTTACCACAGTTCCAGACACTGTACACCGGTACGCTCACACGCCTGACTGCTTCTATCCTGTTTGTGATAGGTCCGCTTGAAAATATCGTTACCACCATCCCCCTGTTTGCCAAAGCCATACAGGCTACACAAAACATAGATCACCTGGAACGGAAGATCGCTGCTTTCGCCGAAAACGAAAACAATACACCAAAGTCCCATCCGCCACTGCCTGCATTTGAAGAGATAAAACTGGAGAACGTGGTATATGATTATATGGATGAGGACAGGCAGTCTTCTTTCACCTTAGGACCGATAGATTTCACGCTGAAAAAGGGATCCCTCAACTGCATCATAGGTGGCAACGGAAGTGGTAAATCTACCTTCCTGAAAGTACTGACCAACCTTTACCATCCGGGCTCCGGCCGTATACTTGTGAACGGCACAGAGCTCAGGAATTATGATAAGGAGGATTACAGGTTCCTGTTCTCTACCATCTTCACCGATTTTCACCTCTTCCCTAAAATATACGGTATTCCTAAGCTGGACGCTGATAAGGTAAATGAGTATATCAAACTGATGGGACTATCGCATAAAACACATTTTAACGGGGAGAATTTCAGCAATGTAAGACTGTCAACAGGCCAGCGTAAAAGACTGGCGCTGATATGTACCCTGCTGGAAGATAAGCCTATCATGATCCTCGATGAGGTAACGGCCGACCAGGACCCGGGTTTTAAAAAATTCTTCTATACAGAAATATTACCCTCATTCCGCCTGAGAGGGAAAACTGTTATCATGGTTTCACACGATGACAAGTACACCGAGCAGTTTGACAGAGTAATAGAAATGGAATATGGTAAGATCATCTCTCAATAACGAACTATTATTATGCATCAGCACTTTATTCAATTCCCCGACATCCATACCGCCCTCCTCCACCGCAACGATCTCACTGAAAGAAAGATCATTTTCGTTAAAGGAATCGCTGAAGAAGAAGCCCTGACACACGAGCAGCTTATCCATGCTGCCAAAGGATTACTGGGGCATTTTACAGCGCATGGTGTAAAGAAAGGAGATGAATTACTGATACAGACTGATGACAATAAGAAGTTCGTCATTGCCTTCCTCGCATGTATTCTGGGAGGCATTATCGCCGTTCCACTGGCTACCGGCACACAGGATGAACACAAACAGAAGATCAGGAACGCATGGCGTATCATGAAACGCCCTTTCCTGTTTGCAGATAATGAAAGCGTGTCCAGGCTGGAACAGTTTTTTGCTACCAGCGACACACAATGGTGGCAGGACATTCAACCGTTTATAGTACAGTGGACAACCGACATTAAACCTGCCGATATCATTTATGCCGGCTCGCCTCATGACATTGCCTATCTGCAGTTTTCGTCCGGCTCTACCGGGCAGCCCAAGGGCATCATGATCACGCACATGAATGTACTGAGCAATGTAGAGGCTATTGTAAACAGTGCAAATATGAAGGCCGGTGAAACCGGTGTATCCTGGCTACCACTCACACATGATATGGGCCTCGTGGGTTGCGTGTTAAAGACATTACTCAGAGGATTCAATCTTGTACTGATCCCAACCGCGCTGTTCATCAGGCATCCGATGATATGGATGCACAAAGTAGATCAGCACCGGGGGAATATTGGCTATTCCCCTAACTTCGGCTACAAATATTTCCTGCAGGACTTTGAGAGCAAAAAGCAGGACGTACAATGGGACCTCAGCTGTCTGCGATCGATCTACAACGGCGCTGAAAGCATCTCCTATCCATTGATCGGACAATTCATTACTGCGCTTAAACCATATGGCATAAGCAATGAAGTGATGTTACCTGCCTATGGTATGGCAGAAGCAACATTGATGGCGTCTTTTCATCCTTCCTGCACACCCGTAATAACCGTTACCGTCAACAGGTTAAGCCTGCAACACGAAGGCTTCGTTGAATTTGTTCCCGAAGGCTCTCCCCAGGCCGTCACCCTGGTATCCTGCGGAAAGGCATCACAATATCTGCAGCTCAGGATCACAGATAAACGCGATCAGCCCCTGCCGGACGGCAGAACGGGGAATATCCAGTTAAAAGGGTTGAGCATTACATCCGGCTATTATCAGCTGGACGACAAGGACACCTTCTCTCCCGACGGATGGCTGAAGACCGGCGATACCGGTTTCATTCATGAAGGTAACTTGTATATCGCGGGCCGCGAGAAAGAGATGATCATCATCAACGGTTTGAACTATTACCCTTACGACCTGGAAAGAGTACTGGAGGCAGAAGACGGGAAGCTCTTCGGATTAACCAAAACTGCAGCAGCCTCTGTACCGGATAACAATAACGGCGAAGAGCTGGTCATTTTCGTACAATACAGAGGGTCTGAACAACAGTTTGGAGGTATTGCAGAACAGGTCAGGAAAGCTATCATGAAACACTTCGGTCTTGTCGTAAAGGCAGTAGTACCCGTGAGCCGTATCCCCAAAACAACCAGTGGTAAACTGCAAAGAAGAAAACTGGCAGAGGAATATGTTTCGAAGAGAGCCCCGGCCGAAAATAAAATATCGCAATACAGTACTTACATACAACTGATACAACAGGAAATTGCGACTTTATTTGGCATTGCTGATATACAGACCGATGTACCGCTCACCGACCTGGGATTTGACTCCCTGAAAGGCACAGAGCTGATCAACAGGATCAATCAGGTTACACAACTGAGTTTGAGTCCTACAGTCGTATTTGAGTATCCTACTATTCACCGGCTGGCAGAATATCTTGCCACGGTAAAACAACAGGAAAAACATATTGTACCCCGGCAGGCTACTTTTGAGCCGGTCGCCATTATTGGTATGGCAGGCAAGTTCCCGGGCGGCGCCAATGATCCGGAAAAGTTATGGGAACTGCTGGTCAAAGGAACCGACCCGGTGACAGCCATACCGGTAGAAAGATGGCAGATGCCGGACGGCAACAAGGCATTCGCCGCAGGTAGTTTCGTAGATCATCCGGAACTCTTTGATGCCGGTTTCTTTGGCATTTCGCCGAAAGAAGCCGCCGCACTGGACCCACAACAACGTATGCTGCTGGAGACGGCCTTCCTCGCCCTGCAGGATGCAGGCTATCCCCTCCCTGCTATTCAGCATACAGACACGGGGGTATTTTTAGGGCTTAGTCATAGCGACTATATGCGGGCACATATCTGTTCGGATGATATGGAGGCCATAGACCCTTATTCTCTGACAGGAACACTCACCAGTACAGCGGCTGGCCGGTTATCGTATTTCTTTGACCTCAGCGGACCGGCAATGGTGATCAATACCGCCTGCTCTTCATCGCTGGTGGCCATTCATTATGCCTGTAAAAGTTTACAGTCGGGCGATTGCTCCATGGCGATTGCCGGCGGTGTCAATCTGATGCTGGCGCCCGAACCAACAGTAGCGCTGACCAGGATACAGGCCCTGGCGCCCGATGGCAGGTGTAAGACATTTGATGTTGCTGCAGACGGCTACGGTCGCGGAGAAGGCTGTGCGCTTATTATACTCAAACCATTGGCCAGTGCAATAGAGAACGGGGATGCCATACTGGGTGTGATCCGTAGTTCTGCCATCAACCAGGACGGGAAAAGCAACGGGCTCACAGCGCCCAACGGACTGGCACAACAACGGCTGGTGAGCAAGGCGATCCAGATGGCAGGCATCACACCGGAAGAAGTGGATTATGTGGAGGCGCATGGTACAGGCACCTCCCTGGGAGACCCGCTGGAGCTGGAAGCGTTACAACAGGCATACCGCACCAGCGGCAGACAACAACCATTGCTCACAGGTAGCCTCAAATCGAATATCGGGCACCTGGAATCTGCCGCCGGTATCGCAGGACTGATGAAGATACTCTTGTCTTTCCGCCACCAGCAGATCCCCGGTAATCTTCACTTCCACAACCCCAATCCGCTCATACCCTGGGACACGGCCAACATAAAAGTAGTCGACAAACCCGTCAACTGGCCTTCGGATAAAAAAAGGCTGGCAGGCATCAGTTCCTTTGGCTTCAGCGGCACCAACGCACATGCTATCATAGAGGCGCCTGCCTCCCTACCGTATACATCTCCCGCCAAAGACAGTTATGTCTGTACCCTCTCAGCCCATTCCATCGCTGCATTGAAGGAAATGGTGCAAGACCTGCAACAGTACCTGTCAGGTACAACAGACACTATCGGAGATATTACCTACAACATCAACAGGAGAAATAATCTGCTACCTTATCACTGGCATTGTATAACGACCAGTAAAGAAGGCCTTGCTGCCGCACTGGCGAAGTTTGCTGAAGAACAGGTCGTGTACTGTAAACAGGTGAAACATACCCTCGGGTTCCAGTTCACCGGACAGGGATCACAATACACGGGTATGGGGAAAGAGCTGTATGAATACTATCCCGCTTTCCGCCAGGCAATAGATGATTGCGACCAGCTGTATACGAAATATAATCAGGGTATTTCCCTCTCAGATATTCTCTTCAAAGAAGACCCTGATAAGAAGATCGATCAGACACGCTTTACACAACCTGCCCTCTTCTGTTTGTCTTACGCTTTATCGGTATTATATAAGAGCTTTGGCATCACCCCGGCAATAGCTATGGGGCACAGCATTGGTGAATTCACTGCTTCAGTGGTTGCAGGATTAATGACACTGGAAGATGCCATTATGCTGATCAGCGACAGGGCCAGGCTAATGCAGGAACTGCCTGCCGGCACTGGCATGATGTCGCTCAATGTCTCGGAGACAAAAGCCAGGGAACTGATAAAAACGCTCGGGCTTGATCTGTACATTGCCTGTGTGAATGCACCACAGCAAACGGTGGTATCAGGCACGGCCGACCAGCTGCAGGAGTTGAAGAACAACCTGAAGGATGTTTCCGGCTCACCGTTGAATGTGTCACATGCGTTCCACTCGCCTTTAATGGCGCCCGCAGCAGAAGCGCTGATGCAGACAAGCGCAAAGATCCGCCGGGGAAAAACGGCTATTCCTGTGATATCCAATATTACCGGACTCGTACTGACTGAAGCACAGCAACAGGATCCTGCTTACTGGTCCAAACATATGTTGCAGGCCGTGCGGTATTACGATTCAATCCATTCCTTACACCAATCCGGATGTACTATATGCCTGGAGCTGGGCCCTCAGCCGGTATTGAGCAACATGGTCAGCAACCTGCAATTGCCATCCCTGGAAGCTGTTCCTTCGTTAAGAAGAGGCAGATCTGCCGTGGCGCAATTCCTGGAAAGCCTCGCCTGCCTGCAGAGAAATGGCATACGGGTAGACTGGAAACAGGGAGAGAGTGGCTACCAGCTACAACATCCCGCAATGGCGCCTTACCCTTTCCAGCGAAAGAAATACTGGATGCCCCTGTTTGTGGCCGGACAAGGAAAACTGGTCGCCCAAACAGCAAGCACTGAAAATACCATTCCGGAACTGGTGTACAGGAAGATCCAACCTGAAGCAGATTCCAGTCTGAACATACACATCATCGTATACGACCAGCAGCAGGAGGCAGCAGAGCGCTGGCAGCAACAGCTCTGTGCCGCAGGGATGGACACCGCCATCGCCCATATCTCGGCACTACCCGACATAAACCAGGATACAACGGTATGTTATATCGCTAACCTGTTCGATACATCAGCGACCGGCATTGATCAGCAGGAACTGCTACACGTGGTTACCCTGACAGAAAAGATCCGGCTCGCTTCCTGCGAAAATTTTATCATCGTCACCAACAATGTACACCAGCATCATGCGGTAGCCAACCTTCAAAGCAGTATGCTATGGGGATTCTTTATTTCCCTGAAACACGAACTTGAACATGTACAGCTGTGCATCATAGATATCAGCGCCAGCGAATATGATCACGCGCTGGCGCTGATCAGCCAGCAACTGCCTGCTACCGGATTACAATTTGTGATCAGGGACGGCCAATGGTTCATTCCCACCCTGGAAGAACAACCTGTCGTTCAACAGACCAAAGTCCTGTCGATTCAGAAAGACAGCACCTACCTCGTTACCGGCGGTTTTGGCAGCCTGGGAGCTCTGGTGGTACAATGGCTCATACAGAAAGGTGCAAGACATATTGTGATCACCGGTAGAGGACCGTTAAAGGAAACCTTATCTGCTCAATGGGAACAGCAGGGTTGCCGCATCACTTACATCAGGATGCAGCCAGGCGATTCCCTGGGACAGCATTTACAAGCTGCAGGTATTACAACCATCAAAGGCATCATTCATACCGCTGGTGCTATCAATGACAAACTACTGGTATCACATACCCGGGAAAGCTTCACAGCTGTATTTGAGGGTAAAGTGCAGCATGCCTGGGAATTACATCACTTAAGCCAGCAATGGCAACTGGACTTCTTTGTATTGTTCTCCTCTACTGTATCACTGACTGGCAACGCCGGGCAAACCAACTACGGCGCTGCCAACTACCTGCTGAATACGCTGGCACAGCTACGTAAGGCACAGCAACTACCCTGCGTCAGCATCTGCTGGGGGCCATGGAAACATTCAGCTATGGCGGCATCACTGGCGGCCCATTTCGAGCAACTGGGTGTACAGCCATTCGAGAGCCGGGGAGGTATCAGGATCATGGAATCACTGATCAATGCAAATGGCGCTGTATATGCTGCCTTAAATATCACACCGGGACAGGCATTTCCCGACTGGATACAGCCTTATCTCCCTGCGGGGTGGTATAGGTCGGGAGAGGATGATATGGCCTTAAAAACGGCTGTATTGCCTGAAGATGAGGAAGGCATGCTGGAACTGGTAAAAGGTCTGGCCAAAGAGGTATTAGGATTGGCTCCCGATGAAACATTGATAACAGACCGGCCTTATTTTGAAACAGGGTTCGATTCCATCATGCTCAGCACACTCAAAAATAAGCTGGTGGCCGTCACCGGTTTGCCTATTCCCATATCCCACTTCTTCCAGTACCCGACCATCACAGCATTATCAGGCTGCCTGTTCGCCACAATACATAAACCCCATCCCGATCCGGAAGACCTGCTGATCGCTGAGATCAGCCTGATCTCTGATGACGAAATCGCAAACATCCTAAATGAATATAAAGTGTAATGGAAACATACTACATCGGTCTTTCAAATACATTCCACGACTCCTCTATTGCCATTATGAACAATCAGGGAGAGGTCCTGTTCGCAGAAGCAACAGAAAGGAAACTGCAATACAAACGGGGCCTCAGCTGCCCTGCCGATAACTTTGACATTGGCCGCACATTGAAGAAATACTGTAAAAAAGGCGCGTCCTTTGTAGTGGCTACTTCATGGAGCCAGGATTACCTGCAGTTTCTCGACAGACTGGAAAAACTGGGATTCTTTTCTGAGAAGAGCCTGACAAATCCACTATTACAGTTACCCTCCCGGTACATCTTTTCCAAAGCATCCATTTACACCATCCTCAAGCTGCAGCACCAGTACCAGAAGAATGCAGGTACGGGCATTCTACTAGCCTTACAGCAACACTTCCCCGAGAGCAGGGTCAGCTTCCGCAGTTATTCCCATCACCTGGCGCATGCGGCCTACGCCTGTTACACCAGCCCGTACGAAAATGCTGCCTGTGCAGTCATAGATGGCTATGGTGAAGGGGGCTCTATTTCCATTTATCATTATGAACAGGATAAACTGAAGGAAGTCAGACTGCATAAAGGACCACAAAGTCTGGGCTGGCTGTATGAAATGATCACCACCCTCTGCGGGTTTGACTGGTTCACCGGTGAGGAATGGAAGGTAATGGGACTTGCACCTTACGGCAAGATCATCCCCGAGGCTTACCAGCTTATCAGGGAGTTATGCCGTTATGAAAACCTGCGGCTCCACTATCCTCCTGTAGAAAGGATCATTGCTATATTGAGAGAACTGGAAGCATTCAAACGGGCGCCCGACAGCGACCCGTGGACGGCGGCAGACCTGGCATTCACCGGTCAGACCTGTTTTGCAGAGTTAACCACGGCAATGCTGAAAGACGTGGAAGCACTGAAGCTGTCGCCCAATCTTGTTATCGGTGGTGGCTGCGGATTGAATTCTTCCTTTAATGGAACGGTGACCACTACCACAGGTTTCAGCAAACTGTTCGTTCCTTCCGCCCCTGCGGATGATGGCAACTCCATTGGCGCTGCCATGCTGGCCCTGAAAGAAGACAATCCTGCCCTTAAACTGGGTAGCAAGTCTTTCTTCACACCATACCTGGGTTCCGCTATCCAGGAAGAGACCATCAAACGCATGTTACAGCTGGGAAAGGTCAGCAATATCCGTCACCTGCCACTCAGTATACATAAGGAAACAGCGGCCAAACTGGCAGAGGGGAAACTGGTAGCCTGGGTACAGGGCAGAGCAGAATTTGGTCCTCGGTCTCTGGGCAATCGCAGCATCCTGGCAGATCCCAGACCCGAAGACATGAAAAACAAGATCAACTCAATGGTAAAGTTCAGGGAAGAATTCCGTCCCTTTGCCCCATCCATCTTACATGAATTCGGAGATACCTATTTTGAGAATTACGAAGAGACGCCCTACATGGAGCGGACACTGATTTTCAGGAAAGAAGTGAAGAGTAAAGTACCCGCCGTAGTACATGCCAATCATACCGGCAGACTGCAGACAGTTAAAAAGGAATGGAATGCTTCTTACTATAAGCTGATCAAATCGTTCTATGATATTACAGGCGTCCCCATTGTACTCAACACCAGTTTAAATATAATGGGGAAACCTATTCTGCATTCACTGGAAGACGCCATCGGCATGTTCTATACTACAGGACTGGATGTGCTGGTAGTGAATGACTATATGATAGAAAAACAAAGCTAAGAGAATATTTCACGGAGGATCTCCATGTATACCTGTAAGTTCTGCGGTAAATATTCGCGGTCAAGCATGGATACATGGGGACCTTTTCCTTTATATACCACTACCTTGCCCTTTGTCACTTCTTCCCAGGCAGACCAGCGTGCTGCATTGTTGCTGTTCTCTTCTGAGCTGATGTAAAAGATATCAGCATGTACTATGCCCTTATCCTCCAGCTGATGGATAAACCTGGTGGAAGCTTCAATACGTCGGCGCATTACGGCGGCCATTTCAGGAGAACTGATCACCGCTTTCGCTCTCGGATCTTCCAGGTAATCAGTAGCGATCTGCCGGATCATCGACTCTTCCAGCGGCTCCGCTGTTATGAATCTTCTTGCATCCAGGAACACCAGCGCGCTTACACTTCGTCCTGCTTTTTCCAGTGCCCGCGTTACATGGAAGCTCAGGCTTCCTCCGGCCGAGAATCCACAGAAGACAAGTGGCCCTGTGGGTTGCAGTTGCTGCACGATTGCCGCCATTTTCGCTATGGTATCTTCTTCTATGAAGTTGATGCCGATGACCCGGAAGCCTTCCAGCTGTTCCGCCAGTTTCCCGAAACCTATCGCATAGCCGACGGCAGGTGGGAAGAAGAACAATGTCTTATCCGCAGGTCCATCTTTCAATACAACATAGTCAGCCTCTACCTGTTGATCCATACCGGCCATATATTGCCTGATACAGGCGGCAAAGTCTTTCAGCACAGGGTCCTGGTACAACTGTATCACCGGCAGTCGTACATTGAATTTTGCCTGTACGGCACTGATGATCCGGAAAGATACCAGGCTATGCCCGCCGCATTCAAAGAAATTATCCTGCGCGGAAACAGTTTGCCCCAACTCTTTGCTCCATAGGTCGATCAGGTATTGTTCTATTTCATCTTCACTCTCTGTAACAACCGTGGTGACAGCCGGCGAAGGCAGCTTACGCTTGTCCACTTTTCCGTTGGGTGTCAATGGCAATGCGCTGAGCGGAATAAAATACTGTGGAATAAAGTGAGCAGGAAGCGTCAGCGCCAGGAATGCACGAAGCTCCTTTACAGACAGTGGCGCTGCCCGGAATACGATATAAGCGGCGAGTGAGGTGGTGCCCGTTACATTCACAGGAATAACACAGGCCTGCCTGATAGCAGGATGTTCCTGCAAACGGCTGACTATTTCGCCCGGCTCTATACGGTACCCCCGCACCTTTACCTGGTCGTCTATCCTGCCGCCAAACTCCAGTATGCCCCCTGGCAGCCAGCGGCCGGTATCTCCGCTCCGGTAAAACTTCCCTTCATCGTTCAGCGGATGGATAATGAACTTAAGATCGGTCAGTTCACGGTTGTTATAATACCCGGCAGATACACCGTCCCCTCCTACGCAGATCTCTCCGAAAACGCCCTCCGGACATAACTGCAGCTGTTTATTCATAATGTACACAGATGCTCCCGGCAACGGCGTACCGATATAGGAGCTTCCTTTTGCATGTAGTATTTCCTCGTCCGTCACCTGATGCCAGGTGACGTGTACCGTTGTTTCCGTTATACCATACAGGTTGTATAAGGTCACCTGTTCACGTCCCGGTATATCCAGCCACCTGCGCAGCTTTGTAAAATCCAGCACATCTCCGCCAAATATCACCATACGCAGGTCACCGGCCTTTATCACATCCAGCAGTCCGTAAAATGAAGACGGCGTCTGGTTCAGAATGGTGATGCCTTTCTCCTCCAGCAGGCGGCAGAACAAGCCGGCATCCCTTACCTGGTCGCGGTCAGGGATATAGAGCGATCCGCCGTTCACCAGGGCGCCATACATCTCCCATACGGAAAAGTCGAACGCAGCGGAATGCGCCATGATCCATTTGTCTGAAGCGGAGAACGACAACCAGGGTTCCTGTTGCAGGAACAGGTGTTGCAGGTTGCTGTGTTTTACCTGGCAACCTTTAGGCTTACCGGTTGAACCGGAAGTATAGATAATATAGGCAATATCATCTCCGCTGATGACCGGCATCTTTATAGCCAGTATAACAGGCGGCACATCTTCCATCAGGATAAGCGGTACACCGGTCAATGCAGTTGAAAAAGCCCGGTTAGTGATCATGGCCTTCGCCTCACTATCCGCGGCGATATACAGCTTCCTGTCTTCCGGATACTCAACATCAACCGGAACATAGGTGGCGCCGGCCTTTAGCACAGCCAGCATCGCGATGATCAGCTCTGCCGAAGGAGGAAGACAGATCAGTACATGATCTCCCCTGCGGATGTTATGTTTGGTTATCAGCCAACCAGCCAGTCGCTGTACCTGCAATTGCATATCGGCATAAGAGAACACCTGGTGCTGATCTTCCAGCGCTGTTTTCTGAGGATAGGTAGCGGCAATGGTTTCAATAGCAGTCACGATATTCACAGCAGGATCATAACTGCCATAGGGCTCCCCTGCTTTCAGCAATGCCAGTCTTTCCTGTTCAGGTACAATATCCAGATGGGCTATCCTGGCATCAGGATCATCCACCATCAGTTGCAATACCTGCACAAGGCATTGTCCTATTTTCGCTATAGCCTCATCCGTATGCCTGTTCCTGTTATACATGAAATTCACGATATAAGAAGAACCGGGGTACACCACTACAGCCAGCGGATATCCTACCTGGGCCGCCCCATTCTCAGCAGCCACCGATATATTCGTATTGGCCATGGCATCCTCCATCTCTGTCAGCGGATAGTTCTCAAATACCAGCACATGATCGAGCAGATCCTTTTTCAAGGCAGAGCAGGCCTGTATCTCAGCCAGCGAAAGGTACTGATGCTGTTGTATATCAAACAGGTAATTTCTTGCGGTCGTAAGCAGAGAAGTTATACTCTGTCCTTCCCAGCGGATGCGTACCGGAAGTGTATTGATAAAGAGGCCCAGCAAGTCTTCAAAACCCTCCATTTCATACGGTCTGCCGGCTACCGTCACCCCAAACACCACGTCATTGGTATTGTTGTAATTGCCCAGCAAAATGCCCCAGGCTACCTGCATGAAAGTACTGGCCGTGAGTCGCAACCGGGTGCACAATGCGCCTATCTTAGCTGTCAGCTCTGCTGGTAGTGTAACCGCGTGTTCTCCCGCATCATAGGCCGTGTCGTGTGAAGCTGTAGCAGGTATCGTGGCGAGGGTATCATATCCCTGCAGGTAATTGCTCCAGAATGTACGGGAAGCCCCTGCATCTTTCCCCTGTATCCACTCAAGGTATTTCGTAAATGAAGTATACTTTCTCCAGGTATATTCCCAGCCCATACACAAAGCCTCATAACAGGCCATTATCTGCTGTATGATCAGCTGGAAACACCAGCCGTCCATGATGATATGATGGTACGCCAGCAACAGCTGCGCGCCTTCCGGCTGCTGGAATATCTTCACTTTCATGACAGGACCTCCTGAGAGGTGAAACCCTTCTTCCAGCCATTTCTTTTTAGTCCCGGCTACATCGTCACCTTCCGTGATCTCTACAGGCGAAGTTTTATCATCGCTGACGGTACAGTAAAAGTAATGGTCCTCCCCCGTAAAGAAACGCAGCCGCAGGATGTCAAACTGCTGTATGGCACTGTCGATAGCCTTTTTCATCAATGCCGGCTGTAGTTTACCCCTGATGTGGAAATGCCTGATAATATAATTGGCAGCAGATTCCGGGAATACCTTGTAATGATAATACATGGCTTCCTGCATGGGTAAAAGACGGTAACGGCTGGCAACCGGTTTTTCGGGCCGTAAGCGGGCTGCCAGTGCGCTTACGGTGGTATAATTGAATATATCGGGCAACTGGCAGTTCAGGCCCTTTCTGTTCAATTTAGCCACTATCTGTATCGCCTTGATGGAATCTCCCCCTGAGGCAAAGAAATCGCTGTCTGCGTGTATATGCAGACCTAATACCTCAGCCCAGATGCCCGCGATGATACTTTCCGCCTCACTCAGCTGACTGTCAGCAGCCGGCGGCTTATCCAGGTACTGGTACGGATCAGGGAACCTGCTCTCATCCACCTTACCATTGGCCGTAACAGGCAGCTTATCCAGCCGGATAAAGAAGGCCGGGATCATGTATTCAGGCAATACCTTCAACAGCTCCTTACGCCAGGCCGGGTGATCTATCTCAAGATCCGCCAGGTAATAACAGACCAGCTCTTCCCCAAACGAGTGAGATGGTATCAGGCGGAGGAATACTTCCGTCACTCCCGGGAGTTGTAATGCCTTCCTGATCTCTCCCAACTCTACCCTATGCCCGTGGATCTTTACCTGGTTGTCTTTTCTTCCTTCCAGGAAAACAGTGCCATCTCCCATCCAGTATCCAACATCGCCGGAATGATATACCCGTACCCTCCTGCCATTCAGTACGATCTCCCTGAACTTTTCGCTGTTCAGGGCGTCCCGGTTATAATATCCTTTCGTCAATCCTTTACCGGCTATCAGTATCTCTCCCTTTTCGCCCGGCACACAAAAGGCTCCTGCCTCATTGACAATAAATACTTCATTACCACTGATCGGTTTTCCTATCACGGGTTTAGCTGCAAAATCAGGCAGGCTGACCGGCTGATATAAAGTGCCAATAGTGGTTTCCGTAGGGCCATAATGATTAACAAACTGTATCTCCGGTTTGATCGCTGCAAACCGTTGTATACCGGCTATATCAATTTTCTCCCCGCCTGAAAATACCAGGCGCAGGGAGGAATCGCTCAGGGCCGCTGCATCTTCCGCCTGTAATAGCAGATAACAGATAGAAGGTGTCAGTTTCAGGAAAGTGATCTGCTGCTCCTTGATATAAGAGATCATCCAGTCCGCATCCTGTCTTTTCTCCGCAGGAATGATATGTACAGTCGCACCCGTGCTCAGGCATCCCCAGAGACTGGTATAACCCAGGTCATAGGCATAAGAAGCCTGCAGGATACTCTGGTCATGCTGCGTTAACTGAAACGTCTGCCGCAACCAATCGGTGTAATTCAGCAGGTTGTTACCGCTTACCATCACCCCCTTGGGCGCACCGGTAGTACCGGATGTATAGATCATGCAGGCCGTCTCATTACCGGTGAATGAAGGCTGTACAAACGACAGGTCCTGCTGTTTCCAGAGCTTCTTAAACCGGATGGTCTGTATATGATAATCAGGTTGTTCTTCATTGATAAGCAGGCAACGCAATGATGCGTCTGACAGGATCTGCTGGATCCTGGCGGGCGGATTGCCTGCGTCTATCGGCACGTGCGCAGCCCCTGTTTTCATGATAGCCAGTAAGGCTACCGGCAACCAGTGATCCTCCGGCATCATCACACCAACAAAATCACCGGCGGCAACGCCATAGTGGTCGGTCAGCAGAGCAGCCGCTTTATCTGAATAATCGTCCAGTTCCTTGTAGGTGAGACTTCCCGAAAGACTACGCACTGCAGTATGACCGGGAAATTTTATTGCCACAGCTTTACATGCCTCAACGACATGCACAAACCTGCTTTCAGTTTTGACAGCCGCCCTGCACACTTTCTCCGCAAATGATGTACGGAACTGGTTCAGCTGGTTCCCTTTTTCCGTACGCTGGGCTAACAGTGCGATATACAACTCCTGCATCTGGCGGATATCTTCTATCCTGAAATAGCCCGGATGATAAAGGAATATGAGCCTTATCCCAACATCGTCATTAACAACCTGGCATTTCAGCTTTCTGCCCTGCAGCCATTGCAGACCTTCAGCGGTACTATTCAGCGACAGGTAAGCAAACTGGTAGTCAAACACCTGCTGTGCAGCATGATAAAACTGGAATGCCTTCATATTGTGAAGGATGTCGGCCGCTACTTCCGGGCGACTGCAGGTACAGGGTAATACCTTACTCAATAATCCCACGGTATCTTTCAGTTCGTCAAACTCCCTTCCATGGCATTCCACCCCGACAGTATACGATTCACTGTCTGTCAGCAGGTGCAACATGTCGAGGAAGCCGGCAAAGAAGATACTTTCTTCATCTTCTATATGTTCGCTCAGCTCAGCCGGCAATGCGACAATACTTGTTGCAATGTCCTGCTCCTGACCGGTATAATTCAATTCATTACGCAATACCGGCTGTACTCCTTTATACTGTGCATTCCAGAAGGCAGAGGCCTCCGTCAGGTCTTCACTCTCCTGCAGCTGATGCTGCCATTCCGCATATTGCAGATAACCTATTTCTTCTTCGGGTGTACTGCCCTTATCCAACACTTCGATAAGCTGCTGCTGTATAACATACAGACTGCTGATATCCGCTACCAGTGGATTGACCAGCATCGTCACGGTTATTTCATTGTTGTCCTGCTGCAGGAAGACACGTACAACCGGATCTCCAATGCTGACACGCCCCATCTCTCCCGGCAATGACCTTCCTCCGGAGAAAGAGATGGTTACTTCCTGGCCTGCGCACTGCAACCATTCTCCCTGCTCACTTTCATAAACAGACAGTTTGAACGCTTCATAACAGTCCAGCAACTGTACAACAGCCAGCTCCACATCTTTCAGCGTAAAACGCCCTGGCAATGAGAAAACCAGCTTGTTGTAAAAAAGATCATTCTTTGAGAGAAGCAGCGATTGTTGCTGGGAAGATAGCCGGTAAGCAAACGCGGTGTTCATTGTATCTGTCAGTTTATTAAAGCGGTTTATATTGGATCAGGTCGGGGTAAAAACGTTCTGCCTTCCGCATGTAAGCATCAAATTCTATCTGCAGGCCCAGTGGATTAGCGATCCACTGCCGGGTAAGCCGGGCTACCTCCGGATCTACGAGTTTGACGGTACCGGCCTGCATGGCCATCAGGTTGGCCTCACATGACTGCTCCGCCGCAATCATCAGGATGGCGGCCGTTTCCAGTTCTGCTGCCATAGTGAGCGTACCATGGTTACGCAACAACAGTGTATGATTATTGCCGGCAGCTTTCACCAGTTGCTGCCCTTCAGCAAGCGACAACACCGGACCATTATATTCCTCATATAATGCATGGTCTTCAAAGAACATACAGCTGGTCTGGTTCACCGGCTGTATCTGCCGGCCGAGGGACGCATATAAGGTAGCATGAGGCGAATGTGTATGCACAATGCAATGCGTATCTGGCCGCCCCTGGTGCAGGGCTGCATGGATGCAGAAGCCGGCTACATTCACCGGGTAATCGCCTTCCAGTACATTGCCCTTTCCATCTACCGTGATCAGGTTATCGGGAGTAACTTCCTCAAAGAAAAGCCCGAAGGGGTTTACCCAGAAAGCGTCTTCCCTGCCGGGCACCTTCATGGAAATATGTCCGCTGATGCCTTCATCCAGTTTCTCCATCGCCAGTATACGATACAGTGCTGCCAGCCGGTAGCGCAACCAGGGAACCGTCTGCGGACGTTCTTTCTTACTGAAGAAAGCAGCGGTATTACGGCGCGTATTCGCCACCACATTCGATGTTCCCTCAATAGGATCAGACATGGCCACCAGCACCTTTCGGTTGCCGGTAAAAGGCTTCCTGCTATGCGCAAAGCGCATATTGTCCAACAACAGCACATCCCCGTTTTTCCAGGGGAATACAATGGCCGCCTGTTCATATGCGGCCATGATACTGTCAAAATCTTCGCGGCTCAAAGCGGTGCCATCTCCGAGGAAACTGTTCCTCGGTACATTCGCTTCGCCTAATAAACTCACCAGGGAAGAACGTGTATCCTCATCGAGGTTCATCAGGTTAAACAGGTGCGCCTGGTTAAACCAGACCTTCTCGCCTGTTACCGGATGTACCGCTGTTGCCTGTGCGGTATAGCTGGTCTGTAATACGTCGTTGTCTTTCCATTGAAAACTCATTCCTCTTTTCTCACAATATTGCTTTACCTCCTCCCTGTCTTCTGTACCAAACACCTTCTGCCAGCTGAGGTCTATGTCCTTATGAAAAGTGCGCACATAACGCACACCGGAACTTTCGAATTTTTCTCTTACAGCAGCAGGCATCAGCTTATACACCAGCGCAGAATCAGCGATAGGCGTCTCTCCTCCTGTTGCTGCATTTTCCTTGCAATAGAACCATATCTTGCCAGGCCAGGTGTTTGTATAAGAATGCTCATTATGGAAGGGGATCGATCTTTCCTTCGGATATTCCGTCGATGTGTACACTTTATCTCCCACCTTGGTACGCGGCGTAGATGGCTCCGCATAATCCAGCAAACGGGTTGCATATGACTGGCAGATCTGCTGAAAAGCATCTTCATCACCGATGGTAAATCCACGGAAAAGAATAGCGCCATACTCTTTATATAGCTTATCCACTTGTGCCTTATTCGTCTGCAGCCATTCTTTCAGTTGCAGGTCCTCACTACCGGCACTCAGCACTACATAAGGCGTACCGCGCTCATTACCGCGTACAATCTCCTCACGTACCTGCCTTTGCTGAACAGGACGGGCTATGGCCCGCTTCAATGACTGCAAAATATCCTGGTTTTTCATATTCACTTTTTCATGCTTTTTAGTAATTCATGCGACTTCGTTTTGAGCTTCACCGCTGTATCATCCCAGTGATGGGTTAGCAGCGTTTCAACGGACACCTCTTCCTGTTCACAAAGCTGTTCCAGCAGTTGTTCCCATTGTTTTACGTAGGAAATGATCACCGCCCTGGTATACTTACCTGCTTTATATTCTACGTTGAGCGAAAAACTATTCCTGTATGGCTGCACGGTAAAACTGAGGTCAAACTTGCTACCTTCCATCACCACCTCGATCTCCTCTGCTTCGATACTGCTCCGCTGATGCTCCTGCGTGCCGAAGTCATTATATACGAAGCGGGTGTTGATGTATTCAGACAACTGTATCCCACTTTCCTTTTTCACCAGTGCAGACAGTTCGTCAAAGGAGATATCCATATGATGCATATCCTGCCGGATGCCCGAAGCAAAGTCCTGCAGTGCTTTCCTGACAGTCGCCTGCCTGTCCACGTTTACTACCACCGGCAGCATGTTCACAAAGAACCCTACCACTGGCTCCATGCTGGTATTTGTTCTTCCGGATACAGAACTGCCTATCACAAAATGACCGGTACCCGACAGTCTTGCCTGTAACATAGCAAAGCTGAACAGAAGCAACTGGAAGTCTGTTACCTGCCGCCTTCTGGCCAGTTGCAACACCTTCTGCGAAAGCGTTTCCGGAAGCACATGATGCAGAGTGATCCCTTCTACCTCATCATCAGACGTCTTGTAAGGGAATACCGAATGCTCAATACCGGAACTGATCTTCTTCAGCCAATAGGCGGCTGCGCTTTCCATCACAGCCTGCGACTGCCCCGCCATCCATTGTGCGATATCTACATAACGTAACGGCATTGGCGCCAGGGAAGCAGCCGTTCCAGCCACTTTCGCCTCGTAAATGTTTAACAGGTCTGACAGCAGTACACCTATAGACCAGCCATCCGCAATGATATGATGCAGGTTGATCACCAGGTAAAAATGCCGACTGTCATTTTCCATGATCAGCACCCGGAACAATGGCGCCTGGTCCAGTTTGAAAGGCGTATTGCTGAACACCTTCGCCAGGTCCATGATCTCTTCAACAGATCTTTCTCCCTGCAGGAAGGTCAGGTATGCAAATGATTCAGGTAGTTCGCTCAGCTGTACCACCGGCCCATTCTCCTGTAACACAAACGCGGCCCTTAACTGGTCATGCCGCTGTACAAGCGCTTCAAAAGCAGCTTCCAGCATATCTCTTTTCAGCGACGTTGATACTTTGAATGCCGTCGTCATGTTGTAGGAGATGTTCTCCGGCTCCCGCTGCTGCAGGAACCATAAGCGCCGCTGTAAGGGCGATACACTATAGAAAGCCTGTTCCCCTACATGCGGGATAATATAGGTGGCCCTGTGCTGCTGTGAAGCCACATACATGGCCAGATCATACAGGCGGGGATATTTGAACACATCGAATAAGCTGATGGGGATATTGAACTGCTCCCTGATCCTGCTTACGAGTTTAATTGCGAGCAGGCTCTGTCCGCCGGACAGGAAGAAGTCATCCTCCGGTGACACTGTCTTTAATTGCAGCATCTCCCTGAACAGGTCTGCCACCTTCTCTTCCACATCTGCCGGCACCTGTACCACGGCGGGCGGCGCATAAGTCACACCCGCTGTATCTACACCCATTGGAGGCGTCAGTGCCTGCAGGTCGGCAATAGTCAGGTCCTGCAACATCGGACTCGCCTGCAACAGGGTACAGAACGCATTATACAGCTGTACCGGCAATGCGGCGTCCACCAGGTGAGTTGCATGAATAAAGGAGAGTGTGAATGTATTGTCCACCTCTGTTATCTCGATGCTCAGGTCAAAGCGTGCACCCGATTCTGCTGCAGGGTCCAATCCTTCGCGGGCGGAACTTCCCTCTGCGGCTACGACGTAGTTAAAGAGGATATTGATTAAAGGGTGTTTACTACCATATCTTGACAGCTGCTTGTCGCGCAGTATATGTGCCGGCGGATACCAGGAATGTTCCATTACCTGCGCCAGTCCTACACCGGTAGCATGCACATATTCACCGAAGGATGCTGCCGGGTCCAGCTTTGCATAAAATGGCAGTGTGCTCACCATAAAACCGGTCACATCCTGCATCTCATCTGTCATCCTGTTGGAGAAGGGCAATCCGCACAGCAGACGATTGTCTTCCGTATACCCCGACAATACAATATGAAAAGCGGAGAAGATCAATGTAAAATCCGTTACACCCAGTTTCGCAGATAAAGCCCTGATCCGTTGCACAACGCCAGGCGGCAATACGGGGCGGAACACGGTTCCTTCAAAAGGCGAACCATCCTGCGCTTTAGCGGCAGGCAGGGATGGCATTGGAGGTATCACCTCCAGGTATCTGCTCCACCATGTTTTGTCCTTCTGATACAGTTCGCCTTTCAGATAGGTACTATGATACCACATCGCCACATCGTGATACTGCAACACGGGAGGCTGCACCGGCTCCTGTCTGTACAACCGCATCAGGTCTGCTACGAAAATGGTATTGGACAATTCGTCCGTGATAAGATGGTGTGCATCCAGCAGGAGATAGAAAGCGTTATTGTGCTGCAACAGGTACAACCTGAACAAGGGAGCCTGACCGATGTCTATCACTTCCCTTTGCGCATTGAATGCCTGTACGGGAGATACTTTAGGTAAAGCGATCGCCCTGATACTGCCTGTGCGTATAAAAGCATCATACACTTCTTTCACGGGTAGTATCTGCTGCAGCACCTGTTCGTCTTTTTCAATGAACCTGGTACGAAGCACAGAATACCTTTCCAGCAATTGCGCTACTGCCAGCAACAATCGCTGTTCTTCCGGTTTCTGATCCAGTTTTATGAGGGCAGGTACATAGTAGCTGAAGCCAATATCCGACAGGCTATCCAACACATAGATGCTCTCCTGAGAAGGCATTAAGGGCAGTGTATCCGGAGCCGCAACACTTGTAATGGCGGCCGCCTTCGAAGGACTGGCAGCTTTAATATAAGCCGATAGCTTCTCGAGTGTAGCATGCTGCAGAATATCCGGCAAGGAGATCTGTACGCCGAAGTTCCGCTTAATAGCCGACATCATCCTCACAGCTGTCAGACTATGCGCACCGTTGGCAAAGAAATCCCTTTCAGGGTCTACCTCATGACCGATCACCTGCGCCCACACCTGCAATAGTTTTGTAGCGGTTTCGTCATGCTCTAAACGTCTGCTCACCGGCTCGCGTTCTTCCTGTTCTTTCAGCAGGGCAGACAGCTGCTTACGGTTGATCTTTCCGCTGTTTAAACGGGGGATCTCTTCTATACGTTTGAAACCCGAAGGGATCATATAAACCGGCAACTGCTTCGTCATTGTTGCCCGGATAACGGACGCAGGTACTTCTTCTCCCGTATAAAATGCATAAAGGAAGGATGCACCGTCATCCCTTTTCATCAGCAACACCACCGCTTCCCTGATGCCTTCCACCAACAGGAGTTTGGCCTCTATATCCCCGGGTTCAATACGCTGTCCGTTCAGTTTTACCTGCTGGTCTATCCTGCCCAGGTAGATCAGTTCTCCATCATCATTCCACATGGCCAGGTCGCCTGTTTTATACATGCGTGCGTTTTCCACGAAGGGATCCGGCAGGAACTTTTCAGCAGTCAGTTGTTCCCTGCCGATATATCCCCTGGCTACCCCTGTTCCTGCAATACACAGCTCCCCGCTTATCCATGGCGGCAATAATGCCTGGTGTTCATCAAGGATATAAGCCCTTGTATTCAGCAGCGGTTTACCGATGGGGATATACCTGTACGCTTCCTTCCAGGGAGAACAGGTAAAGCCCGTACAGTCGACCGTCGCTTCTGTAGGCCCATACAGGTTCACCAGGATAGCGCCTGTATGCTGATAGATATGTTCATTGAACTGTTGCATAGCCGCGTACAACAGTGCTTCCCCGCTTGCAAACACGAGGCGTAGCGAAGCACAGTCGGCCACCAGGCTTTCATGTATCACTGTCTCCATGAACAGGGCCAGCATCGAAGGCACAAAATGCGTCACCGTTACATGATGATCTTTGATGGTGCGCACTATTTCATACGGCTCGCTTTCCTTGCCCGGCGCCAGGAAGAAGGTAGTACAACCGGAGAATAACCAGTGGAACAACTCCCATACAGACACATCGAAACCGATACTTGTCTTCTGCAGGATGCAATCATCTTTCGACAAAGGAAAGTCCTGCTGCATCCAGTACATCCTGTTCACCACGGCGCTATGCTCTACTACCACACCTTTAGGCATGCCGGTAGAACCCGATGTGTAGATAATATAAACAGGATCAGTTACCAGTGGCATGATCACGGGACTATACTCCGTAACCGGCAACTGTATCACTGCGGCCATATCAATGTAAGGAACATCACTGTTAATCAGCGGTTCGCCCCACCCCAGCACGATCTTTACCTGGGCATCCTGCAGTACAAAGGCAATACGGTCTTCCGGCATCCGCAGGTCTATCGGCACATAAGTACCTGCCCGCTTCAATATGGACATGATGGCTACTTCCAGCCACACAGAGCGCTTACAACATATCGCTACGGTATCCCCTCTTCCTACGCCCGCCTGCGCCAGGGCATGCTGTACAGCATTGCTGTAAGCCTCAAGGTCTGCAATAGAGAGGCGATGTTCTTCGTCCTCAATCCTTACCGGCGACTGCTTCTCCAGTAACTCGTAGTAGAACGACAACAAGGTCTTATCTGCCGGGAAGTATCCGTCTGTATTATTGAAACTGTGAATGAGCTCACTGGTACGTTCGTCTCCCCAGATCTTTATGTCTGAGAGCCGTTTACCCTTGCTGATACCCTGCGCCACCTGTTCGCCTATCACAAGCAGGTGATCCAGTACCTGTTGAATAAGTGCCTGCGGATATCTGTCTACATTGAAAGAGATCCGCCACAGGAATTGTTTGCCTGCGGAGATGTGCACAGACAAGGGATAATTGGTACGGTCAAACACCTCCGACCCAAAGATATTCCCCTCAGCCAGCCCGGCTTCATCATATGGATAGTCTTCCACCGCCACCACATGATCAAACAATTCTCCCTCCACACCAGCCTTACGCCTGATGTCAGGAACAGAACAATACTGGTATGGCAGACTGCTGATAAAGCGGCTGGAGATGTTGCTGAAATAGTCGTCTATTGGCGTGTTATCGGCTGTATCAAAAGCAAACGGCACCGTATTGATGCACATGCCAACAACATCGCTGGCATGTTGAATATCTATCTCCCTGCCGGACACCGTAAGGCCCGCAATGACCTTCTTTTGCCGGCAATAGCGCGACAGGAGTATCCCCCAGATACCGTACAGGATGGTATTAATACTCACCTGTAAAGTAGCGGCGGCCTGCTTTAGCTGAGCACTCAGCGCTTCGCTGAATGTTGTCTGCAATGACACCTGCTCCATATTGAGCGAAGGCTGCATGAAGGCTTCTGTCAGTGTACCGGTCAGAAAATCAGATTCTATATTCAGGTGATCCAGCCAGTATTGTGTTACTTGCTCCTGCTGCTGCCGCGACAGGTAATCTGTCACCCGGGTAAATGATACCGGATCTTTTGTGATCGTCTTTCCCTGGTACAGGGCAATCAGTTCATTCATCACAATCGCAAAACTCCAGCCATCCAGTATGATATGATGGAAAGAGATCACCAGCCGTGACGTATTTCCTACATGTAATATGGCGGTTCTGAACAAAGTATCTGCCAGTATATCAAATGCCCGTTCCCTGTCAGCCTGCAGGAAAGCCTTTACCTGGTCTTCGGTTTCCAGTGCATGGCAGCTCAGTTCCGGCGTCACTTCGTCCATCACTACCTGCACCGGCCTTACACCCTTATCGGCTACAAAACGCAGCCTTAAGGCATCATGACGTTGTATCACGGTTGCCAGGCTGCTGCGGAAACGTTCCGCATCCATACTGCCCGGCATGGTAAAGCTGTATTGTTCGAAATAGGCCTGCCTGTCTGTATCAGCAAGGGCATGAAATAATAATCCCTCCTGCAGGGGAGTCAATATCTGGATGCTTTTTAAATTGCCCATATTTAAAGTGAATTAAAGATCTCTTCCAATTCCTGTTCGTTCAGTCCAAGTACTTCGGCGCCGGCAACTTTCCTTTTGAATTGGCCATCCCATTTTCCTAATGCATGAATGAACTGTTCAAGACATGTGATATACTGCTGCAACAACCGGGTGGCTGCATCTTTTGTAACTAACAACTGATGATAAGAAAGACTTACCTGCAGCGCACCTTCTGAAATGATCAGCGTAAAGTAAAGCGCTGAAGGCATGTAAATATCAGGCCCTACATTCTGTTGTAAAGGCGATAAATCATGAATAGAGAAAGCCTGTTCTTCACCCGTGTCATGCTGCCCCAGGTAGTTGAAGGTGATAAAGGGCTCTGTGCTTTGGCTGCCCGTATGCAGTTCTCCCAGGTAACGCATGCAGAGATATCCTTCTCCATTGCCAGGCGTCTTTCCCAGGGCAGCGATGGTTTGCTGAATAGCGCTACGCATATGTTCCGCCGGCAGACAAGGCAATGCCACCGGGTATTTCATTGTAAACCAGCCGACTGTTTCGGCAAAGGATGCTGCATCTTCTGTGCTGTTCCTCCCATGCGATTCCAGGTATAAGGTAACGCCTGAGCGGCCGCTCCACGCCTGTATAGCACTCGTCAGCGCCGCCAGCTGCACTTCCTGCAACGTCACATCCATGGTATGTAAAGGCAGTGAAAGCAACTGCCTCGTGGTGGCGGCTGACAACGCGGTATGCAGGTGATCAAAATGGCGGAAGGTTTTCTCAACAGACGCCAGCTCCTGCCAGTCTTCCGCAGCCTTTGCCTCCATGTCCATCCAGTAAGACATCTCCTGTACAGTGAGGCTGTCTGTTTTCTTCCGAAGGGCCTGCGACCATTTCAGATAAGAGCCCGAGGTATTTTCTCCCTGTACCCCATTGCCCGATAACTGTTCCAGGATGATACGCCAGGATACGCCGTCAATGATGAGGTGATGCGCCAGCAGGAACACATAGTCCTGCTCTTCTCCACGGAATAATATGCAGCGGAATAAAGGACCACTTGCCAGGTCAAACTGCTGCTGCCAGTACTGTGTCTGGCCCTTCAGATCGAAAGCTTCCTGTTCAATAAAGATGCCTTCTATAACAAGAGACGCTGGTAGCACGTGTTGCACACGCTCCCCGCCTGATAAAGGAAAAACAGTACGCAGTGCGGCATGGTACTGCCATAAACGGGTAACTGCTGCCTTAAGATCATCTGCGTCTATCTTTCCCACAGCCTGTAACAACAGCGACTGGTTATAGTAATGCAGGTCTGCCGTATTATCCCTGAAAAACTTGATCTGTAAAGGCGCCAGTGGAATCGATCCGCCATCCGCCAGTTCATCCACCGGTATATGTGCTGCTTCTTTCAGGTAGTTCACCAGCTGCGAAATGGTAGGGAACCTTAGTATATCTCCCACCTGCAACATCCAGCCTTTCTCCCGCATCTTCGCCACCACCTGTATGGCTTTTATGGAATCGCCGCCAATGCCCAGGAAGTGGTCGTGAATACCCACAGGCGCTTTTTGCAATACCGTCTCCCACACCTGCGCCAGCATCTTTTCCTGTGCCGTGCGGGGCAGCACGATCTCGTCCCTGCTGCGCACCTCTTCCGGAGAGGGTAATGCAGCAATATCCAGTTTGCCGTTGACGTTCACAGGAAAACGCTCCATCGCGATCAGGCTGACAGGTATCATGTACGCCGGCAACTGTTCCTCCATTTCTTTCCTGATGGCGGCAGCCAGTTCGGGCGCACCGGCATAATAGCCCACCAGTTCCTCCTGACGTATGATGACAAAAGCATCACTTACACCAGCCACATTGCGTATAACGGAAGTTATTTCACCCCGCTCTATACGGTAGCCCCTTAGCTTGATCATATCATCATTGCGCCCCGTGTAGCAGATATTGCCATCCGGCAGCCAGTATCCCTTATCGCCCGTTTTGTATAAGCCGTCTACAAAACGCGCTGCCGTTTTCGCTTCATCATGAAAATAACCTGCACCCACCGTGCTTCCGCCAATCCAGATCTCTCCCTCAATACCGGGCGTACATGGCTGCATCTGCGCATCCAATATGCAGGCGCTTGTATTACAGATAGGTTCTCCTATCAATATCTCGTTAAATGACTCAGGCACATTCCAGACAATGCAGCCCACAGTACACTCTGTAGGGCCGTATTCATTGTAGATCTTCATTGCAGGATTCAAGCTCCGCAGGATGGCGATATCGCTTTCCTGCAGCGCCTCTCCGCCAACGATGCAGATATCTGTCGTGGTATGTGTAATGCCCAGGTGCGGTAGCATACGGATGTGCGAAGGCGTCAGCTTGATGGCATTCATGGTGTTGAAAGCGTTCTGCAGATGTGTGCTCACCTCTGTTTCCTCTGCACAGATATACAGTATCGCCCCCCTCAACAGCGTACAAAAGACAGCTGTAACTGTCAGGTCAAATGCGATTGGCGTAAACAAAGGCATTGTTCCCACAGGATGATTAGAGAAATAATAGTAGCTCGCCCAATGGGTATAGTGTAAGAGGTTGCTCATGGTAATGACACAGCCTTTGGGCTGCCCTGTCGTACCTGATGTATACAATATATAAACCGGCTGCTCCGGCTGCCAGCGTGGTAGCTGCCTGTTGATCTCAATATGGTCAGCTGCCCTGAAGAGTTTCTCCGGAGAGATGCTCCTGTCGGTTCGCGGGCCGTCTGTAATAGCCAGTTTGGCTTCAGACTGCTGCATGATATATTTGATCCTGGCTTCAGGATACTGTTTATCGACCGGTACATACGTGGCGCCGCTTAGCATCACAGCCCACATAACAGGTATCAACTTCTCTGTACGGGCCATGTTGATCAGCACCCTGTCGCCCGGCTGGATGCGATGCTGTACGATCAGCACCTCCGCCAGCTGCCTTGATTGCCGGAGTAATTCCTGATAGCTCATACTACCCCCATCCCATTCCAACGCAATATGGTCGGGATAACGGCCAGCGGTGGCCATAAAAGTATCTGTTACAGGCACGAACTCAAACGGTATCTGTGCACCGAACAATGGCTGTATGTCCGTCGGGTTGCTTATTGCCTCTCCAGTTACAAAACGGCTCACGTCATCCAGTAAGGTCTGCCGGATCCATTCCAGAGAAGCGGCAGTGATTGCATTTTCATCTGCCTGCAATACTATTCTGGTGGCGCCTGCGGTATCTTCTGCAAAAAAAGACAGTATAAACGGCTCATGGCAGGAAAGACTCTCTACGCAAACCGGCATCTCTGCCAGTACTCCTTCCGGGAAATGGTCGCGTTCCAGGTATTCAAAGCTACAGGTACAATTGCTGTAAGCAGCATTTGCTTCCAGCTGTTCCCGGTACAGATCAAAACGTTCCCGCCTCTCCTTTAATCGCACCACATCCTGCGCGTCTTCCTTGCGGAAATTGCTGTAGATGCCTTTTGCAAAAGCACCAGGTATCTGTTTGAACTCATCGAACTGCCGACCGGATGATATATAAGCAGCTGCACCTGTACCTTGTTTCAGGTACCGGGCAGTTACATTCGTCCATGCCCAATACCAGATATCAGCGGGTGTAATGTTTTGTTGTATGGCTACCTGCTCCAGCTGCTCAAGCAATGCGTCACCTGCTTTCAGGTCTGTGGTGACATAGGAACTGTATATACCGTTACCCACGCCGTGCTGCAAGGTAAGCGTTCCGGTAGTCTGTACAGGCTCCTGTTCCAGGTCCTGCGGTAAGTCCGTGCCCTCATCTGAAATACTCTCCAGCCATTCCACATACTGGATGAACTGAAGCGGCTCTTCTTCCGGTGTATTTGCTGTGATCAGCTGTTGTACGAGAAAACGTAAAGACCAGCTGTCCAGCCATACCGTCGGCGCTACGAGACCGAGGTAGGCAGGCATGCCTTTATCGTCATTAAAGACAATCAGCCGGATCTTCGTATTATCCAGTGACGATACACGCTGCCATTCGGCGATAACAGCTCCTTCATCATGCCCCTTATCTGCAATAACAGTCAGCACGGTTTGATCTTCGTCCTTCACTTCCTGGAAAGGGACACTGACGTTGCTGGTACAGGTACTGACAGTTCTCAGTATACCATGCCTGCTTACCAGGTCTCGCCAGCGACTAACAATATCGTGTGTAACAGGTGTAGTGATCCTGAATAAAGCCCTGTGTAACAATGCCTGCTCCCACTTGAGACTGAAGTACTTTTTCTGCACAGGAGATATACAATGGATACTCATATTAAACGCTTAATTCTTTTTGAGGAAGCTACGGATGCTGTCCTGTTGTGCGGACTGCATCAAGTTCTTTTCCGTGTTATGTAATTGAAGTTCCAGGGCAATCATCGTTTGTGAAGGTTCACTGCTAAGTGCAGACAGCATCTGTTCAAACCGCGCGATGCCCCGTTGTACGGACTTTCCGCTGTAGGCGCCCTGATCATACAGGCATTCTGCTGAAAGTCCCTGGCTGTCTGAGGTAAAATGTATTTCCATGCTGAACTTTCTGCTCATGGCAGTATGAAGCGGGCGAATAGTAATATCCGGTGGCGTTACAGCTTCATCCCGGTAATGCCCTTCTAAATCATCTATATGAATTTCCAGGATGCCCCGGCCCTCCACTTCTTCTGCGCCAGCCGGTACCCATTGCGCCACATACCTTTCAGGCTGCTCAAGATAAGCAGTACACTGTGCCTGCACATGCTCGATCAGGTCTGATATATGTGTATATAACTGCTTGTAGATAGTGAAGGGCACTACGTTCATGAACAGCCCCACCGTATTGTACCAGGCCGGATCAAAGCGTCCGTGAAGCGGCGCAAACACCGTCAATACCGGTTGCACCGCATCATCCATAAATGCCAGCGTTTGTAAGCCGGTGATCAGTGCAAAGGGAGATACCTTGTATTGCGCAGACAACTCCGTGATGGTGTCACCTGAATACTTATGAAATATCTGCCTGAAATACCCGGTGCCCTGTTCTGCTGTATTTACCTCCTGTTTTTCTTTCAAAAGGCAATGACGGGCCAGTGCAACCCTGTCGGTTTTAACGGGCAGCAGCTGACTGATACTTTGTGCATATTTACTATAGGGTGTAATTTCTTTATACTGTAGCGCATTCCCATAATGGTCGAGGATGGCTGTCATGAGTACCTTGATACTCCATGCATCTGCAATAAGATGATGTAACACAAATGTGAACACGTAACGGTCCTGATCATGTTGTTGTAAGAACAACCGGCATACGGGATCCTGCTCAGGGTTCATCTCCACACTGGAGCCATCACCATACTGTATCTGACTTTCATCTACAGGGAACAGTTTATATTGCAGGCCTTCTCCGGATACCCGGAAGCGGCATCTCAGCATACCATGAACTTCCAGCACATGGCGAAGCGCTTTGCTGAAACGGGCCTCATCCAGCGGACCACTCAACTCAAAGGACCCCTTCATGAGATATTTGCCTCCGCCGCTCACCTCCATATCAGCCCATATGCGCTGCTGCATAGGAGTAGCCCTGTACCATTCATTCTCCTCCAGATACTTTTCGTAAGAAAGCTCCGGCGTTTTCTGATCAAGCAGGAGGGCCAGTTCCTTTACCTGTGGATGCCTGTAAAGCTCTCCCAGTGTGACAGACTTTTCAGATAACTTGTAGATAGCCGAAATAAGCTGAATAGCGCGAAGACTGTTACCACCGGCGGCAAAGAAATGTGTATGCCGGTCGGCAAGTGTACTTAGCAGGCCAGTATACAGCATAGCTATCATCTGCTCACTTTCTGATAGCGGCCCAGCGGTATGCCCCTGCTCATGAATAACAGGCGAAGGCAGGTTGCTGCTGTCTTTCTTTCCATTGCCGGTAAGCGGTATAAGCGGTACGGTGATAAAGAAAGAAGGCACCATATAAGCCGGCAATACCGTCCTGGCATACGCCATCAGCATATCGCTGTCGCAGGTAGCATTTTCCGGCACAACATACGCCACCAGTATGGGATGTGCAGTCCCTTCAAATGCCCTGTATACTACCACGGCATCTTTCACCAGGTGGTGGGCAGTCAGGCAATGCCGGATGTCTTCCAGCTCTACCCTGTTGCCATTGATCTTTACCTGCTCGTCTTTCCTCCCCACAAAGGCCATCCTGCCATCATCGAGCCAACGTACGAAGTCCCCCGTACGGTACCATGTCTCCTCTCCAGCTTTATAAAAACGTAATGCAGTTTCTGTTTCATTATTGTAGTACCCTTTCGCCAGTCCGACGCCCGTAATATGTAGTTCTCCTGTTACCCCTGCAGGCACCGGTTGCTGGTCAGCATCCAGTACTTTTACCTGCACATTGGCTATCGGCATACCTATAGGCATCAGGTGATCTGCAGGATAGATCCGGGTGAAAGTGGTACAGATAGCATTCTCCGAAGGACCATATGCATTGAACAGCATATGCTGACCGGCCAGTGCAAGTCCTGTCCTTTCAGGCAGGGCCTCTCCCGCAGCAATGAGCACACGTAGGGTAGCTGGCAGCGCTGCCGGTAATGCAGACAGGTAAGCCGGGGGAATGGTGGCTACCGAGATGCCACTGTTTGTGAGCCAGTCGAGGAATACATACTGGTTATTGATCAGCTCAGGACCAGCTGTATATAAAGCGGCCCCGGATAATAGTGCCAGGCATACTTCCGACAGGGATGCATCAAAACCGGGTGATGAGAACCAAAGACAATGATCATCCTGGCTCACGCCAAATCCCGCGATCTGCGCAGTGATGGTGTTTAACAACCCTGTATGGGATATGCTGAGTCCCTTAGGCTTACCGGTAGAACCGGAAGTGAAGATCATATAAGCAGGTACTTCTCCTGTAATGCGTACCGGCTGGCTCTCCCTGCTGGTAAACGTAGGTGTCAGTACGGCAATATCTTTCAGCTCGTAGGCTTGCCCGGAGGTATTCAGCACAACCTGTACACCGCATTCTCTAATGATAGCCAGGACCCTTTCCTCCGGCAATTTCACGTCGACAGGCAGGTATATCGCCCCACGGTTCATAATGGCCAGCATAGCCGTTACCGTCAGTTCATTACGCGCCGCCAGCACCGGCACGATCTGACCGGGCAGTATCCCGCCCATACCCATGGTCAACACTCGTTTTAACAGCGTACGATAGCTCACCCTCCTGCCCTGGTCAACAATAGCCGTGCAGTCGGGATATTGTTCCGCCACCTGACGGAAGCGGGAAATGATCGTTTCAGCGGGTGCGATATTGACAACAGGCCCTGTACCACACTTCTTCCATTGCGCCACTTCGTCGGGCGAAAGCATACTCACTGTTCCCACAGCGCTTTCTGCCTGGTCTATCAGCTGCCCTGCCAGGAAGAGGCAATGCCTTAATAGCTGGCGGATGAAAGACGCTTCATAACGGGTGCTGTCATAGTCGACCGTGAGGCTCAGTTCATCCTTATGCTGAGAAAAGTTGAATGCCAGTCCCACTTTGGCCTGTGTATGCCCGTCGTACGGCAGTTTCTCCAACCTTAGTTCATTTGTTTCAATGGTATTACCCTGCTGCCTTTCCTGGAAATTGACCAGTACATGGAACAGGCTATCGCCGGAGATGCCGTGCAGCGCCACCAGTTCTTTTGCCAGTAGCTCATAAGGATATTGCTGGTGCTCCAGGCCTTCGGCCAGGCGACGGCTCCACCTGTCAGTTAACTGATGAAAGGATGCCTTAGGATCAAGCTCATTTCTTAAGAGCAGTGTATTCAGGAAAAAACCTACCTGTTGCATAAAAGCTTCGTGCAGGCGATTATCTACCGGGATGGCCAGCACCCTGTCGTTGCCACCGCCATAGCGGTATAATAACATATCTACTATCGACAGCAATAACGGGAAGACGGTGATCTTTCTCTCCTTCGAGAACGCCAGTATCCTGCCTGAAAGCGTCTTTCCCAATGTTATGCTGTGACTGCCGGCCATCGTCTGCTGCTGACGGCTACTATTCGCAGGAGCCGTTAATGCCGCCACAGGCAGCGGGTCCCTGAATTGCTGTAGCCAGTAATCACGGGCTGCCTTGTCCTGCTGCAGGCTGTTCTGCCAGGCCGCGTACTCTTTATACTGCAAACCGGAGGAAGTGTCATGTACGTTCAACTCATCATATTCCTTCAGTAAGTGCGCAAACAGGATCTCTTCCGACAATCCGTCCGCAATTATATGATGCAGGTTGATCAGCAACAGCCATTCTTCCTGAGCCAGTTTGTACAAGGCTATTCTGTACAGCGGGAGCACATCCAGCAGTATATGCAGCTGCGCATGCTGCCGGCACACTGTTTCAACATCAACAGGTCCCTCTTCATAGTGATAGACAAAAGCCGTATCACGATGGATCACCTGCCTGGGTATACCATCGTCTCCGCAAACAAAGGTGGTGCGCAATGATTCAAAACGTTCAATGACCTTCTCAAAGGCAGCCACAAAACGCTGTACCGAAAACGGACCGTGGATCCGGTAGGCAACAGGCATGTTGTAGGCAGTAGAAAAACGGACCCCCTTGTGTTCTGTCCAGATCCGCAGCTGCTGCCCCGACAATTCATACGATTCGCGCAAGGGCAGCTCTACAGGATCCGTTAAAAGGGCCTTTTTAGCTTTTACAGCGCGTATTGCCTGTTCGGACAATACCGGATAGTCAAAAATATCTTTCAGCGAAAATCCGGCCTTAAAATGCCTGTTTAAACGGGCCACCAATGCCGAAGCCTTGATGCTTTGTCCGCCGGAAGCAAAAAAGTGGTCATGCCTGCCCACCTGCTCCACCTGCAACAGCTCCTTCCAGATAGCCGCTATCTGTTCTTCGGTATCGTTAACAGGGGCTTCATAAGGTCTTGTGTCTTCTTTAATGGTTAAGCTATGGGACAACAGCCGTTTGGTATCCACTTTTCCATTGATGGTAAGTGGTATTTGCTTCACCCTATAAAAATGTTGCGGCACCATGTATGCCGGCAGATGCGTTTTCAGCAACGCTGCCACAGCCGCGATGGCTGCATCGCCCTCAAAGAACAGCGCCAGCTCGGGGTCATCCCCATGCTGCTCCGCCAGTACATGTGCCGCCCTTACGCCCGGAATATATTGTAAATGGTGTATGATTTCCTCTGCTTCTATACGGTATCCGCGGATCTTCAGCTGCTGGTCCATCCTGCCCAGGAACACCAGCTCTCCGTCCGGCAATTGCCGGGCAAGGTCGCCGGTTCTGTAAAGCACCCGATCATTACCTGACAGTATAAACTTCTCATCTGTCAAGGCCTGGTTGTTGAGATAGCCCATGGCAATTCCCTTACCTGCCAGGAACAGTTCTCCGGCCAATCCCGGCAATAGCGGCTGTCCCGCATTATTGAGGATGCACGCATGCATCCCATCTATCGGACGTCCTATGGTGATCAGCTGATCGTCAGGACTGATAAGCTTCACTATGCAGCCAACAGTAGCTTCCGTTGGCCCGTATTCATTGAATAGCAAAATGTCTTTGTTCAGCCGGAACAAGGCCGCTGCCTGCGAACCCTGTAACTGCTCTCCTCCTGTGATCACCACCTGTATAGGCGTTTCTGTCAGTTCCAGGTGTTTTAAGAGACTGATATGCGAAGGCGTCAGTTTAATACTGTCAACGCCATACTTTCCTGAAAAACATTGCTGCAGGATGAGGTCTGTCTGTAATTCCTCCGGAAATACCACCACCTTCTTTCCGGTTATCAGCGGCAAAAAGATGCCGGTGATGGTAAGGTCAAAGGACAATGGCGTAAACCAGGGGAAGTTGCCGCAGATGGTTTCTTTAGTATAGGTTTTGGCGCACCAGTGTAAGTAATGCGACAGATTATTCACTGACAACATACAACCCTTTGGTTTGCCTGTCGTACCAGACGTATAGATCACATAAGAAAGCGCTTCGCCATCCAGTTGCGGATACGCCATCTCACCAGATACGCTGTCTGCTGTCTCCAGCAAGGCCGCTATCGAACAACCGATCCTGTCATCTGCATTCTCCGTCAGCACAAGCACCGGGGCCGCATCATCCAGAATAGCCCGTACCCTGACTGCCGGCTGTGACCTGTCCAGTGGCAGGAAAGCTGCTCCTGCCTTCATAATGGCAATGAGGGCAATAAGCACCCGGGCACTTCTCGGCGCACTGATAGCTACAATATCTCCGGGCTGTACACCCTTTTCTTTCATCAGCACAAGCGCCAGTTTATTGGCCAACTGTTCCAATGCGCTATAGGTATATGTTATGTCGCCCTCCACAATGGCCACTGCGTCGGGGTACTGCCGGCAGCTTGCCTGAAACAGGGTGATAAAGTCCTGTTGTGCAGTGGTCGGAAGATCTATATCAACAGGCGTTTCATCCGCCAGTAAATTAATGTTTGTGAGCTGTTTCGGATTAACTGCAGCGAGGTCCAGCAGCTTTTGCAATACGCGGTCTATCTGTTCTACCGCAGGCCGGCTGAACCGCGTACTGTCAAAAATCCAGCGGGTAGCCAATCCATCCTGTGTATCCAGGATGTCCAGCTGCAATGCCACACCAGGAAGTATCACCTGCCAGTCACTGTAATGCACGACATCATCAGGCAGTTGTACGTACTGCACCACATAAGGCAATCCACTACCGGAAACTTCCTGTATAAATTCATGGCTGAAATATTCAGCTACAGATTGACGCTCTCCCATTAGCTGAGAGATCGTGTTGACCAGCAATTTAAACCTGTCCTCCCATGTCAGTGGTAATGGAACCACCTGGTCGATAAGCCCCACTGTATTATCCAATTCGTCATACACCCTGCCGCTGAGCACTACGCCGGGTGTCACAAGGTCCCTGCTGGTAAAATGACTTAACAGGATACTGAAGATGCCATAGCAGCAATCCCTCACGGAAAACCCTATCCTTTCCACCTCTAGCTGCAACGCCCTTCCTTTCCGGTTGACAGCGGTGCTTTCATATACCGGTTTATCCGTAACACCTGCTGTTTCAAATAAAAACGGTGTCGCTTTTACGCGGGTGGGCAGCTGTTGTTTGAACCAGTTGGTTATTTCCTCCGGCTGCTGTTTTAGCGTCTCCGCCTGCCAGCTTACGTATTGTGAATAAGATATAGCTGCATCAGCCGCCGGCTTAGCAGAAAAGACATGTTGTATGGCACTGCACAACTTACCTATACTATGAAAATCCGCAACACCAAAAGGCAGCTGCAGGTAGGCATGATAACAAGCGTCTTCACTGTCGCGTGAGGCGGCAAACACCACCAGCTCACTTAACTGTTCAAGATACTGTTTACTATCATTTGAAAATGAGCGGGCATCTTTGCGCTGTGCTTCAAGGAAAATATGTATGTGTCCATCTTCCGCAGTACCGATCTCCTGCAAAGGGTAAACCATGTCAGGCTGATTTACGAAGCGTACCAGCAGGGCTTCCTGCTTTTGAAAAAGCTGCCGCAGCGCTGACGCAAGCGCTTTCATGTCCTGTACCGGCTCACAATTGATCTGCCAGGAGAAAGTAACTGGCTGCTGGGATATGTGTTGTTGAAAATATCCTTTCTGTGTTTCAGTAACAGGAAGGATGATTGCATCGGGTAAACGCTCCATTATTATCTGATAGGTTTCATCATGATTACATTGATCTCTCGCGCACCTTTGAAAGAATTACGCCCATGCGCAACCAGCATATTATCCATCAGCAGGATATCCTTTCTTTTCCATGGAAAATAGACACACTCCTCCTGGTAGGCGGCGTGAATAAGCTCCAGGTATTCGGCTTCGATAGAAGAACCATCTCCGTAATAGGTATTAAAAGGCAATTCATCACTGCTGGAAAAGGCAGCCCTTATCTCGGGCGCGAGGGCCAGGAAATTGAAGAAGTATCCGTGGTTGAACCAGATATCTTCTCCGGTGACCGGGTGCGTTCTCACAGCCGGACGGCGCCACCTGATCTCCAGCCGGTCATTACCGCTCCAGGTAAATTCCTGTCCATATGCTTTACAATGTTCCTCCACCACTGCGCGGTCTTCTGTCTGGAATACTTCCTGCCACGATAAGCCTACGCCCTTCTGCAGCAGTCTTCGGTATAGTATTCCCTTTTCTTTGAACACGCTTACCAGTTCCGCAGGCAGGCGTTGCAATACTTTGCGTACATCCGCCACAGGTGTCTCGCCTTTCTCAGCTGGCTCTTTGGAACAATAAAAAGCGATCCTCAGCGGCCAGGTATGAGAATAAGACAATTCGTTATGCATATTAATGACCTGATCAGCCGGATGTTCTGTAGACGTGTACAGGTTCTCTTTTACTTCCGTTCGTGGGGAAGAGCGGTCTTTATAAGAAAGGAATTCTTCATTAAACGCCCCCATTACATCCTGGAACGCATTTCTGTCCGGCACGTCAAAACCTCTGAATAAGATAGCGCCATGCACTTTCAGATCTTCCGCCACTTCATCCTGGTGCCCAGCCAGCCATGATCTTAACGAGACGCCATCCATAGCGGGTTCGTAACGCACAGGGAAACCTGGTGTTTTATCAATGAGGTCACCCGCCAGATCAATGGGTTTTGGTTTCACATCTTTTAATGAAAATTGCTGTCTCTGAAACTGCATGGGGAGTTTATTTTGTTGTGGTTAATTTCAAAAAGTTCTCACTACGGCGGGAATGCAATGCCTGTTTAGTTCTGCCGGCACGGAGTTCCTTCAGCTTTCCTGTCAATGCGGCCAGCGATTCGTCTCTGCCTGTACAGGCCAGCTCCAGTAACAACTGCCAGTCTTCCAGCATTTCCTTCACCAATGCTGCGGGATAGCGACCAGTATCGTAATGTATCTGCAGCTCGATATCGTCATGCCCTTCATCAAAGCGGAATTCCATCGGGTACTTTCTCGGGTCTACGGACAATCCCTTCAACGTGTTCACCGACAAGCCACTAAAGTCCCTCGAAGTATGGTGCCGCTTCAGCCTGAAGTTCTGCAGTGATATTTCTATTTCAAAGAAGGGATGCTGTTCGCCATCACGCCGGTCCCAGCACTCGTTTTTTAGTGTTTCGAAAGAGTAATCCTGCTTCTCGAACATCTCCAGCAGGTGTAGCTTGAGTCTTTGCAGCAGTTCAGTGAAGGTCTCTTCTTTTTTAAGCTGCGTACGCAGTACCAGTATATTAAGGAAATGCCCTATGAGCTTATGCCACTTCGCCTTGCTTCGACCTGTAACAGGCGTGCCGGTGGTAATGTCTGTTGCGCCGGTATAACTGTATAACAGTAACTGGGTCACCGCTGTGATGATGGTAAACACGCTCAGATTAAGATCAGTGGCCAGCTGCCGGATACCGGCGTAATGCTGGCCCTTGATCGTCAACGAGAACTCTCCATTTCCCGGGGCACCTTCAGTGGTCGATCCCGGAATATGCAGTAATTCAATATCTTTCACCTGTTGCTGCCAAAAGGTACGCAGCGCTTCATTCTGCATACTTTCCTGCTCTTCCTGCACATAGTGCCGGTACTGTAATGCACCAACACCTTTAATGGTCTCTTCTTTTATCAATGCATTGTACAGATCGATCAGGTCATTGAAAAGCACCTCCATGGACCACCCATCACAAATGATATGGTGCAGGGTGATCGTCACCAGGTATGCGCCATTCTTCCTTTCACTGACTGCCACCCGCCATAACCAGTCGTCATCCGGCCTGAAAGGCTCCTGGCCCTTCTCCTGCAGCAGCTGTTCTGCTGCACTGTCGTCTTCCGGCAGGTCCATCCAGGTAAGCCTGAATTGCCTGTCAGATACGGTTCGCTGCCAGGGCACACCGTCTTTTTCATAGAAGACAGTGCGTAATATTTCATGTCTTTGCGTCAGCAGGTGGCAGGCTGCTTCGAATTTATCAGGCAGGAAACCATTTTCAATCAACATGGTTTCCGACAGATTAAACAATGCCGATTCCTGCTGCAGTTGCCATGCCCACCAGATGTTCTGCTGCGCAGCAGAGAGTCTTATTTCAGGCAACGCTTCTTCTTCCGTTGCGGTGATCAATTCGTCCTGCAGCAACTCCATACAACTTTCTTTTACCGCATCGATCAGGTAACGGATATCGGCAGCAGTATGCGCGGTGGACACGTAACAGTTCCTGCCTTCCCAGATATAGATACCTTTCGCCAGCAGTTTATAGAACAACAGTTCGTAATTACCTTTCAGCACAAAACGGAACAGTGATCCGAAATGCACCATGCTGACAGGCAGATGCCTGCTTTTGAAGAAGGTGTTCAATTCTTCGCAGATGCTACCGGTGGTTTGCTCCAGCTGCCGGTAGATGTCAGGGTTGGCTTCCAGGTGGTTCAATACATGGATACCTGCTTCCATGGCCAGAGGATGGTGACAGAAAGTACCTGCTACAAACGTATTCATCACTGTAGGATGTGACTGATCGCCGTAAGTCCAGAAGCCGCCATCCACAGCATCCAGGAAACGCCTCTTTCCTGCCACTACACCGATGGGTACTCCACCACCGATGATCTTACCATATACAGAAATATCAGGCCTTACGTCTGTAAAGGCACGAATGCCATTGATGGCAAACCTGAACCCGGATATCACTTCATCAAATATCAGCGCAATGTTGTGCTGTGTTGTAATGCCTGACAGCTGCTGCAGGAATTGTTCGGGGAAGAAATCCGGCCGGCGGCTCTGCACCGGCTCTACCAGTACAGCTGCGATTTCTTCCGCCATGCCTGCAATCACTTCCAGGTCTTCCTCATTACCATAACGCAATACCAGCACATCCTGACTAACCGAAGTGCTCACACCCGGCGCCAGCGGTTCGCCATAGATGTCTTTGCCCTGCCGCGCCAGTATGCCATCAAAGGTGCCATGATAGGAACCGGAGAAGAGCACGATCCTGTTCTTCTGCGTCACGGCCCTGGCCAGCCTGAGGGCCACCATCACAGCTTCTGTTCCTGTGTTATAAAAGGCCGCACGCTCGTTGCCGGTGATGTTACAGATGCGCATGGCCAGTTCCCCTGCCCGCGGACTCAAAGCACCGAGAAACAATTTATTTTCAAGTACTTCCTGCAGATGTTGATTGACAAATGAGGGGTTGTAACCGAAGAGGTGTACGCCAAATCCCATGGTGAAATCGAGGTAGCGATGCTCTTCGCTATCCCATATATAAGCCCCTTCCGCTTTTGCGGCCACCGGCTGGTATACCATCTCTTTCCAGCGGGGCTTAAAGCCTGCTATGTTGCGGTTATTAGCCAGGTACTGGCGGTAAGCTTGTGTCTGTTGTTTGGAGCTGCTGCTGTTCTTTACTACATCATTCACCAAAGCCTGTAATGCAGCGTCTTTGCCATCTGTAGTCTGATCTGCTGTTATCTCCGGCACTTTATAAGGTACAAAAGCAGCTTCCACTGTCTTCTTTACTGTCAAGGCGCCGGGTGCTGCCGCCAACAGATATTCTTTTAATTTACCGGGTGTATTTAGTTTGTCATAAAACAGGGATATGTCAATATTCACCTGCTTATCTTCAAGGATGCGTTCGCGCAGGTGCATGATCATAATAGAGTCCATGCCCATGCCAAAGAAATCATCCGCGTCTCCAAATGTGCCCGCGTTCATTTCTGTGATCTCCCCAACGATCCTGTCCACGTACAATGCAATTGACGCGTCTTCCACCGCTACCGCAGGTGTAGCCTTAGCCACTTCATGGGTGGGCCCTTCGGCTGAGCGGTACAGACTGTCGTCCACCCAGAACTCTTCATGATCAAACTGATAAACAGGAATAGGTACCTGCGTACCGCGTAGCGAATAGTTATGTTCTTTTTTACCCGACAGGAACTGCTGTGCGTCTTCCTGCAGCAATGTGCAATGACTGTGTGTCATTCCGGGTGATACGAATAGTCTTTCATCAGCGCCGGTTATCAGCAACTCCAGCAATCGCGCAGCCGCCGGCTTATCTTCCGCTATCACTGCTACCCGCTCTTCGAAATGGTCCCTGCAATGCAGGGCTGTATAAGCTATATCAGGCAAAGCAGCGGCTGTGTTCCCAAGATAATCAACATATGCCGCTGCCAGCTTCTTCAGCGCTTTTGCAGAACGGGCAGAGAGCAGTAACACTGCACATTCATCCGGATAGGGATTACTATACTCCTGTTCTGCCGCCTGCAATATCATATGCACATTCGTGCCACTGAACCCAAATGAGCTGACTGCTGCCAGACGATTTTCGGCTTTCGGCATATCAATAAGTCTTGTCGCCACTTTTACCTGCTCATGCCAGCTGATAACAGGATTAGGGTTGTGATAGTGCAGGCTGGCCGGTATTTTTTTATGATACAGGCATAAGGCCGTTTTTATCAGCGCCGCAATACCAGCAGCCGATTCCAGGTGACCAATATTGGTCTTCACACTACCTATGTAGAGCGGATGTTTCCGTTTATTGTCCCTGATATAAGCCTGTTGCAATGCCTCTGCTTCAATAGGATCGCCGAGTTTAGTACCTGTACCATGTGTTTCTACGTACAGCACATCGGTAGGATCTACATTCGCTTTATTGAGCACTGATTGTAACAATCTTTCCTGCGCCAGTCCATTCGGCGCCGTCATACCATTACTCGCGCCATCCTGATTTACCCCCGTCCCTTTGATTACGGCGATAATATGATCGCCATCTTTCACCGCGTCATCATATCTTTTCAGCACCACTATACCACATCCTTCGCCGCGTCCGTATCCATCTGCCGATGCATCGAACGCTTTACAACGCCCGTCTTCTGAGAGGGCCCTGGTTTTGGAAAGAGAGATATGTCCGAAAGGTGTCAGGAAAAGGTTCACCCCACCGGCTATGGCAACGTTGGTCTTACCGGAACGGAGCTCGCGTACCGCGAGGTCGACCGCTACCAGGGAAGAAGAACAGGCGGTATCAACCACCATGTTTGCACCGGTCAGTCCCAGCTGATAAGCGATCCTTCCACCAGCGGTAGATATCGCATTACCTGTTACAGAGAAATGTGAGATACCGTCCACATTCCCACCTGCTGCAAGGTGTCTGTACTGATCGTCAGATATACTCAGGAATACTGCAGTGTCTGTACCGTTCAGACTACCCGGCGGGATGTTCGCTGCTTCCAGCGCCTGCCAGGTGGTTTCCAGCAGTATACGCTGCTGAGGCGACATCTGCCTGGCCTCGGCAGGATTGATCCGGAAAAAGGCCGCATCAAATCCTTTTACATCATCAATAAAAGCGCCTTTGGTGCAATAAGACTTGCCTGGCGCATCAGGGTTCTTATCATAAAAGCGCGCCGCATTCCAGCGTGTTGCCGGCACTTCGGCAACGGCGTCCTTAGCCTGGCACAGATTATCCCAGAATGCCGCTATATTTTCCGCGCCGGGAAAACGGCAGGACATGCCAACAATGGCAACAGGCATGTCCTCCTTTTTCTCCAGCGTTACGATACGTTCTTCCGCTATCTTCAGCCTTTCGTATAACTTTTTTACCAGCTCAATATTTTCCATAGGGTGCTTAATATTTTTGCATTTCTTCACTAACCATTTTTAATACCTCCTCATCACTCATATCATAGAGACTGCTGATGGTTGCTTTTACCGGTGCTGTCACAGCCTTTTTAAAACGGCTGTTCACATAAACCGACAAGCCATTGATGGTGGGATAATTGAACAGCATATTGGTGGTTGCGTTCAGTCCCAACTGTGCATTGATGCACTGTACATATTTCACCAGCAGGATAGAGTCCATACCCATATCACTGAAGCTCCTGCTGAGGTCTACCTGTTCATCATCGCCGATTGCCAGCACCTGTTTCACCAGCCGGAGTAATTCCTGTTTTATGATGTCTTCTCTTTCTACATCATCTGCGATCAATGACAGATCTGTCTTTCCTGCTGCCGGCGTTTCCACTGCCTCTTCCACAGGCCGCAGATTCTCCCAGAAGGCCATAGCGCCCTGCATTTCCATCATCGCAATAAAACGGGCATTGTCAAGGCATACATACACCAGCTGCGGAGCATCTGCTACCAGCAGAGAAGCATATACCCTGCGTACCGCGCCTGCATTAAAAGGCGGCACACCAGACTCCTTCAGCAGGTCAGCACTGTTCTCCGCTTCAAGCATCATATTGCTGTCTTTCCACGGGCCCCAGTCGATGGTCTTCGCCGGAATACCACGTTTCCTGAGTTGGAGCACAAAAGCATCCATATAGGCATTCGCGGCAGCGTAATGAGACAACATGCCCGATCCCCACACGGCGGCAATGGACGAGTAGGTCACCAGGAAATCCAGTCCTTCCAAAGGCAGATAAGTGGTCAGGTGCTGCAAACCTGTGACCTTGGGTGCGGCCACATACATGATATCATCGGCAGACATCCTGCTTTGCAAACACCGGCTGTTCGTACCAGCTGCATGCACAATGCCCTTCAGTACTTTCCTTTCCATGCGCAGCCAGTCACCGAAGTCTCGCACTGCGTTTTCATCCGTTACGTCCAGTTGTTTGTAAACAATACGATCATTATGCGTCGGGCTGCCTGCGCTTCTTCCGGTAACGATTACCGTACCTGCACCCTTATGCAGCATCCACTCGGCCAGGTGTGCTCCCAAAGAGCCCTTACCTCCGGTGATGAGATAAGTACCATCCGGATCGCAGGTAATTTCCACTGCAGGTGAAAGTCCTGTGACCCCGAGAGCGGGATACCAGATCCCGCCATTCCTGCCGGCTATCTCCCTGTAATAGGATTGCTGTATGTAGTTGTTGATGAAAGCCTGATCTGGCAGCGTCGTATCTATGTCCAGCACCAGCATAGCGGGGCCACGCATTTCCAGAGACGCTGATCTGATGAAAGCGGTCAGGCTGTATTGTAATGCATTTACATCATTGGTGCCCGGTGCATTGAACGCATGACGGGTAATAAAAAGAATGGTTTCCGGTATATGGCTAAGCTGTTGTACAGTTTGAAGGAAGTGCAGTAACTGCTGGTAAACATGTTTCATTTCCCCGGCATCCGTCTCCTGCAATGTGCTGATATCGTATACCAGGCAAAGCGGGTACGGGCGGGGAGCTGGCACAATACTATCCAGCATCAGCACCTGCTCAGGCGCCAATGTACTGCTCTCATTATTTTGCATGAACTGTTCCCTGACGACAGCTGTTCCTGCACCAGTTTCGATATATATGTATTGCTGCGGGGTGCCTTTCTCTTCCAGCGCAGTCAGTGGCTTCCACTGTATGTTAAAACAAGCAGCGGCAGATTTTCCGGGCAGATTTCCCAGCCAGTGCGACTTCTGCTGGAAATGCGGCGCAGGTAGCTGCTTTGCCTTGATGGAAGGTGTTGCTTCACAGGCGGTCACTATGCAATGAGCGATAGTGCCGGTAAAACCAAAGGAGCTAACGCCTCCGCTTATACGTGCATCTTTATCTGTGAATCCGTATACGTGTTTATTGACACGGAAAGGCATATGTTCCCAATCGATATGATGATTCGGCTGCTGGAAATGCAAATGAGGAGGCAATTGTCTATGATAGATACTCAGGCAGGCTTTCATAAAACCTGCCAGTCCGGCGGCCGCTTCCAGGTGGCCTACATTACTCTTCACGGAGCCCATCAGCAGCTTCTCTCCTCCTTTACGGCTGCCGAATACCTGTTTTAAGCCTTCTGCCTCTACCGGATCGCCCAGTGACGTACCGGTACCATGACCTTCAATAAAGCTGATCTCTTCCGGCTGCATGCCTGCGGCACGCAGGGCATTACGGATCACCTTCGCCTGGCTCGCAGGGTCAGGAACGGTCAGGCCGCCGCTGGCGCCATCCTGTGCCACGGCAGAACCTTTAATACATGCATAGATACGGTCTCCGTCTTTTACCGCATCCGATAATCTTTTTAATACAACGGTCAGGCAACCTTCAGAACGCACATAACCATTCGCGCTGTCATCAAAGGCCTTGCAACGCCCGTCTGGCGATAACATGCCGGCATCTGTAAGGCTGGCCTGCAGATAAGGAGATAATACCAGGTTTACGCCACCCACAATAGCGATCCCGCATTCATGCCTTTTCAGGCTTTCAGCACCCTGGTGCAAAGCTACAAGTGAAGAAGAGCAGGCGGTATCGATACTCAGACAGGGACCATGAAAACCGTAACAGTAAGATATACGGCCGCTGGCGCCACTGAGCGAATTGCCACTGCCCAGGTAAGGGTCCACCCTGTACTTGTCATCCTGCTGCATGATATGCAGGCTGTAGTCAAAAGCGCTGATGCCGGTGAATACGCCGGTATCAGACCCTTTGAGCGATTCCGGCGCTATACCTGCATCGGCAAGGGCATTGGCTACCGTCATCAGCAGCTGCCGCTGCTGCGGATCGATATATCTGGCCTCTGCCGGGGAAATGTGAAAATATTCGTTATCAAACAATGTGATGTCGTCAAGCAGGCCCGCATGCGGCATAGCGCGATGGACAGAACTTTCGGACTGTCCCATGTCCTGCCAGCGGGCGGTTAAACCATTGTCAGCGATCAGGTCTTCCCCCGTCAGCAAGGCATCCCAGAAGTCCTGTACTGAACGGATGCCACCGGGCAGGTGACACGCCATCCCTACCACCGCTATTTCTTCTGACAAGGGGTCACGGTTCTTCTCTTCCTGCAGTTTTCTTTCAAGGTTCCGGATGATCAGAAACGACTTCTGTAGACTGCTAAGCGTATCATGGGATGTAGACTGGGTTGCTGTTTTCACAATAGTTAAATTGGTTGATAGAGGGTTAAATACATTCTTTATAGCGGGACAGCTGCAAATGCGGGAAATGCATACTGAAGTATTTGGATAATGTCCGGCTGAAAGTTGCGGCATCCGAAAAATAGAAATGGTTACCTTCCAGCCACTCCTGGTAACAGGCCGCCGTCGTGTGCTCTTTCCATGAAAGCGCAGGCTCGGGGCCTACATGCTCGTCTTCCGTTCCATTCATAACAACGAAGGGTATATCGAACGATTCACGTTGCTCATAACAATAGGTGTCATTCAGGCGGAGGTCATTTCTGATGATCGGCAGATAGAAGGAGAGAAAGTCCGGATGCTGCAGAAAAGACTCAGGAATGCCTCCCATGCGGGAAAGACAGGCCAGCAGTTCTTCATCGGGCAATAAAGACCTGTTGCTTCTTTCTGTAGCGGTGGGCCCTTTTCTCCCGGAAAAGAACACCAGTTCCGGCAGATTTACGCCATAATGCCGCATACAGTTCATCGTTTCGAAGGCAATGAGAGAACCGAGGCTATGGCCGAGGAACACCAGTGGCAGTTCTTCCTTTCTTTTCTGCTGCACTATCTTCATACAGTCCATTGCCATAGCATGCATGTCTTTCTGAAAGGGCTCATGTATCCTCCTACCCCTTCCCGCGTAACAGATGGTAGCTGTCACAGTTTCAGGCAGCAGCTCTTTCTCTACAGAAACATAGGAGATCTCGCTTCCACCCGCGTGGGGGAAAATAAAAAGCTGTACGCCGCTAATACGCATCGCTTTAATGTTGTTTGTAGGATGTAAAAATTATTTGCCCTTATTTATCGGCTGAAACAAATAAAGCAGTACGAGTACCACAACAGGGGTTGCGACAAGGGCCAGACAAAATGCTCCCCAGAAGCCGGTGCGCGAGCGGGCACCGACAATTCCGCAGACCACTGAAAGAATTATCCAACCGATAAATAAGGGGCTAAATATGATGCTGAACATAATCGGGGTCAGTTAGTTAATGTCAATATCAGACTCCGGTTCCACATCTCTTCCTTTCCCTCTGGTAAAGGGTTTCTTGACTGTTTTGGTGATGTTGGTTACAACTTCTTTTCCTTTATCGAGTTCTTCTGAGAAATATTCTTTTACATCGTTAGGTTTGAAATCGAGCATGGTACCGCCTTCAGCAAAATGTTTATCAAACACTTTTCCTACAGCGTAAGTGGTAGCACCGGCAATTGCGGGGAATGTAACGGCGCCAATAGCAGATCCTACAACCGGAATGGCCTTGAGCGCACTTCCCAGGAAGCTGGTCACCAGCGCCTTGCTGCCTACACCTCCTACTAAGGATGCCAGCAGGGATTTGCCCAGATCTTCTGCAAACTGTACACCATGTGCCCTCGCCAGTTTACTGATCATGGAAAGCTGCACCCCGGTAACGGCTGCCACATCCACTATCGGGATAGGAACGGCGCCTACGCCCATAGAAATAAGTACATGCTTTTTGATAATTGCCCTTGCATCTGCTTTCTCAGCGGTGGCAACTTCAATTTGTTGATTTTCTGCCATGTTAATTTTATTTACTGATGAAAAATTATTTTATCGTTGTAACCTCCTTCGGTCAGGTGGTGTAGCTCCGGGGATAGTGTTGCTGGGCACTGTTGTAAACTGATCTCCCATGATGATAGGCAGGCCGCTTGCATTGTTACCCATAATGATCATCTTTGAGTTTGGCGACATGGCCAGTCGCTGTGTTACATCGAGCGCCCTCCACTGAGCAGGCGACACATTCAGGATGGTACTGAAATCTCTTATACCCTGGGCTTCAATGATCTTACGCTGCCGCTCCTTTCGCTCTATGACCAGCCTGTAATTATACTCCTCGCTCTGTTGCTGCCGGCTGTATACGGCCGTAATAGCTTTATTCACAGAGTCAGGCAGCACTACGCTTGATATGAAGTATCCTTCAATAAGGACTTTATTGTTGACCAGGATCTTCCTCAGACTATCTATTTCATTTTTCTCCATGACGCTTCTTTCCGTCATATAGATATCTTCCGGGCTAAGTGAGCCTATATCCTTTCTGATCTTGGATTGTATACAGGGCGCGATCAGCGTGTTCTTATAATCCACCCCCACCTGCTGATGCAACAGGGGCAGGAAATTGCGGTCCGGCTTGAACAATACGGCGTATTGCAGATCTACCTTAAGGCCATTTTTACTGATAATAGACTGACTGAACGTGAGCTTTTGCGTTTTGACATCGTAAATGGTCATTGTACTGAACGGACTGATAATGTGCAGGCCTTCACCATACGTCCGCGTTATATCGGTACCATTCATCACGGTATATAAAACACCCGCCTCACCTGATTTGATCACTATGAAGATCCGTTTATGAAAAAACACAATAAAAAAAAGGAGCACCAGTACTACGATAGCCGCCCTTCTTAAGATTTCATTCCGTTCTGTTGGGGTAAATTTTCTTTTCATAACCTGCCCTCTGCAAGACTATTTAAACTGGTTAGCCAATGAAATACATGTAAATGACTGACGGAAAGTGAAGGGACCAAATAGATGTTTTCATTTATTATCATTAATGGGTTTTATCATATTATCAATACGCTTTATGATTTATCTTCCCGACACATGCATAACACACGTATAGTAAAATGGCCATCACGGCTTAAACCGGGACGTTCCAGGAGATATTTTCTGATGTTCCCAAACAACAAACGCAACCCCAAACGGCTGCTCTTTAAGGGAATAAGGATCTATCATACTCAGCAGGTGAATGGTGGCTTGCGCACGAGCAGTGATATTTCATTGCTTTGTTTTATCTAAATTTTACTGATATTCGTTTAAATAAAATTCGTGCTATTATTGCTATTATTTACCACATAAAAGTGTAGTCTATGAATATCTTATTAGGATAGTACTTATTTTACACCCGATCAATTTGAATACACCTCATTCAGCGACGAATCAATAATTTTATTTTCATTATTTTTGAGAAAGGTCAGACTAGCTCACCTCGCTCCCTATTTTGTTCTAAGGATAAATTATGTGAATGTTCTGTTGTTTCTAATCTCTTCACCAGTAGATTAAATACACTTTTATTTAACTCCCAATGATCCAAAATCTAAAAAACCAATGTTATCAATTCAGCTGAATCGCAAATACCAGATCGGTATCATTGAAGATGACATTCAATTCAGTGACGACCTTATTTTGCACATCTCTCAAACCAGCCATTTTTCTACCTGCCTCAACACCAACAGCACCTCCAATGCTTTCAGGATCCTGTACAATCATCCGACCCTCAACCCTGATCTGCTCTTACTCAGCACACAGGCTGCAGATGCTGAAGGATTGGAAGAAATAAAAGAGTTCAAGGAGCTGAAACCTGAAATGCTCGTAGTATTGCTTACCAAAGAAGAGAACAAGCATATTATCAGGATGGCATTTGATCAGGGCGCAGATGGTTACCTGATGAAGACGGAAAACTTCTACAGCCTCGAGCGTAAGATCATCCATATGCTTGAATATGGACAACCCGCCATGAGCCAGCAGATCTTCCGGTACATGCTTTTCCGTAACAAGAGCGACAAACCGGTCAAAACAGATCAGCTGACAAGAAAAGAGCAGGAGATCATAGAAATGGTACTGGAGGGCATGTCTTATAAAGAGGTGGCGGCCGGGCTACACCTGAGTCTAAATACGATTCAATATCATATGAAGAATATCTTTCTTAAGCTGGATATTAAAACAAAGACCGAGTTGTTTAAAATTTATTATCATTGATGGGGTGGCGGGGACGGCAGGGCCTGGCTTATAAATTCGAACAACGAAAGAAGGGAAAAATCCCTATACATTCCAGTTAAATTGGTCCAGGTCAGAACACTTGTTTGAAAAATGGTTGGAGAGAATTAAAAAAAGCAGACGAATATCTCCCCTTTCCTGCGTGCCGAGTGGTGCATGTTCCAAACATTAAGATATATAAATGCACGATGGGCATGCCGATCAGGATGGCTAAACGAAGTCTCCTCAGCAACAACCAACGAATCGATATAAAAAACCGCAAACGGATGGCGCTTGCGGTTTTATATGTTTTAAGCAGTCTGTCCTTTATTGCCGCTGTTCATATGCCGTTCAACGACAATAAATACAATTGACATGCACCGAGGACTCACCTACAAAATGCTTTTAGTTAGCAGAAGAAGAACCAAAGCCCCATCTGACAGATATATTATGCTTTTCTGCATAAGACTTACCAAGCATCGTAAGTTTGCTAAATAATTCTTCAAACCTGGTATTGTATTTATCATGAATAGCCTGTCCTTTTGCCTGTATCTGCTCTTGAGGAGCACCCTCATCATACATCCTGGCAAGTTCACTGTATTCATTTTTATAGATAGCCAGTACATATTCATGTAAGGACGTAGAAGTTTGAACCATTTCTTTTGTTTCCGCCGCCTCTGTCAGCTCTCTCAGTTTTTTAAGATTGTCTTCTATGACTAATATTTTCAGATCAATAGTCTCCTTTCTGGTCATAGGCACGACATCACTTTTGCTGCCTTCTTTGAGTTTTACAGACGGAGACTTCAGCTCGTTCATCAGGCCATCACCCGAAATGCCGGTGATCGAATTACAGTTTAATACAGCTACATCAAAATACTTTTCAGGGCTTGTCAGATTACAGGATGTAAGTATCTGGCAGGTAAGAAGCGCCAGCATAAAAACTTTCTTAACGGACATAGATATACTTTTTTTGGACAATAAAGATAACATATATCCGACAATTATAATAGTCGCGGTTAATTATTGAGACATGCTCGGAAAAGTCTTTTTTTGGCCATTCTTGTTATAAATATTTTTCAGTAAATAAACTTGCGCTTTCGGACGTATACCCGAATTGATCATAGTAAGACCAATATCAGCATAGTTCATTCCAGCTTCTCTTAACCAGGATAGTACTATGTCCCTATGTCCATCTCTAATCAGTCTATCAGTCGGACGGTCTGTGTTCTGCGATTGATTTCTTTCAAACAAATATTGTATTTTTAGTGGTAGCAGCGAAGGAATTATCGACGCCCTTCAACACAATCTCAGCAATCTTTCCTGATGGCTGCAAAGGGAACTCCTCAGCCCAATGGATGTCGAAACCATATTTCAGCCTGCAGTAAATACAAAGAGTGGGATAGTCTTTTAATAAGTGTGAAGATTCATCGTCGCCCATTACGGGAATCAGGCTTGTGCAGATATTGAAAGAAAGCCATTAACCAAAAACCTTTAGTTTATGAAAACAAAAAAAATCTGGGCCAATTTCAGTGTGCAGGATTTAGACCGCACGACTGCTTTCTATAAACAGCTCGGCTTTAAACACAATGGAGCGTCTGAACAGCTTACCAGCTTCTTCTTTGGCGACGAAGATTTTATCATCCACTTCTTTTTAAAGGATGCACTTCTATCCGGCATGAAGGGTGAAATAATTGATACAAAGGCGGGGAATGAAATTATATTCACCCTTTCTGCTGACAGTAAGGAGGAGGTTAATAATTGGGAAAAAGAGGTGCAGCAAGCCGGCGGGACGATAGTTTCAAAGCCGGAAGAATTCGGGAAAGGGTATTATGGTTTTGTGTTTGCTGATCCTGATGGTCACAGGTTTAATGTGTTTCATATGTAGGGTTGTAGGGTAATGATTTCACGAACCCCGGGGTTTCATCCCCGGGCTACAAAACTGAGGCTCCTAACGGGGCCTATTGACGTTTTGTTTCCGAACACGCACATTAAGGTAAAAAGTAGAAGGAGGTTCATAATACAGTATGCTACCAGTATCATACCTCCATTTGCGCTCTTGTCATCCGAATAGTTAACTCCTTTTAGGTCGGAAGGCGTGACTAAACAGGCTACCATTAGCACTGTTGGTAAAAAAAGTAACAATAGTTCCTCAAGGGTTGTCTGATGTGAAAAGTAGTCTCTCATCCACACCGAGTCAACCCAATTAATAACTATAAATAGCTGAATTATATGTATATATATTTGGAACGCGACTGCAGTCAACGCGTTAAAATAAGCCGATCCCCTGCCTTTCTTGTAGTATCTGTAAAAAAGATACATGACGAATTTCAGCATGATTTATTATCAGATGTCGCCTCTCTTCAAAATCCTGAGGTTCTTGATGAAGCCTATTATGGGCGAATAATTGCTCCGCTTTCCTCAAAGATAAATATGCTAATTTTCAATTAACTACTGTAAACATCAGTCTCTCTTACGAGCACGATATCTATCCCACATTTCCAACAAGACGCCACCTGTTATGGCTGTCAAGACACAGAAACCGGGTTTCGGGGGGCCAAAATCCGGGGTTAACCTTCCGTCGACATTCGGTCGACATTCGGTCGACATTCGGTCAAGGTAGGCTCATCCTCCCTTCATCTTCCGTTCCGGAACGGAAGATGAAGGGAGGATGAGCCTACCTTGACACTAGGTTGACTATATCTCAGGTACATAAAAGTTACCTGACCCATTCCGGTACCAATCCGGTACCAACGGTGTACCAATGGCCTCATCTTATGTTCATCTTACGTTCAAAACGTAGGATGAACATAAGATGAGGCCATTGGTACCGGATTGGTACCGAATACATACTATACTGATGCCGGGATTATTCCGCGGCAAGGGCGCATTGCGGAGGGCTCATACTTACAGCCGGGTACGCCCGGGGAGGACGGTTTTACATTCCAACTGAATGAGTAGCTTATTTTACCGTCAGGAGCTTTGCATTGACAGCGACCACAATGGTGCTCAGGCTCATCAATACGGCGCCCATTGCCGGACTAAGCATAAACGCAGGATAGAGGATACCCGCGGCCAGCGGGATAGCAATAACGTTGTAACCGACAGCCCATACCAGGTTCTGGACCATTTTGCGGTAGGTAGCCCTTCCGAAGGCGATCATCTGCACCACGTCTTTCGGATCGGAATTTACCAGGATAATATCCGCCGTTTCGGCCGCTACATCGGTGCCTGAACCGACAGCGATGCCAACGTCGGCCTGGGCCAGCGCGGGAGCATCGTTTACGCCATCGCCTGTCATAGCCACGATCTCTCCTTTGTCCTGGAATTCTTTCACCTTGCTTTGCTTTTCGTGAGGCAGCACGTTGGCCAGATAGCCATCCATCTGCAGTTTTTGGGCTACGGCGGCCGCAACCTGCTCATTGTCGCCCGTTAGCAGGAACGAGCGGATGTTCATGGCTTTCAGATCGGCAATAGCTTCAGCTGCGGTCTCACGGATGCTGTCGGCCAGGGTAATGATACCGGCAGGGGCATCGTCAATCAATATAAAATTCACTGTATCGGTGGACTGGTCAATTTCGGCAGGAATAGCCGGTATTTGCCTGTTTTTTTCCCTGAAGTAGTTAGGACCTGCCGCGACTACTTTTCTGCCCTTTACGGTGCCGCTAACGCCCATTGCCTGCATATACCTGAAGTCAGTGGATACCCATAATTCCAATTTCCGTGCTTTCAGTGCCTTCATGACGCCATGCGCAATATGATGTTCTGAGTTCTGCTGAACAGCGGCTGCGTAACGCAACAGGTCATCCGCAGAAAACTGCCCGTTTAGGGGAATAACCTGCTGCACTTCGTGGGCCCCTCTGGTAAGGGTGCCTGTTTTATCGAAGATGATGGTGGTCAGCTTCCGGGCATTCTCAAAAGCGGTACGGTTACGGATCAGCAATCCATGCATGGCAGACAATGAGGTCGAAATGGCTACCACCAGCGGAATGGCCACACCCAATGCATGCGGACAGGAGGTCACCATTACGGTCACCATGCGTTCCAGGGCAAAAGACAGTTCATTGCCCTTCGCCAGCCATACGATGAAAGTGATGATACCTACACTGATAGATATGATGGTCAGCCACTTCGCTACTTTGTTGGCCAGATTCTGCGTGTTGGATTTAGCACCCTGCGCTGACTGTACCAGGTTGATCACCTTATTCAGATAGCTGTCGCCACCCGTGCCTGTTACCTGCACCTTTAAGGCGCCATCTCCGTTCACGGCTCCGCCAATCACTCTGGCGTCTTTGCTTTTTCTGACAGGAACGCTTTCCCCGGTAAGCATACTCTCATTCACATTAGAGCTGCCATCCAGGATAATTCCATCTGCAGGTATTTTCTCACCGGGTTTGATAAGAATGATATCCTGTTGCTGCAGGTCTTTCAGTGGGATATCTGATACCTGCCCATTGCGCTCTACGTGCACCACAGCAGGCAGCAATTCCACCAGCGATTCCAGGGCCCTTGACGCCGCCATCTGCGACTTCATTTCGAGCCAGTGTCCCAGCAGCATAATGTCGATCAGTGTAGCCAGTTCCCAGAAGAAGTCCATCCCCCGGAGGCCAAACACCACGGCCACACTATAGATATAGGCTGTGCTGATAGCCACCGCTACCAGTGTCATCATACCGGGATTCTTCCATGTCAGTTCGCGTATCATGCCCACCAGGAAAGGCCATCCGCCGTAGAAATAAATAAAGCTGCTCAGGGCCAGCAGTAAGTATTTATCTCCCGGAAAGGATATTTCGATACCGAGCCACATTTGTATCACGTGCGATAACAACAGCACCGGCACAGTTAAAACGATACACAGCCAGAAACGTTTGAGAAAGTCCATAGTATGGTGACCCGCATGCTCGTCATGACCACCTTTGCTGTCATGTTCCTTATGATGTTCATGTCCTTTCGCAGACGCAGGCGCATGTTCATTACTGGTATGATCATGTTGATGAGCCACTTCCCTGTGTGGCGGCTCGTGCCGGTGTTCGTGATGTTCATGCTTGTGTTCCATACTATGGGTTTTAAAAATGATAGGATTTTAATACTGGCTGCCATACTTATTCGATCGTTTCTTTTACTTCCCCGCAGGTCATCATCTTTTCTCCGAAATAAGGGTTCCTTACTTCTTTGTTTGCACTTAACCAGTAAGCGCCTTTATCGTTCATGGCCATCGGGCAATAATCAACATACAAAGCACCGCTGTTCAGACCTGACTTTTTTACCAGTGAAATGAAGCTGTTGCTGAGATCTGCATATGCCGCCCTTTGTGCCTCAATATCTCCTGCTGCAGTAACCTTAGCTGCTGATGCACCCAGTGCCTTACCGTCTGCCACTGTTGCGGCGCCGGTTTCAATGGCATTGCTGGCAATCTTTGCCTCTGCCGCATCACCATTGATAAGTGCGGTGGTAAGATGTACATAATGCTGGTACACAGCATTCAGCTTATCGTCTTTTAGCTGTACAGCAGCGGCAGCAGGGGCACTGCTTTCGCTCATGCTGCTGTGGTCGTGACCTTGATGACCTTCATGAGCCATGGTATCTGTTGTATGTTCGCTTTTTCCTGCTTCGGGATTATTACACGCCGCGAATAAGATAACTGTGAATACGGGTACTGCCGCTCTGATTAATTGTTTCATAGTTTTGATTTTACTGATAGATTAATGTTGTTGTTTAATATTGTTTACTACGGATCGCAAGGCTTCAGTACCTGTCTGGTACTTTCAGGCATTATGCAGGACATAAGCCCTACAAGCCAGCCAGCGGATTTGCGCCTTTCTTCAGTACGAATTCTGAGTACAACAGGTAAGCGCCTGAGATCACTACTTTATCGCCGTCTTCCAGCCCGTCGGTGATCTCTACCTTGTCAAAGTTCTCCATGCCGGTTGTCACCTTACGGGGTTCAAATTTTCCGCGGGCAGTTTCAATCCAGACATGTGCGCCCTTACCGTCCCTGATCACAGCATCTACAGGCAGGCTCAATACATCTCCGCCGGTTTTCAGGGGAAGGAAAATGTTCGCCTGTAATCCGGGTTGCCAACGATTATCAGGATTAGCTACCGTTCCCCGGATCTGCATCAGCTGACTGCCACTCTGTAATACCGGGTTGATGAATGCGATATTCATGGTTTGCGGTTCGTTCTCCCAGCCGGCAACAACCACCTTCACGGATTGCCCCACACGAACGGCTGTGGCTTCTGCAGGATAAACATCTGCTTCCACCCATAGCTGGTGATATCCTTCCAGTCGCATGACGGCGCCGCCTTCCGCCACATACTGCCCTTCCGATACGGATAGTTCCGCCACTACGCCGCTGACACTGGCCGGATAAGTTATATAAGGATTGGCTTTACCTGATTGAAGCAACTGACTGATCTGCCGGTCTGACTGATCATACAATGCGAGCTTTTGTCGCGCCGCCTTCTCTATCTGCTGAAAGCGAACATCTTCCGGAAAATGTTTTGCCTGGGCCGCTGCCAGCAGGTATTCCTGTTGCAGGGATGCCAACTGCTCGGAGTAGATGCGGTATAAAGGTTGACCTTTACTTACTTTCACTCCGGTCTCTTTTATGAACAGTGTTTCTATGCGTCCGGGCACCCTGCTGGAGATGACGGCCGTCTGTTCCGGATCAGTTACCAGTCGCCCGTTCAGTTGTTTATAGTCAGACAAGGCAGCGCTGCCCACCGTTATGGTGGTGATATTGGCCAGTTGTATCTGGCTTTCGCCCAGTGTCAGCGAAGCATCTTTGTTACTCTTATCAAACGGTACCAGGTCCATACCACAGATGGGACAGGTACCGGGTTTGTTCTGCACTATCTGCGGATGCATGGGGCAGGTATATGTCTGCTCCTGCACTTTGGCCGCCTTTTGTTTAGAGGCTTCCTTACAGGCTGTCAGCAGTAAGGCTGGCATTAATGCAACGACTGCAACTGATCTGATAAATTTCTTTCTTTCCATATATCGCTATTGTTGCGTGTTCTTGTTTGTTTCGATAAAGCTTTCATTGTCTACCAGGTAGAACGGATTGTCGGCTACTTCCAATCGCTAACAAGCTACTGCTGTATGTTCCTGTTTACTTCGATAAAGCTCTCACTGTCCACCAGGTAAGAAGCATTGGCTGCTACTTTCCAGTTACTGATATCTGTCGTTACCTGTATCATGTCTTTCGTTTCCGCAGCAATTGTAATTTCAACTGGCACATATACATCCTGCTGTTGTCTAAAGACAACAGACCTGTTCCCCAGTCGCCATACGGCCTGCTTCGGCAGCCACCAACCGTCTGTATACATCAGTGGAATGTTAGCAGTGATCAGCGTTCCTACCTGGAGACGACCATCCTGCAGGTATACCCTGGCCAGCGTAAAATTCTGCCCATTACGGAAGACAGGCTCTATCAGGCCGATATTACCCACCTGCATGTTGTTGATATCATTCCCGGAGTAGAACAGCAGTTTCTGCCCCTTCCTGATCCGGGCCGCCAGTTGAGGTGGAAAAGCAAACTCCGCCACCAGTCCGGAGGACTGATAAATAGTGAACAAGGACTGACCAGCAGTTACATACTGTCCCTCGCGCAGCAATACCGGCGAAGTTGCGGGCGCAGGACTTGCTGCCGGTTGAGTCGTTCCACCACCTTGCATACCGCCCATACCGTCGCCGGAAGAGGCAGCGGGAGCTGCTGTAGTTGCGGCAGTAACAGGTTGAGCAGACTTTTCAAGGATATAACCGTCGCTGTTACTATATACCGGCACACGGTACAATATATTACCTGACTGCAGCACCTGCGCGATCTGTGCCGGCTGCATACCCAGCAGTTGTAAACGTTGTCTGGCAGCGGGTAACATCTCCGGGCTATTCTTAGCTACATATAACAGCTCCCGTTGTGCGGCGGCCAGGTCAGGTGAATAGATCTCCATGATCAATTGCCCTTTTCTGACTGGCTGATAATTGTACTTTATCAATAACCTTTCCACGCGTCCGCCGACCCTGCTGGCAATACTTGTCTGGCGACGGGTATCATAAGTGATAACACCGTTCACTTCAGACGAATAGATACGCGTACCGCTTTCTGCGCTGATAGCAGGAATGCTGGCAATTACGTGTTCATTCACTGGCTTTGTCAGTCGTGTGATATCGCTGTCAATCACCAGTTCTTTATTGGCATCTTTCAACACCAGGTCCATTCCGCAGATAGGACATTGTCCAGGTTGCTCTTTCACGACCTGCGGGTGCATGGGACAAGTGTATTGCTGATGCTGCGCATGACCGGCATGCGTGTCTTTTCCTGTCCTGCCTTTACAGCCCGCCATACCTGAAAGGATAATGGCCAGGCCCAGTATGATACTAACGATATAGCTGTTTCTCATAATCCACTATCATTTCGTAGAGTTTTAATTTTTCGTCCAGTACGTTGGTATGCATCATGGTAAGTGCTTCCCAGGAGTCGATCACATTGCTCAATGCCAGTTTATTCTCCTGATAGTTCAGGAAATTGGCATCGAGCGTCTGCTGCAAGGCAGGGATCACTTTCTCTTCCATTGTGGCAATACGTTTCTGCATGGTCTGTATCTCGTACTGCATACCATACAACATGCCCTGCGTTTCCTGCAGCATAGCGGATCTTTCTTTCTCCATTGCCTGTACATTGTATTCCATGGCCTTTATACCGGACTTGTACATCTTCGAGGCCCAGGGAGCGATCGGTATACTCACCATGCCCATAGCGCTGTAGGCCTTCGGCATCATGTCGCCCAGGGGAGACATGTGATCAAAGCGTATCCTGAAATCAGGCTTCTTCTCACGTTTCATGCTTTCGATATTCAGCTGCATGGAATGAATGTTTGCATCCATCCTGACGATATCTTTTCTCACAGCAGACAGGCTGCTGGTGTCGTACGAAGCAGCTGGCATAAAACGCGGCTCGTAGGTGGTATCTATTTCGAAGGCCTCGTTGCCCGGGGCATTCATGAGACTATTGAGCCAGGACCTTGCTTTGGCAATGGTACCTTCCTGCATCCGGATCATGTTGCGGTTGTCTTCAATCTTCGCAGTAGTCCTGTATACACCGCTTAACTGCGATTGATTATAAGGGTATCTGACCTCTTCTATCTTCTTCATCGTCAGCATGATCTTCTCTGTTTCCTGCAGTACTGCAATACGTTGCCGGGCCACCAGCCAGCTGTAATAAAGTAGCCTGGCGCGGGCTTTAAAGTCGTTCAGGGTGATATCTCTTGTCGCCAGTTCAATATTGCCCTGTGAAGCGATGTAGCGCTTCTTTGCGTTCAATTTCGCCGGATTAGGAATGTCCTGTTCCAGCTGCAGCATAATGTTCCCTTTATCCCTTTCATCCATTACCTTCTGGCCGGGATAGGGCGTCATGAATGTGCCGACTCCTACCATGGGCGCCATCCAGGCAGTAGCCGCGTCTGCGTTGTATTTATAGCTTTCCGCTTTTAGTCCGTAGGATTGCAGCAGGACATTATTCCTGTCAACCCGTTGTATGATACTGTCCAGCGTCAGCACCGGCGCCTGTTGTGCAGATAAACCAGCGGGAACGCATAACAGCATCCATACGATATATTTAGTGATGTACTTCATGGATCTCCAATTTTCCGTACTTGCGTAATTCATATTCTTTCGACATTAAAAAGATCAGTGGTGTTACCAGCAATATATGTGTGGAGGAGGTCAACACCCCACCGATCATCGGCAGTACGATCGGCTTCATGACATCAGTTCCCACTCCGGTGGCCCACAACACTGGTACAAGACCAAACAGGGAAACACATACCGTCATCAGTTTCGGGCGCAAACGTTTCGCTGCGCCATATATCACGTGTTGGCGGAGATCTTCTTTCGTGATAGTCTGCGAAGAGTTGCCCTTCGCTTTCACCAGTTGCTGCATGGCATCGTTGAGATAGATCACCATCACGATCCCGGTTTCTACTGCGATGCCAAACAAGGCGATAAAGCCCACCGCTACTGCTACAGAGAGGTTCACGCCCCAGAAGTAGATCATATACGCGCCGCCAATCAGTGCAAAAGGCACGGTGATCAGGCTCAGGAAAGCCTCCCTGATCGATTTGAAAGCAAAATAGAGGGAGAAGAAAATGATGAGCAGCACAATCGGTGCGATCCACATCAATGTTTGCTGACCACGGATGAGGTTTTCATATTGACCGCTCCATTCCAGGTAGTAACCGGCAGGCAGTATGCCTTTGGCCTGGCTCATTTTATCAATGGCTTCCTTCACTGTACTGCCCAGGTCACGTCCGCGTACATTGAACAATACGGCGCCGCGCAACATGGCATTTTCAGAAGTGATCATAGGAGGACCATCGGTGAACTTTATATCTGCTACGGATGACAAAGGCACTTCGCCCATGGATGCAGACATCAGTGGGATACGTTTTATACGCTCAACACTGTTGCGGTAATCCTGTGCCAGTCGCACGCTGATAGAAAACCTTTGACGGCCTTCTATCGTGTTGCCAACAGGCGCGCCTCCCAGGGCCGTTTCCACCGTCTGATTCACATCGTCCACGTTCAGGCCATACCTGGCCAGGTCGGCCCTGCGCACATCTATACTCAGGTATTTTCCGCCGGTAACCGGTTCCACGTACAGGTCCATAACGCCCGGCGTTCCTTCCAGCGCTTTCTTCACACGTTCGGATACAAGTGCAATAGAATCGAGTTGCTGTCCGTATATTTTGACGCCCACATCTGTCCTGATACCGGTGGCCAGCATGTTAATGCGGTTAATGATCGGTTGTGTCCAGCCGTTCACAACACCTGGTATCTGCAGTTTGGCATCCAGTTCATTGATGATGTCTTTCTTTGTTTTCCCGTCCCGCCATTGCGATTTTGGCTTCAGCATAATGATGGTTTCTATCATACTGATGGGGGAATTGTCGGTGGCGGTACTGGCGCGTCCAGCCTTTCCCAGTACTTTATCTACTTCGGGTACAGACTTGATGATCTTGTCCTGCACCTGCAGGATACGTTTTGCTTCCGCATTGGAGATATCTGGGAGTGTAACCGGCATGAAGAGGATACTCTGTTCATCAAGCGGAGGCATAAATTCGCTGCCCAGGCTTTTCAGTAAGGGAATGGTGATCACAAGTGCGATAACGTTAATAGCGATCGTCGTTTTACGCCATTTTAAGACACCGTTGATGATGGGCTCATAGACCCTTTCCAATACCCTGTTCACCGGATTATCATGATCCGGTCTGAACTTTCCCTTCATGAAGAAAGAGATAAGCACCGGCGCCAGTGTGATGACCAGCAGGGCATCCACGATCATGATGAATGTTTTGGTGTATGCCAGTGGATGGAAGAGTTTACCCTCCTGCCCTGTCAGCATAAAAACAGGCAGGAACGAGGTGATAATGATGATAGTGGCAAAGAATACCCCACGGGATACCTGTTTGCTTGACTGTTCTATCACCTTTAAGCGCTCTTCTTCCGTGATCCATTCCGGTGATCTTTTAAATTTATTTTTGAGCCAGTTCATGTTATTTACTTTTTTGTTGTTCCTGCCATCCTGCATAGCGTTCTGCCAGGTGTTTGTAGGCGTTCTCACTCATGATGATGCCATTGTCGACTATCACGCCGATAGCCAGGGCGATGCCTGTCAGGGACATAATATTGGAAGAAATACCGAAAGCATTCAGCAGGATGAAACTGGCAGCCAGCGTGATAGGAATCTGTATGATAATGCTTAGTGCGCTGCGCCAGTGGAAAAGGAAGATGATCACTACCACCGATACAACGATCATTTCTTCAATGAGCGTGCGTTTGATGGAATCCACCGATTCTTTGATAAGCGCCCCCCTGTCGTAGACAATGTCGAACTTTACACCCTGGGGAAAGCCTTTGGCCACTTCCTTCATTTTTTCCTTGACCTTATCTATTACGGCGTCGGCATTTTCGCCATAGCGCATGACAACAATACCACCCACGCGTTCTCCCTGGCCATCCTGGTCGAAGATACCCAGGCGTGTTTCGCCCGTCATCTGTACAGTGGCCACGTCTGCTACCCTGATGGGAATGCTGTTCTGCGTTTTGACAGGGATATTCTCTATTTCGGCTACTGATTTCAGATAGCCGGAAGTTTTGATGATATAGCCGATGTCGCTGAGCTCAAACTTACGGCCACCTGATTCATTGTTATTGGTGCGTACCGCGTTGATGACTTCTGCTACCGACAATCGGTAGTAGAGCAGTTTATTAGGATCTACCGTGATCTGGTATTGTTTCTGGAACCCGCCGAAGGAAGCGATCTCGCTGACACCTTCCACGTTCTGCAAAGCGAATTTTACATACCAGTCCTGCACCGCGCGTTGTTCACCGAGGTCCATTTCAGGAGCATCCAATGTATACCACAGTATATGCCCTACCCCGGTTCCATCAGGTCCCAGCTGAGGCGTTACACCAGTTGGCAATGTGCGGGTAACGGTGCTTAATCTTTCCAGTACTCTTTCCCGGGCCCAGTAGATATCGACATCGTCGTTGAAGATCACGTAGATAAAACTCATGCCGAACATGGAGGTACCGCGCACGTATTTAATACGGGGCATTCCCTGCAGGTTCGTGACCAGTGGATAAGTGATCTGGTCTTCAATCAATTGCGGGCCACGGCCCATCCATTCAGTAAATACAATCACCTGGTTTTCTGAGAGATCGGGAATGGCATCAATAGGGTTCTTTTTTACAGCAAAGATCCCCCAGGCAAATATGCCTGCTGCCATCAGCAACACGATGAACCGGTTGCGTAAAGACCATTCTATTATTCTATGTACCATACAGGTGCTTTTGAACGCACATGTGCGTGAATATGCTAAAAATTAATTGAGGACGTTTATCCGGCAGGCGCGGGCCTGATATCAGATAATTATACTAGTGGAGATGATGGCGTACGAATAAGGAGATATGGGTTGTACGCCTGATGGGGTATCAGATGCGGAATGTGCAGTTCAATATATGTGTATGTACTTTGCTACTTCGTGGCGGAGCATTACCGACCGGGAACTCTTCCAGCAGGGAGACAATATATACTTCCGGCTGGTCAGGATAAATAACAGGCGTAATTACAGCAGGCGCCTGGATAAAAGAGAAGTTATTCTCAACAGCTTTCTGGTCTTTCTCCAGTTTTACCGTTTTATGCTCATCCTTGCAGCATTTCTTAGCACATGCCGACTTAGGTTCGGCGCCGCATTTGCTGCATTTTTGGTCTTCCTTATGCCATAGCTTCACTTCTACCAGCTTTCCCATGCAGTAATGCATGTGGAAGGTCGCACCGGTAGACGAACCCATGTAAAGAATAGCCAGTATGAGTGTGAGTAGCTTCTTCATACAGGGCAAAAATAGAGGTAATATGCGAGAATGTGTTATATAATTTGGGGTGGGGTTTATATTATTATTAAAAAATGGGATGTTTGGAGGGGAGGATTGAGCTGGGTAGCCTGTCATTCGGGACAGGATGTGGTTGGGGGATGTCCTGGGGCATTGGTTGAGGGGAGATAGGTATTGCTTAGATGGAGATCGGGGATCGGGGCTAAAACGTCGTTTTAGGAGTGCAGGTTCGATTCCTGTTCTGGGCACTAAAACACTAAACCCGCTCTATGAGCGGGTTTAGTGTTTTAGCATATTTGAAGCCCTTTACTAAATTGTTTATAATCAATCAGAAAAAGGTTCGATCAATACAATATAATAGTTTTAAAAGATGAGTTATAAGCCGCCCCCCGACAACTCTATGGATATTTAGAGTCAAGGGAGAATATGCCCGAATAAAGAAAACAAACCTCCTTAAATATGTCGAGACGCATCGCTGTCCCAAATATCTAAAGGATCAAACTTAAATATTTAAATTTCCTCCCTATTAACACACTGACATAGATAAAAAATGCTCCGGAGCTTAAACAAAGCGAAATTCACCATCAAATAAGGAGTTTTTTCGATCGTATTGATTTTCTTGCATAGTATAACAATGACTAATTAAAAAAATAGCCCCGTTTACTTTATCCTTTAAAGTATCTTTCACTATAAGGCTTCGTGCACGAATTAGGGAGAGGTATCTCTAGATTAACTGGTAGGGTTCATATTGCGAAATATTTCCGCTATTTGGTACACACACACTTTTCCCAGACGGAGCAGTCAATACTTCACTTTACTTTTCCTATGAAATCGGAAAGATTTAGTTTATATTTATTACTATAACCCCCTCACTATCTTCCGTGGCATGCAGGAATGCAAACGTAGTGGGTTTTTGTTAAAAATAAGCGCTTATGCTAAGCGCATGTATTCAAATAACCAACATGAAGCATACCTTCCCTATTATTGCCGGTTTACTTTCGGCCATCGTCAGCGGCTGTTCACAGCAGAACAGCAATAATAACCAAGGCACCACTGCCTTTCCTCCACCACACATTTACTATAGAAGTTATGAAAATGTAAATGAGGAGGGTGGATACGCTGATGGCACCTATTGTGCCACCGTAGAATACTACTATGCTGCTACCGGCACCAGGTCTACCTACACACTTGAAGTAGAAGTGGAAGACAACGAGCTTACAGTCATTCACTGGCCTAATGGAGGATGGCTGGATAATACACATTTTACACCGCCTGATATATCCGACGGTTCCGCGTCTTTTACCAGTGACCGTGGAGTAGACTATACTGTAGAAATTATTGGTGAAGAAGGTGACTGTGGGCTTTCCGGTTACGCTGAAGATGAGGATAACCTTCTACAGCAGGAGGAAGATGAAGAAGAAGAGCGGCAGCGGTTAAGGGAAGAAAGAGAAGAAGAAGAGGAACGTGTGGAGGAGGATCGGCGCGAACGCCGGCAACAACAGGAAGAGGAAGAAGAAGAGCGCAGGCGTGAGCAGGAGGAGCTTGAGCGATCTGAGGAAGAACCACAAGCTTTTTAGCTTTAGATTGAGAAATTATATAAACACTATCTCCTAAAGATTGTCAGCCGTGTCTCATTTCAGCCACCGTTGAATGTAGGGTGTGAAGCTGCTTAATTTAATCACGGCAAACAATAAGGGATTTTTATTTAATAAATATTTTTTAAATAGTCCTAAATGACAGCATACAAGAGAAAGTCATTTATACATTCTGACATTGAATTCGTGATTGAAGTGGAGCCGCTTGATCATGCCTATGTTCTTACCACCTACTTTGCTAATGGCAATCGGGCGACGAAGGACCTTTTCTCTATTACTTACGAAGAAAGTGACAGATATAAACTACGCAATGGAATTCCTGGTATTGATCGGGCAATTGAAATGGTTATGGAAAGCATAGAGAGAGGTTACTATTTTGGTGGCGCAATGTATGATCAAGACAACCCATGAGTCAATAAATCAACCTCACTGCGGATACCATGTAACATATAACAATTCGTTTTTTTAATTATTCCATAACAGAAGATAACAATGAGTAAGAAGTTTAAAAATAAAACTTGCGCCTATTGTAGTACTCCGAATTCTGCAACTACTGGAGATCATGTATTTGCACGGGAATTTTTCGATGAGAAACATCGTCACAATCTCCCCAAAATTCCTCCCTGTGAAAATTGCAATAATGAGAAATCAAAACTCGAACATTACCTTACGACTGTTTTACCATTCGGATCACAAACGAAGAATGCTGAAATTAATCTGAGATATAATGTTTCAAAAAGACTTAAAAGAAATAATAAGTTGGATCGTAGTTTGGCAAGCAGTATGGAGTATCGATGGGTTGAAAAGGACGGCATCTTAGCAAGACAAATGACACTTCCCTTCGATGGAAAAAAATATCATGATCTGTTTGCTCTTATCGCTCGAGGACTTGTTGTTCATCATTGGAATCTACACCTTCCTTTGGACTATGATTTTATGGCGATTACCACAGCAAAGGGCGGCGAGGAATTTTTTGAACGTAATCTTAGTCTTAATGCTACCAAGCTGACAAGTGTTAGTCTTGGGGACGGCATGTTTCAATACAAAGGCATGCAATCTTTTGATGATCCCAACAAAAGTACGTGGAAGTTTATTATTGCAGGTGGTACGCAAGTACTTGGCGATAATGGTCTATTATCTTCTGTAGTATATGCAATAAGCGAAAAAAAATCTTTTATAGAAGATATTCGTTCCCATATTAGATAACGCACCCATGTAAAAATAATCTCCTGAATTTACGCACTCAACTTCTTAAAAATCAATGCAAGTTGGTTCGAAAGAGTTCCCCTACCAGGCACGTAATGGCTCTGTAATCAATTGATTTACAGCGACATTTTTAATTTATGCTTGTCAATTTTTCACAGGTTTAACCCTTTCTATCTTTATTATTGACAGTCAATGACAAGCAGAATTTGTCTTACATCACAAGCAATACCCGTCCCACGTGACCAACCGGGAAATTACAGACATTCACGATATTCAGTGTTCCTCATCGTTGGTAAGTTGTTCCTTTTCGTCAGATTCATAAAGAAGCTCTGTTAATTCTGATTTCAAATAATTATCGCTCAACAACTTCAAGAATAGCTCCTTTGAGCGTTTTGTATGAAACTTAATTTTGTCACCTACATTATTGAACCTTATTTTCTTCCTCAATTTGGGATGCGCGAGAATAAAACTTTTTAATTTATTAAATGGCAATGCTAATACGGGCGTACTCGCATTAACTCTATTAATTTTTTTAGCATATTTCTTCTCTTTAATCAACTCCTCTAACTCCTCAACATTGTCGATTAGTTCCGCCTCTTGAATCAATTCAAACTTAGTTTTAGCAGCTCGCATTAAAATACCATTGTAGCCAAAACTGTTTTCCAAGCTTCTTACATCGAAAACGATAACCTGATTATCTACTTGAAGAAATTCAAACTTTTCATTAATCTTCAATATATCACTCTCAATTTTCACCAATCCCGTCTGAGATTTTCTTAATCCAACAAATGAACTATCTCTCTTTATTAAACTTAAAGGATATTGCTTCTTATACAAAGCGACCTTATTTCCTTCATTTCCTATTAAAAAAACAAATGCTTGGATATCACTGAAATTATCTTCCTTAAACGAAAATTCTTTTTGTTTTTCCTCGGTTGTGACTACATTCAGAGGCTCAAACCCATCTAACCGTTCAGGCAAATCATAGTGACAAACCGAATTCGTCTTGTCGGTATAATCAGTCAAACTGGAATAGTGCAGTTCGGATCCTTTATTAATTCTATTGTTCAAATATTTAATAAAGTTATCTTTTAATTCCTCCCTTGCAGAATCTCCCAAATTTGAAAAACGTATATCGCCATTCTTAAAAATAATATACATCGATAGTCCGATATGTTCATTTCCATCATTTAAAAATGCGAGTCTACTTCTTAGCTGTTCTAAGGTCATATACGTGACTTTTTAACAAAGTAAATATTTTCACTAATGTGCCTAGGTAGAATTGAGTCATTGGCTTTCAGTGTATGTTTAGTAATAATTATAATATCTTTCTCGCTTTCGGTATCAATCTGATAAGTCTTGAATCCGATTATTGCCAACGTGGGATTAGTGTAAAACAGGTTAGTGCTGATATATATCCATCCAATCAGAGAAATTAATAGAACTAATAGTGGCAAGGCTCTCGATTTATCCATATCAATACATGCAAGAGGGACTACATAAGTAGCCAGAAATGCCAATGTTTTAGAGTTAATGTTTTTTATGGTTAAGATCCTTCGGGGTAATAGTGGAGCTCCTTTAGATAAATTGTTATTAAAATCAAAATAAAAGAATGCTCCCAAAATCATAAATGTTAGCGCAAACAAAGGAATACCATTAGTAGCAATCAACCTTTTAAAACCAATAAATTTACTCTCTTTCGCAAAGGAAATAGGTATATCTGCCTTTATGATGAAGAGTATCAAAAACAAAAACCAAAGTGAAATAATAAATAGTTTTATTCTATCAATCATTAAACCGTTTTTTAAATAGAGAAATGCTAACTTTTTTCCAAGGACATCAATGACATACATTCAAATTTTTATCAGTAAGGAACTATTCTTACACGAAGGATTAAATTTCGGAATCCGGGATTAATTTAATTAACATCTTGATGTTTATGTTTCAAAGCTAAAGCATCATAACAAATTTGAGTAGTTTCCTACAAGAATACAGGAAAAATCCCCCACCCATCAGAATTGAATCTGAAAATTGGTTAAACGGCTAATAAATTATGTCCAGACACTAGTATTATAAGTTATATATGAATTAGCTTATTAATTATCTCAAGCAAATGGTTCGATAATATTCCGCTACTGGGCACATAATTGGCGAAAGCCGGACGTAATACCTCCGGCTTCTTCCTGTTTCTTATGTCCGCTAAATCCTTATTCAAAAAACGGCATTCCCGCTATCGCGTACTTTTTCATTCCTTCTTCATTGATCTCTACACCAATACCAGCCTTTTCTGAAACGGTGATGAAACCGTTATCTACCCATTCGCCGTCATACGATACGATTTCTCTGAACATAGGTTGTGTATGAAAATAACTCTGCCATTCCAGGATCATGAAATTAGGTACAGCAGCGCAGACATGTGCCGAGGCCATAGCGCCAAGAAAAGATGCTACCATATGTGGTGCAAACGGCACATAGTAAAGGTTGGCCAGGTTAGCAATCCGTTGGCCTTCGCCTAGCCCTCCACATTTTTGCAGGTCAGGCATAACGATATCTACCGCACCTGTCTCAAGCATTCTTCTGAACCCATAAGCAAGATATTGGTTTTCGCCAACGCAAATAGGTGTACTGGTGGCATCAGCAATTAATTTATAGGCTTCTATATTTTCAGCCGGTACTGGTTCTTCCAGCCACATCAGGTTCAGGGGTTCCAGTCGTTTGGCAATGGTGCGGGCAGTGACTGCATCATAACGGCCATGCATATCTGCACAGATATCAATGTCCGGGCCTACCGCCTGACGGGCAGCTGCCAGTTGATCATACATACGTTGCAGCTCTGCCGGGCTGGCTGTCCAGTTATATAGATCATACTTATTGGGATCGTTTGCCTGATCGAGATCGAACTTGATGGCATTGAATCCCATTTTTCTGGCCTTAAGTGCTGCTTCTGCAAAATCACCGGGTGTAGGCAAATTATGTTGATACAGCGCGGTATCACAATATACGCGTACCTTATCACGGAACTTACCACCCAGCAACTGGTAAACGGGAAGGTGCAGAGCTTTGCCTGCAAGGTCCCACAACGCTGTTTCTATGGCCGACAATACTGCTACATACATCCCTGACTGAGCACCCTGAAAAAAGCCTGATTTCCGGATGTCTTCAAACAAACGGTGCACATTCAGCGGACTTTTCCCTACTATGCGTTCGCCAAAATTCTTTACCAGGTAATATGTACCGGCAATAGCATCCACTCCTTCCCCACACCCCCAGATATCCTGGTTGGTGTAAATCTTTACAAACAAACTGCCTCTAATATAACCGCATTTGACTTTTGTGATCTTCAGATCAGATGGCGAGGACGCTTTAGGTGTCCGGTCAATTGCTGTTTCATAAACCTGGCCGAAAATGGATAGAGGAGCCAGCGCACCGGTAATAGCGGTCTGAGTTATAAAAGACCTTCTTGAGTGATGGGTTTTCATTTATATGTGTTTTATGGATGAGCATATTTTTGCTGCAGATTGCCGATCGCTTCAAATTCATCGAACAATTTGACACTTAACTTTTCAAATATGCAGAAGTAATCAGCATAGATTGTATGACGCTGTTCATTCGGTTTGAAAACATTGGGAATTTCAGCCACCGGTGCTACATTATCCAGTGATGTATAAATTCCCATTTCGGTAGCACTTAACAAATAGGTACCAAAGCTTACACTATGAAATTGTGGCCTAACCTGCACTGGCTTACTGAATATATCAGCAATCAGCTGGCTGCAAAAAGGAATCGTACCAAAACTACCATTTACTGAAAGACTGTTGATGGTTTGCTGTTCGCTAAGTATTTTACCGATGCTGTAAATTTCATACAAAATACCTTCTATTGTAGCCCTTATAAAATGCCTGCGTTCATGTTTAATGTTAAGTCCGAAATAGGCGCCACGGGCATTCGCATTCCAGATCGGCGCACGTTCACCTAAAAGATAAGGCAGGAACAACAATCCATCTGATCCCGTTGGCACATTGGCTGCTTCTTCCATCAGTTGCTGTATGCTGTTCTCCATATCAAACGGATTAGTAAATTCTCCGAATTGCCGGGTGAACCATTCAAAAATATTTCCGCCATTATTCGTAGGTCCACCTGATACATAACAATTATCAGTAAGGAGGTAATTGAAGAACCGCATTTGTTCATCTTTCAATATATTGGGCCCCATTACCCTTACAGCACCACTGTCTTCAATTGTTATGCTGGCTTTCTCTTCTCCTTTTATGATGCCGTCGCCTAAAGTAGCCATGCAACCATCACTGGAACCAATAAGTATCTTCGTGTCTGCAGACAAACGTAATGATTGCTGATACGCGTTTTTCAGTTTACCTGCTTTTGTAAACACAGGCACCAGCATAGCTAATTGATTTGCGGTAATACCTGCGAACTGTAATGCATCATCTTCCCACTGCACTGTATGAATATTCAATAAACCTGTGGCAGAAGCAATGCTGTAATCGATCATATATTCGCCGGTGAGCTGATAAATAACATAACTTTTGATGGACAGGAACTTGCTGGTAAGCCTGAATCGATCTGCATCACGATTTCTGATCCATGCTATTTTCACCAGAGGCGACATGGGATGTATAGGCGTACCCGTCAACTCATAGAGCTTTTTCCCCAGCTGCGAATTACGCAACTCCTGCGCTTCTTTTTTGGCCCGGTTATCGGCCCAGGTAATAGCATTGCCGATTGGATTCCCATTCTTATCGACAGCCAGTACGCTGTGCATGGATGCGCAGAAACATATACTGGCCACTTTGTATTTTTTCGGGTGTATATGTTCGTTCAGAATATTCTTTAGTACATATAAAGTTGTAATAAAGATCTGCTCGGGATCCTGCTCACTGTGATCAGGTTCGATATGAAATGTAGGATAGTGGCCCTTCATATAGCCAATGATGCAGCCATGGAGATCATAGGCAAATACCCGTATCCCATTTGTTCCTAACTCAACTGTTATGATGCATTCCATATTAATGGATATTATATATTACGCAAATGATTTTTTCTGAATTCGCTGGGACGGTAACCAGTTAGTTTTTTAAAAGTGGTTGCAAAATGCTGGGATGAATAAAATCCAGTATCCAGCGCTATATTAGTTACCGTAATATCTGCACGCTTTAATAATTTAATAGCCTCTGAAATGCGGACATTAATCAGGTAATTAATAGGTGAAAAACCTGAATAGCTTTTTACTTTCTCCGTGAACAACGTTGTGCCCATACCTACCAGACCAGCCATTTCTTCTACCGTCCACTGATGTGCCAGATCCTGACGTAACAATACTTCCAGCTGCGTAAAAGTTTTAGGGAAATCACGGGTAGAATGTGTTTGTTGCGTCATTTTACGGGTAATCTGTATCAGTAATTCATCTATCTGGTGATTGACACGAGCCTGAAAAGCCACTTCCATCTCTGATAATTCCGTATAAATGCATTTAATAATCCTGCCCACTTCATTGAAGCGACTCAATGCAGGCAAATTGTTTAATGATAGGATCTTCCCGATGGCGGCAGCCTCACTATCAGACAGCCCACTCCATTTACCTGGTTGTATATGTCCATCCTTCTTAGGTAAGGCCAGATGTATCCAGGTGAAAGAACCGATCTTCAGTACATCATTGTCACAACCAAATGGGATATCAGGCATTATCAGCGCCACATCACCGGGATAAAAAACATATGGTTGATGATTGATGTGCCACTCAAACCGCCCCTCTAATATATGATATATGCGTAATCCTTCCATAATCGTGGTAGGAAACATATTCAGCTGGATGGAGTCATTCTTCTTCATGCCCAACTCCAGAATATGCGGAAACAGAAGCATTTCTGCCGATTTACCATGTTGTAGCACAAATTGATTCATATAGGTTATATACAAATTGTCATGGAATCTTAATTCGCTGTATAGGCTTCTATAAAGAAAAGAAATTTGTTCTAATTGCACGTACAAAATTCACCACCGTTCTATTTTGGAAGTTTTTAAATGTAATACCAGATAATTTGTAGCCCTAAGAATTCCTCACCACACTAAGTTGCGTTATGAAAAAGTATTTCTACTGTAGTGCATCCCGTTTTGCGAGGTGCTGGCTATTTATCATTTTCAATTTAATCTACGCTGCTACGTATGCACAAAATATTACAGGCATTGTATCGGATGATAAGGGAACAAAACTGCCAGGGGTTTCAGTTATAGTAAAAGGCAGCTCGCTGGGAACCACTTCTGATAACACCGGCAGATACAACATTCATGCTCCTGCTAATGCTACGCTCGTGTTCAGTTTTGTAGGATTTAAAACAACAGAAGTAAAAATTGCAGACCGAACGGTGATAGACGTATCCATGATTATGGATAACCAGAACCTGGGGGAGGTGATCGTAACCGCCCTGGGTATTAAAAAACAGGCACGTAGTCTCGGATATGCTGCAACCAGCGTTAAACCCGAAGAAATAAGTGTAAACCGCAGCAGTAATGTCATGAATGCATTGCAGGGCAAGGTGGCCGGCGTAAATATTTCCTCGCTGGGCACAGGCCCCGGCGGTACTTCAAAGATCCGCATCCGCGGCCAGTCTTCAATTTCAGGACAGAATAATCCGCTGATCGTTATAAACGGTGTTCCGGTTGACAACACCAATTTTAACGACAATACCATTAGTGTAAAAGGTGGTGGTGTGTTTGCAGATGGTGGAGACGGATTGTCAAGCATTAATCCTGACGACATTGAAAACATGACCATCTTAAAAGGGGCCCCGGCCTCTGCCCTTTATGGGTCACGTGCCAAAGATGGGGTGATCATGATCACGACAAAAACGAAAGGCAAAACGAAAGGGATAGGTGTTACCTATAACCTCAATTATACTAACGATACACCACTTGACTACACTGATTACCAGCATGAATACGGTCAGGGTGAAAACGGCGTTCGTCCTACAGTGCCCAACCCTACTTCGGGCCAATGGTCGTTTGGTGAAAAATTTCAGCCAGGTATGACGCAGGTCCTTTTTAACAATTTAACTGTCCCCTATACACCGCAGGGCAGCCGCATAAAAGAATTTTATCGCCATGGGCAAAATATTGCTAATACGATTGCCTTTGAAAGCAGCAGCGATAAAGGTGGTTTCCGGATGTCATTAAACAATACCAGTAATCAGGGAATAATGCCCAATAATAAGTTTAACCGCAAATCCATAAACCTCGGCTTTAGTTACAATCTGTCTGAACAATTTCTGATATCAGGTAATGTAAATTATTCACGGGAAATCAATACAAACCCTCCAAACATTGCCAACCAGGATAATTCCATTCCTACTACGCTGATGGCGATGTCTACCTCTATGCCATTGCATGTGCTGGATGAAAACAAATACAATGCAACGGGTGATGAATACAACTGGTCAAGGTTCACCAACCGCACCAACCCGTATTGGGTAATGGCAGAACAATTCCATAATATAAAACGGGATCGCATTTTCGGTAATGTAACCCTGAAATACAATTTACGGCCGTGGCTGAGTGTGCAGGGTCGGTTTGGGCAGGACTACTGGTCCAGGGACGAAGACGTAAACAACTTCCCTACCGGTCAGGCTTCCAGGGCGGCCGCGCCACCGGGTTTTGTAAATGGCTTATATACGCAGGAGTCCCGCCGTTTCCGGGAAACCAACCTTGACTACCTGGTAAATGCAAATAAAAAGTTCGGTGTAGTTGAAGTGAACCTGAATGCCGGTGGTAACCGCATGCGCAAACGGACTGACGTCAACAATGTAGTTGTAACCGATTTTATTACCCGGGGAATATATACCGTACAAAACGGACGATCCAAAGACCCTGTGTATACATTGATAGAACAGGGTGTGAACTCTCTGTATAGTTCTGCTGAATTGAATTTTAATCAAACTTACTACCTGACCGGTACCCTGCGCAACGACTGGTTTTCTACTCTTTCACCGGAGAATAGAAGTATTATGTATCCATCTGTTTCCGGTAGTTATATTTTTTCTGAACACCTGACTCATGTTAAATGGTTGAATTTTGGTAAACTCCGGATTGGTTATGCCGAGGTGGGCAGCGATGGAGATGTAGCTCCATATTCCAACCAACTGTTTTATATTCCTAATGCCAATTTCATTAACAACCCCAATGGACAGCCGGTACCTGTTGGCACCAGTACCATCAGTAATAATGTGACCGGCACTACCCTACCTAATGCTAATCTGAAACCTAGCCGTATAGCCGAAGTGGAAGCCGGTTTGGAAATGCGGCTCTTCAACAACCGGGTAAATATTGATCTGGCAGTTTACCGAAAGATTACCAGCGATCAGATTGTACTGGTACAAATCTCCGATGCATCTGGTTATCTGAACAGACCAATCAACAGTGGCAAAAGCCGTAACCATGGGTTTGAAGCTATGCTGAACCTGGTACCAGTTAAAAGCGCTGACTGGAGCTGGGAGTTTACCGCCAATACCTCTTACAATATTACCAAAGTACTCAGCATTATTACTAATAAACCAGGCGAACGTATCACCACCGGTACACATGTATTTAACGGAGAAACCAGACATGTAGTAGGGCAGGAAATAGGGCAGATTGCCGGCTATGGGTATGCGTATAATGAAAAAGGCCAGCAAATATTTCAATCAAACGGTTTGCCGCAGCGTAGCTCCGACTTTATGTTATATGGCAGCGCCCTACCAAAATGGGTAGGTGGCTTTCTGAATACTGTCAATTACAAAGGATTTAGACTAAGCGTTTTCATAGATTACAAACTTGGTAATAAAATATTGTCGGGCACCAACTTCAATGCAGTGCGACATGGACTGCACAAAATGACGCTGGAAGGGCGTGAGGGCGGTGTAAAAGGTGTGGGTGTAGATGCTGGTGGCAATCCCAATAATGCCGTGGCAGCTGTGCAAACCTATTGGGAACACCTTCGTTCACAACAGATTATCGCTCCTGCTGTATACAACGGAGGTTACTGGAAATTGCGGCAGGTGTCCCTGGGTTATGATCTTACCAAACATATTCCGGTCAGATGGCCCGTTAAAGGGATAAAGCTTGACCTTGTAGCCAACAATGTATTGCTATTAAAGAAGTGGGTAGATAATATTGATCCGGAAACATTTGGCTTTGGCTCTGACAACCAAATAGGGCTTGAATCTCCCGGATTACCTACTACCCGCAGCATTGGATTGAATCTGAATATTAAACTCTAGTCATGAAAAAACTCATCTTTGCAATATTTTTCTTCGCTTCCTGTGACAAGGGATTGAGCGATCTGAATATAAATGGAACAAATTCCACTTCACTCGACCCTGTCCTGTTACTAAACCAGGCCATTATCAATACCTCTTTCCCGGTGAAATCCCTGGTGTTCGATGTTGGAGTAGTACAGCAAATGATATCACCTAATGGTGGTGTGCTGGCGGGTGCCAATTTTAACCAGGACAGTCGCGATATAACCACACAACCGCTGTGGACAGTTTACTATCAAAGCGTGATCAAAAATACCCATGATGCCCTTACCCGATCTAAAGATCTGCCGAATAGGAGCAATATGTATAACATGGCACGCATTTACCAGACTTACGTATTTATGATCCTGACAGATGAATATGGAGACATCCCCTATACGGATGGTGGCGCAGGGTTAGTTAAAGGCGCTCTGTTTCCCAAATATGACCGGCAGCAGGATATTTACCCATTACTCATTCAGGAGCTGAGAGATGCCGCAGCAGCGCTTAACACAACGGCTGTTATTGAAACCGGCGACATATTGTATGCCGGCAATGTGGCTAAATGGAAAAAATTTGCCAATTCCCTGTTGCTGAGAGCCGGTATGCGATTGAGTAAAGTAGATCCTATCCAGGCACAAAGTATCGTGCAGGCAGCTGTAGAAGGCGGGGTAATTACTGCTAATGCCGACAATGCATATATACGACATGATGCCAATTACACTCAACCCATTGGCAATACACTGAATGGAGGTGAGGCTGCCAATTTTTACCTTGCCAAACCATTTGCAGATCAGCTGAAGAACACTGCCGACCCGCGACTAACGGCCATAGCCATCAGGTATGTTGGTGCTACCAGCGGTGCCGGACAAACCGTAGCAGCAGGCACTACAGACCCCACTAAACAAATTGGTATGCCTATTGGCAAAGACAACGGTACCATTGTTGCTGCAGCCGCAGCTGATGGTCTGGCCAGCTTCTATGAGTATAGTCAGGTTGACCGTCGAAGAATGCTCAAAATTTCTTCTCCGGTGTTTTTGGTGACTGCCGCACAAACCAACCTCTTACTATCAGAAGCCCGTTTCCGGGGCTGGATCAACTCCGGCAGCGCTGCTCAATATTTTGCTGACGGTATTAGTGCCCATATGGACCAAATGGTAGTCTATGATATGAATTCTGCTGTTAGTACGGCAGCGCGTGATGCTTACATAGCCGCCAATCCGCTTACAGCCGGCAATGAACTGGAGCAGATCAACACCCAATACTGGATTGCCTCCTTTCTAAATGGTCCGGAAGCCTTTGCTAATTTCAGGAGAAGTGGTTTTCCGACGCTCACTCCTAACCCATACGGGCAACCTAATAATCCGGATGTGCCCAATGGCACTTTTATCAGGCGACTCACCTATCCTACCTCCGAATTGAGTGTGAATAGCGAAAATGTGAACGAGGCCATTTCCAGGCAGGGACCTGATAAATTGAGTACAAGGATCTGGTGGGATAAACAATAAAAATAGCCAGCATGAAGTTAAGAAGCGCAGACTGGTTTGGGAAACAGGATAAAATGGGATTTGTACACCGGTCATGGTTCCGTACCCAGGGTTATCCCGATGACTATTTCATGAACAGACCTGTCATCGGCATTTGTAATACCTGGAGTGAGCTGACTCCCTGCAATGCACACCTACGTGAAATAGCTGAAGTGGTAAAGCGTGGAATACTGGAAGCCGGAGGCATTCCATTTGAATTTCCTGTTACATCTCTCGGAGAAACGATCATGCGTCCAACTAGCATGTTGTTTCGTAACCTGACCAGTATGGATGTAGAAGAAACCATCCGTGCCAATCCCGTTGATGGAGTGGTGTTGCTCACGGGTTGCGATAAAACCACTCCAAGTACCATTATGGGTGCCTGCAGTGTAGATCTCCCGACGATCGTAGTACCCGGTGGAGCAATGCTCAACGGTCGCTTTCGTGGGGAATGCATTGGCAGTGGTACTTTCAACTGGATAATAAAGGAAAAGCAAGGTGTGGAAGATTACACTGCACAGGACATTAAGGAAGTAGAGACGGGAGTAGCGCGTAGCCAGGGACATTGCATGACCATGGGTACTGCAAGTACAATGGCTTGTATGTCAGAAGCTCTCGGATTGACATTGCCCGGTGCTGCTGCCATTCCAGCTGTGGACGCACGCAAGAAACTGCTGGCTCAGCTGAGTGGCCGTCGTATTGTAGAGATGGTAAAGGAAGATCTCAAACTCTCTCGCATACTTACCCGAAATGCTTTTGAAAATGCTATTGTAATCAATTCTGCTATTGGTGGCTCTACCAATTTCATCATTCATCTACTGGCCATTGCCGGTCGTATCGGCGTTCCGCTTTCACTGGAAGATTTCGACACCATAGGCAGCAGAATCCCCTTGTTAGTAAACCTGAAACCATCCGGTAAATTTTTGATGGAAGATTTTTATTATGCAGGTGGATTACCTGTCGTTATCCGTGAAATGGAATCTTATCTGCAAACGAGCGTCTTAACTGTCAATGGAAAAAGTCTCGGTGCTAATTGTCTTGTTTCCCCCTGCTACAATACAGATGTAATCGCAACACTACAGGAACCCTTTCAACCGAAAGCCGGTATTGTAGTGCTAAAAGGTAATCTATGCGAGCACGGAGCAGTTATTAAACCAGCTGCAGCTTCCGCTCATTTATTAAAGCATCGCGGCCGTGCAGTCGTATTTGAAAGTATAGAAGATTATCTTGCCAGAATTGATGATCCGGACCTGGATATTGATGAACAATGTGTGATGGTTTTGAAAGGAGTAGGACCAGTAGGTTACCCCGGTATGCCTGAAGTCGGAAATATGGATCTACCAATGAAACTATTGAAAAAAGGGATCAAAGATATGGTGCGTATTTCTGATGGTCGCATGAGTGGTACAGCAGGTGGTACCGTGATTTTACATGTATCGCCTGAATCATCAATAGGAGGTATACTGGCCTTGGTAAAGAATGACGATATCATCGAGCTGGATGTGGCTGCAAGAAAGCTGCATCTTGATGTTAGTGAAGAAGTACTGGCTGCACGTAAAGCAAGCTGGCAGGCACCACTTCCTATGGCTACCCGTGGGTATGTAAAATTTTATATTGACCATGTACAACAGGCACATCTCGGTGCAGACCTGGATATATTACGAAATGGTTCAGGATCTAAAGTGATCAGAGATCTGCATTAATTTTTAGTTTATGTTAACATGAGTTAGTGTTTACCGAAGGCGGGGTATTCATTGAACGTTCAGCCAGGAACTAAAGACAATAAAAGTTACAAAAAGCTGAAGATAAGACCTACTGCCGATTTGAATTCCTTCTGTCCGAACCGCAGCTGATAGCAAACTGTAGCTGAAGTTAACAACGTTCCAGCACCGCTTCTGGCAATGCCATGTTGCCGGAAGTGATTCAGTGCTGTGTTAGCCAAAAGGAAAGTCAAAACAATACAAACTCCGATTTTTCTCATCTTTTCTAGCTGTCTTTTTGATTTTTTTAAACTGGAAAGGCAAAAATAATTCATTTAATATACTTTTTAGTATATTTTTGTAGGAGCAATAATTAAACGATGACAAAGGCAGAAAGAACAAAAAAATTCATCATTGAACAAGCCGCTCCCATTTACAATGAAAAAGGAGTTGCGGGAACCAATGTGGATGACGTTTTGGAGGCTACAAAATTGACCAAAGGGGCTATATATAGTCATTTCAAAAACAAAGACGACCTATCTATGCAGGTGACGGACTATTTGCTGGAAAAAATCTGTCAGGGTATTGAACAGGTTATCCAAAAACAGACTACTGCCAAAGGAAAGATCTTTGCTTATCTGGATTTTAACAAGAAACCATTGAATACCTATATAAAAGGTGGCTGCCCCATCTTCAATATGGCGGTAGAATCTGATGACAATAATTCCAGTATTAAATCCAGGATCAGTGAGATTTTATCTGTTTCACAAAAAAACTTCGCCTCTATTTTACGACAGGGCATTAAAAACGGCGAATTTTCATCTGCTCTTGATCCCGACGCATATGCATTTAAAATGTTTGCAGCGGTAGAAGGTGCTATTATTATGTGCCGTGCGATGAATGATGAGCGGCCAATGCAGGGATTGATCAAAAGCTTGAAGAACGAACTGGAATCTTACGAGCTTTGATTTTTTTTAAACAACAATATACCGATCGGTATATTAATATTTGCCGCCTGCTGAATACTAACATTGGGACTATTCTATCAATAACTCAATCAGAAAATATGAAAAAAATAAAAACATGGAAAAGAAAAAAATTTTGGTCACAGGGGCAACTGGCTCAACAGGTGCACCAGTGGTAGAGATGTTATTACAAAAGGATTATCCGGTGCGCGCACTGGTTCATAAGGAGGATGCACGATCAAATCGCTTAAAAGCCCTCGGCGCGGAAATAATTGTGGGTGATATGCAGAACATGGAAGATGTTCGTGCAGCATGGGCAGGTACAAAAAGAGGATACTTCTGTTATCCGTTAAGCCCCGACCTATTAGATGTAACCGTCATTTTCGCACAGGCGGCAAAAGAGGCCGGCGCTGAATTCATCGTCAATATGTCGCAGAAACAAGTTGCACCTACAGTTAAAAGTCCCGCAACGATACGCCACTTTTTATCAGAAGAAGTATTCAAATGGTCAGGTATTCCAACCACCCATTTAAGACCGACTTTCTTCGCAGAATGGTTCCTGTATGTCGCCAATCAAATTAAAGCAGGAAAACTACAGATGTCCTTCCCCAAAAATGCCCAACATGCGCCGGTAGCCGGAGAAGATCTTGCCCGAACTGTCGTTAGCATATTAGCCGAACCAGCCGCACATGTTAACAAGGTTTATCAGCTTTTTGGTCCGGAACTTTTAAGTTATGCTGAAATAGGTGAAATATTCAGTCGTACGTTGAACAAGGACATTGTTTACAAACAAATTAGCATCCAATCAATGGCAGATTCCATTGGCCTGGGGGAAGCTGATCACTTTAAAAAACACGTTGCATGTGTCATCAACGACGACATTTTTGGCACACCGAATATCAATGACGTAATAGAAAGAATTACTGGCAAAAGCCCCATGACTTTAGCAGCGTTCATAGATAAAAACCGGGCGGCTTTCACTGCCTGATGCAACTGAAGGAGGTTATAATCAGGGCTTTCCGTTTTTATCTCATCAAGTCAATCAAGCTGCCAGCTTAAACGGGGCTGACCAAAAGAGAGTGTAAAACAGACTGTGTCGCTACCAACATCGTATTGGCAATAGTGGGCTGACAGTTAACGAAAAGAGTTATTTATATGAAATAACTATAAAGGTAAAGGTCAGGGGAAACGACAAATGTCTACATCTGTCGTTCCCCGGGCCTTTACATCTCTTACTATTATGACTGCTTTATCGGGATTTCGATAAAGCTTTGTCGTTATGTTAATCTGCGTTTTAGATACAACTATCGCTCCTTTGGATACTTTAGTGATATCACAATGAATGAAATTTGTGTTGTAATTAAACAATTAATTAAAAGCACAAATTATGAACAGCAAGGTATGGTTTGTAACCGGCGCTTCAAAAGGAATGGGATTAACGCTCGTTAAACTATTATTAAATACAGGACATAAAGTGGCGGCAACCTCCAGGAATGTTGTAGAATTGGAGAAGCAGGTAGGCGGGCCTAATAAAAACTTCCTTGCTCTCCAGGTAAATATTGCCAGTAACGAAGATGTAAAAGCTGCAATACAACAGACCGCAAAATACTTTGGTAAATTAGATGTCGTTGTCAATAATGCGGGCTATGCCATTTATGGAAGCGTAGAAGAACTTTCTGACCAGGAATTCAGGGATTCAGTGGAGATCAATCTTTTTGCTATGGTCAATACCGTACGAAATGCAATGCCCTATTTTCGACAACAAAAAAGCGGTCACATCATTAACTTTTCGTCAATAGCCGGGTACAGAGGTTATGGATCTGCAGGGGCATATGGTGCAGTTAAATTCGCTGTTGTTGGTTTATCGGAAGCATTGGCAGAAGAAGGGAAGTTGTTCGGTGTGCATGTCACCGTGGTGGCCCCGGGATTTTTCAGGACTTCCTTTCTGGACAAAGGTTCCATGAAAATGGCAGCCAACCGGATCCAAGGGTATAATACCGGAGGTATCGAAAGTTGGATGAGAGAAATGGACGGTAAACAATTGGGTGATCCGCAAAAACTCGCCAAGCTGCTCGTGGACATAACAGGAGAAAAAAATCCCCCTGTACACTTCTTTGCCGGGCCAGATGCTTACCATATCAGAAAGGAAAAATCAGAAGCCGATATGAAAGATCTCGAGGAATGGAAACACCTAACGCTCTCCACGGATTTTGATAATCAATAAACACGGATCTCCGCCTGTTGGCGGAGATTTTTTTGATATTAGCTATATATTTAACTTTAATACGGCGAATTCATTTTTTATGAAACCTCAGTTATTTGATTCCATTTCTGCTTTCCTTCGTATATTAGGTTTGCCGAAACCGCTGCATCCGCTGGTAAGCGTGTTGGAAAGTGTGCAAATAGAAGGGGCAAAGGAAAAACTGCCTGCTAACTTCCTGTTTGATTTCTATATTATCTCTTATAAAGCTGACCTGCCGGGCAAAATAAAATATGGTCAACATTATTACGACTTTGAAGAAGGTACTATGTTGTTTGTGGCCCCCGGTCAGGTAACCGCAGTAGAAGATGAGTTGCCAAATGCTGGTTATTCATTGCTCGTGCATCCTGATTTTTTCAGAAAGTATCCGCTTGGAAAGAATATCAACAAATTCGGCTTTTTTTCTTATTCGGCAAACGAAGCATTGCATCTTTCTGATAAAGAGAAAGGCATTATTATCAATATTTTTCAGAATTTGAACGATGAATTGAAAGAAAATATTGACAATTTCTCGCATGATCTTATCATTGCCCAAATTGAATTGCTGCTTACCTACTGTAATCGTTATTACAAGCGTCAGTTTATTACCCGCAGCAATGTAGTTAGCAATGACCTGTTGGACAACCTTGAACGACTATTGAACGAATATTTCGACACAGATTCACCACTGCAAAGGGGCTTGCCATCTGTACAATATCTGGCTGAACAACTTCATTATTCACCCAGGTATTTGAGCGACATGCTTCGGTCTCTGACGGGGCTGGCGGCCAATCAGCATATCCAGAACAAGATCATCGAAAAGGCCAAAGAAATTTTATCTATCAGTGACCTTTCGGTTGCAGAAATAGCCTATCGGTTGGGGTTTGAACATCCTCAATCATTCAATAAACTGTTCAAGCGAAAAACAAATCTGTCACCACTGGAGTTCCGGCAATCGTTTGGCTGATGAGCAGTAAAGCCTGCTTTGATCGATCAGTCATCGAAAAAAAGCGGCACTAATTCTGAACCAATATTTTCTTATGTTTTTTTCCCCATTCAATCATTTGCTTTATTAAAGCCCCGTATTCTTTTGCATATTCTGTAAACTCATATTCCACAATGACCGGAAGATCAGTATAGACCTTACGGGTGATCAGTTTGTTATCCTCCAGCTCTTTAAGGTTTCGGGAAAGCATCCGTGTTGTGATGCCGGGGATACTACGTTCTATATCCCGGAAACGTTTATTGCCGTTACAAATGGAGTAAATGATCGGCAGCTTCCATTTCCCTCCCACCACGAATATTGTATCCTGTAAAGCCTTTATATCGCTTTTATCGATTTCTGTTTTCTTACCCCTGGCCATAGTAATTCGGGCGCATTTATGTTTTGAATGTTGCAAAGCTATATCATTTCACCTTCTTTGGCAATTCGATGCCGTCTATGCTCTAAATCATTATTAATTGATTCTTAATTTGTTAAGAGACATTATTGGTATCATTGGTGATACTGGTTACAAAGTTATACCAGCCTCATTGTACTTTTGTTGCGTAAATAAAAACAAAGTTCAAATATTATTACATGAAGGCAATTGTTTTAAAGTCACAGGGAGATGTTGATCAACTGGCAGTCGCTGAACTCCCCATACCAAAGCCTCAAAAAGACGAAGTGCTAATCAAGGTGCATGCGATTGGTATAAATCCAACCGATGTATATGCAAGAAAAAACATCGGCTTAGATTACATTTTTAATAATGAAGATCCTAAAATACTGGGATGGGATGTATCTGGCGAGGTTGTATATCGCGGGGAAAATGTGACCACTTATAATTTAGGAGACGCTGTGTTTGGTTTATTGAATTTTCCCACCCATACCACACCGGGGCATGCAAAAGGATACGCAGAATATGTTATAGCCAGGACTAAAGATATAACGTTAAAGCCCGACAACATCACACATGAAGAGGCGGCCGCGGTGCCCATGGCTGCGTTGACCACCTGGCAACCGCTCAATAAAGTGCGAATTAAGCCAGGAGACAGAGTGTTCGTTACTGCTGCAGGCGGCGGAGTTGGTCACTTTGCGGTACAGATCGCCAGGCATTTCGGAGCTTATGTAATAGCGCTGGCTTCAGGTTCAAAGCGTGACCTTGTAACAGGGCTCGGCGCACATGAATTTATCGACTATCAAACTACTGACTTTCTTGACGTACTGGCACCTGTTGATTACGTTATTGAAGGACTTCGTGACGATCATGTAAGCAAAACCATGCGATTGGTAAAAAGCGGAGGAAAGTTATTGAGTTTGTGGACTAATGTTAATGGAAATACATGGGCGCAACAGGCAAAACAAAGGGGTATATATGCGTTCTACAACGCTGTAGAATCAAGTGGAGCAGATATGGCCGCCCTTGCCGATCTGTTAAGAAAGGGAATAGTTAAACCACACGTGTCGAAAGTTTTCAGACTGGAAGAAATACCATTGGCACACAAAGAAATTGAGAATAATCACACAACAGGTAAAATAGTTATAAGCCTTATCTAACCAACAATTACATTTGCAGATGTCAGGGCTTAAGTATAGCCAGTGAGTTTTTAATGATCGCCTCACAGGCGGCCCTGTCGGCACCAGCCTTTGTGGACACACTGATACCGGACAGACAGTTCACCAGGTAATCGGCTAATGCGGTTGGTTTGGCGATATTGGAGATCGATCCCTCCCTTTGCCCTCTCTTCACGAGACTCAATAGCGTGGCCCTGTTCGCTTCCATGCTCTCTTTAACTATGGCGATTATCTCAGTATCTTCATTCCCGAATTCAACGATCGAATTCACAAGGAAACATCCTTTTGGCATTGCATCCTCCAGGCAATTATCCACAGTGAACTCAAATATGTGACAGATAGCGCTCATAGCGTCTTTATAGCTGTGTGCAATATCGTTCAACGCTTTTGATGTCTGCTCCTGGTAACGCTCCAATGATTTTACAAACAGTGAATGCTTGTCACCATAAGTATTATATAAACTTGACCTGCTGATACCTAAATGCGTTACCAGCTCCTCCGGCGTCGTTGTCTTAAATCCCTGTCGGCGGAAAATGCCGACTGCTTTATCCAGCACCTCGCTTTCGTCAAAATTTCTTGATCTGGCCATCTTTGTTTAAATGCTTCATACAAATATACGAATTATGGAACTACAATTCCAATTATCATAGAAATGTAAATTTCCTCTGAAAAACCATTTATGGAACTACAATTCCAAAATAGTCTGTAATTTTGGAACTACAATTCCAAATAAACGCACAACTACTGCTTCCCATAAGAAGCTGGCGCTTGTGATACATCATAATTCTAAAACAAACAAGTATGTTGACATTAAATGAAAAAGTGGCTTTTGTGACCGGCGGTACCCGCGGCATGGGACTGGCAATCGTAAACCGTTTGGTCGCAGAGGGATCTGCTGTTGCCTTTACTTACGCGAAATCTGATGACAAGGCACAGGCGATCGTTGCGGAGATCAGGCAGCGTGGTGGCAAGGCTCTTGCGATCAAAGCCGATGCTGCAATAAAGAATGCCGTAGCAAACGCTATTGAAGAAGCGGCAAAGACCTTTGGAAAGATAGATATACTGGTTAATAACGCAGCAATTGCTGTAGCTGGGCCAATCGAGACTGCCGCAGATCGGTCTGCGGACTATGATCGTCAGATAGACGTAAACATTCGCGCTGTTGCAGAAGCGGTTAGAGCGGTACAAAAGTATATGCCGGACGGCGGGCGCATCATCAATATTGGCTCTGTTGGCGGGCGAAAGATCGGTACCCCGCACATGGCTGATTATGCGGCTACAAAAGCCGCTATTGAAGGCTTTAGCCGTGGCCTGGCCTGGGACTTCGCGCCGAGGAATATCACAGTAAATACCATAGAACCGGGTGCAATCGACACAGACATGATGCCGGCTGACCCTGCTGTACGTGAAGCTTTCATCAACGCAATACCGCTAAAGCGTCTCGGTAAGACTGAGGAAATAGCCGCTTTGGTTAATTTTCTCGCGGGACCTGAGTCTGGTTATATCACCGGAAGCAACATTGCTATAGACGGTGGTATACTGGCATGATCAGGTAATTGAGAAAAACATATCAGTCATGATAGACGTATCAACCCGTTTTTAAGGCGGCGATTACCTGTCTGAAAATATACTGATCTATTTGCAAAATATTAGATTGGAAGTTTTGCCACTGGGCACTTGGCGGAAGCCGGAGATAATATCCCCGGCTTTCCTGTTTACACCACTAGCGACACCTCTCTTACTCTATCCTGTTCCAAACCCATAAGACACCACCTTAAACTGGCGCTTAAAGTGTTCTTCCCCAATGCGTATATCATTTCAAGTTCGTCTTTCCGGAACGCTCCGCTTGCCCCTTCTTATTCAGCGATTCGAGGCAATTATGCAATAAGCCAAAATCAATAATTCGTGCAGGTTAGTTAGTCCTTCTCCTGGATACTTCTTTGCCAGGGCCGCCATCTTCCACTGTTTCCAAGATGACCCTATTTGAAAAATGGTATCATACTTGCCATAGGTAATATCTTCTGGCGGGCTCTCCTAAACTTTTTCAATAAGAAGTAGGGATAACCTGCAGAAAGGAACTTGTACCAGAGGGCAATCGTATTACAAAATGCTATGCTCTGAACGGGGGTAATATCGTAAACAACTATATTAAAAATGCCTGTCAGGCAAGAAGCGAGGAATCTATGACGCAAAGTGTGAAAGTGATTTTTTGGGGTTTATTTATGTTCAATGGCCTCATGGCTGGCGCTCAAACTCCGCAGAATACGGCAAAAAAAGAACAAAAGACAATTTATCTTTTTAGTGGTCTCGGGGCAGACTCAACGATATTTATGAACCTGAAACTTCCGGGGTATCACAAAGTTTACATAAGCTGGATTCCTGCGTTGCCAAAAGAATCAATAACACAATATGCAGGTAGGATCAAGAGCCAGATCACGGTTGAAAATCCAGATATTATCGGACTGTCTTTCGGAGGAATAGTTGCTGTGGAAGTAGCCAGGCAGATAAAGGTAGATAAAATGGTGCTCATTTCTTCAGTCAGAACAAAAAGTGAATTGAATAAGGTTCAGTTTTTTTTCATGAAATTGGGTTTTTATCGGATCATTCCCGGTCCATTAATACGACGCACCAATTTTCTCACCTATCAGTACTTTGGCGCCCGGTCCCAAAAAGATAAAAAGGCATTAACTCATTTATTGGAACATACAGATGCATCCTTTTTTCGTTGGGCACTGAGAAGTATTGCTTATTGGGATAATAAAGTGCCACCTGAGAGAACTATTCAAATACACGGCACGGCCGATAGAGTAATAACCAGCAGGCTTGTGCATCCTGATTATCGTATTAAAGGCGGAGGGCATCTCATGGTTTTTAATAAAGCGGACACTATTAGTAAAATTATCATGAATTATCTCTCTGAATAACATAGCCTTCGTTCCCGTCAGGTAAGGTAGCCGGATTTGTTTAATTATGACAGGAACAGCCCCGATAATTGTCCCAATTGGCCATTACTCAAGTCATATGCGAGTCGTAAGTTTGCGTTTAAATAATTACAATTAATCTATAACCAGGAGCGTATGCGTAAACTTGTTTCGTTTTTTCATGTTTCTTTGGATGGATATGTGGCCGGTCTTAACGGCGAAATGGATTGGATAAAAGTTGATGATGAGATATTTGAACATGTAGGTGAGCGTGTCAACGACAGTGACACCGCATTATATGGCCGCGTTACATGGCAAATGATGGAAGGCTACTGGCCTACTGCTGCCGACCAACCCAATGCCACCAGGCACGATATTGAGCATGCCGCCTGGTATAAGAACGCAAAAAAAATTGTGCTGTCCAAGAGTATGCAGGACGAACAGTTACCCGATACTACGTTCATCAGTGATGATGTAGAACATCATATAAAAGCAGTAAAGCAGCAGGCCGGTAAGGAGATCCTTATATTTGGCAGCCCTTCGGCAACACACTCATTATTGCAATACGATCTGATAGATGAATTCTGGCTGTTTGTCAACCCTGTTCTCCTGGGCAAGGGCATGCCTCTTTTCAAAAATGTATCTGAAACAACCCCACTCACATTGGTAAGCTCAAAGACCTTCTCCAATGGGGTTGTATGTATGCATTACAAGAAGGCTTAAGATACTTTTATAATCTTAATGCATTAGCGACGAATAATTTGCCAACAATAAAACTGTAATAAGGTAACAGATTACCTTATTACAGTTTCTTCGAAGGGCGGTGTACAGATAGCGCTCTTGTCTGCACCGATAAAAATGTCCCGATAATCTATCTTCCCCGCGGTTACCACAACCGGCTCTTTTTCAACATGCAATCTTTTCTTATTGGGATCAGTGACTGTGAGATACGGCAGTTGTCGCTGGAATTTCTCCACCAGGTCATCCTTTACTGTGATGATGTAATAGCCTCTTTCATCAGTACAACTGTAGCCCAAAGGTTCTAGCCCGTTGCCGCTGGCATCTGAAAGCGATACGGTCAGCTTTGCCAACGGTTTGCCACTACTGTCAAACACTCTTCCGTTCACCCGCCACCATGTGGATGCAAATGGTTCCGTTTTGACCTTTGCCCGAGTGGCTTCTGCCTTCAGGCCTTCCATCATGATCCCATTGTATGCTAACCTGGCTTCCAGTTTCTGTACCCTCGGATGATCTGGCCCATATTTTTTAGCCAAGCGGTCGCGTTCTTCCGCAAGGATCTGGCTATTAGCGTCCTGCAGTTGTGCGGCCTGATCCAGTTCTTCGGCACGTCTGCCTTCCAGTTCATCAAAAGTTTCATTGATCTTTTTCAGGTTATCCTGGTCTCTGAGTTTTCTGCTTGTCATGTTATTCACGTTTTAATAAAGGGGTTGATCATGCATCATAACTGGCAACCGGAACAGCCAGGCTATTTCCTATTGCTTTGGTTGTATCCGGGCAATTGGTGTTCACCAGGATAATATTGCCTTGGAAGATCCGTTTGTTGCCCAGTACGTGCAGACAGTGCGTGGCCTGGTTGCCGCTGCAGGTGTTCATATTGCCGTATGACAATAAGGAATATGCCGTAAAGGTAAAGCCGTCGGCAAACCTGTTATCATTCGAGCGTATGGTAAATCCGATCAGGTAAGTATTCAGTAATACAATGTCAAACGATGCCGGTTCTGTCATCAGAAAGGCGGCGCATTCTGACTGATTGCTGGTAAAGCCGATATCATCCAGGGAAACGATCATGTTTGCACTGGCAGCCAGTTCATTCGCAGTACTGCGCAGATCGAGGGTGGTCTGGTTGTCAGAAAACATCACCTTTCCGTTCGGCAGATATTCATAAGCTTTCAGTGCAGCACGTAATGCGGCATTGTTGACGTTGCTTTGTCCTGTGGTCGGATCTACATTCGCCATATTCTTCAGCGCCGCACCCAATGCAATTACCAGCAGATCTTTTGAAAGTCCCAGATTGAAAATGAACACATTACCTGCCAGTAAAGAATACACATTTCTCCGGTCTATTCCTTCAGACGTCAGCTGATTGCCTGATACTGATACTGGTCCGAAAGCCGTGATAAAAAGTGAATGTCCCAGCGGTTGTGTGACAATGTTTTCATGTACCCTGATAGCTGGTGTGCTGTCGAAAGAAGGCACATTTGTTTTTAACATGGCGGTGGAGTTTTCCGCTTTGAATGCCATTCTGATGATGATGCCGCCACGTATTCCCCTGAGCGCATCGCTGTTATCTTCTTTGGTACGTGGTCCGTTGTTCGTAATGCGGTTTTTGAAGATATCGATCTGTTCCCCGTACAGTATAAAGATACCACAAATGGGACGTTCATGGCTGATGCCGTTGTCTTCAATACGGTTCTCCTGGATGATACCCAGTTCGCAATATGCCAGTACAATACCGCCGAAAGCAACATTTGCCGGCGCCTCCTCCGGCGTCTGCAATGCGCAGTAACGGATGCTATTACGGTATATCATGATGTCTTCCGTCCGTATCCGCATCAGAGCGCCCGCAGCATCAATGCTGTTGAGCACACCGATGCCGGAAGTACCCATTTGCCGGATACGGTTCTCTTCTATCACGATTTCATATAAGGCGCCGGCTCCCTGCTGTTCATGTCCCAACGTAATACCGTTACCCCGGCCGCCAGTGATTTCGTTCTCCAGTACAAATACCTTCTCGGAGGTAGTGCCTATCTGTATACCGCCCAATGCTTCGTAATTCAACAATGAACCGGCAGGCACATAAGCAAATACATACTGGAATATCTTTTTGAGCTGCGCTTTAAAAAACGCATTGTTATTGTAGAATTTCCCCACGTTACGGCATGGATCAAATATGCCACCACCAGGGTCTTCGGGCCGCGGATCATTGGGATCGCGGTTGGGCGCAGGCACTACTACCAGGCGGTTACGTTCTATCAATACTTCATCCGCAAGTGCAAAGATCCCTGCCAGTCCCCGTACATCGTCAAGCATGCCGATATTGTTGTGGCAGATGTGTATGCCGTTATCACCCTGTTTACCCTCTGGCAGATGTACTCTGATGGCATGCACCAGTGCTACGATGGAGTTGTGGTTGATGGTGATGCGCCGGGTAAAGTCTTCTTCCCGCACATTGTCTTCCACCAATACAGCGATGCCTTCCAGTGCTACCATCGTCAGGTGATCGATCTGGATCCTGTCGGAAGAAGAGATCCGGAAGATGGGGAATCCGCGGTAATCACTATTCTGGTGCGGGCGTACGATACTTTGTTCACCGCAACCGCTGATCCTCACCTGACTACGGCCAATGATCTCAACATTGGCGTTATGAATACCGGGCAGTACACATATCTTTCCGCCGGCAGCAGGGAGGTTTTGCAGGGCTTCTTCGATAGAGTCAAAATCGCCGTGACTGCGGATGCCATCTCCCACGGTAAAAGTGCAACAGCATTCCTGGTCAGTAAGCGGACGGAAAGTTTTACGGCAATCGGTGATGATCTCTCCGGATACCTGTCCGCCGGTATTCACCCAACGAATGATGCCCAGCGGGGCAAAAAAGCGGCGAATGCCAAAGGGTGGCATACCTGCCTTCAATTCCCAGGGAACGATAATTTCGGGCGTTTCCGGCCTCACAGCAATGACCCAGTAGTCTGTTGCTACCCTGTCGGTACCATCAATGATCACTTGCAGCCCCGTCTTTCCCAAAGGAACGGCAATGCCGGGTGTAAACGGAATGGCTGCCAGCGACTCTATATCTGTTCCGCGGTTCCACACTCTCAGGAAGAAATATTGCTCATCTCCCGCCAGGTCTTCCGCATCTTCTCTTTCTTTCCAGGCGCTGCCGAAATTGGCGGGTAATGCGTCTACCAGTGTAAATTCAGTGTCGTCGGGATTATAAGAAGCGGCTACTTTCGTAATATGTCCCTGGAGCCCTGCCATTTTTTCTCCATTGGAGAGCACGGCCGACCATGGCAGTATTTCCACTACCTGGCCTGACAAGGGCCAGTGATACTGATCTTTCGGGGCAGTCAGCATCTTCACCCGGCCATTAGCGGCAACTGTCACACGGTACAGCGGAGCTGCGTTATCAAAGCCCCATGTGAGGTGATCTGCATCTATCAGTTCCACCCTGATGGCCTGATTCTCCGCGCCCAGGTAACCACCAGCCATAGCAGGTGTACAGAGGTCATCGGCAGGACCGCTCTCTGTAAAATCAGCAGTAAGGGTAACAGCTGGTATACGTTCGTATTTTGAGTTTACCGTACCCAGGTGGTCGGCAGTCCATTTCTGTTTGAGGAGTGTCCAGGCATCTGCACATTCGCTGGCGGTAAGATTCTCCTGTATCTGTACCCGGCGGGTGTTCCTTACGCGGGTAGTGGTATCGGGACCTGCCAGTGCTGCTTCGAATAAGGCGTCGTCTTCCACTGCGCTCACCGGTTGTTGCCAGGCTTCGAGGTAGATGAGGTCAAAGCGTTCCTGTCCCTCGGCAGGCAGTTCTGCCGGCAGTGGCGCCGGATTGATATCGGCAGGTTGCTGCAGCCAGTCCTTCTGCAGGCGATAGGTTTCGGGAGCATCCATCTCCAGCCGGAGGCCACCGAGGTGCAAGGTGCCTTCCCTGATATCAAAATCTGTCTGTCCGTCGGTAATACGCAGGTTTTCTACCCGGAAACCTTTATCCGGGCTGCCGAAGGGGCCGATAATATCCACGCGCGAACGGCGCTTTTCTTCGTTCTCTATACGCTCGTTCTCATTCCAGTCATCGTCCGTAAGTACGCGTCCCTGCTGCATACGAACGCTGGCGTAGTGTTTGCGTGGATCAAATGCCACCCTGGAGATATCAAATGTAGCCATGGCTTTAGTTATGTTTCATGAATAAAAGCTGGGATTAGCCCGAAGGGCATGTATTCGTCTATTTTGGCCCGTAAGCCGTCCAGCTTTACGGGGTTGAGCAAACTGTTAAAGGCGCCCATTTCACCGCCATTCTCCGCACCTGTGCGCAAAGGTTCCGGCGCTGTTTCACTCAGCTGGGCATAACTGTAATGCCCGAAGCGCCGGGAACTGAACCAGTGATTGGTGTCAACGCTGAAAAGATAAGATTCATAAGGACGTGGCAGGCGGCTAAAGGCTGGCGCTGCACTGAAGCGGAAGCAGCCATTCTGTGTATCTGTTACCGTAGAGGGCCCGGTGATGATGGTCTCTGTTGCCTGCAGGCGGTGTACGTTCACATTACCGAAGACGGTGCTACGTTGCAGTGTTACGGTGCCTGTATTCACGGCAATAGCGGGACTGGCTGCACTCACGGATTGTACGATGGAATCGCAGATGGTAATGGTTTCCACCGTACCGCCGTTACGGGCAATAACGGGGCCCATGATACTGTCTTCAATACATAATTGCTCTACAAATCCTTCGATGACCAGCGTTAGGGGGTGCAGTGTGCCTCCAAGAACGGTCGTATCTCCTCCGGGATCAAAAGTGCAATGACGAATATGGACCTTTTCATAATCGCCGCGGAGTATCACTTCCAGTGTACTATCAGCAGTAGCGCCTATCCACCAGCCGTCTATGATGAGTGTAGATTCTTCATTGGCGCCCGTGTTCAATATCCAGTTAGCTTCCAGTCGCAGGAAGGGGCGCTGGAGGTTTGCTGCACGGAATCCGAGTTGTTGTACACTAAGCTTGTCGGATACCGGTCCGTAGGTCTTGCTGTCGTTTATCTGTGTGATGCCATTGTTCAGTATATCTGCTGCGGCTAATACTCCCCCGCCCTGTTTCACCAGGTCAGGTGCCTGTTCTTCTGCTGTTGAACGTTCATAAGTACCCGCACCCAGGGGAGCAGCAAAACCGTAATGGTAGCTGACCGTCAGTTCATCGGGGTCTACCGCCGCATCCAGCCAGAGAAGGCGGCCTCTCTCCGGATCAATGGCCAGTCGTTTATTAGTTGGCCCGATAGCCCAGTTGTTTAGATTAGCTGCGGTAATGAATTCCGCAGTAATAATGCCAGCAGGCGGCGCACCGAGTGTAACAGCGAGGGAACCGGTATCTGGTGTGATGCCACCACCTTCAACAGCCAGGGCATTAGGTAAGAGCGCCTGTTTACCGCAGGCAGCAATGATTGCATAACGCAGGAGCGGGATATAAATACCTGGTGCCAGCAATTCCGCCTGGGTAGGTAAGGTAGCTAAAGTTGCTATCAGCCGTCCTTCTTCTCTGAACTGCCAGCCCCACAGACTGCGTAAATCTGCTGCAGCTCCCGGCAGCAGTCCATGATCGTTCACCAGTCGTTGTACCACTGCTTCACTGATCAGGTATTCGGCATGCGCCAGCAAACGGCAACGCATGGGCGCAGGCAGTTCCCATTCCAGGGCGGCATGCCATTCCTCCCAGTCTGCCGGCCGTCTGCGCCGGTTGAACAGTTGAATATCGCGACCGGAGGGGTCAAAGCAGAAACCCAGATCATCTCCTAAGGGAAAGGGCGTGACATTGGCTACCTTATAAGCGACCAGCCGGTAAATATGGAAATTGAGCCGGGGGATGCCATAACGGCCATCTTTACCCTGTTGCCTGCGGAAGTCGGCTGTATGGAAATATTCGTCAAAAGGACCTCCATTCAGCTCACTACCGCGTTCCCTGCGCAGGTCAGCCCAGCCACCCGGAGCCGTGCCGGTGAAAGGCCCTGAAAGCAAACCGGGAACGGTGTCCAGTCCATGCCTGGCTCTTGCCAGGCGTTGAAAGCTTTCTACCAGGCGGCCATCCCAGCCGGTGATATCGCTGATCAACTCTTCCAGTATGCGGGGCGTACCTTTGCGGCGGCGGTAGTAGATTGTTTTGGCTACATCCACCCGGCGTCCGCGTTTGTTTAAAGCGCTGATAAGACGAGTGCCCAGCAGGTCTGCTATATAGGGTACGGCCCAATCGCTGCACCACTCAATGAACTGGTCTTCCCAGAGGCGGTCTTCGCTGCGCCGTACAATTGCCGCCTGTTCTGCTATTACTTCCACGAGCGCACGCAGTACGCCGGGACGTTCGGCTATGCCGTCTTCATGACGGTAAATAGCCGGGATCATCTCCCAGAGTTTCTCCGCATAGTAGCGTTCAAAGCGATCGTCTGCCAATGTTTTCATACCAGGGAATTATTGTTTAGCTGTAATGCGTTCTCTTGTTCGAAATTGAAATACTTACCAGCGCCCGGTGTTTTGGCAAAGTCGTTAAAGGGCTTGCCATTCCAGTAAATACCGCTGACCGCCATGGCTCCCGGCACCGATAGTACGGCGGCAAATATGCGGCTACGGAACAACGAACGGCCAATGCCGATGTTTTCAGGGGCCAGTATGCCGCTTTTGATATTGGTGAGGTTTTCACGTACTCCTGCCAATACATCTGCTTCCAGATAACGCGGGTCGGTCTTCACAGCGATGGACAGTTTTGCCTTTGCGGCAGTAGCCTGCTCCACCTGAATGATGACCGCAGGATCGGATACGTTGCGTAATCGTTGTGAGAGCGCGGTTTCCAGTCCGGCTTCTCCCAGGTACCAGATATGCACTAATGCACACTGACGCACACCATGCCAGCGCCAGGCTGCCTGTACGCCTCTTACACCGGGCATAGAGAGCACTACGGCTTCCATGTCCTGTATAGATACCGCTCTGCCCAGTATCAGCGCTGATTTAGGCGCATATGTACGCATCCCCTCTGCAGGTTCGGCGTCGGCACCTCCGGCAGCTGATAAGGGATTATTCACACTCTGCAGCCCCTTAAACGGCCTGGCGATCTGGTTCACCGATCCTGCGGGAGGCGCTGCCTGTCCGGCGCCATGACGATACCAGGCCACCACATTATTCGCGCCTGTGGGAAGGCGCTGGCCGCGTACACCATCGCCGAAAGTGATGATCGAGTCGCCTTCATCATTCTGCCGTACAATGAAGACCTGGTCGTCCGGACGACGTCCATAGAACCCAGCTACTTCTGTCCAGCGCACACCGTCTACATAAATGGTCAGGGTACTTTTCACGCCCTGGTCATTCTCTGCTGTCGGAGAAGAGAGATATGTGAGTGGTTTCTTTTTGAGTTTAAACGCCTGGTTTATCTGTGATGCATTGCCACTGCCCAATACCTCGGCGTTGACCTGTTCACCTCTGCTGGCACTGATTACGTTACCGTACGCAGTAACCGGCAGTACGAGGCCCGGCTGCCAAGCCTCTCCCTGATCGGGTATCAGTGCGGCATTGGGAAAATCTATCCTGCCACTGATGGCAACACCCCGGTTGTTCTTATCACTTAATAAAAATGCATCAGGGTTCCGTTCTTCCACCGGCGTTTCTATCTGGCCTGTAAAAGCAAGCGGATCATCAGGTAGTAAGAGACTAGCAGGTTCGTCTGCAATGCCTCCGGCGAACTGCATACCATAATGCACGACCAGTGAAGCCCTGCTCGCATTCCCCCAGTTGGCAGCACCAGGCGCCTTACGGCCGGCGGCATTGATGCCTGCATCCAGCTTGAGGCGGGTAACGGGAACAGATATACCGGGCATATCAAAGCTGCTGCCGTTGATCTTGATCTTTCCGGCAGGCGTAGGTTGCCGGATCACTTCACTGGTACTGTTCACCTTGAACCAGCGTGCTTCCTGTCCTTTCTGCAGCAGGATATAACTGCCTGCTTTTATCTGGCGATATAAGCCGTCCAGTACCACACTATCCGAGGTGACAGATGCATTTTCATCATCAAAGATGGATGCTGCCAGATTGGAAACATTAGCGGAGGCGGATAGGAAAACAGCGCTTGAAATAATATTCAATGAAGCGTCCTCACCTGGGTTGGTCCAGAGCGAAGCTTCATGTAAGGGAGCGTATAAGTTCAGCCGCGACAACGGTGTGTTTGCTGCGAGTTTAAGTGGTTGGCTGAATGTCAGCTTCGTATAAACAGCACCGTCAGTAGCTGTGTAAGGCGATACTGCGGTTACGTGCAGGGCCTGATTCTGGGCGGAATTACCACTATCTGTCAGTAACAATACGTCTCCTTCCCTGATCGCTGTACGTGGCGTTATGAGCAGAAAAAGCGGGTTAGCGCTCAGTATTTTGCCGGGGCGGGGTGCACGGATATTCCAGCGGTTAGTGAGCGGATGGATCAGTGTGTCCTGGTCCAGTTCAAACACCTGCGGCGGCTGTCCGTTAAAGGCGGCAGACCTGAAGGCAGTACCTGCCGGCAGCACTACCGGTTGCCGGCCCTCTGCAAGGGCTGCCAGCTGAACGGTAGCACCTACTGCAGGACGGGGCAGATAACCGAGCAATGCCACCAACCTGCGTAAAGCAGCTCTCTGACTGGCAGTGCGCAGGTAGGTTTCCTGGGCAATCACTTTATCATAGAAGCTCAGTACATCACACACGTAAGCCCACATTTCAAGCAGCATCACACCGGTATCATCCTGTTTCCTGGCCTGCCAGGAAGCCAGTGGCGGCTTACTGCGGATCGCAAAAAGCATGGCCTGCCGGTACTCCGGGAAAGCGGCCAGTTGCCGGGGCAGTTCAATTAAGCCTGCATTGATACGCAGGGCCTGTGGATGTTCTACCCGGTCGCAGGGACAGGCAAATACGCTGTCTGCCGTGTTGGTATTATTACAATTACAACTCATGCTCCACCGTGTATATAGATTTTAAGAGAACCTCTTTCAGGAAATAAGGGATCATTCTCCACGCGGATGATGGTTTGCTGACCGGGATCATAAGACAAGTCAGTGAACATCTTCCAGCCAAACCATCCCCGTCGCCGGAAACGGATATATTCAATGGCCTGTACACCAGGCACCTGCTGTATATGCGCTTCGAGGGAAGAGCGTTCCAGTGGTGTACCAAATGTGAAATGATCAGGAGAAAAATAACCGGGCACGGGATTGATGCCGCCTTTTCCCAGCAGAGCTTCCAGGACAAGTGCTTTTACCTCGCCAGCATAGGCATGCGGCGCAGCACAGATCTCAATCTCTATATCCATATCAGCATAGACAGGATCCTGTATCAGGGCTTCCCGGCCTGCCTGTCTGAAACGGTCCAGTTGCTGCTGCAGGTTATTGCGATGCGCAGGCTCCAGCCCCACAGTGCCCAATGGATCGGGCGTTACAAAAGCAGAGAGCCAGCTGCCCGTCCAGCGAAAAACTGATCCTGCTCTTTGTACCCAGGGCAAACGTTCCGCTGCTTCTGCATAATCTTCCGGACGTACGGCGCGATAGGTAAGCGCGCGGAAAGCTTCAGGGGCCGACTGCCGCACTTCATCCGGCTTTTCAGGATCTATGCCGTTCAGGCCTTGTAAAGGGTTGGTAACGCTCTTTATAAAACTGAGATCAGCTAATGGCGGATCACAATCGCCGGGCTGCCGATCGTCTTTAATATATTTCAGCGACGCCTCCGGCACATTTCCCCTACGACCTCCACCCAGCCTGTAATCGACACGGAACACCGTTCCGCGGGCGGGTATCAGCCCAAATTCACCATCACCAAATCGGATGGTGACACCACCGCCTGAAGCATAGTCACGGTGTATCACTTCCTCACCTATCCGCTGATAACCTACCACCCGTTTCCAGGTGCCGTCATCCAGTGTATAGTCCCTGTCCTGGCTCTGGGAAGAATGTTCCCCTAACAGGGATCTCCGCCAGGTCCATTCTTCATCGGGTACCCAGCAAGTGCCATTAAATACAACGGATGTCAGTCTTATTTCAGGGCGTGCGTCATGCGGATCGTCTCCCAGCCATACCAATGGTTCATCAGCCGATAATGGCAATGAGCAGAGATAGGTTACCTCGCCCTCCCGCCCGTTACGTTCCACTGCGCTGTCTGCCGTTGGTACCACGGCCTGTTGAGCAGCCTCTTTCAGGGCATCCTGTTCTGTCTGTGAAAGCGCTGTTGCTTCAGCACCGGTGAGAAAATACAAGGTGTGGGTTTTACCGGCGGTGACAGGCAGTATATTACCACGTACGTGCAGCACCGTTAAGTCCATTTCAAAAGGCAGCGCCTGTGCAGACTCCCATACGAGATGGGTAATGTCTTCATCCAGCACAGGGTCTGTCGTATCGGTAACAGCTATCAGCCGCACCAGGTGTACGCGTGCGCGCTGTGCGGGATTGGTGGGAATGGTCTGCAGCAGTACCCATTTGCCAGGCGCCTGATCCTCGGGCAGATCATCAAAGGGGGTAAGATGGGCTTCATGATGTCCCTGTATGTACATATCTGTAGCACCGACTGGCAAACAAACCTTGTCTTCATCGATCAAATGCGGCAACAGGTCATTGCGATCAGCATCCACGGCATATGTTTTACCGGCGAATACTTCCTGTAGTCCGCGTCCTACTTCAAAGTCTATGCGGCTACCATTTTCTCCGGAGGCCCACACATCAGTACCGGCAGGGATCACACCACTCCCGGTTTCTGCTACGGTTACATCCAGCCAGGAAGTAGCTCCCAGGCCATCATGGATGTTATAATCCACCAGCAGGGCGTGCCTGCGCAGTGACCTTCGTTGTGTAGCCGTTTCAAGATAGGCCTCGCGGCCAACTTTATCCTGGTAATAAGCCATTTCATCTCCCAGGGCGCTCATCGCTTCTGTGAGCATGACACCTGCGTCTGCTTCAAGACGGTCCGGCCAATCCGGATACCGCTGTGAAGCAAAGTCAAGCAAGGACTGCCTGAAACTCCAGAAATCGCGGGCCAGGTAGTTGACAGGAAAGTCGACCGGCTCCTCCGGCGGACATTCATGTTCCGCAGGCTTGCAATCAAGATCCGAAGGACAGTTAGCCTTAAAGCTGAAAGTAATATCGTTGTAAAAGAGGTCTACCCTTGGATCGTCAATATACAGGCGATATAGCGTGAAATCGCCCGGATGCGGTACGGTGAGGCGAAGCACATCCTGTGCATCCACTGTGATCCAGCTAAGGGCGCTTACCGGCATATCCGGTACTGTTCCGGCAGGGTTATAGATACGTATCTGATCAGGCGTTAAGGTACCAGTAACAGGTACATCCAGGGTAGATGGAGAACGCAGGAAATATACGTCCAGTATCAGCTGACTGGTATGTATGTAGACGAAGTCTATCCCTGTTACACGGGACTGTGCCAGTAAAGCCTCTATACGATCGGGAGCGGTTATCATAACGTTACTTCAAGATTTAGATAATGGCGTTCCTGCCTGGCTTTGAGTATGTATACAATGCCCACTTCCAGTTTCTCATTGACGGAGGTTACTTTCACGTCCACGACACTTACCAGGTCTGCCATCCATTTTTCCAACGCCTGTGTTACGGCCACCTTTGTAAGATTGGCGCTTACTTCGCTATTGGGGGCGAATACCATACGGCGGATACCGCATCCGAAATCGGGGCGGTTGATCCGCTCACCAGGATTGGTAAATAACACCTGCAGCATCAGCTGTTTTACGTGCTGATCATAATTGTGTTCTTCCATCAGTGTACCCAGTCCCTGGTCTATCGCAAACGGATAGCGTATACTGCAAATGTGCTCTTTCATAACATCGCGTTTTATCAATAAAGCGTTCCTGTACTGATCACGTCAACACTGGCATTGTGTGTATGCAGGTTGTTGTGGGATATTGTTACTGCAATTGCTTCCGGATGATCTACCAGATGTCTTACCACGCCTTGCGCGATAGCAATGAACAGTAGCCGCATCTGGTCGTTGGATTGCGGTAGTGGCTGATCATTCATCGCCTTGGGCCATTCTTCCATAAAAGCCTTTTCCATGGCTGCTGCCATGCTGTTTGCATAATCTGCCTGTACGCCTGCTTTAAGTGCCATATGATGTAGTTTTTATCCTGCTTTAACTTTTAAAGAGAGCAGGCTGGGTGTTGGGGGCGGCAATGGCGGTAGGGGCGGCGCCGGTGTTACCGGCAGCACACCCAGCGCCAGTTCGCCCGGATGTGTATGTGATTGATATATTTGTACGATCTGGTTCAGGTAGGTCATCAGTTCATCGCCGAAAACCACAGGATGAGTAGCATTTTCCACCAGTTCTATCTGGGGCGCTTCCACCACTACTTTCAGATTGCCTTTGATCTTTATCTTTCCCTCCTGCACTTCGATGGTCATGATATTACTGCCATCCTCATCGCTGAGCGTTAACACCTGGGCATCGTCATTAAAGCTTATCAGCAGTCCTTTTTCGCTGCGTATAATGCGTAGTGAGGGCGTGGCCTCCGCACCTTTTTCATTTTTGGGCACTTCATCATCTGCCCAAAAACCACCTGTCCAGATGGGATAGGAAAGATCTCCTGCTTCAAACTCCACCCACACCCCTGCACCGGGTTCGGGCACCATAAATACGCCTACGTTCTTACCGGCATATGGCAGGCAAGGCATAGCCCAGACAGAGAGATCTTTTAACACAGAAGGCACCTGTACTTTTAGTCTTCCTCTGTTGGTGGGGTCAGTATTGTCGACCACAATACCACGGTATTTCCCGAAGTGCCTGCTGCGTGACCATTCCAATAATTGTTCAAGTAGCTGGGATTCCATGCTGTTGTTTTTATACGTTAAAATATTCCGCCTCCAATACCGCCTGTCGCAGCTTCCTCCCATCCGTTACGCACCAGTTTCACTTCCATTACGTGTGCCGAGGGGTCGATGATATGTCTCACTGCTGCTACCAGGTACTTGCCACTATGGCGGCTGCCGGCGCCCTTTACATTTACAATGGTATGTGCATGCAGCAGTTTACCAAACTGGTGAAGACTGGTACGGCAGGATGCCTGTACGAACCAGTCAGCTTCTATCAATGCTCCCTGGCTGCGCGCCTGCAGATTGCCGGCATCATCGGCCGGGGCGGATACCTGCATGGTACGCACGTCACCAGTAATGGCTTGCAGGGACAAAGAACCAAGTAAGGACTGCGGCGTTTGCGCCAGCTGCCCGTCCAGGTTATTCTTGGTATTCAGGTCCAGTTGTAGCCCTTCGACGCTGGTAGGACGTTCAGTATTCCAGCTGATATCAAATGACTGGATATTGGGACTTTGAAAATTAATTGACAGTTCCGCAACAGGTTCTCCTTCCAGTTGTGGTTGTTTGAAGTGGGCAGTTTCCACACCTGCCGCGTCGCTGGTGATCCAACAGTAGCAACCGTTGCGCCTTGCCAGTCGCCGGATGAAGCGGAGGTCTGTTTCCCGCTGCACCAGGCTGTGTTTATCTTCGAGATGTCTTGCGTTGGTGGTGAATACATCTGCCACAAGGCCATAATTGCCGAATATACTGGTAACGGCATCACTATCGGTTACATCAGCCCATACTACAGACTGGAACACCCGGTCCATGGTGATGGAAGTATCTGCCCCTTTCACAAGCACGGAAGAACCTTCGCCGCCGTGTTCCAGGTGTATCTGCTGACTGTATACATGTCCTTTTACCAGGCATTCCTGGGTATCGTTGACGTCTGCAAGAATGGAAATAACAGCGCCCGGCCCGAGGCGGTTATCTTTCAAGCGGTTCAGATCACCATCACTGATATCTTCGGGGTAATAGATATTGAAATGCGTGGTCTCTCCCAGCCTTTCGTACACCTCTACCCGTGAGGCCTGTGCCAGTTCGGCATCGGGCACTCCATTAACTGTTATGATTATGCCTAAGCCCATTTAACGACTTTTTTGAGGAATAGCAATTTCCATCTGCTCACTTAATGCCTCGGGCAGCATAACGTCATTCGCTTCACTGATGCGCCAGAAACCGGCAGGATCTTTTATGTATTGCGCTGCAAGATGGTCAAGCCTTTGTCCCTGTTTCAGCAAATGATACCCCTGCAAGGTCTGCAGCGGCGCAGGCGGGATGACGACTACAGGCACACTGCGTCCACGCCTGTCTGTGACCTGGTATTGTGCCGTTTTGTAATAGCGACTTTTTTCGTCAAACATATCGTATCGGTTTAAGCGGTATTTTAGAAAGGCAACATGCCCAGGATAGATTCTACACTATTGGCAAGATTGGCAGCCGCCAGCACTTCCTTCTGTTTACGGGTGAAGTTAAAAGCTGCCACTGCCAGGTCCTGCGTAAAGGTGCGGGGCTGTGGGAAGTCCTTTTCCGGGGTCAGTATCTTCAGCCCGATATTCACTTTGGCACGAATGGGATACAACAAGGGAGAATAGGCCTGTTCTTCCACTGAAAAACTGGTAAGCCGCACTGGTACGATACGCCCCGGGCCCCAGGCAAACAATAATACCGGCACGGTACCACGGGGAACGGGTGTAGCAGCAGCTGCGCTTCCGCCAACGCTGACGCCACCACCAGACAGTGACGCACTGATCCCTCCCATCAATCCGCCTAACAGGCTTTCTCCCTGTGGGTACAGCAACATTTCCATAGCGGCAATACGGTCGGCCACACCAGAGACAAATGCTACCGGATGGCTCTCTGGTTTTTCCAGGGCATCAGCTGCATCCAGTTCAAGACCCAGTGTAAATGTTTCTGGTGGGTCGTGCGGTTGTGCAGTAGCTGCGGTTTCCTCTGCCGTGGGAGGTTGTCCGGTTCCGTCTCCCGACTGATTGCGGGGAGCGGGATTCCATACCTCCAGGCTACGCGTCATCGTTTCCGGGTTGTACTGGAAGATGATGATGTTGGGAACGGGGCCTATGAAGCGCTCTGAGAATTCGATGAGAGCGCCTTTAAGGAGTTTGGGGCTGCGGGAGTAACCGGTGGACATGTATGATTATTGTTTTATTCGGGGTGTTGTATGCATTATTGACTTTGTGGAATAAGGGAACGTGTTGCTAAGGCGTTGCTGGTGTTGGATTTGTTACTTCGTCGTAGGCCAGCCGAAGTGTAAGCTTGGCCATCTCGAGGTTGTATTCCATATCCAGTCTTTCCCTTGAACGTGCTGGCAAGGCCGCTATCCGCGCCTGATAAAGAATGCGCGTCTGGCTGGCCAGGTTTTTTATCACTTCGCGCAACACCGGAGTTGGCAACTTCATTCGGAATAGATTTTTCAAATAGATGGTCACCCGTTCTTTGATATAATCCGGACCAGGTACCGCACCTACATCTGGTTGGTGCGTCAGTTGCTGAAGATGTACAAAAACTTCCTCTTCTGCATAAGCGGAAGCATTGTATAGAAGTTGACTGATATCTTTAACCTGCTTTTCACGATCGGCAGCTGTCGCGCTGCTTCCCCTGAGCGCAACAATCTGCGGGTCATCCGCTATCAGTTGGGCCAGTTCTTTATGGAAACCTTCCATAGCTCGTCCTGTTATATTTTCGAAAATTGTATGACTTAATTCATGGACCAACGATGCAGCTGCCCATTCAAATTCGCCCTTATCGAACATATCTTTTTTCATGTGTATGATGTGTAACGGTGCACTTCTGTCAACACCACTGTCATCAGTCATAGTACGGGTGCCATGCTGCGTAAATCCCCTGTAAGGTGAATCCGCGGCCAGGTCAGGAAAAACATATATAGTAGTATTAGCAAAGTGTTTGGCCCAGAAAGGCTCTTGTTGCACTTTAACCAGCATTTTCATGAATGTTTCGCGACCCGCGGGGGTCAGTGCAGCTTCCAATCTGCGTTGTTGGGCGGCCGGTCCTTCAACTTCAGCGCTGGCATTTGTTACAGCGCTTCCCGTTGCAGTACTAATTCCACCCAGTTTTTTAAGGATCTTCTGCATTGTTACTCCCCACGTCCCAGCTATCTGTAAGGCCTCTGCAGCGTTGGCTGGCGCTTTTCCACCTGTCATCCTGTCTAATATTGCCTTACGGATCTGTTCTCCCAATTTCCGGCTTTCTTCTGCCTGTTTCTCTTTTTCCTTCACCTGTTCGGGGGTTTGTACCGGAGGTAGTGGCTCGTTTCCAATTACACTCCTGTACTTTTCATAAGAAGAACTTAACTCTGTGTCCCTGATTTCCGCAGCGCTCCGGGTTATTTCTGCTGCTGTAGGCGCTGGACCAGACACTCTTTTTGAAGTTTCATCGCAGGTGCAGGCAGCTGCTGCTCTCGGTCTATACTCGATGGTCTTGCCACCGTGACCAGTTATGCCTGCCATCTTGCCATCCCTCATAGCCCAATAGGTGAAGTCATTAGAGCCTTTTATATTCGTACAGGTAGCATCTGCCCAGCTTTGGGCATTTACTGCCCCTATGTCCTCTAACTTCTTAAAGGCGCCTCTCATAAGTGCCTCAGGTATCGACTGGTAGATGTCTGGATAGTCGCCGTAACGCAGGGGAGATGCAGCCACTTCCTGGGGAGTCCTCGACTTGCCGCCCGAAGCTTTTACACCAACTGTACTACAACCCCGCCAGTTCATAGTGCCATTGCAGCAAAAAAGATGTCGCAGCCTGTTTAATGCTGTCTGATTGGCGCCCAGTTGCAACCACTGCAGCGTAAATCCCTCCGTAGAAGTTCTGCCGGTAGTACCATCAGGATTCTTCACTTTGTTATTACCCGCCACCATCTGTATACGGGGACTACCATGATTATAGATATTCAGATTGGCAAGGCAACCTTTCTCAGGCACTATTGCTTCCAGCTTATCGATCATATTTTCCAGAGAACTCACCCTGATGTCGGTACCCAGTTCCTGGGCGGCAGCTTTTACAAAGAAACCATCGGGATCCACAGCAGCCAATACATCCACAGATATTCCTCCTGTCGCTCCCGCGGCGCCAGCACCTGTTGTTGTCGCTCCGCTTGTGCCGGTGGCACCTGATGCCGGATTACTTCCACCGGAGCTTGCGTCAGTCCCGGTTGACCTGTGGATACCACCTGTCTGCTGCAGCGTATGTGTCAGTTCATGCGCCAGCAGGTGCTGCCCCTGTTGTGTATGTGGACTATAACGTCCGCTGTTGAAGTAAATATCATTACCATGCGTGAAGGCATGCGCCTGGATGCTCTGACTCATGGCCGCCGCTTCACTGTTGTTGTGTATAGATACACGTGAAAAATCGGCACTGAAAGCATTTTCCATGAAACGCCTTGTTCCATCGGGCAGCGGTGAACCACCGCCTTTATTAGCTGCAAGTTTTGCCCCAAGTGCAGGAGTGGCCTGCAGGCCACCTCCGCCCTCAGCTTTCCGCATGACGCCTACTTTCTTTTGCTCTTCTTCACATTGCGCACATTTCCGCTGAACGGAAGGCCCCATCAGCGCCTGTGTGTGCAGTATAGGCGTCCGACTTGCTGACATCCTCATGACTCGCTCAGCCATTGCATCAGCCTCCCGTTCGTAACGATCTCCGGGAGTATTGACTTCCAGCTTAGGCTGTACCACCGGAGCGGGAGCGGCTGCAGCCCTTGCCCTTCTACGCTCTTCCAGGAATTCATCTACGGTAAGGGTCCTTCTCCTGTCGGCAGTACGTACTCTTACCGTAGAGCGGGTTAGCGTCCTGTCGCCCGGAGACCTTAAAAACATGAATATTGTGTAACGTTCTGCACGGCTGAAGAAGACAACCTGTGCACCGCCGTTAGGGAGATTATCCTGAGAGGCAAAACGTATACTGGGGTCATCAAAGATACTTCTGAACACCGCCGCTTCTGCCTGCTGACCGGCAGCGTGCGCCCTGTCAAATTCTGCATCAGAGAAACGGGTGCCCAGCCTGCGCGCATAATTGCTGGTAACGAAACGTTCCGTCAGAAAATGTATGAGATTTGACTGAAAGGCAAAACCTTCCGAGGCCAGTAGATCGTCCAGATCTACATATCCGGAATCATAATGATCCAACACTACGGGTTCAAAGGGCCCGCCCTCACCCCCTCTCGCAAGACCATGACGAGTGATGAGCCTTAATGGGATTACTCTTTCTTCGTTTTCAATAAATCGCCGCATTTCCGAGTCGAAATGTGTCAGTGCTCCTTCGTCCAACACTTCGCAACGCAATATGTTACCGTCCAGCGAATAGGTAATGGCTTCAGGATGTTGCTGATTCAGCCTGTCCACCAGTTCTCCAGCGCGGTCAAAAGCACTAGCCTCGCCTCTTCCCGGCGCTCTTAGCTCTATAGAACGTTGCAGCTGCGAAGTGCGGCCCCCCTCCTGCTGCGCGACATGCGTTAGCTCATGGGCCAGCAGACGTTGTCCTTCGGCTGTACCCGGTTGATATTGTCCGCTCTTGAAATAAACATCATTACCATGTGTAAATGCCCTTGCCTGGATACTATCGCTCATGTTATGCGCCTCACTGTCGGCATGTACCCTTACCTGTGAAAAATCGCGGCTAAAGGCATTTTCCATAAAGCTCCTGGTATTGGCGGATAAAGGCATTCCGCCTCCTTTGGAGCTTCCCAGCCTGGACGCCAGTTCCGGCGATGCAGCAAAACCACCGCTGGTACTTTCTGTTTTGCGCATCAGTGATTTCTTCTTCTCCTCTTCTTCGCAATGCTCGCATTTCCTTTGAATGGAAGGGCCGATCAATGCATTAGAGGTCACTCCAGCAGCAGGTTTGCCAGATAACTGCATCACCCTGTTGGCCATGGCATCTGCTTCCTGTTCGTACGCGTCTCCCGGACGGTTAACAGATAGCTTAGGCTGAATGACAGGTCCGCGAGTGACCGGTTTTGCCTTATATCCTGCTTTAAAGGTGGCTGTTGTCATGATTCTTCTTTGATATCTTAGCGTAAAGTTGCTTTCAATTGTTGCAATATCCGTTCGGCAATGGCGACTGACATTGCATCATGGTCCATTTTGCTGTGCAGCTGCATCTGCACAGTAAGTGTACTGATGTGCTGCTCACTGATGCCCTCCGGCAAATGGGCGCCGAGGTATCCGGCTACCATTTCAGCCAGGCGCCTGCCTTCTTCTTCACTCAGGCCAGGCATACGTATGAGCAGTTCATCAATCTCTATCATTGTTTTAACGTTTAAGGAAGTCATTTACCTGCTTTCCCAATCCTCTTCCTTCTTTTATCAGTTCCCGTTCAATGCCACGCAGTAAATGCTGCATTGTGATGGGTATATTATCCCTGCGTGCAATGAACATGGCAGAAAGAATAGCAGACTTGATCTGTGCGCCGGTGATCTCCAGCGCTTCTGCCAGGCGTTCCAGGTCTCCGTCTAACAGCGCGGCATGCGCCTTACCCACCAAAGCGGCAATAAGCTTACGCCATAGCTGCAAACGCATCTGGACATCCGGTTTCGGGAATTCCAGTACATAGCGCAGGCGGCGTGTAAAACCGGTATCGATATTTGCCTTTTTGTTAGTAGCCAGTATCGCAATCCCGGGATACTGCTCTATGGCCTGCAGCAGATAATTAGTATCTGTATTGGCAAAGCGGTCATGCGCATCTTTTATTTCTGTGCGTTTGCCAAACAGGGCATCCGCTTCGTCAAATAAGAGCACTACATCCATACGCTCCGCACGATTCAGGATACGTTCAATGTTCTTCGATGTTTCGCCAATGTATTTGCTGACAATGGAAGAAAGATCTATGCGGAAGAGGTCCAGCTGTAGGGCAGCGGCCACTACCTGTGCTGCCATGGTCTTACCCGTGCCTGGTGAGCCGGTGAACAAGGCTATCAATCCTCTTCCTCTGGGAAAAAGCCGTTGTACTTCAGGCTTCTCCCACAACAACACCCGTTCGCCCGCTTCAAAGGTGAAGTCTTCCAGGTTCCGTTGCAGCCAGGGGGGAACGACCAGGTCATCCCAGTCAAAGGAACCACTCATATGCTCCGCCAGGTTACCAAGGCGGCCGCGGAAACTGGCATTCAGTTCTTCCGAGGCAGCTGCAACACTATTTACATGCTTAGCAGCGACTCTTACTATTTGTCCAATAGTGCTCCGCCTGCGACGTATCATATCTGTCAGTTCCTGTTGTGGCCATGTTGCCGCAGCTGGAATGAGGCGTAGCCATAACTGTTTGCATTCATCCGGTGATATGGGCGGCAGTTCGATCCTGTGATCTATTATGCCTTCTTCCGGCTGAAGAAATTCATCTACCTCGGCAATCACAAACTGTATGCTGCACACGGGAATATGTGGCGGCCAGTAACGTTCCTGCATTACGCTCCCATACCAGGCCAACGCGTATCCATCCAGAAAAGCCTGCCTTTGCGCATACATAAACACCTGTTGCCAGTTGCTTTCGGGAATCCTGCCGGCATCTATTGTTAAAAGCTGTATGCCTAGCTGCTGGCATACACAGGCAGCAAAACTTCGCCGCCCACTGCCTTCTGCACCTGCAATGATGATACGTATCGCTTCTACGTTACCTATTGTATTGTCGATAAACTGAAGTGTTTCCGTCACCGGCCAACCTGATAAAGGCGGCTGATAAGGCTGCACACGTGCGATGCCTGATAGTGTTTCATCCAACGCGTTCAGTCCCAGCAACCAATTTTTAATAAAGGGATCACATTCCAGCAAGGGCGGTTCACCCCTGCCTGTTTCGCGTTCACTGATCAGTTGCCAGACCTTTAACGGAGACGCAGCGCTGAGCGGCAAACAACGACCATGACCAAACAGGCGGGCCACCAGCTCCATCGTTACATATCCTCTTGCACTATGGTCCTGCAGGTAAGCATATACCCTGCCCAGGTTCGGCTCAATAGCAATGGCCAGGCAGGCCTGCAATATGTCCATTTCTGCGGTGGTGAGACAGCATATATCGCCCAGCATAAGCAGGCGGGAGGAAGGATGTGTAGCCAGGGCCACCTCCACATCTGTCAATGCCTGTTCCCACTCCTGCACCATCGGTTCTGCGGCCTGCCATGCTGCTTCTGCCGCAGGTGTATCCGCATTGCTCAGGTATCCGTCCACTTCGGTGTGGTAAGTAAACTCAGCACTGTTGCCGTTATTATTACCGGCTTCCTGCCAGATCTTACGCAGCCAGCCGATGCGTTTTCTGGCATACAGCCTTACCCGTTGCAATACCAGTTCGGGCATGGAGTCCCGTGCTGTTATTCCACTTTCCGGCAGCTGTTCCCGGCTGGTGATGTATTCTGTCAGATCTTCCACTTTGTATGCTGATTATTCAGTTGATAATTAAGGAACGACGATCCATCGTGGCGGCGATTCTGCGCCAGCTACCAGTATTCTCAGCGGGTACGTACCTGCGGCAAGACCGGCGGGCAGATTCAGCTCCATCGTACCGGGAGCAATAACACGGAATTCGCCCGCTGCAAATGCGCCGCCTGCATCTCTGTTCAGGCGCTGTTCTCCGATGTAAACAGCCACATCTTCCTCTGGCAGGTCCGCATGTTCAAAGAGATAACCATTTACCGTTACTATATTCCCTACAGGTCCTGTCACGATACCGATACGTGGGGATACTGTAAACGGGAACTGGTTGGAGCTATCCCTGAATTCACGCAGGCCTCCTTCCGGCGCCTGGCGTTTGCGTATCACTGTTACAGCCACGGCATACATACCTGGAAGCACCGGCACTGGTACGCCGGATTCCTGTAAGACGGCTGTCTCCTGAACCGTTGCCGTAATACGGCTGCCGCCGGCTTCCAGTTGCACATTCCAGGGAGCATCCGCTATGACGCGTTGTTTCCAGCGGGTATTCACCAGTACCAGCTCTATATCGCCTCCGCTAAAGCCGGTACCTGTTATTTCTATCTGCGTACCTGCTGCTGCCTGTGCAGGTTGCACTACCACCTGGCGGGGTACTGCCTCTCCGGGGATAGTGAACGTGATCGTGTTCTGACAGGCGGTAATACGCGGTGTACGTTCTGTAAAAAGATACGTTCCGTAGGTCAGTACCCTGCCGGTATAAGAGGTTGCCTCTTCCGGCTCCAGCAAGACGACAGACACCTCATAATAAGCTGCCAGTTTCAAAGGAGCCGAGCCGGCCGTCCAGTATTGCACTGCTTCTGTTTCTTTAACGGGCTGCAATGCTATGCGGAAGCGATTCCCGTTCCCATCGTTTATTTCAGGATGATCGTGCAAAGCTTTTATAGCGATGCTCATCATCAGTTGTTCATTGTATGCGGCGGTACCGTCTTCGAGTGTACTGTTGGCACTGAGCTGATAAAAGAGGCTCAATGCCATGGGCACGTACTTTACTGCAGGCTGGTCTTTCCCCGGTGCCGGCAGGTTCTTGTAATGGCTGTTCTCCTGTATATGATACAGATAAAAGCTCACGCCATCATTGGTGACCTTAGCAGGAGGGTCTGGCCGCACCTCAGGCGGTAATCCCAATGTCCACACAGGAGGAACGAACGCGTCCCTGATCACTTTTATCACCTGCTGTGTTACATATCCTAAATCGAATACAGCCATAATTATAATTGACCAAATCCAAAACTGAGTTTATGTATTTCATTGCTGCCGGGCGCCGGTATGGGGCTGCCTGTGCTGCGTTGTCTGTTACGTGGTACCGTTTGCACCGGTACCGCCGGAGGTGGCAACACTTCGACTGTAATACGGCCGATCGTCAACTTCGGCGGTGCCGTCTTCTTTACCTGGGGCACCGGCATACCTGCATCAGCGCGTGGCGTCAGTGTCGTAATAGCCTGCGGCGGCATCACGGGAGTTCGTGGCTGTGGAGCGACAACCGTATGTGTTTGTTGTGTTGGCGGTTGTATACGCTGCTTCACCTCTTTCTCCGGAGTATCCTGCCGGGGGGCAAAGACCTGCGAAGGTTCATCGGAGCCGGACTGCCGTTGCTGCTTTGCTACAGGTCGAACTATATCGTTCACTTTGCCGGTAATGAATACCGGCAAAGTGTTCGTTGCCGGTGAATGAACAGCCGGTGATGCATTAGTAGTAACAGTGTAGGTTTTATTTGTCTGCACATTTGCCGTTGACCTTTCGGGGAACCGTTCAAGATAAAGTATCCGGTGACGGACCTTCTCCTGTTGCTCCGGGACCTCTCTTTCCACCTGCTTTTGCACGGGCAGCGGTTGTTCGGGCAGCAGCTGCTCCACATGATCCTGTGTTAGATGAGGTGCAGGCAGTGCTGGTAAAGCACCCGCTGTGTCATTCCCTGTATCCGTCAGCCGGGGGCCAAACACTCCTGGTTGCTGTTGTACAGGTGTAAGTGAATGGGGCGTTATGGCTCCACCGGCTCTTACGGCAATCTGTGATAAATAATTATTCATCTGAATGCGGGTTGAGTATCTGTTGCTGCCTCAATAAAAGCAGCATAGGTGCGACGCAAACTCCGGGGCAGCTGCAGTATCTCCTGGTGCGACCAATGGTATGCCATCGCCAGCTGATGTATTTCGAGCGTCGCCATCCGCTGATCATTCTTCAATCTGACCAGCAGGAAGGATTGCATATCAAAAGAGACCTGTTGCTCTTTGCTGCATTCCGGGCAGTGCGCCAGCATTTCTTTCTGGAGCAGCGGCGCTACCTGTTCCATCGCCTCCTGTACCCCTGTTGTATTACCGGAGATGGTACCTGTTGCTGTACAGCGGGCTAACAACATCTGCACGGCTTCGTCAACCGGAAGCCCTGATACCGCCAGTTCGTCATCGCCTGTCGGCAGACGGAAACTATGTCCTTCTGCCGTCTGATACCATCCTTCCGTTGTCTGTATCAGGGTGCTCTTATCCCTTTCGGGTTGTGTATGCAGCAACAGATCATCCAGCGAAAAAACAACATCAAAAAGTGCATTACAGTAACGGCAATGTATTGTGCTTTCGATCCTGGCGCCATAGGTGTGCCGGTAAACAGCGGCCAGCAAACGGTCCCTGTCTGCCGTGGCAATTGCACCTGCCTGGAGCGATTGCCCCTGGCCAATCATTCCTTTGATCAGGTGTATTGCATCAGCAGTGCCGTAACCAGCTACTTTCAGCTCGTCCTGGCCGCAAAGCTCACGCAGTAAGACCTGCCGGTGTCCCGGCGTAAACTGCAATTCAAAAGGGTACATCAACATCCGTTATACTTTAAGCGAATACATCAGGTTTGTGCAGGTTCCGGTACTTCCATGTCACGTTCCCAACCTTCATTCTGCAGCACCATGCTTTCAATAGCCACTGCATTTGCGTTGGCATCCAGCTCGGGAAGCGCCTGGTAAGAAGATACCCAGCAACGGTATACCTTATACGCCCTGGCTACCTGCCCTTGCTCGTTCAGTAATTCTATCACAATATCTTTACGGAAGTTCTTTAGCGAAATAGCCACATCTCCCTCTACATTCCATACCAGTTTCGCCCAGTTCTCAAACTCAGGATCGTGTGTAACGCCCCGTTCGAGTGTGATCGGCTCAAACTTCCAGACAGCAGGAGTTACCCTGGGCGTACTGGGATCTCCCCCTTCGCGGTGAGATACGGGTTCTGTAGATTGCTTTAACGCGCTTACTTTGCTGATCCCGGCCACCACCTTACCATCCCAGCGCACGCGGAATTTGAAATTCTTATATGGGTCAAAGCGATAAGCGTTTACCACAAATTGATTACCTGCCATGATAAATAGTTTTTAAACTTGAATTTGACCAGCCATCTGCTGGAGATAAAGGACTACAAACTCCGCGGGTTTTAATGGCGCGAATCCTACCCATATATTGACAATACCCAGATTGATATCATTCTGTGTAGTTGTTTCACGGTCGCACTTCACAAAGTAGGCGTCATCGCGCTTCTGCCCCTGGAACGCACCCTGGCGGAACAGGCTATGCATAAAGGCGCCCACGTTCAGGCGGATCTGGCCCCAGAGGGGTTCATCGTTGGGCTCAAACACCACCCATTTCAGGCCGCGGTAGAGGCTTTCTTCAATGAATAATGCAGTGCGGCGTACAGGGATGTATTTCCATTCGCTGCCGAAATCGTCATCACCATCCATGGTGCGGGCGCCCCAGTTGACAATGCCATTGGGGAAGATGCGGATCGTGTTGATAGCACGTTTATTGAGCACGCCATTTTCATTATCGCTGAAACGATGTTCAAGCCCTGTAATGCCACGGATGTCTGCTTCTGTTCCTGCAGGCGCTTTCCATACACCACGGCTGCCGTCTGTACGAGCCATCAGACCAGCAATAGCGCCGCCAGGTCCTGTCTGTACATTGAGGCCGTTCTCACGGATGGTTAAGCGGGGATAGAAGATCGCACTATGATCTTTTACCAGTCCGATACGCAACTTATTTACTCCGTTGGCGGGATCAGTAGCCTGTTGTACGGTGTTCCATTGTTCCGGCGCATCCATGATCAGGAAAGCGCGGCGCTGCTGGCAGAATACGCTGGCGGGCCCCCAGAGACTTTCCACCATGCTGACACTGTGATCAGCGTCACGGGGCAGGATCATGAGGTTGAAAAGATCTACTTCTTTATCCAGTTTCAGGAAGGCGTCATTGTACTCCAACAAGGTAGGCGCATTACCTTCCAGGCCACCACCGAGCGCATAATAGCGAACGTTAGGCGTCTGGAACAAAGCGCTGATATTATAACCGTCAGCACCGGAAGATGCTACGGTACCGGTACTGGCATCGCTGCCATCTCCTGCTATCAGGGCCAGGCGGCTTCCCCATACCTGGGCTGTCCAGCGGAATGCAGGGTTAGTGATCTGGTGATCATTTATTGCATTAGCGATGATGGCCCATTTTTCGCGTACGCCATCATTATGACCTGTAACACTGGCCGGGAAGTTATCTTGGTATATCAGTGATCCTGCAACGGGTACCGTTCTCAGGGTAGTACCCAGATTGATGGCCGTACCGTTGACAGTAATAGTATTAAAGGCAGTCTGCTCCTGCTCAGAAAAAGTGACCAGGTCTGCAAGATCAAATACGAGTCCGTTGGGGGCCGGACGGGCACTTGCATAAGCAGATACTTCCAATCCGCCTTGCGCTGTACCCAACATCAGAGCGCGGGCCACATCATTGCTGGCGGCAGGTTCTATACGTACATCTGTATTACCTGCTCCGGTGATGCGGATCAGGAAAGTGTTGTTAGGGCCTGTGCCGGGACCATCCTGATTGCTTACTGTAACAGTCGCTCCTAATGGCAGGGCGTCGTTGATGATCTGTTCGATGTCTCCGATAATATTTGCGGCAGTCACCCCGGCACCCAGATCTACAGCAGACAGGTCCACATTGACAAAACCGGTATTGTTGACATTTATACGGAAGGCTTTACCGGCACCGAGTATGCCGATCATCGCTGTCCGGTAATCGGCATCAGCCGCCCTTATTGGTCTGCCGGATTGCGAATATCCTGCCGTTGCCACTCCGCCTATCACGGTAGCATTTACGAGGGCAGAATTCTGGCTTACATAAGTTTGTACATAACGCGGATCGCTGGGGTTCATGCTCAGGTTCTGCAGCAATTCCTGGTCTGCTTTTACCGTTTGACCACCACTGTTAGTCACCCAGCGGAAGACGGTGAGGTTGAACGTAGATTCCGGGAAAGGGGTATTGTAGGATACTTCCGCACGGATCGTATCACCTATCAGGCCCGCTGATTTTGCTGTCAGCCGGAGTACCGGAATGCCGCCTGAGTTATTAAGATCAGCATCTGAAGGGGCTGCACCATCTGCTATGCGCATGATATAACACTGGCTGCCGCCGTTCAGGAAGAACAGACGTACTGCACGCGCTAGTTCGCTGCCTGCATAACTGGATGAAAACGTCCGTTCAAAGTCACTGAAACTTAAACATAACACAGGCGTATTCAAAGGGCCTTGCTTTGTACGGCCTATAAATACGGCAACGGCCGTACTGACGCCTACGATAGTACGCACGCCACTGGGTACTTCCTGTACATAAACGCCCGGATAACTGGTTTGTACTGGCATAATGTTTAAAGGTTTATGAAGAGAGAATAGTTTTCCCTATACCTGAAAGGGTCACTTCAGGATATTAGATTTTTTTCTGCGAGAATTACTAGCAAAGATTAGAAATGGATAGCCCTATCTATGGATCCGGCTGTTATGGGTCGTAGATATGTTTGTCAGAAAACAAATGAAATGTCATGGCTTTGCTTTTGGGGGGTAATGGCCTTGTTTAGTTTTTCTTAGCTCTCTCTATCAGTAGTTCCTGTCGGGGAATTGTAATCAGTTTCTAGGACGATCAAATATATAAATTTAAAAAGTTAAAATAAAAAAAAAATCGGAACCGTTGTAAACGGTCCCGATTCATCAACTAATAATTGTGATGGGTTCACTGTTCTATACTTTATATCCATAATTTCTTCTGATCACTTAATATCGTCCTTTTGTCCCCCATCAATTATTTCAATACATCCAATATAGGATGTGATATCCCCGATAGTTTGTTCATTTCCGGTTTGGTCAATTCCATTACGACAATGTTGTTGGTACCTTTACGGAGCCATTCTGCCGGAACATATATGGTCTGCTGAGGACCTACCTCCCAGTATCTGCCGAGGTGATGCCCGTTGATCCATACAGCGCCCTTACCCCAGTTGCTCATATCCAGGTAAGTATCTCCCGGCTGATCCAACACGAATGCACCTTCTTTTAATGTTGGTACATTTGAACCTGTAATGTTCTTCTGTACTTTCACAGCAGGCAGCTTGTCAAATGGCAGTTTATACATCTTCCAGTTCCTGACTTCTTTGCCTGCCCACAGCACTTGTTCTGTTATTCCCTTTTTATTAGTCAGCAGATAAGGACCGAAGTTGATACGTCCCAGGTTTTCCAGCAGCAGATCAAGTTTCACTTTACCTGCAGGCAACTGCAACTGTATGCTATCCAGTCCGGATCTTCTGTCCAGCACTCCCACTCTCTTCCCATTCACCATTACGATACAATAATCCCTCAGTTCTTTCAGCTTTAACATGGCTTTCTTATTGCCCTCCAGCGTTGTGCTATACAACACCCATCCGTATGCCTGTCCCAGATCTTCGAAAGTAAGCGGCTTTACATTGCTGACAGGGGCGGGTAAAAAGTTGAACAATGGTGTTGAGCGTGTTAACTGAATATCCGGTATTTCAATCACCGGTCTTGCAGCGGGTATTTCCGGCAATACTGTACCAGCAGGTAAATGTTTGGCGATCACGGCGCGGAACTGCCTGAACTTCTCTGTAGCATTCCCTGCTTCATCCAGCGGCGCGTCATAATCATAGCTGCTGATCTGTGGTTCATATGGCGCATGATCATTAGCGTTCGCACCATTCATGAAGTCTCTCGTAGTACCTCCATGGAACATATACATATTGATGGATATGCCTGCAGCCAATACACTATCCAGTTTTCCGAGATACTTCTGATAAGGAACCGTATGATGTTTTGTTCCCCACCAGTCGAACCAGGCGGGATACCATTCTGCTATATAATAAGGCCCCTTGCCATTATGATTTTCATTTATCAGTCTTTTCACTTTCGCCGGATCGTCTACACCATTGATAGCCGGTAAAAGGCCTGGCAGATGGCCGTCTTTAATAGCCGGTTCAGGGTCACAGGTGTATAGCAGACCGTCAAAACCGGCTTCTATGAACATCTTGCGGTTAATGTCGAGATAGTCTTTATCATTTGAATAAGAACCATACTCATTCTCTATCTGCACCATCAGTATGTTACCACCATGGTTCACCAGTAATGGCGACAACTGTTTACCGACCGCCTTGATATAGTTCCTGTAAGCCTCCAGGTATTGCGGTTCTTTGCTACGTACGGTCAGTCCTTTGATCTGTTGCAGCCAGTACGGATAACCGCCAAATTCCCACTCTGCACATACATAGGGACTGGGTCTCAGCACCACCCATAGTCCTTCCTCCTGGGCTGTTTTCACGAAAGCAGCGATATCATTATTACCTGAAAAATCATACTGCCCTTTCTCCGGTTCATGTACATTCCAGAATACATATGTCCCGATGGTATTTAAGCCCATGGCCTTTGCCATCTTCATTCTCTCCCGCCAGCATTCACGTGGCACGCGGGGATAATGCATTTCGCCTGAGATCATCAGGAAGGGTTTACCATCCAGCAGGAATGCCGTATCTCCCAGTTCGAACGTATGTTTCCCTGTTTGCTGTGCACCTGCAGTCATGCTGAGCAGTGCCATCAGCAAAGCAATTAAGCCAATCCTTTTCATCCTTGGTCTTTTATTAATTAATACTTTCCGTCACCGTGACAACAGCCCGGCCGGGTATTGTGAGGCTACTATTTACCGCAAGAGGGTGTAGGTTATCCGCATCAGAGGTCACATATGAGCGAAGCCTCCGGAACTGTCCCTTCTTACGGTTCAGCGTAATAGTTTTGTTCTCGTTCGCACTATTGATAATCACTATACTGATGGTACGATCTGTATTTTTATACGCAGAGACCAGCAATGTACTGTCTCCTGCTATATCAGCACTGATCCTTTTTGCTCCGGGTCTTACAAAACGGCTGTAGTTGCCCAGTGCCCACAACATTTTACTGTCGCGGAACTGTCCATCCGCTTTATTCTTGTCTATATAGATCAATCCATCTTTATAATCGTATGGAGATATTGCCAGCCAGTATTGCCATGCCGCTGCATTAGCAATAGTCAGATCGTTATGGATGACACGGGCCAGGTACAACGCAGACTCCATACCATAATCTCTTTTTTGCCCATTGATCTCACCTGCGTTATCGCCGAGTATACAATATTCTGACTGCCAGAATCCCAGTCCATTTACTTTCTTCACCTGCTTCGCCACTTCCTCTCTTACCTGCACCGCTATATGACGGGGTGAAGTAGTAAAATAGCTATGGCCTAAAATACTGTGATACACATTTGGCAGGTTGCCCACATAATCAGGAGAACTGCTGTCAAAGAAAGCGGTGACCTGTTTTCCTTTCGCGGGTTTATCTCTTCCGTCAAACAGGTAGTTCAGCTGACCCGCTTCGCTGATCACTATTTTCGCAGACAGCTTACGTGCCGTGAGCGTTTTACTCAGGGTTCTCGTCAGCGCACTGATCTGATCATTGTTGTAAGGGCATCCCTCCTGTTTGTTGTCACTCCAGTCCCATTGTGGTTCATTCACAGGACTGATGAAGTCAAAACGGGTACCGGTGGTTTTATGGATGCCTTCAATTGCATCTGCGATATAAGTGGCAAAAGCATCGTATTTATCAGGACTGATGTTAGTATTTCCCTTGTAGGCAAAGGCTCTGCCGGTAAGGGTCAGATTAACAGGAGGACTGTTCAGGAAAGCCAGGAACTGTTTCACCTTTCTTTCTTTCGCCGCCTGCAGGAACCAAAGCTGTCCTGATTGGGCATCCCACCTGGAAGCCCTGTGCCATTCGTCTGTAATACCACTGCTGTCTCCCTGTTCGGCACTGCCTGCACCTATATTATAGCGCCACAGGGACAATCCGATGCCCTTAGGCTGCCCGGAGGAAGTCGTGTCTGTGCTAAACAGCCAGTCAGCCATTCTGTTCTTCTTTTCTGCCGGCCAGTTACCCACGAATTGTGCCGACCAGGCATCTGAAGCGCCAAAATTGTCAATCGTCTGATACGTCACTTCCGGATCGATGCTTATATGCACCGCGGCGGTCTGTCCCGCCGCGGTATGCATACATGTATAAAGCAGTAATGCCGATACAATGATCAATTTCATACTAATATCCTGTTGTTTGTTCCAGCTTATTATTTGAAGCCTGGATCTCTGCTCTCGGAATAGGCAGCCAGTAGTTCTTTTCAGCGAATGCGCGGTTGCTTAATGCCACTTTCCTCGTATATACAGGCTTACCGTTGTTCATCTCCACTGTTATACCATAAGCAGGAACGTTTTCTGTTTCCATTGCGATCTTCCAGCGACGTACATCATAAAAGCGGTGCTCTTCGAAAGCCAGTTCCACCTGCCTCTCCCTTCTGATCGCTTCTCTCATCTGGTCTTTGGACAGTCCAGCCACCAGTGCAGGTTGCTGAACGCTTTCACGTTGTCTTACCTGGTTCACCGCAGCATATACGGAGGCGTCAGGACCTACTGCTTCGTTCTGCGCTTCTGCATAGCTCAGCAGGATTTCCGCATAGCGGAGATAGATCCATGGCTGTAAGCCGGCTACGTTCCATGGGTTATCTATAGGATTGTTATCATCCATGAATTTACGCAGGTAATAACCGGTTTTAGAAGTATTCCAGTTGGAAGGTCCGTCTTTACTGTCTTTTCCGCCGGGAGTATACGTCTTAACAGTATCTCCTCTGTAAATAGCTCCATTATAAAGCACGGTAGCATAAAAACGGGCATCGCGGTTTGCATAAGGATTGGTGGCATCATATCCGGAAGTGGCATCCGTGATCGGTTTACCACTCTTCATTTCGTAAGCATCCACCAGGTTCTGCAAGGGTATGTTTCCGCCCCAGCCATTATAGCCATTTGGTCCGTTTGCTATTTCCAGGCATACGTGGCGTGCACCGATCGCATATTGTCTGGCGAAAATAATCTCATTGCTGCCGGCGGTCAGGAACAATTTCGTATAATCCGGCGCAATTGAGTACTGGTTCATATCCATCACCGCTTTTGCGGCAGCTGCAGCATCTGCCCAGCTACCTGCATTGTACAGAGGACTAGCCGCATACAATAACAGACGTGCTTTTAATGCGAGGGCAGCACCTTTGGTAGCGCGGCCCGTCTGCCAGCTATTGTCGTTCACTGCAGGCAGGTACTGTGCTGCAGAATCCAGCTCAGCCACTGCATAGTCTATACATTGTTTCAAAGAGGACTTGGTATAGAGGGAGGCGTCGGTCATATCGTCGCCAAGATTATACACTTTGTCACCCATTAAAATAACACCGCCATAGTTCCTGATCAGATCCTGGTAACGGAAAGCCCTGATAAAATGCAGTTCACCTCTCAGTTTAGCTCTTAGCTGGTCGCTCATTCCCACCTGCATAATATTGTTCAGGCCATAGTTACATTCGCGGATGCTGCGGTAGCTCCTGCCCCAGATGGTACCGGCAATACCCGTATTTTCCGGCGCGAGCAAACCTCTCTGTATCAACCAGGTATTATCATCGTTATTGTAAATAGCCTCGTCTGTCAGCGCACTCCACATGGCATATTCAAAGCCCCTGCCGAAGCCCGGAGGCGTGCCCTCTGCTTCCTTGTCCTGCAGTTTTACGCCCATATAACGGTTAATGACATAGTTCTCAAACAAAGAGGAATCAGCCAATACTGCCACATCTGCGATCTTATCAGAAGGTACGATATCCAGGTAATCCTTTTTACAGGAGGTGAATATTCCTCCGGCAAAAAGCATCGCGTATAATATATTCTTACTAGTTTTCATTGATGGAATTTTTACGATTAAAACTTAACATTCGCTCCCACATTCACGATACGTTGCTGCGGATAGAACTGTCCGCTGCTGCTAAAGCCTTCCGGATCATAGTCTTTCACTTTTGTGAAAGTGAACAGGTTGAAGGCGCTGGCGTATATTCTCAGGCCGGAGATATTCATACGGGATAAAATACCTGCATTCACATTATAGCCAAGTTCCACGTTCTTAAGACGGAGGAAAGACGCATTATTCAGCCAGAAGGAGTTCTTGTACAGACCTCCATTATTAGAAGAAGAAGCCCTCTCATCTACTTTAGGATAGGTTCCGTTAGGGTTTGACGGGCTCCAGCGGTTATCTGCCCAGCTGCTATAGTAGTTACCGATAGTACCTGACTCCGGTAATACATACTGGCTTACACGTGCCTGCCCTGCAAATACCACTGACACATCGAAACCTTTGTAATCAGCGCCCAATACAGCACCGTAAGTGATCTGAGGAATATTGCTATATGGCATTCTTGTCTGGTCATCTGCAGTGATCTGGCCATCCTTGTTGTAATCTTCATAGATCAGGTCACCAAGCTGCGCGCCTTTCACGTGCGGATACTTATCCAGGTCAGCCTGTGATCTGAAAATACCTATCGCATTATACAGCAGCTCTGTATATAGCGGTCTGCCGGTTTTGCGCTGATAATCCAATGTTCCGGCAGCTTCGTCCATGAAAATCACTTTGTTTTTCGCATAGGTGAAGTTTGTGCTGATATGATAACCAATGCCGCTGGCAGTGCGGTTGTCATATCCCAACGTAGCTTCTATACCATTGCTGTTCACCTTTCCGATATTCTCAGAAGGCACCAGCGGGTCAGCATTGTATGGGTTTACGATACCTGACAGCTGTGGGATAGACGCATTTCTTGGCGTGAGAATGTCACTACGTTTCTGCTGGAAATAAATGAATTCCATTGACAGGTGTTTCAGCACCTGTGCATTGAAACCCACATCCAGTTTCTTCGCTACTTCCCAGGTAATGTTTGCGTTACCGAGCTTGGTCAGATCGATACCGGAGTGAATAGCCGAACCAATCACGTATTGGTTATTCAGCGAGTAGTTGTCGAAATACTGGAACAGTCCAACATTATCATTACCTAATGTACCATAAGAAGCACGCAGTTTCAGGTCGTTGATAAAGCCTACTGAAGACTTAAACCATTCTTCCTGTGATACGCGCCATCCGGCAGATACTGAAGGGAAGAAACCATATCGTTCGCCTTGCGGGAAAGTAGAAGAACCATCGATACGTGCCTGTGCCTCCAGGAGGTATTTTTCGGCGTAGTTATAGGCCAGTCTGCCGAAATAACTCTTCCTGGTAAAAATGTAGCTTTTACCGGAGTTGTCCTTATCTGTAGCAGCAGCTCCGCCCTGAGACAATTCAGGTGTCAGCGTAGTCGGGAAGTTCATCCTGTAGGCGCCCAGACTATCCAGGGATGTTTTACTTTGTTCATACGCGATAAACGCACTTACATCGTGTTTACCAAACCTGCGTGCATAGTTCAGTTTGATATTGGAGGTAATCAGTGCCTTGTTCAGCTGTCCTTCGGACAGCGTAGCCATCTGGTTGGAACCACCTATTACAGTTTTCTTGTAGGTGTTGGTTGCTGCTACAAAGTCATACACTGCGTAGGGTTTAGCAAATGCTTTGGAGAAGCTCCATGATTTATCGAGAGAGACGAATCCGTCCAGGGAAAGACCATCTACGCCCGGAATGGCATAACTACCTTTCAGGATACCATTGAACACCTGCGTAGGGTTTCTGTTGGTACCACCTATATCGGTCGCCTGCAGTATCGGGTTATTGTTCTCAATACCTGAAGTTGGCAGGCCATTGGGATAACGTGCCGCTACTGTAGGATAAGCACGGTAGATGGAACGGAAGATATCTCCAGCTCCGGTTACCGGGTACATACGGTCTTCTTCACGGCCTGACAGATAGAGACTTACTTTCAATCTTTTCGTAACGTCCGCATCAATATTTGATCTGAAATTATATTGGTTGTAATCTGTTGCGCCATTTTTATAGATACCGTCCTGTTTGATCATACCCAGGGACACGTAATATCTTACATTTTCACTTCCGCCGTTTACCGACAAACTATGCTGGCTCTGCAGCGCTGATTTCTTCAGCGATTCTTTCTGCCAGTCTGTATTCGGATAATTCAGGGGATCAGAACCATCTCTGAACTTCTGTATCTGTTCGGCGGAGTATACCTGGTTCATACCAGATGCAGGCTGTGCATAATACTGGATCTCGTTCCTGATGGTGGCATATGTTGCCGCATCAGCCATTTCAGGCAGACGGGTTGGAGAAGAAAATCCCTGGTTGAAGCTGTACGAGATCACAGGCTTACCTGTTTTACCTCTTTTGGTAGTCACCAGGATCACCCCGTTTGCCGCACGGCTACCATATACCGCTGCAGATGCATCTTTCAGTACACTGATGCTTTCTATGTCATTGGGATCCAGCCTTTCCAGACCGCCGATCTGTCCGGGCACCCCATCTACCACTATCAGTACGTCATTATTACCGGTGGTTGCCTGTCCGCGGATGCTGACATTGGAACCATCGTAACCTGGCTCACCGGACCTGTTGTTTGCAATTACACCAGAGAAGCGGCCAGCCAGTGCGTTAGACACGTTTGGCTGAGGGCTTTTTACGATATCTGCCCCTTTAACCACAGAAATAGAACCGGTAAGGGTTGCTTTTTTCTGGGTACCATAACCTACTACCACCACTTCATTTACATTCTGACTCACAGAGGTGAGCGTTACATTTACCGGCGCGGAACTTTTAACCGCTACTGCCTGGCTTACGTATGAAACGTGATTGAAGATTAAGGAATCGCCTACATTGGCCGACAGGGTAAACTTACCCTCGTCATTTGTCAGCGTTCCCTGGTTGGTTCCTTTTATACGGACACTCACACCGGGAACCGGTCCCCCCGATTCGGACACCTTCCCCGTAATATTTAGCTTTTGCGCCCTTAATTCTGGTATCAGGGACAGGGAGAGGAGAAGGACCATCAGCAACTGTCGTAGTGACACTAATTTCACTACCGTCGATAAACATTTTTTCATAACGTACTTTCCTTTAAAATTGATTGATAGCTGGTTGCACTATGATTACGTGGTAATTACGTGACTAAATTAGGTGGATAAAAAGGACCCGCAGAGGGGGTAAATCGCTTAAAAAAGGGGGTATTTTCATATTTCAGACTGCAGAATTGTCTGATTTTACCACGTTCAGATCCTGGTTGAAAGAATGCCTGTACTTTTTTACGTAAGCCGAAGGATTCATTCCAAACAGTTTGTGAAACTGCTCCCTGAAATATTTAATATCAGCGATTCCCACCTGAAAGGCAGCCTGGTTGACGGTGTAATTCTCCTTTAACATCAGAACGGCCGCCTTCCTCAGCCGGATGGATCGGATAAAGGCATTGATCGTTTGTCCTGAGATGGATTTTACTTTTTTATAAAGACTGGAATGGCTCATGCCGATCGCCTGTGTGAAGGTTTTAATAGTAAAATCTTCATTCCCCAGGTTGGCTTCTACTATTTCTATACATCTTTTTAAAAAGTCCTGGTATTCGGCAGGCACTTTTACGTAGCTGGTCCTTAAGGTGATATTTTCCTGGAAATATTGCTGTAACAGGTTACGGTTCCTGATGATGGTCTGCACTTTTACCAGCAGCAGGGCACTGTCAAACGGTTTGGTGATGTAATCATCCGCACCGCCTTCTATTCCCTCAATTTTTGCCTCGGATGACGAGGAGGACGTCAGCAGAATAACCGGGATATGGCTCATAATATCCGTTTCCTTGATCTTGCGGCACAACTCAATACCATTCATTCCCTCCATATGGATGTCACTGATCACCAGGTCCGGCATATACTTTTCCACGGCGGCAAATCCTTCTATGCCATTTTCCGCTTCGTAGACAATGTATTTATCGGCGAAAAGCCGGTGCAGATATTCCCTGATCTCTGCATTGTCGTCAATCAGCAGGACCGTCCTCTTTTCCGTAACCATTTCTTCCGGGGATACCGGTTTTTCCGGCTCCGGCTTCCGGTACACCTCATCGATCAGTTCATCCAGGAGCGCTGATTTCTTCACTGGTTCCGCTTTCAGGGCAAGCGCGTCAAAATGCTCCGCCCCCGTTTTCAGATGGACACAAAAGGTGGTTCCCTCATTCACCTTGCTCGTATAGGAGACCTTACCCTTATGATTTTCAATGAATTTCTTCACCAGGTAAAGCCCGATGCCGAATCCGGAGCTATGACTGGCCCCATGCTGGAATTTGTCAAATATCCTGTCGCCCATATTCTCAGGGATACCGGCGCCGGAATCCTGCAGAAAGATATCAACTCCTCCCACTGTCTGCTGGATACGGAAACAGATCTCTCCCCCATCCGGAGTAAACTTAAATGCGTTCGACAGTAAATTGAAGAGCGCTATCTCTATCTGTTCATAATTGGCGTATATCTCCAGGGCACCATTATTGTCTGCCAGGAACTGGTACCTGATATTTCGCGATTCGGCCTGTTGGGTAAAACAGAGGAATACCTCTTCGCATAATAAAGTGATATTAAATTTAGCCACCTTAAGTTCTTCATTATCAGCTTTCCGGAATAACAATAGCTGATCCACCAGGCTTAGTAAACGCCTGGCGTTTCTGTATACGACCCCCAGTTTCTCATTGTCTTTCAGCTCTTTCAGCGGATTGATAATCAGTGTAAGCGGGGTACGGAATTCATGGGAAATATTCGTGAAGAAGGACAGTTTCTTCTCGTTGATCTCTTTTTCCTTTTCACTTTCCAGGTGCGCCAGGCGGATCTCGTATTTCAGCCTTTCCTGCCGGGACTTGTACTGTATATAAAGGTAGATGATACCCAGGATTATCGCTATATAAACACCATAGGCCCAGGGCGTACGGTACCAGGGAGGCAGCACGATGATCGTAAGTAAACGTTTCTCCTCCCCCCATTTTCCGTCGGCGTTCGTCACTTTCATCAGGAAGGTGTAATTCCCTTCGGGGAGGTGGGTATAATTGGCCGTACGGGATTCCCTGGCATCGTTCCAGCCTTTATCCCAGCCTTCCATCTGGTAACTATACCCGATCTTATCCGGGGAAGTATATTCCAGGGCCACAAAGTCCAGCGAAACGGCTGCCTTGTCGTAAGGGATGGTGATCTCTTCTATATTCTCCAGGGATCTTTTCGAAATGTAATCATCGTTCTGCGCTGCAGGAACATTATTCAGGCGAATCGCTGTCAGGAAAACCGGCGAAAAATTGCTCCGCTCATAGATACTGTCGGGATGGAAAATATTGAGTCCTTTAATGCCCCCGAAAAGGAACTCGCCCGATCTCATTCGTAAAGCCGCATTAAAGGAAAACTGGTTACTCTGCAGCCCATCTGTCTGCGAGAAATTACGGCAGGTATACTGTACAGGATCAAACTTTGCTAACCCGTTGAAAGTGCTTATCCACAGATTGCCTTTGTCATCTTCCAGCAATCGGAGCACTGTATTACCGGGTAATCCTTCCGCCTCGGAGAAACGCCTGAACTTACCGGTAGTTGTGTTGAAGAGTAGCAACCCTCCTCCCTCTGTGCCTACCCACATATTCCCCTGCCTGTCTTCGTGGATAGCCCGGACGGTATAACCAACCGGAAATATGCGGTGTTGTTTATGATCGCGGTCTATTTTTATCAGTGAGGAATAGTTTCCGCCCCACATATTTCCTTTGCGGTCTTCTGCCAGGCACTGGATATTTACCAGCGACCTGTCAAATAGCTCAAAAGTGTCGGCCTGACGGTTTAAAGTGTATAAGGTACCATTATTGGAAGTACTGGCCCACAGTCGTTTCTGCGCATCTTCATAGATAACCCATACATTATTCTCCGTGGCTTTCGTAAATGGGTTAAAGCAGGCATAGTGATCAAATGCATCCCGGGCTTTATTATATCTGTTAATGCCTCCGAACCAGGTGGCAATCCACAGATTATCATGCGAGTCATGCAGCATGCCGGTAATAAAATTGCTACTGAGCGCCTGTTTGTTTCCCGCGTCGTAGCGGTATTCCTTGACAGTCTTGTTTTCCCGGTTCCAGTATTTCAGTCCGCCGCCATCCGTACCTATCCATAGATTCTTCCCGTCTGCCTCACAGAAGGAAAGAATGAAGTTATCGACCGTACTTCCCTTGAAGGAATGTTGCTCAAATAAATTGCGGCGGTTATCTATAATATTAACGCCGCCACGCAGGGTACCGATCCACTTCCGGCCTTCCCTGTCCTCGCAGATCGAATAAACGGAATTACTGCTCAATGCATAGTCGCTGTGCCGGGCTTCTCCATCTCTGACCACAAATATCCCATGACCATCAGAGGCCGCCCACAGTATCCCCTGTTTGTCCGAACAAAGATTAACGATCTTGCTTCTTTCTTTCAGATAATTGTCTGAGTAGGTACCATTATATTTAAAGAGACCTTTATCTGTCCCAATCCAAAGGTCTCCGTTTTTGTCCACCTTCAGGCAGTTGGCTTGCTTTAACTCCCTGTTGATCACTGTAACAGCAGCTTTGCTGCAATCATATTTGCACAATCCTATGTCCTGGATGAAAATATAAGCGGCCGTTTTATCTGCATTGAAGTCAATAGCAGTCACTTCATAATTCAGGTGATTATCTACCGCGATCTGGCGTCCGGCGGCGGCATGCCTGTTGAACAGCAAGAGGCCCCTGCTTTCTGATCCCACGAGCACCATGCCCTGATTCCCCGCTTTAATAACGTGAATATTTCCCTCTATCGGCTTGCCGGTTGCTGCATTTCTGGCAACAGAGAAACGTTCATTTACCGGGTCGAAAATGCTTACTCCTTTTCGTCCGCCGATCCATAGGCGATGGTCGGTATCGCCATCTATTGTATAAATACCATTATCTATAAGAGAAGTACTGTCGCCTATCCTGTTCCTGTAGATCCTGAATTTGTAACCATCATACCGGTTCAGTCCATCATAGGTACCGAACCACATGAAGCCCTTATAATCCTGGTAAACATTTACAACTGCATTATTGGAAAGCCCATTTTCTATACTTAGATACCGTAAAGGTTGCTCAGCAGCAAAGAGACCATTTATGGAAATGGTCATCCATATCAACATTGTCCACCGCATTCTGTAAGCGCTAATTTGTGGTCAAAATAGCGATTTTATTTTAAAAAAAGCTCCCGGGGGTTATTAGTCCCCGGGAGCACACATGTATGCGGCCTTATGTTTTATACTTCCGCAACAGCTGTTGGTACAACAGGTACACTGTCTCCCACCATCGGCCCGCCTGCCGATAGCTCACTACCTTTCTTGCGTGATTTAAACAGGGGCCAGAGGAATTGCGCATACCACTCTTCCTGTTTGTAATGTTTGATGCCATATCCGCTGGGATACTGCCTGGTAATGATCCCCGTGCCGAATATGATATCCCAGATAAAGAACATATTGCCAAAATTTCCTTTATAATATCCTACGCCATCGTCACTGGTATCTGCATGATGCGCATGATGCGTGGCCGGTGTGGAGATCAGTCGTTCCATCACCCAGCCAATAGGCTGCAGCCAGCGGATAGTATAGAAAGGCTTATCCCATTTAATGCTGGAATGTGCGCCTGTAGTGATCAATGCCTTGATGCCTGTCACAAATAATACCGGGTAACCCAGCCCGAGATATACCAGGGTCGTGGTGAGGTAGATCTGTGAAAAAAAGAGGGTATAAATGATATTCTGCCGGCTGGCCATTGCCATACCCATATAGGGCGCGGAATGATGCGTGCGATGGAAACGCCACAACCAGGGCAATTGATGATGCAGCCGGTGATACCAGTATTGCGTCAGATCATCTCCTACGGCAATAATGGCGAAACCCCACCAGAATGGCACCCATGCAAATATATTTTTTGCACCGGGCAACAGTGTGGGGAGTAACAGTACACCCAGGTAAGCAATGAGTGGTCGCACGACGATCCTGGGCACCACGAAACACACAATGTCCAGTATCCGTTCGTTGTTGGTCCAGTGGTTCTCATACAACCCAAAGGAAAATTCTACAATGCCAATGATCAGCATGATGACTGGCAGTCCCCAACCATTCAGGTTGGTAAAGATGAGTTCTATATAATGTACCATTAGATAAAGTTTTAAGTACCGATACAATGTTATCTCGATGTTTTTACAGCTGCCTGCGGATGTTGCTTCCACGGCCTTTCACCACTCAATCTGAACGACAACAACATCAACAATACAGGCAATGCGTACAGCACGATGCTTATCAACGCGTCTCTGATAATTCTCTGCTGCGTGATCTTATCTGTTTTCATGATGATCATATTTTTATGTTAAGAGCCAATGCTGGATCAGCCACAGAGCGCCAGCGATGATAATTAAGGGTATCAAAAAAATGATAATGCCTATAATGATCTTCCTGATCAGTAGTAAAATGTCCTGTACTATCATAGCGGTCATCATTTAGGAGCAGCGGTGAGTAATTTCTTCGAGTTGATCAGCCTTGCCCTGAACACATCATCCCAGTCGATGTACGGATAGATATTATACTTCTTCGCATCCTGTTCGAAAAGACGTTTCAGTTCTGCCAGCTTCTCCGGATATTTATCCGCCAGGTTCACCCGCTCATTGAAGTCTTCATTCAGGTTGTACAGTTCCCATACATCTTTGTCAAAGTCTTTATTAACTGCTTTGCCTCCGCCTGAAAAGCCATTCAGGTCTTCATAGTTGGGGTGATGTGCAGCACCTGCCTTCCATCCGTCTTTATAAATAGCCCTGGATCCGAAAATATAATAGTACTGTTCTGTGTGGCGGGAAGGCGCATTGGCATCTGCAAAGGAATATACAAGGGAAGTACCGTGCAGGCTATCCTGTTTAATGCCCCTGATGTGTTCGGGGAAGGGAATATGGAGGAATTCCAGTGTTGTAGGCAGGAGATCTGTTACATATCCGTACTGTGTACGTATTTCGCCTTTGGCTTTGATTCCTTTTGGATAATATACGATCAGCGGATTACGGGTCCCTCCTTCTGAATTGGCGTCCTGTTTCCAGTATTTAAACGGTGTATTGGCCGCCTGTGCCCATCCTAAAGGATAGTTGGCGTCAGATTCCGGTGTGCCTATCTGGGCGATATGTGCCTCATTGAACAACCTGGCTGAATCGCGGGACAGGGTTTTATTTCTTCTGGGTGAATGACCATTTGCCACCACACCTTCCAGTGTCCCTTCCTTACTTGCGCCGTTATCGCCAATTACAACGAAGATCAATGTATTATCCAGTTGCTGAATGGATTTCAGGTAATTGACCACGCGGCTAACCTGGTAATCGGTATAAGTCAGGTAACCAGCGTATACTTCCATAAAGCGTGCATATAGTTTTTTCTGGTCAGGTTTGAGCTCATTCCAGGCCTGTATGTATGGATCTCTTTCCGGCAACTTTGCATAGGCAGGAATAATGCCCAGCTTCTTCTGATTGGCGAACACTTTCTCTCTGAATGCATCCCAGCCATCATCGAACTGTCCCTTATAGCGGTCGCTCCATTCGGTAGCCACCTGGTGAGGAGAATGCGTGGCCGCCGGCGCATAGTACAGGAAGAAAGGCTTATCAGGCGCTGCGGCCTTCTGCCTGGCGATGTAGCTGATCGCTTTATCTGTGATCTGCTCACTTAGATGCCGGCCATCAGGTTTGATGTTCGCATTATCTTCCACTAATGCTGGTTTATACTGGTCTGTAGCAGAACCGAGGAAACCGAAGAAATGTTCAAACCCTTTACCGGAAGGCCAGCGGTCGAACGGACCTGCATCCGAAGTATCTTCATCGGGTGTGAGCCCATATTTGCCTACAGCAAAGGTGTTGTATCCATTCTCTTTCAGGATCTCGGCGATCGTTCCTGAGCTGGATGGTATACGCCCATCATATCCCGGAAAACCGGCAGAAGAAAAGTAATGCGCAAATCCACCCATATGCACTGCATGATGATTCCTTCCTGTCATCAGGGCCGCACGCGTAGGTGCACAGATAGCAGCAGTATGGAAATTAGTGTAACGCAGGCCATTGTTAGCCAGGCTGTCAAACGTGGGTGTACTGATCACACCTCCAAAAGTACTGGTGGCGCCGAAGCCTACATCGTCCAGCAATATCCATATAACATTGGGAGAACCCGCCGGAGGCTTTACCTGTGCCGGCCACCACTCTTTTGATTCAGCCAGCGTACGGCCCACTGTGCCCTGGTAAGGTTGCTGTGCACGCAACGCAAAGCCAGTGATTAATGTGAATGCACTTAAAACAAGAAATTTCATGTTGCTTAATTATTTTTTATGATGATGTGATTACCAGCCCGGATTGTTCGTCAGTTCCCCGTTGATGTCGATTTCCGCCTGTGGAATGGGGAACAGGGTATCTTTCAGTGCAGCACCTGTTTTTGCAGGTATTTTCTTTAGCGCGTCATAGAGATAACTTCCCCCCCTTCTTGAGAGGTCAAACCAACGCATACCTTCCTGTATGAACTCCTTTCTTCTCTCCAGGAATACGGAATCGCGGAAATCGGCCTGGTCCAATCCGGTAGTAAGTCCGGCTACATTCGCGCGAGCTCTTACCTCATTAATAGCGTGATAGGCATCCGCAGTAGGGCCGTTATTCAATTCATTCAACACCTCTGCTTTCAGCAACAAAATATCTGCATACCTGATCACAGGAAAATTAATACCGCTCTGTGCCTGGTTGTTCAGCGGCGTGAGCGAATAGTCTATGAACTTTGCAAAACGGGCAGGGCTGAAGGTGACATAGTTTCCAGTAGCCGCATTGTAGATGCGGGTCAGGAAGGTAACCTCCCTGCGGGTATCTGTGGCAGCAAATAGTTGGAACAGAGTACTATCGGCAGGAATATCCCCCGGATAAACGGCTGTGTTAAAAGAGGAAAAATTGCCGCTGCTCAGTGATTGGGTGCTGTTCTTAGCACCAAGATTCGTCCCGAACTGCACAGAGAAAATATGTTCTTTCCCATTCTTCGTTTTTTGCTGAAAAGCATCCAGGTAGTTCTCAAACAAGGCATATCCATATCCCCCGTTGATCACTTCATTGATCTCGGCCAGGGCTTTACTCCATTCCCTGCGGGTTACATATACCTTTGCCAGCAATGCATGGGCAGCACCACTGGTAGCACGCCCGATATTTCCACCTGTATACGTTTTGGGCAATAGTGTGGCCTCGGTCAGATCAGCAATGATCTGCGCATACACACTATCTTTGGGCGCACGTTTTACCTTTTGTGCTTTCACATCAATGGAAGAAGGATCATGTAGTATGAGCGGTGCATCTCCCCAGAAACGCACGATATTGAAGTACAGCAAACCCCGTATGAACTTAGCCTCCCTTACCAGGCGAGCCCGCGCAGTCGTATCAAAATTGATGGACGGTATATTGTCAATCGCAATGTTTGCCCGGCTGATAGCAAAATAGTGCTGCTGCCAGTTCTTCCTGATCCTGTCATTGGCGGCTACATAAGTAGCTGTACCTAATGCGCGCACGTCGGTGTTGGTATTCGACGGACTAAACACCTGATCGTCACTGCCATTCCCTGTTAGCAGGTTCAGGTTCCTGCCATACATGGGAAAGTCGCCCGCGGCATCTGTATTCAGCGCACTATACACGGCAGATACTGCTGCAATAGCGTCTGCCTGTGTTTTATAAAATTGTGACGCTGTGATGAGAGAGGATGGAGATTCATCTAATTTATTGCAGGACGTCACCAACGCTCCGGCAACCAATAGTATCGTATATAATCTTGTCATTGTATTAAATATTAAAAGGAGTGTGGCCAGATGTATTTATCAGAATGTCACACTTAAACCCGCGAGAAAACCTTTTGAGGCCGGATAAGCGCCATAGTCAATTCCCTGTTTCGTGTTATCATTATCGTAAAAGTTCACTTCCGGGTCCAGACCTGAATAGTTCGTCCATGTCAGGATATTTTGTGCAGTCACGTAGAGCCGCAATTGCTTCGCGTGAATCTTTTCCAATAGTCCTCCGGGAAGACTATAGCCCAGGGACAGATTCTTCAGCCTTACAAAAGACCCGTTTTCAACGTAACGGTCTGTTACCTGTGCAACCGGTGCATTGGTTGCCCGGGCCACCTTGCCATCCGGGTTAGTGTCGCTATATCTGTCCAGCAATACAGCAGAAGCATTCAGCGACAGTGTAGGTATTTCGAGTTTCTGCTGGAGGAAGTTGAATATTTTGTTGCCATAACTACCCTGGAAAACGAACGACAGGTCAAAGGCCTTATAATTCAGGGTATTGGTGAAACCAAAGGTCAGCTTAGGCTGGGCGCTGCCCAGGCTGTGTTTGTCGGCCGTTGTAATCATGCCATCACCATTAGTGTCCACATACTTCGTATCCCCTACCTGTTGCGAAACCCCGGTCAGTACAGGAATACCTTTCTGAACGTCTTCTTTTGTGATCAGGCCATTGGTATTATAGCCCCAGAATGTGCCCACCGGTAATCCTACATTTACTATCACGGGAGAAACGTATCCTGTAGGCGCCAGCGGGAAATAATAGTCTGTACCATCACCCAGGTTGAGGATCTTATTCCTGTTGGCGGCAAGCACCAGGGTAGATTTCCAGTTAAGGTCTTTTCCTTTGATATTGTCTGACGTGATGCTTAGTTCCAGTCCTTTGTTTTCTACACTTCCAACATTCTGTAACACACTGGAGTAACCAGTATACAATGGGAATGGTACATTCAGCAACAGGTCTGTCGTCTTCTTATAATAGGCATCAAATGATACGTTCACACGTTTGTTGATCAACCCGAAGTCGATACCAACATTATATTGCGTAGTCGTTTCCCACTTCAGGTCCGGGTTGGCGATCTGCACAGGCGCAATACCGGTTACCAATGCTCCATTGAAATAATAGTTCGATGGCGCCAATGCGGCCAATGAACTATATGGCGGCACTTCCGAATTGCCCGTTCTACCGGCAGACAAACGTAACTTCAGATCACTGACGGTATTTGACCATCGCTCCGCAAAGACTTCTTTGCCTGCGTTCCAGGAAAAGCCGACAGAAGGGAAATATCCCCAGCGGTTATTTGCGCCTAATCTTGAAGAGCCATCCGCACGTAACGACAGTGTGAAATTGTACTTATGCTGATAAGAATAATTCACCCTGGCCAGGTAAGAGTTCAGAGAAGATTCATGTCCGTCAGAAACAGACAACACAGGCGTACTGGCGTAGTTCAGGTTATTGAATGAAGTAAGGTCATTAGGAAACTTCTGCGCACTGGCTACGGCAGATTCATCCTTCTGATGCTGCATGGTATAACCTGCCAGTACGTTCAGAAAATGTTCTTCGCCAAAAGCATGGTCGTAGGTCAGCGTGTTCTCATTGATCCATGTAGTAGCACTCAGATCACCCACCGAAGCATAACCTCCCGCAGCATAACCGGTAGCAGTACCTCCTGGTGAACCCGCATAACTGGGCGAATAATAGTTCTGTTTTGTATTGATCAGGTCTGCCCCACCGGTTACTTTCAGGGTAAGTTCTTTCAGCAGTTTATATTCTAGCGAAGTGTTGGCGAGTATCCTTCTCAGGTAGGTTTTATTGATCGTAGACTGAAAATCCTGGATCGGGTTGGTCGGATTCGCCGAGTAGGGACTGCTCGTATTATAGCTGCCATCTTCATTCCAGATCTTTGCCACCGGTGATACCTGCAGTAAATTAGCAAAGGCAGTGCTTTGGAAATTAAGACTGTTGTAGGCGTTACCGTATAACTTATCTTCTATCGACTGACTACCAAAGATGTTGGTAGCGATCTTCAGTCTGTCTGTTACCGTACGTTCATAATTCACCCGACCTGAGTAACGTTTAAAGCCGGTATTAATGATAATTCCCCCCTGATCAAAGTAGTTGGCAGAAATAAGGTATCTGGACTTCTCGTCCCCTCCCGAAAAGGACAGTTCGTGATTCTGTAACGCCTTTTTACGAAGGGCAGCGTCCTGCCAGTCGGAGCCTTCACCAAGCGCGGCAAGATCGGCTTCAGTGTATGTTTTAGCGCTGCCGGTGCTCACATTTATATCATTTACCAGCTCCCCCCACTGCCGTGCATTCAGCAGGTCCAGTTTCTTCCTTACCTGCTGGGTACCAACGTATGTATTGTAGCTCACTTCGTCATGTCCCCGGCGACCTCTTTTCGTGGTGATAATGATCACACCGTTCGCTCCGCGGGAACCATAGATGGCAGTCGCAGAAGCATCTTTCAGCACCTCTATAGAAGCGATATCGCTCGGGTTGATAGTTGATAGTGCATTGACGCCGGTACCGTTAGAAGCACCTGTATTTGCGTAATCGTTGTTATTGTAGACGATGAATCCATCTATTACATATAAAGGAGCATTACCGAAGCTGATGGAGTTACCGCCACGCACACGGATGGTAGCAGTACTTCCTGGTTGTCCGGAGCTCTGTGTGACGGCAACACCCGGTACACTTCCCTGCAGGAGGTTATCAAATGCGGCAGCAGGTTGCGCCAGTAAGACCTTGGAAACACTGGCCACAGAACCTGTGATATCACTTTTACGTTGTGTACCATAACCTACCACAACGACTTCATTCAACTGACTTTCATTCTCCTGTAACAGGATCTTTAGTGGAGAACCATCAGCGTGAATCTCCTGTTTTTTATACCCTATAAAAACGGCTTCAATAATGTATGGTAGCTTTTGCCCCGTTTTGAACTGGAAGTTCCCCTTCGCATCAGTCAACACCTGGTTGGTAGTGCCTTTAATTCTGACCAGCGCACCAATGACGGGGGTAGATGTTTTACTATCTAGTACAGTACCGGTGAGTGTAGAATTAATTACAGGATCGGAGGTAGATTGAGCATATAATGTTACAGGTGCTATCCCTGATAACCAGGAAATAAGCAAGAGAACTTTTTTCATTAAATTTGTGATTAGTGATTAGACAATACGATACCGCCCCGCGATCATTCGCAGAGTAGTACGTCCAGAGATTTGTTTAGTCAGACCGGCACTGTTCCCGCAGTGCCGGTCAACTTTTTATACCATTACAGGCACACAATAAGGTGCACCCCGATTATTTACCATACATAACATTGTTCGACAACCTATTTTTAGTTATAAAAATATCGCTTCCCTTGCGCAGGGAATATGATCACTGATGTGAGTTGGGTGGAAATTCGGGCGAAAATATGGCCAGGATTAGCGTTTTGTTGTACTTCAGCAACAACAACAGCAGCAATCAGTCTTACTGTTGCAGATGTGTATTGTTTGATATTTGGTTGATCCCTTTTGTGTCATTTGGAAATATATTACAGGGAAGTACGCTATTTGTCGATTCAAAAATAGAAAGTAATTATTAGTCCACCAAATTAATGTACTAATAAATTTATGTTTTCCTTCCCTCCTGCTTATATAAGTAAGCGTCTTTTGCGCCATGCCTCATGTTAACATATTCGGGGCTACATATGACCTGTTGGCGGTTAAAATGGTCCACTTAACGTACTTGTTTATTGTCATCCGGGCACTGTGTGTATAGTTTTGCTCCCGTCAATCATGACAAACGTTAAAACTTAAACCGGAAACTAACAAAACAAGTATTGCTATGAAACGTCTTATTTTATTTGCCGCACTGGCGCTGAGCATTGCATCCTGTAAGAAAGATGATGCGCCAGACAATGGCCAGGAAACGACTATTGATTATCATCAGACAGCCACCACACAGTTCGTCACATCAGGCGATACGAAATATGCTTACCGCGTGCTGGGAGACAAACAGGGCATTCCTCTGGTGATGCTGTCGCCTTTAGGTGGCGCAATGGATGACTGGGACCCGGCGATTACCAACGGCCTTGCGCAAAAATACAAGGTGATCATATTTGATAACGCGGGTGTGGGATCTTCTACCGGTACAACGCCTGCTACTATTGCAGACATGGCAAAGGGCGCCGTGACGTTTATAAAAGCACTGGGATACGAGAAGGTGAACATTATGGGATTTTCCATGGGCGGCTTTGTTACGCAGCAGATCGCGCTCACCGAGCCAGCGCTGTTGAACAAGATCGTGCTCACCGGGACTGGTCCTAAGGGTAGCGAAGGCCTTTCCAACCTGCCGAATATAGTGGCAGCAACTGCCAATCTGAGTCCGTTAGATGCGTTCCTTTACTTCGGATTTACCGCATCTGCTGAAAGTAGGGCCGCTGGTAAACTATCTTTCGAAAGAAGGCTGAAACGTACCGTTAACCGCGACTCAGTACTAAGTGCTGCAAGCAATGCTGCCCAGTTTACAGCTGTTCTGGCCTGGGCGCAACCTTATCCAAATGCATTGAAAGAGCTGGAAGCTATCACACAGCCGGTGTTGCATATTCAGGGCCAGAAGGATCTGCCTGTTCCTGCGGTTAATGCAGTTAATATGTCCCAGCACATTCCTAACGATCGTTTGGTGCTTTATCCGGATGCTGGTCATGCAGCGTTCTTCCAATATCCTGAGCAGTTTGTGCAGGAGGTGAGTGAGTTTCTGGGTGAATAGTGTTGTTGTTTTTTTTGACAGGAACAGCATAGATCGGAGGGTCTATGCTGTTTTTATATTATGCCTTGCCACGCCAGCCGGCGTTTCTTCCAGTTATAATTACTCCCTTCTCCGGTTCGGGAAGTACGCTATCGGCTGGCGATAGGCTTATTAAAAGGCCTCCAAAAGGGTAATAAAAGGACATCAAAAGGGTATTTATATATCCTTTCGATATTGAAGTGACCTTTAGTTATTATTTTAAAGTCAAGTATGATAGTTTATCCGTACCTTAGAGAAGCGAAACAGTAACCTTGTAATTTATAACCTCAAAAAAACCTTTTTATGGCCATTGTTAAAGACAATATCCTCCTGCAATTTGTACGGGGTACCCTCGGCAAACAACTCACGATCTATGAACGGAATGGGCAGATCATTATGGCAACGAAACGCGGCCCTTCAAGGAAAAAGCCTACCCAAAAGCAGTTAGAAGCAAGGGAGAGGATGACCATTGCTTCGGCACGAGCGCAGCGAATGATGGCCGATCCGGAGGTGAAAGCCTACTATGCGTCACTGGCAGGGCCAGGACAAAATGCCTATAATATGGCAGTCAAGGATGCTTACCGCAGTCCTGAGATCCAAAGTATCAGATTAGAAAAGGAGGAAGTGGTAGTGACTGCGAAAAATGAGTTCCGCGTAGCAGAAGTAGAGGTAAAGGTAGTAGACGCTGACGGTGTTGTTACTGAGAGCGGGCGGGCAGTTTTAGGCTGGAACGGCGTTGATTGGCATTATAAAGCAACAGCGCTGCCTGCAGGCGGTAAAGTCATTGTGGAAGCGGAGAATTTGCCAGGGAGGTATACGGTGAAGGAATTGCTGCTTACATAAGAAAAGGTCTTTCACTGTTTGCGAATGGCTTCCTGCTGATTGGGGAGTTTCATATCTGGAATATTCTCCCATTTGCCAGCCAGTGAGCATTATTTTGACATGTGTTGTCCTCTCGTTAAAAGCGGGTAGGCGTAGCTTTGTCCCAGGAGTTCAACTTGATCCCTTTTTCCGGAAATGGTAAGGATATAAAGGCAATAAAATGCCTAAGCTGTTCTTCTCGCATTTGATAGTAGTTGGTCTGCTTACTATCACCAGGTGTTCGTTAAAAATTGTAGACAGCGCGCAAACAGGTATAGACCTACTACTTATATTCAGCGTCCAGGCTAACCAACACTTGTTTGGACGCGGGTTCGATTCCAGCCGACTCCACAAAGGATAGATATTGGCCTGCTGCCTTCTAGCAGTTGATTACCGTATGGAAGAGTAGGTTCGATACACAAGTTTAAAGGGTTTAATGTTAAAGTTTGATAACTTAAATCAACTCAACTGTCAGATTAAATCACCACTTCTTCACTCCTGGACGCTTTCCTCGCTAAGTCTAAACTACAAGCAATACTTAAATAAAAATGCCCGGTGCTCACCGGGCATTTTTATTTAAGTATTACCTTTATTATTTCCGACACAATGATTCTATTTTATTTTTTATTGCATCTTTCTCTTTGCTTGTCAACAATCTACTCCCGAGATCTAAGGTATCTTCTTCCTGAAGAAATTTAGTTGAATCAAATTCCAGCCCCATCTGCATAAATAAACAAGAGTTTAAATACAGCTCATATACAGAACTTACGTTTTTTCTATACGTAACGCGATAATGGCCAGACTTATTTGTCCAAAACGAATCTGTAGGATCCAAACAACCATAATAAAACCCCGCCTCAGAGCCAATTGTAGCTGCATCTCCAAAAAAGTTAAAATCGTCCTTTTGGTCATTCTGCAATCCCAATATCAACCTTCGAAAATAGGCAGAATCACGATGCTTCCACGCATAGTATGAAGTATCTTCTCCTACCGACAATTCTGGCTTTACGTGTTGAACACAAGATGAGAAAACAAGTAATAATGATATAGAGATGTAAAGCTTCATTTTCATTTCTTTTTTTGTGTGGGAGTTTTACCTCCGGTAGGACTTGTTTTTTTTATTCCACTATGATTATCAAAGTTTTTAAAATCCCAGGTAAACCCGCGATATATTGACTGTTTTTTTGCTGTGTACTGCGGATCTTTTAAATAATATCTTCGTGTTTCCTCTGCCGGGACAGGTTTACCATTGGATAGATTTCCTTGAATACTGATGTAATAATCTGGTTTGCCATCACCACCTCCCAGCCATGCCCAATCCTCACCAGTTTCGTAAACAGTCTGACTATGGTAATGCCCGAGGAGATCACCAGCAGTATATTTAATCCCAACCAAATCTCCAGGTTCCAATTTCAAGAAGTCTTTTGGTTCGGTTAAGTTTCTATTATTAAATAAATCCGCAGCCCCATATCGATTATGGTTAGCCAACGCATCTTATAGCCCATACCAATCTCCCTCTTTAAGAGCATTAAATGTCTTTTTGTTATCACTACCTATGGTATAATAACCATATTGACCGTTTTTGTTAGGAGAATTACCGATGGTAGGATCAGTATCTTCCCTCTTATAGTCCTGAAAATAAACCGGTAATCTATTCTCATACGCAAAGGATACCAAAGTATAAATAGATAAATTGGCACAATCAAAGGGATTCCCTTCTTGTGATTCGAGGATTTTAGGAGCCATGATAGTCCAAGCCTGCTTATAAGTCATTCCTTTCGTGTAATCATCACCTAACTTATCAATCAGTCGCTTATCAGTAATCATATCTCCCCACTTATGTTTTGTCTTCCACTCTTCTCCATCCAGATCAATGCCATCAATTGGCCTATTACTTGCGAACTGGTACGGCGTCAACTCTGGGTACTTAGACGTCAACGGATCTACTGACAAAAATTTCCCTACTCTTGGATCATAGATTTTCATCCCATAATCTTGCTGATTCCCCTCACCCTTTACCTCATTGTCATTCTCCTTCCCGTTAAACCCATGTCGATAACCTCCTGCGCACTTTCACTCCGACAGGCACACTACTCTGCACACTATTTTATTCATAGAACTAGTCCTAAAATCTATTTTTTTATCTGTTCTTCTTTCAGCTGAAAAAAAAATAATCCAGACCTCTATTAGCCTGGATTATTGAATTTCTAGTACTCTTTCAAGATAGACCTATTATTAGTAGGCCATCTCTTCCACAAGTCACCGTCCGGTCTTTTTCTAACGGTTATGCAAACGGTTGTACGAACTTCGTAGCCAGTGACGACAATATCCCCAGCAATTAAACTAACGAACTAGTGAAACACCAAATGGTCAATCATAGCAATTATATTAACCACGCTCACTTTATTCAAATTTTTTTTCCTAATAAGGAATGCTCAAAAATCAACCCTACGCCAAGCAAGACATTGATTGCGACGCAAATTAATAGATATACCTTTTCCAAATCATAATTGATTGATAATTGCTTTTTAATTCTTTCAGAAAAAACAAGAAGAAGATAATATCCAACATTAACTGCACATATATGTACAATTATATTAGGTAAAAGAAAGAAAAGATTGACATATCTTTTGGTATACCGCATCAATACTACAAGTAACACGAGCACAAGTATGCCTGTAGACATCACTATAAAAGTGAATACCATTGCCTTATTCAAGTAATTCTTAACCATATAACATCAGTATAATAAATTAAATTAGTTGTTTCCGAAACGCTCTCCCAGAGGAGCAAAAGCGCCAGGATCAGGCACAAGATTCTTTGTCACTTTTAAAGCAGGCAACCCTTTGCCCCAAGGTTGCCCAAATCGAAAATCAGTTGTAGGAGTATGAAGAAATCCTCTAATTATTGCTTGTTGATCAGCTTTAGGATCTAATCCATCTCCGAATATTATCGAATGGGCATGGGCCGCACTAAGAGACGATTCTAGTGAAAACCCTAATGTTCGCATTCCATATCCCCAGATAAATTGGCCCGCATCATTTACATTATAACCAATTGAAACGTCATCAAATAAAAAGAAACCGCCACGTTGATCAAATTGAATTACGTCTCCATCTCCAAACCCTCCTAAACCTTTGAGCCGCAATGTATAATTCCAATTAAAATCCATTCTACCGCTATTTGATTCTGATCGAGCAAAATTCTATCTGCTCCACCAAGACATCTCATGAACTGAGGATCGCCTCATTATCCAGGCCAAATTTTCATCATGAACAAATGTTATTCCTTCATCTCCTGGCTTAAGATTATCAAGCTGTCCTTTATCTATTGATAAATCATTAAAAGAAAATTCACGATCTGTAACCCACCGATTGTCTTTTCTCTTGGCATCTTTCTCAAATGCTCCGATAGCACCAATTGAGCCTTTTCTATCCAAATCCAATTTTTGCACAAATAAACCATTACGATCAAATCTATATGTAGTGTCTCCCAGCGGATCAATAACTGATAACGGAATATTAGCGAAAGTTGCATACCTGCTTTCCCAAACTTTGGGCCGCATATCTGTATTCCATCTCCTACCTATCCTAGAGTCATACTCCCAGAACTGAGCCGTGTAATTGCTTTCGCCTACTTCTGTCGACTTCTCTTGTCCATTAAACCCATAGCGATAACCACCCGCATTTTAAGCTACTTGGGATATTAATATGCTTAGAATGAGCCCTGGTTAACATCACCATCAAAAGCTTTTCGCATTGGTCTAAATCATAGCATAGACTCGTTCATGAGGTATAATTAGTATGCCAATCATTGACAATTCAAATAGCAATAGATAATGGCTTCTCAATTCAACGATTTGATTTAAATAGACGTCACGTCTAAGCCTAAGCTGTTTTGCACAAAGACTAAATCTGAACCATCTCATTTAAGTATTCCGACTTCTCACGAAACAAATACTCAATTTGCTAGACTTATTATCCTCACCAATTCATAACATCCTACATCCCTTTTTGCAACTATTTCCACATCCGAAGTCAATTTCTTTCTCAATTTATCATCTCTTACAAACATTAAAAAAAACTGTTTCGAAGCTATCCCTTGTTCTACTTGAGAAAAAAAGATAACAGTGCTATCTCTTTCAAAAGCTACATATTCGATAGAGTGGTCATTGAACAATTTCGCAGCACCTTTGCAAAGTACTTTTCGCTCCAAGTCATCGGCACCAAAAGTTATATATTGCTCTCGATTTGTAGAGGAAAAGAATAATGAATAATTAGTCAATAAGCAATCTCTTACCTGGGAATAGGCATTTTTATCTTCCGTATACCTAAAATCGTGCTTTGATCTACAAGAGAAAAAAAACAGAGAAAAATAACTAATAATAAATATTTTCTTCATTTCTTCATTAAGGTTAATGCATTGTTGCTCCTTTACGTGTATCCCCTCTTTCTAAACTTGAAGGCGCAGCAGGAAAATTATTTAAATTGTAAGGCTTTGATGTATGATTTTGCGGGATATAGTTTCCCGTTTTCAACAATATTTCCTTCTCCTTTTCCGAATACCGCACGGGAATCTTAGAATATGTGACAATTCCCGTACGAGGCATTATCGCCATTACTTTTATGTATTCGTCTTTTGTCTCCGGTATCCTTTTTCTTTCCGCATGATCTTTGAATGGAATTTGCTTCCAGTTAGGAGCATCTTCAGGCGCCGTAGCCTCAGCATTTTCTAAATTTTTCGCAACGGATTCAATCAAATCAGAGCCTGACTTAAATCTTGGAGGCGAATATGGTATTCCCTCTCCGTGGATTTGGTAGAGTGTTAGATTTTCGGCTTCAGATGCAAACTGATTAGTGGGCAGGTCTTCGTAAGAGAAATAGCTTGCGTCAGCTCCATCCCCGAAAACATTACCCTGCAAAAACTTACTCCCACTTGCCGGTTCCAATGCATCCATACTAGCTTTACCATACTTTAAAGTAGCAAAATAGTGCTGCAAATCTATCCAGCCTTTATCTTTTGTATATATGTATCTGACAGCATTTTCTTTGTGTTGAATATAATCCAGGATTCCTGCAACGGTCTGATTTTTAAGTGCGGCCCATTGCTTAGTAGCTTCTTCGACCGTACCTGCCTGATTTCTATCGGGCTCTTGACCATTTTTATCTATTAACCAGACAACCGAATTAGCAGCAAAAGTGTAACTGCTTAAATCCGGATATTTTGCAGAAATCGGATCCACGCTCAAAAACCTCCCAACTCTCGGATCATACACCCGCATCCCATAATCCTGCTGATTACCCTCTCCTTTGATTTCATTGTCATTCTCCTTCCCATTAAACCCATAACGATAGTCCCCTGCGCACTTTCACTCCGACAGCCAACCCGCCCTGCACGCTTTTTTACTCAAAGAACTGGCCCTAAGATATAGTTTTTTCTTTCATCTGT
>NZ_JAKIRP010000023.1 GCF_021646545.1 Chitinophaga filiformis | reverse complement strand
ATATCCAATCGCCCAACACGACCTCCCATCGTTCCATAGCAAGCAACTTCAAAGAACGCAGCCAGTGGTCCCACCTGGAACCGAAGCAATCGCCCAATACGACTTTCCAAGCAACCTCCAAACAACGCAGTCAATGGTCCCCAGGAACCGAAGCAATGTCAATCAGCAATAACAAAAAAACCGCCTCATACGAGACGGTTCTTCAAAAATTATTTCTCAGCGGATGCTATTACAATCCGAAAGCTGATTTTACTTTTTCAACATAATCCAGTTTCTCCCAGGTAAACAGCTCAACTTCTACTTTCTTCTCATTCTTCTTGCCCTTGTTGAACACCTTGGTAACTACCTTGCTGTCGCGGCCCATATGACCATAAGCAGCTGTATCGCTATAGATAGGATTACGCAGTTTCAGACGCTGCTCGATAGCGTAAGGACGCAGGTCAAAGATCTGTTCTACCTTTCTTGCGATCTCACCATCCGTCATTTTAACTTTGGAAGTACCACGGGTATCGATGAAGAGACCACAAGGTTTAGCCACACCGATCGCGTAAGATACCTGTACCAGTGCTTCATCGCAAAGACCTGCAGCTACCAGGTTTTTAGCAATGTGACGGGTAGCGTAAGCAGCAGAACGGTCTACTTTGGAAGGATCTTTACCAGAGAAAGCACCACCACCGTGAGCACCTTTACCACCGTAGGTATCAACGATGATCTTACGGCCGGTTAAGCCGGTATCACCGTGAGGACCACCGATCACGAATTTACCGGTAGGGTTGATATGATAAGTGATCTTGTCATTGAACAGCGACTGTAATTCTGGTTTCAGCTGTGCCTTTACGCGAGGGATCAGGATGTTGATCATGTCACTCTTGATCTTGGCCAGCATCTTGTCTTCAGAATCGAAATCATCGTGCTGTGTAGAGATAACGATGGTGTCGATACGAACAGGTTTGTTATCGTCGGAGTATTCGATAGTTACCTGTGACTTAGCGTCAGGACGCAGGTAAGCGATCTCTTTATTTTCGCGACGGATAGCAGCCAGCTCGATCAGCAGTTTATGAGCGAGGTCCAGAGCCAGTGGCATATAGTTCTCAGTTTCGCGGGTAGCGTAACCGAACATCATACCCTGGTCGCCTGCGCCCTGTTCTTCCGGGTTCTTACGCTCAACGCCCTGGTTGATATCAGGAGACTGCTCATGAATAGCAGAGAAGATACCACAGGAGTTAGCCTCGAACATGTATTCGCTCTTTGTATAGCCTATCTTACGGATTACCTCACGGGCAATTTCCTGCACATCCAGGTAAGCTTCAGATTTTACTTCACCCGCCAGAACCACCTGACCGGTTGTCACCAACGTTTCGCAAGCTACTTTAGAGGTAGTATCATAAGCAAGGAAATGATCAATCAATGCGTCGGATATCTGATCGGCCACTTTATCCGGATGGCCTTCGGAAACAGATTCTGAGGTAAATAAATAAGGCATAAAATAATTGAATTTCGCTTTTAGATTAGTATTGATTTAGTACAATTTACCAACTTTTTGCATTTTGGTGGTATGCCTCATGGTAAACTGCGGCAAAAATAGGAAAATAGTTTGAGAATGAACTTTCAGCGAATAAAAAAAGCCCCGTTTGAAGCGGGGCTTTTTTCTGTAGAGAAAAACTATTTTCCAAGTAGCTGGGTATACAATTGCAGATAATCCGCGAGGTCTTCATTTTCCTTTTTGTAAGGGAGAATGATCTTGCCTTTTTCCGCTTTCAGTTCATCCACTACTTTCTTTTCTGTCTTTTCACCTGCCAGTACTACGGCATCGGCATATTTACCGGCGCCTCTGTTCAGTGCACTGTTGGTACCTTCTTTATATAGCTCCAGGTCCTTTTCTTTGATCTGGGTGCTGATAGTAGCTTTCTTCACAAAGCCGGCGCCCAGTTTCTCCTTGAAGGAATTGGGCTCCATGGAATATACCACTTTGGAATGAGCAAATACCGGTTCTTTTTTGTAAGCAGTTTTCAGGTATAAAGGGATCAGTGAAGTCATCCATCCGCTACAGTGAATAATGTCCGGCGGCCAGCCAAACTTCTTTACTGTTTCCAGCGCTCCTTTACAGAAAAATACTGCACGGGCTGCATTATCGTCATAGAATTGCTCGTTTTCGTCCGTGAACAGCGTTTTACGCTTGAAGTAATCTTCATTGTCCAGGAAATAAACCTGCAAACGGGCGTTTGGCAATGATGCCACCTTGATAATCAACGGATAATCGTCGCCCTCTATCACAATGTTAATGCCAGACAGTCTTACCACCTCGTGTAACCGGTGCCTTCTCTCGTTGATAATGCCAAACCGGGGCATGATCACCCGCACTTCCAGCCCGGACTCATTGGACTTAATTGCCATTTTATTGACCATATTCGCATACTCTGTTAATTCCAGATAAGGCGACATTTCCTGAGCAATAAAAAGAATTCGTTTCTTTGTGGACATCTAATGCTGATATTAATGCAGTAATTTTAAATTTGGTTTGCAAAATTACGGATTTTTAACGGAAGAAAAGACAAATTGGCACTTTTAACATCCTTTTAAGCAATAAATTATGTATCTGTTCAAGCGGAAAGACGATCTCGAAAGGCATTTATCAACAGCACGGAAAGAGGGTAAACGTATTGGTTTTGTGCCTACTATGGGCGCATTGCATCAGGGGCATCTGTCCCTTATTGCGGCCGCAAAAGAAAACACCGACCTCGTCGTGTGCAGCATATTTGTCAACCCGACCCAGTTTAACGATCCGGCCGATTTTGAGAAATATCCCATTACCATAGACCAGGACATTCTCCAGCTTACCGCCGCCGGCAACGATGTACTGTTCCTGCCATCTGTGCAGGAAATGTACCCTAAGGGACTGACCCCGGACATGCATTATGACTTCGGTCAGCTGGAAACGGTACTGGAAGGTGCACACCGCCCCGGACACTTCCAGGGTGTTGGACAGGTGGTACATAAGCTGTTAGACCTGGTGCAGCCGGACAAACTCTTCATGGGACAAAAGGACTTTCAGCAGTGCCTGATAATCAACCGACTCATCAAACTGCTACACTTAAAGGTCGAGCTGGTTATCTGTCCTACCCTCCGTGAACAGGATGGCCTGGCCATGAGCAGCCGTAACCTGCGTCTCAATCCTACCGAAAGGCAAAACGCCCTGCACATATCCCGTGCACTATATTATATAAAAGACAATCTTAACCACGCCCCATTAAAGGAAATCGCCGATAAGGCCATTAACGAGCTGAAAGGCAATGGTTTCGATGTTGACTACCTCGATATGGTATCTGTAGCACCTGACGGGAACATTAATTTTCCTGCAACTGCCGGCAAAGATCCGCTTTATGCGGTGGTAGCTGCCAGAGAGATCAGCAGCAACGTCAGGCTGATTGACAATATGCAGGTGAACTGACCAGCCGGACGGCTGTCAACAGACCGGCCTTCTCCACGGCGCGCGCTGACCGCGCTGAAGCGTCGTATTGTATTTTTTCCCTAATTTTGCGCTACACCAGACCACAATAGTGGGTTATTTCTATCATGCACATCGAAGTACTGAAAAGTAAAATACACAGAGCAGTTATTACCGAAGCAAACTTGCAATACGTAGGCAGTATTACTATTGATGAAGATCTGCTGGATGCTGCTAATCTCATCGAATATGAAAAAGTACAGGTAGTGAACGTAAATAACGGAGAACGCCTGGAGACCTATATCATCAAAGGGAAACGCGGTTCAGGTGTTGTTTGTATGAATGGCCCCGCTGCCCGCCTCTGTGCGGTTGGCGATATTGTAATCATTATCTCTTACGCATCTATGGACTTTGAGGAGGCTAAGAAGCATACTCCGATCGCCATATTCCCGAAAGAAAATAATAAACTGTAACTGCTGATCCCAAAAAAGACTTACTATGCCCAAATTTTTGAAGTTCATCTGCTTTTTAGCCATTGGGCTAGGATTAGTCTGGCTTGTTACGCACAACCTTACTGATAAGGAGAAAGATGACATCTTCAACTCTTTGGAGCATGCCAATTACTGGCTGCTGATCCCTGTTATCATAGTCGGTATTGCCAGCCACTGGTACCGGGCTGTCCGCTGGAAGCTCATCATGGAGCCCATGGGCTATCATCCTAGCACACTGAATACATTCTTTGCGGTAATGGTCGGCTATCTGGCCAACCTGGCGGTGCCCCGCCTGGGAGAAGTGACCCGCTGCGGTATCGTAGCCCGTTATGAGAAGATCCCGGTAGATAAACTGGTAGGCACCATGATCGCAGAACGCGCTGTTGACATGCTGCTGCTCCTCATCCTCATGGTGATCACCGTTGTTATTCAAATAGACGTGATCGGTGGCTTATTCGTCGCAGAGATCTGGCATCCCATTGAGAATAAACTCGGGAATGCAGGCAGTGCCCGTTCACTGATCATCATCGGCGCTTTAGTCATATTTATATTACTTACCTATATTGTTTTCCGCCTCATTTCCCGTTCCAAAATCGGGATCAAGATCCGTGCACTGGCCCATGGCGTATGGGATGGTATCCGCTCTATCGGTCAGATGGAAAAGAAAGGCTGGTTCATCTTCTACTCCATACTGATCTGGATGATGTACTTTGCTATGATGTACCTGGGCTTCTATTGTATGGAAGAAACCCGTTACCTGGGACTGAAAGCCGCGCTTGCAGTACTCATCATCGGCAGTGTAGGTATGATCGTAACACCCGGCGGTACGGGCGCCTACCAGTTCCTGGTACAAAGGACCCTCATGGTATACGGCGTACTCGATACAACAGCATATGCCTTCGGATGGATCGTATGGTCGGCCCAGACCCTGCTGGTACTTATCGTTGGCCTGGGCAGCCTGATTGCCCTCCCCTTGCTGAACAAGGACAAGGCACAAACCCCATCCTCCGATGCCGGTCAGACTACCTGATACAAGCGTTAATCAGCTCCGGATCATTCCCCTATAAATGATATATACAAGTATATCTAAGAAATATACTATAGATTATCGTCTATACGCTATTCGCTATCGCTTTATAATTCCTTATCTTTAAGAATGCGTATCAGAAATTTAACATAAGATCTATTCCAAAAATCTGTATTGTTGTGATTAGCAGTATTAAACCAGTATAACCACAACCGTTAATTACCTTTCAGATGCGATTGTCACTTAGTGAGCCAATAGACATAAACACACAAGATCCGGTGATGGAAAAGAAAAGCAATAGCAAAAAGATTGTGCCGATTAAGAAAGTTAAGATGATCCCCCGGGACATCAGCTGGCTGGCCTTTAATGCAAGAGTTCTGCAGGAAGCGGCTGATAACACCGTTCCTCTTCATGAACGTATCCGTTTTCTCGGTATTTTTTCGAACAACCTGGACGAATTTTTCCGCGTACGCGTTGCCACCCTTAAAAGAATGCTGCTGGTTGGCAAGTCCACCCGTATGCATATGGAAGAGAACCCCGACGAGATCCTCGATGAGATACAGAGCATGGTGATAGACCAGCAGCGTGAGTTTGACCGCATCTGGGAGGGTATCGAAGACGAACTGAAGGCGCAGAAGATCTTCATCCGCACGGAAAAACATTTAAATAAGGATCAGCAGAAATTTGTACTCAACTACTTCAATGAAGAAGTACGTACCAATATCATCCCGCTGATGATCGAAAGTATCCAGCACTTTCCCTTCCTCCGGGATAAATCCATCTATCTGGCGGTAGTACTGGCCAGGCAGGATAACTCCGTCAGACAGAAGTTTGCGCTGATAGAGATTCCGACCTCTATCCTGCCCCGTTTCATCATCCTCCCTTCCAAAGAAGGTGAAGAAGATATTATCCTGCTGGAAGACGTGATCCGCTACTGCCTGCCGCATATCTTCTCTTACTTCGGCTTTGACAAGTTCACGGCACATATCATCAAGGTAACGAGAGATGCGGAACTGGACATCGATAATGATATTTCGACGAGCCTGATACACCAGATTGAAAAAGGCCTGAAAGACCGCCGTAAGGGAAAGCCGGTACGGTTTGTATACGATAAGGACATTGATCCGCTGCTGCTGGAATACCTGATGCGGCGCCTGGGCCTGTCCAGCAAGGACAACCTCATTCCGGGAGCCCGTATCCATAATTTCAAGGACTTTATGGACTTCCCGACAAGCGTATTCAAAGAAAGAACGCACTCACAGCGCAAGAGCTTCATCCATCCGCTGTTTGCCAATGCATCCAGCGTGATGCACGTCATACAGCTGCAGGATGTGATGCTCCATTTCCCCTACCACTCTTTCGATACTATCATAGACCTGCTCAGGGAAGCTGCCATCGATCCTAATGTGACCAGCATCAAGATCACGGCCTACAGGCTGGCCCGCAACTCCAAGATCGTGAATGCCCTGGTGAACGCCGTACGCAACGGTAAACAGGTAACAGTCGCCCTCGAGTTAAGAGCCCGTTTTAATGAGGCAGACAACCTGGAATGGAAGACCCGCCTGGAAGATGAAGGCGTAAAAGTGCTGATCGGTATTCCCGGCCTGAAGATCCATGCCAAGCTCTGTGTGATCAAGAAACGTATCGGTACCAAGACAGTGCAGTGTGGCTTTGTCAGCACCGGCAACCTGAATGAGAAAACAGCAAGGGTGTATGGAGATCACTGTCTGCTGACAGCCAACAGGAACATCATGGCAGATATCAACCGTATTTTCGCCTACCTGGAGAACAGCAAACATGATATCAAGATGCTGGAAGCATGTCATACCCTTCCGGTAAGCCCTTACAGCATGCGTTCATTCTTTGTGCGCCAGGTCGAGAAAGAGATCAAGAACGCCCGTCATAAGAAAGGCGGCTCCATGATCATTAAAATGAACTCCCTCTCCGATCCGGAAATGATCAACCTCTTATATGAAGCAGCAAAAGAGGGTGTGGACGTTAAGATGATCATCCGCGGTATCTGCTGTGCCTATACGGACAACAAGAAGTGGAAGAAAGATATCACCGCTGTCAGCATTGTGGATGAATACCTGGAACATGCCCGTGTATTTGTATTCGGTAAAGAGGGACAGGAAAAGGTATACATTGCCTCCTGCGACTGGATGCTGCGTAACCTCGACTACCGTGTGGAAGTGGCTATTCCCATCACAGACCCGGGCATCCAGCAGGAGTTGAAAGATATACTGGCCATACAACTCAGTGGCAATGTAAAAGCCCGTATACTCGATAACGATCAGAAAAATGAGTATAAACGTGACAGTGGCAAGAAGATCAGGTCACAGGTAGAGATTTTCAAATATCTCCACGAGAAACAATATAATAGCTAGGAACCGGAAGCGGGGATCAGGATTTGAGTATTGATTAATTCCTGATTCCTGATTCTAATTGTATACATTTGCGCCCATGAAGCTTGCTGCCATTGATATCGGGTCCAACGCTGCCAGGCTGCTCATCTCAGAAGCATCTCCCAACAGCCAGGGCCGGATGGATTTCACCAAAGTAAACCTGGTCAGGGTGCCTTTACGCCTCGGTCTTGATGTGTTCACCGAAGGCGCTATTTCTGAAAAAAGAGCTGATCACCTGCTGAATACCATTAAAGCGTATAAGCTTTTACTGGAGGTATATGAAGTCAGGTACCTGAAAGCCTGCGCCACATCAGCTATGCGCGATGCATCCAATTCAGCAGCGATCCTGCACAACGTCAGGCAGCAGACGGGAATAGATATCAAAATCATATCCGGACAGGAAGAAGCCTCTTTCCTGTACGAGAGCCACATCGCAGAAAACCTGGACAAGACCCGCTCCTACATGTATATCGATGTAGGGGGTGGTAGTACTGAAGTCACTATCTTCAGCAACAACAGCCTTAAACATAAAGAGTCCTTCAATATCGGCACTATCCGCCTGATGCAGAACCAGGTAAAGGAAGACCAGTGGCAGTATATGAAGGATACCATTAAATCCCGTCTCCGGGGCATCAACAATGTGACAGCCATCGGTTCAGGCGGTAATATCAACAAGATCTTCTCCCTTTCCAAGCGTAAAGAAGGCAAACCGCTTACGCTGGACGTCCTGAAAGACTACTACAAGGAATTTAACAGCTTCACCGTCGAAGAGCGTATCCATATTTATAATCTCCGGGAAGACCGCGCCGATGTGATCGTGCCCGCCCTTCAGATCTACATCAACATTATGCGCTGGGCGGATGCCGAAGAGATCTTTGTACCCAAGATCGGTCTGGCAGATGGCCTTATCCAGTCACTCTATGCAGAGATCAGCAGGTAATTTCCAAATATTGGTTACCTTACGCGCGCTTTTACTTATCACATATAACAGTCATTAGGATGTCTACGCACAAAGAAGTTAAACGGATAACGACACATATATTGCAGAAAATGAAAGACGACGGAGAGAAGATCTCCATGATTACCGCTTACGACTATTCCATGGCCCGCATCTTTGATGATGCAGGTATGGATATCCTGCTGGTAGGCGATTCTGCATCTAATGTGATGGCCGGCTTTGAAACAACACTTCCCATAACGCTTGACCAGATGATCTATCACGGTGCTTCTGTGGTAAGGGCTATCAAACGGGCCTTTGTGGTGGTCGACCTTCCTTTTGGTACTTACCAGGGCAATTCCAAAGAAGCACTGGCATCTACCATCCGTATTATGAAAGAAACCAGCGCTCATGGCGTAAAAATAGAAGGCGGCGAAGAGATTATTGAATCGGTAAAACGAATTATCTCAGCCGGTGTACCCGTGATGGGACACCTGGGACTAACCCCCCAGTCTATCAATAAATTTGGTACCTACACCGTAAGGGCTACCGAAGAGGCAGAAGCCCAGAAACTGATCAACGACGCCCGCCTGCTCGAGGAAGCGGGTTGCTTTGCCATTGTACTGGAAAAGATCCCCGCCCAACTGGGTAAAAAGGTGGCTGAAGCACTGCGCATCCCTACAATTGGTATCGGCGCCGGCAAGTATGTTGACGGCCAGGTATTAGTTATGCATGACATGCTGGGCATTAACAAGGATTTTAAACCACGTTTCCTGCGTCGCTATCTCAATTTATATGACGAAATTTACAAGGCATCGCAGCAATATATCCACGATGTGAAAGCCAAAGACTTTCCGAACGATAGCGAACAATATTAAAATTGTTTTATGTTAGACTATGTTCTTAGCGGTCTGATGCAGCGTTACCAGGACCGGGTTCCCGACGTTGCAGCTATTATTGCCGCCATGATCAGTGAAAATCTGATCAAGGTTCCGGAAGACATTGAAAATGATCATATTGCCTTCCGCACAATAGGCGTACCCGAGCTCGGGATACAGTCGCTGGAGAAGATCTTCCTCCACTACGGTTACACCAGAAGAGATGCCTACCATTTCAAGGAAAAGAAGCTGGACGCTTATTGGTATGCACCGCCATCACCCAACTATCCGCGAATCTTTATCAGCGAACTGAGGGTACAGGACCTGAGCCCTGCTGCGCAAGAGATCATTAAAAGTTATACCAAAGAAGTACTGGTAGACCCGGTGCTCAATCTTAACCTGGACGACGGGCCTGTAGTGGATGAATTCCTGCATAGTTCACTGTGGCGCACGCCTACGCTGGAGGATTATCAGGCACTGGCAGCCGAGAGCGAATATGCAGCCTGGGTGATCTACAACAGGTATTACCTGAACCATTTTACGATCAGTGTACAGAACCTGCCTGCCGGTTACAATACGGTAGCAGATTTCAATAATTTCCTTGAAAAACAAGGATTTGTACTAAACAACGCCGGCGGCAAGATCAAGACCAGTCCGGATGGTTTGCTCTTACAGAGTAGCACGGTGGCCAAAATGATTCCCGCCACCTTTGCCGGTGCTGAGGTTCATAAGATAGCAGGCTCCTACGTAGAATTTGCCGAGCGCAAGGTGCTGCCACAGTTTGCCGATCTTCCGGCCGATCAGATTACCCGTGCACATCGCCGGGAAGGTTTTGAAGCCGGCAATGCGGACCGCATTTTCGAAAGTACCTACAGCTCACAGACAAACAAGCAATAACTAGTGGTTGGCAGCGCAGCAGCGTCCTGCCGCGCTGCCAACAGCCAATATATTACAGACTATTGCCGTTAACTCAGACATACATCAAAACACGCCGTGTCCCGCACGGCATAAACAGTACAACATGATCCAGGATATTCTGCAGCAATTAAATATCAGCAATGTAAACAGTGGCGTCAGCACAGGAACTACCTGGCTGGATGCAAAAGGAGAAAGTATTCCGGCGTCTTCACCCGTAGACGGGAAAGAAATTTCAACCGTCAAAGCAGCCAGCCGTACCGACTATGATGCAGTGATCGAAAAAGCGCAGGAAGCGTTTAAGGAATGGCGTTCATGGCCTGCTCCCCGTCGTGGCGAGATAGTGCGTCAGATGGGAGAAGCACTGCGGAAAAATAAAGCCGCACTGGGCAAACTGGTGTCTTACGAAATGGGAAAAAGCCTGCAGGAAGGTTACGGGGAAGTACAGGAAATGATCGATATCTGCGACTTTGCAGTAGGTCTTTCCCGTCAGTTGCACGGGCTAAGCATGCACTCTGAACGTCCGGGTCACAGGATGTACGAGCAATGGCATCCGCTGGGCATTACAGGCATCATTTCAGCCTTTAATTTCCCTGTTGCGGTGTGGAGTTGGAATGCTATGCTTGCATGGGTTTGCGGCGACGTATGCGTCTGGAAACCCTCAGAAAAGACACCTTTGTCAGCCATTGCCTGTCTGCAGATCATACAGGATGTGCTCAAAACGAATAACGTACCGGAAGGTGTATGCTGCCTGGTAACAGGTGGTCGTGAGGTGGGCGAATGGATGGCGGCCGATACCCGCGTACCGCTGATCTCTGCTACCGGTTCCACCCGTATGGGTAAAGCGGTAAGCAGCGTAGTAGGCGCCCGTCTGGGACGCGCCCTACTGGAACTGGGCGGTAATAACGCGATCATCATCACCGCCAATGCAGACCTCGACATGTCCCTTATCGGGTGTGTATTCGGTGCTGTAGGTACCGCCGGCCAGCGTTGTACCAGTACCAGAAGGCTGATCATCCACGACAGTGTATATGACGCATTTACACAGAAACTGGCGAAAGCATACCAGCAGCTACGTATCGGCAATCCGCTGGACGAACAAAACCACGTAGGGCCGTTGATCGATAAAGACGCGGTACGTCTTTACCAGGAATCCATCGAAAAGGTGAAGGCACAAGGCGGTACTTTCCTGGTGGAAGGAGGCGTACTGTCAGGCGATGCCTATGCGTCCGGTTGTTATGTAAAACCCTGTATTGCCGCAGTAGAGAACAGTTATGCCATCGTGCAGCATGAAACCTTTGCTCCCATCCTCTACGTGATGAAATACAGCAACATCGAGGATGCCATCGCTATGCAGAATGGGGTACCACAGGGCCTGTCATCTGCTATTATGACGCTAAACCTGCGGGAAGCCGAATTGTTCCTGTCACAATCCGGTTCTGACTGCGGTATCGCTAATGTCAATATCGGTACCTCCGGAGCCGAGATCGGTGGCGCGTTTGGCGGAGAAAAGGAAACCGGTGGCGGCAGGGAAAGCGGTTCAGACGCCTGGAAAAATTATATGCGCAGACAGACGAATACGATCAATTATTCCACTCAGCTGCCACTGGCACAGGGTATTAAGTTTGACCTGTAAAAACTTTTTTTCCTTACACAATAACTGGAATAATAGACCGTTTAATATGCGGATAACTTTTAAACTGATATTAATCGCAATATATTATTAGCTTGTAGAAGCGGTACCGTTCTTTTACAATGCTGTGAGCGAACAATGTAGATCAAAAAGAATAGCGAGGTTAGATAACCTCGCTTTTTCGTTAAACGGAAACCATGCTTATGAGAAAAGTAACTATAACTTTTTGGAAAGTTATCAAGTACTCTTCCAGCTCTAAATATTACACTTTTTTCCGGAATTTCATATTCTACTTTTGTGGTATTTGCAACTATTTTTTGACGAACGGTCATTTTCATAGGCTGACTTCAATGCAGTAGCGACTTCTGTGACAACATTCTTCCTCATTTTCTAAAAGAAAAATTTCGCTCATATTTGTAGAATTGTTAAATTAACAGTAGATGAGCGAATATTATTGAGTTACAGGCACTTCTATCTCAGCGGTTGTTGTTACGTGAACGGCTATCCACCTAATGAGCTACTGGCATATTGTATATCTCGCTCATCATTTAACGCAAGTGATTCCCTGACATTTTGCGTACCTTTATTCTAATTTGGTTTTTGATTTTGTAAAGCTTATTGAGAAAAAAACAGACTGATGAAATCTAACAGAGCTATGGCAGTCATGGCTGGTGGTGTTGTGTTGATGGCTGCTCTTACTACCGCTAACCCGACTCATGCACAATCTTCAGCGACTCCCAGGAACTGGCATCTATTGAACTATGCGCAGGACAGTGTGTATGGAACTGGTGTTGAGAAAGCATATAATGAATTGCTGAAAGGAAAGAAAGGCAGCCCTATACTGGTAGCTGTGATAGATTCCGGTATTGATACGCTTCATGAAGATCTGAAATCCATCCTTTGGGTGAACCCGAAGGAGATTCCCGGCAACGGCAAGGATGATGATGGAAATGGTTATGTCGACGACATCCACGGATGGAATTTCCTGGGTGGTAAAGACGGCCGTAGTGTGAAAGAAGATTCTGACGAAGCGACCCGCGAATATTACCGCTATAAGAGCCTTTACGGTAATCCTGATTCTGCACTCGACAAACAATCCAAGGAATATACTTACTGGCAGAAACTGCAGGGTAAAGTAGCCAAGCCTTCCGGTGAAAGCAAGGTTACGTACAAGACCATGCTGAAACTGCAGGAAAGCCTGCGCAAATGCGAAGCGCTTATTACCGGTTACCTGCACCAGAGTGATTTCAATGCAGCAAAGCTGGATAGTATACAAACTCCTGACCAGGATGTAATGGTGGCCAAGAAGTTCCTGCTGCGCATTTTCCAGAATACAGGCGAGGAAAACCTCAATTACTCTGAACTGAAATCAGAATTTGACGAATACCTGGCGGATCTGAAAAAGAAAGCGGAACTGGCTGACAGTGAAGCACCGGTTGATAAACGTGCAGACATCGTAGGGGACAATGTGAACGACATCAACGACAAATACTACGGTAACAGCGATGTGATGGGGCAATTCGGTTTCCACGGTACACACGTTTCTGGTATCATTGCGGCAGCAAGGAACAATGGTGTTGGTATAGACGGTATTAATGACAACGTGCGCATCATGATGGTGAAAGCTGTTCCTGATGGTGATGAACGTGATAAGGACGTAGCCCTGGCCATCCGTTATGCGGTAGACAATGGTGCAAGGGTTATCAATATGAGTTTTGGTAAAGGCTTCTCCCCTCATAAGGATTGGGTAGATGCTGCTGTGAAATATGCGGAAGAGAAAGGCGTATTACTCGTACATGCTGCAGGTAATGATGGCAATGATAATGATGTAGTAGACAACTTCCCTAACCCTGATTATGCAGATCATTCTGCCAGAGCGAGCAACTACATTACTGTAGGCGCCAGCGGTAGCGGCAAAAACGGAAAAGTAGCCAGCTTCTCCAACTACGGTAAAAAGAACGTAGACATCTTCGCTCCCGGTGTACAGATCTATTCTACCGTTCCTGGTGGTAATAAATATGGTAATGCCAGCGGTACGAGTATGGCAGCTCCTGTTGTAGCAGGTGTTGCAGCCCTGGTGCTCTCCTACCATCCTCAGTTAACTGCTCAACAGTTAAAGTACATCCTTGTGAAATCAGCCACTCCTCTGCCTGATGGCACTACAGAAGTGACAAAGCCGGGAACGCCTGATGTGAAGGTTCCTTTTGCGGATCTGTCTATTTCCGGTGGATTGGTGAATGCGTATGAGGCTTTGAAACTGGCGGATAGTATTGAGGGGAATAAAGAGCTGAAGCCGAAGAAAAAGAAGAAAGTAAAGATGGAGGCCATTAAGAAAGGGTAAACATCTGTAAGACAATAATCAAAGAGAGCCAACGGGCGGGATGCTCGTTGGCTCTCTTTTTTTGCTAACTAAAAAGGGTCCTGTACGGTATCCAGCCCCTCCCGAACGCCTTTCTTGTGAAGAAAAAGTTCGCTATTCCCACATATAAACACGTAACTTCGTTACGCTTACATCCTAAGATCAAATCCAAATCCGCTATGCCAGAGCTTCACAGACGCCAGCAAACACCCCAGGCCCCCCAACGCGCAGCAGCATATCATTCCACTTCGTCAGGTGCTGCCATGCCAGCTGTTTCTCCGGTGCTCAAAGCCGGTTCCATACAGATGAAAGAAACATTGCCGGCCAATGATCATGCTGGTAATGTTGCAGTTGTCCAAAGAGTGCTCAGGAAGGACGGAGGAGGTCTTATGAATCCAAAAATGAGTGGCCCTACCTGGAATGCACTGACGGAAAAGCAACAGACAAGGGCACTACGACTGATGCACGATCCTTATCGCGCCTACTATTTCAAGGACTATAAACATTTCCTGAATTACATGAATGGTAAGGCCGAACCTACCAAAGAAAAAGCACATTTACGTAAACAGGGAGGTGGCACTCATACCAGTCCTTATGGATTAGAGGATGTCTTTGTGGATAATCATGCTGAGGATGCAACCGGAGGACTAACCATCACCAGGCCAACAGGCATACTGGGCTTCCAGAATGCTTACCAGTTTGGAGATACCCTATCACACAAAAGCAACTGGGCCAACTTCGTAGAAACACACTATGACGGCGCGCAAAGCAAGCTTGAGAAAGCGGGATTGTGGAAAGGCCAACCCAGGACTGACATGAAGGCGTTATACGAAAAAGGCCTCAAATTCGCCGAAAAGATGGACCATCAATTCGTAGACAAGAATACCAGTTTGCGCATGTCTGATGCGAATAATGTCTGGGCCGGTGTGGCTGTGGAACAATGTGTAAATGAGATGTGGGACCTGGTAGCGAGGGAAACTACTGTATCGAGAGATACCCTTGCCCAGGCTATCTTGCCAAGATGGGGCGCACTGCATAAAGGTATGGGCACCCGTGTGACTGCAACTTTCCATGGTGATCAAAAACAAAGCGTCGTAACAGGCTCCAAGGCCGATAAAACCCAGTTCCGGCCACCATGGTTAGAGCGACTGGACAAAAGAATAGCTACCACCGGCTCCTACTATATTGAAGGACATTTGTTAAACGATAACCTGGGAGGACCCGCCGCGCCCTACAACATTGTGCCATTGACAAGTGATGCCAATCATATACACCTCTATCTTGTCGAGACATTTGTGAAAAAGAAAGTATTGGAGATGATATGGGAACAAAAAAGTCAGGGATTAGGCTTCAGCCCCATTTTAAATCCGATCAAAACGATCAGCTATGATGTAAGAGCCGATTTCTCCGGACATCCGCGAAGAGAGGCTACCCAAAAGTGGATCGATGTATTCAACTTCCTGAACGCGCTGATAGGCTCTCTGCCTGCTATTAAAGGCAGTACAACAGTAGCTGCTTTCAGGAATAACCTGACCCTGGGTAATTATATGCCACATACAGTCAAAGGATTACAATTGAACGATTTGCAGGCATGGGCATTGTTACAACCTGCGGTCAATTTCTTCATTCCAAATTACACCGACAGGGCCACGGTAACACTGCAGCAATTATTGGATCGCGTTGATGCCGTCAGCGACGTATTTATAGAGGAAGAAGAATCTGTTCCTAACAAAATCATTTGTAATTCTGAAACAAAGAGACAAAATGGAAATACAGATAACGACGGGCAGCTGAATAATTATGCGGTAGTCAATGATATCCAAAGATTATCCTTCATATCAGGTGTCAGGCTATAAGTAACTTTTTTGGAGAAATAACATCAACAATTAGAATTATTTTTGCGCCTCATTATCGTATTCTAATGTCAGAAGACCAGGCTCATTTATCATTCTCTCTACAACAGAGATCCAGATTACATGGACTCGCCTACAAAATGACCGAAAGCGTAACTGATGCTGAGGATATTTTAAGCGATGTATACATCTCCTTTTCCCGTCAACCTTTTGACCAGATAAGAGAACCTGAAAGATACCTTGTCCGCTCAGTAATTCACGCATGCTTCGCCATACTTGAAAAAAGAAAGAACGTGGTTTACCCAGGGATCAATCTTCCTGAACCATTGGCCTATGACCGTTTTCCGGACCTTCAAAAGAATGATATCTCTTATGCATTGTTAGTGCTGCTGCAGAAACTAAATGCTGTGGAAAGAGCTGTTTTCCTGCTACGCGAAAGCTTTGATTACGATTATGATGAAGTGGCTTCTTTAATAGGTATCAGTGAAGCCAACTGCCGGCAACACTTACATCGCGCTAAAGAAAAGTTGAAAACCGGCAATGCACGATATAGTCCTACCAGTCTGGAAAGAGAAGAAATGACAAAAGCATTTCTGCTGGCATGTTTAAACGGCGATGTCAAACAGCTGGAAACCTATCTGTCAAAAGAGATCACCCTCTTTATGGACGGCGGCGGCAAGGCTGCTACTGCCACCAAACCTATTGCTGGTTTCGAAAACGTAATGCTGTACCTGACAAGGGGCGCTATTAAATTTGGCGCGAACATCTCCTACACGATCAAAGCAGTGAATATGGAAACCGGGGTTCTGTTTGAGAACACACTGACAGCCGATCTTGACACAGTCCTGATACCCGTTTTCAATCAGGATGGACAGATCTCGCAATTGTTCGGCATCAGAAACCCCGATAAAATGAAATACCTTACCTGATATCAATATCCTTTACCAAAGTATTTCTCTATAAACGCGCGCTCTTTCGGAGGTGTTTCCCGCCATTGAAACCAGTTTGTATATCCTGCAACGATGAGCATGGCTACTACGATGCCGGTCCCTCCTATCAGCCGGGCGCTCCACTTCGACCTGGTTTTCAGGTAATGTATCGCTGCTACATGCAGGCTGATGGCACAAACATCCAGAAAATAATAGGGTATGAAGAACAAGGTCGCAGGATGAAGATTGAACCCTGCAACCGTGTAATAGAAATTGGTATCCAGGTGCTCAAACATTCTGCTGGCAAAGACAGCCCCCACATGACCTACCAGGAAAAGCGAAAGATAAAGCCCTGAATATATCTGTATTTTCTCTGCCAGTATCTTAGGCTTCCGGTTAAATAATAGTTTAACACCTGATACCACCTGGACCAGCACCACCAACACCAAAATGGTCTCAATCACAGGATGCCGGTATACCTTCCTGAATTTCTCCATCAATGCCATATGCGCCTCCGGCCCGGCGAACGAGAACAAATGATTAAGCAGATGAATACCAATAAATAGGGAAAGCGTAATGCCCGAAAAATAGTGTAGCGTTTTAACAGCCTGTCGTTTACTTTCTGTTGTCATGAAATATGCTTTTGCAGATAGAGTGCATTAGCGGAATTTTGTGACAAAAATTTCTATAAAAAAGCAAAGAGCCTGTATCTGAATAAGATACAAGCTCTTTTATCGGATACCTGACGGATCAGGTAGTCATTTATACACTTCTGAGAACAATCTTCACTGCATCTGGCTTTATAACAAAAGCAGGCCTCCTTACTTCACTATCCTCCAGCTCACCGGGTACCGGTAAAACACCCCGTTATGCACCTTCGTGGCCGCAATCACAGAAAAGATGATATTCAACAGGTAAATAATGCCGCGTGTGCCATGGAAAATGGATATATCCGTTACGTCCCAATAGTGAAAGCCAGGTCTTCCCCAGGCCCAGTCCCAATGGTTGAGCATACCGAACAGATTAAGGGCGACGTTGACAATACTCAATGTGATCTGGAAGTTAAGGGCTTCTTTTCCGGTGTGATTCAGGAAGTCTGATTCGTTGCGTTTGATCAGCCAGAGGACCAGCGCAACGATGATATTACCAGCAGGCGGAATGAACAGCATACCGGCAAGACCGCCCAGGTGCATGGCGAGCGCCCAGTTTCTTTCTTCTTGTTGTTGCATAGAGATTATATAGTTTCGGGTTATATTTTTTAGGGCTTTGTCCCGTTGGTTGATAAGCTAAAAATAAAACTACAAACCTGTAAGCCGGATTCTGTTCCCCCTTACGGAGGATGCTATCATTTATCTTCGATGCCGTTCACACGGCACCTGTATCTGCCTACCCTCGGTCATTGGACGAGCAGCCCTTAAGCGACCGTATACATGGCATTTCAGCACGCAAGGTTTACCCTCCAGGCATGTTACCACACCCAGACGTGGGCTCTTACCCCACATTTTCACCCTTACCCTGCCCGCTTGCGCGGAACAAGGCGGTAATTTTCTGTGGCACTATCTGTGCCTTTCTTCGCTCTTTTAACGGAGAAAGAAAAGCCCCACCCGTTAGGTGGTGCGTTGCTCTATGCTGTCCGGACTTTCCTCATCCACCTTTCGGCGGAAGCGATAGCACGGTCTGTAGTTTCTGCAAATGTAATAGAAAAGACGGCATATGGGCTAGTACCGAAAAAATATCTCGGTAGCGCCATAGCCATAACGGGGATGGTATTCATTGATAAACCGCTCCACTTCGGGCGTATCCCGCAGAATGGCATGGATCTCGTCCTTCAGCTTGCCCTTCCCTACCCCATGGATGACGATCATACTGTGCTGATGATGCACAATAGCCAGCTCCAGGTAATGTACGAACTCGTTGAGTTGTATAGCCAGTATTTCGATATTCTTGAGCCCGCGCCACTCCTTTACCAGCATTTCTATATGCAGGTCCAGCTCATATTTAGGCTGTGCAGGCGGTTCTGGTGCTACAGGAGCTGCAGGCGTACTGCCCGCTGATAATGAACCGATACTGCTGGCGTCGAAATAAGGTTTGTCGTTTTTACTCTTTTCCGGATACTTTTCGAACAGCACTTGGCTAAGCGTAGCATCCCTCCTCGCCTGCAGTTCTGAAAGCTGCAGAAAGAGCTGTTTTACCTTCGGCTTCCAGGTTTTCGGGAAGGAAGGCGCCAGTTTATCGTTTTTCTCTTTCGGGAAGAAAACGAATTCCAGTCTGGGACTGTCGTTCAGCGATTCAAACAACAGATCAGACAGGTAGAAGTTGCTGAATGGCTGGATCTCATTACGGATCTCCAGTTCCATGCTGTTCCGCAACCATACCTGGAAGTTAAAACGGTAGGCTTCGCTGGTCTCGTTCAGCAGATGAAATTTAAGCGACTGGACGTGCTCTTCATAAGCGTCCATCCTGAAAACTGGCAATATTGAGAGGAACATCCCCCGGCTCATCCGGATATTATCTTCATACTTCTTCTTCTCGGGCTTAATATCATACCCCTGGATCCGCTGTGGCGGAGGAGTCGGCTTAGGCGTAGTAAAGCGATGAAAATACGGGAAATCTATCTGGTCAAGATACACCGGAAAGGTGACCTTGCCCACCTCTACCATTACCATATCGGCGTTGATAATGTCAACAACTGTCCCTTCCTCCTTGGAATGTAGCAGTAATATTTTATCGCCAATCTCAAACTTCATACTTGCAGGCCCGCGATAGAAAATACAGTTTTAACGTGAACTGCCAATACAAAGCAGTCCGCATCGCGGAGGGCAAAGGTAAGACAAATAATCCTCAAGCCGGATGGCGGCGCATATAATCGTCAAATGAAATGGGGCCGCTGCCTTCCACCAGGAAGAAGATCAGAAGCAGCAGAACAAGGATAGAAAGGCCGGTCTCTGCATGTACATTAAATATTCCCGTAGCGTTCAACGCGGCTGCGGTATGTACAAAGAAGATTGCGCCTAGAAGAATTGGAATCTGAGCCAGAATGGCCACACGTGTAAGTAAACCGAAAACAATAAGGAGACCTCCGAGCAAATGAGCAAATACGATATAATGAGCAATCCAGAAAGACATTACTGTGAGCCACGGGCTTTGGTCGATCACAGTTTTGAGTACATCGATATTTTGTATGAAAACCACCCCTTTGTAGAATAAAAATACCCCTAACAGGACACGGATGCCATCAAGCCAGCGGGGATGATGGCGTTCGCCCCAACGGTCGATTCGTTGTAGCAGATTCATAACACATGATTTTAATGATCAAAGAGCTTATCCGAATATACGAAATAAACTTGACCATAGCAACATTTAACTTGACGGCAGCAACAAACGACCTAAAACCATGATTTTGTTATGCTTGCGCTAACTTACTTCTTTTATAGCCGTAAAGGAAGTAAATGGTCAGACCGATCAGCAACCAGATGAAAAATACCACCCAGTTCCTGAACCCGATCTCTGTCATCAGGTAGAAACAGCTCAGCAATCCCAGTACCGGGATCAGTGACAGCTTTTTAAGGAAGGAAAGTACGGTGAACAGCAAAGCCGCCACCACGAAGAAGAAGAAGGGAATATTATGCTTCCACTCGTCCCAGCCGCCCGCAAAAGAAAAACGCTGCGGCAATTCATTGCGGAACAGGTAAGCAAAAAGGATGATAACAGCAGGTACGATAAACTGCCCGTTGATGTACGGCAGTCTGAAACGTTTGGAATGAGGATCTTTCTCCTGGGGTGGCAGTAACAACACCCCGCCACACACGAGAATAAAGGCAAACAGGGTACCTATGCTGGTCAGGTCTGTCACAATGGTCAGGTTCAGGAACAAAGCCGGTACCCCCACCAGGAAACCCGTTATAATAGTAGCAAACGATGGCGTTTTGAACCTCGGATGAATGATACTGAATTTCTTCGGCAGCAGCCCATCACGGCTCATACTCATCCAGATACGGGGCTGCCCGATCTGGAACACCAGCAGTACACTGGTAGTAGCTATCACCGCACTTACCGAAATCAGAAAGCTTACCTTAGGCAGGTTTACCGCATTGAATACAAAGGCCAGCGGGTCATCTACCTTCAATTGGGAATAAGACACCATTCCGGTCAGCACAAAGGCAATGAGCACATACAACACCGTACAGATAACCAGTGAATAGATCATTCCCTTAGGAAGATCGCGCTGTGGATTGGCACACTCTTCCGCCGTAGTACTAATAGCATCAAATCCGATATAGGCAAAGAACACAGCAGATACCCCCTTTAATACACCCGAAAATCCATTAGGCATAAAAGGCGACCAGTTGTCGACATTCACATAAAAAGCACCCACCACGATCACAAAGAGGATCACCAGTATCTTGAGGCCGACCATGAAATTGGCGCTCTTTTTACTCTCCCGGATGCCCACGTAGGCCAGGTAAGTGACCAGCACCACAATAATAAATGCCGGCAGGTTCAATATCACAGGGATACCTGCTATACGTGGCGCGGCGGCATACAATTCAGGCGATGCACTATCATAGTTGCTGGTCAGCCAGTCAGGGAATGAAAGGTTCACCCCCATTGCATTTCCAATCCCCGCCAGCAGGTTATTGAAATACCCGCTCCAGGAAATGGCCACGGCTATATTCCCGATGGCATATTCAAGGATGAGCGCCCACCCGATCACCCAGGCGGCCAGTTCCCCGAAAGTCACATAGGAATAAGTATAGGCGCTGCCGGATACCGGTACACGGGATGCAAACTCCGCATAACAGAGCGCAGAAAACCCGCAGGTAACAGCAGTAATAATAAAAAGTAAGGAAACACCGGGACCTCCGTGATAAGAGGCTTCCCCGATGGTAGAGAAGATACCCGCGCCGATCACCGCGGCGATACCTAAAGCGGTCAGGTCCCGCACCCGTAATACCTTGTTTAATCCTCCTCCTCCATGCGCATCCGTCAAACCATCTTGACTATCCTGCAGTATACTGATAATAGATTTCTTACGAAAAAGCGATTTGGACATTTAGGTATTTTGGTTACAGGTTTAGCTAATGCGCGAATATATATAAATTAACCGATACACAAATTTGGAGGAAGCAGATAGTCTTCCCCTTAATGTTCCCTGTTCAACAGGTAGTTGGCTAGTTCCGTCAGCGGTTTCTTACGGTTTGAGATCACTGCAATATGCTCAAGGTGTTCAAAAGCGAGCTGCTGGAAACGTTCTTTCTCCTTTTCTGCCCAGGCGTCCACCTTACAGTCATGGAACAGTTCCAGTACCTGCCCCACCTTGTCATCCGGGCTGGTGGCCAGCAGTTCTTTCAGTTTTTTATGCTGCGCAGGGTTACACAGTTCCAGGGCTTTTAACAACAGGAAGGTCTTCTTATTTACCAGGATATCCCCTCCCTGTTGTTTGCCGAATTTCTCAGGGTCGCCGAATGCATCCAGGTAGTCGTCCTGGATCTGGAAAGCGATCCCTATATTTTTACCGAATTCATATAAATGCTGCTGGTTATACTCACTGCCTCCACCGATGATAGCACCCATTTTCAGGCTGGCGGCCAGCAATACGGACGTTTTCAGGGCAATCATATTCACATAATCATCATAACGCACCTGCTCCGGCTCCATCTCTTCAAAGTCCATATCTATCTGCTGTCCCTCGCATACCTCTATAGCAGCCTTGTTGAAAGCGCTGATCAGTTTCTGCTTATACTGTGGCTGTACCCTGTTCAGGTATTCGTATACTTTGATCAGCATCACATCTCCGGCCAGTATAGCTGCGGTCTCACCATACAGCGTATGTACGGTAGGCTGGTTACGGCGCAGCGGCGCTTTGTCCATAATATCATCATGCACCAGTGTGAAGTTATGGAACAGTTCCACGGCGGTGCCCACCTCAAATGCATCCGGGTGGATCTCGTCAAACAGTTCATTGCCCATAATACTCAGCACTGGTCTGATACGCTTTCCGCCTATATTAAGGATATGGCTGGCAGCATTATACAGTTTCTTCGGCTGCTCAGGGAATTGTTCTTTACTGAAATGTTCTCCAAACCGGATAGTCAGGTCTTTAAATGAATGCATGGTGTATTTTTCGAATAAGCGGCTGTAAGTTATATAAATTATGGCTTTTTACGGGAAGAGGAAGCCTGCTTCTTTGCAGATGCAGGTTTCTTCTTACTAGCCGTTTCTTTCTTTTTCCCTTTGGTCTTAGTTTCCTTTCGGCCAGCAGCAGGTTTCCGTCCTGGTCTTTCAGCGGCTACGCTCTTACGGACTGACTTCCGTAATGGCGCCTGTTCTTCTTCTCCATCCTCTATCAGGTCGTAGTCCAGCTGGCGCTTCACCAGGTTGGCGGCCACCACCTGAATCCTCACTTTATCACCTATACGGATCCTTCTGCCGGTATACATACCGATCAGTGCATACTCGTTCTCATCGTATTTGAACTCGTCTTTGGTAGTCATATTGTGAATGCTCACCAGGCCTTCACATTTGGTGTCTACCGTTTCCACCCAGAATCCGAAGTGTGCCACACCACTCACCACACCGTCAAATTCTTCACCGATGTACTGTTGCATGTATTCTACCTGCTTGTATTTATTCGCAGCTCTTTCCGCATCCATGGCCTTACGCTCCATTTCAGAGGAGTGCTTACACTTTTTCTCCATCTGCTTATCAGGATGGATATCGTGTGTCAGACATTGCTGCAGTACGCGGTGTACGAGTACATCCGGGTAACGGCGTATCGGTGAGGTAAAGTGACAATAGTGATCAAATCCCAGTCCGTAGTGGCCAATGTCCTCCACCGTATAGGCGGCCTTCGCCATGGTACGGATGCCCAGGGTTTCCAATACATGCTGTTCCGGCTTGCCATGGGCCAGCTGCAGCATTTCATTGAAGGAACGGGCCAGTTTATCCGGATTATCGATCTCCAGTTTGTGACCGAACTTACGGGCGAAACCGGAGAATACCTTCAGCTTTTCCTCATCAGGTGTATCATGCACACGGTATGGGAATGGCACATGCTGATTAGTACCTATGCGGATATTATATACATATTCCGCCACTGTCCTGTTGGCCAGCAGCATCAGCTCTTCGATCAGCTGGTGGGCTTCCTTGCTCTCTTTTACGATAATGCCGACCGGCTTCGCATTTTCATCCAGCTGGAAGCGTACTTCCTGGGATGAGAAATTGATAGCACCATTCTCAAAACGTTGTTTACGCAGTATCTGCGCAATCTTGTTCAGCAACAGCACTTCCTCCTGGTAAGGGCCTTCGCCGGACTCAATGACGTCCTGCACCTCTTCATACGTGAAGCGGTGGTTGGAATGTATCACCGTTCTGCCCAGCCAGTGTTCTTTGATCTCGCCCTTCTCATTCATCTTGAAAACGGCAGAAAAGGTCAGCTTGTCTTCATGCGGGCGCAGGGAGCACAGCTCGTTGGAGATCTTTTCAGGCAGCATTGGCAGTACGCGGTCCGGCAGATATACAGAGGTGGCACGTTTGTCAGCTTCCTTATCCAATGCGGTGTCAGGCAGCACATAATGGCTGACGTCCGCAATATGCACGCCTACTTCATACCAGGCGCCACGCAGTTTACGGATGGAGATCGCATCATCAAAATCCTTTGCATCCACAGGGTCGATCGTAAAAGTCAGGATCTTACGGAAGTCCTTCCTCTTTTTGATCTCTTCTGCGTCAATGTTCTCAGCGATATGCCCCAGCTCTTTTGTGACTTCGTCGGGAAAGCTGAGCGGGAATCCGCTTTCTATCAGGATCTCTTTCATGGCCAGGTCGTTGGTATTGCTGGCGTCCAGCACTTCCACGATCTCGCCCACCGGCTTACGTGTTTTTTCGCCCCAGGCCACGACACGTACTACGGCTTTATCCCCGTTCTTCGCATCTTTCATGGAATTGGCAGGGATGTATATATCGGGCATGAACAGCCCTTTTTCCGGTACCAGGAAAGCGAAGCCTTTGTTGACCTGCAGGGTACCGGTGAATTCAATCTTCTTGCGTTTAACGATTTCCGTTATAACCCCTTCCATACGTCCTTCATTCTTGCCCTGTTTGATCACATCAACAAGCACGTCATCTCCATCAAGAGCAGTATTGAGGTTCTTCTGGCGGACCATAATGTCCTTCTCCTGTCCTTCAATAATAACAAAGGACATCCCGGAGCGGGTTATCTGTACAGTGCCACGGAAGGTTTTCTTCTGGCTGCTGTGTTTTTGAGGTTTCTTCTTTTTAGTCATTCTCGTAACGTTTAATCATGGTTACTTCCAAACTGATCCACGTAAGTAAAAATATAATTATTAAATGATTCTCCTTCCCCATTGAGGAAAGATATTTCAACCGGCATAACGGCGATGGGTATGTTCATGGGACGCAGGCGGTCTTCGAGCAGTTGTAGTCTTACCGCGTCCTTTTCCGTAGTTACCACCAGTTTGCGGTTGCCGGGAAGGTTGCTGAGTTCCCTGTTTATTTTCTCCAGATCAGGGACGGAATAGTAATAATGATCCGGAAAAGGCAGGAGGAACACGTTTTTATAGCTTTCCTTCAGTTGTTGTAAAAGCGGTTCCGGACGGGCAATACCACAGACGAGGAGAACCGTGGTATCTGCAGGCGCGGTAACCGGGCTGCCGCTGAACATGTCGTATAGCTCGCCATATTTCAGAGAAGTAAAGAACAGTTGCTGATGTGGCAGGGGCTTGATTTCCTGCCTGATGGCGGCTTTTTCTGTTGCCGACAGTTGCGGCGGACATTTGGACACAATGATACAATTGGCCCTCTCATAGCCTTTGCGGCCTTCGCGCAGACGACCGAAAGGCACTACATGATCTTTGGTAAAGCGGCGGCTGTATTCGGTGATCAGGATGTTCATGCCCGGTTTCACAGAACGGTGCTGGAAGGCGTCGTCCAGCAGAATCACTTCTGTTTCCGGGCGTTCTCCCAGCAGCTGGGGTATGGCCAGCATGCGTTCTTCACCTACGCAGACCTCTATATCCGGGAATTTACGATGGAACTGCATCGGTTCATCGCCCAGTTGCGCCGCTGTGCTGGCAGCATCTGCCAGCAGGTAGCCGCTGCTACGCCGGTTGTATCCCCGGCTGAGTGTGGCTATACGGTATTTATCCTTTAATATCCTGATAAGATGTTCTACATGCGGGGTTTTGCCGGTACCTCCCACGGAAAGGTTGCCTACAGCAACAACGGGCAGGTCAAACTCTACGGCAGTCAGTACATTGGTATCATAGAAACGGTTGCGGACCCACATCACGAGGCCGTACAACAGTGAAAAAGGGTATAATAAGATTTTCAGGTGTTTCAGCATTCTTAGCTTTTTTTGAAATCATAAATTGTTTGTGGCGTGATGACCATCTGCAGGGGAACATCGTTCTCGTTCACATCTGCGATAGCGTCTACCGGTTCAAACAATGACAGTCCGATAGTGGTCGCCGTTGGCAGGCATTCCTTCAGGAAACGGTCATACATCCCCTTCCCGTATCCCACCCGCTGTCCGCTTTTGTCAAATGCGAGCATAGGTACAAAAACCAGGTCCATCTCGGCAGACATCAAAGGTATTCCACCGGCAGGCTCCGGTATGCCATAGTCGTTCCTGACCAACACGGTTTCCTCTTTCCACAGGAAGTGCTCCATCGTTGCATTGCGCATGTCTGACCTGGACAGCGCCCACTGCAGTTTAGGATAAGCCTCCCGGGCCCAGTGCACCAGTGCGTATGTGTCTGCTTCTTTCTTTTCAGTGATAGGAAGAAAAATGTGTGCCATTCTGTAAGCGCTGAAGTCCAGCCGCCGGCATTGGTCCAGTAACTCCCTGTTCAGGGTGGCAATCACATCATCCGGAAGATTCAAACGTTTTTCCAGGTATTGCTTTCGTATATCCTTTTTTGTTAACAAGTGGATCTGTATTACCACAAAGATAGCTTTTCTGCCTGTTCCTTCACAAAAGCCCTGTCAACCAGTGCAGTGTGAGGTATCCTTCCCAGCAGCGGATAGCCGCTCCACCCTACCACCTCGGTTTCATTACTGTGGTATTCTCCGCTAAAAATCCAGCCCAGTACAGGGATACCGCGTTGTTTCAGTACCTGTGCGGTCAATAGCGCATGGTTGATGCTACCCAGGTAATTCTGGGCTACAATAATGACCTTTGCCTCCAGTTGCTCTATGAAATCGATGGTGAAGACCTGTTCCGTCAGCGGAACCATTAGTCCGCCGGCCCCTTCTATGACCAGCGGCCGGTTGGATGGCTGAATACTGTTTGCCAGCGCAAGTATCTCCTTTACGTTAATGCTCACATTTTCCAGTCTGGCGGCCAGGTGTGGCGAGGCTGGCGCTTCCAGACAGTAGGCTTCCCGGTGACATACCGACACCGGATTTGATATTAAACTTTTTACCGTATCTGTGTCTGTCCCTTCTGTTAATCCTGTTTGTACGGGTTTCCAGTAATCTGCCTGCAGTGCTTCCACTACACAGGCCGAAGTGACTGTTTTCCCGACCCCGGTACCTATCCCGGTTATAAAAATCCGTTCACTCATGACATGCAAAGATAGTATAATAGGAATTACTTTGATAATCAATTCCTGTTAAGAAACCGTTAGCTATTGTTGCGGTTCAGGATCCGCTCTGGTATTGTTTGAAACCTGTACCGTTCATATCACTTCACCATCATTTCCATATCGCTTTACCGTCATTTCTATATCACTTTACCTACATCTCTATATCGAAGGGATATACATATGACGGTGAAGTGATATCCAGATGAGCTTATAAGGATATGGAGATATAGGGATCAAAGCGTATTCAATACGGGATTGAACCGAAATAGGTCGGTAATAACGGAAGGTTTGAAAGCATGAGGAAACAGCACAGGGAATTGTTATAAGTCCACATCAAAGGCATATCAAAGGCATATCAACGCCATGGTAAACGCATATTACCAATACGGGAATCATCCGCGGCAATAGCCCTCCGTAGGTGGGCTGTGTTTGTAGCGCGGCGGTATCAGCCAGGACAACGTGACAACCGGAAATTCCTTACTTTCGCCAGAGTCCAACAAGATTCATATGAAATTTTGCAACAACATACTCGAAACAATCGGAAACACCCCCCTCGTTAAATTACACCGCGTTACCGCCGGCCTTCCATGTCCGGTACTGGCAAAAGTTGAATTTTTTAACCCCGGCAACTCTATCAAGGACCGTATGGCCGTAAAAATGGTCGAAGAGGCAGAGAAACAGGGCCTGCTGAAGCCCGGCGGCACCATCATTGAAGGAACATCCGGTAATACCGGTATGGGCCTGGCACTGGCCGCAGTGATCAAAGGATATAAATGCATCTTTACTACCACAGATAAGCAATCCAAGGAAAAAGTAGATATACTGAAAGCGGTAGGCGCAGAAGTGATCGTTTGCCCTACGAATGTAGAACCCGAAGATCCCCGTTCCTATTATTCAGTAGCTCGCAGGCTGGCGAAGGAGATCCCGAATGCGTTCTACGTGAACCAGTACGACAACCTGGCCAACAGGGACGCTCACTATGAGCAGACCGGCCCGGAGATCTGGGAACAGACGGACGGAAAGATCACGCACCTGGTGGTGGCCACCGGCACCGGAGGTACCATTACCGGCGCTGGTAAGTTCCTGAAAGAAAAGAATCCGAACATCCAGGTATGGGCAATAGATAGTTACGGCTCCCTGCTGAAGAAATACCATGAAACCGGCGAACTGGACATGACCGAGGTTTATCCTTACATCACGGAAGGTATTGGCGAAGACTTCATTCCGCAGAACTACGATATGGGCGTGATCGATCATTTTGAAAAAGTGACCGATAAGGATGGTGCTGTAATGGCCCGCCGCATTTCCAAGGAGGAAGGCATTTTTGTAGGCTACTCTGCAGGATCGGCCATATCGGGCTTAATGCAGCTGAAAAGCAGGTTGAAACCGACTGACCTGGTAGTAGTTGTTTTCCATGACCATGGCAGCCGTTATGTAGGGAAGGTCTACAATGACCAGTGGATGATGGAGCGTGGCTTCCTGGATGTGAAGACTGTGAAGGATGTAGTGAATGGCCGCCGTAATCAGCCGCTGGTAACGATTGACCAGGAGGAGAAAGTGAGTGAGGCCATTGTGAAGATGAAGAAGTACGACATTGAACACCTGCCGGTACTGCATAATAACCAGATCGTTGGGGCTATTTCCGAAGGAGGACTTTTCAATCGCCTGATCGACGATGTGAACCTGAAAGACGCCCAGATCAAACAGGTGATGCAGGCTGCTTTCCCGGAAGTGAGCATGGATACGCCGATAGAGAAACTGAGCGTTTACATCAACAAGGAGAACGGAGCAGTGATTACCAAAGATGATGGCGGCAAACCGCATATTGTGACGAAATACGACATCATTCAGGCCCTTGGAAGTTGATAAACTACTAAAAACAACAGGCAGCTGATGCCGGCAACAAATACTTACAATGACCAGCTGGGACGGGAAGTGAGCATCGCTTACCCGCCCCGCCGGATCATCTCACTGGTTCCCTCGCAAACAGAATTACTGTACGACCTCGGACTGGATGAAGAGGTGATCGGCATTACAAAATTCTGCATTCATCCGGAGGCATGGTTCCGGCATAAGACACGCATAGGCGGCACTAAACAACTGCACCTGGAAGAAATCCTGGCCTTACAGCCCGACCTGGTGATTGCCAATAAGGAGGAAAATACTGCTGAACAGGTGCAATTCCTGATGCAGCACGTACCGGTATGGGTCAGTGATATCCAATGCCTGGAAGATGCGCTGGATATGATCAGGAGCATCGGTAACATCACCGGTAAAATAGAACGCGCTGCTGAAATAGCCGGCAATATCGACCTCAGTTTCAGACAACTGGCCACAACATTGCAGGCCCGGCCACCATTGCACACCGCTTATTTCATCTGGCGGGAACCGTGGATGGTAGCGGGCGGCGATACTTTCATCCATACCATGTTGGCGTATTGCCGGCTGGAGAATGTTTTTGCCGGGACGGCACGTTACCCGACCATTGACCTTGACCAACTGAAAAGCAATTGCCAGCTGATATTGCTTTCTTCCGAGCCTTACCCATTCAAAGAGAAACATATCAGAGAGTTGCAGGATGTACTGCCAGGCGTTCGTATTGAACTGGTGGACGGAGAAATGTTTTCCTGGTATGGCAGCCGGCTGGAGAAAGCGGCTGTGTATTTACATGAATTCAGGCAAAAGCTGGAAGAATTGCCTCATAGGGTATCCTGACAGGCGATACAAGGAGAACAACCTCAGACAACCGGAAGAGAGCGTAGGATGCATCGCACAATATCGAATTATAAGGGCCAAATCAATGACCAGCAATAAGAATTTGCCTCAAAAAATGACGAATTCATATAAAAATCACCAGATTTTTTGTGATTCATACAATTCTAAATCAGAAATCTACTATAATAGTTAATCTTTAGTACTTATATTTGCGTTCCTTAAATGTAAAACAATCCGAAAGCTATGGGAAAATACAGAGCTGGCGTGTTATTCGGCGAAGAGCTGGATGCGCTGTACAATGATGCCAAGAATAACGCATGGGCAATGCCTGCTGTTAACGTAGTAGGTACCAATTCCGTAAACGCAGTACTGGAAACCGCTGCCAAAGTAAATTCACCTGTAATTATTCAGTTTTCCAATGGTGGCGCGCAGTTCTTTGCGGGTAAAGGAATGCCGAACGACAAACTGCAGGCAAATATAGCCGGTGGTATTTCCGGTGCAAAACACGTACACGAGGTGGCAAAATACTATGGCGTTCCTGTAGTACTGCACACCGACCACGCTGCTAAAAAATGGCTGCCATGGATCGACGGTCTGCTGGATGCTGGTGAAGCGTTCATGAAACAGACTGGTCAGCCACTGTACAGCTCCCACATGCTGGACCTCTCCGAAGAGCCACTGCACGAGAATATAGAAACTTCCCTGAAATATTTCGAGAGAATGAACAAGCTGGGTATGTCCATCGAGATCGAACTGGGCGTAACTGGTGGTGAAGAAGATGGCGTGGACAACTCCGGCGTTGAAAACCACAAACTGTATACACAACCTGAAGAAGTAGCTTACGCTTACGAAACACTGTCTAAAGTAGGTAGCCGTTTCACTGTAGCTGCTGCATTCGGTAACGTACACGGTGTATACTCTCCAGGTAACGTGGAACTGCGTCCTGTGATCCTGCACAACAGCCAGGAATTCATCCAGAAGAAACACGGTACTGCTCCTAAACCGGTATACTATGTATTCCATGGTGGTTCCGGTTCACCTAAACACCAGATCAACGAAGCACTGGGTTACGGTGTGATCAAAATGAACATCGATACCGACATGCAGTGGGCATTCTGGGAAGGTGTACATGACTTCTACGAAGCGAAGAGAGATTATCTGCAGGGCCAGCTGGGTAACCCTGAAGGTGCAGATAAACCAAATAAAAAATACTATGACCCACGCGTATGGCTGCGTAAAGGCGAAGAAACTTTCGTTAAACGTCTGGAAGAAGCCTTTGCTGACCTGAACTGTCTGAACAGGAACGCATAATCCGCGAAGCGGTACAATTTATCGATCCTCAGGAAGTCATTCCTGAGGATTTTTTTGTAAATACACTTTTATTATAGCACTTATATATATATCTTTCCAATCAAATTATTGGTTGCCAGGTACTTTAAGTATAAATCTCGGGGTAGAATACTTTGGAAGTTAATATAATTTGTATCTTGCACAACTATTTTGTAACCTAATAGCACAATATGTCAAGCTGGTTTAAGCGCATTAAACAAGGCATTCAAACGTCTACAAGTGAAAAGAAAGAGGCGCCGGATGGGTTGTGGCACAAATGTCCTAACTGCAAAAAAACCTCTACAGTAAAGGATCTGAAGGAGCACTATTATGTATGCGACAAGTGTAATTACCACAATCGCATTAATTCGGCTGAGTATTTCGAAATACTATTTGACAATAATCAGTTCGAAGAGCTTTTTGAAAACATCTATCCGAAAGACTTTCTCGGATTTAAAGACCTCAAGCCTTATGGTGCGAGACTGGTAGATGCACAGAAGAAGTCAGGACTGAAAGATGCGATGCGGGTAGGTGCAGGTAAGGTACAGGGTAACGACCTGGTGATCGCCTGTATGGACTTCGCCTTCATTGGTGGATCCATGGGTTCCGTAGTAGGTGAAAAAATCGCCCGTTCTATCGATCATTGTATCGCAAACAAAATGCCGTTGATGATCATCTCCAAATCAGGAGGCGCCCGTATGATGGAAAGCGCTTTTTCCCTGATGCAGATGGCAAAAACGTCCGCAAAACTGACACAGCTGGCAGAAGCAAAGCTGCCTTATATTTCCCTGATGACAGACCCTACCACCGGTGGTGTGACGGCGTCTTTCGCAATGCTGGGCGACCTGAATGTTGCAGAGCCTAAAGCACTGATCGGTTTTGCCGGTCCGCGTGTTATCAAGGAAACAATTAAAAAAGACCTGCCTGAAGGTTTCCAGAGTGCAGAATTCCTGCTGGAACATGGCTTCCTGGACCTGATCATCGACCGTAAGGAGATGAAACAACGTCTGGCAGTGTTATTGGAATTATTTAAACACTAAGCACCAAAACTGAAGAAATCAGGAAATTAGGAATTAAGGATTGGAATTGGGGCAGCGCTTCCGGATTTCAATTTTTAATTCCTAATTTTTAGCTCCTAACTAATAAGAAGATGGCAGCAGAACTCAAGAACAGATCGGCATATTTCGAGTACGCAATAGAGGATAAGTATATTGCCGGCATGGTGTTGACAGGCACAGAGATCAAGTCCATCCGTGGAAGCAGGGTAAGCTTCAACGATTCATTCTGCTATTTCTCAAAAGGAGAATTGTTTGTTAAAAGCCTGCATATCGCCGAGTATTCACACGGCACTTATGCTAATCATGATCCCCTGCGTGAACGCAAGTTACTGCTGACCAAGCGGGAACTGCGGAAACTTGAGAATAAGATAAAAGAACGCGGCTATAGCATTATCCCGCTTCGCATTTTTATTACCGACAAAAGCCTCGCAAAGATCGAGATCGGCCTCGGTAAAGGTAAAAAGCTGCATGATAAACGTGAAAGCATTAAACAGCGTGAAACGGACAGGGAGATCAGAAGGTTCCTGAAATAAGAAAATTTATATTCGAGCATATGCAAAACCGTTTCTGGTGGCTCATAGCCCCTATCCTATTGATCCTGTCCTGTAAATCGGGTGAAAAACTCTACAACAAAGGCCGCTACGATGAAGCGGTAATGTCGTTCGTAAAAAAATTACAGAAAAGACCTGAACACACTGTCTCACTACAACTACTTCCTCAGGCCTATTCACAGGCCCAACGTTCCCACGAAGATAAAGTCAATGGCTACATGGTCTCCAACGACCCTTTGAAATGGGAATACATCCGCTCGGAATACCGTGCGCTCCAGCGTCTGTACGATGGCATCCATGCCTCTCCTGCAGCCCTGGCCATTGTAAAACCGAAAGATTATCGGAATGCCATTACCGGCGCCCAGGAAAATGCGGCCCAGGTAAGGTATGACAGAGGCGTCTCCCTGCTTGAACAGGGCGATAAAGCCGCCGCCAGACAAGCCTTTGATGAATTCCAGGCCGCCCTGAACCTGATCCCTAACTACCGCAATTCGGCGCAGCTCATGGACGAATCTTACCAGAGAGGCCTTGTGAATGTGGTAGTGAGACACGTAGACGTGCGCTCTCCCTACTATCAGTTCAGCGCCGACCAGTTCCGGGATGTACTGATCCGTAACCTGCAACAGCGGAACATCAACCGGTTTGTGAAATTTACGGACGAGCGCATCGCCCGGAACAATAAAATACAACCCGACCAGTTCCTGGAAATGAGTTTCAACGATTTCGTAGTAGGACAAACCTACGTAGACCGCTCAGAAAGAGAAGTGTCCAAACAGATCGTCGTGGCAACTGTAAAAGACAGCACTGGTAAAGCTACTATCAATCGCTATGGCACCGTAAAAGCCAAAGTGTACGTTGTAAAGGCGACCGTTGTATCCAAAGGCCTGCTGGACTATCAGCTGATCGATGTGGCGACTAACAATATCATCCGTACCGACAGACTCCCGGGCAGCTACACCTGGCTGAATCAATACGGGTATTTTAAAGGTGACGAACGTGCGCTGAGCGATGAGGACAAGGCGCTGATGGTTGGAGAAGACGTAGCTCCACCTCCTCCGCAGGAATTGTTCCTGCAGTTCACCAGACCGATCTATGATCAGCTGACACGTGATATGCAGAATATCTACAACAATATGTAAGGAGAGATCCCAGGTGTAATCTCAGTAGAGATGCAACCGCGGAACGGAACATCATTCTATAAACAATAGGCTCGCCGCGGCGGGCCTATTGTTTATAACGCGGGGTGAAACCCCGTCAACCGCGAGGAACCACTGCCCCGGGAAAACCACGGGAAACCAGGCCCACCCGGCGCCCCCCCACAACCATCGCCATCAACAAAACACAATAGGACTCCGTCAGGAGTCCAGTGTTTGTAGCGCGGGGTGAAACCACGGGGAAACCACGGGAAACCGCGTCCCGCCGGGAAACCCCGGGAAACCGCGTCCCCCGAAAACCACGGGAAAGCCACGCCCCACGGAACCCCGGCGACCAACGCCCCGCGGCAACCATCGCCATCAACAAAACACAATAGGACTCCGTCAGGAGTCCAGTGTTTGTAGCGCGGGGTGAAACCCCAGGGATATAAATAATAAATTAATATGTATATTTGCAAACGCAAACAGGTCTGCATCAGCCTGTTACCACAACAACAATATAGCAAACCATAGATCAATGAAAAAACTCGCATTGTTCCTGCTTGCGGCAAGCACTTTTGCCAGCGCATGCAGAAAAGACGGGCAAGTGGAAAAGGAAAATGAAGTCAGACCAACAGGCGGGGAATTTACGATAGAAGGGAAATCTTACCTGTCCGACTATACTTACTGGACAGGTAATGACGGATTAGTACTCACCAATGTTCCGCAAGCTCCCACATATATTCAAAACGCTGTACAGATCTTCGTTGACAGCCTTTATTTCTCTCATAAGTATACGTACCTGGATCGTAATGACGCTGCTTACGATAAAAGAAAGCATTTTTCCAATGCGGTAGTAAAGTATACGCCCAGCGGCATATATGGTAATGGATTTGAGATTACGGGTGTAACAGCAGGCACTATGAATGTCAGCAATAACGGAGAAACCTTCACAATAGATTTCGACATCACCGTAGCTGGCCGACAAATGCAGGGCACTTATGTAGGGAAAGTTGCAGGGAAGAAATTTTAATCAGGTAACCGTCAGTTCTTTATAAAGGCATACTGCACTTTCTTGTACTGCGGTTTGTTGATCTGGGTTTTCAGTTTCCTGAAAGACTCCATCGGGCCTTTGGTGGCAAACAGGTTCACCAGCCAGGCAGGAATGCTTCCACCAGGATCAGCCTCCAATGTATACTCAATATTCACTGTATTGTTCTCTCCGGGCGCAATGATCCATTTTCCGGAAGAACGTGTTACACGTACAATACCGCTTTTCTCCGGCATATAGTCCGGTACTACAGGACCGTCAATAGTCACTATTTTGGTACGTGGGTCCTGCTTCGCCGTCAGATGACAAACGAAATCCCTGTTACTTAGCGGCCAGGGCAGTCCAACTTCGGAATAGTAGTAAACCTCAGCGGGAGATACCTGTTTCAGTAAAGTGCTCGATTTAGTGCTGTACAGCCATTCAGTGGCCGTATTCACATCCATAATCACCGCTACAAACTGGGACAAAGTAGCTGGTAAAGAACACTTTACCCTGATGCCCTTGTAATTAGAGTTTTCTATAGTCTTGGTATAGATGGCGATGCCATCTTTGTTACTCTTTAATGTCCAGGTTTCCTGTCCAAAACTCACCAGGCTGAAAAGCAGGGCCAGGCTAACGATCGATAAATGTTTCATGTTCATCTATAGGTTGAAATCCGTCACAAAACTACCGAACTACGGCGAACTTTTTTAAAAGTGGACAGATATTGTATTAAAAACGGACATTTTGGTCCTTACCCCTATAAATACTTTACTGATTATTAACGCATTAACAATCCGGCACTTACTTGGATGATACTTAGTATATTTCATCATTGTATGTTAAAGAGTTATCTTAAAATAGCCTTACGCAACCTGTGGAAGAATAAGATCTTCACCACCATCAACATAGCCGGTCTCGCACTGGGAATGGCCTGCGCCCTGCTCATCATATTTCATGTAAAACAGGAACTGAGTTATGACGAGGGGTACTCCAAAGCCGACCGCATCTTCCGTGTCACCTTACAGGGTAAGGGAGAAGGCGCCCGTCACTGGGCTGCCACCTCTTTTCCTACCGGTCCTGCCCTGCAGGAAGAATTTCCTGAAGTGGTTAATATCGTACGCTTTCACCGGCCCTACCCGCTCCAGGTGTTCAGTTACACTGCTCCCAATGGCGTTATAAACAAGTTTGAGGAGAAAAACGGCTTCTTCGCCGATCCAACTGTAACGGACGTATTTGACCTGGATTTTGTGGCCGGAGATAAGGCTACGGCACTGCAGGGGCCTGATAACATTGTTATTACAGAGAAAATGGCACAGCGGTACTTCGGCGACACCGATCCTGTTGGCAAAGTACTGCGCGATGATGTGAACAACGCTCCCTTAAAGGTAACAGGCGTCATCCGCGAGCATACTTACCCATCCCACCTGCAGTTTGATTACCTGCTGTCGATGGCTACCATTCGCCATCATCAGAACGATCAGTCGCTGGCTAACAGGACCTGGAATGGCTTTTACACCTATGTAGTGCTGGACAAAGCCGCTTCCTTTGAAAAGGTAAGATCGCGCCTCAATGATCTTACCGTAAAATTTTTTCTGCCAACGGGTGAAACACGTGAAGAGATATTGGCAGACAGGGAGATCGGTCTGCAACCCATCACCGACATCCACCTCCACTCCAAGCTGGAGAAGGAAATGGCGCCTAACAGTGACATTACCTATGTCAGGATCTTTTCCCTGGCAGCCTTATTCATACTACTCATAGCTGCAGTCAATTTTATCAACCTCTATACCGCGCAAGCCTTCGGCAGGATGAAGGAAATAGGTATGCGCAAAGTAGTAGGCGCTACACGGCAACAGGTGATCATACAGATCCTGGCAGAATCGTTAATAACCTCGCTGGCCGCCAGTGTATTGGCTTTGATCCTGTTCAAAGCAGCGATCCCTTTCTACAACGTAATAGCATCCCGCTCACTTTACGCCGGTGAACTTTTCACCTTTTCGAATCTCGGCATCATTGCATTACTGATCATCTTTATCGGTTTGCTGGCCGGAAGCTATCCTGCGTGGAGTGTGGCGCGCTTCCATCCTGTTACAGCACTGAAAGGCAAGGGTACGCCGGGATCTTCTGTGAATGCGATCAGGAAAGGACTGGTGATTTTTCAGTTTGTAGTATCCGTGTTTATGATCATCAGTACGATCGTGATCTACCGGCAGATCAGATTTTTCCATGACAAGGACCTTGGGTTCGACCGCACTCAACTTGCGGCTGTCACTATCTACGGACCTATGTGGCAACGCTTCGGTTCACTGATCAATGACATTAATCAAAGCCCTGATATAGCCGATTTCTCTATAGTTTCCACACTTCCCGGCGACCGGTTCAGTTCACAGCCTTTCATGCCTTTGTCTTCAGATCCCAAACAGGAATTTGACAACAGCCGCATCATGTGGTCGGACGAACGGCTTCTACCGACGCTGCAGATCCCTTTGCTGGAAGGCAGGAACTTTCTCAACCAGATGCCGGCAGTAAAGCACAAAGAGTATATCATCAATGAATCAGCAGTGAAGGCTTATCACCTGACATCGCCCATCGGTGAGCGTTTCGTGCTCGATGGCGATACCGGCACTGTGGTAGGTGTAGTGAAGAATTTCAACTTCGCATCCCTGCATACGCCTGTAGATCCGCTGGTGATCAAATATGACCCTTATCGCGCCAATTATCTGCTGTTGAAAATAAGGCCCGGACGTATACAGCCCGCCCTTGCTTTCATGGAGAAGAAAATAAAGACGCTGACACCAACCGGTACATTCACGTATACCTTCATTGACGATAAACTTAACCGGCTCTATGCATCTGAGAATCAGATGAGCACTATATTCAAAGCCTTCGCGGCCTTTGCAATATTTATATCCTGTATGGGCCTGTTCGGATTATCGGCTTATGCCGCACAATTGCGCATCAAAGAAGTGAGCATAAGGAAAGTACTGGGTGCGTCGTCTTCCTATATCGCATTATTGCTTTCGAGGGATTTTGTAAAACTGGTATTCATCGCTATTCTTTTGTCCTGCCCTATAGCCTGGTGGGCCATGGATAAATGGCTCAATAATTTTGCTTACCGCATTCCGATCAGTGGCTGGATGTTTGTACTGGCAGGTGTATTTGCGTTGGTGGTGGCAGTACTGACGGTAAGCTATCAGGCGCTGAAAATAGCGCTGACAAATCCGGTGAAGTATTTAAAAGCGGATTAAGGAGTGGAGTTGGATTCTTCCTGCAGCAACCACTTCAAATATCGCTTAAGTGACCTGAAATTGAGGATCGTAAACAGGAGCAATAGCCCAAGCGAGAGGAATTCAAGCCGGTATTCTATTCCGAAAAAGATATTTGTTGAGAAAACCGTGCGCGTAGATGTGAAGACAATCCAACCGAAAAGCCCGGCCACCAATACGGCCAGTGTAATCAGTTTCCCTATCCGGGGATTAAAGCGCATTATAACTATGCTTGACAGCACAGCGCCGATACCGATGTAGAATTTACTGTCGTTATTCACTACATAATTCGTTGTGTTAATCAGATACAACGTGTAAAGCTGTACCACCAAAAGGATTAACGGGATAACATAATCAAGGAATTTTCCTGGTTTCATCAGGTTCAGGGTATTTCAACTAATATACTAATACTTTCCCTAAATCTGATGAACCAGGAATCATTTATTATTTGGCATTTACCAATGACTTCAGCTTCTTTCCTATCAACTCAATAGCATTCATCAATTTCTCATGCGATACTTCCGCAGAGTCCATCTGAAAAGTAAGCCTGGATATGCCTCCCAGCGCATTGGCATGACGCAATACCTTTTCCGCGATCTCTTCCACTCCGCCTACCAGCAAGGCGCCTGTGGGACCCATCTGGCTCATAAAACGTTCTTTCGTCATCGGAGGCCAGCCACGTTCCTTTCCCACTTTCGTCATGCTGGCAGCATAGCCTGGATAGAAATCTTCTATTGCCTGTTCAGTCGTCTCAGCCAGATATCCCAGGGAGTGCAGACCTACAGTCAGCTTTTCAGGCGCGTGTCCTGCCCTTCGTCCTGCTTCCCGATAGAGATCTATTAGCGGACGGAAACGGTGTGTTTCCCCGCCGATGATCGCTACCATCAATGGTAATCCCAGTGCTCCTGCACGTACGAACGATTGCGGTGTTCCTCCCACGCCCAGCCAGATCGGCAATTGTTCCTGTATTGGTCTTGGGTAAACCGGCTGGTTCTTTAATGCAGGCCTGAATTTACCTGACCAGGTCACATATTCATTGTCTCTTATTTCCAGTAAGAGTTCCAGTTTCTCCGCGAAGAGATCATCATAATCATCCAGGTTGTAACCGAACAAGGGGAAAGCATCTGTAAATGAGCCTCTGCCTACCACCATTTCCGCACGGCCACCGGAAATTAAGTCCAATGTAGCGAAGTTCTGAAATGCCCTGACCGGGTCTATTGCGCTTAATACCGTCACTGCGCTGGCCAGCTTTATCCGCTTTGTACGGGAAGCGGCCGCCGCCAGTATATGTGTAGGCGCTGCGTCCAGGAAGCCTTTCCGGTGATGCTCACCAATACCAAATACATCCAGGCCCGACTTGTCCGCGTGTTCCATTCTTTCCAGCAACTGGAACATCGCGTCCTTGTCACTCAATGCTGCCGCCGCGTTGTCGGTAAACCGGGCTGCAAAACTGTCTATTCCTATTTCTATCATATCTTTTATCAGAGAAAATTCTATTTAGCTGTTCCTGGTATTACTGCGCCACTGCAACCAATACAGGTTCAGTCACCTTTACCAGCTGGATCTCCATATGCAGTTTCACCTCATCACTCAACACAATACTGCCTGCTTCTGTAGCTGCATTCCAGCGTAGACCATAATCAGCGCGGTGCAGGCGTCCCTTGATGGAAAAGCCTTCTTTCTCCTGGCCATAAGGATCTGTCACAACACCATTACGCACTACCTCCAGTTCAATTGCATGTGTATGCCCTTTGATGGTAAGGTCTCCCACCACCTTATAATCTTCCTCAGTAATCTTTTTGATCTTTTTAGATACGAAAGTGATCTTCGGATGATGCGCTGTGTCGAAGAAATCGCTGCCTCTTAAATGCTCATCCCTTTGTTTATTCAGGGTGCTGATACTGTCTGTAGCTGCTTCAAAAGTAATGCTTGCATCGTGGAAATCCTCGCTGTCGGTCTCTATACTTCCGGTGAACTGTGTAAAATAGCCACTCACGTTAGTGATCATCAGGTGCTTTACTTTGAATCCAATTTCGCTGTGTGATTCATCAATCTTCCAGTGTGTCATAACTTAGTCGTTTAAGGCATTGATTTAATACCCTAAAAGTAAGCAGCGATATGCTTTCAGTGGTTGCACAGAATTTTGTTATTGGTGGACTAATTTCGACAAATCATTAAATAAATGTTAAAGAGAAACGCAAAAAGGGCCATTCGCAATAGCGAACAGCCCTTCAATATCTATAAACGTTTATGATCAGATAACACTATCCTTCAAAACCAACATCTTCCAGCCAGTTACCACTATCTGCGGCCTGCGTGGCCAGTTCATCACAACGGTTGTTCATGGGATTTGTAGAGTGTCCTTTTACCCATTGAAACTTCACCTGATGTTTCTTGAAAGCAGGAATGAAACGTTGCCAGAGATCCTTGTTCTTCTTGTCTTTAAAACCGGTCTTCACCCAGCTCCATAACCAGCCTTTCTCAATACTGTTGACCACATACTGGCTGTCTGTGAAGATCTTCACCTGCAGTCCATCTTTTTTCAGGGCTTCCAGGGCCACGATCACGGCCATGAGCTCCATCCTGTTGTTGGTGGTGAGACGGTATCCTTGTGATAATTCCTTGCGGACGCTGTTCCACATCAGGATAACGCCGTAGCCACCAGGGCCAGGGTTACCACGGGAGGAACCGTCCGTGTAAATAATAACTTCCGACATAGCGGGCAAAGATAAGGATTAAGCGCTATGCTTTTACACCTGGAAAACGCCTAAGCTGAACGTATCTTCCACAGGTGCATTATTGGCCGCTGCAATGCTTTCGGAAAGTATGTTACGTGTATCCAGCGGATCTATGATCTCATCTACCCACATACGTGCCGCTGCATAATAAGGAGTGGTCTGGCTGTTATAGCGTGCTGTGATCTCGTTGAGCAGGCTTTTCTCCTGTTCCGGGGTGATCTCCTCACCTTTCGCCTTCAGGGAAGCCACCTGTATCTGCAACAGGGTCTTTGCGGCCTGCTCGCCGCCCATTACCGCGATCTTAGCGTTAGGCCATGCAAATATGAACCTGGGATCGTAAGCCTTACCACACATGGCGTAGTTGCCCGCGCCATAGGAATTGCCCACTATTACAGTGAATTTGGGCACAACGGAATTAGCTACTGCATTCACCAGTTTGGCCCCGTCTTTAATGATGCCGGCATGTTCGCTGCGACTGCCTACCATAAAACCGGTCACATCCTGCAGGAACACCAGCGGTATCTTCTTCTGGTTACAGTTCATGATAAAACGGGCGGCTTTATCAGCGCTGTCGTTATAGATCACGCCTCCCATCTGCATTTCCCCCTTTTTACTTTTGACCATCTTACGCTGGTTGGCCACGATGCCCACTGCCCAGCCATCAATACGGGCATAGCCGCAGAGGATCGTCTTGCCGTAATCTTCCTTATACTGGTCAAACTCCGAGCGGTCTACCAGCCGGTGGATGATCTCCAGCATATCATACGGACGGGTACTGTCTTCAGGGATCATACTGTATAATTCTGCCGGGTCCTTCTCTGGCAGCGCTGGAGTAGCACGGTTGAAGCCTGCACTGGCAGGTTCGCCTATCTTACTGACGATCTTTTTGATATGATCCAGGCATTCCTCATCCGTATCAAATTTGTAGTCGGCAATACCGGAGATCTCGGTATGGGTCACGGCGCCTCCAAGGGTTTCGGCATCAACGGTCTCTCCGATAGCCGCCTTCACCAGGTAAGGGCCTGCCAGGAAAATAGAGCCATTGCCTTCCACCATCAGCACTTCATCGCTCATAATAGGCAGATAAGCGCCGCCGGCCACACAGCTGCCCATTACAGCGGCGATCTGGGTGATGCCCATAGCGCTCATGCGTGCATTGTTGCGGAAAATACGGCCGAAATGCTCTTTGTCGGGGAATATTTCATCCTGCATAGGCAGGTATACGCCGGCACTGTCTACCAGGTAAATGACCGGCAACCTGTTTTCCATCGCGATCTCCTGGAGGCGCAGGTTCTTCTTTCCCGTCATAGGAAACCAGGCGCCTGCTTTTACCGTCATATCATTTGCCACGATCATACACTGACGGCCGCTGATATAACCGATGCCACCTACGGTGCCGGCTGCAGGACAACCGCCATGTTCGGGGTACATTTCATAGGCCGCAAAGGCGCCTATTTCGTTAAATGGAGTGTCTTTGTCCAGAAGGTAGGCAATACGTTCACGCGGGGTTAATTTGCCTTTCTGGCGGACTTTTTCGAGGTTCTTTTTGCCTCCTCCCTGTTCTATGACGGAGAGGCGTTGTTTTAGCGCGCTGAGAGATCTGCGCATCGCATCTTCGTTCCGGTTCATGTCCAGTTGCTGTGCATCCATATGATTGTTTTTGGTTCACGACCTTTTATTGGCCGTGACTAAAAATAAGGAAAAACAGCATGTCATCTGCACATCCGGCAGCCGGGTAGCGCGTCTTTTGGTAAAATATTTTTCCAGCCATCGCCCTCCGGACGAAAGAAAAAATGAAACGGCCTTTTTCCCTGTGCCAGATCAGCATCAGATATATCCAATATCAGACTACCACAGGTACGCGAGATCTCACCTGTGTTTATTGCGGGATATTGATATTTTTAAGAGAATGTGATTACAGCTTAATAATCGCTCGAATTACCCTCCTGCGCCGGTGGTACGACCATGTTGGTAGAATCTACCTGGATCACTCTGCGGGCGGCGATAAAGCGTTTCTTGTAATACTCGCTGTTGGTGATATCGACAATATTCACCCCCTGGTTGCTGGAATGGATCATCAGCACCTTACCGTTGTCTACTTTATAGACACAGCCTACATGTGCGATCCTTTTCACTTTGGATTTGGTGCTTCTTCTGCCGGCAAAGAACAGCAGATCGCCGGGACTCCAGTCGGAGGGGGTAATGATATTACCCAGTGAGCTCATATCGGCCGCAGTACGGGGCAGGGTCATACCGATAACGGAGAACCCGAACTTCATCAATCCACTGCAATCAAAGGCGAAAGGCCCGATAGCGCCGCGGATATATGGTTTGCCCAACTCGGCCTCCAGGACAGCAAGCAGCTGCTTGATATTGGTTTTAAGACCGGAAGTATCGTATGTATTGAGGGTGATGTCGGAATTAGGAAAATATAAACTATCAGGCAGCGGCGGTGGCGTCACCACTTTCTTATGAGCAACAGGCTTGCGGACGGTTGCTTTTTTATGATAGGCAGTATGTTTCTTTACTGGTACGTGTTTAACTGGTTTCTTCTTTACTTGTGCGCCTGCTGTGGCGATGCTGGCAATGGATATGATTATCGGCAATAACTTCTTCACAGTAACAAGGTTTTAATCAAATGTCCCCGCCTCCACCTCCGAGTATTTGAAGTCCTCAACAGATAAGGTACGGATCATTTTGAAAGCTCTCAATGTTGTATCCGGTTTAGGTATGCCTTCCCCCTCTTGCAGGAAAGAAAACACTTTATGCTCCACCAGGTTTCCCTCACTGGTGATTTTTACCTGCAGCAAAGGTGCAATATTATTGGGATATTTTAAATTGAATTGATGATAAGTTGCAAAATTTCCTAAGCTGTAAGCAATTAATTTTCCTTTGTATGTCTCCATACCCCTTACCACATGGGGACCGGAGCCGATTACGAGGTCTGCTCCCTCCTGAATACACATATGTGAAAAATGTCTTACATCTCCCCTGTTCTGTCCGTAGAAGAACTCCCTGCCTTTAGGCGTGTGCATGCGGGCTGAGCCTTCCGCGCCACCATGGAAGAATACCACCAGCAGCTGGCAGAGGGGACGTACCTCAGCAATAGTTGCCCTTACGAGGGAGTCGTCGTTCATGTCCAGGCAATTGCTGTGAGGAGCGAAGGATACGAAACCTATCCTGGTATTCCTGACGGTCAGGGTATCAAAACGGCGCTGCGGCACACCACTCGTCTTAATATTGTTACTATCCAGGAATGCCAGGGTATGTTTCACTCCCGCCATACCAAAATCGAAAGAGTGGTTATTGGCCATGTTCAGGTATTCAAAACCGGCCTCCTTGTACCAAATGGCACACTTATAGGGCGTGCGGAACGCGAAGCACTGGCTGGGATTGGGGCCACAGTTCTTGTACACTTTAGCACTATCGGAGACTGCGCTTTCCAGGTTGCCGATACGCAGGTCTGTCTGCTGTAAAAGCGGCATCGCGTGTTGGAGAATATTCCCTTCTTCTGCCGGCGGCAGAAAAAAAGCGGAAGGATAGGAAGAACCTACCATCATATCTCCCACTATAGAAAAACTGATCGTATCAGGTAAAGTATCGGTATTGTTACGGGAAGCGAAAACTTTATTGCCCGCCAGCGAATATCCATTTGTTGCCCCTATGCCTCCTGTATCAACCAGCTGTTGGAAAACATTCTGCTTAAACCATGGCACATCCCTCCTGTTTCCTGACAACATGTACGCCATTGAAAAGAATATGACAACATTGAAAGAAAATAAATAAATGCTCTTTTTGGCACGCTTCGGCATACAGTAGATAATATATTAAAATTGAAATTCAGTCGCTTAATAAACAATAATGTTGTCCAAGGGGAACAATAAGATATTCAGAACATCCTCTTTATGCATTCACGAACCGTCCCTTAGGGGTTTACGGCAGCAAATATATATTAATCCTCTTGTAATTTACAATAAGCATGCCGGTCCCTGATCATCGGAACCGGCATGCAATTGAATAGATGATTCTGTTACAAGCAGTTATTTCACAAAAGAAAGTGTGATCTTTTTTCCGTTTTTCACTATCGTGATCCAGTATACACCCGACGATAAACCAGATACGTTAATACTGTTACCTGTCAACCGGTTTCTCATCCTCATCCTGCCGCTGAGATCCGTTACCGTTATATCTGCACCATTAAGATCATCCTGTGTCTTTACATACAGCGTGTTGCCTGCAGGGTTAGGATATAATATCAATCCTTTGATCGTGGTTTTTTCTGCAGGAGCCATCTGTGCCAGCGTTGATGCGACAGGCGCAGCACCTGTTGCAATGATCCGCAAAGAGCTTGTCAGGTCATTGAAATTCTGGCTCACCAGGCAGCTGAGATCTGTGGAAGTAGTCACAGAAGTGCCAGCGAAATTGTCGTGCTCATATAGTATTACCTGGTAACCACTGCTCACTTTTAGAGAAGATATCGCATCATTCGATATACCCCTTGCCTGTAACTGTGTCACGGTATAATCGCCCGCCTCCAGACTTATCACATCACCAGTATAGTTACAGTCTTTAAAGAAACTGGCGCCGGCTGTATAGTTGATAATCAGCGAAGAAACACTGTCATTCCAGGCGCCGCCGATCCATGCACTGTTGCCGGAAACAGTCAGGCTTTCCCCCTGGTAATTGTCATTCTTAAACAGCCTTACCTGGTAACCTGCAGGAATGGCAAAACCAGTAATATCATTATTGAGGATGCCTTTTGCTACCAGTGCAGCAGTATTATAACTACCTACATTCAATCCCCAGTAACTGCCACCATAATTAATATCCTTGTAGAAGAATGATTGATCCAAAGTAGCAGCTGCCTCTATAACTTTTACGCCACTCAGTTGCGTAGCGTAATCTGTGCTGCCGGATGGCTGCTGCGACCATACAGTGCCTACCAGGTTGGTAGAAGGATTGATACCACTGGTCTTTAAGGTTTGTGCATTAAAGCGGATAGCTTCCTTGTAACGTGCTCTTGTCTCTGCGGGTATATTCCCTTCGCGGGCCAGCTCAGAAAGATAGCGGATGAAGATCCCTTTAAAAAGACCGCCATCACCACCACCTGTTTCATTGGCAAAGAACATACCGTTGGTACGCCTGCTGTTCATCGCATATTCAGCAGTTTTTACCGCATCATTCAGATAGTTAACATCGCCGGTCACCTTATACAGTTCCCAGCCTGCACCAATGAAAGTGCCGACATTGTAGGAGAAGATCCAATCCTTGTTGGTAACACCGGTATTCAGATTGATATTATCCCATACAGCCCCGGTTACCGGATCTACCAGGTGGGCTTTCATAAAGGTGTAGATGTCTTTTATTAATTGCAGATCTGCTGCGGAGTTGTTGATGCGGTACATCCTTGCTCCCAGGATGATCGCCGGCGCATTAGCGCAGGAGTTCTTACATCCGGCACAACCTTTATTCCAGTCTATAGCGCCATTGCTGTAACCACCTTTAATATCCGTCCACAGTGTACTGGCTACGTTGTAATAATCAGCATCACCTGTTTCATGCCAGGCGCGTAAAGTGGATATACCCAGCCATTCCATGTCGTCGTAGAAATAGTTGATGTAGGTATTACCATTGAAACTCCTGATGCCCAGCAACAATGATTTCATACGTGTCTTATAGGTCTCGGAACGCGTACGCATGTAACCGTCCAGCAGTGCATCCACACCATGCGCGCACCACCAGTAGTTTTCATTAGGCACGCCGAAAGTGTTGTACATGCTGGTTTGTAATGCTTCTGCTGTTGCATTGAAATTGGTAAGCTGACCTGCGCTGCTGAATTGTAAGCACAGCACCAGTACTGCCACCTGTAAAAGTGTTTTCATGTTTAAAATGGTTTTGAATTTTGAAGGATGAGGAATAATGTGAACGTGGTTTTTATAAGTAAACACAGCCTATCTGCCTGCGAAGGCAGTTAATGGTATAGAGACGCCATTGACCTTACGGGTTATGGGCCATAATCGACTGATTGATTGTAAATGGAGGGGAAGAGAGACCTTGCTAATATGTGTGTCTTTACACAAATCATAGCCGTTTTGCATCGCAAAACCGGCATACGGGTTAGCAGATGTTTCATTTAAAGGGTTTTATGTAATGATTACAATGAACCCTGGATAAACTACAGCGTACTAAAAATATTTAAATGTTTTAAATAAAGCAAGGGGTTAACAATAAAAGTCTTTCTTGCTAAATCAGGTCTATTTCATAGCGTTCTTCCGTGAGCTGCAGTCCCCACATTGGCATATGTTTTTCGCCTGACTTACGGAAGCCATTCTTCTTAAACAATGTTGTGGCGGCCACCTGCTGGGCAGTGGTAATGAGATAGATCTTCTGGAACAGCTTTTCTTTCGCAGCATTGATCGCTTCTGTCAGCAGACGCTGTCCGATACCGAGTCCGCGATAATCGGGATGCACCAGGAACCAGCGCATCTGCGTAGCATAACGCGAGTGCCCCAATACAGCGATGGAACCGATGATCTGGTTGCCATGCATGGCCAGGAACACCTGGTCTTTCGAGGAATTATAAGCTTCCAGGAACTCATAGAAGGTCTTGCAGATATGCGTCTCATATTCGAGGTTGTACCCTGCTTCCTTCGCATACAGAGAGCCGTGCATGTGCATGATAAAGCCGGCATCCCCCGGTTGGAGGTCGCGTCTGTAGGTAATATCATCCGCAGAGATCTTAGCGTCGTCAGAGAGGATATGCCTTACCGTTTTCATAGCCCCGGCCAGCGCCAGTTGTTGTTCTGTGCCCAGTGGCTCCAGCAATTGGGATATTTGCTGCGCGGACCCTTCTTCCAGGATCTCGAGCAATTTACGTCCTTTGGGGGTCAGCTGCAGATACCAGGTACGGCCATCCATGGTGGATTTACGCTTGGAAATGAGCTGATTCGTTTCAAAGGTCTTCAGGATGCGGCTGAGATATCCGCCGTCTATACCAAGGGTCGCAATCAGTTTACCTGCAGTGCATTGATCTTCTTCCTCCTTTAACTTTATCAGTACACGTAATGCTGATAATGATAGATTGTTGTCCGCTAAGTGCCTGTTTAACAATTCCGCCAGGCTGTTGTAATAATTATTGAATTCACTAACCTCCCGCACCACTTCTGGATTCACTGACATGTCCCTAAAATTTTCCGCAAATGTTAGAAATCTGTTTGACAAAAGCAATTAAAAAACAGCGGCATTTACCCACACTGGATAAATGCCGCTGTTAAAATATTCACATTCTTTACTTTACGGTTGCACGCACCGCAGTCACTTCTGCTGCGGAAACGGTGCTGGCCTTATTGCCGAAGCTATTCCTGACATAAGACAGTATATCGGCGATCTCCTGGTCTTTCAGGGCCGCCTGTGAAGGCATCGGATTGGAGTAATATTCCCCGTCGATCTCCACGTCTTCGTTTAGTCCGTTCAGTAATATCCCGATCAATCTTGTCTTGTCGCCCAGCACATACTCGGTCTTCACCAACGGCGGATTCATACGGGGTACACCCGTTCCGTTTTCCTGGTGACAGGACATGCAGTACTGTTTATAAAGTACCTTACCTTTTGCTATCTGAGCGCCGGCGCCGGCGGCTTGTTTGGCGGTGGCTCCGGTGGCCTGCTTAGCTGCCGGTTTTGCCGAAGCAGGTTTCTTCACCTGCGCATGCACAGCCAGTGCTCCAACGATCAGTGGCATAACTGCCAGTATCCATTTTCTCATGTCTATTTAGTCTTATATACGATCCTGTAAACAGTTCCTTTCACATCATCAGTTACGTACAGTGAACCATCCGGTCCCTGTGCCAGTCCGCACGGACGGTGTGCTGCATCGCCGGGCGATTTTATCGGGCCGGGACCTGCGAATCCATCTGCAAACACTTCCCATTTACCGGAAGGCTTACCATCTTTGAACGGCACGAACACTACATAAAAACCGGCCTGGTTCTCAGGAGAGCGGTTCCATGACCCATGGAAGGCCACAAAAGCCCCGTTACGGTATTTTTCGGGGAACTGAGTACCTGTATAGAACAGTAAGCCGTTAGGCGCCATATGGGCAGGAAAAGCCACTACAGGCTCCTCTATATTATCGCCACCAGTCTTTTTGCCGTCGCCGCCATACTCGGGCGCGAGCATCTTTTTATGCTGGAACGGATCGTAGTAAATATATGGCCAGCCACAGTCAGAACCCTGTTTCAGCGCATACATACATTCTGCCGGCAGGTCGGCCGACTGTTTCTCAGTATACAGATTCGGGAACAGGTCGTGCAGCTGATCGCGGCCGTGCTGCATAACGAACAGCTGGTTGAGGGACTTATTCCAGTCAAGTCCCACCACGTTCCTCAGACCGGTGGCATAGCGTACGCCATCGCCGTAGGTCTGGTTCTGTTTATCGGCCTTGAACTGCCAGATACCGGCTGCAGAATCCAGTACCGGACAAGGCTGCATACCCAGGGAACCTGCTGTTCTGTCTTTCGTCTGGCAGGAGTTGGAATATGCTCCGATATTAACATAGATATTTCCGTTATCGTCCAGCACGATCGATTTCGATTCATGTTGTCTGCGGTTGATCAGGCCGCTCACCACCGTTTGCGGATGTTCAGGATCGATCACCTGCTGTTGCGCATCCAGTTTATAACGATAGATGTCTTCGTTGGAAGAAGCATACAGGTAATCGCCTTTTACATAGATACCTGTACCGCCGTAGACGCCAAAGCCGGTCTTCTTATCAATCTTACCGTCGCCGTTTGCATCCTGGAGAAAGAGAATACCATTATTGTTCTTTGCCCTGTCCAGTTTGATGTAGATACCACCATTGCTGGTTACGGCGATATGGCGGGCCCTGCCCAGGCTGTCGGCTACTTTCAGTGCACCGAAACCGGCGGGTAATTTCAGTCCGGCATTGTTGGCATCCGGTTTAACGTCAATGGCGCCGGGTTTGCCCGGACCGCCGGCAAATACGGAAGTGGTGATGGCTGTCATTGCCAGGGCAACGATCAGACACACCTTTGTCTTTTGCATCAGCATATGGTAATTGGGTTTTATTGAATAAAGCCAGGGGAAAATTACAAAAACTAACAGGGAAAGTTGGGAGGAATTCTATAAAAGGTTGATTCGCCTTACTATTTTTTAAGATGGTTACTATATTTGTTTAAGAAGAAACCAGTCTTATGAGTGCTACGCCGCCACTATCTGATCTGCATCAGCTTATCTTACATCACGTTCAGAAACGGATCCACCTTTCTGCGGAAGAACAGGAACATTTCTGCAGCTTCCTTACTTTGCGCAAGCTGCTGCCACGGCAGTACCTCCTGCAACAGGGCGAAATATGTAAGCACGAGAGCTACGTGTGTTCCGGTTTCCTCCGCTCCTTTTATGTAGATGATAATGGCGATGAGCACACCCTCCACTTTGCCATGGAAGACTGGTGGATCAGCGATGCCAGCAGCTTCATACCACAGGTCCCCTCCAGGATCAATATCATCGCACAGGAAGCAACCGTCGTACTGCAAATAGACAGGAACGGGCTGGAACAGCTTTTCACGGACATTCCCGCTTTTGAAAAGTTCTGGCGGATATTGAATCAGCAGGCAATGATCTCTCAGGATCAGCGCATTCTAAACTCAATTTCAATGACGGGAGCCGAGCGCTATGAGGCGCTGGTAAAGAAATATCCGACACTGGAGCAGCGCATGCCGCAGAAGCATATAGCCTCGTTTTTAGGGATAACGCCGGTGTTTTTGAGTCAGATCAGGAAGGGCGGGAAGCGGTGAAACCTATGCCGGTCTTCGAAAAAATATAACCCACCCATAAGTTGCCAAATAGGCCAATATTAAAGCCGCCAAATAAGAAACAAAAGTGAATATTTTCATTGTTATACATTAATCAGAGAGAAAATTGAGTCTGATTAACCCAAAAGATAAAAAATAAAAAAGAGAGTGTTGTTTTCGCCTTAAGAAAGTCATTTACTGCTTTGGTTAACTCCTCCGCGAGTTTGGCTTTATCTTTCGGGGGAGGTCCCAGCAAACTAGTCGTTTTCTTCATAAAATGGAATTTCATTCCGTTTTTGAAAAGAATAGTATAATACCGGCTGTCACGGTACGGGATAACAGTTCGCATATCTATTATTCTATCGAAAAGTGCAGCATCTATCCGCTGTTCTTTTTGATAAATATTTTTTATAAAAAAGGAGGTTCCATCGGTATAAACTTCCGAAAACAGTTTCATAAACATGTTGAGTGGGACAGAAAACAGCATGGCGATGATTCCCAGAACTATAGATCCCCAATCCCAGTCTATAAAAAAAAAGAGAAAGAAGAAGCAACCCAATGATAATGACGCCACGATCACACCCATTTGAGTAGATGAAGTGGTATTATCTAAAACATACTTTTTATTCATTTTAATAGTTATAGCAGTCATTAGTTTCTGCCTTTCCCCTTGCCCCAGATATTAAGCATACAGGAATACAAATAATCTCCGAAGTTCAAAAAGACCCAATTTACAGCACCCATAATAAATCCGAAAAAAGGAACCAAAAGTATTGATACAAAAAAAACCTTCAAGCCATAATAGGGAATTTCATTAAAATATACAGGGACAATTCTTAGCAAAGAAAGCAGCGCCAAAACCAATGCAAATGGCAAAAATGCAAACGAATATGCAAAAATCAATCGCTTTTCCTATTCTCTTTCGTGCGCAATATATTCAAAATTCCCGGGGTTGAAAACCCCGCGCTACAAACACGCGGCACCTACGGAGCCGATTGCAGCGAATGATCAACACACGTACAGGCATTGAACATACGATATTAAACAATTTTAACCCCAAATATTAAATTAGTTATACGTCCATCTCCCCTCCTCCATCTCATCTTTGTATCCTAATCAAACGATCTATGAACACAAATACAGACATACTATTTCAGCCAATAAAATTAGGAAGCCATACACTAAAGAACAGGTTCACCGTTGCTCCCATGACGCGCAGAAGCGCTACAGCTACCGGTGTACCAACGAACGAAATGGCAGACTACTATGCAGCCTTCGCAGCAGGTGGCTTCGGTCTTATCATTACTGAAGGCACTTACACAGACAATCTTTTCAGCAAGACCGACAACCATCAGCCGGGCCTCGTTACCCATGAACAGGTAGAAGGCTGGAAAAAGGTAACCGACAAAGTACACCAGGCAGATCCCAACGCGCTCATTATCCTCCAATTAATGCACGGAGGCGCACTATCTCAGCATAGTGCTAAAACAATTGCTCCTTCCGCCATACAGCCCAAGGGCCTCCGAAACACAGAACCCGGAGGTCTGCAGGGCCCATTCCCCCTGCCTTCAGCCATGAGCAGAAAAGACATGCAGGAGGCAAAAGACGGTTTTGTACAAACGGCCATCAGAGCATTAATAGCGGGATTCGACGGCGTAGAGATACATGCAGCCAATGGCTACCTGCTGGACCAGTTTATCACTCCGCACACGAATGTAAGAGAGGATGAATATGGAGGTAATTATGAAAAAAGACTACGATTCCCGATTGAAGTATTCACCGCCATCAAGGCCGCTGTCCCGAAAGACTTCATCGTAGGCATACGCCTCTCAGAAAGCAAAGTGAACGACCTCACTTACAGATGGCCGGGCGGCGCAGCAACAGCGAAGGAAATATTCAACATTCTAAAACAAGTGGACGTCAGCTACATCCACATCGCATCCGAGGGCGGGAACTGGGCAAGAGAATCATTATACGACAATGGAAGTTCCTCAAATGGTATAGCAAAACAAATCACAGGAAAGCCAGTCATTGTAAATGGCGGCATGCACGACACAGCTCTGGCTACCAAATTGATATCCAATCACGAAGCAGACCTGATCTCCATCGGCAGAACAGCGATTACCAATCCTGACCTTCCTGAAAAAATAAAGAATGGAACAGCAATAGCCCCATTCTTCAAAGAATTAATTAAAGACAGCCTGACCCTCGCCCACACCAAAGAAGTGCTCAAGGCTAAGGCAATAACGACAACGACACCAGCTGCAGCAACATCCGCAACATCCGCAACAGCAGCTACAGCTACAGCCACTTCCACAACAACAGCAACCGCGGCAGCGACGACAATTAACTAAAGCCGTCTACCGCCCATTGTGTAGGCGCAGCAGGAAGTACTATACTGTGCCTTCAAGACGCGTGATACGATTGACGAAGGTAAATAGCGCTCCCAATCCCACACGCTCACCGTCGCCAAATCAACGTTCTAAAGAGCGTTTTGCAGCACAGTATAGTACATCCTGCGAATGCCGCCCAGATAACACAACTGGTTCGCGTCAGCACAAAGCCAGGCCATGACTAATGCAGGAAGTCCTATACCGCTTGCCGCACAGTATAGAACTTCCCTTGTGAAATAACTGCTTCAGGAAACCGCAGCAAGTCGAGGATTAATACCCCGGGTTCTGCACTAACTTATTATTCCTATTCATCTCATCCCGCTGCAACGGCATAAAATACATCTTATCCAACCACATCCTGTTCTCATTCACCAACGTCACCGGCGTATAAGTATAGTCATAACTGTTCTCATCATGCTGATACAAAGTTACCTTGACATTCGGCTTTAATTTACCCACTACATTTATCCCGCGTAACGCACGTCCTACAGTTGCCGGCGCCACCATCCAGCGACGCACATCGAAGAACCGCTGCTCTTCAAACACCATCTCTATCTCCTTCTCACGCTGGAACCGCGCTTTCAGCTCCGCCCCCGATTCTGTGATCGCCGGCATGCCTGCACGGGTACGGATCTCATTCAGTGTCCTGCGTGCCTCATCTTCTTCACCCAGCTCCATACAAGCCTCTGCATAGTTGAACAACACCTCCGTATACCGGAAGAATGGATATGGCACCTCCTGACGGAAATACTGTGCATCCACAGCAGGATCAATGAACTTCTTCATATAATATCCCGTGAAACTACCATTCCAGTTTTCTATCGGTCCCTGGCGGGTATCCAGTCCAGGCATAGTGATCACCTGTGAACGCTCCGCGTCCCACACCTGGTAAATACCCGTCTGTGCCTGGTTAGCCGGATCTTTCGCCGCAACGTCAGAAGGACGCTGACGCCAGTTCGCCCCATCATACAGGATGCTTGCATAGAAACGCGGATCACGGTTTAAGTATGGTTGCGCCTTATGCATAGGATTGCCCCAGTTAAAAGGTGTACCATCCGCCATTTCATAGTCGTCTATCAGCAGCTGGGTAGGCGTATTACCGGACCAGTTGTGATAACCATTCAAACCATTGTAAAGCCCGATCTGTCCGCCAGCTTCTGACTTGGCATTCACAAAGTAACGGGAGAAAATACTTTCAGAATTATCCTTCAGGAACATCTGCTGATAATTAGTGCTCGCCTCTTCAGGTGACGCAGGTGTAGCAAATGCCAGCGAATAACGGCCGAGTGCTATCACCGCCTGGGCAGCAGCCTTGGCGCGCCTCCAGCGTGCAGGACGATCGCCGCTCGTATAGCCTAATACATCAGGTGTCTCGATATTTTTCATCACCTGGGCTTTGACACTGGCAGTAGGGAAGTCATACAAATCACTTGCCGCATAGATCAGTATACGTGATTTCAGCGCAAGCGCCGCTCCTTCTGTAGCACGGCCCTTTACAGTGATGCTCTCCTTACCCTGCAGTAAATGGGCAGCAGAATCGCAGTCCCGCACAATATGCTCCACACAATCAGAGAAAGAGTTACGGGCGATAGTATAATCCTTATCCGCCAAAGTATACACCGTATCTATCAATGGCACACCACCATAAGCGCGCACCAGCTGATGATAATAGTAAGCACGCAGGAAGTATACCTCTCCCTTCAGACGGTCTCCCATTCCCGCTTTATCAAAAGGTACTTTCTGTATGTTCTGGAAAAATACGTTACATGCGCGTATGCGTTTGTACATATCATCCCACTGGAAAGTACCGCGGTTGTTCACGTACTCAGCATCCGTAGGACTGATAGTCGCCTCTCCCATGTTCTTCATACCGTAGTTGTGCGTGAACATGGTCTCGTCGGTGGCAGATGATAACATGGTTTCCAGGAAACCACCGCTGCTCAGGCCATTATAGATTTCATTTACGAAGGCTTCCGTCAATGCCTGGTCCTGCCACACATCATCTTTGGTAGCTTCCCCTAAAGGTCTTGTATTCAGGAAATCGGTATTACACGCAGCAACAGTCAACGCGCCTGCCATCCCAATACAGATGTATATTTTCTTAAGTAGTTGTTTCATGATACTGCTGATTAAAAAGTTAAATTGAAACCTGCATTCAATACCCTTGACTGCGGATAATACTGACCATTACCACTCACAGATTCAGGATCAAGGATCTTCAGATTGTCCAGGGTGAAAAGGTTCAGACAGTTTGCATATAATCTCAGCGTAGTGATACCGCTTCTCTTCTTCAGGAAATCGGGTATGCTGTAGCCGATCTCCAGGTTCTTCAGACGTACGTAGTTAGTACTGCGGACCCAATACGTGTTACCTGTGGCCCAATAGGTATCATTACGGTCATTTACACGTGGGTGTTCGCCATTTGGATTGTCAGGGCTCCAGCGGTTGTCATAGTAATCTTTCGTAAAGTTGCCGATCTCACCGGATTCTGTATTGATGTGCAATGCACCGCCCGTAGCTCCCTGCACGAGAATGGCCATATCGAAGTTACCATATTGCATGTTCACGTTCAGACCACCGGTAAAGGTCGGCTGATTGCTCTTTCCATATCTTACCTTGTCATCACCATCGATCTTTCCGTTACCATCTATATCTTTAAACTTCATATCGCCCGGACGCAGGTTATTTGTCAGCGCAGTATAGTCTATACCATTCTTATCTATCTCTGCATAGTCTTTGAATACACCATCATATTCATAATACAGGTTAGTATTCATCGGCTTGCCGGTAGAACGCTGCCAGGTTGGAGCACCAGGTGCTTCATCCCAGAACACGATCTTGTTCTTCGAATAACCGCCGTTCACGCTAACGTCATAACGGAACTTACTGCCAACATTATCGTTGTAGCCAACGCGGAATTCAAAACCTTTGTTATCTACCTTACCGATGTTCTCTGCAGGCAGCGTCATACCCGTTGTTTGTGGTACGGATGCATTTCTTCTTACCAGGATGCCGGAACGCTTGTTCATGAACGCGTCCAGTTCGAAGTAGATCTTACCATTCAACAGGGCGCCATCCAGACCAACGTTGTAGTTGTTGGCTACCTCCCAGGTGATGTACGGGTTAGGTATACGTGCTTCAAAGAGTGATTTTACAACATTGCCTCCCAGGATGTAACTGCCGAAACCATAAGTGGAATAATACTGATATTCCTGCAGCGTGAGCGTACCATCGCCGTTATCGTCGAAGTATACCTGGTCGTTACCCAGTTTACCCCATGATGCACGCAGTTTCAGGTAACTCATGAACTTCACGTTCTCTTTGAAGAAGTTTTCTTCAGATATACGCCAGCCCAGCATCAGACCAGGGAAGAAACCAAAACGGGAATTGCTGGGGAACATGTAGGAGCCATCATTCCTCCATACAAACTCCGCCAGGTATTTCTCTTTATAGTTGTAGGCCACACGACCGAAATAGTTGAGACGGGCACGGTCCCAGGCGCTACCGGCATTGTCTTTCTCTGCATCGCCGCCGGCAAACATCTGGTCGATCAATGGAGAAATGAAATACCTGCGGAAGGCGCTGAAAGTCTCAGAATTGACAGTTTCCCTTTCTACACCGAACACAAAGTTCACTGTATGATCTTTGTTGAAGGTACGGTCGTAGGTCAGCAAACCACGTAATAACAGGTTGCTCTGATCTTCATCTCCCTGATTGAGGGTAGCCTGATCAGTACCACGTTTGCCCCTTACTAACAGCGGCGTTTTACCATCCTGCTCATAGGTTTTCTTGTCCCAGGTATACAGGTACCAGGGTGTCATCCAGCGTTTAGTACTCTTGATATACTTATCGAATGCCACGTTACCGCTCAGCTTCAGACCATTCACCCCGGGGATTAACACATCCAGGCGGGCATTGGTCTGTACATAGTAACGTTTATCCTTGTCGTATCCTGTCTGGTCGGTAGTGATCACCACTGGGTTGTTACCGTACTCGATGTCCGGACCAGGCAGACCATTCGGCCAGAAGGCGGGCTCAGTAGGTTTACCACGCATCAGCATACGGAAGATGTCACTGGCGCTACGGGTAGGATAATTACGCTCCTCCTGGCGACCTAACATGTCTACGCTGACATTCACGAATTTATTGATCTTTCCATCCAGGTTGACACGCAGGCTGTACTGATCGTAACCGGTGGCGGATTTTTTATAGTAAGCATCCTGCGACTGGTAACCGAAGGAGGTGAGGTAACGCATGTTCTCATTACCACCAGACACCTGTACGCTATGGTTGGATTGCGGCGACCATGTCTTAAAAGTGGATTTGTACCAGTTTGTGTTCGGATACAGCCAGGGGTCGGTACTGTTGCGGAATTTCTCTATCTCCGTCTGACCGAAAGCCACGTCCCATTTCTTGTTGGTAGTCGGGGAAGTATAGGTACCGTTTTGTTTGTATACGTCCCAGGCAGCCGCCCACTCTCTTCCGGGTACATCACGGTAAAGGCTCAGCTCATCCCTCAGTTGCGCATACTCGGCAGCGTTGGACATTTCGGGGATGTGTGTGGGTTGTGACCAGCCCTGGTTAAAGGAATAAGACAGTTGAGGTTTGCCGCTCTTACCGCGTTTGGTTGTTACGAGAATAACACCGTTGGCTGCACGGGCGCCATAGATCGCAGCGGAAGCGTCTTTCAGTACGGATATGCTCTCGACATCCTGCGGATTTAATCGCTCCAGACCGCCGGTACGACCAGCCACACCATCTATTACGATCAGCGGGTCGTTGTTTCCGAGGGTGTTGGAACCACGGATGCGGAGGGAAGAACCGTCAGCACCAGGCTCGCCGCTGTTCTGCATGGCAGTTACACCTGGCATACGTCCGGCGATGGAGTTGGACAGGTTGGTAGCCGGCGACTTGACAAGATCAGCACCTTTTACCGTTGCAATGGAACCGGATACAGCTTCTCTCTTCTGGGCGCCATAACCTACCACCACTACCTCACTGAGGCCTTTGGTGTCTGCATCGAGTGTTACGTTCAACGGAGCGCTGCCGTTGACAGTCAGTGTTTGTGGAAGGAAACCGATTGCACTAATAGTCACCTGAGCGCCATTTGCGACGCTCAACGAAAAAGAGCCATCGGGTAATGTGGTTGTCCCTTTTGAAGTCCCTACAACTTTGATAGTGGCGCCGATCACCGGCTCTTTATTTTTGTCAACGATCTTCCCCTTTAATATGATATCCTGTCGGATTGAAAATGAGTTTGAATAGCCATCCGCAACAGCCATAAGCGGATACAGTGCGGGCAAAAAAAGCAGTAGAGTAAATTTCATGCGCAATAGTGCTGACTGCCAGGCATGAGGGGGCCTGACCTTCAACAGGTCTACATTTTTCATACGTTTAAATTGTGTGGTTAAAAGAAAGGCGAACTCCTATCGCTGATTTTGGTTACGACGGACAATGCAATAGCACCTCCGTCCCTAGACACTACTGGTCGTCATCATCATTTAAAATGTGTTTTTTGCTAGTTAAAGAATACATGGTAGCGGGTCAATAGCACAGTACAACTACATAGGTTTTCAATTTACATAGTGTGCAGCCTGATTTTCATAACGATACTTTTCGCAACGTGTCAATTTCACACCTAAAATAGAAAAAATAATCAAGATTTATATTTCTTTTAACATACTGCGATAATATCGGAGTGAAAAAATGCTTATCAAGTTACGGTTAACCTACAAAAACCGCCTGTTTACCGCTAAGTACGGCGGCCACCATGGCCGGCTGCCGTGAAAACACTACCTTAGACATAAATGCTGAACAATGGAAAAAGCGCTGATAAAACTTTCTTTCCGACAGATCATCGATATGCATGCAAGGACCTCCTTCGAAAAGGATGTGTTTCACGAGAGCTATAACGAATTCCTCATGCAGGTACAGGCCTACAACCGGGATCACCAGTTCAGTACCTGGGAACAGGTGCGGGGCGCCAACCCCAAAGCGGGGTCGCTCAATTATAAAGTGGGTTTCTCGATAGGATTATTTGTGAAGGAACTGCAGCAACAGATCCCGGGGCTGACGGATAACCTGGGAAATCCTGTTCCTTTTGAAAGCCACCGGTTCGAGATCGTTGCCTCCGATATCACCAACAAGGCTGCTCACAAAGTCGCGATCGTGTATACAACAGCGACGCTTACACTGCTTGGTGTCCTGGGCGACTATATGCTTCTGACAACAGGTGAGCTGCTAAGCAATCCTGACCAACAGGAAGTGCAGACATTCATGCTGAAAATACAGCCGCAATTGTCTGTATCGGCTTACGCATTACAGGGATTACCCCAGTGATCCTATTGCAGGGAGTTGTCTGCATTCACGTTGAATTCCAACGACAATTGCGTGTATCCCAATTGAGTTCCTTGTTATTGCTTGTATCCGTAATGCCTGTCTTCGAGATTGGCGATACCTCGGTTTCAGGCTGGGATCACTGGCTGTAGTTCTTTGAAGTTCCTTACTGTCAGCTTTGGGAAGGCGGGTTGGCGTTGGGGGACTATTAAACCCCTGGTGCGACGCGTGAGCACTTCAAATAACTAAGGCCAGTGATTCCCACCTGAAACCGTTATACTCATTGGCATCCGCTTATAGTAAGGAACTGCAGGACGTTGAGAAACGTCTGTCCTCATTGTTAAGATTATCCTTATATCCTTACACTGTATGAGCAATAGGCAATTACCTCCCGACAAGTATGGCGCCATAACTAGTCATAGGGAGAGCGGAAGTAGCAGCGGTTTCAGATGGGAATGTCGGGCCTTCGGCTCTCCGGCGACACGACAAGTGCAGTTCAATCTAAATCCCAAATCCTATTCGCTTGACAGCGCCCAATAGCATTCCAGAGAGGCGCCGACCGGCATCCCATACTGAAGCCGGCTACTTAGCGTGAATAATAAAAACAGTATTAAGAAAACCTCCGTCGCAATCGTCCTAACAAGCAGCTCCCCATATGCCATAGTAGGGAGAGCGGAAGTAGCAACGGTTTCAGATGGGAATGTCGGGCCTTCGGCTCTCCGGCGACACGACAAGTGCAGTTCAATCTACATCCCAAATCCTATTCGCCCGACAGCGCCCAATAGCATTCCAGAGAGGCGCCGACCGGCATCCCATACTGAAACCGGGGTACTTAGCGTGAATAATAAAAACAGCATTGAGTGCACCGAGGGCAGACACTGAACCAGCTACTTCACATGAATAATGAAAATGTTATCAAGTCAGAGGACGCTCGTCAATAATCCTGCACAAAAGTGATGGAAGTAATACTGAAGGGATTACCTTTCGCTACAAGATAAAGATCGTGTATCCCATAGGAGTATTTGGGATTACCGGTTAACTTTAATGCATAGGTCGTATCTCCCGTAAAAGGGATCTTCAGCGTACCGATACGCCTGCTTTTCTTTCCTTTAGGACGGTCAATGCGAAATTCAAGACGGCCGTTCTTCTTATCCTTATTCTGGCAGAACACAACCACCTTAAACCCTATTTCCCCCATACCGAGATTCACCTGTCCGAAGCCCAGGTAACTTCCCGATTTCATTTTAAATTCTGTTTCAAAATTGCCTTTTTTCACCGGACCTGCCGGAGCTACTGTGCCCGCCGGAGGCGGTGCTGTAGACGGAGGTGCAGGCGCCGTCTGTCCCCGGGCGATGAGCTGCACAATAATGAAAAAAAGACATAGGATAGGCCTCATAACAAATATGGTAGGTCGGCGTCTTTTACAAGCAGCCCAACCAGTGTCTAAAATACTAATTAGGTCGAAAAATTACGCAAATTTATATTAAAAATTACAATAATAATAAACTCTGATTCCCAATATGTTAAACGCGGGCTGTTTGCATAATGCTGGAAATAGTAATGGCCCCCCGGGGGAGCCATTTCTGTGGGTATATTACGCTGGAAAAGTTATTTTATTGTGTCTTACTGTTGTGTTTCAGGAATAATAACATGGAAAGAAGCTCCCTGGTGCTCCACCCCAAACGCCTGAATATCCCCGTTATGGATATCCATGATCTTCCGGCAAAGCGCCAGACCAATACCTGTTCCTTCAAATTTCTCTTTCTGGTTCAGACGCTGGAATATGACAAACAGTTTATCCGCATAGACCTGGTTGAACCCAATGCCGTTATCGGCCACGACGATCCGGTAATAGGTAGGACCCTCGGACAGCGAAGGCAGGTCCTTTAATTCCGCATCCGAGATCTTATTGGCGGTGATGGTAACCCGGCTGTCGCCATCTGTGCCGGAAAATTTCAGGGCATTACCGATCAGGTTATAGAACAATTGGTTCATCTGTAACGGCACTGCATCTATCACCGGCAGTTCGTTCACTTCTATTACTGCGTTCTTGTCTTTGATCAGCAGCTCGAAATCTTCTATGACGTTCGTCACGATCTGGTTGAGATCCACCGGCAGAAATGCATTCTCACCCAGTTCCAGCCGGGAATATGCGATCAGGTCACGGATCAGGTCAGACATGCGTATAGCCGATTGCTTTACCTTGCGCAGGTAGAGCGCCGTATCAATCTTAGTGGTGCCGGGCTTCACGCTTTCCAGCATGTCGGCAAACAGGCGGATCTTACGTAATGGTTCCTGCAGATCATGGGAAGTGATGAAAACGAACTGCTCCAGTTCATGGTTCCGCTTCGAGAGATTGGCATTGGCATCTTCGAGGGCAATGGTCCTTTCCCGCACCTTCCGCTCCAATGCATCTTCCACCATCTTCTGATCGTCAATATCTGTACAGGCACCAATAAAGCCCACAAATTCATCCTGTGAATTGAAGCGTGGTATACCTGAACAGGCCAGCCAGTGGTAAGTACCGTCATGCCTTTTGAGGCGGAACTCTGCATAGAAATTCTTCCTGTCGCGGGAGGAGCGGCTGAAACTGATCTTCCATTTATCGATATCCTCCGGGTGCATAATATCATACCACCCGCTATCCGTATTCTGGTAGAGCGAACGCCCTGTATATTTCTGCCAGGCCTTGTTAAAGAAAGAGAAGGAGCCGTCTTTTTCTGCAATCCAGATCATTGCTGGCGCCGTATCGGCAATCATACGGAAGTAGGCCTCACTTTGCTGCAGATTCAGCTGGGCCTGTTTTCTCTCGGTAATATCGAGCGCTACACCTATCACTCTTTTCGGCGTACCTTCTTCATCGTAGACACCCTGTCCGGTAGCCGCTATCCAGTGAATGGAATTGTCCGGCCATTTAATACGGTATTCCTCCACATACAATACCCGGTTATTCAATGCATATTGAAACGATTCGTCTGCACGCTGCGCATCTTCCGGTAATATCAGCGATAACAATTTCTCATAGGTCAGCTGTGTTTGTGAAGACAACCCGAAATTGCTTCTGAACTGTTCATTACAATGCATCATACCGGAAGACAGCTCCAGTTCCCAGGAACCCAGCCGTCCGGTCTGCAGGGCGAAGTTTAGTTTATTGTTCACTTCCTGCAGGTGCTTCTCAAACTGTTTGCTTTCTGTAATGTCCGTCACCACGCCCAGGATACGTACTGCCGTGCCATTCTCGTCGTAGAAGACCTGCGCCTTGCAGGATATCCAAACCACTTTATCTTCGGCAAGGTTAATGCGGAAGTCAAAATGGAGATATCCGTTGTCTTTACCTGCCAGGGCTGCAGCGATGCGCCCCCGTACACCCGGTGCATCCGCAGGGTGAATAGCTTTGATAAAGCTCTCAAATTCCAATGGTGTGGAAGATGTGATACCAAACAGCTCCCTGCTTCTGTCAGACAGTAACAGCTCTTGTGAAAGCGGGTTAAAATCCCAGGTACCTGTCTTTGTCCCCTCCAGCGCCAGACGAAGCCTTTCCTCGTTGTTACGCACTATTTCCTGTTTGCGCGCAATGCGCTCCCTGGCTTCCCTTACCTCGGTGATGTCTTCTATGGCGATGAGGATCAGTTCTTCTTTCAGGTCCTGAGAAATAATTAACTGACCATTCATCTTAATGGTTCTCAGGCCATTGCCGGTAGCCTTGTATGTCAGTTCATAATTCGCGAAGGGTGTCCTGGAAGTCATCAGGTTCTCCATCAGCGAACGCAGCTCTGACGTGTTCCATTGCTTGTTGCCCAGTTCATACAGCAGTTTTCCTTCCGTCTCTTTCCTTTCCATTTTGAACGTACGATAGAAAGAAGCATTTGCGCTTACTACGCGGATATTTGTATCGAGGATCAGCAGGGATTCGTGTACAGTATTCACGATAGATTCGGCGTACAACCGGGCATTGTTCAGCTGATTATTTCTGTCAACCAGGTCATTGTTGCGGGTGCTGAGTTCATCATTGATCACCTGCAGCTCCTCCTGCGACACTTCCAGTTCCTCATTCAGACTTTTGAGCTCTTCATTGGCAGACTGCAATTCTTCGTTGGTAGCCTCATATGCTTCCGCAACCGCACGTAACTCTTCCTTATAGCGTTGCACTTCACGCTCCAGTTGCAGAATGCGCAGGTTCTTTTCGTCAGTCGTTTCCGGCACATCAGGCTTCCTTGCCTGGAGCTCCCCGCTCAACTCCTGCTGTTGCTGCTGATTGAAGATCACCAGGTAGTAACTTTCATTCAGGTTGCTGATAGGTACCACTTCGAATGAGACATGGAGTGTTGTATTACCCGTTGTGACGGTCAGTCCCTCTTTCCGTACATTCCTTTTGGCAGATTGCGCATGGCTGAGCGCACTCCGCAGACTATGTACGAGATCCCTGTGCGCAAGTTTGAGAATGTTCAGACTGGCTTTTCCAGGGCCATGTTCAAAAAACTGCATGGTAACACCTCTGAACTCAATAATATCGAACTTCTCATTGAGCAGCACAGCAGACGGTGCATACATCGAAAGTATAATACTGTCGGCCGCTTTCTGAGCATCAATATTCTCATCCCTCTCCTGATCAAAGCTTGGTGTCATATGCTTTATTTTTTTATTAGTCGGGAACGCATTCCTGAGCGTCCATTTATCTACATTCTTTTTCAGGTAGATCTTCGTTTTCTTCGATGGCATATCGAAGAGATCGGGAGATCTGTTGGTTTCGGATTTGCCCAGCCACAGAAAACCACGGTCTGTCAGCGCATAGTTGAATATGCTCAGCATTTTTTTCTGCAATACCGGTTGCATGTAAATAAGCACGTTACGACAACTGATCAGGTGCAGATTTGCAAACGGAGGATCTGTCAGCATATTATGGCAGGCAAATACGCATGCATCCCTGATGATGGCCGATATTTCGTAACCTTGTTCCCTTTCTGCAAAAAATTGCGCCAGCCGTGCTGCTGATATTCCCGCTACCTGTGTCTTTGAATAAATGGCTTTACGTGCGGTAGCAATCACGGCTTCAGAAAGGTCTGTTGCAAAGATCTTCACCTTGTTGGAGAAGTGCTCATCTCCCATTAACTCATAAAGGCAGATAGCGATGGAATAGGCTTCTTCTCCTGTAGCGCATCCCGCTACCCATATACGCACCTGTTCTTCCTTTTCACGGGCCTGCTTTACTACCTGTGGCAGTACATACCGCAACAGGTATTCAAAGCTGCTTTCATCGCGAAAAAAGGAAGAGACGTGGATCAGCAGGTCCGCATAAACTATATTTTGTTCATCTTCATTGTCTTTTATAAACGTAAGATACTCTTCAAAGCTCTGAACATTCACAAGCGACATTCTCCGTTGCAGCCTCCGGGTGATCGTGGAAAGCTTGTATTGGAGGAAGTCCACACCCGAAGATTCTGACAGGATCGCTAAAATACTTTTCAATGCGGCATTGGGTGCAGAACCAGATCGCCTCCTGTTCACCTCCCCTTCAGTATGTGTATCCGACATGCAAACAGCTTTACTTAATCTCTGGTCTTTTCAACCAATACTTTAAAACAGCTAAAGATATGTAAAAAACAAATCCGTTCAATTCACACTGGTATCCATTTTCAGGTGCCTTAACAGGAAACGCGCGATGTCTGCCGGTGGCAGGATCGCATGCGGATCGTCTTTAGTAATGGCTGCCTGCGGCAGGATGTTAAAATCGGTCGTGTCCGGGTCCTGCACAATGACCAGTCCGTGATAATCTTCAATCACCTTAATACCTTCAATGCCATCGTTGCCCATACCTGACAGTATAACGCCAATACCATTTTCCCTGTAGGCTTTCGCCATGGATTTAAAAAAGATGTCGATCGACTTGTTAATGATCTCCCGGGAATAACGCCTCCGAACTTTGAGATAACCGTCCTCCACGATCATCATCCTGTCTTCAGCAAGTACATATATGTGGTCCGTCTCCAGCTTTATATCATCTTCCACCCGGTGTACCGGCATATTGGTAAACTTTTTTAAAATAGCGCTGAATCTGCTCTTATGTTCTCTGCCGAGGTGGGGAATTACGACAAAGGCAGCGCCTGTTTTTTCCACGACCTGTTGAAAAAACTCACATGCCGGTGTCAGTCCTCCGGCCGAACACCCGATTCCGATACAAAACAATGGCTCCTGCCTGGTTATATTCATAAGACATGATTTAAAATACGGATCATGTTAAAAAGCAACCTCGTCAAATATCAGGCCATGGAAATGCGTGGAATCGACCCGGAGAGCCCGATATAATAGAAAAGGGATGATACACCGTAATGTACCATCCCTTTCTTCATATCTTTTGTTACTTAGATTCCTTCAGCACCATATCAATAGTGATAGCGCCCGCTACAATGGCCATCTTATTGACATCTTCAGGACACTCCTTTGCTATGGTAACACGGTATTTATCCGCAGTAGTGAACACTTCCTTGAAAGCGCCGGCCCATTTCTTACTGATAGCGCCCAATTCCCTGTCAGCGGAATCAACGATCTGGAAATTCCATGCTTTCCAGTCGCCCTTGATCTCAGCCAGTACAGCACCATTGGCATCCAGGATGTGAAACAGCGGTTTCATAAACTTAAACTTCTGTTTGATACCACCCACTACAACACCGTTCATATCACGGATCTCGATCTTCGACATCCAGAACGTCCAGCCGCGGTGAATAGAAGCCACCACCTGCTCATTTGCATCCGCAATGTTCAGTGTAAACGGGAACATTCTTTTATCGAGTAAAAGACGCAGGAACTTGTGCCACAGCGGTACGACCTGACGGATGTTTCCGATCTGCTGACCGTCCTGGTTAAATACTTTATAAGCATTCGCAAATTTCAACAGGCCTACTTTCTCGTCTATAAAATAATCATCACAGTGAAAGAATTCGGGTAATTTCGTTTGTCCCATGAGGTTTTATCAAGTTGGTTATAGAATGGGCACAAATATATACAACAATTCCTGAATATCAGGATGTTTTGTTATTTTTCCTTACTTATTTTATACAATAGCTGCAATCCCGTAACTTGCAGGGTATTGCCATTCATGTTAACGTATATGGAACAACAGTCTAAACCCGCTCCCAGGAAGAACTTTGTTAAATGGATCAAGCGTATCGGCTTCTGGGGTTTTATCTTCTTCCTCCTGAAAGGCCTTCTGTGGCTGGCTTTGGGTTACTATGTTTTTAAATAGGATATCCACCTGACAAGTATACCATCCGATCGGTATATGATAAGTCGCTACATGCCCCTACCACATGACAGGTACAATCGAACAGCATACGGGATACCGCTACATGCCCATCCTGCCATATGGCGGTACAATTGAACAGCATATGGCATACTGCCAAATGCCCCGCTGCCACATGACAAGTACAACCGAACAGCATAGGACATACTGCTACATGAGGGGTACACTGAAATGAGACTCAGGATAAAACTTCAGTTCCTGCAGTAAGGTATCGAGCAAAGTCTGTTGGCTCACATCTTTTGCCGCACCGTAGTTCTTCTGCCAGTACAGGTTTGACGCCGGACTGATAGTCATTACAATACGGCTCCCCTTTTTCAATTGTTTACAGATCCAGTGGCTGTCATCCAGCGTGATATGATGTACTTCGTTTTGCTTCCAGTAAACAGGTTTTGTCTTATCGATACTTAAAGACAAGCGTTGTACAGTATGTGAAAGCGGCCATTTGTTTCCGTTGGCATCTATCTCCCACCAACTGATCATGATGTCTGCATCGGGTGTACCTGAAGACAACCAAAGGTTTGCAGTGATGGACCCATTGATGATCATATCTTCCTTTAAAGGCGGAGTGCTGAAAGTCAGCAGATATTTCTTCCTGAAAACCCCTTCTGTAATGATAGAACTGGCGCCGTCATAGATCACAATAGTATCATCAACAGGATCAGCAGCATCATAGGAGAATGTCAGCGGCCTCCCTCCTCTTTTCCTTGTGTGTAAGGTTTCTCCCGACTTAACAGGGAGATAGAAAGACAGCGTATCGCGGTTCATTTTTTCTATCGAAGGAAAGTAATGCCACTTGTTCTCTCCCATTGCAAATACCGCGATCCTGTCCTGCAGGAAGGCCGGTTTCTTCCCTCCTTTCAGCGTATAATTAAACCAGTCCAGCACCAGCTGTTTCTGGTCTACCATGGCAACCGTATCGATCTGGTACGGGGGAATGACATTCCTCCGTGGACCTCCCTGTCCGCCGGCGTGATCAAAAGGCCCGATGAAAAGGTAGTGCTGATTAACCCCTTCTTTCGGTCCGTATCGGTTATGCATGTTGTAATAGTGCATAGCACCCCGCTGGTCATCATCGAAATAACCGGTTGTGGTCAGGATGGGGATGCCGATCCGGGAGAACTCCTCCACTGTTGGCGTCATCCGCTGCCAGAAATCGTCATTGCCGGGATGGGTGATCCAGCGTTGAAACACCGTATCCGTTCCGTCTCCTTCCAGGGAATCCAGCTTATTAAAAGGCAGGCCCCGCAAGAGATATTCGGTGTTAAGGTCCTTCCATTTTTTTTCGTTCTGGAAGGTGGCCAGGTCCATGTAGTGATTGTTCCTCACCAGTTTCAGCCATTGCAGGCTGTAGGTAAGAAATATCCCGCCCGGATTAGGATAATCGATGCCCGGTCCTACTGCTACCTGCGGCACAATGGTCTTGAGGGCAGGATGTACTTTCTTCACCGTGGCCCATTGCGCAAATCCCAGGTAGGAACCTCCGTACATACCCACCTTGCCGTTACACCAGGCCTGTTTACTGATCCAGTCGATCACCTGGTAATTATCTGCCGCATCATTCTCCATAGGATAAAAACTACCCCCTGAACGGGCTTTCCCCCTGTTATAGACAAAAACGCCTGCATAGCCGCTATCTGCCACGAACTGTGCCCGGGTGGTATCAGCAGCCATTGGATAACAACTAATCCTTAAAACAACCGGTAAAGGCCATTTAGCACCCTTCTGATACACCAGCATACAGCTCAGCATCGTACCATCCTTCAATGGTACCTGTAAACTACTGTCAGTGACATACTGTTTCGTTTGCGCGGAAAGTGGGCTACAAGGAAAGATAAAGAGGGCTAAGGAAATGAACAACAGACATTTACGCATAGTTTCGATTTGGCTGATCAACAGGAGTAGGTTTATCTGCGATGAATATAGTGAAAAGATGATAAAAAGCAAGGGAGGTCTTTATGGCCGGTGGAAAAGGAACACTGAATGTACCATCAGCTGTAAAGTCAATTCTGCACCTCCGCAATAAAACTGTAAAGTTTTTCTGTAGTAAACCATGCTGTTTAATGCCGTCTTGATACCGCTTTGATACCGCTAATCCTACGTTGATCCTACGTTCATGAACGTAGGATCAACGTAGGATTAGCGGTATCAAAGCGGTATGAAAGCGAGTATCAGGTACATAAAAGTAATCCGATCCACTCCGGTACCAATCCGGTACCAACGGTGTACCAATGGCCTCATCTTATGTTCATCTTACGTTCAAAACGTAGGATGAACATAAGATGAGGCCATTGGTACACCGTTGGTACCGAACCCTTACACAATAAACCGGGTAACAAAACATCAATCAACCCCGCCAGGGGTTGTGTGTTTGTAGCGCGGGGTTTCAACCACCCGGTTCCCAAAAATGGGCACAACCCCAAAACGAAAATGCAACGCCCCGAGGGTCCGGAATACAATTTCCCCGGTCAATAATACGCATAAAAAAGGGGGCGCCCCTTTTACGGAAGCGTCCCCTGTTGCATTCATCTATCGTATTAATATCCTGTATTCTGATACATTCTTACAGGATCTAGTTTATACTCGTCAAACGGAATCGGATAATACCGGTCTTTTGTTGAGAAATTGCTCAACTTTGCAATACCAAAAGACGCCTGGTCTTTTGCATGGAAATAATCCACCAGCTCCTGTGTGGTGAACGTGCGCAGCAGGTCGAACCAGCGGTGATTTTCAAACGCCAGCTCCACACGGCGCTCATGCAGAATAGCCAGTTTCAGTGTGGGGAATTTTGCGCTGTAGGCCGCATCCTGCATAGCGGTTGCATAAGCCGGCATGCCAGCTCTTTCACGCACCATATCGAGGAACTGGATAGCTGTGGCATTGTCGCCCAGGTACATATTCACCTCCGCCAACATCAGGATGACGTCTGCATAACGGATCAGGATAAAGTCGTTACCGCCATACCCGTTCTTGCCTGCGGCATCGCTGACGTCACGGTATTTGGTGATGTACCAGTCCTTCACGTTGCTCGCATTGGCGAAGTGTACGGAGAAATCCTTTCTCAGATCATTGTTCTCATACTCATTGATCAGGTCTCCGGTTACGTTACCACCTACACCGCTGGCGGTTTTCTGTGAGTTGATGGTCTCGCCGTTCGCCTGGTTACTGGCTGCAATATTGGAAGCATACGTTGCATCGCCTTGTTTGTACACGATCTGGAGGATCAGCTCAGGACAAGTGCCTTTTTTATCTACACTGAAAACGTCCGTATAAGGGATCTCTTTCAGCGCGCCGAACTTACGCATGTCGTAACATGCCATCAGGTATTGTTTTGCCTTCGCGAGATTTTCGTCACGCTTGCCATTATCGATGGTAAGCGCCATGGTCAGATATACCTGACCCAGTAATGCGTTACCCGCAGCTTTGGATACCCTGCCAACATTAGTGCCTGTCTGGAAATTGGGCAGGGAACTGTTCACCACATCCAGCAGATCGGCAACGATCTGGCTGTACACGGCAGTATCTTTTGAACGGAAGGTATTAGCCCTCACCTCATCGAGCGTCATTTGTTTTGTTACCAAAGGCACATCGCCCCATTTGCGCACCATGTGGAAATAGATCAGTGCACGCACGAACTTCGCCTCAGCAGCATAACCTTTCTTTGTATCCTCACTGGCGAAAGTGACGTTATCGATGTTGGATAACACCAGATTGGCCCTGGAGATCACCTGGTACATGTCTACCCAGTGCGACTTCAGATAGGTATTGCTTGGCAGCAGCGAAAAATCGCCAAACTGGAAAGGCTCACCGGCGTTCGACTGGTTGTCGTTACGGCCGGTATTGTCAGAACGTTCTTCCGAAAACAGTCCACTGCTCTCCCCGAGCGCATTATTGCTTCTCAGGGCCTGGTAAACACCATTCACGGCCAGCAGTACGTCGTTCTCAGTCTGGAAATAATTACCCACCGTCTGGCTGTTTGGATCCGTCTGGTTGAGGAAATCCTTGTTACATGCGGATGTTGCCAGCAGAGCTGCAAAACCCAGTATAATCGAAATATTCTTCTTCATTCTTTTTTGTTTAAGCGTCAATAGATCAGAAAGCAAGTTTAACACCGGCATTATAGGCACGCACCAGCGGATACATACCGTAATCAACGCCAGGCGCCAGGTTCGGGTTAGTACTGTTTCCGTTAAAATCTACTTCCGGGTTATACCCTTTGTATTTGGTGATGGTGAATGCGTTGTCTACGCTCGCGAATATGGTTGCCTTTGTCACACCCAGTTTCTCCTGTAAGCTGCGGAACCTGAAGTTGTAACCCAGCACAATATTGGTACACCTGAAATATGATGCATCCTGCAGGTAGAAGGTAGACAAGCGGGTGCTGTTACTCTGTGTGCCTGCGCGGGAAGCACGGTATACTTTGCCATTGCCCGGCTGACTAACAGAACGGAAGCGCTGTGCTACATCGGCATACTGGTTGCCGGAACCTTCCATGTTGTACAGGTAATAATCCTGCCCGTCCAGCACCTGGTTGCCGTAAGAACCATTGAAGGAAGAAGAGAAATAAAAGTCTTTATAAGTAGCAGACAGGTTAAAGCCGTAAGTAAACTTCGGATAAGGATTGCCGATCACATCTTTGTCAGCATCGTTCACCACATGATCGCCATTCTTGTCATAGAAGTACAGGTCGCCCGGATGTAAAGGGTTAGAGCTGGAAGCTGAAGGCGCCAGTGTTTTATAATTGGCCTCTGTAGCCACGCCCAGCACCCTGAAACCGTAGAACATACCTACCGGCTGTCCGGCCTGTGTAATGTGCGTCAGATAAGAACGCTCCGCACCTGCGGTGAGGATCGTATTTGCACCTCCCATGTCCAGTACCTTGTTACGGTTCACGGAGATGTTACCGGCGAAGTTCAGGCGGAAATCATTGCCATCTATCACTCTTGCATCCAGCTGTAAGTCAATACCCCTGTTACGGATCTTGGAATCACGCAGGTTGGTCAGCACGGTGGTAGCACCGGCAATAGCGGAGATGGGCTGATTGAACAACAGGTTATAAGAATAACTGAGGTAGTAGTTAGCGATCACATTCAGACGGCCATTGAACAATCCGATGTCCAGACCACCGTTATACTGTGAAGTAGACTCCCAGCCAATCTTCGGATCTTTGATACCACCTGCGAAAGTGCCGGTATTCACGGTACCGTTACCCAATGGCACACCGGTAGGCGTACCCATTACCTGGATAGAGTTGTAGTTACCGATGTTATTATTACCGCTCAAGCCCCAGCTGGCACGCAGTTTCAGTGTAGAATGCTGTCCTAACCAATCATGGTAGAATGATTCATTGGAGATGTTCCAGCCCGCTGCTACTGAAGGGAAGTTACCCCAACGATTTTCAGGCCCAAAGCGGGAAGATGCATCAGTACGGAATGAGGCAGTCAGGTAATAACGGTTATCATAATTGTAGTTGATACGACCCAGGTAAGACACCAGTGTATAGGTATACTTAGAGGCCGTTGTCAGCGTGAAGAGTGCAGCGTCCGCACCTTTAGCGTTCAACTCCTGGATACGATCGTCCTGGAATCCCTGGGCTTTTACTTCCAGGATGTCGCCGGTCGTTTTCTGTACGGTATAACCACCCAGCACATCTAACTTATGCTTGTTAAACTGTTTGCTATAGTTGGCGGTGAACTCACCCAGCTGATCGGTGATGCCGGTGTTCTTCGCTTTTGCGTTCGCGGCAGCCTTTGCCTGTGTGGAGTAAGGTGCATTTACACCGCTACTCAGACTGGTCGGATAATAATAGTCATACTTCTCAGCATAATTGGTCATACCCAGGTTGGCCTTCACAGACAATTCCGGCAGCAGCTGGTAAACAGCATAACCATTGTAGGTACTGCGATTGCCTTTACGACGGATGTTGATCTCCTGCGCAATGGCTAATGGATTTTCAAAGCTGTTATAACCGTAGGTAGCAGACAGCGCAGCCACTTCATTCTTCACAATCCTGCCATTGTCGTCATATGCACGGTAAGTAGGCAGCATCAGCAATGCAGCCATAATCGGGTTATGGTCCCAGCGACCTTCCTCTGTTTCCTTGTTCTGGTTGTTAGTATAGGAAACGTTCATACCCGCTCTCAGCTTTGAGTTGATCTGACCGTCAATGTTTGCACGGAAGTTGATCTTTTTAATGCCAGTATTCAGGATAATACCATCCTGGTTCTGATAGCCGCCGCTGATATAGTATTTTACTTCTTTGCTACCGCCGGAGAATGACAGGTTATGACGGCTGAATATCGCATTGCGATACAGCAGGTCCTGCCAGTCGGTATTGTATTTCGGCTTGATCATTTGCTGACTGGCGAAGTCGTAAAAGGTCGGATCGATCTGCACAGAGTTAGCGTTACCCACTTTCGCCACACGCGTGGCGTTGTCGTCAGAGAACATCGCATCAGTCCACTGTAGCCCTCTGTTTACCACCAGGTCCTGGTAGGAGTTGTTCCTGCCGTCGATCATCAGCTGTGCAAATTCGTCTGCATTCAGGAGCTTTACTTTCCTGGCCAGCTGGTTTACACCTGACTGAATATCATATTCAAACTTACCTTTGCCTTCCTTACCACGTTTGGTAGTGATGATCACCACACCGCCGGCAGCGCGGGAACCATAGATAGCCGCAGAAGCAGCATCTTTCAGGATATCGATAGACTCAATATCCTCCGGGTTGATATAAATATCATTATCCATCGGATAACCATCTACTACATACAGCGGGTTGGAACCGGCATTGATGGAACCGATACCACGTACACGGATTTTCGTGCTGGCATAAGGCGCACCGCTCACCTGCGATACCTGTACGCCTGCTACTTTACCTACCAGGGCCTGCCCTACGGAAGGAGATGTCAGGTTCAACTCACTTGCTTTCACACTGGAAATAGCGCCGGTTACATCGCTCTTCCTGACGGACTGGTAACCGATAGCCACGATCTCTTTCAACTGACTGTTCTGCACTTTCAGTTGTACATTGATCATGTTTTCAGCACCTACAGTTATCTCCTGCTGAGCGTAACCGATAAAGTTGTATACCAGCACATCACCGGTATTGACAGCAATGCTGTATTTACCACCTGCATCGGTGGTCGTATTTTTCCTAGTATTTTTCTCATGAATGCTTACACCGGGTACCGGCTGATTGTTTTCGTCAGTCACTGTACCCGATACTACGATCGGCGTAGCAGCAATGGCAGCCACGGGCAGCACTACTTTTTCCACCACCTTTCTTTTTTCCAGTTTCAGGAAGATGTGGCTCTCATCCACCTGCTTTACTGTACCCTGGTAATCTTTCAGCAGGTCCTGAAATACGGTAGACAACATTTCGTCATCTGCCTTGTAGCTTACAGGTTCCATAGCATTGATTGCAGTAGCATTGTAGCCTACGGAAAGGCCTGTCTTCTGCTCGATAAGCAGGAACACATTTTTGAGGGGCTGATTTTTTACGTTTAAACTGATACGCGCTTTGCGTACGGTAACAGTGACATACTGATTCTGCACATCATTTGCAAAACAGATCACATGAGCAAAAAGAAATAAGACGAGCAGTCGTAACTGCCGCTTTGTTGTTGGCGCATTACATTTTATTCGCATGACGAAATATTGATTTTTATTTCATTGTTGTTTACGACATAAGAGATCCCCGACAGCTGCTGTAGCAGCACCAAAGCTTTGTCCAGCGGTTCGTTCTTTAACTGCAAAGTGTAACGGCAGTTGTGCTTCGCCTTGCCGGCGAGCGTAATATGTGTATTGTATTGTCTCCCTAGTATTACTGCGATCTCTTCCAGTGATGCCTGATCAAAGAATAATTTGTTCTGTTGCCAGCCTGCAATTTCATCGGCTTTACAGGGCTTTAGTTCATGCTTACCCGACGTCGCTTCATAGGTCAGCAGCTGGTTTTTAGTCACACCGGGAGCCAGCACCTCCGTATGGCCCTGCTCCTGTTTCTCGATGCGCACCTTACCATTCAGTACTGCCACCTGTAAGGCCTTGTCCCCAGGATATGCCTTCACGTCGAAAGCAGTACCCAGTACTACTGTGCGGACATCTCCGGTATGTACTATAAATGGCTGTTTACTATTCTGTTTGACATCAAAAGTTCCCTGACCTGTAAAAACCAGCTCTCTTGCACTATCGCCAAAATTAGAGGGAATACGCAGCGTACTGCCCCCGTTCATGGTCAGCGTACTACCATCCGGCAGGGTCAGTTTTTTACGTTCACCGTTTCCTGTTGTAAACGATGAATAAGTGACAGGGACCGGTGCTTTCATATAGAACCTGTATATAAAAAGCAGACTGGTAAGCGCTACCACCAGTACAGCAGCCGCGCTGAGCATGATATATCTTATAGATCCTCCCCTGCGTGGGAAGAGCGTGTGCATCGTATTGACCACCACCTCATCAGCAGCAGTTTTCACCTCCCCGCTATCAGGCAGTTCTTCAAAACTGTCGAACCACGCCTGTATACGGGCAGTTTCCTCCGGTGTACACCCACCGGCACGGTATTTTTCTAAAAGCGCTAACAGCGCGGCTTTGTCTGATGATGATGTTCCCATTCATCAGTAAAGTCCTCAAAACTGAAAAGTGGTACCGTTAAGGAATTGTAAACTCAATGTTACCAGAACGTAAACAAGCATCAGGAAAAAAGCGGCCAGGCGCAGGCGGATGCGTTTGAGTGCAAGGGAGAGGTTATTTTTTACTGTTTGCTCGGAAAGGCCGTACTCACGGGCTATTTCAGGGATAGATTTGGATTCCCAGCGACTGGATACAAATATCTTACGCATGGTCTCATTCATCCGGGAGATCTCTGTTTCTACTTCTTCCCGGATCTCCATAGATATCAGCTGGTCTTCTACAGGGTATGTGGTGGGTTCGTCCTTTTCCAGTAGAGTGGTTTGTCGGGCCAGTAGCTTTTTGTTTGCTATCTGCCAGTCGATAATCGCATAGTGTACAGACCTTTTCAGATATGCTGTTATATTATTAATAGTATGCCGGTTCTTCCAGCAGGAAATAAATACCTCCTGTAACAGATCTTTTGCATCATGTTCACTACGGATGCGCGTGTAGATATACTTGTACAGCTGTACATTATACCGATACATGATCGCCTCAAATGCTTTCTCATCGCCAGTTTGTGAAAGTGATAACAATTCCGCGTCTGTCAGGTTCTCTATCATAATTGTTGGCCGATATGCGGCACTAAATTATAAAGCGACCTTTTACTTATATGTTATGTTTACGTTAACTGGCGAAAAACAATAAGGGGCCGGCTCAAAAGACCAGCCCCGTTCCTTCATCATCTCTGTCAGGTTACAGGGGGAAATCGTCAGGAAAACTTCCACCTTTTTCCATTATTACAAGTTCTGCTTCATTACACAGACAATCCTCCAACTCCTTTATAATAGTATCTTTATCAAGACGGCTGCCAATGATGACAAGTTCGTTGTGCCGGTCACCAAAACGTTTGTCCCATCTGTCTTCGATCTCATCTTCGTTATCAAGGAATGATGCATAACGTATCCGCTCACCGTAAGGCATGCTGGACCACCATACCCCAGCACGTTCAGCACGCAGGCTACCGCCGGCCTGACTCCAGTTCAAGGCATCATCTTTACGTGAAGCCAGCCAGAAAAGGCCTTTACTGCGGATGATATTAGAATGCCAGTCGTTGTTCAGATATTGCCAGAAGCGTTCCGGATGAAATGGCTTTCTGCTACGGTACACAAAACTGCTGATACCATATTCCTCTGTTTCAGGCGTATGATGTGATTTGTTCAGTTCTTCGATCCAGCCTGCGCTCTGACTGGTTTCTTCAAAGTCAAAGAGACCGGTGTTCAATATATGCTGCAACGGTACCTTACCGAAAGAAGAAGGGATGATGCGGGCATTGGCATTCATCTTCCTGATCACTGCCTGTAACATGCCCAGTTCTTCAGGAGTAACAAGATCGGTTTTATTGAGGATGATGACATTGGCAAATTCGATCTGGTCTGTCAGCAGGTTCACGATCGTCCTGTGGTCGCCTTCCATATCCGTGACCTGCCTGTCCTGCAGTGATTCAACACTGCTGAAATCACGAAGGAAATTAAAACAGTCCACTACCGTAACAAGGGTATCCAGTCTTGAAAGCTGGCTAAGATCTATGGCGTTCGCTTCATCCTGATAGCTGAATGTCTGCGCAACAGGCAGCGGTTCACTGATACCGGAGCTTTCTATCAGCAGATAATCAAACCTCCTCTCTTTTGCCAGCTTCTCTACTGCTATCAGGAGGTCTTCGCGCAGGGTACAGCAGATACAACCATTGCTCATTTCTACCAGCTTCTCTTCCGTGCGGCTGAGTGTCTGTTCATTCCTCACCAGTTGTGCATCGATATTGACTTCGCTCATGTCGTTCACAATAACCGCTACTTTCAATCCTTCTTTATTGTGAAGGATATGATTGAGCAAAGTAGTCTTGCCAGCGCCGAGAAAGCCACTCAGCACCGTAACAGGCAGTCTGTTCGGGATCATATGTTATAGTTATTAAAATAGAAGGTCCGTACCGGGATAAAGGGTACCCGGAAGCGTCTGTACAGCGCTACTGCACTGCACTCTATATCATTTGCATCTTTGTTGCAAATGTATACTATTTAGCATTAAAACCAAATCATTGTTAAAATGATTTTTGCTTTGCAATTCGCGACGAGAAAGAAATTGTGGTTAAGGCAGGGGAATGTGCAGGAAGCGTTGGTCGGGGGGGCTTTTTACCGGCCACTGGCTTGGGGTTGCAGTTTGCTGCCACGTTTCTTGCTGTTTCTGGTGTCGTTGTAACTGGTGTCTAAGCCACACCACTTCTGTCCGGAAATGGTATATCCCAACAATTTTCCGTAAATTAATAGTAAGAACCCAAACGTATCAACAGCCACGTTATCTATCAGTCAGGATTGTTAATCAAATAAAACGTAACAGATGAGGACCCCTTATTTTCTAATGGTGGGCGTAGTCGTTATACTGTCCACTTCCTGCCGTAAAACAGATACCCTTCCATTCACACCTCCCCGGCAAGACCCGCAGGAGATCATTCCCAAGTCAGCTATCAATGCTTTTGTGAACCAGCAGCTGGAAACACATGGTTATTTCGATTGGAAGATGGCCAGCGACACCATGGTCTGGAGCGCACTGCTGCATGGGGATAGTATTTTATCTGTAGGATATTCCACGGCATCCGGCGCAGCCGAAATACTACAAATGATCGGAGAAAAGGAAGGCAGCATACAAAGAACGGACCTGCGTACTTCCACTGCCGACAAACTACGGTTCCTGAACGTACGCATCAGTCATTTTGAAACAGTCAGGGCTTTGCGTACCTCCTCTAAGGTGCGTTATGCAGAACCCATCGGTTATGGGGCATTTATGCGCGATATAAGCCCAAGAGACGCCGCAGCGGCATCAGACATCCTTGCCTCCGGTTGTGGCTATAATTCGGCTAAAACTGACCTTGTAGCGGGTGCTGATTATACGGTGACATCCCCCGCCGCAAAACTCTCCTGGAATTATCCCTATCATCGGATAGAACAGGCCTGGCAGCGGTCCACCGGACAGCATATCAAAGTAATGATCATTGATACAGGTGTGAGTCCGCAGCAGGAAAATCTGGGCAGTATGTTCAACCAGGGCTGGTCTGCCGGCAGGACCATACAAAAGATCGGCACTTACTATAACGGTAGTCCTGACGATCCCTGCGGACATGGCACCAGCATGGCAGGTGTATTGGCAGGTCCGCGAGGCACCGATGGCAACACAGCGGGCATTGCCTATAACTGTGACCTCATTACTGTACATGCCGCCGAGAATGTGGTGCTGCTCTCTACTGATGCTATCAATGGCGTTACCAACGCCTATGTAGTGGGAGCTGATGATCCGGCAATACGGATTATCAGCATGAGTATGGGTACCGTCTTTAGCTCAGGCCAGATCAAAGATGCCCTCGTTTATGCATACGGTAAGCAGAAACTGATGTTCTGTGCTGCGGGTACGTCCACTTCTTTCTTTGCCAGCTTTGTAGGCGTCATCTTCCCCGCTAATCAGCCACAGGTGGTGGCAGTGACCGGTATGAAAGATAATCTCAGAGACAGGTGTGACAATTGCCACACGGGTAGTAAAGTGGACTTCGCCATTGTGATGCAGAAATCTTCTACTGGCAGGAATCCGCTGAGTATTGCCATGAGTGGCGACATTCCTTCCACGGTGGGCGGTTCGTCAGTGGCAACCGCCAGCTGTTCGGCTATTGCAGCACTTGTATGGAGTAAATATCCAGGCTATCCTCGGGACAGTATCATTGCCAGGATGGCGAGAGCATCCAGCTTTGCGAATAGCAGGAGCAGTAAGTTCGGCTGGGGGATTATTAATGCGGATGCGGCAGTTGGTTTGTGATCATCGCTTGCAGCTACATACCCCTTTAAGGACGAACCCCGGTGTATGTGATCAGGTAACGACAAACAATGCTGCTGTCGACAGAGGCATTGAATCGCAGCAGTGCTGTATTGCTGACTATTTTTCTTATCCTGCAGCATGTGACCGTTAGCTTCTGATCATCGTTTAAGGATCTTATCCTGCAGGATGCGCTGCATGATCTCATCTTTCTGGTAACGGGACACGGGCACCTGGTATCCGGAAAGTCCGAGCGTATTGCCTTCAATGGCATCGATCTTGTCGACAGCGACGAGGTAAGACTTGTGCGGCTGTACAAATTTATCAGCCGGCAGGCGTTCCTGTAGCATCTTTAGCGTAAGGTGTGTGATCAGCTTCTTTTCTTTTGTGTAGATAACGATGTAGTTTTCCATCCCTTCTGCAAATAGTATATCTGCTATCACTACTTTCTCCAGCTTGTTGTCCACCTTTACGAAAAAGTACTCCTGCTGCGGTTTTACCTGCTGTTGCAGGCTGAAATAGTCAAAAGCCTTATTGGCAGCACGCATAAAGCGATCGAAAGAAACAGGTTTCAGCAGATAATCCAGCACCTCCAGTTCGTAGCCCTGTACAGCATATTTTTCGTAAGCGGTGGTGAAGATCACTTTAGGCGGATTGGCCAGTGTCTTCAGGAGGTCGATGCCTGAGAGATAAGGCATTTCTATATCCAGGAATAAGAGGTCTACCTGTTCCTGTTTAAGGAAGGTGTTTAACTCTACGGCGCTCTCGCAGGTACTTACAAGTTCCAGAAAATCGATCTGTCCTATGTACCCCTGTAATCCTTTTCTTGCATAGGGCTCATCATCCGTGATGACGCATCTGATCTTCATCTGCTTCTGTTATTATGGTCTGGTAAACGACAGGTTCAGTCTCTATAGATAACGCCACACTGAAGGTACGTTCTGTCTTATTGATCTCAAATGTATGTTTTCCCGGGTATAAAAGTTCCAGCCGGCGTTTCAGGTTCTCCAGCCCTATACCGCCAGCTTTTGCGGGCATCCTGATCTTAGGGATCGCGTTCTCCACACTGAAAAGTATCCGTTTCTGTTCCAGTGATGCATGTATATTGATCCAATATTCTCCGCCTACATACTTGAATGCATTTTCTACCAGGGGGAACAGCAGTAAAGGATAGACCTGTTGATCGTACAGATCCGGGTCCAGGTGGAGGTTTAGTACCAACTTATCTGAGGCCCTTACCTTCTGCAGATTGATGAAACTGTGCAGGTATTGAATTTCATGCCGGATAGAAACGGTTTGCTGCTGATCGTACAACTGGTAACGGAGCAATTCAGAGAACTGCTCCACACTTTTCTTGGCAGCGTTGACGTCTTCATCCATCTGGAAATAAATAGTATTAAGCGCGTTAAAGAGAAAGTGGGGATGCAGCTGCGACTTCAGGAACTTCAGCTCGGCCTGCAGCTGATTATTCATTACCTCCTGGAGCTTCACCTTGTTATTTACATACGCCTGCAGGAAAGTATTACTCCGGCTTATACCGTAATAGATCAGTGAATATAACAGGGGTATTACGTTAATATCCGCCACGTCATACCATTGCGCCCCGTCATCAGTAAAAGCGGCCATGGGCAGCATGAAAATGTTCTGAAACAGCACAGTCATCAGGGTAATAACACCTGGTTCTTTCCATACCCGCTGCCGGTAATCCATCTCTGCCCAATGTTTATCAAAGTACCTGTACAGGTAATGGTGGGCGCCTATCAGGAGATATCCAAAAAAGATGGAGGCGCTGATCTCAATGATATTCAGACCCAATGTCCTTTCCCAGAATTTCATACCAGTAACAGTATCCAGCAAAAGCCGGATACTGAAATAGGTGATCAGGCCATAAAGGGCCGGGAAATAATATCGACGGAAATTACTCATGCAATAGTTATTTCATTATGATACTGGCAACAAGATTCCCTCTTCTGTTGTTTCTTTTTTTTCCTGTTGTTGTTTCCTGTCTTTAGCTTTCGCCAGTGGTTTCATACCGAATAAAAAGCGGCAAACGGGGTAAGGCTTTATCAGCAAATGGAAAATACCCATTGACAGGATAAAGGTACATATCACGATGAACAGGTATTTTGTACCGATCGTATCCGACGTTTGCACAACATAATATGCAAGGATAACGATAATTGTCTGATGTAGGATATAAAAAGGATAAACAGCCTGGTTCAGATAGATCAGCGAGGAATGTGGCTTGTCGAGGTATTTCTTACCATAGCCGATAGCGGTCAGCACCCATCCCCAGGCACAGATTGCCCGGAGTGCAAGGAACGCGTAAGTACGCGGATCATGTTCCCAGTTGGTCAGCGTGTCCCATGGTTCCAGATCATTCCAGCGCACGTAATTGAGGGCTATAATAGACAGAAAGGCGACCAGGAAGGAAGTGCTCCGGTTATTTTCCAGGCTGTTCATCAGTGCAGGTTGTGCAATACAGATAAAACCCGGCAGCAGGAAACATAACCAGTAGAAGAAATAACACCAGTCATGCACCAGGTCGTTCGTTTCAGGATACTGCCTTGCCAGCGATGCGTAGAGCACAATACCGGGCACTGCCAGCAGGTATACCCTTTTGCCCTTTTCCAGCCATTGCAGCGCAGTGCGGAAGGCAGCGCCTTTGGCAGAGACGATCCAGACGAATACGGGTGCAAAAAGAATATCATAGATCAACAGGTAAACTACAAACCACAGGTGATGCCAGCTGATGTCTCCCTTAGGATAGGGCCCCGTTGAAAACATTTGGCCGTAAAACTGCCAGAAATTGCCCTTAAAGCCTTGTGTGACACGTTCCAGGTAAACCTGCGGCGGAACAATGACGAGGATACCAAGGATCACCGGTATAAGCAACCTCCTGACACGCAGGCCGATAAAACCACCGCCTGTACGGTTTTGCAGCATGAAGTAACTGACGGTACCGGAAATGAAGAACAGTAATGGCATCCGGAACAGGTGCATCCAGTATACCATTTCGAGGAAAAGGTTACTGGTTTCCCTGTTCCGGATGTGCCATTCCAGATCAGCTCCAAAGGGCATGGCAGAATGAAAAACCAATACGCCAAAGATGGCCAGTATACGCAGCCAGTCGAGATAGGCTTGCCTGGTAGTGGTATGAGTTTGCATAGCGGGGATGTTTTATCCAAAAGTATCCCTGCCGGCATACCTGTTAAACTTTCTTTGACGTATGGCAGGCTTCCCGGGGTCAATAGCATTATTTACCCTGGAGAGCACCGGTTTTCTGGTTATTATAGAGATAAACTCCGAAGATGGGAATTGGTTATAAACACCAATACGGTTCAAATAGGATATAACTCTGTGAAGGCGATAGGCATGAAGTCAGCGGCTATGAAAAGTAAGACGGTGGTGTAGCGCAGATGAAAGGGTTATGCCAGTCTGCGACAACCATTTAGCAAATCAAATATATGGAAAACGATTGAAAATTTACATGCCGTTTATCCATCTTTTAATCTCAAATAAAACAAAATGCTATCATGAGTATTTTTTCTTATGATAGTATGGTTGTGGTTGGTATTAAATGTCTACCATAATAATCGCTTTGTACCTGCAGAACAATGACGATTAAAACATATCTAATAAATGTCAGGATACAACGACGAAACAACTATTCGAATAAGGGCGTGGAAAATCGTATAGTCCGAAGAACATCTGCAGCATTCTCTATAAAGTGAGTGCTGATTGAATCCTGTTTATCGGTGATCAGTTTACACTCAAACTCTATTTGAGAAGTTCTCACACAAGTTTCTGCCTTCAGCAGATAGGTGTATCTTTTCGTTTCGGGATCGTACTCACACGTACCAAATGCAAACAACGGCCTGTCACCAATTTTGTAAGTGGTATCCAGCACAAGACATTTTAAGGCTGGTGGCCAGAATTTCATATTTTCCCTATCATCTCCATAGCGTGACTTGTCCTTATATATCTCAGGTCGATCAAAGTGCGCACCCTTACGAACAGGACGGTCGTAAGGATGGGGGTAGGGATGATAAATGATGGTAAGCTGATCTATTGAGTCCTTCGGGAGGAACCAGAGATAGCTCCGTTCCATTTTTATCGGAGATGACTTAGGTTGAAAACGACATTTCATCTCATCGCAGGGCACACAATCTGAATGATGCAGCCAGGCGAAGCCAGTATCATACCGCTCCGGTATATACATCGTCATTACACCAAGCGTATCTTTTAATTTTACGGCTACTTTCCGTGAGTGGGCAGGTATAAATTCCGGCATCTTCATACTAAGACACCCCGCACAAAACAACGCAATGATGACTAGAACGTTTCTCATAAGTATCAGGATAATGCCACAAGATGATCATTTCCCCTGACATTTCCGAATCAGATAAAGATCCCCAGGAATATGTAATTTTGCCGGCAAATGATCTTATGAACGGAACTGTTCTTATAATAGATGACGAAGAGAAGCTGCGTAGCCTCATGAAGAGGATTATTGCATTGGAAGGCTTTAACGTACTGGAAGCAGGCAATATTAAAAGTGCGCAGAAGATAATCGACAAGGAGGAAATTGACGTGGTGCTTTGTGACGTGAAACTGCCTGATGGTACTGGCGTCGACTTCTCCAAAACGCTGAAAGAGAAATATCCTGCTATAGAAATCATCCTGCTGACAGCCTACGGGAATATCCCTGACGGCGTACAGGCCATTAAGAATGGCGCCTTCGATTATCTCACCAAGGGTGATGACAATAACCGCATTATTCCGCTCCTGAACAGGGCTGTTGAAAAGGTCCGGCTGCAGAAACGTATCGAAAAACTGGAAAGCCAGGTAGGCAAAAAGTACAGTTTTGACAGCATACTCGGTACTTCCCGCCCTATCCGCGACGCTATTGAGCAGGCCAATAAAGTGGCTCCTGCGGATACTACTGTTCTGTTACTGGGAGAAACCGGTACCGGTAAGGAAGTATTTGCGCAAGCTATTCATAATAATAGTAAGAGAGCAGGTAAACCTTTTGTTGCTTTAAACTGTAGTGCATTCAGCCGGGAGCTGCTGGAAAGTGAGCTTTTCGGTTATAAAGCCGGCGCCTTCACTAACGCCAACCGCGATAAAAAAGGCCTGATCGAAGAGGCCAACACCGGCACCATCTTCCTGGACGAAATCGGAGAGATGCCTCCGGATCTCCAAAGTAAGTTGCTCAGGGTACTGGAAACGAGTGAATTCATCAAAGTAGGCGATACGAAGCCCACTAAGGTCAACGTCAGGATTATTGCAGCTACTAACCGCGATCTGAAAGAAGAGGCCGAAAAAGGGCATTTCCGTGAAGATCTCTACTATCGGCTGAACGTCTTTGCCATTACCCTGCCTCCGCTAAGAGAGCGAAAGAAAGACATCCCCGCGCTGGCCGAATTTTTTGTAGGTTTCTTCTCTGCCAAGACTAACCAGCGCAGACCACAGATCACGCCTGCCTTTATCGAAAAGCTGCAGCTCCACGAATGGAAAGGTAACATCCGTGAGCTGAAGAACGTCCTCGAAAGAGCCGTGATCCTTGCCGGAGGCGCTGACTTATCCGTAGAACATCTCCCGCTCGATCTGCAGATTGCAGATAAATCGACCTCAGGACTTTCATCCTTTGATCTTGCCAGCGTGGAGAAGCTGCATATTATCAAGGTATTACATCATACCAGGAACAACAAAACCGAAGCTGCCCGCCTGCTGAATATCGGCCTGGCTACCCTCTATCGCAAGATCGAGGAATACGGGATCAATACTCAGTTATAAACTACACGCAGCATCGTTCTTCTGTTCTCCCGGTGTTCCGTCTCCTGACATGGCACACCATTTCCGCAGGGATTGACCAGTTCTTTTTCTCCCAGGTTCTCATAATAGAGCCTGCGGGGCGCTACACCTTTTTTGATCAGGTAATCTATCACCGCATAACAACGCAGGGCCGACAGTTTGATATTGTACTCGTCCGTGCCACGGCTATCCGCATAGGAGCGTATCATCAGTTTCCAGCCTGGATACTGTAATAGCACCACTGCTACCCTATCCAGCATTTCCCTGGATTCGGTGAGCAGTATGGCGCTGTTATAATCATAATGAAAGCGTAGCTCCTGCAGCTTATGTATCACTGCACTGTCGGTCGGACTGAGTGTTGGCTTAGGGGGCGTATTATCGGCAACCGTCCTATCAGGCGCTTTGGTAGTAGTATCCGGAGCAGGTACCGGTGCTGGCGGTTTGCCGGCAGACGGATCGTTCAGCTTTTCTGTAAAATGTGTTTCCAGGAAACGATAGATATCATCCCCTCCTCCACCGCCGTGGCGATTAGATGCGAAATAGCCTTCATAGTTATTGCCTTTCATAATAAAGCCCAGGTCATCCGCGCCTGAGTTAAAAGGGCTGCGGAGATTACGGGGCTGGCCCCACGTTGCGCTGCTTCCTTCTGCCCGGAAAATGTCAAAGCCGCCCATTCCGGGATGGCCTTTGCTGGAGAAATAAAGTACGTCCTGCTCATTAATAGTAGGAAAAGTCTCATCATACCGGGTGTTGATCACCGGTCCGCAGTTAACGGGCGTGCCCCATTGGTTATTGGGTAACCGTTCACTATACCAGATATCCATTTTACCAATACTTCCCGGCCTGTCAGACACAAAATAGATAACACTGCCGATACTGTTCAATACGGCATTGCCGGTATAACTTCCGGCAGCGTTCAAGGCCGTAACGGGAGCCAGCGGAGACCACTGGTCCCCTTTCCTGAAAGACCAGTAAAGGGACATTAAACGGCGTCCGTTCACAGGCCCTTTCTTTTTCTTGTCCGCCATGTCTTTATCGTCTGCATTCAGCGTGACGTATATAGTATCCTTCCTGTTATTATAACATACAGGACCTACATGGTAGGGCAGCTTACCCAGGAGATCAGGTAACACTTCTTCCAGAAAGGTATTTGCCCTGCTACCCGGGGCATATTCCCTGAAAAGGTATGGTTTAAAGTAAGGTTGATTCACCCTCGGGTCCATGTCAGGATTCCGCTCTGATCCTGTCGTCAGGGCCATTTTGCGGTACCCGTTGGATTCAAGCAAAAGCCCCTCTTTCATCACCCCGCTTACCCAGTCATCGCCTACGGTGCTCAGTTCCCTGATATTTTCCAGTGCATAGGTTGCCACCGTATCTTTCTTCCACAGCAGTGCACTGTCACAACCCGCAATGGCCATATTCTTCCACTGGGTCTCATCTGCGTTGGCAGGATTGAAACGGGACAGGTATAACCTGGCGGTATCATATTCTCCCAGGTTCTTCTGGATCTCACCATATGCAGCCATAACAGCAGACGGGCAGTCAGGATGCTCGATCATACGCATATACCAATACCCTGCTTCTGCAAAGCGGGCCATTTCCCGGTAACACTGTGCTGTCTTCTCCAGGAGTTTAAGCGGCGCCCTTTTACCTTTCTTATTTGCAAGCCTGCCATACAGATTGACCGCAACGGCGTATTCTTCCCGGATAAATGCCTCATCTCCCAATTCCATCAGGCTTTTCTCTTCCTGTGCATATAAGAGCACGGGGCAACAAAGTAAAATGATCAATTTAACGAACTTGCAACGTAACATGTTTAATCCCCCCTTTTAAAAATATCGTGGACTCGATGTACTAAACTTCTTCTGCGGGAATAGAATACCCAGTGATATCTCATGCGATCCACCCTGTGTTCCCGCCAGTTCATTTATATTTAAATCATAAGCATACCCTACGCGCCATTTCCCTCCAATATAGTATTCGACAATGGCGCTCGCAGCGTTCAGCGATTCCAGTCCATCCGGCAATTGTTTCTTCCACACAGGGACGGCCGTACGGAAAGAACCACCGATCCAGAATACCCGGTCGATCAGCAACATGGCATTTACATCCAGGTTGGTAGGCCCCTTAAAATCATCCTTGATCATGAGAGACGGTTTCAACTGCAGATGCTCGGACAATGGCAGCATCACACCAGTCGTCAGGTAGATATGCTGCGACTTCCGGATATTCTGATAATTATATCCCTTCCACGCATATTTAGTACTGGTATACCTGCTGAACAGGTCCATGACTGACAGCCCTACATAAAATGAGGGCGCGTGATAATAGACGCCAAACCTCGCATCGGGTGTATAGGCATTCACCCCACCTCCGGGGAAAACGGGATCGTCGTCATCAAAGTATGCCAGGGTATTCCCTTCCAGATGATACTGCGTCACCCCTGCTCCCACACCGAAGCATAAACGGCGTGTCTGCTCCGCATCCAGCGGAATGCGGTAGGCATAAGAAGCATAAAAAGAGTATGACTTTTGTGGTCCCGCCATATCTGCCATCAACTGCACCCCGAGTCCTACACCTGCCCCTGTTTTCAGCGGGCGAAACGGACCATCATAAGATACTGCCGCAGTGATCGGCGCACCAGGAAAACCTGTCCACTGCTGCCGGTAGATATTGTTAAGATACCAGGCATCTTTATACCCGGCATAGGCAGGATTTACACTCAGGCCATTAAATACGTACTGGCTGAATTGCACATTCTGCTGGGCGCCGGCGTGTATTCCGGCGATGATCAGTAAACCCGTAAACAGTCCTTTTCTTAAGCACATAACTGTTTGTTTTGTAAAACAAAAAATGTCCTTATTCATCAGTTTCGTTTTATCACAATCCATCCTTTGTATAATTTTATTCCTGCCGCTAATTTCAACTCCAGTTTATAATAATAAGTGCCTTCACTTAGTCCCTTCGCCGACCAGTCATTCTGATATGCCTTCGACTGGTATACCATACTGCCCCAGCGATTGAATACATATAAAGCAGCAGGCGGATATTTCTCCAATCCTCTGATCACGAAGTATTCATTCTTACCATCCCCGTTGGGACTCATGGCATTCGCAAATTCAAGATCACCTCCCGGCAGGGTGCCTATAACCGTACCCGGTGTACCACTGCAATCGGGCGCATGAGGATCGCAACCCCATGTAGGTATATCTGTCTTCCCGTCAGATGCCACAGCGGTGTTGGTGATAACCGCTCCGGAATCCAGCTTATCATCCACCTTCACGGTAAACGTAAGGTCTGTAACAGCGCCTACAGCGATATCTCTGACCTCCCACGTAACCGTGTTGCTGCCTGCATTGAAGACACCATTCTCGCCGGCACTCCCGAAAGTAGTGAGCGCAGGTACCGGATCCGTCACGGTAATAAGCGGCAGCTTAACGTTGCCTGTATTGCGTACGTGGATGGTATAGGTCAGTATTTCCCCCGGACTAGCCTTATCTGCGCCGCTTGCGGTAACGACTCCCTTCCAGGCTTCAAATCGCACCAGTGTATCCACCTTCACATCTGTCGACGGACCAGCCGGAGGATTGGGCATCGGGTTATTCGGATCATTAGGATCGGCAGGGTGTGTAGGCTCATTGCCTTTACCACTGCCATTATCTACATCCGCAGTATTGGTAATACTCACTGCCCCTGTCAGGTCTTCCACCACTCTCACCGTAAATGAACGGGTAACATCAGCGCCACCAACAGGTATCTGCGCGATCGTCCAGGTCAGTTTACCGGCAGAAGGCACTATACCTTCCTCAGCACTTACAAATTCCGTATAGGCAGGAATATCGTCGCTGATCACCACGTTCGTCAAAGTGGCATTGCCGCTGTTCCTCACATGAATGGTATAGGTGATCTCATCTCCGGTTGTAACACCTCCATTAGCTCCCGTTCCGGTATAGCTGGCGCTCTTCCAATTGTCGGAGTGCTTACCATTATCTACCGGCACTTCCGTAGAAGGATCATTCGGATCAGGATTCGGATGGGGGTTATTAGGATCATTGGGATCAGATGGTGTGGTAGGATGACCACCGGTACCATTACCATTATCTACATCCGCAGTATTGGTGATATATCCTGCACCGGTGAGATCGTTTACCACCCGTACCTTGAAGCTACGCACAGCATCTGCGCCCAATAAAACTTCAGGGATCGTCCAGGTAAGTTTACCGTTGCCGTCAGGTGTAATACCACCGTCTGCACTGATGAATGCCGTATAAGCAGGAATAAGATCAGAGATCAGCACATTCTCCAGTTTCACATTACCGGTATTACGCACGTGAACAGTGTAAGTGATCTCATCGCCCGCCTTTACCATACCGTTCATACCTGTACCTGTGTAAGCCGCACTCTTCCAGTTCACGGAACGTTTATCCTGTTCAACCGGCACTTCTGTGGACGGATCGTTTGGATCAGGGTTCGGATGCGGATTGTTAGGATCGTTGGGGTCTGGTGGTGTACTAGGATGTTCACCCGATCCGTCTCCGTTATCTATACCGGCCGTATTGATAATGCTGGTAGCGCCTGTGAGGTCAGTAGCCACTCTTACGACAAAACTGCGGGTCACATCTGCGCCACCCACCGGGATGTTGGTAAGGGTCCAGGTGAGTTTACCGGTAGCATCCGGTACGATACCGCCATCAGCGCTTACAAACTCCGTATAGGCAGGGATCTTATCTGTGACGATGACACTTGCCAGCGTGATATGACCTGTATTACGGACGTGCACTGTATAGGTGATAATATCTCCGGTTCTTACCTTTCCATTTGTGCCGGAACCAGTGTAGCTGGCGCTCTTCCAGTTAACAGATCTATTGCCGCCATCATCTGCCGGAATATCTGTGGATGGTTCATTCGGGTCAGGAGTCGGATGCGGGTTATTAGGATCGTTGGGATCAGGCGGCGTGGTAGGATGATCGCCTGTGCCGTCGCCGTTGTCTACATCAGCTGTATTGACGATACTGGTAACGCCGGTCAGATCGTTCACCACCCTCACCTTGAAACTACGCACAACATCCGGTGCGCCCACGGCGATACTCTGAATGACCCAGCTTAGTTTGCCCGCCGCATCAGGCACGATACCGCCATCTGCACTGATAAAAGAAGTATAAGCAGGGATCAGATCGCTGATGTTCACATTCGTGAGCGCTTCGTTACCTGTATTGCGGATATGTATGAAGTAGGTGATCTCATCTCCTGCCTTTACTTTTCCCCCGACGCCGGTACCTGTATAGGTTGCGCTCTTCCAGTTGGCAGAGCTCTTGTTATTATCCACCGGTACCTCTGTAGAAGGATCGTTCGGATCAGGGTTCGGATGTGGGTCGTTTGGATTGTTCGGATCAGGCGGCGTAGTAGGATGCCCACCGGTGCCATCGCCATTATCTACGTCTGCTGTATTGACGATAGTGGTAGCACCAGTAAGATCAGCCGCTACCCTTACCGTGAAGCTGCGCACTACATCGGCAGCGCCAACTGCAATAGTCGGGATCGTCCAGCTGAGTTTCCCGGTAGCATCAGGTACTATACCACCGTCGGCACTCACAAAGGTGGTATATGCAGGCATCATATCGCTGATCAATACATTTGTCAGCGTCACGTTGCCGGTATTGCGGATATGGATAGTGTATGTGATCTCGTCACCTGTCTTCACCTTACCATTTGTGCCGGTGCCCGTGTAACTGGCACTTTTCCAGTTAGCAGATTTCTTAATCAGATCAACGGGCACTTCAGTGGAAGGATCGTTCGGATCAGGGCTCGGATGGGGATTATTCGGGTTATTAGGATCGGGTGGCGTACTTGGATGTTCACCGGTGCCATCACCATTATCAACACCAGCAGTATTGATAATGCTGGTTGCCCCAGTCAGATCATTTGCCACTCTTACCACAAAACTGCGGGTCACATCAGCGGCACCTACAGGAATGTTTGTAAGGGTCCAGGTGAGTTTACCCGTAGCATCGGGAACAACACCACCATCTGCGCTTACAAATACAGTGTACGCTGGTATATTATCCTTGATGACAACACTGGGAATCGTTATATGACCGGTGTTGCGTACATGTATAGTATAAGTAATAAGATCGCCTGACTTCACTTTTCCGGCAGCACCGGAACCTGTGTAGCTGGCGCTCTTCCAGTTAGCGGATTTATTACCGCCGCCATCAACAGGTACGTCTGTAGATGGAATATTTGGGTCAGGAGTAGGATGCGGATTATCAGGATTGTTTGGATCAGGCTGCGTCGTTGGATGACCGCCCGTGCCATCGCCATTGTCCACTGATGCGGTATTTGTAATATTAGTAACACCCGTCAGGTCGTTCGCCACTCTTACTGTAAAACGGCGGACCTCATTTGTTACGCCTGCAGCTATCGCAGGGATTGTCCAGGTGAGTTTACCGGTGCCGTCAGGCACTATACCGCCATCCGCACTAACAAACTGTGTATTGGCGGGGATATTATCAGTGATGATTACATTGGTAAGATTAACATTCCCTGTATTGCGGACATGCACCGTATAGGTGATCAGCTCTCCCGCCTTCACGGGAGCTCCGGTAGCAGCACCAGGATAGCTGGCGCTCTTCCATTGCTGCGATGCTTTCACATCATTATCCGCTATTGTAACTGTACCTGGATTATTACTGCTGCCTATTGTCAGACCTGACAAACCCGTTAAGGTAGTGATAGTCAGGATCACGGTTTCCGGTCCCTCTATAGTCGCGTCATCCTTTACTGTTACCGGTATCGTTACATTGCTGGTGCCTGCAAGAATTGTTTTTGTCAGCGTGATCGTATTATAGTCCGCGCCATTTGTTGCCGTACCGGTTATTGTATATCTCACCAGCACACTTACGGCAGCAGCATATCCGTTTGGCCAGCCTACTGTGAAACTACCGTCATTACCAGTGCCGCCAGGCTCTTTCCCGTTGGCAGTACTCTGCACGCCAATAGGGACATTGATATCATCGTCTTCAATGAGAACAGTGGCTGTCTTCTTCGTTGGATTAAAGGAGAATTTTATATTGGATACCGCCGAGAAACTGTTGTCCTGAATTGTCATCTCCACTATTTCATTTCCTTCCACCAGCTGGTCATCGTTCACCCTGACCGGCAGTGTCAGGCTGTTGGTATTAGCAGGCAATACTACATCTCCTGTCAGCGTGGTATTATTATAGTCATACGTGGCGCCAGGGCCACCAGTAGCAGTAGTGGTACCGCCTATGGCATATTTCACATGGATATCTTCATTGAATGTAAGAGACGGCGGTAAACTGATGAGGAAGTTTCCGTCACTTGCGTTACCGCTACCCAATTCCTGTCCGTTGTTCACTCTCTCAATGCTGATGCGGTTATCATTATCTATGACGGTGGTGGTAAGTCCGCGGTGTGGTGTCAGGTAATCAACACCATCCGTTCCCTGGGCTGATGTCATTGTAATTTCAAGGTTCTCATCACCTTCAATAAATGAATCATCTATAGCAGCAATATCCAGCAGCACTTCTGTTTGTCCTGCAGGCAATATAATAGTGGTCTGTAAGGTGGAAATGTCTACACCATCGATGGCGGCGTTTGTCACTGTGGCATTGATGGTATAAATGATCTCTATGTCAACCGGCGCCACTGCCCCATTCAGCATTCTAAAGGCAATAGTACCATGACCGCCTCCTTCCTCGGCGCGTGCCACATCGAATATGTCCACACCGTCTGCCATTTTTGGAAGCGCGACGGCTGGTTGTTTCATCTTTCTGTCATCGGGCGGACGATTCATGGCTAATAGCCAACCACCTAAGAGTGTACTTAATGCCAATAGTATTACGGCACTGTACCATTTCTTTATAAACAGGGGAAGCAGCCGCCGCGAATATACAGGCAGGCAAGTGTTGTTAGAACCAGATATCTGATACATAAGGCAACAGCAGTTTAACGTATAGTATGCAGCATGCATCCTGGTCAGACAGGATGATCAGCATCTATCACGTAACAGAATATACGTAGTGTTAATATTTATTTCAGACAAACATTGGGTGCTACTATGAGTTTGTCTATAAAACGCTAACCTTACCTGGCAGCAGGCAAGTCAACAGGATACAGGTACTTGTAAAGTTGTGCATAGATTAAGGGTATTATAGGTGTAAAACTGATGGTTATTCGCTGTTATTGTTATTAATATAAAAATAATATAATTACTTAACAATAAGAAATAAAACTCATCTATAAAATACTATTATGGACAATTTTCTCACATGCTTCAAACGCTCTCCTGTAAAGGAAAGCGTCCAAAGCATGCAAGAGAATAAATATCCGGCTGTTATAATTTTATCTGACGAGTAACAGCCTGCTCGTATATGTGATTCCGTTAGCTTTTATGACACAGAAGTGTACACCTGCTGGCAGCGTCCCGCCGTCCAATGTCAACTTGTACGTTTCTCCCGATCGTACCTGCTGATTGAATAACAGTTTCTCCATATGTCCCTGGAGGGCGTTATAGATCTCTACTGTCACTTTTCCGTTTACCGGCGACTTGAACGTGATGAACGCTTTATCGACAAACGGGTTAGGATAAGTTTTGTATTCCACTGGCGGGGCTTTCGGGGCTTTCGCTGCTAAAGCCATAGTATTGGTAGCAGGTACTGCCGTCAACGTCAGTCGTGCGGTGTTCTGACATCCATTGCCTCTATCTGTTACGATGAGCTCAAATGTTCCGTTGACACCTGCATTACCAGACTGATATATCAGCGTTGCGGCTTTATCGCCATCTATCATCTGCCAGCTACCATCAGGCGAAGTCAGTGTCCATGCATACGTTGCGTTCACAACTGTCTGTGCTGTGATCACGTCTTCGGTCAGCGGTTCAGGCATTGCTGCAGGTGCATTAATAATTGCATCCGGCCGTTTCTTATCTTCTTTTACCTCTGTTTTCGTAGAGACGAAGCAGCCGTTGCCTGGATTTGTTACCAACAGTGTATATGTACCGGGTTTTGTAACAAAAATCGTTGCTGTCGATTCGTTATTGACTCCAGGTCCGGTCCATTGGTAGGTAGCGCCTCCGAGATCGGATCTGCCTTGCAGTGTAACGATGTCATTATCACAGGTCAGCGGCCCGTCGTTACTTACCTGTACGTTTGCAGGAGGTGTAATGTTCTGATCTACTGTTGTGGAAGTAGTAACATAACATCCATTCGCATTGTTGGTAACCTTCAACGAATAGGTACCTTTCGTATTTACATTCGCATCTTTGGTAGTTACACTGAAATTACCAGGTCCGGTCCACGCGTAAGAAACATTTCCGGTAGTAGTGTTACCTGTAATCTTCACCATCGTCTTTGTACAAATCAGCGGTCCGTCGTTGCTGGCCTGTACATCGGCAGGGAGTGTAATGTTCTGTATAACTGTTACGCTATCCTTCTTAAAGCAACCATTCGCAGCTGTAGCGGTTACATAGTATTTGCCATAAGTATTTACGCTTACCGGATTCTGACCAGCTGCAAACCCTGTCCAGGTGATGGTAGTGTTTGGCGTACCAGATGATGCGGTTAAGTTTATACTCTTCAGGTCACATGTCAGTACCTGCGGTGTAGCGATGGTCAGGTTTGGTTTGTTGATATCCTGAGCTACAGTTACACTATCTATGCTGGAGCAACCATTAGCAGTTGTCGCGGTCACATAGTACTTACCAGGAGCAGTCACACTTATCGGGTTCTGACCTGCAGTTCTACCTGTCCATGTGAAGGTGGTACCAACTGTAGTAGATGACGCCGTTAAGTTAATGCTTGTCCTATCACAGGTCAG
>NZ_JAKIRP010000022.1 GCF_021646545.1 Chitinophaga filiformis | reverse complement strand
TTATTGATATCCTGAGCTACTGTCACGCTGTCTATAGCAGAGCAACCATTGGCAGTTGTTGCGGTCACATAGTACTTACCAGGTGCAGTTACACTTATCGGATTCTGACCGGCGCCTCTACCTGTCCATGTGAAGGTGGTATTAGCAGTGGTAGATGATGCCGTCAGGCTCACACTGGTTCTATCACAAGTCAATACCTGTGGTGTAGCGATGGACAGGTTTGGTTTATTGATATCCTGAGCTACTGTCACGCTGTCTATAGCAGAGCAACCATTGGCAGTTGTTGCGGTCACATAGTACTTACCAGGTGCAGTTACACTTATCGGATTCTGACCTGCAGTTCTACCTGTCCATGTGAACGTAGCACCAGCAGTAGTAGATGACGCCGTTAAGTTGATGGTAGTCCTATCACAGTTCAGCACCTGTGGTGTAGCGATGGTCAGGTTCGGTTTGTTGATATCCTGAGCCACAGTCACACTGTCCCTAGTCGAACAACCATTCGCTGTAGTTGCGGTCACATAGTATTTACCCGGAGCAGTTACGCTGATCGGATTCTGACCTGCTGTTCTACCTGTCCATGTGAAGGTAGTACCGGCGGTAGTAGATGATGCCGTTAAGTTCACACTGGTTCTATCACAGGTCAGTACCTGTGGTGTAGCGATGGTCAGGTTTGGTTTATTGATATCCTGAGCTACAGTTACACTATCTATAGTTGAACAACCATTGGCAGTTGTTGCGGTCACATAGTACTTACCCGGAGCGGTTACGCTGATCGGATTCTGACCGGCTGTTCTACCTGTCCATGTGAAGGTGGTATTAGCAGTGGTAGATGATGCCGTTAAGTTAATGCTAGTCCTATCACAAGTCAGTACCTGTGGTGTAGCGATAGTCAGGTTCGGTTTATTGATGTCCTGAGCTACGGTTACACTGTCTATAGTTGAACAACCATTGGCAGTTGTTGCGGTCACATAGTACTTACCAGGTGCAGTCACACTGATCGGGTTCTGACCGGCGCCTCTACCTGTCCATGTGAAGGTGGTATTTGCAGTGGTAGATGATGCCGTCAGGCTCACACTGGTTCTATCACAAGTCAATACCTGTGGTGTAGCGATGGAAAGGTTTGGTTTATTGATATCCTGAGCTACTGTCACGCTGTCTATAGTCGAACAACCATTGGCAGTTGTTGCGGTCACATAGTACTTACCAGGTGCAGTCACACTTATCGGGTTCTGACCTGCTGTTCTACCTGTCCATGTGAAGGTGGTATTTGCAGTGGTAGAGGATGCCGTCAGACTCACACTGGTTCTGTCACAAGTCAGTACCTGAGGTGTAGCAATCGTCAGGTTTGGTTTATTGATATCCTGAGCTACAGCTACACTGTCCTTAGTTGAACAACCATTAGCTGTAGTTGCTGTTACAAAGTACTTACCAGGTGCAGTCACACTGATCGGGTTCTGACCCGCTGTTCTACCTGTCCATGTGAAGGTGGTATTAGCAGTAGTAGATGATGCCGTCAGGTTCACACTGGTTCTATCACAAGTCAGTACCTGTGGTGTAGCGATGGTCAGGTTTGGTTTATTGATATCCTGAGCTACAGTTACACTGTCCTTAGTTGAACAACCATTAGCTGTAGTTGCTGTTACAAAGTACTTACCAGGTGCAGTCACACTGATCGGGTTCTGACCTGCAGTTCTACCTGTCCATGTGAAGGTGGTACCAACTGTAGTAGATGACGCCGTTAAGTTGATGGTAGTCCTATCACAGTTCAGTACCTGTGGTGTAGCGATGGTCAGGTTCGGTTTGTTGATATCCTGAGCTACAGTTACACTGTCCTTAGTTGAACAACCATTAGCTGTAGTTGCTGTTACAAAGTACTTACCAGGAGCAGTCACACTGATCGGGTTCTGACCGGCGCCTCTACCTGTCCATGTGAAGGTGGTGTTTGCAGTAGTAGAGGATGCCGTCAGACTCACACTGGTTCTATCACAAGTCAGGACCGGAGGTGTGGCGATGGTCAGGTTTGGTTTATTGATATCCTGAGCTACAGTTACACTGTCCTTAGTAGAACAACCATTAGCTGTAGTTGCTGTTACAAAGTACTTACCAGGTGCAGTCACACTTATCGGATTCTGACCGGCGCCTCTACCTGTCCATGTGAAGGTGGTATTAGCCGTAGTAGATGATGCCGTCAGGTTCACACTTGTTCTATCACAAGTCAATACCTGTGGTGTAGCGATGGTCAGGTTCGGTTTATTGATATCCTGAGCTACAATTACACTATCGATAGTAGAACAACCAGTAGCTGTTGTTGCCGTCACATAGTATTTACCCGGAGCAGTCACACTTATCGGATTCTGACCGACGCCTCTACCTGTCCATGTGAAGGTGGTGTTTGCAGTAGTAGAGGATGCCGTCAGACTCACACTGGTTCTATCACAAGTCAGGACCGGAGGTGTGGCGATGGTCAGGTTTGGTTTATTGATATCCTGAGCTACAGTTACACTGTCCTTAGTAGAACAACCATTAGCTGTAGTTGCTGTTACAAAGTACTTACCAGGTGCGGTAACGCTGATCGGATTCTGACCTGCTGTGCTACCTGTCCATGTGAAGGTGGTATTAGCCGTAGTAGATGATGCCGTTAAGTTGACGCTAGTCCTATCACAAGTCAGCACCTGTGGTGTAGCAATCGTCAGGTTTGGTTTATTGATATCCTGAGCTACAGTTACACTATCTATAGTTGAACAACCATTGGCAGTTGTTGCGGTCACATAGTACTTACCAGGTGCAGTCACACTGATCGGGTTCTGACCTGCTGTTCTACCTGTCCATGTGAAGGTGGTATTAGCCGTAGTAGATGATGCCGTCAGGCTCACACTGGTTCTATCACAAGTCAATACCTGTGGTGTAGCGATGGTCAGGTTTGGTTTATTGATATCCTGAGCTACAATTACACTATCGATAGTAGAACAACCAATAGCTGTTGTTGCCGTCACATAGTATTTACCCGGTGCAGTCACACTGATCGGGTTCTGACCGGCTGTTCTACCAGCCCATGTGAACGTAGTATTAGCAGTAGTTGAAGATGCAGTTAAGTTTACACTTGTTACATTACAAGTCAATACCTGCGGCGTGGCAATTGTCAGGTTCGGTTTAGCAATGTTCTGAGTCACCGTTACGCTGTCCTTAGTAGTACAACCATTTACAGCAGTAGCGATTACATAATACTTACCAGGTGCATTTACACTCACTGAGCTCTGGCCGGTAGCAAAACCAGACCATGTTATTGTTGCATTAGCTGTCGAAGAAGAAGCCGTTAAATTTACTGAGGTATTCGCACAAGTCAGCACCGCTGGCTGCGTTACCGTCAGATTTGGCTTATCTATACTTTGCTGTACCGTAACAGAAGCCGTACTTGTACAACCATTTACAGGATTTCTCACAGTCAATATATACGTTCCCGCTACACTTACTCCCGGGCGCTGCAATGCAGATGAGAAATTACCTGGGCCAGACCAACTATAATTCACACCTGGTGTAGCGGAATTACCAGTCAATACAACTACAGGAGACGCACAGGTCAGCGGACCGCTCACCTCAGCAGTTGCTCCCGGCGCGAAAATGTCCTGAATAACAGTCACGGTATCCCTTGCAGTACACCCTGTTGAGGCATTCGTAACAGTCAGTATATAATTACCGCCCATCGTTACCGCAGGTGTCTGCAAATTAGAAGTAAACCCTGAAGGACCACTCCAGCTATAAGTTACACCATTTGTATTTGAACTACCCATCAGCGTCACGGAAGGAACAGCACATGTGACCGTGTCACTTACTGATGCATTGGCAGTGAGCGTACCGGTCGGAGTACCAGTCACCTTCACATTATCTACATAGTAGAATTCATCGGTACCTGTAACCCTGGTCCTGATCACCAGCTGAAGACTGTTACCACTCAAACCAGCTACTGATATATAAGTATAGGTACTTGAATGGCCATTAATATCCGATTTCCGCTCTGCATACAACACCTCTGCCCCGCCATTCAATTTATAATAGAAACGAAGATAATCTGCGTACGTACCTGACTCATTCATCACAGCATCGCCTGTTACCGAACTTCTCGCATTAGCAGAGATACCAACGCCTGTCTTTCCACTAATGTCAATCACGCCCGACGTCCATACACTTTCACTATTTGTACCCTGGCCACTGATTCTGAACTCATTGTTAGATACGGCAAAAGTGCTGCCGGAAGGATTCTGTACAGACCATGCCGTACTGCCATTATCTACAGTCGTTCCATTGTTCAGGGTAAAGTCCTCCAACCACAGCGTAGCAACGGTAGATCCCAGGCTGGTTACAGTAGCAGTCGCCGTATTCTTACAACCATTCGCAGGATCCGTCACTGTCAATATATAGTTACCTGCAACACTCACCACAGGATGCTGCAATGCAGACGTAAACCCATTCGGACCAGTCCAGCCGTAAGTCACACCCGCCGTTTCAGAACTTGCAGACAAGGTAACGCTGGAAGCTGCACAACTCAGCGGACCACTTACACCTGCAGATGCTGTCGGTACCGCAGTATTCGCAATAACGGTGACAGTATCCTTCGCGGTACAACCCAAAGCATTAGTCACAGTCAATATATAATTACCCGCAGTGGTCACTGCAGGATTCTGCGCTGCTGATGTAAAGTTACCCGGACCACTCCAGCTGTAACTAACCCCGCTTGCATTTGACGCGCCGGACAGGTTCACGGAAGTGGCAGCACAGGTAAGTGTATCAGACACCGCTGCTGTTGCAGTTATAGCAGAAGTTGATCTGTCAGCACCCGTCAGTTTCACATTGTCGAAATAGTATCGTTCAGTATTACTTGAGTTCCTTGCCCTGATGATCACCTGGATGCTACCACCGTTCAATGTGCCGGAAGCGATGCTGATCCTGGCGGTACCACTGGTACTCGAACCAATGCCCGCCGCGTCATCAAATACCAGCACTTCATCACCGCCATTCAATTTGTAATATACCCTGATGTAGTCATCATCTTCAAATAGATCATTGCTTCCCGGCGTTTCACTCCGCAGGTCCGCCGTTATCACCACATCACTCTTACCGGAAATATCAATTACATCTGAACGCCATGTCGCTTCCGCAGCTGCGTTATAAGAAACTTTAAATTCACTGTTCTGTACCGAGATAGTACCTGCACCGCTGCTTTCCAGCGTCCAGGCTGTGCTACCATTATCTACAGTAGTACCATTCGCCAGAGTAAAGTCCTCCAGCCAGAAAGCAGCAGGACCGGAAGAGGTACCTCCGGATACCACCACAGATGCTGTAGCCGTACATCCATTCACAGGATTTGTAACTGTCAATGTATAGGTACCGGTAACGCTCACCACAGGACGCTGTAAGGCAGACGTAAACCCGTTAGGGCCCGTCCATCTATAGGTTACACCGGCAGTTTCAGAACTTCCGGATAAGGTAACGCTGGACACGCCACAACTCAACGGACCACTTACACCCGCTGATGCGATCGGAGCCGTAATATTTGCAATAACGGTGACGGTAGCCGTCGCCGTACAACCCGTGGAAGGGTTCGTAACAGTTAGCGTATAGTTACCGGCAGTTGTTACCGCAGGATTTTGTACTGTTGAAGTAAAGTTACCCGGACCACTCCAGCTGTAACTAACCCCGCTTGCATTTGAAGCGCCGGACAAGGTTACTGAAGTCTTCGTACAGGTAAGCGTATCCGATACAGACGCCGTTGCAGTCAGGTCAGAATCGGGATCGGCCTTATCAGCGCCTGTTAGCTTCACATTATCGAAGTAGTATCGCTCAGTATTACTCGAATTCCTTGCCCTGATGATCACCTGGAGCGTAGTACCGTTCAATACAGGAGAAGCGATGCTGATCCTCGCAGTACCACTGGTACTGGATCCAATACCGGCCGCATCACTAAATACCAGCACCTCAGCGCCTCCATTCAATCTATAATATACCCTGATATAGTCATCTTCTTCAAACAGATCACTTCCCGGTGTTTCACTGCGCAGATCTGCAGTGATCACTACATCACTCTTACCGGAAATATCAATTACATCTGAGCTCCATTTCGCTTCCGCTGCTGCGTTATAAGAAACTTTAAACTCATTATTCTGTACGGAAATAGTACCAGCACCTGAACTTTCCAGCGTCCAGGCAGTGCTGCCATTATCAACAGTAGTACCATTCTCCAAAGCAAAATCCTCCAGCCAGAAAGCAGCAGGAGCAGAAGATGTACCTGCCGATACCACCACAGATGCTGATGCAGTACATCCGTTCACAGGATTTTTTACGGTAACAGTATAAGTACCCGTTGCACTGACAGTCGGATTCTTCGAAGCACTGGTAAAGTTGTTAGGACCAGTCCAGCTATATGTCACATTAGGCACCGAAGAATTCGCATTCAGCGTCATGCTTGACATACAGGCCAATGCGCCTCCCGTTGCTGTAACATCCGGCGCCGCCTTATCTTCTGTTACCATCACAGGCACCGACACTGAACATCCTGAAGACAATGTAGCAGAAACGATATATTCCCCTCCAAAACCTACAACAGGATTCTGTACGGTCGACGTAAATCCGTTAGGCCCTGTCCAGGAATAAGAAGAAACAGTAGCACCTGGTGTTACAGTGATCTGTGCATTATTCGCACAGGTAACAGGACCACTCACTGCCGTCGTCAATGTTATAGCAGGGTCTACTGCTTTTACTTTTACATGATCGAAATAATAAAATTCATCAGAACCGGATGCCCTTGACTTCACAATAATCTGAAGACTTGAACCGCTTAAACCGGCTACACTTACAGTGGAATTGGAACTGCTGTGATTATTGATAGCTGCTTTCTTCTCGGCAAACAATACCTCTGTGCCACCATTCAACTTATAGTAGAACCTGATGTAGTCCATGTACGTGCCCGTCTCATTCATAGCAGCACCACTACTGACAGCACTCCTGGTATTAATAGATATACTTACATCCGTTTTACCGGTGATATTGATCGATTCCGATGTCCACACACCCTCACCACTGGTGCCGGTGCCACTGACTTTAAACTCATTGCCGGTTACGGAAAAGGTACTGCCTGAAGTCGTTTTAACCGACCATGCAGTAGTGCCATTATCAACATTTGTACCGTTGGACAATGTAAAATCTTCCACCCACGTATTTACAGCAGCCGCTGTACCCGACTTCACTTCCACCGACTTTGAGTTCACACACCCATTGGCCGGATTCTTTACCGTCACGGTATAAATACCCGCCGTACTGACCGTAGGATTCTGCGTCGTACTGGTATAACCACCCGGCCCCGTCCAGCTGTATTGCGCATTGCTCACCGAAGAGCTGGCATTCAACGTAACGTTGTTACCACAGGCTAATGTACCGCCCGTTGCAGAAAGATCCGGTACAGCTTTATTCTCAGTCACTGTCACAGTAGCAGAACCGGAACCAGATGAATTGGTTCCTGTAACGGTGTAAACACCCGCAGTGTTTACTGAAGGATTTTGCGATGTAGAGGTAAAATTATTAGGTCCGGTCCAACTGTAAGTGACATTTGTTGCACTGGAAGCTGCTGATAACGTAATAGATGAATTGGCACATGTCAATACGCCGCCGTTGCCAGCACTTACTGAAACCGGAATAGTACCGGCGCAGGCGCCCTTCTCTTTAAACACGCGGTACTCTTCAATATAATACTTGGATGTTTGAGAACCTCCGTTATTATAGTTGTAGATCTTTACCACCAGCTGTACAGTACTGCCATTTAACAAAGGAGATATAAAATCAATCGTACCGAAATTGCCAGTACGCTGATCAAGTAAAATCTCAGCCCCGCCATTTATTTTGTAATAGATCTTCACATACTCGGAACTGTTCATATCACCTTCAGATGAGACCTTCACAGCTACCTGCCAATCAGTATAGCCTGTGGTAGAAAACACCTTGGAATACCAGATCCCCTCTCCTCCCAGTTCCTGCGCATGTAATCGTTTTGATTTTACCGCAAAATAACCCGTGCCGGAAACCTTTGATGCATCGAGGTACCAGCCCGTAGCAGAATTGTCGGCTGTCGTTCCATCTGACACCGGAAATCTGGCAGTCACAATCGGACATTCGGGAGTCGCCCATACGGGACCGCCGATAAGTAATGATAAAAGAAGGCCTAGCCGCATGAGATGCGCGCGCGCCATAATAGGTAGAGTTTTCACTATAGGCTCTGTTTGTTTTAATTCAAGGGTATAGAATATTTAATAGAATACAGGTTTTCTGCTACTATTCAGTTCACATGCTACAATTCCGTTCAAAATGTTACGTTGATTCATTCAGCGGCTGCTGTTATGCTCAATGTCACTGTTCCGTTCGATGTCACTATGCTAAATGGTTATGTTCTCCGGGACGCTACCGTTCTCTATAGAAACTATGTCTCTTAGCATCAAATGTCACTGTACTTAATAGTGCCGTTTTCTGAACACTATTGTTCTCTCTTAGAAACTGTGTCTTTTAGTTTCAATGCTACTGTACTAATGGTGTTGTTATCTAAACGCTACTGTTCTCTCTTAGAAATTGTGTCTTTTAATGTCGAATCCGGATGTAATATTAAATAATAATACTATAACAAGTATACTTAAATGTCACAATAACATTTATTTTTTATTTGTCTAAAACGTGGATTTATCAAGGTTTTTCGAGTGTATTGCTGCATTAATGAATTGATAGGCAATATAAGCGACGACACTAAATCTGTAAGTATGCAGTATTTTTTGCTTCACAAAAAAAGTCGCCTGTAGAGAAAAAAATACGGAATTCCGTAACGCACATATACCTCATAAATGAGAAAGCCATCTCAAAAATGAGATGGCTTTGATTCAACTTCACGGTTTGTCATATATTTATATGATACCTCACTCTATGAAACACTACGATTTAGACCAGGTAGGTTTCCACGTTTATATTTCCATGAACGGCTTTAGAATATGGACATGTCTGATGTGCTGCTTCAACAAGTGCAGTTGCCACTTCAGTAGTCAGTCCCGGTAGATGCACATTAAGACGGGCCTGCAGAAAATATGCAACACCTACCAAACCGAGATCCACCTCTGCATCAACATAAAAGTCCGTAGGCAAAGTAACTTTCGCTTTTGCTGCAGCTATTCCAATCGCTCCCATGAAACAGGCTGACCATCCTGCGGCAAATAGTTGCTCCGGATTAGTTCCCGGATCTGTACTTACCGGAGAAGACAAGCGAATATCCAAACGGCCATCTGAACTGCTTGCCCTGCCTTCTCTTCCGCCAGTCGTGTGAGTCTTACCTGTGTATATTACTTTCTCAATCCTGGGAGTGCTGATTACTCCATTGTTGTTGTTTTCCATGATCTGTTTTTTATGTTTGTTTTTCTTATGACTGTTTACTGTTATAACTATATTGATTGATCTGTTTCCTGAAATTCACCGGTTACATTATTTAACCGCATCAGTTGATGCCTGAAATCCCGTTCTGGTAGCTGCGGTAATACGGCCATCTCCATTCTGCTGCACAAAACCTATCAACTCCCAGCCGTTTTCATTAAAGCCTTCCGGCAGCTTCATTTCAACTTCTTTACTGCTGTTGGCGTCAACATATGCCAGCTGCCGTACTATCTGTACATGGGACAACTTTCTGCCTGTATTCTCACCAGCCTTAACATCACTGTGTGCTTCTTTCTGTACGAGGGCGAGCACCAGGGCTGCATCTTTGTGCTGACCGGATACATCATGTTCTATATATATTTTGCCTTGTCCAAGCTTTGCCCGAAGGCTTACACTGTCTTTAGATGCGGCGTCCAAACCATTAGCGATCGCTTTTACAATAGCACCTGCATTTGAACCAACAAACTCACCTTCGCCGTTGATCACCACCTGCGGCGTATAAATAGTCGAGAGGCCCAACCATCCGGCATATTGTTGCTGTCGTTCTGAGTATCTGCGATCACTGAAGCGATCTCTCCAACCCTGGTGATCCCAGTAGTCGACGTGGAAGGCCAGGATATATATGTCTTTATTCTCATTGTCCTGCTGAATGCGTTCCATCAGCGCATCGGCCGGCGGACAGCTGGAGCATCCTTCCGAAGTGAACAGCTCAACAACGGCAAAACCTTTGCTATTCTTCGCTTTCTGTACATCTTTCATTATTCTTTCATTTGATATGCCCATAAATGCGGCCATTGCTACAAGCAGGCCTATTAAAGCTGTGCTGATGATTACTATGTTGACTGGTCTCATGTGTTTGAATTGATCGTTTGAATAATTGTTAATCACAGTACAAATGGACGATTAATCCGGAACAACACATAGTGCTATGGCGCCTGTCGGACAAATAAGGTGGTGAACCGGACAACCGGCGTCGCCAATATTCGGGGGGACCAGATATTATCCAAATTGATAAACCCTTCTCAAAATGAGAGGGTTTTCAGGGTGCGTTTCTTCCAGCCTGATGCTGCTCAGCAATTATAGTCCCTTATCGGTGGCGGTTTTTCAGCCAAACTGCCATTTCATGCCAGAACCGGGCATGCCATTCGCCTTTACTACCCCGTAAATTGATTTTTATGAACCAATATGAAGCCGCCGCCCAGATAGCGGATGAAATACCGGAAATACAAAAGGAAATAGTATGCGCGCCTGTTTTTGGCAGCGCATACCTCTCTGTAAAGGTATTGGCTAACTATACCGCCAGAATGTTGCAACAGCATCAGCTGCGCCAGGTACAACGTTGTATGGTACTTGCAGAAAAGATCTACAACAGGGGTAACCAGCTGATGAAAACAGCCATCGAAAATGTTTTCATCTTTTCATTCTCCAGTTTCAGGATGTCCTGCAGTCGCCAGGAATGGCTGGAAATACAGCGGGTAATGCCGGCTGTGCTCTTTTCCCTCTACATCCAGCAGGTACTGAAGCCCGGCGTATAATCTATCACTCAAAAAAAACTGACATATGCTGATCGCACTTTATCTGCTCATTATGCTCATTTGCTTTTATCTCTTTTATAAATCAATAGATTTCTTCGAAAACATATAATTGAATTTATGATGACAATACTGTTGACAATATCCATCCTCGTATTCATTTACCTGGTGTATGTTCTCCTGAAACCTGAAAAATTCTGATCTCAAACCGATTAATAATGAACAGCGAAATAACAGGTGTTATCCTCACCTTTATCATAACACTGGTGATAGCCTTCCCGCTGGGTAAATACATTTCAAAAGTATTCCAGGGGGAACGTACCATCACCGACTTCCTCAATCCTGTGGAACGTTTTATCTACCGCATCTGCGGGATAGATCCTCATAAAGAGATGAACTGGAAGCAGCACATGGCAGCCTTGTTATCTATTAACCTTGTGTGGCTGGTTTATGCCTTTTTTGTCCTGCTATTCCAATCTCATCTGCCGCTCAATCCGGACGGCAATCCGGATATGACGCCCGACCTGGCCTTCAATACAGCCATCAGCTTCCTGGTGAACTGTAACCTGCAGCACTATTCAGGTGAATCCGGGCTTACCTATTTTTCACAGCTCTTTGTCATTACCTTCCTGCAGTTCGTATCTGCCGCTACCGGCGTTGCCGCAGTAGCAGTACTGTTCAGGGCCTTTGCCGAAAAGACAACGGAAAGACTGGGCAATTTCTTTGTATTCTTCACAAGAACGATCACCCGTATACTGCTTCCGCTGAGCGTCGTCATGGCTATCATACTGGTGTTCAACGGCACTCCTGCCAGCTTTGACGGAAAGGATAGTATTGTTACCATGCAGGGCGATTCCGTACAGGTGTCCAGAGGTCCTGCTGCCGGTATGATCGCTATTAAACACCTTGGTACTAATGGCGGTGGATGGTTCGGCGCTAACTCTGCTCACCCGCTGGAAAATCCGAACTACTTTACCAACACGGTGGAGATCGTTGCCCAGGTGATACTCCCGATGGCGCTGATCTTCGCCTTCGGTTTCTTTATCCGCCGGAGGAAACTCGGCTATGTCATCTTTGGTGTGATGACCGCGGGTATGCTGACGTTTATGATACCTAACCTTATCTCCGAAATAAGCGGCAACCCGCTACTGGGTCATCTGGGCCTGAAAGACATCACTGCCATGGAAGGTAAAGAAGTACGCATAGGCGTACCGGCTTCGGCCTACTGGCAGGTGATGACCACCATCATCTCTACAGGTTCTGTGAACTCTATGCATGATAGTTCCATGCCTATGTCGGGCACTATGCAGCTATTAGGTATGATGACAAACTGTTTCTATGGAGGTAAAGGCGTAGGTTTACTCAACTACTTTATCTTCCTCATCATCGCGGTATTCATTTCCGGACTGATGGTAGGACGTACGCCTGAATTCATGGGCCGTAAAGTTGAAGCACGTGAGATGAAGATCGCAGCTATCATTGCGCTCTTCCACCCCTTCCTGATACTGGTCGGTACTGCGTTGTCAGCGTACTTTGCTGCACATCATCCGCAGATAGCATGGTCCGTACAACCATCCGCATGGTTCAACAATCCGTCCAATCATGGATTCTCGGAAATGCTCTATGAGTTTACATCTTCTTCTGCCAACAACGGCTCCGGCTTTGAAGGTTTAGCAGACAACAATATCTTCTGGAACATCAGTACGGGTGTTATCATGATACTCGGCCGCTTTATTCCAATCATCGGTCCGGTTGCCATTGCAGGTATCCTGGCTAAGAAGAAATATATCCCTGAATCGGCAGGCACGCTGCAGACCGATACCGCTACATTCGGTATCATGACCTACGCTGTGATCATGATCATTGCAGCACTGGCTTTCTTCCCTGCACTGACCCTGGGACCTATAGCAGAATATTTCCAATCCTACTGATAAAGCCATTTGTTACTATCCTAAGTCTAAATCGTCATCTGGTTACTATCCTATGACCACCTTGTTCGCAAAATCTGAATTATATGTCTGAACGCAATCATAATAAACTTTTTGAACCGGCACTGGTGAGCGGCGCCTTAAAGCAGGCCTTTGTCAAACTCTCACCAAAGATCCTGTTCCGTAACCCGGTGATGTTCACCGTGGAGATCGGAACAGCTATCATGCTGGTTGTTACACTGTATACCGCTATTACCGGAGATGCCTCACAGGGCTCCTTCGGATACAACCTCGCCGTGTTTATCATCCTGCTGCTGACCCTTCTCTTTGCCAACTTCGCGGAGGCGATTGCTGAAGCAAGAGGTAAGGCGCAGGCCGAAAGCCTTCGTAAAACAAGGGAAGAAACGCCTGCCAAGAAGGTGTTTGCAGTGGGTGAAGTATATACCAACGAGATTAAGATCGTACCTTCTTCACAGTTACGTAAAGGCGATTTCTTTATCTGCGAAGCCGGTGATATGATACCGATGGACGGTGAAATCGTGCAGGGGCTGGCTACCATCGACGAATCGGCTATCACCGGCGAATCTGCGCCGGTGATCCGTGAATCCGGCGGTGACAAATCATCCGTAACAGGCGGTACGAAAGTATTGAGCGACAGGATCAGGGTACGTGTAACGACCGATCCGGGTGAAAGCTTCCTGGATAAAATGATAGCGCTCGTCGAAGGCGCCAGTCGCCAGAAAACACCTAACGAAATTGCCCTTACCATATTGCTGGCAAGCTTTACACTGGTCTTCACCATCGTTTGCGTAACCTTAAAGCCTTTTGGTGACTATGCCAACACACCTATCACCATCGCGGCTTTTGTGTCCCTGTTTGTATGCCTTATACCTACCACTATTGGCGGGCTGCTCAGTGCGATCGGTATCGCAGGCATGGACCGTGCACTGAGAGCCAACGTCATCACGAAAAGCGGTAAAGCGGTTGAAACTGCCGGCGACCTTGATACGCTGTTGCTCGACAAAACAGGTACCATCACTATCGGTAACCGTAAGGCCACACACTTCTGGCCTGCCATTGGCATCGGCAAGAAGGAGTTCTTCGAAGCCTGCGCACTGGCCTCTATGGCAGATGAAACGCCTGAAGGCAAATCTATTGTGGAACTGGCCGCAGAGAAAGGCATAAAGGTTACGCCGCCCAGCGCGGAAGAAGCCACCTTTATTGAGTTCACCGCAGAAACACGTAGCAGCGGACTCAATCTCAACGGGCTCCGTATCCGTAAAGGCGCTTATGATGCTATCCGTAATATCGTACAGAAAGCTGGTCATCCATTCCCTGCGGAAACAGAAGAAAAGGTAAAAGAGATCTCTTCGAATGGTGGTACGCCATTGGTGGTAAGCCGTAACGAAACAGTGATCGGGGTGATCGAGCTACAGGATATCATCAAACCCGGTATACGTGAACGTTTCGAACGCCTGCGCAGAATGGGTGTGAAGACAGTAATGGTGACCGGCGACAACCCGCTTACAGCAAAATATATCGCTGAAAAGGCTGGTGTGGACGACTTCATTGCTGAAGCCAAACCTGAAGATAAAATGATCTATATCCGTAAGGAACAGGAAGGCGGTAAACTGGTAGCCATGATGGGAGACGGGACCAACGATGCACCAGCACTGGCACAGGCCGACGTAGGTGTAGCAATGAACAGCGGTACTCAGGCGGCTAAAGAAGCGGGCAATATGGTGGACCTCGACAACGACCCCACTAAACTGATTGAGATCGTGGAAATCGGTAAACAGTTACTGATGACACGTGGTACTCTCACTACTTTTTCCATCGCCAACGACGTGGCAAAATACTTTGCCATTGTTCCGGCATTATTTGTAACCGCTATTCCGGCTTTACAGGGGCTCAATATTATGCACCTGGCGTCTCCGGAGAGCGCTATCCTTTCGGCCGTAATCTTCAATGCACTGATCATCCCAGCATTGATACCACTGGCACTGAGAGGTGTTGCCTACAAACCGATCGGCGCCAGCGCGTTGTTGCGCAGGAACCTGCTCATCTATGGTTTTGGCGGCGTTATTATCCCTTTCATAGGAATCAAGATCATTGATCTGTTCCTGACCTTATTCATGTAATTACCAATAAAAAAACAACAATGAGAAAGTATATATGGCCTTCTGTAAAACTGACCCTTTTTATGGTACTCGTTCTGGCGGTGCTTTATCCCTCTCTGATAGCTGCAATATCCAAAGCAGCCCCGGGACAAGGGAAAGGTAAAACAGTTGCTGTAAACGGTAAAGTAGTGGGGTATGAAAACATAGGTCAACGTTTTACAGAAGATAAATATTTCAACGGCCGCCCATCTGCCGTGAACTATAATGCTGCCGGATCCGGAGGTTCCAACAAGGCAGCGTCCAATCCTGACTACAAGAAAACTGTGCAGGAACGCATCGATACCTTCCTGGTACACAATCCCGGTGTAAAAAAAGAAGATATCCCTGCGGAACTGGTTACGGCTTCCGGTAGTGGCCTGGATCCGGACATCTCTCCTGCTGCCGCCCTGATACAGGTAAAACGTATCGCGGCAGTACGTCATCTTTCCGAAACGAAGCTGATGGCACTGGTGTCTGATCATACCGAACGTCCGCTGCTGGGTATCGCCGGACCTTCCAAAGTGAATGTGCTTAAACTGAATATAGCCCTGGATATATTAAAATAAAACTATCCGAAATGGACAACGACAGAGTGATTGTCAGAAAGGCGGTGCTTTCAGATTGTAAATACGCTGCAACAATCACAGCAGAAATGGAAGCATCCGCCAAAGCAAAAGGTACCGGTATCAGCAAACGTTCTGTTACCGCTATCATGAAAAAGATAAGGGAAGGAAAGGCAGTGATAGCGCTGACCGTAAATAAGATCTGGGTAGGGTTCTCTTACATTGAATCCTGGAGTAACGGAGAGTTTGTTTCTAACTCAGGAATGATCGTTAATCCAGGTTTCCGCGGACTAGGAGTCGCCTCCCGCATCAAGAAAAGGATCTTTCAGCTGTCGCGGGAAAAATACCCCACAGCAAAACTGTTCAGTATTACAAGCGGACTGGCTATTATGCGTATGAACAGCAAATTAGGGTTTTTACCAGTCACCTTTAATGAAATAACCAGGGACCCGGAATTCTGGAAGGGATGCAGGAGTTGTGTTAACTTTAATATCCTGCAGAAGAAAGGGTGCCGGAACTGTCTTTGTACGGCAATGCTTTATACGCCTCCTGCCTTACAAAAAGCCGAAGAAAGGGAAGCACAGCTTCTAGCCGGTGTGTACTGATCTTCCGTAACCGGATTCATCTCACTTCCTCCGTACTAAGCTACGGGCGCTTCTTCAGAGAAGCCCTGCCTGAGTTTAGACGGAGCGTGAGTTTTTGAATATTAAGCCTATGACTGAAAAAGAAAATAATGCGCAACATTTCCTCGACCTGATCCGCCAGTCGAGACGGGGAAAGTTCAAGATATACATCGGTATGAGCGCCGGTGTAGGTAAGACTTACCGCATGCTCCAGGAGGCCAGAACCCTGCTGCGCAACGGCGTGGATATCAGGATTGCCTACATAGAAACCCATAACCGGGCTGAAACACATGCCCTGCTGGACGGCTTACCTGTTATTCCCCGCAGGGAACTGTTCTACAAAGGGAAAGCCCTGGAAGAACTGGACATGCAGGCAGTTTTGAATCTTCATCCGGAAGTGGTGGTCATTGACGAACTGGCGCACACCAACATAGAAGGCAGCAAGAACGAAAAACGCTGGCAGGATGTAATGGAGATACTGGAAGCGGGCATTAACGTTATCAGCGCGGTCAATATCCAGCATATAGAAGGCTTACAGGACGAGGTGAAGGGCATTACCGGTGTGGATGTTGCAGAACGCATCCCCGACCTGGTACTGCAACAGGCCGATGAAGTAGTAAATATTGACCTCACGGCGGATGAGCTGATCACACGTCTGAAGGAAGGCAAGATCTATACTGCTGACAAGATAGCCGTGGCTATGAAAAACTTCTTTCAGCCGGAACGGATACTCCAGTTAAGAGAGCTGGCGCTGAAAGAAGTAGCTACCCAGGTAGAACGTAAAATAGATTCATCGCTGCCACGAAGTGCCCAGGCAAGAAATGAGCGCTTCCTGGCATGCATTAGCAGCAACCATCTCATAGCAAAGAAAGTGATCCGTAAAACGGCCCGGCTATCGGCTTATTATCAGTCGAAATGGTATGTGCTGTATGTACAGACGCCGAGGGAAGATGGCGACAGGATCGGACTGGCGGCCCAGCGACATCTGATCAATAACTTTAAACTGGTGATGGAACTGGGTGGAGAAGTGATAAAGGTAAAAAGTACTAATATTGCTAAAAGTATCATGCAGACGGCCGAAGAGAAAAAGATCACCACGATCTGCATCGGAAAGCCACATCTTAACGTAATGGGCATGCTGATGAATACAGCCGTGTTCTCACAGCTGCTGGGCAAGTTGTCAGAATCGGACATTGACATTATAATTCTTTCGTGACATGCGTCTAAAGACGAAACTAAGTATAGGCATTGGATTTTTATTTGTAGCCATTCTCATTTCCGGTATCCTGGGGATCTTCTCCATATACCAGCTTAAGAATGACGCTCGTCTTATCCTGGAAGATAACTACGAAACACTGGTGTACAGTAATAATATGCTGACTTTGATGGACCGTGAGCCCTTTGATGCCAGCGTATTCCCTGAGTTTGAAACCAATCTTGCAAAACAGGAAGCCAATATCACGGAACCCGGAGAAGGCCGCGCCACTGCGGCCGTCAGGAATACCTTCGAACTGTTAAAAAGTGATCCTTCCAACGATTCCCTGCAGACCATTATCCGCCGGGAGATCTATAAGATCAATACTGCCAATCAGGAGGCCATCCAACGGAAGAACACAGTAGCCGAAAAGAATGCCAGGCGTTTCAGCAACTATACCATGTTCATCTTCGGCTTTCTGGCTCTCATCGCCTTTACACTGGCAGTTAACTTTCCGGGTATTATCAGTGAGCCCGTCAACGCGCTTTCAGAAGGTATCAAGGCCATCGTGAATAAGGACTACTCCAAACGCATCCGCATCTCACAACATGATGAATTCGGGGAATTGGCACAAGCCTTTAACAGCATGGCGGAAAAGCTCGACGAGTATGAACATAGTAACCTCGCAAAGATCAAATTTGAAAAGAGCCGTATCGACACCATCATCAACCAGATGAATGATGGCATTATCGGACTGGATGAGAACAGAAATCTGCTCTTCCTCAACAAGGTAGCCGAAAAGCTGCTTGGCCTGCAGGAAGCTGAGATCAGGGGTAAATATGCCCCCGATATTGCGCTTAACAATGATCTGATGCGCAGTCTCCTGAAACAGGACAGTCGCGATAAGGAACTCAAAATATACGCAGACGGAAAGGAAAGTTATTTTCACCTGGATATCCTCAACGTGACAAATGCTGATAAACTCGTCGGACAGGTGATCGTACTGCGTAATATTACTCCTTTCCATGAGCTTAATGAGGCTAAGACCAACTTCATCGCTACTATCTCTCATGAGTTGAAAACGCCCATTGCGTCCATCAAGATGAGCGCCCAGCTACTGACAGATGCCCGCATAGGTGATGTCAACAGGGAGCAGGAAGAACTGGTAAAAAGTATCACTGACGATGCCGACCGTCTGCTTAAGATCACCAGTGAGCTGCTCAATATGAGCCAGGTGGAGACAGGACATATTCAGCTGAAGATTGAGCCCGTTTCTCCGGACATCATCATCGATAATGCCACCAATACCGTCAGCGCGCTGGCGCAGCAAAAGAACATTGCCATCCGGATCAATAACAATACGAACGGGCATAAAATAATGACCGATCCGGAGAAAACTGCCTGGGTATTGACCAACTTCCTGACCAATGCGGTCAAATACTCTCCCGAAGATGCTGAGATAGAGCTCACTACTTCGCTTAAAGACAACAACATCGAGTTCTCCGTCTGCGATCATGGCAGAGGCATCGAAGAAAAGTATCTCTCCCGCATTTTTGACCGCTATTTTAAAGTGCCCGGTACGCCGGAAAAAGTGGGTACAGGACTGGGATTGTCTATATCCCGGGAGTTCATAGAAGCTCAGGGCGGAAAGATCTGGGTGGATAGTAAACTCGGGGAAGGTAGTACGTTTGGTTTCAGCCTGCCAGTGTATCAGGCATGATCATCCGGGGTCTGACAGCACATTATCCAGGCCATAAAAACCAGCAGGTATAAAGTATTATATTTGCCGCTGATGAATGAAATAACAGACGAAGATCAATACATTCAACTGCTCAAAAATGCTTTTCGGGCAATTGATCCCGACATTACAGAAGAATCATTTGACTACCTGACTGATATTCTCTCCTTTGAGCATTATCCAAAGGACGCCATCATTGTAAGCCAGGGACAAATAGCACGCAATATCCATCTGTTATGTAAAGGTGTGATAAAAGCCTATTTCATCAGCGAGACCGGCGTTTCCTATAACAAGAACCTTTTTACAGAAGGAGATCTGGTTGGTTCTGCTGTTTCCCTCTTACGTAAAACTCCTTCAGAATTTACATTGCAGACCCTGGAAGACTGTATATTGATCACCTTTGATTATGCAGCATACAGAAAACTGATCTATCAACATGATAATTTAAAGAACTTCTACATCGGCTATCTTGAAAAACAATGGATCATAGACAAAGAGCAGAGAGAAATATCCATCGTTACTGAAACAGCATCCACACGATATCTAAAACTGCTGGCAAAATCGCCAGATATCGACAAACGAGTGCCCTTGCGGGAAATAGCAGCTCATCTCGGTATCACTCCCACTCAATTAAGCAGGATCCGGAAGGAACTGAAATAAAATCCCCTCAATCAACATATGTAAAGGCGTATTTAATCTGGATTCTTCACCTTTGTGTGACCTGAGTATTATTATTATACTTAGATTGTTATTTCAAAGCGTGCTATGAATCTGAAAGAAAAAAACATTGAGAACATCCTTTCCTTATGGACGACGGTAAATACGCCTTTTAATACGAACTATAACAAGCAGAATTATAGCTACTGCTATCTTCCCTTTTCTGACTGGCCTAACAGGTTATGGTCATGGAATTACACGCCGGAAGTACTGGACGACGCTATCAACGAAATGCGTAATGGCAAAGAAAGCCTGAAGATCTCGTGCTGGGAGGATAATCACAATCTGTTTCTGTCCAGGGGATTGGAGCAGCGATTCGAACAAACGGCTATGTCTCTCCAGCTGAAGGAAAGACCTGTATATGAGAAAAGGCTTCGGTTGCTACGCGTAGCAAACCAGGAGCAGGCTAAACAATGGGTAGACACCTTTGCTGTTCCATTTGGTTACCGGATACACGAGGATGTAGTATCCCATTCCTGCGAAAAAGTGCCGTTCTACCTGGTCTTTCTTGAAAACACCCTCATCGGAACGGCTCTGTTGCATATTGAGGATGGCATAGCGGGTATCCATTCCGTTGGCATCATACCTGAAGTACGCAGACAGGGATACGCAGAAGAGATTATGAAAATGCTGATCGATATAGCGATGGACAGTAATGCTTCCCATTGTGTGTTGCAGGCCTCCGCTATGGGAAAGGGTATTTATGCTAGAATGGGATTTAGGGAGGATTTCCTGTTCACACATTATGTATTACCGTCCAATAAGTAAAAGCATGGAACTCATCAAACATCGGCAATTGGTTATCGGCATACTGATGATCCGGCTTCGGTGAGGAAGAAATTCAGCAAGCCGAAGGAGGAATTGTTTGTGCAGATATGAAGCAACGGAGGGCGCAATCTGAACAAACAATTCCCCTTACAACTTATTCCCGCTTTAAACTCTTCACCGGATCAACCATAGCTGCCCGGATCACCTCATAACTCACCGTCAGCAACGTGATACTAACCGCCAGTAATCCGGAGAAGACAAACACCAGCCAGTTAATCGTGATCTTATATTCAAAATGTTCCAGCCAGGTATTCATGGCCCACCAGCCAATAGGAATGGCTATCGCAATGGCGGCTATTACCAGCTTCATGAAATCAAATGTCAGCAATCCTGTAATATTGAGAACTGAGGCGCCCAACGCTTTACGCACACCGATTTCTTTCACACGGCGTTCAGCTACATATGCCGACAATCCAAGCAATCCCAGGCAGGAAATGGAAATCGCCAATGCTGCGGATAATCCGGCCAGCGACTGCGTGCGTTGTTCTGCGTCAAACATCTTAGCGTATTGCTGATCTGTAAACTGGTAGTTGAACGGATAATTGGGATACTCCACCCTATCTTGTGCAGGTAATCCCATGGCAGCAGATACTCAAAGTCAAAACGGGTATTTGACGGCAGCTGCTCTAATACCGCTGTTACCTGGAAGTAATCAACCGAATCGATCTTAATCACTTTATTCAGGGCATTCTCATTTCCAAACAGTTTCTTTGCCAACCCTTCTGTAATAACGATGGAATTGATATTATGTAACGGCTCTTTGTTTGTTGTAGCGGCAAGGGGGAAACTAAACATCTGCAGGAAGGCAGGATCTACAAATCCGCCGTTGACACCTGTAAAACGTTTATCACCGGCAGTCAGCAGGAAACTGCTGATGTCCGCAAAACGGGTCGTACGCTCTACTTCACCAAAATCTTTCTTTAAAGCCGGCGCCAAAGGTTGTTCCGTCTGATTGATAGCTATCTGTTTCCCATCAGAAGATGCCAGGCCATATACTTCGTACAGCCGGTCTTTATTCTCATGAAACTTGTCAAAGCTGATCTCATTCCGGAGCCACAGAAATACCAGACCAGCTGCCGCCATACCTACGGCCAGGCCGGAAATATTGATGAAAGAAAAACGTTTGGTGGACAGCAGACTGCGCCAGGCGATCTTTAGGTGGTTCTTTATCATGGGATGATCCGTTTTGGATTGCGTTCGGGTTGTGGGGCGCAAGGGGTATGCCAAGGGGAGATCGATATAAGTAGCAAATGGTTAGTTATTAAATATTGTTAGATATGTTCAGTATTACCGGGTAGGTGTTCGGTTTTGGTACAGGCTATCACAATCCCTTAATAAAAACATTCAACGTTCGGGTGTTCTTTGCATTTATCTCTGCTGCCCCGATGTATTCAGCGCTTTCACTCTCCAAAATATTAATTATCAATACCAATACAATTATCTTTTACATATTATCTGTACTTTTATACCATTCTAATTTTTCTAACCTATGGCATCTGGCAATATTACAATTAAGAAATCAAAGACCTTATACATCGTCCTCTCAATTCTATTTACTGGACTCGTCGCCAGTTTTTTTGTCGGATCATATGAAGAAACAAAAATTCAGCTACACGAAAATCCGATTGCTGCCGGCCTCTTTATCCTGTTTTTTGTGTGCGTCGCAGCTTTTTGTTTATATAGTGTGTTTGATAATAAGGCCGTGATAATATTTTCTCCCGATGGTATAACACATAAGAAAAAGATAATTCCCTGGGAAAATATTAAGGGATATAAAATAGTGGAAAGTCCCAATGATAATATGACGACTTTATCGCTGGTCCTGACGCTGAAAACCCATCCCCGCGAATACACAATAGAGCTGCTAGGCTTGAATACAAGTGAAGCGCATATCCGGAATTGTATCAAAACATTTTCAGATCAGTCTATAATTGATGAAGATCTTTCTCCTAAAAACTAGTATTCAATAAATATAATTTAGCCCCCTGATGTTTTAACACAAACACCAGGGGGCTAAAAAATTACTACCTGCTGATCTTACTTATCTGTTTTTTTCTTTATCGTCTTTCTTGCTATCTTACCTGTTGCACTTACCGGGAAATTAGCTAGTTGCCTGTAGGTTTCCGCTAAGCCCTCGCCTACCGCTTTGGTAAGAAATGCCGATTTGAATCCCAATGAATTGGCAAGTTTTGCTTTAGACCAGCCTCCCAAGCCGTATTTACTTCCGCCAAATGCGACTTTAACACCAAAATCAATTCCTGTTGACAAGAGTGACTTATTATAGAACGTAAGTCCGATCTTGTCCTTATCAAATGGTTTCACATCGAGTATCGAACCGAGTGCATGGGCGGTCATTGGCATTGTAAGGCCAGCAAGCGTTGCGTCAAACACATCCGTTTTCCAGATACTGCCGTTTGCAATTGTCTGACCGAGAACGTCTACACTGGATTTAATCCCAAACGATAGCCATGTTACCTTGGGGTCAATACGTGGCATTAAAAATCCAAGACCGCTTCCCAGCACATAACCGCTGGAAACCTGGAAGAACGGGTCTCTTACAAGACCACGACCGAAACCGGCGCCTCCTTGTGCTATCGGATCGAGGTTCGAATTCGTTTCTTCCATACGCAAGCCCTCGTAATGCGCGTTGATAATCTCCTGGCATCTGATACAATCATCCGTTTTCGCTATTTTCGGATTTCTCGCGGATTCTTCAAACATGGCATTGATTCTCTCCTGCTCTATCGCCCTTTGCTGCTGTATGTAGAGCGCTGTTTTTGTATTTGAAATTTCCAGGGCTGCATGCAACTTGAACAGCGGAGTAGTTAATTCCCAGGTTTCCAGACCGTCCAGATCAATTGAATTGATAGGCTTATTACTTGCAAACTGGTAAGGTGTCAGTTCCGGATACGTCGGAGCCAGCGGGTCCATACTCAGGAACCTGCCTATTCTGGTATCATAGATCCTCATACCATAGTCCTGCTGATTTCCGTCCCCCTTCACATCATTGTCATTTTCCTTACCGTTAAATCCATACCTGTAGTTATTACTTGCAAAGCCTCTTCCCGGCATCTGCATACCGAAAGGATAATAATCCTGCGCTGAAACCAGGTTAGCTTCATAATGATCGATCGTACTACCATCCCTTGATACACCTATTCTTCTATCAGATACTGTTGCCAATACATTGTCCAGGTGATTGCCCAGCTCAAACATCTTCCTGCCTCTGACAAAGGCTACCTCAGTTGCATATCCCAAACCAGGGAGATCAATATTATTCTGCGGCGCTGCACTTTGAACATCGGTACTCAGCTCGTTGATCCCCAGTCTGCCATCTCCATATAAATGAGCCTCTGTCTGAGTAAGCAGCCCACCATTTAAAGAACTGTCGCCCTTCACGTACACACTCATTACATTCCCGGAGGCATCACGAACATACCAGGTCTGTATACCTTTGAAGGTTTTACTGATACGCTTATTAGAAATATCATAGGAATAATTGGTTGGCCCACTTGCTGAGCTTATGACCTTGATCTTATCATATCCAGTCCATTGTATGCTCGTTATCCCCGCTGCCCTGTCGATATTCAACTGACCTCCCCCTGTATAGTTATAGTTATTGGTTACCTGGTTGTCTATGTCATTCGGGTAGTTGCCTGCGTCCACGCCATCAAAAATGTATAACAGCTTATTAGTTCCACTGGTGTAGTTATAGATAAGGCTATCCATTGCCAGCGGTTTCCCTGCAAATGTATTATTTCCTCTGCGGAGATATGTCCTGATGTTACCATTCGGATCATAGGACACCTCCTCCTTAAAGTCCGGCAACACAACAGGCGTCCAGCTATTATTAGCCTTATCCAGTCCTTTTACAGCCTGCATACTGGCTATCCTATTCAGCACATCATACGTATAATTATACATCAACGGCGTACCAATGGATGATATATGCTGACTGATACCGGCAATATTTCCGTTAAATAATGGTTTAAAGTAACCACCAATGTTGCCCGGATCTGCAAAAGGATGGACAGTACTACCTATAGGTTTATAGTCCCTCGCACCATAATAGTGCAACGCCAGACCATATACATCTTTGGCAACAGCGCTTGTACCGGCACCATCTCCTCCCATATCAAATATGGAAGTATCTGCTGTACTGTTAATTCCCTTCAACCAACCCTGCAGCGTGTAAGTATAATCTATCCCTTGTACCTGCTGCTGTCCTATCACCGTTCTTGCAAGCGGACCATATTTATAATACTGATAGTAGGCGTCCCTGTCCCAGTTAATGCTATCCCTGCTGGTTTCTACATTTGTCAGCTTATTATTCGCATCATAGGTAAAACGGTGATATAACGCATCCCGTGCACCTGGCTGATAAGCCACATGTTTGACTTTTCCGCTAAGCAGGTCATACTGATATACCATTTTCTTCCAACGGTTATTACCCTCTGCCATTCCTCCCGTTTTAAAATCCTGTACCAGGGTATCTACATTACCGTATGCATCATAACTATAGAAGGTTCCAAAAGTATAAGCCCCGGTATTTACAGCTGCAGTACCTGAAAATACACCCGACCAGGATACGCGGTTTCTCAGGTTACGCTGGCTGATCACTGCTCCTGATAAAGGCGTATAAGGCTCGTCATAGGTGGTAGCAATAACTTCCGTCCTCAGCATATTGGCATACCACTGTGCCAGGGTATACGGGTTACGGCTGGTACTATTTGATATTGAGCCGGATGTAGCGCCAGTCTGCGTAATGCGTCCCAGGTTATCATAAATAGTATAAATGCTGGTGGTTGATATTACAGGCTGCGCTGCAACCAATCTACCAACCCTGTCATAAGCATAGCGCAAAGCCGCAGTGATATCTGGCGTCAACTTGGTTGTTACCTGGTTTAAGGTATTATACCTGTAATTTGTCACCATGGTATGAGCCGGCAGCTGCTCCAGGCCCCTTGCTCTGGCAGCCTTCACAGCATTTAACCAGGTTGGTGTGCGGTTTACCACAACACCCGCCGGTGGCACTGTCTTCACCAAAGATCCCGCGCGGTCATAATAGTACAATGTATAATGATATTCCGACGTGGTATAGGAAACTGTAAAGAGCTCCCTCAATCCGGCATTCATGCAACTATCTATGTATGCCTTGTTGAAACCGGCCTTTAGAGAATCTCTGTATGCATTAAACAACTCGGTTCCCTTACTCACTGCAAAAAACTCATTATCAGAACAGTTGTTTACCTCGTTGACATCAACCTCCTCAAATACCGGTTTAGTATTACCACAAAGTAAGGGGCCTTTACTCATACGGAAGCAACTGTCAGCCCCCACACAGTTAAACACTCTATGTACCGGTGCTATCGCATTGCCTGTAAGCGTAAATACTTTCACCGCAGTGTCCTTGATGACGACATCCCACACCATGATAGTATCAGGATTAAACCTTACCCCAACAGGATCAAAAGTAACATTGATCAAACTATCGTTACATCCCATCGGTGCATAAGGTGGTGTGAAAACCATCATTGAGCTCCGTCCATATGTACCAACTCCCACAAATCCGCCATCTGCATTCTCTATAAGCTTTGTAAAGAGAACAGAACTATCCAACCTGAGCATATCAGACCAGCGAAGAGTTCCATCTTCATTGACTTTCTCCCACACAATGCCATTATTATTGGAAGACAGTATATTCTGGGCTGCTATAATGCTACCATCCGAGCCTACTGCCGTCGGCATCCACTGATAGACAGATTGACTCAGCGGACGGGAGAACTGTTTAGCATATTTTATCCTGCCATTCTCGGTTAAACTCAATACACTTTGTTTTATACCTCCGGCGTCTCCGGCAGAATAACTAACTATATACCCATCCTTTACTTTATGGAGATAATTAGAAAAGTTCGTGATTGTCTTTGTCGGCTGGCCAATGTCATACCAATAGACACTCAACCGTTGCCCTGTTTTCTTGTCCACTTTCAATATCCAGCCATCAAACTGCCCTACTGATACTGAAGTCACCCATGAACATCCAGCTATCACCAGTGTATCTTTATTCTCCACCATCGAATAGCCTTCATCTCCGCTGCCCTCACCAAAACGCTTGAGCCAGTTAAAGGTTCCGTCAGGCTTAAGTGATCCAACAAGAAAATCTGCAACACCATCTGCAAGATTATATCGTGCTACATATGCGTATCCCCCATCACTTGTCTGCAGAATTTCAGCGCCCGTCTCTCCCCAGGTTGTATTAAGGCCGACACGTTTGCTCCAGGTTACATCGCCCTGTGCTGTCAGTTTAACGATCATCGCATCTCTTGCCGCAGCGTAAGCCGCAATGGTACCGATCGCTATATATCCGCCATCGGATGTAGGCTTGATCCTGGCAAAATTGTCATTTCCAAAACTGCCGTAATGTTTAGACCAGAGCACCTCGCCCTTACTATTCGTCCTGATAAGATATGCATTCTTATTATTGGCCGCGATAGGTGTAGCCCCTGCCAGCATGAACCCATTATCCGGGGTGCGGATAACATCGTAGATCGTGTCAACATTTCCTGTCGTATAACTATGAATCAACGGTTTACCTCCGCTGCAAACAATGCTGTCTTTAAATGGATAAAGCTGACAGGTATCCATAAATTCCATGTATTCCCACAACTGCTTATTCATTCCCAGCTGATTATTCATGAAATTCACAAACAGCTCATTCTTCCTTTGCTGCAGGGAATCCGGCTCTTCGCGCAGCGGTGTTATGCCGGGATATGTTGCCTGAAAACGGCTGTAACTATTTCCCACCACCTCGCAGCTCGCACACGGCGCTGCTATGTTACATTGCATGATAGTTGGGACCACCAGCGGTTCCTCAAAGTACGTACAGGTGTTGGTTCCCGGTACATTACAGGCACCCAGCAATTGCTGCACCTGCACTTCGGACAGAGAAGTCCCCCTTGTACGGTTCAGGTAAGTGGCCAGCGTTATATCTGATGGCTTCTTGTAGGACTGGTATTCAATATTTAATATTCTGAGCTGATTACATTCACAATCAGTAGGCGCAGTATAAGTCGGTTTGTTCGTATAAGCCGACTGTTTGTCATACGGCGCCGGCAATGTAATAAGATAGCCATTACAGTTCAGCGGATCTATAATACCTGCCTGGGCATTATATGTATTCAATACTTCACTGAAACTTCTGTAGTAACTCTCACTGGATGGCTTAACTGAGCTCGCACCGTAAGGATGGTCCATATCAGACCCTTCCTTACAAACCGCCAGCAATTTTGGTATAATAATGCTATCAAGTACCTGCTGGCTATACTTGCACGGAGCCAGTTGTTTCACCCATGCCTGTACATAGCTCCTGCAATTTTCGTCATAAGACCGTTCCAGCTGTGCATTGACAGAGTCTTTCAATACCGTTGTATCAGCATTATTTCCCAGGAACCCACCTCCATTTTCACTCAATGCCTCGTTTACCACATAAAAATTAGGCTGATTGCCCGCAGCGCTCAGCTGAGCAGATGTTACCTTCGGATAACCAGGGTAGATAACATTATTGATCCTGTCATTGATGATGTTATGCTTGGTAGTCAGGTACATCTGGCGGAAAGCCCTCCAGGACATATCAAGATCGCCCTTACACATCACGGCTTCATTGAAAGCTTTGTCTGCCGTATTGTATTGCTGATAACAGTTAACACTGTTACGGGAACACTTCACACTCACTGTTGCCATGCTCCACATAGACAACAAACTGGCGCCACTGCCGCCATTAAAATTACTGAGCGCTTTCTCTAATCCATCTTTTGCTGTTGCAGCAAGCGGATCTTTATTGCCTGTTACTGCAGGAAAAATATAACTGTTATTCGCAGTCGGATTCAGATAACCCATTTCTTTCGCCTCCGCATAGGTATCTACCCCCTCAAATGTCTTGTCCCACAAATAGCTATCGGCATACTTCTGCATCTCCAGTAGCTTATAGTACTCCGGATGAAACTTCAGTAATGCCTCGGCCCATGACGCCTTGAACTTAGCTGCAAACTGTTCAGGATTCAGTAACTGCGGTATTACATAGGTATCACTGATCTCATCATATACTGTATCTCTGCGGCCCAGTTCATCATAATACACAACAGAATCCCTTCTGTATGGCGCCACCACTCTTTCATCCACATGGTAGAATATGGAATAGATATTTAGTGTGTCCGCCGGATTGGCATACTGTCCATAAGCCCCGGATACATCCAGCAACATGGCATTTCTGATACCTGCTATCTCAGAACCGGATTCGCACAAAACGTCACAGGCCTCAACCGCCGCCTGGTAAGCTGCATACACAGCTCCCCTGTAAGAAGCTGAATCCACTGGTGAAACACCTGCTTTTGCCAGATAATTATTTCTGAATGCCTCCCAGGTGCCGACACTGTCACGACAGGTCTTACAATCCGGCACACAGGTCCTGGAGCTATCGTTCGCGAGGATATCCCGCTGTTGCTGCACAAACTGTTCAAGTGTGGTGCATAATTGTTTCTTCAGATATACACTATCTCGGTAATAGTCCATTGCCTCCCGGTTCACGCTCAGGCGTTTGGTGATCTGGTAAGTACCTGCAGGTAAAAATTTAGTAAATCCAACCTCCAGATCCGGTACACCACAGGTGGCAGGAACTGATCCCGGCGTATAATTATGTAATACGGTGTCGAACGGTTTACCTCCCAGTCTTTGATTGGAAGCATCGTCAGTGATACTTATCTCCAGGTCAAACAAACCATTGTAACAAATTGGATTATTATTACAATCGGTACGTTGCAACACCGGGGCTTTCAATTTGTAGTTAAAGACATAGTTACCAGGCAGCGTAACCAACTGGCTCTGCGTATTTTCCATTACCAGATCTTTCACTATACGATTATTCGCCCTTGACAGCGTATCTGTATAAGAAATAAGCGGATTGTAGGAAAGTCCTGTAAGGTTAGCGCTATCTGGCACTCCTGATAACGCCGTGGCTACCGTGCGGCCATACATGTCGATATAACTGACATGATACTGTCCATTGGCATCCTGCACAATATTTTTGAAATAATGGGATTTCACACCGATTTCGGTTCCAAACAGGGCATCCAGATCATTGTCACCTGGTGCACCGTAACTATATCTTGTATCATGCCCACTACCAATGCGATGCACAGGTCCTACTCCGCTCTTCCGGCTCACCCGGTCTGTGTTATCCTGCGTATAAGACGTTTCAGTAAAAGCATATCCAGCGGCATCCGGAAGATATTGATTAGCCCCATTATCCTTCTCCGGATTATTACCTGAGTAGTACTGGCTGGCGCCGGAAGTATTTGACATCGGACTCGCAGATGCCGTCAGTATATCGGCCGCATTGATCAGCGTATCGTAATTTCCCTTGTCATACTCACCGCCGTTGATTGTCCGGTTAAAGTTGCGGGAATATTTCATCACAGAACTCATAGTCGGCGCCGGAAGCACCTCTATAGCAGAACGACCCTGATGATCATAATAGGTCTCTGCCACAACTGTCGTATTAGTAGTGTTATTCTTTGTAACTGTCTGACGATTGCGGAGACTACCATCATAATATCTTACAACCGCTTTTCTCATTCCATTCTCCGCAAACTCTACTTTTGATTGCCAGTTTAACTGACGTTGATGGCCAGTGAAAGCATATTGTCCAAGACCATCCTGGTATAAAGAACTCCAGGGCGTCTCTGTCCTGCCGATACCTGTCTTTTCCTGCACAGCCCTCACCCGGAAAAACAATACTCCGCCATCGCTGTACAACAATGGGATATTATACGAGTTCGTCGCCACCGTCACACGGGTTGCATTATTGCGGAATATCAGATTGCGGTTTAACGGTTCGCCATATCTTCCGCTCTGCAATGCTGTTGAATCAATGTAAGCCCATTCGAGATCGTATACATCTGCACCGGTCATGGCTGGCCATGTGACCCCAATCTCGTCCGTAGAATCTGTATTGGCAGGTGCCGGAGAAATAACCCCGATACGCTGCACACCGTCATTCACGCAGGACAACTTATATACCAAACGTATATCCATCGCATTCTCCAACACCAACGCCTGCAACACATTCGATGTCGCATTCGTAGTTACGCTCAGTATTTTAACCGTTACCCTATGTGCATTGTTAAATACAACACTACTTCTGGCTGTATAAACACTGGTATCTGAATAATTGATATTCATTACCCTCTCCACAGAATCAATTCCCTGATCCGGCTTAGTATAGATAATACGCACATTTACCGAAGCCGTAAAGGTAGCCGGGAGTAACACGCGTGCATATTCGTTGATCTTAAATGTAATGACATTCTTTACTGAATAGGGAGTATCCAACTTATCCCTTAAAACAGCACTAAAATAAGCAGTATCTTCCACGAAAGCGATCGAGTCTTTCGCCAGCTCGCCTCTACTGCCATCCAGCAAATCTCTTGCAACCGTCACCGTTTGTGCCTGACTGCCTGTTACCATCAGTATAAAAAGCAGCGGGAGAACAAACTGTATTAGCTTCGCCGCGACCGATTTCGGGTTATTCAACAATCCCGCCTTTATTAAAAATGAATCTTTTCTCATCTCTTGATTATTTTCACAATGAATGATTATGGCAGCACTTCTTTCAATAAAGAGCCCCTGGATTCAGAGATTGTTTTAATTCCCCGTTCAGTCTCTTTTTTCAGGCGGATCAATGTGCCATCGTCATCATACTCATACATGGTGGCATAGTTATTTTCATCCAGTTCGGCCATCAGGCGAAGGTTATCAGGACTATACACAAAAGACTTCATGGTAGCGTTATAGGGATGTAAACGGATGTCATCAAAATACACCGGAACAGATCCTGTTGCCTGCAGATACAATGTAATGCTGACTGCATCAGCAGGAACATCCAGTGCACGTTCATATCTCTGCCAGCCTTCAATAATGCTGCCATCGGGAAGCGCTGTTATCGTCACACTATCTGTTGCCCGTTTTATTTTCACCCATATCTGATTTGCTGTATAAGTATTTCCGCTGCACGCCTGTCCTTCTTTGACCCATGCGCTGAGCAACAAACGTTTTCCCGCCAGCGGTGAAAAAGTTGGCAACAATACATCCTTCCCCGCATCGATGCCTTTCAACACTAACTGCTTATCAGGACAATTGCTACTATCCCTGGTGTAAGCGACCCGGAAAGTATCAATATCACTGGCAGTTATATTTGCACTCACACCGTAAGCACTTCCTGCTGCCACCTTCAGGCTGTACCTCCCGGTATGTTGTTCGGTCGTATCCAAATATTGCTTATAGGGAGAAAAATCAAAACTTCTCGGAATCGTACAACCGTTGCCGCAAACCGCCTCGTTCAGGAAATAATCCTCGAACCCATCAAACGCAGTCTGCCGGTATCTTGCATTTTCCGTCATCGTTGTCGGCAAAGCATTTCCATATCCCAACAATACCGACTTATACCGGCCAAGCGGATCTCTGGTCTCAACTTCAATACCCTTAAGACTATACAACGTCGTCTCGTTCATCCACAACCATCTCACAGTGTCTGGCTGTATCACCCACTTCCTGTTGTTCAGTTTCCAGTAATAGGTAAAATTGAAAATGGTACCCGCGGTTCTTGCATGCAGCGACTGTGTAGCATTCACTTCATTACGATCAGTATACATGGTATACTTCCGCAACTGTCGCCAGGAGCCAGCAAGACCGCTCACATAAGGATTAACGCTTGTATCAGTCACCGCGCTGTAACAGCTGCCGGAAGGTGCAACAAGGCAGGTATAACAGGTGCCGATCGCCAGCTGCGCTACTTTAACACTGCCACCAGCTTTATGGTAAGTCACGACATCCGCACCCGTGCAGGCGTCACTGCGCAGGCTATCGAATCTGACAGCCCCGGCAGACGATTGTAAGGAAACTTCACAGTCCCCTACCCGGGCCTTGTAAAGCGTGCCTACTGTGTCCGTTGTAATAGCGTAGAAGTTCTTATTAATGTTCTTATACAAAATGGCACACTGGGTATAAGATATATTATAGCCTGCCCTCCTCGCATCCCTTATCAGCGAAGAGATAACGACATGCTCCGACTCCACCGTAAAAAGCCGGTGGGAGGAGATCAGGTAATCGAATAATGGCTGCAGACAGCCACAGGTACAGGACACCTGCCCCTGCGCTGCCAGCCTGTTCTGCGTACCGGCGCCTCCTGCAAGCAGCAGCAATAAGACCACTGCCTTGTATAGAAAATTATAGGTTTTATACTTTTTCATATTGACTCAACTCGTTAATAGAACCTCAGTTAGAAGATGAGATATCACTACTTCAGATTGTATATCTGCACACCAGGATTGGTCAGCGTAAAATTGGTTGTCACGCCACTGGTAATCGACTTGACATACAGTGCTACCGGTGGTCCCTGGCAGGATTGACAAACCCATGAGTGACCGATAACGCCTTCATATCCCTGCTGGTAAATCTGCGGACCAGCAGTATAGGTTGTCACCCCCGCCGGAATCCTGACTATACAGGGAACATTGGGATTAAGTCCCCACGGGTTAGCGTCTGCAGGAGGTGTAAACAGATCACTTCCCTGGTAGAACAGTCCATTTGCGCTGTTATGGACATGCCCTACCAACAGCGTAACCGCTGTAGTGGTCGGAGTAGGGAAATTAAACGTCAGCAACGTCCCTCCCTGCTCGGTGCAACCCTCGTCCGTACAACCCCAGCTAACTGTCGCTTGCAATGCAGGAGAAATACACTGGCCTTTTGCATTCGCTGTGTCCTGGGCTGCTGCCAGGGCCTTTGTATTGGCATCTGCCTGACTAAGCGGAGAAGTAAACGTACCCGCAGGTATCGTCACCGCAACAACACTACCCAGCAGACCTGCAGGGCAGTCATTCTTTCTGATCGAGTCTGTTATGATACTATTATAATAAGTACAGGTTCCTTTCGTATTGGCATTTGCCTGACCAGCTATATTCGCTTTGATCACGGCAAGGCTGTCAGCCTGCGACTGGCTTACCAGCGAAGAATCTGTTCCTGCCGGATGATGATAAGTCACCACAGAACCTACTCCTCCAACACCACAATTATTCTTTGTGTAATCTTTGTCAATAACCCCGCTATAGTAATACGGAATACATGCACCATTCATATCGGCATAGTCCTGGCCATTCAACGCAAGATCTGCAGCTGCCTTTGCATCCGCGTCCTCCTGACTGATTGTGGAGGCATAGCTGCCCGCTGGTACAATGTATTTTACAGGTGCACCCGGCGCATACCCCCTGCCGCAATTGGTGCGCTGGAAGAACTGACTGGCTTCTGTATTTGAATAATAAACGGTACCGCATTGCTCCGTTCCTGCATACTCAGCATAGGTTTTCGGCACACAATTCATTACCGTCTGCGCCTTCAGCTGGTCTGCCACTTTCCAGAACTGGCCAAAGGTGGTAACACTGGAAGATAGTGTCCTGTTATTATCCAATACCAGAGAATACCCTGATGCATTTCGTACCAGCGGATTGCCCAGTGATGTAAACTCACCAGCCTCCGTAGCCATATTCCTTCTTCCGGAACGGATTACCTTCATCGAGATGTCATTCCCTGTAAAAGGAACCCCATTACGGTCAACAAAATAGATATCCGGTGCAGCACCTTCTGTCTGCACGTTGGCATCTACAGCGTACAACACCGTCCACGCTGCAAACGTCGCTATCTCAGGGAAACAGTCAGCCCCTCCTGTCTTTTGCCTGGAACCGATCAGGATCTCATCACCAGCGGTGAAGTAGTCTGCTGCAGTAACAAGCGTGTCGAGTCCCCTGACAATCTTGCCCTGGTTCATATAAACATTGCGAAGTGTTGTATTGATATTCTTATAGGCCCCACTCATACCGTTATATACCCAGGCCGCCGGCATGCTGAAGTTATATACCGGGTCATCGTACTCGTTGTAAGTACGGGTAAGTACCGGCTCTCCTGTCTCAGCGTCAAACAACAGGTTTTTAGTACTGATCCGGCTACCTTTGTCTACCACGACTATACTATCCAGGATGCCGTGGCGATTGATGACCTTTGTCGCACCAACCGACTGGAACCTGGTTTCCTCACGTTGCGCCAGGTTCCATAGTGTTGGCAACAGGAAGACCGGTGGGAACGGGAATGTAAAGTTGTCGCCGTTCAGGTTCAGGTTCAGCGCGTTGGTAACAGAGCGTTGTTCGCGCATATCCATCATCAGTTCAATATCCTTACCCACAGAAGCAATACTGTCAATTACTCCCTCCTCATCGATAGCCATCACTGTATTGTTCAGGTGCTTAACAGGATCATTCTGATTATCGACTTTGTAAAAATTCTCTGTGTAAGAGAACGGCATCTGTGGATTAGCCTCGGAAAAGCTCGATGTTGAACGTAACTTTCCATTCATATCATTGAGCTCAATCTTGAAGCCCTGGCTTACGGCCACAAAATGACAGGCATTAATACGCAGGAAATTACTCAGCGCCGGCTTATAACGTTTTTTGCTATCTGCCAGCAAGGTCATGTCTGTCAGCGTAGGAAAATCATAGCTGGTATAAAAACTGGTTTCTTCAAAACCGTTAGCGGAACGCACATTCTTCGCGTGAATCGTTCTTACCCTTACTTTGCTGTAACCAACGGATGGAGAGGGGTAAAAGGTCTCACCCAGTGGTTTCTCGGTATATCCGATACCAACAGGCGCCAATGCAGCTACCTGCTCCTTGTAAGCGATCGGCAGCCGCCATGGGTTCTCTTCTCCGCCGATAGAGGGCTCAAAAGTGGCTACCCCACTACTGATCACCTCCTCAGTCCCGTTTACGGCACGCGTAGTAGTGTACTGGTACTCCTGACCATACACAGACTCACGCTGTTTCGTCATCGCATTCCAGTGGTCGTAAGTGCGCACCCGTTTTACGCGCAGCCCACCACCATATTTCTTATAATATGGATTATTAAGACGTATAAAGGAACGGGAGGTATCTATCTGGTTCGCCCATCCTTTTAGCCTGGCCGTATTATCGTAGGAAACGAACATGTTCAGCACGTTATCGGCCTGCGATAACAGTACTTTCACGGCATCCCCAAAATCAATGTCGTCTCCCACGTCCGATCCCGGATAAGCCTTCGATGGCAGGTTCAGACGGAGGAATTGCGTACTTGCCTTTGCCAGCGGACTGTATACGCTTAGTAATTTGTCCGTCTCGCCCGACTGATTAATCGCTTTCAGCTTTAACCAGATTGTCTGCCCATTATTATAGAACCCGAAAGTGCCTGGTTCCATGTTTGCATAACACGATACATATTCATTACCATTGCCAAACTTATCGCCCGGCATTTTCACGTTCAAGCGGAAGAATAAAGTATCTATCCCTTCAAGATAACGGGCATATAAATCAGCATTACTGCTAACTGCCTTAGGTACATTCACCGACACATATAAATAATCCTTCGGACCGCCATACAGTTTTGTTTCCAGGTCAGAAAGCGCTTTAGGCACATCTGCCGATAACCCGGCGATCTTTAACATCTGTGTAGCGCGCCTGTTCTGAACATACGCATAATCATCACCTTCATAATCCACCTTCACTCTTCCGCCTGAAGGCAACACGATGGAATCAAGCGTCCATGCGGCAGCATTCTTTGCAACCAGGGCACTATCCTGTAATGCATAAGGATATTCAGCGTTAGTGATTACGTTAGTAGTTGACGAACCCGGGTTCTGCAATGGATCTTTATAGTTTCCCCACCTGTCATACGATTTATTATTGTAAGCCGGGTTGTGTGCATTATAGTTAAAAACATATGGATTACGCTGTACCTTATTGTTACCATTATAAGTAAACCAGATCCGCTTTAAGGTTAGTTTGCCACCGGTATTTCCTTTAATCATTCCCGGACATAGCTCATAGCTATACTCAAAATGGACGGTCTTTACCGGCCGTGCTTTCAGCGGATCCCTGCGGTAGTCAGCCTTAACATACAGATTGATCTCATCGAGCTTCTTCACCACCTTAGCCGAACCAGTATATCCATTCTCATCCATAGATGGCTGATCATTACGGTCGCTCAGCTTAAAGGTCGCGATCATGTTTTTTGACTCAATGGAATTGAGATACCACAGCTCTTTCTCACCGTATACGTAACTTCCTCTGTCATCCCGGTTGTCTGTCCGCAACCCTTCATTATAAACAGCACTGTCATTATAGGGCGTACGCCATTTATAAGGATTTTTGATCCCTGCTATCTTCGAATAGTTAAATTTAACAGCATCGCCCCTGTCATCGTCAGAGATGCCATCTCCGGTCAGGTCAACGTAGTCGGGCGAAAGTAATCCCGTCAGCAGGAACGAGTGCGCATAGGCAGGTACTTCCTCACTGTTGAAATAATGTTCATTTCCTTTGTCGTTGTTGACCGTATTGTCCAGACCGGGCGTATATTTCACCAGGCCATCCTTACTATTTCCTCCTGCCGGATTAACAGAAAAAGTGACATCTTTCTGTTTCAGGTTATAAACGGGAATACCATACACATATCTGCGGCCATCACCATTTAACACGCTGATCTCTGATATGTGATTTTTCTTCCTGAAATCGTTGATCCTCTTTTCCCTCGATAAATCACCGTTACCAACAGTAAAAGTATCTTTTGAAGGCATCAGGTAGAGGTTCCTGCTTCCGATAGGCAACAACGGCAACCCTGCATACATCCAGCGGAACTGCATAGCGATTTTCCCCTTTACCTGGTAATACTCCAGGCGGATGTTATATAATTCACCGGCTATCATATTGACTGTGGCTGTATCCGGCTGTATACCGTGCCCTCCCCAGTGATTAATGAACAGGGAGTCATTTATATATAGTCTCACACCATCGTCTGAATGGGTTACCAGCTTGTAAGTGCCCGTAACATCAGGTTTCAGCCTTCCCGTCCAGCGGATGGAGAAATCGCGGCTTACTCCCGGTACATTGGCAGGTTTGCCAGCATTAAAGTCGTTCAGGTTCAGGTAATTGACCATGGTATCTACCTTGGAGAACAGGAACTGCTGAAAATCATGTCCGGAATAATATTCTCCCAGTAAACCATGCCTGCTGGAATCGAGCTCTGAAGGGAACTCCGTATCGCAATTGTTCGTGCCATAAGCATTGATCCGGTAGTTGTCAATATATTTTGACAATCCTGCAACAGACGCCTCTTCAGCTGTCAGGTAAGAAATGACCTGTGTACGTTTATCCCTTACTTTCTTATAAACATTGTCGCGCGACAAAATAACCTGTCCTACCTTTTGCTTATTGGCATAACGGTTAAGTACATTCGTCGTAGTAATAAAAGGACTACTGCTGCCTGCCTGGAAAAGGTTGACAGCCACTACATCATCGCCACCTATATTATTATAAAAGGCCTTTGCATTCACTGATTTCTCTCCCGGATTCCGGAAATAGGCCGCTTCAAACTGTTTGTCCGATTTCCTGAACGCCAGGTTTGACGCCAGTGGGTTCATGTTTCTCCAGGGACCGCTTTCTGTATATGATCTGTTCACGTTCAGGTCTACACCCCAGTGCACCAGGTCACCCAGTCCGAGGTCTGCGCTGAATCTGCCGGATTTATCCTTCGTCTTCATGCGATGGTCATATACATAACCGATATCGCCTCTGTAAGCACGGAACATACCACCTGTACCCTCTCCCGACATGGAAAACACATCATAAGTATAAGAAGGGATGGCGATGTTAGGTACCTCCGGTTTCTCTCGATATACCATCTCCTTTTCACGGTTAAAGTCCAGCAATGCACCTCCCGAAGGATCGGCGTTCTGGTAATTCAGATAACCATAAGCAGGTATCGCCATATGGCGGTCCTCAGGTTCAATGCCCTGTTTGGCTACATATCCACTTGCGAAAATGTGTCCGTCGAGGATCTTGACAGTTCCTCCTAATTTCGCAGTAACACTGATCAGCGAACTGGTATAGGGCAGGGTGATGGTCGGCGTAAAGGACGGATGCGCAAAAGAAATTTCAGAAGAGAAAACTGAAGTTCCTATGCTGGAATGCTTATCAGGATTGTTCTTGCTGGCCTTACCATACTGTCTCATACCTGATGACAGCTGTAATGCCTTCAGACCGGACCTTGTATTGGCAGCCAGGCCAACAGTTATACTTCCCGCAGGACTATTCTGGCTCTCTATCGCCTCTTTATCCCCCATCTTCAAAGACAGTGAGGTACCAACAGTGATACCCTCCTGCGAACTGTTAGTAAATGATAATGCGGATGTTAAGGCCCCCATACTCTTCGCGCCCACATTAATGCTCGCATTCATGCCAGATTCAATGCCAAACCCTCTGTAGTTATTATGCGTAACCCCGAGGCTCGCTCCAATTCCTGCGCTGAGACCTTTCTCCTTCATCTTGGGCAAGCCGGCAATTTCCAGATCGCCACCGACGGTGATGCCTACTGTTTTATTGGTCTTGATGGTAGCCGTCTTCTGAATGGTATCCGTACCGTTAAAATCATCGGGTATACCGCGCAGGTTACGTGTGATCGTGCCCGGATTGATGTTCCAGCCCAATCCCACCCAACTTGCTTCTTCATCCATACTAATACCACTGTTGTACCCGATAGCTACCGGGTACCCACCTACGTCGAGCAGTGGTATATTATAGGAAAAGTCGCCACTGAACAGATCAACCATATTGTCGTTGTTCACGGAGTGAAACGCCTGACTCTCAGGCTGGGTGGGTCCTCCTATATCCGGATGCACCCACTCCCTATGCTGGCTTTTTACCGGCGTAAACTTCGGCGCCGCAGCCGTGTTGGCCACTGCCTGCTTTATAACGCGCATCGGCAGCTTGTGTGGGAAATGGATGTTAGCAACAGGCGCCCCCAGTGCGTTCCGGGGAACTATCACATCGAAATAGAGCAATGCCAGCATGAAGAAAGCAATCTTTCTCTTTTGCTTTGCAGCAAGTTCAATTATCATTGAAGTGTGTTTATCTTAATAGGTATTTTGTAACGTTCTGACAAATGATATTTTGCCCCGGAAAACAGCGCTAACATAGGTACGGGACGTAGATATCTAACTATAGGGACATGTTCTTAAGCCCTTGTTCTCACAAGAGAAATAACATTCCTGTAATGGTTTTAAAAACTTTTAATGGAAAACGCTGATGACTAAGTTCCTGCCAAAGTACAAGCCGGTCAACAAATCAGCCGGGTTACAGCTTACATCCGGAAATTCTACATAGGTATTGGATTCTTTAACGTTATATTATCCCCATACAGCACAAAATAACAAATGGCCAACAAAAATATTCAGGTCGGTAAACAACTGCTATTTACTATCTGCGAACTAGATTCAACTACGAACAAAACAAAAGTAATACATAAATATATATTTCAAAGTTTTCATTAAAAATAAATTTATAATACCTGTTTACGTCACTGCTTTGTCCAAAAACAAAAACTCCCGGACAGCTTTCACCATCCGGGAGACGAATATAAAACTAAACAACTTTTACTTTAACGTCGCAACATCCAGTTTTGGTGCGTCTACCAGTTTATCTGTCATTCCTGTCGGCAGATAAGGTCTGCCTCCGGTTGCGGCTACACAGGTACCGGTGAACACTGCTGTGGTCATTACCTTACCATTCAGGATGATAGATTGCTTAAAATGCAGTCTTGGCTGACCACCCGCATCTGCAAACAACTCGCAGGTCACAGTAAATTCATCATCTTTCTTCAGTGAACGCAGGAACTTAATCGTGTACTGAGACAATACCATATGAATACCCTTGGCCGCTTCCTCTGCGAAGTCAAACCCCAACACTTCCCTGATATAGTCATGACGGCAATATTCCATATAGAAAGGGTAATATAACCCATCCATGATACCCTGTACGTCGATATGTTCTTCCTTTACCTTATAGATTTTTGAATATTCCATGTGACCTTTGGTTTTATGCCGGCAAAGATAAGTCTTGGCCGGCTCATTTCTTGCATCGGCGTATCCCCTATAGTGGGGATATATTGCATAATACAACTGATCAGCTTTAACAGATAATCAGCAACTTAGTGTACTCTCAAAAATTTATTACAGGTTAAAAAGGCGTGTCCCCTCTGCTACAGGTCCACCTCACTTCCACCACAAGAGCTGCGGTATAGCAGGCATACGCCTACCTAAGCTTGTACAAAGCACAAAGCCCTCCCGAAAAGGGAGCGCTTTATGTCGCCAATGGTTAAAATTATTACAATCTGAATAATGCAGCGAGTATAAACCTCGTTTCAGATTTCACCAGGTCAGGACGCCAGTTAGGATCCAGCGGCGTAGTAGAATAACCGGTCTGGGAAGTCACCCCACCTTCTCCGGCAAAATAAGGCACATCGGAATGCCTGTTCACCAGTTCAAACCGGAAGGTGATACTCTGGTTAGGCATATAATCGAAGTTGGTAGACATATCCCAGCCCTTGAATTTATCGCCTGGGCTAGCACTGAACGGGAAGGCGCCCTCTGTTTTGGTAGGGTCCAGCGGATTAGGTAAAGGGCTGGCCTGACCTGTTGGATAAAGCACTAAATATCTACCCGGGTTAGTCATCACACCACCACCTACAGTCCATGCAAATTTGTTCTGGTTGAACCAAACGCGGTTGTAGAACATGCCGCTCAGGAAATACTGTGCAGGGCCGTTTTTGTCACTGTCTTTAAATCCGTTCACACCACCGCCTTTCTCAAAGCCGACGTCTCCTGTCAGAGAGAAGGCCATCCTGCTGATACCCTTTGACTTAGGCCTATTATAATATCTTACCAGCAGGCTATTATCTGAGTGAAACCGTTTCCTTTCAGGTATACCTGCAGCGTCGGTGCCATAATAGTCGTTCGTCAGCACTTTCAGGTTACTGTTGTCGGACATGTAGGTAAAGTTGAAGCCGAATCCAGGCATTTTGTTGAACTTACCATAGCTCTGCCAGCCGTTGATGATCCAGGGTTCGATCTTTATGTTTTTTGTAGGGTAGATCTGGATACGTAATCCATTAAAGAACCACGGCGTATTGTCTGAGGTAAACGAAGCCTGGTATTCCCAATTCTCCGGCTGATAGTAGGAATTCAGACCTATATAACTCATAAACATACCTGCATCAATGTTAATGCCATACCATTTATTAATATGATATCCGGCATAAGCCTCACTTAAATAACGGTATACATTAGCTAACTGATACTGTCCGCGATAAGGGCTGTAATCATTACGTGGCACGACAATAGAACGCGTACCAAATTGGGTCATAACTCTGGCCCTGGCCCCTTTATAATAGAAATCACCTCCAAAGTGCAGGGCAGACAGTTGCACTTCATTGTTACGGGCGAGTGCAGTAGAGCCTACCACCGTATTGTCATTCGGTTTATTGAACGAGTGTGTATAGTTGATATCCATCATGATACTTGGTGTGAAGAACTTCATGTTCTGAAATGCCGGGTTCTCCCTTCTGTCGTTACCATTTTGCCAGGTCTGATCAATGCCGTCAAATGGTACCTTTTCGGTCGTTGCTGTAGTGTCCTGTGCAATTGTGCAAATAGTCTTTGATGCTAATGCAAGTACTAGAAATGCTTTTTTCATTTGTTTGTGTTGTTTTGTTCCGTACCAGACAAGTTGCCTGATAGTGTTGTCCCGTATGCCAAAGCATGTACCATTCAGCGCGATGACGTACAGGAGAAACAACAGAACACAATACCACATTGTACCTTAGGAGGAATGGCTGAATATGCCAATTGAAAAACGCACATAGAAAACCTTCTCATGTTGAGAAAGTTTTATCAGAATGGCAGATCTGCGCTCCGGCCCTTTCCTACCTCCATCTTCCCCTGGTACCCCCGTTGTACATTCATGGGTTACTGTTGTTCTTTTTCAGTATTCTCAAATCATTTAATAATTTTTTTATTACTTTCCTGCTTTAATCGCCCTGAAAAGGACAACAGATTAAATGATTTTACCATTAAACACAGTACATCATATATTTTTAGCACTATGCAACAGCATCCAACTATTACGACATTATTCCTGGACATAGGCGGTGTATTACTAAGCAATGGCTGGGACCGAGCTGCAAGAAGACAGGCCGCCGCAAAATTCTCATTAGACCTTCCTGAACTGGAAGAACGTCACCACCTTACATTTGACACTTATGAGGAGGGCAAACTGACATTGGACGAATACCTGCACAGAACAGTATTTTATGAACCAAGGCCTTTTACAGAGGAAGAGTTCCGCGCGTTCATGTTTGCTGTCACCACGCCTATTCCCGAAATGATAGACCTGGTGTGCAAGATCAAGGCGAAATATGGCATTAAGATCGCCATTGTCAATAATGAAGGCAGGGAATTGAATGAATACCGTATACGGCATTTTGGTATCAATAAGTTTGTAGATTTTTTCATTTCATCCTGTTTCGTGCATTTCAGAAAACCAGATGCCGACATCTGGCGTATTGCACTGGATATTGCGCTGGTTAAGCCGGAGGAGGTGTTATATATCGATGACAGGGCCATGTTTGTATCTGTTGCGGAAGGTCTGGGCATCAATGGTCTTCAGCACAAGACATACGAAGCAACAAAAGAAAACCTCGCCAAATATGGCTTTGTGGTAGATTGATATTGTTTTAGTATCCACGCGGAATAATAAAACCCGTTTTTATAACATTATCGCTACTGAATAAATGTTATAAAAACGGGTTTCCTCTAATATTTACCTTCGCTATGCGCTGTTACGAATGCGCCTTCGAAGTCTACCTTCATCATGCCCTTGTCTGGTATTGTTGCTCACCGAAACGCACCTTCGAAGTCTACTCTCACTATGCCCTTGTCTGGTAATGCTGCTGCCCGAAACGCTCCTTTGAAGGCATCCTCCTCTTCAGTATCTCTTTGACATACTTCGTTCTCTTTTCAAAGACAAGATAAATCAGGTAGGCACTAACAAGAGAAATAGCAATAGCAACCAGGTAATAACCGAGTGACACTGCATTTATGGATTGACTTTTGGGAAATCCGAAGTGTACTAAAACATATACTATTGGCAGATGTGTGAGGTATAAGGTATATGAAAAATCTGCCAGCCAGGTTCCGAACTTATTTAATGATCTGCCCAGAACACCTTTCGGCTTACGATGTATCACCTGCTGTACAATCGCACACATGGACACTGCCAGAAATAACTCGCAAATGGTCTTTATATTATCAACACCATGCAGTTTAAAAGTACGGCTCTCTCTGCCAAAGAACTGAAGCGCCATCATAGAAGCTACAAGCGCCACTATACCGCCCAATAACACGAAATTATTCTTCTTTACATGAAAGAAGGACATCGCCCCCAGTAACCAGATAAAAAGATAGGTGGCCTTCAGGCTGTTTGAAAATATCATGAAATTAATGAACAGAAGCGCGATGCCGATGTACCGGTAGGTGTTTTTTGTAGTCGTCAACCACCAGGCCGCTCCTCCCATTAAAACGTAAAACCAGACCTCATATGCCAACGACCATAATGGTCCGCTGACCCAGGGTACCAATATTCCCTGCAAGGAGAGTATATTTCCCAAATAATCTATAACGCTATACTGCTGCCCAATAATGGTATTGCATATAAGAATTAATATCAGGGCTGAAAGCAAGGGCAGCATGATGCGCACCGTTCGGTCAAGCGCATACGATCTAAGGTCAAAAGTTCCTGCTTTCAGTCGCTGAATAACTTTTCCGCCCACAAGAAAACCGCTGAGCACAAAGAAAAGCAGCACAGCTTCGTGCGATACACGGGTAAGAAAGAAAAATATTGAATTCTGGATGGTCTTGTCTTCCGGAGGCAACAAACCATACTCAACAAATAACATTGTACGACAGTGGGTGGTAACAACGACCAGGGCTGCTAGCCCTCTAAACAGATCTAACCAATAAAAATGCTCTGCATTTTTATTCTCGAACGTAACATGATTTTCTGAGGTTCGCATAAATACTAGTTTTTCATATTTCAGTGGACTGGTATGGCCTGACAATATAGCCATTCAAATATTGCTCGGTTTGCTACAGAAGCTCTTCCTTTGGGATTGTCGCGAATGTATGTAAATCTCACTTTCCTGCAAAAGTTTTTTATTGCAATCGAAATTCAAGCAACGGCTATCGATATATTTTTCGCCTTAATGTTCACAAATTATTTTGAACTAAAAAAACATGTATATTCGTAATCTCAAAACTACACTTACGCTTGTCGTAGCAGTGAATGTAAAAGTTCACCCTGTTTAATTGTTTGTTATTCCTGTTCTCTAAAATTTATTGTTCATTTTTTAAAAGTCCTGATTACGGATCAAGGGGATAATAGTACTATCATTCCTTTACTGCACCTGCTATGCAATCTGTTAACCAGTATTTAATTCATATGCTGTTAAAAGTTTATGTTGACACTTCTGTCATTGGGGGGTGTTTCGATCGAAAATTTAAAAAGGATAGTCTCGCATTGTTTGAGGATTTCAAGGCCGGCAGGAAGATGATGATTTATTCGGACCTTGTGTGTAATGAAATTGAGCAAGGACGAGATCCGCGGAAACCTCTATTACACAAATTCCTCGACGTACCGGAAGACTACAAGTTCGGATACAAACAGAACGAGGAAGTAAAGTTGCTGGCAGAAAAATATTTACAGAAGAAAATATTAACCGGGAAGAGTTTCAAAGACGCAGTTCACGTTGCCATTGGCACCATCTTCGAAGTTGATGTAATTGCAAGCTGGAACTTCCGGCATATCGTTCATAAGCGGAAGATCAAGCTATACAATGAAACAAATATTGAGTTCGGCTACAAACCTATTGCAATTAAAACACCAGAATACATACTAAAGTCAAAACAATGATTAGAAAGATTAAAGGTTCTAAAACGCTTAGATGGCTACATGCGTATAGCTATCAATTTTACTTGAAATACTACAACAACTGGGATGCCCTCCAAAAAGACCTTGATGAATCATGGCAGCGTCACCTTGAACGATGTCCCAATGCACGGACAATATCGTCACGAGAAGAAATGCTTCAACTAAAAGCTGAGGGTAAATTGTAAATTCAAAGGATTATGAGAAAAATCAAATACTCCAAAGCACCTGGGAAGCTGCACGCGGATAGTTACCAATTTTACCTGAAATACTATAATGACCGCGAGGCGCTCAAGGAGACATAAAGAAGTCAGCAGGACGATATGCCGAACAATTTCCCAATGTTCGTACAATATCATCCCGCGAAGAAATGCTTCAATTAGAAAAGGAAGGTAAGCTATAACTCAACCAATGATCCAATCGCAAAGAGAAGGCAGGTGATAAACACTTCCCATGACCGGCTGCACTACCAGCCGGTCACTCTCTTCCTACTGATCCACCGCCTTATTCCGGTTCCTGTACTCCGACGGCGACATTCCCATCAGCTTGGAAAACATCCTTGAAAAATAATACTGATCCTCCACCCCCAGCCTGTTCGCCACCTCTTTTACCGTAGCATTCGAGAACATCAGATACTGACACGCTTTCTGGATCTTCAGATGGTTGAAATACTCTATCGGCGAATACCCCGTCTTTTCACGAAACACCGCTGAGAAATGAGAAACCGACAATCCTGCATAGCTGGACAATTCCTGCAAAGTGAGCACCTGCGCCAGCCGCTCCTGCATCATAGTTATCGTATGTGCAATGACATCGTTAGCCTCCTCATGCCCCGCATGATTAAACTTCTCCTCATACAATAACGAAGAAAGAAAATGATTAAAGATCATGTTCACATAACGGAGATTGTCCCCGCTATATCCCTTCTGGAGATTTAAACAGATTTCCTCAAACAAGCGAATACGGGTCTCATTGTAGGTAAGATGCAGCTTATAATTTTTCGCCCGTTGAAGGATCAGCTCTACTATAAAAGCCGAAATATCCCCTTTAAAATGTATCCAGTAAATTGTCCATGGGTCGTTCTCCTCCGACATATATTTATGTGGCGTACCGGAAGGAATGATGATCAACTGGGACGGCAGCACATCAATCCGCTTTTTGTCTATCTCTATCCATCCCCGTCCCTCTATACAATAGATAATAATATGCTGCCCCGCTCCCACCGCCCGCTTAATATAGTGATAACGCGCTCTCGGATAATACCCTATATCCGTAATGTACAGCTGCCGGGTTATTGGGTCCTTCGTCAGGAAATCTGCCGAGATCTTTTTGGGCACCACTATCAGCTGTTGCCCCTCAAACCCCTCCCGCTTTTTAAGTACTTTTTCTTTCATATTCGTAGAATATGGAACCAAGATACAAAAACCAGAAAATAATCCATTATTTTCATAAGAAACCCTATTTCCGCCCTTACAGTGAAACCCGAAATTTGAGCCGTAAACAAAAACACAATTCCACATCATCGGCAAACCAACAACTGACAATCAATACGGGTACTTAGTAATCAATCAGCATTTCAAACACTGGCAAATTCATGTTATGAAAAGAATTTTATCCCTGTTCATCCTGCTGTTATCTTTAAACACATGGATATCAGCGCAAGACAAGGCACCAGGGGGCAAGGTGCTCGATGCAGCTTCCGGTAAACCGCTGCCATTCGTCACCATCACCAACACCACCAACAAAGGAGCTTCCATAAAGGGGGATGCCGACGGACAGTTTCCCCTGCCTGCAGCAAAAGCCGTCCTGACCTTCCGGTTCGTCGGCTATAAATCCCAGACCGTCACCTTCAATCCGGGACAGGCTTCCCTTGTCATCAGAATGGAAACAGAGGTTTCCGGACTCGATGAGGTCGTGGTGATCGGTTACGGTCAGCAGAAAAAGAAAGATATCACCAGCGCCGTATCCAGTGTGTCCGGCAAAGAGATCTCTGAACTGCCCGCTACCTCTATCAACAGCGCCCTGCAAGCCAGGGTGCCGGGTGTGCAGATCAGCAGCGCAGGCTATCAGCCCGGCGCCGGTACGAACATCCGGATCAGGGGTATCAACTCTATCACGCAGGGCGATGGCCCTATTTATGTGGTAGATGGCGTCATCCTGACGGGTGATATCAGGGAGATCAACCCATATGACATTGAATCCATCGACGTGCTGAAAGACGCCTCTGCGGCTGCTATATATGGCGCCCGTGCGGCCGCCGGTGTAGTGATCATCACTACAAAGAAGGCTAAAACGGGCCGTGCCTCCGTCGACTACAACGGCTACTACGGTATACAAAAGATCGTTAAGACCTACGATTTCATAGACGGCGCCCAGTACGGCTACCTCCGCCGCCTGGCATGGTATGATGAAAGTGCCACCGGCTGGCCGATGAACGATCCGGAGACAGACAGGAAGATCTTCAGCGCCGTAGAGCTGAAAAGCCTGGCGGAAGGTAAGACCTACGACTGGCCCGGCGCTATCACACAGGTGGCCCAACAACAAAGCCATACACTGAGCATCTCCAATGGTATCGGCAAAAACAAAGTGTACCTGAGTGGTAACTATCTCAACCAGGACGGTATCATCAAAGGCTCCAACATGAAACGCTATGCCCTGAAAGCAAACCTGGAAACAGCCGTAACAGATAAACTGACCGTCGGTCTGAATACGAACTATTCACACATTCAGACCAGTATCGTTAGCAATGAGGCCTACTATGCCGCCGTGACCATGAGCCCTCTGCGGCCCATTTACGACTCCACCGGCAAGCCAACCATAGAAATAGATCCAAGCACTGGTAACCTCACCAGCAATAATCCGCTCTCCCTTGCACTGGACGCTACTAATCGCCGTATAGACGACAGGCTGATAGGTAATATGTACCTGGACTACAAACTACTGCCCGGACTGAGCTTCCGTTCCAACGTAGGCGCAGACATCTATAAGAACCAGCAGTTCGAATACTATCCCAGGAACACCAGCGCCGGATACCTGCAGAAAGGTGTTGCCAAAGTACAGAACTTCGGTTACCGCGACTGGTTATGGGAAAATACTATGACCTACGACTATAACCCTTCTGAGGAACATTCCCTCAATCTCCTCTCCGGCTTTACCTTCCAGAAAAGAAGACAGGAATGGAACTTCGAACAGGCATCCGGTTTCCCGACAGATGCACTGACCTATAAAAATATGAACCTGGCCACCAGGAGGGATTACATCTCAAGCGACTACTTCAACTGGGCTACCAGCTCACTGCTGGGCAGGGCTATCTATAAATACAAACAACGTTACATCCTCAACTTTACTGCCCGTTACGATGGTTCCTCCCGCTTCGGTGCAGCAAACCGTTACGGTTTCTTCCCCTCCATCAGCGGTGCATGGCGCCTCATCGACGAGCCATTCCTTGGCGTAAAGTTCAAGTCACGCGTGAGCGATGCCAAGATCAGGGTCAGCTATGGCATCATCGGTAACCAGGACGTGTCTTACGATAAGATCTTCTCTCAGATGAATGCCGCCACTTATCCGCTTAATGGCAGTACACAATCCAGCGGCTACCAGTTAGGTGGTAATAAAGGTAACAGCGCCCTGAAATGGGAAAGCCAGCATCAGTTCAACACCGGCTTTGACCTCGCCCTGCTGAACAACAGGATACAAATGACGTTCGACTTCTATAATAAGGATATCAAAAACCTGCTGTTACAAAACACACTGGCGCCATCACAGGGCTTCGATGCTACGATGATCAATGTGGCGTCTATGAACACAAGAGGTATCGATATCGGACTGAAACTATACCCGGTTAAAATGCCGAACTTCGACTGGCAGATAGATCTTAACTGGTCGAAATACAAATCTAAAGTAACTGCACTGTTGCCTGGCAGAGACTCACTCAGCCCCTATCTGAAAGTGGGCGAGGCGCCCAACAGCCTGATCGTCGATTACGTATTTGATGGTATCTACAATAAAGGCGATGACTTTAAGCTTAATCCTACCGGCAGACCAGGAGACGTACGTATCAAAGACCTGAACAACGATGGCATCATCAATCAATACGACAGAGCAATTGTAGGCCGTACCACACCTAAAGCCTGGGGTGGTATCTGGAACTACTTCCGCTACAAACGCGTGTCCATGACTGTATTTGCAAGCTATATGTATGGTCATGACATCTACAACAAGGCATACATGGACTATGTCTACTCCGACGGCCGCAAGGTGATCCTGAAAGATGGACTGAACTACTGGACACCGGAAAATACGAATACCAACATTCCACGTCCGAATGCCTTCGGCAGCTCTACAAGAACGCTGCCTCAGGGTTCTTCCAGCTTTGCAGTGCAGAAAGGCGACTTCCTCCGCATCAGGAATATCACACTGGCGTACGACTTCTCACCAACCCTTTTATCTAAGCTCAAAATAAAGTCGCTGAATGTATATGCGCAGGCATTGGAACCATTCCTGTTCACCGGGTACAAAGGCACTGATCCTGAAATAGGCGTGGCACAAGGGGCGTACGATATATATCCCCGCTTCAGGACTTACCTGCTCGGTTTAAAAATGGGTTTATAATTTCCTAAAAATGACACTTATGCAAAAGCATCGCTATATACTGTTCTTTATCTTACTCGCCGGCGTGTTCATTTCCGGCTGTAGTAAACAGCTTGATATTAAACCGGAAGTATTCGTTTCTCCGGAAGAACTATACAAAGACGAAGCCGGCATTACTGCTGGTATTACCGGCATCTACCGCCAGCTGCTGGTGCTAAAAAGATCAGATTATGCTATAGTCGGCATGGTAGGCACCGACGAGGCGAAGATGACCATCTTCGTACCTACCTGGGGCCCTTACTGGCAGGGATTTGCAGCGGTAAACAGTTACTCGCTCCTGCTCACGGCCCAGAACGATGTGGTACAGGGCTTCTGGATCAACTGCTACAAGGGTATTAACAACGCTAACACTGCCATCAAGTATACACAGCCAGCTGCTGTAAATGAAGACTTTAAAGCACGGGCGCTGGGTGAAGCAAAGTTCCTGCGTGCGCTGTTCTACTTCTACCTGGTGCAGTTGTATGATGGCGTACCAATGCCAACAGACGTTGACAATCCCGATGCCGTCAGGGATGGTTATCCGAGAAGCAGTGCTGAAGAAGTATACCAGCTGATAATATCCGATCTGCAATATGCGGCCGAACATCTGAATAATAAAGGGAGCAACGGTCCGGATGCAGGCCGTGCCAGCAAAGAAGCGGCTATCGCTCTGCTGGGTAAAGTATACCTCACCCGCAAGCAGTATGATCTCGCTAAAAGCACCCTGGAACCATTGCTGACTTCTTCCAAAACAAGCCTCATGCCGGCATATGCCGACCTGTTCGTGGAGAAAAATGAAAATAATATCGAGTCCCTGTTCGAAGTACAGTTCTCCAACGAACCGGATAATACCAGCAACATGGCCAACAATACAGGCGCATGGCAGATAGACCAGCCTAACCTGACAGGAGCCGGCGGACATGTTATCATCCCTACCGATTACTTCTTCAACAGTTTCGAAGATGGCGACCTCCGCAAAGATGCCACGTTCCGCACTGTGTTCTACAATTCCAAAGGTGAACTGGTCGACTATTCCTGGTGGGAAGATGTAGGCAAACCACACGTAAAGAAGTTTGACATTACTAACGGTGTATCTATTAGTGGCTCGCTGTCTTCCAGGAATATGTACTACCTCCGCCTCGCCGATGCAATACTGATGTATGCGGAAGCTGTCAATGAACTGAACGACGTGCCCACCGCCCTGGCTAATCTGAATAAGATCAGGCAACGTGCCGGTCTTGGTAAATGGGAAGATGTTCATGGCGGCGTTCCTTCCCAGGACCAGCTGCGTACTGAGATCATGATGGAGCGCATGCATGAACTGGGCTTTGAAGGATGGAGATGGTTCGACCTGAAAAGGACCGGTACATTGCTGAATACCGTCAAGGCCAACAATCCTGACGCAGCGCCTAACATGCAGCCCAAACACCAGCTGTATCCCATTCCTGCAAGAGAATTTGAGAACAATCCGAAACTTACACCTAAAGATCAAAACGAGGGTTATTAATCTATGAGGATCATCCGTAACATATCATTTGCCGGCCTGCTTTGCATGGCATACGGGAACATACTGGCGCAAACTATTGTTTCATCGGCAGACAGTCTGGTGGTGTCCAATGCGGACCTTAAGCTTAGCGTGAATAGTCATACCGGTAGGGTTAACTATCTGTTCAGCAATGGCGTGCGACTCCAGAATACTATTGCTACAATAGAAGAACTGAATATCGGTAAACTCTCCAGTACCGATTTCCCACAGCACAAATACAGTACAGCTCCCATGCAGGATGCCTCCGGCAAAGGTGTTACCATATCGATCATACACAGCGATCCTTCCAGGCCTTTGAAACTGGAACAACATATTACCGTCTACGCGCAATCGTCTCACCTGCTGCTTGATGTACAGGCCACAGGTGACGCGACACTGGAAACGCGTAACATCTCTCCATTAACAATTATCCCGGAACAGCAGGCTTACCTGTTTGTTCCGGGTAATGCACCCCGCATCCTGGACGTCCCCTTCGACAATGACAACTGGGTGCCCGTCATCACCCGGCAATGGCCTTCCGCGTCGGGCATGAGTTATGAGTTCACTTCTATGTACAATCAGCACAACCTTTCCGGACTGGTGACCGGCAGTGTAACGCACGACTTCTGGAAAACCGGCTTCCGCTATGGCGCGGGCAAAGAAACAGGCCGTCTCGATTCTTTTATCGTATACGGAGGCGCCGCTACCGCGGATAATAAATCGCTGCCACCCGCGTACGGCGGACTTGATGGCACCCACGATCATGCACCGCACGGCACTATGAAGGGTACGACTGTTACATCTCCCCTCATCTACCTGGCTGCCGATAAGGATACCCGTAAGGCTTTTACCACCTATGGACAGGTAAACGTACAGCTGGCCGGCAGAAGCGAGTGGAAAGGGAACGCTCCGTTCTACTGGAACAGCTTCGGCGTAGAAGGTGTACTCGGTAATACTAAAGTGATGATGCCTCCGGGCGTGATCAAAACTTCTGACTTCATTGCCACCCTGGACAACTTCAACAAATATGCCCCTCCGGTGCTCAGCGTTGACTCGTACGACCAATCAATATACACAACCTCACTCCTGACGTCTTTGTCAAGATATGGGCAGAAAAAGCGGCAACAAATGGGTTTCTATTTTATTCCCTTTGCCGTATGGACCTGGAAGAACTCCCTGGACAACCCGATAGGCGGTACACAAACGCCCCTCAGCGATGTCGTACTGCGGGATGTGAACAGGCAACCGATTATGTACAAGGAGGGCGACTGGGCCTGTTACCCGATCGACCCTTCCCATCCCGCTACAAGAGCGGCCATCATTCAGCAATTACTAAAGGCAAAGGCTATTCATGCCACCTTTATCAAAATAGATTTTCTCTCTGCCGGAGCGCTGGAATCCAGCACACGGTACAACCACAATACCCGTTCAGGTATGCAGGCATACAGTGAAGGACTGAAGATGCTCCGCTCACTGGTAGACTCCATCATGGGACCCGATATCTTTATCACACAAGCAATCTCTCCCATGTTCCCCCATCAGTATGCGCACACCCGCTTCATCTCCACGGATGTGTACTCTCACCTCCGGGATGATCAACCGGGATTCCCGCATTGGGGCAGTACAGCCGCCTCACTCGCAGCAGGTTCCCATATGTGGTGGATGCAAGGCACATTATGGCCCTTCACCAACCTGGATGTGATCGTGATGAAGAACTTCCAGAATAATCCGGAACTTAATGAACAGGAGATCAAAGTGCGCCTCTATGCCATGATGGTAATGGGCAGCATACTGGGCGACGGCTCCGACTTCCGACAGAAAACCGCAGCGGAAAGAGCGAAAAAGTTCCTCAATCATCCTGCTGTATGCGCGTATTTTAGTCATCCTGTTGCCTTTACACCCGTCAGCATGTCTGACGGCGATACCCAGGACCAGCAGATGACCTTCTTCCGCAAAGGAGACACCACCCTCCTCGCGATGTTCAACTTCATAAAAGATAAACCCTTTGAGGCCAGTTGGCAGACAGCAGATGTGGCAGATAAACAACGCTATGAGATCAGGGATTTTATGACGGATGCCGTACTGGGAGAGGTCAGCAATGGCCAGTCATCCTTTACACTGACAGTACCGGCCAAAGATGCGTTATTAGTTAAACTGGTCCCACGCGATTAAGAACATAAAAGATCTTAGAAGATTAAAAGCATAAAACATAAAAGTGATTATATGGAAGTGACAGTCAGGATAGAACGCGTATCCATACCCACGTACAAGACAGGCACCCCGGAGAAACACCCTATGTTCCTCGAGAAAAGAGTATACCAGGGCAGTAGTGGTGTTGTATACCCTCATCCCGTGATCGAGCAGATCGCTGACGAGAAAACCATGCAGGAATACACTGCTGTATTCCTGGAAAATGATTTCCTGCTGATAATGATCCTGCCGGAACTGGGTGGACGTATACAGCGTGCATACGATAAGATCAGGCAGAGGGACTTTGTGTATTACAACCAGGTCATCAAACCTGCACTCGTGGGACTGGCAGGTCCGTGGATATCTGGCGGCATAGAGTTCAACTGGCCCCAGCACCATCGCCCCAGCACATTTCAACCCGTCGACTTCACCACGGAAGAAAATGCTGATGGCAGTAAAACAGTATGGGTGAATGAAGTAGAAGTGATGTTCCGCACGAAAGGCATGGCCGGCTTCACACTCTATCCCGATAAGGCTTACCTGGAAATAAAAGGGAAGCTCTTCAACCGTACACTCTTCCCGCAGACCTTTCTCTGGTGGGCCAACCCCGCTGTGAAAGTGAATGATCATTACCAGTCTGTCTTCCCACCGGATGTATACGCGGTGTTTGATCATGGTAAACGCGATGTGTCTGACTTCCCGATCGCAACAGGCACCTATTACAAAGTCGATTATTCCCCGGGCACAGACATTTCCCGTTATCATACCATTCCCGTTCCAACATCATACATGGCTATCCGCTCCGAATACGACTTTATGGGTTGTTACGAGCACGACACACAGGCCGGTATGCTGCACGTAGCCGATCATCATGTATCGCCAGGTAAAAAGCAATGGACCTGGGGTAACGGCGATTTCGGCTATGCCTGGGACAGGAACCTGACAGATGAAGATGGTCCTTACATTGAGCTGATGACCGGTATGTTCACCGACAATCAGCCGGACTTCTCCTGGCTGCAGCCTAATGAGGGCAAGACCTTTGAACAGTACTTCATGCCATACGCACAGACCGGAGTAGTTAAAAATGCTACCAAAGAGGCTATGCTGAATATGGAATGGGAAGGGCAACAACTCACCATTAAAGTATACGCAACGGCGCTCTATAAGAATGCCAGCATCTGGCTGCTGAAGAACGGTGAGGAAATAAAGAAGTTCCCGACGTCGCTCTCACCATATGCCCCTTATGCTACTACTTTCGACTGTGGTCCGAATGTTGTGCAGGAGGACTGGAAAGTGATCGTTGCTGATGAAACGGGACATGAACTCGTCTCCTGGCAGCCAGCGCCGCCGGTGGATCATGAAATACCGCCGCCAGCAACAGCAGCACGGCTCCCACAGGATATTGAACAAGTGGAAGAGCTCTATCTGAACGGGCATCATCTGGAACAGTACCGTCATGCAACCTTCAATCCAATAGATTACTATGAAGAAGGCCTGAGGAGAAGCCCTGGCGACATCCGTTGTAATAATGCCATGGGCCTCTTACTACTCCGCCGCGGACAATTTGCCCAGGCAGAACCTTATTTCAGAACGGCGATCAAAACAATGACCAGCCGCAACCCTAATCCATATGATGGCGAAGTATATTATAACCTTGGATGTGCCCTGTTCCTGCAAGGGAAAAAGACAGAAGCATACAATATATTCTTCAAAGCTACCTGGAACGATGCCTGGCAGCATAGCGGGTTCCTGATGCTGGCACGCATCGCTGCGTCAGGCCACAAATGGGATGATGCATTATCCCTCGTTAAAAAATCGCTTGTGCGCAACTACCACAATCATACCGCCCGCCACCTGCAAACAATCATCCTGAGAGAAAAAGGGCTGACGGAGGATTGTATTGCGTTCGCAAAAGCCTCACTGGAAATAGATCCGTTTAACTACGGATGCCTGTTTGAATGGTACCTCGCCACCAACGACAGTAGCGTCCTGGAAAAACTACGCACCTTAATGCGTGGCAGCCTGAATAACTACCTGGAACTCTCGCTCGACTATGCGCATGCCGGTTGTTATGCCACTGCCATCCAGGTACTACAGGCTTATCTCGATGCACATGGCGCCACATCACCTCTGTTATACTACTACATGGGATGGTTTGCTACCTGTAACAACGCATCAGAACAGGCTATCACCTACTACAAATTAGCAGCAACACAGGATGCCGGCTACTGCTTCCCGAATAAAGTGGAAGAAGTGATCATTCTGCAAAGCGCATTGAATGCTAATCCTTCCGATGCGAAAGCAGCTTACTACCTGGGTAATCTCTGGTATGATAAACGTCAATATGCGGAAGCGATCGCCTGCTGGGAGAAGTCGGCCAGTATAGATGATACTTTCGCTATCGTACACAGGAACCTCTCACTCGCGTATTACAACAAACTGCATAAAAAAGCACAGGCAGTGGCGTTCATGGAGAAAGCTTTCGCTCTCGCGCCTGATGATGCCCGCATTCTGATGGAACTAGACCAGCTGTACAAGATCACCGGCAGATCATCGCAGGAAAGGCTGGCACTACTGGAAAACAGTATGCACCTGGTAGAAAGAAGAGATGACCTTTACCTGGAGCGTATCACTTTATACAACAATCTCGGCGAATTTGAACAGGCGCGCCAACTTCTCTCACAAAGACAATTCCATCCATGGGAAGGTGGTGAAGGAAAGGTAGTCGGACAATTCATCCTCTGTCATACCGCCCTGGCAAAACAAGCTATATTACAGGAGGAATTTGAACAGGCTATCACGCTGTTGCAGGCACTCTCGGCTTATCCTGAAAATCTGGGAGAAGGAAAACTCTACGGCGCGCAGGAGAATGACATTAACTATCTGTTGGGTTGCGCTTATGCAGGACTTGGACAGGCAGAGGCTGCGAAAAAGCATTTCCAGGCCGCAACGATAGGCATCAGTGAGCCTGTACAGGCCATCTATTACAACGATCCGCAACCTGATAAGATCGTGTACCAGGCATTGGCCTGGCAACAACTGGGACAACCAGAGAAAGCCAGGCAGATCTTTGAACGCTTCATTCAGTTCGGAAAAGCACATTTCAACGATACTATCCGCATAGATTATTTTGCAGTATCACTGCCGGATATGCTGGTGTTTGACATTGATCTCAACCAACGTAACCGTATACATTGTCTCTACCTGATGGGACTCGGTCACCTGGGTCTTCAGCAGGAGCAGGAAGGACAGCAATACCTGGATGAAGTATTGACACTGGATGTCAATCACCAGGGTGCCACTTTTAACCCATTCACAAAGACGATTCAATGCTAAATGTAAATAGCAGGGCGCTATCCGCAACCCGTATACAGTACGGCGAGTTGCGGGGAGCGCCCCTTTATATGATCACCCTTGAAAATGCCGCGGTTACAGTACAACTGATCAATCTCGGCGCAACCATTACCGCATTATATGCACCCGATAAAGCAGGCATTCAGAAGAATGTAGTGGCTGGCTTTTCAAATCCGCTGGACTACCTGCACAATCCCGCCTATTTCGGCTGCACTGTCGGAAGATACGCAAACCGCATTGCTGGTGGGCGCTTTATCGTGGAAGGAAGGGAATACCAGTTGCCGGTCAATAATGACGGAAACCACCTGCATGGTGGTTTCGAAGGTTTTCATACCCGGATCTGGCAGGTGATACAATCCGGCCAAAGTGACGAAGAAGCCAGTGTCATCATGGAATACGTCAGTGCTGATGGAGAGGAAGGTTACCCGGGCACGCTGACTGCCAGGGTGCAATATGTCCTGGACGACAGGAACCAGTTGCACATCCGTTACACGGCGCATACAGACAAAAGTACGCCCGTCAGCATGACCAATCACTCGTATTTCAATCTTAGCGGCTTTGAACAACCATTGATCACCGAGCACCTGTTGACGATTAACGCGAAGACGTATACAGAAAAGAGCGACCGGAATATCCCTACGGGAAATATCGTGCCGGTAAGCGGCACTCCGCTTGACTTTACACGCGCGACCCGGATTGGCGGGCATATCCATGAGATACCTGCGGACCGGGGTTTTGATCATAACTTCGTATTGCAATCCGCAGATGCGCCGGCAGCAATACTGGAAGATCCTTACAGCGGAAGGACCTTACGGATATTCACCGACCAACCCGGCATACAGGTATATACAGCCAACTACTGGGATGGCAATATCAAAGGGCAACAGGGTAAGCCTTACCTGAAACATGGCGCGGTAGCCCTGGAAACACAGGCCTTTCCGGACAGTCCGAATCATGCACATTTTCCGGACACTATTCTTTCACCCGGTGATATTTATCGCCGGCATACAATTTTTGCATTTGATGTGCAATAAATCATTAAACTTGCTAGTACCGTTATGAAACATTCATCATTTAATGGCGCCTACATACTGGGAATCTCTTTCATCTCCGCATTGGGTGGCTATCTCTTCGGATTTGATTTTGCCGTAATTGCGGGGGCGCTTCCCTTCCTGCAAAAGCAGTTTGGGCTCGACGCCTACTGGGAAGGATTCGCGACCGGCAGTCTTGCCCTGGGAGCTATCATCGGCTGCATCGTTGCTGGCGCCATGGCAGACAAATACGGTCGTAAACGCGGCCTTTTGCTGGCATCTGCTATCTTCGGTATTTCCTCCCTCGCCATGGCAGCCGCTCCTGACAGGAACATCTTCATTGCCTTCAGGTTTGTTGCCGGTATCGGCGTGGGAATGGCCTCTATGCTGTCTCCTATGTACATTGCAGAAGTCGCGCCGGCCCACCTCCGTGGCAGAATGGTCGCCATCAATCAGCTGACGATCGTCACCGGTATTCTTGTCACCAATCTTGTCAACTATACACTTCGCAATCACGGAGAGGATGCCTGGCGCTGGATGTTTGGCCTGGGTGTGATCCCTTCCCTCCTCTTCTTCATTGGTGCGCTATGGCTTCCCGAAAGTCCGAGGTGGCTGGTGAAAGCAGGAAGATCTGATGAAGCATTGACGGTACTCAGCAAAATTGGCGGCAATACTTTTGCCAGTGAGTCATTATCACTAATAGAGGGCTCCCTTGCAGGTGCCGAGCGGATGAATTTCGCTGATATCTTCCGCAAAGCAGTATTACCTGCCGTCGTGATCGGCATTATACTGGCAGTGTTCCAGCAATTCTGCGGTATCAATGTTGTCTTTAACTACACACCAAGAATATTCGAAAGCATCGGCGTATCGCAGGACGGCCAGCTTTTACAAACAGTATTTATCGGTGGTGTCAATCTCATCTTCACCATCCTGGCCATGCTGCTGGTAGATAAGCTCGGACGAAAACCCCTCATGCTGATTGGCGCCGGCGGATTGACCATACTATACATCATCGTGGTACGCATGCTGGCATCAGGCTCTCAGCAGGTATCCTGGTACCTGCTGGCGGCTATCGGTACTTATGCGATGTCATTAGCGCCCGTTACCTGGGTGTTGATTGCGGAGATCTTTCCTAATAAGATCCGTAGTGCAGCAACTTCTTTTGCAGTACTTTGTCTTTGGGCGGCGTATTTTATTCTCGTGTTTACGTTTCCTATTTTATTCGATCGCCTCAAGGATAGCACCTTTTACATTTATGCGGGTATATGCCTGCTTGGGTTTGTGTTTATTTGGAGGAATGTAAGGGAGACGAAGGGGAAGACGCTGGAAGAGCTGGAAGGTGTGATGATGCATTAGCCTTCACTTGCTGTGGTTAAAAGAGTATTGGGCTTTAATATTATCGTCCGTCGTTTTTGCATAACGACGGGCGATTTTTGTTTAGCGTATTGGGTGCCAGACAGTAATAGCAAGTCACCTCATTCTGTTGCGGTTTCGATTGATTGCTTTATGCTTTGGACGCCTTGCAGTAATTGGTAGTCATCTCCGTTGTGGATTGATAGATCAATACGTTGGACGCCTTGTAGTAATTGACAGCTATCTCCGTTGCTGCGGCTTCAATTATCGGATGTATACGTTGGACGCCTTGCAGTAATTGACAGCTATCTCCGTTGCTGCGGTTCCAGATGGGACATCGGGCTGTACCCCTCCTCGAGTCGTGCTATTTAGCTTTGTCAAGCGTATGGGCATTAGGATATCCATTTAACTCCTATCAATCGTATTGACACTCTCGAAGGGCTAAGGCCCGACGTCTCCACCTGGAACCTGGCGACTCCGATGCCCCGACTATAGATTGTCCTCCAATACTAAAGGCGATACATGTTGCCGATTAGAACACTTGCAGACGGATAGCTTTCCATTACTATCTATGATACCTGCTTTGAAGGCTGCTGCAGCTTGTAAGACAGCCTTTCTGACTAGAAAGGTTGGATTGCTTCTCACTGCAGATAAATTTCCAGCCATTACCATTAATTGGGCGGGATGGCAGCCGCAGTTTCACGTAGTAATTACGCTCTGTACATCTCTAACTTTATAGCCCATTTTCTGCACTACGGTGCAACTGATTAAGACTTCATAGCAGTTTTCTCAACGTCGCTACACTAGCAGCAAAAACATAATTGACGGCCAAACACCTAATTGATGACGGCAGTATACAGCGGTATGCAAAGGCATGCAACGGTATACAACGATATACAACGATATACAACGGTACACAACGATATGTAACAATACATAACGTACCTCCCTAACCATTTGACGACAATCTATAGTCGGGGAATCGAAGGCGCCAGGTTTCAGGTGGAGACGTCGGGCCTTATCCCTTGGAGATTGCCGACACGCTTGACAGGGGTTCAATCAACATCCCCAGCCCCCACGCT
>NZ_JAKIRP010000021.1 GCF_021646545.1 Chitinophaga filiformis | reverse complement strand
GCACCTGGTAAGTACTTTGTAACAGCAACTACAGCTAATGGTTGTTCTACTAAGGACAGTGTAACTGTAGCTCAGGATATCAATAAACCAAACCTGACCATCGCCACACCTCCGGTCCTGACTTGTGATAGAACCAGTGTGAGTCTGACGGCATCCTCTACTACTGCAAACACCACCTTCACATGGACAGGTAGAGGCGTCGGTCAGAATCCGATAAGTGTGACTGCTCCGGGTAAATACTATGTGACGGCAACAACAGCTACTGGTTGTTCTACTATCGATAGTGTAATTGTAGCTCAGGATATCAATAAACCGAACCTGACCATCGCTACACCACAGGTATTGACTTGTGATAGAACAAGTGTGAACCTGACGGCATCATCTACTACGGCTAATACCACCTTCACATGGACAGGTAGAGGCGCCGGTCAGAATCCGATAAGTGTGACTGCACCTGGTAAGTACTTTGTAACAGCAACTACAGCTAATGGTTGTTCTACTAAGGACAGTGTAACTGTAGCTCAGGATATCAATAAACCAAACCTGACCATCGCCACACCTCCGGTCCTGACTTGTGATAGAACCAGTGTGAGTCTGACGGCATCCTCTACTACTGCAAACACCACCTTCACATGGACAGGTAGAGGCGCCGGTCAGAACCCGATCAGTGTGACTGCTCCTGGTAAGTACTTTGTAACAGCAACTACAGCTAATGGTTGTTCAACTAAGGACAGTGTAACTGTAGCTCAGGATATCAACAAACCGAACCTGACCATCGCTACACCACAGGTACTGAACTGTGATAGGACTACCATCAACTTAACGGCGTCATCTACTACAGTTGGTACCACCTTCACATGGACAGGTAGAACTGCAGGTCAGAACCCGATCAGTGTGACTGCACCTGGTAAGTACTTTGTAACAGCAACTACAGCTAATGGTTGTTCAACTAAGGACAGTGTAACTGTAGCTCAGGATATCAATAAACCAAACCTGACCATCGCTACACCACAGGTACTGACTTGTGATAGAACCAGTGTGAACCTGACGGCATCATCTACTACTGCTAATACCACCTTCACATGGACAGGTAGAACAGCGGGTCAGAACCCGATCAGTGTGACTGCACCTGGTAAGTACTTTGTAACAGCAACTACAGCTAATGGTTGTTCAACTAAGGACAGTGTAGCTGTAGCTCAGGATATCAATAAACCAAACCTGACGATTGCTACACCTCAGGTACTGACTTGTGACAGAACCAGTGTGAGTCTGACGGCATCCTCTACCACTGCAAATACCACCTTCACATGGACAGGTAGAACAGCAGGTCAGAACCCGATAAGTGTGACTGCACCTGGTAAGTACTATGTGACCGCAACAACTGCCAATGGTTGTTCGACTATAGACAGCGTGACAGTAGCTCAGGATATCAATAAACCAAACCTTTCCATCGCTACACCACAGGTATTGACTTGTGATAGAACCAGTGTGAGCCTGACGGCATCATCTACCACTGCAAATACCACCTTCACATGGACAGGTAGAGGCGCCGGTCAGAACCCGATCAGTGTGACTGCACCTGGTAAGTACTATGTGACCGCAACAACTGCCAATGGTTGTTCAACTATAGACAGTGTAACCGTAGCTCAGGACATCAATAAACCGAACCTGACTATCGCTACACCACAGGTACTGACTTGTGATAGGACTAGCATTAACTTAACGGCATCATCTACCACTGCTAATACCACCTTCACATGGACAGGTAGAACAGCCGGTCAGAATCCGATCAGCGTAACCGCTCCGGGTAAGTACTATGTGACCGCAACAACTGCCAATGGTTGTTCAACTATAGATAGTGTAACTGTAGCTCAGGATATCAATAAACCAAACCTGACCATCGCTACACCACAGGTACTGACCTGTGATAGAACCAGTGTGAACTTAACGGCATCATCTACTACCGCCGGTACTACCTTCACATGGACAGGTAGAACAGCAGGTCAGAATCCGATCAGCGTAACTGCTCCGGGTAAATACTATGTGACCGCAACTACAGCGAATGGTTGTTCGACTAGGGACAGTGTGACTGTGGCTCAGGATATCAACAAACCGAACCTGACCATCGCTACACCACAGGTGCTGAACTGTGATAGGACTACCATCAACTTAACGGCGTCATCTACTACTGCTGGTGCTACGTTCACATGGACAGGTAGAACTGCAGGTCAGAATCCGATAAGTGTAACTGCACCTGGTAAGTACTATGTGACCGCAACAACTGCCAATGGTTGCTCTGCTATAGACAGCGTGACAGTAGCTCAGGATATCAATAAACCAAACCTGTCCATCGCTACACCACAGGTATTGACTTGTGATAGAACCAGTGTGAGCCTGACGGCATCATCTACCACTGCTAATACCACCTTCACATGGACAGGTAGAGGCGCCGGTCAGAATCCGATAAGTGTAACTGCACCTGGTAAGTACTATGTGACCGCAACAACTGCCAATGGTTGCTCTGCTATAGACAGCGTGACAGTAGCTCAGGATATCAATAAACCAAACCTGTCCATCGCTACACCACAGGTACTGACCTGTGATAGGACAAGCATTAACTTAACGGCGTCATCTACTACAGTTGGTACCACCTTCACATGGACAGGTAGAACTGCAGGTCAGAACCCGATAAGTGTGACTGCTCCTGGTAAGTACTATGTGACCGCGACAACTGCTAATGGTTGCTCCAGCATAGATAGTGTAACTGTAGCTCAGGATATCAACAAACCAAACCTGACCATCGCTACACCGCAGGTACTGACATGTGACCTGAAGAGTATAAACTTAACCGCATCATCTGGTACGCCAAACACTACCATCACCTGGACAGGGTTTGCAGCTGGTCAGAATCCGGTAAGCGTAAATACTTATGGCAAATACTATGTAACCGCTACAGCTGCGAATGGTTGCTTTAAGAAGGATAGCGTAACAGTTATACAGAACATTACACTCCCTGCCGATGTACAGGCCAGCAACGACGGACCGCTGATTTGTACAAAGACGATGGTGAAGATTACAGGTAACACTACTACCGGAAATGTTTCTTACGCGTGGACCGGACCTGGTAATTTCAGTGTAACTACCAAAGATGCGAATGTAAATACGAAAGGTACCTATTCGTTGAAGGTTACCAACAATGCGAATGGATGTTATGTTACTACTTCCACAACAGTAGATCAGAACATTACACCTCCTGCAAACGTACAGGTAAGTAACGACGGGCCGCTGACCTGTGATAATGACATCGTTACACTGCAAGGCAGATCCGATCTCGGAGGCGCTACCTACCAATGGACCGGACCTGGAGTCAATAACGAATCGACAGCAACGATTTTTGTTACAAAACCCGGTACATATACACTGTTGGTAACAAATCCAGGCAACGGCTGCTTCGTCTCTACGAAAACAGAGGTAAAAGAAGATAAGAAACGGCCGGATGCAATTATTAATGCACCTGCAGCAATGCCTGAACCGCTGACCGAAGACGTGATCACAGCACAGACAGTTGTGAACGCAACGTATGCATGGACACTGACTTCGCCTGATGGTAGCTGGCAGATGATAGATGGCGATAAAGCCGCAACGCTGATATATCAGTCTGGTAATGCAGGTGTCAACGGAACATTTGAGCTCATCGTAACAGATAGAGGCAATGGATGTCAGAACACCGCACGACTGACGTTGACGGCAGTACCTGCTACCAATACTATGGCTTTAGCAGCGAAAGCCCCGAAAGCCCCGCCAGTGGAATACAAAACTTATCCTAACCCGTTTGTCGATAAAGCGTTCATCACGTTCAAGTCGCCGGTAAACGGAAAAGTGACAGTAGAGATCTATAACGCCCTCCAGGGACATATGGAGAAACTGTTATTCAATCAGCAGGTACGATCGGGAGAAACGTACAAGTTGACATTGGACGGCGGGACGCTGCCAGCAGGTGTACACTTCTGTGTCATAAAAGCTAACGGAATCACATATACGAGCAGGCTGTTACTCGTCAGATAAAATTATAACAGCCGGATATTTATTCTCTTGCATGCTTTGGACGCTTTCCTTTACAGGAGAGCGTTTGAAGCATGTGAGAAAATTGTCCATAATAGTATTTTATAGATGAGTTTTATTTCTTATTGTTAAGTAATTATATTATTTTTATATTAATAACAATAACAGCGAATAACCATCAGTTTTACACCTATAATACCCTTAATCTATGCACAACTTTACAAGTACCTGTATCCTGTTGACTTGCCTGCTGCCAGGTAAGGTTAGCGTTTTATAGACAAACTCATAGTAGCACCCAATGTTTGTCTGAAATAAATATTAACACTACGTATATTCTGTTACGTGATAGATGCTGATCATCCTGTCTGACCAGGATGCATGCTGCATACTATACGTTAAACTGCTGTTGCCTTATGTATCAGATATCTGGTTCTAACAACACTTGCCTGCCTGTATATTCGCGGCGGCTGCTTCCCCTGTTTATAAAGAAATGGTACAGTGCCGTAATACTATTGGCATTAAGTACACTCTTAGGTGGTTGGCTATTAGCCATGAATCGTCCGCCCGATGACAGAAAGATGAAACAACCAGCCGTCGCGCTTCCAAAAATGGCAGACGGTGTGGACATATTCGATGTGGCACGCGCCGAGGAAGGAGGCGGTCATGGTACTATTGCCTTTAGAATGCTGAATGGGGCAGTGGCGCCGGTTGACATAGAGATCATTTATACCATCAATGCCACAGTGACAAACGCCGCCATCGATGGTGTAGACATTTCCACCTTACAGACCACTATTATATTGCCTGCAGGACAAACAGAAGTGCTGCTGGATATTGCTGCTATAGATGATTCATTTATTGAAGGTGATGAGAACCTTGAAATTACAATGACATCAGCCCAGGGAACGGATGGTGTTGATTACCTGACACCACACCGCGGACTTACCACCACCGTCATAGATAATGATAACCGCATCAGCATTGAGAGAGTGAACAACGGACAGGAATTGGGTAGCGGTAACGCAAGTGACGGAAACTTCCTCATCAGTTTACCGCCGTCTCTTACATTCAATGAAGATATCCATGTGAAATATGCCATAGGCGGTACCACTACTGCTACTGGTGGCCCTGGCGCCACGTATGACTATAATAATACCACGCTGACAGGAGATGTAGTATTGCCTGCTAATACCAACAGCCTGACACTGCCGGTCAGGGTGAACGATGACCAGCTGGTGGAAGGAAATGAAATAGTGGAGATGACAATTCAGGACAACAGTTTCTCGGCGGTATCCAATATAAAATTCTCCTTTAATCCAACGAAGAAGACAGCCACTGTTCTCATTGAAGACGATGATATCAATGTCCCTATTGGCGTGCAGAGTACTGCCAACGGGAAAGAGCCTGGCGGCACTGGTAATGACGGTAGTTTCACAGTAGGCTGGCCAAACGGATATGCTGCTGCCGTAAGTGTGCTGGTGAGATATACAATAACCGGTACGGCAACAAATGGCGCGGACTATAATACGATCACGCTGACAAAAACAATTCTTGCAGGCACCAGCAATGTAACGATACCGGTAACAGTAAAGGATGACGCGACTATAGAGGGACCGGAAACCGTGATCCTGACTATCACTACCTTAACGGGTTTGTCAGGTCTGACAATAGGCAGCAGTAATAATCCAGGTACAGTTACAATAGCGGATAATGATGTGAAAGCATCGCAGCAATGGAAGAGCGCCAGCTATCCTGGTGCTGCTACCGGAGCTCCCGTGAAGGCGGGAGAGCTGATCACCTATACGGTGCATGTCCGCAATACAGGGAATGTTAATCTTACCAATGTAATCATCACTGATAATATCCCCGCCAATACACAGTTTGTTAGTGCGGATGGCGGTATAGTGCCTGACGGCACCGGTAAACTCACCTGGACAATCCCTGCGATAGCTGCAGGCGTAACAAATGAGGTCCGCCGTTTTACAGTAAGAGTGGCGAACGACCTGACGGGTGTTACTAATATTACAAATACCGCATCAGTGGACAATGGCGATGGCACGGGCGGTCATCCAACGACGCAGCCTGATCCAAACAATCCTGATAATCCGCATCCTACTCCTGACCCAAATATTCCATCTACAGACGTACCTGTTGATGGCGGCGGTAATAAATCCGCTAACTGGAAGAGCGCCAGCTACACAGGTTCCGGTGCTGCCGGAAAAGTGAAGTCAGGCGATCTTATTACTTATACTATACATGTACGCAACACCGGTCATATAACGATTCCCAGTGTTGTCATCAAGGATAATATACCAGCGTACACTGTATTTGTAAGCGCAGATGGTGGTGTTGTTCCCGATGCTACGGGTAAACTCACCTGGACCCTTACAAACATTCCTGTAGGTGCCGCTGATGTGACCCGCAGTTTTGTGGTAAGAGTGGCAAATGATCTGACTGGGGCAACCAGCATTATCAATACTGCTGGTGTTGATAATGGTGATGGCACCGGTGAACATCCAAGTACGCCACCCGATCCTAATAACCCGAATAATCCCCATCCGAGCCCTGATCCGAACGATCCTTCCACTGAAGTGCCCGTTGATCTGATTAAGAAATCTGCTAACTGGAAAAGTGCCAGTTACACGGGCACCGGCACAAATGGTAAGGTGAAGACAGGTGACGAGATCACATACACTATCCATATCCGCAATACCGGCAACGTGACGCTGACAAATGTATTGATCAGCGATATGATGCCTGCATATACCACCTTTGTGAGTGCCGACGGTGGTATAGTACCTGATGCTACCGGGAAACTCAGCTGGACGATCCCGACTATTGCAGTTGGCGCTGCCGATGTAGTGCGCAGCTTCACGGTAAGGGTAGCGGCTGATCTTACTGGTGCTACCACTATCGTCAATACAGCAGACGTAGATAATGGCGATGGCACCGGTGGGCATCCTACTACGCCGCCTGATCCGAACAATCCAAACGACCCACATCCGAACCCTGATCCGAACGATCCTTCTACAGAGGTACCGGTGGATAATAACAAGAGCTCTGCCAACTGGAAGAGCGCAACCTATACAGGTACCGGCGTCGGGGGAAAAGTAAAGGCAGGAGATGAGATCACCTACTTCATACATATCCGCAATACAGGTAACGAAGCGCTCACGAATGTGAACATCAGCGATCTGATCCCTGCTTATACTTCTTTTATCAGTGCAGATGGCGGTATCGTGCCTGATGCGGCGGGCAAACTAAGCTGGGTCATTCAGAGTATCGCCGTGGGCGCACCGGATGTTGTGCGTAGTTTCAAGGTGAGGGTGGTGAACGATCTGACCGGCGTTACCAGTATCGTCAATACAGCTGATGTAGACAACGGCGACGGCACAGGCGATCATCCTACCACGCCGCCTGATCCCAACGATCCTAATAACCCGCATCCGACTCCTGACCCGAATGAACCATCCACAGATATTCCGGCAGATGATGGCGGCAATAGATCTGTTAACTGGAAGAGCGCCAGCTACACTGGTTCCGGCACAAATGGAAAGGTAAGAACCGGAGATATTATCACCTATACAGTGCACGTCCGTAATACAGGTCATATCACGCTGGCAAGTGTCATCGTCACAGATAAGATCCCTGCCTATACGGAGTTTGTAAGCGCTGATGGCGGTATCGTACCGGATGCTACCGGTAAACTCACCTGGACCCTTACCAACATCCCGGTGGGTGGCGCAGATGTGACCCGCAGTTTTGTCGTAAGAGTGGCTACTGACCTCACAGGCGCTACCAGCATTATCAATACGGCCGGTATAGATAACGGAGACGGATCGGGTGAACATCCTAGTACACCACCAGACCCCAACGATCCTAACAATCCGCATCCGAACCCTGATCCAAACGATCCGTCCACAGAAGTGCCGGTTGAACAGGATAAACGTTCCGTGAACTGGAAGAGTGCGGCTTACACAGGTACAGGTATGAACGGTATGGTAAAGGCGGGCGATGAGATCACTTACACTGTTCACGTGCGTAATACCGGTAATGTGAAACTGGAGAATGTGCTGATCTCTGATCTTATTCCTGCTTATACGGCATTCATCAGTGCAGACGGTGGTATTACACCTGACGGCAACGGTAAACTTACCTGGACGATCCCTGAAGTTTTATTGGGCGCAGATGCTGTGCGTAGCTTCAAGGTACGGGTGGTAAACGATCTCACCGGTGCAGGATATATCACCAATACTGCGGATGTAGATAATGGTAATGGTACCGGTGGTCATCCTACCACACCATCTGATCCCAATGATCCTAATAACCCCCATCCGAATCCTGATCCGAATGATCCTTCTACGGAAGTGCCGGTAGATAATGGTAAGCACTCCGACAATTGGAAGAGCGCCAGCTATACCGGAACGGGAGCTAATGGAGGTGTTACAACCGGAGATGAGATCACCTATACCATTCATGTGAGGAACAGCGGCAATGCCACTTTGACGAACGTGGTGATCAGCGACGATATTCCTGCCTATACGGAATTTGTAAGTGCTGAGGAAGGTATAGTGCCTTCTGCCGGTAAACTGACCTGGACGATCGCGCAGATACCTGTTGGTGGCGCTGATGTTACCCGTTCATTTACGGTGAGAGTGGTGGAAGACCTGACAGGGGCAGTGAGTATTACCAATACTGCGGATGTAGATAATGGCAGTGGTAAAGGCAATGAGCCTACACACCCTGCCGATCCTAATGATCCGAATAACCCGATGCCCAATCCTCCGGCTGGTCCGTCGACAGATGTGAAGGTGGATACACTGGTGCGATTTGAAGCCTGGAAGGGAGTCGTTACCGCAAGCGGCGCAGATAAGGCTAGTCCGGGGGAAATACTGACCTATACCATCCACGTACGCAATACAGGCAACGTTAAGCTGCCGCTTATTACCGTGACGGATCCGGTACCTGCGCTCACTACTTTCGGGAGTGCCGGCGAGAATGGTGTCTTCAATGCAGGCAGCAACACGGTTACGTGGGAGGTCAGAGATATCGCTGTAGGCGCTGTTACAGACCTTACGTTTACCGTGAAGGTGGATGATAAGCTGGATTCCGGAGCGGTTATCACCAACACCGCTGTGGCATCTGACGGGAAGACAGATATACCTACATGGGGTTGCGATCCTCATGCGCCCGATTGCAGTGGTACACCGGGTACGGTTATAGGCACCCTGCCGGGAGGTGATCTTGAATTTGCGAATGCCATGAGTCCCAACGGGGATGGTAAGAATGAATACTTCGTGATCAGAGGATTGGAGAAATATCCGCCTGCTGCTTTATATGTATTCAATCGCTGGGGCAGTATGGTATACCAGTCGAAGGCATATCAGAATGACTGGTCGGCGAAGGGACTAAGTGAAGGCACTTATTATTATAAACTGGAGTTGAAATTAGCGGCAGGAATAAAATTATACAAAGGATGGATTGTGATAAAACGAAACTGATGAATAAGGACATTTTTTGTTTTACAAAACAAACAGTTATGTGCTTAAGAAAAGGACTGTTTACGGGTTTACTGATCATCGCCGGAATACACGCCGGCGCCCAGCAGAATGTGCAATTCAGCCAGTACGTATTTAATGGCCTGAGTGTAAATCCTGCCTATGCCGGGTATAAAGATGCCTGGTATCTTAACAATATCTACCGGCAGCAGTGGACAGGTTTTCCTGGTGCGCCGATCACTGCGGCAGTATCTTATGATGGTCCGTTTCGCCCGCTGAAAACAGGGGCAGGTGTAGGACTCGGGGTGCAGTTGATGGCAGATATGGCGGGACCACAAAAGTCATACTCTTTTTATGCTTCTTATGCCTACCGCATTCCGCTGGATGCGGAGCAGACACGCCGTTTATGCTTCGGTGTGGGAGCAGGGGTGACGCAGTATCATCTGGAAGGGAATACCCTGGCATACTTTGATGACGACGATCCCGTTTTCCCCGGAGGTGGGGTGAATGCCTATACACCCGATGCGAGGTTTGGCGTCTATTATCACGCGCCCTCATTTTATGTAGGGCTGTCAGTCATGGACCTGTTCAGCAGGTATACCAGTACTAAATATGCGTGGAAGGGATATAATTATCAGAATATCCGGAAGTCGCAGCATATCTACCTGACGACTGGTGTGATGCTGCCATTGTCCGAGCATCTGCAGTTGAAACCGTCTCTCATGATCAAGGATGATTTTAAGGGGCCTACCAACCTGGATGTAAATGCCATGTTGCTGATCGACCGGGTATTCTGGATCGGTGGTTCTTTCCGTACGGCCGTCCCTGTGTGGAAGAAACAATTGCCGGATGGACTGGAATCGCTGAACGCTGCGAGCGCCATTGTCGAATACTATATTGGAGGGAAATGGCGCGTAGGGTATGCTTATGATTTAAATATAAATGAACTGGCGGGAACACAGGGTGGATCGCATGAGATATCACTGGGTATTCTATTCCCGCAGAAGAAGTTTAGTACATCGAGTCCACGATATTTTTAAAAGGGGGGATTAAACATGTTACGTTGCAAGTTCGTTAAATTGATCATTTTACTTTGTTGCCCCGTGCTCTTATATGCACAGGAAGAGAAAAGCCTGATGGAATTGGGAGATGAGGCATTTATCCGGGAAGAATACGCCGTTGCGGTCAATCTGTATGGCAGGCTTGCAAATAAGAAAGGTAAAAGGGCGCCGCTTAAACTCCTGGAGAAGACAGCACAGTGTTACCGGGAAATGGCCCGCTTTGCAGAAGCAGGGTATTGGTATATGCGTATGATCGAGCATCCTGACTGCCCGTCTGCTGTTATGGCTGCATATGGTGAGATCCAGAAGAACCTGGGAGAATATGATACCGCCAGGTTATACCTGTCCCGTTTCAATCCTGCCAACGCAGATGAGACCCAGTGGAAGAATATGGCCATTGCGGGTTGTGACAGTGCACTGCTGTGGAAGAAAGATACGGTGGCAACCTATGCACTGGAAAATATCAGGGAACTGAGCACCGTAGGCGATGACTGGGTAAGCGGGGTGATGAAAGAGGGGCTTTTGCTTGAATCCAACGGGTACCGCAAAATGGCCCTGACGACAGGATCAGAGCGGAATCCTGACATGGACCCGAGGGTGAATCAACCTTACTTTAAACCATACCTTTTCAGGGAATATGCCCCGGGTAGCAGGGCAAATACCTTTCTGGAAGAAGTGTTACCTGATCTCCTGGGTAAGCTGCCCTACCATGTAGGTCCTGTATGTTATAATAACAGGAAGGATACTATATACGTCACGCTGAATGCAGACGATAAAGACATGGCGGACAAGAAAAAGAAAGGGCCTGTGAACGGACGCCGTTTAATGTCCCTTTACTGGTCTTTCAGGAAAGGGGACCAGTGGTCTCCGCTGGCTCCCGTTACGGCCTTGAACGCTGCCGGAAGTTATACCGGCAATGCCGTATTGAACAGTATCGGCAGTGTTATCTATTTTGTGTCTGACAGGCCGGGAAGTATTGGTAAAATGGATATCTGGTATAGTGAACGGTTACCCAATAACCAATGGGGCACGCCCGTTAACTGCGGACCGGTGATCAACACCCGGTATGATGAGACTTTTCCTACTATTAATGAGCAGGACGTACTTTATTTCTCCAGCAAAGGCCATCCCGGAATGGGCGGCTTTGACATTTTCCGGGCAGAAGGAAGCAGCGCAACGTGGGGCCAGCCCCGTAATCTCCGCAGCCCTTTTAACTCAGGCGCGGATGACCTGGGCTTTATTATGAAAGGCAATAACTATGAAGGCTATTTCGCATCTAATCGCCACGGCGGTGGAGGAGGGGATGATATCTATCGTTTCCTGGAAACACATTTTACAGAAAAGCTGAACGATCCGTCTGCCGGCAAACCGCCAGCACCGGTACCTGCTCCGGATACTACTACCAAAGCGCCTGATAGGACGGTTGCCGATAATACGCCCCCTAAGCCAACACTCAGTCCGACCGACAGTGCAGTGATACATAAGCTGCAGGAGCTACGCTTTCATTATGATTATAACAGCGCCATACTGCTCACCGAATCCAGGGAAATGCTGGATAGGGTAGCAGTGGTGCTATTACAGTATCCAGGCTGGAAACTGATGATACGCTCCTATGCGGATAGCCGTGGCACGGACGAGTACAATATCAAACTGTCGGCCCTGCGTTGTTATGCGGTGATAGATTACCTGATCAAAAAAGGTGTAGCGCCCCGCAGGCTCTATTATGAGAACCTGGGAGAAAAAGAACTGGTCAATCCCTGCGGAAATGGTGTGCCATGTCAGGAGACGGAACACCGGGAGAACAGAAGAACGATGCTGCGTGTAGTTTATAACTGAGTATTGATCCCGTATTCCTCGATCTTGCGATAGAGGGTAGCCAGGCCGATATTCAGCAGGCGGGCAGCTTCGGTTTTGTTGTTCCTGGTATGATGTAATACCTTGATAATATGCAGCTTCTCCACGCTGGCAAGATCAAAGGATGAAAGTCCTGAGGTCGATTTATCTGCAATCTGCAGATCGAGCGGGAGATGTTCTACGGATAAGTCAGCGCCTCCGGCAAGGATCACGGCTCTTTCGAGGACGTTCTTCAGCTCACGGATGTTACCTTTCCATTCGTGGAGCTGCAGCTTTTCGATAAAGGCAGGCGTGATCTGTGGTCTGCGCTGGTTAGTCTTGGCAGAGAAGAAACCTACAAAAAATTCGGCCAGCGCGGGGATGTCTTTCTTTCGCTCTCTTAGCGGAGGCAGGGTAATGGCAAAGACGTTCAGCCGATAGTAGAGATCTTCACGGAAATGCCCTTTTTCGGCCTCTTCTTTCAGATCGCGGTTAGTAGCTGCAATAATCCTGACGTTGACCTTAGTGGGCTTCGTATCGCCTACTTTGATGAATTCACTCGTTTCCAGTACCCTGAGCAACTTACTTTGGAGATCCGGAGGCATCTCTCCGATTTCGTCCAGGAAGATGGTGCCGGTGTTGGCCTCTTCGATCAGGCCTTTTTTATCGCGGTTGGCGTTAGTGAAGGCGCCGGCTTTATAACCGAAAAGCTCACTTTCCAGCAGCTCCCGGCTGAATGCACTACAGTTTAAAGCAACAAAAGGTTTACCTGCTCTCTTACTATTATTATGAATAGCTTGCGCAAATACTTCCTTACCGGTACCGGTTTCTCCCAGTAACAGAACAGTAGTATCCGCAGGAGCCACTTTATTGGCCTGCTCAATAGCGTCGCGGATAGGGCGGGAAGTACCGAGTATGCTGTCAAAACTGTACTTTTTGCCTACCTGGCTTTCCAGTTTTTCGATACGTTTCTGCAGCCGGACCTTTTCAACAGCCCTGTTCAGGAGCGGAATAATGCGGTTATTGTCATCACCCTTGGTGAGATAATCGAAGGCGCCATTCTTAATGGCCTGTACGCCGTCAGGGATATTCCCGTAGGCTGTCAGCAGGATGATTTCTATAGCAGGATATTTCTCTTTCAGCGTTTTGGAGAAGTCGACGCCAGTACCATCAGGCAGTTTCACGTCACAAAGCACCACGTCAATTTCCTCCTTGTCGATTATCTTCTGCGCACTTTTAATATTGCCTGCTTCCAGTACGTTAAAGCCTTCCAATGCAATAATCCTCTTCATGAGGCTACGCAGCTTCTCTTCGTCATCTATTATAAGAACAGTTCCGTTCATAAGATCATTTGCCGGCAAAATTACATATTCCTGGGGATCTTTATCTGATTCGGAAATGTCAGGGGAAATGATCATCTTGTGGCATTATCCTGATACTTATGAGAAACGTTCTAGTCATCATTGCGTTGTTTTGTGCGGGGTGTCTTAGTATGAAGATGCCGGAATTTATACCTGCCCACTCACGGAAAGTAGCCGTAAAATTAAAAGATACGCTTGGTGTAATGACGATGTATATACCGGAGCGGTATGATACTGGCTTCGCCTGGCTGCATCATTCAGATTGTGTGCCCTGCGATGAGATGAAATGTCGTTTTCAACCTAAGTCATCTCCGATAAAAATGGAACGGAGCTATCTCTGGTTCCTCCCGAAGGACTCAATAGATCAGCTTACCATCATTTATCATCCCTACCCCCATCCTTACGACCGTCCTGTTCGTAAGGGTGCGCACTTTGATCGACCTGAGATATATAAGGACAAGTCACGCTATGGAGATGATAGGGAAAATATGAAATTCTGGCCACCAGCCTTAAAATGTCTTGTGCTGGATACCACTTACAAAATTGGTGACAGGCCGTTGTTTGCATTTGGTACGTGTGAGTACGATCCCGAAACGAAAAGATACACCTATCTGCTGAAGGCAGAAACTTGTGTGAGAACTTCTCAAATAGAGTTTGAGTGTAAACTGATCACCGATAAACAGGATTCAATCAGCACTCACTTTATAGAGAATGCTGCAGATGTTCTTCGGACTATACGATTTTCCACGCCCTTATTCGAATAGTTGTTTCGTCGTTGTATCCTGACATTTATTAGATATGTTTTAATCGTCATTGTTCTGCAGGTACAAAGCGATTATTATGGTAGACATTTAATACCAACCACAACCATACTATCATAAGAAAAAATACTCATGATAGCATTTTGTTTTATTTGAGATTAAAAGATGGATAAACGGCATGTAAATTTTCAATCGTTTTCCATATATTTGATTTGCTAAATGGTTGTCGCAGACTGGCATAACCCTTTCATCTGCGCTACACCACCGTCTTACTTTTCATAGCCGCTGACTTCATGCCTATCGCCTTCACAGAGTTATATCCTATTTGAACCGTATTGGTGTTTATAACCAATTCCCATCTTCGGAGTTTATCTCTATAATAACCAGAAAACCGGTGCTCTCCAGGGTAAATAATGCTATTGACCCCGGGAAGCCTGCCATACGTCAAAGAAAGTTTAACAGGTATGCCGGCAGGGATACTTTTGGATAAAACATCCCCGCTATGCAAACTCATACCACTACCAGGCAAGCCTATCTCGACTGGCTGCGTATACTGGCCATCTTTGGCGTATTGGTTTTTCATTCTGCCATGCCCTTTGGAGCTGATCTGGAATGGCACATCCGGAACAGGGAAACCAGTAACCTTTTCCTCGAAATGGTATACTGGATGCACCTGTTCCGGATGCCATTACTGTTCTTCATTTCCGGTACCGTCAGTTACTTCATGCTGCAAAACCGTACAGGCGGTGGTTTTATCGGCCTGCGTGTCAGGAGGTTGCTTATACCGGTGATCCTTGGTATCCTCGTCATTGTTCCGCCGCAGGTTTACCTGGAACGTGTCACACAAGGCTTTAAGGGCAATTTCTGGCAGTTTTACGGCCAAATGTTTTCAACGGGGCCCTATCCTAAGGGAGACATCAGCTGGCATCACCTGTGGTTTGTAGTTTACCTGTTGATCTATGATATTCTTTTTGCACCCGTATTCGTCTGGATCGTCTCTGCCAAAGGCGCTGCCTTCCGCACTGCGCTGCAATGGCTGGAAAAGGGCAAAAGGGTATACCTGCTGGCAGTGCCCGGTATTGTGCTCTACGCATCGCTGGCAAGGCAGTATCCTGAAACGAACGACCTGGTGCATGACTGGTGTTATTTCTTCTACTGGTTATGTTTCCTGCTGCCGGGTTTTATCTGTATTGCACAACCTGCACTGATGAACAGCCTGGAAAATAACCGGAGCACTTCCTTCCTGGTCGCCTTTCTGTCTATTATAGCCCTCAATTACGTGCGCTGGAATGATCTGGAACCATGGGACACGCTGACCAACTGGGAACATGATCCGCGTACTTACGCGTTCCTTGCACTCCGGGCAATCTGTGCCTGGGGATGGGTGCTGACCGCTATCGGCTATGGTAAGAAATACCTCGACAAGCCACATTCCTCGCTGATCTATCTGAACCAGGCTGTTTATCCTTTTTATATCCTACATCAGACAATTATCGTTATCCTTGCATATTATGTTGTGCAAACGTCGGATACGATCGGTACAAAATACCTGTTCATCGTGATATGTACCTTTATCCTGTCAATGGGTATTTTCCATTTGCTGATAAAGCCTTACCCCGTTTGCCGCTTTTTATTCGGTATGAAACCACTGGCGAAAGCTAAAGACAGGAAACAACAACAGGAAAAAAAAGAAACAACAGAAGAGGGAATCTTGTTGCCAGTATCATAATGAAATAACTATTGCATGAGTAATTTCCGTCGATATTATTTCCCGGCCCTTTATGGCCTGATCACCTATTTCAGTATCCGGCTTTTGCTGGATACTGTTACTGGTATGAAATTCTGGGAAAGGACATTGGGTCTGAATATCATTGAGATCAGCGCCTCCATCTTTTTTGGATATCTCCTGATAGGCGCCCACCATTACCTGTACAGGTACTTTGATAAACATTGGGCAGAGATGGATTACCGGCAGCGGGTATGGAAAGAACCAGGTGTTATTACCCTGATGACTGTGCTGTTTCAGAACATTTTCATGCTGCCCATGGCCGCTTTTACTGATGACGGGGCGCAATGGTATGACGTGGCGGATATTAACGTAATACCCCTGTTATATTCACTGATCTATTACGGTATAAGCCGGAGTAATACTTTCCTGCAGGCGTATGTAAATAACAAGGTGAAGCTCCAGGAGGTAATGAATAATCAGCTGCAGGCCGAGCTGAAGTTCCTGAAGTCGCAGCTGCATCCCCACTTTCTCTTTAACGCGCTTAATACTATTTATTTCCAGATGGATGAAGACGTCAACGCTGCCAAGAAAAGTGTGGAGCAGTTCTCTGAATTGCTCCGTTACCAGTTGTACGATCAGCAGCAAACCGTTTCTATCCGGCATGAAATTCAATACCTGCACAGTTTCATCAATCTGCAGAAGGTAAGGGCCTCAGATAAGTTGGTACTAAACCTCCACCTGGACCCGGATCTGTACGATCAACAGGTCTATCCTTTACTGCTGTTCCCCCTGGTAGAAAATGCATTCAAGTATGTAGGCGGAGAATATTGGATCAATATACATGCATCACTGGAACAGAAACGGATACTTTTCAGTGTGGAGAACGCGATCCCTAAGATCAGGATGCCCGCAAAAGCTGGCGGTATAGGGCTGGAGAACCTGAAACGCCGGCTGGAACTTTTATACCCGGGAAAACATACATTTGAGATCAATAAGACAGAACGTACCTTCAGTGTGGCGTTATCTATAGAGACTGAACCTGTCGTTTACCAGACCATAATAACAGAAGCAGATGAAGATCAGATGCGTCATCACGGATGATGAGCCCTATGCAAGAAAAGGATTACAGGGGTACATAGGACAGATCGATTTTCTGGAACTTGTAAGTACCTGCGAGAGCGCCGTAGAGTTAAACACCTTCCTTAAACAGGAACAGGTAGACCTCTTATTCCTGGATATAGAAATGCCTTATCTCTCAGGCATCGACCTCCTGAAGACACTGGCCAATCCGCCTAAAGTGATCTTCACCACCGCTTACGAAAAATATGCTGTACAGGGCTACGAACTGGAGGTGCTGGATTATCTGCTGAAACCTGTTTCTTTCGATCGCTTTATGCGTGCTGCCAATAAGGCTTTTGACTATTTCAGCCTGCAACAGCAGGTAAAACCGCAGCAGGAGTACTTTTTCGTAAAGGTGGACAACAAGCTGGAGAAAGTAGTGATAGCAGATATACTATTTGCAGAAGGGATGGAAAACTACATCGTTATCTACACAAAAGAAAAGAAGCTGATCACACACCTTACGCTAAAGATGCTACAGGAACGCCTGCCGGCTGATAAATTTGTACAGCCGCACAAGTCTTACCTCGTCGCTGTCGACAAGATCGATGCCATTGAAGGCAATACGCTCGGACTTTCCGGATACCAGGTGCCCGTGTCCCGTTACCAGAAAGATGAGATCATGCAGCGCATCCTGCAGGATAAGATCCTTAAACGATGATCAGAAGCTAACGGTCACATGCTGCAGGATAAGAAAAATAGTCAGCAATACAGCACTGCTGCGATTCAATGCCTCTGTCGACAGCAGCATTGTTTGTCGTTACCTGATCACATACACCGGGGTTCGTCCTTAAAGGGGTATGTAGCTGCAAGCGATGATCACAAACCAACTGCCGCATCCGCATTAATAATCCCCCAGCCGAACTTACTGCTCCTGCTATTCGCAAAGCTGGATGCTCTCGCCATCCTGGCAATGATACTGTCCCGAGGATAGCCTGGATATTTACTCCATACAAGTGCTGCAATAGCCGAACAGCTGGCGGTTGCCACTGACGAACCGCCCACCGTGGAAGGAATGTCGCCACTCATGGCAATACTCAGCGGATTCCTGCCAGTAGAAGATTTCTGCATCACAATGGCGAAGTCCACTTTACTACCCGTGTGGCAATTGTCACACCTGTCTCTGAGATTATCTTTCATACCGGTCACTGCCACCACCTGTGGCTGATTAGCGGGGAAGATGACGCCTACAAAGCTGGCAAAGAAAGAAGTGGACGTACCCGCAGCACAGAACATCAGTTTCTGCTTACCGTATGCATAAACGAGGGCATCTTTGATCTGGCCTGAGCTAAAGACGGTACCCATACTCATGCTGATAATCCGTATTGCCGGATCATCAGCTCCCACTACATAGGCGTTGGTAACGCCATTGATAGCATCAGTAGAGAGCAGCACCACATTCTCGGCGGCATGTACAGTAATGAGGTCACAGTTATAGGCAATGCCCGCTGTGTTGCCATCGGTGCCTCGCGGACCTGCCAATACACCTGCCATGCTGGTGCCATGTCCGCAGGGATCGTCAGGACTACCGTTATAGTAAGTGCCGATCTTTTGTATGGTCCTGCCGGCAGACCAGCCCTGGTTGAACATACTGCCCAGATTTTCCTGCTGCGGACTCACACCTGTATCAATGATCATTACTTTGATATGCTGTCCGGTGGACCGCTGCCAGGCCTGTTCTATCCGATGATAGGGATAATTCCAGGAGAGTTTTGCGGCGGGGGATGTCACCGTATAATCAGCACCCGCTACAAGGTCAGTTTTAGCCGAATTATAGCCACAACCGGAGGCAAGGATGTCTGATGCCGCTGCGGCGTCTCTTGGGCTTATATCGCGCATAAATGCCCCATAACCGATGGGTTCTGCATAACGCACCTTAGAGGAGGTACGCAAAGCCCTGACTGTTTCAAAATGACTGATGCGTACGTTCAGGAACCGTAGTTTGTCGGCAGTGGAAGTACGCAGGTCCGTTCTTTGTATGCTGCCTTCCTTTTCTCCGATCATTTGTAGTATTTCGGCTGCGCCGGATGCCGTGGAATATCCTACAGATAAAATACTATCCCCATGCAGCAGTGCGCTCCAGACCATGGTGTCGCTGGCCATCTTCCAATCGAAATAACCATGTGTTTCCAGCTGCTGGTTCACAAAAGCATTGATAGCTGACTTGGGAATGATCTCCTGCGGGTCTTGCCGGGGAGGTGTGAATGGAAGGGTATCTGTTTTACGGCAGGAAGTGGACAGTATAACGACTACGCCCACCATTAGAAAATAAGGGGTCCTCATCTGTTACGTTTTATTTGATTAACAATCCTGACTGATAGATAACGTGGCTGTTGATACGTTTGGGTTCTTACTATTAATTTACGGAAAATTGTTGGGATATACCATTTCCGGACAGAAGTGGTGTGGCTTAGACACCAGTTACAACGACACCAGAAACAGCAAGAAACGTGGCAGCAAACTGCAACCCCAAGCCAGTGGCCGGTAAAAAGCCCCCCCGACCAACGCTTCCTGCACATTCCCCTGCCTTAACCACAATTTCTTTCTCGTCGCGAATTGCAAAGCAAAAATCATTTTAACAATGATTTGGTTTTAATGCTAAATAGTATACATTTGCAACAAAGATGCAAATGATATAGAGTGCAGTGCAGTAGCGCTGTACAGACGCTTCCGGGTACCCTTTATCCCGGTACGGACCTTCTATTTTAATAACTATAACATATGATCCCGAACAGACTGCCTGTTACGGTGCTGAGTGGCTTTCTCGGCGCTGGCAAGACTACTTTGCTCAATCATATCCTTCACAATAAAGAAGGATTGAAAGTAGCGGTTATTGTGAACGACATGAGCGAAGTCAATATCGATGCACAACTGGTGAGGAATGAACAGACACTCAGCCGCACGGAAGAGAAGCTGGTAGAAATGAGCAATGGTTGTATCTGCTGTACCCTGCGCGAAGACCTCCTGATAGCAGTAGAGAAGCTGGCAAAAGAGAGGAGGTTTGATTATCTGCTGATAGAAAGCTCCGGTATCAGTGAACCGCTGCCTGTTGCGCAGACATTCAGCTATCAGGATGAAGCGAACGCCATAGATCTTAGCCAGCTTTCAAGACTGGATACCCTTGTTACGGTAGTGGACTGTTTTAATTTCCTTCGTGATTTCAGCAGTGTTGAATCACTGCAGGACAGGCAGGTCACGGATATGGAAGGCGACCACAGGACGATCGTGAACCTGCTGACAGACCAGATCGAATTTGCCAATGTCATCATCCTCAATAAAACCGATCTTGTTACTCCTGAAGAACTGGGCATGTTACAGGCAGTGATCAGGAAGATGAATGCCAATGCCCGCATCATCCCTTCTTCTTTCGGTAAGGTACCGTTGCAGCATATATTGAACACCGGTCTCTTTGACTTTGAAGAAACCAGTCAGAGCGCAGGCTGGATCGAAGAACTGAACAAATCACATCATACGCCTGAAACAGAGGAATATGGTATCAGCAGTTTTGTGTACCGTAGCAGAAAGCCATTTCATCCGGAACGCTTCTGGCAATATCTGAACAACGACTGGCATTCTAATATCATCCGCAGTAAAGGCCTTTTCTGGCTGGCTTCACGTAAAGATGATGCCTTGAACTGGAGTCAGGCCGGCGGTAGCCTGCGTGCTGAACGTGCTGGGGTATGGTGGTCCAGCATGCCTTACGGTGAGCGGATACGTTATGCATCATTCCTTGATAACGAAGATGAGATCGAAGACAGATGGGACAAACGTTTTGGTGACCGGCACAACGAACTTGTCATCATTGGCAGCCGTCTTGATAAAGATACTATTATAAAGGAGTTGGAGGATTGTCTGTGTAATGAAGCAGAACTTGTAATAATGGAAAAAGGTGGAAGTTTTCCTGACGATTTCCCCCTGTAACCTGACAGAGATGATGAAGGAACGGGGCTGGTCTTTTGAGCCGGCCCCTTATTGTTTTTCGCCAGTTAACGTAAACATAACATATAAGTAAAAGGTCGCTTTATAATTTAGTGCCGCATATCGGCCAACAATTATGATAGAGAACCTGACAGACGCGGAATTGTTATCACTTTCACAAACTGGCGATGAGAAAGCATTTGAGGCGATCATGTATCGGTATAATGTACAGCTGTACAAGTATATCTACACGCGCATCCGTAGTGAACATGATGCAAAAGATCTGTTACAGGAGGTATTTATTTCCTGCTGGAAGAACCGGCATACTATTAATAATATAACAGCATATCTGAAAAGGTCTGTACACTATGCGATTATCGACTGGCAGATAGCAAACAAAAAGCTACTGGCCCGACAAACCACTCTACTGGAAAAGGACGAACCCACCACATACCCTGTAGAAGACCAGCTGATATCTATGGAGATCCGGGAAGAAGTAGAAACAGAGATCTCCCGGATGAATGAGACCATGCGTAAGATATTTGTATCCAGTCGCTGGGAATCCAAATCTATCCCTGAAATAGCCCGTGAGTACGGCCTTTCCGAGCAAACAGTAAAAAATAACCTCTCCCTTGCACTCAAACGCATCCGCCTGCGCCTGGCCGCTTTTTTCCTGATGCTTGTTTACGTTCTGGTAACATTGAGTTTACAATTCCTTAACGGTACCACTTTTCAGTTTTGAGGACTTTACTGATGAATGGGAACATCATCATCAGACAAAGCCGCGCTGTTAGCGCTTTTAGAAAAATACCGTGCCGGTGGGTGTACACCGGAGGAAACTGCCCGTATACAGGCGTGGTTCGACAGTTTTGAAGAACTGCCTGATAGCGGGGAGGTGAAAACTGCTGCTGATGAGGTGGTGGTCAATACGATGCACACGCTCTTCCCACGCAGGGGAGGATCTATAAGATATATCATGCTCAGCGCGGCTGCTGTACTGGTGGTAGCGCTTACCAGTCTGCTTTTTATATACAGGTTCTATATGAAAGCACCGGTCCCTGTCACTTATTCATCGTTTACAACAGGAAACGGTGAACGTAAAAAACTGACCCTGCCGGATGGTAGTACGCTGACCATGAACGGGGGCAGTACGCTGCGTATTCCCTCTAATTTTGGCGATAGTGCAAGAGAGCTGGTTTTTACAGGTCAGGGAACTTTTGATGTCAAACAGAATAGTAAACAGCCATTTATAGTACATACCGGAGATGTCCGCACAGTAGTACTGGGTACTGCTTTCGACGTGAAGGCATATCCTGGGGACAAGGCCTTACAGGTGGCAGTACTGAATGGTAAGGTGCGCATCGAGAAACAGGAGCAGGGCCATACGGAGGTGCTGGCTCCCGGTGTGACTAAAAACCAGCTGCTGACCTATGAAGCGACGTCGGGTAAGCATGAACTAAAGCCCTGTAAAGCCGATGAAATTGCAGGCTGGCAACAGAACAAATTATTCTTTGATCAGGCATCACTGGAAGAGATCGCAGTAATACTAGGGAGACAATACAATACACATATTACGCTCGCCGGCAAGGCGAAGCACAACTGCCGTTACACTTTGCAGTTAAAGAACGAACCGCTGGACAAAGCTTTGGTGCTGCTACAGCAGCTGTCGGGGATCTCTTATGTCGTAAACAACAATGAAATAAAAATCAATATTTCGTCATGCGAATAAAATGTAATGCGCCAACAACAAAGCGGCAGTTACGACTGCTCGTCTTATTTCTTTTTGCTCATGTGATCTGTTTTGCAAATGATGTGCAGAATCAGTATGTCACTGTTACCGTACGCAAAGCGCGTATCAGTTTAAACGTAAAAAATCAGCCCCTCAAAAATGTGTTCCTGCTTATCGAGCAGAAGACAGGCCTTTCCGTAGGCTACAATGCTACTGCAATCAATGCTATGGAACCTGTAAGCTACAAGGCAGATGACGAAATGTTGTCTACCGTATTTCAGGACCTGCTGAAAGATTACCAGGGTACAGTAAAGCAGGTGGATGAGAGCCACATCTTCCTGAAACTGGAAAAAAGAAAGGTGGTGGAAAAAGTAGTGCTGCCCGTGGCTGCCATTGCTGCTACGCCGATCGTAGTATCGGGTACAGTGACTGACGAAAACAATCAGCCGGTACCCGGTGTAAGCATTCATGAGAAAAATACTAGGAAAAATACGACCACCGATGCAGGTGGTAAATACAGCATTGCTGTCAATACCGGTGATGTGCTGGTATACAACTTTATCGGTTACGCTCAGCAGGAGATAACTGTAGGTGCTGAAAACATGATCAATGTACAACTGAAAGTGCAGAACAGTCAGTTGAAAGAGATCGTGGCTATCGGTTACCAGTCCGTCAGGAAGAGCGATGTAACCGGCGCTATTTCCAGTGTGAAAGCAAGTGAGTTGAACCTGACATCTCCTTCCGTAGGGCAGGCCCTGGTAGGTAAAGTAGCAGGCGTACAGGTATCGCAGGTGAGCGGTGCGCCTTATGCCAGCACGAAAATCCGTGTACGTGGTATCGGTTCCATCAATGCCGGTTCCAACCCGCTGTATGTAGTAGATGGTTATCCGATGGATAATGATATTTATATCAACCCGGAGGATATTGAGTCTATCGATATCCTGAAAGATGCTGCTTCTGCGGCTATCTATGGTTCCCGCGCTGCCGGCGGTGTGGTGATCATCACTACCAAACGTGGTAAGGAAGGCAAAGGTAAGTTTGAATATGATATTCAGTCAGGTGTAAACCAGCTGGCCAGGAAAGTAAAGCTCCTGAATGCAGACGAATTTGCACAGCTGATGATCGACGGCAGGAACAACTCCTACCAGGACCTGGTGGTAAACAGAGGGCTACAGTGGACTGATGCGATGTTCTCTGACGACAACGCCACGCGTGTGGCGAAAGTGGGTAACGCTAACTCTGTGCAGATCGATCCGACCTTTTACGACTTCGCCAGTCAGCAAATGATCAAGCCGAAATACAATACCGACTGGCAGGACCTGCTGTATCGCAATGCGATATTCAGCCGTCATAACCTGTCATTCTCCGGCGGTAGCAAAGAAGTAAAATACTATATCAGCGGCGGCTATCAGAACCAGGATGGTATTATCCTGAATACTGGCATTAAAAAGATCAACTTCCGTGCAAACATTGACGGTCAGATCAACTCAAAGCTGAGAGCGGGTATGAACGTTTCCTATACTAACAACCAGAACAAGGAAACAGAGGAAGGTCGCTGGGACCATAACCCGATTATGGCTGCATTGCTGATGCTGCCTACTTACCGTGCATATGACGACAATGGCAGGATTGTGAAGAATGAAGTGGCTGCGCTGTCTGCTACCTACGGTTATAACAGCTTTGAAAATCCATTAGCCATTGCGCAGGAGATCAACATCCGTCGTAAAGGCAATCGCAGTACCTACAATGGTTATGCTGTTTACCAGCTGCTGCCGGAATTGTCTGTGAAGGCCAACCTGGGTATGACCAATTATGCTGAGAAGTATGACTATTATTATCCGACCAGTCTGAGTAGCGGTGTAAATGCACCTTACTCCACACAGGCAAAGGCTGCCGCGAACGCAAAAGCGAAGAACACCGGCATCACCGATCAGCTGGGTGAGTTCACCGCCAACTATAGCAAACAGTTTAACAAGCATAAGTTAGATGTGCTGGGTGGTTATACCGTACAGAAAACGACCGGCGACATCCTGGAAGTAAAAGCCCAGGGATTCCAGGACGATCGTATCCAGGAGTTGAACGCTAAAGGTGCGGACGCTGCACTCTTCACGCTGACAACGGCCTCTAAGTATACCTATACACTGGTGTCTTACCTGGGTCGTATCAACTACAATTATGATAACCGTTATTACCTGACTGCCTCATTCCGTACTGATGCATCTTCCCGCTTTGGGCCTGAAAATCGTTGGGGTAACTTCCCTTCAGTAGCAGCGGGCTGGAACATCTCCAATGAATCATTCTACCATGATTGGTTAGGACAGCATTCTACACTGAAACTGCGTGCCAGCTGGGGCTTGAGCGGTAATAATAACATCGGTAACTACAACTCTATCCAGGTAATGGGTACGCCTACCGGTGTGCCATTGGGTAACGGTACCGTGAATACCGGCACTTTCGCAGGTGGTATCAAAGATCCGAAGATTGGCTGGGAGTCTACTTCACAGTATAACGGTGGTCTGGACATCGGATTGTTCAATGGCCGTCTGAATGTGATCGCTAACTACTACCTCAGTTATTCTTATAACCTGTTGTTCAATCAGCCCATCTCCGCTATTGCCGGTGCTACCACCGTGCTGACCAACCTGCGTGATTCCAAGATCCGTAACAGGGGTATTGACTTACAGCTGGATGCAAGAGTGATAGATGGCAATGATTTCCGCCTGAACTTCGCCGGTAACATCTCCGTGAACCGTAACAAGGTACTGGACATGGGAGGTGCAAATACGATCCTCACCGCAGGTGCGGAGCGTTCTTATCTGACGCACATTACACAGGCCGGACAGCCGGTAGGTATGTTCTACGGTTTCAGGGTGCTGGGCGTGGCTACAGAGGCCAATTATAAAACACTGGCGCCTTCAGCTTCCAGCTCTAACCCTTTACATCCGGGCGACCTGTACTTCTATGACAAGAATGGCGATCATGTGGTGAACGATGCTGACAAAGATGTGATCGGCAATCCTTATCCGAAGTTTACTTACGGCTTTAACCTGTCTGCTACTTATAAAGACTTTTATTTCTCTTCTTCCTTCAATGGTTCTTACGGCAACCAGGTGCTGGACGGGCAGGATTATTACCTGTACAACATGGAAGGTTCCGGCAACCAGTATGCCGATGTAGCACAGCGCTTCCGTTCTGTTAGTCAGCCGGGCAATGGCAAAGTATACCGTGCTTCCCGCGCAGGCACACAGAGTAACAGCACCCGCTTGTCTACCTTCTACCTGCAGGATGCATCATATTTCAGGTGTACCAATATTGTGCTGGGTTACAACTTCAGGTTCCGCAGCTTACAGGAGAAACTGGGTGTGACAAAGGCAACCATATTCGCGAGCGTAGACAACGCATTCACCATCACCAAATACAAAGGGTATAACCCGGAAGTAGATTTTAACGGAAACAGTACTAACCCGAACCTGGCGCCTGGCGTTGATTACGGTATGTATCCGCTGGTGCGTGCCTATAATGCCGGTGTTAAACTTGCTTTCTGATCTATTGACGCTTAAACAAAAAAGAATGAAGAAGAATATTTCGATTATACTGGGTTTTGCAGCTCTGCTGGCAACATCCGCATGTAACAAGGATTTCCTCAACCAGACGGATCCAAACAGCCAGACGGTGGGTAATTATTTCCAGACTGAGAACGACGTACTGCTGGCCGTGAATGGTGTTTACCAGGCCCTGAGAAGCAATAATGCGCTCGGGGAGAGCAGTGGACTGTTTTCGGAAGAACGTTCTGACAATACCGGCCGTAACGACAACCAGTCGAACGCCGGTGAGCCTTTCCAGTTTGGCGATTTTTCGCTGCTGCCAAGCAATACCTATCTGAAGTCGCACTGGGTAGACATGTACCAGGTGATCTCCAGGGCCAATCTGGTGTTATCCAACATCGATAACGTCACTTTCGCCAGTGAGGATACAAAGAAAGGTTATGCTGCTGAGGCGAAGTTCGTGCGTGCACTGATCTATTTCCACATGGTGCGCAAATGGGGCGATGTGCCTTTGGTAACAAAACAAATGACGCTCGATGAGGTGAGGGCTAATACCTTCCGTTCAAAAGATACTGCCGTGTACAGCCAGATCGTTGCCGATCTGCTGGATGTGGTGAACAGTTCCCTGCCCAATTTCCAGACAGGCACTAATGTTGGCAGGGTATCCAAAGCTGCGGGTAACGCATTACTGGGTCAGGTATATCTGACCATGGCGCTTACCATCGATAATGGCAAGCGTGACGAAAATCTCGCGAAGGCAAAACAATACCTGATGGCATGTTACGACATGCGTAAGTTCGGCGCGCTGAAAGAGATCCCTTATACGGACGTTTTCAGTGTAGATAAAAAAGGCACTTGTCCTGAGCTGATCCTCCAGATCGTGTACAAACAAGGCGATGCAACGTATGCTTCCAATATTGCAGCCAGTAACCAGGCGAACGGCGAGACCATCAACTCACAGAAAACCGCCAGCGGTGTAGGTGGTAACGTAACCGGAGACCTGATCAATGAGTATGAGAACAATGATCTGAGAAAGGATTTCTCCGTACACTTCGCCAATGCGAGCAACGTGAAGGACTGGTACATCACCAAATACCGTGACGTCAGCGATGCCGCAGGCAAGAACGGGTATGGCGGTAACGACTTTATCCTGATCCGTTATGCAGACGTCATCCTGATGTTGGCGGAGGTGAATATGTACCTGGGCGACAATGCCACAGCTATCCAGTTCCTCGATATGGTGCGTGAAAGAGCTGGCATGCCGGCTTATGCAACCGCTATGCAGGATGCGGCCTACAGCGCAAAATTCCCCACACTGAAACTGGCTATTCTGCATGAGCGCCGTGTGGAGCTGGCGTTTGAAAATCACCGCTGGTTCGACCTGCTGCGCACGTTCACCACACAGGAGCTGGTGGATTATTTCCATGCAAAAGACCAGGCGTCTTTTGGTATTGCAAAGTTGAGCAATTTCTCAACAAAAGACCGGTATTATCCGATTCCGTTTGACGAGTATAAACTAGATCCTGTAAGAATGTATCAGAATACAGGATATTAATACGATAGATGAATGCAACAGGGGACGCTTCCGTAAAAGGGGCGCCCCCTTTTTTATGCGTATTATTGACCGGGGAAATTGTATTCCGGACCCTCGGGGCGTTGCATTTTCGTTTTGGGGTTGTGCCCATTTTTGGGAACCGGGTGGTTGAAACCCCGCGCTACAAACACACAACCCCTGGCGGGGTTGATTGATGTTTTGTTACCCGGTTTATTGTGTAAGGGTTCGGTACCAACGGTGTACCAATGGCCTCATCTTATGTTCATCCTACGTTTTGAACGTAAGATGAACATAAGATGAGGCCATTGGTACACCGTTGGTACCGGATTGGTACCGGAGTGGATCGGATTACTTTTATGTACCTGATACTCGCTTTCATACCGCTTTGATACCGCTAATCCTACGTTGATCCTACGTTCATGAACGTAGGATCAACGTAGGATTAGCGGTATCAAAGCGGTATCAAGACGGCATTAAACAGCATGGTTTACTACAGAAAAACTTTACAGTTTTATTGCGGAGGTGCAGAATTGACTTTACAGCTGATGGTACATTCAGTGTTCCTTTTCCACCGGCCATAAAGACCTCCCTTGCTTTTTATCATCTTTTCACTATATTCATCGCAGATAAACCTACTCCTGTTGATCAGCCAAATCGAAACTATGCGTAAATGTCTGTTGTTCATTTCCTTAGCCCTCTTTATCTTTCCTTGTAGCCCACTTTCCGCGCAAACGAAACAGTATGTCACTGACAGTAGTTTACAGGTACCATTGAAGGATGGTACGATGCTGAGCTGTATGCTGGTGTATCAGAAGGGTGCTAAATGGCCTTTACCGGTTGTTTTAAGGATTAGTTGTTATCCAATGGCTGCTGATACCACCCGGGCACAGTTCGTGGCAGATAGCGGCTATGCAGGCGTTTTTGTCTATAACAGGGGGAAAGCCCGTTCAGGGGGTAGTTTTTATCCTATGGAGAATGATGCGGCAGATAATTACCAGGTGATCGACTGGATCAGTAAACAGGCCTGGTGTAACGGCAAGGTGGGTATGTACGGAGGTTCCTACCTGGGATTTGCGCAATGGGCCACGGTGAAGAAAGTACATCCTGCCCTCAAGACCATTGTGCCGCAGGTAGCAGTAGGACCGGGCATCGATTATCCTAATCCGGGCGGGATATTTCTTACCTACAGCCTGCAATGGCTGAAACTGGTGAGGAACAATCACTACATGGACCTGGCCACCTTCCAGAACGAAAAAAAATGGAAGGACCTTAACACCGAATATCTCTTGCGGGGCCTGCCTTTTAATAAGCTGGATTCCCTGGAAGGAGACGGAACGGATACGGTGTTTCAACGCTGGATCACCCATCCCGGCAATGACGATTTCTGGCAGCGGATGACGCCAACAGTGGAGGAGTTCTCCCGGATCGGCATCCCCATCCTGACCACAACCGGTTATTTCGATGATGACCAGCGGGGTGCTATGCACTATTACAACATGCATAACCGATACGGACCGAAAGAAGGGGTTAATCAGCACTACCTTTTCATCGGGCCTTTTGATCACGCCGGCGGACAGGGAGGTCCACGGAGGAATGTCATTCCCCCGTACCAGATCGATACGGTTGCCATGGTAGACCAGAAACAGCTGGTGCTGGACTGGTTTAATTATACGCTGAAAGGAGGGAAGAAACCGGCCTTCCTGCAGGACAGGATCGCGGTATTTGCAATGGGAGAGAACAAGTGGCATTACTTTCCTTCGATAGAAAAAATGAACCGCGATACGCTGTCTTTCTATCTCCCTGTTAAGTCGGGAGAAACCTTACACACAAGGAAAAGAGGAGGGAGGCCGCTGACATTCTCCTATGATGCTGCTGATCCTGTTGATGATACTATTGTGATCTATGACGGCGCCAGTTCTATCATTACAGAAGGGGTTTTCAGGAAGAAATATCTGCTGACTTTCAGCACTCCGCCTTTAAAGGAAGATATGATCATCAATGGGTCCATCACTGCAAACCTTTGGTTGTCTTCAGGTACACCCGATGCAGACATCATGATCAGTTGGTGGGAGATAGATGCCAACGGAAACAAATGGCCGCTTTCACATACTGTACAACGCTTGTCTTTAAGTATCGATAAGACAAAACCTGTTTACTGGAAGCAAAACGAAGTACATCATATCACGCTGGATGACAGCCACTGGATCTGTAAACAATTGAAAAAGGGGAGCCGTATTGTAATGACTATCAGTCCGGCGTCAAACCTGTACTGGCAGAAGAACTACGGTGCGGCAAAAGATGTGAGCCAACAGACTTTGCTCGATACCTTACTGCAGGAACTGAAGTTTTATCCTGAGTCTCATTTCAGTGTACCCCTCATGTAGCAGTATGTCCTATGCTGTTCGGTTGTACTTGTCATGTGGCAGCGGGGCATTTGGCAGTATGCCATATGCTGTTCAATTGTACCGCCATATGGCAGGATGGGCATGTAGCGGTATCCCGTATGCTGTTCGATTGTACCTGTCATGTGGTAGGGGCATGTAGCGACTTATCATATACCGATCGGATGGTATACTTGTCAGGTGGATATCCTATTTAAAAACATAGTAACCCAAAGCCAGCCACAGAAGGCCTTTCAGGAGGAAGAAGATAAAACCCCAGAAGCCGATACGCTTGATCCATTTAACAAAGTTCTTCCTGGGAGCGGGTTTAGACTGTTGTTCCATATACGTTAACATGAATGGCAATACCCTGCAAGTTACGGGATTGCAGCTATTGTATAAAATAAGTAAGGAAAAATAACAAAACATCCTGATATTCAGGAATTGTTGTATATATTTGTGCCCATTCTATAACCAACTTGATAAAACCTCATGGGACAAACGAAATTACCCGAATTCTTTCACTGTGATGATTATTTTATAGACGAGAAAGTAGGCCTGTTGAAATTTGCGAATGCTTATAAAGTATTTAACCAGGACGGTCAGCAGATCGGAAACATCCGTCAGGTCGTACCGCTGTGGCACAAGTTCCTGCGTCTTTTACTCGATAAAAGAATGTTCCCGTTTACACTGAACATTGCGGATGCAAATGAGCAGGTGGTGGCTTCTATTCACCGCGGCTGGACGTTCTGGATGTCGAAGATCGAGATCCGTGATATGAACGGTGTTGTAGTGGGTGGTATCAAACAGAAGTTTAAGTTTATGAAACCGCTGTTTCACATCCTGGATGCCAATGGTGCTGTACTGGCTGAGATCAAGGGCGACTGGAAAGCATGGAATTTCCAGATCGTTGATTCCGCTGACAGGGAATTGGGCGCTATCAGTAAGAAATGGGCCGGCGCTTTCAAGGAAGTGTTCACTACTGCGGATAAATACCGTGTTACCATAGCAAAGGAGTGTCCTGAAGATGTCAATAAGATGGCCATTGTAGCGGGCGCTATCACTATTGATATGGTGCTGAAGGAATCTAAGTAACAAAAGATATGAAGAAAGGGATGGTACATTACGGTGTATCATCCCTTTTCTATTATATCGGGCTCTCCGGGTCGATTCCACGCATTTCCATGGCCTGATATTTGACGAGGTTGCTTTTTAACATGATCCGTATTTTAAATCATGTCTTATGAATATAACCAGGCAGGAGCCATTGTTTTGTATCGGAATCGGGTGTTCGGCCGGAGGACTGACACCGGCATGTGAGTTTTTTCAACAGGTCGTGGAAAAAACAGGCGCTGCCTTTGTCGTAATTCCCCACCTCGGCAGAGAACATAAGAGCAGATTCAGCGCTATTTTAAAAAAGTTTACCAATATGCCGGTACACCGGGTGGAAGATGATATAAAGCTGGAGACGGACCACATATATGTACTTGCTGAAGACAGGATGATGATCGTGGAGGACGGTTATCTCAAAGTTCGGAGGCGTTATTCCCGGGAGATCATTAACAAGTCGATCGACATCTTTTTTAAATCCATGGCGAAAGCCTACAGGGAAAATGGTATTGGCGTTATACTGTCAGGTATGGGCAACGATGGCATTGAAGGTATTAAGGTGATTGAAGATTATCACGGACTGGTCATTGTGCAGGACCCGGACACGACCGATTTTAACATCCTGCCGCAGGCAGCCATTACTAAAGACGATCCGCATGCGATCCTGCCACCGGCAGACATCGCGCGTTTCCTGTTAAGGCACCTGAAAATGGATACCAGTGTGAATTGAACGGATTTGTTTTTTACATATCTTTAGCTGTTTTAAAGTATTGGTTGAAAAGACCAGAGATTAAGTAAAGCTGTTTGCATGTCGGATACACATACTGAAGGGGAGGTGAACAGGAGGCGATCTGGTTCTGCACCCAATGCCGCATTGAAAAGTATTTTAGCGATCCTGTCAGAATCTTCGGGTGTGGACTTCCTCCAATACAAGCTTTCCACGATCACCCGGAGGCTGCAACGGAGAATGTCGCTTGTGAATGTTCAGAGCTTTGAAGAGTATCTTACGTTTATAAAAGACAATGAAGATGAACAAAATATAGTTTATGCGGACCTGCTGATCCACGTCTCTTCCTTTTTTCGCGATGAAAGCAGCTTTGAATACCTGTTGCGGTATGTACTGCCACAGGTAGTAAAGCAGGCCCGTGAAAAGGAAGAACAGGTGCGTATATGGGTAGCGGGATGCGCTACAGGAGAAGAAGCCTATTCCATCGCTATCTGCCTTTATGAGTTAATGGGAGATGAGCACTTCTCCAACAAGGTGAAGATCTTTGCAACAGACCTTTCTGAAGCCGTGATTGCTACCGCACGTAAAGCCATTTATTCAAAGACACAGGTAGCGGGAATATCAGCAGCACGGCTGGCGCAATTTTTTGCAGAAAGGGAACAAGGTTACGAAATATCGGCCATCATCAGGGATGCATGCGTATTTGCCTGCCATAATATGCTGACAGATCCTCCGTTTGCAAATCTGCACCTGATCAGTTGTCGTAACGTGCTTATTTACATGCAACCGGTATTGCAGAAAAAAATGCTGAGCATATTCAACTATGCGCTGACAGACCGTGGTTTTCTGTGGCTGGGCAAATCCGAAACCAACAGATCTCCCGATCTCTTCGATATGCCATCGAAGAAAACGAAGATCTACCTGAAAAAGAATGTAGATAAATGGACGCTCAGGAATGCGTTCCCGACTAATAAAAAAATAAAGCATATGACACCAAGCTTTGATCAGGAGAGGGATGAGAATATTGATGCTCAGAAAGCGGCCGACAGTATTATACTTTCGATGTATGCACCGTCTGCTGTGCTGCTCAATGAGAAGTTCGATATTATTGAGTTCAGAGGTGTTACCATGCAGTTTTTTGAACATGGCCCTGGAAAAGCCAGTCTGAACATTCTCAAACTTGCGCACAGGGATCTCGTACATAGTCTGCGGAGTGCGCTCAGCCATGCGCAATCTGCCAAAAGGAATGTACGGAAAGAGGGACTGACCGTCACAACGGGTAATACAACACTCCATGTCTCATTCGAAGTGGTACCTATCAGCAACCTGAATGAAAGTTACTACCTGGTGATCTTCAATCAGCAGCAACAGCAGGAGTTGAGCGGGGAGCTCCAGGCAAGGAAGCCTGATGTGCCGGAAACGACTGACGAAAAGAACCTGCGCATTCTGCAACTGGAGCGTGAAGTGCAACGCTATAAGGAAGAGTTACGTGCGGTTGCGGAAGCATATGAGGCTACCAACGAAGAATTGCAGTCTGCCAATGAAGAGCTCAAAAGTCTGAATGAGGAACTGGAAGTGTCGCAGGAGGAGCTGCAGGTGATCAATGATGAACTCAGCACCCGCAACAATGACCTGGTTGACAGAAATAATCAGCTGAACAATGCCCGGTTGTACGCCGAATCTATCGTGAATACTGTACACGAATCCCTGCTGATCCTCGATACAAATATCCGCGTAGTAAGCGCAAATGCTTCTTTCTATCGTACGTTCAAAATGGAAAGGAAAGAGACGGAAGGAAAACTGCTGTATGAACTGGGCAACAAGCAATGGAACACGTCAGAGCTGCGTTCGCTGATGGAGAACCTGATGACTTCCAGGACACCCTTCGCGAATTATGAACTGACATACAAGGCTACCGGCAATGGCCTGAGAACCATTAAGATGAATGGTCAGTTAATTATTTCTCAGGACCTGAAAGAAGAACTGATCCTCATCGCCATAGAAGACATCACCGAGGTAAGGGAAGCCAGGGAGCGCATTGCGCGCAAACAGGAAATAGTGCGTAACAACGAGGAAAGGCTTCGTCTGGCGCTGGAGGGGACAAAGACAGGTACCTGGGATTTTAACCCGCTTTCACAAGAGCTGTTACTGTCTGACAGAAGCAGGGAGCTGTTTGGTATCACATCTTCCACACCATTGGAATTTGAGAGCTTTATCAAAGCTATTCACCCTGCGGATGCACCGGGTGTACGGGGGCGCATCGCTGCAGCCCTGGCAGGTAAAGACAACGGATATCTCCATTTTGACTTCCGCATTAACCTTGCCGAAGATAAAGTGGTTTGGATATCCTGCAAGGCGCAGGTCTTCTACGACGAGAATGGCACGGCAGTACGTATCCTGGGCGTGGTGACGGACATTACAGAAAGCAAACAGTTTGAGAAGCACCTGCAGGAAGTGAACAATAAACTAAACTTCGCCCTGCAGACCGGACGGCTGGGTTCCTGGGAACTGGAGCTGTCTTCCGGTATGATGCATTGTAATGAACAGTTCAGAAGCAATTTCGGGTTGTCTTCACAAACACAGCTGACCTATGAGAAATTGTTATCGCTGATATTACCGGAAGATGCGCAGCGTGCAGACGAATCGTTTCAATATGCATTGAATAACCGGGTATTGTATGTGGAGGAATACCGTATTAAATGGCCGGACAATTCCATTCACTGGATAGCGGCTACCGGACAGGGTGTCTACGATGAAGAAGGTACGCCGAAAAGAGTGATAGGTGTAGCGCTCGATATTACCGAGAGAAAACAGGCCCAGCTGAATCTGCAGCAAAGTGAGGCCTACTTCCGTATGATTGCCGATACGGCGCCAGCAATGATCTGGATTGCAGAAAAAGACGGCTCCTTCTCTTTCTTTAACAAGGCCTGGCAGAAATATACAGGGCGTTCGCTCTACCAGAATACGGATAGCGGGTGGTATGATATTATGCACCCGGAGGATATCGATAAATGGAAGATCAGTTTCAGCCGCTCCTCCCGCGACAGGAAGAATTTCTATGCAGAGTTCCGCCTCAAAAGGCATGACGGTACTTACCACTGGCTGGCCTGTTCAGGTATACCACGCTTCAATTCACAGGATGAATTTGTGGGCTTTATTGGTGCCTGTACAGATATTGACGATCAGAAGATGGTGGAAGATGCATTGGAGCGGAAGGTGCGGGAAAGGACCATTGCCCTCGAAGATGCCAATGCCAATCTCTCGAAGCGGAACCATGAACTGGAGCAGTTCGTTTTCATCACTTCCCATGATCTGCAGGAACCATTACGTAAGATCCGCCTGTTTGCCGACATGCTGGAAAGCGTGAAGCCCGGCACCACTAAGATTGATACGGCGCTCTACCTGCGCAAGGTAAAGCAATCGGCTATACGCATGTCTGACCTGATCCGTGACCTGATCGCATATTCCCGGCTGGAACTGGGTGAGAATGCATTTCTGCCGGTGGATCTCAACCAGATCGTGACGAACGTCATAGAAGATTTCGAGCTGCTGATCAAAGACAAGAACGCAGTAATAGAAGTGAACGAACTGCCGGTGATAGATGCAGTGCCGTTACAGATGAACCAATTGTTCTATAACCTGATCGGTAATGCCCTGAAATTTTCCGGCACAGATGGCGACAGCCGGGTTACCATCACCGCCAATAAGATCTCGGATGCGGAATTAAAGGACCTGCCTTCGCTGTCCGAGGGTCCTACCTATTACCGGATCGTCGTGGCCGATAACGGCATTGGGTTCAACCAGGTCTATGCGGATAAACTGTTTGTCATATTCCAGCGTCTGAACCAGAAAGAGAAATTTGAAGGAACAGGTATTGGTCTGGCGCTTTGCCGGAAGATCATGGATATCCATAACGGGGATATTCAGGCGTTTGGGGTGGAGCACCAGGGAGCTTCTTTCCATGTTATTATTCCTGAAACACAACAGTAAGACACAATAAAATAACTTTTCCAGCGTAATATACCCACAGAAATGGCTCCCCCGGGGGGCCATTACTATTTCCAGCATTATGCAAACAGCCCGCGTTTAACATATTGGGAATCAGAGTTTATTATTATTGTAATTTTTAATATAAATTTGCGTAATTTTTCGACCTAATTAGTATTTTAGACACTGGTTGGGCTGCTTGTAAAAGACGCCGACCTACCATATTTGTTATGAGGCCTATCCTATGTCTTTTTTTCATTATTGTGCAGCTCATCGCCCGGGGACAGACGGCGCCTGCACCTCCGTCTACAGCACCGCCTCCGGCGGGCACAGTAGCTCCGGCAGGTCCGGTGAAAAAAGGCAATTTTGAAACAGAATTTAAAATGAAATCGGGAAGTTACCTGGGCTTCGGACAGGTGAATCTCGGTATGGGGGAAATAGGGTTTAAGGTGGTTGTGTTCTGCCAGAATAAGGATAAGAAGAACGGCCGTCTTGAATTTCGCATTGACCGTCCTAAAGGAAAGAAAAGCAGGCGTATCGGTACGCTGAAGATCCCTTTTACGGGAGATACGACCTATGCATTAAAGTTAACCGGTAATCCCAAATACTCCTATGGGATACACGATCTTTATCTTGTAGCGAAAGGTAATCCCTTCAGTATTACTTCCATCACTTTTGTGCAGGATTATTGACGAGCGTCCTCTGACTTGATAACATTTTCATTATTCATGTGAAGTAGCTGGTTCAGTGTCTGCCCTCGGTGCACTCAATGCTGTTTTTATTATTCACGCTAAGTACCCCGGTTTCAGTATGGGATGCCGGTCGGCGCCTCTCTGGAATGCTATTGGGCGCTGTCGGGCGAATAGGATTTGGGATGTAGATTGAACTGCACTTGTCGTGTCGCCGGAGAGCCGAAGGCCCGACATTCCCATCTGAAACCGTTGCTACTTCCGCTCTCCCTACTATGGCATATGGGGAGCTGCTTGTTAGGACGATTGCGACGGAGGTTTTCTTAATACTGTTTTTATTATTCACGCTAAGTAGCCGGCTTCAGTATGGGATGCCGGTCGGCGCCTCTCTGGAATGCTATTGGGCGCTGTCAAGCGAATAGGATTTGGGATTTAGATTGAACTGCACTTGTCGTGTCGCCGGAGAGCCGAAGGCCCGACATTCCCATCTGAAACCGCTGCTACTTCCGCTCTCCCTATGACTAGTTATGGCGCCATACTTGTCGGGAGGTAATTGCCTATTGCTCATACAGTGTAAGGATATAAGGATAATCTTAACAATGAGGACAGACGTTTCTCAACGTCCTGCAGTTCCTTACTATAAGCGGATGCCAATGAGTATAACGGTTTCAGGTGGGAATCACTGGCCTTAGTTATTTGAAGTGCTCACGCGTCGCACCAGGGGTTTAATAGTCCCCCAACGCCAACCCGCCTTCCCAAAGCTGACAGTAAGGAACTTCAAAGAACTACAGCCAGTGATCCCAGCCTGAAACCGAGGTATCGCCAATCTCGAAGACAGGCATTACGGATACAAGCAATAACAAGGAACTCAATTGGGATACACGCAATTGTCGTTGGAATTCAACGTGAATGCAGACAACTCCCTGCAATAGGATCACTGGGGTAATCCCTGTAATGCGTAAGCCGATACAGACAATTGCGGCTGTATTTTCAGCATGAATGTCTGCACTTCCTGTTGGTCAGGATTGCTTAGCAGCTCACCTGTTGTCAGAAGCATATAGTCGCCCAGGACACCAAGCAGTGTAAGCGTCGCTGTTGTATACACGATCGCGACTTTGTGAGCAGCCTTGTTGGTGATATCGGAGGCAACGATCTCGAACCGGTGGCTTTCAAAAGGAACAGGATTTCCCAGGTTATCCGTCAGCCCCGGGATCTGTTGCTGCAGTTCCTTCACAAATAATCCTATCGAGAAACCCACTTTATAATTGAGCGACCCCGCTTTGGGGTTGGCGCCCCGCACCTGTTCCCAGGTACTGAACTGGTGATCCCGGTTGTAGGCCTGTACCTGCATGAGGAATTCGTTATAGCTCTCGTGAAACACATCCTTTTCGAAGGAGGTCCTTGCATGCATATCGATGATCTGTCGGAAAGAAAGTTTTATCAGCGCTTTTTCCATTGTTCAGCATTTATGTCTAAGGTAGTGTTTTCACGGCAGCCGGCCATGGTGGCCGCCGTACTTAGCGGTAAACAGGCGGTTTTTGTAGGTTAACCGTAACTTGATAAGCATTTTTTCACTCCGATATTATCGCAGTATGTTAAAAGAAATATAAATCTTGATTATTTTTTCTATTTTAGGTGTGAAATTGACACGTTGCGAAAAGTATCGTTATGAAAATCAGGCTGCACACTATGTAAATTGAAAACCTATGTAGTTGTACTGTGCTATTGACCCGCTACCATGTATTCTTTAACTAGCAAAAAACACATTTTAAATGATGATGACGACCAGTAGTGTCTAGGGACGGAGGTGCTATTGCATTGTCCGTCGTAACCAAAATCAGCGATAGGAGTTCGCCTTTCTTTTAACCACACAATTTAAACGTATGAAAAATGTAGACCTGTTGAAGGTCAGGCCCCCTCATGCCTGGCAGTCAGCACTATTGCGCATGAAATTTACTCTACTGCTTTTTTTGCCCGCACTGTATCCGCTTATGGCTGTTGCGGATGGCTATTCAAACTCATTTTCAATCCGACAGGATATCATATTAAAGGGGAAGATCGTTGACAAAAATAAAGAGCCGGTGATCGGCGCCACTATCAAAGTTGTAGGGACTTCAAAAGGGACAACCACATTACCCGATGGCTCTTTTTCGTTGAGCGTCGCAAATGGCGCTCAGGTGACTATTAGTGCAATCGGTTTCCTTCCACAAACACTGACTGTCAACGGCAGCGCTCCGTTGAACGTAACACTCGATGCAGACACCAAAGGCCTCAGTGAGGTAGTGGTGGTAGGTTATGGCGCCCAGAAGAGAGAAGCTGTATCCGGTTCCATTGCAACGGTAAAAGGTGCTGATCTTGTCAAGTCGCCGGCTACCAACCTGTCCAACTCCATCGCCGGACGTATGCCAGGTGTAACTGCCATGCAGAACAGCGGCGAGCCTGGTGCTGACGGTTCTTCCCTCCGCATCCGTGGTTCCAACACCCTCGGAAACAACGACCCGCTGATCGTAATAGATGGTGTGGCTGGTCGTACCGGCGGTCTGGAGCGATTAAATCCGCAGGATGTCGAGAGCATATCCGTACTGAAAGACGCTTCCGCTGCGATCTATGGCGCCCGTGCAGCCAACGGTGTTATTCTCGTAACAACCAAACGCGGTAAGAGCGGCAAACCTCAACTGTCTTATTCCTTTAACCAGGGCTGGTCACAACCCACACACATCCCCGAAATGTCCAACGCTGCCGAGTATGCGCAACTGAGGGATGAGCTGAGCCTTTACCGTGATGTACCCGGAAGAGAGTGGGCGGCTGCCTGGGACGTATACAAACAAAACGGTACCTATACTTCCCCGACTACCAACAAGAAATGGGACGTGGCTTTCGGTCAGACGGAGATAGAGAAATTCCGCAACAGTACCGACCCCTGGCTGTATCCGAACACAAACTGGTACAAATCCACTTTTAAGACATGGTCGCCGCAATCCAACCATAGCGTACAGGTGTCTGGTGGTAATGAGAACATGCGTTACCTCACCTCCTTCGGTTACCAGTCGCAGGATGCTTACTATAAAAAATCCGCCACCGGTTACGATCAGTACAGCCTGCGTGTCAACCTGGATGGAAAGATCAATAAATTCGTGAATGTCAGCGTAGACATGTTAGGTCGCCAGGAGGAGCGTAATTATCCTACCCGTAGCGCCAGTGACATCTTCCGTATGCTGATGCGTGGTAAACCTACTGAGCCCGCCTTCTGGCCGAATGGTCTGCCTGGTCCGGACATCGAGTACGGTAACAACCCAGTGGTGATCACTACCGACCAGACAGGATACGACAAGGATAAACGTTACTATGTACAGACCAATGCCCGCCTGGATGTGTTAATCCCCGGGGTGAATGGTCTGAAGCTGAGCGGTAACGTGGCATTCGATAAGTATATCAAGAGTACTAAACGCTGGATGACACCCTGGTACCTGTATACCTGGGACAAGAAAACCTATGAGCAGGATGGTAAAACGCCGCTGTTAGTAAGGGGCAAACGTGGTACTGATCAGGCTACCCTCAATCAGGGAGATGAAGATCAGAGCAACCTGTTATTACGTGGTTTGCTGACCTACGACCGTACCTTCAACAAAGATCATACAGTGAACTTTGTGTTCGGTGTAGAAAGGGAAACTGTCAATTCTGAGACTTTCAGCGCCTTCCGCAGGTATTTCATTTCTCCATTGATCGACCAGATGTTTGCCGGCGGCGATGCAGAGAAAGACAATGCCGGTAGCGCCTGGGACCGTGCCCGTCTCAACTATTTCGGTCGTGTGGCCTACAACTATAAAGAGAAATACCTGGCGGAGTTTGTATGGAGGAATGATGGCTCCTACATGTTCCCCAGCAATTCCCGTTTTGGTTTCTTCCCTGGTCTGATGCTGGGCTGGCGTATATCTGAAGAAAACTTCTTCAAAGAGAACGTGAAGTTCATGAGTTACCTGAAACTGCGTGCATCATGGGGTAAACTGGGTAACGACCAGGTATACTTCGACGATAACGGCGATGGTACGCTCACGCTGCAGGAATATCAGTATTATTCCACTTATGGTTTCGGCAGTTACATCCTGGGAGGCAATGTTGTAAAATCACTCTTTGAAGCACGTATACCTAACCCGTACATCACCTGGGAGGTAGCCAACAACTACAACGTTGGTCTGGATGGCGCCCTGTTGAATGGTAAGATCTACTTCGAACTGGACGCGTTCATGAACAAGCGTTCCGGCATCCTGGTAAGAAGAAATGCATCCGTACCACAAACAACGGGTATGACGCTGCCTGCAGAGAACATCGGTAAGGTAGATAACAAAGGTTTTGAATTCCGCGTTGGCTACAACGATAATGTTGGCAGTAAGTTCCGTTATGACGTTAGCGTGAACGGCGGTTATTCGAAGAACAAGATCGTGTTCTGGGATGAAGCACCTGGTGCTCCAACCTGGCAGCGTTCTACCGGCAAGCCGATGAATACTAACCTGTATTATGAATATGATGGTGTATTCAAAGACTATGCAGAGATAGATAAGAATGGTATAGACTATACTGCGCTGACAAATAACCTGCGTCCGGGCGATATGAAGTTTAAAGATATAGATGGTAACGGAAAGATCGATGGTGATGACAAGGTAAGATATGGAAAGAGCAATCAGCCGACCTTTACCGGTGGTCTGAACGTGAACATGCAATATGGTAACTTCGATATGGCCATTCTCGTGCAGGGAGCTACGGGCGGTGCATTGCACATCAATACAGAATCCGGTGAGATCGGCAACTTTACGAAAGATTACTATGACAACCGCTGGAGCCCTGACAATCCAAATGGCGAACACCCACGTGTAAATGACCGTAATGATACCTATTGGGCCACAGGTAACACGTATTGGGTCCGCAGTACTAACTACGTACGTCTGAAGAACCTGGAGATCGGCTACAGCATACCCGATTTCCTGAAGAAGAGAAGCGGTATCACTACGCTGAGATTATATGCAAACTGTCTGAACCTTTTCACCCTGGACAATCTGAAGATCCTTGATCCTGAATCTGTGAGTGGTAATGGTCAGTATTATCCGCAGTCAAGGGTATTGAATGCAGGTTTCAATTTAACTTTTTAATCAGCAGTATCATGAAACAACTACTTAAGAAAATATACATCTGTATTGGGATGGCAGGCGCGTTGACTGTTGCTGCGTGTAATACCGATTTCCTGAATACAAGACCTTTAGGGGAAGCTACCAAAGATGATGTGTGGCAGGACCAGGCATTGACGGAAGCCTTCGTAAATGAAATCTATAATGGCCTGAGCAGCGGTGGTTTCCTGGAAACCATGTTATCATCTGCCACCGACGAGACCATGTTCACGCACAACTACGGTATGAAGAACATGGGAGAGGCGACTATCAGTCCTACGGATGCTGAGTACGTGAACAACCGCGGTACTTTCCAGTGGGATGATATGTACAAACGCATACGCGCATGTAACGTATTTTTCCAGAACATACAGAAAGTACCTTTTGATAAAGCGGGAATGGGAGACCGTCTGAAGGGAGAGGTATACTTCCTGCGTGCTTACTATTATCATCAGCTGGTGCGCGCTTATGGTGGTGTGCCATTGATAGATACGGTGTATACTTTGGCGGATAAGGATTATACTATCGCCCGTAACTCTTTCTCTGATTGTGTGGAGCATATTGTGCGGGACTGCGATTCTGCTGCCCATTTACTGCAGGGTAAGGAGAGCATCACTGTAAAGGGCCGTGCTACAGAAGGAGCGGCGCTTGCGCTGAAATCACGTATACTGATCTATGCGGCAAGTGATTTGTATGACTTCCCTACTGCCAGTGTCAAAGCCCAGGTGATGAAAAATATCGAGACACCTGATGTATTAGGCTATACGAGCGGCGATCGTCCTGCACGCTGGAGGCGCGCCAAGGCTGCTGCCCAGGCGGTGATAGCACTCGGCCGTTATTCGCTGGCATTTGCTACACCTGCGTCACCTGAAGAGGCGAGCACTAATTATCAGCAGATGTTCCTGAAGGATAATTCTGAAAGTATTTTCTCCCGTTACTTTGTGAATGCCAAGTCAGAAGCTGGCGGACAGATCGGGCTTTACAATGGTTTGAATGGTTATCACAACTGGTCCGGTAATACGCCTACCCAGCTGCTGATAGACGACTATGAAATGGCGGATGGTACACCTTTTAACTGGGGCAATCCTATGCATAAGGCGCAACCATACTTAAACCGTGATCCGCGTTTCTATGCAAGCATCCTGTATGATGGGGCGAACTGGCGTCAGCGTCCTTCTGACGTTGCGGCGAAAGATCCGGCTAACCAGGCACAGACGGGTATTTACCAGGTGTGGGACGCGGAGCGTTCACAGGTGATCACTATGCCTGGACTGGATACCCGCCAGGGACCGATAGAAAACTGGAATGGTAGTTTCACGGGATATTATATGAAGAAGTTCATTGATCCTGCTGTGGATGCACAGTATTTCCGTCAGGAGGTGCCATATCCATTCTTCCGGTATACGGAGGTGTTGTTCAACTATGCAGAGGCTTGTATGGAGCTGGGTGAAGAAGATGAGGCACGCAGGACACTGAATGAGATCCGTACCCGTGCAGGCATGCCGGCGATCACAGAATCGGGGGCGGAGCTGAAAGCGCGGTTCCAGCGTGAGAAGGAGATAGAGATGGTGTTTGAAGAGCAGCGGTTCTTCGATGTGCGTCGCTGGATGGTGGCGCCGGCAACTGTAGGACGTGCGTTACGCGGGATAAATGTAGTGGGTAAATTAAAGCCGAATGTCAAGGTAACTTTGTATCAGCATGATGAGAACAGTTATGACTATACTTATACGCCGGTGACGTTGGTGAATGAGAACAGGATGTGGTTGGATAAGATGTATTTTATGCCGTTGCAGCGGGATGAGATGAATAGGAATAATAAGTTAGTGCAGAACCCGGGGTATTAATCCTCGACTTGCTGCGGTTTCCTGAAGCAGTTATTTCACAAGGGAAGTTCTATACTGTGCGGCAAGCGGTATAGGACTTCCTGCATTAGTCATGGCCTGGCTTTGTGCTGACGCGAACCAGTTGTGTTATCTGGGCGGCATTCGCAGGATGTACTATACTGTGCTGCAAAACGCTCTTTAGAACGTTGATTTGGCGACGGTGAGCGTGTGGGATTGGGAGCGCTATTTACCTTCGTCAATCGTATCACGCGTCTTGAAGGCACAGTATAGTACTTCCTGCTGCGCCTACACAATGGGCGGTAGACGGCTTTAGTTAATTGTCGTCGCTGCCGCGGTTGCTGTTGTTGTGGAAGTGGCTGTAGCTGTAGCTGCTGTTGCGGATGTTGCGGATGTTGCTGCAGCTGGTGTCGTTGTCGTTATTGCCTTAGCCTTGAGCACTTCTTTGGTGTGGGCGAGGGTCAGGCTGTCTTTAATTAATTCTTTGAAGAATGGGGCTATTGCTGTTCCATTCTTTATTTTTTCAGGAAGGTCAGGATTGGTAATCGCTGTTCTGCCGATGGAGATCAGGTCTGCTTCGTGATTGGATATCAATTTGGTAGCCAGAGCTGTGTCGTGCATGCCGCCATTTACAATGACTGGCTTTCCTGTGATTTGTTTTGCTATACCATTTGAGGAACTTCCATTGTCGTATAATGATTCTCTTGCCCAGTTCCCGCCCTCGGATGCGATGTGGATGTAGCTGACGTCCACTTGTTTTAGAATGTTGAATATTTCCTTCGCTGTTGCTGCGCCGCCCGGCCATCTGTAAGTGAGGTCGTTCACTTTGCTTTCTGAGAGGCGTATGCCTACGATGAAGTCTTTCGGGACAGCGGCCTTGATGGCGGTGAATACTTCAATCGGGAATCGTAGTCTTTTTTCATAATTACCTCCATATTCATCCTCTCTTACATTCGTGTGCGGAGTGATAAACTGGTCCAGCAGGTAGCCATTGGCTGCATGTATCTCTACGCCGTCGAATCCCGCTATTAATGCTCTGATGGCCGTTTGTACAAAACCGTCTTTTGCCTCCTGCATGTCTTTTCTGCTCATGGCTGAAGGCAGGGGGAATGGGCCCTGCAGACCTCCGGGTTCTGTGTTTCGGAGGCCCTTGGGCTGTATGGCGGAAGGAGCAATTGTTTTAGCACTATGCTGAGATAGTGCGCCTCCGTGCATTAATTGGAGGATAATGAGCGCGTTGGGATCTGCCTGGTGTACTTTGTCGGTTACCTTTTTCCAGCCTTCTACCTGTTCATGGGTAACGAGGCCCGGCTGATGGTTGTCGGTCTTGCTGAAAAGATTGTCTGTGTAAGTGCCTTCAGTAATGATAAGACCGAAGCCACCTGCTGCGAAGGCTGCATAGTAGTCTGCCATTTCGTTCGTTGGTACACCGGTAGCTGTAGCGCTTCTGCGCGTCATGGGAGCAACGGTGAACCTGTTCTTTAGTGTATGGCTTCCTAATTTTATTGGCTGAAATAGTATGTCTGTATTTGTGTTCATAGATCGTTTGATTAGGATACAAAGATGAGATGGAGGAGGGGAGATGGACGTATAACTAATTTAATATTTGGGGTTAAAATTGTTTAATATCGTATGTTCAATGCCTGTACGTGTGTTGATCATTCGCTGCAATCGGCTCCGTAGGTGCCGCGTGTTTGTAGCGCGGGGTTTTCAACCCCGGGAATTTTGAATATATTGCGCACGAAAGAGAATAGGAAAAGCGATTGATTTTTGCATATTCGTTTGCATTTTTGCCATTTGCATTGGTTTTGGCGCTGCTTTCTTTGCTAAGAATTGTCCCTGTATATTTTAATGAAATTCCCTATTATGGCTTGAAGGTTTTTTTTGTATCAATACTTTTGGTTCCTTTTTTCGGATTTATTATGGGTGCTGTAAATTGGGTCTTTTTGAACTTCGGAGATTATTTGTATTCCTGTATGCTTAATATCTGGGGCAAGGGGAAAGGCAGAAACTAATGACTGCTATAACTATTAAAATGAATAAAAAGTATGTTTTAGATAATACCACTTCATCTACTCAAATGGGTGTGATCGTGGCGTCATTATCATTGGGTTGCTTCTTCTTTCTCTTTTTTTTTATAGACTGGGATTGGGGATCTATAGTTCTGGGAATCATCGCCATGCTGTTTTCTGTCCCACTCAACATGTTTATGAAACTGTTTTCGGAAGTTTATACCGATGGAACCTCCTTTTTTATAAAAAATATTTATCAAAAAGAACAGCGGATAGATGCTGCACTTTTCGATAGAATAATAGATATGCGAACTGTTATCCCGTACCGTGACAGCCGGTATTATACTATTCTTTTCAAAAACGGAATGAAATTCCATTTTATGAAGAAAACGACTAGTTTGCTGGGACCTCCCCCGAAAGATAAAGCCAAACTCGCGGAGGAGTTAACCAAAGCAGTAAATGACTTTCTTAAGGCGAAAACAACACTCTCTTTTTTATTTTTTATCTTTTGGGTTAATCAGACTCAATTTTCTCTCTGATTAATGTATAACAATGAAAATATTCACTTTTGTTTCTTATTTGGCGGCTTTAATATTGGCCTATTTGGCAACTTATGGGTGGGTTATATTTTTTCGAAGACCGGCATAGGTTTCACCGCTTCCCGCCCTTCCTGATCTGACTCAAAAACACCGGCGTTATCCCTAAAAACGAGGCTATATGCTTCTGCGGCATGCGCTGCTCCAGTGTCGGATATTTCTTTACCAGCGCCTCATAGCGCTCGGCTCCCGTCATTGAAATTGAGTTTAGAATGCGCTGATCCTGAGAGATCATTGCCTGCTGATTCAATATCCGCCAGAACTTTTCAAAAGCGGGAATGTCCGTGAAAAGCTGTTCCAGCCCGTTCCTGTCTATTTGCAGTACGACGGTTGCTTCCTGTGCGATGATATTGATCCTGGAGGGGACCTGTGGTATGAAGCTGCTGGCATCGCTGATCCACCAGTCTTCCATGGCAAAGTGGAGGGTGTGCTCATCGCCATTATCATCTACATAAAAGGAGCGGAGGAAACCGGAACACACGTAGCTCTCGTGCTTACATATTTCGCCCTGTTGCAGGAGGTACTGCCGTGGCAGCAGCTTGCGCAAAGTAAGGAAGCTGCAGAAATGTTCCTGTTCTTCCGCAGAAAGGTGGATCCGTTTCTGAACGTGATGTAAGATAAGCTGATGCAGATCAGATAGTGGCGGCGTAGCACTCATAAGACTGGTTTCTTCTTAAACAAATATAGTAACCATCTTAAAAAATAGTAAGGCGAATCAACCTTTTATAGAATTCCTCCCAACTTTCCCTGTTAGTTTTTGTAATTTTCCCCTGGCTTTATTCAATAAAACCCAATTACCATATGCTGATGCAAAAGACAAAGGTGTGTCTGATCGTTGCCCTGGCAATGACAGCCATCACCACTTCCGTATTTGCCGGCGGTCCGGGCAAACCCGGCGCCATTGACGTTAAACCGGATGCCAACAATGCCGGACTGAAATTACCCGCCGGTTTCGGTGCACTGAAAGTAGCCGACAGCCTGGGCAGGGCCCGCCATATCGCCGTAACCAGCAATGGTGGTATCTACATCAAACTGGACAGGGCAAAGAACAATAATGGTATTCTCTTTCTCCAGGATGCAAACGGCGACGGTAAGATTGATAAGAAGACCGGCTTTGGCGTCTACGGCGGTACAGGTATCTATGTAAAAGGCGATTACCTGTATGCTTCTTCCAACGAAGACATCTATCGTTATAAACTGGATGCGCAACAGCAGGTGATCGATCCTGAACATCCGCAAACGGTGGTGAGCGGCCTGATCAACCGCAGACAACATGAATCGAAATCGATCGTGCTGGACGATAACGGAAATATCTATGTTAATATCGGAGCATATTCCAACTCCTGCCAGACGAAAGACAGAACAGCAGGTTCCCTGGGTATGCAGCCTTGTCCGGTACTGGATTCTGCAGCCGGTATCTGGCAGTTCAAGGCCGATAAACAGAACCAGACCTACGGCGATGGCGTACGCTATGCCACCGGTCTGAGGAACGTGGTGGGACTTGACTGGAATAAGTCCCTCAACCAGCTGTTCGTTATGCAGCACGGCCGCGATCAGCTGCACGACCTGTTCCCGAATCTGTATACTGAGAAACAGTCGGCCGACCTGCCGGCAGAATGTATGTATGCGCTGAAACAGGGTTCTGACTGTGGCTGGCCATATATTTACTACGATCCGTTCCAGCATAAAAAGATGCTCGCGCCCGAGTATGGCGGCGACGGCAAAAAGACTGGTGGCGATAATATAGAGGAGCCTGTAGTGGCTTTTCCTGCCCATATGGCGCCTAACGGCTTACTGTTCTATACAGGTACTCAGTTCCCCGAAAAATACCGTAACGGGGCTTTTGTGGCCTTCCATGGGTCATGGAACCGCTCTCCTGAGAACCAGGCCGGTTTTTATGTAGTGTTCGTGCCGTTCAAAGATGGTAAGCCTTCCGGTAAATGGGAAGTGTTTGCAGATGGATTCGCAGGTCCCGGCCCGATAAAATCGCCCGGCGATGCAGCACACCGTCCGTGCGGACTGGCACAGGGACCGGATGGTTCACTGTACGTAACTGATGATGTGAAAGGAACTGTTTACAGGATCGTATATAAGACTAAATAGACATGAGAAAATGGATACTGGCAGTTATGCCACTGATCGTTGGAGCACTGGCTGTGCATGCGCAGGTGAAGAAACCTGCTTCGGCAAAACCGGCAGCTAAGCAGGCCACCGGAGCCACCGCCAAACAAGCCGCCGGCGCCGGCGCTCAGATAGCAAAAGGTAAGGTACTTTATAAACAGTACTGCATGTCCTGTCACCAGGAAAACGGAACGGGTGTACCCCGTATGAATCCGCCGTTGGTGAAGACCGAGTATGTGCTGGGCGACAAGACAAGATTGATCGGGATATTACTGAACGGACTAAACGAAGACGTGGAGATCGACGGGGAATATTACTCCAATCCGATGCCTTCACAGGCGGCCCTGAAAGACCAGGAGATCGCCGATATACTGTCTTATGTCAGGAATAGCTTCGGCAATAAGGCCAGCACCGTTTCCGCAGCAGAAGTGACTGCGGTGCGTGCAACCGTAAAGTAAAGAATGTGAATATTTTAACAGCGGCATTTATCCAGTGTGGGTAAATGCCGCTGTTTTTTAATTGCTTTTGTCAAACAGATTTCTAACATTTGCGGAAAATTTTAGGGACATGTCAGTGAATCCAGAAGTGGTGCGGGAGGTTAGTGAATTCAATAATTATTACAACAGCCTGGCGGAATTGTTAAACAGGCACTTAGCGGACAACAATCTATCATTATCAGCATTACGTGTACTGATAAAGTTAAAGGAGGAAGAAGATCAATGCACTGCAGGTAAACTGATTGCGACCCTTGGTATAGACGGCGGATATCTCAGCCGCATCCTGAAGACCTTTGAAACGAATCAGCTCATTTCCAAGCGTAAATCCACCATGGATGGCCGTACCTGGTATCTGCAGCTGACCCCCAAAGGACGTAAATTGCTCGAGATCCTGGAAGAAGGGTCCGCGCAGCAAATATCCCAATTGCTGGAGCCACTGGGCACAGAACAACAACTGGCGCTGGCCGGGGCTATGAAAACGGTAAGGCATATCCTCTCTGACGACGCTAAGATCTCTGCGGATGATATTACCTACAGACGCGACCTCCAACCGGGGGATGCCGGCTTTATCATGCACATGCACGGCTCTCTGTATGCGAAGGAAGCAGGGTACAACCTCGAATATGAGACGCATATCTGCAAGACCTTCTATGAGTTCCTGGAAGCTTATAATTCCTCGAAAGACCAGGTGTTCCTGGCCATGCATGGCAACCAGATCATCGGTTCCATCGCTGTATTGGGGCACTCGCGTTATGCTACGCAGATGCGCTGGTTCCTGGTGCATCCCGATTATCGCGGACTCGGTATCGGACAGCGTCTGCTGACAGAAGCGATCAATGCTGCGAAAGAAAAGCTGTTCCAGAAGATCTATCTCATTACCACTGCCCAGCAGGTGGCCGCCACAACATTGTTTAAGAAGAATGGCTTCCGTAAGTCAGGCGAAAAACATATGCCAATGTGGGGACTGCAGCTCACGGAAGAACGCTATGAAATAGACCTGATTTAGCAAGAAAGACTTTTATTGTTAACCCCTTGCTTTATTTAAAACATTTAAATATTTTTAGTACGCTGTAGTTTATCCAGGGTTCATTGTAATCATTACATAAAACCCTTTAAATGAAACATCTGCTAACCCGTATGCCGGTTTTGCGATGCAAAACGGCTATGATTTGTGTAAAGACACACATATTAGCAAGGTCTCTCTTCCCCTCCATTTACAATCAATCAGTCGATTATGGCCCATAACCCGTAAGGTCAATGGCGTCTCTATACCATTAACTGCCTTCGCAGGCAGATAGGCTGTGTTTACTTATAAAAACCACGTTCACATTATTCCTCATCCTTCAAAATTCAAAACCATTTTAAACATGAAAACACTTTTACAGGTGGCAGTACTGGTGCTGTGCTTACAATTCAGCAGCGCAGGTCAGCTTACCAATTTCAATGCAACAGCAGAAGCATTACAAACCAGCATGTACAACACTTTCGGCGTGCCTAATGAAAACTACTGGTGGTGCGCGCATGGTGTGGATGCACTGCTGGACGGTTACATGCGTACGCGTTCCGAGACCTATAAGACACGTATGAAATCATTGTTGCTGGGCATCAGGAGTTTCAATGGTAATACCTACATCAACTATTTCTACGACGACATGGAATGGCTGGGTATATCCACTTTACGCGCCTGGCATGAAACAGGTGATGCTGATTATTACAACGTAGCCAGTACACTGTGGACGGATATTAAAGGTGGTTACAGCAATGGCGCTATAGACTGGAATAAAGGTTGTGCCGGATGTAAGAACTCCTGCGCTAATGCGCCGGCGATCATCCTGGGAGCAAGGATGTACCGCATCAACAACTCCGCAGCAGATCTGCAATTAATAAAAGACATCTACACCTTTATGAAAGCCCACCTGGTAGATCCGGTAACCGGGGCTGTATGGGATAATATCAATCTGAATACCGGTGTTACCAACAAGGATTGGATCTTCTCCTACAATGTCGGCACTTTCATTGGTGCAGGCTGGGAACTGTATAAGGTGACCGGCGATGTTAACTATCTGAATGATGCGGTAAAAACTGCTGAATATGCGATGAACAGCAGGCGTACCAACGGTATGTTCTTTGCCAATGAAACAGGTGGTGGTGATGGCGGTCTTTTTAAAGGGATCTTCATCCGCTATCTTTCTGAGCTGGCCCGCGAAGGGAATATACCCGCAGAGACAAGAGCACGTTACAAGGAAGCTATCCGCTTTAATGCACAAACCTTAAAGACCAGTGGTATCAATCCTTCTACCAACCTGGTAGGCACTGTATGGTCGCAGCAGCCATCCGGCAGCACAGATTACGCTACGCAACTGAGTGGCGTAAAAGTTATAGAGGCAGCTGCTACTTTGGATCAATCATTCTTCTACAAGGATATTAATTATGGTGGCAGTTACTGGGGATTGAATGTAGGTAGTTATAATACTGCTGCACTGGTAGCAAAAGGCATCCTCAATAATGATATTACTGGTTTTGCCATTCCTGCAGGTTACCAGGTAAGGCTGTTTAAGAATGACAATTACCAGGGGGAAAGCCTGACTGTTTCCGGCAACAGTGCATGGATCGGCGGCGCCTGGAATGACAGTGTTTCTTCGCTGATTATCAACTATACAGCCGGCGCCAGTTTCTTTAAAGACTGTAACTATACTGGTGATGTGATAAGTCTGGAGGCGGGCGATTATACCGTGACACAGTTACAGGCAAGGGGTATATCGAATGATGCGATATCTTCTCTAAAAGTGAGCAGTGGTTACCAGGTAATACTATATGAGCACGACAATTTCGCTGGCACTTCTGTGACTACTTCCACAGATCTCAGCTGCCTGGTGAGCCAGAATTTCAATGACCTGACAAGCTCTTTGCGGATCATTGCAACAGGTGCTGCGCCTGTCGCATCAACGCTGGCACAGATGGCTCCTGCAGAAAAAACCACGATCAAAGGATTGATATTATATCCTAACCCTGCAGGCAACACGCTGTATGTAAAGACACAGGATGATCTTAATGGTGCAGATATAACGGTAACGGATCTCAGCGGCAGGATGAGGATGAGAAACCGGTTGACAGGTAACAGTATTAACGTATCTGGTTTATCGTCGGGTGTATACTGGATCACGATAGTGAAAAACGGAAAAAAGATCACACTTTCTTTTGTGAAATAACTGCTTGTAACAGAATCATCTATTCAATTGCATGCCGGTTCCGATGATCAGGGACCGGCATGCTTATTGTAAATTACAAGAGGATTAATATATATTTGCTGCCGTAAACCCCTAAGGGACGGTTCGTGAATGCATAAAGAGGATGTTCTGAATATCTTATTGTTCCCCTTGGACAACATTATTGTTTATTAAGCGACTGAATTTCAATTTTAATATATTATCTACTGTATGCCGAAGCGTGCCAAAAAGAGCATTTATTTATTTTCTTTCAATGTTGTCATATTCTTTTCAATGGCGTACATGTTGTCAGGAAACAGGAGGGATGTGCCATGGTTTAAGCAGAATGTTTTCCAACAGCTGGTTGATACAGGAGGCATAGGGGCAACAAATGGATATTCGCTGGCGGGCAATAAAGTTTTCGCTTCCCGTAACAATACCGATACTTTACCTGATACGATCAGTTTTTCTATAGTGGGAGATATGATGGTAGGTTCTTCCTATCCTTCCGCTTTTTTTCTGCCGCCGGCAGAAGAAGGGAATATTCTCCAACACGCGATGCCGCTTTTACAGCAGACAGACCTGCGTATCGGCAACCTGGAAAGCGCAGTCTCCGATAGTGCTAAAGTGTACAAGAACTGTGGCCCCAATCCCAGCCAGTGCTTCGCGTTCCGCACGCCCTATAAGTGTGCCATTTGGTACAAGGAGGCCGGTTTTGAATACCTGAACATGGCCAATAACCACTCTTTCGATTTTGGTATGGCGGGAGTGAAACATACCCTGGCATTCCTGGATAGTAACAATATTAAGACGAGTGGTGTGCCGCAGCGCCGTTTTGATACCCTGACCGTCAGGAATACCAGGATAGGTTTCGTATCCTTCGCTCCTCACAGCAATTGCCTGGACATGAACGACGACTCCCTCGTAAGGGCAACTATTGCTGAGGTACGTCCCCTCTGCCAGCTGCTGGTGGTATTCTTCCATGGTGGCGCGGAAGGCTCAGCCCGCATGCACACGCCTAAAGGCAGGGAGTTCTTCTACGGACAGAACAGGGGAGATGTAAGACATTTTTCACATATGTGTATTCAGGAGGGAGCAGACCTCGTAATCGGCTCCGGTCCCCATGTGGTAAGGGGTATGGAGACATACAAAGGAAAATTAATTGCTTACAGCTTAGGAAATTTTGCAACTTATCATCAATTCAATTTAAAATATCCCAATAATATTGCACCTTTGCTGCAGGTAAAAATCACCAGTGAGGGAAACCTGGTGGAGCATAAAGTGTTTTCTTTCCTGCAAGAGGGGGAAGGCATACCTAAACCGGATACAACATTGAGAGCTTTCAAAATGATCCGTACCTTATCTGTTGAGGACTTCAAATACTCGGAGGTGGAGGCGGGGACATTTGATTAAAACCTTGTTACTGTGAAGAAGTTATTGCCGATAATCATATCCATTGCCAGCATCGCCACAGCAGGCGCACAAGTAAAGAAGAAACCAGTTAAACACGTACCAGTAAAGAAACATACTGCCTATCATAAAAAAGCAACCGTCCGCAAGCCTGTTGCTCATAAGAAAGTGGTGACGCCACCGCCGCTGCCTGATAGTTTATATTTTCCTAATTCCGACATCACCCTCAATACATACGATACTTCCGGTCTTAAAACCAATATCAAGCAGCTGCTTGCTGTCCTGGAGGCCGAGTTGGGCAAACCATATATCCGCGGCGCTATCGGGCCTTTCGCCTTTGATTGCAGTGGATTGATGAAGTTCGGGTTCTCCGTTATCGGTATGACCCTGCCCCGTACTGCGGCCGATATGAGCTCACTGGGTAATATCATTACCCCCTCCGACTGGAGTCCCGGCGATCTGCTGTTCTTTGCCGGCAGAAGAAGCACCAAATCCAAAGTGAAAAGGATCGCACATGTAGGCTGTGTCTATAAAGTAGACAACGGTAAGGTGCTGATGATCCATTCCAGCAACCAGGGGGTGAATATTGTCGATATCACCAACAGCGAGTATTACAAGAAACGCTTTATCGCCGCCCGCAGAGTGATCCAGGTAGATTCTACCAACATGGTCGTACCACCGGCGCAGGAGGGTAATTCGAGCGATTATTAAGCTGTAATCACATTCTCTTAAAAATATCAATATCCCGCAATAAACACAGGTGAGATCTCGCGTACCTGTGGTAGTCTGATATTGGATATATCTGATGCTGATCTGGCACAGGGAAAAAGGCCGTTTCATTTTTTCTTTCGTCCGGAGGGCGATGGCTGGAAAAATATTTTACCAAAAGACGCGCTACCCGGCTGCCGGATGTGCAGATGACATGCTGTTTTTCCTTATTTTTAGTCACGGCCAATAAAAGGTCGTGAACCAAAAACAATCATATGGATGCACAGCAACTGGACATGAACCGGAACGAAGATGCGATGCGCAGATCTCTCAGCGCGCTAAAACAACGCCTCTCCGTCATAGAACAGGGAGGAGGCAAAAAGAACCTCGAAAAAGTCCGCCAGAAAGGCAAATTAACCCCGCGTGAACGTATTGCCTACCTTCTGGACAAAGACACTCCATTTAACGAAATAGGCGCCTTTGCGGCCTATGAAATGTACCCCGAACATGGCGGTTGTCCTGCAGCCGGCACCGTAGGTGGCATCGGTTATATCAGCGGCCGTCAGTGTATGATCGTGGCAAATGATATGACGGTAAAAGCAGGCGCCTGGTTTCCTATGACGGGAAAGAAGAACCTGCGCCTCCAGGAGATCGCGATGGAAAACAGGTTGCCGGTCATTTACCTGGTAGACAGTGCCGGCGTATACCTGCCTATGCAGGATGAAATATTCCCCGACAAAGAGCATTTCGGCCGTATTTTCCGCAACAATGCACGCATGAGCGCTATGGGCATCACCCAGATCGCCGCTGTAATGGGCAGCTGTGTGGCCGGCGGCGCTTATCTGCCTATTATGAGCGATGAAGTGCTGATGGTGGAAGGCAATGGCTCTATTTTCCTGGCAGGCCCTTACCTGGTGAAGGCGGCTATCGGAGAGACCGTTGATGCCGAAACCCTTGGAGGCGCCGTGACCCATACCGAGATCTCCGGTATTGCCGACTACAAATTTGATACGGATGAGGAATGCCTGGATCATATCAAAAAGATCGTCAGTAAGATAGGCGAACCTGCCAGTGCAGGCTTCAACCGTGCTACTCCAGCGCTGCCAGAGAAGGACCCGGCAGAATTATACAGTATGATCCCTGAAGACAGTACCCGTCCGTATGATATGCTGGAGATCATCCACCGGCTGGTAGACCGCTCGGAGTTTGACCAGTATAAGGAAGATTACGGCAAGACGATCCTCTGCGGCTATGCCCGTATTGATGGCTGGGCAGTGGGCATCGTGGCCAACCAGCGTAAGATGGTCAAAAGTAAAAAGGGGGAAATGCAGATGGGAGGCGTGATCTATAACGACAGCGCTGATAAAGCCGCCCGTTTTATCATGAACTGTAACCAGAAGAAGATACCGCTGGTGTTCCTGCAGGATGTGACCGGTTTTATGGTAGGCAGTCGCAGCGAACATGCCGGCATCATTAAAGACGGGGCCAAACTGGTGAATGCAGTAGCTAATTCCGTTGTGCCCAAATTCACTGTAATAGTGGGCAATTCCTATGGCGCGGGCAACTACGCCATGTGTGGTAAGGCTTACGATCCCAGGTTCATATTTGCATGGCCTAACGCTAAGATCGCGGTAATGGGCGGCGAGCAGGCCGCAAAGACCCTGTTGCAGATACAGGTGGCTTCCCTGAAGGCGAAAGGTGAGGAGATCACCCCGGAACAGGAGAAAAGCCTGCTCAACGAGATCACAGCACGCTATAACAGCCAGACCACTCCTTATTATGCAGCGGCACGTATGTGGGTAGATGAGATCATAGATCCGCTGGATACACGTAACATACTTTCCGAAAGCATTGCAGCGGCCAATAATGCACCTGTGGAAGATACGTTCAGCTTAGGCGTTTTCCAGGTGTAAAAGCATAGCGCTTAATCCTTATCTTTGCCCGCTATGTCGGAAGTTATTATTTACACGGACGGTTCCTCCCGTGGTAACCCTGGCCCTGGTGGCTACGGCGTTATCCTGATGTGGAACAGCGTCCGCAAGGAATTATCACAAGGATACCGTCTCACCACCAACAACAGGATGGAGCTCATGGCCGTGATCGTGGCCCTGGAAGCCCTGAAAAAAGATGGACTGCAGGTGAAGATCTTCACAGACAGCCAGTATGTGGTCAACAGTATTGAGAAAGGCTGGTTATGGAGCTGGGTGAAGACCGGTTTTAAAGACAAGAAGAACAAGGATCTCTGGCAACGTTTCATTCCTGCTTTCAAGAAACATCAGGTGAAGTTTCAATGGGTAAAAGGACACTCTACAAATCCCATGAACAACCGTTGTGATGAACTGGCCACGCAGGCCGCAGATAGTGGTAACTGGCTGGAAGATGTTGGTTTTGAAGGATAGTGTTATCTGATCATAAACGTTTATAGATATTGAAGGGCTGTTCGCTATTGCGAATGGCCCTTTTTGCGTTTCTCTTTAACATTTATTTAATGATTTGTCGAAATTAGTCCACCAATAACAAAATTCTGTGCAACCACTGAAAGCATATCGCTGCTTACTTTTAGGGTATTAAATCAATGCCTTAAACGACTAAGTTATGACACACTGGAAGATTGATGAATCACACAGCGAAATTGGATTCAAAGTAAAGCACCTGATGATCACTAACGTGAGTGGCTATTTTACACAGTTCACCGGAAGTATAGAGACCGACAGCGAGGATTTCCACGATGCAAGCATTACTTTTGAAGCAGCTACAGACAGTATCAGCACCCTGAATAAACAAAGGGATGAGCATTTAAGAGGCAGCGATTTCTTCGACACAGCGCATCATCCGAAGATCACTTTCGTATCTAAAAAGATCAAAAAGATTACTGAGGAAGATTATAAGGTGGTGGGAGACCTTACCATCAAAGGGCATACACATGCAATTGAACTGGAGGTAGTGCGTAATGGTGTTGTGACAGATCCTTATGGCCAGGAGAAAGAAGGCTTTTCCATCAAGGGACGCCTGCACCGCGCTGATTATGGTCTACGCTGGAATGCAGCTACAGAAGCAGGCAGTATTGTGTTGAGTGATGAGGTGAAACTGCATATGGAGATCCAGCTGGTAAAGGTGACTGAACCTGTATTGGTTGCAGTGGCGCAGTAATACCAGGAACAGCTAAATAGAATTTTCTCTGATAAAAGATATGATAGAAATAGGAATAGACAGTTTTGCAGCCCGGTTTACCGACAACGCGGCGGCAGCATTGAGTGACAAGGACGCGATGTTCCAGTTGCTGGAAAGAATGGAACACGCGGACAAGTCGGGCCTGGATGTATTTGGTATTGGTGAGCATCACCGGAAAGGCTTCCTGGACGCAGCGCCTACACATATACTGGCGGCGGCCGCTTCCCGTACAAAGCGGATAAAGCTGGCCAGCGCAGTGACGGTATTAAGCGCAATAGACCCGGTCAGGGCATTTCAGAACTTCGCTACATTGGACTTAATTTCCGGTGGCCGTGCGGAAATGGTGGTAGGCAGAGGCTCATTTACAGATGCTTTCCCCTTGTTCGGTTACAACCTGGATGATTATGATGATCTCTTCGCGGAGAAACTGGAACTCTTACTGGAAATAAGAGACAATGAATATGTGACCTGGTCAGGTAAATTCAGGCCTGCATTAAAGAACCAGCCGGTTTACCCAAGACCAATACAGGAACAATTGCCGATCTGGCTGGGCGTGGGAGGAACACCGCAATCGTTCGTACGTGCAGGAGCACTGGGATTACCATTGATGGTAGCGATCATCGGCGGGGAAACACACCGTTTCCGTCCGCTAATAGATCTCTATCGGGAAGCAGGACGAAGGGCAGGACACGCGCCTGAAAAGCTGACTGTAGGTCTGCACTCCCTGGGATATCTGGCTGAGACGACTGAACAGGCAATAGAAGATTTCTATCCAGGCTATGCTGCCAGCATGACGAAAGTGGGAAAGGAACGTGGCTGGCCTCCGATGACGAAAGAACGTTTTATGAGCCAGATGGGTCCCACAGGCGCCTTGCTGGTAGGCGGAGTGGAAGAGATCGCGGAAAAGGTATTGCGTCATGCCAATGCGCTGGGAGGCATATCCAGGCTTACTTTTCAGATGGACTCTGCGGAAGTATCGCATGAGAAATTGATGAATGCTATTGAGTTGATAGGAAAGAAGCTGAAGTCATTGGTAAATGCCAAATAATAAATGATTCCTGGTTCATCAGATTTAGGGAAAGTATTAGTATATTAGTTGAAATACCCTGAACCTGATGAAACCAGGAAAATTCCTTGATTATGTTATCCCGTTAATCCTTTTGGTGGTACAGCTTTACACGTTGTATCTGATTAACACAACGAATTATGTAGTGAATAACGACAGTAAATTCTACATCGGTATCGGCGCTGTGCTGTCAAGCATAGTTATAATGCGCTTTAATCCCCGGATAGGGAAACTGATTACACTGGCCGTATTGGTGGCCGGGCTTTTCGGTTGGATTGTCTTCACATCTACGCGCACGGTTTTCTCAACAAATATCTTTTTCGGAATAGAATACCGGCTTGAATTCCTCTCGCTTGGGCTATTGCTCCTGTTTACGATCCTCAATTTCAGGTCACTTAAGCGATATTTGAAGTGGTTGCTGCAGGAAGAATCCAACTCCACTCCTTAATCCGCTTTTAAATACTTCACCGGATTTGTCAGCGCTATTTTCAGCGCCTGATAGCTTACCGTCAGTACTGCCACCACCAACGCAAATACACCTGCCAGTACAAACATCCAGCCACTGATCGGAATGCGGTAAGCAAAATTATTGAGCCATTTATCCATGGCCCACCAGGCTATAGGGCAGGACAAAAGAATAGCGATGAATACCAGTTTTACAAAATCCCTCGAAAGCAATAATGCGATATAGGAAGACGACGCACCCAGTACTTTCCTTATGCTCACTTCTTTGATGCGCAATTGTGCGGCATAAGCCGATAATCCGAACAGGCCCATACAGGATATAAATATTGCAAAGGCCGCGAAGGCTTTGAATATAGTGCTCATCTGATTCTCAGATGCATAGAGCCGGTTAAGTTTATCGTCAATGAAGGTATACGTGAATGTACCGGTTGGTGTCAGCGTCTTTATTTTCTTCTCCATGAAAGCAAGGGCGGGCTGTATACGTCCGGGCCTTATTTTCAACAGCAGATAATTGGCGCGATAAGGGTCATATTTGATCACCAGCGGATCTACAGGCGTATGCAGGGATGCGAAGTTGAAATTCTTCACTACACCTACCACAGTGCCGGTATCGCCATCGAGCACGAAACGCTCACCGATGGGCGATGTCAGGTGATAAGCCTTCACTGCTGATTCATTGATGATATACTCTTTGTGCTTTACTGCCGGCATCTGGTTGAGAAAGTTCCTGCCTTCCAGCAAAGGGATCTGCAGCGTCGGTAGAAGCCGTTCGTCCGACCACATGATGCGGCTGTTGTCAAATTCCTGTTTGGGATCTGAAGACAAAGGCATGAAAGGCTGTGAACTGAACCGGTCGCCGGGAAGTGTGGAAACTATAGAGAAATCGGCTATATCAGGGCTTTGATTAATGTCATTGATCAGTGAACCGAAGCGTTGCCACATAGGTCCGTAGATAGTGACAGCCGCAAGTTGAGTGCGGTCGAACCCAAGGTCCTTGTCATGGAAAAATCTGATCTGCCGGTAGATCACGATCGTACTGATGATCATAAACACGGATACTACAAACTGAAAAATCACCAGTCCTTTCCTGATCGCATTCACAGAAGATCCCGGCGTACCCTTGCCTTTCAGTGCTGTAACAGGATGGAAGCGCGCCACACTCCACGCAGGATAGCTTCCGGCCAGCAAACCGATAAAGATGATCAGTAATGCAATGATGCCGAGATTCGAAAAGGTGAAAAGTTCACCGGCGTAAAGTGAGCGGGATGCTATTACGTTGTAGAAAGGGATCGCTGCTTTGAACAGGATCAAAGCCAATACACTGGCGGCCAGCGAGGTTATTAACGATTCTGCCAGGATCTGTATGATCACCTGTTGCCGTGTAGCGCCTACTACTTTGCGCATACCTATTTCCTTCATCCTGCCGAAGGCTTGCGCGGTATAGAGGTTGATAAAATTGACTGCAGCTATGAGTAGTATGAATAAGGCTGCCAGGGAAAAGATCCTGACATAGGTAATGTCACTGTTAGGCGCCATTTCCTTCTCCAGCTTGGAGTGGAGGTGGATGTCGGTGATGGGTTGCAGACCGATCTCCCTGTCTGCCAATATCTCTTCACGTGTTTCACCCGTTGGCAGAAAAAATTTTACGGTAAGATCATTGAGGCGCGATCTTACCTTTTCAAAGGAAGCGGCTTTGTCCAGCACTACATAGGTGTAAAAGCCATTCCAGGTCCTGTTAGCCAGCGACTGATCGTTCTGATGATGGCGAATGGTAGCCATCGACAGCAGGTAATCAAACTGCAGGTGGGATGGGTAAGTATGCTCGCGGATGACGCCTGTTACCTTTAAGGGAGCGTTGTTCACATCATCGCGCAGTACTTTGCCAACAGGATCGGTGTCGCCGAAGTACCGCTGTGCCATTTTCTCTGTAATAACAATGTTATCAGGCCCCTGCAGTGCCGTAGCCTTATCTCCGGCCACAAAATCCAGGTCAAATACGTCCGTTACAGTTGGATCGGCGAAGAAGCCGTTTTTCTCCTCAAACTTGTTTATAACGCCATTGGGAGCAGTGTAACTGAACACCTGGAGCGGGTAGGGCCGGTGAAAGCGTACGATATTAACCACTTCAGGAAATTCTTCCTGCAGGGCAGGACCGGTAGGAAAAGAGGTGGCAGCCCAGTGACGGGCGCCTTCTCCCTTACCCTGTAAGGTGACACGGAAGATGCGGTCGGCTTTGGAGTACCCCTCGTCATAACTCAGTTCCTGTTTTACATGAAATATGATGAGCAGGGCGCAGGCCATTCCCAGTGCGAGACCGGCTATGTTGATGGTGGTGAAGATCTTATTCTTCCACAGGTTGCGTAAGGCTATTTTAAGATAACTCTTTAACATACAATGATGAAATATACTAAGTATCATCCAAGTAAGTGCCGGATTGTTAATGCGTTAATAATCAGTAAAGTATTTATAGGGGTAAGGACCAAAATGTCCGTTTTTAATACAATATCTGTCCACTTTTAAAAAAGTTCGCCGTAGTTCGGTAGTTTTGTGACGGATTTCAACCTATAGATGAACATGAAACATTTATCGATCGTTAGCCTGGCCCTGCTTTTCAGCCTGGTGAGTTTTGGACAGGAAACCTGGACATTAAAGAGTAACAAAGATGGCATCGCCATCTATACCAAGACTATAGAAAACTCTAATTACAAGGGCATCAGGGTAAAGTGTTCTTTACCAGCTACTTTGTCCCAGTTTGTAGCGGTGATTATGGATGTGAATACGGCCACTGAATGGCTGTACAGCACTAAATCGAGCACTTTACTGAAACAGGTATCTCCCGCTGAGGTTTACTACTATTCCGAAGTTGGACTGCCCTGGCCGCTAAGTAACAGGGATTTCGTTTGTCATCTGACGGCGAAGCAGGACCCACGTACCAAAATAGTGACTATTGACGGTCCTGTAGTACCGGACTATATGCCGGAGAAAAGCGGTATTGTACGTGTAACACGTTCTTCCGGAAAATGGATCATTGCGCCCGGAGAGAACAATACAGTGAATATTGAGTATACATTGGAGGCTGATCCTGGTGGAAGCATTCCTGCCTGGCTGGTGAACCTGTTTGCCACCAAAGGCCCGATGGAGTCTTTCAGGAAACTGAAAACCCAGATCAACAAACCGCAGTACAAGAAAGTGCAGTATGCCTTTATAAAGAACTGACGGTTACCTGATTAAAATTTCTTCCCTGCAACTTTCCCTACATAAGTGCCCTGCATTTGTCGGCCAGCTACGGTGATGTCGAAATCTATTGTGAAGGTTTCTCCGTTATTGCTGACATTCATAGTGCCTGCTGTTACACCCGTAATCTCAAATCCATTACCATATATGCCGCTGGGCGTATACTTTACTACCGCATTGGAAAAATGCTTTCTTTTATCGTAAGCAGCGTCATTACGATCCAGGTACGTATACTTATGAGAGAAATAAAGGCTGTCAACGAAGATCTGTACAGCGTTTTGAATATATGTGGGAGCTTGCGGAACATTGGTGAGTACTAATCCGTCATTACCTGTCCAGTAAGTATAGTCGGACAGGTAAGATTTCCCTTCTATCGTAAATTCCCCGCCTGTTGGTCTGACTTCATTTTCCTTTTCCACTTGCCCGTCTTTTCTGCATGCGCTGGCAAAAGTGCTTGCCGCAAGCAGGAACAATGCGAGTTTTTTCATTGATCTATGGTTTGCTATATTGTTGTTGTGGTAACAGGCTGATGCAGACCTGTTTGCGTTTGCAAATATACATATTAATTTATTATTTATATCCCTGGGGTTTCACCCCGCGCTACAAACACTGGACTCCTGACGGAGTCCTATTGTGTTTTGTTGATGGCGATGGTTGCCGCGGGGCGTTGGTCGCCGGGGTTCCGTGGGGCGTGGCTTTCCCGTGGTTTTCGGGGGACGCGGTTTCCCGGGGTTTCCCGGCGGGACGCGGTTTCCCGTGGTTTCCCCGTGGTTTCACCCCGCGCTACAAACACTGGACTCCTGACGGAGTCCTATTGTGTTTTGTTGATGGCGATGGTTGTGGGGGGGCGCCGGGTGGGCCTGGTTTCCCGTGGTTTTCCCGGGGCAGTGGTTCCTCGCGGTTGACGGGGTTTCACCCCGCGTTATAAACAATAGGCCCGCCGCGGCGAGCCTATTGTTTATAGAATGATGTTCCGTTCCGCGGTTGCATCTCTACTGAGATTACACCTGGGATCTCTCCTTACATATTGTTGTAGATATTCTGCATATCACGTGTCAGCTGATCATAGATCGGTCTGGTGAACTGCAGGAACAATTCCTGCGGAGGAGGTGGAGCTACGTCTTCTCCAACCATCAGCGCCTTGTCCTCATCGCTCAGCGCACGTTCGTCACCTTTAAAATACCCGTATTGATTCAGCCAGGTGTAGCTGCCCGGGAGTCTGTCGGTACGGATGATATTGTTAGTCGCCACATCGATCAGCTGATAGTCCAGCAGGCCTTTGGATACAACGGTCGCCTTTACAACGTACACTTTGGCTTTTACGGTGCCATAGCGATTGATAGTAGCTTTACCAGTGCTGTCTTTTACAGTTGCCACGACGATCTGTTTGGACACTTCTCTTTCTGAGCGGTCTACGTAGGTTTGTCCTACTACGAAATCGTTGAAACTCATTTCCAGGAACTGGTCGGGTTGTATTTTATTGTTCCGGGCGATGCGCTCGTCCGTAAATTTCACAAACCGGTTGATGTTCCGCTGTTGCAGGTTACGGATCAGTACATCCCGGAACTGGTCGGCGCTGAACTGATAGTAGGGAGAGCGCACGTCTACGTGTCTCACTACCACATTCACAAGGCCTCTCTGGTAAGATTCGTCCATGAGCTGCGCCGAATTGCGGTAGTTAGGGATCAGGTTCAGGGCGGCCTGGAATTCATCAAAGGCTTGTCTGGCGGCGGCTTTATCGCCCTGTTCAAGCAGGGAGACGCCTCTGTCATACCTTACCTGGGCCGCATTTTCCTGGGCGCCGGTAATGGCATTCCGATAATCTTTCGGTTTTACAATGGCCAGGGCTGCAGGAGAGGCATGGATGCCATCGTACAGACGCTGGAGCGCACGGTATTCCGAGCGGATGTATTCCCATTTCAAAGGGTCGTTGGAGACCATGTAGCCATTGACTTTATCTTCGTGGGAACGTTGGGCCTGTGAATAGGCCTGAGGAAGTAGTTGTAGTGAGACAGTGTGTTCAGGTCTTTTCTGTAATTTTTTTACGAACGACATTACCGCTTCATCGTAGCGGCCTTTGTTGTAGAGTTTTTCACCCGATTTACAGGACAGGATCAATAGGATAGGGGCTATGAGCCACCAGAAACGGTTTTGCATATGCTCGAATATAAATTTTCTTATTTCAGGAACCTTCTGATCTCCCTGTCCGTTTCACGCTGTTTAATGCTTTCACGTTTATCATGCAGCTTTTTACCTTTACCGAGGCCGATCTCGATCTTTGCGAGGCTTTTGTCGGTAATAAAAATGCGAAGCGGGATAATGCTATAGCCGCGTTCTTTTATCTTATTCTCAAGTTTCCGCAGTTCCCGCTTGGTCAGCAGTAACTTGCGTTCACGCAGGGGATCATGATTAGCATAAGTGCCGTGTGAATACTCGGCGATATGCAGGCTTTTAACAAACAATTCTCCTTTTGAGAAATAGCAGAATGAATCGTTGAAGCTTACCCTGCTTCCACGGATGGACTTGATCTCTGTGCCTGTCAACACCATGCCGGCAATATACTTATCCTCTATTGCGTACTCGAAATATGCCGATCTGTTCTTGAGTTCTGCTGCCATCTTCTTATTAGTTAGGAGCTAAAAATTAGGAATTAAAAATTGAAATCCGGAAGCGCTGCCCCAATTCCAATCCTTAATTCCTAATTTCCTGATTTCTTCAGTTTTGGTGCTTAGTGTTTAAATAATTCCAATAACACTGCCAGACGTTGTTTCATCTCCTTACGGTCGATGATCAGGTCCAGGAAGCCATGTTCCAGCAGGAATTCTGCACTCTGGAAACCTTCAGGCAGGTCTTTTTTAATTGTTTCCTTGATAACACGCGGACCGGCAAAACCGATCAGTGCTTTAGGCTCTGCAACATTCAGGTCGCCCAGCATTGCGAAAGACGCCGTCACACCACCGGTGGTAGGGTCTGTCATCAGGGAAATATAAGGCAGCTTTGCTTCTGCCAGCTGTGTCAGTTTTGCGGACGTTTTTGCCATCTGCATCAGGGAAAAAGCGCTTTCCATCATACGGGCGCCTCCTGATTTGGAGATGATCATCAACGGCATTTTGTTTGCGATACAATGATCGATAGAACGGGCGATTTTTTCACCTACTACGGAACCCATGGATCCACCAATGAAGGCGAAGTCCATACAGGCGATCACCAGGTCGTTACCCTGTACCTTACCTGCACCTACCCGCATCGCATCTTTCAGTCCTGACTTCTTCTGTGCATCTACCAGTCTCGCACCATAAGGCTTGAGGTCTTTAAATCCGAGAAAGTCTTTCGGATAGATGTTTTCAAAAAGCTCTTCGAACTGATTATTGTCAAATAGTATTTCGAAATACTCAGCCGAATTAATGCGATTGTGGTAATTACACTTGTCGCATACATAATAGTGCTCCTTCAGATCCTTTACTGTAGAGGTTTTTTTGCAGTTAGGACATTTGTGCCACAACCCATCCGGCGCCTCTTTCTTTTCACTTGTAGACGTTTGAATGCCTTGTTTAATGCGCTTAAACCAGCTTGACATATTGTGCTATTAGGTTACAAAATAGTTGTGCAAGATACAAATTATATTAACTTCCAAAGTATTCTACCCCGAGATTTATACTTAAAGTACCTGGCAACCAATAATTTGATTGGAAAGATATATATATAAGTGCTATAATAAAAGTGTATTTACAAAAAAATCCTCAGGAATGACTTCCTGAGGATCGATAAATTGTACCGCTTCGCGGATTATGCGTTCCTGTTCAGACAGTTCAGGTCAGCAAAGGCTTCTTCCAGACGTTTAACGAAAGTTTCTTCGCCTTTACGCAGCCATACGCGTGGGTCATAGTATTTTTTATTTGGTTTATCTGCACCTTCAGGGTTACCCAGCTGGCCCTGCAGATAATCTCTCTTCGCTTCGTAGAAGTCATGTACACCTTCCCAGAATGCCCACTGCATGTCGGTATCGATGTTCATTTTGATCACACCGTAACCCAGTGCTTCGTTGATCTGGTGTTTAGGTGAACCGGAACCACCATGGAATACATAGTATACCGGTTTAGGAGCAGTACCGTGTTTCTTCTGGATGAATTCCTGGCTGTTGTGCAGGATCACAGGACGCAGTTCCACGTTACCTGGAGAGTATACACCGTGTACGTTACCGAATGCAGCAGCTACAGTGAAACGGCTACCTACTTTAGACAGTGTTTCGTAAGCGTAAGCTACTTCTTCAGGTTGTGTATACAGTTTGTGGTTTTCAACGCCGGAGTTGTCCACGCCATCTTCTTCACCACCAGTTACGCCCAGTTCGATCTCGATGGACATACCCAGCTTGTTCATTCTCTCGAAATATTTCAGGGAAGTTTCTATATTCTCGTGCAGTGGCTCTTCGGAGAGGTCCAGCATGTGGGAGCTGTACAGTGGCTGACCAGTCTGTTTCATGAACGCTTCACCAGCATCCAGCAGACCGTCGATCCATGGCAGCCATTTTTTAGCAGCGTGGTCGGTGTGCAGTACTACAGGAACGCCATAGTATTTTGCCACCTCGTGTACGTGTTTTGCACCGGAAATACCACCGGCTATATTTGCCTGCAGTTTGTCGTTCGGCATTCCTTTACCCGCAAAGAACTGCGCGCCACCATTGGAAAACTGAATAATTACAGGTGAATTTACTTTGGCAGCGGTTTCCAGTACTGCGTTTACGGAATTGGTACCTACTACGTTAACAGCAGGCATTGCCCATGCGTTATTCTTGGCATCATTGTACAGCGCATCCAGCTCTTCGCCGAATAACACGCCAGCTCTGTATTTTCCCATAGCTTTCGGATTGTTTTACATTTAAGGAACGCAAATATAAGTACTAAAGATTAACTATTATAGTAGATTTCTGATTTAGAATTGTATGAATCACAAAAAATCTGGTGATTTTTATATGAATTCGTCATTTTTTGAGGCAAATTCTTATTGCTGGTCATTGATTTGGCCCTTATAATTCGATATTGTGCGATGCATCCTACGCTCTCTTCCGGTTGTCTGAGGTTGTTCTCCTTGTATCGCCTGTCAGGATACCCTATGAGGCAATTCTTCCAGCTTTTGCCTGAATTCATGTAAATACACAGCCGCTTTCTCCAGCCGGCTGCCATACCAGGAAAACATTTCTCCGTCCACCAGTTCAATACGAACGCCTGGCAGTACATCCTGCAACTCTCTGATATGTTTCTCTTTGAATGGGTAAGGCTCGGAAGAAAGCAATATCAGCTGGCAATTGCTTTTCAGTTGGTCAAGGTCAATGGTCGGGTAACGTGCCGTCCCGGCAAAAACATTCTCCAGCCGGCAATACGCCAACATGGTATGGATGAAAGTATCGCCGCCCGCTACCATCCACGGTTCCCGCCAGATGAAATAAGCGGTGTGCAATGGTGGCCGGGCCTGCAATGTTGTGGCCAGTTGTCTGAAACTGAGGTCGATATTGCCGGCTATTTCAGCAGCGCGTTCTATTTTACCGGTGATGTTACCGATGCTCCTGATCATATCCAGCGCATCTTCCAGGCATTGGATATCACTGACCCATACCGGTACGTGCTGCATCAGGAATTGCACCTGTTCAGCAGTATTTTCCTCCTTATTGGCAATCACCAGGTCGGGCTGTAAGGCCAGGATTTCTTCCAGGTGCAGTTGTTTAGTGCCGCCTATGCGTGTCTTATGCCGGAACCATGCCTCCGGATGAATGCAGAATTTTGTAATGCCGATCACCTCTTCATCCAGTCCGAGGTCGTACAGTAATTCTGTTTGCGAGGGAACCAGTGAGATGATCCGGCGGGGCGGGTAAGCGATGCTCACTTCCCGTCCCAGCTGGTCATTGTAAGTATTTGTTGCCGGCATCAGCTGCCTGTTGTTTTTAGTAGTTTATCAACTTCCAAGGGCCTGAATGATGTCGTATTTCGTCACAATATGCGGTTTGCCGCCATCATCTTTGGTAATCACTGCTCCGTTCTCCTTGTTGATGTAAACGCTCAGTTTCTCTATCGGCGTATCCATGCTCACTTCCGGGAAAGCAGCCTGCATCACCTGTTTGATCTGGGCGTCTTTCAGGTTCACATCGTCGATCAGGCGATTGAAAAGTCCTCCTTCGGAAATAGCCCCAACGATCTGGTTATTATGCAGTACCGGCAGGTGTTCAATGTCGTACTTCTTCATCTTCACAATGGCCTCACTCACTTTCTCCTCCTGGTCAATCGTTACCAGCGGCTGATTACGGCGGCCATTCACTACATCCTTCACAGTCTTCACATCCAGGAAGCCACGCTCCATCATCCACTGGTCATTGTAGACCTTCCCTACATAACGGCTGCCATGGTCATGGAAAACAACTACTACCAGGTCAGTCGGTTTCAACCTGCTTTTCAGCTGCATTAAGCCCGATATGGCCGATCCTGCAGAGTAGCCTACAAAAATGCCTTCCTCCTTGGAAATGCGGCGGGCCATTACAGCACCATCCTTATCGGTCACTTTTTCAAAATGATCGATCACGCCCATATCGTAGTTCTGCGGAATGAAGTCTTCGCCAATACCTTCCGTGATGTAAGGATAAACCTCGGTCATGTCCAGTTCGCCGGTTTCATGGTATTTCTTCAGCAGGGAGCCGTAACTATCTATTGCCCATACCTGGATGTTCGGATTCTTTTCTTTCAGGAACTTACCAGCGCCGGTAATGGTACCTCCGGTGCCGGTGGCCACCACCAGGTGCGTGATCTTTCCGTCCGTCTGTTCCCAGATCTCCGGGCCGGTCTGCTCATAGTGAGCGTCCCTGTTGGCCAGGTTGTCGTACTGGTTCACGTAGAACGCATTCGGGATCTCCTTCGCCAGCCTGCGAGCTACTGAATAATAGGAACGGGGATCTTCGGGTTCTACATTCGTAGGGCAAACGATCACTTCTGCGCCTACCGCTTTCAGTATATCTACTTTTTCCTTGGATTGCTTATCTGTGGTAGTAAAGATGCATTTATATCCTTTGATCACTGCGGCCAGTGCCAGGCCCATACCGGTATTACCGGATGTTCCTTCAATGATGGTGCCGCCGGGCTTCAGCAGGCCCTGTTTCTCTGCCTCTTCGACCATTTTTACGGCCATACGGTCCTTGATAGAGTTGCCGGGGTTAAAAAATTCAACTTTTGCCAGTACCGGACATGGAAGGCCGGCGGTAACGCGGTGTAATTTAACGAGGGGGGTGTTTCCGATTGTTTCGAGTATGTTGTTGCAAAATTTCATATGAATCTTGTTGGACTCTGGCGAAAGTAAGGAATTTCCGGTTGTCACGTTGTCCTGGCTGATACCGCCGCGCTACAAACACAGCCCACCTACGGAGGGCTATTGCCGCGGATGATTCCCGTATTGGTAATATGCGTTTACCATGGCGTTGATATGCCTTTGATATGCCTTTGATGTGGACTTATAACAATTCCCTGTGCTGTTTCCTCATGCTTTCAAACCTTCCGTTATTACCGACCTATTTCGGTTCAATCCCGTATTGAATACGCTTTGATCCCTATATCTCCATATCCTTATAAGCTCATCTGGATATCACTTCACCGTCATATGTATATCCCTTCGATATAGAGATGTAGGTAAAGTGATATAGAAATGACGGTAAAGCGATATGGAAATGATGGTGAAGTGATATGAACGGTACAGGTTTCAAACAATACCAGAGCGGATCCTGAACCGCAACAATAGCTAACGGTTTCTTAACAGGAATTGATTATCAAAGTAATTCCTATTATACTATCTTTGCATGTCATGAGTGAACGGATTTTTATAACCGGGATAGGTACCGGGGTCGGGAAAACAGTCACTTCGGCCTGTGTAGTGGAAGCACTGCAGGCAGATTACTGGAAACCCGTACAAACAGGATTAACAGAAGGGACAGACACAGATACGGTAAAAAGTTTAATATCAAATCCGGTGTCGGTATGTCACCGGGAAGCCTACTGTCTGGAAGCGCCAGCCTCGCCACACCTGGCCGCCAGACTGGAAAATGTGAGCATTAACGTAAAGGAGATACTTGCGCTGGCAAACAGTATTCAGCCATCCAACCGGCCGCTGGTCATAGAAGGGGCCGGCGGACTAATGGTTCCGCTGACGGAACAGGTCTTCACCATCGATTTCATAGAGCAACTGGAGGCAAAGGTCATTATTGTAGCCCAGAATTACCTGGGTAGCATCAACCATGCGCTATTGACCGCACAGGTACTGAAACAACGCGGTATCCCTGTACTGGGCTGGATTTTTAGCGGAGAATACCACAGTAATGAAACCGAGGTGGTAGGGTGGAGCGGCTATCCGCTGCTGGGAAGGATACCTCACACTGCACTGGTTGACAGGGCTTTTGTGAAGGAACAGGCAGAAAAGCTATCTTTGTGGTAATACAGATCCACTTGTTAACAAAAAAGGATATACGAAAGCAATACCTGGAAAAACGTTTGAATCTTCCGGATGATGTGATTGCCACCCTGAACAGGGAGTTACTGGACCAATGCCGGCGGCTGGACTTCAGCGCTTACAGAATGGCACACATTTTTCTTCCTATCACTGAAAAGAAAGAAGCAGACACATACGCACTGGTGCACTGGGCCCGGGAGGCTTATCCTAAACTGCAGTGGGCGCTGTCCAGGTCAGACATGCGCAATGCAACGATGGAGCACTTCCTGTGGAAAGAGGAAACCGTGTTGGTCAGGAACGACTATGGCATACCGGAGCCTGCCGGTGGAATACCTTTGATGTCTGCCGAGATGGACCTGGTTTTTGTACCTATGCTCGCATTTGACAAAAGCGGACAGCGGGTGGGATACGGGAAGGGGATGTATGACCGTTTCCTGAAGGAATGCCTGCCAACGGCGACCACTATCGGACTGTCATTGTTTGAACCGGTAGACGCTATCGCAGATGTGAACGAGAACGATGTTCCCCTGCAGATGGTCATCACGCCACAAACAATTTATGATTTCAAAAAAAGCTAAGAATGCTGAAACACCTGAAAATCTTATTATACCCTTTTTCACTGTTGTACGGCCTCGTGATGTGGGTCCGCAACCGTTTCTATGATACCAATGTACTGACTGCCGTAGAGTTTGACCTGCCCGTTGTTGCTGTAGGCAACCTTTCCGTGGGAGGTACCGGCAAAACCCCGCATGTAGAACATCTTATCAGGATATTAAAGGATAAATACCGTATAGCCACACTCAGCCGGGGATACAACCGGCGTAGCAGCGGCTACCTGCTGGCAGATGCTGCCAGCACAGCGGCGCAACTGGGCGATGAACCGATGCAGTTCCATCGTAAATTCCCGGATATAGAGGTCTGCGTAGGTGAAGAACGCATGCTGGCCATACCCCAGCTGCTGGGAGAACGCCCGGAAACAGAAGTGATTCTGCTGGACGACGCCTTCCAGCACCGTTCTGTGAAACCGGGCATGAACATCCTGATCACCGAATACAGCCGCCGCTTTACCAAAGATCATGTAGTGCCTTTCGGTCGTCTGCGCGAAGGCCGCAAAGGCTATGAGAGGGCCAATTGTATCATTGTGTCCAAATGTCCGCCGCAACTGTCGGCAACAGAAAAAGCCGCCATCAGGCAGGAAATCAAGCCCCTGCCACATCAGCAACTGTTCTTTACTTCTCTGAAATATGGCGAGCTATACGACATGTTCAGCGGCAGCCCGGTTACCGCGCCTGCAGATACCACGGTTCTCCTCGTCTGTGGTATTGCCCGTCCGGAACCGCTTTTACAACAACTGAAGGAAAGCTATAAAAACGTGTTCCTCCTGCCTTTTCCGGATCATTATTACTATTCCGTCCCTGATCTGGAGAAAATAAACAGGGAACTCAGCAACCTTCCCGGCAACCGCAAACTGGTGGTAACTACGGAAAAGGACGCGGTAAGACTACAACTGCTCGAAGACCGCCTGCGTCCCATGAACATACCCATCGCCGTTATGCCGGTTGAAATATCTTTCCTCAATGGGGAAGGAGAATCATTTAATAATTATATTTTTACTTACGTGGATCAGTTTGGAAGTAACCATGATTAAACGTTACGAGAATGACTAAAAAGAAGAAACCTCAAAAACACAGCAGCCAGAAGAAAACCTTCCGTGGCACTGTACAGATAACCCGCTCCGGGATGTCCTTTGTTATTATTGAAGGACAGGAGAAGGACATTATGGTCCGCCAGAAGAACCTCAATACTGCTCTTGATGGAGATGACGTGCTTGTTGATGTGATCAAACAGGGCAAGAATGAAGGACGTATGGAAGGGGTTATAACGGAAATCGTTAAACGCAAGAAGATTGAATTCACCGGTACCCTGCAGGTCAACAAAGGCTTCGCTTTCCTGGTACCGGAAAAAGGGCTGTTCATGCCCGATATATACATCCCTGCCAATTCCATGAAAGATGCGAAGAACGGGGATAAAGCCGTAGTACGTGTCGTGGCCTGGGGCGAAAAAACACGTAAGCCGGTGGGCGAGATCGTGGAAGTGCTGGACGCCAGCAATACCAACGACCTGGCCATGAAAGAGATCCTGATAGAAAGCGGATTCCCGCTCAGCTTTCCCGACGAAGTCACAAAAGAGCTGGGGCATATCGCTGAGAACATTGACGCAGAAGAGATCAAAAAGAGGAAGGACTTCCGTAAGATCCTGACTTTTACGATCGACCCTGTGGATGCAAAGGATTTTGATGATGCGATCTCCATCCGTAAACTGCGTGGCGCCTGGTATGAAGTAGGCGTGCATATTGCGGACGTCAGCCATTATGTGCTGCCTGACACCGCATTGGATAAGGAAGCTGACAAACGTGCCACCTCTGTATATCTGCCGGACCGCGTACTGCCAATGCTGCCTGAAAAGATCTCCAACGAGCTGTGCTCCCTGCGCCCGCATGAAGACAAGCTGACCTTTTCTGCCGTTTTCAAGATGAATGAGAAGGGCGAGATCAAAGAACACTGGCTGGGCAGAACGGTGATACATTCCAACCACCGCTTCACGTATGAAGAGGTGCAGGACGTCATTGAGTCCGGCGAAGGCCCTTACCAGGAGGAAGTGCTGTTGCTGAACAAGATTGCGCAGATACTGCGTAAACAACGTTTTGAGAATGGTGCTATCAATTTCTCATCCCAGGAAGTACGCTTCCAGCTGGATGAAAATGCGAAGCCGGTCGGCATTATCGTAAAAGAGAGCAAGGAAGCCCACCAGCTGATCGAAGAGCTGATGCTGCTGGCCAACAGGACAGTGGCGGAATATGTATATAATATCCGCATAGGTACTAATCAGCATGTGCCATTCCCATACCGTGTGCATGATACACCTGATGAGGAAAAGCTGAAGGTATTCTCCGGTTTCGCCCGTAAGTTCGGTCACAAACTGGAGATCGATAATCCGGATAAACTGGCCCGTTCCTTCAATGAAATGCTGCAGCTGGCCCATGGCAAGCCGGAACAGCATGTATTGGAAACCCTGGGCATCCGTACCATGGCGAAGGCCGCCTATACGGTGGAGGACATTGGCCACTACGGACTGGGATTTGATCACTATTGTCACTTTACCTCACCGATACGCCGTTACCCGGATGTACTCGTACACCGCGTACTGCAGCAATGTCTGACACACGATATCCATCCTGATAAGCAGATGGAGAAAAAGTGTAAGCACTCCTCTGAAATGGAGCGTAAGGCCATGGATGCGGAAAGAGCTGCGAATAAATACAAGCAGGTAGAATACATGCAACAGTACATCGGTGAAGAATTTGACGGTGTGGTGAGTGGTGTGGCACACTTCGGATTCTGGGTGGAAACGGTAGACACCAAATGTGAAGGCCTGGTGAGCATTCACAATATGACTACCAAAGACGAGTTCAAATACGATGAGAACGAGTATGCACTGATCGGTATGTATACCGGCAGAAGGATCCGTATAGGTGATAAAGTGAGGATTCAGGTGGTGGCCGCCAACCTGGTGAAGCGCCAGCTGGACTACGACCTGATAGAGGATGGAGAAGAAGAACAGGCGCCATTACGGAAGTCAGTCCGTAAGAGCGTAGCCGCTGAAAGACCAGGACGGAAACCTGCTGCTGGCCGAAAGGAAACTAAGACCAAAGGGAAAAAGAAAGAAACGGCTAGTAAGAAGAAACCTGCATCTGCAAAGAAGCAGGCTTCCTCTTCCCGTAAAAAGCCATAATTTATATAACTTACAGCCGCTTATTCGAAAAATACACCATGCATTCATTTAAAGACCTGACTATCCGGTTTGGAGAACATTTCAGTAAAGAACAATTCCCTGAGCAGCCGAAGAAACTGTATAATGCTGCCAGCCATATCCTTAATATAGGCGGAAAGCGTATCAGACCAGTGCTGAGTATTATGGGCAATGAACTGTTTGACGAGATCCACCCGGATGCATTTGAGGTGGGCACCGCCGTGGAACTGTTCCATAACTTCACACTGGTGCATGATGATATTATGGACAAAGCGCCGCTGCGCCGTAACCAGCCTACCGTACATACGCTGTATGGTGAGACCGCAGCTATACTGGCCGGAGATGTGATGCTGATCAAAGTATACGAATACCTGAACAGGGTACAGCCACAGTATAAGCAGAAACTGATCAGCGCTTTCAACAAGGCTGCTATAGAGGTATGCGAGGGACAGCAGATAGATATGGACTTTGAAGAGATGGAGCCGGAGCAGGTGCGTTATGATGATTATGTGAATATGATTGCCCTGAAAACGTCCGTATTGCTGGCCGCCAGCCTGAAAATGGGTGCTATCATCGGTGGAGGCAGTGAGTATAACCAGCAGCATTTATATGAATTCGGTAAAAATATAGGGATCGCTTTCCAGATCCAGGACGACTACCTGGATGCATTCGGCGACCCTGAGAAATTCGGCAAACAACAGGGAGGGGATATCCTGGTAAATAAGAAGACCTTCCTGTTGTTAAAAGCCCTGGAACTGTGTAACCCTGCGCAGCATAAAAAACTGAAAGAACTGCTGGCCACCAGCCCGGATGACAAGGTGGGGCAGGTACTGGAACTGTTCCATGACTGTAAGGTGGACGCCTGGGCAGAAAAGGAGAAAGAACGTTTCCAGCAGCTCGCTTTTGAACACCTTGAGCATATTGCAGTGATCTCAAACCGTAAGAAACCGCTGACGGAACTAGCCAACTACCTGTTGAACAGGGAACATTAAGGGGAAGACTATCTGCTTCCTCCAAATTTGTGTATCGGTTAATTTATATATATTCGCGCATTAGCTAAACCTGTAACCAAAATACCTAAATGTCCAAATCGCTTTTTCGTAAGAAATCTATTATCAGTATACTGCAGGATAGTCAAGATGGTTTGACGGATGCGCATGGAGGAGGAGGATTAAACAAGGTATTACGGGTGCGGGACCTGACCGCTTTAGGTATCGCCGCGGTGATCGGCGCGGGTATCTTCTCTACCATCGGGGAAGCCTCTTATCACGGAGGTCCCGGTGTTTCCTTACTTTTTATTATTACTGCTGTTACCTGCGGGTTTTCTGCGCTCTGTTATGCGGAGTTTGCATCCCGTGTACCGGTATCCGGCAGCGCCTATACTTATTCCTATGTGACTTTCGGGGAACTGGCCGCCTGGGTGATCGGGTGGGCGCTCATCCTTGAATATGCCATCGGGAATATAGCCGTGGCCATTTCCTGGAGCGGGTATTTCAATAACCTGCTGGCGGGGATTGGAAATGCAATGGGGGTGAACCTTTCATTCCCTGACTGGCTGACCAGCAACTATGATAGTGCATCGCCTGAATTGTATGCCGCCGCGCCACGTATAGCAGGTATCCCTGTGATATTGAACCTGCCGGCATTTATTATTGTGGTGCTGGTCACTTACCTGGCCTACGTGGGCATCCGGGAGAGTAAAAAGAGCGCCAATTTCATGGTCGGCCTCAAGATACTGGTGATCCTCTTTGTGATCGTGGTGGGTGCTTTTTATGTGAATGTCGACAACTGGTCGCCTTTTATGCCTAATGGATTTTCGGGTGTATTAAAGGGGGTATCTGCTGTGTTCTTTGCCTATATCGGATTTGATGCTATTAGTACTACGGCGGAAGAGTGTGCCAATCCACAGCGCGATCTTCCTAAGGGAATGATCTATTCACTGGTTATCTGTACGGTGTTGTATGTGCTCATTGCCTTTGTGCTGACCGGAATGGTGTCTTATTCCCAATTGAAGGTAGATGACCCGCTGGCCTTTGTATTCAATGCGGTAAACCTGCCTAAGGTAAGCTTTCTGATTTCGGTAAGTGCGGTGATAGCTACTACCAGTGTACTGCTGGTGTTCCAGATCGGGCAGCCCCGTATCTGGATGAGTATGAGCCGTGATGGGCTGCTGCCGAAGAAATTCAGTATCATTCATCCGAGGTTCAAAACGCCATCGTTTGCTACTATTATAACGGGTTTCCTGGTGGGGGTACCGGCTTTGTTCCTGAACCTGACCATTGTGACAGACCTGACCAGCATAGGTACCCTGTTTGCCTTTATTCTCGTGTGTGGCGGGGTGTTGTTACTGCCACCCCAGGAGAAAGATCCTCATTCCAAACGTTTCAGACTGCCGTACATCAACGGGCAGTTTATCGTACCTGCTGTTATCATCCTTTTTGCTTACCTGTTCCGCAATGAATTGCCGCAGCGTTTTTCTTTTGCGGGCGGCTGGGACGAGTGGAAGCATAATATTCCCTTCTTCTTCTTCGTGGTGGCGGCTTTGCTGTTCACCGTACTTTCCTTCCTTAAAAAGCTGTCACTGATCCCGGTACTGGGATTGCTGAGCTGTTTCTACCTGATGACAGAGATCGGGTTCAGGAACTGGGTGGTATTTTTCATCTGGTTGCTGATCGGTCTGACCATTTACTTCCTTTACGGCTATAAAAGAAGTAAGTTAGCGCAAGCATAACAAAATCATGGTTTTAGGTCGTTTGTTGCTGCCGTCAAGTTAAATGTTGCTATGGTCAAGTTTATTTCGTATATTCGGATAAGCTCTTTGATCATTAAAATCATGTGTTATGAATCTGCTACAACGAATCGACCGTTGGGGCGAACGCCATCATCCCCGCTGGCTTGATGGCATCCGTGTCCTGTTAGGGGTATTTTTATTCTACAAAGGGGTGGTTTTCATACAAAATATCGATGTACTCAAAACTGTGATCGACCAAAGCCCGTGGCTCACAGTAATGTCTTTCTGGATTGCTCATTATATCGTATTTGCTCATTTGCTCGGAGGTCTCCTTATTGTTTTCGGTTTACTTACACGTGTGGCCATTCTGGCTCAGATTCCAATTCTTCTAGGCGCAATCTTCTTTGTACATACCGCAGCCGCGTTGAACGCTACGGGAATATTTAATGTACATGCAGAGACCGGCCTTTCTATCCTTGTTCTGCTGCTTCTGATCTTCTTCCTGGTGGAAGGCAGCGGCCCCATTTCATTTGACGATTATATGCGCCGCCATCCGGCTTGAGGATTATTTGTCTTACCTTTGCCCTCCGCGATGCGGACTGCTTTGTATTGGCAGTTCACGTTAAAACTGTATTTTCTATCGCGGGCCTGCAAGTATGAAGTTTGAGATTGGCGATAAAATATTACTGCTACATTCCAAGGAGGAAGGGACAGTTGTTGACATTATCAACGCCGATATGGTAATGGTAGAGGTGGGCAAGGTCACCTTTCCGGTGTATCTTGACCAGATAGATTTCCCGTATTTTCATCGCTTTACTACGCCTAAGCCGACTCCTCCGCCACAGCGGATCCAGGGGTATGATATTAAGCCCGAGAAGAAGAAGTATGAAGATAATATCCGGATGAGCCGGGGGATGTTCCTCTCAATATTGCCAGTTTTCAGGATGGACGCTTATGAAGAGCACGTCCAGTCGCTTAAATTTCATCTGCTGAACGAGACCAGCGAAGCCTACCGTTTTAACTTCCAGGTATGGTTGCGGAACAGCATGGAACTGGAGATCCGTAATGAGATCCAGCCATTCAGCAACTTCTACCTGTCTGATCTGTTGTTTGAATCGCTGAACGACAGTCCCAGACTGGAATTCGTTTTCTTCCCGAAAGAGAAAAACGATAAACTGGCGCCTTCCTTCCCGAAAACCTGGAAGCCGAAGGTAAAACAGCTCTTTCTGCAGCTTTCAGAACTGCAGGCGAGGAGGGATGCTACGCTTAGCCAAGTGCTGTTCGAAAAGTATCCGGAAAAGAGTAAAAACGACAAACCTTATTTCGACGCCAGCAGTATCGGTTCATTATCAGCGGGCAGTACGCCTGCAGCTCCTGTAGCACCAGAACCGCCTGCACAGCCTAAATATGAGCTGGACCTGCATATAGAAATGCTGGTAAAGGAGTGGCGCGGGCTCAAGAATATCGAAATACTGGCTATACAACTCAACGAGTTCGTACATTACCTGGAGCTGGCTATTGTGCATCATCAGCACAGTATGATCGTCATCCATGGGGTAGGGAAGGGCAAGCTGAAGGACGAGATCCATGCCATTCTGCGGGATACGCCCGAAGTGGAGCGGTTTATCAATGAATACCATCCCCGTTATGGCTATGGCGCTACCGAGATATTTTTTCGGTACTAGCCCATATGCCGTCTTTTCTATTACATTTGCAGAAACTACAGACCGTGCTATCGCTTCCGCCGAAAGGTGGATGAGGAAAGTCCGGACAGCATAGAGCAACGCACCACCTAACGGGTGGGGCTTTTCTTTCTCCGTTAAAAGAGCGAAGAAAGGCACAGATAGTGCCACAGAAAATTACCGCCTTGTTCCGCGCAAGCGGGCAGGGTAAGGGTGAAAATGTGGGGTAAGAGCCCACGTCTGGGTGTGGTAACATGCCTGGAGGGTAAACCTTGCGTGCTGAAATGCCATGTATACGGTCGCTTAAGGGCTGCTCGTCCAATGACCGAGGGTAGGCAGATACAGGTGCCGTGTGAACGGCATCGAAGATAAATGATAGCATCCTCCGTAAGGGGGAACAGAATCCGGCTTACAGGTTTGTAGTTTTATTTTTAGCTTATCAACCAACGGGACAAAGCCCTAAAAAATATAACCCGAAACTATATAATCTCTATGCAACAACAAGAAGAAAGAAACTGGGCGCTCGCCATGCACCTGGGCGGTCTTGCCGGTATGCTGTTCATTCCGCCTGCTGGTAATATCATCGTTGCGCTGGTCCTCTGGCTGATCAAACGCAACGAATCAGACTTCCTGAATCACACCGGAAAAGAAGCCCTTAACTTCCAGATCACATTGAGTATTGTCAACGTCGCCCTTAATCTGTTCGGTATGCTCAACCATTGGGACTGGGCCTGGGGAAGACCTGGCTTTCACTATTGGGACGTAACGGATATATCCATTTTCCATGGCACACGCGGCATTATTTACCTGTTGAATATCATCTTTTCTGTGATTGCGGCCACGAAGGTGCATAACGGGGTGTTTTACCGGTACCCGGTGAGCTGGAGGATAGTGAAGTAAGGAGGCCTGCTTTTGTTATAAAGCCAGATGCAGTGAAGATTGTTCTCAGAAGTGTATAAATGACTACCTGATCCGTCAGGTATCCGATAAAAGAGCTTGTATCTTATTCAGATACAGGCTCTTTGCTTTTTTATAGAAATTTTTGTCACAAAATTCCGCTAATGCACTCTATCTGCAAAAGCATATTTCATGACAACAGAAAGTAAACGACAGGCTGTTAAAACGCTACACTATTTTTCGGGCATTACGCTTTCCCTATTTATTGGTATTCATCTGCTTAATCATTTGTTCTCGTTCGCCGGGCCGGAGGCGCATATGGCATTGATGGAGAAATTCAGGAAGGTATACCGGCATCCTGTGATTGAGACCATTTTGGTGTTGGTGGTGCTGGTCCAGGTGGTATCAGGTGTTAAACTATTATTTAACCGGAAGCCTAAGATACTGGCAGAGAAAATACAGATATATTCAGGGCTTTATCTTTCGCTTTTCCTGGTAGGTCATGTGGGGGCTGTCTTTGCCAGCAGAATGTTTGAGCACCTGGATACCAATTTCTATTACACGGTTGCAGGGTTCAATCTTCATCCTGCGACCTTGTTCTTCATACCCTATTATTTTCTGGATGTTTGTGCCATCAGCCTGCATGTAGCAGCGATACATTACCTGAAAACCAGGTCGAAGTGGAGCGCCCGGCTGATAGGAGGGACCGGCATCGTAGTAGCCATGCTCATCGTTGCAGGATATACAAACTGGTTTCAATGGCGGGAAACACCTCCGAAAGAGCGCGCGTTTATAGAGAAATACTTTGGTAAAGGATATTGATATCAGGTAAGGTATTTCATTTTATCGGGGTTTCTGATGCCGAACAATTGCGAGATCTGTCCATCCTGATTGAAAACGGGTATCAGGACTGTGTCAAGATCGGCTGTCAGTGTGTTCTCAAACAGAACCCCGGTTTCCATATTCACTGCTTTGATCGTGTAGGAGATGTTCGCGCCAAATTTAATAGCGCCCCTTGTCAGGTACAGCATTACGTTTTCGAAACCAGCAATAGGTTTGGTGGCAGTAGCAGCCTTGCCGCCGCCGTCCATAAAGAGGGTGATCTCTTTTGACAGATAGGTTTCCAGCTGTTTGACATCGCCGTTTAAACATGCCAGCAGAAATGCTTTTGTCATTTCTTCTCTTTCCAGACTGGTAGGACTATATCGTGCATTGCCGGTTTTCAACTTTTCTTTAGCGCGATGTAAGTGTTGCCGGCAGTTGGCTTCACTGATACCTATTAAAGAAGCCACTTCATCATAATCGTAATCAAAGCTTTCGCGTAGCAGGAAAACAGCTCTTTCCACAGCATTTAGTTTCTGCAGCAGCACTAACAATGCATAAGAGATATCATTCTTTTGAAGGTCCGGAAAACGGTCATAGGCCAATGGTTCAGGAAGATTGATCCCTGGGTAAACCACGTTCTTTCTTTTTTCAAGTATGGCGAAGCATGCGTGAATTACTGAGCGGACAAGGTATCTTTCAGGTTCTCTTATCTGGTCAAAAGGTTGACGGGAAAAGGAGATGTATACATCGCTTAAAATATCCTCAGCATCAGTTACGCTTTCGGTCATTTTGTAGGCGAGTCCATGTAATCTGGATCTCTGTTGTAGAGAGAATGATAAATGAGCCTGGTCTTCTGACATTAGAATACGATAATGAGGCGCAAAAATAATTCTAATTGTTGATGTTATTTCTCCAAAAAAGTTACTTATAGCCTGACACCTGATATGAAGGATAATCTTTGGATATCATTGACTACCGCATAATTATTCAGCTGCCCGTCGTTATCTGTATTTCCATTTTGTCTCTTTGTTTCAGAATTACAAATGATTTTGTTAGGAACAGATTCTTCTTCCTCTATAAATACGTCGCTGACGGCATCAACGCGATCCAATAATTGCTGCAGTGTTACCGTGGCCCTGTCGGTGTAATTTGGAATGAAGAAATTGACCGCAGGTTGTAACAATGCCCATGCCTGCAAATCGTTCAATTGTAATCCTTTGACTGTATGTGGCATATAATTACCCAGGGTCAGGTTATTCCTGAAAGCAGCTACTGTTGTACTGCCTTTAATAGCAGGCAGAGAGCCTATCAGCGCGTTCAGGAAGTTGAATACATCGATCCACTTTTGGGTAGCCTCTCTTCGCGGATGTCCGGAGAAATCGGCTCTTACATCATAGCTGATCGTTTTGATCGGATTTAAAATGGGGCTGAAGCCTAATCCCTGACTTTTTTGTTCCCATATCATCTCCAATACTTTCTTTTTCACAAATGTCTCGACAAGATAGAGGTGTATATGATTGGCATCACTTGTCAATGGCACAATGTTGTAGGGCGCGGCGGGTCCTCCCAGGTTATCGTTTAACAAATGTCCTTCAATATAGTAGGAGCCGGTGGTAGCTATTCTTTTGTCCAGTCGCTCTAACCATGGTGGCCGGAACTGGGTTTTATCGGCCTTGGAGCCTGTTACGACGCTTTGTTTTTGATCACCATGGAAAGTTGCAGTCACACGGGTGCCCATACCTTTATGCAGTGCGCCCCATCTTGGCAAGATAGCCTGGGCAAGGGTATCTCTCGATACAGTAGTTTCCCTCGCTACCAGGTCCCACATCTCATTTACACATTGTTCCACAGCCACACCGGCCCAGACATTATTCGCATCAGACATGCGCAAACTGGTATTCTTGTCTACGAATTGATGGTCCATCTTTTCGGCGAATTTGAGGCCTTTTTCGTATAACGCCTTCATGTCAGTCCTGGGTTGGCCTTTCCACAATCCCGCTTTCTCAAGCTTGCTTTGCGCGCCGTCATAGTGTGTTTCTACGAAGTTGGCCCAGTTGCTTTTGTGTGATAGGGTATCTCCAAACTGGTAAGCATTCTGGAAGCCCAGTATGCCTGTTGGCCTGGTGATGGTTAGTCCTCCGGTTGCATCCTCAGCATGATTATCCACAAAGACATCCTCTAATCCATAAGGACTGGTATGAGTGCCACCTCCCTGTTTACGTAAATGTGCTTTTTCTTTGGTAGGTTCGGCCTTACCATTCATGTAATTCAGGAAATGTTTATAGTCCTTGAAATAGTAGGCGCGATAAGGATCGTGCATCAGTCGTAGTGCCCTTGTCTGTTGCTTTTCCGTCAGTGCATTCCAGGTAGGGCCACTCATTTTTGGATTCATAAGACCTCCTCCGTCCTTCCTGAGCACTCTTTGGACAACTGCAACATTACCAGCATGATCATTGGCCGGCAATGTTTCTTTCATCTGTATGGAACCGGCTTTGAGCACCGGAGAAACAGCTGGCATGGCAGCACCTGACGAAGTGGAATGATATGCTGCTGCGCGTTGGGGGGCCTGGGGTGTTTGCTGGCGTCTGTGAAGCTCTGGCATAGCGGATTTGGATTTGATCTTAGGATGTAAGCGTAACGAAGTTACGTGTTTATATGTGGGAATAGCGAACTTTTTCTTCACAAGAAAGGCGTTCGGGAGGGGCTGGATACCGTACAGGACCCTTTTTAGTTAGCAAAAAAAGAGAGCCAACGAGCATCCCGCCCGTTGGCTCTCTTTGATTATTGTCTTACAGATGTTTACCCTTTCTTAATGGCCTCCATCTTTACTTTCTTCTTTTTCTTCGGCTTCAGCTCTTTATTCCCCTCAATACTATCCGCCAGTTTCAAAGCCTCATACGCATTCACCAATCCACCGGAAATAGACAGATCCGCAAAAGGAACCTTCACATCAGGCGTTCCCGGCTTTGTCACTTCTGTAGTGCCATCAGGCAGAGGAGTGGCTGATTTCACAAGGATGTACTTTAACTGTTGAGCAGTTAACTGAGGATGGTAGGAGAGCACCAGGGCTGCAACACCTGCTACAACAGGAGCTGCCATACTCGTACCGCTGGCATTACCATATTTATTACCACCAGGAACGGTAGAATAGATCTGTACACCGGGAGCGAAGATGTCTACGTTCTTTTTACCGTAGTTGGAGAAGCTGGCTACTTTTCCGTTTTTGCCGCTACCGCTGGCGCCTACAGTAATGTAGTTGCTCGCTCTGGCAGAATGATCTGCATAATCAGGGTTAGGGAAGTTGTCTACTACATCATTATCATTGCCATCATTACCTGCAGCATGTACGAGTAATACGCCTTTCTCTTCCGCATATTTCACAGCAGCATCTACCCAATCCTTATGAGGGGAGAAGCCTTTACCAAAACTCATATTGATAACCCTTGCACCATTGTCTACCGCATAACGGATGGCCAGGGCTACGTCCTTATCACGTTCATCACCATCAGGAACAGCTTTCACCATCATGATGCGCACGTTGTCATTAATACCGTCTATACCAACACCATTGTTCCTTGCTGCCGCAATGATACCAGAAACGTGTGTACCGTGGAAACCGAATTGCCCCATCACATCGCTGTTACCGTAGTATTTGTCGTTGATGTCGTTCACATTGTCCCCTACGATGTCTGCACGTTTATCAACCGGTGCTTCACTGTCAGCCAGTTCCGCTTTCTTTTTCAGATCCGCCAGGTATTCGTCAAATTCTGATTTCAGTTCAGAGTAATTGAGGTTTTCCTCGCCTGTATTCTGGAAAATGCGCAGCAGGAACTTCTTGGCCACCATTACATCCTGGTCAGGAGTTTGTATACTATCCAGCTTTGCTGCATTGAAATCACTCTGGTGCAGGTAACCGGTAATAAGCGCTTCGCATTTGCGCAGGCTTTCCTGCAGTTTCAGCATGGTCTTGTACGTAACCTTGCTTTCACCGGAAGGCTTGGCTACTTTACCCTGCAGTTTCTGCCAGTAAGTATATTCCTTGGATTGTTTGTCGAGTGCAGAATCAGGATTACCGTAAAGGCTCTTATAGCGGTAATATTCGCGGGTCGCTTCGTCAGAATCTTCTTTCACACTACGGCCGTCTTTACCACCCAGGAAATTCCATCCGTGGATGTCGTCGACATAACCATTTCCATCATCATCCTTGCCGTTGCCGGGAATCTCCTTCGGGTTCACCCAAAGGATGGATTTCAGATCTTCATGAAGCGTATCAATACCGGAATCTATCACAGCTACCAGTATAGGGCTGCCTTTCTTTCCTTTCAGCAATTCATTATATGCTTTCTCAACACCAGTTCCATACACACTGTCCTGCGCATAGTTCAATAGATGCCAGTTCCTGGGAGTCGCTGAAGATTGTGCATGAGTCGGGTTAGCGGTAGTAAGAGCAGCCATCAACACAACACCACCAGCCATGACTGCCATAGCTCTGTTAGATTTCATCAGTCTGTTTTTTTCTCAATAAGCTTTACAAAATCAAAAACCAAATTAGAATAAAGGTACGCAAAATGTCAGGGAATCACTTGCGTTAAATGATGAGCGAGATATACAATATGCCAGTAGCTCATTAGGTGGATAGCCGTTCACGTAACAACAACCGCTGAGATAGAAGTGCCTGTAACTCAATAATATTCGCTCATCTACTGTTAATTTAACAATTCTACAAATATGAGCGAAATTTTTCTTTTAGAAAATGAGGAAGAATGTTGTCACAGAAGTCGCTACTGCATTGAAGTCAGCCTATGAAAATGACCGTTCGTCAAAAAATAGTTGCAAATACCACAAAAGTAGAATATGAAATTCCGGAAAAAAGTGTAATATTTAGAGCTGGAAGAGTACTTGATAACTTTCCAAAAAGTTATAGTTACTTTTCTCATAAGCATGGTTTCCGTTTAACGAAAAAGCGAGGTTATCTAACCTCGCTATTCTTTTTGATCTACATTGTTCGCTCACAGCATTGTAAAAGAACGGTACCGCTTCTACAAGCTAATAATATATTGCGATTAATATCAGTTTAAAAGTTATCCGCATATTAAACGGTCTATTATTCCAGTTATTGTGTAAGGAAAAAAAGTTTTTACAGGTCAAACTTAATACCCTGTGCCAGTGGCAGCTGAGTGGAATAATTGATCGTATTCGTCTGTCTGCGCATATAATTTTTCCAGGCGTCTGAACCGCTTTCCCTGCCGCCACCGGTTTCCTTTTCTCCGCCAAACGCGCCACCGATCTCGGCTCCGGAGGTACCGATATTGACATTAGCGATACCGCAGTCAGAACCGGATTGTGACAGGAACAATTCGGCTTCCCGCAGGTTTAGCGTCATAATAGCAGATGACAGGCCCTGTGGTACCCCATTCTGCATAGCGATGGCATCCTCGATGTTGCTGTATTTCATCACGTAGAGGATGGGAGCAAAGGTTTCATGCTGCACGATGGCATAACTGTTCTCTACTGCGGCAATACAGGGTTTTACATAACAACCGGACGCATAGGCATCGCCTGACAGTACGCCTCCTTCCACCAGGAAAGTACCGCCTTGTGCCTTCACCTTTTCGATGGATTCCTGGTAAAGACGTACCGCGTCTTTATCGATCAACGGCCCTACGTGGTTTTGTTCGTCCAGCGGATTGCCGATACGTAGCTGCTGGTATGCTTTCGCCAGTTTCTGTGTAAATGCGTCATATACACTGTCGTGGATGATCAGCCTTCTGGTACTGGTACAACGCTGGCCGGCGGTACCTACAGCACCGAATACACACCCGATAAGGGACATGTCGAGGTCTGCATTGGCGGTGATGATGATCGCGTTATTACCGCCCAGTTCCAGTAGGGCGCGTCCCAGACGGGCGCCTACTACGCTGCTTACCGCTTTACCCATACGGGTGGAACCGGTAGCAGAGATCAGCGGTACGCGGGTATCGGCCGCCATCCATTCGCCCACCTCACGACCACCTGTTACCAGGCAGCATACACCTTCCGGTACGTTATTCGTTTTGAGCACATCCTGTATGATCTGCAGACAGGCAATGGCTGACAAAGGTGTCTTTTCTGAGGGTTTCCAGACGCATACGTCGCCGCAAACCCATGCAAGCATAGCATTCCAACTCCACACCGCAACAGGGAAATTAAAGGCTGAAATGATGCCTGTAATGCCCAGCGGATGCCATTGCTCGTACATCCTGTGACCCGGACGTTCAGAGTGCATGCTTAGCCCGTGCAACTGACGGGAAAGACCTACTGCAAAGTCGCAGATATCGATCATTTCCTGTACTTCCCCGTAACCTTCCTGCAGGCTTTTTCCCATTTCGTAAGACACCAGTTTGCCCAGTGCGGCTTTATTTTTCCGCAGTGCTTCTCCCATCTGACGCACTATCTCGCCACGACGGGGAGCAGGCCATGAACGCCATTCCTTAAACGCTTCCTGCGCTTTTTCGATCACTGCATCATAGTCGGTACGGCTGGCTGCTTTGACGGTTGAAATTTCTTTCCCGTCTACGGGTGAAGACGCCGGAATACTTTCTCCTTTTGCATCCAGCCAGGTAGTTCCTGTGCTGACGCCACTGTTTACATTGCTGATATTTAATTGCTGCAGAATATCCTGGATCATGTTGTACTGTTTATGCCGTGCGGGACACGGCGTGTTTTGATGTATGTCTGAGTTAACGGCAATAGTCTGTAATATATTGGCTGTTGGCAGCGCGGCAGGACGCTGCTGCGCTGCCAACCACTAGTTATTGCTTGTTTGTCTGTGAGCTGTAGGTACTTTCGAAAATGCGGTCCGCATTGCCGGCTTCAAAACCTTCCCGGCGATGTGCACGGGTAATCTGATCGGCCGGAAGATCGGCAAACTGTGGCAGCACCTTGCGCTCGGCAAATTCTACGTAGGAGCCTGCTATCTTATGAACCTCAGCACCGGCAAAGGTGGCGGGAATCATTTTGGCCACCGTGCTACTCTGTAAGAGCAAACCATCCGGACTGGTCTTGATCTTGCCGCCGGCGTTGTTTAGTACAAATCCTTGTTTTTCAAGGAAATTATTGAAATCTGCTACCGTATTGTAACCGGCAGGCAGGTTCTGTACACTGATCGTAAAATGGTTCAGGTAATACCTGTTGTAGATCACCCAGGCTGCATATTCGCTCTCGGCTGCCAGTGCCTGATAATCCTCCAGCGTAGGCGTGCGCCACAGTGAACTATGCAGGAATTCATCCACTACAGGCCCGTCGTCCAGGTTAAGATTGAGCACCGGGTCTACCAGTACTTCTTTGGTATAACTTTTAATGATCTCTTGCGCAGCAGGGCTCAGGTCCTGTACCCTCAGTTCGCTGATAAAGATTCGCGGATAGTTGGGTGATGGCGGTGCATACCAATAAGCGTCCAGCTTCTTTTCCTTGAAATGGTAGGCATCTCTTCTGGTGTAACCGTAGTGGAGGAAGATCTTCTCCAGCGACTGTATCCCGAGCTCGGGTACGCCTATTGTGCGGAAGGCAATATGATCATTTTCAATGTCTTCCGGAACCTTGATCAGATTTTCACTGATCATGGCGGCAATAATAGCTGCAACGTCGGGAACCCGGTCCTGGTAACGCTGCATCAGACCGCTAAGAACATAGTCTAACATAAAACAATTTTAATATTGTTCGCTATCGTTCGGAAAGTCTTTGGCTTTCACATCGTGGATATATTGCTGCGATGCCTTGTAAATTTCGTCATATAAATTGAGATAGCGACGCAGGAAACGTGGTTTAAAATCCTTGTTAATGCCCAGCATGTCATGCATAACTAATACCTGGCCGTCAACATACTTGCCGGCGCCGATACCAATTGTAGGGATGCGCAGTGCTTCAGCCACCTTTTTACCCAGTTGGGCGGGGATCTTTTCCAGTACAATGGCAAAGCAACCCGCTTCCTCGAGCAGGCGGGCGTCGTTGATCAGTTTCTGGGCTTCTGCCTCTTCGGTAGCCCTTACGGTGTAGGTACCAAATTTATTGATAGACTGGGGGGTTAGTCCCAGGTGTCCCATCACGGGTACACCGGCTGAGATAATTCGTTTTACCGATTCAATAATCTCTTCGCCGCCTTCTATTTTTACGCCATGAGCGCTGGTTTCTTTCATAATACGGATGGTAGATGCCAGTGCTTCTTTGGAATTGCCCTGGTAAGTACCAAAAGGAAGGTCGACCACCACAAAGGCCCGTTTGATAGCCCTTACCACAGAAGCACCGTGATAGATCATCTGGTCAAGCGTTATGGGAAGTGTTGTTTCAAAGCCGGCCATCACATTAGATGCAGAATCGCCTACCAGCAGGATATCCATACCTGCATCATCAAAGATGCGGGCCATGGAATAGTCGTAAGCGGTAATCATGGAGATCTTCTCTCCGTCGTCTTTCATTTTCTGCAATATATGTGTCGTTATCCGTTTAACTTCTTTGTGCGTAGACATCCTAATGACTGTTATATGTGATAAGTAAAAGCGCGCGTAAGGTAACCAATATTTGGAAATTACCTGCTGATCTCTGCATAGAGTGACTGGATAAGGCCATCTGCCAGACCGATCTTGGGTACAAAGATCTCTTCGGCATCCGCCCAGCGCATAATGTTGATGTAGATCTGAAGGGCGGGCACGATCACATCGGCGCGGTCTTCCCGGAGATTATAAATATGGATACGCTCTTCGACGGTGAAGCTGTTAAATTCCTTGTAGTAGTCTTTCAGGACGTCCAGCGTAAGCGGTTTGCCTTCTTTACGCTTGGAAAGGGAGAAGATCTTGTTGATATTACCGCCTGAACCGATGGCTGTCACATTGTTGATGCCCCGGAGACGGGATTTAATGGTATCCTTCATATACTGCCACTGGTCTTCCTTTACCTGGTTCTGCATCAGGCGGATAGTGCCGATATTGAAGGACTCTTTATGTTTAAGGCTGTTGTTGCTGAAGATAGTGACTTCAGTACTACCACCCCCTACATCGATATACATGTAGGAGCGGGTCTTGTCCAGGTTTTCTGCGATGTGGCTCTCGTACAGGAAAGAGGCTTCTTCCTGTCCGGATATGATTTTGATATCTATTCCCGTCTGCTGCCTGACGTTGTGCAGGATCGCTGCTGAATTGGATGCATCGCGCATAGCTGATGTGGCGCAGGCTTTCAGGTACCTGACTTCATATACCTCCAGTAAAAGCTTATACGCTTTAATGGTATTCAGCAGGTGATCAGCTCTTTTTTCAGAAATAGCGCCTTCGGTGAACACATCAAGACCGAGGCGTAAAGGCACCCTGACCAGGTTTACTTTGGTGAAATCCATCCGGCCCTGGCTGTTGGGAGATGCTTCTGAGATGAGCAGCCTGGCAGCGTTGGACCCGATATCAATGGCAGCAAGCTTCATGGGCGCAAATGTATACAATTAGAATCAGGAATCAGGAATTAATCAATACTCAAATCCTGATCCCCGCTTCCGGTTCCTAGCTATTATATTGTTTCTCGTGGAGATATTTGAAAATCTCTACCTGTGACCTGATCTTCTTGCCACTGTCACGTTTATACTCATTTTTCTGATCGTTATCGAGTATACGGGCTTTTACATTGCCACTGAGTTGTATGGCCAGTATATCTTTCAACTCCTGCTGGATGCCCGGGTCTGTGATGGGAATAGCCACTTCCACACGGTAGTCGAGGTTACGCAGCATCCAGTCGCAGGAGGCAATGTATACCTTTTCCTGTCCCTCTTTACCGAATACAAATACACGGGCATGTTCCAGGTATTCATCCACAATGCTGACAGCGGTGATATCTTTCTTCCACTTCTTGTTGTCCGTATAGGCACAGCAGATACCGCGGATGATCATCTTAACGTCCACACCCTCTTTTGCTGCTTCATATAAGAGGTTGATCATTTCCGGATCGGAGAGGGAGTTCATTTTAATGATCATGGAGCCGCCTTTCTTATGACGGGCGTTCTTGATCTCTTTCTCGACCTGGCGCACAAAGAATGAACGCATGCTGTAAGGGCTTACCGGAAGGGTATGACATGCTTCCAGCATCTTGATATCATGTTTGCTGTTCTCCAGGTAGGCGAAAATACGGTTGATATCTGCCATGATGTTCCTGTTGGCTGTCAGCAGACAGTGATCTCCATACACCCTTGCTGTTTTCTCATTCAGGTTGCCGGTGCTGACAAAGCCACACTGCACTGTCTTGGTACCGATACGTTTCTTGATCACACAGAGCTTGGCATGGATCTTCAGGCCGGGAATACCGATCAGCACTTTTACGCCTTCATCTTCCAGGCGGGTCTTCCATTCCAGGTTGTCTGCCTCATTAAAACGGGCTCTTAACTCGAGGGCGACTGTTACCTGTTTACCGTTGCGTACGGCGTTCACCAGGGCATTCACGATCTTGGAGTTGCGGGCCAGCCTGTAGGCCGTGATCTTGATGCTGGTCACATTAGGATCGATGGCAGCTTCCCTGAGCAGGTCTATGATAGTATCGAAAGAGTGGTAGGGGAAATGGAGCATCACATCCTGCAGCTGTATGACGTGCATCACGCTGGATGCATTGGCAAACAGCGGATGGATGAAGCTCTTGCGCTGTGAGTGCGTTCTTTCTTTGAATACGCTTGTCGGGAAGTCCATAAAGTCCTTGAAATTATGGATACGGGCTCCCGGAATGAGGTTGTCCTTGCTGGACAGGCCCAGGCGCCGCATCAGGTATTCCAGCAGCAGCGGATCAATGTCCTTATCGTATACAAACCGTACCGGCTTTCCCTTACGGCGGTCTTTCAGGCCTTTTTCAATCTGGTGTATCAGGCTCGTCGAAATATCATTATCGATGTCCAGTTCCGCATCTCTCGTTACCTTGATGATATGTGCCGTGAACTTGTCAAAGCCGAAGTAAGAGAAGATATGCGGCAGGCAGTAGCGGATCACGTCTTCCAGCAGGATAATATCTTCTTCACCTTCTTTGGAAGGGAGGATGATGAAACGGGGCAGGATAGAGGTCGGAATCTCTATCAGCGCAAACTTCTGTCTGACGGAGTTATCCTGCCTGGCCAGTACTACCGCCAGATAGATGGATTTATCCCGGAGGAAGGGAAAGTGCTGGATACTTTCGATCATCAGCGGGATGATATTGGTACGTACTTCTTCATTGAAGTAGTTGAGTACAAATTTCTGCTGATCCTTATTTAAATGTTTTTCCGTGCGGATGAAGATCTTCTGCGCCTTCAGTTCGTCTTCGATACCCTCCCAGATGCGGTCAAACTCACGCTGCTGGTCTATCACCATGCTCTGTATCTCATCGAGGATCTCGTCGGGGTTCTCTTCCATATGCATACGGGTGGACTTGCCAACCAGCAGCATTCTTTTAAGGGTGGCAACGCGTACGCGGAAAAATTCGTCCAGGTTGTTCGAAAAAATACCGAGAAAACGGATACGTTCATGAAGAGGAACGGTGTTATCAGCCGCTTCCTGCAGAACTCTTGCATTAAAGGCCAGCCAGCTGATGTCCCGGGGGATCATCTTAACTTTCTTAATCGGCACAATCTTTTTGCTATTGCTTTTCTTTTCCATCACCGGATCTTGTGTGTTTATGTCTATTGGCTCACTAAGTGACAATCGCATCTGAAAGGTAATTAACGGTTGTGGTTATACTGGTTTAATACTGCTAATCACAACAATACAGATTTTTGGAATAGATCTTATGTTAAATTTCTGATACGCATTCTTAAAGATAAGGAATTATAAAGCGATAGCGAATAGCGTATAGACGATAATCTATAGTATATTTCTTAGATATACTTGTATATATCATTTATAGGGGAATGATCCGGAGCTGATTAACGCTTGTATCAGGTAGTCTGACCGGCATCGGAGGATGGGGTTTGTGCCTTGTCCTTGTTCAGCAAGGGGAGGGCAATCAGGCTGCCCAGGCCAACGATAAGTACCAGCAGGGTCTGGGCCGACCATACGATCCATCCGAAGGCATATGCTGTTGTATCGAGTACGCCGTATACCATGAGGGTCCTTTGTACCAGGAACTGGTAGGCGCCCGTACCGCCGGGTGTTACGATCATACCTACACTGCCGATGATGAGTACTGCAAGCGCGGCTTTCAGTCCCAGGTAACGGGTTTCTTCCATACAATAGAAGCCCAGGTACATCATAGCAAAGTACATCATCCAGATCAGTATGGAGTAGAAGATGAACCAGCCTTTCTTTTCCATCTGACCGATAGAGCGGATACCATCCCATACGCCATGGGCCAGTGCACGGATCTTGATCCCGATTTTGGAACGGGAAATGAGGCGGAAAACAATATAGGTAAGTAATATAAATATGACTAAAGCGCCGATGATGATCAGTGAACGGGCACTGCCTGCATTCCCGAGTTTATTCTCAATGGGATGCCAGATCTCTGCGACGAATAAGCCACCGATCACGTCTATTTGAATAACAACGGTGATCACCATGAGGATGAGGAGCAGCAGCATGTCAACAGCGCGTTCTGCGATCATGGTGCCTACCAGTTTATCTACCGGGATCTTCTCATAACGGGCTACGATACCGCAGCGGGTCACTTCTCCCAGGCGGGGCACCGCCAGGTTGGCCAGATAGCCGACCATTACCGCAAAGAATGTATTCAGTGTGCTAGGATGATAGCCCATGGGCTCCATGATGAGCTTCCAGCGGACAGCCCGGTACCAGTGGCTGGCAATACCGACTATGATAACAGGGATCAGCAGCCAGTAATTGGCATGCTCCAAAGAGTTGAAGATGTCATCTTTCTCCTTATCAGTAAGGTTGTGCGTAACAAGCCAGACTAATCCTAGCCCAATGGCTAAAAAGCAGATGAACTTCAAAAATTTGGGCATAGTAAGTCTTTTTTGGGATCAGCAGTTACAGTTTATTATTTTCTTTCGGGAATATGGCGATCGGAGTATGCTTCTTAGCCTCCTCAAAGTCCATAGATGCGTAAGAGATAATGATTACAATATCGCCAACCGCACAGAGGCGGGCAGCGGGGCCATTCATACAAACAACACCTGAACCGCGTTTCCCTTTGATGATATAGGTCTCCAGGCGTTCTCCGTTATTTACGTTCACTACCTGTACTTTTTCATATTCGATGAGATTAGCAGCATCCAGCAGATCTTCATCAATAGTAATACTGCCTACGTATTGCAAGTTTGCTTCGGTAATAACTGCTCTGTGTATTTTACTTTTCAGTACTTCGATGTGCATGATAGAAATAACCCACTATTGTGGTCTGGTGTAGCGCAAAATTAGGGAAAAAATACAATACGACGCTTCAGCGCGGTCAGCGCGCGCCGTGGAGAAGGCCGGTCTGTTGACAGCCGTCCGGCTGGTCAGTTCACCTGCATATTGTCAATCAGCCTGACGTTGCTGCTGATCTCTCTGGCAGCTACCACCGCATAAAGCGGATCTTTGCCGGCAGTTGCAGGAAAATTAATGTTCCCGTCAGGTGCTACAGATACCATATCGAGGTAGTCAACATCGAAACCATTGCCTTTCAGCTCGTTAATGGCCTTATCGGCGATTTCCTTTAATGGGGCGTGGTTAAGATTGTCTTTTATATAATATAGTGCACGGGATATGTGCAGGGCGTTTTGCCTTTCGGTAGGATTGAGACGCAGGTTACGGCTGCTCATGGCCAGGCCATCCTGTTCACGGAGGGTAGGACAGATAACCAGCTCGACCTTTAAGTGTAGCAGTTTGATGAGTCGGTTGATTATCAGGCACTGCTGAAAGTCCTTTTGTCCCATGAAGAGTTTGTCCGGCTGCACCAGGTCTAACAGCTTATGTACCACCTGTCCAACACCCTGGAAGTGTCCGGGGCGGTGTGCACCTTCCAGTACCGTTTCCAGCTGACCGAAGTCATAATGCATGTCCGGGGTCAGTCCCTTAGGGTACATTTCCTGCACAGATGGCAGGAACAGTACATCGTTGCCGGCGGCGGTAAGCTGGAGAATGTCCTGGTCTATGGTAATGGGATATTTCTCAAAATCGGCCGGATCGTTAAACTGGGTCGGGTTGACAAATATGCTGCACACGACGAGGTCGGTGTTTTCTTTTGCGGCCGCAATAAGGGACAGATGCCCCTGATGCAATGCGCCCATAGTAGGCACAAAACCAATACGTTTACCCTCTTTCCGTGCTGTTGATAAATGCCTTTCGAGATCGTCTTTCCGCTTGAACAGATACATAATTTATTGCTTAAAAGGATGTTAAAAGTGCCAATTTGTCTTTTCTTCCGTTAAAAATCCGTAATTTTGCAAACCAAATTTAAAATTACTGCATTAATATCAGCATTAGATGTCCACAAAGAAACGAATTCTTTTTATTGCTCAGGAAATGTCGCCTTATCTGGAATTAACAGAGTATGCGAATATGGTCAATAAAATGGCAATTAAGTCCAATGAGTCCGGGCTGGAAGTGCGGGTGATCATGCCCCGGTTTGGCATTATCAACGAGAGAAGGCACCGGTTACACGAGGTGGTAAGACTGTCTGGCATTAACATTGTGATAGAGGGCGACGATTATCCGTTGATTATCAAGGTGGCATCATTGCCAAACGCCCGTTTGCAGGTTTATTTCCTGGACAATGAAGATTACTTCAAGCGTAAAACGCTGTTCACGGACGAAAACGAGCAATTCTATGACGATAATGCAGCCCGTGCAGTATTTTTCTGTAAAGGAGCGCTGGAAACAGTAAAGAAGTTTGGCTGGCCGCCGGACATTATTCACTGTAGCGGATGGATGACTTCACTGATCCCTTTATACCTGAAAACTGCTTACAAAAAAGAACCGGTATTTGCTCATTCCAAAGTGGTATATTCCATGGAGCCCAATTCCTTCAAGGAGAAACTGGGCGCCGGCTTTGTGAAGAAAGCTACTATCAGCACCCAGATCAAAGAAAAGGACCTGGAGCTATATAAAGAAGGTACCAACAGTGCACTGAACAGAGGCGCCGGTAAATATGCCGATGCCGTAGTACTGGCAGGTGAAAAGACAGAAAAGAAAGTAGTGGATGAACTGAAAGCGGAAAAAGGCAAGATCATTCTCCCTTACAAAAAGGAAAATGAAGACCTCGCGGATTATCTGCAATTGTATACCCAGCTACTTGGAAAATAGTTTTTCTCTACAGAAAAAAGCCCCGCTTCAAACGGGGCTTTTTTTATTCGCTGAAAGTTCATTCTCAAACTATTTTCCTATTTTTGCCGCAGTTTACCATGAGGCATACCACCAAAATGCAAAAAGTTGGTAAATTGTACTAAATCAATACTAATCTAAAAGCGAAATTCAATTATTTTATGCCTTATTTATTTACCTCAGAATCTGTTTCCGAAGGCCATCCGGATAAAGTGGCCGATCAGATATCCGACGCATTGATTGATCATTTCCTTGCTTATGATACTACCTCTAAAGTAGCTTGCGAAACGTTGGTGACAACCGGTCAGGTGGTTCTGGCGGGTGAAGTAAAATCTGAAGCTTACCTGGATGTGCAGGAAATTGCCCGTGAGGTAATCCGTAAGATAGGCTATACAAAGAGCGAATACATGTTCGAGGCTAACTCCTGTGGTATCTTCTCTGCTATTCATGAGCAGTCTCCTGATATCAACCAGGGCGTTGAGCGTAAGAACCCGGAAGAACAGGGCGCAGGCGACCAGGGTATGATGTTCGGTTACGCTACCCGCGAAACTGAGAACTATATGCCACTGGCTCTGGACCTCGCTCATAAACTGCTGATCGAGCTGGCTGCTATCCGTCGCGAAAATAAAGAGATCGCTTACCTGCGTCCTGACGCTAAGTCACAGGTAACTATCGAATACTCCGACGATAACAAACCTGTTCGTATCGACACCATCGTTATCTCTACACAGCACGATGATTTCGATTCTGAAGACAAGATGCTGGCCAAGATCAAGAGTGACATGATCAACATCCTGATCCCTCGCGTAAAGGCACAGCTGAAACCAGAATTACAGTCGCTGTTCAATGACAAGATCACTTATCATATCAACCCTACCGGTAAATTCGTGATCGGTGGTCCTCACGGTGATACCGGCTTAACCGGCCGTAAGATCATCGTTGATACCTACGGTGGTAAAGGTGCTCACGGTGGTGGTGCTTTCTCTGGTAAAGATCCTTCCAAAGTAGACCGTTCTGCTGCTTACGCTACCCGTCACATTGCTAAAAACCTGGTAGCTGCAGGTCTTTGCGATGAAGCACTGGTACAGGTATCTTACGCGATCGGTGTGGCTAAACCTTGTGGTCTCTTCATCGATACCCGTGGTACTTCCAAAGTTAAAATGACGGATGGTGAGATCGCAAGAAAGGTAGAACAGATCTTTGACCTGCGTCCTTACGCTATCGAGCAGCGTCTGAAACTGCGTAATCCTATCTATAGCGATACAGCTGCTTATGGTCATATGGGCCGCGACAGCAAGGTAGTTACCAAGGTGTTCAACAAGGGCAAGAAGAATGAGAAGAAAGTAGAAGTTGAGCTGTTTACCTGGGAGAAACTGGATTATGTTGAAAAAGTAAAATCAGCTTTCGGATTGTAATAGCATCCGCTGAGAAATAATTTTTGAAGAACCGTCTCGTATGAGGCGGTTTTTTTGTTATTGCTGATTGACATTGCTTCGGTTCCTGGGGACCATTGACTGCGTTGTTTGGAGGTTGCTTGGAAAGTCGTATTGGGCGATTGCTTCGGTTCCAGGTGGGACCACTGGCTGCGTTCTTTGAAGTTGCTTGCTATGGAACGATGGGAGGTCGTGTTGGGCGATTGGATATCTCATTAAACCCCTGGTAGGGCGCGTCAGCATACTTCAAACAACGAAGGCCAGTGATCTCCACCTGGAACCGCCGCTGCTCCTGAGTTACTGTTTTATTTATAACTGCCGCTGCTTTCCTCCTTATGCATATCGTGCAGTATGCAGTTACAGGCTATTTATGTTTACACCGTACGGGCGAGGTCTGTCTGGGATGAGCAAATGGGATGTCTGCCAGATCTCTTCTGTAGTTCAGGAATTATACAGTATATTAGGGATATACGCAGTGTTGTATAAGCGATCAACAGCGTTTGTTGTATTTCCTATTTGCTGATCTTCAAGATATAATACTATGGACAATTTTATGAAAGCCGCGATAGATGAGGCAATGAAAGGTCTTAATGAAGGCGGTATCCCTATTGGATCTGTGCTGGTACATAAAGGAGAGATCATCGGGCGTGGACATAACCGGAGGGTGCAAAAAGGGAGTGTTATCCTGCATGGGGAAATGGATGCGCTGGAGAATGCCGGCCGGCTTACTGCTGCTACTTATAAGGAATGTGTGCTGTATACAACGTTATCGCCTTGTCCAATGTGTACGGGCGCTATATTGCTGTATGGTATTCCGAAGGTGGTGATAGGTGAGAATAAGACATTCATGGGTGCAGAGGAGCTGTTAAAAGCCAATAACGTAGAGCTGACAGTAGAAAATAACAGTGAATGCATTGAGATGATGCAGGCCTTTATTCAGCAGCATCCTACGCTTTGGAATGAGGATATAGGTGAATAAAAAAGAAGCTGCCTCATATGAGACAGCCCTTTCTGCTTGTGGACGGTTTATCAATAAAAAATCAAAGGTTTCCTTTCTTTAGTTCCCCGACGGCAAAATCACAGGCTCTTGCTGTCAATGCCATATATGTCAGTGATGGGTTCTGACAGGCGGACGAAGTCATACAACTACCGTCAGTAATAAACACATTCTTTACTTCATGCAGCTGGTTAGTGCCATTCAGTACGGATGTCTTAGGATCTCTTCCCATACGGGCGGTACCCATTTCATGTACACACTCTCCGCCGACGTAGTGGTAATCGAAGCCCGTTACATTTGAAAAGCCGCTTTCTTCCAGCATTTCTGCTGCGCTGTGCTGCATGTCCTTACGCATAGCCCTTTCATTGTCGCGGATGGAAAATGCCACCCTGGCCAATGGCAGGCCCCATTTATCGCGTTGTATGGTATCCAGTGTTACCCTGTTATCGGCATAAGGCAGTGTCTCGCCCCAGGCCCCTAACCAGAACGCCCATTTGCCGGGGCGTAGCAGTTTCTCTTTGAATGATTGGCCGAAGCCGTCTTCTGTGAGGCCGGTGTACATCCAGCCTTCCCGTTCGCCATAGCCCTGGTAACCAAAACCGCGTATATAATCGCGTTTTGAGGCCGCATCGCCCAGGTTCCGGAAGCGGGGGATATAGATACCCGTCGGCCGCCTGCCTTCATAATACCAGTCATCCAGGCCGTGATAGTCGCCCATGGCGCCCACCTTGAAATGATGGTCCATCAGGTGCCGTCCTACCAGGTCGTTGGAGTTGCCCAGTCCCTGCGGGAATGCAGCTGAAGTGGATTGTAGCAATATGGTGGCAGAACCGATGGTGGAGGCGTTCAGGAAAATGATCGTCGCATAGAAGTCGATCACTTCTTTCGTTTCCGCATCTATGACGCGTACGCCACTGGCCTTTCCTTTTTCTTTGTCGTACAAGATCTCCGATACGATGGAAAAGGGACGCAGTGTCATATTGCCTGTGGCCGCAGCTGCTGGCAGGGTTGCAGCATTACTGCTGAAGTAACCGCCATAGGGGCATCCACGGCTGCACAGGTTGCGATACTGACAGGGGGCGCGCCCACGCCAGCCGCGTGTCAGGTTTGCGACCCTGCCAATGGTAACACAGCGTCCCTCGAAGCGCTGCTTTACCTGCTCGCGGAAATGTTTTTCGAGTATGTTCATTTCCATGGGCGGGAGAAACTCGCCGTCGGGCAATTGCGACAGGCCTTCTGGCTGACCGCTGATGCCTGCAAACTGCTCCACATAGCTATACCAGGGCGCAAGGTCCTTGTAGCGGATTGGCCAGTCCACGCCATGACCGTCTTTCCCGTTGGCTTCAAAATCGAGGTCACTCAAGCGGTAGCTCTGCCGCCCCCAGGTGAGGGAACGTCCGCCTACCTGGTATCCTCTGATCCAGTGGAAAGGCTTTTCCTGTATATAGGGGTGCTCTTTATCGCGCACAAAAAAATGCCGGTTGCCTTCGTTGTATTCCGCACTCTGGACAGGATCTTCCGCGAAGTCCTTCTCCGTATTTAATCCACCATGCTGGAACTCCCAGGGTGTTTTAAAAGTGGTCACATAATCTTTGATATGCTCCACATTACGTCCTCTTTCCAAAACCAATGTCTTCAGTCCTTTCTCACACAACTCTTTGGCGGCCCAGCCTCCGCTGATGCCAGAGCCAATGACAATAGCATCATAAGTGCGCTGCTGAGCACTCTTAATGTTCAGATTCATGATTCTAAAAGGATTAACTGTTAGGCTGCCTGCAATGTCCCATGGCAGCGCTGTATTCCCGTCTTACGTTTCTTTGTCCTCGTGATTCTCGTTAAACATTCATGACAACCTGCTGCTATTCGGTAGCCCAGGCCTTCTGGCCGGGCTTCAATCTTACAGCGCCCGCGTAATGTCCGGGTACATAATCGTAGGCAAGGCCACGTGTTGCTCCTTCCATGGAGGTGCAGTACCCTATTACGGTATACTTCTTCATGATAACAAAGAAGGCATCTCCCATGACCTTGTGGCTGATCTTTCCGGCGAGCCCTTTATAAGGGCGGTCACGCTTTTCGAAATGATCAGCAATAGCCGCACGCTGTTCAATGTTACAGCGGGCAAATGAGCGGTTGTAGTGGTGCCTGGCATAGGCTTCTACTTCGTCCAGTCCCATGAGAAAGCGATTCTGTTCTTTCTTAGGCGTGCAATCCCTGATCATCCTGATGATGAAGGGGGTAACACCTGCCGCTTTTGCGCCCGGCGTGTCTGTGGCGGGTATAATGGTCTCCGCCAGTTCGGTGATCAGCTCCGCATGTTCTTTCAGCTTTCCCAGATCGGGAGTGCTGTACAGCTTGCGCAGCCTGATGCCCGACCACGCGGCCGCTCCGGCGCCGGCTAAGAGCAGTAAACTGCCCAGGGCTTTCCTCCGGTTCATCTTTTTCTCTTGTATTGAAGCATCCATTCATAAATGCTCATATTGTCCGTACTGTCCCTGTAAGCAGGATCGTAGAACTCATGCCAGCCGGTATGCGCTTTTCCGTGTTTTGTGAGCTTTACGAGGCCTTTCTGATAGTGGTTGGTACTATCTATGCAACGCAGGCTGTTCTCCAGGAATTGGGGCTCCGCAGTGCCGGCAAAGTACCATGCATGCAGCCCTGCATCTGACACCAGTTTGAACCTGCCATAGTTCTCAGGGTACATAGGCGCGGGCGACATAGGCACAGTGGCTGCGATACGGGAGGTAAGGCGCCTGCTTTCTGTCATCGACATCAGCGTACACCATCCGCCTGCACTGTATCCTGTCAGATAGATGCGGGAGGAGTCAACAGGGTACTTTTTCAGTACATCATTCAGGATAAATTCCAGTTGTGGTGGATTGATACCCCAGCTCTCTGCCAGCGGGGCCAGTACCATGAATTTGTACAGCTTACCGTCTGCTTTGTTAACCGCCTCTATTTTGCGGCCTTCTTTGATCTGACGGGGAATACCTTCCCGGTACAATTTGGAAACGTCGTGACCTGCGATGCTTCTTCCATGGAAACAAACGATCAGCGGAAATTTCTCTTTAGGGCTTCCCTGCGGAACGTGTAGTAAAGCCGGCACTTTATGCCATTCATCGGTCGGGACAATTATTTGCCTGAACGCTCCCGGTTTGCCAGGAGCACCTGCCAGGCTGGGGATAGTCAGCCCGGCAAGAAATAATACTTTTTTCATTATCTAGTTTTTTGTGCTGAGTGTTGTGGCTTTTACCGGTGTGTTGCCGGTAGTGAATTTATCTTTAAGTTGAGTAAATCGTTGTTCAATGAAATGAAAGCTGAGTAGTGCGAAAACATACACCACCGGTACATCCACCAGGAATAACCAGTACTTGTTGCTTTCGCTGACGGGGATCCATCGTTCTACCAGCTGCGTTTGTATGACCCAATGCAAAATGTACATACCGTAGGAGACCTTGCCTATTGCTACCAGGACATTGTTCTCCAGAATTCCCTTTACAAAATTGCCCGGCACGCTGTTGTAGGAGGATACCAGCAACAACAGCAGGGATGCGGTAAACAGGTTGAGCACCGTGTAGTACCAGATATGCTGATAACTATTCACATCCCCAAAGTTGTACCCCATTGAAGTAGGCAGTGAATGTCCGTGACTTTCGTACAGGTAATTGATAATACCTGCACCCACTGCGAGCAGGCAGCCCAGCACGAACAGCCATTGGGGCTTTTTGATCCGGTCTTTCAGTCCCAGCAGCGGAATAGCGGTTCCTGTGAAGAATGCATCCAGATGACTGAGCGGAAACCAGTAAATCACATCGAATACTTCGAATGGTGCTTTACCTATGTGTACCAGATAGTTGCCAAAGGCCCAGCGGAACAGCGGACCGGCTATCAGTACTATTACCAGCAGGCCACGCAGATTGCGCCTCGAAAGCAGGAAAACAATAAAAGGGAAGAACAGGTAAAACTGCTCTTCAACACAGAGCGACCAGAAATGCGTGTACACCGGACTTTCATGCCAGCTGTTGGCAATCCTGGTCAGATTGAAGGTATAAGAATATAGATAGGGCAGGTCCCTGAAATAGCCCGGAGGAAAAGCTGTAAAGAGGCAGATGACCACAAATACTGTGAGGTAGATGTAGTACAGGGGGAATATGCGCAGACTTCTCCTGATCCAGAACTTTTTAAGGCGTTGGGTTAGCGGGGATGGCCTGTCTTTTTCCTTCAGCAATATACTGCTGATGAGAAAGCCGGAGAGTACAAAGAAAAGCTGTACCCCCATCCAGCCAAAGCGGATAATGCCGAAATGGAATGCCATTACCAGCAATATCGCAATGGCGCGGACGCCATCCAGGCTTTTAATATAGTTAGTCTGTGTTTGCATTACAGATGAATAGGATAATAGGTGACCGTTACACCTGGTGGCAACAATGGCTTGTATGCTGCCAGTTTATTATAAAGAGGCCTTGCCTCAGCAGGGTCTACCGCATAAAAGAATACCTCGTCGCCTCCGCAGATCACGTTGTTGGAGATCTTCCAGGAAGCTACTTTCTTCCATTGCTGCAGCAATGAGCTGTCAAACCAGGTATCATACACTACTGCGATCTTCACGTTCTCCTGGCCGGTGAACCGCTGCAGGAATTGCGGAGAATATTGTCCATGTAGTTTTCCTGCTGCCACTGCGTTGTTACCCAGTCCCCAGAGGTCCAGTATCCTGTTGTTGGACAGATAACTTACTGCCCCCACATCATTCGCAGCTACTGCGGTATGCTGATAGCTGGTTTGCAGGAAGCGTCCCATCTGGTACTGCTGCTCATAGATATTACGGGCCGCGGCAGGCAGGTTGTGGAATGCACCGGCAGCTCTTAAGGGCAGCGGTGCAAATGCAAAGAGCAACAGGAAGGCGCCTGCAGCTTTTTCCAGTGGAGAATAACGCCGTTGACTGCGGACCAGCTGGCGATAGTAGTAATACAACAGTATAGCCACTACCGTGATATCCAGCGCCAGCAGGTATGCCTCATACCGGAACAGCCATCCCACTGCGGCCAGGGCCATATGCAGGAAGGTGTTGATCAGCGGAATGCAGGCCAGCTGTTTTACTTTACCAATGGTATTGACATTATCATTATCCGGCCGCAATAGTATGATCAGCGCAGGGATGATCAGCAGCATTCTTACCACCGTAGTACCTGAAAGCGATGAAGAGCCTTCCGGGTAGTATTTGTTCGTGAAGATGTTTACCATCGTATTGTTGCCGTACAACAGTTTGTAGACTACAATTTCCTGCAGGCTGCTCATCAGTTGCGAAGGTCCGCCTGCCAGCTTGCTGGCCTTTAGTAATACGGAGTTGGGCAGGAAATATCCTCCATGACGTACAGAAATATATCCAAACACGATCAGTGGTAACAGGGATAGTACCAGCACTACGCTGGTCTGTTGCCAGCGCTTGTTATAGATACCGGCCAGTATAACGCCGGCCAGCAGGAATAAGGATTCGAAGCGGGCCAGAATGGCCAGTCCGGCCACCAGCGACAGTAACAAGACCTGGTTGCGGGTGGTATTGTCCGGCGTCAGAAAGGCGACAGACAGATACAACATCCACATGGTCAGGAAGGCATGCAGCATATGTTCCATGCCACTTGCTACCATCACCGGTACCGGTACCAGTATGACAAGCGAAAGCAAGGTAATGCATCTGACAGGGGCAGGAAGACTGAAACGCTGTAAGAGTTTGTCTGTCATCACTACCAGCAGGAAGGCAAAACACACATTGATATAAAACGGCATCCAGATGCTGTTGACGCCTGCTTTAAAAAATGTAGCCAGTATCAGGGTATACAAAGGGGAGGAGCTGGCTGCGCTGAATTCCTGCGCATTGATACCCCACACGCCATGCAATGCAAAGTTCTTCGCAATGGACATGTGAATGAAGGTGTCGTCCAGGGGGTAACAGAAATGGCCACCCGTCTGCACCAGCACCTGCCGGCAGGCTATGACCAGCAATACCGCCAGCAGCAGTAATGTAGCTATAACGGGGTAGTTTCTTTGAAGGTAATATCTCATTATCCGCTGATTACACTATTTGTTAAACGTACGTGCCTGCGATTGCAGTACCGCTTCTTCAAAGCTGACACCAATGATCCTTTCCAGTTCTATCTTGGCCTGCCTGATATCCCTTTCCAGCATCACCTTTCTCACCATCTCTTCATTGTAGCTTCTGTAGGCGATGTTCAGGGTCTCTACAGACACATCCTTGTCACCACTGGAGAATTTCTCTTCGGTCTGTTTGTAATGATTGTATACGTCTTCCAGCAATGGCACTGACAGTTCCATCATCTTTTTGTTGGCAGCATACAACTCGTAGGCGTTCAGTACATCTGCCTTTATTTTCAGCTGTTCTTCCTCTTTCATGTTCATGACCACTTTTCGCTCCGTTTTGGCAATCTTCACGTCGTTAGGAACTGACAGGAAACTACCAAGTGGTATGGTCAGTGAGAAGTTGTACCTGGGGAAGAAGGTAGCATTGTTACTGTTGTTTTTCAGTGTGTATTCGTTCAGGTTGCCTGATGCCTGGAACATATTCAGCCAGCCGGCGGTGGCTTTGTTTTGCTGATATTTGGCAATTTTCGCCTTGTTGTCATAGATCTTTAATGCGGGATTTTGCATGGCAAGTTCTACCAATACGGCTTTCAATTGTGCTACTTCAGGTGAATCGGTGAGAGGGATATAAAGGTTGGTTTCCCTTTTCTGTGCCTGCACAGATATACAGAACGCCAAGCCGATAATAAATAGAAGTCCCTTTTTCATACTGTATTATTTAGATGTTGAAAGATTATACCTTACTCTGATAGTGATACCCAGAATGGCGTTAAGGAAAATAGATGACTCCACGAGTCCTGCCGCTTCCTGGGCATACTGGGCCACAAGAATGGCATACATCACGGCAGCGATGCTTATCAGCAATAGCTTATTCAGTTCATTGTTCTCGCTGAAATAATTTTTGATAGCATAATGAATACCCATATAGGTATAGATACAGGTGATGATCAATCCTATCCATCCCAGTTCCAGTACTGCCCGCAGGTAGCCGCTGTCGGGCTGAAAGCCTGCCAGCCGGTGACCGGGATTGTAGGTCACGCCATCATTGCCCACCGTCATCACGCCCCCGCCGATCGGATGAGAATACATATAGGGCTGTATACTGTGGCGGTTCACATCACGCAGACTGAGCGATTCGTCCTGGCTGCCCATAAAGGCAGTACGGATACGGATAATGGTCGGACTGCTGTAAAAAGGTCCGAACAGGATGGCCAGCATCCCGAAGGTGAAAAAGGCGGCGGCGATCAGGGTATTCCTGTTATGCAGGTTCACCAGGAAAAACAATAACAGTCCAACGGGCAACATCACATATGCGGTACGGGTACCGGAAAATCCGAGCGCCAGCAAATGGACTGTTATGATAAAAAGCAACAATAACTTCCGGGGGTAGCTCACTATCTTCTGACTGGCAGTGAGCAATACAGTACCGATGATAGCGCCGCAGGCCATCAGTACGCCAAACGCCGCAGGGTCTGCCATAAAAGAGAAGATCCTTGCACGGCCCTGTATCATTACCGTCTTGAACTTGTCAGGGTTCATGGCAATGTAGGCCCTTTCAAAGGGCAGTAGTCCTACAGCCTGTTGCAGACAACCATAGAGTGCTGCAGCCGTGGACAGGACCAGCCAGAATTTGAAGAACTTATATATCTGCGACCAGTCGCTCAGTACTTTGATGGTGAGGAACAGGAAGATGAAGTTGCGGATGTATACCCTGATAAAAATGAACCAGCCTTGTATGGACAACATATTGGGATTGAAGAACTGTATGAGCAGGTATGCGGTATACAGGTACAATATCAGCAGGAGCGGGTCTTTGAAGTAAGGTACATTGGACTTCTCCTTGCTTTTTTTGTCGAAGATGGCGCCTGCAAGCATGAGCATCAGGAAGAGGTCCATAGCAACGCCCACAGGCATCGTAGCTTTGGCCATTCTCTCCGGTACATGTACGATCATCGAAACCGTGATGTATATGTAATAGCCGAGGCGGAAGTTCAGGGCGCTGATCACTGCCAGTGCCAGCCCGATGATACCGCCAAACACCACAATGCTGAATTTGGCATCCATGGACGATACATAGGCGATGGCAGGTACTGCCATCACCCAAAGCAGGATGAACAGGTATAATACGGTGTTTTTCTTAGCCTGTTGACTGAGCATAATATTCTGAATACTTTAAAAAAACATGATCTTCATAAATAGCATTATCATCGTCAGTGCCACAAAGAGCAGCAACATCGCCTGATGGAATTTCTTGCTGATGCCGGGTGTATATTTCTTTCTTACGGGCATTATACATGATTTTTTTTGGTGGCCATCTCCGGTTGCTGCGGATTGTATGGCTTAGCCTTAAAAGGGCCTGTAAACAGGAAGCCCAGCTTCAGCCGCATACATATCCGGTAAACGATGATGGAAAAGAAAATGGCGATAAATATCAGCAACAGTAACAACATCTCTATATGCTCTTTCATTATGGTACCCAGCAGGAAATACCTGATCACTGACACAATGGGTACATGCAGCAGGTAGATGAACAGGGAGTAATGCCCGAACGTTCTCAGGAAGGGCAATGCATTGTACTTCGATAGCTGGAAAGAGAGCATGATCACAAACAGGCTGCCTATCAGTGCAATGACTGCATACAGGAAGAGGTTCATCTGCAGATGATACAGGAAATAATACTGGCAGGCTGCAAAAACCGGCAGCAGCGCCAGCAATCCATAGGCAGAAGAAAGTTTGTCCTGCGTCTTCTCTGCAAAAAAGTAATTCGCTGTCAGGTGTCCGATGCAAAAAAAGATGTAGTGCAGTGCCACGTCATACAGCGTACTGATACTGTTTACCAGGGGCGCTATGGCAAGTAATCCCAGCGACACGAGCACCTGGGCGAACTTATCATAGCGGAAAAGTTTTGCTACAAGCAGGTACAGTAAGGTTACATTGAACAATGCAAATAAGTACCATAACTGGTCAAGATGGCGGGGTTGTATCAGGATGTTCAGATAGTCTGCGCCGGTACGGCGGGCGTTAACAAATGAAGAGAAGAGCATTTGCAGGGTGATCTGAATGAAAGCCCACAGAATGTAGGGATACAACAATGTGTTGACACGGGTAACAAAAAAGCCCATTTCTCCCTTCCGGGTAATACTTCTTTCGAAGAACAACCCGGACAGGAGAAAGAACAGTGGCATACGGAAGCTGTAGAACATGTTATTGCCGTCAATGATCCATTGACTGACAATCATGCCGCTGCTTTTCAACCCGTACAGCACATGTCGGTATACGACCAGGATGATAGCTATGCCTTTCGCATAGTCTATCCATCCCAACCGGTTGGCTTGTGGTGGTTTGAAGTTAAACAGTTCTTTAAATGTGGTTCCTGGCATTTTTTGGGTAAACTTTTGGTTATAATTCGAGGTATTCTTCCTGGACGTTGTTCAGTACTGCTCCCACGAACTTGTCACCAAGGGTTTCGAAAAACTGGGCCGATTCACGGTCTACCTGTGTCAGGGCCAGCTTGGATGAAAAAACTGCTATGACACCATCCACGTATTGCGCCAGCTCTTTACTGTCCGTATAGTCGTTCAGCGGTGCGCCCTCCAGCAGGATGAAGTCATAGTGGTTCTTCAGGAAGGGGAGATAGTTTAAAAGATTGTTCTTCGGCAGGATCTCTGAAGGAGTGTAGTCACCACCTTTACAACCGATCACTTCGATGCCCGATACCGGGTAGGTGGTCACAATATCCTTTACTTTTTCAATGTTCAGCTCTGACGGCGGAACGGAAAATGACTCCAGTGTTGGCGCTGCCTTCATCTGTATAGTAAGGTCATTATTGCAGAAATTCGTGTCTATGACCAGTACATTTTTGTTGCTCAGGCTCAGGCTGTATGCAAGGGCCTGCGTGAGGGTGGTTTTACCCTGACGCGCTTCCGTACTGGTGATCAGGAATACTTTCTTACCGCTGCTTTCCACCTCATATCGCAGTTTGCGCAACAGCTCCCGGAAAGTGTTCTGCCGTTGTTTGGAATGTTTGTCAGAGATGGTTGTTTTCTGCAACACCTCCAGGATGCTGTATTTGTTCAGGTCAGCATGGTTCACACTACTGATCAGGCGGAGGTCCAGATGTTTTTCAAACACGGAAGGCGATTTCAGGGAGCCGTCCAGGAATTCCATCAGCAATACAATCAGAGACGTCAGCAGGAAGGTAGAGATACCTGCCATACCCATGATGATGATGCGCTTGGAAGACTCCGGCCTGAAGGCTGGCTGTCCTTTCAGGATCTGTTTGAAATTTACATCAGGGGTAGTCTGGTTGTCCTGCGCAGCATTAAGTTTCTCCTTCAGCTTATTGTACTCTTCCTGGGCCATGTCCACTTCAGCCTGCAAGCTACTCACTGTAGCTTCCTTAGTGGCATACGAACCTACGGAACCTTTCAGCTTGGCAATCTGGCCCTGCAAGGCACGCATGTTCAGGTTAGAGGCGTTCAGCTGCGCTTCAAGATTGGCTTTCTCCTGTATTAATTCGTCTTTAGTGGTAGCCGTCTGGGTACCGGTAGTGGAGGCGCCCAGTTTCTTCTGCAGCTGCGCACGCAGCCCGGCCAGTTTTGCATTGCCCGCTTCGTCATTGCCACCTTTCCTTGTCAGTTCTGTATTGAGGTCATTGATCTGTCTGCGTAATTCTATGATCTCACTGTTATTGTTGGTGAAAACGGTTTTGCCCTGGCTGGCGGCAGCAAGGCGCTGGTTTACGCTCTGCAGGGAAGAGTTGATAGTATTGTAGTTGGCCTTTTCATCTGACAGTCCTTTTTCAAACTGTTTGATCAGGTCCAGTTCATTACCACTGGCCACTTCCACATTGAGCAGGCCTTCAGATGATTTATACAGACGCAGCGCTTCTACTTTTTTATCCAGTTCGGCTTTCTTTTGTCTTACCAGTTCATCGAACGATTCTACACTTTCCACTGATCTTTCGGTACGCATACTTCTGTAATAGCGGAGGAACTCCCGGTAGATCGTATTTACGGTGTAGGCCGCCTGCTCCGGATTTTCTGCGGTGGCTACGATCGCCAGGTAGTCGGTACGCTGCACACGGGAGGCATTCATCCTTTTACGGATCGATTCGTAGTCATATTTAAACAACTTGAGAAAAGACAGGATATTCTTTTCCACCGGGTTGTAGGAAGAGAGTACCTGGAGCGAGTCCAGCTTGCCGCGAAGGATCTCCACTGCTGCCTGTTTGTCTACTGCTCTATAAACGTCTGAAGCCAGGTCTTTTTCTTCCAGACGAACAAACGGTTTATTGCTCGTCAGGTCATGAATAAGCAGGTCGTAAGACAACATGCCAACTACCACGGGGGAGTTGATGATTTCGATCACGTTGTCAAACTTTACGTCTGCTTCAAAAATATTGACATTCTCATCACGAAGTTTCACCTGATCATTGATAGTGAATCCGGTTGCAATCTGGGTTACGGAAGCATACATTCTGGGCTTGCCGAGCGTGAAGAAAAGGGCGGCAACAACGGCAATGATGGTACTGATAATGATCCACCATTTCTTTTTCAGCAGGGCCTTTACGAAATATATTATATCCATATTAATTGTAATTATTTAACATCTGTAGCGTGCAAAAAAATCCGGTTGCCCGGACTTTTTGGGAGAAACTGGTAAAGCTTAACGCTTTACCAGTTTGACCATCTTGGTTTCCCCATTCTTACCGCTAATGCGGAGCAGGTAGATGCCAGGCGCACTAATCCTTGAACCGGTATTAATACGCAGGGTGCTGGCGCCCGCCGGAACGGAACCCTTGTAATCTGAATATAACAGCTGTCCTGCGACATTAAATATCTCTATTCTAACAGCTGTTTCGGCTTTCAATACTATGTCTATGTTGAACTGATTTTCATATGGGTTCGGATATACCTTCGCATCTCCGAATTCAGCCTCTTTGTTGATCAGGGCTACAGGCGGAGCCGCCATCGCCATTGTGTTGTCGCCTATTCTGGCCGCCTGACCACCAGCAGGATCGATCGGACCATCGTCGTTCTGGGTAGCGGGATCCAGATGGCCTTTGATGATCATAGCTGCGATCAGTCCATAGCGGGATGTTGCCGTACCAGGATCAACATCTACATGGATCCTGCCGTAAGCATCAGGAGATACGTCACGGATGGTGACTACACCGCTCTTGTTCAGAGATGCATTCAGTAATGCCATCTTCGTTCCGTTCACAGTGTATTTACCTGTGATATCTTCCCATTCTACGGAGCTGCCGAAGAATACCAGGTCATATTTCAGTGCCTGGTTCAGGCCTGTGATGTAGTAGTCTGCATGGTTGCCCGGGAACAGACCATAGTTTTCCACCATCACATTGTCCGGATAGATACCGCTGTTATTGCCTGTATTGATACCCGCAGAGTACATACCATCGAAGTTTTCAAGGATGGTGATACCGATGCCGGTTACATTGTTCTGGCCGTCCTGCATGTTACTCTTCACGACGCCCTGTTGTGGACGCATGCCGGTATTGTTCCATGGAGCAGGTGCGATCAGCAGTTCACTGAAGTTTACATTTACACTGAATCCAAGGGTGGTCGCATCTGCCGCATTACTGTAATCAGAATTGCTCAGACCTCTTACCGCACGCACTTTATAGTAGTATCTCTTGCTTACGGCCAGGTTATTGTCGGTATAGCTTACTGAGTTGGCCGGGAGACTGGCTATCTGTGTGTAGCTGCCACCGGAAACTGCACGCCATACCTGGTATCCTGTTTCAGTGTTGGACCTGTCTGACCACTGCAGTGCGATCGTCTTGGCGCCGGTTGCGTTTGCACGCAGATTGATCGGATTCAGGACGGTTGTTGCACTGTCGTAAGCTTCCAGTACCATTGCGTTCATATGCATATAGTAACCTGCCTGGGTTTTGTTTACCAGTACATTGATCTCTCCGTTAGCGTTTGGCAGGATGCCATTCAGCTGTTTGGTGATGGAGGTATTGTATGCAGGATCTATTACCACGCTGTCCGCATTGATAGTGTATCTTACCTTGGAAGCAGCACCGAAGTTCAGACTGCTAAAGAACACAACATTATAACGTTTCGCTTTGTTCAATCCAGCCAGTTTCACGGTATGGGTGATGTTCCTGCTGTCGTAAACTGCAGACTGCATCACCAGATCAGGATAGATACCGGAGTTGTCGTAAGTGCTCTGACCTACTGCAGGCTGGTCATTTTCCCATGCTTCGTTAAATGTTACGCTGATACCGGTCGGATTACCTGATTCATCCAGTGCATTGGCCAGTCTTACACCCTGGTAAGGGAATCCTGCCACATTGTTCCATGGCGCAGGAGCCGGACTGCTGGAAGAGAAGTCGAGGTATATACTGGTGGTATTCTTATCAGTAACGAGCACGTTAAAGGTATTGCTGGAGGCTGCACCCTGATTGTCGGTGGCTGTCACTGTCACAGTATAGCTACCCAGATTGTTGGCGGTCGGACTGAAGCTGAAGGAGCCTGTACCGTTGCCATTGTCTGTGAAGTTACCGAAGGCCGGCAGACCGTCTACTGTCAGGTCCACGGTATTGCCCTGGTCAGGGGTAGCCGTCACGTTGAACTGGGTAGAAGTACCTGCTTTCAGTTTCACATCAGCGATATTGTTGATGGTAGGCGGTTTCACCGGTACATTCACACCGGCAATGTTGCTGTAACCAGCAGATACGCCTGTTGAATTGGAAGCACTAACCTTGTAATAATAACGGGTGTTGCCATGTACGGTGTTATCCACATAACTGTCGGCTGTTGCACTGTTCAGACTGCCCAGTAAGCTGTAAGCGCCCAGGCTGTCGGTAGCACGGTGGATCCTGTAACCGGTAGCGTTGTAAGCAATATTCGTCCAGCTGAGAGATACTGTGCCATTGTCTTCTGTAGCGAGCAGTTCCTTAGGTGCAGCTGGCAGTGTACCATCATCCAGTACGGCATTCACCTCGAAGGCGTTGAGGTAACCAACCGGTGTGCCATCGGCTACGGCCATATTGAAGATGATCTCACCAGCGCCGTTCGGACTTATATTGTCAAAGTTTGCAGTATTGGAAGTGTTGTTCTGTACATTCAGCGGCTTGCTGACACCATTTATTGTAAAGACGGTGGTGCCGTTGTTTGCCTGTACAGACCATGAACTACCTGCAAGGAACTTGAAGGAGTATTTCCTGTTTGCATCCAGTCCGCTCAGTCTCACGTTGATAGAATTGTCGGAAGTGAAGATGCCAGGCCATGATCCGAAGAAATAATATTCTTTCAATACTACATCCGGATAGATGCCATTGTTGTTGCCGGCCGGACCTTCGTTCCAGGTGAACCAGTTGCCGGTCAGTAACTGCAGATCTACATTCGTCGTTTCTCCTTTATCGTTCTTCAGGTTGCTGGTAGATACCGAAGTGATGTTATTCCATGGCGCCGGCGCATCTGTCTGATGTTTGAAGCGTACAAAGAACTTATAGTTCGGATCTTTCTGGTTGACAGTTACGGTGAATGTCTGGTCGTCAGTACCACCGTTACCATCAACAGTAGTCAGCTTCACTGTATAAACACCCGCGTCAGCATAACCCGGATCAACCTTCAGGCTGGCAGTACGGTTGCTGCCGGTAAGAGTGATGAATGAGGGCAATGATGCTCCAGACCATGTAAGTACATCGGAAGCATTCTGATCAGTTGCGGAGAGAGAAAGCAACTGGTCAGCGCCCTCATTCAGGGAAATGTTGGCAATAGAGGCTATGACAGGGCTGAAATTATCGTTAATAGTCAGATTGAAAGTAGCAGTATCCTTGCCACCAAACGGATCTGCCGCATACACTGCCAGGTTACTGTATGTACCCTGCACACCGGCATTTGGCGTTACCCTAAGGAAGGAGCCGTTGGCGTCGGAGGCCAGTGTTACAAATGGAGGCAGATTAGCGGTGGTCAGCGTGAGCGCATCTTCATCCACATCTGTAGCTACGATTGGAATGCGTGTTTCCACGTCATAACGTGCAGACCTGTTGCCGATGGCATCTATTACCGGCCGGTTATTGCCGGTAACGGCTGTTGCGTTGGCAGAGTATGCAGAGTTACCACCGTCGCCTGTTGTACGTACGCGGTATACATACTGCTGATTAGCGTATAAAGCAGTGTCTGTATAAGTGCCGGAAGCACCTGTTACATCACCGGATTTCACCAGTACGAAAACATTACTGCTGCCGAAGGCGCGCTGGATTTCATAACCTTTAGCATTTGCCAGGCTATTGGTCCAGGTCAGTTTGATGCTGGACGGAGAAGTAGCGCTGGCCACCAGGTTGGTTGGTGCAGCCGGAGCTGAAGGCAACGTTGGTGTCAATGCACTATAGAATGGCAGGTTTTGTCCGGCCAGCTGAGTGATTTCAGCCTGTGTTAATGCCTGGCCTATGATAGCCACTCTATCCATGTTTCCTCTGAAGTGAATACCATTTGCGGTGCTGACAGAGCTGAATGCAGTAGTATTATTATAAAGACCGATCCTGGCGTTATCAGTGGTTGCACTGATGCTGCTAAAGCTGGTAGCAGTAGACGCTGCGAGGTCGCCGTTAATATACAGCCGCAGAGAGCTGCTGCCATATACCACAGCTACATGCGTCCATGCAGTGCTGGTGAAAGGAGCAGATATTGACACACGGGTACTGTTGTTGGCTGCACATGCTTCCAGTTTATTTGCATTGATACGCAATGCCAGACCGCTGGTGCTGCCGCCGATGTCAAATATTGTACGGATGTTGTCTGTTACCACCGGCTTGATCCAGGCAGAAACTGTGCGTGCGGAGAATGCATCGTGCAGGAAGCCGCTGGTGTTGCCGCCAATGGTCACATAACCGCTGGTTCCATTAAAGACAGCGGAATGCGTGCCTTCCACTTCGTCAGCATTTGTATAAGTCATCGAAGTTGCAGCACCGCCATTATTATTGATGCTGACATCTGCAACGGAATTGTCGAACGGATATACCGCCAGGTATGGATAACCCACTGACTGTGCAGATTCGCCTGACAAGCCTACTGCACGCACCTTATACCAATAACGGGTATTGGCATCAACAGTATTGTCTGTTAAAGTGGTTGCATTGGCGCCTGCTTTTCCTATTACTGTATAAGTACCATTGTAGGTTGCGCTACGATATAACTCAAATCCTGTTTCGTTGTTACTGTTGTCGCTCCATTTCAGATCTACTTTATTGAATGCAGAAGCAGTAGCGCCCAGTATCACCGGTGCAACAGGAGCTGATCCCGGGATAGTCATGGTGTCACCCAGGTACTGGTCCGGAATATTGACTAAGCTGTTCTGGTTAATGGCACTGGAGCTCCAGCGGAGGTTCATAACCTGGCTGCCGGTACCCTGGAAGAAGGCTACCGTGATAGGATACACACCCGCTGTCACGAACATTGGTAAGCTGCTTACCTGCCTTGTACCGTGGGCACCATCATTGTTTACGGTAGCGGTACCGCTAAAGCTGTAAGGAGTATTGAACCACAGCTTGCTACCATCGTCAGAGTTCGTAGCAAAGGTGTAGAAGCCTGATGCAGGAATGGTCAGGAAACCAGTCCACAGAATGGCGTAGTTGATATCCCTGTTCCTGATACCAAGGTCTATATTGTTGGATCTTCCGGTTTCTACCGGTACAAGTGTATTGAAGTTAGGCAATGTGCTCCATGTGCCTTCATAATACTTGTAGGCAATACCCTTATTGATAGCTGCAGCAGTCACCTGGTTGCTTGGTGGGGATGCATTACCCGCAGCATCTTTTGCCACTACGTAGAAGTTATATACCTGCCTGTCGGTCAGACCGTAAGCTACCATCGTAAGTTTGCTGCTTTCAACGGTATATGACTTCTGGTTGTTGACATAAATATCATATGAAGCAACAGCTACGTCATCTGTAGCAGCCGTCCAGCTGAGTGAAACAGAGCTGGAGCTGGTGCTGGTAACTGTCAGGTTTCTCGGCGCAGTAGGCGCAAGGGCATCTGTCTCGGTTGTACCACTGGCTTCAGCTGATACAGGAGCAGCGCCGTTGGCATTTACCGGACGTATAATGTAATAATATTTCGTATTGGAAGCTAATCCCTGGTCAGCAAATACCAGCACATCAGCGGGTATCTTAGCCACCATTTTGTAACCACTGCCTGATGTAGTGCTACGATATACTTCAAAGAGCGTCTCGTTGTTTGCCGGATTCGCTTTGTCGTTCCAGTTCACAGTCAGCTGTGTTTCTGAAACGGGAGTTACAGTTACACCACCTACCGGATCCGGTACATTGGTGCCTGTAGCACTTATCACTTTATACGGAGCGGAGAAGCTACTGGTACAGCCGAACTCCTCTGTTACACGTGCAATGTATTGTCCTACGCCGGCAACAAATGTGTTGGTGTTCCCCAATGAGGTGGTACCACCCACAGTGCGCCATTCGTAAGTGGCATAACCTGCAGGCAGTTTCAGGGTAACAGTAGTGCTGCCATCAGGAGCAGGCAATACGTTTGAAACAAGGTTATCTATTGTAATAGGCGGCGTAACAGTACCCGCTTTTGTTTTAACGACAAGTGGGGTGGGAGAAAATTCAGACCAGGGGCCGCCGGCTGTTCTCCTTACCCTTACCGCATAGGTACCGAGTGTGGTAATGTTAATACTGTTGCCGGTGGCGCCGGGAATGGTCGCACCGTCTTTCTGCCACTCATAGGCAGCAAATCCCGGAGGAATACCGGCCGTAATGTTGAATGACTCACCGGGACAGAATTCTGAGCGTCCTCCCAGTGGCCATGGGGTCAGGATATTATTCCTGTTCATATAGGGAATGAAGTCCGGCTCAACCCAGGCTGTAGTCCAGGTACCATGTCCCAGATTGGGGTATAGTGTATAAGTGATATGAGCACCTGCATTCTGATATGCGGTGATCACTGTATTGGCGGTATAAGGGGCAGGGGAGTTGTCTTTACCTCCCTGGAAATACCAGGTGGCGGTGTATTTAAGATTATTGACGTTAGTGGCGCTACCATCGCCGTTAGCGATACCGCTCATCGGCATAATGGAAGCAAAATAATGAGGGTATCGTTCTGCAAAAAGCCATGAACCATAACCACCGGCAGAAAGACCATTAACGATCACTCTGTTCAGATCACCCTTCACCTGTATAGCGAGACTATCTAATAATTCTTTGATGATGTCATACTGACCATTGCCCCAGTTACCATCCGCTGTTTGTCCATAGAGCAGGAAGCCGTCGAAGTTGCCATTACTTGTTTGGGTATCAAAATGCTGTCCGCCGTGTAATAGCTGGTATTCGTTGTCATAAACACTACCGCCTTCACCACGGCCGTGAAGGAAAACGAAGATGGGGTATTTCTTTCCATCAGCAACATTGTGCTGGTAACTTTTAGGGAATTTCAGACGGAAGTCGAGTCCCTTGTAAATGTAACATTTATAGTTAGACGTGTTCCAGGCCAGCCTGTTGGTTTTAACCCATTTCCCGATACGTCCGTAAGGTGGAGGTGTAGGGGGGGAGCTGGAGTTGTACACAACAATGGGGTCTGCGGGGTTTAAGGCCTGCTGTGCGCCAGCCGGACCCGCAAAAAGCATCAGAATGCTCAGAATGCTGAATAGTAAGTGTACATTTCTTTTCATAAAAGAAAATATATATTATGGACAATCGGGTTCGACCCGGTGATTAGCCGAAATAATTAAACGTTAGCCCAAAGCACTAAGGGCTGGCAGATCAGAGGAGATGGCAAAATTAAAATTGATAGTCCCGAAAAGAGAATTACTACCAGATTGGCTTTTATGTAGGATGAGGTTAGGATTAATTCACACTATGGTAGCTTTCTTATGTAATCAGATAAGGCATAGTGTACTCGGTTCAGCCCCAAAAGTAAGCGTATATTTTTACAGTTGACAATTTTTTTAGCGAAAATCCGTTTTTTGTGGGTGAACGATATAAAACAATTGGTGAAATAGTGTAACTAAATGGTAAGCGTAAAAAATACGTCTCACCCGGTTGTTAACTGACGTTGTGAACGGTCCCATACTGCTGACTGTTTCTTTCTTAAAAAACGGCCAAACCCTTGATACACGGCCACATTCATAAAAACGAAATAAAAAGGTATATAGAACACTTTACTTTTTACCTGTCTCTTCGCCAGCATATATCCAACGAAAGCCATGCCATAAAAAGCTACCTGCATTAACAATATAAGCCAGTAGATAAGGGGTGCGCCGGATGCACATAACACTACATTAGTTAGTAGTGCAAACAATAAACAAAGTGGGGCAACTGTCCAGCGAAATACACGATGTGAAACATACTGCCACGTAATTTTAGGATAACGGAAAATGTTCAGTAGGTCCGCCAGCCGGCTCATTGACTGAAAACCTCCTGCACTGATGCGCACCTTACGTTTATATTCATCTTCCAGTGAAGCAGATGGTGTTTCCTGGGCATAAGCGTCAGGCGCATAGGCCACTTTATACCCTTTTTTATTTATACCGAAAGAGATCATAAAATCGTCCAGGATGGTATCGGCAGGTATATCCTCATATAAGGAGGTGCGTATAGCAAACAGTTCTCCGGCAGCTCCCATTACGCTATACAGCTCCGCGTCCCATTTCTTTAGCAGGGACTCGTATTTCCAGTACATGCCTTCCCCGGCGCCTTCTGCTTCTGCCTGTTCTGCTACGATAATCTTTTTTTCTCCTGCCACTGCACCGGTCTGTTCATCCCTGAAGTGACGCATGAGGCAAATAAGGACATCCTTATTTAATAAGGTGTTCGCATCAGAAAAAACTACAAATGGCGTCTTAACATATTTCATCGCCCTGTTCACTGCCATCGTCTTACCACTGCGCTTAGGCTCATAGAGCAGTGTGATCCGCGGGTAACTCCGTATTATATTATTGGTATTGTCGGTGCTGCCATCAGTTACAAAGATGATCTGTACCTTATCCTCCGGATAATTCAGGGAGAGCGTATTGACAATCTTTTCCCTGATAAAAGCCTCTTCATTGTAAGCAGCGACCATCAGGGTCACTTCAGGGGTGAAGGGAGTGCTGTCTTCCGCATGGCGGGGTTTTACGAAGTAACGGCGCAATTTAATTACTATATAAAGTAGTATACCATACCCTACATAACTATAGCAAACAAGAAGTAGGCTGCACCAGAAGATCACTGAGATCAGAGTCATAATATATAACGATTGAGGGGATAAACTGAGCGTTGTAGCACGTTGTGGAACAATCCCATAAGGGGGTTCAACGCAAAAGTATAATAATTGTGCAGTATTTTTTCAGCTGCGTATGCTACATTTAAAAAAAAGAAGCGGGCAATTAGCAGTGAACATCCGTTTACGATAATTTCTTGCGCATTCACCCAAAAAAAACAGCCGTTTACCAAAAACATATTGGGAAATGAATAAAGTATTATATTTTTACATTGTTGTTTTTTGAAGGACAATACTAGTGCGAAAATTTACAGCTTGTAGTTAAGAATTACTTTCGTATTTTAGTGCCAGCATTTTAAAAGAAACCATATTTGAGTCTTTTCTTTCATATCCCCTGAGAAACTGTTTTTTGAATTCCGTAAACCTTATCCAATTTAAAGCCAACGAACACTAATTTTTCCGATGCTTAACCGTATTGGGATCTTATTTGTAATATTAAATTGGTTAAAGGTGAAAAAAACAGTTTTAATTATTGACGACAGTTTACCCATCCGATATCTACTAGAGGTGATGCTAAACAGGACCTACAACGTTGTTTCAGCGTGTGATGGTCTGGCTGCAATGGCATGGCTGAAAAATGGCAATATCCCCGACCTGGTGATCACAGATCTCCAGATGCCCAACATCAATGGATGGGAACTCATAGAGTTCATGACCGAAAGTAATCTGTATCAGCATATACCTCTCATGGTGCTTTCGGGTGTACATGATACCAAAGAGTCATTTGCGAATGTACGCCCCGGCAACATCAAGACGATCATCAAAAAGCCTTTTGATCCCGTAATCTTACTGGATACGATTGATCATGTGTTGAGAGCTCAGCATGTACCTGCTTTTTCGTAGCACTTAATGATATAATCAGTATGTAACCATTAATTCCTTTGTTAGCATGAATACATTTACACCTGAACTGAGCGTATTGAAGAATGCGGCCCCAAAGCAGTTTGAAGAGCGTGAACAGGCAATGCCCCGCCAGATAGCTGCAGACAGCCATATTGTGCTGTTTGTAGGGCAACATATGAATGCCCCGGAATTTGAGGCAGCGGGATACAAGTGTTTCTTCGCACAGGATTTTGATACCGCCACGGCAACGATGGAGCAACTACAGTCTGTCTTCCGAAGAAGGCCCGGCGTTATTATATATAGGTCGCACACTGAAGATCAGAAAGGACTGAACGCCTGGAAAGAATACCTGAAGAAGGAAATCTGTTACTCCTGTATCCCTTTCCTGTTGTATGTGGATGTTGAAGAGATTACCCCCGAAATGAAAGCTGCCGTGAAGAAATATGCCTTCATCGATGAGATCATTACAGCTAAATGCCTTTCAAAATTACCATCTAAAATATCTTTCATCAGCAAATTCAAACAGCTGAATACTTACCCCCCGCTTACAGTAGTCAACGGCGGCAAGAGGATCAGGACTAAGAGAACCCTGAACGCTGTATTGAAAAGAACTTTTGATATCGTTGTCGCCAGCTGCCTTTTAATTATTATCAGCCCCCTCTTATTGTTAATCGCCGCCATCATTAAACTGGAATCCAAAGGGCCTATTTTTTATGCAGCACGCCGGGCCGGCAGGAACTACCAGGTGTTTAAATTCTATAAGTTCAGGACCATGGTTGCAGATGCAGACAAAAAACTGCAGCAGCTGCAACACCTGAATCAATATAAGGGTGGCAATGGTACGGTTTTCTATAAAGTGTCCAATGACCCCAGGATAACACGCTTCGGCGCCTTTTTAAGAAATACCAGTCTCGATGAACTTCCCCAGCTGTTTAATGTATTAATAGGAGATATGTCGCTCGTTGGCAACAGACCCTTACCACTATACGAAGCTGCCGCACTGACCACAGATGAATGGGCACAGCGGTTCCTCGCACCCGCAGGCATCACTGGTCTCTGGCAGATCAGCAAAAGGGGAAAGAAAGATATGTCTGTAGAAGAAAGAATTGCATTGGATATCGACTATTCCAATTCGCATAGCTTCACCTACGACATGTGGATTATGGCGAACACCCCCAAAGCGTTAATACAAAAAGATAATGTATAATGATCCTGACGATTGAATTAATCATATTCGGATACCTCGGAGGCTGCGTACTTTATAACCTCCTGTTCTCTGTTGCCGGTAAGCTGTTTCCCAGGAAGACCAAAGCTACAGCGGAAGTTACCGCTTACTGCAGGATCGCCATCCTGGTGCCTGCCTATAAAGAAGATGAGATCATCCTTCATGCCGCCACCAGTTATGAGTCGCTGGACTACCCGGCCGACAGCTATAAAGTGATCGTTATTGCCGATTCCCTGAAACCGGCAACTATCCAGACATTGGAGGAGGAGGGCATCTCCGTGATTCCTGTCTCTTTTAAGAAAAGCACAAAAGCGAAATCACTGAACGCAGCATTTGCACAGCTGGATGATAATATTTATGACATGGCAGTGATCGCTGATGCAGATAATATCCCGGCGCCCGATTTCCTGCAGAAGATCAATATTGCTTATCAGCAGGGGCACCACATCATTCAGGCGCAGCGTGTGGCAAAGAACATGGATTCGCCTTTCGCTATCCTCGACGCTGCAAATGAAATAATCGCCAACCACATCAACCGCAAGGGCGCCAATGCACTTGGCCTTTCTGCCTCGATCATCGGTTCCGGCATCGGCTTCGAATATCAGCTGATGAAACAGGCCCTGCTGGAAACGGAGGCTACCGGTGGTTTCGATAAAGTGTTGCAGCAGCTGCTGGTAGATAAAGGGTATAAAATACATTACCTGGAAGAAGCACTCATATTCGATGAGAAAGTGGCCAACGCTGCAGCATTTGAAAACCAGCGTAAGCGCTGGCTGTCCAGCCAGTTCGTATATCTCCGCCATTACTTTGTACGTGGGTTCCAGGCATTACTGAAAGGAAGGATAGACTATTTCTATATGTCCGTAGGACAGAACATGTTATTGCCACGTATGCTATTGCTGGCAGGCGTACTGTTCATGACAGCCCTGTACCTGGTATTCGGTAGTTACCTCACATTACCAGTATCTGCCTGGACGATCTGCCTGGGTGCATTTGCTATCAGTATGATGCTGCCACTTCCCGGCAAGTTTTACTCAAAATACCTGTTCACTGTATTAATGAACCTCCCTCATGTAGTAGGTATCATGCTCTCACTGGTATTCAAGCTTAAAGGTGCTGATAAGACCTTCATTCATACTAAGCATTCCAAAACAACCATCGATAATCCACTGGTCAATGTTACAGGAAAGTAAAATAACACCGCTTGTTTCCATTGTAACGGTCAACTACAATACAAGCAGCGTTACATGTGAATTGCTGGCTTCCATCAGCAAAAACAGTTACCGCAATGTGGAAGTGATCGTTGTGGACAATGCTTCCGTAGAAGATCCAACGGCTGCACTGCTCGCGGCTTACCCTGCAGTGAAAGTGATCAGGAGCGCTACAAACAGAGGCTTTGCGGGGGGTAATAATCTTGGTATACGCGAAGCGACAGGTGAATATGTTTTCCTCGTGAATAACGATACGGAATTTACAGACGGCCTCATAGAAGGTTTGCTGGAAGTCTTTCACGCACATCCCGATGCAGGGATGGTGAGCCCCAAATTTCATTACTTCTTTGACAAGGGCATTATCGAATATGCCGGCTACCAGTCGGTGGATGTATTCACCGGCAGGAACAGCATGATCGGTTGTAAAGAGCCTGATCAGGGCCAGTACGACCAGATATCTGCTACCAACTATGCACACGGCGGCGGTATGATGACCAAAACCTCCATGTTGCAGGAAGTGGGGCTGATGCCGGAAGTATACTTCCTGTATTATGAAGAGTTTGACTGGTGCGAACAATTCAAACGTAAAGGCTATAAGATCTATTATCAGTATAAATCACTTATCTATCATAAAGAATCAATGACGACGGGCAAAAACAGCCCATTAAAGACCTACTACCTTACCAGGAACAGGATACTGTTCATGCGGAGGAATGTGGCATTACCTAACCGGATCATCTTTTTACTGTACCTGACGTTGTTTACCATTCCCAAGAATACATTACAATTCCTTCTGAATAAAGAGAAGGAACACTTAAGGGCTTTCTGGAAAGGCATTATGTGGAACGTAAAGCATCGTCAACTAAAATTATTACCATGTGTGGCATAGCAGGGTTTATTGATTTTTCCAAAAAAGCGAGCCTCCCCGTGCTGAAAGACATGACCGATGCACTGTTGCATCGGGGGCCTGACGACGGTGGCTATGAAGTGTTTGAACACCCTAATGCATTAATAGGACTGGGCCAGCGCCGTCTGTCCATCCTCGACCTTTCCAGCGGCGGGCATCAGCCGATGCATTTTAAACAGTATACCATGATCTTCAACGGAGAGGTATACAACTTTAAAGAAATACGCCGGGAACTGGAACACCAGGGGTACCGCTTTACTTCCAGCAGCGATACAGAAGTATTGATCAAAGGATACGATTGCTGGAAAGAAAAGATAGTAGACCGCTGCATCGGTATGTTCGCCTTTGTGATCTATGACAGGGAAGAGCAGCAGGTCATCTTCTGCCGCGACAGGGCAGGCGTAAAACCGCTGTATTACTACTGGCATAACAATGTACTGCTGTTTGCTTCCGAACTGAAAAGCTTCAGCCGTTTCCCCGATTTCGAGAAAAAGATCGATGTGAACAGTGTGTCACTGTTCCTCCAGTATAGCTATATCCCCGCGCCGTATACCATCTTCGAGCATACGCATAAACTGAAGCCGGGGCATTTCATGCATCTGTCCCTGAAGAATAAGGCACTGACCACCTCCGAATACTGGAGCGTACTGGATGCCTACCGCCAGCCGCTGACAGGTATGTATGAAGGCGATATCATCCGTCATACCAAAGAACTGATGGAAAGCGCGTACAAGTACAGGATGGTAGCCGACGTTCCCGTTGGCGTATTCCTGAGCGGAGGTTACGACAGCTCCAGCGTGGCAGCCATACTACAGGCTTCTTCCGGCAGCCGCCTCAAGACCTTCACCATTGGTTATAAGGAAGCGCAGTTCGACGAATCCAAAGAAGCCCGCAGGATAGCACAGCACCTGGGCACTGACCATACAGAATGGATAGTGGGTGCCTCAGACGCACGCGACATACTGGAACATCTGCCGGAGATCTATGATGAGCCTTTTGCCGATAACTCTACCGTTCCTACTACGCTGGTCAGTAAACTGGCCGCTAAACAGGTGAAAGTGGTGCTGTCTGCCGATGGAGGTGATGAGCTCTTCGCAGGTTATAATAAATTCAACCAGTCCCTGCATTACACGGAAAGTATGCCCAAGTCGCTGCAGGGTGTGGTAAGTAAGGTCATGAAACTGGTAAATCCGGCCCATATTCCTTACTTCAATAAACAATACAACTTTGCCAGCCGTTATGAAAAGATGAAACTGATCTGGGCATCCGGCAAATCGCAGCAGGCATTGAAATATATCAGTCAGTATATTACTGAGACAGAAGCGGCCAGTTACCTGGGCGGTACGCGTTGTACCTACAAGACGAATTTTGATATGAACGGTGAACTGAACAATATCAATGATTCGCTAAACCGGCTGCTGTCTGTTGACTATAAAACCTTCCTGGTAGACAATAACCTGGTGAAAGTGGACAGGGCTACGATGTCGGTAAGTATCGAAGGCCGTGAGCCAATGCTGGACCACCGCCTGGTGGAGTTCCTGGCCAAAGTGCCCGCACATGTGAAAGTGAAGAACAAGATCAACAAATATATTCTGAAAGAAATCGTACACCAGTATATACCGAAAACACTGATGGACCGCCCCAAGAGGCCGTTTATCGCGCCGCTGACGCATTGGTTCAGAGACGAACTGAAGGAACAGATGGCGTATTATTTATCGCCCGCCAAACTGGAACAGACCGGGCTTTTCGATCCGGCACATATCCAGACATTGAAGCAGAATTATTTTGACGGCGGAAAGGTGAGTCACCAGAAACTCTGGAACATCCTTGTATTCCAGTTGTGGTATAGCCGGTGGATGGAACAATTGTAACAGATGGAAGCGACTAAGAAGATCAGGGTATTACAAACGATCCGCCAGGGCAAAATAGGAGGAGGAGAAAGCCATGTGCTCGATCTCGTCCGCTACCTGGACAAAGGGCTTTTCGAGCCGGTGGTGCTATCCTTTACTGACGGCCCCATGATCACATCCCTTGGCCAGCTGGGCGTGCCCGCCCATGTCATTCATACCGAGAAGGCCTTTGACATCAAGGTCTGGATGAAAGTAAAACAATTCCTGAAAGAGCAACGGATGGATATCGTACATGTGCACGGTACCCGCGCTAATACCAATGTACTCTGGGCAGCCCGTTGCCTGGACCTGCCGGTAATATATACTATCCATGGATGGTCTTTCCATGACAGCTTGCCTTCCTGGAACAGAAAGGCAAGGATCATGGCGGAAAAGTTCATTACGCAGCGTACTCGGCTCAATATAACGGTTTCTGATTCCAATCACCAGACAGGAGTGCGCGCATTTGGGCGTTTTAAGTCGCTGGTGGTCAGAAACGGCGTGAACCTTGAGAAGTTTAACCGTTTTGGTGATTATCCCGATGTAAAGGCTTTATATGGCATTCCTGAGCATCACCTGGTGATCGGGTATATTGTCCGCATCACGGAACAGAAAGATCCGCTGGGAATGTTGAGAGCTTACGCAAGGGTATGCAGCAACTTTAAGGACCTTACCTTGTTAATGATAGGAGAGGGCGACCTGAAAGATGCCGCCGTACAGCTGGCAAAAGACCTGGGTATCAGCGACAGGGTGATCTTCGACAATTTCCGTCAGGATGTACCTGCTGTATTGAACGCAGTGGACATCTATTGCCTGCCTTCACTCTGGGAAGGATTCCCCATAGGTGTGCTGGAAGCCATGGCAATGGGTAAAGCGGTGATCGCATCCGATGTGGATGGCACGCGGGAAGCAGTAGAACACGAAGTAACAGGCCTGCTGGTGCCGCCAAAAGACGAAACTGCGCTGGCAGCTGCTTTAGAAAGGCTGATACAGGATGATGTACTACGGAGCCGCCTGGCGGAAAACGCCGGTAAGTGTGTGAAAGCGAACTTTGATGTACGTGACATGACCCATAGAATAGAAACGGTGTACCAGCAGATGCTGGCGCCATTACACGATTAATAAACTTTACGCATGAAAATCAGAAATCCCCAATCCCGTTTCGACCTGAATATTAAAAAAACGGACAGGGTACTTGAGGTGGGAGGCGGCCACAATCCGCATCCCCGATCAAATGTGGTGGTAGATAAGTACGTAGACGACAATACGCATCGTAGCGGCGATATAAAAGTGCTGAGAAATCAGCAGTTCCTGAAAGCGGATGGGGAGAACCTGCCATTCAAGGACAAGGAATTTGACTATGTGATCTGTAATCACGTACTGGAACATGTGGAAGACCCGGTGGCTTTCCTTAATGAACAGTTCCGCGTAGCGAAGAGAGGTTATATCGAAACGCCATCCCTGCTGGGCGAACATCTTTTCCCTAAAAAATCACACAAGTGGGTACTGCTGGAAATAGAAGGAAAAGTAGTACTGGTAGATAAAGAAAGGATCTCTTTCCCTACCAGTTTCGACTTCGGGGATCTGTACCTGGAATACCTGCCCAAGGCCTCCATCGGTTATAAGATCATGGAAAGGACTCACCCCAACCTGCACACGATGCGTGTGGAGTGGGAAGGCAGCTTTGAGTTTATTGTGAATCCGGAAGACAAAGACATTCTCAAATATTTTGAAGAACCGTGGACCCGTGAAATGGTACTGCGTTATTTTCCGCAACGTTCCCTCGGAAGAGAACTGGCAGAGGCCACAAGGGCATTCACGGATATCTGCAAAAGCATTATCAGATCGAAAGTGCTGAAAAGAATTTAGTCTAATACAGGATTGTTTTTAAGGAGCGAAAGGCTTCCGGGCGAAAGCCCGGAGGCCTTTTCATTTTGATGATACGTGCATATACACTGCAGTTTTTAAGAGATAGCAACAAATTTAAATGCAGATATCACAAGTATTCAGGCGCGTTATATTGCAGGTGTCTATATTACAGCAGCCATAATGAATAATTTTATGCCCGACAGAAAACCCCTAACTTAAAACAAACCACAATGAAATCCTTTTCCCTCACCGCGTGGAGCGGCTTGTGCATAGCCGCACTCACTTTTGTATCCTGTTCTAAAGACGCCAAACTGCCACGTAACAACGACATGGCTGCCGTACAGGCCGAGGCAGATGCCGATGGAGCTATGCTGGCAAAGCTGTTGAAGCAAAATGGTCCACAGTATGAATTTTTCAGAATTGAAGCCAGACAGGGAGGTAGAATCAAAACAAAACAAGGTTCTGTTTACACCTTCAGTCCGAACTCCCTCACCACGCAAAGTGGCGCCCCGGTTACAGGTGCCGTAGACATCGTCATTAAGGAGATCTTAAAACCCAGCAGCATGATCTTTGCCAGCAGGCCCACGGCTACCACTGGCGGGGCCCAGCTTACTTCTTACGGTGAATTTTACGTACGTGCTACTCAGGCAGGACAGGACCTGAAATTGCGTGTCGACAGCGCCATAGCCGTACAGGTACCAGCTCCTAAAAGGCCAGCACAGGATGGTGTACCGATGTGGGGTGGTGATACGACTATTATTATCACTACTTCCGGTCATAACGATTCAAATCAGCCTGTAACCCTCTCGGTTGCTGCCAGCGCTAATCAGGGTGTTTCCTGGAATCCGGCGCCTGGATTTGCATTATTCGATGGCACTACCAGCACGCTGAATTTCCGTCTCGACAGCCTGATGAACTGGAGAAACTGCGATGCGCTGAGCAGCCTGCCTGGTCCGAAAACCACTGTACTGGGTTATTTCACCAATTTCTACAACCCGGCTACGCAAACCAGCTACGGTGGCGAAGAGCCCTGCATGCTGTTCTTTAAACCTGCCGGTTCAAATACGGTGGTGAAACTGTACAATGTGATCCTGAATGCGCCTGTTGGTCGCCAGGGTTTACTAAGTTATCAGAATTCTGTGCCTATTGGTCAGGCAGGTACCTTCCTGGCCATTACAGCGCTGAACGGTAACTTCTTCGCTCAGAAACTGCCTGTCAATATTCCGGCGCCTTCCGGTGGTCAGAATTTTGTAGGAATTAATTTCACGTTGGCCCCGGTAACTCCGGCCGCCCTGGTTGCGTTGATCCAGAGCATGGACACGCCCTGATCGTATTATAAAGTGGTTGCCTGTTTTCTTTCTGTCGGGAAACAGGCAACTCCCTGTTACTTTACCAGCTTTAATTTCCCGCTTACCTTCCCCAGCATTACCAGGCATTCTGCCCATCCCAGCCTGATAATCTCACCCGTCGTGAATGGCACATATTTCCTCAGCATATAGTAACCTATCACTACACAAATGATCATATTCAACAGCGAGCCGAATGCAACCCAGCGTACATCATGGAAGAGTAATATGAAAACAATATCGCCGATAATGTTCAGCACCAGTTTGATGAAGTTTTTGTAGAAATTGGTCAGCGGCCGGTTGATCATATCCAGCGCCACCCCAATGAAGCGGTCAATAGGATAGAGGAAGGCACATAACAGAAAGATCCGCACCACATCTGTTGCCGGCAGGTATGCACGGCCTGCGAGAATGATGATCAGTGGTTTGGTAAAGATGATCATACCAATGATAAAGGGAATGATCACGATGCTCACAACGCCCGTATAGCGGCTGAAAGCCCGTGATACTTCTCTCCAGTCATTCCTGTTGGCAGCCCCGGAAAGCGTAGGCTGCGCCGTAGCCACGAAGCTGCGGAGAATGATCTCTATTACCTCCATGAATTTCTGCGGAATGCTGTAAATAGCCACTGCCGCAGGACTGATCATAGTACGGATCAGGAAATTATCTGAGTAGTTGAGGAAGCCGGAAGAGATCATGCTGCCTACAATGAGCCAGCCGTATTTCACCAGCACGATCACCTGTTTCTTAGTACTGTGTACAACGCTACGCACCTTGGTCCATCCTTTTATCAATGTGAAAGCGCTGGTAGCCGCCAGCCCTGTCATGTATGCAATCAGTACATGCGGAAGTGTAACAGTGCTGAAGAAATGAAACAATAATATCAATACCAGGAAACCCCCGTTCTGCCAGAAACGTATCTGCAATATCTTGTCAAAGCGATGTTCCGACTGCAGGAACCAGCTGGCTACGTTGAAGGGTACAGACACCACCATCATGAGGCCCAGCCAGCGCATAAAAAAGCGCCAGGTTTCATCAAAATAGTTGTACAGTACAACTCCTGCAATGAGATTTAAAACCAGGTAAATGCCCGTTAAAATGAGCACGAGGTACCATGCGCTGCCGGCAACCTCCCGGCCCGTTTCTTTATCAGCACCGGTATAGAATTTTATGATGCCCGATTGCAGCAAAGCCGTACGGATCTGATCAAGTACAGTATAAGTGCCTATAAACAATACCCATTCCCCGAATGCGGAAAGCGATAGTAAACGAACGAGTATGGCAAACGATAATACATTCAGAAAAGCAGAGACGAGATTACCTAATAAGGAGTGAAAATGCCTGTTGTTAAATACCGATAATAATTTAAATCCCATGTATTTGATATGAAAACCAATAAATTGAAATTTGTGCGGTCTTTTTACAGGATAAGATTATTGGGGGAACGGTGTATTCCGATGCCCACAATATTACCATAATGTAAAAGGTTAACAAAATTTAATTTCGCCCAGCCCCAGCAATAACATATCTGCTACCTATTTACGTATTAGTTTTTATAATGCTTTATTAATTAATATAATTACATATAAAAAATATTCTATTTGATTGTGAAAATAGTGTACTTTGCCGCCGAATCTTTATATAACATTTAAGTTGTACAAGGACCATCAGAAGATTGGGGACACACCAGCTTAATCAGACGCCCTTATGAAGAACCAGGCGAGTAGCGGAAACATCACGACGACCTTGAAGAGAACTCTGTAGGAGAACGTACACGATTACATCCAGCGTGAATTAACCATTTTCAACTGATCGCTTTGCATTTTTAGCAGAAGGGGCTACACCCCTCCAGGCGCACCATATATGATAATTTGAAAAACCTGACTGATGAAACATTTGTACACAACTTTGTTCAGGAGGTTCACTGTATGCCTTGCAGTGATACTGTACACTACGCTAGCAACAACCGCTCAGATGACAGCGGTATCATTAGCCGGAACCAATGTTACAAATTCCGGGGGGTATTATGAATACGTTCCAAAATCCTATGCGAACAGCAGGGAATCTTTTCCACTGCTGATCTTCATTCATGGGATAGGAGAACTGGGTAACGGTACCACACAGCTACCTGCTGTGCTGAGGAACGGCATACCTAAACTCATTACCAACGGCACGTTTCCAGCCTCTTTTAACGTCAAAGGCAAATCGTATTCATTTATCGTAGCAGCACCGCAGTTTAAGAAAATTCCGTCCCCGGTAGATGTATTAAGTCTGATCAATTATCTGAAAGGCAAATTCAGGATTGACCCTAAACGCATCTACATAACAGGATTGAGCATGGGTGGCGGTGTCACGGAAGATTTTGCGAGTGCAGGCGATTCCTACGCTCAGGTAACTGCCGCTGCTGTACCTATTGCGGGCAATATGAACCCGAAACTACTTCCCAGAGCCCCTAACACAGTAGCTAAGAATGATGTGCCGATGTGGTTCCTTCATAACGATGATGACCCTATGGTGCCCTCACAATATTCGAAAGACTGGGTTTCCATGATAGAGGCCTATACACCCGCTGCAAATCCGGAACCTAAACTCACCATTTTCGACGCAAAAGGCCATGATGCATGGTCTAAAGCTTATGATCCTTCCTATAAGGAGAACGGCATGAACGTATACGAGTGGATGCTGCAGTACGAAAAAGGCACACCCGTAACCAATCCGCCGGCTCCTCCTCCTTCAGGCAATAAAAAAGTAATGGCAAAGCCGAATATCGGTAACGGTATGTACTATACGGATGCCATGAGCGCCTTCAAACTAAACCCAGGCGATACACTCTGTATACCTGCAGGCGAGTATGAGTTTATACAGCTTGGTAACCTCGTTGGTACGGCCGCTAAACCTATCGTTATCACCAACTGTGGCGGTGTGGTAAGAACAGGTATCAAGACCCTGAAAACAGATGTTTCATTCGGTATCATGGGTGGTAAATTCCTGCACATTACAGGTTCCGGTACGCCCGGCATAGAATATGGTTTCGATGTGAATGGTAAGAACCTGATCGGTGTTAAAATGCAGGGAATGTACCTGGGTTCAGGCAGTTCTGATATCGACGTACACAACTTCTATATCCACGACGTAGGCTCGTTTATCGTAGCCAAGACCACACAGGAATGTAACAATCCGCAGTTCTGGGAAGGTAAATACGTGATGAAGAACGTGAAGATCCACCACATCAAAGGCCGTTATGCTGCCTATGAAGGATTCTATATCGGTAATACACACTACATCATGGATTACCTTCTCTGTAAAGGCATCAGGTCCCACCACATCCAGGACCTGGAAGTATACGACAACGACCTCCAGTACATGGGCCAGGATGGTATTCAGGTAGCCATGGCTGATATGGGAGAGAATAGGGTACACAACAACGTTGTCCGTAACTACGGTACTAACCGGCTGGATGCTCAGAGTTATGGAATGCTGATGGGTGGCGGCTCCCGCGTGAAGCTGTACGACAACGTGGTGGACAACGGCTATCTGCCCGGCATTGCATTATTCGGATCCGGCGTCTCTTACGTATACAACAACACTGTTTCCAATGTAGAGAACGGGGAAGGTATACAGGTGGCAGATAAGCTGATCCTGGAACCTGTAACAGCCTACATCTACAACAATACGATCTATAATACCGGCAATAGCGGTATCAAGATATACGCCTACCTGACCAAAGTAGGCCATAAAGTATACAACAACCTGATCATCGAAAAATCGCTGGGAGGCAGTTATCCCACTGACGGTATCTATATCAGAGGTGCGCAGAACATTAAATTCGACCACGGTAATAACCTGTTCTCTACCATTGCGAATGCTGCTAAGGTAGTCACAAACGTAGCCGGCGGCGATCTGCACCTCGCCAGTAATTCCAAAGCGATTGATGGCGGTAAATCAGTGAGTGACCTGGGCCTGACTGACGATCTTGATGGTAACAGAAGGCCCGTGAACAAAGGGTTTGATGTGGGGGCCTATGAATACCAGGGTGCTTCCGGTCCCGGTAAAGAGAACGATAACCCGGTTGCCAATGCCGGTAAGGACGTTACCATCACCCTGCCAACAAATACCGTAACACTCGATGCTGCTGCTTCCACCGATGCAGATGGTAAGATCAGTAAATATGCATGGAAGAAACTATCCGGACCAGCCGGAGGAACAATTACTAATGCGGCTATTGCCACAACAAGTGTGACGGGACTGACCGCAGGTACTTACATCTTCACGCTGACCGTTACTGACAACAAAGCGGCTACAGACGTAGACAGTGTTATCGTAAAAGTGAATCCTGCTGTAGCCAATAAAGCGCCGGTGGCTAATGCAGGCGCGAATGCCACCATTACGCTACCTGTAACTTCAGTAGCGTTGGATGGTTCCGCATCCAAAGATGCTGATGGTAAGATCATGAAGTATGCATGGAAGAAAGTAAGCGGTCCTGCCGGTGGTACACTATCCGGTGCTACGCTCGTTAAAACTACCGCAACAGCTCTGGTGGCAGGTACATATGTATTCTCCCTGACCGTGACAGACGATGATAATGCAACAGCTACCGCGAATGTGACGGTGACAGTGAACCCTGTTGCACAACCAAACGAGGCCCCTGTGGCTGATGCGGGTGCCATGCAGAGCATCACATTACCAACCAGTAGTGTAACACTCGATGGTACGGCTTCTACAGATGCAGATGGTAAGATCGTTAAGTACGCCTGGAAAAAAGTAAGCGGTCCTGCTGCCGGTGGTGTAGTCACCAGTGCTAACACCGCTAAAACAACCGTAACAGGCTTGGTAGGCGGTACTTACACCTTCTCCCTGACCGTTACCGACGATGATAATGCTACTTCCAGCGCCAACGTGGTGGTGAGAGTGAGTCTTGCACCCGAAAACAAAGCTCCTGTGGCCAATGCCGGACCTGACCAGACCATCACACTGCCCAACAATACAGTAGAATTGAATGGCAGCGGCTCAAGAGATGCAGACGGCAGAATCGCGAAATATGCGTGGAGGAAGCTAAGTGGTCCTTCGGGAGGTACCTTCACACAATCGAATGTAGCTGTTACTAAAGCAACAGGCCTGATAGAAGGCACCTACGTGCTGACACTCACCGTTGCCGATGATGATAATAAGGTTGATACCGATACAATGCGAGTAGTGGTGAAAAGGGCTGCTCCCGCTACCAATAAGGGACCTGTTGCTAATGCTGGTGCGGATGTGACCATCAAATTGCCGGTGAACAGCGTGATCCTGAATGCTGCAGCTTCTTCCGATGCAGATGGTGTGATCACCAGCTATCACTGGCTGAAGGTATCGGGTAAAGATGTACGCTTCTCCAATTCCCAGGGCATCATCAACGTGGTATCGGCACTGACAGAAGGTACATATGTATTCGAACTGACGGTGACTGACAACAATAAGGTGACAGCCACTGACCGGATAACTGTGAAAGTATTGCCAGCCCAGACCACCGACGATAACGACAAGGCGCCTGTGGCCCGCACGCAGGGTGACCTCACGCTCAAGTTGCCGGCAGCAAGCATGAATGCGGATGGTAGTACGTCTTACGCTATTAACAGCACCATTACTGCCTATGCATGGAAACAGGTATATGGCCCGGTGCAGGCTGTATTCTCCGCACCTAATGCCAGGAGTACGAAGATCTCTGGTATGGACTTCCCAGGCAGCTATGTGTTTGAACTGACCGTAACCGATGCCAATAAGCTGAGCAGCCGTTCTACTTTCGAGGTGACTGTACTGGAAGCGGATGGAGATCCGTTCGTTGCAGAAATCATGACCTATCCGAATCCGGTTGTCAGTACATTGTACTTCAAGCAACGTATGAAAGATGCCACACAGGGTACCATCACCATCTTCAACATATCAGGTAAAGCGCTGAAGAGTTATATACTGCCGGCGGGAGATAACCAGCAGCAGACGCTGGATGTATCATCGCTGCCCGCAGGTACATACATCCTGCAGGTCGTATACAAGAACAGCACTTATAAATGGAGTACGAAGTTTATAAAAGCTAATTAAAAGATCAGGAAGCCTTTTCCCATAATTTTGTAGCCGGGTTATACTGTTTGATGATTCTTGCAGGATTCCCGGCTACAATACTGAATGGGGGCACATCTTTGGTAACAACGCTACCCGCTGCTACCACTGCATGTTCCCCTATTTTTGTGCCCGCAGTGATCACGGCGTTAGCTCCGATCCAGCTGTCTGCGCCAATCCTGATCTCACTGGTAGTACAAGGCTGCATGCCGATCGGAACAGCAATATCCTGGTAGCCGTGATTCAGCCCCGACATCACCACGTTCTGGGCAATGATCACATTGTCGCCGATGGTAACGGGACCTATCAGCACATTTCCCATACCCACCTGTACATTGTTACCGATCAGTACATCGCCCATTCCGTTATTGACGGTGGCAAAATCCTCAATGATGGACTTAGCGCCCAGTGTGAAGTTGTTGAAGGGGAATACGTCCAGCCGGGTATAACGGCGTATAATAGCGCCTTTCCCTCTTTTATGTATAAAGCGGTTTGCCACCAGTCTTACCCATAAACGGGGCCTGGCCTGACCCTTGGGCATGATCATACGGTGTGCAAATTGTTTGAGGCCGGGATTACTTTTGATCTTTTCTTTCAGGCTTGAAAATGTGCTCATTTGGTCATGCGGTATTTAATATTGCCTCATAAATGGCTGTTACAGAGTTTTCCCAGCTATGAGAGCGGGCAAACGCAATGCGTCTTTCCTGCAACGCAGGACTATCTTCTGCAAGCGCTTTGCCGATCAACGTAACATACTCATTTGCATTCCGGGCAAGGTAGGTGTGTGAATCGAAATATTCCATTGTCCTGGTGGCGGTTGCTACCACCGGTTTCCCTAAAGCGAGGTATTCGTCTATTTTTAGTGGATAATTGCCTACAGTCAGTACATTCACCTGCTGCGGATTGATGCATACATCGAAGGCCTTGATATAGGCAGGCAGCTCCTTTAGCTCCTTCCTGCCAAGGAAATATACATTAGGCAACTGGTGCAGCACGGACTTCTGGAAGAACTCGTCTTCCGGTCCAACCAGCACTATCGACCAGTCTCTTTTTTCCCTGGCGATATGCTCAATGATATTCAGATCCAGCCGGTAGCCATTCAATGACCCGACATAGCCTATTCGTGGTCCCTTTATATTTGCCACATCTGCAGGTACAGCATACTGTTGCGTAACGTCAAACAGAGAAAGATCACATCCCTGTCCTACATAAAAACTGTTCGAATTGTATTTTTTAAGTATATCTGTCAGATAAGGAGAATTCGCCAGGGCTACATCCGCTTTTGCGATGTGCTGCGGCTCCAGTTTTTCGCCGTGTTTTTTCCAGTAATCCACGCCCAGCAGGTAGTCCCGGCTGTAATAAATGTAAGTAGCCGGTTTGAGCAATTCTTTCATATAAAAACCACGGAAAATATCGTTATCATTGAAGAGGATAACGTCGGAAAAACCCAGTGCTGTGATCGCTTCTTTAATGCTGGCAGCAAACTTCCTGTTGTTCCGTTTGTTTAACCAGGAGAAGAGTGGCTGTGCCCTGGCCGGCAGCCAGTTGATAGATTCAAGTATGGAAGATGGATAATAAGCCCACAGATTTTCCCCCACCGGTACGATCGCAGGTTCTTTCTTCTGTAAAGTTCTGAGATGATAAGAGATATTTGGATCATCCTTCTGGTGTAGGATGGTTCGGCGGTCAAGTGGTGAATTGACATACAACACACGGTTGTGGCGCGCGAATTGTAACGCTATATTCTTACAATTACTTCCTATTGGGGTATACCACTGCTGTAAGCCAATGATAACAATATCCCGGTTCCTGATGAGTGACACTGCAGTTAAGAATTATGGTGATATAATTGCTTATTGAGGTCTCAAGGGAGCATGGCTAAAAACGACCCAAATATAGCTACTTTTTTTACATTATGAAAAGCAGCAGTAAAAGATAAAAGTGAACTATTATTTTATGACTTCGAAACACATTCCCGAAACGATCGATATCAGGCAGTTGACTCCTGAAGATTACCTCGACCTGAAAGAATCTATGGTTTCTGCATATGCAGACATGGAAGGCAGTTACTGGCGCGAACCCACTATCCGCCGGCTGGTGGAGCTCTTTCCCGAAGGGCAGATCGCTGTTACCGTCAACGATAAGGTGGTAGGCTGCGCATTGTCTATCATTGTTGATTATGGAAAATTCGGTGACGAACATACGTATGAACAAATAACCGGTTATTATACCTTTAGTACACATGATACTAAGGGTGATATACTCTACGGTATTGAAGTGTTCGTACATCCTGACTATCGTGGCCGGCGCCTGGCCCGGCGATTGTACGATGCCCGCAAGACCCTTTGCGAAAGACTCAACCTCCGTGGTATCGTGGCCGGTGGCCGTATTCCCAATTATCTTAAGTATGCAGATGAAATGTCGCCCAGGGATTATATCGAGAAAGTACGCGATAAAGAGATCTATGATCCTACATTGACTTTCCAGTTCTCCAACGACTTCCAGGTAAAGAAGATCCTGAAGAATTACCTTCCGCACGACGAAGCCTCCAGGGGCTTTGCCACTTTGCTGCAATGGTATAATATCTACTATGAAAAAGATCAGGACACCATCCGGTACAATAAATCCACCGTGCGCATAGGGCTGGTGCAATGGCAAATGCGCGACTATGGTAGCCTGGATGGTTTCATGCAGCAGGTTGAATACTTTATAGATGCGGTGAGTGATTATGGTTCTGACTTTGTTGTATTCCCCGAACTGTTTAATGCACCGCTCATGGCCGAATTCAGCCAGCTCGACTCGGCCGGCGCTATCAGGGGTGTAGCAAAGTATACGGAACAACTACGAGACCAGCTCATTCAGCATGCAGTGTCATACAACGTGAATATCATTTGCGGCAGCATGCCCATCGTCATCGAAGAATCCCTCTACAATATCTGTTACCTTTGCCGCCGTGATGGTACCTACGAAGAATATATCAAAATGCATCCAACACCCAGTGAAGTATATGCCTGGGGCGTGAAAGGCGGCGACAAGCTGAAAGTGTTCGATACTGATTGCGGGAAAATAGGCATCCAGATATGCTATGATGTAGAGTTTCCGGAACCATCGCGTATATTGGCAGAACAGGGAATGCAAATATTGTTTGTACCTTTCCTGACTGATACCCAGCATGCCTTCAATCGTGTGAAGTTTTGTGCACAGGCCAGGGCTATAGAAAATGAAATTTATGTCGCCATTGCCGGCTGTGTTGGTAATCTGCCAAAGGTCAATAATATGGACCTGCAATATGCGCAGAGCGCGGTGTTCACGCCTTCTGATTTTGCATTCCCTGTTACTGGTGTGAAGGCAGATGCTACAACCAATACGGAAATGGTAGTTATTGCAGATGTGGACCTGGTGCTGCTCAAAGAGTTAAATGCCTTTGGCAGTGTACAGACACGGAAAGACATGCGGAGGGATCTTTATGAGGTGAAATGGAAGAAGCCTGGCAGGAACAGTTGAATACCGGGATGCATATCTCGTTTATAGGCGCATAACGGGATCATTCACCACATAACATAACACGATCATTCGCGTCGATCGGCTCCGCTGGGTGCCGTGTGTTTGTAGCGCGGGGTTTTCAACCCCGGAGATGAAAACGAACACCCCGGTACAACCCGGAAACAAACGAATACCGCGGATATAACACCGGGCCACATAACACGATCATTTGCGTCGATCGGCTCCGCTGGGTGCCGTGTGTTTGTAGCGCGGGGTTTTCAACCCCGGGGAATAAAAAACGACCGCCCGGTACAACCCCGGGGGAATGAGATTAAACATAAAACAAACAGCATAAACACATATGGCACACAAGATCAATTTAGCACTCCAGATCCTTCCTTCCGTTCCCAGCGATCAGGTATACGCCGTGGTAGACGAGGCTATCGCCGTGATACAGGCCTCCGGTCTGAAATACAGGGTATGTCCTTTCGAAACGGTAATAGAAGGAACTTATGACGAATGTATGGATGTGGTTCGCAAGGCACAGGATGTCTGTTTCAAAGCCGGTGCCTCACAGCTGCTGGTATACGTAAAAATGCAGATCAAAAAAGATGCGGACGTCAGCATTGAAGACAAGACCGGCAAGTACGACTAGACGATATTACCTGAAAAGGAAATAGGTTTCCAGCGATAACAGACCAATGATCATTCCGGCAGCATACCTGGCACACTGCTCTCTGCTGGCCTGGATATAAGGCGCGAGCAGTACGATGAACAGGGGTGCGACCAGCGCTGCATACCTGAAGCTGAAAAACGGCGTCTTGAAACCGGTGACCAGTATCAGCAAGGTAGCCAGTAGTAAGAAAAGAAAAAAAGGCTCCGTACGACGTTCCATCCACTGAAGGAATGCGCTGTATAGGAAGTATAGCGCAATAACTATCAGCATCGAGGAAATGAAATAGGAGGAAGGCTGTACGACAGCTGCCGGAAAGATCTTTTGCAGTCCCTCATTCAGCGGGGCATATTCAGCCTGCAGCCAGAAATAGTTGAGGGGTAACACGATAACAAATAAGCCTATCAACGCCAGCAATGTCGGGCGATTATAAGCAAACCAGCCCGGCGCAACGATGAACACGATCAGGGCGCTATACGCAAATGCCAGTATGCCATGCCAGTGCATAATACCGCCGGTACTCATCACCGCCTGCTTCGGTGGTATGAAACCTCCCCAGATCACAAATACCGGTATACAGCAGAGCAGCGCCACGCCCATGTATATGCTGACAATTACCCAGCGCTTCCATTCTCCGGCCGATTGCAGCAGCAATAACAGTGCAGCAGGAACGATCATCACAAAAGGCGAACGGCCCAGTGCCGCCAGTCCCAGGCAAAATCCTGCCTGCAGGGATAGAAATATACCCAGTGCCCAGGGTTTTCGGGTATAATCCAGCGCCAGTTGTAACAGCCAGATAGATAATGTAGCAAAGAATATCGCAGGAATTTCTGTCAACGCCATCCCTGCTACCTGCCATATCATCGGTACCGCCATGATGTGTAATGCAGGCAGCCATGCGCTTTTCTTCACCCGTCGCTGCATCTTCCGTATAATACCTGTCAGCAGTAGAATGATGATGAGCAGCATAACAGTATTCACCAGCCGGATGCCCGGTGTCTGTAAGCCTGTAACAGGCTCCAGCGCATAATGCACAAACTGATATAAAGGCCCGGCCGCCTGATTGTCGATGTTTAACAGGAAAGTGCGGGACAGGCCGTATTGCTTTAAAAGATGAACATTGGAGATAAAATATGGCTCGTCAAATAAAGGTTGTTGCCAGTGCAGGAGCGTGATGAGCAGCAGCAGGAAGTAACCGGCAAGACCGGCAATCAGCAGTATCCTTTCGTATATATTGGGGCGCAACATGTTCGTTTTCGGCAACAGACCATCCACAGACTGTAGTGAAGGCCCTCACTTGCGGTTCTGTGGATGGTCTCCTGTTATTTATCAACCGAACACAAGGTAAGCTATCACCAGCGTAAATATGATATTGAAGAGCTGTGCAATGATAAAAGCCATTGCAGGACGGCCATTCTCCATTTTAAAGATATCAGTGAATTTAGTTTCCAGTCCTATACAGGTAAACGCAATAGCGAACCAATATGTTTGCAATTCCTTTAAAGGACCTTTTACAGCAGCTACTGTTGCAGTAGGCAGTACAAAGGAAAACAGGAGGGACGCCAGTACGAAACCCAGCACGAACTTCGGAAAACGCTCCCAGATAGTACGAAGGGTAGGCTTTTCATAACCTGCTTCCTTACGGGAATACGACCAGTAAAGAGAGATAAAGAAAGCTGCCAGTCCAAGCAGCACATTCTGTGAGAATTTAACCAGGGTGGCATATTTTAGCGCTTCTTCTCCGAGGATGGTGCCAGCCGCTACTACCGCGCCGGAAGTATCGATCGTGCCGCCCAGCCATGCACCGGCTACTGCGGGCGACATATGCGCCCAGGTAGCGATATAAGGCATGAACAGCATCATTGGAATAGCCACGATGAGCACCAGGGAAATGACATGCGACAATTTCTTGTTATCACCCTCGATGGCGCCAGCCGTAGCGATAGCAGCAGACACGCCGCAGATGGATACCGCACTCGAGATCATCATGCGGAACTCGTCATCCAGTTTCAGTTTACGGCATACCCAGAAACTGAAGTACCATACGGTGAACACCACGGCCACAGATTGCAGGATACCCAGTCCGCCGGCTTTCAGGATGTCCTGGAAAACTACATTGGCGCCCAGCAGCACCAGACCAATCTTGATGTACAGCTCTGTCTGTATGGCTGGCCGCAATATGGCTGGTATGCCCACCAGGTTGCTGATCAGCAATCCCAGTATGAGGCTGAATAATACGACCTCTATACCGAAGTCCTTCACTGTTTTGTTGCTGGCAATGAACTGCGCCAGCAGGGTGATAAAGACGATAAACAACAGCGATACAAGCAGTTTCACGAACTCAACTTTTCCTGTAAAAGCCTTTGCCAGCAGCAGGCTGCCAAAGACCCACAGAAATAAGATACCCGTTTGTTTCCAGACCGCTACTCCTCCGAACTGCGCCGTCACAAAGGAGGCGTCTGTCCACACGGCGAGCTTCGGGAATACGGGTTTGAGACCTAAAAGCACCAGGCCAATCGTTAAAAAAGCAATGATAACAGCAATCCAATCTTCGTGCAGCGTTTTCTTAGGCATGATAGTTAAGTGGCATTAAATGTTTTAAGAGTACCTCTTGGTGGAAGCGGATCTATTGGTGGTAGGCCCCAAGTTAGTGAAAGAATTTATTTAATGAAAGAAAATGTATCCTATTACGATGGCTGCGATCAATCCCACCACATCAGCGATCAGGCCGCATGTCAGCGCATATTTCGTCTTCTTGATGTTCACAGAACCGAAATATACCGCCAGTACATAGAACGTTGTCTCTGTTGATCCCTGTATAATACTGGCCAGGCGTCCTGCGAAAGAATCCGGCCCGTTCGTTTTCAGAATGTCTACCATCAGGGCGCGGGCAGCGCCTCCGCTGAGCGGCTTCATTAGACCGACGGGGAGTGCAGGCACAAAATCTGTATTCATGCCCATGGCTGCAACCAGGCTGGCGATACCATTCAATACATAGTCCATACAACCGGTATTCCGAAAAGCACTGATCGCCACGAGCATGGTGACCAGGTAGGGAATGATGGTGATAGATACCTGGAAACCTTCTTTCGCCCCCTCTATAAACACATCATATACGTTGATTTTCTTAACAACCCCCAATGCCAGGAAGCCTACAATAATGGCAAAAATGGTGAAGCCGCCCACGAAGGCGGTGTATTGTGCCAGCTGCTCTGTTGTGAGATAAGGCATTATATAATAAAGCCCCAGCAGTGCCAGGCCGAACACAGCGAAGGTCAGCAGGATAGGGGCCTTCAGGAGATTAATACGCTGGTACAGCGCTACAGCGATCAACCCGGATATAAAAGAGATAATGGTGCCGATCAGCGTAGGAATGAAAATCTCGGCCGCATTATGGGAACCGGCAGCAATACGCAGGGCTATTACCGAGGTAGGTATCAGCGTGATGCCCGCCGTGTTCAGTACCAGGAACATGATCTGGGCATTGGTGGCAGTGTCCGGCTCGGGGTTCAGCTCCTGCAACTGTTTCATTGCCTTCAGTCCAACGGGAGTTGCAGCATTGTCCAGTCCCAGTGCGTTGGCGCTGAAATTCATGAGAATAGACCCCATGGCAGGGTGTTTTTTAGGTATTTCCGGAAAGAGCTTCGAAAAGAAAGGGTCTACCGCCCTGGCCAGGATAGCGATCATTCCACCTTTTTCCCCGACTTTCATGATGCCCAGCCAGAAGGTCATAATGCCCGCCAGCCCCAGCGAGATCTCCGCCCCGGTTTTGGCGCTCTCAAACATGCCATTCATAACGGTGGAGAACACGGCAGTATCCTGGAGGAAGATCAGCCGGCAAACAGCCACAACAAAAGAGATCAGGAAGAAAGCCAGCCAGACGTAGTTTAATGCCATATGGTGTGAAATGATTGAATGCCAAATCTAATGGCAAAAATTTAATATTAAAAGCATAAATCTGTGTTATACCAGATGACTCGTCGCGCTGACTTGATATTGGTAGTTAAAAAAGCATTATCTTCGCGCAAATTTTTTTAAAAAATGGCGTTACAAGTAGGAATTGTTGGATTGCCGAATGTAGGAAAGTCGACTTTATTTAATGCGGTAAGCAATAGCGCAAAGGCGCAGGCCAGCAATTACCGCTTCTGTACCATTGAACCTAACGTCGGACTTGTAGACGTACCGGATGAAAGGCTGGCAAAGCTGGAAGAGCTGGTGAAACCCAACCGTGTAGTCCCTACTACTATTGAATTTGTAGACATAGCAGGCCTTGTAAAAGGGGCCAGTAAAGGTGAAGGTCTTGGTAACAAGTTCCTGGCCAATATCCGTGAAGTGGATGCCATCGTTCACGTGATCCGCTGCTTCGAAGACGATAACATCCTCAGGGAAGAAGGCGCTATCAACCCTGTAAGCGATAAAGAGATCATTGACACCGAGTTACAACTGAAAGACCTCGAAAGCGTGGAGAAAAAGATCGCACGTACCGAGAAAATGGCTAAAACCGGTGGCGATCCTAAAGCTAAAAGAGAATTCGAAATCCTCAAACAATGCCAGGAGCACCTGGAAAAAGGTAAAAATATCCGTGAGCTGGGACTGAGCAAGGAAGATCGCGTAGCGATCGCCGACCTGTTCCTGCTGACTGAAAAACCAGTACTGTATGTGGCGAACGTGGATGAAGCTTCTATGCTGACCGGCAACAAATACTCCGAACAGCTGGCGGCTTCCGTAAAAGCGGAAAATGCTACAGTAGTGGTGATGAACAACAGCATCGAAGCACAGATCTCCGAAATGGAAGATCCGGCAGATAAAGAATTGTTCCTTTCCGAATACAACCTGACTGAACCTGGTCTGAACCGCCTGATCCGTTCCGCTTACAGCCTCCTGAACCTGATCACCTACTTTACCGCAGGTGTGCAGGAAGTAAGGGCATGGACCATCCACACCGGCTGGAAAGCGCCACAGGCTGCCAGTGTGATCCACACTGATTTCGAGAAAGGTTTCATCAAGGCCGAAGTGATCGCCTATGATGACTACGTTAAGTTTGGCTCTGAAACTGCCTGCCGCGATAACGGCCGCTTACGTATAGAAGGTAAAGAATATGTCGTGAACGATGGTGACGTAATGCACTTCCGTTTCAACGTATAAAGATACTCAGGGTTTTAATCCACTGAGGGGTACAACAAATCTAAGACGCTCCAGGGACGGCCCTGGGGCGTCGCTATTTTAGGGATACCTCGTCATGGAAATAATGTAGATTTCGACCGCGGAAACGCCCGGTTTCAGTATGGGATGTTGGTCGGCGCCTCTCTGGAATGCTATTGGGCGTTATCAATCGAATAGCATTTGGGATATGGATTTAGCAGCACCGGTCGTGTCACCGGAGAGCCGAAGGCCCGCCATTCCCATCTGAAACCGCTGCTACTTCCGCTCTCCCCATGACATTTATAGGGCTTGCTTATCACGACGATAATGGTACATCGTTTCATCATACCCGACCCATACCCGACGTATACTGGACGCATCCCCGACGCATCGCTGGACATGAACACCTCAAAAGGAGGCCTTGCCTTTCTTCTCCAGGAACCCCACAGATAACTGTCATGATGGCATCAATCAACCATGAATACTATCTATCGCCCCATATTTTCCGGTATGCTAAAGGCATATCAAAGGCATAGTAAAGGCATGGTAAAGGTATGGTAACAAGGTCGGAATTGACCTACCCTAAAATCACTGACAATATTACCGCTCCACCGGAGTAGTCTCCTCCCATGCCCGCTCCAACAACTTCCGCACAACCGCAAACCTTCCCTGTAACATATGCGATTGCATTAACGGATAGAACTGATCATGTGTAGCATGGAAACCCATGTAAAACACCCAGAATCCCAATCCCAGGTAAGGTATCGCCGCCAGTTCTTCTTCACTAAGGGCGCGTTCGGAACGGTAGGCATCCACGAAAAGAGACCAGGTCCTTTCCCGCTGTTCCGCCGTCAGGCGGCCGAGGTGGGTATCTAAGAGCAATTGTTGCTGGAAGGTCATGAGGTCATGGGCCAGCCAGCCTTTTCCGAAGAAATCAAAATCGAAAAAGGTAATGTTATCCTTTGTGTCAAAGTGGAAGTTCTTTGGCAGGAAATCAAAATGGCAATAGCCGGAAGAAAAATGGGAAGTATCCAGTTGCGAAAGGAAAGTCTTCACTTTATCTGCCGACTGTAATAACCACTCATAAGTCGCCGGATCTTCATTGAAATAATCTTTTACGGCAGCCAGTGGTTGAAATAAGGTCGTTTCCAGGTCAAATGTCCATCGGTCATTACTCAACTGTATCTGCGATGAGATGTTATGAAAACGGGCCATTTCCCGCCCAAAATTATAAAGCTGGATATCCGACAGTATATTATGGGAACGCCCTTCGGCATAACTGAACAGTACTGCATGGCGGGTGCCTTCAGCTCCCGGCAGCGACTGGATATAATGACCGTCTTTATCTGCCAGGGGATAGGATACGGATACCTGGGCCGTATGTAAGGCCGTCAGCAATTCCACTTCGGCTTGTATATTACCCAGGGTGCGGTGAGATGGCCTGTAAATGCGCAAAATGAATCGCTCGTTGGCGGAGCTGACCAGGTAAGTATCACCTACACCGCGTACGATAAACCGGCACTCAAGGGATCCGATTGTATACTGCTGACTGATATAAGAGGCTAAGGCAGTAGGGCTTAGGGTCGAATAAAGGGTCGGGAAAACAGTTTGCATGGCGCAAATATAAGATTCTTTACTTGCCCTGATTGTATACAATGTTTGTACATTTGAATACATGTGCGTACATTTGTCTCAGGTCTTAACAAACAGATATATGAGGATATTCACCACGTTCTTAATTATTTCGCTTTTCCTATCAGCCTTCGGGGCACCACTCTCTGCACAAAAAACGGATAACAGGGAGCTTTCACTTACTATTCGCAACGATGCGCGGCTGGACTCGATACAGGCCCGTGCACTGCGGCTGCTGACGGGCTTCAATGCCGGTACGTCTTATGGGGAGGTCTGGATCAGGGACCTCAATACCTTCATTAAAGGTTCCCTGAAGGTACATGCTGCAGAGAAGGTTCGGGACATACTGCTGCTCTTCTTTAAAATGCAGGGTAACGGCGGAGATATAGTTGATGGATACATAGATATCAAAAAAGCATCGGCCGGTTACGAATTCCGCTATTTTCCCGCCGCGCCTGAATGGGTAGCGCATAAAAATACCGTGGAAACCGACCAGGAATCTTCTCTCATCCAGGCCATCAGAAAGTACATAGATGTAACAGGCGATACATCTATTCTGCAGGAAAAAATAGGAGAGAAGACAGTTATCCGGAGGATGGAGGAAGCGCTCATCTACGTTCACAACGAGCGATGGTCAGAAAAGTATGGATTGGTAAAAGGCGCCACCACCGTTGACTGGGGTGATGTACAGCCGGAAACCGGTTGGGGCGTAACCATTAATCATAAAACGAAATGGGCCGTTGATATATACGATAATGCCATGTATCTGATTGCCATACAGGATTTCCTGGCAATAAAACCTGCCACCTATCAGCCCACTGAAAACTGGACAAACATTGCCCGGCAGATCAGTGAGAACGTACGCAAACATCTGTGGGAATCAGCAGCGCAGAAGTATATTCCTCATCTCTACCTGGATGGAAGTCCTTTCCACGCTTCATTCAACGAAAAGAAAATACTTTACACCGGTGGCTCTGCCTGTGCTATATTGGCCGGTTTGCACACCCCTAAAGAAATTGCCGCTATTAACAGGCAAATGGTGGATGCTGCTGCCAAAGAGAAATTCGCCACCATTGGTATAACAGTCTATCCGCCTTATCCCGCAGCGGAATTCCCGAACATGCACCCTTACATTTACCAGAACGGTGGCGACTGGACATGGTTCGGCGGCCGGATGATACAAGCCCTCATCGCCAACGGTTTTATGAAGGAAGCCTGGGACGAACTCCAGCCGATCATCGCCAGAACTATCGCCCGTAACGGCTTCTACGAATGGTACGATGTACGTACCGGCGAACCGAAAGGCTCGGGCGATTTCAGAGGTGAAGCAGGCGTCCTGTTTGACACAATCACGATGTTGAGGGAATGGGCCGAAAAGAATAAATAGCAGGCATTACTAATCCAGACGGTATACGAACGAAAAGCAGGCGTCCTGTTTGATACCATCACGATGCTGAGGGAATTGGCCGAAGAGAATAAATAGCAAGCACACTAGTGGGACGGTATTCAGACGAAGAAGCAACCGGTTTGAGGCGGACTTAAGTGAACTTATGCCGCTGGAGGGCTTAAATACAGTAGCTCAGGCCAATAACAGGAACTCACTAAGTATAACGGTTTCAGGTGGGAATCACTGGCCTTAGTTGTTTGAAGCGCTCACACGATTGACAGGGGTTTAATACCTATTCTATCGCCCATACGATTCCCAATGCTTAATCGTCCGTAGCTTCAAAGAACTACAGCCAGTGATCCCAGCCTGAAACCGAAGTATCGTAATCAATAGCACTTACATAGCAGCACATAATCGATAACTTAGATCCAGCCTGAAACGGAAGTATCGTAATCAATAACACTTAAAAAGCCCCGGGAAATACATCCCGGGGCTTTCTACACTGAAAGAAATTATTATTTCAACAGATCATCAAACAGGATCGCTGTATAATAAATACCCCCTGCTTTCGGATTACCATAAGAAGTCTGGAAATAATGGTTCGTAATGTTAGAACCACCTACTTTGATAGTAGCCCTGATCTTCGGTATCCTGTAATTAACCTGCGCATCCACGGTGCTGTAAGCAGACACAGTACCTCTTACAAAGCTGGAACTCCATACAAACGCATCCTGCCAACGGTACATCACATTAAACCCTAAGTTCTTCGCGATGTTCTTATTTGCAAGACCGATATTGAAACGGTATTTAGGCGTGTTGAAGGCATTGTCAAGTTCTCCTTTATTGTTCGTAAGGTCGTTGTAAGAGAAGTTGCCCGACAGCGTCCAGCTATTGATCAGGTAATCCAGACCAATCGCACCACCCTGTGCCTTAACTGTTTCCGGATTATTTACGTAGGTCGCAAATATCCTGGCGCTGCTCAGGGTCGGATCCTGTGCCAGTGGAACAGTAGGCTGTATCAGTGCTGTATAGGACAGGAAGTTCTTATAGGCGCTGTAGTAGTAATAAGCATCGATCAGCAGGCGGTTTTTGATGAGGCCCTTGTACCCGATCTCATAGGCGCTTACACTTTCAGGCCTGAACTTACCGAAGGTATATTGCTGCAGTTGGGTAGGATCGCCGGTGGCAGCATAACGCTGTACGCTCGCCTGCGTATAACCTTTGTTGTTGTAGAGGTTATACTTGGTCAGCAGTTCCGGTAAACCACCTATCAGACGGGTGTTGGCGCGGATAGGCAGGTCGATGTACTGATCCTGGTTGGTAGGATTGCGGTAAGCTGTCTGGAATGACAGGCGGATATTGTGACGGGGAGCTACAGTAAACACACCGGATATACGAGGTGTAAACCTGCCGTCGAAATTTTCGTTCTTATCATAACGAACAGAACCAGTCAGCTTGATCCTGTCATTCACCAGTTTCTTACCCACCTGCAGATAAGCACCTATTTCATCGATCTTGATACGGCCGGCGCCATCATCGAAGATGGTACCGTCAGAGTTCAGGGAATACCTGCGGAAAGCAGTACCTGCCTGTACTTCCAATACTTTCAGATGATCGGTGAAATCATAGAAACCTTCGTAGTGGTACAGGTTTGTTTTATCGTTGAACTTAGCTCCGTTCCTGCCTGCGCCGAAACCGATATAGTTGCTGGTGATAGTCTCTTTCGCCAGGTTGAATTGCGCGCTGCCAGGTACCAACCTGTTCCTGTCAGCTACAGACCGGGCAATAGCATGTGCCTGCGCATCTGTCTTTACGCCTGGTGCAGGCTGGAAGACACCTGCACGTGCCTGGTTGTAAACAGTAGCGTATTCTGCAAACCATCCACCGGTTACATTACCGTCATTGTCCCTGATCACGCTTGGATTATAAGCTTCATTCAGCAGGGTACCCAATGCAGTGGCATTGTACGCTTCACCGGAACGTTCCTGGGTAGTATAACCACGTACGAAGAAGCGTTTACCTCTTACTTCGATCTTATACTGACCCAGGTTAAATTTGCGCAGGGAATAACGGTCAGAGCCGGTATACACAGTAGTACCGGTTCCCCAGTTACCCTGGATGATGGCCTCCGTATTGTCTGTGATCTTATAATGGAATGCAGCGCCTGTTTTCAGGCTTTTTGTGCTGTAATCAACCAGGTCTCTTTCAGCGTAACCTGTACGGGACACTGCCTGTCCGTTGAGCAATCCCCCTGCAGCACCAAAAGTAGTGGTGATCTCATCACCGTAAACGTTGACACCGTCGTAATTAGGATCCGCAGCATTAGAGAAACCTGCTTTTGTACGCAGGTTTAACCTGTCAAAATTCGTCGAATCCACCGCCTGCCAGTCGTCGGCCTTCATGTACCCGAAATTGAGCTTAAAGGCGAACTTACCAAAGGCTTTGGCGTATCGTGCGGTGATGTCAGGAATGAAGCCGATCTGGTCCTGCTGCTTTTTGCCTACATGGTTAATACCTGCCTGCAGTTTCAGGCTCAGGCCCTGGTAATCGAAAGGGCTTTTACTGGTCATAAGTAATGTACCGTTCATGCCTCCTGCACCATAGAGTGCGGAGGATGCGCCCGGCAGCAGTTCCACACTGGCTACGTCCAGTTCGGAGATGCCGACAATGTTACCTACTGAGAAGTTCAGGCCCGGCGCCTGGTTGTCCATACCGTCCATCAGCTGATTAAAACGGGTGTTACCATTGGTATTGAAACCCCTGGTGGTAATGGTACGGAAGGTAAGGCTCTGTACGCTGGATTCAACGCCTTTGAGGGAAGGCAGGGCATCATAGAAACTAGGGGTAGGAGATTCCCGTATGGCCGTCGCATTGAGCTTCTCAATAGATACCGGCGATTCCAGTATACTTTGAGACACACGGCTGGCGGCAACTACGATCTCTTCTCCCAGGATCTCCGTAGAAGCGAGTTGCACAGTAATGTTGCCCGCACTGTTCACCACCACCGGGGCGCTGCTGTACCCCACGGAGGAAAATACCAGCGTGATCGGGAACTGGCGGGTCGTGTTGAATCTGAAATTTCCGCTACCATCAGTGATGGTACCGGCAAGTGAGCCTTTAACACTGACAGTGACTCCCGGTAAAGGGTTGCCAGTTGTTTTGTCTGTTACAGTACCTGTTACTGTCTGTTGTTGCTGTCCATAGACCCGTGTAGACAAGTTTATGAGCAACAAAAGGGCGCACAAACAGGTGAGTTGTAGATAGTTCTTCATACTGTGGCGATTTAGGATGATCTTGGGATTACGTATACGTTTTGATGAATGTAAGGAAAATAGTTGAATAGTCGACAGGCGACATTTTATAGGTAACAACCCACTTCTTATTATGTTTGAAGTGCAATAAGAATCTGTTGCAGACGATGTTAAACCACATGCATCTGCTGATGCTGCATAACCCCACTGCCGGTTCCCCGACTGTGTACTAGTACTTCATTTTGAGATGGCCTGATTGATTTCCAGTTATTTGCCTCAGCTGATAATATTATTTTTCTTTCTATGTGTCTGCCTGCTTATATTTAGGTATTATTTAAGAGAATACAGTACACGAATATCACCACTGTTACCCTATGCCTGCACATCAATTAAGCCCTATAGCCGTTATACGGTTATTCCCGTTGCCTGTTGCGTTACGTAGTTTATCCCGCACGAAATATGTTGCCCGGATCATCTTTTGGTTTGCCGTGATATGGTCCTGTTTATTGCCTGGCAGAACGCGGGCACAGGCATATCCTAATCCGGAAGTTACCATGTATATGGTGTTTGAAGGTAGCATCAACGCGCTCTATGTAATGGACGCCGACCAAATGATGCGCTATCCCACCTATGTAGGTAGTAATGGCAGCAACAATATCATGAGGGTTACCAATGTTGTATACCCCGTTGCCAGTTTAACTTACCTCGGTGCGGGAGTAGAATATTGGACAGTAGCCGTATCGCCTACCGGTCCATCAGAATCCTTATGCTACCCGATCACAGAGAGTGCCTTGAACAATACCAGTCTGCTCGCAGATATTCCGGTATACAAGTGTACGCCCCTGGTGGATGGTACGCCCACAGAATCCTTGTCCTCCCGCGTCCGCTTCATGGTGGTGATGATCACCCCTCCGCCGCTCGAAAGCAGCTCTTTCAATAAAACGATCTGCGCGGGAGCGTCCGTACAGTTTTCCGAAACCGGTACTGTTGTAGGCCCTTCAGACAGGTACATGAAGAAAACGGTAGAGTGGGAGTATTCGCTGAATGGTGCTGGTTGGCAGCCAATGGGGACATCAGCGAATGAACACCTGAATTTTACTCCGCTTCAGCGGATCCCCGAAGTAAAGAACGCCAGGCAGTCGGCAAGATTTCATTACCGGTATAAAATAGAATATCCGAGCGCTACTTTGTATTCTCCCTATAGTCCGGCTTCAGACCCTATCGATATCCTTCCGGCGCCTCCCTCGTTACGCGATCGTAGTGCCGTTGATAGCACCGCTTCCTGTAAAGGAATGGAGACCGGCAGCATCCGTATAGCGGGCAGCAATATTGCCAGTGCATTCGGTGAAATGAGGTGGCTCCTGCGCAAAGGCAATGTTACCGAACCATGTGATCCTGGCAACCCCACGAGTTGTGGTAATCTGGACAAATGGAGCCCGGGAAACGTACGGGTTTCAGACGGTATTGATATCCGCGGACTAGCGCCGGACGTCTACTCACTCTGGATAATCAATCCCGGAGAAAATGCCGGAAGCTGTTATGCCCCGGTTGTCATTACAGTAGGGGAACTGGCAGAACTTACCGCGGCTGAAGATAATACCCGTCATAAGAACGTAAGTTGCTACGGTGGTAACGATGGTACGATCGGTATCACCGCAGCAGGAGCCGATCCTGGTGGTACCTACACGTTTACGCTCTTATCCGGCGGTGTGCCAATTATTACAGACAGGCCGGGAACAGGAAAAAGCGTTTTATTTGAACAACTGCCGGCCGGTACTTACAGGGTACAGGTAAAGAACAGTACCTGTAACACTACCATTGCTGTTACCGGAAATATCCTTATCACACAGCCACCACGTGTCAGCGGATACCTGGCAGCCACTTCTCCGAAATGTGTCTCTCCCGGTGATGGCGCTATCGATATACAAGCCAGTGCAACAGATGGTGCTGTAGCTAACTATGCATTCAATCTCTATCGCAATGGTGATCCTGCTCCGTTTAAACAATCAGGTGCCGTGATGACAGACCGCTATACCTTCACAGATCTGCCGGGAGGTAATTACCGGGTAGAGGTGCTTAACAGCGATGTAAATTGTCCCGGATGGGATAGTACGGTAACATTGAGTACGCTCATTCCGCTCACACTGAATATCGATCCTGTAGATTCTATCAGTTGTTATGGCGCACGTGAAGGCAGGCTGGTATGTACTGCTACCGGAGGCTCCGGTGCATACGAATACACGCTGCTGCAAAACAATACATCCATCGCTACAAATACAACAGGCGTCTTCACAGATCTTTTTGCGGGCAATTATACTGTCACCGCGAAGAATCAGGGTAATACCTGTAACGATCAGGCAACAAAGAGCATCAGCATCTACGAACGGAGCGCATTGCAGGTAAACCTGCAACAAACGCCTATCAGCTGTTATGGTGAAGATGATGCGCTCATTAAGTCGGTCGTAAATGGTGGCTCAGGTAGTTATTATTATCACTGGCAGGAACTGAAGAATGGCGCCTGGTCCGACAATACGATCTGGCTCGGCACAGATACGCAGATAGAGGCCTTAGCTGCCGGCACCTATCATCTCATCATCACTGACAATAAAGCTCCGGGCTGCTCTGCAACTTCTACGGAAAGCACTGTACAGGCGGCAACAACAGTGAAGATCGCAGGTATCACTGTACATGATGCGGTGTGCCTTGCCGATGGTGCTCATATCGAAATGACCGGAGCGGGTGGTACAGGTACTTACCTGTATGAATGGTCAGTCGACGGCGGCGCCTATCAACCTTTCACGGCTGACACAGATATCCATACTGCCGGTACTTATAAACTTCGTCTATCAGATGGACATGGCTGTATCGTAGATGCTGCTGCAAGTTATGCGATCATCATGCCAGCTGCACCGGTAAGTTTTACCAGCACACTGTCTGACTATGCCGGATATAACATTTCCTGTAAAGGTAATGACAACGGTTTTGCACAGATCACCGCTACCGGTGGCAACGGCGGTAATTACAGTGGTTACCTGTATGCGTTGGACAATAACCCTTACAGCGATGCAGCGCTGGTAGAACATATCAATGCCGGTACACATACGCTCCACGTAAAAGATGGCCGTGGCTGTATTGTATCCCAGCAGATCACTATGACAGAGCCAGCTGCTATACTTGGTTTAACAGTAAGTAACAAAGAGCACAACGGTTGTGGCGCTGACCCTATAGGAACGATCAGCGTAGCACCACAGGGAGGCACTGCCCCTTACAAATATGCAATTGCAGATCAACCATGGCAGGACAATCCTGTTTTCACGGGTCTTACTGCGAAGGACTATCGGCTGCAGGTGCGGGATGCTGCTGGTTGTACAACAGATATCACCACAACATTGACATCTCTTTATACATCATTAACTGCCACCGCCGATATTACCAACGTGAACTGTTACGGTGAATCCAATGGAGCCCTGAAACTCCATGTCAGCGGCGGTGATGGCAATTATAACTATCAATGGAATGATCCCGCCATCTCTGGTGATGGCGCCGAAAATATCGCAGCAGGCGATTACACCGTGACTATCACAGACAGTAAAGGTTGCAAACAAGCGCTTACCTACACTGTTTCCCAGCCAGCACTTTTAACGCTGGAAGTCAGTGCACCGCCTGTATGTGATGGTCTTGGAGACGGTACGCTCAGTACACTTGTAACAGGAGGTACTACGCCATATCAGTATGCGCTGGATCAGAGCAGCTGGTTGCCTGCGGGTACGTTCAACGGATTAACGCCGGGTAATTATCACATCGCAGTAAAGGATGCCCATAACTGTACAGTAGATCAGGATGTCACAATCAGCAAGGCGAACACAAAACCGGATATCAACTTCCTCGTCGCCTCCCGTAAGAATGCCTTCGATACCCTTGTCATTAAAGAGATCAATGTACCAGCACCGGACAATGTGAGCTGGAACTATCATCCTGCTGCTGTGCTCTTAGGTAATGAGAACGGCACGCCGCTCATTAAGTTCACCGATCCCGGAAGCTATTGGGTAGAAATGACAGCCACTTTTGGTACATGTACCTATGTGCTGCGCAAGGACCTGGAAATAGGTAACTACGATCCCAATGCCGGACCAGGCTACAGTGTGCCGGTGCATGTTATCGACACCGTGACGCTGTCACCCAATCCCAACAACGGCAATTTCAACTTTAAGATAAAACTGAACCGTAAACAGCAGGTTGTTGCTTATGTATACGACATGAATGGCATCATAGCGGGTAAGAAACAGTATGCACCAACGCTGCTGATAGACGATTCTTTTTCTGTAGGAGGATCGATGACAGGCACATTCATCCTCAGGGTGATAACAGAGACTGAAAGCAGGGATGTGAGGTTCATCATCTCCCGATAGAAAAAATAAAATACTACAAAAAGGAAAAGTCTGCCGACCGGCAGACTTTTCCAATTACATAAGCACAGAATCAACCATTCAATCCATCTTCTGACCTACTTTCCTGTAACCGAGGTAGAAGAACAGTGGGAACACCAGCAGCGTGAGCACGGTGGCAGTGATCAAGCCACCTATTACTACGATCGCCAAGGGTTTGGAAGTCTCAGAACCAATACCTTTGGATAACGCTGCTGGCAATAAGCCAATAGCCGCCATCAACGCTGTCATGACCACAGGGCGTACTCTCGTACGTACCCCATCCCGTATTGCTATTTCAAGAGTGTGATGATTAAATTCATGCCGCTTCACCATTTGCATGTTGTTCTTGAATACCGATATCAGTATCACCCCGTTTTGTATACAGATACCGAACAATGCAATGAATCCGATACCGGCTGAGATGCTGAAGTTTGTCCCTGATATCAGCAAGGCCGCAATGCCCCCAATAATAGCAAATGGCACGTTCAGTAATACCATACCGGCATCCTTCACATTGCCGAACATGACGAACAGGATCAGGAAAATGATCAGGAGACTGATAGGCACTACCTGCGTCAGGCGTTTCGTTGCACGCTGCTGGTTTTCAAAGTCGCCAGCCCACTGCATTTCATAACCTTTGTCCAGTTTAACCTGTTTGTCAACTTTGCCCTGGGCTTCGGCTATAACGCTACCCATGTCGCGTCCCCGGATAGAAAATTTAACGGCCGTATATCTTCTGTTATCGTCCCTGAAAATGATACTAGGCCCTGTTAAGGTACGGATGGTGGCAATGTTCTTAATAGGTACCCGTGCACCGCGTAGGGTAGGGACCATTAAATTACTGATTGCTTCTGCGTTGTTGCGGTATTGCTCTTCATAACGTAAACGCAACTGGAATTTGCGCTCTCCTTCATAGATCTGCGTGATAGCCTTACCGCCGATCGCCATTTCGATGATAGCGTTCGCATCCGCTGTAGTAACGCCATAAAGGGCCATTTTATTTTCGTCCAGGTCAATTCTCATTTCCGGCTGACCAATATTCCTGATCACACCCAGATCTTCCACGCCCTGGATGTTCTTCATAATCTCATATACCTGGTTGGCCTTTGCCTCAGTATACGTAAGACTATCCCCATATATCTTCACACAAAGCGAACCTTTTACACCCGATACCGCCTCTTCCACATTGTCCATGATCGGCTGGGAGAAGTTCAAATTCACCCCCGGATATACTTCCAGCTGTTTCTGCATCTTGTCGATCAGCTCTTCTTTTGACAGACCGCTCTTCCATTGTTTCTTCGGATAGATATCTACATGGAATTCAATGTTGTAGAAACCGGTAGCATCTGTACCATCATTCGGACGGCCCGTTTGCGACATCACCTGTTTCACTTCCGGGAAGGCCAGGATGATGCGGCGCATCTTGTTAGCCAATACTTTAGACTCGTCCAGCGATACACTCAGCGGACAGGTAGCACGAATATAGATCGCTCCTTCATCCAGTTCCGGCAGGAACTCCGTTCCCAGGAACCTGAACATGAACAGGCCTACAGCCACCAGCGCCGTCGCTATAATGAGCGTGATGCGCTTATACCGGTAGGTGCGTGAAAAGAGCTTCATCACACCATTAGTGATACCTTCTACAAAGATATTGTGTTTCTCCCGAACATTCTTCCTCAGCAGGATGCTGCTGAGCAGCGGGATCAGCGTTAATGTCAGCACCAATGCTCCCAGCAGGGCAAAACCCAATGTCCAGGCCAGGGGAGAGAACATTTTACCTTCCACTTTCTCAAAAGAGAAGATGGGCAGCAAACCGGCAATGATGATCAGCTTGGAGAAGAAAATGGCCTTACCCAGCTCCCCACCGGTATTTTTGATCAGTCCCAGTTTAGATAGCTTGTTGAAGCGCTCCATCCCCAGCTGGTGCTGCTTCTGATCCAGCAATACAAAGATCCCTTCCACCATCACGACGGCGCCGTCAATGATGATACCGAAGTCTATCGCCCCCATCGATAACAGGTTGGCCGACATCCCTTTGAGAGTCAGGCAGATGAACGCAAATAGCAACGCAAGTGGTATCACAATGGCCACAATTACCGTCGTACGCCAGTCGGCCATGAACAGGAACACGATCACTGTTACGAAAATGATCCCCTCCAGCATGTTGTGCAACACCGTGTGCGTAGCAAACTCAATCAGGTTGTTACGGTTGTAGAACGTATTGATCTTCACATCTGAAGGCAATACTTTTTCATTCAGATAGTTGATCCTTTCCTCTACACGTTTGATCACCTCACTGGGATTCTCTCCCTTACGCATTACGATGATACCTTCCACCACATCGTTCTGCTTGTCGCGACCCACCTGTCCCAGACGGGGCAGACTGGATACCGACACCTGTGCAATATCTTTGACAAGTATGGGTGTGTTGTTGATGTTGTCAACAATGATATTGCCTATCTCTTCCTCATTGTTCAGCAGACCGATACCACGTACCACATAAGCCTGTGAATTATCTACGATCACATCTCCGCCCACATTGATATTGCTCTTCGAGATAGCGCTGTATACATCCAGTGGCGTAATATCATAAGATGCTAGTTTCTGCGGATTGACGGTGATCTCGTAAGTCTTCACTTCACCGCCAAAGCTTACCACATCGCCGACACCCGGTACATTCAGCAAACGGCGCTCTATCACCCAGTCCTGTAATGTTTTGAGTTCTTTCACCGTTTTGGTCTTGCTTTCCAGCGTATAACGGAATATCTCTCCCGTTGGTCCTGTAGGCGGCTGTACATCTGGTTCAGCGCCATCAGGGAGTTCCACATCGCGCAACAGGTTGTTGACCTGCTGGCGCGCAAAAGGATCATCTACATTATCATCAAAGATCACCTTCACTACAGACAAACCAAATACAGTAGTAGAACGTACGGAGGTCTTTTTCTGTACAGGGTTCATGGCTATTTCAATAGGAACGGTCACAAACTTCTCTACTTCCTCCGCACTTCTGCCGGGCCATTGTGTGATGATGGTGATCTGTGTATTCGTTACATCCGGGAATGCTTCAATAGGTATATTTCTGAAGGCTATGACGCCCCATACGATGAGGACGACCGTAGCAAAACCTATGAAGAGCCTGTTCTTCAGGGAAAAGGCAATGACTGATTTTATTATTTTCTGCATGAGATCCGGCTTGGCTAGTTAAGGTTAAGAGCATCATAAATAAAGACCTGTGAACTGGTTACCACCTGTTCACCTTCCTGCAGACCGGTGATGAAGGCCCGGTCATCAATGCGGCGTAGAAGGTTGATCTGGCGTATTTCCAGCCCTGTCGGTTTCTTTACGATCACATACTGTTTACTGTTGTCCATCACCATGGCTTTAGCAGGAATGCTCAGAACAGCGCCGGTAGGTTTGGCGCTCACCTTCACTGTGGCAAACATCTCCGGTTTCAGTTCACCGCTGGCATTCGGCATGCTGATACGCACCTGCATAGTACGGTTGGCAGGATCCAGTACATTGTACACCTTGTCTATTTTACCTGTGTATTCCTTATCGGGATCAGCGAGTGTCTTTACCTTCACTTCGTCACCCAAACGGATATTTGAAATATCTGATTCATATACATTGGCGATGATCCATACGGTGGATAGATCGGCAATGGTGAACAGCGCATTGCTGTTATCCTGGCGTACTTCAGAGTTGTTGGAGATGTTCTTTTCTATAACATAACCGCTGATAGGTGCTTTCAATGTATATGCAGCGCTGCTGGCGCCGGTGATATTGGCTACCTGGCGGGCCCTGTTCAGTTCTGATTGTGCTTTCTTATATTCTATCTGTGCAGACAGATAATCCTGCTGCGTAGCGAGGTTGCCTTCGAAGAGGGATTTCTGCGTCTCCATATTTTTCTTTGCCATCTCCAGGCTCGATTCTGCAATAGATACATCGTTGGAAATACCCGCCACTTCAGAGCTTTGCAGTACTGCCAGCACCTGTCCCTGTTTTACGTAGTCGCCCAATTCCACCTGCACACTTTTGAGCTTACCGCTTACCAGGGCATATACTTTGGATTCCTTGCTTTCATCGGGCTGTATCTTGCCATTCAGTTTGATATTTTCTGATGGTTCTTCCATCTTTGCAGCCGCGGTTTCTACGTGTTTGAACAGGCTGTCGGAGATGGCAGGATCATCTTTTTTAACTTCCGGTTCGTGTGAGCCGCAGGCAGAGAGCATGCATACAAAGGCTACGGGAAGAAGATATATGATAAAAGGTTTCATGACTATTGCTGTTATTGTTATTTGTTGAACAAAGTTTTACCGATCGCGAAGTTGAGCGTCTCTATCGCCTGCATCCTGTCATTCTGTAGCTGGTTCAGCTGAAGGATGTTTTCTTTATAGGAATCGTAGAAGTCTGTAAGCTCCAGCAGGCTGATATTCTTCTTCATAAAATTGTCTGTAATGCTATGCAGCAGTTGCTCAAACTGTCCGCGGAATGCAGGATCCACTGACTCCAGCATCTTATCGGTATTGATCGCTTTTACATAGGCCGTCTGTACTTCATTCTCTACGGCCTGTGTCTGTTGTTGTACCAGTAATTTTGTCTGGTCAACACTGAACTTTGCCGCCTTGATATTCCCCTGATTGCGGTTGAAGAAAGGAAGATCTATTCCCAGGTTCAGGAAGGAGGCGTTGTTCACAAAACTGCCTCTCTTATCAAAACTGGCGCCCAGCGTAAGATCGGGTACTGCCATGGCCTTCTGCAGACTATAATTTTGTTGATTGTACTGCAGATTGTTCTGTGCCAGCATGAGGTCCTGCCTGTTGGCATAGGCGCTGTCCACCAGGCTTTGTAAACTGGTCTGCCGTACTTCCGGAATACCGGCGATCGCATTGTCCGGCATATCAGGCGCAAACCAGGAGTGATTGTTCTGCAGCAGCAATTGTAACTCCGCTTCCAGATCATTCACCTGGTTTAACATATTGGTACGCTCTGCCCGCAAACTATACAACAGGGAGCGCAGGCGTACAGCGTCTTTCAGCGTCACCAGCCCTTTCTGCTGCAGATCTTTATAGGTAGCATCCATCTTCTCCAGCGATGCTATCTGCGCTTCATATGCTTTTATAGAGCTCTGGAGATAATACGCCTGGTAGAAGTTGCTACGCAGCGTGAACCTGAGCGTACGCAGGAGATCGAAGAAGGCATTCTCCGCCATTGCTGCATTGGTACGCGCCAGTTGTACCTGTTTGTTTCTTTTTCCTGCCAGGGAGATCAGTTGTTGTATACCGATCTCGTACTGGCCCGTCTGATTACTGATATCGAAGAATTTCTTTCTGTCAGGATTATAGAGGTTACCACTAAGGGTAAGGTTAGGGTTGTTATACAACCGTGCCTGAATGATCTGTGCTTTTGCGATAGAGACATTATACTTTTCCGCCAGCAGCTGCAGGTTCCTGTCAAGGAACTGTTTCTCTGCATCCTCGAGTGTGATGTGCAAGGTATCCTGCGCCTTGGCTGAAATACCGGCAGCGAGCAGTAACAGACAGCAGGTAAGGATCCGGAAAAGTGATGCTACATTGAAGTCCTTACTAGACATATAGAATCGTTTATATTGATATTTGTAAGAAATAGTTGATAATGAGATCGACAATACAGGCATATAAAGGTTTATAGTCAGCCGTTGTAGGCTGCCATAGATACTAGCATGCAGAGATCTTTAGCGTATGTGTATTAAGCCTTGGGTGGGGGTGTGAGGATATCGTAGGCTATTGTACTGATTTTCTGAACGAGCGCCCGGGGGTAAGCAATTGCCAGATCAGTGGTAGATGGTTCTTCTCTGGAGAGGATGATCTGTTGCGCATTAGGCACGTAACTGGTGATACCGGCGCCTGTAAAGTAATGCGCGAGATCATCATCCTCATCCTGTCCGGCAACATCTGTATTGCCCAGCATTACCTCGTTGATCAATTCGAAGAAGGTGTTGATGTCGTTGATCTGGCGTCCGCAGGCGTCATATACGTCTTTCTCATCCGCCACCGGGATGAACATCGTCGTGTTGATGTGAATAAAGAGTAATATGTATGCAATTAGCCTGATCATAGTATTTCTGATACAAATATATATTTGACTATGTAGATAATGCCCTGCCTTAATGAAGTTTAAGGCCATTTTAATCGGATTTTAACTGCGGATGCGGGTGCGCGTAGATTGGTTGATAGCCGTTCTTGGCTGGAAGGTTATTCACGCTAAATAGCCTCAGTTCCCGCATGGGAGGCTGTTGGAGGTTGTTAGTTATTCACGCCAGGCAGCTTCAGTTCCCGCATGGGAGGCTGTTGGAGGTTGTTAGTTATTCACGCCAGGCAGCTTCAGTTCCCGCATGGGAGGCTGTTGGAGGTTGTTAGTTATTCACGCTAGGCAGCTTCAGTTTCCGCATGGGAGACTGTTGGAGGTTGTTAGTTATTTACGCTAAGTAGCTTCGGTTTCAGTATGGGATGTCGGTCGGCGCCTCTCTGGAATGCTATTGGGCCTTGTCAGGCGAATAGGATTTGGATACCGATTTAACTTCGTCGGTCGTGTCGCCGGAGAGCCGAAGGCCCGACATTCCCATCTGAAACCGGTGCTACTTTCGCTCTCCCTCCTGGAATATATTGTCTCTCACTGTAATGGTGGGAGAGTACTTCCGTATAAGACATTGTAAAACTTAAATTGCATATCTGTAAAGCGCATAAGGATTTGAGATCACGTGTAAAGTCAATTCTGCACCTTCATCGTAAAACTGTAACGTTTTCTGTACTAAGACAGCTACAATGGGGGCTGGCCACATATGAGCGGTAATGATCTGATGCCAAACAGGTATGTACTAAGACACTATTCTGTTTAATGCCGTCTTGATACCGCTTTGATACCCATTATCCTACGTTAATCCTACGTTTTAAAACGTAGGATTAACGTAGGATAATGGGTATCAAAGCGGTATCAAAAGCGGTATTAAAGCGAACCGAAACCGAGGTGTCTTAGTACAGAAAAACTTTACAGTTTTTGCAAGAAGTTTCAGGATTGACTTTACAGGTTATTGAAATAATTCATTATTTGCTTTACAGATGCGCAAATTAAGCTTTACAGATGTGCAAATTAAGCTTTACACTGCTATTTCTGTTGTTTTTACCTTCTTTTTAGCGATCCATCTTCGCTTTAATGCTCCACTGGCTAAATGAGCCTGATTAGGCGTCAGATTATTGCA
>NZ_JAKIRP010000020.1 GCF_021646545.1 Chitinophaga filiformis | reverse complement strand
TACTCTATGAAATAGAGCGGGAATGCAATGCTCAGGCATATGATATAGCAGATCGTAAATCTCACCGTTTTGAGAAGGCTGTTCCTATCCTCGCTGAGTTAGGGGGATGGATGATTAACCAGTATCCACAAGTCCTTCCTAAGAGCCCAATTGGACAAGCACTGGCTTATAGCATAAAAAGGTGGAATAAACTATGCGCATATGCCCAAACAGGACATCTGTTGCCAGATAACAACCCGATTGAAAACTCCATAAGGCCTATAGCCCTGGGCCGAAAAAACCATCTATTTGCCGGCTCACATGAGGCTGCGAGGAGATCCGCGATGCTATATAGCTTGCTTGGAACTTGTAAAATGCATAAGGTTGATCCTGTAAAATGGTTACAGGACGTGCTCAGTAGAATAGCCGGCTATCCCGTAAACCGAATCAAAGAACTTCTTCCACATAACTGGAAACTTGAGCAAAGTTAAGCCACTCCCGAATTACGATATAGATGCTGTTGCTCGTAGGCTTACGCTATCTTACAGCTTCCCCAATAGGCAAAAAACAAATCATTGGTTCGATCTTCGCAGAAAAGCTGATTTTTTCAGATATTAAATTTCGAATCACAGAACCGAACGTCAGCCTCGAGTTGATAAGCAGGCCCAGAGCGGGCTCAGATGACCTTAAAAAGCAAAAGATCGGAGATATTCTCCGACCTTTCCGCTTTTGTGCCCAGAACAGGAATTAACCTAGGTCTGGTATCCAATAAGTTATAAATATCTTTAGTCAAATTGCTGTCAAGCCATAACTTGACTTAGCAATTAGCCGAATTCGTTCGCTTTTTTTGCCAAACGACCTGTCAAGGCAAATATAGTTTTTAGTCACGGTAAAACGACAAAAATTCTTGAGCGGAATATTAGTTTCAGTCCTCTACCATGTTTTAAACAATATAATGATTGGACATCAATTTAGGAGATTGAAAGAGAAATTTTGCAGTACTTGTGGCTTGACCAATAGAAAGCTGTATCCGAAATGCCTTAAAATTATTGTAGAGAGATATTAATCTTCTTCAGTTAAAAAGATCATATCAATTGGATATTGAATTCTTTCTTCAAACTTAGCAATACCGGATACATTGTAATGCTTTTGTGCCAATCCTGAAATTATAAATCCAGGAATAAGAAGATATAATATCGTAATTGGGAATGAGTAGTACCAGTTATTTAGCACTAATTCTCTTAGGTTTATATTTTTATTTAAAAGGAAGATGGCTTTATTGAATAATATGGGTACTACTACCGCAATCACTAGGCCAAACCATTGCCAAAATCTCCACATAAAAATCTTCCTTTTTTTGTAGTTATTTCTTTTTGTTGCAATTTGTTCATTCTTAAGTTTAATATTTTCGGCTCTGAGCCGTCTAATGGCGTTCCCTAACTCGGAATTTAAATCAATGGTCTCAACTAATTTGGTTTTATCTGCCTCAACAACACGTTTTTCTCGACTCAAATCATCTGATCTTTGTTTAAAAGAGGCGATTAAAATTTCCATAAGCTGTTGTTGATTCGCCTCTTTTTGCTTTTGTTTATCAACTATTTCTTGTAGAGTGTTTACAAATTTTGTCTCATCATTCCTAGCCGAATCGTTAAGCTCCTCTACACTTGTGAAGGACCTTGCTGCAATACTTTTCGAGATGAAGACTATATCTTCATCACTAATTTTCTCTTTTGCATATTTTCTTATATTGTTTTCTAATTCTTTAATAATAGCTCCATGTGGTAACGCATCATTCAAGGTTGAAGAAACAAGTCTATATAACCCGATATTCGCTATCTCATTAATACCAATACCTTTTCTCACAATGGGAGAAGATAGCCATAGCATATTTAAAAGGTCTTCCGCTTTGATCATAAGAGGGAAATGACCATTAACCCAATTAATTGTTTTTCTTCTACTTGAGTTATTCACGAACCAGCAATTTATCTTCGAGAACTCATTTACATTCCGACCTCTTTTTTCCTTTACATAAGCAAGGCATGTCGCATCATGCAAAGCTGCAAATGGTGTATGGCGGACTTCTTTAAGCTTTTCATAGTCATCAGAGAATCGAGCCTTATTTTCATACTTCTCAACATTTGGAATAATGATAATTTTCTCAGCATCGAGTAAAGAGGGAATTTGTTGCCGTATCCTTTCTAAGTCAATTTTAGTTAAATTTCTTCTGTGGCAAGCATTATAGATATCTTCGGGATCAACCAAGCGAGAAAAAAAAGTTGAGTCGAACATATCCAATTTTACTTTTAGCAATTGATCAATTTCTCTTAATGTTATCTCAAGAACAGTACATTTATATCCAAGTTGACCTCCTAGTTGTAATAATTTTTTACAATTGACAGTAGACTCAGATGTATTCAGATCAAGAAGGCTTATTATAAAATTAGTGTCTAACACCAATTCTACGCCATTAACCAGCAATTTAGGCGTGTATTCAAGATATGTAGAAAGAATTGAGCCGATATAGACAGATTGTAAAACGTTATATAGCGCCGGAACTCTTCTTAAGAAATTAATGAACCTCGCCTCTACGGTTCCATCATCGGGATTCGACGGATACTTTTTGTTTATATATCCCCCCAAAGAGTATTTTCCCTCTTCGATGAAACTGTAAATAGATGAGTTAGGCTTATCAATCTTTTCCTCCCTTAAAAAATCAAGATATATTTGCTCTAATAGGCGAATTTCAGTTTCTTTTTTTTCTTGCTCTTCATTAAACTCATCGAAGACATACTCTTTGATAATAAAGGATCCATCTGCATGAAAACGTACCTTTATATTCTCAGGTGTATTAATTTCTGCCTCTATCTTCGAGAGAATCCTTCGCAAGATGGGATAGGGCATTTCTAATCCAGTATCTTTGTCAACAAACTCTTTAACTTCGGATAACTCATCACCTTTAATTTTGCCGGTTGCACACATTTTTGCTAGACCGATTTTTACAATAGGAACAAATAGATTTTCAAAATCTTTAGATATTGAGCCAGTATTATAAATGTGGGCCAAAAGGCTGTAAGTCACAATTTGCTTATTCATATCATACGAACAATAATGACAAAAAATATTTTCGATTATTAATATGTTGCAATGACAACGGAATGATAATATTTTACGGCTCAGAAATATCCCTTCAGTTGTCGGTCAGAAGACACAACAACGGCGGTACCGGTAGATGAATACCGGCGGAGGCTTAATTGTTATTTGGTTTTATGGGAGTGTAAAATTTTTTGTGTAAACAACTTCCCCATTGTTTGAAACCCTGCCGGGATGGGGAAGGGGGAATGGCACGGCAGCAGCGCTTTCCCCGGTTTCTGGACCTATTGAGATAAGTAGCGATCACAGACCGTTAACACAGAAAATTCTATAGTCTCTTTTTTACCGGCCAGGTAGGTTCACCTCGCTCCATCTTTATCAATGTTTCTCTTATCTCGTTGTTGTCAGGAGCTAAAATGATTGCTCTTTTTTGCCAATTAAGCGCTTCTTTATCACGTCCCGCTTTGTAGAGTATGTTTGCATACGTATCGATAAAGGACGCATTATTAGGCTCACTTGTTACTAGGATTCCCATCCATTTTATTGCTTTATTTAGTATATCAGGATCATTGCTATTTGTGAATATCAGCGAATAAATCATATTATTTAAGGCTGCTTTACCAAATCCGGCAGTATCTAAGCCATATTTGTCATTTTTTTCAACAGTACATTTAATAAGATTTATAGTGTCTTTTTTGTAGCCATACCATCTGACTTGGGCGCCAAGTATTGTCCTATCAGCATAATCTCGGGAAAATTTTTTGGTAATTTTATTTCTCATTAATTCCCAATTAGGTTGAGCCATGCTGGAATCGGCTGAATCGCTGTTTTTCCACAGCAGGGGATCTATTTCTTCTTTTGCTATTATATAATCAATGTGGCTCTGAATATATTGGTTCTTTCCGGTGGCTTCTTGTATTTTGTATTCCTTTTTTTTGAGAAAATCAAAAAAAAGGCTTTTAGAGCTTATGTTATTCATTATCATGAAATTAATGTTCTCTTTTTTGTAGCGTTCAGGTTCGGTCAATTTGTTAAAGAATCGATTGAGTGAGTCGATTGATATCGTACCAGTCTGTGCTTTACATAAAATTGGGAGTAATATCACTAGGGTCACCGTTATTGTCTTCTGCATAAACATAAAAGCGTTTCTTTAATAGTGTTTTAAATTTTTTTCATCAACAAGGTTGCATCGAATAGATGTTGTTGTCATTATTTATACTAATAATCTTCGTTTTGAACGAGGTTGGGTCCATTTTGGAGATCTGTTAATGACAGCGGATACCACTGCCAATGTATTTCCCATGTTCCACCTTTTTGAGCGGTTACATACTGCATTATATTATTCACTTTACCCGTTCTTTTAAGATCAAACCACCGGTGTCCCCATTCTGTAAATAACTCTACTTGCCTTTCATGAACAATTGCATTTACGAGGGATGATCTGTCAAGTGGGCCCGAGTAGTCAGGCAAACCAGCGCGATTTCTAATTATGTTAAGATCTGATAATGCGTCGGTTGTTTTTCCAAGTTCTATTCTCGCCTCAGAACGTACTAAGAACAATTCTCCTAGTCGAAGGACTGTTGAATATTCTGTAACAGGTTCGTTAAAAGTTGCGCTTTTGTATTTATAGGAATAATCATAACCAATACCATTTATTACTCTTGTATTTACCCAGTTATTCTTTCTCTTGTCACCTGGTTCGAACGCTTTAGTTAAGTTGTTACTTAAATATACGGGCCATTCATTTGTAGGCCCTGTTTCGGGTATGGTGTATGTTCTAGCATCTTCTGTGTTCCAACCTTTATTTACCGGTTGTAATTGCCAGATAGCTTCCTTACTGTTTTTAAGAAACACCTCATTTAATGGTACAGTGTCGTATAAAATTTTGTTATTGATAACTTGAGATGCAGTATTCTCTGCATTTACAAAATCTGATGTGTACAGATACGCCCTAGCCAATAGTGCAATAGCAGCCCATTTGGTAGGTCTTAATCGTTCATCTGTTTTAGTCAGTGCATCACCATTTAAATAGTCAGAGCTTAAAAGGTCACATGCATCTTTCAAGTCACTTATTATCTGTTCGTACACTTTGGATTGTGGGCTTCTAGCCAAGCGTTCATTAATTGTGAAATCCGTCGTAAGTGCTAGTGCCACATTGCCATATAAGTTGGCAAGATAGAAGTAATTAAATGCCCTCATAAATTTAGCCTCACCGAGTAATTGTCGCCTTACGGCAGGTGTAAGATGTGTTGACTTTTGTAGCCCTTCGATGGCGGAGTTTATTGCATAGATTGTGGGATAAGTACTAACCCAAAAATTAGGATTGGAAGTGTTTTTTAGGTTGTTTTTATAATAGGCGATTTGATCCACATCAGTAATTGCGCTATATAAAGTCAATTCATCTGACGATAACCCAGTGTAAAACGAAATTGACGTAAGAGTTTCAGCGGCCCGAATCCCAGGCGAACTCATTTTACTGTATAAAGATGTCAGGGCGGCAGTTGCTGTTACATCGTTCATGAATACGTTTTCACTATTAATGCTTGTGGTAGGCTCTGGTACTTCAACGAATTTTTTACAGCCTGATATAAAAGGAAAAATAGCCAATGTAACAAGAGTAATCGTTTTCAGATTGTATGACGAAAGTATATTTTTCATGTGTTAGTTTTTATTATTACAGGCTTACCCTAATACCCAATGTCAACATTTTTAGTGGTGGTAAATTCGTGTTGCTTAAAGCTTCTGGATCTAGGCCTTTGTACTTTGTGAAAGTGAGCAGATTTTGACACTGTATATAAAGACTTAAACTATTAAGATGTATGCTTTTTATCCAGTTGTTGGGGATTTGCCATGATGCAGACAAGTTCTTTAGCCGGATATATGATGCATCTACGTATCCAGCATCACTTTCATTTTTTACTTTCGCAAATTGGTCAGCATATCTTCCTAATGCGCTGTATTGCTGGATAGGTGCACGGTCACCGGGGCTTTGCCATCTGTTCAGAACAGCAACTGGTTGGTTTAATAGAGCAACTCCTGGAGGTGCAACGCCGAAAGAGAGATCTGACCCTTTCTGTTTAACAAACTGAAATAGGAAATCCACAGTGAAATTTTTATATCTAATACTGTTATTTAAACCACCATAATATTTTGGAGCCAAATCGATCAAAATATTTGCATCTCTTCTAAAATCCGGAGCTGAAGTGAATTTTCCTAAACTGTCCGAAAACTCATACACTCCAGTTTCGCTATTGACACCAATGTATTTATAGATCCTTCTTGTACTAAGTGAGCGACCGACTATAAGCACGTTTGCATAGCTTGATTGTTCTTGATTTGGGAAAGAAACAAGCTTATTTTTGCTGAAAGTAATATTTATACTAGATGACCATTCTACTTCCTTACTCCTTACCCATGAACCACTAATGACTAACTCTAATCCTGAATTCCTTATGGTGGCGGGAAAGTTTCTTAGGACTCCTCCGCCAGCCATGCTTGGTAATGCATAATTTAATAGTTGATTAGACGATCTGTTATTAAAGTAATTGGCGTTAAGCGTTAATATATCATTAAAAAAACCAAAGTCCGTACCGATATTCAGCTTTCTTGTCTCTTCCCATTGGATATACGGGTTGGGTAAGCCAGTCGGCGTGATAATTGTTGAACCTTGATATGGTATATCTTGAGCAACCGGCGTATATAGGTTAAGGTATGCGTAATTCCCTATCTGGTCGTTTCCAGTTGTTCCATAGCTCAGCTTTAACTTTAGAAAACTTAAAGCTGGCTGCATTCCTTTAAGAAAACTCTCTTCTGATAATATCCAGGCTCCTCCTATTGCTCCAAAGTTATGAAACCTATTAGCTGCTCCGAATCTGCTGCTTCCATCTCTACGTACTGATATATTGAGTATATATTTATTCTCCCAATTATAGTTCAATCGACCAAAAAGAGCGTTATACTTATAAATATATGCTGTAGAGGAAAATGACCTGATAATTGATGCAGATTTAGGATCTGATATAACATCGTCACTTAGATATCCTTCCCCCGAGTATGACTGGCCGTTTGCATCTGTCCTTTGAATAGAAGTTCCAATTAGCAAATTCAGATTGCCCTTGCTTATAGTATTCTGGTAATTTATTTGTGGTTCAATTATCCATGAACTAATATTATTATTACCATACAGTCCACCATTCAATATATATGGTCTTAACTCTGGTTGTGTAGCTGTGTTTGGCGTAATTACAGTTTCTTTTGATTGCATAGTAGTAAACCCGAAACTGCTGCTAATGTCTATTTCTTTGGTTATCTGATATTTCAGTACTGCGTTGCTAACTAGGTTATTTGTTTTGACTGTGTACTTTTTTTCTAACTCAGACATTGGGTTGGGAAACGTTGTTTTTCCTGTTGCATCGAGTGCCCAGTTTATAGATCCGTCGTTATTATACAATGTTGGAGCGTTTGGGGCCAGGAAAATTCTCGATGTTATGTCGACACTTGGTAACCTGTTATTATCAACAAGGTAATTTGCGGACAAGCTTAGATGAAATTTTTGATTGGGTGTAACACTGTTAATGTTAAAATGTACCGCTCCTTTTTCATCTACAAAATCTTTTGGAAAAACGGTTGATTCTTTACGATAGGTAGTTCCTACTAAATAGTGCGTATTTGATGTGCCTCCTGAAAAGCTTAAGTTTAGATTAGTGTATTTGGCAGTTCCGCCTATAAATTTTTTTTGCCAGTTGGTATAACGAGTAGTGTCCCAGAAAAATAGGTCGGGGGCGATAGCTGTTCGAACTTCAGGGATGTCAAATGGAGGAGATGAAAAGTCGATTTTATCATTTGAAAAGCCTTCCCGCCTCATTGTCAGGTACTGTTGTGTGTTCAATAAATTCAGCTTACGGCTTACTCTACCCCATCCTTGCTGAAGGTTTGCGTCTACTCTTGTTTTCCCTGCTTTTCCTCTTTTTGTTGTAATCAAAATAGCTCCATTTGCGGCCTTCGAACCATATATTGCAGTAGCATCTGCGTCTTTGAGAACAGATATGCTCTCGATATCGGAGATGTTAATAAAAGATAGTGGATTTCCATGTTGGCCGTTATTTGTTATACCGGCACCTTCAAGAACACCGCCAAAATTTGGCAAAAGCTGCGAAATATATGGAACACCGTCGATTACGTAAAAGGGATCGTTACCATTACGAATACTGTTTTGTCCTTGTATTTGTATTTTAACCCCTCCACCAACGAGGCCTGAAGCCTGAGTAATCTGTAATCCCGGCACTCTTCCTGCAAGAGCCAATATAGGATTGTTCACGGGTTGATTTCCGATATCTTTAGATCTTATGGTTGTTACATTTCCAGTGGAAGTGCGGTTTGTAGTTGTACCATAAGCCACTATGACGGTTTCATCTAATTCTCCAATGTATCCTTGTAGGGTAATTGTTCCTAAAAAGGATCGACCTTTAATAGGAATAGATTTCGAAAGAAACGAAATGTTACTAATCATTAGATAAGCATTTGGCGGCACACTGTTGATTACAAAATTGCCGTTCACATCTGTTGCACTTCCTTTATTGGTGCCTCTGATCATTACGGTTGCTCCCGGAAGCGGGCTGCCTTTTTCATTCGTCACTTTGCCTGTGATTGAAATTGAGGAATCTGCAGGTGAAGCAGACTCAGAATTAGCTTTTTGAGGACTCCTTTTAACGGAGATCGCTGAATCATCAAGATCTACCCATTCCAGACCTCTGGGATCAAGCAATTCATGCATGACATCAGTAAAAAGCTTGTTCTTTACGCTAATGGTCACATTAGAATACTCTGATAAGTCTACACTGTTAAAGAAGATATTAATACCGGTTGATTTAGTAATCTTCTTTAGAATTGATCCTAGGGGCTCATTAGTAGCAGAGAGAGAGACTGGCCGGTTTATGACTCGACCGCCTTGGGCATGAGAAATTACGAGAACTTGAATCAAAAAAAATAATAGAAATGATTGGCATAAAGGCCGATAAAATTTGCGGATGGATTGAGGCATAAACAATCAAATTTGGTTGAGCGAATGGTTGGTCCCTTTAGCAAAAGAGCGAATTACAACTGCACAGTTGAAAAGAATAATGTTAATTATCAATTATATATACTAAAACAATATATGCAATTAATTATATACACATTTAAGCAATAAAGGTTTATGGTTATAAAAGGGAAAGTGAGTATAAGGTATATGACAATAAAAAAATAGCCTGTTTGTATAAACAGATGCGAGCATTTGAACTACTTTTGATTAATAGTATTGGTTAGTTTATATAAAGACGCAGAAAACTAGAAAATGTACCAATGGTGTAGCAATTTTTTTTTTTTTTTTGAAGATCACAGTACTCCTCAAAATCTAATTTTATCAGTTTATTAAAAAATTGTTACTTTATAGCTCAATCGAGATGTTCTATTTAAAATAGGAAAGAGAGTCATTGCTGAATTTGTCATGTAAATAATTTGATGTGAATGTGCAAAAAGTAGCATCTTATTTAAGAATAATCCACAAACCAACCACCAGCCAGTATGAACGATGGAGCTACCTGCTATAAGGATGAGCTGCTTAATCAATTAGTTAATAACGATGAAAAAGCTCTTAAGAAAATTATATGTCTATACCATCATAAATTAGTATGTAAGGCGGTCCTTATATTAAATGACATAGAAGAGGCGCGGGAAGTAGTGAATGACGTTTTTTTGAAGCTTTGGGATGTGCGCTGCAGTCTAAGAAATGATACTGTCATTGGTCGGTACCTTTTTACACTCACTAAAAATGCTAGTATATCTGCATTGAGGAAGAGAGCGGCAAGAGATGTGAAAAAATCCGCTTTTGAGTATGTTCAGCCTACATTTGTGAATGAAAATCCTTTGGAAAATGCAGAAATGGGACGGCATATCAATACCGCCATTCAATCACTTCCTGGTGTACAAAAGCGTGTATTTTGTTCCCTTTATATTGAAGGGAAGAGCATAAGCGATGTTATGCAAGAGCAAAATATAGAAATGCAGACAGCAAGGAATACACTATCAATTGCAGTTAAAAAGCTCAGGACAAAACTGTATCCTTTAACCATAAAATGATCGTTCACCAGTATATTAATTTGAATTCTGCGTTATAGAAGTATTATGAACTTAGACTTGGAACTTATAGAAAACCTTGTTATAGATGAAATCACAGGACAGATTTCAAAAGAAGATCGGGAAACTCTTCAAGAAGCTATTGACAAATATCCCGAGGCATTGAAATTAAGAGATGAACTACATCGGAGATTAATGACTCCCTTAAATGCCTTCAAAGAAAAATATTCTACAGAACAAGAGGCAGAACAGATACTTAACGTTATTCAAAACCAAAGACGCAGCAGGGCAAGAGTAAGGCGGATAGCCATTGCGGTAGCAGCATGTGTGATCATTGTAGTTGGATTAACTTATTTGGTAAATGTGGGCAAAGATAAAGTTAATAGTAGCAGAATTTTTAGCCAGTTTGAAAGTTCAGATAAAGGAATAATACTTTTCTTGCCTAATGGAGAGCATATTACATTGGATTCAAGCGCCAAGCAGCTAAAAGCTAATAATGTTAGTATATCCACTACTGATCGAACATTATCCTATCATGTAGCAGACAACAACATAGGACAATTTGCCTTACTAACCGTTCCTAATGGCATGGACTATAAGATTAAATTAGAGGATGGTTCTGAGATACATATTAACTCAGCAAGCCAGTTACGGTTTCCATTACAGTTTTCTAAGGAACGGAGGGAAGTATGTATAAACGGCGAAGCATATATTAGAGTTAAAAGTAAGGCCAATCAACCTTTTATAGTTCATCTGCCTCACGGGGAGTTGGAGGTGCTTGGAACAGAATTTAATGTAAATACCTACGATAGTGGCATTCATAAAATAGCTTTGGTAAATGGATCTGTTAAAGTTAAGGCATACAATGACAGCGCCGTTCTTAAACCTGGTAAAGAAGCAACAAGTACGGAAAACGGACTTAAAACCTCAACTTTTGATGCATCAGAAGTGCTGGCCTGGATACAAGGACGATACTATCTTAATGATGCGAGCTTTTATGAAATCAGCAAATTATTGTCCCGATGGTATGGAGTGACTGTAGTCGTTGACAATGACCGGGCAGCTAAACAACAGTTTACTGGGTATGTGTTTAAAACAAAGCCTATTGAATTTACCCTTGATGGCATGATGCTAACCAACACAATTGATTATTATACCGATGCAAAAGGTATGATTCACATTAAGTAATTTTCACCATAGTGTATTTTATCCCACAGGAACTCCGAGATCATGGCCGCACGCCGGCATAGGGGGAAGCATCATTTTTTTTGTAAATACTTTCCCCATTGTTTGGAACCCTACCGGGATGGGGCATGAGGAATGGCGCGGTGGCGGCGTGTTCTCCATTAAATCAGTTAATGTTGTCTGCTAAATGTAAACCTATCTGGAAATTTCTATTGCACCTCCTTAATTGCCAAAAATTTACATTATCCGGTGCCGACAACATGAGGATGTGTGAGACCTTGCCAGGATAGAAAATAAAGCTGAGATATTTCCTTAGCTCTAAATAATCTTTCCAGATCTCCTAAGTTTATAACTGCATTATTGCTGCAATTTGCAGGTAGCTGAAAACAGTCAAATGCTATGCATCACCAATTACGCAAGAGCAATATTGCTAAGATTATTTTAGCTTTTTTCATACAAGGGGGTTTCAATTTCGGTTGAAACCTTTTTGTTTAAGACACCTATGGGGTATGTTTTTGTTCTAAACAAAAAAGTATTTTCCCTCCAAACTTTATATACTAACTACTAAATAGTTCTATACCGCACTCTGCTATCTTCGTAATGACAATTCAGAGAACCAAACCATAAGAGTCGCCATAGTTTTTGACACAAACCAAGTTTATAAATTCTAAGTTCAATAATCAAATCATACTTTATTATTGCTGATTCTTATATAACATATGTCGTCGTCTACGGTGTTCCTCAGCACAGCTGTATTTTCTGGACCACAATATAAGTCGGGGGGAAATCTAGCGGAGGAGTAGCGCCGCAGTGTCTTTTGTCGGTTGAGGCTCTTCGAGAACCTGACTCCTTCATAAGTGAGGGAACAAACTAATAAAGGAGTAGCAGAGCGTAGTCCATCAGCATCGCCCACGCGATACCGTTCAAAGATGTGTTCTCTTTCAGTTATCGGTTAAAACTTACCGATGCGATCTCATGACCGAAGCGAGTCAACATGACAACGGATATAGCAATGAATCTTATGCCGCGTTGTCGTATTTTCTGCTCGATAACGGCGGCATAGGTGAGTAGAACACCAGCAAAAAAAAAAGAATAACACCACCGGTAACTTCAATTTATCGTATAGCTATAATGTTAAAAAAAACTGTTGGGGCTGAAGATCTGTTAGGATTAAGACCTGCAGAGTAAAACGATATTGCTAGTTAGCATAGCCGGTTTTGATTGCAAGCAAAGCCGGCAAACAAAATGGGAAAGCCGAAAACCATTAGAAAAGAGTAGGTATATATTCGCACATAAAGTTTTGTCTTTTGATTCTAAAAGACAGATATGCTATGAAAAAAGCACGTGTTCTTCTATCCGCCATCGCAATTTTTGCCGTAGTAGGTGGCGCATTTGCATTTAAAGCAAAGAAAAACTATAGCATTGTAACTTACTATGTTGGAACGACATCAACCCTCTTGCCAACACGTACAATCTCCAATGCTACTTCAACTACGACCCAGATCCCGGGAGCTACTTTGTATTATTTTACAACAGTATCGACAGCTTTCCCAACTTCGACTGGTTACGTGTACACGACATTCCTTTAATAGGTAATGTTTTATTCGGCACGGGTTATATAGTCCCGTGCCGAATTTTCTTGGTTATTTATCACTTGATAATCCAGGGCCAGGAGTTTTTATTTCAGAATCAAAATCTAAACAATTTTCCGAAACAGAATATCGAGTCATCCATCTTGGTGCTGGAGCATCCTTTAAATAGTGATCAAAAAACTGGCGCATTCTGATTGTAAAATCCATTGCGTTTTCGTGTTTCGACAATGTATGTCCCTCGTCGTAATATTGTAGCAACCAAACCCTTTTACCCAAGCGCCTTAGTGCAGTAAATAACTCCATCGCTTGTGAGAAAGGAACTGCCATATCCTGTTTATTATTCTGCATCAACAAAGGTGTGAATATTCGATTTGCGCGGAAAATGGGAGAATTTTCAATAAAACGCTCCGGTCTATTCCATAAATTTGAACCGATTCTTAGCTGACCTTCTTCTACCATTGACTGGCCAATGCCCCCTGATCCATAATAACTAATGATATCGGAGAAACCAGCTGCTGAACATGCCGCTGAAAAAATGGTTGTATTTGCAATTATATAATTTGTTTCGTAACCTCCAAAACTATGTCCTTGGATTCCCATTTTTTTGGCATCTATATAGGGAATTGTTGCTAAATGCTCTGCCGCTGAAATAATAGTTGACAAGACACTATTTCCAGGATACCCTAATTTATAGTGTATGTCTGGCAGAAATACTAAATAATCATTGCTAACATATGTTGGAATATCAAGGTCGCCTGGCGATGGCCGCGGCTTAAAATATACGTTTAAATTTGACGAGAACTTTTCATAATAATGGAATAGTATCGGATATTTTTTTTTGTTATCAAAATTTTCAGGTTTGTATAAAATTCCTTGTGCAATTGACCCGTCTGGCAGTTTCCAGTTTATTAACTCGGAGGTTAACCAGTTATACTTTCTCTCAGGATGAATCTCCGTTAGTGGGGAAAAATTTATGAAGTCTTTTGTGAAATATAAATTTGGTGACTCAGTTGCACTCATTCTATTTATGATATAAGCTTCTGCATTGCGTGCCTTTATTGGTGGCTCACCTTGGTTCTTAATTTGCGCCAATGGCATATAATATAGGTACGATCCTTTACTCATTAAATGGGGATCGGCTTTCTTCCCAATCGTTATTCGGTAAAATCCATTCTCTTTGGAATTTGTGTCGAAGCCCATGACTACTAGATTAGTTCCGTGGTTTAAATTCTCGAATTGTTTTGAATTATATTGATAAAATATTACTCCTGATTTTGAGCCGTAGCCATTAGTAATGTTTATAGGCGTGTTTTTCCCATTTAAACTTATCTGCCAAATATCAAACTGATCTCTCAACAGAACTTCCTCGCCCCCTTTGAGCCATCCTTGTATGCCGTAATCATTTTCAGCTGCATCTGGATAATCATTCTGGTATTTTATCCAATTTGTTTTAATGCCGCTTGACAAGTTCACTATTGATCCGTTTTGGGTCTTATAAGCAAAATAACCTCGTTGTTTGAAATCATAGTAAACCGCATAGTTCCCATTAGGTGATAATTCGTAGGAGGCGGTAGGTAATAATGTTCTTTTGCCATCTTGCGTTGAAACCAAGTAAATGCTTCGAAATGAATTTTTATTCCAATATCGTTCAGCCCAATCCCCTCCCTCGGAATAATGTGAAACAATAACATATTTCCCAACAGGGTTGCCAATAATTTCATTCGTTTCTTGAAGTCTAACAATCTTGCCAGATGCTAAGTTGATAACTGCAAGAAAACTTTCGTTTGAAAATGATTGCTCTCGAAGATTGGGCGTTAAGTAGCTGAGAATTTCTACATCTTTATTACATATACTAGAATCATCTTTTTTAGTTGGTACTAGGGTAAAAAAAACCTGTTGACCATTATTACTTATATTATTAACTCGATGAATTTTTAATCCTTGAGTAACACCTTTGCTCGTATCAGTCATAATACTCTTCGCTGTTGCATCGCCAATTCTGTAATACCAAAGTGTATTAATTTCGTTTGCAAAGTTTGTAAATGCTATCTGCTCATGGCTCTTACTAAAATAAATTCCAGATGGGTTAAGCCCCTTCCAAAATTTTTTCTGTTTATTTTTAGTCAAATCGTGGTATACTAATTCAATTTGATCGGAATCGTTAAGAATTTCCAAAACAACACCCTTATTATTGGAATCAAAAATAATGTCCTTAACTTTTGAATATTCAACTTTGCTACTATTAACTAAGTTCCTAAAAGTAACCTTATCGGGGAGGCTCTTAGTTCTATATATCAACCAATCATCGCAAAGTTTGTAAAAACTTATTTGTGGTATATAGTCAATTAAAGCAGTACCAAGTGTTAATATAGCTAAGCTATCAGAAGAATGTATGAATACGGACTTTTTACTATCACCCGTAAAAGGAGAGTGAAAATCAATATTGGGAACGATCATGCGCCAGTTGTTCTCAGTTGATTGCAAAACGAAATGTCTTGATAAAGAGTTGTTTACGTCGTTAGTGTCCATCACATATAAAACAAATTTTCCATCATTACTGATTTTTGCCTGACCAACGGACGGCCATTTATTGAAAACAGATGTGTCAATTGCTAGCTTTTGAGCAAAAGCTGCAGATTTTATTAGTAGAATAAATAATATTAAAGAAAGTATTTTTGCCATCGTTGGTGTTATTAAGCTATACTGTCGTTATTGTGTCTTCTGACCGACAAGAGAAGGGACAGACACAACTTTCATTTACGCGTGAACTCCTGGTCGGACTTATCACTTCTGTTGTGTAATATACCTGAAAAGGGTGTTACTATATAACAGTTCACGTTACCTACACGTAACGCAAAAACAATTGAGATATACCTATCGGTAGATCGGAAATTCGGATTTTGGGTCGTGGTCCACTGAAATTGTGAAAGTATTGTATTTCTGTCGTCCTCCGAGACCATGACAGCATAATCTGGCGTAGACGAAAGGATCCTCGCGCAGGCTAGGAAGCTAGCACCGGAAGGCCTTCTTTTCCGTCAACTGCCGTAGCCAAGATGTGTGAGATGCTGCTGGAATGAAATAGCTTCGTTCCAGCAGCCCTAACTTCTGTTCTTGGTTAAAAGATGCAACAAAGGCGTCGAGGCATGTCCTCCCGCTAACGGGAATCGAGGCTAAGAAACGGAGGTAAGTGATAGGGCAACACGCAGGCTTGGATGGGTCATTAACATCGAGTTAACGGATTATAAAACCATTGATTTCTCCGCATTCTAAATTCCCGCATCACAACAGCGCACACCAGTATGCAAGCAAATATGACTTCTATAGTTTCCTAAATCTGGGGACGGGAGGGGCAGGGATGAATTATAAAAATTCATTCACTTATAGAAGGTCCTCGAGGGTTTCACTCGGATTTTCGGGATCAAGTTGAATTCTTGGGGGAAGGTTAAAAAGTCGTTGTTTTGCAGCTCATTAAGAAGCAACAAACTTGGATCAGAACTACCGGCAGTTAATAGAATTTCTTCTCCCGAAGGGGCTTTAGAGTATTTTGACCTGATCAAAACCACTCAATCGCCCAATGGGCTTCATATTTACCTGGAAGAAAAGATTGATCCGCCTGCTGAATATAATGATCGCAAGCTCCATTCTAAAGGCTTTTTCCCGAAGTCCGTGTGCAAGATTTTCCGATCAGAGAAAATAAAGTAACCCTGGTTATCAAACGTAGACGCTGGGAAGATATCCAGACTAATGAGATCATCACCAGAGATTGGGATGTTGTCAGTGACGGAGCTCGTATTACCAAAGAGTTCGGTCTTTTTTTAAAAGAAACACTTGGACGAAAGCCCTGTTAGTCCTACAGTTCTAGTCCATTTCTTTCAGGTTGATGGCAAGCAATTACAGCAACAATACAAACACCATCTCAGCGATTACTCCACATGGGAGCAGAAAGAACATGCAGCTGAATGGATGCTTTTTGAGCAAAACATGGGTCGCTATCTAAGCATTGACGAAACGGCCTTTGCTAGTGGGGAACTCTACACGATTGTTACAAATAAAGAAGCTAAAGGACGTAAAGGGTCAATAATAGCGATGATCAAAGGCACGCAGGCAGACGGGTTGACTGAGGTATTAAAAAGAATACCTAAGCGATTACGTAGGCTGGTAGAAGAGGTGACCTTGGATATGGCAGCGAGCATGAGCTGGTTATACACGCATAAGATTCATCGTGATAGTGTTTAGCTGCGTTATCTTTACTACCCAGTTTAAAGTTTATTCATTCTTATTTCAGAACGATCCACGTAGATGCGTTGCATAGGTAAGTTCATTAATAGAATCCTCATTGGTAAGCCAAGCTACAGCTACCAAAATGCGTTTTTCTGCCTTATTTAAATGACTTAAAATAACTGACTTAATATCTTTGAAAAATACTTCAACTATCATTTTAAACTATTCATTCAATATAGTGAAAGATAAATCCCGCATGTTGATCCGATTGACTTTTCGGTTATTTCCTGTGTCGTTACTATTCTCCGCTATGGTAAATATTCATGAATACTCCCTGTGCGTTTGATTGTGGCTGCTTACGAATTATATCTAGCAAACATCGTTTTAGTGCTGTCGATGCTTTATATCGGGCGCGGTAATAAATTGTCCAGTAATTGTATAACCAGCGATAATCAAATTTGACGTAGTCGAAGGTGTCAAGATGCAGCAACCAGTCGTAGTAGGGCCCTAAATCAACTAAGGCGGCAATCACTTCTTGTGGTAAGTCATAATTTTCCTTGAAGACAAAATTCAAATAGCTATCAATTGTCTGGTTTGTATAATGCGATTTTGAAAGTCGTAATCTGTCGTCTTTTGTTTTCAAAATATAGATGCGCATTGCCTCATGGAAAGCAACGTGCTGCTCGTTTGTTGTTATTATAATGTTATGTATGGTTGCATAATAAAAGAGTTTATGGTTGAATTCGCTATCAAGGGTGTTTGTCACAAACTTTCGAATCTGTTGTCTATAGTTCTCATTTCTAATAGAGCTAAAATAGGAACTAATGACGCTTATATAATGATCATTAGCGAAAAGGTATTTAGAGTCTAAATAAGTGGCTCTGAACAGTTCGAATTCTGTGGTGGAGATTGTTACCTCCCAGTTATTTTCGGATAGATGCTCGGTAATATAATGTACGAGAACTTCGTTGTTTAGGCGCTTGTCCAATACACACACGTGAAGATAGTTGTTAAGTAGCGGCCCCGCAATTACCCCGCCCTTTCTTTCCATAAAATGAGTAACTAATTTTACCACGGCATGTCCCATTTGTCTCTGATCACACTGAAGGAAACTTAACAAGGCCACCGCAATATTATTTAGCTTTGCTGCATCTAGTTCTAAGTAGCTTGTAATGGTCAAAAAGTTACCGAACACCCTGTAATATGTATCTCTAAAGTGGATTGTATCTACTTTTTTCGATGTGTCATGGGCTGACCATACGGCGTCATGTTTATGCAAGAAATTTAAAAAGAGGTCAACGAAACTGGCTCCTTCTTCGGCACTCAAATAACGGAGTTCTGTTATTTTGTATCTATTAATTAAGTGTTTAATGTTTTCGTGATCGCAATGGCGCACAAGATTTAGTAATAAATCATCGGTGAAAATTGCTAATTTACCGCTTAGGTCACTGGAACAACCATACGAGGCAAGCACCCCTTCCAGAAAGGCTTTGGACACGCTTTCAAATTCGGAGAATTGATCATAGAATAAGCCATTGAAAGTAATGAATCCACTTATCTGATAGAATGCAAACCTTAAGTCATCGAAATCTTGGTTAAATCCAGTGGACCTGGCATAAAATGTCTTCCTGATTCGTGTTACTGTATCATGAATTTTGAGTAGCGTTTCGTTGTAAAAAGCACTACTATGTATCCATTGAAGGATGGCCTCGTTTTCATTAGTTTTCACATACGAAAAGATCTCAGACAGATCGATCTTCCTTAATTTTTTGATAAGTGATTCTTGTGATGTGTTATCCCAATAAAGGGTACGTAAAAAGCGAATGGACTTGACTAGGTTATAATTGGCAATGTATTGTAGTATTCTTCTTGGCTCGTGTTCTGCTTTTATCTGAGCGCTTTGTAAAAACGCTACTGCTTCTTTAAAAAATCCCAACTCATACATGATGTAAGCCTTAGTTAACAGCGTATATGCATCATCTGTAGAGATCTCTTGTATTCCGAATAGGTCTATATAATCGAAGCGCAGATATGCGGCTAGTGATGTGTTGGTTTTGAGGTAGTTGAAGGAGAAGAAAGGGCGCTCAGTTTTGTCGTCCTTATATCTGAGGAAATGAGCCAAATTATGAGCCAAATTTGTGGCAATGGTTCCTACTTTTTTATCTACACTATCTACACCTTCAGCCCATTTGGGATTTGCCAACGTATGCGTTCCATTTTGATACGTAATGTCCGCTAACAAGTCTCGGACTTCCTTGTTATCTGTAAAAAGTATAAAGGGCTGTGGAATAAATTCTGTGTTGGATTTTACGATGAAAGGATATTGCCGGGCAAAGAACTTTAATGGCAGAAAGCTCCATTCATGAAATACAACTTGCATATATTGGTAGAGCTGATCAAGAAGCGGTGCGGTCTTATTGATACTGAATACCTCCTTGGATATATGGACTTCTACTTCGCTATTAGGAAGTGATGAGAGGCCTATTGCCTGTAAAGCTGCAAAGCATTTAGTTTGACTGGTATAATAGTTAACAACTACTTTCGGATACTCTTCCTGCAATTCTGGATGAAACTGACTACTGTTTTCTGGAAAGGAAAATTCATTAGTATTAGCGGAAACGAAGAAAAATTGTTTCTCCTCTAATGTATTGATATAGCACATAGAATTGAACAACATCATTGCGTCTGAGTCGCTGTCGAGTTTAGCTGCAAAAGGTGGCTTCCTCTCCACTTTTAGCTTGTAGGTTCTTATGATAGCATGTTCATTGTCCTCAAGTTGTATTCCGTCGGCCATTAATTTGTCGATAGCATCTATTTGTGCAATCAGCCGTGTTTCAGCTACCTCCATGTTTACTGTGATGTCTTGGTGATGAAGTAAACGTAGAGATCTTATATCCTTTTCTGCTTTGTTAATCCTTTGTTTTATAATGTTCGTTTCCATCTCGCGATGTTTTTCCCACTCTTTGGTAAGCTGTGGAGGGATCAACAGTTCGACTTCTTTGTTTTCTACCCAATGTTCGAGTTGTCTTAAATAATGTCCGTAATCATTCTTAGAGACAAGAACCTTCCATATGCAAGTGTCTATGAGTAAGAGTATAGGCATTAAATATAGTATTTTGCTAATTTGATATTTGTTTCCCGGTATTACTTGAGAAAAGCTAACTAAAATTTGCTAAATGGCAAAAGGGTAAGCTTACTTTCATCTTATGGAGGCGCATATATTGAACGGATAGTATTGTGGCACTAACAGACGATGGTTATCGCACGATTAACTGATATTCATCGGCAATTTTCCGCATCTAACGGATACTGCTGCGCTGCCATTCCTTTTTGCGCTGCTTTCCTTTTCTTCATCATCTCACAGCAAAAGTTACTTAAGCATTATTTAACATAGATATGCAATTGGATGAGCACTATGGAACTGTAAAAAAGAAATTGAGTAGTTCATTGCAGAAAAAGAAGGGACTCTTCCCGTTCTTGGCTTTCTAAAGGTTGTAGTGTCACGGCTATAGGAGCTAAACTTGCACAAATAGCGAAACCAATGAAATTGAGAGAAGTTATATTAGACTTACAGGTCGCCGCCTTTAATGGATAATGATCAGTATCGTAAAAATAATTGTTGCTGAAAAGAAGGGCTGTTTAAATTGCCGTCAAGAAATCTGATGGTAAATATCAAGGGTGTCTTTTGGAGGACGTAGCTAATTTTTTGTTCAGATATCCTCCCTATTGTTTGGAACCCTGCCGGGATGGGGAAGGGGGAATGGCACGGCAGCAGTGCCTTCCCCGGTTTCACTTTATTGTTCATGCACTCCGTTCTCGGTTACAAAGAAAATTTTAATTCCTAGCGTTTTTAAAGGGATATTGATTTTAGCTACCAATTCTCTGTGACCGGCTGTATCAGGCAATGCTATTCCCACTTTTGTTTTAGGTCCTGCTGGTTTATCATGCAAGATTTTCATTGATGCAAGAATAGCCCTTGAAACATGAGATTTAATCTGATTTCCATCGAAAGCATTTCCATACCGCTTGGAATGCTCTTTTGAACTCGTTTCGCCCTTCGCCTCAATATAAAGTATATGCTTAGTGTCTTCTGCAATTATATCAATTCCTTGTTGAGTAGTCAGAAGGGATTGAGTAATTATATACCCTGATTTCTTCAAGTGTGCACTCAGTAGTCGCACGATATCATTTTCGGTAAGCATCCATGTAAATGTTTGCAATATATTGTTAAAATATCTATTGTTGCTTTTATCGCTGCCTCAAAAATATCAAATTTTTGAAAGGTAACTCCTGCTGATTCATTTCAGGTTATCAAGTACTTACCCAATCATTATAAACCGCTCTTCCAACGCTCTGCGTGAATAGGTTTTAAAAATACAATCGACTTCTTCTTCTACTTGTTTCGGAGTATTGAAGACCTCCAGCAGGTGTTTAGTTGTATCATATATGTACCACTGGCGGATAATAATGATACTGTGACTGGCTACGACGATATTTTTCATATTGAGCAGATAAAATGTTATACGTGTAGGTGCAAACTTCCGTTCTAAAGTCCAATCGGCAAACTCCTTATCACTTAATCCCATCGGGTTAGGTACAAAGTAAAGCTGGCCCATTGGAGTTTGTATCTTTGCCAGCGGTATCGGGCCAATGGCTGCGAAATAAACTTTAAACCTTCCCTCGTTTACAAGCATTGCATGTTGTTTTGGCGTTTTGGTATAGTAGCTAATGTTAAAAAGCGTTGTAGTGAAGTGGAGATAGTGGTCGCCTGCTATGGTACCGGTAGGCATGGGCACAGGAAAGACCTCCCCAACTGCTACTTCTGGTGCTGTCATAATATTTTGTTTTGTATGTTATAGCAATAGGAATTGGTACAGGGTAGATACCCTGCAGCCATGTTATTACGGAGCCAGCGCTAATGGCTCTTATATACTCCTCAAATCTGTATTATTGAATAATTATGGCCCGGCGTTGGGCCTGCGTGCTTGGATTAAGCTGGTACACCGCTAAAATGTCAATTCAGCTGGTCGCGTTTGGAAATGATCGCCTCGCATTCTGCCATGGCCGCCTTAAGGCTTTGGATGGCTACCTGGGCAATTTTATCTTTGTCTGCATTACTACATTTAGGACCAGCATCCCTTATGCGGCGATAATACGTTGGAGTACTGACGGCACATTCTTCTAATATTTTGTCCCTGAATTTGTTGGGAAGGGCCGAGAAAATGCAGTGTACCGATTGTACGAAGGACGATGTGTTCGGAGCTGATTCTTTAATTTTTTTCATTGATTTTGCATTTAAACAGGATACATGAATGCAGAAACCAACGTCTAAAAGAAAACGTGGGCCTCTACGTTGATGTTCCCTGGCACTCCCCAGTGCCTTGACCAAACAACGCGAGCGCCCACGCTAGTGCATGGCGCTACTCGACGTTGCCTTGTTGGTCGTTTGAAATGGGGAGTTTCGGGAACCAAGACAATTTCGATGCGAAAATCTTTATGAAGATCGCAAAGCTATATAAAATTATTTACGGATGATGCTCTTATTAATCCACTCTTACTCAGTTTAATAACGGCAAGTTAGGGAAAAAACAGATAAGATGTCCGATCGGACATCGGTTTTTTCAGGAAATCTTTTCAATTTCATTTTGATGAATAAAGACGAAGAAAAAGATTACCAGTATATTTTAGACCGTGTCGGCCAAAGATTGGTGAAATACCGTAAGAGCAGGAATATGTCAGCCCGGCAGCTTGCAGCGGAAACGGGCTTTGACCAGGCTTGGCTAACTAAGGTAGAGAAAGGCCAAAAAGACCTTAGGCTAACAAGCGTCTATAAGCTGGCCGAGCAGACAACTGGGGATGTATTTTACTTTTTGAGGGAAGAGGAGTAGGTTCTATAGCCTAGGCTTATTCGCGCAGAACATTCCCAACAATTCCACTTATATACGCAAAAGAAACTTCCCCTACTAAGCAAATAAGCGTGAACCCGTTGAACAATTTTTCTAAAACAATTTGCATACAGTCAATCGGACTTTGACATAGATAATGGCATGTATGATAGACTATAGCCAGCCGTTTTCTTTAAAGAATTGTTCGAAGTCAGCTTTGAAACGCGGCAGGTTGAAGTCTATTATTTTTTTGACTTTGGCAATTGTGTCCAGAGAGGCTAATGCGTCATGTGCGAATAAAAGTTTGCCGTCCTTTGTATTGAGGTACTTTTCAAAGTCTAGCTTAAGGTCGAATGTCAGATACATGGCAGGCGTTGTTAATTCCGCTCCGCGATGCATATATACCTTTTCTTCTGTACGATAATTGGGCCTGCGAGGTTTGAAAAATTGCTCGAACCTGGGACTCATGCAGACTACGCCAATTATGAGCGATTTTAGATGTTCTCCATAGTCCTTTTCTTTGAAATAGAATTTTAGCTGCGCTGAGTCGACGTGTATGTCTGAAAACTTTCTTTCTAACTCAACAGATGTTTCATAAGTAAAGGCTACGTCCATGTTCAATATTTGATTGGCAAGTTTTATTAAGGAATGTGAGATAGGGTTTTTAAACTACGCAATTGGAGCCTAGGGTTTAGCTTCTGCTATCTCCCGAAATTTCGACAAAAGAAATGTCAGTTTACTACTATCGCCACTGGCCTGAAATTCCATGTCTTTAATCCTGTAGAAATACCAGTCATCATCGGATTGTTCAACTAGACCGGAGTCGATTATTTTGTCTTCTAAAGGTGTATCTCGCAGGTCAACCTTAATATACCAGCCTGGATTGCTGACAGTGTGAATTTGGATTGCATTTTCGCGTTCCCATTCTCCATCGCAATTGGTATCAAACCACTTAATAAGCCATTCAAGTATCTCCATCTAAAACCCGTTTTTATGATTAAAAGATTTTAAAGATAGTGGATTTTATCACTCCGTGTAACGGGTAAATGGAAACTAAGTGTTTTGTTTTTCCAGTCGTTCAAAAGGTAGTGGATGCGCGCTGTTAACCGGAGTATTAGGTGCTATGTTTTACTGTTCCTATTACTTCCATGACTCTACTTTCTCTGCCTATTTGCACTGGTAGATGCACAAAGTCCTTTCGTACCATGAGCTTGCAGGTTGCTCTTTTATAGCGTTTTTACAGGTTTTCAAGTCAAACCCACGACTCCGGAGTAAGGGTAGCCAGGTAGTTTGGCAGACAAACTGACACCTGGCCGGTTGAGCAAAGCCACAATCTTGGTCTTGCAAGTCCTTGGTTTGTACAGCCAGGCAGGCATTTGACGTCATGGTTTGGCTGAAACTAGCCTTGATTGCGGTTTTAAAGGGCCCTACCTTCCTTTGGAGATTGTCAGCGAGAAGAGAGCTGATCCACTGTATTTTACGGGAAACTTACGGCAAAACACTAAAACATAGGGCTAGTTGCCAGAAGGCTTAAACGTTTAAAGTATCCGTTCCCCGCTGATTTTTTTATCAAGGCCGGTCGCTGATTGAGGTTCTTTTAGCCAGAAGAAATCTTTTTTTCTGGCATTTCGTATTGGTAAAAATCGATCTATAAGCGGCTAGTCGTAGCCTGCAGAACGTGCCTCAAAAAGTGGGAATGAGCCCATTGATTTCCTGCCCTTTTTCGACTGATTTATGGAATTTCAGAGATATAGTTGCGGAGGAAATCGGGGGCTTCCAGGTACACAAATTATTTACACTATTTATGATTCTTTGTGCCTTGATTTGGCAGGTAACCCTCTGCGGATTTCAAGGCTGTTATAGCCCATTTCGCGGACTAATTTGTAATGCTTCCTTTGCAGATGCTTCGGCGAAATTGTCGCCCAAAATTAGATACTACAAGACCTACCCTGACCATATTTTGAATAGGATCAAATAGAGTTCGTTGTTTATTTTTGTTGCTTCAAGGTGAAGGGAAATGAGTGGAATATTGACTATGAAAGAAGGAGTAACGAACGAAGATCTGAGCGCGAAGAGAAGTATACCGTGTAAATTAACAATCAGTATTAAGTAAATGTGGGATTATGATGAAGAAAGAGGAAATGCTGACAATGCGGGCGATCGCAATATGTTTCAAGCCTTATTTAAAGCCAGAGGAAGCGCTGATATATACTAACCTGGGCAGGACCCAGTTTGCAAAGAAGTGTAAGGAACACGGTATATACAAAAATACAGCTGGCTATTATAGCAGAGAGGCGCTTGATTCATATATGGGCGGAGATGAGGTAAAAATTGTCCAGAACGAGGCCAATTCGAAAAGGTGAGGGTCTTTGTTAACAAGGGAAAGGGGCGTCAATTTTGCGCCCCTTTCCCATTTATTCGGTAAATCGTAAATAATCAGGTAAGACATCAGGAATTGGTAGATTGTTGACACTTTCCATTTGGTTCTTTGGCCTGTGACGTTTGTATATCTCAGATACTTGTTTGGTAGTAGTGTGCCCTAATAAATAGGCGACGGTGGCCGTATCAACAGACTTGTCCTGCAGGAGAATGGAATAAGTAAGACGTGCTGTCTTGGGCGTGACATTTTTGGTTATACCCCTCTTCTTAGCCCAGTCCTTAATTACATCTATTGCTGCTTTGTGGGATGGTAAATTAAACACCCTTTTTGTCGGAATTATTGTTTCCCCCAGGTATTGTCTGCGTTTGCGAAGCAGCGCCATTGCCACATGATGTAAATGTAAGATGACGGGTTGTTTTGTTTTTGCCTGTAGAATCCGGGTGGTGTACTTAAAACCATTGATTTCTCCCCATTGTAGATTCTCAACATCACACCAGCGCACGCCGGTATACAAAGCAAAAATGAATGCTTCTATGGTTTCCTGAATCTGGGGAGGGGGAGGGGCGGCGATGAATTGTAAAAATTCGTCCACTTCTAAAAAATCCGGAATTGTTTCGCTCGGATTTTTGGTAGCCGGAATGTTGTCTGTAGGGCAAATCTTAAAGTAACCCTCCCGGGTCGCGCTTTCTAACATCCTTTTGAAGGTTGCAAAATAATTCTGTGGCGTTTCACCTTTCAATGTATCCAGCAAATGCCGTCGGAACCGGAAGCAAAGATCATAAGTGATTTCAATGGTAGCTACTCTGGGCCGTTTGATCCATGTTTTAAATTTGCTAAAGCAGCAGCTGAGATGTCTGTTATTGTCCCTCTTATTGTTTTCGACAAAGTCTGAATAATAATCAAGGAAGTTTGTCTTAAATCGGTGTTCAGGAATATAGCCAGTTCCAATCGCTTGCTGCTCCAATACCTGCTGCCCCTGTTTTACTAAGAGAAGATCTGCTGTTTGCTTGTTATGTTGTTTTTCAATGGCGTTTGCCGGCTTTGCATATAAAAACATACCCGTTTTGACCCGGTCACCTTTGGCACGGCCATATTCATAATACAGGTAAATCTTTTTTCCGTTTGGGCTTTTCTGTCTCACAATTTTCATACTCCAACAATTTTTACGGTCAGCAATGATGTGTACAATGAATATGCCCATAGTTTTGCTGGCAGGGCACCAGACACCCAAACGAATAAACGCGAAAACAAGCGGAAAGAATAAAAATTTTGAGATACTGGCCAGATTGGCACAGGCCGACAATGGAGAACAAGTTTGTCAGCTTTTTTAGTCGAATCAAGCACCTTTGCCAATCTGGTGACTAAAATGTTACGGCTTCTGTGCAGGTTAAATTCCTGTGGAGTGCAGGTTGATTTTTTAGTCATTACGTTAGTCAATTTTTAGTCAACGATGGTGGTCGTAACCGAAAAAAAGCGCCTAAAATCGACGTTAACTAAAAATAAAAAAGGTTGTAAGTCAAATACTTACAACCTTTTTGTGTGCCCAGAACAGGAATCGAACCTGCACTCCGTTGCCGAAACAAGATTTTGAGTCTAGCGCGTCTACCAGTTCCGCCATCTGGGCAAAGCAACTGTCCTTCAGTTGCGGGTTGCAAATGTATATAATTTATTCAAAATCCCAAATTTTTTCTTCTAAGACAAATTATCCAGCCTGAAGGGCAGCTTCCTGACCCTTTTCCCCGTAAGATCAAAAATCGCATTACATAAAGCCGGCGCAAACGCTGGCAGTCCTGGTTCCCCGACACCACCAGGCTTCTCATTGTTCTCCATAATATGCACCTCAATTTCCGGAATATCATTAATCCTTGGCATAGGGTAGGTGCTAAAGTTCCGTTCTACCGCCTTTCCTTGCTCAAAATGCGTCGCATGATGCACAGCCGCTCCGAGAGCCATAATGATGCTTCCTTCCAGTTGGGCACGGACTGTATCCGGATTTACATACCAGCCACAATCTATCAGCGCAACCACCTTGTCAATTTTAATTTTCCCATCTTGCCGGGATACTTTCACCACCTGACCCACCATACCACCAAAACACTCCGTGATCGCCACGCCCCAGCCATCATTCTTCAGCCGTGACCCCCAGTTACTGACTGCTGCTAATTGGTCTGCAAGTGCCAGATAGCGGTGAAAGCCAAAATGAGCTCTCCGGAATGCCAGCGGGTCCTGCCCGGCAAGATGCGCCAGTTCATCTATAAAACACTCACAAGCAAATGCATCGGTGTTAGCACCAGGTGCGCGCCACCACATAGTGGGGATAGGCGATTTAATTGGCACGTTCCCAAAACTAAAATGTGGTATCGTCTTATAATAGTCGTAAATAATGCCGCTTATTTCGCCACTATTCTCCTTTAAAGTCTGTGGCGCGGGCGCTTTGTCTTCTCCCAGACCAAAGTGTTGTCCAGCTGAAAGGATCTGCAATGCAAATATCCTGTTCTTCGTATTGACACCACCTCTGCACCTGTACACAGCCCCCGAGCGGAAAGGACCTGCGCTCATGTCGTCTTCTCTGGTCCACATTACCTGGACAGGAGCCTTTATCTCTTTCGAAATAAGTGCCGCCTCATGCGGATAATCCGGAGATGCTTTTCTTCCAAAGCCTCCACCGAGGAAGGTCATATTCACGGTCACGTTCTCAATAGGCACATGAAGTCTTTCACTCAGATCTGCCTGTATCCAGTTCGCCTCCTGTATAGGGCCCCATATTTCGATACTATCGTCTTTGACATCCGCAATACAATTAAGCGGCTCCATACAACTATGTGATTGATATGGCATTTCATAAACAGCATCAATAACCGCAGAAGACTGCTTCAGCGCCGTTTCAAAACTCTCGGGCGACGAGAATTTATTCAGATCCTCATGCATCCGCTCAAAGATCTGTTCTGAATTAAGATGCTCAAACCCGGTATCATCCCATTCCACTTTCAATAGTTTGCGCCCCTGTATGGCCGCCCATATAGAATCTGCTACAACAGCCACGCCTTCACACCACATGCCAAATACAGGCCGCCGTACCTTAAAAACGCGTTTTATGCCTTTAACGGATCTTGTTGCCGTGTCATCAAAACTTTTTACTTTTCCTCTAAACCTCGGATTTCGTTCCACCACCGCATACAACATTCCCGGCAGCTTTTTATCCAGCCCAAATACTGCCGTGCCATTGGTTTTAGCGGCGCTGTCATTGCGATGTAAAGGCTTGCCGATAATTTTATAGTCTTTACGCTCTTTCAGTTTGACGTTAACAGGCGGCTTTAATTGAGCAGCATCTTTTACCAGCGCACCATAGCCAAGCCTTTTTCCCGTTCCGCGATGAATCACCTCTCCATTTTCTGCATAACATTCCGAAGGACTAACGTTCCATTGCTTCGCAGCGGCTTCAATAAGCATTTCCCGGGCAGAGGCGCCGATGCGCAGTAATTGTTCATACCAGCCACGTACGGAGAAACTCCCATCCACTGGCTGTGGCCCGTATTTCCCCGGATTGGCGGGTACATACTGAACCTTCACCTTGTCCATATTGACCTCCAGTTCTTCCGCGACGATCTGCGGGATGGACTGCCAGGTACCTTGTCCCATTTCTGAACGGTGATTGAAGATAGTTACCTTACCGGCAGCGTCTATTGATATCCATGACATCAGCTCAGTCAAATCATCAGCAAGGACAATTTCCCCCGTACTTTTTCCGATTGCCGGCCAGTAATAGCCAACGGTCAGGGCTAGACCGGTCAAGCCCGCCTGCTGCAGAAACGTTCTTCTGGAAAGGTCTTTTTTATGTGTCATCAATATGAAGTTATCGAGTTAATGGGGGAGAGATGTATAAGTGGCATATACCTGCCAAATTTAATCTTTTCGCGCTAAAAACAGCCATCTTCAATGGTGGTATCTAGTTAATAAATCTATAAAAAATCCGGCATTGATCGAAGCCGGAAAACTGAAACGGGAGAACAATCATTAAGACAAGGCACTCAGGCTGCCTTAAGCCAGCTTCTGTATAGCAAAAACCCAACAGGCATTGGTAACCAGAACGATAATAGCCTGTAAAGCAATGTGACCACAACGCTGGAGGCCAGCGGTAGTCCCAGGCTGGTAAAGAAGAACGTCATACCGCTTTCATACAATACAAGCGCCCCGGGCGATACAGGTAGCGTAGAGACGATCTTGGTACATATAAAACACAACAACACACTAAACATAGAGACAGGAACACCCACTCCCTGAAACAAGGCCAATAAAGTTAATGCATCGACAGCAATGACAAGCAACTGGGCGAGAAAAGCATAGAACAGATTCATTTTATTACCTTTCAAAAATGCGGATAGCCGTACTTCATCTTCTCCCAGCTGCCGTTGCTGCATGCTTCTACTGAATCTTTCAAGACGTTTTCTTACAAGCTTTACCTTGGCAAGTCTCCTGTAAATAACGGCAAGAAATTTCTTTCTGCCGGCAAATACCGTGGCACTGCCAATTACCAGGTAAACCAGGATGCCCGCCAGCAGAACGCCCTCGAATACATAAGTTATCTTGCTGTGAAAGAGACTGGTCACAAGAAGCGATACTATCAGTAGTTCGAGTGTAACATAAAACGTTAGTAGTTCCACTACTATCAGCGTAATCACTTTTGTTGCCGCTATATTGAATCGTGCCAAAAAACCGAATATGTACGCTTTCCCGCTGATACCGGCACTTGGTACAACCTGGTCGAAGAACAGGGAGATAACAGAAGCTTTAATAAGTGCACCCACACCAGGCAGATTTTCCTGCTTAAAAGCCTTTAACAGGAAAAAGTAAACCATTGCATTGAAGAAATAGGTCATGATCTGCAGGAAGATAGCCAGCGATAACCAGTAACTATGTACTGTCTCAAGGAGTTTTAATTCTTTCCGGATTTCCGGGAAGTAATAAACAATCAGAATGAGCAGCAACATGAAAATAGCAAACGACCACCACCAATACGCAGTGCGCATTTTTCCCCTGCCCGGAAGAGATTTCGCATTGTTATTTTCAGCTGACATGTAACAACCAGTTTAGACCGCCGCTTGAAATGTTGCCCGCTTACCGGAAAGATGTCGATGAGAGCTGCAACGTTCGGTTATCAGCCTCAAAAGTAATGCCCGGGTAAAGCTCATACCCTAAGTTTGGTTTAGGTTGGTAATCCGTGCCTACGCATGTAAACGCCTGTGTAAATAATAACCTCTCATCTGTCTAAAATCCTTAAATTTATTCGCATCCAACTAAATCCATAAGGGAAGAGTTTGTATCAACTTAAAACAAGCAGATCCACGTTATGTCCGCTAAGTCATTGTTCATTAATACAAAAGGTACACAACAAAACACCTTCGACGCTATCGTCATCGGCTCCGGTATCAGCGGAGGATGGGCCGCCAAAGAGCTCTGCGACCATGGCCTCAAAACACTGGTGCTGGAAAGAGGAAGAAATGTAGAGCATAATAAAGACTATCCCACAGCCACTATGGCTCCCTGGGAATTTAAGCACCGCGGACAGCTGTCCAGGGAATTTCTCCAGGAAAATCCGCTGATCAGCAAGGCTGCCGGTTTTGCGGAAGACACCGCTCATTTCTTTATCAAAGACAAAGACCATCCCTACATCCAGGAAAAGCCCTTCGACTGGATACGGGGCTACCAGGTAGGCGGAAAATCCCTGACCTGGGGCCGAGCCTGCCAGCGCTGGAGTAACTTCGAATTTACCGCCCCAGAACGTTATGGCTATGGTATCGGATGGCCTGTTAACTATGAGACAATATCCCCCTGGTATTCGCACGTCGAAAAGTTCATAGGAGTATGCGGTACCCGCGACGGTATAGAAGCGATGCCCGACGGAGAATTCATGCCGCCATTTGAGCTGAACTGCGTTGAAGCAGAGATCCAGCGAAAGATCCAGGCAAACTACAAGGATCGCCACCTTGTACATGCACGATGGGCACAACTTACAGCCCCGCAGGATATCCATCTGCAGCAGGGTAGGACCGCATGCCAGGCCAGGAGCTTATGCATGCGGGGTTGCCCCTTCGGCGGTTATTTCAGCTCCGTTTCCTCCACGCTTCCCTGGGCGAAGAAAACAGGTCACCTTACTATACGACCCTTTTCCGTCGTTCATTCTATTATCTACGACGAACAAAAAGGGAAGGCTACCGGCGTCCGGGTCATCGACGCGAATACAAAAGAAGTAACCGACTTCTTCGCCCGCATCATATTCGTAAACGCCTCAGCCCTGAATACGAACCTGGTTTTACTGAATTCTACCAGCAACCGCTTTCCCAACGGACTTGGAAACGACAATGGCTTGCTGGGCAAATATGTAGCATTTCATAATTACCGTGCATCCGTAAGCGCTGAAATGGATGGCCTGGAAGACAAATATTATTATGGCCGCAACCCTACAGAACCAATTATCGCCAACTACCGTAACCTGCATCAGCAAGACACCGACTATGTTGGTGGCTTCACCACATTTATGGGCGCTTATCGTCCGCGTACCAACGGAGATCTCTTAGAGAATAGTATCGGCGCCAACTATAAAGAAGCATTGACCGAACCTGGTGGCTGGCGCACTTATATGTATATGCAGGGCGAGACCATCCCTAAAGAAGCCAACCATGTAAGACTAAGCCCGGATAAGAAAGATCAATGGGGTATACCCTTGTTGATCATGTCGGTAGATTATGATGATAACGATGAAAGAATGATCAAAGATTTTCTGACCCAGAGCGCAGAAATGCTGGAAAAGGCTGGCTGCAAAAAGATCGAACAACACGACAATCATCAGGCCCCCGGGCTGGACATTCACGAAATGGGAGGCTGCAGAATGGGTAAAGATGCCCGTAGCTCCCTGTTGAATGAATGGAATCAGCTGCATCAATGCAAAAACGTATTTGTGACCGATGGTGCGGCCATGACAAGCACCGGCAATCAAAGCCCGTCCCTGTTGTACATGGCGCTTACTGCCAGAGCGGCCAGCCATGCCGTTGATGAAATGAAAAAGGGGAATATATAATTGAAGTACCGGCAAAAGTAGCTGCAGCTGCCGGCTTTTCATCCATAGAACGCCGTTACCTGCTCTTATTGATCACATACTTCAGTTCCCCCTTCTTTTCAAAGTCATACAAGGTCAGCTTACGTATGGTGAAATACAGCTGCCAGTATACCTTCAGGACTTCATAATATGCAGTAACCGCACGCTCCCTGTTAGCACGGGCAATGTTAAGATCATTGAGCGTAATAGATCCCCGGAGAAATCTTTGTTGCTCCAGAGCATAATTCTCTTCGGATATTTCGCGGCTTTCCCTCGCCACATCCAGTTGCTGCGGTAGCAGACTCCAACGGGATACCTGGAGTGCAATTTCCTGTTCCAGTTCTACCTGTTCCTGCTCTATCTGATGCTCCACGAGGCTGAGGTCAGCTTCAGCGCGGCGTCTCCTGGTGCTGGCATTGCCCCAGTCGAGAATGGGCATACTGAATCCGATAGACAAGTTCTGCTGGTTTTCCATTCTGTCAAATAGCTTCGGAAGATTTGGAGCCGTATTAGACAATCCGAAATTGGCGGCGATCCTGAACTGTACCTTGTTGGCCGCCGTCACTTCCGCTACATGCTGTTCCGCCTCCAGCCGGTTAAGTCTGAATTTCAACACCTCCTGACTATTGTTCTTCGCCCGCTCAAGGGCTTCCGGAAATCCCACCATAAAAAAGGAGGCTTCCTCCGGTAAGCTGATCATCCAGTTCACTTCCGGATCGAGGTTCAGATAACGTACCAGCTCCTGCCTGGCGAGAAAGAGGTTTACACTGTCCTGTGTCAGTGCTTTCTGTGCTTCCAGCACGTTCAGCCTTAATTGCAGCAACTCACTCTGGCCAACTGTTCCCAGCTTGAAACGCTCTTTGGCTATTTGCAATAAAGTATCTGAACTGGCAAGGTTCTTCGCCGTTAATTCCTTTTGCGTTTGCGCCAGCAGTAAATTGAAAAACTTATCTATGGTCGACAGACCGATATCTTCCATATCAGAAACAAACTTCCGGTCTGCTAGTTCAAACCGGAGCGGCTCCGTCTTTTTTAGCCACTTGTATTGATTATACCCCAGTGTATTCTGCGTGTAGGCCAGAGAAACCGGTACGGAGGAATAACTGACCGAACTGTTTGTGCCAAATACGTCAATACGGTTTAACCTATATCCCAGTGATAACATCCCGCCCGTAGCAGTAATGTTCTGCTGGAGGCTCAGATACACTGAACTATAAGCCTGGTTCTGACCAACAAAGCTATCCTCGCCATTTGACAAAGTGATCTTATTAATGCTACGCGAATAATTAGGCACCGTACCTTCCAGGTAAAGCGCCGGCTTCCGGGAGATCTGATAACTGCGGTAAGTCCATTGACTGCTCTGATGACTATTGAGGGCAATCTTGTAAGACAAAGACTGCCTTTGCGCCATAAGAACAGCCTCCTGAAGATTTATCGATCGTTGCGCAACAGTCAAGGGAACGTACGCAGACGCCATCAAAAGCAGGAGCAGCATTTTTCTGCAAGTACAGGTCATAGTCTTCATAAGGTTTTATCAGTTTCCTGCCGACGGTAGATCAGCCAGTAAAGAAGTGGAACGAAGAACAAACTCACCAGCAACCCCAAGGTCATACCCCCCAGTAGTGTTAACGATAACGGCTTTTGTAGTTCCGATCCGAGGTCCCGCATAAAGAGTGTGGGTAGCAGCGCCCCGACAGTAGACAGGCTGATCATGACCATCGGTTTAAGACGGCGAAGGCCTCCCAGGTGAATCGCTTCTATGAGCGGCACGCCCTGCCGCCGGTAACTGTTAATGGCATCTATCTTAAGGATGCTGTCATTAATAACAAGTCCGCTCATGATCACAATACCGATCATGGACATCAGGTTGAGAGAACTACCCGCTGCATACAGAAAAATGAATGCACCCAATATTGCGACAGGCAGTTCTGCCAGAATGAACAACGGCTGTAACAGCGACTCAAACTGCACGGACAGTATAAAATACAACAGCACAACGGAGATCAGCAGTATGAAAGACATCTGCCGGATCAGCGCCTGATTATCGAAATAACTTCCGGCAAGCGTGATCGAAAACTCCCGGTTGTGCTTCACCACCTTATCTTCCAGTTTTTTTAACACATTTTCGGCGTTGGCCACTTCAAGCCGGATAGGATAGTATTCTCCCTGTTTTCCCGCAGTGATCAACCGGTAGTCCTCATCAAGTGAAGAGGTGACAAAAGTGGACAAGGGATATAACTGGTCCTTTTTTCCCTTGACCATGGTCTGTATGAGTAACTCCTGCAGACTGGGATATTCCCTGGCGGTAATGACAATAGGCACGAGTTCTTTCGCGCCTTGAAAATTGTCTACATAAAGCGGTTTCAGGGCATTACTGAGCGTATTGTTAAGATCCGGAAGACTCACTCCATACAGGCTTGCCAGCTCCGTATTGGTTCGCAATACGAGTCTTTGCTGGTGGGCAATGGGAGCAATAGGTATGCCCGGTAATAAATAGCCCAGCTGGCGGCGGAACGCTTCGCTGCGTCTGACCGGTGGCATGGTACGGGAATCCTTTTCACTTATTTCCAGTATCAGCGGTGGCCGTCTGTCGGCAAATACTGCATCAAATGCATTTTCTGACGGGTGTTGCTCCACCAGGGCCTCAGGATAACGCCTGGCTGCCTGCTGAGGTAGTTTTTCGGTCAATAGCGGCAGGTATTCACTCTTTTTGAGGTCTATGTATATTCTGGCCTGATTAGCACCCATTTCACGCATTCCTGACAGCAGATACTGTTGTACCCCCGTCCAGACACTATAACGCTGAATATAGGGTTTAAATGGCCGTAATAAGCTATCTATACGCGCATTGGAAGTGACGGGGTCAGTATAACCATTCCAGTCTATTTCCACATCCAGTTCCTGTCGGCTGATGGGCGGAAGTCGTTCCTTTTTTATCTGTACGAAACAAAATGTACCGGCCAGCATCACTGTAAGCACCAGCACTAGAGTTGAAGTGGTATGCCTGAACACCCAGTGTATGCCTTTTTCATACCACCCCGTTACATTCACCAGTGCAGGTATCTGGTACTTTTCTTCCTGGTGGAATGGCCTCAGCCTGTGTATCAGCAGAAACAGGGGCGGAAGCAACAACACAGACACCAGCATCGAAGCAATGATGCCAATTGTGATTGACAAAGCCTGGTCGAAAAAGATAGCTCCCGCCAGTCCGCTCAGGAACAGCAAAGGCACAAATACAGCGCAGTTGGTTAGCACAGAAGATATCAGGGGAATGATAATTTCGTTCGGACCAGTCACACTCGCCTCCTCCAGTGATTTGCCCTGTTGACGGTGCAACGTAATAGTGTCAATCACCACAATGGAATTGTCAATGATCATCCCCAACCCAAGTATCAATCCCCCAAGAGAGATCACATTGAATGATATGCCAAAGAGATAGAACCCCAGCTGACTAAGCACCAGCGATACAGGGATCGTAATTGCCACGAGTATGGCTGCCCCCGGTTTACGGATGAAGACCATCATGCAGATAAATGCCAGGGTACCACCCAGCACCAGGTCCTGGCGAAGATTGCCAATGGAATAGTTCAGCAATGCCGTCTGGTCCTGGCTTACCCTGAACTGCAACTCCGGATAGTCTTGCCTGAACTGAGCCACCAATCGCCGGAAGGATTGTTGAAGGTCCTCCATTCTGGCGGCCGATTGTTTGATAACAGCCATATCAATGGCCCTGTGGCCGTCTGTATAAAAAGCGCCGGTAGCCGGTGCGTTGTTCAGGCTGACGTCCGACAGTTCACCGAGGGAGAAAATACGTCCATTGACCTGCAGGGGTATCTGCCTGATATCATCCAGATCCTGCAGATCAGCAACGAATTTCAGGTAGTAACGATAATGACCATCCCTCACCATTACATTCCCTAAACTGATCCGGTTCTCCCGGAATACATTGAGCAGATTACCTGGAGTCAGTCCCAGGGTCCGCAAATACTCTTCCCGCGGCTGCAACTGGACTTGCGGCGCGGTATAACCTGTGATGTCCACCATAGAGATCTCGGGCGACTGCTCCAATCTCCTCCGCACGATCTCGCGGACGAAACTGCTGATGTCTGCAAGCCGCTGCGGACTTTCATTCCCCGATTTGTCGTAAACCTGCAAATGAAACACCGGAATGTCAGATACACTAACGCGGGTAACAAGCGGACGCGCAGTGCCCGGAGGCAAACGGTTCATCAGCATATCAACCTTTTCATTTACCGCAATGAAAGCCATGGACATGTCCGTTCCATGAGTGAAAATAAGTTGAACGTCTCCGCTGCCTTCACCGGAAGCACTTTCAATGCCGTCCAGGGAGTTGAGTTGCCGCATAGCATCCCGCACAGGTGACGTAATGTTTTGTTCAATTTCCCTCGCTGACTGATCAGGGACTTGTATACGTATATTGATCTGCGGAATATCAGTATCAGGCAGGAGGGAAGTAGGTACCATACTACCGGCAACAATACCCAACAATACCAGGGCAAAAAAACTGATCAGTACTGCAATAGGTCTTTTCGTCAGAAATGCTATCATGACTGTACCCTCCTTTCTTTATAATGTCTTTTCATGTGTTGTTTATCTTTCGGGATCAGGCACAATGGCAGGAAAACAAAAGCGCCAAGCACCGAAAACAGGAGTCCGCCTATCGTGCCCGCCGAAAGTGTAAACCAGAATCCCTGTTCCTGTCCGTTCAGCATGAAGGGTAGTAGGCTAAGCACGGCTGACGCTGTCGTGATCAGGATAGGCATCGCTTTGGCGTGTATCGCCCTGTTATACAGATATACAGCCTTGTTCCCCTTATACCGGGTTCCTCCCCTGATGAAGTTGAGATCATTAATGATGTACAATGCAGTATTTGTTACCAATGCACTTACCATCAGCAGCGATGCATAAGCCCCCTGGTCCATCCCCAGGTCCAGCAGATAGAGAACCAGGAACACACCGGTAAATGAAAATGGAATGATCAGGATCACTGCCAGTGGCTGTACGAGAGATTCCAGCAGCACTGCACAGATGATGTATATGACCAGTAATACTAGGGGAATAAGCCAGAAATGATGGTCGGTATCATTAGTGAACCACAATCCACCTCTCGCCCGTCCGAGAATGTTATACCCAAAGGGCAATATCTTTTCATAATGATCTATCAGCCGCTCCCGTATCAGTTTGTTGAGCTCATAACTGCCGGTAAACCTGTAATGAATGTGCAGTATATATGCCTGATTTACCCTGACAATATCTTCGGATGTTTTGACGCGCTTTATCTCTCCGATATCATTCATGCGTAACATAACTGAGTCGTTCACCTGCGATGGATTGTGCAGGATGCTCCAGACAGGAGGGGGCATATCAGGATTGTTCTCAAATGTAACATCCAATGTCTGGTGTGGGCCCGCAGGCATGTGGCCGGCATGCTCAGATGCTTCTGCAAGTCCCTGCAGGCTCCTGCCAATATCACCACGGCCAATTTTGTATAAGCTGAGATACCGCGGGTCATTCAGTTGCACATAATATTCCGGCACCGGCTCAAAAGCATAACGGTCCCGCGTGCTGATCACCACATTGCTGATGCGCGGATTTTTAAGCAGCGTATCCTGTATCTTTCCAGCGAGCATTTTTAACTGCTGGTAGTTATATCCTGCTATACTGATATCCGCATCAAACTGATCGAGATCTACCGCATTGCTAAAACCTCTGCCAACACCATATATCTGGAAATCGGCTGCGCCTTCTTCAATCGCTTTGTTTTCGAGGATGTCTTTGAGCCGGTAAGGGAACCCCTTCTCATACCTGGGCTGAAAAGACACCTGTATACTGGCATCCGTGGCACTGTTTACATGTGCCTCCACTTGCTTCAGCTTGGCTCCGTACAGGCCAAGCAGTTCTTCAAAATGTCGTACCACCAGGTCCATTTGCCGGAGTGTTGCGCCTTTAGGCATACTGATAGTAAGGCTCAGACGCGGATGCACCGGCTCTTCTTCGATGTAGTCCTTTTTCCCGGAGCTTGTTTTAAAAAGATAAAGACTACCGCCCAGGTAACGGTTCAATGGGGCGCGCAATGCCTGGTTATAAAATTCACTTCCTATAGTCCGATTGTAAATACTGGCCCACCATCCTTCTTTTTTGATTTCTTTGGGCAGGAGGAATAATGGTAGTCCGAACCCCAGTATAAAGAGGATAACAAACGCAAAACGAAAACGCAACATGAACTGCAGCTGCAGTTTATACAGACCAGAAAGACGCCCCAACAGGCGTTTCCTGCCTAGCTTCCCTTGTGTTGCTCTGGTCACGGGAAACCGGTCCAGCATAGCCGGAATAAAGAACCAGGCGATTGGTAGTGACACCAGCAGATTAACAATAATAGACAGCGCAAAATCCAGCAGCAGGATGCGCTGTTGCTCCTGAAGAAAGAAGATGACTGATAAAGCACCTATAGCAGTCGCCGTAGAGGCCAGAATGGCGGCAAAAATACGGTTACGTCCTGTATGACGCAGATCCTCAACAATGACGATGGCATTGTCAATAACCAGTCCTAATGATAAAGTAATACCCGCAAGGGAATACAGATGTATCTCTATACCTAAGAAATAATACAGAATGAAAGACAGGAGTACGTTGGCAATTAAAGCGCTGATCACGATCAACAGATATCTCAGCTGCCGGGTGATAAGCAGCACAAATGTCAGCAGGATAGCCACAGACAATGCCGTACGGATATATACCTTGTTTAGCTCTTGCCGGATGTATTCGGTATTGTCATAACCCAGCGAAACCTCAAATCCACGCGGCAATTTCTTACTGATCCTCTCCATACATTGGCGCACCCTGGCCGACAGATCCAGCGTGTTAATGTGTTCAGCAGGAAAAACGGCAATGCTTACCTGCTCTTTGCCATTCACCCGGTAATAGGAGCGTTGGGGAGCCGGCCGGCGCTCGATGTGGGCAATATCTCCCAGTCGCACTATCCGGCCTTCTTTCTCTGCAACAGGGAAGCGTAACAGCTGACTGGTATCTGTCAGGCTACGGTCTGCAAATACTGTTTTTTCGTCTTCCCCATTCCGGAATACACCCAGAAAGGCAGTGCTTAAACCAGCCTTGAGCGCATATTCCACCGAATTGAAGCTCAGTCCATAATCCCGCAGTATGGCCGAATTGGTCTGAATAGCGTATTGTGATGGTTGACGTCCATATACTTCTACCCGGTCTACGCCTTGCAGATCGGCGAGTAAGGGACGGATATGTTGCTCTGCCATATCTGCCACTGCATTGATGGTGCCGGGTCCGCGAATGGCGAAACTGATTATGCTGCTGCGTTGCCGCCTGTTGTCCGGCTTGTTGAGCGTTACAATGGGATAGGAGGCGCCTTCAGGTAAGCGCTCATACAGCCTGCGCATCAGCACAGAGGCCTCAAAGCGGAAGATCTCCGGGTCAGTCCATTTATCCAGCTCCACCTGTATGTGGCAGATCCCGGTCCCGGAAGTAGACCGCAGACTGGCAAGCCCCTTAAGACCAGCCAGCGTGCTTTCTATGGGAGTGCTTATTTCCAGGTCAACCACTTCAGCAGAGGCGCCGGGCAGATAACACTCCACACTCACGGACCCATAATTACGGCTGGGCGATAACTGGATACGCTGTAAAGGAATGGTAGCGGCTCCGATCAGCATGCAGAGCACAAATACCAGTATGGTACTGAAGGACGGGAAAGATGTTGTAAAGCGCTTTTCCTGCATAGGTCTCTTACGTCTTTATTGCCCTTTGGCGCCGTGAATTATTTTGTCATGTGCCAGGTTAAAGTTGCCTTCATAAATCACTTTGTCGCCCGATTTCAATCCTTTACTGATAGCATACTGACTACTGTTCTCCCCACTGATCTCAACATAGTTCCATTGTGCCAGACTATCCACAAGCGTGAAAACCACTTTCCGGTGCTGACGGTCCAGCACGGCCTCCTTAGGAACAACCAGTTGCCCGCTCAGCTGCTCCTGAACATGTACCCGTACGTTCATACCATCAAGCAACGCGCTGTTGCCACCTTCAGATAACAAGGCCTTTACTTCTATCATGCCTGCGCCATCAACCAGTGGATTGATACTTTGCACCCGGGCATTAACGCCACTCTCCCCACGCTGACTGAAGGGCCTGATCGTCACAAGACCCGACCTCCGGATGAATGACAACTCCTGCTCCAGCACTTTAAAGCTGACCTCCATGCGGCGATCATCGATTAATGAACAGATGAACTCATAACTGTTGCTATTGTTAAACGGCATCGCCTTGAGGTTGGCAATGATGCCCGAAAAGGGCGCCACCAGTTTCGTTTCTTTCAGCTCATTCTCCGCTTGACGAAGAGTAAGTATAGCCCTGCCAAGTCCACTCCTGAGCCTTGCTACTGATTTGGTATCAGCTGATAAACGGGCCGTGTCACTTATTTTATAACCGGACCGCAGCAGCTGGTCCTCATAGTCCAATACCGCCTGTTCATAACTGAGCCGGGCCGCATTGAAGGATGCCATCGCACTTTCTTCATCAAGCCTTGCCAACAGCTGACCAACCTGCACATGTTGGCCCTCATGCACCAGTACTTCCTTTATGATCCCGGAAGTCCTGAACTTCAGATCCGCCTTGCGGGTCGAACTTAACTTGCCGTTGGCCAGCAACTCTTTGCTGAACTTTGTTTCCTGCAACACCATATACCTGATGTTTTCGTCTACGGTTGAAATGCCCATGAGAACAGAATCAAGCCCCGGTTCGCCCGTGCCATTGCCGCTGGTTTGATTGCAGGAAGAACCGAACAGGTACAGGATGATCAGACAGGCAGGCAGCGTGTTCAGATGCACCTTACCCTTTGACGTTCTTCCGGGTCTGTCAGCGATAATGTTGTCCGGCCTGGAATATCGTGCACTAAAAGAGAATAACATGGTCATTTATTTAAACCTGAAAGACACCAATACCTTATCGTAGTTCTTCAATCCCTCAAGCGCTTTGAAGTCACTGAGCTTCTCCTTATTCCTGATGATCTCTTCACCGTATACTACCGTCAGAAAGTTCTTTGAGTCCTTTGCAAAAAGAGGGTTGTATAATGTCATCCCCAGATTACTAAGGCCCAGTCCGAAATATGAAACACCTAAAGACTTGCCGGACGCTTTATCACAAACCGATGAATAGCGATGTTGACCAAGGATATACTCCATGATGCAGTATCTGTCAGATTCAATAAAGTAATTCATCGCAGGCACAGGATGGAATTTCGCCTCTTTTATTATGGAACTCACATCCAGCGCATTCTTCGTGGTGAGATTGAATTGCTGATATTTTAGTCGGTACTTAGGTGTTAAACCTGTGTCGGAAACAGTATAAATAACCGGGAACAGGGGATCAAAAAAGCGCAATTCTCCGGCCGATTGGTAAAACTGCCGGTCATTTACCGGAAGTACAATAACCAGTGAGGTATCCAGCGGCCACCATGACCTGGTTTTGTTGAAATGCTTTAATACATAGAACCTGCTGGCATCCGCTTTACCAGCATTTGTGACAAAGTTGTTGTAAAGTACATAGGCAGAATCGCTCAAAGGATAGAACAAGGAATGAGGATAGGATTTTAACTGCTCATGCACACGGAGAAAATTTCCGTCTGATGAAAACGAGTAAAGATTATTCTTCAGGTCCAGTATCTCGATATGGCTATTGTAAGGATTATTTCTTATGTCGGCTATCTTTAGGTCAAATCCTATGAGCTGGTTCAGATCTAATTCCTTTTTCAATTTTCCGTCATAGCTGAATATTACAAGTGTGTTTAAGCGCTTATTTAAAAATATTACCCCATCATCACTTGTAAACCTGCATTCCAGCTCGCTGATAAATGCACTGTCTCTGCTGTTCTCCAGCGACGTGAATTTTAAAGACCCGGGCTCGACCAGTGAATCTATATCCAGCAGGCGGTCAATTTTACCATCTCTGATTTGTAGTAAAGAACCGTCTGTGTCGCCACTCTGATGACTGCTGTTGCAGCCGGGGATTGCCAAAATAATTATAAAGTAGAGCGCCAGCAACACATATAAACGATGGACGTTATTGCTCCTGATGCTATTTCTAATGAGCATGGTAACCGTTTTATTTTTGAGCATTGAAAAGTGGTTTTATTCTATCCAGGTAGGCGATAGTTCTTTCTCTGTCTTCTTTTACCGGCAGGAAGAAGTCATGGGCCAATCCATCTTTATCTGCTACGAATAAATAGGGATATCCCAACGCATCAGCATGCAGAAATGAATTGGTGGCTGGGTATTTGAAAATGGGAAACCTGATAGTATTCAGTCGTACGAAGGTGCGCAGATAAGCTTCTGATCTGAAATCTGCCAGCACGATCACGCGGTTTGAGTCAATAGCTTTGCTCGCGTCCAATACCGAAAAAATGCTCTCTACACAGGTTTCACAGTTTATTTCCGAAAACCTGACGACCAGGTAGCGATCTGCCGGAAATGAAAAATGGGCCTGATCATTTATGTTGACGAGCGGCAGGCTGTCCAGCGACAGATGCTTACCCTCGTCCCCTTCCATTTCTTTATCAAATATCTTTTCAGTATTGATCAGCTCCTTTTTCATAGCTGCCATCTGTAAATTTTCGGGATGACTTTTCTTTCCCGTTACTGAAAGAAGTGTGATACTGGTTATTAACAGTAAGACAATAATGCCCCAGAAGCCTTTGCTCTTGAATACTTTTTTCATATCGTCTTAAATCTTATAAATACGGGATTACTAAGCGCAGAAACGGTCAGCTTATTAAACCGGTCCTGTAACGGAGATAAATTTTGAACTTTGCTCAGATGCTCTTTTACACGCATCAGATCATCGGGATAAACAATTGAACCCAGGAAAGTTCCATCCTGAAATAATGAATATAGTTCGAGATCAAGCTCTTTGATCTTGTAATTGAAGACAGCCGTACCTAAAGATTTTGAGTCAGCTTTATTGTAAATGGTGAAACGTTTCATTTCATCCACCAGGTAAGTGATGAAAATAAAATTGTTGGTCTCATTAACCCTATTGAGCATCGGGAGTTTTTTGTCAAATACTTCTTTTATTAATGAGGGGTCATCAGGATCCGTAAAAGATGGATTAGCTGTTTTGAATACAAGGTGGTATTCGGGAACCAATGAGTCAGCATCTATGTTGTAGATGACAGGAAATATGGATTCAAAGAAATGTACTTTGTTGTTAAATACATAAAAGGGGTTAATAGACGTAACAGGAACAGCTGTTTCCTTATCGAAATACAAATTCCGGTACGCAATATTCTTTCCCTTAAAAACACCAAATCTGAAGTTATTCTGATAGACTTCCTCTACAGGTGAAAAGCCATTGTAACCGGCATATAGGTTGCTGTCGAGAGGAAGAGAAAAAGCGATGTGATATTTTCGCTGAAAACTGTATCCTTCAAATTTGAGCTCGCCCGAGTGAATGTCAAATTTGCGGGTCTTAACAGCCATATCAAGAACCTCAACGGTATTGTTAAATGGATTGTAAAAAACATCCAGTGGTTTGAGGTATTCATGAGGGCCTTTACCATAGCTTCCGATCTTTCGGATCAGGTTACCGTTAAAGTCAAACAGGTAAATCGCCTTTGTCGAGCTATCGAATATGAGGATGCCTTCGGGGGTAGAAACACACTTGCCGATCATACCAAGCATATTGTCCTTATCTTCCTTGAACGTATATATTTCTAACGATTGTGTGTCTATTATTTGATCAAGGAAAAGATGATCGGCCAGTTGCTTGTCTTCTATCGGAATAGTCTTTGCCTTTTTAAAGTCAATGTTGTTCTTTTTTCTGGGTTCCTTAATATTACAGCCTGTTAAAATTAACATAAGGGTCATGCAAAAGAAGAGGCTGGAGGTAGTCAAAGTATTTGTTCTTAACATAGTGAATGGTATCGTTGGTATATTTTATTGAGAAACTGAACCTGCTCTTAATCTGTTAACAGCATTTTTCGTGGAAATGCTGTTTGAATACGATAACGTGAAAGGCATTCTCCGGAGGAGAATAGCCTTTCACAGTACTTAATTAAAACTGACCGCAGTCTCTGTGTGAACAGAATCCAAAATAACCCGGACAGTTCCTTTCCTTAGCCTGTCTTACGCCGGAAGTCGTAGAAATATAGTTATAAGAGGTTCCTCCACCGACTGAAGCGGAACCAATATAAGATATGCCGGAAATGTTGGCTGAAAGCTGGTAGCTAAAGGTTAATGTTTGTCCCATCGAGTATGTCATGTCATACTTGTCAGCGCATGAAGTATAGGTTTCCTCGCCTAAAAGTCCGCTCTGTGACATGTCTGATTCGCTGGAGGAACCTGACTCACTCGATGAGTAATCCCTGGCATATACATCTGCAGCTTTATAGCCTGTCAATGCATATTGTACATTCAAGGTCAGTACTACCAATAGAACAATGGCTGCGATCAATTTGAAATTGATATGTTTTTTCATAGTTGTAAATACATTTAAAGGTTATTATTTGTGAGAATACTGAGTGCTTATCTCCGTCCTATGGAGATCTTGAGCCTGTTGGCATAAATGGGAGTTTATGGTGTTAGGAATGAATGCTGTTCTTTAAAACAGTGCTGTTCCGCCAGTCTGAAGTACGGGTATAGGAATAAACAGACAGGAATAAGCAATAAAGTACAATGATCCTTATAGCGATCGCTCTTTGTTTGAACTTAGCCAGGTAATATGAAATGGGAAAGAGAACACCAATAGCAGACATATAGGCATACCTGTCCGCAACTATTGCGACACGCGCCATTGGTATCAGGTGGATACAGGTTATCAGGTGAAGCACAAAGAAACAGATGCCGAAGTAGATGTAATTGACAGTGAAGTTCCTGATCAGGTAAATAACAATAATGATCAATGCCACAGGGTACACATAGAACCGGATGGGGACGGGCTGGTTTGGATCATTCGGAAAAGGGTAGAGGTGGTGTATTCTTAGTGGAAAGAGGATCTTTGTAAAGTATTCGGTTAATGCGTAGCAGGCAAATATCAGGCGCTGAAATAAGGTGTATCCTTTCTGATCTATCAATAATCCCTGCCCAAAATAAGCCTGGGAATAGATGGTAAGTATGCCAAATAAAAAGGCAAGCACCAGAAAGGGAACCTTCTCGAGTAGAACCTTCCCTGACAGCGCATATTGCCGCCCTTTAACAAAGTAGTCAATAAAGAAAAATGCAACTGGTAACACCACTGCCTGTTCCTTAGCGCCAAAGGATAAGATAAAATAAACTATTGCCAGCAGATACTGTCGTGTTCTTCTGGTCGACATATAGTCGATATAAGAAAGTAAGGCCAGCAGGTAGAAGAGCGAATAGATCAATATTTTAGAGGCCGAAAGCCAGGAGACTGGCTCTACTACAATGGGATGAATACTGAAAAGCAAGGTAGTCAGGAAACTTGTTTTCGCGCAAAAGACGCTATCATGTCCACAGGCTTTCATCAGCTTTTCAATAAACAGGTACACGAGCACCGTATTGCACAGATGTACCAGCAAGCTGCAGAAATGAAAGAGTACAGGATCATATCCATTTAGTGCATACATCGCCGAATAGAAGAACTGATTTACAGGCGAATATTGCCCGTGATAGAAGTCAAACAGGATATGTTTGATATTGGCGGGAGACAACCCATTCTCTGTATATTGATTAACCACTACCCATTGATCATCCCAGGCATCCTGAAAATCCAGGTTATATATTGGAATATAGACGATCGTACAAATGCACAGAATAACAAATACAGCGAACTTCCTGTTGTAAAGAAGAGAAACTGGTGCAGTCAGGGAAAACATATACTGGCGCTATTTATGGTTATCAAAAAGGTACTGTCTTAAAGGGGTGTCTGGCACAGTATGGGGAACCAGACAGGGGGAAAGATGGTCACAGGGAATATAATAGAATGACCGCCCGTTTGTTAAACCCCACATATTCGTTTAAAACCGGCAACTCAAAGCCTGGTATAGATTGCTTAATCAGCGTCATCTCTATCTTCTTGTAATGCATTAAAGCCTCAACGATCTCTTTCTCATACTCCTGTATGGCCAGCAGATAGTGGCCATCATGGCGGGAATCGGACACTCCGTATTTGGTGAGGTCTTCAATGGACTTAAAAACAACATTTTCGTTCCTGTAGAAATGTTCCTGTAGAAAAGACCATGGCTGGTATGGATTTGCTCCAGGAGAAAAATACATTACAACAGGCGCTGTTTTAGCTTTCGAATCGATATAGTTTGTCAGATATTTTTGTCCGGTTCCTGCAGGTTTCAGTATGGTGAAAGCCAGCGCTGATGCGTTGATCAATGCCAGAAAGGCGAGTGTACCAGCTATTGTAAGCCGGTATTGTCTAGTATAAGGCTTGAGATAAAGGGAATAGAGGTCCTCAATCATTAACAGAACTATGCAGGGTACCGTCCAGACCAGGGGAAATAAAAAGCGGATCTCTTTATGAGGAATGATCGCATGGATCAGGATAAAAGGTCCTACACACCATATTAAAGGATTTGCCGGCTTCATAATAATAAGCCATATGATACTGGCGAATATCAGCAAGCCGAAAGGCACAATAGTATGTAACAGGATGTAACTTAACAATGTACTCCAGGAAGACACACCATATTTAGATGCAGTATCTTCAATAATGTTTGTTCTGAAGTAGTTAACAAACGTCAGGGTCGGCTTATGATAGAACAGGTAATCCAGCAGGAATCCCGCAAGTATCATAGCGATTATCGCACCCATCACTATAAGCATATACCTGGGAGGGTCCTTTTTTATGATGAGCATCCACATAATAAGTGATGCTGCCACTATGCCACATTGAAAACGAAACAGGAAACAAGCGCCAAGTAGAGTCCCTATAACCAGGTATTGTCCCCTTGTAGTCTTATTGCCGAGGGCTAATGCCAATGCCACGGTAAAGAGAAGTCCTGACCAGGTTTCTGAAGAGAACCTTACGCCCACCATTGGGATAAACCAGAGGAAATAACTGCAGTAGTAGTAAAGTGTTTTTGAAATGTGCCCGAATTGAAAGTAAGCGTATGTTCTCTTTGCAAAGAAACCGGTTACCAATATCGCGCATGCTGCCGTAAGGAGGCGTAATGAAAAAGCAAGTTGATAAGGATCATTTATCCCTATCAGGAACATCAGCTTAAAATAGACAAAGCATAGCCAGGGTTGTATTGTTGGCCTGATGGCCTGTGTATATTCCCATGCCATGTCTGCTGGCTTGTTCCAGCCTAACTTTAAACCTGCAAATTCTATTATCTGGTAATGCTCATCGGGGTGATAGTAGCCGATGTTAAAATAGGCGGCCATGCCATATACTATTATCGCGAGTGGCCATAAGAGGGTCATACCGGATGTGGGTTTTAACGATAGCGTCATGTCTTGATAACGGTTTAGGTATATGAGGATCCTTTTATGCAATACTACGCATAGCACACTGTGCGCAGCGTACAGCACATAGTAAATAGAGCACAGGGCATTGCGCTTTACAGTATTGATTAGATCTGCTTAGTCATTGGGAATAGTATTATTAATGTGTCATTTGTTAACTTGAATTAAATAGTGCTCCTGTCTGTGCTATGTAGCCAGATGAAAAATGTGCTGAACAAATTTAAAATTGCAGGTACCTGCATAGGAAGTACCGTCTCTCCGGGAACCATTTCACGTAAGCATATGCGTATCCAAAGAGCTTAGCAGTAAGCTATGCTCAATGCATACAAAAATCATTTCTGGTATCCCGCTTGCCTGGAATTTAGAGACTCTTGACCTGAGATCGCTGCTACGATGCCGTATCTTCAACCGACCTGACCATTGGCGTGGAAATAATCATAATGGTAATTGGCAAATCTGTCTTTACTGGTCCGTTCTTAGGATATAGGCTCTAGGCATCGTCAACAAACTGAATAGTATATCATTTTCACGGAGTCTAACAATTGAAACACTTGCTACTTTCGTTTCAAACAGAGAACATTTTATTGGGTAATATTGAAATTTCGTAGTGAATATATGAAATTTTGGATAAAAAAAATATTATCTGGCGAAAACAGTATACATTTAAGAAAGAACCTGTTTTCATCATTAACCCATCCTGAGTATGAAATGTAGCCTGATATTCCTGTTCTCTCTGTTTATGGTAACCGTTGCCCGGTCCCAGACTAAATACACCATCGCAGGTAAGGTGATGGACGAGAAGAACAACACCATTCCTGCAGGAAGTGTATATCTCTTATCCGGCAAGGATTCATCTATAGTAAAATATACATTGCTGGCAGATGGCCGGTTTACATTTGATCCCATCGCAGCAGGGGAGTACATTGTAAGGATCTCCGCAATGGGGTATAATGATGATATAAGAAGGATGCGGGTAACAGGTGATATAAATCTTCAGATAGGAATGAAAGCCAGTGCGACCGCCTTAAATGAGGTTACCGTATCTGCACAGAAAAAGGACTTCTCTTTCAGCAATGGTGATGTTAAAATAAACATCGCTGGTTCTGTTTTTGCTTCTATTCCCAATTCGGTTGACATGCTCTCGAAGCTACCCATGATCCAGGTAAGCCCTAATGGAGAATCAATAAGCGTGATCGGAAGAGGAAATGCACTGATTTACATCGATCGGCAGAAGGCGACGGTCAACGATCTGTCAACACTTTCCGCGAATGATATACAGGACGTCCAGATTATCAGGAACCCGCCGGTAAAGTATGAGGCGGAAGGCAGGGCCCTTATCCTTATCACAAGGAAAAGAGATAAACGGGACGGCATACAGGTGGAATTACAGGAAACCGCATCATTCAAACGCCGGTACAGTAATTACAGCGGTATGAACCTGAATTTTAAAAAGAAGAAGTGGGAGCTGGTCAACGCCCTGAAGTTTAACTATGTCCGGGTATGGGAAAGCAATGAATACGATTTCCGCATAAAGAACCAGGATATTCAAACTGGCTATTCCCTGATCAGTACAATCGACAGGCCGGAATATATTTTAAATTCCGGTGTGCACTACCAGATCAATACCGACGACTATATATCCCTGAACGTTAACACAAAATACCAGGACGTTTCATTTCCCATTTACACCAACTCTGTTCTCACGACACCAGCTGAGCAGGATCATGTTTTTACGACCAACAAAAGCACCTATCCAAAAAGATACTACACAGCCAGTCTGAACTATGAGAAGAAACTAAAAAGGGTTGCCGCAGACCTTTTCCTGGGTGCACAGTATGCTGGATATGGGGAACATTTTGTAACAAATATTTTCAATAATTACAACAATACCGAAAGCGTCTATACAGAACACCGTGATCAGAAATATCGTGTCAGCGTTTTCGGTAGCAGAGCCGACTTCTCAAAGTCTTTTAAGAATAACCTGGAACTGGAAGCAGGAGGTAATATATCCACCGCAAGCGCTAACGCCATCCTCAATATAGATGACATTCCTTCCTCATCGCACAGTTCTTCCGACTACCTGTACGATGAGGCAAATGCGGCAGCATATACACAGCTTGGCGGCAAGCTAAAGAAACTACCTTTCACCATTGGAGCAAGGGCAGAATACACCAATGTTAAAGGGGGCTACAGAAACAGCGAGACAGCCACTGTCAGGAAAAAGTACTGGCAGATATTTCCCAAAGCATCTCTGAATATTCCATTAAAGAATGAAAAGAACCTCTCCCTGAATTATGCCAGAAGTATTACAAGGCCGGGCTATCTCAGTCTGAGCCAGGTATCTAACTATATCAACCCTTATTTTGTATGGGCAAGTAATATCAACATAGACCCTACTACTTCCAACGATATCTCGGCAACCTTTCAATGGAAGAACCGGTCGGCTACCATCAGCAGGTACAAAAGGAATAATCCGATATATCCCTCATTTGTATATAATCCTGCAGCAACCCTCTTAACACGTACAGACATCAATTACAATGGTGAAACAGGCTTTATGGCGGATGTATTGGTACCTTTCCAGTATAAAAAATGGACCTCAACAAACCAGCTATTTATCATAGCAAACAAAATATCCGATGCGGCGGCAGTAGTGGGTAAGACTAAACCGTATCTGTACTTCTACTCAAATAATCAGTTTAAGCTACCCAAGAATGTGACCTTCTCTCTTTCCGGATGGGCACTGACGAAGAGGTCTGAGGGTGTCTTTGAACGAAACGCATTATTTCAGGTGGATACTTCCGTCACAAAGACTTTTGCCTCTCGGATCGACTGTACAATAAGCTGGAATGATATTTTCAGATCCTTGAAAGCTAAAGAAGAATTTACGCTAAACGACATTAACTCCCGCGGACTCTATTACGAAAACGTAAAGGAGTTTTCCATCGCCGTAAGATATTCCTTCGGCACCACCAGAGAATCGAAATACAGGAATAAGAACGTCGACGGGAATCTTAACAGGCTTTAGCCTCTTAACAGACTTCAAATAACGTCAACCACCTATATCGGCTTATCCTGGAAAAGGTGGTCGCTATAAGCGCAATCGTTCGCCCGGAAGCAGCGGCGGTTCCAGGTGGAGATCACTGGCCTAAGTTGTTTGAAGTATGCCCCACACGCCCCACCAGGGATTTAATAGATATTCCATCGCCCAATACGACCTCCGCTGCTCCATAGCAGGAAACTTCAAAGAACTCAGCCAGTGGTCCCACCTGGAACCGGAGCAATACCTCCACCGGGGGCCACGAGATAGCGTCATACTATACCCGACATTCGCTTTAACTCTATAGCTATAGGCGCTATAGTCCTGCGTTACGCCTGCTATTCTATAGCCAGGGCTATAGAACAGTGCCTATAACGCTATAGTAGAGAGCCTATAGGCTATAACCTTCACCGAATGTCAACACTATCTTAACCGAATATCAACCCATTAAAACTATTCCCGTAGCCCGCAGAGGCCTGGAAGACATTCGTTGAAACAAGCAACACCACCAGCCAAAATTTTACCAATCGTAAAAAATTAGCTTTGATTATTCCAAACTAACCCTATATTTGTTGAGTAGACCAGAATAGAACAAACCAATCAAAGTCTAAAGAATTTTACTGGAAATCAACGACTTAATGATTGCGTGAGCTCATTCCGGCGACAAGGGGACGAATTTTCGAAATGCAAATTCACGTTATTGGAGATTGTCAACTAGTAGTATACCTGTCATTAAAAGAATCTTTACAAACACTTTATGCTTCACGTTATGCATGTAAAAAATGCTTCCAAGAGGCTATGGTCGCTCCTATGCATCATAGCCATGCTGACCGGCTCAGTGTCCGTTTTTGCCCAGAGCGGCAGAATTTCCGGTAAAGTCACCGACACGAAAGGAGAACCGCTTCCGGGTGTTTCGGTGAAGCTCACCGGCACCAGGACCGGTACCGTTACAGACATCCAGGGCGCCTTCTCCCTGGCATCTGAAAGTAGCAAAGGCGCACTGGAATTCAGCTTTTTAGGTTTCGAAACGCAAACCGTACCCTTTACCAGCCTTACAGCGCTGAACGTCAAACTGCAACAGGCTACCGCTATCGTGGATGAAGTCGTGGTAGTAGGCGCCAGCATGAAAAAATCAGACCTCACGGGCTCCATTGCAACAGTCGATTCCAAAAAATTACTGGAAAGACCTGTTACCAACATTAACCAGGCATTACAGGGTAATGCTGCCGGTGTGTTCGTTAGCGCCGGTACGCGCCCCAGCGATGATGCCACTATCAGGATCCGTGGTCTGAACACCATTAATGCCGGTTCTTCCCCTATCTATGTAGTGGACGGTGTGATCATGGAAAACAACCAGGGCGGTTTTAACTCCGTGAACGTAAACGATGTCGCTTCCATACAGGTGCTCAAAGATGCATCTGCTACAGCGCTCTACGGTTCCCGCGGTGCCAACGGTGTAGTGGTGATCACTACGAAGAAAGGTCAGCGCAGGGGAGGAGATGGCCTGGTAACTTATGACGCCTGGTTCGGTACATCCGACTTCACCAGGATCCCTAAAACCATGAACGCACAGCAGCTGTTCGATCTGCGCATCGATGCTTATGCGAATGGTTACCTGAAAGATAATCCGAATGCTAACCGCCAGGATTATATCGATAACACCCTGATGAAGACCAATATCGCCTTCTCTAATCAGGAGTTCGATACTTACAATAAAAAGCAGAGTTACAACTGGCTGGATCAGGTAACCCGCACAGGCCTCCAGCAGAACCATGCCGTAAGCTTTTCCGGTGGCACAGACAGAGGCGTGTTCTACCTGAGTCTCGGTTATGCAGGTAACAAAGGCGTAGTAGAGAATACCAAACAGAATAAATATACCGGCCGTTTCAACGCAGAATACAACGTGAAGAAATGGTTGAAGGTAGGTACCAACACCGGCTTCACCCGTACCAATGACGTCATTCCTTCTGATGACGTATACGGCAAGGCGCTGAACGCCAATCCGCTGCTGGACTATGCACCTTACCGCGATCCTGCTACCCGCTTTACGTACGATTATCTGACTATCTACTACCGTTCCCACGGTGAGCAGAATAACAACGACTTCAACCCATTCAACTCTTTGTTGATGCAGCGCGACAGATCACGTAATCGTATCACCACTGCCAACTATATCAACATTAATCCGATAAAAGGCCTGGATTTCCGTTCCAGCTATTCAATGGACTATGGCTCACAGGACTGGTTTGAGTTCACGCCGCATAATATCCAGGAAGCTGTACGTCACTACAACGGTGACGCACGCGCTAAACATGAAAGATGGAGTGACACTTACTGGCAATGGGATAACACCCTGACTTACAATACCACTATCGCCAATGATCATAAAATCACTGCTTTAGTGGGTACCAGCTCCAGCAAGCGTTCTTCTAACTATACTAAGGCGCAGGGCGACCGCTTTGCCAGCGACGATCTGGGGTATTTTGACCTGGGTGGCGCTGCTGCTATCGAGAAATCAGTACTCGGCTCTGACTTCTATGCCTACTCCCTGATGTCCTTCATCGGTCGTGTAAACTATAGCTACAAAGACAGGTATCACTTAACTGCCACTGCCCGTTACGATGGTTCTTCCCGTTTTGCTGACGGACACCGCTGGGGCGTCTTCCCGTCTGTGTCTGCAGCATGGGATGTGACCAGGGAAGATTTTATGAAAGATGTCACTTTCTTCGACCAGTTGAAACTGCGTGTTGGATACGGCGTTGTAGGTAACCAGGATATCAGCAACTATGCATTCCAGACACTTTATGGTTCCAAGATTGATAATGGTAATGCCCTGATCGCCAATGACGGTCGTCGTGGTAACCCGAATATCACCTGGGAAAAACAGAAGCAGAGTAACATCGGTCTGAACATAGGCCTCTTTAAATCAAGATTGCTGTTCACTGCCGACTTCTTCGACATCAACAATGATAACCTCTTGCTGGACCGCTCCCTGGCTACTACCACCGGTTTTACCAAACAATGGGAGAATATCGGTCGCGTGAATAATAAGGGTATGGAGTTTTCTGTAACCGGCGAAGTTATCCAGAAGAAAGACTTCAACTGGACAGTGTCCGGTAATATCTCTTTCGACAGGAACAAGGTAACAAAACTCTATGGTAATGCTACCGAGATCTATAACATCGATCAGAACGTTATACAGCGTGAAAACAACATCTTCCTCGGCAGGTCCCTGCATACTGTTTACACGTTCGTTTCTGGTGGTATTGCACAGGAATCTAACCGCAGAGATTGGGATGGCATAAATTATAACGGTAAAACTGTAAATCCCGGTGATCTCTTTGCTAAAGACATCTCCGGTCCTGGCGGTAAACCTGATGGTATCGTAGACCAATATGACAGGACTGTCGTAGCTAAAACAGATCCTAAGTTCTATGGTGGTTTCTCTACTAACATGAACTACAAAGCATTCGGTCTGAGCGCTATGTTCACATACTCTTACGGTGCTAAGAAGATCAGCAGCTACTATGAAGGACTGATCAACAGCGTGGGCGAAAGTATGGCTACCGTTGACCTGCTGAACCGCTGGACACCTGAGAATACCAATACCGATATTCCACGTGTGATTGCAAATACAAGTTACAATCGCTTCGCTCCATCCGAGCTCGATTATTCTCTCCAGAATGCGTCTTTCCTGCGTCTGTCAGCACTCACACTGTCATACACCCTGCCAGGAAAAATGCTCAGCAACTGGAAACTGAATAACCTGCGCTTCTATGCAACCGGTTCTAACCTGTTCTGCATTACGAAGTATAAGGGTATGGATCCGGAGACCGGCGATTACGGTTATCCTCCGATAAAATCGTACGTATTTGGACTGAATGTAGGTTTTTAAACTTCAACTGTTAGATCATTATGAAACGCAATATATTAACATGGAGCATGCTGGCGGGATTTGCAATGTTCTCTGCTTCCTGTAGCAACTTCCTCGACGAAAAGAGTGTGACCAGGCTCGATGAAAGCCAGGTATACGCTGACGTGAACCTCGTGGAAACAAGTCTGAAAGGGATTTACGCCAACTGGAAAGCTGTCCGTACAGATGAACAGGGACTTATCATGATGATGGGTACCGACGAAACCCAGCAGGGCGCTTTGCAGATGAAGAGCGATGCAAATAAAGGTGGTCTGGACCGCTACGACGGTAACCTGAACTCTACCCTGAACCATATTGCCAATCAATGGAACATCCGCTGGCCTATCGTCAACGAGGCTGCCAAGATCGTTAAAGGTCTTAGCAGTGGTACTGTTGAAGCAGGCTCCCGCGAAGCGAAATTGTTGGGTGAAGCATCCTTTGTACGTGGCTTTCTCGATTTTCAGATGGCAATGTACTGGGGTGAAATTCCTATCCGTGATCTTGACCACGAAGCTGAATTAGGTTTCCGTCGCCAACCGCTGAAAGATGTATGGACATTCATTATTGCAGACCTGCAAAGGGCTGCCGATAATTGTCCTAAAACCAATGATCCCGGTCGTGCTACCTCCGGTGCTGCATGGGCTATGCTGGGTAAGGCTTATATGTCCGCTCCGGTGAGCACAGGTCTGCGCGACTTTTCTAAGGCAGCTGCCTGCTTTGAAAAGATGATGGGCGATTACTCCCTCGTACCTTATAAGAACCTGTGGGATTACAACACACCAAATACAGCGGAAGCGATCCTGGAATTCCAGTTCAATCCGGTGTATCCGAACAATAACAAAATACAGTTCCAGATAGGTTCCCGTGCAGTACAGGCATTTTTCGGGGACGGTTGCTACTATTCCGGATACGATAAGATCGTACCTACCCAGTATGCTTATTCTTCGGTAGATAGCGGCGGCATCTGGGAACCGGGCGACCAGCGCAGGTTCGAGGCTATCCGCTACGATTTTACTTACTATGGTGAAACACCTAACCTGGACCCGCTGAAATGGGAAGACCTGGGTAATGACCATGATGAGCTGTTGCCGCATGTAAAGAAATATGAAGACTTCCGTACCGATAAGCATGCAGATAATAAGATCAATAACATGTGGAACTCTGGTAAAAACATACCGGTGTTGCGCCTGGCTGACGTTAAACTTAGCTATGCAGAATGTCTCAATGAATTGAACCGTACAGCAGAAGCGGTGAATATAGTGAATGAAGTACGTGCACGCGCCTGGGGTGGTACCTTGCCAGACAACAGGAAATGGACCACTATGGGACAGGACGCATTCCGTACTGCTATTATGGACGAGCGCATGCGTGAATTGTTTGCCGAAGACTGGCGCCGTATAGACCTGATCCGTACAGGGAAATACGTTGAATATGTGAAGGCGCGTAACAAATGGACGAAACTGTCAGGAACCATCCAGAACTTCAATGTACTGTTACCAATTCCGGATACAGAAATGAAATTGAATGGCGATATTACACCTGCCGATCAGAATGAAGGTTATCATTAATCGTTACTTTTAAAAGGGGCAGGCCCGCTGATTACAGGCCAGCGGGCCTGCTTTTATCTTTATTATGAGGAAGATGCTACGAATAGCCCCGCACATGCTACTAGCGGTGGCCGCACTTTTATGGTGGAGCGTAGTTCATGCTGCTACGCCCGCCGACTGGAAGATCGTGTATGACAGGAACACTAAAGTTCTGCATCTTACACGAACTGCCGGTAATGTCAATTTTCAGTTGTATGCTTCCTATAAATGGAACGGGAAGCTGATCACTACGAAAGATTATGCCGGCGGAGTACAATCAGTGAAGTCCCTGAAAGATGCATTCGGCAAAGGTTCTTTGATCCAGGTGACTTATAAGGACGAAAAACTGCCCACCCTTGTGCAGTCTTTCTATCAGTACCCGGGCAAAGATTACCTGCTCACTGATTTTACCCTGGAAGCTGCCTCCGGCAACATCGCTTCCAATTATATGGCGCCGGTGAACCTGGCAGATGTTTCGAATGTCCTGGGCAGTGGCGACAACCGCGCCCTGTTCATACCGTTTGACAACGATAAGTGGATCCGTTTTCAGTCCCATCCGCTGAACTTTCCTTCCCTCACCAGCTATGAAGCAACGGCCGTTTTCAACGGCAATAGCAGAAAGGGAGTAGTGGTAGGTTCAGTAGAACATGACTTCTGGAAGTCGGCGGTACTCATGAATAAAGAAGGCGCTGCATATACACTGACCTGCTTTGGAGGTATTGCTGATTCCACCACGCGCGACATCGTACCACACGGTGCACGTGAAGGCCATCTTATCAAATCGCCCAAAGTCATGCTGGGCGTATTTAATGACTGGCGTATCGGGATGGATGCTTACGGAGCCGCCAATGCTACTATCGCTCCGCCAAGAGCATGGAACAAGGCCCTGCCAATGGGATGGAACAGCTGGGGTGTATTGCAGTTCAAGATCAGTTACGAGAAAGCATTGGAGGTATCAGACTTCTTTCATGATAATCTGCAGCCCAACCATTTTGTAAACAGCGACGGAGAACTGGTGATAGGGCTGGACTCAGGCTGGGACCGTTTCACAGAAGAACAGCTGAAAGACTTTGTAAAACACTGCAAGGCGAATGGTCAGATGGCAGGTATTTATTGGACGCCTTTTACAGACTGGGGCAAACGCCCCGAGTCCAACATAAAGGAGGCGCCACAATATAAGTTCAAAGATGTTTATCTATATGCGAATGGTCAGCCGCAGGATCTCGACGGTGCTTACGCTATAGATCCTACACATCCGGCCATTGAAGAGCGTATGAAGAAAGTAGCGGATCTCTTTCACCGTTGTGGCTTCCAGTATGTGAAAGTCGATTTTATGGCGCATGGCGCTATCAACGCAGATAAATGGTACAATCCCGGAATAAGGTCCGGTATCTCGGCGTATAACTATGGTATGCAATTGCTGGATAAATACTTCGGCGATATGTATATCAACCTCTCCATTGCGCCTATATTCCCTGCTCAGTATGCCCAGTCCCGGCGTATAGCCTGCGACGCCTGGAACAAGATCAAGGATACTGAGTACACCCTCAATGCGGTTTCCTATGGCTGGTGGATCAATAAGATCTACAGCTTCAATGATGCAGATCATGTGGTGCTGCAGCAGGCTTCAGAAGGGGAAAACCGCGCTCGTGTTACTTCTGCTGTTATCACCGGACTATTTATAGCCGGTGATGACTTCAGTAAGGAAGGTAGCGAAGAGGGCAAGGCAAAAGCGAAACAGTTCCTGACCAATGCCGAAGTGAATGCTGCTGCTATGGGCCGTAGCTTCCGACCGGTAGAAGGTACCGGGGAACGCTCTGAAGATCAGTTCACATACACAGACGCAAAAGGCAACACCTATTACGCGGTTTTCAACTACACAGAAAATGCCCGTAACATGCAGCTGCCACTGGAAAGACTGGGACTTGATCAGCATAAACGTTATACAATACGTGACCTCTGGTCGCATACCGATATTGACGTTGCCGACACTATCAGCATTCCGGCGAAAGACGTTCGTTTTTTTAAAATCAATAGCAAATAAGCAAGCAATAAATTGTATCAATGAGGAAGAAGATATTATCCATTTTGTTTTTCCTGGTTGTTGTAACCCGTACAGCAGTTCAGGCGGAGACGATTCATATCTCCACCAATGAAACAGCGCTCGTATTGCAGACCGCGCAGAACGGCCGCCTCTTTCAATTGTACCTGGGACCACGCCTGTCATCTCCGGACGACTATGCGTTGCTCAGTCCTAAGATGAAATCCAAAAGCGACGGACAGGCATGGGAAGTGTATCCTGTGTCCGGCACAGAAACTTATTTTGAACCAGCATTCGGCATCAGGCACAATGATGGCAATCTGGCTACCGTGCTACAGTACGTTTCACACACGGAGAAGAAAGTAGCAGACGGCGTTACAGAAACCGTGATCATCCTAAAAGATCAGCTGTACCCTGTGCAGGTAAAACTGTACTACAGGGCCTACGCAAAGGAGAACATTATACAGTCATGGACAGAGATCAGCCACAACGAGAAACAGCCGGTGAACATCAGCCGTTATGCCTCGTCCATGCTGTACTGGAAACGTGCGCAATACTTCCTCACAGAGTTCAGCGGCGACTGGGCGAAAGAAGTGAATATGAGCACTACCCAGCTGAACTTCGGTAAAAAGGAAGTGGACTCTAAACTGGGCGCCAGGGCAGATATGCACGTATCCCCATTCTTTACCGTAGGACTGGGAGACGAGCCCCGCGAAAACGAAGGACAGGTCCTAATGGGGACCCTGGCCTGGACAGGCAACTTCCGCTTCACCTTTGAAGTAGATAACGAGAATAACCTCCGCGTTATCTCCGGTATCAATCCTTATGCGTCCGATTATACACTCGATCCCGGAAAGACTTTTACTACGCCTTCTTTCATCTTTACGCTGAGCAACCAGGGTACAGGGAAGGGCAGCCGTGATCTGCACCGTTGGGCGCGTAATTACCAACTGAAAGACGGGAAAGGCGATCGGCTTACCTTGCTGAACAACTGGGAGTCTACCGCTTTTGATTTCAATGAGACCAAACTGGAAGGACTGATCGAAGAAACCAAATACCTGGGCACGGACATGTTCCTGCTGGATGATGGATGGTTTGGTAACAAATATCCCCGTCACAGCGATACACAGGGTCTGGGCGACTGGCAGCCGACGGCGAACAAACTGCCTAACGGCGTGCCTGCACTGGTAAAGGCTGCTGTTAAAACCGGCGTGAAATTCGGCATCTGGATAGAACCGGAAATGGTGAACCCGAAGAGTGAGCTATTTGAGAAACATCCTGACTGGGTGATCCTCCTGCCTAACAGGGAGCGTTACTACTTCCGTAATCAGCTGGTGCTGGATCTCAGTAATCCGGCAGTGCAGGAGCATGTATTCAACGTCGTAGACCACCTGATGACGGAGAATCCCCAGTTGGCTTACCTGAAATGGGATTGTAACAGCCCGATTACAAATATCTATTCGCCTTACCTGAAAGACAGGCAGAACAACCTGTATATCGAGTATGTACGCGGACTGTACAAAGTGCTGGACCGCATCAAGGCTAAATATCCTAATCTGCCGATGATGCTTTGCTCCGGTGGTGGTGGTCGTACCGACTACGAAGGGCTCCGTTACTTCACCGAGTTCTGGCCCAGTGATAATACAGACCCTATAGAACGTCTTTTTATCCAGTGGGGATATTCCCAGTTCTTCCCATCCAAATCCATCGCTGCCCACGTAACCAGCTGGAATCATGATGCCAGCATCAAGTTCCGTGTGGATGTGGCAATGCAGTGTAAACTGGGCTTTGACATCAATGTGAAAGAGCTCCCTAAGGATGAACAGACCTTCTGTCAGTCGGCCGTAACTACGTATAACCGGATAAAAAACATTAATTTCAGCGGCGACCAGTACAGGCTCGTTTCGCCTTACGAAGGAAATCACGCTGCAATGATGTATGTGAGCGAATCTAAAAAACAAGCGATACTGTATGCATATGATATACACCCCCGCTTCGGCGAGAACCTGTTATCGGTACAATGCCAGGGCCTGAACCCTGCAGCTAAATACCGCGTGAAGGAGATCAATCTGATGCCGGGAAAAAATCCTGATGAGCCATTCAATGGGAAGGTGTATTCCGGCGACTACCTGATGAAAGTGGGATTAGATGTATTTACGACAGTTAAATTACATAGTCGTATATTGGAGCTGGAAGCCGTAGAATAGCAGAGATGAACTAAGAGAACAAAACAATCTGTTGGAATGAATGCGATTTTTGAAAAGATACAGGAACTGGATGAGATACCTTCCTACTCAAAGCATGAGCGGTTTGTAGAGGGTATTGTCAATGCTATCAATGAGAAAATCATTGCTGTAGGCGATCCTTTACCTTCTGTGAATGCGATGATCTCCGGTCTGGGTTATGCCCGGGAAACCGTGATCAAGGGTTACCGGGAGTTGCAGAACCGCGGCCTTATTGAATCCAAGAACCGCCTGGGGTACTTTGTCTCTGACGACAATACCCAGCAGTCGCTCAAGGTAGCCCTGCTCATGTATACGATCGATACCTTCCAGGAACAGTTCTACCGTAGCTTCCGCAATGAACTGGGTGCTAATGTGCTGCTGGACGTATTCTTCCATCATGGTAACATAGAGGTGTTTGAAACAATGTTCTCTCTGGTGAAGAACCGCCACTATGGTATGTATGTAATTTCTCCTATTCATCATCCCCGTACAAGGGAGTTGCTGAACACCATACCTCGTCAGAAGTTATTGATGTTTGACCGTTATGAGCCGCTGGATGGAGATTTCCAGTATGTCGTGCAGGAATTTGAACAGTCTTCCTATGCCATCTTCGAACAATTGGCCGATGAGATCAAAAAGTTTGATAAGATGGTATTCTTCCACAATCCGGACTCCCTGTTCCCGCCCGAAATTGTTAAGTCCTTCCAGCGGTTCATTAAGGAACATCAGATCAAAGGCAAGGTGTTACGCGAATATGAACCCGGCTCCGTAGAGAAGGGAGTCGTATATTATGTAAACGAGAACGCAGAGCTCTGGAACCTGTTAAGAGACTGCGCCGCAAAAAAAATTAAACCGGGTAAGGATATTGGTATACTTTCGCACAATGACGAGCCGGTAAAAGAGCTCGTTGGCAATGGTATCACTACCTATTCTGTCAGCTTCAGTGAGATGGGAAAACGGGCTGCCCAGGCAGTCCTCAGCCGGGAACCGGTACATGAAGTCCTGCCTACGAAGCTGATCAGACGTAACTCGCTTTGATCATATGAATGTTGGCGCTTTATTGAGTTTCCTGCTGGTTACCATCCTGGTGGCGGTGATCTCCTGGTATAAAACCCGGAAAGAGAACCTGCAGACCGCTGCCGGACTGTTTTTCGCCAACCGTAACCTGGGATTTCTGGTAGTAGGCGGCGCGCTCTTCTTCACTAATATCAGCGCCGTACAGTTCATTGGTGAGAATGAACTGGTATACACCAACAACATGAGCGTCATGGCATGGGGGATGTCCTCCATATTTGCTATGTTGCTGGTCTCCGAGTTTATCATGCCCGTATATCTGCGCAGTGGCATCTCCACTACGCCCGACTTTCTTGAAGAACGTTATGACATTGGTACCAAACGTTTCGTATCCGCTATCTTCCTGATCAGTTATATCGTGAACATGTTGCCCTCTGTGCTATACAGCGGGGCTATCGCATTTAATGGCCTGTTTGGTCTGTCGGATGCCCTGCATATCAGCTATTGGGCCACCATCTGGATACTCGTCTGGATGATAGGATTGATCGGTTGCCTTTATACCGTGCTGGGAGGATTGAAGGCAGTAGCTATTTCAGATACTGTGCTGGGCATCGGCATGTTTGCAGGTGGTATTCTATTGCCCTATGTTGCATTGAAATACCTGGGGCACGGTTCTGTGAGCACTGGGCTTGAGCTGCTGCTGGCATCACGGAGAGACCATTTTAATGCCATTGGTGGTCCTAAGGATGCTGTGCCCTTTGGCACAATTTTTACCGGCATGTTCCTGGTTAATCTCTACTATTGGGGCACAGAACAATACATTGTCCAGCAGGCACTGGCCTCACGTAGCTTGGCCGAAAGTCAGAAGGGCATTGCGGTCGCCTGCCTGGGTAAGATCATCTCACCCTTGTTGCTGAATATTCCAGGCCTGATCGCTGTACAGCTCTATCCGCATCTGAGCAATACCGCCGAAGTATTTCCCAGGATCGTCAGCGATGTCAGCTCTCCGGTACTCACCGGCTTTATAGCGGCTATTACCTTTGGGGCCGCATTGACTACTTTTAACGCAGGGTTAAACAGTACCAGTACGCTCTTTGTATTGAATCTGTACAAGCCATTCAAGGCATGGCGGCAGGAAACAGTAAGCGAGCGGGAAGTGGTGCGGATAAGCAGACGCTTTGAATTATTGGTTTGTTTACTGGCAATGCTGATTGCTCCTTTCATCGTTTTTGCAGAGCAGGGCTTGTACACGTATATTCAAATGGTAAGCGGTTTATTCAGTGTGCCTATCTTTACCATCCTGGTGGTAGGACTGCTGCACAAGCGTATGCCTGCAATTGCCGCGAAGATCGGGCTCATATTTTTCATCGTCACCTATGCTGTTTCCCAATTGTTTATAGATACAGGTTTACATTTCCTGCACGTACTCGCTATTTTGTTTGTAGTGACAGTATTGCTGATGCTGGTAATAGGTGCTTTCTTCCCACGTAGCGAACCATTTGTACAGCAATGGAATAATGTGGTGGACCTTCGCCCCTGGAAAAGACGGCATATATACACTGTGCTGCTCTTACTGGCAATGATAACGTTGTTTGTAGTCTTTTCGCCATTGGGACTGGCTGAGTAGTTTAGAGCACAGCCTCCTTATTGTATTTATTTCTATACTCCAGCGGCGACATGCCGGTGATCTTTCTGAATACTTCCCTGAAGGCTTTTATATCGGAATAGCCGACTTCATACATCACTTCATTGATGGTTTTCCGGGTATTCTCAAATGCTTTTTTTGCAGATTCAATTCTTACTCTTTGTGAGTATTCAACAGGAGTATTGCCCGTTGCTTTGATAAAGCGCCTGTCGAAATTCCTCCTGCCAATGGCAAACTTGGAAGAAAGGTCTTCCACGCTTATTTTCTCCTGCAGATTATTCTCAATATATGCCTGCGCCTTCTTTATCATTTCATCGCCATGCAGCTTCTGACCGGTAAATATGGTAAACGCCGACTGGCTTTGCCGGTCTATTTCAATCTGGAATACCTTGGAGCAATAGATAGCCGTCTGCCGGTCATAATACTTCTCTACAAGATAAATGATCAGGTTAAGGAAAGAATAAGCACCTCCATTTGTATAGATGCCATTTTCATCGGTGATTAATTTGTCGGCCTGTAAATGCACCTCTGGAAACATACTCCTGAAACTATCTGCCGCAGCCCAGTGTGTAGAACAGTTTTTACCATCCAGCAATCCTGAAGATGCCAGCATAAAGGCGCCTGTACATATACTGGCTATTTCTGCACCCGCTTTATATTGTTTCGCTATCCAGTCTATCAGCAACTGGTTACCCTTTACAGCCTTATGATAATTATGGTTCAGGGAAGGAATGATAATCAGGTCAGCCTTACCAATAGCAGAAATATGGCAATGCGGTTTCACCGTAAACAAACCGCCATAGAAATCCACCTCTTTTGAAATGCCTGCGAGCTCAATCTTGAACAACTCCTTTTTACCGGTCCCTTTCCAGTACTCATTAGCGCGTGTAAATATCTTATAAGCGCCGACGATGCTGCTCAGGTTGTTCTCTCCATCAGGGACGATTATGGTAAGATGTTTCATGAAAATCTTTTACCAAATATAGAATTTTATGTTGTCCGGATCAACCCCTGAGGATGCTGATTTGTCCCCCGCCAATATTCCCGTTTTTATGATTACATTTAAATACAAACACGCATTCCATGAACCCAAATGAAATCAAAAAGGAAGACATCAAACAGGAGGTCTTCGACCTTTACGACGATTATGCCCACAACCGCGTAGACAGGCGGCAATTTATAGAAAAGCTATCCATATATGCAGTAGGAGGGCTGACGGTGACATCCCTGATGAGTTTCCTCATGCCCGATTATCAAAACGCTATCCAGGTAAAGGCCGACGATCCGCGGTTGAAGTCGGAATACATTCACTACGATTCGGAGAAGGGAGGTGGAAAGATGAAAGCCCTATTGTCCAGGCCAGCAGATGCTAAGAAGAAATTGGGCGGTATCGTTGTCGTTCATGAGAACCGCGGCTTGAACCCGCACATTGAAGATGTAGCCAGGAGAGCTGCGCTGGCAGGGTTTATTACTGTAGCTCCCGATGCGTTAACACCTTTGGGAGGCTACCCGGGTACGGATGATAAAGGGCGTGAACTGCAAAGCCAGCGGGATAGGAACAGCATGCTGGAAGATTTCATCGCAGCTTTTGAATACCTGAAGACCCATCCGGAATGTAACGGAAAAGTGGGCGTAGTCGGCTTCTGCTTTGGCGGCTGGATCGCTAATATGATGGCAGTGCGGGTACCTGACCTGGCCGGCGCTGTACCGTATTACGGCGGACAACCAGAGAAGGAGCAGGTGCCGCAGATAAAAGCGCCATTGCTGCTGCACTACGCCGAACTGGATACACGCGTGAACGAAGGGTGGCCTGCATATGAAGCAGCGCTGAAGGAGAATAACAAACAGTACAACGCTTACATTTATCCAGGCGTAAACCATGGCTTCAATAACGATACAACACCGCGTTATGATAAGGCGGCTGCGGAACTGGCCTGGGAGCGTACGATAGCGTTCTTTACAAAGGTTTTAAGTGTATAACAAAACATGATGAATGAAATGAGTCATGGAGAACAGGAAAGATAACGTCTATGAAACGTACAACATCATTGCCGGATGGTTCGCTGAAAACCGCCAGCACCTGACGGAGAAAGCCTGTCTTGATAAGGTGATTGACATTGTAGGAAAAGGCGCAAGTGTGCTGGACCTCGGGTGTGGTACAGGTATGCCGGTAATGGGATATCTCCTGGACCAGGGATTGCGGGTTACCGGATCGGACGCCAGTTACCGTATGCTGGAAATAGCACAGCGGAATCTTCCCGAAGCAACATTCATACTGGCCGACATGCGTGAACTGTCACTTAAGAGGAAATTTGACGCAATTATAGCATGGCATAGCTTCTTTCATCTGCCTGCTGAAAACCAGCCTGCCATGTTCCCCATTTTCCGGGAGCATCTGAATAAGGACGGCGTCCTGCTATTCACTTCAGGCAAGGAGCACGGCGAGGCATGGGGAGAGAATGGCGGAGAAAACCTGTTTCATGCATCCCTGGATAAAGATCAGTATCAGTCACTATTGGAGGACAACGGTTTTCGCGTTCTCGCATATAAGGAAGACGATCCTGAATGTGGCAATGCCACCGTATGGATGGCACAGTTAGTTGCCTGATCATCTGCTTAAGAAAAATAATGATCATTCCGGTCTGCCGCGGCAACCGGTATACTTTAACAGCTGGTATTAAATCTGATACCAGCTGTTTCGTTTTGTGGAATATGTGAAATGAGAGTAGTACATTTATAGTTAAATTATAATTTGTTATAGGGACTATGAACAACTCACACAGCGGAGCAGATGAACATGCTCCGGACCGCTTCAAATGGGGTGGCGTATTGCTTGCTTTAGGCATCGTTTTCGGAGACCTGGGCACATCTCCTCTGTATACTTTCAAGGCCATTATCGGAGAAAAGGCTATTTCAGAACAACTGGTCCTGGGAGGCGTGTCGGCTATTTTCTGGACACTCTTCTTTCAAACAACCCTGAAATACGTCTTTATTACAATGCGGGCAGACAACAACGGCGAAGGTGGTATCTTCTCCCTGTATGCGCTTATCCGCAGATATGGTAAATGGGTATTGTGGCCCGCTATTATCGGAGGTAGCTTCATGATCGCTGATAGCCTCATCACACCACCTATTTCGGTTACTTCCGCTATTGAAGGACTAAGGGTGCTTAAGCCGGATGTTCCTATCATGCCTATCACCATTGGCATCCTGATTGTGCTGTTCCTCTTACAGCAATCGGGCACAAACCGCATCGGCGTATTTTTCGGCCCGGCAATGGTGATCTGGTTCAGTATGCTTGCCATTCTGGGGATCACCAATCTGGCAGGCAATTTCTATGTACTGAAAGCTATTAATCCGTTATATGCTTACGATCTGGTAGTCAACTATCCGGGCGGCTTATGGGTATTGGGCGGCGTCTTCCTGTGTACTACAGGAGCGGAAGCCTTATATGCAGATATGGGGCACGTAGGCCGGCGTAATATACAGGTAGCCTGGATATTTATTAAAACAGCATTGTTGCTTTGTTATTTCGGAGAGGCCGCATTGCTCATGAAATATGAGGGCCAGCAGCTGACAGCAGTAGATGCCTTCTATGGTCTGGTGCCAAAATGGTTCCTCATCCCAAGCATTGTGATCGCTACAGCGGCTACTATCATTGCCAGCCAGGCGCTGCTCTCCGGGACGTTTACCCTATTCAATGAAGCCATCAGGCTGAATGTCTGGCCAAGGCTCCGCATTGAGTTTCCGTCCGATATGCGTGGACAGGTGTATGTACCTGCTGTTAACTGGTTTATGATGCTCGGTTGTATAGGAATGGTGCTGCATTTTAAAGAGTCTTCCAACATGGAAGCAGCTTTCGGTCTGTCTGTCACGTTAACCATGTTAATGACGACAGTCTTACTCACCGTTTACCTCTATACCCAAAGGGTGCCGCGGATCATTGTTGTCCTGCTCTTCCTGACTTTTACCTGGATTGAAGTAACCTTCCTGGTAGCCAACCTGAGCAAGTTTGCACACGGAGGCTGGCTTTCACTGATGATCGGCCTTGTGTTGATCAGTGTGATGTACATATGGTATGCCGGCAGAATGTTTAAAGCGAAGTACCGCAACTTTGTGGACCTCAGAAGATACATTCCGGTGTTGAAAGAACTAAGCAATGATACCGATGTACCCAAATATTCTACCCATCTGGTATATCTCACCAGTGCGCATAAGCCTGACAAGGTGGAAGACCGAGTGATCGCTTCCATATTGCACCAGCAACCTAAAAGAGCCGACCTTTACTGGTTTGTGCATGTCGATGTAGACGATAAGCCTTATACCGCCACCTATACAGCTAAAGTGATTGAACCGGAGGAAGTCGTACATATTACCTTCACACTCGGTTTCAGGATCGTACCACGTATCAATATCCTGTTCAAGAAAGTGGTTGCAGAGATGGTAAAAAATAAGGAAATAACGCTGGTAAACAAATATTTCGATCCTGAGAACAGCAACCTGTTGGGGGATTTCCGTTTTGTGATACTAAAGAGTTTCCTGTCAGTGGAAAATAATCTTTCCCTCTGGGATAATATTGTAATGAGAATACACTTTGTGCTTGATAAACTAAGTCTGCCCGATGCCAAGGCCTACGGTCTCGACTATAGTAACGTAGTGACGGAACACGTGCCGCTGATCCTCGGCAAAACAGAAAACATTACGTTGAAAAGAGAGCATTAGTACTGAAGCTTTAGCATCTGGTTTTGTCGTTCAGAACAGCGTGCATCGCAAATAATAAAGGCTCCGGGAGTCGCATGAACATGGTTATGCTTTCAACCGGTAACCGAAAAAAAAGGAGGGTGTATCAACATTTGATACGCCCTCTTCTTTGTTTATAGCGGGAAGGGAAAAATCTGCTTCGGATACAAGCATCATAGTGTGTGTCTATCATGCAGGCTGAGGTTGTGCCGGCGCTGGAACCATATCAATTATTTTCCACGTTTTCGGCCCTACGATGCCATCAGGTACAAGCTGATGATCGCGTTGGAACTGCCGGACGGCGGCTTCCGTTTTAGGCCCGAAAACACCATCCTTTGTAAGGCCGAGCTTTCCCTGGATAATTTTAACCAGGTCATTCCTGTCACCACGCCGGGTAGTTTTTCGACCCTTGCCACCATCGGGTTTAGCCGGCTCTTCATCAGGAATTAAAACAGGGTCAGGCGCAACGCCGTTAAGAATATCTGCGACCCTTTTACGGAAATCATCCATGTTAAAATCGGGATCAGGCTTACGCCCCTTGGGAAGGGCATACTCCTTGTGCCCTGCACAGAAACTGGCGTCTTTGCCGATATGTTTCAGAATGGCGGCAACGCCACGGCAATAAGCGTCCACCTGCACTTCCGGCCAGGGAAAATCATCGGCCTTGCCGGTGTTCTCCGCTTCGATACCGATGAAATGCGTGTTGCCGTTGGTGATACCTTTCCATATGCCCTGTCCGGCGTGATTGCATTTACCGGCGGCCACTATGTAGAAGGTGCCATCCCTTCCCAGGCCCAGCTGAGACAAGGGACCAGGCACCTTGCTGGTGCCTTTGAGCAATGTATTCAGGCTGGGCATATTGCCTGCTTTCGGGCCTGCTGTATGATGACAAAGTACGCCAAGTACCGTACCCATGGCACTGTTGGTGCCTCTCTCTTCCCATCCATCAACGGTGGCGACTTTCAGCCCGGCATTTTTAAGGACTGCCGGTAACCATGTTAGTTCGCGTATCATTTTGATATTCCTCCTTCTGCTTGTGGTAAATCTTCATCTGAAGTAATGTCGGCAGTCTCCAGTATACAGTTGTCAATGTCACTTTGCGGATCGATCACAGCACCTTCCGGTGGTACAGCCTGGGCGCCGTTGCCCTGGGTGGGTTGGGCTGCATGTCCGTTACCCACGCCATTTCCTCCTGCCATTTGAATGGTAACAGTGTTGGACTTGTCGCTCTTTCGGTCTTCGGAGCCCTCTTCCTGACTCTTTTCGGCAGGTTTAACAGTTCCCCTGATCACCATGATCTTGTTGAGCAGATCAAACCAGAAAGGTGCGCCAAGTGTTGCTGCCAATGCTGTTAGCAGCCAACCGAGGGCGTATATGAAGAAGTCGTTCCATGCATTGCTCTCGCCGTTTGGATCTGCCTCAGGATTAATACCATTGGCCCATCCGATAGGTAACTTAAGCGCATCAAGGTTAGTTTTTGCTTCGGTGTAGGATTGTTGTGTGAATGCTGCATCCTGCGATGCATTTTCTGCCTGCGCTACAATCAGTTTTCTTGCGTCATCATTGCGGAACAGATAATCCGCAATCTTAATCGTGTTTATATTCAATCCAACAGCAACGGCCAGCCCGACAATGAAAAGGATCCATTGAGTGGAACGTTTATACCATCCGGATACCCTGTCCATACTGCTATCAAACCACTTTTCCAGGTTTTGCTGCACGCGCTCAAGATTGCCCTGCGCACTGTCCAGCGCAGTCAGCATAGCCCGCTGTACAGCAATGTTCTGAATATTCAGAATGTTGGCACGGATAGAAGCTACTGACATTTCTACGGCATTCGGGTCACTGGAAACAGCGTTATTCTTACTGCCCCTCGCTGCAATGTCCATTAAAGCCAGTGCAAAGTTTTTGGATGGAATATAAGAGGGCAGTTGCTTCCCTCTGTCCAGCAACCCCGGCTCTTTCTTGTTCTTACCGGGCGTATAATCAGATGAATACAAACTATTGATCATCGGGTGTTCAAAAAGGCTTCTGGCGATATTCTTCGCCTCCCGGTCATGGAGCAATTCACGTATACCCCTCTCCAGGTACGCCGCCCGGGTCTTGGTAAGTGCTTCTATTCCTTCACGTAGTGCCGAACAGATCATACTTACCAAACCAAAGAGGAAAATTACGCCGATTGCTACTTCGAGGATAACTGAGTTAAACATATGTGGGGTATTTAAACAATTCAAATATATGCGTTTAGGAATCGGCCGCCAATACCAAGTAGTAGGTATTTTTCACTTTGACATAACATTTATTATTTTGGGGAGCCGCTTGCCGCTTTAGAGGCAGACAGGCTATCTTTCATGCACTGCGTAAATAAAAACTGATTCGATGTCAAAGCCGTTTTGGATGTATTTGTTACTGTCTTTCGGGAAGTCAATGATGGAACCGGCCCCTGCACCTGTACCATTCTCCACAAAAGGATTGCAACTCTGGGAGGCAAAACCTGCCCGGGCCTGGATGACGGATGCCTACCCCATAGGAAATGGCAGGATGGGAGGTATGGTATTCGGCGGACTTGCAGAAGAGCATATACAGTTCAACGAACAGAGCCTATGGACAGGAGATGAAGAAGAAACAGGGGCTTATCAGGCTTTCGGAGATCTTTTTGTAAGATTTGACGGATTGGATACGGTAAAGACAGTACCTGCCGATTATCGCCGGGAACTGGATATCAGTACCGCTGTACAGAAGGTCTCGTATACCATGAACGGACTTGCTTTTAAGCGTGAGTATTTCTGTTCCTTTCCCAGAAAGGTCATGGTATTGAATTATACCTATAGCGGAAAGAAGACGGGTGCATATGCTGCTACTATCCGTCTCCGGGATGCCCACCAGGCAAAGACAACAGCTGCCGGTACCACCCTGACCATCGCAGGGAAATTGGAAAACGGCCTGGCTTACGAGGCTGCTGCCCGGATAGTGGCAAATAAAGGTACTGTTGCAATTGAGCGGGATTCCGCAGGAGAGGCCGTGCTTCACATAAAGAACGCTAACAGTTTTACCGTGTTCCTCTCTGCTGCAACAGATTACAGCAATAATCGTAACCAGCATTGGAGATCTGCACCGCCCGATCTTGATGTGAAAACGGCGCTGAGCGCGGCTACTACGCCATATCCTGTGTTGTTGAATGAACATATGGCAGACTATCAGCGGCTCTTTAAGAAGGTGAAACTGGACCTGGGCAAAACGGATGCTGCACTCAGTAAACTTCCCACCTCTGAGCGGTTGCTAAAAAACTGGGATAAAGCAGACCCTGAGCTGGAATCCCTGTTATTTCAATACGGTAGATATCTCCTTATCAGCTCCTCCCGTAAAGGCGGACTGCCTGCAAACCTGCAGGGTTTGTGGAACGAAAGCAATACGCCCCCATGGAGATGTGATTACCATTCCAACATCAATATCCAGATGAACTACTGGCTGGCAGAACCGGCTAATCTTTCTGAGTGTCACATCCCTTACCTCGACTACATCAACAGTATGCGCGAGGTAAAAAAGGAAAGTACGCAGAAAGAATATCCCGGTGTAAGAGGCTGGACAGTAAAAACGGAAAACAACATCTTCGGTGGTTCCAGTTTTAAATGGAATACGCCTGGTAGCGCCTGGTATGCACAAGGCATCTGGGAACACTATGCCTTCACCAGAGATGAGAACTATCTTAGGGACTTCGCATATCCGATACTGAAAGAAATTGTAAACTTCTGGGACGACCATCTGAAACGCCGTCCTGACGGAACGCTTGTAGCACCAATGGGCTGGTCGCCCGAGCATGGGCCTACGGAAGACGGCGTTAGCCACGATCAGCAAATAGTCTACGATCTTTTTACCAATTACATAGAAGCCGCTGATATCCTGCGTATAGACACTGCGTATCGCAATCATGTGGCAGATATGCGTGAGCATCTTCTCCAACCTAAAATTGGTAAGTGGGGACAACTGCAGGAATGGGAAACAGACAGAGATGATCCCAATGATAAACACAGGCACGTGTCTCATCTGTTTGCATTGCATCCCGGCAGGCAGATAAGTGTTACACAAACCCCGGAACTGGCACAGGCAGCAAAAGTAAGCCTGAATGCCAGGGGCGATGAATCTACCGGCTGGTCGATGGCCTGGAAGATCAACTTCTGGGCGCGCCTGCAGGATGGTGATCATGCATACAGGATACTCCGTAATTTCTTCAGGCCCGTAGGTAACGACAGCGTAAACTATGATAAAGGAGGAGGGCTGTATAATAACCTCTTCTGCGCGCATCCACCGTTCCAGATAGACGGCAACTTCGGTTATGTGGCCGCCGTTGCCGAGATGTTGGTACAAAGCCAGACCGGGACGATTCAGCTATTACCTGCCCTTCCGCAGGCATGGAGCACAGGTGCTGTATATGGGCTCCGCGCCAGGGGCAACTTTGAGATTGTGGAGATGAAGTGGAAAGACGGAAAAATAACACGCCTTTTGATCAGATCTGATAGCGACGGTCAATGTACACTGATCGCTCCTAATACCTTAACATCCGCCGGTAAATATCCCGCAAAGCATACAGTGAATGGCTATCGATACAGCTTTGCAGCAAAACGGGGCAAGTTGTATTCTTTCAATGCCGGTACTTCCACCGAAGTCCAGGCTTCTTTATATCCCGCGCTTAAAGACAGACAGGTTTCCCCGGGCAACACCACCTATTATATAGACCCAGCTAAAGGAAACGATAATAATAGTGGAAAGATGCCCGGACAGGCATGGAAATCATTCCGGCCGGTAAACCAGTTACAGCTCGCCCCCGGTGATATGGTGGAAGTACTGACACCCGGCGCATTTCATGAATCTTTAGTGCTGAAGGCTGCAGGTAGCGACGCTCAGCCTGTAAAGATAAAATTTGCTCCCGGAAAGTACGATCTCTACCCCGATGCAGCACTGAAACAAGCCTTGCATATCTCTAACACCAACGACAAACCACTTGAATCCAAAGCCATCGCATTGATGCTCGATAGCTGCAACTTCGTGGAGGTGGCGGCAAAAGGGGCAACGTTTGTATTGCATGGTAAGATGATAGAGACCTTCGTCAATAACTCGCAGAACATTGCCGTGGAAGGATGCAGCTATGATTATCAACGTCCGACTGTCTCTGAGTTTACAGTAACAGGTAGTGGCACTAACTATGTGGATGTCAGCGTACATCCCGACTCTAAGTTCAGTATCAAAGACAGCATGCTTACCTGGATAGGAGAGGGCTGGAGTTATCAGCCTGGTAATTACTGGCAGGTCCTGCATCCGCAGACGAACGATCTGTCGCGCACCGACATCGATCTGAAGGGCAGCCGCTTTGCGTTACTGCCAGACAGCACGGTGCGTATTTCTTTCAGAAAGAATCCTGGCTTTGATACAGGAACTATCTACCAGAACAGAGACGTAACCCGTGATTGTGCAGGCATATTGATGCAGTATAGTAAGAACATCAGATTAAAGAACATCCGCATCAACTTTATGCACGGTATGGGTGTGGTCAGTCAGTATTGCAGTGATATAAAAATGGATAGTATTACTGTAAGGCCGGCAGAGAATAGCGGGCGTACCTGCGCTGCCTGGGCGGATATCCTGCATTTCTCAGGATGCAGTGGTAAAATAGAGATCAGCAACGCCTATCTCTCCGCCGCCAATGATGATGCCATCAATGTACATGGCACACACCTGAAGATCACAAAGGTAAATGCACGTAACAAGATACAGGTACGGTTTATGCATCCACAAACCTTCGGCTTCAACGCTTTCGCAGCGGGAGACAGTATCGCCTTTATCAATGCGGAGAGTTTACTCGCTGTTGAAGATAATCAGGTGATCAAAGCACAGCAGCTGAATGATAAGGAGATCCTGCTTACACTCAAACACAATATCTCCGCTACCGTAAAGTTGGGAGATGCTGTTGAAAATACTACGGCTACGCCGGAAGTCTGGATACATCATAGCACCATCAACAGGATACCGACAAGAGGTATCCTGGCAACGACCCGCAGAAAAGTGGTGATAGAAAACAACACCATTGACCGCACGCACATGAGCGGCATCTTTGTGAATAACGATGCCTCCGGCTGGTATGAGTCGGGAATGGTAAAAGATATGACCATCCGTAACAACCGCTTTATCAGATGTGGTGAACCCGTGATCAACATTCATCCTGAAAATAAAATTATCTGCAAGACAGCTGTCCATAACAACATTGCTGTGTCAGACAACTATTTTAACCTGCAGAAAGATGCCTTGCTGACAGCAAAATGTACCTCCAACCTCAAGGTCATTGGTAATACCATAGAAACATCCCAGGCACAAAATACTATAGACAATATTGTGAAACTGGAGGACTGCAGCTTTATAGATATCACAGATAACAAACTGGCCATCGTACGGTAGACGATTGCGTTGACCTGTACCATCAGAAATAGCAATAATCTTGCTGGCATTATTTCTTTTATTCCCGAATAATGCCTATATTTCGTACATATAGATCACATTATCAGCCAATATCATACGTTAGAGTTATTACAATCGGTATTAAAGAGCGCTATACCTTAAAATGCAGTCATGGGGTGGACAATTGAACGTAAGCTGGACGTAACTATTGAACAATGAAATCACGTCTTTCTCTTATTAAAAATAGAACAGTAACAGCATGAACAGAATTTTATCAACCGTCTTCTTGTCAGCGGTCTTTGCATGTATTTCCTACCAGTCAAAAGCGCAGGGCTGTGTTGCTATACGCAGCACAGGAGCTCCGTCCTGTATGCTTAGTCACCCTGAAATGGAACAGCAGACCCGGACCGATAAATGGATCTTTAACACAGGAGCAAGGTATTTTAAGTCCTATAAACACTTCAGGGGTTCCGACGAGCAAAAGGAAAGAGTGCTCAATGGTACAGAAGTGATCAACCATCAGACGGCCATTGACTTCAGCCTCACCCGTTTGCTGGACAAGCACTGGAGCATAATGATAGATGTACCATTGCTGATCAACGCCAGGTCTTCCCTGTATGAACATGGTCTGGTAAACGGCACCAACAACTACAACCAGCGTCACAGTATGCATTCCTATGGCCTGGGAGATATCAGGATGGCCGTTTATCGCTGGCTGCTGGACCCTGAGAAGCATAAAAAGGGGAATATCCAGGCAGGACTGGGTATTAAGTTTGCCACCGGCGACTACGACTACAAAGATTATTGGTATAATGTAGGCCCAAACGGCACCAAAGAGCTCCGCACCGTGGACCAGTCCATACAACTGGGCGATGGCGGTACCGGCCTTACGGTTGAATTGAACGCCTACCAGTATTTCTCCTCTCATTTCGGCGTATATGGTAATTTTTATTATCTGATCAATCCCAGAGAGCAGAACGGCACCCGTACCTACAGGGAAACCCTCACACCGGCGCTTGCCAATGAGGCGATCTGCAGTGTGCCTGACCAGTATATGGCCAGGGCAGGGGTTAGTTATATGGTGCGCAGTATCTCCGCTTCGCTGGGGGCAAGAATAGAAGGCATTCCGGTGAATGACCTGGTAGGAGGGAGCGGCGGCTTCCGCAGACCAGGATATGTACTGTCCCTGGAGCCGACTATTTCTTATACCATGAAGAAGAGCAGCCTCTACCTGGGGGTACCTATCGCCCTGCGCCGGGTAAGGCCCCAGAGCGTTACCGATAAGGAAAGAAGCACCCCCACCAACAAAGTGAACGGAGATGCCGCCTTCGCTGACTACTCGATCAACGTGGGTTTTTCCGTAAGATTATAACATTATAAATCTGGCCATAATGGGGTATAGAGAAAATTTATTTTGAAACGAGCGTTTCAGAATATAACTTTGTCCTCGTTATGGCTAGAGATAAAGAATTCATTCCTGAAGAAAAAATAGCGAAAGCACTGGACGTGTTCTGGGAGAAGGGCTACAATGCCACTTCCATGCAGGACCTGGTGGATGCTATGCAGATCAACAGGAGTAGTTTGTATAACTCGTTTGGCGACAAACATAACCTCTTCCTGGAGTGCCTGAGAACTTATGGATACCTCGCAGCCCAGGATTTTGAATCAGTTCTGAAACTGAAGGACTTAACACCCCTTGAAACGCTGGAAAAGATTATTGATGTCTATGTTACAGGTACAATCTACGATTGTAAGTGCTGTATGGGAATGAAGTCCTCCTTCGAACTGGCAGGCGACGATGAAGAAGTTCGCCGTATTATTAAAACAACAAGTGACAGAACGATCGGCCTTTTTACCGATTTACTACAAAGGGCAAAAGAACAGGGAGAGATCACTGAAGATAAGAACCCTGCAGTTCTTGCCCATATTATCTTTAACGGCTTTTGCGGTTGGAAACAATCATTTATTCAGTTTAAAGACGCCAGCTTGATAAAAGAAATGGCTGCTTATACGAAAAAACATTTGAGAAATTGAGTTGGATTTGAAGATTTTTTTTGTGTAATTTTGGAACGCTCATTTCAGAAATATCCGTTAACGATGTAGGATAATTATAAATAATTGAGAATGCCAACCCTTCGTGGGTTAGTTCTGTTCAGGTGATGGTCTCATAATCACACCTTAGTCGCTCGCTTTACCTTCAACAACAACACACTGTGATCAGTGCCTTCCGGGCATGGATTACGGTCTTGCATTGCATTTACTGTTCATGTCTGATTTGCATACTATTATGCGAACAGGGAATCTCTTTGTCAATTACACACAATCAATAGATCATGAAAAAAGACGTATTAATTTGGAGCTTGCTCGTAGGAATAATCCTTTCAGGGTTATACAGCTGTAAGTCTTCGTCTGCCCATAATGAAGCCCCTACCGCTGTGCCGGCGGAAGTTGTGACGATTGGTGCCGCAGACGCCAACACAGAGAACGATTATACAGCATCACTCGAAGGAAAGGTAAACGTAGAGATCCGTTCACAGGTAGACGGCTACCTGGAAAAAGTATATGTAGATGAAGGCGCTTACGTAAAAGCTGGTCAGCCATTATTTAAAATTGACGAGCACCGTTACCGTGAGCAGCTGAACAATGCGAAAGCTTCCCTGCACGCAGCCGAAGCAGCCGTACTCAATGCACAGCTGGAAGTAGATAAAGTAACGCCGCTGGTAGCCAACAAAGTAGTATCTGATATCCAACTGCGTACAGCGAAAACCGCATACGAAGTGGCCACCGCTAACGTTGAGCAGGCTAAAGCACTGGTAGCAGCCGCATCTATCAACCTCGGTTATACGAACATTACCGCTCCTGTAAGCGGATATATCGGCAGAATACCTAAAAAGGCCGGCGCGCTGATCTCTCTGAACGATCCTGAGCCGCTGACCAAACTCTCAGATGTACACGAAATCTATGCATACTTCTCCCTGAGCGAAAGCGATTTCTTCACTTTTAAAGATAACTATGCCGGCACTACGCTGGAAGAAAAGCTGAAGAACCTGCCACCCGCAACACTGGTACTGGCCGACAATCACATCTACGAACAGCAAGGTAAAGTGGATATGATCGACGGACAGTTCGAGAAGAATACCGGCGCTATCACACTGAGAGCAGTGTTCCCTAACGCGAAAGGTACTATCCGTACAGGTAATACCGGTAAAGTAAGACTGCAGCGCCAGTTTAAAGATGCCCTGCTGGTACCACAGGCTGCTACTATCGAAGTACAGGACAGGGTATTTGTATACACCGTTGGTAAAGATAATAAGATCACCCGTCAGGCGATCACCATTATAGGCACTAGTGGTAATCAGTACCTGGTAAAAGACGGTGTGAAAGCCGGTGACAGAATCGTAGTAACAGGAGTTGACCGTCTGAAAGAGGGTACAGAAATCAAACCGGAAAAGGCAAAACCAGTAGCACAGGGATGATCTGATCCTGACATGCTGCTTGTCTTTCTCCTAAAATAAAAACACATGCTTAAGAAATTCATTGAAAGACCCGTTCTCGCAACGGTGATCTCTATCATAATGGTTATACTCGGGGTGCTCGGTCTCGCGAAGCTGCCCCTGCAGAAGTTCCCCGACATTGCCCCTCCGGCAGTGCAGGTAACCGCATTATACCCGGGCGCCAATGCGGAAACCATCCTGCGTTCGGTAGCACCTTCACTGGAGGAATCTATAAACGGCGTGGAGAACATGATCTACATGACCTCTACCGCGAGCAATGATGGTTCACTGGTGATCACTGTATTCTTTAAACTCGGTACAGACCCCGACCAGGCGGCTGTAAACGTACAAAACAGGGTGGCTCAGGCTACCGCGCAGTTGCCTGCTGAAGTGGTACAGGCGGGTGTGACCACCGCCAAACAGCAGAATAGTTTGCTGATGGTGGTAGATATGTATTCCGAAGATCCTAAAGTATACGATCAGACATTCCTGGCCAACTACGCACAGATCAATATCATTCCGGAAATTAAGAGGATTCCCGGCGTAGGTCAGGCCCTCATCTTCGGTGGTAACAAAGACTACTCCATGAGGATCTGGCTGAATCCTAAACAGATGGCCGCTTACAACCTGACACCAAGAGAGGTCACAGCTGCTATCCAGGATAAAAGCCTTGAAGCTGCTCCCGGTAAATTCGGTGAAAGCAGCACTGAGTCTTTCGAATATGTGATAAAATATAAAGGTAAACTGACCAAACCGGAAGACTATGAGAACATCGTGATCAGGTCTAACGGCGACGGTTCTATGCTGCGCCTGAAAGATGTGGCCAGGGTTGAATTTGGCGCCTACACATATGGTAACTATACCCGTGTGAACGGTAAGCCTGGTATCAATATCGCCTCCTTCCAGCTGGCAGGTTCCAACTCCAACGAGATCCAGATCGCCATCATGAAACTGATGGATAAATTATCCAAGGATTTCCCGAAAGGAGTGAAACACCTGATCCTCTATAATACCAAGGATACATTGGACCTGTCTATCGAACAGGTAAAACATACGCTCATTGAAGCATTTATCCTGGTGTTCATTGTGGTATTCATCTTCCTGCAGGACTTCCGCTCTACGCTTATCCCGGCCATTGCCGTGCCAGTGGCTATTATCGGTACTTTCTTCTTCATCTCCCTGCTGGGCTTCTCCATCAACCTGCTGACACTGTTTGCGTTGGTACTGGCCATCGGTATCGTGGTGGATGACGCCATCGTCGTCGTCGAAGCGGTGCACTCGAAAATGGAGAAGAAACACATGGGGCCAAGAGAAGCGACCATTTCTGCAATGAGTGAGATCAGCGGCGCTATCGTATCCATTACGCTGGTAATGTCTGCCGTGTTCCTGCCCGTAGGTTTCATGGAAGGTTCTACCGGTGTGTTCTACCGTCAGTTCGCTTTCACACTGGCTATTGCGATCGTGATATCTGCGGTGAACGCCTTGACTTTAAGTCCCGCGCTGGCAGCATTGTTCCTGAAAGAAGGCAATCATGGTCATGATCCGCACGACAAGAGCCACAAGCTGACCTTCAAAGAGAAATTCTTTGCAGGCTTCAACACCGGCTTCGATCGTCTCACACGTAAATATATTGACAGCCTCCGCTTCCTCATCCGTCACAAATGGGTGAGCATTGTGGGACTTGTAGTAGTGATCGTTTCTACCGTTTACCTGGTAAGAAAAACACCTACCGGCTTCATTCCTTCTGAAGACCAGGGTTTCATCGCCATCTCTATGTCTATGCAGCCGGGTGCTTCCCTGGATAGAACTACCGCTGTGATCAAACAGATGGAATCTGTACTGAACGATTTGCCATCTAAAAGAACACTGATGGGATTGTCCGGTTTCAACATACTCACTTCCGCTTCCAGCCCTAACGCCGGTGTGGCTTTCATCCTGCTGAAGGATGCAAAGGAAAGGGGAGAAGTGAAAGACATTAACGCCATCATGGACCAGGTAAGAGGAAAACTCGCTACCATCCAGGACGCAACTTTCTTCGTCTTCACATTCCCTACAGTGCCTGGTTTCAGTAACGTAGATGCATTGGATATGGTGCTGCAGGACAAGACCAGTGGAAAGCTGGAAAAATTCTCCGGTATTGCTTACGGCTTCATTGGAGAGTTGATGAAACGTCCGGAAATAGCGTTTGCATTCACCACTTTCCGCGCTGATTATCCGCAGTATGAAATTGAAGTAGACGCAGAAAAAGCGGAGCAGCTGAGTGTGAATGTGAAAGACATCTTGCAGACGATGGGCGCTTATTTCGGTAGTACACAGGCGGCTGATTTCAACCGTTTTGGTAAATACTACAGGGTAATGCTGCAGGCAGAAAAAGACGAGCGTGCCGCGCCAACATCTATGGACGGTATCTTCGTGAAGAACAGGCTGAATGAAATGGTACCGGTGAAATCGCTGGTAAATCTGAAACGTGTGTTTGGTCCGGAAAATACTTCCCGTTACAACCTGTTCAACTCCATCAGTCTGAACGTGATCTCCAAACCAGGCTTCAGCTCTGGTGACGCGATCAAGGCCGTAGAAGAAGTAGCAGCACAGTACCTGCCATCCGGTTATTCTTATGAATTCTCCGGTATGACAAGGGAAGAGATCTCTTCCAGCGGACAATCAGTGATCATCTTCTCACTCTGTCTGTTGTTCGTATACTTCCTGCTTGCAGCGCAGTATGAAAGCTACATTCTGCCACTCGCGGTGATCCTGTCTATTCCTACCGGTATCCTCGGTGTGTTCCTGTCTATCCGTTACACTGATATCTCTAACAATATCTATGTACAGGTAGCCCTGGTAATGCTGATCGGGTTGCTGGCGAAGAACGCCATCCTGATCGTGGAATATGCCAGCCAGAGAAGACGTGCAGGCAAGAACCTGGTATTTGCAGCGATTGAAGCAGCCAGACTGAGGTTACGTCCTATCCTCATGACATCATTGGCATTCGTGGTAGGTCTGATACCAATGATGAGCGACAACGGTCCTTCTGCTATCGGTAACCACTCCATCAGTATTGGTGCAGCAGGAGGTATGGTGAGCGGAGTAGTGCTGGGATTATTCGTGATTCCTGTGTTGTTTGTGATATTCCAGTTCCTCCAGGAGAAGATCACTGGCAAATCACCTGCCGTTGTTAACAATGAAAAGGCGCAAGCCGCTAAACCGGAATTAGTATGAGCACACAGATAAATAAGTATTTTTTAATAGGGTTATTGGCGATTGGATTGTTGGAAGCATGTAAAGTGTCCAAAGATACAGCGACCCCGCAGCCGGAACTGCCTGCTGCGTTCAGGAACAGTGTTCAGACGACAGACACGGCCAGCATCGCAAGTCTTCCCTGGGAGAACTTCTTTACGGACGCTACCCTGAAAGGCCTGATAGACAACGCCATTCGTAAGAATTATGATATGCAGATCGCCCTGCTGAACATCGAAACTGCGAAGCTGCAGTTAAGGCAGGCGAAACTGCTCAACGTACCCACTGCTACATTGAACGTAACAGCAGGTACCACCAGGCCTTCAGACAATAGTTTGAACGGTATCAGTCTGAGTAACTTCCTCGGCACACAACACCTGGAAGATTATAACGCTAACCTGCAGTTTTCATGGGAGGCAGATATCTGGGGTAAGATCCGTAACCAGAAAAAGTCGGCTTTAGCCGCTTATCTGCAAACGGAAGAATCGAAGAAACTGTTGCAGACAGACCTCGTGACTACCGTATCAAAAGCGTATTACAACCTGCTGATGCTGGATGAACAGATGGCAGTAGCACAGCGTAATCTGAAACTGAACGACAGCACACTGCGCATTATCCGTTTGCAGTATGACGCCGGACAGGTAACACTGGTAGCAGTACAACAGGCAGAAGCACAACAGCTGACAGCCGCACAGCTGATCCCCCAGATAGAACAGAATATGGCAGTACAGGAAAATGCACTGCGTATCCTGTCAGGTGAATTGCCTGCAGCAATAGAAAGGCATACAAAACTGAATGACTATCCGCTGACCGAAAAGCTGTCGACCGGTATTCCTTCTGATATGCTGAGCCGACGCCCGGATGTAAGAAGCAGTGAGCTGGCACTGACAATGGCTAATGCCAAAGTAGGTGTGACCAAGGCAAGGATGTATCCTTCGCTCACGATCACCGCTCAGGGTGGTATCAATGCCGTGAAGTTCAGTGAGTGGTTCCAGATCCCATCGTCCCTCTTCGGACTCGCAACAGCGGGTATTACACAGCCCCTGTTTGCACGTAAGGAGCTGAAGACACAGTTTGAAGTAGCGAAGATCGAAAGAGAACAGTCTGTGATCCGCTTCCGGCAGAATGTGCTGGATGCAGTAGGAGAGGTGTCAGATGCACTGGTGAAAATAGAGAAACTGAAATCGCAATATGATATTGCGTCCAATAAAGTGCAGACATTACAACAGGCAGTACACAATGCAAATCAGCTGTTTGAAAGCGGCAAAGCTACCTACCTGGAAGTAATTGTAGCACAAAGTAACGTATTACAAAGTGAGCTGGAGATCAGCAATCTCAAAAGAGATCAGCTGTATGCAGTGGTAGATCTTTACCGTTCCCTCGGGGGCGGTTGGCGATAAATGTACATTTGTTTGTATATTCGGAAGAACGTCACATATTTTGTGGCGTTTTTTCGTTTTATATATAGCCTGATTATCTATCGTTGATGAACGCCTCCAATATCCTCTTTAATGCACTAAAGCACCACCGTGGATACATCCACCGGGAACTGGCCAATATGACATTGGATACCCTTCCCAATAGCGTGAAAGTGCTGGGCAATTCACAGATGGATATTTATTACGGCCTGCTGGACATACCAGCTCTTTTCGGGGAAGTGGCAGCTAAAGTGCGGAAAGCTGGCATTACTGATGAAACCACTTACCTGGAATGGCTGAAAGACAATAGCGGATATGTCGGGATCACACTTTCTGATACTTCCCGCTGGGTACTCTTACCTGGTACAGAACCCGCGAAATACGTCCATTTACATCCGGCACGGTATTCTCCCTATAGCATGCGGGTGAAAGCTACGGTGTTGAAGACGGCCCTGGCCTGTCTGGTTGCCTGGCCTGATGGTTCGCTGCCTGGTCTGAGCATCCTTAATCAGATCCGGAAAGATATACTGGGTCTTTCCCCGGTAAAAGACTTGGACAGCTGTGAGCATCTCTGGGACGTGATGAGAATGTTGAAGGCTGATTGAGGATCATTCCTCGTATAGCCCGAACCATCGTGACTATCTTTGGGAGATTAGCATATTGAAGACAGACTGAGGATCGTTCCCTAAAAGACCTCGCCAGTTGTGATCACCTATGGGGGTACTTGAAATGACAGATTGAGGATCAGTGTGTTAACCCTACGGGCACAAATTATTCCCGTTGAATATCGAATATATTAATATTTTTATACTTTATATAATCCCTGTATCCCCCTTACCGGACAATACACTATGACGCAATTTATTAATCCAGTCGAGATCCTTAACCTGGCTGCCACTGACCTTACCACCATTGACGACACCGTTATCAAACGAGCTAAAAAGGCCGTTCTGGCTGAGATAGACCTCTCTGACGATGGCTTTTTCGATTATCACGGACAACAACTGACCCGTACTGACTGCGAACGTGCGATCGACGAGCTGGAGCAGCGCGATAAGCTGGAGTTTTATCATTTCATCGCCAACCATGCAGCGCTGAGCAAATTCCTCCTCAAGGGGGATGAAAGCTTCTTTACCGCCTTCCGGCATGAGAGCATTTACAAACTGCCTGAATTTGTGCGTTTTATAAGCCCTTATTTCGCTTCGGCTTATGATAGTACATTATGGAAAGCCTGGCAGCGGAATGATGGCTCATTGGGCCAGCTGACCGCAATTGATCCGGTTATCACTCCGGATGATACGGAAGCATCCTGCAAGACCCTGTGGAATGCCCTGGTCAGGCAGGTAGAAGATGTCGTGGCTCTTACGGATGAAGTGAAGGATACAACGAAGGAAATAGATATAAACGCTGTCGTAGCACATGCTACAATATTGATGGACAAAGAGCGCCTGAACACGCTACCCTCTTATTTTCAGGAGGTCCGGAACAGGATGGCGGTTGCCTTGCGGAACCTTTCCGTAGAGATCAATAATACGAGAGCCAATCTGGCTGTTGCCAAACAATTGCATCAGGATATACTGTTGCTGAAGATCGATGGGGTGGCGAAAGAAACGATCGTGAAAGATTATGAAGTGCTGTTGAATATTGAACAGGAGATGAAAGCGGAGAAAGGCGAAGATCCCATTGTGAACCAATACCTGGAGCTGATCAGGTTATTGACCCAGATCGTTGATGCATCAGCCAATCCGCAGACACATGTGGGAGGAGTGAAAATATGGGTGGACAAACACATCGACATAGCAGCTATCAGTGCATTGGACGGGAAGTATAAGTCTATCAAGTATCGTCTGGCTATAAAACTGAGTGCATTAGGAGGGAATATCTGGAAGCATCACGGCAATAAGGAAGCCGCTATAAGTTATATCGAGATGGCGGAACGCATCCAGGGCCTGGAGGCGGAAACACTGGAGCTGTTGTCAAATGCAAAGTTTCAGATCTTCAGTCAGGACAGGCCGCCAGTTGTCGGTGGTCACAATGCTGACAACACGGCAAAATCAAGTGAAATAGGGTACATCGTATTGGGTATCATCGTATTCCTCATATTGATCAAAGCCTGTTCCTAGCCGCTACGTTTCCGGCATAGTATCCATATACTTCTCACAAATTATTAAACCAATGACCGACCCTATAAAAGTTACGAAGGCCTACCTGGACATCCTGAACCAGGTGTTTGAGATAGAGAAGAAGTTGTCTGTGTTGCAGGAACCTAATTCCATCCAGCGAAACGTGAACAAGCTGAAAGAGGTCATGGAACAGGGACTGGGCATACAAGGCAGTAACGATACAACGGGATTTGTTTATCATAACCCTATCGGGGAAGATTATAACATTACCCGTACAGACTGTGAAGCCAGTATAGCGGGTGAAAGCACGGACAACTTACAGATCACGGAAGTTATAAAACCCATCATCCGCCTGCAGAGCGGAACCGCCAGTTTCATCGTACAAAAGGCAGTGGTGGTAGTAAAAGCTAAAAACAATCAGTAATGGAGCAAATGATCAATTTCGGTATAGACCTTGGAACGACCAATTCCGCCATTGCAAAATTTACCGATGGTAAAGTGCAGTTGTTTCATAACCCCGCTGATCCGGGTAGCTATACGCTGCCCTCAGTTGTAGCTTTTCACGACAACAGGATCATCGCCGGCAGGAAAGCGAAAGAATGGCTGGAGAAAGACCCGCAAAGCGTGATAGGCCGCTTTAAACGGAAAATGGGCACTTCAGAGCGTTACGATATTAAAAGCATCGGGAGTGCTAAAACGCCCATTGAATTATCCGCCATTATCCTGAAGGAACTGCGTACATTCCTGCCTCAGTGGGAATATCCCGAGGCAGGTGTTATTACAATACCTGCGTCTTTCGATACCATACAGGCCAATGCCACCAAAGAGGCGGCTTCGCTGGCCGGCTTCCGGCAGGTGCTGTTGCTGCAGGAACCAATTGCAGCCAGTCTTGCCTATGCAAATATGAAAAAGGATACCGACCTTCCGGATGGTCAGTGGCTGGTATACGATCTTGGCGGCGGTACGTTCGATGTGGCCTTGATCCGTGTGAAGGAAGGGGAGATGAAGGTCATGGATCACGAAGGCGATAACTTCCTGGGAGGCACCGACTTTGACAATCTTATTGTAGAAAAATTACTGATCCCTGCTATTGCAGCACGTTATCAGTTCCGGGAGCTTGAACAGGAAATGAAGAGCGCGAAGGGAAAATATAATGCGAACTACTTTGTGCTGCTGCAACAGGCAGAAGAGGCAAAGATCGTATTGTCTTCGAAAACCAGCACTGTGATAGTTATTGACGGACTGACAGACGAGAACAATACAGCAGTAGACTTTGAATATACCATCACCCGTGCTGCTTTCAATGAACTGATCAACGCTTATGTGGATGATACGATCCGTATGGTACAGCAGATCATCACCCGGAACCGGCTCGCTGCAAAAGACCTTCAGTTCGTGTTGATGGTAGGAGGCTCTACCTTCATACCTTATGTACGTCAGCGGGTGGAAGAAGTGCTGCAGATAGCCGTGAATTGTGAAATAGACCCTATCACCGCGGTAGCTACCGGCGCCGCATATTATGCTTCGGGTAAACCGAATCTGCTGTCAGGAGCTGATGCAGCTGCCTTCAATAGTCCCGTTGCCATCAAGGTGACTTATCCTAAAACGTCCCGCGAGAAAGAAGAACTGTTCCTGGCGAAAGTAGCCGGCGATACTTCCCAACTCTCTTACAGGATCACACGTGAAGACGGCGGTTTTGATACCGGCGTTAAAAAGCTTTCTGAGCGTATCAGTGAATACCTGCCCCTGGTACAGAACGTCTATAACTTTTTCAGGCTCACCATCTACGATCAGGAGAATAAGATCATTGATACCGGCACTGGCATCATTGGTATTGACAGTGGTTACGGCATCAGCGGACAACCTATTCCGGAAGATATCTGCCTGGAAATAGACGATGATGATCATCCCGGCGAAACGAAGCTCCTGCCGGTATTTCAGAAGAATAACGTGCTGCCTTCCCGCAAAGGCATGACGCGTGTGCTGAATAAAACCATCTCGGCCACCAATGGAGAATGTATCAGGATCAATGTGCTGGAAGGACCGCATTATGCACTGCCTGAAGCCAATAAAAGCCTTGGCTATCTTGAAATAGCAGGCGATAAACTGCAAAGGGAAGTGCTGAAAGGCTCAGACATTGAACTGACCTTTAACATTTCAGAATCGCGGGATCTGACCGTTACTGCCTACCTGCAAATGGCCGACCAGGAGTTCAAAGAGACCTTCACGCCACAGGAAAGGCATACACCGGTAGATGTGTTGAAAATGGATATCGGCATCCTGGCTGGTAAACTGGAAAACGAAATATTCGAAACAAACAGGCAGGAGAATTATACAGTCAGCAAGCAGTTGGCTGACCTCAAAAGAGACATGGACAACATTAAAGAAGAGGCCCGCGTGTTGGCAGATGATGATGTGACCGACAAACGATATCAGCTGGAAGACAAAAAGAGGAAACTGGCCCAGGCCATGGACCTGGCTACTAAAGAGAAGCGCTTAAACGAAGTGCGCGCTTATTACTTTAAAGTTAAAACAGCCTGTCATCAGCAGCTGACAGCTACGGGTAAGGATCAGGACCAGCAGCATTTCTATGATATCATTAAAGATGAAGAGCTATTCCTGGCATCGCCCGGTCCAACGAGAACGATGGAGAAGTCGGAAGCGCTCCGCTCCCTGTTGCTGGTCATGTTATGGCGGGAACCGGAGTTCCTGGTGAATACTTTTAAGGAGCTGGTCTCCAAACGGCGGGCTGTCAGTGATGATGCACTGGTTAAGGACCTGGAAGTGAACGGTCGTTTATCTATTCAGACAAAAGACTGGGCTAAACTGACGCAGGTGAATCATGAGCTGATTGCGGCAGTGCCGAAAGAAGCGTCGCAGGAGGTGATCAGGAAGGTTGGGTTTTAAGAGAAACTATATAGATTGCGTTGTAACAAGAATTATCGGCATATCCTGGAAAGTTTTGCAGAAATGCGAACCTGGGTGCGCCCTGATAACAAATAGACAGACTCTTACTTATGGAAGTTTTTGAGTTATCCCGTGGATGGAAAATCGCGGGTTATATTTTTCTGGGATTCCTTTTGATAGTGTTCGGCTTCCTGGCAATCCTTTGTTTTATTGAGCCTTCTGTTAAAGGAGGTACTGTCTTTCTTTTGCCAGTTTCACTCGTTGCTATATTTTTTATCGTGTGGGGCTTGCTGCAGATGAATGAAAAGGTGATTTTTGACAATTACAGTATCAGGAAGGTGTCCCTGCTCGTTAACAGGGAAATTCTGCTTAACGACGTGAGAGGATACACGGTAGAGAGAAACTACCTGCGCATCATTCCTTATGAGGGGAAAGGCAAAAGAATATCGGCTTCGAATCAGCTCAGGGGCATAGAACGCCTGGAGTATATGCTGGCCGCACGTTACCTTAACCTGAATGTGGAAGAGGCGCAGGCGGTGGTTGATAAGGCTATGCGGCATACAGGGGACCAGGATGCTCGCAAGCTGTTAAAGCAGGCGAAAACAGAAACATATGCGCTTACTGGTGTTACAGTAGTACTTTGCGTACTTTGCTTCCTGTATGTCGGCTGGTATTGCCTGGCGCTGTTTTGTTGCGTACCATTGTCCTTGCTGTTGCTGCTCAGGCATAAGGGACTGGTACAGCTGGATAGCAGTAAGGAAAGCCCATTACCGACTATGTTCATGATACCATTATTCGTAGTGATTGTTCAGGTATTGCAGACCAGGCCTATTTATATTATCAATTACAGCAAAGTATGGCTGCTGGCCATTGGTATTGCAGTAGCATTAACTGTAATGTTATGGCTTTGCAGCCAGTATCTGGACAAAAAACGGAAAGCATATATGGCAACTGCAGCTATTATGGTGCTGATCTTTTTGGGCAATGGCTATGGCTTCGTGGTGACTACCAACGCCATTCTGGACAAAGGAGGGTATGAATATTATGAAAGCACGGTAACGGATAAACATATCAGTAAGGGGAAGAACACCAGCTACTATCTGACCTTAGAGCCATGGGCACACCAACCGGAAAGTGAAAGGAAATCAGTCAGTCGCAAGCTATATAACGAAGTTGAAATAGATGCTAAGATCGGCATCTACTATCATCATGGAGCACTCAATATACCATGGTATCAGCTTGGAAGGGCCGAATAAGTAAATCTTATCGCTGAAGCTGCCCATCGCCTCGTACTGCGAATGACCTGGTTATATCAGCGTAATTTACAGCTCGTAGCAATTGCCGATCTACATCACTTTGACTGACCGTTATTCTGTCCCTCCCAAAGTAAAGATCGCATTTAACATCACTCACATCATTGGCAGCCGTTCTTCCGTCGGGTGTCAATGATATACTGGATCTTCCATCCTTCAGCCAACCTGACCAGCTGAAATGAGTTCACACCACAATGTAATAACTGCTGCTGGAAATAAAACTGATAAGGCGTCCAGGCAATGGCCAGGTCTCCGTCTACTTTTACAACGTCAAAGGTAATACGCTCATCCGCCGCATCTTTTGGCAACTGCCCGATGCTGGAAGCAAAGCCGCTGATAGGTTCTGTACGGACGCTCACGACGCCTTGCTTGTCTTTCACGACAGTCTGTAGCGTGCCGCCTGGAGCAAAACACTTTATCAATGCCGCGCTGTCTGCATGGCGCATGGCGGTAAAGAGATTGTTAACCGCTGCCTTCACAGAATCGGTAGCAGTCTGGGCATTGGCGGTCCCAAAGAAAAGAGGGAGAACAAGAAAAAGGGTCAGACAGGAAATAAGTCGCATTTTTTTACCGGAATTTACGAATTACCTCCAATGTAACATTACCTATCATCAAAAATGAACCAGGCCCACCGTGACGGACCACTATTTCTTTATCGCCTTAGCTCCATCCCATATGAACACTTCACGGTTAGTCGTACTCTTTACCACTTTTTCACCATCTTCGCCAAACTCCTCATCCTTAATCACTTTAATGATCTTTCCTGCCTGGCCGCCGGGTTCTTTAGGGAACAACAACACCTCATCATGGCTGATAGCGCCCGCATCAAAAACATTCGACTTCTGAGGTAGCACCAGGAACTTGTTGCCGGTCCAGCCGTAGTAGTAATAGTCCGTAGGTATGCCACAGGCTTCACCACTAAAACACAAACGCAGGATCGCAGTTAACTTATCAAGTCCCATATTCCCCAGCAGTTTTCCTTCCGTGGAAATAGCGAATTGTCCGCCGGGAACGGTCAGCTCTTTCTTATCCAGTAAATGATGGGATGTTTCTTTTTTATCCGCTGAATGATGGGATGTTTCTTTCTTATTTGATACGTTATGGGCAGTCTCTTTCTTATCAGTCGAATGGAGGGAAGTATTGAGTGCCTTCAGCACCACAACATATTTAGGATCATCTTCTTTGCTAGCCCCGGGGATCACTTTTTCGATACCGTATAACAGCTGTACACTATCTTTTGTATATTGGCCCAGCGCAGTCAGTCCCAGCCAGAGATATCCTTCTTTCTGTTTACCGCCTGCTTTATAACGTACCTGCCACCACGGAGTTGTCATACCTCTTAGTGTCAGTTCGGTTTCAGTCAGTTTAGCCGCTATGACCGAACTGCCGGTAATAAGTGAATCTACAATCGGCGCCTGTGGCGAAGGGGACTGCCTGATATATGCCTTATCGGAAAATATGGTAAGGGTATCGCCTTGCTGCACTCTCCAGAGGTTATATTCAACATTGCCGCTTAATTGTGCCGCAGCTGGGGTAGCTGTCAGCAGCAGCATAGATAGTAAAAATTGTTTCATAGGTATATTTTCACCCGCAAAGATATTCAAATGTTATTTGCTAAATGCATGTGAATTGGCAGAGCGCTTACTGACAAAAGGAGCGGCATCACCGGCAATGTACCCGATCCCGGTCCGGATGCCTGGTAGAGGAGCAGCGAGACAAGCATCTCCTGCTGGGGCTGAGGCTGGAAAATATCATGCCCGCATTGCGTATATTTAATGGCATGTATTCCGTAAGAACCTCTGCCAGATATCTGTTTGAACTCGCCACAGACACACGGTGGAATAAGGTCACTGAGCAGGATACGTAAAGTAGTTATCCCAACAATAGATCCAGCAGGCCTGTAATTTTTGGGGCGTTGCAGCGACTAATCATATAAAGCGCACACCTTGGAAAAAGAATTTCTACAAACAATCAATGAACACCAGGGCATTATCGCGAAGGTCTGTCGCATGCATTGCACAACACCTGCCGATGCCGAAGACTTGTTCCAGGAGATCGTATTGCAACTCTGGAAGGCGTGGCCGGCCTTTAACCGGCAGTCCAAAGTCAGTACATGGTTGTATCGCATCTCGCTGAACACAGCGATCACCCGCTTCAGGAGAAGCCGGACGACGCCCGTTTTTCGTCCGTTGGGCGTTGACAGTGACAACTATGCAGAGCCGCCGCCACAGCGAATCGATGTGCAATACGCCCCGGAATTGCAACAGGCCATCAGCAGACTGAATAAGTTTGATAAATCCCTGTTGTTACTTTACCTCGACGATAAAACTTACAGCGAGATAGCTGAAATACTGGGGCTGAGTATCTCTAATGTAGGTGTGAAGATCAACAGGATAAAGAAGAAACTGAAGGAAATGCTACAACCCTGATTATAACAGCTATGCCCCTCATCATTGGAAGTGAGTGCTTTAAAAACGATTAAACACTGTTAAGTCCTGATTATTGGAAAACCGCTTATGGAAAAATGGCTAATAACAGTCATATCCTGAGTGTCGGAAGCGGTGGAATGACAAACAGTTGAGAAATAGTCCTTTGGTCGTTGGACCGGAATGATTTAAAAACAATTAAGAACAACTACAACTCTGATTATTATGGAACTGGATGATTTTAAAAATAAATGGCAGCAGGAAAATGACAGACTTGCCCGCCAGCAACATAAAGCCCCCGCAGCGATTGAGCAGCTGCTGTCACATAAGACAACTGATCTCGTATCAGTGATGAAAAGGAAATATGAAAAGATTATCACTATGATGCTGGGCAGCATGCTACTGATGATTCTGGTGTTTTCTGTTATATCTGACGGCTTTGCCTACCCGGGATCAGCTTATGGCTTCGCGAAATGCATGTTTTTTTATGTACTGCTCATCGCGTTTTACTGGCTGAAATTCCGAACGGTGTTACATCTTACCTTAAGCGACTTCCTGGAGACAAGAATGACGCAACTGTTACACGTACTTGAAAAAAGCCGCCGGATAGAGATCATTTTCTGTATTGTATTCTATGTGGCACTGCTGACAGTTGGCCGCTTCTTTTACGGAAAAGGGCTGGAGGGATTATTTACCCTGCAGATGCTTGGCCTGTTTTCATTGTCCCTCATTTTTACGGTCGCAATGATCTGGCTGGTCGCCCGCCGCCACACCCGGCAGATTAATGAGCTGAAACAGTACCTCGAGGAATATAAGGCCGCCTGATAACCATTTCGTTTGCATATAGCCGAAAGAGCTGAAACAATACCCAACACGGCTTCGAGCTGCCCCGGATGAATCATCACTCCGGGGCAGCAACGTTTAATCCCACCATTCAAATCACCATTTTGCTACGCCATCACCCGCCGATATTCATTCCGTCGCTACCAGGACACCCGATGAACGCCCAGAGTTTATAAAACCATCATTTTCAATCAGTTTTGGAGATTGTTTCGACTCTGGAAGGCTTCAGCTTCGCTCAGGGTAGCACTTGTGTTCTATATCTCCATATCGCTTAACCATCATCTGGATATCACTTTACCGTCATGTATATATCGATCCGATATAGAAATGTCGATAAAGTGATATAGAAGTGATGCTAAAGCGATATGGAAGCGATAATAAAGTGATATGGAAGCATTAAAGATAGATCAATACCAGAGCGGAATATGAGCGGAGAAATGGAGATGTTTTCAGCTTTGAGGCCGTTTGTGACAGATTACATAGAATGGGGCCGGGGAAACGCCTATTTGTTGCATTTCAGCCGGCCGATGGCGCGGCGATAGCTTTTATAGCCCGGGATGGCAATCCTTGAAAAAATGTCAAGTCCAACCTTAAGGCATGTCAAAGGCATGTCAAAGGCATGGATAGTGTATGGTAAAGACATCTTAGGTTCCCAACGTAATGGTATGGTAAATGCGTACTATCAATACGGGATCTCCGCGTCAATAGCCCTCCGTAGGTGGGCTGTGTTTGTAGCGCGGGGTTTCAACCCCGGGGAAACGAAACGGGTGTCAACCCCGGGGAAACGAAACGGGTGTCAACCCCGGGGAAACAAAACGGGTTTCAACCCGGGAATAAAACGGGTTCACCCCACGAAACCAAACGTGTTTCAACCCCACGAAACAAAACGGAATTCACCCCCCGGAAAACATCCCTGAGAAACCCATTTCAACCCCTAAAACTCAGTTTCGGCCAAATATTAATAATTTGCACCCAAATTGAATGATTTGGGTGCTTCTGTTTTCCTGATTACACCGCCTTTCACTCAGCTGAATACGCCTTACCCGGCCACAGCTTACCTGAAAGGCTTTTTAAATACCAAAGGAATTACCTCTTTCCAGTCTGACCTCGGTATAGAGGTAACCCTGGCCCTGTTCTGCAAACAGGGGCTGCAGGAATTGTTTAGCCTGATCAATAGTCAGCCGGCAGAACACGCAGATAACATCACCCGGATTATCGCCCTGCAGGAGGATTATATCGAGACCATCGACGACGTCATCCTCTTTCTCCAGGGAAAGAATCCCACGCTTGCCCACCGCATCTGCAAACGGGACTTCCTGCCGGAAGCCAGCCGTTTTGCCCAGCTGGAGGACCTGGACTGGGCTTTTGGCTCCATGGGTACGCAGGACAAAGCCAAACACCTGGCTACCATGTACCTGGAAGACCTGTCTGACCTGATCATGGAATGCGTGGATGAACACTTTGGGTTCAGCCGCTACGCTGAAAAACTCGGCCGTTCTGCCAATAGCTTTGATGAGCTCTATACCGCTTTACAGGCAGAATATACCTTCATAGACCGAAAACTGATCGATATACTGGAAAAGCATATGGCGGCCGTTCAACCTAAGCTGGTGGCCATATCAGTACCTTTTCCGGGCAATTTATACGCCTCCCTGCGCTGCGGACAATGGATCAAAGCCAATTACCCTGGTGTAAAGATTGCCATGGGCGGAGGTTTTGCCAATACAGAGCTGCGTTCTGTCTCAGATCCCCGTGTATTTGAATTCTACGACTTCATTGCACTGGACGACGGAGAAGCTCCGCTGGAGAACCTGGTTGCCCACGTGGAAGGCCGTAAGGCGCTGAATGAGTTGAAACGCACCTTTACCATTGTTGACGATAAGGTGACCTACCTGAACGACAAGGCCTGTGGCGACTACAAACAAAGCCAGGTAGGGACGCCCGATTACAGCGATTTCCAGCTGGATAGCTATATCTCGGCCATTGAAGTGGTGAACCCCATGCACCGCATGTGGAGCGACGGCCGCTGGAACAAGCTGACCATGGCCCATGGTTGCTATTGGGGCAAGTGTACCTTCTGTGATATCTCCCTGGATTATATCCGCCTGTATGAGCCGATCGCTGCACAGCTGTTGTGCGACCGTATGGAGGAGATCATCGCGCAGACAGGTCAGAACGGGTTCCACTTTGTAGACGAAGCCGCGCCTCCCGCCTTGATGCGGGCCCTGGCGCTGGAGATACTGAAACGGAAACTCAACGTCAGCTGGTGGACCAACGTGCGTTTTGAAAAGAGCTTCACCCGCGATCTGTGTCTGCTGTTGAAGGCGTCGGGTTGTATTGCCGTTTCCGGCGGACTGGAAGTAGCGTCCGACAGGCTGCTGGCACTGATACAAAAAGGGATCACCGTGGCCCAGGTGGCCCAGGTGAACCGTAATTTTACAGAGGCAGGCATCATGGTCCATGCATACCTGATGTACGGATTCCCAACCCAGACGGCCCAGGAGACCATCGATTCACTCGAAATGGTACGCCAGATGTTTAAAACGGGCATCCTGCAGTCGGCGTTCTGGCATCAGTTCACGATGACTGCCCATAGTCCGGTCGGGCAAAATCCTGAAATGTTCAGTGTGCGTAAGGAGACGGAGGAAACAGGCACTTTTGCCAATAATGACATTGTACATATCGACGAAACCGGAGCAGAACATGAAACTTTTGCCTACGGATTGAAGAAGTCGCTGCTGAACTATATGCATGGCATCTGCCTGGACGATCCTTTGCAGAAATGGTTCGAGTTCAAGGTGCCAAAGACGAAGATAGCGCCCGACTATATCGAAAAGGCATTGCAGGAAGACCAGTATGCCCCTGCCAAACCAACGGCCAAAGTGGTATGGCTGGGTAAGACCCCGGGCGTACAGACCATTACTAAAACCAAGAAGGGCAGTTCCTGGGAAGTAACATCCCTGACTTTCCAGAACAGGAAGGAAAAGGCAAATATAAGTGTGAATAAGGAGGAGGGGATCTGGCTGGCGGATATGCTGGAGAAGCTATCTGTCCGTAACCAGAAGACCTATACCCTGAGAGATGTGATGGATAGTTATGCAGCCGCCGGACTGGAAGATTTTGAGCTGTTCTGGGACAATAAACCGGTAAATTCGCTGTATAAATTCGGATTACTGAAATTGTGAATGAAGCATTTTAACAGGGGAAAGCGGCTCGCTGCCCTGTGCCTGCTATTGTTGATGGCAGGGCTGACAGGGACATCTACCTATGCACAGGAGGCGGTACAGATAGATAGCACGTTACGGGAGCACATTTTCACCTACAATCAGATTGAATACCTGGAGGATTTGCAGGGCACCCTGACCTTTGACCAGGTCAGGAGCGACAGTATTGCCGACCGCTTCCGATCCAGCCCGGTCAGTACACCGCAGAACCAGCACCTGGGCGCGCCGGTATGGTTCCGCGTAAAGATCAAACATGATCCAGCCGCTCACCGGTTTTACCTCCTGGAATTCTTTGACCAGACCATCGATGAAATAGACGCCTACCTGCCTGATACTGCCGGCGTATACCACAAGGAGCGGCTGGGGGATAGATATCCTTTTTCACGCCGCTGGTTCCATCATAAGAACTTTGAGCTATCGCTCGATAACGACCGGCGGGATGAAGCTGTATATTATTTCAGGATCAGTTCCGCGCAGACGGCAGATGTGATCATCGTGCTGCGCTCCATAGACCGTTTTGTGTCCTATGCCCTGAGTGAATACCTCACGTTCGGCATCTTCTACGGCATGATCTTCATTTTCAGTTTCTATAACCTGATCATGTTCATTGCCATGCGACAGCGGCAATACCTGTATTATGTGCTCTACAATCTCAGCGTGGTGCTCTATGAGATGTGTACAGACGGTATCGCCTACCAGTGGTTGTGGCCTAATGCCCCCGCCTGGAACCAGTATGCCTTTGCCTGGCCTTTGCTCAGTATGAGCATTTTCGCCCTCTTATTTACCCGTAGTCTGCTGGCGGTACACGTAAGGGCGCCTTTCCTGAATAAACTGATTATGGGGGTGATTGTGGCCCGCTGCGGTTATTTCCTGGCCTGTCTGCTCATCAATCCCTATTGGTTCAACTATAAGTTCATAGAACTGATCCCCCTGGCGGTAGCTTTCTATACAGGTATCCATGTCTGGTTGAGAGGGTACCGGCCTGCCCGTTTCTTCGTTTTGGGGTACAGTTTCCTGTTTGTCGGCTTCATGCTGAAATTCTTCATTATGCTGGGCTATACCTGGCTGAACTTCGGCATCGTCAGCTATTATAGCCTGAGTTTCTGTTTCATCCTGGAAATGTTCTTCCTGTCCTTCGCGGTAGGCGATAAAGTGCGTCTCCTGAAGAAGAAAAGGGATAAGGCCCACCGGCAGATGATCAGGCAGATGACAGAGAATGCCCGCCTGAAAGACAGCCAGAACCGGGAACTGGAGGCACAGGTACAGGCACGTACCCGGCAGCTGTCGGAACAGGCAGATGTTATTGCCGCCCAGAATGAGGTGCTGGTAAACACTAATGCCCTGCTGGAGGCCCAGGCGGCGGAGATCTCGCGTATGAATGCGCTCCTGGAGCAGGACAATCGCCAGTTGCAGACAAACGTAGAAAAAGTGACAAGGGCGAGAGCCATGTCGTCTTCCCTTGATTTTGAAGAATTCAGCAAGATCTATCCCGATAAAGAGAGTTGCCTGCGCTTCCTCGCCGACCTGAAATGGACGGCTGAGTTCCGTTGCCGGAAATGCGGTAACGATCATTACTATCCCGGTCATCAGCCCTTTAGCCGCCGCTGTAGTAAATGCAGTTATGAGGAATCAGCTACCGCCTATACCATCTACCAGAATATCCGTATTCCTATTAATAAGGCCTTTTACCTGACCTTCCTGGTGTATTCCTCCAAAGGCAGGATTTCCTCTCATAAGCTATCCGAAATCCTGGATATCAGGCAGAGTACCTGCTGGTCGTACGCCACCCGTATCACAAAAATGATGGAGGAAAGGAAGAAAGAACTGAAGCAGGCGAATGGTCAGGGATGGAGTTTACTGGTTTTAGACGAGAGAGAAGAGACAGGAAGTGAAAGAAAGTGAAATTTTTTTAAAGGTACCGAAGCGTATCAGGGCATTTATATAATATATCCGCTATAACTAGGTATTTTCCTTCAGAATCAAGCCTTACAGACCGTTAATACCCAGGGTATCAAAGCGTATCATTTTCATTGTAATTAGCTAATAATCAGTTAATTGTGAAAATATTTTTCATTGTCATGTCTGAAACTCCTCCTATCTTTACAATATGAAACCTGGCAATGGACAATTGAAAGCCTGGTGGTCGTTATGAAATGGAAGGTTCACGTTATGCAGGAGGTTGGAATGCCGGCTATCCGGGTATGAAATGGAAAGTTTATGTTGTGCAAGCAGGGGAAAGAAGGCTATCCGACTTTGAGAACGGTGACTTATTTCCGGTTATTGAACATAAATCAAAATCTAAGAACTGATACAAGGAATTATCCTTATCCGCAAACCAAATTACCGACACATTATGAAAAAAAGGGGAACATTCCTGACAGCATTGCTGTTGGCATTGTGGAGTTTTGCCATGGCGCGCCAGGACGTTGCAGTAAGGCAGGACATCACAGTAAAGGGACACATACAGGACCGGCAGGGCAACGCTCTTCCCGGTGTTTCCATCAAAGTTAAAGGAACTGCAAGAGGTACGGCGAGCCAGCCGGACGGTAACTTCACTATTCAGGCAGCACCCGATGCTGTGCTGGAGCTTTCCTATGTAGGCTACCAGACACAGGAAGTACCGGTGAACGGCCGTACGCAGATCACCATTACCATGGACGATACAAAGACCGACCTGGGAGAAGTGGTGGTTATCGGCTATGGTACCCAGCGAAAGAGAGATGTGACCACCGCCGTGGTGAGTGTCAATACCAAAGATATCAGCGAACGGCCTATCGTCCAGACAGCTGCTGCCCTCCAGGGTAAAGCTGCCGGTGTACAGGTAACCCAGCCGTCTGGTAAGCCTGGCGCTGCCTTTTCTGTAAGGGTGCGTGGTGCTACTTCCGTACAGGCAGGCAACGAACCCCTGTATGTAATTGACGGGGTGCCTACCACCGATACAAGAGATCTCAATACCAACGATATTGCCACTATCACTGTATTGAAAGACGCATCCAGCGCCGCTATCTACGGTGCAAGGGCCTCCAATGGTGTAGTGCTGATCACAACCAAAAGAGGTCGTTCCGGAGATGCTGTCATCAATTTCAATACCTACTACGGTATATCCAAAATTGGTAAAAAGATCGATGTACTGGGGCCTACGCAGTATAATGATCTGATGAGAGAAATGGGATTCACGGTGACAACGCCGACCACTACTACCAACTGGCTGGATGAGGTATTCCAGACAGGTCATAACCAAAACTACCAATTGTCTGCATCCGGTGGCAGCGAGAAATCGCAGTACTTTATTTCCGGCGCCTATACCAAAGACGATGGTATGGTAAAACCGGCCAGGTACAACCGCCGTGTTTTCAGGGCCAACCTGGACAACCAGCTGAAACCATGGATGAAGCTGACCACCAACATCAGCTATTCCAATGTAGACCTCAAAGATCTGAAGGATAATGACAATGCCGGCCGTAACGCGGCCATCCTCGGCGCACTCAATGCACCTCCCATCATCGGGATCTATGAAACCGATGCTGATGGCCACCGCCGTTATACCATGAACCCATATAAATCCGGCTGGGACAATCCGCTGGCAGCCATCGAAGGACCAACCCAGGGCACTAAAGACAACCGTGTGCTGGGTAACGCTGCCCTGGACATCACGCCCATCAAAGAGCTGAGGTTCAGAAGCAACTATGGCGTGGATTACACCAACCATAAGTATGATTACTACCTGGATTACATTATGACCACTCCCGGCCGTAATGATCATGGTTATGCCACCTCGCAGCGGTACAACACGCTGACCTGGCTTTGGGAGAATACCGTGAACTACGATAAGACCTGGAACAAGCATAGCATCTCTGCATTGGGTGGTGTAACGACGCAGAAGAACAATTACGACGAAACCAATCAGACCGGCCGTGATTTTCCTGCTGATCCTACCGTAAAGACATTAAATGCTGCAAACCAGATCACAGGCGATACCAAAGAATCTCAGTGGTTCCTGATGTCTTACCTGGGCCGTATCATGTATAACTATGACAGCAGATATCTGCTGACTGCCAACTTCCGTGCGGATGGTTCGTCCAAACTGGATAAGAAACACAAATGGGGTTACTTCCCTTCAGTATCTGCCGGTTGGCGTATCTCAGCAGAGCCTTTCATGAAAGATGTAAAAGCGATCAGCGACCTGAAACTGAGAGCCGGCTGGGGCCAGAACGGTAACGTGGAAGGCCTGAGCCCATATGCATCCCTGGGCCTCAACTCTTTTGCCCGTCAGACGCCGACCAACCCGCTATCTGGTCCTGCTATCCTGCCTCCGGATGGTGCGCCTAATCCTGATCTGAAATGGGAAACCACTACCCAGACAAACGTTGGTATAGACCTGAGCCTCTTTGATTCACGACTGACTTTCTCTGCAGATGCTTATATCAAGAAAACAGACGATCTGCTGCTGAACGTGAAACTGCCCGATCTGGCAGGATACGACTATATCACCCGTAACTCCGGAAAACTGGAGAACAAAGGGCTGGAGTTCCTGGTGTCTTCCGTGAACGTCGATAAAAAAGACTTCCGCTGGACGACCGACTTCAACATCGCCTTTAACCGTAACCGTATTACGGCACTGGAGCTGTCAGATGTATACTACTTCGCCGGCGTGGAAAACAGGGATAATATCATCACCCTGAGGGAGGGATTGCCGCTGGGTACTTTCTACGGATATATTTCCGAAGGCGTAGATCCGCAGACAGGTAACATCGTCTATAAAGATGTAAACGGAGATGGTAAGGTAACACCGACCGACCGTACCGTGATCGGCAACGCACAGCCTGACTTTACCTACGGTATGAACAATAACCTCAGTTATAAGAACTGGTCATTGTCATTCCTGCTGCAAGGTTCTCAGGGCAATGACGTGTTCAATGCTTCCCGTATGGAAACAGAAGGTATGTACGATAGTAAGAACCAGTCAACAGAGGTGCTGCGCCGCTGGACAACACCCGGGCAGGTAACAGACATTCCTCGTGCAACCAATGGAGATGTGACCAATTCCCGTACCTCTTCCCGTTTCGTGGAGAATGGATCTTTCCTGCGGATGAAGAGTGCTACTTTATCATACACGCTGCCACAGAGCGCATTGTCTACCCTGCACCTGAGCAGATTGATGATCTATGCTACTGCACAGAACCTCTTCACCATCACCAACTACAAAGGCTTTGATCCTGAGGTGAACGCTTTTGCCAGCAATGCCGCGAATGGTGTGACGCTGGGAATCGACTATGGTACCTATCCTGTAGCGAGAACATTTATCCTTGGTTTAAACCTGTCATTCTAAACGTTTGAGTTATGAAAAGAACGAACCGTCTCCTCATCATATCTGCTGCACTGGCATCACTGGTGCTGGGTGCATGTAAAAAAGACCTCAACCTGCAGCCGCCATCCAATACAGTTGTTGGTAATGAAGGGCAGGGTACTGCGGGTTCCTATATAAAAGATGCTGCTACGTCCGAAGCAGCGCTGGCCAGCTGTTATTCCTTCTTCCGTAACAATGCAGCCGAATACTATGTACTGGATTACTTCAATATCAGCGATGCACAGTCTGACAACGCCTATGCAGGTGCAGACAACTCCGCCGGTTTCGAGATCGACGAATTCCGCATACTATCCACCAACTCATGGGTAGCGCGTGACTGGAGTTATCTGTACAACCAGATCACTGCCTGTAACTCTGTGATCGTGAACGTGCCGAAGGTAACCGATGCAGCGCTGACTGCCACCCGTAAGGCGCAGATCGTGGCAGAAGCACAGTTTATCCGTGCGCGTGCTTACTTTGACCTGGTAAGACTGTTCGGAAATGTACCGCTGGTACTCGAAGAGCTGCCTACTATTACGGCCGATAATCTGGCGGAAATCTATCCCTTGTTATATCCTTCACGTACAAGTGCAGACTCTGTATATGACCAGATCAGCAATGACCTGAAGTCAGCCGCAGAGGTGGTACCCGTCTCCGCAATTAATAAAGGCTTTGTAACCAAAGGCGCAGTATACACGCTGCTGGCTAAAATAGCAGCTACCCGTAAGCCAGTGAACTGGCCTGAAGTGCAGGCTTACACCGACCAGGTCATTGCATTGGGTTATAGCCTGCTGCCGGTATACGACCACCTGTGGGATGGCGAACATGAGAACTCAGCCGAAGCCATCTTCGAACTGAACTACGATGGCTGGGATACGGGTGGTAACTGGGGTACATTTATGTTCCTGGGCACTGACTGGAAGAAGTTCTGCAATCCGAGCAATGACCTGATACGTGCCTACCAGGAGGCCCATGACAGCGTACGTTACAGATCAACGATCACGTTTGAAAATGTAAGAGGCAAGTGGGACGATGCCCGCTTATCACTGGATAGCTTTCCGTTCTTCTATAAGATGCGTAAAACTGACGCTACACAGAACATCATCATGTACCGTCTGGCAGATGTACTGCTCCTGAAAGCAGAAGCGCTGAATGAACAGGGCGATGTAGCCGGCGCGAATGCCATCGTTACACAGATCCGCCAACGCGTAAAACTGAATCCGCTCAATATCACCGATCAGTCGGCAATGCGTCTGGCTATCGAAAAGGAACGCCGGCTGGAACTGGCTTTCGAAGGACACCGCTGGTATGATCTCGTACGTACCGACCGCGCTATTCCAGTCATGCAGTCAGTGACCGATGGTAAAGGTGCGAACCTGGGTTATCACCTAACGGAACAAAGCCTGTTATGGCCTATCCCGCAAAGTGAGATGGACCAGAATGCCAACCTCGTACAAAATAGTGGCTACTAGTTGGATATAAGATAGCGTTAACGAAAAAGACTGGTCTCGTCTCTCATGGGACGGGACCTTCTTTTTTGCAGCTTAGCGTAAGCTGGGATCCGCATCGGCAGCTAAGGGACAGGTAACAGTTTTATTAAGACCCGAGTAAGGGTAAAACTTATACAGACAGCAATATTCATCAGACAAGAAAAACTTCCTACATGAAATTATGGATATACAGTTGTTGCATGGGCGTTTTATTGGCGGCCTGCAATAACAAACACCAAACAGGCGACAAACACAACAATGATTCAGTAGCCGTTTATCTCACAACACCTGATCAGCAGCAATTATTTGCACCGCAAGCCAGTTTGGCGAACGGAAAGGATACGGCTGTCAATAACATCCATATGGATAGCAGCCGTCAGTTCCAGGAGATTGAAGGTTTTGGTGCGGCGATAACAGGATCTTCTGCATATGTAATGCAGCGGTATATGTCGCCCGCACAGCGACAGGCGCTATTGGAAGATCTGTTCGGAACGGAGAAAGGCATTGGGATCAATTACATCCGGATGTCTATCGGTGCTTCCGATTTCTCGACAAGTCCTTACAGTTACGATGATATGCCGGCAGGACAGCGGGATGATTCTTTAAAGCATTTCAGCATTGAGCATGATACGCCTGAAGTAGTGCCGGTATTAAAACAGGTCGTTGCGATCAACCCTGGTATTCATATTATGGGTAGCCCGTGGAGTGCGCCGGGATGGATGAAGACGAGTGGTAAGCTGGAGGGAGGTTCTTTGCGTCCTGACGCCTATGATGCATATGCGCGTTACTTTGTTAAATACATCCGGGCTTTCGGCGATGAAGGTATTAAGATCACGGCACTGACCGTACAGAATGAACCGCAGTATGAGGCCTTATATCCCACCATGAAGATGACGGCGCCTGAGCAGGGCACATTCATCAAAGATCATCTGGGACCTTTGCTGGAGAAAGAGGGGCTGACTGAGCAGACGAAGATCATGTTGTTTGATCATAACTGGAATAGTCCGGAATATCCGATCTCTATTCTTGACGACAGCCTCATAGCGAAATATACAGCTGGTGCGGCATTCCATTGCTATGAGGGCGCTGTAGGTGCTATGAGCAAAGTGCATGAAGCACATCCGGAGAAGGGGCTGTACTTTACTGAGTGTTCCGGAGGCAGCTGGTCGCCGGTGTTTGCGGATAACCTACAGTATATGGTGCGTCAGTTGCTGATCGGGACGATTAACAACTGGTCGAAGAACGTGCTTTTATGGAATATGGCTTTGGATGAAAAGAACGGGCCGACGACAAATCCGCCGGGTTCTGGTGAAGGGAATCGTGGGTGTATGACTTGCCGGGGTGTAGTGACTGTTAACTCAAAAGACGGTGCGGTTACGCGGAATGTCGAGTATTATGCTTTGGCGCATTTCAGCAAGTTTGTGCGGCCGGGAGCGAGGAGGATTTACTCTTCGGTGTTGCCTGGGTTAGAGAATGTGGCGTTCCTGAATGCTGATGGTTCGCGGGTAATGGTGGTGATCAATACTACCCAGCAGGAGCGGGCTTTTTCTGTCAGCGAGGCGCAGCGGGTATATAAGTATGTACTTAAGCCAGCGGCGGTTGTGACGTTGGTTTGGAAATGAGCGCAGCTGTGTGCCTTAATACGGTGGGCGTAATAATGGCAGTCATCGTTGTTGATGTACGTTTGATTAATTGTATTGTGCGTTGGACGTCTTGCAGTAATTGGTAGTCATCTTTGTTGCTGCGGTTTCAGGTGGGACATCTAAGGCCATTATGTGGTGGACATAAAATAGTAATTGGCAATCATCTTCGTTGCTGCGGTTTCAGGTGGGACATCTAAGGCCATTATGTGGTGGACATAAAATAGTAATTGGCAATCATCTTCGTTGCTGCGGTTTCAGGTGGGACATCTAAGGCCGTTATGTGGTGGACATAAAATAGTAATTGGCAATCATCTTCGTTGCTGCGGTTTCAGGTGGGACATCGGGCTGTATCCCTTTTCGATTCGTGCTATTGGGCTTTGTCAAGCGTGGGGGCTGGGGATGTTGATTGAACCCCTGTCAAGCGTGTCGGCAATCTCCAAGGGATAAGGCCCGACGTCTCCACCTGAAACCTGGCGCCTTCGATTCCCCGACTATAGATTGTCGTCAAATGGTTAGGGAGGTACGTTATGTATTGTTACATATCGTTGTGTACCGTTGTATATCGTTGTATATCGTTGTATACCGTTGCATGCCTTTGCATACCGCTGTATACTGCCGTCATCAATTAGGTGTTTGGCCGTCAATTATGTTTTTGCTGCTAGTGTAGCGACGTTGAGAAAACTGCTATGAAGTCTTAATCAGTTGCACCGTAGTGCAGAAAATGGGCTATAAAGTTAGAGATGTACAGAGCGTAATTACTACGTGAAACTGCGGCTGCCATCCCGCCCAATTAATGGTAATGGCTGGAAATTTATCTGCAGTGAGAAGCAATCCAACCTTTCTAGTCAGAAAGGCTGTCTTACAAGCTGCAGCAGCCTTCAAAGCAGGTATCATAGATAGTAATGGAAAGCTATCCGTCTGCAAGTGTTCTAATCGGCAACATGTATCGCCTTTAGTATTGGAGGACAATCTATAGTCGGGGCATCGGAGTCGCCAGGTTCCAGGTGGAGACGTCGGGCCTTAGCCCTTCGAGAGTGTCAATACGATTGATAGGAGTTAAATGGATATCCTAATGCCCATACGCTTGACAAAGCTAAATAGCACGACTCGAGGAGGGGTACAGCCCGATGTCCCATCTGGAACCGCAGCAACGGAGATAGCTGTCAATTACTGCAAGGCGTCCAACGTATACATCCGATAATTGAAGCCGCAGCAACGGAGATAGCTGTCAATTACTGCAAGGCGTCCAACGTATACATCCGATAATTGAAGCCGCAGCAACGGAGATAGCTGTCAATTACTACAAGGCGTCCAACGTATTGATCTATCAATCCACAACGGAGATGACTACCAATTACTGCAAGGCGTCCAAAGCATAAAGCAATCAATCGAAACCGCAACAGAATGAGGTGACTTGCTATTACTGTCTGGCACCCAATACGCTAAACAAAAATCGCCCGTCGTTATGCAAAAACGACGGACGATAATATTAAAGCCCAATACTCTTTTAACCACAGCAAGTGAAGGCTAATGCATCATCACACCTTCCAGCTCTTCCAGCGTCTTCCCCTTCGTCTCCCTTACATTCCTCCAAATAAACACAAACCCAAGCAGGCATATACCCGCATAAATGTAAAAGGTGCTATCCTTGAGGCGATCGAATAAAATAGGAAACGTAAACACGAGAATAAAATACGCCGCCCAAAGACAAAGTACTGCAAAAGAAGTTGCTGCACTACGGATCTTATTAGGAAAGATCTCCGCAATCAACACCCAGGTAACGGGCGCTAATGACATCGCATAAGTACCGATAGCCGCCAGCAGGTACCAGGATACCTGCTGAGAGCCTGATGCCAGCATGCGTACCACGATGATGTATAGTATGGTCAATCCGCCGGCGCCAATCAGCATGAGGGGTTTTCGTCCGAGCTTATCTACCAGCAGCATGGCCAGGATGGTGAAGATGAGATTGACACCACCGATAAATACTGTTTGTAAAAGCTGGCCGTCCTGCGATACGCCGATGCTTTCGAATATTCTTGGTGTGTAGTTAAAGACAACATTGATACCGCAGAATTGCTGGAACACTGCCAGTATAATGCCGATCACGACGGCAGGTAATACTGCTTTGCGGAAGATATCAGCGAAATTCATCCGCTCGGCACCTGCAAGGGAGCCCTCTATTAGTGATAATGACTCACTGGCAAAAGTATTGCCGCCAATTTTGCTGAGTACCGTCAATGCTTCATCAGATCTTCCTGCTTTCACCAGCCACCTCGGACTTTCGGGAAGCCATAGCGCACCAATGAAGAAGAGGAGGGAAGGGATCACACCCAGGCCAAACATCCAGCGCCAGGCATCCTCTCCGTGATTGCGAAGTGTATAGTTGACAAGATTGGTGACAAGAATACCGGTGACGATCGTCAGCTGATTGATGGCGACCATTCTGCCACGGAGGTGGGCCGGCGCGACTTCTGCAATGTACATAGGAGACAGCATAGAGGCCATTCCCACGCCGATACCGGCAACAAACCTGAAGGCAATGAAGATGTTCCTGTCAGGAGCGGCTGCCATGGCGAGGGAGGAAATACCGAAGATAGCAGATGCCAGCAAAAGGCCGCGTTTACGACCGTATTTGTCTGCCATGGCGCCAGCAACGATGCAGCCGATGATAGCTCCCAGGGCAAGACTGCCGGTCGCGAATCCTTCCCAGTAGGCGTCGAGCCCAAACTGCTTTTGCAGGAAGGGAAGCGCCCCCGCAATTACGGCAAAATCAAATCCGAAGAGATAGCCACCCAATGCGGAGATGAAAGAGATTCCCAGTATGTAGGCGCCATTAAATGATGAATGTTTCATAACGGTACTAGCAAGTTTAATGATTTATTGCACATCAAATGCAAAAATTGTATGCCGGCGATAAATATCACCGGGTGAAAGAATAGTGTCCGGAAAATGTGCATGATTCGGACTGTCCGGAAAGGCCTGTGTTTCCAGGGCTACCGCGCCATGTTTCAGGTAAGGCTTACCCTGTTGCCCTTTGATATTGCCATCCCAGTAGTTGGCTGTATATACCTGTATGCCGGGTTGGTCGGTGAATATCCGTAAGGTCCTTCCGCTGTAAGGATCTTCCAGTATTGCTGCCGGCGCATCTGCGGATTGCAATACGAAGTTATGATCAAAACCCCGGTCCGCAGGTATCTCATGGATATGCCCGCCAATCCGGGTCGCGCGTGTAAAGTCAAGCGGAGTGCCGCTTACCGGCACGATATTTCCCGTAGGGATATTCCGGTCGCTCTTTTCTGTATACGTCTTCGCGTTAATCGTCAACAGGTGCTCGGTGATCAATGGTTGTTCAAAGCCGCTAAGATTGAAATACGAGTGATTGGTCATGCTGACGGGCGTACTTTTGTCTGTATGCGCCGTGTAACGGATGTGCAACTGGTTCCTGTCGTCCAGGACATATTGCACCCTGGCAGTCAGCGTGCCCGGGTAACCTTCCTCTCCATCAGCACTGACGTATTCCATGATGACACTGGCTTCTTCGTCACTTTGGCCGGATTGTATCACCTGCCAGATCCGGGTATGAAAACCTTCGAAACCACCATGCAGGTGGTTTCCGTCATTATTGACCGGCAACTGGTATTCCCTTCCTTCCACGATAAAGCGCCCACCAGCAATGCGGTTTGCGTATCTTCCGACAGTGCAGCCGAAATAGGCGGGATTGTGCAGGTAGTCCAGCGGATTTGAAAAGCCAGCCACTACATTCTTCTGAATGCCTGCTTTATCGGGTGCATATAATGCGGTAATGGTTGCGCCGAGATTGATCAGTTGTACTGTAACCGCGGCATTTTCAAGGGTGATCATATAAAGGGGCGCTCCCCGCAACTCGCCGTACTGTATACGGGTTGCGGATAGCGCCCTGCTATTTACATTTAGCATTGAATCGTCTTTGTGAATGGGTTAAAAGTGGCACCCTGGTGATTGACATCCAGTGTCAATACTTCATCCAGGTATTGCTGTCCTTCCTGCTCCTGCTGAAGACCCAGGTGACCGAGTCCCATCAGGTAGAGACAATGTATACGGTTACGTTGGTTGAGATCAATGTCAAACACCAGCATATCCGGCAGTGATACTGCAAAATAATCTATGCGGATAGTATCGTTGAAATGTGCTTTTCCGAACTGAATGAAGCGTTCAAAGATCTGCCTGGCTTTCTCTGGTTGTCCCAGTTGTTGCCAGGCCAATGCCTGGTACACGATCTTATCAGGTTGCGGATCGTTGTAATAGATGGCCTGTACAGGCTCACTGATGCCTATCGTTGCGGCCTGGAAATGCTTTTTCGCAGCCTCTGCCTGTCCAAGTCCTGCATAAGCGCAACCCAACAGATAGTTAATGTCATTCTCCTGCGCGCCGTAGAGTTTTCCTTCTCCCAGATTTTCAGGATAAGCCGAGAGTGCCTGCAACAGCGTGATAGCCTGTTCAAATTCCTCCTGTAATATAGCTTGTTTTGCCAGGGCGGTATGACAGAGGATGAATTGTCCGACTACCTTTCCTTCACCACCTTCCCATGGATGGAATTGTCTTTGTGAGAGAAGTTGGCGCGCCTGTTCAAATTCGCCGAGATTGTTGTATAAAGTGATACGCTCCAGGTAAAGGTCATCTCTTCTTTCTACCAGGTGCATACTGTTTTCCAGTAGTGCCAGCCTTTCCTGCGATGATCTGCCGGTGATCTTGTACAGCTGGTCTAGTTCCATCAGAATGCGGGCATCATCAGGCGCGAGAGCGAAAGCTTTCTCCATGAACGCCACTGCCTGTGCTTTTTTATGCAGTTTGTTGTAATACGCGAGTGAGAGGTTCCTGTGTACGATAGCGAAAGTATCATCTATACTGGCCGACTTCTCCCAGCAGGCGATCGCTTCCGCATATTGACGTTTATCATACCAGAGATTACCCAGGTAGTAAGCTGCTTTCGCATCGGAAGGATTAGCATTCAATGCGCTTTGCAGAATGATCACTTCTTCCACTTTATTCGGGAAGCAGTAGCCGGCATCCTGTGTTGCTGCTAATTTGTAGTAGGTGATAGCCTGTTCTGATGCGTTGTTACAGGTAGCAAACCATCCCATGTAGTAGTATAACAGAGGTGATGTGGCGCCATGTGCATCGAGATAAGCCTGTAGTACCTGGATGGCAGTGGCATAACAACCGGCATGCGCATAGTCGAGCGAGAGTTCCAGGTAGTTATTCAGGCTGCCACGCATTAAGGTGCGTAGTTTTTCCAGGACGCTACTGTCGTTGGTGGCGAGGTACCATTCAAACAGGCATCCGTAGTTAAACGGATCTATTTCCAGTGAGGCTTTTGCGAACGCAATACAATCCTCCGTCAGCCCTTTTTCTCTCAGGATGATTGTTTGCAGGTGGCGGGCGGTATGATTGTGGTAGTTGCGCACAAGCGATTTTTTAACGAGGGATAATGCATCATCCCATTTGTGGCCTGACGCAGCGATGCGTGCCAGCATCAGGAACCCGCTATGCTGCCAGGCATCGTTCCAGGTAGCTTTGAAGAATATATTGTATGCTTCTGTCTTTTTCCCTTGCAGGAACAGGGCACATCCAAGGTTATAATATACTTCGCCATCATATGGATTAGGGTTGCGGCTGGTCATTGTTTTGATCGCCGTTCTGAAATAAGGTTCTGCCTGGGCAAATTGTCCGCGGCGGAGTAGTAAGAGGCCCATGGCATTATTACAACGGATGTCGCCAGGGCTTCTCCTCAGGCCTTCTTCATAGTAATCTATTGGATTGAAGGTTGCATGACGGTACTGTTCCAGATGATGCCCGTTCAGATAGAGCTCTTCCACTTGTTCAATATCCTGTGGGAGCCGTGCTGCTGTTGCTGGCGGCGGTATTTCATGATCCACCGGCGGCGCTGGCTGCCAGGAGACGAGTTCATGTCCCGTTTCATCAGCAACGATCACTTTCCAGTCCTCCTGCACAACATTCGGACCACAGTCGAAAGTAGTAGCATAAGGGGCATATGGTGAGAGCGACGTCGGGAACTTCTTTATTTCCTCACCGTTCTTCAGCAGCCAGATGCTGGCATTCTTATAGAGCGCCGTTGCGTATACTTTAATGGTGAGTTGTTGCCCTTCCCATTCCATATTCAGCATAGCCTCTTTGGTAGCATTTTTAACTACTCCGGTCTGTGCGTATGGCATGAAGTACTGTTCAAAGGTCTTGCCCTCATTAGGCTGCAGCCAGGAGAAGTCCGGCTGATTGTCGGTGAACATACCGGTCATCAGCTCAATGTAAGGACCATCTTCATCTGTCAGGTTCCTGTCCCAGGCATAGCCGAAATCGCCGTTACCCCAGGTCCATTGCTTTTTACCTGGCGATACATGATGATCGGCTACGTGCAGCATACCGGCCTGTGTGTCGTGCTCGTAACAACCCATAAAGTCGTATTCGGAGCGGATAGCCATGTATGATGTTGGAACGGGAATGGTATGATAACGGGAAATGTCTGTGCCCGGGGAATAATCGACTTTGTAATAGGTGCCTGTTGCGATCGGGAAGTCAGACACATCGCGTTTACCATGATCAAACACCGCGTATACATCCGGTGGGAAGACAGACTGGTAATGATCATTCACTTTCACAGCGGGGTTGGCCCACCAGAGAAAGGTCTGCGGGAAGAGTGTACGGTTGAAGAGCTTCCCTTTTATTTCCAGGTAAGCCTTATCGGGATAGAGTGTGAAGCCGGCCATGCCTTTCGTGCGGAACATCACTTCTACTTCATTCACCCATACTGTTTTACTGCCATCAGCATTTTCTTCCGTGGTGAAGTCGACGGGTTGAAATGTGCTGGGGCGATGGTGCTGGGGCCAGTTGAACTCTATGCCGCCAGATATCCACGGACCTGCCAGTCCCACGAGTGCAGGTTTGATGACCTGGTTGTAATACACAAAGTCCCTCTGCCTGATCTTATCGTATGCACGCTGTATACGTCCACCCAGTTCCGGCAGGATCATTATCAGCAGGAAATCATTTTCCAGGAATACAGCAGTGTATTCCTGCATGGTTTTCTCGTCAGCGATCTGCTCGATCACGGGATGAGGGTATACAACACCACTACTGCCCTGGTATACTCTTTTCTCGAGGAACATAGGGTGTTTCTCCGGGGTGCCTGTCTTGTACGTGGGTATGGATACGCGTTCTATCCTGACTGTCACTTCCATATAATCACTTTTATGTTTTATGCTTTTAATCTTCTAAGATCTTTTATGTTCTTAATCGCGTGGGACCAGTTTAACTAATAACGCATCTTTGGCCGGTACTGTCAGTGTAAAGGATGACTGGCCATTGCTGACCTCTCCCAGTACGGCATCCGTCATAAAATCCCTGATCTCATAGCGTTGTTTATCTGCCACATCTGCTGTCTGCCAACTGGCCTCAAAGGGTTTATCTTTTATGAAGTTGAACATCGCGAGGAGGGTGGTGTCTCCTTTGCGGAAGAAGGTCATCTGCTGGTCCTGGGTATCGCCGTCAGACATGCTGACGGGTGTAAAGGCAACAGGATGACTAAAATACGCGCATACAGCAGGATGATTGAGGAACTTTTTCGCTCTTTCCGCTGCGGTTTTCTGTCGGAAGTCGGAGCCGTCGCCCAGTATGCTGCCCATTACCATCATGGCATAGAGGCGCACTTTGATCTCCTGTTCATTAAGTTCCGGATTATTCTGGAAGTTCTTCATCACGATCACATCCAGGTTGGTGAAGGGCCATAATGTGCCTTGCATCCACCACATATGGGAACCTGCTGCGAGTGAGGCGGCTGTACTGCCCCAATGCGGGAATCCCGGTTGATCATCCCGGAGGTGAGAGTACACATCCGTGGAGATGAAGCGGGTGTGCGCATACTGATGGGGGAACATGGGAGAGATTGCTTGTGTGATAAAGATATCGGGTCCCATGATGGAGTCTACCAGTGAGCGGAGCATCTTCAGTCCTTCACTGTATGCCTGCATACCTGAACGGGTATTGTGGTTGTACCGTGTGCTGGATTCCAGCGCTCCGGCAGAGAGAAAATCTATTTTGATAAAGGTGGCATGAATAGCCTTTGCCTTTAGTAATTGCTGAATGATGGCCGCTCTTGTAGCGGGATGGGAAGGGTCGATCGGGTAACAGGCCCAGTCGCCCTCCTTGTACATAATCGGTTGCCTGTTCACATCCCGCAGTACGACATCGCTGAGGGGCGTTTGTGTACCGCCTATCGGGTTGTCCAGGGAGTTCTTCCAGGTCCATACGGCAAAGGGAATAAAATAGAAACCCATTTGTTGCCGCTTTTTCTGCCCATATCTTGACAAAGACGTCAGGAGTGAGGTTGTGTATATTGATTGGTCGTACGAGTCAACGCTGAGCACCGGAGGGGCATATTTGTTGAAGTTGTCCAGGGTGGCAATGAAGTCAGAAGTTTTGATCACGCCCGGAGGCATCATCACTTTAGTATTACCGAGTACACCTTCTACGCCGAAGCTGTTCCAGTAGAACGGAGCGTTCCCTTTCCACTCGCTTCTGCCGGCCAGCTGTACGTTTACCTGTCCATAGGTGGTAAAAGCCTTACGGGTATCCTTATCGGCAGCCAGGTAGATGAGGGGAGATGTAACAGTCGTACCCTTCATAGTGCCGTGCGGTGCATGATCGTGGGTGCCATCAAGTCCGCCGTACGCGGGTGGCAGCGATTTATTATCCGCGGTAGCGGCGCCTCCGTATACGATAAAAGAATCGAGACGGCCTGTTTCTTTGCCCGCGCCATAGCGGAAGCCGGTTTTCCAGAAGTCGTGCGTTACACTGCCGGTCACCAGTCCGGAAAGGTTGTGCTGATTGTACATAGAAGTGAACTCATAACTCATGCCCGACGCGGAAGGCCATTGCCGGGTGATGACGGGCACCCAGTTGTCATTGTCGAAGGGGACGTCCAGGATGCGGGGTGCATTACCCGGAACAAACAGGTAAGCCTGCTGTTCCGGGATAATTGTTAATGGAGAGATGTTACGCGTTTCCAGTGTCGCGTCACCTGTGGCCTGTACATCAAGCAGCAGGTGAGACGATTGCGCGTAGACGGTAATATGTTGTTCCAGTTTCAAAGGCCTGGAAGGATCGCTGTGTATGATCGATATGGTAACACCTTTGCCGGAGGCATCCTGCATGGGAGCTGTACTGTATTTGTGCTGTGGGAAATCGGTACTGGAGAGTTTACCGATATTCAGTTCTTCTATTGTAGCAATAGTATTCTGGAGTCGCACGCCATTGCTGAACAGATAGTTAACCCTACCGGTATGACTATTCACGCTAAGCTTAAGGTCCGCATTGGACACCACCAGACTGTCTGCCGATGAAACAATAGTTTGCGCCAGTATGTTCCCGTATGCCATGCAAAGCAGGCCGGCAAATGATATGTTACGGATGATCCTCATAGATTAATAACCCTCGTTTTGATCTTTAGGTGTAAGTTTCGGATTGTTCTCAAATTCTCTTGCAGGAATGGGATACAGCTGGTGTTTGGGCTGCATGTTAGGCGCTGCGTCAGGATTGTTGGCCTTGACGGTATTCAGCAATGTACCGGTCCTTTTCAGGTCGAACCATCTCCATCCTTCAAAGCCCAGTTCATGCATGCGCTCCATCATGATCTCAGTACGCAGCTGGTCCTGGGAAGGAACGCCGCCATGAACATCTTCCCATTTACCAAGACCGGCACGTTGCCTGATCTTATTCAGATTAGCCAGGGCGGTGGGCACGTCGTTCAGTTCATTGACAGCTTCCGCATACATCAGTATTGCATCGGCGAGGCGGAGGTAGTACATATTCCTGGAAGACAGCGAGCCACTAATAGATACACCGTTAGTAATGTCAAACTTCTTTACGTGTGGTTTGCCTACATCTTCCCACCAGGAATAGTCGACCAGTTCACCTTTGGAATTGTAGAACACAGTGCGGAACGTGGCATCTTTGCGGAGGTCGCCATCTTCGAAACTGTTGAAGAAGTAATCGGTAGGGATGATAACATGTCCGCCGGCTCCTGTCAGGTTAGGCTGGTCTATCTGCCATGCGCCTGTATTGTTGGCCATGTTGCTGGTATTATCCGGTTCGTTGGAGAACTGTACTTCGAACAGGGACTCGATATTATTTTCATTTTTCTCCACGAACAGGTCGGCATATGCCGGCATGAGGCTTGTTTTGGAAGAAGTCAGCAATGGTTCCAGGGTGCTTTTAGCGAGATCATACTGCTTGCGGGTGAGGTATACTTTACCCAGCAGAGCGATAGCCGCTTCTTTGCTGGCACGGCCTGCATCCGGACCGTTGCTCCCTTTATTATTCAGATGTTCGGCCGCATATTGCAGATCGGATATTATCAGCTGGTATACTTCTTCAGCACTGCTTCTCGGATAACCATCCCTGACGGCATCGGGATTGTCAACGTCTGTTGGCATTGGTACGCCATCATACAACTGCACCAGGTAGAAGTAGAACAGCGCACGCAGGAACTTTGCTTCACCCAGCGCCCGTGCTTTAAAGTCTTCATTTACAGCAGCTGGCTGTGTATACTTGATGGCAGTGTTAGCGTTGTTAATACCCTTGTAGCAGTTGATCCAGAAGCCCTGTACCACATCGTTCTGGGCCGTGAGCAGGAGCGAGTAACTGTTTACCGCTGCAAATCCCTGCCAGTAAGGGCCCCAGGTAGGTACGAAGATGGTCATCTTCGCCTCGTCGGTGCCTACCATGCCGACTATAGCATAATCTGATCTTTTTAGCACCAGCAGCTGGCGGTAGATGCCGGTAATACCAGCAGTAATGCCGGCTTCGTCTTTGTATAGTTCTTCCGGAGAAACGAATACTTCCGGTTTAATATCAAGCTGTTTACTACAGCCGGAAATGAACACGCCGGCGAGTAAGATAAAGAACAGTATATAGCGATGCTTTTGCATAAGTGTCATTTTTAGGAAATTATAAACCCATTTTTAAACCGAGCAGGTAAGTCCTGAAGCGGGGATATATATCGTACGCCCCTTGTGCCACGCCTATTTCAGGATCAGTGCCTTTGTACCCGGTGAACAGGAATGGTTCCAATGCCTGCGCATATACATTCAGCGACTTTATTTTGAGCTTAGATAAAAGGGTTGGTGAGAAGTCGTACGCCAGTGTGATATTCCTGATGCGGAGGAAGTCGCCTTTCTGCACTGCAAAGCTGGAAGAACCCTGAGGCAGCGTTCTTGTAGAGCTGCCGAAGGCATTCGGACGTGGAATGTTGGTATTCGTATTTTCCGGTGTCCAGTAGTTCAGTCCATCTTTCAGGATCACCTTGCGGCCGTCGGAGTAGACATAGTCCATGTATGCCTTGTTGTAGATGTCATGACCATACATATAGCTTGCAAATACAGTCATGGACACGCGTTTGTAGCGGAAGTAGTTCCAGATACCACCCCAGGCTTTAGGTGTGGTACGGCCTACAATTGCTCTGTCGTATTGATTGATGATGCCATCGTTGTTCAGGTCTTTGATACGTACGTCTCCTGGTCTGCCGGTAGGATTAAGCTTAAAGTCATCGCCTTTATTGTAGATACCATCAAATACGTAATCGACGATCAGGCTGTTGGGCGCCTCGCCCACTTTCAGATAGGGGCTGAGTGAGTCTCTGCCAGGCAACAGTGCAGTTACTTTAGATTTGTATTTCGACCAGTTAAGATCTATCTGCCAGTCGAAGTTCGGCATTTTAACCGGGTATAGTTTCAGTCCGATATCGATACCTCTTGTGTTCATAGACGCCACATTGATCATCGTAGCATCGAAGCCCTGTGATGGCGCCAGTGTGTTTTGTAACAGCAGGTTTTTGATATCCTTATTATAGAAGTCGAACGTCATTTGTATCCTGTTGTTCAGCAGGGCGAGGTCAAAGCCGGTGTTGAACTGATGCTGGCTTTCCCATTTCAGGGCGCTGTTACCTTTATTACCACCTAACTGGTAGCCGCTGGATTGTGTACTGCCATTAAGCGGATAAGTGGCGGCATTCATCTGAGAGAAGATCTTATCGTAAGACACGTCCTGGTTACCGATGATGCCATAGCTGACCCTGATCTTGGCATCGCTCACGCGTGACTTGAACTTTACGCCAAGGAATGGCTCGTCGATGAGGCGCCATGCACCGCTGATGGAGGGGAAGAAACCGTAACGGTTTGCTGCACCGAAGCGGGAGGAACCATCGTAACGGGCAGTAAAGTTGAGGATGTAACGTTGTTTGTATTTATAGATAGCCCTGCCCAGCAGTGAGCTGGTAGCCCAGTTGAAGTAGTCGCTTGAGATGTAATCCCTCCTGGTGGCCAGGTTCATATTTTTATAGGTCAGTGCATCTGTCGGGAAACCGGATGCCTGTTCGAAGTTCCATTCCTGTCTTCTTTTCTGGAAGGTAAAGCCGGAGAGGAGATTGAGGGAATGTTCCTCAGAAGGGTTATAGTCGTAGGTCATAGTATTTTCCCATAACCAGTCGCGGTAACCGAAGTTCTGTACTTTGGCAACACCTTTCTGCAGGTATCCGGCGCTGGTGTTCCTGGGATAGTATTCGAACTGCTGGTTCTTATAGATGTCTGCGCCTACGTTGGAACGGAAGCTCAGTCCGGGCAGTAGTTTGTAGTCCAGGTACATATTACCTATCAGCCTGTCGTCTATACGGCGATTAGTAGCGTCCAGTGCAAGGGAGAGCGGATTATTGCTGGTGAGGTTACCAGTGCTTGGATCTATTTCTATGGTTGGCTTGCCGGTGGAGTCGTAAATGGGCCGCAGAGGGCTCATGGTCACGGCGGCATAGTAGGCCTCATTGCTAACGATACTGGTCTGAATGTGTGAATAGTTCGTATTCAGACCGACGGTCAGTTTATCTGTTACGGCTGTTTCCAGGTTTGCTTTCAGGGCATAGCGTTTCATGTTGGAGCCTTTGATGATACCGTCCTGGTTGAGATAGTTACCACTCAGGTACACTTTGTTTTTGCCGATACCATTGGAGATGCTCAGTGTATGGCTTTGTTGTTGGGCCACCTGTGTGATAGCGCCGGGCCAGTCGTAGGTCTTACCTTCCGCCAGGCTTTTCAGCTCTACGGCGCTGAAGATCTTCCTGTCTGTCTCCGGATCGTTCATCGGCCAGCCGGTGGCACTTTCATCATACCATGCCAGGCGGCGGAGGTAGCCGTACTGGGCGCCGTCTATGAAATCGTAGGTCTTAACGATCTTTTGTATACCGTAGTAGCCGTTGTAGTCGACGGAGGCACGGCCCGTTTTAGCCTTCTTTGTAGTGATGATCACTACACCGGCGGCCGCACGGGCGCCATATATAGCAGCCGCAGAGGCGTCTTTCAGCACGTCGATGGATTCAATGTCATATGGGTTGATCTCCCTGATATCACCCGTCAGGATGACGCCATCTACCACATAAATAGGGCCATCGCCCTGCGTGATAGAGTTGATACCCCTGATCCGGATGTTCGTACCGGCGCCGGGCTGATAGCCTGCGCTGCTGATCTGCACACCCGGCACCCTGGCTTGCAGGGCGCTGTTGATAGAGGTAGCGGGCAGTTCAGAGATCTCTTTGCCGGACACACTGGATACGGCGCTGGTGATATCTTTCTTTTTCTGCTGACCGTAACCGATCACCACGACCTCATCGAGTCCGGAAACCTCTGTTTCCATTCTGATGACAAGGGAAGCCTGTCCCGGATTGAAGGTGACGGTCTGGGATTTATAGCCGACGAACCGGAAGGTCAGGACGGCTTTTGCTGCAGGCAGGGGAAACTGTCCGTCGGCATCCCCCTTTATGGAAGCTCCTTTGTTGGTGGTGTTGGTGATGGTGACGAATGGCAGCGGTTTACCGGAAGCTGCATCGAGCACCTTGCCCCCTGGTGCCTTGTCTTGCGCTGATATCCATGTGTTTAAAGATAACAGCAGGATGAACAGGGATAAAATTCTTTTCATAACATGAATTTGCCAGTGTTTGAAATGCTGATTGATTACTAAGTACCCGTATTGATTGTCAGTTGTTGGTTTGCCGATGATGTGGAATTGTGTTTTTGTTTACGGCTCAAATTTCGGGTTTCACTGTAAGGGCGGAAATAGGGTTTCTTATGAAAATAATGGATTATTTTCTGGTTTTTGTATCTTGGTTCCATATTCTACGAATATGAAAGAAAAAGTACTTAAAAAGCGGGAGGGGTTTGAGGGGCAACAGCTGATAGTGGTGCCCAAAAAGATCTCGGCAGATTTCCTGACGAAGGACCCAATAACCCGGCAGCTGTACATTACGGATATAGGGTATTATCCGAGAGCGCGTTATCACTATATTAAGCGGGCGGTGGGAGCGGGGCAGCATATTATTATCTATTGTATAGAGGGACGGGGATGGATAGAGATAGACAAAAAGCGGATTGATGTGCTGCCGTCCCAGTTGATCATCATTCCTTCCGGTACGCCACATAAATATATGTCGGAGGAGAACGACCCATGGACAATTTACTGGATACATTTTAAAGGGGATATTTCGGCTTTTATAGTAGAGCTGATCCTTCAACGGGCGAAAAATTATAAGCTGCATCTTACCTACAATGAGACCCGTATTCGCTTGTTTGAGGAAATCTGTTTAAATCTCCAGAAGGGATATAGCGGGGACAATCTCCGTTATGTGAACATGATCTTTAATCATTTTCTTTCTTCGTTATTGTATGAGGAGAAGTTTAATCATGCGGGGCATGAGGAGGCTAACGATGTCATTGCACATACGATAACTATGATGCAGGAGCGGCTGGCGCAGGTGCTCACTTTGCAGGAATTGTCCAGCTATGCAGGATTGTCGGTTTCTCATTTCTCAGCGGTGTTTCGTGAAAAGACGGGGTATTCGCCGATAGAGTATTTCAACCATCTGAAGATCCAGAAAGCGTGTCAGTATCTGATGTTCTCGAATGCTACGGTAAAAGAGGTGGCGAACAGGCTGGGGGTGGAGGATCAGTATTATTTTTCAAGGATGTTTTCCAAGCTGATGGGAATGTCGCCGTCGGAGTACAGGAACCGGAATAAGGCGGTGGATCAGTAGGAAGAGAGTGACCGGCTGGTAGTGCAGCCGGTCATGGGAAGTGTTTATCACCTGCCTTCTCTTTGCGATTGGATCATTGGTTGAGTTATAGCTTACCTTCCTTTTCTAATTGAAGCATTTCTTCGCGGGATGATATTGTACGAACATTGGGAAATTGTTCGGCATATCGTCCTGCTGACTTCTTTATGTCTCCTTGAGCGCCTCGCGGTCATTATAGTATTTCAGGTAAAATTGGTAACTATCCGCGTGCAGCTTCCCAGGTGCTTTGGAGTATTTGATTTTTCTCATAATCCTTTGAATTTACAATTTACCCTCAGCTTTTAGTTGAAGCATTTCTTCTCGTGACGATATTGTCCGTGCATTGGGACATCGTTCAAGGTGACGCTGCCATGATTCATCAAGGTCTTTTTGGAGGGCATCCCAGTTGTTGTAGTATTTCAAGTAAAATTGATAGCTATACGCATGTAGCCATCTAAGCGTTTTAGAACCTTTAATCTTTCTAATCATTGTTTTGACTTTAGTATGTATTCTGGTGTTTTAATTGCAATAGGTTTGTAGCCGAACTCAATATTTGTTTCATTGTATAGCTTGATCTTCCGCTTATGAACGATATGCCGGAAGTTCCAGCTTGCAATTACATCAACTTCGAAGATGGTGCCAATGGCAACGTGAACTGCGTCTTTGAAACTCTTCCCGGTTAATATTTTCTTCTGTAAATATTTTTCTGCCAGCAACTTTACTTCCTCGTTCTGTTTGTATCCGAACTTGTAGTCTTCCGGTACGTCGAGGAATTTGTGTAATAGAGGTTTCCGCGGATCTCGTCCTTGCTCAATTTCATTACACACAAGGTCCGAATAAATCATCATCTTCCTGCCGGCCTTGAAATCCTCAAACAATGCGAGACTATCCTTTTTAAATTTTCGATCGAAACACCCCCCAATGACAGAAGTGTCAACATAAACTTTTAACAGCATATGAATTAAATACTGGTTAACAGATTGCATAGCAGGTGCAGTAAAGGAATGATAGTACTATTATCCCCTTGATCCGTAATCAGGACTTTTAAAAAATGAACAATAAATTTTAGAGAACAGGAATAACAAACAATTAAACAGGGTGAACTTTTACATTCACTGCTACGACAAGCGTAAGTGTAGTTTTGAGATTACGAATATACATGTTTTTTTAGTTCAAAATAATTTGTGAACATTAAGGCGAAAAATATATCGATAGCCGTTGCTTGAATTTCGATTGCAATAAAAAACTTTTGCAGGAAAGTGAGATTTACATACATTCGCGACAATCCCAAAGGAAGAGCTTCTGTAGCAAACCGAGCAATATTTGAATGGCTATATTGTCAGGCCATACCAGTCCACTGAAATATGAAAAACTAGTATTTATGCGAACCTCAGAAAATCATGTTACGTTCGAGAATAAAAATGCAGAGCATTTTTATTGGTTAGATCTGTTTAGAGGGCTAGCAGCCCTGGTCGTTGTTACCACCCACTGTCGTACAATGTTATTTGTTGAGTATGGTTTGTTGCCTCCGGAAGACAAGACCATCCAGAATTCAATATTTTTCTTTCTTACCCGTGTATCGCACGAAGCTGTGCTGCTTTTCTTTGTGCTCAGCGGTTTTCTTGTGGGCGGAAAAGTTATTCAGCGACTGAAAGCAGGAACTTTTGACCTTAGATCGTATGCGCTTGACCGAACGGTGCGCATCATGCTGCCCTTGCTTTCAGCCCTGATATTAATTCTTATATGCAATACCATTATTGGGCAGCAGTATAGCGTTATAGATTATTTGGGAAATATACTCTCCTTGCAGGGAATATTGGTACCCTGGGTCAGCGGACCATTATGGTCGTTGGCATATGAGGTCTGGTTTTACGTTTTAATGGGAGGAGCGGCCTGGTGGTTGACGACTACAAAAAACACCTACCGGTACATCGGCATCGCGCTTCTGTTCATTAATTTCATGATATTTTCAAACAGCCTGAAGGCCACCTATCTTTTTATCTGGTTACTGGGGGCGATGTCCTTCTTTCATGTAAAGAAGAATAATTTCGTGTTATTGGGCGGTATAGTGGCGCTTGTAGCTTCTATGATGGCGCTTCAGTTCTTTGGCAGAGAGAGCCGTACTTTTAAACTGCATGGTGTTGATAATATAAAGACCATTTGCGAGTTATTTCTGGCAGTGTCCATGTGTGCGATTGTACAGCAGGTGATACATCGTAAGCCGAAAGGTGTTCTGGGCAGATCATTAAATAAGTTCGGAACCTGGCTGGCAGATTTTTCATATACCTTATACCTCACACATCTGCCAATAGTATATGTTTTAGTACACTTCGGATTTCCCAAAAGTCAATCCATAAATGCAGTGTCACTCGGTTATTACCTGGTTGCTATTGCTATTTCTCTTGTTAGTGCCTACCTGATTTATCTTGTCTTTGAAAAGAGAACGAAGTATGTCAAAGAGATACTGAAGAGGAGGATGCCTTCAAAGGAGCGTTTCGGGCAGCAGCATTACCAGACAAGGGCATAGTGAGAGTAGACTTCGAAGGTGCGTTTCGGTGAGCAACAATACCAGACAAGGGCATGATGAAGGTAGACTTCGAAGGCGCATTCGTAACAGCGCATAGCGAAGGTAAATATTAGAGGAAACCCGTTTTTATAACATTTATTCAGTAGCGATAATGTTATAAAAACGGGTTTTATTATTCCGCGTGGATACTAAAACAATATCAATCTACCACAAAGCCATATTTGGCGAGGTTTTCTTTTGTTGCTTCGTATGTCTTGTGCTGAAGACCATTGATGCCCAGACCTTCCGCAACAGATACAAACATGGCCCTGTCATCGATATATAACACCTCCTCCGGCTTAACCAGCGCAATATCCAGTGCAATACGCCAGATGTCGGCATCTGGTTTTCTGAAATGCACGAAACAGGATGAAATGAAAAAATCTACAAACTTATTGATACCAAAATGCCGTATACGGTATTCATTCAATTCCCTGCCTTCATTATTGACAATGGCGATCTTAATGCCATATTTCGCCTTGATCTTGCACACCAGGTCTATCATTTCGGGAATAGGCGTGGTGACAGCAAACATGAACGCGCGGAACTCTTCCTCTGTAAAAGGCCTTGGTTCATAAAATACTGTTCTGTGCAGGTATTCGTCCAATGTCAGTTTGCCCTCCTCATAAGTGTCAAATGTAAGGTGGTGACGTTCTTCCAGTTCAGGAAGGTCTAATGAGAATTTTGCGGCGGCCTGTCTTCTTGCAGCTCGGTCCCAGCCATTGCTTAGTAATACACCGCCTATGTCCAGGAATAATGTCGTAATAGTTGGATGCTGTTGCATAGTGCTAAAAATATATGATGTACTGTGTTTAATGGTAAAATCATTTAATCTGTTGTCCTTTTCAGGGCGATTAAAGCAGGAAAGTAATAAAAAAATTATTAAATGATTTGAGAATACTGAAAAAGAACAACAGTAACCCATGAATGTACAACGGGGGTACCAGGGGAAGATGGAGGTAGGAAAGGGCCGGAGCGCAGATCTGCCATTCTGATAAAACTTTCTCAACATGAGAAGGTTTTCTATGTGCGTTTTTCAATTGGCATATTCAGCCATTCCTCCTAAGGTACAATGTGGTATTGTGTTCTGTTGTTTCTCCTGTACGTCATCGCGCTGAATGGTACATGCTTTGGCATACGGGACAACACTATCAGGCAACTTGTCTGGTACGGAACAAAACAACACAAACAAATGAAAAAAGCATTTCTAGTACTTGCATTAGCATCAAAGACTATTTGCACAATTGCACAGGACACTACAGCAACGACCGAAAAGGTACCATTTGACGGCATTGATCAGACCTGGCAAAATGGTAACGACAGAAGGGAGAACCCGGCATTTCAGAACATGAAGTTCTTCACACCAAGTATCATGATGGATATCAACTATACACACTCGTTCAATAAACCGAATGACAATACGGTGGTAGGCTCTACTGCACTCGCCCGTAACAATGAAGTGCAACTGTCTGCCCTGCACTTTGGAGGTGATTTCTATTATAAAGGGGCCAGGGCCAGAGTTATGACCCAATTTGGTACGCGTTCTATTGTCGTGCCACGTAATGATTACAGCCCTTATCGCGGACAGTATCAGTTAGCTAATGTATACCGTTATTTAAGTGAGGCTTATGCCGGATATCATATTAATAAATGGTATGGCATTAACATTGATGCAGGTATGTTTATGAGTTATATAGGTCTGAATTCCTACTATCAGCCGGAGAATTGGGAATACCAGGCTTCGTTTACCTCAGACAATACGCCGTGGTTCTTTAATGGATTACGTATCCAGATCTACCCTACAAAAAACATAAAGATCGAACCCTGGATCATCAACGGCTGGCAGAGCTATGGTAAGTTCAACAAAATGCCTGGATTCGGCTTCAACTTTACCTACATGTCCGACAACAGTAACCTGAAAGTGCTGACGAACGACTATTATGGCACCGACGCTGCAGGTATACCTGAAAGGAAACGGTTTCACTCAGATAATAGCCTGCTGGTAAGATATTATAATAGGCCTAAGTCAAAGGGTATCAGCAGGATGGCCTTCTCTCTGACAGGAGACGTCGGCTTTGAGAAAGGCGGTGGTGTGAACGGATTTAAAGACAGTGACAAAAACGGCCCTGCACAGTATTTCCTGAGCGGCATGTTCTACAACCGCGTTTGGTTCAACCAGAACAAATTTGCATGGACTGTAGGTGGTGGTGTGATGACTAACCCGGGTAGATATTTAGTGCTTTATCCAACAGGTCAGGCCAGCCCTTTACCTAATCCGCTGGACCCTACCAAAACAGAGGGCGCCTTCCCGTTCAGTGCTAGCCCAGGCGATAAATTCAAGGGCTGGGATATGTCTACCAACTTCGATTATATGCCTAACCAGAGTATCACCTTCCGGTTTGAACTGGTGAACAGGCATTCCGATGTGCCTTATTTTGCCGGAGAAGGTGGGGTGACTTCCCAGACCGGTTATTCTACTACGCCGCTGGATCCTAACTGGCGTCCTGACCTGGTGAAATCTGAAACGAGGTTTATACTCGCTGCATTATTCAGATTGTAATAATTTTAACCATTGGCGACATAAAGCGCTCCCTTTTCGGGAGGGCTTTGTGCTTTGTACAAGCTTAGGTAGGCGTATGCCTGCTATACCGCAGCTCTTGTGGTGGAAGTGAGGTGGACCTGTAGCAGAGGGGACACGCCTTTTTAACCTGTAATAAATTTTTGAGAGTACACTAAGTTGCTGATTATCTGTTAAAGCTGATCAGTTGTATTATGCAATATATCCCCACTATAGGGGATACGCCGATGCAAGAAATGAGCCGGCCAAGACTTATCTTTGCCGGCATAAAACCAAAGGTCACATGGAATATTCAAAAATCTATAAGGTAAAGGAAGAACATATCGACGTACAGGGTATCATGGATGGGTTATATTACCCTTTCTATATGGAATATTGCCGTCATGACTATATCAGGGAAGTGTTGGGGTTTGACTTCGCAGAGGAAGCGGCCAAGGGTATTCATATGGTATTGTCTCAGTACACGATTAAGTTCCTGCGTTCACTGAAGAAAGATGATGAATTTACTGTGACCTGCGAGTTGTTTGCAGATGCGGGTGGTCAGCCAAGACTGCATTTTAAGCAATCTATCATCCTGAATGGTAAGGTAATGACCACAGCAGTGTTCACCGGTACCTGTGTAGCCGCAACCGGAGGCAGACCTTATCTGCCGACAGGAATGACAGATAAACTGGTAGACGCACCAAAACTGGATGTTGCGACGTTAAAGTAAAAGTTGTTTAGTTTTATATTCGTCTCCCGGATGGTGAAAGCTGTCCGGGAGTTTTTGTTTTTGGACAAAGCAGTGACGTAAACAGGTATTATAAATTTATTTTTAATGAAAACTTTGAAATATATATTTATGTATTACTTTTGTTTTGTTCGTAGTTGAATCTAGTTCGCAGATAGTAAATAGCAGTTGTTTACCGACCTGAATATTTTTGTTGGCCATTTGTTATTTTGTGCTGTATGGGGATAATATAACGTTAAAGAATCCAATACCTATGTAGAATTTCCGGATGTAAGCTGTAACCCGGCTGATTTGTTGACCGGCTTGTACTTTGGCAGGAACTTAGTCATCAGCGTTTTCCATTAAAAGTTTTTAAAACCATTACAGGAATGTTATTTCTCTTGTGAGAACAAGGGCTTAAGAACATGTCCCTATAGTTAGATATCTACGTCCCGTACCTATGTTAGCGCTGTTTTCCGGGGCAAAATATCATTTGTCAGAACGTTACAAAATACCTATTAAGATAAACACACTTCAATGATAATTGAACTTGCTGCAAAGCAAAAGAGAAAGATTGCTTTCTTCATGCTGGCATTGCTCTATTTCGATGTGATAGTTCCCCGGAACGCACTGGGGGCGCCTGTTGCTAACATCCATTTCCCACACAAGCTGCCGATGCGCGTTATAAAGCAGGCAGTGGCCAACACGGCTGCGGCGCCGAAGTTTACGCCGGTAAAAAGCCAGCATAGGGAGTGGGTGCATCCGGATATAGGAGGACCCACCCAGCCTGAGAGTCAGGCGTTTCACTCCGTGAACAACGACAATATGGTTGATCTGTTCAGTGGCGACTTTTCCTATAATATACCACTGCTCGACGTAGGTGGGTACCCGGTAGCTATCGGGTACAACAGTGGTATTAGTATGGATGAAGAAGCAAGTTGGGTGGGATTGGGCTGGAACATCAATCCGGGCACGATCACACGTAACCTGCGCGGTATACCCGATGATTTTAACGGTACGGATACCATTCAGAAGACGGCTACCATCAAGACCAATAAAACAGTAGGCATCACCGTCGGTGGCGATCTGGAAATTGCCGGCTTGCCCAAGATGAAGGAGAAAGGTCTCAGCGCAGGAATTGGAGCGAGCCTCGGGGTTACGCATAATAACTACAGAGGGTTTGGCATTGAATCTGGCATGAATGCGAGCATTAATGTGGGCGCGAAGAGTATGGGGGCCTTAACATCCGCATTATCATTTACTAACAGTTCGCAGGAGGGTATCACTGTTGGTACCTCACTGTCTTTGAAGATGGGGGATAAAGAGGCGATAGAGAGCCAGAATAGTCCTGCGGGAAGTATAACTGTTGGCCTGGCTGCCAATACAAGGTCCGGTCTGAAGGCATTACAGCTGTCATCAGGTATGAGACAGTATGGTAAGGCCAGCAAGAACAATCCTGATAAGCATTCCAGCATAGGAACTTCAGTTTTCTCTTCTGAAATTTCTTTTGCGCATCCGTCCTTTACGCCGACCATCACCCTGCCCTATACCAGTTCGCTGATCAGTGTTACTGCGAAATTAGGAGGAACTGTCAAGATCCTCGACGGACACATTTTCGCAAGTGGATATGTAGCCAAACAGGGCATTGAACCTGAGGACCGCCATATGGCGATACCTGCTTATGGTTATCTGAATTACCAGAACGCCGATCCTTCGGGAGGTGCATTGCTGGACTTTAACCGTGAAAAGGAGATGGTATATCGAGAGAAACCGGAGGTACCTAACATCGCCATCCCTTCTTATACTTATGATGTGTTTTCCATGTCGGGAGAGGGTACAGGTGGTATGTTCCGTGCTTACAGAGGCGATATCGGTTATGTATATGACCATCGCATGAAGACGAAGGATAAATCCGGCAGATTCAGCGCAGACCTCGGACTGGGTGACCTGGTGCACTGGGGTGTAGACCTGAACGTGAACAGATCATATACAGAAAGCGGTCCCTGGAGAAACATGAACCCACTGGCGTCAAACCTGGCGTTCAGGAAATCGGACAAACAGTTTGAAGCGGCCTATTTCCGGAATCCGGGAGAGAAATCAGTGAATGCAAAGGCCTTTTATAATAATATAGGTGGCGATGATGTAGTGGCTGTCAACCTTTTCCAGGCAGGCAGCAGTAGTCCTTTTATTACTACGACGAATGTACTTAACCGTTATGCCAATAAGCAAAAGGTAGGACAGGTTATTTTGTCGCGCGACAATGTTTATAAGAAAGTAAGGGATAAACGTACACAGGTCATTTCTTACCTGACAGCTGAAGAGGCGTCTGTTGCAGGATTGTCAAAATATATTGACAACTACCGGATCAATGCTTATGGCACGAACAATTGCGATACGGAGTTCCCTTCAGAGCTCGATTCCAGCAGGCATGGTTTACTGGGAGAATATTATTCCGGACATGATTTTCAGCAGTTCCTGTTCTCCAAGGTAGATACCATGGTCAATTACCTGAACCTGAACGACTTTAATGCTGGCAAACCTGCCAATGTACCGGGAGTAAGCCGCGATTTCTCCATCCGCTGGACGGGAAGGCTGAAACCTGATGTTACGGGCACTTACAAGCTGGTAACCCATTCAGACGATGGTGTGAGACTATATATAAATGACTCCCTGTTCATTAATCACTGGGGAGGGCACGGTATACAGCCGGATACAGCCACAGTCAATATGATAGCCGGTGAATTATATAACATCCGCCTGGAGTATTACCAGGTAAAGGGGAAAATCGCTATGCAGTTCCGCTGGATGTATGCAGGGTTGCCGTTGTTGCCTATCGGAAGCAGGAACCTCTACCTGATGCCTTCAAAAGATACTTTTACTGTTGGTAACGGTGATTTATCGAGGGAAAAGAGGATCAACGATTTCAGGAAGAAAAATCACATATCAGAGATCAGCGTGTTAAATGGTGATGGCCGCAGATATGTGTATGGTATTCCCGTTTATAACCTGAAACAGAAAGATGTCACTTTTTCTGTTAATCCGGCAGGAGGAAATAGTAAGGATGGCCTGGTGAAATATACGCCCGGTCTGGACAATACGGTCAACAACGACAAAGGAAATGAACATTATTTCAACAGTGAGGAAGTACCTGCCTATGCGCACTCGTTCCTGCTGACGGGATTACTTTCGCCCGACTACGTTGACCTGACCGGAGATGGCATCTCTGACGATGACAGGGGCGATGCTGTTAAATTTAACTATTCGAAGATAGCAGGGATCAAAAATCCTTATAAATGGCGTACGCCCTATAATGACAGTGCTGTTTATAATGAAGGGTTGCGGACAGACAACCGGGATGACAGAGGAAGTTACGTATACGGTGAGAAAGAGCTGTGGTATCTCAATTCCATTGAGTCAAAAAACATGATCGCGACCTTTAAGCTGAGCGACCGTAATGATCAGCCATCTATGGATGAGAATGGATATACTGGTTCGGCTAAGGTGGTGAAGAAGCTCGATGAGATCAATCTGTATGTTAAGGCTGACTACCGCAGGGATCCGCTGAAAGCACGGCCGGTAAAGACCGTCCATTTTGAGTATAGCTATGAGCTATGTCCGGGAATGATTAAAGGAAATACCGGTGGCAAACTAACCTTAAAGCGGATCTGGTTTACTTATAATGGTAACAATAAGGTACAGCGTAATCCATATGTTTTTAACTATAATGCACACAACCCGGCTTACAATAATAAATCGTATGACAGGTGGGGAAACTATAAAGATCCATTGCAGAACCCGGGTTCGTCAACTACTAACGTAATCACTAACGCTGAATATCCTTATGCATTACAGGATAGTGCCCTGGTTGCAAAGAATGCTGCCGCATGGACGCTTGATTCCATCGTGTTGCCTTCAGGCGGAAGAGTGAAGGTGGATTATGAAGGTGATGATTATGCGTATGTTCAGAACAGGCGCGCTACACAGATGTTAAAGATCGCCGGGTTATCGGCAGATGTGCCTAAAGCGCTTTCTGACCTGGAAACAAAACTGTATGGCGGTCCGAAGGATTATTTATATGTGTCGGTGAATGTACCTAAGGCAGTTAGCAGTAATGCTGATTTATATGCCCGTTATCTTGAAGGGATAGATACTTTATTCTTCCGCTTGAACGTGAAAATGCCGGGCGATAAGTTTGGCAATGGTAATGAATATGTATCGTGTTATGCAAACATGGAACCAGGCACTTTCGGGTTCTATAATAATGGGCAGACAATCTGGTTAAAGCTGAAAGCGATTAATCAGTCGGGCGAGACGGACAAATTACTAAGCGTATACAGTCCGCTGGCAAAGGCAAGTACGCAATTCCTCCGTCTGAACCTGCCATCGAAGGCTTATCCGGGATCGGACGTGGGAGACGACATTGATTTTGGGGATGCCGTGAAAGTACTGTTATCGCAGGCCGATAACGTGCTGAACATGTTCGTTTCCTACGATAATACGGCCAGGCTAAAAGGATGGGCGAACCAGATAGATACCTCCCGTTCCTTTATACGTCTTAATAATCCATATTATAAGAAATATGGTGGTGGGCTGCGCGTAAAACGGGTGCGCACTTACGACCACTGGAATGCGATGACGAAACAGCGTGAGTCTGTGTATGGTCAGGAGTACCAGTACACTACTACGCGTGCCGTAAACGGGACTGAGGAGGTGATCAGTAGTGGGGTAGCCACTTTTGAGCCCTCTATCGGCGGAGAAGAGAACCCATGGCGGCTGCCGATCGCTTACAAGGAGCAGGTAGCTGCATTGGCGCCTGTTGGTATCGGATATACCGAGAAACCACTGGGTGAGACCTTTTACCCCTCTCCATCCGTTGGTTACAGCAAAGTAAGGGTAAGAACGATTCACGCGAAGAATGTGCGTTCCGCTAACGGTTTTGAAGAAACCAGTTTTTATACCAGCTATGATTTTCCTACGCTGACAGACATGACCTTGCTGGCAGATAGCAAAAAACGTTATAAGCCGGCGCTGAGTAATTTCCTGCGTATTAATGCCTGTCATTTTGTGGCCGTAAGCCAGGGCTTCAAGATTGAGCTCAATGATATGAATGGAAAGTTACGTTCAACATCGAGCTTTTCCGAGGCTAATCCACAGATGCCGTTCTCTTACACAGAGAATTTTTACAAAGTCGATAATCAGAATGATCCTGTTAAGCACCTGAACAATACAGTGATGGCTATCGATGAGGAGGGAGTAATTGACAGTATTGCTTCTGTGGGTAAGGATATTGAACTGATGATGGATATGCGCGAACAACGCTCTGTTACCAACGCGCTGAACCTGAACCTGAACGGCGACAACTTTACATTCCCGTTCCCACCGGTCTTCCTGTTGCCAACACTATGGAACCTGGCGCAACGTGAGGAAACCAGGTTCCAGTCGGTTGGTGCGACAAAGGTCATCAATCGCCACGGCATCCTGGATAGTATAGTCGTGGTAGACAAAGGTAGCCGGATCAGTACTAAAAACCTGTTGTTTGACGCTGAGACAGGAGAGCCGGTACTTACCCGTACTTACAACGAGTACGATGACCCGGTATATAACTTCAGCATGCCGGCGGCCTGGGTATATAACGGTATGAGTGGGGCCTATAAGAATATCAATACAACACTTCGCAATGTTTATATGAACCAGGGCAAGATTGTCAGGGGACTCGACACGCTTGTTACTGCAGCAGACTACTTCACCGCTGGTGATGAGATCCTGATCGGTTCCAGGCAAAAGACAGGAGGGGCTGACTGTTTCCCTGAGATAGCGACGTTTGCAGCGTGGACGGTGTTGTACGCTGTAGATGCCAACGTGCAGACAGAAGGTGCTGCACCGGATATCTATTTTGTTGACCGTAATGGGGTTCCTTTTACAGGGAATGACATCTCGATGAAGGTAATCCGTTCCGGAAGAAGGAATATGGCTACGGAGGCTGGTGAGTTTACATCACTGGGCAATCCGCTGGTACGAAATGCATCAGGGTATTCTCTGGTATTGGATAATAACAGGACACTATCTTCCAGTGTTACCACCTTTGGCCAGTTCTGGAAAGTGGCAGACCAGCTGAAGGCGCAGACGGTAATGAATTGTGTGCCGAAAACCTATGCTGAGTATGCAGGAACGGAGCAATGCGGTACCGTTTATTATTCAAATACAGAAGCCAGTCAGTTCTTCCAGCGCACCAATTGCGGCAGGGGGTATGCGCCGGGTGCACCTGTAAAATACATTGTACCAGCGGGCAGCTATGCCTCCACAATCAGTCAGGAGGACGCGGATGCAAAGGCAGCTGCAGATCTTGCGTTGAATGGCCAGGACTATGCCGATATGAATGGTGCATGTATTCCGTATTACTATAGCGGGGTTATTGACAAAGATTACACAAAGAATAATTGTGGTGTTGGAGGAGTAGGTTCTGTGGTGACTTATCATCATCCGGCAGGAACAGATTCTTCGCTGGTAAGCCAGTCGCAGGCTGACAGCCTTGCCGTGATCAAAGCGAATATAGCTGGTCAGGCAAATGCCAATACGAAAGGAACCTGTACTTATTATAATAGTATCATAACAGACTCGATCAGAAAGAATGACTGCCCTGCAGGTCTGCTGGGTAGTGTTGTTGCGGTGACGATACCTGCGGGTACGTTTACTTCTCCGCTTAGTCAGGCAGATGCCAATACAAAGGCCCTGGCAGCAGCCCAGGACACAGCGAATGCAAAAGGCCAGTGTATTTCTCCTGCATTGCAAGCGACAGTTAGCTGGGGTTGTACGGACGAGGGTTGCACCGAGCAGGGAGGGACGTTGCTGACGTTTAATTTCCCTACTCCGACCACTACAGCGGTTACGCTGTTGGTAGGGCATGTCCATAACAGCGCAAATGGACTGTTCTACCAGGGAAGTGATCTGTTTACACCTCCTGCAGACGCTAACCCGTGGGGACTTAATCCCAATGTTCCCTGTATAGTCAGGATTCCGGCGGGGGTGACAACCTATACTGCTGGTCCGCAGATTTACCAGCAGGGATATGAAGGCGTTATCGGTCACTCATGGGTTTGTCAATCCTGCCAGGGACCACCGGTAGCACTGTATGTCAAGTCGATTACCAGTGGCGTGACAACCAATTTTACGCTGACCAATCCTGGTGTGCAGATATACAATCTGAAGTAGTGATATCTCATCTTCTAACTGAGGTTCTATTAACGAGTTGAGTCAATATGAAAAAGTATAAAACCTATAATTTTCTATACAAGGCAGTGGTCTTATTGCTGCTGCTTGCAGGAGGCGCCGGTACGCAGAACAGGCTGGCAGCGCAGGGGCAGGTGTCCTGTACCTGTGGCTGTCTGCAGCCATTATTCGATTACCTGATCTCCTCCCACCGGCTTTTTACGGTGGAGTCGGAGCATGTCGTTATCTCTTCGCTGATAAGGGATGCGAGGAGGGCAGGCTATAATATATCTTATACCCAGTGTGCCATTTTGTATAAGAACATTAATAAGAACTTCTACGCTATTACAACGGACACAGTAGGCACGCTTTACAAGGCCCGGGTAGGGGACTGTGAAGTTTCCTTACAATCGTCTGCCGGGGCTGTCAGATTCGATAGCCTGCGCAGTGACGCCTGCACGGGTGCGGATGTCGTGACTTACCATAAAGCTGGTGGCAGTGTTAAAGTAGCGCAGCTGGCGATCGGCACCTGTTATACCTGCCTTGTTGCACCTTCCGGCAGCTGTTACAGCGCGGTGACTGATACAAGCGTTAATCCTTATGTGAGCGGTCTTGCTGGCTCCTGGCGACAGTTGCGGAAGTATACCATGTATACTGATCGTAATGAAGTGAATGCTACACAGTCGCTGCATGCAAGAACCGCGGGTACCATTTTCAATTTTACCTATTACTGGAAACTGAACAACAGGAAGTGGGTGATACAGCCAGACACTGTGAGATGGTTGTGGATGAACGAGACGACGTTGTATAGTCTTAAGGGTATTGAAGTTGAGACCAGAGATCCGCTTGGCCGGTATAAGTCGGTATTGTTGGGATATGGAAATGCTTTGCCGACAACGATGACGGAAAATGCAAGATACCGGCAGACTGCGTTTGATGGGTTCGAGGATTATTTCCTGAACGAGGCGGTTTGCGGCAACGGTTGTACGATTCCGAGAAGTTTTGATTTTTCTCCCTATAAGCAATATTTGGATACGACCGAACAACATACCGGGAGGTACAGCCTGAAGGTGGCAGCAGGAAGTGCTTACGGTGTGAGTGCAAATATAACTGCCAGTGATATTGATACTTTCCGGGTCGCTTACACCAGGGATAGTAGCAATTGTCCTGATAAGCAGTTAGTGTTGAAAGGCATCGATGCGGGGAAGGATGTATTGTTGCCAACTTTTTCACCGCTGGCGGGAAAACGTTTGTTGCTCAGCGCATGGGTCAAAGAAGGACAGGCGTGCAGCGGAAATACTTATACAGCAAATCAGATATGGGTGAAAATAAAACGGGCAACAGATAGTGTGACGATAACAGCGCTTCCCGATGGCAGCATTATTGAAGGCTGGCAGAGATATGAACGTGCACTGGATGTTCCTGCTGATGCAGTCAGCATTACATTGTATCTGCAGGCAACAGGATCTGTTCCGGTGTATTTTGATGACATCCGTTTACATCCCTATAACGCTACCATGAAGTCTTTTGTGTATAGTCCTGATAACCTTCGCCTGATGGCCGAACTGGATGAAAATAACTATGCCACCATGTATGAGTATGATGACGATGGCACATTGATCCGCCTGAAAAAAGAGACTGAACGGGGAATTAAAACAATCTCTGAATCCAGGGGCTCTTTATTGAAAGAAGTGCTGCCATAATCATTCATTGTGAAAATAATCAAGAGATGAGAAAAGATTCATTTTTAATAAAGGCGGGATTGTTGAATAACCCGAAATCGGTCGCGGCGAAGCTAATACAGTTTGTTCTCCCGCTGCTTTTTATACTGATGGTAACAGGCAGTCAGGCACAAACGGTGACGGTTGCAAGAGATTTGCTGGATGGCAGTAGAGGCGAGCTGGCGAAAGACTCGATCGCTTTCGTGGAAGATACTGCTTATTTTAGTGCTGTTTTAAGGGATAAGTTGGATACTCCCTATTCAGTAAAGAATGTCATTACATTTAAGATCAACGAATATGCACGCGTGTTACTCCCGGCTACCTTTACGGCTTCGGTAAATGTGCGTATTATCTATACTAAGCCGGATCAGGGAATTGATTCTGTGGAGAGGGTAATGAATATCAATTATTCAGATACCAGTGTTTATACAGCCAGAAGTAGTGTTGTATTTAACAATGCACATAGGGTAACGGTTAAAATACTGAGCGTAACTACGAATGCGACATCGAATGTGTTGCAGGCGTTGGTGTTGGAGAATGCGATGGATATACGTTTGGTATATAAGTTGTCCTGCGTGAATGACGGTGTGCAGCGTATCGGGGTTATTTCTCCGGCACCTGCCAATACAGATTCTACGGACGAGATTGGGGTCACATGGCCAGCCATGACCGGTGCAGATGTATACGATCTCGAATGGGCTTACATTGATTCAACAGCATTGCAGAGCGGAAGATATGGCGAACCGTTAAACCGCAATCTGATATTCCGCAATAATGCAACCCGTGTGACGGTGGCGACGAACTCGTATAATATCCCATTGTTGTACAGCGATGGCGGAGTATTGTTTTTCCGGGTGAGGGCTGTGCAGGAAAAGACAGGTATCGGCAGGACAGAGACGCCCTGGAGTTCTTTATACCAGGATGGTCTTGGACAATATGCTTTCACTGGCCATCAACGTCAGTTAAACTGGCAATCAAAAGTAGAGTTTGCGGAGAATGGAATGAGAAAAGCGGTTGTAAGATATTATGATGGTAGTCTCCGCAATCGTCAGACAGTTACAAAGAATAACACTACTAATACGACAGTTGTGGCAGAGACCTATTATGATCATCAGGGTCGTTCTGCTATAGAGGTGCTTCCGGCGCCGACTATGAGTTCTGTGATGAAATATTCCCGCAACTTTAACCGGACAATCAACGGCGGTGAGTATGACAAGGGAAATTACGATACGCTGATCAATGCGGCCGATATACTGACGGCATCTGCGAGTCCGATGTCAAATACTTCCGGCGCCAGCCAGTACTACTCAGGTAATAATCCGGAGAAGGATAATGGGGCTAATCAATATCTTCCGGATGCCGCTGGATATGCTTTTACTGAAACGTCTTATACGCAGGATAACACAGACCGGGTGAGCCGGAAGAGCGGAGTAGGACCTGTGCATCGCATTGGTAGTGGGCATGATACAAGATATAGTTACGGTGCACCAGGTGACAATGATCTGGATGCCCTGTTTGGAACCGAAATCGGTGTGAAATCCCATTATTTCAAAAATATTGTGCAGGATGCCAATGGACAGTATCATGTCAGTTATATCGACATGTATGGCCGCACGGTAGCCACGGCGTTATCAGGAGTGCCAGATAGCGCTAACCTTACAGGACTTTCCTACAATCCGCTTATTTCTTATACAGATACGCTGTCAAGGGCGAATAATCGTATAGTGAAAGATCTGGTAATGGAAAATACGCAGAGCCAGTTGGTTACGCTGCCTGGTAACTATGTCTTTAACTACAAATTGAAAGCCCCGGTGTTGCAACGTACCGATTGTAATAATAATCCAATTTGTTACAATGGTTTGTTTGACCTGGAGATAAGTATCACTGACGATGCTTCCAATCAAAGACTGGGAGGTAAACCGTTCGACACCGTATTACATAATTATACGCCGGGATCAGTTCCTGCCACCTGTGGTGTACCGGATCTGGAGGTTGGATTTACTAAATTTTTACCTGCAGGTACTTACCAGATCACCAAACGCCTGAGCGTGAACCGGGAGGCAATGGACTATTACCGAGATAGTGTATATCTGAAGAAACAATTATGCACCACACTTGAACAGTTTGTGCAGCAACAGCGGGATATCCTCGCGAACGATAGCTCCAGGACCTGTGTGCCGGATTGTAAGACCTGTCGTGACAGTGTCGGCACCTGGGAGGCATTCAGAAATAATTATCTGGCAAAAGCAGGTGTTTCACCAGTGGATTCAGCTTCTTACAGGGGAGCTGTGTATGCAGCTTACCAGGCGGCGGTTGAGGCCTGTGACGTTTTGTGCGAATCCGGTTCTGAGATAGCAGGTATCAGAAATGCCATGTTGCTGGATGTATCCGGGGCTTATGGACAGTATGCCAATCCGGCGGACACACTAAATATCTATTCCATATTCTACCATGTGGATGAAAGAGTGGTGGCGCCATACAGAAGGGATTCTGTTGTGTATTATGATGAACTGGGCCGCAGAGATACAGTATATGATGAGATCAGTGATACCTATGTAATACCGCAGTTACTGAATCCTGAACAGTTTGCAGCTAAGTTCAAGGCGTCATGGGCCGAGGCATTACTGAAGTTTCATCCGGAGTACTATAAGCTACTGGAGATGCAGAAGTATGCCGATAGCTATTTGTGGGACAAGACATTTGAGGGGGTAGATACCTATGCGGAGGCGAAAGAAATGGGTTATCTGAATCCGACTGCGAATAACAGTTATATTTTTCCTGCAGTAACAGGCAATAAAGATCCGCTTGCTGCAACAGCAAAAGATGGATTAGAGAAAGCGCTCAGTAATTTTAATGGCGGCAGTGGCGCCAGTTTGTTGTCTATGTGGAGCATGGCAACAGTGAGTGTGAAGTGTTCCCGTAACAGTGTTAACTGTTATCAGCAATACAATACGGCAGACAAAGCTTTCAATGAAGCCGTGATGTGTAAGGGCGATCTTGATATGTCCTGGAGGGCTTTCCGCCAGATGTACCTGACTACCAAGCATAACATCATCAATGACAGGATCAATAATGTTATCTACCCTGGTTATCCGAAGGTAACATCTGCTCAGCTGAGCGCTGCGGGCAATCAGCCTAATTTTTATGTGGTAAACGAGGCATTGAGTGAAAATGGAGGTGGGTTCCTGGGAAATAATGCTGATACAACGGTATTGAAAGACTCTGTCAATGCACAGCTGGAACGGTCTTATGACGAAAATTGCAGGAGCTATGTACAGGCATGGGTGAAACAACTGGCTCCGTGCAAGTATAGCCAGCAGGTACTTGATAGCATTATTATACCAAAATTGCTGGCGGTTTGTAAGGAAGGGTCTGATATGGACCATCCTTACGGTGCGAGCTCAGTTAAGCCATCCAGTGAGAGTTACTACAGAAGTTTCAGTGAAGTATTGAATACATATAATGCCCAGGCAGGTATTATAGATCCGCTGAACTGTAATGGCTATCTTATTACATTGCCGGCGCCGTATGACAAACAGTCGGCTTATACGAACAAACCGACTTATACTGCGCCTACTGATTGTGAATGTAATCAGCTCAGAATATTAAATATTGAATACCAGTCCTACAAGAAGCCATCAGATATAACGCTGGCCACTTACCTGAACCGTACAAGGGGGACTTCTCTGTCCGAAGTGCAGGTGCAGCAATTGCTGGGTGCCTGTAATGTACCGGGAACCAACACCTGTACGTACTTTGAGGAACCGCTGGTGGTCCCAACTATCATGCAATGTAACATAGCAGCGCCGTGTGCGAGCTGCGAGGTGGTGGGAAATAGTTACAGCCGTTTTCAGGCAACATATCCCGGCATAACACCGCTGCGCGAAGAGCCGGATTCCCTGCAGCAAAGGAAGAATGAGCTGTTTGTGAATTTCATGAATAATCAGCTGGGAATGAATAAGCAGTTGTGGGAATACATGGAATTTATGGATACCTGTCAGCTTTATCCATTTAAAGACAGCATTGTTTGCAGCGGAGGTAAACCGTTGATTCATAGTTATACGACAGGAAATGTTGACACGATCTACGATGTTATCCGCACCCCGGATAATGGGTTCATGCTGGCAGGGGCTACACCTATCGCGGCCAATAATAAGAATGCATATCTTATCAGGACGAATAGTAAGGGCGAGGTGCTCTGGTCTAAACATTACGGCAGTTTTGGAAATGACAATTTTGCCAGGATCAAGCCTACATCCGATGGCGGATATATAGCGATCGGTACCATTGCGGCTTACGCTGCGGCAAGAGATGCGATGATCGTTAAACTGACAGCACAGGGCGATGTAACCTGGAGCAAACGTGTCGGCCTTAATACAACCTGGGGAGAGACGGGCGCTGAAATTCTGCAGACAAGTGATGGGGGATACGCATATGTAGCACGATATAATCTTGCAGATGGTGTTGCAGATTTTCTTGTTGGATCACTTAAGCCTGACGGAACCTTTAACTGGCTCAAGCGTTTTGGTGAGGGCAGCGGAGATGAAGGCTATTCGATGGTGGAGAATAAAGATACACTGGTGATAGCTGGATGTTCATGGGTGACTTCAGTATCAGTAGGGCAGTTTGATGGCTGGATATTGAAAGTGGACAAGAAAACAGGGCAACGGTTGAGTGTCTATTGGTATGACATTGGCCAGCCGACAAAGACAATCACGAACTTTTCTAATTATCTCCATAAAGTAAAGGATGGGTATATAGTTAGTTATTCTGCCGGAGACGCCGGAGGTATAAAACAAAGTGTATTGAGTTTAACCGAGAATGGCAGGATAAAATATGCTAAACAGTTCTCCCGTCCGCTGAGTCAATCTGTCTATCAGTGGATGCCGACGGCAGTAGGCTCGGATGGTAGCATTATAGCAGCCCAGAATATACTGTCTTCCAATAATAATGGCATTGTGTGGGAGAAAGTCAATGAAGATGGAACTCTTCGCTGGTCTGATATGCTCAGGTTGGATAGTTCTGTTCTCTTTACAAAGCTTATAGAGAATGCAGATGGCGGATTTGTGGGAGTTGGTACATATGGACGGAGCTCAATGATGGTTTTCACACCACCTTATGCACCGATGGGATGTAACGATAGTTTGATCAATGTTACTTTTGATCCTGTTGGGGTAAGGTTTAATCCTGATACTATCATGGTGTGGGATGTCGTCATCAAGGACACTGCGGTGAAAGTATTTACGCTTACAGGCAATGCGATAGCACCGGTACATAGAGTGTTTAACTGTGTGGGGGCTGACAGTTGCTTCCGTATGAGTAAAGGCCCCTTACTTTGTGGTAATACTAAACCGGTATTTGAGGAGGTTGATGTCAACGAGGTAAACAACTGTTCTGATAATGAGTTTTTTGCAGTGAGTAAGGGAACCGAGTTGTTTAATGCATACAGAGATTCTCTAAAGGCCGGTTTCAACAAGGCATACATAGATAGTTGCATGAATGCCGGATTGAGGGAGCTCTTTACAGTTTCCTATACCACGTCGGAATATCATTATACATTGTACTATTATGACCGCGCGGGATCTTTGGTGAAGACAGTGCCACCGGCGGGTGTTGTGGTAAACCGCACACCAACCTGGTTAAATGCTGTGAAGGCTGCCAGAGCAAGGGGCCTGGAGCAGCTGCCGGCTCATACCATGGTGACAAATTACAGGTATAATACCTTAAACCAGGTAACAACCAAGTTGACGCCAGATATCACTGCGGCTTTGCGCTATGCTTATGACAGGGTTGGTAGATTGGTTGCAGCGCAGCCTGTAATATCAACCACCAGCATTTATACTATTTATGATAACCTGGGACGCATTACGCAGACTGGCGCTACATCCGGCTCAATATCAAATAGTACCAGCCGTAACCCGTATACCCTGGCACAGTGGTATGCCAATATGCTGAGGACGGAAGTTATTGCTACCACCTATGACGAGCCTTATACGCCTTTATCAGGAGCAGTGATCAGCCAGCGTAACCTGAGAAACCGCGTATCCTGGTCGGGTGTATTTTCAGGTACTGCAGCTGTAAATACCGGGGCTTATACTTTTGGAACCTTCTATAGTTATGATGCATACGGTAATGTAGATACCCTGGTACAGGATTTTAAAACGGGAGGAATGGCAGAGGGTAATAACCGTTGGAAGAAAATGGTATATCAGTATGACCTGCTTAGCGGAAAAGTCAAACATGTGGCTTATCAGCCAGGTGCACGGGATGCGTTATATCACCGTTTTACCTATGATGCGAATAATAAGCTGACAAATGTAGAAACCAGCAGGGATAGCATTAACTGGGACAGGGACGCCTACTATCAGTATTATAAATATGGTCCGCTTGCAAGAACGGTGATAGGACAGCAGCAGGTACAAGGGATAGATTATACTTACACGCTGCAGGGTTGGTTGAAGGGAATTAACAGTACAGCAGATACTTCCATATTTGATATGGGAGGAGATGGTGCCGGTACAAGCGCTGTTGCCAAAGATGTATATGGTCTGGCGTTGCACTATTATGGTGCGAGGGACTATAAACCTATAGGTAGTACTGTCCATCCTTTTGCAGATCCGGGCAACATTGGTGGTTACTTTAAACCATTATTTAACGGAAATATTGCCGGTATCAGTCAGCATATATCATCCATTGGTACGCCGTTGATGTATAATTATACGTATGATGTGCTGAATAGGATAGCCAGTATGCAGGCTGTAAAAGGACTGGATAAGGCTAATAATAGCTGGACGCCTGTTGTGTTGCCGGACTTTAAGGAGGAGGTGTCCTATGATCCGAATGGTAACATCAGGACATATCTCCGCAGAGGAAATAATACATTTGCAGGGAAACCGCTGGCAATGGATAGCCTTATCTATAACTACACCAGTGGAACTAATAAGCTGTTATACATTTTTGATGGCGTGGACGCAGGCAACTACCCGAATGACATAGACAACCAGGTAACCAATAACTATAACTATACAGGGGGAGGTCAGTTGAATATCGACAGGGCAGCGGGGATAACGAGCATACAATGGACTGGATATGATAAGATCAAGGTCATAAGCTCAGCAAGTGGGCCAACCAATTATTCCTATGATATTTCTAATAAGCGTATCAGTAAAACCTTCAAAGGTATACAGACCTGGTATGTTCGTGATGCCTCCGGGAATGTAATGAGTGTGTACGTGAAGGGCGACAGTTCTTTAAATGGTGGGCTGCTTACTCAGACAGAGGCTCATTTATATGGAGATGGCAGACTGGGGATCAACGAGCTGAGTACCGATGTTCAAAGTGCAGCGCCGCAGAATAATATTGATCTCCCTGGTTTGGGATATGCAACTGAGGTAGCCTTTGTCAGAGGCAGGAAGATGTTTGAGCTGGGCAATCACCTGGACAATGTATTGGCAACAGTATCTGATAGAAGAATAGGTGTATCAAGGGATGGTAGTACGATCGATCATTATGAAGCTAACCTGGTTTCAGCGCAGGATTATTATCCTTTCGGTATGCAGATGCCGGGAAGAGGCTTTGCAAGTAATAACTACAGGTATGGATTTAACGGTAAGGAAAATGACAATGATGTGAAGGGGGACGGAAATCAGCAGGACTATGGTATGAGGATCTATGATACCAGAATAGGCAGGTTCCTGAGTATGGACCCGCTGGCTCCGACGTATCCGGAACTGACACCTTACCAGTTTGCAAGTAATAAGCCTATCAATTCAATTGATCTGGACGGTCTGGAAACCTGGGAATTAACTACTCCGCTGTTCAAGTTGCATGCAGCCCTGGAAATTTCAAATACAAAAACAGCGCTCTACATACAGCAGCAAAGGGCGATAGAGCAGGAGAGAATCAATGCCATGTTTGAAGAATCCGCGAGAAATCCGAAAATAGCGAAAACGGATGATTGTATCAGATGCCAGGAGATTATCAACGCGCATTACGAGGGCTTGCGTATGGAAGAAACGAATTCGAACCTCGATCCGATAGCACAAGGAGGCGCCGGTTTCGGTCGTGGTCTTGTAAGAGACCCGTTCTTCCAGGTTTCCAGCGGTTATGTGCTGGGAAGCGGTCTTGGATTTTTAATGCCACGTATTGACCCCAAGGTAACATGGCTATCGTTTGGGATTAAATCCAGTGTAGACGTTCTCGGTCAGACAATTGCAAACGGCAGTATCTGGAAAACGGATGTGTTTGACGCAACGCTTGCTGGCCTTACAATGCCAATGACCGCCCATGCACTCGGTTCGATACTCGATGTGAAACCATTTGATAAGGACAAGATCGGACTTACGTTCTATAATAAGTCACTCTTGTCAACAGGAATTGATTTTGGTGTTAAAGTCGCATTTGGCGGAAGTAAATACGGCTTGGGAGGCTGGTCTAAAGCAAAACTTGCCAATTCATTGGGATTCAAATCGGCATTTCTTACCAAAGCGGTAGGCGAGGGCTTAGCGGAAACCTACAGGCAACTAGCTAATTTCCCGGTAAGTGCAACAGGTAAGATAGCAAGAAAGACGATAAAGAAAAAAACAGATAAGTAAGATCAGCAGGTAGTAATTTTTTAGCCCCCTGGTGTTTGTGTTAAAACATCAGGGGGCTAAATTATATTTATTGAATACTAGTTTTTAGGAGAAAGATCTTCATCAATTATAGACTGATCTGAAAATGTTTTGATACAATTCCGGATATGCGCTTCACTTGTATTCAAGCCTAGCAGCTCTATTGTGTATTCGCGGGGATGGGTTTTCAGCGTCAGGACCAGCGATAAAGTCGTCATATTATCATTGGGACTTTCCACTATTTTATATCCCTTAATATTTTCCCAGGGAATTATCTTTTTCTTATGTGTTATACCATCGGGAGAAAATATTATCACGGCCTTATTATCAAACACACTATATAAACAAAAAGCTGCGACGCACACAAAAAACAGGATAAAGAGGCCGGCAGCAATCGGATTTTCGTGTAGCTGAATTTTTGTTTCTTCATATGATCCGACAAAAAAACTGGCGACGAGTCCAGTAAATAGAATTGAGAGGACGATGTATAAGGTCTTTGATTTCTTAATTGTAATATTGCCAGATGCCATAGGTTAGAAAAATTAGAATGGTATAAAAGTACAGATAATATGTAAAAGATAATTGTATTGGTATTGATAATTAATATTTTGGAGAGTGAAAGCGCTGAATACATCGGGGCAGCAGAGATAAATGCAAAGAACACCCGAACGTTGAATGTTTTTATTAAGGGATTGTGATAGCCTGTACCAAAACCGAACACCTACCCGGTAATACTGAACATATCTAACAATATTTAATAACTAACCATTTGCTACTTATATCGATCTCCCCTTGGCATACCCCTTGCGCCCCACAACCCGAACGCAATCCAAAACGGATCATCCCATGATAAAGAACCACCTAAAGATCGCCTGGCGCAGTCTGCTGTCCACCAAACGTTTTTCTTTCATCAATATTTCCGGCCTGGCCGTAGGTATGGCGGCAGCTGGTCTGGTATTTCTGTGGCTCCGGAATGAGATCAGCTTTGACAAGTTTCATGAGAATAAAGACCGGCTGTACGAAGTATATGGCCTGGCATCTTCTGATGGGAAACAGATAGCTATCAATCAGACGGAACAACCTTTGGCGCCGGCTTTAAAGAAAGATTTTGGTGAAGTAGAGCGTACGACCCGTTTTGCGGACATCAGCAGTTTCCTGCTGACTGCCGGTGATAAACGTTTTACAGGTGTCAACGGCGGATTTGTAGATCCTGCCTTCCTGCAGATGTTTAGTTTCCCCCTTGCCGCTACAACAAACAAAGAGCCGTTACATAATATCAATTCCATCGTTATTACAGAAGGGTTGGCAAAGAAACTGTTTGGAAATGAGAATGCCCTGAATAAAGTGATTAAGATCGATTCGGTTGATTACTTCCAGGTAACAGCGGTATTAGAGCAGCTGCCGTCAAATACCCGTTTTGACTTTGAGTATCTGCTGCCATGGGATTACCTGCACAAGATAGGGTGGAGTATCCCAATTATCCGTTCAACTACCAGTTTACAGATCAGCAATACGCTAAGATGTTTGACGCAGAACAACGCACGCAGTCGCTGGCCGGATTATCCGCAGCATTGGCGATTTCCATTTCCTGCCTGGGATTGCTTGGATTGTCGGCATATGTAGCTGAACGCCGTGTGAAAGAAATCGGTGTGCGTAAAGCGTTGGGCGCCTCAGTTCTCAATATTACAGGATTGCTGACATTTGATTTCATGAAGCTGGTAATAGCCGCCATTGCGATAGCCATTCCTATTGGCTGGTGGGCCATGAATACCTGGCTGGAACATTTTGAATATAAGATCACGATTAACTGGCTGGTGTTTGTCTTCTCCGGATTACTGGCGGTTAGTATCACGTTGCTGACGGTGAGTTATGAGGTGATCCGGGCAGCTATGGTTGATCCGGTGAAGAGTTTAAAGCGGGAATAAGTTGTAAGGGGAATTGTTTGTTCAGATTGCGCCCTCCGTTGCTTCATATCTGCACAAACAATTCCTCCTTCGGCTTGCTGAATTTCTTCCTCACCGAAGCCGGATCATCAGTATGCCGATAACCAATTGCCGATGTTTGATGAGTTCCATGCTTTTACTTATTGGACGGTAATACATAATGTGTGAACAGGAAATCCTCCCTAAATCCCATTCTAGCATAAATACCCTTTCCCATAGCGGAGGCCTGCAACACACAATGGGAAGCATTACTGTCCATCGCTATATCGATCAGCATTTTCATAATCTCTTCTGCGTATCCCTGTCTGCGTACTTCAGGTATGATGCCAACGGAATGGATACCCGCTATGCCATCCTCAATATGCAACAGAGCCGTTCCGATGAGGGTGTTTTCAAGAAAGACCAGGTAGAACGGCACTTTTTCGCAGGAATGGGATACTACATCCTCGTGTATCCGGTAACCAAATGGAACAGCAAAGGTGTCTACCCATTGTTTAGCCTGCTCCTGGTTTGCTACGCGTAGCAACCGAAGCCTTTTCTCATATACAGGTCTTTCCTTCAGCTGGAGAGACATAGCCGTTTGTTCGAATCGCTGCTCCAATCCCCTGGACAGAAACAGATTGTGATTATCCTCCCAGCACGAGATCTTCAGGCTTTCTTTGCCATTACGCATTTCGTTGATAGCGTCGTCCAGTACTTCCGGCGTGTAATTCCATGACCATAACCTGTTAGGCCAGTCAGAAAAGGGAAGATAGCAGTAGCTATAATTCTGCTTGTTATAGTTCGTATTAAAAGGCGTATTTACCGTCGTCCATAAGGAAAGGATGTTCTCAATGTTTTTTTCTTTCAGATTCATAGCACGCTTTGAAATAACAATCTAAGTATAATAATAATACTCAGGTCACACAAAGGTGAAGAATCCAGATTAAATACGCCTTTACATATGTTGATTGAGGGGATTTTATTTCAGTTCCTTCCGGATCCTGCTTAATTGAGTGGGAGTGATACCGAGATGAGCTGCTATTTCCCGCAAGGGCACTCGTTTGTCGATATCTGGCGATTTTGCCAGCAGTTTTAGATATCGTGTGGATGCTGTTTCAGTAACGATGGATATTTCTCTCTGCTCTTTGTCTATGATCCATTGTTTTTCAAGATAGCCGATGTAGAAGTTCTTTAAATTATCATGTTGATAGATCAGTTTTCTGTATGCTGCATAATCAAAGGTGATCAATATACAGTCTTCCAGGGTCTGCAATGTAAATTCTGAAGGAGTTTTACGTAAGAGGGAAACAGCAGAACCAACCAGATCTCCTTCTGTAAAAAGGTTCTTGTTATAGGAAACGCCGGTCTCGCTGATGAAATAGGCTTTTATCACACCTTTACATAACAGATGGATATTGCGTGCTATTTGTCCCTGGCTTACAATGATGGCGTCCTTTGGATAATGCTCAAAGGAGAGAATATCAGTCAGGTAGTCAAATGATTCTTCTGTAATGTCGGGATCAATTGCCCGAAAAGCATTTTTGAGCAGTTGAATGTATTGATCTTCGTCTGTTATTTCATTCATCAGCGGCAAATATAATACTTTATACCTGCTGGTTTTTATGGCCTGGATAATGTGCTGTCAGACCCCGGATGATCATGCCTGATACACTGGCAGGCTGAAACCAAACGTACTACCTTCCCCGAGTTTACTATCCACCCAGATCTTTCCGCCCTGAGCTTCTATGAACTCCCGGGATATAGACAATCCCAGTCCTGTACCCACTTTTTCCGGCGTACCGGGCACTTTAAAATAGCGGTCAAAAATGCGGGAGAGATACTTTTCTTCGATGCCTCTGCCATGATCGCAGACGGAGAACTCGATGTTGTTGTCTTTAAGCGAAGTAGTGAGCTCTATCTCAGCATCTTCGGGAGAGTATTTGACCGCATTGGTCAGGAAGTTGGTCAATACCCAGGCAGTTTTCTCCGGATCGGTCATTATTTTATGCCCGTTCGTATTGTTATTGATCCGGATGGCAATGTTCTTTTGCTGCGCCAGCGCGCTGACGGTATTGGTGGCATTATCGATGATGATGTCCGGAGAAACGGGCTCAATCTTCAGCTGAATATGTCCTGTCTCCACCTGGCTCATATTGAGCAGCTCACTGGTGATCTTAAGCAGACGGTCGGCATCGTCAGTGATACTTTTTACCAGTTCTTCCTGCTCCCTGTTGACATCACCTATGCGGGCATCTGTCAGTAGCTGGGCGCTCATCTTGATGGACGCAATGGGCGTTTTCAACTCATGAGAGATAGTAGCGATGAAGTTGGTCTTAGCCTCATTAAGCTCATGGAAAGGAGTAATATTACGCAGTACGATCACCTGTCCGACGAGTTTATCAGCATTTGTCACGTTGAGGATATCCAGGTGAAAATAACTTTCCTTTCCGTCTGCGTATATTTTGAGTTCCTTATCGCGACTGTCCTGTTTCAGGAGACTGCGCATCAGATCATTGTTAAGCGCAATATCGGGGGCATATTTACCCCTGATCTCAGCTTCCTGCAGGCCAAGCAGCTTTTCGGCTACCTTGTTGAGGAAGAGCAGATTTCTGTTCTCATCCAGTCCGATAATGCCATCATTCATCTGGTTGATGATGGTGTCGATACGGCTCTTTTCAAATTTGATCTTTGCGAGGTTACTATGTTCATACTCGTCGAGCTTTTCCGCCATGCTGTTAAAGGCTTGTGCCAATTCCCCGAATTCATCATGTTGTGAGATGCGGATGCGTTTGGAGTAGTCCTTATTCACGATGGCCTTGATACCTTCTGAAAGCGCGTTGACGGGCTCACTGATAATACCCGGAAAGTTAACTGCCAGTGTAAAGGCGATGAGAGCCAGAAAGCCGAAGATGAACATGGTATAGTTGCTGAAACGCCTGGCATTCTTTTCGGCTACTGTGTTCTTCCGTTGGATGGCCTCCTGATTGGCAGTATTGATCTTATAGATCTCCCGGCGGATAATGGTCTGCAGGGAATCGTTGGAAGGATCACTTTTTAACAGTTCGAAGGTATTCCTGACGGCCGCAGTGGCGCGGCCTTCTCCGGGTTCCGTGATATTGGCTTCCTGTTTTGCAAGATTGGTTTCAAACTCAGGGAATACGCTGGCATCAAAGGGCTCACGGTCCATCAAAGTCAGCATATTATTACTGTACACCAGTGTTTCGTAGTTATCTTCCAGGATAAGACGAGCGTCATTCTTAAGCTGGTATATGGAGAAGATCCCCAGGATACCGGAAATGAGAATGGCTACAAATAAAAATCCAATGCCTATACTTAGTTTCGTCTTTAGACGCATGTCACGAAAGAATTATAATGTCAATGTCCGATTCTGACAACTTGCCCAGCAGCTGTGAGAACACGGCTGTATTCATCAGCATGCCCATTACGTTAAGATGTGGCTTTCCGATGCAGATCGTGGTGATCTTTTTCTCTTCGGCCGTCTGCATGATACTTTTAGCAATATTAGTACTTTTTACCTTTATCACTTCTCCACCCAGTTCCATCACCAGTTTAAAGTTATTGATCAGATGTCGCTGGGCCGCCAGTCCGATCCTGTCGCCATCTTCCCTCGGCGTCTGTACATACAGCACATACCATTTCGACTGATAATAAGCCGATAGCCGGGCCGTTTTACGGATCACTTTCTTTGCTATGAGATGGTTGCTGCTAATGCATGCCAGGAAGCGCTCATTTCTTGCCTGGGCACTTCGTGGCAGCGATGAATCTATTTTACGTTCTACCTGGGTAGCTACTTCTTTCAGCGCCAGCTCTCTTAACTGGAGTATCCGTTCCGGCTGAAAGAAGTTTTTCATAGCCACGGCTATCTTGTCAGCAGTATAGATCTTGCCTTCCTTCAGACGTGTGATCAGCTCATCCGCCGTGAGGTCAATATTTACTACTTCATCGGCCTGTTGCAGTACCAGGTCGGGGATGCGTTCTGCAACATCCACACCGGTAATGCCCTTCACCTCGTCCTGTAAGCCTTCTATATGCTGGATATTGACCGCGCTGATAACGTTAATGCCCGCTTCCAGTATCTCCATTACATCCTGCCAGCGTTTTTCGTTCTTGCTGCCTTCTATGTTGGTGTGCGCCAGTTCGTCAATGACCACCACTTCCGGATGAAGATTCAAAACTGCCTGCATGTCCAGTTCTTCCAGGGCTTTCCCTTTGTAGAACAGTTCCCTGCGGGGAATAACAGGTAAGCCGTCCAGCAGGGCATGTGTTTCAGCCCGGTTATGGGTTTCTATGTAGGCAATCCTGATATCCACGCCGTTGCGCAGCAGGGTTCTGGCCTCCTGGAGCATGCGGTAAGTCTTACCTACACCGGCGCTCATACCGATGTATATCTTGAACTTTCCCCGTCTCGACTGGCGGATCAGGTCGAGGAAATGTTGCGCATTATTTTCTTTTTCAGTCATAGGCTTAATATTCAAAAACTCACGCTCCGTCTAAACTCAGGCAGGGCTTCTCTGAAGAAGCGCCCGTAGCTTAGTACGGAGGAAGTGAGATGAATCCGGTTACGGAAGATCAGTACACACCGGCTAGAAGCTGTGCTTCCCTTTCTTCGGCTTTTTGTAAGGCAGGAGGCGTATAAAGCATTGCCGTACAAAGACAGTTCCGGCACCCTTTCTTCTGCAGGATATTAAAGTTAACACAACTCCTGCATCCCTTCCAGAATTCCGGGTCCCTGGTTATTTCATTAAAGGTGACTGGTAAAAACCCTAATTTGCTGTTCATACGCATAATAGCCAGTCCGCTTGTAATACTGAACAGTTTTGCTGTGGGGTATTTTTCCCGCGACAGCTGAAAGATCCTTTTCTTGATGCGGGAGGCGACTCCTAGTCCGCGGAAACCTGGATTAACGATCATTCCTGAGTTAGAAACAAACTCTCCGTTACTCCAGGATTCAATGTAAGAGAACCCTACCCAGATCTTATTTACGGTCAGCGCTATCACTGCCTTTCCTTCCCTTATCTTTTTCATGATAGCGGTAACAGAACGTTTGCTGATACCGGTACCTTTTGCTTTGGCGGATGCTTCCATTTCTGCTGTGATTGTTGCAGCGTATTTACAATCTGAAAGCACCGCCTTTCTGACAATCACTCTGTCGTTGTCCATTTCGGATAGTTTTATTTTAATATATCCAGGGCTATATTCAGTTTAAGCACATTCACTTTGGAAGGTCCGGCGATACCCAGCAGCGGACGTTCGGTATGATCAGACACCAGTGCCATCAGCTTCGTTTCGGAAAGATGACGTACTGCCGCGATACGTTTTACCTGTATCAGGGCGGCAGCAGGAGAGATGTCCGGATCCAGGCCACTACCGGAAGCCGTAACCAGTTCCGCAGGGATATCTTCTTTTTTTACACCGGGATTGTGTACCAGGAAGGTATCGATGCGTTCCTGCACAGTTTTCTTGTAGTCAGGATTGGACGCTGCCTTGTTGGAACCTCCGGATCCGGCAGCATTATAGTTCACGGCAGATGGGCGGCCGTTGAAATATTTATCTTCTGTAAAACGTTGACCTATGTTTTCATACCCCACTACTTTACCGTTTACAGCAACTGTTTTACCTTTCCCTTGTCCCGGGGCTGCTTTGGATATTGCAGCTATCAGAGAGGGATAAAGCACCGCCAGAACGAGTACCATAAAAAGGGTCAGTTTTACAGAAGGCCATATATACTTTCTCATTGTTGTTTTTTTATTGGTAATTACATGAATAAGGTCAGGAACAGATCAATGATCTTGATTCCTATGAAAGGGATAATAACGCCGCCAAAACCATAGATGAGCAGGTTCCTGCGCAACAACGCGCTGGCGCCGATCGGTTTGTAGGCAACACCTCTCAGTGCCAGTGGTATCAATGCTGGGATGATCAGTGCATTGAAGATTACGGCCGAAAGGATAGCGCTCTCCGGAGACGCCAGGTGCATAATATTGAGCCCCTGTAAAGCCGGAATAGCGGTTACAAATAATGCCGGAACAATGGCAAAGTATTTTGCCACGTCGTTGGCGATGGAAAAAGTAGTGAGAGTACCACGTGTCATCAGTAACTGTTTACCGATTTCCACGATCTCAATCAGTTTAGTGGGGTCGTTGTCGAGGTCCACCATATTGCCCGCTTCTTTAGCCGCCTGAGTACCGCTGTTCATTGCTACACCTACGTCGGCCTGTGCCAGTGCTGGTGCATCGTTGGTCCCGTCTCCCATCATGGCTACCAGTTTACCGCCTTCCTGTTCCTTACGGATATAGATCATTTTATCTTCAGGTTTGGCTTCAGCAATGAAGTCGTCCACACCAGCCTTTTCAGCGATATATTTTGCTGTAAGCGGGTTGTCGCCGGTCACCATTACTGTCTTCACACCCATTCTGCGCAGGCGTTCGAAACGTTCACGTATACCGGGTTTGATGATATCCTGTAGCTCGATCACCCCGATCACTGTTTCGTTACGGCTTACCACCAATGGCGTACCACCATTCGAAGAGATCTCTTTTACCTTTTCTTCTGTTTCCGCAGGGAATGGATGACCAGCTTTCTGTACGATATTACGGATAGCATCATAAGCGCCTTTACGGATACGGAGCCCGTTGAGATTGAGTCCGCTGCTACGTGTTTCTGCGGTGAACTCAATAAAGGTGGCTTCTTCCGCGCTGGGCGGCGTAACCTTTATGCCTTTCTCTGCGGCCAGTTCCACAATAGATTTGCCTTCAGGCGTTTCATCTGCCATAGAGGCCAGTGCGCAGGCTTCGAAGAACTCCTTCTTGCCGATGCCAATGGCAGGCCAGAAGTGTGTGGCCTTACGGTTACCGATAGTGATGGTACCTGTTTTGTCGAGCAACAGCGTATCAAGGTCGCCGGCAGTTTCAACCGCTTTACCGCTTTTCGTGATGACGTTGGCTCTCAGTGCACGGTCCATGCCTGCGATACCGATCGCACTGAGCAGCCCGCCAATAGTGGTAGGTATAAGGCATACAAACAGGGACACAAAAGCCGCGATGGTGATAGGTGTGTTGGCATAGTCACCAAAAGGCTTTAAGGTTACGCAAACGATGGTGAAGACCAGTGTAAAGCTTGCCAGCAATATGGTAAGGGCAATTTCGTTAGGTGTTTTCTGGCGACTGGCGCCTTCGACGAGCGCTATCATTTTATCCAGGAAGCTTTCACCCGGATCGGTCGTTACACGTACCCTGATCCTGTCGCTCAATACTTTCGTACCGCCTGTTACGGATGATTTGTCACCGCCGGATTCACGGATCACCGGCGCAGATTCGCCGGTGATAGCCGATTCGTCGATGGTAGCCAGCCCCTGCACGATTTCACCGTCCATCGGTATCATATCACCGGCTTCGCAGATAAAGAAATCGCCTTTACGTAACTGTGAAGAAGGTACGATCTTAATCTCGTTGGTATATACTTCACCCACTGCAAACACCTTCTTGGCAGGCGTTTCTTCCCTTGTTTTACGAAGGCTTTCGGCCTGCGCCTTACCTCTTGCTTCAGCAATCGCCTCCGCGAAGTTGGCAAAGAGAAGGGTCAGCAGCAGGATGATAAACACGGCGAGGTTGTATCCGAAGGAGCCCTGTGAGGCATCTCCGGTAATAGCGGTATACAGTGTAACAACCAGCATGATAGCTGTTCCGATCTCCACGGTGAACATCACCGGGTTACGGAACAGGATCTTTGGTGAGAGTTTGACAAAGGCCTGCTTTAAGGCGCCGCTCACCAGTGCCGGTTCAAAAAGTTTATTATGATTGCGTTCAGACATATAATTCAGATTTTGCGAACAAGGTGGTCATAGGATAGTAACCAGATGACGATTTAGACTTAGGATAGTAACAAATGGCTTTATCAGTAGGATTGGAAATATTCTGCTATAGGTCCCAGGGTCAGTGCAGGGAAGAAAGCCAGTGCTGCAATGATCATGATCACAGCGTAGGTCATGATACCGAATGTAGCGGTATCGGTCTGCAGCGTGCCTGCCGATTCAGGGATATATTTCTTCTTAGCCAGGATACCTGCAATGGCAACCGGACCGATGATTGGAATAAAGCGGCCGAGTATCATGATAACACCCGTACTGATGTTCCAGAAGATATTGTTGTCTGCTAAACCTTCAAAGCCGGAGCCGTTGTTGGCAGAAGAAGATGTAAACTCATAGAGCATTTCCGAGAATCCATGATTGGACGGATTGTTGAACCATGCGGATGGTTGTACGGACCATGCTATCTGCGGATGATGTGCAGCAAAGTACGCTGACAACGCAGTACCGACCAGTATCAGGAAGGGGTGGAAGAGCGCAATGATAGCTGCGATCTTCATCTCACGTGCTTCAACTTTACGGCCCATGAATTCAGGCGTACGTCCTACCATCAGTCCGGAAATGAATACCGCGATGATGAGGAAGATAAAGTAGTTGAGTAAACCTACGCCTTTACCTCCATAGAAACAGTTTGTCATCATACCTAATAGCTGCATAGTGCCCGACATAGGCATGGAACTATCATGCATAGAGTTCACAGAACCTGTAGAGATGATGGTGGTCATCACCTGCCAGTAGGCCGAAGCCGGTACGCCTATGCGTACTTCTTTACCTTCCATGGCAGTGATGTCTTTCAGGCCCAGATGACCCAGTAGCGGGTTGCCGCTTATTTCGGAGATAAGGTTAGGTATCATAAACGTCAGCATACCCGCGGTCATCACACCAAAGATGACATAGCCGAGTTTCCTCCGGCGGATAAAGAAACCGAAGGCGAAGATCAGCGCCATCGGGAGTATCACCTGGGCAACGATCTCCACCGTGTTGGTAAAGTAGTTCGGATTTTCCAGCGGGTGAGCAGAGTTAGCGCCGAACCATCCACCGCCATTAGTACCAAGGTGTTTAATAGCGATCATACCGGCAGCAGGACCTCTGGACACCTGTACGGAATCGCCCTGCATGGTAACAATACTATCCTTTCCGTCAAAGCTGGCAGGAGTGCCGTTGAACACCAGTATGATAGCCATGACGACGCTCAGCGGAAGCAGTATACGGGTGATCGTTCTTGTGAAGAATACAAAGAAATTGCCCAGTCTTTCCGTTGTCTTTTCGGCAAAGGCCCTGAACAGTACTGCTACTGCGGCAACGCCGGTAGCGGCAGATACGAACTGCAGGAAGGTAATGACAAAGAGCTGTGAAAAATAGGTAAGCCCGGATTCACCTGAATAGTGCTGCAGGTTACAGTTCACCAGGAAGCTGATGGCTGTATTGAAGGCCAGGTCGGGCGTCATATCCGGATTGCCGTCCGGATTGAGCGGCAGATGAGATTGGAATAGCAGGACAAAAAAGGCATAAACCAGCCACACAAGGTTAATAGATAACAAGGCTGCCATGTGCTGCTTCCAGTTCATCTCTTTATGAGGATCTATCCCGCAGATGCGGTAGATAAAACGTTCCACAGGATTGAGGAAGTCGGTGATGGTACGTTCCCCCTGGAATACTTTTGAAATGTATTTACCCAGCGGGAAGGCTATCACCAGTGTTATGATAAAGGTGAGGATAACACCTGTTATTTCGCTGTTCATTATTAATCGGTTTGAGATCAGAATTTTTCAGGTTTCAGGAGAACATACACCAGGTAAATGAATACGAGGATGGATATTGTCAACAGTATTGTCATCATAAATTCAATTATATGTTTTCGAAGAAATCTATTGATTTATAAAAGAGATAAAAGCAAATGAGCATAATGAGCAGATAAAGTGCGATCAGCATATGTCAGTTTTTTTTGAGTGATAGATTATACGCCGGGCTTCAGTACCTGCTGGATGTAGAGGGAAAAGAGCACAGCCGGCATTACCCGCTGTATTTCCAGCCATTCCTGGCGACTGCAGGACATCCTGAAACTGGAGAATGAAAAGATGAAAACATTTTCGATGGCTGTTTTCATCAGCTGGTTACCCCTGTTGTAGATCTTTTCTGCAAGTACCATACAACGTTGTACCTGGCGCAGCTGATGCTGTTGCAACATTCTGGCGGTATAGTTAGCCAATACCTTTACAGAGAGGTATGCGCTGCCAAAAACAGGCGCGCATACTATTTCCTTTTGTATTTCCGGTATTTCATCCGCTATCTGGGCGGCGGCTTCATATTGGTTCATAAAAATCAATTTACGGGGTAGTAAAGGCGAATGGCATGCCCGGTTCTGGCATGAAATGGCAGTTTGGCTGAAAAACCGCCACCGATAAGGGACTATAATTGCTGAGCAGCATCAGGCTGGAAGAAACGCACCCTGAAAACCCTCTCATTTTGAGAAGGGTTTATCAATTTGGATAATATCTGGTCCCCCCGAATATTGGCGACGCCGGTTGTCCGGTTCACCACCTTATTTGTCCGACAGGCGCCATAGCACTATGTGTTGTTCCGGATTAATCGTCCATTTGTACTGTGATTAACAATTATTCAAACGATCAATTCAAACACATGAGACCAGTCAACATAGTAATCATCAGCACAGCTTTAATAGGCCTGCTTGTAGCAATGGCCGCATTTATGGGCATATCAAATGAAAGAATAATGAAAGATGTACAGAAAGCGAAGAATAGCAAAGGTTTTGCCGTTGTTGAGCTGTTCACTTCGGAAGGATGCTCCAGCTGTCCGCCGGCCGATGCGCTGATGGAACGCATTCAGCAGGACAATGAGAATAAAGACATATATATCCTGGCCTTCCACGTCGACTACTGGGATCACCAGGGTTGGAGAGATCGCTTCAGTGATCGCAGATACTCAGAACGACAGCAACAATATGCCGGATGGTTGGGCCTCTCGACTATTTATACGCCGCAGGTGGTGATCAACGGCGAAGGTGAGTTTGTTGGTTCAAATGCAGGTGCTATTGTAAAAGCGATCGCTAATGGTTTGGACGCCGCATCTAAAGACAGTGTAAGCCTTCGGGCAAAGCTTGGACAAGGCAAAATATATATAGAACATGATGTATCCGGTCAGCACAAAGATGCAGCCCTGGTGCTCGCCCTCGTACAGAAAGAAGCACACAGTGATGTTAAGGCTGGTGAGAATACAGGCAGAAAGTTGTCCCATGTACAGATAGTACGGCAGCTGGCATATGTTGACGCCAACAGCAGTAAAGAAGTTGAAATGAAGCTGCCGGAAGGCTTTAATGAAAACGGCTGGGAGTTGATAGGTTTTGTGCAGCAGAATGGAGATGGCCGTATTACCGCAGCTACCAGAACGGGATTTCAGGCATCAACTGATGCGGTTAAATAATGTAACCGGTGAATTTCAGGAAACAGATCAATCAATATAGTTATAACAGTAAACAGTCATAAGAAAAACAAACATAAAAAACAGATCATGGAAAACAACAACAATGGAGTAATCAGCACTCCCAGGATTGAGAAAGTAATATACACAGGTAAGACTCACACGACTGGCGGAAGAGAAGGCAGGGCAAGCAGTTCAGATGGCCGTTTGGATATTCGCTTGTCTTCTCCGGTAAGTACAGATCCGGGAACTAATCCGGAGCAACTATTTGCCGCAGGATGGTCAGCCTGTTTCATGGGAGCGATTGGAATAGCTGCAGCAAAAGCGAAAGTTACTTTGCCTACGGACTTTTATGTTGATGCAGAGGTGGATCTCGGTTTGGTAGGTGTTGCATATTTTCTGCAGGCCCGTCTTAATGTGCATCTACCGGGACTGACTACTGAAGTGGCAACTGCACTTGTTGAAGCAGCACATCAGACATGTCCATATTCTAAAGCCGTTCATGGAAATATAAACGTGGAAACCTACCTGGTCTAAATCGTAGTGTTTCATAGAGTGAGGTATCATATAAATATATGACAAACCGTGAAGTTGAATCAAAGCCATCTCATTTTTGAGATGGCTTTCTCATTTATGAGGTATATGTGCGTTACGGAATTCCGTATTTTTTTCTCTACAGGCGACTTTTTTTGTGAAGCAAAAAATACTGCATACTTACAGATTTAGTGTCGTCGCTTATATTGCCTATCAATTCATTAATGCAGCAATACACTCGAAAAACCTTGATAAATCCACGTTTTAGACAAATAAAAAATAAATGTTATTGTGACATTTAAGTATACTTGTTATAGTATTATTATTTAATATTACATCCGGATTCGACATTAAAAGACACAATTTCTAAGAGAGAACAGTAGCGTTTAGATAACAACACCATTAGTACAGTAGCATTGAAACTAAAAGACACAGTTTCTAAGAGAGAACAATAGTGTTCAGAAAACGGCACTATTAAGTACAGTGACATTTGATGCTAAGAGACATAGTTTCTATAGAGAACGGTAGCGTCCCGGAGAACATAACCATTTAGCATAGTGACATCGAACGGAACAGTGACATTGAGCATAACAGCAGCCGCTGAATGAATCAACGTAACATTTTGAACGGAATTGTAGCATGTGAACTGAATAGTAGCAGAAAACCTGTATTCTATTAAATATTCTATACCCTTGAATTAAAACAAACAGAGCCTATAGTGAAAACTCTACCTATTATGGCGCGCGCGCATCTCATGCGGCTAGGCCTTCTTTTATCATTACTTATCGGCGGTCCCGTATGGGCGACTCCCGAATGTCCGATTGTGACTGCCAGATTTCCGGTGTCAGATGGAACGACAGCCGACAATTCTGCTACGGGCTGGTACCTCGATGCATCAAAGGTTTCCGGCACGGGTTATTTTGCGGTAAAATCAAAACGATTACATGCGCAGGAACTGGGAGGAGAGGGGATCTGGTATTCCAAGGTGTTTTCTACCACAGGCTATACTGATTGGCAGGTAGCTGTGAAGGTCTCATCTGAAGGTGATATGAACAGTTCCGAGTATGTGAAGATCTATTACAAAATAAATGGCGGGGCTGAGATTTTACTTGATCAGCGTACTGGCAATTTCGGTACGATTGATTTTATATCTCCTTTGTTAAATGGCAGTACTGTACAGCTGGTGGTAAAGATCTACAACTATAATAACGGAGGTTCTCAAACATCCAAGTATTATATTGAAGAGTACCGCGTGTTTAAAGAGAAGGGCGCCTGCGCCGGTACTATTCCGGTTTCAGTAAGTGCTGGCAACGGCGGCGTATTGACATGTGCCAATTCATCTATTACGTTATCAGCAGCTTCCAGTGCAACAAATGTCACTTACAGTTGGACCGGACCTAATAATTTTACCTCTACATCGCAAAATCCTTCAGTAAACACTGCGGGTGTTTACACCGTTACAGGAACCAATTCATCTGGTTCCGGTTCTGCTACTGTGACAGTGACTGAGAATAAAGCTGTACCGGATCTTTCTGCAACGGGCGGTACATTAGCCTGTGGTAACAACGTTACGTTGAATGCCAGCTCTTCGGTGAGCAATGCGCAATACAGCTGGACGGGGCCGGGTGGTTATACCAGTACGACGCAGAATCCTACGGTCAGTACGGCGGGTATTTATACCGTGACGGTAAAGAATCCGGCCAATGGGTGTGTGAACTCAAAGTCGGTGGAAGTGAAGTCGGGTACAGCGGCTGCTGTAAATACGTGGGTGGAAGATTTTACATTGTCCAACGGTACAAATGTTGATAATGGCACTACTGCATGGTCGGTTAAAACGACTTCAGGCAGTACCTTTTCCGTAACCGGCAATGAGTTTAAAGTCAGTGGCACCGGCACCAGTGGTGAGGGTGTGTGGACATCGGAATCGATCAATATCACCGGTAAAACGGATGTAAGTATATCTATTAATACCAGGAGTGCTGTCAGTAGTGGTGCTGCTATGAATGAGACGGGCACGTACATGGACTACATCAGGTTCTACTATAAGTTGAATGGTGGCACAGAGGTATTGTTTGCCGAGAAGAAAGCAGCTATCAATAATCACAGCAGTTCCAATTCCACTGTAAGTGTAGCCGGTTTAAGCGGTTCAAGTCTTCAGATTATTGTGAAGTCAAGGGCATCCGGTTCTGATGAATTTTATTATTTCGATCATGTAAAAGTAAAAGCAGTAGACCCTGCTATAACATTGACGACGGCAGTGAGTGGTCCTGTTACCTGTGCGAATAATGCACAGATCACTGTAACACCAGGTGCTACTGTTTCTTCTTATTCCTGGACAGGGCCTAACGGATTTACGTCGACCGTACAGAATCCTGTTGTAGGTTTTGGAGGGGAATATATCGTTTCTGCTACATTGTCTTCAGGATGTTCAGTGTCGGTGCCTGTGATGGTAACAGAAGATAAGGCGGCGCCGGATGTTACAGCAACGGGAGGCGCATTGGCCTGTATGTCAAGCATGACGCTGAATGCGAATTCTTCGGTGCCTAATGTGACATATAGCTGGACTGGTCCTAACAACTTTACCAGTGCTTCGAAGAATCCGACTGTCAGTGCAACGGGTACTTATACTGTTACCGTAAAAAATCCTGTGAACGGATGTACTGCATCAGCATCTGTGGTGGTATCGGCAGGTACATCTTCTGCTCCTGCTGCTTTCTGGCTGGAGGATTTTGCTTTGGAGAATGGTACTACTGTTGATAATGGCAGCACTGCCTGGACGCTGGAAAGTTCAGGTGCTGGTACTATTTCCGTACAGAATAATGAGTTTAAAGTTTCTTATAACGCAGCAGCGGAAGCGAAATGGAGCTCAGATGTAATTGATATTTCCGGTAAGAGTGATGTAGTGATCACTGCAGATCTGCGCAGTGAAACACCGGGAAGTGATCTGTTTGAAGAAGATGACTATATCAGGGTATATTATAGATTGAATGGAGGCGCTGAGGTGCTGGTATTTAGTGATGCGGCCGGTATTGGATCCAGTACCAGTGGTACTGCGAGGATCAGCATCGCTTCTCCTGTATTGAACGGTACTACGCTCCAGGTGATCATCAGGGCAAGGAATTCGAGTAATACTGAGCGATACTACTTCGATAATGTGAAGCTAACAGGCGCTGATAAGGCCGATCCCGATTCTGACCTGACTGCAACGGCGTCTGTATCGGATACGCTTACCTGTACGAAGACTTCAGTAACCTTGTCCGGCGCTTCAAATGCAAGCGGGGTTAGTTACAGCTGGAGTGGTCCGGGTAACTTTACTTCAACAGTACAAAATCCTGCGGTAACAACTGCCGGTAACTATACGCTAACTGTTACGAACCCTTCCACGGGTTGTACGGCGACGGCTACCGTCACCGTTATTGCAAATATTACGGCTCCGATCGCATCAGCGGGTGTAAGTGGTCCGTTGAGTTGTGGCGTGTCCAGCGTTACCTTATCCGGAAGTTCTGAAACTGCCGGTGTAACCTATAGATGGACGGGCCCTAACGGGTTTACGTCTGCCTTACAGCGTCCTGTGGTGAGCGTTACCGGTACCTATACATTGACAGTTACAAATCCTGTGAATGGATGTACGGCTACAGCATCTGTGGTGGTATCCGGAGGTACCTCTTCCGGTCCTGCTGCTTTCTGGCTGGAGGACTTTACTCTGGCGAATGGTACTACTGTAGATAATGGTAGCACAGCCTGGACGCTGGAAAGCAGCGGTGCAGGTACTATCTCGGTACAGAACAGTGAATTTAAAGTTTCTTATAACGCAGCTGCGGAAGCGACATGGCGTTCAGATGTAATTGATATTTCCGGTAAGAGTGATGTGGTGATAACGGCGGACCTGCGGAGTGAAACGCCGGGAAGCAATGATCTATTTGAAGATGATGACTACATCAGGGTATATTACAAATTGAATGGCGGTGATGAAGTGCTGGTATTTGATGACGCGGCGGGCATTGGTTCGAGTACCAGTGGTACCGCCAGGATCAGCATCGCTTCCGGCACATTGAACGGTGGTAGCATCCAGGTGATCATCAGGGCAAGGAACTCAAGTAATACTGAACGATACTATTTCGACAATGTGAAACTGACGGGTGCTGACAGATCAACTTCTGCTATAACTGCAACAGCAGCGGTGTCTGATACACTTACCTGTGCTGCCACTTCCGTGAACCTGTCCGGCGCGTCAAATGCAAGCGGGGTTAGTTACAGCTGGAGTGGTCCGGGTAACTTTACATCAGCAGCGCAGAATCCTGCAGTGACCACTGCGGGTAATTATATATTGACTGTGACTAATGCTTTGGGTTGTACCGCGAAGGATACTGTCACCGTTATTGCGAATACTGCGGTACCGACAGCATCTGCAGGTGTAAGTGGTCCGCTGAGTTGTGCAGCTTCCAGCGTTACCTTGTCTGCAAGTTCTGAAACGGCGGGTGTGACTTACGGCTGGACTGGTCCGAATGGGTTTACGTCTGCATTGCAGCATCCTGTGGTGAGTGTTGCAGGTAACTATATATTGACAGTGACGGATCCTGCGAATGGTTGTAAGAATACGGCGACTGCTACTGTAACCAGCCTGGGATCTACCGTTGCTACGCTGTGGTTGGAGGACTTTACCCTGAACAATGGAACGACTGTAGATAATGGCAGTACGGCATGGTCTGTACAGAATCCTTCCGGCAGCACTTTTGCCGTATCTAACAATGAGTTCAGAATCAGTGGCCAGGGTACAAATAGTGAAAGTGTATGGACGTCGGGCGTGATTGACATTAGTGGAAAGACAGGCGTTGGTATCTCTGCTAATGCGAGAAGTTCGGTAACAGGCGATGCTGTGATGAATGAGTCAGGTACGTACGCAGATTATCTTCGTTTCTATTATAAATTGAATGGCGGGGCAGAGGTGTTGTATGCAGAGCGGAAATCGGATATTAATGGCCATTCAAGTACCTATACTTATATATCAGTAGCTGGTTTGAGTGGTAACAGTCTTCAGCTGGTGATCAGGACCAGGGTTACAGGTACCGATGAATTCTACTATGTAGATAATGTGAAGGTGACTGGTACTCCGACCGGTACGCTCACTGCCAATGCATCAGTAAGTGACACGGTCACATGTGCTGTTCCTTCCGTGACGCTGATGGGTAGTTCAAATACAAATGGTGTAACTTATAGCTGGAGTGGTCCTTCAGGGTTTACTTCTAATTTGCAGACACCTGCGGTAACGATGGGCGGTAATTATATACTGACTGTTACGAATGCCTCAACAGGGTGTACTGCAAGGGATACCGTGACTGTTATTCAGGACATTTTCGCGCCGGGAGCAACTGCTGAGGTGAGCGGTCCGCTGACCTGTGCGTCTCCTGTAGTTGTATTGACTGGTAATTCCGCTACACCAGGTGTGAATTATAGTTGGTCTGGCCCAGGTAATTTCTCATCTGCATTGCAGCGCCCGGGAGTAAGTGTAGCGGGAACGTATATATTGACTGTGAGAAATCCTGTAAATGGTTGTACAAGTACGGCTTCTGTTACGGTACAGCAAAGTATAGATAAGCCAAATCTGACGGTAACGCAGCCAGCGGTGCTGACTTGTGCGAATACCTCAGTAAATTTAACGGCTTCTTCTTCGACAGCTAATGCAACAATAACATGGTCTGGTTTTGCTACCGGCCAGAGCTCAGTGAGTGTAAATGCACCTGGTAAGTATTATGTAATCGCTACTGCTGTAAATGGTTGTACTACTAAGGACAGCGTAACGGTGACTCAGAACATTGCTAAACCGAACCTGACAATTGCCACGCCGCAGGTATTGACTTGTAATGTAACAAGTGTAAACTTAACTGCATCTTCAACTACTGCTAATACTACGTTCACATGGGCTGGTAGAACAGCCGGTCAGAACCCGATCAGTGTGACTGCACCGGGTAAATACTATGTGACGGCAACAACAGCTATTGGTTGTTCTACTATCGATAGTGTAATTGTAGCTCAGGATATCAATAAACCAAACCTGACCATCGCTACACCACAGGTATTGACTTGTGATAGAACCAGTGTGAGCCTGACGGCATCATCTACTACGGCTAATACCACCTTCACATGGACAGGTAGAACAGCAGGTCAGAACCCGATCAGTGTGACTGCACCTGGTAAGTACTATGTGACCGCAACAACTGCCAATGGTTGTTCAACTATAGATAGTGTAACTGTAGCTCAGGATATCAATAAACCAAACCTGACGATTGCTACACCACAGGTGCTGACTTGTGATAGGACTAGCGTCAACTTAACGGCATCATCTACTACGGCTAATACCACCTTCACATGGACAGGTAGCACAGCAGGTCAGAATCCGATCAGCGTTACCGCACCTGGTAAGTACTTTGTAACAGCAACTACAGCTAATGGTTGTTCTACTAAGGACAGTGTAACTGTAGCTCAGGATATCAATAAACCAAACCTGACCATCGCCACACCTCCGGTCCTGACTTGTG
>NZ_JAKIRP010000001.1 GCF_021646545.1 Chitinophaga filiformis | reverse complement strand
TTTACCGCCGGCTTCCTTCAGATTCCTCCTCACGGAGGACACCCTTGCCTTGGGTTAACGCTTCCCACTATCAAGGCGCGTTCGGGACTTACACCCTAGAGTTTGCGCCCGTGCCGGGCGCACAATAAACAAAGGCCCGCTCTCATAACAAGAGCGGGCCTTTCTGTTTTATATTAAATCCTACAGTCCTGGTTAGTCCATATTCACCTTCACGCGTAATGCCCTCAGACCACTTACTCCCTGCAGGTCTTCGAGGTCGAGCATTTCCACTTCAGATGCCAATACACCTTTATTCTGCAGGAAGGTGATATACTTCAGATATTCTTCCATTTCCTTCGCATAGGCATATACAATAGAAATAGTACCCGGTTGTGTAAGGCGTTTACCTGTCTGGCGGATGTGTACTTTATCTATCCGTTTCTTCATGATCTCATAACGGATATTGTAAGCACCTTCCACATCAAAGCGGCGTTCATCCTGACGGAAGCTGATATCTATCGGATTGCTGTGCACCAGGATCAGCTGTGTGGTCTGTAGAGGCACTTTCAGCTTGTCTTTCAGCTTATTTGTCATCTTCGCGATCTCTGCCATGGAAGAAAGCTGCCACAGACGGAGGTTGCGCAGGTACAGCAGATCGAATTTGCGGTTCTGGGCGATAGCCTGTCCGATATAGATATTGTATTCAACACCGTCGGTACGGTACTTTTCAAAGTAGCAGGGGAAAGAATGCTGAATATTCTCTTTCTCTTTATCCAGATATTTATTGATCTTCTCATTGATCTTCGCCAGGCTTTCTTCATATTCCTGACGGTGATGCAGGATGTGCCCTTCTGAGGTATCTACCAGGGAGAAATACCGTTCCAGCACCGGCTGCAGTTCAGCATGGCTTTCATGCAGGTGTCGGAACAATGGTCCTATTTCTTCATCGAGGTAGTTGTTGGTCTTCAGTTCATCTTCTGACAGCATGCCGCTGGTGATACCAGTGATCAGCTCATCATTCTTAAACTTCAGTTCCTCCAGCAATGGCAGATAGATCGTGTTACCAATATAATCAAGTGTTTCCCTGATCAGCAGCAACTGTTCCCGCAGGTCTTCATGGATCGCATTGCTGCGTTCTGTAGAAGAGTTCCTGATATCAACAGCGCCATATAAAGGATATACATCTTCAAAAGAGATATTACCAATGTCCTTACGTTCTTCTGCCGGCGTATGGAGATAATGCCAGGCGGCATCTGTAAACTTCCATTCCACTGAAGGTTGTAAGGCAGTGAATTGCTCTTTGATCACCTGCACGATGCGGTTATTCACGATATCGGCCCCTCTTGTCAGCAGCATCATCACCTGCTGATGAGCAGGATATGCCCTGCCAATGGTCTCGGCAGTGATCTTATTAGCTTGGGAAGACGCTATTTCAACAATACCGAGCAACTGACCTTCATACCATACAGGCGCCATCAGGTAGCTCTTAATACCTTTTAGTGGCAGGTAACGCAGGAAAGGATAAGACAACAAGGTAGCATCTGTCACTTCGGGGATGAGCAAGGGATCTTTCTGCCGCATCAGGTGTTCCAGCAGTTGCTGGAATAATTGCTGCTGCTGTTTTCCATTGTTGATCACACCCAGCATGACACCACTTTCGCAAAGGTCACATTCCAGTACATACTTACCATTGATCTTTGGGATCGGTACAATATGCACACTGATATCTTCCTGCTGGATCAGTGATTCCAGTTCCTCTTCCATTCTACGGTAGGTCTCTTGCTCGTTACCGTCGTGCATGTTAAGGATCAGGTTCTTCATGGTGTTCTGCACCTCATCTTTTGTGACATCCTGTATAGTCCAGATCACAAAACCTTCCAGTGCAAAATTGCTCAGTGGCAGCAATTCCTGTAATGTTTCAAGCGCGAAATGCTGCTGGCAGATGTTATCATATTTCAGATTAGGGATCTCTCCTTTCACTTTTACATCTACGAAGCGTGCGTCAATATGTAGTTTTACATACTTCTTCAACCCGTTACTTTCGGGCAGGGTTACATGATGGATGATCTCATTCTGATAATCCATCGGGAACCCATATACTTTTTCAAGCAAGAGTTTGTATAACCATTCCAGTTTGTCTCTTTTTACTTTCTCAACAGAGATCCCTTCCGGCACTGCCACCAGCTTATCGCCATTAGCGGCGAAGAGCTTCTTGAACAGATCGGAATAATAGAAGATGGCAAACTTATGCGGCACGCCTATGCCATATATGTCTTTCTCCATGTCGACGGTGACAGGGAATATTGTGGCGATAATGAGGTCGAGATACTCCTGGTAGGCAGACAGATCGTCCGCACCGGCGATGGGGCCCAATAAAGCAGGGTTACCTTCAAACTGCTTAACTATCTTCTGATAGTAAGCAGAACGCGCGTCCGATGTCTTAGCAGCCTTTTCTTTCAGAAACTTAACGTAAGGTCCAAATGAGATATGGCTGTCTATCATTACTTCCTCTTCCCTGAACACTTCGGAGTTAGCTGATAAAACTTTCATAAACTATAATGTGTAAAAAATACTCATCGTATACTATAACAGACGAATGGAACAATAAATTATTTTATTTCATGGCAGTATAGACAGTGTGCAGGTAAAAGCAGGATTACAAGGTGAATAATCCTGCAAATTTATGTTAAAACTTGTTATCACACTTCAAAAAAAATGCAGATTTGCTTATACAAATCTGCATTAGTAACTTAAGTATTAACTATTTAGTTATTATAACTCGATCTGGTTGCGCAGCAGGTCTTCCAGTACATCCCGCTTACGGATCAGCTGTGCTTTGCCGTCCTTTACCAGTACTTCTGCCGGTTTCAGGCGGGAGTTAAAATTGGAGGACATTTCGAAGCCATAGGCGCCGGCATTGTAAAACACCAGGTAATCTCCTTCTTTCACTTCATTCAGCTTACGGTCCCAGCCAAAAGTATCTGTTTCACAGATATTTCCGACAATGGTATAGATACGCTCAGTTCCTTTAGGATTGGAAATGTTGCGGATCAGGTGGAAAGCATCGTAGAACATAGGTCTGATCAGGTGGTTGAAACCTGAATTCACTCCCACGAACACGGTAGCTGTAGTCTGTTTGATAACATTCGCCTTTACGATGAAATAGCCGCACTGGCTTACCAGGAACTTACCTGGCTCAAACCATACCTGCAATGGACGGTTGTAGGTCTTGGTGAATTTATTGAAGGCCTCTGACAGCTTTTTGCCCAGGAGGTTAATGTCTGTTTCGGGATCGCCGGACTGATAAGCAACTTTGAAGCCGCTACCCAGGTCAATGAACTCAAGGTCAGGGAAATGTACTGCCTGTTCGAACATAATCTCAACGCCGCGCAGGAATACATCTACATCCTTGATCTCAGAGCCGGTGTGCATGTGCAGGCCCGTCACTTTCAGCCTGGTGCTCTTCACAATACGCTCAATATGGCGCAGCTGGTGAATGGAGATGCCGAACTTGCTGTCAACGTGCCCGGTAGAGATCTTATAGTTTCCACCGGCCATGATGTGCGGGTTCAGGCGGATACAGATAGGGTAAGTATCGCCAAACCGGTTGCCAAACTGCTCCAGGATGGATATGTTGTCGATATTGATATGAACACCGAGGTCTTTCGCAGCGATAATCTCGTCCAGGTCCACACAGTTAGGGGTGAAGATGATGTTATCAGGCGAAAAACCTGCTTTCAGCCCCAGCATCACTTCCTGGATGGATACGGTATCCAGTCCGCAACCCAGCGAGTTGATGTACTTCAGGATGTTGATATTGGTAAGTGCTTTACAGGCGTAGAAAAAGCGGGCATCCGTTTTATGGAAAGCGCCTTGCAGCTTTTCGTACTGGATCTTTATTTTTTCAGCGTGATATACATATACCGGTGTTCCAAATTCTTCTGCCACTTTCACGAGGAAGTCGGCTGAGAGAAGATCGCTTTGCTTAGACATTTATGGATAATGATTTACAAATTTTCACATGCAGGTGGCTGATTTTCTGCAAAGGCCGCCTGAAAAGTCTGCGAATTTACTACTGAAACCGGAGATTTTTAGAAATCTTCTTCGCCGCCCATGAAGTCATCCAGTTCACGGCGTTCCTTTTTGGTCGGACGGCCGATCTTGCTGGGACGCTTACCTGTCTGGAACACAGAGGCTTCACGGTGCTGTTGCTTGTCTTCTTCGGGGGTGATGTCGTTATAATACTTTATCGCTTCCGTGAACTGTACACGGTTGGCCAGCAGGCCAGTCACCTGTATCACCCATTTACGGCCTTCAGTCCTGATCTCGTAAATATCGTTAACAGCTACGGAGCGGGCAGCTTTTACCGCTACTCCATTCATCTTCACCCTCCCTGATTCACAGCCGGCAGAGGCCAGGGAACGGGTCTTAAAGATCCTGATAGACCAGAGGTATTTGTCGATACGTACTTTTTCTACTGCTTTCATCTTTGAGATATGTATAAGGCCGGCCCGTAGTAACGAGCCGGCCTTCAAATTTATCAATAAATAGCGTTATCAGGCTATTTGCTCATTTCCGCGAAATACTTGTGGAAGTACGGGATGGTCTCAATTCCTTTATAGAAGTTGGCCAGGCCATACTTTTCGTTTGGAGAGTGCAGGTTATCGCTGTCCAGGCCAAAACCCATGAGGATGGTCTTCAGTCCCAGTTCCTTCTCAAACAGTGCTACGATAGGAATACTTCCACCGCCGCGCATTGGGATCGGACCTTTACCGAAGGTAGACTTGATAGCTTCGCTGGCTGCCTTGAAAGCTATGTGATCTGTTGGCGTTACGTAAGGGCTGCCACCGTGATGGGTAGTTACCTTCACCTTCACGCTTTTCGGAGCGATCTTTTCAAAGTGCGCCTGGAACAGTGCAGAGATCTCTTTCCAGTCCTGGTTGGGCACGAGGCGCATAGAGATCTTGGCAGAAGCTTTGGACGGCAATACCGTTTTGGAACCTTCGCCGGTATAACCGCCCCAGATACCATTCACTTCCAGGGTAGGACGAATGCCGGTACGCTCGATAGTAGTATACCCCTTTTCGCCCCACAATTCATCCACACCCAGGTCAGCCTTATATTCAGCTTCGTCGAAAGGAGCGGCGTTCAGGGCTGCACGCTCTTCTTTCGTCAGTTCCTGTACTTTATCGTAAAAACCAGGAATAGTGATGTGATTGTTTTCGTCGTGCATGGAAGCGATCATCTTACACAGGATGGTAGCCGGATTAGCTACAGCGCCGCCATAAACACCGCTGTGCAGGTCGCGGTTCGGACCGGTCACTTCCACTTCCATATAGGAAAGACCGCGCAGGCCGGTATCCAGTGAAGGATTTTCCAGGCTGAGCATCGCAGTATCGGAGATCAGCACCACGTCTGCTTTTAATTTTTCTTTATTATCCCTGATGAAGACGCCGAGGTTGGCAGATCCAACTTCCTCCTCTCCTTCTATCATGAATTTGATATTGCAGGGTAAGGTGCCGGTTTTGGCCATGGTTTCAAATGCCTTTACATGCATATAAAACTGTCCTTTATCATCGGCGCTGCCGCGTGCATAGATCTTCTCTTCCTTGATAACGGGTTCAAACGGACCGCTATGCCAGAGCTCCAGCGGATCTGCAGGCTGTACGTCGTAGTGCCCATATACCAACACGGTAGGCAGTGCAGGATCTACGATCTTTTCTCCATATACTATAGGATGGCCCGCAGTAGGGCAAATCTCCACTTTCTCGGCGCCAGCTTCCTGCAGGCGCAGTTTCACAGCTTCCGCACAGGCTTTAACATCCTTGCTGAATGAGGAGTCAGCACTAACAGAAGGGATGCGCAGCAGTTCCAGCAGTTCTTCGAGGAAACGATCTTTGTGTGTAACCTGGTAATCTTTCCAAACTTGCATGTTCCAGTAAATTAACTTTTAGAAAGGTGCAATTTAAGGGAAAGTCGGAAATATTGATTTGTCTGTTTCAGCTGATCAATTTGACCACATTAACACCGTATTAACAATTTTGTTGAACTTTTGATCGAACTTAACCTTACCAAACCGATACACACTACACAATCCCAAATAGTATGCAAATCAGCGAGGACATCACAATGTTATCAGCCCTCCAGAAAGATAACAGACTTGAGGCTTACCAATACTTCTTTATGAAATACTATAAGCCCCTTTGCTTTAAAGCCTGCCAGATGCTGGGGGACCAGGAGCGTGCGAAAGAGGTAGTGCAGGAATTATTCATAGAGGTATGGAAAAAAAAGAGCTACAGGCAAATAGCCCATTCACCCGGAGGATTTTTTTACCATCTTTTACTTGAACGATGCCGAAGGATACAACAGGCGCCAGCCAGTCCTTGTCCGCCCTGCCAGACGGGACCTGCCCTTGTACCCCAGGCCTTATCTTCGCAACTGGCAGTAATGCTCGACTCATGAAGAACACCACATCTACATCACCCAAAATAATCCTCTCACCAGAAGATGAAATACGACCAAGAGTATATATACACATTACTCCTGCGTAAGCAGCTGGGCGAATTAAGTGAAGTGGAAGAGACGTTGCTGCAAAATGTTATACACACCGATGAACAGGTTCGTAAATGTTACTATGAACAGGAAGAAGCGAAGCTATATACTGACAATGCTTTTCTTGACGATCTGCGGATAGAACATGACTGGTGTAAAGTAGCAGCTGTACTTGCCCCTAAGCCCTTACACACGAGGATCGCGCTGTTTGTTAAACGGAACAGCGCTATTGCAGCCGCCTTCGCTACGGCTGTTGTATGTGCGGCAGGCTGGCTGGCCGACAAACGGGGTTATTTCCAGAAACCTACCGAAGCCCCGGCATATGCGTCAATGGTATATCATAAGGCGCCATCAGTAGTAAAAAAGACTACCCCGGCGCCCGATGTGGTATCGCCCGACACTACCGTTTGCGTTGGAACTAACCCTGTATTGATCGCCGGAAATTTTCCATTGGGGCCGGCTGAAGATACTGCAGCCTCCCAGCCCATCCATCCGCTTTCCGGCAGGCAGATCACGCACGACAGCATTTACCAGAGCAGCACCATTGAGTGGAATACACTGGCGGTACCTCCGAGAATGGATTACAGGATTGAATTATCCGACGGTACGGAAGTGCACCTGAATGCCAGTTCCACCCTGCGGTTCCCGTTCATATTCCCTGGCAGGACCAGGGAGGTTTACCTGGAAGGAGAAGCCTTCTTCACGGTAGCGCATGACCCGCAACACCCTTTTATTGTACATACGGGTACTACTTCCGTGATCGCATTGGGCACGGCGTTTAACGTAAATTCTTACGATCATAACATGATCACAACCTCCCTTGTCACAGGCAGTGTGGTAACAGATGTAGGTGATAGTCTTGATGTAACCCTGAAACCGGGTTATGAGGCCATTTACAAACCGGGTGAACGTTTTAAGGTAAAACGTTTTGACGAGAACGTTACCCTTGGCTGGAGAGATGGGATCTTCCGCTTTCACAATAAACCGCTGGAAGATATAATTCCGGTCATGAAGCGCTGGTTTGGCCTGAAGGTATCATTTGCAACCCCCAGCATGGCTAACCTGCTCGTTTCCGGTGATCTTGATAAGGATAAACCCGTTGCTGACTTTCTGAATGCCGTCTGCCAGGAAAAAGGTCTTGATTTCAAAATCTATGACGGTACCATTCACTTTACCGTAACGAAAAAATAGGCGGAGGAAATCAGGAAATCAGTTTCTGCCGTAGCAGGAATTCAAGTTTCTCGTTCACATCCAGCAACTTGGCTGTTAGCTCTTTATTCTCTTTCCGGAGGGAGTAAACTTCGTATGCCTTGTCTATATTCTGCTTCAGCTCATCATCGTTCCAGGGTTTTGAGAAGTATTTGTATACCTGCCCTTTATTGATGGCATCTATTACAGCATTGATATCGGCATACCCGGTTAACAGCATCCGGATCGGTTCCGGATATTTATCGAGAATGGATTCGAAGAACTCTATTCCCGTCATCTTGGGCATCCGCTGATCAGAAACGATGATGTGTACCTCCTGCTTGGCCAGCACCTCTTCCGCCTCCTCTGCAGAAGTAGCCGTAAACACTGTGTAGAGCCTACGGAAAGATGCCTTGAAAGCATTTAAATTGTGTATCTCATCATCAACATACAGGATATGGATGTGTTGTGCACTCATTGACGCAGCCTTGGATTCAAATAATTAAAAAAATGCGTTACAAACGAATGAAAGAAGGATAGACACTGAAAAACAAGCGCTTATATTGACCCATTCAAGGATAACATCCTCATATACAAGCTGTTCCGTACCTTGCTACCGTGAAATATTAGTAAAATTATAGAGAAACGTACATACCACTGCCGATTTTTTTGACAATGACAATATCTTTTCTGTGAAAGTGAAATAACGCCGTTTTATCGTTTAGCACTACACCCTTGAAGATTAAAAAAAAGCTCCTATGTTTGCTCTTGCTATCCAGTTTATTTCATGGAGGTCTGACCGGATGCCCCCAAATTGCATTCTAAGTTACGATAAACCAAAGTGATATAGTACTGTTGTATTTTAAACTGCAAACCATAGATTAAACTTAAATCCTTATTGACATGAAAAAAAACACGCTTGTTATCTTAATTATCATAGCCGTAATCGTAATACTCGGTGGTTGTGGTGTATCAAAATATAACAAAATCGTAGGGCTGGACGAAACCGTTAAAACTTCCTGGGGTACCGTACAGAGCCAATATCAGCGCAGATCAGACCTCATCCCGAATCTTGTTGCAACTGTAAAAGGCGCTGCCAACTTCGAGCAGGAAACACTGACCAAAGTGGTAGAAGCACGTGCCAAGGCTACGTCCATCAACGTGAACCCTGAAGACCTCACTCCTGAAAAGATGCAGCAGTTCCAGCAGGCACAGGGCCAACTGAGCACCGCACTGGGAAGATTACTGATGGTGACTGAAAACTATCCTCAGCTGCAGGCTAACCAGAACTTCCGTGACCTGCAGGCACAGATAGAGGGTACTGAAAACCGTATCGCTGTTGCCCGTAAAGATTTCAACGAAACCGCAAGAGTATATAACAGCACCATCCGTACTTTCCCGAACAATATCGTGGCAGGCTTCGGTGGCTTCCAGCAGAGACCTTATTTCGAAGCACAGGCAGGTGCAGAAAATGCCCCTAAAGTGCAATTCTAAACGCAAGCTGTATGAGCATATTCCCATTCAAAAAAAAGGAGCTCCTGACAGAAGCTGAAAAAGAACAACTGGTACAGGCTATACGCGATTCTGAGCGGCTTACCAGCGGTGAGATCAGGCTGTATGTGGAAAGCCATTGCAAGTACGTCAATCCCATGGACCGTGCACAGGAAATATTCCTGCAGCTGGGCATGGACAAGACCAAACGCAGTAACGGTGTTATCCTGTACATCGCTATGAAAGACCGCCAGTTTGCCATCCTGGGCGACCGGGGCATTCATGAGAAAGTAGGCAGCGACTTCTGGGTAAAAGAAGGAGAACTACTGGTCAGCTATTTCCAGAAGAAGGACTACGTTGGCGGCATAGAAGCCTGTATCAGGGAAATAGGAGAATCGCTTTGCAAGTATTTTCCTTTTGAAGGGAACGACGAAAACGAATTACCCGACGACATAGTGTTTGGAAGATAAGCGGCGGGTGAGAATCCTCCGCACTGTAAAATTTTATATGATGAGGAAAATATGCTGGTTATGGCTGGTTATACTGTTGTTCACCGGATGGAAAGTACAGGGGCAGGATATTCCACCCCGTCCTAACCCTCCACGGCTGGTAAATGACTTTGCAGGCGTATTGATAGGCAACGAAGCAGAAATGCTGGAGCATAAGCTCCGTGCCTATTACGATAGTACCTCCACACAGATCGCGATCGTAACGATGAACACCATCGGCGACTACGAAAGCAGTGAAGTGGGTTTAAAGATCCTGCGTGACTGGGGCATCGGTACCAAAGGGAAAGACAATGGTATCCTGATACTGGCAGTCATACAGGACAGGAAAGTGCGTATTGAGACCGGCTACGGCATGGAAGGAGTAGTGCCAGACGCTATTGCCAACCGTATCATAGATGAAGCGCTCAAACCTAATTTCCGTCAGCAGCATTATTACCAGGGCTTTGACGAAGCGGCTGACAAGATTATTGCAGCTGCTGCAGGAGAATACAAAGCAACTCCCGGTAGCCGCGGAGGCAAAGGGAAAGGCAGCAATGCGCTCTTCATGGCCATCTTTGTCATTATCATCATTCTTCTCATCATGAGGAACCGCGGTGGCGGTGGCGGCACCACTATCAGCAGAAGAGGATCCGGAGGCTGGATAGGCCCCACTATAGGAGGTCTCGGAGGCTTTGGCGGTTTCGGTGGTGGAAGCTCCGGCGGAGGCTGGGGCGGTGGTGGTGGAGGCTTTGGTGGCTTTGGTGGCGGCTCCGGAGGCGGAGGCGGCGCCAGTGGGAACTGGTAACAACACATAAATACCGTATAAAAACAAGAGGCTGTCCGCATAAATGGACAGCCTCTTGCTTTTATACCTCCGTTAGCGGGAACCAGACACTCACTCTGGTGCCACAAGGTTGTCCCGCTTCGTCGTACAGGTCTTCTATATCAAATGTGGCATCCAGATTAAAGCGCCTGTTATACAGTGCCAGCCTGTCTCTTGTAATCTGTAGTCCGCGGGAATGATGCTCATTTCCCTGCTGCCGCTGTGCAGCGGCTTTCTCCCTGCCAATGCCATTATCTTCTATCATACACAACAGACTTCCTTCCCGCTGATGGAAAGTAATGGACAGCCGGCCATCCCCTTTTTTATGTAATAAGCCATGCCAGATGGCGTTCTCCACAAAGGGCTGCAGGATCATAGTGGGGATATCTGTAAAATCAGGATCCAGCGCATCATCTACCATAATGGTATAACTGAACTGGTCTCCAAACCGTAATTTCTCCAGTTCCAGATAGTTTTCGAGCATCTTCAGCTCTTTTGATATGGGGATGCTGTTCAGCTGCGAATTGTCCAGTACATTCCTGATCAACCTTGCAAAACGGCTCAGATAGGACAATGCCTGCTCTGTTTCCCTCTTCATCATGAAGGTCTGGATAGAGTTCAGGGCATTGAAAATAAAATGAGGATTCATCTGTGCACGCAGCGCTTTCATTTCCAGCTGCGCTATCTGCTGCTGGATGACCGCCCGCCGGCGCGCTTCCTTCTTAATAGCGTTCACCCGCAGTTTAAAATAGATATAGATCAGCACTATGGTCAGCAGTGCGCACAATACCCGGAACCAGGCCGTTTGCCAGAAAGCGGGTAAGATATTGATGGTAAGGGTGGTAATACCGGTTGAAAATGTTCCGGCAGGATTTACACTGCGCACCTTGAACCGGTAGCTGCCGGGTGGCAGATTGGTATATCTTGCTACCAGCAGGCCTTCTGCCTTCACCCATTCTTCGTCTACCCCTTCCATCTGGTACAGGTAGCCAACCGATTCATGGTGGTACTGCAGGCTTTTGAACTCAATACTGATAAAGTTCTGCCGGTGCGATAAGGTAAGCGGCGAATACCGGCCACGCTCGGCCCCAATATTTATCACACTGTCCATGGTCCGGAAACTCAGAATAGTTACATCCGGCGGGGGCGGCGCCACCTCCAGTACTGTCGGATCAAATATTACAAAGTGATCCGAAGCACCAACCATTAGCCGGCCGTCCCGCAACTGACTTACGGAGCGGCGTACCTTCCTGTTATTATCTATAATATCTCCCGACTGTACAAAAGTCTCAATAGTTCCCTGCTGCCGGTTGAAACGGTAGAAACCATATTGGGTAGTGAACCAGACTCCTGTCTTTCCGATTACCTGCAGGTTCAGCACCCACTCGTCGAAAAGGGCGCCGTTGATCATCAAAGGCCTTCCCTTCGCATTGACAGTGTTATAGATCCAGAGGCCATGATCGGTTCCTGCTACAAGCGTACTATCGTCCAGGAATTCAATACAGGTAATATTGCTGACCGTTAGTTTATCCTGCAGGAAAAGTGCGGACTTGCTCACCTTTCCCGTCTTAATATTAAACCTGATCAGCCCTGCATCGCTGGTAGCCATCCACAGCAGTGAATCATGCTGCCGGGCTATATCCATTACTGTTATAGGCCTTCTGACATACTCCAGCAGGCCGGGGTAACGCACGAATTCATTGGTACGCGTGTCCCATCTGACAAGCCCTCTCTTATATAGTCCTATCCAGACGGCAGTATCTTTTTCGGGCAACATGGTCATCAAAGTCTGCTCTCCGAACGTTGGCGAATGGTAGTGATTCACGAACATGCCCTTTTCCGGATCAAATACGGAGAGGTGGCCATTTTCCTGACCTATCAATACTTTTCCGTCCTGCATTTCAGCAAAACTCCAGACAAGGCTCCGCTCTTCCGGCAACTGGTAAGCGGGGCTTTTGGCATCATGCAGGAATTGTGCCTTCAGCTCGAGCGACGGATTTAACCAGCTGAAGCCTTTCCCCCAGTACCCCGCATATATATTTCCCCTGCTGTCCTGAAACAATCCTGTTACCTCCGCCCTGGGCAAACGTTCGGCAGTGCCCTTGAACACCGTGCGGTGATCCATGATGCGGAAGGAGTTTTCCGGCGTATTTAAGATGTTAACACCCAGATCTGTTCCTATCCAAAGGCGGCCGTTGCGGTCGTTCAGGAAACAATTCACTTCGAAATCGTAATGCAGGCTCTGGTCGTCTTCGTTGTTGGCGCGGATGTTTGTAGTGAATTTGCCGGTGCTTTCGTTAAATCTGTAAATACCTCCTGTTTCGGTGGATACCCAGATATTCGTCCCTTTGTCAGACACGATGTCTGTCACCATATTCCCATCGCCGGAAGGCAATGAAAAGGAAAAGGCTTTCAGCTGACGGGTATCCGGATGATATTGATAAAGGGTATCTCCTCCCCTGGCGGCCACCCACATGCGTTGCTGGCCGTCTATGTAAAATCGCTTAACGCTGCTCATGATAGCAAGCAGGGGGTGATGATGGGGATTATTTGCATGATAATAGAGATTCTTACGGGGAGGATCAAACATGTAGATGCCTGTGCGTCCGCTGATCCAGAGGTTACCTTTTGCATCTTCTATAATCGTGCTGTACAGGTCTTCGCGTATAGCTTCCGGGATATTAGCGGGCTTGATAAAACGGCGGTTCGTCTCATCATACTGCAGGAGCCCTTCCTGGGTAGTGGCCCATATCACACCGGCATGATCCTGTATGATACGGCTGCAATGCAGGCTGCCATGCAAAGAGGGCGCAATATCGATCTTCAGTACGGACACCGCTGATGCAGCAGGGTCATAATAACGGATATTATCCGGAGCCCCCATCCAGATCCGTCCTTTGTTATCTTCACACAGGCAGATATCGTCATAGTAGATAGATCCCGGCACTTTATCAAAACTGGCGATCGTCACCAGGTTGATGCCGTCATAACGCTGTAATGCGGTGCTGGCGATCCATATGAAGCCTTTGCTGTCCTGCAGGATGGCGGAAACGTGATTACTGGCCAGACCATTTTTACGGTCAAGGTGTGAGAAGGTATACGCAGTGCCTTGTGCCTGCAAACCCAAACAATACCATGCCATCAGCCATAGTAACAAGACTGAGACAGATAAACGTTTCGATAAATGCAGTTTCTTCAAGTGGTGAAAGCGTTAAATTGTTTTGTGCACCCTGGCTATACCGACAGCTGCCTGGTATTTCCCTTCATCGAATGCATTTTCACTTTTTGCCATCACAATGGTAGCCACGCCATTTCCGATAAGGTTAGTAATAGCACGCGCCTCAGACATAAAACGGTCTACGCCGATCAGAATGCCCAGTCCTTCGATGGGGATCACCTTAATAGCAGTAAGAGTAGATGCCAGTACAATAAATCCGCTGCCAGTAATACCGGCAGCTCCTTTTGAGGTTATCATCAATATACCGATGATGGTTAGCTCCTGCCAGATGTCCAAATTTACGCCATAGACCTGAGCCAGGAATATTACTGCCATAGAAAGATAGATGCTGGTACCATCCAGGTTGAAGGAATAGCCGGCCGGTACTACCAGCCCTACTACCTGCCTGGCGCATCCGAGATCTTCCAGACGCGCCATCAGCCCCGGTAATGCAGATTCGGAAGAGGAAGTGCCCAGTACGATCAGTATTTCATTGCGGATAAATTTAAGATAATGCCACAGGCTGAAACGGTAAATACGCGCAATCCCACCCAGCACCAGGCCAATGAACAACAGCATAGTGAGGTATACACAACCCATCAGTTTCAGCATAGGATATAAAGAAGCCAATCCGAAGCTGCCCACGGTATAGGCCATCCCTCCGAAGGCGCCCAGTGGGGCCAGTCGCATGATAAATTTCAGGATGTTGAAAAACACTTCAGACAATTTCTCGAAAGTAGCCAGCAGCGAATTGCCGACGCCATTCATTTTTGTAACGCCGTAACCAAACAATACGGCGAAGATCAATACCTGCAGGATGTCTCCTTTTGCGAAAGAATCCACCACATTGGAAGGAACGATATGCATCAGAAACTCCGACCATTTAAACTCCTCCGCCTGTTGCTGGTATTTGGCTACTGCGGATGTATTCACATGTTCAAAAGCCCTTCCCACCCCTGGCTTCAGCTGATTGGCCACCAGCAATCCGATAGCGATGGCCAGGGTGGTAATGATCTCAAAGTATAATATAGCTTTACCTCCTACACGACCTACTTTCTTCATGTCTCCCATACGGGCAATACCGAGCACGATGGTGAGGAAGATGATGGGGGCGATCAGCATTTTGATGAGGTTAATGAAGACTTCACTCATGAACTTACCTGTGGTAGCGATGGAAGGGAATAGGGCGCCGGCAAGTATGCCAAGGATGATTGCAACGACTACCTGGAAGTATAAATGCCTGAAAAGTTTACTCATATAGTCAAGATACAAAAAAACGCTTAACGCAGCATGCTATTTGCATGCGACGTTAAGCGTTTATAATATGGTGTGTACTACTATCCCTTGATAGCGGCAATACCTGGAAGGGTCTTACCTTCGAAGAATTCCAGCATAGCGCCACCACCGGTAGATACGTAACTTACTTTTTCAGCCAGGCCAAACTGGTTTACTGCAGCTACGGAGTCACCACCACCTACCAGGGAGAACGCGCCCTGTGTGGTAGCAGCTACGATAGCATCAGCTACAGCTTTGGTACCTTTCTGGAAAGCTGGCATTTCAAAAACACCCATCGGACCATTCCACAGGATAGTTTTTGACTGTTGGATCGTTTCGCTGAACAATGCCACAGATTTCTCGCCTATGTCCAGTCCCATCCAGCCGGCAGGGATGTTGTCGTTGCTAACGATCTGGGTGTTGGCATCAGCAGCAAATTTATCAGCAGCTACTGAATCGACAGGCAGGATCAGCTGAACGCCTTTAGCTTTGGCTTTAGCCAGCAGTTCCAGCGCCAGTTCCAGCTTATCATTTTCGCAGAGGGAGTTACCGATCTCTTTACCCTGCGCCTTCAGGAAGGTATAAGCCATACCACCACCGATGATGATGTTGTTGGCTTTTTCCATCAGGTTCTCGATGATCAGGATCTTGTCGCTCACTTTAGCGCCACCCAGGATGGCGGTGAAAGGCTTTCCGGCACCGTTCAGTACTTTCTCAGCGTTACCTACTTCGGCTTCCATCAGCAAGCCAAACATGCGTTTGTCAGCAGGATAGAATTCAGCGATAACTGCTGTAGAAGCGTGTGCACGGTGAGCGGTACCGAAGGCGTCGTTTACATATACATCGCCCAGTTTGGACAGTTTTTCCGCAAAGGCTTTATCACCTTTTTCTTCTTCTTTATAGAAACGCAGGTTTTCCAGCAGGAGCACTTCTCCGGCCTGCAGGTTAGCGGCTGCGGATTCTGCTACAGGACCGATACAGTCTTCAGCAAATTTTACAGTAACACCATCCAGCAGTTTTACCAGGTGGTAAACCAGGTGTTTCAGGGAATACTTCTCGGTAGGACCATCTTTCGGACGACCCAGGTGAGACATCAGGATCACGCTACCGCCATCTTTCAGGATTTTCTTGATAGTTGGTACGGCAGCTGTCATACGGGTATCGTCGGTGATCTCGTATTTATCATTGAGCGGCACGTTAAAATCAACACGTACCACAGCCTTATGGCCGTTGAAATTGAAGTCGGAGAATTGACTCATTTGCAATTATTTTAAAAGATGGAGAAGTAATCTGAGAATAAAATATAAATGGTGAACAGTGAATGGTGTGTATAATCACCATTTACCATTCACCACTTACAGTATAGCAATAAGCTTATTTGCTGATCAGACCGGCGAAGTACTTAACAGTACGTACCAGCTGAGATACATAGCTCATTTCATTATCGTACCAGGATACGGTTTTAACCAGTTGTTTGTCGCCCACAGCAACGATCTTGGTCTGTGTAGCATCAAACAGGGAACCGTAAGTGATACCGATGATATCGCTGCTCACGATTTCGTCCTGAGTATAACCGAAAGACTCGCTGGAAGCGGCTTTCATTGCTGCGTTGATTTCATCAACAGTCACTTTCTTCTTCAGAACGGTTACCAGTTCAGTCAGGGAGCCGGTGATAGTTGGAACACGCTGTGCGCTACCATCCAGTTTACCTTTCAGGCCTGGCAGTACCAGACCGATAGCTTTAGCAGCACCGGTGCTGTTAGGAACGATATTAGCGGCAGCAGCACGAGCACGGCGCAGGTCACCTTTCGGGTGAGGAGCGTCGAGTGTGTTCTGGTCGTTAGTATAAGCGTGGATAGTGGTCATAGTACCCAGTTCGATACCGAAGCTGTCATCCAGTACTTTCGCCATCGGAGCCAGACAGTTTGTAGTACATGAAGCGCAGGAAATGATGGTTTCGCTACCATCCAGGATATCATGGTTCACGTTGAAAACTACTGTTTTCAGGTCGCCGGTAGCAGGAGCAGAGATTACTACTCTCTTAGCACCAGCAGTCAGGTGAGCGGCTGCTTTATCTTTATCTGTAAAGAAACCTGTAGATTCAATCACTACATCAATACCATGCTCTTTCCAGGGAATTTGTGAAGGATCTCTCTGTGCGTATATTTTTACTTCATTACCGTCAACGATGATCGCGTTATCAGAATGTTTAACTTCTGAATCGAAACGACCCTGTGCAGAATCGTACTTCAACAGGTGAGCTAATACAGCGGGACTTGTAAGGTCATTAATAGCTACCACGTCTATACCTGGCATCTTGTAGATCTGACGGTATACTAAGCGGCCAATACGACCAAAACCATTAATACCGATTTTAAGAGTAGTTCCCATTTTACACTGAGTTTGTTGAGATTGAAAAAAATTGAGTAGCGAATTTACAAGCTATAGCGGGATAAAGCAATATAAATTTAAGTTAAGCAAGTTTTTTTTGAAAATATCAAAAATGCGATTACCTTTGCAGTCCTCTAAACATGGTGAGCATGTTTAAATGGGGGATTAGCCGCGTTGGTCAATCGGCTAAGACGCCTCCCTTTCACGGAGGAATGACGGGTTCGACTCCCGTACGCGGTACCAGCACGGAAAAGGGAACATCAAATGATGTTCCCTTTTTCATTTTTGGCCGATTCCTTTTCCGCCCCTGATATCTTACCCTTATTTTTTCATTATTGATAGTAAGGAAACTTGATCATAGATTTTGGCCCCATTCTTATCTGCAACAAAATCTATCTTCTTATCACCTAACCTCCCCACAAAGACTTTATAGTTCTGCTGTTGGCTTATTAATAAATGAAATTAACCTATTAGTAAATAGTGCCCGTTGTATCAGTTTCATGTATATCCTAAACTAAATCGCCTCCCATCACTGGGCTTAGAGTCTGACATTTCAATTCCTATTTTTGACCATTCATCCGCAGTTGTCTTTGTATCCCAATAAGTTTTACAGCCAACTACGTATACAACTTTTTATACATACTTAGTATATTAATTTATATAATGGAAGTGAAATTAAAAATACCTCAGTATACGATAGGGAAAGGATTATCATTGGGAAAATGGTTTTGACATTGAGATCGGGATTAAGAATGGAATAATCAATATCATTGCAAATAAAGAGGGCCTTATTTCACTAGCAGGTCATTTATTAAACCTGTCACAAGAGGGTTTACCTTCAGGTTATCATTTACATTTTGATGAACATAATTCCTTAAAGGAAGGTTCTATGGAACTAATTATTCAAAAGAAGTAGAAGCAGAAGGACCTGATAAAACTTGGATATTTGCTTCAATCCTCCGTCCAATAATTCGACACTTGTCCGGACCAAGCCGACCTCAGATCGCTGATCAAAAAAAGTCTCATTTACCCACAGGATTTCAAACATCTTTTTGCTAGGACATTTCTTAAAAAAATAGTGAAAATTGAGCTGTATAATTTCGTCTGTCTGACTAAATCCCATACGTGGTAGCGGGGCACTGATATCACTAGCCTAATATTAATAATTTAGCCCTAACACAAAAGTGCAATAACACACATCGCTTATTCACAATATATTTGGCTTCAAACGTTTAAGCTATTATGTTCGTTATCCGAACATTGTAATTGTTAACAAATGCATAGTTAGCCTCTAAACATAATTATTCACTCATTTTTTATTCTGAATGAAAAGATCCCTCTGCCTGGGCTTGCTCTGCATATTGCTTGGCAGCTCACATCACTTATTTGCGCAGGTAGACCTCCCCACAGGAAGTGCGCAAGTCAATTTTCCTTTGTATAATTATAGTAATGACGGCAAACTAGGACTAAATGTCAGCTTGAACTATACTGGCGGGAATGGCATCAAAGTTACAGAAGTTGCTTCCAGTGTCGGTCTCGGTTGGACCATACAGGCTGGCGGCGTAATTAGCCGCTCAACCCGGGGAGAGCCCGACGATCAGGTGGGAGGAATTCTCGATGGAGACAATATCCCTACCGGCCGTATATACAGCAACTACGCCTATACTACTATGCCGGTAAAAGCAGGATGGATCCCACTGCAGGATTATGTCGTTCACTATTATCGCGGTGATGCCTCGGTTATCGATGATAGAGAAGCGGATATACTTACCTACTCTTTCAATGGCCGTCAGGGTAGTTTTATGATCGGTCCCAATGGATCAGCTATGGTACTGGACAATTCCAAATTGAAAATTGAAAAAGTAGACGAAAACCTTAGTACGAGTAACATCCTCACACGTTGGAGTAAATTCATTGTAACCGATGAAAATGGTATCCGATATACCTTTAGCGAAAAGAATCTGGATCGTATCATTCTTTACGAAACCTACGGGCAAAAAAGATTTTTCTTTGACCCACCTGTAGCAAACATCCAGACTTATACTTGTAAGCAGACTTACAAAGTGACCAATTATTCTGCGGTCAATAACTGGTACCTTAGTGAAATTTTAGATCCTCTCACCAACAAAAAAATCACATTTACTTACGAAAATTATAATCTCGACTACATTTCCGGTATTCAGGCCAGTTACAGCGTCAATCCCGCCGATGACGGCCAGCAGCAAATAGTGGCGCAACGAATAGAGCCACATTATACAGGTACCGTGAAACGACTCACTAACATAGATCTTCCTGACAACAACCAATTAACTTTCTCTTATTTTAGCAATGAAAGAGCTGATCTGCCAGGTGATAAAGCCCTGTTTAATATTACCATCAAGAAAGCGGGTTCAACTCAGTATGGCTATATTTTTAACTATCAGTACTTCTCCCAGACCAATGTAAGGGACTTTTTCTATGGATTTACTTCCGCCGAAGCAGCTTACTCAAGATTATGTCTACAGTCGTTTAATAAATTTGGTGTAGGTAATTACCCAGATCAAAAATATACATTCACTTACAACACCGGCACCTCCTCACGTGGCGTCCCAGGTAGGAACACCCCTGCTTTCGACCATTACGGATACTATAACGGTAACACTACATATGACTGGACTACAGATATTGGCATCTATAATAATGCACAAAACCTTTGCCTACCCAATAAACGGGTCGTAATCGGTAATGTGGATTACATGGGAGCAGGCATGTTGACAAGTATAAAGTATCCAACTGGTGGTATTCTCAGCTATGAATATGAAGTGAATGACGCACGTGATGGCGCTTCTAACGTAAAAACAGGCGGGCTGCGTGTTAAGAAAGTCATCTCCAGTGATGGCATAGGCGCCAATCCTGACATCGTCAAAGAATATAAATATGTGCAGGAAGACGGTACCAGTTCCTCAGGCTGGGGCTATGAAGCACCAAGATATCTGGATACATCAAGGACTGTACTTGTCATTCCTACAAAAGGGTCATATATCGCTGCCAATCTGGCCTATTCTGTAGCAATGCCCACTGCCCAAACGCTCTTCAAGATTTATGCAATGAAATCAAATTTGATGGCCGGTATTGCCAAAGGAAAAACTGAAGCAGGCATAGCTACTTCACAGATCAGTAGTCTCACCACATCGCTTGCTTCTTCTCTTGTCTTTATTGCCGTCAGCTATCTCGTAAGAGACGCATTTACTTCCGATTCCAGGACTACTATTTTTGATAATCAGGTTTACTACAGCGCACACGCTGCCAATCAAAACCCTCTGCCTATGCTTTACCGCAGGGTGGAAGTGTATGAAGGCACCAGTACCGACAATCTTGGGAAAACAATATATGAGTTCACTTCAGATCAGGACTTCGCAATCAATCACCCGATCCGCAATTCCATCAATGCCCCCAAACAACGTTATCTGCCTGGATTATATGGCCTCCTGAAACGACAGGTGATATTGAATAGAAATGGAGAACTGGTAGAAGATAAATACAATAAGTACACCGCTGACATAAAGGTAGAAGGTGATAACAGCATATTTACCTCTACTACATACAGAGCAAATCAAATGTTGGTTACTAACACCGAAGGATATGCGTATAATTACTCCCGCATTAGTTTTGCATCAGAGAAACATAGTCCTATCTCAGGCAACGCCATGCTAGCTTATACTATCGATAAAAAATATACTGGCAACAACTATCAGATGAAAAGAACGGATTACGAATATGATCCCACCTACTATAATCTGAAAAAGATCACCGTCCTGAATAGCTTCAATGAGAAAGAAGAAAAACGCTTCTATTATCCATATGATTATACAGCCAGTGGGGTTTTCAAGACCATGCTAGACAATCATATCTATAACATTCCTATCTCTTCTGAAACCTGGATACTTAAACCCGGAGGGGAAGAACAACTGGCCGGCGCAGAGATCAAAGAATATCAGCTACTCAACTCCGGGCATATAAAGCCATCAAAAGTATACCTGCTCTCTACAAATGCTCCTATCCCCCAAAGTACCATTGGCGCGTTCAGTTCATCTACCCTTGTGAGGAACAGCACTTATTTTAAAGAAGCCGTGAACTACAGCTATAATACAGCCGGTTATCTGGCCACCACTTCTTCCCTGAATAGCCTTACCTCCTATATCTATAATGACGATAATGAAGTAATCATCGCACAGGTAACCAATGCAGGAATAACAGACATCGGCTACAGCAGCTTTGAAGCAGGTGCAAAAGGGACATGGACAGTCAACGCATCAGGAACAGCTTCCACCAGTATAATTAACAATACTTCTCCTTCAGGCCAGTATTGTTTAAGCATGCCTGCAGTATCATCTGTGACAAAAACCGGGTTGAATACTTCTAAAAAATACCGCATCACTTATTGGCAGAAAGATGGTACCATCAATGTTTCCGGAGGTACAAAAACGGATCAAAAGGCTCTCTTGGTCAGAAACGGATGGACCCTTATGGCCATGACTATCACACAGGCAACAAGTATCACGATTACCGGAACAGGTCTCATGGATGAGCTGAGACTTTATCCAGAGCAATGCCAAATGGTTTCATTCAGTTATGACTCACACTTCAATGTGATCACTACCACCAGTCCGGATAATACTGCCATTTACTTTGAGTATGATTTGTTAGGCAGGTTAAAAAACACCTATGATGCGGATCGTAATCTCGTAAAATCAACAGATTACAAATATGTACAACAGTAAAACTCTATCATGAAATTATTCAATAAATATTTAAGACATCTGCTTTTGATGCTGGTGCTCCTGATTACTGACATAGAGACCCGAGGACAATGTATTACCGACTTTCCTGTAACCGTTGGCACTGTTAGCAGTTATGAATTTAGTGGCTCCGGTATTGCTACAAATATTACCTGGTCTGTCTCCGGCATAGGAACTATAATTAGCGACAAAAACACACGAGAGTGCGACGTCCGCTGGAACCAGATTGGAACAGGTACAATAGCTGTCGAATGGTATGAAAGCGGTCAACAAATGAACCAATGTTGGACCAGATCAGTAGTAGCTGAAATGCTAGGTGGTACTATCACTTCCTCAGTTACATCCTTTCCTCTCAATCAAATTTTCTCCTATACGGTACTTACCAGTACTGAGGGCGCATCAGGTGGCATAGGAAAAGACTACAACGTTCCATACACTTATAAATGGCAAGAATCAACAGACGGTAACAACTGGACAATGGTAGTTGGCGCCGTAGGATTAAATGGTTCTGGCAGTATACTGTTTGACAAGACCATGTATTTCAGAAGACAGGCATTTGATGGATATAATTTTGCTTTTTCCAATGTACTAACCGTTACGCTGGCAAATAATGTCACGGGAGGCATCATCTCAGCTGCACAAAAAGTACTGCCAGGCAATCTTCCGGCGAAACTGGTTAACACCATTTCGGCGGCAGGAGGGAATGGCTCCTTTGCGTACCAGTGGGAATCAAGTACTGACGAAGATACATGGGCGGTCATCAGTGGAGCTACTGCAGCCGATTATCAACCAACAGCACTGTCAAAAACCACCTGGTTCAGAAGGAAGGTCACATCCCTGGCGCAAACAGCGAATAGCAACGTGATTCAGATTCTTGTGAAGTCTGCCATCACAACCAGTATTCCCGATGGTTCACTACCTCAGTCGACACAAACCAAGATAAGTCCCCCAAACTATTCTACGGTAAATACCAGTCTGCTGAATACTATAACCTCTTATGATATTCTTAAACCCGGTATTACGGAGACTTCTCAGATCAACTCCCTGACTAGTCAACGGGATATCAGAACTACCACAGAATACATTGACGGGCTAAGAAGAGTATTAGAAACCGTACAGCAGAATGTCGGTTTAGCTGCTCAGGATGCCGTTGCCCTTAGTCAGTTTGACAAGTATGGCAGGCAAACCATTCAGCACCTCCCCTATCTGGCGGCAACCAATACCACCAACAAAGGCACATTCAGAGTTGATATAAACACGGCACAACCTGCTTTTTTCAATACGATTACTCAGAATAACGAAGACTTCTTTTATCAGCAAATGCTAACAGAGCCTTCCCCTGTAGCTCGTTCTGGCAGAAGCATTAATGCCGGAAAAAGTTATGGAGGCAATAATATTGGAAACAGACAATCTGAGCGTACTAATACTGCTGCAGACCACGTACGTCTATGGAGAATTGGCAATACTATCACAGATTACCCTGTCAGCAATATTGAATATGATCCTAATACTTTAACCGTTACTGTTACCACTGACAATGATGGATTCAATACATACAAGTATTTTGACAATGACGGAAAGGTTGTAATGACTGCCCGCCAGGGAGTTACTCCGCTTTATACGGACGAGCTCAGGACCTACTTCGTATATGATGATTTTGACAATGTCCGCTACATCATTCCCCCCTTGGCAACTAAGGACTGGTGGTCTAAAGCAGTATGGGATTTTAGCAGCACCGATGTAACCAAAGCTGCCTTAAAATCACTGGCCTTTAAATATTATTATGATGCCAAAGGCCGTATCATAAATATGGAAAAGGCAGGTATAGACAATGCTTACTCTTTTGTCTACGACAACCGCAACCGTCTCGTTTTGGTGCAGGATGCCACATTGAAAAGCCGCAACAAAGGTGAATGGTACCTGTATTTATACGACAACATGGATCGACAAACAATAGTGGCTATTTATACAAATACTTCCGCTACCAGAGAATCATTGCAGGCTTCTATGGACCAGGCACCTGCCACAGGCATTGTTCCCATCACAACTCCGCTCGTTAAGGACCTCGTTATTTACAACAATGAACATACGCCAACATATGTAGCTGGCAATTCGATTACCGCTATGCCCGGATTTGAGACGGATGCCGGTGAGGAAGCTGATTTTTCGATTAATACAACCACCAATACCATTACAGAAAACTTAACGGTCACTAATCCTCTGCCAGGATTAACCGGATATACACCACTGGTAATTTATTACTATGACAACTATACGTGGGATGGAGTCCAGGGCTTTGACAAAAACTATACGCTTAATGCAGGAAATAATCCTTACGCACAAACCTTCAGCACTCCCTCACAAAACATTTATGGCAAACTAACCGGTTACAAGAAGATCATCTCCGGAACTAACAACTGGATTAAAGGCACGCTTTACTATGATGAAAAAGGTCGTACCGTGCAACAACTGGAAAGCAATGTCAAGGGAGGTACTGATGTTACTACCAATCAGTATGACTTTCAAAACAACCTACTCTCCTCCTTTAGCAGGATCACAAATCCTCAGAGCACCACAGATCCGATTATCTATATACAGGAAAGGATGGAGTATGATGGCAATGGCAACATGCTGCAACAATATCATTCTGTCAGTACCAGTCTTACTCCGACATCAAAGCTCGTCCACGAAATGACCTATGATGACCTAAACAGAATAAAGACCTGGAAGATCGGGCCTTCGCTGGAAACCCTCACCCTCGATTATGACCTGTTCAACCGCGTTACTGGTGTCAACACAGCATATATCAATGATAAATCCGCCGGTAATTACTTCGGCATGCAACTATTTTATAACAGTGGATTTTCTGGCAAAAAACTGGATGGGAATTTGTCTGGTACCATCTGGCGCCGTAAAGGAGATGCGGATGTTGCACATGCCTATGGATACACGTATGACACCCACAATAGACTGGTAAAAGCCGACTATTCACAAAAAGCAAGCAGCTGGACCAATAGCAGCGAAGACTATACCGTAGCCATATCCCAATATGATGAAAATGGTAATATCGTAAAAATGAAACAGGAGGGCATGCTGGCAGGTAAAGCTAAAGCCACTATTGACGACCTCACTTACGATTATCCGGCGAGTAGCAACAGATTAAACGGCATTACTGATACACAAGGCGATAAGAATGTAGGCGACTTCAAGAACTACAGCGGCAGAGCAGCAGGCAGTATCGATTACATCTATGATGCCGCTGGTAACATTACCGGCGATAAAAACCGCAGTATTACTTTCTCCTATGATTTCCTATTGGGAAAGCCTCAGAAGATCAGCTTCGACAACAATGCCAATAAGTATATTACCTATACGAATGATATCACTGGTAATTTGCTGGAAAGGACGGTAAAAAATGAAAGTACTACGAATACATATACTTATATCAACGGTGCCGTTTACAAGGACAATGTGCTGCAATATGTATTGTTCGACGAAGGCCGGGTACGTAAAACAGCCAATAATACCTTCGTATATGACTACATCCTGACAGACCAGCTGGGCAATACCCGTACAGTGATCACAGAAGAAACAAATACTTACGGGTATAAGGCGACTCACGAAACCAATCCCAATCCTGCCCCTGCTGTACCTGAAAGAGAACTGTTCAGTTTCCCCGTACAGGTCGATGATATTCCTTCGGGAAATAAGTTCTATGACTACAATGGTACAACGAACCGAAAATTTGTAAAGCTGAATTATACTGATCCAAATCGCCGGGTTGGTACTGGCAAGGTATTAAAAGTGATGGCCGGAGATCATGTAGATTTGGGTGTGCTTTCTTATTACGCTACAAATTCGGATGCCAATAATACTGTCAACCAACCTCTGACAGACATTCTGAGTCAGTTAGTGAATGTATTATTAGGCCCGGCCAGTGTTGTCGCAAACGGCAAAGGAAATTTGCTGCAAGGCGTTAATGGTTCTATTCTGAACCAGCAAGACTTCCTCACTTTTATTCAACAGAACCAAAACAATAATCCGCCTTCAACAACCCCCAAGGCTTACCTTAATTATGCCTTATTTGATGATAATTTCACCATGGTAACCGGAGGAGCCCTCAGAGTCAATACCCCTGGAGATGTAGTACCACTGGCTGCCCAGTTGGATATTAGTAAGAATGGATTCCTCTATGTGTATGTAAGCAATGAAAGTAACAGCGATGTGTATTTTGACGATCTGGCAATCAAACATACAACAGGCCATCTCTTACAAGAAGACAGCTATTATCCATTCGGACTAGAAATACAGGCATTGGGTAGTGCTGCATTAAATCGCCTGCAGCATAACTATTTGTTCAATGGTATTGAGAAGATCAATGATCTCGACCTCCAGCTATATCAGACCTTTTATCGTACTTTTGACCCGCAAACGGGCAGATGGATGCAGGTAGACCCAAGAACGGAAGAATTTAACTCGATCTCCGGGTATGCAAATAACTTTAATAATCCGGTTAACCTCAGCGACCCATTTGGAGATGCTCCTTTAGGCATTGATCCTCCATGGTGGTCTCAGTTTTTCCAGGGTTATGGCATGAATGGGAATTCCCCTATTTTGCTGAGTACATTTGAAGTGATAGGCACTAATGTGGCCAGAGCAAATGCCTCTGAACAGATCATGAACTTTGCGACAAATGACTACCTTGATATAGAACGGAGAAAACAGTTATATGCACAGATGTATTGGAAAAAGAGAATTCAGGCTTATACTGCGGCCAAAGATGCGCAGCGACGGAAGTTTTTTGAGCAACTTCAGCAGATAAGTAAGATCAATAACATAAAGCCTCCCACCAACATCGATCCCGGTACGATCCGTGAATATGTACCTGACTGGAAAGACAAGTGGGCTGAAAGCGATAATTTTTTTGCGCAAGCTACCTATGAGCCCGTCGATGATGGATGGGTATTGACCCAGAGCTTGATACCCTTCCTGAGCATCAATGGAGTGACCCACATTGATGGTCAGACTGCCAACAACAACGATAAGGTCAAAGGTTTGGTAGGCGTGGCCAATACTGTGGTAGGCGATCATGTGGGGGGGATGGTAGTCAAAGGCATGGCAATACCTCTAATAGGTAGGTTGGGAAGAGCTGCTGAGAAAAGAGGGTTGTGGGCACTGACTGAAAAAGCGGCGTCAGTCGTCAAACAGCATAGAAATAGTTTTTTTGGAAAATTTTATAAGAGCGCTTCTGATGGATTGTGGTGGTCAGTAGACAAAACAGGACATGGAAAAAGTAAATTTAAAGTATTCAAAGAAACGGCCAAAGGCCTGGAATGGATCGCAGATGCAGACGAATTCGGCGATTTCATCATCGGCAAACACAAAGGAGATACAGGAAAATTCATAGAATGGAAAGATTTATTTTAAATATATGATTATCAACACATTACCTCTTTTATATTTTCCTCTACCTTGGGCAAATCTGGAATATTACCCGGACAGCAAGGCTTTCCGGAGGGAAATTTATACGCATGCTGATGGCCATGAAATGGAGGAGCTAGCTATGCTGTTTCATCATCTTTTTGGTCCCCTGAAAGATAAAATTAATATCTATGCGCCTTCATGGTGGGACCTATGTCTGGATACATGGAATACGCAACTTAATGTTTATGATTATTCCCCCGAAGGTAAGTCCCCGGAAACAGCCGCATATTTGACGATGCTGGCCGATGCGAATATTCCGTCTGATTACTCAGGCTCTGTACGTTGCCTGGGTTGGGATGAATTCTTAAATATCATCCTTCGCTGTATAATCAGCCATGCAGCGCCTTACAGTCCCGTTTTTTATAGTGAAGAGGATCAGCTATTTTTCTACTTTCATCATACAGGTAGCATCGGCTTTTATTATGAAAAGGAATCGGATGTAGTAGAGGGAATTTTGGAAAGAGCAGCGGAGCGCTATGAAATAGTCTCACACTAATATTCTGGAGAATCCCTCAAGGTACTGTTGGGGGATTTTTTTTAGATATTAGCCGAACTTGCATAAATCCATCATAATCCTGACACATTTTCCCAAATCACTCATATAGAAGTTCGACACTTGTCCGGCCTGTTGTACCAAAGATGACGGAGATAGTACGAAAGTATTATCTCCGTTTTTCTTTTGAGATAGTTTCGCCGCCTGTCGGACTATGTTGAGGAAAAAACCGGATCAAGTTGAAAAAACCTTTCATTTACGCGCTAACCAATTTACATTTCCACAACTGGCTGTTGCACTAACCAGTTTAAATAAGCAGGCAATTGTGTTCCCAAATAGTAAGGTAGGTTCATCAGTAAATATGTAACAAAACAAACCCAATTTAGCGCAGAAATTGTAATAAAATCAACTCAATGAACCCATTTTTAGTGTGAATGCTTACGAAACATCCTCGCAAAATTTGATACTGATCCGGCCTGCTATAGCCCAACAATACCTTCCGTGGCAGCTCCATTTTATCTGGGTCAATTACTTTACAATGTCACCTCAATGCGAAACTGTCCCCACAGCTGTGTACGGTACCCGTACCCTTATCACCTATATAAATCAGGTATTTATACGCTTTTCAAAAATTACCAAACCCGGTATTTTTGCTCTCACAATTCCACAACGAGCTGCTGATTTTTCAACCCCAAACATAATATGTCATGAATTTCACAAATCTTCAGGAGCAGGTTATTCAAAAACCTTTCGTAGATGAATTATTCCTCTGGAACAATTTTTACTCAAGTACAGTGCTTAACTTTAATATGGAAGCGCAGACACAGTCAAACTGGTGCTGGGCCGCGACTTCCAAAAGCGTGTCCTTCTTTTATTCAGCACTGTTAAATCCCTGGACACAATGTAAGATCGCATCTGCAGAACTCGGACAGACCTGCTGTACATCACCCGTTCCCGGCCCCTGTAATGTGCCCTGGTACCTGGACAAGGCACTGACACGTACCAAGAACTTCGTTGAACTGAGAGGCGGTACGATGACCTGGGAAGCTGTTAAAGAACAAATTGATGCCGGCCTTGTGGTAGGTACCCGCATTGGCTGGTCCGGTGGTGGCGGACATTTTATGGCTATATACGGCGTGTCAAAAATATTTAACACCAAGTATTTCCATATTGATGACCCCATCTACGGCAAGAGCATACTCACCGTTAGCCAGTTTTCCAACAATTATCAGGGCAGCGGTTCCTGGACACATAGCTACATCACGAAAAAACATTTTTACTTTATGTGGATCAAAGACCTCGTATTCAAACCGGAACTACTCAAGCCAATCCCTGAAGTTCGTCCGCTGATCCGTTTACAGCGTCCTAATCTAAAGGTTGACAAGAGCGCTGCCGAGCTGGAATTGAGCTTTGCACATCACGCATATGTCATAGGATTAAAAGACATCGACAGGGATATTACAATTCCAGAAAGACCCAGCTCCCTGCGTGTGATAGAACTGGATCAGAAGAAACCTGTGGCACTCTATGACCTGGCTACCACGGAAGAAGATCCACAGGTATTACAGGTAAACACTGACGACGACTACCTCAATCGCATCGAGCATGGCATGGAAAAAATAAAATCCAGCTTACAGGAAAAAGAGGTAGAAGGAGAAATGAGAGTACTGAAATTCCCTGCGCTAAACCTCGAAGCACTCTGGCTGCGTACAGAAAATAAGGAAAATGATCGCTACTACATGCTTCGCCACTTTGGACAGGAAGATACCGTACTCAATGAGGGTAGCTTCAAAGAGCTGGTGTTCCGACAGAAAGCTGTCACAGAAAAACAAGACGACCTTATGGGTGCTTAATATTGCAAATCGCCAGCCTGAAACGGGCTGGCGATTGTGTTTTTGTCAGGTACTATTTGTTTATGCAGCGGTCGATCCCCTCCTTGCCAAAAACATACACATATCCATCTCCAGGCTTCACCATACCACAGGAATAACTAATAACCTTCTGACTATCCAGTCCGTTGGGCGTGGTACGCTCAGCCTTCCATTCCGTACCTGTGCTTTGTGTCAGGCGATAGAGTGACTGACCGGTGATGTCCAGTCCCTGTCCTTCTCCGCAATGCACATATACTTTGTCGCCAATCTTGATACCGGGGCCAGCCCAGCTCCATGAAGTGCCGGGTTGTATATTAAACACCTGCCGGGGCTTACCGGAAGTACTATTATTGATAGTCATATTGGGTGCATGCTCCGGGTCCCAATCCGTTTTAGCCGGCTGGATCAGCACTGAATTACTATACCTGTGAAAATCGCCACAGTTGAACATTTTGTTGAGTTGCAGCTGAACGCCATCCCATGCGTCCTGTGTCACCCACAGCACTTTCCCATTATTGGCGTTCCAGGTGAGCGGAATACTATTCCCCTGATCAAAGGCAGCAGAACCTTGTGTGGTATTATTCCGGTAGTGTTTTCATGATACGTGGAATTTTGAATAAGGCAGTCATATCTGCCCATATACAAGATAAAAAACAAAAAGCTATCATTTCTGACAGCTTTTTATTCACACACAATCTACTCAGTAATATACTCAACGCGCTATAACAACCTTTCCCCTACTTTGGCCTGAGGCAGCATATTCATGCGCAGCCGCAACCTCTTCAAAGGAGAATTTCCGCTCATCTACCAATACGTTCACTTTCCCCTGCTCCACCCATTCTGCAATACGTGCCAGGTTCCTGCCGTATGCCTGCTGACGGACATCCATATTATACGCAATAGGAATCACCAGGAAAACTACATGAAAATTTACCGCCTTCAAATGCAGTGGAGACAGGTCCTGCGGCGCCATTGCGATCGTAGAGATAATATTTCCGAAAGGTTTCACTGCCGCAAAGCTATTAGTATGATTAGCCCCTCCTACCGTATCAAACACAATATCAAACCCCGTCCCATCGGTATATCGCTGCACATATTCGGCTACAGACTGCTTATTATAATTGATTACGTGATCGGCGCCAAAGCTGCGCGCAGTAGCTATCTGCTCATCTCTTGAAACAACTGCATACACTTCCGCGCCGGCTAATTTAGCGAATTGCAGCGCCAGATGACCAACACCTCCTACTCCGCCGTATATCAACACTTTCTGCCCGGCGTCTATCTTCACTCTTTCGAACAGTGCTTCATATGCCGTCAATGCCACCAACGGTATTGCGGCTGCATCAGAAAAGCTAAGGTTAGCCGGCATCCTGGCCAGCAAGCGCTGATCTGCCCGCATAAATTCACTTAACGCACCATCCTGATGTCCGAACCCGCCGGTCCATCCATATACATGATCACCTTTTTTGAAACCCTTCACATCTGCGCCTGTTGCTTCGACTATACCCGCCACATCGCCATGCAGCACGATGGGGAAAGGACCAGGCAGGGCCCCCATATGCCCCTCACGCAAATGCCCGTCTACCGGATTATAGGAAGTAGCCATTACTTTGATCAACACTTGTCCCGGACCGGGTGCAGGAATTGCCTGCTCTGTGCTTTCAAATACAGACACATCCCCGAATTTATTTATGACAGTAGTCTTCATATCTGCTTGTTTACTTACCTGCTAGAGACGTTATCCGGAGATTCCCTCAGGTATCCCCGGATACATAGAAATGATTAAACTGCTCATTTGGAGTTAAGTGCTGCCAGCAACTTCTCAGCGGTAGCTTCTGATGAAGCTGGGTTTTCGCCTGTGATCAGCAGACCATCCTGCACTGCAAACGGGGTCCATTTCTCAGTTGCCTTTTGATAGTTTGCACCACGTTCACGCAACATATCTTCCAGCGAAAAAGCCCCTTTTTCTCCTGTCTTTCCTGCTGATTCCTCTTCGTTGGAATACCCTGTGACAGTTTTACCTTTAATCAGATATTCGCCGTTTTTAGTCTTTACATTTTTCAATGCCGCAGCAGAATGGCATACAAACGCAGTGGGTTTCTGCTGTTCAACAAATGACTGGATCAAGGCAATAGATGCAGCATTGTCAGGCATATCCCAGGTTGGTCCGTGACCTCCGGGATAGAATACAGCGTCATAATCTTTCGCTTTTACTGTGTTAAGTTTAAGGGTATTGTTCAGCCAACGCTGTGCTTCCGGATCATTCAGCGCCTTTTTCGCAGCGGGTGTGATCAACTGTTCGCTGACACTTGCAGGGTCAATAGGCGTCTTTCCACCTTTGGGAGAAGCCACTGTCACCTGTACGCCGTGCGCTATCAGATAAAAATAGGGAGCAGCAAATTCCTCCAGCCAGAGGCCGGTTTTAATATCCGCGCTCACTGTTTCGAAAGAGGTTACTACGATCAGCACCTTCTTCGCTTTTTGGGTCTGGGCGCTTACTGTCATGCTGGAAAAAGCCAATGCTATCAAAGCCAGGAATGCTGTCACATATTTGATCTTCGTTTTCATATATATTTAATTTTCCACAAAGCTAGCTTCACACAGGCCCTCAGCCCAAGGACCTGGCTCACACATTTCATGTGATGTAGATCACACCATATTTTTTGTTAAGTTTGATGCATTCAACAGATCTGTATGCATCCAACGCTTAGAAAACATTTCGAGGAATTAGTAAAACTGACCGATGCGGAAGCTGAGCGTATAGGCGCCTGTTATCATCTCAGGAAATTCAAAAAACACTCGATCATTCTTCAACCAGGAGATACTGTCAACCATGAATATTTTGTGCTGAAAGGACTACTGAAAACATTCGTGATCGATGACAGCGGGAAAGAACATATCCTGCAGTTTTCCATGGAAAACTGGTGGGTGTCTGATTACACCGCACTGCATACCGATGGAAAATCATCTTTTATTATCCAGTGCCTGGAAGATGTGGAGTTATTATATATATCGTATGCCGACAGGCAACGACTATGCGATGAGATACACCAGTTTGAACGTTTCTGCCGCTTGAAGATCACCTCAGGCTTTGTTAGCATGCAGAAAAGAGTAATGGCATTATTGAAGAATGATGCCCAGTCCAGGTACCAGCAGTTACTCGAGCAATATCCAACGCTCTTCCAGCGTGTCCCTAAAGCCCTTATTGCGGCGTATATTGGTGTTTCAAGAGAGACCCTGAGCAGGTTGCATGTTTAACGGGGTATGCCGTCAGTAATCGGCACAAAGTTATCGTGTACCCCAATTACCGCTTGCCAACTCCTGACCATTCGCCTATAACTCATTGTAAATGAACTACTGACATTTTCTTAAAAAAATTTTCATCCCACATCAAAGTATCCCCCCTTCCCAACTGTCATTATACTGGCTAGCCAAAATTTTTGATCCTTCAAGTAAACCATTATTTATGCAAAAACTCACAATCATTATTGCGGCATTAGCCATTTTTACAAGCTGCAGCAAAGAAGCTGCGACAGCAACAGATAACCCATCAACAACGATAACCGCAGATGGCGGCGCCCGTAAAGCAGCCGCTGCCGCTGCCACCACCATCAGTTTCAGCGGTTATACCTGGGAAGTAAGAGAACAGGGTTCCTCTGGTCCCGGTCCTAACTACTGGAGCGCCAGCAACGTATGGGTAGACAGCGAAGGTCACCTGCATCTGAAGATCAGAAAAGATCCCGCTACCGGCAGATGGTTATGCGCTGAAGTAATTTCCCAGCAGAGTTTCGGATACGGTTCTTATATATGGAAAATAGAAGGCGCTGTGGATAAACTGGACAAAAACATCGTACTGGGCCTGTTCAACTATAAGGCAGGTGACAACGGGCACCATGAAATGGATATTGAGTTCGCCCGCTGGGGAAACAGTGCATGGCATAACTATAATTATACCGTGTATCCTGCTTCCGGCTCCGGTAGCGTATCACAGACCTATGAGCTGGGGCTGAACGGCACTTATACATCCTATAAATTCGTCCGTAACAGCACTTCTGTGTCTTACAAGGGCTACCACGGTCACAACCTGGATGAAGCCAATTCATTTTTCCCCTGGACAACTCCATCGGGATTTAACGTAAGCACATTATCTTTACCAGTACACATGAACCTCTGGCTGTTTAACGGTAATGCTCCGTCTAACCAGCAGGAAGTTGAAATTATTATACACTCATTCGCATTTATCGCTGGATAAGTATTGTAAGTCTTGTAATGGAGAGGGTTACGCCAGGAAGGTTTCTACCTTCCGGTTAACCCTTTTTCTTTTTCCACCTCAGGCAATTCTACTCCTATCCTCACAATCGCGGGTGCGGAATCTGGACACATTACACCCGGTCTTTAATTTAAAGAACCTGCTAAAATGGGCGGGGCTTTCAAAGCCAAGACTATAACCTATTTCTTTGGCTGATTTGTCAGTATAATAGAGATACCTTTTAGCTTCCAGTATAATTCTGTTGTGTATTAGTGCGGAAGGTGAAGGGCAATTACAGATACGGAAAACATTGGTCAGTGTTTTGGGAGATTTATTCATAGCTTCTGCATAAAACATCACCTCATGTTCCTTCCTGAAATTGATTTCCAGCAACAGGTTGAACTGCCGGATAATGTCCATTTTATCTTCCGTCACCCGTTGGTAACACGCCGTCTGCTTCCTGGCAATCCTTGTTACATTTATTATAACGCGTTTTAACAGGGTTCGCAGCATTTCTCCCTGCATACTGTCTCTCAGCTGCATGTCTTCCAGAAACAGCTGCTCAATAGTTGCAAGACTTTGCATCTCCTCTGCACTGAGCGGGATAAACATGGGATGTTTGATGCCATAAAAGATAAATCCCACACAGCTGACTTCCGCATCGTGGTCCATGATACAATAAAACTCCCGGTTAAATTGCCAGGCCAGCAGCAGCTCCGGCTTTTCAAAAAGGAAGTGCTGATTAGCCACCAGTGGCAATACGGAATGTGGAGGCATGGTGTATACTATCTCATCAATAGTAACCTGTTGCTCTTCGCCTTTGTTGATAACGAAAGTATTAATGGTGCTCTTCTGCCCGTTCATTACCCCCTCCCCTCTGAACGACTGATCGTTCACTCTCATGACAAAGCGGCCCAGTGTTGATTTATCTGTAAATTCCAGCTGCATCCTTGTGGCATTTAACTACAGGTTAAAAGTGTTACAATATATTGGCAGGAGGAATGTATGGGCTTCCCGGAGACTTGTTGATTCTTCCCGGGCGGGGCATCTAAGGGGGATAAAAAAAGGAAGCCCCGTTATTGGGGCTCCCTCATGACAAGATTGGTCATTTAATGGTCACCTTCACGATATTGCTAATAGCCGGAAGCGTCGTGAAAGCATTGGGATTAGGGATCTCGCTGATTGGCTTGCTCTCTACAGAGGTAACGCCTCCCAGGTTAAATTGCGCGTTCCCTGCGCCGGGGAACTGGTCGATAGCAGTTCCATCATCAAACAATTTAATGCTTGTGGAGATGTCGCCGGCCTGAGTAGCATCGACACCGTTATCTGCAGAAGCAAAGAACCAGTCATTCGAGAAGCCGTACATAGTAGCAATAGCCAGGCGGTCGCCCTTTACCACATCCAGGTCTTGCGACACCATACCTCCCGGCTGATTACCAATCACCGGCAGCAATACCTTTGATGAAGGTGCCGGAAGCACATATACCTTTTTTACTCCATTCAGTTTCTCCAGTGCGGCGGCCAGTATACTGGCATCTCCCTGTTGCGCCAGATTCTTTAATCCCTGCGCACGGTCATTCTCGCCTGTTTTGTATATCGGGTTGTCAACGCCATTGTACACTACTACCAGTACCGGTGACAATGGGGTGAAAATGCCAGTGTTCTCTTTTACATAATTATAAAGCTGAGAATTGTCTCCTGCCTCGGCCAGCGCAGTAAGGCCATTGGCTGTCGGCTCACCGGATTTATAAAGCGGCGTTTTATTCAACAGATCACCGCCTGCAATGTAAGATATGGCCCATACCCCGGGACTGAGCGGTGTTTCATTGGCTGTACCGCCAGACGTGTTGGTCAGGGTCAATGTAAAATAAGAGGCGCCGTCATACTTCAAGGTAGCCTTTACAAGCGACGAAGCAGGCAAATAAGTATTCCCCTGCGCATCAGTTCCATTCACTTCGGTGACGCTCTTTGCGTCTGCCACTCCGGGATGACTCACCCCGACACCGGGTTTCTGGTTGATCCTGGTGCCATTATCCCACAGCTTTACCTGGGCGGATACATCGCCTTCTATTGGCTCCTTCTTCTCATTATACAAGGCGATGCCCGGGTTTGCAGGAGCAAAGAACAGATCATTGGACCATCCATACATGGAGGCAAAGGTCACCGTCTGACCGACCGAAGCGGAAAAATGAAAGCTGACTGACTGCCCGGGAAGGATCAGGGGCGGAGTTCCTTCGCCCTGATAAGAGCCTGATTCTACCAAGGTTCTGGAATTCAGTACATTTTCAACAGTGATTGTTCTCTTTTCTGTACCTTCCGCAGGATTATTGTCGTCATTCTTGTTGCAGGCAATAAAGGTCAGGGGGAAAAGCACTGCAGCCATCCAGCCCAGGCGTGGCGTATTCATTGTCATGGTATTCCTTTTTGTTTTTAGGATAATCACAAATTTATACGCATCAGGAGGGGCGGGGAATGACAGTCCTTCCCGAACAATTGACGATACCGCCCGAAGGGGGAAAAATTATACCTGTAAACAATCTTAGCCGGAAAGGGCTTTATTTTAAAAAGAAACTATTAATTTAAGTACTGAAAACTGTAATAAAGAATATGGATAGTAAGGCTAAAATTATTTTTTTAGCAGATGATGATCCTGAAGACCAGGAAATTCTGAAAGATGCGATTTTAAGATTGGATCCTACAGCGGACATTCATTCAGTGGTAAATGGGCAACAAGCCATTGAATATCTGCTCAATTGCCCGGATAACTCTTTACCGGAGCTGCTCATTTTTGATTATAAAATGCCCATCTACAATGCAATAGAGGTACTGGAGAGAATTCAGGACGTCCCTCGTCTCAGATCTATTCCCAAGGTGGTATGGAGCACTTCCAACCAGCCCGAACATGTCAAAAGTTGTATGGAGAAAGGCGCTCTTCAATACTTTGTGAAGCCTACCAAAACAGATGAATTGAACAACATCGCCAGGCAAATGCTGGCAGCCGCTAGCTGAGATCTTATTCGCATGGAATATAGATGTCAAACCTGGCGCCCTGCCCGGGATTACCGTATGCCTTGATGATACCGTGATGGTTCAATACGATCTTCTTGCAGATTGCAAGTCCTATTCCCGAACCTGTAATACCGGGTTGGTTATGTATGCGCTGGAAAAGCTCAAAGAGCTTATCTGCATAGTTAGGTTCAAAGCCAATACCATTGTCAATGATGGAGAACCTGTAATAACAGATTTCGGATAAGCCTGCGTTTCTGACATCGGGAGGCGCCGTTGTTTTTTCAGCGCTGATGAAGATGTGCGGCTGACGTTCCTCATGCCGGTATTTCAAGGCATTACCCAGCAGGTTGTCAAACAGCTGGGCAAACTGGAAGGGAATAACACGCATAACGGGAAAGCGATCTACATCAATGATCACATCGTTTTTTTCAATGGTGTCATGATGTGATGAAATAACCTCACTGATGACCGTATTCAGGTCTGTATCCACCATTTCCTGGGAGAAGGAAGACGCCTGTGAATAGGTCAGCAGATCGTCAATAAGGCCGCGCATCCGGGAGGCCGCGTTGATAGACCGGGTCAGATATTCCCGGCATTTCTCCGGCAGCTGCTGACCGGCATTATCGAAAATAAAGTTATTGTAAAACTGGATCTTCCGCAATGGCTCTTTCATATCGTGTGCAGCTGCATAGGCGAATTGTTCCAGCTCTTTGTTCTGAAACTCCAGTTCATTTGCATATTGCCTGATCTTATCTTCCGCTATTTTTTTCTCCGTCAGGTCGCGCGTTACTTTGGAGAAGCCGATAACATTGTGTGCTGTATCATGTAAGGCTGTTATGACAATACTTCCCCAGAACCTGGTGCCGTTTTTGCGCACACGCCAACCTTCCTGCACAGCTTTTCCTGTTTGCGTTGCTTCTGCGATCAACCTGTCGGGAAGATGTTTTGCCCTGTCTTCTGCCTGATAAAAAATACTGAAATGTTTTCCAATAATCTCTGACTCATGATATCCTTTGATCTTTTCCGCTCCTTTATTCCAGTTCTGGATGACGCCCGATCTGTCCAACAACAGGATAGCATAATCCTCCACCTCTTCGATCATTTTATGATAGCGCTCTTCGCTCCTTTTCAGCTCTTCATTCAGCCTTTTGTAACGGGAAATATGCTCGTCAATTTCCTGCACAGATGCATTGGTCCCGGCAACTTCCTGAAAACAGTGAAGAACAGCCACCATCGCTCCAAATTTATCTTTCAAAGGAAGAAGATTTCCTTTAAGAAGAACTCTTGATCTGTCGGGGCGTTCCATTACCACCTGCCAGTCATTGCAGGGCGCCCCTTCTTTTATCAGGGCAGTAAGTGTGGCTGCGTCGTGTGGTAGATATATCCCTTCTGCTGTGTAATACGGAACAACACCATCAAAAACATTATTTGCCTGTGCCATTTCCAGGTTTCTTCCCCACAACCTGGCAGCAGCTTCATTATAAAACAAGACCTTTCCGCTGGCATTGTATAAGCAGGCACCTATAGGCAGTAACTGCAGGAAGTCAAGCTGTAATATTCCTGCGTCTGTAAGAAAAGCGTTTGATATGGCTGTATTAAATCCACGATCCATTCCTTGAAATTAGGTAATAGTGAGCTAATTTTAGTACGATTTACTGTGGCGCATTATTTTGATAGGCGGCTACCAGCCTAAACCGTATAATGTCTACCTTTATCTTCTTATACATATCTCCATTATAACTAACTCAATAACTATCACATGAAATTCAATTTCGCAACAATTATCGCGCCTGCAGCTATTGCATTGTGCATGACAGCCTGCAACAATCAGCCAGCAACATCCGGACACGAGGCCGACAGCACTGCCACACAACCGACCATTACAGAAGAAACTGTTGCTATCCAGGCGGACAGTGTAACAATGAACAGTATTGTTGCTTTCAGCGATGACACCACAGCTAAAAAGCCGATCGTACTGATCGTACCCGAGTGGTGGGGTCTGGACGACTATATTAAGGGCAGGGCCAAACAGCTTGCTGAGCTGGGTTACCTGGCCATCGGTATAGATATGTACGGTGGCAGCAAACACGCTGACAATCCTGATCAGGCGAAAGCATATGCTATGCCGTTCTACACTAATCCACAACTGGGCTTCAGCAGACTGCAGGCAGCATTGGCAAAAGCCAAAACTTATCCGCAGGCAGACACTACCCGTATTGCAGCCATCGGTTACTGCTTCGGCGGTTCCATGGTACTGAATGGTGCTAAACTGGGTCTTCCTGTAAATGGTGTGGTTAGCTTTCACGGCGGACTGCAGGGTGTCACTCCTGTAAAAGATCTGACCAAAGCACAAATTCTGGTGTGCCATGGCGGAGCTGATCCGTTCGTACCTGCGCAGGATGTAGCTACTTTCAGAAAGCAGCTGGACTCTCTGAACATTCCTTATACTTTCAAGGAATATGCAGGCGCCAGTCATGCGTTCACTAATCCGGCCTCTACTGCAAACGGCAAGAAATTCAACCTGCCAATTGCATATAATGCTGCAGCTGATACCGCATCATGGAATGATATGCGTTCCTTTTTCGGTGTAATATTCAAGTAATATCCAGGCATACAAAATAAATGGAGCGTCCCGGTCAGCGACGCTCCATTTATTTTATAAGTCAGCAACAAACGGTTTAGTAACCGTACCCTAATTTATCTGAACGTCTTTCTCCCAATACTTTATAATCCATTTTGTCGAGGGCTTCCACCACTCTTGCCCTGTCTTTGTACAATGACCTGTGCTGGAAATTGAAGATTCCCAACCCGATATGAAAGATGATGCCGCTGATGATAATGACACGCAGCAATTGTATGAAGAATGCCTTTTTTGATACCAGCCATTCATAACAATAGAAAGAGTAGATCATCGGCAATGGCAGCAGCATACAGAAAGTATGCGAAGACGGCCCTTTGATCGAGAAAAAGAAGCTGGCAAACACCAGCAAGTAAGTGAACAGGTTCAGCCATCTCATTTTCTTCCACTCCTCATTATCCGTTTTGATGAAATAGGAAAGGATGAACAATCCTACCTGTGCAAATCCCACCACCAGCAGGAAAAAGAAGAATGGTGCGACCCACATCTGTTCTTTCATCAGCTGCCATTTTTCTTCGGAATTGCCTACTACATAGGGCACTTCAAAAGAAGCGAAAGACCAGTACCTGGTTAGTATAGTTACAATATTTTCAATGTTCTTCCAGTTGAATACGACATTGGATGCCACCTTACCTGCTTCCGCATCCGGGTGCAGCCAGGTGGGGATAAGGGTCAGGGCTCCCACGATTAATCCAGTCAGGTACAACATCAACCGTACGGAAGTACTTTTTAATCCTGCCAGCCGGTAAGAAAAGAGCAACGCTATTCCGGCGTACGGTAACAACAGCACCCATGACAGATGCAGCTGCATGATCATGGTTGTGGTAAGGCCCATCACAAAGAAAGCCAGTCCGGGAGAGATAAATTTGTCTTTGCTCATAGGTAATATCTCCAACAGGCAGATAAAGAAAGGGATCGCCAGTGCCATTGTGTAGGATGGGTTTACCACCCGGGTGGGGTAATACAATGCCCAGGGAGTGGTCAGACACAACACCCAGATCATCCAGGCGGGAATCCCCTTTACCCGGCGGGTAATATAATAAGCCAGTAATGACAAGCTGGCAAAAGATAAAATGTTCAGGATGAGGGCAGGCATCTCGGGCAGCTTCGCAATATAGAATCCGGCGCTGACCAGCAATCCCTGCAAGGCCCCGGGAATTTGTGTATTAGTATACACGACATCCGGACCATAGGTCGGCCAGGTACCGGTAGTATAGGACTTTAATCCGATCAGGTAAATTTGTAATTCATCAGGGAACCAGAATTCCGAGCACAATCCATAAATAACCCGGAATATAAAAAGAGCTAAAAGAAGCAGAAATAGGTTCTTCCTATTCATAAGTAGTAGTTTGTTGGTTGCGGAGGGGCCAAATTACATAACTTTCTCAATTGTTCTATCCCGGATTCGGGACAAACGCAGCTACACTCTATCCTGACAGTGAATTGTTTTTCAAAACCTCTCATATAAATATTTATCCTCAAGCAATTCAAAATATAGAATTACTATCTATTATAAATTCATTTATTAATTAACTGATAATACAATAGACATTTTTACACTTCCTTGTAAGCCTGCTACCATAGCTCATTTCCTGATATAACCCATATATAACCCATATATAAGCCATATATGACCCATATATAACCCATATTTATAGAGGTATGGGTTATATATGGGTTATATATGGGTTGCCGATGGTTCGTATATGAGTTGTTAATAAAAAACGAGTGGAATAGCACCCCGTTCTGAGGCGAGATACAGGCAATAAAAAAGCCATGACTTACGTCATGGCTGAATGCAATTGGTATAAAAGTATGGCAGGCCGGCCTGGAGGGGCTGGTTAGCAGTATGGTAAGCGGAATGATTTATTCCCCGAGTAACAGGTCATACAGTTCTTTGGCCATTTTCTGATAGCCAGGAGCGTTATCAGGCTTAATGAAGTGTTTTAAAGCGCCCATTTGCTGGCACTTTTTCTCCTCGCTGCCGCTATCGGAGGCAGAGTAGGTCACTACCGGAATTTCCCGGAACGCATCACTTCTTTTAATGTAATAAAGGACATCATACCCATGTCCTGCGGCTGACAGGATCACATCCGGGAACAGGATATCGGATTCCTCCATGATATCTTTCAGGATCTTTCCATCTTCTGCCACTGCCACCACATTAAATAGCCCTGTATCGGCAAATGATTCCTGTATCAGGACCTTACCATTTGCATCGTTTTCTGCTATAAGTATGTTTAGTTTTCCCATAGTAGTACAAAGGTGGGGTATTCTCTCCTTTTTGAAAATATTTAAAAAAAATTTTGCGGAATGAAGTATTTCACTACCTTTGCAATCCCAAACGGGAAAAGCCGCGTTGGTCAATCGGCTAAGACGCCTCCCTTTCACGGAGGAATGACGGGTTCGACTCCCGTACGCGGTACCAACACGGACGGAGATAGTACGAAAGTATTATCTCCGTTTTTATTTTGGGGTAGTTCCCATCCCTGCTGCTATTTCATCACCGGAAACACTCAACATATCAATAATGAAGAAGGTTGCTCAATCAGCAACCTTCTTCGTTATCATTTCTTCACCGGAATACCGGCCGGATCAACATTCCCAAAATTATAGACCGGTTCATGATAATATTCTTCCAATGCCGCCATTTCTCTTTCATTCAGTAAGCGAACGACTGGCTTCATTACCTCCCGGGTAACGGGATATCCTCTGGTATAATCACGGATCTGTTTTATTTCATAAAAATGATGGACGTCGTTGTCTCCTGTTTCAGACACGTTGTTACTATAGTAGATCACTTCCACATAATCATAAGGAAACTTTTCAATTGTCTTTACTAAAAATCGGCCGGGTGTGCCATGGGTAATAGCGCGGGCGCCGGGCATTTTATAAATGGTAGTGTCTCCTTTAACAAGGAAGCTTTCAGGAGGTCGGACTGTATACTGTGCCAAACGGATCTGGGGGATCATTTCTGTTCCATATATATACCAGGAACCATTTATCCTATCCTGAAAAAAGTTGCCGCTCAGGTACCGGAAAATACCCTTTTTCTCATCGTAGTAAACGAGGAAACGTCCATCAGAGGGGAAATACTTATTATTGCTGTCATACTTTTTTGAATATAAAGTATCTGTCAGCTTGCCATTGTACGGACGGAAGGAGTAATTCAGTGCAAAACGATTCTCCGATTTTGTTACGATATAATAATGCGCCAATGGAGTCCCTTCCGGCCATCTGTCAACATGCATTAATAACTCCGGTGCGTCATAAACTTCCGGGTCTTCAAATAATATCCAGGCTGCGTCCTTATACAGCGTTTCATTGCCAATCTTTTTATAGATCTTGTCCGCTTCTGTCAATTCAGGGTTATAGTCAACCCGGTATTGAAGAATGGCAGCACTTACCTGCGATATAATATATCTGGACACACTATCCGGCACTCTTTGATAAGTTCCGCTTTGTCCGTATAAAAAAGTACAGCTTAAAACAAAGCAGAACAGTGTCGTCAATAATTTCCTCATAATGATATGCTTCCTGGTGTGGGTTCTGGTATATACTTTTTTTGCTCGTCACAGGTTTTCTGATCTTCCGGGTTATATTCCTCATGCCCATCAGCCATACTACAATCGCTGGTTCCCAAACCATATCCGTATTTAGTCCGCTTCTCCCGGATTATAACCCATTTCAATACAGAATAGTAGTTCGTTGAAGTAAAGTATACGTGCATCATTTCATGAGCAGTGATACTTGTAAATCTATTCTCAGTAGTTATGGGAGCCTTTGTGTCCAATGCGAGTATTCCGTCATAGTTGAGATATATAAGCTTTTTAGTTGTCAAGCCTCCAAAATATGTGGATAATACTTTTTTGTCATCCGGAATAAGCTCATAACATTCATTCAATGCTGCATCAGTCAGCTGGCCGGACTGAATAAGAGCGCGAACCTTGTCTGACATATTTTTATCTGTCTTTGCCAATCTCGTCAGAATAGGCTCTGCCTGGCTTTTACCCTCAGCAGTTGGAGCACTTGATGCATCTAACAGTGTTTGTCTGTCACTGCCATAAATCCTGACAACAAGTGTTGCATCCTGTACTATTCCCTTATTTGTCTTCTTTATATCAATCACGTCAAGATGGTCAGATCGATATGTTGCAGCCAAATGTTTATTGGCAAATCCCAGTAAAACGGTTCTTTCGCCTGCAGGCCTTGCCAGCAAAGGATCGTTTCCGGGCAATACGTAAGATTGGATCCTTGCATTATTGCTAACAAAATAACTCGACAATGCTTTATTCTTATCCTTGATAGTCCCAAGTGCATCCTTAAACAGGGATTTTGCATAATCTTTGCTTTCCTGTGCCGGCAATGCATCTACATTTATATTTACAAACGAATATTCAATTTCCTTTTCTTCAGGTTTTTGATAAGAAAAGTCAATTATTTTCACATTCTCATCTTTCCCTGACTTCACCATGATACTGTTCTTGCCATCCACAATTGTCACCCTATAATGATCGGCAGTCACAAATTTCTCATTGTCAGTCGTCCACATAGCTGTACTTATGAGCTTCTCCGTCTCTCCCTCCTGTTTAAATAAATACAGGTCTACCTTATCTCCAATTTTTAACGTCGGACGACCGTCCTCATCTCCGATCTTTTCACCAAAGTTGACACGTTCCGGTTCTTTTCCTTTTCTGCCGGCTTTGACAAAGAATTTATTGCTGCTATATGAAAACTTAATTTCCAAAGTCGTTGTCGGGTTCTTTTTGTCGTAGTCTGTCCCTACATCTGTGCTGATTGTAAATATATTTTCTCCATCCTTTAAAGTATACTTGCTGGCTGCATCTTTCTCCGCCATAAACGCAGTAAACATAAAGATCCTATCGGTTGCAGCCATTGTCTCCATTACTTTATCATTCAGTTTCCACGTTCTATTCGCTTCTTTATTCTGACGGAGAATAAAATCATCTGTCATCCTGGCTTTATAAGCATATACCATTTCCATTCTATAAATAGCGAAATCCTGATCCCTGAGCTTATAATCGATTGGGGTAAATTTAATGTCCACCACATTTACACGTTCTTTAATTATTGTCTTTAACTTCTCTTGCTCGTCGTTTGTAAGGTTGGCCAAACCTGCTGCCGGATCAGCGTGTATGTATCCAATTCCATCAACAATCATTATCAACAACGGAATCATTTTAGGATATTCATCCTCGACAATACTGCCAGCACCACTTTTATTTACAGTTGTTACCAGGACAGAAGTATACTCTTCCAGGTATTTATTATTAGTAGCAAGTGTCTGATCATTAAAATCAAGTTGCGCCGCAGGCGAGTAGTTTGTAATTACTTGTCTGATTGAAGCCGATATTCCATCCCCGAAGACAAATTGGCGTCCCTCCAGGTGTTTCATATGCGCATTTCCATCAACTACCTCTGCTGTTTGCACAATGTTGTCCAACACCAGGATCGTATTCGCTTTGTCTTCCAGTTTATCAAAATAACTCTTTACTGTTATGAGATCAGCAGCTTGTTGCTCAATAAGCGCATGCTGCAGATGGTCCGGGCTGGCAACAAACTCTTTATTCCGTAATTGTGTAAGGGTTGTCTTCTCATCGATGAGACTTTCAGGAGGCATGATAAAAGAGCGCAACGGCATATATATAACTTTATAAGGCTTGTCCACCGCCGTCAGCGACTTATCAGCAAATTGCAGGCTTTCTTTTGAAAAAGGCTGTGAGGACCTGGTAAGCAGCACTTGCCCCGTTACCGATTGGAGTAAAAACAAAAAAAGTACGAGCAAATAAAGTTTCATAGGTTAAACACTCGGGTCAGGGAAGGAATAAAGATGTAAATATATAAAAATTTAACTATGTCACAAATACAGATCAACAGGGGATAGCCGTCGCCCTGTCTATTAACTTTTCACTATTATGCTGTTCCAATCCTTATACAAGACGAAAAAATAATCCTGTACCTCGCATTATTTTGTTTGTTAACATCACTAACTCATTCGTATAAATCAGACAATCCAACTGAACGCGTTATTGAGATTGCGTGGCTATCCTGCAGACATACGTGTGAGTCCACTACCCCTGCTTTATCATTGAAGCCAATCTCTCTCTATTCTTAATAATAATCGTTTTCCCCGACAGCTCAATAATATAATCACCCGAGAACTCGTTCATCACCTTAAATATCGTCTCATACGTTGTTCCCGCATAAGATGCAAGGTCCTGCCTGGTCAGTGTGCCCTTAATAGTGCCATCCTTATCACAACCAAACACGTCGGCGATCTTTAGTATCGTATCCGCGATACGGCTTTTTACATCCATATGCACCATGTTCCGCATGCCCTTTTCAGCTTCCTGCAGATCGTGGGCATAATAGAGCATCAACTGGTAAGTAAGTTCAGGATTTATTCGCAGCGTAGTTTTAAGAAACGCTGTGGTAATAAAACAAACCGACGCATCTTCTATGGCCGTAGCAGAGACCGGATAATGCTGATTTGCACCGATCCCCCTGTGTCCGAGTACATCGCCTTCTTTTGCTAATTTGATGATAAGTTCTTTATCGTCTCCCCACCTCTTGTGTATTTTAACCTTGCCTTCATGTAGGAAATAAAATCCCGTAACAGGGTCATCCTCCCGGAATATTGTCTGCCCTTTCTTGAAATTCAACTGCTTAGAATTACTGTCAATAGCCGCTTCCCACTCGGGTAAAGAATATTTTTTGAGAAAGCAATTAATATGTTGATGCATAGTCAAAGGTAGAAAATATTGCCTAAACAATGTTTTTTAATGTCATTTTTGATCAAAAATTCAATAAAGTGTTGTTTTCGCAATATTTTTGCAGTGTAAACGACATTTTATGCACGATAAAGATATTGATGAATCTATTTCAATAGCGCCGTCCCTTGACCTTTCTATTGCCAGAGAGCAGGAGGAGAACCGGCCGCTGGTTTCGAAACGAGTTTTATTCCTGAGCGTTCAGGTAATATTTAATGCTATTATAATCGGTTTCATCGCAAAGGCCCTGGTCGCATTGATCAGCCTGATCACTAACCTTTCATTTTACGGGAAATTTTCGCTCGAGGAAAGTAGTCCTGCGCACAATCAGCTTGGCTGGCTGGTCATCTTAATACCAGTGATAGGTGGCCTGGTAGTGGGCATTATGGCACGTATCGGGTCTTCCGCCATACGCGGTCATGGAATACCGGAAGCCATGGAGCAGGTACTTACAAATAAAAGTCGTATAAAACCTATCATTACATTATTGAAGCCGCTTTCCGCCGCTATTTCAATTGGCACTGGCGGTCCCTTTGGTGCTGAAGGCCCTATCATTTCGACAGGTGGTGCATTCGGCTCACTGGCCGGCCAGATCATGCATATTTCGCCTAATGAGCGGAAAATTATGCTGACTGCGGGCGCCACGGCTGGTATGGCCGCTATTTTCGGTACGCCGGTAGCAGCAGTGTTACTGGCCATCGAATTGCTGTTATTTGAGTTTTCTCCCCGTTCCATCATACCTGTCGCATTAGGTTGTGCCACAGGCGCTGCCATGCACTATGCGCTCTTCAGTGATGCGCCCGTATTTTCAATGCCGGATATTCCCCCTGCAGGTACAGACGCAATGATCTGTTATGTAGTCATGGGTGCAGTTATAGGAGTGATTGCAGCTTTTGTAACCAAGAGTATTTACTTTATTGAGGACCTGTTTGAAAAATTACCCATCCACTGGATGTGGTGGCCCCCGATAGGCTCTCTTGCTGTGGGTATAACCGGCTATTTTGCTCCCTACACAATGGGTGTTGGTTATAGTAATATTTCCCAACTGCTGAGTGGAAGCGTCAGCATTCAGCTGATACTGGGACTGTGTTTTCTTAAATTTATTTCCTGGTCCATTTCTTTAGGAAGTGGTACTTCAGGAGGAACACTTGCTCCGTTGTTAACTATCGGAGGCGCTACCGGTTTGGGACTTGGCGTGATTGTGACATCACTGTTTCCGCAGATCAATATCAGTTTGCCTACCTGCGCACTTATAGGCATGGCCGCAATGTTTGCCGGATCAGCAAGAGCGCTGCTCACTTCCATCGTTTTTGCTTTTGAAACAACCTTACAACCACATGGTTTATTGCCATTGCTTGGGGCATGCACCGCTTCTTACTTTGTTTCCTTCTTTATGATGAAAAGCTCTATCATGACGGAGAAAATTAACCGGCGAGGCGTACCAACACCTGATGCATATGAGCCGGATATTTTACGGGAACTGAATGTAGAAGAGGTGATGGACAAAAACGTTCCGGCAGTAAGGGTGAATGAAAACATCAAAGATGTGTTGGAAGCATCAGAAGGTAAAATACAAAACGGATATGGCGCAATCATTCTGGATAAAGAAGATAAGATACGCGGAGCAATAAATTTAAAAGATCTGTATCAGGGACTATTAAAAGGAAGTACTGCTATATCAGAGCTGAAATATGACGAGGTTTTTGTTTTCCCCAACAGTACCTTACTTGCTGCCATTATATTAATGGAAGAACGTAAACTGGATCTACTACCTGTGGTTTCCAGACAACACAAGGAAAAAGTACTCGGGGTTATTACCAAAAATCTGATACTTTCCACTTATCGCAGAAGGCGCGAGGATAGTGATGAACATCAACAGGAAATTTCTATAAAGCGAAGCGGGTATAAATTCCTGGCTAGAACGAAAAGGTTGAGAGAGGAACAGTCTAAAAGACTCTTCAGAGGAACGAAATAAACCTACCATACCGAGGAGTTACGGCAGCAGTACTGATGTATTGTTGCCGTTTTTTTTACTTTCTTTAACTCTTTGCGTATTTCCGCAAAATATTTTGGTAGCTACCGCAACAGAATTTGATATTCTTGCTAATTACAGGCCGGGGCTTTCCTTCTACTTTTATGGCATATTGATCCACCAAACATTCACAAGATGAAAGCCTCAAAGTTATTTTTAAAATCAGTTGCCAAATTAGGAATCAGAAAAGTCTTCGGCATTGTAGGCGGAGAAGCACAGGCCATGCAGTTCGATGAAGAAGCATCCCTGGATTTTTACCTCACCCGTCATGAATTTGCTGCCGGTATTATGGCCGATGTATTTGGCCGCATGACAGGAGAGCCACAGATGTGTTATTCCACTTTCGGCCCCGGGCTCTCCAATCTGTCTACCGGTATAGTGTCTGCTATTCTTGACAGATCTCCAATGCTGGCTGTATCAGCACAGATACCAAGAGCGGAAGTACATTTTAACCAGACCCACCAGTGCATTGACAACGTATCCATGATGCGTCCTATTACCAAATTCGCTGCGCAGATAGAAAACATCCTCGAAATACCCGAACTACTTAAAACAGCCCTCGAAATAGCAGTTAACGATATTCCAGGTCCTGTATACCTGAGTTTCCCTACTGATGTAATGGAACAGGAAATACCTGATGAAGAAGCAGAATCCTTGCTGCAAACCCTCGCTCCTGTAAAAAGAAAACCGGCTCCCCTGCCTGATTTCCGTCAGTTAGACGTAGTGCTCAGCAAGATTAAAAATGCAAAAAAACCACTGGTCATTGTTGGCAATCAGCTGATCAGGGACAATTGCTGTGAAGAACTGGTGGAATTCATCAACGCGCATAATATACCCGTTATCTCCACGCTGGCATCAAAAGGTATTGTTCCGGAAGATCATCCGCTGTTTATTACCCCCTGCAATAAATACATAGACAAAATATATCATGATGATCTGGTGTCCCAGATCTTCGATAACAGCGATCTGCTGCTACTGATCGGTTATGACTTCGGAGAAGACCTGAAGTCAGGTTTGTGGAAAAATAAAAAAGAGACCATCGTTATCAATACCCATTATAATGATATGGGTAAGGTATTTCAGCCAGATATCCTTTTTACGGGCGACCTGAAACAGGTGTTCCCTTACATCATGCAACAGGGCATAACTCCTAAAGAAGACAATGAAGCACTGCTGGAATTAAAACAACTTTTCGATAAAAGAACACCTTTTGTAAGCGAAGAGTTTTCGAATATTCCGCTGATCATCCAGTCTGTCCGCAATGCGCTGGGCGAATCAGGAGTATTGTGCAGCGACATCGGCTTACACAAACAATACGCTGGATTGCTTAGCAAAACCTATGAGCCGGACACTTTTATGTGTTCCAATGTATGCGGAACATTCGGCTTTGGCTTGCCTGCAGGCATGGGCGCTAAACTAGCCAGACCTACTGAAAGAGTAGCTGTCATCTGCGGAGATGGAGGCTTCCACTCTACCAGCCAGGATCTTGAAACCGCTGTGCGTTACAATATTCCGATTGTGATCGTTGTCCTGAAAGATAATGCCTTTGGCCTGATCAAATACTACCAGTTCCTGGAAAGAGAAGAGATCTTCAAGCGCAGCGTTGAATTTGGCAACGTAGACTTTGTAAAACTGGCCGAAGCCAATGGCATGAAAAGCATACAGCTGGAGGCGCCAGAGCAGCTGGAATCAATGATGGAAGTTGCATTTTCTACCAATAAACCGATGCTGATAGAAATTCCTATCGTATACGACTACAGATTCAGAGAAGTTGCAGTACCTGAAGAAATGGAGATCAATGACTAAGTATAATGCCAATCATACGCCTCTTAGCCCCCTGCTGTTCCTTGAACGGGCTGCTGCTTTTTATAAAGATAAAACAGCCGTTGTACAGGACAATATCAGAAAGACATATGGAACATTGTACAGTGACTGCGTCCGTACTGCCACACGCTTCAGGGAACTAGGTGTACAACCGGGGGACCGCATTGCTTACATCAGCAGGAACAACCACCAGCTGCTGGAAGCACATTATGCGGTCCCCATGTGCGGGGCCATCCTCGTACCCATTAATTACAGGCTGAATGAAAAGGAAATCAGCTATATCCTGAAACATGCTGCCGTAAAAATTCTGGTTACAGAGGAACAGTACTACCATGCATCTTACAGCGAGGTAGTTGAAGTACATATGTTCATCAACAGCGAAGAGCTTTATAAAAATGAAGGGCGCTATAAACATAAAGTTCCACGGATCAGCGAAGACGATACCATCTCCCTGAATTATACCAGCGGTACAACCGGGCATCCCAAAGGAGTGATGTACTCGCACCGGAGCACCTACCTGAACACCTTGGGAGAATGTATCACGGCCTCGCTGACAGCCGACTGTAACTACCTGTGGATACTTCCCATGTTCCACTGTAACGGATGGTGTTATACCTGGGCAGTAACCGCAATAGGAGGAACGCACTTTTTTATAGACAGCTTTGATCCTGAATATATTGTTTCCTATATCACCAGTCAGCAGATCACCCATTTGTGCGCTGCACCTACAGTGCTTATACAGTTGCAACAGGCTATCAATTTTTCTCTGCTGGGAAGCTACGGCAAACTGACTATCATCACGGCAGGCTCCGCACCGGCGCCTGATACCATCAGGAGATTTGAGGAAAATGACGTCAAAATCATTCATGTATATGGACTGACAGAAACACATGGACCTCATTCCGTGTGTGAAAGCAACGACAGATCAAGGCAAGGCATTGCCAGTGTACATGGGGTGTTCATGAACGTTGTAGATGATCAGCTGCGTCCTGTAGCCTGGGACGGTAAAACGATCGGAGAGGTGGTGGTACGTGGTAACAATATTATGCAGGGCTATTACAAAGATATAAAGTTAACCCGCCAGGCATTTAAAGGTGGCTGGTTCCATACCGGCGATCTTGCAGTAATTCATCAGGATGGACATGCTGAAATAGTGGATAGAAAAAAAGATCTGATCATCAGTGGCGGTGAAAATATTTCCTCCATTGAAGTGGAGAACGTATTGTATCAACACCCTGACATCCTCCTGGCAGCGGTCATCCCGGTACACGATCACAAATGGGGTGAGATACCCAAAGCCGTCATTGAACTGAAAAAAGGGAGGACCGCTTCGGATCAGGAGATCATTGCATTCTGCAGAGATAAACTAGCGCACTATAAATGCCCCAAAGCCATCATCTTCGATACAATCCCCAGAACCAATACAGGTAAGGTGCAGAAAAATAAGTTAAAAGAAAAATATTACTATCATGGAAAATAATACCCTTCAAACATCGCTTACAGATCTTTTTAACATAACTACGACTGGTACTCACCAGGTACTGGAATTTAAAAAAGGTATTAATAACGTTATTGTATTTGACCCCGGCGCTAATCATACCAGCTTCTGTAAAAGCAGTATCAGCCGCATTGATGGAAAAACAGGCCAGTTGTTCTATGGCAGCACTCCTATTGAGGAAAAGATCGGTGAAACAGACTTCGAGGGCCTCGCATTCCAGTTAATTACACAGCTTGATAACGATCCTTCAGGAGAACTGCAGTTTAGCAAAGGGATGCACCAATACTTCGTATTAGATGCCGGGATACAGGCAGTGCTACAACATTTACCGGCCTCCATTCATCCGATGGATTTTCTGTTGGTAGGCGTAACCGCCCTGTCAGGCATTGAAGAAAAATATATTCCCGGCAATGAGGATCCGTTGGTGCAGGCCCAGTTCATTATCGCCCAGCTTTTTGTAATTGCGGCATACTATTATCAGTTGCAACATAATATCACATGGAATAGCAGTACCTCAGCCCAACCTGTTTATCACCGTTTCTTACAGCAGGTATCTCCTGAAAAAGCTGATCTGTATGCACCACTCTTTAACATCATCCTGATGCTGCATGCTGAGCATGGACAAAATTGCTCAACAGCAACCGTCCGTAATATTGCCAGCGCAGGAGGAGATATCTATACAGCGATAGCCAGTGGTATTGCAGCATTTAAAGGAAGATTGCACGGTGGTGCCAGTCAATATGTATCACAGATGTATAACGAGATTATACAAAGAGGTATCAGCGCCAGCGAGTTTATTGCTGAAAAAATGGGGCGCAGGGAAGTAATTTATGGTTTCGGACACCGCATTTATAAAAACTGGGATCCTAGAGCAAGGATCATGTACAATATGTTACAGTCTGACGATCCGGTATACGTCAGCGTAGATGTGATCAGAAGGCTGGCGTTTGAACTGACAGATCGTGTAAGTAACGACACTTATTTCACCAGCAGATTCATCTTCCCTAATCCTGACTTGTTCAATAATGTGTTTTACACTTTGTTCGGGATGCCTTCTTCCATGAACACAGTGATGTTATCACTCAGCAGAGTAGCTGGCTGGATCGCACATTATTACGAGAATCAGTCCGATCGCCTCCCTATTATCAGACCACAGGAATTATACAAATAACGTGAGCAGAAAAATACAGCATATTATAGTAGTAGGGTGCGGCCTGCATTTCAGGGAACGATACTATTCTGTACTGCAGCAGCAAGCAGGAATAAAGATCAGTATGGTGATCGATCTTGAAGCGGAAGAAGAACGCATCCTACGTTTCTTTTCAGGTAAATCATTACTTCCTGAACAATATGTTTTTCTTCCGGACGAACATCGTAATGATCTTACGCCTGAACAACTGGATAGCCTGTTATGCGGCAGGATAAACAAAAAATTAATAGATGCGGTGATCATCTGTACAGAACCCAAAGCTCATAAAGCATATGCTATATGGGCTGTCAGGAACAACCTGCATGTATTTACAGACAAGCCACTCACGGCCTTTTCATCCAGGCAATCATCCGAATCGTTGTTACAGGACTTCTATGATATAACGGAAGAAATCCGGAATGATCAGCTGAACTTTGTTATTTCCTGCGAGCGGCGTGCACATACCGGGTACAATTACGTCAGGCAGTTTCTTTCAGATCTGATCAGTACCTATCGCGTGCCTGTCACATTTATAGACATCCATTTTGGAGGAGGTATGTGGAATATGCCGGATGAACTTTTCTACAGAGAAAACCATCCGTATAAATATGGGTATGGTGTAATGTTACATTCGGGCTATCATTATATAGACCTGTTGTTCAGCCTGATGTCGCTCAACAAAATACTATATCCTGATATGCATGCGTCTACCCTGCATGCGTTAGAGATCTCACCAGCCGACCACCTTGGGATGATCGATCAGACAGTGTATGAAAGATGCCTGCGTACCGACCGGTTCAGCGAATACTTTCTACCTGAAAATATCAGCCGGCTGCATGATTTCGGAGAAACTGATGTTACACTGACGGGGGATTTCAAAAGTAATGGTAAACGGATCTCTCATTATTGTCTTAAGTTGATGGAAACATCCGCCTCCAACAGAGGCTGGCATCAGCTGCCTGAGAACACCTACATCAGTAATGGTCGCCTCAGGCAGGAATCTGTGATCATACATGTTGGTCCTCTCTGTTCTGTTCACATCAATAGTCATTCGCTGTCTAAACAACAGTCGGCAGACAAAACGGAGCACTTCACCATAGAGATCATCAACAATACAAGTGTTACAGGTCGTACAGGTTATATACAGCTCAACAGACAGGATCTTACTGAGCTGTATCCCGAACTGCCACTAAACAAAGGTATGAACGTAGCAGCCCGGCAATGGCAGTTGCAGGATTTCCTGCAGGGCGGTGATGCGCATTCTTCCCTGTTATCGCACAGGGAAGGAATTGCGTTTATAGACAAAGTTTACAGACAGCTTCAAACAAATATGAAATATGATAATGCCGCAAACGAACGAATACATGTTTGACATAGTATACGACAGGCGGTTTACGGATTCCCACAAATGGGATAAAATACCCGAAAACAGTTTATCGATGTGGCTGGCCGATATGGATTTCAGAACACCGGGGCCTATACTGGACGCCCTACGGCAAAAAATATCCACAGGTTTTCTCGGTTATCCGGCAGTCAATGAACAATACCTGGAAACAGTGTTGAACTGGTTTACCGCTTTTCATCACTACAATACAGAAGGAATCAGCATTAATCCTGTCTCCGGTATTATACCGGCCTTGTCTGCCATCATACAGCGATACACTTCCGAGGGTGCTGAAATTATTATACAGGCGCCGGCGTATTATAGGTTCATGGAGATTACCAGGAACCGGACCATTTTATTCAACCCTTTAAAAATTGATGAACACGGTGAGTACCAGATGGATTTTGAACACCTGGACTCACTTCTACCCTTACGACCGCAGATCTTCGTGTTGTGCTCTCCACATAACCCTGTAGGCAGAGTATGGAGTTATGAAGATCTGCTACGCATTGCGGAATACTGTCTTGAAAATGAGATCCTGCTGATCGCAGATGAGATACATTGTGATCTCGTATTACCGGGATATCAATTTACCTCAGTTGCCACGCTGCCAACACCTTATTTACAGAATACCATCATTCTTCATTCTTCCACAAAAACTTTTAATATTGCAGGACTGAGAGGCGGACATGTCGTTGTATTTAATCAAAGGATGCAGCAGGAACTATCAAAAGTCTTTGATCTTTATGGCATCAATAAAGTGAATACTACCTTCCTTACCGCAACAATGGCAGGTTACACCCATTGCCGCGACTGGATGATCTCATTAAATAAGTATGTTGCCCATAATTATCATTACGTCCGGACATTTATACAGGAGCATATTCCTCAATTGAGAACGTTTCGGCAGGAAGCCACATACCTGATGTGGATTGATTACCGTGCGTTACAGATCAGTGAAGATGATTTCTTTTCTACACTGGACCAGGAACTGATTGTATCAAAAGGAACAATATTCAGTGAATATGGGAGAGGCTTTTTCCGAATAAACATTGCCTGTCCGCTGGACATTATAAAAAAGGCGATGCAGATATTACACACTCAAATAAACCATTTATGAAGATCCATATTGTAGGGGCATCCTGCTCAGGGGTTACCAGCCTAGGAGAGTATCTTTCAGCAACGCTCAATGTACCATACTTTGATACAGATGAATTTTACTGGGAGAAAAGTGATCCTCCTTTCACAATAAGAAGAGATCCTGCAGTACGAAACAATATGATATTACAGGAGTTCAGTCAACATAACGGCTGGATACTGGGGGGGTCTGTCATCAAATGGGAACTGGATGCGGCATTTGACCTGATCGTTTTCCTGTGGCTGCCGCAGGATATCAGGATTGAGCGGCTGAAAGCGCGGGAACTGGAAAAGTATGGAGATATTATCTACACAGATGCAGAGAGGAACAAACAATTTAATGAGTTTATTGCCTGGGCATCGGGTTATGACGACAATACCGCCCGTGGGAGAACCCTGCAGGCGCATCAGCAATGGCTGGCTGCCTCTCCCTATCCGGTACTGGAATTAAAAGGAGACCTGTCCATTCAGGAACGTGCAGTAAAGGTGATGGAGAAATTATCTGCTATAAAGCAAGAGATGTCTTTGAAATGAATACGACATATCTCACAAAGACATTTTCCAGTCTGATCCGACACAGGAATTACAGGCTACTTTTTCTTAGTCTCAGTATTTCACAGATAGGCACGAGTATACAGGATATTGCCCAGTCATGGCTGATCCTTGAAAAAACGCATTCTGCACAAGCTATTGCCCTGCTCACTGCCTGCCTGTTTACACCATATGCCTTGCTGGGACTGATCAGTGCACCACTGCTGGAAAAGTTAAATCCACGGATAACGATGATCATATGTCAGTCATTATCCATGCTATCTGCCATTGTGCTGTCGTTGCTCTGCTTTACAGGGAAGATCGAATTGTTCCATCTGTACCTTTTGGCCCTGTTAAGGGGATTTATTGTTGTCATCAACAACCCCGTACGCCAGTTACTGATCCGGCAGTGTGTGGAGCGGTCGCAGGTACCCAATGCCATTGCCCTGAATACTTCGGTTTTCAATCTCGCGAAAGTGCTTGGCCCTGCCATAGGAGGATTGCTACTGGCGGGCATGGGCGCAGCGTATTGTTTCCTGTTCAACGCAGTGTCTTTCGCATTTGTTATACATAGTCTTTTTATCATGCAGGAACAGGAGCTGTATCCTTATGCAAACAATAAATCAAAACAGTCGCTATTGAGTCGTATCAGTGCCGCATTGGGTTATGTTTTCAGCAACCGGCAGCTATCAGTGCCATTTGCTGTACTTTTCCTCGTGTCCTTGCTCTGTATCAATTTTTCTGTTATCCTTCCCATCATCTCAGGCATATTGGTACAGACTAATGCCAAAGAGTTCGGTTACATCAATGCCTTGTTCGGACTGGGTGCATTTGCAGGCGCTATTATCTCCGCTTATCTATCAAAGGTGAGCTTTAATTTCATGATGGTCTCATCAGCCGGATTAGGTATAATGTTCATGCTACTTGCGCTGGCAGGCGATATCTGGCTGACCGGCAGTCTGCTGGTCCTTACCGGCTATTTCTATACGACCTATACAACCGTGACCAGCGCCTACATTCAACTTCGTTCGGAAGAAGAATACCAGGTCAATACAATTGCATTGTATACTTATATCCTTACAGGTATCAATCCGCTGGGAGCTTTCCTGATAGGGTTTCTTGAAAAGACCGGAGGTGCTGCCACAGCATTGGTCATCCCCGGCATTGTTGCCCTGTTGTCATCCCTTTATGGATACCTCGCCAATAAATCGTAACAAAATGACAGCGAATAAATGGACGCCTGCTCAACAGGTATTATTCAGGTTCTGTTTTATCTTCTTTATATTAAGCCTGTCCCCTTCCACTCATCAGCAGTATTCATTCGGTATGCAATTTACGGATATGCTGATGCTGGCAACCTATCATCCCCCATCCCTGGACACGCTACAATATATAGTACTGATATCGGTTGCCGGCACCATTATCTGGACAGTTACGGCCTCCGGGCGGTATGATATGGATATGCTGTACTACTGGCTGAGAGTAATACTCCGATACCGGTTGGCACTTGCTTTTATCGGGTATGGATTTGTTTACTTTTTCCACATCCACAGTCCTTATCCTTCTATCAGTCATATGAACACCAATTACGGTGAATTTACACGGTGGAAGATCTTTTCCATGACACTAGGCGTTGCACCGGGGTATTCCTGTTTCCTTGGTATCGTACAATTAACTATTGCCCTACTGCTGCTTTTCAGAAAACTGACACTGCCTGCGGTGATCATAGCCCTTATATTTCTCGGTAATGTGCTGCTGAGCAACTGGGCTTATGAGGGTGCCGATGTGGTGTATAGCGCTTATCTGTTGGCCATTGCTTCATTCCTCCTGGTATATGACCTCCGCGAGTTCCATACGCTGTTTGCGCTTCAGCGCCCGGTTGCCTTGCGACGCACAATACCTCCCTTTAAATGGGAGTGGGCGCCAAGGAGCATTTTCCTGCTGTTCTTCCTTGTATTGGGTTACACCAGTTATTCCAGTTACAGGGAAGGCACCTACCAATATCCTCATACGGTAACACCGGCAGGGCTGACAGGCCTTTACGACGTGAGCACTTTTCGCATTAACGGGCGAGAGCTACCTTATTCTCTAACAGATACGGTGAGATGGGAAAATGTAGTATTCGAAAAATGGGCAACTGCCAGCATCCGTTCTCCCAAAAAGGACTCGTCCGCAGCACCAGTGTATGCAGTGCCCGATGTACTGGAAAAGCCCTCGTCTTATGAGCAGTCGGGTAACAATGGAAGAAGCTATTACTCCCTGGAAACAGATACCGTACAGCATACGCTGGTAATGCGACAGACAAACAACATGTATGTATTTCACTATCACCAGCCAGACAGCAACAGGATCGTACTCTCAGGATTCAATCAGCAACGAGATTCTTTGTTGATCGTTTTAAAAAAAATAGATAAAAGATACCTGCTGGAAGAAGCAGGTACTGGCAAAAACAACCCTGCTAAATTATAATAACATGCAGCCCTGGACCAACCCCGCCAAAGTAGCATTCCGGATATGTTTTATATTTTACCTGATCATGTGTATTCCGTTCAGCAAGGAATGGTATGACCGGCTGTTTGCCATTCACTGGAATGCGCTTCACTACAGGGACATCTATGACATCACACGTTTTATGCCCGTCATTATCAGGTTCAGCAACAGTAGCTGGAATCTGATGGGATATACAGACTGGCTGCTGATACTCGCCATTTCCACAATAGGTGGATTGATATTCTCTTATCTTGACAGAAAACGGCCATCATATTATACACTCAACTACTGGTTACAAGTGCTGATCCGTTACAGAGCGGCGATAGGTATTATTGGATTTGGTTTCTTAAAGATCTTCCCTGTTCAGATGCCTTTTCCTTCTCTGTCGATGTTAAACACAGATTTCGGACAATATTCCGCGCAGAAACTATACTGGGTATCTGTAGGTATTGTACCCTGGTATCAATCATTTGCCGGCGTCTTTGAAATAGTGACCGGCATTTTACTACTGTTCAGGAAAACAACCGTTTATGGAGCTATTTTATTGTTTGCAGCCATGGCAGATATTGTATATGTCAACTTTTCCTATGATGGCAATGTACATATCTATTCCTCTTACTTTGTTATTCTGGCGGCTTACCTGTTAGCTTATGACCTTCCCTACTTCTATACTTTCTTTATAAAAGAACGGTACGTGATTCCTTACCACTATTATCCCTCCTTTTCTGAAAAGTGGCAGCAATATCTGAGAATAGGGTTGAAATCGGGACTGCTCTGCCTGTTTGTAGGTGTCACCGGGTATCTGCAGCTAATGAACTTTTTATATGATCCCTATAAACAGCCTTCTCTCAAAGGAGTGCCCGTACTGAGAGGAAATTACCACGTAACATTTTTTAGTATCAATAATAAAGAAATCGCTTACGATCCTCTCGATACGATAAGATGGCAACATGTTACATTTGAGAAATGGTCTACTTTCACTTTTAGCACCAATCGTCAGCAGCATCTTGATCTGTCCAACGGTGTTGCGCTGCCGATGAGAGATATTAACCGTACGTTCGAGTTAACGGGCATGGCCGGCAGAAGAACATATTTTTATTACGAAGCAGATACAGTTCACCATATACTTCATCTGCACAATAAAAATCCATTAAATAAAAAAGCGGGGATTACCAGCAATTCCTTCCACCTTGCAGGCGGCCGCAAACATATTGTACACGATACGATCACTGTCATTCCGGATGTTATCTGGAAAGAAATAAGTGGTATAGACAAACGAGCGCAGTCATGGCGCAGGCAGAAACATATCCTGCTGGAATACGCCAACGCAGAGCGGGAAGAAGACATGACCTTACACTATACCACTAACGACGGATCCAGGATTATTATGACAGGTATTACCCGCAACAGAGACTCTCTTTATATCGTATTGGACAAAGTAGAAAAACATTACCTGCTTACTGAAAGTTCACTAAATGCCGGCAATTACTAGATAATTAAATTACCATTAAATTGGGCGCCTGATCTTGTCTGAAAAATAATTTCAGACTATATTACATGTACTTAAAATACATTACCTTAACCCATAAAGCCCTGTAATAATTGTGTTGCCCGTTAATCCAAAAACAGCACAGCCCTCAAGCTAAAATGCCACAAATTCAGCGCCTGTAATTTAAATAATACTCATCCTTAGTTCTTATTTTATGCCAGCGACACACATTAAATTAGCCATTTTAGATAACTACACGCTATTTATCAAAACATTAAAAAGTTATCTCTCAGAAAGAAAAAATATCACCGTTGCTATTCAGTCGTCCAATGAATATGACCTGTTGCAGCAACTAAAACATACGCAGATAGATGCGTTGCTGGTCGATATATTAATGCCCACACTTACAGACACTATTTTATTGATCCGCCAGGAATATCCCCGCATAAAAATACTACTGCTCGGAACGGACAAAGACATCCACCTTATGTGCGACCTGCTGGAGCTGGGAATATATGGCTTCATTTCCAAATCAGGAGACCCTGAAGACCTGCTGCAGGCGATAGATGCCGTAAAAGAAAACAGAGTGTACAGAAATAGATTATTTACAGACGTGTTGTATGAGAATACGCAGTATGAGAATAGTCGTAATAAAACAAAAAAAGAAGCCACACTGAACGACAGAGAGAAAAAGATCCTTCAGTTATTATGGGATGAAAAGAGCAATAAGGATATAGCTGCTCAGTTGTTTGTAAGCATCCGGACAGTAGAAAAGACAAGGCAGGATTTGAAAGATAAGTTGGGGGTAAGGTCTACTGTTGGGATTTTGAAGTATGCAATAAAAAATAAGATCATTGTAAATTAATCAGCTCATCAATCCTGCTTAACAACCTTCTCCCAAAACCCATCTCCAATTGCATGAATAGCCTCACGGGCTTTGTCCTGTTCCCTCCGGAGCTTGCTGGCCTTTGCTTTACCTGAACCGTGCGCTTCCAACAGGTCAACAGCTACGGCCGCGTCATGCCATTTACCTATGGCATCCTGCATCTGATCGAGATAGTCAATTTTTAACTTCAATTCAGCTGCTAATGGTTTGTGAAGGATACCATGCACATATATGAGATTTTTTATTTTCTTACGCGCCTCATGAAGCTGATCGCTGGATGCGGCGGTTACAACAATTGCGATTTTCTTCAATTGTCCGCTGAACCATTGTTTGATATCGCGACTATGAACCGGGTGTAACGATTGCAATAGAGATATGACTGTATTCCTGATATCATGATCATAACGGGTTTCATGCAAACGGAACTTCGCGCTTTCTTGTTGGATAATGTTAGTTGCTTTGATACTGAACAGCGGCTGACAAATATCGAACTGCCTTATCATTTGCAGATTAATACCGGCTTCTCTGATGATACCTGCACGGTGGAATATTTTCTTGATATTTTTTTTAATAGTAGCCTCTTTTTCTCCTTTGTATAATTTCGTCAATTCGGAGAAAGCCTTTAGTTTTTTTATCTCCACCCGCAGTTTGTGCAATGCTTCCTGACTTCCGGATGCGGCAAAAGTATGTAACTGGTCCCGCAGCTCCAGGCACCGTTTAACGAGATATTTACGTTGCCTTTTCCTTCTAAGCATACCCACTACTTTACAGTTAAAGTTACCACTAATTCTCCACTGATGTTCCGGCCGCTACTGCCCGGACCTCCACAAATCCCTCTATGTTTTCACTCATCAAATATTCTACACTGCCCATATTTATTTTTTTACATTAGGCTGCCTATTCTAAACTTCTATCTGCAAAAAACATTAAACTATAAACAGGTCACATCGTTATGAAAAGGAGAGAATTTATCAAAACCGGCGGTCTTGCTGGTGTAGGAGCAGGCTTAACCATCCTTAACTTTCCCGTATTCGGGAAAAATGCTCCCAGCAATAAGCTGGTATTAGGCGTCATGGGTGTCAATTCCCGGGGAAACTGGCTGGCCCAGTGTGCAGCGAAGCTGCCAGGTGCTGAAATTGGCTATATCTGCGACGTGGAAGACGGCGCAATTGCCAAAGGCCTGAAGGCCGTTGCCGGCGCACAGGAACGTAAACCCACTGTGATTAAAGACATTCGTCAGTTGCTGGAGCGTAAAGATTTTGATGCGCTGTTTGTGGCTGCTCCGGACCATTGGCATGCTCCTGCAGCTATAATGGCCACCGCAGCGGGTAAACATGTGTATGTGGAAAAACCCTGCGCCCACAATCCGGCGGAAGGCGAACTACTGATAGCGGCAGCAAAGAAATATAACCGGCTGGTCCAAATGGGTAGCCAGCGCCGTTCCTGGCCCAATATGCAACAGGCTATAAAAGAGGTAAAAGAGCAACATGTCCTGGGTAAGATATATTATGGCAAAAGCTGGTATACGAATAACCGTCAGCCTATAGGTATTGGTAAAAAAATAGCCGTGCCGGATACCCTGAACTGGGATTTATGGCAAGGTCCGGCCCCGCGCCGCGACCACCTCGACAACATTGTCCACTATAACTGGCACTGGCGCTGGCACTGGGGTACATCAGAAACGTGTAATAATGGCACCCATGAACTGGATTGCCTGCGCTGGTTCATGGACCTGGAATTTCCCACTAAAGTAACCTCTGCCGGCGGACGTTATGCCTATCCAAAAGACGACTGGGAAACACCAGATACCCAAACCCTCAACTTTGAATTTCAAGGCGGCAAAGCCATCTCCTGGGAAGGACGCAGCTGCAGCTCATTTAACCTGGAAGGCAGCGACCGTGGTTTTGCCATTTTCGGCGACAACGGCACCCTGTACAACTCCGGAGGCGACAGCTACAAGATAGTAGATGTAAAAGGAAAGACCGTCAAAGAAGTGAAGCAGTCTACCAATACCAATCAGAGCGCCGTTAACACGGTTAGTCCTGCCGGGGAATATTACGACGCAATACATATCAACAACTTCCTGGAAAGCATCCGCGGCAACGCCAAACTTAACGCGGAAATAAATGTCGCCTACCGCAGTACATTACTCCCTTTGTTAGGCAATATTGCACAGCGTACAGGCAGGGTATTACATACTGATCCCACCAACGGTCACATCCTCAATGATGCCGATGCCATGAAATTGTGGAAAAGAGAGTACGAAAAGGGATGGGGTCCCAAGGTATGACGGCTGAAGGAAGAGACTGAAAACTTTTTTACAGTCCGCGTAGGGGTATGTTCGGCCCTTCGTGTTGTACTATTATATCATTGTGCCAACAAGCATTGGGTAATTAACGGTATTGGAGAAACGAGATAAATCTGAGCTGTTCCTGCATCTTTTTCATACCTGCTATGAAAAGCTGCACAGGTATGCCTATACATTACTGAGGGACAGCGAGGAGGCCAATGATATTGTACAAACTGTATTTGCCCGGCTGTGGGAGAAACGGGAAGCCGTTGTCTTTGAAGAAGATATAAAAGGATATCTCTATCGTTCTGTTTATAACCTCTGCATGAACAATATCCGGAAGGACGGAGCAAGGGACAGGTACATGTCCTACAAAACCGGAGACAAGGATAATATCATGCAGGGGGGCACAGAACAGCAAACGTTGGCCAGAGAGCTCGAAAAACACATCATACAGGCCACCGGCGCCTTACCCGAACAATGCAGGATCATCTTCCTCAAAAGCCGAGAAGAAGGTAAAAAGTATGCCGAAATAGCCGCAGAACTGAATATCTCAGTTAAAACAGTGGAAGCACAGATGAGCAAGGCGCTAAAACTGATGCGGGAAAAACTGGCCGATTACCTCCTCACCATTTTGATTTTATTGCATATAAATCATCTTTTGTAAAGCCGGCATGAAATAACTTATCATTGAGTAAACAACAAAACATAGCGATATCTGAAACTCTGCTGATAAAATACCTGGCAGGAGAAGCGAGCCCGGAAGAGGCCATCGCCGTTGATGAATGGGTGGATCAGGCTCCGGACAACAAACGGCTGCTGCAGCAATATCTGCAGGTATGGTCGCATGCAGGCAAAGAAGGAACTTATAACGCTCCGGATCTTCAGCGGGAGCTGCAACGGCTCAATATTGGCGCCACCCCTCCGGAGGGGAATCGCAAAACACCTTTACTACGTACACTATTTATCCGCCGGGCTGTAGCTGCTGTATTCATTTTATGCTTTGGAGCAGCACTCCTCGTTTTCCTCCATCCGTGGCAACCCACGAAGGTCCCTTCTATGCTGGCGCTTACATCTTCTGATGATATCCTCCGGGATACTTTACCCGATCATTCGAGTGTGACATTAACACCGGGCAGCCGGCTGGAACGCCCTGCTTCCTTTGATGATGCTGGAAGAACAGTACACCTGCACGGAGAAGCTTATTTTTCTGTCGCTCCTGATGCTAGAAAACCTTTTATTGTACATACTGGTTCCGCTGACATCAAAGTGATAGGCACGGCATTCAATGTGAGAACTAACAAAGACAGCGTCACGGTACAGGTAGACAATGGGGCTGTACTTTTCTTTGATAATAATGACAGCGTCATCGTAAAAGGTGGGATGCAAAGTACATACCTGGTGGATACACATCACTTTTCCACAACAAAATTGGAAGGAAGCAATGACTATGCCTATGCTACCAAAGTCTTCCGGTTCCAGGCAACCCGGCTGGCATCAGTGGTTGGTACCCTGGAAAAAGCTTACAACGTGAAGATCGTACTGGAAAATAAAAAACTGGCGGACTGCACACTCACGACTTCTTTTACCAATATGCCTATTGAGTATGTAATGGAGGTCATTACAGCATCATTGTCTATTCAGTATCGCATGGAAGGGCCTACTATTTATCTGCAAGGGAATGAATGTAATTGAGTTATTTCGAAAGGCATGCCTGACGGCGATATGCGTATTACTGTTAACCGGCGCCAGGGCACAGACAACCACGCCATCGTTAGACAAAAAAGTACGTGTACCGCTAAAGGAAGTGAATATTACTACCCTGGGGGATATGATAACAGCACAAACAGGTTTCATACTATCCTTTAACGCCCAAAAGATAATAGCCTGGAAACAGCTTCAGCTCCGGCAGTCTTCTTATTCCATCCAACAGTTGCTGACGATGATCAAGGAAGCCACAGGTTCAGAATATGTCATTTACCAGGATCATGTCATCTTTCGCCAGATAAACAACAAGCGTGCTGCTAGCCAAACGGCCGCTTTTACACAAACAACCAAACAGATCGCAGCACGCAAGCCAACAGGTATAAGCCGGCAGGCGGTCAGCATAGCAGGCAAAGAGATCAGCATGCCGGCATCTAAACAAACAGATCATATTGCCACTCGTAAAAATACTGCCCGTTATCATACGGGCGCCCGTACGGCCAGCCAGATGGGGCCCAATAAAGGATCAGAGACAGGGGCATCATCTCACAGCGCATCTAACAAGAACAATAATAATCGCCGGAATATTCTTACAGATCGTACCAGCAAAGCAAAAGATATTAAAACGGCCATTAAGCCTGATCGGGCTGTAACAACACCGGCAACAGATATGGCTGTGCATCTTATTCCCAATTCATTGTCCTGCATCGCTCCACTACAGATCACTATTCCTGCTATAAAACCGGTATCGCCGGCATTAATCCCCCTTAGTCCACCTGCAGGACGGGAAAAAAAACGGTATATCTATGAAAAGCCGGGCCTTTTCAAACCATTTGTACAGGCAGGCTTTGCGGCAGATGATGCGCTTTATGCCAACCTGCAGGCCAAAGCAGGTATAACATTGGTTTACGGTATTGTGTCGTGGAGTACCAATTTTTCAGTATCGGGCTTCCGCTACGGAGCCGGCATCAGTTATCCTCTAAATAACGGCTGGCTGATAGAGCTGGAAGCAACAACGGGAAAGCTCTTTAAGGAAACACCTATACACATTGATGATGACACTACCAATACAAGACCACCGCTTTTTGTGAACAGCCGCTTGCAAAGGGTCTGTCTTTTTGCACAGAAAAGTATAGCGCCACACCTGTCAGTATATGCCGGGCCTGTATTCAATCATCTGAAAAGCACCTACCAACTGAGCACCTGGTCCTTAAGCGTGGCCACCCTCCAGGAGATATCATTAACTCCCGAAAAAGACTACATGACTATCAGACCTCCATATACACTTCACAGGTCTCCTGCCGAAGAAATAGAAGATATCAGGGTATGGATTGGTTTCCAGATCGGCATAAGTTACCGGCTCTAACCCATCGCTTGTTTCAGTTCATCCAATAATCGGAACGTATCCCTGAATGTACCGGGTGCTGCGCGGTGCAGCATTTTACCCTGTTGTACCTGTGTAACGAAATAATGGATCTCATCACGATAACCATACTGTACTATAGGATTATTCCCCGCCACCGGTGTTGCCGTTGTATAGTTACTTTCACTTAGCTGGCGCCGACTGTTGTAGATCTTATCAAAGGGTACTCCCGCAAACTGCCTGCCCAGAGGCGTAATCCGGAAACTACCCGGATAGGTTATTTCAATTACGTTACGGGGAGTGAGGCATTGCAGTGTATCGGTAAACAATGACCAGGAATAGCAGGTGGACAGTTCCAACATGCCGGTTGCCTGGCGGTGCTTTACCAGCAACTGCAGATGTAAACTTCCATTTGCGTCTGAATGATGTAACAGCGTATATTGCTCTACAGGCCCGAAGAACGCTAATACATTATTAATAGGATGACAGAATAACTCCATTATAGCATCTCCTTCCGGATAGGCACCTGTAATATAACGGGCCTGATAACTGTAGGTATTGGCGATATTCTTCTTCAGATGCCGGTTCAAAGGACTGAAACGCTTATTGAATGCAATCATGCATTTATCTGCATGAGGATGGGCCATCAGTTGCTGCAGGACCGCATAGCTGCTGACAGCCGGCTTTTCCACAAACACGTATTTGTCTGCATCCAGGCAAGCCTTTACCAAAGGAAGCTGGTGTTCATTCTTCAAACAGATAAAAACACCCCGTATTGCCGGATCATTTAATATCACAGAGAGCTCGGATATACCTGTGCATCCGGGAAAAAGACGCGCAGCCTGTGTAGCAACCTGTAACTGGCGGGAGTAAAGGTATTTAATACGGACGCCCATATTTAATATTACGGGATATAAATTGTCTATACTATGCTGCCCTACTCCTATAAAAGCGAAGGACGGGCCGTCGCTAAACAGCCCGCCTAACATCTTCATTCTCCGCCATTGTTTATATGTATCGATAACCAGCTTCAACATGTACTACACTTTTGCCATTACAGCTTTAAAACTTTCTTTCTGTTTGTTCCACTGATAATCACCAAACAACTTCTCTGTGATCAGGTTGCCCAATAACCGTTCTGATTGCCGGAGCAACGTTATATCGTACTTACGATGGAAGTTGATCCAGCAACCATTACAGTTATGACAGTGATGTTTCTGTACAGCATTAGTAGCGGCATCATTAAAGATATGGTCGAGTGTATGGTTGTACACATTTCCCAGCTTCAGGTCAAGGTTCTGACAGATGGGAACATCTCCATTGGGCAATACTACAAGGCTATCGAAAATGGAATAACAAGGCATTTTCAATTCCCCCTGCTGCCAGTATTTATACAGTTGTAGGAAATCGAGGTTTTCATCAAACCCCTGCAGGCTTTGAATAATATCAGTAGGTATTTCAAGACGGGCGGCAGTAGCGGCAGGTACTTCACTGGAAATAACATTGTCAGTATGCGCTGTTTCTACTGTATCGAAATAGGAGATATTGTTGTAGATACCGATCCGCAGATCTGTTCCATATTCGGCACACACCTGCATTACATGCCGAAGGTCATCAAAACTGTTGTAGGGAGACAACGTGAACATGACAGAGATAGCCTGTTCTTTATGCAGCTCTTTGATTACACGTAACACTTTATCGTAGCCATCCTTTCCACGCATGAACTGATACGTTTCCTTATTGCCGTCCAGGGAAATGAACAGGCGTTTGGGTGCATATTCTTTTGCCGCTTTAATTACTTTTCCCGGATCCAGGCAATTCGACAACAGATCATATACAGGATGAAACCGGCTGAACCACTGCAAGATCTCAAAAGCCTGCGGATGCAGCAGGAACTCACCTCCTTCCAGACCAATATTGGTAGATTTGCTGATACAATCACTCTGCATGATCTCCACGATCTTCTCCATCGGAAGATGTACGACCGGTCGTTTTGCCCATATCAGACAATGCTTGCAGCGGGACTGACACAGATCTGTAGCATAGAGCATCAGGGTGGACAATTTCTTTGAAGTCGGCTGTAGCTGGTTACGCACGAACCTTGAGGCCCGAGATACATAGTCGGCAGTAGTATACATGAATGTTACTTAAGAGAGCGAATAAATAAGAATAGCTATGATCACAATAAACATAAAGCTTAAAAAAGGCAGCACCAGGTAACCCAGCATTTTTGCCAGCACCTCATGCTTCTGATGTTCTTCATATTCCATAGGTCAGTCATTAAATAGTATTTAACAGGCATTCTTTACTATAACAACACAATGGGAGATGTATACCCTTACGCGTGGGAGAAAAAATAAAAGCCGCCCTGTGACCGGACGGCTGTAACGTTATCAGACCTGTAATGCCGGTTAGTGCTGCGGCATTTTTATAAAATACTTATGCTCTTTGTGGATACCTAATTTCCTGATCCGGTGATTAAGCGTCGACACATGTAGTCCCAATACTTCTGCTGCACCTCCCGGCCCAAACACTTTTCCTCTGCACTTATTCAGCACACCGAGAATGTAATCCCGCTCAACCTCCGCCAGCGTTCTGCTGTAATCCCCCTCAGTCTTTGCCTTATTCTCTGCCCCGGCCTGCGGGGAAGATAAATGGATTTCCCTGATAACATTACCCTGCATCAGCAGGATACTCCTTTCCAGCACATGTTCCAGTTCACGGACATTACCCGGCCAATTGTATGCCTCTAACTGTTTCATGGCAGTACTTGACAAGCGGACGTTCTTCTTACCAGCAGTACGGGCAAAGCGGTCAATGAAATGGGCAGCCAGCAATGGTATATCTTCCTTTCGTTCCCGTAGCGGCGGTAGTACTATAGGAAATACATTCAGCCGGTAAAAAAGATCGCTCCTGAAACGCCCCTCAGTAACTTCTTTCTGGAGATTACGGTTTGTTGCTGCAATGATCCTGACATCTGTCTTAATAGTATTCTTCCCTCCTACCCTTTCAATCTCTTTTTCCTGTATAGCGCGCAACAGTTTGACCTGCAGTCCCGGAGGCAATTCACCTATTTCATCAAGGAACAGCGTACCATGGTTAGCCAGTTCAAACTTTCCAATCCTGCGTTCCAGGGCGCCTGTAAAGCTCCCTCTTTCATGCCCGAATAACTCACTCTCGATAAGGTTAGGCGGTAATGCGGCGCAATTGACCTTTACCATCAATTTATCCTTACGCGGGGAAGAATTGTGAATGGCCCGCGCAATCAGCTCCTTTCCTGTACCCGTTTCTCCTAATAGCAACACAGTACTCTGGGAAACAGACACCTGGGATAACATGTAGAATAACTGCTGCATTTCTGCCCCTGCACCTATGATATCCTTGTATGTATATCCACTACTGATCTCCTCCTGCAGATACAGTTTTTCCTCTTCCAGTTTTTCCTTATATCCTTTGATCTCTTTCAGCTGCCGCTTGATCCTTTCATCAGCGAGGATATTGGCCAATGCTACCGCCAGCTGATCAGAGATGCCTTGTAACAAGCGCAGATCTGTATCGCGAAAAGCATTCCTTTCCTCAGAAAGTATTATCAGAAATCCTATTTCTTCATTCTGGTTCACCAGCTTTACACCCGCCAGTTCTCTAATGCCGTGCTCATAAATGAATTGGAACCCGGCATGTTTAATCGGACAATTCCTAAGCACTTGTTCAACATCAAAGACCTCTGGACTGTCTGAAGCCAGCAGCGCATCATGAACGCCATCTGCCACCGGATATTCGGCGAAAACGAGTTCCTGATAAGCGGGATCAGATGAACGTATTTCTTCTGTATCTTCTGCTATTACTCTAAAGTGCGTTTTGTTGCTGCTAAGAAGACTAATAGTAATATCATTGAGATATAAAATGCTTTTCAACCTGCATCGCAGGACAGTGATCAGGTCCTGCAGCCCTCTCGTTCTGGCAATATCCGCACTAAGCGAAAGCAGGATCTCCTTTTCTTTTTCCCGCTGACGGATGGCCTCATTGGCGAGTATGTTTGCCAGGGAGCCTGAAAGGTGATAGGAGAATCGTTCTATCTGACGCAGATCTTCCTTAGAAAATGAGTCAGGTGTTTCTGACAATAGAGCCATGCCAGCAAAGACTTCATTATTATGCATAAGCCGAATACCCGCTATTTCCGCAATGCCTGCTGCATGAAGGAAATCAAACTGGATAGCACCTTGTTTTTGTAGTTCCGGCACTGAAAATAATACAGCCGTTGCCGATTGCATCAGTACATCATGCAGGCCGTCTCTGATCGGATACTCACGGGAAGCCATCATTTCAAAATCGTCGTGCTGCCGGGTCTTTTCACAATCTTCCAGGAAAACCTTGTAGACGCCTTTCTTAAGGTTATACTGGACAATAGCAATATCAGAGAACCGGAGGAAGGTCTGCAAAGATTTCTTGATGGTGTGGATGAGCCTTTGCTTTTCCTGTGGACTGGCTATTGTATGACTGACCGCCAGCAACCTGGCTATGTCTGTCGTAAGTGACAACAATACTCTTGTCAGCATAATATCATCTCTGCCGGACATTTCAGTGATATCCGGCAACTCGTGTGGCATGTCAGATTTTCGTAAACCCATATAAACAGGTGGTTTCGTGGGATGAAAAAGGTATGGTGAGCTCAGCAAGTGATGTACCATTCTCATAAAACACTGAACCATACTCAGTTAATTAACAAAAAGCCCATATAATTGTTCATATATGAACAATCGGGTAAGGGATTCAGCGATATAAAACAAGGAAGCTGTTAATTCGCAGGCAGATCTTGAAATAACAATAATGCACTGACCAATTAGCCATATATGATCAATGATTTCAGTGCATTAATCCTATAATTAAATACGGATCAACAAGTTACAGCATGGCATCAGATTAGCATATTATCAGTTGAACTGAAACTACACTTTATGAACGCCACTACATATGTGTTACCCAATGCACCCCTGCATGTCAGGTCCGAACGGGACAGTCATTTTGAGATACATACATTGGAAGAGATGAGACGCGACAGGCTTCACTTAAATGAACAACCCGAGAGACTGCAGTATTTTGAGATCATCTGGTTAAAAGCCGGCAATGGGCAGATCACTATTGATACTGTTCAGCATTCTGTCGGACCAGATATGATCTTTTGCCTTACCCCTGGTCAGGTGAGGATTTGCCGGTTGCAGGAAGGTGCGGAGGGGCATTACCTTTCATTTTCGCAGGATTTCCTCTATCGCTGGGCCACGTATACAACCGGCAGCACCTGGCTGGATACCAACATTTACGGCATGAGCATACCGGTCGTAAAAGCCGATGAAGAAATGAAAGCCGAAATGAAAGACCTGATGGAGAAAATGGAGAAGGAATATAATCATCATTATCTTTTGCGGTCGGAAATACTGGCGGGATTGCTGAATGTATTGGTGATCTATATCACGCGGAAACTGCAGCTCCGTGTGCATGAACTGGTCCAGTCCAAGGAAATTGAACTGGTGCAGAAATTCGTCTCTCTGGTAAAAGTGCATTTCAGAACAATGAAATTTGTGGCGGATTATGCCGGCGAACTTTTTGTAACAGCCAATCATCTCAACCGGATCGTCAAAAAGATCACGGGCACACCTGCCAGTTCGCATATACAACAGCATATTATTATGGAAGCCAAAAGACAGGCGCTGCATTCAAATGTGAGCATGAAAGAAATAGCTTATCTGCTGGGCTTTGAAGACCATTCTCATTTTAGTAAGTACTTTAAGAATAACTCGGGAATGAACTTCTCCAGTTTCAAGAAAGGGCTGATAACTGAACTCATTCCTGTGACCCGCGATTAGATAGCCTGCTCATCCATTCTTTTCCCCGTAATTATACAACGGACGCCGTCATTCTGCCATTGACGCCAGTATATCTATGCAATAGATTTGTGGGTATCCATATTATTAAACCCATAAAAAGATAACAATATGACTGAACATCTAATCGCTGTTGGCGATACTATCGCTGTATTGGACCCAGCTATCGACCCGGCTATTGATACACGCATCAAGGCTTTTTTAAATGTATTAAACGGTGCTGGCGGCGATCCTATGGAAACGATGACACCCAGCGATGCCCGTAAAGTATTGGAAGGAGCGCAGAAATCCGTAGAAGTAGATCTCTCCGGTGTGGAAGTAACTGAAAAAACGATCAGTGAAGATGGTCTGAGTGTAAAACTGTTTATTGTACGTCCGGCAGGACAAACCGGCGTACTGCCTGCTTTCATGTTCATTCATGGTGGTGGCTGGGTATTGGGAGACTTCCCCACGCACCAGCGCTTTGTCAGGGACCTGGTAGTTTATTCCGGGCTTGTTGCCGTATTTGTGGAATACACCCGTTCTCCGGAAGCGAAATATCCTGTGGCGCTCAATGAAGCATATGCTGCCACTAAATGGATCGCTGCTAATGGTGCAGAACTGAATATTGATGGAAAACGCCTGGCGGTGGTAGGTAACAGCGTTGGTGGCAACCTGACTGCTGCTACTGTGTTAATGGCAAAGAACAAAAAAGGTCCTGAAATCAAATTCCAGGTGCTTTTCTGGCCGGTGACTGACGCTAACTTCGATACTGTTTCTTATCATCAGTTTGCGACTTCACGTTTCCTGACAAGGAACATGATGATCTGGTTCTGGGATAATTATATGCCGGAGGCGCAGCGTAAAGAGATCTATGCATCTCCTTTGCAGGCGAGTGTGGAAGAGCTGAAGGGATTGCCACCTACATTGGTGCAGACAGCCGAGAATGATGTGTTGAGGGATGAAGGTGAAGCCTATGCGAGAAAGATGGATGAGGCAGGGGTACCAGTTACGCTTGTTCGTGTGCAGGGCATGATCCACGATTATGGTTTGCTGAACCCCATTGCAGATGTGCCGGCGGTGCAGTCTGCATTGAGGCATGCGGCAAATGAGCTGAGGAATGCATTGAAGTAAAATTTGTCTTTACAACGGTTGTGTAGCTGGAGACCACCGGATGGCCGGCAGTCTCCGGCTACACAACCGTTGATACTTCCGGACAGCCGGTTGGTGGCTGGTCCGCTTATAGCTTCAGGGACTGTATCTATATTAGTCAGGCATTATTTGTAATGCTCTTTGGATGTTATTGCCAGCTCCGTCCGGAGCAATTTTGTTCGTAGTACAACCATATTATGTTGGTAGCATCTCATCGTTTATAGTATCTCACCGTTTGAGGATTTAAACCCATTTAAACATAAATCCGACAACTATCACTGTGTGAACGTAGCCGAATTATAAGTATCTTTCTGGCCAATAATCATCCTTCCATGACTAATACCACCGTTGAATGGATGCGCTCCATCGAGTCACTTCAGGGCGTTCCCGACAACCAATTGCAATGGTTCATTGATAATAGTGAACGGCAGGAATATCCGGCCGGTAGTTATATGTTCAAAGTCGACGACATGATGCTCGGAACCCAACTCATTGTGTCCGGCCTTGTGAGAATATGCCAGAAGCAGAACAATGAGCTACGCGAACTGCTTATAGTAGAACCTGGCAAGATAGTCGGATACCTCCCTTTTTCCAGAGGAACTGTATACCAGGTAGCGGGAGAAGTGATTGAAGATACGGTAGTACTCAATCTGCCTATTGAGAAAATACAGGAACTGATCCGCAACCATTTTGAGCTTACCCAGGCGCTTGTGCACATTATGACCAATCGTGTAAGAGATTATACTTCTTTCCTGCGGCAGAGTGAAAAAATGATGGCATTGGGTAAATTGTCGGCCGGACTGGCCCATGAGCTAAATAATCCTGCTGCTGCCGTTGTAAGAGGAGCACATTCCATGAAGAAACACCTGCAGTTACAGCCGGAGTTCTTCAAAAGGATCATGGAGATCCGTATGGATGCAGCAGCTATTGATCTTGTGAAAGAGAAAATGTTTGAAGTGCTTTCACAGCACAGGTCACAGCAATCTACTATGACACTTGTACAGCGCTCTCAGAAAGAAGATGAATTAACAGAGTGGCTGGATGAACTCAATGTAGAGAACAGCGTGGAACTGGCAGAGAACTTCGTGGAGTTTGGCTTTACCAAAGAACGCCTCGATGAATTCAGGCAACGGCTGGGGGCTAATGATATCTCGCCTGTCTTCAACTGGATCAATAATAACCTGGTTACGGAAAAAATTGTATCTGATATCGAGGAGGCATCCAAACGCATTGCGGACCTGGTAGGTTCCGTAAAATCATTCACCCATATGGATAAGGGGTATGATAAACAACTTACCAATATCCATGATGGTATCCGGAATACGCTTTCCATTCTGCACTATAAATTACGCAAAGGGAATGTTGAACTGGTAGAGCAATATGATACCACTTTGCCTCCCCTTCGTGCACTGATCGGGGAACTGAACCAGGTATGGACCAACCTGATCGATAATGCGCTGGATGCGATGGAAGTGAATAAAAGAGGTAAACTTATCATCAGAACGGAACGAGACAAGGATTGTGTGAAGGTTATCATCACTGATGATGGTCCAGGTATACCGGAAAATATCATCGCCAAAATATATGATCCGTTCTTTACAACAAAAGATCCGGGTAAAGGCACAGGACTTGGACTGGATATTGTATCACAGATAGTCCGTCAACACAAAGGTTATCTGAATGTAGAATCCAAACCCGGAGAGACCCGTTTTATCGTGTCCCTTCCCATTCATGGATAATTGTATTTATAAGTTAATTTTGAATTGACTTATGCCATTCTAAGAACAGAACAATATGAATCACAATCAGCCATATATTCTCTGTATTGATGACGATGCACAAGTGTTACGTGCCATTGTGAGAGATCTCAAGCAGCAATACCGCGATAACTATAAAATAATAAGCACGACCGTAGTCAGTGAAGCACTGGAGTCTTTACTGGAACTGAAGAATAAAGGGGAAACGGTAGCTATGTTCATTTCAGACCAGCGTATGCCTGAAATGGAAGGTGTGGAATTCCTCGAAAAAGCGATGGAGTTTTATCCGGATGCAAGACGTGTGTTACTGACGGCCTATTCTGATACGGATGCTGCTATCAGGGCTATTAACTCTGTACAACTGGACTATTACCTGGTGAAACCATGGAGTCCGCCGGAAGAGAAATTGTATCCCATCATCGACGATCTGCTTGGTAACTGGCAGGCAATATACCGTCCGGATTTTAAGGGGATCAAGGTACTGGGGTATCAGTTCTCGCCAAAGTCGCACGCCATTAAAGACTTCCTGGCAGGCAACCTTATTCCCTATCAGTGGCTAGATGTGCAGGCATCAGAAGAAGCTACGCGTCTGCTGAATGTCAATAACCTTTCCATTAAAGATCTTCCGGTGGTTATTTTTGACGATGGAGGCTGTCTTTCATGTCCATCTATCATTGACATAGCCCGTAAAGCCGGTTTGAATCCACAGGTGAAGCTGGATGTCTATGATGTGGTGATCATCGGGGCTGGTCCGGCGGGACTGGCGGCAGGCGTATATGGCGCTTCTGAGGGTTTGAAAACATTATTGATAGAAAAACGGGCTCCCGGCGGACAGGCCGGTACCAGCTCTCGTATTGAGAACTACCTGGGTTTCCCCAGCGGACTAAGTGGGGCGGAACTGACGCGCAGAGCAATTGCACAGGCCACCAGACTGGGTACAGAATTCATTACGCCACAGTCGGTAAAAGATATCAGGCAGAAAGACGGTTATAAAAAAATTGTGCTGGAAGATGGTACGGAGATCAATACACGCAGTGTAATTATTACTACCGGCGTGGATTACCGCCAGCTGGAAACCAAAGGAGTGTCTGACTTCACCGGCGCAGGTATTTACTATGGCGCTGCCACCACTGAAGCAGCTGCCTGTAAAGATAAAGAGGTTTACATTGTAGGAGGAGGTAACTCAGCCGGACAGGCTGCTATGTACCTGTCTAAGTTTGCGAAGAGTATTTATATCATCATCCGCAGAGAAGATCTGACCAGTACCATGTCGGCCTACCTGATAGAGCAGATTGCAGGTACACCTAATATTTCTGTACTGCCCAAGACGGAAATTGCGGAGGCCATGGGAACGGATAAACTGCAGCAACTCTGTCTCTGTAATATTGAGACGAAGGAGCGCAGGCAGGTACATGCAGACGCGCTTTATATATTCATAGGCGCCAAGCCATTCACCGATTGGATTGAGCTGGACATCATTAAAGATGATAAAGGGTTTATTGAAACCGGCAGGGACCTCAAAAACTACGACTCGTTTGGTAAGATCTGGAAACAGAACCGCGACCCTTACCTGCTGGAAACCAGCTGTCCGGGCATCTTTGCCGCAGGAGATGTACGCGCCCATGCCATGAACAGGGTGGCCGCAGCGGTAGGGGAAGGCTCTATGGCGATCAGCTTTGTGCATAAATACCTGGCAGAAGTTAAGTAGCTTTCTGTCTATTTATACGACATTTGCATCCCTGTTTAATTGACTATGAAGGTTTGCATTGCTGAAAAGCCAAGCGTAGCCAGAGATATCGCAGAGATTATCGGCGCTAAACAACGTAAGGATGGATATTATGAAGGCAATGGGTACCAGGTGACCTGGACCTTCGGGCATTTCTGTACCCTGAAGGAACCACATGACTACACAGAACAATGGAAGTTCTGGCGGTTGGAAGACCTTCCTATCATTCCATCCAGCTTCGGCATCAAACTTATAAATAACGGCGGTGTAGAAAAACAATTCAAAGTCATAGAGCAACTGGTACAGCAATGTGAAGAAGTGATCAACTGCGGGGATGCCGGACAGGAAGGAGAGCTTATCCAGCGCTGGGTATTGCTCAAAGCGCAATGTACCGCTCCCGTCAAAAGATTATGGATCTCCTCCCTGACAGAAGAAGCTATCCGAGAGGGCTTCCAGAAACTGAAAGATGCTGACCAGTACAATAACCTCTATGCCGCCGGCAGCGCCAGGGCTATCGGCGACTGGCTATTGGGTATGAATGCCACCCGGCTGTTCACCAAGAAATTTGCAATGGGGAAAACAGTGCTCTCCATCGGGAGAGTACAAACCCCTACGCTCGCCATGATCGTAGCCAGACAGAAAGAGATCAATGCCTTTGTGTCTGAGGAATACTGGGAGTTAAAGACGATATACCGGGAAACAGAATTCACCGCTACCATCGATCGTATCAAAATATTGGACAGGGCTCAGAAAGGGCTGGCCTATCTGCAGGAGCATCCTTTCGAGATCACTTCCTTCGAGAAAAAAGAAGGTAAAGAGGGTAATCCCCGCCTGTTTGACCTCACGGCATTACAGGTAGAAGCCAATAAGAAATATGCTTATTCTGCCGATGATACGCTGAAATACATCCAGAACCTTTACGAGAAAAAGCTGGTCACCTACCCCAGGGTGGATACCACCTATCTCTCGGAAGACCTGCATCCTAAGATTGCAGGAATCATGCAGGATATGACGCCTTATGCGGCATTAACAGCGCCAATTCTTGCCAAGCCTATTCCTAAGCTAAAAACTGTTTTCGACGACAAGAAGGTAACAGATCACCATGCCATTATTCCAACAGGCGTTTATCCGGCCAACCTGGGACTGGAAGAGAAACGTATTTACGACCTCGTGGCAAGGCGTTTCATTGCAGCTTTCTATCCGGAGTGTAAGATCTCCAATACCACTGTACTTGGTAAAGTAGGACAAGTAGAGTTTAAAGTGACCGGTAAGCAGATTCTGGAGCCCGGCTGGAAAGAAGTATATGCCAATGATGTAGCTCCTAAGAAAGAGGGAGAAGAAGAGGAAAAGATCCTCCCAGTATTTGTGGTGGGTGAAAGTGGGCCTCATACTCCGAGAATACATCAGGGAAAGACCTCACCTCCCAAAGCATTTACAGAGGCTACCTTGCTACGTGCGATGGAAACTGCGGGTAAGCAGGTGGAAGATGAGGAAATGCGTGAACTGCTGAAAGATAATGGTATTGGCCGTCCTTCCACACGTGCGAATATTATAGAAACCCTTTTCCGCAGGAAGTATATAGAGAAGCGTAAGAAGAATATTTTCGCTACACAAACGGGCATAGATCTCATAGATACTATTCAGACGGAACTGCTGAAAAGTCCGGAGCTGACAGGTATGTGGGAGCGTAAGCTGCGCCTCATTGAAAAAGGCGAATATGCCATGGAGACGTTTAAGCAGGAACTGATCCAGATGGTCATAGATCTGACCAAAGAGGTAAAAACGGCTAATTATAAGGTGATCACCATTGCTCCTGACCAACCAGCGGAAAAAGAAAAAGACAAGGAAGAAAAGCCTAAAAAAGAAGCGAAACCCAAAGAGCCAAAAAAGGCTGTTGTAATAGAAGAGCAACAGTGCCCTAAATGTAAAGCGCATCTTTTAAAGAAGGGCAATACTGCCTATGGCTGTGCCAATTTTAAGGTATGCGGATTTAAAGTACCCTTTGAAGTATTTGGCAAGAAGCTGACAGATAAACAGATCGCAGACCTCTTAACCAAAGGAAAAACCGGTAAAATAAAAGGCTGGAAACTGACAGGCACAGAAAGTGAAACGGAAGGTAAATTGATTCTCAATGCCGCCTTTGAACTGGCAATAGAGCAATAGTGGCTTGCGCTATTACCTGACAATGCCTCCAAATTCCGTCCGGGTACTATTTTATACACCGGTTGCAGACTTTAATGGTTGCTCCTGCGTGATTGTGGCCGGAGGTATATACGGAATACACGACCATCGTCATCAAAAATGGCTTAACTTACATACATAATTTTTACCCTATATGATGAAAAGTTTTAAAGCCCGCATCTGGGGACTGGTGCGTTGGGCCTCCCTTGTTTTCCTCGTGTTGTTCATTTTCAGGTTTATTTATGGCTATGTTGCCCCTGATGGTCGCCAATCTGGTGACTATAGCAATGACTTCTTTGAGAGCATCAGTAATCTCCGGAAAAACTATGCATCTGAAAAGGTGCAGTTCAAGAGCCAGGGAATTCAGCATCAACCAGATATGGCTGTTTCGCCCAGTCAGAAATATGAGAAAACTGCCTCTGTTAAAACAAAGTCTTCACACTTCGAGCAGGACAGCAGGCAAATCGCGGCACAGACAGAAGCCTTTAAAGCCATTGTGCAATATGAACAGGCACTGGGGCTGAAAGGCAGCAGGGAATTACACCTGATGATCGGTGTGAACCCCGAAGCATTTGATTCCTTTTATCTCGCTGTCCAGAAAATAGGTGTGATCAGGGCAACCCAGATCACCAAAGTAGATAAGACCAATGAGTATCGTCAGCTGAATGCGCAAAAGGCGTCCCTGTTGAAAACGCTGGAATCCCTCAACGAATTAAAATCAAAGCCAGGCCCCATTACGGACCTTGTAGCATTGCACGACAAGATACTTGAGACAGAGGGGAAACTACAGGATTTAGGCGTAGAACTGGGCAATTTCGATACGGAGAATGAGTTCTGTACAGTGAAGCTATCATTGTATGAAGGAGCAACAGAAAAGAAGATCAGTCTTATCCACAGGGTGAGAGTAGCATTGGAATGGACGATACATTATTTTACTTATCTCGTGTTTGCAGCATTGGGCGTATTGTGTGGAGCGTTTGTACTGCTGGTGATCATTGACAGGTTGAAGGTGATTAGTAAGATTGCGAAAAAACTGGAAGAGTGACAACTGTCACCATAAAAACATTTTCCGTTTTGGAGTCCCCATCCTCGGCATATATTCTTAATTTCATATTGTCACCTTAAAACGAGAATCTATGTCAATAAATGAAGCACAGGATAAACTGATCGAGGATGTTCTCCTTTTGGACGATGAAGAAAGCCGTCAGCATTACATAGAAAATATTGCCAGGTCATTGCCGCCGATAGAAGATAAATATAAACACGATCATTATCGTGTACAGGGTTGGATTTCAGATATGTGGGTGCGTGCCGTCTATATCAAGGAAAAAGTATGGTTTACTGCCTGGTCCAGTGACAAAGACAGCAATGGCCTGCTCGCCATGTTCAGCCGGATCTTGTCTGGCAACCATCCAAAGGATATTGCTGATGCAGATATTTATTTCATGAATGAAATATCTGGTCTCTTTCAGCCATTCTTCTCTGTACAGTGGCCATTAATATTGCGTAAGATGAAATCGCAGGCCGTTGCCTACCAGATACAGTTATTACAAGCCATGTAAAAATAAAAGGTCCCGCGGAGTGCGGGACCTTTAAAACAATATGATAAGATTACTCACGGGTTGGTAGACCATAAACCGGCCTCCTTCACAAATGTTCGCCTGTTCAGTTTCAACTGCATTACGATCAGCTCCGCAAAATCTTCAGGTTGCATCACCTTCTCAGGATTACCATCCGTCAGTTTCAGCTCTATCGCCATATCCGTTGCAATTGTACTGGGCGTTAATGTCGTTACCCTTATATTGGATTTACGTACTTCCTGCATCAGCGACTCAGACATACCTATGAGTCCGAATTTAGATGCACTGTATGCGCTGGTCACCGGTGCGCCTTTCTGTCCTGCAGTAGAAGATATATTCACAATATCACCGCTCTGACGAGACAACATGCCTGGCAATACTGCACGTATTACATAATAAGCACCAAACAGGTTCACCTTTATTACCTGTTCCCATTCTTCAGGTTCCAGCTCCAGGAACTTTGCAAACTTACCGATGCCTGCATTGTTGATCAGGATATCAATGCTGCCAAGTGCTGTGCTCATTTTTTCGATAGCTGCTTCTACCGCTTTCCTGTCTGCTACATCAGCAACAGCATATACCACCTTTACACCTGTTCCTTTCAACTCATCAGCAACGGCTTGCAGATCTTTCTCCGTGCGTGCCAGCAAAGCGAGGTTCACTCCCTCTGCAGCCAGTTGTTTTGCCACCGCTTTACCTATTCCCTTTCCGGCACCTGTTACCAGGGCGTTTTTACCTTTTATTGATTCCATGTTTACATATTTGTGGTTTCACCTGCAAAGGTAAGGTTCTACTATAACTTAACTCTTCCCATCGCAGGGTCACTGAATGTGACTTTTCCATTTTCCACATGTCCGGCGTATCTTCTTTCAAATGTCCTGTTCCCAATGATACGTACGCTGAAATCGTACCAGCCGTAGCTCTTGCTTAGATCAAGCACTATAGAAGATTTTGCCCCTGCCGCCAGCACCTTTTTATGATTACCGCTTTTATATGCATGATCAGTGATCTCTACAGTATATGCATGTGTAGTATCAAGATTGTCCAATTGCAGAGAAACGTTGCCCGTAAATGCTTTACCTTTCCGCTCATATCCACACTTCACATCCACCAACGGATCGTTCTCATCTCCCATAAATTCCCTGTAGAAACCATTGGGACCATATACCCGCAGATGATACGAGCCGTTTTCAAATGATGCCAAAGGCCATTTGTCCGTCAGACTGTCTCCTGCTTTTACTGCATAAGCCCATGTTCTCACTGCCTCATAAGTGCCCTTATTTTCCGACAGATACTTACCCGGTGCATATACATTAAACGGTACGCCGGCAGACTGCTTTCCAGCCAGTTCTGTACCGGCTGTGAATTTTATCTCGAAAGACTTCCTGTCACCGCCCGGTTTTCCGTCGACATACAATTCATATGGCAATGCGCATGCCGGACGAATGCCTTCTTCCTGTCTTGCCATATGAGGAGCAGCCGGATCCTGGTTAATAGCTGCGATCTCTGCTGCTGTCAGCTTTTTGAAACCAGAAGGCACTTCTTTAAACTGTGCCTTGTGGATATTTTCAATGAAAGTGTCTTTATCGCCAAACACGGGCAGACGCATTTTCTCCCCGTTATATGGACGAAACACAGCCGTCAGATCTCCACATACAGTGCGACGCCATCCACTGATGTTGCTTTCAACTATTGACTTACCTGTTTTATGACTCAGGTAATGTTCCAGGAACTGCAATACGGATGTATGATCAAATACCTCTGAACAGGCAAGACCTCCACGGCTCCATGGAGAAGCAATGATCAATGGAACACGGTAACCCAGACCAATAGGGCTTTCTCTTACATCCTTTTCGTCCACGCCCTTTTTCCGCAATTCCTGCTCACGGGTCACATACTCCACGCTGGTGTCAATACCGGCAGAGGCGAGACCTGTGCCCGGCCCATGCGGTGGTACAAAAGGAGGCACATGGTCAAAATCACCATCATTCTCATCGTACGCGAGTACAAAGATTGTTTTCTTCCATACCTCCGGATTTTGTGTCAGGATGTCCATTACCTCTGCGACATACCATGCGCCATACCAGGGCGCTCCCGGATGGTCAGAGAAATTCTCCGGCGCCACAATCCAGGACACCATAGGCAGTTCTCCCTTTTTTACATCCTCCCTGAACTGATATAGAATGTCCCCCTTAGGCACTTTCATTGTACGTTCTGTATTACCATCATGATACTGCAGAGTGGTCAGCTGATGATAATCAGGATCTTTTTCATTGGTAGTGAATGCCTTTCTATGTATGTTCTTTTCCCTTTCGGAAAGCAGCTCAAATTTCTCCGGACGCCATTTTACTTCCTCCTCTTTCAGTCTTTCCAGCAGCGTCTGCTTCTCTTTCAGGTCCTTACTCCGCATATCAGTGACGTTGCCAGCCAGGATCTCGCCTTCCAATGTCTTGATAGCAGTGGTCAACCGGAGGATGCTTTGCTGTAAATGTTTATAGTGGGCTATCGAAAACTGAGGTCTATACTGTGAGAAGAACTCAAGCGGATTGTCGGTAAAATTAGCCAGCCAGGCATCCTCTTCACCAGTGAAACCTACTCCCACGCTCAGCTCATTCTGATACACTTTCCAACTAATGCCGTGCTCTTCCAGTCTTTCAGGAAAAGTGGTCCAGCTGGCCGGAACAGGATAATCCACTTCCGAATTACGCACATTAGGCGCAGCATCCGGACTTTGCTTTTCACGAATAGTGCCTGTCCAGAAGTACAGCCTGTTGGGAGTTGTACCGGTCAGCGAAGAACAGAAGTTCTGATCGCACACAGTAAATGCATCTGCCAGTGCATAATAGAAGGGAATATCTTCCCTTGTGAAATACCCCATTGTAAGTGGCAGGTCTTTATATTCTTTATTGCCGGATTGTTTTACGTCCAGCCACCTATCATACTTACCATCATTACGGGCATCCACCTGATTTTCCCAGGAATGCGGAAGAGAACTCATCCAGGTAACCTTAGAGTCCTTAATATCCAAACGGAAAGGAGCATACGTTTCTCCTTCAGCATTTGACTGCAGCCATACAAGATTTTTATTGGGCAGTGTAATCGCACGCGGATCATTAAAGCCTCGTACCCCTCTTAGTGTCCCCAGCGTATGATCGAAGGATCTGTTTTCCTGCATCAGCAATACAATATGTTCCGCGTCCAGAAAGGTGCTTCCTGCATCAGGATCAATAGCCAGCGCTCTTTGAATAGATGCAGGCAATACGCCCGCCAGTCCCGTACCGCCTGATAATAAGGCGGCCTTTTTGATAAAGTCTCTCCTTGTATCCATAGTATCGACAAGATACATAACCTCTGTCAAGCTGAAGCTATATGCCGGTAACTTTCAAAGTAATTTAATACTACCCTGCAGTAACGCACCCGGATATTATTATTATCTTTCGTACAACCAACCGGTACTAATTATGAAGAAGAGACTGTTGCTTTATCCGCTGATCATCGGCTTTTTCGGATGCTTGATCTGGTTTATTATCAGGCAGGGTAATCATCTGAAAATAGATCCAACCTCACAAACAAATAAGGTTGCAGTTACAGCGACACCGGCGCCTGCTGCCTCAGCAGAAGGTGTATGGACCTCGCTTATACATAATGTGCAACATCCTTTAGCGCTGCTCTTGTTGCAGATCATCTTGATATTACTGACAGCCCGGTTATTTGGGTGGCTGGCCAATAAGATCGGTCAACCCTCGGTTGTTGGTGAGATAGTAGCCGGGATTTGTCTCGGACCTTCTCTATTTGGTATGATCTGGCCTGGTGGAAGCGCGTTCGTTTTTCCTGCAGAGGGTTTTAAGAACTTACAGTTCCTCAGCCAGATAGGTCTCGCTTTCTTCATGTTTGTAGTAGGTATGGAACTGGATACACATAAGATGAAGAACAAGGCCCACGATGCCGTGATGATCAGCCATGCCAGCATTATTTTCCCGTTCTTCCTGGGTGTATTACTGGCATATCACATATATCCACAGTTTTCACCTGCCAACGTAAACTTCCTGTCTTTCGCTTTATTTATGGGTATTGCCATGAGTATAACAGCGTTTCCGGTGTTAGCGCGTATCGTACAGGAAAGAAAACTGAGTGGTACGCCACTTGGCCTGTTGGCTATTACCTGTGCGGCTGCCGATGATGTGACGGCGTGGTGTATCCTCGCTGTAGTAATTGCCATCGTAAAAGCGGCTAGTTTGTGGAGTGCTGTGATCACGATGGTCATGGCGCTTATCTTCCTTGGCGGTATGTTGTATGTACTGAAACCGTGGCTGAACAGAAAGATCCTCAAATTACAATCAACGAGTAAAGAGAAATCAGTTGTAGCACTCTCCTTCATGACGCTGCTGTTCTCTGCCTGGGCCGCGGAAGTGATCGGCATTCATGCGTTGTTCGGAGCCTTTTTGGCAGGTGTGATCATGCCTGCCGAGGTATCTGTGCAAAAACTGCTGACAGATAAACTGGAAGATGTAAGCGTATTGTTATTGCTGCCTATTTTCTTTGTCTTTACCGGCTTACGCACCCAGATCGGCCTGTTAGGCCAGGGACACCTCTGGGCTGTATTTGGGCTGATTATGCTCGTGGCAGTAGGTGGAAAGCTGGGTGGTAGCATGTTGACAGCGAAACTGATGGGACAGTCCTGGAGCGATTCGCTCGGAATCGGTGCACTGATGAACACCCGTGGCCTGATGGAACTGGTGGTGCTGAACATCGGTTACGACCTGGGCATCCTTTCTCCTGAAATCTTTGCTATGCTGGTGTTGATGGCATTAGCTACCACCTTTATGACAGGCCCCTTGCTCGATGTGGTGAAAAAAGTGGAGGAGAACCGCTTACATGCCAGCCAGATAGGATAATGCGTTGTACCAATATAAATCAGGAAAGCCGTCATATGCCGACGGCTTTCTCATTTATATCATTGGTCCAGAGTGTTCCTTAGCCCCAGATAGCGGTTGGGGCGGGCATTATAAAACAGGTTTCCACAAATAGCAATAACCAGCATTATCAACTCATGTACGAATCCCAGGATATCCCGCCTGGTTTCATCTTTAATGGCTTTAAACACTACACTGTATTCATGATTATATATTTAGACAAGTATCTAAATACAGACGTAAAAAAGAAAAAGCCTGATCAAATGATCAGGCTTTTTCTTTTTTTGTGAATTATGTTTAACGAAGTGTTGTCTTCTTTAAAGTCGTTTTTTTAGTTACCGGCTTTTTAGCAGTTGTTTTCTTCGCTACTGTTTTCTTATTAGCTGCTTTGACTGTTTTACCTTTTGCTGTTGCTTTAACAGTCCTGGTACTTTTAGCCTTGGAAGCTGTCACAGTCTTTTTGGTCTTAGCCACTGAAGGAGCAGCAATTTTAGCTGGCGCCGGGAAGCGGGATTTATCCAAAGTGGTCGCTTTATCATCCAGCATCATCTGTAAGGATTCTTTCAGGATATCCTCTTTTTCGGCCTGGAATTCTTTCATTTTTTCTTTAGGAATTCTCAGGTCGTAGCTGTTTTCCGGGCCTGCCATCATTTTGGCGAAATCCGGATTCAGGTGCTCAAGTTCTGTCAGTTCCATGTTCAGTTTCTTTGCAATAGCATCCAGGCGATATTTGCCGGAGATATTGAATTCCACCGTATTGAACATTTCTTCTTCTGTCAGTTCGGTAGACGCGTAAGCGGCTGGTGCAGCAGCACTGTTTACAACAGTTTTATTCATATCATCGCCTACACCGAAGAAGTTATTGAACCTATCAAGGATATAACCGGTAGCGATGAATTTGTAAACGTGATTGCGGGATTCTGCGGGCAGGAAGTACTGCATACCCCAGAAATCTGTACGGCCACTGGCGTTCATAGCACGTTGTACGCCGCCGGGACCACAATTGTAAGCAGCTACTACGAGCAACCAATCGCCGAACTGATTATACAGTTCATTCAGGAACTTGGCAGCTGCTACAGTAGACTTATAGAAGTCTTTTCTTTCGTCCACTTTTTTACCCACACTGAGACCGAAGATACGCGCGGTACCAGACATAAACTGCCAGGCTCCTACGGCTCCTACACGGGAACGAGCGTTAGTATTAAAGCTGGATTCGATTACGGCGAGATATTTCATTTCTTCAGGAATGCCATGCTCCCGGAAGATTTTCTCCACCATTACAAAGTAAGGCTGGCCTTTGGACACCATCACCTGCAGATGTTGGCTATACCTGCTGGCAAAGTTATTGATGTATCCAGCTACGATGTTGTTGTTGATCTGTTCATAGACCTTTGGGCTGCTGATGCTGGACGGTAGACTCTGGGCATTCTTGCGCACAGTCTGTGACGTTTCCGAAGGCACAACTACCGTGTCCTTAGGTAAACGTATTTTGTGGTTCAGTACCGTAGTATCCGGTCCTCCATAGGGAGTAACCATCTCTTTAGGTACACCATTGCCACCAATCGCCTCAAAATTCCCTGCACCCAAAGTTGGCAACAGCAGTAGTAAAAAGATTTTCCTCATACACATATTTATTTTAAACAGGAGTAACCCTCCGTATCTGCATTACGTGTTCCGCAATGCTTAACAGGTTTGCTTCGCTAAATTGCTTTGTGATGATCTGTACACCATATGGCATTCCGTTTGAATGCCGCTGCAAAGGTACGGAAATTGCCGGTACCCCTGCCAGATTTGCCAGTACCGTGTAAATATCTGCCAGGTACATGGCTATTGGATCGTCCGCTTTTTCACCTATTTTAAATGCCGTTGAAGGCACTGTTGGTATCATAATCGCATCATACTGGGATAAGATCTCCGACAATTTATCTACCACCAGTCTTCTAACCTGTTGTGCCTTAGTGAAGTATGCATCGTAATACCCTGCACTAAGTACAAAAGTTCCTAGTAATATACGTCGTTTTACTTCTTTTCCAAAACCTTCAGACCTGCTTTTCTTATAAAAGTCGGCCAATTCCAGGTTTTTAAGAGATGTTCTGTGTCCGTATTTTACTCCATCAAACCGGGAAAGATTCGATGAAGCTTCTGCGGTAGTAAGCACGTAATATGCTGGCACTACATAATCGAGATAAGCGAAATCGGCTGCCGTAACAGTATCCCCGGCAGCTTCAAGTTCTTCAAATAAGCTGGTGTATCCTTCCTTCATTTCCTCATCGAGGCCGGGGTGGAACAACGCGTCTTTTAAATACGCGATTTTCCAGGATTTATTGTGCACGATCTGGTAATCAGGTACTTCTTCTTTGGAAGCAGTACTATCATAACCATCGGGCCCTGCGATTATCTGTAGGACCCTTGCCACATCTGCAATATTCCTGCCAAAAATTCCTATCTGATCAAAGGATGAGGCATAAGCAATTAATCCATAGCGGGATATACGGCCATAAGTTGGTTTTAATCCCACAATTCCACAGAAATCAGCCGGTTGTCTTACAGATCCTCCGGTATCACTCCCCAGGCTCACCATACAAAGATCTGCCTGTACTGCTACTGCCGAACCACCGGATGAGCCACCCGGTACACGGGTATTGTCCAATGCGTTCAACACTGGTCCATATGCTGAATTCTCATTGGTAGACCCCATTGCGAATTCATCACAGTTGAGATTGCCAATAATAATAGCATCTTCTGCCAGCAGCCTTTCTACAGCTGTAGCAGAATACAGGGAAGTGAATCCCTCCAGTATGCGAGAAGCAGCGCTTACTTTATGTCCTTTATAACAGATAACATCCTTAATGCCTATCACAATGCCCGCAAGCGCTCCCACAGGTTCCCCGTTCTTTATCCGGGTATCCAGTGCATGCGCTTTCGCAAGGGCTTCTTCCTCAAAAACTTCAAGAAAAGCATTCAGGTGTTTTGTCTGTTCAATTCGGTACAGGTAATACCGTACCATCTCCGTACAGGTTGTTCTGCCGGCGTATAATGCTTCTTGAAAAGCCGATATACTGCTGAATTCAGACAAAGCCAAACCAGTTAATTTCTTATAAAATAATTGCTCAGGTCAAACTTGAAAGCCGGAACCGAATGACGGTTCAGTTGGCATACTGGTATATAGCAGCTAATAGAGTGATTGATGCAATCCCTTTCACAGGCACACTATTCCACTTCACGTTTGAATCAAAGAAACGAGAAATTCTAACTTTCCTGCAAGGCAGGATACCAACTAGGCATTCTTGTGGTCAGTCGTAGCTGGCTGATCTTTCATACCATCTTCGATCTCTTTACGCACATTATTCTTTGCGTCGTTGAACTCACGGATACCTTTACCAAGGCCGCGCATCAGTTCTGGAATTTTTTTACCACCAAACAACAGCAATACAACCAAAGCGATCAAAAGTAATTCTGTCATACCTAATTCCTGGAATAATAAAAGAGGTGATTTAACTATAACGGCAGTCATTTTCTCAGTTTTAAACGTTAAGCAAACAAAGATAGGTAAATATATTCGGGATTTAGGCATACCCTGAATGACCTGCAAAGTTTTAATTCTATTTTAAGAGTCTCCCCTTACGTGGCATCCGGTTTTCATAGACATGAAAAAAACGGGAACCGGAACGGTCCCCGTTATCACTAATTTCCCTGTATTTATACTAAACCCTTTTCTCTTTGATACGGGCAGCTTTACCAGCACGCTCGCGCAGGTAGAACAGCTTAGCCCTTCTTACTTTACCAACCTTATTCAGGATGATCCCGTCAATGTGAGGAGAGAACAGAGGGAATACCCTTTCTACACCTACACCATCAGAGATTTTCCTTACTGTAAAGGATACGGTTGCACCAGTACCCTGTACTTTCAAAACATCACCTTTGAAGGACTGGATTCTTTCCTTGTTACCTTCAACAATTTTATAGTTAACAGTGACGTTGTCACCGGCTTTAAACTTCGGGTAGGATTTCTTACCTGTCAGTTGCTCGTGAACAAAAGAAATAGCGTTCATCTTTCAAATATTTATCGGAGTGCAAAGGTAACTGAGAAATACACAACTTCCAAATAACAACTCCTTTTATTAAAGAATATTTTTTCAACGGATTGACTGTCAACCCTATTTTATAACAGATCCGGACGGCGTTCCTTTGTGCGCTCCAGCGCCTGGTCATGCCGCCAGTTATCAATTTTCTTATGATCGCCGCTTAACAGCACTTCAGGCACCTTCCATCCCCTGAACTCCTCCGGTCGGGTATATACAGGAGGCGCCAGCAGATTGTCCTGAAATGAGTCCAGTAAGGCAGAGGTTTCATCATTCAGTACACCAGGTATCAACCTGCCAATAGCATCCACCAGTACAGCAGCGGCCAGTTCTCCGCCAGACAGTACGTAATCTCCTATAGAAATCTCTTTCGTGACAAAGTGAATACGGATGCGCTCGTCAATACCCTTGTAGTGCCCACATAACAATAGCAGATTCCCTTTCAGGGATAACTGATTGGCGATCCGCTGGTTCAGGGTTTCCCCGTCAGGCGTCAGGTAGATCACCTCATCGTATTTTACCTTCGCCTGCAAGCTCTCAATGGCATTCACCACCGGTTCCAGCATCATTACCATACCCGCTCCTCCGCCAAACTGGTAGTCATCTACCTGCTGGTGCTTGAGCGTGGAATAATCACGCAGATTATGTGTATGTACTTCCAGCAGCCCTTTTGTTTGTGCCCGCTTCAAAATGGAATGCGAAAAGGGACTCTCCAGCAACCCCGGTTGTACAGTAATGATATCAATTCTCATATTTAGTGACTCAAGCAGCCGTTTTTACAGGCCATAATGAACAATAAATGCATCTCCTATTCCAGATAGATATCCAGCAAGCCCTCAGGAAGGTCCACGTGCACGATCTGCTGCTTTTTATCCACCTTTACAAGCGATTGCTCATTGAGTGGTAAAAGCATCTCCTTCTCCCGGAAAGTGACCTTAACCAGCACCTGCATCGGCATTTCTATGACTTCTTCGATCACTCCCAGTTCCCCCTGCTGTTTGTCATGCACCGTATATCCGAGCATAGACAATGGCGAGGAAGAGGCGGCCTGCTTTTTGAAATCATCTTCGCCCAGATAAACAGGTACCTGTACCAGTTTTCGTGCTGCTTCTTTGGTGTCTATTCCTTCCAGCTTGACAAATACATGCTCATGATCCTTCACACTGGTCTTCTGAACAAAGTACGGAATGAAGCTGTTCTTGCGTTCTTCCAGGAACAGTGCTTCCACTCCAGGCAGAGATGTTTTTTTCCCAAGGCTGTGCTTAAGGATCAATTCACCCTGTAACCCAAATACCGATACCAGTTTCCCTATGCTGAAGTAATTATTCATATACGATACGCGTCCTTCCGGCTATGAAAAAGGGAAATATTTGCGTACAAATATTTCCCTTTCAATATGATTCAAAAGCTTAGATTATGCTTCACCACCTTCTGGCTGAGCAGGACTATCTTCTACTCTTCTTACGATTGGAGTTGCAACTCTAGCTTTTTTGTGACTGTCACGACGGGCAGCAACTTTCTGCTCGTGTTCAGCCTGCCATTGTTCGAATTTCTGGAAAGCGGTAGGCTCATCAAACAGACCCAGTTTCACACCTCTCAACAGGTGTTTCAGGTAAAGAACACCTTTGAATGACAGGATTCTTCTTACAGTGTCTGTAGGTTGTGCACCTTTCTGCAACCAACGCAGTGCCTTTTCTGTATCAATGTTGATAGAGGCAGGAACAGTCAGCGGATTGTAAGTACCGATTTTCTGGATGAATTTACCATCTCTTGGCGCGCGAGCATCGGCAACTACGATAAAATAAAAAGGTCTCTTCTTAGCGCCATGACGTTGTAGTCTGATTTTTACTGGCATAAATAATTCGAGTTATTTTTTTGCGAGTTATGAAAAAATATTTAATTGGGGCAGCAAAGGTATTTTTTAAACTTGACAGTTCAAAATATTTTCTGTTAAAAGTCTACAAATTGTAGAATTCCCACCGAATTTTTATCTGCCAAAAGCTCTTAGTCCTTTACCACCAGCTCCAAACTTGTTCATCATCTTCATCATCTGACGCATCTGGTCAAACTGCTTCATGAACTGGTTCACATCCTGGATATTCTTTCCGGAGCCTTTAGCAATACGCTTGCGGCGGCTGCCATCGATAATATCAGGGTTGTTCCGCTCGTACGGCGTCATCGAACCGATCATCGCTTCAATCCCCTTGAATGCGTCATCACTGATGTCGATATCTTTTATAGCTTTTCCGACCCCGGGAATCATTCCCATCAGGTCCTTCAAGTTACCCATTTTTTTGATCTGCTGTAGCTGTTCGCGGAAATCTTCAAAGTCGAACTGGTTCTGACGGATCTTCTTCTCCAGTTTCTTTGCCTGCTCTTCGTTGAACTGCTCCTGGGCGCGCTCTACCAGGGTGGTGATATCACCCATCCCCAGGATACGCTGTGCCATACGCTCAGGATAGAATACATCCAGCGTGTCCAGCTTTTCACCCATGCTCACGAACTTGATGGGCTTTTCCACTGTATACTTGATAGTCAGGGCCGCACCACCACGGGTATCACCGTCCAGTTTGGTAAGTACCACACCGCTGAAGTCCAGGCGATCATTGAAGGCTTTGGCTGTATTCACCGCATCCTGACCGGTCATGGAGTCTACCACAAACAGGATCTCATTCGGTTTCACGGCAGCCTTTACATTAGCTACTTCAGTCATCATCACTTCGTCAACAGCCAGACGGCCGGCAGTATCGATAATAATGATGTTGTTTCCCTGTTGCTTTGCATGCTGGATCGCATTCTGAGCAATCTTTACTGCATCCTTGTTCTCAGGTTCGTTATATACTTCTACCCCTATCTGCTCTCCCAGCACTTTCAGCTGATCGATCGCCGCCGGACGGTAGATGTCGGCCGCTACCAGCAGCGGCTTTTTACCTTTCTTTGTTTTAAGGAAATTGGCCAGTTTACCGGAAAAGGTTGTTTTACCGGAACCCTGCAAACCTGCAATCAGTATTACAGTAGGATTAGCCTTCGTGTCCAGTTCCGCTTCAGTGCCACCCATCAGTTCAGCCAGTTCATCCTTCACGATCTTCACCATCAGCTGTCCGGGAGAAATAGCAGTAATTACCTTTTCGCCCAGGGCTTTCTCCCTTACACGGTCTGTAAAATCCTTTGCAATTTTATAGTTAACATCAGCATCTACCAGCGCCCGGCGTATTTCTTTCACTGTAGAAGCTACATTGATCTCACTGATACGGCCTTCGCCTTTCAGTTGTTTAAACGCCGAGTCGAGCCGCTCTGATAATGATTCAAACATTTTTGTTCTTGTTTAATTTTTTGCCGTTCTGCTATCCGTCCTGTGCGGACTCATAGCTTCAGGGGTTGCAAAAATAATATAAAGTAACTTCTAAACCACCAGAAGGCCGCAAATAACGAAAAAAGGTGAATATCTGCCCGATATTCACCTTTCTCTTATATAAAGTTCTTAATTTTTTATGCTATCACTACCTTGAAAACGATTGTAATCAACTTCCCAGGTAATTCCTCAGCAGTTTACTGCGGGAAGTGGTACGCAGCTTTGTGATCGCCTTGTCTTTGATCTGACGTACCCTTTCACGTGTCAGGCCAAATTTCTCGCCGATATCTTCCAGTGACATAGGATGCTCAACAGCAATACCGAAGTACAGGATGATTACATCTTTCTGCCTGTCTGTAAGCGTAGACAAAGAACGTTCTATTTCGCGGCGCAGTGAATCGTGGTGGTCCAGCTCTTCATCTGCATTTACTGCATTCGGATTAGCGAGTACATCCAGCAGAGAGTTGTCTTCACCGTCAATGAACGGAGCATCCATGGATACGTGACGGGCAGCAACCCCTAAAGTGGCTTCTACTTCTTCCGTGTTGATCTCGAGGATGGTGGCCAGTTCGTCCGGAGACGGCTCTCTTTCAAATTCCTGTTCCAGTTGAGAATATGCCTTGCTGATCTTATTGCTCAAACCCACTTTGTTCAGCGGCAGACGTACGATACGGCTCTGTTCTGCCAATGCCTGCAGAATAGACTGGCGGATCCACCATACAGCATAGGAAATGAACTTAAACCCGCGGGTTTCGTCAAAACGCTGTGCAGCTTTGATGAGGCCCAGATTACCCTCATTGATCAGGTCACTGAGCGATAAACCCTGGTTCTGATACTGCTTTGCAACAGACACCACAAAACGGAGGTTAGCTTTGGTAAGCTTTTCCAGCGCTCTCTGATCCCCCTGCTTAATGCGGATAGCCAGGTTCACTTCTTCCTCCGGAGTAATTAAATCCACCTTCCCAATTTCCTGCAGATACTTTTCCAGGGACTGGGATTCCCTATTCGTGATGGATTTCGTGATTTTGAGTTGGCGCATTGACATAAAGAATCGGAACAGTTACAGGTTAATAAAATGTTACCCTATTTGATGAATGCCAGACAAAAATAAGTTTTTTTAGATAGCTCCCAAAAAAAATAATTGGTTATTAAACCATTTTCAAGCAAAAACGTTTCATCATTCACAACTTATTATTGGAACCTTCAAATTAGGATTTTCCTACAAAAAGCCGTGAAAACAAACCGTGCAGATTGCTAATGTATTCATTATTTTCCTAATAGAATTGTTATTTATAAAGTGTACAAGATTTTCGTCAATTATTAAAAAAAATTGCAAAATAATTTTGACAGAATAAATAATTTTCTATAATTGCAGCCAGATGCTATTGATTTACTAATTACTTGAGCGATGTCTAAGAAAGTGCAATATGAGTTGGAATATCCGGTACGGTGCTCACCAAGTATCTTATACGAATTCCTTTCCACCCCCGCAGGTCTACAGGAGTGGTTCGCAGATAAAGTAGATTACAGGGACAGCGTTTTCTCCTTTTCATGGAATGGTTCCACTGAAGAGGCAGAAGTGCTGGAACAGGAAGAAGATGAATTTATCCGTCTGCATTGGAAACATGCGCCCAAGGAAGAATTCTTTGAATTTCGCATACAGATCTCCGAAGTGACCAATGAAACAATACTGATCGTTAAAGATTTTGCAGAAAAGAAAGAGATAGCCGACCAGAGTCAATTGTGGGATTACCAGGTGAAAGACCTTTTCCACAGGATAGGTAACTAACCGGTCAGTCAGTATTGACAAGTACCTGTAGCAAAAGAGCATAATCTCTTACTACCTCCGGAACTATCTTTCCCCATTCTTCAAAACTATAAGGTTTAGCAAGTTTAATAAAAGAACGCCGGGCGATCAGCTGCTTGAATTCCAGTACCGGTATGGCTGATATTAATTTGTAATTCCCATTTTCTAAATCGTGATGCCAGGGGTCTTCCTGAAGGTAGACCTGAAACTGATGCTCTGCCAGCTGCTGCCAGGCCGATGCAATTGCGTCACTGTACTTCTCCTTCTCCTCCCCTGCCAGATGCAGGGTAGCAACGAAGTAATGTCCCCACCAGAACATGGTGCGGAATGCGAAAATATTGTCCCTGCTGAAAAACCGGGGATAATCCAGTATGATATAGGGCAATTCCTTGTACCGCTCTCCACGGGATATTTTACCTCCCGCCTGCAGCGTGTGCTCCGGAAAAGGAAATGTTTTTGTTTCAGGTTGCGCTTCCAACACCTGTTGTAACTGCCCCATCAAGGTCATTACTTTCTGTAAAACATTGTTTTTCAGATATAACCAATCCGCATTAACTACGAGCGCCTGTTCTGCTGCTGTCAGTGAAATTATTTCCATCCCATAAATTTACGCCGGCAGGTCCCATTCAGGCGAAATTTAACTGTAATTTTAATTCTTACTTGATATCACTTTCGTAAATGATATTAAATTTGTGCGCTTCATGTACGAATTAACGTCCATGTAGCATCGAACTAACTTTATACGCAGTAAGTGAAAAAACTGGATAAGCTCATCATTAAAACATTCATGGGGCCTTTCGTGGCTACCTTCTTTGTTACACTGTTTGTACTGGTGATGCAATTCCTGTGGAAGTATATCGATGACCTGGTAGGTAAGGGTCTCGATACACCGGTGATTATAGAACTGATCACCTATACGAGCGCCAACCTGGTATCGCTGGCCCTTCCGCTGGCTGTGCTGCTGTCATCCATCATGACCTTCGGTAACCTGGGAGAAAGCTTCGAACTGGTAGCATTGAAATCCTCCGGCATCTCCCTCACCCGCTTTATGCGTCCGCTGCTCATCGTTTGTGCCACCATCGCAGTCCTGGCGTTCCTCTTCAACAACTACGCCATGCCAGTGGCTAACCTCCGGGCAAAGTCATTGCTGTACGATATTACCAACTCAAAACCAGCCTTTAATATCAAAGCCGGTGTATTTTATACCGACATTCCTGACTACACTATCAAAGTGGCGCAGAAAGAGAGCGACAATAAAACCATCCACCAGGTAATGATCATCGACCACACTCCCGGAGGAGGTGATAAGGTCATACTGGCTGAAAAAGGTACTATGCTGCTTTCTGCTGACAAACGTTTCCTGTACTTTGTACTGGAAAAGGGATGGCGTTATGAAGAACGCAATAACCGCAGTTCCACCACTCCGGGAGAATTGATCCGTCTCGGTTTCAGAGAATACAAAAAAGCATTCGACCTCAGCTCCTTCGCTTTCAGCAGGCTGGACATGGGCCTTTTTGCCTCCAACCAGCAAATGCTGAATGTCAGACAGCTGGATAAGGCCATAGATTCCCTGTACAAAGAAGAAAAACTGTTTTCACGCACGGTCAATGCCTACATCACGACCCGTTATCCTTTCTATAAATGGGAAGATACCGGCTGGCTGGCCAAAGCGCCTGCTTTAGCCGCTAATACCACATCCTTTAAGGATGTTATTCCAGAGAAATCGCTCCGTTATGTAATGGAAAGAGCAGAACAGAATATCCGTGACGGACAGAATAACCTGGAAGGACCCGCCCGGGAATTTGGCGATAAGCACAGTACCCTGCTGCTTCACAAAGTGGAATGGCAGCGCAAATTCACACTGGCATTCTCCTGTATCGTGATGTTTCTGATAGGCGCCCCGCTGGGTTCCATCATCAGAAAAGGTGGTCTGGGCACGCCTTTAATATTTGCTGTTGTGTTTTTTGTAATTTTTAACATATTTTTCATGGTCGGAGAGAAGATGGCCAGAAAAGATGTGATGACCACCTGGAGTGGTATGTGGCTCTCCAACATAGTCCTTATGCCTATTGCTATGTTCCTGATATACAAAGCATTGAATGATTCTCAATTATTCAACAAAGAGTTCTATTTCAGGATATTCAGTAATATAAAAAAGCTCTTTCAAAGATTTAATACAAAGCCTACAACTTGACAGCCATAAGCCACTAGCTATCCGCTTCAAGATTTTCAGCGTGCATTTTCCGGGCAGACCTTGCTTGCCGGGCGGGACTTCTCTGTGCCTGCATTAAAAGGAAAATGCCTGGACGTCCTGTGCTCAGCTCTTTCTTATGGGCGGTCGCAACCTAAACTATGAAAACACTAATTACACTGTTAGGGAAGAATGCCAGCTTCTTCTTGCCATTCCTTTTATGGATCGTTGCCGGAGCCTTACTACAGGCCTATTTTACACACGAAGAACTATTCCTGGCCATCAACCATGCACATGCCTCATGGGCTGATGTGGCTATGACGGGTATTACCTACATAGGAGATGGTATTGCCTTTGCTGTTATGTTGGCCTTTATCCTGGCCTTCAGAAAATTCAAACTGTTCCTGAGCGCCGGCACAATTCTGTTGCTGGTTACACTCATCGTACAGGTGGCCAAGCATTATTACAACAAGCCAAGACCATCCCTCTATTTTGCTGATACGGCGGCACTGGTACACACCGTAAAATGGGTATCTGTACACGGCAGCTGCAGTTTCCCGTCAGGGCATACAACGACTGCTTTTGCCATGTTCACTTTTTTAACGCTGATCTGCAGGAATAAATTAGCAGGATTTGCGTTCTTAACACTGGCATTATTAGCCGCTTACTCAAGAATTTACCTGGCACAACACTTTTTCGTGGATGTGTACACAGGAAGCATTATCGGTACCACAAGCAGCCTGGTTGTTTATACACTGTTCCACCAGAGAAGGCTGAAGTCATCTGCTGAAGTGGCTGCAGAACCAGTCATTGGTCTGACCTGATTTAGTTATTTTTGTTGACTTGGAATGATTTATGAAACACCTGTTGATTGCTATAGCAGCTGCCATTCTTTTTATACCCTTCCTCGGGGCCGTGCATCTGTTTGACTGGGATGAGATTAATTTTGCCGAAGCGGCAAGAGAGATGATCGTGAGCCATAACTATTCACAGGTGCAGATCGATTTCCAGCCTTTCTGGGAAAAACCGCCTTTATTCATCTGGCTGCAGGCTATCAGTATGCACATCTTTGGTGTGAATGAGTTTGCAGCACGTTTCCCGAACGGCGTTCTTGGTATTGCTACCCTGGTAACGCTTTATGCTATGGGCAAAAAGCTGGCTGATGAAAAGCTTGGTTTATGGTGGGCACTGGCCTATGCCGGCTCCTGGTTGCCTCACTTCTATTTCAAATCAGGCATCATAGATCCTACTTTCAACTTTTTCATATTTCTGGCCATTTATTGCGCCTTCCGTATAGCCTACGCCGCTAAGCCATCGCGAATGGCTATCCTTAGTGGCGTCTTCCTTGGTCTGGCAGTAATGACCAAAGGGCCGGTAGCTATCCTGGTCAGTATACTAACGCTGTTATTCTATTGGATATACAAAAAAGGAAAGATCGGTATCAGCCTGGCCAGAGTCGGACTGATCGCTCTCTCAGCGTTCATCACCACCGCCCTGTGGTTCGGGTATGAGCTCATCGCACATGGCTGGTGGTTCATCAACGAATTCGTTACCTACCAGATAAGATTGCTTACTACTCCCGATGCCGGTCACGGCGGATCTTTCTTTTACCATTGGATAGTATTGCTGATTGGATGCTTCCCCGCCAGCCTTTTCCTGTTCACATACATCAGGGGGCGAAAAAACAAATCTATCTATGCCGGTTCAGCACCAACGGAAATAAAGGACTTTAAAACATGGATGTGGGTATTGTTCTGGGTAGTGCTGCTCCTCTTCTCCATCGTAGAGACCAAGATCGTCCACTATTCATCACTCTGCTACTTCCCCCTCAGTTTCCTGGCTGCCTGGCAGCTATACCGGATCGCTGAAAATAAACTACAGCTGCACGCCTGGAATATCGTACTAATGTTGCTAACCGGCCTTGTGATCGGTATCGCCATTGCGCTTCTGCCTGTGGTAGGTCTTTATAAGGATGTACTGATCCCACATATCGGCGACAGGTTCGCACGAGCGAATCTCCAGGCTCAGGTCCCCTGGTCCGCCTGGGAAATTGCCTACGGCGCAGGCTATATGCTGCTAATCGTTATCAGTTGCGTGCTTCTATTCCAGAAAAAGGTAAAGGCTGGGCTATTATGTATGTTCCTGAGCACCATAGCAGCTATACAGATCACCATCGTGCATTTTACCCCGAAGATAGAAAGGTACTCTCAGGGAGCAGCCATTGACTTTTTTAAGACTTTTGAAGGGAAAGACAGCTATGTTCAGGTGCTGAAGTATCACAGTTATGCACATCTGTTCTACACAAAAAAACTACCGCCGGCCAACAAGAACTATTATAATACAGACTGGTTACTTAGCGGCCCTGTAGACAAACCTACTTTTTTTGTCTGCCGTATCACCGACAGCGAGCCATGGAGAAAAGACCCGAACCTGGAGATAATCGGTGAAAAGAACGGTTTCGTGTTCTTTAAAAGAAAATAACATGCATATATAAAAGAAAGGGCGTCCATTATAGCGGACGCCCTTTCTTTTATATACAATGTATACCGGCTATTTTACAGCGGCCGCATATAATTTATCCACTTCATTCCAGTTCACAACATTCCAGAATGCAGTAATATAGTCAGCACGAACGTTGTGATATTTCAGGTAGTAAGCATGTTCCCATACATCTAGTGCCAGAATAGGCGTACCACGCTCTTTTACGATGTTTTCCATCAGAGGATTGTCCTGGTTAGGTGTGGACACAACGGACAACTTCTTGCCCGGAGTAACGATCAGCCATGCCCAGCCAGAGCCGAATACCCCTTTTGCAGCGGCATTGAAACTTTCCTGAAACTTCTCAAAAGAAGTAAAAGAACTGTTGATAGCGGTTTTCACTTTATCCGAAGGAGTTGTTTTCTGTGGCGACAACAGCTTCCAGAATAGTGAGTGGTTATAATGGCCACCACCGTTATTGCGTACAGCTTTATCCTCAGCTTTTACTTTTGCGAGGATCTCTTCAAGTGAAAGATTTTCGTAAGATGATCCCTTTACAGCATCATTCAGATTCTTAACATAGGCGCCATGGTGTTTGTCATGGTGGATCTCCATCGTTGCCTTATCGATATGCGGCTCTAAAGCGTCGAAGCCGTAAGGTAAAGGTGGTAATTCAAAAGGAGCTTTTGCGTTGCCCTCTAAAACGGACACTCCTCTACGGGCTGCAGGAGCAGCCACTATACCGGAGGGATTGCCCAAAGCCGCTACACCAGCCAACCCGGCCAGCTTAATAAATTCTCTCTTGTTCATATACTAAGGCATTAAAATAATGATGAATAAAGAACTTCAATGGTAATTGCCAGAGCAGCAAATTCTACACCAATATTATAGAAATTTATTTCATGAGTTGTGCCGGCCATCAAACAATTGTCATTAAAACACAGATTCTCACTAAAATAACAGCTTCATTTCGCAATCTTTTCAAATTAATTGTTATTTTACCATACGCTTTCATGTGAAACTTTAACTTTTTCTTTACTTGTGTACTTAAAAACAACATTTATCCCGAACTACATAGTGAGTATATGATATATGTAGTGAACTAACGAGCTTGCCTTTGTCATCAGGCCCTTACCATGCCAGAATACACGTAAACATACTAACTAACTAATTGACCATACATATACCATTTCGAATTGCCATCATTGTTCAAAAAATTATATGCCAGGCAAAATGACAGAACTAGAGCATTATATCAATAAGCAACGGACCGAGCCGGATAATTATACACCAGTATTTTATCGATTGCAGCACAAAGAACAATATGCCGATTTACTGGCTTTATTAGCGGCGAATCCACATATACGCGTATATGATCAGATACATTCGCAGCTCAGGGAGCTGATGAAGATCCGTAATCCTACCAAACGACTTACGGAAGAAGAATCTGAACAAAAGATCAGCGAATATGTTGGTACTACACCGCTTCATGCCTTTGGCGTATGGGTTTATTACCCCTGGTCTCACAGGGTGGTACATATCGTGGACGAAAAGGATTTCATAGAACTGCGTACCAGCCGGAATAAACAAAAGATCACCGATGAGGAGATCGCCATACTGAGCGGTAAGAAAATAGGCGTTATAGGGCTTTCCGTAGGCCAATCCATCGCGCTTACCCTGGCGATGGAAAGAGTATGCGGAGAACTCAGGCTGACCGACTTTGACAAGGTTGAGCTGACCAATATGAACAGGATCCGTACCGGTATTCATAGTATACAGGTCCACAAAGTGGTGATAGCAGCCCGTGAGATAGCAGAGCTGGACCCCTTTATCAAGGTTGTAATTTATACCGACGGCGCCACCGAGGAAAATCTGGATGACTTTTTTACCAAAGACGGTAACATCGATATCCTGGTGGAAGAATGTGACGGCATTGATATAAAAATATTGAGCAGGATGAAGGCCAAGTCCCTGGGCATACCTGTTGTAATGGATACTAATGACAGGGGCATGGTGGATGTAGAACGTTTCGACCTGGAACCCGATAGACCCTTATTGCACGGTTTTATACCCGATATAGATCTTAAGAGCCTTCGCGGGCTTACAGATGCAGAGAAACTGCCCATATTTCGCCCTATGGTTGCACTGGATGACATGTCCGAAAGAATGAAATACTCTTTAGGCCAGATAGGGAAAACGATTACTACCTGGCCTCAGCTGGCATCCTCCGTTGTACTGGGCGGAGCTGTAGTAACGGATACCTGCAGGAGAATACTGCTCGGTCAGTTCAAAAGCTCTGGCAGGTATTATGTGGATTTTGAACAAATAATTGTTTAATAATCCGGGGTGAGCGGGAAAGATGTCATTTGCAATCAACATCGCAACGGCCGGTCCGCTCATATTCCGGCCTGATCTTTTTTAAGGAGTACCCAGATGCAATATCATGATTACTGTAAGGGCTTTTAAAGCGCCAGATGATCCGGAGGCCTGTCTTCGTTTTTATAATGGCCATCTCCGGTTATTGGAAATATACTTTGGCATTGCTAAAATCACATCCGGCAGTGCGGACTGGATGCACCATGAAAATAGCATCGTGATTATTGTAGAGGATGAAACTCGCACCAAAACATACGGCGGCGCCCGCGTACAGCTGGCAGACGGTATATTGCCATTACCAATAGAAACTGCTATCGGCAAATACGATCCGAAAATATACGACGTTGTCAAAACCGGCAGTGCAGAGATCTGTGCCATGTGGAATTCAAAAGAAGTAGCCGGCATGGGTATAGGCAGTCAGGTACTGGCCCGCGCAGGCGTTGTACTGGCTGCCCAGATGCCTATTGACAATTTCCACGTTTTATGCGCCCCGATCACCACCCGTATAGGCAAGAGGGTCGGCTTCTCTATCGATGAATCATTGGGCGATAAAGGCACGTTCTTTTATCCCAAAGATGACTTCATCGCCACGGCAATGGTTATTAACGACGTTAATAAACTGGAAAATGCAGATCCAAAAGAACGGGAGCTGATCTACGACCTGCGCGAAAATCTGATCCAAACCAAAACAGAAGTTGGACCTAAAGGTTCTTATGAAGTGAGCTATAACCTCGAAATTGCTAATTTGCAGTATTCCAATGTGAAGAGTGAACGGTGAATTTTCTATAAATTTAACGCATGTTCCGATTTATCGTTCTATTGCTCCTTACTATCTTTGGTTTCCAGCAACTGGAGGCAGCCCCTCCTGTCGTGTTTCGAAACAATATGCCCCTGACGCGGATCGGCAAAAACCTCGAAATATACACCGACAAGACTAATAAGCTGGATATCAATGCGATCACCAAAGCACCTTTTACATCTCCGGATGAAAATGTCCCCAATCTCCAGATCACGCCCTACACGCATTGGGTAAGATTTACAATTACCAATGAATCTGACCTGCAGGAACTGCTGCTGGAAGTGGAATACCCTACTATTGACGATATTACCCTGTTTGAGATACAGCCCGACGGCAGCTATAAAACGACCCATCTGGGGGAATTTACCAGCTACTCCAACCGGCCTGTCGATCATCAGAACTATATATTTCCCCTCGCCCTGCGGCCTCATACCTCCAGGCAATACTACCTGAGAGTTGTGGCAGGAGAACAATTGCAGCTACCTATTTCCATAGGTACCCGGGACCAGATCATGGAGAAAAATGACTACCGGGAACTCATATTCGGTCTGTACATCGGGGTTATACTGGCCATGTCCTGTTATAACCTGTTCCTCTACATATCCACGAGAGACACCAGCTACCTGACCTACGTATCCTATAACGTATTCGTAGGCCTCACCCAGGCTACCCTGCAAGGGTATACTTTCCGGTTCCTTTATCCGGGCAGCCCCTGGATGGCCCAGCATGCCACGGTACTGATACCCATACTGAACGGATTGACAGCACTCTGGTTCATCCAGCAGTTCCTGTTGACCAAACAATACTATAAGCCCGGACACAGGCTCATTAATATACTTATCTACCTCTATATCGGCTGTTTTATTCCCTCTCTGCTGGATATGTATATTGTTGCACAGCTCTGGGTACAGGCGGTAGTAGGTATCGCTGCCCTCAGCGTACTATATATATCAGCACGCATGACCCTTATGGGATACAGCTCTGCTAAGTTCTTCCTTATCGCCTGGTCCATATTCCTGCTCAGTGTACTTGTATTTGTGCTCCGGAATATGAATGTGCTGCCGTACAATGAATTTACCTATTATGCCCTGCAGATAGGCTCAGCCATGGAAGCCCTCCTGCTGTCCTTCGCACTGGCCTATAAGATCAACCTCTTCAAGGCGGAAGCACTGCGCGCATCCCAGGAAAACGAACGCCTGGTAAGGGAACAAAATATCATACTGGAAGACAAGGTGCACAAACGTACCGAAGAACTGCAAACCAGTAACGAAGAACTCAATGTGGCCCTCAAGAACCTGAAAGATGCACAGACGCAACTGGTGGAAAGAGAAAAAATGGCTTCCCTCGGTCAGCTGACCGCCGGTATTGCCCATGAAATAAATAATCCGATCAATTTTGTCACGTCTAACATAAAACCACTGAAGCTGGATATCCAGGATATCAAAACGCTGCTGGAAAAATATGACGCGCTGCCACAGGCGAAAGACATTCATGGCGCACTCCAGGATATTGCAGCCTTTAAAGAGGAAATAGATATCGACTACATTCATGATGAAATATCTTCCCTCATCAAAGGAATTGAAGATGGTGCTACCAGGACCTCGGAAATTGTCAAGGGATTGCGTACCTTCAGCAGACTGGACGAAAGCGATCTTAAATCCGTAGATCTGCACGAAGGACTGGACAGTACACTGGTACTGCTGAAAAACAGTATACCACCTAATGTCAAAGTAGTAAAGGAATATGGCTCTTTACCCAAAATAGAGTGCTATGCAGGTAAAATGAACCAGGTGTTCATGAACATACTGACCAATGCCTTTAATGCCATAAAAACAAACAACAAAGACCGCGAAGAGATGGTAACCATTACGACCAAAGAGGATAACGGTCTTGCCCTCATCAGTATAAAAGACACAGGCCCCGGCATGACAGAAAAAGTGAAAGAAAAGATCTTCGACCCTTTCTTTACTACCAAAGATGTGGGCGAAGGCACCGGCCTTGGACTTTCAATTGTGTTCAGTATTATCGAAAAGCACAGCGGGCGCATAGAGGTAATCACTGCCCCTGACAAAGGTGCAGAATTTATTATATATTTACCCATGAGCGTTACTGCCCATGCGTCTTAGTATACCCACGCAGGAAAATCCATTTGATCAACCTTACAGTTGAACCTGCGGACAAAACGAAAATGGATGAAAGACAACCGTATCAGGATTTTGTACATTGACGATGAAGTTCATAACCTCAATGCTTTTAAAGCCGGGTTCCGCAGAAGTTATGAAATTTATACCGCCAATTCTGCCCAGGAAGGCAAACAGCTATTGAAAAGCATTGATGTCCATATCATCATTGCCGACCAGAAAATGCCCGTATCTACAGGGGTTGAATTCTTTAATGAAATAAAGGATACCCTCCCCGACCCCATGCGTATCCTCCTCACTGGTTACACGGATGTAGAAGATATAATCGACGCTATCAACAAAGGACATATCTTCTCCTACATCAAAAAACCATGGGATGAGCATGAACTGCACCGTACCATCAACAATGCATTCGAAATATATTCTACCCGCAAACAGCTGAAAGAAAAGATCCTGGAACTGGAAAAGATCAATGATGAGCTGAACCGCTTTATCTATTCCACTTCTCATGACCTCCGTTCTCCGCTGATGTCGGTACTCGGTATTATCAATCTGAGCCGTCTCGACAACTCAGTGACCGACCCCAACGGTTATCTCAATATGATCGAAGCGTGTATCCTCAAATTGGACGGATTCATACAGAAGATCATAGAATACTACCGCAATTCCAGGCTGGATGTGGAATATGAAAAAATCAACTTTGAACATCTCATCCAGGAGTGTATTGCGTCATTCCGCCATCAGAACACGGCCATCGAGTTCCAGGTGAATGTTGATCAGCCGGTAGATTTCAAAGGAGATACTTTCCGTATCAGTGTTATTTTGAATAACCTGATATCTAATGCGGTGAAATACCAGAAACCGGACGAGAGCAATCCGAAAGTGACACTCTCAGTGAAGGTAGAGCCGCATAAAGCCACCCTGTCCATCGAAGATAACGGGATAGGTATACTTAGTGAGCACCTTAACAACATCTTCAAGATGTTCTTCCGTTCAAAAAATAATAATAAACCAGGAAGTGGTATTGGTTTGTATATTGTAAAAGAAGCGCTGAATAAAATTGGCGGTACTATCAACGTTGAATCAAAATATGGAGAAGGTACACAATTTGAAATAAGCATTCCCAACAGAAATGATTTCGATTCCTGATTTACGTGTGATACTGATAGATGACAATGAAGTAGATCTGCTGCTGCATGAGCGACTTATTACGCTGCAACAGATCAGCAGAACTGTGCTTGCCTTTAACAACGCAAACAAAGCGCTTGAGTTCCTGTCTTCCAATATCACCCTGCCTAAAATACCGCCAACCGTATTGCTGCTCGACATACAAATGCCGGAGATGGATGGTTTTGAATTCCTGGAGGCATTTTACAGCTATCCTGCCAGGATTAAGTCACAATGCCATATTATCATGGTGTCGTCCTCTCTCGACTATGGTGACCTCAGCCGTACCTATGCCAACCCGATGGTGCTGAAACTATTAAAGAAGCCTTTGCTGGCTACAGAACTGAAAAACGCCATCACCGAAATTTTTAAGGATATGTAATACTTGTTTGAAAATAAAAAGCCCCTGCAGTGGCTTTTTATTTTCAAACAAGTATTACTACCAGGGCAGCGGCTTCCCGTCACGGAAAAATCCTCCCGTAGGGCCATTTGCCGGTAATGTAGCTGCCCATACAATGCTCTTTGCACTCTCTTCTACCGGTCTTGCACCTTGCTCTTTCAATCCTTCATAAGTGGCCGTAAAACCCGGGCATACCGCGTTCACTAATATCTTTTTGTCTTTCAGTTCTTTCGCAACTTTTACCGTCAACGCATTGAACGTAAGCTTCGCCAGTGCATATGTTGACAGTACACCAGGGAAATGATTTAATCCAAAATCAGGATCGTCATAAGAGCCCATACCACTGGTGACATTTACGATACGTGGTTGAGCACTCTTCCTGAGCAACGGCAGGAATGCCTGTGTTGTCTGCCAGGGACCAAACACATTACTGTCAAAACATGATTTTACCACGCCCAGGTCTGCCGTCGCGATAGTAGATGTAAGATCTGTCATGGCGCCTGCATTGTTGATCAGTACATCCAAATGGCCGAATTGCGCTGTTACCTGTTGCACACACTTCGCGATGCTGTCTGCATTGTTAATGTCCAATTCCATAGGTACAATATCTAACTGATCCCCTTGCATGATTGCCGCTAGCTGCGTTGCTTTCTGGTAATCCCTCGCAGTAATGATCACCTTATACCCCTGCTCTGCCAATTGTCTGGCAGTTTCATATCCCAGACCTTCTTTTCTGCTTACACCTGTAATTAAGACAATGTTCCTCGTTTCCATAATTAGATTTATTGAGGCGCAAACATAGAACAGCGCGATGGTTTGGGTAAGTACGCGGGAAATTGTTAATTACTTACTAAACAGTAAGAATTGAAAGCATCGGATACTTTATAGTTATCTTTGAAGAGCAGGATTAAAATTGTTAATTACTGACAAATAAGTTAGAAATGAAAAAGGAGTCTTCGACCAATACACTCAATGCGCAAGAGCTGTATGAAACATGTGGAATGGCTATCGCATTGCGGATACTCGGAGGTAGATGGAAACCAGGCATTATCTGGCACCTTGGTCACAGCAGAATGCGGTACAGTCAGCTAAAAGCCCTCATTCCGAATATTTCCGAGCGCATGCTGGTACAACAATTAAAAGAACTGGAGAAATATGGTTTCGTTGAACGCTTTGCTTTTCCGGAAGTGCCCCCGCGTGTAGAATACGCCCTGACTGACGAGGGGAAAACATTGATCCCTATCGTTCAATCACTGAACGAATGGGGGAACGGTCAACGTGAAAAAATAAAATTACCGGTATAATGATATACCGGTAACAAGTCTTTCATCTGTATTTCTTATATCCAATCACACATAAGTTGCCACCTTCTCATCGAACTCTACAGGCTTATCAAAAGTTTCCTTCTCCTCATATCTGAAGCTAACCGTGATAGTGACACCGCCACGGCTCTGAATCTGTAAGCTTCCATCTAATTGTTCCGCCAGTGTATGCATCAGCATCATACCCATTGAACCTCTCTGAGTAGGTATTTCACCTTCAGAAAAACCCTTTCCGTTATCGGCGATAACAAGCTTCAGATAGCCGGTATCTGCAGGTTGCAGGGAAACAATGATCGTTCCCTTGCCGGTAAACGCATACTTGATAGCGTTGGTGATGGCTTCATTCAGGATCAGTCCTACAGGAACAGACTGGGATACGTCAAGTCGCACCGGAGCTATCTGCAAATCGAAATTTATCCTGTTGACATCTGAGAATCCATCTTTCAGAAAGATCACCAACTCATTGATATAAGTGCGCATATCTATCCGCGCCATATTGTCTGACTGGTAAAGTTTCTGATGGATAAGGGAGATCGCCTGCATGCGGTAACGGCTTTCCCTGATTGCATTCAACGCGTCTTTATCATCAAGAAATGCGGCCTGTGTATTCAACAGGCTCATAACAATCTGAAGGTTGTTTTTAACGCGGTGATGAATCTCTTTCACCAGCCATTCCTTCTCACCGAGCAATTTATTCTGTGAGGAGATGAGCTCCTCCAGCGACTGATTTTTACGGTTAATCTCATCCTGCTGTTGTTTCAACTGCCGGTTGCTGCGCAATTTCAACTGATAACGGTTGTAGCCTAACAATAGCAGTGCCGTCAGCATACCAGCACCGCCAATGATCACATTCCTGGTAAATCGGGCTGCCTGTGCTTCCTGCGTGAGCAATTCAATGTTCCGCTCTTTCAGCGTCAGCGCCTGGTCTTTCTGCTCTGTTTCGAATTGCACCTGTAAATAGCCGATCTTCTGCATTTTGGCTATGTTAAATAAGGAATCGTTCGCCAGTTTAAACATCCGAAAATGCTCAAACGCTTCTTTATAGTTAGCCATGGCAGAATCTGCGCGATAAAGAAAAGAGCAGGATCTTGCCCGAAAAGCCAGGTTCCCGTTCTTGCTGGCTACCGTCAGCATTGTCTGGGCATACTGGTGTGCCGTATTGTACTGGCGAATGCCCAGGTAATAGTTGACCAGCGCAGTATAGACATATTCCAGATAAGCATCGTCGGGATACATTGTGCGCCGCATATCTTCCAGCTGCTGCGCATAGGGAGCTCCACGCCTGAAGTCACCCAACAAGCAGTACGCATTTAAAATACTTTCAAACATCAGTATCTTGTTCTCCGGGCTTTTTGGCGGATAATAACGCTCTTCCTGTTTCAGCACTTTCAATGCTTCTTCGGGCTTATTCATTTTTTGATAAGCCTGGCCAACATTACGGGCCAGTATCTGCATAGCTGGAGTGTCTTTTAATCTCAACGCGATTGCCTGGGCCTTTTGAAAGCTTTGCATTGCCTTAGGAATATCTTCCACCCTGATATAGATCATCCCTAATCTGTTATAAATAGTACAAAGCTGCGTTGTGCTATCTCCGACTGCCTGCGCTGTTTTTAATGATAGTAAAGCATATTTCAGCGCATTGTCGGAATCGCCAAGCTGGTTACACATCGCACCTAACAGGTTATATATCCCTTGTAGTTCCTGAACATGTAACTCCTGAAAGAGGGCTAGTGATTGCAACAGTACTTTTTTCGCCTCATTATAGTCAGGAAGAAAGGAATAGTAATCACCAAGCCTGTAAAGCGTGTTCGCCTGTTTTAATTTCAGCCCTAACTCTCCATAAAGGGCCGCAGCTTCACGGTAATACTTAAGCCGCGTGTTCAGACTTTCAATATCTACCGGCGGGTAGTAATCACACAGCTCCATATATGTATCAGCAAGCGCTTCCTTTTCCTTATACTCCTTAAAAACGGTCTCCGCTTTCAATGCATAATTCTTGCCTCTCACAACATCGTTCTGTTCGCGTAAGATCTTTGAAAAGAGTAAATAACTTTGACCTTCCCACATATGACTGCCTATACTTACGGCTGATTTAAGCGCTTTTGCTGCGCATAGTGAAGCAGTATCTATATCGCCCGGCTCAATGCCTGGCCTGTTGATATATGAAATACCTGCATTGAACAACATCCGCAGATCAGCTGTATCCGGACGTTCCTTCTTCAGCAGCTGCTGCAGTGTTAAAGGCGGCACATTATCCTGCGCCAGACAGGGGATCAAACAACTCATCATACAATAGAAGAGCATGAATAATCGGTTCATAACTTAATTTATTTTTACATCTCTATTAGGTCAGTTGGTAGCGTGCCGCAGCCTTAATCGCCTTTCATACAGTTAAAAAGATGGCATTTGCCAGGGCGGTCTGCGAGCTTAACTTCATGCTAAGCTTCTCGTCTCCTACAGCTGTGGTTCGGTTCAATGAAAATGTTAATCTGCTCTGTTACGTCATATCAGGATTGTCCCCAAGGTTGCCTGAAAAATATTGCTATAAACTGGACATCAATATTTCCCATCGACATGTGTATCAGATCTCCTGTAACCCGTTTTTGTATTGGCATATATCAACGTGGCCGGATTAGTGAGCTATGTATGTAGTTGTTATACATATAGTTTGTGATTCCTGACATCCCGGGTGCCATACTATGGTTGATGATCAAAAATTCCTGCAAAGTCTCTCCCGATTTTTGGAGAGTCTCAAGATATAATTACCCAGATCGCACTGAAACTCAATTATTAGGGCTGAAGATACAACTCTCTTCGAAATTTTTTATCCCTTCCTCATCACACAGCTTATCGTGTTTGTAAAAATAGTCATCTATTCTTCTCAATTAATGAAACCCAACAAGGTGTATCCATATGATGCAACTGTTCAGCTGCCCCTGGATGACACTTGCCTTATATGCAAATAAAAAGCCCTGCAAATTTCTTGCAAGGCTTTCGTTTAGCATATCGCAGTCTCTTATTGCACTAAGGTTACTACGCCTTTCCGCTCTACTTCACCACAAAGTGTTTTAGCTTTTACATAGTACACGTATGAGCCTACAGGCTGTAATACACCTTTAAAAGTGCCATCCCAGCAGGCACCTGCGTCTTGTGAACTGAACACCAATGTTCCCCAGCGATCATATATGCTGAACGCCAGAGACCTTACGCCTCCCCAGTATTTCAAACCAAAACAATCATTCTTTCCGTCGCCATTGGGTGTAAACGCTGATGGCATCGGATAGACACTTAGCCCGGCGCTTAAATCAACCGACACAGTGATCGAATCACGGTTAACACATTTATTATCATCCGTGATAGTCACATAATAGGTTGTTGTTGTTGTTGGAGCTACTACCGGATTGGCAATCTGCATATCACTGATCCCCGCGACAGTGTCCCAGACATAACTTGTTCCTCCGGTAGCAAGAAGCATGGACGAACCATGGGAACAATCAATATCATTCGTGCTTGTAACGGCCGTAGCAGGCAGTGCATGCACGTTTACCGGTATCACGAAATTCTCATTTGCACCGCAGGTGTTATTAACAATGTTAACCGAATAAATGGTGGTCTGATCAGGCGATATGGTAATAGCATTACCTGATTCCCGTAACACTATGCCATTTTCCAGCCATTCATATGTATCTCCTCCTGTTGCCTGTAAAGTGAGTGAAGTTCCCTCACAAACAGCGGTATCTCCAGGTGTTACTGACATTGGGGTTCCCAAAACACTGATCAGTACCGAAGACTGGCTAATACAACCGGTACCATTATCCGCAGTAACAGTATAACGGGTGGTAGTGGTAGGTGTTGCTACGGGAGATAATATATCAGCGTTATTCAGTCCTGTTACCGGCGTCCAGCTGAAAGTCGTACCATTATCAGAAAGCGTAGTCAACTGCACCGGATTGCCAATACAAACTGTTGTATCAACGCGGGTAACAACATCTGCCATGTCATTTACAACCACCCGCACACTCGCTTTTCCTCCGCATCCACCTGCGTCTTCCACTGTGACTTCGTAATCGGTAGTGGTGGTGGGTGAAGCGATAGGACCAGCTATAGTTGCATCGGATAATCCGGCACTTGGGCTCCAGCTGTAGGTACCACTCCCCCCTGCCAGCAACTGCACAGAACTACCTGCACAAATGGAACTTGCTGTGGGATTAGTAGTGATAGTACATGGAGAATTTACCCGCGTCATATAATCTTCCACCTCCCCATCCTCTGCGGCAATGGATACATCCTGTGTAGCAGCACGGTTTGAAGATAAACGAAACCTGAAAGCAAACAGCCCTCCAGTACCAGTTGTAAACTTAGCTGGTAATCCTGTCCAGTTTAATGTGGCCACTGTTGCATTAGGCGGTACGACAACCGTCACTGCTTCATTCACATCAAACACCCCATTTCTGTTATAGTCAAAACTACCCGTCAGCCAGGCATCAGCGCCTGTTATATTAGCCAGCGGCAGCTGTAGGCTGTAGATGCCATTGCCGGTGTAATCCGGGAACGTTGTAACAGCATCTTCATCAACACCGTTAAGATTATCGTCTGTATTATCAGCCCCATCTGCATCTCCTGCTCTACTTCCTAGTCTCAGACTTTCATCCTGGGTAAGGGCAGGAAAAGGAGGATTGAAATTACAGCCATTACTACGTACAAATTTTAACAGGTGCCTTGCATATCCGTAACCCGCAGGCAGATCACCTCTGTCCAATGGTGCATAAACACCAAATGCCACGCCCATTCCACCCGGCACCGTCCTTTCCATTTTAACATCTACTGTCAACGTACCATTAGCGGGAGCTATGGTGGCCATTAAAGGGTTCTGTCCAACAGGTGAGCCATCCGGAGAGGCGTGTGTATCTGTAATAACGATCTGCTGCGTACCACACCCTGTCACAGGATTACCGGTCTGTGATGAATTTCTGAAGAAATCCAGGAAACTCCAGTTTCCGCCACTGGTAGTAAAGGTGGTATATTCTACCGGACTCAGACTGCCCTCTGCATCTGCGGCCAGAAAGGTGAAGGGTACCGGCTGACCTTCGCGTGTAGCGGTAATAGTCATGGTAAAGTAAGAGTCCTCTCCCTGGGTTAAATTATATAAAGCTGGCATCGTCGCCGGGTCAGAGAAATCGTATAGATAATGCAGTACCGCTCCCGACCAGGTATCCATCACCCTGGGAGCAAGCGACGGCCCGCTTACCTGCGAAAAAGTAATTTTTACCTGCAAGCCATCATCGGTAGTGAAGTCACGGGATGCACCATTAACCAGACTGAATCCATTCCAGTTAAACCACCATACGTAACTTTTAAGATCACCACTACCCAGATTCGCATACTGAGCGGAGGTATTTGTAATTGCACTTATAGCGAGAATCAGGAGAAGTATAATTTTTCTTAACATTTGAAACAAATTGATAGGGATATATCGGGCCGTCTCGATTAACAGCAAAACAATACAGGAGAAGTTTGTCCAAAATCAAAAAAGTATACCATCATTAACAGACACAAATGCCCCGGGGATTAAACATCATTCTCAAATAGACTCAGGGACCGCACTGACACTTGGGAAGCAAGCCAGTACCTCGTCAGATAGGTATAAGGAAATTAAAAAGCTGTACAAACAAAAAAGCCTTCAAAATCCTTACTACTAAGAAATTTTAAGGCTTTTACCTCGTGGAGAATACCGGAGTCGAACCGGTGACCTCTTGCATGCCATGCAAGCGCTCTAGCCAACTGAGCTAATTCCCCGCATAATTGGAGTGCAAATGTATACTTTTTCCCGAAAACGTCAAATTTTACCCCAAAATTCCATTTCCCCCCCAAAATACCTTCTGCCCTATTAGGGGATATGCTATTCCCGCCCATTTTTGTTTCTTTACACCATCGGAAACCAGCATAATCTATGTACACAACTAAATTTATCAGCTCAGACGACGAATTAAGGCAGGTAGCAGAACTATCCAGGCTGAATTCAACGGAGAGCCTTACAGAGGACGTGAAAGCCGAACAAGGCTATGTTTCCTGGAAATACTCTTTCGAAGACCTCAAAGCGTTACATGACATCGCACCATCCGCTATAGTAAAAGACGGTGACAAAGTAATCGGCTACCTGCTGGTACTGGTGAAAGAATCGGCTACTGTATATGCGCCGCTCAAAGATGCCCTGAAACTGTTCGACGACCAGTTTTACAAGGGGAAAGCACTTCTTGACTACAACGTCTATTTTCTGGGACAGACCTGCATTGACAGCAACTACCGTGGCAAGGGCCTCCTGCGGCAATTGTATCAGTTTCATAAAGATAACTTCGAGTCGGTGTATGACTTTGCCCTTAGCTCCATAGCCCGGGACAATCCCAAGTCGCTGATCATACATACTAAACTAGGCTTCCGCACGCTTTTCCCTTTTAACGATGGAGAAAAGGATTGGGATATTGTAATGTGGGATTTTAACCTGGGATAACGATCTTTACACCCAATCTATACCCTGCCGTATGAAAGAAACAGCTAAGGAAAGAAACAAACTGGGCCTCTGGACAAGTACTTCACTCATTGTTGGTAATATGATTGGAGCGGGTATATTCCTCGCGCCTGCTGCACTTGCCTCATTTGGCAGTGTCAGTCTGCTGGGATGGGTGATCTCAGCCATCGGTTGTTTCTTCCTGGTAAAAGTGTTCGGAAATCTCAGTAAACTGGTACCGAATGTAACAGGCGGTCCATACGCCTACACCCGCCGCGGCTTTGGCGACTATATGGGCTTTTCTATTGCCTGGGGGTATTTTCTGGCAGTATCCTGCGCCAATGCTGCTATTACCATAGGCTTTGTCAGTGCACTAAGTACCTTCATCCCGGTATTGTCCACCAATACTTTAGGTGCGGTATGCACCGGCCTCGGTACCATCTGGCTGCTGACCTGGGTCAATAACAGGGGCATCAGAACTTCCGGTTCCGTACAGATGGCCACTACCATACTCAAGCTGATACCGTTATTGCTGGTGGCTTTCGGAGGCCTGTTCTTTATTAAAGCAGCCAACTTCCCGGCGTTCAATAGTAGCGGCACCTCCCTGTTCACAGCACTTTCAAATACCGTTACCTTCACCATGTTTGCCTACGTCGGTATTGAATCGGCTACCATTCCCGCCGAGAAAGTGCAAAATCCTCAGCAGACCATACCACGGGCTACCTTGCTGGGACTATTGATCGTTACAGTAGTCTATGTGTTAGGAACTGTCAGTGTAATGGGCATCATTCCATCCGCACAACTGACAAAAACGGTTACGCCTTTCGCGGATGCAGCTGTTATTATGTGGGGGAATAATGCCCGCTACTGGGTAAGTGCAGGTGTGGCCATAGCAGCATTTGGAGCACTGAACGGCTGGATGCTGATACAGGGACAATTACCTTACGCCATTGCGAAGGACAACCTGTTTCCGCAGATATTCAGCAAAGAGAATAAAAGAGGCGTGCCCTATGTAGGCACCCTGTTCAGCAGTGTATTGATTTCCCTGCTCATGGCTATGAACTATACTAAGGGACTGGTAGAACAGTTCAAGTTCCTGGTTTTGCTGTCCACCTTGTCTGTGCTGATACCCTATCTGTTTTCAACAGCTGCTTATTTTATGCTGAAGATCAAGAGTGGCCCCCTTAAAACAGCTGAGTGGCTGCAATGCATAGTGCTATTCGCCATTTCGTTTAGCTATGTACTCTGGGCAATTGCAAGCGCGGGACAACAGACTATATATTACGGCTTCCTGCTGCAAATGATCGGTATACCTTTGTACTTATGGATGGCGGCCAAAAAAGAAAGGACTACTGAGTAATTGGATAAATACTCATAAAAATACACCACTCAGCGACGTACTTCCTCTTCCCGCCGATTTACCGTTAACGCCCCTCCGGAATCAGGTAACTTGCCTCCAAAATCTCTTTCGTAGGCGCAATTCTGAAGACATTCTGTCGATTTAAAATCTAAATAATTTGTTAACGCACCAACGTCCGTTTTGTGCGTTTTTTTTGAGTATTTCGAACCATAAATCTAACTGCATGCTTTTTAAAAAATGTCTGTCGGCCATCATTGGGCTGATAAGCCTACCTATGCTATTACTCGCCCAGGAAACTACCTCCGAGATCCATGGGCAGGTTAAAGATGGGCAAACGGGAGTACCCGGCGCTGTCATTATTGCACTACACAACCCAACTGGTACAAAGTACATGACCACTACCCGTAAAGACGGGCGCTACAACGTTCCAAACGTTCGCGTGGGAGGACCTTACACCATTTCAGTATCCTACATCGGATACAAAGACCAAAAGATCGAGAACGTCACACTCTCCCTGGGACAGGAGTATACGGGTGACTTCAACATTGTACCTGACACCAAACAACTGAATGAAGTGGTGATAAAATCAGGTAAACAGGACAAAACATTCAACAACAACCGTACAGGTGCACAGGAGATCATCAGCCGCGATCAGCTGGAAAAACTGCCTACGATCAACAGGTCTGCACAGGACTTCACGAGACTGGAGCCAACTGCGTCCAGCCCCATCGGCGGACAAAGCTTCGGTGGTCGTAGTAACCAGTACAACAACTTCACCGTAGATGGCGCCAACTTCAATAACTCATTCGGGTTATCTGGCACACTCGGCGGACAAGCAGGTGCACAGCCTATCAGCCTGGACGCAATCGACCAGATCCAGGTGAATCTTGCACCCTACGACGTACGCCAGGGTGGCTTCTCCGGCGCGGGTGTAAATACCGTTACAAAAAGCGGTTCCAACACTTTCAGAGGAACGGTCTACACCTACTTCAAAAATGAAAACACACAGGGCTACAAAGTAGGGAACACAGTTGCACCAAAGACTGATCTCTCCTTTAATATCCGTGGTGCTTCCATCGGCGGACCAATCATCAAGAACAAATTATTCTTCTTCGTGAATGGTGAATCCTCCCGTCAGACCGCCCCAGCTACCAGCTGGATTCCTTCCGATGCTTCACATGCACCCAACCCAGGCGGTGTCTCCACAGCCAATGCAGATACTTTAGCTGCGCTGGCTACCTTTTTAAAGGATACTTACGGGTACGATCCCGGAGCCTATTCCGGTTATTCCTTCAAGACCAACAGTGATAAGATCACTGCCAAGATTGACTGGAATATCAATGACCATAATACCCTTACTTTAAAGTACAACTACCTGAAATCAATGACCGACCAGTTTGCAAGCACCAGCAGACCTGCAGGTCAGACAGGCGGTCAGCCAGGCTTTAACAGTATGCCTTTCTATGGAAGCGGATATGTGATCAACAACAACTTCAATATCTTCATCGCAGAACTGAACACCCGTTTCAGTAACACTGCATCCAACAAGTTCCAGGTTGGATACACTGCACTGCGTGATTTCCGTAGTCCCCACTCCAGCTCATCTACAATGCCACTGGTGGACATCCTGAACGGCAATAACATTTACACGACCTTTGGTTATGAACCATACACTTACAACAACACGCTGAATACTGACGTATTCCAGATCTCAGATATCTTCACCTTCTACAAGGGTGCGCATGAGATTACAGTGGGTACACAGGATTATTACAGGAAATATAAGAATGCATTTGCTCCAGGCTACCAGGGCGCCTATCAGTTTGCCAGCCTCACTGATTTTTACAACAGTGCTAAAGACGGCGCACTGAATGCAAAAAGCTATTACCTCCAGTATTCTGCACTATCTGACGGGTCCTTTCCATGGGCATACGCAGGTTCTACAGAGTTGGGGTTATTTGCACAGGACAAATGGCGTGTATCAAACAACTTCACGCTTACCTACGGCCTGCGTCTGGATATGACTATCTACAAACAGGACTTTGAAGACAATCCAGCGTTCAATGCACTGAAGTTTAAAGATGGTAAGAGCTACGATATCGGAAAAGCTCCCGGTAATGCATTGCTGATATCGCCGCGTGTGGGCTTCAACTGGGATGTACTGGATGATAAAACCTTACAGGTTAGAGGCGGTTTAGGTATCTTCTCCGGTCCTCCGCCATTTGTATGGATCAGTAACCAGGCGAGCAACAATGGTGTACAGTGGGGCTCCTTCACCAGAAGCGGTGTAGCATTCAGCCCTGACCCTGATCAGTACCGTCCTGAATCAGCATCTGCCAACACATCTTATCTGGTTGCACTGACTGATAAGAACTTCAAATATCCTTCCGTACTCAAGACAAGCCTTGCAATTGACAAAAAACTGCCAGGCGACTGGATATTTACAGTAGAAGGAACTTACTCTAAGGACATCAACGCTGTGTATTATCAGAACATCAACCTGAATGAAACAAATGGTTATGCACTGACTAATGGAGGTGATAACAGAATGCGTTATAACACATCATTCACGCCGGTTAACAACAACAGCAACAAATACTATTCCGCAGGTACTTCCCTGGCCGATCCTAATATTGGCAACGCTATCCTGATGAGCAATACCAGCAAAGGGTATGCTTACAATGTGACCGGTCGTGTGCAGAAAACATACAAGAACCTGTATGTAAGCGTTGCCTATACACATGGCGATGCGCGCAATACAGCAGAAACCGGCAGTACTGCTTCTTCATTGTGGAGCGCCCGCGCTGTAAGTGCAGATCCTAATGCAGCAAATCTGACATATGCGTCTTACAGACTGCCTAACCGTATTATCGCAATGGCTTCCTACAAAGTATCTTATGCGAAACACTTCGCTACTTCCTTTGGTCTGATCTACGAAGCAGCACCGGCAGGTGTAACTTCTTATATCTATAACGGCGATTTGAATGGCGATGGTTTCAACAATGACCTGATGTATATTCCTACCTCCGATAAAGATATTAATCTGATCAACGTAGGTTCTTACAATGCTACTACCCACACCGGTAGCACCACAGGTACTGCAAATGATCCGAGAACTGCTGCTCAGATCTGGACACAACTGAATAACTTCATCAGTCAGAGCGACTACCTGTCTTCTCACCGTGGACAAGTAGCAAAAGCGAATGCGGTAACTTTACCATTCTTTAAAAAAGCGGATGTTAACATCACTGAAGACATCTCTGTTAAAACCGGTAAAGAGCGCCATACACTGCGCCTATCCCTCGATATCATCAACGTGGGTAACCTGCTGAATAAAAACTGGGGTATCGTTAAGTCTGCGGCAGTAACTAATCCGCTGAAGTTTGAAGGTATTGCTGCCGATGGCAAAACGCCGCTGTTCTCTTTCCCTTATGCGGATCCTGCTAACCAGGTACACTACTCCAACAGCTTTGCCAACAACACAGGTATCACTTCACGCTGGCAGATGCAATTTGGTGTAAGATATCTGTTCAATTAATATCTATATACACTGAAGATAGAAAGCCGTCTCATTCTCATGGGACGGCTTTTCTTATTATGGATATGGCGAAAAAAAACAGTCCCGCATAAATGATGCGAGACTTTTGATCTAATTCAGGATTGTTTAATTTGAGGTTGAACATACAATACTCTACAACTTGTTCTTACAATTTTTACCAGTTGATTCATACAGTTGAACACTGTGTTAATTGCTGATACAAAAATCATAAAAACCAATGCCCGTTCAAATGATCTAAGACAAGAAAGCCACTTGACATTTATCAAGTGGCTTTCTTTATTTACAAAGATCATACGCAAACTACCATCCAATGCCGTAATCCTCTCCGTGATTACTGCTTCCTCCCCATAGAGAACCGTGCTTACTATCCAGAAAAATAGCATTCACAGGACCACTTGTACGCTCACCGAAACTGGTGATATATCCCATTTTCTTTAATGTTTCTCTTACTGATTCCGGTGTATTATTATTCAGTAATATGCTACCCGGATGCGGCATACGTTCTTTTATGCTGGTGCCTCCCAGGGATAACCACAATTGATTGGTATTGATGTTGGCAGCTTCCGTCGCCTGTTGTACTGTCATGCCAAATTCCACCACATTCAGGAAGAACTGCAACAGGTTCTGGTCCTGGGTATCTCCGCCCTGCACCGCAAAAGAAAGGTATGGTTTACCATCCTTTAATGCCATAGATGGCGTCAGGGTCACCCTCGGACGTTTTCCGGGCGCGATCACGTTGAAAGGGCATAAAGTGCTGTCCAGTACAAAACTCTGTAAACGCTGACTCATGCCCACACCGGTATGTCCTGCGATGCATGCCGGCGTCCAGCCACCACTTGGTGTAACAGATACCACCCACCCCTCTTCATCGGCTGCTTCTACGCTGGTAGTACCTCTCCACAGGCGGTCCATATAGAGGCTGTCTGTATCATTGGCGGCATACATCTGATCCGTAGCCGGTACATTCAACAGGCTTGTAGCATCATGCTTTGGCACAAAACCCTCCGGCTTTTTCTGGAGGGACGTGTCAGTCAGTGAGCCGCGTTGCTTTAATAACCGCAGGTAAGGATTCGTTTTGCCCTCAAAAGGATAGGGATCGCCCGGAGCTGCAGCGGGGTCATTATGATCAGGATTGATCTGTTTCGCCCTCTCCTTTGCATAGGCTTTGCTCAACAGTCCTTCAATGGGCGTTTTAGGTGTGAAATAAGGATCGCCATAATAGAAGTCCCTGTCTGCAAAAGTCAGGTTCATCGTCTGATACAGGGTATGTATATATTTGGCGGAATTGTACCCCATGCCCTTCAGATCGAAATTTTCCAGGATATTCAGGCTTTGCAGCAGCATAGGTCCCTGTGTCCAGGATTGCAGTTTGTACACTTCGATTCCCTTATAGTTCACATGCAGCGGCTCTTCTTCTATTGGTTTCCACTTTGCCAGGTCCTGCTCAGTGATCAGCCCTCCCTGTTCCTTGCAGCCGCGTACAAATTCCTTTGCAATATCGCCCTTGTAAAAGCGGTCATAAGCAGCCATAATGGCCTCCTTACGGGACTTTTTATTCTTTAGTGCCGTTTGCTCCGCCTCTACCATTTTGGTGAGGGTAGCCAGCAGGTCTTTCTGTACAAAGATCTCTCCTGCTTCCGGCGCCTCTCTCTTCTCTCCCGGATGGGTCAGGAATACAGCCTTGCTGTAGGGCCACTGCTTCAGTCGGTCTTTGCTCCTTTCCATACTGTTGGCTGTCTGGGCCTCAATAGGGTAACCCGCGGCCATTTCCATTGCAGGAGCGAGCACCTCTTTCAGACTCATGGTGCCATATTCTGCCAGCATATAACACAGTCCTCCCGGCGTGCCTGGCGTTACGGCTGCCAGCGGACCATATTCGGGCGGGAAATTGTACCCTTTGCTTTTGAAAAAATCTACCGTAGCCCCGGTTGGCGCCACTCCCAGTGCGTTGATAGCAATAACTTTTTTGGTTTTGGGATTGTAGATCAGCGCTTGTGTTTCCCCTCCCCAGCTGAGTACATCCCACATGGTACAGGTGGCAGCCAGCATGGCGCAGGCCGCATCCACGGCGTTACCGCCTTTCTGGAATATCATCGATCCTGCTGTAGCTGCCAGGGGCTTACCGGTCACCGCCATCCAGTGTTTGCCATGTAATGGAGGTTTTTGAGTTTGCTGTGCTCTCGTTGCCTGTCCCAGGGAAATAAGGGCGGCAAGAAAAAAAAGACGTTTCATAAAATAATACGCGATTTAGAAGTGTTATTATTCTGGTCATCGACAAAATAGTAAAATCGGAGGTATACCAGGAAAATATGGGATGAACTTTGCTATTACTCCGTTGTTATAGTAAGGGTGCCCACGTAAATACATTGATTATGACTGGCGCACTTATTCCACGACATCATAAATCTGTCTATTATGAACGCAACAAGATTCTGGGAAATCATTGAAACCGCGTGGACAACAGATAGAGATTTATTTAATTTAAGAGAAACAGCGCTTACCACCAATGATCCCGTTTTAATCAGGCAACTGGGAAATATCGTTTCCAATGACATTGCCAGCCATATCCGCCAACAGCTCCTTTATATGGATGAGCGGGAGCTGACCAGGTTCAATCATGTCATGGAAGAGAAGCTCTTCCATATAGACCGCGAAGAAATACATGAACGTGTCAATGGGTCAGATGAGGGATTCCTCCACCGAAGATGCTTTATAGTCGGTATGGGAGAACGGTACTATAATATGATTGATGAAAATCCGGCCGCAGCTACGATGAATGTATCTGCAGGGGATATAGGATTCATCGGCTACCAGGTATATGAAGAAAAATTCGGCGAAGAATTTGAACGATATTGCCTGCATTGTATTGAATCCGGCTCCAATTCGAGGGGCTGGTAACACGAGAAATGGGCCGCGCTGATCTGCGGCCCATTTTTTTATTCTATTCTTTCAGCAACATCGCTCCCGCCCCAGGCCGATCAACAGGTTCAGATGCGATGTGTTTACATCTCCGCTACATGTAGAACTGTTCCGAAATCACCTTTCCATCTTTTGTCGTGTATACACAAAGTTCCTGCATGTTCATTCTGTCCTGGCCTTTCATTGTCATATCCATCTTCAGCACAAAGGCAAAAGAGTTGCCCGCAATCAATGGTTCAGAAACATCTATTCCATGTACTGACTCTACCATGGACATAAATTTGTTTCCCTTCTCAAAGATGTTGTCAAGTCCCTTTGTTTCCTTTGCAAATTCGGGCGTATCCTCAGGCTCGATACTGATTGCATCCTGGGCAAACAATTCTTTTTGCGCAGTTTCAAATTCTCCTTTTTTGCAGAGCTCCGCAATGCGGGTTGCGATTTCTTGTGTAGTCATGATGGTGGATTTTGGAGTTTGAGTTAAGTTAACATATTCCCGGGCGTTATTGTTGTGTTGACTAAATACATTATGTGCACAAAAGACGCGCCAGCACTTTTACCTTAGATCCTCTCCATTGATGTTCCCATCGTGACGTATCACTTCAAAAAGGTTGTACGGCGCCGTAATAAAAATTCTATTAATTGTACTGATGACATTATTCGCCACACGCAGGAAAGTAGTATTTCGTCACAGCCACCCACATGTACCATTACGTTGTATAGCCGCTTTACCAAAGGAGACAATATTACGTCATCACAAAAAGCAATGTTGACATCTGGAACTGTGAAAACAATGAGCTTGTTGTGCTCAGCAGGAAAGCGTGGGACAGAATCCAAAAAGATCAGGCGAAAACGCACAGTAAAGAATAAGCCGTCTCAATCTGAAGTTTCATCGCAGTACCGGGACATATATTTGGGTAGTAACCTGAATTTATACAACCAGAATTATTACAGTCACCGGTTAAATGCCTGAACATGACCTCCAGCTTATATCCCCCTGCGCTGCACTTTGGGATCCCTGAAAAAATGCAGCCACATGTCCGGGTGTCCGCTAGCCTGCCGGACAGATATCAGCAATACCGGATCGCACAATCAACAGATACCACGTATGTAGAAGCACCTTTCGGCAGTTATATCACACAGGAGATAAGAGATCCTGACTGGATTATCAGCTGGCAACAATGCTTTGTAAAAGAAAAGATCAGATTGCGCCCCTCCGTCACACAACCCATGCTCGCAATGTGCTGCGTACTGCAGGGTAATGTTTCCTGCCGTTTGCAGGGAAAAGGAAAACTGATGCTGATTGAAAAGGAATTTGGTATCTATTACCTCCCTTCTCATTCCCAGAACATTGCAGACCTCCGGCCCGGATATTATGAAATGATCTGCATCTCTTTTTCCCCTACCTTCTTCCGGAAGTTCATTGCTCATCATCCCTCCTTTGAAGAAATTTACCAGCACCAGCAACGGCAGGCCCGCAGAGCAGCTTTGCTGCCTGCTATCAGGATGGATGTATCAGACCTGAAAGTATTGCATGAAATGCGCCATGCGCCCGAAGCAGACCAGGAACTGAAGTCCTACCTCGAATCAAGGTTGAATGAATTGCTGTCCCTTTATTTCAGTGCGCTCACGCCCAAGTATCTGCAGAATGGCGATCAGGCCCAGAAGCTGCGCCAGATATGCATATACATCCAGAATCACTACCATCAGCCGCTGAGCATAGCAGAACTGAGCAAGCAGGCCGGTATGCATATCAACACTTTTGAACGGGCTTTCAAGGAGCTGCTCAGCGTTTCTCCCCGCGGGTATATTGAGCACCTGCGATTGAAAAAAGCGGCCTCTCTCCTGTCGCAGACCACGCTCAGCATCAAAGAAATCAGTTACAGCACCGGTTACCGGGGCGCCAATTATTTCACCGCTGTTTTCCGTAAGCGTTACCGTTGTTCTCCCAGAGAATATCGGAAAAACCGCTTAACTTGACGGAAAATAGCTGATAGATGGATGCACACTTAAAGGACAGGCTTATTGATATCAGAAGACAAATTCATGCGCAACCAGAGTTAGGATACGAGGAAGAACATACTTCCAGCCTGGTGAAACAGGAACTGGACCTGCTGGGAATAGACTACATCTCCAATATCGCGGGCACCGGCGTCATTGCCTCTCTTACACGGGGAAATGGTCCCTGTGTCGCTATCCGTGCAGACATGGATGCTTTACCTATGCAGGAGGAAACAGGTCTGCCCTTTGCCTCGAAGGTGAGCGGGAAAATGCATGCCTGCGGTCATGATCTCCATACAACGATGCTGATAGGCGCCGCTGCGCTGCTAAAACAAACTGATTTCCAGGGAACGATAAAACTACTCTTCCAACCTTCCGAAGAAGGTCCCAGCACTGATCCGGAGAAAAAGAGCGGCGCACGCCGCTTTGTTGAAGCGGGACATTTGGACGATGTACAGGCCGCATTGGGCCTGCACGTAGACCCGTCTCTGCCAGTTGGTCAGATCTCATACGCTATCGGCCCTGCCCTGGCGTGTACAGGATTTTTTACCATAGAAGTGAAAGGCAAGGCGGCACATGCAGGCGCTTCTCCCCAGCTGGGTATTGATGCAGTGGTTATTGCCTCTCAGCTGGTACAGGCCGCACAAACGATCGTGTCCCGGCATACACCTCCGATGGAAACGGCAGTACTCTCCTTTACCAAAATCAATGGCGGCGTCGCGCCCAATGTTATTGCCGACAGAGTGGTGCTGGAAGGAACCATCCGGGCGCTCAATCTGGACGTTTACGAAGAGGTGATCGGCCGCCTTCAAAAGCTCGGTGAAGGGTTGGGGCTCATTCATCAGACAGACGTCATTTTTGACCTCTATTTCAGTATTCCCAGCGTGCTCAATAACGGAGATGTACATGGTAAGCTGCAACGGAGTCTGAATGGCGTTTTCGGACAGCAGAACGCCCTCGAAAAGATTCCCTTACTGGCAGGCGAGGATTTTTGCTATTATTCCAGGAAGGTTCCCTCCATGTTCTACCTTCTGGGTGCACAAGACCCACTGTCTCCCGGCTATTATCTCCACCACCCTAAAGTGATCTTTAACGAACAATGCATTCCCCTGGGAGCATCTTTCCTGGCCCAAGGGGCTGTTGAGCTCCTCGAAGGCTTCCGCTAATTGTTGTAACTTGCGGTCTCATTGATCGAAACAGAATGGAGCAGAAACACTTAGGAAAGGGAGATACGGCGTTTATGGCGGCTTGTGCGGGACTAATCGTTGCCAACATTTACTATTGCCAGCCACTGATCGTTTTAATTTCGAAAGAATGGGGATTACATGAAAGCGTAGCCGGCAGGGTTACCTACCTCACCCAGATCGGATATGCACTCGGACTATTACTGATCGTTCCGTTGGGAGATATCCTGGAGCGGCGGAAACAGATCCTCGTCAGTACCGGAGTAGCCGTACTGGCATTATTACTGGCAGCGAGCGCCACCAATTTTGTTGTCTTACAGATTGCCAGCGTACTTATTGGCATTTCCTCCATCATTCCACAGCTTATTCTGCCACTGGCCGCCAGTCTGACACCCGACAACAAACGGGGCAGTACCATCGGCACTGTTATGGCAGGTTTACTGGTTGGCATCCTGGCCTCCCGCAGTCTCAGTGGGACTGTGGGTTCTTTCTATGGTTGGCGGGCCATGTATTACATGGCGGCAGCCATATGTGCGGTACTGATGATATTCATGCGACTGCGCTTCCCTAAGAGTCAGCCATCGTTTAACGGACATTACGGGCATCTGATGAAGTCAGTGGCCCACTACGCCATGACACAGCCGCTATTGCGGCAGGCTGCCGTTACCAACGCGTTGTCATTCGCCGTTGTAAGCGCCTTCTGGGTCACCATGGTGCTTTTTCTGTCTGTGCCTCCATTTGGCTTTAAATCGTTCGAGATCGGCCTTTTTGGCCTGGCTGGAGCAGCCGGTGCCCTCGCCGCTCCCCTGATTGGTAAGATCAGTGATGGCCGCGATCCCAGGTACAACATCATCATAGGGCTGATCTGTGAATTACTCAGTTTTATAGGATTCTATTTTACCGGCAGTGGCATTTTCCTCTTACTGGCCGGTATTATCATACTGGATGTAGGCCACCAGTCCGTCCAGGTCACCAACCAGACCATCATTTACTCTATTCTTCCCGAAGCCAGGAACCGCTTTAATACCGTCTTTATGACCTCCACCTTTGTAGGAGGTGCCACGGGCTCAGCTTTCGGGTTGTTCCTCTGGAATATCGGTCACTGGCCGGCAGTTTGTGCCGGTTGCAGCGGAGTTGTCCTGATAAACATCTTCCTCTTTTTCAGAAATAAGGCAAAATCCGCCCGTAACGCGGAACTCGCCGTTCAAAAAGCCTAAAAAAAAACAGCAACGTTTGCCAACCAGGGTCCGCTCTGGTATTGGTCTGATCGTGCTTCCTCAATATCACTTCACCATCATTTCCATATCACTTCACCGTCATTTCCATATCACTTTACCTACATCTCTATATCGAAGGGATATAGATATGACGGTGAAGTGATATCCAGATGATGGTATAAGGATATGGAGATATAGGAATCAAAGCGAACCTATAGCCTGTCTACGTTTTCCACAAATGACGTTTTACCCGATGGGCGGGGTTTCCCGCTACAGGCCATTTTTCATTTTTTATGTGGTTCGCGGAAATTTCTGCGGACTGCGTCCTCGTTTTACCAGAAAGCCCTTATCTTCGGTTTACAACCAATTATTTGCCCCAAAAGGATTCAAAAACGATCACCCATGCGCCATTTCATGATCATTGAGGCCCCATCTAACCTCGGTTTGAAGGAATTACGCCAAGGTGTGGAACCAGGTGTCAGACTGCTGCCCGAGGCTCTGCGTAAAACAGAGCTGGCCCTTGAAGCCGGCATTAACCATGTCATTTGTGTACCGACATTGCCTTACAGCATGGACATTGACCAGGAAAGTGGCGTACGTAATGCGGAAGCTATAGCACACTATAGCGAGAAACTGGCCGCCAGGGTCAGGGAGGCCGTAGAAAAGGATATTATTCCCATTGTAATAGGCGGAGACTGTAGTATACTGATTGGCAACACCTTAGGACTGAAAAGTACCGGAAAGCACTATGGATTGTTTGCCATGGACGGCCACCACGATTATATGTGGCCTGAACATTCAGGCACCGCCGGAGCTGCGGGAATGGCACTGGCCATTGTGGCGGGTAAAGGACATCCGAAACTGACGAACATCCGGCAATTAAGTCCATATATAAGGGAAGAACACATTTATGCATATGGCAACAGGGAGCTGGATGCCGCTTATGTGCAGCTGATCGCTGATAGCCGTATTCATTATTACGACCTGCCAGCCATCCGGCAGATGGGTATACATGCCATCACCAGCAGTTTCCTGACAATGATCGGTCATGCAGGACTGGATGGCTTCTGGATCCACCTGGATGTGGATGTACTGGACAATGATGTGATGCCCTGTGTTGACAGTCCGCAACCCGGAGGACTGTCTTACCGGGAATGGGAAGAAACCCTGCAACCGCTGATTGCCTCCCGGTATTTTAAGGGCATGAACATTACCATCCTTGACCCGACGATGGACCGGGACAACCGGTACACAAAAGCCTTCTCGGAACGGTTGGCGGGTCTGTTAAGACCTGCAGTTAAGGGTTTGAGTAGCAATTAAAAAAACTAGGCGGTACGATTTTTTTAATAAATAAAAAAACAATACCTTCGCAGTCCTTTTCTCAACATGTGCATGCTGGGAAATGAAGTTCTTATAAATATTGATTGCGGGTGTGGTGAAATTGGTAGACACGCCAGACTTAGGATCTGGTGCTTCACGGCATGTAGGTTCGAGTCCTATCACCCGCACTTTTTTTTGACGCTTAATGCCCGATGCTGACCGCTTAACGCAGACTCTGCCTCAGCATTAAGCGTTTTTTTTATCCGCAATCCGCGGTACCCGGCTTCAAATCTTGCCATTAAGGCGCTAAGTCACCAAGTAACTCCCACATAGCTGCCATTCCTTCGTGCCTTTGTGACTTCATGGCAGAAAACTCAAACAAGGAATTATTATTGCTTCATACAAGAACATTTAAACTATTATGGCAACCGTTACCAGAGAAAACATCGGTTTATTGAATGATAAGATCACTGTGAAAGTGAGCCAGGAAGATTACCTTCCCAATTTTGACAAGGCAGTAAAGCAACTCAGCAAAACCGCTAATATACCTGGATTCCGTAAAGGCATGGTGCCTGCTGGCATGGTGAAGAAAATGCACGGTCAGGCCATCTTTGCAGATGAAATACTGAAAACAGTAGAAAAAGAGCTGATGGGATATCTCCAGACCGAAAAAGTGGAAATATTTGCCCAGCCGCTTTCCCTGGATAAAGAAGCTAAAACTTTCGACCACAATAATCCATCTGAATACAACTTTGATTTTGAAATCGGTCTGAAACCTGCGTTCGAGGTTACTCCGCTGGAGGCTGGTAAAACTACCCTGACCCGCTATAAGATCAAGGCTACTCCCGAAATGCTGAACGAAGAGATCGAGCGTCTGCAGTTAAGGGGTGGTAAATCAACTGAAGTTGAGTCCGTTACCAGCGCTGATAACGTTCTCGGCCTGAATGTTGTTGAAACAGATGCTCAGGGTACCGCTGTGGAAGGTGGTCTTCAGAAAGACATCACTTTCCTGGTGAAAAATTTCTCTGCTGCTACTCAGTCCCAGTTGCAGGGTAAGAAAAAAGACGACAGCATTGTAGTACAGGCTTCTGCTGCCATTGACGCAGACAAGCTGAACTGGTTCCAGCACGACATACTGGGTCTGCACGAGGATATCGCTGCGAAATATTACAAACTGACTATTACCAAGGTAGAATTAATAGAAAAAAGAGAACTGAACGAAGAGTTCTTCAAAGAAGTGTTCCCTGCTGAAGAAATCACTACTGAAGCAGCCTTCCGCGAAAAACTGCAATCAGAAATAGAAAAATCCTGGGATGCCGAAAGCCGCAACCGCCTGCATAACGACCTGTTCGAAGTGCTGGTTCACGAAACGCCGATAGAGCTGCCTAAGGATTTTCTGAAACGTTGGCTGCAAACCGGCGGTGAAAAACCAAAAACCGCTGAAGAAGCTGACAAGGAATATCCAGGTTTTGATCATCAGTTACGCTGGACATTAATCAGCGATAAACTGATCCGCGAAAATCAGCTGGACGTTTCTTTCGACGAAGTGAAAGAAGCAGCCAAACAGAAAGTATTGGGCTATTTTGGTGGCGCAGCCGCTACAGATGGTGCAGACTGGCTGGATAGCTACCTGGAGCGCCTGCTGCAGGATGAAAAATTCGTGGACCAGACCTACCGCGAGATGGTGACACAGAAATTGTTTGATTGGGCAGAAAATAAGGTAAATGTGAAGGAAGAGGAAGTAACAGCCGAAGAATTTGCTAAATTACCTAATAAACATCACCATCATGAACATTAATAACGAATTCAGGAAATATGCCATCCAGCATAGAGGGATCAGCAGCCTGGTAGTAGATAGCTATACCCGTCATCAGATTAATGCCTTAACGCCAAACATCATCGAGGAACGCCCGATGAACATGGCGATAATGGATGTGTTCTCGCGTTTGATGATGGATCGTATCATTTTCATGGGAGACCCTGTAAATGATTACGTAGCCAATATTATTACCGCACAGTTGCTGTTCCTGGAATCTACCGATCGTACCCGCGATATACAGATGTATATCAACAGCCCCGGTGGTAGCGTTTATGCAGGTCTTGGTATATATGACACCATGCAGATCATCGCTCCTGATGTAGCTACTATCTGTACCGGTATGGCCGCTTCTTTCGGCGCCGTATTGCTGGTAGCAGGTGCAAAAGGTAAGCGTACTGCACTGAAACACGCCAGGGTTATGATTCACCAGCCTCATGGTGGTGCAGAAGGCCAGACTTCCGATATCGAAATCACTGCACGTGAGTTCGTTAAGCTGAAAAAAGAGCTGAACGAGATCATTGCCAGCCACTGTGGCCAGCCAGTGAAAAAAGTTGAGAAGGACTCTGACCGCGACTACTGGATGACAGCGGATGAAGCAAAAGAATACGGCATCATCGATGACGTACTCAGCAAGAATCCAAGAAAACAGCAGGAAAACAATCCGCAATAACAGATTACGGAAAAAGCAAATTGAAAAAGGGTGCGAAATGTCTTTTTTGCACCCTTTTTCATTTCGGGAAGTCCCCTTTCCCCCATTTAATGTACCTTTGTAAGCTATGAAAGAGTCTAAAATCCGTTGCTCATTTTGCAACCGTTCAAAAGATGAAGTGCAAATACTGATTGCCGGTGCAGAAGGTCATATCTGTGAGAACTGCGTAGCAAACGCGCAGGAGATCATAGAACAGGAGTTGTTTCAGCAACAGGGCAAAAAAGCCCCCTCCCACTTTGTTCCTAAAGTGGCAAAGCCCGTTGAAATAAAGAAGTTCCTGGACGAATATGTGATTGGTCAGGATGATGCTAAGAAAATACTGGCAGTAGCCGTTTATAACCACTATAAACGCCTTAACCAACAGGTTGGGGATGACGATGTGGAGATCGAGAAATCAAACATCATCATGGTAGGTGAAACCGGTACAGGTAAAACCCTGCTGGCTAAATCCATCGCCCGCCTGCTCAATGTTCCTTTCACTATCGTAGACGCTACCGTGTTTACAGAAGCCGGTTATGTAGGTGAAGACGTGGAAAGCATCCTCACCCGCCTGCTGCAGGTTTGTAACTACGACGTGGAAGCTGCCGAAAGAGGTATCGTATACATCGATGAAATAGATAAAATCGCCCGCAAGAGCGACAACCCTTCCATCACCCGCGACGTAAGCGGTGAAGGTGTTCAACAGGGACTCCTGAAGCTCCTGGAAGGTACAGAAGCGCTGGTTCCCCCTCAAGGTGGCCGTAAACACCCCGAACAGAAACTTATCAAGGTAAATACACAGAATATCCTGTTTATCTGCGGTGGTGCGTTCGACGGTGTGGATAAGATCATCAGCCGCAGGGTACAGACCCACTCTATCGGTTTCAACGTGAATACTGACAGAGAAGAAGAAAGCAAAAAACACATTCTGCGCTATGTGAATTCTCAGGATCTGAAAGCCTTCGGATTGATCCCTGAATTGCTGGGACGTCTGCCGGTGGTAACCTACCTGAACTCTCTCGACGCCGATGCACTGAAAGCGATCCTGACAGAACCAAAGAACGCCCTTGTAAAACAATACAAGAAACTGTTCAAGGTAGAAGGTATCGAACTGATGATAGAAGATGATGCCCTGGATTATATCGTGGAGAAAGCAATGGAATATAAACTGGGCGCCCGCGGCCTCCGCTCCATCTGTGAAGTGGTGCTCAGCGACGCAATGTTTAACCTGCCTTCTTCCAGCGAAAGTACGTTTGTACTTACAAGAGGTTATGCAGAGGAAAGACTGGATAAATCCACACTTGTACAGCTGAAAGTGGCTTAAAATAACTCAAAGCAATACGATATGGACCTCTTAAAAGAACTTCAGGAAAAAGCTGGGCTCTCCAATGAGCAGGCGTTAAAAACCTTCGAGATCCTCAAAGAATATGTGAGGGGCAAAGTACCCGGTTTTCTCTCAGGTACTGTTGAAAAATGGTTTGCTGATATAGAAAAAAGAGCAGGCGCCCAGGGCTCAACGGAAGAGAATAAAGACAACGACTTCCTGGAGCACTAGAAAAATATTCAAAAGTAAAAAGGCCGATCTGTCTATGACAGGTCGGCCTTTTCATTTACAGTGTCCGGTCGTAAATAACATACCAGGGACAAATTGAACAGTTGGAAATCGTTGACAGATTTTCGCCTTTTAAAAAAAACATCCGCTTATGCAGCGGATGCTTTTCTTGGGTTGCGTAAAAATGTTTCGATTGTCTTTCTTTGTTGAAGGTTGATAAATGGTAAAGAGTGATGAATTAACCCAAATTTAACGTTCTTAATCCACAATTCCATCACCCAAACCAACTAATACTCATTTTTCTGTAAAAAATTATGAAAGGCAACCTTACATTAATATTTTATCACATAGCTAAAACGCTCGTGTTTAACTCCGTAATTCGCTTTTCTGCCACTAATATAATCTTGACTAAAAGATATATTTTGTTGACAAAAAGTTTGAAGTCTGATCATTTACGATCTTATTCAGAAGATTTTTATTCTGTTCAGTTTGTTTTGTAGCCACCATCGAACGGATAGAGAATGCACGTAATGCATCGGGTACACTCAGCGTTCCTTCTGCAGAATCCTTACGACCGGTAAACGGATATACGTCGGGACCACGCTGACACTGACAGTTGATATTTACACGGCTTACCTGGTTCACCAGCGGATCTATCAGCGATGCCAGTTCGTCTGCATCATTGGAGAACAGGCTTACCTGCTGCCCGTGGTCAGATGCTATCAGGTACTCGATCGGTGTTTCAATATCATCGAAGGGCAATACCGGCACCAGCGGTCCGAATTGTTCTTCCCTGTACACCTTCATCTTATTATTTACAGGATATAAAACCGCCGGATATACGAAAGATTCGAATATTGCTCCTCCGTTCTCATTGATTACTTTAGCACCGTTGGCGATAGCATCATCAATACACTCTTTCAGGTAGGCTGGTTTCTGCGGCTCGGGTAATGGGGTCAGGAACACGCCTTTCTCCCATGGCATACCTATTTTCAACTGACTGATAGCAGCGCTCAGTTTCTGCAGGAATACATCTGCTACCTTGCTGTGCACAAAAACGATCTTTAGAGCCGTACAACGCTGTCCGTTGAAAGATAATGAGCCAAGTACCGTTTCCTGTACTGCAAGGTCAAGATCGGCCTTATCTGTGATAATAGCAGCGTTCTTGGCGTCCAGTCCCAGGATAGCCCTTAGGCGGTTCACCTTCGGATGCATCTTCTTCAGCTGATTAGCTACCTTGCTGCTGCCTATCAGTGTCAGTACGTTGATCTTCCCGGACTCCATCAATGGCCCGATGATGACATTACCACGGCCGTAGATGGTATTTACCACTCCCTTTGGAAAACAGCTGGCAAATGCTTCCAGCAGCGGGTAGTGTAATAAAGTACCGTGCTTCGGCGGTTTGAACAGCATGGTATTACCCATGATCAGCGCCGGGATCAGTGTAGTGAAGGTCTCATTCAACGGATAGTTGAATGGTCCCATACAGAGCACCACGCCTAAAGGAGAACGCCTGATCTGGCCGATGATACCCTGCTGGATCTCAAAACGGCTGGAGTTACGGTCCAGGTCTTTTAACGCATCAATTGTGGTATTGATGTATTCTACTGTACGGTCAAATTCCTTGATGGAATCTGTGTATGATTTACCGATCTCCCACATGATCAGTTTTACGATCTCTGCTTTCTTCTCGATCATCTTGCCGGTAAACTTCTCCATGCAGGCAATACGTTCAGATACCGTCATTGTCGGCCATTCCCCACGGCCATCATTGTAGGCCAGTACTGCTGCGTCCAGTGCTGCCATTGCTTCTGCCTCACCGCATAAAGGGTAAGAACCAATCACCTTTCTCTCCAACCCTTTCGGTGTCTGTATACAAATTGGAGACAATACCGTATGCACATCGCCATTCCATGGTTTCATTTCGCCACCTGACAGATATTCCCGCTGATGTACTTCTGCCGGCAACTGGTATTCAGCCGGGATAGCATCTGCTGTGGGGAACATGTGGTGTAATTGTTCTTCAAAGCTCATGTCATAGTTATTTAATTGGTTGAAAGATAATAAAAGGACTTCTAAGACTATGGTACTCAATTAACCGTCTTTGAAATTCATAAGAAAATCCTTTTTATATACAACCAGGGCCAAAGATACGCGTGCTTCAGGAATGGAAGAGATAGCAAAAATTGATAGGCCTATTGATTTAATCAGATAGCAAAAAGAAAGCCCGTGAGTAAATTCCCACGGACTTTCTTCAACATATGAACAACGAAATATTTTAACCCTACAGGTAGACCTGTCATTTATTTCAGTGCCTCACGCGCAATAACCAGCTTCTGTATTTCCGAAGTGCCCTCTCCTATTGTACACAACTTCGAGTCACGATAATATTTCTCTACAGGAAAATCTTTCGTATAGCCATAACCTCCGAAGATCTGCACAGCGTCATTGGCAGTCTTTACCGCTACTTCAGAAGCATAGTACTTGGCCATGGCCGCCTGTTGTGTAACCACGCCCCCCCTGGTTTTGGTATCTGCAGCCTGCATGGTGAGCAATTCCGCCGCCATGATCTCCGTGGCCATATCCGCCAGCTTGAAGGATATACCCTGAAAACTGGCTATTGGTTTATCGAACTGGTGACGTTCCTGCGCATATTTCAGCGCTGCTTCATAGGCGCCTTTCGCAATACCAAGAGACAAAGCTGCAATAGAGATACGTCCGCCATCCAGCACCTTCATGGACTGTATAAACCCTTCGCCTTCATTTCCCAGCATGTTGGCGGCTGGTATACGGCAATTATCAAAGATCATTTCAGCTGTTTCGGAGGCGCGCATACCGAGTTTATTTTCCTTCTTGCCACCACTGAAACCAGGCGTTCCACGCTCTACCACAAAGGCAGTCATACCATGGCTGTCGCGAACATTGCCGGTACGGGCTATCACCACTGCCACATCTCCGCTTTTACCATGGGTGATCCAGCATTTTGTGCCATTTATGACCCACTCGTCGCCATCTTTATGTGCCACACATTTCATATTCATAGCGTCAGAACCGGTATTAGGTTCTGTCAGGCCCCAGGCGCCTATCCATTCGGCACTGGCCAGTTTGGGGAGGTAACGTTGTTTCTGCTCTTCTGATCCGAATTGTAAGATATGGCCGGTGCACAATGAGTTATGGGCGGCCACGCTCAACCCGATAGCGCCACAGATCTTAGCGATCTCGCTGATGACAGTCACATATTCCAGGTATCCTAGTCCACTGCCGCCATATTTTTCAGGTACCAGTACCCCCATTAAGCCAAGTTCGCCCAGCTGCTTGAACAAAGGAGCTGGAAAGGTCTGATTTTCATCCCATTCCAGTACATAAGGTTGCATGTGTATTTTTCCAAAGTCGCGTATCACTTGTGTAATCTGTCGCTGCGTTTCAGTAGGCTCAAAGTTCATAATGGGGAATTTTCTGTTTTGATGTAATGTTCAATTTTACGATAAATACTATCATCTACCAATGGTATGCCAAGAAGGTCTTCCGGTTGCCTGAAAGGCCCGTGGTTATTGCGATACAGTACTATTAACCGCGCCAGTTTGTATCGTATGTATGGATGTTGTGCCAAAGATTTTTCATCTATGTGGTTGAGGTCTATTTTTTTTAGCGAAACCTTAGGCAATCGCAGAGAAGCTTGAATTTTATTAAATGTACTGTCTGCCAATCCGTAGGTTTCTCCTACCTGACTGATAGAGTAAAAGCCTCCTAGCTTCTCCCGGAATTTTACAATACGGGCGGCCAGCACAGGTCCGATTCCCGGCAGGGATTCCCACAACGCGGAATCTGCTGTATTAATATCGAGCACAGGTAACCTGTTATTGTATGCTTTTCTGCGGGCCCCATCGTCCGGTTCCCGTGGCACATATCCGGCATAACGCCGGAATGTATCCGGCTTATTCTGCTGCCCGGCGATCCGGACGTAAGGCATCAGTTCATTATATAGCTGTGAAGACAAGCCATAAATCCTTTGCAGATCTTCCTTCCGGCGGAATCGCCCACCTTTGGCCAGGTACCGTTGTATATTATTAATCACTCTTTTCTCCAGTCCCAAAGCCTCCCATTCCCCGGTGTTACTTGTGTTCGGATCGAAGGTGAACCGGCGGAGGCGTACGCCACTATCAACATTCCCCGGAAAAACCCTTCTGCTACTCAGCAGCGCATGACGGAGCGCTGCTACGTCGGCACACAGCACACTGTCAGTTGTATACATGGCTGTGGGAACGGAAATGAAACGCTCCCACAGCGCGGGCATTATCATACTGATGCCAGTCAGTAATAACAGGAATAAAATACCTCGCCTTTCCTTTCGTGAAAAGCTATTGTAAGCTTTCCATAACGCCTGCTTCATGGGTTAACATTTAATTTAAGGCCCGGCAAGTTATAGCATAAACACAGAAAAAGGGTTAACGCGAAGTTAATCTCATCGAAGTCTTATCGTCACCGTCACTGAAGGGCTACAGTCGTTTACTTTACACCTGTTAATAGTTTCATCAGGCATTACATCAAAGTAAACGATATCTCCTGTTTTCAATACCTGGTCAGTATGTGGCAGGTATGCATCAAATACATTTTCATAACGTTGTTGATTGTGGCAATTGGTCCAGGACACGCCCATATTCCGGTTAGTGACCCTGATAACCGTTGTTGCACAGGATGTATAGACAACAATCCCTTTCAAGCCAGTGGCATAAGGCGTACTACGTATGTCTTCTTCTTTTTTCCGGCAGCCGCAGAAATACATACACAGGCATAGCGTAAATAGTAAAACAGACCTTGGTTGCATAGTATGGGTTTAAATTCATTAGTCTCCCGTAATCACGATGGTAGCCAATGTCGGAGGATTGCAATCCAGCATATCGCACTTGAATTGCGGCTCATCAGCAACTATATTGAAACTGAATTCTACACCTGCCGCTATGCCATTCCTGTTCACAATATTGGCGTCAATCACATGTTCATACATTTTTTTGTCCTGGCAGCTGATCCAGTCTGTACCGATATCCTTGTTAAGTACCTGGACAGCGGTGGTGGCACAGGAAGAATACAGGATCTTTCCTCTCAATCCTTTTTGCAGGATCGGTCTTCCGCTTTCTTCATTTTTCCGGCAGCCGGCTGCAAGTATGAACAGACATATTGAACAGAGTAATACAGGGACAGGTTTCATGACAGCGCATATTTAAATCAATCTTGTATAATAGCAATAGCAACTGATACGGAAGGCCCGCAATCTGCCATATAGCATTTGGCACGTGATTCATCCGCTATAATGTCAAAGGAGAATTCACCTTCAACCGGCCATGCAGGGGGCTCGGGGATGACAACGTCAATCATATTCTGATACGTTTGCTGATCGTGGCAGTTAGTCCAGTCAGAGCCAATATTTCTATTTAAGACCTGCACCGCAATAGTAGCACAGGAAGCGTATATGATCTTTCCTTTCAGGCCCTTTTGTAATACGAGCGTATGGTCATCTTTTCTGCAACCACAAAAAAGGATAAACAGGCATGTTGCAGATAACAATACAGATGTAGATTGCATAAAAGGGGCTTTCCTGTGAAACGGCGATCTCCCGGTAAAAGTTACAGTATAACTTCCAGCCCATCATAGGCCAATGCCATACCAGCAGGCAATTCTGCGGTAATTTCTTCGTGTTGACCCAGCTGGTGACTGATATGGGTAAAATAGACCTGTGGGATCTCCAGTTCACGGCCAATGGCAATCGCTTCGTCCAGCGTAAAATGGGAAATGTGTTTCTCCTTTCTCAGGGTATTGAGTACAAGCACTTTAGACCCTCTGATCTTCTGCTTTTCCTCTTCCGCTATAAAATTGGCGTCTGTGATATAGGTAAAATCATTGAAGCGGAAGCCCAGCACCGGCATACGATGGTGCATGACATTGACCGGAGTGATATCCAGACCGTTCACATTAAAAGGCGCTGTGCCAATGGTGCGAAGGTTCAGTTCCGGAATACCCGGATATTTCTGTTCCGTAAAAGCATAGGAGAATTCGTTACGGATGACCTGCTGTGTAAATTCCGTGGCATAGATGTCGATAGCCCGCTGCTGGAAATAATTAAAGGCACGGATATCGTCCATGCCTGCAATATGATCTTTATGGGAATGGGTGATCAGCACCGCTTCGAGGTGTTTTAATCCTACCCTGAGCATCTGGTAACGGAAATCGGGCGTTGTGTCGATAACGATGTTACCGGCGGGTGTGTCAGATATCAGGATACTGCTGCGCAGGCGCTTATCTCTCGGATCGGTTGAAGTACAGACCCGGCAACCACAAGCTATAACGGGCACTCCCTGCGAAGTACCTGTTCCTAAAAAGGTGACTTTCAATTCTCTGTAGGTTGTTCTGGTGAAGGTGGTAATGGTGTCTCATCAGCGCTGTCGGCCGCCGCCGCATTTGTCGCGTTCCTGTTGTCGACAATCTGTCTGTACAGCTTCAGCGACTCCGGAGTGAGCATGCTCTCATCCAGCGTCATCGTAGAGAGGATATCCAGCAAGGTATTGATACGTCCCTCCAGATTCAGGAATTTATTGATAACAACCACCTTCTTGTGTTCAAGTACACAATAGCCGGAGTTGAACGTTCCTTTTTCGAAACGCAACTCGTACTTGGCCTCTCCAAAGATCTTTTCGAGGCGGGTCAGGTTATTGGGTGTGACTTTAAAGTTCATTCAACAAAAATAAGGAAAAAGCCCGGAGTCCCTATTTACTCACCAGCCTTGCCACCGGCACAATCACTTCTTCCAGTGAAATACCACCATGCTGAAAAGTATTCCGGTAAAAATTAACGAAGTAATTATAGTTGTTCGGATAACAGAGATAACCATCCTCTTTGGCGAAGATGTAGGAAGAGTTCACGTTGGGCCTTGGAAGACCAGCTTCCTTTGGATCGCGGAAGGCCAGCACTTCTTTTGCATCGTAGTTCAGGTTACGGCCATGCTTATACCGGAGGTTGGTAGTGGTCTGTTTGTCGCCGATCACTTTTACCGGTGTTTTCACCCGTACGTTGCCATGGTCGGTTGCCACGATCAGGTTAATCTTTTTGTCTGCCAGTTTACGCAGTGCCTGATGTAACGGAGAGTGTTCAAACCAGCTGGCGGTAATGGAGCGATAAGACATCTCATCGGCCGCCAGTTCTTTCAGCACCTCCATTTCTGTACGGGCATGGCTGAGCATGTCCACGAAATTATACACGATCACATTGATCGGATATGACATCAGGTTATGAACATTGTTAACCAGGTGTTGTCCATCACTGTGGGTGGTCACTTTAGTATAAGAGAACCTGGCGTCCAGTTTCAGGCGGCGGAGCTGGTCGGCAAAGAAAGTTTCTTCATGCAGGTTCTTCCCTCCTTCCTCGTCATCATTTTTCCATTCTTCCGGGAATCGTTGTTCTATGTCCACCGGCAACATACCGGAAAAAATAGCGTTACGGCTGTACTGGGTCGAAGTGGGCAGGATGCTGTAAAAAGTATCTTCCTGCACCAGGCGGTAAGATTCCAGGAAGATGGGCAATATTGCTTTCCACTGGTCCCAGCGTAGGTTATCTATTATAATGATAAAATTAGGTACGTCGTTGTCCAGTGCCGGCAGTATCTTGTCCCGGAAGAGAGTATGAGACATCACCGGCGCCTCTTTCGATTTCGGGCTTACCCAGCTGGCGTAGTTCCGGCTGATGAATTTGGCAAACTCGGTATTAGCTTCTGCTTTCTGGGAGTTCAGCACTTCCAGCATTTCCGGGCTGTTGGTTTTCCCCATTTCCATTTCCCAGTATACCAGTTTCTTGTAGATGTCCATCCACTCGTTGTAGTCCGGGTTAGAGTTCAGGGCCATGAACAGTGTACGGAATTGCTGCTGATAGGCAATGGTTGTCTTTTCGGCCACCAGGCGTTTATTGTCAATGATCTTTTTCAGGGAAAGGAGCACCTGGTTGGGGTTCACCGGTTTGATGAGGTAGTCGGTGATCTGGGAGCCGATAGCGTCGTCCATCACATTCTCTGCCTCGTTCTTGGTGATCATCACCACAGGGATCTGCTGATCGATTTCCTTGATCTTTCCCAGGGTTTCCAGACCAGTAATACCCGGCATAGATTCATCCAGCAGCACAACGTCAACCACCTGGTCACGCAGGAATTCAAGGGCATCGTATCCATTGGTGAGGGCCGACACTTTGTATCCCTTGGTCTCCAGGAACATGATCTGCGATTTCAGTGATTCTATTTCATCATCTACCCAAAGTATATTTATTTGACTCATTCAAGTAAGGTGTTTATGATAAAGCAAATTTTAGTTGGCAGTGACAACTATTCTACTCAAGTTACGATTCTAAGTTGTCAAAAACCGTTCCCGGCAGCTCATCCGGACACAATAAATTGTTAAAAAACAATATGTTCTATGACCAGTGATTAAATATTAATAATTTCGATCATAAAAATAGGGAAAATCGTGTGGAAGATAGGGGGATTCCCTTCCTCCCGCGTCTATACATTAGAAAAAGTTACAGATAATAATTCCTTAACGTAGCTTTGTCTAGCTAAAGGAGAACGGTAAATGGCAGAACGCAAGCGTAAAATTGTAAACGATCCGGTATATGGCTTCATTACGATAGACCATCCGCTGATCTTTACATTGATCTCCCACCCATACTATCAGCGTTTGCGCAGGATCCACCAGATGGCCCTGGCACACCTGGTATATCCGGGCGCCATGCACACCCGTTTCCATCATAGTATGGGCGCCTATCATCTCATGTGTTTTGCCTTAATGGAACTTCGGGCCAAGGGGGTACACATCACGGCAGAGGAAGAGGTTGCTACAAAGATGGCCATACTTTTGCATGACATAGGTCATGGACCTTATTCACATGCGCTGGAGAATGGCATTATTGAAGGGGTATCCCATGAAAAGATCAGCCAGTGGCTGATGGAAGAGCTCAACAGGGAAATGGACGGGGCGCTGACACTGACGATAGAGATCTTTAACGGGCGTTATCACAAAACCTTTCTGCACCAGCTGGTTTCCAGCCAGTTAGACGTAGACAGGATGGATTATCTGAACCGTGACAGTTTTTATACAGGCGTCTCTGAAGGAGTAATTGGATACGACAGAATAATAAAAATGCTGACAGTACACCGTGATGAGCTCATGGTGGAAGAGAAAGGGATCTATTCTATAGAAAAGTTCATAGTAGCGCGCCGCCTGATGTACTGGCAGGTTTACCTGCACAAAACGGTGCTGAGTGCAGAGAATATGCTGGTAAAAATACTTCGCAGGGCAAAGGAACTGGCGTTACAGGGTGTATCCCTCTATGCTTCACCTGCTTTGGAGTATTTTCTCTATCATACGATCACGGCGGCCAACTTTGAACAGGAGCCTGCCTGCCTGCAACAGTTCTGCCTGCTGGACGATTATGATATCATGGGAGCTATCAAGGTCTGGGCGAAACACCCTGACAAAATATTATCGCTGCTTTGTAATTGGCTCATCAACAGGAATCTGTTCAAATGCATCCTGAGCAATGAGGCCTTTGACGCGGAAAGTATTCATCTCATGAGGCAAAAAGTACAGCAACAGTACGGCATTAGCGGTAAAGATCTGGACTATTTCGTATTTACGGGCACAGCCTGTCTCAGTGCTTACAATGTGAATAATGAGAAGATCAATATTCTCTTTAAGGATGGAACTGTAAAAGACATTTCCTCCATCGACAATGCACTGGTTAGTCATACGCTGGCTATACCCGTAAAAAAATTCTACATTTGTCATCCAAAAATCTGATGAATGGCTAATTATCAATTACAAATTCCGGAAATACGAGTTGTGGAATAAGTACAAGTTGATAGCTGGTCAGATCGGGTAACATTATTAATTAATAACTATGCAGTTTAGCGCATTACAATTGGCTACCATGCTGGATGGTAAGCTGGAAGGCAACCCGGACGTAAAAGTGAGCAACATCGCCAAGATTGAAGAGGCCGGTGAAGGGATGCTCAGTTTCATTGCCAATCCTAAATACGAAGAATTCATTTATACTACCAATGCTTCGATACTGATAGTGAATGAGAGCCTTGTAACGGAAAAACCTGTTAAGTCAACTCTGATAAGGGTAAAAGATGCGTATAGCAGCTTTGCTCTTCTACTGGAAAAATATAAACAGATGGTAGGTAACAAGACCGGTATTCAGCAACCGTCTTATGTACCTGCCTCAGTAAAGACCGGCCAGAACGTCTTCATCGGCGCTTTTGCCTACCTGGGTGAAAATGTGGTGCTTGGAAACAATGTTAAAATATATCCCGGCGTATACCTTGGCGATAATGTTACTGTGAAAGATGATACTGTTATCTTCCCCGGTGTAAAGGTATATGACAACTGTATACTGGGCAGCAGGGTTATCCTGCATGCGGGTTGTGTGATCGGAGGTGATGGTTTTGGCTTTGCACCGCAGCCTGATGGAACCTATAAGAAAGTGCCGCAGATCGGTAACGTGATCATTCACGATGATGTGGAAATAGGGGCTAATACCACAATAGACCGTGCTACAATGGGTTCCACCGTTATCCGCCAGGGCGTAAAACTGGATAATCTGATCCAGATAGCGCACAATGTGGATGTGGATACCAACTCTGTAATAGCGGCACAAACCGGCATTTCCGGCAGTACAAAAATCGGTAAGAACTGTGTGATAGGTGGACAGGTAGGCCTGGTGGGACATATCCAGCTGGCAGACGGTACCAAGATCAATGCGCAGAGCGGTTTGTCTAAATCAATAGTGGAACCCAATACAGCACTGATGGGATCCCCTGCCTTTGATTACAAAAGTTCGCTGAAAAGTCAGGCAATTTTTAGAAATTTGCCCGACCTTGAAAAACGTGTGAAGGAATTGGAAGATATGGTAAAACAACTGCTTTCCGTGCGGGAAGGTGTTTGAAGAACAAAGTAGGATAAACAGTTATAATAAAATATGGATAGTCAACAGTCGTCTAACCAACACACGATAAAAGCCCCAGTTACAATATCGGGTGTTGGTTTACACACAGGAGCGCATGTAAACATGACCCTGAAGCCGGCCACTCCCGGTTACGGTATTAAATTTCAGCGTGTAGATCTGCCTGAACAACCTGTAGTTAAAGCCGATGTCGATTATGTCGTGGATACTGCACGCAGCACGACCCTCGAACACAACGGCGCCCGCGTAAGCACGATCGAGCATATTATGGCTGCCCTGGTGGGTACAGGGGTCGATAACGTACACATCGAGATCGATGGTCCTGAAATTCCGATTATGGATGGTAGCTCCTATCCTTTTATCCAGAAGATAGAGGAAGCGGGTATTACCGAGCAGGACGCTAAGAAGGTATGGTATTCTATTGACACCAACATCAATTACTACGATGATGCGAAGAACGTAGAAATGGTAGCCCTGCCTGCAGTGGATTACCGTGTTACCTGCCTGATCGATTTCAATTCTCCTGTTTTAGGAACACAGCATGCTAACCTGAACAGTCTGCAGGACTTCAAACAGGAAGTAGCACCCTGCCGTACTTTCGTGTTCCTGCATGAACTGGAATACCTGATCTCCAACAACCTGATCAAAGGCGGTGATATCAACAACGCTATCGTGATCGTTGATAAACCGGTAAGCGATGAGCAACTGGGCGGTCTTGCCAAAGTGTTCAAACGCGAGAATATCAGTGTGGCACAAAGAGAAGGTATCCTCAATAACATACAGCTTCACTTCCCGAATGAACCGGCACGTCACAAGCTGCTGGACATCATAGGCGACCTGGCGCTGGTAGGTGTTCCTATTAAGGCACATATCATCGCAAACCGTCCGGGTCATGCTTCCAACGTGGAGTTTGCCCGTAAGATCAAACAGTATATCAAGAAGAACAAGCACATCAAGGATGTGCCTGTGTACGATCCTAATAAACCAGCTATCTTTGATCTGCCACGTATTGAAAGAACGTTGCCGCATCGTTATCCGATGCTGCTGGTAGACAAAATCATCGATCTTACCGATTCACAGGTAGTAGGTATCAAAAACGTTACCTTCAACGAGCACTTCTTCCAGGGCCACTTCCCGAATAACCCGGTAATGCCGGGCGTATTGCAGGTGGAAGCGCTGGCACAGTGCGGAGGTATTCTTGCACTCAACACCGTTCCCGATCCTCAGAATTACGATACCTATTTTATTAAGATCGACAACTGTAAGTTCAAGCAGAAAGTATTTCCAGGAGACACCATGATCCTGAAGATGGAATTGCTGAGCCCCATCAGAAGAGGCATAGTAGAAATGAGAGGAACCGTATTTGTAGGTAACAAGGTAGTAACTGAAGGGGACCTGACCGCTCAAATCATTAAAACAAGAGAAAGCTAAACAATAGCAATGATCCATCCGCTAACTTACATTCACCCGGACGCCAAAGTTGCGCCAAACGTAAAGATCGATCCCTTCACTGTCATTCATAAGAATGTTGAAATCGGAGACGGCACCTGGATCGGCTCCAATGTCACTATTATGGAAGGCGCCAGGATCGGTAAGAACTGCCGTATCTTTCCCGGGGCTGTAATTTCCGCCATTCCGCAAGATCTCAAATTTGCAGGCGAAGAAACCACAACTGAAATAGGAGACAACACCACCATCAGAGAGTATGTAACCATAAACCGGGGAACCAAGGATAAATGGAAAACCGTTATCGGCAGAAACTGCCTGATCATGGCCTACAGTCATATTGCACACGATTGTGAAGTGGGCAATAACTGTGTATTTTCCAACAACACTACCCTCGCAGGTCATATCACCGTGGGCGACCACGTGGTGCTGGCGGGCATGGTAGCCGTTCAGCAGTTCTGTAAGATAGGCGCACATGCCTTTGTTACAGGCGGTTCCCTTGTAAGAAAGGATGTACCACCTTATGTAAAGGCAGCGCGTGAACCACTGTCATACGTAGGCGTGAATTCCATCGGTCTTAAGAGAAGAGGCTTCTCCCTCGAAAAGATCAATCATGTACTGGATATCTACCGTATCATATTCGTGAAAGGATACAAGCTGTCAAAAGCCATCAGTATCATTGAAGCGGAATATCCTGCCACTGATGAGAGAGATGAGATACTCTCCTTCATCCGTGAATCCGGCAGGGGCATCATGAAAGGTTATACGTCACTAGCCAGCGACGAATGAAAATAACGCTGCACCAGACAGGCAAACGATTTAACTACGACTGGATCTTCCGTCGTGTATCCGCTACTTTTGAAGCAGGCGGAAGGTATGCCATACTGGGTCCCAATGGCTCTGGGAAATCCACCCTTTTACAGGTTATCAGCGGACACCTGCATCACAATGAAGGTACCGTTACTTATAGCACACCGGAAGAACTGCTCAGTCCTGATCAGTTTTTCCGGCATTGTGCCATTGCTGCTCCTTATCTGGAACTGGTAGAGGAATTTACGCTGGCAGAAAGCCTGCAGTTCCATCTACAGTTCAAACAATTCATTCCTACTATCACTCCCGCAGATGCTGTTGCCCTGGTGGGCCTGGAGAAATCCATGCATAAACAGATCCGCTATTTTTCATCCGGTATGAAACAAAGACTGAAACTGGCATTGACCATTTTCTCTGATGTTCCCGTGCTGCTGCTGGATGAACCCTGTACCAACCTGGATGCCGCGGGCATCCAACTCTATCAGCAACTTATTACCGATTATAGTGGCGACCGGCTTATCATTGTCAGTTCCAATGATGAACAGGAATACTTCATGTGTCCGAACCACATCAGGATTCAGGATTATAAATAAGCATCCGCTTACCAAAGGCATTGATGCAACAAGCTCCATATACCTTATTTTTGATCACTAACTTACTTACGCCATATGCAAACTGCCAGTAAAAAAGTAATCAATGGCTGGGCTATGTATGACTGGGCCAACTCGGTATACAACCTGGTAATTACCACCACTTTTTTCCCTATCTATTTTACTACCATCACCCACTCAGAAGCAAACGGTGATAATGTAACCTTCTTCGGAAGGACATTTGTGAACTCTGCACTGTACGACTACTCTATGGCTGCGGCTTTTATGCTGGCTGCACTCTTGTCTCCAATCCTGTCATCCATAGCGGATACAAGAGGTAACAAGAAAAGATATCTCATGCTGTTCACCTGGCTGGGGGGATTAAGCTGTTGTGCTTTATTCAACTTCACAGGACCGGATCCCAGTGTTGAATATGGCGCCATCTTCTTCATACTGGCCACACTGGGATATTGTGGTGGGTTGGTATTCTACAATTCTTATCTGCCGGAAATAGCTGCGATAGAAGACCGTGACCGTATCAGTGCGAAAGGTTATGCAATGGGATATATAGGCAGCGTAGTGTTACAGCTGATCGGCTTTGCACTTGTGGTAGTAAAACCATTCGGCATTGATGGCGGAATGCCTGTACGTATCACCTTCCTGTTGACAGGTCTGTGGTGGATCGGCTTTGCACAGATCACCTTTTTACGTCTGCCAGCCTCCAAAGGTACTGTACAGCAACATAGCGCCAGTTCACTGACAGAAGGTTTCCACGAGCTCAAAAAAGTATTTGCACAGGTAAGCGTAATGCCCGTACTGAAAAGATTCCTGCGTGGATTCTTCTTTTACAGCATGGGTGTTCAGACCGTGATGATGGCTGCGACCATCTTTGGCAGCCAGGAATTGGGATTGCCAGCCGATAGACTGATAATGGCCGTAGTAGCCATTCAGATAGTAGCTGTACTGGGGGCCTGGGGCATCGCCAAGCTATCGGGCAAATTTGGGAACCTCCCTGTATTAATGGTGGTGGTGGTCCTGTGGGTCGGCATCTGCCTGGCCGGATACCGTATGCAGACAGCTACAGACTTCTATTTGCTGGCTGTAGCGGTAGGCCTGGTAATGGGAGGCGTACAATCCCTCAGCCGTTCTACCTACGCTAAACTGATGCCTGAAACAGAAGATACCGCCTCTTTCTTCAGTTATTATGATGTAGTAGAGAAATTATCTATCGCCATAGGGATGATCACTTTCGGTTATATCCATGAGCTGACGGGCAGCATGCGTAACTCAGTACTGGCACTGATCGCGTTCTTTGCAATAGGCCTGATCTGGCTATATTCAGCATTGCAAAAACAAAAAAGGATGGCTGCCGGAAACTGAAATTAACGAACTTCAGCACCCAAACTGATCCAATCATGAACTTATACAGTATAGATACAGGCTATTTTAAACTGGACGGAGGCGCCATGTTTGGCGTGGTGCCTAAAAGCATCTGGAACAAACTGAATCCGGCAGACGATAACAACATGTGCTCATGGGCCATGCGCAGCCTGCTGATAGAAGACGGCGACCGCCTCATACTGGTAGACACTGGCATTGGCAATAAGCAGGACGAAAAATTCTTCAGCCATTATTACCTGCATGGAGATGCCAGTATTGACAGCTCCCTGGCAAAACATGGCTTTCATCGTAATGACATTACCGACGTATTCCTGACACATCTGCACTTCGACCACTGTGGCGGTTGTATAGAAAGAAGGGAAGATAAACTCTTGCCTGCCTTTAAAAATGCCAGTTTCTGGAGCAACCAGGAACACTGGGAATGGGCTACAAAACCCAACGACCGGGAAAAGGCCTCTTTCCTGAAGGAAAATATCATGCCTATCCAGGAGAGCGGACAACTGAAATTTATTCCAAGGGAAGAAGGTATTCCATTCAGTAATGACTTCAATATCCGCTTTGTGTTCGGGCATACAGACTCGATGATGCTGCCACAGATCAGGTATAAAGATAAAACCATCGTATACATGGCCGACCTGCTGCCCAGCAAGGGACATATCCCCATTCCTTACGTAATGGCATACGATATGTTCCCACTGACAACCCTGCAGGAAAAAAAGAGCTTTTTACAGGAGGCTGTAGAGAATAACTACGTCCTCTTTTTTGAGCATGACCCTGTTACAGAATGCTGCACCCTGCAATCGACAGACAAGGGTATCAGGGTGGGCGATACTTTCCGGCTGGCAGATGTGTAAGTGTGCCATATTGGCACCAGATCTCCCTGCTGCACGCATTTTGCAATATCTTTGCCGGAGGTACATTACCATGGCGATACATTTGACTCAAGACAATAAATTGAAGAAGCTAATAGTTGTAGGAGACCGGGTGCTGATTAAACCAACCACCCCCAACGAGCGCACAGAAAGCGGCTTATATCTTCCTCCGGGCATGCAGGAAAAGGAGAAAGTGCAACAGGGTTATGTGATCAAAACCGGACCTGGCTATGCACTGCCCTTACCCAGCGAAGAAGATGAGGCGTGGAAACCGGAAGAAGAGAAAGTGAAATACATCCCCCTCCAGGCAAAAGAGGGTGATCTGGCCATCTTCCTGGTTAGCGGCTCTACAGAAGTGGTCTATCAGGGTGAGAAATATTTCATCGTTCCACAGGGTGCTATATTACTCCTCGAGAGAGAAGAAGAACTATAAGCCTGTTATAATACAGTAGAAGATACGCATTAGGGACTAAGCGTGAAGAACAAATGCATCGGCATTATTCTTCATACTTGGTCCCTGAATTTTTTATTACCCCTTTTGTCCAAAACCGCTTTTCCATATCTTCAACAAAAATTTTAATACATCATGGCAACGAAAGAAGCATTTCTGGAGTATATACAAAACGGTTATTCCTTTAAAGGTGAACATATAAAACTGGGATGTGCCATGCTGGATGGCGAAGTAATCACCGGCGCGGATGTATCCCTGCCACTGAAAACACTGAACAGGCATGGCCTGATAGCCGGCGCCACCGGAACCGGTAAAACCAAAACACTGCAGGTGATTGCAGAAGCATTGAGCGACGCCAGCGTACCTGTATTGCTGATGGACATAAAAGGAGACCTGAGCGGCATTGCTGCCGCAGGAACCGCCAGTCCGAAGATCGAAGAACGTTACCAGAAAATAGGTGGCAGCTGGTCGCCTGCCGCTTATCCAACGGAACTGCTTTCCCTGAGTAAGGAAAAAGGCGCCCGCCTCCGTGCGACCGTGAGTGAATTCGGACCAGTGCTGCTTTCCAAAATACTTGAGCTGAATGATACCCAGGAAGGCCTGGTATCGATGATATTCAAATACTGTGACGACAATAAACTGCCGCTGCTTGACCTGAAAGATTTCAAGAAAGTACTACAGTTCGTAAGTGATGAAGGCAAGGCAGAAATGGAAAAAGACTATGGTAAGATCTCTACCACATCAGCAGGTACCATTCTCCGCAAGGTGATCGGTCTGGAACAGCAGGGCGCAGATCTTTTCTTCGGAGAAGCCTCTTTTGAAGTAGATGATCTGATGCGTATCAGCGATGATGGCAGGGGTATTATCTCTATCGTAAGGGTAGCAGATATTCAGGATCGTCCGAAGTTATTCTCCACTTTCATGTTAAGCTTACTGGCAGAACTGTATGCTACCTTGCCGGAAGAAGGCGATCTTGAAAAACCAAAACTGGTGATGTTCATTGACGAGGCCCACCTCATCTTCCAGGAAGCCAGCACCGCACTACTGCAACAGATTGAGACGATCATCAAACTGATACGTTCCAAGGGCGTAGGTATATTCTTCTGCACGCAGAACCCTATGGACGTTCCGCCATCTGTGCTCGGGCAGCTGGGTATGAAAGTGCAGCATGCATTGCGTGCATTCACTGCCAATGACAGAAAAGCCATCAAAACAACAGCAGAGAACTATCCGCTGTCTGAGTACTATAAAACGGATGAACTGCTGACACAGATCGGTATCGGGGAAGCACTCATTACGTGTTTGAACGAAAAAGGACAACCTACACCGCTGGCAGCCACCATGCTGGTAGCACCACGCTCCCGTATGGACGTATTGTCGGATACAGAGGCAGATGCTATTGTCAATTCCTCTAAGCTGGTAAAGAAATATAACCGCGAAATAGATAACGATAGCGCTTATGAGATACTAACAGCCAAACTGGAAGAAGCTGCCGAAAAAACGGCCAAAGAAACCGAAGAAAAGGCATCTTCCAAAGGTGGTGGCAGACAAAAAGAAGAAAAGAGCATCCTGGAAACTGTACTGACCAGCTCTGCTGCACGTCAGGCCGGCCGTACTGCAGCAAATATCATTACCCGCAGCCTGCTGGGCGCGCTGGGGCTGGGCGGCAAAAGCAGTAAGAAGAGCAGTTGGTTCTAAGAAATACCGAATATTCACTATCTTATTGCCTTAACAGAACAAAACCAGGATTTCATGGAAAGAATTATCAAGACCGGTATATGTGCATATGGCATGTCAGGCCATATTTTTCACGCCCCTTTTATTCATGTACATCCCGGCTTTGCATTCACGGCCGTAGTGGAAAGAAGCAAACACATGGCGCAGGAAAGGTATCCGGAGGTGAAGGTGTACAAGAGTGTGGAAGAAATGCTCCAGGACGATTCCCTGGAACTGATCGTCGTTAACACGCCAAACTATACACATTACGAATATACCAAGGCGGCATTGAATGCCGGTAAACATGTAATTGTGGAAAAGCCATTCACTGTTACGTCTGTGGAAGGACAGGAACTGACAAAACTGGCCAAAAGCAAGGGACTGTTACTAAGCGTATACCATAACCGCCGTTTTGATAGTGATTTCAAGATCGTACGGCAGGTCATCGCCAGCGGCGACCTCGGAGACATTCTGGAGGCAGAGATCCACTATGACCGTTACCGTGAGGAACTAAGCTATAAGAAACACAAAGAAGCCGCTTTACCAGGCACCGGTGGTCTATATGACCTCGGTTCCCACCTGGTAGACCAGGCACTGCAACTATTCGGCTTGCCGGATTCTATCTGGGCGGATATCCGTATCATCCGTAAAGAGTCTATTGTGGATGATTATTTTGAGCTGGTATTCTTCTACGATAATTTGCGTGTGCGCCTGAAGTGTAGTTACATCACCCGCGAGCCTATCCCCTCTTACCAGTTTCATGGGCGTAAAGGCTCTTTCATCAAGACTAAAGCCGATACACAGGAAACCATGCTGCAACAGGGCCTGATGCCGGGCGCTCCCGGATGGGGCGTGGAAGGCATTCACGAATGGGGCCTGCTGCACACAGAAAAAGACGGTGAAGTGATCAGAAAATATCTGCCTTCTCCAAAAGGAGACTACCTGGAATATTTTGACGCTATGCACAAGGCGCTTACCCAGGGAGCTCCCGTACCAGTAGAACCAGCAGATGCCGTAAATGTGATCCGTGTGATTGAAACTGCGTTCCAGAGCAGTAAAGAAGGAAAGATCATCAAGCTGTAACCGCTATGGATATAAAAAGCAAGGGGCCGTATCATGTGTTGATACGGCCCCTTGCTTTTTATATATACTTACAATAAATGCACTCTGCCATGTTCATCCCTGCCTGCTCTTCCTTCTGCTATCAAATACTGCATCACGTCCAGCAATGCGTCTTCTTTTACTGATAATAACCTGTTGCGTACTTCTGTCCATTCCATTGGCTCCGCCTGTAATTGTGCCATCAGCTGTGCTGCTATTTCCTGCGCTTCCTTCCCTTCCAATGGCTTTTTCTTTTTCTCTACACATACATCACATACTCCGCAGGCAGTTGCATTCTTCTCTCCGAAATATTGAACCAACATCCGGGTACGGCACACATCCCTGTTGCGGATATAATCCAGCATAGCATCCAGCCGCTCTTTATAAACCTGCATCCGCTCCTTTATCCTGGCTGTATCGATACGCAGGTGCTGTGCAGAAACACGCTCCTGCGTAAAGCATAACTGAGGTTCTTCCTTGCGTTGATTATACTTCAGGATACGACGCTGATGTAACTGCTGCAACCATTCTATGACCTGTGATTCCGGTTTTCTCATCAGCCTGGCTACCTGCTTTTCATACACTGGTACCGGTGTATCAAAAATGCCTTCATAAGTGCGCAGCAAGGTTTGCAGCAAGGGATCATATACCGGCTGCATATCTGTAAAATCATACAGTGTTTGTTTGCTGATGACAAACTCAACACGGGAAGGCATAAACACACTTTCGCTCAGCTGCAGGATACCTTCCTGTTCGAGTATTCTCAATGCACTATATGCAATTGTAATATTCAGTTCAAACTTCCGGACAAAGTCGTTGATGTCAAAATCATAATACACCCCTTCCGCACTGCCCACTGCTACCTGCAGGTAGTTCACGAGGCACTGGTACACCTCGCGGATCTCCGACACTTCAGGGAACTGCAGCTCCATCATCCTGACCATCTCGGTCAGCTCCTGTTGCTGATACATTAATACGGCATATGCCTTCTTTTCATCCCTTCCGGCGCGGCCGGCTTCCTGGTAATAAGCTTCCAGCCCATCGGTAGCGTCGTAATGAATAACCACACGCACGTTGGGTTTATCTATCCCCATACCAAAGGCATTGGTACATGCCATGACCCTTATGCGGTTGTTCAGCCACAGCTCCTGGCGTACCGCACGTTCCTCGCCGGTCAATCCCGCATGATAATAGGTGGCAGCAATTCCACTTTTTTCCAGCATATCAGCCACTTCCCGCGTACGTTTACGGTTACGGCAATACACAATAGCACTGCCCTGCACACGCTGCAGGATATGCTTTAATTTCTCCGGTTTATTATCTTCTTCAATAACACTATAGGAAAGATTGTGACGGGCGAAACTTTTAGTGAATATAGCCGGCTGTTTCATCAGCAGCTTCCCGCAAATGTCCTGCTGTACTTTAGGGGTAGCCGATGCGGTCAGTGCCAGTAAGGGCACTCCGGGAAAATAGCTCCTGATAGCCGCAATTTCAAGATAGGCCGGTCTGAAGTCATACCCCCACTGGGAGATACAGTGCGCTTCATCAATGGCCAGCAGATTTACAGGCATACCGTCACAATATTCCAGGAAACGCTTGCTTTGCAGGCGTTCGGGAGAAACATAGAGGAACTTGTATTTTCCTCTGCGGGCCTCTTCCAGCAGTCTCTCCACATCCTGGTAGTACATGCCCGCATAGATGGCCACTGCAGGTATATTCCGTTTTTGCAGATTGGCTACCTGGTCTTTCATCAGGGCGATAAGTGGCGTGACCACGATACATACACCATTCCGGAGCATAGCCGGCACCTGGAAACAGATGGATTTTCCTCCGCCTGTTGGGAGCAACGCGAGTGTATCCGTTCCGCTGCTGACAGATTGGATGATCTCTTCCTGTAAAGGACGGAATTGTGTATATCCCCAGTATTTTTTGAGTATGTCGGATGGATTGGCCATATCAGTGCAGCTGTAAAAATAAAGAATTGCTCACATCTGCACATGCAGGGGCTCAGATCACTCTCTTATAACGCAGTCTCACAGAATTTACTGCCAGTACGATATCAGAAAGTGCCATGATGCCTGCGCCGGATATCGGGCTTAATACCCCAAAGGCTGCAAAAGGAATGGCAATGATGTTATAAATGAAGGCCCAGAAAAGATTCTGTTTAATGGTGAGATAAGTATGACGTCCCAGCCCCAGTGCCAGTGGCAGGGAAGAAAGTCGGTTGTTGAGCAGTATTACATTGGCGCTCTGCATCGCTACATGAGTAGCATCACTCAGAGAGATACCAATGCTGGCTCTGGCCAGTGCCGGTGCATCATTGATACCGTCTCCCACCATGGCTACGGCAGCCCCCTTCATGAGAGCGTCTATTTTCTGCAGTTTCTGTTCAGGTGTTTGTCCCGCAAACACTTCTGTAATACCTGTCTGAGCGGCCAGCTCCCGGCATTTACGTGCAGTGTCTCCACTCAGTAAGACCGGTTTAATACCCCGCTGTTGCAGCTGTTTAACCATCGACGCGGCGTCCGGCCTGATCTCATCTGTAAAATCGATCCAGCCTGCCAGTTGCCCGTTCTTCAACAGATAGATGTTATGACTGTCATCTGAGGTGACTTTTTCTGCCATTGCAAAGGAGCCGAGTTGCCACTCATTGTCTGCCGCATCTTTAGCCTGCATTCCCCGGCCTTTTATCTCCCTTACCTGCTGTAAGGGCGTTTCTCCCTCCCCTTTCCATAATCCGGAAAGAGAGCGGGCTATAGGGTGAGAAGAGTATTTTTCAAGGCTATAAACTATCTTTTTGAACTCCTGTTCTGTCATTCCCTCAAAATGATACTTCCCCACCTGTAACTTACCGGTGGTAAGTGTACCGGTTTTATCCAGCACTACATATTTAATATCCTTGAATGCTTCCAGCGTATTGGCGCCTTTGATAAGTATCCCGTTGTGAGCAGCGCGTCCCAGTCCAACCATTACGGCAGCCGGTGTGGCTAGTCCCATGGCACATGGGCAGGCAATAACCAGCACTGCGATGCTTTTCATGATGGCTTCACCTGCAGTGACATTACCCCAAATGAGCCAGCCCAGAAAAGTAGCAATGGCAATACCCAATACCAGCGGTACAAAAACACCACTGATCCTGTCGGCCAGCTTTTGCATATTGGGCTTGGCGCTTTGTGCCTGTTTAACCAATTCTATGATATAGGACAAGACTGTATCCTTACCGGTGGCGGTAATGAACATTTTAATACTGCCTTCTTCCAGTATAGTACCACCAATCACCTTGTGCTTTTCACTTTTGGCTACAGGTGAACTTTCACCGGTTATCATTGACTCATTGATATGGCCGCTACCCCAGTAGATGGTACCATCCATCGGGATCTTGTCGCCGGTATTTACCAGTACTTTATCTCCTGGTTTGAGGGTCTGGTTATCGACAATCTGGATATGCTCATGATTGCCATGTTCCTGGATCAGTCTTGCGGTGGTCACCTGCATTCTTGCCAGATCAGCAATGGCAGTAGTAGTTTGTTTTACGGAGCGCTCTTCCAGCAGGTTGCCAAGGAACACCAGCGTAATGATCGCGGCAGCTGTTTCATAGAACATATAATCGCTGCCCAACTGCAGCAGGGTGCCTGTAAGGCTATATCCGTAAGCAGCCGTGGCGCCCAGTGTAATCAATACATCCATATTGGCCAGCCTGTTCACCAGCGATCTCCAGGCACTGCGACCGAAGTGCCACATGCCCATCAGGTATACGGGGGTAGATAAGGCCAACTGTACGTACGTATTGTGCAGCCAGGCCCAGTTCACCCACATATGCAGTAATAAGGGAGCTGTAAAAACGGCGCAGAAAAAGAATTTAAAGGTCAGGGTATTCAGGAACGAATGTCTGGGCTGAGGCTGGTCGGGCAATATAATCTGGTATCCCATCTGGTTAATGCCATTCAGCACATCGCTTGCAGAGGTGATACCCTCTGGTAAGGTAAAACTCAACTCTTCTGTGGCAAAGCTCACGTTCACGTCCTGCATCCCTTTATTTTCCAGGTATCTTGACACCGATTGCGCGCAATTGGTGCAGTGCATACCTCTTACTTTACAACTGATCGTTTCCATGATTCAGCGAATAATATTAATATCAAAATACCTAAACAAAGGTACCAAGCACTGTTTTACGTGAATAAAATATTAATGCAACGGGGTATCGGCACCCCTGCTTATCGTACAGATAATCAATTCATTCCGGCAGGTTCTACTTTTAATGCAACTCAGTAGCAACCAATGATATAGTAATTAGCTAAATTTACTGCATGGAATGGACATTTTCTCAGGAAGAGCTGCCGGCAACCGCAGAGAGCTTCTGGCAACATTACAAGGGGCAACATATATTTACCCTGGAAGGGCCGATGGGAGCAGGTAAGACCACTTTCATAAAAGCGCTTTGCACTGCCAGGGGCGTGGAAGATGCTACTGCGAGTCCTACTTTTTCAATCATAAACGAATATGCATTCCGGGAAAACGGTCAGGAATATACCATATATCACCTGGACCTTTACCGGTTAAAGGACGAAGAAGAAGCCATAGCAGCGGGCGTTGAAGACACATTATATCACGATCATGCAATAAGTTTCGTAGAATGGCCTGACATCATCAATGACTTACTACCACCGGATACTGTCCGGCTGCAACTATCGGTATTACCCGACAAAAAAAGGCTGTTACGCGCCGGATAATGCTTTGAACAAATGACGTATCTTTGAATACGCGGAAAAAATCACCCGGACCAATCTTGATAATCATATGGAGCAAAGGCAAAAACCTGTTGTGAGTGCTGGTTTTACGTATTCACCACTGGAAGAAACGTTAGATATTCCACAAAAAAACTCCCGTTTATTTATTGGTATACCTAAAGAGACTTCCTTCCAGGAAAACCGCATAGCATTAACACCGGATGCAGTCAGTATATTAGCCAGCAATGGTCATCATATCGTAGTGGAACATAAAGCTGGCGACGGCTCACATTTCTACGATACCGATTTTTCGGAGGCCGGCGCTGAGATTCTGTATGACAAGAAGGAAGTATTCAAAGCAGAGATCATCGTAAAGTCTGCTCCGCTGAATGACGAAGAAATAGAACTGCTGCATCCTCATCAGATCGTTATTTCCCCCATCCACCTGGCTGCCCTGAAGATAGAGCAGGTACAGAAAATGATGGAAAAAAGGATCACGCTTCTTTCTTTTGAGAACCTGAAAGATGATGCAGGCACTTACCCGATCGTAAGGGCTATGAGCGAAATAGCAGGTGGCGCTGTGATGCTGCTCGCAGGGCAGTACCTCAGTAATGGGAATAAGGGAAAGGGAATCCTGCTGGGCGGGGTGACCGGCATCCCTCCTACCAAGGTAGTGATCATAGGAGCTGGTATTGTAGGTGAATTCGCCGCCAGGACCGCTATGGCCTTAGGCGCTTCTGTGAAAGTATTTGACAACAATATCTACAAGCTGAAACGTCTTCAGAACAATATCGGGGTACGTATATTCACCTCTGTTATGCAGCCCAAGGTGCTGGCGGAACAGCTCCGTAATGCAGATGTAGCGGTGGGTGCATTATCATCTCAAAGCGGCCGTACTCCTATCGTTGTGACAGAGGCGATGGTCAGCAATATGAAAGCAGGATCAGTGATCGTGGATGTCAGCATTGATCGTGGTGGCTGTTTCGAAACCTCTGAGATCACCAGTCATGAAAACCCCGTCTTCAAAAAATATGATGTCGTGCATTATTGCGTGCCCAATATCCCATCAGGGTTTGCCCGCACCGCATCAGAAGCGATCAGTAATGTACTGATGCCTCTGTTGCTGGAAGCGGCCGATGATGGTGGTTTTGAAAATCTTGTATGGATCAAGCGCGGCGTACGTAATGGTATCTATCTCTACAAAGGTGCACTGACCAATTATCATCTCAGTGAAAAGTTCAAACTGAAATATACCGACCTGGAATTGCTACTGGCGGTAAAAGGTTAGAAACCGTAGGCGGCCAGAATCTGGAAGCTGTGAATAGCAGTTCTTCCTCCTGGAAAAGGCGAGAAGCCATTGCCTGTTGTATATCTTACTTCAGCGTTCACCTTGTAGATTTTCACGCCTAATCCGCCTATCAGTGTCTGCTCATATTTACGGGGCCCGTTAATTGCTACCTCCCATTCCCTGTCGGCACTTCTCAATAGTCCGTTCTCATTTACTTTGACCACGAACCCATTGCCTATTCCGGCATTGATATAAGGTCTTATGGCAGTCTTAGTCGGATAGGTATACCTGAACAGTGTATTCACCTGCAGATAGCTGAACGCGAACTTCACGATTGCACCGCTATAAGTGCCATGCAAAACCCCGTTTGTCTCCAGTTTTTTATATAACAGCTCCGGTACAAATGAAATATTACGTCCGTTACGGCCCAGGGGAATATCGGCCCAGATGCCGCCTATAGGGCCCTTGGAGTTTTCATATTCACCTAATCCTATAAAAGCGGAACCTTTAAAGGGATAGCTGTTAAAAGCCATTCCAGCCATAATGCCATAGGTTACCGGCAGACGCTTTTTCTTCTGCATAGTTACCGGCTGTGGTGTTCCGGATGCAGGTGCTTTACCGTTATTGTAAGCCAGGAACAGTTTTTTCAGATTAGCCTCCCGGTAAGATATCTTCCTCGCTTTTTCCGCCAGTGCTGCATTATCTGCAAATAAAGCCGCTAACTGATCTTTATATCTTTCTTCAGTAAAGATGCCACTACCGGAAGAACGCTCTACATACTGCTGTACATACTCCAGTTCAGTGGCCGGCACACCGGATGCATCATAAACGTAGTGGGCCCTGGAAAACATATCTATATATTCATACAGGTTGTATGGTCCTGTCACTATTCTCATCAGGAACACAGGGGTATCCTGTACGATACGTTCCCGCTTTTCATTCAGGCTATTGATGTCCTGCCGGGTAATGTCAATATGCAGTTTCCGGCTTACATATTCCACTTCCGGTTCAGCTACCTTAAACCCGTTGATATCTGCGGGTTTAAAACGTTGCTCTTCTGCGTTCGACAGGCTCTCTTTAAAGACTATTTCATTGGGAGACTGATACCAGTTGCGGAAATCTATAAAACCTTTCAGTGAATCGTTCTGCCGGGTGATGATCACACCGGGAACATAATTACGTTGCGCCACGACAACACAGGCCATTAGCATGCAGCACAGGCAGAGGGAAATAACTCTCATATAGGTACAGGTGATTAATAATAAGGTCCCGGACAATGCGAGCCGGGACCAGTCTTTTATTTTAAGATGTAATTATACAGATAATTTATAACCCAGTCCGATCGCCACCAGGATAGCAATACCCACCACTATGCGATAGTATCCCCATACCCTGAAACCATATTTCTTCAATGTATTGATGAAGAACTTTATGGCGATCATTGCAACGATGAAGGCTACGACGTTTCCTACCAGCAGGAGCTTCAGGTTATCGGTATTTGCCATCAGCAGTTCACGGCTTTTCAGCAGCTTGTAACCAGTAGCTGCCGCCATGGTAGGTACTGCCAGGAAGAAGGAAAATTCTGCAGCTACATTGCGGGTCAGCTTTTGCTGCATACCACCGATGATGGTAGCGGCACTACGGCTTACCCCCGGGATCATGGCTACACATTGCCAGAAACCGATGCGCAGGGCTCTGAAGAGGTTCATCTCTTCGTCTTTTTCTATGGTTGGTTGGGTAAACCAATTGTCTACAAACAGCAGCACGATACCACCCAACAGTAAGGTGATGCCCACTACCAGCGGACTTTCCAGCAGCGCATCAATGCTATCTGCGAATAAAGCTCCGACAATCAGCGCCGGTAATACGGCCACTACCAGTTTTATATAGAAACTGATCCTGTTCTTATCGAATACCAGGAACTTTCTCCAGTATAAAACCACCACAGCCAGGATAGCTCCCAGCTGGATACAAACTTCAAACAGCTTGGTGAATTCGTCCTTATTGAGCTTTAACAATGCACTGGTGATCACCATATGACCTGTTGATGATACAGGTAAGAATTCGGTTAATCCTTCTACAATCGCAATAATAATCGCCTGCCAGATATCCATGACAATTAAAAGAATTTAGTCTGTGTACTATTATCAAAAAAAAGGCGATGAGCATTTCATCGCCGTGAACATTCAATATTTTTGTATCCGCACTTATTTAGGTCTACGCATGATAGCGTAGATCTCAACGATCAGTCCCAGCACAATAACGATCGGCGCCAGGGTAATACGGCGGAAGCTGTATACTTCTTCAGGTTTGAATGAATTGGGATCATCACTGTTGCCACCCATCATTAACAGGAAGCCTACAACAACGATAGCCAGTCCGGCAATCATGAACTTGTAATTTTCTTTTGCAAAAACAGGGCGTTCGTCTACGCCTGCTTTTTCAACGGTGATATGCTTGGATGCTTTACTCATAGTATCGTATGGTGAAATTATCAGATTAATATAGATCGTCCAGTTTTAGACGCAGGTACTTCATTACTGAACGGTGGGTACTTACCAGTGAAATACAGATCCCGATGATGATCATGCCGATGAACAGCAGCGCCATCATGAAATAATCCCTCATACCAGCCAGTTCCGGCAGCAGCTGGTCTGCCCCATAGACAATGCCTATTACGCCGGCAATAGCGAGGAATGCGCTCAGGGCCCCATTAATGATGCTGCGCAGGTCAAATGGTTTGGCAATGAACCAGCGGGTAGCGCCCACCATCTGCATCGTCTTTATCAGGAAGCGGTTGCTGAACATTGCCAGGCGGATGGTATTGTCGATCAGGACAATCACTACCAGGGAAAGTAATATACAGATACCCAGTATTACCAGGCCAATCTTGCGTACGTTCTCGTTCAGCTTGCTTACCAGCCCTCTCTGATAGGAGATCTCCCTGACAATGTTCTGCTGGGTGAGGTTAGCCTCGATCACCTTCAGACTGTCAGGATTCACATAAGGGGCATTTCCCTTGATGTTGATGCTGGCATACAGTGGGTTGTATTGCAGCAGCGTGATAAAATCCTCTCCAAATTCCTTTTTAAAGCGCTCGGCAGCCATATCCTTAGAGACGTATTCAACAGACTTCACATAAGGACGGGAAGCGATGGAATCCCGCAGGGCAATTGCCTGCTCTTCTTTCACATTATCCCTGAGAATCACCTGGATCTCAATACTTTCCTTGAAAAATTCGCTCAGTTTATTGGCATGTATAACGATCAGGCCGAGCGTTCCCAGTAGAAAGAGAACTAAGGCCACCCCAATAATAGAGTAGAGATAGGAAGGTTTGGATTTTTTTGATGATGATTTGCCGGGTTGCTGCGCCATTAATCTACCGTTTAATGGCGAAAATAATAAAAATTAGCAGTTATGTTTACTTTTGTCATCCTTTAACGTTATTTTAAGCTCAGCACATAGGCGCTAAACAAAAGCCTGTGTTCAGATAAGACAGATTATTTAATTATTATATGGAATACAATTTCAGGGCGATTGAGAAAAAGTGGCAGGCACACTGGGTAAACACAAAGGCTTACCAGGTTAGCAACAACAGCCCCAAACCCAAATGTTATGTACTTGATATGTTTCCCTACCCATCAGGGGCAGGGCTCCATGTGGGACACCCACTGGGGTATATTTCATCCGACATCTATGCCCGTTACAAAAGACTGAAAGGCTTTAACGTGCTTCACCCGATGGGCTGGGACGCTTTTGGCCTGCCGGCAGAACAGTATGCGCTGGAAACCGGTCAGCACCCCACCGTTACTACAGCTAATAACCTCGCTGCCTTCCGCAGGCAGCTGGACAATATAGGATTCAGTTTTGACTGGGAACGCGAAATAAATACCAGCGATCCCGGCTATTACAAATGGACACAGTGGATCTTCCTGCAGCTGTTCAACAGCTGGTTCAACCGTTCCCTGCAAAAGGCAGAACGCATTGAAACGCTGATCGCTGCTTTTGAAAAGGCAGGTAATAAGGACCATGAATGTCCCGGCGACCGTAATATCAGCTTCACTGCAGAAGAGTGGAAACAATTCAGCGAGACACGTCAGCGTGAAATACTCATGCACTATCGCCTTGCCTACCTGGCCTTTGCGGAAGTGAACTGGTGCGCTGCCCTGGGCACGGTACTGGCCAATGATGAGGTAGTGAATGGTGTGAGCGAGCGTGGTGGTTACCCTGTTATCAAAAAGAAAATGAGACAGTGGTTCCTCCGCATTACAGAATACGCTAACCGCCTGCTGGAAGGTCTGGAAACGGTCGATTACAGCGACGCTATGAAAGAAATGCAGCGCAACTGGATCGGTAAGAGCCAGGGAGCTGAGATCACTTTTGCGTTTGATGGTATTGCCGATAGTAGCGTAACAGTATATACTACCCGTCCTGATACCATCTTCGGTGTCGATTTTATGGTGCTCGCACCTGAACACGACCTGGTAAGCCGCATCACTACTGCAGATCAGAAAGCAGAAATTGAAAAATATCTGGACTATGTGCAGAGCCGTTCCGAACGTGAGCGCCTGGCGGAAGTGAAACAGATCACCGGTTGCTTTACCGGCGCATATGTACTCAACCCGTTCAACGGACGCCGTATTCCGGTATGGATCTCTGAATACGTACTGGCCGGATATGGTACCGGCGCTATCATGGCGGTGCCTTGCGGCGACCAGCGCGACTACTCTTTTGCAAAACATTTCAACATCCCGATCACCAACATTATCGGAGATGCCTTCAACGGTGAAGAGGCCAACGCTACCAAAGATGCTATTCTGCAGCACAGTGACTTCCTGGACGGTATGACCATGCGCGCCGCTATGGATGTTGTAGCTGACAAAATAGAAACGATGGGCATCGGCAAGCGCCAGATCAATTATAAGATGAGGGACTCCGGTTTCAGCCGCCAGCGCTACTGGGGCGAGCCATTCCCGATCGTATATAAGAACGGTGTTCCTTACGCACAGGAAGAGAAAGATCTCCCGGTTACCTTACCGCATGTGGAGAACTATAAACCCGGGGAAGAAGGAGAAGGACCATTGGCCAACATTACCGACTGGGTAAATATAGATGCTGATACCAGACGCGAAACCAATACTATGCCTGGTTATGCCGGCAGCAGCTGGTACTTCCTGCGTTATGCGGATCCTAAAAACACAGCTGCATTTGCAGACCGCTTAGCAACAGATTACTGGAACCAGGTGGATGTTTATGTAGGAGGTACAGAACATGCCGTAGGTCACCTGCTGTACTCCCGTATGTGGACGAAAGCTCTGTTTGATCTGGGGTATATCGGCTTCCAGGAGCCATATAAAAAACTGATCAACCAGGGTATGATCGGTGGAAGTTCCCGCATGGTTTATCGTGTCAGGGGTACTAACACTTATGTTTCCCATGGATTAAAAGACAAGTACGAGACAGACGAATTACATACCGACGTAAACATTGTAGATGGTCTGGAACTGGACATAGAGGCCTTCAAAAATTGGAGACCTGCAAATAAAGATGCAGAATTCATCCTGGAAGACGGGAAATATATCTGCGGTGTGCTGCTCGAAAAAATGAGTAAAGGAAAATACAATACCGTCAACCCTGACGATGTCGTAGAAAAGTTCGGTGCTGATACTTTCCGCATGTATGAAATGTTCCTCGGCCCAGTAGAGCAGTCCAAACCGTGGGATACCAAAGGCATTGAAGGGGTACACCGCTTCCTGAAAAAGCTGTGGCGCCTGTTTGCCGACGAACAAAAGGGTATCATTGTGAAAGATGCTGCAGCCACACCTGAAGAACTGAAAGTACTGCACAAGACCATTCAGAAGATAGATGCAGACACAGAAAACTTCTCTTACAATACAGCAGTCAGCCAGTTCATGATCTGTGTGAACGAACTGAGTAGCCTGAAGTGTAATAAACGCAGTGTACTGGAACCGGTATTGATATTACTGGCGCCATATGCACCGCATATTGCCGAGGAACTGTGGCACCAGCTGGGCAACACTACCAGCATTCTGGATGCTCCTTATCCGGTATTTGAAGAAAAATACACGAAGGAAAGTGCCTTCAACTACCCGATAGCTGTCAATGGTAAAACACGGACTGAATTGAGCTTCCCGCTTGATGCCGACAATGAGACCATTGAAAAAGAGGTACTGGTGAACGAGGCAGTTCAGAAATGGATCGACGGAAAACCAGTGAAGAAGGTCGTGATCGTTAAAGGCAGGATGATCAACATTGTGGTATGATCATGAATACACTATAAAAGGAGAAGAGGCCGTGGTAGTACTGCGGCCTCTTCTCCTTTTATATATGTTTAGCTTTACCAGCTATTGTTCGCGCTACTGATTATAACATAAAGCGCACTTTTTGTATTTTGCCGCTCTCAACCCATCAGCATGTTAGAAAAGATCCTGGAACGCCATCAGCCATTTCAGCCTGTAGTTTTATTTGATCCGGAAAATGACAGCCTGCTGGCGATGGACTTCACTGAAAGGAACACAACCCTCACTGCAGCAATACTGGACGATACACAAAAGTTCACGGATTACGTAAACCAGCTGCTGACTGACTATCAATGCCGGTTCGGCATAGGAGGCTACGCAGAACACCGGACCATTTACGCACGCAGTGAGCACTTTTCTACAGCCGATGAACCCCGCCGTCTGCACCTGGGCATCGACATATGGGGCGCCCCCGGCACACCGGTATTTGCCCCATTGGACGGCACTGTCCACAGTTTCCGGTTCAATGATATACATGGCGACTATGGCGCTACTATCATTCTTCGTCACCAGCTGGAGGGACATGTTTTCCACACGCTGTATGGCCATCTTTCGCTGCGCGACCTCGAAGGGCTGCATGAGAATATGCGGATCGTAGCTGGTCAGCAGATAGCCCACTTCGGCGATATTGCGGAAAATGGCCACTGGCCCCCTCACCTGCATTTCCAGATCATCACTGACATGGAAGGTAACAAAGGAGATTATCCGGGCGTATGCCGTTACAGTGAAAGGGAAAAATACCTGGCCAACTGCCCCGACCCAAACATCATCCTACAGATGATCCCTTAAAGCTATCTGCGGCTGCTGACAGCAGCTTTGTCAATGCGGGTAGGTGTATCCTTACCATCTACAATAGAGGTGGCGCTGGTTGCTATAGCCTCTATAATGCTGGTGATATTGTCAAAGTCCATGCTTTCTATCTCATCGTCCACACTGTGGTACAGGGTATCCTTATCGATCTGTGTTGTGGAGATCGTATGCGCCGGTACGCCCAGTCTTGCCAGGGTAGCATTGTCAGAACGATAAAAAAGCTGCTGCTCCGGATAAGGATCAGGGTGGAAACGGAACACGGAAGATTCCAGATTGCGGCTCAGTATCTGGCCAAAGTCAGAACGTTCAAAACCGGTGATAAAGGCACTGTTCTTACCGAATTTCGACTCCTTGCCGATCATTTCTATGTTGAACATCGCCACGATCTTTTCAGGGTCCAGCTGGCGGGAAAAATACCGGGAGCCATAACCACCGATCTCTTCTCCCGTAAATGCCACGAACAGAATACTGCGTACCGGTGGATGTTTCTTGAAATATTTCGCCAGCATCAATACTGCGGTTACCCCGCTCGCATCGTCGTCAGCCCCATTGGCAATACTATCCCCCTTTACGGGCGCCAGGATCCCGATATGATCATAATGGCCGGAGAAGATCACATATTCATCCGGTTTACCACTCCCGGTGATCATGCCAGCTACATTACAAAGCGGCAGGCGGGCAACTTCCTGTTCGACATGCACTGACCATTTACCCGCATCATCAGATGCCTGTTGCTTTAACACAAATACAACGGTGACGGTGCTATCCTGTTTGCTGGCGCCATGTTGCTGTAGCCCATTGGCGTACTGCTTAAACTTTTCTGCATGTGCGCTATCCACCCATACAAGGGTCTGCTGTGGCGCGCGTTTCAGATCCCGTACCTTATTCTCGAAATTATCGCCCGCCGTGATATGGGCTATTTCCACCTTCGTGTCCTGTGTCCAGCTGATGTTACTTTCAACACCAGTTACAAAGACTCTTCCTCCCTGGGCGGGCTGACCGTTCAGTACGAGTTCCTGTCGTACCGGTTTAGTGTCGTACTGAAAGAACGATTGTCTGAAGTCGTTGTCTCCAGCCAGCGGCTGCAGGCCTGCAGCTGCGAATTCCTTTTCCAGGAATGCAGCGGCCTTTTCCGCTCCCGGTTTGAAGGTTTCACGCCCCTGCATATCATCGGCAGCGAGTGTGGATAATATACGTTTGACTTCTGACTTTTTGATCTGCTGCCCCTGGGTCATAAGGGTGATGAGGCATAGGGCAGGTAGTAGTGTATAATACTTTCTCATATTGCTATCCGGGTTAAATTTTGCGGCGCTGTATAAATATACCACACAATGTAATACCGGCGTCTTGCAACAGCTATATTTTTGGTAACTTTCGCCCCGATATGTCTAATCCGCTAAGACCAGAAGAAAACCGCCAGAGCGCGGCAGAAAAGGAGTTTGAGAATAGCATCCGGCCCCGGGAGATCATGGATTTCTCCGGGCAGGACCAGATCATTGAGAACCTGAAAATATTTATCAAGGCAGCCAAATTGAGAGGGGAAGCGTTGGATCATATTCTGTTCCATGGTCCTCCCGGGTTAGGGAAAACAACCCTTTCCCGCATTGTGGCCAATGAAATGGGGGTGAACATCAAGGAGACTTCCGGACCGGTAATAGAAAAACCCGGCGACCTGGCAGGCCTGCTCACCAACCTGGAAGATAAGGACGTGCTGTTCATCGATGAGATCCACCGACTTAGTACGGTGGTTGAAGAGTACCTGTACTCAGCCATGGAAGATTACCGTATCGACATTATGATCGATACCGGTCCCAGTGCGCGCTCCATACAGATCACACTGCATCCTTTTACGCTGATAGGCGCCACCACCCGCTCCGGATTACTGACTGCGCCCTTGCTCTCCCGTTTCGGTATCAAGTCGAGGCTGGAATATTATAGTGCCGCTACCCTGCAAAAGATCATCTGGCGGGCGGCGGGATTATTACAGACGAAGATCACCTCAGAAGCGGCAATGGAAATAGCGCGGCGCTCCAGGGGGACCCCGCGTATTGCCAATGGCTTGCTCAGGCGTGTACGCGATTTTGCACAGGTGATAGGCAATGGCACTATCGATCTCGAAATAGCACAATTCAGTCTGAAAGCACTGAACGTGGATGAATATGGACTGGATGAAATGGACAACCGTATTCTCCAGGTGATCATTGAGAATTTCAAAGGCGGCCCTGTAGGTATCACTACCATTGCCACCGCTGTAGGGGAAGAAGCCGGCACACTGGAAGAGGTGTATGAGCCGTTCCTGATACAGGAAGGCTTTATCAAACGAACGCCCCGTGGCAGGGAGGTTACTGAAAAAGCCTATGTACATCTGGGTAAAGCACCCAGGGGCGGCAGCAGCAGCGGCATGTTATTCTGATCGTACTATATTAAAAAAATAAAAGGGAGCGAAAGCTCCCTTACTTGTTTCCTCCATATAACACTCTATATCCATGTTGGAATGACGTCCGGCACTGTAGTAATCCTTCCGTAATCCTTGATTGTGCTTTTGTTCGTATGCACCGGAACGTTATCCCTCCTCCAACAGAGTAAATTAAGTGTAGGCTTTAAACAGTTATTACATCACATAGAATTTATGTTCTGCGTTGACAGTTTCCGGCAAATGATGATCGTTCAGCATCTGTTTCAGATCGCGCTCAATATTCCTTGATATGGCCGTCATCGGTGTATCAGTAGGCTTATTATCGAATGGATCCTGCAGGTGGATCGCCATTTTCTCTATCAACAGGAAAGAAGCGGCTATCGCTACTACCATAGGCACTTCCACCAATCCGAAATACTCTATCAGGGCAAACGGCAACAGCAGAATGAAAAAGTTCAGGGCGAAATGGATGTAAAGGCTGTAAGTGGCCGGGAAGACCGTATTCTTGATACGCTCACACTTACCCATTCCATCACACAAGCGGCTCAGGGTCTGGTCCAGCTGTATTTGCTGGTATTCATTGATCCATCCCTGTTTCAAAGCATAGTTCAGGTCACGCGCATGCAATTCCAGCAATGCCATGGGAATATTAGTATACCTGCATACATGCGAAATCTCCCTCTTAGGGATATGCCTGTCAAGCCCTTCGCGTCCGTCCAGCCCACGCAGGGACTGACTGAGGGCATAACACCAGGCTATCTGTCTGCGTACCATACGTTCCCTGAAATGCCCTATTTCTTCTCCGTCGTAAGAACTATCTATGAATGAAAGCACTTGCCTGGAAAACGTACGCGAATCATTTACAATGGCCCCCCATACTGTTCTTGCCTCCCACCAGCGGTCATATGCCTGATTGGAACGGAAAGCAAGTAACAGGGAAATAACCGTCCCCATAATCATTGGCACAGACAGCGGAATGGCCATGTGCTTCAGATTGAATTTGTCGTGCAGTAATACTATCACCAAAGTATATACCGCTACGAGCAGAATCTCATACTTTATTTTCCCGAAAACATATTTAAACGGGATATTCTTCTTCAGTAACATCTTGTAACGGTTTTACGGTTTTTATACTTCAAACAACTCTGACATGGCAGACACCAGGTATTTCTCTTTCCTTGGCGTCAGCTGTATATGATGTACAGGATATTTGCTTTTTCTGATCAATTCAGCAGGGTTATAGCTGTTGGCGCCTGCTTTACGGAATTCATCTTTGGCAGCACATGCTATCACATCTATGTTATGATACAACAGGAAGTTCCTGAACAGCCCCTTACCATTACCAACCAGGAATTCGGTTTTCAGTGAGTGAATAACAGAGGCGTACTTATTTTTGATTATCTCGCAGGCATCTTTATAATCGGCAGTAATGAGATCGTAATGAGATGACCTTCTGGATAACATCATCAGGTCCATGATCGAGCCTGGCATTTCTACTGCGTGCATCAGGACAATGTTAAGTGGTTCACCACCAAAGCGCTCAACCACACCGTGCACTACGCGAAGAGACCGGATAGAAAAATCTGTAGGAATCAATACATGCTTCATGGGTAATTCTTTTAACACAAAACTACCTGCACGGGGTTAGTAACAGGTAAGTTCCGGATAAAAGGGACTTAAAAAAGAGGTAAAAATGTCGTAAGAAAACACTATTAGTGTAAGAATGAGGTCAAAAACGGGTAAGAAACCGGTAAGAAACAAATATTATCACGAACGCATATATGTTGGTAATACAATCCTGATCTCTGTTCCCTGGTTCTCTTTACTATTAACAATGATATTGCCACCATGCAGACGGATAATATTACGCGCCAGCGGCAGACCGATACCATACCCCTTATATCCACCGGTATTGGAAGCACGGTAAAACGGATCGTAAATAAAAGGCATATCCTGAGCCGGAATACCTATACCGTTGTCTTTGATAATAATGATATTGTTCTTGTCGGTAGCTGCCAATGCTACAGACGCAGGGCGGTTGTCGGAGTATTTACAGGCATTCTGTACGATATTGCTCAATGCCAGTTGCAGCAATTGTGCATTGCCTAATATGATAAGTTTATCTTCTTCTTCCGGCAGCATAGTATAGTCGATCGCTACCTTGTTTTCAGGGTTGATACGGTCTATTGTTTCTTTTACCGTAAAGATCAGTTCATCTGTACGTATTTTTTCCAGCTGCTGTTTCTTCCCATCAAATCCTGTCTGGGCAAGACTTAATAAACTTTTGGTAATGTGTTCCAGCCTTTCCGCTTCTTTCAGTATTACGGATAGTGATTGCCGGTACTGTTCGTCATTACGTTGCTTATTGAGGGCAAGTTCGGCCTCGCCGATAATAGCTGTCAGCGGCGTGCCCAGCTCATGAGAGGCATTACTCACGAAGTTATTCTGTGTTTCGAAAGCCGTCTCCAGGCGGTCCAGCATATTATTGAAGGTCTGGGCCAGTTCTGTCATTTCATCTTTACTGTTAGGTGTATCCAGCCGCAGGTGCAGGTTGTGGGCCCTGATGTCTTTTACGCGGGAAGTGATCCGACGGACAGGCTGCAGGATATAACGGGAGAAGAAAAGCCCTGCGGTTACTACCACTACGGCGGCAATGGCCATGCAGATGATGAGTGTCCTTCTTAATTCGGTCATAAACTGCTGACCAAATACATTGCTGGCTGAAACGATCACGATATATTTACCGGCTTCGTTTTCGAACAGCACCCCCTGGTAAAAGGAATCCCTGTAGCGGTAAGTGGCCTTCCCTTCTGCCTTTACTCTATCATAAAAAGCCTGGCGCAGCGGCTTCAGCCCTGGTTCCGGAGCAGGACTGCCGGTGGTATCTATTCTTATGAAAAATTCCTTTTCGTGGGGCAGACGTTCCAGGTGCTCGTTTCTGATCTCCGCATAAGCAGCACTGTTGTCTTTATCCTGTGTCAGCCTGGCCCTGGCCGCAATGTATGCCCGGATCTCCAGCCGCTTATAGAAGTCGTCGAAAGACTGACGGCTGACGAGAAAGTAAGCGAAAGCCGCCATCATCAATATAATAGAGACGGTGAGAGCTGTGAATAAACCTAATATTTTATTACGTATAGTCATTCTTCTTCCTTCAGCATATATCCCATTCCCACAACAGTCTGGATCAGGGCGGGTTGCTCTTTACGGTTTACTTTCTTTCGCAGATAATTCACATAAACGTCCACCACTTTGGTATTCATATTAAAATCAACACCCCATACATTCTCCAGTATTTCCATCCTGGAAAGCACACGGCGGGGGTTTCTCATCATATATTCCAGTAGTCTGTATTCAGTAGCGGTAAGCACAATATTTTCGCCATACCGGCTGGCGCTTTTGGTATTCAGATCCAGTTCAAGATCGGCTACTTTCAGCACATTATTATTATGATTGTTGTTAGTTGTAGTACTGGTGGCATTGTCAGGATTGCGACGCAACAGGGAGCGTATGCGCGCCAATAACTCAGCCTGTTTGAAAGGCTTAACAAGATAATCGTCCGCACCGCTGTCCAGGCCAGCCACCACATTTTCAGTAGAGCCCAGGGCAGTAAGCATCAGGATGGGTGTGGCGTCGTGCTGTTTACGCAGGGCCTTACAAACGGCTATTCCGTTCATACCAGGCAGCATTACATCCAGGATGATGAGCTGGAAGCTGTTTTCAGTGGCCATCTGCAGACCAGACTGGCCATCCAGCGCCACACTTACGTCGTACCCCGCTTCTGTAAGATAACGGCGTATGAACGATACTACTGACGGTTCATCTTCAATAAGTAAAAGTTTCATACATCTCTGATATAATTTCCCACAAACAGAAAGCTCCAGGCGGAGGCTGAAACGGTCAGGTCTCTTCGCCGGGAGCTCTCCCCAATAACTAACTTTAATATGATCAGTCCTTTACTACCAGGCGGAAGCCGTTTCCATGGATATTGACAATCTCGATGTCAGGATCTTCCTTCAGGTATTTACGGAGTTTGGCGATGTAAACGTCCATACTGCGTCCATTGAAATAAGTGTCACTACCCCAGATCTTCTTCAGGGCCAGTTCTCTCGGTAGCAGGTCATTCTTATGCTCGCACAGCATACGCAGCAATTCGTTCTCTTTAGGAGACAGCGTATGGGAATCTCCATCTCTCGTCAGGGTACGCAGACGGGCATTGAATGCATAGCGCCCGATCCTGAATTCATGCTGTTCTTCTTCTTTACTGTTGAGCTCCTGGTTTCGCTTGAGGATCGCCTTTATTTTCAGCAGCAACAGCTCACTGTCAAAGGGTTTGGCAATGTAATCGTCCGCTCCCAGCTTATAGCCATGGATCACATCTTCCTTCATTGTTTTAGCTGAGAGAAAGAACAGCGGGATGTCCGGATCCACGTCACGGATTTCCTCTGCCAGCTTAAAACCATCCATATTGGGCATCATGATGTCCAGCAGGCAGATGTCAAATTTCTCGCGCCTGAAGGCCGCCAATGCAAGGATACCGTCACGGCACAGCTCTACATCGTAGTCATTCAGTTCAAGATAATTCTTCAATACCATTCCCAGGTTGGTATCGTCTTCCGCCAGCAATATTTTTGGTTTACGTTCTTCCATATTCAACAAAGTATTAATGTGCAAACAAATATAGGTATTATTACAGTGTGCCAATGCCAGGCCCTTGCATACAGAAAGTTAAAATTAGGTAAAAAGGGGGTTGAAGGTATTTGTTCCGGGGCTATTTACTGATCAGGGAAGTAAAGTTGTAACGCAGGTTCTTATAAGCCACCATATCGACCTTGATACTACCAACAGAAATAGGACTGTCCACTCGCAGGGGCACTTTATTAGCGTCATCACTTACCCACACAGTCATTTTTTCGCCACCTTCGAACATGGTACCCTGGATGAGCAAAGGTGCGAACTTTATAGCACGGAACTTGCCAAACTTGGTTTCTACCGTCTCTTTACCTATATAACGGATATAGATATTGTAGATCTTATCATCCAGATACATGTCAAAGGGGATCTTGTCTCCGGGCTTGTATTTATCGAAATTGATATTCCTTGCATAATAGATAGCACTGATCACGTCCTGTATACAGGCGGGAGTTTTAATAGTAGCTTTGTCACTGATAGCCGTATTATGAATATGATCGAAGGTAACGTTGGCGTATATCTTATAGCCGCCTTCATCTACGTTCCTGATGAAGCGTTGGGGTAACAGCGTAGCAGTATCAATATAACTTTCGTACTTGTCCCTTACTTTGAAGAACCAGTCATAGGTACGGAATGTTTTACCATCACCCGTTACATGGTAGACGTCTTTTCCGTTTAGCTTTTCCAGCTGGCAGGTAAACACCGCTTCGCCGGCGCCGATGAAGAGCTTACCGAGGTTATAATAAACTTTGAACGTGATACTTTCTCCGGCTTTGAAGCTGGTATTGGTAATTCCGCAGAATTCGTTCTGTGCAATTGCGGGGCGGATAGCGGCCAGACTAATGATAATCAGTAGAAGACACCTCATTGATGAAAGCTATTTTTCCTTAAAAATCTTTATTCCCAGCAACAACACACTTCCCAGGATGGCTGGCAAAACCAGGTTGATAAACCAGATGCATACAGTGGCTGCGATAATTCCGGGACCATTGGTACTCAGTAATCCCATAAAGTACAGGCTGACCTTTCCTCTGAGTCCAAGTTCCGCAATAGCGATAGTAGGTACCAGGGCCATTACAAGATAAACAACAGCATTCATCAAAAAACCTTGCCACCAAATCATCTCCACGCCCAATGTGTCAAGCAAAATCAAATACTGTGCCGAGAAGACAATGTATCTGATGGCGGAAAGCAGTAGTAGATGTTCCAGGTCGCCGGCTGAGTAACGAACAATGATCTGGACAAATATCCGGGCTTTTCTCAACAATGGGATCTTTTCAAATATCGCCAGGATGATTTGTAACCGAAAATATAACAATATGACCAAGGCGCAAATAACTATTAACAATCCTAACAGGATTTTCTCCCAGAAATGGGGGGCAAAATAGCCGTTCCCCTTTACCAGTGGGAATTTATTGATGTAGTAGCACAGGCCAGTTAACCCAAAGATAATAGTGACGATAAGCTGGCTAAAGCTGCCTACCATGGTAGCGGCGATGGCTTTCAGTTTACTTCTGTTATTCCTGAGGTATAACACTCTCCCCCCATACTCACCAATACGGTTAGGGGTATTAATGGAAAAAGACACCCCTGAAAGCACGGCACTGAATGCCCGCGGAAAAGATATATGTTGTAACGGCTTGACCAGCAATTGCCATTTGCGGGCTTCCAGTCCCCAGTTCAGGAACATACCTGCCACTACCAGCAGCAGGCCCATAGCCCCTCTGGTCTCCAGGGTGTTCAGCATTTGCCACAAAGATGCCTTTAGATTGGGGCGATGCAGCAATTGTGTATAGATAGAATAGGCTAACCAGGTAAAAAGCACTGCTCCCAGCAGGTAATTGAGAATTATTTTGGTATTTTTGTTCAGACATCAAGATTTTGGCAAAAATAAACTGTGGTTGGCAAACAAGTCAAAAATAATTCTGGGCATTGACCCCGGTACACTTGTGATGGGTTACGGACTGATACTCGTGGAAGGATCTAAAGCCAGTCTGCTGGAAATGGATGTGCTGAAGCTGTCCCGTCATAAAGACCACTACGAAAGGCTACAACTGATACACGCCCGTGTAAATGAACTGATACGTGTGCACAAACCGGTTTCCTGCGCAATTGAGGCTCCCTTCTTTGGTAAGAATGTGCAAAGTATGTTAAAGCTGGGCCGTGCTCAAGGCGTCGCTATTGCCACTGCAATGCAGGCAGGAGTGCCCGTTACTGAGTACTCCCCCAAAAAAGTTAAGCAGTCTATTACCGGTAATGGTAATGCGGATAAAGAGCAGATTTGGCAGATGTTACAAAGAATACTACATTTCAAAGAGCGACCTGAATTTCTGGATGCTTCCGATGCTCTCGCCGTTGCGGTGTGTCATTTCTTCCAGGAGTCCAGTGTTTTACCGGATACACGCAAAGCCAAAGGCTGGGAACAGTTCCTGCAACAGAACCCCGAAAGAATAGCACAATAATCATTGATATGACAGATAATTCCAGGTTTAAGGCTGACGTTCTTCCAGAAGTTGCTAAATTGTATTTACTTTGAATTAAAATCTTCATAAACGCTCCCAGACGGTAATTGGGGCTTTACACCATGAATTATGGTATTTATAATCAGCATCACAAGCTATGAAAGCAAGAATCCTATTGGTGGAAGATGATCAAAATGTTGGTGCGGTAACAAAGAAACGATTAGAAGAAGCGGGCTACGATGTGGTACATAGCACAGACGGACAAATGGCCTGGGAACAGTTCCAGTCGCGGACCTTTGACATATGTTTACTGGATGTTGTTATGCCAAAAAAAGATGGTTTTACACTGGCAGAGCAGATCCGTAGAAAAAATGACTTCATCCCCATACTCTTTCTAACCTCGAAAGCGCTGGATGAGGATAAGATCAAAGGTTTCAAAACCGGCGCTGACGACTATATTACCAAGCCTTTTAGTATGCAGGAACTCCTGCTGCGCATTGAAGTATTCCTGAAAAGGAGTAAAACTGCCAACAGCGCAGCGGAAAAGCGTACTCAGTACAGTATAGGCAAATTAACCTTTGACTATAATGACCTCATACTCCGTGAAAAGAACGGAGAAGTTTCCAGCACTCTTACCCAAAAAGAAGCAGACCTTCTGAAATATCTCTGCGATAATGCAAATAAGACACTGAAAAGGGAGGAAATATTATTTCACGTGTGGGGCAAAGATGACTACTTCCTCGGCCGCAGTATGGACGTATTCATTACTAAGCTCAGAAAACATTTCCGGTCAGACCCCTCTATAAAACTGGAAACCCTCCATGGAGTAGGGTTCCGCTTCAACGTCCCAGGTCAGCTGTAATCTGCTGCTGTATTGCCTTGAATTCCTCTTCCGACAACTTTAGCTTTGGACGTGAAAAGTTCATGTCGTCAGCCGTATTGATAGGTATCAGATGCATATGTGCATGTGGTACCTCTAAGCCGACAACGCTTACACCTACACGATTGCAGGGGAAATGACGCTCTAAGGACTCTGCAATAGGCTTTGCAAACAATAACCACTCTCCCAGCAGATCATCCGTCACATCAAAAAACTTATCTATCTCTACTTTGGGGACGATAAGGGTATGGCCTTTTACCAGCGGGAAAATATCCAGGAAGGCGTAAAAACTCTCGTTCTCTGCTATTTTATAACTGGGGATCTCACCTTTGATGATCTTTGTAAAAACAGTCATGGTCCTTATTTTTAATGGACATAAAGGTATAAAAAAAAGCCCGCCCCTGTTGAACAAAGGCGGGCTTTTCATTACGATGATCTGTTCTTTTATACTGTAATATTCTCAATCTTAAACTTCAAACTACCATTCGGGGCCTGCACATCTGCAATCTCGCCCACAGTCTTGCCCAGCAAGCCTTTCCCAATGGGAGAGGTTACAGAGATCTTGTTCTGTTTCAGATCAGCTTCCTTTTCGGAAACAAGCTGATAAGTAAATGTTTTCTTATTAGCCATATTTGTAATAGTTACCTTACATAATATGGATACTTTAGAGGTATCAATGGAATCAGCTTCCACTACTCTTGCGGTCGCAATCGCACTTTCCAGCGAGGCAAGTCTTGCTTCGTGCATTCCCTGCGCCTCCTTGGCTGCATCATACTCAGCATTTTCTTTGAGGTCACCTTTTTCCCGCGCTTCTGCAATAGCTCTGGCAATCTCCGCCCGACCTTTGGTCTTGAGGTAGTTGAGCTCTTCCCGCATCTGGTCCAGGGTCTCTTTGGTAACGTAGTTTATACCAGACATAACGTTATGTTTTAGAATAAAGAAAAAAAATCAACGCCCCCGTTTGCACAGAAGCGTTGTAAAATTGGTATACCGCAAATATAATATTTTTTAGATCACCTTGTTTAAATACCCGCAACAAATATTGTCATATTTACGGTATTTATAATAGAAGAGGCTGAAATCTAAAACGTTCCTTAAATCACATGTAATTTCTCCAGTACAATTCTCGCCATCTTTACACTGGCTTCATGGGAATAACCTGCAATATGCGGGGTAATGATCACATTAGGCATATGTAACAGCTTTTCGAACCGTTCTCTTTCCACCGGGCTGTAAGTAGATAATTTTTCGTTCTCAAGCACATCCAGACAAGCTCCTCTAATTGTTCCTGCTTCAAGTGCGCTGACAATATCATCTGTGTTCACAATCTTTCCCCTGGCGGCGTTAATGAACCATACCGGTTTCTTAAAAGACTGAAGGAAAGCCGTATTCACCAGGTGATGCGTTTCTGCAGTGAGCGGTAGATGTACGCTTACCACATCCGCTTTTTCAAACAGCTGATCCATCGTTGCTTCCTGCACATAATTATCACTGAAACCTGTCCTGTATTTATCATATGCCAGGATATCCACGTCAAAGCCCCTTAATTTGCGCGCAAAAGCGCCACCGGTATTACCATACCCGATGATACCTACCGTCCTTCCATTCAGCTCAAAACCACGGTTACCGTCCCGTTCCCATACGCCCTGCCTGAGTTCCAGATTACTTTTCTGGATATTATTCATCAGGCTCAGTAACATTCCCAATGCCTGCTCTCCTACTGCATCACAATTTCCCTCCGGGCTGCTGGCGCAATGAATGCCTTTGCTCTCTGCATAAGGCACATCAATAAGCTCCATACCACTGCCCAATCTGCCGATCCACTGCAGCTGACCGGCGCGGTCTATCAGCCCTTTATCTACCTTTATCCTGGTGGTTACGATCATTCCCATAAATTCAGGGATCGCCGCCACTACCTCATCGTAGGTAACCGAAGGCCGGTAGCTTACTTCATATCCTTTTTCTTCCAGTTTGCTGATTAAATAGTCGTGCACCTTTGCGGTGATCAATACTTTCCTGCTCATATCATCTTGTGGGATAATGCTGCAAAATCTGCTATGCTCAGCTCTTCTGCCCTTTTATTAAAAATACTGTCCTGAAGAAATTCCTTATCAAATAAAGGCTTTAACGGATTGCGCAGCTGCTTGCGACGCTGACCGAAAGCTGTTTTCACCAGTACAAAGAACTTACGGTCACTGGCAATATCATACGGCTGCTCCAGTCTGTGCAGCCTGATCACCGCCGACTTTACCTTAGGAGGTGGATTGAAACAGTTTTCATGCACCTCAAACAGGTATTCCACCTTATAGTATGCCTGGATCAATACACTCAATATCCCATACTCCTTTCCCTTCGTAGCCGCAATACGCTGCGCTACTTCTTTCTGGAACATGCCCACCACCACAGGCACCTGCTGCTTCCATTCAAGGATGCGGAACATGATCTGGGAGGAAATATTGTAAGGGAAATTACCGATTACTGTAAACTGGCCTTCATAAGGTACCGGTGTATCCAGGATGCTTTCATGTATGATCTTTCCCTGTATGGCAGGATATGTCTTTTCCAGGTACTGCACCTTTTCGGCATCCAGCTCTACTGCCTTAAAGTGCACATCAGGTATTTCCAGCAGATATTTAGTAATGGCGCCCGCTCCGGGGCCTACTTCCACGATCTGCTGACCAGGCATTACAGGTAAGGAGTCCACAATTTTCCTGCAGATGTTTTCATCTTTCAGGAAATGCTGCCCCAGCGATTTTTTGAGTGTATACATGATTAGCCCGCAAAATTAAGGAAAACTTAGCGCAATGCTGCAAGATACCGGGGGGCTGCCTGTACAGCTTCCCGGCTATTATTCTTATATTTGCCCATTATTCTCAAATACACATGAGTAGCAACACCCACACAAATAAACCGGTAATCGGCATTACTGTCGGCGATATCAACAGCATCGGCGCAGAGATCATCATCAAAACCTTTGCAGACAACAGAATGCTGGAGTTTTGCACCCCGGTGATATTTGCTTCCAATAAAACCATCAACTTCTACAGAAAGCTGATGAATGAAAACAACTTCAATTACCAGAGCCTCAAAGACTTCACCCGTCTGAACCACAAACAGGTGAACGTCTTCAACTGCTGGGAGGAAGAAGTACAGATCACCCCTGGCATTCTCAATGAAGTAGGCGGAAAATATGCAGCCCGCTCACTGGCAGCTGCTATTGAGTGCCTGAAAGAAGGCAACATCCAGGGCCTGATCACCGCTCCTATCCATAAAAAGAACATCCAGAGCGAACAATTTAATTACACCGGCCATACCCCTTACCTGCGCGACGCCTTTGAAGCAAAAGATGTGCTCATGTTCATGACCGCTGAAAACATGCGGGTAGGTCTGCTCACTGAACACGTGCCGGTGGCAGAGATCTCCAGATACGTAACAAAGGAAAATATACTGGCTAAACTGCAGATGATGAAGGAAAGCCTGATCAGGGATTTCGGGATTGACAAACCCCGTATCGCCGTGCTGGGCCTGAACCCGCACGCCGGAGATGACGGCCTGATAGGACAGGAAGAGATCAAAGAGATCATTCCTGCTATCCAGCAGGCGAAAAACACAGGTATTCTCGCCTTCGGCCCTTATAGCGCCGACGCCTTTTTTGCACGTGACATGCACAGCCAGTTCGACGGCGTACTGGCAATGTACCACGATCAGGGACTGATCCCGTTCAAATCACTGGCTACCGGCAGCGGTATCAATTATACAGCCGGCCTGCCTATCGTACGTACATCCCCCGACCACGGTACTGCGTTTGACATCGCCGGTAAAAACCTGGCAGATGCCAACTCTTTCCGCCAGGCTATCTTTACCTGTCTGGACATCCTGGAAAAAAGAGAAACATATGCTGAAAATACCCGCAATCCACTGAAGAAAATAGAGCTGGCCTCTGAATAGTCAGTTAAAATCATATGATAAAGAAAAGGGAGCGCCGGTATGAAACAGCGCTCCCTTTTTCTTTACAATCAGATTTAGATATGAAAGGAGATAATCTCCAGTAAGCCCTTCCTTTCCCCGCGATAGATCTTATTCTGTCCGTTAAGCACATATTCTGCAGCCTGCATGTCATATATATCCAGCTGGTCAGCCTCCAGTAACGTTAACAGGTTCTGTATCTTTTTGCGGCTGAATTGCTGTAAACGACTGCCTATATAACTCTCCATGGTATCCAGCATTTCTTCCGCCTTTGAGGTCGAATTCACCGGCAGTCCTTCCGCATGCACCATATAATCCATGACCACAGCATTCGCTTTCGTTCTTGAACAGAAATTTCGCATGATGCTCAGGAACTGTTCCTCAGAAATATAATGTATGATGCCCTCAAATATAATGAGCGCAGGCTGTTGCGGATCATACCCGGCGTCGATCAATGTACTCATCAGCTGATGAGTATTGTTAATGTCAGCCTGCAACGTGTGCAATCTTTCATCATGGAAAGAAATAGCAGCATATATTTCCTGCTTCTCCCGCATATTAGCGCTATCCACTTCATAAATACTGGCAAGCTGCTGTTCAGGAAAATATTCTGTCAGCTGCAAGGCAAGCGGGTCCAGCCCGGCCGCCAGAATACACACCTGCTGACGGGGATGTTGGATCATCAGTTGTTTGATCAGATACCTGATCATTCTTTTTCTTAGTAATAATGCTTCGCGGAATAAGGGAGTAATACGGCTTAATTCATCGGCCAGATTTTTTACCTGACTAAAATCAATATGGGCAAGATAATCTCTTCCCAGTCCTTCTTCATACAAACTTTTGACATAGGTCAGTACCAGTGCAGAAGTGGACGCGACGCTCAGCTTGTTCACACCACCAGTTTTCATGGAATTTACTTTTCAAGGTTAACAGATGACGGGGTTAATTTGTTAACACGTCTGATTAAAGGTAATCCGAATAACTGATATCGTATTGCAGGGTGGACTGAACTAAAAGAGAAAGCCAGGAATTAACGGGAAGATAATCCACGTCAATCCCTGGCTCATGATGCCTGATTTCCGGTCTGTTATTTTATCTGCGCTAATAATCCTTTGGTATACGCTTCTCCCCAATGAGGAGCAATGCTGCTGGCTGGCTTGAACGTGCTGAACTTCTGCAGCGCAATCTCAAATTTCTTCTTTGCTTCAGTCTTGCTGCCTCCGAACTGTTCCGGTGTATAGAACAGCGCTTGTCCCTGCAGCATGTACACTCTCGGATTTTCCTGGTTGAGCTGATTGGCCTGCGCTAATAATTCGGCTGATTCCATGCCATACTTCATACCTCTGCCAGGTGGATCTACGCGGATACGTGCACTGGCAATGAGTGATTTGATACAATTGATCTCATCATTTTTCGGACTAACGGCTTCCGCCTGCTCAATATTTACCGCTGCCTTATCTGCCAGGTCGTCTACTTTATCATTATCCCTTTGCATGAATGCACTCATCACATAACAATAACTGGCATAATAAAAAGGCAGCCACTGTGTTTTTTCTGCTGCACCGATACGTTCAAAGGTGTTGCCAATCTCGAGTAGTCTGTCGGGGTTAAAGTTCGTGGAGTCATCCAGCGCAGTAACATTCTTAGTCATAACGCTCTCATATTGAGCACTCTGGGCCATAGACGCCGATGCAAGGCCTACGAACAGACAAATGGAAAACAAAATACGCTTCATTGTAAAAGTGTTTAAGTGTTAATTGTGGTTTTATAATAACGGTTCTAGAATGGGCTATAAATTATTGATGACATCCTGCCTTCTGTCGATTCCGAAGTTCATGAACATCCCGAGGTAAATGAACCGCGGAATATTGGGCACGATCTCCTGTCTGCGCAATTTATCTGATGAATAACGGTAGCCATATACCTGCCTGAAATTCGGCGCATTGGATACTGATAATACAAATATGGTAAATGCCTTACGGATGGAAGTCAGGTAGCTGGCGCTTAATCCGATAGAATTATAGGTCATCGTTTTCTCAGACATGAACTTACTTTCCGGCAGATTTGGATTATAATACGGCCTTCCTGATGAGAAGGTGTATGTGATACCTAAGTTGGTGGAGATAGCAGGAATATTATACTTATACACCACGCTGAAGGTATGCTTTGCAGCGAAATCAGGTTGCACTTCGGAAGGATAGTTCAGGTAATTACGCTTTGTGTCCAGATAGGAATAAGATATCCAGTAATCTGCGTTTCTGATCGTTTTACGATCGCGCCAGAACAACTCAATACCCTTTGCGTAGCCTGTTCCGGTTGTGGTAGTATCAGGGCTGGTTTTAACCAGGTCATGATATTTCTTGTAGAAGGCTTCTACTCGTAATGTATAGTTTTTGGCTACCCATTGGTAAGTAGCAATGTAATGTGTGGCCTTCATATATCCCAGATCCGGTTTAAAACGGAGGTATTGCTGTTCCGGTTTCTGATAAAAATCGCCGTAAGCAAAAGACACCTGGCTCAGGCCAGTTAGCTTATATGCCAGTGACACGCGCGGTGCTACATTGGCCTTATCTATTCTGGAAGAGTATTCCACGCGGCTTCCAAAACGGCCTACCAGCCTCGGAGTAACATAAATATCACCTTCCACAAACCCTGCTGCATAGTTATCTACATAGTTTGCCGGCCAGCTGTTAAAGGCAGATTTTTCCACGCCATACTGGTACTCGCCACCAAAACGCAGCAGGGAGTACTGTCCAAGTCCTTTGGTCAGCATCGCTTTCACCTGCGCCAGTTCTGACTGATTCTTTATTTTGGCCGGCTCACTCTTATTCAGCGTGTCCAGATCTATCTTATCAACATTCACGCTGTAAGACAGGCCGGCGTTAAATTTCCAGTCATTACCCAGACTTTCCTTATATGTCAGGTTGGTGTAAATATTATGGTTCTTCAGTTCAAACTGCTCTTCATAACCAGGCAGCTCCAGACTTGGACGGATAGTTCCCATATGCGTCTTATTCGCATATCCATAGAATTTCAGCATACCGGTTTTTGAAGTCTTCCTCCGGAAATTGGCAGAAGCACCCATTATCACAGGTTTGGCGCTGAACCTGAATTTGGGTTTCAGCACGTCCAGGTAAGGCCCCAGGTTAGTATAGTCGGCTTCAATGCCGTACGAGCCCTTTTTATCTTTGGATAATTCTTCCAGTCCACCGCTTACTCCAATCACAGAGGCGCCCAGTGAATAAGAAGAACGTTGGGGCAGATCGGTCGATTCGAGGATCAGCGCAGAAGACAGTCCTTGTCCATATTGGGCAGAATAACCACCGCTGCTGAAGGTAGTACCCTTAAACAGGAAGGGGGAGAAACGGCCACGGCCGGGTTGATCGGGAAGACCGGAATAAAAAGGATTCCGCACCATCATGCCATCTATGTAGGTCTGCGTTTCGTAACCGGTTCCCCCACGTACGAACAGCCCTTCCCTGTCATTGGTTTGCTGCGTTCCCGGTAAGGTTTTCAGCGCGTTGACAATATCTGCGCCCGCACCTGCCGTGGTTACAATATCCAGTGGCTTCAGTACGGTGGTCTTTCCCTCGTCACTGGCTTCGAAACTGCCAGCGGTGATAGTTACCACTTTCAGATCATTGATATTATTACGCATGATCACATTCACCTCTAAGGCTCCGCTTATGAACACCTTTTGTTCCTGGGTGGAATACCCCAGCAGGGTAGCAGTAATATACTGAACGCCTTTCGCATCAGTGGTAAAGGAGAAGCTGCCATCGGCGGCAGTGGTAGCACCATCGTAGCTGTCTTTTATAGCAACGTTTACCCCTTGTAAAGGGCGCTTTTTGCTATCAGTAACTTTACCGGTAATGCGCTGCTGTGCCATCATGCACACCGGTAAGAATAATGTAACCAGAATCAGGTTAAGTTGTTTCATGGGGGATTTGATATTTAACAAAACAAAACTACTCGTACCCTCGTCCCTTTTCAATCCATAAAAGGTAAAGACAGGGAAGATTGTCGGTAAAAACAGGGGATTTGTCGGCAGGAATTGACGTAAAGATAAGGAATAAAAAAAGCTCACCGGCGAAACCGGTGAGCTAGATAAAAAGATGTATGCTGATTAAGCGAATCTTGGTTTCAGTTCGTTTACCAGTGTTACCATACGTTTCAGGCCGTCTTCAGGCAGGTTACCCTTCTTGAATTCGCCCAGTACTTCTGGCAGGCGCACTTCCATTTCATGCAGGAAAGCCTCTTCGAATGCTTTTACATTCTTTACAGGCACTTCACGGAGCAAACCGTTGGTACCCAGGTAGATCATTGCGACCTGTTTTTCCACAGAGTATGGAGCAAACTGGGCCTGTTTCAGGATTTCCACGTTACGGGCACCTTTATCCAGTACCACTTTGGTAGCAGCATCCAGGTCACCACCGAATTTGGAGAACGCTTCCATCTCACGGTATTGTGCCTGGTCCAGTTTCAGCGTACCCGCTACTTTCTTCATGGATTTGATCTGAGCGTTACCACCTACGCGGCTTACAGAGATACCCACGTTGATAGCAGGACGGATACCAGCGTTAAACAGGTTGGATTCCAGGAAGATCTGACCATCGGTAATGGAGATCACGTTGGTTGGGATGTACGCAGATACGTCACCGGCCTGTGTTTCGATGATAGGCAATGCTGTCAGGGAACCACCACCTTTTACCAGGTGTCTGATAGACTCAGGCAGGTCGTTCATCTGTTTAGCAATTTCATCCTTGCTGATCACTTTCGCAGCACGTTCCAGTAAGCGGGAGTGCAGGTAGAATACGTCACCAGGATAAGCCTCACGGCCAGGAGGACGACGCAGCAGCAGGGATACTTCACGGTAAGCAACGGCCTGTTTGGACAGATCATCATAAATGATCAGGGCAGGACGACCGGTGTCGCGGAAGAATTCACCGATAGCAGCACCAGCGAATGGAGCGTAGAACTGCAGCGGAGCAGGATCAGAAGCAGAAGCCGCAACGATGGTAGTATAAGCCATAGCGCCAGCTTCCTGCAGGGTTTTCATTACACCTGCAATAGTAGATGCTTTCTGGCCTACTGCTACGTAGATACAATAAACTGGTTTACCAGCGTCGAAGAATTCTTTCTGGTTGATAATGGTGTCGATACAGATAGCGGTCTTACCGGTCTGACGGTCACCGATCACCAGCTCACGCTGACCACGGCCGATAGGGATCATGGCATCGATAGCCTTGATACCGGTCTGCAGTGGTTCTTTTACTGGTTCACGGAACAGAACACCCGGAGCTTTACGTTCCAGTGGCATTTCATACAGTTCGCCAGTGATAGGGCCTTTACCGTCGATGGCAGCTCCCAAAGTATTTACAACACGGCCAACCATGCCTTCACCAACTTTGATGGAAGCGATCTGGCCGGTACGGCGTACTTTAAAACCTTCTTTGATCTCTCCTGATTCACCCATCAATACCACACCCACGTTATCTTCTTCCAGGTTCAGTGCGATGGCCTTAACACCATTTTCAAACTCTACCAGTTCTCCATAACCAACGTTGTTCAATCCATATATACGAGCGATACCGTCTCCCACCTGCAATACAGTACCTACCTCTTCCAGGTCGGCAGCAGCATTGAAGTTGCTTAGTTGCTGGCGTAATATCGCCGAAATTTCATCAGGTTTTATCTCCACCATAATGTATGCTTTTTATAAAAGGTCGTTAAAATGATTAAATATAACGACAACAGCTTTGCGTGTACGCAGCGGCTGCTGTGAATTGTCTTATTTGAGTGCAGGTACGTAGATGTTCTCTGCAAACTGTTTTCTGATATCATTCAGATCGCGCAGTACGGAAGCATCAAACAGCTTGTTATCAGTTTCCAGTACAAAACCACCGATCAGGTCAGCATTTACAGCTGCTTCCAGCTTAACCTGCTTATCTGTGCCGGCCTGTACTTTGTTCTTGATCAGATCCAGTACTGCTGCATCCAGTGGAACAGCGGTCGTGATCTTCACTTTGCTGATGTTCTTCAATACATCATACTGCCTACTGAATTCCTGTGCAATTTCCGGCAGGTTGCCTTCCCTTCCCTTTGCTACCAGCAGCTTCACGAAAGCAGCGGTGATAGCGTTTGTACGGCCTTCAAAGATGGCAGCGAGGATCTGCTGTTTCTTGTCAGGCTTAACAATTGGGCTTCTCAGCAGCGCAACAACGTCTGGATTGGTTTTAGACAGTTGCTGCATGAACAGCATGTCGGCATTTACCGCTTCCAGCTGCCCTTTTTCAGAGGACAGATCTACCAGAGATTTTGCATACCGGGATGCTAAACGGGGATTCTGCATATTTATATATCTTTTGGCTTTTCAAGGGGAAAGCTACAGAGGAAAGACAATCCTGTCATCTATCTCCTGTAGCTTCCGGCTTGCCAGCCTATCTCTTTAGTTTAATTTGATTTCTCCAGCCAGTTCTTTGATGTAACCTTCCTGAGCTGTCTTGTCAGACAGTTCTTTACGTAACACCTTTTCTGCCACCTCTATCACCAGTTTACCCACCTGGTTCTTAACATCTGTCAGAGCAGCCATTTTCTGGTTGTCTATAGCAGTATAAGCTTCGCTGATGATCTTTTTAGCTTCCAGCTGCGCCTGTGCTTTCGCTTCACTGAGGATCTGATCTTTAGCATCTTTTGCTTCCTTCAGAATCTTGCTTCTCTCAGCTTTTGCTTCTGCCAGTACGTGCTCATGTTCAGCTTTCATCTGCGCCATTTCTTCCTTCACCCTTTCTGCAGATGCAATGGCATCAGCAATAGAGGTTTCCCTTTCTTTCAACGTGGACAGAATTGGTTTCCACGCAAATTTCTTCAGGATGAGGAATACAATAATGAATATGAGTAATGAAATGAAAAACAAGCCTAACGCGGGCTGCAACAGATCCATGATTATGAAAATTTATTTGGTTCGCAAGTTGTTTGATAAGCAATCCGGATACACATCCTTTGTAAAACATTACTGCATCCTTTGCCCTGTGCGCCGGATGCAGTAAAAAGTTTAGCCTTACAGCACTACTGCCAACAGACCAGCGATAACGCCGAACAGGGCAACACCCTCTACCAGCGCCGCAGCCAGGATCATGTTTGCACGGATGTCGTTTGCAGCTTCTGGCTGACGAGCGATGGATTCCAGCGCGCTTTTACCGATGTTACCTACACCGATACCAGCTGCGATAGCAGCGATACCAGCACCAATAGCACCACCAGCCTTAGCCAGACCTGCTGAAGCAGCAGCAGCTGCAGCAGCTTCAGGAGCAGCCTGCAATAAAACAGTTAAAATTGCCATAATGAATGTGTATTTATATTTGATTACTAATTTGTCCTATACTAATTAATGGTGCCCGTGACCAGCATCATGATGATCATGATGTGGCTGTTCCATACCCTGTCCGATGAACACAGCAGTCAGATTGGCAAAGATGAACGCCTGGATAAATGCTACCAGCAGTTCCAGCATCATCATCACGATGTTGAACAGCACAGTGATCGGTAAGAAACCATATCCCGCCGCTTTGTTCAGAGAACCGAAGATAAACACCAGGGAAATAATACTCAGGATAATGATGTGACCAGCCAGGATATTGGCGAAAAGTCGTATCATCAGGGAAACAGGCTTGGTGAAGATACCAATGATCTCAACAGGGACCAGGATTGGTTTCACCCATCCCGGAACTGGTGGGTTCAGGATATGTCCCCAGAAATGTTTGTTTGCACTGACCATCGTAGCTATAAAGCTGATCAGGGCCAGGGCGAAAGTCACCGCAATGTTACCGGTAACGTTAGCTGAACCTGGCAACAGTCCTAACAGGTTATTGATCAATATAAAGAAGAAAATAGTCAGAATGAATGGCGTATAACGCTCAGCGCTCAAACCAGGGATGTTTGGTTTTACCACCTCGTCACGGATGAAGATGATCACCGGCTCCAGGAGGCTCTGCATACCTTTCGGCGCTTTCTTGGCACCTCTGGTAGTATAGGCTTTTGCTACGCTGATCATCAGCCAGATCAGCAGAATAGCCGCCAGGATCATAGAAGTGATGTTCTTGGTGATGGACAGATCGTAGATCTCTGCACCGGTAGGATTATCATTCGCGTCTACCGCAATGATCCGCTCGTCAGGATATTTAGCCTCTTCCAGGCCTTTTTCCTCACGATAATGCTTGTTTACCAGGCGATAACCTTCATGAGGCTCATGACCATGATGAAAAGCGGAAGACGAAAAGGCGGAAATTCCTTTATCCTGGCTGTAAATGATAACAGGCAGAGGAAGAGTAACATGCGTTTCTCCCAGGCTGAACAGATGCCAGTCATGGGCGTCCTTTACGTGACCAAGAAGCACTTCCTTGGCGTCAAAACCCTTCTTCTCCTCTTCATGAGATTCCGAAGTATTCGCAAACGTACTAAAACCGCTTATGCTAAGTGCAACAATAAGGGCTACCAGTCTATATTTGGACAGATTGTAGGAAATCACCGCTTTCTGAAATTTTGCGCAAAGATAGCAGTTTTATTATCAAAAAGGTAAGCGACTACAAAAAATATGTACAACTAAAGAGGGACCGTAAAATACGGCCCCTCCCCTTCATAACATATTGAATTATTTACTTAAATGAAACATATTTCTGCTCAACGGCTACAATCAGATTGAAGAAATCCTTCATATTGGGGAAGGCGTCCGGTTGTAAGTTGTCACGGATATCTGCATGGAATATACACCTGATTAACAGCTTGTTAGCTGCGCCCTCTTTACATCAGGAAGCTCACCAGCTCACATAACCCCCGTTGGCTTAAATTGCATGCTATGTAACTTCTGGTAAAATCCGCCCAGTTTCAGCAATTCTTCGTGTGTTCCCATCTCCCTGATCTCTCCCTTATCCAGTACGATGATCTTATCGGCCTTGCTGATGGTAGATAGCCTGTGTGCGATAATAATAGAGGTACGATCGGAGATCAGCTTGTCTATGGCATGCTGGATCAGTATTTCAGACTCTGTATCCACAGAAGAAGTAGCCTCATCCAGGATCAGAATAGAAGGATTATACAGCAGGGCGCGGACAAAAGAGATGAGCTGCCGCTGTCCCAAAGACAACGTGCTCCCCCGTTCCATCACCTGGTAATCATAACCTCCCGGCAATTGCATGATGAATTCATGCATTCCTATCAACCGGGAAGCCTGTTCTACCTGTTCTTTTGTAATAGCGGGATTACGAAGCGTTATATTTTCATATACAGAGCCGGCAAACAGGAATACGTCCTGCAGCACCACTCCAATCTTGCTACGGAGGGCGGACAATGAATAATCCTTAATATCAGTACCGTCTATCAGGATCCGGCCTTTCTGTATTTCATACAGACGGTTCAGGATACTGATAATGGTCGTTTTCCCCGACCCGGTATGCCCTACAATAGCGATGGTTTCACCCGGACGGGCAGCGAAGTCAATGTCCTTTAACACATACTCCGCATCCTTATATGCGAAGTAAACATGATCAAATGTAATAGCGCCTTTCATGTCCGCAGCATCCTTAGTGCCTGTATCAGCAATATGATCATCACTGTCCATGATCCGGAACACACGCTCACTTGCTACCATCCCCATCTGCAATGTATTGAACTTATCTGCCAGCATACGCAGCGGACGGAATAACATGTTCAGGTACATAATAAAAGCGATCATCACTCCCTGGGTCACCTCATAATTCAGCACCTTATTGGCGCCCCACCACACCATCAGACCAAGAGAAATAGCCAGGATAATTTCTACAACCGGGAAGAATACGGAGTAAGCAAAAATAGCGTCTATGTTAGCAGTGCGATGCTCTTTGTTGATCTGACGGAAACGGGCGTATTCCCTTTTTTCTCCGGTAAACGCCTGTACGATCACTACGCCGGTCAGGTGCTCCTGTACAAACGCATTCAGTGCCGATACTGCATTCCTTACACGATAAAAAGACTTATTTACGCTTTCCTTGAAAATATAGGTCGCAATGATCAGTACGGGGAAAGGAGAAAGGCTGATCAGTGTTAGCCGCCAGTCTTCCACAAACATTACCACGAGAATGGCGATGATCATCAGCATGTCAGCTATGATGGAAATCAATCCCTCAGAGAAAACGTCGTTAATAGCCTCAATATCATTGATAGTACGGGTAGTAAGGGTACCGATCGCTGTTTTGTCGAAGAAGCCCAGGTTAAGATGTACGATCTTTTTATAAACAGTGACCCGGAGATCTTTTATCACCGACTGTCCGAGCCAGTTGGTGAGATAGGAGAAGTAAAAACGCATCACTGTTTCCAGCAGCAGCAACAGCACCTGGATACCAGTAACAATGATCAGCATCTGTATCAGCTGACCTGCAATATATTTGTCTACTGTTAGCTGTATCAGGTATGGCCTCATAGGCGATATAACAGCAAGTAACACCGTCAGGAACATCGACATGTAGAACGAGCGCCTGTATGGAACTGCAAAAGTGAATATCCTCCTTAATAAGCTAATATCAAAAACCTTCTTGACCGCTGTATTTTCCACCTTACAAAAGTATAAAGAAAAAGCCCTCCGGCAATGTTGCCGGAGGGCTTTTTCTTTATTTCATAATTCGTTTACTTATCCTCTTTCATGATCTGTTTGTAGGCCTTGATAAAGATAGCTCCCAGGTTCTTATGTGGTGGCACGTAGTCGCTGAACAGCTCCTTATTACGCGCATCTCCCGCAAAGCGTTTACCCAGAGCTGCCCACATCTGTACCCAGTCGACATTTTTACCGCTGCGGATGGTTTCATCGAGCGTGCGGATGATAGGTTCATTGACGAAACGGGTTCCTACCTGTTTGGAAGAAATGATATGTGCCTCCGGCGATTTCTGCAGTACAATAGCCAGGTTATGATAGCCACCGCAAGACCCCAGTACCACTATCTTAGCTGAACTCTGCAGGTTGTCGAGGGTTGTATTCACATGATAGCTATGACCACGGTGAATGAATACAGTCGGATGAATATCATTCTCATCCAGGTATTCACTCAGTTTCTGAATAGCCTCTTTATCAGCCGGCTCTTCCAGCGGCAGGTTAGCATAAATGGTCACCGGTTTGCCTTTGGTAGACTGGATCGTAGTCCAATATTTATTCTTACTGATCTTCCATTCACCAGCAGGGAAGTTGCTCATGAAACTTACATAAGAGTCATGACCGTCCTTGTCACCATAGAAGAATACCTGCTGATATACCATGCCGCTATCGCTTAGCAATGCGTTATAAGTCACGAAGTTAATAGGAGGAAGCTGCAGCTTCGCGGCCATCTGGCTGGCTTTTGAAGAATCGCTGCTTTTTTCCGTTTCCGTATCAAACAGGCTTCCGAGCAGTTCATAGATCACCGTACCTCTTCGTTCTTTCTTACGGGATACGAAGATGTAGTTCTTCTGTACCTCTTCACGCAGGAAAGCCAGCAGTTTTGGATCACGGATACTACCGAAAGAGTTGGCTACGTCTACTGCATCCTCCAGATCTTCCGTTTTTTCCAGGCTGCTCACATATTTCTTCATGAGATAGTTCGCATTCTCCGGAGCCATGGACTTCAGGAAATTGTCCAGCGTATTGAAGCCTGCCGCCATCGCAATGAACTTCTTGAACCTGTCAAATTCCACCAGCATAAGCAAACTGTCTCCGCGCGGCGGTTTCATTCGCGCCATCATCTGATCATAAATACCTGCATTACTGTGGTTGGTATAACTGGAAGTATATAGTTCTTCCTGACCATTTATGATGAGGTAATAAAGCTCTTCAGGTGTAAAGTCTTTTACGATGCGGAAACGTACATTTGCCGGCTCTTCGTGCAGGTCATTTATTTCGCGGATGTAATGAAGGGAACGCGCCTGCAGGTTCTCCATCATGGCTTTCAGACCAATGATGTTTTCCCCGTTATTCTTACGGCTCTGTAACCTGATTGCACTTTTCACCAGTTGTTTGAAGTACATGTCTTCATTATCGACAATGGTAGACAGCTTTTCCACCGTTGTAGTGCCGGCCATGAGTTCATCAATGAATGGCAGTATCAGCGTAGATTGTCCTGAATTACCTATCTGAACGATCAGCTGTACGATCGGGTCCTGGTTCTTTTTGATAGCGGTAGCTACCGGCGTATAGGAAGTGGCATAAGTCAGTACCTGGTTGGGATATTTCCTGGCAACCGCTGCTATTACTGAATCGGTAGCCGGATACTCCAGGTAATTGCCTATCTGCGTCATCACAGTACCCAGGTTATTGAACGCATATTTTGCAAATAACACCCCACGGGCATCCTTATAGCCGGGATTGTCGCGGAAAGGTTCTATCATCCGCTCGCCTGCATCAAACGACAAATTCTGTACATAAGGCAGGATGCTGCCCCCTTTGATATCGGCCTTCATCATATCGCGATAAGCCTGTACCATGGATGGCGCTTCTTCCGGCGCAATCCTCCGGTAGCTACGCTTGATATTATAGTCATGGATCATGACATACAGGCCTGAAAGATATTTGATCTTCAAACGATGGTCCAAAGCAGAATCCAGCTCGATCTGGGTCTGCATATCGTCGATCTGTTTGATCAGCGCATTGGTCACCTGCAGGTTGATGGTCTGGTCGTCTGACACACGTACCAGGTCGTCCGCCTTGCCATCAAATTTCAGGGCTGCCGCCTGTTCTTTGTCAATGTTATCATGGAAACCAATTCTTCCAATAGGTATTTCAACTTTTTGCGTTTGTGCATAGAGCAGGTCCTGTAGGGAGACCAGTAATAAGATAATAGTTATAATTCTTTTCATTAATATAAATATGCTTTACTCTTACATACTAAAGCCAGTATAGCAAATTTACTACCAAATTACCACAGCGCCGCATTTCCGGTCTATTAAGCGTACTTTTAAGCCTCCAAAACAGTGAGTTTCATATGCAAACGTTTATTAGTGATATGTCAGGAAAACCCTTCCCAACTTCAGAGAAAGTACATTGCCGAAGCGTCAGCAAAAACATCCTGGAACTGGTCCGGAAAGATCATCCGCATATCACGCCCAAATCACATCTGGCCGTTTCAGAACTGAACGAATACCGGCAAAAATACCTGGAACACCTGTTTGCCAGGGAAATAGGAGAACTGACCGAAATGGAGAAGATGGTCCTGCAAAAGCTGAAAGAGCATGAAACACTGACGGATAAACTGGAAGCAGGTGAGAATCCAGCCAGTTTCACCTTCGGACAGCGCCTGGCAGACAAAATAGCTTCCTTCGGTGGTAGCTGGACCTTTATTATCCTGTTTCTCCTGTTCATTCTGACCTGGATGGCCATTAACGTATACTGGCTGGTCAATAAAGGCTTTGACCCCTACCCTTTCATTCTCCTGAACCTCATTCTGTCCTGCCTGGCAGCGCTGCAGGCTCCTGTCATTATGATGAGCCAGAACAGACAGGAAGAAAAGGACAGACAGAGGGCCAAAAATGACTATATGATCAACCTGAAATCTGAATTGGAGGTGAGGATCCTTCACGAGAAAATAGACCATCTCATTCTCCATCAGCAACAGGATATGATGGAAATACAGCAAACCCAGCTGGAAATGCTCAACGAAGTAAATCAAGCCCTGAAAAAAATCGCGGGAAGTACTAATAATCACAAACATACGAATGGCGACCACGCATAATAATACTATTCTGACATCCGTACCCTCAGCAAAAAAAAGCGTAATTTTGTATAGCCCGTATTCCTTTGCGGTTGTGCATTATGACCGAATTAACAATTAGATAATGTTAACTTTTCATTAATAGCGGAGACGGCGTTATAATTTTGTGCCGTCTTTAAAAGTCAATTTATATGATAGACCAAGCGGTTGCAGGTAAAATCTTGGTGGTGGATGACGAGATCGATATTCTGGAAATCATCAGCTATAATCTTAAATCAGCCGGATACGATACTATCACGGCAAAAGATGGCAGCGAAGCCGTTCAGAAAGCGAAAGTATTCCGCCCCGACCTTATCATGCTGGATATCATGATGCCGAATAAAAACGGTATTGATACCTGTCGCGAGATCCGGAAGATCCCTGAATTTAAAGATACCATGGTGTTGTTCCTCACTGCACTGAACGATGAAAAATCAGAAATAGACGGTTTGAACATGGGAGCTGATGACTATATCGCAAAACCCATCAAGCCAAAATTACTGGTAAGCCGTATTAACGCGCTTTTCCGCCGTCTGCACAAACCTGAAGATATGCAGGTGCAACTGGGCGATCTGATCATCGACCGCGAAAAATTCACAGTAACATACAAAGGTCAGGAGATCATCCTGGCAAAAAAAGAGTTTGAACTGCTGCAGTTGCTGGCATCAAAACCCGGCCGTGTATTTCTCCGCAACGAGATACTGAACCAGGTGTGGGGCACAGAAGTAATTGTCGGCGACCGTACTATCGATGTACACATCCGTAAAATACGCCAGAAAATAGGTATTGACCTCATTACTACAGTGAAGGGCGTAGGCTATAAGTTCGAGATGTAAACTTCACCTGCTCGCATACTTACCATTTAACCACTATTTCTTCTACTCAAAGATGCGCAAACGGGCATTGCGTATCCAGCTTTGTGTGTTATGTCAAGTGAAAAAATTGGTTTAATTTCCCGCTATTATAACGATTACTCATTATGGAGTATGTTTAAAGCCAAGAATCTTTCTCCACAGAAACTGGCAGGATTTACTGCCCTCATACTTTCGGTTATTATTACCCTGGGCACCCTCCTGATAAATGCTCACTGGAAAATAGTGCTGATTGCGTTTGTACTCACCTTCCTGGTGTCGTATTACCTGTATCTGTATACCTTGCAGAACTTCATTTACAGGAAAATAAAACTCATTTACAAATTCATTTACCAGACCAAGGCCTCCAAAAGGGAAGAGTTCTTCAACAAGAACATCCTGCCGCTGAAGACCATCGAAGAGGTAAGTGAAGATGTGGAAAAATGGGCCAGCCAGAAAAAGGAAGAGCTGGACATGCTGCGCCGTAATGAAGAATTCCGTAAAGAGTTCCTCCTGAATCTCAGCCATGAACTGAAAACGCCCATCTTCGCTGTACAGGGATATATTCATACCCTGCTCGACGGTGCGTTGGAAGACCCGAACGTTAACAAGATCTTCCTGAAAAATGCCACCAAGAACATTGACAGGCTTTGCCGGCTAATCGATGACCTGGATGAAATATCCAAACTGGAAAGCGGTGAAATGACTATTAACGGTGAGAACTTTGTTATCCAGGACCTTATCAGGGATGTCTTTGATACCTTGTCCCTTAAAGCCAATACCAAAGGGATCAAGTTTAACGTGAAGAAAGGCTGTGAAGCCCCCATCCATGTGCTGGCCGATAAGGAAAAGGTAAGACAGGTACTGATCAATCTCGTAGACAACTCCATCAAATATGGCCGTCCTGACGGACATACGGTGGCCAGTGTGTATATAATGGACGATAAACGTGTACTGATCGAAATATCAGACGATGGCATCGGTATTGCAGAAGAACACCTGCCCCGCGTATTTGAACGCTTCTATCGTACTGACAGAGCCCGTAGCCGGGATATTGGCGGTACCGGTCTGGGACTGGCAATCGTAAAACACATCGTGGAAGCTCATGGTCAAACCATCAACATCCGCAGTAAGCCAGAGATAGGTTCCACTTTCGGTTTTACGCTGGAATCGGGCGAATAAGTCTTAAAAACGGTATTGAAGCCTGCAGGTGAATACGTTGTCCGGCCGATCCTCCGTATACCCATCCAGGGAAGTAGATTCATTTTTAACGTAGTCGTAGTACAACATTACCTTCATATTCGCATTGAAATAATGCACAAAACCGACGCCGAGGGTATTATAGCGGATGTCTGCTGCAGTCATTCCTCCATTCGCAGTGCCGATTTCTTTTCCCTTCACTTTCTTGTTGGGATCATACCAGTCATATTTCACTACGATCAGGTCCCTCGGGTTACCCAGGTTTTGTAACAGGTACAGATAGGCACCGTCAAAATTCCTGATGTATAACGGGGCATTCACACCTCCGCTGACAGGAATTGCGCCCGGTGTTTCACTAGTGGAGGCCGTTGCTGTCTGCGTACCACGCAGATATTCCAGCCTGATCTCTGTAGCTCCCTTATTTTTCCCGTTAGGCACCCTGAACTGCATATCTGCTCCATAATAGTGGCGGGGAGCAATTTTACCCGGATTAGTGAGCGAAGAATCAACGTAATATGCCGGTTTGCCTGCCGTCTGGCCCATTTTGTAAATGTAGCGGGTGAACTGCTCCATCCCACCGTACAGCATAGACACAGCTCCGGACAACCGCCAGTTCCTGCTGTTCAGTTTAACTGGTTTTACTGCAACACGGGTAATAAAATCTTTATGACTGTCAAAATCGCTGGTAGCCGTCAATCCCTGTCCATTGAACAGACCGGCGTCAATCTTCAGGTACCTCAAAGGGTGGTTAGGACGACGGGGCTCAAAAGTAACCATGGCGCCTATGTCACGCTCCGTCCTCATCAGGATCTGCGACATACGTCCACGTTCGGGCGTTTCACGATCGCCGGAAGAAAGATTCACCTCATAACTGATAGGACGGGCAAACATACCTGCTGTAAGTGAAAAAACGTCCCATTTGTTCTCGAAAATGCGACCAAAGAAATCACGGATGAATACCCCCCTTTCCGTACCATCAAACTGAAAGGCGAATTGTACCACCGGCATACGCGCTTCATCGTACCGGGCGTAATCAAGACGGAAACGGCCACGTCGCAGCGTAAACCTGTTGTCTACCTCATTGGGGAAGTTTCCGCCGGCATAGCTGTTTATTCCTTTTGAGCTGGCATACTGGAACTGTGGTTGAATATATCCGCTGAAGCGCACAGCGTCGTACTTCTGATATAATGAGAACATACCTTTCCCTACACTCGTAGTGGTATCAATCATGTCCATCAGAAACTGTGCTTTGGCAATACCGGAAAATAACAAAGGCAAGCAGATGATTGCCATATGTTTAAGTCGCATTCAGGAAAATTTGCGCAAAACAACGGAAAAAGAATGATAACAAAAAGATAACTCCAAAAGATAACTCCCTAAAACTGCAGATAAATTGGCATCATTGGCTGGGATGACTTCACCTGTACCAATAGCCAGATGAATACCACCATGATCACGACGCTACCGACTACAGGAACGCGGGACAATGCCTGCTCAGTGAACTGTTCCGTCCGTTTAGGCAGGAAATGCAGCACAAAACCCAGGAGCATCACCCAGAACACCGCCGTATAACCATTATACAGTTCCAGCCATACTCCGGGCTGAAAATCGTACACTACCTGGTGCAACAATGCCCAGGAATCCTGGAAAGTTGCTGCCTTAAAGAATATCCAGCAGAAGCACACGAAGTGGAAAGTGAGCAGTATGCCGCCTATTTTAAGCAATGTACCTACCCAGCCGGTCGCCACGCTCCCACGTTTCTTCAACCAGTCAATTCTTACTTTATCTACCGCCAGCGCACTGCCATGCATCGCTCCCCAGAAGATAAAATTCCAGCTGGCGCCATGCCAGAAGCCACCTATCAGCATGGTCAGTCCCAGATTGATGTACTGGCGTACCTTGCCTTTACGGTTTCCTCCTAATGGAATGTACAGGTAATCCCTTAACCAGGATGAGAGAGAAATATGCCAGCGGCGCCAGAATTCCGTAATGCTGGAGCTTTGGTAAGGAGAGTCAAAGTTCGGGGGAATTTTAAAACCGGTCCATCGGGCTATACCCAGTGCCATATCAGAATAACCGGAGAAGTCACAATAGATGATCATGGCATAGCCATACACGCCCAACAAGCATTCCAGCCCCGTGTGTTTGGAAGGATCATCAAAGATATACTGAACGAAATTCTGGTTAATAAAGTCCGAGATCACTACTTTTTTGAACAATCCACCTATGATCAGGTACATGCCTTTACCAATATCCTCTGTATCAAGCACATAAGGCTGGGAGATCTGCGGAATGAAATCAGCCGCCCTCACAATCGGTCCCATCATCAACTTGGGAAAGAAAGACAGGAAGAACAGGTAGTCCATAAAATTGTCTACCGGCTTTATCTCCCGCCTGTACACATCAATAGTGTAACTGAGGTTCTCGAACGTATAAAACGAAATACCGATAGGCAGGAGCAGCTTTAGCGGCTCTACCTTACCCAGGTGCAGATCATTGGCGATTCCAATGAAAAAGTCGGTGTATTTGAAGAAGAACAGTAGTCCCAGGTTGAGAATAATACTGATGATCAGTAATGCCTTCTGTTCCCGCTTGCTCTCCGAATCATATATATACCTGGACAGGTTGAAATCGACGATGGCCGAAAGGATCACCAGCCCAACATACATGCCGCAGGCTTTATAGAAAAAGTAAAGTGAAAAGATAGTAAATACCCATACCCTGCCCGCTTTACTCCGGCCTACCGCCAGGTAGCATAACAGGAAGAAGGCAAAGAAATAAAAGAAAAAAGCGCTGTTGAACAGTATGGGATCGTCTTTCTGGTATAGGAAGATCTCCAGCAGCTTGTTGGCATCAATCATTCAGCTAGAATTTTATGGGTCTTTTCTACTTTTTAAAAATTTATCATAACTATTACGCAGCGCCTCATATAACAGTTTCCCCTGCAACTGGTAGCCCCTTGCATTAAAATGAATATGATCTCCGGACCATCCGCCGGCAAAGCTTTTTACCATCGCTTTGTTCACTCCATTAAAATTCCAGCAGGCCAGCCCGTTCTCCCGGCAGTAACTCATAATCTGCTGGGTCACAACAGCTATATAAGGATTAGGATAATATGCTACGCGGTAATACGTTTTGTATTTCTTCCCCACTTTTCTCCTGTATGGTCTTTTGCTTACGCGCTTACACTCCGGCGGCGTTGTCAGCACAATAGATGCCTTCGGCTGATACTTTCTGACCGTTCTCACTGCCTCATCGATCTGTTCACGGAATGCGGCCGCATTCAGGCTGCCATAGGCTTCATTCGTACCAAGGGAAATGATCACCAGCTGCGGTTGCATCACTTCCATTTCTGCTATCAGTGTACCATTATTCTCATTGTAGTGCTGATACATCGCCCCATTGATACCTACAGCGCTGTACAGCACTCCGTTTTGCCCGTTCTGCAGCAGCGCGCCATAAAACCGGAAAGGTTGTGCATTCCGCCGGTCCCATCGTACCTGGAAGGCCTGAACAGGCGCCGCAAATGTCAGCGATGCCTTCCTTAAGGTAGGCGTACCACCTTCGAAAGGAGCAGAAGAAATATCTACACCGGCTCCCGGTACACTGATCGAAGAATCGTCAGTACCCGGATCAAAGAACAATTCCGCCTGGCGGATATTGTTGTCCATTCGCTCATCATCCTGCCGGCCATTGAACGCCAATGTAGGCGCATCATTTCTGGAAGTAAGCACTATAGCGCCCGGTCCCAGTATATCGGTAGATTTACTCCTGTCTATGATCTTATCCACTTCCCATCTGCCGGTACTGTTCCAGCGATAGTCTGCAGGGCCATTCGTGTTAGCGAGATTATACGGGAATACCCATCCCCTGCCAGCGCTTCCAAAATCCTGTTGCAGGAAGAAGGCTGTAGTGAATGGAAAGAAGCCCGCCTGTACATGAGAATCTCCCAGATGCAAAACGGATATAACGTTACTATCAGACTTATTCAGGGCTGCAAAGAAACGGTACAAAGCTGTATCCTGTGCTATACTGTTGTTTTGCCCCACAGCAATGCTACTGATGGTGGTCAATACTCCCGTAAATAAACTGATAATTCCTTTCTTACTCGTGTGCCAACTGCTTATATTCATCCATCATCGCTTTATACAGCAGCGCTCCCACCCTGGCCGCTCCCTGTCTGTTAAAATGAGTGTAGTCCTTATTCGCCAGCACCGGATCGCCCTCTACCCAACGGATCATAGAGTTTTCTCCCCCCATGGCAGCATACAGGTTCCAGTAAGCTGCGCCATGTGCTTTTGCCAGTTCATGCTGAACTTTCAGCAAAGCAGTCACACCCGGTGCGGTGACATAATTTCCACTTTTTTTGTATGATTTATCGGCTGTACTTATTACGAGAAATGAAGCATTTGGCAGGTCATTACGCAGGGAGTCCAATACTTTTGTCATAGGACTTCCATACCATTTATAGTCGGTCAGCTCAGGTTTCCACAACACATTTGCGCCATAATGCAATACGATCAGATCATAGGGATGTTCAGACTGCATCTGCTGTAACAGCTTGCCTGACAGCTTGCCGAGCTCTATTCCGCTGATACCGCGGAATGAATAGTTATCTACATAGACGCCGGTGTCTCCTTCAAAACACACGCCATAGAACGGCGCAGCACTGCCTCCGCCCCATTTGATCATCACCTGCTGAGCCGAATCAAGCTGAAGGGACAGCTTATTAACGGGCCGCTGCCCGGATAATGCGTATGCTTTGTTATTCACGGAAATATTGCCGGCAGCAACAGGTCCATACAGTACACTCACCTGCGCAAATCTGTTAAGGCCACGTTTTTTTACCGACTGATATTTGATCCAGCTGGACTCTCCGGGTATAAAGGTATGCCCGGACATACCCAGGAAAAGATTGGTAGGCGGCAACTGCTTGTAGCTGTAGTCTTTCCAGTCCTTCGAAAAGGTATGTGTAATCGTGGTCCGGAATCCGGCTACTACGGAGGTCACCGGTACAAAACCCACGCCTTCTCCTCCGAAAAGATGCTGCAGACTGTCCCGCAGATCTTCTGTGATCAGGTCTCCTTCTATCATGGAATCGCCAAAATACGCGATACGAACTTTCTTTCTTTTCTTCGCTTTCAGCTCGTCCAGAGCCAGGAGGAAGTGCTGCAGGCCAGCTTTAACTGTGCTGTCAGCTCCTGCAGGTGGCAGGTAGTTGATGATACCTGTATAGGTAGCGAAATTGTGTAAGTGATCAGGGTCTGGTATAGCCGCAATTGCTGCTCCTGCAGAATCAGTGACAATGGTAGAGGTATCTTCAGGTAAATCAGCTGCTATCAGGGCGCTGTCAGTATCGATATCTTCAGGGGCAACCGGGGCATCTTTTCTAATGTCAGCTAAAAGATCCAGGGGCCGGGTTGTAAACTCATTGTAGGAGAAGCTGTTCTTTACGAGTGACAGTGCCACTAAACATAATAGAGTCCCCGCGATGATGTAAAAAGGATAGGCAGATTTGTTTTTGCCGGACATAAATTGCTGAATCTGATTTTGTTCGTATAAAAACTCAGACTATAAATTAACCTCCGGTATATGCCATTTGCTCATCCAGTTTGTATAATTTATAGCGATTGATCATGCTTGTAACTCTTTTCACCCATTCATGTCCTGCAGAGGAATAACCTGCATGGTTCATATGTTTGAGCCAGAGCTTGTACTCAACGTTTCCCTTCATCGAAGAGAACCATTTTTTACGGGTTACCATGTTGGCAAAGTAGTTAAATGAAGCCTCTGCGTTGGCGAACTCTTTATACCGTGAGCGATAGGCTACCCCCTTTTTCTTATGAAGACTATTACGTCCCACAATTCCAAAATGGTTGTACAACAATCTTGCATTCTTACTCGTCCCCATCCCTGATTCCAGCATAGCAATACCTAATATTACACTTGCAGGGATACCTTTCTCATTCATGATGCGGATAGCAACCGGCTTATATTTATTCACATAGTTAGTGGCGTAACGTTGTGAAAAAGCGGTACTACTGCTAAACAAAAGTATACCCAACAGAGCACAAAACCATCCCCTGCGAAACATTTTCTTAGATGTCATGGCAGAATTGTTTTTTGTACCGGCAATATAGTTGAAATATTTGTACAATATGACTATAACTTATTAAAATTTACTAATCTATTCTTTATTAAAATCGTGTTAATTAGATGCGTTCTTTAGTTTGCACCAATCCCCCTTAACACCGTTTTTTACAGCATCAAGGGGGATTCAGTTTATTTGCCACCCAGAAAGACAAAGTCCGTGCCAATTTATTTCACCAGGCTGATCTTCAGCTCATTCAGCTGAGCCTGATCAATGGCGCTAGGCGCGTCCAGCATGACGTCTCGGCCGGAATTGTTCTTAGGGAAAGCGATAAAGTCGCGGATTGTTTCACTACCACCCAGCAGCGAGCAGAGGCGGTCGAAGCCGAAGGCGATACCTCCATGTGGAGGTGCTCCATATTCAAAAGCACCCAGCAGGAAACCGAATTTGTGATTGGCTTCCTCAGGGCTCATACCCAGCGCAGCAAACATTTTCTCCTGCAGGTCGCGCTGGAAAATACGGATGGATCCACCACCTACTTCTGTACCATTCAGCACTATATCGTATGCATTTGCCTTGATGTCTGCGTATTTGGACAGATCAGCCATCCAGCTGATGTGTTCCGGCTTGGGCGAAGTGAAAGGATGGTGACGGGCTACCCAGCGGTTTTCCTCTTCTGCATACTCAAACAATGGGAAGTCGATCACCCACAATGGTTTAAATACATTTTTGTCCCTCAGGCCCAGACGCTCGCCCATTTCCAGGCGTAACTCACTCATTGCCTTACGGGTACGTTCTTCTTTGCCGGCCAGCACCAGGATCAGGTCGCCCGGTTGTGCCTGGCATTTTTCAGCCCATCCCTTCAGTTTCTCTTCATCAAAGAACTTATCTACTGAGCTTTTTATTGTTCCATCTGCATTATATCTGGCGTAGATCAAACCACTCATGCCGATCTGTGGACGCTTTACCCAGTCAGTCAGCTCATCCAGCTGCTTACGGGTATATTCGGCACAACCTTTCGCACAGATAGCCACTACCAGTTCAGCCTCATCAAATACTTTGAAATTATTGCCCTTAACAGTATCGTTCATGTTCACCAGCTTCATTTCGAAGCGGATATCCGGCTTATCGTTACCGTAGAACTCCATGGCGTCATCCCAGGTCATACGGGGGAATTTACCCTCGAAAGAGATTCCTTTAATCTCCTGGAAGATATATTTCAGCATGTCCTCAAAGGTGTTGAGGATGTCTTCCTGCTCTACAAAGCTCATTTCACAATCGATCTGGGTAAATTCCGGCTGACGGTCAGCGCGGAGGTCCTCATCACGGAAACATTTTACGATCTGGTAATACCTGTCGTAACCGCTTACCATCAGCAGCTGCTTGAAGGTTTGCGGCGACTGTGGCAATGCGTAGAACTCATTGGCATTCATACGGCTTGGCACTACGAAGTCGCGGGCGCCCTCCGGAGTGGATTTAATAAGAAACGGCGTTTCTATATCCATAAAGCCCCTGCTATCCAGGTAGTTACGGGCAGCTCTGTTCACACGGTAGCGCAGTTCCAGGTTCTGCTTCACGATGTTACGGCGCAGGTCGAGATAGCGGTATTTCATGCGCAGCTCGTCACCACCGTCAGTATCGTCCTGGATAGTGAAAGGAGGCGTTTTAGCGCTGTTTAATATTGTAAACTCCCCGATAGTGATCTCAATGTCACCGGTAGGGATATTCGGGTTTTTATTGGAACGTTCAGTAACAGTACCAGATACCTGTATAACGAACTCACGGCCCAGCGGCTGATTATCCAGTTGCTGATTCAAAGACTCTCCAAACAACAGCTGCGTCACACCATAACGGTCACGCAGATCCACGAATGTGATGCTTCCAAATTTCCTGACTGCCTGGACCCAACCAGACAATGATACCTGTGTGCCTTTATGCTCCAGTCTTAGTTCGCCGCAAGTGTGCGTTCTGTACATATACTTATATTATAAAGTTCAACTTTTTGTGTTCCCGGGGTCGAGGCCCAAACGGTCGGCAAAGATACATTTTGCCGCCTGCATTTCTATCCCTTGTACCTGTTAAAAAAGCGTTTAATATCTGTATCCGCCTGCAGTGGCTCATTCCGAAGAACGTGAGCCACAAATTCAGCCGCCATGGCTGGAGCCAGAGAGGTTCCTTTAGTACCCAACCCATTAAATATACCAAGCGCCGGATATTTGGGGTGCAACCCCATAATAGGACGACGGTCCGTACCCGAAGGCCGCACTGCTGCCAGCTGGTCCAGCACCTGATAAGGAACCTTCAGCAATTGCACCAGGCCTTTTTCCAGAATTTCCCGCTTCTCCATCGTAGGAGCTTCATCCGGGTATTCCCAGGCAAACGTAGCCCCTACCCAATAAGTGTCCTCACGCTGTGGTACAAGCGACACGCTCCTTTTTACAATATCGGGGGTTGAAAAACCGGGGATCCGCACATGCAGCACCTCCCCTTTGTTCAGCAGGAATGGGATGTAATTAAACCAGGGGTTATTCACAATAGCGGCGCCCTCACAAAACACCAGGTAACGGGCGCTGATGTCGGCATATTTTACACCCGCCGGGCTTATTTCAAGACGGGACAGGTCCAGGCTTCCTTCCCGCAGGCTGTTATGATGCTTCAGATAGTTCCTCCAGGCGGGCAACAGGTTATGTAACAACACAGTAGCCCCTTTTACGATAGCCGCCCCATAGGGCTGGTCCAGCCATTGACTATAAGCACTCACCTTCTCCGCCGGCGGGTCCTCCATATAAGACAGTCCCGTGGTGCGCTCCATGAAGGCCTCCTTCAACTGTTCAGAAGGTAATACGTTGTAGATATCACGTGGTTTGAATACCGGCACCCCGAGCAGCTGCTCCAGCGCGCTGTATACCTGCACGGCTACCGGATAGATCTCGTCGTATTGCCAGGCTACTGTGAACCGGCGACCGGAAACAGGGTTAATCACGCCTGCGGCAATACGCGATGCGCTATTAGGCTTATATTCATCCATGACCAGCACAGATTGCCCGGCCTGCATCAAAGTATAACTTAACACGGTGCCCGCGATGCCCTGCCCTATGATCAGAAAATCTACTTTCATTTGGGCTGCAAAATACGATACCGCAGCCTATTCTGTTTTAAGGCTTTTTATAGGATTTACCAACGCTGCTTTTACAGATTGGAAACTGATCGTGATCAATGATATGATCACAGCGGCGATACCCGCCAGCACGAATACCCACCACTGAATATTCACCCGGTAAGCATACTGCTGCAACCAGGAAGACATCGCCCACCATGCCAGTGGGAACGCTACCACACAGGAAATAATCACCAGTTGCAGGAAGTCTCTGGACAATAAGCCGGTGATGCCGGCTACGCTGGCGCCCAGTACTTTTCTGATACCGATCTCCCTTGTTCTGCGTTCAGCTGTATAAGCCGCCAGACCAAATAAACCTAAACATGAAATGATGATAGCCAGTCCCGCAAATACACGCGACAACCTGTTCACTAACATCTCCGCCTGGAACATGTCATTAAACTGATCATCTACAAAAGTATATCCAAAGGGATAACCCGGATTCGCTTTAGTGATGACTTTTTCTATAGCAGCTACTGCCTTTACCGGATCTGCAGTGCCCTTTAAACGCACATACATAATATTCCCAAACTGTGTCATATTGTAGAACAACACAGGGTCCGGCGTAGCATACATATCACCATACACATAATCTTTCACCACACCTGTGACTGTCAGGAAAAGTGTTGAACCATTATTGGCTGGCGCCTCGATCTTTTTACCCAATGCGCTTCCTTCTCCCATCATCCGGGCCAGGGAAGACGTAATGATAACGTTCTGTGAATCGGTGTTTGCCTCGTTAAAATCCCTTCCTTCTATCAGCTGCATACCCATTGTTGATACAAACCCGGAACCTGCCAGTCTTGTCGAGATCAGTATGTCACTATTCTCCGGTTTGCCCTTCCATTTCAATGAACTGGTATTATTCCCACCATAAATAGTAGGATGATCGGACAAGGCTACATTTTCCACCATCCCCGTATTCAACAGGTCCTGCCTGATAGCGCTGAAATTGTTCAGCATGTTTGCTTTCAGATCTATACTCAGCAAATGCTCTTTATTAAATCCCAGGTCCCTGCTTTTCACATGTTGTATCTGTTGATAAATGATCACCGTGCAAATGATGAGTATAATGGACACAGAAAACTGCAACACCACCAATCCCTTTCTGATAAAGGCAGCTCCTCCTGTTTTTGTTTTTAATCCTTTGAGCACTGCAACCGGATTGAACGAAGAGAGATATAATGAAGGATAACTTCCGGCTACAAGTCCACAGACGAGTGTGATCAGCACCAATGCCAGTATGTGCAATGGCTGCTGCAATCCCAATGTCAGGCTCTTTGCCATCAGTGTATTTGTAAACGGCAATGTCAGCCAAATGACCAGCACTGCCAGTGCGCAGCTAAACAACGCCATCAACATCGCTTCTCCTATAAACTGCACGATCAGTCCACGCTTACCGGCTCCCATCACCTTACGCACACCTACTTCCCTGGCCCGCTTTTCACTGCGGGCAGTAGCCAGGTTCATAAAGTTGATACATGCAATAAAGAGGATGATCCATGCAATAAGAGAGAACATACGGACATAGGTAATACGTCCGCCTGCCTGTTTACCATTTTCAAAATTTCCATACAAACGCCAATCATTCATACTGAACAGAAACAGGTGATTTATTGCTTTGGGATTTTTCTGCTCAATGAAATTATACAGCTTTTTATCAATCGCGGCCCGGTCTGCATTGGGCTCCAACTCTACATATGTGTGGGGCGAATTACTTAACCAGTCAGACAATGCTTCTTTCCGCTGCTGAAAGTAAACCTGGAAGGGGGCTACCCAATCAAACTGCAATGTTGAATTTTCAGGCAGATCTTTGATCACACCACTTATTACATATTCCTGCTGATTGTCCACCTTTACTCTTCTGCCTACAATATTCTTATCATCATCAAAGAACCGCTTTGCAGTCTTTTGTGTGATCACCATTGTATAAAGGTCTTTAAATGCCGTTGCTGCATTGCCTTCCACAAAAGGCAAGGTAAACATATCAAAAAGCGAAGGGTCTGCATATTTACCACTTGCATACACTGCTTTCTCTCCTATGTTGAACAGCAGGGAACGAGTAAAATCCGTCACACGGCAGGTGTTCGCAATACCTGGGATCTCTTCTTTTATAGCTGGCCCTGCCAGTCCCGGCGTAGAGGAAAATGTACGGATACTTCCTTCATAATCCCAGTTCGCCTGTAACGCATACAACCTGTCCTTCTTCACATGTGTGCTGTCAAAATTCACTTCATCTTCTACCCATAAGAAGATCACACCTGCACAAACAATCCCTATGGCTAACCCGAAGATATTGAGAAAGCTGTAGGTTTTATTTTTCCAAAGGTTTCGAAGCGTTGCTTTCAGATAGCTCTTAAACATCTTGTTATTTTTTGTGGTTGCTCATTCCTGTATGATATTGCATGTCGGTCGGGATCGGCGTCGGCTCATCCTTTCCGGGGGCTAAATACATCAGGCTGGGTATGTTCGCGGCAATATTATAAGTCATATCAAATTGATAGAAGCCTTTGTCCAACGGTACGATATACGACTGAACGTCATCATCGTCCGCCTTTGCTTTATAATTGATCAATACCTGTTTATTCAGTGATATTGTGGCATCTGTACCTGAATTTATACCAAAAATATAGTATCCTGGCTCTTTCAGTTCAATAAAGCCAGTGACCTGTCCACCCAGTGTATCTAAACCGCCCTGCAATACTTTCTTCGGTTTAGCTGTTCCATGCCACATCTCTCCAGTTACAAAAGTGCCCTTTTTTGTTTTCCCATATCCGTCCCTTGCCGCCAGCACTTTCACCGTCAGTTGCACAGGCACCGTAATTCGCGACTCTCCCGCTGTCAACTTCGGCGATGCCGCGGTCGGTTCCGTTCCGTCTGTTGTATAATGCACGTCCAGATGCTCCTCAGGGAAGCAATACAGGTTAAATGGTTTATCTTTCAGGATAATACCTGACATTGGATGATAGTTGAGGTCTTTAGTCATGTAGCCGTTGTAGGTATACTTAAATCCATCATACACAGTTTTAAAGATCATGGAATTATGCGTTTCCCCGCTATATACCAAAGTCTTCCAGTGTAACGCAGCAGGCGCCTTTGCATGGAAAATAGAATCCATGTCTTTAATACCCATACCTTTCAGTGCTTGCCCCTCCCTTCCTGTAAACAACAATGTTCTTTCCGGATTTGGCAGAGATGGCAAACTATCGGCTGCCATTTTCATCAGGAAACCGTTTCCCCACCAGAAAGCAGGATCCGCCAGTAAGTAAGATTGGAATAACTGAGATTCTTTAAAAAAAGCATACAGGCCAAATACTCCTCCCAATGAGCCACCGTAATATGTTCTATATCCTTTAGTAGGATACTTTTTTTCGATATAAGGAATCAGTTCAGTCTTCAGGAATGAAAGAAAATCATCCGCTCCGCCGGTTAACTTATTATCGGGGATCTTGTAAGGTGTGAAATCCCTTGTGCGATAATTGTCCTTGTTTACATAGGTGTTCGGCAGGCTTATAATAATATTTGGCGGCATGAACTGGATCTGCGCAAAGCGTTGTAATTGCGCTACTATCTTAGTGTTCCATTCTCCATCCGTTACATATGTCACTTCAAATCTTTCACCCGGCTTGTAATTGTCAGGCATCACCACTTCTATCTTTCTCCGCTCTTTCAGCACATTGGAATAGATAGAATCTTTGATGATCTCCTGGGCAGAGACCGTGAAACATGAAAAGATGAGCAATACAGTGACAATATGCTTCATAGATGGATCAATTTTGGAGTGACAAATAACAGATTTAAAATAGCAATTGCTATCCGTTATTTATAGCTCAACGGGTTATGATCCTAAAAGAATGCCATGTCAACACATGACTGATTATCAGCAATTTAACAACGCCTCTAAGGAGACAAGTGTCCGGTTTTGATACAGGGATGTCCGGTTTCAGTAAGAGCTAATTATACCGGATCTTCGGCATTCTCCGGATTACGGGGAAGAGGACTGTCACTAACAGTATCAAAACAACCGATAGCTGTTCCCGGGAAAGACTGCAGCAGTAATTCCCTTACAGCGGATATACAGATAATTGATCAGCATGAACGTGAATTATGGAGAAGCAATATAACGAAAAAAACGCTGACCTGCCGGGCAAAACCCTTTACAGATCAGCGTTTTATCAAACTGACATTATAGTAATCACTCGACTACCTTGACTCTTATCCCCTCACTATGCGCACTAAACTCCGGCGCATACATACACTGTGCAGTAGTGGTACCATTACTGAAATTCCCCTGATGTGTTACGAACAAAGTATACTCAAACACATAAGTTCCCTTTCTCAAACTGCTAAAGAAGAAATTAGTGCTTGCATCTTTCGTGCTTTCATAATAACTCACACTATTCTGCCATTTACATTCACTGATCACATTCTGCGGCTCAAAACAAGCTGCACGCATATCTTTCAGGTGAATGTATTCCATGTCACGATCTGATCTCATTACAATGCGCACTTTCACTTTATCACCTAATTTAAGGCTGTTGCCATCTTCAATAGCAGTCAGTACAGGTCCGCTACTGGTGTTCTTTTCTATAAACAACTGCTTCTCGAGTTTCAGCGGCGTTTGTGCCGGAGTGATCTTATCTAATTGTTCGAAATACTGCCAGTACGCAGCGCCCCATGAAGGCTGTCCTTTACTGCCTTTCACCGTTACTGCGATGTCGCCCATAGCAGGTTTTACATCATTTGTATTGAAACATTTTTTAAAGTACCCTGTACCTGCTTCTGTTTTTTCTTTCTCACTGCTGACAGTAACACTGCCTGCTTTGATGTCTATTTCAGGTGTAGCAGCTAACCAGTTACTACCGCCCAGCAGCATTGCATAACATGCATCGGCTGTAGCTTTGGTAGTATTCCAGTTATTGGTCTGTTTATTCTTCAGCAACCATGTTTTCATATCGCCTACCGCTACGGTATCGTTGGTCACTTCTTTGAAGGCAGCGATCAGCATAGCCTGCGATTCTACAGGTGCCTGATACCACCAGTATCCACCGCGCATCTCTTTCCAGGTCATACCAAGTTCATCGTTGTTAATAGCACGTTCTTTCAAGGAATTGATGATCTCTGTAGCAGTTTTAACATCCCCACCTTTCTTCAATGCAATTGCCAGCATGGCCTGTGGATATACATCCATTTTCGTCCAGTATTTCTTCGCCTGTGTCAGGTAGTACTGATATGCCGCATGGTACTGAGCAGGAAGTTCTTCACCTTTAAACAGACTGCGTGTATACAGATAATGTGCTTCAATATATCCGATCCATTGAGCGTTCATATCCACCTTATCACGTTTCAGCTGATGATAGGTTTGATCAACCGCCTTATCAAGATATCCGAGACCTTTGGTGATCATTTCTCTGGTTTCACCCATGTCTTCATCTTTCCATGCACCCACTTCACGTAAACGACCGAAACCTGCAATGATGTACTGAGTGATGTAACGGTCTTCCCACATACCATTAAACCATGGGAAAGCACCATTAGCCATCTGGCGCTCCTGCAGCTGGTTTGCTGCTCTTTGCTGTTCGCTGCTCATACGTTGCAGATCAAACAGCAGCGCGAGACGTTTTTTCTGTTCTGCTTCATTCTTCGCTTCCAGCACCCATGGAGTTTCCTGTAGTAACACAGCCTTCAGCTCTTCGTTTTTCTGCAGATTGCTCTGTAGCGCAGCTGTATCTGTAGTACGCCATTTTTCGAATATGTTCTTTACACCAGGTAATGCATTAGCTATATAAGTAGCCAGCGTATTTGCATAGAACCTGTTAAAGATCTGCTCGGAACATTCATACGGGTATTCCATCAGGTAAGGCAATGCCTGTACTGCGTACCAGGCAGGATTGCCAGAGAACTCGAGTGTGAAGGAATGCTGTTGTAAAGTTTCAGAATCTCCACTCTTCAACAGCTTAGGCATCGTGAATGTACGGGTACCATCGCCGCGCATAGACAGTGGCAGTGTCTCGGTTACCAGTATATTGTTGGTCAATACCGGCAGCGCGTTTTCTTCTCCGTCGCTATAGATACCTGACTGTGCTACTACACGGTATACCAGTGAACTATTAAAGTTGAATGGGATCTGCATCGGGAAACTCACCACGGTGCTCTGCCCTTTCTCTACAATAAAATGCTGCACAGGGAACAGGTTCTGGAACCAGCCGTCTACAGGTTTCATCGTCGTTGCGTCCAGCAGTTCCAGTCTTGCCTCGCCTTTCAGTGCGCTGTCTGCCAGGTTGCTGATCTTCGCAGAGAACGCTATTTTATCTCCCTCCCGCATAAAACGTGGCGCATTGGGTTGCACCATCAGCGGTTTCTGTGTTACAATACTCGTTTCTGCCATACCGAAGGAAGCATCCTTCGTATGTGCCAGCGACAGGAAACGCCAGCGGGTTAATGCCTCTGGTACTGTGAACTCAAAGCTGATATTACCATCCTTATCTGTACGCAGTTCAGGCAGAAAGAATGCTGTTTCGTTGAAGTTTTTACGTGGCTGAATGTTGTCAGCAGGTTTAGTCGTACCACCATCCTGAGCAGGTTTTCCGCTCGCAGCATCTTCCGCCTTGTCTACGCCCCCCTCTCCATACTGTACTTTCTTAGCCTCAGCAACTTCCATATCAGCCTTCGCCGCCGGCGCCGGCATAGCCGCCATCGCCACCGCAGCTTCTGGTCTTACTCTGGAAACTGATTTCATAAATCTATGTCGTGTTCCATCTGAATATCCTACAATACTCACTTCCTTATCGTCCAGCAAGACATACGCACCTGTCAGGTACCAGCCAAACCAGTTAAGCTGATCATACGAAAAAGATGGCACCTCAGGCCTACTCTTACGGGTAATACCATCCCGGTTCATAGACATTGTCTTCTTGAAGTTATCCTCAGCCACCCAGAAGCGGAAAGCATCCAGCTGCGGCAATACTGAAGGCACAGACCAATCCTGCCTGCGGAATTCATCCAGAGATGCATCAAACATCGAAGCCACCATTTCTGCAGCCACCTGCTCACCTTTATAACCCTTGATCTTCACCTGCCATTTCTCTTTCTCCCCAGGCAATAACTTATCACGATGAGAAGCAATTGTCACATCCAGCTGCTTATTAGACCAGGGTACATTTACTGTTTCTGCGAGGGTGTATATCCTGTTATCTTTCACAAAAGCATATTGAAACACTGCATTGCCTCTGTCGCTTTCCAGCGCTGTATAGTCTCTGTTCTCAATCGTACCATTAATACTAAAACTACTGAATGTCTCTTTGTTCCCTGATTGTGTCAACAATTGCAGTACGTGCACATCCGTAGCTGAAGAACCTATACGGATCTGCTTTTTCTCTCCCGGTTCCACTCTCTTTGCATCTGCATATTTCCATACATATACAGGGTAAGACAATTTCTTCTCCGACGGATCAACTACTTCAAACACCTGTTTCTGCACTACTTCCTCACCATATTTATCTTTAGTGCTTGCTTTCAGCTCATACCATCCCGCAGATAACTTTTCTTTCGCGAGATGAATATTTCCTTTTTCACTGGTCGTAACAGATTGTGTCAGTACTGCCTTTTCTCTTGTCCAGCTCTCCCGGTTATCTTCATCATTATAAACATCATGTGGGAATGCTTTTTCATACTCCGCCTGTGGTATTACAAACTGATCAGGTTTAGCCCAGTATCTGCTGCGCAATAAACGTGCAGGTGGTTTTACCGGACTTACACTTACCGCTACTTCTGCCGCTTCAAAAGAGCCATTGAGATTCTGTGTGATGATCTTCACAGAATCCAGGTCCTTCTGCAACACAGTCTCCGGCAGATTCAATTTTATTTCTAACGCCTGATAGCCGGCATTTACCATCTGGTCTCCGCTATGTGTCTCTCCATTGATATCAGTAACAGTAGCAGAAACAGCATATGTAAATATCGGCTTCAACGCAGCAGGCACTTTGAGGTCGGGCAGTGCTGGGAATGTAATATTGAAGGTACCGTCCGCAGCGGTCTTTACCTCTCCATGAACGATCTCGCGGGACTCGCTCTGGAATGGCATTCTCCACATCAGCCATGGATAAGGGAAACGTGCTCTCCTCGTTACGCGGTATTGTACCTGTGCGCCATCTATGTTGTTACCGGCATACGCTAACGCTTTACCGGTCACTTTCACAGAATCATTCACGCGGTAGGTACCTTTCACCGGTTCAAATTCTACATAGAATTTCGGACGCTTGTATTCCTCCACCTGGAAAGCAGTATATGCTATTCCGCCGGTTTCCTGCAGATGGAATTCACCATTCAGACGCCCGGTAGGTAATGTGAATTTACCAGCATAAGCACCGTATTCATTCGTTGTTACTTGAACTGTATCTACCAGCTCTCCATTGACATCATACAACTCAATTGTGGCTTTCAATCCCGGCATCACTTTACTCTTAGCTCCCCCAGGATTGGCGGTCAGCACGATGCCTTTAAAGTAGAGCGTCTGACCAGGACGATAAATAGCCCTGTCCGTGAAAATAAAGCTGTTATGCTGCTCTTTTAACTCTTCTGACTGTTGCTGATACTTATAGTGATATACGTACTTATAATCGTCTATAAACAGCTGATCCTCTCCATTCTTCCATTCCAGTCTTACATTCTGACGTTTGTTATCCCATTTCACGTCTATAATGCCGTCTTTGTTGGCGGTGTAGGTCTGTCCCTGTGTTAACTTAGCCGACCTTCCGGATTCATTCCTGCCCCAGACTGTCAGTTTTGTATCCGACAGTGGCTGACCGGTTTGCCTGTGCAATACGTAATACCTGCTGGTAATATCATCGTTATCGTATTCACGAAGTATATAGCTGATGTTCGACACATGGATAAACTGTATGGCCAGCAAATTCTCCTGCAGACCGAAATCCTTGTTCATACTGGCTACGAGCATATATGTACCCAGTGGCAAAGCATCTATTTTTATCTCTGCAGCATGCTCTCTGAAATCTCCTGATCCGGTAAGAGCCTGTTCCCATGTTTTCAATGGCTGTTTACCTACAATTGAACGCCAGTATTTATTGGTTGTATCCCGGTAGTCTTCCTGTGCCTCGCGCAGCGCGTTACGAAAAGCCTCGTCTATACGTACTACTCTTAGATAGATCTTATCTGTGTTCCGGTAGGTCACCAGGGTGCGGAAAGGCATTCCCGGCAGATTGACCAGTTCTGTTTCCAGCGTCAGCGCTTTTCCTTTAATGCCCTGCAGCAGGTCAAAACAGTTTGCGCCACCGACAGAAACAGGCGCCAGTGCTATTGCTTTTTCACAAAGTGTTTTCGCCAGCTGCATAGCCGCTGCAGGCGTCATACCTTCTGCTACGGTCGCCGTCTTTTTACTGCCCTCATTAAAATAGTAGTAAGCCAGTTGGTACATCACCTGTGTCACCTCCTTTTCCCCTTCATAAGCTTTTTCCTGCGCCTTCAGCAGCTTTACATACAGCGCTTCCTTGTCAGGCATCACCACTACCTGGTTCATATAGGCTGTTCTTTCCAGGTCCAGATCAAGGAGCGCAGCTTTGTCATTTGCATGGAAACGCATCAGGTCCTGCAGCAGTAACAGCGCCTTATATTGAAGGGAAGCAGCATCTGTAGTAGCAAACCTGTGCTGCATAAAAACATCCGCAGTAGCAAACGCAGCTGGATCTGTCAGTTCAAATTGATTTTCAGGACTGGTGATCATGCTCTCCCCTGACTTGTAATATTCCAGGGCACGGTGTGCAACCAGGTCATACAAAGTAGGACGCCGTTTCCGTCCATTCGCGGTACCGGCCTGCAGGATCGCTTCGTACTTACTGATATCCACCTTCTTCAGCGCAGGAATGTCCTGTAGAGAGGCTTCATAAGCGGCGGTTATCTCCCGGTGAAGACGGTCTTCGCTCCAGGTAGAAACATCCATTGAGGTATCGCCTTTTATGTCTGTACGCTCATAAAGCTCAAACCTGTTATCTTCCAGGTAACGCTGCAGAGACTCTCCCTGCAGACTTTTCATGATGGCCCGGGCAGTGGGAGAAAAGGATTGTGTCTTCCAGCTCGCATTCTTGTCCTTTTCGTTGGTCTCCGTCTCCAGGTGAGCCACATACTTGATACGGTAGATGTAAGTCTTCAGTAACTGTGCCTCATTCTGCTGTTTTGTAGCGTTCTCTGAGATCACATCAAGTTCCAGCAAAGCCGATCTGAACAGACCTTTTCCATCCAGCTCTTGTACCTTCTTCCAGTGGGTGTCATAGTTAAATTGGGCCATAACGGTTGTACAGCTTAAAATTGAAAAAATAAAAACGGCGATAAAACGCATATGGGATAGCATTTGATATTCATTTATCTCCAGAATAGGATGCAGAAAAACTTCCTATTCCACAGGGTTTTGGCATAAAAGTCAACAAAATAACTCCGGGGACAAAAAAAATCCTCCCGACGGCTTCACCCGTGGGAGGATAATATATTACGTAACCAATTGGTTATTATGCTTTCACAGTTTTCAGAACCTGCGCCATTGTCTTACCAATGTCAGCAGGACTTGCTACTACGTGCACACCACATTCTGCCATGATCTTCATCTTAGCAGCTGCGGTATCATCAGCACCACCGATGATAGCACCTGCGTGGCCCATACGACGGCCCGGAGGAGCTGTCTGACCTGCGATGAAACCAACTACAGGTTTAGTACCGTTTTCTTTGATCCATTTTGCCGCTTCAGCTTCCATGCTACCACCGATCTCACCGATCATGATGATACCCACAGTTTCAGGATCGTTCATCAGCAGTTCAACCGCATCTTTGGTAGGAGTACCGATGATTGGATCGCCACCGATACCGATAGCGGTAGAAACACCCAGACCAGCCTTAACTACCTGATCTGCAGCTTCATATGTTAAGGTACCGGATTTGGATACGATACCGATGTTACCTTTCTTGAAAATGAAACCCGGCATGATACCTACTTTAGCTTCTTCAGCAGTGATTACACCAGGACAGTTAGGCCCGATCAGACGGCTGTTACGGCCAACCAGGAAGTTTTTAGCCCTGATCATATCCTGAACGGGAATGCCCTCAGTGATACATACGATCAGTTCTATACCGGCTTCAGCAGCTTCCATGATAGCGTCTGCAGCGAACCCTGGTGGAACGAAAATGATAGAAACATCAGCGCCGGTAGCCTTTACAGCATCATCTACTGTATTGAAAACCGGACGATCCAGGTGCTTGGTGCCGCCTTTTCCCGGCGTAACGCCGCCTACTACCTGCGTGCCATATTCTATCATCTGTGTGGCATGGAATGTGCCTTCTGTACCGGTAAAGCCCTGTACAATCACTTTGCTATGCTTATTAACTAAAACACTCATCGCGCTTGGTTTATTGTTTTATAATGATATCGGCAAAATTAAAGTCCTAATCCCAAATTCCAAATCAATCTTTTTTAAGCTGATTCCGCCAGTTCTGGTCCTGGAACATTTCCATCTGCCTCATTTCCTTTGCGTCCCTGAGGAACTCGGATGCGAAGATAAAGTCATTCAGCTTCTCATCTTTACTGAAAATGATGTCTTTATTACTTCCTTCCCACTGCTTACGTCCCTGGTACATATACACGATATGGTCGCCGCTTTCCATTACGGTGTTCATATCATGGGTATTGATCACTGTGGTAATATTGTACTCAATTGTCAGATCCTTGATCAGCTTATCTATCAGCAGGGAAGTCTGGGGGTCCAGACCAGAATTCGGCTCATCACAAAACAGGTATTTGGGATTCAACACGATAGCACGGGCTATCCCTACCCTCTTTTTCATCCCCCCGCTGATTTCAGCCGGGTACTTTTTTGCTGCCTCCTTTAAATTTACCCTTTCCAGGCACTCCATCACACGGGTCTTCTTTTCCCTCAGCGTGCCTTTTCCAAACATATCCAGCGGAAACATCACATTCTGCTCCACCGTCATGCTGTCAAACAGGGCGGATCCCTGGAATAGCATACCTATCTGCTGGCGGATCTCCTTCTTTTCGTTATCCGGCATCCCGGTAAAATCCTTTCCGTCGTACAACACCTTACCGGCATCCACCGCCATCAATCCCACCATACATTTCATCATCACTGTCTTTCCACTGCCACTGGTACCGATGATCAGGTTCACTTTCCCGGTCTCCATAACGGCAGATACATCCGGCAGAATGATCTTATCTCCAAAGCCTTTCTTAATATTAACCAATTCAATCATAAACAATTACGAATTATGGATCCGGGGCTACAAACCAGGACTACTCCTTCTCTGTTCGCTGTAGCAGATGGATTACTTATAACAATAGCGCTGCCAGCAGGTAGTCCATGAACAGTATCAGCACACAGCTTACCACTACGGCACTGGTGCTTGCTTTACCGATCTCTAAAGCGCCACCCTCCACATTATATCCATAATAAGAAGGTACGCTGGCAATAATGAAGGCAAATACGAACGATTTGGCCAGGGCGAAAAAGATGTTATACGCCTTAAATTCCTGCCTGAGCCCCTGCCAGTATTGATCTGAAGACAATATACCACCCAGTTCTCCGGCTTTCTCGCCCCCCCAGATACCCAGGAAGCCGGCAATGCAGATCAGGCAAGGTATCATGATCAATGCTGCCAGTATTTTGGGCATGATCAGGTATCCCTTTGTATTGATACCCATGATCTCCTGTGCGTCTATCTGTTCAGATACACGCATATTACCCAGTTCTGAAGCTATCTTGGAACCTACCACCCCTGCCAGTACGATACAGGTCAGCGTAGGTGCAAATTCGAGAATGATGGTATCCCGCACCACCTGTGCAATAGTGGATTTGGGAATGAGTGGGCTTACCAGCTGGTAAGCGATCTGCAGGGTGGTTACACCTCCCATGAACAATGAAATGATCAATACGATGCCTAACGAACCAATACCTATATCCACACACTGCCGCATAAACTCCCGCCAGAACATTTTCATGTTTTCCGGGCGGGAAAACATGCCTTTAAGCATAAGCAGGTAGCTTCCGAAATGATGAAAGAATCTAAACTCCATAACTGGCCAAAGATAGGGAAAAATAGTTGGGACTACATAGCCTGTACGCTATCCACTCATTTCAAACTTCTTACCAGCAGCCGTTTCAGACTGCGCTCAATGATCTCACCCATTGTTTTACAACGGGAAAAGACAGGATCGTCATAATATTCTGCCAGCTCGTGGCCCAGTTGAGCTACCTTTTCGGGGAACGATACCTGGTCTGTCATGATCACATCCCTGAGGTCTTTTATGCGGTGGCGCTGCGTTTTGATCCTCCGGGCTATCACCGAACGCTCTTCCTGCTGATACTGTTTTACCACTTCTGCATTCAGGTGCTTCATGGCCAGTTCCACAAAAACCCGGTTCTCCTTAAAGAACTGCGGCATATACAGCGTCCGTTTCCCCTCATAGAACTGCTGATCAAAGTCGATTGCACGTATGCGGAACTGTACATCGTCAAAGTCCTGGGTGATGTCAAATACGAAGTTATACGAACGCATATCGCCCAGTAAACGCACAAAACAACGTTCATTGAATTTGACAAACTCCTTGGCTATACGTTTTGGATTGAATTCAGGCCTGTCCAGGTAATGAAGGATGAACTGATCGCCCGGCACACCCGCAATATGTTCTTCTACCAGTGTATTGCCATCGATCATGTAGCTGATCCAGTAGGGCGATAATATATGTTCCAGCTCCAGCCCGTAAATACGGGAAGCGTCTGCTATCTTGATGTAGAAGTAATCGTACACATCATTGTATGTGTTCCGTATCCTGATCCGGAAAGGGTGGGAATTACCAAACGTACAGTAGTCGATACGTTCCACTTCCAGGTGTTCTTCTGCTGTCTGATCTCCTCCGGCCTTCAGGATGGAATAGATCCGCTTCAGCCCCGCCTGTAACTGGTGGTACATGCTCTGCGGATAAAATACAGATTCCCATAAAGTATCCTTACCCGCCTTGTCGTACACCGGAATGCTGTTATCAAAATAACGCAACTCCTCGTAAGACACGGGCAATCTCACCTCTCTCTCATACAGTTTGAGATATCCCCTGAATGCAGGGTTCAGCGGGAAAAACGCCTTTTTCTTGGATATGTGCTGCATACCCAAATATCAATCAAAAAAATCAGGAATTAAGCATCCGGTACCCGATACTGCGGTGATTACCACTATATCAGATGCCGGATACCCAATTCCTGATCATTTATTTTCCAAATTATTTCCCGTCGCAGCACTTATGCTGGGCGTCCACCACGGCAATATTCACCATGTTTACAATAGAACGTACGGTGCTGCCCAGCTGGAGGATGTGCACAGGTTTCTTCATACCCAGCAGCACCGGTCCGATAGCATCGAAACCAGCTACTTCCTGGAGAAGGTTGTATGCAATATTACCTGCGGCAAGGTTAGGGAAGATCAGGGTGTTCACTTCCTGTCCCAACAGCTCACTGAAAGGATAGCTATCCTTCAGGATCTCCTGGTTGAAGGCCATGGCTGCCTGGATCTCACCGTCTACTATCAGGGTAGGATCTTTCTGTTTTACTATTTCACGCGCCCTGCTTACCAGCTGCGCTTCAGGGGTTGGACTGGACCCGAAGTTAGAGTAAGACACCATCGCAATACGCGGTGTGATGTTAAACTGCCTTACTTCATTGGCCACCAGCATGGTGATCTCTGCCAGTTCTTCCGCTGTCGGATTGAAGTTCACCGTCGTATCTCCCAGGAACAGCGGTCCGCGCTTAGTATTGATGATGTACATCCCAGCAACGCGTTTCGCATTCGCCTCAGTACCGATCACCTGTAAAGCCGGCCGGATCGTATCAGGATAGTTACGTGTCAGACCTGAGATCAACGCATCAGCTTCTCCAGTTTCCACCATCATACAGCCAAAATAGTTACGCTCACGCATTACCTTTTTCGCTTCATACTGGTTGAAACCTTTACGCTGGCGCTTCTGGAAGAACAGCTCTCCGAACTTGTGACGTTTATCGTGCATTTCATCACTCTTAGGATCGATGATCACGGTGTCATCCAGTTCAATACCATGTTCTGCAGCCAGGTTACGGATACGCAGTTCATTACCCAGCAGGATCGGGTAGGCAATGCCTTCTTCCCTTACCACCTGCGATGCTTTCAGCACTTTCAGGTTATCTGCTTCTGCAAATACCACCTTACGCGGGTCCTGACGGGCTTTGGTACCAATAACGCGGAACAGCTGGTTATCCAGTCCCAGGCGTTTATTCAGTACTTCTACATAAGCTTCCCAGTCGGTAATAGGTTGCTGGGCAACACCACTATCCATCGCTGCACGGGCTACTGCCGGCGCCACATGGCTCAGCAAACGGGGGTCCAGTGGTTTTGGAATGATATATCTTGGTCCGAAGAAGAGGTTCTTTTCGTTATACGCCAGGTTCACGATATCAGGCACAGATTCCTTGGCCAGTTCTGCCAGGGCGTGTACCGCCGCCAGCTTCATCTCTTCATTTATCTGGGTAGCACGTACATCGAGCGCTCCACGGAAGATGTAAGGGAAACCCAATACATTGTTCACCTGGTTAGGATGATCGGAACGGCCGGTTGCCATAATCACATCCGGACGGGAAGCAATGGCCAGATCATAGGCGATCTCCGGATCAGGATTCGCCATTGCGAATACGATCGGGTTCTTTGCCATACTCTTGATCATGTTTGGCGTTACCACATTCCCAACTGATAAGCCTACAAATACGTCCGCATCTTTCAATGCTTCTGCCAGCTCAGTCACCTTAGATGTAGTAGCAAACTGCTTGTGCATCTCTGACAGGTTAGGACGGGATGTGTTAATCACGCCGTCCTTGTCAAACATGATAATATTCTCACGTTTCACGCCCAGGGCCACATACAGCTTTACACAAGCCATCGCTGCTGCTCCTGCGCCATTCACTACGATATGAACCTTGTCGATCTTCTTTTTTACCAGTTCCAGGGCATTCAGCAAAGCTGCACTGGAGATGATCGCCGTACCATGCTGGTCATCGTGCATGATAGGGATCTTCAGTTCTTTCTTCAGACGTTCTTCTATCTCGAAACATTCAGGACTTTTGATGTCTTCCAGGTTGATGCCTCCAAAAGTTGGCTCCATCGCTTTCACAACCTGTACAAACTCGTCCACATTCTTTGTATTCAGCTCAATATCAAACACATCGATATCTGCAAATATCTTGAATAATACTGCTTTCCCCTCCATTACAGGCTTACCTGCTTCAGGGCCGATATCTCCCAGGCCAAGAACTGCTGTACCGTTACTGATCACCGCAACCAGGTTGCCCTTGGCGGTATATTTGTACACATTCTCTACGTCTCTGTGAATTTCCTTACAAGGTTCAGCTACTCCGGGAGAGTAAGCCAGTGAAAGGTCCCATTGTGTCTTGGTGTTCTTCGTAGGTATTACTTCGATTTTTCCAGGCCGCCCCAATGCATGGTAATCCAATGCATCCTGCTTATTCTGTTTTCTTGCCATTTCAATAAAAGATTGTTCTTGGGCGTGCAATATACGAAGTATTAAAAGAACAGGAAGTAGCACAAAAGAGTAGGTTCACAATATTTACTTATTTTTACGACGATTAATCTCCCTGACAAACATGATACAACGCATTCAAAGTCTTTATCTTCTATTAGCAGCAGCGGCTGGTATAGGCACCTGGTTCATGAATATCTGGAAAGCTACACTGAGCGACGGCACCCTGAGTTATTTCAAAGCTCAGTCCAGCTTTGTTGTATTTGTAGTCTATATGCTGATCGTAGCACTGGCGCTTTTTTGCATCTTCCTGTTTAAGAACCGCAAGCTGCAGTTCCGGCTCACTGTGTTAAATATTTTCCTGGCGATTGCATCTATTGCCCTGCAATATTTTGAAGTGCTGAATACAGCCAATAAACTGCAGGAAGGAGGTCGACATATTTCTGATGCTTCTTATCTACCCGGCGCCTTTTTGCCGATACTGATCCTGATCTTCCTCTTTCTGGCGGCGAGGGGCATCTATAAAGATGAGAAGCTGATCAAATCACTGGATAGGCTGAGATAATAATCCCATAAGCAGATTAATAAAAAAGAGGTTGCTCAATACTGAGGTGCCCCAAAAAGTATCTAACCTTTTAGGAGACCTCAGTATTGAGCAACCTCTTTTTTATTCGGGTACCTGATGTAATCAGGTAATCTTATTTGCTTCTGAGGATGTTCGTAGATTTTTTACGGCATCCCATTTTTTTGCTGCTTATAAAATCAGGACTTAGAGATACTTACCAGTATAACTCTCCTTCACATCCTTCAGCCCTTCCGGCAATCCTGTATACAGCAACTGTCCACCGCCGGCGCCGCCTTCGGGCCCCAGGTCTATCACCCAGTCAGCGCTGCGGATCACGTCGATATTATGCTCAATGACCAGCACGGTATGGCCCTGGTCAATAAGGGCATTGAAAGATGTCAGTAACTTTTTGATATCATGGAAGTGCAGACCCGTGGTCGGTTCGTCAAAGATGAACAGGATATGTCCCTGTGCCTTTCCTTTACCGAGGAAGGACGCCAGTTTCACACGTTGTGCCTCGCCACCGCTCAGGGTATCGCTGCTCTGTCCCAGTTTTACATAACCCAGCCCCACATCGCTCAGCGGACGGATCTTGTTGCATACATCCTTCTCATCCTTGAAGAAATCCAGTGACTCTTCCACGCTCATTTCCAGTACATCGTAGATGTTCTTGTTCTTATAGGTCACTTCCAGTACTTCATCCTTGAAACGTTTACCACCACAGCTTTCGCATTGGAGATGCACATCTGCCAGGAACTGCATTTCAACGATCACTTCCCCTTCTCCTTTACAAGCGTCACAACGGCCGCCATCTACGTTGAAGGAGAAATGTTTTGGCTGGAAACCGCGCATCTTGCTCAGCGGCTGCTTTGCAAACAGGTCACGGATCTCGTCGTATGCCTTGATATAGGTTACCGGGTTGGAACGGGATGATTTGCCGATTGGGTTCTGATCTACCATTTCGATCTGGGTAATGTCGTCTACTGCTCCTTTCAACGCACGGTGCTGTCCTACACGTTCTGCAAACTCTCCCTTCAGCTTCATGAGGGCGGGATACAGTATCTGTTTTACCAGTGTAGTCTTACCCGAACCGCTCACACCGCTCACTACTGTCAATACCTGTAAGGGGAAGTCTACATCGATGTTCTTCAGATTATGCTGACGGCAGCCTTCCAGGGTGATCGCCTTTTTCCATTTACGGGTATGAGCAGGCGGCTCTATGCGGAGCTGTCCGCTCAGGTATTTTCCTGTCAGGCTTTTGCTATCTTTTAATATCTGCTGATAATTGCCGGCAAAGATCACTTCACCTCCCAGGTGACTGGCCAGTGGTCCCATATCGATGATATAGTCTGCCTCTTCCATCATCATCTCATCATGCTCCACTACCACCACCGTGTTGCCCAGATCGCGCAGCTCTTTCAGTACATTGATCAGGCGGTGCGTATCACGGGCATGCAAACCAATGCTCGGCTCATCGAGGATGTACATTGAATTGGTCAGATTACTGCCCAGCGAGCGGGTCAGCTGTATGCGCTGGCTTTCTCCGCCACTCAGTGTATTGGCCACACGGTTGAGGGTGAGATAGCCCAGGCCTACGTCCAGTAAGGTTTTCAAACGGTGATTAATTTCTACCAGTATCCTCTTGGCCACCTGCTGATCGTATTCGCTCAGTTCCAGATTTTTGAACCACTCAGAAAGATTGCTTACCGGCATATCTACCAGATTGGCGATGTTTGCGCCTCCTACTTTGATATACAGGGCTTCTTTTCTCAGGCGGCCTCCTCCGCACTCATGACAGGTAGTACGGCCACGGTAGCGAGATTGCAGTACACGGTATTGCACCTTGTAGAGGTTCTGCTCTACCATCTTGAAGAACTCATTCAGCCCATAGAAATGCTCGTTGCCTGTCCACAGCAGCTGGTATTGTTCTTCTGTCAGGTCAACTACCGGTTTATGAATGGGGAAATTGAACTTCCTGGCAGCTTTGATCAGGGCTTCCTTGTACTCGCCCATCTTCTCCCCTCTCCAGGGCGCGATGGCGTTTTCATATACGCTCAGGCGCTTATCAGGGATCACCAGGTCGGCGTCAATACCCAGCACCTGTCCGAAGCCTTCGCAAACGGGACAGGCCCCATAGGGGTTATTGAACGAGAACAGGTTTGGTACCGGCTCTTCGAACTGCATACCATCCAGCTCAAAACGGTTGGAGAAGTGTTTCATCTCCCCGCCATCCACTTCAACCAGGCAGTCGCCCTCACTCTCGTAAAACGCGGTCTGCACACTGTCTGCGATACGGTGCAGATCATCTTCCTCAAACGCTTTTGCCACCAGGCGGTCTACCAGCAGGTAGGCGTCTTTAGGCAAGGAAGGTTTCTTTTCATCCAGCAGTTCCTCGATACGCAACAGGGTACCGGCGCCCTTCTCTTTGACATAGAGACGGGAGAACCCTTTCTGCATGAGGATCTGTAATTCCTCCTTCACGTCACGTTTGGCATGACGGCGAAAGGTGACCAGCAGTTGTATTTTGGAACCGGAAGGCAGGTTTTTGATAAAGTCCACCACATCGCTCACCTCGTGCTTTTTCACAAGCTGACCGGAAACGGGGGAATATGTTTTGCCGATACGGGCAAAGAGCAAGCGTAGATAATCGTATACTTCCGTCATGGAGCCTACGGTAGAACGGGGCGTACGGGTGATCACCTTCTGTTCGATGGCAATGGCCGGGCAGATACCCTTGATATAATCGACATCAGGTTTGTTCATCCTCATGAGGAACTGGCGGGCGTAGGAGCTGAGACTTTCCGCATAACGGCGTTGTCCTTCAGCATACAAGGTGTCCATGGTCAGTGAAGACTTGCCGGAACCGGATACTCCCGTCACGACTACCAGCTTGCTTCTGGGGATGCCTACGCTCACATTTTTGAGGTTATGAACGCGCGCACCTTTAATGAAAATCTGATCTTGTGTACTAACTGACTGATCGTCAATTATTGTTTCCGTTTTCTTCACTTTAGTAGCCATAATGGATGCAAAAATACCGAAAGTAAACCATTCCGGGGTAATTCCATTCTACCTGAACGTGTTATATACCATGGGGGAAATGTGCAACCATGGGTCAATACAACGGATTGCACGCTGTATTAAAATTGCACGAAGGAGGGATTGTTTTATTGAACTATTACATTATATTTGCATTAGATGAGAGAATTGAAGGCCACTTCAAATTCTATTTTGCCAAACTAAAACTACCTATTATAGCATAAACTCTACACATTTTCCTACGACTGTCACAAGTCCTATTTTTATTTTAAACCCGCTATTGTAGAAGTTTATGCAAATAATGTACAAACTAAGTGATGAGCAGCTGATTACTCTTTTCAAAAAGGGTCATGCTTCCGCATTGGAAGAATTAGTGCACAGGCACAAAGATAAGCTCTATACCTCTATCGTATTACTTGTGAAAGACGCATTCCTGGCTGAAGATATATTCCAGGATACCTTTATAAAGATCATAGATACCATTAGAGCTGAACGCTATACTGAAAAGGGAAAGTTCCTCCCCTGGGCCATGCGTATTGCGCATAACCTTTGTGTGGACCACTTCCGGAAGATCAAGCGTACGCCTATCATCAAAACCAGCGACGATAAAGACATTTTCAACGTACTGAATTTCAGTGAAAGCAGTGCGGAAGACAAAATGATCACCGCGCAAAGCCACGACCGTGTAAGAAGGATGCTGGATATGCTACCGGAAGAACAACGGGAAGTGATCATTCTCCGCCACTATGCTGATCTGAGCTTTAAAGAGATAGCAGACCTCACACAGGTGAGTATCAATACCGCATTAGGTCGTATGAGATATGGCCTGATCAATCTCCGGAAGATGATGACGGAGAAGCAGATTTGTTTGTAATCCTTTTTTTGCTTGCCATCAACGGGCGGCCGGGAGACTCCGACCGCCCGTTCTTAATTTTATCAGGTGCGATGCAACCCTTACCGAAATGTCTGCAGATCCGCCCAACGTAAGTCTAAGCGCTTGTATTTCTGTATCAACGGGGATGGATCCAGGTCGAATTATCAGAGGAGACTAAGCAGGTGTCTATCGGTCTGACAACGGAAACGCTGCGAAATCATCTCCGGCTCGTTAATTGTAGCTTTTGCCTGCTTATTTTTAAGTGCTATCTCAGATTCTCATAGATCATTGCTGCGCCCTGTCCCACTCCCACACACATTGTCGTCAAGCCGTACTTCGCTTCCGGCCGGCGGCGGAATTCATGCATCAGTGTTGCCGTGATCCTCGCGCCTGTACAACCCAGCGGATGCCCGATCGCAATAGAACCTCCGTTTACATTGACCTTCTCAATATCCAGTCCGAGGTCACGGATGCATGCCAGCGACTGCACGGCAAATGCCTCATTCAGCTCAATTAAATCCAGCTGCCCCACCGTCAGACCTGCACGGCGGAGGGCTTTTTGGGTGGCAGGTACAGGTCCTATTCCCATGATAGACGGGTCTACTCCCGCTACCGCCATAGCTTTGACCTGCATCATCGGTTTGAGGTTGTATTGTTTCAGGGCCTGTTCAGACACCACCAGCACTACAGAAGCGCCGTCGTTGATACCGGCGGAATTACCTGCGGTCACGCTGCCATCTTTTGCAAACGCGGGTCTCAGACCGGCCAGCTTCTCCAGGGAGGTCTCTCTTGGCGGCTCATCGTCAGTGATTATCACCTGTCCCTGTTTGTTAGGGGTAACAGGCACGCGGATGATCTCTGCCGTCCATTTGCCCGCTGCAAATGCCTGTTTGTATTTCATTTGGCTCTGATAGGCAAACAGGTCCTGTTCCTCCCTGCTGATATTCCATTGGCGGGCTACATTTTCTGCTGTTTCGCCCATAGAATAGGGATGATACATTTCCGCCAGTTTGCTATTGGTAAAACGCCAGCCGATGGTGGAGTCATACATTTCCGTTTTCCGGCTGAAAGCACCGTCTGCCTTCGGCATCACGAGGGGCGCACGGGTCATGCTCTCCACGCCCCCTGCCAGATATACATCTCCGTCGCCACACATGATCGCCCTGGAGGCGTCCATAATGGCCTGCATACCGGAAGCACAGAGGCGGTTCACGGTATTACCCGGTACAGTCACTGGTAAACCAGCCAGTAAGGCAGCCATCCTGGCCACGTCCCGGTTATCTTCCCCGGCCTGGTTGGTAGCGCCTGCTATAACGTCCTCAATACTGGCAGGATCGAGGCCTGGATTACGCTCAAGAATAGATTTTATGAGAAGGGCCAGCATATCGTCAGGCCTTACGGAACTGAGAACCCCGCCATAACGGCCTATTGGGGTGCGCACCGCATCTACTATATAGGCAGCTTGCATTGCTTTGTGGATTGCTTTGGTTAATAAAGGGTGTAAATGTAGGGTAAAGCGGGGTAATACCAATGCGGGATTACCGGGTCCCCTGTAAAGCACTTATTCGCTTACACTGTACTACGACTATAGTAGAGACTATAGCTTATAGGCTCTCTACTATAGCCATATAGCCACTATTCTATAGCCCTGGCTATAGAATAGCAGGCGTAACGCAGGACTACAGCGCCTATAGGTATAGCGCCTCAGTATAGTCGTAGCGAAGTAGTACCGAAGAACTACCCAGGGTCAAACTTCTATTTGATCAGGTACAAGTAATGGTTCTCCTATGGTCATCTTACGTTGATGCTACGTTCAAAGACGTAAGATGAACGTAAGATGACCATAGGAGAACCATTGTTATATCCTGATCTAAACGGGATCAAATGCCCGGAAAGGTAGACTTTCAGGACTAAGATAAGGTACACACGAGTCGCATAATATAAGATTTCAGGGCACGCTCCCGCGACAAGACGAGGGAAAGAGAATCAGCAGAGAACAAGCAGGAAGAAACAACAAACGTCATCAACAAAGCATAATAGGACTCCGTCAGGAGTCCAGTGTTTGTAGCGCGGGCATTTTCCCCCCGGCATTTGCAGCCATGAAGCGCAGGGAAATGTGTCGCCGGTACATTATTATGGCTCGTGCCTGAAAATACCGTACCTTTGCAGCTTACTACCGACTGCCGTAAGGCAGACATTATCTCATTTAAAGGTCAGGAATGAAATCGGGCAAAACAAATATCCGGCACCTCAGCTTACCGGAATTACAGGAATACTTTGGGTCTATAGAGGAAAAGCCCTTCCGCGCCAAACAGGTGTATGAGTGGCTGTGGCTGAAACACGCCAGCAGCTTTGACGCTATGACCAACATTTCCAAAGACTTACGTAACAAATTAGAACAGCACTTCACACTTCCCGCTATTAAGGTGGATACTACCCAGCACAGCAATGACGGCACTATTAAGAGCCGATTCCGCCTGCATGACGGTCACCTTGTGGAAGGCGTGCTGATCCCAACAGATACCAGGCAAACTGCCTGTGTTTCCTCCCAGGTGGGCTGCAGCCTGAGCTGCAAGTTCTGCGCTACCGGTTATATGGACCGTAAGCGTAACCTGGACTATGACGAAATATACGATGAAGTGGCCCTGCTGAACCAGCAGGCAATGGAAGCCTATGGCAAGAAACTCAGCAATATCGTGTACATGGGAATGGGAGAACCGCTCCTGAACTACAAGAACGTGTTGCAGTCCATTGAACGTATTACTTCTCCTGACGGACTGGGCATGTCGCCAAGACGTATCACGGTATCTACCGCGGGAGTGGCCAAAATGATCCGCCAACTGGGAGACGATAAGGTGAAATTCAACCTGGCGCTGTCCCTGCACGCTGCCAACGATGAGAAACGCAGCCAGATCATGCCTATCAATGATACTAACAACCTGAAGGTGTTGATTGAGGCCCTGAACTACTTCTATAAAGCTACACAGAACCAGATATCATTTGAATACATCCTTTTTAAAGATTTTAATGACTCTTTCAAGGATGCCGATGAGCTGATCCGTATATACCGCCAGGTACCGGCAGATCTGGTCAACATTATTGAGTATAATCCAATCTCCAACGCCCGCTTCATGAAACCAGATGAGGACGTTGCCGAGGCATTCATGGAATACCTGACTAAACACAAGGTAAATGCACGCCTGAGGCGCAGCCGCGGTAAAGACATTGATGCCGCCTGCGGACAATTGGCCAATAAAGGTTGATCAGCTACCTGCTAACAAATTCAAAATTTAACAGATGAGAAAAAATACACCTGCTAAGAAAGGATTTTCCCCTTTCAAGGAAAATAAGAACAGCAGTTCCAATAAACCTAATGCACGCTTTGGCGCTTCAGACCGGAAGCGTGGTAGCGACGATAATGCCCGCCCTGGCCGCGGTGATGCCAGGAAATCAGAACGCCCTTTCCAGGCCGACCGTAACGACCGTAAACGTGATAATGACGAGAACACCCGCCCTGGTCGCGGAGACGCGAGGAAATCAGAACGTCCTTTCCAGACCGATCGTAATGACCGGAAACGTGATAATGACGAAAGCGGCCGTCCGGCAAAAAGAACTGAGGGTAGATCTGAGCGTTCCTTCCCTTCCAGCCGTAAGCCGAAAGACGATAGCAGCTTCCGTCCCGGAAAAACATCAGAAGGCAAGCCTGAGCGCACCCGTAGCGCTGATGCATCCGAAATTCCGGGCACCAAACGCTCAGAAAGAGATAAAACAGTCCGCAGGCCACGTATTGAGCCTGTACGCAAAACGGCCAATGGCAGAACACCTTTCAAACCTCGCCCTCAAAGTGATGACAGCGCCTTCCACGGTTCTTCAGAACGCAAGGCAGGTAAACGTGGCAGCGCCCGCGAAGAACGTCCTACACCCAGTGGCTTTAACCGTAAAAAATATTTTGACTCTGCCAATGAGCGGTTCGCCGACAAACAGGACCGTAAATCGGCCGTAAGAAAAGCCCGCCATAGCGAAGACAGCGCTCCATTCAGCAAAAAGCAGTCTAAGAAAGAGGAAAGCAACAATACCGGCGAAATGCCGCTGAATAAATACATCGCCCACTCGGGACTCTGCTCCCGGAGAAAAGCGGTGGACTTTGTGAAAGAAGGAAAAGTGACCGTAAATGGTAAGCTGGTAACGGAACCTGCCTTCAAAGTGACGGCTAAAGACGACGTGGCAATCAGCAATAAACGCATCACCATCCAGAAGAACCTGGTATATATTCTGCTCAACAAGCCGAAAGGATACATTACTACCACCGACGATCCGGAAGGCCGTAAAACAGTAATGGAGCTGATCGAAGACGCCGTAACAGATGATCAGCGGGTATATCCGGTAGGTCGCCTGGACCGCAATACTTCCGGCTTGCTGCTACTCACCAACGACGGCGAACTGGCACAGAAACTGGCGCATCCAAAGCATAATATCAAGAAAATATACCACGTAGGACTGAACAAGCCCTTGACCAAAGCCGATTTCGAGAAGATCCTGCAGGGTGTGACACTGGAAGATGGCGTAGCGCATGTGGATGCGCTGGGCTATGTGGAAGCAGGCGATAAAACCCAGGTGGGTATTGAAATACATAGTGGTAAGAACCGTATCGTTCGCCGTATTTTCGAACACCTGGAGTATGACGTGGAAAAGCTGGACCGTGTTACTTATGCCGGTCTTACCAAGAAGAATATCAATCGCGGTAAATGGCGTTTCCTGACAGAAAAAGAAATCATTTTGCTGAAGCACTTTAAGTAATCTATGCGCATTAACGATATCATCATAAAAGAAACACCTGATTTTGTTATCCTGAACAAGCCGGCCGGCATGCTCACTATCCCAGACAGGCATGACAACCAGCTGCAATCCATCCAGGGACTGCTGAAAAAGCATTACGGCGAGATTTTCACCGTACACCGCCTGGATAAGGATACCAGTGGTCTGATCCTGTTTGCGAAGAATGAGGCAGCCCATAAATACTATTCCCAGTTGTTCGAAAGCCGCAATGTGAAGAAATTCTACCAGGGACTGGTGAATGGACAGCTGATCCCTCCTACCGGCAGCGTGGATGAACCCATTATGGAACATCCCGTTATAAAAGGCAAAATGGTGACGAACAGAAAAGGGAAAAACGCCCTGACGGATTATGAGGTGCTGGAGAGCTTTGGACTGTATAGTCTTGTGAAACTGCAGATCCATACCGGCCGTACCCACCAGATCCGCGTACACATGAAGCACCTGGGTCATCCTATTGCCGTAGATGAACTGTATGGTACCGATACACCGGTGTTCCTGTCTGCCATTAAGAAGAATTACAAGCTGGGAAAGAGGACAGAAGAAGAGCGCCCATTACTGAGCAGGCTGGGATTACATGCCTGGCAACTGCATTTTAAGGACCAACAGGGTGAGGAGCAGATCATTGAGGCGCCTTTGCCGAAAGACATCCAGGCAGTAGTGACGCAGTTGCGTAAGAACAGTGGTCAGAGTTCAGCGCTGGTATTATAGCAGATTATCAATCAATATATTGAAGGGCGATTTCCGGAAGGGGATCGCTTTTCTTTTTAAGGCTAACGGCGATAAAACGGTTGTATTCACTGAAAGCAGGGACTAGCTGCTCAATGGGAAAGCTTTTGGGTTTAGAGACAGCCGAAGTATTTGGTCTTTCTGAGTATTTTTGGGAGGTTCTGCCGATCAATATCAGCATTTAAAAAACAACAATTGCAACTACGGAAACAACGATAAAAGATTGCAGCGAACGCTTCCATATGTAACGAGATTTTATTTCCGTTTCCTCCGTGGAATTTACGTGCTGTCTGCTTGTTATATAAGGTAATTATTGATCTAACCGTTTATAAATAAGCACGTAACTGACAGAAAATAAAAAAACGGGGAGAAATCCCCGTTTCGTAAAAATCAAAAACCAACCATTAAAAACTCTTTATGAATAAAAACCTGACACACAACTTGTGCAGGTTTTAAACAAAGTCTTGTATTAACTCATGTTATAACAACGATCCGCCTTATTTGTTCGGCTGAGGTGTTGTTCTTAAGTAAGGCTTGATGATCTTGTGGCCTTTCGGGAAACGCGCAGGAATCTCCTCAGTTGGCACTGCCATTGTCACAATTACATCCTCGCCATCTTTCCAGTCAGCCGGTGTAGCAACGCTATACTTTGCTGTCAGCTGCAGAGAATCAATTACACGCAGTACTTCTACGAAGTTCCTGCCTGTAGAGGCTGGATAGGTGATCATCAGTTTTACTTTCTTATCTGGTCCGATGATGAACAGTGACCTTACTGTAGCGGTCTCTGAAGCATTCGGATGGATCATATCGTAAAGATCGGAAACTTTCCTGTCCTGGTCAGCGATAATCGGGAAATCCACGTTAGCGTTCTGTGTTTCGTTTATATCGCTGATCCAGCTTTTGTGTTTATCCAGAGGATCCACACTCAAAGCCAGTACTTTTACGTTACGTTTTGCAAATTCTTCTTTTAACTGTGCGGTCCTACCTAATTCGGTAGTACATACCGGCGTAAAATCTGCCGGATGTGAAAAGAGAACTCCCCAGCCATCGCCCAGGTACTCATAAAAATCAATATCCCCCTGCGATGTCTTTGCCTGAAAGTTCGGTGCTATATCTCCTAGTCTTAAGCTCATAAGGTCATTTTTTTTAGAGTATTCAAAAATAGGATTTTCCTACAAATATTATAGACTTTGCACTTATTTTTTGAAAAAATAATTCCCCGCCTGTAGATCAGGCGGGGCGGAGCTCAAACAAACAACTGGATGTAAGAGGTATCAGGGATAACGCTTACGAAGCGCAACACAACACCGTAGGGGTTACCGGGTCGTTTTTCGGGGTTACCAGGGGGCTTTTCAAGGGTTCATGAGGATAGTATGTGGGAATAACATTACAATGTCCGTTCTTTCCATGCGTAATATGCCAGGGTATACTTAAGGTCATCTGTCAGATCAGCCTTTTTACGTGCTGCGTCTTCATCAAAGTCAAGTTCAATATAACCGAGGTACAGCTCATAGCTTTTGTGAAGCATGTCCATACAGTGGTCTATTTTCCTGACGTAATGGGGCACTTTTGCTGATGGTAATGGGGTCACCTGTTCTATATAGTAACATTCTCCGTCTGTATATTCGATCCAGTTACCGTCTTCCCTGTGACCAGGGCGGGTTAACCGGAAAAACATGTTATCAAATACTACCGCCTTTCCCAGCTCCAGTTCCAGGTCTATCATGTCCGGGATCTGTTCCATATTTTCCAGTTTCTGCACAATGGTCATCTGCACGGCATCACTTCTGTCCTGTACGTAGCGTAACATAGTGTTTAACACTTCGTAGGTAGTGATAAAGTCACAACGTTGCCAGGTATCGTCCTTCCGGATATGTCCCCAGAAGGTTAGATAATTGGTATCATCCAGGATGATCTGGCCAACTGAGATGGCCTGCGAGCTGGTTACTGTAGCGGTATTTGTCTGTTTCATAACCGATTCGTTGTTGATAACAATACAAAGATAGCAGGCCAAAACGCAGAGAATTTGCGTAGCGAATTTTAACTACTTTTATCCTCTAAATATTTCTATGCATGCCTAAAAACAAGGATGCTGTTTCGCGTTATCGCTGGATAGACGAGCGTTTACGCAACAAGCGTTTGAGAAAACCCACCCTGGAAGATCTTATCGAATTTGTATCCGCGAAAATGGGTGCTACCATTTCCGTACGTACTATTCAGAAAGATATCCAGGATATGCGTCATGACCCCGAATTAAATTATCAGGCTCCTATCCTGTACGATCGTAGTTCAGGAACCTATCGTTATGAAGATGAAACCTATTCCATCAATAGCCTGCCGATAGATGAAGCTGACCTGCAGGGACTTGAGATTGCCATCGGTATATTGGAACAATTCCGCAGCCTGCCTGTTATTGTACAGTTTGAGGACGCCATTCTGAAAATAGCGGCCAGTCTGAAAAAGAACAGGGAAGTACTGGAACACAAAGGATTGATCAAATTTGCCCGCGCTACACAATACAAAGGCGCGGCCCATATTCCTTTCATTGTAGATGCTATCAAGGGCAGAGAGGTCATACGTATTGCGTACCAGAGTTTTGACAGGAATGAGCCCAAAGAACATTGGGTGGAGCCCTATCACCTCCGTGAATACCAGTACCGCTTTTACCTGATCGGTAAAAGCCAGAAAGCCAAAGGTGGCACCTTACTTACTTTCGCGCTGGACAGGATAGTGGATATCTGGCCTACCAACAAAACATTCGATGAGAAGAACTTTGATGATGCCAGTTATTATCAGCACGCCATTGGAGTAACGGTGCCGCAGGGTGCTCCGGAGCAGGTGGTGCTTTCCTTTACACCGTTGCAGGGAAAATATATCAAGTCCCAGCCTATTCATCCTTCGCAGCAGATTGAAAAGGACAACGATAAAGAATGCCGGATCTCACTCAATGTGGTGATCAATCATGAATTACAGATGTTACTGCTTAGCTACGGGGCCAATGTAACGATATTACAGCCCGCACACCTGGCAGAAAGGATGGCGGCAGAAGCTAAAGCGATGCTGCAGAATTATTCATCATAAACGCTTTCTTACATGACAAACTCATTCCGGATTTCCGGCAACCTGATAGACATCTTACAACAGAAGATATATCCTGCCACTGTTACCGTTGAAAATGGCATTATAGCCCGCATTACGGAAGACGCGACCACCTATGAGCAATACCTGCTGCCGGGATTTATTGACGCGCATGTGCATGTTGAAAGCTCTATGCTGACGCCCTCACAATTTGCCAGGCTGGCAGTAGTACATGGCACCGTTGCAACAGTATCCGATCCGCATGAGATAGCGAACGTACTGGGTGTAAAAGGGGTCGAATATATGCTGGACAATGGCAAGACTGTGCCTTTTAAATTCTGCTTTGGCGCGCCTTCCTGTGTACCTGCCACCATCTTCGAAACTGCTGGTGCAGAAGTAACAGTTGCCGATGTGGAAGCCCTGTTGCAGAAACCGGAAGTATTATACCTCACGGAGATGATGAACTTTCCCGGGGTATTGCATGAACAACCGGATGTAATGGCAAAGATAGCCGCTGCAAAACGTATAGGCAAACCTGTGGACGGCCATGCGCCGGGCCTGCGTGGTCACGATGCGAAGAAATACATTGCTGCCGGCATCAGCACCGATCATGAATGTTTTACAGCTGAGGAAGCACTTGATAAATTACATTACGGCATGCATATCCTCATCCGCGAAGGTAGCGCTGCGCGTAACTTTGATGCGCTGATACACCTGCTCAACGATTATCCGGAGAAGATCATGTTCTGCAGCGATGATAAACATCCTGACAACCTCGTGGAAGGCCACATCAATGTATTGGTGAAACGAGCACTCGCGTTGAAGATCGATCTCTTCAAGGTATTACGCGCTGCCTGTGTAAATCCTGTGCTTCATTATAAGATCCCATCGGGATTACTGCGTGTAGGCGATCCTGCGGATTTCATTGTGGCAGATAACCTTGACCAGTTTAATATCGTAGCTACCTATATCAACGGCATCGCTGTGGCGCAACATGGTGAAACCCGCATTCCTTCTGTTATTGCGCCTGTCATCAACAACTTTGATTGTGCACCTAAATCCAGCAGTGACTTTCGTATTACTGCCAGTGGTGTTACGGCAAATATAAAAGTGATTGAAGCTTTGGGTGGTCAGCTGATCACGAACAGCTTCACAGAGACATTACCCGTTGTGGACGATCAGTTATTTTCTTCTACAGAAAAAGATATTCTGAAACTAGCCGTGGTAAACAGGTACAATCCTGCACCTGTAGCGCTGGGTTTCATCAGGAACTTTGGTTTTAAACAAGGGGCTATTGCTTCTTCTGTGGCGCATGATAGTCATAATATCATTGCTGTAGGTGTAGATGATGAGAGCATCGCACAGGCAGTGAATGCCGTGATCGCACACAAAGGCGGTGTAAGTGTGGTAGACAACGGTGAGGTATCAGTACTGCCTTTGCCTGTTGCGGGGTTGATGAGTAATCTTGACGGCTACGAAGTTGCTGCGCGGTACAGTGAACTGGATAAAGCCGCGAAAGCGCTGGGAAGCAAACTGGATGCGCCTTTTATGACATTGTCATTTATGGCTTTGTTAGTGATCCCTCATCTGAAGCTGAGTGATAAAGGATTGTTTGATGGTGATACATTCAGCTTTACAGCGGCAGTGTTGTAAGACTGAACTTTGATTTTTGATGGAGATATATTTTAGCTTCACTGCCGCAACGCTGTATGATTGATCTTTTGTTTTCGATGGGGATACATTTAGCTACAGCGCTGTAGGATTGACCTTTGATGATATGTTTTGATTGCAGGAGTATAAAACGCAAACGCATGTATACTCCTGCAATCGAAGCTATGCCAGCCTTTTAAACAGCCCACAACGCACCGCCTACACTATCTTTGTCAGCGCCTGTTACACCAGCCAATGCATTGGGTTCCTGCCTCCAGCGTAAGGCGCCCAGCAGTGCAATCATTAACGCATTGCGGAAAGGCTCCTGCTGTACCGTTACGGCAATGTTCAACGGTTGTAATATTTCGGCTATCACTTTTACCAGATATGTATTTGCAGTACCTCCGCCTGTAAGCAATAAGCTGTTTGCGCCCTCCTCTCCTTCGTGTGGCTGGAAGTCTTTCATTACTTTCTCAATCTGCGCTGCAATATGGTGTGTATAAGTGTTCAGTTTTCCCTGTGTTGACAACTGATGTTCCTGGATCATTGGCATTACAACACCGGTTCCAAATTTTGAAGCGAGTGTTCTTGGATAACTTTCATGGTAGAATGCCAATCCATTCAGTGCATTCAATAATGGCTGATCAGTCACACCGCCTGCTGCGAGCTTTCCCTCTTCGTCATAGCTACGACCGAGTGTTTCAGCCAGGCTATCCAATACATAGTTACAAGGACAGATATCAAATGCCAGCAATTGACCTTCTTTCTGTAGGGCCATTGTCGCGTTTTCTCCCAGGTTGATCCGGTAACGATAATCCGGGAACAACAGCTGCTCGGCTATCGGAAAGATAGGCGCTCCTTTTCCTCCCAGGGCAATATCCATAGCACGCAGATCGCTGATAACCGATAAACCGGTTACAGCAGCAATTGCAGCACCATCTCCCAGCTGAGCGGTCATCTTCTGTGCCGGCACATGAAATACAGGATGCCCATGCACCACTATGAAATGCACCTGGTGGTCCAGCTGGTGTTGCGATATGAATTGATTGACAGTATGGCCGATGTAATGCCCGTATTCGCTGTTCAGCAACAGGTAATCCCTGGCAGGCAGATTTGCCGCTCCTCCCAGTTTCTCCTCCCATTCCGTAGTATATGTCAGGCGCTCTGCCGCCTTTATCTCATAGGTCCATTTACCCCTTACTTCCGTCAGGGCTGCAAAAACAACATCCAATCCTGCCAGCGAAGTGCCTGACGTTACGCCTATTACATTATAAACCATGCACTAAAATTTGTGCAAAAGTAAATAATGTGGTGTTTACATACTTTTTTTTCACTTTTTATGGAATCGGGGGTATGTGGAGCATCATATAGGCAGACTAAAAAATTGTGCTATGCAAAGACATCTGTTCCTCCTGCTGACAGGGTTGTTCATCCTCAGTATATCGGCCACTCCCGGATGGGCGCAATCCCAGAATAAAATAGAGGGGACTGTCACCGACCACAATACCAAAACACCGCTGGCCGGCGCTATGGTACAACTGGCAGCTCCCGCTATCAATAAGACAAAAATCACTACCAATAAAAAAGGTCAGTTCAATATTTCCTTTGATGGAAAGCAAGCCATCATTTATGTTTCACTGACAGGCTACAAGACAGATACACTGCTGGTTCCCTTTAACCAAAAAGGTAAGCTCAATATCCGCTTAAAGCCGGTTCCTGCTACCGCGGATGATATTAAAATTAAAAACCTGCCACAACGGATAGTCATGAACGAACAGGCGCCAGCACCGCCACCGGCAATGAAAGAAGTGGTAGTCACAGGTTACGGAATACGAAGAGACAAAGTAATGATCAGTGGTGTCAATTCTTCAGCTATTTATGGATCAAGAGCGTCAACAAGTTATTACGGCCATCAAACTGAAGATTACAGCCCAATCAATGAGAACATTTTCCATGCTGTTACAGAACAACCGCTGAGCACTTTCTCCATTGACGTAGACCGTGCTTCCTATTCCAATATCAGGCGTTTCCTGAACAATGGCGAGCTGCCTCCCACGGATGCAGTAAGAGTGGAAGAGATGATCAATTATTTCGATTATAGATACGGTAATCCTACGGGAAATGCACCTGTGGCCATCCATACAGATATGGCTGTTTGTCCGTGGAATACGGATCATCAGCTGGTACGTATTGCATTAAAGGGCAGGGAAGTAGCAAAAGACAATCTCCCTCCTTCCAACCTCGTTTTCCTGATCGACGTATCCGGCTCTATGTCTGGCGCACAACGGTTACCACTGGTAAAGCAGGCATTCAAAGCGTTGACTGCTCAGTTAAGACCAGCTGACAAAGTAGCAATCGTGGTATATGCAGGTGCAGCTGGTTTAGTATTGCCTTCTACTTCCGGAGAAAATAAAACTGCTATTCTTGATGCGCTGGACAAACTGGAAGCCGGTGGCTCTACTGCCGGTGGAGAAGGCATCGTGCTGGCATACAAAACAGCAGCGGAGAACCTATTACAGCATGGCAATAACCGCGTGATCATTGCTACTGATGGTGATTTCAATGTCGGCCCCTCCAGCGATGGAGAACTGCAGCGCATTATTGAGCGGGAACGTGAAAAAGGCATTTTCCTTTCCGTACTGGGTTTTGGCATGGGCAACTACAAAGACAATAAACTCGAAATACTTGCCGACAAAGGAAATGGCAACTACGCTTACATAGACAATTTCGAAGAAGCACGCCGTACGTTCGTTACTGAGTTTGGCGGAACCCTGTTCACAATTGCAAAAGATGTAAAGCTGCAGATAGAATTTAACCCCAAATATGTACAATCGTACAGGCTGGTAGGTTATGAGAACAGGATGCTGCAGAATGAAGATTTCAACAACGATAAGAAGGACGCTGGCGATATGGGAGCAGGACATACTGTAACTGCCTTATATGAGATCGTTCCGTCATCTAAGGGAAGCGAACAGCCACTGGCGGTAGATCCGTTGAAATACCAGCTGGCAAAACAACCTGCAGGGAACAGTTCGGAAGTACTTACCGTCAAACTGCGTTACAAAGAGCCCAAGGCCAGCACCAGTCAACTAATCACACAGGTATTGCGCTGGAAAAACCAGGATATTACTGCAGCTCCTGAGGATTTCCGTATGGCCACGGCAGTTGCAGACTTCGGATTGCTGCTGCGCAATTCCGAACATAAAGGAAACGCCTCCTGGGATCAGGTCCTTAAACTGGCTGGAAATGCCCGTGGGACAGATGAAGAAGGATACCGCGCAGAATTCATTCAATTGGTTAAAAAAGCGCAATTAATCAGTAACAACCATGGTACAAAATAGTTCTGTAAGCCGGCCTTCATCCATCGTTTGTGTGAGTTAAATCCATAGTATACGTTAGTTAATCCACCGTTTGTGTTAGACCGGTTATAGGTTTCAGTCCTGTGACCGGTCTTTTCGTTACTTTATTGTTATTTACACTTTCAGGCTCTGAAAATTTTGGTATTTTGCATACATGATAGTGAATCTAAGTAGCACCAATTCGTTAGTAGGCAACTGGTTGAGTGAGATCAGAAGCGTGGAAGTACAGACAGACCGCATGCGTTTCCGGCGCAACATGGAAAGACTCGGAGAAATAGCAGCTTACGAGATCAGTAAAACATTGGAATACGAAGAGAAGGAAGTCCAGACACCATTGGGCATTGCCAATTGCAGGGTGTTGAAACAACAACCTGTTCTGGCCACTATCCTGAGGGCAGGGTTAGCCCTCCATCAGGGACTGCTTCACTACTTTGATAAAGCTGATCATGCCTTCATTTCTGCTTATCGTAAGCATAAACACGACGGCACCTTCGATATCAACCTGGAATATGTGTCCAGTCCTTCTATTGATGGCCAGGTAGTTATACTATCAGATCCCATGCTGGCAACGGGTGCATCTCTGGTGAAAACCATCGAACACCTGCAAAGCCTGGGAAAACCCAAACATATTCACCTGGTCGTAGCAATTGCCTGTACTGTAGGGATAGAATATGTTCAGAGACATGCAGACAGTAACCTAAGCATCTGGGCCGGCGACATTGATGATGAACTGACAGCCAAAGGATACATTGTACCAGGACTTGGAGATGCCGGAGACCTCGCATTTGGAAACAAACTACAACAGTAAGAGCCAAATATCGACAGATAGGATATTCTTTAGAGGAAATGAGTAGTCAACCAAAGAAAAACTATTTCGTTTAGTCATTCATTCATAACACTTTAGGGGGTTCCCATAAACAATGTTATATATTTTTAATTTGAAATATGAGCAGCATTGTGTACCTTCACATGGAACCATGGGAAAACCCTATACTATTCAAGTATTGTTTTATGAAAAAAGTGTTGCTGTTTTTCACGCTTGCCCTTTATCTGATGAACCCGGCCAGGGCGCAGGACCCGCATTTTTCGCAGTTCTTTGCCTCTCCACTCACACTTAATCCGGCATTTACAGGCCTGTTTTCAGGCGACTTTCGTGTTTCAGGGAACTACCGTTCACAGTGGAGAAGTATCTCGACTCCCTTTACTACCGGTACTGCTGCAGTAGACTTTGGAATTCTGAAGAATGTACTGTCCTATACTGATATCTGGGGTGTTGGGGTAATGGCGATGTATGACAGGACCGGCGGTGGTGCACTGACGTCGACCTATCTCAGCTTTAGCACAGCTTACCACAAAGGTCTGGATCCGGAAGGAAACCATACCCTGGCAGTAGGTTTGCAGGCTACTTACGTACAGAAACGACTCGATCAGACAAAGCTGGTATTTGAAAATCAGATAGACAACACCGGTTACAATCCTTCCATCCCAAGTGGCGAGACCTTTGTAAACCCGACTATCTCCTATCTTGATCCAAATATCGGTATCCTCTATAACGGTCTGGTAGGTGAATCATCCAATATCTACATGGGTGTTTCCTATTACCACATCACACAGCCTACTGAAACATTCATGGCGCAGAACAACAACCGTCTGACGTCACGCTGGACAGCTCACGGTGGAGGCTCTGTACCGGTAAATGGCAATAACCGCATTCACTTCAGCGCCCTCTATATGAAACAAAGTACAGCTTCTGAATTTGCTTTCGGTGGCGCTTACGGTTTCAACCTGAATGGCGATGACGAAAATCCGACTACCTTCTATCTGGGTAGCTGGTGCCGTCTGAAAGATGCGATCAACCCTTACGTAGGTCTCGAGATCAACGGTTTCACTATCGGCGCTTCATACGATATGAACGTATCTACTTTGAAACCGGCATCTAACTATCGTGGTGGTATGGAGCTTTCCATCATCTACGTGCACAGACGCAATGAAGGTAGCAAGTACAGAACTTTGTGTCCAAGGTTCTGACCTGATAAATCATTTCAAAATAGCCTGCCAGTTGCATAAGCTGGCAGGTTTTTTATTGCCGCCCTATATTTTTTACCATTGTTCCACTGATTTTTAGTTACTTACAACCGGATCAATGCTTATAGCGAATAACTAATCACTAAAATTCCAGGATTTTGTTTTCATTCAGAGAAGTGCTGGCCGCAATTCAGGCCTACGGGAAAGCACATCAGTTTATTATGCAGCACAAGTTATGGAAATGGATACTCGTACCCGGTATACTGTATTGCATATTGTTCATGACGGGGAGTTACTTTGTATGGGGATATTCAGGAGATTTTGTGGAATACCTGTTTAACCTGTTGCCATTAAAAACATGGATCCAGGATCTGGAAAGCAGCTGGGTCAGCTTCTTCTTCATCCTGCTGGCATTCTCTATCAGGATCATGATACTGCTACTGTACTTTTCCTACTATAAATATCTTTTCCTTATTCTCGGATCCCCATTGTTCGCCTATCTCTCAGAGAAGACAGAGGCCATCCTGGAACGCCGGGAATTTCCCTTCAGCATGCAGCAGTTTCTCAAAGACATGGCGAGGGGTATCACTATCTCGCTGCGTAATATGCTGTATCAGACTATCGCAGTCGTGTTATTGATCGTGCTGTCATTCATACCGATAGTGGGCTGGATCACACCATTGTTTGCCTTCTTCATAGAGTGTTACTTCTATGGCTTTTCCATGGTCGATTACAGCTGTGAGCGGCATCAGATGAGCACAAGGCAGAGTATCAGGTTTATCAAGGATCACAGGGGTATTGCATTGGGTAATGGCATTGTGTTTTATCTCCTGATGTTCATTCCGGTGCTTGGATGGGTACTGGCGCCGTCCTATGCAGTGATTGCTGCCACCATTCATTTATCAGACAAAAAGTTACTTCATGGCGCAACCTGGTAAAGTATACCTGATCCCAACTGTACTCAGTCCGGACACGCTTCATACTATTCCGGCCTATATTACACCCATAGTACAGCAGATCACCGTATTCTTTGTGGAGAATGAGCGTACCGCCAGACGGTACCTGAAAGCGCTGGATAAAAGTATCAACATAGATGCCCTGCAGCTACTGCTGATGCATGAAAATCATCCGCCGGATACTGCGCTGGCAAAACAAATATTACTCTCAGGAAAGGATATTGGGGTGATCAGTGAAGCCGGTTGTCCGGCTATTGCCGATCCGGGGCATCTTGTAGTACAGGTAGCCCATGCCATAAATGCACAGGTCATTCCCATGGTGGGTCCCAACTCCATGTTACTGGCCCTGATGGCATCAGGCATGAATGGGCAAAACTTCCAGTTCGTGGGCTATCTGCCGGTAAAACCACCGGAAAGAGTAAAGGCCATACGCGAGCTGGAAATGCAATCGCAAAAGAAACAACAGACGCAGCTTTTCATAGAAACGCCTTACCGTAATAATCAGCTGCTGAAAGATATACTCGATAACTGCAAAGAAACTACGCAGGTATGCGTAGCGGCAGATATTACCGGACCTGAAGAATTTATCCGCACAAAGTCGGTAAAGGCCTGGAAACAACAGTTGCCGGAGCTGCATAAGAAGCCAGCCATATTCCTACTGCTGGCACAATAAACAATCAGCAAAAATCACCAGAGATAAAAAATCCCCGGGTTGAAAACCCGGGGCTATAAACAATCGGCACCAGAGGAGCCGATTTGTCGTTATGTTGGTGCGCATATGTCCCCGGGGTTGAAAACCCCGGGCTACAAACACACGGCACCTGGAGCCGATTATCGTTTGTTACATCGCCGGGGATAATGATTTACGCCGGATTCATTCCTGGTATTCATTCCCGATCTCTTTTCTATTAATTCGCTACTTCTTTCACTGTGATCACGCTGTCCACAATAAAGTTGCTGACCCCGCGCCAGGGAAGTGAGCCCAGATATTCCTTGTAATGCAGCTCTACAAACTTTCCGCTGCTGGTCATGAGACGATCGGCCACACGTTTGTCTGTCACAGAGAACTGAAATTCATTTGACTGCAGCGCTCCGGGCTGTTTAGAGCGGTAGCCACTCTGGATAAGACGGCCTTCGAATGTCTTGAAAACGTACCCCTTCTCTACAAAGTAATTCAGCTCACCCGCTTTCACCCCGCGACCGAACACGAAGTAGTATCTATACAGGAAAATAAAGGCCAACACCACAAGTACGCCACCCACCACCATAAAAAGGAATCTGCGCATATTGTTTATTTGATACAGGTAAGGATTAAAGTCCGTATTTATCGATCAGATAGATCAACCCGGCCATGCTGAAAGCACCTAGTTCCAGCTCTCTCTTATTCACCGCTTCAAAGGTATCATTGGCAGCATGGTGCAGATCAAAATAACGCTGGGAGTCAGGCATTAGTTCGCCAATAGGAGTACCTATCGCCTCATACAGTTCTCCAACGTCCACGCCTCCTCCGGCAGATGTAAAGTCATATACATCATAAGGGCGGAATAAAGGTGCCCAGGAGATGATCTTAGCCTGTTTCTCTGCCGGCATCATGAATGAAAAGCCACGGGGCGTAAAACCACCTGCATCGCTTTCCAATGCGAAGATATGGTGCTCTCCTTTCGCTTTCGCTTCAGCGGCATATTTCTTACCACCGCGGGTGCCATTCTCTTCATTGGCAAACAGCACTATACGGATAGTACGTTTAGGTTTAATGCCTGCCGCTTTGAATGCACGCAGCAATTCCACTGACTGCACGCAGCCGGTACCATCATCATGCGCTCCCTGGTTTACATCCCAGGAATCCAGGTGTCCGCCTACAGTGATAAACTGATCGGGGAATTCCGTACCACGGATCTCACCGATCACGTTGTGCCCAGTAGTATCAGGCAGCATTTTACAATTGGTTTTCAGGTACAGTTTCAGGTCAGATTCACCTTTCAGCCGGTTGCTCAGCAGTTCGGCATCTTCCAGGCCTACGGCTACAGCCGGGATCTTAGGGAAGGAATCATTATAGTGCATGGCCCCTGTATGTGGTAAATTGTTGGCGCCATGGGTCATGGACCGTACCACTACTGCGAGTGCGCCATATTTGGCAGCACGGCTGGCGCCTTGTCCGCGGTATCTTACTGCGTCTCCGTATGACTCGAAGGTGCGGATAAACTCGGGTTTAAAAGCGTAGTTATAAAACACGATCTTCCCTTTTACCTGGTCTTTCTTCGCCTCCAGGTCTTCAAAAGAGGAGACTTCCAGTACAGGTGCAGTAATGCCGGAAGGGCCGCTGCCTACTGAGTTACCCAGGGCCAGTACATTCAGCGGAGGAATAAAGTCGCGGCGGCGGGAAATGATACGCACCTCTTCCTTCGCGCCTCTTACCCAATGAGGTACCTGGCAGGCCTGCATATAGACAGTGTCTGCACCGGCATCTTTTAATACTTTTTCACCCCATTTTTCAGCTTTCACCATTTGCGGAGATCCGGCAAGACGGCCTCCTACCTGCTGGGTAAGATCCCTCAGATTAGAATATGCCTTACTATGTGTCAGGACTTCGGTAGCCAGTTGTCTTAAAACCAGGGAGTCGCTCTCCTGCTGTTGTGCACATACCGGGATGGTGAAGGCCAACAGCGCCGGCAGCAGGTAATTTCTCATAAGCACGTCGATTTTGGGACTAAAACTAACTAAATAACATTGTTATTCAAATGGGTTTATCATACATATATTTTACATGATATACTTTACATGCCGCTAATACCATTTACCGGCAATGTCAGCTTAAAATGTTATAATTTTGTACCCTGTATTAACGTAAAAAACTGTGTTCTGCGTGAGGCGTTCTGCATTCTGTGCTAAACGTTCGGCACTAAGCGTTGGCTATAAAGTTTTAAACAACAACACATGCGAATTGGAATAGTATGTTACCCAACTTATGGGGGTAGCGGTGTACTAGCAACGGAACTGGGTAAGGCGCTGGCAGATAAAGGACACATGGTCCATTTCATTACTTATCAGCAACCCGTGCGACTCAATGCCTTTCATGCCAACATCTATTATCATGAAGTGCAGGTCCCCACTTACCCGCTTTTCGATTTTCCACCTTACGAGTCTGCCCTGAGCAGCACCATGGTGGATGTTATACTTAACCAGCAGTTAGACCTGCTGCACGTACACTATGCCATTCCGCATGCATCTACTGCCTACCTGGCTAAACAGATCGTGAGCAAACAAGGCAGAACGGTACCTTTTATCACGACCCTCCATGGTACAGATATCACCCTGGTAGGTAAAGACAAGACCTATGCACCGGTAGTGACCTTCTCTATCAATGAGTCGGACGCTATTACCGCAGTATCGAATAATCTCCGGGAAGAAACATACAAGTCTTTTCAGATCGAAAAAGATATCGAGGTGATCTACAACTTCGTGGACACGGAGCGTTTCAAACGCCGGGATAAGGAATTGCTGCACTTCAGGAATGCCATTGCTCCCAACGGCGAGAAGATACTACTGCACGTATCCAACTTCCGTAAGGTAAAACGCGTTCCCGATGTAGTGAAGATCTTCCAGAAGGTAAGGGAGAAAGTACCTGTTAAGCTGTTGCTCGTGGGCGACGGTCCCGACAGGCCGGCTATCGAAGCAATGTGCCGGGACATGCATCTGTGCGGGGATATCCGCTTCGTAGGTAAGCAGGAACAGCTGGAAGATGTGATGTCTATTGCAGACCTGTTTGTACTGCCTTCCGACTATGAAAGTTTTGGTCTGGCAGCACTGGAGGCTATGGCCGCAGAAGTACCGGTGATCTCCTCCAATGCTGGTGGTTTGCCGGAAGTGAACATTCATGGCAAGACCGGTTACCTGAGTCCCGTCGGCGACGTGGACAGCATGGCCGAGCATGCTACCCGCCTGCTGCTGGATGAGGAGCTGCTGGCTACTATGCGTAAAGGAGCCCTGGAACAGGCTCAACGTTTCCACATCAACAATATCATTCCGCAGTACGAAGCGCTCTATGAAGAAGTAATGAACAGGGCGCTGGAGTCGATAGATAAGTGATTTAAATCAAAAAGGCTGTCCGCGGACAGCCTTTTTGATTATAGCTTTCTTAGATTATTTCTTCCTGATCCAGAATTCGGGGTTCTGCTTTTGTATCCCTCTGTAGATCTGCAGTTCAACCTCTCCCAGGTTCTCCAGTTCATTGGTGCCGGCAGTACCGATCACCTGACCTGTGCTCACTCTGTCTCCTGTTCTTACGCTTACTGTCTGCAGACGGGCATAGTTGGTAAAATACTGTCCGTGCCTGATGATCACCAGTGAGCCTCCACCCGGAATAACGGCTACTGTTCTTACTTCTCCCTGGAAGATCGCCCTAACGGCGGCTCCACGGTTGGTACCGATGATCACACCATCATTCTCAACAGTGATACGGTCAATTACAGCATGCTGCTGGCGGCCAAAGTGCCCGATGATATGACCGGAGCTTACCGGCCATGGCAGTTTACCACGGTTATTTTCAAAGCTTTCTGACAATGCGAGGGCTTCTGGTGTCGCTTCCAGCACGTTCTCTGTACGTACCGGCTTCTCTGGTTCCGGTGCCGGGGCTGGTGGTTTAGGAGCCGGTTCGGCAGGTTTATCAGGCTTATTTTCGGCTACAGCATTGTTATTCTTAGCAGCGTTTGCAGCAGCGGCATTAGCAGCAGCAAGCGCCGCAGCCTTCTTCGCCGCCTCATCTCTTCTCCGTTTCTCTTCGGCAGCAGCTTTACGTTTTGCCGCAGCTTCCTCTTCTGCCTGCCGGCGGGCTATTTCGATCTCACGGCGTATTACAGCCTGAATGGCTGACTGTACTTTCTGTGCATCTTTTTTGTTCTTCTTAATATCTGCCAACAGCTCCTTTTCACGCCCTTTCAGGTTGGTCAGTACTTTGTCTTTCTCTTTCTTGTCCACCTCCAGGATGTTCCGCTGCTCCTGTTCTACCTTCAATGTACCGGAACGTTTCTCTTTCTGTTCCTGCAGGCTTTCTATTTTTTTGCTCAGCAGCACACGTGTTTCAAGAATGTTATCTGCCTGCCTGCGACGGTAATCCCTATACTGTTTGAGATACTGATATCTTTTGATAGCGTCGTTGAAAGATTCTGCAGAAAAGATGAAGTTCAGCATATCGTAGGTACTGCGGTTCTTATACGCATATACGACCAGCTGGGCATATTGTGACTTCAGGGTGTCAAGGTCTTTCTCCAGGGTCTTAATATCCCTGTAGGCAGAATTGATATCACCGTTAATGAAGTTGATCTCTTCGTTGATATTGTTGATAAGACGGGTACGCAATGAAATCTTTTCCCGCAGCGCCCGTAGTTGGCTGAGGCTCTCTCTTGTTGATTTCTTGGTAGTTTTGAGCGCTTCGTTGGCCTCGTCGATCTCACGCTGCAACTCTCTCTTTCTATGCTCCAATTCTTCCCGCGACAGTTGGGGAGCCTGTGCATTCAGCAAGGCCGGTAGTAAACCTAAGATTATTACAAACGGGAAAAACTTCTTCAGATTCAGCATGATGGTTTTAAAGATAGCTGCAAAATAGCAATTTACAAATTTCAGATACATTCCGTAACACTCCTACTCTCTTGAATACCCTGAGGGGATAGTAAACGGAAAGCTCACCGGCTGATCAAAATCTATTTTGTTAAAATCCATGTTGATCTTCGTGTAACTTTTATCTTCCACAAAAACCCTACGGCGGGTGGCAAATTTAATCTTATCCTGCGATTTGTACTCACCATATGTCAGTTCAACCGAACGCCTGCGTGTGCTGTCTTTATCCATCACCTTGCTTTGTTGCAGAATGTAATCATCTGCAAAAACGTTGAACAGGCTAGTGAATATTGTACTGTCGCATGTAAAAGAGATCACTGCTGGTGTCTTTACTACCTGATATACAGAGTCAGTGAGATATACCGGGTTGCCGATAATCAGGTCCTGCAATGTCTTAAAATCGAATGGGATATTCAGAACGTCCTGTGCATTCTTAAGATCACGGAGATAAGCTATTTTATGAAATTTGTCGATTGCCTTCAGGCTATCAGGTGTAATGATAGCCCTGGCCACTTCGCCTATAATTGGTGCTGACACGGAGATCCAGATGAAACTGTCTTTCTGCATCCGCATATTTGCGTTGATGCCTGACATTTGTTTGGATTCTGTTTCGAAGTCTATCTTTAATTTAGCGGCGAAGGTGTTGAAGGATATATAGTTACTGCGCAGTTTTGAGAGCAGTTCTTTGTTATAAGCGCTGGCAGCTGCAGCTGATGCGCTGTCTGCTTTTGCAATAATGTTATGCTGGGTAGTATCTGTTACAGGAAAAGAGGTACCTGCAATCTGTCGGCTATGCCTGCATGAAAAGAGTCCCGTGCTTACAATACCCAATACTATCAGTGCTAATGTTTGCTTCATCATGATCTTTAATTCAATACATTCCCATTTCCCCGGGGAAGTTCGCTATTCCCTTTCGGTTGCAAGTATATACCGTTTTTCTGCAATTTTACGGGCTAATCCCACTGAATTAGCTCCCTTTTGTTTGGCTAACTGCCAATATTCCAGGGCTTTGTCTACTTCATGGAGGTTAAACAGTATATCTCCGTAGTGCTCCAGCATATTAGGGTTCTCACGTGCTTCCTGTGACTGCAGGGCTTTTTCCATCCATTCTCTGGCCTGCTCATAACGGGCCATACGGAACAGGATCCAGGCATATGTATCCATGAAATTGACACTTTCCGGTTCCAGTTCAAGTGAACGTTTGGACATGCTCTCTGCCTTACTTAACTGCTCTCCGCGAAGAGAGAGATAATAACTGAAGTTATTCAGTACCAGTGCGTCATCCGGCTTCAACGCCAGTGCACGGTCATAGCTGCTATCAGACTGCTGATGCTGACCTGTTGCATGATAGGCGTCGCCCAGCAGGGAGTAAACATCTGCCCGTGTATTTTTGTCCCCATTGCCATTCCCTGTCTGTAGTGCAACATTTAAGGCATCTATGGATGCAGGATAATTCTGCAGCAAAAAGTTCGCCACCCCTTTGAAGTAATGCCCCATAAATTCCCTCGGAAAACGCTCTGTCACAATTGAGCTCACTTTCAGCAGATTGTTTGAATCTTCTTTACGGGAGTAGATCCACATCAGTTGATACCAGACGGTAAAACGTGTAGAATCCAGGCTCACTGCTTTGTTGTAGTCAATCAACGCGCTATCCAGCATACCCGCCTGTGAGAACATATCTGCCTGCAGCGCGTAAGCTTTGGCTTCTTCCGGGTGTGCCTCAATAACCAGCTGCGCCAGTTGCAGTCCTTCTCTCAGTTTACCCGTGTCCACTCCCTGCATCTGCAGGTAAGGATAGACATAGGCTACTTTTTCATCAATGTTATAGTCGGGATTGGCAAATGCGCGGGTCAGGTAAGCCCAATATTCATCATACTTACCTTCTTTTTTGGCATAACCTGATAGGGCTATCAGCGCTCTCGGATTGGAAGGGTCCCGTTGGAGTACTTCTTTATAGATGGCAGTGGCTTCCTCAGTACGGTCGTTCGAGTTATAAATATCTCCCAGGATGAGGTAATATCTTACATCATCCGGGTTCTGATTGATCAGCTTATGTACTTCTGCAGCGGCATCTTCCATTCTGTTCAGCTTGAGATAGAGCCGCTGTTTCTGGAAGGCCAGTTCTTCTATCAGGCCTGTTTTTACTTCCAGGGAATCAAAGACTTCCAGCGCTTCTTCCGATTTGTCTGCTTTTGCCAGGAACATGCCTTTGTTGTACAGATACTCGTCATTGTCGGGATAAGTATGGGCGAGCCGGCCATATACGGCGGCGGCGCTGTCAAACTGGGCATTTACCCCGAAGGCGTCTGCCAGTGTGATCTGAAACCACTTGTTAGTGCCATCGAGGCTCACCGCCTTACGGGCAAAACCCAATGCATAACCGGGGTTACGCACCTCAATGAACAGACGGGCCAGTTCGTAATAAGCGGTAGGATTGTTCCTTCTCAAACGAAGATAATCTGAGAATTGCGTAATAGCCGTGCGATAGTCGCCCAGCATCTTAGATCTTTCGGCTGAGTAAAAGAGACTATCAGCACGCTGTTCCAGCAGGGTGGAATCCCTGATGGAATATATCTGACGGGAAGATGAGCGGCTGGCAGTTGATTTGGAAGAATTACAGGCAGTTCCCACCAGACAACAAAGGCCTGCCACCAGCAGTGGTAAGCGGCCTACCAGTCGGTTTAAAGCCGGCAGACCATTCTTTCCAGGCAAGGTCCTATCGTTATTCCGGATTGTGAACATTTATTAAGATTTACCCGTGTGGCCAAAACCGCCGGCACCACGTTCTGTTTCTGTCAACAGTTCTACCGCTTCAAGTCTGGCCTGTACGAAAGGTGCTATCACCATCTGGGCAATCCTTTCACCGGGGGCAATAGCCTGCGGTTCGTTTGACAGGTTGATCATTATGATCTTAATCTCTCCCCTGTAGTCGGCATCAATAGTACCGGGAGTATTCAGGAGGGTAAGCCCCTGTTTAATAGCCAGGCCGCTGCGTGGTCTGATCTGGGCTTCATACCCGGTAGGCAGCTCTATGAACAGGCCGGTGGGTATCAGCATCCTTTCCAGGGGTTGCAGGGTGATAGCTGTTTCCAGGCTGGCCCTGAGGTCCATCCCTGCCGCTTCTGCTGTGGCATATGCCGGGAGCGGATTAGCGGATTTATTGATGATCTTTACTGTTATAGCTGCCATTGTTGCAAAGGTATTTTAAATAGTCCATAGTCTGCCGATTATGAACATTTGATTCATTTTTGCCGGATATTCCGGCATAATCACCTGATTCTTACCGGGATATACAAATGTATAACTCCGGCGATCTAATTTTTTTCCAGGAGGACGGTAGCATAGGCCACCACTCCTTCTTCACGCCCCACAAACCCCAGTTTTTCTGTTGTAGTAGCCTTTATAGATACTTCTTCTGTAGAGATACTCAGTATTCCGGCGATAGTTTCCTGCATCTGCACTACATATGGCTTGATCTTAGGCGCCTGCAGGCAAAGCGTACTATCAATGTTCACCACCTGATAGCCCCTGGCGGAGATCAGCTCTTGTGTACGCTTCAGCAGTATCTTGCTGTCAATGTTCTTATAAGTGTTATCGGTGTCGGGGAAATGCATGCCGATATCTCCCAGGCTGGCGGCTCCTAACATAGCATCACAAATGGCGTGCAACAGCACATCGGCGTCGCTGTGCCCCAGGGCTCCTTTATGGTGCGGCACTAACACTCCTCCCAACCAGAAATCCCGTCCTTCTGTTAACTGATGAAAATCTACTCCAAGGCCAATGCGCAATTTAGTCATGACAGATGTATAAACTTTGAAATATAAGCTTTTAACTGTTAAAATTATCGCAAATTAAAAATCCTCCGGGGATTTCCGGAGGATTCTGATATTTTAAAAAAACATTAACTATTTAACTACCAGCTATTACCAGGTGTTGCCACCTTCTTCTTCCCTGTGGCCGAGATCAAAGATCAGGGAGAAACGCAGGGTGTTTGACAGTGGGTTACGCTGGATACCATTACCGGAAGGCACGAGGTAAGAGAAGTTCAGGCCGAACATGTTGTATTTAACACCCAGACCGGCGGTTACATACTTACGGTTACCTTTATTCTTGTTTTCGTAGAAATAACCGGCGCGTACAAAGAACTGATCGTTGTAGCTATACTCACCACCCAGGGAAACAGTTACTTCCTGGAGTTCTTCCTTCATGCCACCCGGAGCATCCCCGAAAGATGAAAACATACCGGAAATGGTAGACTTTTCGCGGTAAGCACCGGTACTATCAGGGGTAGGCACCAGCAGTTTATTCAGGTCGAGTGTGAGCATTACTTTGTTGCTCTGGTCCATACCGATGGTGTAGGCGGTACCGAGGGCAAAGTTGGTAGGCAGAAAGTCTTTATTGGTAGCTGACTCTGTATAGGAGATCTTGGTACCGATATTAGTGAGAGCCAGACCAACGTTCCAGGTATTTACAGCGCTATTGTCTTTCTCATAATCTTTTGTGTAGAACAGCGACAGGTCAGTGGCAAACGCTTTACCTGGCCTGATCACACGACCGTTGATATCACCACTGGCCAGATTGGAATAAATGAAACGTCCAGCCAGAGCAACCGAGAAGTTATCTGATAGTTTACGGGCATAACCTGCGTCAAATGCGAATTCGCGCGGACGGTAGTCATAAGTAGGCATACCGGTAACATCCGTAAAATTGATAGTACCTAAGGAAAAGTAACGCAGCGAGCCGGAAACTGTCTGAAACTCATCCAGCTGATAATAACCTGACAGGTTAGCAAGGAACACGTCATTCACGAGTTCTTTCAACCAGGGGGTGTAAGTAACTGATATTGCGGAACGGGTTGTAGCAAACGGGATCTTGGCAAGGTTCCAGTAGATGGAATTTGCGTCCGGCGAGGTGGCTACGCCGGCGTCACCCATAGCTCCTGCCCTTGCATCAGGAGAAATACGTAGAAAAGGTACCGCGGTGTTAATGGTGTTCGTGCGTCCGTCCAGATCATCAGTGGAAATCTGGGCAGAAACAGACAGAGAGAATAGGATGCAACAAATTAAGACAAGGTTTACAGTTGCCTTTCTGATCATGCAATTATACATGCAATAGTGTTTAGAACGAGTTGTAAAAATAGTTCGAAAATCTATATTATCAATAACAGGGGTCTGGTAAGGGACTCGCGAATCAAGTTTGTGCTTTTGATGCATAGGTTAAAATACAGTTACTTTTCCGCCTAAAATTCGTGTTTTACCATTCGCTGTTACCAAAATACTATATATGTAAATTCCAGGCGACACCCGGGCGCCGGAATCGGCAGTTCCGTTCCAGGATGCTCCTACATAACGGCTACCACTATCATTTATTGTATGATGTATAGTTTTTATTTGTTGGCCCATTACCGTAAAAATCCTGACTGTCACATCCAACGCATGATCCTGCTGATTATGCTCAAAAGTGAACTGCGTCTGATCGTGGAAAGGGTTTGGAAAACAACCAGCTTTCCCTATAGACATCTCAGTTGACCGTACTACTCTAAACTGCAGCGTGGCCGTGCCGGAGTTGTTGTGGGTATCCCATGCTTTTATTGCCATTGTATGCACGCCTTCTGACAGGCCGTACAGTGGGAAACGGACCGTTCCTTCCTGGTAACTGTCTGTTGTGGCCTCAAAAAAGCTGTTCAGGATATAATATTGCCCTTCCTTATCGTCCAGTGTGGCTATCAGATCGTGTCCAATGCCATAACCGGAGGTATTGATGCCCTGTTCATCCTTCAGTTGCAGCAACAATACCGGATTCTCTCCTGTGATGCCCCCGTTGCGGAAATATTCATTATCCAGGTATGCTTTTATAACAGGGCCCAGCTCATCTTGTTCAATACTCTCTGCTGTTCCACCTACCTGTACGCCTGAAAACACGCCTCCCGCCGCTGTTACACCATTGGCAGCATAAAAACTGAGTGTTCCGGCGCCAGCCTGGTAATCAATATCTGCCGGCACCACAAAAGTGCAGGAGAACCGGCCATTCTCAACAGTCTGCTGACCACGGTATAGCATATTTTGTTGCTGGTAAAAGCCTGCTTTGGCGCTACCGGCATCATTTCCGCGGGTGTATTGCAGACTAGGTTTGTCATACACGGTCGTGTACAACATGCCTTTATAAGTATCCTGCCGAATGCCCTGCTCATCTTCCAGGTGGCCTTTTACCGTGTATTTACCCATTGCTTTCAATGTATCCGGTATGTCATTTACCGCCTTTCCGTTGATGGAGTCCGTTACTACATGATACCTGGGAAAAGCCAGTGTCAGCGCCGGATCGCCCAATAACTGGAACTTACGGTTGTTAGGAATATCAATATAAGTAGCATATGTCAGGTTCTTGGCCTCCATGGCTGCCTGTCCAAGCGTGGGCATACGTCCGTCGGCGTCCGGTGTCAGCAGCTTTTGCAGATAATTGGCATTCATCACTTTATTGGAAGCAGAGAATACCGTCCGGGTAGTCGTCATCAATGCAATACCACCACCATTTTCCTGCAATAGCAGCTTCTCACCGAGTGAGACGTAAGCCGGATTATCAAAAGGCGCAAAGTCGCAGGTAGCTGTGATAAACAGCGGCAGTTTACCGGCGTTCTTCCAGGTAGCCAGGGAGCCTTCCTCCATGATCACTTCTTCTGCCAGACGGGAGTAACTTCCGTGCCCGGTATAGTTCCAGATGAGGGTCCCGTCAAAGATATCCTCAGCTATGGCCGCATTTACTGCCGGATAACGGCTCCCGCCTGCGTCAGCTATTTTGGGATAGGCATCCAGGTATATCTTGTCAATATGTCCTGCGGGCCATCGTGCAGCTACGATCTCACTCATGCTTTCTGCATCCTGCAGGTGCAGGTTATCATCACCGTCATCCGCCACGATCGTAATGTGTTGCTGCCAGCGACCAAAGTTAGCTGGTACATTATATCCCATAATCTTATTCACCACTGCTTCAGCCTGAGCAGGCTGCTGAACTGGCAGGCGGCCTATCGCGATGTCAAGCAGGTTCTGTCTGCTGTTGTCGTTGATATCGTCTGCGTCGTCCAGGAAGCCGAAAAAATCGTCTGAGGGATAAGCATTTATCGGATCTGCAGACACGCTGCTCTGCCATGTGGGTACCAAATTGGTGTTACCCGCCACCCTGTTCTTATAGTCGTATGAGGCATCTCCGAACAATAACAGGTATCGCAGCCCTCCTTTATCATAACACATCTTTAGAAAGTCTCTGACAGCCACCGGATCGGCTGTACCTGAGCCAAACTCATTATAGATCTCATTCACTGTTACCACTTTCACGGTCAGTCTGTCGTGTGTGCCATGCCAGGCGGCCAGTCTGCTGGCAGCCGCCTGAAAAGCGGGTGTGGTCACAATCAGCATATCTGCTCCACCGATGCTGTGCAGGTCCTGATTGGCTATTGGGCCGGCTGCAAGCGGCTGCAGATATCCCCGTCCGGAGAAGGCTGCATATTCGTGCAGGGTACCACAATCTCTTGTAAAGGACAGTGAGGAACCTGCCAGTTGGGTCTTGATCCTGACTGGCTGCAGCGGGTTTGTCACATCCCATACAATCGTCTGGCGGTCCGCCTGTTCCAGTCTGAACTGCGCGTTCTGACCGGGAGTTACAGAGGCTATATCTCTGAAAAAGAGCGGCTCCTGCGCTGGCAGTTGCAGCGGGCACCGGGCCTGTAAGGTCAGATAGTCCAGCCACCCCTGCGCCCCACTTCCTCCGGGCGTAAAACTAAGCGTGACAGGTACCGCTGTGCCGGCAGGTGAAGCTGCATAGTAGCCCGTTGCTACGGAAGCAAAAGACTCGAATATGTTTCCACTCACGGGCGACAATGACAAAGAACCCAGCATATTATTTCCAGCCTGTATGGAAAAACGGCTGGTACCGACTCCCCTGGCGGCTACCCTTGCTCCTATTTTCAGGGAAAAAGGAGTCAATGGCAGAGAGAAATTAACATTGCGTGTGGGCTGTACACTACTGAATACACTACCCCACCACTGCTTACCGCTGCTTAGGAAGTTAATGCTATCACTCTCATAAAAGCTATGATAATCAAAGCTGTTGACCGTCACGCTGGCAGCCGGTGTTGCGGCATCCTCAGCGATCCTTTTTCCCGGGGAGGTGCCGGCGCTCAGGAAATACCAGGCAGTGTCCGAATAAAGATTGGCCGTATGAACGAAATTCCCGCCCTGGTATTGCCAGCTGTGCGGACCCGGTGCATAAAACAACAGGTAATCTCCTTCTTCCATCAGCGCAACCTCCGGCAGATCATCATATCGGAACGCTGCATTGCTTTCAGGCAGCATACGTCCTCCGGTACCATATAGCCTGACGCCCTTCAGGTCAGTATTCATTCCCAGGCTGGTCAGCAGGTTTTTATCTATTTTATAAATGCCTTCCCGGGTGATTGCCAGTTTTTGCCAGCTACCGGAGGAAAGCACAGAATGTGCGGCGTAAGGTCCTCCTCTCCCATTACCCCCTGATACCCATTGACAGAGGAGCAATAAAAAAGAGAAGGGAAGAAACTTCATAGTGGGTATTTGCGCAAACATAGCGATTATAAAGTATATTTATGGGGCGGAATCGACCATTACGGCTGTTGTCACGAAATGTCTGCATCTGCCTTTGAATTGTATTTCAGTTTTTTATAACATGTGAATATACGACAGCGGGACATTTTATGACATACTATTTCAAACACTATAATAAGTAGCCATTATCCGGCGTTTTAATTCACGGGAGGACGTATTTTTGTTCCCGTTGCAGGTAAAGTGCGCTTTAGGTCAGAAAGGAGGGAGAATAAGCAAAGAAGTAGGAGTATATTTACAATTGAACCATACCATGTATCTATGAGTCATCAACCAGAAGCCAGCTACCGCCAACGAGCCACCAGAAAGCACTGACGGCCTTTACAGTTAAGATAAACTTAATACGTATTCCGGACAGCCTTCAGAATCATAAAACACTGATTTTAAATAAGATAAACTCTATTAACCGGTGAATGCTTACAGATTAATTATTTTTACTATAAAATAAATTATACTACATTTGCGTTTACCATAAACATCAAATAAAAAAGCTGAATCGCATGCATAGATTAACCTCTGTCTCAATGCTCTTAGGCGCCAGTATAATTATGTCGATGTCCGCCTGTAAAAACGGTGGTCCATTCGGCAAAAAGAAGGAGAAATCCACAGCTACTGGCTGGAATTACAATGATCCTAAGATGGGTGGTTTCAGTGTGGCCAAAAGTAAAGACCAGCAGACTGGTCCGGGTCTTGTTTTCGTGCAGGGCGGTACCTTCGCCATGGGAGCGACAGAACAGGACGTTATGGCCGACTGGAATAACATTCCAAGACGTATTACTGTTTCTTCATTCTACATCGATGAAACAGAAGTTGCCAACGTTCACTATCGTGAATATCTGTACTGGCTGCGTCGTATGTACGACGAGTCCTTCCCGGACGTATACCGCAAGGCTTTACCAGATACCCTGGTATGGCGTAGCGAACTGGCTTACAACGAGCCTCTCGTAGAATATTATTTCCGTCACCCTGCTTACAATGACTATCCGGTAGTAGGTGTGAACTGGAAACAGGCTGTTGACTATTGTAAATGGCGCTCCAACCGTGTGAACGAAAAGATGCTGATCGACAAAGGGTTGTTGTCCAAAAACGATATGAAGAACCAGGCTGATGATAACACCTTCGATACTAAATCATATACCGCGGGCCTTTATGAAGGTATCCCTGGCAATATGTCCAAGAGTACCAAGGCTCAGTTCAGAAACGCTGATGGTTCTCCTCGTACTGCCCAATTCGAAGATGGTGTAATGTTACCAAACTACCGCCTCCCGACAGAAGCTGAGTGGGAATACGCGGCACTGGGTTACATCGGTCAGAACCCTGGCCCTTCCAAGAAAGAAGGTAAACGTGGTGAGGAGTTGATCATGAACAAACAGGTTTATTCCTGGGGAACTAACACAAGTGGTCTGAGAGACATCCGCCGTGGTGCATGGCAGGGTCAGTTCCTGGCGAACTTCAAACGTGGTTCCGGTGATAACATGGGTATGGCCGGTGGTCTGAACGACCGTGCGTCTATCCCTGGTCCTGTAATTGCTTTCTTCCCGAACACTTTCGGTATCTATAACATGTCAGGTAACGTGAGCGAGTGGGTACTGGACGTTTACCGTCCGCTGAACCCGATCGATGGTGATGACTTCAACTACTTCCGTGGTAACAAATTCCAGACTACTTACATGAACGCTGATGGCGAACCTGAAAAAGATAGCCTGGGTCATCTGAAAATGCGTGATGTAACTGACGAAGAAAGTGCTAACCGTCTGAACTACCAGAAAGGTGATGTTATCAACTACCTCGATGGTGACTCTCTCTCTAACGTAGAATACGGTTATGGTGTAACCTCCCTGATCAACGATAAATCACACGTTGTAAAAGGTGGTAGCTGGAACGACCGCGCTTACTGGCTCTCTCCAGGTGCACGCCGTTACATGCAGGAAGATATGGCCACCAACACTGTAGGTTTCCGTTGCGCAATGGACCGTGTGGGTAGCCCTGAAGGTAACAAGTTTAAAACTGGTCAGCTGTTCAAGAAACAACGCCAAAAGAGATAATGCCAATTTGATAGAGCATAAAAAAATCCCTCCTGGTTGCCAGGAGGGATTTTTTTATTGTAGTAACGCTGAATTATTACTTCCAGATCTCCAGGATCTCTTCCATATGATTCTTCGTATCCGGCCTCACAATGATCTTATCTATCACGCCCGATTCATTGATCAGAAAGGTAGTACGGTGTGTACCATCGTAGACGCGCCCCATAAACTTCTTCTCGCCCCATACACCATATTGTGTATGAATGGTACGGTCTTCATCTGCCAGTAAAGGAAAAGGCAGATCGTATTTCTCCGTAAATTTCCTATGCCGCTTTTCACTGTCTGTACTCACGCCCACAACTGCATATCCCTTCTTCAACAGCGCATGATAGTTGTCTCTCAGGTTACACGCCTGGTTCGTACAGGCGGGCGTCATATCTTTCGGATAAAAATATAGTATCACTTTCTTCCCTTTCAGGTCTGCCAGCGAAACCTCCTTTCCTTCCTGATCTGTTCCTTTAAAAATGGGCGCTTTATCTCCTTCTTTCAAATGTGTCATGTTCTCCTCCTGCTATCTCGTAAATGTGAACGTCTGTTCTTTGGTATTACCGGCAATATCTGTCACCAACATCCGCAGGCTGTGTTTACCCGGCCTGAAATGCTCGTCGAAGGTATAAGAAATAACGTTGCCCCTGCGCGCAAACATCAACCATTTGCCATCGAGTTCTGCCCGGTAGGCTTTTATACCACTATTATCGCTGATAGCGAAAGACAGTTTCGCTGCCCTGGACAGGTTGGCTCCATTCTTCACTCCCAGCAAAGCTATTTTAGGCATGATAGTATCCACTTCCAGGTGGAAATTACCGAACTCACGGAACTGTCCTACGTACCAGCCCTTTTCGAGTGTAGCGCCTACAATGGTCTCTCCCAATCCCTCACGCACCATCACTACCTTATGTTGTTGCGCTACCGGTATGGATCTGTCAGGCTTTATATGCAGGGTAAAATTGCTGTGTAAAGGCACCAGTGCTGTATGGAGACGGAAAATAGAAGAACTGGACTTTGACTTTTCTCCTGCCGGGATCTCTGCATAATTAAAGCAGATCCTGTCGTACAGGGAGTTCTCTTCCAGAAAGAACTCCACCTGGTTATTCTCGAAGATGTTGCGTGACTCCGCATACATCGTATTGGCACATTTGGTGGGTTCCGGCGCTTCCCCACTCTGCTGCAGCGTGAATTTTACGGTGGAGGAATTGCCATAAGCATCCTTCACCAGTAACCTTACAGGATGAGGTGTCCCGTCTGACAGGTCGATGGTACCATCACCCTGAACGTCCTTATAGATCTCCAGTTTATTGCCCGGTACGGAGAAGAGTAACTGCAGCCAGGGACCGCCGCCCTTTCTTATTCTGTAATCTGTATGGGCATTAATGTAACGGGACTCTTCAAAACCGATATTATCTATCTGGAAGCCGCTGTTGGGCACATCCTTATCGAACATCACCACTTCGTAGATACCATAACTGTTAGGAACATTGCTCATATGGTCTACCGCATTCAGCCCTATTCCCGCAAGCGCAGTCTTTACTTTGATCAATGGTGTGGCAGGTACATATTCGCCGTTTACCTTCTTTACCGCCAATATTGTCGGTGTCTGATCATAAATGCTCCTGTCCATATCGTATATAGCGATCCTGAACACCTCCGGGGCTTTGGTATCGGGAATATCGAAACCGAAAAGCAATGGGTTCAGGGGATGCTCCGTATGGGTATCCCTGATCTCAAAATGTACGTGCGGTCCGGCGGAACCACCGGTGTTACCGCTCCATGCCACGAAGTCGCCTTTTTTTACAGGGAATTTGTCTGCCGGAATCTTCAGGTCTGTTGCCCAGCTCTCGGCAGCATACTGCTGTTGCTTTACATACTGCTCCAGGGCAGGGAAAAAGCGATTCAGGTGGCCATAGGTGGTAGTATACCCATTAGGGTGCGTAATGTACAATACGTTCCCATAGCCGGTATGAGATACGCCAATCCTGCTTACATATCCATCTGCAGCGGCATATACCGGCAGATTTTCCTTCTGTTGGGTCTTAATGTCTATACCCGCGTGAAAATGGTTGGGACGAAGCTCTCCGTAGTTACCCGCAAGTTGGATAGGCACAGCCAGCGGATTGCGGAAATACCCCTGTGGGTAATTCTTTTCCGGTAACTGAGCGTGTAACAGCTGAGGTAATAAGATGCATAACCCGAATATCCGTTTTATCATGACGCAAAAATAAGGGGAAATCAATATCCTCTAAATCCTAATTTTGTGCCTTAACAGCCCCATTATGAAAGGTAGACTTAGTCAGGTGCTCATACATATTGCCGGTTGCGTTACTTTTCTGGCGTTGCCGATCGTTTTCTCCCCGGATGCCAGCAACCTGTCTGATCTGTGGAGGCATCCCCCTGCGCTTAAAGATTTCATCGTTTACCTGGCATTGTTACTCTTCTTTTATCTCAATTATTTCTGGCTGATCCCCAATTACTACTTCAAACGTAAATACGCTGCCCTGTCCCTGATCGCCTTTCTATGCTTTGTGACAATAGTGCTGGTACCCAATCTGCTGATTGGTTTTCGGGGTGGTCCTCCCCGCGCCGGGTATGAATTTCCGGCCAACAATCCGATGCCCCTGCCTTCAGACCGCCCGCCCAGACAGTTTAATCCGTCGCCGACGCCCCCGCCGGCAGATAGTATCCCGCCTTACGGACAGGAATCTCCGCCGCCAGCCAACCGTGCGTTCCCTCCCCCGGATCATTCCCACGGCCAGGGGTCACACGAGCAGGTATCGCGCTCATTGCTGCTGGACGTGAGTCACCAGGTATTCCTCTTTCTGGCAGTATTTTTTTTCTCCCTCATCCTGAAAATAAACTACCGCTGGCGGCAGACAGAAAAAGAAAAGCTGAATGCAGAGCTGTCATACCTGAAAGCCCAGATCAATCCGCATTTTCTTTTCAATATTCTGAATACCATCTACTCTCTTGCTATTGAGAAGTCAGACCAGACAGGCACTGCAGTGGTTAAACTATCACAAATGATGCGTTATGTGATCAGCGACGCCGGCAACCACCTGGTGCCTTTATCCAGAGAAATAGATTATCTCAGCAATTATATTGAACTGCAAAAAATGCGTTTCGGAGATTCGGTACCTTTGTCTTTTACAGTGACAGGCAAAGCCACCGGGCAACTGATCGCGCCATTAATACTGATCTCTTTTGTAGAAAACGCTTTTAAACACGGCGTGAATGCAGCTGAAAGTACCGACATCAGAATTACAGTGAACATTGATGAAAAACAGCTGCATTTTACTGCCTTCAACAATAAAGTGACTGTGCAGGATACACAGGAAATAACTGGCGGCCTTGGTATAGAGAATACCCGGAAACGCCTGCAGTTATTATATCCTGGCAGTCATACACTAGTTATCAGAGATGAAGAACACTATTTCGAAGTCTCCCTTTCATTGCAATTAACATGACTTTACAAGCCATTGCCATAGATGATGAATTGCCGGCCTTAAAGCTGATACAAAACTTCTGTGCGAAAGTGGATTTCATACAGCTGCAGAAGACATTCAATGTACCTGAGGAGGCCTTGAAGTATATCACAAAATATCCGGTAGACCTGCTCTTCCTGGATATCAATATGCCTTCTGTGAGCGGTATTGATCTGTACCGTTCCATACAACAACAGGCACTGGTAATATTCACAACCGCTCACAGTGAATATGCGGTGGAAGGATTTAATCTCAACGCTGTAGATTACCTGCTGAAGCCCTTTACCTTTGAGCGCTTCCTGCAGGCAGTACAAAAGGCCCAACATGTCAAGCAATTCAACCAGTCGCATCCTACAACACCACCTCCGCTCATATTCAGAGTGGATTATGGGTTGACAAGGGTACAGGTTTCAGATATACTTTTTATAGAGGGCCTCGACGATTACCTGAAAATCCACCTCCATCAGCAGCCCCCACTGATAGTCAGGATGACCATGAAAGTGCTGCTGGAAAAGCTGCCCCCACAATCCTTTATCAGGGTTCACCGTTCCTACATTGTAGCCATGGACCGTGTAGAGCAGGTACGTAATAAAACTATCCAGATAGCCGGCAGCGAAATACCCATAGGCAGCAGCTATGAAGATGCTTTCTTTAGCCAGTTCCGGCGGCTCTAGCTCCGTTTACCGCAACATATAGCGGCTTTACCGCATTCTTATGGCCATGTCCCGTATTAAAAAAATATTTGTGTTGGTAATACAGTTTATAACAGTGAACAAACCAACTCAATATGGAAAGAAAAGATTTTCTCAGGAACGGAATGGGTATACTGGGACTGGCATCCATCGTACCTATGCTCAACGCGTGCAGTAAAGACGATACTAGCACAGGTGCAGATACCGACACCACCACAGGAACCGATACGGAAACAGGCGGCACCTGTACCGTGTCTGACACTGAGACGGATGGTCCGTATCCGCTATATAGCAGCCGGGGATCTTCCATACAACGCGTGGACATTACAGATGGCAAAACCGGCCTGCCGCTGAGCATTGTAATCACGGTACGTAATGTGAAAGACAGTTGTAACATCGTGAGCAATGCGCGCGTGGACATCTGGCATTGTGATAAGGACGGTTATTATTCAGGATACAGTAACACCGGCTACCTGGGCACACAAGACAATACCGCCCTGGTCTTCTGCCGTGGCCTGCAATATACAGACAGCGCCGGACAGGCTAAGTTCACGTCCATTTATCCTGGTTGGTATACCGGCCGTGTAACACATATCCACGCACAGATCTATGTGGACAGCTCATTGAAACTGACCACACAGATCGCTTTTCCGGATGCGGTCAATACTGCAGTTTATAAAACATCGCTTTACAGCACCCACGGACAGAATTCAATTACCAATGCACAGGATAACATCATTATGGATTCTTTGGATAATGAACTGGCAACTGTTACAGCGAATAGCACTACAGGAGGTTATGACCTGACACATACTATTTATATCTCTGCTTAAGTAACTGGTGAGCACTTGTTATAAAAGCAAAAAGGACCGGCAATAAACCGGTCCTTTCTTATTAAGAAGTTATTATCATTTGTGTTAGTCTGCTTTTGCTTCCACTTTGTGTTTGTGTTTTGGGAAGTTGAACAGTATGCTGGTGATGATCGGAACCAGGAAGATAGATACAGTAATGAGGGAGGTAGCCCAGTCTGCCTGATGACTTTCCAGGAATTTGGTAGCGGCAGTCTCAGGGAAGAAGTGCTCATAAATAGCCAGCATCAGTTTGATACCAAGCACGCCAATCACCAGGAAGGCTGCAATTTCCAGGAAAGGATATTTTTCCATCAGTCTTACAAAACCTTGTGCTACAAAACGCATAGCCAGGATACCGATAAATACACCGGTCCAGATCAAGACGATATTATCGCTGAATGCAACTGCTGCGAATACGTTATCAATAGAGAAGGCGAGGTCCATCAGTTCCACCAGCGCTACAGTAGCCCAGAACTGCCCCATCCAGCCTATTGTTGCTTTATATAACCAGTTTTTGCTCTTGTCGATCTCCTCTGCTTCCTGCTCTACAATACCTGCTTTCTCTGCTTTTGACTTTGCAGCCCTCTTTTTAAAATAATCATAGGTCAGGTACAGGAGATAGAATCCGCCAACAGGTTTCAACCACCATACTTTGATAAGCAGGGATGCGAACAGTAAACAAATACCCCGGAAGACATAGGCACCAATAATACCGTACTTCAGCGCTTTGTTACGTTGTTCCTTTGGCAGGTCCATTACCATTGTAGCCAATACAGCCGCATTATCCACCGACAACAGGCTTTCAATAATAATCAGGTTTCCGACGATCAGCAACGCGGGTATCGGGTTGTCCAAGATCTGCTGGAACATTTCAGCGATTTGCATAATTGTTTGTTATTTTCTTGTTTTTGATAGACGTTAATTGTTTACAAGTTGCACCACTATGAGCCGTCCTCCTTCTTCCTGGGACAGCAGTAATTGTTTGTTATCTGTCAGCTCCACCATAGAGTTTACCGGAATATCCTTCCCCTCCGTAACGTCTTTTAAAGATGTAAGCGTTTGATTGACAAGTTGCCACTTATTATTATGAAATACAAAATATCCCACCGGTTTTTTCTGCTGATCTGTTAGTCTTTCGTTCGGATAAATGTTTCTATTCACATGCCAGGGATATAAATATTGGTTGTGATATACCATTAACCGGTGATTTTCGGGCGTAAAGCTACCCGGTTTTCGTGACCAATACAAGTTCAAAACGGGTAATTGTCCGCGGTAGGGTGTATTACAGAACGGACAGCAGGGGCTGGTGGTATTGTCGAATACGAACCATTTCTGGTCGCAATTCTTATTCTGACAGGGCTGCAGCAGATCAACAGTTTTGATCAATGCCTGCTCCCATTCGTCGGCAGTAGGACGCAATGAAGGGTTATGCAGTCCGTCGATAAATGCCTTCTCGAACAGCTCCTTCAGGTAAGGACCGCAGACTGTATAGGGGATCTTACTCACATCTGCCCAGGGCAGGTGCGTCGGTTTTACCTGATCCAGCCGTGGCCTGTTGGAAGTATCTGTAGGATGTTCTATGAACAAAGCCTTCGCCCCCATTGACAGTTCCTCATCTTTCTGCGCATCTGTATCATGTATCTTTCCTCCGCGTAGCGGGTGGCGATACAACAGGTACATATAGATCATCACTGCCAGCGCATGCCTGTCTGTCGCAATACTTGGCAGTTTACGTGCGGGATCTTCTTTCGGGAGATGCTTGGTAGCCATTACCTCCGGCGCAATGAAATCGGGTGTCCCGATCACATCAGGCGGGAACTTTCCAGGTACTACCAGCCCGTCAATGTCAATGATCGCGGCGCTGCCCGTAATGGGATCTATCAGCACGTTTTTGTAGGAAAGGTCTGAGTGAGCCAGGCCGGCAGCATGCATACGCCTTACAGCCCGGGCTATCTTGATACAGATGAGGCAGAACTTAAACCAGTCCCCAAGTTCACTTTCATCGAGGTGCAGCTTGAACTGACGGCTTCTGAACTGTGGAGAAGCAAACCACCTTCCCTCTTTCTCTTTTCCCGCAATAGATACGATCTGGGCGGCGCCAGGGTTGTATCCTTTAGTAAAAAAGAATTTCTTCTGATATACCGGAACTATGATACCGGTCTTCCCATCCTTTTCCACAATATTATTTGGCCAGCAGAAAAGATCTTTCCAGTATTCGCCTCCCGGCTGATTGAAGATCCTTTCCCGGAACGTGTTGACAATATTGTTGAGCCGCTCTTTGGAATTGAAGTCCTGCTTATCCCTGAAGAAAGCCACTACATATGACTTGTCAGGAGAGAAATAAACGTCCTTCATACCTCCCTGCATCGGGTCACCGTTATCAACATATTGATAAGATTTCCCATCCTGCGCTGTAACTGTGATAATGTTGCTCATGTATTCCTTATCAGTATAAAATAGCTATGGTACGATCGTCATGATTACCGGGCGACCAGAAATCCAGCCAGTTGAGCAGGCTTTCCTTCACGGCTTCCGGCGTACCTGCAAAGTTCACGCTGGTGCCATCATCGTTCGCCCCGCCAAGGTCCTGCCATAGTTGCCGCCAGTACTCATTCTTCTGCAGATTACCATCTGTCTGGAACTTAGGGTCAGTGAGACCATCTGTCATCAGCAGCAGCGCTGTAAAATCGGGCACCACTTTAAAACGGATGCGGTTCACATAGGCGCCGTTGGCAAAGATGTCAGACATTGTCAGAAAGCGCGTCTGCCCGGCAAACTCGCCACTGTCAGGTGTGCCCATGACAAAAGCATCACCTGTGGCATCCTGATAGATGCCGATGCCTCCATCTCCCACCCAGAAAGAACTGATCACATAACCAGCTGCATATTTCTTTACCAGCGCAAAAATAAGTGTGGTCGAGTAATCTTTTATGTCCGCGCCATTCTCCTGCGCCTCTTGTTTGATCTTTCCCTGGGCAGTAAATGCCAGCTTCCCCAACTGTTCAATAAACTGGATACTTACTTTTTTCTGGCTATCCTCGCTGGGATCATTCAGGTAAGCAGTGATCGCCTCTTCCAGGCCGGCTATCTTATCGCCCGCCAGCAGTTCCCGGAAGCTGCCTACCGCAGCCTTACAGGCCATATCAGCCCCTTTACGGCTATATTTTGCTGATCCGGCGCCATCGGCTACTGCGATGATGCCCCATCCAGTTTCGGCGTTGAAATCACATCCGAAGCTATCGTCTCTGAACTTCCCTTCGTGCGCGTGGCTACGGCCTCTTTTGGAAGCAATCACCAGCTTACGGTCGCCGAAAGGCAGGGCCACTGCTGCCTGGTCTGGCTGCCAGTATTTGTCCTGCTCATCAGAAGGCAGGTTCTGCCACAACGATTTCGGATCAGGGTTGATAACCAGTAATATCTTCTTTTCAGTAAATGGTCTATCTGCCGGATGGTGTTTCAACCGGAAGCGCAGGGTCAGCACATACTCTCCCTGCTGCAATGGTATACCGGAAATTGTATTGGCTGTTTCATCAAATGCGATTCCCAGTCCTTCCGGAATGCTCCATTCGAAATCTCCCATCTCCTGTAATCCGCTTCCCTCAGGGTCAAACGTGAAGCTGTATGCTTTATTCACCTTTGCATTTGGCAGAACAATATGTTTCTGAAGAATATCATCAATCAGTGATCTTTCTTTCCAGGATTCCACAATATCTTTTTGAGTGTTTATAATCGTTTTCACTGCTTGCTGAATATGCTCTTCTGATACAAATTTGTCAAACAGTGCCTGCTGATTTTCTGATACCGGCCATCCTTTATGCCGCAGCAGCGCTTCTATAAAAGCCTGATCTTGTCCGGTCATTATCCCTGCGTTCTGTTTATATCCATATTGCCATCTCCGAAACCATATTTGCCCTGTTTGCCACACCAGGAACAAGTACTCACCTCTTCCTGCCCTACGCAATGTACTTTACCGCAGGAGCATACGCTGAACCCGTACTGGTTACCGCAGCAGGGACAGGTAGGAAAACCTTCCAACTCGTCGGTATTCACCTTGCTGTTGATAACACCGCCTTCTGCAGACAATTCAAAATAGGCATTGTCCACCGGGAACGCACCATTGAGCCGATACCCCATCGACTGCATATTCATACCGCTGATGGTTACCGGGCGTAATCCTTTCTTATACTTGATGAGATAAGGCTTTTGCGTATTCTGGCATTTTGCAGCAAAGATGGCGTAGTTGGTATCTACAAATCCCGGCTGTACGGGAGGTAGTTTATCTATATCCACCTTTTCAATCACACCGTCGCTAAGCTTTGCCAGTTCCATGCCTGAACCATTATTGCTCACACTTACACTGCTGGATTTGATAGATGCGGTGATCCATCTGAAGAACTCCTTATACGACTGTGGTGTTGTATTCTTGAACATCAGTACAGTCTCTGTCAATTCCTTCAGTACACTCAGATTATTTTCGTCACCAAATGAAATGGCGACCAGGTTTGTTTTACTCTGCCAGTTCTGTTTCCATTCATGGATGGCAGCACTACTATTGTCTGTTGGGCTACCGTCTGTAAAGAGGAATACGATCGGCTTCCAATCGCCCTTCTGTGTGGCGGTGGTCTGTACCGTATTCTTACGCAACTCATACATCAGGTGGCCAAGACCGTTGCTCAAAGAAGTACCTGCGCCTATCGGGAATTTTGGCGGATAGAAACTGATCACTTCCTGCAATGGTACTATTGTCTTCGCCTGACCGGCAAATACAATAATAGACACCCAGGCAGTTTCCAATGCATAAGGGTCAGATTTCAACTCTTTAATGATCGTCGCCAATCCTTCCTCTACAAACTGGATCTGTTCTCCCACCATAGATTCGGATACATCTATGAGGAAATAAATAGGTAGTCTTCTCATCAGTAGAAATAATTAAGTACCAGCAAAATGATCAGTAACAATATCTGTGTCATATCAACGGCAAGCCCTGTTCCTACCTGGAATGGTTTAATACCGCTGAACACACTTAACACGGGTTTGAAAATACTTTTGAAGAAACTGAAGGTCTGCTTATACTGACCCGTTAAACGGTCTTCATAAGGCAGCAGTTTTGAATATAAAAAGAGTCCTACAATGAGGATGTTAATAATAAGATGGATAATGAAAAACATTGGTATAGTTCTTTGTTAGGGGTATCTGTTGATACCCCATTAGATAATGACATGCACTTCTGCCGGTGGTGGTGGCAATTGTATTTCTTCCGTAGTACCCACGCTCTTGTTACCTGTACCGATAGATGCAGATACCCATTTGAAGAAGGACATTAAGGTGGAACTATCGGCAGTATCCAGATGAACTACTGTATCTGTGAGTTCTTTCAGGAAACTGTCCTGTGCTTCCGCACCGGCGGCACAGGCCACTAAAGCCGCAAGGTTCTTACTTTTGATCTTAGGCACTACTTCACGGAAAGCCGCCAGGTCTGAAGGCTTGCCGTCTGTCATCAGGAACAACAGTGGGCGCCAGTCTCCTTTCTGGGTATCATTTCCTTTGACCACCTCGTTATCAAGCTTCGTGCACAGTAGTTCCAGTGCAGCTCCCATGTTGGTAGGACCTGATTCCGGAGTGGTAATCTCCGGCAGTTGCAAAGACTCTAAAGCAGTCAATGGCAGGATCTGTTTCACTTCCCTGTCGAAAGTGATAATGCTTATCCACACAGATTCCAGGGCAAAAGGATCCTGCCTTAATTTGGAAACCAATACCTGCAGTCCGTTTTTCACTGCCTCTATACGCTCGCCTCTCATGGAGCCGGAGGTGTCAAGCAACAGATATACCGGAAGTCGTCTCATGATTATGTTATGTTAAATTCAATTACGCATATTTCGCCAGGTACTCTTCCAGGCCTCCTTTCTGACCAAGCCCCACCGCTTCAAAACGCCATTGGTTATCGCGTTTGTAGATGCGGCCAAATTCAACGGCTGTCTCGATGGAGAAGTCTTCTCCCAGTTCATATTTCACCAGTTCCACATTCTTAACCGCATCATAAATACGGATAAAAGAGTTGCGGACCTGTCCGAAGTTCTGTTTACGCTGCGCTGCTTCATGGATGGTCACCACTATACAGATCTCTTTCACCGCAGGATTGATAACAGACAAGTCTACATGGATTGTCTCGTCATCGCCATCACCTGCACCGGTGCGGTTATCGCCGGAATGTTTCACAGCACCATCCGGAGATTCAAGGTTGTTATAAAACACGAAATACGGATCTGACAGGATCTTTCTGTTCTCTCCCAGGAGGAACACAGAAGCATCCAGGTCGCATTCTCCGCCTGTATGTGATTCATTGATATCCCATCCTAAGCCAATAGTGAATTTTGGTAGTTCAAGATTTGCCCGTTCTCCTTTTTGCAAATTGATTGCCATGATGGTATGATTTTTTGAAGATGATCAAATAAAAATGTTGCGTTCTTTCTGTACTCTTCCATCTGGTAGTAATTATTACCGATGCAGCAGTCTGCCAGTTCCTGGAGGAATACCGGCGTCTGTTTCATCAGCAGCTGTTCGTACTCCGCAAAAGGCGCATGGAGTAAGTATTTTACCACCCTTGTATTGAACCTGAATGAAGGCGAACATATCACCGCTTCAAGGCTCTGCAGGGAGTGTACACTATAGTAATTGAGTTTATTTTCTATGTTGGGATGAATACTGCTGTTCTGCAGTTGCGCATAGTACAGGAAATAAGCAGTATTGTCCAGTTCATACCGTTGCAGCAGGTTGCGGATGATCAGTTCATGACTTCCTGTGATACGGATATCGTCAGTAAAGATGAGCGTCTTCCCCAACAGAAAGTCTTTATCGAGATGGTATTTATCATTGATGATAAGTGCTTTCCTGCTTTCCATATCCAATGCGCCGTAATCAATGCTGTATGTTTTAAAACGATGGATCTTGGCACTTTCTGCAGGATTGTATCCCTTCATGCACAGGTACCTGTTGAGCACTTTCATAAATGCAGTGGTCATATGAAAGGAAGCAGTAGGAATACTGGTGTAAGGACTTGGCAACACTACCAGCTGATCATTTTCTGACAACCTGTTTCCGTAAGTAGCAATGAAACCTTCAGCCAATGCAGCCCCGAATGCGTCCGCAGCCGCCCCGTCCCCGAATTTGAAACGGCTGTAAGCAGCGGGATCAAAAGGGAAATGAGCATCATCTACAAGGTTATGTAAGGCATAAACATCTTTCATTTAACAACTTATTTAAGGGGTTATTAACAATGTCTGTCAACGTTGCGTATATACCCATACGTTGTGCTCCAAGTACATCGGCAACCTGGTTATCGCCGAGGTGCCATATCTGCGCAGGAGTAATGTCAGTATGCAGTAAAGTGGCATTTTCCAACAACCGGCTGAACATCTGTACATCCGGTTTGGAGTATCCTGTTTCGTCTGAATACAGCTGAAATGCAAAGTGGGCGTCCCATCCCCATTCTGCCATTAACTTACGTAAAGTCCGTCCCTGAATGAGCCCTGTATTGCTCAGCAGATTTGTGGTAATACCCTGTGTCTGCAAAGCGGCCAGCAATTTTTTGATGTCCTCATACAAAGGCAGGGGAGGATATTGAAAGAAAAGTGCCTCGGACAAACTGTAGAATTCCTCCAGTTTGTCCGGGTGCACAATTTTAATATCAGTACCCAGCAAATGCAGGCATAACAGATACATTTCGAATGTATGCACGTTACGTCCTGTTATCTCGTTCATGTTATTGATGAGTACATCTGTCTCCCTGAACGCAGCTTCCACTTTTTCCGGTGCGTAGGCCTCCAGCGAAAAAAAGGAACGGAACAGGTCTGCACGCTTCGTTTTAAAGGAAGGGTGAGAACGGATTAACGTCATCCACAGATCGAAAGATACATGTCTGGTCTTTTCCATGTTACACCACGATATTCACTTCCGGTGGAGGTGGCGGCAGTTCATTCAGACCGGCTACTTCCTTGTCTCCGCTTTCCACTTTCTGGCTGCCGGTGCTTACAGAAGCAGATACCCATTTGAAAAACGCCTTGATAGTTGCGGCATCTGCCGTATCGAGTGATACCACGGTATTGGTGATCTGTTTCAGGAGGTTTACATCAGCGCCGTTACCTGCAGCACAGGCTACTGTTATACCTATTTTACTATTCTGAAAAGCATTCAATCCACTCTGCCACTGATCGGTTGGAATACCATCCGTCATCAGGAACACCAGCGGTTTCCAGTCGCCTTTCACATCGATGGTGGACTTTGCCACCTCCCTGTTGATGCTGTCTGCGACGGTCTGCAAAGCAGCTCCCAGTGAAGTACCACCTGCAGCTTTCAATTCCGGCATCTGGAACGAAGACAAATCTGTCAGCGGTACCAACTGGCGTGCATCAGTATCAAAGGTGATCAGACTAAGGAATGCTGTTTCCAGTGCATACGGGTCCTGTCTCAAAGTTGAGATCAGTACCTGTACGCCGTTTTTTACTGCTTCTATGGGCTCACCGCTCATAGAGCCTGAGGTATCCAACACTAAATAAACCGGTAATCTTCTCATGAATGACGCTAATAGAAAGGGTTAATTAATAAACATAGTTCCTGAGGATCTCAACAAAGCTATCTGCCGGTTGAGGATCTCCCAGTGCTCTGAATTTCCAGGTACCGTCTTTGCGGTATACTTCTGCAAATACCAGGGAGCACATATTGTTGTATGATGCATCTCCGGAGAGATTAAATTTAACGATTTCTTTTCCTTTGTTATCTACCGCACGGATGAATGCGTTCTCAATACCACCGAAGTGCTGATTGCGCTGGCGGCCCTGATAGATAGATACCACGAACAGGATCTTATCATATTTAGCATCCAGGCTATCCAGTTTCACGATGATCTGCTCATCATCGCCATCGCCGGCTCCTGTGCGGTTATCGCCTGTCAGCCAGATATTACCTGAAGGGTGGCGCTGGCTGTTAAAGAAGATCACATCTCCCTGGTAAAGGCTCAGGTTACGGCCGTCATTGGTTTGTACGGTCTTACCCAGGTCGGCTACCTTACCGTTTTTATCCAGCAGGAAGGCGATTGCATCCAGGTCAAATTCTTCTTCCTTGCTGCCCAGCAGCTTACCAAAAAAGCCACCGCTTTTTTTACGGACATCCCAGCCCAGACCAATTGTTACGGTTGAAAGATCGTAGGTTTCCCCCTTATCATTTTTGCGGAGGTCAATGGTTTGTCCCTTAACTAAGTTAATTGCCATAAAGTGTATTTCAATAGTGTGATAGAATAGACTATTTAATGATCTGTCCTTTGTAGTATTTACCCAGGAAGTAGGCCAGGTCTTCCTTATAACCGATACCTGAAGCCTCGAAACGCCATTTGCCGTCTTTCAGGTACAGTCGGCCGAACTCCACGCCGGTTTCTACCGAGAAGTCCTCGCCCAGTTCGTATTTCGCAATTTCTTCTCCATTGGCATCGTTCACGATACGGATATATGAGTTCCTTACCTGTCCGAAGTTCTGCTTACGGGCTATGGCGTCGTGGATAGTTACTACAAACAGTATTTCTTTAATGTCCTGCTGTACCTTAGACAGATCTACCTTAATTGTTTCATCATCTCCTTCGGCACTGTTACCGCCGGTTGGGTCATCGCCGGTATGATGTAATGCGCTGTCAGGAGAGTTCGTATTGCCATAGAAAACAAAGAATCCTTCTGTGGGGATTACCCTATTGCCGTCTATCATAAATGCTGATGCATCCAGATCAAAATCATTCCCTGTCCCTTCGTTTGGATTCCATCCCAGGCCTACGCTGATCTGGGAAAGTCCGATATCTATTTTTTGTCCCTTCTGTAAATTAATTGCCATGAAATGTTAAATGTTTGCAGGGTTTTAAAATGTATTGTGATAATTGATTAACAACTGTTGCGATCGAGCATTTGACAATGTATGCAGGCTTAAAATAATAACCGGATTATCGGAACCTACTGCCCCACATCAGGTTACAATTTGTGAATATATTTAAAATTATATATTTCCAACTAATTTTCGCCATAAAAGTTTAGTTAAATAATGCGGGCAACGCTTTCGAGTCCCATGGAACCCAATTATTTATATTGTAGACGATTATAAGCGATTTTTATTCTAACCTGATTTTCATACTTTAGCCGCGCCAAAGTGGAAAACCTAATGTCAATCACAGTAACACAGTTAAGCAAGGTATACGGGGAGCAACGGGCGGTCAATGATATTTCCTTTTCGCTCAGCAAAGGGGAAATAGTAGGTTTCCTGGGGCCAAATGGCGCAGGAAAAAGTACTACCATGAAGATGATCACCGGCTACCTGCCACCCAGTGGTGGTACCGCCAGTGTGTGCGGATACGACGTTGCGACCCAGCCTATGGAGGTAAGACAACGTGTTGGTTACCTGCCGGAGGCCAATCCCCTCTATTTCGACATGTACATCCGGGAGTTCCTCGGATTTGTAGCACAGGTACATAAACTGGGCAGGAACACTGACAAGCGCATATCCGAGATCATTGCCATGACCGGTCTGCAACCGGAAAGCAAAAAGAAGATCGGTGCACTGTCCAAAGGATATAAACAGCGCGTCGGGCTGGCCCAGGCACTGATCCACGATCCGGAAGTACTGATCCTGGATGAGCCGACATCAGGTCTGGACCCCAACCAGCTGGCCGACATCCGGCAGCTCATTGTCGAATTGGGCAGGAATAAAACCGTTGTGCTGAGCACACACATCATGCAGGAAGTAGAGGCGATGTGCAGCAGGGTCATTATTATCAACAAAGGCAACATTATCGCTGACGACACCCTTCAGCACCTGCAGCAGGGAGGAACAGAAAACGGATATATCCAGGTATCGTTCGGGGAACCAATACCATCAGACGCAGATCTTCAGCAGATAGCGGGCGTAACAAGGGTAAAGCAACAGGATGGCAATACCTGGCAATTATTTGCCGGTAATCTGGAAGATGTGCGCAAAAACCTGCTACAATTTGCTTTGATAAATAACCGGAACATCCTTTCTTTGCAAAGCAATTCACAAAGCCTGGAATCTATCTTCAGGGAATTGACAAAGTAGGGGGTTCCCGGCAGCCTTATGATACCGGCGACCAAGTAACTTAATTATATTAAAACAATTGAACAACAATGAGTACCATTTCAGCAATCCATGCAAGGCAGATTCTTGACAGCCGCGGAAATCCTACTGTAGAGGTAGATGTAACCACAGAAGACGGTCACTTTGGCCGTGCAGCAGTTCCATCCGGTGCTTCTACTGGTAAGCATGAAGCAGTAGAGCTGCGTGATAATGACAAAGCCGTATACATGGGTAAAGGTGTTATCCAGGCTGTGAACAATGTGAATGATATTATCGCTGAAGAACTGATTGGCTGGGACGTGAAAGACCAGGCCGGTATCGATAAATTCCTGATAGAACTGGATGGTACTGAAAACAAAGGTAAGCTCGGCGCTAACGCTACCCTGGCTGTGAGCATGGCTGTTGCCAAAGCTGCTGCTGATGAGGCTAACCTGCCACTGTACCGCTACCTGGGTGGTGTAAATGCTACTACCCTGCCTATTCCGCTGATGAACATCATCAACGGTGGTGTACACGCTGATAACAAAATTGACTTCCAGGAGTTTATGATCGTTCCTGTAGGCGCCAGCTCCTTCTCTGAAGGTCTGCGCTGGGGTGTTGAGGTGTTCCATCACCTGAAATCCGTTCTCAAGAAGAAAGGTTACAGCACTAACGTAGGTGATGAAGGTGGTTTCGCTCCTGAAATCCAGAGCAACGAAGAAGCGATCGAAACTGTTATCGCAGCTATCGAAGCAGCAGGTTACAAACCAGGTGAGCAAATCGCTATCGCCCTGGATGCAGCAAGCAGCGAAATGTACAACGACGCTGACAAAACTTACAAATTCTACAAGAGCTCCGGCAAAGTGATCAGCAGCGATGAAATGGTTGCTTTCTGGGCTGAGTGGTGCAAAAAATATCCAATCGTTTCTATCGAAGACGGTATGGCAGAAGACGACTGGGCTGGCTGGAAAAAACTGACCGACGCTGTTGGTTCTACTGTACAGCTGGTAGGTGATGACCTGTTCGTTACCAACGTAAAACGCCTGAAAACCGGTATCGACCAGAGCACTGCTAACAGCATCCTGATCAAGGTTAACCAGATCGGTACTGTTACTGAAACTATCGATGCAGTGAACATGGCGCACAAAGCAGGTTATACCTCTATTATGAGCCACCGTTCCGGCGAAACTGAAGATACTACCATCGCTGACCTGGCAGTTGCACTGAACTGCGGCCAGATCAAGACCGGTTCCGCTTCCCGTACTGACCGTATGGCCAAATACAACCAGTTACTCCGTATCGAGGAAGAATTGGACAACGTGGCATATTATCCGGGAAAATCCGTTAAATTTGGTAAGAAGTAAGTAACGCTCGATTGAATCTCGTACGTCGAATTTCGGGATCTGATCTTTGATGACGATAATTTAATTAGTGGTCCATATTCGCCGGGTTTTGAGTTACTTCAAAACCCGGCTTTTTAAACAGCCGTTTCCGGTTATATATCAGTCACATATGCCAGGTTTAAAATCCATCAAAGTGCCAGCTTACATGCGAAATAAATATTTCGTATCCGCCGCCGCATTCCTGGTGTGGTTGGCATTTATTGACAGTAAGAATTTTATTTCCCAGTACGAATTACAATCCGAGGTTAACAAACTGGAAGCACAGAAGTCTTTCTTCCAGGATGAGATCAGTAAAACCAGGAAAGAACAACAGGAACTGTTGTCTAGTCCGGAAAAGCTGGAAAAGTTCGCCCGTGAAAAGTACCTGATGAAAAAAGATGATGAAGACCTGTTCATTATCACTGAGAAAGAATAAAAAAACGCACTTTTTTCGCATCTCCACGTTAAGCATTTCCCTTTCCTGGCCGGATGTCACATAGACCGGCTATCTTTGCTTTCGAAATATTTCATTTACGGCTGACAATACATTTTGCACAATCTCCGTTATATAGTTAGGAACGAATCAATTGTATTAAAAAAATATTGCATGGGGAATTCTACACACTCTTTTTTTGCCTTACATTCTGTAACAAGTAGCGCTAATAAACCTAAAAAGATGACAAACCAAGACCCGGAATTATCTCGTGAAGAAGAAATTTGTCTGAATCAAACAAAAAAAGCGCTGGATACTATCCGTTTCTCTCCAAGACCAGAAACTCTTCAGGCTATCGCTGATTATGCCCGGAAGGTCACGCCTTCAAAATAGCATAACGGCCCAAGGCTATAGCTGTCACGCCCGTAACACATTTTACGGACGAAAGAATAGCTATCGGTAGTACATCCGGCATATTTGCAGCATATTATCTTTGCCCTATCTTTACAGGTATGACAAAGAAAGAACGCTTTGCCTTTGTTCTCAACTATTTCGAAGAACATGCTCCCAACGCAGAGACTGAACTGATTTACGACAATCCTTATCAATTACTGGTAGCCGTCATCCTGTCTGCGCAATGCACAGACAAACGTGTTAACATGACCACGCCTGCCATCTTCCAGGAATACCCGGATGTAGAGGCCCTGAGCCATGCCACATTCGACGACTTATTCCCATTGATACGCAGCATCAGCTACCCGAACAATAAGACCAAACACCTTATTGGCATGGCGCAGATGGTGATGGAAGATTTCAACGGAGAGATCCCTTCCACCGTAGAACAACTAGTTAAACTACCTGGTGTGGGCCGTAAAACTGCCAACGTCATTACGTCCGTTGTCCACCAGCAGCCTAACATGGCCGTGGATACACACGTTTTCCGCGTTTCAGCCCGTCTGGGACTTACTACAAACGCAACCACTCCCCTTCAGACAGAAAAGCAATTATTGAAATATATTCCCACAGAAAAGGTGCATATCGCACATCACTGGTTAATATTGCATGGCCGGTATATTTGTGTGGCCAGAACACCCAAATGCGAGCAATGCGGGCTAAGACCAGTATGCAAATATTATCACAGCCTGATCCGGGGATAAGAATGACCAGTTGTGTCGCCGGACATTATCAAATATTAACTGCTTTTATGGAAAAGCCTTTCCTGACAGCTGCGTGGCGTAATCTCCTTATGATCAACTTCGAGGCTGATCCGGCAGTATTACAGCCGCTGGTGCCCTACAATACTGAGCTCGATACCTGGAACAATACCCTCTATGTTAGCCTGGTTGGCTTTCTTTTCCGAAATACCCGGGTAAAAGGTATTTCCCTTCCCTTCCACCGCCACTTTGAAGAAGTGAACCTCCGTTTCTATGTGCGCTATAAAGAAGCAGGCATATGGAAGCGAGGTGTCGTATTTGTGAAAGAGATTGTTCCTAAGAGAATGATCACCTTTGTGGCCAACACCGTTTATAAAGAAAAATATGCTACCCATCCTATGCGGCATCAATGGTTGCATACGCCAGACAATATGCTGGCCGTCTCCTATGAATGGAAGGTGGGTCAGCAATGGAATTTTTTGAAAGCTACGGCAGAGAAAGAACCGCTCCCTATTGCTGCCGGCAGCGAGGCGGAATTTATTACAGACCATTACTGGGGATATACACAGATGGCGGAGACGCGCACGGGTGAATACCAGGTAGCCCATCCGCAGTGGAGAACACATCGCGTTGTTGAATATAGTTATCATTGTGATACTGCGCTACTCTATGGACCTGCCTTCGTACCAATGTTGCAGCAGGCGCCTGTTTCCGCATTGCTGGCGGAGGGCTCAGACATCAGTGTGATGCCCAAAAAATTACTGTAAATCATCACCATCCGTACCACTAATTTGGAATTTCGTTTATATTTTACTTATCTTTTGCCGCTAAAGTTTTAACAGAGTTATAAAGTCTAAATGTCGTTATGAAATCAGGTACTCGCTTACAGTTGTCCATTATGATGTTCCTTGAGTTCTTTATCTGGGGATCTTGGTTCGTTACGTTGGGAACATTTCTTGCCAAAAACCTTCAGGCATCCGGTCTGGAGACTGCAAGTGTGTTCTCTACACAGTCATACGGCGCCATTATCGCTCCCTTCATCGTAGGGATGATCGCCGACAAATATTTTAATGCTGAAAAGATCCTGGGTATTCTGCACCTGGTTGGTGCAGCACTCATGTTCCAGATGTATCGTGCCGAGAGCGTGAGCGTATTTTATCCCTATGTGTTTGCCTACATGGTACTCTACATGCCTACTCTTGCCCTCGTGAACTCTGTATCATTCCGCCAGATGAACAATCCTGAAAAGGAGTTCTCCACTATCCGTGTCTGGGGTACTGTCGGCTGGATCATTGCTGGTCTTACTATCAGCTATGCTTTCCATTGGGATTCTCCAGCCAGCACAGAAGCGGGCGCGTTAAAAAATACTTTTGCTATGGGCGCTGTAGCATCCCTGTTACTGGGCCTGTTCAGCTTCACACTTCCAAAAACGCCTCCTGTAAAAGACAAGGCTCAGAAAGACAGCATAGCAGAAATATTAGGTCTCGACGCTATCAAACTGCTTAGCAACAGAAACTTCCTCGTATTCTTTATATCATCCATCCTGATCTGTATACCGCTGGCATTCTACTACCAGAATGCACACCACTTCCTGGAGCAGACAGGCCTGGAAAATCCTACTGGCAAAATGGCTATCGGCCAGGTATCTGAAGCACTGTTCATATTATTGATCCCTGTGTTCTTCAGCCGGTTTGGTTTCAAAAAGACCATCATGATCGGTATGATCGCCTGGGCAGTACGTTACCTGCTCTTCGCTTACGGTAACGCGGGTCCGCTGGCATTCATGCTCATCACCGGTATAGCACTGCATGGTATCTGTTATGACTTCTTCTTTGTATCAGGACAGATATATACTGATCAACAGGCGGGAGAAAAATACAAGAGTGCCGCTCAGGGACTCGTAACACTGGCTACCTATGGTGTTGGAATGCTGATAGGTTTCTGGGTTGCTGGTATTATCTCTGACTACTATACTACACATGCTACCGATAACTTCTGGCAGAAAGTATGGATGATCCCATCCATCATTGCTGCTGTAGTTTGGTTGTTGTTCATGGCAACATTCCGTGACAGCAAAAGGCAAGTAGTAGCATAATACATTTTTGCACTACATCACCACTCCGCAGTGAACTACCTATGTCTACCTGGTGTTTTACTGCGGAGTTTTCATTTTAACCCAGATCATTATCACTTAATTCAATCAGATAATTATGCAACGTATTTCCATGTTAGGTTCAGGCTTTATAGGCCGTTTCTATGCAGACTCATTACAGGGCCAGAGAAGCCGGGATAAGATTGTCAGTATTTATTCCCGCAGGGAAGAAAGCGCTAAAAAATTTGCAGCAGACTACAATGTCGACCACTGGACTACCGATATGGAAGCATCCATCGCACATCCGGATGTGAATGTTGTTTGTATCTCCCTGCCCAACAATCTGCACGAAGCTGCTGTAGCGCTTTGTTGCAAACACAAGAAAGGCGTGATATGCACCAAACCCCTGGGTCGCAATGCTGAAGAAGCGAAACGCATGCTGGAAATGGTGGAAGCTGCCGGTATATTCAACGGCTACCTGGAAGACCTGGTATACACGCCTAAATTCCTTAAAGCGCTGGAAAGTGTAAAAGGCGGCGCCCTTGGCCGTATACTCTGGGCCAAATCAAGAGAAACGCATCCCGGCCCTCACAGCGAATGGTTCTGGGATAAAGAACAGGCAGGCGGAGGTTGTATCCTTGACCTGGGTTGCCATTGTGTAGAAATTGCCCGAAGCTTCATCGGTAAGGACATTAAACCAGTGGAAGTAATGTGCTGGGCTGATACACAGGTTAAACCTATTGATGCGGAAGACCATGCTATTGGTCTGGTAAAATATGAGAATGGCGCCATTGGGCAGTTTGAGGTCAGCTGGACATTCCGCGGCGGCCTTGACCTGAGAGACGAAGTGATGGGTACCGAAGGTACTATCTGGCTGAATAGCTTCCTTCGTACCGGTTTCGACATGTTCACCACCGGTAAGGGTGCTGATTACGTAGCTGAAAAAGCAGAGAGCAACAGCGGATGGTTATTCCCTGTGGGAGATGAGCTGAATGAGTTGGGCTACAATCACATGTTTGCCGACATGTTCAATGCCATCGAAAATAATACACCTGCAAGAGAAACTTTCTACGACGGTTATGTGGTAAATGCGGTACTGGATGCAGCTTATCGCAGCGCCGCCAGCAAACAGTGGGAACCAGTAAAACTGGATATCTGGCGTGGACAAACGGGGTTAACCAAACCTCAGACCCTGGTGGATTACGATGCAGATCACTATCTGGTGAAAGAAGAGATGACACATTTCGGCGCCAAAAAGCTGATCCTGAAAGAAAAGAAAAGCGGTCAGATCATCGAACGCGTAATATAAAGCGTAAAACAAAGGGTCTTCAATTGAAGACCCTTTTTAATATCTTGAGGCTAATGCCGGGAGATTGTTTACACCAATAAAACTGCATACACCGTCCCGCGTCAACCGGTTTACACCCTGATAATGTAAGCCTTCCCCAATGCCTGGGATACCTCCACCTGTACCAGTGTCCCTTTTTCGTATTTATAGACATTCTTTTTGCCTTCTGGCAGCAACAGCTCATAAAGTCCATTGCCCAGGGAATTAAGCGTCAGGAAGATGCCTAGTGTCTCTGAAAAGATCTTTGTGATCTGCCTGGGTTCCATAAAGTACATCTCGCCCACGGAATGCACGATTTCTGACGTATTCAGCACAGACTTCTCACCATTCTGCACAACAGAGTAATTCTTTGCTTCCCGTTGTGTGATAATGGTCTTGTTGTCGGCATCCTTACCTGAGCTTTTTATCACCTTCGACCTGACAAGGACATTGTTGTCAAAATCGCAGGAGATATCCAGATTGAATTTGGCCAGCAGTTTCATGTCCACTTTACTTTGGATAGAGATATTGCGGGAAGCTCCATTCACTTTACAATGGGCAGTGACGTTGCCGATAACGTGGTTACTGAAACGTATTTCGTAATTGTGCGTTTGGGCGTATAACAATGCGCTGTTCAATGTAAACAGGCATATAAACAGTGTAGACCAGATGGCGCCTTTCATGATAAAGCTTTTGGCTAGTTGTAGTAATCCGTTCCTATATAGCAAACGTGCCGTGGCCTGTTTTGTTATATAGTATTAAATATAATAAAAATCCTGCCCCAAAGGGCAGGATCTATATAAAATTATCATGAATCGTCGGGCTGATAACTGCATCCGCCTGATCCTGCTGTAGTTAGCTGATCGCAAGGGCTTGCCGGCTATTATAGCATCTCTTTGATCTTCGTTACCAGCTCTCCTTTTGTGATAGGTACACCCATAACTTTGTTGTAACCTACCGCATCTATCAGGAAGTGTTCACGGATGATCTTGATGAGCTGACCATTGTTGATCTCAGGGATCAGCACTTTATCGTAGCTGTGCAGGATCTCTGCCAGGTTCTTAGGGAACGGACGCAGATACCTGATGTGCGCGTGCGCTACAGCATGTCCTTCTGCCAGCAGTTCCAGTACGGCGCTCTTGATAGCTCCGTAGGTAGAACCCCATCCGAGCACCAGTACTTTACCTTTTTCAGGACCCAGTTCTATCTGCTGAGGCGGAATATGATCTGCGATCTTGTCTACCTTTTCCTGACGAATGCGCACCATTAGCTGGTGGTTTTCCGGATCATAGCTTACGTTACCGGTAATGTTCTGTTTTTCCAGACCACCGATACGGTGTTCCAGTCCTGGTGTACCAGGCACTGCCCATGGACGCACGAGGTTCTCATCGCGGTGATAAGGCAGGAACTGCTCCTCTCCTTCTTCCAGTCCTTTTTTGAACTTTACAGGGATGGCTGGCAGGTCCTTGCTCTGTGGGAAACGCCATGGTTCTGCACCATTTGCAATGTAACCATCGCTCAGGAAGATCACCGGCGTCATATGTGCCACGGAAATGCGGAAAGCTTCAAATACTGCATTGAAACAGTCTGAAGGCGTTGATGCAGATACAATCGGCATCGGACATTCCCCGTTACGGCCATAATAAGCCTGCAGGAGGTCAGATTGTTCCGTTTTGGTAGGCAGACCAGTAGAAGGTCCGCCACGCTGAATATTGATGATCAGAAGCGGAATTTCAAGCATTACTGCCAGACCCATTGCCTCCCCTTTCAGGGCCATACCAGGACCAGAAGTGGTCGTAACCCCCATGTGTCCACCATAGGAAGCGCCAATAGCGGAGGTGATACCTGCTATCTCATCTTCTGCCTGGAAGGTACGGATGCCAAAATTCTTATAGCGGCTCAGTTCATGCAGAATGTCGGAGGCAGGTGTGATGGGATAAGTACCCAGGAAAATGGGCAGGTTCGCCTTCTGGCTGGCGGCTATCAAACCATAAGCCAGGGCGGTATTACCGGTAATGCTACGGTAAGTGCCAGGCTCCATACGTGCCTTTTCCACATGGAAACGGGTGCTGAATGCCTCGACTGTATCAGCGAAGTTATATCCGGCATGTAAGGCTTTCAGGTTGCTATCCAGGATATCCTGTTTCTTGCCAAATTTCTCGTTCAGGAAGTTCTCGGTGCTTTCCAGGTTCCGGTCATATAACCAGTAAAGGAAGCCCAGTACGAACATGTTCTTTGCTCGGTCTTTTTCCTTCATACCCAGGTTCACGTCCTTCAGCGCCTCACGTGTCATTTTGGTCACGTCCATAGTATGCAGCTGATAGGGTTGCAGAGAACCATCCTCCAGCGGGTTTACGCCGTCAGGATAGTTAGCCAGACGCAGGTTCTTTGCATCGAAACCATCGGTATTGGCGATGATGATACCACCTTTTTTGAGGCTTTTCAGGTTGGCCTTCAGCGCAGCAGCGTTCATGGCAACCAGTACATCACAGGCATCACCGGGAGTGAATATGCGGTTAGAGGAAAAGTGCAGCTGGAAGCCGCTCACGCCTGGCAGGGTTCCCTGCGGAGCGCGTATTTCTGCCGGAAAGTCCGGGAAGGTGCTTAAGTCATTGCCAACCAACGCAGTGTTGTTGGAGAACTGGGTACCAGTAAGCTGCATCCCGTCTCCACTGTCGCCGGCAAATTTTATCACGACATCTTCTATCTGTTGAACCGAAATATTTGACATTGAATATCTTATTTAACTATCCTTTGTTTTTCAGGCTGTAAATTTAATAATTCGCTAGGTAGTAACCACTGATATATTAAACGTATCATACGAAGGCCAGTAATAACAAAAGTACACAAACCTTATAGACTTTTCAGCTCAGGAGGGTATAGCTATATGTTATGCTTCATAACTTTAAGTAATTGCTCCGCTCCCCAGCTGGATCCTGCGTTACGCCTGATAAACAGTGACAGCAACCTGCTAAGTTACAAAGCTATTTCAGACCTGCTATCTCTTGTTTATGTATTCGGGAATTTGATTTACACTTCCCTACAATTGCTGATTCTCAGCAATTTACAGCTTAATATTATAACTACGACTAATAAATAGTGATTAATTATTACTGAAATTGTAATTTAGTGTTATTAAAATTTTTTTATACCATGGCATTATTTCAATCCAATAACCCTGTATTTAATGAGAAAGTGCTTCAGAAAGTTGGCTCCTCCCAGGCTGAAGGCACTATGACGATCAAAGGGACAATCAACAAAATGGCCTTCCTGTTAGTACTGGTACTGGCCGCAGCAGTATATGCCTGGGGTGCACCGGCAAGACAACAAGACCTGACGCCATTCCTCTTGGGCGGCGGTATCGGCGGTTTCGTACTGGCGCTCATCATTATCTTTAAGAAGGAATGGGCACAATACCTGGCACCGGCCTATGCACTGGCAGAAGGTTTATTCCTGGGCGTTATATCCGTTCTATATAGCAACATATACGAGGGTATCGTGCTGCAGGCAGTGGGTATCACATTTGCCACTTTCTTCGCAATGCTCGTACTATACAGCGCCCGTATTATCCGTGCTACTGAGAGATTCAAGGCAATCGTCTTTACCGCAACTGCCGGTATCGCCTTGTTCTACTTATTAGCATTTGTACTGAGCTTTTTCAATATTAACATACCTTTCCTGCATGAGGGTGGTACCTGGGGCATCCTTTTCTCCCTGGTAGTAGTGACTGTTGCCGCGCTGAACCTGATCATCGACTTTGATCTGGTAGAGACTGGTGCTGCACAAGGCGCTCCTAAATACTTCGAATGGTATGCTTCCTTCGGAATCCTGGTAACGCTGATCTGGCTGTACCTGGAAATACTCCGCCTGTTATCCAAACTCAGCAAAAGATAATCTATCCAATAGATAGATAGTACAAAAAGCCCGCACAAATGTGCGGGCTTTTTGTTGGCAGGATGCGCCATTTTGTTGCCGCCCTTCTCCATTCTGACATGACCATTTTGCATTGCGTGTCAGGCATTTGTTAAGGATAACCCCTTTACTGTTAAAGCCTTCGTAAAGGAATGTTAAAAACTGCCACATAAATTTATTACAGCGCCGGTGGCATGGTAATTGATTTTTATTAGTCAGTTCTTTAAATCGTAATCTCAAGCAATATGCTTCACACCACAAGGCATACTTAATTGTATCACCTTTAAATTATCTGACAAAATGAGATCAGTTAACGTGAGCATATTCGCTCTGGCAGTTGCAGCTATAGCAGTGTTTGCCTTCCGTAATATGGACGGCGGCACTATATCCGGTAAAGTAACTCCTTTAGATGGAGCCAGTATGGTCTGGGCCATTTCGGGTACAGATTCACTGAAAACGGACATCGCTGACGGTACATTCACACTGCAGGGCGCTGAGGCAGGCACTTATACAGTGGTTATTGACGCGAAACAACCTTTTAAGGATGTGACCATCTCTGATGTAAAAGTGGATGAAGGAAAAGTGACCGACCTGGGCGAGATTAAATTAGAACAATAAATAACGAAAGCAATAGTTGGTTTTCATAGGGGTTAATCAAAAAGCCGGTTCCATACGTCTGTATGGCCGGCTCTTTTTTTGTGGCATATTTCGCCCTTCTAGGGGTAATAGTTTCCTCCGCCGTTATAGTGTAAAGCCCCTTTGACATATGAAAAAGACCAATAATAGAAAAAGCGTGCTCTATAACAGATGGAAGACAATCGGATGGGAACTACTGTTACTGGCGATTTTTAATATCATGCTGTCAGCCTGCGACAAAGAGCGCTTGTCCGGCTCCGGTTATGTGATCAGTGAAACCCGGGAAACAGGTGTGTTCACTGATGTGGAGGTTGATGGCCCTATGCATATTCACCTGCAGCAAGGCCCTCCGACGCCGGTGCAGGTCACCGCAGAGGACAACCTGATGCGTGCTATAGATACTTATGTAAGCGGTACTACCCTCCATGTACGTATTAAAAGAGGTATAAGCTTGCATAACACCAGGGATATCGATATCTATCTTAAATCTGCCACCTACAATTCCGTGTTCTTCTCCGGTTCCGGCAGCGTAGAAAGCCTGGACACCATCAGAACAGACAGATTCGAATACCGACTGGATGGTAGTGGCAATGCCCGGTTTCCGATCGTGACCGATAGACTGGAAACCGAGATCAATGGAAGCGGTAATATCCAGTTAAACGGTAACGCCCGTATTTTCCATAGCAGCATCGACGGCAGCGGCGATGTACGCGGAATAGACTTTTATTGTGAAGATGCCGATATATCCGTTGAAGGTTCCGGCGGACATACATTAAACGTTTCTCACTCTCTGGATGTCAGCATACGTGGTAGCGGAGAGGTGAAATACCGGGGAACAGCAGTTGTCAGGACAGATATTTCCGGATCAGGAAAAGTCATTAAATTATAATTTTCGAAAGCGTCACACATGCAGGCTAGCTACATAGCAGCATTTTCAGGTACTGCCAGCAGTTTTGTGAGCAGGAATAAGGACAAAACCTATTTTTGTACTATGCCGGAAAATGCACAACTACAAAAACTATTGCAGGAGAATGAAGAGGCGTTCATGGAAACACTCTTCAGGACCTATTTTCCCTTTGTCTGTAAGACAATTTACCGCATTGTTCAGGACAATGCCACCGCTGAAGATCTTGCGCAGGATGTGTTTATCAAGATCTGGAACCGCCGCTCGGAACTTCAGCAGGTTTATTTTAAAGCTTATTTGCACAGAGCAGGTATTAACATGGCACTGGATTACATTGACAAAAACAAACGCAGAGGGGTACATATGCCGATAGAGGACTATATGGAACCTGTTCAGGCAGTCCCTCAGAGCACCGGCAGTTTGCAGCAAACCACCCGGCATATACAGCAGGCAATTGACAAACTCCCTGAGAAATGCAGGGAAATATTCATACTCAGCCGTTATGAAGAACTTTCCTACAAGGAAATTGCGAGCACGCTCAATATCTCAGTTAAAACAGTGGAAAACCAGATGATCACCGCTTTAAAAAAGCTCAGAGTGTCCTTGCAGGACTACCTGCAGGTGATCGTGCTATTCCTGGCAGGCGCCGCTATTTATCCTTTACTTTTACAATTTTAACCGCATGTCATATACCTTTGACCATATAGAAACGTTGATTGCGCGCTCGCTGGAAGGCAATCTTAATCCGGCGGAGCAGGAAGAGCTGCAAAGCTGGCTGGAGGAAGATGACGCAAACCGCCGGTATTATGGCGAACTCCAAAAGACCTGGAACCTCACTGGTGCTGCAGACGTGGACATAACACCTGACGTCGAGATGAATTGGGCCAGCTTCAACAGAAAGCTGCAGGCTACAAGTGAACCTACCGGTATTGTACGCAGTTTCCGCTGGTACGCTTTCCGTGCCGCAGCCGCTGTGCTGTTATTGGGCGGTGCAGCCACCGCATGGTATATGTTGAACGCACCTAAACAGATCACGGTGCAGACAGCGGCCAATGAGACTAATATCATCGTTCTGCCAGACGGGACTAAGGCATTCATCAATAAGAACAGCAGCCTGCGTTACGCCGGTAATTTCAAAGATGGCGAAAGGGCCATCCATCTGGAAGGGGAAGCATTTTTTGATGTAGTCAAAGACGAGGCCCACCCGTTCGTGGTGTATACCGCCAACACAAGAACACAGGTATTGGGTACCACCTTCGATGTAAAGGCTTATGCGGTGCAGCCGGTGGAAGTGTTTGTGCTGACCGGAAAAGTGGCTGTATCAGACCACAAAAAAGAATCAAAAGAAGTTGTCCTGACAGAAGGCAGAAAAGTGACCTTCGGAAAAGATCAGCAATTGTCGGAAGATGCTATTTCCAACCACGATTTCATTGCCTGGAAGGATAATATCATGGTCTTCAATGACGAACCTATTGGTCATGTGATCAGAAAAGTAGAGGCGTTATATGGGGTGAAGATCGTTGCTGAGGAGAGCGTGGCGGACTATACCATCAAGACACGCATAACGCCCGATCAGCCACTGGAGCAGGTACTGGATGTGATTGCTGCTAGTGCGACTGCCAGCTGGGAAAAACAAGGAAATGTATATAAGCTGAACAGGAAATAATGGAAGAAATAATTAAGCAGGAAATTAAAAAAGGTGGTCTGTAACAGACCACCTTTTTTATTATCAGGCACCTCCCAGTTTGCATTTCTGCAAAACTTCCCAGGATTTGCCATTATGACGGAGGAAGTACAGGTTATTCACCTTGAAGGTAGCTTTATACTCCTGATTTTCGTACTCAGGCCATGCTTTTTCAAACTGCGCATCTTCCAGGTCTTTGAAGGCCACGGTTACATGCGGAGTGAAGCCGGTACGTGCCAGCATAGTACTGAAACCAAATTCCTTACGCAGGAAATTGATCAGCTGTCTGTGCAGGGCGCTCATTGTTTCGCTCTTTTCCACGTTGATGAACAGTACTCGGTTCTGTTTATTCGGGAAGGTACCGAAACCATTGAGGGAAACCTCAAACGGAGCCTGTGATTTGGCGAATTCTGCCAGTTCATCACAGAAAGCTTTTTCCAGTGCCGGATCTGCTGTGAAAGGTACCTGGAGGGTGATATGCGGCAGTACTTTCAGCGCATATACCGGTCCGTATTTCTCAGCAAATTCCTGCTTTATTTTAATGATCTCCTTACCTACTTCAGCAGTAGGGAGTAAGGCGATAAAGTAAATCTTGTTATCAGGTTTTGGTGTAAACGGTTTTCTGCTGCCACCAAAGCTCGGACGGCCGCCGCCACGGTTTCCACCGCCGCCACCGCGATTGTAGCCACCGCCACCACCGCCGCGATTGTAGCCGCCACCACCGCCACCGCGATCGTAACCACCACCGCCGCCGCCGCGATTGTAGCCGCCACCACCGCCACCGCGATCGTAACCACCACCGCCGCCGCCACGATTGTAGCCGCCACCACCGCCACCGCGATCGTAACCACCACCGCCGCCGCCACGATTGTAGCCGCCACCACCGCCACCGCGATCGTAACCACCACCACCGCCGCCACGATTGTAGCCGCCACCACCGCCACCGCGATCGTAACCGCCACCACCGCCTTCACGGTTGTAGCCACCGCCATCACGGTCGCCGTATCCGCCACCGCGGTTGTAGCCGCCACCACCGCCACCGCGGTCGTAACCACCACCACCATCACGGTCGTAGCCACCGCCACCACCGTAGCCTCCATTGTCGCGCGGGCGATATCCACCGCCACCGCCGCCATCACGATCCCCACGATTGTAACCGCCGCCGCCTTCACGGTCAGAATTAAAAGGTCTGTCATTATCCCGGTTATAACCGCCGGGTCTACCCTCTCTTTCACTATTAAAATCGGGTTTGAAGTAACCGCTTGGTCTCTCCTTATTGGGATCTTGGTCTTTGTCTGCACCAGGAGGAGAGTAGGGCCTGCGGGGGCGTTCGTTTCTCTCAAAAGTCATCTTACTTAATTAAGCGTTTGAATCAATATTAGCTATGATTTCATAAAAATGAAATACGTCTCCATAAGAGTTATATAAGGGCGCCGGTGAAATGCGAATTACTCCGGGTTCCCGCCAGTCGACGATTATACCGGCGTCAGTCATCTTTTGTTGGATTTCTCTCCCTTTTTCATGGAAAAGCAAAGATAATTGAGCACCGCGTTCCTTACAATTTTTTGGCGTAATTATTTCAAATTTTATGTTTTCTATATGTTTTAACAGGAATTCAAGATAATTGGTGAGTTTAATGCTCTTATCTCTTAAAGCTGCCATCCCAGCGGACTCAAATAGTTCCAGTGAGGCTTTTAATGCTACCATGTTAAATACCTGAGCCGTGCTAATTTGCCAGCCTTCTGCACGGCTTTTGGGTTTAAAACCCTTCTCCATTTTAAAACGGGTACTTTCTTCGTTGCCCCACCAGCCACCTAGTCGTTGCCGGTTTGTATCACGGGCATGTCTTTCATGTATAAATGCTCCACCTACAGCGCCGGGGCCTCCATTTAAATATTTATATGAGCACCAAACGGCAAAATCTACTTCCCAGTCGTGTAACTTCAAAGGTACGTTTCCTACTACGTGCGCCAGGTCGAACCCAGCTACAGCCCCAACTCTATGGGCTGCTTCCGTAATGGACTGCATATTAAACAATTGGCCGGTATAATAGTTTATTCCCCCCAATAATATTATTGCTAAGCTACTACTTTCCCGCGCAATTATTTCAAAAATATCTTCCTCCCGTATTAAATGTTCGCCCGGTCGGGGAGCTACTTCTATTATCGCTGTCTCCGGATCAAAACCATGCATCCGCACCTGTGTTTCAACAGCATATTGATCGCTGGGAAAAGCCCCAGCCTCCATCAACACCTTAAACCGTTGCTTTGTCGGACGGTAAAAGCTCATCAGCAACAAATGCAGATTCACTGTAAGCGTATTCATTACTGTCAGCTCTTCCTGGCTGGCTCCAACTATATCTGTTAAAGGCTTGCTGCAATATTGCTGATAATATAGCCATGGATTCTCCGCATTCCAATATCCTTCTACTGCATGATGCTGCCAATCAGTCAATTCCTGTTCTATGGCTGGTCTTACTTTTTTGGGCTGTAATCCTAAAGAGTTTCCGCAAAAATAAATCGCATCCTTTCCATTTCTCTGGGGGAAATAAAATTGTTCCCTGTGCGTCTTTAATGGGTCCGATTGGTCCTGCTCTTCAGCAAACTGCCTTGATAGTTCAAACATATTTCAAAATTCCAGGTTTCTCTTACCCGATCCCGTTTATTCCTGTACTCTACTTAAAAAAATGAGTACTTTTCCCTGCCTGGGCCAAACGGAACCGCTATAACGTGTCTCCAATCAGTCTCCGTCCAGTAAATTGCCAAACCCTCCCAGTATACTACCTTCCTCCTTGCGCTTTCCTGTACCGTAAGAAACCAGTCTGGCGGCCATTCTGCTGATAGGTAAGGATTGTATCCAGACTTTACCCGGACCTCTTAACGTAGCAAAGAACAAACCTTCGCCGCCGAAAACCATATTTTTGATGCCTCTTACAAATTCAACGTCAAACTGTACTCCTGAAGTATACGCTACCACACATCCGGTGTCAATTTTTAATACCTGCCCGGGCAGTAACTGCTTCTCTATCACCATCCCCCCAGCATGCACAAATGCCATACCATCTCCTTCCAGCTTCTCCATAATGAAGCCTTCCCCGCCAAAAATTCCGGTCCCTAACCTCCTTTGCCATTCTATGCCAATACTAACACCTTTCGCTGCACATAGGAACGCATCCTTCTGACAGATTACCTTTCCGCCCATCTGAGCCAGGTCCATCGGAATGATCTTACCAGGATAAGGAGCAGCAAAACTAACCTTCTGCTTGCCATTGCCCATATTGGTAAATGCGGTCATGAACAGGCTCTCCCCTGTCAATATCCTTTTACCGGCTGACATTAATTTACCGAAAAGCCCCTGATTAGATTGTGAACCATCCCCGAACATTGTTTGCATCTGAATCTCCTGGTCCATCATCATAAAACTGCCGCTTTCAGCAATGGCAGTCTCCTGTGGGTCCAGTTCTATCTCGACAATCTGTATTTCTTCGCCATAGATACGGTAATCTATTTCATGGTTGCGTCGCATAGCGTAATGATAAATTTATCAGGTTAACAATAATGGTTCTCGCACACCAAAAATAAGTAATTGGAATTGCAGTCAATTGTTAAAGTTTGTTAAGGTGTAAAAAAAGAAACCGTCCCGTGGATACGGGACGGTACCTGTTAAACCTACAACTGTTACACTGTATATAGTGTGAACTAAACTCTTTCGTGTATCTTCTTATCTTGATGATGCCTGTGCGTGTGCTGCTTTTCCACATCTTCCTCCCCGTTCGGGAAGAAATGATAAGGCTTGGGCGATACATATCCCGGATCGTGCATCTTACGCACCAGTTCCTTCTTCATAGCCAGTTTTAATCCCAGTACCAGGAAAGGAACATATTTCAGGACACGTGGCATTTTGTAGTGATCCAGTACATCAATTGAACGCTTGTTCATGGCGTACATCACCGGTACCAGGATCAGGGTCAGGAAAGTGGCAAACACCAATCCATACACCATTGTCCAGGCCAGTGGTCCCCAGAATGCTACGTTATCACCCCCAAAGAAGATATGTGGCTCAAATGAGGAGAATAAGCCGGCAAAGTCAATATTGAAACCTACGGCCAGCGGTATCAGACCCAGGATCGCTGCTATCGCCGTCAGCAACACCGGTGTCATACGGGTCCTTCCCGCCTCTACTACCGCTTCATATACCGGCATCTTCTGCTGTACCAGCAGGTCGGTGAACTCTACCAGTACGATACCGTTACGTACCACAATACCTGCCAGCGCCATAATACCTACACCGGTCATTACTATCGAAATATCCATTCCAAAGATGGCAAAGCCGAGGAACACACCAATGATCGAGAACAGTATCTCCATGAAGATAACAAGCGGACGTCCAATAGAGTTGAACTGTGTTACCATGATCATCAGGATCAGACCAAAGGCACCCACCATCGCCAGCCCCAGGAAGTTGGAAGTCTCCTGCTGGTCTTCCTGCTCACCCGTCATTTTCACTGCTATACCCGGCGATTTCGGGAACTCGTTCAGTGCTGTCTGTATCTGCTGTACTACCTCATTGGTATTATAGCCGGTCAACACATTGGAATATAATGTTACAACACGCTTCTGATCGATACGTTTGATACTCGCATAAGTATTGGAGTATTTAATATCTGCTACCGCTGATAATGGCACCTGACGGATCGCTCCCCCCATATTCATGTCGCGGTATACGAGGTTCAGGTTCATCAGTGTGTTGATATTATTTCGCTGATCTTCCTTAAACCTTACCATGATCTTATAATCATCTTCCGGGTCACGGAACTTGGATACCTCCTGTCCGTACAATGCTGTACGGAGCGCCATACCAATAGTAGTAGTGGAAATACCTTCCCTGTTCGCACGCTCACGGTCAATATTCACCAGGATCTCAGGTTTGTTGCTCTGGAAGTCTGATTTCAGCTCTTCCACACCACCTATCTGCAGAGAGTCCAGGTAACGTTTGATTTTCTCAGAAGCTACTGTCAGTTCTTCAAACTCATCACCGGCGATCTCAATGTTGATCGGCTTACCGGTTGGCGGACCACCCTGCTCCTGCTCTACCGTAATGTCAACGCCCGGAATGCCTCTTACTGCCTTACGGATCTTATCGAGGTATTGTACGGTCGAATTTCCATCACGCTTGCCGAACTCCACAAAGGCTACAGTTACCTTACCCTTATGCGGCTGCACACTCATATCCATCTGGGAAGGATCACCGGCGCCTACTGCCACGTTAGAGATGATAGACTCCACTATCGGGTTCTTCGCCCCTACTACAGCAGTGATTTTCTGTTCAATAATATGTGTGATAGAGTCTGTGTACTTCTGATCAGTACCCATTGGTAACTCTATATAAGTATAGATGAAGTTCGGATCTGCCTGTGGGAAGAACACTACCTTCGGACTACGGATCACGGTCAGCATGATACTGAACACGAGCAAACCAAAAGTCGCCACCAGTATCCATATAGGACGCCATCCTACAAGACACCACTTAAGGATGCGTTTGTAACGTTCCTGCACACGTGGCCATATATTGCTCTGGAAACGGCGGGCTACGCCACCCAGCCAGAAGCGCTCAAGCAGGATCATCAGGTACAGGAATACAGTAAGGTTACCCATACCAGGATTTCCAGCCGCATATCCCATGAGTGCGATAAAGGCGAATATGATGGTAACTATCATGAACTTCCTGGTAAACCGTGGCTTAGGATGATGCTCCCCTTCATGACGATCCATGAAGTCTACCGCAAACACAGGATTTATAATATAAGCTACTATCAGCGATGCACCCAGTGTAGTGATCAGCGTTACCGGCAGGAAGAACATGAACTTACCGATAATGCCCGGCCAGAACAACAGCGGGAAGAACGGCGCCAATACCGTCAGCGTTCCGGAGAACACCGGCAGGAACACCTCTCCTGCTGCTATTTTCGCAGCTTTCACAATACCCAGGTCTTTTCTTTCATAGAAAATACGGTGTACGTTCTCTATCACCACGATCGCATCATCCACCACAATACCCAATGCAAGCAGGAAGGAGAACAACACCATCATGTTCAGGGTGAAGTCAAATGCAGGCATCAGCAGGAAGGCGATGAACATCGAGATCGGTACTGACAGCGCCACGAAGATCGCATTCACAGCACCCATGAAGAACATCAGGATCACTGTTACCAATATGAAACCAATGATGATCGTATTGATCAGGTCATGCAGGGTAACACGTGTTGAGTTAGATTGATCTGCAGTGATAGTCACGTTAAGACCAGCGGGCAGATAATCCTTCTTCATTTCATCAATGATCACACGGATCTTGTCAGAAGCATCGATCAGGTTCTTACCGCTTTGTTTTATCACGTTCAGGGTGATCACATTCTTTCCATCCAGCCGTGCATAACTTTCCTGTTCTTCAAAACCATCCACTACCTCGGCAATGTCTTTCAGATATACCACTGCACCAGACATGCCGCGTATAACGATATCACGGATCTTGGAGGCATCCTTATATTCACCCTTTACACTCAGTGTACGCTTCTGTCCATCCATAGATACCAGACCACCGGAGATGGTACGGTTCTCCATGGCTACAGCGTTCGCCACATCATCAAAGCTGATTTTGGCCGCATCCATTTTGTATTTGTCCACATTGATCTGGATCTCTCTTTCCAGTGCACCAACAATATCTACACGGGTGATTTCTGTCAATGCCTCGATACGGTCCTGCATTTCGTCTGCATACTTTTTGAGTGACTGCAGGTCAAAATCGCCGGACAGGTTCACGTTCATGATAGGTATCTGCGACACATCTATCTTGATGATCTGTGGCTCCTGTGTAAGGTCAGAAGGCAGGTCTTTTTTCGCATCGTCCACTTTCTCACGCACCTCCTGCCGGGCTGTTTCCATATTCTCACTGGCACCAAATTCAATGGTGATGGCAGAGTAATCCTGCATGGAAGTACTCTTGATAGATTTCACACCAGAGATACCTCCCAGTTGTTTTTCGATAGGTTTTGTCACCAGTGTCTCCATATCTTCAGGAGAAGTACCGCTATAAATGGTACTGATATAGAACTGGGGGAACACTACCTCAGGAAACTGTTCCTTCGGCAGGCTCTGATATGACAGGATACCGGCAAGGGCCAGGATAATGGTGGCAACATAAATGCTCACCTTATTATCTATCGACCAGCTGGTGGGTTTAAATTCTTTATTCAGATTGTCTTGCATAAACCAGTTTTAGAGTATTAAAGCTGGATAAGGTCATTGTCGTTCAATCCCTGGTAACCGATAGTCACTATCTGTTCACCAGCCTGCAGTCCGGTCCTGATCTCCGCCTTATCATTGTAGGTACGTCCCATTTCGATCTCTCTTCTCTTAGCGATCATTTTACCGCCCTGGTTCTGGGCCATGATCACGTAAGGTTTACCCAGGGAATACTGGATAATGTTCACAGGTATTACTACAGCTTTTGGCGCTATATAATCCACGATCTTCAGACGAGCGATCATGTTCGGGCGCAGTGCAGGATCATTCTGTAAAGGTATTTCCACTCTGATGGTACGGCTCACAGGATCGATCACTTTTGAAGCAAAGCCTATTCTTGTACGCACCTGTTTATTGATATCAGGGAAGTCCAGTACTACCTGGTCGCCGGTTTTTACCTTGCTGGCATAGGCTTCAGCAACATTTGCCACAATACGCAGGTTGCTGCCATTCACTACACGGAAAGCAGGGCTGCCCGGAGCTGCATTGTCACCCAGCTTAATGATCACCGCATCTACGGTACCATTGATAGGAGATATAATCCTTGCCTGTCCCATCTGGTCCTGCAGGGTAGCTATTCTTCTTTCGAGTGATTCTTTCTGGTTCTTTGCATTCAGGTACTGCACTTCAGAACCGATCTTTTGATTCCAGAGGTTCTGTTGTTTCTGGAACATGGTATTGGCCAGGTCCAGCTGTGTGCGCAGCTCAGCCATATTGGCTCTCAGTATCTGGTCGTCTACCTGTGCCAGCGCCTGTCCTTTGGATACAGACTGGCCTTCTTTTACGTGTATAGCAGTAACAATGCCAGGCACTTTGGAAGAAACGCTCACGTTCTCTCTTGCATCAACGCTTCCCTGTACATCTATGTAGTGTTCAAATACAGTATCTTCTACGGGGGTCACTACCACTGATTTCTTCTTGGTTGCGGTAGTATCTGTTTTCTTTAAGCCCTTCTCCAGTGTGGCGATCTGCTGTTTCAGATCAGCCTCCTGCTTTTTGAGTTCCGCCAGTTTAGCCTCAGGCGAAGGCTCGCCGCAAGCGGCCATAAGAGTGATGATCAACAGAGCGGGACGATATATCTTGGACATATAATAAAGAGTTAATAGTTAGTTGTAGTATTGGCTTACAATTTTCCGTACGCTTTCAGATAATCCACTTTCGCGATCGCAGCATTGTACAGTGCATTGAAATAATTGTTCTGTGCAGTGAGCAGTTCATTTTCTGCGGTGCTCATTTCCAGACTGGATCCTACCCCTTCACGGTATTTGATCTGTGTAGTATTGTACACCTCCTGTGCCAGTTGCATATTACTTTCCTGAGCTTCCAGTGTCAGGATATTATTTCTGAGATTGGATGTGGATTGCGCCTGTTCCATATCAATACCCAGCTTGGTATCCTCCAGGCCGATCTCAGCTTTCTTCAGCTGCAGGAAAGCCTGATCTTCCTTACGTCTGCGTTGAAAACCCTGGAAAATAGTGAACGACAGGTTTACCCCATATCCCACATATCCATACCAGGTCTGGCGGTCAAAATAGTTGAACACATCACTTGCACGGCTCATACCGGCTGTGCTGAACAGGGATAGCGTTGGCAGTACTCCCAGCTTATAGCGTTTCAGATCGTATTCATACGCTTTCCGCTGTGCCTGCAGTAACTGGTATTCGATGCGCTGTGAATAGTCGAAGTGTTCTGCAGCTACGGCCGATTTGATCTCTGCAGTAGTGAGCGTATCTGTCAGTGTGATAGGTTGCTGGATAGCCATTCCCATCTGATATTTCAACGCAGCAATACCTACTTCTGTTACATTACGGAGCTTGGTTTCTTCCGTACGCAGGTTAGTGAGTTGCACTACCAGCCTGTCTACATCCAGTTTCTCAGCAAGACCGTTTTTATAGATCTCTCTGGTTTCGCCCAGTAGTTTTTCGAGATTGGTGATGTTATTGGTAAGGATGTCCAGGGCACGACGTGCGGAAAGCACATTATAATATGCCTTATACACATTCACCTTTACATCGATCTCAGATTTCTGTACGCTTTTAGCGGCAAGCTGTTCCAGCGTTTCACGGGCCTGCAAAGCCACCAGTACACTGGGATCGAACAACACCTGTTTCAGTGTAATTTCGCCGATCACATTGAACTTCAGTCCGAATGAGAATGGCACCAGTGTACCTTTAGGTACAGTGTCGCTGAAGTTGGATGCATCGATCAATTGTTTCTGTACAATTGGGTTATGCTGGAAGGTACCTGAACCAGCCAGACTGGGTAGGGCCATGCCGCTTACTTCTTTGTTCTTGGCCAGCTGGATGAGTTCATCCAGTTTAGCGTTACGCACAGTAGCCTGGTTGGCCAGTGCGTAGTCTACTGCCTGTTTTATAGACAGCGGGATATTTTCCTGCAGCGGTGGTTTTGCGGGCTGCTGGGCCATCCCATAGTGAAAAATAATCAGCAGCAGTAATCCGGTCAATCCTGCGTGCTTTTTGTCAAGTTGCATAAAGGTCATTGGTTTATTTCTGTAGTTGTAGTTTGTTCTCTTCTACACGTTTATATCCTTCAGGCGATACCAGGCCATACAGGAAATGCTCCAGCACGATACACTGCACTTTGCTCATATCATATTTCCCGTAAGGAAATATCTCCGGCTGAAAGCATAACATTGAGGTAGCCATGCGGTACTGTGTCATAATTCCAATGTCAAAGTCTGACCGGTACAGTCCTTCACGCACTCCTCTCTCGAGATTCTGTCTTACGGTTTTCTGCATACTGGTGTTCATATACTCCTGGAACACCTGGTAAGCCCTGGTATGGAATTTCTGAAGATCGAACAGGATAATCGGGTTCATGTTACGGAAACTCTGGTCCATCATTTTCATGACCAGGAACAGTTCGTCAATTGCGTTTGAGGCTTTTTCCTGATTCTCATTACACTCTTTATCCATCCGGTTGAGGTAACGGCTGATAGCATGTACTACCAGTTCGTCCTTATCAGCAAAATGTGCATACAGGGTCTTTTTGGATACTCCCATGCGTTGGGCAATATCATCCATAGTGATCGAGCGTGTTCCGAATTGACAGAACAGACTGAATGCAGTATCCAGAATACGTTCCTGTATTTCCATTGGTGATTGTATGTGCGTTGTTGTTCTTGGTTTTTTCTTTACATCCTGATAATGGCGGTTGTTTCCTCCGTCCTGGCTTCATAGTTTTTGGTGGTTCTCCAACTGATTTGCGATGCTGGAACAAAACTATGGAAACTTTTTAAACCGCAAAAGTTTCCAACTTAATTATTTTTAATATAGTTATCCAGTAGCAGGAAACTCGTCGGTCAAATCATTGTTTTCCAGCTTTGTACAGATCCGCTCCAAAGGATAAAATAAACGATGTAACTTTGACGCCGTCAGATAATCAATTTCCTGGGGTTCCCGGATTATTCACGTATTTGCATTTAAATTATATGTCTCCTAAAAAACGTCTTAAGCTTCTGGCGGCCCGCGTATTACGGTATTTCTTCCAGGGCTTACTGATACTGGCCCCCATTGGCGTTACCGCGCTGACACTGTACTGGGTTTTCGTTACCATCGATAATATTATTCCCAGAGACCTTTTACCTCTGGAAACTCCGCTACGGTACCTCCGCTATAAGGGAGTGGGGTTTGTGCTGGTGCTGGCACTGGTGATCGTGGTGGGTTACCTGAGCTCCTCCTTTATTGTGAGCCGCATTTTCGCGTTATTTGACCACCTGCTGGAAAGAACGCCTTTCATTAAATATATATATACCTCTGTTAAGGATGTCTTTGATGCTTTTGTCGGCGAGAAAAAGAAGTTCGACCATCCGGTGCTGGTACAGGTTTACGGTGTGGATGTATGGGAAATGGGCTTCATTACGCAGGCAGATGTGTCCAGTTTGGGGCTGGAAGGATATACAGCAGTTTATGTACCTCATGCATACGCCATCACGGGGAAAGTATTTATGGTGCCTGTCAGCAAGGTAAGACCGCTGACCAATGTCTCAGCCGGAGAAGCTATGAAGTTTGCTGTGAGCGGCGGTGTGACAAATATTGAGGTGCATGAGAAAAAAGAAGCGCACGCTTAATCTCAACATTTTTATCTAATATTATAAACGGAGCCTCCTGGCTCCGTTTTTTGTTACCCAAACATGTAAAGATGATCATACACCAAATCTGCTGGACGATAAGTCTGCTAACACTCCTTTCCCTTCCTGCTCATGGCTGGGGATTCTTTGCACACCAGCGTATTAACCGGCTGGCCGTATTTACATTACCTCCGGATATGCTGGTATTCTATAAACCCAATCTGGAATATCTCGCGTTGCATGCCACAGATGCAGATAAAAGAAGATATATCATTCCGGAAGAAGGGCCGCGCCATTACATAGATATCGATCATTACGGCCAGGCGCCTTTCCCCGAACTGCCCCGCTCCTGGCAGGAAGCAGTACTGCGTTTTACGGCAGATACCCTGAACAGGTATGGTATCCTGCCCTGGTATATCGGACAGATGATGTCAAGGCTCACACAGGCCTTCCGGGAGTGTGACGCAGACCGGATCATGAAGCTCAGCGCCGATTTGGGCCATTACGTAGGCGATGCACATGTTCCATTACACGCTTGTTCCAATCACAACGGGCAACTGACAGGGCAACAGGGTATCCACGGTTTGTGGGAATCCCGAATCCCCGAATTGATGGCAGATAGAACATTCAGGTACTGGACAGGCAAGGCGGGTTACATAAAGGATATCAGTGCACATACCTGGCAGATCGTGCTGCAAAGCGCCATGGCAGCCGATACCGTGTTGAAGGTGGAAAAGATGTTAAGCGAAAGGTACAGCTCCGGCAGGAAATTTGCGTACGAAAAACGCAATGGGAAACTGATTAGAAATTACGCGACAGCTTATGTCAAGAGCTACCATTTTTTGTTGGGGGACATGGTCGAACGTCGTATGAGGGACGCAATCAGCACAACTGCCAGCTATTGGTATACCGCCTGGGTCAATGCAGGCATGCCAGCCTTAAATAAGCTTCAGCACCGTAAAGTAACCGATGAGCCTCTTCAGCAACGGGCAACGGAGATGATCGGCAGACAAGAAGGCTAAAAACCTATCCTCAATTAATTTCGATTTTAAAAAAATATAAATTATCTTTGTTAGTACTATCTTTTTAGCCTTATCCTACACGCGTTCAGCATCATAAGTGAAATGCCATACTTTTTTTTCCATTCCTCTGACAAAACCAAACAAAGTGGAACAAGCAAACAATTTATTTAACTTAGAACGACCTATGAAGGTGCACAATTTTAACGCAGGGCCTTCCATATTGCCGAATGAAGTGCTGTACAAGGCCAGTAAAGCTTTGATTGACTTTGAAGGTTCAGGAATGTCAATTTTAGAAATAGGGCATAGAACACCGCTGTTTCAGGCTGTACTGGATGAGGCAAAGGATCTTGTAAGAGAGCTGATGCAACTCGATGACGACTTCGAGGTGCTTTATCTTCACGGAGGTGCAAGTACGCAGTTCATGCAGATACCCATGAACCTCCTTGAAAATGATGGCACGGCATCTTACATCGATACCGGTGTATGGAGCAATAAGGCGATCAAAGAAGCCAAATTATATGGCTTCGTAGATATAGCTGCCAGCTCTAAGGACAGCAGCTATAATCACATCCCCAAACAGTTTAATATTTCCCCGAAATCTTCGTATCTGCACATTACGACCAACAATACCATTTATGGTACGCAGTGGCAGAAGATCCCGGAAACAACTGTTCCACTGATTGCGGATATGAGTAGTGATATCCTGAGCCGCCCCATGGACTTTAATAAGTTCTCTCTCATCTATGCAGGTGCGCAGAAAAACATGGGCGCCGCCGGTACTACACTCGTTGCAGTTCGTAAAAGCTTATTGGGTAAGGTGAGTCGCAAGATCCCTACCATTCTGGATTACCGCAATCATATCGAGAACGGTTCGATGTTAAACACCCCTCCCGTATTTGCTATCTACATTTCCATGCTCACACTGCGCTGGCTGAAAGACCAGGGTGGCGCTGTTGCGATGGAGAAACAGAACGAAAAGAAAGCAGCACTGCTCTACAGCGAGATCGATCAGAACCCGCTGTTCCGTGGTACCGTACAGAAAGAAGACAGGAGCCGTATGAACGTATCGTTCATCATGGATAAACCTGACCTGGAGGAAGAATTCCTGAAATTCTGTAAGAAAGAAGATATTGTAGGCATTAAAGGACACCGTCTGGTAGGTGGTTTCCGCGCCTCTCTATACAATGCCCTGCCTTATGAAAGCGTAGAAGTACTGGTAGAAGCCATGAAGTACTTCAGTCTGAAAAAGGCATAGTAATTTAGTATATAGTAATATCATATAAACGAAGGGTCCTGTTCAGCACAGGGCCCTTTACTTTTTTCAGCAAACTAAACACAGGCAAGTACTTAGACGGGAAAAATTAATTAGTTACTTTTGCGGCCTAACAATTTTAATATCATGGCAATCATCAGACCGTTCAGAGGACTAAGACCTACTCCGGAACTTGCAGACAAAGTAGCTGCACGCCCTTACGATGTGCTTAGCGCAGCAGAGGCCAAAGCAGAAGCTGCCGGTAACCAGTACTCGTTTTACCATGTCTCCAAATCGGAAATTGACCTTCCGGAAGGTACCGATGTATACAGCCAGGCTGTATATGATAAAGCCGCAGAGAACCTGCAGAAATTTATCAAAGAAGGCACCCTGTTCCAGGATGATGCTCCCGCCTACTACATCTACCGCCTCATCATGAATGGACGTACGCAGACAGGGCTTGTATGCGCATCTTCCGTATCTGATTACAATCAGGGTATTATTAAAAAACATGAATTTACGCGTCCTGATAAAGAGCTGGACCGCATCAACAATATAAAAACCACCCGTGCGCAGACAGGCAACGTGTTTCTGGCATATAACGACGTTCCTGAAGTGAACTCCCTCATAGACCACTGGATACATGCCCATGCACCGGCATACGACTTCACTGCCGCCGACGGCATCCAGCATACGGTTTGGGTAGTGAATGAAACTGCCGCCATCAATGAAATCACCTCCCTCTTCGCTTCCAAAGTACCGCACACTTATATTGCCGACGGCCATCACCGTGCAGCGTCAGCATCCCTGGTACAGAAAGAGTTTGAAGAGAAACAGATGATCTCTATGGATGATCCTGCCAATTACTTCCTGACAACTATATTCCCTGCCAGCCAGCTGGTGATCCTGGACTATAACAGGCTGGTGAAGGATCTCAACGGACTTTCCAAAGAGGCATTGCTTTCCCGCCTGGAATATGACTTTACGGTAGAATCTATTGGTCACCTGCCACAACAGCCCTCCATGCTGCATGAGTTCAGCATGTACCTGGAAGGCACCTGGTACCGCCTGGTAGCGAAGGAAGGCACCTACACGACAGATCCTATCGGCATCCTGGATGTAACCATTCTTTCCAATAATGTCCTGGACAAGATCCTGGGTATTAAAGACCAGCGTACCGACAAGCGTATCGACTTTGTAGGCGGTATCCGCGGTCTGCAGGAGCTGGTGAAAAGAGTGGACAGCGGTGAAATGAAGGTCGCTTTTGCCCTTTATCCGGTTACCATCCAGCAGTTGTTCGACATCGCTGACAGTGGCAACGTAATGCCTCCGAAAAGCACCTGGTTTGAGCCTAAGCTGCGTGACGGGCTTATTTCTCAGATGATTTAAGTTTCTTTACCATACGTTACAACGCCTGCCGGGAAGTATCCGTACTTCCTAGCAGGCGTTTCTGTTTAAAGTATGCTTTAAATACCAATCAGCGTAAAACCGCCAACCTGCTAATAAGAGCTGCCAAGGGGGATCTCCGGGTATGTATTCGCTTTCACTATACTACGACTATAGTACCATCTATAGCTTATAGGCTCTCTACTATAGCGTTATAGCCACTATTCTATAGCCCTGGCTATAGAATAGCAGGCGTAACGCAGGACTACAGCGCCTATAGGTATAGCGCCTCAGTATAGTTGTAGCGAAGTCGTACCGAAGTGGTAACGAAGACGAACCGGGGATCAAACTTCTATTTGACCAGGTACAAGCAATGCTTCTCCTATGTCCAACTTACGTTCATCTTACGTCTTTGAACGTAGCATCAACGTAAGATGGACATAGGAGAAGCATTGTTATATCCTGATCTAAACGAAGTCAATACCCGGAAAAGGTAAACTTTCAGGACTAAGACAACGTACACATGAGTTGCATATGGTTTGCATATAAGATTTCAGGGCACGCTCCGCCGTTGAGACGAGAGAGAGAATAATTAGGGAGAAACAACAAACGTCATCAACAAAGCATAATAGGACTCCGTCAGGAGTCCCAGTGTTTGTAGCGCGGGGTTTCAACCCCGGGAATTGTTTATAACGGGTTTTCTCCCGGAATGTGTTTGTAGCGCGGGATTCACCCCCGGGAACCTGATATTATTTTAACACAATTCCCTATTCGAACAGTATTCGAACTAGCAACGAAGACGCGACGAACTAGCATCGAACAAACACCTGAGTTAATCCGGTAGTAAAAGGCCCCGGAGCAGCCCGAGAGAACAAGCAGAGAAGACGCAGAGAAGAAACAAAGCTTTCTCCCAGTCCTTCTGCGTGTTTGGCACATTTTTTCTTTATTTTTACAGCAAACGTCTGACAGGCATGAATATGAGGGCATCTTTATTGAAAATGGGCTTATTTGCAGCCATATTATTTTCATCTGTAATAAGTGCGTCCGCCCAGGATGCGCAGGAATTGTATACGACAGCTAAAGGATTTATACGCGACGGCGACTACTCCAATGCCATTCTTGTATTAAACCAGGCATTACAACAGGAGCCGGACAACATAGAATTCAAGAAACAACTCGGTTTTGCCTATTATCTCCAGGGAGATATGAACAAGGCCAGGAATATCATAGAGCCCTTACTGAACAAGAAAGAAGCCGACGAACAGACTTTCCAGATAGCCGGAAATATTTATCAATCGAGGCAGGAATGGAAAACAGCGCAGAAGCTGTATGAAAAGGCGTTGCGTAAATTCCCGGAAAGCGGCGAACTGTATAATGACAACGGACAGTTACTCATGTTCCTGAAAGTATTTGAAGGAGGTATGGGCAGTTACCTGAAAGGCATAGAAAAAGCGCCTAACTTCTCCAGTAACTACTACAACGCTATTAAGGCTTATGCGTACATGAACAACCCTGTGTGGGTGATCATTTACGGAGAGATATTTGTGAACCTGGAAAGTTATACGGCACGCACTGCAGAAGTAAGGACGCTCCTGCTGGATGCTTATAAATCTCTGTACAATGATCCCAGCCTGCTGACGAAGGCCATAGAAGAGGTGAACGAGCAGAAAGGCAAAAAGAAATCAGGCGCAGACTTCATCAACTCCTATAAAGCCTCTATGGGCAAACAGGCCAGTGTGGTGATGTCAGGCATAGATCCTGAAACGCTGATTATGCTGCGTACACGTTTCCTCCTGGACTGGTACAACTTTGCCGGCATAAAGTTCCCGTACGCACTGTTTGACTTTCAGCGCAGCCTGTTGAAACAGGGCATGTTTGAAGCTTATAATCAGTGGATCTTCGGCCCGGTAGCCAATCAGCCGGCCTACAGAGCCTGGACCACCATGCACAAAGCAGAATATGATACTTTTCTGCAATATCAACGTAATCACCCATTGAGACTAAGACCGGACGAATACTACAATGACAACAAGTTTTCATTGGTGAGGTGATTGGACCAATAGCAGGTAATCAATCCACAAATTCCACATATGTTTAACATCAAGCACCAAAACACAATTGAAAGCGCCGTAAAGGCGAATCATGAACGGGCATTCTATTCTCAGTACCCGGAACACCCCAAAGCCTATGGCGAAAATGCAGCAGAACAGGGCGAAGCCCGGTATAAAGAACTGCTGCAGAAGCCTTATAAGCAATTGCTGCAAACAGGAGAAACTACCTGGGCGGGAGAAGAAGTGTCTCCTTTCACCCAGGAATCCCTGGGCATCACCTATCCCCTTTTCACGGCAGATGAACTGGTGACGAGGGCGATGACTGCAGCTCCGCAATGGCGTAATACACAGGTAGACGTACGTGCTGATATCCTGGTAGAGACCCTGGAAAGCATCAAAGAGCGCTTCTTCGATATCGCGTATGCCACCATGCATACTACCGGCCAGAGTTTCATGATGAGCTTCCAGGCATCCGGCCCTCATGCCAATGACAGAGCGCTGGAAGCGATCGCTATGGGTTACCATGAGGGTAACCGTTACCCTGCTTCCCTGATGTGGGAAAAACCCATGGGTAAGACCTCCCTTCAGCTGAAAAAACATTTCCGGGCTATTCCCAAGGGCGTAGGACTGGTGATCGGGTGTTCCACTTTCCCGGTGTGGAATTCACTGCCGGGCATTTATGCTGACCTGGTAACCGGCAATCCAGTGATCGTAAAGCCACATCCCAAAGCCATTCTGCCAATTGCGATTGTGGTAAGCGCTATACAACAGGTATTGCAGGAAAAGGGCTTTAGTCCCAATCTCTGCCAGCTGGCGCCAGATACTTCCGCAGCACCCATCACAAAAACGCTGTGTGAACATCCGGGCATTCAGCTCATAGACTACACCGGCAGCAGCCAGTTCGGAAATTATGTGGAATCTCTCCCTAATAAGACTGTTTTCACAGAAAAAGCCGGGGTCAACTCTGTTATACTGGACAGCGTGGCAGATATTGACGCTGTAATGCAGAACCTGGCATTTTCCGTGTCCCTCTATTCGGGGCAAATGTGTACCGCCCCGCAGAACTTTTTCATCCCCGCACAGGGTATTACCACCGCCGCAGGGAAACTTTCCTTTGAGGAAGTGGTACAGAAGTTCAGAGATGCTGTTGTAAGCCTCGTAAACAACCCTAAAATGGGCGCAGGTACACTTGGGGCCTTACAGAACGAAAACACGCTGGAAAGGGCGCATAATGCCGGTAAACTGGGTGCGAAAGTAATCCTCGAAGGACAACCACTGGTAAACGAAGAGTTTACCCGTGCACGTGGCTGTACACCTGCCATACTCGAAGTAGGCAGTGCAGACAAACACATCTTCGAACAGGAATTATTTGGCCCGGTTTTGTTACTGATAAAAACGAAGGATACCAATGAATCTATACAGCTGGCCCGGCAGATGGCGCAGCAGCATGGGGCCATTACCTGCGCTGCCTATACAACCAGCCCGGAAGTGAAAGAAAAGATAACCGAAGAGATGAATAGCGTATTTACACCAGTATCATTTAACTTTACCGGATTCATCTGGGTAAACCAACACGCGGCATTCTCTGATTTTCATGTGACAGGAGGTAATCCTGCGGGAAATGCGAGCTTCACCAACCCGGAATTCATACTAAGAAGATTTGTGTGGGTAGGGAACCGGGAAGTGGCCGGTAGCTGACCGAATAATTTGTTTATGAAATATATACTTTCCATCGTGCTGATCATTTTTGTGGCTGCCTGCGAACAGGCGCCCAAAGCTGATAAAGCAACCATTACAGAAGCTCATCCGGTAAAAGAGAGCGAAGGAAGCCCATACCAGGTAGACACCGTTGACAGCGAAATTCAGTGGATAGGCACCAAGCCTACCGGTAAACATGTTGGCCTTTTTAAGATACAGGAAGGTAAACTTTTGGTGAAAGACACTGCTATCACCGGCGGAAACATCATTATCAAAATGAATTCCCTCGAAAATATAGACCTGTCTAAAACAGATACCACCCTGAAACGTAAACTGGAAAACGAGCTGAAAGGTCCGCTGTTTTTTGACGTGACCAAATTCCCGGTAGCTACCTTCGAAATCACCAGTGTGTCTGATTTTGCTCCTTCTGTAGGGAATGAAGTATTAATGAAGAACGCAAATTATACGATACAAGGCAATCTGACCATCAAGAATATCACTAAAAACATCTCGTTCCCTGCTATCATCAAATTTGAAAAAGGCGTGATAACAGCCATGGCCAATTTCAATATTGACCGGACCCTCTGGGGAATGACCTACAGGGCCGACAAGTCTATGCAGGATAAGCTGATCAATTCTGCAGTGAATATTGAGTTCAGGCTGAAAGCGAAGAGATAACAGGAAGTAATTATAAATAACAATGCCGCGAAGATCTCCGCGGCATTGTTATTTATAATTACTTCCTGTTATTATTTCTTCTTCTCCGCCCTGAACCTGCCATTAGGCTGAACGGATGTCAGACCGGTCACCTCTCCTTTCTCATTCACACTGAATTCTACTGTAAAACCTTTCAGATCTTTCAGGCTGAATTTATCTTTTTCTACAGGCACCAATGTGTAGTCTGTTTGTCCGGGTACATCCAGCATCAACTGATCTTCTCCTTTGATATGAACAGTTGCTTCCATCCCACCGAACAAATATATACCGATGTACTTCTGTAATGTTGCTTTATTAAGAGGCAGGGCTTTTGCTGTCCTGTTAAATATCACAGGATCTTTTACGCTAAGATCAGCTTCTGCACTGGCGATATCACCATTGATATCTGCGTTAAACTTTACTTTTGTGCCGCCCTGGGTACTATCAATCCCCGTTTCTTTATCTACGGTATATGTCTGAAAAACATCGTAGGACACGTGTTTCAGATACTCCTTGCTATCTGGCAGCAATGCGAACAATGAATCGTTCTGTACAATCACTTCGAACTTACCAAAAGCGTTGCTGGTATAGTTACCGGCATAATCCTTCAGATCTTCACGGATTACATCTGCACCTTTCACTTTCGCTACAACGGTATCTTTCTGTTTAACGTCCTTCTGCTTGACCTTCATTTCATTCAGCTTCTTTACCGCAGTGTCATTCCAGGCAAAATACTTTGCGCCCAGCAACCTGTCTGAGAATATATTTCTGAGAAGATAAGGCACACGGGAACCATTCTGATTGCTCAATATGATAATACCGATACTGTCTGATGGATAAAAGCAGGTACTGGCGGAAAATCCGTCGATATTACCACCATGTTCCACCTGGTAATGCCCGCGATAGGTAGACATACTCCAGCCCAGGCCATAAGTACCTCCGTATATATCAGGCAGCTCTTTACCGGGCCGTCCACCACCAATGGGCATCTGTGCGCTGGTAGCTTCAGTTACATAAGCCGCAGGCAATACCTGTTTTCCCGATAATTTACCGCCATTGATCCAGGCCATCACCCACTTAGCCATGTCATTCACACAGCTGTTGATACTGCCGGCAGGACCTATTACATTGATGTTCTTATACGGCATCTTTTTAATGACACTGTCTTTTATGACATCATATCCCAGCGCGGCATCCTCCACTTTGAAGCCGTCTATGGAAGTGGAGCTATGATACATACCAAGACTATCAAAGAAGCGTGTTTTGATATTTTCCTCCCAGCTTTTGCCGGTCAGCTTTTCAGCCACAACACCTTGTGCCATGAACATGAAATTGTTGTATTGCCATTTGTACCGTAGTTGTTCATTCGGCACCATATACCGGATGCGGTACAAAAGGGAATCGCGCGAGGAAGGGCCGAACAGGTACCATGACAGGTCATAGCGGGACAAGCCCGTACGATGACACATCATATCACGCAGGGTGACATGCGCATTCAGATCGTCATTGTTGAATACCAGTTCCGGGAGATACTGACGTACCGGGGTTTCAAAGTCCAGCTTCCCCTCCTGCCGTAATACACCGAGCAGGCCGGAAGTAAAGGCTTTGGTACAGGAGCCGATAGCAAAAACGGTATTGGGCGTAACGGGCAGTTTTTTCTCATAATCCCGGTAGCCGAAGCCTTTGGAATAGATGATCTTATCTTTCTCCACGACGGCGATGGCCACACCGGCGGCATGCCAGTCCTGCAATACCTTCTCCACGATCTTGTCTATACCGGCAAAACGTTGTTGCTGCTGTTTATCAATAGTTTGAGCGCTGGCGTACAGGGAGGCCAGCAAGAGGCTTAGATACAGGCTAACTTTTTTCATTTTGGGTGTTTAGTTAGCCTAAAGTAACAAAAGATTACTTAAATCCGTAGTTCTTCATAACGTGGATGCCAGCTGCTCAGGCAGACACGGCCTTGTCTTCATAAATCAGATGTGAAAAATCGCATAGTTTACTCAACAGATTACACAGTTCAACACCATGTTCGGTCAGTGCGTAGGTCACTTTGGGGGGCATTCCCGGGAACTGATGACGGGTAATTAATCCGCTTTTCTCCAGGGTTTTCAGCCTGTCTGATAAAATATGATCGGTAATGTAGGCCAGCTCTTCACGGATACCGGAAAAACGGTTATTACCTTCCTCTATGCAAAAGAGGACGTCTGTAGTCCACCGACGGCTCATTGTAAACAGTAGCTCATTCAGCGGACATTTACTTTCCAGGTAAGACTGGTTCTGGAAGTTTGATGAATTCGTTTTTCTTTCAGCCATATACACACAATTTTTGATACGATTCCCTCAATTTACTGCGATTGTCTTAGAAGTCAAAGCGGTTTTGGATGGATGGCAGACGGCCTGAAGACGCTTCATTCGTATCTTTACCCAAAACAGCATACCCTGACAATAAAGCGGCCCTTAGGCCCTTGTTCCGGAAGGAATAGCAGGCAGGCATTATCTGTGCAGCAAAAATTGAATATGATCCGTTTGACGTTAATTTTTATCACTTTCCTGGTATCCCTTTTAGCCGTCTTTAGAGCGCCTACCTATCACTTATGGTTGCTGGCAATTGGTGTGGCCGAATTTGCATGGGTATTTATCACAATCACCTTTGTGTTGCTGGTGGCGGGATTTCTTACCGCCAAATACCAGCTGGCAGGTACCATGCTGGGAATCATCACCCTTTTGATACTCCTTTCCCCGATTTTCAGGGCTTATATAATTGCAAAAGACCTGCCTGTGGCAATGGATAAAGCCCTGGGGGAAAATGATCATGACAGCGGTACACCGCCGTTTAGTTTTCTGACCATGCTGACAGACTATCCGCAGCAGCCGGTTGCGTCGAAAACGCTCCCTTATCGCAAGGACGATCTGCCTTCTTCCACACTGGATTTTTATCCTGCGCAACAGGCGGGCCTGCGTCCCTGTGTGATCGTTATACATGGAGGCTCCTGGAGCAGTGGCGATAGCAAACAATTACCCGAACTGAATAATTACATGGCACATGCGGGCTACCATGTAGCGTCTGTTAACTACCGGCTGGCCCCTGCTTATCGTTGTCCGACACCTATAGAGGACGTATACGCAGCCTTGGATTACCTCCGCGAACATGCGACAGCCCTTCAGATAGACACCAGCAACTTTGTGCTGCTGGGCCGTTCCGCCGGAGCACAGATCGCACTACTGGCGGCATACCGGCAAAAAGTACCAGGCCTGAAAGGCGTCATTGATTTCTATGGCCCGGCGGATATGGTGTGGGGATATTCATTACCAGCCAATCCCTGGGTGATGGATTCGCGTAAAGTTTTAGAGAACTACCTGGGAGGGACTTATAACGCCGTTCCTGCCAATTATGCCGCCAGTTCGCCAATAGAGTTTGCGGACAGACATGCGGTGCCTACGCTCATTATACATGGAGAGAACGACGTACTGGTGGCTTATGAGCACAGTATCCGGCTTAATAAAAAATTGAAGGTCAATGGTGTTAAACATTTCTTCCTGTCCCTCCCCTGGGCCACACATGGATTTGATTACAACCTGAAAGGCCCGGGAGGACAGTTGTCTACTTATGCGGTGGAGAGGTTCCTGCGGAATGTGACGCGCTGAGATTTAGATATTTGAGAAGTCCGGGAAAAGTTCCCGGACTTTTTTTATAGTACTTTTATGCAATTTGACGTTTATGCGCATCCTATAGCTATGAAACGAAACCGTCCTTTTACCCTGACACTTCCCCAACCCTGTTCTGAGAACTGGGAAGAAATGACGCCCACCGAAAAAGGGCGCTTTTGCCTTAACTGTCAGAAAACAGTGATCGACTTTTCAGCAATGGGTGACAGGCAGGTCGTTGAGGTTATTAACGGCACACAGGGACAGGTATGTGGCAGGTTTTATCCACAGCAACTAAACAGGGAATTTGCAATAGCAGACCAAAAACGCACACCATTCATTCCCATTGCCGCTCTTGTTTCGGCACTGTATTTTTTTCTGCCGTCAGCCAGGGCACAGCGTGTATCGCAGACTGTACCGCATCCGGCAGGTGAAAAAGATGCAGGTATAGCTCCTCTGATAAGACAACCAACAGATACGCCGACGGTTTTGAGCAGGACAAACGCTCTCAGGACGATTATTGGATTTGTCTATAGTTCAAACAAGGAAGCCCTTCCTGCGGTTACAGTAATGACACTGCCAGCAAATGAAAGGATCGGTACATTGACAGATGTAACCGGGAAGTTCAGATTGACGGTACCAATCACATATACAAAAGATACGCTTTTACTAAAAGTTGCCTATATAGGTTTTGAAGCGCAGACATTCTGCTTATCGCTATCAGAGGAAAACCACCATATTGAGGTATATCTGGAACCCGACACCAGAATATTGAGTGTGCCTGTGGTTACAAGAAAACGGTCTTTCTGGGAAAGACTAAATATAAAATCTCTCTTCAGATAAGCTATCCCTTAAATATTACTTGTATGAAAACACAAACATCAATCATCCTTTCAATACCGCAGCCCTGCCATGAATCATGGAATGAAATGACGTCCGTTGATAAAGGACGATTCTGTCAGCGTTGTCAAAAAACAGTGACCGACTTCTCAGCATTAAGTGACGCACAGATCATTGAGTTACTGAAGAGTAAACAGGCTAGTGCATGCGGGCGCTTTACTGCCAGTCAGTTAAACAGGGTAATTAGTGTACCGCTTCCTGAAAAGCGTCGCAAACCTTTTATATCCGTTGCCGCTGTTATTGCTGCATTGACCATTACAATGCCATCTGTGAAAGCTGCAACATCAATGAATAAAATAGAGCAGACAGCAGATCAAGAGAACAAGCCCGCACCAGGCAATGTCAAAGCTGAGGGCTCAGCAGGTTTCATTTCAGGAATAGTAAAAGCAGATAAGGATGGTCTGCCACTGCCATACGCAACTATAAAAATAAAAGACAGACCTATTGGAACAGTAACAGATCAATCCGGAAAATTCACACTACGGATACCTGATGATTTCAAGAGAAAGGTCATAACACTTGAGGTAAGCTTTATCGGTTATGAAAAGCGAAGTATAAAAGTGCTGTTACAAAAGGATCTCAAACCACTTGATATACGTCTTAATGAAGATAAGACCAGGTATGGCCAATATGGTATCCATTTCAATACCGATGATAAAAAAGGCCAGTCCTTATGGGGGAAATTCAATAGCGCCATGAGAGGTATTTTTAGTTAATACTCTAACACGAAATCAATATAACAGCTATACAGACAGCTCTTTGGTGAAAGACCTAAACCGCAACTCTTTATTTATTCATAAAGCTCAGCTTTGACTACTATTTTGATATGAAAAATTCTTCATGTATACTATCCATTCCTATACCTTGCCATGTATCATGGGAAGCGATGACACCCGCAGATAAAGGTAAGTTCTGTCAAAGCTGCAAGAAGGTAGTAACTGATTTTTCGAACATGAGTGATAAAGAAATCATTTCTTTCCTCAACACTAACAGGGATAACGTTTGCGGCAACTTTAGTCAGGCGCAACTGAACAGGGAGATCAGAGCGTCTGATGACACAGGCAGGAAACCGTTCATATCTATTGCAGCAATTGTGGCGGCGCTCACCATATCTGTACCATCCGTAGCCAGAAGCAAGGTGGAGAAAATATACGTATCTCCTGACAGATCTGATACAACAATATCATCACAACAACACACGGCCAGGCTATCACAGATAACAGGCATCGTAAATGATCATACCGGAGACATTCTTATCGGCGCCAGCGTAAAATTAGATACACTTTTGGTAGGCACTGCTACCGACGATTCAGGTAGATTTGAACTAAACATTCCTTCAGGTTTTACGGAGCAAACGGTCAAATTGATTATTTCATATGTTGGTTTTCAAACGCAGGAAGTCATTGTCTCACTAACAGCGAATGTAGACACAGCAGATAGCCCACTAGTGTGTGTTACTATGGAAGCCAATGTGAGAGGCGGGATCAAAAGAGCACCGCTGTCATACCGTATCAGGCACAAAATAATCCGTCTATTCCGCTAAGACAAATCGAGCTTACAAACTCAATATGATTTAACACATATTAGTCAATGAAAAAATCTTCAGTCATTATATCCATCCCTACCCCCTGCCATGAATCATGGGATGCGATGACACCCGCAGATAAAGGCAGGTTCTGTCAAAGCTGTCAGAAGACAGTAACTGATTTCTCAGGCATGAGCAATCAGCAGATCATTTCATATCTCAAAAGTAGACGAGGTAAAGTTTGCGGACGCTTTCACGCAGATCAATTAAACAAAGAGCTGAGCATGCCTGCTAACTCAAAGAAGCAACCTTTCGCATCAATAGCTGCTATGGTTGCGGCGTTGAGCATCGCTATTCCGACTGTGGAGGCTAAAAGCAAAGCAGAGAAAATACAACTGGCCCCTGAGAGATCAGGTATAACACCTCAGCAAACAGATACCCTGCCACGTATAAGAGGCATTGTGATAGACAGTATAAGTAAAGCTGTTGTTCCGGGAGCAATCATCATACTAAAAGGGCAAGAACCATATACCTTAACAGACAGCGCTGGAAAGTTCGAGCTCCAAATTCCTGAGAACTGCAAAGACAAACCAGTTACGCTGAAAGTAAGACTCGGTGAGGATGTTTCAAAGGAATTTGTCGTTTCAGTGAATGATACCAGATACCTGGAGTTTCCATTGCAAATCAGTAACCCCGCACTGAGAGATGCAACGTTTATGGGAGCAGTTGCCCACATAGAAGCGATGCCGCTGACTCAGAAACCTAACGCCTGGCAGCGTTTTAAATATAAAGTGAGCAATTTATTCCGTTGACGTCAATGCAACGTCATTCATTCATTAACATGTAAACATTTAGTTGCGTTTACTGTTGATGTTAATATGAAAGAAGCCCCAATTATTATATCGCTTCCGAAGCCTTGTCATGAATCCTGGGAAGAAATGACACCTGCAGAGCAAGGTAGGTTCTGCCGGAGCTGCCATAAAACAATAATCGATTTTTCCCGCATGAGCGATAGACAAATCATTTCGCATCTTAATAATAAAAAGGAGCCGGTTTGTGGCCGCTTTTCAGAGGAACAACTGAACCGGCAGATCAATATACAGGATAGTCGCCGTCGGCCCCCCATGGTGCCATCAGCAGCCCTGATAGCGGCGCTGGCCTTCTCCATTCCTCCCACTCGGGCTCAAAGCATACAGGAGAAAATAGCGTTGATGGCAAACAAATCAGACATAACATTAGCTCCACAACAGCCAGATACCATACAGAATAACATAATTGGTATAGTAATAGACAGCACAGACAACTCCGTTCTTCCTGCAGCAACTGTCATAATAAAGGGATACAAAATTGGAACGAAAACAGATAGTTCAGGCAAATTTGAGTTGAAGGTTCCTGATTCACTTACCGAAAAACACATTACATTGCAGGTGTCGCATGTCAATTTTATAACCAAAGAACTTACTGTTCCATTAACCAACAATGTGCATCACATTCAAATGACAAGACTACATGACATACCTCAGGGCTTTATAAGGCCCTTGGGAATAATTGTGTCAAGAAAAGTGACTTTATGGGAACGGTTAAAAAATAAAGTAGGGATGCTATTTGACTGACCGACTTACTAATTATAGATGGACATTTAAATGCGCTAATCATTAATTTTATTTATGAAAAAAAAACCATTCGTCATATCCATCCCAAAGCCGTGTCATAAATCATGGAATGAAATGACGCCTACTGAGCAAGGTAGATTCTGTGAAAATTGTCAAAAAACAGTGATTGATTTCGCCGGTATAAGTGATCAGGAGATCATTTCATTCTTCAATAATAGAAAGGATAATGTTTGTGGTCGCTTTGTATCTACGCAATTAGACAGGCCGCTACTACCTCCTGTCGCAAACAAACGCTTTCATAAGCCTTTTGCGGCAATCATCACATTTGTAACGGCACTGACGATTATGATACCTTCAGCCCGCGCGCAAAAAAAGACGAGCAAAGCCCCGGCTGCTCCGGAGAAAAACGCTGACAAAGGCACCAGCATTGCCAGTTCAAATGCTTCATCGTTCAAAAGACTCGAAATCTCGCCAATAAATGCAAGCGGAAATTGTCAACCTAAGGTCTCAGATACTTTGTCGGCTATCCCTTTATCGACTGTCTCTAAACCAACGCCTGATTCCAACTGCGTGCGCATAATACTGGGAGGTGCAATGATACCGGGAATCAAAATACTAAGAGAAGAAAGCCTTTTTCAATCGGTTAAAACGAGCATAATTGACTTCTTTTGATAGCCCGACACCAATCACTTCCCGTCCGGCACAAAATTAATTTCCACTCCTTCCTTAAAAGTCACATACACTCTCCTCCACGGATCATCATCGATCAGTTCCCACTTATGGCCAGTGCCATATGTATCCATAGCAATCAGCACATCGCCGGGTCTCAGGGTAAACTGCTCGCCCAGATAAGTCTCAAATAATAAAGTGCCGGATAAAGTAATGACATATTGAGTGGTTGGCGCAGGGTGCCAGTCATAGGTAGAACGAGGGGCTGTTTCGTTGAACATGATAGAATCTGCATCTTTTACATCCCGGTGTGTTACTGTCCCTGCTGTAAAATGAGAATGTCCGTCTTCGCCTGTGTATAGCTTATATGCTCTGATCATAGTTCTTATATCCTGTTTTCAGGCACAAGATAGAACTGTTAAATCTAAAGTTTTGCTAAAATCGGGAGCATGCTTCATACGGCGGAACCTGTCAAAACTGCGCTCTTGCAGGAAGATGAGTAGCGGAGGCACACACTGACACATAATTGATTAAGTCAATATTTTATCTGATTAATAATCAACTAATAGCAAAGTAGCATTTCTTCAAGCGACACCCTCATGATTGACGATGTCAAACATGTATTTCTCGTCATTCTGTCATATTTTGGACAGGCCAATCCCCTATTTCCATCCCGCTTCAACTATTTATTATGGTAGCATGTTAATCATAATGCGCATGGTTTTACATTTACTTTGTATCAGGAAGAGCTATATATACACCTTAACAAACAGCATCATCATGTTAAATTTTGAATTCAGGAACCCAACGAAGATCTTATTTGGCAAAGGACAGATTGCCAATCTCCGCAAGGAAATCCCTGCCGGAGCAAAACTATTGATGCTTTATGGCGGAGGTAGTATTAAACAGAATGGTATTTATGATCAGGTGAAAGATGCCCTACAGGGATTTACCGTATTGGAATTCAGTGGCATTCCCGCCAATCCGGAATATGAGGTATTACTGAAGGCCCTCAAAGTGATCAAAGAAGAAAAGATCGACTTTATGCTGGCAGTCGGCGGTGGCTCTGTTATTGATGGTGTGAAATTCCTTTCGTCTGCTGCCCTTTATGAAGGCGACAATCCATGGGACATACTTACCCAAAAGATCGTCACTAAAAAAGGATTGCCATTCGGCACCGTGCTGACATTGCCGGCTACAGGCTCAGAAATGAATTCCGGCGCGGTGATCAGCAGGAAGGAGACACAGGAGAAATTCTCCATGGGTGGCCTGGGACTATTTCCGCAGTTCTCTGTCCTGGATCCACAGGTGGTGGCTTCCATTCCTAAACGTCAGCTGGCCAATGGCATCACAGATGCCTTCACCCATGTACTGGAGCAATATATGACCTACCCTGCCGGGGCCATGTTGCAGGACAGGATCGCGGAAAGTATCATGCAAACACTCATAGAGGTAGCCCCAAGGGTCATAAGAGATCCTGCTGATTACGAGGCAGCGGCCAATTTTATGTGGAGTTGCACCATGGCCCTCAACGGTCTGATACAGAAAGGAGTGCCTACGGATTGGGCTATTCATGCTATGGGACATGAATTGACCGCCATGTTCGGAATAGATCATGCCCGGACACTGGCTATTATTGCACCCTCCCATTATCGCTACAACTTCGAAGGTAAAAAAGAAAAACTGGCCCAATACGCCGAACGTGTCTGGAATGTAACGGCCATGAGCCTGGAAGAACAGGCCACCGCCGGCATAAGGATGACAGAAGAGTTCTTTCACTCCCTCGACATAAATACAAGACTGTCTGAGTACACCGGATTGTATGAAGGAACGGCTCAGATCATCTCCCGGAGATTCACAGAAAGAGGCTGGAACGGCCTGGGAGAAAGAAAGTCATTAACACCTGCTGACGTTGAGAAGATCGTTGAAATGAGTTATTAAGTGAAAATAAAAACTCCGTCAGCATTCCTTCCAAGAAAGATGGCTGACGGAGTTAAAGTTTATAGCTTGGTGTATCAAACCGCTACTCCAGTGTCCTCCATTTTATCCTGCAGTTCTTTCACCGTCATATTATACAAGACACTGTGACGGCCGTTCACACGCTGCACCAGGTGCACATGTGCGATGAAGTTCTGTACTATCTGGATCTTGTCGCTCGGCGTTACTACCAGCAACTGCAGGTGCAGCTGTTTACAAAGCTCCATCAGGTAAGTTGCTTTCTCCTCATCCTGGTTGCTGAAGCTCTCATCCACGGCAATGAACCGCAAACTACGTGCATTCTTTCCTTCCCTGGTAATACCAAACTGGTACGCGATAGCACTACAGAGAATGGTGTAGGTCAGCTGGGCTTTCTCACCACCCGACAACTGTCCCATCTGCCTGTATATCTTCTTAGACTCATTCGTTTCCCGGAAACGCTCATCTGCCCAGAACTCAAACCAGTTACGCGCATCCAGTACACGGGCGCGGTATGCCTCACTCTCATCCAAAGCAGCAATCAATGGCTGCACTTTTTCACGGAAATGCTGCGCCTTCTCTTCAAAGGTACTCTGCTGCCAGTTGGCCGCCTGCGGTAAGGCATCCAGCAAACGTCCCTTAAATTCCCTTGCTTCAGAACCGGAAGCTACCGGTCTTTTCACCAGCTGAATATATGTATCAGGAAGACGGTTGAAGTTGATACCGCTCAGAGAATGGTTCAGTTTCTGGATCGTATTGGAGATATCACGCTCCCACTTCTCCATTTCCTCATTCAGGCCACCAATCTTGTAAGTGATGGTAACGTTGATATAACTTTCAAAGTCCTTCTTGAATCCCGGCAAGTTATCGGTGGTCAGCTTATTCAGCCATTCGATATATTCTGTAGCATGCACGGCATCATCAGAGAAGGCCTGTACATCAGCTATCCAGTCGGGGAATTTCTGTATTACTTCCGCAGAAGGGCTCTTCAGACGGTTGATGCTTCTGTTCAGCATCACCTCTTCTTTGTGACGGGCGTCTTCTGCCAGTTTAAGATCCTGTTCCTTATTCTCACGGAGTGATTTATAGATGCCGGCAATATTGTCTAATGTCACGTTACCTAACAGGTGACTATGCTGCTGCTGGAAGTTGAGCAGTTCATCCTTATCAGCTTCCGTGATATGCTGTAACAAATGCTGCATAGCCTGTTGTTCTTCCTCCATATCAGCAATGTTACGCTGTTCGAGCGCTTCATTCCTGATGAGCATTGCCTGTGCTTCCTGGTTATCTTCCTTCTGTCGTTCGATGTCCAGCAATTGCTGTTTCAGTGCATCCAGTTCCTGGTTTTCATCTGTCAATGAACCTATCTGCTCCTGTGCCTTACGGATATTCTTCTGGATCTTAGCAACGTTAATTTCATCAAATCCTTTATGTTCTTTCAGACGTCCAATTGCATAGAATTGTTTCTGCAAACGTCCGGACCTTGACTTGCAGGTTTGTAATATTTCGTTGGATGAGATGATCGCTTCATTCAGCTTGTTCCTTTTGGATATCAGCGCATCTTTCTTACGCTCGTTGTTCCAACCCATCACATAACGCGAAGCATCATTACTATTGCTTCTATCGTCCTTTTCATGCCTGTCGCGGTTCTTGATCAAACCTTCCACAGTGATCGCCATATCGTGACGTTGGAGCGCTTTCTCATCGTTCACGCACACATAACTGAACTGCTGGATGATCTGTTGTTGTACCCAGGGACTTAATTTATGATCGGGATGGAAATCAAGTTTATGATATACGGTATCATCTTCCGGATAGAGCGTCAATGCAGATTCCTTGATCTGATAATATATCAGGCGCGTACGCAGGTTATTATTGTTCACGTAAGAAGTAACCTTCTTGTAGTGCTTCTCAGGCACCAGCAGACGCAGTGAGAAAGAGTGCAGCAGCTTTTCAAGAGCAGGCTGCCATTCAATCTCTTCTGCTTTCACCTGAATCAGTTCTCCGGCGAACAGTATTTCACTCACATCGATCTTCAGATTATTACAGATCTCTTTACGCAGTGCTACCAGGTGGGAAGGGATGTTGTTGCGTGATTGATGCAACATTTCTATCTCTTTCTCCAGCGTTTCCTTTTCACTCTCCGCACGCTCTTTTACCCGCTTGGCACTGTATTCATCTTCCTCGTTAAGGCGCTGTTCTGTTTCCAGTTTCAGCGAACTACGATGCACCTCTTTCAGTATCCGCTGATAGGTAGCTTCATCGTTCATATCGTTTTCCTTCAGGTGTAAAGTTTCACACCAGGCGGAAAACTCTTTCAGGTTCTCTTCTGTTTCCACGCGCTTCTTCTCCAGCTCCTGGATCTCTTTTTCCAGTTGCTGTAAACGCTGTCCGGCTTTATTCTGCTCCAGCAGGTTCAGGGTAGTACGTTCCTGTTCCAGCAGGTCAGCCATATTGATCTTTGCTTCCTCTATCTTCTTCAGCAGCCCCTGCACCTCCTGTCTGCGTTCAAACAGGGCTTGCGTCAACAGTTGATTGCGTGTAAAGCTGTTCCAGATAGTAGCAGTGTTCAACTCCTGTTTCAGTTGGGTGATGGTGGTTTGATAGGAAGAGAAGTTCTCATAATGCTCTTTTACAGGCTCCAGCAAGCGGATCTGTTCTTCTGCTTTTTCAATGTTGCGCTGCGCATCGAGCAAGGTAGTGAGGTGTTTCTTCAACTCCTGGAACTGCTCTTCCATATTGCGCGGTTCCAGCATGTTGGTACGGATGAAGTCATCCAGGTTACCCAATACTTTGATACCCACGGTTTGGTTGAACAGCTGTAATGCCTGTATGCTCTGCATGCCCAGAGCATCTACCATACGCTGTGCATACTTGCTGGCGGCATCAAACCATTCCACCTGCCTGCGACCGCCTCTATTGTACAACTGGTCGATGCGGCGCCGCCAGTTGCCACCCAGGTCGAAGGGGCTGAAATCATCAGCAATATGCATAGCGCGGTGGGCCACACCGAAGATCTTACGCATATCGCCGTTCACAAAATACCTTACCTGAAAGAGCGTCACCGCCTGATCAGCCTCATTCGCAAAGTTGGCCAGCAGGATGCTGTAGGCGTCTTCCTTGTTCTCTCTCAGGTAAAGGGTTTTGGTTACACCAGTCGCTTCGTTATTGACCATTCCATATCCGCCCAGCACATAGGAATCTTCTGTTCTGTCGCCCTTCTTCTCACTACCACTACTCTGGTTATAGAAACGATATTTCTTTTCCGGTACCATCAATGTGAGCAGGGCGTCGATGAAAGTGGTCTTGCCACTACCATTGGCGCCTGTCAGCAGGCTGGTGTCACCGTTAGGTTTGATGCTATGTATATGTTCGTCGAATGTACCCCAGTTGAATACTTCCAGGTATTGCAGGCGGAATCCACTCTTGTGATTATCAGTACTAAAAACGTTTAACTGCATTGTGCTAATAAAAGGTTTTTACAGGTATGTTATTCAGCCGCTTCGACGCCTCCGGCATGTGCCATCAGCTGCTGCTGAAAATTGTCCAGCGCTTCACTGTCCACTTTTGCTTTGATAATTTTTCTTATCCTGAACTTCTGCTCGTCTATTACTTCATGGTTTTCCATTTTATGCAGGAAACCACTTTCTTCTACTTTGTCTATTAACCTGTCTATTTCTTTCAGGAATTTGATACGGCTGGCGCCTTCCTTGAAGAAAAGCTCCGCGTATTCTTTTATTTCCCGGCGTTTTTTGATGAGTTCACGGGAAGCAGATTCACTGATCTCAAATTCGGCCATCATTTCGCGCAGCAGCACCAGCATAATACTTTCTTCGTAACTGAAAGAACGTCTTTGTGTCCAGCTTACATATGCTTCATCATCTTCTGAAAGTGCATGTTTCACAAAAGCGTATCCATCCTGTTCGTCCAGTACCAGGAGCAATCCCAGTTGTTGCAGGAAACCGGTCAGTTCGACCTTGTATTGCAGCAATTTCTCCCAGGCGCCTTTCTCCACGTATTCCACCGGGCCTTTCAGCAGTTTTACGACCACTGATGCATAAGGTAATATTTTCGATGTGCTCATAATAATCCGCTCTGTTATTTACCAAATAATAAATAGGGAACCTCCACAAATTTTGTTTGTTCTGCATTCAGTGGGATCAGCTCCGTCGTGTTTTTCACGATATATGCACGACTGGCTTTCTCTCGCAGGAAATCGTAATAGCTGATGATCTCTGCCAGGCCGTTCTCCAGTGGAGAATGTTCCAGCACCTCTTTCAGCGTAGCCGTCTGCTTATCTTTCAGCGCATGTTCCACTTTTTCCCATAGCTGTTTCCGGCTGATGAAGGATGTATTCAGCAACCTGCTGAACCTTGTAATGTCTTCAATCTGCTCGGTAGCATTTGCCGGTTGTTTTACCTCGACAGTTGCTTTCTTCTGTTCCAGCGCCAGTTTCTTCTCCATTACCATCCTGATGCCTACGCTATCATCCAATGTAATGCCACAATCAATATTGTCATCTTCTTCGATCAGGTCGAAGACAAATTCCTTGATGTTGTTGATCTGCTTACGCAGGCGTCTATGTCTGGCTATTTCTTTCTCGGAGATGATCCGGCTAAGCTTTTCCGCCATTTTATCATTGGCATCATATACAGTTTTACCCTGCTGGAGCAGCATGGATTTGATATTCTGCAGGAATTGCTCGTCGCCGCTGATCTTTCTTTCTGTCATGGTGTGCAACAGCTGGTCTGTGAGCTGCCGCCATTCTTCCTGGCCTGCACGGGAAATCAGGAAGTCCCAGAAAGCATAGAAGCTCTTACCCTGGTTACTATTGCGGAGGGAGTCATAGGCTTCAAAGGCAAAGCCGATAATAGCACCTTTGCTCTGTTCAGCCTTGGTATGCTGTTCTACGATAGTGCGGTGGATAGCTTTGAAATTATCTTCCACCTCCCGGAAATCGCTGATCAACTCATAACACAAGCGGGTAAACAGCTCCAGACGCTCTTCCACCTGGGCATTGTTATACCTGTCCGGCACGATACCTAATTCCAGGGCTTTGATCTCTTTATCGATATCGGCCCGTTTATTTTTCAGTATTTCAAGTTTCTTGGCCCTGTCGTCTTCCGTATTCTCTACGATATCCCGTAAGGAGTTGAATAACAGTTTAAAACGGCTTTCCGTACCTACGTGCTGGCGTAGTTGTAAGGTCTGCATCCACTGGAACACCTTCTCGGTGTAGGCGCTGAGCTGGTACTGGGTATTTCCTTCTGCATCCGGGAGATCCTGCAGGAGCCTTTTCTGTACCCAGTTCAGAATATATTTACGGCTGCGGGTTTCCTCATCTTCTCCAAAGTTGATCTTTGCTTCTTCCAGGTCTTCGGTTCCATCATCCTGTTGGCTCAGGGTTTCGGCCAGCAGGCGTACCAGCTGTACCTCAGAAATAGAAAACCTGTTCTCCTCTTTAAAAACACCATATAAGAAGGGTAAGATCCAGTGCGTATTACGCAACCGCAACATCTGTATAGCTGGCGAGGTGGATATTAACCAATATAGATCGTCTTTATTCATAAAAATCCCCAAAGGCCTGTAAGTTGGAGAAAAAAAATGGATTTGAGAACGGATGTGGATAATGGAAAGTTGTAATTTGGCGTATCCGCTGACTATGAAATCGTTACTTGCTACTTGCTTACTACTATCAGGAGTTCAAATGGGGGCCTTCTGCCAGTCCCGATGTGCAACTTATTACAGTTTTACCGAAGTCGCTCCCGCATATCCGGGTGGAGACGAGGGCATTATGAAACATGCAGGAGAGAAGATCATACCGTTAATATCTGCTTATTACAAAAAGATTCATGAATATCCGATACCGAGTTTCCGGGGAGCAACGCTTTATATCAACAAGCAGGGCGTGGTGACGGACGTTATTATCACAGATGACCGAATCCCCGGCAGTTTGCGGGACACGCTCCGCAACGAGTTCATGAAAATGAAGAGGTGGAAACCTGCCAGACAAGATGGACAAGCAGTCTGTGCCACATATCCGTACACTATTATGTGCATACGATGGCAGGACGAGGATTAACTTCGCCAAAAACAATTCCTACTTTACATTGTTGAATACAAATCAAAAGGCTTAAAAGGCCGTTTCCGTCACTTAAACCTACTTACATGAAAGCATTAAAGAAAATCCTGCTGGTCATCGTCGTACTGGTCGCTATTGCACTCATCGCTGCTGCCGTCACTAAAAAACGCTATGCCGTTGAACGGGAAATAGTGATCAATAAACCGAAACAGGAGGTTTTTGACTACATCAAGTTCCTGAAAAACCAGGACAATTACAGTAAATGGGTCATGATGGACCCTGCAATGAAAAAGACATATACAGGTACCGATGGCACTGTCGGTTTTGTTTCCGCCTGGGACAGCGATAAAAAGGACGTAGGTAAAGGCGAACAGGAGATCAAAAAGATCGCCGACGGCGAAAGGGTTGATTTTGAATTACGGTTCATTAAACCCTTTGAATCTACCGAACAGGCGTATATGCAGACTGAATCCGTTTCCCCAACAGAAACTAAGGTAAAATGGGGATTTGACGGGCATATGAATTATCCGATGAACCTGATGCTGTTATTCATGGACTTTGAAAAAATGATCGGAGATGACCTGCAGACCGGGCTCAAAAACCTGAAATCGAACCTGGAGAAATAATTAGCGAACTGAATATGAGCGCTGAGGATAGCAAGATCTATCCTCAGCGCTTTTTTTGTATACGGAAGAGGCTGTTTTAGCAGCGGTTTGTACCCTATTCTATGCAAATCTGAATAATATCAATACTTTTACGCCGCTGAACCGGGGTACCGGCTTTTTTAACAGTACTTTTTTTCTATGTCTGGCGAAATAAAACCGCTTCCTCTTGTATCGATAGTGATGGCTACCTATAATGGGGCAAAGTTCCTGGAAGCACAATTGGATTCGCTGCTTGCGCAAACCTATCCCAATATTGAGATTGTGGCCGTAGATGATTGCAGTAAGGACAATACTGTTGAAATTCTCGAAAGATATGCTGCCAGGCATAGCCATATTCGTGTATTCCGGAATGCGTCGAATCTTGGTTATACTAAAAACTTTGAGAAGGCGGTAAGCGTGGCTGTAGGGGAATTCATTTCCTTCTCTGACCAGGACGACATATGGGCGCCTGAAAAGACAACGCAGTTGATGAACGCCATAGGCGATCATCCTATGATCTACAGCGACTCCCAGCTGGTAACAGAAGATCTTCAGCCACTGAAGAAACATTCTGAACTTAAAAACCAGACGACCTTTGACAATTGCCTTTATTTCACTTCAGACGACTGCATAGCGGGACATTCACTCATCATGAAAAGGTCAATTGCAGTTGCGGCCATGCCTTATCCCAATGTCATACCGTATGACCTCTGGCTGCCTTTTTTCGCCACTTTCTATGGTGAGATCCAATATATCAACACGGCTTTTGTTCAATGGAGACAACACCGCTCAAATGTTACCGGCAAAGCGGTTGACCAGAAAGCAAAAATACGGGAGATGCGGACTGTCTACCAGATGTACCGTGATGCCTGTCCGCCGGCATTTGACAAGGAAAGAAAGGTCTTCCAGCAGTTGCATGACAGCTATAAAAGTTATTCGCTCGCGAATAATTTTAAACGTATGCAACTGTATCTTAAATACAGACGCTATTTCCTGGCAATGAAGAAAAGGAATGAATTCCGCAAGGTCTTGTTTTGTATGAAGATGTTCTTCAAAATGAAGACACTGGGGTAATGTAAGGAGTAAGATGATTGCCTAACAAACAACCTCAAAACCCTCATCTCGCAAGGTTTTAATAATAAAGCTATGGATGTTTTCATCTGCCAATATCATGCAACAGCAATTACTGTTTCATTAGAGATAACATCCGATGCATAAGCTAGAGCAGCATTAATAGACACTATAGAAAGATGGGGATAAGCTTCAATAAGATCTTGTATAGAAGCGCCTTCTGATAATCTCTGCAATATCAGCCCTACAGTAATCCTGGTACCTTTTACAACAGGCTTACCTAGCATAATATCAGCGTTAGACTCTATATACTCTTTGTAATCCATAAAATAACATTAATAAATCTACATCAAGGTTAACATGTTCAAATTTACAAATTTTGAGTAGACCAACAGAAAATGTGATGAGAATAAAAAAAGTCTTGTAACCAATTAATTACAAGACTTTTAAGTAGCCTCGACAGGAATCGAACCTGTATCTGGAGCTTCGGAAACTCTTATACTATCCATTGTACTACGAGGCCGGAAGCCATCCTGTTCACCAGGAAAGGAAGGCAAAACTAATGTATTTAGCGATCAATTACAAAAGCCCCTCTACTTATTTTCAATCACATATTCAGGTTGCTCTTGAAGATCTTCACGGCAATAGCCAGCAGGATCACGCCAAAGAACTTACGTACCACCATCAGGCCCGCTTTACCCAGGATGCGTTCTATCCAGCTCAGAGAGCGCAGTACGATATAGATGATCACCAGGTTCAGAAGGATGCCCGCCAGGATATTCGTTTCTTCGTAGTTGGCTTTGAGCGACATAATGGTAGTCAGGGTACCTGAACCAGCTATCAGCGGAAAGGCAATCGGGATCAGGCTACCTGTTTTGGTATCTTTCTCACTTTTGAAAAACTCCACTCCCAGGATCATTTCCAGACCAATTACAAAGATCACAATGGAACCTGCTACCGCAAAGGAGTGAACATCCACGCTCAAGAGGTTCAGGAATGGCTCTCCAACCAGCAGGAACAGTATCATCAAAAACCCTGAGGCAATAGTAGCCTTTCCTGAGTCGATATGGCCCAGCTTTTCCTTCAGGGAAATCAGTACGGGAATAGATCCAACAATATCAATAACTGCGAAAAGAGTGAAGGTAATAGCCAGAATCTGGTCAAAACTGAACAAACCGAACATAGGATGAGTGTGTTTTGGACAAAAATAAGGTTTAATTGGTTACTACATATTTGAATATAGTATAATAGATACAAATAATTGCGGCAATAAAAAAGGCGCCCTGCAGGAACAGGACGCCTTTCTGGTATAAGCAGGTCCATCAACCGGGCATACGGGAGATGTATTTGTCCATTTCTTTTATCTGGCTTACTATCTGCGCAGTGGTCGGCTTTTGTGCCTTAGCTCTGCGGAAGTAATCTTTTGCTGTTTTAAAGTCCCTGCGGCTCATGGCAATAGAAGCAAGAGTAAGCAGTGCAGCAGCTGTATTTTCTTTGTCAGGCAGCCCCATTCTAACCGCTTTCTTCAGGTTCTGGTCAGCTTCCTTCATGTCGTTTTTCTGGTAAGCGATGGTACCCAGCTGGAAGTATTGCATGCCTTCGTATTCCTTCATCGGACTACCGGATTTGATACTCTGGCGGATAGTCGCTTCTGCCTTGTCCAGGTCCTTATTATACATTGCCATATTACTCTGCATGAAGTAGTACACAGAGCGGATCGGCTTGTACAGCAGTTTAGGGAAAGCGATCTTGTTCATCATTCCCATCGCCTTATCAATATCACCAGCTTCCACCGCTTCCTGTACCAGCCTCATAGGACCGAACATGAAGTGTGTAACCAGGCATACCACACCGATCAGCAGTACGATAGCAGCTTCCCACCAGCCTACGGTGATTCCCAGTGCAACACCACCTAACAGGAAGATAATACCCAATGGCAGACGATATAGAATAAAAAAGTTAAATGCTTTCATTTGTTAGTCTTGTTTTAAAATCTCGTGGAACCCGTTACAAAGTTGCACGTTTTATAGCTTATTTCTTCTAAGAGGCGCAAAGATAAATAAAAAAAGATGTGAGGAAACCGGGAGATTCCTTACCTTTGAATCATCAGATGATATGACGACTAACTTATGACATCTATTAAGAGAAACAGCCTCGCCGACGAAGTGGCCCAGCGGTTACAGGAGCAGATATCTCTCGGGACGTATAAACCAGGAGAGAAATTACCGACAGAGCCAGCTTTGATGCAGGCCTACGGCGTGGGCCGTTCATCCATAAGGGAAGCAGTGCGCATCCTGGCCAACAGTGGCGTACTACGTGTACAACAGGGGCTGGGCACCTTTGTAGAGGCCAGTACTGGTATTGAAGAGCCTTTTCCTCAACGGATAAAACGGGCCGCTGTGGACGACATCGATGAAGTTCGCCAGCTGCTGGAAATGAAGATAGCACAGAAGGCTGCTGTGAACAGAACGGCGGAAGATATCGATAAAATGGAGGCTTATCTGAAAAAGAGGAAGGAAGCTGCCATTGCTGATGATACAGCCAGCGCCATTGAGGCTGATATAAGTTTCCACGTCGCCATTGCGGAAGCGTCAGGCAATAGCATCCTGACCGACCTCTATAAAACGGTGGCGCATCACCTGAAAAATCACTTTATAGCACAGTTCAAAAACGCTGAAAGCTTTAGAGAGACCCAGCATCTGCATAAGAACCTTTTAAATAGCATCATTGCCCAGGATGCACAGAAAGCCTGGCAATGGGCCCAACGTATTACCCAACATAAAAACGACGAGCCAGCAAAGTAAACAGTCATGGAAAAAACATTACAGGAAACCGCTAAAGCGCAGGCACAGCAGGCCGCGCAGAATACCGTATTTTCTATTCTGATCGCGCTCAGCTTCTCCCACATGATCAATGACACTATACAGTCACTGATACCTGCCATCTATCCGATCGTTAAAGATTCCCTTCAACTCTCTTTCAGCCAGATAGGACTGATCACGCTCTCTTATCAGCTGACAGCGTCCCTGCTGCAACCGTTAGTAGGGTTTTATACTGACAAAAATCCGAAGCCCTATTCACTTGCCATTGGCATGGGCTTTACCTTAGTGGGACTGATCAGTCTTTCCCAGGCACACCATTTTTACCTGGTTTTATTGTCGGTGGCTTTGGTTGGCGTAGGCTCTTCCATTTTCCATCCAGAAGCTTCCCGCCTGGCCTATATGGCTTCCGGTGGCAGGCATGGTATGGCACAATCGCTTTTTCAACTGGGAGGAAATGCAGGTAGCTCTCTGGGGCCACTGCTCGCAGCCATGATCATTGTACCAAAAGGTCAGTCCAGCATCAGCTGGTTCTCACTGGCAGCGTTGCTGGCCATAGTTGTGATGATCAATATCGGGGCATGGTATAAAAACAATACACATCGCATCCGCAGTAAATCGAAAGGTGCGGGTACATCAGCACATGTACAGCTATCCAGGGGTAAAGTCATTTTTGCACTGAGCATATTGCTGGTGCTGATCTTCTCCAAATACTTTTACATGGCCAGTATGACCACTTATTATACATTTTACCTCATTGATAAATTCCATGTGTCGGTATCAGCTGCGCAGGTGTATCTCTTTATCTTCCTTTTTGCAATTGCTGCAGGTACTTTCATCGGCGGACCAGTGGGCGACCGTATAGGAAGAAAGTATGTGATCTGGATATCGATATTGGGAGTAGCACCGTTCTCACTGTTATTGCCACATGCTAACCTGTTCTGGACATCTGTACTTAGTGTATTTATTGGCGTGATCCTGTCATCTGCTTTCTCAGCCATTCTTGTTTATGCACAGGAATTAGTGCCAGGCAAAGTAGGTATGATCGCCGGATTGTTCTTCGGGCTTGCATTTGGGATGGGCGGCATCGGGTCTGCCTTACTGGGAAAACTGGCCGACAAGACCAGCATTGCCTATGTATTTGACGTATGTGCTTATCTGCCGCTAATAGGCTTACTTACAGGCCTGCTTCCTGATGTGGAACGTTCAGGTAAATCGAAATAAAACCAGCTCACCGGTCCCTGTCGGCAAAAGGATTTTGTCACCAGGGACTGGTGAGTGCATTATTAGATAAAACGCTCTGGGTTTCATCAATTAAATAACCATTAAGACACAATCTTTAGTATGTATATGCAATGAAGTTTAACCAATATGTTTATATGTGATTCGTGGAATGCCGGGTGAAATATTTTGTATCGCGTTAAGCAGTCTGTCCATCAGGTCGTTAACCAAAATTATATAGTGCTGCTGAAATAACATTGCAGTTCCAGGCTGGACAATGTTTTTGCCTCCTTTTTTATTTGTCTGGCTTCTATCCCAACCCAGCAATACTATTCAGGAAAAATTATTATATTTAGTCGGGGCTTAAATCTCATACATATGGAAACAACTTCTCAACGTGATGAACGACTTTGGAAAATCGCCCAGTCAAGAGCGAAATTCAAAACGTCACTTATCATTTACCTCGTTACGAATGCATTCTTCTGGGCAATCTGGCTGGCTACAGGAGCCTATGGGCACGGTGGCACTCCATGGCCTGTATGGCCGGGAATTGGCTGGGGGCTTGCACTGGCGTTCCAGTATTTTAACGCCTGGCATCGCGATCCATTCGGAGATGCAGTAAAAGAGTATGAAAAGCTTCAGGCAGAAAAGCAACGCAGGGGCGTATAAAACTCCGCACTTCTATAAATTCCACTACCTTTATAAGAGGTACACCACGTAAGCCAGATCTACAATATGGAGCAGCCACGCAGATTATTTGACGTTATCGAGCACCAGCTTAAGAACTTCCCAAAGTCAGACATGCTGGTAGGAAAAGAAAACAATGTCTGGAAAAAATACAGCACACAGGAAGTAGCCGATCTTACACTCCGCTTTAGTGCAGGGCTGCTACAACTTGGTATAGGCAAAGGAGACACCACTCCTGAAGGCTCAGACAAGATTGCAATAGTATCCCCTAACCGTCCGGAATGGATGCTGACAGATCTTGCCTGCCAACAGGCCGGGGCTGTGCTGGCGCCATTATATCCGACAATCAGCGAACACGAAACGGAGTTCATTCTGAATGATTCAGGCGCTTCCATTCTTTTCATAAGCGGCCAGGATATACTTGACAAGATCGCACCTATCCGTCATAAATTATCCCACCTCAAAGAGATCTTTTCCTTTACCAAAATACCAGGCTGCCGCCACTGGAGCGAGATCCCGGATATGGCTAAACAGGAGGATATTGAAAGGATAAAGGTAATCAGGGAAAAAATCGATCCTGAACAACTGGCTACTATCATCTATACTTCGGGCACTACCGGCACACCTAAAGGTGTCATGCTGAATCACAGGAATATTATGAGCAATGTGATGGCATGTATACCTTATCTGCCTGTAAGCCAGGAGGCCAGAGCACTCAGCTTCCTACCGCTCAATCATGTTTTCGAACGTATGGTAACCTATGTATACCTTACTGCAGGAGTACCTATTTACTATGCCGAAAGTATGGAAACCATCGCCGACAACCTGCGTGAGGTGAAGCCAAGCATCTTTACTACGGTACCTCGGCTGCTCGAAAAAGTATATGAAAAGATCATGTCCAAAGGACTGGAATTAAAGGGTATCAAACGCGCTCTTTTCTTCTGGTCTGTAGAACTGGGCAAGAAATATGAGATCAATAAATCCATGGGCTGGTGGTATAACTTCCAGTTGTCTATTGCCAATAAACTTGTGTTCAAGAAATGGCGGGAAGCGCTGGGAGGCAATATCGACGCTGTTGTTGTTGGCTCTGCTGCCTGCCAGGTGAGGTTACTGAAAATATTCACTGCTGCCAATATCCCCATTCTCGAGGGCTATGGCCTTACTGAAACATCACCCGTGATCAGTGTTAACCGTGTAAATGTTAAAGACCGTATGTTTGGAACGGTAGGCCCGCTCATCAGTAATGTGGAAGTTAAAATAGCAGAAGATGGCGAGATCCTTTGTAAAGGACCTAACATTACACTCGGATATTACAAACGCCCGGACCTGACCGCCGATGCGATCACAAACGGCTGGTTCCACACCGGCGATATTGGCGTACTCGTCAACAATAAGTTCCTGAAGATCACAGACCGTAAAAAGGAGCTGTTTAAGACCTCCGGAGGAAAATTCGTGGCTCCGCAGCCTATCGAGAATAAATTCAAGGAATCGCCCTTTATTGAGCAGATCATGGTGGTAGGTGAAGGACGTAAATTTACCGCCGCCCTGATCGTTCCCTCTTTCACGCAACTGGAGAGCTGGGCTGCAAAAAAAGGCCTTCATACCTCTTCTCATGAAGAACTGCTGCAAAACGATGATATCCAGCAACTTTATCAACAGGTCGTTGAGAAGTATAATCAGTATTTCAGCCATATAGAGCAGATCAAGAAATTTGAACTGCTGCCCAGGGAATGGACAATCGCCAACGGAGAGCTCTCCCCTACCCTTAAAGTAAAGCGGAAAGTGATCACCCAGAAATACGAGCAACAGATTGAGAAAATTTACAATAGCACTGTGAGCGGGCAAATTTTGAGCTAAATGCTCGAAATATGTAAAAAACGTTTACTTTTGCACTCCACTTTAGGGTTCATGCCCTATGGCCCGGTAGTTCAATGGATAGAATAGAAGTTTCCTAAACTTTAGATACAAGTTCGATTCTTGTCCGGGCTACGAAGAAAAGTCAGCAGTGATGCTGGCTTTTTTTTTACCGAACGGCGACGATTATTTATTTAAATAAATCTTCTGCTAGTACTTCCCCGTCCACGATGTCGCGGTAGTAATCGTTTTTCTTCACACCATAAGTGGTGATCATGGTAGAAAAAATTGTACTCCTGGTTTTCGTTTCAGACCGAAACACGGCCTTCTTATTTTCCAATTCCTCCGCATATTTTTTGTCAATAACAAATTCACCATTGGTAAACTTCATTTCACAAAGATTGATCACTTTATCCTGCCTGTCGAGCAGCAGATCGATCTGTGCCCCCTTCTTTCCTTTAGCAGGCTTATATCGCCAACTGGAAGCCTTAGTAAATACGCCTTCGATACCCAACGCCTTTTTGATCTGCAGAACATGTTTTTGACAAACCGACTCAAACGCAAACCCGCTCCAACTTGTATACGAGGCGGTTGTTGATTGCCGGAGCCAGGTACCCGCACCAGTGGCCAGGGCGTGTTCGATGAATTTCAGATAAAATAGAGAATACTCATCGGAAAGTTTATAGATGCTTTCTTTTTCATTTTTCCCAAAAGGGACATAAGGTGTGATAAATCCTGATTCTTCAAGCTCATTCAGGATTTTGGTCGTTGAGCCGCCCGAACTAAATCCACATTCATCTATTATTTCGTTGCGGCTAAGCCCTTTTGCATTCTTAGCAAGCGCACGGATCACCTCTTCGTGGTGATGAGAGTCGTTAAACAAAGATTGGTAAAGGTTTTTGAACTCACCCTTTAAAAAACCATCCTTAGTAAAACACAGCCTATCTATCGCCTGAACAACACTTTCTCCTTTTTGGATTCCCTTAAGATAGTGCGGTATCCCTCCTATGGCCATATAGAGCTGTAGGATCAAATATTTGCTTAGCCGGATACCCCGGCCAAGCAAATATTGTTCGGTTTCCGCAAGCGTAAATGGGAGCAGGCGAATGGTCTGAGTCACCCGGTTATGCAAGCCTCCTTTGTTATTGATCACCTGGTCGATCATCCAGGAAGCGGCCGACCCGCAAATAATCACTTTAAGATGATCTTTCTTTGAAGCAGAACTATTCCACCAATGTTCAAATGCCTGCAGAAAGCCTGACTTTTGGGTATGAAACCAGGGAAATTCATCAAAGAATAATACTGCTGGTTTACTTTTGGGTAAGCCATTCAGATACTGATCCATGATGTGAAATGCCTGTATCCAATTCGCTGGCGTAGCAATGGGCACATTACTCTTCATAGCAGTTTGCAGCGCAAGACCAAAATTCTGTAACTGTTCCCTAAGTGAAGCGCCATGAATTCCAGTCACCTCAAAAATGATCCTCTCTTTGAAATAACTACGGATAAGAAACGTCTTCCCAACCCGACGTCGGCCGTATACTGCAATTAGCTCCGATTCTCCGGATGCAATTCTTCCAGCTAGTATCTTTTGTTCTTCTATACGTCCTACCAGCATAATTCACACTTTTATACTCAGCCAAAAGTACGTTTTTTCCACGTTTTTGGCCGGGCATAGCTATTCATACTCAGCCAAAACCCAGTTTTTTACTGAGTTTTGGCTGAGTATAATTTCATATACCCAGCCAAAACCAGTAAGAATCATGCCGGCCAGATGGAATTTGATACTATCAGCATCAAAATTATGATGTATAAACATGATATAATTTACCTTTACTTACGATGGGCACGCAATCATTCAAACTAGAGATATCTTCCGCCATAGGCACAGTCTCCGCCAAATACATCACGCCAGCCAAGCCAGCGTGTATCTTCACCCTGGCACATGGAGCCGGGGCCGGTATGGAGCATATCTTCATGGAAAGTTTAGCTGAAGCACTCTCTAAAGCAGGCATCGCCACCTTACGGTTTAATTTTCCTTTTACTGAAAATAAAAAAGGCAGACCAGATTCACCTGCCGTCGCACACGCAACAATAGAAGCCGCTATTAAGAAAGCGCATGAATTAGCGCCTAAACTCCCGCTGTTTGCTTCTGGTAAATCTTTTGGAGGAAGAATGAGTTCACAATACCTGGCAGCTAATCCAGATAGTAAAGTTGCGGGGCTCGTCTTTTATGGCTTTCCACTTCACCCTGCCGGTAAACCTTCTATCGAACGCGCCGATCATCTGAAAGAGATAAAAATACCCATGCTTTTCCTGCAGGGCTCAAAAGATACATTGGCTACCTGGGACCTGATTGAAACAGTCTGTGGTTCTCTGAAGAAAGCGACTTTGGTAAAGCTGGAAGGCGCAGATCATTCTTTTAAAGCCGGTAAAAAAGATGTGATGTCTTTGCTGGTAGATGAAACAAAGCAATGGGTAGAGAAAAGGCTGTAAACTATCAGCTACGGCAACACTGCACACTCACTGCTTGTGTCCATTCTCATGAGTACTCAATGATGTATTCCATCAGCTGTAAAGTCCATTCTTAAATCGCTTCGCCAATAATCCTGTTGCCCGTGAAGGATCGACGTCAGCTACTATCACCCCTACCCTGCCATACACTTCATGTTTAACGCAAGTACCATCAGGTGCTACCACTGACGATGCTGCATCAGGATAAAGCGACGCATAATTAGAGCTTGCCATATAAATGGTATTCTCCATTGCTCTCAGCATGATCGCTTTTTCATAGTAAGGATTCTCTTTGCTGCCCCACTCTTTAGGCAATATACCCTCAGTATTACTTCCTCCAAAATGAGGAAAAAACACAATCTTAGCATCCCGCTGTGCAGCCCATCTCACAGACTCAGGATAACGGAATCCTTCATGACAGATAGTAATACCGAACTTCACACCATTGACCTCAAAGAGCTGCCGCTCGGTACCTGCTTCCCACAGATTGTCTTCCGTAGGATCTAACTGATTCTTGGATTGGAATCCTAACACTTCTCCACTGGCAGCAACAACAAAAGCCACATTCAATAATTTCCCTTCATAATGCCAATCCATGGGAACTATAATAGCAATTGAATTTTCTGAAGCAATTGCACATACTTTGTCTAATGCTGCCTGCAACCTTTCCTGTGTGCGGTCTTCTGCTTCGTATCCCATCCCCGGATAGCCAGGAAGATATGATTCAGGAAAACAGATAATCTCAGCCTGCGCCGCAGCTGCATCTTTTACTAATTTTTCAAGCCAGAATAATCCGTCATTGATCGACTTGGGAAAAGGAGGGGAAGCCAGAGCGATTTTCATTGTGCAGTCTTTGTAAGATGCAAAGTTAATTTATTGTGGCAACATCTCTCTATATACGCCTCTGTCAATTGTAATATTCAAGCGCTTCAACATACCAGGCATATCAAATCCCTCCTTCTTATACGATGCCTGTACCGTTTCCCTGGCCTGTTCGAATGCAGCCTTATTGGCCCATACTGCTACCGTTACACATACTGTATTGCCATCACTGTCTGTATAAGTATATGCTGCATCCCTGATAAAACCAGGCACCGTTTTGATAAGATCGCGGTTGATCTTCACTCTTTCAAAGAACTCTTTTGTGGCGCCTGCGGGAACAATGAACTTGTCTATGAAAATCACATTGTCCGGGCTACCATTAATGTCACGGGGAAGCACACCCAGTTCCTGCAAAAAACCTAACCGATTGGTGAGTGTTTCACTATGAATGACTTTCCCATCCTTTAACTCGTATGCAACCACGCCATCACTTGCCACTCTTCTTCCGGTAGCCGGGATATGTTGGAACGTACCACGGTGTGTACCCTGAAATTGCTGGAATACAACCACTTTATTACCTTCTGCCACCACATCTTTCACTATCCATTGTGCGTCCGGGAAAGCATCAGTCAATCCGGTAACCACCTGTTTGAAATCAGGACCGTCATAAGCGGCTGATATCAGCTCGGGCAGTAAAGCTGTATTTCTTTTGTTCATTGCCTCGTCATAGAGTCTTCTGATTACTTCTTTGTTTTGCATATTAACCTCCTTTTTGTTTGCAACCTGCGCTATGGTCATCTGAGACAACAACATCGCTGAAACCAGGTATAGTAAGCTTTTCATTGATTTTTGTTTTTACAAAGTTACCGGGGGCAGAGGGGCCGGAATTGTAAAAAATCATTGATTTAAGCTTTACCTACATTATCATTGGGTGGTTAGAGGATAAGTATAACCGTGATTCGTGAGACAATGTTAGTGAAGATCTGAATGCGGTTTTGAACAATGTCCTTCAACTGCCAAAAGCTGTCCTTTAACTGCAAAATGCTGTCCCTTAACTGCATTTTCCTTCGCTGTGGAAAAGTGCTGCCGTGAGGCGCAAGGCCCGGGATATAACCAGGATATGACCAGGATATGACCAGGATTAACTTCCGATTATCCTCCGATTTGATCGGAAGACAATCGGAAGTTAATCCTGGTCATATCCTGGTCATATGCAAGTTTGAATCAATAAAAAAGGGGCTGAAAATATAGCCCCTTTTTAAAATACGTTTATTGTATAGCTGCTTCTGCCACTCATATCCAGCATTTTCCTGCCGAATAAGTACGCGCATTACCTGCTATCAGCACACGTTCTCCCATATCCGTGCAATAAAGCGTTCCCACCCTTTCAGACAACTGGTGGGCAGTTAATTCCTTCTTCTGTAAGCGCTCACTCCAATAGGGTATCAGTGAACAATGAGCTGACCCGGTAACAGGATCTTCCAGTATAGATGCCTGTGGCGTAAAAAAGCGGGAAACGAAGTCGGAGTCGCTACCCTGTGCAGTAACAATCACTCCTCCGGGGTCCAGATTGATCTGGTCCAGCACCTGCCGGTTAATCCTGATATCCCGTATGTCACTTTCGGCGCCATATACCAGTACATAGTCACGTGCTTTCAATACAGCCAGTGGCTGTCTGTCCAAAGCCCTGCTGATAATGTCCGGCAGCGGCGCTTCGACAGGCTTCCTGGAAGGGAAATCCAGCACATACAGGTCGTGCTTAAAACTAACTTCCAGCTGTCCGCTGGCGGAGCTGAATAATATCTTATCCTTTCCATAACCGAGGATCGTCTTTATCACATGGGCAGTTGCCAGCGTGGCATGCCCGCAGAGGTCCATTTCTATATCCGGAGTAAACCAGCGCAAAGCGTAACCATCCCCCTGAGGAATGAAAAAAGCCGTTTCGGCTACCGCATTTTCCCTGGCCAGCAACAATAACTGGTCATCAGGCAACCAGGATTCAAGGGGAACAACACATGCCGGGTTACCACCAAAAACATGGTCCGTAAAAGCATCTACCTGGTATAAGTTAAGTTCGGTCATGTCAAAACATTCTATCTAAACAGAGAAAGTCAGCATATGCTGACTTCCCAATAATTTTTTAAACTGATCAGTTACTCTTCGTCTTCATCATCATACTCATCTTCTTCCAGCCACTCAAGATAGGAATAGTACCATTCTTCCAGCTGGTCAAGGAGTTCTTCCTTCTTACCAGGAGCATTTTTGAAGTACTCATCGACATTATCAACCTCTGCCACAATATCAATATAAGCCTTCTCCTCGTCTTCTTCTACCCGTTTAGCGAAGAAACGTGGCTGCTCGGTATGAAAGATATATTCATTGTCAGGATCCGTTACTGGATCGTCTGCAATCATAAACTTGGGTAACTTTGCCATATTAATATATTTTTATTGATAATAACCACGATTTAAAGACCAGACAAAAGTATCGATAAATCATTTACACCACAAAAACAGTTTTTGTTTTTTATACCCTGTTATACCTGCAAACTACCCACGACTGCAACGGCAGTTACATTGAAACAGACCTGACCATTAGTCGCCTATTGTTGAACAATATTTTCTATGATCCTGTTCAATACACTAAGGGTTAATTTATACTCGGCATCACTGATTCCACGCATCATATGTGCAGCCCTTTCCTGCTGCAGCGCTGCAAGATTTTTATAGCCCTCCTCTCCTGCCGCAGTAAGGGAACATGTATCTTCTGCCCCCATCACTACCCAACCACGGTCTGCGAATGACTGTATGATCTCCCCATATTCCTGTACGGTAACGAAGTTCTTTACTTCCTGGAAAAACTGCCAGGTATTGATGCGTCCGCGCTCTGCAATGTTCCGTATCACCATCCAGTGAAAACGTGTGACAGAGAGGTCTTTGAAACCATCATTCATATAAGATGTGATTTGCTGATCGGCCTCTTTGAGGTACCAGCCAATAGGCTTATTAGCTTCCATAGTTATAGTTGTAAACGTTGTATTATTCTTTCTGAAAACTGACCGGCGTCCTGCCTGTCCATCTTTTAAATGCCCTTGTAAAAGCACTTAGCTCATTATACCCCAGCATATACGATATCTCTTTTACGGGATAGCCGCCTTCTTCCAGGTAATGAATAGCCAGCGATTTTCTGACCTCATCGGCTACATCCTGGTAGCTGATGCCCTCCTCCTTTAGTTTACGTTGTAATGTTCTGGGACTGACGTTAAAATTAGCAGCAATCTCATTCAATGAAGGTATTCCAAGATACGCATTTGTCAGCAGGTAATGCCGGATCTTCTCTCCTAATGCTCCCGTCGTTACTGTTGTGCTTTCATTGACTCTTCGCAATAAAGCCTGCTGCATATCATAGTTCGCTGTAAGCAGGGGCTCCTGCTGGTATTCGCGGTCAAACGCGAGTGCATATTCAGCACTTTTCTCTACTGTACACCGGAATACCCTTGCATATTCTTCCGCATTCCCGACGCGGTAGGGCAATCGTACGGCGACAGGCTTTATTTTCCGCAGCAATAACCCATCCATTTCATGCACTACAAAAACCATGAACAACTCCAGTGTCTGGCGAAAGGAAAAAGCCTCCGGTCTTTCTGTCTGTGGCAGGAAGCGAATGGTAAAGACAGTTCCGGAAGACTCCACCACTATTCTGAACAAATCCGTCAGCAGGTACGCTAAAGATGATGCCTTCTCCACTGCCATCCCTACTGTATCACTGGTTCTGATGATTTCTCCGACAATACCAAGGGCCGACAATTGCAATGACTCGCCAAAGTGCAATCCGAATAGCGGATCTTCCGACAACTGGCTGGCCTGTTGCCACAATGCATCCAGCTGCTGGTTACTAACAGCGTAACCGGTATCGGCTTTTAATGCAGCCAGTTCTATTCCAGACAAGCGGCAAAGCTGTGTGGCGGGAATGTCTCGCAGGGCCGCATAGGCTATCAGGTTCAGCACAAAATGTCTCCGGCTATTCTCCATAACATGTCGTGAAATGGTAATTGTTTGTCGTATAAAGATAATAATGCCGGGGCGTTCAGGAAATAGTTTTGCTATATCAAATCACTCAATTAAAAACAAACAATATGGAAAATCAGGCTAAACAAGTAGTTACTCAATTTCTGACCGCAGTACAAAAAGGCGATAACCAGACACTTGCTGCATTACTGGACACCGCTATCGAATGGGACCAACCTGGTAATAATCGCTTCTCCGGCATCAAGAGAAATGTCACAGAAGTTTTTCAGATGGTGGGCGGTATGTTCGAAGTGACAGGCAACACCCTTCGCCTGGCTGAGATAAAATCAATTACCACTAATGGCAACAGCGTAGCCTGTCTTATCCGCTGGACAGCTACACAACCTGGAGGTCAGCAACTGGATGTGGACAATATCGACGTGTATACTGTAACGGGAGGCCGGATCGTGAAGGCAAGGATCTATTCAGCTGATATTACACAGGAAGATAATTTCTGGGGCAAGTAACTTACTGGCACACTATTCGTTCTATAAGGCAAAACTTGTTACATGAAACCATATTTTGTAGCTGCTGCCTTGTTAGCGATGTTTAGTTGTCAGCAACCTGCCAGTAATACACCTGAAACGGAAGAGCAGGACACCAGTACTGTAACTGTTACAGCGCCGGCATCGGCACCCGCTCAACAGTGTTATACTAAGATCTCTGGAAAGGACACCTCCTATCTTCAATTTAAAACTGACAAGGAAGTAATTGATGGGCGGTTGGAATACCACCTTTTCGAAAAAGATAAGAACGAAGGCGTTATTATGGGTACCATTGCCAATAATGTTATCAGGGCTGAATACAGCTTTATGAGCGAAGGTACGATCAGCAAAAGGCCCATCGTATTTAAAGTGGAAAACGACCAGGTATTTGAAGCAATATCGTCTTCTCTTGACGCCGAGGGAAATCCTGTATTTGACAAAGATCAAAGTAAGCTGAAGTTTGAAGATGTTCCTTTTGTAAAAAGCGCCTGCAAATAACAGCATACACCTGCATAACAAAGCCCCGCGAAGTATCGCGGGGCTTTTTGTTGTAGGGCTAATGGTTGGTTAAATAGGTTTTATAGGATAGGATAACTGATGTCATTGTCTTATAAAAATATCAACTACTTTTCCCGGGAGGCCATCCACCTGGCTGAGTATATTACCATACTTACCGGTACTTATATCGAGTGTATAAATGCTGTTTTCTGTGCCTGCAACAAGCCTATTGCCATCCTCCTGCATCTTTATCATCGTCACCTGCTTTCCGCCGAAATTGGCATCCAGCTGTCTCAACTCCTGGTTAATCGGGTTGTAACGGTAAATCTTATCATTTGAAGTGAAGAAGAACGTTCCTACAGGAGATGACTGCCATTTGGTTTGAGCGGTAAGGAGACTATCGCCTTTAAATTTACGCTTGTAACCTGTTTTGAAACGCGAATTCCCCTTCAGGAAATCCAGGCTGAACTTCAGTTCATAAGCCTGGCCAACGCTGTCGCAAAATGCATAAACATCATTCTCCGTGATCTTCTCCATCTCCAACAGGTCCATCTTCAGATTCTTGGGATTAAAAAGTGAATCTTCCTGGATGTAATCTGTACCGAAATAAGTGGTCGGATCAAAACGCAGGAAACACTTCTTCACCTTATCAAATCCGAGGTAGTAAGCCCCGTCATTGGTGTAAGCATAAACAAGGTCTGAAGCCAGATTATAAACACCCGGCACCGGACTACCGAAATAACCGTAATAGGTGCCGAACGGAGCTGTTTCCGTAGTACCTATATACAGTTTTTCATTCATTACGGCAGTAGTAGTTCCATTAAGCAGGCGCTGGAAGTAATTAGGGAGCAACTCTCCCGGCGGATCATAAAAGTTTTCCTTCAGGTACTTCATCCGTTTCAGATCATCACTGTTAATTTCAACCGCAGGATTTGCCGCATCTGCACACACGATCCAATATGCGAAATTAACATTCATATAACCGGTGTTTCTCAACGGAATAATCTGTAAAGGATTTGTTCCAATGTTCTCACCATTAATTGATGGATAAAGATCCGACTGTACTGTGCCGTCCGGTTTTATGAACGACAATTTGGCCTGTCCCCCTTGGTCCGTCAATACCAGCGTACCTGTCGTGAATGCAGTTTTCCCGCTTATAACAAATTTGTAGTAATACTGCATACCGGTACCGTTGTCCCTCACTGTCAGCAAAGCATTGTACTTCTTTGCGCCCAGGCCATAAACAATTCTCAGTTCTGTTCCTGTATAATCATCGGAACGTGCTTCTTCCGGGATGTCGATCTTCCAGTAACAGGTCATATCAGTTCTCCCTTCGGGTAACACGATTTTAGGAGATATGACCAGGCTATCTCCTGTAAATACCGTATAAAGCGTATCCAGATCAGATACAAGCGGTTCACCGAGTTTTATATAGTCATAGTTCCCTTTATCTTTAAAGCATGCCGAAAGAAAGGGCACTAATGAGGCTATCAGTATATATAAAAGTCTTCTTTTCATTGTACAAGATTTAACTTAGACACGCTTACCATTTTCATCCCTGAAATAATACCGACCGTCATCAGGATTCTTTTCCAGGCGATATTTACTATCAGGATTCTTACTGCTATAGAAATAATAATACCCGTCAGCTTCCATCGTGATCACATACCCTTCTTCTGCATATTGCTGCACCCACTTGAACGGATCCAGCAGGAAAGACTTGAAGCGCCTTGTGTGATACAATGCTTTAGGGATCACGTTAAAGTCCTGAAAGTTGGTACCAAGTTCAGTGGTGCCCGACACCCTGATAAACAATTCATGTTTTACCCTTGAATACTCCCCTAATTCACCTGCCCACGCGTTCCACCAGGTGGGTTTCTCCAGTCGGTTGGAGAACTTCACAAGACCCTTGTTCTGCAAGGTGAACGCTACCCCCAGATCTTCTGTTGGCATCAGCGTAAGTCCGATAGTCAGCGTTTTTGTTTTCAGCAGCGTGTCCTTATTGAGGAGGATCAACGGCACCATACAGATGCCCGAATCTGCAGACATAATATATTTATCCTTTAAAGGAACATAGTGAACAGATGCTTTTGCAGTCGTGCTGCTATCCACTGTTTTTAATATGAATGCCCTATCCCTGCTTACACGAAAACCTGAGATCCTCACCGGGATAAATACCGTGTCTTCACCTTTATCGGGGAAATAGGCAAAAGAATAAAGAAGGCTGTCTGTTTTATCATCATCCTCATCGGGCATAAAATCAAAATAGACATTCTCAGTAGTATTGAATAAAGGCGTTTCTTCTTTCTTGCAGGCAATACATACCATACAGCAAAGAACACCGAATAAAAGATATTTTTTCATCTGGCTGTAGGTTTATTTATCTGTTACCAAATTGGATTTCATCGTCTGGCAGTGGCAGTACAAACATCTTGTTAGTAGCGGCATAACTGGCGCCAGCCAGGCCGGTAACTGGTCTGTTCAGCCGTTTGTACATGTAGAAGATCTGACCTTCACCATAAAACTCCTTACGGCATTCTTTCACCAGCTCTGTCATAAATACATCCTTAGACGGCTCATTGGTGATAGCCGTACCTATTCCTCTGTAGAACCTTACAGTGTTGAAATATCCCCATGCTTTCAGTGGGTCCGTATCAAAAGTGCACTCAGCAGCTATATAATACATCTCGCTTAAACGCAGCGCGGGCGCCATCTGGTAATGAATATTGGCATCGCCGTCCCTGTAGTATTTCTCAAGCTGCATGCGTGTTCCTAATCCTCCACTCTTTTCACTGAACCATTGTTTATAACGGAAATCCTCACCACCCACGGTACCTGTTTCATAAAGGTTCTGCCCTTCACTGGAAGTGATGAACAATGCACTCTCTCCATCGCGGAAGCGGGTATTCAATGCACCGGATGTATTTGGAATATACCATCCGAACAACAGCTCCCTGTACAGGATACGGTCCTTCTTCTCATCATCCGGGTTCAGGAAATCATTCTGACGTGTCCAGGGGAATTTATTCGAGTTGATCACTTCCAGTGCACTGGCGAGCGCTTTCGCTTTATCACCTTTGTACAGATAAATCCGGGCCAGTTCTCCACACACAGCATAATAGTTCATGCGATGGCGACGATTCTGCAGGAACAACGGACCTGTTTCCTCGGTACTGGAATCTTTCACGGGATATCCTACCTTATAACCCGCGTCCAGAATAGGATCAGATATCTTCAATAATTCCCTGGCAGCAGTGAGGTCCTGGATCGCTGTGTCCAGCACACCTGCGACAGTAGACATCGGTGTTACTTTATTGGTAAAGTCTACAACATAGGGAATAGCCAAGGCACCAGGATCATTTACATAGGAAGGACCAAATAAACGCAGCAGATCAAAATGAAGATATGCACGCAATGCCAGCGCCTCTCCCTTGATCAGTTCATATTCCCGTCCTGTAAAAACATCCTTCTTAGCATCTATATGATGCAGTATAAGATTACTGTTGGCGATAGCAGCATACAATGCCTTCCATGCATCATCCCTTCTATTCATGAAGTGCTCATCATCATAATTATACAGTGCCGTCTGCCGGTATGCCTGTGGGTCCAGGTTTGTAATAACATAATTCTGCGCCAGTACATCCAGAAAGCCACAAGTGATCTCCTTGCCATAGCTATCTTCCCGGGCACAACGGCTGTACACTCCATTTAACGCCTCTTCAAAGCCGGCCTGTGTACTAAAAAGTACGTTCTGCGCTATTTCCGATTGCGGTGTCACATCCAGCCATTTCTTACATGACACCAGGCCCGCCATCAATATTATGAGTAGATAATATTTCTTCATCTTGCTTCTTTTTAGAACTGAGTAGATAATGAGAATGTGAATGTTCTCGCAAACGGATAGTCAATACCTCTTTCCGCCTCGATCGTGGATGTACGCCATACATCATTCAGGTTCAATGCACAGCGCAGGTTGTTCATCTTATAACGTTTGGCTACTGTTGGCGGAACATTATAAGCCAGATAAACTGATCTCAGTTCTATCACATTGTCACGCTGTACAAAACGGGAGGAAGTACGGGTCGAACCATGGTCCGCTATGTCTTTGTATAAAGCATGATCGCCCGGGTTCTTCCAGCGGGAGTCGAGTACACGCTGGTCTACATTATACCGCGGATCAGCATTCTCCACACGGTCTACCAGTGTCTGATTATAAAGGTCTCCACCTCCTTTTCCATAGAAACGCACCTCAGCTATCCAGTTGCGATAGTACATGCCGGCGCCGAATGTTCCTTCTATCTTCGTCGTCATGTCGCCTACCGGTACCATGTCTTTCACACTGTAGATATGTGTATAGGTGCCATCTTTTTTTACAAAGATCTCTTTACCGTTCTCAGGATCGATTCCCATTGATCTTACCGCATAGATGGTATTGAGCGACTCTCCTTCCCTGAAACGCAGCAATGGAACAGAGTTCAGGTTAGGATCAGATTCCTGTTTATCATCTACCTTATCGTTGTAACTCTTCAGCGCGTTAGAGATCTTGGTGATCTTATTCTTATTGGTCACCAGGTTAGCAAACAAGTTGAAAGACCAGTCATTTCCTCTCAGCACCATACTGCGTACGTTCACTTCGAAGCCCCTGTTGATCATTTCACCCAGGTTGGCTTTGTACTCAGTATAACCGGCGGATGGAGGTACAATAATATCCGCCAGCAGGTCTTTGGTTAATTTATAGTAGTAACGTGGATTGATGTAAAATCTTCCGTTGAACAGATCCAGTTCTACACCGGCATCATAGTTCTTCGTACGTTGCCATTTCAGTGCAGAGTTACCATAGGCCTTGAATATAGCGCCTACGCCGGTAGAGTACCAGTCATTGCTGTAATACTGATAGGTGGTATTGGATAAATAGGACGGAAAGGACACATCGCCCGTCAAACCGGTAGTGGCCCTTAAAGTAAGCTGGGAGATGATATTACGGGGAATGAACTTTTCGTTATGTACATTATAACCTATACCGTAAGACCAGAAGGTAGCCATCCTGGAGTCGGTACCGAACTTGGATGAACCATCCAGACGAACGGTACCATCCATCAGGATCTTGTTTTTATAGGAATAGTTAGCGTAAAGGAAAGAACCGATTAACCTGTCCTGTGCATATTCTCCATCGGGAGAACCATCTATTTCATAGCGGCGGGCAAAACCTATCTGGGAGAACCTGTCATTAGAGAACCCCTGCGCTACAAATGTTTTCCTGTCATTACTTCTGTTCTGGATATTGGTACCCAGTGAAAGGTTGAGGAAACTGTGACGGATCTGTTTTGAATAACTCAATGTCAGGCTACCATCTGCCTGCCAGAAATCTTCGTCAGCAAAAGTATACTTACCACGATCCTTCAACGCATCGCCGGTTACATTATAGTAGTCGTTACTGAGAGGAGACACAAATTTATCAGCAGTAGACCTTCTTTTCGTCAGGCTGATCTGTCCTCTTAATCTCAATGCAGGATCTATCGTCCATTCACCGGAAAATGCATCCATGAATTCCACATATTCAGACTTCTCTACGCTTCCGGTAGTCGCTTCATATAGCGGGTTTAACACAGGGTCGGTTTGAGGCGTAGCAGCGGCCCCGGTCCGATAACTCCATTTATCTATTTCACGCAACAACCGTCCTGTAGAATCTGTCATCGGATAGTAGGGATTCATTCTTACATAGTTCGAAAACTCCCGGTAAGGAGACTCTCTTCCATCCACCTGCGATATGGAGATCTGGTTCCTGAACTGGATCTTGTTCTGTACATTATAAGACAGAGAAGCAGCCAGTCCATAGCGCTTTCTGTAAGAGCCTTTCATGACACCATTGTTGGTCTGGTAACGTACGTCGATACCATATTTTACTACCGGTGTTCCACCTTCAAGATAGAGAGAATGCTTATGTCCCAGATCTACCTGCAGCGGTTGTGATAACCAATAAGTGTTTACACCGCTCAGTACATTCTTCTTTTTCTGATAGTAACGCATCTCCAGATCAAGCGGATTACTTACCTCGTCAGACACATACAATTCAGCCAGCCGCTCATATTCCAGTTTGTCAGCAGCATTCAGCACATGGTAGTCAGAAAGATCAGGCGCATTCAGTGTCATTTCATAACCATAGTTCACTGTCAGCTTGCCTTCTTTCGGTGTCTTGGTGCGGATCACGACAACGCCATTCGCCGCTCTGGAACCATAGATAGCGGTTGCTGCAGCATCCTTTAACAAAGTAAGGGAAGCGATCCTGTTCGGATCAAGGTCAAAGATGCTCTGCACATTCACTTCATAACCATCCAATATAAAAGTCGGCTGATTGGTTACTCCTGTCAGCATACTATTTCTGGTCAACTTGGAAACGTCGGCGCTGGGAAGAGCCGTAGTACCTCTTACATTGATATTGGGTATCCTGTTGGGATTAGATCCCAGGATGTTATTCTCTACCAGTTTGAAAGAAGGATCATAGGACTGAAGACTGCTGAGAATATTCTGAGGATTCACCCTTTTTACATCATCAGCCGTTAGCACAGTAGCAATACCTGTAAAGCTCTCTTTTTTAATTTCGTAGTATCCTGTTACCACCACATCTTTCACCGCCTGCACATCTGTCTTCAGGCGAACGTTAAGAACAGTCTGCCCTTTCAATACTATCTCCTGTGATTTAAAACCGATGAAGCTGAAAATCAGGTGCGCATTTTCAGGAACATTCTTCAGTTCATACTTACCGTCGTTGGCGGTATGCACACCATTTGAAGTTCCCTTAACTACAACAGTTACACCAGGCAGCGCTACCCCTGCATCATCTGTAACGGTTCCGCTAATGTTGACCATTACCGGCTTTTGCTGTTCTTCTGTTTCTTTTTTTTCGGCAGAAGGTATAGGCTTGGGAGCAGGAGCTGGTGCTTCCTGTTTGTATATGATATATACATTCGCCCCTGCTTCTTCAGCTTCTAATTTAAGCGGCTTCAGAAACCTGTTCAGGTACTGTATGAATTTTTCAGATGTTGTTTTTGCAGCAGGAGGTTCCGTCTGCATGCTCCCGATGCTCTGACCGATGTAATTAATTCTTACTTTGTACCTGGTCTCCAATGAAACAAGGACCTCTTTCAGTGACTGCCGTCCACCTTCATGCTGTGTAGCATTGATTGATGAAAACAGCTGTTGCTGTTGAGTATAATGGCTCTTATTGCCTGCGTAGCCCATGGCAGGCAATAGTAATAACAGGGCAGCACGACTCCCCATACACCTAAAGTAATTTCCAGGCATAAGCAATAGATTAAGGTTGGTTGATTTTTATAAACTAAACTAGACTAGGTTTTCTTTTTCCTGATGCTATAACTGTTATTGTCCTTTTTTTCGATAACCACATGTAAGGAACGAGATAAAGTCCTGAAAAATATTTCTACATCCGACATTGGTATGCTACCTGTAAATAACTCTTTCTGTAATTCCTGATCTTCTATATTCAAATTGATTCCTAGATTTTCCTGTAACACTGCAGCAACTTCCACAATAGGTGTTTCATTAAAAACGAACATATTGTCAAGCCATGCATTATAATCAGCAGGATTTACATTCCTGCGGACCAACTGACGAGTGGCAGTGGAATAGCTCACCATTTCACCCGGCTTCATTTTAATATCCTCCTGACCTTCGCCATTCAGCTTTAATTTTACAGCTCCGTTATTCAATACCACACGCGTCATTACCCTCCTGGTGTTTACGTTAAATTCGGTACCGATCACCTGTACATCTACGTCTGATGTATGTACGAGGAAAGCCGCATTGTCATTATCATGTACAACAGAGAAAAAGCCTTCTCCGTCAAGCCATATCTCACGCGTGCTATTTCTGCTGATACTGTACCTGAGTGTAGAATTAGCGTTCAGCCTTACCACTGAGCTATCCGGTAATACTATTTTCTTAGTTTCACCATAAGTCGTGGCATAGGTAACTTCGATAGCTTTTCCCCTATGGAGGAAAAGCCAGCTAGCTGCTGCAACAGCAAGTACTCCCAGGAAAACTGCGGCATAGCGCCACATTGCAAAGACGGCCGTCTTCTGAGGAGTCTCCCGGATAGTATAGGCGATCCTGCTCCAGACTTCTGCCTGCTCTTCCGCTGTAGGTGTATATTCCTCAGTTCCTATCATCAACAATACATCACGGGCCTGCTCGGCGGTATTACGTTGATCAGGGTTTTCACGCATCCAGGTTTCCCAGAAAAGCTCAGTATCGTAGTCGGGATCAGTGATCCATTTACGGAACAGTTCATCATGCAGAAAATCCCTTACTGTGTAATCTTTGTAATCCATAATCGGGCGCTACTCAGCTAAGCTTTATATACTAAAGCAACAGAATCGAAAAATCTTAGCGTCTTTTTCGATCTTTTTTTAAAAAAACTATAAAATATTTAGAAGCTTCTGTGTTGTCCCCCCCAGGAAATTAGTAAAACCATCAGTTCTCCGCTATGATTTTTAAGATAATTCAATGCTTTTGATAATAATACGTATGTGGAGTTAATACTTAACGACATAATTTCGGCGGTTTCCTCGGTTGACAGCCCCTCATAATATCGTAGGTAGAGGATTTCTTTCTGGCGCTTGGGTAATTTATCGATCACTTTGGCGAGCTTCCTTTTTCGCTCGTCATGAGACTGCTGGTCTATCATTTTTTGTTCATGAGAAGGCATATGAGAATGATTATCAGGCCCAAAACTGCCAAATAAACTGAATATGCCGTCTTTCTGAATGTGCTTTGCGATATGTCTTTTGAGGCTGGCGAACAGGTAAAACCTGATATTGTCCGTAACGGACAAATTAGCACGGCCATGCCACAGTGCTACAAAGAGGTCATGTATGCAGTCCTTTATCCGGCTGCTGTCCGCATGTAACTTCATCCCATACTTATATAATGCTGGGAACCATGTATTATAAATGAAGGCCAAAGCGCCCTCATCCCCATTTATCAGCCTGCTCCAAAGCTCCTGGTCTGAAAGCTCGGTATACCAGATCTCCTCCAACTATTACCTTTTAAATTATACTATCATATATGGTGGCCTCTAAAAATATGGAAGATGTTGCTGGCATCAAAATTGAATAAAAATATTCGCATTGACTTTACACAACTTTAAAATCATAGTTATGAATTCAACAACACTGCGTAAAGGGCTGTTAGCCGCTACAATTACAGCGTCAGCGCTTTTCTTTGGTCAGCAAGGCATAGCCCAGGGCATAGATAGTACAGCAAAAAAAATAGGTAAGAAAACAGCCTCAGTAGCTAATAAAACCGCCAATAAAACCGCTTCTGTGGCCGTGAAAGGGGCCATGAAGATCACCGATAAGACATATAAAGGCAAGGAAGGTCCCAACGGAGAGACCGTATATATCGACAAAACAGACAGAAAATACTACGTGGACGACAAGGGTAAAAAGGTTTATCTGAAACCGTCTGAGATACGCGATAAGCAGGAAAAGTAATGAAAACAGTAAGGGGACGTCCATACCGGCGTCCCCTTATTATCTTATTGCCAGTACAATTAACTCATTTCGCTAAGCTCCAGCCAGCGCATGCCTTTTTCGTCCAGCAGCTGGAGAATTTCCCCGATGCGGCGGGATAATGGTTCCAGCTGCTCATAAGGCAGGTCGCCCGCGCTCATCTTTGCATCTATCTCCTTCTTTTCTGCCTCCAGCGCTGCAATGTCTTTTTCCAGCAGTTCCAGTTCACGTTTCTCCTTAAAGGACATTTTTCTTGTCTCTGTTACCGGGGCGGCAGCCGCTACCGGCTTCTCAGGAGCCTTATTTTCAGCCCGGGCCTCCTCCCTGTCTTTTTCAGAACGGTCTTTTTCCCATTCCCTGTATTGGGTATAGTTTCCCGGGAAGTCGCGTATCTCTCCACCACCTTCAAACACAAACAGGTGATCCACCAGTTTATCCATAAAATACCTGTCGTGGCTTACGATAATGATACAACCCTGATAAGACTGCAGGAACTCTTCCAGGATGCTTAGCGTAGGCAGGTCGAGATCGTTCGTCGGTTCATCCAATACCAGGAAGTTCGGGTTGCGGAAAAGGATGCTCAACAGATGTAATCTTCTTTTCTCTCCTCCGCTTAGCTTGGAGATGTAGGTATACTGTTTTTCAGGAGTAAAGAGGAACAGTTGCAAAAACTGCGCTGCGCTGACTTTTGTACCATCCGCCAGGGGGAAGTTCTCGGCAATGTTCTTAACGAACTCTATCACCCGCATGTCTTCCTTCACAATCAGTCCTCGCTGATCATAGTTACCAAACACTACCGTTTCGCCCGTATTGATCTTACCGGAATCCGGCTGTTCAAGTCCTAGCAGCATATTCACGAAGGTCGACTTTCCGACTCCGTTCTTTCCTACTATACCTACACGTTCTCCCTTTTTGAATGTATAGTCGAATCCCTTCAGGATCTTAAGATCACCGAAGGACTTGTATACTTTCTTCAGCTCTATGATCTTTCCACCCAGACGCGTCATTTTCACATTCAGTTCCAGCTGCTGTTTTTCCAGCCGTACGCTGGCCCTTTCCTTTACCTCTTCAAAAGCGTCTATACGGGATTTGGATTTTGTCGTCCGGGCCTTGGGTTGTTTCCTGATCCATTCCAACTCCTTACGGAACACGTTCCTGGCCTTCTCCACACTCGCCTTATCCTGCTCTTCACGGATTGCTTTCTTTTCCAGGTAGTTCTCGTAGTCTCCTTTGTAAATGAACAGCTGTTGCTGGTCAATTTCCATGATCTCATTGCAGACACTGTCCAGGAAGTAACGGTCGTGCGTTACCAGCAAGAGGGTTACATTCTCCTGGTCGAGGTAGTTTTCCAGCCATTCGATCATACCAACATCCAGGTGGTTGGTAGGTTCGTCCATGATCAGGAGTGTATGGCGGTGTTCAAACCCGATGTCTATCAACACTTTGGCAAGCGCCACACGCTTCAGCTGTCCTCCGGAAAGGTTGCCCATTTTCTGATCCAGGTGATGAATATTCAGTTTTCCGAGAATCTGCTTCACTTTGGAGTCGAAATGCCATGCGTTCAGCTCATCCATACGCTCGATGGCTTTGGTCAGCTTATCAACGTCTGGCTCCTCTTCCTGATCGTCCGTTAGTATTTCGTAGTCCCTGATAGCAGCCAATACCGGATGGGACTGGGAAAACATATGTTCAGAAATGGATTTTCCCGGTTCAAAAGCAGACTGCTGCTCAAGCATTACCACCGTCACATCTTTATGGATCCAGACGGTACCGGCATCCGGCGATTCCTGTCCACAGAGGATCCGGAGTAATGTCGATTTGCCGGCGCCATTCAGAGCTACCAGCGCGATCTTGTCTCCTTCTTCTATATGGAAAGAAATGTCCTTGAAAAGCGGCCCTGCGCCAAAAGTTTTTGTGAGTCCTTCTACCGTAACGTAATGCATGGCGCGAAGTTAGTAAAATGTCAGGATGCCTCGCAGGTGGAAATAAAAAAGCCTCCCGGCTGACCGGGAGGCGCTAAAACTACTTTTCTATTACTTATAGATCATAATACAGCTGACGGAAGGAGCTTCTCAGACCCACCTGGAAAATCAGCTCACTGTTCTTCCACTGACTATTGCTTTCCCTTCTGGCGGTAACGGATGCCTCGACTCTAAGATTGTACTTTGGATTTAGCAGATAAGCTGCGGTACCCTGTACATATAGCAGATTGGTCTTAAGCCCCTGGCCAATATGGTTTCCAAAATCCACTGTACGGGTGGTATAGGATTTATTAATGTCTTTACCATAGTTCACACCGGCTGTGTCCAGTCCGTACTTCGCCAGGGTGATCTGACCACGGAGGAACAAGCGCTTATACCTATAGTCTGCGATATTCACCCATTCCACAAAGTTGGCCCCCATTGGGTGAGCCAGTGGCTGATTATAGTGACCATAGTTATTCAGTGTGGTACGCTGCGAATATGTATATGGTCTCGCGGCATTCACTTCTGTCAGGAAGTTCAGGTTAGCCACTTTAAAGATGCTGTTAGAACGGAAACCTACCTGGCCGCCATATTTGTTAGCCCACCAGCCTTTACCGGCAGTTATTTCACTGAACTTGAATTCATCCAGGATGAACTGTCCGTAGAATGTACTGTTCCTGGACGGTGCATATTTCACATTCAGACCTAACAGCGCATTATCAGGAGAGCCTACAGAGAATTCCACAGGACGGAGGAAAACGATCGGGTTCAGATAGCTGACATCAAATCCGCGTTTGCCTGTAGAGTCGGAATCCTGCCAGATCACCGCTTCAAATAAACCTATAGAGACTTTTTTGCTTACATTCCAGTCCAGGTAATTGAATACGCCCCATTTCTTCCTGTAGCCGTTATCGTAGGAAGCCTTAGGATATTGCATATCTATAAACTGGGACCACATCGTGGTATATTGGACCCGGCCCACATTGGCAATAATTTTAAGGAAAGGATAGTTGAAAGCCGCATCAGACAGTAACATAGAGCGATAACCGTCTCCGATGAAGTTCTTGTCATATCCCAGCTGGAACACAAAATGTTTTCCGGCTTTATAATCGATCAGTGCAGAAGAATATGCATAGTCGAAGGCTGTATTATTAGAATACCCCTTCCATTCGCCCTGCCCCGGTACGATCTTATTGGCCCTGCCAAACGCGTCGAGGTAGGCTGGCATCTTAGCCTGGTTTTCGTAGAACTCTGCCCTGAACGTCAGGTTCTTTCCGATGGTACCACCGGCAATAACACCACGTGTATTTACCCAGTTTGTACCATTGTCACTGCTGTGACCTACGATCAGATCTGGCAGAATGCTGGCGTAAAATGTGTAGTCGTCATCGTGAACCTCTAACAGATGTTCACGGAACAGTTTTCTGTACAGCCAGCTTTGCTTACGTGTCGTATCTCCTTTGGGAAGATCGAAGCTGGGCTCAATAGAGTAATCTCTCAGTGACGAGTGATAACCTTTAATGTCTGATCCGGATTGGTAAAAGCCCAGTGAATACTGGCGCCCGATACTTTGTGCATGTGCAGTATAGCTAAAAGGGATACTTAAGCAAACCAGAACAAACACAGGGGTGATACATTTCTTGAACATAAAGAAAGAATTTGCTTGCCGCTGCAAATATAAGCGTTTAGCGGTTAGGCCATAGTTGTATATTCTGTTGATCAATTCCTTTCTTTCATACTTTATAGTTTAAGCTCATATATTCCAAAAGCCAAAGATGAAATCAATCAAAAAAATCAAGGAGCACTCACACCAGCACAGTGTCTCTAATATCTGCATATACCCTGGCGATACCTTCTTCCAGCCCTATGGTGGCCTTCCATCCGAAGCCATGCAGCTTGTTCACGTCCATTAGTTTTCTCGGTGTGCCGTCTGGTTTGGTGGTATCGAATACCAGCGCGCCTTCATAACCTGTTATCTTTTTCACGAGCAATGCCAGATCTTTGATGCTGATGTCCTCCCCGACACCTATGTTCACCAATCCTTCTTCATTATAGTGTTGCATAAGATAGAAACATGCATCTGCCATATCATCAGCATGGAGGAATTCCCGTAATGGCGTACCTGTACCCCATACCACCACTTCTGCTGCATTGTTCTTCTTCGCTTCATGGAATTTACGCAGTAATGCCGGAAGTACATGTGAGTTTTTCAGATCATAGTTATCATTGGGGCCATACAGATTAGTGGGCATTACCGATACAAAGTTACAGCCATATTGTGCCCTGTATGCATCACACATTTTGATACCTGCGATCTTTGCAATAGCGTATGGTTCATTTGTAGGTTCCAGTAATCCCGTCAGCAGGTATTCCTCTTTCAGAGGCTGAGGCGCCAGCTTAGGATATATACAGGAAGATCCCAGAAACATCAGTTTCTTTACATTATTCAGATAAGCATGATGGATCACATTGTTTTGTATCATGATGTTCTCATAGATGAATTCCGCCCTGAAGGTGTTATTCGCTACGATACCCCCTACTTTCGCTGCTGCCAGGAAAACGTAATCCGGGCTTTCTTCGGCGAAGAATGCCGCAGTGGCCTCCTGGTTACGTAAGTCCAGCTCTGCGGAAGTCCTTGTCACAATATTATTAAAGCCATCCTTTTGCAGGCGCCTTACAATAGCAGAGCCTACCATTCCCCTGTGCCCGGCTACATAGATCTTATCTGTTTGTTTCATAGACTATTCGTATTGACTAAATATCTTAAATCCTGCTTCTTTGAGTAGTTTCTCCCGGCGGAACAATTCCAGATCTGCATGCACCATTTCTTTCACCAGGGCAGGCAGATCATACCTGGGTTTCCATCCCAGCTTCGTTTGAGCTTTGGCAGGATCCCCAATCAAAAGGTCTACTTCTGTAGGCCTGAAATATCTTGGATCGACAGCCACAACTTCCTGCCCCGGGCTTACGGCTGTTACATCAGCTTCGACACTTCTGACAATACCCTTTTCATGAACACCGTCGCCTTTAAACTCGATCTCTATTCCCGCTTCTTCAAAGGCCATCCTGATGAAATCCCTTACAGGCGTAGTAATACCAGTGGCGATAACATAATCTTCCGGCTGGTCCTGCTGCAGGATACGCCACATAGCCTCCACATAATCTTTTGCATGGCCCCAGTCGCGTTGTGCATTCAGGTTACCCATATATAATTTATCCTGCATACCCAACGCTATCTGCGCTACACCACGAGTGATCTTCCTGGTCACGAAAGTCTCCCCGCGTAAGGGGCTTTCATGATTAAACAGGATACCGTTGCAGGCGTACATATTATAAGCTTCCCGGTAGTTGACCGTGATCCAGTATGCATACATCTTGGCTACTGCGTAAGGAGAACGCGGGTAGAAGGGCGTTCTTTCTGATTGTGGCACTTCCTGTACCAAGCCATATAACTCAGAAGTCGATGCCTGGTATATTTTGGTTTTCTGTGTTAAGCCCAGCAGGCGTATTGCTTCCAGTATCCTCAAGGTACCGATACCATCGGCATTAGCGGTGTATTCGGGCGTTTCAAAGCTCACCTGCACATGGCTCATGGCGCCGAGATTATATATTTCATCCGGTTGCACCTGCTGGATAATGCGGATCAGGTTCGTTGAGTCAGTGAGATCGCCATAATGGAGCTTAAAACGTACATCTTCATCCTGGGGATTCTGGTAGAGGTGATCAATACGGTCGGTGTTGAACAGGGAGCTACGGCGTTTTATACCGTGGACCTTGTAGCCCTGATGTAAAAGCAGTTCGCTCAGATAAGCGCCGTCTTGTCCGGTGATGCCAGTAACGAGAGCAGTCTTCATGGTTGGAGTTATTACCTGACGAATATAACAATACAATCTTAAATAGCGTAAGATATACTTGTATCAGTACCTATATTAAGACGGCTGTACTGCCTTAATCTTATTTAAGTAGATAGCCTTAATGATCCTTTCGTCAAAAGAGTTGATCATCTTTTCACGTCCTTTTTCCCCCATTACCTTCCGTTCATGCGGAGCCAGGTTAATGACCCGTTCCATTTTTTCTGCCAGATCAGCTGCGTCTTTCTTATTGCAAAGGAAACCAGTGATACCATCATCAACAACTTCTTTACAACCTACATTATTGGTTGTAATAACCACCTTCTTCATGCTTGCTCCTTCCATGAGGGTACGGGGTATACCTTCGGAATAATAAGAAGGAAGCACAACGCAGTCTGTCTGCTCTATGAACTTTGACACATTGTCTGTTACACCGAGATAGCTGATCACACCTTCTTCGGTCCACTCATTCATTTGCTGACGTGAAATAGCTTTAGGGTTGATCACATCCATAAAGCCCAATAAAGAGCTTTCAAATTTATGACCTTTATTCTTCAGTATGCGGGATGCGTCAACAAATTCCTTTACTCCTTTATCAAATATCATGCGAGCAACGAGGATAAACCTTGTTGGATGGTCGCCAGCCTGGACTGTATCTGCGGTGACATTAAACTGATCCGTATCGATACCTTCTCCTGGCAGCAGAAAGGTCTTTTCTTCCGGTGCGATCTTCGTCTCGATAAACGTCCGCTGATCATCAGCATTCAGGAACCAGATCTCGTTTGCTTTGTTTAAGATGCGCTTATAAAGTTGCTGTGCCGCCAGCGAAATAAGATTATTGTGTGTGAATACATACCCCAATCCCGTCACCACTGCAAAAGCAGGTATTTTCAGGCGGCTGGCCGCATATACTCCATAGATATTCGGCTTGATGGTATAATTGAATACGATGGAAGGTCTGTGTTCTTTTAATATGCCGTACAACTCCCTGTAGAGGAAGTAATCGTTCAGCGGATTATAGCTTTTGGATTTCAGTTGCTTCAAAGGAATAAAACGAAATCCCATTGCCACCAGTCTATCCGAATATTCATCCGGGGGAGCGGCCACTATGATATCATATCCTCTTTCCTGAAGATCTTTCATAACTCCTCTCCTGAAGTTGTACATACTCCAGGAGGTATTTCCAGTAAATAAAATCTTCAGATTGGAAGTGCTCATATTTTTATAAACTCAATTGTATGTTAGTCCCGCAGCGGAACGATCACTTTTTTGTTGTTTGTTATAATGCTCATTGCATGTTCATGCTGCGCTGCTGTTAATGGCTGGTTCCTGCGTTTGGTAAGAATATCCTGTTTAGAAAAGAAAGTGAACAACCTGTAAATAAGCACTTTCATATCCTGTTTTAGCAACATGGTCTTTATAGTAAAAGGCGAATAGTACCTGGGTCCGTAATTCCGGATGATCTTTTTGGTACTTTCAATACTCCATGCGTAGTTTTTAATAGAGACCTTTCCTTCCCTGTATATTAACAGTGGTTCTTTTATCCTTGCAAAGGTCGATGTTTCAAACGTACGGCACCATAGTTCCTGATCTTCCGACCTGTAATAGTAAGTATCGTAGCGGTTTGCTTTAAACCAAGCAGTGCGCCCCATCACACTGGGATGTGTGAGCACTCCACTGTTCAACATTACACTGGGTGTAAAATCAATATCTTTTGTGTTCCTGATACCTACGGGCATAGTCTCAAGATCCATGGTATAGATAGTAGTATCGATCAGATCTACAGAGGGATTCTCCTCCAGGAAACGCAGTTGTTTCTCGATACGTTCAGGATGCATGATATCATCGGCGTCCATTCTGGCATAATAAGGAGTATCGGCAACCTCGATGAAATAATTCAACCAATGCACATAACCCTTATTCTCAGAATCGATATAAGTGACCCGGTCGTCCTGGATCCGGCTTAGCCATTCTGCTGTTTTATCTGTTGAGCCATCATTGACTAATATCAGTTTCCAGTTTTTATGTGTCTGGGCAAAGATGGACCGAACAGTATCAGCGATCACTTTCTCTGAATTATAAACCGGAATTGCTATGGTGACACAGATATCCTCGATATTCTTCATACTTCTACTACTTGATATATAATTGCATGTATGCTTTTGCACAGGAAGACATAGTGAACTTTTGCTCGAAGGTCTCTTTCGCTTTCTGTTGCATTGCCTTTATTGCATGCTCATTCATTTGCAGATATTCCAGAACTGCCTGGTAATATACTTCCTCATCCACCTCGGAAGTAAGAATACCATTTACGCCATTTTCCACTACACTGGGAATACCACCTACTCGCGTACAGATGGATACCTTTCCCAAGGATAAGGCTTCCAGCAATGATATAGGTAATCCTTCAAAGATAGAGGTCATAGAAAAGACATCGGAATGGTAAAGGTAGTCCAGCGGATTATTTTTCTTACCCAGGATGTGCACATTTTTACCGGCAGCAGCTGTCAGCTTTTCCAGCAACGGCTTATTCTGTTCTGTACAGTCACCCAATATCAGTGCCACCACATTTTTATCTTCCAGCCTCTTAAAGACCTGGATCAGCATCTGCTGATTTTTCTGCGGATGGATCCTGCCGAGGTTAATGAACACTCTGGTGTGCTCATCCTTTTTAAACTGGCTGATTTGACTACCAGCTTCTTTCAGCTTATCAGAAAGTACTGGCACAGGCACTCCATTGAAAATGACATGGGCGTCATTTACTTTGTAGTATTCCCGGATAGTTTCCTTTATTTCCTGCGTTAATGCTACGGTCAGAATATTCACTTTCTGCAGTAACAAACGGTGTACGTAGTTCAGTGCATAATGCACATCTTCCTTCGCAACGTTGTGAACAGTATGAACAAAGCGGATATTATGGTTATTCCTGTTTTTCCAGATGTACTTAGCCCCATAAAACAGGCCGGTAAGCATCGTATGCACTACATCCGGCTTTAGATCAGATAAAATCTTATCTAATCTGGAGAAAGTACTGAGGTCAATACCTGGCTTTTTACCAGCCGTAATAAATTTTATCTTTTTATTCAGCTCTGATAAACCTCGCTGTCCTGGTGTGTGGTCAAAAAGTGAGATAAGGTATACTTCACAATCAGGGTAAGTTGCTACTTCATTGCAAAGGTCCATGCACATTTTTTCAGCTCCCCCGTACCCCAACGTTGTAATTATATAAGCTATCTTCATGTTCCAAGAATAATATTGCGATAGGGGACAAATCTGTTTTTGCCATCGCTCGTTTCATCACTCTTTATCGGTGTATACCAACGGATAAAGATAAAAATAGTAATTATAATAAAAAAGAATACTTTGTGCATTGTATCTTTCATCAGGTACAGGATACAAGGCAAAAGTACCATAAAAGATACCCTGAAATACCCCGCGATCCTCGCAAAAACCGCAATGTCTGCAAATGCGATATACAAGCACAATCCTATCCAGCTGATATTATAAAAAACATTAAAATGCGGGTGAACTTCCAGCAGTCGTTTTTTGAACACAGTAAGCACCACCAGCCACCCCAGCCATTCTACCATTAAGGTGGTCAATGTTGCGTTGCCTTCAAACAGCTTCTTTACAATATACAGTTCATAATATTTTACCAGAATAGGATTGCCCGTGAGATTTACTAGTGCAGTGAGTATAAGGTTAACAGCATGTATCTGTTGAAAAACGATCGACAAAAAGATAAACGGCACGATATAAAAATACGGGAAACGTTTTCTGAACAGAAAATAGAGCGGAATCAGTACCAGCGCGGAAAAGTGGAAACCTGTTGCCAGTAGCATAAAGATCAGGTACTTTTTGAAATTGCCCTCCTGTATATAAGGAACAGCATAAAAAAAGAGACCGATGGCAATCCCCTGCCTTAGCTGTGAGAACAGGAAGAAATAACCATGCGCCATAAATATGAGCACGCCCAACAGAGGAAAACATTCCAGGCGGCGCAAGGTCTTAAACACCAGTATAAGGGTGATCAGGCAAAGAATAATATTCAGCTCATTAATGCCACCATTGAACAGTTTCACTGCCCATTCAAGCAACAAATATAACGGCTCCACTGCAGCCTCCTTAACGGCCTGCATACTCACTATCTGCCAGAAACTAAAGTCGTATGTTAAAATCTCCTTGTATGAACCCCAGTCTGGCCCAACTTCATTCCTGAATCCACAGAACAACCACAAGCTCAGGAACATGAAGATGAGTAATGCTTTATGTAACCATAATGGCTTCTTAATTATTGCCCAAACGCCCGGGAATAACATTGCGACATAGAAAACTATATATATAGCCATGTAATGGTCAATAAACTATGACTGTTAAAGATTCATCAAAAATCGTAAAACCAGCGTACTTAACCAATTATTAGTTGGCACGATTTAGGTATATTTGAAATCATTAAATTATAAATCCATGGCAGCTAAGTACGCTTTAGCGATATTTCTGGTTCTGGCAAATGTATTTGCTGTATCAGCGCAATCCGACAGACAAGTTAATGTGAAGTCATTTGGAGCCAAAGGAGATGGTAATACAGATGACACCAAGTCGATTCAAAGCGCTTTGGATGCCATCATCCGAACCGGTGGCACAGCCTACTTCCCTGCCGGAGATTATAAGATCAGCAATAACCTTTATTTATATTATGCTTCAGATGTACCGATAAAACTCAAAGGTGACGCAAACGCCACTATCTATCCAAATGCAAAGCGATACTATATTTACTGCAATAATGGAGATAAAAGCAAAAAGCCTTTCGGCAGTCTTACCGTTGAAGGGCTCAAGATAGATGGCAGCAGATTGCCAAAACCGCAGGCAGCATATTATGATGACCCTTCCGGTGCATACGGCATTTTCACAACGAATCTGAAGAATATCAAAATTGTCAATAATACTTTCGCGAATATATATGGCTCTGCTATATGGGTAGTATTGATGAAAGATATTGATGATAGCTCTCTTCAAACATCCGTAACTATCAGCAATAACAAGATCCTTAACTGCTGGGGACTGAATCCTACGAAGGACTTTTATGATCCAAAGGATAAGAGCAAATTTTCTTATGACAACTACGGCGATGGTATTGCCGTATGGGGCTACCGGAATGCGGTGATCAACGACAACTATATCTATAACGATCTTGCGAAAACCCAGCACTTCGGCAGAGGAGGAATTGTATTGGAGAATGACTGCGCCAATGCAAAGATCACCAACAATACCATCAATGGTTACGACAGGAATATACATATCGAAACCGATAAAGGTGGTCATCTCATCGCCAATAACAAGTTGTCGGGAAGTAATGTTGGTATTTATTTCTGGCTTGCAAAAGACTGGGCAACCAATTCAACAACTATCAAAGACAATCAATTCTCTTATAACGACGAAATTGCTAAATATAAGCTTAAGACAATCGTAGGAGACCGGAAGTTCATCATGCTTGCCGGTAAATCAACTTCAACATATCAGGGTACAAATATCACTGGAAACACTTTTGTAGGAACAAATGTGACAGATGCAAACCAGATGATGGCACTGCCGGCAAACCTGAAAGTGAACAGATCTGCCAATCAGGCAAGAAGGCTTTGATAGATACCCGCTACTTCCTTAGCAAGTACTTGCCAGTCCAGGTATTGTTCTGCGTAATGTCTTGCGTTCAGACGCCGCTCCTTCAATTCTGAAGGAGCCTGCACTGCACCTAAAACATATTCAGCCAGTTTCGCTGCGTTACCTTTCTCTGCATAGTCACAGAAACCGCGGCTTGTATAGTCTCTTACACCACCAACATCAGTGGTAACGATGGGCAATCCACAGGAAGTAGCTTCCAGCATCGCATTATTAGCAGTGCTTTCAATCAAAGGCAGCAATAAAAGATCTGCGCTTCGATACAACCCCAACAAGCTTTCGTCAGAAATATTACGGTGAAACACTGCGTTTTTGAACGCACGAAGCTGACTAATCGGATGAGCCGGATCATCTACAAAATGATTCACTATTTCAAACCTGATCGTGTTATCTTTTTCAGTTACACGTTTCACAACATCGATCAGGCAGGGTATATCTCTGAACCAGTTACCAGTGAACATACACGTTTTGTTCTGCTGATATTCTTTCCCGGGTGTAAAAAAGTCTATGTCAATACCATGCCTTACAAAATGTACCTTGCCCGGCAATTGCTTGTCAAAATAAGCTTGTTCACGTGTAGACAACACAATCATGGCGTCCAGGGCACGTAACGATTTTATTCTTTCGGGATGCTTCTCCCACCAGCTAACAGGTTGGTGCGAAGTAGCCACTATCTTAATATGTTTGTATTTAGCGGCATTTTTCTTCAGGTAAGCCAATAAACCAAAGCTATCCTCGAGATAGGCGATATGAATGATTCCACCTCCCGCTTTTTTAAGTAGTTTCCATCCCTTCCATTCAGCCAGCATACTTGGCACTGTGTAAAAGGGTCCCAGTTTCATACTATTAAAAGCAGGCCTCAACACCCGGCCAGAAACACGTTGCATAAAGGTTGCATCCTTCCTCCAGATGGTGGTAAAATCATTTCCATACATCTTCTCCAAATGCATGAAAAGATTATCATATCCGCTGTGCGCTCCCATATGGGGGAAACGATGCCTTATTGTAACTATCTTCATTAAGCGTTTCTTTTATTGCCGACCACTTCTCTTATCGCGTCGAGGAATTTCCTGCCATGTACAATATCCGGCTCCAGGTAATTGCCTTCAGCCCATTCATTCCATGATTTCACAAATGCGATCCTGTGTTGCTGAGGTTTATGTTTTATTTTATCTACAGTAACTTCCAAGTGCTTTTTGAACAACTCAGGAGTAGCGTTATTAAGAATAAAAGCTCTTTTCCCACTTCTTGGCGAGTGGTCCCAGTTAGGTATGACAGTGGGAATACAGTTCAGTGCTTTCTCCTCTTCTCCTACAAAATGTGCTGCCGATTTACCATAGTCAAATACACGTAGTCCACCAAATACACGCCTGAATATACGTATGGGTAAGGTCTTTCTGCTGCGTTCATAATCATGCATCCTGATCACATTAGCTGCATCGTAGCCCAGATCCAGTATTGTCTGTATATCCTCAGAAAAGTAGGTATGTCCTACAAAGTATATTCCTGGTAATCCGTTTTCCTGCGCTAGTTTTTGCCACAGTTCGATAAAAATACCGATTTCTTTAAACTGCAAAGGACGATAGATGAAGAATATTGGCTTTCCGTCCACCGTCAGGTATCGTTTGTCAAGAAACGCAGGCAATACCTCATAGAAATGCGCTTTATAGTCCTCTATTCCCGGATACAACTGTTCTATCAGTATTGTCTTTTCTGCACCATGCCAGATACCGCTCCACGTCTCATTTGCCCAACCCAGACAAAACGGGAAATCAGGATTTCCTGATGCCAGTACTTCATTAAACGGCCGCTCTAGCAGACGTCTCTTATTTCCAAACCAGTAATGCCAATAACAGAATCCTTCTATACCTGCTTCTCTCGCCATTTCAGCCTGCGCTTCCCTGACTTCAGACAATCGCAGATCATAATAACCCAGATCCGCAGGCACCCGTGGTTGATAGTGATTGCGGAACAGCTTTCTGGCTTTGCCAACATTTGTCCATTCCGTAAATCCTTTTCCCCACCAGGCGTCGTTTTCTGGAATCGGATGAAACTGAGGCAAATAGAATGCGATTAATCTAACAATATCACTCATGTTATAAAAATAATAGTTATGCTATCTGTTGCTTATCCTTTTTCATCAATCTTCCTAAAGTGGACTTGAGGAAATTTTTGAACTCAACATCTACAAAATAATAAATGGTGAAAGCACAAAGAACAGCTACAGATAAACAGATACCGACAGTGACAAGAGAATATAATCCCTTCTGCGCATGTATCAGCTTACCCGCCAGATAACCAAACCCGATAATAAATAATACAGATGGTATTAACTGCTTCATGTACCTGTTTAAAAAACTGACTATGGATATATTCAGGTACCTTGCAGAATACAAAATAAACAGGAACACATTCACCTGAATAGCCAGGCTCTTGAACAGGGCATAGGACGAAATACCTAAAAAGTGCTGAGTACACAATACACCTGTCACGAAGATCAGGGGCTGTATAGTAGCATTAAGATATAACTTCCGTAATTGTTCCCTGGCTGTAAGCAATGCTCCGGCAGGATAGGTAATAAAGCTCAGTAAAAATGAAGTTGCCAGTACCTGGGCCACAAAAATTGAGTCCTCATAATTTGGCCCTACCCACGAAAGGATCAATGGCTTCATCAATACGATCATAGCCACCGATGGGATCACCGTAATAGGCGCCCCGATTCTTAGCAGTGTTTTATACAGATTTGATAATGCCTCATTTTCATTCCTTCCCACCATGTGATTAAACCTGATAACAAAAGGATAATAAAACGTTCCGAATGCATCCCTGAAGAAACGGAGCAATGTTAAACCTATAGCATAATAAGCCACCTCGTTCTTTCCAAGGAAATATCCTATGTACAAGAGGTCTAGTTCATAAAAAATAATCCAGGAAAGAGATAGAAAGAAAGAATTATAAGCCAGTTTGGAAGTCTTGTTATATAACTCCTTTGAAAACCGGCAACATCTCAACAGATAAAGAAAACTATAGTTATACCGTTTTTTCGCAATGATAATATTTGCAAGAATGGCGGCAATTGTCAGTAAATTATAGAACAGGAAGTACTCGAATAACAGATATCTTCCATTACCAAAAAAATAGAATACTGAGGCGATGCGGATCAGTGACACGATGATATTGATACGCTGCGGGTAGTAATCTTCAAGTCTTACCGCAAAAATGATCTGAATAATACGCTGCGCTATCAGTACGGGGGAAAAAAGGAACAACACCAACAGTAACCTCGAAGCCAACTTCAGTTCTTCAGGTGAAGAGGAGATCCCCTTGATCATTAACTCCGGATAAAAAGAAATCCAGAGTATGAATAAACTCACCGGTATGATAAACAAAGTAAAGATGAAGCAGCAAAAACCGGTCACCTTTATCTCTCCATCCTGGTCTCGTCGACCATAGTACTCTGACGCATATTTCTGGGCGGCGTTAATAAATCCCAGGTCAGCATATTGAAAGAAAATATTCAGAGACATGCAAAAAGAGAATATCCCAAACAGCGCAGCGGAACTGGTGACCCTGGGGGTGACAATTGCAAGCGAAGCAAATCCTGCTATATAAGCTGCCAGCTTCCATATGTATATCTTCACGTAGTTATTAATATAACTTACAGTTTCCGCCATTCTCTTCTATAATTTATTCTTTATAACAGACACGTCAAAAGGCCGCAGATATTTCTCCAATGCCTTCTTGTTTACAACAACCTTATTTTTGATCAGGTCATGCAAAGCCTCATCCGTTTTGGCAACGGGAATATCTTTGTCCGATCCATCGAAAGGTGGTACGATTTCATACCCGGTCAGGTCTTTACCTTCAGCTGTAACCGGTTCATACACCAGGTAATTAACACCATGCCCAATTGATTCGAGCAACAGCGTTGATGTCGGGCCTACCACAAGTGATGCCTTGTTCAATGAATCACTTAATGACAAGGTATCAAGATAATAGAAATCTGTCCCGACGAACTGTAGTAACCAGTTTCCACTCATTGATGGATGAGGTCTTAAACGCGCCCTCTTTATGCCGGCTTTTTGTAGAACCGCTTTTACTCTCAGCAGATATACAATAATATTGCCACGATCTCCCAGTATAGCTTCATAAGTATGCTGATGTGCTGACATTGCCTTGGGCAATACCAGCACATCAGACAAATCAAAACGTATTTGTTTATCTTTTACAATGCTGCTGTAGGATGGATGGCCTGCTACCAATACCTTAGCGGGATCTAAGCCTGCTCTCAGGTAATTTTGCCTGACCTGCTCTCCCCAGACTACCAGGTAGTCGCTGTTATTTTCAGCTTCATGGTGATAAAAAGCAGGAAGGCCATGTGACAAAATAAAAGATGGGCGATTCATCGAACGGAAACAGTTGATAACAACCTTCGAATAAAAAAGCTGCCCTGTGAACAATAAAGCCGCCCTCAGATCTTTTTCACGCAGGTAACTGGCAACCATTTGTTCGAAAGAGGCTACCTGTTGTTGAAACTGTTCTCCCATCAGATAACTAAAACTGCTCTCCCGTAAGTGTTTATCAATTTCGTGATACGCTTTTACGATGGAGGCATTCCCTGCTACTTTCCTCCCATGGGGCGCCCAATAGGGACTGACCAGGTTATACCCCTCGTCCTCCAGGTGCTTGTTGAACCCGCTGAAGTATATAAGTGATAAAATATTACTTTTATCTGCACTGAAATGATCCTGATAGTTAGCGGAATACCAATTTCGCAAGCGGCTCCGTAAAGGTATTTTTGCCCTTACGACACTTCCTTTAGGCCGGCTAAAATGCGCGCCATAGTGGTATATATGCCAATCGAGCTCCAGCTTAAGAAGATCAATATGCCTTTTTAATGCTTCATCTGCCGTTTCTGACAGATACGCTAACAAATACTCCTCATTCCTATCAGACATTTATCAATCTGTTTTGTACGTACATAAATAAATCGATCTTGATTCATCAACGTCCTTGGCGTAATAGGATATCCATAGTTTACCACTATTATAATAAATACCAGGGTATCCGGTATCCCAACCTGATGGTAGATTTTCCAGTTTCGTCAGTTTTTTATGCTCAACATCCAGATCAAACAACGCAGTCACCGGCCAAAAATAAGGTGGATCATACGTTCTTCCAGCCAGGTAAAAGCGATTTTTGACCTCAATGATATTAGGAGATTCTACTGTCTTTCCCAAATCATGCCATTGTATTACATTATAGGGCGTATCGGATAGACCTAACCAGCTGCTCCTATTATCACAATCCCTTCTTGCCACAATCACCATCTTTCTTGTATGCGTAAATAACATTGCACATTCTGTCGGACATCCATCGGTAGCCACTTCTTTTTTCAAAAGCCTGAATTTCGGAAAGATGTCAGGAGTACTACTATACAAAGAGAGACTACTTTGCATCGGCTGTCTGCTGGCGACGCCATATGCCATTGTATACATTTCAGCGTTATCTCTTTTGTGTACCCTCCATAGCCAATCTTTAGCCACGTCCATATTAATTGGCCCCTTCCATTGTCTTGTGGTATCATTATACGCATAAACCACGTTTATTACATTACCCGGCCTTACTGCACCTACAGTGATATATAACTTATGATCAAAGCCGATAATGAGCTTAGGGTCCCGCAGGTCTGAACCTGCCGCTCTGATTAATGTATCACTTACCCATTCCACGCCGTCATCTGAAGTTATTACTCTAATTCTTCCTTCATCTCCTACATGTCCCTTTCCTTCCCTGAAAACACAGAACCACTTGTTTTCATATCTGGTAAGGTCAGTAAATGCGCAATAAGCGCTGTTTGACCAGATCTTTTTATACGAAAGTATATTGCTGGTCTTTTTTTCTTTGCTGCAACCCAGTATTGCTAACATCATAACTGCTAGCAGGTGCATACGACTCAGAGGCATAGATATAGTTTATATAAACTCTAAAACTAGTGATAGTATTACTTTCTTCTAACTTCTTAGAATTATTTTCTATTTAATAATTGATATTTTATTTCTGCCAATTCCCAGTCCGATAACGTATCGATATCCTGTACGCTCTTTTCCGCTACCTCTAAACCGGCTACGTTATCTCCAAACAATTTTTTGTACGCGACAATGTAATCGCTTCTGAACCAATAAAACTGGCCGGCATCATGGTATACCGGCTCCAGGTCCTGGGAACGCTTATGGTAATTTTCGGGCCACAACATAGCTACCTTTCCGTTTTCCACTTTATGTATGGAACGTTGAATGGGATAACTATACTTTACCATGGGAAATACTACATCAAATTTCCCATCCACTAATTTCTGGTAACCTTCTTTTAAAATCGCGGGATTGACAAAGGGTGCTGTGGGATATATGCAGCATCCGGTTTCAAACGTCATTCCCCGTTCCTTATAACGATTTATCACTTCAGCGATTACATCTGCTGTTCCTGAAAAATCGTCTGCATTTTCCTTACTTCTAAAAAAAGGAACTACTGCTCCTTCTGCCTCTGCGATCCGGGCGATCTCTTCATCGTCAGTCGAGACCATTACCTCGGTAAACAACTTCGATTCGAGTGCAGCGTGAATAGAATAGCTGATAATCGGCCTACCCAGAAATGGCAGGATGTTCTTTCTGGGTATCCGTTTACTGCCTCCTCTGGCTGTGATAATTGCGACCAGTTTATTTCCTTCCTGCATACTCACTACTTAACAGAGATATTATTAATGAGTCATGATATTTACCATCCTCAAAACAGTTCTGTCTGAGTTTGCCATCCTGTTTGAAGGAGAATTGATTGGTGAAAAAATCAATCTTCGCTTTGTCAAACTCGTACAACTCCATCCAGATCTTGTTCAGGTTAAGGCTTTTAAACCCGTAGTCAATTAATAGGGATGCCGCATCCAGTGCGTAGCCTTCATTATCGATATAGGTTTCATTATATCCTATGTAAAAAGAAAAGTCTGCTGAGCGGATAATCCAGTTCGTGTATAACAAACCGCATGCGCCCAGTGGCATGCCATCGGATAGTCTTTCAATAAGGAACATGAAGTCATTACTGCTGCTTACCACCTTATTAAACCACATTTCCTGATTAGCCATTCCCAGCTCCCTGAACTCTCTGAAGTTCCTTCTGAAATGCGGCAGATTACGCCAGTCTCTTAACAGGCTCAGGTCCTGTTTCTCAAGCGCCCTTAAACCTACCAGGTTACCTTTTATCATCGTTTATTTTATATGGTCTAAAGTGATGTGTTCTCCCTTGATAATACCTTTAGCCAGCTTCTTACCGATCAGTTCCGGAAGTCTGTACGGAGGTAACGCGTCCGCCGGCATTGGCCTGAGGGACTCAAGATCTTCATTTGAAAGCACTGTTCCGGCAGGAATGTCTCTTACTGCGCGCAGACTTCTCTGCTGTACAATAATGGATTGCTTTTCGTTTTCCTCAATTCTTTTCACACCATCACCCATCGCATAAAAGATCTCATTCCCCACTTTCACCATTTCGGCCCACGATTGCGGGTTCATAGCAAATTTGTGATCAGGACCTTCACGACCATTGTCGTCTGTAAAATGTTTTTCTATCATTCTCGCACCCAGCGCTATAGCGCCTGCTACCGTGGCATGCCCTGTAGTATGGTCAGATAATCCCAATACAACGTCAGGATATTTGTCCCTGAAAGTGTTCAGTACGTTCAGATTAACAAATTTATACTTGTCAGGATCAACAGTATAGTTGGTATTACATTGCATCAGGCAAACCTTATCTGTAACAGACAACAGAACATCCATTGCCCGTTCCACATCTTTCATATCTGCCGCACCACTGGCCAGTAAAACCGGCTTGCCCTTTTTTGCGATGTACTCAATCATCTCCAGCCATGTAATATCACCAGATCCTATCTTATATACATTCACAAACTCATCTACGTGATCAACTGAATCTTTATCGTAAGGGCTGGTAAAATATTCGATGCCTACTTCATCACATTTTGCTTTCAGAATAGCAGTCCAATCCTGGCTGATACTTGCATCTTCATAGATCTCATACACACTTTTCTTCCAGTTGGCCTGGTGGGATAACTGGCCGCCCAGGGTTTCAAACCCGTGTCTGCTCACAATCTTAGCAGCTTTGAAGTTCTGGAATTTTGCAGCATCTGCACCTGCTTCCTTCGCCAGTTCTATGAGACGCAATGCCCTGTCAAGGTTACCATCATGGTTTGCCCCAATGTCAGCAATATAATAGGGAACATGATCCTTCCCTATCCACCTGTTGCCTATCTTAAAAGTTGTATTCATTTGCAAAATTTTTTTTGAAGTCATTCACCAATTCTGCCATCCCTTCTTCAAAAGCTGGCATTCTTATCCTGGCCGCTACGATCTTATTTGTACACAATGTAGTATTCAAAGGTCTTGGTGCTTTGAATTTTGATTGATCCAGGGGCGTTTTCTGCAACAGGGATCTGTCAAAATTAAAAGCATTAGCTATGCTCAACAGGAAGTCATACTTGGACAAGGTATCAGATGTTCCGAAATGATACACTCCCTTCTTTATCTTTTTCTCCACTAACTCGAGTATCAACCGGGCCAGCGTGCCAACATACAATGGATTGAAATAAACATTATCAAAACCTGTTATTTTCTGTCCCTCCTGGAGAGCACTCCAGGCCCACTCAAACAAGGAGGTCCCTAATGTTGCATGAAAACCATATATGTTGACCCTTATCACATAAACATCCGACGATCTCTTCATGAGTTCCTGCTCCGCCAGCATCTTGGTGGTCGCATAATAGTTCAGCGGGTTACAACTATCTTTTTCAACATAGTTGCCCCGCTGACCATCAAAAACAGCATCTGAAGAAATATATACAAATGACTTCACAAAAGGCAACTCACTGAGCACCTTTGCCGCAGTCACATGTAGTGCGTATGCGTAGTCCTTATCCTTTTCACAAAGATCAACATTCACCTGAGCCGCAGCATATATTATTATCTCCGGCTTAAGGGCTAGCATTGCTTTTCTAAGTTGAACAGTATCAGTCATATCCAGCTGAATATGCCTGTCTGCCGGTATATGAGCACCAGTTCTTGATATCGCATATACCTCATATTCCGGATTCCCGGAAAAAACTCTAAATAAGTGTTGGCCAAGCATACCGGTTGCACCGGTAATTACAACTCTAGTGGGCATAGATTAAATTGAAAATGTCGGGTCTATCTGCTCCCGGACCAATGTCCTCAACTCGTCAACAGATAACCACTCAGTATTCTGGCCGGAGTTATAATTAAATCCATCCGGCACTTTCTTTGCATTGAATTTTGCAATGAACTCGTCCAGCGACCATCTAGGCACCTGCGGAAGGATCGCATAATATTTACCAAGATCATAAGTAGAGAACGAATCTGAAGTAGTGATCATTTCCTCATGGATCTTTTCTCCAGGTCTGATACCTACAACCTGATGTTTGCAATCAGGACCAATTGCCGTAGCTACATCGGTGATCTTGTAAGAAGGGATCTTCGGTACAAAAAGTTCACCTCCCCAGGCAGTCTCCAATGCATGTAACACCATCGACACCCCGTCGTTCAAAGAGATGTTGAACCTTGTCATATTCGTATCAGTGATTGGCAGTACGCCCTCCCTTCTCTTGTTCAGGAAAAAAGGAATTACCGATCCGTTAGACCCCATTACATTGCCATAACGTACCACTGAAAAAGTAATCGGGTTATATCCCCTGATATTGTTGGCAGCAATGAACAGTTTGTCTGATGCAAGTTTGGTGGCGCCATAGAGGTTAATAGGCGCAGCAGCTTTATCTGTTGAAAGCGCGACTACCTTTTCAACGGAAGACTCAAGACAAGCGTTAATGAGATTTTCAGCACCTGTGATATTGGTCTTGATACACTCAGTAGGATTGTATTCAGCAATAGGCACATGTTTCATTGCGGCTGCATGAATCACATAATCAATACCCTTCAATGCCCTTTTTAACCTGTCATAATCCCTTACATCTCCTATAAAGAAGCGAATCATGGGATACTTCGCAGCAGGATATTCCTGTGCCATCTGGAATTGTTTCTGCTCATCCCTTGAAAAGATCACGAGCCTTTTTATATTAGGCCATTTTTCAAGAACGATCTTAGTAAATGCTTTACCAAAAGATCCAGTACCTCCTGTAATAAAAATGCTTTTGTTATTTAGGTCCAACATGAAAATGGGTATTGTTTACTTATTAGTTTTCCGCCTGCATCACTTCCCTTAAGATCCTCCGCCCAATTAGCCATGCAAGACATAAAAAGCCTGCCAGAATTCCTCCTATCAGCAGCGCTTTCAGTTTGCCCAGCTTTTCTACCTTCAGTGGCAGAATAGGCGTATCAACGATCTGTATCAATGGTGTTTCCTGTGCCATTGACATCTTACTTATCTCAAGGTTTTTAACCACTTCTGTATACATGGTTTCCAGCATCAGTTTCTCCCGCTGCTGCTTTTGCGTGCCCACATTAGATACCTGCCGCACCGGATTTATATTCATATCCTGTGTAACAGCCAGAGAATAAGACTTGTTGTTCAGCAAAACTTCCAATGAATCGGCAGTAGCCTGCAGTTTGTCAACACTGGTTTTCGAGCGCTTGGTCTTCGTATCTACGTAAAAATCGATCGCTTTGTTCACCAAAGTCTCTGTAAAGACCTTCGAAAAAAGCTCATCGCCGGACGTCACCTTTACGGATACAAAACTTAATGCTTTATCCGGCTTTGCCACTTCAAGATTATACTTCACAATATTTTCCTGGATAATATTAAGTACACTGTCCTGCTGTAAAGTAAAGCTCTTGCGGTCCTGCCCATATGGAAAATGTAAACCGGCGATCGGCTTATCTTTCCAGTTATTCTGCCACTTGTTGAAGTCTAAATACAGGTCCGCCAGACTTATTTGCTTTCCTCCCACCATTACAGGGGAAAGTAATGTCTTTTCCACCATTAATCTTGTCTTAAGAAACCCCTGCATATTCTCCCCGGAAAATACGCCTATGTCTCCGCTCCCTGCACCAAGATCAATTCCAAACTGACTGGCTAATCCCGCATATGCGCTTAATGAGCTCGATTTGCTATCTTCCATTACAAAAGTCAGCTCGGCAACATAGCTCTTCTTTTTAATCAATGCCAGCGTCAATCCCAGACCGGCTCCCACAATTCCGCATATACATATGATCAACCACTTACCAAGCAGAAACCTCCACCATTCACCCAACTTTATCAACAACTCTTTCAGAGATATTTCAGCACTATTATTAACAGCGTCCTGTTTTGATTGTTCCATACAATTAATTCGTTAAGAATATATGATCCAAATCAGATGCATTGATCCACTACTTTGTTGAATTGATAATTGTTACCACTATCAATGCGAAAGACGCCAATGCACTGGCCAATCCTACAGTGGCAGCCGCTGTCAGTCCTTTCCTGTCGGGTTTGGTAGGTACATATATTTCCGCTCCTGGTTTTACTCTCGGATAACTGTTAAAGAATAACATCTTCCTCGTGCTTTTCACTTCACCATTTGCATATACTATATAACTTCTTCTCTTCAGCGCCTGAGAGGTAAAGCCACCTGCGCCCCGTACATAACTTCTGAAGGAAAAACCATTATCAAACCGTACTTTCTTAGGGAAATACACTTCTCCAAATAGTTGTACTGTCTGTAATTTCTTTGGAATCCTGATCACATCTCCTTCCTCCAGATACAGGTCGTATTTGGAACCTGGATGTTCCAGGATCTCGTCCAGCTGAATACCCAGCAATTGCTGATTACGTTCTACCGTTGCACGGGTTCTGGCTACATCGATGCTGTCTTTTACCTTATTATTGAATACCTCCAGCTTGCTCAGCAGGAAGGTACTGTCCTGTTCATTGGTGAAAGTTCTACGCAGTAAAAGCGCCCCTTCAGCAGAAGCCTCCGGACGCAAACCGCCCGCCCTTTTGATGACGTCGGATATACGTTCTTTCTTGGTATTGATAGCGTAAAGACCCGGATAAACAACTTCTCCGTCCAGCAGTACATTGGCCTGCTGACTATAAGAAGGCGACCTGCGCACCATCACTTCATCAAATGGCTGCAACACATAAAATGCTGCCTGACTGCCAGACAGGTCTGCATTGATATCAAACTGTTCGGTGATAGCCATTCTGATATCTGTAGAATCGTAAGTACCCGCGGTGCGGACACGGCGGGATATTTCCACGTGCTTCAGACTCGCTGCATCCTTTAGTCCACCCGCCATCAGAATCAGGTCTTCCAGTTGCATACTGTCGCCATAGCTGAAATACCCCGGCTGATTAACCTCTCCTTCAATCTTTACCATGTATGGTTCCCTGATCGCCAGCTTGGAAAATATCACCACACTATCTTCCCGTTGCAACAGCAGGTTATTCCTTCCCGCTATTGCATCCAGTACATTAAAGTTGATAAAGGCCGGTGTAAAATCTTCCTGTAATCTGCGTATCACTCCACGGGAGGTAGCCGCTACTTCCTGGATCCCGTCAGCCCGTTTGATGAGGTCTCCCACTGTCATTTTATCTTCCAGCGCATATTCACCCGGATGGAACACTGCCCCGGAAATAGTCACACGGTTGGTATAGCGGTTTACAACGGAATCAACATAGAACCTGTCGCCCGATTTCAAACGGAAAAGCGCTACTGAATCTGCCGGTATGTTCACAAACTCCCTCGCCTTACTGGTTACACGTAATGCACGGATCACATCCCGGAACGAATTATCAGTATATCCACCGGCAAAGTCAATAACCTGCTGCAGTGTTTCGTTTTCCTTTGTTTCAAAAATAGCCGGACGTTTGATCTCTCCGGAAAGCTCTACCCTCATCTTATAAGGACTCACCTTCACGATGTCCTGATCCTGTAATACCACATTGTTCGTAAGATCTCCATGCAGGAGGAAATCATATAGATCAAAGGAAGCAATTGCTTTCCCGTTACGGATCACATCTATATTTCTAAAGGAACCATTTTCATTAGGTCCACCGGATACATACAAAGCATTCGCCACGGTTGCCAGTGACGGTAATGTGTAAGTGCCTGGACGGGTAATCTCTCCGATAAGTGTCACCTTGATACTGCGAATATTTCCCAGCGATACCTGAACGGATGTATTACCACTTCTGATACCGGAATATATAGTACTCAGCTGCCTGGTGATGCGTGTTCTTGCTTCTTCCATCGTAAGGCCATTCACATAAACCGGTCCCAGATAAGGAATTCTTACATATCCTTCAGGAGTTACTTTTAACGTATGCTGCACTTCTGAGTAGCCATAAACATCTATGACCAGTTCATCGTCGGTCGCAATCCTGTAATTCGGCGGGGTGGCCATACGTAAGTTAGGCTCGAATGTAAGATTTTGATTAGTAAATAGTTCCGTACCAAATATCTTCCTGCGGCGCTGTTCTTTCTCAAAGTCTTCCTTATCCTTGATCTGTTTGTACCTTTCACGCCAATAGTAAATAGTGTCCGACTGGTCAGTATATCGCCTGCCAGATGTGTCCTGACTGAAAAAATCATTATTACCACTTTTTGCACCAGAAAGCTCCTTATCAAGGTTCAACTGCGTGATTCGTGCCTTCAGTTTCGCCACCTCAGCATCAGGAACACCTCTCTGAGCAGCATAGTCGTCTATCTGGGAAAAACTGATATTATTTTGCTTCATCTGCGCCACCAGTTGTCTGATCTGATCATCTGAAAGATTATCGACCTTTATCTGGCTAATTTGCGACTGCGAGATAACTGACTGCGCACGAACACAATAACCCAAAACCATCAGTAACAGTTGCAGCAGTAATACTTTTTTCAACATGAATTTATCGGATAACAAATATTCGGATTATATACTATCAACCTATTCCCCTCTATTATCAAGAATTTCCTCTTCGGAAAAAATCAGGTGCAAATCTATTAAAAATAACATATAAATATTAACATAGTGGAAACCAATTAAATAATTATCATATGAAGGGTAACAAGGCGCTAAAATTGGCAATGTGCCTGTTAATACCTTATAGTCAATCATCAACAATTATCAATCGTTTACATATATATGTAACGAACTTCCGCTTTAACAGTTACAATAGGCTGATATCAATAGAAAAAGGGATCCCTCTTCAAAGGACCCCTTCAGTTATTCAGAAACCGTGCCACGGCGTTATATTTCATTCATTTACAAAATATTAAGACTTCACAAAGATCCGTGCAATGTCTTTTTCGAATGCCTCCTCTTCTTTATAGATCCACTCTCTGTAAGCGGCAAAATTATCGACATGCCTGTTGTAGTCTGTCAGGCAGGAATTAATCAGTTTCACTATTGCAGGAATATTCCTCCTTTTGTCCGCAATCTTATACTGCTCCGGCAGAGGCACATCTTCATGGTAAGCAGCAGAACCTCTCTTACCTGTTATCACACAACATTTATAAATGGCTGCCTCCCTTGGGAAACGGTCCTTGCCAGGATGATGGCCGAAGTCAATGTAGACCATAGACTCCCTCAAAAGATCGCCGACCTGGGCTGGCGTCAGTTTCTGCAGAGGTATCCATCTGGCTTCCGGCAACGCAGCCATGATCTTCCTCGTAAAACGAAACCCTTTCAGCGGATTGTAAAGTATCTGTGGCTTTTTTGCTGCCAGGTCAACCTCCCGCGATGCTTTCAGGAAATCTGCGTTCAGGTAGTCCGACAGGTAAATCGCATCTATCTTCCATTGTCTTAAAAAGTCAACGGCATATTCAGACTGCGCAAGGTGATAATTGAATTTACCCCTTACTTTACCATTGATGGTAACCGCGCGGTGTAACCATTTTATTTTCAGCTTGCGGATCATCCGGTAATGTTTAGGTGCCTCTATAGCCTTGAACAGGTTATCGACACTCAGCCACCAGGCACATTTCCGTATCTTTTTGAACTGGTCGGCAAAATAAAAATACAGCTCAGGAATGATGACAAGGTTCTCTTCCCGGTCCTCTATCTCTGTCACATACTTACAATTATATTTAACATAGTTCTCACTAACGGGCTGTTCTACATTATTCGGATAATAGTACATCGCTACATCAAAACCTCTATTCCCCAATTTATAGGCCAGCTGATGCAATAGTTCAGGACCGCCGGAGGCTATCCGCGGAGGGCACATTATATATATCCTGGTATTTTCATGGATGTGGATCTTGTCAGACATTTTCCCTTTTCTGTTATTTAGATGTTTTTAAGTATTGCTTTACCTGGTAAAGCGCCGATCCTACCACCTGGTGCATATCGTAATAACGGTATTCTGCCAGACGACCTCCAAATATGACATTAGTCTCCTGATCTGCCAGCGTCTTGTATAGCTTATAGACCCTGGCGTTGGTCTCATCGTTAATTGGATAATATGGTTCCAGTCCCCGGCTCCACTCCTGCGGATACTCTCTGGTGATAACAGTATGAGGCTGCTGGCCAAATTCAAAGTGCTTATGCTCAATGATCCTCGTATAGGGCACTTCCCTTTCGGTATAGTTCACCACCGCATTTCCCTGGTAATTATCCACAGCCAGTTGTTCATGTTCAAAACGCAGGCTCCTGTACTGCAGCATGCCGTGCCGGTAATTGTAGAACTCGTCGAGCTGACCTGTGAACACTACCGTTTCTGCCAGTGACGATAGTTCCTCTCTTGCTGAGAAGAAATCTATACCCAGTCGTACTTCTATCCCCTCCAGCAGCCCTTCCGTCAGCTTATTATAGCCGCCTATAGGAATGCCCTGGTACTTGTCATTAAAGTAGTTATTGTTGTAAGTGAACCGTAACGGCAGACGTTTTATGATGAACGCCGGCAATTCACTGGCCTTCCGGCCCCACTGTTTCTCTGTATATCCTTTGATCAGTTTCTCGTAGATGTCCCCACCCACAAGAGAAAGCGCCTGCTCTTCCAGGTTCTGCGGCTCCCTGATATTCAGGTCGGCCACCTGCCTGTCAATGATAGCCTTTGCCTCCTGCGGGGTTTTCACTTTCCACAGCTGGTGGAAGGTGTTCATGTTGAAGGGCAGGTTGTACAACTCGTCCTTATATACCGCCAGCGGCGAATTCACATAGTTATTGAACTCAACGAAGGAATTGACATAGTCCCAGATAGGCTTATCGTTGGTATGGAAGATATGAGCGCCATACTTATGTACATTGATGCCATTGACATCCTCACAATAAACGTTGCCGCCACTATGCAGACGCCGGTCTATCACAAGCACCTTTTTCCCGGCCTTCCTGCACTCGTGCGCAAATACCGACCCGAACAATCCACTCCCCACAATTAAAACATCAAATTCAGTCATTCATTCAGTTTTGTGTCCAGCTACTGCAACGTACAGCGGGACTATCTATTTCGATGGACATTTAGTGTGTAATGGCTGTCATACAGCGTAACATCTCACTTTGAATATTATTAAACTGCGTTAAGTCTCGTTGGTATAGGCCTGGTTGAAAAAAATTATCATCTGACGGTGCTAATGAACTACAGTCTTAAATATCCGGCTGCAAAGCTATTAAAAATAACATATAAATATTAACATCATGAAAACCAGCCCGATTGACCTGTGAAGCGCTGAATATGCTATTTTTTTCCTCCGGCTCAATCCAGTGCCGGAGGTTTCTACGTTTGTATGTTTAACATAGGCAGGCCCGTACGCCTGAGCGAAATACATCAATCCCAAAATCTACAACTAACATCCCCAAGGCCATGAGCTTCCACACATTCCATGCACAATTATTAGAAAACGCTGAATTCCTCAAGCCAGTAGCAATGGCTTTAACCAAAGACCCTGAGGCAGCCAAAGATCTCTACCAGGAAACATTGTATAAAGCACTGAAAAACAAAGACAAATATCTGGAAGGGAGTAACATCAGAGCCTGGTTATATACCATCATGCGTAATCTCTTCATCAACGACTACCGGAGATCTGCCAAATATTCCAGCTCCGTAGAGCTGACTCCAAACATCACCAATAACACCCTGGCTGATGTAAACGCAGAAAATATGATCCGTACTAAAGAAATAAAGGGAAGCCTGTACAAGCTCCCTTTATCTTTCAAGAAACCGCTGCTGTTGTATTGCGACGGTTTCAAATATCATGAGATCGCGGAAATGCTGCATGAACCCATGGGCACTGTTAAAAGCAGGATACACCTTGCCCGCAAGCTGCTGGGTACTACCATGTCCCGTCACTAACGGTTCCCTCCATACACCAGCTGCAGATACCGTTTTTCGATAGTAGAGCGGTACAGGTAGAATGGGAGTTGTACTATGGCGAAAACCAATAGCAATAAGGGATGTGGCCATATATAGAACAGCGCCGTAAAAGTGATCAGCAGCCTGGCATATTCCAGATAGAACACCCAGCGCCGCTGTTCCATGATAGCGCCACTGTTCACCAATGTCAGTAAAATGACCAGGGTAATGCATACCTGCGCAAACACAGGTACATAATCTTCAAATAACAGGAAGAGGAATAACAACAGCAGGATGCCACCCACCTGCCAGATCACGTATTGCTGTAGCTTCCTTGAAGCCCCCACAGCGGTATTTCGGAACAGGAACCGCTCTTCCAGCTTCGGACGGATAGCCGGGTCTATATGGTCCGGCTTTCCGAACACTATTTTCCATCGGGCCCTGAAGCCTTTGGCCTGTTTTAAAGTATAGAATATCTCGAGAATGAAATGAAAATGCTGCCATAGAAAGCTATGGCTGTCCAACGGCTTTGTAAGGCCATACTCCGGTTCTTCTTCTTCCACGGCAAATGTGCCGAACAGCTTGTCCCATATAATAAAGACATCTCCGTAATTCTTGTCCAGGTACTTCTCATTAGACGCGTGATGCACCCTGTGATGTGAAGGCGTTACAAAAATGTATTCAAGTATGCCCAGCTTACCGATAGTCCTGGTATGGATAAAGAACGGATATATGCCATGCACCAGCTGCACGCTGATGATCATCGCTGCCGGGAAACCGATCACAGGCAATACAGACCAGAAGCACATTCTGAAAAAGGCCTGGAATACGGTAATGCGCGCCGATACGGTGTAATTGAAGTCCTCACTCTGATGATGGACCACATGAGCAGCCCAAAGCAGGTTCACTTCGTGCGCCAGACGATGATACCAGTACCAGATAAAATCTGTAAGAATAAGCAGGGCTATCCAAAGTACGACGCTGGACCTGATGTTAAATACGCCGAAATGCTGATGCAGGTAATCATAGATGAAATAGAAAACACCTACGGTAAAGGTATCCAGCAGTCTTTCTGCAATACCTATGTTAATGTTGCTGACCGAACTACTGAAGCCGAAATAGTTTTTCCCTGTTTTCCGCGCCACCAGGTATTCTATTCCCATCAGTCCAAGGAATAGCGGGACGGCCCAAGCCATGTGATTTAAATGCACGTGATATAGTTTCGAATTACGGGTAAACTCTATTGCTTGGTGGCCAATGGAGCGAAATCAAAACAATATTACAATTTTTCTCACATATTAGTCCATCATTTTTGTAGACAATAAAAAACCAACTACAAACGTGCAAAATTAATCACACGTCTGCAATTGGTCTCAGGTATTAGAATTGTGCGCGGAAGCCGATTGTTATCTCCTTTCTTTCAAAGGAAGGTTCGTTTTGGTTCATGACCTCTGCAATGGTCATTGGGCGGGTTACTACTGTATTAAACCCGTGTTTGCCAGACAGTTGCTGTGCTTTAGGAACAGACAGTTTACCAAATTCATATTTGGCGATCAACCTGCCTTTCCGCATCAATGCACTGTCTACCTGGGAAAGATCGCTGTTAAAAGTACATACTATCTGTACGTTTATACAGTCGGCCAGCAGACCGTCAGACAGGTTTAAGAGATTCGACACTGATGAATTGCCCGTGGTTTTCCTGTCCATGATGATGTTCTCGGCATCTTCTATGATCAGGATCGTATTGGGATTGCTGATCAACAGGTCTATAAAATCCGGCGACATAATATTCCTTGCCACGGAGGGTGACAGGAACATAACACGTTTCTTTAACCTTCCGATCAGGTAACGCAGGTAGGTGGTCTTACCAGTGCCCGGCAATCCGTGCAGCAGCACGATACCCTTATCATCATTGGTGTTCAGCCTTTTGTAGATCAGCTGATCGATTTCCAGAAAATCATCCTCATAAAATAAAGAAAGATCGAGCTTCGTCTTCTTAAACTCCATAGCTTTCAGCTTCAGGCCCCGTTCTCCGGTTGTAATGAGATTGATCTCATATTTCTTGCGCTTTTCGCGGGTACGATATTTACGTACCAGTGTTGTCACTTCGGTGACAAATTCAGGAGATGTTCCGTTGTGCAGTATCTCACAGTAATCATCACCAAATTCGACCACACTTTCATTATTAAGAACTATCAGTGCAAGATCATGTTTATATTCTTTGTCTTTATCACCGATCTCCTCCCTGAGATATGCTTTTACAATACGGTCTGCGAACGCCTTTCTGAAAGCCTCCAGCGACTTTTCTCCATTCAATGAATAAATAAAGCTGACGTTAGGTAAGGCATTAAAATAATACAGATATAAGGCCCTGCCCTCCATCAATCCGTTATCAAAAATATTATCTCCACCAATCATGCGCTTCTGTATAGTATTGTCCATGCTTTTTAAATAGGTATGCAAATGTACATGTTGGTTATCATATACCGGAACGCGCTCCCTGGCGTCCGGCTATGACAACGTGGGGTTAATGCAAATTAAGACGAAAACAATATGTTGAAGACTGACAGGTTCAATTTAAGCGGGGTAAGAATACCCCGCTTTACGTTAACTAATTGTACCTACTCAATCCAAAATATCATAAAAAAACCCGGTCAGTTTACACAGACCGGGTCAATAACGTCGACGTATATACTACATCATCGCATACCTGGTCTGATTAGTCCTGATATCATCAGCACTATGCTCCAATCTGCAGACTGGCCCTGGTCAATATGTCTTTTTATCCGTTTGCCTTTCATTCAGTTTAGCTGAAAAGAAAAAGCCCCGGGGCCTTAGTCCCGGGGCTTATATATGCTAATAAGTTGTTCTCATTTAAACTTATAACATGCCCGGAACCCGCTGCGACCACCCTTCTCAAAGGATGCTGGCGTTGTGTTCATGTGAATTTGTGTATTGAGCATGTTGTTAAATAGTTTATTCGTTAATGATAGTGCAAATATATATCGATTATTGGAACTTTAACAATTTTTTTGCACTTTTTTATTTAAAGTTTTTCAACACTATTTCGGTCCGCTTCATAAAAATACCGGCGGCATTCAGCCACCGGCATTTACTTTACTAAGAAGGGTGCCACAAAACAACAGACGATGAGAGGTCGACCTATTATATCAATAACATGCTTTCTGCTTCTTCATCAGGAGCACTCACCGTATTATTTATAACCGCATCATCTTCCGCTGCTGCTCCTTCATATTGCTTAGCCAAACGTTGCATCTGGCGGATATGCCGCTCAATGTGTTTAGTAAGGAAATAGATATATTGATAGATATCCAGTTTACCTAAATGGTTCACAGACATGTTGGTTAATACCAGCATTCCTTCGCCATTCTTCAGCAAACTAAGATTATACATACACTGTGCAAACTGTTGTTTGAGCAACACTCTCACATCCCTCATATCCTGCAGGCCACTTGGTTCCAGGTGTTCAGGCCTGATCCAGCCGAATGAACGGCTGCCTATCACGTCGATCTTATCGAACTTGTCCTGGTAGTCGGCCGGTAAGATAACGGCATTCGTAGAACGTTTACGTTCCAGCGCTCTGCGGGTGCTCTTATTAATAATAAGCAACAGAAAATAGTTGGTCAGGCTGATATGCTCCAGCACTTCCCGGATATTCCACTGGTTAGTATCCGGTTTAAAGTGTAGCAGGTCGAAATCTTTTTCGAACCAGGTGTCTAACTCCCTGAAGTTGGTAAGCAAAGCCTCTCTTACTGATTGAATTACGTTTCTCATGATCTATCGGTTTGGGGTTATGCACCTGACCAGCTCCACTTTCTGTACGGCTCTGGCACATAACAGTATTTATTGAATATTTATAAAAAAACCCGGCTCCATCAAATGGGCCGGGTAGCATATACATAAGTTCTATGTTGGCTACATACCATACCCATTAGGCTTCCTTAAGGCGAAGCCATCCTTTCGTACAATCACCGCCGGCTTTACCGGACGATATATATACCTTACAGTTATCCCACAGTTGTCTTGCTCAATCATCGTTTAGATTCTTCTAAAGCAAAAGGTCCCGCAATTTCTGCGGGACCTTTGTTATATCATTTGATAACTTGAAATTCGTTAACAATTGGTGCAACATACCCGCAACCTACTTCTGGCCTGCTTTTGCTTACAGGACATCGCCGAAATAGTATATTCTGGATTGCGTTTCATTTTTTTTATTGCTAACACAAAGGTATTTTTTATTTTTTTTATTTCCGCATTTTAGTTAATAAACTTTTTCTATATCCACATCAATTTTTTGTTAACAGGCAGGTATACCTCTAAATCAGCATGTTCCTGGTTGCTGGAAAGTTATATCCCCGGCGTTTCCCACTAAAAATTGATCCCCATCATATATATCCCGTGTTGCAATAAACTTTTGGTATGTGCTAAAAGTTCCTCAGAACAATTTCAACTGCACCTGCGGACGCTCAAACAAGGCCGTATTGAACTCAAAGCGCTCCTGGTTCAGTCCCAGTCTCTTAGTATGCACCTTGAACTGCTGGCGGATCATATCTGCAATGTTCCCATCTCCCCTCATCCGCCGGCCAAAATCACTGTCGTTTACATGTCCCCCATGCATACTCTCTATCTGATGCCATACTTTATCAGCCCTGTCCGGGAAGTTCTTATACAACCAGTCGTTGAATATGATCTTCACCGCATCGTTCAGCCGAACGACCGTATAACCTGCAAACTTCGCACCATTTGTTGCAGCGGCCTCCAATAAAGCTGGCATCTCATGATCATTCAGTCCCGGTATCATCGGCGCGGTCATTACCCCTACCGGAATACCCAGATCACTCAGCTCCTTTACGATCTTCAGACGCTGCGCAGCGGTGGTAGTGCGTGGCTCCATCTTCTGCCGCAGGTCTTCCTGCATGGTAGTGATCGAGACGTATACACATACCAGGTTATGTTGCGCCATCTGCTGCAGGATATATTTATCTCTCAGCACCAGCGAGTTCTTTGTAATAATACCGATGGGCTGTTTATAATCCAGCGCTATCGCCAGCAACTGGCGGGTCAGGAACATCTTCCTCTCCAATGGTTGATAACAGTCTGTGTTGCCGGAAAGGGAAATAGGCTTGGGTACCCAGTTCTTATTATCGAGGAATTTCTTCAACAATTCCGGCGCATTCCGCTTCACCACAATCTTCCGCTCAAAATCAAGTCCCGCGCTCATGCCCCAGAACTGATGCGCATTACGCGCATAGCAATAGATACAACCATGCTCACAACCCTGGTACGGATTCATGGAATACCACATACCCACATCCGGACTGTCTACTTTATTGACCAGCGTTTTCGCATGCTCTTCCAGTATCTGGGTTGGCACATCTGCCTGCCACCATTCGTCAATACCTTCCACATGCTCCTGCGCATACTCATTCCGGAGATATTTGTTCTTTGGATTTAACTGGGCTCCACGTCCTTTATAATAGGGATTTTCAGGAATCCCCTCCTGAAATGGCAAGGTCATACAGCTAATATTTTTAGTAAAAATACTAAATTTATTAGCTATCTACCAAATCATATTATTTCCATCTTTTGCATGAGGAAAGTCGCATTCTTATTACGCGCTACCCCTTCGCGGATGCGGTAATCGAAGAAGAGTTGGTCCTCCTTAATAGTGCTTTCAAAACAATAGTTACGGATACGCTGCGGATAGGTCTCCTCCATATGTCCCAGTTCCAGATCGTGTGTAGCGATCATCCCCAGGCAGTGATATTGCAGGAAATGCTCTATTAGCCTGCGTGACCCTGACAGCTTATCTTCAGAGTTAGTGCCTTTCAGTATTTCGTCCAGCAGAATAAACACCCGTTCCCCTCCTTTCAGCACCTCCACTATCTGTTGCAGCCGTAACAGTTCCGCCTGGAAATAGGAAGTATGCTTGGCAATAGAATCCTTGATACGCATAGAGGTCATGACCTGCATCGGGCTACAGGTAAAACTGGCTGCACACACTGGCATACCCCGAAGACCCAGCAGCAGGTTACTGCCCACACTGCGCAGGAAGGTACTTTTCCCACTCATATTGGATCCGGTGATGATCAGGAACTGTTGCGGCGCTCCAATGCCGATATCATTACGTACACACTCCTCCGCCGGGATCAGCGGATGCCCTACTCCCGTTGCTACCAGGCGCGTGGCTTCCTCATTAATTGACGGATAAATATATTCCGGGTGATTATATGCAAACGTGGCCATGCTGTTCCAGACCTCCATTTTCTCAATTACATCCAGCCAGCCGGGCAACGCCTCCTTGTAACGCATCTTCCATTTCTCAAGGGCGATCATACAATGCAGATCGTATAACACAAATGAATTCAGCACCAGGCCTATCAACAGGTTCAATCGCTGGTCCAATGCACTGCCGATCTTCGCTAGCTGACGCAAGGCAGTTTTCGCAGCAATGGCCTGCTCCTGCTCCGCTTTCAGTAAAGTTGCATCTTCGGCCTTTTCCATGCTGATCAGGTGCAGCAGCCATGCCAGCTTACCAAATATCTTCTCTTTATTTGAGATCAGCTGGTGCTGGGCATTTACTTTCTTCACCTGCCCGCCCAATATCGCCCAGTTCACACAGAGAAAGAACGTGAACAGGTAATATTGATCCGTCATAAAGTAATAGACCGCGCCTCCCAACAGCAATAACGGCATTACCCAACGCACAATATTCAACCACTTCCTGTCTGCAAACTCCAGCGGCAGGGACAACCATTTATATAAACCTGGTATATCATCTGGTTGCTCCTCAGTGAGTGAGGCGTGTGCTGAAAACAACTGCCGGAATTTAAAGCGTGGCATCAGTTCACGCACAGCCTCCTGTTGCTGCCTGATATATGCGGCATCCATCAGCGGTTGTTTCAAAGCATCTGCCAAAGCTTTAGCCCCCATCAGCGTACCGGTACGGTTCATATGTGCATAAAGCGATGCGTGCCCGAATACATCAAGGTCGCCGGTATAAGGATGCTGCTCATCTGCAAAGCGATTACCATCATCAAAACCCGATTGCCCGGTAGCCGCCAGCCGCCATTCTTTCTCATTCAGATCCAGCAGGGTTTTAAGCAGCGTCAGTTTCTCCTGTTGCGAAAGGTAACGCACCAGCACCACCACAAATGCCGCCAGCGGCGTTAATCCTGCCAGCAACCAGGTATAGTCAAAGTTGCTGCGGAAGAATTTATATCCGCAGAATAAAACGCCCGCAAAACATAGCAACCTTATCCAGCCCAACATACTCAATCGCTGCTGTACCTGTGATATTTCTGCCTTATAATCATTGATCTGTTGCTCGTAATTAGCTATAGGGGACATGGGTTATCGGATTAAGGTTAAAACGGTCCTAAAAATACTCATCCTTCGCGTTATACGAAGGATGAGCACTAAAAGATATTGATAGCATCAATTATGCATATTGCCTTTTCAACAGTTCCGGATGCTCTTTGCTCACTTTCATCAGCAATTCACCAAACAGCGTATTGGCCCATGCAAACCATTTACGCGTGTATTTGGTAGGATCATCCTTATGATAGGACTCATGGATAAAACCAGTCCCGCCATCCGTGTTACGCAGCGTTTTCAGACATTCTGCAATTTCCTCCGGATTGCTGCTGGTCAGCGCCTTCATAATGATACTCATCGGCCAGATAAAATCAGGTCCGGTATGCGGACTACCTACGCCGTCGCCATACTTACCCTTGTAGAACCAGCAATGGAAAGTGCTCCATACAAAGTGACGGGCGTTCTGATATAAAGGATCATCCACAGTTGTATATCCCAGGTAAGGGATAGATAACAGGCTTGGTACGTTGGTATCGTCGAGGAACAGGCGGTTACCGTAACCATCTACTTCCAGCGGATACATATGTCCCAGCTGCGGATGCTCTACGATAGCATATGCCTTGATCGCCCTGTCCACTTCCTCTGCCAGGTCGCGACACTCTTTCGCAAATGTAGCGTCTTTGAACACTACCTCACTGATCTCGCTCAGCTGGCGCAGGGATACCACGGCAAACATATTGGAAGGGATCAGGAAAGGGAATACGGTCGCATCGTCAGAAGGACGGAAAATGGACACGATCAGTCCCACTGGCTGCATAGGTGCGCCATACCCTCCATTTGGAACAGTGTCGGACTGGATCGGTGTTTTACGCTGGAACTTGTAAGGACCTTTGCCCTCCTTACGCTGTTGCTCCTTGAATGTTTTTACGATCAGCTTAGCTGCCTTTTTATAGTTGTCGTCCAGCACACTGGTATCACCACTTTCTTTCCAGTAATTATATGCCAGACGTACAGTATAACAGAGGGAGTCTATTTCCCATTTGCGCTCGTGCAGCTCAGGCTTCATCTCTGTCAGGTCAGAATCCCACTCGCTACCGGTAGGGCCTTCGTTGAAGGCATTTGCATATGGATCGATCAGGATACATTTCGTCTGCCTGTTCACCACCCCTGCAATCAGTTGCTTCAGTTTATCGTCCTCCTTTATCAGAGACAGGTAAGGCCATACCTGCGCAGTGGAGTCACGCAGCCACATCGCGTGGATGTCGCCCGTCAGCACGAAGGTATCCGGACGACCTTTTTCCATTTTAAACTGTACGGTAGTGTCCAGTGTATTGGGGAAACAGTTTTCGAACATCCAGGCCAGTTTCGGATCTGCGATCTCTTTTTTAATTGCAGCGATTGCGTTTTCAACGGCCTGGCTGGTAAATTTACGTTGCGCCAGCGGCGGACGCTGGGACACATAATCTGTTGCCATACTCAGTACCGATTTAGGAAAACCCAGCGCCACAGCGCCTGCCAGCAAACTGCTGTTCCTGATAAAATCTCGTCTTGCCACCATTTCTGATATAGATTTTCTATTACGATTGCCTTTGTTTCTACGAAATGCAACTCATAAACGTGAATAATAGGGTGTAAAATAAAAAAATGTGTGAATATTCCACAGTTACGATTTTCGTAAATTACGGACTTATTCGGCTCCACGTTGGCTTAATACGTACAAACACCAGAACAATATGACTGACATTTCATCTCATAAGATCCGTATCGTTACGGCGGCTTCCCTTTTTGATGGCCATGATGCAGCTATTAATATTATGCGCCGCATTATGCAGACAAAAGGAGCGGAAGTGATCCACCTGGGACATAACCGTTCGGCAGCGGAGATTGTGGACTGCGCCATCCAGGAAGACGCCCAGGGTATCGCCATCACTTCTTATCAAGGTGGCCACCTGGAATTTTTCAAGTACATGTATGACCTCCTCCATGAGAAGGGTTGCGGTCATATTAAAATATTTGGCGGAGGTGGAGGTACCATCCTTCCCTCCGAGATCGAAGAATTACACCGTTACGGTATCGCCCGCCTCTATTCCCCCGACGATGGCCGCCATATGGGCCTGGAAGGTATGATAGAAGACGTGATCCGCCAGTGTGATTTTCCGACTACCACCGGTCTTAACGGGCATCTGCACGAATTGCCTTCCCGTAGCGACAAACTGATCGCCCAGGCAATCACTGTTGCGGAGAATGCTCACCCGGGTACCCCTCTCCCTCCTGTTGAAACAAACAAGGGCGTGGTGCTCGGCATTACCGGTACCGGCGGGGCTGGTAAAAGCAGTGTGACCGATGAAATTGTACGCCGTTTCCTCCACTATTTTGACAACAAGACGATTGCTGTCATTTCGGTAGACCCCTCCAAAAAGAAGACCGGTGGAGCCCTGTTGGGTGATCGTATCCGGATGAATGCCATCCATCATCCTCGGGCCTATATGCGCTCCCTCGCCACCCGCGAGAGCGATAAAGCCGTCAGCGCACATGTACAGGAGGCCATCGATATCTGTAAGACTGCCGGTTTTGACCTGATCATTCTCGAAACATCCGGCATTGGCCAGAGCGATACCGCTATTACCGACTATTGTAATGTGGCGCTCTACGTCATGACACCGGAATATGGCGCGGCGTCACAGCTCGAAAAGATCAATATGCTGGACTATGCCGATGTCATTGCTATTAACAAATTCGATAAAGCCGGCGCACTGGATGCCCTGCATGATGTGCGCAAACAATATAAACGTAACCACGGCTTATGGACTGCTGCTGACGACCAGCTGCCCGTCATCGGGACTATTGCCTCCCAGTTCAACGATCATGGCATCAACCAGCTGTTCGAAAAGCTGCTGGCCGTAATTGGAGAAAAGACCGGCGTCCGCTTTGGTAATGTTACGCATGAAACGCCCGACGCTACCACTACCAAATCCCAGATCATCCCGCCAGCCCGCACCCGCTACCTGGCAGAGATCAGCGAAACCATTGCAGACTATGGCAAATGGGTGGAGGAACAATGTGGTATCGCCTCCCGTTTATACCAGCTGCAGGGAGCCGCTGCCCTGTTAAACGAATCACAACAGGCGGCCCTGGCAGACATCGCTAACCAGCTGCGTCCACAACTGCATCCCGAATGCCAGCAGCTGATAGACAACTGGCCTGATGTCCAGCAACAGTACAGCGCCGAATTTTATGAATACCAGGTGAGGGACAAAGTGATCAAACAGCCGCTTTACAGCGAGAGCCTGTCGCAATCGTCCATTCCTAAGATCAGCCTTCCGCGCTATAAAGACTGGGGCGACATCCTGCGCTGGCAGCTGACGGAAAATGTACCTGGAGAGTTCCCTTATGCAGCAGGCGTATTCCCCCTGAAACGCGAAGGAGAAGATCCTACCCGCATGTTTGCAGGAGAGGGCGGCCCGGAACGCACCAACAAACGCTTTCACTATGTATCTATAGACCAGCCGGCCAAACGCCTTAGCACCGCGTTTGACAGTGTAACGCTGTACGGGGAAGATCCTGCCCACCGGCCGGACATCTATGGCAAAGTTGGCAACTCCGGCGTAAGCATCGCTACTGTAGATGATGCCAAAAAACTGTACAGCGGCTTCGATCTCTGTGATCCGAAGACCTCCGTATCCATGACCATCAACGGCCCTGCGCCAATACTGCTGGCCTTCTTTATGAATGCCGCCATCGATCAGCAATGTGAAAAGTACATTGCGCAACATGGACTGACAGATAAGGTAAATGCCATCATCAAAGAGAAATTCAAAGACCATCCACTACCACACTACAACGGAGATCTGCCGGCAGGCAACAAAGGCCTTGGCCTGCAGCTGCTGGGTATTTCCGGAGACGAAGTGCTGGAAAAGGACGTCTATGAGAAGATAAAAGCACATGCCCTCAGTACTGCCAGGGGTACCGTACAGGCAGATATCCTGAAAGAAGACCAGGCGCAGAATACCTGTATCTTCTCCACAGAATTTGCCCTCAAACTAATGGGAGATGTACAGGAATACTTCATCACCCAGAAAGTGCGCAACTTCTATTCTGTCAGTATCTCCGGTTACCACATCGCGGAAGCGGGGGCAAACCCCATTACACAGCTGGCCTTCACACTGGCAAACGGCTTCACTTACGTGGAATATTACCTGAGCCGGGGCATGCACATAGATGATTTCGCGCCTAACCTTTCTTTCTTTTTCAGCAATGGCATGGACCCGGAATATGCCGTTATAGGGCGTGTGGCCAGACGCATATGGGCAAAGGCCATCAAGTATAAATACAAAGGCAATGACCGCTCGCAGAAACTGAAATATCACATTCAGACCTCAGGACGTAGTCTGCATGCCCAGGAGATAGATTTCAACGACATCCGGACTACGCTCCAGGCATTATACGCCATTTACGACAACTGTAACTCACTGCACACCAACGCCTACGATGAGGCCATCACTACACCCACCGAAGAAAGTGTGCGCAGGGCCATGGCCATTCAGCTGATCATCAACCGGGAACTGGGCACCGCCAAAAATGAGAATCCCGTGCAAGGCTCCTTCTTCATTGAAGACCTGACCGACCTGGTGGAGGAAGCGGTGCTGGCCGAGTTTAATCGACTCACGGAAAGAGGCGGCGTATTGGGGGCGATGGAGAGAATGTACCAGCGGAACAAGATCCAGGAAGAAAGTCTCCATTATGAAATGCTGAAACATACCGGCGAATACCCCATCGTGGGTGTGAACACCTTCCTGAATAAGAAGGGCTCACCTACCGTCATCCCTGGTGAAGTGATCCGCTCCACGCAGGAAGAAAGGGAGTTCCAGATCAATACGCTGGCCGCCTTCCACAAACGGCACGCGCATCGTAGCGCAGCGGCGCTCAAACAGTTGCAGGAAGTGGCCGTCAATAACGGAAACCTGTTCGAGGCGCTGATGGAGACAGTAAAACACTGTTCTCTCGGACAGATCACCCACGCCCTGTATGAAGTTGGAGGCCAGTACAGGAGGAATATGTAAGCATTTATAGCGGGAAATTCCCATGGTTATACCAGAACAACGCCCGTACATTGGTAATACTTTGTACGGGCTATTTTATGCCCCGTGCCATGCCTTTACTCTGCCTTTGCCTAGCCCCTTGTTATGCCCTATTGCCTGACTTTTATGTTGCAGGAGCTACCCTTTCCTGCTTTAGGCGCAGCCCCATTGATGCTATTTGCTGACACAATGTTAGCACGATTATTTTCGTCATTTTAAGCCGTGTCCACAGGACGCCAAACCATGTCCATAGGACGCAAAATTGAGGGTACAGGACGCAGAGACGTGAGGTCGGAAATGCGGTCAACTTATTGTAAACGGAACCGAAGCTTATCCATTTGTTTCCGGTATCAAAGCGATACTAAACCCTAGGGTAAATGGAATGATGGCCAAGGAAAACACACGGAAACCGGGGGCAGGTAGTCAAAAATCAGGAGTAAGGTTCGGTACCACTATACTGATACCCTATCGTGTAACATCTTTTATCCTGATAACACAGGTCGTTTTTGTCGAAAGAATGTCTATCCGACATAAAAGCAGCAAAGGTTAGCCCCAGGGCCTAAAATAAAATGCCCCTGCATAAATGATTTATGCAGGGGAAGAAAATCTCACGGTTTATACTGCGAGATTTCATTGACGTGGAATTAGATAATATTTTACGTGGAATCTATAAAACGTGGAACTTATAAAGGCTCAATATTCTAACATGGAATTACATAAAAGCATTAACGTAGAATAATAAAGGCTCTAACATGGAAATTTATAAAAGCAATTTTTAACGTAACATGGAAATAAATAAAAGCAATACGGTCAAAAATCTACATTTCTTCGTTCTTTTGGATTTCAGTGTAGCGGGTTTTCAAATTGGCACTTGCTACCTCAGAAATTCCGATTTAAATTTTGGCTCTTTCAGATACTTTCGTTTCGTTACACAATCTTAATTAAATTTTTGTTAATAAAAAACTTTTTTAACATTTTTTTTCAAAAGATTGTGCCCGTAAAAAGTACATCATTTTATTAGAATGAGCCATCACAAAGGATTTCAATCATTTTTCACCCATAACGTTCAAAGTATTTGTATTTTACATTCTGATAGTATTTTCATATGTATACGAAAGAAATAGAAATCACTTTGCTACAATTAGCAAAGGACCTGTTAAGAAAATTGCAGCAAAAAGAAACCATTCAGGATCTGGATGAAACCATGGATGGCCTGCGCCGGGTTATTATCTACAGTGACTGGCGCTATTATGTGCAAAGCGACCCCGTTTTAAGTGATTACGAATATGATCAGTTGTATGCCTGGTTGAAAGAACTGGAAACCGACAATCCGGACAAGGTCAGCGCAGACTCCCCCACCCAGCGTGTAGCACAGGGCCTTACAAAGGCTTTCCCCACTGTACAACACCTGGTACCGATGCTGAGCCTGGAAAACTCTTATGATGCAGACGACCTGAACGACTGGGACCGCAAAGCCAGGGAAATCAGTGGTCTTAGTGAAATAGAATATTGTATTGAGCCCAAATTTGATGGCGCCAGCATCTCTCTTATATATGAGAACGACAAGCTGGCACGGGGCGCCACCCGCGGCGACGGCGTTTCCGGTGAAGATATCACCACCAATATCCGGCAGATCCGCTCTATTCCTTTAGGCGCCAGTTTCGCCGCTCATGGCATTCAGACCATTGAAATAAGAGGAGAAGTACTGATCAATAAAAATACTTTCAAAGCCTATAATGAACAGCGTGCGGCAGATAACCTGCCTCCACTGGCCAATCCACGTAACGCAGCCTCCGGCTCCCTCCGCATGGTGGATCCCCGGGAGGTAGCCAAACGTGGACTGGAAGCTTTCCTGTATCATATGAGCTATCATACCATGACGGACGGGAAGGCAGAACCGGAAGAGATCAAAACACACAGCAACACCCTGGAATTACTGTCCAGTCTTGGCTTCCGCTCTCCTGCAAAGCAAATGAAAGTCGTGAAAGGCATTCAGGCAGTGATCGATTATGTGCTCGAGTTCGAAAAGGAAAGAGACAGCCTGCCATATGAGATAGATGGTATGGTGATCAAAGTGAATGATTATGCCCTGCAGGACAGACTGGGTATGACCACACACCATCCCCGCTGGGCCATGGCATATAAGTTTAAGGCAAGGCAAGCTACCAGTAAGCTCAGAAAAGTGGAATTCCAGGTGGGCAGAACAGGCTCCGTTACACCCGTAGCCAAGATCGACCCTGTTCCTATCGGTGGTGTTACGGTTGGTTCCATTTCCCTTTTTAACGAAGATGTAGTCCGGGAAAAAGACCTCAAGATCGGAGATACAGTGCTGGTGGAAAGGGCGGGCGACGTAATTCCTTACATCGTGAAATCGCTGGCCGACCTGCGGGACGGTTCAGAAGAAGATATCAGATTCCCTACTGAATGCCCTGTCTGCAACGAGCCACTGTTCAAACCGGAAGGCGAAAGCGTATGGCGCTGTATTAACCTGAATTGTGAGGCGCAGGTGGTGGAAAGGATGATCCATTTCGTGAGCAAAGACGCCATGGACATCCGCAGCCTCGGAGAAAGTAATGTTCGCAAGTTCTACGGCCTGGGTCTCATGAAAGATATCCCGGGTATCTATAAGATGGATTTCGGCAAACTGGAACAACTTGAAGGTTTTGGAAAGAAATCGCTCACTAATCTGCAAACCGCTATAGAACAGTCTAAAGCACAACCCCTGCATCGGCTGGTGTTTGGATTAGGTATACGCTATGTCGGAGAAACTACTGCGAAAACTCTTGCCAATGCAGTCAATCATTTGCTCGACTTCAAAGACTGGACAGAAGAACAGTTACTGGCACTGGAAGATATTGGTCCAAAGGTGGCCGGTAGCATCAAACAGTTCTTCCAGACAGCAGATAATATCCAGATGCTGCAGGAACTGGAAACACTGGGTGTTAATCTGAAAAGCACCCGGGCAGATCATCCTACCGGTGGCAGCCTCGATGGACAAACCTTCTTATTCACCGGTACACTAAACAAGCTGAAACGCAGTGATGCAGAAGCGATGGTGGAAGAACAGGGTGGTAAGATACTTAGCGGCGTAAGCAGTAAACTGAACTTCCTGATAGTAGGTGAAGACGCCGGCAGCAAACTGGAAAAAGCAAAAAAGATCAATACTATCAGAATCCTAAGTGAAGACGATTTCCTTAACCTGATCCAATCGCCCGCAACACCACAATAAACAGGAATATGGACGACAAATATTACATGCAACAGGCGCTCCGGGAAGCCAGGAAAGCCTTTGATGACGGTGAAGTTCCTGTCGGCGCTGTCGTTGTGATGAGCGATAAAATAATAGGGAAAGGTTATAACCAGGTGGAAAGGCTGAACGATTGTACTGCACATGCGGAAATGATTGCCTTAACGTCTGCGTTCAATTATCTGGGCAGTAAGTACCTGATGGAAGCTACTTTGTATGTCACGCTGGAACCCTGCCTGATGTGTGCCGGCGCCCTTTACTGGAGCAAGATCGGACGTATCGTATATGCAGCAAGGGATGATAAGCACAGCTATCGTAAAGTAGCCGGTGATACATCACCCTTCCATCCCAAAACAAAATTAGAACAAGGTCCATGTGAAGAAGAAAGTCTGCAGCTTGTTAAGACTTTTTTTGCACAAAGAAGGCCTTAAAATAAAAGCCTGTCCAACTTTTAGCGGACAGGCTTTTATTATCTGTACCTGATATAATCAGGCAATCTTTTATGTTCTACGGACATTCGTCTATTTGCTACATCTTCTTTCTGTCACCAAAGACTATTTCTGGTTTCTGTTCTCCATCAGTTTATTCATAGCCATCATCTGCTGCATGGTATGATCCATACCTTCAGATGAGCCGTCCAGGAAGATCACATTGCCCTTGGAGTTTTCTGCAAAGTGTTTGATTGCTTCTGTCCACATGGAGAAGAGGATCACGGAAGTGTCCAGGTTAGCCTGTTGCATTTCCTTGGCCGCCATGGTCATACCTTTGGCCACCTCTTCACGGAACAGGGCCACACCCATACCACGCAACTGAGCCGCCTGACGCTCTGCTTCAGCAGCTATCTTAATGGCGTTACCATCTGCTTCCGCCGCCTTGGTCTTGGTGATCAGCAATGCCTGACCTTCATTCTCGGCTGCAGCCTTCAGGTTGTTGGAAGCCACCACCTGCGCCATGGATTTCATGATGGCGTCATCAAAGGTAATGTCGTTCATCTGCAGGTCCTGGAGGTGATACCCCCAGTCTTCCAGGGTCTTGTCAATCTGCTCTTTCACGTGCTCGGTGATATCGCGACGCAGTCCCAGTACTTCTGACTGGCGTTTAGTAGCAACAAAACCGCGGATCGATCCTTCAATAGTACGGATCAGGGCTTGCATGAAGCTGCGCTCGTCTACGAATTTGAAGGCAACATTCTTGAGCGTTTCTTCATCCTGGTTCCATACCGAATACAGCAGCATGGCTTTGAAATAAACATTCGCCTGATCGATGGTAATAGCCTGGAATTCCAGTTCTACAGAACGGTTCTGGATAGAGATACGTTTGAATACTTTCTCGATCAGGGGAACTTTGAAATTTAATCCGGGGAATAACACTCTGTTGTATTTTCCGAAAATTGTGGTGACACCGATGGTACCCTGCTGTACTGTCACGAAGCTGGAAAAGATGATCAGTACAACCAATACGGTGATAATAATTGATACAGTACCCATATATTGGAGTTTATGGGTATAAATGTATGATAAAAGACGACAATATGGAAATGACTTTAGATGAGAAAGTTAATATTTGAAGAAGATACAAACAACGGACGAAAGCCGGGTCAAAAACACAACGAATGAAGAACTAATCGCTTTACTTATATCCTTTGTTGTCTTCTGAAATAAATGTAAACATCATCAAGTTCAATCTGCTTCAGTTGATAGGCCAGGCGGGTCTTAAGATCTCCCGTCTCGTCTTTAATTTTCTTGTACTGAAATTTTAACGCCTCATATCTTGCAGTAATCTCCTCCGCTGTTGCTGAACCGTCAAGCTGCAGGATACTTAACGCATTTTCCTCTGTAATCATGGCAATAGGGGTTTCGGAATGTCTTTCTAACGTTTTAAATCTGTTTCGGTTAATGCCACTAAATTAGTCGAGTTTGTTTTGGCTTCAAATACCCAAGCTTGGGTATTTTTATACCCCCTTCCGATGCCCGGGCGGCATGGAATAATTCACAAATTACTGATAACCAACCTTTCTGGCCAGGGCTATCAGCTCTGTTGTATTACGTACCTTCAGCTTGATCCTGATGTTCTTCCGGTGGGTCTCAATGGTATACCGGCTCAGGTTCAATGCCGCAGCTATCTCTTTGTTATTCAATCCCTTAACACTTAATTTCAGAATTTCTTTCTCCCGGGGTGTTAGTTTGCTGATCACGTCTTCGTGCTTACGCCGCATAACATCCAGCATAGCCTCTGTCAGCTGGTCATTGGTATCCATCGCCATGGTCATGTCCACAAAAGCGCAGATCACTTCGTTTACATTTCCCTGTTCATCCCGCGTGTATGGAATAGCAATCCCCGCCAGCCAGCACCAGTTGTCGGTACCCCGTTTACGAAATCTTAATACTCCCCCGAAAACATTTTTATTCTCTTTGAACGACTGTTGGGCTATGACAGCCAGGTCAAAGTCATCCGGATGCATGATGTCCTTAAAGAAATCCAATCCCATATTGTTCATCTCCGCCATAGTGTATCCTGTTACATCTTCCATATAGCGGTTACACCAGTTGACCGTCTTTGTACTGTTCTGGTGTGTATATAGCATGGCAGGTACGTTGTTCAGAATACCTTCCAGCGATTGGATCCGTGTCTTTAATAGTTCATTTTCCTTCTGTAACGCGTTGAGGGAATAGTCGTGGCCCATGTCCGAGTCTGTCAACATACATTAAGTTTTATACAAACAATAGCTGAAACCAATAGGTCAAGAATGGCGCAAGAATCCCCACTTCCTATACATCAGCGTAGGATTTGTATAGTATTGTAACTTTCACGTTTATACGAACAGGAATGTAATACGAAAATTTGTTACAACGCTTAACGTAAATATAAAATAAAAAAGCATATATCCAACACAATTGGTATGCGAATTGGGCGGAACTACCTAGTCCGCCCGGAATAAGTACAACGGACACCCCCTGTTTTGATATTTATGATATTAGGCAGTAAATTTGGAAACTCTTTTTGAGACACATATTCATTAACGCAATAAAACATTAAGTTATGGCATTCACACTTCCGAGCTTACCGTACGCACACGATGCACTGGAACCGCATATCGATAAACTGACAATGGAAATTCACCACGGTAAGCACCATCAGGCTTATATAGACAACCTGAACAAAGCAATTGCCGGTACTGAAAATGAAAATAAATCCCTGGAAGAGCTGGTTGCGAGCGCAGGTAAAATAAGCCCTGCTGTGAGAAACAACGGTGGCGGACACTGGAACCACAGCTTCTTCTGGAAAGTGATCGGCCCTAATGCTGGTGGCGAACCTACAGGTAAACTGGCAGATGCTATCAAGAGCACTTTCGGTTCTTTCGCTGAATTCCAGGAGAAATTTGCGAATGCCGGCGCTACCCGTTTCGGTTCAGGTTGGGCCTGGCTGATCGTTAAGGACGGTAAACTGGAAATCACTTCCACTCCTAACCAGGACAATCCGCTGATGGATGTTGCTGAAGTAAAAGGCACGCCAGTACTGGGTATCGACGTTTGGGAACATGCTTACTACCTGAAGTATCAGAACCGTCGTCCTGAATACCTGAAAGCTTTCTGGAACGTGGTAAACTGGGACGCAGTTACCAAAAACTACGAAGCTGCTATCTAACATAAACAGATTGCGATAAAACTAAGAGGCCGTATCATACTTATGATACGGCCTCTTTCGTATAGACTACTCATGAAAGTAGTTTAATGCAATATGCCTAGAGCTGTTTGATCTTCATATTTTTGAACCATACTTCACTTCCATGGTCCTGCAGGTCAATATGTCCTTTCTTTGTTTCTCCATAATTCTTCGCATCTTTCCACTTGCCCTCAGCTTTCGCTTTCTTCCACTCAGGAGAACCGATCTGATAGTCTGCAGTTTTCTGACCATTCAGCCAATGCTCTACATGGCCCTTATTTACAACAATACGTGTATGGTTCCATTCGCCGATTGGTTTTGCAGCATTTACCAATGGTGCGCCCATGGCATAGTTAGCACCTGTTTTCTGCCAGTCTTCCAGCTTTTCAGGGAAGTTCTCATCATCTATTAACTGATATTCCGGACCACTCAGGTAAGCGGCATCATTATCTTCGGATGCCAGGTAAATGATACCACTGTTGCCCTTAGGCGCCAGTTTCCAGTCTGTCCTGAACTCAAAGTTCTCATATGTATCATTCGATGTCAGGTCTGCACGTTTATCGCTCTTGTCTTTCTCACTACCCAGGCAATGTAATTCACCATTCTCCACTACCCAGCTGTTTGATTGCTTGCCTTTGTAGATGTGCCATCCGTCCAGGTTCTGACCATTGAAAAGTAATACCCAGCCTTCTGATTTTTCTGTATCTGACAGTACATTCTGTGCAGTATCTGTTACGGGTGCAGTGCCCTGTACGCTGGAATCAGCAGATACGGTCGTGGAATCTTTGCTGGCAGTACTGCTTCCGCCATTACATGACATTACGCTAACAGCCATTACTGACAATACGGGAACAAATAACTTCTTCATCATGATTTCTTTTTTATTTGTTTATCAATTTCAGGGCCTTAGGATCCCATTGAATAATACGGTTCTGAAAATAACTATCATTACATAACAATGCAGGCGCAGCTGCGCGATAGCCAAACAGCGCATCTTCACTTACTTTCCCGCCGGTACGCATTGCGTTGAACAGGTTGTAGAAATGATCGAAATGTGCGCCTTTATATCCTTCTTCTGCTGCATATTCCAGCTTCTCAGGTGGCAGCATATCCTTACGGTGATAAACATATTGTTTGCCCGGGTCTGCTTCCTTCTTACTCTGCATTAAAGGATCTGATTCATCGACATGGTTCTTATTACGATATAACGTTACCTTTTCCCATTCCACTGTCATAGATCCTTCGCTTCCGACCATGCGCAGATAGTTCGTACCGCCGGTTCCATCTACAAAGTTCACACGCAGTGACAGGTTAAATGCAGGATGTGCCTCTGTTTCAGGATAGTCAAACATACCCAGCATAATATCAGGCACTTCACGTCCGTCTTTCCAGTAACGCAGACCACCGGTAGCCATCACCTTCTCAGGACCGATTGAGCCCGTTACAAAGTGAAGACTGGAGAACAGGTGTACAAACAGGTCACCCGATACGCCCGTTCCGTAGTCCCTGTAATTACGCCAGCGGAAGAATCGTAAAGGGTCAAAATCCCGCTTGGGAGCATGTTCCAGGTAAGCTGTCCAGTCAACGGTCTTAGGCGACGCATCTGCCGGAATAGGATATTGCCAGGCGCCAAACGGAGACATACGCGCCCAGAAGCCCTCTGCATAATTCAGCTTGCCGATAGCTCCGTCCTTTAATAATTGTTTTGCCTTTTCATTTCCCAGCGAGCTCATACCCTGGCTACCCACCTGGTATACCACCTTGCCATTCTTCTGTTGTGCTTCTACAACAGCAGGGCCTTCAGTGATGTCGTGTACCATGGGCTTCTCACAATAAACAGACTTGCCCTTATTCATGGCTGCTACTGAAATGTCCTTATGCCAGAAGTCAGGTGTAGCGATGATCACTGCATCTACATCCTTCCGCTCGAGTATTTCCCGGTAGTCGCGGGTAGTGGCAATATCATTACCCCATTTCTTTTTCGCATCTGCCAGTCGTCCGTCATACAGATCGCATGCAGCAATCAGTTTGACACCGGGCACAGTAATAGCCGTATTGGTGTCTGCTGTACCCATACCACCTGCACCAATCAGCGCGATCTGTATCTGATCATTAGCGCTGTACTTTTCGTTGACGCGATATAGTGACTGAATGTTACGCTGCCTGTCAGCAGCGGTGATGATGTTGGGCAACAAAGATGCGCCTACTACACTTTTAGCCACTTTGGTAATAAATCCACGGCGCGAGTTGTTGTTAGAATTTTCAGGCATGTTCTTCATTTTTGTTTTACAATAACGTGTCTTGCAGTGTAAGAGGAGTATAATTTATAATTAAAAAGCGGGAAATCATAATTTTCCCGCTTTTCTCTTAAAATATCAGCGTGGCCAGTACCGGCAAATGATCGGATGCATAGCGCTCCGGTAACACCCGATGCTGCACTACCCGAAAGGCCGAAGCCGGCTTATACATGATAAAATCAATAGCACTCCTGGGCGTCTCTACAGGTATCGTAAAAGGACAATGCTGGCAGGTACGGGTAAAGGTGCTATCAAGTATACTGATTGCTTTACTTCCTTCTTTTGCGTTCATATCTCCCGCCAGGATCACCGGCATCACAGTCTGTCCCAAAATTCGGGTGATCTCCCTCGTTTGTAATATCCTGTTGCTGTCGCTCTTCGTTACATCCAGGTGCGTGCTGGCCATCATCACCTGCGTTCCTTCCGGTAGTGTGACAGTAACTGTACACAGTACGCGAGGCTCTGCTTTTACGCCGGCAACTGATGGCAAAGCATACGCATGCCCTTCCTTCACCGGATAGCGTGAAAGCACGGCGACACCATATTCACCGCCATCATAAGGAATGGCTTTCGCAAAAAAGGCGTGCATGCCTGTCTTTGCGGCGAGCACGTTCGCTTCATGTACATCCTTACCGGAACGCCCTGTATTTACATCTACTTCCTGCAAGGCTACGAAATCCAGTTGTTGCTCATTGATCACACGTGCTATTGCATCCAGGTCTATCAGTCCCGGACGGGAAGGCGGATTAGCATGATGGATATTGTAGCTTAATACCTTCAGCGTATCATGCTGTTTTTCTGAATGCCTTGTAAGCTTCTGCTTGCCCCCGCATGCTGCGAGGGTGCATACGATCAATGTAATTATTAAACTCCTCATTATTTAAATCGCTTTTATGATCATTCCCATCCCGGATTCTGTCCCAGTTCCGGATTACGTTGCCATTGTGTCAATGGTATCGGCCACAGATAGTTTTTAGGATCATTAAAACGGCGGTTGGTGTTGATGATCATATAACCGCTGGCATCTACCGGTACACTGGCTACATAAGGCTGCATGTAGTCAGGTATAAATGACTTCTTCATACCTTTCACATCCTGTGCCAGCAGATCGCCTTTCTTCCAGCGCAGCAGGTCAAAATAACGTTGTCCTTCCAGTGCCAGTTCTACACGTCTTTCACGGCGGATCTCTTCACGCAGGTCCATTCCCCAGGTATTCAGTTCGGCGATGATCATGTGATGCATTCCTACACGGTCTCTCAGCAGGTTGATGCTGATATCCAGGTCTTCCTGTGTCAGCTTACCCTGCATTTCCCTTGCTTCCGCATAGGTGAGCAGTACTTCTGCATACCGCATGATATGGATGTCGTTCGGATCTTTATTGTACGTGGCTACGGCCGACACCTGCACATACTTGGTGAAATAATAACCCGTTGCTGTCACACATCCTTTTTTATCGGAATTGAACTTCGGAAGATTATACACCTCTGCCGGATTTGCATCTGCATCTCCATCATCTTTGCCTCCCCAGCTGGCGCCAGGCGCCAGGACTGTCTGTTTCATCCTTGGGTCCCTGTTCTGGAAAACATCGGCATATGCCGTCTGTGTACTTTCATTATACAAAGGAGATTTTTCAATAGGCATACCATCTGCACACAGGTAAGCATCCACGAGCGATTTAGTAGGATTGAAACGGGCTGTCTGATCAGGCACCTGTGCTTCACGACTCATGTTATGCATCGAGATGTCGATGAGATACAAACGTGCCAGCATCGTTTCTTTATTAGTGCCTGTTGCCAGTTTTCCTTTGTGTGTGAACAGTTCATTATAACTGGTAGCAGGATTTCCGTTGGTGTACAGCTTATAAACATTCAGGTCCATCACCGCCTTTGCTGCTGCTTCGGCCACATCATATTTGCCATAGAACATTGCCACGCGCGACTTCCAGCCTAATGCCGCTCCCTTTGTAATACGTCCCAGATCTGCAGCACCATAAGTTGCCGGCAGTTCATTTGCAGCTGAGTCCAGTTGTTGTAATATGAAATCAACTACTTCTGCCCTCGGCGTACGGGGCCCGTATACCTGTTCATCGCCGATGTCCAGCGTATTCGTCACCAGTGGTATGTCTCCGTAAAAGAAACTAAGATAACTGTACAGAAAAGCTCTCAGAAAGCGCACTTCTCCTGCGTATTGCTTCAGGGTGCTTTCTTTGATGCCCTGTGCCTTCTGATAGTTCTCAAGGAAGTGATTACAACGGCGGATGCCCTTATACTGATTCACCCACTCGTTATTTAACGTACTCAGTGTGAAGTCGAAATTACCTGTTGAGATATTCAGGTAGTCACTTAAAGGAGGGTAAATGGTATTGTCTCCCATGTTCTCCATATCGACCACATTCTTCCCTTTCAGATAATCATAACAGCCGTTCACTGCCAGCTTCAGCTGTGCTTCTGTCTTCCAGAACTGGCCGCTGGTAATAGCATCCAGCGCCGGACGGTCAAGGAAATCTTTTGAACAGCCTGCGATGCAGCCTGCCACCAGTATCAGGATACCGTATAAAGTATGTTTACGACGCATTGCTGTATTATTTAAAGTTGACATTAATACCGACTACCATTGATTTGATCTGCGGATATTCACCACCATTGGTAGTCACGGTTTCAGGATCGTAGGCATAAAAGAATTTCGTCTTTGTCAGCAGATTATCTGCCGATACATAAGCTCTTACTCTCTGGATCCTGGCTTTGCTGAACCATTGCGCAGGGAATGTATAACCTAGCTGGATGTTCTTCAGACGCAAGTAGGCAGCGTTTTGCAACCAGTAGTCAGACAGACGGCCGGCATTCCGGTTATCCAGGAAGGTAAAGCGCGGATACCATGCGTTTGTGTTTTCAGGCGTCCAGTGGTCCCTGTGTACTTCCTGCGGATAAGAGCCATACGCCTGGAAAGTATGCATGCCTATTCCTGCTACATAACCATTCCCTTTACCTACTCCCTGCAGGAAGAAGGAGAAGTCTATATTCTTCCAGCCCAGGTTACCCCTCAGTGAGTATGTATATCGCGGGAAGGCATCACCGATCACTTCACGGTCTTTATCTGCCGTGATCTTCTTGTCACCGTTCAGGTCTCTGTATTTGATATCACCAGGTCCCACCTTTCCCTTATCGGCATCGAAGATGGCGAAATTGGGTGTGAGAGCACCGGTTACCGCATCCCTTGTAAAATCAGCTTCCTGCGCCAGTCCATCTGTTTTGTATCCATAGAAGGCATCGATCGGATAACCTACCTGACGAATTCTGTCATCCAGCACGGGAGGCGCACCGCCAAGACTTTCTATCCTGTTCCTTACATCAGACAACTGGGCAACGAGACCGTAGGTAAAATCTTTGATATGATCATTCCACGATACACTTAGCTCCCAGCCCTTGTTGGATACGTTACCTGCATTCTGGTCCGGTACTTCCAATCCTAATACATCGGGCTGTGGCACTTTCAGCTGTATATCCATCGTGCGTTTGTTGAACCAGTCGGCAGTAACAGCGAGACGGCTATTCAGGAAAGCCAGGTCCACACCCAGGTTGAGCATATTCACCTTTTCCCATCTTAAGAACGGATTGGCAAGGGTTGTCTGTGCAAGTCCGCGGGTCTGTGTATTACCAATCGGCATAGTACTTACGCCTGTCAGTACTTCCTGGTAAGGATACCATTCTGAATAAGCGATACCATTTGCACCATACTGGTTGCCAAGATCACCATACGAAACTCTCAGCTTACCTTCATTCAACCATTTATTTCCTTTGAGGACGTCTTCCTGCGTGAAACGCCATCCTGCTGATGCGGAAGGGAAAGCACCATAACGCCTGTCTGACGCATAACGGGAAGAGCCGTCGTAGCGGAGATTAAATTCCAGCAGATACTTTTCTTTATAGTCATAATTCACACGGCCAAACCAGGAACGCAAAGCGTATTGGTATCCATCTCCTGATGCATTTGGATTATCAGAACCCAGATTGAAAACTGGTACGTCGTCGCTCACGAAGTTCTGTTTACTTGCTGCAAAAGATTCATAGCGGAAAGTTTCCTGCTGATAACCTCCCAGTAATTTCACATGGTGCTGTTGAATATTAAAATTGTAATTGATCAACAGGGAAAGGTTATTCATGCGGCTGGTATAGTCCCTCATTTCCAGGCTGTTGCTGGTTGAGTTGGTATACCAGAACTCACCAGAGCCAGGATAATAGTAGTTCAGCTGACGGCTGAAAGTGGCGCGGCGCTGATTGATAATGTTTGTTCCGTACTGCCCTGTAACATCGAGGCGCGGGAGCAGGTGTAACTTAGCAGAGACATTTCCCGTCAGTTCCTGCGACTTAAAATTGTTATAACCGCCATCCGTAGCAATTGCTACAGGATTGCTGGAGCCACCGCCATATCCCCAGGTGCCATTGCCAAATTTAACAGGGTTCAGTGGCGACATGGTGAGGGAAGTATAAACAGGGCCTGTATTAAAATCGGTTCCTCCTGCCGGTTGATTCTGCGTGCGGTCTATGTAACCGATATTAGCATCCAGGTCAAGGATATCAAATAAGGTATATGCATTGACCCTTGCACGGACGTTATTGCGCAGGAACTTGTACTGATCACCTACTACTAATCCTTTCTGATCCTGTCTTCCATAGGACAGATAATAGGACACACGTTGTGCACCACCATTAAGGCTCAGGTTATGCTCCTGTAATGGTGCATGATCTTTTATTAATGCTTTTGGCCAGTTGGTATTAGCAAAATAATCAGGGTCACTACCATCTTTTACTTTCTGAATATCTGCGGCTGTATATGTCTCCGGCAGACCGACATTTCGTTGTGCTTCATTGAGCATGGACATATATTCTGCAGAGCCTATCATCTTCGGTAATGCATAGGGGCGCTGCAGGCCATAATAACCGTTGTAGCTAACGGTTGGCGCCTGGTTGAGCTTACCTTTTTTAGTTGTGACAAGTATCACACCATTGGCCGCACGTGAACCATAGATAGATGCAGAAGCAGCATCTTTCAGTACAGATACGCTCTCTATGTCTGCAGGGTTAAGAAAGTTAATATCGCCAGGCACTCCATCGATGAGGATAAAAGGATCTGCATTGTTGGTGGTACCTACGCCACGTACTCTGATGGTTGATTTAGGGTCTCCCGGGAAGCCTGTGTTGCTGACTACCGTTAAACCTGGCATCAGTCCCTGTAAAGCGCCAGACATAGAAGTCAGCGGCCTGCTAGCCAGTTCCTTCTCTCCTATCATACTCACGGCGCCCGTCAGATTCACCTTCTTCTGCGTACCAAATCCGACCACCACTACCTGATTCAGCTGACGGGTATCTTCATTCAATACTACATCTATGGATTGTTCTCCATTAATGAGCACCTCTTTTGCGAAGTAACCTACATAAGAGAATACCAATACAGCATCATTACCGGGAACACTGATCTCAAAGTGTCCGTTCGCATCAGTAACAGTACCATTTCCTCTCCCTTTTACAGCCACAGTCACACCGGGTAAAGCAATGCCTCCTGTACCTTTTACGGTACCGCTCACGCGCATCACCTGAATGCGTTTCCAGATACTATTATTGATAACGCCACTATTGCTCCATACCGTTCTAAGCTCCATGCCGGCATTGGATGTTGCATCAGGAGCTTTTGGATCTCTGCTCCCGTCATCGCTGGAGATAGCAAACTGCCGTGGCGTGATCTGTTTCATTTCCAGGCCGTAAGGTTTGATCAATGATTGCAGGATGCGTGCAAAGGATTTTTCACGGAAAGTTTCTCTGCCTTTATTGATCTTCATCTCCAATAATTCTGATCTGCAGAGGAAGCTGACGTCATGCGTCTTCTCAATGTCCTGCAGGATCTGTCTCAGTGTCTGCATTTGACGCTGACCAGATGTATAGGCGGGCATGTCATGCGCCGGCTGATGCAATAGCGCGAAGTCCTGTGCATAGGCAGACCTTCCCATCAGACAGGCACATAATAAGGTACATCTGCCCAACGTCTTGAGAGGTAGATTTGTGAGCATTTCTGATTATTTTATTGGTTACTGGATTGTATGAAAAGTGTATCTGCTTTCTTTTCTATTTTCAGGTTCAATGCAAATGATAATGTTTCCAACAGTGTGGCTTCGTCTTTGACACTCAGGCTGCCGGATACTTTTTGTCTCGCCAGTCGGGCATCACGGATCTTCACGTGATAGCTATAGGTATCTTCAATGTAATTGCCAATTTCCTGTAAGCTCACTTTTTCCAGGTATTGCCTTTCCTCTTTCCACACAGCATATAGTGTTGGATTTACTTTTTTTCTGATGATCTTATTGCTGGCAGCACGATATTGTACAAAATCGCCCGGAGCCAGGATGAGCGGAGTTTCCGGCAGATCTTTGAAGCGGAGTTTGATCTTACCTGAATTCAATGTTACGGTTGTAGCAGCAGCTCCTTCTCTTACGTTGAAAGATGTGCCTAATACATCAATAAGCATATTGTTACTATGCACTACAAATTCATTTGCGGCGCGCATGCCTGTAGCGGATGGTCTGATATCAAAAAATGCTTCGCCTTTCAGCCATATCTCACGGCTGGCGCCGGGCTTCCAATCAACATAGTATGAGAGTTCTGCCCCCGCATTCAATCTTACCAGTGAGCTGTCGGGAAGCCATACAGTTTTCACACCTGCGGCATATCCTTTTATTACTGTCATTTCCGGCTCATGTAACATGAAATACCTTCCTGTTACCATTATGCCGACTATGATAGCAGCTGCGGCAGCCCACCAGAGCTGCTTTCTGAAAGAGCGCACTTTTACTTCCGGCAACGGCTGCCTCTCCGCAGCTTCTATCAGCGACAGGTTACGTGCCAGTGATGCTGCAATTGCATCCTGGTCGGGCAATTGTGTTGTGAATTGCAGGCTATTGATGAAAGCACGTGCTTCCTTCACCTGCTGCTGCTTGTGAGGATGTGCCTTTAGCCATGCCTGCCACCAGGCATCATTCACCACATCAGGATATTTCACCCATTGCAGGAATGCATCATCCCTGACGAAATCTTCCGTTGAAAAAAATGTGTAGTCTTTAGGTTGCTCCATTTTAGCCTGTTACAACTATAGGAGCAGGGGAACAGGAATTTTACCCCATGGAGAGAAAACTTTTTTTAAAAAAGTTAAAAATTGAGTGCTGAGCGCGACTCAAGTATGGCGATCGACAACTGCAGGCTGCCTAAGGCGATTGTGAGCGTAGCCAATGTCATCACTGCCGGTACCAGCGGCATTGCATGATAGGCATCACGTAATACGTCAATAGCGCGGGCCATTAGCTTATAGGTAGCTTTTATTGAAATCTGCAGGATACCTGCGATCTCTTCATATTCCATGTTTTCATAAAAGCGGAAGAATATCGCTTCCTTTTGCCGCGGAGTGAGGCGTTCCATAGCACTCTTCAGTGCCTGGAGTTGTTCATGTTGTTCTTCTTTTGCGAGGTGTTGTTGTTCTGCAGATATTTCGAGTGCAAAGGGATATTGTTCATCATTCAGCAGGTCTTCCTGCTTACGCTGAGATAATAGTCTCAACAGGCAGTGGCGGAAAGAAACAAACAGATAACTTCTGAATTCCCTGATAGCGGCCATTTGCTCGCGGTTCATCCAGAAACGCACAAAGATCTCCTGTATGCTGTCTTCGATCAAAACAACATTGTCTGTCAACTTGCATCCGTAATTGTATAAACGGGGATAGTACAGTTTATAGATATCAGCATAAGCCCCCTTATCTCCGGCTTTACAAGCTTCCCACACGGCAGGATCTATGTGTTGGATTTCATACATCTCACATTCTTGACGGAAAGACGTAAAATTATTGATAATGACCTGCTTGTTATGTTATCATTCAATTAACTAATCAATGGCTCTTCTATAGGACATATCCGTGGAAAAAATAATAGTCTATAGACAGGTGCATAATGCGGTGCTGTCTATGGACTATTATATCAATTTAAAAAGATAATATTATTTCAGCAACTGCTGGTAACGTTCAGGCGCATGCAGTACCGCTATTGCTTCATTTACTTCATTATCGCTGGACAATGATTTTTCTATACGTCCGCGCTGCATATAATACCGGTTCACGATCTCTTCTTCCAGCAGGCGTTTAACCTCCTGTTTATTTTTCAGCAGGTCCTGTTTCTTATCATGTTTCATTTTCACCTGCAGGGCCTCAAATTCCTTTGCCACGGCATCATAGTATTTCTCTTTCCTGGCGGTAGCCTGGAAGCTTTCCAGCGCTTCTTCACTACGTGTTTTGTAGCTATAATTCCGGCCATCCAGGTATTTCAGGAAATCTGCAAAATCATCTTCGCTGAGCACAAAATTACTGGCGGGCGATACCTTCGGATGACTGTAATAATATTGGGTAGCGTAGTCGAAGATGTATTGTTTGCGCAACAGGGTAATGGCTACCTGGCTGAGCATGGTAGGTTCTACTGCATCATCCGGCTCAATACCACCTCCTTCTCTTACCTTACGGCCAGCTGTGGTAGTGAATGAGCGGCGGAGAGAATCCGGCATGGATTCAACTTCCCCGTCACTGTTCCGGTGGGAGTAGTCAATAGCCTGTATACAACGGCCGCTGGGAGTATAGTATTTGGCGGTGGTTACCTTCAGTTTTGCATTATAAGGCAGTGGACGGGTAGTTTGCACCAGTCCTTTACCAAAGGACCGCTGGCCAATAATAACGCCTCTGTCCAGGTCCTGGATAGCGCCTGCTACGATTTCTGAAGCCGATGCAGAAGAGCGGTTAGTCAGTACCACCAGCGGGATGTGTGCATCCACAGCAGGTTCTTCTGTTTTATACTCCCTGTCCCAGCTTTTTACTTTTCCTTTGGTGCTGACGATCAGCTTATTCTTATCGACGAAGATGTTGGCAACAGCTACTGCTTCGTCCAGCAAACCTCCGGGATTGCCTCGCAGGTCGAGGATCAGTCCTTTCATGGCAGGGTACTGCTTCTTCAGTTCCTCAAAAGCGCTCTGCACCAGCTGCCCGCTGTTTTCTGTGAACTGGGTCATCCGGATATAACCGATATCAGTGCCTGTAATACCGGAAAAGCTTACAGCTTTTACATTTATTTCTTCCCTGATGATCTTCTTGTTGTTTTCAGCGCCTGTTACCGGATGTTTGGTCACCATCGCCAGTGTGGAACCTGGAGCGCCTTTGAGTATCCGGCTGATCTCCTCCTGTTCCATGCCTTTAGTTGGTTTGCCGTCCAATGACAGGATAATGTCTCCTGGTTTTACACCAGCTTTATCCATCGGGCTGCCTTCATATACGTCGGTGATAACGGTACGTTCGCTGTCTGTGTTAACAGAAACTCCTACGCCGCCATATCTTCCGGTAGCCATAAATTTCAGCTCGTCCAGATTTTCTTCGGGCACAAAATCCGTATAAGGATCTGTTTCTTCCAGCATGGCGTCAATGCCCTTATACATGAGTTTTTCCGGGGGCAGTTCATCCACGTAGTAGGTATTCAGCTCGCGGTAAAAGGCGGCAAATATGTCGAGGTTCTTGGCTATTTCGAAGTACTTGTCCTTCTCATTATAGGCCATGATACTCATACCGCCGGCCACCAGCAGCACCAATACCAATACTAATCTTCTTTTTCGGCGAAAAAATGCACGCATAGGTCATTCAGTTAGAGTGAGAATAATCTTCCGGTGTGAAATTTACTTAATCTATTACACATAAACTGTTAAACATTGGGATCTATCCTAATAACTGGCTGTCTTCCATCGGGTATTCCGGGCCGGGGGGCTTTTTCCGGTTATACTCATTGCTGTTTTACGTAGCCGGTAGCCTTTCAGCGATCCTTTCATCCGGCCTGGCCGCTAAAATGCCGGTCGTCTTCCTGTTTTTACTGGCTCAGGGCACGGGATCGTGTCCATGTCCGCCCCAGGGGTGGCAGGACAGTATCCGTTTAATGGTCAGGTAGCCGCCTTTAATGAGCCCATGTTTCTGCAGGGCTTCCACACCATATTGTGAGCAGGTGGGGGTATAGCGGCATTTAGCGCCTAACAGCGGGGATATTCCCCATTGATAGATCCTGATGAGCCATATAAACGGGTAACTTAAATATTGGAAGACTTTCATTATTCAACGGCCTCTTTTTCCAGCTTCTTTAAAATTACCGAAATTTTGTGGTGCAGGGTAGCATAGGGCGCTATTTTCTTGTCGGTATAGATGAAGAAGAGGGCCAGTTGTCTGGAGTGTTGTTGGAGCACATCATATAATCCCTGCTTTTGCAGGCGCCAGCATTCGCGTGTAAGACGTTTCACACGGTTCCGGTCCACCGCATGCGGGAACCGCCTGGTAGAGGCACTAAAACCTACCTGAACGGGGTATTTATTCAAGGGCTGGTCTACCGGCATATAAAGTACCCGGTAGGGAAAAACAGAAAACGCTTTTCCTTCCCGAAAAAGCGTTTCAATGAGTTTTCTGCTTTTTAACCTTTCTTCCTTGTTAAAAGAATAAGTTTTTATGGCAAGTCTGATTTATCATCCCAATAGCGATACAATTCTGTTCTATCAAGAACCAGCCTTAAAGCCTGCGAGCACAAATGCTATGCAGATACGCAGCGGCTCGTTCTTATTTCAGCTTCCGCTCGTCAGAAACAGTTAATTTCTTACGGCCTTTGGCTCTGCGGGAAGCTAATACTTTACGGCCGTTAGCAGTTTCCATTCTCTTTCTGAAGCCATGAACGCTCTTTCTGCGTCTGTTATGCGGTTGAAAAGTACGTTTCATTTTAATATTTTGTTTTTACCTGTACTATACTAAACACTATCCCGGATTGCGGAATCCTGTTTTTAAAACGGAAGGCAAAGGTAGGGAAAAATATCAAATAGTAAAGTGTTTTCTAAAAAAATCTGCCCCGGAGGCCGGGGCAGATGTATTTTAAGTAATAACCTGTTATGATCTGATTATTTGATACCCAGTTTGGTTTTAACCATTGGAGCCAGGTCATCACCTGCAGGAGACACCAGCAGGATACCGGCTGAGCTATCCAGGACATAAGCGTAGCCTTTTTCTTTTGCTACATCTTCGATCGCCTTACGTGCTTTGTCGTAGATTGGCTTCAGGATTTCAGCACGTTTTGCTTCAATCTTCTGCTGTGCGCTTTCCTGGTAGTCCTGGATATTTTTCTGTGCAGTCTGGATCTCTTTAGTTTTGATCTCCTTGATGTTATCGGTCATTGTTGCTGCACTTTTATCGAATTCGCTCAGTTTCTTCTGGTATTCTTCAATCAGCCCTTTACCATCTTTATCCAGTTCCTCAGCATACTGCTGCAGTGTTTTCTGTGCAGTCTGCGCTTCCGGCATAGCCTCGATCAGCGCTTGTGCGTTAATATGTCCAACTTTGGACTGAGCCATTGCATTTACGCTGAACAATCCTGAAACTGCCACGAAAGCAATAATTACATACTTCTTCATGATGTTGTCTGTGTTTAAAAAACTTTTAATACTAAAACTAAGGTTATAAAATGGTTTAAAAGATTTACTCACCTGTTGTGCCCTTCTTTATACCCAGAGAGCGTAAAATGTCATCGCTCTTATCCAGTTTCGGATCGGAGAAAATTACAGTAATACCTCCCGACTTATCCAGTACGAAATCATACATTCTTGACGCAGCCAGTTTCTGCACTGCATTGTAGACTTTATCCTGAATGGGTTTCACCAGCTCCTCTCTTTTCTTGAAAAGATCTCCTTCATATCCGAACCGTTTCTTCTGCAGGTCCTTTGCTTCCTTCTCTTTCGCTACTATTTCTTCTTCACGCTTATGCTTCAGCTCTTCTGTCAGCATCACCTGTTCCGCCTGGTAAGACTTGTACATCTTATCTACTTCCAGGAATTTAGCGTCTATTTCTTTCTGCCATTGTTCTGCCACTGCATCCAGCTTCGTCTGGGCTTCCTTGTAGTCAGGCACATTGTCCAGAATGTATTTTGTATCTATCACACAGTAACGCTGTGCAAAAGCCGTGATTGTGCTACATAACAGAACGGCGGCTATGAGGGATATTTTTTTCATATGTCTTCGTTTTCAAATTACCTGCCAATTTGGAACCAATGTTCGAATTTGCAATATATAATTTAAAATTTATTCAAACACCATTCCTATCTACTACTTTATGTCCATATCTCAGCACTTCTCATCTTCTTCTTATGTATTGACTACCAGGCAGTCATTCAACATAAAGCAGTAAGCTGGCAGATCAGGCAACTATTATTCCGGTTCGAAGCCCAGCATGAAGGTGAACTTCGCTGCATCTTTCAGACCACTGCCAGACCTGATACGGTCGAAACCGATACCATAGTCAAATCCGAGCAGACCAAACATTGGCAGGTAGAAACGCATACCCAGACCTGCGGAGCGGCGTAACCTGAACGGATTGAAGTCTTTCACATCCCTGTAACCGTTAGCTGCCTCCAGGAATGCCAGACCGAAGATGGTAGAGCTTGGGTTCAGGCTGAAAGGATAACGTAACTCCATCACATACTTGTTGAAAACGGTAAAGCCTTCATAACCTGTTGGCTGACCGGATTCCTGGTTCTGTCTGGGATCGGATGTATAATATACCGGATAACCTCTCTGGGAGATGATATCACGGTCGTAGATAGCAAAGTTACTCAGACCATCGCCACCCAGCTCGAAACGGCCGAACGGTGATAATGTTGTGCGGCTGTTGTAGCGGCCGATGTAACCGAATTTAGCTGCCACTTTCATTACAAACACCTTGTTGTCAGATCCTTTCGGTCTGGTCAATGGTACATACCATTCAGCATTGAAACGGTATTTCTGGTATTCGATGAAATTGAACTGGTCACTGATGGCCTCCAGTTTGTAATCCCTGGAAGGATTGAACACAGAGTAAGGAGGGGTGAACTGTCCGGACAACACGAAGTTGGAACCACTGCTCGGATAGATCTGCTGGTTTACAGATGAACGGGCCAGTGTCAGCTTCACGTTGATGTTGTTGGAAGTACCGCTGTTGAAACCAGGGATATTGAAGTAGTTATAATTCTTCAGTTTGTACTGCTGATAGTTCAGAGAGTAGATCAGGGTGAAATAGTCATCCGGCCATTTCAGCTGTTTACCCAGTGATACCGATCCACCCAATACTTTAAAGTAAGCATTGTTAGAGAGGGTGCTACCATATATATATGCTGAGTAAGCGTTCGGGTTCTGGTAGCTGCTGTAGAAGCTTACAGAAAACTGGTTACGCTTTTTACCGCCCAGCCATGGTTCTGTGAAAGAGAAGTTATAAGAGCGGTATGCCTTACCATTGGAAGACACACGTACAGATAATTTCTGACCATCACCACTTGGTAACGGATCCCATGTTTCTTTTCTAAAGATGTTACGCAGGGAGAAGTTGTTGAACGTCACACCCAGTGTACCGGTAAGACCGATGTAACCACCCCAGCCCGCAGAAAGTTCCAGCTGGTCGTTTGCTTTTTCTTCTACGGTATAGTTAATGTCCACCGTTCCATCCTGTACGTTAGGCACAGGGTCCATACCTATTTTCTCAGGGTTGAAGAAACCGAGGTTCGCGATTTCCCTGTTGGAACGGATCAGGTCTGTACGGCTGAACTTTTCACCAGGCAGGGTACGCAGCTCACGACGGATTACGTGTTCGTTAGTTTTTTCGTTACCTGCAATACGTACTTCTTTGATGGTTGCCTGCGGACCTTCAGAGATTCTGATCTCATAGTCGATGGTATCACCATGAATACCGATCTCCACAGGGTCAGCACGGAAGAACAGGTAACCGAAGTCCATATACATTCCGCCGATGTCACCACCTTCGGAAGATAATAAACGTTTTGACAGCAGCTCCTGGTTGTAGACATCGCCTTTCTTGATACCCAGTACGCGGGTCAGCAGGGAGTCATTGTAGCGGGAGTTACCTTTCCAGGTAATGTTACCGAAGTAGTATTTTTTACCCTCATTGATCTCCATGCTCACGTTCACACCACCATTGTGGGAAGTGTAGGTGGTATCTCTCACCATCACGGCATCACGGTAACCCTGTGTATTATAGTAAGCAATTACTTTCTCTTTGTCTTCTGTATATTTTCCTTCGTTGAATTTCGCGGAAGAGAACAGTTTAAAGCGAAAATAAGGGTCTAACTGATCGAGTGTGCGGGAAGGGTACAGGAAACCGAAGGTTTTCCAGTAATTCTCCTGCAGTTCGCTGGAATCACTCCATACCGGCTCTGAATCAGGATGAAGGGTGAAGCGCGTACGCTCTTTGGTACCTTTCATCTTTTTCTTCACTCTTGAATCGGCGATATTATCATTACCTATGATGAAGATATCGTTCACTTTTGCCTTACCGCCTTTTACCACGGTTATCACCAGATCGGCAGCATTCACCTGAGAGGTATCCACTCTTTCGTTAATGGTCACCACAGCGTTGCGGAAACCTTTATCAGCGTAATGTTTGGAGATCACGCCGATCGCGTTTTGTTTCATGCTTTCAGTAACAACAGAACCTTTACGCAGGGCTGCTTTCTTGATCAGCTCTTCTGTTTCGGATTTCTTAACGCCTCTGAAAACGAAGTTATTCAGACGGGGACGTTCCTGCAGGTCTATTTCCAGCCAGATCTTTCCGTCTTCTATTTTAGTAACATAAATGGCTACGTTAGCAAACAAACGTTGCCCCCAGAGAGCCTGGATGGCTTTTGCAAACTGGTCGCCGCCAGGATAAACGATCTTGTCACCAACGTTCAGGCCAGACAGGGACACCAGTAACGATTTATCCAGGTATTGGGTACCGGTGATGGTGATGTCAGCAATTTCATATGGCTGTGGTTGCGAATTTCCCAGTGGTAAACTTAATCCCGCCGCCGGTTGCTGGTCAGGAGCAGGAGCAATGGTGTCCTTGTTTTGAGCGGACACACGAATGCCGGCACTGCAACATAATACTATGGCCAGTAGGCTCTTAGGAAATAATTTCTTCATTCTGCTGTATTTGTTCGCTTGTTTTGCCAAAGCGCCTTTCTCTGTTCTGATAATTTAGGATGGCTTCGTAAAGATGTTCTTTGCGGAAATCCGGCCAGCGTGTGTCCGTAAAATAGAGTTCCGCATAGGCCAGCTGATATAATAAGAAGTTACTGATCCTGCATTCTCCACTGGTCCTGATCATTAGTTCCGGGTCAGGCAGTGCGGCAGTACACAGATATTGCTGCCACATTTCTGGGGTTACCGCCTCCGGTGCAAGTTTGCCGTCTTTTACATCCTGGGCAATATTCTTTGCGGCATTCACTATTTCCCAGCGGGCACTGTAACTGAGGGCCATGACAAGATTCAACCCGGTATTCCGGGCTGTCATGGTCATTGCCTCCTCCATTTCCGTTTTACAGTTGCCCGGCAGCATGTTCATGTCCCCGATCACATGCAGCCTGATATTATTCTTCATGAGTGTAGCTACCTCACTGCGAATGGTATTTACGAGTAATTCCATGATCCCGTTCACTTCGTAAACGGGTCGGTCCCAGTTCTCTGTAGAAAAAGCATACAAGGTAAGATACCCGATACCTAATTCAGCACAGGCCTCAGTAATATTACGGACACTCTCGACGCCCTCATGGTGTCCGAAAAGTCTGTCCTGGCCACGCTCTTTCGCCCACCGGCCATTTCCATCCATAATGATGGCAATATGTCGTGGTAACCGTTGCAAGTCTAATTTATCCTTCAAACTCATGAGTATCTCCGGCGGATTATATATCGATACAGATTTTTAGTAAAGTTTGCAAAGATACAAAAATAGAATTATGCCTTTCCCGGCAAAGGGCGATGGGGGGTTTTAACGTAGTTTTAACAGCGAAATCCTTTACTGATCGCAGTTTGACGCTAAAAACCTGTTATAGAAATTTCACAAAATAGGCAAATTGCCCTTATTGCACTGCAAACAGGCGGTCCATGACTGCGAAACTAGAATTTACATCTGTAAGAGGTAAATAAAATAGCGATAGTTAACTCGGCGGTAACAAACTGGTCCTTATCACGGCTGTTTCCCCGCTGCCTGCCGGCTACCCCGATACGGTCGCCGGTAGCATAAGAACGATCCTGCAAGAGGTAAGCCACTGTACTATGTCCCTGAGCATCAGGCGGAAAGACGGCAGAACCAGCATAGGTGGTGCTCACATCATCCAGGTAGTCTGTCTGGGCAAAGCGGTACAGGACCTCCAGCCCCAGGTTCACCTTGCGGGACAGATTGTACTTAAAACCACCTCCCAGCGTAAATGCAAAGGAAGTCAGGCTGTAAGGCTTTCTCTCCGGATACATAGCACTTCCCTGCCCTTCTGTACGAAGTGGTTGCAAACGGTATTTCTGGCCGTTCAGATAAGCGTAAGGGTTAAAGTAGAAGAGAGACCCTCCGCCGGTAAAATAAGGGGTAAAACGGTAATATTGAGAGCCCGGTTCAAACCGGAAGAAGTTGAAATCACCCTGCACTCCCAGCTCAAACAGGTTAGTATTGAAACTCAGGTTCCTCCTGCGCTGAAAGTCATTGTTATTGTAAATATCAGAATACCCCAGTTGCATGAAACGACCATGGACCCTCACGCCCACATAGTCATTCATGTACTTCCGGTAATAGATGCCAATGGAAGGCTTCGGAGCATTAAGGGCGCCTCTGGTATTGAGATCGCCGAAATAATGAGCCGCGCCTACTGAAAAACCCAGTTCCCCGGTATATGTCAGCTCATTCTGCGCAAAGGCGGGCGTCAGGAACAGGGATATCACTGCTACGAGGCCGGACTTTAAGAAACACTTGAAGAAAAAGTAAGGTTTGCCCATAGATCGGTACTGCTTAACGCGACGATAATTCCTTAAACGCGATTATCCCTGCTTTTGGTATTAAATAAATCAAACAAATGTAATGAAAAAACTTAATGTGCTAATTAACAATAAACTGAACAGATTGTTTATTTTAATCTGTTCCTCGTGTCAATGCCCCATAGTAACTTGTTCCGCAAGGTATGCAGGAAATTGCTGTCGTCAAGACGTAAGAGGCTGATTTTGAACTCTTCTTTCTTAATTGCCAGTTGAACGGTATTGTCAATGGTCTCCATCCTGGAGTCCAGCGTACAGAGGAATTGGTCGCTCCGGCCTTCCACTTCAAACGAAATCACATGATTATCAGGCACTATGATAGGTCTTACATTGAGGTTGTGGGGTGCTACGGGTGTGATCACAAAACTGCCGGCGTCTGGAAATACCACCGGTCCGCCGCAACTGAGGGAATACCCGGTAGAGCCGGTAGGAGTAGCTACTATCAGACCGTCAGCCCAGTAAGTGTTCAGGAATTCGCCATTCAGGTAAGTATGGATCTTCACCATGTTGGAGGTATCCTTCTTGTGAATGGTGAAGTCATTGAGGGCATAAGGCACGTCCCCGAAAAGCCCGACATTCGAGTCCAGATGCAACAAAGCGCGTTTATCTACCACATAGGTGCGTTCCTTTAAGGCCTGCACCGCAGCATTGATCGCATCCTTGCCAATGCTCGCCAGGAACCCCAGTCGTCCGAAATTGATACCCAGTACCGGTACATTCGTATCCCTGACATAACATACGGTGTCCAGCAGGGTACCATCACCTCCCAGACTTACAAGAATATCTGCCCGACCGTGCAGATCTTCTGCACAGCAAAATGTAGCGGGTGATTTGCTGTACCGGATATGGGGTTGCAGCGCTTCGCAGAAAGGTTGATAAATGACCGGCTCCATTTCCTCCCGTGCTAATTCATCCAGCAACAACTGAATGATAGGCAGGTCTTCAGGTACAAATCCTCGGCTGTAAATAGCAATTTGCATAATCGTTCTTAATAGCGCTGCAGGTAGCTGCAGCTATTACATGTCCAGTTTAGTGTGTAAAAATAGCCCTTTTTGCCCTAACTGGTTTATACTGTACTCGACACGCAAACAGGAATCATAAAAAGAAACAATATCCATCCCCAGTCCTCCTGTATACAAAAAACGGTTGTTCAGCATGCCATGTCCATACTGCCTGCTGTAGGAATAACCGGCATCCGTATACACTTTCAGCATCACACGGAAAGGTACAGAACTGAATTTCGCCGGGGCCAGTGGCACATGTACCTTGAAATTCATGACCTCCCTTTTCATTGTAGACCTCACAATAAAGAAGCTGGTACCATCTACCACGAAATATTCCAATCCCCGGAGATAATCCTCCTGGTATCCCATTGCCTTCTGGTCCAGGTAAGGCTGATCTGCAGGCAGCTTCGCCTGCGTGCGCAGGCCCACTGAGCCATATGTTTTATAAAAAAGATGCCAGTAACGCGCTATTCTTAACCGCAGTCTCACGTGATCTATATCATTCAGCGGACCAATGCCCATCTTCTCTGCTTCCGCCTGTAACAGCACTCCTTTTGTTGGATATGTCCAGCTGTCGGCTTTTGTATAGCTCAATCTGTACATCAGGTTAAGATACCTTACTTCCGTACGTCCATGCCCCAGGTAAGCCGGATTGTGGATGGCAACGGAATCGCCTACCTTTTCAGCATTGAAGGTCAGGAATACCTGGTGCCGGGTATTGATCGCTTTCCGGTAACTGTAGCTTAATCCGGCGGTATAGACCTGTCGCAGGAATTTGTCCTGCCTGAAAAAGTGTTGTTTATTATCTGCCGTGCTGTCATTGATTTCACGATTACGGCTATAGGAGAAGATTAAGCCCACGCCATGCCTGAAGGCCTTGTCAATATAGGGCAGATCATAGTTCAGCGCCACCCTTTGGGTATATCCAAGCTGGAATTCAGCCCGGACCTCATCGTTACGACCGGTCAGGTTGTCCTGGAACAAACGGACACCCAGGTTCACCCTGTTTAGGCTACGCCGCTGTTCCACCCACCACTGGTTGAAATTCCTGTCTGCCAGTCTGAATATGGGAATAGGAAAAGTATACCATCTTTCCGACACCGTGATCACGATATCTGCATAATCAGCCTGCCAGTTCATCACATTTACACTGACATTCAGGAAGAGCGAAGTATTTATCAGCTGTTTCCTTCGGGCTTCCAGTTCCGTCGACAAGCTCCGTAGACGGATGGTATCTCCGGGAGCCAGTCCGAGTTCACGCAGGATCACATTTGTACGCGTTCTCTTGTTTCCCTGTACCGTCACCTGGCGAATGACCAGGTAAGCACTGTCCAGCGATTTTGTAATTGTTACAGGCTCCTGCCCCATGGAGGAGAGCGTTGTGGTGAGACAGACGACGGCGAATATTAAACAATATCGGATAAACTTCATTGAGAACAGCAGAAACAGTTGTCGGTTACGGGGAGTCAATGTAGTGGTAATATGTGATAGATCAAAATTAAGATCGAAGCCAGGGACTCGGTGTTTACAACGAATACGATAACAAGCACAATAGGGCGCCATCAGAGTCCAGGCGTTTGTAGCGCGGGTTTCAACCCACGGCGTTGAATAATGTTCCCCGGGTACCCATGCCCCCTGGCATTTATACCTATCATGTCCTGCGTTTATAACAAATGCCATTAACAAAACGCACTAGGACTCCGTCAGGAGTCCCAGTGTTTGTAGCGCGGGGTTTTCAACCCCGGGGGCGTTTGTATCGTGGGGTTTCAACCCCGGGTATTAAATGGGGTTTCCCCCTAGTATCAAATGATATCCCCGGGATGCCTACATGACGCCCCTGGCATTTATGCGTTTTATGTCCGGGTTTATTACCCGTTTATATACCCGGTGTTTAAACCCATGCGTTTCCCAAAAGCAAAAAAGCGAAACACATGATGTGTTTCGCTTTTTCATCTAACCTGGTCAATTCTTACATACTGATATAATTCATCAACAGGTCATAGTTCTTTTTCAGCAGATCTTCTTCCTGCTCTTCAGTAATGGTATATTTAATAATATAACTGAAACGTTCAAAAGTAGCCACCAATCCCTGCAATTCCTGCCGGTTCGTCTTCAGCAGCACTTCGAATCTGCCAGACACCGGATTGGTGATGGTGTTCACGCTCAGCAGTGTTACATCGTTTGATTCTGCGATACGGGCAATCTCACTGAGACTGTAATCACGCGGATCGAGGTCCAGCACCAGAATACCTCCATGTTCCTTCACACCGTTGTATTGTGCCAGGGCTGCCAGCAAGCTGTCTTTGGTAAGAACGCCGAGATATTCTTTCTCATAGCTGATAACAGGCAGTACGGTAAGTTTCATTTCATGGAAGAGACGTATAGCTTCGAAGAAATGCGCATTCTCTGCAATAGCCGGTTTAGGGCCGTTGTATTCCATGTTCTCCAGCGCAATTTCTGCGTCTTCCAGGTCCAGAATATCATCTTCCTCTACCAGTGCCAGGTACTTGTTTTCCAATACCAGCGGCAGTTGCGTAAGATGATATTCATTCATCAGGCGCAGCGCCCTAGATCCCGGATCCAGTGGATGCAGAATAGGAACAACCGTTGATATTAGATCTCTTGCCAGCATTGTGTATTGCGCTATTATGATACAATAATAAGAAAAGAATCGCGAACAGTGCCTTTACGCGAAAGATTTATGATAAGCGGGTACACTGTTTATATATACGAAACGCCGGTTTATTATGGTTTGTTACATGAGAGACCCGGAATCTTTTTACCTCAAAGAGAAAAGAGGCTGTCTCCATTACAGAAACAGCCTCTCCAAAATCTTTATTCGCGAAGGTTTAGTATTACAGTTGTCCGGCCTTTTATTCTTATTTCAACTTGTCAAGAAAAGGATGCAGGATCTTGTTAAATTCTTCCGGCCGCTCCATCATTGGTGCGTGGCCACATTTGTCGATGAAATGCAGTTCTGAGTTAGGAATGAGCTTTTTAAACTCTTCGCCTACCATTGGCGGCGTAACAGTATCATTCAGTCCCCAGACAAGCAATGTAGGTAGCTTGATCTCACGCAGTTCTTCGCCGAGGTTATGGCGGATTGCGGATTTTGCCAGGGTGATGATCTTGATCACCTTAAGGCGGTTAGTAGTGATATCAAACACTTCGTCTACCAGTTCTTTGGTAGCCATTGCCGGATCATAGAAAGTAAGTTCTGTTTTCTTACGGATGTATTCGTAATCTCCACGCTTAGGATAAGTTTCTCCCATTCCATTCTCAAACAAGCCCGAACTACCTGTGAGTATCAATGATTTAACAGGCGCTTCCGGATGTTTCAGCAGGTATACGAGTCCTACGTGTCCTCCCAGGGAGTTACCCAGGATGTGCACATTGGAGTATCCCATCGTTTCGATAAACTTGTGTACGTATTTTGCCAACCCTGCTACAGACGTATCCAGTATATTCAGATCAAACAGAGGTAAAAGTGGAACCACCACTTTGTTATAGTGGCGGAAATGATCAATCAAACCACCGAAGTTGCTCATCGCACCGAACAGCCCATGCAACAGTACTAATGGCTCCCCCTCTCCTTCCTCAATAAATTTAAACTTTCCCTGTGTTTTAATTTCGTAAACCATTGCCAAAGCTTGAAAGTCAATTTTGCGCTAAAATAATTCTTTTTATTAATTCAAATAATCTTTGAAGCGAGCTAAGTAGATTGTATTTCTTTCGCTGCGTTGTCAAAAAATGACTGTAGATTTTCGAACATATCCTTAAAAACAGGAACAATTTTGCCCCACAAATTCATAACTACCGGCCCCAGATGTTCTATGTAGGGATAGACTACCGACTGCATCTTGAGTTCCGGGCTTAACCAGTACAGTTGATTAGCAATCCATAAAAGGATGCTGTATACAATGATAAAGATAGCACTATATAATATAATTCCACCTAATTTGTTTAACCATCCCAGCATTGCTGCTTCCACCATCTTCTGGATAAGGGTAGCCCCGAACCTGACGGCAAACACCACTCCGACAAAAAGCGCAATAAAGCTTAGTACTGGTAACCAACGGGTATGAATCCCCCAATGCTCCTGTGCATACAGGGCAGTCACTGTGGATAGTTTTAACGCGGCTGCGAGTCCCAGGGTGACTGCAATAAAGGAGAAAACGGCTACGATAAGCCCCCGGCTGTATCCTTTATATATAGCTAATACTATCAGGATGGCGAAAACTATATCTATGCCCATGATTTCAATAGGATAAAAGGGAGATACCGGATAACCGGCAGATGAAGGATCTGGTCAGTCATCCGGTACACATGTTTATTTAGCCAACAGTTCTTTCACCAGTCCGGAAATAGCCTTACCATCGGCCTTGCCGGCCAGTTGTTTGGTGGCTACACCCATCACTTTGCCCATATCGGCAGGTGAACTGGCGCCTGTTGCAGCAATGATCTCAGTAATAGCAGCTCTCAGTTCTGCCTCATCCATCTGTTTTGGCAGGTATTTTTCAATTACCACCAGTTCCTCTTCTTCTTTTACGGCGAGGTCTTCACGGTTTTGCTGACGGAATATCTCCAGGGAGTCCTTCCTTTGTTTTGCCAGCTTCTGCAGGAGTTTTATTTCATCGTCTCCAGTCAGTTCTGCTCCACCACCTTCTGCTGTTTTGGCCAGCAATACAGCTGCCTTTATTGCGCGCAGGGCACGCAGTTCAGGTTCATTTTTTGCCAGCATTGCTGCCTTGATCGCGGCGTTAACATTTAATTCTAATGACATATGTGGATGTTTTAAGGTTATGGCTTATTGTTCCTGTTTCTGCTTCTCTTCGAATTTCTTGTAGAAATCCTTCGCAAAAGCACGGAGATCATCCGCCTGGTCCTTATATGGCGTAGCACGCTGATAGGTATCAGCCATGGTCATTAATGTCTGGAAAAAGAAATCGGCCATTTCATCCACCATCATTTGTTTCGTCCATAAGTCTATACGCAGGGCGGTTTTATCACCGCCATCCCAAAAGGCGATCAGCATGGCCTTTGCCTGCTGGAAACGATCTGATTCAGAGCTGTCAGTTGCCCTCCATTCTATCTTCTCAGGTATTCTGTCATCATCCAGTCCCACCTGAATTTGTATGGTAGATGTCTTTCCCATGATATTGTTTGTTCCCAAATTTTAAGAACCGCAAATTTAGTATTAATTGGCTAATCTATAATCAGTGCGTCAAACGCCTCCGTCCGGCCGGCTTTATTTATCTTGCCCAGCAAGCGGCTTCTCAGCTCCTCATCTTTATATAGCAGGCACATTTTGTCTGCCAGATCTTCCAGGTTTTCCGGATCAGCGTACAATACAGCGTCTCCTCCCGCTTCTCTTGCTGCAGCGCCTTCCAGGGCAATGACAGGTACAGCGCACTGCATGGCCGCATATACCGGCATAGCCACTCCTGCAAAGCGGGTGGTATACACCAGCGCATAAGCCCCCGCTACTATGGCCCCCAGCGTTGCCTGGTCGGCATCAGGTATCAGCACAACATCATTTCGGTATTTATACGATGGTAAAGAACCTATAATTTCCGCACCGGCAGCTGTTTCCGAGCCGACCAGCAGCAGTTTCATATTGGAATGCAACCTACGTTTCAATGCAGAAAATGCCTTGAGCAGAGGCATCAGGTTATTTTTTGGATGAATACTGCCTACTGCCACGAAGTATTCCACCCTGCCGGCATAAGTGCTCTTCACTTCTTCCCTGTCCTCCCATTCTAAAGACCGATAACTGCTGTCTACAGCAGGTAGCAATACACGTAGTTTGGCGGCAGCATCAGGTGCTTGCTGCAATACGTCCTGCTCCAATGTATGCGACAGCACAATCACCTTTTTTGCGTGGGCGATATACCTGGCCAGGTTCTTTTTCAGAAAGCGCTGCCTGGAGGCAGGAATGCCTGCTACGCCATGCAGAAAGCCCGTATCGCTGATCACCAGGTGAGCAGGCACCTTACTGCGTAAAGGTATTTGCCCGTCCATTCCCAGGAAAAGATCCAGCTGCTGCTTTTTAATGGCGCTGACCAGCTTCCATTCCAACCACAGGTACTGCTGCCAGTTTCGATGTCCCCTGGCTGGCACCACCACTGTGCTTACATTTTCCGGCCACTGTAAGTTTGCCGGCGGCGTCTGATCAAAAAAGAAAATGAAATGGTGTTCCGGGTGCGACCGGCTTATCCCTGACAGTAGATCCCTGACGATATTACCTGTATCCGCAGGCGTATCCTGCAATACACAGGAGGCATTCACTCCTATACGCATAGTTTGGCTGCTTATTCTGCAGGTGCAAAGCTAGGGAGAATTAAGAATTGCGGCGGATGATTTATGAGAATGCAGGGTTAAAATACTATTAAAAAAGCCTTTTTTCCATACCCTTGCTTGTTCGATGCTTGTTCGTTGCGTCTTCTCTGCTTATTCTCTCCGAGTTCTCTCGTTTTTCTATTAAAAGAGCCAGACCCTTACTCATAAAGGATCTGGCTCGAATATGTTATTAAAGGCTGCATCACAGAGTGATACTATTTTACCTTTATTCGTCTGATTTATTGGTGATCCAGAAAGTCTTCGTGATCTTGTTATTCTCATTACCAGCTGAAGTAATGGTGATCGTTACCTTTACCGTGCGGACTGGTTCCAGCCCTACCAGGGTAACGTTGATGGTACTGTCTTTAGAAGGCGCTACCGGGTTCTGAGGAAATACAATACCACCCGGATCAGTAATAGCGTCTACTTTTATGTTTACACCTTCCGCAGGCATAACAGAATTGATTTTCACCTGGAAAGTATAGCTGCTGCCGGGAGAGGCGGTGTATTGTCCTTCGGTTACATTTTCTAATGTTACCTTCAGACCTTCCTCTTCAGGTTTAGGCTCAATGGCTCCTTTCTTTTTGCAGGCGGAAAATATGAGTGCGAAGAGGGCTAAGGCTGTAAAAAGATATGATTTCAAAGGCATAGTAAAGAATTATAGACAATCGTAAAATTAGTCGTTTTTTTAATGCGAACCAAGTGTTTACTGTCGCACATCCATGGCGTCCCGCAGCCCGTTCCCTAACAGATTAAAGGCCAATACCATCACCATAATGGCTATACCCGGAATTAACGCTAACATAGGATTGTGGGTAATGATGAAATTGTAGTTCTCCTTGATCATCAAGCCCCAGGAAGGCTGTGGCGGTTGTACGCCCACTCCCAGGAAACTGAGACCAGCTTCCACCACTATGGCTGTGGCAAAGTTGCCGGCGGCTACCACCATCACCGGCCCCAGTATGTTGGGCAGTATATGCTTTACTATCGTCCGTGTGTGACCAAAACCCAGCGCCCTGGTAGCTTCTATAAAGGGCAACTCCCGCAATGCCAGCACCTGCCCGCGGATAATTCTTGCTACATTCACCCACATCGTCAGCCCCACGGCAATGAATACCTGCCAGAACCCCTTACCCAGGGCCAGCGTAATAGCAAAAACCAGCAATAAGGTAGGTACAGACCAGATCACATTCACCAACCACATCACCACATCGTCTGTCACTCCGCGGAAATAACCAGCTACTGCACCCAGAAGAATGCCAATAGTCAGTGAAATGATCACCGCAATACAACCTACACTCAGGCTTACTCTTGTTCCGACCAACAGGCGACTCAGTATATCCCTTCCGAATTTATCCGTTCCCAGCCAGTAGGTGCGTTCTTTGATCCTGTTAGTGGTAATCTCCTGCTGCCATTGCTTTAACCTGTTGCCGGGAGCCATTTCTGCTGCAAACAACACTTTACTCAGACTATACCGCTCCCTTACGGTTTCTTCTTCATCCAGGTATCTCGCTATAATAATATCGTTACCGGCAAAGCGCCAGTTACGGATAGGGATATAGGTAACCGTATCCGGTTGTCCTTTTAGCAGATGGGAGAAAAATCCTGTGCGGCGCACCTGCCGCTCCTGTTTCATAGCCAGGACATGAATACGGAATCCCGGCTTTTGTCCGCCGGTCTCCAGCATCATCCTGTTGGCATAAGGCGTACCGTCAGGCGCCAATACATAGGCGAGTATACTAACAATCACCGCTACAACAATCAACAGCATGCCTGCTACAGCGCCTGTATTGCGTCGTAACCTTCTCCAGGCATTACTGCCAAATGAGGACCTGCTATTACTGTCTGACATCATGCTTATTTGACTTTTCGTCCTTTCCACTGGTAAGAGCCAAACTTACCTAACCAACCTGCCACTACAATGTAAGGAATATGGAAGAACTGTCCGGGAATAAACCTTGATAATAAAGCAGTTTTATCAAAGAAACGGGCTACCGGCACCATAAAATAAAACTCCACCAGTATTTTATAGATCAGTAAGCCGACAAACCACATACGCCAAACCGGGAGGAACAACGCAGCTACGCCTGCCAACAGCATGCCTGCGTTCCAGAAATATACCAGCGCCAATACCCAGGTCAGTCGTTTATCATCGTATTTATCTGCTTTCGATGACCAGCGGATACGCTGGTGCATAAATGCCTTGAACGTATCTACCGGCAAAGTACGTACTATCGCCTCTTCACTTTTCATATACAATACACCGGTGGGATAAGCACGGTAGATCTTGAACATCAGCAACATATCGTCACCGGAGGCAATGTTGTCTATGCCTTTAAAACCACCTACTTCATAAAACACCTTACGTTCATACGCCAGGTTGGCGCCATTACACATAGTGCCGGACTTCAATGCAGCCAGCGCTCCCGTAATTCCCTGCATTGTCATAAAATCGAGCGACTGCAATACTTTGAAGAAGTTATGTTCCTGGTAAAAACTAACCGGCGCGGCAATGAATTTCGGCTGATAGGTTTCATAGAACTGTACCATCCGCATGATCCATTCCGGGCCCATCACGCAATCAGCGTCAGTGGTCATGATGATATCGCCGGTAGCGCGTTCCACCGCCATTTCTATCGCTTTCTTTTTGTAGGAGTTCAGCCGCTGTTCTGCGCTCAGATGTTGGCTCAGCTGTAACAGTTGCACGTTGGATGCAGGAAAGCTCCTTACTACATCTGCAGTACTATCCGTAGAAAAATCATCGATCACGATCACCTCGAACAAATGCACAGGATAAGTCTGTGCCTTTAATGCCCGTAAGAGCGGAGGCAGATTCGCTTCCTCATCCCTGGCAGGAATGATCACTGTCACCTTCGTTTGACCGCTTACCGGTTTCACAGGTTTGAAAGCTGGCAAACCTTTCCATCCCTGTCCATAACGAAACATTAAATAACCGTAAACAAGACCTAATAGGAACAGGATCGATAGAATAATATACATAGCCGAGACGATAGGCTGCAGATCATGTATCTGCAGATGATTGTATGTTGTTGATTTCTAAAAACTATGGTTTTTAATAGCTTCCGCTGCATCTTCACCGATCAGGTGATGTCCCTTCTCCATTACCAGCATTTCACAGGGAAAAGTACCATCCATAAAGCGCACACCCAGCACTGGAGGGATTACCCGGTCGTATTTTCCGAACATCAGAAGTGTCTGTATCTTATGCTTCTTCAGCAGCTGTTTGCACCGTTTTCTGTCCGGCATCATCCTGCTCATGCAGGTCCACACAAAATACACGCGTTCCCGCTTTTCCAGACTGTTCATACTGTTGAAAGTGAATTTATGCAGTCCCTTGCTGATAAAACGCAGTCCCCGCCAGGTATGCAGTAATCCGAAGAACAGTTGTGGATGATAGGTACAGTATTTAAACAGTTTATTGCCGGTACGCGTCCGGGTGGCGAACATGTGCCAGGAATTATCTTTCAGCCCATCCGGCGCCAGCAGGTATAAACGATCTATCTTTTCCGCGAGCAGCTCCACAATACATAAAGACACGCGGCCACCCATACTATACCCCATCAGAGAAAAAGTGGAAAAACCGTAATGCTCCAGAATGAGTAGTATTACTGCTTTCAGATCTTCCGGTTCAAATGCCCGTTCTTCCTTCCACTCCGTCAGTCCGTGCAGGGGCATATCCAGCGCTACAATAGTAAAATGCTGTCCCAGTGTGTAATGCAGACGGCTAAAGCTGCTGGCATTTTCACCAAAACCATGCAGGCAGATGAGCAATTCCTCCCCTGTTCCATCGCTGATCGTATGGAAATGGCTTTTCCGATATGGGAAAAAAAAGGAAGACATGGCACAAATGTATCAACTTTTGCCGTTTGGCCTAAACTAAGTAAATTACAATAAGACCAAAAAAATTCAGGATGGACGCTACAGTTGATAACAAACACGCACTGAAAGGCGTGGAATTCCTCGTTAAAGAAACCCCTGCCAACGAAGTCTTTACACCCGAAGATTTCAACGAAGAGCAACGTATGATCAGAGAAATGGCGGAGCAGTTTGTAACCAAAGAAGTTACCCCGGTACTTGACCGTATTGACAAACTGGAAGAAGGCCTGATGCCCTCCCTGCTGGACAAGGCAGGTGAACTGGGCCTGCTGGGCGCTGCCTTTCCGGAAGAATACGGCGGACTCGGAAAAGATTTTGTTACCGCTACACTGATCAACGAAGCGCTCGGCGCCGGCCACTCTTTCTCTGTTGCCATGGCCGCGCATACCGGTATCGGTTCCTTACCTATCCTGTACTTCGGTACAGAAGCGCAGAAACAGAAATACATTCCTTCCCTTGCCAGCGGAGCGATGAAAGGCGCCTATGCCCTGACGGAGCCCAACTCAGGTTCAGATGCGCTGAGCGCCAAAACCACTGCAAAACTGTCGGACGACGGCAAATTCTACCTGCTGAACGGGCAGAAATGCTGGATCACCAATTCCGGTTTCGCAGATGTGTTTACTGTATTCGCCAAAATTGACGGCGAACATTTCACGGCGTTCATCGTAGACAAAGATACTCCGGGGTTCACATTGGGAGCGGAAGAACATAAAATGGGCATCAAAGGATCTTCTACCAGGCAGATCTATTTCCAGGATGCTAAAGTGCCCGTGGAAAATGTGCTGGGAGAGATCGGTAAAGGTCACCTCATAGCCTTCAACATCCTCAATATCGGCCGCCTGAAACTCTGTGCAGCTGCCATTGGTGCAGCGAAGCAGGTCACCACCATCACCGTGCAGTACGCCAATACACGCGAACAGTTCAAACAACCTATCGCCAATTTCGGCGCTATCAAACATAAACTGGGTGAAATGGTGATCCGGAACTGGGTATGTGAATCAGCCCTGTACCGTACCGCGCAACTCATTGATGAGAAAGAAAAAGAACTTGTTGCAGCAGGTAAACCATTTGCAGAAGCCCTGCTGGGTGCTGCAGAAGAATATGCAGTGGAATGCGCGATCCTGAAAGTAAATGGTTCCGAAGCGCTGGACTTCTCCGTGGATGAAGGCGTGCAGATACATGGCGGCAACGGCTTCAGTGATGAATATGTCATCTCCAAGTCTTACCGCGACAGCCGCATCAACCGCATATTCGAAGGCACCAATGAGATCAACCGTCTGCTGGCCCTTGATATGACACTGAAACGTGCACTGAAAGGCCGCCTGGACCTCATGACGCCTGCCATGAATGTGATGAAAGAGCTGATGAGCATTCCTGATTTCGGCAATGACGATGAAACACCTTTCAGCGCTGAGAAAAAAGCGGTCGCTAATTTCAAGAAAGCTATTCTGCTCGTAGCAGGTGGCGCTGTTCAGAAACTCATGCAGGACCTGCAGAATGAGCAGGAGATCCTGATGAACATTGCTGACATGGCCATCGAAACGTTCACCGCAGAAAGTGCGCTCCTGCGTCTGTTGAAAAGAGTGGAGCTGGAAGGTGAAAGCGCCAATGCCATTCAGGCGGATATCGTTCGTACTTATATCAACGATACTGCTGACCGTATCAACAAGTACGCAAAAGATGCCATCAATTCATTCGCCAGCGGTGATGAACAACGTATGATGCTACTCGGTATCAAACGTTTCACCAAAACCGCACCGTTTAACACCAGGGATGCACGCAGACGCATCGCTGATAAACTGATCGCAGAAAATAAATACGCCTGGTAAGCTTCGCCATCGCAATTTTTCAATATTTTCGAGTGCCATCCGTAAGAGCGGGTGGCATTTTTTTTATTACTTTGTCGTGGGACTATGAGGAGATTCGCACTATTACTACTGATACAAACAGCATATACAGGTCTACAACTGCATGCACAAGCATTCCTGAAGATGGCACAACCACTCAGGACAGAGATCAATTCCAGCAGCGCCAGACAATATTTCTCAGGCCGTACCTGCGAGAACTGCAAGGTATTGCTGAACAATGACAGCATTCATGTATACCCCAATGGCGTATTTGCACTAAAGCGTGATCTGAAACCAGGGAAAACGACCATGGTGCTTTCGGCTACCGACAGCTCCGGGAAATTTGTATCACGCACTTACCATTTTTACTACAATCCACCGCCACCAGTGCGGGTGACGCCTTCTTTCCGTATCGACTATGTGAATATCTCGCCTAAAACCAATGCAACTCTCTCTGCGGGCGATACCTTACGGGTACGTATGAAGGGGTACCCCGGAGCACAGGCCAGCTGGTTCAATGGCACGCCTGTACCGGAATTACCTGCTGCTCAGACAAGTGGTATACCCGGCTTTTACCAGGGGTATTATGTATTGACGGAGGCCGATTCCATGCTGGATGGCAAGATCAATGTTTACCTGAAATATAAGGGGCAGACAGCGGTATTGCCCGGCTCATTCCGTTACACTTTTCAACGCAATACGCAACTAATAGCCCGTACTATCGATGATCAGACCTACCTGACCATCTCTCCCGAAGGCGACAGATTAGGCCCGGAGAAAATGGGCTACCTCGACGGAGACGTGCTGCTACATGTGACCGGGAAAGAAGGTAGTCACTTCCGGGTAAAACTCAGCGCCAATCAGTTTGCTTATATACCCGAAAGCCTGGTGGACACCATGACGGTAACAGAACCCGTTCCTCAGAGCATCGTAAATGAGGCCCGGGTATGGAGTGATAAACAATTCGACTACATCTCTGTCGGCCTGGCCGACAAACTACCTTACCTCTCCACCCAGGAAGTAAATCCCGGTAAACTGGTCGTAGACATCCACGGCGCGATGTCAGAACCCGGTTTTCTGCCGGAGACGCAAAGCACCGGAGAGATCAGCCGGATAGACTGGAAACAGGTAAGTCCTGATGTGTTCCGCATAGCAGTTTCACTGGCACATAACCAACCCTGGGGTTACAAGATATTTTACACAGACAGCAACCGGCTCACCATCCGGATCAAACACCAGCCCGCCAGTCTCCAGTTAAAAGACCTGACTATCGCAGTAGACGCTGGTCACGGAGGGGGGAATATCGGCACCGCGGGTGCTATGGGCGTAGCCGAAAAGCAACTGGCCCTGAACATGGCAATGTTGGTGAAGGTGGCCCTGGAGAAAGAGGGCGCCCATGTCATCACAACCAGGGTGAGCGACGTATTTGTGGATAACCAGGCCCGTCTGTATAACTACCGCCAGCTGGCGCCCGACCTCCTGTTGAGCATTCACATGAATTCATCTGTGAATCCGGTAGACGTAAAAGGCACCGCCAATTACTATAAATATCCCTTCTGTGAACCCCTGAACCGGCACATCCACAACCGGCTCCTTGAAACGGGACTGGCCGATTTTAAGAACAACGCCAATTTCAACTTCATCCTGAATATGCCTACAGAGATGCCCACAGCCCTCATAGAAACACTTTTCCTCAGTTATCCGGAAGATGAGATCCGGATACTCGATGAGAACTTCCGGCTGGTACTGGCAGACAAGATCGTACTGGGTATCAAAGATTTTCTGCAGGAGCAGGCGGGGAACGACAGGTAATTTTTCCCTTTTGAGTAAAAACTTTTCCCGATGCGATATGATAAGTAAAGCTGACTACGTCAAATTTGCGCCTGATTTTCAACTACGCAAATACTATGATGAAGTTTACGGGCCATTATACGAGAGCAGCTTTACTATTTTTTGTCGTTCTGCTCGCTCTCTTCACCGCAGCCAATGCGGCTTCCTTTAATGAAGACAACAACGGTATCATAAAAGGGAAAGTAAAGACCTCAGATGGGAAACCGGCTGCAGATGTACCTGTGATCCTCCAGGGGACTACACATGCTACCACTACGGACGGTGCAGGTAGTTTCGCTTTCCGTGGTGTTCCGGCAGGCAATTACCAGATCATTATATCACAACCTGGCTTCGCCAATATCATAAAAGAAGTTACTGTCACCTCAGGACAGACCGTTACCCTGGACTTCCAGCTGGATATCTCGCGTAAGGAACTAAACGAGGTAGTGATCACCGGTACACAGAATAAACTGGTGAAACGCAGCAGCGAATATGTATCCAAATTGCCCCTGGCCAATATAGAGAACCCTCAGATATATACAACCATTACCAAAGACCTGATGGCGAATCAGCTGGTATACTCTGTAGATGATGCAATGAGGAATGCTCCTGGTATTGCCAGGCTATGGGAATCTACCAACCGTAGCGGCGATGGTGGTTCTTACTACAGCTCCCGCGGTTTTATCGTACAGAGCCAGTTGCGCAATGGCGTAGCAGGTAATGTGGCTGCCAAGATCGATGCTGCCAACCTGGAAAGGATTGAAGTGATCAAAGGCCCGTCTGCTACACTTTTCGGTAGTACACTCACTTCTTATGGAGGTCTGATCAACCGTGTCACTAAAAAACCATATGATCACTTTGGTGGAGAGATCACTTACGCTGGCGGTAGCTTTTCCTACAATCGTCTGCAGGCAGATATCAACACACCCCTTGACTCAACCGGCAAAGTAGCGCTGCGCCTCAACACCGCATATACTTACGAAAACAGCTGGCAGGACAATGGTTTTAATAAAAACTTTGCTTTTGCACCAAGCGTTTCATATAAAGTAAATGACAGACTCTCCTTCCTGTTCGATGCCGAGTTCTATAGCGGAGAAGGAACAGGTAATGCCATCTTCTTCTTCCCATGGGGCCTGAAGATGTCCAGCTTGAGTGCCCAGAGCGCTGATAAGGTGAATGTCGACTATAAACGCTCTTTCTTCAATGAGGATCTTACACAGAAGTCAAGGAATATGAACTTCTTTGCTACCATGAACTATAAGATCTCTGACGAGTGGACATCACAGACAGTCTTTACCAATACCAACAGTTTTTCTGATGGCGCTGGCCCTTATTTTTACCTGCTGCCCGGCGATTCAATTTCACGTAACGACCAGTTCACCGATAACAGTAAAGTAGGAATAACTGAAATACAACAGAACTTCATAGGTGACTTCAGGATCGGTAAAATGAGAAACCGTTTTGTAGGTGGTCTGGACTTCTTTTTCCTGAACGAAGATGAATACTACTCTGGCGGCACTTATGATATCGTTCCGTCTCATGGTACTATCACAGATTACAATGGTTTTAACCGCGCCAACATGGACAAGATCTATCAGAATGGCGGTTACTCCTTTACATATCCTGTCATCTACAAAGCTTACACTTACAGTGCTTATGCATCTGATGTACTGAACATCACAGATAAACTGGCCGTACAGGCAGCGTTGCGTATCGATTATTTCGATCGCAAGGGCACTTACGATAATACTACAGGTAAAACAGGAGCTGATGGTTACACCCAGACGGCTTTATCTCCGAAATTTGGTGTTGTTTACCAGATTATTAAAGACAAGCTGTCCGTATTTGGTAACTATCAGAATGGTTTCAAAAACGTAGCAGGATATGATTCCAGCAAGGGAAAAGCTTTCACACCCGAACAGGCTAACCAGATTGAAGGTGGGGTGAAAATGGACCTCTTCGATGGCAGACTGACCGGTACTTTCAGCTACTACGACATCCAGGTAAAAGACATTGTACGTACAGATCCTGAACGCCCGCTCCGCAACATCCAGGACGGTACACAGCTCAGTAAAGGATTTGAAGCACAGATCATTGCTAACCCGATCCAGGGCCTGAACATCATAGCCGGCTTCGCGTATAATGATTCCAAATACGAAAAGTCATCTGCTGACGTGGAAGGCCGTCGTCCGACTACGGCCGGATCTCCGGTTCTTGCAAACCTATGGTTGAGCTATCACTTGCCTATCAGCGCTACCCGGGGTCTGAACTTCGGCTTTGGCGGTAATTATGCCAGCGAAACCAAAGTAGTTAACTCTGCATCCCTAGGTATCTTCACGCTGCCCGAATACACTGTACTGAATGCAAGTATCTCTTACGATACTAACAAATTCCGTATCGGTGCAAAAGTAGATAACCTGACAGATAAGCATTACTGGATCGGTTATTCTACAATGAATCCGCAGAAGACAAGAAGCATTACGGGAAGTATCGCTTTCAAGTTCTAATACGCTTATTAAGTATAAAAGAAACCGCCGTCTTAAATGTTTGAGACGGCGGTTTCTTTTATACTACAGTAGCTATTCTTTCCTGTTTGACGCCAGCCTCTGGAATATGTCTGCAATCCTGATCAGTATTTATACCAGAGATTTTAAGCAAAGAACGCTTTCAAAGCTTCGCTGTAAACTGATCATGAACCTAAAAAGGCGGGCTTAAGCAACTGAGCAAACTTCCATACCCCTCCTAATCGATTCATTATCAGCCATAAAATGTTTAAATAAACTTTTGGCCATTCCCTATTTGTTCAACAATTTCGATTGTTCATGATTCATGAACATGAATAAAATATGAACAAGCTACACGAACCGGACATATTAAGGGATACCATCTCCAATTTCAGCAAGCTAACCGGAGGAAAGATAAAGCAAAAGCTATCACCTAATCCACTTGCAGATGCATATGTTCAAATTACTCTTGGTGAGCAGAACTGCGACTTACTGGTAGAAATTAAAAACGAAATCCGCCAGACGCATCTTCCAGCAATTATTCAGCAATTTGGCCGCGATAGGGAAAAATGGTTGCTGGTGGCGAGATATATTCCAGCTCCCCAGAAGGAACGCCTGAAGGCTGCATCCATCAACTATCTTGAAACAGCAGGTAATTGTTATATCAATGTGGTTGGCATGTTTATTTATATAAACGATAAGGAGGTGACTCCATGCAGGCAAACAGAAAATGGCAAATTATGGAGTGCCACAGGACTGAAATTCCTGTCTGCCTTACTGTCTAAGAACATGTCGGGTATAACTGATGTTACAGGTTCTATTACCACTTAGTACATGAACAAACAAAGAGCCGCCTCAATCAACTTGAGACGGCTCTTCCTTATATTTTCCCCCTGTTTATTTCTTCTCTATCTTCCCTGCAATATCCTCCCAGGAATAATAATGAAACACCTTACCATTACTCATCGCAACAAACAATCCTTTTGAGAATTTATTTCCCAGCGGCGTTGCTGTAACATCTGAGCCATCGCTTTCCAGCGTAGATACCGGCACTTCGGCAATAAGCGTATGTTCATTCGCATGACCATTATCGCCCTCTCTTCTGTACACCATGAAGGAGTTATTCTGCTGATTAGATACCAGTATATAACCAGTTGAATCAGTAGCGGGATAAATTGAAATCCCTTCATGGTCTGAAGCAAATCCTTCCTTTGCAAACAGTGCCAGTTCTTTGTTATCCCATTTGGAAGGATCAGCTGCATATTTGCGTACACCTACTGTTTCATCAGAATAATAAATATATCCCAGCTTATTATCCACCGCGATAGACTCAATCTCCTTCTTACCACTGTAGGCGCCAAACTTACGTACAAGCCTGCCTTTCACAGCACCACCTTCCTCCACCAGCCGGTATTGCCAGAGGTAACCATCTGCGGGGCCATTCTTGCGACCCACCACGGCAAAGATGGCGGCATCTTCAGGACGGGTATATAAGGCTATGCCCATAGGCGCCCTCTCCTTTTCTCCCAGGAACACAGGAATACCGCCATTATCCAGTGGTGTAAGGTCAGGAAGACGGAACATACGAATGCTGTTTGTTTCACGCTCTGTCAGCACGGCAATATCCACCGGCTGTCCATTTAATTTAAATCCGTAAGCGATGTCCACATTGTTGGGACGTTTCAAGCCCAGTACTTTGTTGACGATCTTTCCTTCCAGGTCGAAGGCATACAATCCTCCATCACTATTCTTATCAGTGCCGATGATCAGGCTTTTTAACGTATCTGCCTTATTGATCCATATGGCAGGATCATCTGTATCATATCCTGTTTCCTGTGTAACGATCACAGGCTTCAGGCCATCCTGCCTTACTACCGTCTTTGCCGAGTTCACCTGACAGGCCCCGAGCAACACCAGACCACTTAAAGGCGCCAATATATTTTTTAACATGTATTCTATCCTTTTTTATAAAACAACAAACCTCCAATGATTACAGATCGAACTTCAGACCGAAGTTATATCTTGGACGATAGTACTCTGCCTGCATCGTTCTTGAAGAAATACCCTGATAATAACGCAGCGGCTGGTTAGTCAGGTTATTGGCTTCACCGAATACCCTTAACTGTTTTGTCAGTTTAAAAGAAGCATTCAGATCCAGGAAAAATTGCTTATCATAAAAACGGTCGTCGAAATCATCGCCACCCAGTTCATCGAGATAAGATGCGGTATAGTTACCAGATAGTCTTGCAGTAAAACGGCTGCTTTCGTAAGAAAGAGATGCATTGAACATATGCGGCGCAGTACCGGGTAAAGTTACATCAGTACGTTTGTCGCCGTCAGCATTGTAAATACCATCTGCTTTAGATTTGGTGTAGGTGTAGTTCACATACACACCAAAACCTTTCAGGAAGCCAGGCAGGAAATCCAGCTGACGTTGCAGGGCTACTTCAAATCCGTATACTTTTACATTATCACCGTTACGTGCCTGCTTATAAGTCCACTCTTCTCCCGCAGGAATAGGATTGGTAGCTACATCTTTATAGTCTGCTGCAAATTTCTCCAGCGTATAAGCATTATCTCTGTAAGTATAGATAAAGTCACTGATGCTCTTATAGAAAACACCTCCTGACAGGATACCTACCGACTTGAAGTACTGTTCTGCCATCAGGTCAAAGTTCAATGCACGTGCAGCTTTCAAATCCGGATTACCTGCGCTCAGTTCTGCATCATCAGCAACGCTGCTCACATAAGGAGCGATGTCGTAGTAGTTAGGACGGGCAATAGAAGTAGTGACTGCCGCACGCAGTACCAGATCATTATTCACGTTGTATTTGAAAGTGATACCAGGCAATACATTCGTGTAACTGTTCTGTACCTTACGTGTTCCTTCCAGCTCTTCCTCCTCCGCCACAACGTTACCTTCATAATCAATATGTGTATTCTCAATACGTACACCGGCAATTACTGACAACTGTTTTGTCAGGTCCTGATCCCAGCGGATATAACCTGCGGTGATCCTTTCCTTTGCATTGAAGTTAACAGCCAGGTATTCTGCCGGGTTGTCGCTCTTTTCAAATTTACTTGCGTCATCCAACTGCTGAGCGCCCAGGAATGTATTGATCACGAATGTACCAGGAGTGTATTTCTCGCCTGGCTGATATCCCTTTCCGCTGATCTTGATATTGGAGATCTCCGCCAGATTACCGAATTCATTGATCGGCTCATATTCGAAAAAGTTATTCGTTCTTTCTTTGTCTTTCAGACGCAGCCTTCCACCTACACGCAGACGGCCTTTCTGACCAGGTACTACGCTGAAAGGAAAACGCAGGTTCAGTTTCAGGCCCAGTTCATTCTCACGTGTATAGTCGTGATTCTCTGACAGTGATTTGAAAGCAAAATCCTGGTCAGTCAGTGAATTGGCAGTCACCAGCGGGAAACGGTTATCTGACAGGTCCAGACTTACCGGACCATCATCCGCTCTGTATTCAATATAACGCTCATGAGGCCTGTCTTCGCTGGCAGTAGAGAAACTTGCTGCCCAATCCAGGTCTACTTTACTACCCAGGAGGTGCTCACCACGCAGGGAGTAGTTCTGAACGCGCTGATCTTCCAGCCTGCGGTTTTTGTTACGGCTGTTATCAATACCACCTTTTGTTTCGCGGCGTACGGAACCAACATACCCGGTAATAGCGTCATTATCATCGTATTCAGGCTCTATATCTGTAATACGCAGGCGATAACGGTTCTCCCTGTCATCGCGCCAGTTGTACATAGCATTCGCATAGATGGTGTTCTTTGCATTGATCTTATAATCCAGTGCTGCAGAAGCACTCCTCCGGATACGCTGTACATTATATTTACGTACTTCTGATTCAGAAGTAAAGATGTTTCCGAAATCATCTTTGCTCCAGGTAGCTTCCATATCGTCCGAACCGTAGTCATTATTATTGTAGGACGCACTCAGTACAGCACCCAGCTTGCTATCAAAGAAACGGTTAGCGAGTACAAGGCTTCCGGTATATAATGCTTTATTGCGGATAGGGTTCACACCACCGGAGAGGGTAGCTGAAACACGTGGGCCATTAGGAGCGGCGCGTGTTACCAGGTTTACAGAACCGCCAATAGCGTCTGCATCCATATCAGGTGTCAGGGTTTTATTCACTTCGATGGTCTGCACCATATCTGAAGGGATGAGGTCCATCTGTACGCGGCGGTTGTCGCCTTCAGCAGAAGGAATACGGTCGCCGTTCAGGCTTACGGAGTTCAGCTCAGGCGCCAGACCACGGATTATAATATTACGGGCTTCCCCCTGGTCATTCTGCATAGTGATACCAGGTATACGCTTGATCGCGTCTCCCACGTTCGCATCCGGGAAACGACCGATCTGGTCGGCCGATACGATATTGGTGATATTAGGATTGTTCCGCTGCTGGTTCAGGGCCTTCGCTTGTCCGCGGAGACGGTCCCCAATTACCAGTACTTCTTTTCCGGCTACGCCGCCAGCTTCCATTTTCAGCTTCAGATCAGTGGCTTTGCCCGGGGCAACGGTCACCTCCTGGCTGAAGGTCTGATAACCGATATAGGTTACTTCCAGGGTGTAAGTACCGGCAGGTACACTCAGGAATTCGAACTTACCCTGTTGGTTGGAAACGGTGTAGTGATTACCTGGTTTTAATTTAAGTGTCGCACCGGGTAACGATAATAGCTGGTTCTTATCGACAATGTTGCCGGTCACCAGTCCGGTTGTCTGTCCGAAGCATATGATGCTTAGCCAGGAAAAGAAAACAGTGAATAACAGTTTTTGCATATTGGTAGAGAGTTAATCCGTTTGTTCCGCAAAGGTGCATTTGGGTATTCCTGAAGCCAAATTGTAGGGGTATACAAAAAGGATACACCGTTACAATGGGCGTGAACAACAAGGCAACATGTGAAACAAAGTCGCTTTAACTATATGGTTATCAATCACAATCAGCGTAACAGAATGTCAGTTAAGAAAATATTACCGTAACATTAAGCGAATGTTAAGTGCTGCTTGCCTTCTCTTTTGCGGAACGTTTGTTGTTTTAATTTCCTCTTTTGGATATTGTTACCCGAACCGTTTACCGTTTCAGGTAACACAAACCGGGCTGTATCCTGTTTGGCTAATTGCAATCTTTGGATATTGTTACCTCGAACCGTTTGCCGTTTCAGGTAACACAAACCGGGCTGTATCCTGTTTGGCTAATTGCAATCTTTGATATTGTTACCCCGAACCGTTTGCCGTTTCAGGTAACACAAACCGGGCTGTACCTGTTTGGCGGCAATCGCTGTTCAGCTTTGTCAAGCGTATGAACTTTGGGAATATTATTTGGCGGCATCAAGCGTGGCCCAAACAGCTAAGGCCCGGTTTTGTGTTCCTGAAACGCTTACGGTTCTGATCTCCCAATGATTGGTAAAGTCCTTCTTTCTCTGACAACAGTTAGGTAGAGTTTAAATAAAACCTTATTACTCTGGTCGTATACTTGCTAACTATAACATCAATACTATCTCGATGCCTTCCCTCTGGTCTCGCACGGAGCAGATCTAGTCTTAAGTCAGCATACATGTCCAATATTTTAATCCCTGACTTAGTCAATATTTTAGTTGACATAGTCATTTTATATAATATATCTAACAGGATATCAACTCCCTACAACGAATACTGCTCATAACGACGAGTTGACTGATGAACCTTTTGTCTCCACAACAAATCGTCCTCTTTTGTTTACTGCATTTACCAGTTTTGAGAAGAGCATGTCCCTGTACAGCGTTAGTTTGACGACAATATTGATTGTATGCCCCCCGTCAATATTTCCGTCTACAGTCGCTAATTATAAACAGATCGTTAATAAGATCGGAATCTAATTGGGAGCCTGAAGTTGCGGGCGGTTTCAGGAAGGAATTGCGGGCCTTCGGCTCTTTGACACACGCTTGATGTCGCATAATCAAGATTCCAAAGCCCATACGCTTAATCATGTTCAATAGAAATCCAACTCAAAGAGGCGCCGACCGCAATCCTTTCCTGAAACCAAAGCAACGGAGGAAAACTGATGGCTTAAAGACCGTAACAATAAAAACCAAAGAGGCGCCGACCAGAATCCTTTCCTGAAACCGAAGCCTTAGAGACCGTAACGATAAAAACAGAAGAGGCGCACGCCATCTCGCAAACCCAAAGCGACGGAAGACAGCGATGCCGCAAAAAATCATAAACTCTGAATAAACGCCGTCAGGCTCTCGCCCTGCTGAAGATTGAGCTTCTTCCGAAGACGATACCTCACCACACGCAAACTGTCCTGGGAAATACCCAGCAAGGTGGCAATGTCATTAGATTCCATATTCATCTTGAGAAGCGCTACTAAGCGGAGGTCATTAGCAGTAAGTGTATCACAATACTTTTTCAGGTTGTCAAAGAAAGCCTGATGTACCTGTTCGAAGATATTGCGGAAATCGACCCAGTACTGGTCGTGATTGAAACTATGATTGATCTGGCTTAGCAGCTGTTTGAGCTGCTTCTTCTGATCGCGTTTGTCATCCTTCACCATTTCATCCAACCTGACACGCAATTCTTCCAGCAGCTGGTTTTTCTGAATAAGATGCAGCGTATGTGTAGTCAGTTCCCTGGAACGCACTTCTAATTCTTCCTTCAGCTTACCTTCCTGCAACTGTTTATTCTGCAAAGCCGCCTCCATGAGTTCTTTCTCCGTTTCAAATATCTGCGTGTGCTGCTGCCGGAGTATTTGTTCATTACGCAACTTCAGGCGCTGCCGGCTAATGATCAGCACTCCCATAGCCACCAGTAGGAGGATGACGATGATGATAGCGGCGGTGATGATCCGGTTCGTCTTACGGGCATTCTGCAGCCGCTCTATCTCGTTGTTCTTCTTTTCAATGTCATAGACCGTCTGCAACAAAGCCACCTGTTTGCTGTTCTCATCAGAATACGTTTCGAGCAGGTATTGCCGGCTCAGTTCCAGGTAATAAAAGGCGCTGTCATTAGCTCCAGCCAGGTGATGTGCTTTACCAAGATCGCGGAAAGCCCCACTTAGCTGCCGCTGCTCATGCAGCTCGAACGCCAGTAGCAGGGCCCGGCGGGTTTGTACCAGTGCATTCGCGTACTGACCGGTTTTACGGCATACATCTCCGAGGTTGTTCAGGATCTCGATCCGGGCGATCTTTTCTCCGCCCTGTATATTCAAATCCAGGGCTCTGTTGAAATAGTAAGAAGCCGAATCGTACCGGCCAAGATCTTCATAAATGCTGCCGATGTTCTCGTAGATCTTGGACATGCCCGGTTTATCATCTACAGAAAGGTAGGCCGCCAGTGCGCGGCGCTGGTACAGGAAGGCACTGTCATATCGCTGTTGCTTTTCGTAAAGGTGGCCGATCTTTCCATAGGTCAGCGCAACTCCTGTCTTATTGTTCAGCTGATGGAAGATGGCGAGCGCATCTTCATATTGCCGGTGGGATAGCTCCGGCTGTTTGTTATAATAATATAACATCCCGATGTCGTTCAGATTGCCGGCCAGCTGCTGCTGTGCGCCTTCTTTCCGGAAAATGTCACTGGCCTGGAGATGATAGTCCAGTGCCTGGGGAAAATGACCCAGGTGGAAACAGATCTGCCCCATCTGAACAAGACACCTGGCCGCCGCCAGGGGCTCTTTCTTTTCCACTGCCCGGTTGTAAGCTTCTTTTAGGGCCAGGAATGTAGAATCCGGCTTTATCTGCTCATAATCATCCTGATCCGGTAGCTGTAATCGGGAGAGTTTGTCGCTCTGCGCAAACAATCCACCCGACAGCAGCCCGCTTAATATCAGCAGTAAAAGGGAACGCATCACTAACATAATCAACAGGTAAAGCGCAAAGGAACGGGTTTAATGTTATCTTATTGTTAACCGGAGCCGGCAATTGGATTCTCCCGGCAGGCACCAAAGTACCGGTAGAGGTCTGCGATTCTCATCACTTCTTGTTATGAGCAATAACCCTGGGTTATTCCAGGCGATATAACTCATTAATATACAATTACTAAATAAATCAAGCCTTTAGTCGCCCGAAGCCATAGTCTACTGAATAAGTAGATTGATTTATATTTGGGAATCGTTTCATAGCTTTAAGGTGTGTAAACAAACAATAAAATGGCAGACGAGATACAAGCTTTTAATGATTACCGGGCCAAAATGAACGAGGTAATCCTGGGTAAACAGAACAAGGTCATTAACCGTTTATTTAATCTTGATACAAACACCTATGCAGAAGGCGCATTAAGTACCAAAGTGAAGGAAATGCTGGGATTGGTTTCATCTATGGTGCTCCGTTGCGACGACTGTATCAAATACCACCTCGGAAAATGCCATGAACAGGGGGTTACCACTGACGAAATGTATGAGATCTTTGCTGTAGCCAACATTGTTGGCGGTACTATAGTGATCCCACACACCAGAAGGGCAGCCGAATATTGGGAGGCGTTATTACAGCAGGAACAGGCTTAAAAGGGAACAGTTAGAAGTATTCCGTATTGCGTAAACCGCAGAGGACAAACAATTCGTAACTTTGCCAACCGTTTTTCACTTTTTCTTTAAAACATTCAGATGTCAACAGCTACTATAGCTCCGCAGGCGTTAACGGCGAAGGATTTTGCAACGGACCAGGAAGTACGCTGGTGCCCGGGTTGCGGAGATTATTCGATCTTAAAACAGGTACAGACTATCATGCCCGGCCTGGGCATTCCAAAGGAAAATATCGTGATCGTATCCGGTATCGGCTGCTCCTCACGTTTTCCTTACTATATGAACACATACGGTATGCACTCGATCCATGGTCGTGCTACCGCTATTGCATCCGGATTAAAAGCCGTACGTCCTGAGCTCAGCGTTTGGGTAGTGACCGGCGATGGTGATGGCCTCTCCATCGGTGGTAACCATACCATCCATCTGCTGCGCCGTAACTTCGACATCAATGTCATGCTGTTCAACAACCAGATCTATGGTTTGACGAAAGGCCAGTACTCTCCTACCTCAGAAGAGAACAAAGTGACCAAATCCACTCCTTTCGGCAGCATCGACCATCCTTTTAATCCGCTGGCGCTGGCATTAGGTGCAGATGCTACCTTCATTGCCCGCAGTATGGACCGCGATCCTAAACACCTGCAGGAACTGCTGAAACGCAGCCATGCACATAAAGGTGCTTCCTTCCTGGAAATATACCAGAACTGTAACATCTTCAACGATGGTGCATTCGAGATCTTTACCGAGAAAGGTAGCAAAATGGAAGAAACCCTGTTCCTGGAACAAGGTCAGCCGCTGATATTCGGCGCCCAGAAGAATAAAGGTATCCGCCTCGATGGCTTAAAGCCGGTAGTAGTGGAACTGGGTGGAGAATACAGTGCCAGCGACCTCTGGATCCATGACGAGAAAGACTTCTATAAAGCACAGATCCTCACCCGTATGTTCGACGATCCTCGTATAGAAGGTCACCTTCCCCGTCCTTTCGGTGTGTTCTACCAAGCCTTCCGTCCTACTTACGAAGAGCAGCTGAACGCACAGCTGGACGCCGCCATCGCTCAGAAAGGCCCTGGCGATCTGGACAAACTACTGGCAGGTAGAGAAACCTGGACTATCAAATAAGAAATTTTACCACCACCAATAAAAAGAAAAAGCCATTCGATATGAATGGCTTTTCTTTTTATCGTTAATTGCTTTATTCGTTAATGTGTGATGCTTCCCGGGTCGAGCAACACCTTATACAACAGGATCACCCCAAACAGGATCAGGCTTGCCCCTGCTATCTTATTCAACCATACCACATTGCTTAAGGTCAGCTTATGCCTGATCTTATCGGCTACAAATACTTTCAGAATATCCGTAGATAGTACCCACACCAAAGCCGTTGCATACATGATGATACGATGGCCTACTGCCGTCGAACTGGAAGATACGCACACCCCCAGCCAGAAAATGATCACACCGGGGTTCAGTGTATTCATCAGGAAGCCGGCCAGCCAGATCTTCAGATAGTCGTGAGTGCGGAACATTTCCGGTCGTTCATCGCCGGTGCTGATCATCACCTTTTTGAAAAAGAGTCCGTATATACCCATACCTATGAGCATGATACCACCAATGATGCCAATGTATTTTTTATATTCCTCAAGACCAGTAATGAACGATGTTGCCAGGTTGCCTGTCAATACAAAAAATATATCACTGAAAGACACTCCTAAAGCGAAGCTCACGCCTGCCTTAAATCCATTATTAATGCTGTACTTTATGATGGCGAAGATAACGGGACCTACAGAAATCGATAAAAATAAGCCCAACGCCATCCCCTGTGCCAGTGCTGATATCATGCGCTACAAAATTCCGTCGCCGTCGCTGCTACGGCTATCTTTATGTAAAAATAAAGGGTAACCTGATTGCTGAAGTTACCCCTCTTTTTATTTATAGAATCGTTAAATTTCTCAGACTGATTTTACACTCAGGAACTGCTCCCAGTCTTTTAGCTTGTCGCCCTTTAATACACGTGGGAATTTGTTCATAGCGCCTTCTTTTCCTTTCGCCCGCATATAATCAATGAACACTTCGTTAGGCAGTATTTCCACAAACAATTCCTTCAGGGCTGAAGTCCTTTCTACCGCATAATCATCATTCACCTCAGCCAGGGTCTGATCAATGATCTCGCGGACACGGTTAGCGTCTACATTCACATCGTCAGTACCGATATACCAGCGGTGCGCAAACAGGCTTTCATAAGGGAAACCTGCTACGGTGAATTCCTTGATGGTGATACCCATCTTCTTCTGCACCATATCGATGGCCTTGTTCATGTTATCGATACTCATGTGTTCCCCGCACAGGCTCAGGAATTGCTTGGTGCGACCCACGATCACGATCTCATGTTCCTTTACGGAAGTGAACTTCACCACATCGCCGATCAGGTAACGCCATGCACCGGCACAAGTAGAAAGCATAACAGCATATTCCACATCTTCCACCACTTCATGGATCATATACGCTTTCGGATTAGGCTTTACTTCACCATCTGACGTAAAGTTCTCTTCATTGAACGGAATGAACTCATAGAAGATACCGGTGTTCAGCACCAGCTTGATGCCCTTTACACCAGGCCTTGCCTGGAAACCGAAAGAGCCTTCGGAAGCCATATAAGTTTCAATGAAATTGATCGGTTTTCCCAGTAATTTCTGGAAGCTGTCCCGGTAAGGCTCGAACGATACCCCACCATGGATATATACGGCCAGGTTCGGCCAGATTTCGTGAATATTCTTAACGCCGTGGTATTTGATGATCTCTGCCAATACGATCTGTACCCAGGCAGGCACACCACATACGGTACCTACGTCCCACTGCGGCGCCTTGCGGACGATCAGCCGGATACGTTGTTCCCAGTTTGGCTTTTTGGAGATATTACCGCCCGGTTTGTAAAAACGTCTGAACCAGCGCGGAATGTTCTTGGCCTGGATACCACTCATATCCCCCTCATAGTAGTCTCCTTTCTCGTACAAGGCAGTGGTGCCACCCAGCATCAGGATACCCTTGGTAAAGGACTTGGGGGGTATATTGAAGTTAGCCATGGAATACAGCTGCTTTACGCCCACTTTCTTGACGTTTTTCAGCATATCCCGGGTAACAGGTATGTGTTTACTCGCCGACTCCGATGTACCGGAGCTAAGCGCGAAGTACTTTATTTTTTCCGGCCAGCTGACATTAGCCTGTCCTTCCAGACACTTATGCCACCATTCTGCGTGCATCTTGTTGTAGTTATGCACAGGTACAATCGAGCGGTACTGTGCCATGACATTCGGACTGTTCAGGATCTCCTGAAATTTATAATGTTGTCCGAATTGAGTGTCCTTGGCCTTCGCCAGCAGTCTGTGTAATACCTGGAGCTGATATTGGCGAGGTGTCCCTAACTTAAATGTAAATTTCTTCCTGATGCGCAGTGACCTGGATATAAGATTTCCTAAAATGGCCATTAATTTACCTTCTCATTTATTAACTGCAAAAATACGCCGAATTTCGGATTGCTACGGTTCGATTTTGGATTACAGGTACCTTACCTCTGGCAATCTTATACAAACATATTACTAAAAACGATATGGTTAGAAAAAAAATTCCCGCGTACCTTTGCCCCATGTTAAAAGCTACCCTACTCAAAGCAACAAAAGCCGGTGGAGATGTTCTAAAGCAGTACTTTAACGGCTCTTTCGAAGTATCCAGCAAAAGTTCCGTGAATGATCTGGTAACAGAAGCTGATAAGAATGCAGAAACTGCCATTTTCAGTGTGATCAGGGAAACATTCCCTCACCACTTCATCCTCAGTGAAGAGTCTGGCGAGATCACTTCAGATTCCAATATCAAGTGGATCATCGATCCCCTGGATGGTACGGTGAACTTTGCCCATGGCATTCCGATCTGTTGCGTTTCCATCGGCATTGAGCAGGATGGAGAGATGATCCTGGGAGCTGTTTACAACCCTTTCCTGAACGAGTTCTTCTTTGCAGAAAAGGGACAGGGCGCTACCCTCAATGACAAACCAATCAGGGTTTCTACCAAAGATGAAATGAAAAAGGCCTGCATGGTAACGGGCTTCCCTTATACCTGGCAGGAATATACTCATAGTCCGATCGACGTATTTGAGTACTTCGTAAAACAGGGACAACCGGTACGCCGGCTCGGGTCTGCCGCTATCGACCTCTGCTGGGTAGCTGCCGGTCGCTTTGATGGGTACTACGAGCATAGCCTCAACGCATGGGATGCTGCCGCAGGATTCCTGATCGTAGAGGAAGCAGGAGGTAAAGTAACCGACTTCAAAGGTCACCGCTACTCTCCTTACCAGCGTACGCTGATTGCTACCAATGGCCTTATTCATGAGCCACTGGTCAACATTGTAAACGGAAAATACTGATCTAATATCATACACCATGAGTGAAGAAAGAACAGAGATAAACTCGCTCGGCGAGTTCGGACTTATAGAACTACTTACCAAGAATATAGAGATCCAGCAGGCCAGTACTATCCTGGGTGTAGGTGATGATGCCGCTGTTATTGATCATTTCGGCCGGCAAACGGTGATATCCACCGATATGCTGGTAGAAGGTATCCACTTCGACCTGATGTATACGCCCCTGAAACACCTGGGCTATAAATCAGTTGTAGTAAACCTTTCTGACATATATGCAATGAACGCTACTCCTACTCAGATCACCATGAGTATTGCGTTCAGCAATCGCTTCTCTGTAGATGCACTCAACGAATTTTATGAAGGCGTGTATGCCGCCTGCGAAAAATATGGCGTGGACCTGGTAGGTGGAGACACTACTTCTTCCCAGAAAGGTTTTGTGATCAGCGTAACTGCTATTGGTGAAGTAGCGCCTGATAAATTCGTAAAACGCTCTACAGCACAAAAGGGAGACCTGCTCTGCGTATCCGGCGACCTGGGTGCGGCTTACCTCGGACTCACACTCCTGGAAAGAGAGAAACAGATCTACCTGGAAAGTCCGCAGTTGCAGCCCGACCTGGAAAACCAGACCTATATCATCGGTCGTCAGTTGAAACCGGAAGCCCGCCGCGATATCATTGATTTCCTGCAGGAACAGGATATCCAGCCTACCGCCATGATGGATGTTAGTGATGGCCTCAGCTCTGAGATCCTGCACATCTGTAAGCAGAGTAATCTTGGGGTGGTACTATATGAAGAGAAGATCCCTATCGCCAGCGAGACAAAGGAAATGGCCCTGAAGTTCTCTCTCGACCCTACAGCCGCAGCGCTTAGCGGAGGAGAAGATTATGAACTGCTCTTTACCATGAAACAGGCTGACTACGATAAGATCGTGCTATCTGAGCAGATCAGTGTTATCGGGTATATGACCGACATCAGTGAAGGCGCCCATATCCTGACAAAAGGCGGCAATAAATTTAAACTGGTGGCACAAGGCTGGAATGCCTTCCAGCAGTAAAGGAATAAATAAAAAGGAATCAGGGATTGCATGAACGCGTATATCGCAACATACAATCCCTGATTCCTTTTTTATGGTCTTATTCGACTACTACTGTTACTGTCTGGCTGTTATGTGTCGGAAAGAATATTCCGGCAAATACACAGAACTTCAGCTGATAGGTTCCCGGCTGGTCCGGCATGATCACTTCCATCCGGATGATACGCCGATCAATGGCCCTGCTCAAAGTAAGGTCTGATTTCACGCCGCCCAAAACCTGTTCCTTCTTTGCAAACGCGTATCCTATTACTGCTTCATGCGCTTTATCCACCGGTACCGGTGTATTGTAACCATTTCTCAACGACAGGATGAAAGGCATACGCTCGCCCCGTTTCGCCTTTACGTGTTTCATGGCAGGCACCAGCGTGATGAGCGAATAGGAATAATAATGATCCTCAGCGTAAGCATTCCATGGACCTTTAACTGTATTAAAGCTGTCTGTTACCGGCAAGGGATTATCAGGCGTAAAAACAATCAGCGCCGGCTTGCCCCATAACTGCTTTTCGGTATCCCAATAGTTATACTGGTTACGGCGGGTGTAACGATTGTTTACCACATAGCCCAGCTCACCACTATAGAACATGTACTTGGATGGCCATTGATAACTGTTGATGAACACTACTGGCCGACCGGCAGCCTGCCGCTTGATCTCGTCTGCCCAGGGTTTATTGTGATGTATCTCCGGACGTATTTCAACACCTGGCATAAAATCCCATATCATATAAACCCTGGTAGCCAGTACAAGGATCAACGTGAATGCAGCCATGTAAGGCAATATGCGGAGCGACCATTTCAGTGAACGTTTACGTCGAACTGACTGATGCGCCAGTACCATTGCCGGTGTAAACAACATCACCGTCCAGTTGGTCTCCACCCTGCCCTTGAAAGTACTTAACAGGAAGAATGCCAGTACACCTATCATACAGTACTTCAAAGTCCTTTCAAACGCACTCTGGATAGGGCAAACGAAAGCGTAATACAACACAAGCCATCCTGCCACCGGACCAAATAAAAGCACCTGCCCCAGGATATACTCAAGGGTAAACCCGATCTGATAAGTGCTCGCGTTCCTTTCTACCAGGTGGTACTGCAACGAGGGGAAATCGTGTGCATACTGCCAGTAAAGGTGTGGCACGAACAATATGGTGGTAATGATACAGGCAACATAAAATTTGAATACCCGCAGGAGGTTCAGGTTAGATATAACCGTGAAGGCCACCAGCAGAATACCATGGTATTTGCTGTAGAACATCAGGGCCATACTCAAAGCCAGCAGCAGGGTATTCTTCCAGCTCTGCTGTTCCAGGAAATCGCGGTATACCAGGAAATAGAAGGAGGCAAAAAACACCAGCGGTACGTCTGGCACAGCCAGCATACCACCCAATTGCATGGCCGCCATGGAACAGAGCAACAGGTAGAACAGCCGGTTATCTCTGCGGGGTATCAGCTTGTCAGTGATGACCAGTGTCAGTACACTAAGGATCACCATGCATAAACGAACACCAAACTCATTATGAAATAGCCCATACCCGATTTTGATCAGCAAGGCCACCATAGGTGGATGATCAAAATAACCCCAGTCAAGATGACGGGAGTATACCCAATAATAGGCTTCATCATCCATCAACTCGGTAAATCCAGCCTGTATCAGTCCAAGTAAAAGCCATACCAGGAGAAATAAGTTCTTGTACTGGTCTTTTTTAAAGTAATGTATGATGCCCATGAAAATTACAGGTTGAAACCGCTAAGATAACCCAATTAAATGTTTCAACTCCCAGTCAGTATCCAAAACTACCATGGCGTCCAGATACCCGGGTGCTATTTTGCCCAGTTCATGTGATACGCCGGCAACAATTGCCGGGTAGGTAGAAGCCATGCGCAGCGCTTCTTCCGGCAGGATGCGCACTTTGGTGATGCAGTTCTTTACCGCCTGGTGCATGGTAAGCCTGGAGCCTGACAGTACTCCCTGGGCATTCACATAACGGTCTTCCTGTTCCACATATACGTAGTCTCCTTCAGCGCAGGCTACTACGGCGTCTGTAATCAGGAACAAGCGGTTGCCCATCACCTTTTTGCTGATACGTACGGCGTTGAAATCTACGTGTATCCCATCGGCTACGATGCTGGCATGTACGGAAGGATGATCATAAATAGCACCCACCAGACCTGGTGCACGGCTCTGCAGGGGAGACATGGCGTTGAAGAGGTGAGTGGCGGTAGTGATGCCATCTTCAAATGACTGATAGGCAGTGGCATAATCGGCATTGCTATGCCCGGCGGACACTATCACGCCGGCGTCCTGTAATTGTTTTACCAGCGCCGGATCACAGCATTCCGGCGCGAGCGTCATCATTTTAATGATGCCTTTCCCGATTGCCAGTAATTCTTTGATATCAGCCGCAGTAGGTTGTTTGATATATTGGGGAAGGTGTGCTCCTTTTTTCTCGGGGTTAATGAACGGTCCTTCCAGGTGGAGGCCCAGTACACCTTTTCCTCCTTCCTCCCAGTATTGCCGTACGGCTTCGATTGACTTTCTTATCACCCCGGAAGAATGTGTAGGAATGGTAGGCAGAAAAAAAGCGGCGCCGCCGGCGCTGCAATATTCGTAAGTCGCCTTTAAGGTAGCGCTATCCGGCGTAAAAGGAAACAACCTGCCATTGCCGCCATAGATCTGCAGATCAATGAAAGCCGGCGCCAGTATAGCTCCTTTCAGATCGGTCAGTTCAGCCTCTGCTGGTATCTGTGCCTGCGGCAATACCTGTTGTATACGCCCCTCGTCCGTAACCACGGCATAGCCATCCAGCCATAAATCTCCTGTGAAAATCCGCGTGTTAATGTAAGCCCTAAGCATTGACAATGTTTTAAGTATCTATGATAACAGTCATAGTCAATACCAGCCGGCAAGTCCTATGAACTGCGTTACACTTCGTATAATTCCAGTGGCAGGCCGTCAGGGTCTGTAAAAAAGGTGAACCGCCTGCCGGTGTAAGGATCTGTGCGTATAGGCTCGGGAGTTACATTATGGGTTTTAAGATGGGCTACCACCTGTTCAATATTATTCACTGAAAAGGCCAGGTGCCTCAATCCAACGGCTTCCGGCCCGCTCACTCTTGGCGGCGGGTCAGGAAAGGAAAACAATTCTATCACGTAATGCCCGTTCAGGGACAGGTCCAGCTTGTATGACCGGCGTTCCAGCCGGTATACTTCACGAATGATCTTCAGTCCGAGCACTTCTGTATAAAAACGCTTACTTCGCTCATAGTCAGCGCAAATGATAGCAATATGATGTATACCCTTCAACATTAATTAAAATACCTGGAATTTATCTGCATCCTTCAGGAAAGGAAAGTTCTTCCTTGCCTCGTCCAGGCGGGAGCGTTCTAGTGTAGTAGTAAAAATATCCTCATCGTGCGATTTCCTGTAAAGGATCTCTCCCAGGGGATCGATCAGGCTGGAATCGCCGCTGTGGTAAATATTGTTGCCGTCGTTACCGACCCTGTTCACACCGATGGCATAACACTGGTTCTCAATGGCGCGGGCATGGATCAGTGTTTTCCATGGGGTACTTCTGCGCTCGGGCCAGTTGGCCACATTGATCAGGACGTCGTAAGCCGGCGCACCGGTTTCCGGAACGATCGCGTTCCTGGACCATACCGGGAAGCGCAGGTCATAACAAACATTCAGGCAGATCTTCCATCCTTTCACCTGGGCAATCAGGCGCTTGTCGCCCGGCTGGTAATGTTCATGCTCGCCGGCATAACCGAACAGGTGACGTTTATTGTAGATGCCGTATACTCCGTTAGGCTGCATCCATAGCAGACGGTTGTAATATTGGCCATTCTCTTCGATGATCAGGCTCCCGGTGAGAATGATGTTCTTCTCGGCAGCTTTCTTCTTCATCCACTGTACGGCACTACCGTCCATGGTCTGTGCCAGTCTTTCAGGGGCCATACTAAAGCCTGTGCTGAACATTTCCGGCAATATCACTATCTCTGTACGTTCCTGAATAGCGTTGATCTTTTCATCGAACATGCGAAGATTTTCCTCTATATTCTCCCAGTGCAGGTTGGTCTGTATAAGCGTTACCTTCAGATCTGACATAAATTTTCAATTAAATTCCTTCTTGCAAATTACGATGACTTCGTTTAAAAACTATGAAAATTATCCGCTATCTATCCGGGTTCTTTTGCGATTTGTTCAACTATGTCCTGTATCAGCTCGGGTTCATACCCCTTTTGCAACAGGTATTGCATGGTTTTATACTTCCTTTTAAGGTACTGTTCCCCCTTCAGGGAAGCATACTTCTTAGCTGCCAGGGTATTTAAAGTCTTGTCATAGTCGTCGCCATCGATCTCTTCCATACCCATTCGGATACAATACTCAGACACCTGCCGCTGCTTCAGCTCCTGCACGATCTTCTTACGGCCCCACTGTTTTGTACGAAACTTTCCCCCCGCAAAGGCGCGGGCAAAGCGTTCTTCGTTCAGGAAATTCTCCGATATCAGGTCGGCAATAGCTGCATCTATCTCCTCACCACGCAGTCCCAGCTCAATACATTTGTATTTCACCTCGCTGTGGCAGCGCTCCTGGTATGCACAATAATGGCGCAGTTTCAGTATGGCGGAAGACATATCGGTATAAATAAAAGCTGCAAGAGACGGGGATCCCTTCTCTTGCAGCCAGTTATAGTACGGTTATTTTTTAACGATCATCAGGCGGGCGTAGTTCAGCATGATCTTCTTTTCGCCACCGCCCTTAGGGAAGTTCACGGTCGCAATACGGTTGTTCATTGGCCCTTCCAGGTTCAGGATGGTGCCAAAACCGAACTTCTGGTGTTCCACTTCCATGCCTGGCTCCATGATAGCCGGATCATCCGGGGTAAAATTCGGAGAAGGCACATGGTTGCCGGGTGCCGCGTTAGGAACAGGTCTTGGCGCAGGACGCGGACCTGAGGACTGCGGTGCTGCCTGGGGCGATTTCTTCTGCATGCGGTCAAACATGTTGCCGCCACCGCCGCCCCATAAACCGTTGCCGCTATTAATAGGGCTGCGGTTCACATTACCGCCGCCGGCATAACTGCGGTCGATGTATTTTTCAGGCATCTCTTCCAGGAAACGGCTGGACTCATTGTTCACCAGCTGTCCAAAGCGATACCTGCTATTCGCATAAGTCAGGAACAGACGAGATTTTGCACGGGTGATCACCACATAGAACAGACGGCGCTCTTCCTCCAGTTCTTCCCTGGAGTTGATGGACAGGCCGCTTGGAAAGAGGTTTTCTTCCAATCCTACAGAGAATACCACAGGGAATTCCAACCCTTTTGCTGCGTGGATGGTCATGAGTTTCACAACATCGCTATCCTCATCATTCCCTTTATCTGCATCTGTCAGCAGGGTGATCTGCTGCAGGTAGGTACCCAGGGATTTTTCTGATTCCACCAGTTCACCATCTTCCGTAGGTGTTTCGGTGAATTCCTTGATAGAGTTCAGCAATTCCTGGATGTTCTCGTAACGGGCCAGGCCTTCTGTTGTTTTATCGTTGAACAGTTCCTTTACAATGTTGGTGGATTTTCCGACCTGTAAAGCGATGTCATAGGCATTATGTTTACCCAGCATCGCCTGGAAGCTGCGTATCATCATCACGAAATTCTCGATGGCTTCCAGCGTACCGGATTTAAATCCGAACTCCTGTGCCCTTTCCAGTACGTTCCAGAAAGTGATATTATGATCATTAGCCAGGACAGATACTTTGTCTATCGTGGTCTTACCGATGCCACGCACCGGATAGTTGATGATACGTTTGAGGCTCTCCTCTTCCTGTGGATTGGTAACGATACGCAGGTAAGCAATGAAGTCTTTGATCTCCTTACGCTGATAGAAGGACAAGCCTCCGAAGATGCGGTAAGGGATCGCTTTGCGGCGCAGGTTTTCCTCAAAGGCACGGCTCTGGGCATTCGTACGGTACAGAATGGCAAAGTCGCGGTTGGCGTAATGATAGCGCAGCTTTTGTTCGGCGATGGTATCGGCTACGAACTTACCCTCCTCATTGTCGGTCATGGTGCGCACCAGCTTGATCTTTTCCCCGTCGGCATTATCTGTCCACAGGTTCTTTTCGATCTGGCCTTTATTATTAGCGATCACCTCGTTAGCTACATTGAGGATGGATTTGGTACTACGGTAGTTCTGTTCCAGCTTCACCACCTTTGCATCTTCATAGTCCTTTTCGAACTGGAGGATATTCTGGATGGTAGCGCCACGGAAGGAATAGATACTCTGGGCATCGTCCCCCACCACACAGATATTTTCGTGGGCAGCGCCTAACAGTTTGATGATCTCGTACTGGGCAGGGTTGGTATCCTGGTACTCATCGATCATGATATATTTGAACTTGTGCTGGTATTTGTGCAGTACTTCCGGGAAGCTTTTCAGCAACACGTACATTTTGAACAGGAGGTCATCAAAGTCCATGGCGCCGTTCTTAAAGCAGCGTTTGGCATACATATCGTACAGCTTTCCGGTAAGCGGTCTGTTGGCCCGCATATCTTCCTGCTGAACGGCGTAGTCATGCTGATACTCCTCTGGCCCCATAAGGCTGTTTTTAGCCGCAGAAATGCGGTTATATACGAGAGCGGGCTTATAGTGCTTATCGTCCAGATTCTGCTCGTTTATAATGGTTTTAAGCACGCTTTTGGCATCATCGGAGTCATAGATCGTAAAGTCGTTCGGATAACCGAGGCGATGTGCTTCCGCTCTGAGCAGGCGGGCAAATACCGAGTGGAAGGTACCGATATAGAGGTTACGGGCTTCCGTACCCCCCAGGATCTTTTCCACACGCTCTTTCATTTCGCGGGCGGCCTTATTCGTAAATGTCAGCGACAGGATATTAAACGCATCCACCCCGTTGCGCAACAGGTGTGCGATACGGGTGGTCAGCACTTTCGTCTTACCGGAGCCGGCGCCTGCCACAATCATCAGTGGTCCATTGATATGTTCTACTGCTGCGCGTTGCCGCTCATTCAATTCATCTAAATAATTTGCCTTCATTCGATTTATTAAAGATCCCTGTCTTTCACCCGGGAAATGATGTTTGAATATTTAAAAAGGGAAGGCATAAAATTACGAAAGAAAGCATTAAGGGAGAAAAGGAAAAAGGAGAAAGGACACAGACCTGCCGCTACGCGTGGTTTCCGCGAGCATTATCCTCTCCCCTTTTCCGGAAGGGGTCAATATCTTGCAATACGGGATTTAAGCATTTTACGGGCAAAATGAATGCGGCTTTTTACTGTTCCCAGCGGCTCATTTAACATAGCAGCTATTTCATAATACTTATACCCTTCAAAATAAAGCATGAAAGGTTGTTTAAATATTACGGGGAGGTTATACACCGCCATATGTACATCTTTGATGCGCAGATTGGTCTCTGCAGAATTACCGATGCATGGCTGTTGCTGATGCAGCAGATATTCTCCGGCGGAATTGTCCAGCAAACGGAACTGCCTGTTTCCACGCCGGTAGTTGTTGATGAAGATATTGCGCATGATTGTATACAGCCATGCCCTGATATTGGTGCCTGCCAGGTATTTATCACGATTGGCCAGCGCCCGGAACAGCGTTTCCTGGTAGAGGTCCTTCGCAGATTCCGAATCTTTTGTTAAGGTAACTGCATACGGTCTGAGAAAATCCGCATTTCCCAGCAGCAACGTATTAAATTCTGTGGATGACATAATGGTGATAGTTTAAGCATCTGAAATAATTGTTGATTCAGCTGATAAACCTTGCTTTAAGGGAAACAGTTATTGTTGTAAATGTCAAATATCATATGTAAGGGTATTTAAAATGTACAAACAGTTATATCAATTCATGTGCGCAGAAATGAACATTCGAATGATACTTGGGGGGAATAAAAAAGGCTGCTTTCTCAAACTAATAGTACACTTTGCTACATTGTCCCACATGTTATGTTATACAGAAAATAGGCTGTAACTGCAATCCCGTTCGAACATGACTTACCTGTAACTTTCCGGGAAAGCCAGGACTATGCCACCTGGTGAATAGAGGTGTTTCCATAAATTTATTTTTTTGGTTAGTGTACTGGGGGAATGACTCTCTCTTACGGTTCCTGAATTGTTTTCTTATTTTTTAAAACTGATTTCCTTTTCCCGATTTTCAAGTATCTGATTTCTTAGGTGCAAAAAATGATCTGTTAGTTTACTTTATTGGGTATATCAAATACTTAAACACACACATTGAATATGCTAAATACAATACGAACTAAAAACATCCAACTGACTGACTCTTAACACAATTTAACGAAAGCTATTGTATTTACCAAAAAAAGAGAGGGGCGATAATATATAAATAATAAACGCTGATTATCGCTTTTTCTATATAGCGTTAATCAGCGTTCGTTTTTATGTAAGGTTGACCTTGTTATGCTTACAGGCAGGCAATTTTTCTTACTCTGTTTTCATGACGGCCGCCTTCAAATTGCGTATCAATAAATACATCCACAATTTGTTTTGCAACACTGTCATCAACAAAACGTGCAGGGATACACAGTACGTTGGCATTGTTGTGAGCACGCGCCAGGCGCGACAATTCCTCTCCCCAGCAGATAGCGGCCCGTATGCCCTGATGTTTGTTTGCTGTGATAGCAACACCGTTACCACTACCACATACCAGGATACCAAAAGCTGCCTGTTCCCTCTCTACAAGCGTGGCTACAGGATGCGCGAAGTCAGGATAATCTGCAGCATCACTTGAATGCGCGCCCACATCTTTTACTTTTAGTCCCTTTCCTTCCAGGTAAGAGATAATCTCTTCTTTATATTCAAATCCCGCATGGTCAGAGCCTACGGCTACCGGCAACGTAAGATTAAATAATGGTTGTGATGACATAAGACAAAAATTTAAAAAGTGAAGCAAAAGTCAGAAAGCGCAACGCGGAATATCCTATGCAGTTTTACAAGGGACATTCCGCGTTATGCCTAATTAACACGCGTCAGATTAAGACCATTCTTCTACTTCGTTCTCTTCTTTCTCCATTCCTTTCAATGCTCTACCCGAAATATAAATACTTATTTCGTATAAAAGATACAATGGCGTAAATACGATCAGCTGATCTATTACATCCGGAGGTGTGATGACAGCAGCCAGTACCAGTATCACCACTACGGCATGCCTTCTGTAAGTACGCAGGAAATCCGGCGTAATGAAACCGATCTTTGTCAGAAAGAAAACAAGGATCGGCAATTCAAATAAAACGCCCATCCCTAATACGATCTGGGTCATCAATCCAAAGTAATCGTCAATGAAGAACTGGTTGACTGCTTTATCTGTAACAGTATAACCCGCCAGGAAGTTGATGGTAAAAGGCGCCATCAGGAAATAGCTGAAGGCAATCCCCAGGAAGAACTGGAAGGATACCCAGAAAATGATTCCTCTTGCTCCCCTTAATTCACGCTCTTTCAGCGCAGGTTTAATAAAGCGCCAGAACTCCCAGAAAATATATGGGAACGCTACTACCAGGCCGAATATAAAAGCCAGTTTGAACTGCAACATCACCTGTCCTACCAGTACGTGGTTCTGAAAGACGATGGGCACAGGCGTAATACATAATTTATCTCCTAATCCAACCAGGTGGCCCAGTTTGCATAGAGCCACATATGAAGGGAAATTAGCGTTTGTTGGGCCAAAGATCACATCGTCCAGTATTTCTTTGGTATACACAAATCCGAAAATGCTCACTACTATCAGCGCAATGATCGAACGCACTATATGCCAACGCAGGTCTTCCAGGTGGTCAAAGAAAGACATCTCTGCTTTCTCCTCATTATTTGCAAAAATTTTCTTGAACATATCTTAAGTCGGGCTGTGAATGTTTTATCCTAAGGAGCACAAATATAGCTGTTGCGTTGAACAAAACAGAGCCTCTGCCCTCATTAGTACAAAGTTTTAAGGGAAATTAAAGGTAAGCGGTGGTTAAGACAGATCAATGATATGATACAGGGGATAAAGGGCTGAAAAAGGCAAAAATGAACCAGGAGTAAAGATGTTTGAAAAGTCAGGTTGAAAACCGGGTGGTGAAGCTGCGTAAATCAGCTCCGCTAGGAGCTGTGGTGTTTGTAGCCCGGTGTGCAACCCCGGCGAACAGAATGTGTCTGATTTTCAGACAAAAAAAGAGCCAGCCCGAGAAGAATCAAGAGCCGGCCTTTCATCCATTGTTTGTTAACCCCAAAAAAGTTGAATTCGAGAATGTCTTTGTTTCCAGATTCACATTGCATCCGATTGATGGCAAGCTTTCAAGATGTTTGTGTTTCTGGTTACTTTTAAATTTCTATCACAAAAATAGAAAGAAAATATGTTATTATCAATGTTGTAACAATTTTTTTTACATCCTTTTAACAAAAATCAAATCATTGTGTTACATCATCTGCAGCAAATGTATAAAATTAGTGTTAAATACCTACTACTTTTTTTAAATCGTTTTAGCAGGCTCGATGTTTAACGACATTGCAAATATATTAAAAAAATAATAACAATATCAATTCCTGATTTCTTTTCTTTTATAAAAAAGTAGTAAGCTCTCCTAAATAATTGACATTTAAGCAACTAAAAATTGTGATCCAAAGATAAAAAAAGTCAATTTATCCTGAATTTTATTAGAGAACCTTCATTTTTACCATTTCTATCCTCGTCTCCGTTACATTCAGCACATCAAACTCATAATCGTCGATGATAATCCTTTCCTTCAGACGAGGAATTTTTTCATGGTGATTGATGATATAACCCGACAAAGTTTCGCTCTCATCTTCCGGGAAATCAAAACCGTATTTTTCATTCAGGAAATCCAGCTCCAGCCTTCCTGAAAAAATATATTCCTTCTCTGCTATCTGTTTCTCCACGAATTCTTCCACGTCATGCTCATCCTTGATCTCTCCAAAGATCTCCTCCAATACATCCTCTATGGTCACAATACCGGCTGTTCCACCAAATTCATCTACCACCCAGGCAATACTTCTGCGTTCTTTATTGAATTTGCTCAGCAGGTCGATGGCGCTCATCGTTTCGGGTACTGCCAGGATCGGGTGAAGAATAGCTGAAATCTCAGCAGGACTTTTAAACATATCCAGCTGATGAATATAGCCAAGGATATTATCGATCGTATTTTCGTAAATGATGATCTTAGAGAGCTTGGTCTCCATGAATTTCCGTTGTGCTTCCGAGATCGGGCTGCTGATCTCCAGCGCTTCGATCTCCTTACGGGGTATCAGGCAACCGCGGATCTTCACATGTGCAAGCGACAATGCATTTTCAAACAACTCGGTATTCAGTTCCTGGTTCTCCGTTACATGCTGTTGCGACTGACGGATGAAATGCTCTACGTCTACCCGGGGAAAGGTAGTCGCTGTTTCCACTATACGTACGTTGAACAGGTATTTCAGTATCCACTCGGAAATAGACACCAGCAGGCTGCCAATCACATACAATGGTTTAGAGATCACGGAAATGGGTAAAGCAAAAAAGCTTAACAATCCTTCCGGACGGGAACGGAAAATAGCACGGGGAATAAAAAAGCCAAAGGTCAACAGAATCAATGTGCCTAATATCACATCAATGAAGAGGAATATTGGCTGCTGTATAGTGTTCTGCTGAGGGGGCAACATGAGGTTCCATATCGGCTGCAGAAAGCTATGGAACATAATCCCGTATATCACCACAACAATAGTTAATCCCAACAGACTGGTTGCCAGAAAGCGGGAGGGGTTGTCATTAAAGCTGGCCAGTATTTTACCGGTAGCCCGCCCCTGTTTCTTTTTCAGCTCAATGCTCAACTTGTTCACATTGGCGAAAGCCGTTTCCAACCCGGCGAAGAAACCTGCCAGCAATACCAGTATGGCCAGGATCAGGAGTGTATAAGTATCCATAATATAGTTCAAAAGTAAGGAATTATAGATTCCACATTATAAGTACGGTCATTCCTTATACAAAGATTGCACCGGAACCTTATGTGTCACTACAGGAATCCGGTCACCAGCTTCTTTACAGCTGCATATGCCGTTTCCAGATCATCGTTCACTACAATTTCATCAAATTCATGGGAGAATGACATTTCATACCGGGCCTTGCCAAGCCTTTCCTCAAGAGAGGCCTGCGTTTCCGTACCACGTTCACTAAGACGTACCCGTAGGGTGTCCAACGTTGGCGGTGCAATGAAAATAGTTAATACACCTGTATGATATTTCTCTTTTATGGACAGGGCTCCTTTCACATCAATATCCACCATCGGCACTTTTCCGTCGTCCCATATGCGTTGTAACTCACTTTTCAGGGTTCCATAGTATTTCCCCGCATACACCATCTCATATTCCGCGAAAGCGTTATCATCTATTTTCTGATGGAAATCGTCCAGGGACAGGAAATAGTAATCTTTCCCATGCACTTCTGTCTCTCTGGCAGTACGGGTAGTAGCTGAAATAGAAAATGCAAGCTGTGGCAGTTCAGACAACAACTTTTTTACAATGGTGGTTTTACCTGCTCCGGAGGGAGCAGTGATAATGATGATCTTATTGGTCATGTTCTACTGCTAATTATCCAGGTTCCGCTATAAATCACAAGCTGCAAGCGACTGGTGCGGGCATCGTACCATATGATATGATCGTTCGCGCCAATCTCTTGCAGCTTGCAGAATTCCTTATATTATCAGACTCTTTTAATATCTGCACCGAGTTTTCTCAATCGTTCGTCGATATATTGGTAACCGCGGTCTATCTGTTCAATGTTTTGAATAGTGCTCTTTCCTTCTGCGCTCAGTGCGGCAATCAGGAGGGATACACCTGCACGGATATCCGGTGAAGACATGGTAATACCTCTCAGGGCATGCTGTCTTCCCAGACCGATCACCACGGCACGGTGCGGATCGCACAATACGATCTGTGCGCCCATATCTATCAGTTTGTCCACAAAGAACAACCTGCTCTCAAACATCTTCTGGTGGATCATCACGCTACCTTTTGCCTGAGTAGCCACTACCAGCACTATACTCAGCAGGTCAGGCGTGAATCCCGGCCATGGATGGTCGGATATCGTAAGAATGGATCCATCCAGGAAAGTCTGGATCTCATATTTATCCTGTGCGGGAATGTAAATATCATTATCCCTGATCTCCAGCTGAATACCCAGCTGACGGAACTTCTCCGGAATAACACCCAGGTGTTGCACACCGGCGTTCTTGATGGTGATCTCAGACTGGGTCATTGCTGCAAGTCCGATAAAGGAGCCGATCTCGATCATATCCGGCAACATCGCATGACTACAGCCTTTCAGGGATGATACGCCCTGGATAGTCAGCAGGTTAGAACCTACGCCGGTAATGTTGGCGCCCATGCTGTTCAGCATTTTGCACAACTGCTGCAGGTAAGGCTCACATGCCGCGTTATAAATAGTGGTCACTCCGCTGGCCATTACAGCCGCCATTACGATGTTGGCAGTTCCGGTCACTGAAGGCTCGTCCAGCAGCATATAAGCTCCTTTCAGGCCACCGTCTCCGGCTTCCAGGCGGAAGTAGTTATCATCATTATCGTATACAAATCTGACACCCAGTTTCTCAAAACCGATGATGTGGGTATCCAGCCTGCGACGTCCTATCTTGTCGCCGCCCGGTTTGGGAATATATGCTTTCCCAAAGCGCGCCAGCAAAGGACCGGCTATCATTACCGACCCCCTCAGTCTACCGGATTTCTTCTTGAATTCTGCACTCTCCAGGTAAGGAAGATTGATCTGGTCAGCCTGGAACTCGCACGTATCACGGCTGATCCTGTTGATTTTCACTCCCATGTCTCCCAGCAACTCGATGAGCAGATTCACATCAAGAATATCTGGAATGTTGCTGATGGTTACTTTCTCGGCTGTCAGGAGGACAGCGCTGATGATCTGTAAAGCTTCATTTTTGGCACCCTGGGGCACAATTTCCCCTTTCAGACGGTTGCCGCCTCTGACTTCAAAAGCACTACTCACTTGTTCCTGTTTTTATTGTATTTGTTGTTACTGTGCTTGTTACTGCTTTTTCCGCTGTTGTTTTTGAACTTGTTCTGCTGGAAGTTCTTACGTTTATTACTTCCACTGCCGCTACCGCTACCGGTACGTGGCAGGAACTCAGCGCTTGTATTGAAGTTAGGTGCGTTGGCAATTGCAGCTGCACTTGGAGGAGGTGTATAACCTGGCTGGAACTCCAGTCTGCCATCGGTGATGCTGTTTAATTCTGCCTTGATAGCATCGTCATGCACACTTTCCTTGTGCCAGTTGCTATAGGCCAGTTTCATGTAGTTGCCTATACATTGGGTGAACCCTTCTTTCTTTTCAGGATTATCCTCATTGATCGCTTTATCGATCACCATCTCCAGGTTTTTACCGAAGTGACGGTTACGTGGATACTTTTTAGGGTAAGTCAAACGCTCCGGTTTTGCCCTCAACGTCTCCCTTGTAGGGATCGGATATGGTGATTCCACATCCAGTTTGAAATCGGATATTAAAAACAAATGGTCCCATAGTTTATGCCTGAAGTCCTCCACATTACGCAGGTGAGGATTCAGTGTACCCATCAGCTCGATCAGTGACATAGCATTCCGTTGACGGTGGTCCATATCCTCGATACTCAGCACGTATTCGATCATCTTCTGGATATTCCTTCCGTACTCCTTCATTATCAAATGGTTACGGGTTGTATTGTATTCCATATGGTTAATTAAAAAATAATCTGTGTAAATTTTGAAAGGTAAGATCTGCTTGCGCATTCACAAAGCAACAAAAGCTGATTGGAGAACATCTTTGTACCTGGTCTTCTTCCAGGACGGAATGACTTTTAATGTGAAAGCTACCGTTCCTTGCAAACATACCAAAAAAAATACTAATTAAGAATTATTCGAACGCCAGTTTCCCCCAGTTTTCGAGCTCTTCTTCTGTCCAGATCTCAGGGAAGAAGACGATCCGCTTATGACGGGGAGGCAAATACTGCTGCCAGTTGGTTCCTCCGGTTGCAGCAATGTCTTCGGGTTTGCGGTTCAGGTATCTGACGGCGGACTTATAATGCATCAGCGGCCACTTCACGTTAATGTTCAGGTCGTATTCTTTCAGCAGGGGCATTACCTCCTGTTGTACTTCCGGAGGTAACTGTTTATATCGCAGCTGCATATTATTGTCCCGGTAACGCTCTGCCAGGAACAGGAATTCATGCATATACTTCTGCTCAAACTGTCGCAGGGTCAGTGTTTTCTTACCGGTAGCCAACTCGGTAGCCCCGCTGCGCCAGTAAATATTATCCAGGACCTCAGACAGTTCTTTTCCATTCAGCCCTACCCGTTGCTGTTCATATACCAGGTTGACAAGACCGGTAGAACAGATCTCTATCTTACGGAACTGGCCACTCTGAAAACCGCTTGCCGGCAACAGCGCCATCCTGAATTGGAGGAACTGCTGCTTATCCATGCCATCCACCATGATCTCAAAAGAGTTGATCAGGTTGCGGAAATAGTTATTAATACGCTTCAGCTGCGTTTTAAACAGGTCTGCCGTCAGCACCGGCGCCTGACATACCTGCTCGATGGCCTGTAACGTCAGTTTGAAATATAGCTCAGTGATCTGATGATAAATAATGAAAATGTTCTCATCGGGTATAGGCGTACGGGGATGCTGCAGGTTTAATAAAACATCCAGTTGAATATAATCCCAATAGGTAAGGTAATCCGCATACAGGAGCCCGTCAAGATAAGAAGAAAGATCCTGACCCATAGCGGCATACTTCTCTTCCAGCCGCTTTATTTTATCGGCAATTTCTGTTGTAACCATAATAATGATAGAATTAGTGATCCCTTCCCGGCCGCCAGTCAGTCATATGCTACACTACAAGATAAGCAGACAGGAAGGGGTGGCGGGTCCCCCCTATTCCACAACGTTGATAGTGCGGTAAAAGCTTTCTTCCAGTGATATAAGTGTCTCGGTCCTTTCTATACCTTTTATCTTCTGTAGTTCGTCATGTAGTATCCTTCTCAGCTGGGAAATGTCCTTACAAATAATCTCTGCAAACATACTATAACTACCGGTGGTGTAGTTCAAACGAACCATTTCAGGGATCTTGCGCAATTCTTTAGCCACTGTGTCATACATGGAACTTTTTTCAAGGTAGATACCGATGAAGGCAATGACATCATAACCAATCATTTTTAAATCTACATGCAATTTTGTACCTTTAACGATACCCAGTTCTTGCAATTTCTTCATTCTAACGTGGATCGTGCCACCGGAAACGAAAAGCTTCTTCCCGAGGTCAGCGTAGGAGATTTCTGCATTATGCATCATTTCACTGATGATCTGCAAATCTAGTTTGTCAATATTCAAATTGTGGCTCATTTTTACAATTTGTTTTGGAATGTTTTAAACCTATATGCAAATATTTGAAAAATTTCGAAAATTCAAAAATTTTTCTTAAAAAATTTGCAAGAAAAAGGTTATGTCTTTAGATTTGCATCATAATAGTTCTTCAAACGGCGGTTTTCAACAAAATAGTCGGCCTAAAAACTGAATATAATTGAAAAAACACTGCAAATTATTGAATAACTAGCTCTTTTAAATTGTGGGGTGATGAAACTGGCAGACATGCCCTCTTGTCTCGGGGGTGGGGATCACAGGATAAACACAACATAATGGGTTGACCACTAATCTTATTTGTGTTGCGGCTAACTGCCTCGTGAAGGTTCGACTCCTTCCCCTACAGCGATTTTTTGAAGCCTGTTCCGGTAAGCGGAACAGGCTTTTTTGTTTTAAGCACTCCCCCACCGTCCAGCCTGCCTTAGCAACTTTCTTTTATTCCAGTTATTAATCAATCCCCTCTGATATACTTAATTGGGTGACATACAACACTCTACACCATAAGATTATTTTATTGTAACCCAGCACGTAAACAATTATTTAAATAATCCTTGTAAAGCCTTTACCATGGCCTATTCCCATATATAACCCATATATAAGCCATATATAAGCCATATACGACCCATATATAACCCATATTTAAGAGATATGGGTTATATATGGGTTATATATGGTTAGATAGTGGTTTATAGTTGAGTTACAGTAGGCAAGGCATAGGAATTACAACCATCTTAGAAGGTGTAGTAAAGCCATATTCCCGTTGGAGCCCCGGTTGATGATATAGCAAAAGGGTTGTATGCAGGGTGTCGAAGCATCGCCGCCCTGGCCCGTGGACATACTGTAGAAGGTCGAGTTAGAAGGGATGATTTCCCGCGAGATACAGCCCCCCGCAGTGGGCATGTGTTTGTAGCGCAGGGTGCAACCCCGGGGCCAGGTGGCCCCCGGGGATTTTAGGGCGTCCGGGGAAAACATTATTTTTGCAGCGATGGGACAAAAGAAATTACAACGCTTTGCAGAAATTGAGACGTTTCCGAATGTATTAATATACCCGGAAGGCATGCCGGGAAAATGGCATACGTTCTTCAAAAATAGCCATCCACTGACCCTGGAACTGGCCTGTGGTAAAGGAGATTATACACTGGGGCTCGCCCGCCGCTTCCCTGAAAGGAACTTCCTCGGCGTGGACCTGAAAGGCAACCGCATCTGGCGCGGCGCCAAGACTGCCCTGGAAGAACCATTACCCAATGCCGGCTTCCTCCGCACCCAGATAGATAAACTGGCCAACTATTTCGCCCCCGGCGAGATTAATGAGATATGGATCACCTTCCCTGATCCGTTCCTGCGCAATTCCAAGTCTAAAAAACGGCTGACACACCCCAGGTTCCTGCAGCTATACCAACCACTGCTGGCTAAGGACGGTACTATCAACCTGAAAACAGACTCGGCAGAACTATATGCCTTCACTCAGGAAGTGATCGCAGCGAGTGGCTGTACCTTAGTGGAAGATATTCCGGACATTTATGCCATGACGGAAGTACCTCCCCTGTTGCAGATAAAAACCTTCTATGAAGGAATGCACCTGGAAGACGGCCGTACTATCCGGTACCTGAAATTCAGACTGCCGGAGGCTCCGCTTGACTGGCGCGCCATAAAATTACCATCCGATGCCGAAGCCGTTGAAGGAGGGGATTGATTTCTACTACAATGAACACGGCTATATGGTGTTCACTGAACATTTCCTCCTTGAAAGGGGCTATTGCTGCGGTAACGGCTGCAAGCACTGCCCATACGCATATGAAAAAGTGCCCGAACCAAGACGTACCGATCTACTTGCCGGCCGGCAGACCGGCAATAAAGAAGAACAGAGTAACTATTGATGGAAGGCACGAAAAATAAAGGATGACGGAATATTAAATTTTAAAGCCGTACTTTGGCTTCCAGGAAAGCAACAGGTTAAACGGACTAAAACGACGCCCCTGGCGTATACTGTATTAGAAATTATTATATGTCGGTATTAAAGTTAAAGCTGGACCAGGATCAACTGCTGGAAGATTTCTTCGAATCGACCCACGTTATTGGTATTGTGTCTTCCGCCCGCGACTACCAACTGTGCTGGCAGATTAATAACTACATGCATCTTGATTTCCGGGTGAACAATTCCCTGGAAATTAACCTGTCCAAAAACAACAGGGCATTCTATTTCAGCGTTTTTGAGTTTGAGGAACCGACAAAATCGTCCGTTCATTATTTCTATAACAATCACTGTCAGGCAGAGTTCCTGCTGCCTGAACTGAAGAATGTAGACTATCTCTGGATGGTCAAAGGTGATTATTATCAGTTAGAGGACGTTAAGAAATTAATAGATCAATTACGCCACGTAGAGCTTGTACAATTAGTATCTTTATTGGATATTAGAGAGATCAAAAATAAGATGAATCTCATCTTCTGACCGGCACGCCTGGTCGTTCCTTCACCGAATTGCACCCGTGAACAAGGCTTTTGTTTCATGCTTAAATTCTTTTGTTATGTGGGAAGAAAAAAAGAACCAACTGTACCGTTCCTTCGAGTTTAAAAACTTCAGAGAAGCGTTCGCATTTATGACAAAAGTTGCCCTTGTTGCTGAAAAGATGGACCATCACCCTAACTGGACAAATGTTTATAACAAGGTAGAGATATACCTATGTACACATGATGCGGGAGGTGTGATCACGGAAAAAGACCATAAGCTGGCGAAAGCCATAGATGGCTTGTTGTAAAAATATATTAGCAAACAGTGATTCGTATTTATTTACTTTTCCTGTTGTTTTGTTACTCCATTAATGCTTCGGCCCATACATCCGCAAGAGACACCCTGGTAGCAGATTTCGATCATCTGTCTTCAACCGTCGATTTGCGGCCATACGTTATGAGCCTGGAGGATAAAGGGGGATTACTAACACCACAACAGATTATTTCAGCATCTTTTAACCACAACTATCACCTATTCCATGTAGAGAAAAAGCATATTGGAAAAGGCAATAATTGCTGGCTGAAACTGCATGTGAAGAATGCAGGCAGCCAGGATTCTGCACTGACACTTTTCACCGGCTGGCATGATGATATGAGCTGGTATGTGCAGGATACTACAGGCAGTCGTCCGCGCCTGCTGATGCAAACGGGTCTGATGAAAGACCGTGGCGATGTGGTGCGCTGGGAGCATTACGGATTCAATGTAATTGTACCTCCCGGACACACACGCACCTTCTTCCTTCATATCAATAACAAATATTACAACGAGAACGGGCTGATGCCTGTGCTCTTTGATGCCCTTCAATATAGCCAGTTCCGTACCAACCAACTGGAATATTTCCGGGGAGAAAGTATTCTGATCCATGTATTGCTCGGTATGTTGCTGGTATGCCTGGCTATTGCCGTCATCAACTACATACAGCTGCCAGACAAGTCATACATGTATTTTGCTGCATACATGCTGGGCCTGATCTTGTTCTTTACACTACGCCTGGAAAGCCAGCCCTATCAGCTATCGGTCTTCTATCGCTGGCCCATGCTCAAATATTACTGGGATGTTCCGGCGTTGCTGTTCTGCTTTTACCTGATGTACCTGGCATTCGGGAACACCTTCCTGAACCTGCAGGAGCGGTATCCTTTCATGGAGAAGCTGTTTACATCGGTGGCTGCAATTATCGGCGGTATTATCATTATCTGTTTCTATTGTATTGCCCAGGAGCAATACCAGGTGCCGGTGATGATATATAGCTATGTATACATTTCTACTTTACTTCCGCTGCTGGTGGTATTCATAGCACTGGCCAAACGTTCCCGGCATCATCCGCTGGTGCGCTTCTTCCTGTTTGGCTCCCTGTGTTTTTACATGGCCAGCTTCGGCTCCTTCCTGATGCTTATCCGCCCGCTGGGACTGATCAATGCTTTAGGTGAAATGTCGGCCCCTTCCCTACTCATCGTAGCAGGTGTATTGCTGCAATCCATGTTCTTCCTGGCAGGCCTTAGCTACCGGAACAAACTGGTGCATCATGAAAGGACCCGTACACAGGAACTACTCATCAAACAGCTGAATAAGAATAAAGAGCTGCAACATAAGCTGAATGAGCAACTGGAAGAACTGGTAAAAGAGCAGACCACTGAAATATTACGCAAGAAACAGGAGCTGGAAGAGCAACGCAAGATGCACCTGGAGACAGAATACGATAAAAAGCTGACGGAGATAGAACTGAAGGCCATCCGTGCGCAGATCAATCCCCACTTCATTTTCAACTGCCTGAATTCCATTCAGCTCTTTGTGATGCAGCGGGATTTTGAATACGCGCAGAAATATCTGTCAGACTTCTCTTATCTGATCCGTAAAACGCTGGACTTCTCCCGGCGTAATTTTATTTCCCTGGCAGATGAAATTGCTTATCTGAATACTTATCTTGGGTTGGAGAAGATGCGGTTCGAGCATAAGATGGAATACGAGATCATTGTCGATCCTGCCATTGCCACTTCAGAGCTGGAAGTACCTGCCATGCTGCTGCAACCTTATGTAGAGAATGCGGTGAAATATGGGATGACCAACAGTAATTATCCAATCGGTAAGCTGCTGATACAGTTCAACCAGACAGACCCCGATATGCTGGAATGCCTGATAGAAGATAATGGTATCGGCATCATCCGCTCCAAAACACTGCGCACATTGCCTAAACATCATCAGTCGTCTGGCATGGAGATCAGCTTTAACCGGGCGGAACTGCTGAACAAGATGTACAATACAGGTATACATATCGACGTCATAGACAAATCAGAAATTAATAATACAGAAAGTGGTACTATTGTAAGGATCCTGATTCCCCAACTCTAGCCATACAAGCATATTGGACTATGATAAAAGCAGTTATTATAGACGATGAACGCAATAGCCGGGACATCATATCCCTGATGCTGGAAAAATATTGCCCCGATGTACAGATCGCAGCTACTGCATCTGACTGCGCAGATGGCATTGCCACCATTCGTGAACATCAGCCGCAATTGGTATTCCTGGATCTTGAAATGCCCGATGGAACTGGCTTTGACGTATTACTAGGCACTAAGGATGTGCCCCCCTTTGAAGCAGTGTTTGTGACAGCTTTTGAGAAGAAGTTTCTCCACACCATACGCTTCAGCGAAGTAGAGATCATTCTGAAGCCTATTGACAGGGAAAGTTTGACGACTGCCGTCAATAAGATCACCAGCCGCATTCATGCAAATGCCAGCACTACCCGTTATAAGGTGCTCTTAGAAAATTTTAACAGCGGGAAAAATATCAACATGGACCTGGTGATCCCGCTTACACAGCAGGAGGATATGATCATCCCTCTGAATACGATCGCTTATCTCGAGGCCAATACTGAGAAGTGTACTATCCACCTGGTGGATAAGGAATTGCTGCAGGCGGAGCGTTCTTTCCGTTATTATACCGATCTGTTTGGCCCGCTGCGTTTCTATCAGATCAACAATCATCAGATGGTGCAGCTCTCTCAGATCAGTAATATTGAGAATGATGGTAACAAAGTGTTGCTGAAAAACGGCGTAAAGCTGGAGGTTGCTGACAGAAGGAAGAAGGATCTTGTCAGCCACTGGAAACAGTACAAATAAAAGAAAGAGGACGTAGTAAAATAAACGAAGGTCCCTGGAAACATAAAACCTACCTGATTCTCTCAGGTTCCCGGATAAAAAGAGGATGTAGCAAATTGATGAACGTCCTTAAAAGTGCATAAAACAGCTCATGACCGTATCAAATACCGGATAAAAGAGGACGTAGTAAAATAAACGAAGGTCCTTGGAAACATAAAGCCTACCTGATTCTCTCAGCTATGAGGATAAAAGAAAGAGCCTGCATCTTCCGATACAGGCTCTTTCTTTTATTTGTTGAAGGAAGTATTATCCGTTCATAGAGATCAGGAACTCTTCGTTGTTCTTAGTTCCTCTCATGTGTTGCAGCATGAAGTGCATAGATTCTTCTGTGTTCATGTCTGCGAGGTGATTACGCAGGATGTGGATGCGCTTCAGGATATCTTTTTCCAGTAACAGGTCGTCACGACGGGTAGAGGAAGCAGATACGTCAATAGCAGGGAAGATACGTCTGTTGGCCAGTTTACGGTCCAGTTGCAGTTCCATGTTACCGGTACCTTTGAATTCTTCAAAGATCACCTCATCCATTTTGGAACCTGTATCGATCAATGCTGTAGCAAGTATTGTTAAAGAGCCACCGTTTTCGATCTTACGGGCGGCGCCGAAGAACTGTTTAGGTTTCTGCATTGCGTTTGCTTCCACACCACCGCTCAATACTTTACCGGAGGCAGGAGCTACGGTGTTATGTGCACGGGCCAGACGGGTGATGGAATCCAGCAGGATCACTACATCGTGTCCGCATTCTACCAGGCGTTTTGCCTTCTGGAGAGCGATAGCAGATACTTTTACGTGTTTCTCAGCCGGTTCGTCAAATGTAGAGGCAATTACTTCTGCTTTTACACTACGTTCCATATCGGTTACCTCTTCCGGACGTTCATCGATCAGTACTACCATGAGGTATACTTCAGGATGGTTTGTTGCGATAGCGTTTGCTACTTCTTTCAGCAACATCGTTTTACCGACTTTAGGCTGTGCTACGATCAAGCCACGCTGACCTTTACCGATAGGGGTAAACAGGTCCATGATACGGGTTGAGTAGTTATTTGAAGTAGTAGTAAGGCGTAATTTTTCGAAAGGGAATAACGGCGTCAGGTAGTCGAATGGCACACGGTCGCGCACTTCTTCAGGAGACTTACCATTGATCGTTTCTACTTTCAGCAGTGCAAAATATTTTTCACCTTCTTTCGGAGGGCGTACGGAACCTTTAACAGTGTCGCCTGTTTTCAGTCCGAACAGCTTGATCTGTGAAGGAGAAACGTAGATATCGTCTGGTGAACTGAGGTAGTTATAGTCGGAGGAGCGCAGGAAACCGTAGCCATCAGGCATCATTTCGAGCACGCCTTCGCTGATAATTATACCATCAAATTCTATATTAAAAGCAGGTTCTTTCTTATTTGCAGGGAAGCGCTGTTTCTGCGCCAGCACCGGTTCTTCCGGCATTACGAAATCGTCTTCGTCCTCTTCTTCTTCCTCCTCTTCAGCTACGGGTAAAGATGTAATTACATCTTCCTCCTCTTCTTCTTCAGCATCTTCAGTAAATTGTGGAATGATCACATCATCATCATCGTCGAAAGTAAGAGAGGGGATGTCAAGGTCTATATCGAAGTTCTTTTTCTTTGGTTTGGTTTCCTGAGTTTTAGGTTCTTCCAATTCAGACTCTTTGCTTTTTACGCCACTGGCAGCTGGTTTTCTGCCGCGTTTGGGTTTTTCATCTGCAGCTGTGGTTTCTGCTACATGTGCTTCTTCAGCTTCTTCTTCTTTCTTTGATTTCCGCTTACGTGTTTTCTTTTCTTCTCCATTTGCCGGGTTACCTTCAGAGGCCATTACTGCCTGCTTATCGAGTATTTTGTAGATAAGATCCTGTTTGCTCAGTTTTTTGGCGTTTGGCACATCAAGTTTCTCTGCAATGTCAAGCAGCTCAGGAACGAGCATGTCGTTCAATTGTAAGATGTCGTACATCATCGTGTGTTGTCAAATTTAAAAGTGTTGTGAGGTGGGTACCACTACATACCAACATACACCAATTACAAATAATTGTTTTTTGAGTCCAATAAATTTAATCTGGTTATTAAATCTGATAGGGAATGTTGAGTTTAGGACTGCCGATGAAGATGGAAATTAGAACTTAATCAGGCAGATTATAACGCAAGATTAAAACAAGTTTCGCTATTATCCAAAAAAAATGCACTGCTCTAACCCGTTACAACAGCAGCCAGATAAGCTTCCGTGCAGTACATCCCCCTATAGAACCCTGTCCCATAGCCTGTCTATGGTCTTGACGCTGTATATCTATCAACATTCCTGCCAAACAGCGCGTAACAGGTAGCTATTTATTTTAACATTTTATTTACTCACCCGGCCCTATAACCCAATTCCACACTATGCAGTATGCTCTATATCTCTTAAATTTGCACACCAAAATTTATATTAATATGAGCCAAAGAGTGAAAGTCAAGCAGATACTGCAGGACGAAAAAACAGATTATCCTGTTGTGGTAAAAGGTTGGATACGGTCTTTCCGTAACAATCAGTTTATAGCGTTGAATGATGGCTCTACCAATAATAATATCCAGGTGGTACTGGACATTGATGCTGTTACGCCGGAATTGTTAAAACGTCTGACCACCGGCGCTGCCATCAGCGTATCCGGACAGGTGATCCCTTCCCTGGGTAAGGGTCAGCGCGTGGAAGTAAAAGCGATTGAACTGGAAATACTGGGCGACTGTGATCCGGAGAAATATCCACTGCAGTTGAAAAACCGCCCCAGTCTGGAATATCTGCGTGAAATAGCGCATCTGCGTTTCCGCACTAATACGTTCGGTGCTATCTTCCGTCTCCGTCATTCCCTGGCCTTTGCGGTACATAAATTCTTCAATGAGAGAGGATTTGTATATCTGCATACGCCAATCATTACGGCTTCAGATGCAGAAGGCGCAGGAGAAATGTTCCATGTAACATCCTTCGATCTTAAAAATCCGCCACTGACAGAAAGCGGCGAAATTGACTATAAAGAAGACTTCTTCGGCCGTGCTACCAATCTGACAGTATCCGGACAGCTGGAAGGAGAGCTCGGCGCCATGGCCTTTGGTGATATTTACACCTTCGGACCTACCTTCCGTGCAGAGAATTCCAACACTGCCCGTCACCTGGCGGAATTCTGGATGATAGAACCGGAAATGGCGTTCTATGATCTGGAAGACAACATGAACCTGGCAGAGGCATTCATTAAATCCGTTATTGGCTATGCACTGGAAAACAACAGGGAAGACCTGGAATTCCTCGCACAACGCCTGGCAGATGAAGAAAAACAGAAGCCACAGCAGGAACGCAGTGAAATGGGACTGATCGAAAAGCTGGAATTCGTACTGAACAACGAGTTCACACGTATCACCTATACCGAGGCCATCGACATCCTGAAGAACAGCAAACCTAACAAAACAAAGAAATTCAACTACCTCATAGAAGAATGGGGCGCCGATCTGCAGAGCGAACATGAACGTTACCTGGTAGAGAAACATTTCAAGAAACCAGTGATCCTGACGGATTATCCCAAAGCTATCAAAGCGTTCTACATGAAGCAGAACGAAGATGGCAAAACCGTACGGGCAATGGATATCCTCTTCCCTGGTATCGGTGAGATCGTAGGTGGTTCACAGCGCGAAGAGAACTACGATAAACTTGTTACACGCATGCAGGAAATGCACCTGCCTGTTGAAGAAATGAGCTGGTACCTCGATACGCGCCGCTTCGGTACTGCGCCTCACGCAGGTTTCGGACTCGGTTTTGAAAGGCTTGTGCTGTTCGTAACAGGTATGGGTAATATCAGGGATGTAATTCCATTCCCAAGAACACCGAAGAGCGCTGAATTTTAAATAAATTTGGAATTCATTGAGTAAGATATGAAACGCCGTTCCTGATCAGGGACGGCGTTTTTGCTTAATGAACATTGTTATCAGACACACGGCAACTATGGAGCCGATTGCCGCGATTGATCACGTTATGATGATGGCGGTGAATGATTACCTTATACATCATCTGGATTGTTTTATGGAATTTACCCGCCCCCGCATCTATATCCCTGAAAGCGCTTTCAGTCATTTATTCTTATACACTCTAAACCTATTCACTATGGCTGAAATAAATACCGGCAGCTCCGATCGCGGCCACAAAAGAGGAACCCGTTCAAGGAAATTAAGTACACGTGTAGACATGACACCTATGGTAGACCTGGGCTTTCTGCTCATCACTTTTTTCATGCTTACTACTGTGCTGACACAACCTCAGACGATGGACCTGAAGATGCCCGCAGATGATAAGGAACATCCACAAGCACTGGCGGAAAGCAAATCCCTCACCATTTTGCTCGGGGCCAACAACAGCGTTAGGTACTATGAAGGCATCGGTAATGATCCCCTCCATCCTCCGGTAGTAAAGGCTTCTTCTTTTGCCAATAACCATGGCATACGGGATGTCATTATAGACAAACGTGAGCGGGTCATCAAACAACATAAGGAAGACGGCCTGATGGTACTCATCAAAGCAGATAAATCTGCCAATTATAAGAACGTGGTGGACATTATGGATGAGATGCTGATCAATCATGTGGAAAGATATGCGATGGTAGACATTACGCCGGAAGATGTAGCTTACTTAAAATAAGTTAACTTAGTAATGTAAAACTCATTACTATGGCACTAACTCAATCCATTCCAGTTGTGGACCTCGCCGCCTTTACTTCGGGCGATGCTGCCAGTAAAGCCGCTTTCGTGGAGCAGCTTGGTAAAGCTTACGAAGAAGTAGGTTTTGTAGCGGTAAAAAATCACGGCATCTCCGACGAGCTCATTGCAAAACTGTACAAATACGTACAGCTGTTCTTCACATTACCGGCAGAGACCAAGCGATCTTACGAGATCCCCGAACTGGCCGGCCAGCGCGGTTATACCTCTTTCGGTAAGGAACATGCCAAAGGATATGAAGCGCCAGATCTGAAGGAATTCTTCCAGTTTGGACAAACTGTGGAAGATGATGATCCGATCAGTAACGAATATCCGCCAAATGTAGCGGTAAAGGAGATCCCTGCTTTTTCGCCCACCTTTTTCGATGCATACCGTGCTTTCGAAAAATCTGGTAAAGCACTGCTACAGGCGATCGCGATCTACCTGGGACTGGATGAGCATTACTTTGACGAATATATACACAATGGCAATTCCATACTGAGGGCCATCCACTACCCTCCTATTACGCAGGAACCTGCTTCTGCCATCCGTGCAGAGCAGCATGAGGACATCAACCTCATTACCCTGCTGGTAGGCGCTTCTGCTGATGGTTTGCAGATACTGGACAAACAGGATAACTGGGTGCCTGTCACATCACTGCCGGAGCAGATCGTGGTGAATGTAGGCGATATGCTGCAAAGACTGACAAACAATCGCCTGAAATCAACCACACACCGCGTAGTAAACCCACCCCGCGATATGTGGCATACGAGCCGTTTCTCCATTCCGTTCTTCCTTCATCCCAAATCAGAGATGCCACTGAACGCACTGGAGAGCTGTGTAACGGATGAAAATCCGCTGGCTTATGAACCCATCACCGCCGGTGAATACCTGGATGAAAGATTGAGAGAAATCGGCCTGAAGAAATAACGGCTGCTCATAGAAAAAACAGGGCTGAAAGACAGATCGTCTGCTTTTCAGCCTTGTTTATAGTCATATACACGAATATTTTCTAATTGACACTTTCCTGCGCCCCCAATTGCTTTTTGGCCAAGGTCTTTTCCACTTCCAGCACTGCCGTATTGCCACTGAACAATTGTACAAAATAGTCCTTCATCTCCTGCGTCATCCGGTAATCGTTCTGTGGGAAGTTCAGAAAATAACTGTGCTGCCGGCCTACCTGGTCGTGAAAGTTGACGTAACTCGCATTGTTCGCCAACGGACGTTTCAGCTTTTCTCCCAGCTGAGGCGTCATGGTAAGCAGGTGAGCCCCCTTCAGCTGCCAGTCTGACCGGTTGTAATGAATATAGATCTTATTCGCAAAGCGGATGCGCTCTACCCATTCCTTATGGCCTTTTGAAGGTACGCATGCCGCATTCAGTATAACATTGTCAATGAACGGCTCCGCATTCAACTGATCATAAGGCTGGTGTTTCATCATTTCCATGAAAATGATGTTTCCCATACTATGACAGAATGTAGAAACTTTTATATGCTCTGCCCAGTCTTCTTTTTCCCGGCGGGCCTGCTGTATGAGCTGCAGTAGCCGGAAGTAATGGGCCGCTGATAACCTCGCATTGCTACGGGCAAACTTAAAGTTCCTCGAGGGCTTGTAGGTCGTGTTGATGCTGGCATAATCAAACATGACTACATTCACATTATACTGCGAACGCATTAATAATGCCCGTTCCACGTTGGTAGTAAAGATCTTCCCCATCCCTTCCGCATATACGACTATATCGCGCTTCTCCGGCATCAGCCGCATTGCATCTGTCAGAGTCTGCACCTGGATGACGTTCCATTTACCGGCCTGTTTTTGCAGGACGAAGTATTTCAACCCTGCCGTATCCACAAATTCATCCACAAAACGCAGACTATCCTTGTACAGGTGCCTGTTAGTAACGAATACCAGGCAGGTATCCGTCACGGCCGGCCTGACACAAGTGGTCTGCAGGCTAAAATTGCCCCAATAAGCGTCGCTGTTGTAATATGACAATTGTGCATGTGCGCTGACTGAAATCGTTATGCATAGGAGAATGAGGAGTTTTCTCATAAACTACTTTATTATTAAACCATTCAATACCAACCGCTTAAAGGTTATCATACTAGGGTGGGAATATGGATTGACCTGAAAGTATAGTTTATATACAACAAGGATTATGCCTGTACGCTTCTCACTTAACAAAAGAAAATCAATTGTTTGTCGTTTTCCTGTTTGATATTGTCAGGAAATTATTGAAATTCGGGCAGCCGATTAATTGCCAAAAAGTGTTTCTGCGTCACATTCCTTTCTTACGGGCTGTTTTTATGCACAGCATCACTGCGTACGGGGGACCCCAGGGTCACCTGGCTATGATGTTGAAAACGTTCGTACACCAGAGAAGGGATGTAACCGAGCAGGAGCTGATGGAGTACAACGCATTCTGCCAGCTCTTACCAGGTGCGTCTTCCTCACAGACGCTGACACTCATTGGTTACAAACGGGGCGGCGTAACGCTGGCTGTAGCCACACTCCTGATATGGATAGCTCCTGCCTGCCTGTTAATGGGATCGCTCAGTTTCCTGTTGCAATATTTTGACCAGAAAGCCCTGAACGTAGATATCTTTAAGTACGTACAGCCAATGGCTGTTGGTTTTCTGATATATGGCAGCCTGCGGGCGTTTAAGATCAGCATCCGCAGCCTGGCTACTGCCGTCATTATGGCGGTTTCCCTGCTCACAGCATACTTTTTCAAATCTCCCTGGACCTTTCCCGCGTTAATCATCCTGGGTGGGATCGTATCCAATTTCAGTAATAAGCGTATTCCTGACATTAAAGACAAGCCTAAAAAGATACAGTGGACGAACATCTGGCTGTTTGCCCTGCTGTTCATACTGGCGGGTTTCTTTTCCGAGCTGGCGCGTACACATGACTGGATCACGCGCCGTCCGTTCAACCTGTTTGAGAACTTCTACCGTTTCGGTAGCCTGGTGTTTGGCGGTGGGGACATCCTGATAGCGATGATGCTGGAACAGTATGTATCACGCTCCAACACCCGCTTTATGAATGCGGAAGAGCTGCTGACCGGAGCCGGTATCATGCGGGCTTTACCCGGCCCTACTTTTTCTATTACTGCATATGTAGGCGGCATGGTAATGCGCAGCCTTGGGCCGGGTTATCAGTTGCTGGGATGCATGCTGGCGCCTATTGCCATCTTTCTACCCAGCCTGCTGCTGGTTTTATTCTTCTTTCCTATCTGGCATAACCTGAAGAAATACGTTGTCATCTACCGGGCATTGGAAGGTATCAATGCCACCGTAGTGGGGATCATGTGGGCAGCCACGATCATATTGTTCCTGGCTATCCCACTTACCTGGTACAACGTTGCAATTACCATTGCTACCTTAGTTATTCTCACTGCATCACGTATACCGTCCCCATTTATAGTATTGGCCTGCCTGCTACTGGGTTGGCTGATGTAAGGCTTTATTTAGGCTTGGTCGTTGTCTGATTCCTTTTGAACACCATTGCAGCCAGACCTGCTGCCAGCAAGCCAAGAATACCATTGGTGAAAAACACGTTACCGAACAGGTAGATCCAGAAATTATCTTCCGTCTGTGCACCTGAGATGAAGTGCAGGGCTATCGTAAACAATGTAACAATAAACACGGCCCATATCGTAGTTCTAAATCCCATAGCGAATAATGCCATGGCAGAGGTCTTTTCATGATGCTGGCTGTTATAGTGAATAACGGAGAACAACACCCCCAGGAACATCAGCAGATTTCCGAAGTACCCCGTCCATAAAGCGCCCGCCATATTAGTGAAATAAAATATAACAGTGAAGATAAGGGACACAACTGCTATAATGATCCCATAAACAGGAGCAAGATTGACATGATGGCGATGATTTGCTGTTTGCATAACGGTTCCGTTTTAAGGTGAAAAAATCATTGTGCTGTAGATTCAATATGCTGGATCACTTTACGCAGATCATTCTTTGTTTTATCTATATCTTTCCAAAGATCACCTACATCCCTGATCCTGTCTGCCATGTTCCCAATATTAAAATCGGCAATGGCAAGATCATCGGTCAGCTCATCCCAGTTCAAAGGTGCGGAAACAGTAGCTCCCGGCTTAGGACGTACGGAATAAGGAGAAGCGATGGTCTGTCCACGGCTGTTCTGCATATAGTCTATATACACTTTTTTATTTCGTTTCGATTTATTGCGGATCACACTTGTAATAGCTGGTAACTCCTGCTGCACCTGTTTCGCCACGTATTCGGCGAACAGGCGGCAGGTTTCATAATTATATTTAGCGCCAGTAGGCACATAAATGTGCAGTCCTGAAGCGCCGGAAGTTTTACAAAATGCCGTCAGCCCGAGTTGGTCCAGCAAGGCCTTGATAGCCTGTGCAGTTTCTACCACATGTTTAAAGGCAATATTCTCAGGATCGAGGTCCAGTACCAGGTAATCCGGGTTGTCCAGGTTTTTCACCCGTGACAGCCAGGGATTGATCTCGATACATCCAAGATTGACCATATACGCCAGCGTGGCGGCGTTGTTGCAAACGAGGTAATCCACATCACGGGAGGCAGAAGCAGCATGTAGTTGTACCGTTTTCAGCCAGTCCGGAGCCGATTCTGTATCAATATCCTTCTGATAGAAACCAGGGTCATTAATGCCATTGGGGAAACGGTGCAAGCTTAGTGGGCGGTCTTTCAGGAAAGGCAATACATAGTCGGCCATCTCCATATAATAATCCAGCAGTGTCCCTTTTGTGATCTTTTCGTCCGGCCAGTATACTTTCTGCTGGTTGGTCAACGTCACCTTTTTACCATTCAGGGTTACCACACGTTCCTTTTCATGCGAACGCGCAGCGGCTGGAGCAGCATGTGCTGCGGCTTTTTTTGTGGCCATCTTTGTAGGTTTTGCAGTTTCCTTATGGACTTCTTTTGCTGTCTTGTCCTTCCTCAATCCCATGAATATTGGCTGACGCAGATGCCTGTCGCTGGTCCAGGAGGAGAATTTCACCTGACATACCAGCTCGGGTTTCACCCAGGTGACAGGTGTATTCGTTTTTACCTTCTCCTTCAACGGAGAGGTCTTTTGCCGGTAAGGCTGCATCTTATCATACAGCTCGTTGATAAGCGCTCCATTCAATCCGCCGCCACAGTTACCGACATATTTCAATTCATTATTATCATCGTAGATACCCAGCACCAGCGATCCTATTTTCTTCCTGCTTCCCTGCGGATCCGTATACCCGCAGATGATAGCTTCCTGTTCATCCACAATCTTGATCTTCAGCCAGGACATAGATCTGCGGCCTTCAGCGTAGAGACTCTCTGCTTCTTTGGCAATGATGCCCTCCCAACCTTTCTGCTGGGCCGTTTTATACAGCTTTTCACTATCGTCCAGTACATGTTCAGAGTAGATCACTGTTTTGCTACCCAGCTGTGCGACGACATCTTTCAACAGTTCCTTTCGCTGAATAAGTGGCAATGCCTGCAGGTCCTGCCCATCCAACTGCAACATGTCGAACGCCACATACACCAGGTTGCCGGAGGCATCATTCTTATAGTTCTGCAACGCCTGAAAATCTGAGGTGCCGTCTTTTTTCAGGATCACTACTTCCCCATCCAGCACTACATCATGCTTCAAGCCTTCCAGTGCTTTCACTACTTTCGGATAGTCTTTATTAAAAGACAAATGATTTCTTGAATACAACTCTACTTTTCCTTTCCGCACGTCGGCTATTGCCCTGTAACCGTCCCATTTAGTTTCAAACAGCCAACCTTCCCTGCTAAACGGCTTATCTACCAAAGTCGCCATCATGGGCGTAAACAGCTCCTTCTTAGCGGATGCTGCTTTTGCTTTTGCCGGTGCTACTTTTTTTTTAGTACCCTTCATCTTCTCTTTCTCTTTCACACCTCTGTCCTTGATACGTTGCGGCGTAAAGTTTTCACTGTCGTAAGCTGACTTCACCGCATAATCGTCTTTATGTTTTAGCAGTAACCAGGCATTGTCATCCGAGTTTTTCATTTTCACGAGGGCAAACTCACCTTTCACTTTCTTACCTTTCAGGCGTATTTTCAGGTTACCTTCCCGGATTTCTTTGTTCGCTTCTTTATCAAAATCTTTACCCTCTTCATGCAGCAGTTCATAGTTCCCTTTGTCCCATACGTAGACGAAGCCTGCGCCATAATTCCCTTCCGGGATGACACCTTCAAAGTCTTTATAGTCATAAGGGTGGTCTTCCACCTGCATGGCCAGTCGTTTGTCAGACGGGTTCATGGAAGGGCCTTTCGGTACAGCCCAGCTTTTTAATACACCATCTACTTCCAGTCGGAAGTCGTAGTGTAAACGGGAGGCATGATGCCGCTGTATCACGAAGATGTGTTGTTTACCTGCACTCTTCTTCTTCGCGCCTTTAGGCTCGGAAGTGACGTTAAAATTGCGCTTCTCATCGTATGTTCTCAGACTCATGATGCACGTTTTTTATGACTACGGCTACTGCTGCTGCCAGACCCGCCGGTATTCCCCAGACTCGCTTTCAGCTGATCGAACAGATCGGTGCTCTTGGTATGTACGATCTTCATTTTCTTCACTGTACGGCGTTTGCCACTTGCTTTGGCTTTGATGATCTTGAGCAATTCTTCATGATAAGTATCTCTAAATTGACTGATGTCAAATTCAGTAGTATAACTTTCCACGAGTTGCACCGCCATATCCAGTTCTCTCTTGCTGATCTTGCTATCGGAAGGGAGAGACAATTCTTCCGGCGAACGTATTTCCTGTTCAAACCTCAATTGTTGCAACATCAGGTAGTTGTCGCGGGGACGTATAATGACGAGATGTTCACTCGTTCTGAGTACAAAACGCCCCAGTCCGGCCTTACCCGTTTTCTGCAATGTTTTCAGCAATAATTCGTATGCTTTCACGCCCGCTTTGTCGGGTTCTATGTAGTACGGTGTTTCAAAATAGATATCGTCTATCTCCGCCTGATCTACAAAGGACTCGATCGTGATGATCTTGCTTTTTTCAGGAGCAGCCTCCTGAAAATCTTCGTCTTCCAGGATAACATATTCATCGTTTAGCAGGTATCCCTTCACGATCTGTTCCCAGGGCACTTCTTTTCCTGTGTCTTCATTCACACGTTTAAACTTTATATGGGCGTGATCCTTTCTATCCAGCATGTCCAGGTCCAGTCTGCTGTCCTGCACGGCGCTGTACAATTTGATGGGTATATTCACTAACCCAAAACCGATTGTTCCTGACCAAACAGCTCTCATAAAAAATAATTTAAGGGTGATGTTGAATAAAAACCAAACTATATGCCATGGCACGCGATTTGGATTTTTATGCTTTGTAACAAAAACCTTTATTTATGGAAAAGCCAGGCGAAATGACCACCCTTAGCCGGGTGATGCAAAAATTGCATGACAAGGGCCTCGATCATGAATTAAAGATGAGTGACCATGGCAGAATGCAGAATGTTGAAAAACAAAAAATATACAATCCGGAAGAACTGAAGATCATTAAAACGTACAGGTTTGAGGGGGAATCTGACCCGGCTGATATGTCAGTGTTGTATCTGATAGAAGATCAGGACGGTGAGATAGGCTATGTACTGGATGCTTATGGCGCCTATAGTACACATGAGGAATCCGGATTTGACGAATTTCTACAGAAAATACCAGTAGAAGACAGGGAAGATCAGTTGATCTTCGCATAATATAACTCGTTTTAAAAAAGCAGGGACCAGGATTAAGCGACAGGGTGATATCAGCTTAATTCCTGCTCCCTGCTTTCATTTTAACAGGTTTCTTTTCCTGTGAGTGTGATTTCATGAATTTCAGCAGTACTTTTTCATCGTTATGAAGGCCTCCGGTGGATGCTTTATTCCTTCCGGCGCGTAATTCTTCCAGATAAGGTTCCAGATCACACCGTTCATAAGCTTCGAGAATCCTGGGATGGATATAGTATTTCTTGCAGACGGCCCTTGTATTACCCAGTTTTCCGGCCACACTGTCGATAATATGCACCAGGTTCTGTTTACATTCTGTTGCTGAGCTGAACGGGGTAAGATCAGCCAGCAGATTAAGTGCATTCACGGTACCTGACCATGTTCTGAAATCTTTACAGGTATACTCTTCTCCTGTCCACAGCTTCAGGTATTCGTTAATATCTCCGGAATCGAGGCTCTTATGCTCCTCTCCCTCGTAATATTGAAATAATTCCTGTCCGGGGATATCCCTGACCTTCTGTAGCAATTTGGCTAATTGGGCGTGTTTTAGCGTGATTTTGTGCAGGATGCCCTTCTTTCCCTTGAATTTAAAAAAGGCCGTATTTCCGTCTATTTTGACGTGTTGCACCTGTAATGTGGTAAGTCCGTATGAGCCATATAACTTTTCATAGGAAGCATTGCCTACCCGGATAAGGGTTTCCTGCATAACGCTGAGCGCGATAGCTGTAACCTTTTCTTTATCAAGGGTTTTCTTACGCAGGGCAGCCGCGATATGCTTGCGTAATTGCGGTAGTTTCTCCCCAAAATGTAGCAGGCGGTCGTACTTGGTTTCATTGCGCACCCTTGCCCAGGTGGAGTGGTAGCGGTATTGCCTCCGTCCCAAAGCATCAATACCAGTAGCCTGTAAATGGCCATTAGCATATGGGCAGATCCACACGTTTTCCCAGGCGGGAGGCAGTACCAGCCCCCGGATCCTGGAGAGGACCTCTTCGTCCGTAATAATCTCGCCGTGCTGATCACGGTACTGAAAGCCGTCTTTCACTCTTTCCCGGCTATACCCTGTAGTACCAGACTTCACATATCGTAATTTCACCGCTTTGGCTGTAGCCATCGCTTCTGCAATCAGGTCTATCATCTTTCAGTGTTTCTAGTAAGAAAGGCCTCTTACATTGTTGTAATGCAGAGGCCTCCCGGGTTCCCATCTATATCTTTCTTATTCAGCAGCAGCTTCTTCGTTTATGGAAGATTCTGCCAGTTGAGTAAGTAATACGTCTGTTTCCTTTTCTTCGTTCAGTGTCTGCTCGAGCAGTCGTGCTGCATCTTCATGTCCCATTCTGCCTGCCAGTGTACGGAGGCTGCCGTAGGTGGAGATCTCGTAATGTTCGATCTTCTGGCTGCAGATGATCAGACCTGCATCTCTAACAGCAGTATCTTCTTCTGTGTCATCTATACATTCCTGTCCTTCTGCTATCAGACCTTCCATGGCCGGGCATTTTTTTGCCTTAGGCGTCTGGCCCAGTGATTCAAATACCCTTTCAAGGCGGGTTACATGTTCTCTTGTCTGTTCCTGGTGGTGCGCGATGGCATCCATGAGTTCTTCTGAAGTAGCGGCCTTTTGCATTTTACCGAGGGCTTTCACCAGCGCTTTTTCTGCCCAGTACATGTCTTTTAACTGGTCCAGGAACAATTGATGGAACTTGGAGTTCGGCATGTCTTCATTTTGGTTTCTGCTGCTCCTGGAACGGGATGAGCTGCTTGTTCTGGATGAACTGCTACGGGACGTAGACATTGATTTGCTGTTTGCAGCACTTCTACCGGTTGTCCGGGACTGGGACTGATTATTGCCTGTCCGGGATTTTGATTGGGTTCTTGTTGCCATATTATTTGGAGTTTAATAGTGATCAATTTACTCTTCCGGAATTACTCTGGAGTCTTCTTCGTCGTAACTATTGAAGCTTTCCATGATCGTTTTGTCGGGGAAGAGATCCGGCGATCTTTCCTGTACATCTTCCCTGTCCTGCTCTGCGATGAATTCCGCCCTTTCTTCTGTAGCCAGTTCCTCTTCCTTTTTCTTTGCTTTCGGGTTAGGAGGGGAACGTTTGATATCGTGGTCAGGTACTTCATTCGGCACAGGAGGCGGAGGTCCTGGCGGCGATGGCGGAGGTGTTATTTCCGGACCTGATGGTCTTGGCGGTTCCTCTTTTGGAGGGGGCTGCTTTTCAGGCACCCCACCCGGAGGAGGATTACCCGCTGACATATGATAATATTGCATAGTCTGAGTTTTTTACGTGAATGATTGCTTTTACAGTTGTGCAGTAGTATCCGGGCGCTTTTCAACCATGTGCTGTTTGTTATAAAAGACAAAGTTCATTCCATCACCTATCAGCATACCTGCGGAATACATATCAGACATAGCTCTATTATGTCAAAACCCTTACCTGCAAAGCATTTAAACAGTATAATACTTACTGTAACGCTTATATGAAGCGATTTAGCAGCCACGACAGGAATGCCTGTAGAATATGCATTTCACTGTGTGGAAATTGTTGGATAGTTGTAAATTCGAAAACTTACTACAATCACCGGGAAAAATGCATATACCTGTACAAAAGAAGATCAGATTAGGATTCTTCATCGCTTTTACTGTTATCATAGTTGCCTCTATATGTTCCTTCCTGGTAACGAAAAATCTGCTGGACAATGCCCGCTGGCTGAATCACACCATAGAGATATCCAAAAGTCTGGAAGTGATCACAAAACAGCTGAAGGATGCAGAATCAGCTATCCGGGGGTACAGTATTACCAGAGATACCGCTTTTCTGCGGCCCACCATGCAGCAACGCAGTATCAAGATAGAAGAGGAGTATATGATGCTTCGCAGAATAACCGCCGACAACCAACAGCAGCAACTGCATCTGGACACTCTGAAAAAACTGCTGGACAAGAAATACCAGCAACTGATAGCCGGAGAAGCCAAACTGACCTCTCCGCAGAAGGACACCTCGGCGGTATGGGAGGGGGAAAAATCTATGGAGAGGATAGACCGTAAGGTCCAGGACATGTTAAACATAGAAAACACCAAGTTGCAGCAGAAATCGAGGTTACAGAGCTTCTTTTCGGCCATCTGGATACCGGTGATCTTTATTTCCTCGCTTATGGCCATCCTCATTGGCATCTATTCATATGTGACCCTCACACGGGAATTCCGGCTGCAATTGCATATTGAATCCCGTCTGAAGTCTTATCAGCATGACCTGCAGCAAAATATCAAACTGCTGAATAAATCTAACGAGGAACTGGAGCAGTTTGCCTATGTGGCGTCTCACGACCTGCAGGAGCCTTTGCGGAAGATCTCTACTTTCAGCGACCGCCTGCAGACCAAATACGGCGACCAGTTGCCTTCCGATGCTACAGATCTGATACACCGTATGGTGGGCGCCGTAGGAAGAATGCGGATACTGATCAACGACCTGTTATTGTTTTCGAGGGCGGGGCGTATCACTCCGGAAAATATCGTGAAAGTAGATATGACACAGCTTATACAGGAGGTGATCAGTGACCTGGAGGTCAGTCTGCAGGAAAAGAGGGCGGTCGTTAATATTGCATCCATTCCGGTTATAGAGGGAACGCCTACGTCCTTTCACCAGTTATTCCAGAACATTATCGCCAATGCGATCAAATTTGCTCATCCTGAGCGGCAGCTGGTGATTAACATCAGAGCTGAGCAGGAAAATAATGAATGTAAGATCTTCATTGAGGATAATGGTATAGGTTTTGACCCTGCATATGCCGAACGCATCTTTTTATTATTTCAAAGGCTACATGGTATGAGTGAATATTCCGGCACCGGTATAGGGCTGGCCATCTGTAAAAAAATAGTGGATAGCCATCACGGGCATATTACCGCATTGGGAACACCTGGCCGGGGCGCTACCTTTATCATTACTTTACCATTAACACAAACTCTCTATAATGAAGAAAGTTAAAAGCGCCGGAAAAATTAGCATTCTTATTGCTGAGTTGAATTTACCCATGTTGGGAAAATATCGGTTCAAATAACGGAACTGCCAAATGCTTAGAGAATGACAGATCAACCCGTACACATACTAATGATAGACGATGATGAGGACGATTTTTTCCTCGTCAGCCAGTTATTGCAAGACATTTCTCCGGGGCAGTACCAGCTGGACTGGGCGCCTACTTATTCTAAAGCGGTAGAACAAATAGACAGGAAGGTACATGACATTTACCTCGCCGACTATCGTCTGGGGCCTTATACAGGTATAGACATCCTTCACCACTTCCAGCAGCTGGATTACAAGGCGCCGGTGATTATGCTGACCGGTAAGGGGGACTATACGATAGATAAGGAAGCGATGCAGGCGGGGGCTTCCGACTACCTGGTAAAAGGCGAGATCAGTGCCGACCTGCTGGAACGCTCTATCCGTTATGCGCTGGACGAAGCCCGCCATCTTCGTATCATAGAAGAAAATGAGAAGAAGTATTTCGGTGTATTTGAAAAGGCACATGACCTCATTATCCTTGCAGACTGTAACAAGAATGTGATTGACGCCAATCCTTCTGCTATCAGGACTTTACAATACACCAAAGAAGAGATGTTACAGCTGAACCTCAAGCAGCTATTCTTCCAGGAGGAGCAGTGCAAACATTTCTTCGATCATATCTGCGGAGTAGAAACAAGTGTACGTACGGAGTATAACTTCCTCACCAAACAGGGAAAGAAACTCGATGTGATGGTGAGTGCTGTAACGCTGGATGAGCAGGAGCAGATCTTCCTTTGTGTGGTGCAGGATATTACTGAGAGAAAGCGGGAGGAGCTGGAAAAACAGCAACAGCAGAAGTTCGTTGTAACCGGCCGTATTGCGCGTGTGATAGCGCATGAGGTACGCAATCCGCTGACAAATATTCTATTGGCGGTAAGTCAGTTCAAAGGTGAGCCCGTCAGCGTGGAAGATAGCCAGATATATGTCGATATCATTGAGCGGAACTGTACCCGCATCAATCAGCTGATCACAGAACTGCTGCATTCAACAAGGATGATAGAACTGAACATCCGGCCTCACGGTATCAATGAACTGACAGACAAAGCACTGGCGCTGGCGCAGGACCGTTTGCAGCTCAATGAGATCAGCGTGAAGAAAGATTATCTCAAGCAGGATGTCATGATCCCTGCGGATGAAGATAAGGTGGTGATTGCGTTGCTGAACATCATCATCAATGCGGTGGAAGCTATGACACCCGGAAAGGGATTACTTACTTTACAGACCGCCAAACAACGGGATAAGGCGGTGATCACTATCACTGACAACGGTCCTGGTATTCCGGAAGAAACCAAAACACGGTTATTTGATCCATTCTTTACCAATAAGCCGAAAGGAACTGGTTTAGGGTTAACGAGTACACAGAATATCATCATGAACCATAAAGGCACTGTACATGTGGAGAGTGAGATCGGGGAAGGAAGTGTGTTTACAATTGTGCTGCCATTGAACTAAAAACATTAACAGTCAGGAAATGGATGCTACAGACATACCAGCATTCATTTCCTGATTTGCTATATCACTGCGCCTTCAGCTTTTCGTCTGCGTTCTCAATTGCTTCTTCCACTGAGTGGGATTCCTTCATTGCCATTCTTTTCTTTGTTTCTTCTGCCAGCCTCGTGTAATAGTTATGCAGCGTATCCAACTCTTCTTCTGTCAGGTTTTCCACTACAATGAGGCGGTTGCTGGCCAGCTTATTTGCTGCGATCAATTCATTCAGTTTCAGTTGTACTGACTTGGAGTCTTTATTCTGTGATTTCTGGATAATGAATACCATCAGGAAAGTGATAATTGTTGTACCGGTATTGATCACCAGCTGCCAGGTATCGGAATATCCGAAAAACGGCCCGGTAATACCCCATACAATAATAGCCGCCAAGGCAATAAAGAAAGCCCATTGCGACCCGGTAGCCTGCGCCACTTTCGAGGAAAAGCGCTCAAAGAAGCCGGCGCTTTTTTTATCCCCGTTCTCCATCTGCTGCTGATTATTTTGCGGATCCATAAATGCAAGGTTTTATACACATAAAATGGCAAATAGCATACCGGGCATAGAAAAGGCCCGCTGGATAACGGGCCTGTGTTCAGTATAAACAAACATTAAATTGATATCGCTAGTAATTAATATTGAGTAATCTTAGTTTATTGTACAAGGTTTTACGGTCGATGTTCAGTAGTTGCGCTGCTTTCGTCTTATTGTATTTCACCTCTTTGAGTACATTGATGATCTTGTTGTACTCTGCCTGCAGTGCGACTGTTTTCAGGTCATTCTCATTTGTGATGGAGATCAGTTCACCCGACATATTCACCTGGTGATCTTCCTCGTATGGTTGCTGTGCAAACGACTCTTTCATTTCCAGCGGCAATGTAGACAATGTGATGTCTTCATGCTCCGGGGTGAGGAGGCATGCGCGGCGTATCACGTTTTTCAGTTCACGGATATTACCAGGCCAGTTGTATCTGCTGAAACATTCCCATACTTCATTGGTGATCTTACCACAGTTCTTTTGCAGTTCTCTTTCCACCTGGCGCATAAATGCGTCGACAAACAGCGCAAGGTCTTCCACCCTCTCGCGCAGTGGCGGAATGTAGATGGTGAACTCATTGAACCTGTGGAAGAGGTCTTCACGGAAGCGGCCTTTTGCTACAGACTCAGAGAGTTTTTCGTTGGATGCTACGATAATCCGTACATCTATTGGTATCTCTTTGAGGCTGCCCACTCTGCGGATCACCTTTTCCTGGATCACGCGCAATAAGGCTACCTGGATATCGTAAGAAAGATTCGCTACTTCGTCCAGAAACAGGGTACCACCATGGGCCTGTTCGAAGGCGCCTATTTTGGTATTGATAGCGCCTGTAAAAGATCCTTTCTCATGACCGAACAGTTCACTTGCTGCCAGTTCTTTGGAAAGGCTACCACAGTCCAGCGCTACGAAGGGCTGGTTATGCCGTTTACTATGATGATGGATGAGGTGTGCTACAGATTCCTTACCTGTACCGGTTTCACCGAAGATGATCACACTGTAGTCGGTAGGCGCCACCAGTTTAATCTGGCGGAAAAGTTCCTTTGCGCCGTTACTTTCACCATAAACGTATTTATGGTTTTTGTCCAGCATTTCACCATCGGGCTCTCCATCTGAGGATTCGGGTACGGATCCGTTACCAGCGGAGGTACCATTTACTGTACGCATTGGCATAGATTCTTCACGTTCACGTTCAGCATCCATGTGAGCAAACGCTTTGTGCACCAGGTTCAATATTTCGTCGGGATAAAGTGGCTTGGAAAGGTAGTCGTAGGCACCGTTCTTCACCATATCCACCGCAACTCTGACATCGGTATACCCAGTGATGATGATCACGATAGTACGAGGGTTGATCTGAAGAATATCCTGCAGCAACTGCGCACCATCTGTGTCTTTCAACCGGTAGTCGCACAACACCAGGTCGAAAGTTTTTTCTTTCATCATTTTCAAAGCAGTTGCACCGCTCATGGTAGTATCCACCTTGAAGCCATGTTTACCTAGAAACTTGCTTAATAACGTACAAATATTGATCTCATCATCAATTATCAGAATATTTCTCATAATATTTATATGTGGTGTTTGACAACTGCTAATTTAAATTTACAAATTAATCCCGATCTACTTTCGTCTTAGCATATCGCTCATTAGCTCATCCAGGTTCGTCACATTAAATGGTTTTGCCATGAAGTAAGTAGCTCCGGCATTTAATGCTTTTTGCTTTTCCATACCGTTGTCGTACGCACTGATCGTAATTACCGGTAAGGCGGGGCATTTCTTTTTGATAGCTGGTAATGCTTCCAGGCCAGAGCCATCTGGCAAGTGTATGTCCAGGAAAAGCAAATCCGGTTGTTGATGCTGTAAATATTGCATTCCTTCTGTCAGTGCGTGAACATATTTTACTTTATATCCATGTTTGACCAGACTTAATTGCAACAGTCGACAAATATCAGGTTCATCGTCAATGATCAAAATAAACGACCCTTTTTTCCCCTCGGTAGTCAATATTTTATCAGACGGACGCTCCACGTCCGTTTTTATATGCTGTGCCATGCGTTCACTTGTACCATTAAATTGATTATCAAATGCTTGAAGATGTATTCGTACAAAAACCGGTTCTATATAATATTAAATCCTCCCTAATTCGTCCAAAAATACCCAGATACTATGCTTTCAAATATCAATCCATGACCAACCACATGATTTCCATGGCCTTTATATCCGATCCAGCCACAAAGGTGTGGAATTATCTCCACAGTATTTGTAGAGACTACCCGAAATGCGATCAGATACACAACAATTGTCCGGGGTAAGATCTGGTGGTATGGAAATTGAATCTTTATCTATGGAATAAAGATTTTTCATTCATAGCTGTTGTTTTAGTTATTGTCCCGGGTAGCGATTCCCGGGACAATTTTTTTTCATTAACATCTCATTCACACTTTTCTTATTTCAAGCATCTACATTTGAACATCCAATGTTTAATCCAATGCATCTGCGGGGTGCAGATGTCAAATATTTTAACAGGTTGTTTTCTTGTTTTAAGTGAAGAGCCAGGTTGTTTAGCCTGGCTCCTTATCATTCTTAATAATTTCTTAACCTGCTTTATTTTGTCCTCCTCTTTATTACTGTTAATATTAGTAGTCTATTAGCCGAACGTTGACCTGATATGAACTAGCCAACATCCCTCAAAGTAAATGTTACCTATATGAACGTGACTATAGAATATGGTATAGTCGGAATTCCAGAGCACCATATTAAAATAACCCATCAGTTGCCCCCACAGTATGCAGCTTATCACTGCGATTTTGCGGAGCCGGTACTTGTGACCAGTCCTCCAGTTGATATCATCTACCATACTACTACCGCCAACGGCTGCAGTCTGAGCAACAATATATTCATCGTTAAAGAGCCTGTACAGCTGTTACCGAGAGTTAAAGAAGGGTTGAGTGTGGTGTGCTGTATGATAGAAGGTAGTATCAACCTCTCCTATCTGGATATGACAAGCGTTCCCCTGCTCCAGGGACAGTATAATTGTTTTCACATCATCGGTCAGCAGCAACCTACGCTTTTTAGTCCCGGGATCTATGAAGTACAGTATTACGGATTTAGCCGGGATATGCTTGCGACATATGCGAGTCATTCCAAATTAGCTAAGAAATGGTTGTATAAGATAGACATGGACATGCCTGTACTCCTTACTCCGACTCCAGGGATTATCTGGGAGGGGCTGCATCATCTTAATCATGAACTCAAGTTCTCCGTCATTAATACAGGCCTCCGCAAAACATGGTTGCTGGGCAAGCTACAGGAACTCCTCATCCTCATTCTCGAACAACAGGATACTAATACTGTGTCCTCTTCGCATGATGTTACCTTTAATACTATTAAGACGTTTATCCGTAATAACATCGATAAAGAACTGACTATCTCTCAACTGGCGTCTACGTACTTTGTCAGTGCTTCTAAACTCCGGCAAAGTTTTATTAAGTACTGCGGTATGTCGTTCAGTGATTATCAGCTGCAGGTGCGAATGGAAAGAGCGAGGGCGCTATGTATAGAGAATGAAGTGAGTATAGCGCATATTGCGTATGTGCTGGGGTATAAGAACCCTTCGGCGTTGACGAAGGTGTATAAGCATTATTATGGAGAGACGCCGAGTGAGACGAGGAGGAATAAGGGGTATAACATGCCATCTTGAGGACAGCATGTTATAGTAGTAGCATTATCCTACGAACTGCAGCACGCTTTGTCTGCCATCCTGAGATGTGTTGTTAATCGTGTGCCACATAAATTCGAGATCATCTACATATATACTTTCGTCTATAAACATGGTTGCCGGTTTTGCAGTCGTAATTGTGTCTGCTGTCGCTGTACATGTATAAAACGAATCGATACGGTCGGGAATGCATGTAACAACACCAGGCAGTCCGAATACGCTGGCACTCTGAACACGCAAAGTTCCGTTCTTCAAACCGTGTGATTTTCTGTCTGGTATAATTGCAGCCGTCACCATGGAGGTAGCAGTCAAAATAAGTCCCAGCATTGAGAATTTTTCTATAGTTGTTCTTTTCATGCAAATGAGTTTACAAGGTTAAGAATGTTCAATGTTCCCGATACGATTATTAATTTACCGCTTTATCTGCGCGTGAGGTTAATAGATACGGCGGAGCATTAGTGAAAAAGACCATCTTCAGTAGTTCGAACAAAAAATGACTGCGAAAATGCCTATCGAGGATAAGTAAATATGCCTCCGCGGATAATTTGTGAAACAATTATTAACCTAACTTTAATATTGCGACAGTAAAGAATTCAGCCTATAGACGAATCGAGAACCCAACGGAAGAGTATTTTAACCCTGTTATTACCATTGTACATTTCTAACCGGACCAAGTAACAGCTTATGACCATCATGCTAAGCCCATCGGGCGAGGAATAGTATTTCCACCCCGTTAGCCCACAACATAATCAGACGTTGTTACTTTTTATTTAACCATACATTCTTTATATGGTGACCCAAATACAGAATCGCCTTTTAAGAAGGGACAATACAGATCAGCATGTGCATACTTATATCCCACACAGCTATCCTGTCACCTACGGAAAGCTGCGAAGGCCTTTGCAACTATAAACTAGCTAAACAGCCCCCCATTTATGGACTGGTATGCCTGCACTGATCTGAGCTGGAAGAGAATATGCTACCATTTTTTCTGCTCTGCCATAACCGATGTTCATAAACCTATTCCATCATAAATAATAACTAATCAATCATATGACAATCGACATTTTATATCGCCTTAAACATATAGATAATCTCATCCGCATTAAAGGAACAGGAACCCCTGATCAATTAGCACACAGGCTGGGCATGTCAAGAAGAAGCCTGTTTGATTATCTGAATCTGATGAAAGAATATGGGGCACCGATTAAGTATTGTTCTTCCCGACAGAGCTATTATTATGAGACGGAAGGCCGTTTTATGGCAATGTGTGCTTTTAAGGAAGAAGGAGAAGAAATTAATATCTAAAGACCCTCAAACCATTTATATGCAGGAAGATAAAAGTATCACCACGATTGTCAACTTAGAAGCGGAAGAAAACGTTGTAGAAGAAGCTCCGAAAGGAAAAGTTGAGAAGAAAAGCGGCAAACGTATCGGCTTCAATTATATCATTTACAAGAGCCTCAAAGAGAACCGCAAGAATGATGTAATGAAGTGTATCTATATTAAGGGACTGTTCAACTTTGGCACCTGCGTTATTAAGGAGGGTACGCTAGGTGACAGTACAGATAAACATGGCCGCGATATAAAGGACCGCCTTGTCTGGCAAAAGGAATTACATGAGAAACTTCATGGCAAAGTACGTGTTCCCCGTTATCTGGGAAGTTTCGAAGAAAATGGCAACTATTACCTGGTGATTGAACATATCAAAGGAGAATCTCTTGTACATGCATTCAGGAAACACAGCAAAGACTTGAGAGATGGTCTGATTACGAGGAATAGGCTGGGACAGAAATTCCTGGGATATCTGTTGAAAATAATTGATCTGCTGGAAGTACTTCACAAACATCAGGTAGTACACAGGGATGCGTCTTCTAACAACTTCATGATCACTCCAGGAGGGAAAATAGCGCTGATAGATCTGGAGTTAAGCTATTCGCTTGACCGGCAATTTCCATCTCCGCCGTTTCAGTTAGGCACACATGGCTTCATGTCTCCACAGCAAATAGCTACATTGACACCTACTGCAGAAGAAGACATCTTTGCGTTGGGTGCTATTATCTTCCAGATGTGGACACATATATCCCCTGGTAAAATTGTGGATATGTATCACACTGAGTTTGTTAAAAGAATTAACTTCTTTATTCCTGACCAAAAGATAGCCAACATTGTTGCGCTGTGTATGGACCCTGTAGTGGAGAACCGTCCAACATTAGATGCTATCAGGAAGGTCATACAGGAATATAAATCAACATCCCAAACTAAAAGTCAAAGAGGCCAAAGCCAGCCTTATCAATACAGCAGACAGGAGATACTAGACGCCGTGCAACAGTCAATTGCAACGTATAGCAGCCCATGGCTTGCAGACCCTGACAAAGGATGGTTCGCTGATAATGGCAAAGAACCAGCTAAGGATAACGAGAAGATTAGCAAATCCTGGTTTGGCAGTTTCAATCAGGGAGCCGCTGGAGTAATTTACATGCTGAGTACGGCTAAGTCTGTTGGTATTAATATAGATACGACGCTACCCTTCATACAAAAGGGTCTTGATCTGATTCAGCAAAAATATATTGATAAGAAAATCAGCTCCTCTCCCGGTTTACACTTTGGAGCAGCTGGTATTGCTGCAACTATTACCAATGCTATACAATCAGAATTACTCGAATTTCAACCGAAGTATGTCGATTGGATACAGAAATTATTGGATAAAGACAATAAGGGCCTTGATATTCTTAACGGCATATCCGGCCAGGGGCTTGCCAATATAATGTGTGATCCTGTCATTACGGACAAGCAACTTCGGGAAAGAACACACAGCTATGTACAACAGCTGCTTTCTCAACAGCAGGAAGACGGCTCGTGGATAACGTCTCCTAAGAGCAAGAAAAAGAAAGTCGCAAAGGGATTTTTAATAGGTATTTCAGGCATTGTATACTTCCTGTTAGAATATACCCAAGTGTATAATGATAAACAGGCACTTGCAGCAGCACTCAGAGGACTAAAGTGGCTAAGCAAAAGCGCGAAGCAAAATAAAGAGTCAGTCTATTGGCCATCAAATTCCGGCAAAAAGAAGCATAGTTCTAATACATGGTGGGCGCTTGGGGCTGCTGGTATTGCACTCTCTTTTATTAAAGCTTATGCCTTAACCCAGGACGCTGAGCATCAGAAATTTGCCACCAAAATACTAAACGCTCACAAAGAAAAAGGAGTTAATAATGGCCTCAGCCAGGCAAACGGCTTAAGCGGTTTAGGAGAAGTATATCTGGAGGCATACCAAACTTTCAATGACCCTGTTTGGCTGCAAAGAGCTGACTGGATAGCTCAGCATATAATGCACCTACAGAAAATTCACCTTAAAAATGGCCCTTACTGGCTGACAGAGCACGAAAAACAACCAGTTGCCAGTTTTGCGACTGGAAATAGTGGAATTCTTCACTTTCTGCTGAGATTTTGCTATCCAGATAGAATTGGGTTTCCAATGTCTCCATTTCATCACTCCGAAGCGGCCATTCAAACTCCAAACCTCATTACACAAACGCAAAGTGTATGAATATACTATTAATGGTAGACTCAGCTTCTACACTGTTTCAAAAAAAAGTAAACGTCACGCTCGTTCATGCAGAAAGTAAGGCAGTGATCAATAACCATGCACTTAATGACTTTCCTTTACCAGAGCAGTTCAATAAACCCACTATATTAGATATTGAAAATACACGCTGGCGAATTGTGAAAGTTGAAACTCTGCGTTCAGGTAATTACTTCCGTTCTGCTAAGGTTCAGTTATACGTGCTCCCACCGGATAGTATTGTGGATCCCAATAAATTCCTTGTGCCTACCTTGGTACCGCGGGAGCAAATTATAACTACTGACGCAGCGCAGGCATTTAATGATTTCACATTGCACCTTTCACATGATGAGTGGTTACAGTTCGAATTTCTCCCACTTTCAAATATCGAGCAGATACAAGAAACAACGGCAATAATAGAGTCTATCATAAATGCTCCAGATGAAAATAATAATCTATGGGGATATTCATCTTATCATATCAGAGATCTGACCTGGAATTATCGCCTTGGAATTCCATTTGAAGATTTCTGCGGCTTTACCGGTATTGCGGATAAAGGTAATATTGTACTCTCCAATGCAGCCTTCGTTAAAAATGGGTTTGCACTACGATCCAGTGATCATATTTACTATGGCATTGTTAATAATGGTGTGATTACCAAATTGGCAATAAAGAATTTCGACTGCCTTGATGAGGAACTTTCAAATGTACTATCTAAATATGGCTTAACGTTCGTGGACTGGTGTAACGCAAGTATATTAAGTTAACATCGCACACGCTAGTTCACCTATCGTACAAAATCAGAAAAGCTCTCCTAGGAGAGCTTTTCTGATTTTCCACTATGCTGGATCCTAAAAAGATGACGGCCTTTTATCAACAGGCCCTGAGACTGTTCACTTGTATGATCAGTATGAACATTAATAACCTTCGCATTGTAAAAAAGATCTACTTTTTCGGCTGACTGATAACCAGTCACTATCCTTTTTACATGGAAATGCCTCAATATATAATTGATTCGCCTTTCGTTGTCCTTTATCACCTCACTTTCAATACCGTCCGGAATATCAAAAATATCACTTACAACAGGAGCTTTAAATAACTTTTTAGGTCTGCTGGCCGTCTTAGCCAGGCCATTGATATCTTCAATGGTTTTAGTGCTGTAAAGCAGCCTGAGAGAAATACTGCCATGTACAAACAATGTATGTCCTATCTTCTCAACAAGATTTTTTGTTTTCAGCCAACGCCATAATTCGTTACTTCCATCATACAAGGCGGTAGATGCGCCGGGTCTGACATTTTCAGACTTCGCATACCTGGGATGTCGGAATCGCCAATCACCGTTAATATTTTCCAATTCATTATTTCCCCAAATGAAATGCACATATCCTTCATTTTTCTTTGCCTTTTCCTCCAGGGAATAGATCAGCCAAAGACACTCAAGGACATCGTCACTATCATTGAGGCAATTGCCCAATATAACTAAATGCCCATTCTCAAAAATCCAATTAAGCTGTTTATCTATGACCCTTGCGCGTCCCAATATTCTACATAAATTCCGAAAGTTCCCGCCGATGTCCGACACCACGAATATATTTTTATTCCTTTCAAAGACACTCATCTCATCTGCAAGTTCACGCTTTAAGCGCAGCGAAAAGAATCGATGTTGTTTTGCGGGATCGGTATGCGGTATTTGCAATGATATTTCTACTTTTTCGGGCATACGTCTTACTTTCTTGATCCTGAAAAAAACTCCCTTAAATCATCTCTCACAGTTACCGGGATCGCACTTACTTTCTTATAGGCCTTACGATTGTGTGTATAATAAATTGTAGGTCTATCAATGACCAGACCTAGACGATAAGATTGATTAGAGCTGTCTAAGATCAATTTATTCTCAATTACTGGCAACTCACCATGTTGCTCCTGGAAATATTTATTAACGGTTGCTTTCCCTCCATTTGCACTGATGATGATGTAATGGAGCTCCAATAAGTTCTCCTTGTGCTTAAGAATACTATCAATAGTCTTCTCCCGGCAACTTGGACAACTAGCCTCAATAGGCAATATCAGGAAGGCGAGCGAATCATTAACTTCCGCCTGGACGATTGCGCCGTTTACAACATTTATAAGACTCTTAAATATCGAATCCTTTTCTGTTTCTTCAGTTATCATTTGAACGCTTCTTTTGCTGACATCTGGCTTAGCACAAGAAAATATTGTTATAGATAAAATGACAATAGCATTTTGAATGGAATAGCTTTTCATTATTCTTTGTTTGACATGTGGGTTAACGGCATTTGAGTATTATCATCGGTATAGGCCAACCGTACAAAATGTAAGGCTTTCTTGTCTTCATATTTCGTCCTGGTATAGATCGATCCATCATTTAAAAAAAGCAGGAAACTAAAAGAAATTCCTTCGCCAAGCATGGTTTCACCAATTATCTTAAAATTCTCATCAAAGACCATAACACTTCTCTTCTTCCGGCCCTTTTTCGAGTCAAAATCCGCTTCCGTCATTTTTTGTTTTGCCAATCTGAGGTACCTTTTCCTGTGGGGATCGAATAAAACTTCACCATAGGAATCACGTAAAGAATATACTTTATAGCCATCTTCTTTCCTAAGCTGCTCTTTGGAAACGGGCTCAATATCCTCTTTCTGAAACTTACTTCTGCCAAAATAAGCGACATGATAATCAGTTAAATTAGTTTCATATAGATTAGGATCTGCCGCGAAACTAAATACGAAGTTTCCTTTATTATTTACACAGTAACCATAATCCACAAATGAATAACCTAGTAAATTATTTTGATAAACCTCCGGAAGAGAATAATATGGGGTTTTCTTTTTATTTTTCAAGTCAATTTCATATAAAGGACTCCACTCCCTTTGTGCTTTCAGTGATTTATCATCAATTGACGGTTTTATACACATATACACGAGACTATCTTTAAAAACTACTGGAGAAGTGCTGGTAACGTATGGTCTCCTGGATATATCCTCCGGAGATTCGAGCCTACCTTTTACTACACCTGCACTATCCAAAAGGTATAATGAGCTCAAAGTAGTAACGTATATGCTATCAAAGCACTTCACAAATATACTCGCCTTATCAAGTTTACCACTTTTAATCCAGGTGCGCAAAGAAACGTTTTTTATTAACTTACCAGAATAAAAATCATAAATGTTAAGCGACTTCGAACCGCGGTCGTAAAACGACATATAGACATTTGAATGATCATTAAATAAATTTAATGCATCTATACGCTGGGATGTATGCTCATCTAATGTGAAATGCAATGTATCCCCAACTGGCTTCAATCCAAGATCTCCATATACAGGATCTGTATATTTATAAACTGCTTTCGCCACTTCTTTTCTTTCACCACAGCCTATGAACAGCAAACAGATAACAAGGAGCATCACTAGCTGTTCCAAACCGCTAATTTTGTTACTTTCACTTTTCATTATATTGATTTTATATCTAAAAATGTTTGCTTTACGAACACATTCAAATTAGGATTGCGTGGTGCATTTTTTCTGCACTAGACCATCACTTGGCAGGGCTTCAACAAATATATGAATTGATATTTCCACCGTGTTTATAGTGTACAGCGATTCGTCGCGCTACATAAAATGGATAGCCTTACAAATGAACCGTCATAATGAATATGTATTATAGTATACTTATAAATAAAGGCAGGAAAAGTGCACTGCAAACAGCTAACTTAAAACAACGATATATCCCATTCCCGTGACCATCCTAATCTTACTTATGAAAAAAATATCTATCAAAAACACATCACTAGGCCTTATTCTCATAGCAGCATCCGCTGTTATAGCTGCTGTAGTTCCGGATACATTAAGTGGAAAAAGAGTCAACAGTGAAACATTGAGAGCCTTCGGTGACACTTCTTCCGGAGCTGACCAAGATGCTGGACAACCGGTCATTAGTTGTTGGCCTGAGGTAGAAGCAGTCATGAGTTGTACGGCTACTGCTGCCACCGACACAACAACTGGTTTCTTTGCTGTCAAAAGTTCACACCCAATCGGTGGGTTTGATTACCAAACTCAAGGTAATACTTCACTAACAGCCGGTCAAGCAGGTGATCAAAAAAGCATTTCCGTACTGGTCAGTTAAATCGCGTGTTTGATAGCCTGCTTTTAATAAACGGCCACTACTATCAAACACTAGGTAACACATCGCAAACAAACCCAAATGACGGAGTAGATCAAAATAGTCAGTTAGTACAAATACAAGTTTAATAAAAAGGGAAATATTCTTAAACCCTAAATGTAAAACACCGATTCAACTTTTATTCAAATTAATGTCATTACTAAAAACACCCATCTATGAAGAAGATTTCTGTTAAAAACATTTCTTTACTAGGCCTCGTGCTAATGGCAGCATCGGCCGCAACAGCCGCTATCATTCCTGATAAATCAAATGCAAGAAGAGCTAACAATGGAACATTAAGAGGCAACAGCGCAACTGCCGCGGGTGCAGATCAAGATGCTTCCTTCCTAGTTATATCTTGTATCAATGAGGTAGAAACAGTCATGTCGTGCACTGCTACAGCTGACACTAACACAACAACTGGCTTCTTTCAGAATGAAAGTCTATTGCAAATTGGATTATTTTTTTATCAAACAAACGGCAATACCTCACAAACTGGCGCAATTACTGGTGATCAGAACAGCATCCTACAAGTAGTAAGTTAAATATATTCATCCAAAATGTGTATCATACAATAACTAAAAAATTATCATGAAATATCCATCTTCTAAAAACATATCACTGCTAAGTGTAGTCTTACTAGTTGCATCCGCAGTTACTGCTGCTGTAATACCCAAAGGGCTAAACGGGAAACGGCTTAACAACGGAACCTTAAGAGCCGCAAGTGCCACACTTCACGGTGCAGACCAAGATGCCCCAGCAGCGATATCATGTATTCCTGAGATAGAGACATTAATGTCCTGCACAGCCACCTCATCCTGTACAACAACTCAAGGTTGCGTCAATAGTTGCGAAATGAAGGTACCCCCGTTCTACTATCAAACTCAAGGAAATACATCACAAACAGGTGCACAAGCGGGTGATCAAACAAGTATATCTGTTTCATGTTAGATGCAGAAAAAATGCATCCTCTATTGCTAACTTTAAAAAGCAATGATTTAATGGCCATTAAATCTATATATCGGTTTAATAACTATCAAAAAAAATTTCTATGAAAAAGGTTTCTGTTAAAAACTTATCATTATTAGGTTTAGTCCTAATGGCAGCATCTGCTGTAACTGCAGCAGTGGTTCCAGACAAATCAAATGCAAGAAGGATAAACAATGGATCATTAAGAGTCGCCAGCGATACAGCTGCCGGTGCAGATCAAGATGCTCCCGCAGCAGTATCATGTGTTGCTGATGTAGATACACTACATAGCTGCACAGCCACCGCTGGAAGTAATACAACAACTGGCTTCTTTCCTAACCAGAGTTTAATCCAAGTAGGTGGATTTAACTACCAAACTGTAGGCAATACCTCTCAAACAGCCGCTCAACAAGGTGAGCAAGAGAGTGTACTTGCATAATGATAATAATATAATATTTAATCGGGTTGTCAATATAGACAACCCGATTAATTGTATTCATTAGATCTACCCAAACTTAATTCTTTTGTTTATATGAAACTATAAAATCCCCTGTATTTAGAGGCCTCTTAGGTCATGCTTCACTATGGCATAACCAGTAAAAGCTTTGCCACCGCGGCATTTACCCTCTCCATGGGCACCAAGCAAGGGAACGGTATTTACACAAAAAAAGGTTCTTCCAGTTTGTATTAATATGTAACTTCTACTATTTATCCTTAAAGTTTCAACTCATCTGACACCTCTAACATCGTCAGACGAACTATGAAGCATTTATTTCTTTTGAAATCCACTCTGGGATTTGGGAGGGCATTCGAAAAGAAATATTGATTCAAATTAGCGCCAGATCAAGCTTAAACTACATTGTATAAGCTGTCGGATTAAATCTGAACTATTTCAAATAACATTCACATAAAAATCATTCCCTATCATGCCGAATCAATCAGAAAGAAGCATACTCCTCCCTTTTGAAATCGCCGGCACTATCGAGTAAAATTTTGCTACCTAAAGCATCAACTCTATATAACTTTTTATTTTCAACTAATAATGCTTCTGACTTACCATTCGCATGTCGGGTATCTGTATTTATAACTTTTCCGTCATAGTGTATGCTTATAGTATCACTTACCACTGTATGCCCTGTAACGATACATGAAGAAGAATAATAAGAAAGTATACTATCAATATGTTCATGAGCCAATTTTCCGTGATAATATCCTCTATACCAAAATGGTGAATATGAATCACTCATAACCGTCTTAATGGCGCCATCAGGGAATTGTTCAAAACTTTTATCGCAATACCTTCTTGCTATTGAATTTATCTCATATAGAGACAACTTCAATTTCCCAATTTCAGGGGAAATTCCGCCATGTGTGAATAAGAAGTCCCCAATTTTTTCAACTACATTTTTTGTCCTTAACCACTTGCCTAATTCAGTTTCTTGATTATACAACTCTTTAATTGACCTATTAAGCATGTCGGCATTACGCTTATACTTCTCATGTACATATCTACTATCTCCCTGAAGATTCATTATTTCATGGTTGCCCAATATAAAATGTACGTATCCTCCCTGTGCACGCGCTTTTTCTTCCAATGAATAAATTAGCCACAAGCATTCAGTCACCTGATCTCCACGATCAAATATATCACCTGATAACACCAAATGTCCCGTTCCGAAAGTCCAACTAAAATTTTCATCAATGACACCATTTGATTGAAGTAATTCTCTAAATGCTTTAAAATTCCCTTCAATGTCAGACAATACAAACAACTTATCTGCTTTTTCAAAGGAACTGGGTTCTTCATTTAACTCTTTTTTTAATGTCACCATGAAGGAATTTTCAAAACGATCGGTTGAAACCTTAAAAGAACTTCCCTTTTTTATATCATTACTAGTTATAGAAGCTCCATTAATTTTGGCAATTTCTACCGAACCTGGCTTGTTCCACACGTATGGCCCATCCTCCATCAATATCAATTGCCGTTTCACTAAATTAATCAGAGCTCTTCCACTGTCAGCTCTCGGATCAAGTTTAGGATAGTGAGGTATTAATTTGCCGCGATCATTCATAACAAATATACTGGGATAACTTTCCACACCTAAGTTGCTAACAATATCATGCTTGCTTCCCTCACCACCCGTATATAGACTTTTTCCATTTCCAGTTGTGTACTTTTTTTGTCGGATGCTTTTTTGCCATTGATCTTTAGCTTCATCAATACTTACACTGAGGAACACGACATTGGTATCTTCTTCAAAAAGATTTTCAATTTTTGTGAGAGCGGGTACCATTTGCATACATCCTTTGCATCCTGTAAACCAAAAATCAATGACAACCACCTTTCCCTTTACGTCATTCTCCGTGAAGGATATGCCTCCTGAATCCAACAATTTGAATTTCACGTCTCTTCCTCCCATTTGTTTCTTTCGTCGTTCGACTTCATACTCCCGGACAGCCTCTTTATAAGCTAAAAATCCGGGTTCCCGATAATAATCAGCCAGGATTTCTTCAATTTGTGGTTCAAACCCGATAGTTTTAATTACTCCATTAGTATAATGGAAGAAAAAGGCCAACACTTCTTCTCTTATAATACCTTTATATTTTCGTTTTGCCAGTTTATATCTAAGGACATATTCATCCACTTTCTCCTTTCCAAGAATGGAAGTATCAGATCTCTTATCTTTAAAAAATTTATTCCTTTCTCGAAGGGCGTCGTACCTTAACCTCTTCCATAAGTAGTACGGATCCCCAACAACTGGAGATTCAAATTGCAACCACTTAGCTGCTGGGCCATTCATTGTTGAATCATATATCTCGCATAGATCGTGATTGGTTAACCCAAATCGGTTAACCATTTCCGACTTCGACGAATCCATTGAGACAGCACTTCCAGTCAAAAACATGAACCTGGTCAATCGGCATTCCTCGATGTCATATAGCGCCTTCTCTTTAATTATACTGTACGAAAAATCAGATATTTTCCCTTTATAAGATTCAATTAACTTAGACGTAATGCTCAATTTATCATTTAAATAAGCATTCCACAGGAAATAATCATTCAAGCTTTTCAGGGGTTTAAGTTCTCCGGATAGAGCTTTAAATAAAACCGTGTTTTCTAGACTATCTTCAATTGAGCCTAAGCTTCTGATTAACTCCCATTTGGCATGCCCCCTGCCTGAAAAAACGGGTTGACCACTCTCATATGCTACCTCTATACTATCTCCAGCTTCAAGCTGATAACCTATTCTTGATTGTTTTCCAATAAAAGGCCCAACAATATGAAGTGGCTTAATTATCAAAAACTCGTGCTTTATCCGCTTATCAAATACCTTGACCTTTTGAGATTTGGGCTGGTCTCCAGTATAAGTAATTCTTTCTACTGGGAATGTTATTAGGTCTATCATATCCCCCTTGTAATCGGGCGGTACCTGCCCCTGAATTAAGGCTCTTTCCTCTGAAGGCCTATTCTTCTTTTGGGCATTACAGTCATAAATTTTAAAAAAGATGATCAATGATATAATCAGGAACTTGGGCTTCATTTTCAACAGTAGATTTTTCAGAAAAAAATTTGTCAATAAATTGTTCAATAAATTGATTAAACAGTTTTTACAAGATCAAACCTGGTTTAGCCTGACAAAACATTTATGCACTTTTGTTAATTCGAATGTCAAATCCTTCATATTACTCCTATTTGTATAATTAATCTGGCTCACACAGACAAGATTTACTAAAGATTTAATACCCATCATTCTGGCTTATATTTTCCAGCTTTATATCTGGAAGTGGAATGGGAGCAATTGCTTTTTCATTTGGATAAGTCAGCGTTTTGCGATCAGCATTTAGAGCATCCTCCCTTATAACCGGCTTATGCCACCGTTGTAGGTCATACATTCTAAGCCCTTCAAACGCTAATTCCTTTCTGCGTTCTTTATAAATCGAATCAATCAAAGCACGACCGGAAGCAGTTAGCAGAGGCACATTGGGATTCGCCCTCTGCCTAATGGCATTCAAATAACTACGGGCATTATCTTCATCCTTTAACATTGCGCATGACTCCGCAGCCATCAGGTAGGCTTCTGAGGAGCGGACAACGGGATGATAATAATCCGCTAGACCAACACTTCTAATCCCAGCTACATCAACCGGGAATTTCGTTACATTCCAGGATTCGCCCGAAATTGAAACCCATTTTGAGCGAACATCATTTGAATCACTTCGAAGTATAAACGCTATATCTTGGGTTGCGACAAAGTACAAAGTCTCTCCCCTCAAAAACCGGCCAGTGAAACTGGTTTCAAAAACATCACTGGGTGCTGTCTGAAACAGAACCTCTGTTTGCAAAAATGGCCTATTATAAAATAGCCCATTAGGATAGCCATTACTGATCGTCATGAGAGGTATCTGTTGGCATAACTCTTCTGCTAGGGCTCTTGCTTCAGCATAGTCACCTCTAAATAAATAGACTCGCGCTAATAAAGACTTTGCTGCGTATTTATTCATATACCTTATGTCCTCTACATGCTCTGGCATTAACTCAATGGCTGCCTTCAGATCTGAAATCATGCCTTTATAAACGTCCCCCACGCTTTGTCTTGTAAAGTGTTGCGTCACATCAGACGTTGTAATGTATGGAACCCCAGGATGGGACCCGTCAGAAGAAAAACTAAAGGTTTGAGCGAATACATTTACTAATTCAAAGTATAAAAGAGCCCTAAGCGCGTATGCTTGCCCTTTAATGTTGTCTGCCTTACCTGGATCCTCGGCATGATACTTATCAGCATTTTCAATAATAAAATTACATGCTCTTATTATAAAATAGTCGCCTTGCCATGTGCCATTCATATTTGTACCTGTTGGCATATCTAAATGTCCAGTTTGTTCTCCTTTTTGCTGAGACCAGGTATAATGTAAAAGCATCAGCTGGGGGGGTAATGCTAAGGGCTTTAAATTGTCCGCCGCAATCTCAGGATAAACTTCCCCCAAAGCATAAACAAAATTTTCGCTTATCAAGCCATAAGTACCGTTTAGAAATTCGCTCATACTATTTAGATCTCTAACATACGCTTGCCTATTTAATAACCGATTGTCAACCACTTCCAGAAAATCCTTCTTACAAGCGCACGTACCTAAATATATAAATAGAAGAAAAAATAAGTTCTTGCGACGTTTCATATAAATAAAGTATTAAATCCTATGAATTTAAATTCACTAATTAAAAAGTAGCATTCAAGCCTACACTGAAAGAGCGTTGCTGAGGGTACAAAAAATTGCCTGCACCATATGCGTTTACATTTTCTGGATCATCGCCTGAATATGTTGTCCACAAAGCCACATTATGTGCTTGAACGAATATTTTCAAACCTTCCAAATAAAATCGACTTAAATGTTTCTTATCTAATTTATACGTCAAAGAAATATTCGACAATCGGATAAAATCACCATCAAATAAATATCTGGTAGAAGCAGCGGTACCCATGTCATACTCAGTACCATTTGTGCTATTTAATAACCTTCGGGGATTGGGTGTCACATCGCCCGGTTTTTGCCACCTCTTCAGTGCGGCTATACTTTGATTAAGGTATGGGCTTTGACCATCATTTTGCAAAAATGCTCCATTGTAGAAAATCTTTGAGCCATATTGATAATAGAGCATTGCAGACAATTCTATTCCCCTCCATGAAAATGTATTTGTGAAAGACCCGAAACCGTCGGGCTGAGTTTTACCTACATATTCCATTTTAGCTGCATAATAGTCGTCTGTTTTTTTTCCCAAGGAATCAATCCACATAGGCCTGCCATTAACAGGATTCACACCCGCCCAAATCGGCAACTGAAAGGAATTATACTCATGTCCTACCTGGTTGACAACTCCACCTTCACCCATTATTAATGGATAGTATGCTTTCACCAATTTGTTGGTATTTCTGCTCCAATTCGCATTAACGTTCCATGTAAATTCCCCCTTACTAAGTATGCTTGCCGTTACCGCTAACTCTATGCCTGCATTTTTTATATCCCCAATATTGGATGTAATCGTATTAAAGCCGGTCGCCAACGGCAACGGAATATTATGGGCAATTAAGTTCTTTGTCTTTCTGCTATAGATATCGATTGTAATACCAACTCGTTGTTTTAAAGTCTGAAGTTCTAAACCGACATCCCAGGTAAAAGTCTCTTCCCATTTAATACTAGGGTTACCTGGATTGTTATATTTATTAGGGATGACACTGTTGCCATTCAGAAATTGTTGCATAAGCAATTCGTCATACCTTATATAATCTAAAATTGCCGCAGAATTACCCGCTGGGCCAAAACTTGCTCTTATTTTTAGATAATTTAGCCAATTCTTATACCTCTTTACAACCGCCTCTTCCGAAACGATCCAGCTTCCCCCCATTGACCAATAGGTTCCAAATCGTTCGTTTCTACCGAACTTAGAGGAACCATCGGCCCTAGCAGAACTCGTTAAATAATATTTATTCCTGAATCCAGTGTTCAACTGGCCAAAGTAAGATAGTGATGTATTTCTCCCAGCAGCACTCCCAGCTCCATACAATTGACCTCCATTTGCCTGATCAAGTAAAGGGTTGTTAGCAAATCCTCTTACCTCAACATTCGATGTTTTCCTTGTTCCTATCTGTACTTCTTGGCCAACCAAAAGCTGGACGTCAAAATCTCCACTAATTTTTTTAACATATTGGAGTGTATTTGTATTAATAATATTGGCCGTTTTGAAATTCTCTTCCCTTACTCTACCTCCATAGGCTAAAGTTCCATTAATTGCTAAGAAAGGATGTACCTTCTCCTTTAATTCATTAAGCATAAAGTCAACTCCAAAAGTTGAGCTTAGTAAAAAACCGTTTAAGAAATTTACCTCTCCGTAAAATTTGCTCAAAGACCTATATGCTGTGTTCTTATTGATATTTAGCTCAGCAGCAGCCAAGGGATTCGGTACTAATAAAGCTTCTCCCCCTTGTTGCCCCCACGAATAATTGTATATAAATTTACCAGAAGAATCATATATTGGATTCAATGGCGAAGCGGCCTGCATTCCGTCAAAATCAGCTTCGTTATTATAATTTTGAACATTATAAGATTGAGATGTATTAAAACCAAGTTTCAGCCAGTTTGTAGGACGAATCTCATAGTTTACGCGAAAAGACTTACGATCATAACCTGTATTTTTAACAACACCATTTTGCTTAGTATATTCAAGATTAATATAAAAATTAGACCGCTCATTTCCACCTGATATCGAAAGTTCATTTGCCATAGTCATGGCATTATTACTAAACAATTTATCTCCCCAATTGGGTGGCGGATAAAAGCTTAATTCCCCCTTTTCATTCAGGTAAGTATTAAATTTAGGCCGATCCGGGCTAGGAGTGACTTGTAAATCAGTTAAAATATCCGCATCTGTAATTCCCGGCTTTGAATTACGGTAGGCTTCAAACAGTAATTCAAGATACTCGCGCTGATTTAGTAAGTCTACCCGTTGCTTTAAACGTGAGGATATATCTGTCTGATGACGAAAGTTAAAGATAGTTTTACCAGCTTTCCCTTTTTTTGTCGTTATCAGTATTACTCCATTACTTGCCTTCGCCCCATATAAAGCAATTGCCGCAGCATCTTTCAGCACTGAAATAGATTCGATATCGGAGGGGTTTAACTGAGCCATTGGATTACTTACAGGAGATGATTTATCTGATAATTCACTAATAGGTCTTGCAGGATCCTGAGAAACGGGTATACCATCCATCACAATCAATGGATTTCTTACTGTCGCCCCACCAGCAACACTTCCGCCAGTAGCTATTCCTCTTAAAAGGAAATTAACGGGGGCACTTCCAGGCTGCCCGTTTCCACTCGTAACCACTAATCCCGGAACTAACCCCTGTAGACTTTTGTCAAAACTTCTATTTGGTAACGTTTGTATCTGCTCCCCTTTTATAACTGTTATTGCACCAGCTATCTGTCGCCTTTGTAATGTGCCATAGGCTGTCACAACCGTCTCATTCAAATTATTATCCCCAGGCTTTAATTGTACTTTTAAATTGGTTCTTCCAGCCAGCGGCATCTCGGCCGTCACAAATCCGGTATAACTCACCTGTATGATATCACGCTCACCTGCATGGTTCAACATGAAGGAACCATTTTCCTTAGTTGCTGTGCCAAATGCAGTTCCCTTAAGCCTCACGGTCGCCCCCGGCAACGGCACGCCCTTATCATCCGTCACCACCCCACTCACACTCATCACCATCACCGTATCTTTCTTTCTATCCGCCACAATTGATCTTATAAATATCTTATCCTTATTCCCCTTCACATACTCATACGTCAATCCCAGCGGTGGCAACATCTCAGCCAGCGCCTCTTCGATCGGCGTAGCAACGAACTTCACCCCCACCAGCTGGCTCGTATTCAACTCACCGAAAAACAACACCACTCCCGTCTGTTTCTCAATAACATTAAAAACATCTCTTAATGAAATATGGCCGTTTGTGATCGTCACATTACGACCAGGTTGCGCACTCTTCTGCGCATGTAAGTAAATGCTGGGAAGCAATAGCCAAAGCAAGGCCATTAAGCTACGCCTCGCATAGCAGTGAGTAAATTTTTGTTGCATAAGGACAAGACTAAAAATGGTTAGTTAATCACAGTACAGTCACCTGACGTTTTTATTAGTAATGAATTTAGGTAAGACATAGTTATCACCCTTTATACCCGTAATGATTAAAAACACCATTCATTGGGTGAGTCGCTGTGCTAAAAAAATCTGGCGGAGAAGTCACCCATGCATGCAAACCCTTGAAATTGTGGGATTCTGGGCTATGTTAACTCATTATTAAGAAAAAAAACCAAAGAAACCGTGTAACTTAAAGTATCGTACATCAGGACTGGCAACAATAAATTAATGGGGAATGCTATGATATTAACTTAAAGGAGGCTAAGTTTACACGTGCTTTTACCATAATAAATTTCACACCAACTCATCAGCCAGCATGCACACCGATGCGAACGAAGAACTGCTGTTAACAGAGTTGAAATCAGGAGACACAAAAGCCTACAAAACGATATACATGCGTTTTGAGAAACCATTGCTGTTTGAAGCCAATCGGCTACTAGGCAATATGGAGGAAGCTAAAGATGTGGTCCAGGATTTCTTCATCGATTTTTTCGAGAAACAGCGATATAAGAACATACATACCAACCTGAAGGGTTATCTGTTTATGTCTATAAGATATAACTGTATGTTGATGTTAAAGCGCCAGAAGAGCCTGCATAAGACCTTACAGGAATATTTTAATGTTCAGGAAGAGCCAACTGTATTCCTGGAAGCAGAACAGGAACCGAGCATCTACGACCTGATAGACAAAAAAGTGAACGATATATTACAATGTATGCCAGCACAGAGAAGCAAAGCATTCCAACTTTACGTATTACAGGGACTAAAAAGAAAAGAAGTAGCCAATGTCATGGGGCTTAGCGACAATACAGTGAAAACACACCTTGCCACTGCTATTAAAACAATACGCGAAAAATTGTCATAATCTTATATTAATTATCTCACCCATTTCGGGAGCAAGATACTCTTATACTTGAATTAATAATCACTCAATGGAATTAGACAGGGATCATATTCATCAACTGATGAATGAAAAAGTGATGGGGGTTATTAGCGAAACTGACGAGCAACACCTTCAAAATGCATTAAAAGAGTATCCGGACCTACAAGCCGAATTAGATGAGCTCCTGCTTGAATACACTAATTGGTTAGAACAGCCCGCCATACAGCAAATGGACAGTGAAGCCGCTTTCGCTTTAATAGAGGATGAAGTCAGAAGAAGGAAACAACTTCGTAGACGGAGAGGGTTTACTTATTTCTTCATCTCGGTAGCAGCGACTGTGGCGCTACTTATATTCTTTACATATCCCCTTTTTACAAACCGATCAAATAAATCCGATGCAGGCCCAAAATTAGCGTTCAACAAAACGCTTCAATTACAATTGTCTAATGGCGAAGTAATAGATCTTTCTACTAAACAAGACAGTATTACAGTCAATGGTGGTACTCAGCTCAATAACACCAACAAGACGCTGACATATACCACTAAAGACAAGACCCCGTCTGAAAGCCAGGTAAATAGCCTGTGGGTACCTCCTGGCATGGACTATCATATTACACTATCCGACGGAACCCTGGTTTTCCTAAACAGCGCCACCACTCTGAAATTCCCTTTCCACTTTGCAGGCAATATCAGAGAGATCTCTGTTGAAGGGGAAGCCTACTTACAGGTCGCCAAAGATCAAAACCGGCCTTTTGTCCTGCATACCCCAAGAGGGACTGTACAGGTATTAGGCACGACCTTCAACGTGAATACTTATGATTCCGGCAGAGTAAAAGTTTCCCTGGTAGATGGCGCTGTTGCTTTCGAATCTGCTGATAAAAAGACCGTCCTCAAGCCAGGTCAGGCCATTACTTATTTAGATGCAGAAGGATCGGATGTTACATCTCTGAATGAAAATGAACTGCTTTGGGTTAAAGGAAGATATAAACTGGATAATACGCCAATGACGGAAATCACTAAAGTATTACCCCGTTGGTATGGCGTACAGGTCGTAATAGATAATCAGAAGGTGGCGGAAAAGCGATTCACCGGTACTATTCTGAAATCAGAACCTATCCAGGAATTCCTGGATGCAATCAAACTCACAACGGGAGCAGAATCTTATTATAAAGACGGCATTTTACATATCCGTTAAAATAATATCCGCTACCTCCTAAGTAATAATATCAGCTACTAACTATATTTCCATATAGTTAAAGTAGTAGCTATGGAACCTAAGACCCTACCCCAAAAGAACCCTGACCGCATATACCTGTATGCTGCCATCATTATATCATTAATCCAGTTTTATACCTTCAAATACCTGTATCCCTACCCGAATTTCCTTCCGGACTCCTACAACTATCTGCGTAGTGCCCTAAGGAATATGAACGCCAATCTCTGGCCGGTAGGATATCCCAAACTGATCAGCCTTGTGGGGTTCTTTACGCATTATGATACGGCATTGATCTTCGTACAGTACTTTATCTATATAGCCGCAGCACTCTATTTCTTCTTCACTTTTCTCAGTATCATCCAATGCAGCAAATGGGTGAAGATCGGCATATTCGTTTTCCTGTTCCTGAATCCGGCTTTTATCTTCATCAGCAATTACATCTCCAGTGATATATTCTTTACCAGCCTTAGTCTGATTTGGATCTCACAGTTATTCAGAATAATAAAGACACCCCGTCCGGCACTGATCATTGCACATGTATTCATACTACTCTTCGCATTCGCCGTTAGATATAACGCATTGTTCTATCCTATTATCAGCATTGTTGTAATCCTGCTTTCAAATATGCCTAAAGGAAGAAAGGCATTCGGTATAGTGCCTATCTTTTTGACGCTGATGACCTTCGCTATGTACACATCGAACGAGAATAAAAGACTCTTCGGTACACAGCAGTTTTCAGCTTTCGGAGGCTGGCAGTTGGCCAGTAATGCGTTAACAGCCTATGAGTATGTAGAAGAAAGAAATCCTGCACCTGAGAAATTTGCAGCATTGCATACCATGGTCAATAATTACTTTGACACCCTGAAACTGAAGAAGCAAAGAAGAGCTGAATTGGAAGGTGAAGAAGAAGACGATGAAAACAGAAGTCTGACCGCCCACTACCTCTGGTATGAAAAAGGCCCTCTACAAAAATACTCCCGGGTCATAACACCTACCGGTTCCAAAAGGATGGCTACCGTTGGCCCTTTATTTAAAGACTACGGCACCTATCTTATTTTTCAACATCCAGGGGCTTTCTTCAAATATTATATTTTACCCAACACAAAACAATATTTCTTCCCTCGTCCTGAATTCTTAAGTAAATATAACATGGGAAGATCTGTTGTTAAAACCGAAGCTGTGAAGTGGTTTAATTATGATAGCGAGACCGTGGTTACCCGTATCGGAAGAGGAGATACCAGTCTCTTCGACTACTACCCCGTCCTCATCGTCTGCATCACCCTCCTCTTCCTCGGTGGTAGCATTCTCTATTTCATGAAGAAATGGTACCTCTTTACAACGGATCAATTCCGCCAGGCGCTGCTGATTGCCCTCCTCTTCTGGATCACCAACCTCTTCTTCAGCGTCTTCGCCTCCCCTATTGTATTACGGTACCAGCTGTTCAACATGGCCCTTGCCTTCACCTTCGCCCTTCCCCTGGTGGATTTCTTCCTTCGCGCAGAAACCCCTCCGGCAGATGCAGGCACCCCATTAGAGGATACAGAAAATCCGGATCCTGACCCGGAAACGACCGCCCTCCAACCCCTATAATAAGAAATCCGTACTTTTGCCCCAATGCAAAAATACGCTAACATACTCTCCGCCTTCAAAATCGACGCGCTCAATGAAATGCAGCTCGCGAGTATTGAAGCCAATCAAAAGGCTGACAACGTCATTCTCCTCTCCAATACCGGCTCAGGAAAAACACTCGGTTTCCTGCTTCCCGTGCTGGAACTATTAGATAAAAACACACCTGGTACCCAGGCGCTGGTCATCGCGCCTTCCCGCGAACTGGCCATGCAGATCGAAAAAGTCTGGAAGACCATGAGCACAGGTTTCAAAGTAACCTGCTGTTATGGCGGTCACCTTAGAGAAACTGAAGAAAACAACCTGCTGGAGGCACCGGCATTGATAGTGGGCACCCCGGGAAGACTGGGGGATCACATCCGTAGGGAGAATATCAAAACAGAAGGTATCAAGACATTGGTGCTGGACGAATTCGACAAGTCATTGGAACTCGGTTTCCAGGAAGAGATTGAATTTATCATAGAATCCCTGCCGAACCTGAAAAAACGTATCCTCACCTCTGCCACTGAAACAGTAGAGATCCCTGATTTCGTAGGACTACAAGACCCGGTAAAACTGAACTTCCTCACCGAAGAAAAATCAGAAGCACTGGCTATTCAATACGTCGAAAGCGAGGACAAGGATAAAATAGACACCCTGTTCAGGCTGATCTGCCACCTCGGCAACCGGTCAACCATCGTCTTCTGCAACCACAGAGAAGCTGTGGAAAGAACAAATGGCCTGCTAAAAGAAAAAGGCCTGACAACGGTATTCTACCACGGCGCCATGGAACAACAGGAAAGAGACGCGGCATTGTGTAAGTTCCGGAACGGCACATCGAATATATTAGTGACTACCGACCTCGCCGCCCGCGGACTCGACATTCCAAACATTCGATACATCGTTCACTACCACCTGCCGCACACCGCAGAAACATACACCCACCGAAACGGTCGTACAGCCAGAATGGACGCCAGTGGTACCGCTATCCTCATCATCGGACCAGATGAAAAGATGCCGGCGTATGTAGAGGAAGAAGCCACTCTGATTACATTAGAAGACAACTACGAACTACCGGAAAAACCCAAATGGACCACCTTCTTTATCGGCGCCGGTAAAAAGGACAAGGTAAACAAGGTAGACATCGTCGGCTTCCTCACCAACAAAGGACAGCTAAAGAAAGAGGACGTAGGGTTAATTGAGGTAAAAGACTTCTTCTCCTTCGTAGGCATCCGTAAAAGCAAAGCTGCTCACACACTCGCTCTCATCCAGAAAGAAAAGATTAAGAACAAGAAAGTCAAGATCGACGTAGCGAAATAAAAAATCCGGCCGTTCACCAAAAGGCGAACGGCCGGACAATGCAAAAAGAAATCACTTCGCAATCCACGGACGCGTATTCAGATCATCCGCACCCTGCCGGGTAACGGCTGTGTTACGGTTGGTCCCATTCAATGATTGCTCTTTCTGAGGGTAAATAAATCTTACAGGTACCTTGCCGTCATTCAGGTTGGAAGGGCCGGGAACTATCGCCGGCATACCAGTCCTTCTCCAGTCAAACCAGGCTTCCAGTCCGTTGAAGTAATAAGCGATCCATTTCTGCAACGCGATCTTCGCCAGTTTCTCCGCCTGCGTGCCAGTGTAGGCCACTGCCGTCTGTGTTAGATAGTTGGCAGGCATAGTCACATCAATACCATATTGAGATGGCACGATGCTCTTCCAGTAACTGAAGTTGGCAGTGATACCATTGGTGTAATAAGTAGCAGCATCACCCGTAGTGATCATGTTACGCTCCCTTGCTTCCGCCAGGGTGAATTGTAACTCAGCGTAGGTCATGAGTAAGGCTCTCGGCGCTGCTGGATCTGGTGGGGCCTGACCGATGTCATTACATACCAGGCAGGCGAAGGTATAACCCACCCTGGATACACTCTGTACACCACCATTATAGTTCAACGCATCTGCGTTGCTCAGTCCATTAGGAATACCAGCTATTACCGGTGTACCTGCAGCTACAGACTTTTGTGTCGGGCGACCAAATACTTTCAGACGCGTATCGCCCAGTGCTGTCAAACGGTCAACCAGCGTCTTACTCACCCTGAACTCATCAAATGAACCCACGCGGGCAGTATACAGCGGCCACTGGTTAGGCGCTGCAGAAAGATATTCCAGTTCCGCATTATCTTCATTACCGGTGAATACAGGATAAGTAACAGGATCAGCCACGATAGCAGACATTTCCGCACTTACATCCTTCTGCTTTGATAAACGCAGCAGATAACGCAAACGTAGAGAGTTGGCCAGCTTACGCCATTTCGTGATAGCTGTAGCACCGCCACCATACAGGATATCTCCATCAAGCGCTGGTGTAGCCTTTGCCAGCAGGGTATTGGCTGTTTTCAGATCGTTCAGGATGCCAGTATAGATGTCCTCCTGCTTGTCGTACTCCGGCTGATAAATGCCTTCCTGCTTCGCTCTTCCAGCCTGTGAATAAGGCACATCGCCATAAGCATCTGTTACCTGGGCAAACATCCAGGATTTCAGTACCAAAGCTACACCCAGATAAGGACTGGTAGAGTCAGTACCTACCGTAGCGAAGATGTTCTGCAGATTGCGGTAGTTGTTATATACGTCGTCCCAGATACCGTTCTGCTCTCCCCAGAGATAACGGTCTTCATTCACAAACTGGATCTTTGCATGATGCTGTACAACTATGTTGCCAATACCCCAGGCAGCGTTCACCTGCTCGTTCATCATATTCCTGATCACACCACTCAGCAGCAGATCAGGCGTTACATTGGTGGGGCTGTTCTCGTTCGTGTTCGTCTCACTGAAGTCATGCGTACAGGCGGATAAAAGGCCGGCTAGTAAAAATATCTTTAAGAATTTCATGATTGCTTGTTTTGGATGATCATCATAATTTGAAGCTCAGGTTCACACCGTAACTACGGCTGCTCGGTAAACTCATGTATTCAATACCTGGCAATGCAGTGCCACCGGAATAAGACAATACCTCAGGATCTACGTGTGGTACATTATCCCACAGGAAGAGGTTACGGCCCACCAGCGATACGTTCATGCCTTTAATGATCCCCTTTTTGAATGAACCCGGGAAGGAATAACCGATCTGCAACTCACGCAGCTTCACAAAAGAAGCATCGTACATCACACCCTCAGCTATATTACGCCCGCCGGTCCAGGCGCTGTGCCACTCACGCACACCTACCTTGGTTGTGTTCTGCGTGAAAGTACCATCTGCATTCGCTACCACACCATTACCAATTACACCATTACCTGGTTTGCTTATATCATAACCATCTGCTCGGCCTTCCAGGGTTTCCTTGATGATACCTCCTTCACGGCCCACCGTCTGCGTATGAGAATACAGTTTACCACCATGGCGGATATCGAACAGGGCGCTCAGTTTTACACCTTTATAGGTGAAACTATTACCAACGCCCATCAGCCAGTCCGGGTTATAGTTACCCAACCGGATCTTATCTGTAGTTGCTATCGGACGACCATTCGCAGCAAATACCATCTGACCGGTGAACTTACCGCTCTTATCATAGTATGGCGCATTTGCATCTGAGCTCTGTACTCTCGCGAAACCGATACCGTACAGATCTCCCATACGCTCTCCTACCCTCGCTTCTACAGATACGCTCCTGTCGGCCATTACATAGTTCTTCAGACCATCGGTCAGCTCAATTACCTTACTGCGGTTGGCAGAGAAGTTCACGTAAGCATCCCAGGCGAAGTTTTTTGTTTTCACAGGAGTGACGTTCAGCATCACTTCCCAACCATTGTTACGGATAGAACCAGCGTTGATCACACGTCTTTCGTAACCGCTGGTGTTGGATAAAGGAATATTCAGGATCTGGTTCTTGGTATTACTCTGATAATAAGTCACATCCAGTCCGATCCTGTTCTGCAGGAAACGGATGTCTGCTCCAAATTCAAACGCAGAGCTGATCTCTGGTTTCAGGTTCAGGTTAGATAAACGGTTGGTTTCTTCATACACCTGATATGCGCCATAAGGGTCGCTACGGTTGAAGGTCTGTGTAAATGCAAAAGGATCGGTGTCATTTCCCACCTGCGCAAAGCTGGCTCTCAATTTAGCGAAGCTGATGGCAGCTGGCAGTTTGATCATATCACTGATAATACCGCTCAGCGCTACGGAAGAATAGAAATAAGAATTCTGCTCATCACCGAAAGCTTTCAGATCTTCCGGCAATGTCAATGCACTGCTCCAGTCATTACGGCCGGTTACATCCAGGAACAGTTTGTTCTTGTAGGAAACACCCGCTGAACCGTAGAAACTGTTGATACGTTTACCAACATTGTTCTGGTTATTTACCAGCGCTATCCTGGAATTGGTCAGGCGATAAATACCAGGCAGGTTCAATTGTCCCGCGATATCTTCATTGAAACGGGAAGTCTGGCGCATCTGGTTACCACCCAGGGTAGCATTTACAGAGAAATTACTGTTGATCTCTTTGTCTGCAGTGAACAGGAAGTCCGTATTACGCTCCTGGTTGATGATGTTGACCTCGCGGTACTCTCCAAATGGGAAACGCTGCGTGCTGAATGCCCTGCGGTATTCCCTGCGCTCATTGCTCCAGTCGGTAGCAGTACGTACCTGCAGGTTCAGCCAGTTGGTCAGATCATATCTTAAGATGATATTGCCGATAATACGGTCGTAATACTGACCATTAGTGTTCTGATAAACAGTAAAGTAAGGATTGTCGTGATAGTTGTAGTTCCAGTTATACTGCTGTTTGCCTTCCAGCCCGCGCATCCACAGGCGTTTCAGGTCGCTTACACGTACAGAAGCTGGTAACCAGCAGTTGAACAGGTACATGATACTTTCTGTACCATAGCTGATAGAAGGACGGTTATCACTCTCGCCCTTGATATAACTTACAAATGCCCTTGCAGTGAATTTAGGTGTCAGGTGATACCCTGCAGAAAAACTGGTGGTATGCCTGTCAAGGCCTGTATTAGGTACGATACCCTTCTGGTGCAGATTGGTATAGCTCAGACGGAAATCGCCGTTGTCATTACCACCTACCAGGGCTACGTTGTTAGTAATAGTATTGCCGGTTTGCAGGAAGTTCTTCAGATTGTCATTGTCAGGCTCCCATAAAGTAGGCGTGATCACACTACCTGCCGGTGCGTTCATATCACCGCCGGTAAAAGGAATGGGCTGGCCATTCAGCGTACGGGGAGAATTGAACTGTGGGAAGAGCTGTCCTTTGAATGCTGGTCCCCAGCCTTCGTCAGTACCGTCGGCTAAACCGGCGCCACCTCCGTTTACAAAGGCGAAATCGCCACCGCTACCGTTACCCTGACCATATACTTTCTGGTATTCAGGCAACTTCAGGGCCGATTCGAAAGTAACATTGCTATTCACTTCCACACCCAGACCTTTCTGTTTACGGCCTGATTTGGTTTTGATCATTACCACGCCATTCGCTGCACGGGAACCATACAGCGCAGCAGCAGCAGGGCCTTTCAGTACGCTCATGCTTTCCACATCGTCCGGATTGATAAAGCTGGCGCCATTACCGAAATCCACTTCCGTGTTGTTACTGCCTGAACCACCGTTGATGGCATTGCTGATAGGTACACCGTCCACCACATACAGCGGCTGGTTCTTGTTCAGATCTACCGAACGCTCACCACGGATGGATACCCTGGCGGAACCACCTACTCCGGAAGGACTCCCGATCACCGTCACACCGGCCACCTTACCGGCCAGCTGATTCACGATGTTGGATTCCCTGGCTACGGTCAGGTCTTCGCCCTTTACTTCCTGTAAGGCGTATCCCAGTTTCTTACGTTCTTTTTTGATACCCAGGGCGGTTACAACCACTTCCCCCAGTCCCCTGGTATCTGTAGCCAGTACGATGTTGGCGGCAGCAGCGCCCTTTACTTCCTGTGTAGTGAAGCCTATGCTGCTGATAATAAGGATGTCATCATTGCCGGCGGAGAGGCTGAAGTTGCCGGCGTTGTCTGTAATCGTTTTTTTGTTCCCCCCTTTAACTTGAATAGTGGCACCAGGTAATGGTTGGCGGTCATCTCCGGATATTACTTTCCCGGTGATGACTTGCTGGGCCATCGCACCAAAGGAAAATAAAAGGAGGAAAATACCTGCAAGAAATGTCTTCAGGCGCAGACTGGTTGCGGTCATAGCAGAATATCGGTTTTAATAATTTGATGAATCTGCTGCGAAGGTTGCAAACCAATCTTACCTTGGCTTTAACAAAGTATTAACAATCAGTTAAATAAATCCTTTCTCCAGGGAAAGGAAGACTTCCCGGGGATTCAAATGCTGCCATAACATGGTGTAAACCGCCTGAGCTACAGGCATATAGGCGCCTACCTCCATATTCATTTCAAACAGGCACTTGCTGGCATAATACCCCTCAGCCACCATGTTCAGTTCCAGTTGGGCGGCTTTTACAGAGTACCCCTTACCGATCATATTGCCAAAAGTACGGTTACGGCTGTGGAGGGAATAACAGGTTACCAGCAGATCGCCCAGATAGGCGCTGGCGTTGTAATTGTGTGAGCCAGCTTCTGCATGGTCTTTTCCATACGTGTCCAGGAACTGTTGCATTTCCCGGAAGCAGTTGGTAATATATACACTGAGGAAGTTATCGCCATATTCCAGGCCATGGGCAATACCCGCCCCCATCGCATAGATGTTCTTCAGCACCGCTGCCAGCTGTACACCGATCACGTCGCGGTTCACGATCGTTTGCAGGTAACTGTTGGTGAACATATCCGCTATGGCCTGCGCTGATTTCTCCTGCAAGCCGGAAAATGTAAGGTAAGACAGCTTTTCATTTGCCACCTCTTCCGCATGACAAGGGCCAGTAATGGCAAAATACTGATCCAGGGGAAGATCGAACATTTCAGACAGGTAATCATTGATCAGCAGGTTGCTGCCCGGCACCAGTCCTTTCACCGCAGAGACGATCTTTTTACCTTTCAGGGCCTCCGGCGATAGCTGCAGCATTACTTCTTCCAGGAAAGCGGAAGGCACCGCAAGTACCAGCACATCACTGGCGGCAACCACCTCTTCCAGGTTGCTGCTCAGGTCTACCAAAGTGGTATCGAAATATACTGAAGTGAGATAATGCCTGTTATGATGGCGCAGCTGCATATAACGGATCGTGTCTTCATTCCTGATCCACCAGGAGATCTTGTTCCCATTATCTGTCAAAATCTTGGCTAACGCTGTTGCCCAACTGCCGCTACCGATAATACCTGCTTTCACGTATCTGTCTTTTTTCACCGCAAAGTAAGGAATTTACGGGCTAATATTACCATATCGTTAAGCCCGCACCGCCGATGGTTAAAATGCCTCCCTTGTGAAACTTATTCTCGTAGTACCTCATTATCCCGGCACTATTCATTAAAAGACAACTATTACGAACCTATGAAGACTCTCCTCCACAAACTGAGCCTGCCAGCTCTTATGTTCGTGCTGGCATCCATGATCCTCGTTTCCTGTAGCAAAGATGATGTACAGAAACTGAAACCAGAAACACTCGGCGCTACACAGGCCGATGTGAACTTTAATGAGGAACTGGCTTACCGCTGGGCGCCTGTACATTACCAGGATGTTGACCAGACCGGCGATTATGCTGTGGGTGGTAAATCTGACTACATCACCGCTATCAATTTCGATGGTGACTGGGTTGGTACCAACAACTGGAACAACATTGCAGGTAACTATGCCGCTGCCGCACATGTGTATTATTCAGTAGCGGAAACCAGCACTCACTGGTTTATCAACTACGCCTTCTTCCATCCGCGCGACTGGACAGATAACCCTTTCGGTTACTACCTCGACCAGCATGAGAACGACTTCGAAGGTATTGAAGTGGTAGTAAGAAAAGACGGTTCTACCTATGGCGCCCTGCAGGCAATGGTAACCACCTTCCACAAAGATTTCTATAGCTATACCGTTTCCGGCAGCTCATGGCAGAACAACCACGAGAACAACGACGGTACCATTACTATGGAAACTTACAACAACGAATCTCACCCTACTACCGGTCATGAAGCCAAAGGCCATGGTCTGAAGGCTTACCCTTACGTAAACATAGTAGGCGATGGTGTCCGCTATGTACCAGGCCGCACAGCCGGTGTTCCGACCAACGCGGATGACCGTAATGTTTCCTACAAACTGGTAGACGTATTTGCTGCCGGTGGCTTATGGGAACAGCGTAACAACACCCAGTTGTTTAACAGCCCTTCAGGCGGTCTGGTTAGCAGCTACGGTGACGGCGGGGCCAATGCTCCATGGGCATGGAACGACGGTGATGATGGCGATGTTCAGAGCGGTGAGATCGCAACCGATCCTGCCAAGATGTTCAACATCTACTACAAAAACCTGGGTACGTTCGATCTGAACTATATCCGTAACCAATACAAGGGACTGAACTAATTCTAATAACGGCCGGGTACTTAGGACTACTCATATATAAAATGTAGTCAAGCCATATATAACCCATATATAACCCATACCTTTTAGAGATGGATTATATATGGGTCATATATGGCTTGTATATGGGTTATATATGGGTTATATCCGGAAACAAGCTATGGTAGCAGCCTTACAAGGATTGTTTGAAAAGCTGCAGATGTACCCTCCTTGTTATCAGACAGTTTTATAAATACGGAATATACTATATCTATTGTTGGCGCCCTATTTCTGCTATCCATTTGTTACCCAGCCCCTGTTTCTCATCCGGCTTGTCGCCTGCCACAATCTCCAGTTTTCCTCCATTGGTGATCTCCGAATGAGTAATCCAGTTGCGGTCCAGTTTCTTCCCGTTCAGCCATACCTCGTGAATGTAGACGTTCCGATCGCCGAAGTTTTTCACATGAACAGAGAAGGGCTTCCCACCCGGCCATTGCCATTCTACTGACTCAAATAGGGGAACATTCAGATAGTATACCGGCGATCCTATACACGCAGGGAAAATGCCGGTAGAGACCAGTACGAACCAGGAAGACATCGTACCTGCATCATCGTCCATTGTTCTGACATAAGCTGCAGGCTGGTTCTTGTAAATAAGATCTATCTCAGAGCCGATACCACGGCTGTTGTCGTTGAAATAATGCTGTACCATGGTATCCACGGCTATCTTGTGTATCAATGCCTGCGACTTCCATGGCTGGTTGGTCACGTTATACATGAACGGCACCTGCAGGTCGGGCTGGTTGGCATGACAGTAATAGTCATTCCCGAAAAATTCATCCAGTTGGGAGATATATGCCTGCTCGCCACCACACAACTCCATCAGCCCTTTCAGGTCAAACGGTACGAACCAGCGATATTGCCAGATGGTGCCCTGGTACAATCCCCGGGCCTGCATACGGTCTACATCCCTGCGGCTGAGGTCCTGGAAATCTTTCTGCCAGTACTTTTTATACTCAGCCGCCTGTTGCCTGTACTGGTCACCGCGGGCCTTGTCTTTTAATGCGTAATAAATCTCTGACAGTGCCCAGGCATCGTAAGAAGACTCCAACGCCTTGTCAGGATGTGCATAATCCAGATTCATTATCTCCTTCTCCACTGAATCAGCAATCGCTTTGAAATCCAGTTTGTAGCCTTTTTTCATAGCGTCCAGGAGTACTACGATAGCATGTTCTGTTCTTACAGTAATAGAAGGCTCGTGCAGGGTAGCGTAATCCTTTTTGCCATGCTTATATAATCCGGCGATAGAGGTGGTCATATCCTGGTACTCCTGCGGGAAGGCGATGGACAATAAAGGCAGCTGCGCGCGATAGTTGTCCCAGATGGCCCAGCCATTGTAGATCTTACTACTGGTATGCTGCAGACTGCCATCGGTGGCTGCATAAGCACCATCAGGTTCTGATACTACATAGGGAGACTGCATGGACCTGTAAAACAGCGAATAGAACAACTTTTCCCTTGCAGGGTCACCGTTTACTTTGATATGCCCCAAGGCCCTGTTCCAGTCCTGCTCACTGTTGCGTTTTACGACATCAAAAGCATCTCGCGTGATAGCTGCTTTTGCATAGGAGGTGCCTACGGAAGATAATCCAACGCGTACACCCAGGTCATTGTCTGTGGTAGCCGCCACCAGTTCATGGGCTTTGGTGGCCGTCCATTTCACGGGATGGTCTGTTTCCAGGTAATAGTAGATCCTGTAAACACCAGCGCTGCAGGTGGTTTTTGACTCAATCCAGCCGCTTACTGCACTCCCGTCGATAGTATGTTCCTCTGCCACAAAACGGCCTACATGAGCATGTGCAAGGTCAACGAGCAGCCCTTTTTTGCCTGTGGGAAAATGGTACTGGTGCTGGCCGGCATTTTTATATACTGTGAAGGAAGCTTTAATGCCATTTGTAAATCCTACGTGATAATAACCGGGAGAGGCCTGTTCCTCATACTTGATCAGGTCTGCCTTTACAGGACCATCACCGAGAAAAGGACGCACCAACAGGTTACCACCACATCCCTGGCAGCCCACACCTTCCATACGGTTGTGGGTAAATCCGAGAAACTCTTTGGCCAGGTATTCATACCCCGTATGTGTATCGGGATAGGTTTCCGGACCAATGCTTAACATGCTGAAAGGATAAGAAGCGGAGGGAGACATTTGTCCATGATCGCCGGAAGAACCGAGGAACACATTCACCTGACTTGTTTGCTGAGCAGCTGCCGAAAGAGAGAACAGGCTCAGTAAGTATATAAGACTCTTTTTCATACAAAAGCCCTAAATATATAGCACACAGCCCGCATATAACAGTGAACTGTTACAGGCGGGCTGTTAAATATATATTATCAGAACTTGCTCCTGAGGGCGGTTATTCCGCAGCTTTTGCTGTTGCGGATTCCGCTTTAACTGGTTTCGCCAGTTTAGCGGCTTTCTTAGCTACCTTTTTCTTGGCAAGTGCTTTCTTTTTAGGTTTATCCAGGCCTTTACTCAATAGTTTCGCAGCTTTTTTGATCCTGTTTTTGAACTTGGTATCCCCCAGTTCTTTTTTCAGGTCTACTAATAAGAGGTCTAATTTCTTTTCTATGGTGGTGCGTGCTTCTTTACGGGATGCCTTGGCCGGCTTAGCGGTCTTCGCAGTATCTGTACTTGACATAACTTATGAAACGTTGGTTAAATATGATAACATAAATTTAATGTTAAATTAACACAGCCCAATGTTAAGTTTTTGCAGGCCAGTGCAACGGATCACAATTTCCCGGTTGTACAAAATACTAACATGCCCTCCAATGTTAAGTCTTCATGATAATTTGGCTTACCTCTTCCTTCAGCTCGCTGCTTCATCTATTTTTAGCAGCAGCCTGGAAATATGACAACAGATCAACCTGAGAACCCATCAGACCTCCTTACGGAAGATGCGCCCACCTTTGAAATCCTCTTTAACACTTACTGGGAATCCTTATACCAGTATACAGCCCGTGTATTGTGCAGCGAGGCCGATGCCCAGGACCTGATCCAGGACCTCTTTACTGATCTCTGGGAACGACGGCATCATTTGCACATTACCACCCACATCCGCTACTACCTGTTTAGCGCTGCAAGGAAAATGATACTCCGCAAGTTCAGGGACGACGGGGTAAAGGAGAGATATCTGGAAAAGCTTATGCAGTACGGTGAACAGGGTTCAGAACTTACGATGAGCACTATCATTCACAAAGACATCATTGCCCGGTTGCAGGATGACCTGCGGATGCTGCCAGAAAAGGAACGCCAGATATTTACCTGGTCACATTTTGATGAATTAAGCATCAGGGAGATAACATCAAAAACAGGAACGGCGGAACAAACGGTGCGGAATCAGTTAAACAGCGCTTACCGGAAAGCGCGGACGTTAGTGAATAAACTGATTATCATGCTATAGCCTTCATATTACCATTTAACCGCTAAAATAACAGACACAATAAAGAAGTGTATCAGAGATAGACAAATCTCCGGGCATCTTCTACATGCCTACCAGCCTTCGTCATGTACGTAAATCAAAAGAGCCTGTATCGTACATGATACAGGCTCTTCTCTTTATAATGGAATAGCTTTATTTTCCTTTGTTTTCGAACAACTCTTTCTTCGGTACCACTCTTACCTTTTTCCCCTGATCAAGATCTTTCGATACGGCGGAATAAGGAGCGCTGATCACCTGATCTCCCGGTTTCAGTCCTGACAACACTTCGATATTGGCATCATCCTGTACACCGGTAGTAACCGTTACCAGTTTCACAGTTTTATCTGCCTGCAGTACAAAAACCACCTCTTTCAGATCTTTACCGCTTTCCTTCGCAGCCGCCAGATCTTCTTTCTTAGCGCCTACGGCTTTGGAACTATCAACAATGTCGCGGGTAGTTACTGCATTGATAGGTACTGCCAGGACATTGTTCTTCCTGCGGGTCTGGATATCGACGCTGGCGCTCATACCTGGACGGAAAGGGAAATTCTTCGGGTGTGCAGGATCGATCAGATCTTTATAACTATCCGGCAGGATGCGGATATGTACGATATAGCTGGTTACCTGTTCTGCAGAAGAAGTTGAAGCAGAAGTGCTGCTCGTAGCTGCCCCTTTGCTGGAACTGGCGATCTGAGTCACAATCCCTTTGAATTTACGATCGCTGTAAGCGTCCACTTCTACGATGGCGGTGTCATTATATTTTACACGGGGAATATCATTTTCTCCTACATCCACCTGCACTTCCATCACATTCAGATCTGCGATACGCATGATCTCTGTACCGCTCATCTGACCGGTACCTACTACGCGTTCCCCTTTTTTAACTGGCAGCAGCGATACCACACCACTCATAGGCGCTACGATTGTAGTACGTTTCAGATTGGTGTTGGCTTCCGTTAGTCCGGCTTTTGCACTCTGCACCGCATAACGGTTGCTGTTCACCTGCTCGGCGGCAGCGTTATAGTCTGCCAGCGCAGAACGGTAAGTAGCTTCTGCTGTTTCAAATTCACTGCGGGACACTACTTTCTGTGCCAGCAGTTCCTTGTTACGGTCGTAAGCTGCTTTGCTCTGTTCCAGTTTAGCTTTGAATGCATTCAATGAAGCGGCGGTATTGGCCAGCTGGGCCTGGGCCTGGCTGAGGGAAGCAGTTGCCTTATCGCGTACGGAGCCGTATACATCGGCATAGATGCGTACCAGCACCTGTCCTTTCTGTACGGAATCGCCTTCCAGTACAGGAAGATCTACGATTTCGCCGGATACGTCAGAGCTGACCTTTACTTCTGTTTCAGGGTAGATCTTACCACTGGCAGAAACCACCTCTATAATAGTTTTTTCAGCGGCATTGTCTACTGCCACTTTAATGCTGTCGTCCTTGCCAGCTCTGCTTACGGCCACAATGACAACCAGCAAAATAATGATCCCCAAGATCCAGAAAAGTGTCTTTCTCTTCATAAAAAACGGCGTATTTCAAAAGGAAGGGAGCTGCTACAACGAGACCTTCTGGTCCCTGTAAAACTCCAGTAGTTTCATTCTAAATATATATTCGTATTGGGCTGATACCTTATCAATCTGCGCTCGGAACAGGTTGTTTTGGGTAGTAATATAGTCAATTGTATTCATTAAACCCAGATCGAACCTCTTGGTAGCAAAATCGTACGCACGCTGGGAAGACTCCACACCCTTGGATGAAGCGGAAAACTTCTGTATAGCGGCCATTGCATTAGCATGGGCCGTATAAATATCCCTGCGTAATTGCTGAAGGTCCTGATCTAATGTCAGCTTTTGTGTTTCAATATTCAGTTTGGCCTGTCTTACAGCAGTACGTTGTGACCATCCGTTCAGGATAGGAATATTCAGTGAAACGCCTACAGACTGACGGAAGTTGTTGTTGATCTGATCGCTGAAAGGAATGGTGACCAGTTTATAACTAGGCGTCTGGCCGGTGGCCTTTACCGTATAAGTGTTCCCATTTATTGCTACCTCACCGATATCCTGTGTAAAAGGTGTATACCCTGTAATGACCTGATTTTTTGCACTGTTGGCATAACTGGTGTTCAGGTTACCGGATGCCGACAGACTTGGATATAACAGCCCTTTCTGAGAAGCATAAGTACGTTCCAGGGATTTTATTCTTAACAGATCTCCTTTTATGCCAGGGTTATTGTTCTGTGCTGCACTGAAAACCATTTCCGGGTCTACTTCATCCAGGCGGGGAATAGGTATTTCGGCAATATTTGCAGGCACCTGCGGTACATAAGGCACGTCAAATCCCAGGTTCAGATACGCTTTCATTTCCAGTGTGGACATGATCACGTTGTTCTGTGCCGTGATCAGGTTTACACTATCGTTGGCCAGTTTTGTTTCCAGGTCGGCCTGGTCACTTTCCGGTTTGGAGCCGGCAATCACCAGTTTTTTGGTATTCTCCAGCTGGGAGCTGGTCAGCTTAACCTGCAGCTCACTGATATGTACCTGCTCCATGTTGACCAGGATCTGTAAGAAAGCTGCAGCAATGTTGAACGCCACATTATTTTTCGCCCTCTCCAGAAAACGGTCCTGCGCCTGCGCCTCATATTTATTGGAGGCTATCAGGTTACGACGGGAGAACCAGCTAAAGAGATTAGCACTGGCACTCACCCCCGCGCCAACGTTGAAGTAAGATTGAGTAATGATCGTATTGGTATACGGGTCAATGTTACGGCCGGAACCATAAGTAGCCTGCACGCCTGTGCTGAGGGTAGGGATCTGCGCCAACTTGCTCTGCTGGTACGTCAATGCCGCAAAACGCTTCTGTACGTCTTGTTGCTTGATCGATATGTTGTTTGCCAGCGCATAGTCAACAGAACGTTGGAGTGTCCAGGTGTCCTGCGCCTTTAAGGTCGCAGAGTTAGCAAACAAGATGCACAGTGCCAGGATACATCCCGGGATTTTGGATATTTTCATGACCTTCCAAAAATATAATAATTGTGATGATAACATAAATAAATTCTTTATGAATGGCGTAAAATATTCGCAAACAAACAATTCCCGACACCGGGATCCTCATCAGACCCAGTGCCTGCGCACAGCAGCTTGATAAGATTACCTGACGTCGGGAATTACCGGTAAGAAATTATGCGATTTTCCCGTCACGGATCTGTATGATCCTGTGACCATAAGTTGCATTAAGTTCGGAATGGGTTACCTGAACTATCGTAATCTTATCCTTTTCGTTTAACTGTTTGAACAACTCCATGATCTCCTTCGCCTGGTCTGAATGGAGATTACCTGTTGGCTCGTCTGCCAGTATCACTTTAGGCTCACCCACCAATGCACGGGCAATGCCCACCAGCTGCTGCTGTCCGCCCGATAACTGATTGGGGAACAGGTCTTTCTTGGCCACTATATTGAACCGGTCCAGGATGTCGGCTACACGGCTTTTCCGTTCAGCGGCCGGCATGTTCTTATACAATAAAGGCGTCTCGATATTTTCATATACGGTCAACTCGTCTATCAGGTGGTAAGCCTGGAAAACAAACCCTATTGCACCCCTGTGCAACTGTGTACGTTTCTTTTCATTCATTTTATGCACCGGCTCTCCGTCAAACAGGTACTCTCCCTGGGAGGGTTCTTCCAGCAATCCTAAAATATGTAAGAGGGTGGATTTACCAGAACCCGAAGGGCCCATAATGGATACAAACTCTCCTTCAAAGATTCTGAGATCAATATCTTTTAATATTTCATTCTTACCAAATCCTACGGGATAATGCTTGGAGATATGTCTTAACTGTATCATCAGTGTATGCTGTTTTATTAGTTACCCGGCCCGGTCCCCCCGGTTGCCGGTAGTTTATTTTTTCAATATAATCTATTCTGATCTTAATGCCTTCACGGGGTTCATGGCTGCTGCCTTTACCGATTGAATACTTACCGTAAGCAGCGCTATCATAACGGCAATAATACCCGCCAGCAGATAGATCCACCACTCCAGGGATATTCTGTAAGTATAATGCTGCAACCATCTCACCATAATGTAGGAGGCGATGGGACTTGCTATCAGAATTGCGATCAGCACCGGTTTCAGGAACTCCTTCGACAACAACATTGTCACCTGGGCTATGCCGGCCCCCAATACTTTACGGATACCAATTTCCTTCTTCCTGCGGGCAGCAGCAAATACAGACAGTCCCAGCAGACCAAGACAACTGATCATGATAGCCAATGTCGCAAACACGTTAATCAGCATTCCCAGTACCTGTTCGTAGGCGTATTTACGTTTGTAGGTCTCGTCAACGAAGGTATATTGAAATGGGTAGTCAGGATTGAACGACCGGTATATTTTTTCCATCCGCCGCAGGCATTCACTTACGGACAACTGTGGATTAAGCTTCATTGTAAGAAAGCCCCTCCAACCCGGATTGTAAGGAATAACAACAGGACTGGCCGGCATATAAGACTTCATCCATACAAAATCTTTCACCACGCCGGTGATGGTTCTGTCCTGGCCATTCACCCGCACCTGCTGCCCTACTACCGGCTCTTTCAGGTGCATTGTTTTTACGGCTGTCTCATTCAGCATCATCGACAGAGAATCGGCTGCGGAGAGAAAATCGCGACCTTCCTTTAAGGTAATGCCAAACGTTGATACAAAGTTCTCGGTTGCCGTGAGCACGCCAAAGTTGATATTCTCTTCACCCGGCAACTGCCCCGGCCATTTCAATGCCCACATACTGGCCCCTGCCTGCGCAATGGAACTCAGCGTAGCACTTCCGTTCACAGCCGCACCAGCGTTAATGACTTCCTGTCTGAACGCATCATAGTCATCATAAACATTGCCTTCCAGCTGTATATCAACCAACCCTTTGGGATCATAACCGATAGGTTGGTTACGTATAAAGTTAATCTGCCGGTAGATGACGATTGTCACAATGATCAAAACAATGGCCAGCGTAAACTGGAACATTACCAGTACCTGCCTTGGACGGAAATTACCCCTGACCTCCACTAACGCGCCTTTCAATACCTTAACAGGTTTGAATGCCGATAGAACAAAGGCAGGATAACTACCGGAAACAATGGCCGTGAACAAGGCCAGTAGTACAATGGCCAGCCAGAAGGAAGCCGGCGCCTGCGAAAGCTGTAAGGTACTATTGGCAAGGGTATTGAATGTTGGCAGGATGCTCCACATCAGCGCCAGCGCCAGTACAAGAGATATGACCACCAACAATAACGACTCATTCATAAATTGCCAGATCAGCATTTTCCTGTTAGCACCAACGCATTTCCTCACACCCACTTCCCTCGCGCGACGCTCACTCTGTGCTGTACTCAGATTCATGAAGTTCACACACGCTATCAGCAGAATGCCCAATCCCAGTAGAGCAAACAGGCGCACGGAGGATATCTCGCCACCCGCAATTTTGCCTTCCTTTATCTCTCCATATAATTTCCATTTATTCATGGCATGCAGCAAGAGGTAACTGGTAGCGGGAATTGTTGCGTTCTGTTCATGCAATACATTCCCGATCTTGCGCTCCACTACTGCAGGATCGGCGGCTGGTAGCAGCTGTATGAACGTATTGATACCAAAATTCCCCCATTCGTCTCCCCGCACCCAGGGCTCCATACTTCTGTATAAAGCCCAACTTAACAGATAAGAGAATTGAAAAGTAGAATTTGATGGAGGGTCTTTTACCACAGCAGTTACTATCAGGGGGCGCTGTACATCCAGCTTTACTATCTGACCTATAGGATCTGCATCGCCAAATAATTTCCTGGCAGTACTCTCTGTAAGAATAATAGTATTCTCCTCTGTCAGCTTACCCTGCCCCTTTATAAGCGGGAAGGTAAACACCTCCAAAAACTTAGGATCGGCATAAAGACCTGGCAACTTCATGGACTTCTCGCCTACCTTCAGCAAGTGAGGAAACGGATAGGAAGTGCGTATCACTTCTTTGATCTCCGGTGCAATCTTTTGCAGGAAAGGCCCTAATGGCACCGGTGTATTGCTCGCTCCTTCATCTCCTACCTTCACATGATATATGTAGCGGTTATTTTTATGAAAATCATCATAACTGAACTGGAACAATACATACAGAATCAGCGTGAAACTGACGGCCATCCCAATGGCAAGACCTGCAATATTGATGGAGGAGAATACGCGGTTCCTCCATAAATTCCTCCAGGCCATTTTCAGATAATTCTTTATCATAAAATTCCTTTTTGTAAGTAATTAAAAGCTATGGGCGGGTAGACACCTGCCCATGACACATTTCACTTGTCATATTTAAACGTAACTACTAAAGAAACTTCTTACTCGGTTCGCAATGACTTCACAGGGTTGGTCATTGCCGCCTTCATGGTCTGTATGCTGACCGTAGCCAGTGCAATGACCACAGCCACACTGCCAGCTGCCAGAAATACCCACCAGGGTACATTAATACGGTATGCAAACGCCTGCAGCCAGCGGTACATCAGGTACCAGGCCAGGGGTGTAGCCACCAGCAGCGCAACAGCTATCAATCTGATGAAATCTGTAGACAGCAACAAGAGAATATTACTAACGGAAGCCCCCAATACCTTCCTGATACCTATCTCCTTTGTACGCTGTATTACGATATAAGAGATCAATCCCAGCAATCCCAGCGTGGCCAGGAAAATAGCCAGAATGGCAAACGTCAGTACCAGCCGGCCAAAACGGAAGTCGCCCCGGTATTGCCTGTCGAAATCATCATCTACAAAGAAATAATCAAACCTTCCCTGGGGCAGGTACCTGTTGTATATTGTCTCTATACCGGCAATAACCTTTTTAATATTTTCAGGATCAACAGTAATGGTCATCGGCGCAAATGCTCCCGGTTCAATGCGCATCGTCAGTGGAGCAACTGTCTCTCGCAGAGAGCGATAATTGAAATTCTTAATTACACCAATGATGGTTCCCTTTCTACCCCACTGGTCGAATTTCTTTCCAATGATCTCTTCCGGTTTGCTATAGCCCATGGAAGATACAACTGCTTCATTTACCAGCATTGCCTGCGTGCTGTCAGTAGCCATTTCCGGCTGGAATGCACGTCCTGCCACTACTTTTATCTGGTATTGCTTAATAAAGTCATAATCTATAAAGTACAGGTTAATATTGCTGGCCTGCATTTCGCCATTCTTCATCTCAATATTACTATATGCTGAAGCCTGGAACCGGCCCGGTATGGCCGACGAAAAGGTGGCGCCCCTCACACCGTCTACATTCAATACCTGCTGCCGGATGTCATACCATTTCTCTTTCATATTGTCGATACCACCAAACTCCACCACCATCTGCTGCTCCTTCTTAAAGCCCAGATCCTGATTCTGCAGGTATAATAACTGGTGATACACGATCATTACACCGGCTATCAATACAATGGTGATGACGAACTGGAACACCACCAACCCTCGTCTCAGGAACAACCCTTTGTTGCTGCTACTAAAAGCTCCTTTCAGCACCACCACCGGTTTGTAAGACGACAATACGACAGCGGGATAAATGCCAGCCAGCAAACCTACACCTATCGCTATAAACAGGAACCATACGATAGTTCCGGTGCTGAATATATTGTATGCTATTTCCTTTCCGGCCAGCAGGTTAAAGGATGGCAGCAACAACTGGCTGAGCGTCACCGACAATACAAAAGCGAATAAGCTAAGTAACAGCGTCTCACACAAGAACTGAAACGTCAGCTGTGATTCGTAAGCGCCTACCGACTTCCGTACCCCTACCTCTCTTGCCCTTTCAGTTGCCCTGGCTGTAGCCAGATTGACGAAGTTGATAACAGCTATCAGGAGGATGAAGAGAGCAACGATGGAAAATATGTATATGTTGGTAAGACTTCCCTGTGCATTTCTTTTAGAGGTCATGTATACATCTCTCAAAGGTTCCAGATGTAATGTGTAATACATGTTGTTCCGTTTCATCATACTTCCTACATGCCTTTCCATAAAGGCCGGGAACTTCTTCTCCAGTTTAACAGGGTCTGCACCCGGTGCCAGCAACAGGTATGTACGCATGCCAAAGCCACCCCAGCTATCTGTAAGGTTATCACCCATCTTTTCAACTGTAGCCATAGAGAGTACCATATCAAACGGCAGATGTGAGTTCTCTGGCACATCCTTCATTACGCCTGTTACTCTAATGGTAGCTTTTCCTCCATCTATCTGAAAGGTCTTACCCAAAGGATCTGCCGATCCGAAATATTTCTTTGCCTTACTTTCAGTCAGTACAGCTGTAAAAGGTTCTGTCAATACCTGCTTTGCACTACCCCTGGTAAGAGGGAACGAGAATATATTGAATAAAGTAGAATCAGCTATCGCCAGTCTATCCTCAAAATATTTGTTAGTGCCGAGGGTTACTAATGTGTTTGATAAGTTTATCCTGACAGACGAAGCCACCTCAGGGAAGTCAGCCTTAATATTGGGCCCCATAGGAGCAGACGTGATATCTGCCTCTATCAGCTCGGTTGGCGTCTTTACATCGGTTACCAACCTGTATATCCTGTCTTTATTCTTATGGAATAAGTCATAGCTCAACTCAAAGCGCACATACATAAATATCAGGAAGCAGCAGGTCAGCCCTATTGTCAGACCCAGTATGTTGATGAAGGAATAGAACTTCTGCTTTCTGATGTTCCTCCAGGCTATCTTCAGATAATTCTTGATCATACAGTTTCTTTTTACGGTTGGCTATTCAGTTCTCAAAGAGCGTACAGGATTTGCCAATGCTGCTTTTATTGCCTGAAAGCTTACTGTCAGCAGCGCTATTGCTACCGCCAGGCCTCCGGCCATTATAAATACCCCCCAGTTGATATTGATGCGATATGCATAGTCTTCCAGCCATCTGTTCATAATATACCAGGCTACAGGCACTGACAGGGCAATGGATATTATAACGATCTTCAGAAAATCGCTGGTCAGCAGTGTTACAATGTTGGAAACAGAAGCACCCAATACCTTCCTGACGCCTATTTCTTTCACCCTTTGTCCGGTAGCAAATGTGGCCAACCCGAACAGGCCCAGGCAGCTGATAAAGATGGCGATGCCTGCGAAGTAGTTAAACAGTATGCCCGTACGTCTGTCCAGTTTATATAGCTTATTGAGATTATCGTCGATGAATGTATACCTGAAGGGAAACCCTGCATTGTAGCGCTTATAAAGCCGCTCTGCCGATGCGACAGCCTTGTCCATTTCCCCGGGTTTTGTCTTTACGTACACTTTATAGCTAACAGGACGGTAATGCACTACCAGAGGGCCGATCTTCTCATGGAGGGATGCATAGTGGAAGTCCTTAATGACACCAATGATGGTGCCGTCAATGTCCCAGAGTCTGAATTTCTTGCCCACAGGATCCTTCATTCTCATCATTTTTGCAGCCGTTTCATTGATAATGAAATGCGCAGAATCAGCCTTTGAATTGGTAAAGTTTTGTCCTTCGGCAAAGCCGAACTTCATCATTTCCATGAAGTTCTTATCTGCGGAGAATACATGCGCGATCAGCGTTTCATTCTTCTCTTTACCATCCCAGTAGGTATCGCCGGTACTGTTGTCGATACCCGTCATATTATGATTGGCGGTTGCCGCTGCCGCTACGCCGGGAGCTGCTGACAGCTCCTGAACAGCAGCTTCCAGATGATCATACATCTGGTTGGAGGAGAAGGAAAAGACATTCTCTTTATCGTAACCCAGTGCTTTCGATTTTATGTATCGCAGCTGCTGTCCTACTACCAGCGTACTAACTATCAATACGGTGGCAATGAGGAACTGCACTACCACCAACACACGGCGGAAGGAGACATTACTGCCGGAAAGCGTCAGTCCTCCTTTTAATGTTTTCAGGGGGTTAAACGAGGATAATATAACTGCGGGGTAAATACCGGCTACTATCAACGTCACCAGCATAGCCAGACCGATGGCAAGCACCATCTGCAGATTTTGCAGGCTGAAAGAAAGATGTTTGCCAGTAAGGTTGTTGTAGAATGGTATCAGTAACAGGATGATCGCAATAGCCAGTACCAATGCCAGCATAAATACCAGCACAGACTCCCATACAAACTGGATGAACAGTTGCCTTCTGCTGGCGCCTACTATTTTACGAACACCCACTTCAGCAGCTCTTTGCATGGCCCTTGCAGTGGAAAGGTTTACATAGTTCACACAAGCGATCAGCAGTATCACAACAGCAATGATCAGGAATATCCGTACTATTTTGATGGCGCCCTCACTTAGGTCCGGGTTATACAGATGGACGTCGAACAAGGGCTGTACATTATATTTTATGCCTGGTTCCTGGTTGCTGTCAGGACGTAATGTAGCCAGGGCAGCTGCCACTTTCGCAGTGGAAGTATTGGGCGCCAGTTGCAGGTAGGTGGTGAAATAAAAATCTCCCCAGTCGGCATCCAGAGACGGCCAGGACTCACTTTTCACGAACTTTGCCTGGAGTATGCTGAACGGCAGCATAAACTCATACCGGATACTGGACTGTTCAGGAAAATCTTCCATCAGACCGGTAACAACATAATTCTTACCATCTCCTGCTATGACCTTTCCCATTACGTCAGTAGTACCAAAATATTTCAGGGCAGCGCTGCGTGTTACAACGAGAGACATATTGTCCGGGAAAGGATGCTGTGCGTCGCCCTTCAACAAAGGGAACGTAAACAGTGTAAAGAAGGAAGGCTCTACAAAACCCATCCTGATATCAAAGAAGTCGTTGTTGTTGTAAGTGAACTTCGAGACATCTCCCCAGTTATCCCTGGTGCGTACAGCTTTCTGTACGCCTGGAATATCTTTTACAGCGTGTATCGCAATAGGTCCCGGCATCCCCTCCCATGTCTGTACATCACTGCCGGAGCTAAAGCTGACGGTCAGCTTATACAGGTTCTTTCCGTTCTCATGAAACCTGTCATAACTTAACTCATCCTGCACCCATACAAGTATCAGGATACCCACTGCAAGGCCGATAGCAAGACCACCTATATTAATACTGCTGTACATTTTATAGCGGCGCAGGTTACGCCAGCCAATCCGCAGATAGTTGTTAAGCATATGAGTAAGTTTGGATGATGATGATGGATATTATATCAGCTGATCAGACATGGAATTGTTCCTTGATATTCTCAGTCACGACACGGCCATCGAACAGGTTGATCACACGATGCGCAAAACCGGCGTCATAAGGGCTGTGTGTTACCATGATCATGGTAGTACCGGCTTCGTTCAGTTCCTGCAACAGTTTCATTACTTCTTCACCATTGGTGGAGTCCAGGTTACCGGTAGGCTCATCCGCCAGGATCATTTTAGGATTCGCTACTACGGCACGGGCAATAGCCACACGTTGCTGCTGACCACCGGACAGCTGTTGCGGGAAGTGGTTACGGCGGTGCATGATGTTCATGCGTTCCAGCACTTTTTCCACTTTATCCTTTCTTTCGCTTGCTGGCACTTTCAGGTACAGTAATGGCAACTCCACGTTCTCGAATACGGTCAGCTCGTCTATCAGGTTAAAACTCTGGAATACGAAACCGATAGAACCTTTTCTGAGCTGTGCACGCTGACGCTCGCTCATTTTGGCCACTTCATGGTCCCAGAAGTGATATTCACCGCCACTGGGATTATCCAGTAGTCCGAGGATATTCAGTAAGGTAGATTTGCCGCAACCGGAGGGGCCCATAATAGCCACAAACTCTCCATCTTTCACTTCCATATTGATCCCATTCAGGGCAGAAGTTTCTATTTCTTCTGTTGTAAAAATCTTTTGCAGATTGACTGTACGTATCATCGACTTCGGTTTAATAATTTGTAAATCGGGTGTTTATTATTCACTTCTCAACAGCCCTGTAGGGTTTGCACTGGCAGTTCGGAAGCATTGTAAAGCAATCAGAATATAGGTTAAACTGAAGGTAATGATACCTGCAATTATAAATGGCACTACGCTCATGCTGGTGTGGTAGGCATAATCGTCCAGCCAGCGATCGGCTACGATATAGGCCACCGGCCACGCAATGATATTGGCAATCAGTATGACTGATGTATACTCTTTCAGGAACAGGTAGATAATATTGCGGGTATCCGCCCCCAATACTTTTCTTACGCCAACTTCTTTCGTGCGGCGGGTGAGGCTGAAGGCCACCACTCCGGCAGCTCCCAGCAATATAATAATAAAGTTCAGTGCAGTAGCTACATTGGCAGCCTGCTTCAGGCGGGTTTCGTTACTGTACATGGCCTGAAATTTATCATCCATAAAGAAATAATCGAACGGAGAATCGGGGAAACGGGCTTTCCACACTGATTCAATACCGGCGATAGACTTCCTGACGTCTGCAGTTTGCAGTTTAATGCTAAGGAAGCGATAGTATGCACCGGTATTCTGGGAAAAGAAGATCATAGGCGCGATCTTCTGTTGCATAGTTGTGAAGTGAAAATCCTTCACGATACCCTTTACCCGGAATGTTCCTCCCTGTGGGCCGGCAGCCACCAGCTGTTCTCCTACTCCTGTTTTCAGGTGTAGTACTTTCACAGCGGCTTCGTTGAGCACCACATCTTCAGGATTGTCCTGGTCTGTAAAGAAAGTGCCTGCCAGCATCTTTAGTCCGAAAGTAGTTGCGTAATTCCCATCGGTTACCAGCGTTTCCACATTCACGGGCGCATCGCTGGTACCACCGGGAGGTATGATGGGCGCACTTCCACCATTCATGCCGTCGGGCACTTCGTAGGAAATTGTTGCGCTCTTTACTCCCGTATTTCTCATCATTTCATCCCTTACCAGTTGTATACGTTTTAAACCTGCGGTATCCCACTGGCGTGGTACGGAAGAGATGACCACCACCTGCTCTTTGTTATATCCCAGCTCTTTTTTGAAGAAATAATCGATCTGCCGGGAGATGTACAATGTGCATACAAATACCAGCACCGCCAATGAGAATTGAATTACCAGAGAGCCCTTTCTAAACAATAATTCCCCTTTACCTACGGAGATCTTCCCTTTCAATACTTTCAGCAGATGGCTGGCCGTCAGCACGAAAGCAGGATAGACACCGGCAATCAGTCCTACGATAGCCACCAGCAATACATAGAACAACACCATTATTCCTGAGAAGGACCATACATGGGGCAGGGTTTTGTTCAGCACCTGTCCGAACAACGGACGCAACATTTCAAAAAAAGCAATGGAAAGAAAGGCCGCTATAGCAGTCAGTACAAAAGATTCCGCCAGAAATTGTGCGATCAGCTGCTGGCGTTTACCACCGAATACTTTCCGCAAACCGATCTCTTTTAACCTGTACACAGAGGTCCCTATACTGATATTCACATAGTTGATCACTGCCATCAGCAGGACGAAGAAAGCAATGACCATCAGAATGTAGCTCATCTTTCTTACCAGTCCGTTATTCGTATCCAGGTAGAAGGTATCCATAGGTACCATCTGAATACTCATGTTATCTTTCAGCTGCTGGTTGCAATGCATGGTTACCAGGTTTTTGACAGGCCCGGCCAGCTGCTCCGGCCTTACGCCTGGTTGCAGTGTTATGTACGAAGCCATGCTTATACTGTTCCAGTCCTTGTCGGCATCCGGTGCAAGGAAGTATGCAACATTCTGCATGGGCAGGAAAATGTCCGTCTTAAAACTATTGATGGTCGTCACTGTATTGAGACGTGTTTCACGTTTCAATACCCCGGTGATTGCGTAGTTCTTTTTACCGTCCCTGCGTGTATCAATGGTCAGGACTTCATCCAGTACATCTGTTCTTCCGAAAAACTTCATAGCCGTTTCTTCCGTGATCACAATGGAATTGTTATCCCGGAAAGGATGGGCAGGGTCTCCCTGCAAGAGGGGTAATCCGAAAGCGCTTATGGCTGTAGTATCGCCTGGCTGCAATGACATGCGGAAATGGCGGTCTTTATAGGAGGCGTTCGCACTACAGGGAAAAGTTCTGTAGTAGTTGGCCACCAGGGAAGGATATTGCTCCTTTAATGTTTTGGCCAGCGGGGCCGGTGTGATGAGGGGCATGTACATATTATCTGCCTTCCAGGCGGATTGCAGGTAATACTGTTGGGGCAGATCTTTCAGGTTACTGTTTACCTGTCTTTCTTCCCAGATATATACAGCTATCAGCAGAGAGAACGTAATACCAATGGCCAGACCGGCAATATTTATAAAAGAAAACAGCTTCCTTTTGGCCAGGTGCCTCAATGCAATAGTGATGTACATGCCTGTCATGCTGCATATGATTTATCAGGTGAGCGTCCATGGCGCCACCTCTGCCTGCTTGCAGAGGTTGGCACCGGAACTAAAACAACTGTAACTGCCAGATTAAAATACTAAAACCTCTTTGTCTCCGAAATTCTCATACGATGACGTGATCACCTGTTCGCCCTCCTGCAAACCTTCCAGCACTTCGAAATACTGCGGGTTTTTCTGTCCAAGGGAAATATTACGTTTCACAGCCCTCTTACCGCCCTTGTCCAGCACATACACCCAGTTACCACCGGTATCGGAGAAGAAGCCACCTACCGGCAGCAGGATAGCTGAAGAAGACTTGCCCAGCTCCAGGCGGATAGGAGAAGATTGTCCGCGGCGTATGCCCTCCGGTGTCTCCTTTTCAAACTTCATGTCCACATTAAAACGCCCGTTCTTTATCTCCGGGTATACTTTAATGATGGATAAGGGATAACTTTTATTGTTGAAATCAAAAGTAGCTTTCAATCCGGGGAACACTCTGGACACGTAATGCTCGTCTACTTCAGCACGCATCTTAAACCCATCCAGGTCGTCTATCTGGCCGATGTTCTGACCAGCGGTGATGCTACCCCCTACTTCAGCATCCACGGAAGACAGCTGTCCGTCAATGGGTGCTTTCAATACCAGGTTGCTAAGGTTATCTTTCATCATCTGCAGGTTACGCTGGGTACGTGCAATGGTAGATTCCAGGCGGTTGATCTGTATCAGGGCGTTCTCCTCCTGGAAGCGCTGGCTCTCTATTTCTATCTGCCGCTTTTTCACAAGACGCTCATAGTCAATCTTATTCTTATTGAACTCCTGGCGGGATACGATCTTCTCGTCTACCAGCTGTCTGGTACGGTCGTACAGGTCTTTGGCCTGCTCTATCTGGTAGTCCAGGTCAGCAACCGTCTGCTGCATAGTGTAGCGGTTCTGTTTCAGGGACTGCCGGGTATTCTGTAATTCATTGATCAGGCGGTAGATCTCTGTCTCATGGTTCACGAAGTCCATCATCAGGTTCTGGTTGTCGAGGCGTAGGATACTGTCTCCTTTTTTGACCATACTACCCCCTTCGAGGTATTTCTGGCTCACATATCCCCCTACAATGGCATCCAGGCGGATGGTTTTCAATGGCAATACAACGGCTGTTACGGCTATATATTGATCAAAGGTCCCTTTTGAAACGGTAGACACTGTGATTTTATCCTTCTCGACATTCAGTTTCGAGCGGTGATCAGCGAATATGAGGTTATAAAGAAGCAACAGCGCGACAACGGCTCCTCCGCTGATAAAGGAGATCCTCTTTTTTGACCAGTACTTCTTTTCTATTTTTCTGTCCATAGGTTAAACTAAATTCCTGTTCCAGGTAAGACAACCGGCATGCCAAAGCGGGAAACTCAATACCACAGAGGGATTTCGGCAGGAACACCTGTTTTTATCGTCCTGTAACGCACACGGGACGTTCATTTCCGGACAATTTCCTTTAAGCCCTCCATGGGCCGCAGTAAAACCGAAATCTTTTTATAATATTGCCAGTGGCCGCATCCGCCAGGGCTGTCATTCCACTCCTCCTGTCAGGAACACTGTTTGCGGATCATTTGCAAAAACAATAGACAAGATCTTATTATGACTACACCGTTGCCCGGTAAAATTCTTATTGTAGATGATGACATGGACGTGCTCAGAGCCGCCCGGCTGTTATTGAAACGTCACTTCGAACAGGTAGACTTTGAACGTAATCCTCAGAAGATCCCCTATCTGGTGTCCAATTTCGAGTATGATGTGATACTGCTGGATATGAACTTCACGCGCGACCTGAGTAGCGGCAAGGAGGGATTTGAGTGGCTGGACCGCATCCTGGACATACGCCCTGAAGTAGCAGTGGTACTTTTTACGGCTTACGGAGACGTAGAGATGGCCGTAAGGGCTATCAAAGCCGGGGCGGTAGATTTTGTACTCAAGCCATGGGAGAATGAAAAACTCCTGGCTACCATGCAGGGGGCCTACAATAAAAAACACGGCAGTAAGGATAAGATCAATGCTACGCCGGCAGCTCCACATTCGGATGTACATATTATTGGCAACAGCCCTGCTATGTTACAGGTGCTGGACACCGTAAACAGGGTGGCTGCTACCGACGCCAATGTGCTGATACTGGGGGAGAACGGTACGGGAAAGGACCTGCTGGCCCGGCATATTCACCAATTGTCCCTGCGGAACAAAAAGCCCTTCGTGAGTGTGGATCTGGGTGCTATCAGCGAAACATTGTTTGAAAGTGAGCTGTTCGGTCATGTGAAAGGCGCCTTCACGGACGCACGGGAAGACAGGAGCGGTCGCTTTGAAGAGGCAAACGGAGGCACTATTTTCCTGGATGAGCTGGGAAATATCTCATTGCCCCTGCAGGCTAAACTGCTGACCGTACTCCAGAACAGGGCCGTGACCAAGGTGGGAAGCAACAAGACCATTCCGATAGATGTCCGGCTGATCACTGCCACCAACAGGAACATACAGCGTATGGCCGCGGAGTATCAATTCCGGCAGGACCTTCTTTATCGTATCAATACTATCGAAATACAACTGCCTGCGCTGAGAGACCGTCAGGAGGATATTGTTCCGCTGGCAGAATACTTCCTGCAATTATATGCCACGAAGTACAAGCGGCCGGTAAATTCCCTGCATGAATCGCTGGTACAGCAGCTGCGCCAGTATGACTGGCCGGGCAATATCCGTGAGCTGCAGCATGCCATGGAAAGGGCTGTGATCCTTTCACAGGGTAAAACACTCATGCCCAAGGATGTATTCGTCAAGAATCCCGTACAGGACCAATCCCTTAATACCGGCTACAACCTGGAGGAAATGGAACGCAACATCATTACCCAGGCCATGAGAAAATGCAATGGCAACATCACTGAAGCGGCCAGGGAACTCGGCTTAAGCAGGGCAGCCCTTTACAGAAGACTGGAAAAGTATAACATTTAGCGCTTACAATGAACAGGTTCAGTGTCAATATATTACTGCGCATCATCTTACTCACGCTCAGCACTATCACCAGTGTGTGGGTATGGACAGCACTTGGCGCCTTTCCGGGAGTAGCCATGGGTATCCTTATCTGTATGCAGATATATGGCATGTATTATTACATCAACCGGGTGAACAGGAAGCTGACGCTTTTCCTGGAATCTATCCGGTATGAAGACTTCTCCATCCGTTTCAGCGCAGACAATAAGCTGGGGAAAAGTTTCCAGGCGCTGAACCATCAGTTCAACGAAGTGCTGGAAGCTTTTCGTCAGACCAGAGCAGAGAAAGAAGCGAACCTGAAGTATATAGATACCATCGTTCAGCATATCAGTATCGGCGTGCTGTCGTTCGATGCTGAAGGCCGGATAGAGCTGATCAATCCGGCTGCCTTCCGCCTGCTCGGCATCTACCGGTTGCGTAACATTTCGGAACTGAAAACAAGCCATCCCGCCCTGCCGGAATACCTGATGGAAATACGCTCGGGCAATAAACTGCTCTACCGCACCCGGCAGGAACAGCAGCTGTCCATTCACGCCGCCAGCGTACGCCTGCAGGGACGCCTGGTCAAACTGATCTCCATCCAGAACATTCATGCAGAGCTGCAACAGAAAGAGCTGGAGGCCTGGCAGAACCTTACCAAGATACTCCGCCATGAGATCATGAACTCCGTCACTCCTATTGTGTCCCTGATCGGCACCATGCAGGATATCGTAGAGCAGGACATCTCGCCGGAGGCTGCACAGAAAGAGGCCATTGCCGATCTGCAGGAAGCCCTGGAAACCATCAAGAGCCGCAGTAAGGGTATCATGAATTTTGTGAACGCATACCGCGACTATACCACCCTTCCCAAACCGCAGTTCACCCATGTAAATATTAAAGAACTGCTGACCGGGGTAAGTAGCCTGCTGTTGCCAGAACTGAAACAGGCGGGTATCTACTACCACTATGAAATAGAATCGGCAAGCACAGAAATACATGCAGACGTGGCACAGCTACAGATGGTGCTTATCAACCTCATCAAAAATGCGATGGATGCCCTGGAACAAACGCAGACGCCATCCATAGAGGTAAAGGCCACCATGAACAATCCCAACCAGGTGCATATAGAGATCACCGATAATGGTCCTGGTATAGACGCCGACGCGATGAATAAGATCTTCATTCCATTCTATACCACTAAGAAAAAGGGCAGTGGCATCGGTTTAAGCCTGTCACAACAAATCATACAGTCCCACGGCGGACAACTGAAAGTGAGCCGCTCGGGGCATAACGGTACCACCTTTTCTGTTTTATTACCGGTTGCCTGAAACTATTCAGTCAAAGAAATCGTACTTTAAGTACATAATGCTAGTCTATGTACAAAGCAAGCTCTTTTAACCTGCTCTATACTGCCACGTTATTAGTTCACCTGTCCGCTATCTTTTTCCACCTGGACATCCTCTGCTACATTTCCAAGTTCCTGTTGCCGTTCATATTAGCAGCTTATTTCATTACCGGAACGGAGGGCATCCCCGCTATTTTCCGTATATCCCTGCTGGCGGCGCTGTTGCTTTCGGGCTTTGGAGATATGTTCCTGTTGTTTTCTGAACAAAGTACACTTTTCTTTACCTGCGGGCTGTTCACCTTCATGCTTTCACTGCTTTCCTATATTGGCTTTTTCCTGAAGATCAGGTATACGAATTATCCGCTTCCATTATGTAAGTGGCCCTTCATCCTGGGAATGGCTGCCGGTATCATTGCGTTCATTTTCTTCATGTTGCCTTATCTGGGGCAGATGACGCTGCCGGTACTCTTTTTTGCCGTTACCGCCTATATCATGCTACAGTCTGTGATGCATGCCTTCCGGCTCGGGGAACAGCCGTCGGGCTGGTATTCACTGGCAGGTGCCTGCCTCTATATCGTTTCGTGTACGCTCATAGCCATTCATTACTTTTACCGTCACCTGGAGATGGGCACTTTCTTTATCATGCTGACCTACGGGATAGCACAATGGGGATTGGTGACCGGTGGCCTCCGTTACCTGCAGATGCGCCGCGGCTATGCCGTGCCGCAATGAATGGGAACAAATTAAACCGTACATTTGGTGCTCGCTTGAGTACTTATGCAACAGACAGATTTCTTAGTGATTGGCTCTGGTATTGCCGGACTTACTTATGCCCTTAAAGTGGCGGCAGCATGTCCTGATAAAAAAATTACCATCATCACGAAAACACGTGAGGACGAGACCAATACAAAATACGCACAGGGTGGAGTAGCCGTAGTTAATGATCTGGAGAATGACAGCTTTGAAAAGCATATTGAAGACACGCTGATTGCCGGCGATGGCCTGTGCAATGAGCAGATCGTGGAGATCGTTGTGAAGGAAGGACCGGAACGTGTCAATGAGATCATAGAATGGGGCGCCAATTTTGACAAGAATGCCGCCGGAGATTTCTCTCTTGGCAAAGAAGGAGGGCATTCCGAATTCAGGGTGATCCATTATAAAGACGTTACCGGCAAGGAAATAGAACGCGCCCTGCTGGATGCAGTACATAAACACCCGAATATAGAGCTGGTTACCCACTGCTTCGTGGTAGACCTCATTACCCAGCACCATTTAGGTTATCTTGTTACCAAGGCCATGCCCGATATAGAGTGTTACGGCGTATACGTGCTGAACCTCCTTACCAATAAAATTGAAAAGGTCCTCAGCCGCATTACTGTACTGGCAACAGGCGGGAATGGCCAGGTGTACCGCAGTACCACCAATCCGACCATTGCTACCGGCGATGGTGTTGCCATGGTGTACCGCGCCAAGGGAAGGATAGAGAACATGGAGTTCATCCAGTTCCATCCTACAGCTTTGTATCAGCCGGGTGTGAACAACGCCTTCCTGATCACAGAAGCGGTACGTGGCGACGGAGGTATTCTTCGTAATATCCATGGGGAAGATTTCATGCATAAGTATGATCCACGTCTGTCCCTCGCTCCGCGCGACATTGTAGCAAGGGCAATAGATAGTGAAATGAAGATCACAGGTACAGAATATGTCTACCTTGATTGCCGGCATATGGACCAGGAAAAGTTCGTTCATCATTTTCCGAACATCTATGAGAAATGCCTGTCTGTAGGTATTGATGTGAAGAAGGATATGATACCGGTGGCTCCGGCGGCTCACTATAGCTGTGGGGGCATCAAGGTCAATGAATACGGCCGTACTTCTATTAATAATCTATACGCCTGTGGGGAATGCTCCAGCACCGGACTACATGGGGCTAACAGGCTTGCCTCCAACTCCCTGCTGGAGGCAATGGTATTTGCACATCGTTGCTACCTGGATGGTGTAAACAAAATTGACAGTACCTCGCACAAGCTCAATGTACCGGACTGGAATGCGGCAGGTACTACTGCACCAAAAGAAATGATCCTCATCACCCAGAGCCTCAAGGAGCTGAAACAGATCATGAGCGATTACCTGGGTATTGTGCGTACCAATGAGCGTATGCAACGCGCCAGCCGCAGGCTGGACATTCTGCACGAAGAGACCGAATCATTATACGAAAGAACAGAGGTATCGCCACAACTGTGTGAATTAAGAAACCTGATCACCGTTGGCTATCTCATTGTAAAAGGCGCCGCCTTCCGTAAGGAAAGCCGTGGCTTACATTTTAATACTGACTATCCTGAAAAGAGTTCCCTGGTACAGAATATTGTGTTATAGAAATTGATGACATGTATTATTTGTTACTGGTATTTATGTACGGCATTTCAATACTGCCGTTATGGTTATTATATCGCATAAGTGATGTTTTATACCTGATCGTTTATCACATTGTTGGTTACCGCAAAGCAGTAGTATTTGACAACCTGCGCCAGGCATTTCCGGAAAAGACACCTGAAGAGATCACCCGGCTGGCGAAACAATACTATCTCAATCTGACAGATATGATGGTGGAAACCGTCAAGCTGCTGACCATGAGCCGCAAAGAATTACAGCGCCGCTTTACCTGCGACCTCACCGTGCTGCATGAGTTATATGCAAAGGGTAAAAGCTGCCAGATGCACCTGGGCCATAATTTCAACTGGGAATGGGCCAACCTGTTCTGCATGCAGGGCGTTAAATATCCTTTTCTCGTCGTTTATATGCCATTGACCAATAAAGCGGGCGACCGCATGTTCAGGCATTTCCGTGAAAAATCGGGTAGCATACTACTACCGGCCAACGACATCAAGGAAAGCATGCAGCCGTGGATCAACAAGCAGTACCTTATAGCGCTGGTAGCAGATCAGAACCCCGGTAATCCACGCCGCAGTTACTGGTTTCCCTTTCTGAACAGGATGACTGCTTTTTATAAGGGTCCGGAAATGACCGCAAGGAGAAGTGATATACCTGTAGTGTTTGTAGACATCCGGAAAACAAAAAGAGGATATTATCATGCCACCTTAAAACTGGCATTTGAAGAGCCTTCATCGGTGCCGGAGGGAACAATTACCGAATCGTTTGTAAAATACCTGGAACATAATATCCGGGAGCAACCTGAAGTATGGGTATGGAGCCACAGAAGGTGGAAACATGAGTACAAAGGGGAGCAGGAAAGCTGAATTGACCAGCGTAACAGCTGAGGCGTTCTCCTGATCAATTCAGCCTTTAAAACTATTGCACTGCAGCACTGTCTCTCTTCATTGTAGTATCAGTAGCTGCCGGTGGGGGCGGTGGAGGTACTGCTGCCTGCACCATAATGTTATTTGTAACGGCTTTTACACCGTTCACGCCTTTAACGGCATCTTCTGCAGCCATTTTAGCTGCTTCGTCAGGCACTTCACCATTTAGCGTCACAACTCCCTCCTTCACTTCAGCGCTTACACCCGGAGTAGCCGTCAGTTTTTCATTGACTGACTGCTGAACATTACTGTCGCTAGGCTGACAGGCGAACAAGCATACGGCCAGGAACATCATTCCCGCCATCAGGAAAGTTTTACATTTCATGGTTAAAAGTTTAAAAATTTAAAACAAATAACATGCTAGACTGTTGGATTGTTCGGCTACAAACAATTGTTAATCAGCCATTATCTGCAAAACCGGGGTATAATGTCATTCCTCCATCCACGAAAAGGGTGGTTCCTGTTACGTAATCACTCTCATCACTGGCCAGCCATACAGCAGCTTTAGCCACATCTTCGGGCACCCCTACTCTGCCGTATGGGATCAGTTCCAGGAGCTTTTTCTCATCTTCAGGAGTATCCCATGCGTCTTCATTGATTCGCGTTTTAATAGCGCCGGGAGCAATACTGTTGACCCTAATTTTATGTGGTGCCAGTTCCTGTGCCATAGACTGCATCAGCAATTTTACGCCGCCTTTGCTCGCAGCATAATTCACATGTCCTGCCCAGGGTATCACTTCATGTACGCTACTCATACAAATGATCTTTCCCGCAGCCTTTGAACGGCCCTCCACAACGCCTCTCCGTTTAAATTCACGGGCGGCTTCCCTTGCACAGATAAACTGACCGGTAAGATTTGTATTGATCACCTTATTCCATTGCTCCATTGTCATATCCAGCAGGGAAGCATCCTGCTGAATACCAGCATTGGCAACCACTATATCGATCGTACCAAAGCGGGAAAATATTTCCGCAAACATGGCTTTGACTTCCTCCTCCTTACTGATGTCGCATTGCCTGATAAAGCCGTCGCCACCGGCAGCTTTGATCTTTTCCAGCACTTCTTCGGCGCCCTTCAGGCTTTTGTCGCTGTGGTGGTTCACTACCACTTTAGCCCCGGCTTCACCAAATGCTCTGGCTATAGCAGCACCTATACCGCTGCTGCTGCCGGTAACAAGTGCAATTTGTCCGTCTAAAAGTTTTCCCATTGCAAGGTTTTTCCCTTAAGGGGTCAAAAAGCATACCTGCAAAAACAGCGAAGGCTCCGCAGCAGAACCACGGAGCCCTCATTTTGAGTATTGTAACCTTAGTTTAGTACATTCTTTTCCTTTACAACCTTCAGCCCTTTCTGTGCTTTCATGGCATTGAAGCCACCTTCTACGTTGCGGAGGTTGTGAATACCTTCCCGTTTCATAATAGAGCATGCAATGATGCTACGATAACCTCCCTGGCAGTGTACATACAGATTGTGATTATCGTCGAAATCAGCCAGATTTCCGGGGTCTGTCATGTCGCTGAGGGTAATGTTCATCGCGCCTTCAATATGGCCGTCTGCATACTCCGCAGGCTTACGTACATCCACAATTACGAGGTTGTCATCATGTGGCAGGTCCATCGCCAGTTCGTCGGCTTCTACGGTAATGATCAGGTCACGTTCTTCACCAGCAGCGACCCAGGCTTCATAACCACCCTGCAGGTAACCGGCTACGTGGTCGAACCCAACACGCGCAAGACGTACGATGGTTTCTTCTTCTTTCCCCGGGCTGGTCACCAGTATGATCTCTTCTCCGAATGGCAGCAGGCTGCCTGCCCATTCAGCAAAACGTCCTTCCAGGCCAATGCTGAGAGAGCCGGGTACAAATCCTTCTGCGAACTCATTTGCAGGACGTGTATCCAGTATCAGGACTTCTTCCTTCATTTTCTGTTTGAATTCAGCTACCGATAAGGGACGGTTGCTTTTTTTCATCACTGCCTGCAAAGCATCATATCCTTCCTTGTTGATACGTGCATTGATAGGGAAATAAGAAGGGGGCGTATTAAGACCGGAAGTTACTTCTTCGATAAACGCTTCTTTACTGTCAGCCTTCAACGCATAGTTTGTGCTCTTTTCATCACCCAGTGTGCTATAGGTATGAGGACCCAGGTTTTTACCGCAGGAAGAGCCGGGACCATGCGCCGGATACACGATCACATTGTCGGGTAATACTTTGATCTTATTATTGAGCGAATCATACAGGTATCCTGCCAGTTCTTCTTTGGTAAGATTGCCACTGAACAGATCAGGGCGTCCCACATCACCTACAAAAAGCGTATCGCCGGTGAAGAGGCTATGCGGCTGTCCGGCTTCATCACTCAACAGGTAGCAGGTCGATTCCAGCGTATGACCGGGTGTATGCAATACTTCAAGTGTCAGCTTGCCGATGGTAAATTTCTCCCTGTCTTTAGCGAGGTATATCGGGAAGTTGGTAACAGCCTCAGGACCGTATACGATTGGAGCATTGGTAGCAGTAGCGAGGTCGAGATGACCAGACACAAAGTCAGCATGGAAGTGCGTCTCGAAAATATACTTAATGGTAGCGTTGCGCTCTTTGGCCAGATCAAGGTAAGCGTCTATATCCCTCAGGGGATCTATCACAACGGCTTCACCCTCAGACTCAATAAAGTAGGCGGCTTCTGATAAGCAATTGGTATAAAGTTGCTTGACGAACATGGTTTTTGATTTCTGCAAATTTACGGATTTATCCGCAGGCGAAACGTCTGACAAATAGCCATATATGTACGGCATTAAAATGTCTTCTGTAACCTTTATTACATAATCAGCGACAAAGCGAAGATGGGAGGTTGCCGCATTTCAGCCATTGTTCCAGGCGGGCTGCAGGTTTGTAGCCCCGGTGCAACCGGGTCAATGCACACAGATATTTGCATACGTTTCAGCAACGTACACACAAATACATCTGAAAAAATCAGGGTCTAACTAAAAGTTTTCATAGATATACTCTTAGTTAGACCCGAATATTTTTTGTACTCTGTTCGACCAGTACTCCAAAACCAGATTAGCCTACCAGCTCCTCCACGAATTTGGCAACTTCTGCTATACGTTGTTTGTTGATCGTATAGTGAATGAATTTACCATCTCTCTCTGTAATCACAATGCCGGCACGGCGCAGAATAGCCAGATGTTGTGAGGCAACTGACTGCTCAAGACGCAGCTTAACGTAGATTTCAGTTACTGTCATTTTCTTATGATCTTCCAGCAACTTAATCATTTGCTGGCGCAGCTTATGGTTTATTGCACGCAAAACCATAGCAGCCTTCTTAACGGCAATGTAATCCAATTTAATTTGGTCTTTTTCATTGGTACCTCTAGAAATAATAAGAGTATTAGAAGAGGTCGTTAATAATGTTTTTTCCATCGCATAATAGTTTTAAAAAATGATGAAATGAAAGGGATCAACGGACAGTAAACCCATAACTTGTTAGAAAACAATAACCGGGTATCGATTTATACAAAAATATAATATTAGTCGTAATAAAAAAAACTTCTATACCTTATTTTTTAATATATGGATGGGGTTTACTTGCCAAATAAACATAATTTGACAGTTCCATGACACAAATTGACGTAAGTGTAGGGATTACGCTTCTTAATAAGACATAAAAAGCCCGTTATCATGACGATGGAGGTCATTTTCTACATTACAAACGACCTATTTTTTCATTGTAGAGTGGAAGGGTTTGAGGTAAAAAGGGCTAAAATATGCTACATCTTCGAACGCTTTGCGTTCATAAGCAGCAGTAGCCAACGGCACCATATCCGCAGCGTTTAATATATAAGGAACAAATAAGGCGTTAGGATTGTGCGGCATTAGTTGCTGCCATTTATCGCTGCCATTACCAAAAAAATATGTCTTCCTGGCTGCAATCTGTTCAGTGAATGCTTCGGGCGTGAGTACTAACGCATGAGGAGCTACCAGAATATTCAGGGCGACATCGTACACTGCTGTATATACTTCCATTCTTCGCGCATCCAGCATAGGGCAATATAAGGCGTCTGTATCTTTCACGCGGGCCAACATGCCCTGCGCCATCATCTGTAAAGTAGATACTGCTATCAATGGTTTCTCCCAGGTGTAACACAGGCCTTTTGCTGTAGCTACGCCTACACGTAGTCCTGTATATGAGCCAGGTCCTGCACTGACAGCGATAGCGTCAATATCAGCTGGACTCACCTGCTGCTCCCGCATGATCTCCTGTACAAACAATACCATACTTGCAGCATGGTCCTGTTGTTTATCATTTACCAATGTCTGTAAAGGTTGCCCGTCTTTCGACAGACAAACAGACCCAATTGTAGTAGCAGTATCGATATGCAGTATCAGAGACAATGTATACAGTTTAATTATTTCATACAGCGGTCACATTGATGCCGGCTTCCTGTGTCAGCAGTGCACTTATTTTGTACCGTTCATTTCCTGTGGCCTTATATACAGCGTCCAGCACGGTATATACCCGCCTTACGCCAATTTCCTCACACCATTCAAAAGGCCCCTTCGGATAATTGGTACCCAGGCGCATCGCGATATTGATATCTTCACGGGATGCTGTTGCTTCCTCTGCAGCCATATAGGCTTCGTTAATGATCATGCAGACAACTCTCGGCGTTACCAGTCCTACCCTGTCTTCCACTATTTCATATTCCCAGCCTAACTCTTTCATGATCTGTGCCAGCAGAGGTTTTTGCTCCTCTTCTATCACAGATACTTCCGTAACGGGCATCGCCACAAATCCGGGGAGCCAATTGCAACCTATCAGATTAAATCCCTGTTCAAAAGCATAATTATTCATTACGTCTGCGAGGGAAGTTCTTACGATAGCTGCCAGTACAGGCACCTGCGGATATTTCGCATACACGCGTGCACGGTCAGTATGTTCATCAAAATCCAGGTCTATGATCAGCCCGTAATCTTCCAGCGTCCCTATGCGATCTGCTGTACTCACCCGCTGCACCCGGTGCCCACTTAAACCACCCTTTTGAAGGAAAGCAGCATAATGTTGCTCTTCTCCTATAACGAGGATATTCATGTGCAAAATTTTCGCAAACCTATTAATTAATAACTAATAATAAGGCCCTATTTTTACGGTCATGGAAAAACAGATCGTCAATACTAAGAATGCGCCTGCTCCAATCGGCCCGTACAATCAGGCTATACGGTCAGGCAACCTGCTATTTGTATCCGGACAAATAGCACTCAGCCCGGACACCAATCAACTGGTACTGGATGATATCAAGACCGAAACCCACCAGGTAATGAAGAACCTGAAAGGTATTCTCTCCGAGGCGGGTATGGACTTCGATAATGTACTGAAGACGACCATCTTCATTATGAACATGAACGATTTCGCGCAGATCAACGAAGTATACGGTTCTTATTTCACCGGCGACTATCCTGCCCGCGAAACCGTTCAGGTAGCTGCGTTGCCTAAGGGTGTGAATGTAGAGATCTCTGTGATTGCCAGCAAATAATTTCTGCATACAGATGGCTGGCGTGCCGGCCATCTGTATGCCCATTATCATGTTAAGCGGCTATTTGGTTCCAAATAATGTAGCCGCCAGTCTGGCGTCGTGCCCATACACATCATCACGGAAGTTCAGCCGGCCGTCACTGTCTATAAACGCTGTAAAATATCCTATATATACAGGTACCTTCTCTTTCAGCGTAATGAACTTTTCCTTATTCCCGTTCATAGCCGCTACTATCTTTTGCTCCGTCCAGGCAGAATCCTTACGCAGGAGCCATTCCGCCAGACGCTGAGGCTCTGACACGCGTATACAGCCGTGGCTGAAAGTACGTTTGCTCTCTCCGAAAAGCCCTTTGGAAGGCGTATCGTGCAGGTAAATATTATATTCATTCGGGAACAGGAACTTGACCTTGCCCAGTGCATTTTTACCTCCGGGTTTCTGGCGAATGATGTAGGGGAAGTTGCCTCCTGTATATTTAGCCCAGTTCAGCGAGCCCGGATTAACAGGACTACCGCTGCCTGTTACCACTTCCATGTTCTGACGGGCCAGGTAACCGGCATTCCTTTTCATGGCTGGCAATACCTCATGTACCATGATGCCGGGAGGCACATTCCAGTAAGGACTGAATACGACATACTTCATTTCATTACTGAAAATAACCGTGTTTGTACCAGGTTTTCCCACTACCACATTACAGCTCCAGTCCAGTTTATTGCTGTCGTATACATATAGTTTGAAGGCAGGAATATTCACGAGCAGGTATTCAGCAGGAGGCTCCGCGGGTACCCAGCGGATACGTTCCATATTGATCAGGATCTGCTGGATACGTTTGTGGGGAGATACGTTCAGTGCATTCAGCAGGGACGGCTGGATAGCGCCGTCCCGCTTTAAACCCATACGGTCCTGGAAATTGCGTATAGCCGTATCCAATACGGGTGTAAACAGCTGGGAAGTGTCAGCAACCGCCAGATCGCCCAAGATATACAGACGCTGTTTTACAGCGGCAACAATGCTATCGCGTTCGCCTTGTTTATACAGTTTCCGTGATGCTTTCAGCGAATCCCAGGGTGCCTTCTCCAGTACCGCCAGTTTTTTCAACTGATTCCGGAGCAGTTTATATTGTTTGTTCACCGGTTCCTCAAAAGCACTCGCAGGTCTGTTCACCATTGAATCGAGTAGGCTTTGCATGTTGATCTTCTTCCGGGGAATGAACCATTCCAGCGATTTGGCGCTGTCTGAAGTCAGGCCGCTCCAAACTTTATTACCATAGGCGAAAAACTGGGCGGTCAGCAGTAATTCTGCTCTGGGCATGGCTTTGTCGTTCCGGCGGAACCTGTCTCCCTCCATGACCAGCGTATCGTACAGTTCGCGTAGCGGTTTACTGATGATGGTACTGTCGTTCAGTCCGTAGTCGGCATCGGCCTTCATCATATTAATAAAGTTACCTGCCTGTTCTGTAAGCCGGCCGTCGTTCCCTACCCAGGCATAGTGAAAATCGCGTTGCCGGTAGAAGTCCCGGATATATTCTGCATTGGCGGTATCACTTTGCAGGAAACTATTTACCTGATTACTGTCCAGTTTAAGATCAATGTATTCCTGTCTGGTGTAATGGCTGGTATCCCTGTCCCGTCCTTTTTTTCTTCTGCGGCCCTCACCACAGGAAGAGAGTATGACGGTAGTTAACAACAAAAAATGGCACATGTAACGTAAAGACATAAACGCAACGGAGTTTTAGTAGTAAGTCTGATTGTCCCCTGCGGGTAGTTGCTTTGTAGAACAACAGCTATCCCGGTAAAATGTTTGATGGCACAAATGTAAAACGCTTAACACGATATTGTGTTAAGCGTTTTAGATAAAGCTTTAGGCTGGAATTATAATTTGATCTCTTCTTCGTTGGCGTCGAAGAACCGATATTCAGTAAGGTGGTAGTTAGAGTCAGCTTTGATCTTGACCCATTTCTTATACTGGAAGTACCACTTCCACCGGCGGGAGGTCAGGAAACCTTTAGCCAGATAGGCATAAAATATAGGGTGCACCCTGATGGTAAGCCCCTTATGCTGATGATTAATGAGGTATTGCAGGTTCTTTTCGATTTCGTCGATAATCAGTACGGAGGCCCCGATCTTACCGGTACCATGGCAGGTAGGGCAATCTTCCGCCACTGAAATAGTGACTTCAGGTTTCACGCGCTGACGGGTGATCTGCATCAGGCCGAACTTAGAGATAGGCAGGATGGTGTGTTTCGCCCTGTCCTGCGACATGAATTTCTCCATGGCTTCATAGACTACCTTCTTATTCTCCGGCAACTTCATATCAATGAAGTCGATGATGATGATACCTCCCAGGTCGCGAAGCCTCAACTGACGTGCTATTTCTGCAGCTGCTTCCAGGTTGGATGCAAGTGCATTCTGTTCCTGGTTATTGCTGGAGCTTTTGTAGCCGCTGTTGACATCTATGACATGCAATGCTTCTGTTGCTTCAATGATCAGGTATACGCCGCTGTCCAGGTTGACGGTCTTCCCGAAGGAAGCTTTCACCTGGCGGGTAACGCCATAGTGATCAAAGATAGGAGCGCCGTTATGGTAATGCTGAACGATGTCCTGTTTTTCGGGGGCTATTTTTTGTATATAAGCCCTCGTATCAGTGAACATGTTCCTGTCATTGATAACGATCTTGTTAAAGCTTTCGTTAAGAAGGTCACGTAGTATGCTGGTTGTTTTAGCCTGTTCACTCAGTATCTTCTGCGGTGGCTGTGCTGCGCGCAGGTTAGCCTGTATATTTTTCCAGGTTTCGACGAGTGTGGTCAGGTCCTCATGCAGTTCTGCCGTTTTCTTTCCTTCAGCCGCCGTACGGACAATCACACCGAAATTGGGTGTTTTGATGGCCTCTACGATCTTCTGCAATCTTTTTCTCTCTTCGGAAGAGTGTATCTTTTTAGATACAGCAACAATGTCATTAAAGGGTGTTAACACGATAAACCTTCCGGGTAGAGAAATTTCGCAACTAAGACGGGGACCTTTAGAAGAAATAGGCTCTTTTAGTATCTGCACCAGGATATTGGGCTTTCCGCCCAGCACATCTGTGATTTTGCCGGTCTTTACAATCTCCGGCTCATTCTTAAACTTTGTAAAGTCAAACCCCTCGGGGGTTTTATCTGAAATAGCCTGCTGGGTAAATTTTAGTATAGAACGTATATATGGGCTAAGATCTGTGTAATGTAAGAAGGCATCTTTTTCAAACCCTACATCGACAAAAGCCGCATTAAGGCCCGGGATCAACTTTTTCACCCGCCCCAGGTATAAATCCCCTACAGAAAAGTTGGGATTGCCGCTTTCGTGATGCAATTCCACCAGTTTCTTATCTTCCAGCAACGCTATTTCCACACCAGTTGGTGCCGCATTTATAATAAGTTCCTTGTTCAAGCGTCCAAAATTTTAACCATTATAACTTCACCTTGAGTTATGCACGGCTATTTAATAACAGCTTACTGCATACCAGATTACAGCTGGCGAAACGCCAGCATACGTAGATGATGGATTGCTTAAGGGTTTAGCGATCAGCAGGTAATATCCGGAATTCTAAGCGGGATTTGTGGAAAAACCTGCATGACTCCAGCAATTTAATAATAATCGCCAAAATCATGCAGGATATATAAAAATTTTTGTCCGATCACCGCGCCGCAAATAAAACCTGGTTAGTATAAATGGCGGGAAACAGGAGAAAATTATTTCTTATTCTTCTTATGCCGGTTCTTTCTCAGTCTTTTTTTACGTTTGTGAGTAGCAATCTTATGTCTTTTTCTTTTCTTACCGCAAGGCATACGCTAATAAGTTTTTAAATGTTTAAAAAATGAATATTATTTAATACTCTTGATATAATTGTCTATTTCAGCCTTCAGCGAGGGATCCTTCAACAGTGTCTTACATTTTTCCAGCAATTCAACTGCTTTTTTTACGTCACCTTTGCCTCGATAAGCTTCTGCCAGTACAAATACAGCTTTAGCCTCGTCGGGATGTTTCTGAGTGAACGTCTCCATCCTGTCTATGGCTTTATCAAACTGATTTGACTGAATAGCAAGATTTGCCAATGTGATCTGAGCTTCTGCATTATCAGGATTGGCTGCTACCACATCCCTGAGTTTCTGGACACCTACCATAGGCTCTGTATTCATATACAGAAGCGCCTGTTTTATTTTAAGGGAATCATTACCCGGACTAAGCGTTATCGCCTGGTCCAGGAGGGTAATGGCCTGTTTGGTCTCCCAATTCATTACAGCAGGGTCCTCTGCGTGTTCCAGATGTTCTAAAAATAAATTGGCTGCAAAGGTGAGGCTTTTTTCGGAATTTTCCAACTTGGCGGCTTCGCCAAGATAATACGCAGCTACGGGTAGTTGGTTAAGGCTATCCCAGGAGGCATATAATTGTTTGTAAGCGGCTATCTGCTGGTTCTTAACATCACCCCGGACAATGTTCTCCAGGCGGGCAATAGAAATTAATTTATCAGCGGGGACTTTTTGCTTGGCGGAAGCCAGCAATTCGTCGAAGGCAATAGTTTTTCCCTCCTGACCCTCATGTAAATGAGTGGCAGTTGGCATCGCTTTTTTATCCGAATGAGGTACGGTGCGGCCAAACGCTACCAATACTACAAGTATTGTCGCTGCGGCACCGACCAGGAGAATTTGTGATTTTTGCACGCCTTAAATATTAGGCTGCAAAATTACGAACTTTTAAGCTTCTTTACTTCTGCAACGAATTCTTTAGAAGGCTTAAAGGCAGGAATGAAATGCTCCGGAATCTCAACGGCAACGTTCTTCTTGATGTTACGGCCAATTTTAGCAGCTCTCTTTTTAGTAATGAAGCTACCAAAGCCCCTTATATAGATATGCTCGCCATTAGCCAACGCTTCCTTGACCTCCTTAAACATGGCTTCTAGTGTTACTAACACATCTACTTTAGGTATGCCGGTTTTTTCAGCAATATTGTTAATTAAGTCAGCTTTTCTCATAATTGAAGCGAAGGATTACTTGTCCCAAAATTATTTATTTTTTTTTAATTGCTGAATTTTAAGCAAATAAATTTTATCTTTTTTTCTTATACCAAGGTTTTGTATAATATATCTATCTGTAAATCACTTACTAATACTCTCTAACTCTAAGAACGGGCAACCGGAAAAAGAGAGGGACTCCATGCTCTAACCCAGTACAAGTACACTTCCGATTAGGGTAATCACAAAATTTCACTAAACCACTCATTAACGAATATACAAAAAATAATATTCATTTAGTCTTTTTTTTCTTGACTTAATGAAAAAAGATCCATCCAGATCAAGCACTAACAGATAAAAGGTCTTTGCTTATTATAACGCATTTTTCGACATATTCGTCTATCGTTCAACAAGTTCTGTTAATTATTACTGCAAAGCCGCTACAGCTGAATATTATCAAAAATAAATCTAATGCAATCCTGCTATTTTTCCAATAGTGTCGTTACCACAATCTTTAATTTCCGGTAAATACATAAACATGTAGGCTGCCTTCTCCCCTGTGTCCTTTTCACTGATCCTTTTATATTTGCAGAAATGAAGCAGTTTTTTACGAACACCTTGCTGGAGTGGAACAAACATGAGAATACCCGCTCCATGCCATGGAAAGGTGAGAAAGACCCCTACCGGATATGGCTGTCTGAAATTATTCTCCAACAAACGCGTGTAGAACAGGGATGGGCTTATTATGAAAAGTTCGTACTAAACTATCCGACAGTGAAGGAGCTGGCGGCGGCACCAGAAGAAGCAGTATTCCGCCTGTGGCAGGGATTAGGTTATTATGCACGTTGTAAGAATATGCTGGCAGCTGCAAAACAGATCGTATCTGCCTATCATGGCCACTTTCCCAACACATACGACACGATACAATCACTCAAGGGCATTGGCCCCTACACGGCTGCAGCCATTGCCTCCTTTGCGTTCAATCTGCCACATGCCGTTCTGGACGGCAACGTGTTCCGTGTACTGTCCCGCTTTTTTGATATAGATACTCCGATAGACAGTACGGCAGGCAAAAAACAATTTGCTGAACTGGCTCAGGAGTTGTTACCTCACGGACAATCAGCTTCGTATAACCAGTCCATTATGGACTTTGGCGCCGTAGTATGCAAGCCTCAGCAACCTGCCTGCAACATCTGCCCCCTGGCAAGTAAATGTAAGGCCTTTCAGCTGGGACTCACCGGCCTGCTGCCTGTCAAGGCGAAGAAGCTGGTCATCAGAAAACGCTACTTCTATTATCTCGTATTACAGTATAAAGACCATGTCTTCATCCGCAAACGTACGGAAAACGACATCTGGCAGAACCTCCATGAGTTCATTCTGATAGAAACTCCCGGGCCGGAAGACGTAACAGCGTTACAGTCTACAGCCGCCTTTAAAAATATTATGAAAGATATACGTTACAACACAGATGCGGTCTCCGGGACATTCAAACAACAGCTTACACACCAGACAATCCATAGTCAATTCCTCATACTATCGACTGACAAAAAGCCTGAAATGCCCGGCTACACGGCCGTTCCACGGAATCAACTGGATCATTACGCCTTTCCTAAGACCATCACAGACTTCCTTAAGAATAGGAATATCACCCTATTCTAATACGAAAACCTACTGTTTACCAACAGCGCCCAACTTGCTGCGGCAAGGTATTTGAGCTAAAGTATACGTTAAAATTTTCACTGTCGATTTGAAAAAAACATTAACTTTAGAAAGGTTGTTCATTTAAAAGAAGCGTATATTTTCAATAGTTTAAAATCAATAGATTAAAACCTGCAACAATGAGAGGTGTTAATAAAGTAATCCTGATTGGCAACTTGGGTAGAGATCCAGACGTACAGTTCTTAGAAGGCAATATTGCCGTAGCCAAATTCTCTCTGGCAACGACAGAAACATTCAAAGACCGGGCTGGCAAGCTTATATCCCAAACAGAATGGCATACAGTAGTATTATGGCGCGGACTGGCTGAACTGGCTCAAAAGTACCTGCATAAAGGCAGTCTTGTTTATATAGAAGGACGCCTCCGTACCCGTAGCTGGGAAGACAAAGAGGGTAATAAGAAATTTGCCACTGAAGTGGTGGGCGACAATCTGGTTATGCTGGACAAACGTATGGACCTTAATAACTCCGAACACGCCATACATCATAGCAATACAGGGAGTAACACTGGTGACAATTTCCCCAATATGGAAATCCCCCCCCAATTGAACGATACAGCGGACGATCTTCCTTTTTAACTATCCGGTAAAAAATACTAATTCTTTTTTGATTGATAATCCCATTATGGGACATTACTTATATTTGCATATAGGGAAAGCGATTCAATTTAAGACCTGAATTACTTTCCCCTTTTTTTGGAACTTACTTTGCTATAAGCAGGGAGTTCTAATATTTCTCACGTCAAAGTTGAACAATTTGTACACCTATCCGGCAAGCATTTTACCTGGTAAGCTTACCCTGTTGCAAGCAGCGGCGCCAATCGCCACTCCGAACGTGGTTATTTATCTGCTTGTGATATTCATACTCCTACTCATGGCTTTTATTGTTTCCGGTGCTGAAGTAGCTTTCTTCTCCCTGAACTATAAAGACCTGAATGCCCTGAAAACCAGACAAAACACCAGTGGTAAGCTGATTACCAAACTCCTGGAAAAGCCCCGCTCCCTGCTGGCCTCCCTCCAGATAGCTGGCATCCTCCTATCCCTGGCGTTTATTATGGTGACCAGCTACCTCATCACCCAGATGGAAGATCTTCAGACCTTCCCTGTAGTGTCTCTGGTAGTACGTATAGCCATCATCATTTTTGTACTGCTTTTCTTCGGGCAGGTGCTTCCCCGCGTATGGGCCGCCCAGAACAATATCCGGTTTGCCACCTACTTTGCCTGGTTTGTCAGCATTGTACATGCCACCCTGGAACCCGTAAGCGACTTTTACGTAAGTCTTAGCGAAAGCATAGAGGCCCGCTTCTTCCACCGGGGCGCTGTCAACTACCAGGAGATAGACGAGGCCATTGAGATGAGTGTAGACCCTACTGCTTCCCAGGAAGAAAAAAATATCCTGAAAGGCATCCTCAAATTCGGCAATATCACCGTTAAACAGATCATGCATACCCGCCTGGATGTATCAGGCATCGAGTATGAAGATCCCTTTGACGCCGTTGTAAAAAGAGTGGCTGACCTCCATTATTCCCGCCTCCCGGTGTATAAAGGCAACCTTGATAATATCGTGGGCGTGATCCATACCAAAGACCTCCTGCCCCACCTCGATAAAGGCAAAAGCTTTGACTGGCACACCGTAATGCGGCAGCCATTCTTTGTACATGGCCATAAACTGATCGAAGACCTGCTGTCTGAATTTCAGACCAGGCGTATGCATTTTGCGGTTGTCGTGGACGAATTTGGCGGTACTTCCGGTATCGTTACCCTGGAAGACATTGTGGAAGAAGTGATCGGTGATATCAAAGACGAATTTGACGAAGAAGAATTCAACTACAGCAAAGTAGACAACTATACCTACGTTTTTGAAGGCAAGACCATGCTCAATGACGTCTGCCGTATCATGAACATTCCTCCCGATACCTTCGAGGTAGTAAAGGGCGAAAGCGACTCTATCGGGGGCCTGATCCTGGAACTGGCAGGTAAATTCCCTGAAGAGAACAGCGTCATATCGCATGACGACTACGATTTCACCGTACTGGAAGTCAGCAAGATGCGCATCCAGAAGGTACAGGTAACCGTCAGGCAAAATGTGGAAGACGAGAATTAGTGCGGGACTTTTAATACAAGAAACTACTATGAAATTAACCGGGAATACTCTTTGTCTGCTGTTGCTGCTGGCTTTTTCCGCCTGTCAGCAAACCTATACTCCCAAGCCGCGCGGCTATTTTCAGATCAACTTTCCCAAGCGGGAATACCGTCTGTTTGACGTTCCCGGCTATCCATACACCTTCGAGTATCCTGTATATGCCAGTGTTGTAAAGGATAGTCTCTTCTTCGGCGAGAAAACAGAGAATCCCTACTGGATCAACGTGGAATTCCCATCTCTGAATGGTAAGATCTATATGAGCTATAAAGAGATCGGCAAGGGCGGAAAGAACAATTTCCAGCAACTGGTGAACGACGCCTTCAAAATGACCTATAAACACACCTATAAGGCGGAATACATAGAAGAAAAGGCCATCAATACTCCTTTCAATGTAACAGGCCAGTTCTACGACGTAGGTGGCAACGCGGCCTCCGCCAAACAGTTTTTTGCCACCGACTCTTCCCGGCACTTCCTCCGTGGCGCCCTTTACTTCGATGCCACCCCCAATGCTGATTCTCTCGCTCCGGTACAACAGTTCCTGCAGCAGGATATGTGGCACCTGGTGGAAACACTGAAGTGGAGATAGGCCATTTACTATTTTTGTACCTTTGCGTCTTTAAAGGAATACCCGTCCGGTAAGCTCATTGCCAACACATCCGGCCGGCCATCGTTTTTATATGATCATCATTGACGACAAGTACATCAGCGACGAATTAATTGAGGAACAGTTCGTCTGCAACCTGGGAGCCTGTAAAGGCGCCTGCTGCGTTGCGGGCGATTGCGGGGCGCCGCTGGACAAGGAAGAAGTAAAGATCCTGAAGAAGATCTATCCGAAGATCAAGTCTTACCTCCGTCCCGATGGTATCGCTGAAATAGAGCAAACCGGCACAAACACCATCGACGACGAATATGGTTATGTTACGCCCATTGTAAATAAAGGCATTTGCGCCTACGCCACTATCGATTCCCATGGTATTGTGGGCTGCGGCATTGAAAAGGCCTTTAACGACGGCGTAATTGACTACAAAAAGCCGATTTCCTGCCACCTCTACCCTATCAGGGTCACGAAATATGAATCTTTTGAGGCATTGAACTATGACCGCTGGGATGTGTGCAAACCCGCCTGCAAGAACGGTAGAAGCCTGCGTGTGCCGGTATACCGCTTCCTGCGCGAAGCACTTATCCGTAAGTATGGTGAGGAATTCTACCAGGTGCTGGATAAAATCGCCACCAAGCAGTATAAGGCAGAGTAACCGTAACTGCTGATGCTATCCCTCATTTCCCTATCTTTACCAGTACTAATTGTTGTTTAATCATCCCGGCGTATAGCAACGCTGGTATGGGTTTTGTAATTCCGAATCAGCAATCCGACAACTTATGCATCAGAATGCCTCCACTTTTCTTGAAAATAGTGAGAAGAAAGCGACAAACCTCAGTCATCGCCAGACGATCAATTATAACATTGGTAAGTACAATACGGCCGTCAAAGCGGGGAAACAACAGTTTGCCGATCTGAATACCGCGCGTGAAAGAGCCAAGAACATCAAGTGGAGGGCACTGGAGAATCTCGACAAACACCTGGAAGAATTTGAGTCAAACTTTACCCGCCGCGGCGGTAAAGTGATCTGGGCAGAGAATGCACAACAGGTGCTGGACGAGATCCTGGCTATCTGTGAGGCCAAACAGTGCAAAAGTATTGTGAAGAGCAAGTCTATGGCCACAGAAGAAGTTCATTTGAATCACTTCCTGGCACAGCATAATATTGAATGTGTAGAAACAGATCTCGGAGAATATATCCAGCAGCTGGATGGCGAACCGCCTTACCACATTGTTACACCGGCCATGCATAAAAGTAAGGAAGACGTAGCTAAATTGTTCGCCGACAAACTGGGCACCGCGCCTAACCTGACGCCCCAGGAGCTGACCATGATAGCCAGGGAAAAGCTGCGGCAAAAGTACCTGGATGCTGAAATTGGTATAACAGGCGCCAACTTTATCATTGCAGATATAGGCGGTGTAGCAGTGACGGAAAATGAGGGTAATGCGAGACTCAGTACCGCATTCCCCAAAACACATATCGTGCTGGTCGGCATTGAAAAAATGCTGCCTTCCATCAATGACCTGGCGCTGTTCTGGCCTTTACTGGCTACCTATGGTACCGGTCAGCAGGTGACAGTATACAACTCCATCTTCAGTGGTCCCCGCCAGGAAAATGAAATAGACGGTCCGGAAGAAATGTATGTGATCCTGATGGACAACGGCCGTACCAATATACTGCAGGACACGGATGCCCGGGAAAGTCTGTATTGCATTCGCTGCGGCTCCTGCCTGAATGCCTGCCCGGTTTATAAAAACATTGGTGGCCATAGCTATGGCACTACCTATAGTGGCCCCATTGGTTCTGTTATTACCCCTCATCTGCAGGGAATGGAGTCCTTTATGCATCTCAGCTATGCCTCCTCCCTCTGTGGCAACTGCACGGAGGTATGTCCTGTAAGGATCAATATTCACGAATTACTGCTCCATAATCGCCATAAAGCCGTTGAGGAGAACTATACCTCCGGCGGCGAAAAAATGTCCTGGTTTGGCTGGAAACAGGCCAGTCTGAGTCGCAGGATGATGAACCTTGTGGGAGGTAAAACCAAAAACCTCTTCATGAAAAAGTTCTTCGCCGGGGCCTGGGGAGACAACAGAGAGCTGCCTGTGTTTGCGCCCAAATCTTTTAACCAGCTATGGAAAGAGAGAAAAAAATAGTATCTTTTTAATATGACACTTATCGCTATACTGTTACCCTGGCTTTCCTTTATGCTTAGAGGAAGGATACTCACAGGCATTTTATGCCTGATATTACAGATCACTTTGATCGGTTGGATACCTGCAGCTGTCTGGGCCTGTATATCATTACAGAACTCCCGGGAAGACAGAAGGACCAGGAGATTGATCAGGGCTATGAAGGAAAGCAAATAATTATCTGGGGCCAAAAGGCACATCTATCTGAACGCGGGTTGCCTTCCCATCGGAAGCGGGTTTCCATTCCGGGCCTTCCTTTACGACTCTCAGTGCTTCCGCGTCGCAGTCCGGCTGTAATCTTCTGGTTATTTTGATGTCTTCCAGCGTGCCGTCTGGCATTACGCGGACAGATACTCTTACCCTTCCGGTTATATTTGCAGCAGCGGCTGATGCCGGATAATGTACATTTTTAGCCAGGTATTCCTTGTATTGCTCATACCCTTTCACAGGCGTAGGACGCTGATAAACACTCTCCTGCTGATGCTGGCCCTTGTATTTTTTATTGTAACCGGTTGTAACCACTTCTGACAATGCACTTGCCTGCTCTTTCAGTGTAATATCCAGATTATTATCCGTCTGGTTCAGGTCCAGCTTCTTTTGATTGTAGCCAATGGCGGCTACTACCAGCTTTAAATCTTTTGTGGTGTCAGCTACGCGGATAGAAAAATTACCCTCATTATCGGTCAGCACTCCTTTACCGGTGCCTTCGACAGTAACAGCTACGCCCGGCACTCCTTCTGCATTTAAGGCTTTTACTCTCCCCTGGATCAGTCGGGTGCTCATAGAAGGCGCCGGGGCAGGGGCGGGAGCAGCAGCAACGGGATTTCGGGCAGCCATTTCCTCCGTCGATTTATATGGAGCAGCAGCGGCGACCTCTGTCATTCTTCCATCCAGACTGTCGGCCAAAGAAGGTGCAGCAGCCAGCGGTCTGCTGGAATCATCGCCTCTCATAACGCTGGCCAGCGGCGATTCAACAGCAAATGCACCTGCTCTACGGTCTTTAAGGGCGAGCAAACCAGTGTCTGCAGGTATCGATACGGCAAGCGGTTTTTCCGGGGTCGCGTTCCCCCATGCTACCGGCTCTTCCCGGTTATAGTACTGTAAAGTATCAGTTATAGAACTGTCAGAGACAGCAACATGCTGAGATACAACAGGCCCCCTGAATCTATTCACCTGCATGAGCCAGATCAAGCCGGTGCAGACCAGTAAAAGCACCCCTGCAGCGGCCAGCCAGCGGTAATTCAGCACAAATAGTCCTCCTTTCTTTTCTTCCCTACCCTGTACCCTTCTTTCAAGACGCCTGTTCAGATCGGCCAGGTTAACACGCTGATCCGGCTTGCGCTCAGCGAAACCCTCCAGTGCATCAGCCAGGAACGGATCGTCCAATGCCTGTTTTTCCAGGGCATGCATCGCCTTGTTATCCAGCTCTCCTGCCAGATACCGGCGGATCAGCTCCGGATCCACATTATGGTTCATATGACTGTGCTTATCAGGCATCTTGTTGTTCCATACAAATTTTCAGGTTTCGCTTACCGTTCTGGATATAGCTCTTCACTTTCTTCATATCATATCCGGTAATATCCGCTACTTCGCGATAGCTTTTTTCCTTCAGGTAAAACAGGTCCACACTGCGCTTTTGCTCTTCAGGCAAAGCTTCCAGGCATTTTTCCATGCCCTGCAGGTGCATCTCTATGTTTACTCCGTTCTCATGATGTGCAAAAGAGTCATTTTCCATAACGGGGAGTCCTTCGAGAGAAATTTCCCTTCCCTCCCTGTTTTTCATGGAGCGCAGTTTCATCAGGCAATGGTTCTTCGTCAGCACATGTAACCAGCTCTTAAAATTTTGAACCTCATGCTGCTGCAACTTGGCAATCAACTCCTCAAAGATTTGCATAACAGCATCCTTACTGGCCTCTTCATCAAAATAGCGCAGGCATACACCATACACCAGGTTCATGTAGCGCTGGTACAGCGCAGCCAGATAATCCAGCTGACCGGAGCGTTTGAACTCCTGTATCAACACTGCATCATCTGCATCCTTCATGATATTATGGTGTAAAAATGCCATAGCTTAGATGAACAATAGTAAAGAATTTTTAGCAAAAAAGCACTGGCGTTTGCCAGTGCTTTTTTTATGCTTTCAGCGCCTGAGAGGCTTAGTGTCTGAAGTGACGGGTACCAGTCATTACCATTACCATACCGTTCTGCTTACAGAATTCTATTGAATCATTGTCCCTTACGGAACCGCCAGGCTGGATCACTGATGTGATACCTTCCTCATGAGCAATGCGCACACAATCATCGAATGGGAAGAATGCATCAGAAGCCATTGCAGCACCTTTCAGACCAAAGCTGAACTGGTTCGCCTTGGCGATAGCATGACGTAATGAGTCGATACGGGATGTCTGGCCACAACCTTTACCGATAAGTTGTTTGTCTTTCACCAAAGCAATAGCATTGGATTTCAGATGTTTACATACGATGTTGGCAAATTCGAGGTCGGCCTTTTCAGCAGCTGTTGCTGGTCTTGCGCCAGCCTCGTTCCACTCCTGGTAGTTACCCTTATCATTTTCCTGCAGCAATACGCCGTTCAGGACATTCTTGTATACATAAGGCGCCTTCACCGGCTGCAATTGCTGCAGCAGGATGCGGTTCTTCTTTGCCTGCAGCACAGTCAGCGCATCAGCATCAAAACCAGGAGCTATCAATATTTCGAAGAAGATCTCGCTGATAGATTCAGCAGTAGCCTTGTCAATCACAGCATTGGTTACCAGTACTCCACCAAACGCGCTTTCTTTATCACCCGCCAGTGCAGCATCCCATGCAGCCTTCAGGGTTGGACGGCTGGCAATACCACATACGTTGGTATGTTTGATCACTGCAAAGGTGGTTTCTGTAAACTCCTGGATCAGCTGGCAGGCAGCATCTACATCCACAAGATTGTTGTAAGACAGTTCCTTGCCATGCAGTTTATTGAAGATCTCCGACAGGTCACCATAGAATACACCTTTCTGGTGAGGGTTCTCTCCGTAACGCATTACCTGACCCTGCGGAGCTGATACCTGGAAGTATGCAGCAGGCTCATTGTTCAGGAAGTACTGCGCAATTGCTACGTCATAATTTGCACATACTTCAAATGCTTTTGCAGCAAATGCCCTACGTTCTTCTACGCTGGTAGCACCGCCATTGTCAGTCAGCACTTTTTCCAGGTCGGCATACTGATCTTTGGAAGCAACAATCACTACATCTTTGTAGTTCTTAGCTGCTGCCCTGATGAGGGATACGCCACCGATGTCTATTTTCTCAATGATTGTTTGTTCTTCTTTGGTGCTCTTCACTGTTTCCTCAAACGGATACAGGTCTACAATCACCAGATCCAGCTCAGGAATAGCATACTGTTGCAGTTGCTCGAGGTCCTGTGGATTCTCACGACGAGCCAGAATGCCTCCGAATACTTTCGGATGCAGGGTCTTTACACGTCCGCCCAGAATAGATGGATACGCTGTCAGGTCTTCCACCGCTTCACACTTCACTCCCAGGTCCTCAATAAATTTCTGGGTACCGCCAGTCGAATAAATAGTTACTCCCTGTTCGCCTAACTTTTTTACAATGTTCTCCAGGTTATCTTTATAGAAAACGGAGATCAATGCTGATTTAATTTGCTTTTGCATGTATGGAAATCATTAGAAATTTACAACGTAGGCTCCCTGATCCGGAACCGAAAAGAAGCGCAAAGTTAGCACGTAACAATCACTTTTCCATTGTCGAATGTTCCGCAGTGAACTGGAAGCATCAAAAATATAGCATCCCACTTCAAACATCCGCTCCAATTGTCTGATATCCACCTGTGGATTATGTGATAGTAAAAGATAATCTGTCCGGAACTTTTTCTGCAGATCAACCTTGGGAAGGGCACTGTCTACAATAACAAGCCTTTTTTGCCCCAGCGTTAGGATGTGCACACCGGCAAGTCCGGTATTGGTCGTATCATCGGTTGTATTCAAGCGCTGTTCGATGCCATACAACATATGCGCAGGCCGTAAATAACGGTTGTATAAAGAGTCATACCCTGTCACTTCCACATCGCCCATGGTAGTTACCCGGCGCCCTTCAATGGCATCCACCAACGTATGGCTGGGTATATTATAAACAACCATTTTATGCTGATACTGTTCATTTATCCGCGGGAACATTATACTGATACTCCATACAGCGGCCCCTGTCAGCGCTACCAGTAATCCCTGCCGCCATTGATGCAGCCACCAGATGAGCAAGCCGGCTATACAGATATACAGGCAGACCACACTCAGCAGAGATATATTGATGTCCGTGATCAAAGCGCCAGGCAAATGCCCTATCCAGCTAACAACCTCGTTCATCCACTCCATTAATGCCTTCAACGCCACGCCGGTAGCATGCGCAAGTACCGGCACGCATCCGAAGATCAACAGCAGAATTTCACCATACAACACAATGGTCGATAAGGGTACCGCCAGCATATTGGCAGGAAGAAAGAAAACAGGGAACTGATGGAAGTAATAAAGACAGACCGGCAACGTCATTACCTGTGCAGCTAATGTGAGTGCTGTCATATCCCATAACTTATCCAGCCATTTACTACGGCTCTGGAATAAATAGTACGTCCGCCGATAACAGATCACGATACTTAATACTGCCAGGTATGATAGCTGGAAGCCGGCGTCAACAAGCAAGCGTGGATCATAACACAGTAACAGGAAAGCCGATGCAGCCAGTGTGTTATATATATTCGTATAGCGGTCCAACATAAATTTCCCAACCGTGATGAAGGTAAACATCACGGTCGCACGTAATACAGATGCAGCACCTCCGGTTAATAGCGTAAACGCCCATAATAACAGGATAATAAGGATTCCTTTAAGTTCTTCTGAAAAACGATGCTTTGGCCACCAGCGCAATAACCATAATAGTCCACCGTAGATAAGGGCCAGGTGCATTCCTGAGATAGCAATAATATGCACAATGCCTGTATTGGTGTACTCCTGCACCATCTTCCGGTCCAAATCATAACGGTAGCCGATTAACAATGCTGCTGCAAGTCCTGCTTCCCGGCCGCCAATGTACTGCTGCAGTGTATGCAAACAATATTGCCGGCACTGCAATATCCATTGCATAATGAGGTTCGCTTCCCTTCCTTGCAGGCCTTTCCACTGCCCTGCTCTCAGGAAAACCTGATGGTATATCTGCTGATTTGCGCAATAGCGACGGTAGTCAAAAGCACCGGGATTACCACTGTATTGCACTGGTGTTGTCTGTGATTGTATCAGTAAGCGGTCGCCGTATTGCAGATGTGCTGCAGCGCTATCTTTCGTTAGGTATACTAACAACTTTCCCTTCGCAGGCATACTGATGTTATCACGGATGATATGACGTATGCTAACGACTGTTTTATACGATCGTGCTTTGGGTTGTAATGGTTCACTTACCGTTGCCAGCAACAGGTCTCCCGGTTTCACCAATGCCTCAAAATAATAGCGGCTATGGCGTATATCTGATTGATATATGAGCAAACCTCCACTGCAAACAACCAACAGTTGTAGTGCAAGACCACGCAGCCAATCGTACTGGAAGCGGATATAAAAAGGCAGTTTTTTGAACACGAGTAATACCAATCCCAGCAAACCCGCAGCAGCAAGAAGTATCAGCGGATTAAACGGTATATATAACTGTACTGATATACCGGCGGATAAGGATAAAATCAGGCGCAAAAATGGCGCACGCTTAAGAAAGGCTACAAACATGACAACTTTATATGGTTAACGAATTCAAGTGGTGAAAGTAAAGCTTTCACACATGAAATATGTTTTTAAGGTATGATAAATATCCACCTACTTGATAAGTTTAAAGGACGGAAAATATTTTTAAAATAGGACTGTTTTTACATATTCATAAATTTCGATAATTGTTAACTAATTGTTTTACAGTAGAGTAACAAATTACATATTACCACATCTGTTATTGATTAGTTAACATCTTTTTAATATTTAATATTTATAGTAAACTGCATTACCGGTCACGCTATTTATACACATAAATAGTCGTGTCTTTAATGGTTATTTTGAGGGAAAAGAAAGAGCCTGATCTTCATCAGGCTCTGATTATTTTAAGACCTGCCAATACTTTTTCAAGGCAATTATTAGTTGTTCTGCAAAAGCCTGAGGGGCTTTAGTTCACCGTTTTTAATGTACTACCACTTCGCTACTACTTCGCTACCACTATACTACGAATGTATATCTACAGGCGCTGTAGTCCTGCGTTACGCCTGCTATTCTATAGCCAGGGCTATAGAATAGTGGCTATAATGCTATAGTAGAGAGCCTATAAGCTATAGACTTCACCGAATAGGTACCGGATAGGTACCGGATACATACCTCGGTGCCCCCTACGGGATATTTAACACACATTTCCCGGGGATGAATCCCCGGGCTACAAACACACGACCCCTAACAGGGTCGATTGACTGGGATATTGATCAACACACTCCCCGGGGATGAATCCACGGGCTACAAACACACGCCCCCTAACAGGGTCGATTGACAGGGATATTGATCAACACACTCCCCGGGGATGAATCCACGGGCTACAAACACACGATCCCTGGCAGGGTCGATTGACAGGGATATAAACAGCTACAAAAGCCATTTAACATCCTTTATTCTCCGGGAAAAGTATAAATTAGTACACACACATCAACTGCTTAACACCAACAAAATGCGTAGAAAACCTATTACCCTGCTTATGTTGACAGGCTTTGCCTGCCTTACGGCCAGGGCACAGTCAACAGAGACCCAGCTATTGCGTTCCCCATCTATCAGCCAACATCAGATCGCTTTTAACTATGCCGGCGATATCTGGACAACAGATGAAAACGGACAGCACCCTCAGCGTATCACTGTCAATCCGGATGTAGAACTGGATCCTATGTTATCTCCTGATGGCAAATGGATCGCCTTCAGCGGTAATTATGAAGGCAACGTTGACATCTATGTAGTGCCTGCAAATGGTGGCACTCCACGTCGTATTACCTATCATCCGGATGCCGATATCATACGGGGATGGCATGGTAACGATAAGATCCTTTTTGCCTCTACACGTTATTCGATCTCACCTCGTTTTCAGCAGCTGTATGAAGTAAGCCTGGATGGAGGCATGCCGGTAAAGCTGAAAATGCCGGAGGCACACCAGGGCAACATCTCTCCTGACGGATTATACACTGCCTACATTAAACAACCCGATCCAACGGAAAGAGGTGGTACCTATCATCCTTTTAAGCACTACAGGGGCGGTAATATGCCGCGTGTCTGGATATTTAACAACCAGACCAATGCGGTGACAGAGATTCCGGATGCAGGCTCTAACAACATCCATCCAGTATGGTTGGGCAATGATGTATACTTTCTAAGTGACCGTAATGGCACCATGAATGTTTTCCGGTATTCTTTGTCTGCAAAGACGGTTACACAGGTTACAAACCACAAAGACTTTGACGTAAAAACGCTTTTCTCTGATGGGAAAACGCTTGTCTATGAGCAAGGCGGCCGTATCAACAAATGGGATGCTGGCTCAGGCAAGAGCACGGCACTCAGCATCAGTCTGCAGGCAGACCTGCCTTATAAGCGTCCTCATTTCGTTAATGCGTCCCTCAATACACTCAGCAGCATTAGCCTTTCCCCAACCGGTGTGAGGGCGGTGGTACAGTTCAGGGGTGATGTACTGACAATTCCGGCCGACAAAGGCGATGTGCGTAACCTGACCGCTACAACCGGTATTCATGAGCGCACACCTGTATGGTCTGCAGACGGTAAATCCATTGCTTATTTCTCTGACGCCAGTGGTGAATATGCTTTGCATATCCGCGACCAGAAGGGCCAGCAGCCTCCTGTTATCATTCCCCTGGAACCTGGCTTCTATTATAGCCCTGTCTGGTCGCCGGATAGCAAAAAGATCGTATTCAGAGATAAACGCCTGCGTTTACAATACTTAGATCTCGACAGCAAGAAGATCACGCAGATAGATGAAGACACTTACGATCGTCCTGACCAGAACTTCAACTCCAACTGGAGTCCCGATTCCCGCTGGATCGCCTACAACAAAAGGCTTCCTAACAACCTGCAGGCCATCTTCCTGTACAACCTTGCCGACAGGAAGAGCTATCAGCTCACTGATGGACGCAGCGAGGCAAATGAGCCCGCGTTCAGCAAGGACGGCAAGTACCTGTTCTTCTATGCGAGCACCAACTATGCGCTGAATACAGGCTGGCTGGATATGACCTCATTTGAGCGTAACACCATTAGCAACATTTATGCTGTAGTACTGGCCAACAATGTGCCTTCTCCACTTGCTCCGGAGAGTGATGATGAGCAGGAGAAAAAAGAGCCTGCCGCTAAGGATACCTCGAAACAGACACGCATAGACCTCGAGAATATTGACCAGCGCGTAGTAGTGCTTCCCGTGCCTGCCCAGAGCTACAGGCAACTGAATGGTTTAGTGAATGGTAAACTGTTATACCGGTCAGATAATACCCTTTACAGTTACGATATCGCAAAGCGCAAGAGCGATGTGCTCATGAGCGGCATCAATGGCTATGCCGTGAGCCAGAATGGAGAGAAACTACTGTATGTCACCGCTACAGCAGCTGGTATTGTAGGTACTGCCACTAAAGCAAATGTAGGGGAAGGTACGCTGAACATCAGCAACATCCGGACCCTGGTAGATCCTACCGCAGAATGGAACCAGATGTTTGATGAACTATGGCGCATAGAACGTGATTTCTTTTATGTAGATAATATGCATGGCGCCGACTGGAAAGCCGTGAAAAAGAAATACCAACGCTTCCTGCCCTATGTGGGACATCGCGAAGACCTCAACTACCTGTTCAACGATATGATGGGAGAACTGGTAATTGGCCACAACTATGTTGGCCAGGGAGATTTTCCTAAACCGATCACTGAATCTGTAGGCCTGCTCGGCGCCGACTACAGCATTGAGAATGGTCGTTACCGCTTTGCGAAGATCTATTCCGGCTTGAACTGGAATCCACAATTCCAATCACCGCTGACACAACCGGGTATCAATGTTAAAGAAGGGGATTATCTGCTGGCGGTGAATGGTATTCCCCTGGATGCGAAGACTAATCTTTATAGCCTGTTCCAGGCCACTGCCGGCAAGCAGGTACGCATACTGGTGAATCAGCAACCAGATACGAACGGCGCCAGGGAATATACGGTGGTGCCTGTTACCAATGAGGTGATGCTGCGTCATATGAATTGGGTAGAAGGCAACCGTAAAAAAGTGGATCAGCTCAGTAACGGTAAACTGGCATATGTCTACATGCCTAATACCGGAGGTGATGGTTATAACTATTTCAACCGCTACTACTTCTCCCAATTGGATAAGAAAGGCGTGATCATAGACGAACGCTTTAATGGCGGTGGATCGGCAGCTGACTATGTAATAGACCTGCTGAACCGGGACCTGCTGAACTATTGGGCTACCCGCGAAGGCCGGCCTATGACCACTCCCGGCAACGCTATATTCGGTCCGAAAGCCATGATAATAAATGGCTATGCGGGTTCCGGTGGTGACCTGATGCCGTTCATGTTCCGCGAAAAGAAACTGGGACCATTGGTCGGCACCACTACTATGGGCATCCTGGTCGGTATCTACAATTATCCGCAACTAATGGATGGCGGTTTTGTGACGGCGCCGCGATTAGGCATTTTCAGTAAAGACGGCAAATGGATCATTGAAAACAAGGGTGTAGAACCTGATGTACAGGTGGAAATGGCCCCGGCTGATGTTATTGCAGGGAAAGATCCTCAGTTGGAAAAAACAGTGGAATTGCTGATGAAGGAGGTTAAAGATGCTCCTGTCGTGAAGAAGCCAAACGGACCTGTAAGGGCGGAATAAACCTGTTGGGTTGACATCAACCTGCCATCATAGGATACTCGCAGGTGAGCTCACAGGAGCAGGACAAGCCTGCCGGTATCATCAGTCTTTTACACTGCCGGCAATTATCTATCGCCAAACAAAATATCAAAAGTGGTGTTATTTTAACAGAGGAAGTATCAGAGGAGCATTCCATAGGGAGAAAGCAATCATTTCCCCCTATTACAGAGGGCTTTGGAGTGCTTTTGATATGGATTTGAGGTGGACTTGAGTTGGACTTAATATCAACAAGAGGAGGTTAAGATAATATAAGAAGAGGGAGTATCAGCTAACTGATACTCCCTCTTTAGTATGGTAAAAGGTTACCCTTATTTGTTGCTCAGGTACATGCTCTTCTCCTTATACAGGGTTCTGAAGTAAGGATCCCTTAGATCTTTGATGAAACGGATCGCTTCACCGGTAGATTTCATTTCAGGGCCGAGTTCCTTGTTCACGCCCGGGAACTTATTGAAGGAGAATACCGGCTCCTTGATGGCAAAACCGTCCAGTTTCTTTTCGATCTTGAAATCAGTGAGCTTATTGGCACCCAACATTACTTTAGTAGCGATATTCAGGTATGGTACCTGGTATGCCTTCGCAATGAACGGTGTGGTACGGGAAGCACGTGGGTTAGCTTCGATCACGTATACCTGTCCGCCCTTAACAGCAAACTGTATATTGATCAGACCACGGATGTCGAGCGCGCGGGCGATCTTTTCCGCATAATATTCCATGGTGGTCACTTCCATCGGGCTCAGGTTGAACGCTGGCAGCACGGCGTTACTATCGCCACTGTGGATACCTGCTGGTTCTATGTGCTCCATTACGCCCATTACATGGAAGTTCTCCCCATCAAAAATAGCGTCGATCTCTGCCTCCTGGCAACGGTCCAGGAAGTGGTCGATGAGGATCTTATTACCTGGCAGGTGTCTCAGCAGGCTGAGTACAGATGCTTCCAGTTCTTCCTCGTTGATCACGATACGCATACGCTGACCACCCAGTACATAAGACGGGCGCACGAGTACAGGATAGCCTACTTCTTTGGCTACTTCTATCGCATCGTCAGTAGTATATGCGGTACCATATTTCGGATAAGGGATCTTCAGCTCTTTCAACAGGTCAGAGAAACGGCCACGGTCTTCAGCGATATCCATGTTATCGAAAGAGGTACCTATAATTTTGATACCTTTTTCTTCCAGGCGTTTTGCCAGCTTCAGTGCTGTCTGTCCACCCAGCTGAACGATCACCCCTTCTGGTTTTTCCAGTTCTATGATCTCCCACAGGTGCTCCCAGAATACCGGTTCGAAGTACAGTTTGTTTGCCATATCGAAGTCGGTAGATACTGTCTCAGGGTTACAGTTCACCATGATAGCGTCATATCCGCAATCCTGGATGGCCTGCAGACCATGTGTACAGCAGTAGTCGAACTCGATACCCTGACCAATACGATTAGGACCGGAGCCCAGCACGATTATTTTCTTTTTGTCGGAAGGCTTGCTTTCGTTTACAGTATCGAATGCAGAATAGAAGTATGGCGTTACCGCTTCAAACTCAGCGCTACAGGTATCCACCATTTTATAGGTACGGGTGATGCCGAGTGCTTTACGTTTCTGATATACTTCGTCTTCTTCACAGTTACCGAACAGGTGAACCAGCTGCATATCGGAGAAGCCCATCCTCTTGGCGTCGCTCAGCAATTCTTTTGGAACAGTATTCAAATCATGCTCCATCAGCTGCTTTTCCATGCTCACGATATCGTTGATCTGGTTGAGGAACCACTTATCGATGTACGTCATCTGGTGGATGTGTTTCACGGAAACACCTTCCATCAGGGCGTCTTTAATACGGAAGATACGGTCCCAGGTAGGCGTCTTCAGTCTTTCCAGCAGCTGCTCACTCTTCATGGCAGACTTACCGTAGTAACCGAGGCCCAGTGCATCATTTTCCAGGCTCTGGCAAGCTTTCTGCAAAGCTTCCGGGAAGGTACGGCCGATAGCCATTACTTCACCTACAGACTTCATCTGTAATCCCAGGGTCTGATCAGCACCTTTAAATTTATCGAAGTTCCAGCGCGGCATTTTTACGATCACGTAGTCCAGCGCAGGTTCGAAGAAAGCGGAGGTAGTTCTGGTGATCTGGTTTTCCAGTTCATCCAGGGTATAACCGATAGCCAGTTTCGCAGCGATCTTGGCGATAGGATAACCGGTGGCTTTAGATGCCAGTGCGGAAGAGCGGCTTACACGAGGGTTGATCTCGATCGCGATCAGCTCTTCATTTTCTGGATTCAATGAGAACTGTACGTTACAACCACCGGCAAAGTTACCGAGGTCGCGCATCATCATCATGGCTTTATTACGCATGTCCTGGAAAGCGGTATCGCTCAGGGTCATGGCTGGCGCCACAGTGATAGAGTCACCCGTGTGGATACCCATTGGATCCAGGTTCTCCACTGTACAGATGATCACCACGTTGTCCTTGCTGTCGCGCAACAGTTCAAGTTCGAACTCTTTCCATCCGAGTACCGCTTTTTCCACGAGTACCTCATGGATAGGAGATGCCTGTAAACCGCGCTGCAGCGCTTCGTCCAGTTCATCCTTGCTGTGTACGAAACCGCCGCCGGTACCACCCAGCGTGAAGGAAGGACGGATTACCAGCGGGAATCCTATTTCCTGTGCAAACTCTTTACCTTCCAGGAAGGAGTTAGCGGTTTTGGCCGGCGCAACAGGTACACCCAGCTGGATCATCCACTGACGGAACTGTTCACGGTCTTCAGCCTTGTCTATGGCCTTGATGTCCACACCGATCAGGCGAACGTTGTATTTTTGCCATATTCCCAGCTCATCCACCTCTTTACAAAGGTTCAGCGCTGTCTGTCCACCCATGGTAGGCAGTACGGCATCAATCTGCTGTTCTTCCAGTATCTGTTCTATACTTTCTACCGTTAACGGCAACAGGTATACCTTATCGGCCATCATAGGGTCAGTCATGATAGTAGCCGGATTGGAATTGATCAATACTACCCTGATACCTTCCTCACGCAGCGAACGGGCTGCCTGGGAGCCGGAATAGTCAAATTCACAAGCCTGGCCAATAATAATAGGACCAGAACCAATAATAAGAACAGATTTGATAGAAGAATCTTTCGGCATTTGCGTATTCTATTGAAAAATTTAAAACCTAACTGATTTTAATACCATTCACCAGACAAAAAAATCGTGCAAAATTAAGGGTTTCAAAGTTTATTGTTGCAATTAAATTTAACGCCTTCGAAGAACCATACCTGCAAAGCCTTTACAGACAAGCCCTTAGCCTGACGAATAATATTAATACACATATTTCCCTGGTGTCTCATCTATTTCTGCGGGGGAAGACACCTCACATATCCGGAAAAACGCATATATTTATGGCATAACTGTTATTGCGCTTTTCCACCCGGTATGAAAAATTGGATTCCTTAATACTGTAGCGAAATCCCGGAGATGGATGTAGCCGTATATTAATATGATTTACTAGTCATATTATTTTTATAAGACAAATGGGGTGGCAATATTTCTGAGATTAAGAGACACTTGTAAACGAACGATGAGCATTAGATCGCAATTTTTATAACAGTAATTATATATCTGATCTTTAATTCAAACCCTGATACCTGATGAAAAAAATTCTATTTTTCGGAATACTGGCATGCAGTCTTGCATTTAACGCCTGTAAAAAGAGCTCGGACGACCAGGGCGGCGACACTGAGCAACCGACAAAAATCGACACTGTTTATCTGAACGACAGAGTAGCACTGGCCTCCAAAGTAAAAGTTGCCTATGGCATATCCACCCCGGGAAGCATACCTGCAGCAACCACCGCAAGCGGTACTCCTGTACTGGTTGAAAACAAAAACATTGTAGACGCTATCAGCGGCCGATACATTGTCATTAAACCATCCTTCAGCTATTATGAGTCAACGATCAAGGGGTATTATGTATCCATCGTTGGCAGCAGCGTGCATTTTGAAGTAGATTATTCCGCCAGCCGTGGTTTTTACAGACAGGCGCCACAGGTGCAAGGCTCCCTGTTTCGAGAAGGCGACTATGTAGACTCGTCCATTATCGTGAAACTACCCAAATATATTATAGGAGATACATTGTCCCTCTCCTACGCCGCTTACGATTCGTTGGGCCATGTCAGCAACAAGGTAATGGCACATGTGCGTATTCACAGCCAGAACGGTATTGCAGACTATCAGGACTTTGTGGGTAGCTGGAAAGTGAACAGGAAAACGGATGCAAATGGCGTATGGCAGAACTATTATATTCCGGATACATCCCGCACCAACTTTGCCTGTGAGAGCGGCAAGGTGCAATACTGCCTGAATAATCAGCAGAGCTGTTTCCCTGGCATTGCAGCTATAACAGCGGTTACCAAATATGACCTGATGTTCACAGACATGAATGAATACAGTGAGTTATTCTCTGCCACGATCTCCCGTGTCATCATGGACAATTCGACCTGCGATAAACTGAACTATGGTACGCAAACAATCAGCAAGCTGGAGAAAGGCGGATGGTCATTTAATCCGGAAACAAAGATCATGACCATAGTGGTTGATAATAATGGCATTGAATTCAACAACTTTTATTCGTACCAGGTGAAAGTCCTGGAAATGACGCCTCAGCTGGTTACTTTGGTGAGGCTCGACAACACCTCTTATACAGTGGAACTTGTTAAAAAATAATCATCTCTTTATTTCGTCATATGTGAAGGGCTGATCATAATGATCAGCCCTTCTATTTTCTAAAACCTCCGGTTGCACCGGCTACAAACGTGCGGCACTTACGGAGCCGATCTATGCGAATGATTTCGTTATGTTCCCCAGCCGCCATATTATCGTTTGTTCCCGGGGTTGAAACCGCGCCCTACAAACACACAGCACCTACTGAGCCGATCTATGCGACCTGCCCCGGTTCAACGAAAATTACGCTTTCACTTTCTTGCTCATCACTGCTATAAACAAACCCATCAGGGCGATAATTGTGAATGAAATACGCAGACTGGTAGCCTGTGCTACAAACCCTATTAAAGGAGGTCCCGCCAGGAAGCCCAGGTAACCAATGGTGGATACTGCTGCCAGGGCCATACCGGGTGATGATGGTTTGCTCCGGCCCGCTGCACTATAAACCAGCGGCACCACAGAAGATACACCCGCTCCCACCAGCAGGAAGCCAAATATCGCTGTACTGAAGTATGGCAATGTTACCGCCAGCAACAAGCCTCCTGCTGTCAGGGCGCCGCTCACCTGCAACATCCGTTTGGTACCGAAACGTACGGTCAGCCAGTCGGCCACAAAGCGGAAAGCGGCCATTGTACTCATAAAGGCGGTATAACCCAGACCGGCGGTTCTTTCTGAAGCGCCGACCACTTTTTTGAAATACACGCCACTCCAGTCAAACATCGTCCCTTCACAGATCATCGAGCAAAAAGCGATGATGCCCAGTGTCAGCAGGATCTTATCAGGCCAGGCAAACAAAGGCGTCTTTTCCGTTCCGGCTGGCGCATCGTGCGTTACCGCATACCTGATAGCAACACCCACGATAGCAATTCCCAGCACCATGATGAGCAGAAAATGCTGATAAGGCACTACCGTCAGCGCAGCCATACCGGAACCGATGGACGCACCGGCAAATCCTCCCAGGCTCCAGAGCCCATGGAAGGAAGCCATAATAGAGCGACCATACATGGCTTCTACAAGTACTGCCTGTGTATTTACAGCGATATTGGCCAGGTTGCCACAAAAACCGAACAACACGAGGCAGCCGAACAACTGCCAGCTGGTTTCGGTCAGACCCAGCGTAGGCAGTACGCCTGCATATAATAATCCGGCAATCATCAATACCTGACGACTACCATACTTGCTTACAAGTACTCCTGCCACGGGCATAGATAACATTGAACCTATGGGCAGTGCCAGCAACATACTACCCAGCGCGCCTTCGGAGAGGTGCAGCTTTTCCTGGATAGCCGGAATCCTGGAAGCCCAGCTTGAAAAGCATAGTCCTGTCAGAAAAAACAAAGCGCTTACGGCAATGCGTGTAGTTCTTTTGTGCGAATGACTGATTGTCAATTCCATATTGTTGATACTTTGAAATACTAAAATTGGCTGTTTGTCAGATCACGTTTATTCCAAGCTGGCGATACGGCGCCGCCAGGGCTAAGCCGGCTTCGTCGGTTATGATGGTGTCCATCGCCGTTATATTACATACCTTATAGGGTTCTGCAGTCCCCATCTTATCGCTGGTCACTAAGGCAATCACTTTATTGGCCGACTGGACCATTACGTTCTTCACGGCTGCTTCATCCATATCCGGCCCTGTTACCCCCACTTCGGTATGCAGACTGCATACACCCATAAAGCAGATGTCAGCCCGTAGCTTTTCCAGCATCCTGATCGTATCCAGCCCGGAGGTTACCTGCGAGCTTTTGAAGATCCTGCCACCGGTGAGTATTACATCTACTCCCGGGTGCTCCATCAACTGCATGGCAATGGGAATACTGGGCGTTACTACGGTGAGCTGAAGAGAAGGGGGGAACAGCTTTACCAGGGCATAGGTGGAAGTTCCACCGTCCATAATAATGGTCTGTCCGTTATGCAAAAAGGATAATGCTTTCGTAGCAATGGCCTTCTTGTCGTCCTCATGGAGGAGGATACGCTCGTTGAAGGCAAAAGGGTTGGGCGAATGGGGAATAGCACCTCCCCTGACTTTGATCAGCAGGCCGTTCTGAGCCAGCGCTTCCAGGTCGCGTCGTACGGTATCTTCCGACACCTGCAGATCATTACTCAGCTCTGTATGCAATACCTTATGGTCTGTCTGCAACTTCTTGAGTATATAGTCAAACCGCTCTTCTTTCAGCATAATCTTGCAATTTCCTGCAAAAATATGAAACATCTTGCAATATCATGCTATGAATTTTCAGCAAAATGGCTAACTTTGCAAAAAACAGCAGAATATGGCAAGAATTGCAATAGACATGGACGGCGTTATGGCAGATACCACGCAGCAATATATTAACTGGTATGCGGAACGCTATGGTGTACAGGTAGATAAAGCGTCATTGTATGGACAACCGGAAACGTCTGGCTTTCCTCATGGCAAGGAAGTGATCCGCGGGTTTTTATATGAACCCGGATTTTTCAGGAGCAAGCCTGTTATAAAAGACAGCCAGGAAGTGATCAAAGCTTTGTATGATAAACATGAGGTGTTCATCGTATCGGCTGCAATGGAGTTTCCCAACTCATTACCGGAGAAGCTGGAATGGCTGGGAGAGTTCTATCCGTTTATAAGCTGGCAGAATATTGTTTTCTGTGGGTCGAAGACAATCGTGCAGGCAGACTATATGATAGACGACCACGTAAAGAACCTGCAGCCATTCAAGGGAGAAGCATTGATGTTCACTGCTCCGCATAACGTTCATGTAACCGATTTTAAAAGGGTGAACAGCTGGGAGGAAGTAGGCACATTGTTACTATAAGTTTATAAATCGATGTTCGCCCTGTTGTTTACGCTATTATAGGCATAGCCTTCAGGAGCGGTGGCCAGTCCTTTCCATACGGGCAGGTATAACAATTCATAGGCCCGGTGCTCAAATGCTTTAGCATCGGCAATACGTTCGGAGGTAAAATCGCACCACGACAAGCCTGCCCCGGGCCAGTTTTTATTCAGGTCTTCAAGGATGGCGTCCATAAACGCGGGCCACCACATATTCAGGGAAAGGGCGCCCTCGCGTACCATTAAGTGTACGGCAGCAGGAAGAAAAGTATAGTCCTCCACTTTTATCAGGGCGTTCTGCTGGTCATTATTCAACCTGTCGGCCAGTATACTGGCATACCGTTTTCCGGTAAACACCTCTCCGGTAGCGCCACAAAGAGGCATTACCAGATACCACACAGGAGGATCAAATGCATTTGGCAGATAGTTCATCAACACTGGTTTGATAATACTATTCTCATTATAGTACTTCGCGTAAAACTATAATAATTTCATTACACCATAAAAAACCGGGAATCCCTTTCTGAATGTTGTGAGTTGAGAATGAAAAGAATATGGTTAATGTGTGTGTATAGTGTCTTTACAACAGATATGCTTCTTTCCTGACTACCCTTTTTTTGAGCGGGCCTGTTTACGTAACTGCAAAATGTCTTTCTTAGCGCTCTCCAATCCTTCTTTCAGCGAAGAATAACTTTTAAGTAACTGGTTGTGCTCTTCCAGCAGCTTGTAATATTTTTCCCGGAGTGCGAGCATTTCGTCATTCTCTGCTTGTCTTGAGTCCTCCATTGAACCAGGGTGCAGAAATGCATTGGTCGTCATCTCCAGGGCCCTGACCACCCTGTCCAACTCTTCGGCGCCGAAAACTTCTTTTTCAAAAAGGTTATACATCGTCCTCCGGCTCATGCCAAGGCGTTTCGCCAGTCTTGTTTTATTCAGGCCCCGTTCTCCGATAAGTTCCATCAGCCGGCCGCCATGATGCAATACTGTACTCTCGCCTCCTTTTTCACCATTGGAAGAAGGAACGCTGTTCCATTCATAGAATTCTTCGGGAGTAATGCTGATAATCTCACAAAATTTTTCGAGTGTGCTCCGCTTCATATCACTTTTACGCAAATGATAATGCGCAATCTGGTTGGTGAAGCCTGCCATGTCGGCAAAGTCGACTATCTTGATTTTCTTCTGTTTTAATATTTGTTTAAGGCGTTGGCCCATGTGGATTAACCTGGACATTATTGCTATATTTTACTAACAGTGGATTGCAGTGGTGCACAATTCATACAATATAATAATAATTTCCATTTCATTATCACAATTGGAAATTCATATAGACAATATAGTTATCTCCTTTATCATGTTAAACGGCTATCATTTTCCCAATAACAATTCCGTTTACGATCTTCTCCCGATAAAAATGTTGACATTTCTTTTAGTGACAGATAAATAAAACTATATAAATATCTGTAAATTAAATTGTTAAAAATGGGATAATAATTTTGAAATATAGTTGTGCAAATTTTTTCAGGATAATAGGTTTATAAATATATTTGCTTATATCGCAATCATAATTAGTACAACAATGAAATACTCTCAATTAATCGTTAACACATTTAATCAAAATCAATCAAAATGAAAAAAACAATGCCTTCGACGACACATCCGGTTAATTTATTACAGGATGTTCATTCAAGGATGATCAATTTGCCCATCTATTTCCGTGAGCGCGTATGTGCAGAATGTGCCTGGAGCATTCCCACATTCTACCGTAAGATGCGTAGCGCGCTGAAACCCGGTAGCGACAAAGAAAGGATTACTCCTAATCTTAGCAATGCAGAAAAAGAAAAGATCATTGCGATTCTTGACGAAGTGTACGAAAGCTTCTGGCAGTACTGTGAAAAATACAGGAAAAAACCAACCAGGAAGTAATTAAGTCTCCGGACACTCATGCCTATGCCCTCTTTAGAGTTTTCATAACCGCCCCTTTCTGATCCCCATAGCGGAAAACCCCTTACCAAGCCCCTTCTTACACTTTTTACACATATACAGGATTGTTATTGACTATTGGCCATTTTTACTAAATTTAAGCTGCAGATTGATAACACGTTATTTATAATGACCAACAAAAACTGATTGCAGCTATGGCTTATCCGTACCAGATAAAGAGCTTAGAAGAGTATCAAGAGAATTACCAGCAAAGTGTAATGGACCCGGAAGGCTTCTGGGCGAATGTAGCTGATCACTTTTATTGGCGGCGCAAATGGGACAAAGTCCTGGAATGGAACTTTAAAGACCCTGATGTGAAATGGTTTACCGGTGGTAAACTGAATATCACTGAAAACTGCCTTGACCGCCACCTTGGTACCCTGGGAAACACTCCTGCCATTATCTGGGAACCCAATGACCCCGAAGAGCGCCACCGTGTCATCACCTACCGCGATCTCTATAATAAAGTATGCCAGTTCGCCAATGTGCTGAAGAACAACGGCGTTAAAAAAGGCGACCGTGTCTGCATTTATATGGGTATGATCCCTGAACTGGCAATTGCAGTACTGGCCTGCGCCCGCATAGGCGCTATTCACTCGGTAGTATTCGGCGGTTTTAGCGCCCAGTCTATTGCCGACAGGATCCAGGATGCACAGGCAAGCCTCGTTATCACCTGCGACGGCGCTTTCCGCGGTAATAAAGATATTCCGCTGAAATCCGTTATTGACGATGCACTCATGGGCTGTCCTTCCGTTAAAAAAGTAATTGTATGTACCCGCACACGCACGCCTGTCAGCATGATCAAAGGCCGTGACCTATGGTGGGAAGACGAGATCAAACAGGTGGAAACCATGGGCAATCCGCCATGCCCGGCCGAAGAAATGGATGCAGAAGACATGCTGTTCATCCTTTACACTTCCGGTTCTACCGGTAAACCAAAAGGCGTTGTACATACATGCGCCGGTTACATGGTGTACGCCAACTATACCTTTGTCAATACTTTCCAGTATCAACCGGGCGAAGTTTACTTCTGTACTGCTGACGTAGGCTGGATCACCGGTCATAGTTACATCATATACGGCCCGCTCAGCGCCGGCGCTACAACGCTGATGTTTGAAGGTGTGCCTACTTATCCGGACGCAGGCCGCTTATGGTCCATCGTCGATAAATACCGCGTTAATATACTGTATACTGCCCCTACCGCTATACGCAGCCTGATGGGTTATGGCCTGGGTCCGGTAAATCACAAAGACCTGAGCTCTCTGAAGAAACTCGGAAGCGTAGGTGAGCCTATTAACGAGGAAGCATGGCATTGGTTCAAAGACCACATTGGTAAAGGACGCTGTCCTATTGTTGATACCTGGTGGCAAACTGAAACCGGTGGTATCATGATCACGCCGATCGCCGGCATTACCAAAGAAAAACCTGGCTATGCCACGCTGCCGCTGCCAGGTATACAACCTATCCTTGTTGATGAGAATGGAAAAGAAGTGAAGGGCAATAACGTAAATGGTAACCTCTGTATCAAATTCCCATGGCCAGGTATGTTGCGTACCACCTATGGAGATCATGAACGTTGCCGTACCACCTACTTTGCCACTTACGAGAACTTATACTTCACAGGGGACGGTTGTCTGCGCGACGAAGATGGCTACTACCGTATCACCGGCCGTGTAGATGATGTGCTCAACGTAAGCGGACACCGTATCGGTACTGCTGAAGTAGAAAACGCTATCAACATGCACGCTGGCGTGGTGGAAAGTGCTGTTGTCGGTTATCCGCACGATATCAAAGGCCAGGGTATCTATGCATACGTCATCACAGAAAGACTGGTGCACGATCCTGAGCTGACCAAAAAAGATATCCTTCAGACGGTTTCCCGCATCATCGGTCCGATTGCCAAACCAGACAAGATCCAGTTTGTAAGCGGCCTGCCGAAAACACGTTCCGGAAAGATCATGCGCCGCATTCTGCGTAAGATAGCGGAAGGTGAACTGGACAACCTGGGAGATACTTCTACCCTACTCGATCCGGTAGTGGTAGACGAGATCAAGAGAGGAAGACTTTAACATAAAATTATATTCGTATTATACTAAGGGCTGAATGTGTTCAGCCCTTTTTTTGTATCATTGTACACCCGCAAACAACAAAAAGTAAACCCACATACACAATACCTATTAAATACTATAGCGTTAGCAACACAATTCATCTATGAAAAAATTATTTACCCTTTCCCTGCTGTGCGGCCTTTGGGCGTGCAAAAAGGACGACAAAACGCCTCTGCCTTTGCCAGGCGGATCGGTTCAGATCACTGTTTATGATGCTACAACATGGGACGCAGCAAATAGAAAAGGAGGGCGTACGCAGGAAGCAACTGTACAGTTGTTTGCATCCCGCGCAGACTATCTGGCTAAAAAACCAGCCTTCACTGCCACCACTAACAACATAGGTCTGGCAGAATTCAAACAGGTACCGGCAGGCTCCTATTTCATTGTGGCTTTTAAGGAAGACAAAAGTAATACCTGGGACAACGGCAAGGGCCAGACATGGGTATCTGACACGATTTTCCAGACAGAGGCGGAAATTAAAGCCCCACAGACTCCCGTACAGCAAAATGCCATTGCCGGCGACTTCAGGTTCAAAGATCTGAATGGCGATGGTATGATCTCAGAAAGTGATGTTACAGAAGCGCCTTTCACAAGCATTACCGCAGCCATCGACTCGACTATTAGCAAGGACATTATCATCGGCTACAAATCCAACTCACAGGCCTCCCTTTATAAGTCCTTTGAGGAAGTTGATGTGGCCCTGCACGACCGGATATCAGGTATCAGCTACCTACATAGAGATGCCGCTATGCTGGATGGCATACTCAGTGATGATGCAGACTGTCGCGACTTTCCTGACTGGTGCATGTATGATCAGTTCACGCTCAGCGCATCCTCTTCTGTTATCAGTTGGGTTTTCTGGGAGAATGCCTTTACTTCAATCCGCGAATTAAACAGAACGCTGATAAGCCTCCAGCAAATTGGTGGTGACAATGCTGCACTGATAGCTCAGGCAAAGGCCGCCCGCGCTTTTGTATACCTTGAACTAAGTACTTACTTTGGCGCATTGCCATTAGTTGAGAAAACGACCATTCCCGGCGATATCTCCCGCGCATCCCTGGAAGAAACGAGAGCCTTTATTAAAAAAGATCTCAACGACGCACTGCCATCATTACCTGACGCGCCGCCAGCGAATAGAAGGACTGAGCTGACCACCGGTGCGGCTAATATGATGCTGGCCAGGCTGGCACTGCTGGAGAAAAATCCTGTCACCATGATTAGTTACACAGACAAGATCATCTCTTCCGGAAAGTATACGCTTGCCGATTCCGCGCAGGTCTTTGTATCTGCCTCCAATAGTGAGATCATCTGGAATCAGGAACAGTCTTCCGGCCTGATCTCTCCATTCAAAGAATACTTTGTACGCGGCGGTCTTACAGTGAATTTCCTTCCTGTTATCCGTTATACAGAGACATATCTCCTGAATGCCCTGGCACACACTATGATAAATGATATCGATGGTGCAACTGAAGCGATCAATAAAATACGTACCCGCGGTAAAAAACCTGCTATCTCCTTCACGACAATTGAAGATGCAAGGAAAGAGGTGGATGCACTTTCCAAAGAAGAATTGTATCGTGAGGGTTTCCGCTTCAGATATCTTGTAGCAACAGGTCAAGCAATGCAGGTGCTCTCCTCAAAAGGATATCATGAATACAATGCACTATTACCTGTTTACATGGATAAACTCAGCACTTATCCTAATTTATATCAGAATGTTGGCTATTAGTCACTATTACTGATGATACTTCCAAAAAGCGGGTGGAGCCCAATGAGGATCCACCCGCTTTTTTTACTTTTACTCCATGAAGCTTCTGAAACGTACCTTTCGCGTACTCCTTATATTATTCCTCCTATTGAATATCATAGCCGCTTTCCATGCCTGGAAGTTCACCCACTTCTATGCCCCGGGTAGCTTTAAAAATAAACTCCCCGAACAAATGAGCGTCATGGAAAAGGCGCAGATCCTGCTGCTCGGCGTACGTCTTTCAAAGTCCATTGTCAGGCGCACGCCCGAAGTCCGCTATGAAATCATTCACCTCACCACCAGCAATGGCTTACGGTTGGAAGGATGGTGGATGCCAGTTCCCTCCTCCAAAGGAACTGTTATTCTCTTCCATGGTTATGGTGGCAGTAAAGACGGTCCTATTCCTGAAGCAGAATATTTTCAGACGCTTGGTTTCAACACACTACTGATGGACTTTCGCGCACACGGCAACAGTGAGGGTAATGTATGTACTGTGGGTTATAAAGAAGCGGAAGATGTGATGCTGGCCTACAATTTTGTACAGCAAAAAGGGGAAAAGCATATCGTGCTATGGGGCGCTAGTATGGGAGCAGCGGCTATTCTGAGAGCCGTGCCCACCTATCACCTGCATCCTGATAAACTGATCATCGAATGCTCTTTCGCCACACTTACTGACGCTGTTAAAGGCAGGATGCGGGCTGTAGGCCTGCCCGGCACTCCTTTTTCGCAACTGCTTACCTTCTGGGGAGGTATAGAAAACGGCTTCTGGGGCTTTAACCACAATCCGGACGATTATGCCAAAAGCATTACCATGCCTGCGCTGGTTAACTGGGGCGCACATGACAGCCGTGTTACCAAACAGGAGACCATCAGTATTTACGAGCATCTCGGTACGAAGAAAAAAGAGTTGGTCATTTTTGAAGACTGCGGGCATCAGTCATTCTGCAGAAAAGAAGGAAAAAAATGGAAACAACATGTACAAGCATTCCTGAAAGCCAGATAACCCCTCTCACGAATAAAAAAGCACGCTCCACCCGAATGAAGCGTGCTTCACAAGACCAACATCCGCCTTTATGATAATCATGATACCAGGTTGCGCCCGGTATCACTACAATGCTCCTGGCCAGGCCATAGCGGCACCGTTCTTAATCATGAATAGCATGTAAGATCTTTACGAATGCGTTTCTTAATGTAAAGGTAAATATGCACACTGCTATGTGCATTACAGCATTAACGTCTTATTACAACAGGTGTCCCAACCTTGATAATATCATACAGTTCACTCACGTCTCCGTTTTTCATGCTCACACAACCCAGGGTCCAGTTAATGCGGCCCTCTACATAGTTGTCCCGTATGCCGGAATTCCATTCCACACCATGAATACCGATACCGCCACCGGGCGTAGCGCCGGCAGAGAGTTGTCCACTCTCCTGCAGTTCATGAAACCTGTTCCATGCTGCCTCGTTGGGATAATCCAACAGCATAAAACGATTCCAGAGCTTATCTATTCTCTTGCTTAATATATGAAACGTTCCTTCCGGCGTCAGGCGATCGCCCTCCTGTCTTTTAGGCGACTGGTCCTTGTTTCCAAAAACTACCTTATAGATCTTTCTCAACGTGACATCCTCATAAAGATATAACCGGTAGTCACTCTTGTCAATCAGTAAAAATACTTTGTCAGGATCAATGCTGCCAGGAAGTATTTTCACTTTGTACAGGTAATCTTCATCACCTTTATTAGTAGTAAATCCTGATACACTCAGCGTCAGCACCAGGAGTATCAACAAGCAATAGCGATTCATTTTCACAGGGATTTTGCATTAATGTTAACGTTGACTGTCAACCGATTATTGCAAATGGTTAAAAATTTCAGATAGCAAAAATAAAGAACCATCCGGAATTTCCCTCAGATGATCTCTGTACGGAACCGGATGGTTCATGAATATATACGGCAGTGCCGCTATGTATTTTGCATTATTGTTGTTCTGCTTAGTAACCGAAGATTTCCTCCAGCGTCACTTTCTTCACATTTCCATACTTCTTCAGATCGTCCACGCTTACTTTCTTCTCTGAAGCAAGGATGCAATAAGTGTAAGGCTTCTTCGCAATGTTCTGTTCATGGAACTGCTTCACATTATCAAACGTGATACCGTCGATCTGTGAATACACTGTTTTACGGTAATCATTGTCCAGTCCCAGTTTTTTTGCTGCCAGGTAGTTGAAGATGATACCGTCCTGGGTAATGCGTTCCGTTTCAATATCCTGTTTCAGACTCTGTCTGGCAGTTTCAAACTGTTTATCAGAACGCGGCATATCATTCAGCAATTCATTCATACCGTTGATGGCCTCGTTCATTTTATCTGCCTGACTACCCACATAAGCTACTACAGAGTAACGGGCATCCTTTCGGTCGGGACTAGCGTAATAAGCGTAAGTTGAATAAGCCAGCGCCTTAGATTCACGAATGGTCTGGAATACGATGGAACCCATGTTACCGCCAAAGTAGCCGTTAAACATATCTACCAGCGCAGTATTCTCAGCTTTGTAGGTGTCTGTGTTCCTTACCCAGTTCACCTCAGATTGTACCATGTCGTAGTCTGTAAACAATACCTGGTTGCTGCCCTGGTCTATCTTATCAAACTTTATAGCGGCAGGTACTGGCTTAAGGGCCGCCGGCACAGTATGTTCTTTTTGTACAGCAGCGATCGCCGCGTCCAGCGTCTGTGGGCCATAGTAAATAACTGAGTGCTGATATTGCGGCAGAGAGTGCAGGATATCTACCAGCTGCTGTGCGGTGATACCGTCCAGCTCTGCCTGGCTTAGCTGGTTATTGAAAGGATTTTTTGAACCATACATAGCGTAGCTCGCCAGACCTTTCAGGATGTTGCCTTTATTCAGTTTGCTATCTGAACGGCTTTTGGTCAGACGGCCTTTGAATGCTGCCAGCGCCTGCTCGTTCGGTTGACAATTCGCCAACAGATGCTCGAACAGGGATACTGCTTTATCAAAGTTCTCCTGTAAGCCACTGATGCTGATAGTTGTCACATCAGTACCTGCGGATACGTTGAAGTTACATGCGATGTTGTAGAATTCTTTACTGATCTGCTCAGTAGTGTATTTATCAGTTCCCAGGAACTGAAGATACTGTGCTGCCAGCGGTAACAGTTTATTGTTCCAGCTACCCATTTCGAAGCGGTAGTACAAACGGAACAGGCTGTTGTCTTTATTCTGTACATACAGTACATCTGCCGCACCAAGTTTACCCTTCTGGATATCTTTATTGAAGTCCAGCCACAGCGGTTGGATCTTGGCTGCAGGCATTTCGTTGATCTCTTTCAGGAAGGCAGATTGCGCCTCACGGTTTACTTCCACCGGTGTAATGGCCGGCTTCTCTACCTTCTGGATATTCTTGTCTTCGCCTTTACGTTTATAGAGCAGTACGTAGTTATTAGCGAAGTATTTGTTAGCGAAATCAACAATCTGCTGTTTCGTCACCTTACCCATATCATCCACGAAAGAAACATCTGTTGCCCAGTTCTTTCCTCTGTGTTTGATAAAGCCATCCATTAATGCGTTCGCACGGGTGTTATTGCTTTCCAGCCCCTGCAGCTCAGATAGCTTGGCGTTATTTACGATGGCCCTTACCATTGTCTCGTCAAACTCTCCTTTTTTCAGAATTTCCAACTGTCCCAGCAACAGGTCTTTTACCTCTTCCAGGGTCTGTCCCTGTTTGGCAGTCCCACTCAGGCTAAATACAGAATAGTCTTTCCAGGGCATGACACCAGCACTTGATCTCAGCACCTTCTGCTGTTTGTTGATATTCAGATCAAGCAGACCAGCCTTACCATTGTTCATCACCTCAGATACTACTGACAGAAGTACGTTGGACTTTACATCCAGCGCTCCCGGCATACGGAAAGCGATCATCACGTTTTCGGCGTCAGGACCAAATACTTCCTTCACGATAGGCGCAGTGATTGGCTTCTCTACCGGCGATTTGTACTCGTTAACCGGCTTGGGTTGCATGTAAGAGAAGTTCTTCTCCACCTGTCTGATCACCTGGTCAGGATCGAGATCTCCTGCCATTACAATGGCCATATTATCAGGCACATAATAGGCGTTATAAAAATCGCGGATTGCTTTCAGAGAAGGATTCTTCAGATGCTCTATTGTACCAATGGTGCTCTGCTGACCATAATTATGTGTCGGAAACAGGGAAGACAGCATCAGCTCATAAGACTTACGGGCATCATTATCCAGGCCCCTGTTCTTTTCTTCATATACAGCTTCCAGCTCGGTATGGAACAAACGGAAAACCGGGTCTTTGAACCTTTCCGCCTGTACTGCCAGAAATTTGTCTACCACATTGGAAGGAATATCTTCCTGATAGATGGTTTCTTCTACCCAGGTATGTGCATTGGTACCCTGTGAGCCCATACCTGCCATCAGTTTGTCGTACTCGTTGGCAATGGCATACTTTGCCGCCAGTCCCGATACGCTGTCAATCTGATGGTATACTGCTTTACGGGCAGTCACATCGTTGGTATGATTGTAAGTATCATACAGCCCCTCGATCTCATCGAGATAGGGTTTTTCCCTTGACCAGTCCAGTGAACCGAACCGCTGGGTACCTTTAAAAAGGAGGTGTTCCAGGTAGTGAGCCAGACCGGTATGATCGTGCGGATCGTTGTTGCTACCAGCGCGGGTACCGATCAGGGTCTGAATACGTGGATCCTTTTTGTTAACGCTGAGAATTACGGTCAGCCCGTTTTTCAGGGTGTAGAAGCGTGCTTTCATCGGGTCGTTAGTGATATACTTATATGTATATCCTCCGGATGTGCCCTCCTTCCACTCATACTTCTTCTGTTGTGCGCCTGCAATATTGGAGATAGCACAGGCTACAAGCAATGAAGAGATTGCTTTTGTAATGAGGTTCATGTATTGGTTTTTGAAAATAAAAAAAACATTACCAAATATAATGGTAATGGCCGGATGTGAGGCAACAGGAATTTGTTAAAAGGGACTAAAAGATGAGCAATGGCCTATCTTTTCCAGTCGTGTTCAGTGGCAGGTCCGTACTCGATATTAACAAACAGTGCATCAATAGCTACAGGGGCTTCCGTATGAGCTAACAACAAAGGGCGCTCGTAAGTGAGGCCATTAAACGATAATCCATCATTTTCACCCGGCTGATGAGCATAAACTTTCACCCCTACAATTCTCTTCTCACATGAATGTGCCCATACAATAAACCCGGTACAGGCCAGAAAAGCAATAAAAGAACGCATACTAATATAGATTTTGATCCCCCAAAAACGGTTAAAAGCTATTAAAACGTATCCCAATTGAGAAAGGATACTGTTCCAGGCCATAATCATGTAAAGGAGTTAATGCAAAATTACCATAAAGTTTGAGAGGTCCATAACCTATATCTCCTGTCAGGCTTAATTTCCATTTGTTGAGGTTGAATTCATCCACTTTCTTTTCCTTTCCACGCTCTCTGCTGATCTGTTTCGTCCGGGCCTTTACCAGGTATCCTCCCATCACTCCCATCCCCATTTTGAAGGCTCTGGAAGGGCGGGCCGGGTTACTATTGAAGTTCAGCATTAATGGTACGCTCAGGTATTCGGCGAACAACTTATTCTTTGAAAAATTAACATTGTCACGTATGATCTGGGTGGGGTATCCGGGGACATAGGTAATATTTCTCGCAAAGCGGTAGTTATTCATTTCAACTCCTAAGGCATAGATCAGGTTCAGTTTATGTTTATAGATATTCAACCGTTGCTGGAACAGCCAGATATTAACATTGATCGACTTTCCGGTAATCAGTTTAAACTCCGATGGCGTAAGCGGCGTGCTCCCTCCGCGGGGGGCCAGAGTATTCAAACCAGCTGCTGAATAAGTAAAAGACTTATTATAGACATCTGATACTCCATTAGGCGCATAGTAGGATAAAGCGACAGCCCCTGTATAATCACTACGGTCTATATAATTATTGAAACCTACGTCCACCACGAACCATCTGGTTTGCAGGTTCTTTTTCAACCTTTCCTTGGCATATGCGGTATCGTTATAGACCTTGAAGATGCGCTTACCCTTTGTGTCTTTCCCCTTAACAATGATCAGCCCTTTGATCTGGATAGTCTCCACCAGGCTGTCGGCGGTCTGGGCATTTGCACCAACACTTACAATAAGTAGTAACAATAAATAGCGTAAAACTTTACACTTCATATCAAAAAAGTTCATTCATCGGATTATTTCTTCTTGCGGGACAGGAACCTGGCTACATTGGCCACTCCATTAAGCAGTTTACTGTCTCCATTCATCGTCACTGCCACTACCAGTTCGCCATTTGCCGGTGCCGCAGCTGCAGCTGGTGATGCAACAGGCGCGTTATCAATCTTTTCTGCATTGGCCATAACAGCGTTTTTCTCGGGTACAGGCGCAACGTTCTGTGCCAGTATTTTCTCCTGCTGTGCCGTTTTCTCCTGCAGCTGCTGCACTACTTCCCCGGAAGTAGATGCTGGTTGCGGTATGTTAGCCAGCACTGGTAAGCGACTATCAGGCAGGCGGTCAACGCCGGTCCCCTGTTTCTGCTCAGCCGTAGTTGCTTCAGATACGGTAGCTTTATTTGTTCTGCCATCCGGTCCTTTTTGAGCAATGACATTAGTGGCTGAAGTCCTACTTTGAATATCGCTATCGCTTGTGGTCCTGGCAATCACATCTGCGTTACCTTTCTGGTCAGCGGCAGCAGGTGTAGACTCTTCTTCTGCTGAACTGCCCGCTTGTTTAGCCGCATCCGCGAGAGAAGGGGTGTTAATCTGCCTGCCAGCTGACTGCTGTACTGCAGGTGAATCGCCTGTAGTGGACGGCTGATTAACAGCCACTTGTGATTTATCGCCTGAACGCTGACCAGGGAGCATCCAGACGCTAAGCCCGACAACCACAGCGGCAGCAGCGCTCCACCACCACAATGGGCGTACGGTTGTACGTTCCCTTTTCCTATATAGCGATGCTTTATTCCCAAATGTTACAGAGAGATCAGGGCTTAACCTTGTAGCCTGCAGGAGCGACAACTCCTTTTGAATATGAGGGTACTGGCCGATCAATGCCTCCAGTTCCCTCTTTTCTGACGCACTCAGTTCATTATCAACGTAATCCAGCAGGAAACGTTCATAATTTGTGGCAGACAGGCCACTGGTATGTTTGTAGAGCGCTTCTTTGGCATCAAATTTCATTTCCTCATCAGGATGCAACTTTGTGGCCTCCAGCAACGCCAGTTCCTTGCGGACTTCCGGATGCTGTTGCATAAAGGCTTCCAATGCGGCCCGCTCCTCCCCGTTCAGCTCACCATCAATGGCGCTGAGCAGGAATTCCTCGTAGTTCGATATGTTTATATTAACTGCCAACTCAAAAACATATAATTAATATGCAATATTACTCGATTCCCGTCACCTGTGCTAGATCACATTCTCCATCTTCACCAGGTACTGCTTCAGGTGTAACCTGGCCCTGTGCAGATAAACCTTTACCTGTGAGGGATTTAACTGCATAATTTCTCCTATTTCCTCATAGCTGTAGCCTTCATAATCCTTCAAGAGTATGAGTGAGCGCTGAACATCTGTCAGTTTGTCCAATGCCTTCTCCAGTACCTTTTTTGCATCATGGATCCTTTGCTCTGAGATCTTAGTCTCTTCTTTAAAATCGTCTACCAGTGTAATACGCTTCACCTTGCGGACATGATCTATCATATTGTGGTAGGCAACAGTAAACAGGTATGACTTGCCTTTCTCAAAAGGCACATCGTTACAGTGCTTCCACAATATTTCAAACGCATTCTGTACAACATCTCTGGCGTCCTCGGTATGGTCTAAATTTTTAACAATAAACCGGAAGAGATTGTCCGCGTACAGGTCCACGCATTGATTGTACTCCTTTTCCGTCATCCGGGTGTTGCGGGATTTTAGTGCTAATGTCCGACAATTACTTTATATCCGCTCATCTCCCCCTCATTTCTAATCCCACATTCGTCTGTGCGCCTATGTCCTGCACGTATCACTCTGGACGGCAAGTTCCCGCATGGACGTTGCCATCCTTCAATAGCGCGGAAATTTCAACTCAGTCCGGACCCCGCTGCCACACAATAACCAATCTACGCGGGATCGACGTGCAGACATTACTATGACGCAGAGCAGTCCCCAAATGTTACAGACCCGTCAAACTTTTTCGGCTTGGGCACAAAAGCCGTCACGGGTGAGAGAATCGCAATACATTTATTGCCATAACTTTGAACCAGGTTATAAAATCTGCTACTTATGAACCAAAAATTCATTGCCCGCCTTCAACAGGAACTGGATGAAATACGCTCCGCCGGACTTTTTAAGAACGAGCGGGTGATTACCTCTGAACAGGGAGCCGAGATTCAGGTAGGTGGAAACACCGTTATTAACTTCTGTGCTAATAACTACCTGGGCCTTTCCAGCCACCCCGATGTGATCAAGGCGGCCAAAGATGCCATAGATACCCATGGATATGGCATGAGCAGTGTCCGCTTTATTTGCGGCACCCAGGACATTCACCGCGAGCTGGAACAGAAACTGGCGGAATTCCTTGGTACTGAAGACACTATACTGTACGCTGCCGCTTTCGACGCCAACGGTGGTGTATTCGAACCTCTCTTCAATGAACAGGATGCCATCATCTCTGATGCGCTCAACCACGCTTCTATTATCGACGGTGTACGCCTCTGTAAAGCGCAGCGTTACCGTTACGAACATAACAATATGGCTGACCTGGAAGCCAGACTACAGGAGTCAGCTCACCTTCGTAGCCGTATTATCGTTACTGACGGATCTTTCAGCATGGACGGCACCATTGCCCAGCTGGACAAGATCTGTGATCTGGCAGATAAATACGATGCGATTGTAATGATTGACGAAAGCCATTCCTCCGGCTTCCTGGGTAAAACCGGCCGTGGTACCCACGAATACCGTAATGTAATGGGCCGTATCGATATCATCACCGGTACCCTGGGTAAGGCCCTTGGCGGTGCATCAGGCGGTTTCACCAGCGGTAAGAAAGAGATCATAGACATGCTGCGCCAGCGTAGCCGTCCTTATCTCTTCTCCAACTCTGTAGCCCCCAGCATAGTCGGCGCTTCTATTTCCGTACTGAAGATGTTAAGCTCTACTACGGCCCTCAGGGACAAACTGGAATATAATACCCGCTACTTCCGGACTAAAATGACGGAAGCGGGCTTCGATATCAAACCAGGCGACCACCCGATTGTTCCGGTAATGCTGTACGATGCGGTACTGAGCCAGCAGTTTGCAGACAAACTCCTGAAAGAAGGTATCTATGTGATCGGCTTCTTCTTCCCTGTGGTTCCGAAAGGCCAGGCCCGTATCCGTGTTCAGCTCAGTGCTGCTCATGAACAGGCGCACCTGGATAAGGCTATTGCCGCCTTTACCAAAGTGGGTAAGGAACTGGGTGTAATCAAGCAATTAGTTCAATAATACATACATACGAAGCCGTCTTTCCCAAGGCTGGCTTCAGAAAAATCAAAAACGACTTCCAGGGGCTGGTCTGCGGACCGGCCCTTTTTCTTGTCTCCGCTACCAGGCATTGCCAGCCTTATCACTTCACCGTCATTTCTATATCGAATGGATATATATGCCCCGATTTGCTACTTTTGCAGCACTAAAAAGAAGTATATGAAACAAACTGGCTGGATACTCCTGCTGGTAGCCATGCTGGCGAACGCCTGCGCTCCGAACAACGTTAAGGTTGAAAAAGACTGGGAAAAGTATTTTACCGAATACAAAGTAGAAGGATGCTTTATGCTGTTCAACAACAGCCAGGGTACCTTTAAGGTATATAATATAGACCGGGCGAAGGAACGTTTCGTGCCGGCCTCCACCTTCAAGATCTTTAATTCTCTCGTAGGACTTGAAACCGGCGTACTGAAAGACACTTCCACTGTCATTCCCTGGGATGGTATTGTACGTTCAGTTCCTGAGTGGAATCAATCCCTCAGTATGAAGCGGGCGTTCCAACTGTCAGCTGTCCCTTACTACCAGGAAGTGGCCCGCCGCATCACCAAACCTGTCATGCAGCATTGGCTTGACACTGTCAAGTATGGCAATATGAAGATCAGTCGTATTGACACATTCTGGCTCGACAACAGCCTGCAGATCTCTCCGGATGAGGAACTTGGTTTTGTCAAGAAGCTGTACTTCGATCAGCTACCCTTTCATAAGCTGACTATGCAATGGGTCCGCGCCATTATGCTGATGGAGAAAACTGACAAGTATGAACTCAGCTATAAAACCGGTATGGCAACAGTAGGTTCCAAAACGATTGCCTGGATCACTGGCTGGATCGAAGAAAATGGTCATCCTACTTTCTTTGTCCTGAACTTCGATACGGAAGATAAAGCCCTCGACATCAGCAAGGTTCGTATGGACCTGCTGAAAAGTCTGCTGAAAGATGCAGGTTATATGGAGGGGTTGAAATAAATAGAAACTCATTCAAGGCCATAGTTGCACAGGTCAGATACCTGTTGAACTATGGCTTTTTTAGTGCCTTTTCACATATTTGCCACCGTCAACAATCAATCGTTAAGGCAAAAATCGCTATTACTCACATATTTGCCGGCGTCAATCAATTAGTGCTCAGCCCTTTATCATAGCCGCTCTCAAGGTCTGCAATTGCTGGCACCAACGTATCCTGTCTAAACAAAACTTTTGCTCCGGGACCTTTGGCCCTCTTTTTCGGCTGTACTCTCCTCTATGCTCTCCGGTAACTGCTTATCTATCACCTCTTCTGCCCTTATAGCGTTAAAAAACTCCTAAATCACCACTTACATATGATGTAAAACGTACTAAAAAAATTATATTTGATCCCTGTGTCCGGTCCCCTCACGACCGGCAGAAGAAATCTTTATTGGATGATGTTACGTTTTCAGCATAGCGAATACTTATGGGCACTGGTCTTATTACTGGTACTGCAACTGGCATTCCTCAGCATATCCTGGTGGAAAAGGCGCTCCGTTCGCAAACTGGGTGACCCTGTACTTGTAGAGAAATTATTTACCGGTTATTCCCGCCGGCGCTTCACCTTCCGTTTCCTGTTGATCTTCCTTGCCTTCCTTTTCGGAGTAATTGGTCTTGCCAATATTCAGAAAGGTAGCCGGATGGAAAAGATCACCCGGAAGGGCGTAGATGTGGTGATCGCGCTTGATGTCAGCAAAAGTATGCTGGCAGGAGATGTGAAGCCCGATCGTCTTACCAGGGCCAAACAACTCATCTCCAAACTGGCAGACAAACTGGATAATGACCGCGTTGGCCTGGTAGTATTTGCCGGCAACGCCTATCTCCAGATGCCACTGACCATAGACTATTCTGCCGCTAAGATGTACCTTTCTACTGTTGGACCAGAAATGATCCCTACTCAGGGTACCGCTATCGGACAGGCGATCCAGGTCAGCAATGATGCTTTTAATAAGAAGGAGAGAAAACATAAAGCCCTCATCATCATTTCCGATGGTGAAGACCATGACGAAGCCGCTATATCGAAAGCCAACATGGCTTTTGACAATGGTGTGGTGATCAATACCATCGGTATAGGTTCCCCGACAGGTTCTCCCTTACCGGATCCGGAAACAGGCACCTACAAAAAAGATAAGGAAGGCAATACAGTTATTTCCAAACTGAATGAAGATGAACTAAAATCCATCGCTGCTGCCGGCCGGGGTATTTATGAACACCTCGATAATAATACTGAAGAGGTGGTGAATTCCCTGGTCCAGAAGATAGATAGCATGGAGCAGAAAGAATTCGGGGAGAATATCTTCACAGACTATAACAGCTATTACCAGTACTTCCTGGCTATCAGCCTGTTACTGCTGGTTGCCGAGTTCTTTATACCTGAAATCAGGCGCCGTGTACGCCCAAATGTTGTTGTTACCGCTACAGAAAAACCATGACAAAACTACAATTGACATATCGAACCTTGGTGGCTGGCCTGGCGATCTGCCTGTGCCAGAGCGCTTTCGCCCAAACCGGAAATAAGTATATCCGCAAAGGCAATGAGCTGTATAAGAATAAACAGTACACTGACGCCGAAGCCAATTATAAAAAGGCGCTGGAGGTAAACAAGCAGTCTGTGGAAGGCCGCTATAACCTGGGTAACTCCCTGTATGAGCAGAAACGTTTTGACGACGCCCGCACTCAGTACGCCAACAGCTTCAAGATGGCTCCTACCCGTGAGGGCAAGGCCGATGCCAGCTACAACATCGGTAACACCTTTATGGAGGGAAAGAAATGGGAAGAGAGCATCAAGGCATATAAAGAAGCGCTGAAACAAAATCCTTCAGATGAAGAGGCCCGCTACAACCTGGCTTATGCACAGGCCATGCTGAAAAAACAGCAAGGTGGCGGAGGTGATAACAAGGACAAAAAAGACAAGGATAAGAATCAGCAGAATAAAGACCAGCAGAATAAGGATCAGAACAAAGATCAGCAGAACAAGAACAAACAGGACGAAAACAAGGACCAGCAGAATAAAGACAAGAATAAGAATAAAGAGCAGCAGGACGAGAAGCCAGAACCACAGCCCAGCAAATTGAACAAACAGGAAGCAGAACGTTTGCTCCAGGCATTAGGCCAGGAAGAGAACAAACTGCAGGACAAAATGAAGAAGGCTAAAGGACAGGTAGTGCCGGTTGATAAAGACTGGTGATCCGGGATGGCGCCTGCCCGGTATACTTCCTGCAATCTCTGATAAAATGGTTCTGATCATAATAGCCGCTATCCAATGCTATGCTGATAAGGTCAGCATCATTTTGCATCAGGCTGAAATAGGCATGCAGGAACCGAATACTACTGAGGTAAGCCTTGGGCGTTACGCCCAGATATCGCCGGAAATTCCGTTCCAGCCATTTATAGTTCAGACGCAACCGGCTACAGATATCAGACACTGCTATCCGGCCCTGATGATCTCTTATAAGTTGTACCGCTGATTGCAGCATATAATTCACCGCTGTATATGCAGGCAGCTCTTGAAGCAAAAAGGCTTCCAGCAATCCCAGTTGCTCCTTTCCGCGGCTATTACAGATCGTTTCTGCCAGGTCTTCTCCCGGCTTTCCCCATATCTCACCGATCCCACACAATGCACGCTGGATTCCCATGGCCGGTCGTTGCAATAAATGATATAATCCACAGTTCGTAAACCTGACTACCAGTAGTTCCATTCCCTTGGGCAGATGAGTAATGTAGGTATCCTGTAATCCGAAACTGCAGAAAAATGCCCGGTTAAAGACCCGGTTGTGCCCACCTCTAAATGTAATCCGGTACGGTGCGTTCAACAGGAAGACCAGCACGGGCGCTCCATCCAGGCTTGCCCATACGTCCTTCTCGCGGCCTTCCCAGGTCACGTGATAATAACCTTCCACAATATCTGCCAGCCCCGGGTCGGGTTTGGCCAGCGGAAGCCGTTCCATAAAAATATGTGCGAGCAGATCTACCGGCATAGCATTGTAAAGATAGGTAGAATCACCCCCATCGCCATTCTGCCTGTTCACGGATGTCGAAAATGTGCTATCGTGGCCAGGCGGTATGGTCGTTCTTCGCAACAAAAACATGATACGACCCATTCTCGCCTATGGCGCTCCCATACTACGGCAACAGACCAGGGAGCTAAGCAGGGAAACACCAGGACTTCAGCAACTGATCACGGATATGTGGCAAACCCTGGACAATGCCGCCGGCGTAGGATTGGCGGCCCCTCAGATTGGTCAGCCGCTGCGCATCTTCCTGGCCGATAACCGGGATGAAGCTGAACACTTACGCCAGGTATTCATCAATGCTTCCATACTGGAGTACGGCAACACCTTCTCCACAGAAGAAGAAGGATGCCTGAGCATACCCGGACTCTCCGTTCCTGTTACACGGCCCGATAGTATTATCATCCGGTACCAGGACGCAGATTTTCAAACCAGGACGGCCACTTTCGAGGGTATGAACGCACGTATTATCCAGCACGAATACGATCATGTGGAGGGCAGGCTTTACCTCGACCGTCTTTCGTCGCTCAGCCGCACACTGCTGAGGCATAAATTGCAGAAGGTGAGCAGGGGCAAATTCCGGCCCTCCTATCCTATGCAATTCCCGCTGCGCAATTGATCCATTCGCGATTCTATTCATTACCTTTGCTGGATATTTGGATTTCTTTTATGCAGCTATATTGTAATTCACTAACGGAGTATAAGCGACTGGCCACTTTAGAAGTAAAGGTTGGAGACCTGCTGATAGGTAATAATCATCCCATACGTATCCAGACCATGACCACTACAGATACCATGGATACCAAAGCAACTGTGGAACAGGCTATCCGTTGCATAGAAGCCGGTGCGGAACTGGTGCGTATTACCGCTCCGAGCAAGAAGGAAGCAGAGAACCTGCTGCCTATCCGCAATGAACTGCGCAAAAGAGGGTATACCACTCCCCTTGTGGCAGATATACACTTTACACCGAACGCTGCTGAAATAGCCGCCCGGATCGTGGAAAAGGTGCGTATCAACCCCGGCAACTACGTGGACAAAAAGAAGTTTGAGACACTCACTTATACAGACAGCGAATACCAGGAAGAAATAGACCGCATCCGTAAACAGTTCACGCCCCTGGTGAAAATATGCCAGGAACATGGGACTGCAATGCGTATCGGCACCAACCACGGCTCCCTGAGCGACCGTATCATGAGCCGTTATGGCGATACCCCAATGGGGATGGTGGAAAGTGCGATGGAATTCCTCCGTATTGCGGAAGATCTGAACTACAGGAACATCGTGCTCAGTATGAAATCCAGCAATCCTCAGGTGATGGTACAGGCTTACCGCCTCCTTATCCAGACCATGCAGGACCAGCTGGGGCACTGCTATCCGCTGCACCTGGGCGTAACTGAGGCAGGCGACGGTGAAGACGGCCGTATCAAATCTGCCGTTGGTATTGGCACCCTGCTGGAAGACGGTATCGGCGATACCATCCGTGTCTCCCTTACCGAAGATCCCGAATTTGAACTGCCCGTATGCCGCGACCTGGTGAAACGCTATACCACCCGGCAGGATCATACGCCTATCCCTCCGGTAGAACAGCTGCCTTATTCTCCTTTTGACCATAAGCGCCGCGAAAGCATCGCCGTAAACAATATCGGTGGCAGGCAGGTGCCTGTTGTGGTTGCTGACTTCAGCACCAACACTGGTATAACGCCGGAACAGCTACAGGCAGTCGGCTATCATTATGACGCCAATACTGATAAGTGGAATATTGCCGATGCGGCGGCCGATTACATATTTACCCGCGGGCTACTCTCTTTCTCCCTGCCAGGTACCCTGAAAGTGATCGTACCGCATGATATCTGGAATGCGGCTACAGATAAAGAGAAATATATGCCGCTCTTTTCTGCGGAAGAATACCTGCAGTCTAAAGAGCGTTCGGCGGTTATCAACTTCATTGATCATAATACCGGAGTAGACATCCCCGAAAACTTACTGCTGCAGATGGCTAAAGACCATACCATCGTACTCTGCCTGCATTCTTCCAATGAACATGCGATGCCGGAAGTAAGGCGTACTATGATCACCCTGCTGGAGCGGCAGATACAGCAACCTGTAATACTGAAATGCTTCGCGGAAGATAATACGGCGGATGAGCACCTGATACATTATGCAACTGAAACCGGCGCCCTCCTGCTGGATGGCTTTGGCGATGGTGTATGGCTGATCAGTGAGGCAACCGGTGCTCAAGCGCCAGGGCATGCCCTTCTCAATAACATCGCCTTTGGCATTTTACAGGCCACCAGGACACGTATCTCCAAAACCGAATATATCTCCTGTCCTTCCTGCGGGAGGACCTTATTTGACCTCCAGGAGACCACTGCAAAGATCCGGGCGGTGACCAACCACCTCAAAGGGGTTAAGATCGCCATCATGGGTTGTATTGTAAATGGTCCCGGCGAGATGGCCGATGCCGACTTTGGATATGTGGGCAGCGGCGTTGGAAAGATCACACTTTATAAGGGGAAAGAGGTTGTAAAGCGGGGACTGAACAGTGAGGTGGCCGTTGACGAGCTGATCTCCCTCATTAAGGAGAACGGAATGTGGGTCGACACGGCGAATTAAAAAATTAAACATAACAGGATATTAAGTGAAAAGGTCTCGCAGTTGCGAGACCTTTTTAATCAAGGTTAACAGGATGATTCATAAATCAATAAAGGGGGTCACTATATGTTCGTCAGACAATCGAATTGTACGCTTCATCAACATTCACACTCCTTAACCACTTATTATAAGTTAAGGGGTTATCAAACATTTTGGGGTTAACTGTTATACTTTGTCAGGTGATACAAAGGTACGTCCACTCAATGCCCTTTGTCAAGCGTATCAATACGCAATCTCTTGCGGAAACTACGTTTCAAGAAATTGCAAATCACTACGTTAAAACATCCGAATAAATATTATGGGTCAGGGCATCTACCTATTAAAAAAATCATTAATTTTTCAGCTTAATCCAACAATGAGAATGAAAAAGATTTTAACAGGAGTGTTAGCACTTTTCATGGGCGCATCTGTTGCCATGGCCCAGACTCCGGCTACCCAGCAGGCACCGGCAAAAGCTGAACACAGATCAGAAAAACCAGGTCAGAAAGCACAACGTCCGGCATTGGACAGCACCTCCGGTAAACCAGTGAAAAAAGACGGTACTCCGGACAAACGTTTTAAAGAAAACAAAGAGACCAAGGAAAACAAAGCACAGGGTCCGGTGAAGAAAGATGGTACGCCTGATAAGCGTTTCAAAGAAAACAAGGAAGCAAAAACAGAAGGCCCTAAAAAGGCGGACGGCACTCCTGACAAACGCTTTAAGGAGAATAAGGAAAAGAAAGCCGAAGCCAAAAAAGCTTAATAACAATTCACATTTTTCACAAGCGGATATCCTGCCCCGGTAGGATATCCGCTTTTTTTCTTCGTACATTTAGCCAATGTTGGATTTCAGGTTAAAAGTATTCTATACAGTAGCCAGGCGCCTCAGCTTCACAAAAGCTGCAGAGGAATTATTCATATCACAACCGGCCGTGACTAAACATATTCACGAGCTGGAACAGCAATTAGGCATGGCGCTGTTTGAACGCATTGGCAATAAGATCAAGATCACCCGGGCCGGTCAGGTGATGCTTAAACATGCAGATGATATCTTTACCAGTTATCGCAACCTGGAGTATGAGATCAACCAGCTAAAGCATGAACAGGGCGGCCTGCTCTCCCTTGGAGCCAGTACGACCATTGCACAGTACTTCATTCCGCCCCTGCTGGCACAGTTCAACCAGCGTTATCCTGAAATAACTGCCTCCCTCATCTCCGGCAATACCGAACAGGTGGAACAGGCCCTCTTCGACAAAACCATCCAACTGGGACTGATAGAAGGCCGTTCAAAAAATCCTGTGCTGAAATATGTGGAGTTTGCGAAAGACGAAATAGCCCTCATTGGGAACGTGAAATATAACTATGGCGATCCGGATACCCCGCTGACAGCTGCCGAGCTGAAATCTATTCCCCTCCTCATGCGTGAACAGGGTTCGGGCACACTGGAAGTGATCACGGATGAACTCAAGCGGCTTAAACTGAAGCTGACTGACCTGCAGATAGCCATGTACATGGGCAGCACTGAAAGCATCAAGTCATACCTGCACCATGCGCCATGTGCTGCTTTCCTGTCCCTGCATGCCGTAAAACGTGAACTGGAAGCAGGCGAATTCAAGATCCTGCCTGTAAAGAATTTCAAACTGGTAAGAAAGTTCCACTTCATTTATCTGCAGGGACAACAGGATAAACTGGCCCAGTTATTTATGCGTTTTGCGCGACAGCACGCCGGCATTCAGGCCACAGACACTGAAAACAAAAACGCTTAACACTTCACATGGTTGCGGCCATGTAAATGTTAAGCGCTGTATTATATTAACGTATAAACCCGTACGACTTAGCTGCGCTGCAGGGTATATATGATGTAAGCTGTTTTGCCTTCAAAATCTACCGGCGCTCTCCATACCATTGAAGTATTGTTCAGAGAGCTGATCTCTACGCGGTAACCTTCCGTTACATTCTTAGCTTTTACGCCGGAACCTACTTTCTTGAACTGGAACATGTCAACGCCGCCCTGTTTGTATATAGACCATACGATGGACTGCGTAGCTGTCGTACAACCATCTTCGGTAGAAGATAATGTATAAGAACCGTTGTTGTTGGATGGCAGGATCCACTGACTACCCTTAAAGCAGTTGTAAGATGCCTCATCAAAAACAGTCACCTTAGACCCCCTTGGAATTCCGTCAAAACTAATATCTGTAATAACCCAGTTTCCTTTAACGGAGCCTTTGCTGGCGCTTTGTTCTGTATTGGTAGCTCCCGATTGGGTTTTACAGGATATCGCAAATACAGATGCTACCATGCATAATACTGCAAGTGTAAGGTGTTTCATGTTCAAATAATTTGATGTTTAAATTGTCAGGAATGCAATGCATTACGGACGCAAGGTGGGAAAAAACAAGAAACGTACCAAATCGCTTAGTGTACATCAGGAGGCGCCATTTCCGTATGAGTTGGGTATAAGCGCATTAAACGCTCTTCCATATTGCGGAACTGCTGGTAAAAATAAACGGTACTGGCCACAAGCGCCATGATGAGCACCATCATCGCAATAACAGTACAACGCCACCATATGCTGACAGTAATCGTGTTACTACGTGGTTGCAGAATATATGTATGGGGCCCTGCTGTTTGCTGTCTGCCCGCGCCTGAATAATAGCCATTCGGCCCGTGAGGCGTAAGCCGCTCAGCAATTTTATTCCATACGACTGCCGGAGGCTCTATGCCGCCATCGTCCATTACCTTCTGTAACCTGTATTCGGCCACTGAGATTTCAGCATTCAACTCCGGATACAAATTGCGCATATGCTCGAACAACTCAGCTTCCTCGTCAGAAGCTAAGCCCAGCAGATAACTTTCAATAATGCCACTTTCTATGTAATCATGAAGATCCAAGGCGAAACGTATCTATTTTTATTAGGGCGAATATTCCAGCCGCAACCTATTCCCTGCACATAACCTTCAAATGTCAAATTAAGCTAATTCATTTCCAAATAAAAATCACTGGATAGCCTACACTTTGTTTAGAGCAAGCTGATAATGAGACATTTAATTTGAACAGCATAAGTATATCCACCTATGTTACCACAAATATCTGACTATTTTGGGGATGTAACCTGCTCAGAATGTAATTGCTGTGATGCTGCTTTTTTTTCCTTAGACTGCTGGTATTTGAGAAAAAAATAGATCGCAAAGAAAAGACAGACTTTGGAGAGGATAAAGGTGATAATAAAGAACAGGCGCCACCATTTATGAACGGTAATATGTTGTTCATCCTTCGAATGTATATTGATGAAGGTATAACGGGAATTATCATCTGTTGGCGGTAATTTATCCCGCCAGTTGATATGCTGGAATATACGTTCTTTGAGATATGGCGATGGCAATACTGCCTCTGCAAGGGCCGTTTTCTCAATTCTGCGTTCCACGGCCAACACCTCAGCATTCAGTGATGGATACAAGCGCCGCATCTTCTGCAATTCTTCCATCTCACTGGCTGTTGCGATCCCAAGCACATAGCTCTCAATGATCCCACTCTGTATGTAATGATTAAGTTCCAATTATTCCCCTAAAAATTTTCTGAATGCAACCATGATGTCTTTCAGTTTTGCCATTACTTCATCTGGTTGAGCCCCTAACATACGGGCTACCGCTTCCTTTGGCAGTCCTTTATAATAACACAAGTGGAATATTGTCCTGCTTTCTTCCGGGAGCTTGTTTGCAAAACGCTGTAACAGACTGCTGTCGTGTTTTATAATATCACTGCTGTTACCCTCGTTCTCTTCCATTATGGCGGCTTCCTTTACGGCCTGCTCACGGGCCATTCTCATCAGCCATCCGAATAAAGTAGCACTCCCGGTGTCTTTGTATGCTGTAATGTTCTTAAATACATGAATAAATGTCCTGGTCAGCACCTCTTCCGCGGTTGCCGTATCGCCGACCACCTGTAGTATGATACTGTATAACGCGGGGCCGTAATAGTCATAGACCAGTTCCTGGGCAACGGGATCTCCTGCTATCAATCGTTCAGTGATGATGTATTCGTCAATATGTACAGCTGATTGCTGCAAGTGTTATAGGTTTAAGAGTAAACTAAGATAAACTATTAATTATTAACGATCAATTTCTTGTTATAACATCTTATTTTACCTTAGCGCCTCCCAAACAAACGCTCAATCGCTTCTTTCCGGAAAGCAAAGATGTCCCGCAGCTGCCGCTGCACAAAGAGCGCATGGGCAATATTACCTAATACTCCTAACGGCATTGAATAATGGACAATATCCGTCATTCTGACGCCTTCCGGCACAACTTCAAAATGGTGCTGATGGTGCCATAAGCCGTACGGTCCCTGCCGCTGTTCATCAATGAAGTACCTGCCTTCCACTACATGTGTGATCTCTGTCATCCACTTCAACGGAATACCCAGTACGGGACGGATGATATAAGTAATGATCTGTCCCGCGTATACCGGCTTGTCTGTCGGTGGTGAAGTGATAGCATAACGCATATACGCCGGTGTGATCTTTTCCAGGTTCTCCGCCCGTGAAAAGAATGCCCAGGCATTGTCCATACTGGTGTTTAATACCTGCTCATACTGCAAACGATAAATTTTTCCCATAACTTCATGTATGTTTTGTGTGGCCCGATGCCAAGTTCAAATATAGTCATGTCCAGAGATCAGTACCAGCGTCATTTCAGGGAAGTCTATGCCCGGCTGAACGGGCAGCAGCGCAAGGCCGTCGATCAGACGGAAGGCCCTGTCATGGTTATTGCAGGTCCCGGCACAGGCAAAACACAGATCCTGGCCTCGCGTATCGGGAAAATACTCCTGGATACCGACTATCTGCCGCAGAACATCCTCTGCCTTACTTATACTGATGCCGGCACAGTGGCCATGCGCAAACGGCTAACGGATTTTATCGGTCCCGATGCCTACCGCGTCAATATCCATACCTTCCACTCCTTCTGTAACGAAGTGATCCAGGATAACCTGGGTCTGTTTGATAAACATCATCTCGACCCGGTTTCCGAGCTGGAAAAGATCCAGCTGCTCAAAAAGCTGATCGACGGCTTCACAAAAGATAATCCGCTGAAGCGTTACCGGGGCGATGTGTATTTTGACATGAAGCACCTGGACCATCTCTTCTCCACCATAAAAAAGGAAGGCTGGTCTGTGGAATATATCACTGATGCTATCTCAGCCCATATTGAAAGCCTCCCCGAAAGGGATGCCTTCATCGCTAAGAAAGCAACGAAGCAATTTGCCAAAGGCGATATCCGTACAGACAAGATCGCCCTGGAAAAGGAAAAGATGGTACGCCTTCAGGCTGCTGTAGAGCAGTTTCCCATCTATACAGCCTTAATGCATGCTGCTGGCCGCTATGATTTTGACGATATGATCAACTGGGTCATTGGGGCATTTGAAACGAACGCTAACCTGCTGGCCGATTACCGGGAACGGTTCCAATATATCCTGGTGGATGAATACCAGGATACCAGTGGTACGCAAAACAAACTGGTGCAACTGCTGATAGATGGCCAGGAAAGCCCCAACATCTTTGTGGTGGGCGATGATGATCAGTCTATTTACCGTTTCCAGGGCGCCAGTATCGAGAACATGGCACAATTTGCAGATACCTTTGCAGATACATTACATACCATCGTTCTGACACACAATTACCGCTCTGTACAATCTATTCTGGATGTATCCATGTCCCTGATAGAAAACAACGGAGACGCCAGGCTGGTGAACCAGCTAGCGGGACTGAGCAAACACCTGACCGCTGCTGCCAGCCATCTGATCCCATTGGATATCCCACCTGTCATCCGGCGGTATAACACACCCCGGGATGAAATGATAGACATTACCCGGCAAGTCGCACAACTACTGGATAGTGGCGTAGCGCCCGGCAGGATTGCTGTTATTTACAGAGAAAATAAATACGGGGAAGAACTGGCCCGCTACTGCCGGTTCCTGCAGATTCCTTTCTATTCCAGGCGAAGCATCAACCTGTTTGAAATACCATTTGCCCGCAAGGTGCTGACCATCCTCCGCTACATCGCCTGTGAGATAGACACGCCGTATAGTGGAGATGATCTGCTGTTCTCTATTCTTCATTATGACTTTTATAATATTCCTGCCATCGAGGTGGCGAAAATCAGTATAAGGGCGGCTGAGAAAGGTTACCGGGAAAAATCTTCCATACGCCAGTACCTCCAGGAATGGCAGCATACCCGCAATCTGACACTGTTTACGGCGGCTCCCGAACAGGCACTGATCGACTTCACCCGTATCATGGAGAAGCTGATAAAGGACGCCCATAACCTGACGCTCCAACAGCTATTTGCTGCCATCATCAATGAATGCGGGGTGCTTTCCTATGTGATGCAGTCGCCGGAGAAGCCCTGGCTTATGAAAGTGCTGCAGTCGCTCTTTGACTTTATAAAAGCGGAAACACACCGGAATCCGGATCTGACACTGGTCCCTTTTATGGACATGACAGACCTGATGGAGCACAATAAGATCACGATTCCCATTGTCCAGGTTTCAGGAAACGAAAAAGGGATCAATCTGCTCACCGCCCACGGCGCCAAGGGACTGGAATTTGAGTACGTATTCATTGCCGGCGCCAACTCCCACCTGTGGGAGAAAAAAACTAAGAGCAATACCGGCTTTGCCTTTCCGGATACGCTCTTTAGCACAGCGATGACCAGCACCGACGAACAGGAGCTGCGCAGGCTGTTCTATGTTGCGATGACCCGGGCGGAGAAATACCTGTATATCAGTTACCCCGAGTTTAAAACAGATGGCAAACCACTGGAACCCAGCCTCTTTGTGACAGAGATACTGGAGCAACATACCCTGCCTGTGGAGCAGGTGATTATTCCGGAGGATGTGCTGTTCACATTTGAAACCCTCCAATATACGCATGGTGTAGCGCCTGAAATAGCGCGGACGGATCAGCAGTTCATCAACAGCCTGCTGGCCAGTTTTGTGATGAATGTGACTGCCCTCAATAACTACCTGGACTGCCCGCTGGGCTTCTATTATAAAAACCTGGTAAGAGTACCTGCCGGTCGCTCGGAAAACACGGAATTCGGCTCCGCCGTTCACTATGCGCTGGAGAAGCTGTTCCAGAAAATGCAGGAAGGCAAACAGTATGTATTCCCCTCCAAAGAAGAATTCATCCGCGACTTTACCTGGAGCATGCTGCGCAACCGGGAAAGCTTCACCCGGGAATCTTTTGAAAGAAGGCTGGAATATGGAAAAGACATCCTCGACAGCTATTACGATACCTATCTGTCACAATGGAACAAGGTTGTGAGTGTGGAACGGAATGTCAGGAACGTAGTGGTCAGTGGTGTACCGCTGAAAGGCAAGATTGACAAGCTGGAATTTGAAGGTAACCTGGTGAATGTAGTGGACTACAAAACCGGCGATTATGAAAAGGCCATCAGGGAATACCAGAAATTTGCACGACCTGACCAGCAGCACCCCGACGGCGGGGATTATTGGCGGCAGGCAGTGTTTTATAAAGTACTGCTGGACAATTACCACCAGAAGAACTGGAAAGTGGTAAGTACGGAGTTTGACTTTATTGAACCGAACAGGCAGAAAGTATATCACAAAGAAAAGGTGGTGATCACCCCGGAAGATGTCAGCCTTGTTACGCAGCAGATCGTAGCCACCTGGACAAAGATCCAGAACAGGGAATTTTATACCGGTTGCGGTAAAAAGGACTGCGTATGGTGCAATTTCGTGAAAGATAATAAACTGTATGTAGCGCTTCACGAGCCGGAAGAGCATGAAATGGCGCTTCCCGCCCGTTTGGGAGACTGAATAGGGCGTACGGCAGACTGATTTGGATTTTACTGTTTGGAATTTGATCTTTGGAGCCGGTTTTTGGTATAATACTCTAGATAATGAATCATAACTTCCGTGGCTGGGCCTACTGGCTGATAGTGATAAGTGCCTCCATCTTTTTATTACCGGGCTGCGCCAACATTGTTCCACCCAGTGGCGGACCTAAAGATACGCTTGCTCCGAGGCTGACCAGCATTACGCCACCGGATTCTACGCTCCAATTCAAGGCGAAGAAGGTCACCTTTACATTTGACGAATATGTACAGCTGGACAACGTCTTCGAAAAGCTGATCGTGTCCCCTACCCTCAAACGTACACCCACGGTAACTTCCAAGCTGAAAACCGTTACTATGGTGATCAAGGATACGCTGGCAGAGAATACTACCTATACTTTTAACTTTTCAGATGCCATCCGCGACAACAACGAAAGCAATCCTATACAGGATTTTCAATATGTTGTATCTACCGGCGACTACCTGGATTCCCTCCAGGTAAGGGGCTTTATCATAGATGCAGAAACCGGGAAACCTGACAGTAACGTGTCTGTAATGATCTACCGGAATGCGATAGACTCAGTAGTATCAAAGGAGAAACCCGTCTATTTTGCCCGTTCAAAGGGAAACGGAGCCTTCTGGTTCAGGAATATGGCTCCCGGCGATTACAAGCTGTTTGCCCTGAAAGAGGAGGACAGAGACCTCCAGTACAATCAGCCTAAGGAGCTGATCGCTTTCAGTGATAGTTTGCTCCATTTGAGAGATCAGAATCTGAAAGATATCACCCTGCTGTTGTTCATGGAACAGGATAGTACCATCAAGAAGCCGGAGGATGTAGCACAGGAACAGGCACCGGCAGAAGAAGAGGCTGATAAAAAAGACAAGGAAAAAGAAAAAAAGAAGAAACGTACCCTGAATATTTCCCCCGACCTGGCTGACAATAAGCAGGAACTGGGCAAACCTTTGCTGCTCACATTCAGTGCACCTGTGAAAACGCTGGACAGCACCGCCTTCCGTCTGACACAAGATACAGTGTTTACGCCGGTGACCTTTACTACCTCATTCGATTCTACCCGCACTAAACTATCTGTGCATTTTGACTGGAAAGAAGGCAAGCCTTACAGGCTCATCATTCCTAAGGAATCAGTGGCCGATACGGCTGGCATCCAGCCGGCAAAAGCAGATACCATCAGCTTTGCCGCCAAAAAGGAATCGGACTATGGTAAGATCATACTGACCCTGACCCTCAGCGACAGTACCAAAGCCATGGTGAGTGACACCATGCACTACGTAGCCCAGCTGGTCAGTAATAAAGAGGTGAAATATTCCGGAAAGATAGAACGGAACACCTGGGTCCAGAAACGAATTACGCCTGGGGAATATGAGGTGTGGATACTCCTGGACGACAACAATAACGGAAAATGGGACCGCGGTGTGTATTATGGTACGCCAAAGAAACAGCCGGAAAGAGTAGTCAGCTTCCCGAAAAAAGAGAATATTAAAGCCAACTGGGGGGTAAAGATCCCGCTGACGTTATAATTCCTAATTTTACATCATGATATTTTCCTCAGCCCTGATAGAAAATGCAGTTAATGAGTTTGCGCGGTTGCCGGGCATTGGCAAAAAAACGGCGTTACGCCTGGTGTTGCACCTGCTTAAGCAGGACCCTGCACAGGTAAAGCTGTTTGGTGAAGTAGTAACCCGCATGCGGGACCAGATCAAGTTCTGTAAGATCTGCCATAATGTTTCCGACCAGGAAATCTGCAGCATCTGCGGCAATCCGTCCAGGAATAAGGCCCTGGTATGTGTTGTAGAGAATATCCGTGATGTGATGGCTATTGAAAATACCCAGCAGTTCAACGGGACCTATCATGTACTGGGAGGGATCATCTCGCCTATTGACGGTGTTGGGCCGGAGCAGCTGAATATCTATACACTGGTGGACAGGGTCCAGCAGCAGGGGATTGAAGAGATCATTATGGCGTTGAGTCCAACAATTGAAGGAGATACGACGATCTATTACCTGTCTAAAAAACTCAAGGAGTTCCCGGTAAAGATCACGACAATTGCCAGGGGTATTGCCTTTGGCGGCGAGCTGGAATATGCAGATGAAATGACGCTTGCCAGGTCTATCTCCAACAGGTTGCCGTTGGAGAACTATGTGCAGAAGTGATGATAGCACTGATCAGATGGCAGACACATCTGAATATTATAAAAAATTAAGCAAAACGCTTAACGCAGAATGGTCACCCATTTCGTGTTAAGCGTTTTGCTTAAAGAGATACGAGTGCTGAACAACACCCGTGTGTGTTTAACCTGTAATTCCACGTTATGAAAATCGCTATGGTTGGTTAATGCTTTTTTATGATGAATGCTCATCGCGCTGTTCACCCTCCTGTTCCCGCAGTTCTCTCCAGCGCTGCATCTCGTATTTATTCAAAAAACAGATCTTAAAGACCTCTGATCCCTCCCTGTCAACATCTGCAGGCACCGGGTACAATCCGTACTGGGCCAGGTGTTGCTGCAAGCTTTGTACATGCTCGGCAATACTCATTGTAATAATGATTTAATGCAGGTTAAAAACTAAACGGTCAAATGGTGGTAATGCGCCGGTTAGCAGCAACAGCCCTGGTTATAATGGCTATTGCATGTAAGCATGTTCTGGGTGTTGAAATGCCTTAACGATTGTTGTACGTCTTTTTGCATCGTAATTCTCATTGCGGAAGCGTTGCTCCCTATTACCCTACAAATATAGTAGACTTTGCAAATCCAAACAAATTTTTTCTCTGTTATGTACAATAAACCAAAAGGGATGGGCGCCTCCCCCCATGTTTTACGCTGAAGTTATTTTATCAAAATGCTTCAGTAATTCTTCTACGGTAGACAACTTTGTTTTCTCTCTTTTCTCTCTGAGCTTGATTTTCTCGTCTTCGCTTATAGAAGGATCTATCAATAGATCATCTATTTCCTTAATTACTTCCTCTCGCGTTTTATCAATTTCCTTTTGTTGATAATACTCCAGCACTTTAGACCAAATAAACTTTATGCCCAAGGCCAAAGCCGGAGCCAAAATTATAAGCCATGATTTGAGAGGGTTATCTTCAGGTAAATTACGTGCGAGACTTGCGATTAACATTCCTCCACCGGCTCCTGCGATACTATCACTGTTATCTTTTTTTACATCTCTGGAGGTTGCCGTGGAATTTTTTGGGGACGAAACCTTTGCCAAAAATGTATCTATTTAAGTCCTAAGAATATATCGGTAAACCGGTTAACTGTATTTATGTCGTTCTTCTTCTCCAGATCAAGTTCAACAATTTCCCCGCTTTTGCTGGTGATCTTGATTTTCCTTGTCTTTTTAAAGTGGCTGATAATGATTCCACCAAACTTTAAAACGACAGATACCGCAAATGCAATAGCAAGCGTTATCGTGATTATTGAATTGGTCATAAGTGTTGTTTATGCTATTTATATAGCAAAAGTAGGCAGTTCCGCGTTAAAAAAACCCATTTTTAAGAATAAAAATTCAAATATAATACACTGATTTATAATTAAATGTAACTATCAAAACGACATTTAATGTCTCGATTTGTCCACCACAATATTAAGGACCGCACCTTCACCTCAGGTAGTTTTTCTCTGCACATCATTTCATACTTCGTCCTTCATATTGAGTCCAGCTCTTTCGCCACGCCGCTTACTCATGTAATAAGGCAATTATTAAGTACCTTTGTTTATTAGTCTCCGTGGGTGGATTTGTTTATTGTTCGACCTGCGGGTATTATTAAACCGTAACTAATAAACGTATTACAATTATGAAATCATTATCCCAATGCGCCGCAGAGCGCATTCTGATCATTGATGGGGCAATGGGTACCATGATCCAGCGGTACAAGCTGGAGGAAGCGGATTACAGGGGTGAACGCTTCAAAGATTATCATCTGGATGTGAAAGGTAATAATGACCTGCTCTGTCTTACACAGCCCCATATCATCGAAGCAATACATAAAGAATACTTGGAAGCCGGCGCCGATATTATCGAGACCAATACTTTCAGCAGTACTTTCATTGCCATGGCCGACTACGATATGCAGTCGCTGGCCTATGAACTGAACGTGGCCGCTGCGCGTATTGCCAGGAAAGCTGCAGATGAATATACTGCTAAGAACCCTGATAAACCAAGGTTCGTGGCGGGTGCAATAGGTCCGCTCAACAAAACGCTCTCTCTTTCTCCGGATGTAAACAATCCGGGCTTCCGTTCCGTTACTTTTGATGAAGTAGTAGATGCCTACTATGAACAGATCAAGGGACTGCATGAAGGCGGCGTAGACATCCTGCTCATCGAGACCATCTTTGACACGCTGAACAGTAAAGCGGCCATCTTTGCCACAAAGAAATATTTCCGTGATATTGCCCAACCGGAATTGCCGGTGATGATATCTGGTACTATTACGGATGCTTCCGGAAGGACCCTGAGCGGCCAGACACTGGAAGCATTCTACATCTCTGTGATGCACGCAAAACCATTCTCAGTAGGGCTCAATTGCGCCCTGGGTGGAGAGCAGATGCGCCCTTATATATCCGAACTGTCGCAGATAGCAGCCTGCAATGTAAGCTGTTACCCCAATGCGGGTTTGCCGAATGCCTTTGGCGAATACGATGAAACACCAGATCATACGGCGCATATCATTGAAGATTTTGCCCGTGAAGGGTTCGTGAACATCGTAGGTGGCTGTTGTGGCACAACACCAGACCATATCCGCCACATCGCAGAACATGTGAAAACGATGCCTCCAAGGCCTCTGCCGGTACAGGTGGAAGAACTGGCGTAGTCCATACTGATAAAAGGAGTATTCTAATTACTACAGCAACACAATGAGCGAAACAATCACTTCAGCAGATACTTTACAGGCACCCGGAACCAAAGTGATAAAACCTTTCCTCCGCCTGAGTGGTTTGGAGCCACTGGTGGTAAGGCCTGAAACCAACTTCATTAACATCGGTGAACGTACCAACGTAACCGGTTCGAAGAAATTTGCCCGCCTGATCCGCGAAGGCTTATATGAAGAAGCCCTCTCCGTAGCCCGCCAGCAGGTAGAAAATGGCGCGCAGATACTGGATGTGAACATGGATGATGCCCTTCTGGATGGAGAAAAGGCCATGACCACCTTCCTGAACCTCCTGGCTGCCGAGCCAGACATCTCCAGGATCCCGGTGATGATCGATTCCAGTAAGTTCAGCATCATAGAAGCGGGCCTCAAATGCCTGCAGGGTAAATGTATCGTGAACTCTATCAGCCTGAAGGAAGGTGAAGCGAAATTCATCGAGCAGGCCCAGATCTGCAAAGCCTTTGGCGCCGCCGTGGTAGTCATGGCCTTCGATGAATACGGACAGGCAGATACCGAAGAGAAAAAGGTCAGCTTCTGCCACCGCTCGTATAAGATATTAACAGAAAAGGTAGGCTTCGACCCGCAGGATATCATCTTCGACCCTAATATCTTCGCGATCGCTACGGGTATAGAAGAGCACAACAACTATGCGGTAGACTTCATCAACGCTACCCGTCGTATAAAAGAACTGATGCCCCTCACCAGCGTAAGCGGCGGGGTAAGTAATATTTCCTTCTCCTTCCGTGGTAACGATGTGGTGCGTGAAGCGATGCACTCTGCGTTCCTCTTCCATGCCATCAAGGCGGGTATGAACATGGGTATCGTGAATGCCGGTATGCTGCAGATCTATGACGAGATAGAGCCGGAACTGCGCGAGCTTTGTGATGACGCTATCCTGAACCGCCGCGAAGATGCTACTGAACGCCTTATCGCTTTTGCCGAAACGGTGAAGAGTAAAGGTAAAGTGATCGAAAAGGATGAAACCTGGCGTCAGGGTACCGTGGAAGAACGCCTGAGCCATGCCCTGGTGAACGGTATTACAGACTATATTGACGCTGACACAGAAGAGGCCCGCCAGAAATATCCACGTCCGCTGGATGTTATTGAAGGCCCACTCATGGCCGGCATGAATATCGTGGGCGACCTGTTTGGCAGTGGTAAAATGTTCCTTCCCCAGGTGGTGAAAAGCGCCCGTGTGATGAAGAAATCTGTAGCCGTACTCACCCCTTATATAGAGGCTGAAAAGCAGAAACTGGTAGAGCTGAATGGCGGCGTGGTAAAATCCGCAGGAAAGATCCTCCTCGCTACCGTAAAGGGCGACGTGCATGATATCGGAAAGAACATCGTGGGCGTAGTACTGGGCTGTAATGGTTATGACATTATTGACATGGGTGTGATGGTACCGGCGGAGAAGATATTGCAAACCGCCCGGCAGGAGCAGGTGGACATCATTGGTCTCAGTGGCCTGATCACCCCCAGCCTGGACGAGATGGTAAATGTGGCCAGGGAAATGAAACGCCAGCATTTCGAAGTGCCCCTGATCATCGGTGGCGCTACTACTTCCCGTACGCATACCGCTGTAAAAATAGCCCCGGAATATGAACATGGGGTGATACATGTACTCGATGCCTCCCGTAGCGTAACAGTGACCGGAAGCCTTCTAAACAAGGCGCTCAAGAAGACCTTCCTGGACGATGTGAAGATCGAATACCAGAAACTGAACGAAAACTTCCGGAACAAGAAACCGGTAAAACAATACCTCCCGATTGCCGAAGCGCGCCAGCACAAAGCCATCACAGACTGGAGCAACTATAAACCAGTTGTGCCCAAAAAACTCGGCGTACAGGTGTTCCGTAACTACGACCTGGCTGAAATAGCTGAATATATTGACTGGCAGCCCTTTTTCATCTCCTGGGAACTGCATGGCAAATTCCCGCAGATCCTTACGGATGAAATCGTAGGTAAGGAAGCCTCCCGCCTGTTTGAAGACGCGAAAGCCATGCTGAAACGTATCGTGGAGGAAAAATGGCTGACCGCCAATGGCGTGATAGGCCTGTTCCCGGCCAACAGAAGCGCGGACGATACCATCTCCGTATTATCGCCCAAACCCGGCGCCGGTACGGTTCACCTGGAATGCCTCCGTCAGCAGATCAAAAAGGCTCCTGGTCAGCCGAACCTCTCCCTGGCCGATTTCATTGCTCCGGCAGAAGCAGGCATCCAGGACTATATGGGCGCCTTTGCCGTTACAACGGGCGGTGATATAGAAAAGTGGCTGGAAAAGTTCAAGGCAGACCATGACGATTACAGCAGCATTATGCTGAAAGCTCTTGCTGACAGGCTGGTAGAAGCCTTCGCAGAGTTAATGCACAAACGTGTAAGACAGGAGTTCTGGGGTTATGCCACAGATGAAAAACTGGACAATGATGCGCTGATCCGCGAGGAATACTCCGGCATCCGCCCTGCGCCAGGGTATCCGGCATGCCCTGAACATACCGAGAAATATAAGCTGTTCGATATGCTGGATGCTACTGAGAATACCGGTATCATCCTTACCGAATCCCTCGCGATGTACCCTGCCTCCAGTGTTAGTGGCTGGTATTTTGCCCACCCTGAGGCTAAGTATTTCGGCCTTGGCAAGATAGAGAAAGACCAGGTGGAAGACTATGCTGCCCGCAAAGGATGGACGATAGAGGAAGCCGAAAAATGGCTGCGCCCCGTACTCGAATATGACATGTAAATGAGTCGATATACCGGTAGTCCATCCAACATGGACTACCGTTTTTTTTATAAACAACACCAATATTGTCCATAGACCGTGGACGAATGACCTACCACACCATGAGAATTGTTTCCTATAATGTAAACGGACTGCGTTCCGCCATGACCAAAGGCTTTACAGAATGGCTGAAAACTGACCCCGCAGACATCGTATGTCTGCAGGAGATCAAAGCCCACAAAGACAATGTGGATTACCGCCAATTTGAAGAACTGGGTTACGAACACTACTGGTACCCCGCAGAGAAAAAAGGGTATAGCGGAGTGGCCGTGCTGACAAAGATAACCCCTACCCATGTACAGTATGGTAACGGCTTCATGCAGAGCGATGCAGAAGGACGTGTTATAAGGCTTGATTTTGGCGATATTACCCTTGTCAATACCTACATCCCTTCCGGCACCAGTGGAGACGAAAGACAGACCTATAAATACCAGTGGCTCGATGAATTTTATGGCTATCTGGATCAGCTGAAAAGCACCAGACCTAATCTCGTGGTATGTGGCGACTACAATATATGTCATCAGTCAATAGACATCCACGACCCGGTGGGTAATAAGAAATCATCAGGCTTTTTACCGGAAGAGCGGGCCTGGCTGGACAAGCTGTTCAGCAATGGATTTGTGGACACCTTCCGCCATTATCATCCGGAACCGCATCAGTATAGCTGGTGGAGCGTACGGTCTAATGCCAGGGCCAATAACAAGGGCTGGCGTATCGATTATATCAATGTAACCACTCCGCTGCGGGAAAGGCTGAAAGATGCCCAGATCTGGCAGGAAGTGAAACATTCAGACCATTGTCCCGTATATCTGCAATTGGGATCTTAAAGCCGTTTTCCGCACATGATAATCTACAATGTCACGACCAAGGTAACACACTTCATCAACGACAGGTGGCTGCAATGGATGAAAGAAGAGCATATTCCGGCTATTATGGCCACGGGACTTTTCCACGATTACCGCATCTGCAGGCTCCTTGAGCAGGATGACCAGGATGGTCCTACCTACTCGGCTCAGTACTTTACTGACACGCTGGAGAACTATCAAACCTATCTCGAAGAGCATGCACCGGCCCTCCGGAAGGCCTCGTACGACCTGTTTGGGAACCAGTTTGTATCCTTTAACACAGTAATGCAGGTAGTATAGATGTTAAACTTATCCACAGGAAATCCACTGATCATGGGGGGTTTAGACTTTGGTACAATACTTGAAACACATACGCGTTTACATCAAATAGTACAGCAAATGGCCTGTCATAGCGGTTTTCATCAAAGTAAGGGGTTTGCCCTACCGCTGCCATGTCATGTGTTAATCTGCTGTAACCGTTACCTGTAGGCGTTTTCAGCCGATGATTTTTTGATTAAAAAAGATTCAAAAAATTTGGTAATCTGATAAAACGCGCTATATTTGCTCACATCAAACATTTTATTCACTAGTTAAATCTTACTAGCTATGAACAAAGCCGAATTAATCGACAAGCTGGCAAAAGATGCCGCTATCACTAAAACCCAAGCTAACGAAGCACTGGATTCTTTCACTAAAGCTGTTGCTGATACCCTGAAAAAAGGTGGTAAAGTAACCTTAGTAGGTTTCGGTACTTTCTCTGTTTCTAAACGTGCTGCTCGTAACGGTAGAAACCCACAGACTGGCCAGATCATCAAGATCAAAGCTAAGAAAGTTGCTAAATTCAAAGCTGGTAAGGCTCTGTCCGACAAGCTTTAATCTGTTAGCTTAACTTATTCAAGCAAGGAACACTACTGTTTCTTGCTTTTTTTTTGCATTTAACAGCGGCTATTACGTAATTTGCGCCTGATTAGCGGGAGTTACATCCTCAGATTAACAAACATCAAATAATAAACATCAAACTGTTTACAATGGGTAGAGGTGATATCAAAACCAAAAAAGGTAAGATTTCTAACGGTTCTTTCGGCAAGTCAAGACCTGCTAAACCAAAGAAAGCTGCTGCTGCCAAAGCTGAAAAAAAGGCTTAAGGCAACTGGGAATTAGGAATTAAGAATTCGCCCGAAACGATAATTCCTAATTCCTAACTTTATAACTTATCTGCGCATCAAGGCGCCAGGCGCTCTATCTTCCACTCATTACCTTCCAGCCTGTATAATATTCTGTCGTGTAAACGGCTGCTGCGTCCCTGCCAGAATTCCATTTGCAAAGGTTTTACCACATAACCGCCCCAGTATGCCGGACGTACCGGATCCTGTAACACATATTTTTCAGCTACCATCCTCACCTGGTCTTCCAGGAAACTACGGTGTGGTATCACACGGCTCTGTGGAGAAGCGATAGCGCCTATACGACTACCGGGAGGCCTGCTGTTATAATATTCGTCACTCACGTCGGCGCCTACCTTGCTAACAGTTCCGTCTATACGCACCTGCCTTTCCAGCTCCTGCCAGAAAAATAACAATGATACGTTCGGGTTAGCTGCCATCTCTGCTCCCTTACGGCTTTCATAGTTTGTAAAGAACACAAAGCCATCCGCATCAAAACTTTTCAATAACACAATACGCGCTGAAGGATGCCCGTCAGGTGTACTGGTAGCCAATGTCATGGCATTGGGCTCATTCAGTTGTCCACTGGTTGCGTCATTCCACCAACGTTCAAATTGTTCTATGGGATCCTTTGCCACATCCCCCTCATCAAGGGAAGCCAGCCGGTAATCTTTGCGCAGATCTGCTACTTCTTTGTTCAACATGGTCCTGGTTTTAACTGCCACAAAGATACTCATAAACACAGCATGTATCCGGTTAGAGCTGCAGATTGATATATGACAGTGGTCAGTTTATTTAGTAATTTTATCGCATGAGAACCATATTATTATTAGCTATTACCTGTTGTGTGTTCGTCTCCTGCGGCAAGAAAACAAAGCAGCAGACACAGACTGCAAAGATCCCTGATCCTACCAAAACTGCTTTTTATTATCTCCATCTGAAAGGTACCATCGGAACAGAATCTGTAACTATGGATCTTGTTAAATCGGGCATCTGGATCTTCCGCGGATATTACACCTATGATAAGATCGGGGAACCTATTATGATATGGGGCAGCCCTGAAGGCGATAAAGTGATCCTGTATGAGAATACCGACCGCAACGAGGAAAGGCTGTTTTCGGGCAAACTGGACAGTCTGGGCAACTTTACGGGTAAATGGCGAGGTAAGGGTACCTCCTATCCTTTTGTGCTCAAACCAAGCCTTGAAAACATCGTTCCGCTGGATGTGCTGTATGCTGCCGACTCAGTAGATCTTTTCCCCGGCAATCCTAATACACCTACCGGCCAGGCAACCAACAGCATTGTATGGCCTGCTGCTGGCGTTGATGATGCCACTTCCGCTTTTCTACGTAACTGCATCACCGATGGCAAACCCGCCAATGATGCGAATAAATATATACGCAGAGATATTGACTCTTTCCTGGTGACCTACAAAGTCAATGAAAAAGACCTGGATACCACGGATGGTATTCCCCCTACAGCCAACTGGGGCGCTGATGCAGATATAAAAGTAGTGTGGAACAAATATCCCCTGCTGGTATTGGAATATTTCAGTTATGAATTCACTGGTGGCGCACACGGCAACTATGGTGCACACTATCAGGTGCTGGATCTGGAAAAAAAGAAGATCCTGAAACCCGAAGATTTCCTGAAACCGGACTATAAAACCGAACTGATACCAGAGCTGGAAAAGTCTTTCCGGGGCATCTATAAACTGGCCGATGGGGAGCGACTGGAAACAATGCTGCTCACCAAAGAGATCGTTCCCAATGATAATTTCCTGGTAACAGACAAGGGCATCGGATTCAGTTATACGCCCTATGAAATCGGGCCTTATGCGTTAGGTCAGGTAACGTTGTTCGTACCTTATAAGAACATCAAATCCCTGCTTAAATAGAAACAGGGATCAGGGATTAAGAACGTCATTCTTAATTCTTAATCCCTGATCCCTGATATCAGTAATACTGCAATCAGATTAACCCTTAACGAGCGTACCTACATTCTTGCCCATTATTACCTGCAACAGGTTACCACCCTTATTCATATCAAATACGATGATAGGCAGTTTATTCTCCTGGCAGAGGGTGAATGCGGTCATGTCCATCACGTTGAGTGATTTCTGATATACTTCAGAGAAGGTGATGGATTCGAAACGGGTAGCAGTAGGATCTTTCTCCGGATCTGCGGTGTAGATACCATCTACACGGGTTCCTTTGAGGATCACATCTGCCTGTATTTCTATAGCACGCAGGGATGCGGCGGTATCTGTGGTGAAATAAGGATTACCGGTACCGGCACCAAATATTACCACACGACCTTTTTCCAGGTGGCGGATAGCACGGCGGCGGATGTACGGTTCAGCGATCTGTTCCATTTTAATGGCAGACTGGAGACGGGTGTAGAGTCCAACTTTTTCCAGGCCACTCTGCATGGCCATACCGTTGATCACTGTTGCCAGCATACCCATATAATCGCCCTGGGCCCTTTCAATGCCGGTTTCTGCCTCGTTCATACCACGATAAATGTTACCTCCCCCAATTACCACGGCTACCTGTACTCCCAGGTCGGTCACAGCTTTGATATCGTACGCATACTGCGTGATCACTCTGTGATCGATACCGTAATTACCTTCTCCCATCAGGGATTCACCGCTCAATTTGAGTAAAATACGCTTATACTTTGGCAACATGACTATAGAAAAATGATATGAAAATGTTAGTTAGTAAATGGTTTACAGGGCCCGAATATATAAAAAAATGCGGAACACCTTACTTCCGGTGTTGATGAAGGGTAAGTATTGACAATGTCAGGCCCGTTTGCATTCCCGATATAAAGCACAAAAAAAAGGAGAGAATTGTGATTCTCTCCTTTTAAACAGATAATAAGATTATCCTAAAGCGATTCTTGTGAATCCGGTTACTTTCAGATCTGCGCTAACAGACTTCAGGTAATCGCCAACAGATTTGTTGCTGTCTTTTACGAATGCCTGAGGTAACAGGGTATTTTCTTTGAAGAATTTGTTCACTTTACCGATAGCGATCTTTTCAGCCATATCGCCGGTTTTACCTTCAGCAGCGATCTGCTCGATGGCGATAGCTTTTTCGCGGGCAACCAGTTCAGGAGAAACGCCATCAGCGTCTACTGCGATCGGGTTCATTGCTGCAATCTGCATAGCGATATCTTTACCTACTTCTTCAGAAACAGGAGCAGAGAAGCCAACCAGTACACCCATACGGTAGTTACCGTGGATATAAGCGGTTACAGAAGCTGCGGTGATCTTTTCAAATTTAGCCAGGGTGATCTTTTCACCGATCTTAGCTACCTGATCGTTCACTTTATCATTTACAGTCGCGCCATCCAGGCTAGCTGCACCCAGTTCTTCCAGGGTGTTAGCGCCTGTGCTCAGGGCCAGGTCAACGATAGACTGTGCGAATTTTACGAAATCTTCGTTTTTAGCAACGAAGTCGGTTTCGCAACCCAGTGCTACTACAACACCGGATTTACCGTCTGCAGAAGTTTTAGCGATGATAACACCTTCTTTGGTTTCGCGGTCAGAACGCAGGGCTGCTACTTTCTGTCCTTTTTTACGCAGGTAGTCTACTGCTTTTTCGAAATCACCATCACTTTCTACTAACGCTTTTCTGCAATCCATCATACCTGCACCAGTTTGCTGACGCAGTTTGTTAACATCAGCGGCTGTAATTGTTGCTGCCATAACTTATAATGAGTTTAATATAGATTAATATTTATCCTTTATCAACTATTAGCTGAATTGCGAATCATGGAACAAAGAGTCTAAGTCCACGATTCGCAATTGCTTTATGATTGTTGTCTGTATACGGGGGAGATTATCTTCCGCCACCGCCTGGGCGAGGACCACCGGAACCAGCAGGACGACGCTGTCCGCCGCCACCGCCGCCTGGACGGTTACCACCACCGCCACCTGGGCGATTACCACCGCCACCAGGACGGTTACCACCACCGCCACCAGGACGGTTGCCACCGCCGCCACCAGGGCCACGGCCACCACCGCTACCCGGACCACGGCCACCGCCGCCACCAGGACCACGGCCACCACCAGGTTTACGGCCTCTTTCACCACGATCGTCGCCACCTTCCAGTTCAAATTTCATTGCCTGGTTGTCAGCTTCTTCTTCTTCAACTACATCGTCAGTTTTCTCATTTGCTCTTTCTGCCAGACCTTCTGCGATTGCAGCTGCGATATAGTTAGTGATGATAGCGATAGATTTAGTCGCATCATCGTTTGCAGGAACTGCGAAGTCTACTTTAGTAGGATCAGAGTTAGTATCTACCATACCGAAGGTAGAGATACCCAGACGACGGGCTTCTGCCAGTGCAATGTGCTCATGGCTGATGTCAACGAGGAACAGCGCTGCAGGAACACGTGCCAGCTGAGCGATACCGCCCAGTACTTTCTCCATTTTTTCCTTATCGCGGGTTAAGGTCAGACGCTCTTTCTTGGTGATGCTATCCAGGGTACCATCAGCCAGCATCTTTTCGATGCTCTGCATCTTCTTAACGCTCTTACGGATAGTAGCGAAGTTGGTCAGCATACCACCTAACCACCTTTCAGTAACGAAAGGCATGTTAACGCGTTTTGCAGCTTCAGCTACGATTTCTTTAGCCTGTTTTTTAGTGGCTACGAACATGATCTTTTTACCGCTCTTAGCGATAGATTTCAGGGCTGCAGCTGCATCCTGTAAACCTTCAACGGTTTTATTCAGATCTATGATGTGAATACCTTTCTTTTCTGCGAAGATGTAAGGCAGCATCTTCGGGTTCCATTTTTTCTTCAGGTGACCGAAGTGTACACCCGCCTCCAGTAACTGCTGCTGTAATGAGGTATTATTTTCCATGTTATTATGCTCTGTTATAAAAGGTCAATGTTAATAATCTGCGCTTCACATATAGCTCCACGCATTCATCACTATTAGCGTTTAGAGAACTGGAAGCTTCTTCTAGCTTTAGCTTTACCTGGTTTCTTACGTTCAACGCTTCTCGGATCACGTTTCAGCAGACCTGCTGCTTTCAGCGCCGGACGGTACTCGATGTTCACTTCGCAAAGTGCACGTGCAATACCCAGCTTAATAGCTTCAGCCTGACCCTTGATACCACCACCGGCAGCATTTACCTTTATATCAAATTTATCTGTAGCGTCGATAGTCTTCAGCGGCAGTTCTACCTGGTTCTGCAGGTATACCAGTGTGAAGTATTCTTTATAGTCTTTGTCGTTCACAACAACGTTACCTGTACCCTTGCTGATATACACACGGGCTACGGCTTCCTTACGACGACCAATAGTATTTTTTTGCTTTTCCATGTATCAGAGAAAAATTAGAAAGTTAATGTTTTCGGTTTCTGCGCAGCGTGTGGATGCTCAGCGCCTGCATATACAAACAGTTTTTTGTACATGGCACGTCCCAGACGGTTCTTAGGCAGCATACCTTTTACAGCTCTTTCTATGATCAGTTCTGGCCTGCGACGAACCAGGTCTTTAGCAACTTCTGCTTTCTGACCACCTGGATAACCAGAGAAAGTCAGATATTCCTTGTCATTCCATTTATTACCGGTAAACTGAACTTTCTCAGCATTGATAACAATAATGAAATCACCACAGTCAGTGTGAGGTGTATAGTAAGGTTTGTTCTTACCTCTTAAGATTGCCGCAATCTTAGCGCTCATCCTACCCAATGTCAGGTTGGTAGCGTCTACGATGTGCCATTCACGCGTTACGGTAGCGTCATTGGCCGATTTAGTCTTGAAGCTTAAAGTGTTCATTATAGTATATAATAAAGTTTTTACGTTCTGATATAACTATCCCAAACAAAATGGGAGTGCAAAACTAATCCTCTTAATTCATAAAACAATACTTTTAGAGAAGTTTTTTGAATCGCACCTTTGTAATTAATTGATTTTCAATAATAATTTTGACACAGAATTATTAACATAGCCGGTGAATATTTCCCGGATACCAATTTTTAATTATAAGTCAAATGCTAATACATATATTGATTTCATAATAAGACACAACGTCTGAAAAAACAGGCAACCCCTTTTAACCGTATTGGGGTTGTCCAGGACTGTATTATATCCCAGCTCCCTCATTTATACCAGGACCCGGGTTGGTATTCTTGCCCGAAGCGTATCGCCGTAGTATGTATCCGGTACCAAAGGGGTTGCATAATACCTTGAAACCAGATTACCTGTACAGGGCGCCTGAAATATACCAGAGAGATTCGCTCGACCTTCGGTTAAGGTAGCCTCATCCTCCCTTAATCTTCCGTTCGGGAACGGAAGATTAAGGGAGGATGAGGCTACCTTAACCGAAGGTCAACTATACCTTAACCGAAGCAGCGCATAATTCGCAGAGGCCTCTTTCCCACCGCATACCACCGGGCATAAAAAAGGCCGGGAAAGAACCTTCCCGACCTTTAGCATATTGATTAACAGATGATAATAAAATTATTCCCTGTTCCTTGCGCCAGCATAGATCATGATGTATTGTATAAGGGTCACTACGGATGCGATCGCCGCTACTACATAAGTCATAGCCGCCCACCACAGCGCGTCTTTCGCCTTATCATGTTCTTCCCTGCGCATCAGGGTCGTATTGTCCAGCCAGGCCAGCGCCCTCTTAGAGGCGTCAAACTCAACCGGCAGCGTTACGAGGGCAAAGATCGTCGTTACGCCAAACAGGATGATACCACCCAGTAACAAGGCCGGAAAGACATTTATCAGCAAAATACCGCCCAATAATACCCATTGTACCAGGCCGGAGCTGAACTGCACCGCCGGTACGAGCTTAGAACGCAGGTTTAGCCAGGTATATGCCCGCTGGTGCTGTACAGCATGCCCGCACTCGTGCGCCGCCACCGCCGCAGCCGAGACATTCGCCCCGGAATAGACCTCAGGGCTGAGATTTACCGTTTTATTTGTCGGATCGTAGTGGTCAGATAAAAAGCCATCCACGGAAACAACCTGCACGTCATATATCCCATTGTCTTTCAACATCTTTTCCGCAATCTGCTTACCGGTCAACCCCGAAGAGGTCGGTATAGCACTGTATTCCCTGAATTTGCTCTTCAATCTCCAGCTTATCAACATGCTGACCCCGATAAAGATCAGCGACATAAACATAATGCCAGGTGTCATATTACTTAAAATGAGGTTTTAGTTCGATACAAAATTACTGGTAAGTATGATCAAATTATCGTCCAAACCATCCCTCACGGGGCGATTTAGGATTTCCTTAAGAATTGGTCTGCCGTCCACTATTTTTTACTGCCAATTACGGAATTTACGCCTGTCAATATGGCGCTTCTCAAAATTTTGAAATGTCAATCCCGACGTTATGACAGATATATTTTATGCTTTTATGACGCAGATTTCATATATAATTTATGGCGGCATCATTCCTATTTATCAACCCTTTACGCTCTTCCAATGAAAGTATAATTGAATGCTTCTAACCGCTGAAACGTGCTATGGTGGCAGATCTGTCACATTATGAAAAGTCGTCAAAAGTTATTCACATCAATTAAATAAACTTTTTTATTCTGTAGCCATTTAGTAATTTAGACGTGAATTTAATGGGTTAGTAAGTAGAAAGAGTCAGCAGAAATTTCTGTTGGCTCTTTTCTTTTTTACCCGATTTTCTTCTGCCCCTTTTTCATGAAAATCTGAATGCCTTCAACTCCCTTTTTTCTGATTTTTTTCATCATTGCTTCATCGTTTATTTTTTCTTTTTTACGGAGCCGATGATTTCCGTTTTAAATTTGCTGCATGAAAATTAAAACTGCGTTCTTCTGTCAGAATTGTGGATACGAATCAGCTAAATGGACAGGTAAATGTCCAAGTTGTGGTCAATGGAATACATTCGTTGAAGAGAAAGTACAAAAAGATATCCCTTTACGTAATACCAACTGGCAACCTGAAAAAGAGAACGGCAGATCAGATAACATTGTGAACCTTTCTGAAGTAAGCGGAATAGAGGAAGACCGCCTGCTGACACCTGATGCAGAACTAAACCGTGTATTGGGCGGCGGTATAGTTCCGGGTTCCTTGGTACTTGTAGGAGGTGAACCTGGTATTGGTAAAAGCACCCTGTTCCTTCAGAACGCATTGCAACTCAAAGACATCACTACCCTGTACATCAGTGGCGAAGAAAGTGCGCAGCAGATAAAAATGAGAGCAGACAGATTACAGGTAAAAAATGACCTGTTCTATCTGCTGACTGAAACATCTACACAAACCATCTTCCAGGAAATAAAGAAGCTACGTCCGCAACTGGTTATAGTTGACTCGATTCAAACACTACAATCACCTTTTATCGAATCTGCTCCCGGCAGCGTATCACAGATCAGGGAAACAACCGCTGAAATGCAACGCTTTGCCAAAGAAAGCCATACGCCTGTATTCCTCATCGGTCACATCACCAAAGATGGCTCCATCGCCGGACCGAAAATACTCGAGCATATGGTGGACACCGTACTACAGTTTGAAGGCGATCAGCATTATGCTTACCGCATACTCCGTACTATCAAGAACCGTTTCGGATCAACAGCGGAACTGGGTATTTATGAGATGACCGGCGCCGGATTAAGACAGGTAACCAACCCTTCAGAGATACTGATATCACAACGGGAAGATCAGCTGAGTGGTGTGGCTATTGCCGCCACTATGGAAGGCATGCGTCCCATGCTGGTAGAAGTACAGGCGCTGGTAACCCAGTCTGTATATGGCACTCCTCAGCGTACCGTCACCGGTTTTGATCTGCGCAGGCTGCAACTGCTGCTGGCAGTGCTAGAAAAACGCGGTGGTTTTCACTTCGGTGTCAAAGACGTTTTCCTCAATATTGCGGGTGGTATTCGTGTGGAAGATCCTTCTATTGACCTGGCTGTATTGTGTGCGTTGCTTTCTTCTTATGAAGATGCGTCAATCAGCAGCAAGATCTGCTTTGCCGGAGAAGTAGGCCTCAGCGGAGAGATCCGCGCTGTGAACCGGATAGAACAACGTATTGCAGAAGCAGAAAAGCTGGGCTTCGAAAAGATCTTCATCAGCCGCTACAATAAAAAGGGAACTGATTTCAGCAAGTTCAATATTGAAGTAGTGCCCGTTGGGCGGGTGGATGAAGTATACAGAGCCCTCTTTTAATTTTCTGATTATCAGGTTTTCATTATTTTCAGTAGCTAACTACCCATACCTGAAAAATGAAAAACCTGTTATCCCCGCTGTTAGATCTATTCTATCCGCATACCTGTGATGGATGCGGTACAGACCTTACCCGTACCGAAAAGGTCCTTTGCCTTCGCTGTCAGCGCCGGCTGCCGCTTACCGGCTATCAGCACCTGCCCGGCAATCCGGTGGAAAAGATCTTCTGGGGAAGAGTGAATATCCGGCATGCCATGGCTGCTTACTATTACCGGAAGTCTTCTTTATTACAGCAACTCATTTACCAGTTTAAATACAATCAGCGGGACGACATCGCCACTCATTTAGGTAAGCAAATGGGCAATATCCTGCTGCAAAGCAAGTGGCTATACGAAATCACCAACATCATTCCTGTTCCCATACATCCCGCCAAACTGCAGCAACGGGGATATAACCAGGCCATGCTTCTCGCCAATGGTGTTGCCACTATAACAGGAAAACCGGTCATGGAAGACATACTTTTCAGGAACAACTATTCCCCCTCGCAAACCAATAAGGGCCGCCTGCTGCGCTGGCAGAATGTATCGGGCGTCTTTTCTATCAAACAAACCGACCAGCTGAAAAACCAGCATGTCCTGCTCATTGACGATGTGCTTACTACCGGTGCTACCCTCGAAGCATGCAGCAGTTTATTGGTGAGTGCCGGAGCCGCTGTAAGCATTTATACGCTGGCCTTTGCTCACCATTAAAATAGCAAGGAGTCCGCTTATCATTAACACCTTATATACAATATTTTACTTAATTTTATTTGCTCACTGTTTTTACATTCACTCTACAATTCTAATTATATGACACTGAAGACACTGTTGATTTCAATACTATTATTCATGAAGAGCGGAGCTATATATGACTTCAAAGTAGATGGCGTTGATGGAGGCAAGATCAATTTTGCAGACTATAAAGGAAAGAAGATCCTGATCGTAAACACCGCCTCTATGTGTGGAAACACCCCTCAGTACGCTGATCTGGAAAAACTATACAAGAAATACGAAAAGAACCTGGTGATCATCGGTTTCCCTGCCAATAATTTCGGCTCACAGGAACCGGGTTCCAACGCTGAAATCCATGAGTTCTGCACCAAGAAGTATGCAGTAACCTTCCCGATGGCTGCCAAGATCTCAGTAAAAGGCAATGACATCCACCCTATCTATAAATGGCTGCTGGCTGAAAGTAAAGCCAAACACCTCGAACCGTCAGAAGTACAATGGAACTTCCAGAAGTACCTGCTGGACGAAAAAGGTAACCTGGTAGCCGTGTTCTCACCTAAAACCCAACCTCTTTCCCCTGAAGTAACGGCCGCGATAGAAAAGAAATACTAATTTGCGTTCATGCTTTTTTCGAATGTCATAGGTCAGGAAGATATACGACAACAATTAATAAAGTCCACGGAACAGCACCGCCTGAGCCACGCCAACATCATACTGGCGCCTGAAGGAACCGGGGGACTTCCGCTGGCACTTGCGTTTGCGCAATACCTCGTCTGCGAAGACAGACAGCCGGATGGGGCTTGTGGCAAATGTGCGTCCTGCGTGAAAGCAGGTAAGTACATGCATCCTGATATACATTTCTCTTATCCGGTTATTCCCCGTAAACCGGGCGATAAACCGGTAAGTTCCGATTACGCTGCCGAGTGGCGGGAATTTGTCGACGCCCAGCCTTATGGCAATGCATATGATTGGTTACAGTTCATCGGAGCAGAGAATAAACAGGGGAACATTACCGCTACAGAGTGCCAGGACATTATCCGCAAACTGAGTCTGAAAAGCTTTGAGAGCACCTATAAGATACTTTTGATGTGGATGCCTGAATACCTTGGCAACGAGGGCAACAGGCTGCTGAAACTGATAGAGGAACCACCAGACAATACTATTTTTCTGCTGGTGGCAGAAAACCAGGAGCAGATCCTGGCCACCATCCTCTCCCGCACACATCTGATCAAAGTGAATCCACTGCCGAAAGAGGTAATGATAGATGCACTCATCAACCGGGCACAGATACCAGCGGCCAAGGCCAGACAGGCTGCAACCATCGCTGCCGGCAATTACCGGGAGGCCTTGTACATGCTCCAGCATTCAGACGACGACTATCATGAACTGCTGCGCAACTGGCTCAACTACATTTTCACGGGCAACCGGGTAGCTCTCCAGGGCTGGATAGAAGGCATCGCCAGCACCAAAATGGGACGCGAGAACCAGAAACAGTTCCTGCGTTATTTCATCAACCTCCTGGAGCATACCCTGCGGCTGAAGTATATTGATAAAAGCCAGCTGGCCTTTTCAGATGAGGAATCGGACTTTGCGGCGAAGCTGCAAAAGCTGGCAGATCTTCAGCAAATGGAGCAGATCATGCAGGAACTGGACAATGCCTGCTATTATATAGAGCGCAATGCGAACGCCAAATTGCTGTTTCATGCACTTTCAGTGAAATTGCAGTATATCTTTAAAAAGAGGCCGATTCCGGCAATATGACATATTAAGGGCATTTTCCGTTATCTTTGTTAATTCCGACCCTATATGTAATAGGGAGGAATTATATATATTAAGGCATCCGGTCCAATGCCCGGATGTATTTCAATTAATAATTTAAATCGATTAATATGGCTTGTGCCGGATGTGGTACAGGTGCAGAGGGGAAGCCGTCAGGATGCAAAAGCAATGGAGGATGCAGTAGTGGAGGCTGTAACAGGCTGAATGTATTTGACTGGCTGGCCAATATTCCCTTAAGTGACAGCTTAGCACCATTTGATATTATAGAAGTAAGTTTCAACAACGGTAGCAGAAAGGATTTTTTCCGTAACACCACCAAACAGTTGCTCGATAAAGGAGAAATGGTAACTGTAGAAGGCGTCAGTGGTTTCGACATCGGACAGATCAGCCTCACAGGCGAACTGGTTAAGTTACAGATGAAGAAAAAGCGTATCGAAGATACCCCCGAAGTTAAAAAGGTACTTCGTCGCGCCACAAATGAAGACCTTGCGCGGATGAACGATAACAAGGCCCGCGAAAAGGACGCCCTCATCAAGGCCCGGGCCATAGCCCGCAGTATTGGTCTGGAAATGAAACTCGCAGAAGTGGAAATCCAGGCTGATGGCCGTAAAGCCACTTTCTTCTACACCGCTGACGATAGGGTGGATTTCCGTGAGCTGATCAAACTCTACGCCGGTGAATTCCGTGTAAAGGTGGAAATGCGCCAGATAGGCGCCCGCCAGGAAGCCGGAAAAGTTGGCGGTATCGGCAGTTGCGGAAGAGAACTTTGCTGCGCTACCTGGTTGACTGACTTCAAGAGCGTTAATACCACCGCTGCCCGTTATCAAAATCTGTCAATTAATCAGGCAAAACTTTCCGGCCAGTGCGGCCGTCTGAAATGCTGCCTGAACTATGAACTGGACACTTACCTGGATGCACTGAAGGAATTCCCTGAAGATGCAGACAGTATCGAAACCGTCAATGGCGTGGCTACCCTTCAGAAGAGAGATATCTTCAAAAACCTGATGTGGTACTCCTACGGCGACAGTAATAAGCAATATCCGCTTACTATTGCCCGCGTGAAAGAGATACGCCAGCTGAACAAGCAGAATATCAGGCCGGAAGACCTGAAACCTGTGGAAGTTGTGACGGTGAAACCGAAAGAAACTGACCTTGGCTTCGCAGATGTTGTAGGACAGATCAGCTTACGTTCCCTGGAAAAAGCTTCCCAGAAACGTAAACACAAAGACAAGGAAAAACAGAAACATAAACAGAAACAGGAGCAACAACCGCAGCAGCCGGCTAACAAAAAACAGGAGGGTAAAGGTGACAACCAGAACCGTCCTGCACAACAGCAAAAACAGCAGCAGGAGAACCGGCCGCAGAAACAGGATAATCGTCCACAGCAGCAGCAACAAAAGCCTAAACAGGAACAACGCCCGCAGCAACATGCTCCCAAGCAGAAGCAGGAACAGCGTAATCAGCCAAATGGGCCTAAACCGCAGCAGGACAAGAATAATCCTAACAATCCTAAACAACAGGGAGGAGGAGGACAAAACAGGCCACCGAAACCCCGCGAAAAACAGAAATAAAATATCAGTTTAATACATTGAGAAGGCGCATCAGTAACATGATGCGCTTTTTTATTTAGCGCATTGCAGGAACGGCTTCAGCATGATCTACCGAAAACATCCATCGCCCACAATAGCAATAGTGTATCAACCTTGCACAACTAGAGATTGCTCGCGTGGGAACGTTCCCGGATCCTATACACTAAAAGGCCGCCCGGAAGAACAGCCTTTGTTTAATAATTGGTTTTTGCTTATGAAAAAAAGATAGATCAAGTTTCGTTTTCAAACAATAACTTATAGTAATACAAATTGGTAGCCTCATCAAAACCACGCTCGATCATTTCTCTGTTACCATGAATATATATGTGAAAGTTCTTGTCCAACTTCAGTATGCTCTTAAAAACCTTTTGCTGTTTCTTTACAGCAGGAGATGAAATATCAAACTCGTCGGGGAACTCTTGCTGAAACTCCTGTTGAAACTGCTCTTTATATTCCTTGAATGACGCGATGGCATCAGGATGGCCCAATACTTCCTGTGCAAAATCATCCAGCTGGAACTGCTCTTTTTCCTTGAAATAGGTTGCTGATTTGTTAAGAAGGTCCACCTGATCTACACGGCTTATCTCGTATTCGCCGGGCAGTTTATCGTGGATAAACTTCTTACACATGTTCACCGCCAGTTCTGTCTGGTGATAGCTGTCCTCACGGCGTTGTACCTGCAGGAATGCATCCTTCCAGTAAACTGCTTCGTTTTGTTTGCTGATGCTGTCTATTATGCTGACTTTGTACCCATTTTCTTCTTCGGTGTTACACACCAGGCAACCCTTATCAAGTTTATTGATATTGATCCCATCTTCATAGTTCACCTCATAGTTGTCATTGGCCAGAAATACCTTGAGATAAGTATCCCTGTTCTCGGATTTGAAAATACCTATCGCCTCGACGTCTTCTCCATCCACCTGACACTTACTAAAGTACGCAATGTATAATTCTCCACCCTTAATCTTTGGATGAGTGGAATGCTTGTATAGATGCCTGGCAATATTTACTGATTGCTCGTGAAAATTGTCCCTGTTTTCAAAGATACGGCGACAGTATTGAAATATCTCATTTAATTGTAAATCAGCCTCATGATAAAAACGGAAGTACTCCGCGCTGTTGGTAAACGGCTGTATAAAATACGTCAGCAACAGCTGGCTGATCGTTTCGTCCTGCAACTCTAGCGGCGCCTGCGAGCAAATCAGCGGTTCTTCCTGTGAGGCATTTCCTACCTTATGTATTGAAAGGTGTTCAAGGTCTTTAAAGTCTGAAACATGTATCATGGCCCGGCGAAAATAGTGAAAACTATTTCACAAATTTCCCCCCTGGCGTAATGTGCAGTTCTTTACCTGTCAATTTGATAATTGCATCGCAGGTGAGCCTTCCTCTCCTGTCATTGTAATCACCCTCCCTGTTCTCCATTTGTTTCGCCTTCACGTCTGCCAGTTTCTGTTTCTTCAGATTATTGTAGACGATGTATCTGTCAATAATCTTATTATCCTTGTTCACCGTTAAGAACTCCAGGAAGTTTTCCCCACCTTTATTAAACTCATGCAGCCCTACCAGAATATTGTCTTTGGCCCGGATATGGAACAACGAAGCATAGTGATGATTTCCCCGTTTGCCTTTGAAATATTTAATAAGTGCCTTTTCATTGTACAGCTTAGAGCTATGTACAATAGACGTGGCCTGCCGGCCGATGATCTTACCACCGGGTAGCACCTCGTACTGCATATTGTACACCGTCTTGAAGCGGAAACTGCTATCCAGCTCCCTCATATCTTCTTCCTGCAGATTAATGCTGGCATCTTTGTCCACCATACATTTTCTGTAGATAGTTTCTGAATGTTCTCCCAATCTGCCGCCGTACACCACGAGCCTGTCCACCTCTTTACCTTTCTTATAGGTGATCAGTTTTACCTCCGGATAAGTCAATCCTTCATCCAGGTAGATGGTGTCTCTGGCATATAACAAGGCCGTTGCCCTTCCTGCTATGTCCAATCTGCCCAATGCATATAAAGGATCCGGGCTTTCTTCCTTAAAGTCGTAATAAGGCGTAAGCCTGGATACAGCTTTCAACTCTTTTGTACTGACGGTATCCAGTGTGGCGGGTAATTTATGTTCCGGGAAACGGTTAGCATACTTCTCAAAAGAGTCTTTCTCCTTTGGTACTTCCTTTATTGTTCCTTTACGGCTGATTTTATAAAAACGCAGGGATGTATTCACTTTCTGACTAGCCTGCACATAAGTGGAATGCCGGGCTCTTACTTCAATCAGGGAATCCAGTCCTATATAGAACCACTGGTTGGTAAACTCCGTAGAGGTGGTATCCTTTACAGCCACAACGGCGTCTTCCTCTTCTCCCCGTTCCCTGCTTACGTTGGCAGCTATCTGCAGGCGGGATTTCTCTGCACCGTTGTCGTTATATACGACCAGGTAAGTTCTCTTCTCATGATCATTGATCTCACAGGCATAGATTACAGGGGTAAATCCATTGACGGTAGCAAAGCGGCCTGCCGTTACCCGCTGAAAGGTGTCGGTACCCAGGTAATGGGCATAATCTTTTATTTCCTTCAGCTCGTAAGCATTCGGATAGGGTAACTTCAACTGGGTCAATCCGTTGATGAAATCCAGGTGTTTCATTACACTATCCGGCACAATAGGCGCAATATTGATGCTCTTATTCTGTTTAACGGCAGCGGGTTGAGAGCTGTTGTTACATGATGAGTGAAGGATCAACCCCAGCAAGCAAACAATAGGTATAACTCTAAACATAATAGGACGTTTACACAGGACTAATAACTTTACAAATATATAAGTACTTCTCTAATATATTAATAGCTTGATTACTATATTTTTGAACGGTAGTTATTTGACGCATTTTAGCCTGTGAAGGCGTAGCAACGGTCAATTTTGTCTCATTATGCGTTCAATTACTCCTTTCTTTTCTTAACTTGATACCTCAACGTAATCTTTTATCATGAAGCAGCATATCTGTTTATTACTGGCATTAACAGCCGGTTGTGCAGTCATGGCACAGGACAAATCCACGGCATTGTACCAGGCGCAGGATCTTACAAAAGAAAACATGTTCTCTGTCAACATTGAGGGGCCCAACTTTGATAAGGCCGGCAATCTCTACGTGGTGAACTACCTGAAGGACGGTACCATCGGAAAGATCAGCACAAAAGACGGTAGCGGGGAAGTATTCGTGACATTACCCGATAGCAGCATCGCAAACAGCATCCAGTTCAATAGCAAAGGGAATATGTACCTGCCGGACTTCAAAGGGCACAATGTACTGGAAGTGGATATGAAGACAAAAAAGGTAAGCGTCTATGCGCATTCAGATAAAATGTTCCAGCCAAATGACCTTTGTATCAGTAAGAAGGATGTGCTCTTCGCATCAGATCCTGACTGGAAAAACAGCAAAGGACAGATCTGGCGTATTGATAAAGGCGGTAAAGCCGTACTCCTGGACGGCAATATGGGAACTGCCAATGGGATCGAGCTAAGCCCGGATGAAAAGACCCTGTACGTAAATGAAAGCGTTCAGCGTAAGATCTGGAAGTTCGATGTGGATAAGGAAGGTAATATCAGCAACAAAAAGCTGTTTGCCGAATTCCCTGACTATGGCTTTGACGGTATGAAATGTGACAAGGCAGGCAACCTGTATGTAGCCCGCTGGGGAAAAGGAGTTATCGTTGTGTTAACCCCAGAAGGTAAAGAAGTACGGGAAATTCCGCTGAAAGGTAAACAGTGCAGCAATCTCACTTTTGGAGGCAAGGACGGTAAAACTGTGTTTGTGACGCTGCAGGACAGGAAGTGTATGGAAACATTCAGGGTGGAGACTCCGGGAAAACGATATTAAACAATCAGGGATCAGGAACTGAGAGAGCAATGCTGCATTCAATTCCTGATCCCTGATCAAATATTATATACTACATATTCAGTCCACCGCAGGCGCTGATCACCTGGCCGGTTACATAAGCTCCCATGTTGGAAGCCAGGAACAGACATACGTTAGCGATGTCTTCAGTGCTACCGAAGCGACCCAGCGGAATCTGAGACAGGTAGTTCTTCGCGCCGTCTCCATCTTTCAGGTAGTGGGTCATATCCGTTTCAACGAAACCAGGAGCTACTGCATTACAACGGATGTTGCGGCTACCCAGTTCAGCTGCGATAGATTTGGTAAAGCCGATGATACCAGCTTTGGAAGCAGCATAACTGCTTTGGCCTGCGTTACCTTTCATTCCGATAATGGAGCTCATATTGATAATGGAACCGCTCTTTGCCTTCATCATCGGGCGGATCACATGTTTGGTCATGTTATAAACACTCTTCAGGTTCACGTCCATTACTTCATCCCACTGGTCCGGGCTCATACGCAGCAGCAGGTTATCTTTGGAAATACCGGCGTTATTCACGCAGATATCTATAGCGCCGAATTCTTTCAGTACATCATTTATCAGCGCCTCGCTCTCTTCGAAACTGCCTGCATTGGATTTATAGGCTTTTGCCTTTACACCCATTGCCTGTAGCTTTTGTTCCAGTGCTTTGGCCTTTTCATCAGAACTAAGATATGTGAATGCAACGTTTGCACCTTCTTCAGCAAATTTGATCGCGATAGCTTCCCCTATACCTCTGCTGGCACCTGTTACAATAGCTACTTTGTTCTCCAGTAATTTCATATAGACGTAATAGTTGTTAGATGATTAAATTTAGATTTTGCCAGTGATGCCGGCGAATTTAAGAATTTCTTCCACATGCTGCCGCTCGTTATTGAGGCGGGGTACTTTATGCTGACCACCCAGTTTACCTTTACTCTTCAACCAGTCGGTAAAGGTGCCCTTGGGCAAAACATGTACTACAGGGCGGCGCAGCGCCATATCTTTATGACGTTTGGCCTCATAGTCAGAGTTGATGGATTTAAGGGTATTATCCAACACATCAATAAACTGTTCCAGGTTTCCAGGCATCACATCAAAGTCTAACAGCCACTCATGACCACCAGCTTCGCTATCGCTAAAATAGATAGGGGCCGCAGTATAGTCGTTCATCACGGCGCCGGTCACCTCACAGGCTTTGGCGATGGCTACATCAGAGTTCTCTACGATCAACTCTTCGCCGAAGGCATTGATAAATGACTTGGTACGTCCGCTTACCCGTACGCGGAAAGGTGCGAGGGAAGTAAATTGTACGGTATCACCTACCAGGTAACGCCACAGTCCTCCATTAGTACTAATGACGAGGGCATAGTTCTTACCCATTTCCACATCCTGCAGTTGCAGGGTTTGCGGACATGGTTTGCCATATTCCTCCATAGGCATGAACTCATAGAAAATGCCGTGATTGAGAAATAAGAGCAGGCCTTCCTCCCCTATTACGTCCTGTGCGGCAAAGAAGCCCTCAGAAGCGTTATAGGTCTCCTGGTAATACATGTCCGGTTTACGGATCAGTTTTTTAAACTGCTCCCGGTACGGTGTAAAACTTACGCCACCGTGCATATATAGTTCCAGGTTAGGCCATACATCGGCCAGGTTATCTTTTCCGGTGATCTCGAATATACGTTTGATCAATACCAGTGTCCAGGTAGGAACACCGGCTATGGAAGTGACATTCTCATGTATCACGGCATTGGCCATACGCTCTATCTTTTCTTCCCATTCGTCCATTAGGGCAATGGAAAGGTCGGGCGTACGGATCATATTGCCATAGAAAGGCATGTTTTGCAACATCACGGCACTCAGGTCGCCAAAGTAGGAATCACTTTCAGCATCCAGTTTATTCACCTGGTGGCTACCACCTATTACCAGCGATTTACCGGTCAGCAGGCGGGAGTCAGGGAAGTTATTATAGTACAGTGATAATACGTCACGGCCGGCACGATAGTGGCAGTCGTCCAGGCTCTCCACAGAGACTGGTATAAACTTGCTTTTATCGGCAGTGGTACCGCTCGATTTAGCGAACCATTTGATCGGCGTATTCCATAAGATGTTCTGCTGCCCTTCCATCAATCGCTGGATATAAGGCTTCAGAGTATCATAATTATGAATAGGTACCCGTTGCTTGAACTCGTCTATCTTATATATCTGTGAAAAGCCATATTGCTTGCCAAACTCGGTATACTGAGCGGCGCTGATAAGGTTTTGGAACACCTGCTGCTGCACCTGCTGGGGGTATTGCATAAAATATTCTATGCGCCCCATACGCAAACGTGCCAATTGTGATATTGCAGGACTTAATATTCTCATAATAGGATCAGGAGCGTAGTAGTTTATTGTTGTTTAGCAGCTTCGTCCAGGTAATTCTTACGACGTAAAATAAAATTCTGGCCAAGATACACTTTTCTTACCTGTTCGTCTTCGGCTAACTCTTCTGCAGTACCGGCCTTGAGTATCTTTCCTTCAAAGAGAAGGTAAGCCCTGTCGGTGATGGAGAGTGTTTCCTGTACGTTATGGTCTGTTATGAGGATCCCTATGTTTTTGTATTTAAGACGGGCAACGATTGACTGAATGTCTTCTACGGCTATGGGGTCGATACCGGCAAAAGGCTCATCCAGCAGGATGAACTTAGGATCTACCGCAAGGGCGCGCGCTATTTCCGTGCGCCGGCGTTCGCCTCCACTCAATACATCTCCGGGGCTTTTGCGCACATGGGTAAGACGGAATTCTTCCAGCAGGCTTTCCAGCTTTTCTTTCTGCTCTGCTTTCTTCAGGTTCGTCATTTCCAGCACGGCGGAAATATTATCTTCCACACTCAGCTTACGGAATACAGAAGCTTCCTGCGGCAGATAGCCAATTCCCATCTTTGCCCTTTTGTACATTGGCAGCTTTGTGATATTCACCTCATCCAGGTACACCTGTCCCTCGTCAGGCTTGATCAGCCCCACTACCATATAGAATGTGGTTGTTTTACCTGCTCCGTTAGGACCAAGCAATCCCACTATCTCTCCTTGTGTCACTTCTACAGATACATGGTTAGCTACGGTCCTGTGACCATAGCGCTTTACCAGTTGATCTGTATGTATTTTTAATGCCATATGTTCAAACTTAGCAAAAATACACTTTTCATTTAGCTTTCAACATCTAACTGTCGTCAGTCCCTCAATTTGTGCAAGATCGCTACATTTTTTATCTATGAATGGAGTACAATGTATTAAAATATTCGGCCATTTAGCGAAAAATCAGATGATAATTCTAATGGATGTATTATTTTTGCCCGGCATTAACTTAAGCTCACTTTTATTTCTACTATGAAAGTAACAGAACATATTGCGCAGGCAAAAGATACGCTGATCTCCTTTGAGATCCTACCGCCCCTTAAAGGTAAGAGTATCGATTCTATATACGAACACCTTGATCCGCTGATGGAATTCAAGCCAGCCTTCATTAACGTTACTTACCACAGAAGTGAGCATATGTTTAAGAAAAGGGGCGACGGCACCTTTGAAAAGGTGGAGATCCGTAAACGGCCCGGCACAGTAGCCATCTGCGCGGCATTGATGAACCATTATAACGTAGACGCAGTTCCACATCTGATCTGTGGTGGTTTCAGCAGGGAAGAAACCGAAAACGCGCTGATCGATCTCAATTTCCTGGGTGTGGACAATGTGCTGGTATTGCGGGGAGATGCGCCCAAAAATGAGACCTTTTTTGAACCTGAACCACATGGGCACCGTTATGCAGACGAACTGCTACAGCAGGTTATGCATATGAATAATGGTATCTACCTGGAGGAAGACCTGCAGGGTGGCGTAAAAACAAACTTCTGCATAGGTGTGGCAGGTTACCCTGAGAAACACTTTGAAGCGCCTAATATGCAAACTGATATGAGCTACCTGAAGAAAAAGGTAGAAAACGGCGCCGACTATATTGTGACACAGATGTTCTTCGACAACCAGAAGTTCTTTGACTTCGTGGCCAAATGCCGCGAAATGGGTATTACCGTACCAATTATCCCGGGATTGAAGCCTATCACAACCCGCAAACAGCTGACCGTGTTGCCACGTACCTTCCATGTAGACATTCCGGCTGATCTTGCCAACGAGATCCTGAAATGTAAGACAGATAAAGAAGTGGAAGCCGTAGGTACCGAGTGGCTGATACAACAGTCAAAAGAATTGAAGGCTTTTGGCGTGCCCGTACTGCACTACTACACATTGGGTAAACCTAATGTGATCCGTAAGGCGGTTGAAGCAGTGGTATAAAAGAGAATAATTAGCCGCAGTTTATAAAGGAAAGCGGTCAGCCCTGGGGCTGACCGCTTTTTTATAATAGAATGGTAACCGTTTTTCCTGATAAAAATGCCATTACGTGGAAACGTAGCAGCATGTCCGAATAACTGTCACACTTTTTGTCATTTTTGTTGCTGATAATTGTAGTGAATTATCAATCCCTAAGACGGTTATATCAGACACCACCCCTATTACGCCTTAAAAAATTAAGGGAGCCCCCTTTCAGGAACTCCCCAGTATATTTTGAATGCTTTTTATCGTTTAGTAATCTTCCCGGTTCAACAGCACGCCAAGGCTCATCGAAAAGTAGCTGTTTGTAATCTTTGCAGAAGATGTCCGGTCAAGATTCAACAATCCGCGGCTCAGATTGGCGCCAAACACCATTAGATTATTAAACTCCAGTCCGAACATCAGATTGGCCCCTGCATCAAATCTGCTTAACTGTGCTCCTGGAGCAATGCCCCTGTCTTTATAATTGAATTCAATTGAATGTGAATCCGTGCTAACAACAGACCCATTGTACATAAGGTCGAGGTCGTAGGTACCGCTCAGTCCATAGGCCGCATAGGGACCAGCTCCGATTACAATCTTACCCAGAGAAACCGGGAATTTGAGCACCATATTCAATGGCACTTCCAGGTAATGGAGTTTAAGCTGATTGGCTGATTCTACAAATATGCCTTGTTTGGAAGGTAGCGGGCGGAGGTAAGCACCTTTGGTAATGTATCTCACCAGGGGCTGAAAGTAGAGTTTCTTGTAGACAGGCACGTTGATAATCAGGTCAGCATGCAAATTCGTTAGTTGGCTGCTGGTACCAAGGCTGTTACTTTTATATCCCTGGCTGTTTTTTATCTGTGTGGCAGATACAGTGTAACCACCTCTTAATCCAAGGCTTACCTGGGCATAAAGTGGCAATAGGGAAGTTAACAGCGTTAAAAGAAAGAGTGTAAAAAATTTACTCATGCGTTTTACGTTGTGTTGTAATAATGTGTGGCATTGTCCTCTTAATAGGGTCTTCCAGGGTTCATAACACGGGGTGTTCCCGTCATAAATACGGGCATAAAAATAACCTAAATACTCACAAATTGGATTAAATATTGAGCATTCTCAACAAAAGGGGGAAACTTTCGAAAAAATTAAAAAAGTCCCCCCGTCAGTGACGGGAAGGACTCTTTATCAAAATATTGCTTGCCTTAGAATTTATAACCTACAGACACACCAAAAGAGGTGTTTCTCCAGCTACGATCATTGTCAGTGTTATCATACGCATTCACCAGGCCCAGATCAGCGTTGATACCGAGGTACAGACCGGCTTTCATTTCATAGCCAGCCACAATACCCAGACCAGCATCAAAACGTTTCAGCTTGCCGCCGATAATAGTTGATTCATCGTCAAAAGCTTTCCATTCTGCCGATACGTTACCAACGGTACCTTTGTGTTTACCACCCAGACCATAAGCAACATAAGGACCGGCGCCAAGGTTCAGCCAACCGGCGCCTACTTCTGGTTTGAACAGGAAGTTGATAGGCACCTGCAGATAAGACAGCGTCGTTTTCAGGTTGTCGCTGGTCTTGCTGCCTTTACCAGCATATAGTAAGCCTGTACCAATGAAGAATTCATCTGCCAGCGGTAAATCAGCGGTAACTCCGGCTCTTACACCAACTATCAGATCGCCGGTTTCTTTGTTACCTGTAGCACTTTTAGTGGTTGCACTTGAGAAATTGGGTCCTGCCACGATACCGAATTTTGTCTGGCCGAAAGTAATGCCTGCAATCATCAGTGCGGCAATGGATAATAATACCTTTTTCATATGGTTCTTTGGTTTTGGGTATAGCATCCTACAGGCGTTAAAGGATGCTATACCAACTTCTTAGCTATTGTTTGTTATTAGTAGGCGTTGCCTGTTTACGCCCGGTTAAAAAAAGTGACTTAATTGCCGTCAGACGATTAGAACAGATAACCTAAAGACACGCTGAACACTCTGTTCTTATTCTTGTCATTTCTGCTGTCTTCTCCACCGGAGTTAATTTTACCAAAGCCGTGTCCATACTGTGCTGACACCAGGAAGTTCCTGAACTCTGCACCTACCTGGACATTACCACCCCAGTCAAACCTCTTGTACTTGTCCAGTCCCTGGTTAGGATCTCCGTCATGGAATGGGGTGTCGTCGTCCCATTTAATGTTAGACTCTGTGCTGGTAGTTACTCCTGCAAGCGTGGTAGACACTTTATTCTTACCTGCCACACCAAATGCCATGTAAGGGCCTATACCGGCAAACAGCCTGGTATTTGTACCAACAGGTATCTTACCAACAACATTTAAAGGAATCTCAATGTACTGGGGTCGGGTTGTATATTTCCTGTAAGGAACGGTAGTGCTGTTATCTTTGTCTCCGGATTCCAGTTTAGCACCTTTAGTAGTATAGAACACTCCCGGCTGGAGGGAGAGTATTCTTGGCACCAACGGAACATCCGCTATAACACCGATATGGTAACCTGATAATGACCGGTCGTTATCTACCGAACCATTATTGTTTACAGAAATGTTAGAAAGGTTCCAACCACCTTTCACACCAACGCGCACCTGAGACATTGCTCCAAAAGAAATTGCAAGGGCCGCAAACGAAAGGATAATCTTTTTCATAATCTTAACAATTTGATTACAACATCAAAATTCCAAAGACTATGCCAAAGCAGTTCGCAGCAAACTTATCTGGCTGCAAACAAGTGAATTACAATAGATAATATTTTTTATATCTGATTATTTGCGGACTGTTCCGTCCTTCGTGTCCATCTTTTCAAGGAAATCATTGAGCTGTTCAACCCCCAATCTTTTGGCCAGAATCTTCTTTTTTTCATCCAGCAGATACACCACGGGTGTGCTGTATACATCGTAAAGACGGCGGTAATTGCTCTTGGCATCAGGGTCCCATGCATGGATCCATCCATTGAGCTTGTGCTCTTTAATGAAGGACTGCCATTCATCTTTGGTGCCTTCTGTTTTAAAACCTATCAGGGCTACTCCCTTGTTTTTCCAGCTGGCATTGAAGGCGGAATCGAGTTTGGGAACTTCTATCTTACAGTGACCACAGGTAGGGTCCCAGAAAACGAGGACAGTATATTTAGCTTTTGTAGTATAAAGGGAGACTGGCTTGAGGGAAGTGTCCTTCACTTCCAGTGGCGGCGCCTGTTGTCCTATCAGATTAGGCGCCATGGCATAGGCCCGGGAGATGATCTTGTTCAATTGATCATCCTTCAGCCAGTATGCTTCGCCAGATACGTAGTATTTCTCTACCATGTGTACGAATACGGCATCCATACCCATATATTTGGAGGTTTCGTAGTTATAGGTCAGCCACCATACCACGAACTTGAACATTTCTTTATCTTTCCTGGTCTTCGCGACAATATTGTCTGCTTCCGCAATGATGGAATCAGGATCCATCGCGACCAGCTGTGTGAAATACCTGTTCAGTTTCTTCTCTATAATATCTGTTCTTACCAACCTGCCGTCAGTCAGGTTTACACTGTCCCAATAGTGCGCTTTGTAATAACGGTAGCCGAAGCTGGAATCTGCGCCGGCGGGCGCTGGTGGTACCTCAGGATCTTTCATAGCCCTGAAGATGCTGGTCAGCAGACTTTTGGGGTGTTCTGCCACAATGCCGTTACGGAAGTTCTGAAGTTTCTTGCCCAATTCCTGCTGTAAAGATTTGGCCGCCGCACTGTCCGCCGCCGTACGTTTGGCCAGCATGGCATTGAGCTGCCTGTCCTGTGGCGCTATTTCCTTCGACAGGAACTTATTATATGACTGGAAGATTTCGTTTTCTTTGGAAGTTTTGAAAACGGTCTTGTTGATCAGGTCTGTTGTATCGATGCTAACAGAGAACTGCTGGTCTTTATTATCGAGCAGCATTTCAAAATAGCGTTGCCTGCCGGGAAGCAGCACGATATAAATACCACCGGGAAGTGCTTCCTTGTTCTTCATCACGGCAACGCCCTGCGCATTGATCTGGGCGGAATCAGCCATGTAAAAGCTCTTACCCATATAGTGGGCAAGACATAATTGCCCTCCGGTATATTGTTTTAACTGGAAAGTAAGCTGGTAGCCCTGCGCCTGTAGCTGCCAGTGGCAGAAAATGCAGGCGAGTAATAACATGAGTTTACGCATAGGGTATCGGTTACTGTAAAAGTAGCAAGGAAAAGGGAATTTCACAAAATCAGTGATCAGCTAAAATCCTACCTTTGCACCCGTGAGGAAAAAAAATGTTATTCTTGAAAAAGTCCCTGTAAGCGCTTATGCAGCAGAGGGGAAGGCACTGGCCCGGATAGATGGCAAAGTGGTATTTATTGAAGGCGGCGTTGTACCGGGAGATGTGGTGGACGTACGTCTTGGTAAGAACAAAAAAGACTGGGCAGAGGGCAAGGCCATCCGTTTCCATTCTATAGCGTCTAACCGTGTTGACCCTTTCTGTGAACATTTTGGTAACTGTGGCGGCTGCAAATGGCAGATGCTGCCTTATTCCCTGCAGCTGGAATACAAACAACAGCAGGTGGCCGACAACCTGCAGCGTATCGGTAAACTGGAACTGCCGCCTATGCAACCCATCCTGGGCTCCCGGCATACCACGCATTACCGCAATAAACTTGAATTCACCTTCAGCAATAAAGCATACCTCCCTGCAGAGGAACTGAATGAAGATGGCAGCATTCCCCAGAAGAATGCGCTGGGCTTTCACGTACCGAAGCTGTTCGACAAGGTTCTCGACATCAATACCTGTTATCTGCAGGCAGAACCGGTCAACGCCATCCGGAACACCATCCGGGAATATGCGCTGGCCAACCAGCTCTCCTTTTATGACATCCGTGCCAAGGAAGGATGGCTGCGTAACCTGGTCATCAGGATCTGTACCACCGGTGAGGTAATGGTCAATCTCGTGATCCATCATGAGCATAAAAAGGACAGAGAAGCCCTGCTGGACCACCTGCTGGCTACTGTTCCCGGCATCACCTCCGTGTTGTATACGATCAATCCCAAGCTGAACGATACTATTTTCGACCTGGAACCGAAGGTCTACTTCGGAAAGGGATACGTGGAAGAGAAACTGGAAGATTTTACTTTTAAAATAGGTCCTAAATCCTTTTTCCAGACCAATACCTACCAGGGTGAGGCATTGTACCAGGTAACCAGAGAGTTTGCCGGATTAACAGGAACAGAAATTGTTTACGATCTCTATTGTGGTACAGGCAGTATTGGTATTTTTGTGTCCCGGCAGGCAGGCAAGGTAGTCGGTATAGAGCTGATAAAAGAGGCGATTGACGACGCTATTGAAAACGCTGCCCGCAACAACGTGAACAATGCACAATTCTTTGCCGGAGATGTAGTGGATATTTGCAATGACGCTTTCTTTGCCCAACACGGGCAACCAGATGTCGTGATCACAGACCCGCCAAGGGCCGGTATGCACGAAAAACTGGTCAACAAGCTACTCGAAATTGCTGCCCCCCGCATAGTATATGTAAGTTGTAACCCTGCTACACAGGCCAGGGACCTGGCGCTACTGGACGCTATGTACAGTGTCAAAAGGATACAACCGGTGGATATGTTCCCACATACACACCACATCGAAAACGTGGTGTTGCTAGAGAAAAGAATTAATCATTAAAGTATAAGGAGAAATGAGCGAGTTCAGGCCCGGCAGATTTGAAATACTCCCTACGGTGATCAAAAACCTACTGATCATCAATGGTTTGGTGTTCCTTGCGCAGAATACATTGGGGAGCAGCATCGGGAATAACAGGATTGACGATATTTTCGCGTTACACTACTGGGGGTCGGACCTCTTCAGGCCTCACCAGTTTATTACACACCTGTTCATGCACGCCACACTGGGGCATCTGTTCATGAACATGTTCACCCTCTGGATGTTTGGCGCTACGCTGGAAAACATCTGGGGGCCTAAACGCTTTCTGATCTTTTACATGGTATGTGGTCTGGGAGCTGCGCTTTGCCACATGGGCGTGCTGACCTACGAAAACGTCAATCTGGCGCATGATGTTAAGGCCTTCCTCAATGATCCTTCTATCTCTAATTTCAGAGTGCTGGATAATCATTATGACCTTGACTCAGGCACATTCCGGGCTGAAGGCACAAAGAATATATTCTACCAGTTCCCGCACGATCCCGGCGTCATAAACGATACCAAAGCGTTCATCCGCCAGTTTGCGCTGGAGTACCCGGACACGGCTACCCTTGGCGCCTCCGGTGCTGTATTCGGACTGCTGTTCGCATTTGGATACCTGTTTCCCAATAATCTCATTTACCTTTACTTCCTGTTCCCCTTAAAGGCAAAATACTTTGTAGGGATCCTCATCCTCCTGGAACTGTATTCTGGTATCCAGAACTCAGCCGGAGACAATGTAGCCCACTTCGCCCACCTCGGTGGAGTACTCTTCAGCTACCTGCTGCTCAGGATGTGGAACAGGCATAACCGCCGGCATTTTTATTAACATAAAAGATCTTGTGACATGATGCACGTTGAGGAAAGGAATACCACTCCCCTGTCCCTGGGAGAAGAAAAGAATATGGTTATCCAGCTTTTGCTGATAAATATTACCGTATTCGCGCTGCTGTTTTTCACAGAAGTCATCTACCGCATGGAAGGCAATCCGCTGGCCCGTTATCATGACGATGTATTGTCCCACCTGATGCTACGTGCCAGCTTTACAACACTACTGCACAATCCCTGGACACTCGTCACTGCCATGTTCGTTCATGACAGTTTCTGGATGATCGTCAGCAATATGATATGGCTGGCCTGCTTCGGCACCATGCTGCAAAATCATGCAGGCCGTCAGCGCGTACTGCCACTGTACCTCCTGAGCGGAATCGTAGGCGCCGTGTTTTATCTGTTGGGCATGCAATTCATACCATCTTTCCGGGAGCTGCAGCCATTTGCCAGCACAACGGGGGCTTCTGCGGCCATTATGGGCCTGGCCATCGGAGCAACTGTGGTGGCGCCCAGATACAGGCTACTACCTGACCTGCCGATTCCCTTCTGGATCATCACCCTTGTCTTCCTGTTCGTTAATTTCGGTACACATGTAGTTAACGGCCATGACCTGACCATGGTACCTTCTCTGATCGGCGGTGGTTTAACTGGTTTTTTATATATGCAGCAGTGGAAAAAAGGCAATGACCTCGGAGCAGGCTTTAACAAAACCCTGCACAGGATCACGCACCTGTTCCACCCGAAAACACATTTGCATATCGTCAAATAACATAAACGATATTTTATATTCAGGCCCTCCGGTATACTGTCATTCGTAGTTTCATCCGGAGGGCTTTTCTTTTTTCTTTCCGGATGCATTTCTGCACAAAACCTATTGCATACACAACGCATTCTCTTTTTGATGCAATACGGCGGATTGCTTACATCCTGGCACTATCAGCCTGCAGATCTGAGCTTATTCAATTTACGCCTGGAAAGGGTTTCCATATTTTCCTGAATGGCAAGCTTATCATTATAACGGATGAATTCATCATTTCTCCTATCTTTAAGCAAAAATGCGATAGGAGTTGAGATTTCTGAGGCTATTCACAAAAGGTTTCTTTCTAACGGTTAACACCATTGTAGTGCTCCTTTTTCTGGTAGCCTGCCTGGCTCCTTATGTATCTCCTGAACAATGGTGGCCTATCAGTTTTATCACCCTGCTTTTCCCATTGTTGCTGCTGATCCTGATACTCTTCTTTATCTGTTGGCTACTCTTCGATTTCAAATACTGTCTCTTACCCATGCTGCCGATACTGATCGGATGGAAGTCCATTTCCGCTTTCATTGCATTCAATTATCCTACAGCAGGGAAACAATTTGCCAATCCTGCCGGCAGCCTGACCATCATGAGCTATAATGTGGCTCAGTTTGGATTATATCGCGAAAAGGACAGCAAATACAACCGGGAGGCGATGTTTGCCCTGATCAAGAAACAGGAACTGGACCTTCTCTGCATACAGGATTTTTATACGTCTGAAAAGAAGAACGACTTCAATAACCGTGAGGACATTTCCCGGGAAATGAAACTGCCCTACCGTTTCTTTTCCAGCGACTTCAACCGGGATGGCATGCAGCATTGGGGCTCTATTATTTATTCGCGCTATCCTATCATAAAATCAGATAAGCTGAAACTGTCGCAGGGCCCCCTCAGCGAAAGCCTGATCTATGCAGATATTATAAGGGAGAGTGATACTTTCCGTGTTATTAATATGCACCTGGCCTCTTACCGGTTCAACGAAAGGGATTACCGTTCCATAGAAAAGATCAGGAAACAGGAAGATACCGGCCTGGTGGCCACCCGCAACATTGTTCAGAAAATGCGCGACGCCTATGTAGGCCGCAGCAGACAGGCCGATATTGTGGCTGCATTTGTCAAGACAAGCCCCTACCCGGTCATCCTGTGCGGGGACTTCAATGATACACCGGCATCTTACACATACTTCACTATCAGAGGGCCCTTACAGGATGCCTTCCTGAGAAAGGGCAGTGGTATCGGCCGGACTTATGCAGGACTGGCCCCGACCTTGAGAATAGACTACATATTTGCAGACAAATCATTCAGAGTCAATTCATTCCGAATGATTAACTCCGGCCTTTCCGATCATTATCCCGTGATCGCCAATCTTAGTCCCTCGCGGTAATGTCACTCACGAAACAATAATTATCTTTGCAATCCTAACAAAAGGAAGTGTAGCTTACACTCTCTGAAATTTTCTGATATGTCTGAGCTTAAAATATACAATTCGCTACATCGGCAAAAGGAAGTATTCACATCTCTCTATCCCGGACATGTCGGTATGTATGTATGTGGTCCTACCGTATCGGGGGAATCACACCTGGGTCATGCCCGCCCGTATATCACTTTTGACGTTGTTTACCGGTACCTTCAGTATCTCGGTTATAAGGTACGCTATGTAAGGAATATCACAGATGCCGGCCACTTTGAGGAAGAAGGCCGTGAGGCGGAAGATAAGATCGCCAAACGCGCCCAGCTGGAAAAGATGGAACCTATGGAACTGGTACAGAAATATACCAACCTGTTCCACTGGGCATTTCATCGCTTCAACTGTCTGGAACCCAGTATAGAACCCACCGCTACCGGTCATATCATTGAGCAGATCGAAATGATCAAAACGATCATGGAAAAAGGCTATGCCTATGAAAGGAATGGCTCTGTATACTTTGATGTGAAGAAGTACGCCGAAACCCATGACTATGGCATTCTGAGCGGACGTGTACTGGAAGACATGCTGGAAAGCTCCAACCGTGAGCTGGAAAATCAGGAAGAAAAAATAAATAATGTGGACTTTGCCCTCTGGAAAAACGCCCCGCCCGAGCACCTTATGCGCTGGCCCAGCCCATGGGGTGAAGGTTTCCCCGGATGGCATATTGAGTGTTCTGCCATGAGCAGCAAATACCTCGGTAAACAGTTCGATATTCACGGCGGAGGTATGGACCTACAATTCCCTCACCATGAGTGCGAAATAGCACAAAGTGAGATCGCCCATGGCGAACTGATGGCCCGTTACTGGATGCACAACAACATGATCACCATTAACGGTCGTAAGATGGGTAAAGCTTATAACAATACCATCAAGCTGACAGAACTCTTTACCGGCAATCACCATTTGCTGGAAAGAGGCTACAGCCCAATGACCATTCGCTTCTTCGTATTACAAACGCATTACCGCAGTACGCTTGATTTTTCCAATGAAGCCCTGCAGGCGGCAGAGAAGGGGTTACACCGTTTATGGTCAGCTTACGAAGTACTACAGAAACTCACTTATACTCCGGCAAACGGCCAGCCGGTAAATGAAGAACTGGATAAACAGGTTCGCGATTGGTGCCATGAATGCCACGAGTTCCTCAACGATGACTTCAATACGGCCAAAGTACTGGCGAATTTATTTGAACTGGCCCCTGTGATCAATTCCATAAAGGGTGGGCAAGTGAAAATGCACGAGCTGAGTGAAGAAACATTCCAGTTGTTACAAAAGACCTGGAGCACCTTCCTCATCGAAATACTGGGCCTGCAACCAGAAACACTTAACACTGACAACAGTAAGCTGGATGGCGTAATACAACTGCTTATTGAAATGCGTAAAGAGGCAAAAAGCCGCAAGGACTATGCTGCCTCCGACAAGATCCGCAATCAGCTGTTAGCTGTAGGTATACAACTGAAAGATGAAAAAGATGGTAGTATGACCTACTCCATACAGTAAAGCCGTTATGATCAAACAGCCACTTGTTAATATGTACAAAATACTCAGCATTGCTGCAGGCCTCGCATTGTTCGCGCTTGCCTGTAAGCAACCGGCCAAAACCAACCAGCAGGAAGACGCCAATAACGCACAGCAGGCGGCTGCATCTAATGTAAAAGTACCTGTGTTTGCCGTAGACAGCGCATATGCCTATACTGCCAAACAGGTAAGCTTCGGCCCCCGTATTCCAAATACGCCTGCCCAGAAAAAATGTGCAGACTGGCTGATCGCTCAATTGAAACCACTGGCAGATACCGTGTATGTACAACGTACGAATGTGATTGGTCCAAAGAAAGTATCACTTCCTTGTATCAATATCATCGCCAGTTTTAATCCGGCGGCTACACAGCGTATCCTGCTGCTTTCCCACTGGGATACCCGCCCGTACGCAGACCAGGACGCCTTCGATAAAACAAAGCAACTGGATGGTGCCGACGATGGCGCCAGTGGTGTAGGTGTACTGCTGGAAACAGCCCGTCAGCTTCATGCGCAAAAACCACAGGCAGGTATTGATATATTGCTGACAGACGTGGAAGACTCGGGAGTGAGCGAAGAGGAAAATAGCTTCTGTTTAGGTACACAATACTGGGCGAGAAATCCGCACGTAAGAGGTTATAAAGCGAACTACGGTATCCTGCTCGATATGGTTGGCGGCCGTGCTTCACAGTTCTATATGGAAGCGGGCTCCCAGCAGTATGCATATGGTCCGATGAAGATGTTCTGGGACGTAGCTAACCGCCTGGGATATTCCGATTACTTCCGCTATGAGAATATCGGCGCCGGCATCACTGACGATCATGTTTATGTCAATACTATAGCTAACATTCCTACTTTTGATGTTATTGCGCTACAGCCGAACGGTAACTTTGTTCCACACTGGCATACTACCAACGACAACATGACTGTGATCGACAAACGCACTTTACAGGTAGTAGGACAAACTATTCTTGAAGTTATTTATAAGCAACCTTTCGAATACTAAATAATTCCGAAGTAGCCTTCCGGCAATGCTCCTGGTGATGCAAAATTTAATACCTTGCTTCATCAGGAGCATTCCTTTTTTATCAAGGTGTATTTTTTAATCGTGATCTATGAAACAATCCGCTGAAGAACATCTGGTACATCTCAGTAAAGACAAAAAACTTGCGGCTATAATGGCCAATCCTCTGCCAGCGTTGACGAAGCGTAAGAATATTGCGTTAAGGCTGATAGCATCCATTATGAGCCAGCAACTGAGTGTGAAGGTCGCCACTGTGATCTATGAACGCTTCCTGGCATTGTACGGCGGAGAGGAACCTTCTCCACAGCAAATCGTGGATACGCCGGCGCCCACGCTAAGGGCTATAGGTCTTTCGAATGCCAAAGTGAGCTACGTACACAATGTGGCACGCTTTGCGGTAGAAGAGCAACTGACAGACAAACAGCTGGAGAAAATGCCGGATGAGGAAGTGATCAAATATCTCACACAGATCAAGGGTGTGGGCAGATGGACGGTGGAGATGCTGCTCATGTTCTATCTGGGGCGGGAAGATGTCTTTGCCATTGATGACTGGGGCTTACAGCAGGCGATGATTAAGATCTACAAACTCGATAACACGGATAAGAAAGCTTTTAAGGAAAAACTACTGAAGATCTCTGGTAAATGGTCTCCTTACAGAACTTACGCGTGCCGTTATTTATGGGCCTGGAAGGATATGAAGCCAACGGCGTAACCATAAAGCTTGACCATGAGAATGGTACAAAAAAATATCCCCGCCCAGGAGAAGGCAGGGATTTACGTTAATACTAACTAACCCAATGCTTATATCTAAAACTAAAACAACTCTTTTTTAAGGCGGTAGTGCCTGACTTACCTCTCTGAAAAGTGACAGTACTTCACCAGGCGGCGCCTATTACATGCACCACTACTCTTCATCCTGTACCTTCGAGACAGTAATATTTAATCAGGCCTGCGCTTGTTGCTCTGCCAGTTTCGCCTTGATCTTGCCTTCAATTTCTGCTGCCACTTCAGGGTTATCAAGCAGCAATTGTTTCACGGCATCGCGGCCCTGGCCCAGCTTGTTGGTATCATAACTGAACCAGCTGCCGCTTTTCTGGATGACGCCGTATTCAACACCCATATCGATAATTTCACCCATCTTGGAAATACCTAATCCAAAGATGATATCGAATTCAGCCTGGCGGAAGGGAGGTGCAACTTTGTTCTTTACTACTTTTACTTTTACGCGGTTACCCACAGCTTCATCACCATCCTTGATCTGGGTCATACGACGAATGTCCAAACGCACAGAAGCGTAGAATTTGAGCGCGTTACCACCGGTAGTAGTCTCCGGATTACCAAACATCACTCCTATCTTTTCACGCAGCTGGTTAATAAATATGCAGCAGCAATTTGTTTTTGAAATGGTAGCGGTCAGTTTACGCAGCGCCTGAGACATCAAACGTGCCTGTAAACCCATTTTGCTTTCACCCATCTCTCCTTCCAGTTCACCTTTTGGTACCAGGGCGGCAACAGAGTCAACCACCACCACGTCCACGGCTCCGGACAGGATCAGACGGTCTGCAATTTCCAGGGCCTGCTCACCATGGTCAGGCTGGGAAATCAGCAGTGCGTCCACATCTACACCCAGTCTCTGGGCATAGGAGCTGTCAAACGCGTGCTCCGCATCTATGATAGCGCAGATACCACCCTTCTTCTGGGCTTCTGCAATTGTATGAATAGCTACTGTTGTCTTACCGGAAGACTCTGGTCCATAAATCTCAATGATCCTTCCTTTAGGAAAACCACCGATACCGAGCGCAATATCCAGCCCCAGGGAGCCTGTTGATATTACTTCCATCGGCTCTGTGCCTTTCTCTCCCATCATCATCACGGATCCCTTACCGAAATCCTTCTCAATCTTGTCCATTGTAAGGCGCAGCGCCTTGAGTTTGTCAGTATTGGCTGTAGACATATTAGTAAGTGTTTTTTACAAATTTAATGGTGTGCTAAGTTATGATCTAATTTTCTATTATCCTAAAATTTTTAGCATTTTGGCCATAAATACTAAATGTTGTAGTAAATAGAATCAACCTTTCACATTTATTGTTATGCTGTTATTATAAGTTTAAGGGCTAACGCACAACAGAAGCATATGTCAATGTTCAAATAACACTACAAAGATGAGCAGGCTTTACGCACTGGATGTGCGTAGTCAAAAAAAGTTTTTTTCAGGCTGTTTTTAGCCTGCTATGCCATATGCTATCAGCTGTGAGAGAATACCCAGTATAAAGCCGGTATAGATTTCCGCCGGGGTATGGGCCCCCAGTATAAGACGGGCGGTACCCACGATTCCTGAGATCAGGAAAGCGATCATCAGCGCGAGGCTGATATTCATATTTAACCCGGTCATCAGCATCAGCAGGAAACCGATCACACCTCCCCACCCTATCGTATGCATACTGATCTTCACATAGGTATTGGCCACCATACCGATCACAATGGCAATAAAAACACCCAGGAAGAATGCATTGAAGAAAGGAGGCGCTACGCCCTGACGCTTAAAGGCAAAATAAGTCCAGAAGTAGAAAGTAGTACAGGCTACATAAGGAATGATACGGTCTTTCTGTGACCGTAACTGAAATGACGTTACAAAACCCAGCGCCTTACACAAGGCTACCACAAACAGTGGCAGGAACAATGTGGTAAACAGCACCCTGATATACAGCAGGTCAAACGGATACCGGATACTCTCCTGTTTGAACAGGACAAAGTACTCGGGCATGGCATTCACCAGCAGCACTGTTACCAGTATTGGCAGGAATAAGGGATGCGACAGGTAAGAGATCACTTCAGCGACCTTCTGCAATGCAGGTGAAAATACCGGCTTGTCCTGCCGGGAATTATCCGTTGTGGGTATGATTACTTGTTCCATTCACAGTTTCCGTCACTTTTAAGGCAGGACGGCCGCCAGGTCATTAAAGTTCTTTCCTCAGCCTCGCCACCGGAATGTTCAGCTGCTCACGGTATTTAGCTACTGTACGGCGGGCAATGTTGTATCCCTTGTCCTGCAGCATCTTCGTCAGGTTCTCGTCGCTGAGCGGTTTCCGCTTATTTTCTCCCTCTATCAGATCAGATAGAATCTTTTTCACCTCACGGGTGGAAACTTCTTCCCCGCTATCGGTTGAAAGCGATTCACTGAAGAAGAATTTCAGCTTGAAAGTACCAAACTCCGTCTGCACATATTTACTGTTAGCCACACGGCTGACAGTAGAAATATCCAGCTGGGTGATATCGGCAATGTCTTTCAGGATCATTGGGCGCATGGTCGTCTCATCTCCTGTCAGGAAGAACTCCCGCTGGTAGGACATGATGGATTCCATTGTTGACAGCAGGGTATGCTGCCGTTGCTTGATTGCGTCAATAAACCATTTGGCTGCGTCAATCTTTTGTTTGATGAACAACACAGCTTCTTTCTGACGCTTATCTTTTTTGTCTCCCCTGTCATATTCTTTCAGCATGTCCCTGTATCCCTCGGAAATGCGAAGGTCAGGAGCATTCTTGGAGTTCAGCGTCAGTTCCAGCTTACCGTTGTTATTCAGGATAAAGAAGTCTGGCACCACATAACTTTCGGCCTTGTTCAGGGTGGCAAAGTTCCCCCCTGGTTTTGGCGTCAGCCTGATAATCTGCCCGATAGCTTCCTTCAGGCCTTCGTCATTCATATTCAGGCCCTTCTGGATCTTCTCGTAATGCTTCTTGGTAAATTCGTCAAAGTAGTTCTCCAGTATCTGGTAGGCGCCTAACACACCCGGATCATCCTGTGGCTTGCGTTTCAATTGCAGCAACAGGCATTCCTTCAGGTCAGTGGCCGCCACGCCCGGAGGATCAAAATCCTGGATTTTGCGGATCAGGTCCCTGATCTCATCCTCATCTGTCACAACATTCTGAGAAAAAGATAGGTCATCCACGATCGCACTCACTTCACGCCGCAGGTAACCATCATCGTCAATGCTGCCGATGATCTGTTCTGCAATGCTATTCTGCCGGTCGTCCAGTTCCAGCATGCCCAGCTGGCCGAGAAGATGCTCATGAAACGATGTTTCCACCCTCACCGGGATCGTTTTGTTCTCATCCTGGTCCGGATAGTTATCGTCCCTTAGTTTATAGTCGGCTATATCATCGTCTCCCTCGCTTACATACTCAGATATATCAATATTGTCGTATTCGTTCTCACTGCCATCAGGTTCAAACTCGTCATCTCCTTCCTCGGTATCTGCACTGTTAAATTCCTCCTGAGGATCCTTAAATTCATCTTCATGCGCCTCTTCCCCGTATTCCAGGGCAGGGTTTTCCTCCAGCTCTTCCTTGATACGCTCTTCAAGTACAGCTGTAGGAACCTGCAGCAGTTTCATCAGCTGAATCTGCTGCGGCGACAATTTCTGTAATAGCTTCTGCTGTTGTGTCTGCTTTAACATAGTCTAATCCTATCCAAGGGCAAAATTAATAAACAATAGTTTTTACTAATCCTCTATCTCATCCGGTGAAACCACTCTCACCACCGTATATTCCTGTACGGGAGTATCAAAATCCAATTCCAGTTGTTCGTCGGGCAACAATCTAAATGATTTTCTATGAAATGGCGTATCGCCATGTTCACGGATTGCATCCCGATGTTGTTGTGTAGGATATCCTTTATTCTCCAGCCATCCAAAATGAGGGTATTGCTCATGCAGTTGCTGCATATATTCATCCCTGTAGGTTTTCGCCAGTATGGAAGCTGCTGCTATGGAGGCATATATGCCATCGCCCTTTATTATACAGGCATGAGGAATATTTCCATAAGGTACAAAGCGATTCCCATCCACTAATATATAACCAGGTTGCTGCTTCAGTTGTTCCAGCGCCAGGTGCATGGCCCTGAAAGAGGCCTGGAGAATGTTGATCCTGTCAATCTCCACGTTATCCACGCTGGCCACCGCATAGGCAATCGCTTCTCTTTCTACTACAATACGCAGTTTTTCCCGGTCTGCAGCCTTCAGCTGCTTAGAATCATTCAACAACTTATTCCTGAATCTGGGCGGTAATATCACCGCTGCAGCAAACACAGGACCGGCGAGGCATCCCCTTCCGGCTTCATCACAGCCGGCTTCAAAAGCGATATCTTTTTGGTGATAAGAACGTAACAAGGCTTTTTAGTATGATCTTTGCGGTAAAGGTAGGGAATTTCATTTCTTATCCCTACCGGAATAATTCCTTGAAATCCGCTTTAAACTCCTTCCACTCCCTGTCCGTTTTTTTCATCAGGGTATCAATATCATTCCGGGTACTATCCCAGGCGTCGGCACTGCTGTTTTTTAACGCGTCAAGTTTACCGTCTATCTGATCTCTCAGTTTCTCAAGTTTAGTCCTGGCCTTTTTGTTTTTTTCAGAGCCGTCATCTTTCAGCTCTTCCAGTTTAACATCTATTTCACGTCTGCGTTCTTCAAGCCGGATCCGTAAACTGTCCCGCTGTGCTTCCATATATTCCCCGGCTTTTTCCGCCGCTTCCCTGACATCCTGTCCAATTTTCTCCACACCTTCCTTCAGCTCTTCTTTTTTTTCTTCCGTCCGGCTGTTTTCCTGACATGCCAGGAAAGCCAGTGCTGTCAACAGCAGCAGTATTCTTTTCATAAGTAGGCTTTTAAAGTGAATTTTTTGTATCCGAACCCGTCAACCACCCCTTTTTTACAAATGCCATTCCAGTTTTACCTGGGGCAGCTACTCACCGTTTACCACAGACCGTATGGCGCTTATTAAAAAAATAGCTAGGTTTGAGCCTGCTTTTTAAAAACGATACCAATTATGAAGAAAAATCTCCTGATCCTTCTGTTACTGCTGGCGGCACAATTCGCCAAAGCAGATGAAGGAATGTGGCTGCCCTATTTATTGGGACAGCAAGTGTACAATGACATGGTGAAGAAAGGCCTGAAGCTGACGAAAGAACAATTGTACAGTATTAACAAAGCGTCTCTGAAAGACGCCATTATCATTTTCGGTGGTGGTTGCACGGGAGAAATAGTGAGCAACCAGGGGTTGATCTTTACCAACCACCACTGTGGCTATGATGCCATTGCTACCGCCAGCTCAGTAGAGCACAACTATCTTAAAAACGGCTTTTACGCCCTCGACAAACAGCAGGAGATCCCTGCCAAAGGCCTATCCATACAGTTCCTCGTACGGGTGGACGATGTCACCAAACAGGTACAGGACGCACTGAAAGGCATGAGCGGTCAGGAAAGACAGCAGCAACAGCAGAAAACTGTTGCCGAAATCGTAACCCAGGCCATCAATGGCACTAATTACGAAGCAAAAGTATTACCTATGTTCAAAGGCAACCAATACCTGCTTTTTGTCTATGAACGTTACAAAGATATCCGCCTGGTAGGCGCCCCGCCGGAAAGCATCGGTAAATTCGGTGGCGATACCGACAACTGGGAATGGCCGCGTCATACCGGCGACTTCTCCATTTTCCGTGTATATGCCGACAAGGACGGAAAACCGGCTGAATATGCTGCCGGCAACGTGCCTTTAAAGCCCAAACACTTCCTGCCGGTATCCATCAAAGGCATTAAGGAGAACGATTATGCCATGATATTCGGCTATCCCGGCGGCACTAACCGCTACGAGAGCTCTGAAGGCGTAAAGCTGAAAATAAATGTGGAAAACCCTTCCATTGTAGCGCTGCGCAGCGTACGTCTGAAATATATGTTCGAACAGATGAAGAAAGATCCTGCTATCAAGCTGAAACTGGCCTCTTCCTATGCCGGTATCGCTAATTATTGGAAATTCTTCGACGGGGAAACCAAACAGCTCGTGAAATACAACGTGCTGGACGAAAAGCAAAAACAGGAAGCCGCCTTTGAAAAATGGGCGCAGGGTAAAGAAGAATATGCCAATATCTTCCCTGATTATGCCGCATCTTACAAAGCCTGGACTCCATATGCCAAACACCGTATCTATATCAATGAAGGCATCATGGGTTCTCCCCTGGCCGCTTTTGCAGGTAGCCTGATGGCGGTGGAAAAAGCCCTGGTACAATCCGGAGGTTCTGCCGACATGATCAAACAGAGCATCCAGGCGGCAGATAAAGCGCGTACCGCCTTCCTGGAAGAGGAAGATAAAACCAGCGACCAGAAAATACTGGCAGCTACCTGCCACCTGTTCTACACAGATATTCCCCTGGCGCAACATCCAATTGGATTTTATGATGCGATCAAAGCGAAATTCGGTAACCTGGAAGACGATAACACCTACCGCCTCTGGGCCTCTGCGCTGATGTCTGGTTCTATGATCCTGAACGATGCCCGCTGGAAAGCGTTCATCGCCAACCCTGACGCTGTAACCCTGCAGACAGACCCCGCATTCGCTTATTCCAGTGCTTTCATCAAGAATTTCACTACCAAATACCAACCGCTGTACAACCAGTTCGTTACCAAAAACAACGACCTGGGCCGCGCTTACCTGAAAGGAAGAATGGAAATGGAACCAACCAAGAAATGGTATCCTGATGCTAATTTCTCTATGCGTGTTACCTACGGTCAGGTAAAACCATATGCCCCCCGCGATGCTGTTGCATACGACTATGTATGTACGATGAAAGGTGTAATGGAAAAATATGTACCGGGCGACTACGAATTTGACCTGCCGCAGAATTATGTTTCTCTGTACAACAAAAAAGATTTCGGTCAGTACAAAGACCTCAGAAAGAATGATATCGTTACCTGCTTTATCACTACCAACGACATCACCGGTGGTAACTCCGGCTCTCCTGTGCTGAATGCAAACGGAGAACTGATAGGTCTTGCTTTTGACGGCAACTATGAAGCATTGAGCCACAAGATCCAGTTTGATGCTGTATACAACCGCACTATCTGTGTGGATATACGCTACGTACTGTGGTGCGTTGATAAATTGGGAGGTGCAAGTAATATTATCAATGAACTGAAACTGATTAAATAAATTAATTATCCAAATAAAAAAAGGGTTGGTCAACGAAATGATCAACCCTTTTTTTATTTGGATACCAGTTACCGCTCAACGCTCCACGGACGCCTTCTTCCAACGTTTTCTACTCATTTTTTCATTCGGTATCAATACTCAATTTTCATTTTCAGGTATTAATACGCATTGTTAATCCACGAGTACTCCTTATCTTTGCGTCCGATTTATTTGAAATACCAACAGTCGCCGTTAGCTCCATACACTACCACGCGCTGTTTTTAAACCCTGAACCCCAAAAAGAATAATTTTTATGTTTTACAGGAAAATGAGTCTGGCTCTTGCAGCCATGATGATGTGCTGTCTGTACAGTTGTCATGTAAACCCTTCTGCTGAAAAAACATCCTTGCGTATACAGGATACTCTTCCCGCAGGCACTACTGATATAGTATTGACCATTACGGGAAAAGGCTTCAGCAATGTTACAACTGACAACAAAGTAATAGTAGATGACGTAGAAGCGTCAATTATCAGTGCATCAGACAACCAGTTAGTAGTACGCATTCCCGCAAGGAAAGCAGCTAAATTAGCCGTTACCGTAAAGGTAGGTAATGAAGTATCTGATACTGTTTTCGTAGACAATCAGATCGTTATGCTGGCTGGTAGATAATAGAAAAATGTGGCGCATGTCCGGAAAAGCAACAGCCTCTTTCCGGTATGCGCCACATTTATTTTTAAGCATTACTCTTTTGTAACTGCTGCTTTTTTATAGCCATCAAACATCATCGCAATTCTTCCGCTATCACGGAACTGCAATTGCCTTTCTTCAAATTTTATTGTGTAAGTCCGGTCGCTAAGCATGCGCAGGAACGCACTTTCTCTTTCATTAGCCTGTGCGTCGATACATGCCATACGTGTGCTTATTACCTTGCCAAAAGTGATCTCATTGCCATCCAGTTGATACTCGCCGGCTACTTTGTTACAGCCTCCGTTACCACTGAAGCGATGTGTAGCCGTATCAAACTCCAGCCATATAGGCGACTTTTCCTGAACAGTCCCGCCCATATTGACAAGGCTCCATCTTTTGTCCTGGATGCTGCCAATCTGTTGCTTGACCGCCTTTTGCTGATTACAGGTATTGGCAAGCAGTACAAGGAGCATAGCTGTTAATCTGACCATGATCTAGTGATTTTTGGGTGTTATGATACCAGGTCAAGAACAAAAACCACTCCATATCATTTACAGCTTCCTGATCCTGCGCAATACTTCTTCATAATAAGCCCGTTTATCTGACGCCGAAATTTCTATCACCTTTACATCGTTGGCTACCAGCATCTCCAGCTTGAATTTTGCGCCCGGCACAAATTCCGCCGGAATGTAGTAATACAATGCATTCTTCACGGGGATAGTATTCTTCTGGAACTTCTGCCTGGCTCTGTAAGTCAACAGCCACCACAGGTCTGTTTCTACAAAGTCGAGCGACAGGCCGAATATGTGAATATCCTGCATAAAGAAAAGGTCCAGCCAGGAATCCTCATTTACCGGCAAGTGCTGACTAATACGCTGTACCAGCGATTGGCGGGGTGCCTGCGGACTTGTATACGTCGTGCCGGACACAACATAGTTCCGCATTTGCTGCAACTGGCCGCCATAATGCTCAAACCCAAGATTAATGCTCAGCGGGTTCAGGCAATCGCCATGAATATGCCAGTAATCTGTATTACCTACTTTATATTTTCTGAAGATGCTGAATATCCTTTCCAGGATCAATCCATCGTTCTGGGAGGGAATTTCTCCTTCCAGCGTGAACTCATAATTCGTGGTCAGAATATGCGCGGGCGCCAGGTCGCGGATGGCGGCATGAATATCATTCTCTTCTATTTTGAGCGTCTTCTCTGCAATAAATGATTTCAATTGCACTTCTCTGATATGTTCCTGGCGAATAGCGGTCAGGAAGATCTCTTCATACAATAAGGGGAATGGCTTTCTTTCGTCAAGTTGTATACAACCGTCCGGAAGACAGAATTTAACAATGTCATTAAGAAGGTCTTTCCAGCTCTGGCCCTTCGACATGTTATTAATATCGTTGCCAATCAACAAGATGGGATTTTTCATAATCAATGTCTTCGTAGGTTATCTATTGCACGCTCTGTATCACCCTGAATGTGAGGTTAATTCTCTCTCCTGATACTTTGGTTGTTTTCGGCACCTGGTGTTGCCAGTGATGTTGCAGGGCGCCTTTCATGATCAGCAATGAACCATGCTGTAACTCCAGTTCATACTTCAATCCGGCCTGCGGGTGACGTAACATAAAACGCCTGGAAGCGCCAAGGTTAACGGAAGCTATGACAGGATTCAGCCCAAGTTCCGGCTCGTCATCTGCATGCCATCCCATGGAGTCTTTGCCGTTACGGTAACGGTTCAGCAGCACGCTGTTAAAACGTACACCAGCTTCGGGTTCTATCCGCTTTTTTATTTGTAACAGCTCTTCTGTCCACTCCTGCGGCGTATAAGTATTACCGGAAAAAGCATAGGTGCTGCCAGCATCTCCATACCATGCCATCAGGCGGGGAAACAACACTTCTTTGCCATACATCTTCATACGCTCCTGCTGCCACATGATCTTTTCTATCAGTACCTGCAAATATGATGTAGCCTCCTGCAGGGAAAAGAACTGCGGATAATAAACCAGTTCGCCATCTTTCAGGGTAATATGCTGACTGGCGGGATCACTGAATAATGGTATTTGCGGCTCCATCAATACAAAGATACAAAGGGGCTGCGCATCCAACATGCGCGCAGGTACAACAAAAAAGCCGCCCCGTGCATCACGGAGCGGCTTATATCTTAAGAACAGTCATGCTTACGCATCTGCTTTCATTGATTTAGAAAGTCTCTTTCTTTCTTCTTCATCCAGGTGCACTTTACGCATACGGATGTTGTTTGGCGTTACCTCGATACACTCATCGTGCTGGATGTACTCCATACACTCTTCCAGTGTCATCAGGGTCTTAGGCGCAATGCTGGTTGCAGCATCACTACCGCTCGCACGCATGTTGGTCAGTTTCTTACCTTCATTCGGATTCACTACCAGGTCACCAGGTTTGTTGTTTTCACCGATGATCATGCCTTTGTACACTTCTTCTCCCGGATCTACGAAGAAGAAACCTCTATCCTGCAGTTTATCCAGGGAGTAAGCAGTGGTAGTACCCGCTTCTTTAGCCAGCAGTACACCGTTGTTACGACCAGGGATAGCACCTTTCCATGCTTTATAATCATTGAAACGGTGTGCCATTACAGCCTCACCTGCAGTATTGGTCAGCATCTGCGTACGCAGACCGATCAGACCACGGGAAGGAATTTCGAATTCCAGGTGTTGCATATCACCTTTGGTTTCCATGATCAGCATTTCGCCCTTACGACGGGTTACCAGGTCGATCACTTTACTTGCAAATTCCTGAGGAACGTCAACTACCAGTGTTTCGTATGGCTCACATTTTTTACCATCTATATTTTTCAGGATCACCTGAGGCTGACCTACGGTCAACTCAAATCCTTCACGACGCATGGTTTCAATCAATACACCTAAGTGCAGGATACCACGGCCATATACCAGGAAGCTATCAGCGCTGTCTGTATCAACTACGCGCAGTGCCAGGTTCTTTTCAGTTTCTTTTACCAGACGGTCACGCAGGTGACGGGAGGTAACGAACTTACCGTCTTTACCAAAGAACGGAGAGTTGTTGATGCTGAACAGCATGTTCATGGTTGGCTCATCCACGCTGATAACAGGCAATGCTTCAGGAGCATCGAAGTCAGCGATGGTGTCACCGATATTGAAATCTTCGAGACCAACTACAGCACAGATATCACCTGGCTGTACTTCAGTCACTTTCTTTTTACCCAGTGCTTCAAAGGTGTACAGTTCACGTACACGGGACTTTTTAATAGTACCATCTGTCTGCACCAGAGAGATAGGTTGACCTTCTTTAATGGTACCACGCGCTACACGTCCTACAGCAATACGGCCAAGGAAAGTAGAGTAATCCAGGGAAGTGATCTGCAGCTGCAGGTTACCCTCAGGGATCTTTGGTTCTGGTACATGCGTCAGGATACCATCCAACAGTGGAGTGATATCTTCACACTGCGTCAATGAATCGTTGAACCAGCCATTCTTACCGGAACCGTAATAGGTTGGGAAGTTCAGCTGATCTTCAGTGGCATCCAGGTTGAAGAACAGTTCGAATACCGCATCATGCACTTCGTCAGGACGGCAGTTCGCCTTGTCAACTTTGTTGATCACCACAATTGGTTTCAGGTTCAGCTGCAGCGCTTTTTGCAGTACGAAACGGGTCTGAGGCATCGGACCTTCAAAGGCGTCTACCAGCAGGATCACACCGTCCGCCATTTTCAACACCCTTTCCACTTCTCCACCGAAGTCGGCGTGGCCTGGAGTATCGATCACGTTAATTTTCACCCCTTTGTACTCAACAGAGACGTTCTTACTCAGGATGGTGATACCACGTTCCTTTTCCAGGTCGTTATTGTCCATGATCAACTCACCTGTTTCCTGGTTTGCCCTGAAAACGTTGGTGTGATGCAGGATTTTATCAACCAGGGTAGTTTTACCGTGGTCTACGTGCGCAATGATTGCTATGTTACGGATATTCATAAATCTTGTTCAATTTGTTCTGGCTGGTTGACACAGGTCGGCCAAAGAAGGCGCAAAGTTACAATAAAATGTGGAAAAAGTGGGGATACGCTTTTAAATAATTGTGATCATTTCTCCAAATGATTCACTAAAAATCTAAGCATTCAGGTGGTAAGGCTTTCTACTGCAATACTTTACATCGGAAACAGGGCAGATTAATCTTCTGTTAATTATGATAAAAAAACCAGGCGGGTACAGATTTGATTTTTTATTATTTATAGTCCCGTCCGGTGTCTGAGGGGTTTTTATGATGCTCCTCTGTCAGCAGCGGTCGGCCCACCATATTCATCACACTGTCAAATGATGCCTGGTTGGTAGGATTATCCAGCGCGCCTGCAATGTCGATCTTTTCACGGGAGGTCAGGTGCCAGCTTAATGCTGCCGCTTTATCTTCTTTCTGAGGCACATATTGGAAGATCACCCGGTGGAATTTTCCAGGGAAGTATCCTTCTAGATAGGTTAGTTCATTGTCCTGTACAAAGTCCTGCATAGCACTCCAGTGCGCCTGCATAGTGAACAAAGGATCAAACATCATGTCGTTCAGCTTCATGGACTGTTTGATAGACTTAATATCGTTCTTACGGGTATCTCTCACCTGGATGTAAACAATACCATCTGTATTTTCATTGACCCAGTTACGGAAAGTATGCAGGAAACGCATGGAGGATTCCTGTCCGAAGTTGTCCCTGATACCCGCATCCATTACGTCCACAATAGGTCTGCTGGGCAGAAATACGTTGGGTAATACGTATGGGAATGTAGCACACATCCTGATCGCACTGGTGATACGCAGGTTTGCTGCATCCTGGTTAGCGAAGTACTGCGAGAAGTCCACCCCATCTATATCCCGCACGCTTCTTACCAGCGGTGAATACTCCGGAGCACACAGGTAACTGATCGGCTGTGGGGAAATGATCAGGCGGCGGCCATCTGCATTGATCGTAGCATTCCATATCAGCATAGGGATCAGCGCATTCTGTTCCGGTTCCCGGTAATCCTTAATGGTGCCGGCCAATACATTTCCCGTATTACTGTTCAACTGCATTTCAAAGGCAAATCCCCTGTCTTTCGCGTACCGGTTATCCTCAATTTTAAACGAGCGGAACGGCGTAATAAAATCGTTCACCGCCAAAGAAGTGAACACACAGTTCAGCAGGTCGCGGGAAATGCGTTCCGTGTAGCTGCTATCCTGCATATTGACAGGCTTTCCCTCCTGCTTTTCCATGTATAAGGCCCGGAAATACGACGCCCCGATCATGCCACCGGAAGCGCCCGTCATCAGGAACGTGTTGTTCATCAGCTGCCCTTTCATCATAGCGTCCAGCCGCTGCAAGACATTCATGCTCCAGGTAGCGGCTCTTAAACCGCCTCCGCTGAAATTGATAACGATCATCTTCGGCTTACCTGGACCTTTATATTTCGCCTTCCAGTTTTCCAGGATCTTCAACGTATGTTGCTTATCCTGCTCCGCCCGCTCCCAGGTAAAGAATTGCTGTAGCGCTGTTACACTATACTCGGGCCTTTCCTTTCTTTCACCATAGTCAAGTCCGTAGGCCTTGTTACGGTTGTCGATCAGGTCTTGTTCCACCAGCCAGTTCAGTCCAAACAACATTACCAGCACCATGGGAATGGCCCAGCTTTGCAACAGGTAGGCATAGGCGCCTGCTATCCCTATCAGGAAAGCGAAAAAGATCATTACACTTGCGCCCGCAGGTATCCTGAATACAGGATAGTCCATCAGGAAGGCCAGTATAACCAGAAAGATGAGCGCACACCCTACTGTGATCATTGCGGCAAAGTGGTGCTGTTTCAATATGCTGTCCAGGTAATGCTTATTGTAGTGGTCTACATTCCTGGCCCGCCTGATCTTCCAGGGTGAAGTGAAATAGTTGTGTACAGGCAATGCATTTTCGTCTTTTTCCTGCGTAGGCTTTAGCACCAGGCGCAGGAAATTGCGGGGATTGCCAAACTTCTTTTCGAGCCTGCGGCCAATATTTTTGTCGGCGTTAAAAAAGTAAAAGAAACTGAAAAAGACAATAAAGAGATATCCGCAGATAAACCCTTCTGTCAGCAATAATATTTCAGGCACTGAGCTCAACTGCTGATAACGCTGGTATTCCCAGCCACGGAACAGCAGGTTCAACATAAAGGTTATCGGGAAAATGGAATTGTTGAGGCAGTATTTAAAAAAGGGCTGAGAGGTAGTAGCAAGAAATTTAAAACGGCCGGTATGTAAAATAAAAGTGGTTATGTTCCAGCTCATTGCAAACAAACCGGTTGCCAGCCCCAGGATGGATGTGCTGTAAAAACTCACGTCACCCAGGTATTCCGGGGCGAGAAATAAAGCGTCGCCACCAAATACCTTGGCAAATTCCCCATTTATAGTGCTGAAAAGTATAGCCCAGAACACCAGTAACACCTGGTACTTGCGGAAATGAAGCAAGAACAGTTGTATAGGGAACGAGTAAAAGATCCTGACCAACAAAGATTTCACTTTCATCCGTTACGCTAATTACAATAAACTTACGAAAAAGTTTAACATGTTACCGGCCGGATATTCGATCTTCTATACTTTGACTGTCTTATTTCTGCTTAGGTATAAAGTCCATACCAGAGAAAGTAATAATAGCATGCCTACTCCCTGGTGAAGTATCCCCTGCAGCAATGGGATCTTCACCTGACTGCCAAGCAGCGTAAGCACTCCCAGCATTACCTGCAGTAATACCAGCAGTAAAGGCAGATAGCGGATGCGGTGCAGCAGGCTGTTCTCAGGAGCTTCCGAAGCTTTCCACCACCAGATTACCACCAGGATAGTAATGAGATAGGCCAGTCCGCGGTGAATGAACTGTATCGTGATCGCATTGTGCGTGATATCTGTCAGCAGGCTACCCTTGGTAAACATGCCCATTGGCCACCACATGCCGTTAATATCGGGCCAGGTATTGGCAACAAGGGCAGCGTGCAGCCCCGCCATGAAAGCGCCAAAAATCAGCTGTAATGTCAATATTCCCAGCAGCCAGCCGTTCAGCTTACGCAGGCCGGGCATCACTAATAGCTCCCGTTTATCAGTACTCAGTTTCAGAGCAAACCAGAATGTATAACACAACAATACCAATGCAGCGATGAAATGCACTGCCAGTCTTATATGACTTACATACAGGTCTTCCGTATTCAGGCCGCTCTGTACCATGATCCATCCTATAGCGCCCTGTAAGCCGCCCAGAATGAACAGGATGATCATTGGCTTTACCATGGAAGCATCCAGCTTCTTTTTAATAAGGAAATAGATAAAGGGGATCGCAAAAACCACCCCGATGAGACGTGCCCAGTTACGGTGCAGCCATTCCCAAAAGAAAATGGCTTTAAAATCGGACAACGTAAAATGCCGGTTCATATATTGGTACTGGGCAATTTTCTGGTATTTTTCAAATGCCACCTGCCAGGCGTCCTGCGTCATAGGCGGTAAGGCTCCCATAATGGGTTTCCATTCTGTAATTGACAGTCCGGATCCGGTCAGCCTGGTGATTCCACCCAGCAAAACCTGGACGATGATCATTCCCACCCCTATATATAGCCAGATAGCCACCGGCCGCTGCTGTTGTAATCTCGATTTTTCCATAAACGCCAGCAAAGGTAGCTATCAATTAACAATTAAGAATGACATTCGTCATCTCTTCCTGCCCGTTTCATAATCCTATGTTAACCTACCCGTAACTTTCTGTTAATGTATCCCACCGATCTTTGCGGCGATTTAAGGAACCATGTATTAGCTAATACAAACAGACAACATCATCTAAACAAAAACAAACATTTTTGTATGAAACGCATATCGTTTTTATTAGCCGCTATCCTCGTAAACGTATCTTTTTCGAAAGCCCAGGAGACTACCTATGCATACAACGACACCAGGGTAAGCATGGTAGCGAACAATGATGAAACCCCTGCTCCCGTAACGGCCTTCAAACTGAAAGTTGCTCAGCTCGAACCTGAAGCACTTGTATTTAAGATCACTGTTGAGAATCCCGGCGTTGAAAAAGTAACACTGAGCATCAAAGATGCCAACAACTACGTACTGCATCAGGAATCATTACCTGTTACCATGCTGTATGTGGCCAAATTCAACATGCAGGAACTGCAGGACGGCGCTTATACTTTCGAGATCAGAAGAGGCAGGAACAGACTCGCAGAAAAGATCGTGAACATCAGGACAGAAACAAGCATCAACAGAACAGTATCAGTACAATAAACTATCCGTACGAAAGATATTGCTATCCATAAAAAAGATAGTGCCAGATGAATGGCCATTAAGGCATACTTCACCTGGCACTATTGCCTATTTATCCCGCTTCTATACCTATTTCTTTCCTCCCATTGCCTCGTACAGCACTTCCATGATATTCTCCCGCACGTGATGGGTCATCAGCTTTTTATTATCTCCGCCGGCAGGACATACCCGGTTGCTCAGGAAGATGAACACCAGTTGCGACTGTGGGTCGACCCATATGCAGGTGCCCGTAAAGCCGGTATGGCCATATGTAAGCGGTGAAGCGCTTTTACATGGATACGCTTCTCCGTGGCGGCCATTGTCTTTCTCCGGTTTATCAAATCCCAGTCCACGCCGGCTCAAATTGCTGCTGTAACCAGTAAACAATTGCAGCGTCTCAGGTTTGATATATTCTTTTCCATCGTATTTACCACCGTTCAGGAACATCTGCATGAGAATAGCCAGGTCTCCGGCGTTGGAGAACAATCCGGCATGCCCCGCCACACCGCCAAACATGGCTGCGCCCGGATCATGTACATCTCCACGGATCCACTGGCGACGGAAGATAGGTTCGCTCTCTGTAGGCGCCAGTTGCGACAACTGGAAGCGTTCCCGCGGACGGAAGCCTGTATTTGCCATACCCAACGGCTCATAAAACGTTTCCCGCACATATCGGTTCAGTTTTTTGCCTGTCAGCTGCTCAACGATCTCTCCCAGGAAGATGAAGTCATTGTCGCTATATACATATCCCTGTTGTGGTTTTAGCGGACTGTCCAGGATGCGACGGTACATGGTATCCACGTAGTCGCTTCGCATATACAGGTGTTCTGCCACACGCACTGAATACACCGAATCTGCATAGGTATGGAATAATGCCGTATCCGGAATGCCTTTTGCATCTATCACTTCCCTGAAGAAAGGAATAAAGGACACCAGGCCTGCCTGGTGGAGTAGCACATCACGGATGCGCAGACCAGCTTTGTTCGTACCTTTCACCCAAGGCAGGTAATCTCCCAGGGTAGCATCGAGGCTGAGCTTTCCTTCATCGTACAGGCGCATCACAGAAAGCGTGGTAGCACAGATCTTGGTCACCGAGGCAAGGTCGTAAACAGCATTGGCTGTAACTGGTTCACGCGTGCTGTAATCGAAATGTCCGAAGTTCTTATCGTACACGATCTTACCGTCTTTCATGGCCAGTATCTGGCAACCTGGTGCGGCGCCTTTGGCGATCATATCTCTTGCCAGCACATCGATCTTCTGTAATACCTGGCTGCTCATACCCACTGTTTCGGGTTTAACATGCTGCAGCTCCGCTTTCATCACAGGTGGCGGTGGTGTCTGTATAATACCGGTGCCATATGGGAAGTTAGGGCATACCGTTACCGGCAGTTTACCCTTCGCTGCCTGCTGGCCAAATAAGATAGCAGCCGCTGTCCGCTGGGTAATATCATCATCCTCATAAGCTGCGATAATAGTTGGCGCATCGCAGAAGTACTGGATAGCATAAGGATTACCAAATACGACAGTAGCCGAAGGCATTTCCTGTTGCAGCTGCTGGATAAGCAGACGCTCTGCCGTACTGATACCGAAACTGTTGGCCGGACGTCGGCCATAATTATGCAGGCTGATGATAACTGCCTGGTAGTCCCGCTTCAGACGTTCTACCACCTGCGATACCTGTGTTTCCGATTGACGGGAAGTGAATATGAAAGGATCCACATCCGGCCGGAGCACCTTCACCGTTTGCAGGAAAGCATTATTTACATCCGCTCCTACCGCAATAACGGCTAGCTTACCAGGCGTATGCACGGTGAACGGAATAAGATTGTTATCGTTCTTCAGTAAGGTAATAGCGTGCTCTCCAATGCTCTTAGTAAGAGAATCTGTTGCCGCATTCAGATCACTGGTCAGATTGTTCACATCTATGACCTGCGGCTTGTTCAATCCCAGTTTATATTTCGCCAGCAACACCTTCTTTACCCGCTGGTATACTTCCTCCCTGGAGATCTGTCCTCTCCTGATCGCCCGTTTGATGGCATCTACACTTCCTGCAGCTGTGGAAGGCAGCATCATCATATCATTTCCTGCCAGTAATGACTGGGCAGCCTCTTCGCCACCGGAATAAAACTTAGCAATTCCTTTCATCTCCAGCGCATCAGTGATGACGATGCCTTTATAACCGAGCTCTCCCTTCAGGAAATCGGTGATAGCTTTATGTGAAATGGAAGTAGGCGTATTAGGTGTACTGTCAAGTGCCGGGATGTAAAGATGGGCCATCATGATACTCTGTACGCCGGCTTCTATTGCCCTCCGAAAAGGATAGAGCTCCAGCGAGTCCAGCTGCTCCCTTGTTTTACGGATTACAGGCATATCCAAGTGGGAATCTACGTCAGTGTCGCCGTGGCCGGGAAAGTGTTTGGCCACCGCCATCACGTTCTGTTCCTGCATGCCTTTGATGATCTGCACACCCATGCGGGCCACTTGAAATTTATCCTGACCGAAAGAACGGTCATTGATCACCGGATTGTTAGGATTGTTATTCACATCCATATCAGGCGCATAATCCACATGGATACCCAGACGCCGGCATTGCATAGCCAGTACCTGACCATACCTGTAGGCCAGCGAGCTGTCCTGCATGGCGCCGAGCATCAGCTGACGCGGCAGTGGTGTTACACTGTCCAGGCGCATACCCAGCCCCCATTCCCCGTCTATCGCGATCATGAGCGGGGTCTTCGAGATGGATTGGTAATAGTTGGTTAGATTAGCCTGTCGTACCGGGCCTCCCTGAAAAAAGATGAGTCCCCCTACTTTATTCTCCTGAATGTCTTTCGCTACTTTTCTAACATGGTCTGCCCCTAAGTTGGAATGCGCCCTGATCATGATCAGCTGGGCGATGCGTTCGTCATCATCCAGCGATTCGAACACACTGTCCACCCAGCGGGCGGCGTCATCATCCTGCTTTACCTTTACTGGTTTGCTGCTTTTTGCTTCCTTTAGCACCTGTTGTTTTGGTGTTCCGGGCCCTGGTTCCTTTCCCGGCGTTGTCCGGGGCACACCCCCTCCTATCATACATAGAGAAGAGAGACCTAAAATCATTAATTGCTTCATCATCATCGACTAAACTTACAAATTATTACTCCATAGTACATAGCATTCCGACCATGGATCCGAACATTTTTATGTTTAAACAACTAAATTTTTTTACTTGACAATTTGATCGTGGACATCATACGGCAGTAGAATTGTTTATATTTACGTTAACCTGTGATATGATTTATTTACATAATGCCTGTAAAAGCGATGCGTTAACCATTACACATCAACAGTGAACTTCTTAAAAATAATCCATTATTTACAGCAAATCATTAAAACATATCTAGGAAATTTCTTAAATATTTTACGTTATTCAAGCAATTGCAATTTTAGTTACCAATACATTCAATTGTTTGCTATATTTGCATTCTTGCTAAAGCATTTTTTAAAACATGGTCAACATCATTTTATTTGGCCCTCCCGGTAGCGGAAAGGGCACTCAGAGTGCTAACCTGATTAATAAATTTGGGCTCATTCACCTGTCCACCGGCGATTTGCTGCGCAGTGAGATTGAAGCCAAAACACCACTTGGCCTGGAAGCCAAAAAAGTGATGGACCAGGGTATACTGGTGCCAGATGAGGTGGTGATCGGCATGATCAGCTCCAAACTGGATGCCAACCCGGATGCAAGAGGTTTTATTTTCGACGGGTTCCCCCGCACTACCGCCCAGGCAGAAGCACTGGATAAATTACTGGCACTGAAGAAGACTTCCATCTCCGTTGTACTGGCACTGGAAGTACCTGAGCATGAGCTGATCAGCCGCCTGTTAGGCAGAGGCGCTACCTCCGGACGTCCGGACGATGCAAATGAGGACGTGATCAGGGCCCGTATTGTGGAATATCATAACAAGACCGCTCCTGTAGCTGACCACTATGCCAAATATGGCAAGTTCAAGAAGATCAAGGGAGAAGGCTCCGTTGAGGAAATCTTTGAGCGCCTGAGCAAGGAGATCGACAGCCTGGTAGTAGAGGAAAAAGTATAACAGACTACTCCGATATATTTTAAACGCAAAGATTGTAAGTAAGCATTTTAGCGCCTTATGCGTAGTTAAAATGCCCGAACTTAACGATCTTTGCGTTTTTATATTTACGCGTTACCCACTGAGATGGGAACGCGTGGCATTAAGCATAAATCAAATACTTTGGAAAGAGGCAACTTTGTTGATTACATAAGGATCTACGCCAAATCTGGTAAAGGTGGCGCAGGTAGTGCACACTTCATGCGTACCAAATACAACCCGGAAGCCGGTCCCGACGGTGGTGACGGTGGCCGTGGCGGACACATTATCCTGAAAGGGAACTCCCAGTTGTGGACGCTGCTGCACCTGCGCTGGTACAAGAACGTGGTGGCAGAAGATGGCGGTAATGGCCGCGATAATAACAGTACCGGTAAGAACGGAGAGGATATCATCATTGAAGTGCCCCTCGGTACCCAGGCATTTGATGAGGAAACGGGGGATATGGAGGCGGAGATCCTGCACGATGGAGAAGAAGTGATCTGGATCCCCGGCGGACAAGGCGGACGAGGAAACAGCTTCTTTAAGTCAGCCACCAACCAGGCTCCTGATTATGCACAGCCCGGCATGCCTAGTATTGAAGGCTGGAAAGTGCTGGAGCTGAAAATATTGGCCGACGTAGGGCTGGTAGGATTCCCCAATGCCGGAAAGTCTACCCTGCTGTCAACCATCACGGCCGCCAGACCTAAAATAGCAGATTACGCATTTACTACCCTTACCCCCAACCTGGGTATGGTGCCTTACCGTAATGACCGCTCATTTGCCATAGCCGACCTTCCGGGTATCATTGAAGGGGCACATGAAGGGAAAGGCCTGGGACACCGTTTCCTCCGTCATATTGAAAGGAATTCCGTGCTGCTGTTCCTGATCCCGGCGGATAGTCAGGATCATAAAAAAGACTTCGAGATACTAGTCAATGAGCTGGAACAATACAATCCTGAATTGTTAGATAAACAGTTCCTGCTGGCTATCAGCAAAAGCGACATGCTGGACGATGAGCTGAGAGAAGCGATCACCGAAGAGCTTCCTGATAATGTGCCGCATGTCTTTATCTCTTCCGTAACCCAGCAAGGCCTGTCTGAACTGAAGGATATGCTGTGGCAGGCGTTGAACAATAACACAGAGAAATAAATAAAAAAGGAATCAGGAATTGAATAAGGCGAACTTGTCGCTGTGTTCAATTCCTGATTCCTTTTTTTATCGTTTAGTCAATTTCCGTTAGATAAATCGTGTATACTAAACAACATTACATTTCTGGTTATTTAGTTTAGTCCTTCAACCCCAGGTACTTCTGCACTTCTCTATAATTGTTCCAGTCAATCTGCGCTTTACGTGCAGCAGTTCCTCCCGGTATCAACACATACCTGTACTGCCATACCTGAACACCACCCTGAGCCGGTCCGCTACTAGCGTCAATAGTGGCATAAAGGTCGATCGTGTTCAGATAGAATGCCGGACTGATATTCCAAAACGTGTAGGGATCGAAATATGGTAGCGGAAATATAACCGGTTGCTCTGCACTGCCGCGGTTCCAATATACCTTGATCTCACCATTAGTCAGCATTTCCTGATCAATTTTAGGTGCATCAATTGTTGCAAAATAACCAAGAGTATCAATGGTGCCGTCCGTGTTATGAACGGTATCTACCTCGTAGGTTACATCCAGCCAGTCTGAATAGATCACATTGGCAGTACCAGCGGGACCGGCAGGGCCAGCGGGACCACCAGGACCGGCAGGACCAGCAGGGCCAGCGGGACCGGCAGGACCAGTATCTCCATCTTTACCGCACGATGCGGCAAATAATGCGAAGGCCAGCAAAAAGCAGGAAAGGATGTTGAAAGACATTCGTTTCATGAAGTAAAATTTTGGTTGTTATCAAATTTGGGTAAATACTACTGTACTACTATGCTCGAAAGAACAGATAATGCAGGCGATACAGGGGCCGCAAAAACTACGTTGCTTACAGAATTATTACTTCACTAAATATACAAAAGAAACGGTGAGTTTTGAATATCTTGTAAATAGAAATTATTCATGTCATGAATGAACGTTCTATGAAAAATACCCTGCAGGAAACTACCCTGTTAAATACCCGCCTGCGTGAAAAACTTGAAAAGACCGGCAGCCTCAAAGGCCGGCTGAAAGCGGAATTTACGTCTACCCTCCTACTCTCTTTAAGTTGTATCAGGACCCGGGATAATAAATCCATGTTAGTATGGGATTTCGATTATCCGTTACAGAAAGCCATCAGGGATTATATGGAAATATGCGCCCCGGATACTGCTGTCCTCGAAGTGGATATAGATCTGACTACAGATACTTTTCATTACTCCTACCTCACTATAGCACAACAACAGCAACGCAAACAGGAGGCCGCCATGGAAGCAGAACAGGAAGAACTGCTACGGAGACAGGCCCTCAAAGAGCAACTGGCAGCTGACACTATACCTGTAGGCATAGCACTTGCCACTAAAGTAGCCGATGCGCTGCTGCATGGCCGTATCGGGCACAGCCACCGGGATTTCTGCGGAATGGGGCTGGAATACGAGAATGGACGCTACAACTATGGCGCTGTATGGGACGGAGGAATGGACAAGCCGGAGCAATCCTTCAGCGACCGGCACGCGTTCATCGACTGGCTGAGCAAACAATCCAATGCGTCCCTGGCTAATATTCAAACGGAGGAGGCTTTTTACTGGGGTAACCAGGTGATCACACGTAAGCGGCTGGAACAATTTCTCATTGATGGTCATGCATAAATCTGCATTTATTAGTTACTTTACAAAAAAATACCCTGTGAAATATATTATAACAGCATTCATTGGTGCATGTTTTATCAGCGCATGCCAGCCATCTACCCCGACCAATACTGCTACAACTGATAGTACAGCGACTACGACAACCACAGCGGAGGTGCCACCCCTGGAAGCCAGGATCATGGGAACCTATAAGGGCGATTTTGGCGGCAGCCCCATTTACATTACGATCAACTACTGTAGCGGCAATAAAATAGCCGGTTATAATACACACAAAGGTCTCAGAAGAAATGTGAGCGGCAGCATCACCAACAAAGGAGACAACCTGGATATCCAGCTTTTCGAACCCGGCGATCATGAGTTTGACGGTGTTTTCTCTCTGATGATGGATACCTCACTTACCAAAGCTACCGGCGCCTGGAAACCGGTGAACAACAAATCGCTGAGCGAAAAACAACTGGCACTCACCAGACTCATAAAGGATGCTGAATCCCTTGGCTACATGACTGGAGACCACAGCGATATTTCCTTTAACTCCGACGGCAGTTGTACGCTGAACTACTATGAGAAGATAAACGATTCTACCTTTTCTCAGCAAATGAACACCCTGAGAGGCACCTGGGAAAAGCAATCAGATACAGTAGTAGTCGTGAACTGGCAACCTAACCCGGTTTATCAGCAGCGGTCCACGGCGTTTGTCGTCAAATACCCGTCCGAAGAAGGGTCATCTATTGAGCTTACGGAGGCTAACGGAGGTTTTTTCAGTTTTTGGGAGAATGACCTTTGATCTATGCCTTCTCTTGCAAGACGTATAGCCTATTACCTGTTTGCTGCCATCATCCTGTATACTTCCTGGCTGATGCTGTTATTGAGTCTTCCCTATACCTCCTTTGACCGGTATGTGGACTTTCTCATGACGAAACAGCTGGTATATCATATCCGGCACTGGCGGATCAGCTTTTATGTGCATGTTTTTACGAGCGTTATCGTACTGGTAGCGGGGCTTTTACAATTCAGTAACTATTTGCTAAAAAAATATCCCGGCCTGCACCGCAGGTCCGGGAAAATATATGCAATAGTCATCTTGTTATTCAGTGGTCCTGGTGGGCTGGTCATGGGCTTTTACGCCAATGGCGGATTACCTGCCCGTATCAGTTTTGTGTTGCTGGGATCCTTATGGCTGCTCACTACCTTCCTCGGCTGGCGCTATGCCCTGCAACGCAGGTGGCGTTTACACACGGGCATGATGATCCGGAGTTATGCGCTCACCTTATCTGCCATTTCATTACGCCTGTACGCTTTTCTGATCGGCACATTTAACTTGCCACTGCACCCGGTGCAGGCTTATATACTGATCTCTTGGCTCAGCTGGACATTGAACCTGCTGATAGCAGAAATGATTATCCGCAAAGGACTGGGATATCTTAATGATTCATTCCCAGCAGATTCTCCTTCCTTACAAAATGGCCATCGGGTGTGATGTTATACAGTTGCTTTTCCAGCAATTTCACATCCACCAGTTCATTGTCTTCATAACCATGATTTTCAGGATCACGTTTGTACTCCTGTTTGAACAACCCGATCTCAATATTGCCGTTTTCCGTTAATGTGGCGACACGGAAAGGATCCGCCAGCTTCTCATGTCCTCCTATCAGCAACTTGTCCACCAGCTTTCCAACATGATCAAAGCTAACAATATAGTACTCAGGAGGAGCGTCTCCACCCATGATCACATTCTTCACTGCATAAATAAGCGTCTTAACACTATCCGTTGCTTTGGCCAGGCCTACATGATAGAATTCATATCCCACTTCCCGGGAGAATTTTTCATTGTTACGCATTTCCGCCACAAAACGTTCATACTCGTACGATATATAGTCTTCTCCCAGCGTCTTACCATACCTCTCATCCAGTACCACGGGGTACGAAACTGGTTTGAACTCATGCCAGAAAAGGTTCCATTGTAGTTTATCGGGATCTGTAGCACCGCTCAGGGCGATAGCAACTGTGCCCTTGAAATCCCACATGTTATCTCTCAGGTATTGAAGATCTTTATCCTCAAAAATGTTTTTAGCATTGCTATACCCAAACTCAATAGCAGAAATAAGATAATAACGGGCAGACTTGTCATCCTCCGCCCTGGAATATACACAGGCAAGGTTATACAATACTTTTGAAGTCGGCTTGTAATCCAACGCTTCTGCAATCTGATATGCAGACACCGCATCCTTCAGATAATTCATGTCTGCAAGCGCATTTCCCAGCTCAAAATAAGCCCTGGCTTGTGGCTGCTCCATAATGGACTGCTTGAACAGTTTCATCCCCTCTTCCAGGTTCTTCTGATTTCTGTATGCATCCACTCCCTTCAGGAAATATTTGTCGGAGATCTTACTCTTTCCTTCAGTGATAGAGACTGCTCTCAGGATCACCTGTTTGTCGAATATCTGGTCTTCGCTGATCACAGCGGTGAATTGTCCCTGCTCCGGATGTTGGGGATCTGCTTTTGTTTTAGCGTCCGGGGTGCTTGGGGCATTGCAGGCAAACAGGGACATACCTGCTGCCAGCAGTAATACATAGCGCATAGGAAGTTCTTTAATCATATAAAGATAATAACAAGTATTAAAATAATACGTCAGCCGTACGCTCTTTCTTCAAAGGGTAAAATCATGTTCTTATCAGGCTTCTGTGATTACTGCATCTCATACTTAACCCATCTTCTACTCACATATAACCCATATATAACCCATACCTTTTAGATATGGGTTATATATGGGTCATATATGGCTTGTATATGGGTTATATATGGGTTATATCCGGGAGCAAGCCATAGTAGCGACATTACAAGGAATATTTAAAATCTTTTGACTGTAAAATATTGGAAATGAGCAGTATTCATCTTAGCCCGACCTTGTATAAGTAGCAAAAAAAACCACTGGCAATAAAAATTACCAGTGGTTTTAACGATGTTGCTATGGAGCCAACCATGGGATTCGAACCCACGACCTACAATTTACGAAACTGTTGCTCTACCGGCTGAGCTAGGTTGGCATACAGTCCAAGCAATTTAAGCCATTCAGCTGCAAGGGAGCAGCATTACGATTAAAACAGACCGCCTAAAGGTCCCAGCATACCACCAGCGATTCCTTTCATTTCAGCTTCCCAGGCATTTTCTGCGTTCTTCAGTGCCCTGTTCAGTGCTGTGATCATCAGATCTTCCAGCTCTTCTTTGTTGTCTTTTTCGAGCAGGCGTTCTGCTATGTCAATACTTTTTACCTCCCTGTTTCCGGTCACAACTACCTTTACAGCGCCGTCTCCAGCCTCGCCGTCAACAGTGATCAGGGACAGGCGTTCTTTAGTTTCTTTCATTTTAGACTGCGCTTCCTGCAGCTTTCCAAATAGATCTCCGAACATGGTTAATTGATTTTAGGCCGCGAATATATTCCTCTTTTCTTTATCTTAACAGCTTAAACGTACAGGATGTTGGAAACTAAAGTATGTATTGTTGGAGCTGGCCCCGCCGGAGCTGCGGCGGCCCTTCAACTGGCACAACTCGGTATTGAGTGTATCGTAGTGGATAAAGCAGTTTTCCCGAGGGATAAGGTTTGTGGCGACGGCCTGAGCGGAAAAGTCATCACTGCGCTAAACCGTATCGATCCTGCCATCGCAACACGGCTCAAAGAAGCCAATTTCAAAGTGAACAGCTGGGGCGTGACATTCGTTTCACCCGGCAGGCACAGCCTGGATGTGGGTTACAGGCCTGACTATAACAGCAATAATAACGGCCATAAAGAAACGCCTATTGGTTATGTGTGCAAACGCATAGACTTTGATAATTTTCTGGTAGATGAGATTAAACGCAGGCCTGAAATAAAGCTGCTGGAAGGCGTTACTGTGGATAAGTATGAGCTGAAGGAAGACGGTTACATTGTAACCGGCAGCAACGGTTTCCAGGCGAAGGCGCAGCTGCTCATCATTGCCAATGGCGCTCATTCTTCTTTTACAAAGGAAGTGGCGAAGATCAGTATGGAGCCGAAGCACTATGTGGCCGGTATCCGCGCTTATTACAAAAACGTTAGTGGCAACAACGCCGACAACTTCATAGAACTGCACTTCCTGAAAGATCTGTTACCTGGTTACTTCTGGATCTTCCCGCTGCCTAACGGAGAAGCCAATGTAGGCGTAGGCGTGCTCAGCGAAGATGTACGTAAAAAGAAGATGAACCTGAAGAAGTCAATGCTGGAGATCATCGCCAATGACCCCGTGTTTAAAGAGCGTTTCAAAAATGCAGAACTGATCAGCAACATTGAAGGGTATGGTCTGCCGTTGGGCAGTAAAGTAAGGGTCATTTCCGGCGAGCGTTATATGCTGGTCGGAGATGCTGCCTACCTCATTGATCCATTCACCGGTGAAGGTATCGGCAATGGTCTTTACTCCGGTCGTATTGCCGCTTTAAAGGCTGCAGATGCACTTAAGGCTAATAACTTCTCAGCTGCGCAACTGGCGGCTTATGACGCCGAGGTATACCGCGTAATGGGCCCTGAACTGAAACTGAGTCACCGGCTGCAAAAGCTGATCAAATACCAATGGCTGTTCAATACCCTCATGAAGGTGAGCAGTCGTAACAAGCAACTGCAGGAACTGTTGTCCTGCATGTTCTATGAGGTAGATCTGCGTAAGAAGCTGGCCAAACCTTCATTCTATGTAAAACTGTTATTCAATCGCCAGTAGTGAAGAAAACATTTATTCTGATATCCCTGATAACCGGTTCCCTGATGCCAACTGCGTCTGCACAACAGGCATTTTACACACGCAAGAGCAATGGTTTGCTGGATCTTACGCCGGCAGGGGCAACGCATCTTGCAGAATTGCCCTTGCGCTGCATGCAGCAGGAATTCCCTTATAAGACCGGGATTGTCTTCTCAGACACGTCCCTTGTAACTGCGCCGAAAGCCTATCATCCGGCGTTCTACGGCTGTTTTGACTGGCACAGCAGCGTACACGGTCACTGGATGCTGGTACGCCTGTTGAAGTCATTTCCTGATCTGTCAAAGAAACAGGAGATCGTTACAAAATTGTCGCAAAACCTGACAGCGGCCAACATCGCGCAGGAACAACGGCTGTTTCAGAATAAGGAAAACAAAAGCTTTGAACGCATCTACGGATGGAGCTGGCTTTTACAGTTGCAAAGGGAACTTCTCACCTGGAATGATCCCCTGGGCAAACAGTTAGCCGCCAACGTACAACCGCTTGCCACCCAGTTCTCTAAAGCTTACATAGACTTCCTGGGCAAGCTGGTATACCCTATTCGCGTAGGCGAGCATACCAATCTGGCATTCGGACTGTCGCTGGCATGGGATTATGCCGCTACCGCGAATGATACAGCCCTGCAACAGGCGATCCGCCAGGCAGCCATGCGCTTCTATGCAGCAGACAAAAACTGCCCGGCCGCATGGGAACCTGGTGGTTACGACTTTCTCTCTCCCTGCCTGGAAGAAGCAGACCTGATGTGGCGTATTCTGCCTGCAAAAGAGTACCAGACCTGGGTCAAAGCCTTCCTGCCAGAACTGTTTGCGAGAGACGTAACTGTGTTCAAAGTTGCCCAGGTAAAAGATATAACAGATGGTAAACTGGTACACCTGCATGGGCTGAACCTGAGCCGTGCGTGGTGTCTGTACGGTATTGCGCGCCATGTTACAGAAAACCGGGCCGCCATTCTGCAGTTGGCGAACCTGCACCTGGAGTCTGCCATTCCGCATGTTGCCAGCGGCAACTATGCGGGCGAACACTGGCTGGCATCCTTCGCAGTGTATGCGCTGACGACAGAAAATAACTAATTGCCTATTTATTCCTATGCACCGGATATTGCTGCTCATTCCCTTACTTATCTGTTGTTTCTATGCGGGGTCCAATGCTCAGCAAAAAAACTTTTCCATTACACCTGCGCCCACCTGGCTGGTACCTTATCAACCAGATCTGAAGCAGGTACCCGATGCCCGCGACGTGAGCAACGGGTATTATATACTGCTGTTTGAAGAGCAGCAACATGTAGAACAATCCGCCGTATACCATCACATGATCAGGCAGATCGTGTCGGAAGCCGGTATCCAGAATGGTGCAGAAATAACTGTCGACTACGATCCGGTATACGAAAAGCTACATTTCCATAAGATCCTCATCCGTCGTAACGGGAAAGTGATTAACCAGTTACAGGCGTCGAAGTTCAAAATATTGCAGCAGGAAGATGACCTCTCCCGCTTTATTTACAGTGGCCTTTACACCGCATACTTCATCCTGGAAGATGTGCGGAAAGGCGACCAGATAGAGTTTGCTTATACGATAGAAGGTAGTAACCCCATCTTTGAACATAAGTTCACCAGCCTGTTTTACCTGGCATTTCCAAACCCTGTAGTGAACTTTCATAAAAGCATTATTGCCTCTCCTAACCGGGAGATCCGCTTTAAAACCTTCAATAGCGCCCCCATGCCCGACAGACAGATAATGAACGGCATGCAGGTATACAAATGGGAAATGACCAATATTCCCTCAATGGAAGTGGTGGATGATACACCGGCATGGTTTGACAACTTCCCCTCTGTACAGGCTACAGAATATAAAGACTGGCAACAGGTGATACAATGGGGAGACAGGGTAAATATGGTACCTCCTCCTGGTCCCGCACTGAAAGCGAAAATCACTGAGTTTAAGCGGGAGGCAGGCAATAGTAAGGAAACATACATGCTGAAGGCCATCCGCTTCGTGCAGGATGATATCCGTTATATGGGTATCGAAATGGGCGAATATTCCCATCGTCCCAATACGCCCGACAAGATACTGCTGCAGCGTTTTGGCGACTGTAAAGATAAGTCGCTGCTGCTGGCCACCATACTCAAAGCCAACGGCATCTACGCGAATATGGCCTATGTGGATACTTATACCAGGGGCCATGTGGTGAATTATCTGCCGGCGCCTGATCTCTTTAATCATGCCATCGTTTATGCAAAACTGGAGGGCCGGGAATACTGGATAGATCCCACTATCAGCTATCAGCGGGGCAACCTTTCCATGCTTACTGTACCGGATTACCAGCAGGGCCTTGTCATTGACCCGGCGGGAAAGAATGGCTTCACGCCTGTGACAAATATCGGCAAAGGCAAAACCGTTATTAACGAACATTTCCAGCTGCCTTCCGATCGGAAGAACAAAGGTTCGCTGACAGTTACTTCTGTTTTCACCATGCAGTATGCAGATGACCAGCGTGACGGATTAGCCAACAGCAGCCGGAAGGATAATGAGAACACTTTCGTCAATTATTATAAAAATGCCTACGGTAGCGTCAGTATTGATTCTCCCCTGCAGGTAACAGATATTCCTGACAGTAACCGCATCGTCCTGAAGGAAAGTTACATCCTGCAATCTCCCTGGAAGAGTGACAGTACGAAAGATTACGGGGCCAACTTCAATATGAAGGCAAATCTGCTGAGAGACGCATTGCCGGAATATGCAGAAGAAGACCGCGAAGTAGCGCCGCTGGACTTACGTTATCCATTCTCCCTCGACTATACGATCACGGTGGAAATGCCCTCTCCATGGACGGTAGACGAGGAAGAACTGCATATTAAGAACGACTACTACTCCATTCATTTTGTGCCCTCGGTGAGGAATAACGTGGTGACGATGCACTACACGTTTGAGACTTACCAGGACCATATCCCGGCCAGTTTTATCAGCACCTATATCAGGGAAAGAAAACAGATCGACGGATTCCTGGGGTATAATTTCTACTGGGATACAGGCGATGGCGCACAGGGAAATGCTCCTTCACGGGGATGGAATTGGCTGGTGATCGGTCTGGCAATATTCTTTACGGCCGTATTTACACATCATGCCTTACGTTTCAACAAGGTATCGATACAACCGGCTGGCGCTTATGCATACCCGCCACAGATCAGTGGATGGCTGGTGGTAATGGCTATTGGGGTTTTTATCAGCCCTTTAAATATCTTCAACGGCCTGATAAGAGCTTCGATATTTGACAATGATGTTTGGCTGCAACTGGATAAGGCCACCAATGCCACGCATAATGTTTCCATTCTTCAATTGCTGCTGGTCACCGAGCTGGCGAGTGAGATTGGCATGCTGGTATTCAGCCTGCTGCTGGTATCGCTTTTCTATAATAAGAGGGATACTTTCCCCAAAGCAATGATTGCCTTCCTTGCGTTCAACCTGACGTTTAATGTGATAGACAATCTGGCGTGCAATTATATTTTTGAAAAGAAAGGTTGGGATACAGAAGCTATCAGACAGATTATGCAATCGTTCATTGCCGCGGCTATCTGGATACCTTACCTGATAATGTCGGAACGTGTGAAGGAGACATTCATTATGCCACACGAGAAGGAAATGGCTGAATAAAAAAGGGCGCACTGATAAAGTATGCCAAACGGGAACTGTTCATGGCTAAGTAAAACAAAGGACCAGTGATGAAGCATGCCATACAGCAACGGTATACCGCATTGCAAGACCTGATCACTGATCCTTATTTTACAAATACTGATTGTTTAAATCGTTTCTGAATCGTAGATCAGCACCTTTTCCCACAGGTGTTTGCAGTTTTCCACAAACGCCAGGTGTATAGGATGTTGCTGGTAAACATCGTGTCCTGCTTCGTCGTTGAACACAGTCAGCTCGCAATAGCTGTAACTTCTGTCTATTACCGGACGGTCAGTAGCTGCAGGCTTACCTACATTGAACATTACCAGTGATTCGATCGCTGAAAGCGATTGTACTCCTTCTTCAAACTTTTTGATATCCGCTTCTGAAAGACCTGGCTTCAGCCAGAAATTTACGACGTGTACAAACATCTCAATATAATTTAAGTGTATAAAACAATGTTATCAGCTGATAGCGTTGATGTACTTCCTGACATTGACCCTATTCACGATATATACCAGCACCAGTACCAGCAGAGCGGCGCACGCTGTGCCCACGGCGATCCACGGTGAAATGAACATATCATGAACAGCCAGTTTTGTGGAAGCCCACCATTGCAATGCGGCCACCAGCAACAAGGCTGCTATTCCAATGGCAATATACAGCGGAACAAACTGGCGCATCAGGTAACGTTGTAACTGGCGGGGCGCAGTACCCAGCGTCACCAGCAGTTGTATCTCTTTTTTACAACTGGCAATGACCAGCTGGATGAACATACTGAACACCAACAGCGCAAACACCAGTAGGATGAGCCCAAAGAAACCTATAACAGATACGATGGTCTGTACGATCAGTTTTGTCTTGCTGTATTTGATCTTGTCCTGGTTGGTCGTATAGCCTTTTTCTTCCAGGTACCTTGACAGTAAAGGATTGGAAGGATCTTTCGTTTTGATGATCACACGGGAGGGCGATGGCGTCTGTCCGGCACCAAACTTACCATTGGCCCAGTCCATAAAACTCACAGGCACCAGGAAGGAAGAGATACGGTCGGAAAAACCGACAATACGTCCTGTAAATTCCTCCGCCATCAATCCCTGTGAGATGGTAATCTTCATCGGTAATGCTTTCACTGTTTCCTGTGAGATCTGTGGCAGGTCCTGGCTCAATGCAAACCCGAAGTTATAAAGGTTCAGGAAGTCGTTGGGAAGGATGATAGGAATGGTATTATCACCAGGTGTCCATTTCCACTCATCATTCTTTACATCGATAAATGAGTCGGGCACTGATTCGAAGAACATATCTGTATAGAAATGCAGGTCTCCGGGCGCAGCGGCGGTTACTTTATATTGATTGGAGGTAATAAAACCAAAAGCCTCTGTGAAGGGTTGTTTCTGCAGATCTGTTATTTCTGCAGGAGTGAATTCACTTTTGGCATTTTGTCCCATCATGGCATTGGTGATCTTCTTGTTGATGATCAGGAAGTCTGCACTTTCGTTGGCATTCCGCTGGTTGTGCAGCAGCTGGTCGAAGTCAGTATGTGCCTGTATAGCGATGAGCAGGAGTATCATGGCAATACCCAGCCCCCCGGCAGCCATGATCAGGCGGGACTTGCCGATGCCGGTCTGTATGATCTTTTTGAGTAACTGGTAGAAAGATGGCATCATAAGTTAAAGTGTGTGTCATATGCAAACCTGGTATCGTTGTCCAGGTCTGTTAAAATGAACCCGGCCTTGCGGGCTTTACATTCTTCTGCAATGAGCTGGGCAGCGCGGTTCGCATTATCTTCATCAAGATGACTGAAAGGCTCATCCATGATCAGCCACTGGAAGGGCTGTACCAATGCGCGGATAATAGCGACGCGCTGACGTTCTCCATAGGAAAGCGTTCTTCCGCTCTGGTTCAGTACATGGGTAACATTCAGCCTGTCGGCCATTTCTTTCACCTTCTCTGCGGTGCAGTAGGGCTGGGCATTCATCACTCTTTTCAGCTCGATATTTTCAAGGGCGGTCAGCTGTTCAAAGATGCGCAGGTCCTGAAAGATCACGCTGATCTGTTCCTGCCGCATACCTGCAATGGCTCCTTTGGAATAGGCAGTCCAGGGTTGGCCGTTCACCAGGACCTGCCCGGTATAGTCTGTTCTGATGTGGTACAGGTAGTGAACAAGGGTTGTTTTGCCGGTACCGGAAGGGGCTTTTATTTTAGTAAAACTACCGGGCGTAAATGCGACGGGCCTGTTCCAGATATCGGACGATCGTTGCACGATCTTATCGCGCAGGGGAACGGGCACCAGGTTTTCTAACTGTATCTGCATGTAACTGGTGTTCTTAATGATGCCCCAATATAGAGCTTTTTCCAAATGAAAAATGTCCATGGCAGTTGTAACCACCATGGACATTCTCCTTCAATATGTTATTAACATTAGTGCATGTCTTCTGCAGGAGCAGCTTCTGTTGCCGCAGCAGTAGAATCTGCAATAACAGCAGCAGCAGCTTTAGCTGCGTCTGCCTTTTTCTTTTCCTCCATGTATTTTGCAGCCTCTGTGCCGAGGTTTACCAGCTGCACCAGGCTGTTTTCTGATTCGTTCTTGAAATTCAGCACGATCTCAGAATGCTGGGTTTTACCATCGAAAGAATTACTAACCGCAGTCATGTCTTTCAGCAGGTTCTTGAATTTACCGGCCAGTGGCTTACCCTCTTCAGGAAGCTCTTCATCAGGAATGTTGTTCATGATCTTTTCGAAGTTCACATAAGCGCCCATTGGGTTGCCTTTGATCTTGCCTACGAAATCGTTGTCCAGACCACCTGCTTTGCCTTTACCGGCCAGGTATTCCTGCAGTAAGGCAGAGTCAGATGCACTTGTTACCAGTTTGTCGGTAATAGAGATAGCTGGCATACCAGGAATGTTCTGTGTCAGTACATATGTATCGCCTTGTTTAGCAAAGAAGCCTTGCAGCATAGAAGAAGACATCACTTTGTCAAAAGCGGCCTTATCTCCTACTTTCATAGCAAATACCCATTTTGATTCCGGAGTGGTGGTAGAATCGCCCTCGATGTACAGGCTTGGCTTTTTCTTTACTTCGAAGTCGGAAGCAACAAATACCAGCTGTCCTTTAAAGGCGTTCAGGATATCGTCCAGGGTCAGGCCTGAGCTTTGCAGACTCATGTTAGCAAGACCGTCCAGGCCGGTACTTTTCACGATATCGCCGATCATACGGAAATCAAAACCGTATACCACAAAGCCGGTGATATTCTGTGAAGGATATTTTTCCAGCATGGACAGATCGGCTTCCATGTTACCATATTTCTTGTAGATGCCTGCGAGATCTTTACCTACGTAGGAAATACCATCTACCAGAACCTTCCCTTTCTCAAAGTTTACAGCACCGGTGTAATAGCAGCCGGCCAGTAATGTTTTGAGGTTAGCAGGCATCATACCGGCCCGTTCGGTGTACACCGGTTCCGGATTGATGTATACGCTCAGATCCGCATTATTTTTCAGCAGATCATTGAAGGCTTCAATAGAACCGGCAGTTTCTTCCTTTTTCAGGTGGAACAGGCGATCTACTTCGGTTACCCAGGTCTGCATATCATCAGCAGCTGTAACCAGGCTTGCCGGCTGAGCATTGTTGGTGTCTGAAGACTCGTCGCCGGAGTTGGTATCGGGTGTCGGGAGGCCAGTTGGAGGCATTGCTTTCTCCATAGCATCGCCCTCAATACCTTTCAGGTAGATAACGGTACCCTTATTCCAGGCAATTACCGCTTCCTGTTTGTCTTCCAGGACATACTTAAAGTCAGACTTCGTCTGCAGGGAGAAGTTGCTGACATTCTTTTTCAGGTACTCCTCAAACTTGGCGGCATCTTTCAGTCCACCGGTCAGGGTAATGTAGGACTGATTCTTGCTGTACACGACAGACACAAAGGAATTGGCCTGCAGGTCTAGTCCGGAGTTTTCGATATCTTTCCAGAATTTCTGCGCTTCGCTGGCGCTATCTTTCTCTTGTACTGCAGCAAAGAGTTTGTCCATTGTGATACCATTGGTAATCAATTTCTTGCTGATCTGTTTGCTGTTTACGCTGAGTACAAGGCTGGCTGTTTTGGGGATGTATTTGCTTTGCTCCGGCACCTTGGAACAGGAGGTAAGCAGGATAGCTACCGCCGAGATAGCTAATAATACCTTTGAAAACATTTTTCTCATAATAAGGGGATCAAAATTAATAATGAGTGAATAGGACGCTAAAATACTTTCTTTTTCGTTTACTACCTTATAGAGCTCTACTATAAATTAATGATTTTATTCATATATTAGCGTCTGGGACGTTTACGCCGGGCTATACGGGAATACGGCGATAAAACATTCATTTCTACGCTATTATTATAAAAATAAAAGCTGCAATAGTTTTATACCTTTGTGCAAAGAGGTCAACATGTTTATAAATCCTATTATTGAAGCGCTGTTATGTACTTAATCCTTTTACAATACATCCGTCCGGTAGCTGCCATCGAGCATTATATGGAGCAGCATAGAGCTTTTCTGGAGAAGTTTTATAAGAGCGGGCAATTTATTCTGGCGGGACGCCGCAAGCCAAAATCCGGAGGGTTGATTATTTGTAAAGCTTCAAGTCGCAAAGAAGTGGAAGCGATTATCAGCGAAGATCCGCTGGACAAATACCAGCTGGCGCTTTATGAGATTATCGAATTTGAGCCAACATCTTACGTCAACGAGTTACAGTCTTATCTTTCCTAGTCGGGATGCCTGATTACGTTATACCGCTTTTTACAGGGATATCCGCAATCAGGCATTTACTTCATTACTGTTTCCCCTTAAAGTTTTTGTCGGCTTCCTTAGCCTTCTCAAAGTCCAGTATTACGGAATTGATACAATAACGTAAACCGGTAGGCGGAGGACCATCATCGAATACATGTCCGAGGTGTGCCTTACAACGGCCGCACATTACTTCGGTACGGTGCATGCCATGTGTATTGTCGGGCGCATAGATCACACTTCCCTTTGTAACCGGCTCAAAGAAACTGGGCCATCCGCAGCTGCTTTCAAACTTGGCGTTTGATACAAACAGCGGGTTACCGCAGGCCGCGCAATAATAAGTACCAGCGTCCTTACTGTTCCAGTATTTACCCGTAAATGCGTATTCGGTGCCCTTTTCACGAGCAATATTGTATACTTCCGGCGATAAGCGCTCTTTCCATTCTTCGTTGGTGAGACTCACTTTGCTGGTATCCGTTCTTGAGTATACATCACTCTTTTTCTGGTCTTCCATGTGCTTATTTTTTGGCTCCTGTTGAGAGTAGGTGCAATTGCTTACTAAGATGGAAAGGCTCAAAATTATCAGATTCCTCCACTTCATAACTGAAATATTTTATGATTAACGTCTTATTAACAAGACTGTCGTGTGAATAAGTTATATTCCTACGCTATAAATAAAGGTACGAATTGCGGGCTGCTCCGGTTCAGATGCAGGCGGGAACAAACATTCATTTAACAATTCTATAGCAACTGATCCATATATACGCATTGTCTTCTACTACTTCTTACCCCCACTTTACCCCCATCTTCGGTATCAAACATTAAACTTTCCTAACTTTACAGCAAAAGGCACATAATAAGTGGCGGATATCATCAATCTATTACCAGACAACATAGCCAATCAGATAGCAGCAGGGGAAGTGATACAAAGGCCTGCTTCAGCAGTCAAAGAGCTGCTGGAAAATGCCGTGGACGCAGGTGCTTCGGAAATACAGCTCATCATCCGGGATGCCGGTAAAGAACTTGTACAGGTAATCGATAACGGGAAAGGAATGAGTGAGACGGATGCGCGCATGTGCTTCGAAAGACATGCTACTTCCAAAATACAAACCATAGACGACCTTTTCTCTATCCGTACGATGGGTTTCCGGGGTGAAGCACTGGCGTCTATTGCCGCCGTTTCACAGGTTGAACTGAAAACCCGTATGCGCGGTGCAGACATTGGCACCTATATAGAAATTGACAACAGTGCGGTAAAAAAACAGGAGATCTGCCAGACAGCAGAAGGTACCAGCATCGCTATGAAGAACCTCTTCTTCAACGTACCTGCACGCCGTAACTTCCTGAAAAGCAATGCAGCAGAAATGAGGCATATCGTGGATGAATTTATCCGTGTAGCCATGGCTTTTCCGCAGATCCAGTTCACCCTCACCAGCAATACTCAGCAGCTGTTCTACCTGGAAAAAGGCTCGCTGAAACAACGCATCATCGCTATTCTTGGGCAGCATTACAATGCCCGCCTGGTTTCTGTAAAAGAAACGACAGACTATATGGATGTGTATGGATTTGTGGGTAAACCTGAGACAGCCAAAAAGACAAGGGGAGATCAGTTCTTCTTTGTGAATAACCGCTTCATCAAGAGCCCGTACCTGCACCATGCCATCATGAATGCTTTTGCGGAAATGATACCGGCAGACAGCTACCCGCTGTATGTATTGTTCATCGATCTGGATCCGGGCCATGTGGATATCAACGTGCATCCTACCAAACAGGAGATCAAGTTTGACGACGAAAAGGTGATGTACGCGTTCATACAATCGGCCGTGAAACATGCACTGGCACAGTTCAACATCACTCCTACACTGGATTTTGAACTGGACCCGGGCATCCAGCAACTGGATGCGGTGAGCAAACCGTTCACGGAGCAGCAGCAGGCCAAATCAGTCAACACCTCCCTATACAAAAGCTTTACACAGGCTAATCAGGCACACACCATAGACACCACCAGTTCCAGTAACCTGAAACACTGGAAAGATCTGTACGATATTGGTAAGCCTGTAGCAGCCCCTGTAAATGATACCATTGGAAGGATACAGGAAGAAGCACGTTTTACCACCTCCGCTCCTGTAGAGAACCGTCCGTCTGCAGCATCTATGATAGACGAACGCTGGCAGGATACTACCATTGACCAGAAAGTACCGGTACAGGTACATCAGCAATACATCCTCTCACAGATCAAGTCAGGTTTTATCCTGATAGATCAGCAGGCTGCTCACGAGCGCATTCTGTATGAACGCTATCAGCGCGCCGTACAGGAAAGTCCTATGGCTACCCAGCAAAGCCTGTTCCCGCAAACACTCCCATTGCCTCCGGCAGATGCTGCCCTGCTCACAGAGATGCTGCCCGACCTGCAGGTGCTGGGATATGACCTGGAGCCCTTCGGCAACAATACATTTGTTGTAAGAGGTACGCCGGCAGATATCCAGAGCGGCAATGAGCAGGCAAGCATAGAAGGATTGCTGGAGCAGTTCAAGAACTTCAGTCATGAGCTCAAGGTGCCCCGCAGGGAACAGCTGATCCGCTCCATGGCCCGCAATAATGCCATCCCTACAGGTAAGTCATTGTCTACCCGCGAAATGCAGAATATCATTGATGAACTGTTTGCCTGTTCTATGCCCAATGCGGCGCCGGGTGGCAAGTACACGTATATTTCCTTTAAGCTGGCCGACCTGGCAAAGATGTTTGGATGATTGGGAATATATCGCTGAGTGCTGCATATAACTTCCCATGCACTGCATAGGCATTTTTATAGACTTCCGCATGTTCTGCTGCCGGAGAAAACACTTTTTCTCCCACGGCAGTGAAACTCGTGGGAAGTTTTAATGCCTGGAATGCCAGTAGCACAGCCCCCATGGCCGAAGCATCACTCTCATGACGCAGGTGCATCGGGCGCTGAAACACATCCGCCATGAGCTGTACCCATTCCGGGGAGTGGGTAAATCCTCCGCTGACAGAGATCTTCTTTACTTTTCCAGCCGTTTCTTCCAGCGCCTCCGTGATGCTGAGCAGTCCGAACGCCATCCCCTCCAATAAGGCACGCAGGAAATGCCAGGTAGTATGATGCGGTTGTACGCCAATAAAAGCACCTTTGGCATGCCCATCCCATACCGGGGCACGTTCGCCATGCAAGTATGGCAGACATAGCAGGCCCTCTGCCCCCGGAGGAGTGTTCAATGCCTGTTGTAAACCCGCGTCCACTTGTAATGGTCTATCGGAAACTGTTTGCAGGAAAGCGTCCAGGTACCATTGCAATACTACTCCCCCGTTATTGATCGCTCCACCGGTTACAAAATGCCCGGGTGTGAGCACATAAGTGAATAACCTTTCCTGAGGGTCTGTCAGCGGCTGATCAATGGCCATACGCACCGCCCCGCTGGTACCGATGGTCAGCGTTGCATGCCCCTTATCCAGCGCATTACTGCCCAGTTGCGCGAGGCAACCATCACTGGCGCCGGCTACAAAACGGGTATCTGGCCGCAGGCACAGGTCGCGGGCCACATTCTCCAGCAATCCCTCAATAATGCTATCGCTGCTGACCGCCTCTGGGAGTTGTGCGGCTGTGATACCCGCTGCTTCCAGAGACGCCTTATTCCATGTCAGGTCATGGATATTAAACAAACCGGTAGCAGACGCTGTTGAATGGTCTGTAATGTACCGGCCAAAGAAATGATAAAAGATATACTCTTTAATCCCGATGAAACGGGCAGCTGACTGAAAGATATCCGGCTCCTGTTCTTTCCACCAGATGATCTTGCATAAGGGAGACATCGGATGTACGGGAGTGCCGGTCTGCTGATGTAAGGTGGCTGATAAAGGCGTTCTGCGCAGACGATCGGCCACTGGCTGACTCCGGTTATCCGCCCATATGATCAGGGGCGTCAGGGCTTTACCTTCCTTATCCATTGCCATTACACTGTGCATGGCCGTACTGAATGACACTGCCGCGGGTGGATCTTTCATAATCGTGACCACGCTCCTTATCCCACTCTTTACTGCTTCCAGTATCACATCCGGATCCTGGGTGCTATGACCAGGTTCAGGTTGATCAATAGGGTATTCCTGCTGCGACTGGGCCATCACTTTTCCGTCCTGCCTTACTGCGATCACTTTAGCACTGCTTGTTCCAAGATCCACTCCTATTATATATTCCATTACTATGATTTTATAAATTTCCTTTTATACTTTTTTCCTATTAACCTTAGAAAATAATTTATAGATTTAAAATCACTTTAGCTCAATTAAATTATCCACGATTATGGCTTTTCAGATCAAACAGAAAGGACCTGTTTATGACATTTGCATTGTTGGCTCAGGTGCAGGTGGCGGTATGGCTGCTAAAATACTATCTGAGGCCGGACTAAAAATAGCCCTTTTGGAAGCAGGGCCAAAATATGATCCGGCAGATCCACAACAGATCACTCAATTGAAATGGCCCGATGCCTCACCACGCAGAGGCGCCTCTACGACCCGGCCCTTTGGCGATTTCGATGCAGCTTATGGCGGCTGGGAAATAGAAGGGGAACCTTACACTACCAGTGGCGGTACTAAATTTGACTGGTTCCGCTCCCGTATGGTGGGTGGACGTACCAACCACTGGGGACGTATCTCCCTGCGTTTTGGTCCGCGGGACTTTAAGCATAAAAGCTATGATGGTCATGGAGATGACTGGCCGATCAGCTATGAGGACGTAGCGCCTTACTATGACCGTGTTGATAAAATGATCGGTGTATTCGGCACCAAAGAAGGCATTGCCAATGAACCAGACGGTTATTTCCTGCCACCACCAAAACCAAGGCTGCATGAACTGATGCTGCAAAAGGCGGGAGCAAAACTGAACATTCCGGTTATCACTGCACGTATGTCCATGCTGACACGTCCGGTGAATAAAGAACGTGGCGCCTGTTTCTTCTGCGGACAGTGTAACCGTGGCTGTCAGGTGTATGCCGATTTCTCTTCTTCGTCCGTACTGGTGAAGCCTGCTATGAAAAGCGGACATGTAGACCTGTATGATAACGCCATGGCACGCGAAGTGCTCACAGATAAAGAAGGTAAGGCCACCGGTATTTCCTTTGTGGATAAAACTGATCTCCAGGAATATACCGTGAGGGCAAGAGTAGTCATACTGGCTGCCAGCGCATGTGAATCAGCCCGTCTGCTGCTGAACTCAAAGTCGGCGCAGCACCCGAACGGATTAGCCAATTCGAGCGGCGTAGTTGGTAAGTACCTGCACGATTCTACCGGCTCATCGCGTGCCGCTTTCATGCCTAAACTGATGGATCACAAGCGCTATAATGAAGATGGCGTGGGTGGTATGCACGTGTACATCCCATGGTGGGAAGATAATAAGAAACTGGACTTTGCCCGCGGTTATCACATTGAATTTGGCGGCGGTATGCGCATGCCTTCCTATGGTGGTTTCTCTGGTGTTGAACGCTTCAATGGAAAATACCCCGGTAAAGATGGTAAAACCAAACCAGCAGGTGGCTACGGAGCATCCTTAAAAGAAGATTACCGCCGTTTCTATGGTGCTACCATTGGCTTTGCCGGCAGAGGAGAATGTATAGCGCGGGAAGACAATTACTGCGAAATAGACCCGAAAGTAGTGGACAAATGGGGTATCCCTGTATTGCGCTTCAACTATACCTGGAGTGAGCATGAGATCAAACAGGCCAAACATATGCAGGATACTTTCGAACAGATCATCCATGAAATGGGCGGCGTTCCGCTGGGTACCAAACCCGGCGCTGAAACCATGTATGGACTGGAAACACCGGGCAGGATCATCCACGAAGTGGGTACCACACGTATGGGCGATGATCCCAAACGTTCTGTGCTCAATAAATACAATCAGGCACACGATGTGAAGAACCTGTTCGTTGTGGACGGCGGTCCGTTTGTATCGCAGGCTGACAAGAATCCTACCTGGACTATCCTCGCTCTATCTATGCGTGCTTCAGAATACATCATGGGCGAAATGAAGAAACAAAACATTTAACACGACTCAATTCACTTGAAATATGGACAGAAGGGAATCACTCAAAGCGCTGACCATTGGCTCTCTCTCGGTAGGCGCTATTCTGACCGGCTGTGATGATAAAAAGACGACAGCAAAAGAAAAAGACGGCGCAGGAAAGCTGCCATCTTATGGCCGTACCGAACCGGAAGCTGCAAGAGACGCAGCGTTGATGGCGGAAACGTTCTTTACTGCTGCAGAAATGAAAACGATCACAGTGCTTGCAGATATTATTATTCCAGCCGATGAACATTCCGGCAGTGCCTCCGAGGCGAAGGTTCCGGAGTTCATTGAGTTCATGGCCAAAGACCAGCCACAGTTCAAACTACCGCTGCGCGGAGGCTTACGCTGGCTCGATGTACAATGTGCGAAACGTTACAATAATGCCTTTGTAGATTGTACGCAACAGCAACAGCTTGAACTGATTGACCAGATCGCGTATCCTGAACAGGTAAAACCAGAGATGGTACAGGGTGCTGCCTTCTTCAGCCTGATGAGAGACCTGACTGCCAATGGTTTCTTCACCACCCAGATGGGCATCAAAGATATTGGTTACAAGGGCAATGTGCCGAATGAGTGGGATGGTGTTCCGGCAGATGTATTGCAGCACTACGGACTGTCGTACGATGAAAAGCTGCTGCCACTCTATGTAAAAATGGAGGACAGAAGTAAGATCATGACATGGGATTAATACCATTCAATCCCCCGTACATCATTATTTAACAGGCATTTTCTCTCATTTCTATTATATTGATCGGTAAATTTTGTTACATATGGTCCAGGAAAAAAACAATCAGGGAAGTCATGAATCCCGCAGATCATTCTTAAAGAACGGCGCACTGGCGGCGGCCGGCTTTATGATCGTTCCACGTCACGTATTAGGAGGTAAAGGTTTTATTGCACCCAGCGATCGTTTACGCGTAGCCGGTATAGGTGTGGGTGGTAAAGGAGAAAGCGATCTGTCCGAGATCGCCAAAGGCCCGGCAGACATCACCTACCTCTGCGATGTCGATACCCGCAGGGCTGCCAACTCTGTTGCCCGTTTTCCCAAAGCGAAATTCTACAAGGACTTTCGGGAAATGCTGGATAAAGAGCATAAAAATATCGATGCCGTTACTGTATCCACTCCAGATCACCAGCATGCCGTAGCTGCTATGGCAGCCATGCAACTGGGTAAACACGTATACGTTCAGAAACCGCTCACCCACGATATCTTCGAGGCCCGCGCATTGACATCTGCGGCCAGGAAACACAAAGTGGTGACCCAAATGGGTAACCAGGGCGCTTCCGGCGACGGTGTACGCCAGATGATGGAATGGTACAATGCAGGCCTTATCGGCGATGTGCATACCGTATACTGCTGGACAGACCGTCCGGTATGGCCACAGGGTATTCCCTGGTCCAACCTGAAGGCAGAAGTGCCAAAAGAACTCGATTGGGACCTCTGGCTGGGTACTGCTCCTTACAAAGATTATATCGATAAACTGGTGCCTTTCAACTGGCGCGGCTGGTGGGATTATGGTACCGGCGCACTCGGCGACATGGGATGCCATATCATAGAACCTCCTTTCCGCATACTGGGTCTGGGCTATCCTAAATCAGTAGAGTGCAGCGTAGGTAGTGTTTATGTAGACGAATTCAAACGCGGTTATTTCCCTGAAAGCTGTCCTCCGTCTTCACACGTGATCCTGAAGTTTGACGGCAAGAACGGTAAAGAGATCACCCTCCACTGGATGGATGGTGGTATCCAGCCGGAGCGTCCGGAAGAACTCGGTCCTAACGAAGTAATGGGCGACGGTGGCAACGGTGCTATCCTGATCGGCGACAAAGGCAAGATGATGTGCGGTACTTATGGCAGGGATCCGCAGTTGCTGCCTACCAGCAAGACCAAACAGACCACCGTTAAGCAAACTATTGCCCGTGTACCGGAAGGACACTATGTGCAGTGGGTAAATGCTGCAATTGCTGGTTTTAACAGCGATAAGAATAAAGCCATCAGCTCTCCGTTCTCTATTGCCGGTCCGCTCACAGAAACTTTATTGATGGCTAACCTTGCTATCAGAAGCTTCGACATCAAGAAAGAAAAAGATGGAAAAACATCATTCCCAGGCCGTTACATCAAGCTGCTGTGGGATAGTAAAGAGATGAAAGTCACCAACTTTGATGATGCCAACCAGTTTGTAAAAAGAACATACCGTCAGGGCTGGAGCCTCGGTGTATAACCTTATGCAACTAAATGATAATCAAAGGGGAAGGCCGGAAGGCTTTCCCCTTTTTCTTTGGAAATCAGCTGTTTAAGTACTATATTTACTATGACGGATCATAATCCCAATCCCCAATACATATGTACTTACGAAGATTGTCCCCTGTAATGCCAACCTTACTGTTCTTACTGATGCTCATAGTAAGTGGATGTAAAAAAATGCTTTCTGAGGAGGGCCCTCCGCCAGATTATACCCCACCTGTTCAGATCGTGCAAACGAGTATAGAAGGCCGTGTGTTGAATGAACAATCGCAACCCGTACAAAATGCATTTATATCCGGCGGAGGACAGATCACTACGACCAATGAAGACGGGCATTTTCTGCTCGAAAACATCCGCGTACTCGACGATGCAGCTGTGGTCAGTGTGCAAAAGAACGGCTACTTCAGAGGTTACAGGACGCTCATGGTACGCCCTGACCAGTCGCAATATGTCCAATTGGAGTTATTACTTAAAAACGAGAATAAAATCAGCGCCACCACCGGCGATCTTATTCCCTTCCCCGAAGGCACCCTCACCTTTCCCCCCAATGCTGTTCTCACGGCTGGCAACCAGCCTTACGATGGAACAGTAACCGTCCGTTCCTTTTATATACATCCTATAGCCAGCACTGTGGCAGACCAGATGCCGGGAGACCTGCGTGGTGTTGATAAGAATAACAAACAGCTAGGCCTGCGGGCGTTCAGTATGATCGTTTTCACGATGGAAGATGCCGCCGGTACAGCTCTTCAACCTGATCCCGCGAAGCCTGCCAGCTTCCGGATCATGATACCCAATGAACTGACGTCCAGCGCTCCGCAGCAAATACCTTTATGGCGTTTCGACGAGGCTACCGGTTTCTGGAAGGAAGAAGGACAGGCCACCCGCCAGGGAAATGACTATACAGGTACTGCAGGACAAACAGGATACTGGCTGTGCGCAACCACTTTTCCGCAGATTACGCTCACGGCCCATGTAAAGGATCAGCAGGCAGCGCCGCTCTCCAATACCCGTGTCACCCTGCTTACGAAACCAGACTTTATTCCGACCTTTGGATTCACCAATGTTGAGGGAACATATTATGGTAAAGCCGCTGCCAATACACCAATGACGATGATCCTGACAGACAATTGCTTCAATGTACTCCGCCAGCAGGAGATTGGTCCCTTTAGCGTAGCCGCGGAGATCAGCAATGTGAACGTGACCCTCGCTGAGAATGAGACGCTGATCATTAACGGAACGGCTAAAGACTGTGATCAGTTCAATGTGATAAGCGGTAAGGTGATCGTCAACGTGGAACAGCGGAACTATACCGCAAGCATTTCCAATGGCAATTTCAGCGTCACAGTCCTGCGGTGCAGTAGCCAGCCGGTCAGTGTCACTTTTACTGCCACAGACAGCCGCACTAACCAGACATCGACCACAACCATACGTGCAGGCGCCGGAACCATCACTCCTGCGCTGGAAGTGTGTAACTGACTTTTATTTTAATGACACACAATAATTTATCATTTACGCCGCCATTACTTTTTTACTACATTACGGCCCGTACGATCCTATCTGCCCTATACATTCTATAACTATTGCGTCCATTTATGTTGTATAGGTCTCTGTTTTTTGTCGGAGCATTATCCATATTCTCTATGTATGCCTGCCGTAAAGAAAGAAGTCTTGAAGGCACCATCATTGACTATCATTGTGGCTACGCGCCCTATTCCGCCGGGTCTTCTTTTACCTATCAGTATACCAACAGCAGTGGGGATACCTCACATTATGAGCTCCTGGTAACTGGTGATACGACCATTAATGGCCACCTGTATTCCGTCCTTAGTGATGGATCTGCTGACCAGTTCGTGCGCTGTGACAATGGCAGTTATTTTCTATATGAACAGGCCTTGTCCCTGCCGGACTATCAACTGGAAGAAGGAGACAGGTTATTCCTTCATGACAATTACAGTGAGGGAAGCAGCTGGAACGATACGGTATCAGTGACCATTGCCGGTGTTGAACAGACGGGCCTACTGCAATACCATATGCTGAAGAAAGAGGCCGTTCATACTGTGTTGGGTAATGATTATAAAGATGTTATTGTCGTACGGCAGGACGCCGCCGTCCTCATTGGAGAAACCGCATATCCCGCTGGCACCATTGCGACGTATTATTATGCGCTGGGAGTAGGCTACATAGAAACCGCCTCACCTACTGATACTATCCGTCTGCAACACTATGCTATCCGCTAGTATTTTTCCCATACCTGCGTCAGGAAACGTTCTACCGTTCTTCTGACGTTGGTAGCGCTGTTGTTATGATTATTTACAAGTACGCTGAATACAAGCGTCTTGTTTTTCTTAGTAACGAGGTATCCGCTTAATGCCACGCACCCCGACAAGGTACCGGTCTTGGCGTGCACAAACTGTTGTTTGTAATAGTTTTTCAGCGTGCCTTTGCCTCCCGTGGGGAATAAAGCATAGAGTCTTTCGGAAGGATAGGTTTTATACATATCCGACAATACACTTACGAAGTCGCGCGGGGTGAAGAGGTTGTATCTCGACAAGCCGGAACCATCCACCCATTTAGGGGTATCGGGTAAATTGGTCAGATAGCTCTTCTCCATGAAATCGATCGTACGGGCGGTACTGATCGTGTCCCAGAGCCGTGCAGCGCACATCATCAGCGTTTGTTCAGCAAAGAAGTTATCACTTCTGTGCATCATCGGCAGGAACAGGGAATCTGCCGGTATGCCTTTCAATAATGTAAATGCGCCTGGTGGAAGTGTTGTTCCATCGGTCAGTACAGTTACCGGCTTGTGTAATGTATCCTGCAGCCTGTAGGCAAGATCGCCTGTGTGGCCTGTTATGAAGGGGACTTCTGCTTCCTGCAGGCTCTTATCATTTCCGTTGAAGGTCAGCGAAAAACGGTTACTGCGCTCATCTCTTTCTGCGAGGAGTTCCTCCAGCTTATCATCTCTACGGAAGGTAAAATGAGCGGTGTCATTGAACATACGCGGCCAGATCAGTGTCATATCCCCATGGTGGCGGATGCGGGCTACGTTGCCGTACATAGGCCATTCATTTAATTCAGGCTGGTAATAGTCGGCGTAATCACTCCACGCCCATCCATAGCCGAAACGTTTATTTTCAGATACAGCAGGAACGATCATAATACGTTTAGAAGTTTGCTGCAGTAACTGCCAGGCAGGTTGCACCGTATAATCCGGATGAAGGAATGCCGGATCTGCCGTGCCTTTTACATACAACACGGAATCTGTTTCCAGGTAGCGTAATGCCGGCAGAGAATCGCCCAGCAGGCGCATGGCGGTATATAATGTAAATATCTTGGTATTGGATGCCGGGGTAAAATAATGATCGTCCTGGTAGCTGTACCAGTATTTTCCGGTAGCTGGTTCATAGATACTGATACCTGTATGTGCCTGTCGTAAGGCGGGGCTGCTCAGTAATTCCTCTTCTGCCCATTTCCTGATCTGGCCATACTGTGCGAAAGCTGTCTGCTCCATCAGCAATAACAGGCAACCTGATAAAACGATCCTGAATAATCTCATATACTTCCTGTAAAACGAAGGCCCCTTGCCGGGGCCTTCAATATCCTTTTTTATAAATATACTACGCCTTAGCTAAAATATCTAGTGATACCCGGTTTTGCATAAGCATAGTTACCAGATGCATCCGGTACTATCGGAGGTGCTGCATCAAATGCATAAGTAGCCGGCTGCAGGTTCAAACCTGAATTAAGTGCCTTGTCAAATGCAATAGTCTGTCCGGAATAGGTAGCCAGCCTTCCGATGATAGCCGTCAGCGTTGTTTTAGCGGCCCTCTCCGTATCCCAGAACTTGTATTCACCTTTGGCAATAGCGGCAAACAATTCATCGTGTTCCGCCTGGTAAGGCTGGTTCTCATTTTTCTTGTCAAACTGGTAAAGCACTTTTCCCTTATGATCTTTGATCACTGCCTTATCCATCAGCATACGGCCTTTTATACCTACGATCTCTTCATCTACCCTGCTGTCGGAATCTTTCCAGTGCCGGCACTGGCTGTTCATCACTACGCCATTGCCATAACGATATTCCACAAAGTGGTGGTCATAGATCTCGCCGAACTCTTTGCCGGTGCGTACGGAACGGCCGCCCATTCCTACCGCGGTTACCGGGTAATCGTTCATGAACCAGTTACCAACATCAATATTGTGGATATGCTGTTCTACGATATGATCTCCACACAGCCAGTTGAAATAATACCAGTTGCGCATCTGGTATTCCATTTCCGTATACTCAGGTTTACGTGGTCTTACCCACAATGCGCCCTGGTTCCACCATACCTGCATAGACACCACGTCGCCGATTATGCCGTCCTGGAAACGTTTGTACATTTCCCGGTAAGAGGTCTGGTAACGACGTTGCAAGCCAACCACCACATTCAGTTTCTTTGATTTTGCCACTTCCGCCGCATCCAGTACTCTTTTGATACCTGCCGGATCTGTAGCTACAGGTTTCTCCATGAAAACGTGTTTCCCCTGTTTAACCGCTTCCTCAAAATGGATAGGGCGGAAACCCGGAGGCGTTGCCAGAATGACAACGTCAGCGAGCGCGATGGCCTTCTGATAGCCGTCAAAACCTACGAACTTGTGTTCTTCTTTTATATTCAGACGGCCGGGCTTATCCCCAACTTCGTCTTTGATATTATTATAGCTGGCGTTCAACCTGTCAGCAAAAGCATCCGCCATTGCCACGAGCTGCACATTTTCTTTTGTACTGAGCGCCTGCACAGCAGCACCGGTACCGCGACCGCCGCAGCCAATCAGGGCTACTTTGATAACATTGTCTGCGCCTGAAAAGAAGTTTGCCTGTGACAGCATAGGAGCCGCGAGCAGTCCGCCGGCTAAAAGAGACGATTGTTTCATAAAGTCTCTGCGGTTTTTTCCGTGGAATTGATTTAGTTCTTCCTGTTGCATGATAGAGTTTTTTATGAGTTAATGTGGGGGATATCTACTAAGCTGTAATACAGCAATTTTTTACCGGCTTATCTGGCGCCTTTATATTGATCGATGACGTCTTCAAAAAACTGTTCGGCCTCTTCCTTTGTAGGCTGCTTCAGCGGGCGGACTACACGAAAGCCTACGAAGGGTGCGTCAGCATTCCACCAGTAACTCTTAGGGATCTGTGGGTCCCGGCGGTTCCAGTTCGGATCAGATTTCAGGCGGCTGGCGCTGCGCAGCATCGCCACGTCATCATGATAATTTCCTCCTTTGATGGTTCGCGGCGTTTTGGCTGTTGGCTTATTCCATGGGTCTGTATCTGACACATGCTGAAGGTATTGTTCATCGTATTGGTCCAGCGTCCATTCTGCTACGTTTCCCAGCATATCGTACAGTCCCCAGGCATTGGGTTTCAACTCTCCTACTTTATGATACTTGTTATCGCTGTTGGCGGCATACCAGGCGTACTCTTTCAGTTTTGATACATCATTGCCGAAAGGATAGGCTGTAGCTGCGCCTGCACGGCAGGCATATTCCCACTCAGCCTCTGTAGGCAGGCGGTAGAACACGCCAGTTTTCGCATAGAGCCATTTACAGTACATCAGTGCGCCATACTGGCTCATACTGTTAGCCGGATAACCTCCTACTTTCCCCATGCCAAGTGTCAGATCTATATAAGGAGGGCTGGGCCGTGTCATGCCATCAGGAATGGGAGTTTTGTCTTTTTCCGGATCAGAATATACGTCATACTGCTCGAAGGTCACTTCGTATGCGCCCATCCAGAAGGCGGCGATCTTCACTTTTTTCTGAGGGCCTTCGTCGGCGTCTCTTCCTTTTTCACTTTCCGGACTTCCTATTGTGACCTCCCCGGCCGGAATAGGCACCATTTTAAATGTGAATGTAGTTCCGGGCAACTTCTCTTCATACGCGGTAAACGGCTGGTTGATAGTTTCCTGTGCGAAGGCAGTGCCGGTCAGCATAGTTCCCAGCGATAACGCCAATAGTCTGTTTTTCATAACACTTCTTGAAAGATAAAACCTGTAATGCTGTGAATTTATTAAATCAAATAATGGAATGCAACGTTTTTCTGTTGAAGATGCGTCAATTCTACACTTTTCCTCTCCTCCCCTTGCAACAGAATCAAAAAGCGATTACATTTAACATTCATGCAATCAACCCTTGGAACGTTATGGAAAGAAGAAAATTCCTTCAGCAAAGCACATTAGCGGGACTATCCACGCTGGCTATCGGCAACACAGCCGCAGCGATGCACAATGATCTCACAAACCCGGAATCTGCAGGTAAGACATTTAACCTGAACTATGCCCCCCACGACGGGATGTTTAAAAACAGCGCGGGCGCCAGCTTTTTAGACCAGATCCAGTTTATGTATGACCAGGGCTTCCGTGCCATAGAAGACAATGGGCTGATGAAACGCGATCCGGCAGAACAGGAAAAGGTCGGAAAGCTCCTCAGCAAGCTCGGTATGCAGATGGGCGTTTTTGTGATAGATGCCGGAGACAACTGGAAAGTATCTCTCACCACTGGTAAGCAGGAGTTTAAGGATGCTTTTGTAAAGGTATGTAAGCAGGCACTGGAAACGGCTAAACGTGTAAATGCCAAATGGGCCACTGTGGTACCTGGCTATTTTGAAAGAAATCTGCCTATTGGTGTACAAACCGCCCATGTAATCGAGGCTTTTCGTATGGGAGCAGACGTACTGGAAAAAGAAGGACTGATCATGGTTATGGAGCCATTGAGTGACAATCCTGACCTGTTCCTGCGTACAGCAGAACAAAGCTATGGCATCTGTAAAGCAGTGAATAGTCCAAGCTGTAAGATCCTTTACGATATCTATCATATGCAGCGCAATACCGGCAACCTGATTCCCATCATGGACCTGTGCTGGGACGAGATAGCCTATATTCAGATCGGTGATAATCCGGGTCGCAAAGAACCTACCAGCGGCGAAATCAATTACAAGAACATATTCAAGCACTTACATAAAAAAGGCTTCAAGGGTGTGCTGGGCATGGAGCACGGCAACGCCAATCCAGGCAAAGAGGGTGAACTGGCCCTGATAAAAGCTTACAGAGAAAGCGATGATTTTCTGTAAGCCGGTATAGCTCCAATTTGTTACCTTCCCAAAAAATTTCATTACATGAACTTTCTCATCCGCTTACTTGTAACGGCGCTGGCAGCTATGCTTTCTGCATACGTGTTGCCGGGTGTAACTATCAAGGATTTTACGACTGCCCTTGTGCTCGCATTAGTATTAGCTATCTTGAACCTGTTGGTGAAACCAATACTGATAATACTAACACTTCCTGCTACGATACTTACACTGGGATTGTTCCTGTTAGTGATCAATGCTATTATTATACTGCTCGCGTCCAACCTTGTAAGAGGATTCAAGGTGGACGGATTCTGGTGGGCGCTGATATTCAGCCTGGTCCTCACCGTTGTTAGTGGTATCATGCATAGCATTGCGGGAGGCGATAACGATTGAGCTTAATACCATGTATTTTGAACGTGCACATATCAGTGACGGGGAGCTGCTGACTTTTTATAAAGCCCTGTTGTATCCGCGGCTGGTTGAAGAGAAAATGTTACTGCTGCTGCGACAGGGAAAAGTCAGTAAATGGTTTTCCGGCATCGGTCAGGAAGCCATTGCTGTAGGCGCCACTTTAGCGTTAGACGCCGACGAGTGGATCCTGCCCCTGCACAGAAATCTCGGTGTATTCACTGCCCGGCAGCTACCGTTACAGCAGCTGTTCCATCAATGGCAGGGCAGTCCGCTGGGATTCAGCAAAGGACGGGAACGTTCCTTTCACTTCGGCACCCGGCAGCATCATATCTGTGGTATGATCTCCCACCTGGGACCACAGCTTTCTATTGCTGACGGCATTTCTCTGGCACATAAATTAAAAAAAGAACACAAGGTATCCCTGGCCTTTACCGGTGAAGGCGGTACCAGTGAGGGCGAATTCCATGAGGCCCTGAACGTGGCGGCTGTATGGGATTTGCCCGTCATCTTCCTGATAGAGAACAATGGCTATGGACTGAGTACACCGGTAGAAGAACAATACCGTTGTGAACAACTCGTACAAAGAGCCGCCGGATATGGCATGCGCGGCATGCGTATTAACGGCAACAATCTCCTGGAAGTATATCATGCCGTAAAGGAAGCGAAACGTCATGCCCTGCAGGAGCAACAGCCCGTATTAATAGAGGCGATGACCTTCCGCATGAGAGGCCATGAAGAAGCCAGCGGCACTAAATACGTCCCTCCTGCCCTGTTGGAGGAATGGGCTAAACAAGACCCCATCCAGCATTTCGAAGGGTTCTTATCCTATCTGCAACTTATCAACGAACAAGACATTCACGATATCCGGGAGGCACTGAAGCAGGAAATAGACCGGGAAATAAATACCGCGCTGGCAGCTGTATCTCCGCCGGTCAGTGAAGCGGATGAGCTGAAGGATATTTATGCCCCTGCCCCCGCGCCGGTCTCACCGGCGGCTGGTAGTGCCGTTCATGATAAAAGATTCATCGACGCTATTTCCGAAGGACTGGACCAGGCCATGGTACAGCATCCCAACCTCATATTAATGGGACAGGATATTGCGGAATATGGCGGAGCGTTTAAGATCACAGATGGTTTTCTGGCAAAGTATGGAAGGGAAAGAGTGAGAAACACGCCTTTGTGTGAAAGCGCTATTGTAGGAACGGGACTTGGACTCTCCCTTATGGGATATAAAAGTATGGTGGAGATGCAGTTTGCCGACTTTGTAACCTGCGGCTTCAACCAGATCGTCAATAACCTGGCAAAGATCCACTACCGCTGGGGACAGACCGCCGATGTCGTGATCAGGCTTCCCGCAGGGGCAGGTGTTGGCGCCGGACCCTTCCACTCCCAGAGTAACGAAGCCTGGTTCACACATGTACCGGGGCTGAAAGTAGTATATCCCGCCACCCCGGCAGATGCCAAGGGATTATTGCTTGCGGCATTTGCCGATCCCAATCCGGTATTGTTCTTCGAGCATAAAGCACTCTACCGCAGTATCAGCGGCCCCGTGCCGGAAGCACCTTATACTACGGAGATCGGGAAGGCCAGCCTTGTACGGGCAGGAGAAGATGTCAGCATCATCACTTATGGCGCCGGCGTACACTGGGCGCTGGAATATGTACAGCAACACCCGGACGTATCACTACATATACTTGACCTGCGTACTTTATTACCGCTGGACTATACCGCCATCCGGGAAGCAGTGGCCGCTACCGGCAAAGTATTAATTCTTCATGAAGATACGCTCACCGGTGGCCTGGGAGGAGAGATCAGTGCGTGGATAGCAGAACATTGCTTCCATCTGCTGGATGCACCCATACTGCGCTGTGCAGGACTGGATACCCCGGTTCCGTTCGCCGCACCACTGGAGAAAAATTTCCTGGCTAAATCACGTCTGCATCAATATATAGAGCAACTCACGAACTATTAGACGGGTACGTATGTTGGGATTTTCAAACAGAATGCGCTAACTTGCAGCCCGGACCACTAAACATCATTTTTATGTTGCTTGAAGTAATTAATAACGTAGAGACTACCGATTTTTACAGAGCGGGAGACAAGATTGCCCATTATCTGACTTATGCAGTTATTATCCTGTTTGCGTTAATGTTCCTCTACGCAGCTATCAAATACGCTAAGCGCTAGTATCCAACTTATTAAGATATTAAAAAGGCTGTTTTACTCCAAGGTAGAACAGCTTTTTTTATGTCTTATTTTACTCTGACGTATACCAGCTTCCCCATTTTACGGCTGCTTTCCCGGATATCTATTTCGAAATCCTCAAAGCTTTTAATCAGCTGTATCAGTTTGTTATACCCATAGTTACGGGCGTCGAAGTCGGGCTGTTTCTTCAGCAACAGGTTGCCCAACTCTCCCAGGTAGGCCCAGCCATCTTCATCTGCAATATCATTAATACTGGACGCCAGCAGGTTGATCACATATTTATCGGCCTTACTGATGGCTTTACCATTCCCCTTGTCTGCCTTCCGTTTGGTAGACGCTTCCTTACCATTATCGGCCAGGATCTCCAGGTAGATAAATTTGTCGCAGGCAGCGCGGAAAGCGCTGGGCGTCTTCTTTTCTCCAAGTCCGAACACACGCATTCCCGCTTCCCGCAGGCGGGTTGCCAGACGTGTAAAGTCGCTGTCGCTGGTGATAAGGCAGAAGCCGTCCACCCGCCCGGTATAAAGAATGTCCATGGCGTCAATGATCATAGCCGAGTCTGTTGCATTCTTGCCGCTGGTATAGCTGTATTGCTGCACAGGGGTAATGGCATTATCCAGCAGGACCGCCTTCCAGCCGGTCAGGGTAGGTTTCGTCCAGTCTCCATATATCCGTTTGAAAGTCGGGATGCCGTACTTGGCCACTTCTTCCATCATGGGCTTTACGCCGGCGTACGGAATATTATCTGCATCGATGAGGACTGCCAAACGGAGCTCTTTATTTTCCATACCTGTAGATTGGGGTGTATGCAAATTTACTACCGCCCGGCCGATAAATAATATAAGTTGTATTTTTCCCATTAACCGGCTGGGGTTCTGCCCTTTATTGTAACTTTGCGGTATGGAACAGGATCAGTTGCCCGGGAGAATTTACACCTTCCATTTTATAATGTTATGCCTCAGCAATGCACTGTTTTCCGCCAGCTTTAACATGTTGCTACCGGAATTGCCTGCCTATCTGACCCGGATGGGTGGTGAGGATTACAAAGGATATATACTTGCGCTTTTTACGCTAATGGCCGGCTTGTCCCGTCCCTTCAGCGGAAAACTGACAGATACGATCGGTCGTGTGCCAGTGATGATCTTCGGCTCGCTGGTGTGTGTGGTGTGCAGCCTTTTGTACCCATTGGTCAGCTCTGTAGGCGCCTTTTTATTACTCCGCTTCTTTCACGGTTTTTCTACCGGCTTTAAACCGACCGGTACCGCCGCTTATGTTGCCGACATCGTGCCCTCCACCCGCAGGGCGGAAGCCATGGGTATGGTTGGCCTGTTCAGCACAATAGGTCTGGCTATGGGACCAGCTATCGGGGGTTATATCACTAACCACTGGGACATACATATCATGTTCCAGGTATCTGCAGTGTTTGCCTTATTGTCTGTCGTGATCCTGGTGGGCGGCATGCGGGAAACCTTACAGGACAAACAGCGCTTCCGTTTATCCACATTGAAGATCAGCAAAACTGAAATATTCGAGCCGCTGGTACTGGCGCCTGTGATCGTCATCTTCCTGACATATCTCAGCTATGGCGTATTGTTCACCATCATTCCGGACTTCAGTACCTATCTGGGCATTGAGAATAAAGGCTTGTTCTTTACCTTCTTTACCGCCGCTTCCATCAGTATCCGCTTACTGGCGGGTAAGGTGTCTGACAAATATGGCCGCGTACCTATTCTGAAGATATCCACCATTACCATGGCCATCGGCGTTTTCCTGCTGGCCATAGCACACACGCCGGCAATGATGCTGACGGCGGCTGTCGTTTATGGAGTTTCTGTCGGGATGAACTCTCCCGCCATTACCGCCTGGACTATCGACCTGGGCCATCCGCAGCACAAAGGCCGCGCACTGGCTACAATGTACATTGCGATGGAAGCCGGCATCGGCCTGGGCGCTTACCTGTCAGCCTTTGTCTATCACAATGATGCCCGCTTCTTCCCTGTCACGTTCTTTTGTACAGCAGTCGTGACCCTGATGGCGGCCCTCTATCTACTGTTTATTTATCACAACCGCCGCCTGCAGATCATGTGGCGTTTTGTTCATATGCGGGCGCCCGTTCCTATCAGAAGGTTCCTGCCATAAGCTTTATAAAAAAGCCCCCTGCAGCAAACAGGGGGCTTTTTTATAAGTAGTGATTTCTTCCCTTATTACAACTGCTCGTACAATGCACGGAGGCGTTCACGTGTCATCTGTTCCTTCCAGTTTTTACCCAATGCGTTCTCCCACAGTGGCGCCATTCCCAGAGAAACGTCAATCATAGCATTGAACTGCTCGTCAGACAGGCCCTTGGTAATACCCTGCGGGATATCGATATTATGCTTCTTCACCATCTGCTTGAACTCCTTCACTCCATCCGGATAAAACTCTTCGAGCTTATCAAACACGATACAGTTACCAATACCATGTTTCGTACCCAGCAGGTAAGACAGGCCATAGCTCACGGCATGTGCCACACCTACCTGTGAATAGGCGATACTCATACCACCGGCATAAGACGCCATCATCAGTTTTTCGTCTGCATCATCATCCCAGGTATTTTTCTCCAGGAAGATCTCCTGGCAGAGACGCAGTGCTTCCTCACCGTAAGAACGGCTGAACGCATTCAGGTAAGTACCCTGTAAAGATTCGATACAGTGGATATAACAATCCATCGCTGTGTAGAACTGTTGGTTTACCGGTACACCTTTTATCAGGTCCGGATCGAGTACGATCTGGTCAAATGGCGTAAAGTCAGAGTTCATTCCCAGTTTACGGGTCGGTCCGGTCAACACGCAGGTACGGCTTACTTCAGCCCCCGTACCGGAGAGCGTAGGAATACCTACTTTATACACACCGGCTACTTTTACGAGGTCCCATCCCTGGTAATCAGCAGAAGAACCAGGGTTCTTCATCATCAATGCTACGGCTTTGGCCATGTCCATTACAGAACCACCGCCAATACCAATGATGCCGCTTACTTCACCAAATTCCGCCTTCAGCTCATCTCTTACCTTATCCACATATTTGGTCTTCGGCTCATCAGTAACATCGATATATACGATCTTATCTTTACCTCTCAGGGGAATACGTTTGGCAAAGGCTTCATTACCCTGGAAGAAATGGTCTACAAAGAATATCATTGGCGCATCGCCCTTACGGCGGGGAGCCAGTATCTCATCAAGCTGGTCAAACGCACCACGGCCAAACACCACATAATCGACCATTTTAAAGTTCCTGAATTTCATCTCAGTCGTTTAATGATTTAGTATTACAGTAATTTTTCCGCCTTCAGCAGATCTTCCGGCGTATCGATCTCCACACCCATATATTCTGTCACTACCATTTTCATGGGAATACCATTTTCCAGGTAGCGCAGGCATTCTATTTTCTCCGCAGCTTCCAGGGGACTTACCGGCATTTTGGTAAAATCCATCAGCGTCTGTCTGCGGAATGCATAGATCCCGATGTGCTCATAATATACGGTCTGGATGTTCTTGTCGCGCGGGTAAGGAATGACAGAGCGGGAAAAGAAAAGGGCATTGAACTTCTTATCCACCGCCACCTTCACATAGTTTGGGTCTTCGATAGATTTTTGGTCTTTCAGTACCTGCATCAGGGATGCCACCTGCACCTGTTTACCTTCTTCTCCTTCGAATACTTTCAGCAATTTCTCCAGCGGCTCTTTCTGGGTAAAGGGTTCGTCGCCCTGTACATTCACAACGATATCAACATCCGCACGGTCTTCAATAGCTTCTGCTATACGATCGGTCCCGCATTCATGTTCCTTTTTGCTCATGATGGCTTTACCGCCATTATTCACAATTTCATTGTAAATGATCTCGCTGTCGCACACCACCATTACCTCGTCAAACACGCCTGTGTTCACGGTGCTTTCGTAGGTACGCAGAATGACAGATTTACCTCCCAGCTTAGCCATCAGTTTACCCGGGAAACGGGTAGCCCCATAACGGGCGGGAATCAAGGCTACTTTCTTCATGCTTATCTTTTATAGGGCGCTCTTTACTGCATTCACCAATTTCTCAGCCCGCTGCTGAACTTCTTCGTCGCTCCAGCTAAGGCTGATAGGCGTACAAATGCAGCGGCTCATGATAGCGTCTGACACAGGGAACTGCTTTACCTTGTACAGTTCCATTGCCTGCTGCAGTCCCGGTGCAAAGCGGAAAAGCACAGTGCTTTGTTTGAAATGCTCCCAGTTACGGATATAGTGCCAGTTGTTGTCATACCAGTAGAATGTTGGTAAACCAGCAGCTTTCATCGCAGCAGCAGCGGCGCGTGCCTGACTTTCTTCCGGCAGGAAAAAGGCCAGGAAGGTTGCGCTGTCACCATCAGCATCTGGCAGACGGCGGAAAGTTACGCCTGGTACAGTAGCCAGGGCATCTTTGAAGATCTTTTTTGTTTTCCGGTGGATGCCCAGGAAGGTATCCAGCTTGCGCACCTGGGCAAGCCCCACAGCAGCATGCAGTTCGGAGATACGGTAGTTATACCCGATATATGGGTGCAGGTCAGCGCCCCGGTCTACTCCCATGTGGTCGTGACCATGGTCGGCATATGCATCACATTTTAGATAGATGTCTTTATCGTTTGTTACAACAGCGCCACCTTCTGCACAGGTAATTGTTTTTACGAAGTCGAAAGAGAATGCACCGGCATGACCGATGGTTCCCAGCGCTTTGCCTTTATAGCTACCGCCAAAAGACTGGCAGGCATCTTCCAGTAAGATCAGATTGTGTTTGTCGCAGATAGCCTTCAGCGCATCCAGGTCAGCCATGGCGCCGCACATGTGTACGGGCATTATCGCTTTGGTGCGGGGAGTAATAGCGGCTTCCACAGCTTTAGGGTCCAGTGTCAGGGTATCGTCCACATCTACCAGGACAGGCGTTGCCCCTACAGAAAAGATACACTCAAAGCTGGCCACAAATGTGAAGGTGGGCATGATCACCTCATCCCCGGCGCCGATTCCCAATGCTGCCATAACTGTTGTAAGGGCGGCGGTACCGCTGGATACCAGGTGGGTGTGGGCTACGTTCAGTTTTTCAGAAATGGCCTGTTCGAGTTCTTTGGCTTTCCAGATACCTTTACGGGGACCATCAAAGCCATAACGCATAAAAATGCCTGTTTCCAGTACATCGTTTATCTCTTTGCGTTCTTCCGGGCCAAAAAATTCATATCCGGGCATAAGTTGTTGATTTTTGCAAAGGTAGTATAATCAGATTGCCCTGCATCGCAAAAACTGTTTATCTTTTACTAAAAATTACCATGCGTTTATTATTGTTCCTTATCCTGTTGGCAACTCCGTTTACGGCCGTACGTGCACAACAGCAGCAGTCTGCTATCAGGGCTTTACTGGCTAAACAAACCGCCTCCTGGAACCAGGGCGACCTGGACGCCTTTATGACTACTTACTGGCAGTCGGATTCCCTGATATTTATTGGTAAGAGAGGCGCCACCTACGGCTGGCAGGCCACACTGGATAACTACCGGAAATCATATCCAGACACGGCAGCTATGGGTAAACTGGTCTTCAATATACTGGAAATGAAGCCCCTGGCAGCGGATATCTATTTTGTGGTAGGCAAATGGCACCTCCAAAGAACAATAGGTGATCTGCAGGGGCACTTCTCGCTGATCATTAAACGCATTAAAGGAAGCTGGAAGATCATTGCTGACCATAGTAGTTAAAAAAAAACCATCCCATGAATGGGACGGCCTGCTATACACCACAACATTAAAGAAGAATGTTACTAATCGTTTTTTCCTCCGTAGGAAATACCATATTGTGTCAAGAGGTCAATCAATAAAAAAATATGGTAACGACTTAGTTTTTAGTATCCTGATCGCGCACTGCTGCATTTTCTTCCTCGGGTTTCTCTGAAAGGTCTGCATGCAGTGGACTGCGAGTATTATCTGCTTTATCTGTTTTTAAAATTTCAACGGGATGCTGTTCTTTCTGCTCATATTCTTCGGAAGGCTTTTTATCCTTTCCGGATTCTTTTTCGCTTAGCATAATATTCCGTTTAAGGTTGTTATCGTATCATCGTTCAATTAATACGTTGCAAAGTCTGTTCCATGCGTTAAATCCTTGCCAATTACGCATTACACAGCAGTAATGAGTAAACCATTCCACACAAGGCACCCCAAACCGTTGTAATGGATGTGCAGCGCATTCCACAAAGCGGCAGAAGTCGCGTTTGGTGCAATAGATTGCACTTTTGCCCGTCTGATGCGTTTTAGCACTTTTTTAGCAACCCTCCCATTAACAATATTATAATATAGTTTGTCCAAACTCAATACTGCAAAGGAATAGCGGGTTAAAAGACTAACATTGCTTTAACTTTCAGAGCCCTGCTAATGGCATAGATATTGAACATATTATCGTCCAGCCGTGTTGATAACCATGATAGTTATACCTCAGCAATAGTGTACAGTTACCCTGACGCAAAACACGGACGAGAAATCGAAAATTGGCAACTTGGATAATCTACAATATAAATTCTATAACAAATAAATATGCTACTATGAACATCCGGGGATACCAGTGGTCGGTACTGAAGAAACTGCTCAAGCAGCGTTTCACTGAACTTTCAGACGAAGATTTAGTGTTTGAAAGAGGTAAAGAGAGGGAGCTGTATAGCAGACTTGAACGGAAAACCGGCAAGTCGCAGGAAGATGTTGCCCGCATTATCAAAGGTATGCAACAAGCATATTTGCAGCAGTCCACATTGCTGTAGGTTCGTAAAGTGATCAATTATATGTTACCCATATGGGCCAAAAGCCCGTAGGAGTGATGCTATAATTGATCACTTCTTTTTTAGTCATAGTTATCCTGCACGTGGCCGGCATTCTTCCACATTTTCCTGACTATGAACAGGTAGCCTGCCAGTGAAAGCACCAGAAAAGTGTAAAAGAAGATCATCCTGCCGGGAGTAGATTCCTCCGGTATAGCAAACCCAAGGTATAAGCCCAGAAATACGTTCACCAGCATCCAGAAAAATCCAAGGAACACCGTTCGCATGATCCTGACAAAATAGTACACGATCCTCATATCGAATTGTTCCTTTCTGTCCTGCTGTGGTTCCTGATTTTCCATGTGAATTTATTATGTTAAGGGAGGCACAATTTACGAAGCGCCAGGCTGTCTCCTTTGAAAACGTTGAAGTCGACCGTTGTAGAGATCCCATTCACTCTTCCGATATCGCTGTGCTGCCAGAACAGCCAGTGGCGTTGTGTGGATGGCCGCTCTTTCTGATAGTAGTGGGCCACCCATAAAGGATACCGGTCAAATTCCTCTCCAAGATATGTTTCGTAGAAGTGCATGTTGGTATAGATGATCGGCTTCACACCATAAGCTTTTTCCATCTCTTCCAGCCAGATCCTGGCAGTAGACCTGATCACAGCCGGAGGTTGATTATTATGTACTTCTATGTCCAGCACGGGTGGAAGATCACCGGACTCGAGCTGCACGACATTCTGAAAATTGATCACCTGCTTCAGCGGGTCACGGGTAGAATAGAAAAAATGGTATGCCCCCCTGACAATACCGGCTTTTTTGGCCTTTTGCCAGTTCTGCTTAAATAAGGCATCCTGACGGGTAATACCCTCTGTTGCCTTAATAAACGCAAAGGAGATATGAATACGGTCTACCTGCATCTGTTCCACCGCCGACCAGTTGATGTTTTTCTGGAATTTTGACACGTCAATCCCGTGAATGGAGTAGTTTACCGGCATGTCGATCCCAAATTCTTCATACCTGACAAAGTTCAGGGCTTCCTCTCTCTCCCGCCACCATAGCCAGGCTCCAAATGTCAGACATAGGAGGAATAACAGGGCGAAAATTAAACGCCTGGATTTCTTAATTCGGAGTTTTGGCACTTTTTATTTATTCGGCTTTCGCAATAGAGTGACGGCTTTTAATGCTCACATTTTCAATCTTCTTCCCAATTTCACAGCAAGTATAATTATTATTATACATAACCGGTATAGATATCTTATTTTTACAACAATAAGTGATGTTGTTATGCCTGAATTTAATCTAAATGATACCCTCAATCTGATGTCCAAGTTTACGCTGCGCCGCGGCTGGAACGCCGCCAAGGTGTTAAGCAGCTACTTTGTAAGCAAATGGACAGGCAAACCTATTCAGTGGGGTTACCCTATCTCGGTATCATTTGAGCCGACAACATCCTGTAACCTGAGATGCCCTGAATGCCCCAGCGGATTAAGAGCCTTTACCCGCCCTACCGGCATGCTGCAGCAGGACTTCTTCAGAAAAACAATAGACGAGATCCATAAGGAGCTTTTATACCTGATATTTTATTTCCAGGGAGAACCCTTCCTCAATCCCGGCTTCCTGGAGATGGTTAAATACGCCCATGCAAAGGGTATCTATACCGCCACCTCTACCAACGCTCACTACCTCACGGAAGAGAATGCCCGTAAAACAGTGGAAAGCGGTTTGGACAGGCTGATCATCTCAATTGATGGTACAACACAGGACGTGTATACGCAGTACCGTGTGGGCGGTAACCTGGAGAAAGTGATACAGGGCGCGAAGAATATCGTAAAATGGAAAAAAGAGTTGAACTCAAAAACGCCGTTTGTCTTTTTCCAGTTCCTGGTTGTAAAACCAAATGAGCATCAGATTGAGGATATAAAGCAACTGGCAAAGGAAATCGGTGTGGATGAAGTTCGCTTTAAGACTGCCCAGGTATACGATTATGAAGAAGGTAACCGCCTGATCCCGACTATTGATAAGTACAGCCGTTATCACAGGAATGACGATGGTACCTATACCATCAAGAACAAAATGGGCAATCACTGCTGGCGTCTGTGGCATTCTCCCGTAATTACCTGGGACGGTCTGGTAGTGCCATGCTGTTTCGATAAAGACGCGCAGCACAAACTGGGCGATCTTAAACAGGAATCATTGAAGGAGTTATGGCATAACGATAAGTATATCCGTTTCCGGACGCAGATCCAGCAAGGCCGTAAGAATATTGATATTTGTGCTAACTGCAGTGAGGGAACAAAGGTTTGGGGATAACAATCTTTAATCTTCTTCTTTCTCGGCCGCAGCTTTGGCTTTCTTCTTTTTGCTGCGGCTTTTGCGGAACTTATCGAAAAGATTCATACCCAGCCGTACCCCCGCAAACTCTAATGCTGTCATCAGGGCGCTGGTAGTAAAGGATTTGAACTTGCCGCTTTGCCAGGCAACCTTCGCAATGCGCCCTGCCACACCCAACATCGCACTATGTTTGGTGCTGCCGGGAAGCACAGAGTTCAATGCCATTTTCCCATAATTTCCTTTAAAATACTGGACCCTGTCTCCTAGCTCATTTTCCAGTGCGCGGGAACGTTTTTTCAGCCGGGCTATCTCCTTCTGTAACAGGTCTCCGTTTGTTACTTTCACCTTGGGCATGTGTAAAGGTTTATCACTAATCTTTCAATTGTTATAATTGTTCGTACAATTCTTCTTCCTCTTCAATCTTTTTGCCATCGGCTTCTGCTTCCTTCTTCTGACCTTTATCCTCCTCTTCATCATATACTATATCCATCTCACTCATTAGCTCCTTAATTAGTATATTAGATAGAGGAACCTGGATCAGCGGTTTACGGAAAATGAGCAGAATGCCCAGCAACACTATGAACAAGGCCGCAGAACAAGAAAACCCAATGGTAAAACTATTGGTCATTTCGCCTATCCAGAAGCCAAGCACCATACCAAGGAATACGATAACAAAAAAGAACAGCAGGAAAGCCAGTATCAATGAAAAGAAAAGCGCTAAGGCTTTTGATAGCTTTCCTGCTGCCTGGAGTTTAATCAGGTCTAAACGAGTTTCGAGATATTCCTTGGCTACCTTGCCCGTCTGATTGAAGTAATTGCTGAAATTATCTTCCATGCAAATATTTTTTGTGACAAGGGTTTACGCCATCTCGTTTTCCAGAGCATCTTCAAAGTGCTCCTTTCTTTTCTTAAACTTGTCTTTCAATTTATCTGCCTGAAATCTCAGCTTTTCTACGAGTTCGTCTCTTTTGTCAGTATTCAGTAAATAACCTACAGCCACACCTACTGCGGCACCAACAATGAATGACACAACTGCTTTTGAACTGCTGTTCGCCATAAAATAAAAGTTTTAAAAGATGAACAATGGTTATAAATCGTACTGTACAGATTACAAACACTATTCCAATAATTATAATCTTTCCGTAATTGCTATTAATAAAATATTACGCTGACTCGGAAAGTATCCGGCAACCTGCTCTGATTAAACACTTTATGTGGTAGATTGGTTTACTTTATACCAGCCGGTACTATTGCAGGGAACGGTATTCTTTTTGCACGATTAATTATATTCACTGACAGATAACCTCTCAACCTCATGGGCGTAATAGATAACGAGCGAATTAAACAAGTCAGCTTTCTGCTGATCATTGTACTGCTGGCATATATACTCTTCCGGGAACTGTATACATTTTTCCCCGGATTTCTTGGCGCTATCACCATGTATATCCTCAGCAGGAAATACATGTTCCGCTTAGTGGAAGACCGGAAGTGGCGCAAAAGCCTTGCTGCTGCGCTACTAATGTTCATGTCATTTATAATTATATTGCTGCCTTTTGGCATGCTCATAAACATGCTTACCGACAAAATTGGTTATGCTGTTACGCATTCTTCAGAGCTGATTGCCGGCCTTAAAACAATCAATGACAAGATACAGGCTTCTACCAACATAGATATCCTTTCGCAGGTGCGACTGGAAAGGCTGCAGGAATACATTACTTCTGTTTTACCAGGATTGCTGGGTGCCACTTTTAACACACTAACAGCTATCGCTATACTCTATTTCATCCTGTACTTTATGCTGGTGAACGGTAGGGAAATGGAGGCCTGGTTATATGAATATATTCCGTTGAAAGACGAGAATGTGTTAAGGCTTGGGACTGAATTCCATAAATTGGTGATTGCCAATGCGGTGGGAATTCCCCTGATTGCGGTCATACAGGGTATCGTATCACTGCTCGGTTATTTCATTTTTCAGGTACCCCAACCCCTGTTCTGGTTTGCAGTGACATGTTTTACCGCCATGCTGCCTGTTGTTGGCGCCGCTGCTGTATATGTGCCTATGGGTGTTTACCTCCTTGCCACCAATATGACATGGCAGGGCATCGGCGTGCTGGTATATGGTTTTGCCGTAGTTGGTACCTCTGATAATTTATCCCGCCTGATACTGGCGAAGAAGATCGGTGATGTACACCCCCTGATTACCATTTTCGGGGTGTTGATAGGTGTGAACCTTTTTGGGTTTATCGGGCTGATTTTCGGTCCCCTGCTTATATCCATGTTCATACTCCTGCTGGATATTTACTCAAACGAGTTCCTGACCAAAAAACGGGAAGTGCGGGTGCAGCGGTGATTTACCGGTAATAGTTATTCTCTGCGATATATGCCACCACATTGTCAGGCACCAGGTAACGGATGGATTTCCCCTCCTGGATCCACTTGCGTATGTCAGTAGACGAAATATCCAGCATCGGCGCTTTCAATATTTCTACCCGTGCCCCGTGCGTCTCAGTTACTTCATGTCCCGGGCGCAGGTACACATAAATAGGATAGTTCCTGATAAGCTGCTGATAATTACGCCAGCGCGTGATGTTCTGGAAACTATCGCTACCCATGATGATGGTAAATTCTTGTGTAGGAAATTTCTCAGTCAGATAGGTGAGTGTATCGATGGTGAAGGAGGGTCTCGGCAGGGAAAACTCAATGTTGCTGGCCCTGAGCTTGGGTTCATCCTTAATGGCCAGTTCTACCAGGTGAAAGCGGTTATGCTCATTTAGTAATGATCCTGCCGGTTTTAGAGGGTTTTGCGGTGATACCACCAACCATACTTTATCGAGGTCCGTATTGTATGCCACATAGTTAGCTATAATCAGATGCCCGGTATGTATAGGATTAAAGGACCCAAAATACAAGCCTATCTTCATGCCCCTGTTTTTTGAGCGTGAATGTAATCAATAATGAGGAAATGTGATATATGTGCTTACGAGAGTGGCTTAAACTGCTCGAACATCATTCCGCATTGCCGGCAGAAATGCAGGGCTCTGCAGAGGGTAGACCCGAAGGGGGAACGTAAATAGGTATTTTCACTTCCGCAATGGGGACAGGTTACTTTGATCAGCATGTCCATACTCACGTCTCCTTCATGCCGGCCGGGAGGGGCAATACCGAAATCGCGCAGCTTCTCTTTTGCCTCGGCTGTCAACCGGTTGCTGTTCCAGTTTACTTCCTTATCCACACTTACAAATGCCGGCATCTGGAGATCCCGCTCAACGGCATTTTTAATGTTTTCCTTAATGATATCTACTGCAGGGCAGGCCGCAAAGGTAGGGATCATCTTAATGTGTACGCCTTCTATATCCACTTTAACGTCTGTGATCATTCCCAGTTCCAGTACACTTAATACAGGAATTTCCGGATCCATGACGTGCTCCAGCGATTGATATACCGCCTGCATTGTTGTTATCGTTTGCATAGTTTTTTATTTCTACCAGGTTGCTTCAGGATCGAGACGGAATACCTCTCCCATCTCATTCAGTAACTGCTGTAAATGCGGGGTATGCCGGCCGCTACGGCCTCCGTATACAGGGGCTGTCATTTCCGGCAAGACCAGGCCCGCTTTCTCTATGACAGGAGATATGTGACTGAGCCACTGTTCATATAAACCCGCTTCTCCCGGATAAATCTCTTCCGCTATCAGCAGGTCTTCTGCGGGTCCGGGCTCAAAAATGCCGCCTGCAAGCTGGAAGCTATTATCCAGTGCTGCCTGCATACGTTCACGGCTATCTTCTCCGGCAGTACAAAGCTGTATAATCCACGCGTCTGCGTGCAGTGTATGATACTTCAGTTCACCCTTCACTTTTCCAGCCAGGTGCTGAAAAGGCGCAAACTTGCTTTGTGCAAGCGCCTGATATCTCACTGTCTCCGCATGATCAAAGAGGAAGTGCCGCATCAGGCTGAAATCATACGTGTCTATGGGCATTTCCACGAAGTGGCAACACCGGAAGTCTTCCGCATTCCTGAGAAACGCAAACTGGTCTGGGTCTGTGCCTCCGAAATGTTCTTCCAGTATGCGGTAGAGTGCCAATGCGTGGCCTATCTTATCCTGTGCCATAGAAGAAAATGCGATGTCCTCTTCCATAACCGGCCCCAGGCCGGTCCATTCAGAATTGCGATGCCCGATCACCAGTTCATCATCTGCCATTTTTGTGATCAGTTCCTGTATAGCTTGTTGTAATTGCATTGGGATGTGGGGACTATTTTGTGTGTGCTTTAAACTTATTGATCTTTTCCATGACTTTGAACCCGCTGGCATCCCGGTAAGTTTTGTCCGGGTTGTTAGCGAACATGTCTTCATCTTCCAGGTCAAACGCGAGTATATCAGCACTGCGTACTACCCACAGATTCACACATTTCTTGCGGCGGCCAAATTGTTCCTTGGCAAAGATCAGCGCCAGATTGGCGTCGGGGGCATGTACACAACCTACATGTTCATGGTGCGCCCCTCTTTTTTCCTGGTGAAATACTTCAAATACATTCCAGTTCTCTCCTTCTTCTACTTTGAAGGAGCCGTCATTCTTATCTAACCTGAGCCGGTTAACACGTGGATCTAGTGAGTCATTCATAAATCGTGGTACTACATTATAACAATTACGTGGAGATGGCTTTATGCCACCGGAAGCGCACTGCGTTCCATTTCTTCAGGGCGCATGAGGGCCTTTCTGATCCAGCGGCCATGTTCTTCTGCCCATTTTCTTACATCCAGTCTTTCTTTATTGCAGGGACCATTCCCTTTGATCACTTCAAAAAAGAGGTCCCAGTCCGGATCGGAATACTCCCATTTCCCTGTATCCGGGTTCTTTCTTAACAGTGGGTCAGGGAGTGTTAGTCCCAGCTCCCATATCTTGGGAACATAGGCGTCCAGGAACTGGTTACGCATATCGTCATTGCTGGCCATCTTTACCTTCCATTGCATCAGCTTTTCGCTGTGGCTGGAGGCTTTATCCGGCGGACCAAAGAAATGCATAATGGGCTGCCACCAACGGTTAAGCGCATCCTGCAGCATCTCCTTCTGCGCCGGCGTACCGGTTGCCAGTTCGATGAAAGCATCATGCCCCTGTTTCAGGTGGAAGCTCTCTTCATAACAGATCCTTTCCAGCGCCCGGCAATAGGGGCCGTAGGAGCCTTTGGAATTGGCTACCTGGTTAACGATGGCCGCCGCATCGATCAGGAACCCGATCACCGTAACGTCTGCCCAGGTTTTGGCCGGGTAGTTAAAGACATTGGAATACTTTGACTTCCCACTCAACAGATCATTGATCATTGCTTCACGGGATTTGCCCAGCGTTTCTGCTGCGTTATACAGCAACTGTCCATGTCCTACCTCATCCTGCACCTTGGCAATGAGCGCTAGCTTGCGTTTAAAGCCCGGCGCCCGGGTGATCCAGGTGCCTTCCGGCAACGCGCCTATTATTTCGGAATGTGCATGTTGTTCGATCAGTCGTATAAGCTGTCTGCGATATTCCGCCGGCATCCAGTCGCCCGGTTCAATTTTTTCCCCTCTGGCAATACGCGCCTCAAACGCGGCCAGTTTTTCAGGATCATCATGCAACTGTTCTTCCCGCTGCTGCTTCCTGTTGGGTTCGTCGAAAATGTATCCGCCACCGTACATAGTGCGATTGTTTTGGTAGATCGTAAGTTACGAAAAATGTACCTTTAACTCTGAAGAGGTGCCATGTTTTTATTCCTTCAGCTCATATGGTGTTGTTTCCTGTTTCCTGTCAGGTCTTTGCAGGAAACGCCTCCTGCTACTGTTATAAAAGTGGTATTCTCGCCAGACAGGCGGCCGGAAGATCCTAACTCCGACAGTCTTTTCTATCAACCTCACAGGAAACTACGCTGGTCCGACTTTAAGGCTACTCCTCCCCTTCGCGGCCCCAGTGCGGCGGTGTCTTACACGAGCTTTGCCTATGAAGGCAGCAGTCTCCAGCGGAAAGATACCCTGCAGATCAACCTCACTTTACAGGTATTCTTTGTAAAGAGCGCTTCCTGGGTAAAATCATTTGCACGGGACGCCTACGCTCTGGAACATGAGCAACTCCATTTTGATATCACCTGGCTGGTGGCCCTCAGGTTCCAGCAACGTATTAAAAATATGGAGCTGACAGTTGAAGATTTCGACAGCATCATTCAGTATCAATATATTGAGTCCTTTCGGGAAATGAACAAGCTGCAGGAAGCATACGACCGCGACACCAATCACGGACAAGACCCGGCCGCCCAAAAAAACTGGAAACGTTCCATAGGAGAAGCCCTGGCCACCCTAACACTGGAAGGCGCCCTTACGCCTCATTTAACACCTTTATCCGCAGACTGCAGGACAGTCAGCACTTTTAACACCGCCTGGTAATAGAAAGATGGCTGGATGCCTTTGAACTCATCCGATACCTGGTGATAATCCGGATGGTCTTCCACACCGAAATAAAGCATGGGGATCTTTAACTTATAGAATTCATAATGGTCGCTCTGGTTGATCCAGTTATTGGACCCCTCCTCCTTTTTATCATGACCGGAAAGCACTTTTACCTGTCCGCCGGTATTGACCGCATCATCTACGTATTTTTTCAGTTCGGGAAACTGGGTTAATCCACAGACATACAATTCGTTCTTATCGTTCCGGCCTATCATATCCATATTGATATTCAACACCATCTGCGTTACAGGCACAGGTGGCTGCTTCACAAAGGCCTTCGCTCCCTGCAGGCCCTCTTCCTCACCGTCAAACGCTACAAAGATCATGGTATGTTCAGGTTGATGTTTTTTATAGTAAGCCATCAGTGCTAACAGGCCACCCACTCCGGAGGCGTTATCATCCGCTCCGTTATAGATACTGTCTTTGTCGGCCGGACTACCGCTTTTCACTCCCAGGTGGTCATAATGCGCCGTGACGACAATGGCAGATTCAGATTTACCTTTAATAAATCCGAACAGATTAGTACCCATGATCTGCTTTTCCCCCTGTTTAAAGTAAAAGGGATATTCATACGTATTGTGGAAGGGAGACAATCCTATCTGCTTAAAACGCCCGATAAGATAGAACTGGGCCTGGCGGCTACCACGTGTGCCGGCCATCCGGCCTTCATATTTGTCTGAAGAAAGGGTCTGTATATCTTTTATTAACTGGGTTGAGTCTATTGACTGCGCATGTATACTGATAGTCGATAAGAGCAGCAAGCTGTAGATGAGTATTTTCATACCTGATCTGGTTATACTGCAATATAAGGTATTTCACTGCGTGCCCCTTGTCAGCGATTTATTTCAATAACTGAAAGGCCAGGAAGCCAAAGAGGTATGCCAAGGCGGTCATATATACGAACTGAACCGCCGGGAACTTCCAGGATTTTGTCTCCCTTTTTACAATCGCCAGGGTACTCATGCACTGCATGGCAAAAGCGTAAAACAACATCAGTGAGATTCCGCTGGCCAGGGTATATACCGGCCGGCCATCTCTCCAGGTGGCATTGCTCATCTTTTCCCGTAATGTAGCATCGCCATCTTCAGGAGATTCGCCTACGCTATACAGGGTTGCCATGGTACCTACAAATACTTCACGGGCAGCAAAGGAAGTGATCAGCGCTATGCCGATCTTCCAGTCATATCCTAGTGGACGAATCACCGGCTCAATGGCATGCCCTAAAACACCGGCATAGGAATTGGCCAGTTTTTCGGATTGCATTTCCATATCCAGCGCATCCGTTTGTTCGGGATGGGCCGTCTTCAACTGTTCGTAGTGGGCCGTCACCTGATGCATCTTGTCTTTAGGACCATAAGATGCCAGGAACCAGAGTATGATGGAGATCACCATGATCACCTTACCGGCGTCTGTCACGAAGATCTTAGCCTTCTGCACCATCGTAGTGCCTACATTGGCCCAGCGGGGCGCTCTGTACACCGGCAGCTCCATGATGAAATAGCTTTTTTCCTTTATAGAGATGAATAGCTTCAGTATCGCAGCAATGAGCAAGGCCATTACAAATCCCATTAAATATAACCCCATCATCACCACTCCCTGCAGGTTCAGAATGCCCAACACGGGTTTATTGGGTATCACCAGTGCGATCATCACCGTATAAATGGGCAAACGGGCAGAGCAACTCATGAGGGGCGTGATTAGGATGGTGATCAGGCGTTCCTTTCTGTTTTCAATATTACGCGTGGCCATTATGGCGGGTACGGCACAAGCCACACCACTTATCAGTGGCATCACCGATTTTCCGTTCAGTCCCACCTGTCTCATCAGCCTGTCGGTCAGAAAACTGATCCTGGCCATATAGCCCGTATCTTCCAATACTGTAATAAAGGCAAACAGGATCATGATCTGGGGTATAAATACCGCAATGCCCCCCAGACCAGCAACGATGCCATTCACAAGAATGTCTGTCAGCTGATTGGCAGGAAGTACTTCTGTCAGCCAGCCGCTTAAGGCGCCGAAACCGGCCTCTATCCAGTCCATCGGGAAAGACGCCAGCCAGAATATGCTCTGGAACATAAAGAACATAATACCCAGCAGGATCACATACCCCCAGAAGCGGTGCAGCAGCAGGTTGTCCAGCTTTTCGGTTTGCAACTGCTTCTGTAAAGGATCGGCTTCCACCACGGTATTCTTCATGATATGCTTGATCCTGGCATACCGCTGCATGATCTCTTCTGCCTGTACCTTTGTCTTATTGAAATGATATGTTTGGAGAATGTTAGTGATCGCAAGTTTCTGTCCGCCGTTCAGGAATGGCAATTCATGATGATTCACGGCCACATGTAGGGCAGCATAATCACTTTTTACCTGCACATACTTCCTGATTTCCGTTACAACTTCCGGCGCCAGCGCCTGGCTGTCTATAAAATCACGGGGCTGCACAGCTTGTTTTTCTTTAGCCAGCAGGTCGATCATTTTCTTCAGCTCAGGGATGCCCTTATTCTTACGGGGGTTAATGGTCACCACCGGTACTCCTAATTCCCGTTCTAGGCCGGCTTCATCGATCTCCACACCCTTTTTACGGGCGATGTCCATCATGGTAAGGCCGATAATAACAGGAATTTTCAGGTCCATGATCTGGGAACAGAAGAGCAGATTGCGCTTGAGGTTGGCCGCGTCAGCAATAATGAGGATCATGTCAGGCTGTTCGTCGGCAGCTGGATTTACGAGCACGTCGTAGGTAACAAACTCGTCTGCGCTTTTAGGATAAAGGCTATAGGTACCGGGCAGGTCTATAATATTGGCTTGCAGATGGGCTGAAATGGTCGCCGCCCCCGTCTTCTTATCGACAGTAACGCCTGGAAAGTTGCTAACTTTCTGATTCAGACCCGTCAACGCATTAAAGAGCGAACTTTTCCCACTATTTGGATTACCTACCAGCGCAATGTTGATCGTTGCTTTTTTTGTTGCCTGCATTCCTTAGCCTTGTCCTGATAAAACGATTAAAAAAGCAAAACTATGAATTAATACGGCAGGGCCGGTATCGAATCGGGAAAAAGATGAGACATAAAAAAACCACGGTAAAAACCGTGGTAATGTTTCTTTAACTATTGAACTTATTGTGATGACAAAGTTTTCTCAAAATTCACAATCCCATCACTTAATTAGTTTATAAAAGCTGTAGGCGATCACGCTCATGCCGTCCAGGGCTATCTGGCTGTGTTCTGCAGCCGGGGTTTTGTCTGAACCGCTATTGTCTACAGGTGTTTTATTTTCCTGTTTTCCACCCTTGTAGCGATAATTCCTTTCCAGGGAATCCGCCCTGTTTTCAGGTGTGCTGTTACTGTCAGGGGTGCTCGGACGCTCCTGGTTAAGATCTTCAGGGAAACCATTATCATTCATTTTGATTTCCACCTGGCCCCTTTCGCGGTAATGACCCCATTCATCCCATTCATAATCATCGTCATAGTTCCAGTGATTATTATGGAAGTTCAGGCTTTTATCCATTACCACATGTTTATTGGCTGGCACTTTCACGATAACCCTCACATGTTGTCCTCTGAATTTTGAATCGGTAGGGATGGATATTCCACTGGGTACATACAGAATGGAATCCTTCTGAACGAGCTGGTATTGTATTTCCCTGGCCAGTTCTCTCGCCTGTGATACCCTTCTTCCCCTGGAGTAGCGTTCAACATACACTTCAAAACTGTCTGTATCGCTCTTTTCAAGTTTGATCCGGGCTGTATTGATGATAACTGTGTCTTCGGCTACGCGTAAAATATCATCGAAAAATTCTATCTCGTCGATGCCGGTATAATCGTCTGCCTGTTTAATGACTAACTTTCCACCAGAAGGTTGCACGAGTGCAAATTTTTCTTTTAGAGGAGCATTACCGGTACGGAAGTCTTTTATTACAGAAACGATCAATACGATGGCAGAAATCAGGCCGGCGAACCAAAGCAGGCTAAGGGTATATCCGACGTAGCGGTTGGCTTCTTTTATGCCGGTTGCCTTACGGACAAAGAATATGATCAGCGCCACGATAGGAATACCGATCAGGAATAAGATAGATAGCCATAGCAGCAGGTTCTGTAAGGGACCAGCCAGTACCAGGTTCTTAAGTGGGAAGAGGGCCGCAGAAGATATGGCAATGGCAACCCCTGCAGCTATCAGTGCAAACAGGATCACTACCGCCAGAAAATAGAAGAATCCTTTGGTCAGTAACAGCAGGACTCTTCCCAAGCCTTCAAAAAGGTTGCGGAAAATCCTTTCTATATCACTTCCAAATTGTCTTCCGCGGCCCTGGGAAAAATTTCTCATGTCATTTCCGAAGTTCTTCAGATGACCTTTTGCCGCGTTGAGCTCGTCTTGTACGGTAGCTCTGATATTATTTACATCGACCTTCTCCCCCCTCATCTGCAGCTTTTCAGCTGCAGTGTTGGCTTCAGGGGTTACTACCCAAAGAATGAAATATACCAGGATGCCGGATCCAAAGCCGCCAATAGCCAGGAGGGCAAATATGATACGGAATACCACCGGATCTACATTCAGGTAGGCGCCTAAACCACCGCACACGCCGCCCAGTACTTTACTGTCTGGGTCGCGATATAATCTTTTGCGGGGGCGGACACTATCGTATACCGGATCGTTACCCGGCTGTTGTTGCTGACTGGTTTCTCCTGCTTCTTCAAACTGTTCGGGAGTTCCCATGGCGGCTTTTACAGAGTGTACGTCCTCATCCGTGATACAATGGGTCGTTTTCAGCTTGTTCAGGAACAGTTCCGCTATGCGGCTTTCGATATCACTCACAATCTCATCCCCTCCTTCTTCTCGGGCAAAATACCGCGCAAGACTATCCAGGTATTGCCGCAATATCTCATATGCGCTATCTTCTATAGCGATAAGGCGGCCTGCCAGGTTTATGTTAATAATCTTTTTCATTTCGAGTCTCTATTTTAGGTTTTGGTTATTGGATGGTATTTGTTGTAGTGAGCTGCGTGACCGCATTTGCCAGCTCGTTCCAGGTTGCTTCCAGTTCCTTGTAGAATAATTCTCCCTTTTCGGTCATGGAAAAATACTTTCTCGGCGGCCCCGAGCTGCTTTCAACCCATCGGTAGGAAAGTAATTCCGCGTTTTTAAGTCGTGTGAGTAGCGGGTAAAGGGTGCCCTCCAGGATGTCCAGCTTTGCTTCTTTCATTTTTTCTATAATGTCTGAAGGATAAGCTTCTCCTTGCTTGATGACTGAGAGAATGCAGAATTCCAGCACCCCTTTTCTCATCTGTGACTGTGTGTTATCTATATTCATGGCAAGTGAGCTTTATGAATAAAATGATACCTATACATTTCTAATGGTGGTTTTTGATGATTACGATGTAAAGATACGTGTTTTATACTACTATGCAATACACAATACCATATTAAACAAAATAACTTGCTTAAGATATTACCGGTCTTTGGCTCCTATATCAGCCATGGCACGGCATTTCAATCCGATTCCGCCCCGGTTTTAAGTTTTCGACTTTTGTGATGAATGGCATTAGCCCGGTATGAACGTCTATCAGGTGCATTCCCGGCGACATTCAAAACCCGCCTCGCCAAAGCCTCTGTTGTCAAGCGATCTGCGAAAGGGTACTGCTTAATATGCTTAATGGTAGGATTCTTTCCCGCTTCTTCACCATCACTTTACCATCATTTTCATATCGCTTTATCAACATTTCTATATCACTTCACCGACATCTGTATATCCAAGGGATATATATATGACGGTGAAGTGATATCCAGATGACGGTATAAGGATATGGAGATATAGGAATCAAAGCGGAACCAGTACGGGCTTACGTTAATAAAGGGTGCAAAAGGGGATTTGACAGTGGTGGCAGAAGGGGCTGTTGCTCAACGTCTTTCACTAACGTCCAAGGGTACAGGTTGCAACCATTCATCATAAAAGGGGATTTAACATTTTTTTAAATGGTATATTTACAAAGTCGACATTGGCTTACCTATTTTTGTACGGAACGATGAAAAGAGTCATTGGCATATTTCTCCTGGCACTGATGTGCACACAACTCCTTCCAATCAAGGAGGTGGGGAAGATATTGTTCAATAATCAGATCGTAGAGGAGCATCCGGTAGAAGATGGTGGTTGCTGTTGCGATCTGGTAAAGTTGAGTAAGGAGTTAAAATTCCTGAAAGACGATAACAACATTCAGTTTGCTCCTTCATTACTGGTAAAAAGTCTTCATTATAACTTCTTTGCGGAAATTCCTCAGGGGCCTACCCGGGAAATACACTGTCCTCCACCCAATTGTTAACAGTATTGTACTTTAGCATCTGTCGCATTGCCTATACGGGCAATCCCGGCATGTACGCTGGTACAATTCTCCGCTTTTCCGCGCATGTACTGCGCTGTATTTACTATCATCAATATTTTATTCACTTAACAGGAGTAATGTAACTATGCCATGTAGTAAAGGCATGTTTATTCCCTGTTTTAACGCATTGCGTTTTTAAATCCTTCTGACTATGAGCAGGCAATCTTTATTTTCCAACCTGAAAGGTGATCTCTCTGCTGGTCTTGTTGTATTTCTGATAGCGGTACCTCTTTGCCTGGGTATTGCCCTGGCATCTGGAGCTCCTTTATTCGCCGGAATGATTGCTGGTATAGTGGGTGGCATCGTCGTCGGCTCATTGAGTGGTTCTCAACTGAGTGTAAGTGGTCCTGCCGCCGGTCTTACTGCCGTAGTACTTACCGCCATCACCAAGTTTGGCGTATTTGACATCTTCCTGCTGGCCGTTGTTATAGGAGGTATCATGCAGCTGGCGCTTGGCCTTGTAAAGGCGGGTATTGTTGCTAATTATTTCCCTTCCAACGTTATCAAGGGAATGCTGACCGCTATCGGTATTATCATTATACTAAAACAGCTGCCGCATGCATTCGGATATGACGCCGATTCCGAAGGAGATTTCGCATTTATCCAGATAGATGGAGATAACAGCTTTACCGCTTTACTCTCCACACTGAATCATATTCACCTTGGGGCAACATTAATTACCCTGGTTTCAATAGGAATCATCCTCTATTGGAATAAGATCCCGAAACTGGGAGCAATCCCTGCACCGCTGGTAGCTGTACTGGTTGGTGTGGGTATGAATGCCCTGTTTATTGCAACCGGCAGTGTACTGGCAGTTGCTCCCAGCCACCTGGTAAGTCTGCCAGTGGCGAAAGACTTCAGTTCCTTTATCGGCCAGTTCAGCCTGCCTGACTTCAGCGCCATTACCAATAAAGACGTATGGATCGTTGGAGCCACTATCGCTATTGTGGCTTCCATAGAAACGCTGCTGAACCTGGAGGCGACTGATAAACTGGACCCGTTGAAGAGGTATTCTTCCCCTAACAGGGAGCTGAAGGCGCAGGGTATTGGTAACATCATAAGTGGTATGCTGGGTGGTTTGCCTGTCACCTCCGTGATTGTGCGTTCCTCTGCAAATATCAACTCTGGTGCCCGTACCAGACTTTCTACCATTGCACATGGTTCCTTACTGCTGGTTTGTACTGCACTGATACCATCCTTACTAAATAAGATCCCACTGGCCACACTGGCAGCGGTATTGCTTGTAACTGGTTACAAGTTGTGTAAGATCTCCATTTTCAAAGAGATGTTTAAGAATGGTAAGTACCAGTGGGTACCATTCCTGGTAACAGTAATTGCCATCGTATTTACCGACCTGTTGATCGGTATAGCCCTTGGTATGGCGGTAAGCGTGATCGCTATCTTACGTGGTAATATCCGCAGTTCTTACTTCTTCCGTAAGGAAAAATACAGGACTGGTGACAGTATCATCCTGGAACTGGCGCAGGAAGTGTCTTTCCTGAACAAGGCAAGCATCCTGCTGACGCTGGATCATATGCCGGAAAACTCAACAGTAGTGATAGACGCGAGCAAAACTACTTATATAGACTTTGACGTATTGGAAACGATCCGCGAGTTTAAAGACGTAAAGGCTGTTCAAAAGAACATTACTGTGATCCTGACCGGATTCAGGGACGAATACAGGCTCCCGAATACCGAAAACATCTCTCCTGAGCATCAGCAAAAGATTGCCAGTGGCCATGTTCATACCATTACCGGTAATCATGAACAATTGTTGAAAGAACTGCAGCTGAACTAAAGCAGTTCCGACAAGGAAAGGATTAATTATTAAAAAAAGCAAAAGTTGACAAAAATGAAAACATTAAATAAAGCATCTCAGGCAAATATCACTCCCGCTCAGGCTTACGAACTTCTCAGAAAAGGTAATGAACGCTTTGTGGACAACCTGCGGCTGCACCGCAACCTGCTGGAGCAGGTAAATGAGACCCGTGACGGCCAGTGGCCAATGGCTGCTATTGTAAGCTGTATGGACTCCCGCACGTCTGCTGAGCTCATTTTTGACCAGGGACTGGGAGACATCTTCAGCATCCGTCTGGCTGGCGCAGTGATTTCTGAGAACGTATTGGGTAGTCTCGAATATGCTTGTAAAGTAGCTGGTTCAAAATTTATTGTTGTACTCGGTCATACAAAATGTGGTGCTATCAAAGGCGCCTGCGATAAAGTGGAAATGGGTAACCTGACCGGATTACTGGGCAAGATCACCCCGGCAGTATATGCTGAAAAGACGATCAAAGAAAACAGAACGTCCTCAAATCCTGCATTTGTAGACGCAGTAACAGACATTCATACAAAGCGTTCCGTACAGGCTATTATGGAGCAGAGCCATATTCTGCGCGACATGATCCTGAATGGCGAGATTGGCATTATCGGCGCTGTGTATAATGTGGAAACAGGTGTGGTAACCTTCCATGAAGACACCCTGGTGATAGGTCGTGAGACGTTCAAAGAGGCTCCTGAAGCAGTAATTGCCTAAGGACCTACAACTGTTGACAAGCCATGCTTGTAGTCATATACAAAGGAAAAGCCGCTCTTCTTCAAGAGTGGCTTTTTTCTTTCTGTTATGTTTATATCTTTCTGAGCCTTTCTGCTGCCTGCTCCAACGTTTCTTTCTTCTTAGCAAAGCAGAAACGTACCACATGATCGTCCTTTCCGTTTTCGTAAAATGCTGATACAGGAATACTGGCTACCCCAAATTCTTTAGTGATACGGGTGGCAAAATCCTTATCTCCCTCATTTGAAATACGGTCATAGCGCATCAGCTGGAAATAACTTCCCTTTGAGTGAAGGGGAGTAAACCGTGTATCTTTCATCAGCTCCAGAAAGTAATCCCGTTTTTGCTGGTAAAAGCCGGGCAGGGAAAGATAGTGTTCCGGCGTCTGGAGATAGCGGGAAAGTCCGTACTGCATAGGCGTATTTACGGAGAAACACAGGTACTGATGTACTTTCCTGTATTCTGACATCAGATTTGCAGGCGCCACACAATAGCCCATTTTCCAACCGGTATTATGAAACACTTTTCCAAAAGAGAAGGTTACGAAACTGTTCCGCAGCAATTCCGGGTAACGAAGTATACTGAGGTGCGCTTCCCCATCATAGGTCAGGTGTTCATACACCTCATCTGACAGAACCAGCAGCTTATGTTCTGTCACAATCTTTTGCAGCTCTTCCAGATCCTGGTGACTGATGATACTGGCGGTAGGATTGTGCGGGGTATTGATCATGATCATCCTGGTACGTGGTGTGATCTTGCTACGCACCAGATTCCAGTCAATACTATAATCAGGATAAGACAGGGGAATCAGTACCGGTACCCCTCCGTTCACCCGTACATTGGGGATATAACTATCGTAAGCGGGTTCAAAGATAATGACCTCATCACCGGGAGCAATACACGTAGCAATGGCAGTAAAGATCGCATATGTGCCGCCTGGTGTGATGGTGATCTCTGTATCCGGATTTACCTGTTGTCCGTACAGGCTATGGATCTTCTGCGCAATCACCTCCCTCAGTGGTATAATGCCCGGCATAGGAGCGTATTGATTATACCCGTCATCCATGGCTTCACTTACCAGCTTTTTCAACAGGTCGTCACAATCAAAATCAGGAAACCCCTGCGAAAGGTTAATGGCCTTGTGTTGCGCAGCGAGCGAAGACATAACAGAGAATATGGTGGTGCCTACGTTAGGAAGTTTTGACATAAAAAAGGGATGATCAATTGCGAATCAATGTCTGAAATTAAAACATGTAATCCGTAATTGATCATCCGATCCTTGCAATTATTATTTACAGGAACTTTTCTCCTTTGTTTCTTTTTACTTCGGCTACATACTCTTTGATCTGTTGTTCGTTCTCTTTTTTACAGATCAGCAACACATCAGAAGTGTCGACCACGATGAATTCATCAAGGCCCTGTATGACCAGCAGTTTTTCCTGTGGCGCTTTCACCATACAGTTGGTAGCATCCACCAGCATTACATTCTTGCCCTGTACGGCATTACCATCTTCATCTCTCTCGAGGTTTTCATAGGCTGATGCCCATGTACCCAGATCGCTCCATCCGAAGTTGGACGGTATCACATATACATTGTCCGCCTTTTCCATGATGGCATAATCAATGGAAATGTTCGTACACTGTGGATAGATATTCTCTATCACTTTCTTTTCTTCCGCTGTATTCAACTTACCAGCGCTCTGCAGGAACAGCTCGTCTATTTCGGGAAGATATTTATTGAAGGCGGTCAGTATTGTCTTTACGTTCCAGACAAAGATACCGGCATTCCAAAGGAAGTCTCCGCTTTGCAGGAATGTCCTGGCCAGTTCCAGGTTAGGCTTTTCGGTGAATGTCTTTACGGGATAAACATTATCCGCCACCTGTTGTGTTTCAAACTGGATATAGCCATACCCGGTATCGGGGCGGGTCGGCTTGATGCCAAGCGTTACCAGGGCACTGTGTTTCTGTACGAACATCAATGCATTAAGGCAGGTACTGGCGAAGGCAATAGGATCCATGATCAGATGATCTGCAGGTGCGCAGATGATATTTGCTTTGGGATCCTGCTTGTTTATTTTATGGGAAATATAAGCGATGCAGGGAGCAGTATTTTTCCTGGAGGGTTCACTGACGATGTTTTCGGTCAGCAGCTCCGGAAGCTGTTCCTTCACCTTTGATACATAGTGATGATGTGTGACTATGAAAATGTTTTCATGTGGAATAAATTGTGCGAACCTTTCGAAGGTCCATTGTAACAAGGTTTTCCCGGTATTCAGAATATCCAGGAACTGTTTGGGGTGATCAGTGCGGCTATAGGGCCAGAAACGACTACCTATCCCCCCGGCCATTATGGCCACGTAAAAATGCCTGTTCACAGCTGTCATCTTATATTATACCTTCCCTGATTAAATCATGTAAATGAATGATGCCTATATATCGTTTATCTCTCAAAACCAATAGTTGTGTGATATCATGTTCCCTCATCTTTTCCAGCGCATTGATAGCCAGTTCATCTTCCTGGATCGTTTTGGGATGAGTTGACATGATATTTTCTGCGATAACGCTTTCAGCCGGTATTCCCTTTTCGAGCATACGGCGAAGGTCTCCATCAGTGATGATTCCGGCCAGCTGTTCATCTGACTCAAGTACTGCTGTTACTCCCAGCATGCCGGAAGAGATCGTTACAATGATCTCTTTTAAGGAACTGGTCCTTTGTACCTGCGGAGCTTTATGCAGGCGGCTCAGATCTCCCACCTTGAGATATAATTTTTTACCCAGTGTGCCTCCCGGATGAAACTTGGCAAAGTCTGCCGCTGTAAATCCATGCCATTCTATCAGGCAAACAGCCAGCGCGTCTCCCATTGCCAGTTGGGCAGTAGTGCTGGTTGTCGGTGCCAGGTTGTTAGGGCAGGCTTCCTGGCTAACGGTGGTATTTAATACCAGATCTGATTCCCTGGCCAGGAAAGAGTCCATATTGCCCACCATGCCAATGAGCTTATTCCCAAAGCTTTTCACTAATGGGACCAATACTTTTATTTCGGGTGAATTTCCGCTCTTCGAAATACATAAGATAATATCATCCTCCTGGATCATCCCCAGATCCCCGTGGATAGCATCCGCAGCATGCATAAAAATTGCAGGAGTGCCAGTGGAATTCAATGTTGCTACAATCTTCTGACCGATAATTGCGCTTTTGCCTATACCGGATACAACTAATCGTCCTGCACAGCGTGCAATCAATTCTACCGCCTGTTCAAAGTCACTATTGATGTATTGCCTGAGGTCTGAGACCGCTGCAGCCTCGAGGCTCAGTGTCCGGTTCGCCACTTCCGCAATATTAATAACCGTTCTATTTTTCATGGGCAGCCACAAAGTTAACTAGGATTCAGCAGATTAAGCCTATGATATTGTCTTATTTTATAATAAGGAACCCTTCCGGGCAGATTTTTCCCAATCTCTCCTTTTCTTCTCCTCCACCACGCGTTGATGAACCCGGTAAATGTAGTCTGAACGTGCATTTGGATGAGCCATAACAGCTTAAACCACATAAAATAATTGCCGGTCAGCGCATTTTTAGTTAACTTCGTGTCCCCTAAAAAACACATAAACAATATCCATAATTTGTTACTTTCTTTAGAGTTTATTTGTTTTAAATTTGAATGCAATGGCTGTTGTAAAGGTAAGTTTGATCGATGCATTACGGGAACACTTTGGGTTTGATTCCTTCAAAGGGAACCAGGAAATCATCATCAAGAGCATCCTTGCCGGTAAAGATACTTTTGTAATAATGCCAACCGGCGGAGGAAAGTCTTTATGTTATCAATTACCGGCTCTCATGAGTCCGGGCTGCGCGCTGATAGTATCCCCTCTTATTGCTTTAATGAAAAACCAGGTTGACCTGGTCCGCTCATACAGCAGTAAAGATAATGTGGCGCACTTTCTCAATTCTACCCTGTCAAAAGCACAGATAAAAAAAGTAAGGACTGATCTGCTTGCCGGCAAGACCAAAATGCTCTATGTAGCACCGGAAACGCTGACCAAGCAGGAAAACCTGGATTTCTTCCGGGAACTGGAGATCTCTTTTATCGCCGTGGATGAGGCGCATTGTATCTCTGAATGGGGGCACGACTTCCGTCCGGAATACCGCCGTCTGAAAGAGATGATAGAACAGATCAATGGTAACCTTCCTATTATCGCGCTCACGGCTACTGCTACGCCGAAAGTACAGAGTGATATTGTGAAGAACCTTGGCCTCCGTGATCCACAGGTGTTCCTTTCTTCTTTTAACAGGCCGAACCTCTACTATGAGATCCGTCCTAAGCGCAAGAAGGACCAGACCATCCGGGAGATTGTCAAGTTTATCCACCAACATAAAGGTAAAAGCGGTATTATATATACGCTTAATCGTAAAACCACTGAAGAACTGGCAGACATGCTGGTGGCCAACAATATTAAAGCTGTTGCCTACCATGCCGGCCTGGATGCAGGCACCCGCGCCCAGCGCCAGGATATGTTCCTGCATGAAGACGTGGATGTGATCGTGGCTACCATCGCCTTTGGTATGGGTATCGATAAGCCTGACGTCCGTTTTGTTATTCACTATAACATTCCCAAGAGCCTGGAAAACTATTACCAGGAAACGGGGCGTGCCGGTCGTGATGGACTGGAAGGTATCTGTATCTGCTTTTACTCCTATAAAGACGTACAGAAACTGGAGCACCTCATGCGCGATAAACCATTGAGTGAGAGGGAAATGGGTGCACAGCTTATTAATGAAACTGTCGCCTATGCAGAGAGTTCTGCCTGTCGCAGAAAGGTGATCCTCCACTACTTTGGGGAAAAATATGAGGAGTCTCAGTGTAATAACGCCTGCGACAACTGCCGGAATCCGAAAGAAAAGATAGAGGTTAAGAACCGGGTAGTGATCGTTCTTAATGCCATTAAAGCATTACAAGAGCGTTTTGGCAGTGAATATGTTGTGAATATCATCACCGGTAAGGTAAATCCGCAGATCACTACTTATCAGCATAATCAACTGGAAGTATTTGGCGAGGGAAAAGAATTTGATGCGCACTTCTGGAATTCCCTCATCCGCCAGATGATGCTGGAAGACCTGATCGAAAAGGATATTGAAGAATACGGTCTGCTGAAGATCACGGAAAAAGGACGCAAATTCCTGAAGGAGCCATATTCTATCATGGTGTCTTTAAACCACCAGTTTGAAGAAGAAGGCGGGGAGGATGATGATGTGGCTACCGAAGGCCAGGCATCTGCAGATACTGTGCTGTTTGAAATGCTGAAGGAATTGCGTAAAAAGGTAGCGAAAGAAAAGAACCTGCCTCCTTTCGTCATCTTCCTGGAAACATCGCTGGAAGATATGGCGACCCAATACCCCACCACTATCCAGGAACTCGAAAAGATCCAGGGAGTAAGTAAGGGTAAAGCAATCCGCTATGGTAAGCAATTCGTGGATGTTATCTCCAAATATGTGGAGGAGAATGATATCGTGAAGCCCGATGACTTTGTGATGAAGAGCGTGGTGAATAAGAGCGGTCTGAAGGTGTTTATCATACAGAACATTGATAAGAAAATGCCGCTTGAGACCATTGCCCGCAACAAGGAATTGACCATTCCGCAATTGCTGGATGAAATGGAAACCATTGTAGCAAGCGGTACTAAATTGAACCTCGATTATTGCCTGGACGAAGAACTGGACGACTATGCCCAGGATGAGATCATGGAATATTTCAAGGGTTGCGAAACCTCCAGTCTGGCACTGGCACGAGAAGAGCTGATAGAAAGTGATTACACCATCGAACAGCTGAAACTCATGCGTATCAAGTTCCTGGTGGAATATGGAAACTAATAGCTGAATCTTAACCGTACATGACTGGCATACCACACATTAAAGGAACCATCGCTCCTATCAGGGAATCTATCGTACAACATCCACTGTATACCGAAATACAACGCATTGAAGATATCCGTTCTTTTATGCAGTATCACGTATTCGCCGTATGGGATTTTATGTCATTGCTGAAATCTTTACAACGACATCTTACCTGTACAGATATTCCATGGGTACCTAAAGGCAATGCCGCCACCCGTTATCTCATTAATGAGATCGTAACCGGCGAAGAGAGTGATGTAGCTCCTGATGGCACCCGTGTCAGTCATTTCGAACTGTACCTGCAGGCAATGGAGCAGGCGGGTGCGGATACTTCCGGCATTTCCGAATGCCTGCGGCAATTACAGAGCGGTAAATCAATTGCCTCGGTGTCAGACACCCTGCCTCCCGCAGTGCGTTCTTTTGTGAGATATACATTCGACCTGATCGCGACAGCCCCTGTACATGTGCAGGCCGCTGTATTTACCTTTGGTCGTGAAGATCTTATCCCTGATATGTTCCTGGCCCTGGTAACAGACCTGGACAAACAATTTCCGGGACAGATCAGTCTCTTCAAATATTATCTCGAAAGACATATTGAAGTAGACGGAGATCATCATAGTCATTTAGGCATGGAAATGGTACAGGAACTTTGTGGAAATGATCCGGTAAAATGGGAGCAGGCAGCACAGGCATCGAAGATGGCTTTGGAACAACGAAACGCGCTGTGGAATGGAATTCTGGAAGAAATTAAAAGTTTTGTTGCATAAAAATTTGGAAGTTACTTTTTAATTTGCTTATCTTTGCAATCCCTTCACGAGAGGGACACAAAAAAAAGATGGTGCGGTAGCTCAGTTGGTAGAGCAAAGGACTGAAAATCCTTGTGTCGGCGGTTCGATCCCGCCTCACACCACACAAAGCCTCTGATAATTATCGGAGGCTTTTTTATGTAAAACGGCTTCCGTTTAGTATTCGGTCATCCGTCCTCCGGTTGCACCGCGCCTACAAGTACGCAGCACGCCTTAGGCGTGGCTGATCGATGCGACCCTCGCCCAGAAATTCTTCTGATAAAATGTTTGATTCTCTCCGTGTATATGATATTATACAGGAGGACCTTTCTCTCTGAATAAAATTGGAATAGTCAGAACCTTTGATGCTATCCTTCACTCAGCAGGGAACAGGGACCGAAGAAGAAGACATTCTCCGGCACCCCGTGTTCCCCATGAGTAGTGGTTAAATGGTTAACTGGTTGTGCTAATAGTAAACCGGCATGAAAATACTGGCCACTTTTCACTGGCATTCATAGGTATAGGTATTGGGACAATTACATCTATCTATAAAAGTAAATTGGCTTGAAATAATGCTACAGTCATGTTTGCATTTACTTGTTCTCTTAGAAATAAACTCTCTTAAAAAGCAGGTACGGTCATCTCGCGCTTTACTTGTTCACTTTTCTCTTCATGACAATGTTTCACTCACATTGTGATGGAAAATTAGAAAGATTTAGTGAAACCCCGACACCTGGCGAAAGCTGTCTTAAAGACACTTTTTAAAATCAAAAATTCCGGAAGGCAGACACAGCGTAGCCTGAAGCGTTTTTCTCTGATCAATTATGCGGTTTAACAGGAGCACTTTTTTGATATATATCAAATTTTATTTTTACGTTGCCCTCTTCCGGGCAGACGTTTTGGCCCTCACTCTGCTTAATGTTTCATTAGTTATACCTAGAAAAGAGGCGACATAGGTAAGCTGTACCCGATTGGCAAGCTGGGGATAAAATTCCTGGAAAAGCGCATATTTCTTCTCAGCATCATGCAGCCGCGTAATATATGCCCGGTTCTCAGCTAAGATGTAGTGGAACTCTGTTATTCTCCGGCCAGTAATATTAAATGAAGGATACTTCTCGTAGATTTTATTCAGATCAGAAAAATTAATAGCCAGCAACTCACTTTCTTCTACTGCCTGTATATTTTCCACCGTCTCCACCTGCAGCAAAAAACTACGGATGCCTGCTACGATCTCATTTTCCATGGCAAACCATGTGGTGATTTCTTTATTTCCTTCTTTAATAAACCCTCTTAACAACCCTTTCCTGATAAAATAAAGATTATGACATACTTCTCCACTCCTCAACAGGTATTTTCCTTTTGGAATAGTGCAGCAATAAATACTTTTCACTAAATGTTGTTCAATGCCCTTACCAACAGGCTGAAATGAATTTAACATTTGCCACAATGGTTGCAGGTCTTCTTTTGCGGGTTGCTTTCTGGCGTTCATGGAGTTTTCATATAGTGTTCACATACTTTAAAGTTAATACATTTGAGCGATTTCTATTATGTGTTTGCCGTGCTTATTTAAACCCATATCTTTGATATTGTCCAACTTTAAAAGTCTTCTCATGAACAATCCTGTTGTGCTTTCCAAAGGCTGTTACGTAGGATCGAAGGTGAAGGAACATAACATCGGATATATCACCACCAGCGAAACCATCTTCCCTGAGAATCTTACATCTGACTGGCATTGCCACGAAAATCCTCATTTCTCGCATATCCTTTCCGGTGGCAGCCAGGAAATAAGGGAAAAGAAGGCTGAACAGCAAAGAGCTGGAACAGGATTGTACTATTATCCGGGAGTTATACATCAGAATGTACATTACCGTCCGGGAACACGCATATTCAACCTTGAAATAGAAGAAAGTTTCTTTAAAAGATACAACCTGGCCATTCCCCCCGAATCATTGATGTATGAAGGCAATGCGGTCATTAATGCAGGCGGATTAATACGGTTGTTAAAGGAACATTACTATAATGACTGCTGCAGCAGCATTTCCCTGGAGCAGTTGTGCATAAATCTGATCGATTCCAATCCTGCCATAGAAAGGCACTATCCCGAATGGACCCGGCAGATCATAACCGTATTGAACGACCTCTGGGATGAACCGCTTTCTCTCGCAGATCTTGCTGCACACGTAAATATTCACCCTGTTACCCTATCAAAATACTTCAGCCGGTATTTTTCGTGTACACTGGGAGAATACCTGAGAAGGATAAAAATTGAACGGGCACTCGTCCTGGTCCGCTCGAAAAAGTATTCACTGACAGAAATTGCTTACATGTGTGGTTTTACAGATCAGGCGCACTTTACCAGGACTTTTCAACAGGTTACGGCCATGCTCCCGAAAGAATACAAAAAGCTCTGATCGCTCCGCGCTAATGCTATACAATTTTGCCGCCGGGCGGCCTTTTACCTTTGTGTCACAGGGGTAGAAAATGTGCCCGGTTCTTTATGAAACATGTTCTTGTGAAAATCAGCAGCGTCTTTATTGTATGCTGTTGTGTAGTCAGTACAACAACTTATAGCCAGCAGCGCAATGTTCAGTTACACCAGCTTTTCGAAAATTATTACCGGGAAAGCTTGCAACTCGATCCTATTAGTGCAACGTTTGCGGGCGATCACCGTTATAACCATCTGTTAGCGAATGACATATCAGCTCCTTATTTAAATCAGAAAGAGCTGTTTGACAAAAAGTATCTGCGTCTGCTGTCTGCGTATGACAGGCGCTCGCTGAACAGTGCAGACCAGATTTCTTTCGACGTGCTGAAGGAGATCCTTGAAATGGATATCGAAAGAATGAAGTATCATTCGGAATATCTCCCGATCAACCAGTTCTCCTCTCTCCCACTCTTAATGGGACAATTTGGTTCCGGAAAGTCAGCACAACCCTTTGCTACAGCAAAAGATTATAAGAACTGGTTCAAACGCATTACTGCATTTTCCGCGTGGACAGATACTGCTATCAGCAATATGCAAAAAGGTGTTTCCAGGGGATTCGTTTTACCTAAAGCGCTGGTAATGAAAATCATTCCACAGATGGAAAGCCTCGCGGAAAAAGACACTGCAAAGAATACGCTGTTTCAGCCGTTACATAATCTGCCACCCAACATATCTGCCGCAGAACAGGAACAACTAAAACAATCCTTTCTGCAGGCATTGATCACACAACTACTTCCGGCATACCAGCGTCTTGCAGATTATCTGAAGAAGGATTACCTCCCACATGCCGCTGATGCAGCAGGACTCTCGGCTATTCCTGGTGGTATGGAGCTATACAGATACTATGTACGCTATTTTACTACCACCAACCGGTCTCCGGAGGATATCTACAAGACGGGCATAAAGGAAGTAACCCGGATCACGGCAACCATGGAGGAACTGAAAAAGCAAAGCGGCTTCACTGGTACCTTACAGGAATACTTTGTCTTTCTCAGAACAGACCGGCAGTTCATGCCTTTCAAAACGCCGGAGGAGGTTATACAGGCTTACCAGCATATCTACGATAAGATAAAACCACATCTGCATACGATGCTCAGTGTAGCTCCCAAAGGCAAATTTGAGATCAGACGGGTGGAAGCTTTCCGGGAAGCCTCACAAAATGGGCCTTCTTATACAATAGGAGCGATGGATGGCAGCCATCCGGGGATATTCTATGTCCCGGTTCCTGATGCCACAAAGATCAACGTTACGTTCCTGGGTATGGAAGCGACGTTCATACATGAAGCCATCCCCGGGCATCATTACCAGATTTCATTACAACAGGAAAACACAACACTGCCAACCTTCAGACGGCAGATCAACTTCAGCGCTTTCACCGAAGGATGGGCATTGTATTGCGAGTCGCTGGGGCAAGCACCTTGGATGTTATACCGATATACCACAACAGATGGGCGCCCTTAATAATGAGATTCACCGCGCCATCCGTCTGGTGTTAGATGTAGGCATCCATACCGGCAGGATGACCAGGGAAGATGCGATCAAATATATGTTAGCGCATGAATCCATCAGCGAAGAAGAAGCTGTTACATCGGTAGAGCGTTATATGGCAATGCCGGGGCAAGCACTCACCTATAAGATCGGGGAACTGGAAATCTTGCGCTTACGGGAAAAATACAGGAAGCGTTTAGGTAAAAGGTTCAATATCATCAAATTCAATGATGCTTTATTAGCACAGGGAGATATGCCGCTGAAGGTGCTTGAACATTACATGGACAACTGGGCCGCCAATCACTGATCAATAAAAAAAGGCTTTGGAACTATTGTTTCAAAGCCTTTATCTTTCTACCTGCTATGCCATAACCTCCAAAACGTCTTTTTCCAGAAGAGGCTGTAAAAAAGACTCACAATCCCAATAAGGCACCCCAATTATATTGCAGATGTCAATCATGTCATTAGTTCCATCAGCATATGCTATAAAATTCATCATATTCCTGACGGTTGCTCCTGTTGCCTTGGTCGAAATTGTAGGATAGAGCCCGCGCTTACCCAATTGTGGCTCTCCTAATACTTTAACCTTAGGTGTAAAATTCAATTCAAACAGTTCAATGCACTTTTTATAGACCTCCAGTGTACCACTTAAGCCCTTTTCGGTTACCAGATCGAAATTATCCAATGATGTATGATATTCCGGATAATCACCAAATTTTGTCCTTAGTATGCTGCAGATTGGCAGATCTACCCCTGGTGCACAGTACTGGCGTTCGTCACTTCCTCTGTCCAAAAAGGTGTATTTTCGGAACGTTGCCGTGTTGCTCAACACGTGCAACGCAATTTTATCAGACAATGTATTGCCATACCTGGAGGGCAAATAGGAAAACGTTCTCTCATCGCCTACACAGGAAAGATTATATCCACCAACTACCCTTTCCTTTAAAAGACCCAGATTATGATGGAGATAAGTGATAGATCCGATTGTTTCCGGAATAAATACAAAACGGTAAGTATACCTGCGCTTTTCTTTCTTCAATAACCACTCCGCAAGGAAGGTAGCGACTACCGGGCCACTGAGCTCATTGTTCACCATGGACGGATGACAGACATAGGTAGATATAAAAATCTCCTTTTCTGTTTCCCCGGGTATGATCAGATCGGCATATGTCAGATGGCCATCCTTTAACTCACTCTTAATCACTACATGAAATGAGGATGTCCTGTCTATTTGCTGGTATTCGTTGTAGGCTACACAGAAACCCCAGAACTCCCTGTAATAGGACGTGATATAAGGTATTGCTGTAGGCTGCTCTTCTATAGTAAAGAGATGTTTGTTTAGTTCTTCCCATGAGACAACCGTGTCCATCGGAATGGAATAACCTACAAGATGCAAATTGTGATTTTTGAAGTCAATAATCCGCTTTCCGGACTTAAGATCTATAACATATGCTTCTGAAACATTCCATTCTTTCGGAACCGTCCAGTCAAATACTTTTGTTCCCGAGGGTACCTCATGTATTTCAAGGGGAATTCTCTTTTGAAGTATTTTTAGTGATGTTCTTACGCCTTCGCCGGTAATGCTTCTGTTAATAGGGAATAGTTCTTTGCAAAGCTCTATCATCATTGCTCCTCTCAGTTTAAAGATCAATTACTCAAAATCGGATTTAGTAAACGCCCGTCCTAATTTATCGAGCGAGGGGGCCACCCATTGTAAGGTTTCTTTGTCTAACAGGTACAAGGGATCGCCGGAAATCTTTGTAAAAAGAAAATCTGTCATTTCGCGCACACTGCAAAAGCAGATCCTGGTATTATTTTCCTCTTGCTTGTAAAGGATATTCTCGTTGACAAGGTCTGCTATAATTTTATCCCAGTCATAATCCAGATGTTTTCCCCATGGACGCACATGATATTTATAGCGGACTGATATCTCCTCGTCTCCATCCACTACAATTCCTTCAAATATTTTGTCGTATCTGTATGGAACAGTACCTAGCTTTCTTTCTATATAGTGAAGGACCGTTGAGTGTTTAAACTCGGATCCGTAGTGGAAGAGTAAAGTATCCTGATCATACAGGTAGTTGAAAAAAGAGGTGTCGCCAAATGGATCGATCTCAGGGCCAGACGCCTTTACTGGTTCATTATATGTATAAGGCCCCTTACCGCTAAAGGAAAAGACCGGGTCTTTCGTGTACCAGTCTGCAACGTTTTTCCGGAAATACTCAGACAGTACTCCTACCTCGGATCTTCTGTTCCTGACATCGGTTTTTTTCTCCGGAAGGAACTTATAATTAAATGTTGGCTGATATATGCTGATATTGCCAAATAACAGAGATAACTTGTCGTTGTGATCCGCTATGAACTTTTCCTTTCCTCCTCTCGTAAACTCCACAGCGAATCCCTGCATCAGATCGGAGTGAATCAGAACGCTTCCCGGGGCCTTCTGTCCAATCAAAGTCCTGACATTTTTCTCTATATTTGTTTCCATAACACGAAAATATATCATTTTTCATATGATTGACAAACAGACTTTTTTGAATCAATTTAAGGAACAATATATTGGAGATACAAGTTCATTGACCCTGGATAGCGAGTTTCGTAAGATTGATTCCTGGGATTCACTTACCGGGATGTCCATACTCGTCATGATAAAGGATGAATATGATATCGACATGAGTGCGGATGCATTGAAGGCATGTATCACCATTGGTGATGTATATGATTTTGTGGAAAAAAATGTTGCTAATGCCTGAGGCGTTTCTTATACAGACTGCTTATTATCTTCCCGAAGAGCTGCTCAGTAATGAAAAGATAAATGCAGCTCACCCTGAATGGTCTATCGATAAAATAGCGACGAAAACGGGAATTGAGAATCGATATTATGCCAACACAAATCAAACCAGCGGAGACCTGGCAGCCGAAGCGGCCAACCGTCTTTTCGAAAAGGGTGTTGTTAGTAAAGATGATATTGATTTCCTGATTTTATGCACCCAAAGTCCTGATTATTTTCTCCCGACGACAGCTTGCATTCTTCAGGATAGACTGGGATTAAGGAAAGAAATCGGGGCTTTTGACTTTAACCTGGGTTGTTCCGGATTTGTTTACGGGCTTGGGATGGCGAAAGGACTTATAGCCAGCGGACAGGCAAAGAATGTCCTTTTGCTGACAGCAGAGACTTATTCTAAATTCATCCATCCCGACGATAAGAAGAATAAAACAATCTTCGGAGATGCGGCCGCAGCGACACTTATTTCGGCTACCCCCCGGCCGGATATGCCCGCCGGAAAGATCCTGGACTTTACTTATAAGACCGACGGTTCGGGCGCAGAACATCTTATTGTTAAAAACGGCGCTTTCAGGAACAGACAAACTGGTACAGCTGAGGACGTATATGCAGAAGATGAATTCTTTTCCAATGACGATTATCTGTTCATGGACGGGAAGCAGATATTTGATTTCACCGCCTTCAACGTTCCCCGGCTGATTAAAGATTGCCTCAGTAAAAATGCGTTGGAACTTGGCAATATTGATGTCTTTATTTTCCATCAGGCCAATCAATATATGCTGGATACAATCAGACGAATGAGCAAAATTCCTCCTGAGAAGTTCTATCTTTTTATGAAAGATTGCGGGAATACTGTTTCATCTACAATTCCTATCGCCCTTGGTAATGCGTTGGACCAACAGGTTATAACAGCCGGAAAGAAGGTACTACTCAGTGGCTTTGGTGTGGGACTCTCTATGGGAGCAACAATACTGGAATACTAAATATAACACTATAATAGCGAAGGCCTCTGCACCGGTAATATCCTGACACAGAGGCCTTCGCTGTTTTATCAAAGATTTCTACTCAGGCTCCTACCGCAACAGGCCTGCCCGGATCAGTGATCCACTCACTCCAGGATCCTGCATACAACTTCGGCAAGCAATATCCCGCATATGCTGACAACAACACATTGAATGCTGCCGTTACTCCTGATCCACAGTAAAAAATCACATCTTCTTTCGCAAAATCAGCCGCAAAATAGGCTCTTACTGCCTCTGGTCGTGCTACGAGTCCCTCAGCCGTAATATTCGCGTTAAACGGCCTGGAAATCGCCTCAGGGATATGTCCTGCTACCGGATCGATGGTTTCATTCTGGCCGGCATATCTGTCTGCCGTTCTGGAATCTATCACACAGCTGCCATGTTTTTCAGTTGCCTTTAGCACTTCTTCGGCAGAGGCAAGCAGGGAATCATTAAAATGTGCAGTGAATGATCCTCCTTTGGGTGTAACCACACCGCTTTCCAATGGAAATCCTTTTTCAGTCCATACTTTTTTCCCACCGTCCAATACTGCCACCTGCTCATGTCCTGCCCATTTCAGCAACCACCATAACCTGGCGGCAGCCATAAAACCAGCGCCTGCGTCGTAAGCAATCACCTGCGTAGTTGGCGTGATACCCCAGGCAGAGAACTTCGCTTCAAGTGCTTGTTTCTCCGGAAGAGGATGACGCCCCGTTACTCCGGCAATGATCTCTCCCGAAAGGTCCTTATCCAGGTCTGCATATAATGCACCCGGAATATGTGATTGTTCATATTCTTTTCTGCCCCATTCCTTATCGTTCAGCACAAAGCTGCAATCAATGAAAAGAACATCCGGAGCGTTGATTAGCACCTGTGCTTCCGCAGGCTTTACAAAATTTGTATAGCTCATAGTGTGTCTTTTAAATCGTCTTCACTTCGCCATTTTCATAGGCGATAATAACCGTTGGTTTCATGTTGATGAAGAGCCCTGTTTCAACCACACCGGTGATCGCCTTCAGCTGGTGATGCAGCTGTTCCGGGTTTTCAATTACACCGAAGGCACAATCGAGGATATAATTCCCATTGTCGGTGATATATGGTTTATCGTCTTTCGTTCTCAGTGTAGGCGCTCCCTTGAGGGACTGCACTGCTCTGAACACCAGTTCCCATCCGAAAGGGATGATCTCAATCGGCAGGGGAAATTTACCGAGGGTCTTTACATACTTACGCTCATCGGCTACGATCACTTTTTTTCTGCTGGCCATTGCTACTATCTTTTCACGCAGCAGCGCACCACCGCCCCCTTTGATAATCTGCAGGTCGTGACTCACCTCGTCTGCGCCATCTATATCAATGTCCAGCTGTTGTATTTCACTAAAAGAGGTAATGGGAATTCCCAGCTCTCGTGCCTGTTTTTCAGATGCCAGAGAAGTAGCTACGGCACGGATATTTAATCCACCTTTTACCATTTCACCCAGCTTCTCTATAGCCCAATAGGCCGTGGAGCCTGTTCCTAATCCAACCAGCATACCGGGCTGTACCAACGCTGCAGCCTTCTCTCCCGCTGCTTTCTTTGCTTGTGTGATCGTGTCCATTGTTATCCTGTTAATTGTTTAGCAATATAATACTATTGCCCCGATTGTATTATTTTTGAAATCTACCATCCTTTCCAAATAATGAGCAATTATCAAAAAAGTGATACCGCCCGCCGCATAAAAGCCATTTTCACAGGCTCTATCGGTAATCTGGTTGAATGGTACGACTGGTATGCCTATGCGGCCTTTGCCCTGTACTTCGCACCTGTTTTCTTTCCAAAGGGAAATACTACTGCCCAGCTGCTGGATACTGCCGCAATCTTTGCCGTAGGCTTCCTCATGCGGCCTATCGGTGGATGGCTGTTTGGCAGCATCGCTGACCGTAAAGGCAGAAAAGCGTCCATGACCTTGTCTGTTTTATTAATGTCCCTCGGCAGCATGATGATTGCCCTGGCCCCTTCCTATAAGAGTGCCGGTATCCTCTCGCCTATTATTCTGCTGGCGGCCAGGCTGTTGCAAGGGCTGAGCGTGGGAGGCGAATATGGGACCTCCGCCACTTATCTCAGTGAGATATCAACACCGGGAAAAAGAGGTTTTTATTCCAGTTTCCAATATGTAACGCTCATCGGCGGACAACTAACTGCGCTGGGTATACAGTTATTACTGCAGAAGGTTTTCCTTACCCCGGAACAGTTACATGAATGGGGCTGGCGCATCCCTTTTGTAATAGGTGCGGGACTCTCCCTTTTCGCCCTGGTGATCCGTCAACATATGCAGGAGACGGTTTCCACTGAAAAAGAGAATAAAAAGCGGGGCTCTGTGCTTATCCTGCTGAAAGAACATCCCAAGGCTGTACTGACTGTTGTGGGCCTAACCATGGGGGGAACACTTGCCTTCTACACGTATACCACCTACATGCAGAAGTTCCTGGTAAACACGGTACATCTTACCAAAGAAAGATCTACAGTACTTACATTCTTCCTCATGCTTATTTATGCCTGTCTGCAGCCGCTGTTTGGTATGCTCAGCGATAAAACGGGCCGAAAGCCGCTTCTGCTGGGCTTCGGAGTATTGGGCACCTTACTCACAGTTCCCATCCTGTCTGCCATCAGTCATGCAGGTACTGAGTGGGTGGCCTTCTTCCTTATCCTGGCAGCACTGATCATCGTAAGTGGATATACTTCCATTAACGCGGTTGTGAAGGCTGAAATGTTCCCTGCCGAGGTCCGGGCACTGGGCGTAGGTCTCCCATATGCGCTTACAGTAGCACTGTTTGGCGGTACGGCAGAGTATATTGCCTTGTACTTTAAGAAGGCAGATCATGAATCGCTGTATTACTGGTATGTCACCGGTTGTATCTTTATATCCCTGATTGTTTATACGCTTGTGAGAGATACCAAACAGACCTCTTACATGGATAAAGAACAATGAAAATCCCTGCTATGTTACCTTACGCAAACATGCCTTATGGCTTTCCTCCTGCACTCTGCTATCCGATTACAGAATGCTGTATGATCTTATTGTTCATCCTTTCATTGTTCCATGCATGGAAAAGAGGAACAGGACATGTTGCGTATCTGCTCGGTGGTTTCGGTTTTGGATTACTGCTGGAATATGTGAATGTTATGTCCAATGCAGGCTATAAATACGGCCAGTTCTGGCTTATGCTCGGACATGCACCAGACAATATTCCTGTTTGCATCGGTATGGGATGGGGTATTATCATTTACACTTCCAGGCTTGTGTCTGATAGCCGGGGCCTGCCGCTTATTGCCGCTGCTGCATTTGATGCCTTGCTGGCCCTGAGCATAGACCTGAGCATGGACGTAGTAGCCTACCGCCTGCATATGTGGCATTGGGATTGGGAAACGCGTGGACCAGGGCTCTCCCCTCTTACGGCACAATGGTTCGGTATTCCCTATGGGAATTTCTTCGGTTGGTTGTGTGTGGTGTTCTTTTATTCCACATTTGCCCGTGCACTTGAAAAAATACATCTCCGTGGTCGTGTTATCAGCCGTATCTGGCAGGCTATTACGCCACTGTTGTCCATACTTGTTTGTCAGGCAGCGCTATGGATCACGCTCTTTCCCATGTCGACCTGGCTGCATGAAAACTTTGGCATTGCCAGCAGGGAAAAACTGATTTTCCTGCTCATCTTATTTCCGATAATCACCGTCTGGGGATTCAGAAAAGAACGAACCCTGCAGACAGGTAAGCTCCCTGCCATTACATGGCTGGTGCCTGGCTGGTTTCATCTTTACTTTTTCGCCTGGTTATTCATAGGCGGCTTTGCCGGAGAAAATCCATGGATGACTTTCTTTTGCGTGTTAAATCTGCTGCTGGGCATATTTATTCACTGGTGGACTCACCTTCGGAAACCGGCAATAGGTTCCTAATATTTTAATCCCGAACTTAGCAACCCGGATGTTATTTTAAAATCTTGAAGAAACTATGCAACAACAGGAAAGCAAGAGCCAGAAAATCAGTAAAATTGCGGCAAAGACGGCCCTGAGGATCTTTATTATCATTCTCGCAATGGGACTTCTCCCGCTTATTGCCGGACAGGGTGAATCTTGGGAGGCGAAAATGGTCAATGCCCATTTGGTGTTCCCCAGTAAATGGACATTAGTTGCTCCAGCCGTCCTATTCATTGGCTTTATCACGCTTGCTAGCATTTGCGTAAAAAATAAATACAAGCAAACAGATGTAAACTGGCTACTGGTCTTAAATTCCGTTATCCTGATCGCTTATCTGGTGATGTTATATACCAGGATTTATCATGCCCTGCTGGCGTGACATTGTTTGTATACAGTACTTTTTAAATTTTATATCCATTGCGCCTATCAGAAGAACAGGTGCTTGCGTTGGCACCAGATGAACCTTCCAGGAAAGCCGGAAAGGCATTGGCCGGTACTGCCAAATGGGTAAGTAAAGGCGCCAGTGAACAGGCCTTATGGGGAGAATGCCAGGGAAGTGGCAGCAAGCCTTATCAAACACAGGTAGATCTCTCTGATAATATTGCATTCAAGTGCAGTTGCCCCAGCCGTAAATTCCCCTGTAAACATGGTATAGGATTGATGCTGTTGTATGCACGACAGCCGGAACTATTTACAGATAATATTCCGCCTGCCTGGGTGAATGACTGGTTACAAAAGCGGGCTCAAAAAGAATCAAAACAACCTGATAAGGAGGAAAAAACTGTTGATGAAACAGCACAGGCCAAAAGGCAACAGGCCCGGCAACAGAAAGTGGAAGATGGTATCTATGAGCTGTTATTATGGATGAAAGACATCGTGCGTAATGGTCTGTTGCAGCTGCCAGAAAAAGGTACTTCTTACTGGGAAACCATGGCCCGCAGAATGGTAGACGCACAGGCGCCAGGCTTGGCGGGCATGGTACGTGGACTATCAGAGATCAATTTTTACAGTGAAGGCTGGCAACATGAATTCATGGACCAGTTCCTCCGCATTTACCTGGTAGCGCAGGGCTTCCTCCAGGGAGACACGCTTTCGGCTTCCTTACAACAGGAACTCCGGTCGCTGGTTGGTTTCACACAAAGCCAGGAGATGCTCCGCCAACAGACCGGCACAAAAGATACCTGGCTGATCCTCAATAAACAAACGACAGAAGAAGATAATCTCACCACCGAAAAATATTGGCTGTACGGTCTTCACTCCTTTCAGCCGGCACTGGTGCTACAGTTCTATGCCCGGGGTATGTCAAGACCGCAATTGTTACTGACTCCCGGCATGTCTATTGAAGCTGAACTGGTCTATTTTCAGTCCAATGTGCCTTTGAGAGCGCTCATCAAAGAGCCCGTTACCAACAATTCCCTGCAGGATACATATGGTTTGCCGGGATGGCAGGAACTGACAGCTGCCGAAACCAGACTTTCGGAAAAGATGCCTGTCCGCAGTGAACGGCCGTATATTGTACAACAGCTCACCCCTGTTCAGCACAACATGAAATGGTGGTTGAAAGATCAGCGGGAGCAGATCATGCCGTTGAAAACCGGCTTTCGCAATATCTGGAAACTATTGTCACTAAGCGGAGGACATCCTTTGGACATGGCATTACTCGGAAAAGAACAGGAATATGAACCACTGGGTGTGTGGCATAACGGGACCTATAAATTATTATAGCAGGACATGTGGAATAATATTATCAATACAGCACTCCTGGGTACAGGAAAAAAGCAGCTAACACCTGCCGATCTTCCAGCAGATCTCGTTGCTGTTGCTGAAAAAATAATGAGGGATAAGCGTCTTGATGTGGAAACACAGTTCCTGCATATCGCTGCTGTTATGCTGAATTACAGGCAGAGCGGCGTTAACCCTGTTAACAACAGTGGAATACCCTTACAGCCCGCTCCTGCAGAAGAGCGTTCCTATTGTAGTACCCAGGCAGTATATGCACTGCAGGATGCACTCGATATGGACCTCTTACCGTTGGTCACCTACTGGCTGGAAGCCTGTCATGATAAAGGACAGATCGTTGTTCCGGAATATGTTCCTGTACTGCTCGACACTGCTGTGTCGCAGAAACGTATACGCCATCTGGCCATGACAGTATGTGGAAAACGTGGCCAATGGCTGAGTAGCATGAATCCTGACTGGCAATTTCCCTTTGCCGTAAGCAATGAGGATCGCTGGCAGACCGGTAGTCCCGAAGACCGTAGACAGGTGTTGCAGGAGATCAGGCAATCCTATCCCGGTATGGCGCGCGAATGGCTACAACAAACGTGGGCGCAGGAGAATATTTCCACCAGAACAGAATTCCTGAAGATCATGCGCATCAATATCTCTGAAGATGATCTTCCCTGGCTGGAATCCCTGCAGGAGAAAAACCAGAAGGTAAAAGATGAGGTCTGGGCACTCCTGAAACAGATCCCTTCCTCCTTCATTGTACAGGCTTACTGGCAGATATTGCAACATGCTATTTCGTGCGGACCTGGCCAGTCATTACACATTTCTTTGCAGCTGCCCCTGGATAAAAGGATTATTGAATCAGGTATTGCTACACTGAGCAATGAGAAGAACATTAGTGAAGAAGCCTACATTCTTTTTCAACTAATGGGCAGCGTGCCTCCATCATGGTGGGAGTCTCTTTTCAATGCAGATAAGGAAGAGGTTTTCGGGCTTTTTGAAAAAGATGATCTTGGCAAACGTTTCATACCTGCACTTATACTTGCTGCCGGCCGGTTTAAGGATGCTGTATGGTTAAGGTTATTGCTTGAAAAAAGTACAGCCTTTTACCCGGATGTTATTCCTTTGCTGCCGGCGGCAGAACAGGAAGCATATGCATTACGCCTGTTCAGCAATTATCCGCAGGATGTCATTAATTACCTGAGCAACCGCACAGATGAATGGGGCCTTGCAATTACCAGCGAAGTACTAAAATGGATGGCCCGCAATCCTTATCAGTATACCCGCAATTTCTTTGATAAGCATGTATTACAGCTTCCTCCGGTTATAACGGATGAACTGGAAAAGCTTGCTCCGGAAGAACCTGCGTATCAGGCCACCTGGAGAAATACCAGCGAGCATATACGAAAGCTGTTGTCCTGTAAGGTACAGATTAATAACGCCTTCAAATAATTATAAATCCAAACGATCACTTTCAAGCATATAAAGATGTCAAACGTATTACGTCAACATGCCGAAGAATTATTCCTTGAGGAACTGGACGAGCTGAGAAAGCAGGATACTGAAAAGCGTCCTTACACCTGGCAGTTATCCCCGCAGGCGGTAGTTACTTATCTGATGGGCGGAAGACTGAAGAATGGATTTGAAGTACAACCTAAATATATCGGCAACCGCAGACTGATTGAGATCGCTGTAGCGACACTTACTACTGACAGAGCATTACTGCTGTACGGCCTGCCGGGTACTGCCAAAAGCTGGGTAAGTGAACACCTGGCGGCTGCTATCAGCGGAGATTCGACGCTGATAGTACAAGGCACTGCCGGTACCGGTGAAGAAGCCATCCGTTATGGCTGGAACTATGCACGCCTGCTGGCCGAAGGGCCTTCAGAAAAAGCCCTGGTAGAAACGCCGGTAATGCGGGCCATGCAAGCCGGCAAAATAGCACGGATAGAAGAGCTGACCCGTATCAGTGCCGACGTGCAGGATACGCTGATCACAATACTATCTGAAAAGACCTTACCGGTTCCAGAGCTCAATACCGCTGTCATGGCGCAAAAAGGATTCAATATTATCGCTACCGCCAATAACAGGGACAAGGGAGTAAATGACCTCTCCAGCGCATTAAAGCGCCGTTTCAATACTGTGATCTTACCTGTGCCTGACTCTATGGAGGAAGAAATAGATATTGTAAAACGCCGTGTGGAAAGCTATGAGAAAGTAATGGAACTGCCTGCAGAAAAACCTGCTGTAGAAGAGATCCGTCGTATTGTGACCATCTTCCGCGAGTTGAGGAATGGTGTTACTACAGACGGCAAAACCAAGATAAAGGTACCTAGCGGCACCCTGAGTACGGCAGAAGCAATATCTGTTGTGAACAATGGACTGGCTATGGCAGCTTATTTTGGTGATGGACAACTGAAAGCAACAGATCTGGCAGCCGGCATTATTGGAGCGGTATTAAAAGATCCGGTGCAAGACAAGCTGGTATGGCAGGAATACCTGGAAACAGTGGTGAAAAACCGCGAGGACTGGAAAGATATTTACCGCGCCTGTCGTGACCTATAAACCGCTTTTATGTCAATACACATATTAGGCATACGACATCATGGCCCGGGCTCTGCCCGACATGTGAAGGAATACCTGGAAAAGACAAGGCCTGACATTGTGTTGGTGGAAGGTCCTCCGGAAGCCGATGCTATACTGGAATGGGTAGGCAATGAACATTTGGTTCCACCGGTGGCTATTCTTTGCTATCAGCCGGAAGCTCCCCAGAAGGCCGTATTCTATCCGTTTGCGGAATTCTCTCCCGAATGGCAGGCCATCTTATATGCCCGTAAAAACAAGATCCCGGTGCGTTTCATGGATTTACCCATGGCGCATCAGTTTGAACTGAAAGCTGCCCGTGAACCGAAGATAGATGCGGAAGAAGCACCATCTTTAAATAGTACGCTGGCCCCTCACATACCCGATGCCCGCACTGTAAAATATAATCCTATCGCTTATCTGGCCGGCGCAGCCGGATTCGAAGATGAAGAGAAATGGTGGGAACATATGTTTGAATACAGACAAGACCCACAGGAAGTATTTACTGCCATAACAGAAGGTATACAGGCATTACGGCAGGATCTGCGTCTTCCCTACGACAGAGAAGAACAGTTGCGTGAAGCGCACATGCGCAAAACCATCCGCCAGGCAGAGCGAGAAATGTTCACAGAGATCGCTGTCGTTTGTGGTGCGTGGCATGCACCAGCCCTTATCGACATGCCTAAGGCGAAAGATGATAACGACCTGCTGAAAGGGCTTCCTAAAGTAAAAGTAGCTACCACATGGATTCCGTGGACGTACAACCGTCTGAGTTACAGCAGCGGATATGGCGCCGGCATCAATTCCCCGGGATGGTATGAACACAACTGGCGCTACCCGGCTGATGACGGTTCCCGCTGGATGGCACGTGTAGCAAAACTATTCAGGGAACAACAAAAAGATATATCAGTCGCTCACGTACTGGAAGCAGTTCGTCTTTCATCTGCATTGACAGCACTCAGGTACCTGCCCAAACCAGGACTGGAAGAGCTGAACGAGGCTACACTTAGTGTGCTTTGCAACGGCGAAGACTTCATGATGCAGTTGATCAACAATGAACTTATTGTCAGTGATAAGATCGGAGAAGTTCCTTCAGACATACCGCGGCCTCCTTTGCAGACAGATATCGAAAAGCAGCAAAAAAGATTACGCCTGCCACAGACAGCTGACTTTAAAGACTATGTACTCGATCTCCGTAAAGAAACTGATCTTGAACGAAGCATCCTGCTGCACCGGCTTGAAATGCTCGGCATTCAATGGGGACAACGTTATGGTACTAATGGTAAAGGCACTTTTAAGGAACAATGGCGACTCCAATGGGATCCCGGCTTTTCAATAGATATCATAGAGAAAGGTAGTTGGGGGAATACCGTGGAAGAAGCTACATCCCAATATGTACAGCATGAGGCGCGTACCACCACCTCTTTAAAAGAAGTATGTACTTTACTGGAAACGGCCATACCTGCTGAATTGCATGCTGCTGTTGAGATATTGGTACAGCGCGTAAATAATCTTGCTGCTGCTACCGGAGATGTAATGCAACTGATGACAGTCATACCAGGCCTGGTGCAGATCAGCCGGTATGGCAACGTAAGAAAGACGGATGCATCACTGGTTGAAAATATCATTGCCGGGATGATCACACGTATCTGTATCAGTCTGCCCGCCGCCTGTATTTCTATTGCGGATGATGCTGCAACTGAGTTACTGGAACTCATTTATGGTATGAATGATGCCATTCTGATACTACAGGAACCTGAGCTCACCTTGCAATGGCAACAAACGCTCTTTCAGATTGCCGGCAATGATAGTACAGCACCGATCATCGGAGGTTATGCTACCAGACTATTGACGGACCATAGGCAGATTGCCGGCAACGAACTGGTAAGGACATTCAGTTATGCTATGTCTGCTGCAGTGCCACCTGCTATATCTGCATCATGGTTGGAAGGCTTTCTGAAAGGCAGTGGTACATTATTACTTGTGGATAATGATCTATGGACTGTCGTATATAACTGGATGCATCAACTGGAAGAAGATGCATTCAAACAATTACTCCCTTTACTGCGAAGAACCTTTTCAGGTTTCAGTAAACCCGAAAGAAGAAAGCTTGGTGAAAAGGCAAAAAGTGGCACCACCGGCAATTCTGGCATCCATCAGCAGGAGATGGACAACATAGATAACGAAAGGGCGCTGAAAGGCGTTCCTGTTGTATTACAAATGTTAGGTATTAAATAATAGTGTATGGATGATCTGAATAAATGGCGTCTCGTGTTAGGTGGAAACGATGCTGACGGCACTGGTTTCTCGCTTAGCGGACAGGAACTGCAAATGGACAAAACCCTGGAGGCGCTTTATGATAGCGAGAAGAAAGGAGGTCTTGGTCCCTCCTCTCCTAACGTAAGCCGCTGGCTGGGTGATATCCGTACATTCTTTCCCGCCTCTGTTGTCCAGGTAATGCAACGCGATGCCCTGCAACGCTTAAACATCACACAGATGCTGCTGGAAAAAGAAATGTTAGAGAATGTAGAGCCGGACGTACACCTGGTTGCAACATTATTAACATTACGCCATGCCATTCCCGACAAGACAAGAGATACCGCCAAACAGGTAGTAAAACGGGTAGTGGACGATTTACTCAAAAAGTTGACACAACCAACACTGCAGGCCATTACAGGCAGCCTTCACAGAAGTATTCGTAACAGGAGGCCCCGTTATAATGAGATCAACTGGCATGCAACTATACTCAAGAACTTACAGCATTATCAGCCGGAATACAAAACGATCATTCCTGAAACACGCATTGGTTACGGACGTAAAACAACCTCTCTGAAAGACGTTGTGCTATGCCTTGACCAAAGCGGATCAATGGGTACGTCTGTCGTTTACTCAGGTATATTCGGATCTGTAATGGCCTCCATACCTGCTATTAAAACCCGCATGATCGTTTTCGACACAGCTGTTGCTGATCTGACAGAAGAGCTGAAAGATCCGGTAGATCTGTTGTTTGGTGTGCAGTTAGGCGGTGGCACCGATATTAACGCTGCGCTATCATACTGTCAGCAGATCATTACAAAACCTGCTGATACAGTACTTGTGCTGATCACAGACCTCTTTGAAGGGGGCAGTGATGATAACATGCGTAAACGTGCAGCCGAGCTGATAGCAGCCGGCGTACAGGTGATCGTGTTACTCGCACTGAATGATGAAGGAGCACCTGCTTATGATCATAGCAATGCACAATTCTTTTCCAATCTGGGCATTCCCGTTTTTGCCTGTACACCAGACCGATTTCCTGATCTGATGGCGGCTGCCCTTAGCAAACAGGATATTAACAGTTGGGCGGCCAAAGAAGATCTGATATTGAAAAAGTGATTATTTTACTTTCAACCATTCATCGTCCTGGTAAATGATCCCATCTGCCAGTGCCTTTTCAATGGCATCCTGCAGATCCACTTTAAGGTCTTCTGTAAGTCGGGCAAATCCCAATGTCTTTGCAATGATCGATATCGCTGCAAACATTGTAATAGCAATCGCATCCCCTACCACCTTTTCAATCACCACCTGCAATTCCTCCGGTGCGATATAAGTCATCCTGCGCGATACAGCAGGAAGATTTATTCTGCTACGTACCAATGGTGTATCCATTGTTGCATCCCACAGAAATTCATCTTTCACGACTATCGAATCATTACCAACAGCATCTGCAATAGCCTGTTTCAACACTTCACGTATTCTATTACCTACACGAGATACATCAGCGGCATCCAATATCCGGCGGGTTACCTCTTCCACATGAACAGGGCTCTCTACGCGCACCACCATTTCCAGCCAGGATCTTAATTTATCAGCCGGATGTTGATGCAGATCTTTCGTCGCTATCTCTTCCGGCAATACGGCCATCTCATACAATGGTACATCACTTCCCTCCTCTTCATCTTCTCTTATCATGGTATAATCTTCCTCAGATATAGCATTCATATCCTGATCATTGTCCTGTCCTCCGCGTGCATACTCAATAGCCGCTATCAATCTTCTCAATTCTCTTGCCGGATGCCGGAACCAGTCAGTACTCCATACATTGTAAATGTTCCAGCCCATATTCTCCAACACCTGCTGTCTTAGCCTGTCCCTGTCTTTCGCGGAGCGCGCGTTATGATACGCAGCGCCATCACACATAATACCAAGGATATATTTACCCGGATGTTCCGGATCAACTACTGCCAGGTCTATATAAAAGCCTTTACTGCCAATCTGTTTCTTTACATTATAACCAGCTGCTGTTAAATGCTCGGCAACAAGCGTTTCGAAAGGAATATTTACAGGCTTGCCATCAGTATAGCCGCTTTGCATTGATCCATGCTGTGCGAAATACAGGAAATTCTTTAACGCACGTACGCCTTCGCTTTCTGTTTTAGTTAGATCAATATCATCAGCAGTCAGGTTCGTAAATACTTCACAGCGTTGCTTCGCACGGGTGATCAATACGTTTAATCTTTTCTCACCACCTTCGTTATTTAAAGGTCCGAAAGACAGATTCACAGTACCTTCCGGTGTGCGGCCATAACCAATGCTGATAAATATTACATCACGTTCATCACCCTGAACATTCTCCAGGTTCTTAACAAAAAACGGTTCATGCGGATGTGCCTTGAAGAACATTTCCACTTCAGGCATTTTCTTTCTTGCTGCTTCCAACGATAACTGTATTGCCTGCATTTGGGCAGAGCTGAAAGCAACAACACCAAGACTCATCTCCGGATGATGCTTTGCATGTTCGACCACCGCTTCGGTAATCGCATCTGCTTCACGTTGATTTGTTCTCGTCTTACCACGGTCGTATGTTGCATCTGTCAGATGATGATAAACCAATCCCATTTTATGCGCTGCACCCGGGCTGGGGAAGATCACTAACTTATCTTCATAGAATTCATGATTAGACATGCTGATCAGCGATTCATGGCGGCTGCGATAATGCCAGCGCAACATTCGCTGTGGTGCGCCCTGTGCATCACACATCCCCAGAATGCTCGGCATATCTGCAGTTACATTTTCCTCATCATCCACTTCTTTCATCAATGAATCGAAGAATGTACTTGGCGGTAACTGTTTGCTATCTCCAACTACAACCAGTTGCTTTCCCCGCAATAAAGCACCCAGTGCATCTACTGGTCGCACCTGACTCGCCTCATCAAATATTACAAGATCAAACTGCAGAGAACCTGGTGGTAAGAAGTTTGCAATAGAAAGAGGGCTCATCATAAACACAGGCTTGATAGCTTGTATTGCCAGTCCTGCAGCCTGCATCAGTTTACGTATAGGCATGTGCCTTGCCTTCTTGTTAAACTCCGTCCGCAGCACATTCACCTGTCCGCCTGCTTCCAGTGGCGGTACACCATCCCAATGTTTCAAAGCAGCCCTTGCCCTGTTATATTGCAGGTTCAGCGTATCTAGCTTCACAAACTGTTTTATCGCAGCTTCATGACTTGATCTTTCAAACTTGCGTAAGGATGCATGTGCAATCAGTGCTTTCTCCCACAGATATTCATACCATGTTTTCTGCAATGCACCTTTTAATGCAGTCACACTTTCCGGCCAGTATGCAACTGCATCTGTCAATATCTGTAGCCCTTCTGCTGATGCAGTTTCCACGAGATTATTCCAGGAGATGGTGTGATGTATTTCCGGTAATCCATTGATCCATGATTGCATCAACAGGATCTGATCTTCATAAGGCCTTTGCAATAATGGTGTGATATCACGGAAGCGTTTTTTCTCATTCAATGCAAATGCAGTAACAACTGCATCTATCGCTGCCCCCTGTTGCGACAGATGTGTCAGCAGTGTATCATAGTAGCGCTTTGCTATTTCTACCGGTTCATTTTTCTCCAGATAATCTAATATCACAGAAGAACATGTGCCATAACCGATCTGTTTATGTACCTCTGATAAATAGTTAGCAATACTTTCGAGTACTTCCCAGTTTGTAAGTCCCTTCTGCCAACGCTGTGCAAACAATTCTTTCGCAAGTGTTTCATATTCCTGCAACAATTTACTCAAACGTCTCGCTTCAAGGATCGCATCAATACATGATAATTTTCCCTGCAGATCATCAGGTGCACCTGCTTTACATAAAGCTGCCAGCTGACGACTGGTCTTATTATAATCACCTTTTAAAAATTTATACCACTTATCTCCATACGCCAGTAAGTTCTGGCGCATTTCAAGCACCTGCTGCTCCCATGCTTCAGGTATCAGAACAGGATCATATACCTGATGGATCTGACGTAGTCGTTTACCTGTATCTATTAACTCTTTGATATCTTCTTTCTGTTGCAACCACGCCGGATGTTTTAATTGTACGCCTGATATATCAGGGCGCACAGACGCAAGCTGCACAAAGAAAGACAGGTCCATACTATACTTCCTGTTGAGCGGCATTGGCAATCCTACCTGACCTGCAATAACAGCACTTTCATGTTGTAAGGTTACTGTCGTACTTTCTGCTTTCTGTAATATGGGTATTAATTTATCCTGACCGGCTGGTGTCAATACCGTTAACTCGCTTCCCCAGAATAACAATGCCGAAGGCATACCAGTTTCAGCTAGTCTGTTCTCTATCCTTGTTGCCATTGCTTCTGCACGTTGCATGCGCAAGGCATTCCATGCACCAATATCAGGTAGAGCTATACGTGGTAAGTCGGTTGTTGCAAATTGTTCTTTCAACTTTAACAGATATCCCATTAGCTGATGAGGAGTAATACCACTTTCTCCAACAGGCGTATTTACAGCAGTGCTGTAATCATTCAACTCTTTTCTATAGTCATCAAGCAATGTTACTTCCTGCTGCAGTTGAAGAATGGCCGGCTTACCCAGTTCCAATGTCCTTCTTAACTCCTGATGCAGCTCTTTCTTATTTGCTTTATGACTATGTAACTCAAGACATGCCTCGCCTAACTGAATGCTGTCCAGTCTGCGTTTCACCACTTCCAGCGCAGCCATCTTCTCAGCCACAAACAATACTTTCTTTCCTTCACCAACTGCATTGGCAATAAGATTGGTAATAGTTTGCGACTTACCTGTACCGGGAGGTCCCTGTATCACCAGGTTACGTCCTTCCTGTACAGCCAACATTGCCAGCAATTGGGAACCATCTGCATCAACTACCTGATGCAATTCATGTGCTGATGTTTCGGTATCAATAAATGCATCTTCGCGGATCTCTGATGTATGTTCTTTAAATCCGTCACCAAAAAGGCTTTGCAGAATAGGATGATCGGCAGGCTTTTCATCTGCAGGCCATCCATCACTGTCAAGGTCATGGTATAACATTAATTTACCGAACGAGAAAAATCCCAGTTCAACAGCATCAGTAACTACTTCCCAATCCTGCATACCATTGATGGCTGCTGCAATTTGATCTATGTAATCAGTAACGGCTATTTCATCTGACTCCGGCATATCGGGCAACATGATACCAAATTCTGCTTTTATCTTAGTCTGCAAACTGAGGTTCATCTCCACTTCACTACCGGTATAGCGCAAACGAAATTTTTCTCTTGCACTTGAACGTTCAAGAGAAACAGGTATTAATATTAATGGCGCCTGACGTAGTTCTTTACCGTTATCTTTTTCATACCATTTCAACATACCCAATGTGAGGAACAGAATATTCACACCTTGTTCCTCAAGGCTGGTACGCGCCGCATAATAAGTATTTAACAACCTGTTTTGTAATGCAGCAGCTGTTTCATTTGTCTGCAAACGTGTATCATACACTATTTCCTCCGGCTCCTGTAGCGGCAATGGAGGTTCGGCAACCTCGGCTTCTTTTTCTTTCTTTTCTTTTGAATCAGTTTTAGGAAGAAAGGTCATTGCCTTTCCCTGCTTCACCAATACTTCATATATATTGGCAACGCTTTCCTGTTCAATATGCACTCCACGACTAAGGGGTAAACGGTAATTCAACAAAGGGTTACGTAGTCCCAGATCCAGTAGTTCCCGGCGTGAGGCCTCCAATTTGATAAGGATTGATTCCTTCATGTATAGTTCGTTGTAAGAACAAAAAAAATGATAATTTATGTTAAGAACGATTGATGGGGATAATTTATTCTAATAATATTACCATTAACTTTATTGGCATAATTCTTTAGAAAACAACCGCGTGTATCAGATATTATATTTTCTCTGGGGTACAGACTGGCATATAGCATTGAAAATCACCGGTTATGTGCTCATCTCACTGTCTTTTATCGGAGTAGTGGGTACTATTTTGCTGGAAAACCGCAATCCGGTGAAGGCGATGGCTTATATCATGCTGCTGGTCTTCGTCCCCATACTGGGACTAGTAGTATATTATTACCTCGGTAGAGACCTCCGTAAGAAACGCCGTTTCACACTTAAAGGCAGTAAAGATGAAACTTTAATGTTGCGCTATTGGGAGTCGCAGCGGAAAGAGATAGAACATTTGCAGATCCAGCTTAGGCACCTGGTGGCAAGTAAACAGGAAATATCTGCCATGTTGCTGAATACCCGGCACTCTGTGCTTTCCCGCGACAATCGTGTACAACTCTTACTGAACGGAGAAGAAAAGTTTCCGGCAGTAATGGAAGCATTGCGGGCAGCGAAGCATCATATACATATTGAGTACTACATTTTTGCCGCAGATGAAGTGGGTAATGAAGTTGCCAATATCCTGGTGGAAAAATTGAAGGAAGGAGTAGAAGTCAGATTCATATACGACGATCTGGGAAGTGATGACATCGGCGACATTCCAGATCTGCTGGAAGAACATGGTGCGGAAGTGTTTTCGTTTTCACCGGTACTGATCAATTTTTATCTCAACGCCAACTATCGTGATCACAGAAAGATAATCATCATAGATGGAGAAGTAGGATTTACGGGAGGTATCAATATGGATGCCCGTTATCTGAACAACGCAAAAAATCCCGTATTCTGGAGAGACACACATCTGAAACTGGAAGGTGATGTTGTCAATTTACTACAACTGCAATTCATGATGAGTTATCGTTATTGCAGCAAAAATACTTTTCCTTTCGGACCTCCTTACTTCCACCGTTCGGATCTTGGTGAGAATTGTTTTGTAGATATTGTAGCCAGTGGTCCTGATTCAGATTTCCCCATGGCGATGCAGACTATTCTGATGGCGATCAATGTGGCAAGACGTTCCATTCGCATCAGTAATCCATACTTTATTCCCAACGAACAAATATTGACAGCCCTGCAAATGGCTGCACTTGCGGGTAAAACTGTACAACTGATCTTACCTTTCCGGGGAGACTCTTTCTTTGTTCAACATGCAGCACAATCTTATATCAAGTCTATGCTTGATGCCGGAGTGAAAGTTTATTTCTATCAAAAGGGTTTTATACATGCCAAGTCAATTGCGATAGACGATAACCTCGCCATTGTTGGTTCAGTTAATCTGGATTACAGGAGTTTCTATCTGAATAGTGAAATTGCAGTAGTCGTTTATGACAAACAATTTGTGCACAAGTTAAACTCGGCCTTCGAACAGGACTTGCTCGATTCTGTTCACATCGAGCGACGTCTGTGGAAAAACCGTTCCATTTGGGAGAGGTTCATTGATGCTGTATGCAGACTCTTAACTCCATTATTATAATATATGATCATGGCTCATTGTTGCCCTCTTCCAGATCTTCATGTCTATCGCCACCCAGGCTATAATAATTATTTTCTTCATCCTCCTCTCCGATCCGCTCATTCTCATCATCGAGATCTGATCCCGGAACATCAAGTCCTTCTTCTCCTTCCTGCTCAGCCGGATTTCCCGATGACTCTCTTGCCAGTTCATTATTGATGCGGGAGGATCTTGTTACTTTTTCCACATCAAGATCTTCCTGTTCACCTCTGTAAGTAATATCTTCATTTGCGGGATATGCAGGATAACCCGGAAACTTTTCGTCTTCTTTTGATCTGGACTTTTTATCTGTCGGTTTTGCCTCTTTCTTTTTCATAGTCATTCTTTTTAGTTCTTCTGAAAAAGTTATGCCAATCAGATGTAAAGTGAATCGCCAATTCTTATTAGTTACTGCCGATCATTTTTAAACACACCGGTTTGGGAACTTTAATTTCCTGACCGGTAGATTTTAACAAGCCAGTCGTTTTATTTCTTTTAAACACTACGACATTATCAGTATTCTGATTTGCCACTAACAAAAAGTTACCATCGGGGTCAATCATAAAATTGCGTGGCGCCTTTCCACCTGATGCCTGTTCACCTTTTTTTATCAGCTGTCCATTTTTACGATCTATACTATAGATAACAATGTTGTTCAGTTTATCTCTGTTGGAGGCATACAAAAATTTTCCATCCGGCGAAACATGAATGTCTGCACCAGATACAGGTCCTTTATAGGTAGCAGGTAAAGTCGATATAGTTTGGAAAGGAATCAGTTTTCCTCTTACATAATTAAAGCCTGTCACTTTTCCATCCAGTTCATGAATAACGTATGCCCATTTTCCGTTGGGATGAAAAGTAATATGTCTCGGACCAGATCCCGGAGGTACCAGGGCATACCCGGTATCTGCAGGTATCAGTGGTAATACATCTCCCTGTCTGTAATTATAAATAACAACCTGGTCTATACCAAGATCTGAAACATACAGTGATTTATGGTCGGGGCCAAATACAGTACAATGCACATGTGGTTTTTCCTGTCTTTCCTTGTTCGGTCCTGTACCTGTATGTTCAATTGTCTGTACAGGTGCATCAATTTTTCCGTCTGCACGAACAGGCAATACCGACAAACTTCCTCCACTATAATTTCCCACGATCACATATTTACCATCCTCGTCCGTAGTAACGTAACAAGGTGCTGCTCCACCTGAAACCTGCTTATTCAAAAAAGTCAATTGTCCACTGGCCGTGTCCCACTCAAAAGCACTTACTCCTCCTTCATTATTTTCATTTACTGAATACACATGTTTCTGATCAGGTGCAATAACCAGATAAGATGGATTGTTTACATTTTTGGTGGTGCTCACATAACGTAACGCTCCTGTAGTTGTATTAAACGCGTAAACATTAATTCCCTCTTCTGTACTTTTTGTATATGTGCCTACCAGTAAATATTTTTCCTTCGTTGTATCGGTTTGCGCTGCCATCATATTTGAGGATAATAAAAGGGTGTAGGTAAGTAAGGTATTGAGCATAACCAGGACTTTTTAGGTTAGACAAATTACTAAATATGATATAAAGTAGAAAAAAGCATTTTAGAGCCTTTATTTTAAAACAAACCCCGTTTTGAACCAATCATACTACCCATTGACAGATCGTCGAAATTTAAGGAGATAATGAGACCGCTCCAAAATTCAGTAATTAATTGATTTTCAATCAATTAATTAATTTTAAATAAAAAGCCCAGTCCGAAGACACGGACCGGGTACTGTATACTTCTAATTTAACCTTAACTTTAATCGTTATTCATTTGATGAATGAATAAATAAAATTGGAGCAATGTCACATTACATTGAATTGCAATGTGCATTTATCCATATAGTTAGATCGCGAAATAGTGATGTTGGTAAATTTTCCAGGAAATCCGGTGGTGAATAAATTCATAGCAGCAACTACATGCTCGTCAGTGGAACTGGCTATAAATAGATTTCAACCTGCTTCGTTAGAAATTCTTCGTGGATGAAAATTTTTTCAGTCGTGTCATAGGTTCAGTCTCTCTCATCTTTTTTCAGGGTCCTCAGATTTTGGTCGACAAACGAATATAACCAAAAAAAAATACATGCCCTTAGAAAGCATGTATTTTTATTTTTCAATTCAATAAATATTTTTTCTACCTACCCATATACACCATCAGGATCTGTACATCACTTGGATTCACTCCACTGATCCTGCTTGCTTGTCCTAAGGTACGTGGACGAATTTTATTAAATTTCTGCCTTGCCTCTGTACTTAGTGAAACAAGTTTTGAATAATCGAAACTATCGGGAATAATCAGATCTTCCATCTGGCTCATTCTTTTTACCAGGTCAATTTCCTTTTCGATATACACTTCATACTTGATCTGTATCTCTGCCTGTTCCAAAGTTTCATCACTAAACTCTGCCAGTGCTTTTCCAATTTTGGCTACACTATTTCTCATAGAGAAAATATCCAGAGATGGTCTCAACAAAATTTGATAAGCACGCATCCTTTGCGGAAGTGGTGAAGAATCTTTTTCTGCGAGCAGGTGATTTATTTCTTCCGGATCAATTGGCAGTTCTTTAAGAATAGTTTTTATCTTCTCTACTCCTTCTTTCTTCAGCGTCACTTTATGCAATCTGTTTTGTCCGGCCAATCCCATCTCAAAACTTTTCTCCGTCAGACGCAGGTCAGCGTTATCCTGTCTTAACAAAGTTCTGAACTCGGCTCTTGAGGTAAACATACGATATGGTTCATCGGTACCCTTATTAATCAGATCATCGATCAGTACTCCTATGTATGCCTCACTTCTCTTCAATACAAATGGTGCCTGACCGGTTGCTTTCAGGTGAGCATTGATACCTGCCATCAATCCCTGGCAAGCTGCTTCTTCATAACCGGTTGTTCCATTGATCTGTCCTGCAAAAAACAAATTCTGGATTTGCTTAGTTTCCAGGGAAAATTGCAATTGGGTTGGTGGAAAATAATCATACTCTATCGCATAACCCGGGCGGAACATTTTCACATTCTCAAATCCTGGTACTAACTGCAATGCTTTATATTGTACATCTTCCGGAAGAGATGTTGAAAAACCATTCACATAAATTTCTACCGTGTTCCAACCTTCCGGCTCCACGAACAATTGGTGCCTGTCTCTTTCTGCGAAGCGGTTGATCTTATCTTCAATACTTGGACAGTATCTTGGACCTACTCCCTGAATCCTTCCCTGAAACATGGGTGATCTGTCGAAACCGGTCTTCAGCATTTCATGTACCTTATCACTCGTATAGGTGATGTGGCAACTTCTCTGTTGTTCCGGTTTAATCTTCTCAACATCCAAAAAAGAAAAACCTGTGATGACTTCATCACCTGGTTGCTCTTCCATTTTTGAATAGTCAAGACTTCTCGCATCGATTCTCGGAGGTGTTCCTGTTTTCAAACGGTCACTTTCGAAACCCAGGGAAACTAGTTGTTCGGTGATTCCAGTCGCCGCTTTTTCTGCTACCCTTCCTCCACCGAATTGTTTATCGCCTATATGCATCACTCCATTCAGGAATGTACCATTGGTTAATACTACTGACTTTGCTTTTATTTCATGACCGAGGCCTGTCACTACACCGTAGCAAACACCATCTTTCACTAAGAGTCCTTTTACCATATCCTGGTAGAAGTCCACATTAGGGGTTTGCTCTAATGCTTCTCTCCATTTAGCAGCAAACAGCATACGATCATTCTGGGTACGGGGGCTCCACATAGCTGGTCCCTTCGAACGGTTCAGCATGCGGAACTGTATCATTGACTGATCTGTAACTATACCAGAGTATCCACCCAGGGCGTCAATCTCTCTTACTATCTGACCTTTGGCGATACCTCCCATTGCCGGATTGCAACTCATCTGAGCTATAGTTTGCATATTCATGGTCACCAGTAATACCTTGGATCCCATATTTGCAGCAGCTGCCGCTGCCTCGCAACCGGCGTGTCCGGCGCCTACCACAATAACATCGTAAGATGGAAACATAATCTTGTTTAAATAGAAATGCAAAAGTACATAGAAGGAAGGATATATAATGTTCCACGTGGAACATCTTAGGGAATGTTTCACAAGTGCATCGCTAAGGGGGACCCTTTAATACTTACTGATCCTTTCTTGGGATGATAAGTTGTAGATGAACCCACGGTCGTCACGCTGGGACCATGGGTTGAGTTCATTAGAAACCTGTGCGGTTTTAAGCAGTTTGGCAGCAGATATTTGGTAAGCGACTGTCAATTGGATGACCAAAATAACTAGGCAGTGATTTCCACTTGAAACTGCTATGCCCAATCGGCCCCTTGTTCTTCGGAAGTGCTGTAATGTGAAAGTCGTTGGTGGTACTGCGGTCTTCAGGCTGGGATCACTGGCTGTGTTCTTTGAAGCTGCGTGTCGATTAGGCGTTTGGAATCGTGTGAGCTTTTTGAATATGCATCAAACCCCTGTCAATCGTGCGGACATGCTTCAAACAACAAAGGCCAGTGATTCCCACCTGAAACCGCTATGCTTATCGGCTTCGGCCCTTCCTTTATACACCGTTATTATTCAGGAGAAATAATTGTGAAATAGATTAACGCTTCGCTCCTTCTGGGTCCGTTCATTGAACGCACACAATACATACCAGGCAGCCGCCCCACTTGCTTAGCACCAACTTCTATTCTTGTTCTTCCGATAGGGTAGGTCATTTCTTTTCCCCTACGTACTGTAGCCGTATCTCCTGGCATACTAGCTTAGTTTTAACAACTTAAGCGCTGGGCTTTTCAAGTATCCCTCGCCTGGGCAGAAAGTTCGTATCCAGACACTCAACCTTATGATGACTGGCGAACGACTACCTTATATTGACCACCTTGTTTCACACCCCGGGTGACAAGCAAACAGTTCTATGCCTTTGCGCCCCGCCACAACTATAATGTAGGCACCAGACACGTGGGCGGATCAATTACGCCCCTAGATGCTTCGACCCTTCCAACTTCTTTTGCTTTGATCACCTATAGCTACAGACACTATCTGCACCTTGAGATGTACATGATCTCCCCAAAAACCGTGAGAATCGTCCATCCAAAAACACCGCCTTTTAACTGTTACCAAAGTCAGGATCCAACTTGATCCCTGGAATATAAAAACGTTACCGGACGTGCCAGCTACGAAAGAGTTATACATTTATTGACTACAAAAAACATTCTTTTACAGGTTAATAGATAAACAACTATTCAACTATTCGTTGCAAAGCCGCTACTATAGTCTGTCTTCGGATATAATCCATATATAACCCATATATAATCCATATACAAGCCATATATAACCCGTATCTATAGGGATATGGGTTATATATGGGTTATATATGGCTCGCACATGTGTTATATATGAGTTGAAAAAGGGAAAGCACTGATATATCACTAGTTTAACAATATCGATTAAGCCGACTCAGAAGGGTGATAGACTTTTCTAAAAGATATCAGTCATTATAGAGTTAGAGCTACAAATCTGTATAGCTAGCGCTGTTGGGAGTTTACCAACAACACACTACCGATCTGAGGTGGGGGCCTGAAGCAATTCATAACGACCATGAGGTCGTTAAGCGGGTAAACATTAATATTCAATCATTCGGTGAAGCACCCTTGCATTTTTTGCGGTACATGATTCCTGCAGGTCAGTGCGGTACAGAGTACAAACCAGGCGACTACTTTCTTAAGACGGTTATCCTAGTTGGGATAGAGGGATAGCGTTCGTAAGGGCTATTGTTAATCGGTCTGATACCAGGCATGTAAAACTAACAACCAACCCGAGCAATTGCCTTCAAAACAAAAACCCCGCGATAGACTATCGCGGGGTTTCGTAATGTTCCACGTGGAACATTACGAGTTTATCCCAAAGTAAAGCTCAAGGTATTCGTTCTCTTTCTGACGCATCAAGGCAGATTGATCTTTAGTCTTGTCTTTGAAGCCACATAAATGCAAAGCACCATGAAAAATTACCCTATGCAGCTCATGTTCTTCGGGTACCTTAAACTTCAATGCATTCTCCCTGACCCTATCTACACTGATGTAGATTTCTCCTTCGGTAATGGCTGGGTCCTCCCCTAACTCAAAGGTTACAATATCTGTAAGGGTGTCGTGCTGCAAAAACTGCTGGTTGATCTGCAGCAGGTATTCGTCCGAGCAGAAAACATACTGGAGATTACGGAGCCCCTGCCCTTCCCTGGCAAACAAATTCTTAATAAAAGTCTTTAGTCCTGTCCTGTTTTTAAGATTTAACTTCACCTCATGAGGGGTAAAATTGATAGCCATAACCTGCGCGCTGTGTTTTATAAGTAATTCAGAATGTAAAAATATAGTGAAATTTCCGTTTAGCCTTCATCTGTCTTTGTTCGATTGAGACCCAGCCTGTACCTTTGCTCCATCAAACATCGACCTTAGTAAGATATACAATTTATCACCTGCTAAGTTTGAGAAAAAGCACCAGGCATTAAAGATTAAATTACAACGGATGAAAAAGGGAGTGATAAAATTGTCTTCGCTTGCTATAGGTAAAAGTGCTGTCATCACATCGTTCGAAAAAGATGATTTGCACATTAAATTGATGGAAATGGGATGTGTACCAGGTGAAACTGTTAAAATAGAGAAGATTGCTCCCCTGGGAGATCCGATCTCTATTATGGTAGCCGGCTATAATCTTTCCCTTCGCAAAACAGAAGCAGACTTTATATGGGTAGAAGAAGTACATTAAAAAGTAAATACGAGTGATCCTCCCTTCTCTTGGCAGGTAATGGATCATTCGTATTTTTGATACAATAAAGCTACCCGTTAACAAACCAACCCACCAACTCTCCTCTCAGTACGCAGTACTTCACAGAGACAAAACCCAAAATGCTCCATTTGGGTATCACCAACTAGCAAGACGACAAAAAGGTTGCAGGTTTTGAAATCTATTCCATCGAAGGAATGATACCTGATTATAGTCCTGCAAAATCCGGATTTTATAGATTTGGGATTCTCCTTTGTGGCGCTCTTCATGTACAACTCGGACTGGAACACTTTGAAGTAAGTGCCAGCTCAGTCAATTTTTCCATTCCAGGCCAAATACATGCTAAGTTCAATGTTAGTCCCGACACTTTTGGCTACCATCTATTATTTGACGGGAGTTTTATCGAGAGTCTGGTTCCCGCAGGCAGACCAGGAGCTGAATTTCCACTTCTTAACTATGCCCGGCAACAGACTTTTAAATGTACTAGGGAAGAAATACACGAACTAACCTCACTGCTTTTAAGAATAAACCAGGAGGTGCAGGAACTAAACTCAGGTAGAGAAACCGCAATAAAAATGTACCTCGACCTGATGTTGCTGACTGCAAAACGAAGCTATGAAAGGCAAAACCTTCCAATCTCCCCCGGTGATGCAAGTGCCAGCTCCTATCTTGTAACCCGGTTCTATAAACTCGTGGCTGAACATTTTTTATCATTGCGGCAGGTGGCTGATTATGCAAAGCTGCTTCATGTCACACCTAATCACCTGAACAGAATGGTAAAAAATGTCAGCAACCGGACAGCATCAGATGCTATCAGCGAGATGCTGGCACAAGAAGCCAAAGTGCTGCTTAGATCCACTTCCCTATCCGCGGCGGAAATTGCTTACGAATTGAACTTTAGCGAGCCGGCTGCCTTTAGCCATTTCTTCAAAAAAATAACATGACTTACTCCCCTTGCCTACCGCCAGCAGGAAAATGGCAGCGCAGTTGCAGCATCCGATCAATGATCTGCATTCCTTGAACAATTTTTCCTGCCAACAGCTTTGAAACTTTGTACTGTTAAACAAACAGACAATGACAAAGCATTTTAACAATCAGAAAGTATTTGTCGCCGGCGGCACCTCAGGTATCGGATTGGCCACCGCAAAAAAATTACTGGCATTAAGCGACGATGTAACAGTTACCGCGCGCGATCAGAAAAAAATATCAGCGCTTCGAATGTCGGATCCGGATTTAAAAGTAGCGGCATTGGATAGTACCGATAAAAATGAACTACGCAATTTCTTTTCATCGGGTGCGTTCGATCACCTCATTATTACCCTTAGCGGAGCAAAAAGCGGCGGATTATTCCTCGGCAGTAATTGACACACCCTGGTGGAATTTCTTAAATGAAGCAGACAAGCGCGCAACTTTTTTAAATTTTCCGCATAAATAGCCGTAGGAAGAGCCGGCGCGGCGGAGGAAATTGCCGATGTAATTGTTGGAGTCGTGACAAACAACTACATGAATGGCAGTGTAATTTTCTGTCACGGCGGACTTTCCTGAAACATAATTTAACTTTCACCAAAAATGTGGATAACTCATTAAATTTTGTGATGCCGCGAAGCCGCCTACACTCCGCTCCTTCTACACAGTGGCTACGATGCAGATTTTCATCACATTTATAAGGCCTTCATTTTTGAAGGCCTTATACTGTTAATAAACCACCAAATCCTGTGGGTACCTACAGTAAAATAGTGTATATCGTAGCTACAAGCCCTTCATTTTAAAGCCACCTGAATTTCATATACCCGCATGTACTACGACCTTCATATTTTCATCGTCGCTATAAGCCCTTCAAAAACGAAGGCCTTATGCTTTTGATAAATTGACATTCTCTGTAGGTACCTACGGAGTAATATCATCCATCACAACCATAAAGCCTTCATTTTTAAACGCCGTAAATGAAGTATACCTGACCGAGACATCAGATATAGGTTTTCATCGTTTCTATAAGCGCTTCAAAAATGAAGGCGCTATATTTTTGATATTTCTACTTTTCACGTAGGCCCCCACAGCAAAAATATTTTTATCGCAGCTATAAGCCCTTCAATTGGGAGTGCGTTATGCGCAAAGCGTCCTGCCCAATCCCCCGGAATCCCTTTTTTCATCGCAGCCATAAGCCACTAAAAAGCATAAAAAAGGCCCGGTTGATGTACCAACCAGGCCTTTTAACCTTAAATTATATCGTCAATAATTCATAACTATATAATTATCAATTAATTAACTACAATCCATACTGAGCGCTGATCTCCAACATTCTCTCAATTGGTTTCTTTGCAGCAATCCTCAATTGTTCGTTCATTGTGATCTCCGGCTCTTCATATTCCATGCACAGGTACAACTTTTCGAGCGTGTTCAACTTCATATGGGGACAGTCATTACATGCACACGCATTATTTGGCGGCGCTGGAATGAAAGTTTTACCCGGATTTTCTTTTTGCATCTGGTGGAGAATACCGGTTTCAGTCACAACGATATACTCCTGGGCGTCATCTTTCTGAGAAAACTTCAGGAGTCCGGTGGTAGATCCGATGTAGTCAGCGATCTCAAGTACTGCCGCCTCACATTCCGGATGGGCTATCACCTTAGCTTTCGGGTGACGGATCTTCAATTTTGTGATCTTTTCAAGGGAGAAGATCTCGTGTACCATACATGCACCGTTCCACAGTAACATGTCCCTACCCGTTTTTTTGGCCAAATAAGCCCCTAAATTCCTATCGGGGGCAAAAATGATCGGCTGGTCCTTGGGGACGCTTTCGATGATCTTTTCGGCATTAGATGAGGTACAGATGATATCGCTGAGCGCCTTGATACCTGCAGAACAATTTATGTAGGAAATAACGAGGTGGTCGGGATGCTTTTCTTTGAATTTCCTGAATAACTCCGGAGGCGCGCTATCGGCCAGGGAACAACCGGCCTTCAGGTCCGGCAGTAGAACTTTTTTCTGCGGACTCAGGATTTTGGCTGTCTCTGCCATAAAATGCACGCCGGCGAAAACTATAATGTCGGCATCCGTTTTTGCGGCCTGCTGACTTAAACCCAGACTGTCACCGATGTAGTCGGCTACATCCTGGATGTCGGGTTCCTGGTAATAATGTGCCAGGACGATCGCATTCTTTTCCTTCTTTAACCGTTCGATTTCTGCAAAGAGATCCAGGCGTACATCAACCGGCAAATCCAGATACCCTTTTTTTTGCAGTTCGCTTTTTGCAATTTCCAGCTCCCTCATCATAGTTTATATATATAGTTTATTTATTTAAAAAAGAAAAACCCACTACTATTAGGGCTGTGAATATGTGAAAACTAATTTTGACCACGATGTACAAATGTAGTTGTTATTCTTTTTGTGTTGGCTATCCACAGGAAATTAACAATGAAGATCAGCCATACTACTGGAAAAACCTACTTTCATCCACACCCGTGGATATCGTTTACCGTGAATATTTTTTTTGACGCCTGCCTATTGAAAACATGTGGACAGCTGAGCCAAGCAATCCCCAAAAATCACTTTTCAGGACCCGGACCTTTCTCTCGGGAAATAACAAAATTAGTTTTCAGGTACCTGAAGTGAGGTTTTTACCACGATATTGGACAATTCCTACCGCTTTTTTAACAGTCGATGTGGATAAACTACAACTAAAAAGTTATATCAGGTTAAGAACGCTTTTTTAGCTTTACATCATTCTTTGTACACATCTGGATGTGAATGAAGAAATTGCCTCCTGCGAAATGTGAATAAACAAGGCGACATTTTTAAAGAGGCGAAAATCCTGAAATAATGGCCCATAGCCGTATTGAAAAATCCCTGGGTCTAACATAAGATCTGGTACAAAAATCATGACAAATGTGGATAACCTGTGAATGAAGACTTAAATCTATTTCCCGCTAAATTGGCCGAAATCCTTTCCTGTATTGGGTTTGAGGCAATAAAATCTGTTTTGTAGTTACAGTTATTTTATTCTATTTTTGCTTTCCTTAAAAAATTTAGACTATATAATATATGTCAGTTATTCAGAAGATCAGGGATAAATATGCCGTGGTGATCGTTGTAGTGATCTGCCTGGCTATTGTCAGCTTCCTGTTGCAAGACGCCTTTTTCGGCAAAAACTCTCTTATTCGCCGTTCCACGACTGTAGGTAAAGTAAATGGTGAAGAACTCGAATTCTCCGACTATCAGCAGATGATCAAAACTACTGAAGACCGGATGCGTCAGGGTAATAATGTCCTGAACGATCAGATCACCGAGCAGGCACGCGAATCTGCCTGGAACCAGTTCCTCAGCAAACAGATCATGGACGCTCAGTATCAGAAACTGGGTCTGGCTGTAACTGACGAAGAGATCAGAGATCAGTTCACTGGTAAAAATCCCAGCCCGATTGTTACCCAACAGTTTACTGATGAGAAGACAGGACAATTTGATCGTGCACGTATGCAACAGGTACTTGCCAGCATCAACCAGGACAAAACCGGTCAGATGCGCGCAGGTCTGTTACAACTGGAAGATTACATTGCTCAGTCAAGGATTTCTGAAAAATATCTTTCCCTGATCAAACAGGCGGTTTATTATCCTAAATGGTTAGCTGAAAGGCAGATCCAGGATAACGGACAGCTGGCATCTGTTTCTTACGTGTCAGTTCCTTACGCCACTATCGCTGACTCCACTATTAAATTGACAGACAGCGAACTGAATAGTTATATTAATAGTCACAAAGAACTGTTCAAAACAGAAGAGTCCCGCAAAGTAGATTATATAGCTTTCAATGTAGTGCCTTCTGCTGCAGATACAGCTGCTGCGCTGAAAGTGCTGTTCGAAGCAAAGCAGGAACTGGACACTATCAGCAATGCTGATGTTGCCGCTTTCATCAACCGCAACTCTGACCTGCCTTTCTATGACAGCTATGTAGCAAAGAGCGCATTGATGGTTCCTCAGAAAGATACATTGTTAAGTTTACCAAACGGTGCAGTGTTCGGACCATATTATGATAATAACCTGATCGTTTTTGCAAAAATGATCGATCGTAAGTTATTACCAGACAGCGTGAAAGTGCGTCATATATTAGTAGCTACCCAGAACCAGCAAGGTGGTGGCCTACCAGATTCAGTTGCTAAAGCCCGTATCGATAGTATCGAAAGAGCAGTAAGAGGCGGCGCCGATTTCAAAGCACTGGTTGAGCAGTATACTGATGATGTAAGAAGCAAACCAACCGGCGGCGAATATGATGTAACTCCTTCCACAGATTTTCTGAAAGAATTCAAAGACTTCGCACTGGAAAAAAGTAAGGGAACTATCGGTGTTGTAAAAACACTGGCCGGTTACCACCTGATCGAAATTATGGATCAGAAGAATATCGGTCAGGCAGTGAAAATTGCTTATCTCGCTAAACCGGTAGCTCCAAGCCGTGAAACTGATAGCAAAGCATATGCTGAAGCAAACGAATTTGCTGCGAGGAACCGCGACTGGAAAACATTTGAAAAAAATATCCAGCAGAACGGTATGAACAAGCGTATTGCTGACAACCTGCGCCCAATGGATCACGTGATTCCAGGTATCGGTCAGGCACGTGAACTGGTTCGCTGGGCATACGATGCTAAAAAAGGTGACGTGAGCAACGTATTTACCTTTGATAATAATTATGTAGTAGCAGTACTGACTGCAGTGCGTGAAGAAGGTACCGCTGCGCTGGAAGATGTAAGACCTTCTGTAGAAGCTGAAGTAAGAAAGAATAAAAAGGCTGCTCAGATCATTGAAAAGATGCAGTCACCTGCATCTCTGGAAGCTGCACAGAAATCAACCAACCAGCCGGTACAGACTGCGGATAACCTGTCTTTCGGAACTCCGTTTGTTGCCAGTCTTGGTTTTGAGCCACGCGTAGTGGGTGCTGCATTCAATAAGAGCTGGGGTACTGCCAAAGTATCTGCTCCTATCGAAGGTAATGCAGGTGTATACGTGATCAAAGTAAATGCCTTCACTCCTTCCGGTCAGCCTCAGGATCCGAAAAGCGTAAGCCGTGTTTATGAACAGAGCCTGCTTTCTGCCTTAGACCAGCAGCTGTTCTCTGTACTGAAGAAACTGAGCAAGATCGAAGATAACCGTAGCAAATTCTTTTAAGGAATAAGAATCTTCAAATAACTGATAATGAAAACGCCAGGGGATAAGCCCTGGCGTTTCTGTTTTAGCCCCTTTTTCCTGCACTAAGTCATGATTAACCCGGCGCCTTCAGCCGGCCATCCCATAGATACTTTTAGTACCTTTGCATAGTAAAAAGTAGGGCTTATGGAAGAGATTGTAAATAAGGTTGCGCAAAGTGGGTTGATCACCCTGGACCTGGAAGACTATTATCCGAAAGAAGAGATTGTGGAATTTGATCTGAAGCAATACCTCTTTATGGAGCTGATCCTCAAGGAGAAAGATTTCAGGGCTGCACTTCAGTCGCTCGACTGGGAACAATATCGTAATAAAAATGTCGCCATCATCTGCACTGCAGATGCAGTTATACCATTCTGGGCTTATATGCTCGTGATGACCTATCTCGCGCCAGTCGCAAATTTTGCTGCTTTTGGCAATAAAAAGCATATACACCAGGTACAGTTTATGAAAAACCTGGCTGCGATCGATGTGAATGAATACCTTGATAAACGGGTGGTAATCAAAGGTTGTGGCGATCAGGGAGCGGGAGAAGCTGCATATGTTGAGATCACACGTTTGCTGACTCCTGTGGTGAAAAGCCTGATGTACGGGGAACCCTGCTCTACTGTACCTATCTATAAAAAGAAATGATCAAAACCATTTCTTCTTTTTAAAGAAGATGATCATGGCAATAAGCATAACCAACATGAATAGCATGGTAAGATAATAACCATTCTTGGTGTGCAACTCCGGCATGTTGTCGAAGTTCATGCCATAGATACCAGCTATAAACGTCAGCGGCGCCATCAGGGTAGTTACTACGGCGAGCACTTTCATAATCTCATTCATCTTGAGATTGATCTGGGTATGATACAGATCCTGGACAGTTAATATTACGTCCCGGTAGTTTTCGGCCAGGTCATTAGCCTGGATGATATGGTCATATACATCCTTGAAGTACTTCGTGGTCCTTTCTTCCAGTAAATCACTGTCACTTTTGAGAAAGCCATTTATCAGGTCCCGTACAGGAGCGATGGCCCTTTTGAACAGCAACAACTCCCTTCTTAACAGGTTGATCCGGGCCTGAGTGCGCGTATTCGCCTGGTGCTGAACAGCATCCTCCATCAATTCTATCCGTTCCCCTAACTTTTCAATAATACTGTAGTAGCTGTCCACAATAACATCCAGCAGGGAATAGCAGAGATAGTCGGCACCCACAGACCGGAAGCGCGAATTATTAATCCTTAGTTTGTCCCTTATATGATTGAATACGTCTCTTTCCGCGTCTTCCTGAAAAGAAATAACAAAATTTTTTCCCAGTACAATGCTTACCTGTTCCTGTTCTATCGTGCAGGTGTCTTTATTAAAGTACATCATTGGTAAAAGACAGAACAGGTGCTCCCCTATTTCATCCATTTTCGCACGCTGACCTACACTCATAATATCATCCTCAAGCAGGATATGGATCTTGAGACGTATACAGATGTCGTGTACCGTCTCTTTGTTAATACCGTCTACGTTTATCCACACTGTATTTTTACTATCAATGTGTTTGAAAATAGGTTCCACATTGCCGCCCATTATTGTCTCCTCCTCAAAATGGTTATGACCATAACTGAAGATGGTTATTTTTTCACATACTGACTGCTTTCGTGTAATTGGCCCGGTTGCCGGATTGTAATTCATCAGGCGTTGCTTCTTTACTTTGAAAGGATTCAAAGTTTCCAGTACATCCTGGATGGGCAATATGCGACTCGGCTTAACCATTATGGAGAAATTTATACTGACTTTTAAAATTAACTTAAAATTGGCGTAACGAGGAATTAACAACCAGTGACTATCTTGGATTGATTAACCACCTGCAACTGTTCACATAATAATTGTCTCCCGGAGACAATTGCTCCGCTTGCCCGCCAACTTATGCGGCTACACAATGCATTATTATGCTGCCATCAGTTTATATAGGTAAAAATAGAAATGCTTTTTTAATAACTGGTGAATTTAGAATCTATGCGCGCATTAATTTTTGTAATAGCCGTCCTGCTGCTGGTCATTTGTGCCTATAGCATTTATGAGTCAACCCGTAGTAAAATTGCTGCCGAGAAAAATGTTCTCAGCTGGTACAAACCGGCTGTTGGAAATCTCAGCATGAAACTGGGAAAATTGTGCACTGCGCTGGTTACTCATCAATCCTCTCAACAAGTACAACTGGCGTTTTGTGAATCAAGACTGGCCTATAAGAACGTCGAGGTTTTTGCAGAATACTTCAGTCCATATACGGTCCAACTTATTAACGGCAGAGGTGATGATACTACAGCGAGTGGTAAGAGGCAGGCATTCCAGGCACTTGAACATTTATTATATCCATCTCTGCAAACAACTGATACGCAGGCTGCTTATATAGCAGCGCGCAAGCTGCTGACTGCTGTCAGGAGTTTGTCTCAGGTGGAAAACAGACCAGCGCCAACAGATGGACAGTTATTTGAAGCAATGAGACTGGAACTTGTCAGGATTATGGCGCTGTCTCTCAGCGGGTTCGATTCTCCTGAAACGGGGCAGCATCTGAAAGAAACCGCAGCCGCTTTAGAAGGTCTTAAAAGTATCTGGCGTTTATATGCAGATCGTGTTAATATTTATAATCCCGTGTTGGTGCAGTATACAGAAGAATTGTTGACAGCTGCACATAAGTCGCTGGAACAGGGGCGGGCCGAAACGTTTGATAAGCAGGCCTTCATCACAGATTATATAAACCATCTTTCGGTGAATCTTAAATTGTCCAGGGAAGCATTGAGCATTCCTTATGGCAATGAACCATATATTCTCGATCCCGCAGCATCCAACGTTTTCGCCCGGAATGCGGTACATCCATTATATATTTCTTCCGATGCACAGACCGATTCTGCCGGCAGTCACGATCCGCTATACAATATTAATGGTCAGCAATTCAGAGCCAGTTATATATATACGTTGTTACAACAGAACGGTGCATTAAATGCAGTTGCCGGGGGTAGCAGATAAAAGAAGGACTGCCGGCGAAGAGTATCACCGGCAGCAGATTGGCTATTTAAGACTAGGATATGGAAGACATATTCAATAATGTTGTGGTCAAACAACAGGCCATACAAAGTCAACTCCGTAAATGCTACGGGGCAAAAATTGCTGTACAAAAAAGGGAATTACTAGAGATTGGATATATAACAATTATTCAGCTTTCTCTCACCTTATGCTATCACCTATTGCTATTGCAGCAGACCTCGGATTAAAAACATGCATTCTCAGACGCTCCCAGCAATAGTGTTTTTCCATGAGAATATGGTAAAACTGATTGCGGTGCAAATAACAATACAACGCTAATAATTCCAAAAAAAATAGCCCAAATACCATATAAATGTGAGATAAATGAGTATTGCCGGCATAACTATGAGTAAAAAAATGTACAAAAGATAAATTGAATATCAAGGAAAGATGGTCTATATCATGGTCATAATATAGGGTTTACAGCTTAGGAATTGTTTTTGTTGCGGATAGGTAGTGATCCTAACAAACATAATTACCAAAAAACCATAAAACATAGAAATTATGGAAAACAAGCTCAGTAATAAGAAAGTGGCCATATTGGTCGCCGATGGTTTTGAAGAGGTTGAATTCACGAAGCCTTTGGAAGCCTTACAGAGTGCCGGCGCCAATGTAGATGTAATATCACTGCATGACGGTGAAGTAAAGGCATGGGCCGAAAAAGACTGGGGCAAGACATATCCTGTGGATAAAGTCGTTAGTGAGGCCAACGCCAAAGATTATGACGCCCTGGTACTGCCAGGTGGAGTAATGAATCCTGACCACCTGCGGGAAAGTCAGGAAGCAGTGAATTTTGTATCGGGTTTCTTCGATGACAGTAAACCCATTGCGGCCATTTGTCATGGCCCCTGGACATTGATAGAAACAGGGGAACTAAAGGGAAGAACGGTTACCTCCTACCCATCTTTGAAAACGGATCTGACAAATGCAGGCGCTAATTGGGTTGATAAAGAAGTAGTTGTGGACAATGGATTGGTTACAAGCCGCAACCCCAACGACCTGCCTGCTTTTTGCAGGAAAATGGTGGAGGAAATAGGTGAAGGCATACATGCCTGATGACAGATAACTTATATGTAAAAAGGCGTCCTGCTATAGCGGACGCCTTTCTTTTTATCTGATAATCAGGTTATTTTTTCTTCTTCTTATATTTTATCTCCACAACGGCAACCCCGGTGGTGATTATGCCGATACGTTTGGCTGCTTTTTTCGAAAGGTCGATCACCCTTCCCTGCGAAAAAGGTCCACGATCGTTAATCCGTACCGTCACTGATTTGCCGTTAGAGATGTTTAGAACTTTTACCTTAGTACCAAATGGCAGTGTACGATGTGCGGCCGTCAGTCCATTCTGTCTGTAAGTCTCGCCACTGGCCGTTTTACGACCTTCAAATTTGTCAGCATAGTACGATGCTTTTCCATTTTCCGTGATCTTTCTGCTGCAGGATGAAAAGCAAAACAAGCTGCAGATCATCACTACCAACAGGCGGGTAAAGTTTCTAGTTATCATAGGTCTGGTTTTTACAAGCAGGGTTTTCGCCGGCCCAAGGTAAAAAAATCAGAAAGGATATCCAATCGCTATATTTAATATAAGATTTTCCCTGCGCCAGTCCGGATCGCCGAAGTTGATATCTTTTATTACCCATCTTTCATCGGATGGCAACCACGGCTTACGTAACGGAAATGCCAGATCAAGCCTTACTACGATAATGGAAGCGTCTATACGTAAACCAACACCCGCATCCACAGCTATCTGGTTTCCAAAGGTACTGGTTTTGAACTTGCTGCCGGGTTTGGAAGGTATATCCTGCTTTAGCCAGATATTACCTGCATCCAGGAAAACTGCAGCATTAAAGATACCAGTAAGACGTGCACGTATTTCAGAATTATATTCCAGCCTGATATCACCGGCCTCATTTGCGAGGAACCGGCTGGTGGTGTCCTTGTATGTTCCCGGTCCCAGTGTCCTGGCACGGAAGCCGCGAAGACTGCTGCTACCTCCTATAAAATACTGTTTTACAAACGGTAAGGTGATGGAGTTGCCATAAGGAATACCGAAACCGACATATAAACGGTTCACCCATGTCAACTTACGGGTAAGTTTCCAATAATGCCTTACGTCTCCTGTAAGCCGCACATATTGTGCAAACGGAGCGCCGAACAGCGTTCTTGCAGTGTCTTTTTTAGGTATAACAACTCCCGCTACATTGCCGGAATAGTCCAGATCACCGCTCAGGTAGAAGCTATGCTCTTTATTGTCCGACTGGTCATTGAACGTGATATTGTAATTGCCTCCCAGGATGAACTGCTTTTCGATAGCGGCCCGCTGACTGGGGTCATTTCGCAGAATGCTGTCATAACCAGGCGTAGTGCTGGTCGGCAACACATATGTAATAGCAATCGGGGACCATTTGTGTTCCAGGTATTGTGTCTGGCGCCAGATATACTGAAACTGGAATGAATATGCGTTCAGGTTATATAACTGACTACGGCTGAACAGTTCATAACTCAGGCTGATACGTGTACGTGGCACATAGGGTGTTTTCACATTGAAATTGAATAGCGGTTGCCAGAACTTCGGAATAGTAACAGCGGCTTCCGCTTTGAAATTGTAGGAGTTACCTCCGATCAGAGGGGTTTTGTTAGCAGTCTGTGTTCCTCCTACCTGCCACTCCACACCACCAGATAAAGTGATTTCAAACAAATTTGCCGCGTGCAGCCAGTTACGGTTACGGGAGGTGATCCTTATTTCAGAACCGACAAAGTTGTTTGATTTAGAAGTCCCCCTTAATTCGGCCGACAAGCTTCTACGCGGATAAGGCGTCAGGAAAAAACTGGCATTTAATTTCGAACTGTCTGACCTTGCAGGCCGGAATTGTCCCTTCACAAATTTGAAAGTACCCAGATCTGTCAGTCGGTGCAGGGTGGTATTATGTGCACTCAGCGTATATAAACTATCCGGTTTCAGGAATACTGACCGGGCTAAAACACTGGGCCTGAATTTATGCGTGGAATCGACAATCCGGATATGCTGGAACCTTTCCGGCGTGCCTCTCCGTGTAAGAGAATCCTTTTCCAGAGAGTAATTCGGAAACAGGGTAACATTGTTCATCCTGTATTGATGACGTGCTGCTAACGGGGTTTCCTCTTTCATCTTCAGATAAAGATCAACCATGCCATTGTTCGTGCTGTCTACCTCTACGAGCAGGTGGTCTGGCGTGAAGTAATAATAACCCTGTTCCTTTAAAATGTTATGTACACGTTGACGTTCCGCCACTACACTGTCCAGACGAAATGGACGCCTGAGTTTAAGCGAACTGCCCTTTTGTGCGGCAGCAATGGCTTTACCAAGGGCTGTACTATCTGTTTCGTAAGTAACGCTTTTAATGCGATATCGTAGATTGGGAGTCGCTGTATAAGCAATAGATGCTTTTTTCTTTCCCTTGTACTTGACCTCAGATACCACATCTGCCTGAAAGAATCCATTGTCAACCAGATATTGCTCCAGCACATTAGCCGTATGATCTGGTTTTGCACTGCTCAACAAAACAGGAGGTTCTCCCCACTTACGTCTCAACAGGTAGTTGAGTCCCTTGCCTTTAGGCTCCTTGCCAAGATTATACAACCACAACCTGATAGGCATGCCGGCAAATCTCCGGTTCCGGTTTGGCCTTATCCGGCTCTCCAATCCCGCAGTGAGGCTGCCATAGTCTCTCGGTTTTCTTCCCTCCCATTTTACCTTGGCGCCAGTATACAGCCTGTCGTTTTCAGGGACAGTTTTGGTGCTGCTACAGGCACTTATGCACAAAGCAAAAAGGGCTGTAATAACGGGGAACGATATATACTGGTTTATTCTGATCATTTTCTTTTGTTGCTGACAGTTTTCTTATTGCGGAGCTTTTGCTTTTTCTCCTCGGATTTGGCACGGCGGAATATCTCGCGGAATTCGTCATAGTCCATAATAAGTGCGAAGGCTACTCCTGTTTCCACAACCTGGCCTTCGATAACGGTACTGTTATCGCTGCGCTGATAGACCCTTACCCGGTAACGGCCATCTTTTGTCAGTTTGTATTCTACAGAAATATCACCCACCAGTGATGATGGATTTGCCTGGTTCTCTCCCTGCAACATTACATTAGAGCCAACGGAAACAGAAAGGCGTTCATTAAACAGTTTCTTGGAGGCACCTACTTTCAGATTGGTGGTTTCCTGCGCGCTGCCTGTGGAATAATCTTCCCTCGATTCTACATCGAAATTCAGGTCTACTCCTTTAATAAGATTGCCCGCCAGGTTGTTCAGCTGTTGCGACAGGATCTTGCTTACACTCTGCCGCGCCATATTACGAACGCCAAAGTCGCCACTGCCGCCACCATCGCTAGCTAATGGGTCCTCAGGAATAAAGCTATTCAGTACCAGCAATCCCATCACCTGTTTATTTAATTCAGACGGGATCTGGTTGATCTGCTTGATGCGGTTATATACGCTTCCGCTAAAGGCGTTCTGTTCCGCTTCCGGCATGTCGAGCTCAAAGGAGATCTCCGGCTTCATCATCTGCCCTTTGATGCGGAGATACACATAAAAGGGCAATTTTTGCCGGTACCTGTTCCTGTCAATTTCTGACAGATTAGTCAGCTGGTCTTGTACCAGGTCTGCCGCTGCTGCATTCACCGTATACCGGGCCGTAATGTTCAGGTCTGCCTGCATGGCCTCTCCGCTGAAGGTAATGGTACTGCCCTTCTCTATGCTGAAAGAACGTTTGATCAGCTGGTTCAGCGACATTTCATACTTTCCTTCAGTTATCTCATAACGTCCGGTAAGCGTCATTTTGCTACTGGCATCCAGGGTGGCATTGATATTGGCTGTACCCTGCGCCTCTACAAAATCGCCATTTACAGGATCGATGATGATCTTAATAATGGATTCCGGAGTGACTTCGGCAATACCGGAAAAATTAATGCCTTTCAGGCGTGGGTTCTCAAAACGGGTACTATCTACGGCTTTAAAGAGACTGGAATCGACAGGGTTAGACTTATCAACAAACACAATCACTCCTTCCCTGTTCGCTATTCCTGGTTCTTCGGCGGGGAGTGTAACAGTGATTTTTGATTTATCCCTGAGTTTCACATTGGCGTCTACCCTGGGAAGATCAAGATTTCCACGCACCCTGATACGTGTATCTATGAACGCCGGACCATAATATAGCTGCTTGGGATCCTGTTGCGTTCCCAGTATCATAAAATTCTCTGAATTGATATTGAGATTGAAATTGTACTTACTGAAATCTGGTGTATTGATACGGCCGTCCACCACCAGTTCATTGTCAAGACTGTCGGCAACCACGAACTGGTTAAATTCGATACCCCTCTCGTCCATGGTAATGGTTTCATCTGGCAGGCGGAGACGGGCGCCGACATAAGTAATAGTACCACCAGCATCATTGAAATGGAGGGCTCCCAATATTTTGGGTTTATCAGTAGTACCGGTAATGGTGAATTGTCCATCGGCACTGCCGTGCATACGGTTTACATTCCCGAAAGTAAACGCCTCCAGAGAAGCCATGTTGATATTGTTGATGTCTACAGTGGCATTGATCGTACTATCATAAGTTCCATCCACCTTCACATCATTCTGATTGCCGGTGAGATTGGCGCTGAGTTTATATTGGTTGGGCTGAGGAGTTTCTACGTTTGCTTCCAGCGTTCCAACCGAAGTTCCTCTGAAAGCGAAGGAATCTACTTTTAAAGAGGCTTTTATTAACGGAGATTTATCAAGGTTACTCGCCAGCGCTTCCGCATTCAGCAACCCGTTGGCCAGTAATGTATCGGATGACAGCAAAGCCGTAATAGTAGACAGCTTGAAGTCTTTGATGGTTGTTTTTAATGGAGGCAACGCACCCTGAACGCTATCCCCCAGGGTATGCACCTGTATGGACTGGTCCTGATAAGAGAGCGTCAGGTGAGCGGTATCAGGATTTCCATTGATCAGATGGATGCGGTTATTCTCATCTACCTTCCACTGCTGCTTGTTCAATAAGAGGTCTGTTTTCAGCGACAGCTGCATGGCATTTGCAGGAAGGAAGGTCACATATCCGCCGGCTTTATATTTTGGTTTACGTCTGATATCATCCACCAACAGGTCCCACTCTACTTTCCCTCCTACTGCATTGGCTTTTAATTGTGTATGATTGAGGGGGGCGATATTATGATATAACCTGGCAAGATCCACAGTGGCATTCAATGAGGTATCGAGTATACGGGCTGCCAGCTTTACACTGTCCAGGCGCAGAGAATCATAAGACAACTTGAGCAGATTGGCATTCATCACCAGCAGACTACTATCCGTATTCAGACGTCCGTCAATAAGCAATGGATATTCCATCCGCAGGCCGGGTGCCATATTGCGTAAACTACGAGGCCAGGTTAAGGAAGCATTCCAAAAAAGCGTCTGTCCGGCAGGCACTTGTACCAGCCTGGCGCTATCGTAAGGTTGTAATGGTTTATTGATCACCTGGCCGAAAGCGCCTCCAACTTTCGTATAGTCGATGTTACCATTGGCGTGGATAAACCCAAAGGGGCCCTCCAGTGCGAGATACTGTTGGTCCTCGTGTTTGGCGATGAATGCAATGGTATCCAGGGGGAATACCTGGCCTTCTGTAGCAATCTGCCAGTTATGAAAAAAGGCATTTCCCACCAGGCGTTGAGGAGCAAGGCTGCTGAAGTCGGCCGTCAGGTTACCTTTGAGGATCAGCGGTTCACTATACCAATTAGTAGCATGCAGATCAGCCTTGTCCATCTGGAGGGAGGCCTGTAGTGACTGTACACTGGTATCGTTTAATATGGCATTGAGATCAAAAGCCAGGGTGATACTCGTGTCTGTACTCTGGCCCTGGGCCTTTAACTGCCGTTTGTCTATGTTGGCATTCATAGCTATACCATGGTAGGTATAACGATTGTAAGTAGCTGCATCCAGATTGATGGCCGCCCGCCCAATCATACCCGGGAAAGTATATCCTTGTCCGGAGGTCGACATCCGTCCGCTGATCCAGCCCATCGATGTATCGTACATCAGTATACCGGGATGTACCTTAAAAGACGGTACTGTTACATCATAAGTGGCGCGGATGCTGTCCATGATATTCACCAGGTGCGCGGACAGTTGTGCATTGGCCGAACTACTGGTGAGCTGCAACTGTGCCTTCAGGTCCTGCATACCTCCGAGCACCTTGCCGGTAATGAGCATCTCTTCGGGCAACCGTGGCGTGTCTGGCAAAGTACCCGCTGGTAACCAGGACCTTAATGGTTTATTGCCGGACTGAATATATATGGAAGGCAGATTCGCATAAAACCGGTTCGCATCAGTCGCATGTTCAACTTCTCCTTTGGTATGAATGCGGTTACCAACGTTATCTGCTATACGTAACGTTTCTATGATCAGTTTTCCCAGGCTGCCTTTCAATACTGCGGTAACATCTATCTCTTTGTCCCACAATGGCGTCATCGCCGGATTACTGCGTGAATCCGGAACAAAAGGTAACCACTCACCCAGCGATATATGAGAAGAGTCTATGTTGGCGCGGAGTTGTAAGAGGTCCATATTGTTCGCAGAGAGGGAGGACCAGGAAGGTACCGTTACCGCAATCTGCTTCCTCAGCAGGCTCTTATTTGTTTCCAGGAACATGTTCTGCAAAGCCAGCGACTGTGGAGTGAACAATACATCGAAACGGGCTTCTTTTACCGCAAAGCCTGATTTCTCTCTGGTTTCCAGCTTCTTAAGTATTGCGCTGATCGTGTCTGGCTTGTAAAGGATATTGGAAAGAGAGGTACTGAGATCATAGAGCAGGAGGTGGTTATAATCCGGATTGTTGCCCGCGGCTCTTGGAGGAGGCGCTGCGTTATTGTCAAATTTGAAATCCAGGTGCTCCAGTTCTGCCTTGGTGGCCAGTACTTTCCAGGTGTTGGGCTCACTGTCGGATGGCACCGGCGAGGAGGTATCTTTTGGCACTGATATGGTAAATGATCCGGCCGTCTTACCGATTTTCAGATTACCTATCTGCACCAGGGTGGAATCCAGATCAATACTTGAGTTCAGTAATTGGAAATCATTGATGCGCCAAACGGTGGAGATACCACTGGCCTCATCTGAATATAAAAAGGCGCTGTTTTTAATGTGGAGCTTTTTTAACAGCAGGTGGAACGGGGTACTGGCAGTATCTACAGGTAAAGGCGGCGGAGGAGCCCCTGTCAGTGTTTTGGGACGGTATGCCTGTGTGAATAAGCCTTTAAGTCCGCTTAGTTCAATACCCCGGAAAGCGTATAGTCCTTCGTCAACCAACAGGTCATCAGGATCAATGTGGAATTCCTGGAAATGAACAATGGCGGTCATACCTCCTTCCGCATCTGCAATGCGGAGGCGCACATGCCGCAGTGTAACATCTTTAACACGGTACTGGAGCGAGGTGCCCGTCTCTGCAGCAAGGGTATCAGGCGTTTCATCAGAAGCAAAGGCGTCCTGAATGAACTGATAATTATAAGTACTATCGCCCTGATTGCGGTAAACATTGACGAGTACAGAATCCCATTCCAGGCCATTAACGCGTAGCTCATTGTTGATAAAAGCCAACAAATTGTACCGCACTTTTAATGAATTGGAAAACAGCAACGTCTTTGATGCCTTATCTGCAACATATACATTCCTCAGTTCCAGATATTGCCACCCACGCATCCGCAGATAGCCGATACGTACCTGTGTCTGAAGCTTCTTTTGCAGATACTGCTCTCCCTGACGGCGGATGTAGTCCTGCACTGGTGCCAGTTGTAAAAGTAATATTACTAGTACAGGCAGTGCCAGGATGACAACAAGCCCCCACAATAACCATCGCCACCAGGGACGACCATGATGTATTTCTTCCTTTGTAGATGGATCTGTCACTATGAAATAAGGTTACTTATATAGTAATTTACTGAAATAAAACACTTTAGGGTACGTATGCTCACCTGGTTAATCAAACAAATACTATACCTGCTGAGTTGGAAGGTATAAAAAAAGTCCCGTCATAGACAGGACTTCTGAAATAAAATGCCGGTTTTATATTACCAGGATGGCGTGTTTCGCTGGTTGAACTTCTGAATATAATATATCAGTTTACTCTTGTTCTGTTTGTCTTCGTTGAATTCCCGCAATAATGCAGTATCCTGGGTTAGTATATATCTGCGCATATTGAACAATGTCAGGTCATATACATCTCCGGTTACGAGATTCAATACCCTCTTATCGGCCGTTTGCGGAGGGGTATTTTCGAAAACCATGCCTCCTGTGGCCCTGTTGGGTGTAGCGGAGGTAATGGAGTGGATGCGATACAGGCAATAGTACCCGATCTCTTCCAGTTTATTCAGTCCATTGTCTTTTATGTAAATGGAGGTACCATCTGAATAGCCCCAGTATTTCTTCACTTTCTGCTCTTTACCGGTAGAGTCTACCAGATTCAGCTCGTTAGGCGCTGACAGCAGATAGACCTGTGCTGCAGGCGTTTTATTCTTCACCGTAATTGTTCCGGTAATAGAAGGATTGTTTGCCCTGAATTCCTGGAAGGTTTTATAGATACCTTTTTTGTATTGGTGGGTATCGTAAACTGAAGTGCCAACCTGAGCGGATGTGAATTGCACAAGGCCTGTGCAAAAGATGATAGAAAGTACCAACTGCCTCATATGGCTACAAATGTACTGTTTTTCACGAAGGAGGGCATTAGAGTGCCAGTACGTTCTGTTTCTTCATATCATCAAATATCACTTTGCGGATCCTTTTGTACACCGTAAATTTTGCCATTTCGATGCTGGTCGACAAACGTGCAGACCATATTGTTTCAGGTCCTTCAATCAGTGTAATATCAAACTCGTCGACCAGGTACATTTGGCTTACTGTTCCGCCGCCTGTATATGACATCACTCCGTTGTATCCCATTTGAGGGGCAGTACTAATGTAATTCGTCTGCTGATCCATAGAGGCCGACAGCGGAGAGAAGCGAAGCACTGCATCATGAGGCCAGGCGGCTACTTTCTTCAGGACTTCATCAGTATCCAGCTTATGAGGATCTCCGAGGTATTCATATTTGCAGTCGATATTATGTGCTTTCAGTTCTTTGATCAGCTCTACAGAGAGATGATCCATGTACATACGCGACTGCATACTACCTTCTCCGACAATAAGGATCTTGCGATAGTGTTTTACACTATCCAGCTTGTTCTCCACGGGCTGCAGTGTGATTTTTTTCTGGGCGTAGGCCGGCAGCAGGAACAGGCCTGCCAGCAGTAACAATAAAAGTGCTCTCATAGGGATTCCAGGGATAATTTATACTGTAAATATATATGAAAAAACGGCAACGGTCTGCACGGCTAGCAAGTAAAAGGCCGGGTAAAGACCCGGCCCGGCTGAAGGTTACAACAAAATCTAAACCTGCTTATGAGACTCTTTGATATTTTTATAAGTTCTGTGCAGCATTGGCGTTTTTAAACGGCCAATGCCTGCAATGAATCATCTTTACTTTCGAGTTGTGATGCGCCCATCAGGAATTCATCCACTTTTCTGGCGCACTCACGACCTTCACTGATAGCCCATACCACCAGGGACTGTCCGCGGCGCATGTCGCCAGCAGCAAATACCTTTGGTATGGTAGTCTGGTAGGCTTTCTCAGTGGCTTTTACATTCCCACGTTCATCTTTTTCCACGCCCAGTTCTTCCAGCAGGCCGGTATGTTGAGGATGTAAGAAACCCATCGCCAGGAAAGCCGCTTCACAAGGGATCTCCTGTTCACTGCCAGGAACTTCTTTGAAGCCGCCTGGTCTGCCATCGGGGCCCAGGGCCCATTCGAGGTTTACTATTTTTAACCCTTTCAGGTTACCATTTTCATCGCCGACAAATTCCTTTGTACCAATTGCCCATTGACGGTGTGCACCTTCTTCATGTGAGGAGGATGTTTTCAATACCATAGGGTAGGTAGGCCATGGCATATATGGTGTACGCTCTCCGGGAGGTTTTGGCAACAGTTCCAGCTGGGTTACACTTTTTGCTCCATGACGGTTGGATGTACCTACGCAGTCAGAACCAGTATCACCGCCGCCTATTACAACAACATTCTTGCCAGTTGCGAGGATATCATTACCGGATACAGGACGGTTACTTACACGCTTGTTCTGTTGCTTCAGGAAATCCATCGCATAATGCACGCCGTGCAGCTGACGACCAGGAATGCTCAGGTCACGTGGGATAGTGGATCCTCCAGCCAGTACGATCGCATTGTATTCACGCAGCAGATCGTTCACGCTTACATTCACGCCCACGTTTGCATTACACTGGAACACCACACCCTCTTCTTCCATCAGTTTCACACGACGGTCTATTACCCATTTCTCCAGTTTGAAGTCAGGAATACCGTAACGAAGCAGACCACCAGGAGCGTCATCTCTTTCAAATACAGTCACACTGTGGCCAGCATAGTTCAGCTGAGCGGCAGCAGCCAGCCCCGCAGGACCAGAACCGATCACCGCTATCTTTTTACCAGTACGTACCCTTGGTGTTTTAGCCTGTACCAGCCCTTTGTCGAATGCCACTTCAATGATGTGACGCTCAATTTCTTCAATAGCTACCGGAGGCTGATTGATACCCAGTACGCAGGCGCTTTCACACGGAGCAGGACAGATACGGCCTGTGAATTCCGGGAAGTTATTTGTACTGGTCAATATTTCATAAGCTTCTTTCCAGTCTTTCTGATATACTGCATCGTTGAACTCAGGGATCACGTTGCCCAGAGGACAACCACTGTGACAGAATGGAACGCCACAGTTCATGCAGCGCGCAGACTGTTCATTCAGTTTTGATTCTGAATACTTTTCTACGAATTCGTTATAGTGTTGGACTCTCTCCTTAGCAGGAGTTTTGCCCGGCAGTTCCCGGGTAAATTCCAGGAATCCTGTTGGTTTGCCCATTGTCTCTTGTCTTAGATGTTAGAATGTTACTACTTCTCTACCTTCTGTGCGCCCGTTTTGCTTGCGTTCAGTACAGCTTTGTACTCTTTCGGGAACACTTTCACGAAGTGGCGCAGCTGGTTTTCCCAGTCTTTCAGTATGAACTTAGCCACGGTACTGTTCGTATATGCATGATGCTTGGTGATCAGGTCCTGCAGTTCGGCAGCATCCTGCTGGTCCAGCGGATCCAGGTCGATCATGTCCTTGTTGCAACGTCCTGCAAACACACCTTTTACATCATATATATAAGCAATACCACCGCTCATACCTGCACCGAAGTTGCGGCCGGTTTCTCCGAGTATCACCGCTTTACCTCCTGTCATGTATTCACAACCGTGATCGCCAACACCTTCTGCTACGATGGTAGCGCCGGAATTACGTACACAGAAGCGTTCACCGGCTTTACCACGGATGTAAGCCTCGCCGGATGTTGCACCGTAAAGGGCAACGTTACCTGCGATGATGTTTTCTTCCGCTTTAAAACCTGCTTCAGGAGAAGGATAAAGGATCAGTTTAGCACCGGATAAACCTTTACCGAAGTAGTCATTTGCCTCTCCTTCCAGTTCCAGTGTTACACCTTTCGTGTTGAAAGCACCGAAGCTTTGACCTGCAGAACCCACAAACTTGTAGTGGATAGTATCTTCCGGAAGACCGGCTCCGCCGTAACGTTTGGATATTTCGTTACTGAGGATGGTACCTACGGCCCTGTCGGTGTTTTTGATATTATACTGGTGGAATACACGGGCTTTTTTCTCCAGTGCCGGCTGTGCTGATTTCAGCAGCTGCCAGTCAATCACTTCACCGATACCGTGATCCTGCTCTTCCTGTTTGAACAGCCCTGTTTCGTCAGCAGCTGGTTCTTTATATAATATTGGAGACAGATCGAGTTGTTTGTACTTCCAGTGAGTGATGTTTTCACGTACCTGGAGGCTGTCTACCTGGCCAACCATGTCGGTTACCTTACGGAACCCGAGGTCTGCCATGATCTCACGGAATTCTTCTACCAGGAACTTGAACAGGTTCACTACGTTCTCTGCATCACCGTTGAAGCGCTTGCGCAGTTCAGGATCCTGGGTGGCTACACCTACAGGACAGGTATTCAGGTGACATTTACGCATCATGATACATCCTTCTGCTACCAGTGCGGCAGTTGCTACACCCCATTCCTCTGCACCCAGCAGGGTAGCGATAGCAATGTCACGGCCTGTTTTCAGCTGACCATCGGTCTGCACCACTACGCGGCTGCGCAGTTTGTTCTTTACCAGCGTCTGGTGTGTTTCAGCCAGACCCAGTTCCCACGGCAGACCTGCATGTTTGATAGAGCTGATCGGAGAAGCACCGGTACCACCGTCATAACCGGCGATAAGCACTACATCCGCTTTTGCTTTGGCAACACCGGCAGCGATGGTACCAACACCAGCCTTGGATACCAGTTTTACACTGATACGTGCGGCACGGTTAGCATTTTTCAGGTCAAAGATCAATTGTGCAAGGTCCTCGATGGAATAAATATCATGGTGCGGAGGAGGAGAGATCAGACCTACACCTGGTGTGGAGTGACGAACCTTCGCGATCCAATCATCTACTTTATGACCAGGTAACTGTCCGCCTTCTCCAGGTTTAGCACCCTGTGCCATCTTGATCTGGAGCTCGTCCGCGTTTGTCAGATAATTACTTGTTACACCAAAACGGGCGCTTGCTACCTGCTTGATGGCAGAGCGCATGCTATCACCATTTGGCAGCAGTTCGTAACGCAGTTCATCTTCACCACCCTCACCGGTATTGCTCTTGGCGCCGATACGGTTCATCGCGATAGCCAGTGTGGAGTGTGCTTCGTGGGAAATGGAACCAAAGCTCATCGCGCCTGTAGCAAAACGTTTCAGGATGCTTTCAGCAGATTCAACTTCTTCCAACGGAACAGAAGGACGGGTACGTTTGAACGAGAACAGGCTACGCAGCGTGGCTGCTTTTTCGCTCTGGTCGTTCACTGCTTTTGAGTACTTCTTAAATACGCTGTAATCGCCCATGCGGGTAGCATATTGTAAGAGGTGGATAGTGGTCGGGTTGAAGAGGTGGAATTCCCCTTTTCTCTTCCACTGGTAGATACCGCCGGTTGTCAGACGCTGTACAGGTGTTTCCTTGCGGCCGTAACCCATCCAGTGTTTAGCCAGTGTTTCGCGGGCTATTTCATCGAGGCCCATACCCTGTATACGGGATACGGCGCCGGTGAAATATTTATCTACTACCTGGCGGTTGATACCTAATATTTCAAATATCTGTGCACCCTGATATGATTGCAGGGTGGAGATACCCATTTTAGAGAATACTTTCAGCAAACCGTCGCATACAGCCTTGATGTAGTTCTTCTTCAGTTTATCCACATCCAGTTCTGTCTCCAGTTTGTCGTTCAGCTTCAGGTCACGGATGGTGCTCAGTGCCAGGTACGGGTTGATGGCGGTTACGCCAAAGCCCAACAGACAGGCAAAGTGGTGCACTTCCCATACATCTCCGGCTTCTACGATCAGACCTACCTGGCCACGGTATCCTTTGCGGATGAGGTGGTGGTGTACGGCAGATGCAGCCAGCAGTGAAGGTATAGCGGCGTGTTCTGAGTCGATCGCCCTGTCTGACAGGATAATCACTTCGAAGCCATCTTCCACAGCATCTACCGCATAACGGCACAAACGCTGCAGGCCTTTTTCCAGAGAGCCCGGTTTGCCGTCAGCCCTGAAGTAAGTATGGAGGGTCTTAGCCTGGAACAAGCCGGTATCAATACTACGGATCTTTTCCAGTTCGAAGTTGGTCAGGATCGGGTGACGAAGCGCCAGACCATGACAGTGCAGCGGATCTTCGTCCAGCAGGTTACCATTGTTACCTACATAGGTAGCCAATGACATTACCAGCTTTTCACGGATCGGATCGATAGGCGGATTGGTTACCTGTGCGAACAGCTGTTTGAAGTAGCTGGTCAGGTGCTGTGGCTGGTCACTCAGCACGGCCAGCGGAGCATCCGTACCCATGGAACCTACCGGCTCTTTACCATCGAGGGCCATTGGCGCGATGATGGTGTAAAGATCTTCTGTAGAATAACCGAAGGCGCGCTGGTATTTAAAGATCTGATCGTGTTCCAGGTGGGTGAAAGTAACCCTTGGCTCAGACAGTTCTTCCAGGCGGATCTTATATTTATTCAGCCACTCGCCATAAGGTTGCTGAGAGCAGATATTCTGTTTCAGCTCCTCATCGCCGATGATACGGCCCTGTTCCATGTCCACGATGAACATTTTACCAGGCTGCAGGCGGCCTTTTTCTTTTACATTCTTAGGATCTATTGGCAGTACACCAGCTTCAGAAGCCATGATCACGCGGTCATCTTTAGTGATAACAAAGCGGGCAGGACGCAGACCGTTACGATCCAGGGTACCACCAATGATCTTACCATCTGTGAAGGAGATACAAGCCGGACCATCCCATGGCTCCATAAGAGAAGCATGGTATTCATAGAAGGCTTTCTTCACCGGATCCATGTCGTCGTTGCCATCCCAGGCTTCAGGGATGAGCATCATCATTACATGTGGCAGGGAGCGGCCGGTGAGCAGCAGCAGTTCCACTACGTTATCCAGGCTGGCAGAGTCAGACTGTCCTTCTTCCACAAGTGGAAGGATCATGTCCATCTCTTCCTGTGAGAAGTATTTGGAAACGAAGTCCTTCTCTCCTGCCCTTAACCAGTTCAGGTTGCCTTTCAGGGTGTTGATCTCACCATTGTGCGCTATGTAGCGGTAAGGGTGAGCCAGACGCCAGCTAGGGAACGTGTTGGTAGCGAAACGGGAGTGGATCAGTGCAAACGCAGATACCATCTTCTCATCGCTGAGGTCAGCGTAATAGTGACGTACCTGGTAAGTTGTTAACTGACCTTTATATACAATAGTCTTGGTAGAAAGGGACGGAATGTAGAAAAGCGCTTTCTCTTTCGGAACAGTGTTGCGAACGGTTTTAGAAACGTAGTTACGCAGCACGAAGAGTTTACGCTCAAAAGTGTCATTGTCCGTAATATGATAAGGACAGGCAATAAATACCTGTTCAATTTCCGGTTCAACAGAAAGGGCGCCTTCACCTATGCCATCGGGACGTACCGGCACCTTACGGTAACCCAGTATTTCCAGTCCCAGTTTCTCGGCCGCTCGGTTCAGGATCTCACGGCACTCTTCGCGCCAGCGAGGCTCTTTCGGAAAGAAAATCATGCCTACCCCGTATTTTCCAAATTCAGGGAGGCTAATGCCTATCTTAAGGCATTCGTCGTACAGGAACTCGTGTGGCAGCTGGATAAGGATACCAGCACCATCACCGGTGTTTTGCTCATAACCACATGCACCGCGGTGCTCCATGTTTTCCAACATGGTCAACGCATCCCGGATGATCTGATGCGATTTACGGCCCTTGATATGGGCAGTAAAGCCTGTTCCGCATGCATCATGCTCAAAATCCGGGTGATACAGTCCTTGCAATTGCTTCACTTCTTGCATTCGTTTAGATTTTTTGACCTTGGCACACCTTCCCCGCTTACTCCAGGCGGTTGAGGTACCGTAATTTTTCGGGAACGGTATAAAGATACTAAAGGAAACCGGTATTTTTTACGAAAGTTTTTGTATAACCCCAAAAAATTAGAAAAGATTAAAAAAGTACTGGCATTCGTTAGAATTAAATAAGAGGACAGGTAATAACTGACCATATTTGCCCCTGAAAGGGCCATGTTGGGTGACGAAAATGTTTAATGCGTTGAGGGCAAATGGGGTTTCGGCGGAAAGGAAGGGGAAATCACCGCCCTTTCGTGGGGGATTGAGACAATACAAGCTTGCGGATCCAGTGGAGATATAGTACAGATATAGTAGAGATATACTCATCCTCCCTTAATCTTCCGTTAAAAAAGGGAGGATTAAGGGAGGATGAGTATATCTCTACTATATCTCAACCGAATCTTGTCCTAATTGGGATCGGATCGAACCATGAAGAAAACCGGTTTCTCAAGTAAGCAAACGCAAGGCCGCGCGAAGGGATCATTTTCGCGTATGGTTTCCTGCATCTGTATAGTACCAATCCGGTACCAACGGTGTACCAATGGCCTCATCTTATGTTCATCCTACGTTTTGAACGTAAGATGAACATAAGATGAGGCCATTGGTACACCGTTGGTACCGGATTGGTACACTAGAGATACTAATGAAACTATCCACGGATATCAGCCGCGCCAAAGGCGGACCTTAGCGTTTGTAGCGCGGGGTTTCTAACCCCGGGGAGGGAAATGCGTCGCCTACGAACCATAAACGTATGGTTACGCCCAGGACCAAACGGATGGGCCAACAGACGCGATAATAATATATAAAACCCTCCGGCAATTAGCTGAAATTGCTACAAACACAGGCGAGTATGATGTAATAGATTAACTATTAAACGATTGTAACATTTATCCCCATTTCTTCCAACGCCTTCACAATATGTGCTGAAACACCGCTGTCGGTAATGATCTCATCCACTTCTTCCAGGTCGCAGATCTTTCCGAAACCACGACGTCCGAATTTGGAGGAGTCTGCCAGTACAATAGTTTTCTGTGCGGTTGCCACCATGCGCTGGTTCAGCTGGGCTTCCAGGAGATTGGTTGTGGTCAGGCCAAATTCAATATCAATACCCTCCAGCCCCAAAAATAATTTGGAAACGGAGAAATCGGCCAGGATCCTTTCGGCGTAAGTGCCTGTTACTGAGGAAGAACTGTTGCGTACAATACCTCCCAGCTGCAATACCTCGATCTCCGGATGGCGTAACAACTCCTGCGCTACGTTCAGGGCCGGGGTGATCACGGTCAGGTGGCCTTTAGGATGGATATTCCGGGACAGCGCCAGGGCTGTTGTTCCTGAAGAGATGATAATGGCATCGTTCGGGGCTATCATGGCAGATGCTGCGATGGCGATATTGTTCTTCTCATCCCGGCGCAGCTTCTCCTTCTCGTTGACAGGTTTGTCGTTAATGTAAGGATTGTTGACTGTAGCGCCCCCGTGTGAGCGGAATAACAGGGACTTGTCTTCAAGCAGTTTGAGGTCTTTACGAATGGTAACACCGGAAACATCCAGTTCCTTGCAGAGATCCACTACATTCACATATCCTTTTTCGGCTAAACGGTCAAGAATGTATTTGTGTCTTTCTGCAATATTGATCATTGACATACGCGCAAAAAATTAGCAGTTGTAGAAAAAAGCATTACATGTTTTAAACAGATTTGGAACAAATACAGTTATGCCTTCTTCCAATTCGTTACAAAAGTACTTTCATGTTGTTGAATTTAACACATTGCATCAGAAAAAATATTTAGTAAAAAGTGAGGAATATCATGTATAAATGTGCGTTTATACATTAACTTCCTGAAAAGGAATGAACAAAACATTTATTTTCGATTTACGGGACGGCCAGCGCCCGCTACTTTTTCTTCCTATGTGAATGAAATAAACTGAAACTAATTAAAAGAAAATAAAGCATAGTCCTCACAATGAACAGGTTAACCTTTCAACAACAGCTAGGCAATACGGCAACAGTCGTTTGGGATATTATTGTGATCGGCGGCGGCGCTACCGGATTGGGCATCGCCATGGATGCCGCCCAGCGGGGTTTCCACACCCTACTGCTGGAACAGTCGGATTTTGCCAAGGGAACTTCCAGCCGAAGTACCAAACTGGTACACGGCGGGGTACGCTACCTGGCCCAGGGTGACGTAGGACTGGTGAAAGAGGCCCTATACGAAAGAGGACTGCTGCTGGCAAATGCGCCACATCTCGCACACGACCAGGAGTTTATTATACCCTATTATAAATGGTGGCAGGGGCCTTTCTATGGCATAGGACTAAAACTTTATGACCTGCTCTCAGGACGACTCAGCCTCGGGCCTTCACGCGTAATCGGGCGACAGGCAGTCATTAAGGCCTTGCCGGCTATACGCCGCGAAGGACTGAAAGGCGGCATTGTTTATCATGACGGACAATTTGATGATTCCCGTCTGGCAGTAAATATTGCCCAGACAGCGACAGAAAAGGGAGCGGTACTCCTGAACTATTTTAAAGTGACCAGTCTGCGGAAAGATGGAAATGGAAAGATAGACGGCGTAAGCGCTAAAGACCTGGAAACGGGAAATACCTATGATCTGCAGGCTAAAACGGTGATCAACGCCACAGGTGTATTTGCAGACGAGGTGTTGCAGATGGACGAACCGGGCGCCCGGCCCACTATCCGCCCTAGTCAGGGCGTACACGTAGTGCTGGATGCGAGCTTCCTGAACAGCACCAGCGCGCTGATGATCCCGAAAACGGCTGACGGGCGTGTATTGTTTGCGTTGCCCTGGCACGGAAAAGTGTTGGTTGGCACGACGGATACGCCGCTTAACGATCATAGCCTGGAGCCACAGGCGCTCGAAACTGAGATTAATTTCATTCTGCAAACTGCCGGGAGTTACCTGCAAAAAGCGCCTACCCGCGCGGATGTGCTGAGCGTATATGCGGGCCTGCGACCGCTGGCTGCTCCGCAGAAAGATACCGATAGCACCAAGGAAATATCCCGCAGCCATAAACTGATTACCGCCGCTTCCGGACTAATTACCATCACAGGTGGTAAGTGGACTACCTTCCGCAAAATGGCGGAAGATACTGTGGACGCGGCCATTACTATAGGCGGACTGGCTGCAGTGCCCTGTTCAACGCAAACCCTGCATATCCATGGCTATACGACGATGGCCGCCGCTCCTGCCCCACTGGACGTGTATGGTAGTGATGCAGAACCGATCAATGCATTGATAAAAGCCAATCCGGATCTTGCGGAACAACTGCATCCCCGCTTGCCCTATATTAAGGCGCAGGTTGTCTGGGCTGTGCAACAGGAAATGGCCCGCACGGTAGATGATGTTTTGTCCCGAAGACTACGTGCCCTTTTGCTGGATGCGCGGGCCGCGGTGGAAATGGCTCCAGCCGTTGCTGCTATACTGGCGAAAGAGCTGGAGAAAGACAAGGCCTGGGAGGATGAACAGGTGAAAACCTTTACTGCCATAGCAGCACATTATCAGTTGCATTAATTATCATCGACAAAATAAACCATAGTTCCATACCCGTTAAATTTCACGTGTAAGCTATATGAAGGAAAAGGAAATAACCCGGTATGTCCTGGCATTGGATCAGGGTACCACCAGCTCAAGGGCGATCATCTTTGATAAAGCCGGCGCGATTGTATCTGTAGCCCAGAAAGAATTCAGACAGATCTTCCCTTCCCCCGGATGGGTGGAACATGATGCCAGCGAGATCTGGTCCAGCCAGTTGGGCGTTGCCGCAGAAGCAGTGGCTAAGGCACGACTGAGGGGAACTGATATCGCGGCGATCGGGATCACCAATCAACGGGAGACCACCATTGTGTGGGATCGCCGTACAGGTAAGCCTGTTCACAACGCCATTGTATGGCAGGACCGGCGTACCGCGGCCTACTGCGATGAATTGAAGGCAGCAGGGCATGGACAGATGATCCGGGAAAAGACCGGTCTTGTCATTGACGCCTATTTCTCTGCAACGAAAGTGAAATGGATACTGGATAATGTTGAGGGCGCGCGGGAAAAGGCAGCCAAAGGATTACTGGCCTTTGGGACAGTAGATGCCTGGCTGGTATGGAACCTGACAGAAGGGAAAACCCACGCGACAGATATTACCAATGCGTCACGGACAATGTTATTCAACATACAAACCCAGAGCTGGGATGAAGAACTATTGTCCCTCTTTGATATTCCGGCTACCATGCTGCCGGAAGTAAAGCAGTCCAGTGAGCTGATTGCAGAAACGGCAACATCTATTTTCTCTGTAACCATTCCTATCGCCGGTATTGCGGGCGACCAGCATGCCGCCCTGTTTGGACAGATGTGTACCTCTCCGGGAATGGTAAAGAATACCTATGGCACAGGATGTTTTATGCTGATGAACATCGGCGGACAGCCCATCATTTCGCAGAACAACCTGGTTACCACTATTGCATGGAAAATAAACGGAAAGGTGGAATATGCCCTGGAAGGTAGCATCTTCATTGCCGGAGCCGTAGTACAATGGCTGCGTGATGGATTGGGCATCATCCGGTCCTCCTCAGAGGTGGAAGGTCTGGCGGCAAAGGTGGCCCACAATGACGGCGTATACCTGGTACCGGCCTTCGCAGGTCTGGGTGCTCCTCACTGGGATCAGCATGCCAGAGGTACGCTTGTAGGCATGACCAGGGGTACAACGTCGGCGCATATTGCCAGAGCTGCCCTGGAAAGTATCGCCTACCAGACCATGGAGGTACTGCGTGCGATGGAAGCGGATGCCGGTATCAGCATAAAAGAATTGCGGGTAGATGGCGGAGCCACCAATAACAATTTGCTCATGCAGTTCCAGGCCGATATCCTGGGTACGCAGGTAATACGTCCCAGGATCACGGAAACAACGGCTATGGGAGCGGCTTATCTGGCGGGACTCGCAACCGGCTTCTGGAAAGACCAGGAAGAAATTGCCCGCCAGTGGCAGGTGGACCACTCTTTCACCCCGGCAGGTAAGGAAGAGCAGGTGCACAAATGGATCAAAGGCTGGAGCCATGCAGTAAAGGCGGTGAAGGCCTGGGCAAAATTCTCGGCACAGGAAGACGCCGTAGTAAGCCAATAATACAACCTGCGGATGATCTGACTTAATCATTCCCGCACCACTAAAATGACTAACTGATAAAAATAATTCTTCAATGAACCCTTTATTAGCAGAGTTTCTGGGAACCATGTTATTGATACTGCTGGGTAATGGCGTAGTGGCAAATGTTATTCTTAATAAGACAAAAGGCAATGGCGGTGGCTGGATCGTGATCACGACCGGCTGGGCACTGGCCGTATTTGTGGGTGTAGTCGTGGCCGGTCCTTATAGCGGCGCACACCTGAACCCTGCCGTGACGCTGGCAATGGCTATAGCCGGAAAGTTTGCCTGGTCAGCTGTTCCGATGTTTATCCTGGTTCAGTTACTGGGCGCCATGACAGGAGGATTCCTTGTCTGGTTTTATTATAAGGATCATCTGGATGCCACAGCAGATCCGGGCCTGATCCAGGCCTGTTACTGCACGGCCCCGGCCATCAGGAATAACGGGCGGAATTTCGGCAGTGAGGTGATAGGCACCTTTGTACTATTGTTCACTATCTTTTACTTTACCGGGGCTGAACTAGGGGCAGAGAAAACACCGGTGGGAATGGGTTCCCTGGGAGCATTGCCTGTGGCCCTGCTGGTATTGGCAATTGGACTTTCACTGGGAGGCACGACAGGGTATGCTATCAACCCGGTAAGAGATTTAGGTCCGCGTATCATGCATGCCATCCTGCCAGTAAAAGGAAAGGCAGGTAGTGGATGGGACTACGCCTGGATTCCGGTGGCTGGCCCTTTTGTTGGTGCGGCTATTGCTGCAGCGCTGTATCTCTGGCTGCAACCAGCGATAAGTCAATGATCTGAGATGACTGGCGGAACAACCATTGCCTGCTTTTTATAAGGGAAGATAGCCGGAAAGACACTTTTCCTATGTGAGAGAACAAGGAGAGAATAAGCAGAGAAGACGCAGAGAACAAGCAGCGGGTTTATCCCGGTATATTCCCGTTGGTAATATTTGTACAATTCAAATTCTGAAAGGATAGATAATTTGACAACCTTAAATAGCCGAAGGCGTTAACAATCAGGTCTTATTTGTAGTTGAAATTATCTATCATGAGAAAAATATGTCAATCACTGTCTGCACTGGTGCTTACCGGCGCGATGTTGCAGACAGTTGCTGTTTTTGCCCAGAAACCGGTGGACCGTCCGAAATTAGTTGTTGGTATTGTTGTTGACCAGATGCGTTGGGACTACCTGTACCGGTATTATGATCGTTATGAAGCCGGTGGATTCAGGAGAATGTTGTCAGAAGGCTTTTCCTGTGAAAACACATTCATTACCCATTTACCTTCTTTTACGGCTGTAGGGCACAGCACGATTTACACGGGATCTGTACCTGCCATTCACGGTATTACCGGTAATGACTGGACAGACCAGGTAAGCGGCCGCCATTGGTATTGTACAGAAGATACTACCGTACAGCCGGTGGGCACAACCTCTGACGCGGGTAAGATGTCGCCCCGTAACCTCCTTGCCTCTACGATCACTGACGAGCTGAAAATAGCGACGAACTTCCGCTCTAAAGTCGTAGGTGTGTCCCTGAAAGACAGAGCCTCCATACTGCCTGCAGGGCATGTTGCCAACGGCGCCTTTTGGCTGGATGACAGCAATGCCAGCTTTGTGACCAGCTCCTTTTACATGCAGGACCTGCCGGAATGGGTGAAGGCTTTTAATGCCCGCCAGCTGCCGGCACAGATGATGTCGAAGTCCTGGGAAACACTCTATCCCATTAATACCTATATCCAGAGTACTGCAGATGATATGAAATGGGAAGGCACCTTCAGCGGAGAGACAACGGCTACATTCCCACATAAGATGCCGGATATTTACCAGAAGGATAAAGGCAGCCTGCGCTCCACTCCTTCCGGAAATACCCTCACGCTCGAATTTGCCAAAGCTGCCATTGAAGGATATCAGCTGGGGAACAATACAGTGACCGATTTTCTTGCTATCAACTGTGCTTCAACAGACTACGTGGGACATAAGTATGGACCTAATTCTATTGAAGTGGAAGACACCTACCTGCGTCTGGACAAAGATCTGTCGGCCTTCTTCCGTTACCTGGACCAGCGTTTAGGCAAGGGCAATTACCTGGTGTTCCTGTCTGCAGATCATGGGGCGGCCAATTCTGTGGCATTTATGAAAGAACATCAGATCCCGGCCGGAGTGCCCGACGGGAAGATGTTAACGGGATTGAATGCATTGCTGAAGGAGCGTTTCGGCGCAGACAAGCTGGCTCTGACTACAGAAAATTATCATGTCGGATTTGACCTCAAAACGATCGCCGCGCAGAAACTGGATTATGATGCGATAAAGAAAGCAACTGTTCAGTACCTGCAAAAGCTTCCCGGAGTACAATTTGCTGCAGATGTGGATAACCTGGGCAACAGTGCCATACCAGAACCGATCAAGACGATGATCGCCAATGGATATAACCCTAAGCGTTGCGGATCGGTAGCGATCATTCCCGAACCAGGCTGGTATTCAGGATCTGATAAGGGCACCACCCATGGCAACTGGAATCCGTATGATACTCATCTGCCACTGGTGTTTATGGGCTGGCATGTGAAACATGGAACGAGCAATGATGTGGTTAGTATGGCGGATATTGCACCAACCATTGCGGCCATGCTACGTATCCAGATGCCGAATGGAGCTGTAGGTAAGCCGGTACAGGCGGTATATAAATAACAGATCATCATCGCAAAAAGAGAGGATGTACCGAAATAAGCGGAGGCTCCGAAGCGCATAACGGCGACCTGATTGCGTCAGATAACTGTATAAAAAGAGCGCCTGGATCAAAGTGTGATCCAGGCGCTCTTTTTATACATAATATGTTACTGATATCTGGCCGTCGGTTCTGGGTCAAACATAAACAATGTTCTCCTCCCCGACTTCTTCATATATAAAGGATCGCTTGCCCAGCTTTCGGTTTGCAGGCGGTTCAATGCTGTTACCACGTAGGTGTAAAGATTTCCTTTTACGTAGGAATAATCTATGAACTGCGGGTCGGGCATCTGTTGTATGATGGCCAGGATCTTGGTAGGATCGTTCAGATTGATGGATTCACTGGCATTGAAACGGTACAATACATACTGTTGCGTACGACCGGAGGTATCATCGTCTGCCCAATAAAGGTGGAGGCCATCGGTTCGTTCAAAGGCATCTATAAAATAAGGAGGCAGCGGTGCCGGCAGGTTGATCCAGGGCATTGCAGGGCGCAGGGCCGGATAACGGTAGAAATGATTGCGCAGGGTATCTTCAAATCCTAAAGGATTGCCATTGAATGATTTAGCGCTGTAAAAGGCGCTGCCATGAATCGTGTTAAGTGTCCGGGCCTCTGTGATCTGTATCGGCAGCTCTGCCGGAACACTCCAGGCGGCGCTGCTACGGAGGCGATATACGCCATGACCAATATATACATTACGGCCATAACCATGCTGGGCCCACCAGTTCAGCAGCAGCTCGTAGTTGGCTGCCCGGTGCCCCCGCTCCCAATACAGCTGAGGAGCCACATAATCAATCCAGCCGTTCTTCAACCATTTGCGTACGTCCGCATAGAGGTCGTCATAATTCGCCAGTCCTGTTGTATAAGAACCGTCCTGGTCTTTATTTTTATTGCGCCAGATGCCGAAGGGGCTGATCCCAAACTTTACCCAGGGCTTTTCTTCCTTGATCATTTTGCCCACCATCTGGATAATGGTGTCTACGTTCCAGCGGCGCCAGTCGTCTTTCATCATGTTACGGCCATACTGGCGGTAGGAATTGTTGTCGGGAAAGTCCCTGTTGGCGACCGGGTAAGGATAGAAATAATCATCGAAGTGAATAGCATCTATATCATAGCGGCGTACAACGTCCCGGATGATCTGGGTAACGTATTCACGCACTTCCGGAATGCCGGGATCAAAATATTTTTTACCATCAAAATTGACGAACCACTGTGGCCGCATACGTGTGATGTGATTGGGCGCTACGTTATTCCTGCCGGTGCTGATAGCAGCACGGTAAGGGTTAAACCAGGCATGGAATTCCATTCCCCGTTTATGGGTTTCTTCCAACATAAAACGGAGCGGATCATAATAGGGATTGGGTGCCTGTCCCTGTACACCGCTCAGGTATTCTGACCATGGCTCGAACGGAGAATCGTAGAAGGCGTCTGCAACCGGACGGACCTGAACAATAACGGCATTCATGCCGTTACGCTGTTGCTTATCGAGAAGATTAATAAATTCCTGTTTCTGTATCTCAACCGGCAATCCTTTCCTGGAAGGCCAGTCAATATTTTCCACCGTGGCAATCCATACTGCACGAAATTCCCTTTTGGGGGGCAGTTGAGCGTGGACCTGGTTAAAGATGCAGGTGAGCATTAGCGCAACTCCCAATAAATACTTGACCATTCTAGATGTAGGTTAAGACCTGAAAAACTGCGAAAATAACAAAAGCATTCATTTAAGCAATCCGAAGTAACCGACTGCCGGCCATGAAGTTGATAATGCAGCACAAACGGTGCCGGATTAGGGATAAACTGTACAAAAAACACATGTGATTTAAAAAACCTCTATATCCCTATTGTAAAATTCGATACGGAAAGCGGTTGATTCCACTGGGTATGTGGACGAAAGTTGCTACCTTTGTTGCATCAAAAAGTTTAGAGTACCATGATTAAAACAGGCAATCCCATTATCAGCATATATACGGAAATGACGCCGAACCCGGAAACAATGAAGTTTGTGGCTAACAAGCTGTTGTATCCAGGTAAGCACATCGATTTTCCGGATGAGGCCAGCGCTAAGCCGTCTCCTCTGGCAGTCGAGTTGTTCAGCTTCCCGTTCATAAGGGGTGTTTTTGTTATGGCTAATTTTATTACGCTGACAAAAACACCAGAGACTGACTGGAACGATATTATACCTACTATAAAAGCCTTCCTGAAGGAATATCTGGAAGATAACCGTCCCGTTATCAACGAAGAGGAAATAGTGGTGACAAAAGCTGCCGCGACCAATGAAGTGAGCGCAGACGATACTGATGTGGTAAAACGTATCAAGGAATTACTTGAAAACTACGTGAAACCAGCAGTAGAGATGGATGGCGGAGCAATTCAGTTCAAAGATTACGACGACGGTACTGTAACGTTGATGTTGCAGGGTTCCTGTTCAGGTTGTCCCTCTTCCATGATCACGCTGAAAGCCGGTATTGAAGGCATGATGAAGCGTATGATCCCTGAGGTGAAGGAAGTGGTGGCAGAAACAGAATAAGCCATAGTTGAGAGAATGATAGTGTTAAAAAAGAGCGCAGTCTTTTGACTGTGCTTTTTTATTGTCCCTGGTATATCTTTATCCCTTATTCGGAAACATTTTATACTTATGAAAAAACACTCATTACTGTGGATCGCCCTGTTGATAACCGGGGGGGTACAGGCACAATCGGGGAGCGAAAAACCCGGGGCTGAAATTATCTACGGCTTCCGGTACAACGGTAAGGACGTTCCTGAGGGGAATGTGAAACTGATCATCCAGGGCAACAAGGCCAGCTACCAGCCGATTGATGTCGCTGCACAGAAGGAAAGGCAGTTCCTGGACAACAAGGGAAAGGCTACTTACCAGATGATTACCAATAAAGAAGGGGAACTGCTGACTTTCAAAAAAGCCTTCAGCAATTATGATCAGCCAGAATTGCTGCCTGGTATCGACACCGTGCTGGGATACCCCTGTAAAAAAGCGAAAGTAAAGGTCCGCTCAAATAATATTGAGATCTGGTATACCGATGCCCTGCCACTGAAAGGAACGCCTGTTTTGGGCTTTGCGCCAGGCCTGGGCCTGATATTGAGAACGTTGCGTAATGGTACTTCCGAATACATCGCGACAAAAGTGGATCTGCGTAATATAAAAGATGAAGAGCTGAAATGGCCGGCTTCGATGGGTTCAATGGTAGACGATGCCACCTACCTGCGCCAGGTGATTGAGAACAGGTTCAATACCCTGCACATCTTCAACCAGGAGCAGATCAGCTGGGGAAATAAATTTAACGACCCTGCGGATGAGCAGGAGAACGTTACTTACCATTATGCCGGAGGAACCGTTATCCTAAAAAAGGTAAAACTGCCGAAGACAACCGACGTTACCTTGTTTGCAGAAGTTGCGGAATATTCCAACGGAGACTCTTACGACCGTACCGGCTCAGTATTTATGATCCCTTTGGACAAGAAGAGCTCCTTCCTGAACGGTTTGAAAAAAGGAGTAAAAGAATTGCCTGTTTATCATGAGAAATACCGTGGGGTTGTAGCCACAGATAACTATCTGCCAACCATGGAGTTGATGCGTTTTTTCACCCCTTTCGGTATCAACTATTATAATGAAAAGGTGAAAATAAAAGGCTACGAGTGGGCTGACTCTGCTGTATATCGCCAGGATATTACCGAGTTGCTGCCCCGTTTGCAGGGAGAAGTATGGCTGGGCATATACATTGGTAATTATGACAAAGGTGGGCATAAAGTAAGTCTCCGTCTGAAATACTATCCTGCCGACAACGACCAGAAAGGTACGAAGGACGAACATTGGGTAATGCCGGTTTTCAACACCACCAACCTGATGGAAATGGCAGACCAGGAATATGGCACTATGTTCGGAAAAGATTCTCTGACCGTCACAGTGAATATCCCTGAAGGATTAAAAAACCTGCGTTTACGTTATACAACTACCGGCCATGGTGGCTGGGGTGGTGGAGATGAGTTTAACCGGAAGCTGAACGAAATCTTCGTAGACGGAAATAGGGTTTATCATTTTATCCCATGGCGTACCGACTGCGGCAACTTCCGTTTGTCAAATCCGGCTACAGCCAATTTCAATAATGGTCTGGCCTCTTCAGACCTGAGCAGGTCTAACTGGTGTCCGGGAGGTGTGACGGAACCGATCACTATTCCCCTACCCGATCTGACCCCGGGAGAACACACCTTTAAAGTGAAGATTCCACTGGGAGAGCGGGAAGGCAACAGTTTCAGCGCCTGGAACGTTTCCGGTTGTTTAATAGCAGAAAAATAAGGGAGCATAACTTTAGGACATGAATTTTGATGCACTATATCAGGGACTACAGGAAGGAATGCGGGCAATGAGCTGGCTGGAAATAGTGGCAGCGTTGTTTGGCGCCATCAGTGTGATCTGCAGTAAGCAGAACAGCATATGGTTGTACCCAACAGGATTGGTGAGCACCGGCATCTATGCATATCTGTTGTCGCGGGAACAGTTCCGCCTGTACGCAGAAGCTACATTGAATGTCTATTATTTCATCATGAGCGTTTATGGCTGGTATCATTGGGCAAAAAAAGATGATAGTGAACCGGAAACGCCGGTAGAATGGGCTAGTCGCCGGGAATGGATTGTGACGGCGTTGATAACTGTGATAGGCTGGGGTGTTTTTGCATACTTGCTCAGTAATTACTCCAACTCGGATGTTCCTTTGATAGATGCATTTGTATCTGCTACGGCCTGCGGCGGTATGTGGCTGCTGGCGAAGCGGAAGATAGAGAACTGGCTGGTACTCAATGTGTCCAACCTTGTAGCGATTCCCTTATTGTTCCATAAACATTTATTGCCAACGGCAGTATTGACCATATTCCTGTTCATTGTTGCCGTGTTGGGTTATTTCAGCTGGAGAAAGATCTGGCGGGAACAACATGCTGCGGGAGTGGCAAAGTAATTATAATATATGTTGAAAGTAGTTGTTATAGGGCCGGAGTCTACCGGAAAGAGTACATTGAGCGACCAGCTGGCGGCACATTATCAAACGGTGTGGGTGCCGGAATATGCACGTCAATACCTGGAAGAGTTGCCCCGGCCCTATGAACAACACGACCTGCTCACTATTGCAGCAGGACAGCTGGCCCTGGAAGATAAGCTGGCAGCACAAGCCAACAGACTGCTGATCTGCGATACAGATCTGCATGTCATCAAGGTATGGAGTGAGCATAAGTATGGTGCCTGTGATCCCCGCATCCTGGAGCAGATAGCCACCCGCCCCTATAATCTGTATCTGTTAACCTATATAGACATTCCCTGGGAGGAAGATCCGCAGCGGGAGTACCCTGACCCTGCCATGCGGGAATACTTTTATAACATTTACAGAGACCTCGTTGCCACGTCGGGCGTACCCTGGGTGGAGATCAAAGGAAGTTTTGAAGAAAGGAAATCGCTGGCAGTAACTGCTGTGGATAAGCTGTTGAAAGACAATAAACGCTGATATTATTTACTGCTTACCAGTTCCGCGATATCCGGGTCCGGAGCAATGAACCGCATCTGCTGTAATATTTTTCGCTGACGATAGGAGGTGATACGTGCCGGCGGCGTTACGGTATACTTTATTGGATTCGGCAGGCAGGCAGCGATCATAGCGGCTTGTTCACGATTCAGGCTGGCTGCACCTTTATGATAATATTGTTGTGCTGCAGCTTCTACCCCAAAAATGCCATCTCCTGTCTGCGCCACATTCAGATACATTTCAAGTATCCTCTCCTTGCCCCATATTTTTTCGATCATAAAAGTAAAATAGACCTCGAGTCCTTTGCGCACCCAACTGCGTCCCTGCCAGAGAAATACATTCTTTGCTACCTGTTGGCTGATGGTGCTGGCTCCCCGGATCTTTTTACTTTTCTGGTTATGCTTCATCGCTTTCTCGATGGACTTAAAATCAAATCCGTTATGATCCGGGAACAGTTGATCTTCACTGGCCAATACCGCCAGCTTGGCATGTTGAGAGATCTCATCATAGTCAGCCCAGGTCTTATGGAAATGTTTATCTGTTCCAATGAGGCTAAACCAGGAGGATATCATGGTAAGGGTGATCGGCGGATTGACCCATTTTAATATTATAATGTAAACGAATTGAGCAATGAATAGAACGAGTGCAATCTTTTTCAGCCTTCTCCAGGTTCTCGGAACAATCCCTTTTAAATTCATCCAGATTGGTTTTGCAAATTGGCTGGAAAGATAGTAAGATTATTTAATGTGGAAAATGTGTTGGCCTGGAAATTGGGACTGCATCCCGGTGTACTTTCGTAAATTTGTAATATGCTCTTAACCTTACATCCGGACAATCCGAACGCCCGCCATTTAAAAACGATAGTGGAATGTTTGAAAGGCGGTGGTGTGATCATCTATCCTACCGATACTGTGTATGGTATGGGCTGTGATATTAGTCAGCATAAGGCTGTAGAAAGGATCTGCCAGATTAAACATATTAACCCGGCTAAAGCCCAGTTCTCTTTTATCTGTTATGACCTGAGCCATTTGTCAGACTATGCAAAGAGTGTGGATACGCCCACATTTCGTATGCTGAAAAAGGCGTTACCTGGTCCTTACACATTCATCCTGCCGGCCAGCCGGGCAGTACCGCGTATGTTAAAGGCCAAAAAAGATACTGTAGGTATCCGTGTTCCGGATAATAATATAAGCAGGGCTATTGTAAAAGAGTTGGGGAATCCTGTAATGAGTACCTCCCTTCCGATAGATAAATACGTGGAGGAGTATACGGATCCTGAGATTATTCATGAGAAGTTCGGTAAAATTGTGGATATCGTGGTGGACGGTGGAATTGGTGGGTTGACCTTTTCTACCGTAGTAGATTGCACTGGCGATGTGCCGGAACTGATCAGGGAAGGTGCAGGTAGCTGGGAGGCTTTGGTATAAAATGCGTTGATTATGAAGAAACTATTGTCCTTAGCGGGATTGTTCACATTTATTTGCCTGTCGCATCTATCTGCGCAGTCCTGGCTTATAGTAGCTCCGCTTTATCCTTTGACGAAGTCAAGTAACTTCTGGCTCGCACCTCCTGAAAAGGTGGCACCGCCGGTATATTTATCCTCCTTTCAGTTGACGGCTAACAAGCCATTGCCTGTGGCAAAATCTCCGCTTGCACCGAATGATTACTATCAGCAACATTTCGGGTTTTTCTGTAAAAAGGAGTGGTATTTTGAGAAGCAGGTACAGTTGCCGGTGAAGGTGCGATTGGGGAGTTATCAGGAGGCGCAACGACTGGAAGGTAAGTGAGTTTTCTTCCTTTAAATGCCTTATGGCGCTGTGTTTTAGTTCTTATTAATGACTGTGTCAATTAAATTAATTGCTTTTGTCAATTAATTATTTGCGTGTGAAATCTCTTCTTTTTGGGTGTAAATACTTGAGATTTTATTGATTAGAAACGGCGGTTTTTTCTTGTATTGAGGCTTGGTGAAATGGAGCTTGTGCAACGGTAGTATTTGACTTTGGCAAGGATGTTTTCAGTCGTTTATGTGTGAGATACGACGGGCTTTCAGGTGGGACTACTGGCTGAGTTCTTTGAAGCTGCGGAAGATTGAACGCTGGATGTCGTATTTAGCTTTTGGATTTCTGTTAAACCCCTGTCAAGCGTGCCGGCCGGCTTCAAACAACTGAGGCCAGTAGTCTCCACCTGAACCCCGTCTTGATTCAGGTCGTCCGCTTATAGTGAGACCGAAACAATCCTAACTTATAGTACATAATCAATCGAAACTCCCTTTTCCTTGATGATATCAAACGTTCGGAGTTGGATGCCATTTTAAAAAGACTTTGGTTGCTCCACTTAATAATAGCATGATCGTGTTTGATTTCCTCTAAGCCGTTAAGAAATACTTGCTCGTCTGAAGAAAACGAAAGACTCTTTCTTTAAATAGAAGGACCATACTTCGGCACAAATAAATATTGCATCACAAATGGATCTGCATTACAAGTAAAGTCATTTAATAAAAGATATACGTGCTATCATTGATAAAGTCAACTACATGTGGATCCTGTTAGCGCCTCTGGCAGCACTTAGGTTAAACGGCTATTGTTTCGAAGGATGCCAATATCATCTTCTGCCAAAAGAGCGAACTTCTATTTGATAGTGAGAAATGTTTCCAGTGGCCATTCCCTGTTCTTCTAAAAGAGTCCTCTCCAGTATAATAGAGATATATGCTCCGAACGAGGGCAATACCGTCTTCTGTTAAACAGCGCAGTTCTACTGTAATCATTTCTCGAAGAAGGTAAAGACCTTCCTCTGTTAAAGAACTACCTACTTACTATAATAGGGAGATCTAAAGCAGCGTGGGTTCAGGTGGGAATCACTGGCCTCAGTTATTTGAAGCCAGCCGATACGCTTGACAGGGGTTTAATAAATATTCAAAAGCCCAACACGATTCCCAATGCCTTATCTTCCGCAGCTTCAAAGAACTCAGCCAGTGATCCCAGCCTGAAACCGACGCAGTATCTCCACCTCAAAAAAGTTACTATTCCCGAACGTAATTACAAAAGCAAAGAGCGTCCAACACGATTCCCAATGCCGCAGCTTCCAAGAACTCAGCCAGTGATCCCAGCCCGAAACCGACACAGTACCTGACCTCAAAAGAATTATCACCCCTAAACAAGGTGCGTCCAAATAAAAACGGCTGCCTCAAACGAGACAGCCGCCCACTATAAGTAGAGAGATAATTAAGACTGTTTGATCCCTAACTTCTTCGCAATATCCGCCGGAATTGCTTTTTTGTTCAGCATAATGCTGGTAGTCTTGTAAGCAAAGAATGGCTCGGAAGCATAGAAATAGCCATTATCAGGGTTTGAAGTTCCCCAGGAGTTCTTCACACGGAAGAACACTTTCCCGTTCTGGTCTTTCGCCATACCTACGATATGCATACCATGATCATCCTGTGTTTCGTAATTATCAAAAGCCAGCTGACGAAGTTCCGGGGTAATGGTTAATTCCTTCACCGGTTCAGTGAATGCTTTACCCAGTTGTTCAGGCGTCAGGCTTGCTACGTCTGGAACGATAGCCAGACCTTGTCCAAAGTTGAAGCCTTTCTCACTTACGTCTGATGCCCAGGCAACGGTGTAGCCGTTCTGGATAGCATTCTCAGTGATGGCGGTCAGGTCGCTCAGGGGAACATTATACATTTTATCCCAGTTCCAGTTGTCAGGAACTTCCAGCACAAACTGTTGATAGTAAGGATGGTGTGTGAAAGAGGTGATAAATACATAATCATCCGCATCCAGACCCAGTTCCTTAGCGAAAGTTTTCGGGGTATAGCTCTTACCGTTATACTCAAATTTTTCAGGAGCATCACCGATGTACGCATTCAATACACCATCAAAGGCTTTGCTCCAGTTAGGATTGATAGTAGATTCGGTAGCACCGATCTTCTTCACCATGCCATCCAGGATGGAAGTCATTTCGGCATGGTTATAAATTTTTACGCGATTACCGTCGTATACACTTTGAGGTACAAGACCGTATTCACGGAGACAGAGGAGATCATCAGGGAATCCACCGCCCTCACCGAAATTGGCTTTACCATGCATACGGACATAGTTGGATGCTTTCAGGGGATACATTTTTCTAACTACATACATCTCGCTGAGGTTAATATTCTTGCCTTTTCCGATGCGAAGTGCTTCGGCCTGGAAGAAGGAAAGTCCCGAGAAGGACCAGCATGTACCGGTATTGCCTTGGTTTTCTACGTCACCTGCGTCGAGGTTTTTGATAACAGTGAACTTATAGTTACTGCCTTCCTTGTTGGTTGTTTGTGCGATAGCCGCTGTGGAACAAAAAGCGGCAAGGCATAGCGCCCATGTCTTCATTGTAATGATGTTTTTCGGGTATTTTTAAAAAAATAGTGGCCCAATCTAAGCTAAAACAGTCATTCCTAATGGATAAAGAATGATGAGTGGGAGTTGCAATAGATTGCACGCTGCCGTTAAAACAATCTTCGGCGGCATTGTAACCACGTACCTGCGAACGTCGGGATAATCACTTCACACTGTGAACAAGGTATTCCTCCCGGGATATCTCCCATCTCCATAGCTGTTCAGGGGCCTCTCCTACAAAATGCATCCCGGACTTCTGAAGCACTTTCACAGCGGCGTTATATTCCTCTTCAGTATGGGCGATCACCTTGTTTACATAGGAATGGTTAAAGGCAAAGCGGACCAGCGCCTGGGTAAGCTCAGTACCATACCCCTGTTCACGGTAGGGAGATGAGATCTCATACCCTATTTCAACGGCGCCATCCCTGTCGGGACGTCCTTTAAAACCGCCGGCGCCCATGAGGCATTTATCCTCCTGGTGTATTACCAGGTAAAAGAACCAGCCTAACATAGAGGGGTCATTTCGGAGTTTGTCGTATGCTACAAGTATCACTTCCGGAAACTCTGTCCAGGATTCGGGGATATGGATGTCTAGCAGTTCACCCAATACCTCTTCTCCCTGTAACAGTGCTTCGAAATACTGCAGGGTACATGGTAATAATTGAAGTCGAGGTGTCAGGATCATGGGCGAAAACTAGTAAAGGATTTTGGAAAACACAATAGGCAGAACAAGGGAAAAAATACTAATTATCAGCGGGAAATACAGTAGCTGCAATGGTGTTACGCGGATGATTTGATATGAACCCTTCGGGAGTGTCGTACCGGGGATGTAAATGTTAAAAAAACCAGGAACTGAAAACGCAGCGATTGTTGGTTGCGTGTTAATTCCTGGTTTTTAATTATTTAGGCTTTAATTGGCTTAATGCGCCTCCAGCCAGTTGGCGCCGGTGCCAATTTCAACGTCGACAGGCACCGTCAACGGCAATGCATTGCGCATGCCTTCTTCTATCAGCGGCTTGATAAGTTCTATTTCGTCTTTGTGCACATCGAATACCAACTCATCATGTACCTGCAGGATCATGCGGGAGCGGAGATTCTCCTGTTTCAGCTTTTTATGAATGGCGATCATGGCAAGTTTGATCATGTCGGCAGCAGTACCCTGTATCGGCATGTTGATAGCATTTCGTTCCGCATATCCCCTCACTACCGCATTGGAAGAGTTGATATCTTTCAGCCAGCGTTTGCGGCCCAGTAATGTTTCAACATAACCATTCAGTTGTGCAGATTTTATCTGGTTGTCCATATATTGTTTTATAGACGGATACTGTGCAAAGTAGTTATCTATTAATGTTTTAGCCTCTCCTCTGGCAATGCCCAGGTTTTCAGACAGACCGAATGCGCTTACCCCGTATATGATACCGAAGTTTACGCTCTTGGCGTTGCGGCGCATGTCTGAAGTTACATCTGCCAGCTCAACGCCGTATACCTTTGCTGCAGTGGCGGCGTGAATATCCAGCCCCTGACGGAAGGCATCGATCATATGCACATCTTCACTGATGGCGGCAATAATGCGCAGCTCAATCTGTGAATAGTCGGCAGACATTAACACATATTCCTCATTGCGGGCAACAAAAGCTCTACGTACTTCACGTCCTCTGTCGGTACGGATAGGAATGTTCTGCAGATTAGGATTGTTGGAGCTGAGACGTCCGGTCACCGCTACTGCTTGGTTGTATGAGGTATGTACCCGATTGGTACGCTTGTTCAGCATCAGCGGCAGCGCATCCACATAGGTGGATTTCAGCTTGGTCAGCTCACGGAAGATAAGGATGTCTTCCACGATCTGATGTTTATTGGAAAGCTTCGCCAGTACATCTTCACCGGTCGCATACTGTCCTGTTCTGGTCTTTTTGGCCTTAGGATCGAGCATCAGTTTCTCAAACAGCACCTCTCCCAATTGTTTGGGCGAGGCCAGGTTGAAGCGAACGCCTGCCTGCAGATATACGCTCTCTTCTGCGCGTTTGATCTCTTTTTCGAGCTCGCGGGAGTAATCGGAAAGTGCCTGTATATCAAGGGAGATGCCCTCGTATTCCATGTCGGTCAGCACTTTCACCAGCGGATTTTCTACTTCATAAAACACCTTTTCCACAGCTTTCAGCGGCAGCAATGGTGCAAATTTCTCCTTTAGCTGAAGGGTGATGTCGGCATCTTCTACTGCATAATCCTTGATCTTCTCAATTTCCACATCGCGCATATTGCCCTGGCCTTTTCCTTTCTTACCGATCAGGGTCTCTATAGACACTGGTTCGTATTGCAGGTACTGAGCACTGAGCAGGTCCATACCACGACGGCCTTCCGGTTCTATGAGGTAGTGGGCCAGCATAGTATCGAAGACAGGGCCTTTGATTTCAACACCATACCATTTCAGGACGATCATATCATATTTGATATTCTGACCGATGAAGAGGATATGGGTAGTGTCGAACAGCGGACGGAAACTGTCTACTATTTCCTGGGCCTGGGTCCTGTCTGCAGGTATAGGTATATACCAGCCTTCTCCGGCTTTAACGGAGAAGCTCATGCCGACCAGTTCAACGGCATTGGCGTCGGTACCGGTGGTTTCCGTGTCGAAGGAGATTTCCTGCTGTTGTAAGAGCGTAGCGAGGAGTTCTTTCCTTTTTTCCGGGGTATCGGCCAGCAGATAGTTATGTGGCGTATTGTTGATATTCTTTTCCGCAATTAGTACACTAACAGGAGCTTCCTGAGGTTCTTCTGAAGGAGGCGGTGCCGCGCCCTGGATCTCATTGCCGAACAGGTCCAGCTGGGCTTTGGCCGGAGACGCTTGTTCTATGGTGGCTACGGTAGCAAAGCCGTCTCCAAGTATGCGTTTTCCGAGGGTTTTGAATTCCAGCTCTGTGAAGATCTCCGCCAGTTGCTCCTTATTGGAGGGTTTGATGCAGAAGTCTTCTTCATGGAAAGTAACCGGTACATTAGTAATGATAGTAGCCAGCTGTTTGGAAAGGATTGCGCTTTCCGCACCGGCTTTGATCTTTTCAGCCATCTTTCCGCCAATCTTATCGGCATTTTCGATCACGCCTTCTACAGAGCCGTACTGGGAAAGCAGCTTCATGGCGGTCTTCTCTCCTACGCCGGGAATGCCTGGGATGTTATCCACAGCATCTCCCATCAGTCCCAGGATATCTATTACCTGGTGCACATCGGTGATCTGCCATTTTTCACAAACCTCTTTGGGACCAAGGATCTCTTCCTTGTTACCCATGTAAGGAGGTTTGTAGATGAATACATTTTCTCTTACCAGCTGTCCGTAGTCTTTATCAGGAGTTACCATATATACGCTATACCCGGCGTCAGCTGCCTGCCAGGCAAGGGTACCGATCACGTCATCCGCTTCATAGCCATCCAGTTCCACGACAGGAATATTGAAGCCGGTGATGATGCGTTTAATGTCTTCCAGGGAGTCCAGAATATCTTCCGGAGCGTCCATACGGTTAGCCTTATAATCGACAAAGGTGGAGTGCCTTTCAGTAGGAGCATGTGTGTCAAACGCTACCGCCATGTGGGTAGGTTTTTCTTTATTGATAAGGTCCAGCAAGGTGGAGGTAAATCCAAACTGTGCGTTGGTATTTCTGCCGCTGCTGGTGAGGCGTGGATTTCTGATCAATGCATAGTAGGCACGATAGATGAGCGCCATTGCATCCAGTAAAAACAATTTCTTTTGCATCCGCCAAAAGTAATTATGAATGATGAATTACGCATAAACAAATGCAGATTATCTCTCCTGGATAAGATCGCTTTCCGGAGAAATGCCAGACGGATATTTTGGAAGTTCCCTTCGCCGGCAGATATTTGCGTCGAAAGTGTAATGACATGAAGAAAATATATCATTTATCTACCTGCAGTACCTGCAAACGTATCCTGGAAGAAATCGGCGCCAAAGAGAACGGGTTTGTGCTGCAGGACATTAAGACTGAAAAGATCACGCCTGCACAGCTCGACGAGATGCACAAACTGGCGGGAAGTTATGAGGCGCTTTTCAGTCGCCGGTCACAGAAATACCGTCCAATGGGATTACACGAAAAGGAGCTCACAGAAAAAGACTACCGCGACCTGATCCTGGAGGAATACACCTTTCTTAAAAGGCCGGTAGCGATAGTAGGAAAACAGATCTTTGTCGGCAGTGATAAGAAGACGGTAGAAGGCTTACAGGTAGCTGCGGGCAAGTAAGTTAGCCCAGGCTTGCTACGAACTTGTTCACCACGCCTTTATACTGCTCCATATCCTGTTCATGTTCAAATGATTTGAATTCGAACTTTTCGGCAGCGTCGAGTGCTTCCTTCAGATTAAATGCATGCTGAGGTATATTATAAAAATATCCCTTCTTCATGAGGAACTTACCCAGATACTCCTGTTCAGATTGTCCGGGAGTAGGGATCAGGATCGCTTTTTTGTTCAGCTTCACCAGGTCCATCAGGGTAGTATAGCCGGAACGGCTTAGCACCATTTTCGATGCCAGCATGGCCTCGTTGAGGTCTTTTGCGTTCAGGTGATTGACCTGTTGTACCCGGGGAGTGATCTGTTGCTTTTCCGGCGTGCCGGGTTTACCGCTGACAATCAGTGCGCTGATAGGCAGGGTTTTGATCTGGTCCAGCACTATTTTTTCCAGGTTGGAGCGCTGCGGCTCCGGACCGGATATAAGTACCAGCAAATCATATTGTTGCGGCGTATCAGGCCGGTCTTTGAAACGGCTGAGGCATCCCAGGTAAGTCGTATTAGGAGGCAATACGGACGGATGGCCAAGTATGCCGGAGAGGTTATTGGCATCTGCATAATCGGGGATCCAGCAGGCACCGTACCGGCGGATATAGCGGTAATTCAGCCACTGCAGACTCTTTTCGATGATGCCACCGAAAGGCGTTTTGATGAGCAACTGATGGGAAATGAAAACAGTAGGGATCGTGCTATGGTAAAGCCCAAAACGGTTGTCCGAAATAACGGCGTCGATCTGGTGTTCTTTCACCGCTTTCTGCAGCCATTCCTGCTCGTATTTAATAGCATTCAGGATCTGGGGGATCTGCTGAATGATCTTCCAGCCAAACAGCCAACCCTTTTGAGTGTACTGGATGCGGTAACCAGGCAGCGGCAGTATGGTGAGTTCCGGAAATTCCTGCTGTAAAAGTGAGGCATGTTTGCCCTCGGCTGCAATAAGTACCTTGCAACCAGCGTTTAATAGTTCATGGATAAGCGGGATGTCGCGGGTGGCATGTCCTAATCCCCAGTCGAGCGGGACTATCAGTATCGTTTTGCGCGTAGAAATTGTGGACAAATATTTGAAATTTTTACGAAATTAGCTTAATTTAGAAATGCGCACTGTTAAGAAAAGGTAAACTCTCGTACAGACGGGCATCTATCAAAAGCGAACAGAACTTAAGAGTATGATAACAAGAAAATGGCTGACTATTTTATTAGTGTGCAGTAGCCTAAGCATTATGAGTCAGGGTTGTAAGATTTTGAAGAAGAATGATTGCGGGTGCCCTACCATGAATAAAAAACGGATGCACTAAAATAAGTACCGGTTTTTTAGCCGTTGAGTTCCCGAAAGAAAGAAGGATAAACATTACTACTTGTAACATCCAGTTGTTGAATACACGCCAAGCCGCTTACTCCTATATGAGAACGCCTTTAAACAAATTTTAAGGGAACAGTCAAATTATTCAAATGAAACAGGTAGAGAGGGATTTATTGATCTTACTGCATGAAGATCGGTATAGCGAACAACAGATCCAGTATGCAGTAAAGCAGATCAGCGATATGCTTACGATGGTGGAGACCATGGAGTACCTATGTAACGTTATGGAAGTTGCTGATTGCAACAAAAACCGTGTTACCAGCAAGAGATCTGTATTGCAGAGGGCATTCTCCAGAAAGGAGCATAAAGCATTCGAATTTATCGTTCATAAGAACTAACAATACAGCTACGCAGCTTATTCATGACCAGCAATTGATCATGCGGCACCCTGATGCATAAAAGAAATATTAATCCGTAATTCATCTCTTCCCAAAACAACATATTTCGTAATTGATTCGTAGGTTTGCCGGCAAACAAAAATACTTGTGATGGCAGACTTTACACTCCTCCATGATTATCTCCTCCCAATTTCCAAAGCAAGTCTGAATGATGATCAGGAATACGATGAATTCCAGATTGGAGGGATCGTAGATCTGTATGAAGATGGATATACACCTAATCTCGATATCGCAGATATTATCCTCCTGGGCGTAAATGAAGACCGAGGTTATGGTCCAGGGAAAAAAGGTCCTGACGCCGCTGATATCGTAAGAAGAGAATTCTACAGTTTATTTTACTGGCACAAAGATGTAAAGATTGCTGACATGGGTAACCTGCGCAAGGGTGTTTCCCTGGCAGATACTTATGCCGCTTTGAGAACAGTGCTCGCAGAACTGATCAACTCCAACAAGACCATCATCATACTGGGAGGATCGCATGATCTTACCTATGCACAATACAGAGCTTACGCCACACAGAAATATGTGATTGAAGTGACCGTTGCGGATGCTTTGATAGATCTGAAGGAAGAATCTCCTATTCCGGCAGATAGTTTCCTGATGGAGATGCTGACAGAACAACCCAACTACATACGTCATTATAACCACCTGGCATTCCAGAGTTATTTCGTACATCCGCGTATGTTGGAAACACTTGATAAACTTCGCTTTGATTGCTATCGCCTGGGTAAAGTAAGAGAGAACCTGGAAGAGATCGAGCCGGTATTGAGGAACACAGATCTGCTGAGCCTTGATATCAATATCATCAAACATAATGATGCACCAGCCAACACGCTTTCTCCTAACGGATTGGGAGGTGATGAAGCCTGTGCCCTCTCGCGCTACGCAGGCATGAGCGGAAGACTCAGCACCTATGGCATCTATGGATATCGCCCGGAAAAAGATAAAGATTTCCTGACGGCGAGACAGATTGCACAAATGTTGTGGTATTTTGTGGATGGCTGTTCTGTAAAGAACAAGGAAGCATTGCTGAATGAACGGGAAGCCTTTTATGAGTTCAATATTGTTTGTGCGGACATCGATACCGTATTCCTTAAGAGCAAAAAAACGGGCCGCTGGTGGATGCAGTTGCCTGGCAAAGGAAAAGACTTCGTACCCTGCACCTATAGCGATTATGTAACAGCAAGCAATAATGAGATTCCTGAAAGGTGGCTGAGACACCAGGAGAGAATGTAAGCTTATAGTACAAGTATATGTCACAGACGAGAAAAACACGCGCCCGTATTGGCTTTATCCAGAATGTACAGGATATAGTGCTGATAATCGCGGGTGTTTTATTAGCAGCTGTAGGGCTGAAAGGATTTTTGCTGCCAAACGGCTTCCTGGATGGCGGCGTCACAGGGATCTCCCTCCTGATTAACCGGCTCACCGGCTGGTCTATTTCTGTGCTGTTGATCGTGATCAATATTCCTTTTATTCTGCTGGCATATAAACAGTTGTCTTTCAATTTTACTGTGAAGGCGCTTTGCGCTATCCTCGGACTGGCAGCCGCATTGCTGTTTATTGAGGTACCAACTATTACAAGCGATAAATTATTGATCGCTGTCTTTGGCGGATTGTTCCTGGGAGGAGGAATCGGGCTTTCAGTAAGAGGAGGCGCTGTACTGGATGGTACAGAGGTACTGGCGCTCTATATCAACCGGAAAACAGTACTGTCTATGGGTGAAGTGATCATGTATTTCAACATAGTGATCTTCAGTGTTGCAGCAGTGCTGATCAATGTTGAAACAGCCTTATATGCAATGCTCACTTATCTCTCCGCTTCCAAAACAGTTGATTTTGTAATACAGGGTTTTGAAGAATATATCGCACTGACGATTATCTCCAACGAAAGTGAACTAATAAGAAAAACCCTGACACTTTCCTTAAAGAAAGGTGTGACAGTCTTCAAGGGCCAAAGTGGCTTTGGCAAACGGGGCGCTGTAGATAAGGATATTGATATCATTTACACCGTCGTCACCCGTCTGGAAGTCCACAAGATCATTGATGAAATAGAGAAAATAGACGCAAAAGCGTTCATCGTGCAACATAACATCAACGACACCAAGGGAGGCATGATCAAACGCCGGGTCACACATCACTAATACTCACCTCATGGCAAATATACGGCGGCAACACACTGAAAGTATGTTGCCTTGTATACCATTCCGTCATCAGTTATCAGGAATGTTTGCTTGCCAATAGTTCCATTAACCGTGTTTTCAGGAAAGCGGCTTTATTGTCTGTCACGATCATATCATCATCGAGACCAGCCAGTGTTTGTGGCCGTTTCTTTTCCACACGGAGGTCAATATCCTTGAAATATGTTTGTCTCTTTTCTTCCCATTGGGCCTGGGAGATCTGTAAAGTAGCACGGCGGTTGTTGTCCAGGTTATCGCATAACTGGCGATATACTGTATTCAGTAAGCTGTCTATCTGGGTATAATACTGAAGGGCGCAGTTATACTGGCTCTTACCCTCTGCCAGGCAAAGCTGGTAACGCTTTTCAAGAGAATCAACGGCAGATTTACTGGTTTGTGCGAAAACATTCATGCATATGCACAATGGCAAGCATAGGATAAAACGTTTCATAGGATTGAACAATTAGGGTCGCAAATATAGTGAAATAATAATATGTGATGTATAATAAAAAAGAAAGGGTTCTGATTGCAGAACCCTTTCTTTTTTTATGTCTTTTTTAAGCTGAATCAGATCACAACCAGCTCATAGAAATCTTCAGGAGTGAAATATTCCTGTGCCAGTTCCTGGAGCTCTTCGGCGGTAATTGTCTTGATCACCTTGATGTTGTTATAGAAATAGTTTTCATCCAGCCCATTCAGGATCAGGTTCTTCCAGCGTTGTATCACTTCGAAGGCACCATCGAGATCACCCAGAATAGAGCCGATCATGAAGTTACGCACCAGGTGCAGTTCGTCTTCCGGAACTACTTCCTTTTGCAGGGTACGTAGTTCTTTATAGATCTCTTCTATGGTCGCCTCGCACACATCCCTGCCGGCTTCCGTCTGGATATTGACAGCGCTGGTCTGCCGGAAATTATAAAGCTGAGAATGAATGCCGTAGGTATACCCTTTTTCTTCGCGGATGTTGCTCATCAGGCGGGAACCAAAGTATCCGCCCAGAATGGTGTTCAGCACCAGCATCTTAGGGAAGTCCGGGTGGTAGCGGTTCGGGAATGGACGTGCTACACGCACAGCGCCCTGTACACCATTTTCATCATTGAAGATGCGGAACTTCCTCTCTTCTGCCGCTAATACCGGCATATCCGGCCGGATAATAGAAGAGTCTCCGTTCCATTTTTCCTTACCAAAAGCCTGATTCAGCAACTCAATAAGATTGGTGGGAAGATGGCCGGCTACGAATATCTTACAACTGTCGTAAGTATAATGCTGTTTGTAGAAGGTCTGCAGTGTAGGCGTCTGTAATGCATCATATGCATCCATACTGCTAACCCTGCCATATGGGTGAAATTCTCCAAAGAGGTACTTGTCAATATGCCGGTTGGCAACGAAGTCGCATTTCTGGAGGTTCACCGCCAGGCGTTGTTTCATGTTCTGCCGGAAGATGGCCAGTTCTTCTTCCGGGAAGACCGGGTCCTGGATCACCTCCTGTAATACCGGAACTAATGACTCAAAGTGTTTAGTGAGACAATGCAGGGTATAAGTGGCATATTCATGGTGACTGTTACGGTTCAGATAAGCACCGTAATAATCGATACTCTCATTGATTTCAAGCGCGGAGTGTTTGCTGGTGCCGTTCTTCATGAGAAAGTTGGTCGCAGAAGCTACCAGGTTCTCTGTTTCATACCAGCTGCCGCCAGGGAACACTAATTCCAGTTGTAATGTATCCTGTTCATCAGACTTTATGATATATACTGGGATGCCGTTGTCCAGTGTAACCTTTTCATAAGGTTTCAGTGTAATATCGAACTCGGTGGCATCTTTTATCTCAGGGGCAATTTTCCGGTTTATCATCAATCTTAAATCATATTTATTTACAAGGAAGATCTGTCAATATTCAGGCAGACAGTGTTATCCTGCGTAATAGTAAATCGTATTGGAATTTTTCTCGTCAAACAGATGCTGTGCTTCGCGATGCATATCGGCAGAAGTTACAGCTTCGTAGTGGCTGAATTCTTCATTCATCAGTGCCGCGTCGCCGATCAGCTCATAGAATGCCAGGTTGTTTGCACGGTTAAGCAGTCCCATGTCCTCAAAGGCCAGCATACTTTCCACCCTGTTTTTTACTTTCTGCAATTCGCGTTCAGGAATGACCGTCTGCTGTATTTTATCTATTTCTTCCTGGATAGCTTTTTCCGCATCCTTCATTTTCACTCCTTTGACGAGTTTACCCTCAATGGTAAGCAGGCCGGCATCCAGTGTGCCGAAGTGATAACAGTCAATATTGCTGAACAGCTTTTTCTCTTTTACCAGCACCTGGTTCAGACGGGACGAAGGCCCACCACCCAGGATATCCGAGATCAGATCTATCGCATAATATTCTTTCGTCGTGCGTCCGGGCATATGATAACATTTATACAATGCATCCAGTGGCACATTCGCTTTTACTTCCAGTTTATGAGCGGCAGTTTGTGGTGGTTCTACCGGCAGGTTACGTTGTATACGCTGGCCGGAAGGAATATCGCCAAACCATTTTTCGGCCAGCGCTTTTACCTGTGCAGTGGTGACATGACCCCCGACTACCAGTATGGCATTGGCTGGACGGTAATATTTGAAGAAGAAGTCCTTCACATCTTCCAGGCGTGCATTTTCAATATGGGAAAGCTCCTTGCCTATCGTCATCCATTTGTAGGGATGTACTGCATAGGCCAGATCTCTCATTTTATGCCATACATCGCCGTACGGCTTATTGATATAATGTTCTTTAAACTCCTCACAAACTACCTTCCGCTGCACGTCCAGGCTCTTTTCGCTGAAAGCGAGGGACAGCATGCGGTCACTTTCCAGCCAGAAGGCTGTTTCTATATTTTCGGCAGGTAACTGAATATAGTAGTTGGTGAGGTCGCTGGTGGTAAATGCATTGTTTTCGCCGCCAGCCATTTGTAATGGCTCGTCATATTCCGGTATATTGACAGAACCTCCAAACATCAGGTGTTCGAACAGGTGAGCAAAACCGGTCTTACTGGCGTCTTCGTCGCGCGCGCCTACGTCGTACATCACGTTTACCACTGCCATGGGAGTGGTATGGTCTTCATGCACTATCACGCGCAATCCGTTGGCTAAGGTGAATTTATTGTAATGAATCATATTTCCCTGTTTATGAGAGTTGCAATTTAATTAAAAGAATGGGAGAATAGACGGAGTCTTATTTCTCGAGATATAGCTCGCGTCCGCTATAATTGACGGTAATACTACGGAATTGTCTCCAGACCATAAACCCGATAGAGCCAGCCATTTCATGCAGAGAGCCGGCATCATTCACGTCTTTGCTGTAACTGGCTGCCACCAGTTCCAGGTGTATTGGGCCCAGATCAAGACTGGGTAGGCTGGTATTCGTATAAGTTAATTCTTTGTAAAGATCTTTTACCTTGTCGGTGCTCAGTACTGGCAGCCGGGTATTGAGCTGGTGTTTTTCCACAAATGGAAAGTTGAACAAAATACCATATTCGCCTCCGGAAATGAAGTGGAAGCGGCTGCTAAGTGATTGGCCATCAGGTAAATGAATTGTGCCTTCTATCACCGGGGTCTTAAAATTCAGGCTCAGAGGCAGGCGCTGCCCGGGAGTATTTGCCGGCGTTTTATTAGACCTGTAGAGCTGCAGCACCTGTTTCTCATAGTCGATCTTCACGATGAAGGATTTCAGCAGGTCCACGCCGATAATGCCGTCTATTTTTATATTCAGATCCCGAAATTCATCCAGGGGCTCAATGTACACCTTAACGAAGGGCAACCTGGTTTTATCGAGGTATAATACATTAATGGTGGCCGTTGGTACCCGCACCACTACCGCGTCAGTGCCACTTAGTCCGCCGTCATCCTTGGTCTGCAATCCCAGCTGGTCGGCGGTTTGTCTACTCAGGGTGGTTACTTCAGCTCCGGTATCGAAGATGAAATGAAGGCTGTCCGGCGGGAGACCGGCAGGTGTTGTGCCGGAAAGTGTGGTACTGATGACCATATACCTGTCATACAAAAGGAAAGGCAGTGTGGCAACCGGTTTCTGGCTGGTGGCATCCTGCGCTTGAAGAAAAGCCGGCAGGCAAACAAGTATAGCAATAAGATACTGTCTCACGATAAACATTGTCTCCTTATAAAGTGTCCCTGACGGGGGAACTCCCCCATTCATGATCCTAACGGAGGATTGTGCAATGTATTATTTCAGACACTTATAATATGCTTTTGATCTGGATTTTTTTTATCATCAGCTCTTTATTGCGCATTATCAGCAAAGTAGGCCGGGTGCCGACATTTTTGAGAATGTCGCGGTATAGTTGAAGGTTGCCGGAGAAGATATTGTTGACGGCGATGATGAGATCTCCTTTTTGCAGGCCGGCTTTTTCGGCCGGAGAACCTTTAATGATATCGGTAACCTCCACCCTGCCGTCTATCAGGTAAATGATCAGACCTGTATAGGAATAGTCAAAAGGATCTTTGTAATGGGAGTTAGGCATCACGTAGATCTCCTTCTTACCGTAATTCAGTATGAGATTGAACCTGCGTAACAGGTCGTTGCCAACCATGCCACCGAGGAATGGATAGGCCGTTACATTCGTAACATCATCAAAGATGTAGACGGGAACGTTCCGGAAGGAATAGTTACCCAGCTTAAACTCCTGGATGGTAGTAATGTCCATGGTCATTTTTCCTCCCAGCCCCTGCGCTTCCGTCTGTATCACCTTGCGCTGCCTTTTCCGTGAGGAAAGGATGGCGCTGTCTTTCACAAACTGTTGGGAAAGCAGGAGGCACATACCGGCGCCGGTATCAAAATAGTAACGGTTATAGTGTTGCGCCTTTCCGTTTTTCAGGAAGGCATTCACAATAGGGATCAGCGTCAGTGAAGGGCGCATCAGCTGACCTCCTTTGGGATAGGAGAACGGGCCTTTTTCATAAATGGAGATCATCTCCGTATCATAATCCACCTGTACAATGAATTTACTCAGCAGGCTATAACCGACAATGCCGTCTACCTGCAAACCATACACCTGGCTGATCAACTCATAATCATTGATATGGAAATCGAGGCTATCTACCTGTAAACCAGGTAACTGCAGGCTCCTGTCCATGGCAAATGAGACGGTTTTGGATCCCCCTACACCACGGACGATCCTATCGGTAGGCGTCAGGTGAATGCCCAATTGGATGCAGGTATTGGTGTCGAGTGAAATGCCGGCGCTGCCGGTATCCAGGATGAACTGCAGGGTATCGGGAATGCCCGCCAGACAGGCGCGTATCACAACCACACCTCCATAGTATTGTTTGAACGGGAAACGGGTGATCAACTCCCCCGGTTTCCGGGGGCTGGCAGTTGTAGGTTGCGTTTGCGCGGTGGCAACGTGGAATAAACAAGTAATGGCAATTATTATGAGCCAACAGTGCTTCAACAGCGTAGATTTTTGCATACAGTTACCGTAACAGAATAACGATGCTATAAATTTAACATTATTCCTACCTTTGTCCATCATGGAACTGAAAGATCTATACAGGAAAGCATTAAACTTCGAGTGGCTTACACCGGAAGAAGGGATTTATCTATTTGAGAAGGCTCCGCTTGCAGAACTGATGGACATTGCGAATGAGCTGCGTAAGCAACAGGTGCCACATGGAAAGGTGACCTGGCAGATAGACCGCAATGTGAACACCACCAACGTGTGTACGGCTAACTGTAAGTTCTGCAATTTCTACCGGGTACCCGGCCACGCAGAAGCCTACATTACCACCATCGACGAATACAAGAAAAAGATAGAAGAAACGCTGAAGTTTGGCGGAGACCAGCTGCTCCTGCAGGGAGGTCACCATCCGGAACTGGGGCTGAAATTCTATGTAGATACTTTCAAACAGCTGAAGCAGTTATACCCTACCGTTAAGCTGCATGCACTCGGGCCCCCCGAAGTAGCACACATCACTAAACTGGAAAAAAGTACCCACATCGAAGTGCTGTCAGCACTGAAAGAAGCCGGTATGGCAAGTCTGCCCGGCGCCGGAGCGGAAATATTGAATGACCGTGTACGCAGGTTGATCTCCAAAGGTAAATGCGGCGCGCAGGAATGGCTGGATGTGATGAGGGCTGCCCACAAGCTGAATATACCATCTTCGGCAACCATGATGTTTGGCCATGTCGAAACATTAATGGAACGTTTCCAGCACTTTGCCGATATCAGGCAGGTACAGAGTGAAAAACCGGAAGGTCATTACGGCTTTACCGCATTCATTCCGTGGACGTTCCAGGATGTGGATACCCTGTTATCCCGCATTCGTGGTGTACACAATATGACCACTTCAGAGGAGTATATTCGTATGATTGCGCTGAGCCGCATTATGCTGCCTAATATTAAAAATATCCAGGCTTCCTGGCTGACAGTAGGCAAACAGGTAGCGCAGATATGTCTGCATGCCGGAGCGAACGATTTCGGTTCCATCATGATCGAGGAAAACGTGGTAAGTGCAGCCGGTGCTCCTCACAGGTTTACCTACCGCTCGATGCAGGAAGCTATCAAAGAAGCGGGATTTGAACCGCAACTGCGTACCCAGCTGTATGAATTCCGCGATATTCCGCAAGGAATTCAGGAGCAGGTCATCAATTACTAATCTGATATACTGACATAAGAAAGAGGCCCGGAGATCGTATGATTTCCGGGCTTTTTTATGCGTCATGTACATACCGTATCCCCAATTTAATCTGATCAGGAAAAGTTCCATTGGGAGGAATAAAGATGATGCGAAATTCCAGTTTCCGGACCAAATTTCCAGCATCTGGAATTTTCTACTTATCTGACAATCAAAGAAATGTTAATTTATTCCTGTCATGTAACTCTTCCCTCCTGCCACCGTCTAACAGGTAGTTAAAAGGAGGAAATATGAAAAAGTTAGGATTATTTTTGATGGCCATTGGATTGCTGTCGGTGACAGCTTGTACCAGCACTAAGCTGACTTCGTCCTGGAAAACACCGGAAGCCCGGTTACAGCAGGAAAACAAGATCATGGTAATAGCGCTGGTGCCGGCAAAAGAACGCAATCTGCGTATACTGATGGAAAATAACCTGGTTTCCGAACTGAAGAAAGAAGGCTATAATGCGGTTTCTGCTTACGCTACCTATGGCCCGGATGACGCCCTGGCTAAAGGAGATGAAAAGGCTGCATTAAAGAAATTCCGGAACAGCGATGTGGCGCAGGTAATGACGATCGCCATGGTCGACAAGTCCCGTGAAAGATCATATGTACCTAACTACGGTCCGTATGGGTATCCATACTACGGTGGTTTTGGGCCTTATTACAGAGGATGGTATGGAAGCATGTACAATCCGGGGTATTACCAGGTGAATACGAAATATCAATGGGATACCAATCTGTATGACCTGAAAGAAAAGAAACTGATCTATAATGCGCAGACCGATTCAGTAGACCCTCCAACAGCCTATAGGCAGGCCTACCTGTTTGCAAAGCAGATCGTAAAGGATATGCAGAAGCAGCAGCTGATAGCAAAGAATTAGGATTTTGTTACTTTTGAGGTTTGGCAGTTCGCCAAACCTCGTTTTTTTTATGCTGGAATTACCTGTTAATGAAATGATTACGCTCAGGCAATTACAGCCTGAGCATGCACCGACCCTCTTTAACCAACTGGATGCTTCACGCAGGAGCCTGCGCCGGTTTCTGCCCTGGGTAGATTACAATACCAATCAGGAACATACACTACGTTTTATTGAGATGATGCTGAGAAAGGCCGAAGACCAGGAAGCTATAGCATTTGGCGTCTGGTATCAGCAGCAGCTGTGTGGGGTAATAGACCTGCATTGCTGGGATCATCAACTGGACAAAGCAGAGATCGGGTATTGGCTGGGGGAAGAATTCCGCGGTAAAGGCATTGCGGTAAACGCCTGCAAAGCGCTGGTATCGTTTGCTTTTCAGACGTTGAAACTGAATAAATTAGAAGTGCGTTTTGCGCTGCAGAATGCAGAAAGTGCCCAGATCCCCATCCGCCTGGGCTTTGCCAAAGAGGGTATTCTCCGCCACAGCGCCAAACTCCATGGTCAATATGCAGACACCGTGGTGATGGGGATCTTAAGGCAGGACTGGAAACATTAGATATCGCAGATCTCCACGCCCTGTTTCAGGGAGGCCAGCTTGTCAGCACGTTTAGGCACAAATTCCTGTGCTACGAAACCCTTGAAACCTGTTTCGTGAATAGCCTTCATGATAGCGGGATAATACAGCTCCTGTGTTTCATCGATCTCGTTCCTGCCCGGAACGCCACCGGTGTGATAATGGGCAAAATACTGGTGATTATTGCGAATGGTCTGGATCACATCTCCTTCCATGATCTGCATGTGATAAATGTCGTAAAGCAGTTTAAAACGCTCGGAGCCAATAGCCTTACACAGCTCTACCCCCCAGTTTGTGTGATCGCACTGATAATCTGGATGGTTTACCTTACTGTTCAGCAGCTCCATTACGATGGTCACTTTTTTCTTTTCGGCGTAGCTCATGATACGCTTCAGGCCTTTGGCGCAATTCTCAATGCCCGCCTGGTCGTCCAGCCCTTCCCTGTTGCCTGAGAAGCAGATCAGGTTTGTGAAGCCGGCTTTCGATGTCTCATCTATCAGGTGTTCGTAGTAAGTAACGAGCTGATCGTGATGCGCTTCCCTGTTCCAACCGCGGCCAATATTCCAGTCTTTATTGATAGAAGCCACCATGGCGCAGGTCAGGTCATATTTTTTTGCAATCGCAAAGTCTTTCGGGTCCAGGAGGTCTATTGCCTGCAGGCCAATCCTGTTGGATGCCTTGCAGAGATCTTCCAGTGGAATGTCGTTGTAACACCAGGCACATACGGAATGATTGATCTGACCTTTCAGTTTTTCATCCATTTTTCCCTCGTGGGCCATCACACGGGTGGAAAGGGAAGCCAGTGAAGTGGATGCAAACGCCATAGCAGCGGCTTTTTTGATCATATCGCGGCGGGAATTTTGGTTAAGCATGTTGGTAAAGTATTTACTGTTGACCGTGAAACTACGCAATTTAAAATTTGCGTACAGCTGTTACCTTAAATAGTTCGTAACTTTGTACTGTGCCAATACGTTCTAATATTTAGAGGACAATTATGTTTGATTAGCAGAATTACGAATATATAGACCCAGTAAATCAGCATTTTTTAAGAGATTGTATTACAGATGTTTATTCCAAAAGAACGCCACAACACCGCCTCGTAATTCCCGTACCGCTCAACCATAATTGAAATTGGTAAGCTATTTGATTATACATAGATAACATTTAAAGCGGAGGTCTGCATGGAAAGAAGATTTACCCCTGCATTATGGACTTGTGTTGTAATGGACCTGATTGGATGTGCAAGCTATACTGTGCCGGTTTTAGGAGAAGTAAGTGATGTGATCTGGGCCCCCATTTCTGCTATTATTTTTTACAGAATGTTTGGCAGTAGTCTGGGCGCTTTCGGAAGTGTTTTCAACTTCATGGAAGAACTATTTCCTGGTCTGGATTTTATTCCAACATTTACACTGAGCTGGGTAGTAAGAAGAATAACGCAGAGTATCAGGGAACGCAAAACGGCTGAGATGCAAAGTAGCCGGGTTATAGTGCCATAAGCAACAGCAGAAAAATACTAAGGTTGTAAGGTTTCAAAGCTGGAGGCATGAAGGAGGAAGTACGTCTCCACCTTTGTTATCCTTTCAACCTTTCAATGAATCATCAACTTCGGAGTCATTTTACATTTACCAATAAAAAAAGGTCTCACAACTGTGAGACCTTTTGCATTTATGTATTGCCTTATCAACCTCCCCGCATGAATCCCGGAGCGCCCATCCGCATTCCCGGAGGGCCCATTCTGCGGCGTTCGCCATTGTTATTGTTACTACCCGCAAATTTGTTGATGAAGTACGTGAAGCTGATCATGAAATATCTCTGTAGCACCATGTTGTTCACGTCTTCAATATAGTTCTCACCTGTATTACGACCCACACTTACGTTCTGATGTAACAGGTCATAACCGCTCAGTTTTATCAGACCTCTCTTATCTTTGAATACGCTTTTTGAAATGAATGCGTTCAGCATAGTTACATCAACGTTGTAACCTTCTGCCCTGCCCGCATTCAGCGTATAGGTAACATCGCTTCCTATGATGAAACCATAGGGCAGATTCACGTTATAATCAAATGAGAATGCGTAGTTGAAATAATCTGTGTTATTGTTTGGCTGGATGTCATACCGTGCGCCACTGTAGTTTACACTGGCACTGGTAGAGAAATCGAACAGCTCCTTGTATGTATAGTTGAAGCTCACTCCCTGTGTGATACCAAAGTTCCTGGTATAACTTCTCATTAGCCTTGAAAAGTCTATTTCAGTACCTGTGAAACTTACATCCCGGTTGTAGTTCACATTGGTGTTGAGATTCACAGAACTCTTCAGTTTTTTAATGGGAATGGTATTTACTGCAAATGCACTAAGGTTGTATGCGCCGTTTGAATTGACCGGCTTCGTATACTGCTTGCCTGACGTGTCAACACGGTTCGCATTCACGATCTTATTGCTTGTAAAGCTGGCATTCACATTGGTAAAGAATCCACGGAACGTACTGTTATTAAATACGTTATAGCCCATGTTGATACTATGTGAAAAAGACGGCTTCAGGTCAGGATTACCTTGTTGCACATACAATGAACTGGTCAGGTCTGGCAGTGGTTGCAACTGTGTCACTGTTGGTTGCGATGTGCTACCATTATAGCGGAAGCGCAGTCGTTTGCCTCTCTGAAAATTATAATTGAATGATGCTGAGGGATAGAAGTTAACGGTACGCTGGTCAATTTGTGTTTTCCTGCTTACGTTGTCGTTTAGCAGACTGCTGAACTGTACATTCATTCCGAAGGTATAATCATACTTCAGTTTCTGCGTACGGATATTGATGCCCGCCTGTTGCGTGGTGAATGTATTCTCGAATATGTTGGTCAGACTGTCATTCAGTTTATCGTATTTACCACTGGCGCCATTAATGTCATACGTGAGGTTCCTGGAATCGCTATAGTTATTATTCCACGCATAGGATACTTCCAGGAAGCGGTCTTTCATGAGCGGCTCGGTATAGGTCAGTCTTACTCCCATATTGCGTCCCATATTATCCGCATTGGTCATCCTGTCATAACCGGTGGTGAAAGAATCTGTAGCAGCTGTTGCCAGATGTATGTCTGTTGTTTTGAAGAAATTCTCTCTGGTGGTCGTATTGTACCCGAAGCTGAGATTAGCGCTGAGTGTACGGCCGATCTTATTGAATTTCTTTCTGAACAATGCGGTCGTCGAGAAGTTAGGAGAAGTAGCATGGCTACGGTTTCTGGACTCCCCGTCTATCGTTTGAACCTTATTCTCATCCAGCGATTCATATTGATTGAGTGTATTGGTAGAACCATCAGAATAACTGAAACTGGGGGTAACGATCAATGAATGCATAGAGTCTATCTGGTATTCAACCCGCATGTTCAGCCGGTGATTGTTATTGTCGGTAAGGGAACCAGACTGCTGATTATAATAGTAGGTGGTATCGGCCAGAAAGGTTTGTTTGTTACTACGTTTGCTTGTTTCTGTCCGCGTATCGTTGATAAAGTAGCTGCCATTGATTTTCAGCTTTGAGCCGAAGTCCTGGTTGTAGTTAAACCCTGCATTCCAGTTACGGGTAATGCCAGTGGCATTGTTTCCGCCAAGACTACTAATGGTGGATTGTGCCGCACCGCGGCCGCCTCCGCCGGCGCGGCCACCACCACCTCCGTTGCCTCCTCCTCCACTGCCATTGCCGTTGAAGTTGAAGACGTCGTTGAAGGTATAACCAAGATTATTCACGTTATTGCCACTTCCCAGGAAGGATAACTGCCTGTTGTCCTGGAAGGTATTCAGACTTGCGTTGACAGCAAAGCGATCGTTGTCTCCATAACCGGCAGATGCTCTGCCGAAGAAGCCCTTTTTCTTATCTTTTTTGATCGTGATGTTGATAGCTTTTTCCGTGTTGCCATCGTCAATGCCGGTGAACTGTGCCTGGTCAGATTTACGGTCTATCAGCTGTATCTTATCGATGATATCTGCCGGCAGGTTCTTGGTGGCCAGTTTAGGATCATCACTGAAAAAAGGTTTGCCATCTACCAATACCCTTTTCACGGTTTCCCCCTGTGCCGTGATTACGCCATCTTTATCTACTGATACGCCCGGCAACTTTTTCAACAGATCTTCCACAACCGCATTTTCCCTCGTCTTAAAAGAACCTGCGTTGAATTCCAGTGTATCCAGTTTTACCACCACGGGAGGCACTTCCTGGACGATCTCGACTTCATTCAGCAGCAGGCCCTTGCCTTTGAGTTGTATGGTTCCCATATCCGATACAGGCTGGGTTGCCGAAATCGTGACGCTTTTAAAAACCGGCTGGTAACCCAGGAAAGTGATGTATACTCTGTAGTTGCCCAGTGCGATACCGGTGAAAGAGAATGCCCCTTTTTTATCAGTAAAGGCGGTAGCCGCCAGGGAAGAATCCCTGCCATTCAGCAGGGCTACGGTTGCATCCGGTAAAGGATGTGTTGCAGAAGAGTCAGTCAGTAATCCCTTTATCTGCCCCTGCTGCGCTTGTGTGGAGAGCGCAAACAGGAACAGTAAAGTAGCAATAAGGGTAATTCTTTTCATGAAAAGGGAATTGGTAAGAAGGAACGATGCAAATTAGTGTCTTATTTAATTCCCGTTTTGCCGCTCACGGAATTTCTGCATCGCTTCACGGCGCATGTCACGCAACTGGTCTTCAGTTACTTTTTCTGCATTTGCCGGTAATGTAACATCTGTTGTTACTGGTTTAAAGTCCACCTTGGTAGCAGTAAAAGAGCGTCTGCTGCTTTCTGCAGAGAGTACTACACCATTACCGTCAGGTAACAGGCCATTGATAGGGCTGTAGCTGAAAGGAAGGTCTTGTGTATACCATACCGTGTATTCTTCGTTACGCACAGTAACAGTCGCTTTTTTACAATTGTAACCGGCAATTTTCTTCGTCTTGTCGGCCAGTTTAGCATCCTTGGCAGGAGCATAGGCTTCTTCTGCGTAGTAAGTCTTAGTGCTGTCTTCCGGTTTGGAGAAAACCTGCAGGTATTTCTTTCCACTGAGGTCTACATATCCGCCTCCGAAGTTACCACGCATACCACCAAAGCGACCACCGCGGCCACCACCATTGCCTCCCTGTCCAGCGCCGGGACGTCCGCCACCAAAACCACGACCACCGAAATCAGGACGTTCCGTCTCAAGCTTGCCTTTGCCACCAGTGAAGTAGAAGTGTTGATTGAAGGTAATCACCTGCTCTTCTCCGTCACCTTCATTACCACCACGTTGAGGCATCTTTGCATTTATTTCATAGTCGATCACGCCGGTATTCTTATCCTGCGCAAAGGCTGTCATGCCGCAGAATGCAACCAATGCAGCGCTAAGGAGTGTTTTTGAAAAGTTCTTCATATGCTCTGATTTTTTTCTGATACAAAAGTCATTATTCGGTTTTCAATTGTTGGTTAAATAGCTTTATTTACTGTTAATTATTGTTAAGGGCACAAGGCGGGTACGTGAGGAACCAATAGCTTTGTAACATACCCGGCAGCGGGAGCGTACTTAACAGCGAAAAATCGGCAATTTATGCGTCAGCGGATCCGCAACATTCTGATACTAATGTGTGTATGTATACTTGGCATCTATTTCTTCCAGGGATACTGGCTGTACAATTCCTATCATATACAACTCGATCAGTTTAATAAAGACATCAATGAATCTTTACGGACGGCTGTTTTTAATAAACAGTTTGCTGACGTGCGCCGCTACTTCCGTAATTACGGAAGAGACCGGGATTCGTTCAGGATACCGCACGATATGCCTCCACAGGGCGATATGCCCAGATTGCGTAAGCGGGCTGACATGCGTGAGGAAATGTTAACAGACACGATTAAACGCAGACGAGAAATTCGCCCGGGCAACGAGTTTGCAGATACATTGGCCAGACAGATCTCTGATCTTATTCTGCTGAATAACCTGACCAGCGACAGCGTGAAGCTGATCAAACTGGACTCTGTATTTACTGCCGAATTGCATGCCCGCCAGATACTGACACCTTACGTGCTGGATACCTTCCACATTAGTTTCAACGGATACAACCGGGAGAGTTTCAGGGACAGTCTGAGAAAGAGACCGCCATTAAAAACGTCCAAAATACCTTTTAACCCGGCCAGTAATCTCTTTGTACAGGCAAAGTTTGAGTCGCCCTTACAATACATCCTGGCGAAGATGATGTGGACACTGGCAGGTTCTCTGGCGCTGCTGGTGCTGACGACTATCTGTTTTGTGTATATGCTTCGTACCATCCTGAAACAGAAACGGCTTTCGGAAGTGAAGAATGACTTTATCAATAACATGACGCACGAGCTGAAGACGCCTATTGCTACTGTATCTGCAGCGGTGGAAGCCATGCAGAACTTCAATGCCCTGAATGACCAGCGGAAAACGCAGACCTATCTCGACATCTCCAAGCAGGAGCTGCAAAGACTGTCTGACCTGGTAGAAAAAGTGCTGCATATTGCTGCAGAGGAAAGAGAAGAGATTGAATTGTTCAAAGAAGATACAGATATCGGCGAGGTGATGGATAGTATCATTACTAATCACCAGCTGAAAGCCGGCCGCCCTGTGCAGTTCCGTTATGATAACCTGCTGGGAGAGCAGTCGGTGGATGTTGATAAAACTCACCTGACCAATGCGATCAGCAACCTGGTGGACAATGCGATCAAGTACTCCGGAGATCATCCGTCCGTATACATCAAAAGCATGCTGGAAGGCGGGAAACTGGTTATCCGTGTAAAGGATAATGGGATCGGCATACCGAAGGTATACCAGGAAAACATCTTTGACACTTTTTTCAGGGTACCCACCGGCAACCTGCATAATGTAAAGGGTTTCGGACTGGGGCTCAGCTATGTAAAGAAGATCGTGGAGCTGCACGGAGGCACGATCAAAGTGCATAGTGAACCGGAAAAAGGAAGTGAATTTATCATACAAATACCCGTTTAACACCTGCAACTATGTCAAAAGTATTACTGATAGAGGACGAATGGCAGCTGGGACAGATAGTGAAAGACAGCCTGGAAATGAGGGGCTTTGAAATGCTCTACGCCGCTGACGGCAAAGAGGGGCTTCGTTTATACGAGGAGCATAAACCGGACGTAGTCGTGCTGGATATCATGATGCCTAATATGGACGGTTTTACGGTTACAACAGAGATCAGGCGGCAGGATAAAACCACGCCTATCATCTTCCTCACGGCAAAATCCCAGACCACAGATGTGGTAAAAGGGTTTGAACTGGGGGGGAATGACTACCTGAAAAAGCCCTTCAGCATGGATGAGCTGATCGTGCGTATAAAGGCCCTGTTGCAGCGGTTCAAAGAGACGCCGGCCGCTTCTGATGCTGGCGCTGATGTCATTCAGATAGGCCAGTATATGTTCAATTATACAAAACAGACCCTTACCCGGAACAATAATACGGAGTTCCTCTCCCACCGGGAAGCAGAAATACTGCGGCGGTTGTCGGAAAACCTGAACCAGGTGATGGAAAGGAAGACCGTATTGCTGGACCTCTGGGGAGACGACAGCTTTTTCAATGCCCGCAGCATGGACGTGTTTATCACGAAGCTGCGGAGGTACCTGAAAGATGACCCGCGGGTACAGATCGTGAATATAAGGGGGGTAGGGTATAAACTGATCTTTTAATTATCTTTGCCGACTATGGATCAGATAGAACAGCAAATAGCTGCCTACAAACAGGAAATATTAGCATTCGAGCCAGCCACGGCTGCGGATCTTGAACAATACCGCATTAAATTCCTTGGAACAAAAGGGATCGTAAAAGCTATGTTTGGCGAGATGAAACAGGTGCCAAACGAGCGTAAAAAAGAGTTCGGGCAAGTTCTGAACGGGTTTAAACAACTGGCGGAAGAAAGGTATGCTCAGTTTGAGCACCTGAAAGACGGCGCGGCTGCAGCTGCTACCGATGCAGACCTGACGCTGCCGGCAGAGCCACACCGGCTGGGCACCCGCCACCCTATAAGCGTTGTAAGAAATAAGATCATCAGCATATTTGAGCGTCTGGGTTTTGCCATTGCAGAGGGACCGGAAATAGAAGACGACTGGCATAACTTCACCGCGCTCAACCTGCCGGAAAATCACCCTGCACGTGATATGCAGGATACCTTCTACATCAGCAAAAATCCGGACTGGCTGCTGCGTACCCACACCTCTTCCGTACAGGTAAGGGCGATGGAAACCGGTAAGCTGCCTATCCGAATCATCTGTCCCGGACGTGTGTATCGTAATGAAACCATCTCTGCCAGGGCACACTGTTTCTTCCACCAGGTGGAAGGGCTGTACATTGATGAGAATGTATCATTTGCCGATCTGAAACAGACATTATACCACTTTGTGAAGGAACTGTTCGGAGAAAATACCCGTATCCGTTTCCGTCCTTCCTACTTCCCTTTCACTGAACCAAGCGCTGAAATGGATATATCCTGCCAGATCTGCGGCGGTTCAGGATGTAATGTATGTAAACATACCGGCTGGGTAGAGATCCTGGGTTGTGGTATGGTGCATCCGAAAGTGCTGGAAAATTGTGGTATCGATCCTGAGAAATATACCGGTTTCGCTTTTGGAATGGGTATAGAACGTATCACCATGCTGAATTACCAGATCAAAGACCTCAGGTTGTTCTCTGAAAATGATACCCGGTTCCTGGAACAGTTTGAAGGAGCGCTCTGACGACTGAAATAAAGATTGTTGCAAAGGAGAAAACGTGCGTTTGTAAATCCGCCGTTTTCTCCTTTGTCTTTTTTACCCCGATAAATTCCCCGTATGATCACAGCTGACCAGATTAAAACGATTGCTGTATGTGGCGCCGGCACCATGGGCGCTGGTATTGCACAAGTAGCAGCAGCAAGCGGTTACCGTACCATATTGTTCGATGTACAGGCGGCAATGCTTGAAAAAGCACAGCAGCAAATCACGTTGCAGCTCGACAATGCCGTAAAGAAAGCTAAGATGAGCGCTGAAGAGAAAGACGCCATCCTCGGGCGGATAACTTATACCGCTCAGGTAGCAGATTGCCGTGCCGAATTGGTCATAGAAGCCATTGTTGAAAAGCTGGAGATAAAAACTGCGTTATTCAGTCAGCTGGCCGCCATCAATACACCAGCAACCATACTCGCAAGTAATACCTCTTCCCTGCCGGTGACTGGCATCGCTGCCGGAATAGATCATCCCGAGCGGGTGGCAGGTATGCACTTCTTCAATCCTGCGCCAGTAATGAAACTGGTGGAGATCGTCAGGGGGAAAGATACTGCCCCCTATGTGACTGAGCTCTTATACACATTGTCGCAACGATTGGGAAAGACGCCGGTAATGGTGCAGGATATTCCCGGATTTATCGTGAACAGGGTAGCCCGGCACTACTACCTCGAAGCGATGCAGATAGCCGCAGAAGGAGCCGCATCGTATAAAAGTATAGACCGCCTGCTGGAAAGCGCAGGATTCCGCATGGGGCCTTTTGCGCTGATGGACCTGATAGGCAACGATGTAAACCTGGCTGTAACACGCTCTCTCTATGAGGCTTATAACGGGGCCCCCCGCTTTGCTCCCAGCCCGTTACAGATAGCCAAGGTGGAAGAAGGTGCATTGGGTAAGAAAAGCGGGAAGGGATTTTATAATTATCTTTGACGCAAACGGGACTTATTTCATGAATTTAGTTACGGGTGGCACAGGTTTTTTAGGCAGTCATTTATTACGTAAACTGGTGAATGTCGGGCAGCCGGTACGGGCATTGTACCGCACAGCAATTCCTCCGCAGGTAGAAGATATACGGCATAAAATAGAATGGGTAAAGGGCGACGTGCTCGATGTCAGCGCCCTGGAAGATGCTATGCAGGGTGTAGACAAGGTCTACCACTGTGCAGGCGTCGTGTCTTTCCGTCCCGAAGAGCAGGACCGGATGATGAAGGTGAACGTAGAAGGAACGGCCAATGTGGTTAACCTCTCCATCGACGCCGGGGTCAGAAAGCTGGTGCATGTCAGTTCCACTGCTGCACTGGGCAGGGCAAGAGTAGATGGCGTGCTTGATGAATCCAGTGAATGGCGGGAAGGTAGTAACAATTCCAGGTATAGTATTAGTAAACACCTGGCAGAAATGGAAGCCTGGAGAGGAATGGCAGAAGGACTGGATGTTGCGATTGTTAACCCGGGTATTATACTGGGCGCCGGTTACTGGGACGACGGTTCCGGTATGCTGATAAAGAATGCCTGGAAAGAGTTTCCGTATTATACAGACGGTATCAACGGTTTCACTGACGTACGCGATGTGGCGGAAGTCATGTTCCGGCTGATGGAAAGCGATATAGAAGGAGAACGTTTCGTGCTGACAACCGATAACTGGAAGTACTATGACCTGTTTAAAGAAATGGCACAGCAGCTGGGCAAAAAGCCGCCTCATAAACCTGTGAAGCCCTGGATGGCGGAAATAGTATGGAGAGTAGAAGCGTTAAAAAGTAAGCTATCCGGTAAAAAGGCACTGCTGACAAAAGAAACAGCCAGAACGGCACAAATGAAAGTCTACTATAGCAATGAAAAGATCCTGAAGGCATTGCCGGGATTCTCTTTTACACCATTACAAACAACAATTGCTGATATGTGCCAGGCCTTCCTGGAGCAGAAGCGCCGGGAGGGATAAACCTTACCTGACAAGAAGCGCGCCTATAGCAGCAACCAATACCGGTTGGAGAGGCTTTCCCTCCATCTCCGCGCTCATCCATACACGGGGACGCGCTCCCGTAACTACAGCCGCTACTACCTGCCGGCGGATGTGAAACTCATAACAGATATTTTCATAGGAGTTTTTAGTTCCGAAGCGGTTATGAGCTGTAATACGTACCTCATCATCGCCCGCGCGCAGGGTGCCTGCCGGTTTGTTCTCATTAAGTTCCAGGTAATTCACATCTTTCAGGATCATCTCCCATCGTTTTAAAGGCTCATTTTTCGTCCCGTTGATCAGTATGTAGGAGAAGTGTGCAGTTGCCGGCATATTGTCCAGAAATGAGGGCAGGGAATGGCCGGAGAAAGCAACATGCGCTGCCTGTATGACTTGTATCAGTATGTTCTCATCCCTGCCGCTTACCCGGATATTGAACGGGTTGATGGGGTCTTTAATGAAACTGATCGCTGCCGCATCGGCTATCCCGTTCTTCCGGGAAGAGGTAGTATACTGACCAAAGGAGATCGTTCTGGCGGTAAACCATCCGTCGCTGATCTTAACAGGCCATTCCTGCGCGGAAGTATAAAGTCCATCCTGGGCCCATACATTAGTACAGCCGGCAATCACAAATATGAGGGCAAGAATATTACGGAACATAGAAAGGGTGCTTAAACTAAAAGGCTTCATGCAACACATGAAGCCTTTGAAATAGTATATCAATTGCCATACAGCTTTTGCCAGATCTCAGGAATACGTTTGATCCAGTTTATTTCCTTCATTTTAACTTTTGCATCTTCTACTGGAGAGCCAAAGTATACCTTACCGCCTTCGAGGGAAGAAGGTACACCGCTTTGCGCCAATACAACAGCACCCTTTCCGATAGTCAGGTCTTTGGAAACACCTACCTGTCCCCAAAGGATCACATTGTCCTGTATATGCGCTTTACCGCCCACACCTACCTGACCAGCGAAGAGACAGTTACGGCCGATAACGGTGCCATGTCCTATATGGATCATGTTATCGAATTTCGTGCCACGACCTATGATGGTATCGCCACTTACACCTTTGTCAATGGTACAACCGGCGCCTATTTCAACATCATCTTCAATGATCACCCTTCCGCAGCTTTCCATTTTATCGTACATCACCTCCCTGTCGGCCCGTTTTTTAAAGTAGAAGGCATCGGCACCGATAACAGTACCCGCATGGATGATCACGTTGTTCCCGATAATGGAATTGTCGTAAATAGTTACGTTGGGATGAATGATACAATTGGTACCGATAGTAACATGATTACCAATGAATACATTTGGCTGTATGATAGTCCCCTCGCCTATTACAGCAGAATCGCTGATGGGGTTGGTGGCTGGTTCAAAAGGACGGAAGCGTTTCACAAGTTTCACATAAGCACTGAACGGATCGTCTGACACGAGTAACACTTTACCCGGAGGGCAAGCTACTTTTTTGTTGATGATAATAATCGTAGCTGCTGATTTCAGGCAGGCATCATAGTACTTCGCGAAGTCCACAAACGAGATATCACCTGGTTCTACCTTATGGATCTCATTGATGCCCGTGGCCATCAACGTATCGTCGCCTTCCAGCTCTGCGCCTATGAATGCTGCTATTTCCGTTACCGCGATCGGTTCATTAAACTTCATGTTTTCTGTTGTTTAGTGAAGCAAAGGTAGTAGAGAATACGATATGATTGTTCACCCGTTTTGGTTTCATGAAGAAGAGAAAAGAAGTTTTAACGCTTCGTTGTAACTGTTGTTATCCACATTTTTTTTAGTGTGTGAATAAAAAAGTTTGCATTTTTTTTCTTTTGTGATGAAATTCTTTTTAATATTGTGTAGGGAATTTTTGTTCCCTGTACTTACTAACCCATTCACATAACAAGAAAGTCTGATTGTAAACACGGTCAGACTTTTTTAATGCCCTGAAAAACCCTTTCCCTGCAAGTGTTTCCGCTGATTCAGCAATCTCATTTTTATCTCTGCAGATAAGAACAGGGAATCGCTTTTTCCTACGCTATATACCAGATGTTTATAATTTCCATTTTCTGGAAAAGCACCACGTCTTTCAGTAACATAATTTAAACGGGTATAAAGTGATAAGAATGAAGTGAATAAGCTGCGAGAACCTCAGATAGCAGTACTGAACAGTTGAGATTGTGGTAGCTTTTTCCATAAGCGGGCATCAAAAGCCATACAGATATTGCGTATAAAAGGCCTGCCTTTCCCGGTAACAGATACTGCATCTTCCGTAATGTGTACCAGCCCGTCTTTCTCAAGCTCTTGAAGCCTTTCGAGGCTTTCTGTTATAACAGTACTTCTCTTGTCTGCCTCGCTCAGGGTAGTCTTAAAACTGCACATGAGGGCATGAATATGGCCGCGCAATTGCAGGTCTTCCCCATCCAGAATATGACCGCGCACCACAGGGAACTGTCCGCTGTTCACCAGCTGTTGCCATATAGCGATCCGCTTTTCATTCTGTGTATATGCATACCAGCTGTCTCCTATTGAGGATGCGCCAAGGCCGATCATCAGTGAAGTATGGTGATCGGTATATCCCATAAAGTTCCGGTGTAATGAACCCTGATTGCAGGCATGGTATAAGCTGTCATGAGACAGTGCAAAGTGGTCCATCCCTATCTCTGTATAGCCATGCTGTGCGAACAGCGTTTTACCCAGCTCATAGAGGGCTCTCTTTTCTTCATCTTTGGGAAGATCTTCCTCAGAATAACGCCGTTGTCCCACACCTTTTACCCAGGGAACATGCGCATAACTGTAAAAGGAGATCCTGTCCGGTCTTAACTGCATGACTTTATTAATCGTATCTCCTACACTTACCATGGTTTGAAGCGGAAGCCCATATACCAGGTCATAGTTGACAGAGGTGTAACCGATAGCTCGTGCAGTGGCGGTAACCTCTGCTACCGTCTCATAGGGTTGTATCCGGTTGATGATGTCCTGTACTCGTGGATCGAAGTCCTGGATGCCCAGGCTCATACGACGGAAACCAAGATTATAAAGCGTCAGCATATGCGCCTTCGTGGTGTTGTTGGGATGGCCTTCAAAGCTTAGTGTGGCATCTGGCAACAGGTCGGCATGCAGATATATCCGGGAAAGTAAGTTATGCAGGTTCTGTGGACTGAAAAAGGTCGGTGTTCCTCCTCCCAGATGGATCTCCCTGATACGGGGACGTTCCTCAAACAGCTGCAGGTAAAGCTCCCATTCATTGAGAACAGACTGTATATAAGGTGCCTCTACACCATGATTGACAGTGATGTGTTTGTTGCAGCCGCAATAAGTGCACAATTGTTCACAATAAGGAAGATGTATATAAATGCTGATGCCCTCAGTATGGTTGGTGGCGCGGAATGATTGCAGTAAAGTCTGCTTCCAGGTGTCGATATTGAAACGCTGTTCGTCCCAGTAAGGAACCGTCGGATAACTTGTATAGCGGGGAGCAGCGGTATTATATTTTCTGATGAGTTGCATGTCAGGATGGTTTAAAGCAGTGTATGGATACTTTTTCTTCGGATGTGGTCAATGCAGGGCTGACATAAGGAATGTTCAGATTAAGCCCGCGCATAATGAGCAGAACGGCCATTACGGTGATAACATATGGGATGCAGCGGCGTAAGCGGTTACGGACGCGTATACTGATAAGATCGTTGAACCAGCTAAGCGCGATCATTGCAGGTAATGTACCCGTACCAAAAGCGGCCATGAAAAGAGCGCCCTGCAGGGAACTACCCGTAGCTACAGCACCCGTAATGGCAAACCATACCAGGCCGCAGGGCAACAGACCGTTCAGGAAGCCAATTGCATACAATGTATGCTGTTGCTGACGGCGCAGCAGATTGCCCAGCATTGTTTTGATATGACGGGTATAAAAACCTGTATTCAGCGGGAAGCGTTGATGACGAAAGCCATATTGTAACACGATCAGCAACAACATTACACTTCCCAGCAGAATAGACAGCCATTGCTGCAGGCCGCCCAGGAAGAATTGCCTGCCCAGCCATCCGGAAACAAGGCCCAAGCCGGCATAAGCAGTCACCCTTCCTGCGTTATACAGCAGGATGCCCACCTGCTTACGTACGCCGTCCAGATGTTGCACCGGCAGTGTGAGCGCGATAGGCCCGCACATGCCGATGCAATGAAAGCTGCCAATAAAGCCCAGCGATAAGGCATATAGGAATGTCAGGAGCATAATCTGTTTCAGTTAACGGTTACAAAACTTTCCTGGTAATAAGACTTTCCTTTCGCCTCCCATTGCAACTGCACCCGGTAATTGCCTTTCTGAAACCGCTCCTTACTGACCAGCACCAGCCCGTTTTCATTGGGTTGGAGCGGTACAGAGACGTCCTGGCGGGAGTCTGATGCGCGGTAGAACAGCACCTTGCCTGTCAAAGAAATGCCCTGCATTTCAGCAGGAAAAAGAATACCTACAGCCTTATCTGACTGGTTGATGCTGACAGGTGCAGAAAGGGAAAGCGCTTCTCTCCTGCCGTCGATCACCTGCTGATATTTCAGCTCTTCCGCGTAATAGTTAGGCGTAACCATGTCTATGCGGGTACGCATACTTTTAGTTACCAGCGTGAGGATACCTGCCGCAAAAAGGATGAATACGATAATGATTTTATGACCCCAGTTCATGACTTGAATATTTTGATGAAGGATATATAATTACTGCGCAGGTCCCAGGAAGGTGGTACCGATGGTGCCCGCCTTTTTGTCTCCTGCATATAGTGTGATATGTAAAGTGGTTTTACGTTTTTTTATGGCAGTGCGGGGCAATATCACGAAGAAGATGCCCTCGCCCTGTTGTTCGCCTTTTACGACTATCTGCTGATGACCAAGCAGTTCTATTTTGCCAGGGGCATCTTCCAGCCGGAGCCTGAGCGGGATGTCGCTGGCTGTTTTGTTGACCAGTTTGATCCGGTAAAGATTAGAGATGCTGTCTGCTCCCCTTTCCTGGTACAACATACCTGCTGTACGGATGATGGTACCACTTACTGGTTTACGACTTACCAGCATCCAGGTGATGGCAGTAAGTAGTATTACCAGTACAGAACTGTACAATTTAAGCCTGGTGGTAAAGCGTAAAGGTTGTTTGTTGGCGATCCCGTTCTCAGATGCATAGCGGATAAGGTGAAGGGGGCGCCCTGTTTTTTCCATCATGAAGTTGCAGGCATCAATACAGGCAGTACAGTTTACACACTCCAGCTGTGTACCATTCCGGATGTCTATACCAGTTGGACATACCTTTACACATTGATAGCAGTCTATACAATCGCCCAGGTTGTTATCCACCTGTTTCTTGAAATGCCCGCGGGGCTCTCCTCTTGTATAATCGTATGCTACCACTACTGAATCTCTATCCAGCAGTACCCCCTGGAGGCGTCCGTAAGGACATACTACGGTACATACCTGCTCCCTGAAGAAGGCAAACACGCCATAGAATACGCCTGCAAAAACGATCATGGCGGCAAGGCCGGTGGTATGTTCCGTAACCGGACCTGTTATTATTTCAAGTAAACTATTGATGCCGATGATATAGGCCAGGAAGGTATTGGCAATCAGGAAGGACAACATATAGTAGAGCACATGCTTACCAGTCTTCCTCACTATCTTATCTGTGTTCCAGGGTGCTTTGTTTAAAAGTTTCTGGGCAGATGCGTCACCTTCTATCCAGTATTCTATTTTGCGGAAGAGCATTTCCATGAAGATCGTCTGCGGACATGCCCATCCGCAGAACAAGCGGCCGAATGCCATGGTGAATACTACTATGAAGAGAATGAACGCCACCATGGCTAAGCCGAATATAAAGAAGTCCTGTGGCCAGAATATAGCGCCAAACAATATAAATCTGCCTTCCACGACATTAAATAAAAACAAGGGCCGGCCATTCAATTGAATGAATGGGCCGGCAAAAAACGCAAGGAAATAAAGGAAGCTTAGCACACTCCTCGCGTTATAGAGTTTACCTTTCGGCTTCTGGCTATAGATCCAACTGCGTTTTCCTTGTTTGTCAACAGTCGCCAGGCTGTCTCTGAACGATTCTTCCATCACGAAATATGTTTACTTAAATCTGGTCTATTCTTTTTCTAATGTGCCCTGTTGCTCTTTCGGATTCGGTGGATTTGAGCCACGTATACTCTTGATATAGCTGGTCAGCTGCGCCAGTTGCTTAGGAGAGAAATCGTCTTTCCATGACTTCATCCCCTTTTCCGGCACACCATATTTAATAGTGCTGAACACGGCTTTTACCTGCCCTCCGTGTAACCAGTAATCATCTGTCAGATTAGGTCCTACAACGCCCTGGCCCTGAGGTCCATGGCATGCTGCACAATTGGTGGAGAACAGTTTCTGTCCGGCGGCAATATCATCTGCGCCAGTCAGCAGCGTTACGCTATTTTCATCGATATTATTGGCCGCATTTTTCAGGTATTCTTCTTTCGCCTCTGCTGCCGCAGCTTCTGCAATGGCCAGTTCTTCCACCTGTGAGGGTGCGGAATGTGCTATCTGGAAACGCCAGACATACACAACGGCAAACACCATACTGAAATAGAAGCTCCATCTCCACCAGGGCGGTGTGGGATTATTCAGCTCACGGATACCGTCATAATCATGCCCCATATCTTCTTCCATTTCTGAAGCAGCATCCAGTGTTTTGGTTTTGTTGAGCTTTTCAAACCAGTGTACTACAGGTTTGCCGGGAGCGGCCACCTTCTTTTTCCTTTCAATACCTAGCAGTACACGCAGCGTATACAGCAGGGATATAATGATCATGATCTCCAGAGAGATAACAGAGACCAGCAGGTAAAAAGAGGTATCAGACAGTCCGCTGATGATATTGGTGACAGCAGGTTTCGCGGTTTCAGTTGCTTCCTGTGCCAGCAGACTGTTAGAAGAAAAGAGCCCTGCTACCAGGATCGCGATGGAAACGATCGTTTTACCTTTTTCACTTTTTACGCGTTCCCGGTAGATGTCCATGGCGCTGAATACAGCGCTGCCGAGTATGGCAATAGCGATCAGCAGACCTACAATAACCGTCAGCAGTACAATAGCCACCGGATGCCCCAGCTCCGATGGCGGAGTTGGCTTGTATTGTGCAGCTGCCGGCAGGCTATTCAGCAGGCATAGGGTAAAAAGGAGTAAGCCGGTTATAGTGATTGATTTCTTGTTCATAATGTTGCGATTAGGAAATGATAAAATGAGCATGCTGCGATCAGCGGTCATCCAGCGGGATGTTCCGTATATGGTCTATCATGCCTTTATCAGCCTTGAATGCCCAGAATGCTGCCACCAAAAAGAATAAGGTAAATATGCAGAGGGAAGCCAGCGGGTATATACTTACACCTGTAATAGATTGCAGGTAATTGATGAATTTCATATCTACTAAGATTTACAATTGATCAGATTATTTTTTCTCTGCTATCACAGGATTTTTGATATCAGCACCCAGGCGTTGCAGGTAAGCGATCAGCGCTACGATCTCTTTGTCTGGCGCTACTTCCAGCTTATCCTTCTTCAATGATGCTGCTATTTCCTGCGCCTGTTTAGCCATGTCTGCATTGGCCTGTGCTTCATAACCAGCGGGATACGGTACGCCCAGTTTGCGCATGGCATTGATCATAGCAGGCGTTTTTGCCTTGTCTGTTTTATCATCGAATAACCAGGGATATTGCGGCATAATAGAACCCGGAGACATAGACGTAGGGTCGAGCATATGATTGTAGTGCCATGAGTGAGGATATTTTCCTCCTATCCTGGCCAGATCTGGTCCTGTTCTCTTTGAGCCCCACTGGAAAGGATGGTCGTATACAAATTCACCGGCTTTGGAGTATTCGCCATAGCGCGCTACTTCATCGCGGAAAGGACGGATCATCTGTGAGTGACAGGTATAACAACCCTCGCGGATATATACATCACGGCCGTGCAACTCAAGCGGCGTATATGGTTTCACGCTGGTGATAGTAGGAATATTGCTTCTCACCAGGAAGGTCGGAACCATTTCGAGAATACCACCTATTGCTACTACTACGAGGCTGAAAACCGCCAGCTGTATGGGTCTGCGCTCAATCCAGTTATGCCAGTGCGTTTTACCGTGAGTATGTATCACTTTAGGTAATGGCGCTGCTTCTGCGGGTTCATTTGCTACAAATGAGCCACGGCGTACGGTCTTGGCCAGGTTGACGATCATCAGTATCACACCGCCGATATACAGTACGCCGCCTAAGCCACGTAGTGCATACATTGGAACGATGGTATTCACTGTTTCGAGAAACTGGAATTTCAGCTGTCCTTCCGGTGTGAACTGCTTCCACATCATACTCTGCGTGAAAGCGGCCCAGTATAATGGGATCACATAGAAAATGATACCCAGTGTACCCAGCCAGAAGTGAGTATTCGCCCATTTGCGGGAATATAATTCAGTGGTGAAAAGACGGGGTAATAACCAGTACAGGATACCGAATGTGAGGAACCCGTTCCAACCTAATGCACCAACGTGTACGTGTGCGATGGTCCAGTCGGTATAGTGGCTGATAGCATTCACATTTTTCAGCGACAGCATAGGGCCTTCGAACGTAGCCATACCGTAACAGGTCAGCGCTACCACAAAGAATTTCAGGATAGCATCTTCTCTCACGCGATCCCATGCGCCACGCAGCGTGAGCAAACCATTCAGCATACCGCCCCAGGAAGGTGCGATCAGCATAATGGAGAATACGGTACCCAGCGATTGTGCCCATTCAGGCAAGGCTGTATATAAAAGGTGGTGCGGTCCGGCCCAGATATAAATGAATATCAGCGCCCAGAAGTGAATGATGGACCAGCGATAGGAATATACAGGTCTGTTGGCCGCTTTAGGTACGAAATAGTACATTAATCCCAGGTAAGGGGTGGTCAGGAAGAAGGCCACGGCATTATGTCCATACCACCATTGAACCAGGGCATCCTGCACACCCGCATACCAGGAATAACTTTTCAGGAAGGATACCGGCATCTCGAACGAGTTCACAATATGCAGCATGGCAATCGCTACCCATGTGCCGATGTAGAACCAGATAGCGACATACAGGTGCGCTTCACGACGGCGAAGGATAGTGCCCAGCATATTGGCTCCAAACACCACCCAGACCAGGGTAATAGCGATATCAAAAGGCCATTCCAGTTCTGCATATTCCTTACCGGTAGTGCAGCCGGCGAATAATGTAATAGCGCCTCCGGCAATGATAGCCTGCCATCCCCAGAAATGTATCTTACTTAATACATCACTGAACATGCGTGTTTTACAGAGGCGTTGTAATGAATAATACACACCCATGAAGATGCCATTGCCCACAAAAGCGAAAATGACAGCATTGGTGTGTACGGGTCTTAAACGACCAAATGTTGTAGGTGCGTAACCCAGGTTAAGGTCGGGCAGCACCAGCGCCAGTGCGGCCCACAACCCGGCCAGCATACCGATCAGCCCCCAGCCGATACAGGCGTATGCAAACCATTTCACGGTACGGTTATCGTACGAAAATTTTTCGAGAGACATGTTTGTTCAATTACGAATGATAAGAGATGAGTTGATAGTATAGAAAGGAAAATCAATGGTGGTCGCAGATGCGTGATTTGCAGTTTGTGTTGTTGCATGCCTTCCCCGACTTGCAGCCTGTTTCAGCCGGTTTTATTTCGAACAGCACACGGTGTGCAGGGGAGAAATCATCTTCAAATTGTCCGCTCTTTACTGACCATATAAAAGCAGCGAGGAAGAAGATGGCCACCAACAGACTGGCTCCGAGAAGTATGATGATCACGCTCATAATATTTGGTTTTAAATTCTATGAGCAAAGCTAGCCTGTCGTGCATGCGGATACGATGATGCTGCTCAATGCGGGTACTGATTCATATCATGGTCTGTCCATCCATTCGCTCAAACCATAAGTAAGCAGTACAATACTGATGGAGCTGGCGGGCATGAGTATGGCAGCGGTGAGCGGAGACAGGATACCCTGTACGGCAAAGAATAAACCGATGAAATTGTATAAGAGAGAGATGATAAAAGTGAAGATAATAATACGCTTGTTGTTCCTGCAGGTCCTGATAAAACGAGGCAGCTGTATCAGCTGATCTGCTTCGAGAATGCCGTCGCTGGCGGGTGTGAAGTTGTTACTGTTTTCCGTCAGTGATATGCCGACATCGCTTTGCTTTAATGCACCCGCGTCATTCAGACCATCTCCGATCATGAGTACGCGATGGCCTTGTTTCTGCAGCGACAGGACATACCCCAGTTTGTCAGCAGGTTGTTGCGCGAAATGCAGGCTGGCAGCAGATCCCATCATTTCCTGTAAATAAGCTGCTTCTGCATCATTATCGCCCGATAGCAACGATAATGCATACTTGCTCTGCAGGTGTTGCAACAATGCGGGAATGCCTTCCCTGTAGTGATGGCGGATGATAAAACAGCCGGTCTGTTGTCCGTCAATAGTTACATACACGGTGCTTCCGGCCGTATCTATTTTGTTGGTGGTGCCTGTAAATGCTGCATTACCCAGTTGGATGAAATTATATTGTACCCAGCCGCTGATGCCGTTCGCAGGTACTGATCTGAAATTCCTGATAGGCAGGGTTTCATCCTTACCACAAAAAGACGCGATCATTTTACTGAGCGGATGTGTAGATTGTGCGGCCAGCGAGCCGATAGCCCATAGTTTCTCTTTGGTGAGCGGCATACCCTGATAAGATACGCTGGAGGTGGCTTTGCCGGTTAATGTCCCCGTTTTATCAAATACAATGTGATCTACATCAGCAAGCCTTTCTATTGCATCTGCATTCCGCAGATATAAGTGATGCCGGCTTAAGATGCGGAGAATATGCCCATTGGTGAAAGAAGCCGCCAGCAATAGCGCACAGGGGCAGGCAACGATCAGCACCGCTGTTACTGCCGGCCATATACGGGACGGATCGTGTGCCCACCAGTAAGTAGCCGTAATAATGGCTATTGCGAGTACTACCCAGGTAAAATAACGGCTCAGCAGGTGAATGAAAGAGGGCGGTTTCTCCTGTGGCGTTTTGAGTTCCTCCCTGTTCCAAAGGCTGGTAAGATAACTTTGCGCTACTTCCTTGATCGTCAGGATCTCAATATTCCCTTCCAGTTGTTTCCCGCCGGCATATACGATCTCTCCGGGGCTTTTTTGCACCGGAACGGCTTCTCCGGTTACAAAGCTATAATCTATGATGGCGTTACCTTTTACAAGGATCCCATCAGCAGGGATCAGTTCCTGGTTGTGGATCAGTAAAGTATCGTTGGTTTTGATGTCGGGTAGTGCCGTAGGTACCTGCTGACCGTCTTTCAGTACGGTAATGGCAATCGGGAAATAGGCGGTATAGTCGCGGTCAAAAGATAATCCCTGATAGGTTTTATCCTGCAGGATCCGCCCCACGAGCATAAAGAAAACAATACCCGTCATGGAGTCAAAATACCCGCCGCCGCTGTCGGTAACAACGTCTGTCAGGCTGCGGACGAAGGTAACAATGATGGCCAGTACGATGGGTAGGTCAATATTCAGAAAGCCGCTTTTGAGGCCACCCCAGGCGGAGCGAAAGAATACCTGTGCGCTGTAAAAGAAGACAGGCAGCGACAGTGTAAGATTAAGCCAGCGGAAGATGTGGTTCATTTTTTCGTCCGCATAACCGTAGTGGGAAAAGTATTCCGGGAAACTAAGCAGCATGATATTGCCAAAGCAAAATCCGGCCACCCCCAATCTGTAGATCAGTCCTCTTTGTATGCGGGGCTTTTGCTGCCGGAGGTCCTGCAGGCTGATATAGGGTTCATATCCTATACTGGTCAGGGTTTCCGCGATATGTCTGAGAGATGTTTCCTGCTGCCGGAAGATGATCATTGCCTCTTTTTTAGCAAAATTGACGGTCACTCTTTGCACGCCGGCGTCGAGGCGGTGCAGGTTTTCGAGTAGCCACAGGCAGGAGCTGCAGTGGATATGCGGAATATAGAAAGTGATGTGTGTTTGTGTATCGTCCTGGAACTGAATCAGTTGTTGCTGTATTTTTTTGTCGTCCAGGAAGGCGAATTTATCTTTTCTTACAGGTATCCGCTGCGCCTGGCCCGGATTGTTGTTCAGTGTGTAGTAGTCGCAGAGCCCATTCTCATTAAGGATCTCATACACCAGTTTACATCCTTCACAGCAAAAGTGCTTGTCGTCCAGGGTTATTTTCCTGTCCGGACAGTCTTCCCCACAGTGGGCACATTGCAGTTTGGTATCGGGAGCGACAGAGATTGTTGCCATGATAAAGGATTTTGGCAAAACTACCCGCAAGGCGGGGGACAGACAATGATGGGTATCAAAAGGGGCGCTGATCGTTGTCAGCGGCCGGAGATGTCATCGTGAAATACCTTTCAGGTACGGGTGGAGATCCGAAGAGCTCCCTTGTACATCTCATATATAACCCTTTGTATACCCATATATAACCCATATATAACCCATATCTCTATAAATATGGGTTATATATGGGTCATATATGGCTTATATATGGGTTATATATGGGTTATCTCACCGAATGCACTATAGTAGGGCACTTACAAAGAGTATAGGAAATACTTATTTTGTAAGGAGTTGATGCTAAGGAATTGAGCGCATAGTGTTTGGGTTTTATATGAGGGGTACTAACTTAAATACGGCAGGAAATCCTAATCCAGGAATGGACGAACAAGGGACGAACAAGCGACGGCGGAGCGACGAAGAGGGATGGACTTAAAAGAAAGGTTGAGGAACATCCGGGGTTAGACCTGAGACTTGGAATTTAATCCTGCAGGTTGGCGGTACGGGTCAGTTCTTCGGTGTTGAGCAGGCGGATCTTTTTACCCTGTAACTCGATCAATCCGTCTTTTTTGAACTCAGAGAGCAGGCGTATGGCCGATTCTGTAGCGGTACCTACCAGGTTGGCGATTTCCTCGCGGGAGAGGCGGACGTTGAGGGTAAAACCGTCCTGTTCCACGCCATAGGTCTCTTTAATGAAAAGCAGGGTTTCTGCCAGACGTTCACGTACCGGCTTCTGGGCCAGGTGGGTGATCTTCATTTCTGCCTTTCTGAGCTCGCTTGCCAGGATGCGCATCATTTCCAGGGAAAGGCTGGCATCTTTCTGCAATACGCTCATGAAAAGGTCTTTGGGAATGAAACATACGGAGGAATCGTCCAGGGCAATGGCAGATGCGGTGTAACGTTCTGCACTGAGGAGCGCCTTATAGCCGATAATGTCGCCGGGTTTACAGAGACGGACGATCTGCTCGCGGCCGTCATCGCCACAATGGGACAATTTGATCTTGCCGGTATTCACGCAGTAAATGCCGAAGGGATAAGCGCCCTCCTGGAATACGATCTGGCCTTTTTTGTATGTGGTACATACCTTGGCAGACTCAATCTCTTCCAGATTGCACTTCTCCGCTTTGAACAAAATTGATCCAAAGCGGTCCTGGCAATTCGTACACGAAGCATTATGGAAAGGCGTACACATAGTTTCAGTGTGCAAAATTACTAATTTACAGCCAAAATAAGCGTACGTTCCCTTACTACTTCGAGCATGTCACTTAAATATTATATTATATATAAACCCTTCCAGGTGCTGACCCGTTTCGGGAAAGAGGAAGGAAAGGAAAGCCTGGGAGATTATTTTAAGGTGCCTTCAGATGTTTACCCGGTAGGCAGACTCGACTATGACAGTGAGGGGCTGCTCATTCTCACAAACGATAAATCGCTGACCCATAGGCTGCTGGACCCGAAATTTGCCCATGAAAGGGAATATTGGGTGCAGGTAGACGGGGCGGTGACACAGGAAGCCATACAGCAACTGAAACAAGGCGTAAAGATCGCGGTAGACGGTAAGCAATATCAGACCCGGCGTTGCCAGGCCGCCTTGTTTGAAACAGATCCTGTGGTGCCGGAACGTAATCCCCCTATCCGTTTCCGTAAGCTCATACCTGCTCCCTGGATCAGGTTAGTGCTTAGCGAGGGTAAAAACCGACAGGTGAGGAAGATGACGGCGGCTGTTGGTTTCCCTACGTTGAGACTTATCCGTTACCGGATAGGCCGTATCACTGTAGAAGGGCTGGAACCAGGACAGATGCGGGAAATGGGGCAACGCGAAGTGTATGATATGCTGTTTAAGTAGCCGTTACGGAGAGGCCCCGACGTGGCTTCCTGGCAGCTTATATGGTGTCGTGCTGTTGTTTGCTTGCACCTATTCTTTGTGCTTTGGGCTAATTTAGGTAGGTTTGTTGCCTACAAATCTCTATTATGCTGAAATCAATGACCGGCTTTGGAAGGGCGGAAACTACCAAGGGCGAGACCACGATAGTGGTGGAAGTAAAATCGCTCAATGGTAAGCAGTTTGAGGTAAACCTGAAGATTTCCCCGCTGTTAAAGCCTTACGAGTTTGATATCCGCAACCAGCTGCAGCAAACCCTCTTGCGCGGTACCCTGGATGCGACAGTAAATATAAGGCAAAACGGGGCTACCCGTCCGGTGGTCATTAATACTGATCTGGCTAAATATTATCATAGCACTATTACATCACTGGCTACAGAACTGAATCTGCCGCAGGAAGACATGCTGAATGTGCTGATGAAGCTGCCTGAGGTGGTATCGCCGGCTACAGAACAGATATCTGAAGAGGAATGGCTCGAAGTGGAGAAAGTGATCCAGCAGGCAGTTACTGACCTGGATGCCCATCGCCTGGACGAAGGACAGATGCTGTCGGCAGATCTGTTGCTGCGCATAGAGAATATAGAATCCTATTGTATAAAGGTGCGTGAACTGGACCCGTTGCGTAAGGACAGGGTGCGTCAGCGACTGGAGGGCTTACTGGCGGAACATGTAGGGAAAGAAAATGTGGACGAGAACCGCCTGGAACAGGAACTGATCTTCTACCTGGAGAAACTCGATATCTCCGAAGAACTTATCAGGCTGGAAAATCACTGTCGTTATTTCAAGGAGATCCTGGCAGAAGCAGATCCTTCAAAGGGAAAGAAACTGGGTTTCGTGCTGCAGGAAGTAGGACGTGAGATCAATACAACCGGTTCCAAAGCTAATGACGCCAATATCCAGCAATGGGTAGTGCTCATGAAAGATGAACTGGAAAAGGCCAAAGAACAGGTGCTGAACGTACTGTAATCAAACGACGATATCGTTCTTCAGATATAAAACGTATTGTGATTAGCATATGAATAAACTCTGCCGGATTATTGTGGCCGCGGGAATGCTGGTAACAGCAGCCTGTCAGCCGCTGAAGATGGACACCTATGAAAAGAACCTGGATATTCCGGGACATGAATGGTCCTATGCTTATAAACCTGTTTTTGAGGTGACCGTGCAGCCTCAGGATACAGCGTACCTTTACAATATTTATGTAAATGTGAGGCATAAAGACTCCTACCCTTTCAGCAATATATGGTTGCAGGTACATACACAGTTTCCGGGTGAGAAACCGGTAGCACAGCGGGTAGAGTTACCGCTGGCAGATATGACCGGCAAATGGCTGGGCAGCGGGCTGGATGACATTTATGAACATAAGATTCCCATCCAGCAGAAGGCTATCCTGAACAAAGCGGGCACGTATAAGTTTACTTTTGAACAAAACATGCGGCAAAATCCGTTGCCGGATATCATGAATGTAGGCCTGCGGATTGAGAAAGCCGGGTTGAGAAACAATGAAAAAGCTATTCCGTAAAATGGAGGGACGAAGTGGGATTCACTTCGTATATCTTTTTGTACTGGCATATACCATCCTCGCGCTGGTATGGTGGGGCGTACTCCTGTTCAACCAGAGTGAACAGATCACCCGTTTTGAGCTGCAAAACCTGATGCTCCGGACTGACAGTATTGCACATCCGGTGGAGTTTCATCAGGAATTGAACCGGATTAAAACCACCGAAGAGAGACGTTCTGTCATGTTTTTCGGAGAAGGCCTTATCTTTCTGGCTATCATATTACTGGGAGGATTCTTCGTATACCGGTCTATCTGGAAGCAAATGCGCTTATCCCAGCAGCAGCAGAATTTTATGATGGCGGTGACACATGAACTCAAATCGCCCATTGCAGCTGCGAAACTAAACCTGGAAACGCTCCGGAAACACAAGCTGGACGAGGAAAAGCGGCTAAAATTATTGGATAACACTATCCGGGAAACCAACCGGCTGGACCAGCTCTGTAACAATATTCTCCTGGCATCCCAGATGGAGGGACAACGCTATCAGCTATTCCGGGAAGACATAGATTTCTCTGCCCTGCTGGAAACCGGCATCAGGGAAATGCAGTCACGCATTTCGACACATACGATACAGGCACATATTTTGCCAGACGTGTGGGTCAATGGGGATAAGTTCATGTTGCAGATCCTGCTGAGCAACCTGGTAGAAAACGCTGTTAAATATGCCCCCAGGCATACGGTGATAAATGTAACGCTGGAAGAATGCAGCGGCAGCATGTTGAAACTGAAGGTAACAGACGAGGGGCCGGGCATCCCGGCAGACGAGCGGGAACGGATCTTCCTGAAGTTTTATCGTATAGGCAACGAAAATACGCGTAAAGCAAAAGGATCCGGGCTCGGATTGTTCCTCAGCAGGAAAATTGTACAGCAGCATGGAGGCACGATCGTCGTAAAAGATAACGTACCTGCCGGCGCCAGTTTTGAGATAACCTGGCCGGTATATTCCATTCAAAGAGTGTAAATTAGCGATTGCAATTATTAACTATGAAGGAAGCTACTAAAGCATCCATACTACTGGTAGAGGACGAAGAAAACCTCCAGGAGGCATTGAAACTGAACCTGGAGCTGGAGGGATATGAAGTAACAGCTGTAGATAATGGCACCGCAGCTTTAAAGGCGGTAAAGAACGAATATTTTGACCTGATCATCCTGGATATCATGCTGCCGGAAATGGACGGTATTGCCGTTTGTGAGAACATCCGTATCCAGAATAATGAAGTACCCATCCTGTTCCTCAGTGCGAAGAACAGTAGTGCAGACCGTGTATTGGGCCTCAAGAAAGGCGGGGACGATTATATGACCAAGCCTTTCAACCTGGAAGAACTGCTACTGCGGGTAGAAAAACTGATTGTTAAAAACAAACGCATACAGGATAAGGACAGCGTATCTACCGTATACCATTTCGGTAACAACGAGATCGACTTCGCTGCACAGGAGTGCATCGGCAAAGACGGAAAACACTATGAACTGAGTAAGAAAGAAACGATGTTGCTGAAACTGCTCATCGAAAATAAAGGCGAAGTAGTAACCCGGGAAAAGATCCTGCAGGTGGTATGGGGGTATAATGTATATCCTACTACCCGTACAATTGACAACTTTATTCTCAATTTCCGTAAATATTTTGAAGAAGACAGCCGTAATTCCAGGTATTTCCACTCGGTTAGAGGGGTGGGATACAAGTTTACCGAATAGCCGCTGACTGCCATTTACCCGTTGTTTTGCCCCGGTTGTTCCGCAAATGCTGCCTTGTATTAATTGCCCCTTTCCCGGGAACCAGATTTGATGGATATTTAGTATGGTCTTAACTCCAAATTAGTATCATGCTATAAGGATTGTGCGACTTTGTGAGGTGTTTATAATTTGTATCCTTTCGTAAACCTTTTCGAATTTGGTCTTTTGCTCTAACATACTCAATGCAGTAGGTTGGCCGTACTGGATGTTTTTTCTGTTGAGTTTGATCATGATCTGCTGTGTGTTCTATATACGTGAGAAGCATATAAGGCAGGCTTCAACCAGAGAGATAAGCAGGCAGCAGCTGATACACCTGGAAATGCATGCATTCCAGGCGCAGATGGATCCTCATTTTATCTTTAATAGTCTCAACGCTATACACCACTACATCCTCACCACCAGTACTGATCTGGCTTCCCTCTATCTGACGCGGTTTGCGCGGCTGATGCGTCTTATTATCCGCAATTGTAACAGGGAATGGGTGAACCTTGAAGAGGACATCGAAGCGCTGGAGCTGTACTTACAGCTGGAGCAGCTCCGTTTCGGTCCCCAGTTCGACTATGAGCTGGAAATTACCCCCGATGTATTCCAGCAGGTCACCTTCGTACCCCCACTCATTATTCAACCTTATATCCAGGAGGCGATCTGGCGCAGACTGCTGTTACGTCCTGATAAGACGGGCGGTTGCCTGCGGATCAGGATAAGCCGGGAAAATGAGATGCTCTGCGTCCGCATAGAGGACAACGGTGTCAACCAGGGCTCATCGGGAGAAAATGCCCATCTTTCTCAGGGAATTAGCATTGCCGCAGCCAGACTAGAGGCTATTAACGCGCGGTATAATATGCGATCGGCTATCAGAGAGCAGGAACTTTACAATGAAATGCAACAACCCTGCGGTCATCTTGTTATTATTAACATGCAGCAAATTGCTGCCAGAGAGGCCGTAATGTAAGGTATAAAAACGGCATCTGCCTAAAATAAACTTTCACATCTTTACACAGAATATCGTATATTATATCAGACTCTCGCCTATGCTTTCTTATGCTGACTGAGGGAGAGTCTTTTGGGGACAAGAATTAGAAAAACATGCGCACCATTATCGTGGATGATGAAAAACTTAGCAGAAGCGTATTGAAGCTTTTGCTGGAGAAACATTGCCCTGCAGTAAACGTAGTGGCCGTTTGCGCGGATGGGATCTCTGCACTCGAGGCAATAGAAAAATATCAACCTGATCTGGTTTTCCTGGATGTAGAAATGCCGGGACTGAACGGATTTGAGGTCCTGCAGGAATGCAGGGATGCCTCGTTTTCCATTATTGTTACTACTTCATACGATCATTATGCGCTGGACGCTATCCGCCATAATGCATTAGATTATTTGCTTAAGCCCATCATCCGGGAAGACCTTATAGATGCCGTTGACAAGGCAATGATGCGGCAGCGGCAAAAGGGACAGTCAGGAGAAAATACAGATTCCCTGATGGAATTCCTGCATCAGCACCTCTACCCGGGTGAAAGATTGGCGCTTCCCAGTCCGGAGGGCCTGAGAATGCTGTTGGTAAAAGATATTCTGTATTGTGTGGCTGAGGGGGAAAGCACCTGCATTCACCTGATAAATGGTGCTGAGCCATCATTGGTATGCCGCTCACTAAAAGAGGTGGAAGGATTGCTGAGGAACAAAGGCTTTTTCAGGGTGCATCACAGTTATCTGGTCAATCTGAACTATATGGATAGGTATATAAAGGGTGATGGTGGGGATATCATCATGACTGATGGTAGTTGTATACCTGTTTCCCGTCAGCGTAAGCAGGAGTTTATGGACAGGATAGAAAAGCTTTAAGCCGCAAACTACAGGCTTCAGGAGAAGAAGTTGCCCTACGTGCCCGTAGCCTGTAGTTTGCAGCCTGTCTACAACCTCCTGATCTCTGCACAAGCCAGCCAGCCGGTCTTGCCATCCGGCAGCAATATTTTGCAATATTCCTGTGTAGCGTCGGTTACCTGCACTTTTACCCCTTCGTGCAGTTCAAACATATCTTTACTTCCCTGGTCCGGAGCCGCTTTTACCTTTACTGTGCTACCCATGATAATGCCCTCATTGTGCGCATTGGCAGTAACATAGGTGCTGATACCAATTGTCAGGTAAAAGAAGAACAACAGTGTTGCCACTCCCGTCCCCCACCGCAGCAATGCGGGTTTAAAGGATGGTACTATCAGCATGGTAATGATGCCCGCTATCAGCAGCCAGAAGAAAATAACAGCGCCCACCGCCCAGCCATTGGGGCTATGGAAATGTTGTAAGTGCAGCCACCACTGTTGAAAGAACAGCAGGGGCAGGTCATTTACATAGCCTTCCACCCTTTGATTGGCAACAGACAGGTTATGATGGGCTGATTTATTAAAAGGATCCCTTGCGAGGGCTTTTTCATAATTATAGATTGCCAGACCGGTCTTATTGGCTTTATACCAGGCATTGCCAGCATTGGTGAACAATTGTGGCTGATGATAGCCTTCATCGATCAATTGCTGGTAAATACCGGCGGCTTCAGTGTATTGTTTCTGCCTGTAAAGCTGGTTCGCCTTTTCAAACCGCTGTTGCTGGTCGGGAGCAGCAGCTGAAACATTATATGCCAGCAGCAAGAAGGCACAGATAGCTGTTAATGTTCTTTTCATCCGTTATAGTTACCTGAGTTTACACGACACTTTTTGCACGTTGCAGTTCATCTTCCAGATGGCTGATCACCGTTACGGCCTGCTGATAAGTACCCTGCATCTTATCATTGTTATGCATGGGTGTATACAGCGCCATTTCGCAATCATCCAGCAGGTCAAACAACTGAGTAGTATACTGTACACTCACCTGTTGCCGGGTCAGTTTATCCTGTATAAGCTGTTTGCTGAGGTCTGCAAAAGGAACATGCAGTTTATTACTGAGATAACCCCATATAGCGCGGGAAGTCTCTTCATAGAAAGCCTTGTCTTTTCCTTCTTTCAGATAACGTGCTGCCAGTTCCAGTCGTTTCAGGGCCACTTTATTGGCATAACGGTGCTTGAGGAACGCTGCGTTATTTTGCTGGTAGTTTCGCCGGCGGCGATATACTACGGCTGCCACCAGTAAAAGAACAGGAACCAGTAAAAGGATATAGAATAATGGGCTGATCAGCAGGAACCTGCTTTCTTTCACCCAATTGAGCACTCCATTGTAGTTGGAGGTGATGGTATTCCTGTTTACACTGAAGTCCTCTTTATCACGTTTCGTCTGTTTGCCCGGAGTGACATGTACTGAGAACGGCTCTGAACGGATCGATTTGTAACTGTTGGAGGCTACATCGAAATAAGAAAATTCTACAGCAGGAATAGTTTGATCACCCGCTTCCAGCGGCATCAGTGCATATTCAAACTGACGGGAGCCGGACAGCGGATTGCTGTTCTTCTCGATATTGTCGGTTACTTTAGGATCGTATTTTTCAAAACCGGCAGGTATATCCACCTTCGGACCATTCAGCAGGTTCACATTACCCTGGCCGGATACGATCACTTTCAGCGTGAGCGCGTCATCAGTCGTAAGATTCCGTTTATCGATGGTCGCGGTCATGTTGAACTTACCCACAGCCCCGGTGAAACTCAGCGGGCGGTTGTCTACAGGAAGCGGTTTAACGGTTACTTTCAGTGGTGCTGTCTGGACTTTGTAAGGAACATCTTCGTAGGTTACTTCCGGCCGATTGAAAAAGTCGTCAAAGAAAGGATCATCGAAGGGATCTTTAAAGCCCGGGTCATTGAACAGGTCCGCAAAAGGATCACGGGCCTTCCTGTTGCCGTTGTTCTTAACGAGTTTGACCAGTTTTACGTGGTTGTCCACTTCCACGGGATCAAGCTCCAGGGTACCTGATTGCAACGGGAACAGCAGTGTTTTACGGATGGTGAACACCTTGAAACGCATGCCGTTCACGATTTCTTCAGACGCCTGCGGAGGATTGGGCAACTCTATGTCTTTTGCGGAAAAGCCTTTGAATGCCGGCACCTTAGTAACGCTGGAGTTAGTCGGAAGGCGGGTGTACAGTTTATAAGTAGCAGTCAGCTGCTCGCCTTCATATAAAGTGGTTTTATCCACATCAACTTTTACAAAAATGTTTTTACGCAGTTTAGCATTCACGTCTTCCCCATTTCGCAGCACCCCTTCCATTTCATCCTGCTGCTGTTGCTGGCGTTGTGACCTGGATGGAGGGAGGCCGCTTTGCGGCATTGACTGCTGAGGTGTTTGTTGATAGCCGCCGCGGTTAGCCTTTACTACTTCTATGGTGACAGGGTTGGAACGTACTACATTCCCGTTTGAACGGGCAGTAGCGCCGGCAATGGTGAAATTGCCCACCCTTCTGGCCTGTATCACATAGATCAGCGCTATATATTCGGAGCGCCGGCCATTCATAATAGACTGCCCCTGCATCTGGGAAGGTCCCTGCAGAATTTCAAAATCATTGAAAGCCGGAGGTGTAAAACTGCTGACATTAGGAGCGTTTTCCAGCATGAACTGTATCTGGAACGGTTCATCCAGTGCTACCTTGTTGTTACTGACAGAGGTAGTGAACCTGAATTCCTGTGCCTGCAGGCAGGCAACTGCGCCCAGGCAAAAGAGCAGGGATAATACAAACTTCTTTATACTAACAGTAGTGACATTCATAATGCAGAACAAATTTAGCCAAAGCCAGCCCTGTTGGTGCTGAATACCCAGTTAAAAGTTAGTTAAAAAAATAATCAATATAATCGTGGAAGTGCTTGCTGGTTAAGGGTTTATGCAATGTCACCCAGCATAGGGCGCATGATAACTTCCTCTACAACCGCCTGTTTTGACAGGGTATATGCACCCCATAAAAGGTCTGCCACGTCTTCAGGTTCCATCATTCTGCCCGGAGGGGCATCAAAGCCTTCCCAGGAAGCAGTTAAAGTAGGTCCGGGGCTCAGGGAGGTTACTTTTATGTTATGAGGTTTCAGTTCTTCCCTCAGGTTCCGCGAAAAGCCCAGCAACGCAAACTTCGTGATGCTATAGGCCCCTCCGTTGGGGTATGAAGTATAACTGGCAGTTGAGCACATATTAAAAATATGACCTTTCCCATTAGCTTTCATCCCTGGCAATAGCTGCCGGGTAAGATGATAGGCACTGTAAACGTTAACTGACATCATGTTTTCCAATAATCCGTCTTCCTGGTCCTGCATACCACCCGGTACAAAAATGCCGGCGTTGTTGACCAGTATATCTACGGTTTTGAAAGTACTTTTGATCTCTTCTGCGAATGCCAGTACAGCGGCTTTCTGACCCATGTCTACAGAACGGGCAAGTATTTTGACAGAGGTGTTTACCGCCTGGATATCTGCTGCTGCCTTTTCCAGGTGGCCTGCGTTCCTGGCGCAGATGGCTACGTTAAATCCTTCTCTGGCCAGCTTTTCGGCGACTGCTTTTCCTATTCCTTTACTGGCGCCGGTAATTACTGCGTTCATATTTTCTGATTAAGGGAGACGGAAAATAGTAAAAAATGTGCTTCCCCCCGTAATGAGTATCTTTGTGGTTGATTAAGGACGCGCTAGAAAATGAAATACAAGCATATATTTTTCGATCTGGACCATACCCTATGGGATTTTGAGACCAATGCCTACCTGGTATTAGAGCAGCTGTATCACGCACATAAGCTGGAAAGCCGCGGGGTACCCTCCTTTAAGGAATTTCATGAGGTCTACATGGTGCATAATAATAAACTCTGGGACCGTTTCCGGAAGGGATTTATCACCCGGAATGATCTGCGCAGCAAACGTTTCCGCCTTACGCTACTCGATTTTAAGATCGGGGATGAGAAATTGTGCGAAGCGCTGGGCACACAGTTCCTGGAGGAATTGCCTACCCAGACAGCCCTTTTCCCTTATGCGAAAGAGGTGCTTGAGTACCTGGCAGCAAAGAACTATCCCATGCATATGATCACCAATGGTTTTGAGGAAACACAGCTGCGTAAGATGAAAAGTTCAGGGATAGATCACTTTTTCACACATGTCATCACCTCAGAGTCTGCCGGCAGCCTGAAACCATACAGGGAGATCTTCGACTATGCCATTACCAGGGCAGCCGCTACAGCAGACAGCAGTATTATGATCGGAGATGCGTTGGATATTGACATTATCGGCGCATTTAATGCCGGAATAGACCAGGTGTATTTCAACCCGCTTGTACCAGTCACTGGTGAGCTAAAACCGACCTTCGTCATCAACAGTCTGGACGAGCTGAAAACAATCCTGTAGCACCTGTTTACAATAAAAAGTCCCATCCTCATTGCGGTTAGCTATTGAGGATGGGACTTTCTGTTATAATTGATGATCTATTTGCCAGATGGTTTTACTGCGGAGGCAGTAGCAGGTTGCGCTGGCTTTGCCGGTTTAGCGGCTGCTGTGCGCAGGGCGGCAGTTTTGCTGGGTTGTTTACAGCAGGCGCTGCCTTTTGCTACCTGGTCTTTTTTACAGCATGCGGCAGCAGTCGCTGATTTTTTACAGCAGGACGCCTCTTTCGTCTTTTCCTGGGCGAATACTGCGCCGGAGAAAAATAATACAGCGGTTGCTCCTAAGATCAGTTTTTTCATGACTAGTCTGTTTATGCTGTTAAATATAAGCAATTAAATGGTAGCGATCACAGTTTGACCTCCACGTACCACTTGTTCCAGTGCCACATTGACCTGGGTACCTACCGGGAGGTAAATGTCTACCCTTGAGCCAAATTTAATGAAGCCCAGTTCCTCGTTCTGAGTCACCTGCATACCGGGTTTCAGATAATTCACGATACGGCGGGCTAATGCACCGGCGATCTGTCTTACCAGTATATCCGCTTTCGCGTTACCGATCACTACGGTATGGCGTTCATTCTCAGTAGAAGATTTTGGATGCCATGCCACGAGGTATTTACCTGCGTGATACTGTGACAATTTCACCTGTCCGCTGATCGGATTCCTGTTCACGTGTACGTTGGCAGGGCTCATAAAGATGGACACCTGCAGGCGTTTGTCTTTAAAATACTCAGGTTCATAGGTTTCTTCAATCACTACTACTTTACCGTCGCAGGGAGCAATTACCAGGGATTCATCCAGTTTCATTTCCCGTTTAGGGATACGGAAAAAGGAAATGATAAACAGGAACAGTACCAGGGAAAAGGCAGCCACGATCCTGCAGAGCAGCGGCATATGTCCTAAAAAGTAGAAAACGGCGCCGTTGATCAGGGCAAGAACAGCAAAGGTCAGTAAAATGGTAGCTAATCCTTCTCGGTGGATCTTCATTGTTGTTATGTATTTAATGCGAAGTTAAATCATTGCAAAGAAATGTACGTACAACCAGGCAAACGGTGCTGCCAGCAGCAGGGAATCAAAGCGGTCCATAAAACCTCCGTGCCCGGGCATGATGCTGCCCGAGTCTTTCACCCCGGCCATACGCTTGAGTTTTGATTCGATGAGATCGCCGGCTGTTCCAAAAATGGCGGCTATGGCAGCCAGCACCAGCCAGTGCTGTAAGGATAGGTATTCACTGCCCCAGAAGTAGCCGTATACACCCGCTGCGGCAACGGCCAGTATCATACCTCCCACTGTACCCTCAATGGTCTTTTTCGGCGAAATAGCAGGGGCAAAAGGGGTACGTCCTATCAGTGATCCCACGATGTATGCCATCGTATCGTTGATCCAGATAAAAGCGATCAGCAGTAAGGGGATCAGCCAGCCGGGACCGGTGCCTGTGGCGGTATCGGTAAAGCGAATGGCGTCATAGTTCAGGCAAAGGTGTACCAGCAGTCCGAGGGAAAGGGTGATATACGCCAGGCCCAGCGCGGAATAACCCATGTTTTTCAGGGAAAAGTCCTTGCTCAGCAGTATTTCTCCGATAGGCATGATCAGCAGGAAGATGATAGTCAGCCACCAGCCCAGGAACCCCAGGGACAGGTTGGCGGCGGAGGAAAAATGCTCCCCTGTGAAGGCCATGATCAGGGCACAGCTGGCTACCAGTAAGCCGGTTTTATGCCAGCCGGAAATATTATTATAGTCCGGGTCCACATGACGGATGAGCTTAAAATACTCCTGTAATGCAAAGAAATTGATCAGGAAGAAAAGCAGAAAGAACGTAAAAGGACTATAAAGGATCCCGCCAAGCATCACGGCTACAAAAACCAGTGCTGTTGCTGTACGGGTAAAGAAAGTTTTCATGCTGAAATGGCAATTGTTTTACAAATCTGTGTTGAAAGCGGAAAAAGGCTGGTAATATCAGGCCAGGTCTCCGGAGGCCTCGGCCAGTAATTGCCTGGCGTCTGCTTCCTGGGAGTTGTGAACAAACAGCTCCACCATGCCTGGCAGGGCCGTTAAGTAAGCAGAGTCCTGCCTGTTGATAAGTACCACATTGATCCCGTTTTCTTCCAGCATCCCCCTGATAATCTCCGCGCGGAACAATTGGTTGGTATAATAAATTTTCACCCAGTCTTTTTCCATAATAATCCGTTTGTTAGGACTAAAGTACGATTACTTCCCGATTGATTCAACATTGTCGTTAAAGTCGTCCCGGTGATTGTGTTCCCGTTCTCCGGGAGTCGTCTGTTTATCAAACAGCCAGATAGCCCCAATAGTCAATGCCAGGCTGAGTGCTGCGATATACCATTCGGTCGGTGTGGACGTCATTGGGTCTGTCTTAATAATTTTGGCCTGGTAGAGATAAATCATCACAACCTGCAGGCCATTGTTCAGGAAATGGCCCAGTATAGACAGCCAGAGATTACCACTGAGGTAATAGATGGCGCCCAGCAGGAAGCCGAGTAACACGCGGGGAATGAAATCCATCCATTGCATATGAATGGCACTGAAACAAACAGCAGTAATGAATACGGCCAGCCAGGGCAGCTGCGGCATCATTTTGATGAACAGGCGCTGTACAACACCTCTGAAGAAGAATTCTTCTGCTATGGCCGGAATAATGGCTATCAGCGCCAGATTGATGAGCAGGTCGGAAATGTTGGACATTGTTAACAGTACCCGCGTAAGCGTTTCCGTCTGCTCCTCCAGCTTCCTTACCTCAGGCGAAAAGGGCCAGGTGTGGTTCCAGTCGCCGGTATAACTTACAAACGGGAAGGCCACCAGCATGATCGAAAAAGCTAATATAATGGGCAGGAAACGTGGCGTCCGGTCGATTCTCAGCCATTTAGCAGGGCGGTCAGCTACCATGAAGGTAAAAAATACGGGAGGGAGCAAAAAAACTACTAAACTGTATAGAAATTGCGTTAATTTCAAATAGCCGAGAACTTTAGGGGATACCGGCGCCAGGGCCTCCTGGGCCGTATATAGTTCACTTTGGAGTGTCGTTAACGAGTAACCGCTTATGGGCGGGAATACAAAAGCAAGGAAAAACAGATATAGGACTGAAAACAGCAGGAAAAAGCCAACAAATGCTGCGAACTGTAATGATGGCGGATATTGCTTCAAACGGCCTGTCATAGATTAATTTTGCGTAAATTTACAGTGCGAAATCGAGTTGACAATTGCTTTCCGGATTTCCCCGGAATTGGACGTCAGCCCTACAAATGATAAAATGGTAAAGATTGGAAATATAACATTGGGCAATTTTCCGCTGTTGCTTGCGCCAATGGAAGATGTAAGTGATCCGCCTTTTCGTGCGGTGTGTAAAGAAAACGGTGCGGACCTGATGTATACTGAGTTTATTTCTTCGGAGGGACTTATACGTGATGCCATCAAGAGCCGGCAGAAGCTGGATATATTTGATTACGAACGACCTGTGGGTATCCAGATATTCGGAGGAGACGAGGAACCAATGGCAATGGCCGCCCAGATCGTGGAGGCCACGAACCCCGACCTGCTGGACATTAACTACGGTTGTCCTGTTAAAAAAGTGGTTTGTAAAGGCGCCGGTTCCGGCATTCTGAAAGATATTCCCAAAATGGTGAAGCTGACTGCTGCTGTAGTAAAAGCGACCCGTTTGCCGGTGACCGTAAAAACCCGCCTGGGTTGGGACGATGATACAAAAAACATTGAAGAGGTGGCGGAACGACTGCAGGATGTGGGTATCCAGGCACTGACCATCCATGGCCGCACCCGTACACAGATGTACAAGGGAAATGCCGACTGGACATTGATCGGAAAGGTCAAGAACAATCCACGCATTCATATCCCTATATTCGGTAACGGGGACATATGTACCCCAGAGCAGGCTATTGCAGCCCGCGCGAAATATGGAGTGGATGGGATTATGATTGGACGTGCTGCGATCGGATATCCATGGATCTTCAATGAAATAAAACATTTTATACAAACGGGTGAACATTTGCCTCCCCCATCTGTTTTGGAACGGGTAGAAGTATGTAAAAAACACCTGCGGCATTCCGTCCAGTGGAAAGGAGATGTGGTGGGAATACTTGAGATGAGACGACACTATACCAATTACCTGAAAGGGTTACCGCATATCAAAGAATTCAGGCATCAATTAGTAACTTGCAGTACATTGGCAGCTGTAGAAGAAGTGTTAGATACGATAGCATTGCATTACAAAGATCATATAATTGAACGGACATCCCCCCTTACTGACCAAAACCTACTGCCAGCAAAAAATGAAGTAGCAGATTGTAACGTTTACGGATAAACCCCAGGTTCAACTATTAAATTTCTTTCACATGGCCACGATTAAAAATCTGAAAAATGAAGTCTGGAAAGACTTGCAGATTAAAAATAAATCTGCCCTGCGTAAAAAGTATGCAGTATCTAACATGGGAAGAGTGATCAGCTATTACGAAGATATTTCAGACGGGAAATTGTTGTCCGGTTCCACGGTAGAGGGCTATACAGTATTGAATGTAAAGCCAGCGGATAGTTATCAGTCCCTTTACCTTCACCGGGAAGTTGCAAAGTTGTTTAATAAAAAGCCGGGACGTACCTACAAGTACGTTATCCACATAGATTACGATAAGAAGAATAATAAAGCCACCAATCTGCAATGGGCTACTAAGGAAGAAATGGAAGCTCATCAGCAGTTCAGCCCCGCAAAACTTGCCTATAAGGAAAAGCAGCGGAACCGTGTTAAGGGGCTTAAGCTGAACATCACCAAAGTAAAAAGTATTAAACGCCTGCTGGCAAAGCCCGGCAGAAAAACAATGAAGCAGATCGCTGAACAATTTGATATCAGCGAAATGCAACTCTACCGCATAAAGAGCGGTGAAAACTGGAGCCATGTAACACTGGATTAAAGCCTGGTTTTCCAGGAATGATCATATGATGTTGTCTGACATACAAGCCATCTGTTTCATGACAGATGGCTTTTTTTATGAACACCTGATCATACTGTCCAGCAGCTCCGTATAATGCCTGCTGGCTCTTAATACCGGTTCATGCCCCATAATGATGACCTGCTGCCTGGCCCGGGAAAGCGTGACCAGCAATTTCCTGTCAACCTCTACCCTGCTGTCTTCCCAGTGAAATGCGCCCAGATTTTGTAACTGCCCCAGTTGTACCGGATGATATACCGCCAGGGAGACGATAATAATGTCATTTTCCGCCCCCTGGAAGCGTTCTGCTGTGTCGATGTTGATGGCCTGGAGCTCATCATCATTTCCGATCAGCTCGCGGATAAGACTTATCTGCGTGCGCCAGGGCGTTACTACTCCAACTGTTTCACTACTAAACCGACGGCCATACCGCTGCCTGAAATGATGCAAGAGGGATACTACCTGCTCTGCCTCTGTACGGTGCATTTTGGATGTTGGCTCATGCGGGCTGGGAATAAACAGCGTACGGCCCCTGGAAAGTATATAAGACCAGTTATCGGCGTCAGTATGCTGCCCGGGATTGTATGGCTGCGATTGTAATGGATTACCGGCAGAGAGCTGTCCGGCGTAATAGTGGTTAATCAGGGATGCAATGTCATTATGCATCCTGAAATGGGTATTCAGCATGCCCCACGCATGGCTCCACTTCATGGTCTTGCAGTGTTGGATGAGCCGTTCAAACAGGGTGCAGCGGAGGTCTGTGATACCCTGTGCCGTCAGTAAAGGATGCTGGATCTGGCAGAATTGGTCTGCCTGCGCAACAACAGGCGGTAACTGATTCTGGTCTCCTATCAGAATAAACTTCCGGAAGGGCATCAGCAACCCCAGTAACTGTGGTTCTGTGAGCTGGGATGCTTCATCCGCGATCAGCGTGTCCATTTTTACGCCCAGCATTTGCAGCAGATGAAGGCGTGTGGCCATGGTAGCCACCGTACCTACGAAAACACGCTGGTTCATAACAAATCTTCCGGCTCCCTCAATATCGCCGTTCAGACAATACTGGCGCAACTGGTGCTCTGCCGCTGAGCGGCGGCTGCCCATACGAAGATGAGTGATGCCTTTGTCCTCCAGCTTCCGGCAGATCTCTTCTACCGCACGATTGGTAAACGCGACGATCACTATCTGGTTGCCATTGTTAACAAGAGAGGAAACCAATGCCGTCAGTAAGGCGGAGGTTTTGCCGGTACCCGGAGGTCCCTGTATGAGGTAATAGTCCTGTGCTTCCAGGGCGGCCTGCAAAATAGCCTGCTGGTTACTGTTAAACATCGGCGGGCAGGGTGCGCTCAGCGGAGCAGAGAGCGGGGCCCGCTGCCCCAGCAGTAATTCCATCCGCTGGGCAAACCGGGGTTCCAGCACATGAAACAAGGCGGTGGCAGCCACCCAGTAATTAGATTCATAGATATCATGTTCTATGACCCACAATTGTTGCTGACCGAAAAAATCGTGGGTGATCTGCCGGTTGTTCAGTGAAAAGGTTAAGCTGGCTTTTCCCAGGGCATCTATCCTGCCCTTCAGTACCTGGTGCCGCAATGGGAACAGTCCATCCGGGGAACGGGGATAGATGATGGCAGTATCGCCGGTACGGAAATTATGATTGACCGGGATATGGATATTGAAAACAACTGTACTGCTTTCAGCATCAAAATGACGGAACTGCAGTCCGGGAATGATGTTAAAGCGCTCGAGCTTTTCAGCTTCAGATAGTAGCCACAGCGCAGCAAAGCCTTCTGAATCATCTTCCCTGTCGGGCGCAGAATACATGCCGCATTTTGCCAGCAGGTATTCCCGTAGCAGAAAGGACAGGAATTGCTGATAGTAAGTGCGCAATAATGGTGACGCTGTGGTGTATACGGCTTCAAAAGCTGTAAAGTGCACCGCGCTGAATGATGGCAGTCCTTCTGCAGCCACTGTGGTGATCTGGTCGAGAATGCCGTATTCCCCTGCCGCCAGCCGTAATAACTGGGAGACGACTTCGTTACGGAGCGCCAGCAGTTCATTTTCTGCCGGCCGGTTACTGCTTACATTCCGGAGTGGTGTATCGTTGGCGGCAGAGTACAGAATAGCAGAACTGCCGCGTCGTTCATCGCCAAACGCAGATTGCAGCAACAGGTTATACCCTACTACCTGCATCTCATGGTTCTTCCACGCGCCATAATCCGGAGAACGGCCACTTTTCAGCTCAAAAATCTCTTTTCGCAGGGAATCCGTATCATCTTCCGCCAGAATATCCAGTCGTCCCTGCAGGCCGTATAAGGCCGAGAAAAACGTAGGTTCTATTCTGACGGGACGGTTATGCAGTTCTGCTGCTGACTGCAATAGGTTAGGCCAGTGTTTTGTGCGAATGTCGGCAAACATGTTGTTCAGCTCCACGCGACCGTAGGCGGCAGCCTGTAATACATTTTCAGCCACTGCTTCCACGAACGACTGTCGCAGGTCCATTTCGGGATTGCGCAGCACATTGTCCAGCAGGGCGTTCACCACATTCCCTTTGAAAGCTGCGACACCGGGTGTTTGCGGAACCAGCTTTTTCACAAGATAGAGCAGTTTGCCGGCGCCCTGCCTGCCGAAGCATTCCGCCAGGTCACTGATATCTACAAGGAGGTCTGGTTCCAGGATAATCCTGGTGGCATGTACGGCTTCATATAAGCCCGGCGCCTCAGTTTTACTACAATGCAGGATATGCACGGTATCATAGGCACGCAATTGAGCATGTAACAGCGTGGTGTGTGGTTGTACACTTTCTGAGATCATCAGCCGGAATAATCCCAGATCATCATTGCGGCAACCCAGCGTGAAATATGGCGCCTGATCGGATCTTTTCTGTAAAGGGCCAACATCCGTAATAAGACATTTCAGTTGTGGCACCAATGCTGCTGAAAGCTGAGGCGTATAAGCGAGGGTACTTCCCTGTACGGGAAGACAATGTTGTATGAGGATGTCAGGAACAGGAATTTCACAGAAGTGTTGTATGGCATTTGCCATGGTTTGCACGCAGATGAGAGATAATTCCGTATCTGCGGTCAGTGTTCCGATAACGGCTTTGTGCGTGTGAATACGTAAGGCAGTAAGTTGTTCCTGCAAAGCGGCAGGAACGGGATATTTATCAAAGAAGAACTGCATGCGGGCAAACAGGTTGCCGAAACTGCGCGTTTCTTCCCGGGTAAGGTAGCGGAACAGCTGTTCCAGCAATTGCCGGATCTGTCGTAGTGTTTCTGTAGGGAATGGCCTGTTGGCCGCTTCCTGCAGACGCATATAAAAAGCCTGACCACTAAGATGGTGTGTTGGTGCATTGATCTTATTCACTGACATATTTCAACAGGAAGGTCAACAATCATTAAAAATTGTAAACGATGAAGTGATCAGCAATATAAGTAAAAAGGTCTACGCTGCTTTACGATGTGACTTGTCTTTTCTTTTATCTGCTCTGAACAGCCATGGCGCTACAGGTTTGGAGAGCGACCATAATCCGAGTTTCTGTCTTTTGGCCGTTGTCTGTGCTGCAGCCAGCGGAGCGCTTTTCGAGTATTCAGTATAATGCCACGCATAGCCGTCAGAGATCATTCTGCCATTAATATACTGGCCATCAGCACTGTATACATCCCCTATCCAGCGTTGATATCTATCCTTGCGTAGCAGTTCAACGGTGACTGTTTTATTGAAGCAGAGATCTGCCAGCGCCTGTTTACTTCTCTGGTAGAAATCCTGTCCTTTCTCTGGTGCATCAATAGCGCTCAGGCGGATCTTGTAAGTTGTTTTATTCACCAGCAGTTCAAACGTATCGCCATCCATTATGCGCACCACTTTCCCTTTCACTTTCTTCGGTGGATTGGCAGCGGTGGTGATTTGAGCAAACAGGCATAGGATAAGACATGAGACCACACAATAAAATACTTTCGTCATTGCACGCTGGATTTAGGGATGCGAAGTAACAAATTTTTGTTCTACCTTCCGAAGGATTTAAAGTAATAAGTGAACATGTCTAACAAGAAAATAGCCATCATCGGTGGTGGTAACCTGGGGAAAGCGATAGCACAGGGGCTGCTAAAGAGCGGGTTTTCAACGCCTGCAGACCTGACTGTGACCAAACGTAATCTTGCTTCATTAAGTGATTTGCAATCATTAGGAGTACAGACAATTTCGGACAATGAAGCGGCCATACGCGGTGCCGAGGTCATTGTAGTGGCATTGAAACCATATAACGTGAGAGAAGTACTGTCGCAGGTAAAAACAGCTTTCGATCCCTCCCGCCAGATGCTGATAAGTGTAATAACCGGAGTTTCTATTGACGACCTGGAACAGATAGCAGGCGCCGGTATGCCGGTAGTACGCGCTATGCCCAATACAGCCATTGCCATACAGGAATCTATGACCTGTATCTGCCATAAGAATGTGTCTCAGCAGCAGGAAGTGTATGTGACAGAAATGTTCAATCAATTGGGAGTAGCAGTAAGTATAGACGAAAAACTGATGGACGCCGCGACGGTGCTGGGCGCCTGTGGTATTGCCTACGCATTACGCTTCATCAGGGCCAGCATACAGGGTGGTATTGAGATCGGGTTTGATGCCCGTACAGCAAACCTCATTGCAGCACAGACGGTCAAAGGCGCTGCACAGCTGCTGATCAAGGAAAATCGTCATCCGGAAGAGGAAATAGATAAGGTTACCACTCCTAAAGGCTGCACCATTGCCGGCCTTAATGAGATGGAACATCAGGGCTTCAGCTCTTCACTGATAAAGGGAATTACCGTGTCTTACAATCGGATCGCGAAGGATTAAGTCAGACAACCTCCTGTTTGGGATAATCAAAGAAAAGGAACGACTTCTTCGCGCGGTCAAAATCTTTCCATGACTGGATATTTGCCTGAACAGCGAATACGCCGGAAGTGGGGATATTGTCAATTCTTATCTCCTGGGTTACATAGTTGGCAAAGTCGGTAATACCAGGATTGTGCGCAAAAAGAGCTACTGTATCTATGTCATCATCAATCTTCGTGATCACTTTCAGAAAGGTAGAGGCATAACACAGGTACAACTCTTCCTCCAGCAGGATCGCGTCTTTATCGTAGTGCCACTCTTTGGCCATAAGCCGTGCCGTACTCCTGGTTCGTTTGGCCGGACTGGCAATAAGCAGCTCGGGCATGATGCCCCTTTTTGAGAGGCGGTGTGCCATTTCAGGAGCGTTCTGTTTGCCGCGCTTATTGAGAGGCCTGTCAAAGTCGTCTACGTCAGGGTCATTCCAGCTAGATTTGGCATGACGGATAAGTAATAATGTTTTCATAACAACAATGTTATTATGTAGCAAAAGGGATTTGCTGTTCGCGGTTTGAGTTAGTCTTATTTAATATTAACTAATTTACGGATTTTACTGAAAGTAAGTGTAATACAGGGGGCTCTACCGGTTGGGGAATAGCGGATTTAAAGGAAATTTAATAATGGAGATCTCATAAAAAAAGGGCCCGTTTTAAACGAGCCCTTTATATTTTTAGTATCCTCTTTCATTTTTGCCTTCCATGTAGTTCATGAATGCTTTATTCACTACACGGTTACCTCCCGGCGTCGGGAAGTTGCCGGTGAAATACCAGTCTCCCAGGTTGTTCGGACAAGCCTGGTGCAGGCTCTCGATAGACTGGTAGATGACATCCACTTTAGCATTGATATCGGAAGGAGTAATGATCTCGGCAATCTTGGCAGAGATCTCTTCTGTTGTGAACGGTTTGTAGATATTTCTTACAACGTTCTGTGCGTGCAGGGTATTAGTGCGCTGCAGTTCCATACAGAGGCCATATGCTTCCTGCAGGATGTGTTCCTTGCCATGGTCTTTTAGCAGGGCAATAGCTGCTTTAAAGGCAACAAAATCGCCTATTTTGCTCATGTCAATACCATAGCAGTCAGGATAGCGGATCTGCGGAGCGGATGATACCACGATGATACGTTTTGGTCCCAGACGGTCCAGCATCCTGATGATGCTTTCGCGGAGGGTGGTACCACGTACAATGGAGTCATCTATTACTACCAGGGTATCTATGCCCGGACGCACTGTACCATAAGTGATGTCGTAAACGTGCTGTACCATTTCATTACGGCTGGTGTCGGCAGTAATGAAGGTGCGCATTTTTACGTCCTTAATGGCAATTTTATCTATACGGATACGGCGGTTCACCATTTCCGTCAGTTTTTCTTCGTCAAAGTCTTTACCCCATGACAGGATACGTTCTACCTTAATCTTATTCAGATAATCTTCCAGCCCTTTCAGCATACCGTAGAAGGCAATTTCTGCCGTATTGGGAATAAAGGAGAAGATGGTATTACGCAGGTCGTTGTCTATGCTTTTCAGTACGGTTTCAGACAGGTTGTAGCCTAAAGCAGTACGTTCTTTATAGATCTTTTCATCATTTCCGCGGGAGAAGTAGATACGTTCGAAGCTGCAGGCGCGGCGTTCCTTTGGTGCGAGGATCTGTTCTATGCTGTATTCCCCGTTTTCTTTTACGATCAGGGCATTACCCGGCATGAGCTCCAGTACTTCATTCTCTCCTACATTGAACGCTGTGCGGATAGCGGCGCGTTCAGATGCGGCAACAATGACATCTTCGTTGATATAATAATAAGATGGACGGATACCGTGGGCGTCGCGCATTACGAAAGCATCTCCGCTGCCGATCAGTCCACATACGTGGTAACCTCCGTCAAACATGGAAAACGCCTGCTGGAGGATAGTTTTCACATCCAGTCCGTTACGTCTTTCCTCATCTTCTTTGCTCAGGAAGTGGTGAAGTACTTCCAGCATAGCAGCAAGGTCACTGTTGCGGTGTGTTTCTCCCGGTTCAACGTTCACGAACTTAAACAGTTCATCTACGTTCACCAGGTTGAAGTTACCGGCGAGGGCGAGGTTGCGTGCAGGAATGGTATTGTGACGTACAAAAGGGTGGCAGAGTTCTACGTTGTTCTTGCCCTGAGTGGCGTAGCGGAGGTGTCCCATCATCAGCTCTCCGAGAAAACGTATGTGGCCTTTCATGAGGCCCGGGTACTTGGTGATTTCCGGCTGGTATTTTTCTATTTCGTCTATTTCGTCTCTGACCTTTGCAAAGATATCTCCGATGGCTTGCGGTGCGCTGCTTCGCAGGCGATGCATGAATGGTACTCCCGGTTCTGTGTTCAACTTTACTGTGGCTATACCTGCTCCGTCCTGTCCGCGGTTATGTTGTTTCTCCATCAGGAGGTACAACTTGTTGAGGCCGTAGAAAACTGATCCGTATTTCTGTTGGTAATATGAGAACGGCTTTCTAAGTCTGATAAACGCTAGTCCGCATTCATGTTTTATGGCATCACTCATCCCTATTAGAATTGAAGGCGCAAAGTTACGTGTAAAAAGCGGAACGCCCAACGCTGAATGATAAATGCGGGTTGTCCCTGAAACAACAATCCCCGGCATATATTATGCCGGGGATTGCTATTGAATTATATGTGTTATTGTTTTGCTATACTTCCCATCCATTGGGCAATGTGGTTACACTGTTTGAACTCGTCTTCCACATGGATATAATATGTCGGGATCTTTTCCCTCAGCCATTTATCGCGGGCCTCCTGTTGTTTCAGCTGGAGGGTGCGCTGCTGTATACGGGCATAATCGTCAGTCATATTCTCCCGGTGAGGGTTGGTGCGTGTTTTCAGATAAATAATGCGAATGCCATTACGGCCACCTGGCTGGTCATCGACATATGGCATTGGTTTAGAGATGCCTCCTGGCTTCAGGGTGTCCAGCAGCAGCACGATATCTCTTTCTGACGGCTGGTCCAGCTGGTCGATGGTGATCAGGGTGCTACCGTTCATTCTGTTCTGCAGCATACCACCGTCAAACTTCGACATTGGCAGGTCGCTATATTTAACTACTGCCTCTCCAAATGTCATTTTTCCATTCAGGATGAGCAGACGAACGCTATCCAGTTTTTTAGTCGCTTCTGCCAGATCATTACGGGTCACATTTGGTTTCAGCAGGATGTGCTGTACGGTAATGTTGTCGCCCTGGCGTTTGATACACTGGATCAGGTGATAACCGAACTGGCTTTTTATTGGCGAGGAGATCTCGTTTTCTTTCAGACGGAAAGATGCCGCGAGGAAGTCAGGGTCCCACTGTTTGTCATTTCTGTTCAGGATATACACGCCCTTGTTTTCCTTTGCGCCCGGATCTTCTGAGTAAAGTATTGCCAGACGTCCGAAGTCACTGGTTTTGTCCTGCACCTGTTTCTTGAACTCCAGCAAGCGGTCTATCGCATACTGGTCCATTTCCTTGGTAGCTTTTGGCTGTATTACGATCTGTCCGATCTCGAGTTCAGATTCGTAGAATTGGAGACTATCTTTAGGAATAGCGTCGAAATATTTCTTTACCTCAGATGGGGTCACTTTCACAGATCCTGTGATCTTGTCCTGCATTGCCTTTGCCAGCAGCCCTTCTTTGATAGGCTGACGGAAACGCTCACGCAGCTGGTAAATGGAATATCCTGTTACCTCTTTCATCTTCTCACGGCTGCCGTACAGGTCCTCGAAGTAACGGATACGGTTATCGATCTGACCGTCCACATCTTGTTCACTCACGGGCAAGCTGTCTCTTTCAGCCTGCATCACCATTACTTTCTGAGCGATGATCTGCTCCATTATCATGCAGGGAGCATTGGGAGGAAGGCTACCATCTACAGTAGAACGCTGCAGATTCACCATTTCTCCTTCAATGTCTGATCTGAGAATGATTTTATCCCCCACAATAGCTGCAATTTTATCAGCTACCATTTTCTGCTGGGCTACGGCTACCTGACAAAGAAGTAAAGTACCCGCAGAAAGTGCAAAAATTTTATTCATGTTAACAAGTGCAGTGAAATCCAAAAATAGCCAATAAAAAATAAGCCGCTATTGGGCGGCTTATCTTTTTAACAAAAGTTTATGCTGATATTATAAAGTCCTCTTAACTTCTACTTCTTCGAAGCCTTCCACTATATCGCCCACTTTAAGGTCGCTATAGTTTCTGATACTCAGACCACACTCCATATTGGCGGCAACTTCCTTCACGTCATCCTTGTAGCGTTTCAGAGAGGCCAGTTCGCCGGTGTAGATTACGATACCTTCGCGCACCAGGTTTACACGGGTGTTGCGGGTGATCTTTCCGTCCAGTACGAAGCAACCTGCTACGGTCACCTTGTCGAAACGGTAAGTTTCGCGGATCTCTACGTTGGCGACAACCTTTTTCTCGATCTTCGGCTCCAGCATACCTTCCATCGCGCTCTTCAGTTCGTCGATAGCATCGTAAATGATGGAGTAAGTGCGGATCTCGATGTTCTCTTTCTCTGCCAGTTTGGATGCCTGAGAAGAAGGACGCACCTGGAAACCTACGATGATCGCGTCGGATGCGGTTGCCAGCAATACGTCGGATTCTGTGATCTGACCTACTGCTTTGTGTACCACGCTCACTACGATCTCTTCGGTAGACAGTTTCTGCAGGGAGTCGCTCAGCGCTTCTACAGAACCATCAAAGTCACCCTTGATAATGAGGTTGAGCTGTTTGAAGTTACCCAGTGCAAGACGGCGTCCGATCTCATCCAGTGTGATGTGTTTCTTGGTACGGATACCTTGTTCACGGATGATCTGTGCACGGCGGTTAGCCACTTCTTTTGCTTCGGATTCATCTTCAAACATGCGGAACTTCTCACCTGCCTGCGGAGCACCATTCAGACCCAGCACCTGTACCGGTGAGGAAGGTCCTGCTGCGTCAACACGCTGGCCACGTTCGTTGAACATCGCTTTGATCTTACCAAAGTGAGAACCGGAAGCGATGGTGTCACCCTGATGAAGGGTACCACTCTGTACCAGCACGGTGGCTACGTAACCGCGGCCTTTATCGAGGGAGGCTTCAATTACACTACCGGACGCTTCCCTGTTCGGGTTAGCTTTCAGTTCGAGTAATTCCGCTTCCAGGAGTATTTTTTCCAGCAGGACGTCTATGTTCAGACCGCTCTTGGCAGAAATTTCCTGGCTTTGGTATTTACCACCCCAGTCTTCCACCAACAGGTTCATACCTGCCAGCTGTTCTTTGATCTTTTCAGGATTAGCGCCTTCTTTATCCACTTTGTTGATAGCGAATACCATTGGCAGGCCTGCAGCCTGTGAGTGGGAGATCGCTTCACGTGTCTGTGGCATGATGGCGTCATCTGCAGCGATTACGATGATGGCGATATCCGCTACTTTAGCACCACGTGCACGCATCGCGGTAAAGGCCTCGTGACCTGGGGTATCCAGGAAGGTGAGCTTTTTACCGGAAGACGTTACCACCTGGTAGGCACCGATGTGCTGGGTGATACCCCCTGCCTCGCCGGATACTACGTTAGCGTTACGGATATAGTCGAGCAAGGAAGTCTTACCGTGGTCTACGTGACCCATGATAGTCACAATAGGTGCTCTTGGGATCAGATCTTCCTCGTTATCAGTGATTTCTTCTTCCTCCATTTCATCCGCATCATCTACTCCGATGAATTCCACTTCGTAACCGAACTCTCCTGCTACCAGTTCTATTACCTCTGCGTCCAGACGCTGGTTGATAGACACCATGATACCCAGTCCCATACATTTTGAGATCACTTCAGCAAAGCTTACATCCATCAGGTTGGCGAGTTCACTTACAGATACGAACTCTGTTACCTGGAGTTTATTGCTTTCAGCCCCCTGGTTAGCCATCTGCTCTGCGAGCTCATGGCGTTTCTCACGGCGTTGTTTAGCTTTAGTGTTTTTACCACGGTTACCACCACCAGTCATTTTGGCCATGGTTTCCTTGATCTTATTCTGGATCTCGTTCTTATCGATTTCTTTTTCTTCAGGTTTCCTGTCGCGGTCACGATCACGGTTGAAGTTACCCTGACCACCGGGGCGGTTACCAAAGTTACCACCTGGTCTGTTGCCACCATGTTGTTGTCCGCCTGGTCTGTTACCACCGGGACCACCGCCTGGACGGTTACCACCGCCGTGCTGTTGTCCACCCGGTCTGTTACCACCTGGTCCACCGGGGCGGCCATCGCGGTTAGGCGCGGTGTGTGGTCTGCTAGGACCACTAGGCCTGTTGGTATTGTCGCGGTTTCCACCTGGACGGTTGTCCCTGTTGAAATCTCCACGGTTACCAGGGCCACGGTTATCCGCGTTACCGCCTTTTGAAAGATCGCCTGGCTGAATAGGTTCAGGTTTCTTTTCAACGATGATGCGTTTCCGCTTGCGGTTGTTGTCGGCGTTGTTGTTATTGCCGCCGCCACCGCGGTTGAAATTACTGTTACCCTTATTGTCGCGTCTTTCTGAATGTACAGGCAACTCAATTTTTCCGATCACTTTCGGACCGGTGAGTTTTTCGGCCTGTATATTTTCAATAACGGCTGTACCTCCGTTATCGTCCTGGTCTGATGCAATGTCTGCTGCAACTTCGTCCATATGCTGTGCGGCCGGTTTCTGTGCGGTTTGTTCTTTCGCTTCTGCCGGTTCTTTTGTTTTTTCCTGAGCAGCTGCCGGTTTTTCGGCTGCCGGCGCTTGTTTCTCTTCCACAGCGGGGACAGCAGGTTTTTCAGCAGCAGGTGCCGTTGTTTTTACTTCTTGTACTGGTTGTACGTTTTGTACTGGCTGAACGGGTTGCTGCGGTTTGGCTTCTGGCTGGGCAGGTTTGGCTGCTTCTGCCGGAGGCTGTTGCTGTGCAACGGGTTGCTGTTGTGCCTGCGGTTGCGGAACAGGTTCTTTTGGCCTGTCCTTCTCGCTGGCGGTAGGTTCCGGTTGTTTTGCAACAACTGGTTTCTCCTCCTGTTCCGGCTTTTTAGTTGATGCCGGTGGCGCAGGAGGTCTTTTTGGTTTATTCAGGGCATCCAGGTCGATAGTGGCCACGATTTTCGGACCATTGATCCTGGGTGCGTCTGTTTTTATAACTTCCGGAGTTTCCGGTTGTGTCTGCACAGGCGGCGTTTTCTCAGCAACAGGCTGTTGAGGAGCTACGACGGGTTCTTTAGGGGCCTCTTCTGTTTTAACAACAGGTTTTTCTTCCGCTACCGGTACCGGTCTTGGCTCGGGTTTAGGTTCAGGCTTAGGCTCCGGTTTTGGTTCGGGCTTAGGCTCTGCTTTAGGCTCCGGCCTTGGTTCTGGTTTTGGTTCGGGTTTAGGCGCTTCAACTGCGACCGCGGGTGTGGGTTCCTCTTTAGGAGTTGCTTCTTTCTTCTTGGCTGCTGCCTCTGCTTCTTCCTTCTCTTTCTTCTTCATTGCATCTAACACACTTCCTTTAGGCAGGGCTATCTGATCGCTTTTGCGTTTGTTAGCCTTGTCCTGCTGGAACTCGGACTGCAATGCTGCATACATCTGGGACGTAAGACGGGCGTTGGGTGAGCCAAAGCCCCCCATGTCATAGCCCTTATTAGCAAGGAAATCGATCAACGTTTCCTTACCAATATTGAACTCCTTCGCTGCAGCCAGCAATCGTGGCGTGTTGTTTGTTACTTCAGGCATATTGTAATCTCGGGCCTCCCCATTTTTCCCGTTAGCTAACGGGACTCCTTTTTAACAATTAACAATAACTAAAAAATACTTTCTGTCAAGCAAGCCCACATCCCGGGGAAGTTGTGGTGTGAACCTACTCTTTATCAAATTCTTCCTGTAGTATTCTTCTTACCTCGCTTACAGTTTCCTCTTCAAGATCTGAGCGACGTACCAGCTCCTCAACAGTCAGGTCAAGTACACTGCGGGCAGTGTCACAACCAATACGTTTGAGTTCATCCAGTACCCATTCTTCGATTTCATCGGAGAATTCTCCCAGGTCAATGTCATATTCAGCCTGTTCCTGTTCTTCATCACGGAAGACATCAATCTCATAACCCGTCAATTCGCAGGCCAGTTTAATATTGACACCTTTTTTACCGATTGCCAGGGACACCTGATCTGCTTTGAGGAAAACAGAAGCATATTTATTATCATTATCCACTTCCATACGGCTGATCCTTGCGGGCGTCAATGCACGCTGGATCAACAATTGTATATTAGAGGTATAGTTGATGATATCTATGTTTTCGTTACGCAACTCGCGTACAATCCCATGTATACGACTTCCCTTCATACCTACGCAGGCACCGACAGGGTCAATGCGGTCGTCATAGGATTCAACAGCCACTTTAGCTCTTTCTCCAGGTTCGCGTACTATTTTCTTGATTACGATTAGGCCGTCAAAGATCTCGGGAACTTCAATTTCCAGCAATTTAGCCAGGAAGGTCGGATGGGTGCGGGAAAGAATGATAAGCGGAGCGTTATTCTTCATCTCCACTTTTTTCACTACTGCCCTTACATTTTCCCCTTTCTTGAAATAATCGGTAGGAATTTGTTCAGATTTAGGTAAAATTAACTCATTCCTTTCATCATCAAGCAATAAAACTTCTTTTTTCCATACCTGGTAGACTTCACCTGTTACAATTTCTCCTACACGGTCGGCATATTTCTTTACAAGAATGTTCTTTTTAAGGTCGCCAATACGGGCGGAGAGGGTCTGCTTTGCAGCCAGGATGGCCCTGCGGCCAAAATCCATGATCTCCACTTCCTCGTAAAGGTCTTCCCCTACCTGGTAGTCTGGTTCAACCAAAATGGCTTCCGAATAGGCAATCTGGGCATTATCATCTTCAACCTCACCATCTGCAACAATGGTACGGCGGCGTAAAATTTCCAGGTCACCTTTCTCAGTATTTACAATCACGTCAAAGTTCTCATCAGAGCCATACTTTTTACGGAGAAGAGTTTTGAACACGTCTTCCAACACTTTCATCAACGTAGGGCGGTCAATGTTTTCCGCTTCCTTAAACTCCGTGAATGACTCAATCAGGTTAATACTAGCCATGTTTCGGTTATATTATTATATTTTAAAACACGATGCACACCTTCGTGTGCTTTATTTCACTTAAATTTATTTCAGTTGTTTTTTTCTCTTTTTTCTTGCCAATCAGCTCCTCAATCGTCACCTTTTCTTCCGAAACGGCCAGCAGGGTACCCTCTTTTTCAGAGTTATCCAATAAAGTAACAGCTACTTTACGACCAATGTTCTTAACATATTGACGGTGAAGTTTCAGCGGCTCATCTAGTCCGGGAGAGGATACTTCCAGGGAAAAATCGTTGTCTGGGAACAAATTGGCACCTTCAAGCCTGGTGTACAGGTTCCGGTTAAATGCGACCAGCTTATCTACCGGTACGCCATTATCCCCGTCTACAAAGAGTTTTATGTTGTTTGTGGGCTTTATCCGCACATCTACTACGAAGTATTCCGGATAAGGAGCAAGCATTTCTGTTGCCAGGTCCCGGATGTTTATTATTACTTGTTCATTTGCCATAAAAAAACGAGAAGGGGACCGCTCAGTCCCCTTCGTTAGTATCATTTTCCTATGCAAAATTAGGATTTTATTTTGATCCAAGAACATTTTCTTTAACTTGTAAGAAATAATTTCACGAGAGAAAACGCCCTGTCCGCACAGATTCCGAAAAAAAATAATAACTGCGCCCCTAATACGAAATATGCAAATTAAAGCATACATACAACATGTTAATATAGAGTTGATGATATGGCCAGCGGCCCTATCGCTTTTATTTTTCATGGATCCACACCAGGCCAGCAACGCCAGTTGCTGTATGTTAAAAAGAATGGGAATACCCTGGTGCCCCGGATGTGGCCTGGGACATTCCATTCACTTTTTGCTACATGGAGAATGGCGCACCTGCCTGAAAAATCACCCCCTGGGCCCGTTCGCTGTATTGATATTAACATACCGGACCTTCCAGCTCGCCAGACTGCAATGGCAATCTTTTGCGGAACTTAAAAACCACTATACATGACAGATTTTATCAGCTTACCGGGTATTGAACAGGAAGAGCTTTTATGGCTGCAGGAACTTACCCGCGACTATTCCATTGAAACCCGTCAGCGTTTCCTGGCTATTTATCAAGGGCGGAGAAAAGATCCCCAGGTCATTCTTATCTGCTGCCTCGTCGGTTTGATCGGTCCGGCCGGTATCCACCGCTTCCTGATCAACCAGATCGGCATGGGGATATTATATATTTTGACAATAGGTTTGTGCTGGATCGGTACCATTGTTGATGCAATCAACTACCGTAAACTGACCTGGGAGTACAACAAAAAGGCTGCTCTTCAAAGCGCGGCACTGCTGGGTTTATAACCAGGTTGATCTGCTTTTCCGGCTGTTAAAGAAAACCTAAAGGCCGAATTTTCTCTGCCCAGAAAGCAGATTAACTGCTACATTTGTTACATGATACTGAAATACGCATTTCTAGCATTTGTGTTCTGGTTGCTGTACAAATTTGTATTCGACTTCATCGTGCCTGTATATCAGTCAACCAAACATGTACGCAGACAGATGGGAGATATCCAGGAGCATCTTCGTCGTCAATACCAGCAACAGGAACAAGCCCAGAGACAGGCTGCCCAGACGCAGCAACAGCGCTCCGCCCCTAAAAACGCGGACAAAGGAGATTACCTGGATTTTGAAGAAATCAAATAGTCTTCACTGTTACCTGAAGATATCTGCTATCGTCTTAGGCGGCAGGAGATGGATTGTTTGTATGCCAACAACCCTGGCGCCTTCAACATTGGGAAGTGTGTCATCTATAAATAATGTCTCGGCGGGATCCAGGCCATTCTCATCCAGCACAAACTGATATGCCTCCTTCTCAGGCTTGCGTAACCCGATCAGGTGAGAATAATAAGCTTTATCAAAAAAAGATGCCAGGGAAGGTATTCCCCTGCTGTCCTGTAATATTTTATTAAAGGCATCCAGGTGAATAGCATTCGTATTGCTTAACAGGTATAGCCCATAATGCTGCCTTAACTGCTGTAATATCTGCAACCTGCGTAGCGGAAAGTCCAGCAGCATCGCATTCCATGCATCAATGATCTGCTGGTGCGTGGTGCCCGGCGCTGTGTGTTGCTGCATCTCATTCAGAAATACTTCCGGTTCGATCTTGCCGGTCTCCAAATCGTTAAACACCGTGGTTAGCGTAAACTGGTTGTATAAACTGGTGAACTCTTTTACCCCGAGGTCTTCAAACGCCTTGTAAGTCAGTTGGTAATTAAGATTAATTATAACCCCGCCCAGATCGAAGATGATGTGTTTAATACCTTTCATTATATGAACTGCTGAATGAGAAAGTGCAAATTTATGTGCCGGGAACAAAAAATTCAGAAATGATTGGATAATTGAATAAAAAATAATTAATTTTGCCCTCCCTGAAAAAGGGAACCCACGAGAAAGTTTCAAAATATTCGTTCTGCAAAGAACAGGTCCTATAGCTCAGTTGGTTAGAGCACCTGACTCATAATCAGGGGGTCCCAGGATCATGCCCTGGTGGGACCACGAAATAAAAAGGCTTTCAGCTGATCGGCTGAAAGCCTTTTTTAATGCTTACCTAACCAATTACCTGACATCTATTTAATTAAATCTTTGGAGGTATCGTACGTTGTCCGTTCAATCGGTGATGAAGCTTTTCTGTAGTTTCCTGAGCCTTTGTCAGGATAGTTTCAACCGATTCAAAGATTTTTGCTTTTTCCGGGATAAAGTTGAAAACCCTGGGGGCAAGGCTACGCCTACCCGCTTTTAAGGAGGGAACAACACCTATCAAAATAATTCTTGTTGGCTGGCAAATTGGAGAATGTTGCAGATATGCAGGCAAAACTCTCCAATCAGAAAGAAGCAATTCGTAAGCAGTGACGACGTTTTTTATGTAAGCAGCAATTCCTTCACCGTATATCTCCCTGGCAAATTTTCCACTTCCACAATGACTTTACCGCCTGCTGGCAGCGCAGTTACTTTATAATGCCAATCAACGCCGTTCCAGCCCAAAACTGCCCGCCCACTCTCAGTAACAACACCATCAGCGTCTACTACCTTTACCTCCACTTCCGCTACACGGAATTCATTTTTGGCAGTCACTACCACCTCCTCCTTTTCTAACCTGATACTTTGGATCTCGGGACTGCGGTAAGCATCCTTCACTGCCATATTATAGGCATTTTGTCCTGGCCCTGCCAGCGATGCATAATAGGCTTTCACCTCCGGATCGGCCATCATTAGCTGCGCACGTGCCGAAGCAATGGTCATCCTCTCCCTTGCTTCTAACTGCTTTTGGGTAGGCTTTTTCCTTGAAGGGCCGCGTTTCGTCGCCATAATGATCTGCCCATTCCGTTCGTAGATCGTGAGTTGTTTGCCGAGGGTACCCCGTACAAATTGAAGGAGGATATTGTCTTTAACAATGGCCATAAAAAGGTCTTTTGAGGTTATTAATTACAAGTGTATTGCTTCGCTTCTCTAAGGTACAGATAAGCTTCCATAATCGACAACAAAATGATATTTAGATATCACTTCAATATCGAATGGATATATAAATACCCTTTTGATACCCTTTTAGTACCCTTTTGGAGACCTTTCAGTAAGCTCATCGCAAGCCGATTGCGTACTTCCCGAACCGGAGAAAGGATTACTACCAGGTGTTCAACCTGATCCCTGACTTCTGGCGATTGTAACTCCACGTTTCCTCTCCTCCTACGATATGCATCCGCCGTAGTTCAAATACATACAGCACTAATGATCCCCGCAGGAATGCCTTGGTTGCCACCACTGGCACCGCACGACAGCTATTGCAATGCCCCGCCAGTGATCCATTCACAGGAAGCCGGAGCGAAACGGTAAAAAGTGGGAGCACTAAAACATCCCCTCCTGTCATTTCGGGAAATCTGGATAACTCATCGGGAAGTGATGGCATTGCTTCAACAGCACATACCCGATAGGTTTGCATGTTGGTCCGAATAGCTGTAGCAGATCACAGATTGAATTTATGAGCGCCAGCCATGCCCAAACTGGGTTAAGCATATTTCAGGGTGTGCCTGCATCGTGGATCATGCTGTAGCAGTGGGCTACACCGATGCCCACCTCGTGGATGTTATATTATGTATCGGGGCAAATATGATCTCCAATATGCTGACACGCACCATGAATGTTCAACCGGATGCTCCTCCGGAAATGTAAACGTGATCCCTTACCCAGCTTCGGGCAGTTTAGACAAGTCTTCGGGAAGTGCCGGCATTTTTCGGGGCCGCTGGTCACAGTAGTTTTACAATGTTGTCAGGCAACAGAAAACAGATCTGTTATCCGAAGACAACACTTCATTCAAAACACACATTCTTTAAAACTACAGCAATCATGAAAAAGGTAATTACTGTACTGGTGCTGGCATTGGCATTTGTAACCGGCGCCTCAGCACAACAGACAGCAGATGTACGCAGGAAAGAATACAATGTAGACAAATCAGGGTTAGCCCTGCAGGGATATGATCCTGTGGCCTACTTCACCGATCATAAAGCCGTTGAAGGCAATAAGGATATCGCCACAGTATATAATGGCGTAACATACCGCTTTGCATCGGAAGAACACAGGAAGACGTTTAAAACCAATCCTGAGAAATATGAACCGTTATACGGCGGATGGTGCGCCTATGCAATGGGCGCTACCGGCGAGAAAGTGGAGATCAACCCCAAAACATTCAAGATAGTAGACGGTAAACTCCACGTCTTTTATAACAAGTACTTCAATAATACGCTTGAAAAATGGAACAAGGACGAAGTGCATTTAAAGAGTAACGCGGATAAGAACTGGACCAAATTTGTCAAATAACCACATCAATCTAAAAATATCAAAATGAGGAATCTATTCATCGCCACCTTCATATTATTTCTTGCAGCATGTGGCAGCAATGCGCAAAAAAGAGAGATTTTTTCGCCGGAAGGCAAAGCCATTAAAGGATATGATCCTGTTGCGTTCTTCAGAGAGCAGAAAGCGGTAAAGGGTACTGAGGAACTGTCATATACCTGGAAAGATGCGCAATGGCTGTTCTCTTCTAAAGAGAATCTCGACAGCTTCAAGGCCAACCCGGAACATTATGCGCCACAGTATGGTGGGTACTGCGCCTACGGTACTGCTCACGGACATAAAGCACCTACCGAAACAGATACCTGGACTATTGTGGACGACAAGCTGTATTTCAATTACGATGCGAAGGTTAGAGAAAACTGGATAAAGGATACAAAAGGATTTATTGAGAAGGCTGACAAAGAGTGGGTAAACATAAAAGACAAAGAGTAATCATCAACGACTAAAAATAGTTCTATGATCAAAGTTGTCATTCTTTGGATATTGCGGCTGGTGGCTACGATTATTATGTTGCAGACACTATTCTTCAAGTTTACTGCCGCGCCAGAATCTGTTTACATCTTTTCTACACTGGGTATGGAACCCTGGGGCCGCGTAGGGATCGGCATCCTGGAACTGATCGCATCCATCCTGATCCTTTATCCACGTACAACCGGCTTCGGGGCTGTATTAGCTACCGGATTAATGGCCGGGGCACTCCTCTCCCACCTCACTAAACTTGGTATTGTTGTACAGGATGATGGTGGATTGCTGTTCACATATGCGTTGCTGGTATTTGTGAGCAGCGCTGTGCTGGCGTGGCTGTACAGAGCGCAGGTGCTTCATTTGCTTTTTAAGCCCAAATCTACAGTGTTATGACAACCTCAGTATCACAGGTGACGGCTCCTCTGGCAGGTTTGCTTATGCAATTGCAGGACCTGCTGGAGCACCTTACGGATGAACAGTATGTGTGCCAGATAAAACTACTCTCCAACGCTACGCTCGGACAGCATACAAGGCATATCATTGAGTTTTTTCAGGAGCTGAACGCTGGCTATGGCACCGGAACCGTCGACTATGACAAAAGAAAAAGAGATTACAGCATAGAGACCAGCAGAGCATGCGCCATTAACAGTTTGATAATGGTCATGTCCTCACTGGAGAAAGAAAACAGGAAACTACTCCTGGCCATTGATTACAGCAGTGATAGTGAGGAAGGAGAATTCGTAGAAACAAATTACAGCCGTGAACTGGTCTATAACCTGGAACATACCGTCCATCACATGGCCTTACTGAGAATCGGAGTAAATGCGGTGTCAACCATTGTGCTGCCCGAAGACTTCGGGGTAGCCATTTCTACGCTAAAACACAGGAATGCATGTGTACAGTAACCGTTATACCAACAGCAACAGGCGTTTACCTTACTTCCAACAGGGATGAGCATGCACGTAGAGGGCGTGCATTGCGTCCGGAATATGTCTATGGCGAGGGCTACACATTGCTCTTTCCAAAAGACCCGGATGCCGGTGGTAGTTGGATTGCACTGAAAGACAATGGAGACGCTGTAGTGCTGCTGAATGGAGCGTTTACAAAACACTTGCGTCAACCGCCGTACCGCAGGAGTCGTGGGTTGATATTACTGGATGTAATAGCAGCTCACGACCCTGAACGGCGGTTCGAGGAAACAGACCTTGAAGGAATAGAGCCTTTTACACTGATCCTTTTTGTGAGAGGAAATCTCTGGGAACACCGCTGGGATGGCATCAAAAAACATCGCCTGTTGCTCGATGCAGCGAAGGCCTACATCTGGTCTTCCGTCACTTTGTACGATGAGCTGGAAGCGCGTGAAAGAGAACAATGGTTTAGCGACTGGATCGATCAGCAGCATGTCCAGGTAAATAGTGAAGAGGTCCTTCGTTTTCATCAGTATGCGGGAACGGGCGATGTGAGAAATAACCTGGTCATGAACCGGGAGGATAAGATCAGCACTGTCAGCATTACATCGGTGTATATAGCAGCCGGCCAATTAGAGATGCGATACAAAGATCTGCAGGCAGGAAACGATACAGAGAAGATATTTGTCTTACCGAAAAGTACTGCCACAACTATACGGAACACTGGTGCACGCAAATGGTGGCTATCTGTCCGGAGAATGATGATAAGAATTTTCCACTGGGAATACTGGCCTGCTTACCTTATTTACGGTCCCGTATATGTTTACTGGCTCTGGCTAAGTATAAAAGCCCGGTCCTTGTTTTTCTTCAGCGCCGCTAATCCGGGTATCAGGAACGCGGGTTTTGCACAGGAGCGTAAAAGCGAGATCTATACCCTGATCCCCCGGCAATATTATCCGAAAACACAATTATGCCACTCCGGTACAGATCCGGAAATCATCATCGATCAGCTGAAGGAGGAGACAATGACCTTCCCGTTAATCGCCAAACCGGATATGGGAGAACGGGGTATGCAGGTAAAACTGCTGCATTCCCCGGCTGACCTGGATGAATATTGCCGGTTGAGTAAAGTAGATTTCATCGTGCAGGAATATATTGATTATGAGCTGGAAGCAGGCATTTTCTATTATCGTATGCCGGGAGAGAAGAAAGGACATATTTCCGGTATTGTCGGGAAGGAGTTCCTGTCTGTTACCGGTGATGGACACTTGACCATCGCAGCGTTGCTCGAAAAACAGGACCGGGCATTATTGCAGCTACCTGCCCTGCGTATGACGCTGGGAGCTACGTTGAATATTGTATTGCCCGCCGGAGTCAGTCAGGTGGTAGTGCCGTATGGTAACCACAGCCGGGGCGCCCTGTTCATTGACCAGCGCAACAGGATCAATGCGCAGCTAATTGATGTGATAGACGCTGTTTGTAAACAGGTTCCCGGCTTCTATTATGGCCGTATGGATATTAAGTTTAAAAGTTGGGACGATTTGAATGAGGGCAGGCATTTCTCTATTATAGAGTTAAACGGTGCTGGCAGCGAACCTACGCACATCTATGATCCCGGGCATTCACTGTTATTTGCCTGGAAAGAAATATGCCGGCACTGGAAGATACTGTACAGCATCAGCAGGCTGAATGCGGAACGAAGAGGCCTCTCCTTAATGGATATTACAGAAGGGATTAAAATGTTACAGCAGCACACAAGGCACTTAAAGCGGGTAAGACAGTTATGAAACAGCATAGCAGGATGATAGGATGGGCAATGGGGATCAGTTTTACAGGGTCACTGCCATTGGGTACGCTGAACCTGACTGTAGCCAATTTCAGCTTTGCTGGTAACCTGGCAGGGGCCGCCATGTTTGGCGTGGCGGCCATCATTATCGAGATGCTGCTGGTGCGTATTGCATTGCTGGCAGTGAAACAGCTGGAAAAACTGAAACGGATATTATGGTTCTTTCACCTGATCACGGGAGCGGTATTGTTGCTACTGGCCTTTAATAGCCTTACCGCCGCCTGGCAAAAACAGATGTTCCAGGCCGAAACACCTTTTACCACACTGCATCCGTTTATAATGGGAGTGTTGCTAAGCATTATCAATCCCCTGCATATACCGTTCTGGATAGGTTGGACAGCAGTGCTCAAAGCAAAACATCTGCTGAGTGACAACCGGGTAGCACATAACTTTTACGTGATGGCCATAGGAATGGGAACAGCCCTCGCGTTTTCGGCTTATGCACTGGCAGGCCGGTTACTGATAGACTACCTGGTAGAACAACACGTGCTCCTGAACTGGATATTGGGCATTGTACTGCTGATTACCGGCATGGCGCAACTGTATAAAGCCTTCATTGTGCAGCCTGTCGCGATGATAAGACAGGTAGGCGGCCGTAATGAATAGCACAGCAGCCAGTTATCTAACAACTGTCGTTGCCTGTAAGGATGGAAGGCTTATTGCCGCGGAAATCGGAAGGTGCAAAAGAGGTGAGTTTCTTGAAGAAAACGCTGAAGTGTGCCGCATCTGCAAAGCCCAGTTCATAAGCTATCTCCTTGGATGATTTGTCGGTGTAGAGCAATAGACGTTTGGCCTCAAGGAGGACCCTGTCCTGTATGATGGTCAGCGGCGACTTATCGTTGTATAAGGCAAATAGATTTGCGAGGGTTTTGGGGGAGCGGTTCAGCTGATCTGCATAAAACTTTACACGATGTTCGACCTTGTAGTTTTTCTCTACCAGCAGATTATACTGGCGGACAATGTCCAGTTTTGATGCTGGCAGCTCGTCCTCATTCAGGAATTGCTCTTTCGCCAGACGGGTAATGATAATGATCAGCCTTTTGAGCAACATCTGCAGCATGTCCTGCTGAATGTTGTCGACTGTTTCGAACTCGTCCAGGAATACTTTCAGCAGAAGATCAATTTTATACTGTTTGGCTTCATCGAGTTTAACAAACATCATATCACGGGAACCATAAAAAAGAAAGCCCACACAACTTACCTCCTTATCATGGTCCACGATACAATAGAACGGCCGGTTAAACTGCCATGCAACAATGCACTTCGGATTGGCAAACTGGAAGGTCTGATTAACCATCAGGCAGAGGATGGTATTGGAAGGGAAGTTATATTGTACGCCATCCACCAAGGCTTCCTGGGTTTCTCCCCTGTTCCAGGCAATGGTCAGCAGCTTGTCTTTCCGGTCTTTCCCATAAAAATACCGGTCGAATTCTTCCTCGTCCAATGTCAGCCTGCATTCCCCGGAAGTCTTGTTGTTTTTATATGACAGCTTCATTCAATATGAACACGGTTTTGATTCGAATGTTACGAGGTGTCCGCATCTGTAAAATAAGAAAGTACCCCGGTTTTTAACGAGGTACTTTCTTACTTCATGGTTCGCTGTGTGCTGTATTAGATGATTTATTTCCCTCCGTACACCTGCTGCAGGTATTCTCCTACACTTCCTCCTTTTCTGCCGATCAGTTTTTCCAGATCAGTGCTGACGTTTGCAAACTCCCCTTCTTTGGTAGCCACGCTAAATCCTGCAAACAACCCGATATACTCTGATGGTACACCTACTTTTGCCAACTCGGCTGCAAATACCTCTGGAGTTGGTGATACATAAGAAACATTTTTACCGGTAATGGCAGAGATCTTTGCTGCTATATCCGCATAAGATACTGCTTCAGGTCCGGTCAGTTCGTAGCTGCGGTTCTCATGCCCCTCTCCTGTCAGTACTGCTACCGCTGCCTCTGCCAGGTCGCTGCGCAGCACTAACGCAGATTTACCATCACCAGCCGGCTGGAAGATAACCCCGGTTTCAAATATTTTATCTCCTGCAAAAATTGGTATCATCTCGGTGTATATAGCATGTTTGAGGATGGTATATTTCAAACCGGATGACTTTAACAGATCTTCTGTTAACAGGTGAGTAGAGGCGACAAAATAAATCGGAGATGTGCTTGTTTCATTCTTGCGCTGGAAACTCGTGTATACCACATGACCTACTTTCGCTTCTACCGCTGCACCCACAACGTTTTCATGCTGCGGGCCACGTTTAGCAACATCATTGCCGGATATGAAATACAGCTTGTCAACGTCTTTGAAGGCGTTTACAAGCGAGCTTTTATCATCATAGCTACCTATTGCCACTTCTACTCCCAGTTGTTTGAAAGGGCCTGCTTTTGCTTCATCACGTACTAATACCTTTACGCTGGAAGCTGGTACTTTGCCGAGCAATTTGTCTAATACGATACGACCAAGGTGGCCGGTTACTCCTGTTACTAATATTTTTCCCATTGTCCTTTAATTTACTGTATTGGTTACTTAATTACCTTTACTTACTTTTAGTAAGTCAAAAGTAAGGTGCCTGGAAATGTCTGACAAGAAGGCACCGCGCAGTATGGTTGTTACCTGGGAGTAACTATTGTTGATTATCAATGTTTTAAAATGATGGATATTTTGGAAAAATATCGTTCCTCCGGCGGGGGGAACTGCGCTGTAAGAAATGTATTGGACCGTTTAGGTGACAAATGGTCTATGCTGATCATTCTCGTTCTCGGAAAAGAAGGTACAATGCGGTTCAATCAGCTGCATCATGGGATCGGAGATATTTCCCAGAAGATGCTGACCGTCACGCTGAAGATCCTGGAGGCCGACGGGCTGGTTATCCGTAAAGTATATGCGGAAATCCCTCCCAAAGTAGAATATAGCCTTACCGAAAGGGGGCACTCCCTGGTGCCACATTTAGAGGCGCTGGCTGAATGGGCCGAGACACATATGCAGGGGATCTATGCCTCCCGCGAAAAATATACTGCAGGAGTCTAGTTGCTGGTCTGACGGCGAATTAGTGGTATCTTTGCAGATAGTTTTAACTGATTTTTAATGCAGAATAACAGCAGGTTTATTGCCATTGAAGGACTGGATGGGGCCGGAAAATCTACCCAGATCGCTTTACTGACGGAATATTTTAATAAGCAGGGTATAGAGACACGCTTTGTACATTTCCCGATCGTACAGGAAGGCGTATTCGGAGAACTGATTGCCAGGTTCCTGCGGGGCGAGTTCGGAGACGTAAAAAGTGTACACCCACAATTGGTGGCGCTGTTATTTGCCGAAGACAGAAAGGCATTTGCACACAATATCAATGAATGGCTGGCCAGTGGATATGTGGTACTGGTAGACCGCTATGTACTGTCCAATATTGCATTCCAGTGTGCGAAGCTGCAAACGGAAAAAGAGAAGAAAGAGCTGCGTGAGTGGATCAACATGTTTGAATATGAGTACAACCGTATTCCCCAGCCGGATCTTTCAATTTACCTGGATGTTCCTTTTTCTTTTACCGAGCAGGCCTTGACACAGCGTCGTTCCGGCGAGGAAAGGAAGTACCTGAATGGGAAAGACGACATTCATGAGAAGGACTTCTCCCTTCAGCTGGCGGTAAAGCGGGAGTATGAAATATTAGCAGATACTGATCCTTCCGTTACCAGGATCACCTGTTTTGATGGAGATGGAAAGATGAAGTCTATTGCAGACATCCACGCAGCCATTATACATAATATCACAAAATAATCAGATTATGTCTATAACATCGAATGCAGACCTGTCGGGGATGCAGGCTGTGAGTGAGGCCGTAGGGATTACATTAAGGAAGATGAGGGAATATGCCTGTCCCGGTATGTCAGCAAAAGAGCTGGATGAATATGGCGGCAGGCTATTGAATGAAATGGGGGCAAAGTCAGCGCCGAAACTGACCTATGGGTTTCCCGGATGGACCTGCATCAGCCTGAATAATGAAGTAGCGCACGGTATTCCATCCGGCAATAAGATATTGCAGGAAGGAGACCTGGTGAACATAGATGTTTCAGCCGAACTGAATGGCTATTGGGGTGATAACGGGGGTTCGTTTGTATTGGGAAACGATATTCATAATCATAATCCGCTGGTGAATGCCTCAAAGCTGATATTGCAGAAAGCGATCGGTGAGATCAGGGGCGGAGTAAAGATTGCTGACATAGGGCAACTCATAGAATCGACAGCAAAGAAAATGGGCTACAGGGTCATTAAGAACCTGGTGGGCCATGGCGTGGGCAGAAGCCTGCATGAGGAGCCTAAAGAGATCCCGAATTACTACGACCGTATGAACAAGAACCGGTTCCGGAAGAATAGTGTTGTTGCCATTGAGACGTTCATTTCTACCAGAGCCTCTTACGCGTATGATATGGGGGATGGCTGGACGCTCGTGACCAATGATGGCAGCTTCGTAGCGCAGCATGAACATACCATCATAGTAACAGATGGACAACCGGTGATCCTCACCGCATCCAATCAGATCTGGGACTAATGTATTGTAAATAAAAAGAGAGGGCCTCGTTTCAAAAAAACGAAGCCCTCTCTTTTTATTGGAAGGAACTGATCTTATGAACCGTAACCGTCATTCTGAGGTCTCAGGTTAATGTTGTTACGCATTTCCTGTATTGGTAGTGGGAACAGCAGATGTTTCTTCTGTAGTGCGGCACCGGAGTTTTGGTTAATGTGTCCTTCAAAGTTGTCGAAGCCATTAGTGTCTTCGTTGTATACTTTTCTCAGACGCACCATGTCAAACCACGTAATGCCTTCATAACAGAACTCATGCCAGCGCTCACGCCATACTGCCTCTTCAAACGCGCCCTGTGTCAGCCCTGATAAAGGATCCAGCCCCGCCCTTTCACGTACGCGGTTCAAAGCAGCATATGCATCAGCATTTGGAGTACCGTCTGCCTTGTTCTGCGCTTCTGCGTAGATCAGCAATGTCTCTGCAAAGCGGATCTGAGGCATGTTCAGGTTACTTCTACCGGTACCGGGAGCGCCTGGTTTACCATGAGCTGCTACATCGAAGTGCTTGTAGATGTAAGGTTTGTCTAACTGGAATGTATCGCCTTTACCGTCTACGAAATAGTAAGTAAAGAAAAACTGCTGCTGATCTGTACGTTTATCCTTAGGCTCAAACTTCTTGTATGAATCATAGAAAGAAGAAGTAGGGATAGAACTACCTACACCGCTACCCATGGCAGAGATATTCTTTGACAGGGAGTTGTTTGGCAGCATTAGTGATTGCATCGGGTTGCCCTCGATATCTGCCAGGTACTGTACTTCAAACAGGTGTTCTACCTTATTGTTGTTCGTTACGTCATGCAGCTGGCTATAAGCGTCGAACAGATTGATCTGGCCTGTATTGGTTTTTGCATAGTCAAGAACCTCTTTTGCTTTAGCGGCCGCCATCTTGTAATATTCCAGACCTTTTTCCAGCGGATAGCCGGCCATAGTCAGATATACTTTTGCCAGTTCGGTTTTGATGGCAGCGAGGCCTACCCTGCCGGAAGCGTCCATCCATGGCAAGCCGGATTCTTCAGCCATTTTCAGATCTGCAACGATTTGCGCATATACGCTATCCGTGCTTGTACGGCCAGGATAGAAATCAGGAGAAGTAGGTGTTTGTGGCTTTGTGATCAAAGGAACATTACCCCAAAGTCTTACAACATAGAAGTAAGACCATGCACGCAGGAATGCTGCTTCACCCATTGTTCTTTTTCTCGCTGCCTCATCCATATTTGGGATGCCGGGAATTTTATCAAGCGCCATGTTGGCCTGTGCAATTACTCTATAGGCGCCAGTCCAGAATTGTCTGACGTGGAGGTTATCTCCATCATATACAAGCCCCAGGAGGTTGTTTAGGTCAGAGTTTTGAGCGGTTGCTGTTGCTGCAGTACCTGTCGGTGCATCCAGCATCTGGAAGTTGGCCGAAAAGATACCTGCACCACTACCAATGAAACGGGCGCGTGCATAAGCTGCATACACCGCTGCATCCGCATGTTCCGGTAAGGTATAATAGATATCTGGCGACAGGTTGGAAGGGTCTTTTTCTTCCAGGAATTTGTTACAACCGGTAGCAAATAAGCTGCCACCGATCAATATGCTAAGTGCGGCTTTTTTTATGTAGTTCTTCATGAGCATCTCTTTTTCTGATAAATGTTAGATTGATTAGAAAGCAACGTTAGCGCCAAGCTGGAACGTAGTTGGTTTCGGATAATCAAAGAATGTTTGGCCCTGTGCAAATGGCTGTGAGTAAGTGCTTACTTCAGGATCGTTACCACTGAATTTAGTAGCAAGGAAGAAGTTTTGTACAGAAGCATATACTCTCAGTTTGCTGAGATGCAGACGTTTCAGTTTTTCGGCAGAGAAGTTATACCCCAGTGCCAGGTTCTTACCACGGAGGAATGAACCATCTTCTACCCAACGGGTGTCTACGTTGGTAACATAACCAGCGCTCGGATTACGTGGAGCCGCGATGTCGGTATTCTGGTGATCCGGTGTCCAGTAGTTCAGTACGGATTTGAAGCTGTTAGCCAGGCCAGTACGGTCTTCACCGGAGTGGTGCGTCATGTTCAGTACATCGTTACCATACACGAATTGCAATTCAAGCGTTAGATCCAGGTTTTTGTACTTAAAGGTGTTGAAGAAACCACCCCATCCGTCAGGGTTACCGTTACCGATGATCATACGATCAGCATCGTTAATAGCATGGTCGCCATTTACGTCGCGGTATTTGATATCGCCGGGCAGGATTGGTTTGCCACCACGGTAATCTTTAAACAGCGCAGCTTCAGCAGCGTCTTTTGTAGCCCAGGTGCCTTCGCGCACGAGACCCCAGAAGGAACCTACAGGTTCACCTACGCGGATGATGTTTGTCTGGTTGGTGAAGTTAGGACCACCCACACCGAATATGTCGGCAGGAGTTGCCAGTGCCAGCACTTTATTCTTGTTGAAAGAGATGTTGAAGGTGGTAGACCAGGAGAAATCTTTCGTCTCAATGTTCACCGTATTCAAACCGATTTCCAGACCCTTGTTTTCCATTGCACCAACGTTTCTGCTGATAACAGTGTAACCGCTGGTGGTAGGTACAGGCGCATCCAGTAACATATCTGTAGTTTTCCTGTAGTAGAGGTCAGCTTCCAGAGAGATCCTGTTCTTTAACAGACCCAGTTCCACACCAAAATCATACTGCGCAGTTTTTTCCCATTTCAGGTCTTTGTTAGGTAGCCTGTTGGTACCTACACCCTGTACTTTCTGACCGTTCAGTGGGAAGGCGTAGTCGTTGCTCGCGGTCAGTGAATACAGGGAGCTGTAAGGCGGGATCTCAGAGTTACCCGTCAAACCGTAGCTCGTACGCAGTTTCAAAGTAGAGATGGTTGGATTGTCTTTCAGGAATGACTCCTCAGATACACGCCATGCCAACGCTGCAGAAGGGAAGAAAGCGTATTTGTTGTTGGGGCCGAATTTGGAAGAACCATCCACACGGCCTGTGAAGGTAACCAGGTACTTATCTTTAAAGCCATAGTTCACACGGCCAAAGTAAGAGTTGAATGCAAAACCAAGGTTACGGGAAGCTGCGCCGGATGAAGGAATCAGACCTGCAGAACCGATACTGTTGGTTTCGAGATAGTCGGTAGAAAAGTTTTCACCACGTACGTTGAAGCCGAAGATGTTATCTTCCTGCCAACCCACACCCGCTAAAGCATTGATAGAGTGAATCTGGTTGAAGCGTTTGTTGTAGGTCAGATAGTTTTCAAATGACCAGTAAGTTTCCCTGTCGTTCGCAACGATGGCAATACCTTTCTGGGTAGCAGAGATGTCTATCAGTGAGCGGCCGTTCCATTCGTTCCTGCCGCGGGTTACTACGTTAGCACCTACAACGGAACGGAATTCCAGACCTTTTGCCAGGGTGATAGTAGCATATGCGTTACCCAGTACGTTCTGTGTCTGCAGAATGTATTTGCGGTCTGTCAGGATGTGTACAGGATTGGCACCACCTTCAGCACCAGGATACAGCTTGTTATTGCTGAAAGTACCATTTGGCATTCTAACCGGCAGGAAAGGCAGCGCTTCTGTGATCATACGAACAGAGTTCAGACCACCGGTACCGATATCAACCAGGTTTTCGCTCTGGTTAGTGTAACCCAGTGATCCACCTACTTTCAGCCATGATTTCATCTGGCTGTCGAATGTGAAACGTGCAGAATATCTTTTCAGATAAGAATTCAACAGCAAACCTTCGTCATCCCTGTAACCCAGGAACAGACCGAACTGGCTGTTTTCATCACCACCTGTAAAGCCTAACTGATGGCTGTGAGATACTTTATGTTGCACAGATTCCTTAAACCAGTCTGTATCATACTTTGGATTGCCATTGGCATCGAACAGATCAGGATTGGTTCTTTTTAACTTAGGATCTTTAGATATATAAGTGCCCTTAGCCCATTCAACCGGATCGTAGATCTCAGCGTTCTTCCAGGCCAGGTCTTCTACCTGCATATATTCTTTCGCGTTGAGCATCTCAACACGTTTAGGGCCAATGGTGTTATATGCCAGGCCTACATCATAAGTAACACGGCTACCGCTGGCATTACCTCTTTTAGTAGTCACCAGAATAACACCGTTCGCACCTCTTGCACCGTAGATCGCAGTGGAAGATGCGTCTTTCAGCACCTCTACAGATGCTATTTCATTCGGGTTTAAGAAGTCGATTGCATTACTGTTCTGCGTTTGTGCACCTACCGGAATTACCACTCCGTCAATTACATAGAGCGGGTTGTTGGTAGTGTTGATAGAACTGAAACCACGGATACGCACATTGGTCTGACCACCCGGACGACCCGAGTTGGTGTTCACCTGTACACCGGGGATCCTGCCTGCCAGCGCCTGGTTTACAGAGGCTGCGGGTCTTTCTTCCAGTTGTGCGGTTTTCACAGATGCTACAGCGCCTGTCAGGTCAGAACGTCTTGTAGAACCATAACCTACTACTACTACGTCCTGTAAGGATTTTACGTCAGAGGACATGCTGACGTTAATGTTTGCAGCGCCATTAATCACTTTTTCCTGACTCAGATAACCAATAAACGAGAATACAAGCGTACTACCAGAGGGGGCATCAATGCTATACGTACCATCTGGTTTGGTTTGGGTTCCGCTACTAGTGCCTTTAACTTGTACAGATACACCAGGGAGCGGGGAGTTATCCCTGTTGTCAAGGACCCGGCCGGTGATTTTCCGGCTTTGTGAGAAGGCGTGCAGCGTCATCAGCAAAGCCAATGCGCCTTGCACCGCGACCCTCATGAAACGTGTGAATTTAGACTTCATATACTGGAGGTTTTAGATAATAGACTACCGGGCTGCAAAGCATTCGATTGCAGCATGACAAGTACAGTTACTACTGACAGTTACATTTTACATTACATCATTATTTTACGTGGCCTGTAATGAAAAAGAATAAAATAAAATGCTGATAGTTATCCGTTGAGGATAAGAAAAAGCTACAAGTAATAATTAATGATTAATGATTCAAATAACGCTACGGAATTTTAATTTAAGTTCAATACACAAGTTCTTTATAACGATTTCGGCTTTTTGAATAAATATGGTAACTCCGCCTTAAAAGTATAATATTTTTCAAGTAAAGTAAAACGTTTTTGCAAAAAAGTTTTGAACGGTGAAAAACTGCTATGGGAGAGGGTAAGAAAGGGATTTTGGTAATTTGTATATAAATCAGAAAAATGACATAAAATGACAAAACAGGGAAATATTATTTTGGCATACTTCCCTGTTCTGTATATTTTTCCTGGTAAAATAGTATTTCTTATTGTTTAACTTCGAAGATGTAAAACTGTGTCTCCTCTCTTTTGTCAAAATTATTATCAACGACGAAAATAAGACTTCGGTGTCCGTTAGCTAGTATCGGGCCGAAAGTCATTCCTTCCACATTATCAACAAAGGTATCCAGCTCATCAAAATTCAGGAGTAACTTCTTTTTCCCTGGTGTGAAATGGGTTGTTTCGCGTAACGAATTGACCGTCTTAATATCAGTAGCATGTTGAAGATCTGCTATGAATACACGGATCGTGTTGCTTTTTACGCCGGTGGAGAACGAGCGCTCCATCACCAGTAGCTGCGTTTCCGAGAGTGCCAGTATATCGGAAATACCATTTACACGGAAAGCGGAATCGGGGACAGCGGGATGTGCTACAGCTTCCAGTTTATAAGCATACTGGGCTATTGGCTGACGGGTATGCAGATCATATTTGATAATACGTGTATATGCGGTAGTATCTCTCAGGTCAGCACGGGGACCGTCTTCATATCGCGGCTCTTCCAGGCTTACAAACATACAACGGCCATCGGGAGTAATACCAATGCCTTCGAATACACCATTACGCCTTGGCCCGTTTTCTGTGGCCCGCATGTGGAACTGTTCCGGCAAGGGATAGCTGCCAAGAAACCGCCCGCTGCTGTCTATGTCGTATACTCCGGGGTCATTGACAATGTTCCCCTTCTCTGAAATGATCCTCTCCCCTTCACTGCTCCATACCAGATGACCGGTATGCGGATTGTAACGCATGGCCTCCGGGTCGGGTGCAAGGGCCTTTGCCGGGGGATATACATTGCCGTCGGGCATTCTCAGATAAGTAGTACCAATAAAATGGATACTGTCTCTATCGTAATTGTTTGCTGGTATCTGAACGGTGTAATATCTGGCTGCTTGTTTTTCCGAACGGTCATCGCAGATCAGGTAATAAACCTTCCGGGTACTGTCATAATCTATACCTGAAAGCCCTCCTACTGTGGTACCCTTAAAAGGCATGTTGTAAGGAACAATGTATTTATGCAGTAATGTCAGTGAGTGAATGGTGGGTGTCGTGGTGTCTCTAACGCTGGTTTTATGGCTGGTAGCACAGGCACTCAGCAGCATAACCAGGAGCATGTATTTTCTCATATAAAAATTTCTCAGTCACAAAAGTAGTGAATGAAAAGTATCTCTGGGATTAAGTATAACCGCTCCTGCTGCCCATGAGAAAGTAGGCAGATGGACATAACAATACTGTTATGGAAACACCGGTTTGAAAAAAAATAAGGTAATCAGATCGTAGCAGAATAGTATGTCGGTCTTTCTGCTACGACTGATTACCATTTTCACACAATGGAGCTGGTTGCCCAGTTATACTGCCCGGCCGCGTATAATATTTACAAGAATAGCAATGATAGCTAATACCAACAGCACGTGTATCAGACTGCCGGCGGAGTAAACAAACGCACCCAGTATCCATCCGATGATGAGGATCACTGCGATCAAATAAAGTAAGCCGCTCATATCAATAAGATTTGGTTATAGTAACAAGTAAAAAATCTGTGCCAGATAGTGTTAATGACAAGAGGCACTGCTCTTCCTCAATGTTTACAAGGCTTACAGCGTATTCTTCCCTTTTTTAAGCAATATATGCCGGCATTTTTTATGGAGTTTTCTTTGTGGAGTTGATTCCCCAGCAAGGGCAAAATCTCCGTCAGGTAAGGCGCTGGAACAGGCCACCATGCCTGCTCGGCTATAAGCGCAGAAACTGGTAGTATTTTTGAACCATACATATACTAATCATCATTGCATTAATCTAAAATTGACTATCATGCAACTAAATGAAAAATTGTTGGAAGCCCTGAGTGATCTGGTCAGGATCAATCAAGATCGTGTGGAAGGATATGAAAAAGCAATAGCATTAACAGAAGATACCGACCTGAAGGCTTTGTTCCAGAGAATGGCAGACGAAAGCCATACATATATTGACCAGTTAAACAACGTGTTACTCGACGGTGGAGGAGACGTCGCCCAAGGCTCTTCTACATATGGGAAACTCTATAGAACCTGGATGGATGTAAACGCGACCTTTTCAGGACGTGACCGCCAGGCACTGCTGTCTTCCTGCGAATACGCAGAAGACGCCGCACAAAGAACATACGAAGATGTGTTGCGTTCTACTGTCCCGATGCCTTACAGCGTAAGGGAGCTGATCGCTAACCAGAAGGGCGCGCTCAGAGGTTCGCATGAAACCGTTAAGACTTACAGGGACCTTGAAAAGATCCCTCATTGACCGGAATGTGTTCATTTTAACACCCGTTGTTCTTTTTGTTCATAATGATGATAACTGTGGTTGTTCATTATGTGCAGCTTACATTTGGAATGTAAGATTAAGCGGCTACTTATCTCAATAAGTAACATTTTCAGTAATGGATTTAGGTAAATCTACAGCCCCGTTGGATGCGGGGCTGTTATATTTTTACAAAGTTCTTCTCTTCGTCTTTCATCAATAACCCGCATCCCAATCTTTCCATACAGGCTCATAACCCTGCGCACGCAACATGCCACTGATGTTCGCCGGACTACGGTCGTCAGATATTTCGAACTGCTCCAGAGAAGACAGATCTGTTGCGTACCCACCGGGATTCGTTTTTGAACCTGCACTAAGCGCTGTAATGCCCAGTTTGATCACATTATCTCTGAAACGGGGCGTTTCTCTCGTAGAAAGACTTAATTCAATTTCCTGGTCCAGCAAGCGGTAGGCGCAGATCAGCTGTACCAGCTCGCGGTCGTTCATTTCCACTTTAGGAGGCAGGCCACCCGAACAAGGGCGCAGGCGCGGGAAAGATATACTGTACTTCGTCTGCCAATATGTCTTTTCCAGATACTGCAGATGAAGGGCTGTAAAAAAACTATCCGTACGCCAGTCTTCCAGCCCTATTAGCACGCCCAATCCTATTTTATGGATACCTGCCCTGCCCAGCCGGTCCGGCGTGTTTAAACGGTACTCAAAATTAGATTTACGCCCCTTAGGATGATGCAGCTTATAATCTGCCTCGTGATATGTTTCCTGGTAGACCAGTACCGCATGCAGTCCATAAGGTATCAGCTCCGCATAGTCCGCTTCATCCATAGGTTGTACCTCCATGGAGATGTTGGCAAAATGCGGGCGGATCACTTTCAGCGCTTCCCGGAAATAATCCACCCCTACGGTCTGATTAGCTTCACCTGTAACCAGCAGCACATGCTCATACCCCATTGCCTTGATAACGGCCACTTCCCGGAGTATTTCCTCTTCGTTCAGCGTCTTCCGCGCAATCTTATTATCCAGGCTAAAGCCGCAGTAGGTACAGATATTCTGGCATTCATTGCTGAGGTACAGGGGAATGTACAACTGCATGGTATTGCCAAAGCGCTGTTGCGTAAGCCTGCGGCTCAGCTGGGCCATCTGTTCAAGATAAGGGGCTGCCGCCGGCGATATCAGTGCTTTAAAGTCTTCGAGGGTACGCTTGCTGCGGTTAAGCGCAGCTTCCACATCGCGGGCGGTTTTCGAATAAATATCCGCCTTGACCTCGTCCCAGTTATATTGATCAAAAATGTTTTTAAAACCTGACATAATGTGCTTGTTTAAACTTCATCAAGAAAGCCGATCAGTGGGCTGGACGCCACTGCCTGACGCTGCACGGAGGGCAATCCTGCTTCATATGCCTGTCTGCCGGCTATAACGGCCTGTCTGAATGCCTGTGCCATCATTACCGGGTCTTTTGCCACGGCGATAGCAGTGTTCACCAACACGGCGTCTGCCCCTATTTCCATGGCTTTTGCGGCATCCGATGGACTGCCGATACCTGCGTCTACCACCACCGGTACATTACTCTGTTCGATGATGATCTCCAGGAAATCGATCGTCCGCAGGCCTTTGTTGCTGCCTATTGGTGCGCCCAGGGGCATGACGGCGGCTGTACCTGCTTCCTCCAGTCTTTTGCACAGCACAGGGTCTGCGTGTACGTAGGGCAGTACAATGAACCCGAGTTTTACCAGTTCTTCTGCCGCTTTCAGTGTTTCTATCGGATCTGGCAGCAGGTAGCGTGGATCGGGATGTATTTCGAGTTTGAGCCAGTTCGTTTCAAGGGCTTCCCGGGCCAGTTGGGCAGCATATACGGCCTCTTTGGCTGTTCTTACGCCGGAAGTATTAGGCAGTAATTTTAGCTGCGGATGATGCATGTGCTGTAACATATCATCCGATTCATTGTGGACGTCCACCCTTTTCAGCGCTACCGTCACCAGTTCTGAACCTGAAGCCAGTAAGGCTTCCTCCATCACGGACAGTGAGGCAAATTTGCCAGTGCCGGTAAACAGGCGGGAAGAAAAGGCATGTCCGGCTATTACAAGTGGTGTCATATTGTTGTAAGAGATGATACAGTTTGAAATTTGTTTTCTGCATGTGTGATAAGGCCACTTACCGCAATGCCGTGAATACCCGTCTGCATCAGCACCGGTACATCTTCTGCCAGTATACCGCCGATAGCGATGACCGGAATATGAATACCCATATTCCTGAGCGCCTGCATGATGCCGGCAATGCCTTCCAGACCGAGGATGGGACTGAGCTTCTCTTTAGTGGTGGTAAAGCGGTAAGGTCCAAGGCCTACATAGTTAGCGCCGTCTTTTACATGAACAAGAATATCTTCCAGCGTATTGGCGGTACCACCAATGATAAATTCATCGCCGGTGATGGCCCGGGCCCTTGTCACTGTCATATCCTGCTTGCCGACGTGTACACCATGAGCGCCGACCGTCTTCGCAATGTGTGGATAGTCGTTGATGATAAGAGTGGCGTTGTACCGTGAACAGATGGCTTTTGCCGAAAGTGCGCTGGCCAGGATCTTATCTTCGGGTTCATTCTTGATACGAAGTTGTATCCATCTGCAACCGGCCTCGCAGGCAGCCAGGATATTATCCAGGTGTGAGGCAGTTGCCGTTTGTTGTGATATATAATGCAATGAGCTGATCATGTGATATGATAACCTAAAAGTGATGAATGACTGGCCAGAAACTTCTCTGTATAAAGTTTGGCCTTGATACAGGCGACAGGCAATGAGCTGCCTGCTGCCAGTTGTGCGGTAATAGCAGCGCTGAGCACACAGCCGGAACCATGTTTAGGAAAGACGGTTTCAATACTGGCGGGAATATCGATTATATCGGTCCTGCCTATATACAGACTGTCTACTCCCTGTCTGTCCTGCCGGTGCCCTCCCTTTAGCAGCACTGCACTGTAGGCTGCCAGGGCGCTTGCAGCGGCATGACCGTCTTCCTCCCCACTCAGTAGCTGCGCTTCCTGATAGTTGGGAGTTAGCAGGTACACTTGCTGCAATACCTGTTTCCATACCGATAGTTGTGTGGTATCATGAAACGTGTAGCCGGCGCTGGCTTTCAGCACAGGATCCAGTATGAAACGTACATCCGGCTGTATGGCCTTTATGGCCTCAATAACCTCCAGTATGGTAGCTGCATCGCGTACGATCCCGATCTTGCAGTACGCCACCGGATATGTTTCCATAAGCGGTGTTGCCTGTGCTATGATCTGACCTGCGGATTGCCACTCTACTGAAAGGAAGCGGCTATCTGTCTGTACAGTGATGGCCGTACAGACGCCCAGACCATACACGCCAAGCGCCTCAAACGTTTTTATATCTGCCAGCAGGCCTGCTCCGGCGGAAGGATCGAGGCCGGCCAGACTTATGACATAAGGGCGTCTGTCCTCCATATATCCCTGATGCGGCGGAAGTTGCTGATAGCTGCAGCGGGTTCCTGCCAGATGGCGCCCAATAGGGCAATCCCGTCAAACTGCATGTCGCGGGCCTTTGCTGCTGTGGTATGATCGATCCCTCCCAACGCCAGTACCTGACCCTTGTAGCCATCCTTTGAAAGGCGGAAGCCTGTTCCGAAGGTGCTTGTATGCCCCGGTTTGGAGATGCTGTCAAACACGGGAGCCAGCAGCAGCTGGTCCCAGTTATCGCTGGCTATCTGCAAGGTCTGGGCGGCATGTATGCTGGTGCTGAGCCGCCATCCTCTCTGCCGGTAGCCGATGATCTGGTCGCCGTTTACAAGGCCCCTGCCGGTTTCACTGAAGTGTACGCCCTGCAGGCCATACTTTTCGCAAAGGGCAGGATGTCCCGCTATCATCAGCTTATGGTAGCAGGATGGATCTGCGTCTTGTAACAGCAGTTCATAATCTGCTTCCGGCCACCCCGGTTTGCGTACGAGGATGCTGTCTGCGCCTTCGGCGATCAGTTGCTGCCAGTAGTTGGTTTCTTCCGGCAGGAATGTACTGTGTGTGATGATCTGTATCATGAGATGAGTATCAGAAGTAAACTTCTCCTCCCTGTTCTTTAAATGCATGTGCCTGTTCTGCCATACCGGTTTCCAGGGCCAGTGTTTCATCTATCTGTTGCGTAGCGGCATAGTCCCGCACTTCCTGTGTGATCTTCATCGAGCAAAAATGAGGCCCGCACATAGAACAGAAGTGTGCGATCTTGGCGCCTTCTGCAGGCAGCGTCTCATCATGATAGGAACGGGCGGTCTCCGGATCGAGGGAAAGGTTGAACTGATCTTCCCAACGGAACTCAAAGCGGGCTTTACTCAGGGCATTATCACGGTGTTGCGCCCCCGGATGACCTTTGGCAAGATCTGCAGCGTGAGCTGCAATCTTATAAGTGATCACCCCTTGTCTTACATCTTCCTTATCAGGCAGCCCCAGGTGCTCTTTAGGTGTCACATAACACAGCATAGCGGTACCGAACCAACCGATCATGGCGGCGCCGATAGCAGAGGTGATATGATCATAGCCTGGTGCAATATCCGTAGTCAATGGTCCCAGCGTATAGAAAGGCGCTTCTTTACAGTGTTCCAGCTGTTTATCCATATTCGCCTTGATCAGGTGCATAGGCACGTGTCCCGGACCTTCTATCATGGTCTGTATATCATGTTTCCACGCAATATCGGTCAGCTCTCCCAGCGTTTCCAGTTCTGCAAATTGTGCGGCATCATTGGCATCTGCGATGCTTCCGGGACGAAGACCATCCCCCAGGGAGAAGGCTACGTCATATGCTTTCATAATGTCGCAGATCTCCTCAAAGTGGGTATAGAGGAAGTTCTCTTTATGATGCGCCAGGCACCATTTGGCCATGATCGAACCTCCACGCGATACGATGCCGGTGGTACGTTTGGCGGTAAGCGGTACATAACGCAGCAGTACGCCTGCATGTATGGTGAAATAGTCCACACCCTGTTCGGCCTGTTCTATAAGCGTATCCCGGAAGATGTCCCAGGTCAGGTCTTCGGCTTTGCCATTTACTTTTTCCAGCGCCTGGTAAATGGGAACGGTGCCAATGGGAACGGGTGAATTACGGATGATCCATTCTCTTGTTTCGTGAATATTTTTACCGGTGCTGAGATCCATGATCGTGTCTGCCCCCCAGCGGCAGGCCCACACAGCTTTTTCAACTTCTTCCTCTATACTGGAGGTGACCGCCGAGTTACCGATATTGGCATTGATCTTCACCAGGAAATTACGGCCAATGATCATGGGCTCACTTTCCGGATGGTTGATATTGTTGGGAATGATGGCACGTCCTGCAGCTACCTCCTGTCTTACAAATTCGGGTGTGATGAATTTCAGGGGGATATTGGCGCCGAACGACTGCCCTTTATGCTGTTGCCAGAGCGCGTTATTGTCCTGGAATAATTTGTCTACACATTGATTCTCGCGGGTGGCAATGTATTCCATCTCGCGGGTGATGATACCTTTCTTAGCATAATGCATCTGCGACACATTATGTCCTGCTTTTGCTTTCATTGGTGAATGCTGATACGAGAAGCGCAGGCCGTCCAGGCGGCTGTCGGCCAGTCTTTCCTTGCCGTAGGCTGAGGTAATGCCTGGCAGCTGTTCAACATCATTACGGTCTTTAATCCAGCTCTCACGTAACCTGGGTAGGCCTTTGCGTACATCTATGTCCATGTTCGGATCGGTGTACGGACCGCTGGTGTCATAGACTACGACCGGGGAATTAGGTACTTCGGCTCCTTTGCTGCCATGCAGGCGTGTAGGAGTCAGCGTGATCTCTCTCATGGCAACGCCATCTACGTAGATCTTTCTGGATGCCGGGAAGGGCGTACGGGAAATTGAATGCATAAAGTGATGATTGAATTAGGATTTGCGAGTTGAGAAGATGGCACACAGGGACATACCACGGCCTCACGGCTGTGCGCGTATCATTGTCATTGTATGCCTGTAAATGAGTCCTTATCCGCCTTGTGTGGCGCGGATGATCGTGACCTTATCTGCAGTCTGTAATATTTGTTCCGGCCAGGAGGTTTTCGGAATAACCTGGCTGTTGACGGCGATGGCGACGCCTTTTTCTGAAGAAAGTTGAATAAACTGTAAGAGGGCAGCAACAGTAGTTCCTGGCTGCACCGCATAAAGTTTATTGTTTACAAGCACTTCCATGTTTGCAAGGAATTAAGTGAACAATAAACTTTAAGGATGGAAAGATGAAGAAGAGTTCAGCTACTTTTCCCTACGGCAGTATGAGCTGCGTCAGGTACTGAGGGTTTCATCTCAGCTTCCCGGAAGTATGTACAACCGGGAAACACCCCTAAAGTGCCTTAAAGGTAGTTAAATTTGTTAAACTAGTATTGCTATCTTTGGAACTATGAAAAAATGTCTGGTCCTGTCAGTGATCTGTACTGTTATTAGCGCAGCATGTCAACAGCCGTCTCCGTCTTCAAAAACAACTGTGCCGGAAGACAGTAGTCTGATTGATGTGAAGGATACAGTCACCCCCGAAACGATCACAGATTCTGTAACGCTGGTGAGGGCGGATACGATATCCTATACTGAAGACCAGCTGCTGGGCAAATGGTTACAACCTGTGCCGGGCGTGGACAAGGCCACACAGGGGTTTCAGCTGAAGAAAAAAGGCGCCATTACTTCAATCAATACGTACTCAATGAAATATGACAAGTGGAGTGTGTCGCACGATACGCTGCTGTTATGGAGCCATATAGAGGGCTTGCAGCAGAAAGACTCTGCCGCTGTCATAGATACTACGCTTATCAAGTCACTAACGGATACTTCGCTGGTGCTGTTTCCCATCAAAGCCGCAGAGGGATACCTCGAAGAATACAAAAAGGTCAAAAGCAAGAAAAGATAGTTCCTGGCCATAGTCCACAGGCAACAGACAATTGCGATATATTGCCTGCTGCCTGCATTGCAGACTATAGTTTGTCATGAACTAACTAATGATACATTTGCCACAAAGCTACTGCGCAGGCCACAACTGCCATGAAGATACCTGCTGTAGCTACCTGTGTGTCATCAATATTCTTGTGAGCTTTTACTACGGAAAGTCCGCCCACTATAATGGCTGCAATGCCCAATATCAGTGCAGTATTGGGATTCCTTGATATAAATGCATATACTGCAGCAAATATGCCCGCGAACATAGAAACGAAGCAGGCAATTTTGGTGGGGGTGGACGTGGTGTGCTGTTGCATATAAGTAAGAATTAAAATGAAAATAAAAAGTTCATAACCTGTTTATTGCTTTCGTTCCTCCCAGGGTACTTTCAACAGTGTGCCTATCTGCTGATACTGAGATTCCTGGTACTCATCCAGCCCGTAGCGTAGCCGCGTTACATCATTTACCACCACAAATGTGCCGAACAGGCGATCCCAGAACGAAAAGATGTTTGCATAATTGGAGTCAGTTTCCGGCTGATAATGACTATGATGCACCTTATGCATGTCAGGCGATACAATGACCCAGCTAAGGGTGGTATCCAGCCATTTGGGCAACCGGATATTGGCATGGTTGAACTGCGACATAAACGCTGAAATGGTCTGGTATAACATGACCATCCAGATGGGCACTCCCATGGATACGATGGCCAGCAGGAGGGCTGCCACCCGGAAAACAGATTCCACCGGATGATGCCGCAGGGCGGTGGTAGTATCCACTGCCGTATCGATGTGGTGGATCTTATGGAAATGCCACATCCAGGCTATCTTATGCTGAATAAGATGTACCAGGTAGGCGCCTATCAGATCCATCATCATAATGGCCAGCAGGCAATGGAGCCATACCGGCAATGTAACGAGGTATAAAAGGCCAAAATGGGCCTTTGCAGTCCATTCTGATGCGATAACGATCAGGAATGCGAAACCAAGGTTAACAATGGCTGTTGTCAACGTAAAGAACAGGTTGGTGCCTGCATGCCGGTACCTGTTCACCTTCAATGAGAGACGGGGTATAGCTCCTTCTATCATCCATAGGAGTAACAGTCCGCCTACAAGAAATGCGGTACGATACCAGGAAGGAATATTATTGAAAAATTCTTCCATACGGGAATCAAATTTTACGGCATGATAGTACCATGCCCTGATCAGTTCATCGTGAAATAGTGGTCATCAAACTGGGGTAAATCAAATCGCTTACTGTCCTGTTTACTGGTATTAATTTACGAACTTTTTAAATAACAATTCTTTTGAAAGTGGCTGTGGGCAAAGAAAAAAGCAATCTCCTTGTGAGAGATTGCTTTACAAATAAACATAAGTTATTAGCTGTTGTTAAACTGACTAGTTGTTCAACATCAGCGGCATTACCAGCATCAGCAGGTCTTCATTTTCTTCTTTTTCGGAAGGTTTGAGAATACCCGCTTTTGTTGGGGTAGACAGTTCGATGGTGATCTCATCTCCTTCTGCGGCATTCAGCATTTCAATGAGGAACTTCGCATTGAAAGCAATTTGCATATCATCGCCGGTGTACTGGCAGCCCATGCGTTCGTTACCTTCAAAGGAGAAATCCACGTCCTGCGCAGAAAGCTGGAGTTCGCTGCCAGTAATATTCAGGGCCACCTGGTTGGTGCTCTTATTGGCAAATACGCTCACACGTTTCAGGGCGTTCTGGAAATCGCTTTTTGCCAGGGTAAGGCGGTAAGGATTATCTTTCGGGATCACCACTTTATAGTCAGGGAATCTTGCGTCAATGAGGCGGCAGATCATCTGTGCGCCGTCATGTGTCACGAAGAAATGGTTCTGACTGTAGGCGATCTTTATTTCGCTGTCATTATCAGGCAAGGCAGATTTCAGCAGGTTCAGCGGCTTTTTAGGCACGATGAAGGTTTCTGCTTTAGGACATTCTACGCCGGTCCTTACATACTTCACGAGACGGTGCGCATCGGTGGCTACGAATGTGAGGCTGGCAGGGGTCAGTTCGAAGAACACACCTGTCATAGCAGGACGCAGGTCATCGTTACTTACGGCAAACAGGGTCTTGTTGATCGCTGTTACCAAAGCAGTAGATGTCAGCGTGAAAGAGGTAGTATCATCTGCTGTAGGCTCTTTGGGGAAATTCTCAGGATTTTCTCCCATTACCTTATACTTACCGTTGTCGGAGGTGATCTCTACAGCATAAGAATTAAGATCTATATGAAAAGTCAGCGGCTGATCGGGCAGATTCTTGAGTGAATCCATCAGGATCTTGGCGGGAATACAGATACGGCCATTTTCTTTGGCTTCAACCTCCAGCTTTACCTTCATGACAGTCTCAAGGTCTGTGGCCACTACGGTCAGCTCGTTCTTGTCGATCAGGAAAAGGAAATCTTCCAATATAGGCAACACCGTATTAGAGTTAATCACCCCGCTGATCTGCTGCAATTGTTTTAACAAAGTAGAGGAAGAAACGATAAACTTCATGTGATATATTGTTATTTACTTTTTCTTTTTTATCAAAACCGGCCACTGTAAAGGATTCTGACATTGTTGGCCGTATTCTGGGTTTGTTAACCGCACTAAAAATAAGGCTTTTTAAGAAAGCGGACAAAGATAGAAAGAATTGTCAAGTATCGTGCTATTTACAGATATTACCGGAAAATGCAATGTTAGATGAAGTGATGATTATGTCTTGTTTTATTGAAATTAATTTAATGAAAGGAGTCTTTATTATGATGTGGTGAAAAAATCTACTGTTTCTTTTAAATGATGTTCATATCCTTTAGCTTTGCGGGCGCAAAAAAATATTTTTAAAACTAAAAATTCTTTTGGGTTATGAAACTGTCTCATTTAGCCGAAACGTTGATCGGGTCTGAAATTATCAAACTGGCCGGTGAGATAAAGGAGAAGCAGGCCAAGGGCGAGAAGATCTACAATTTTACCATTGGGGATTTTGACCCCAAGGTATTTCCAATTCCGGCTGAATTTGAGGAAGAGATCATAACGGCTTACAAGGAAGGGTACACCAACTACCCTCCGGCTGACGGTATTCCCGAATTAAGGAAATCTGTGAGCGAATTTATTGCAGAACACGAGAACCTGACCTACGATCCTGCCAGGGAAATTGTAATCTCCTGCGGCGGTCGTCCAATTATCTATGCCACTTTCAGAACAATTGTTGACAGGGGAGAAAAGGTAGTATATGCTACTCCATCCTGGAACAATAACCACTATACTCACTTCCTGGAGGCCGAGCACGTAGTGCTGGAAACAAAGCCAGAGAACGACTTCATGCCAACTGCTGCCGAACTGAAACCGCTGCTGAAGGGTGCTACCCTCCTGGCACTGTGTTCTCCGCAGAACCCAACCGGTACTGCTTTCGGTAAACAGCAGCTGGAAGAGATCTGCGACCTGGTAATTGCCGAGAACAAGAGCCGCAGCGCTGACCAGAAACCACTGTACATCCTGTTCGACCAGATGTACTGGGTACTGACCTTCGGCCAGACGCACCACTACACACCTGTTTCCCTCCGTCCGGAACTGCGCGACTATACCGTTTTCATCGACGGCATGAGTAAAGCTTTCGCAGCTACCGGTGTAAGGGTGGGCTGGGCTTTAGGACCTGCTCACGTAATTGGTAAAATGAAATCTATCCTCTCTCACGTAGGTGCCTGGAGCCCGATGGCAGAACAACATGCTGCTGCCCGCTACCTGCGCCGTAAGGATGAAGTGAACGTTTACCTGAAGAAATTCAAAGCAGAAGTAGAAGAGCGCCTGCAGAAGATCTATGAAGGTTTTGACAGCCTGAAAAAAGCAGGCCATCCTGTAGAAGCTATCGCGCCACAGGCGGCAATCTACCTGACCCTGAAGATCGACCTGGCGGGTAAAAAGACCGCCGATGGTACCGTACTGCAGGACCAGGCAGCTGTTACCTCTTACATCCTGAACGAAGCAAAACTGGGTCTGGTACCTTTCTATGCTTTCGGTTCTTCCAAAAACTCTCCCTGGTATCGTCTCAGCGTAGGTACCTGTAGGAAAGAAGAGATCCCGGCAATGATCGCTCAGCTGAAATCAGCGCTGGAGAAGCTGCAATAACAGATTATACTGGCAAGCTATAAGAAAAGAAGAAAGGCCGCCCCGTCTTGAACGGAGCGGCCTTCTTCATTGAATAGGTGTGGTGTTGTGGAAGGAAGGGGAATACTTAATGCTTGTCGTGACCTTTGCCTCTGCCTTTACCTTTCTCTTGTTTTCCGTGACCCCGGTTGTCATTCTTCCACTGCTTGTGCTGTGGATGGTCCCTGTTCGCGTAGTATTTCTGTTCCTTGCTGTCACGAATGGATACCTGGTCATGTTTGTTCCTGTAACCATAATACTCCTTACGATACTTGTCATGGGACAGATAAGGCCTGTTCACGCCATTGATCACGACTTTATGTGCGCGGTATACGTCGAAGTTGGCGTACCTGGCCGGCAAGACTGCTGACCTGCGCCAATCATTGCCATACCTGTAGATGTATACTCTGTCTGGCACATAATAGTATGTTTCGATATCCGGGAGATAATAATAATCAACATAATCATAACCCACAGGTCCCCATACCGGTTGTCTGCCTATATTTATACTTACATTGATCTGCTGGGCCATGGTTGTTGCCGTAAAACCTGTTACAGCTAACAGAAGAAGCATTAACTTTTTCATAGCGTTTGATTTTACCCATGTAAGGCAAAACCAATGCCCTAAAGTGCCAGCCGTGTTTTTTTTTGAGATATAGCGTTAAAATTTGTCGGTTAAAACCCCAAATATTGAGACCAGCTGTTAAGAAATCGATCCCATAATGGACCCGATTTCACCCCCTGAACATGAAAATGGGCTTTATGCTATAATTGGCGTCGAAATAAGTCGAGTAGAAGTTGGCTAGCTATAAGACGCGTATTGTCCCCCCAACCTTTAAATAACCCCGTAATCGCCTGAATGTTTAGTTTTTCCGGAGAATGCCTGAGAACGTTACACATCCCTCCCAGGTTTGTCTGTCTGGACTAATTTTGTCCTATTGTTGCCGCTTTCAATATGCTTCGAACCGAAACCGGGGTTCGGATGTCAAAAACCAGGGGCGAAGTTCGGTCAACCTAGCGTCAACCTCCCTTCATCTTCCGTTCCGGAACGGAAGATGAAGGGAGGTTGACGCTAGGTTGACCGAATGTCGATTATATCTCAAGTACACAAAAGTGCCCCGATCCACTCTCGTACCACTCCGGTACCACTCCGGTACCAATCCGGTACCAATGGCTTTAACTTATGTTCATCTTACGTTCAAAACGTAGGATGAACATAAGTTAAAGCTATTGGTACACCGTTGGTACCGGATTGGTACTATACTCCAGGTACACTCAAACCAACCCAAAGTCTGACCTTCTCCTTATTGGTAATAAAAACACTGTGTATAATCGCCTAATTATCAATCAATTTAAAAACTGACTTTCTGACTTTTCAACCTTCTGACTTTTGAAGTCAAAAAGTTAATCTATTGTTAAATGGTCAACTTGTTTCACTTTTCTCTGAATTCTTCCTATTTTTGACTCGCAAACTAAAAAAGTCAAAAAGTTAATGCTTGCTGAGAACAAAGATGAAATGAGGGATAAGATCCTGGAGGCGGCCTTGAAGAGATTCATGCACTACGGTGCGGCTAAAACCACCATGAATGAGATTGCAGATGATCTGCGTTGCTCAAAGGCATCGTTGTACTATTACTTTTCCGATAAAAAGGCATTACATAATGCCGTGTTAATGAAGATTGGCGAGACTTTCTTCCAGGAGCAGGAAGCAGAAGCCGATAAGGATATTTCGGCTGAACAGATCTTCACTAATATTATCGCCATAAAAAAACAGTTCGTGGAGCGTTTCAATCGCCTGGAACTGTTTAAGATCCTCAACGATAAATCAGAGGAAATACAACAGATCATCCGGTCTGTTCACGAGCGGGAGACAAAAATGCTCACCAAGATCATTGAAAAAGGCGTGGCCTCAGGAGAATTTGACGTCGAAAATCCTGTAGAGATCGCACAATTATACAGGGATGCTATGGAAGGACTGCGGTTTGCCGGAATGAGCTGCATGCCCGATAATATCCCGGAGTTAGATAAAGACGCATTTGATAAGATAGTAGCACAGCAGAAATTGTTGACGGAAATATTCGTCAGAGGAATCAAGAAACAATAAACAGGATAATGCCAGTCAGAGCACGGATATTGGAAACAGCATCAAGGATGTTCAGGACGTATGGAATTAAGAGTGTTACAATGTTCGACATATCAAGGGAATGTGGGGTGTCAAAGAAAACGGTGTACGAACATTTCAGGGACAAGGAAGAACTGGTAAAGGATGGGGTGCGCTTTTTGCTGAACAGGCACGAGCAGCATCTGGAAGATTTTCGTCAGCAATCTGCTAACGCTATTGAAGAGCTATTGAAAGAGGTGGAGTACATGGAACAGATGGGAAATACGATCAATCCCGTGATGCTGTTTGAAATGGAGAAGTACCTGCCCGATATCTGGAAAGACGTGGAAGTGTTCAAACAGGAGCGGCTATTGCAGGCTATCACTGCCAACCTTGAACGGGGCATGCAGGAAGGCATCTACCGCAAAAACCTGAACCGGAACATTATGGCACGTACGCGGTTACTGCAACTCAACATGGTTTTTGAACCAATGCAGTTTCCCGCTACACAGTTCAATATGCACGAGGTAATGAGAGAGATCACTATACATTTTATACTGGGAGTGACAACAATGAAAGGACGTAAGCTGGCCGCTGAATACCTACAGATTAAAGAAGACTAATACTACCGCTTAAAACTATATCCGCCAACTAAAAAAATCAAAGTAAACATACGGATGAAAAGGATAATGTTAACGCTTATTCTCTTAATGGGAATAGGGGGATATACCTCCTATGCGCAATCGGAACTGTCGTTGCAGGAGTGCCTCAAGTATGCACTCGCCAATAATCAGCAACTGGCACGTACCCGGCTGGAAGAAGATATGGGCCGTTTTAAAACCAGTGAAGTAAGAGCCAGGGCTTTACCTCAGATAAATGCCCAGGGGCAGTATACCAACAATATCAAGAAACAGGTGCTGGCCGTTCCCGGAGAGATCACAGGGGGCGCACCCGGTACCACTACCCTGCTGGAAGCCGGTACCACTCACAATGTTACCGCTTCTGGTACTGTGACTCAGGAGGTGTTCAACCAGTCCGTATTTACCGGTCTGAAAGCGGCAAAAGCCGGTGAAGAATACTATAGGATGCAGACCGCGCAGAGCGAAGAGACGGTGATCTACAACGTAACACAGCTTTATTACAATACACTGGTGTCACGCGAGAAGATGATCGTACTCGATGCCAACATAGAAAAGCTTACCAAACTGGTAGAAACCACTTCCTCTCAGGTGCAGAACGGATTGGCGCGTAAGATAGACCTTGACCGTATGCGTGTGAACCTCACCAACTATAAAACACAACGTACACAGGCACAGAACCAGTTCCAGGTACAGGCCAATCAGCTGAAACAGCAAATGGGCATGTCTATGGGCACTACGCTGAACCTGCCTTCCGCCTCATTCAAAGAAATCGAAACCAAAGCTACAGTAGTAGATTTCGGAGGTATGAATGTCGACAACAGGATCGAATACCGCCTGCTGAAGAAACAGGAGGAACTGCAGGAGTTCCAGAAAAAAGCTTACGTAGCAGAGTATTATCCTTCCCTGGCATTGTCTGGTAACTATTCTTACAATGGTATCAGCAACAAGTTTGATATGCTGAAATCCAAATCAAACGGTTCTACGGCCAGCTGGTACGACATGGCGGCTGTAAGCCTTACACTGAAGATCCCCATTTTTGATGGATGGGCGCGCCGCTCACGTGTAAGCCAGGCCAACGTAACCCTCAAACAACTGAGGAAAGATATGGAGGCTACTACCCTCTCCCTGAATACGCAGTATGAAAATGCCAAGCTGCAGGTGCAGAATAACCTGGCCACTATTAAGGCACAGCGGGAGAACGTAGACCTGGCCAATGAAGTGTACAACTCCACCCAGAACAACTATAACCTGGGCCTGGCCAATCTGACAGACCTGCTGGATGCCGAAACATCCCTTACTTCTGCACAGAATAACTACAACGAAGCATTATTACAATATAAGCTGGCAGAACTCGATATTATCAAATCCAATGGTAATCTGAAAAGCCTGCTGAACTAATTAAAACCGCTAAAACCGCATACCAAACTATATGAAAAAGATTCTTATCTGGGGCACACTGACTATTGCAGCTGTTGTATTGATCATGTGGAAACTGGGCGCCAATAAAAAGGAAAATGAAGCCAAAACGGAATTTGTGAAGCAGAGCAACGCCGGCGAGGTGCCCGTACTGGTGGAAAAGGTGGCGAAATCAGATTTTTCCCAGGGCTTTCAGTCCAACGGGAACTTCACTCCGGTACGTGAACTCACCTACCTGGCAGAAACTACCGGCCGTATCACTAAACTGCTTGTAGACGAAGGTAGCGTTGTACGCCAGGGACAGATCATTGCACATGTAGATGGAGAAATACTGGGCACAGACCTCGCTGCTGCTAAAACCAACCTGGAACAGCTGAGGGTAGATAAGGAAAGATATGAAGCTGCCTTTAAAACAGGTGGTGTAACTAAGAAACAAGTGGATGACGCAACCCTGCAGTACGAGTTGCAGAAAACAAAATTTGAAGCTGCCAGCCGTCGTGTGGGCGATACCTATATCAAAGCTCCCATCAGTGGTGTGATCAACAAAAAATATATCGAGCAGGGTGCCTATCTCTCTCCCGGCAATAAGATGTTTGATATAGTAGACGTATCCCGTCTGAAACTGGCGGTATCTGTACCGGAATTCCAGGTGGTGAACCTGAAAGAAGGCGATAAAGTGAAAGTAACTTCCAACGTATTCCCTGAAATGAACTATGAAGGACGAGTAACCTTCATCGCCGCAAAAGGTGATAATACACTCAACTATCCCGTGGAAATGGAAGTGCTGAATAACACCGGCAAACAACTGAGAGCTGGTATGTATGGCACCGCCCATTTCGAAATGAAGGATGCATTGCCAACCATCCTTGTAGCACGCACCGCTTTTGTGGGTGGTGTGAACAGTAACCAGTTGTATGTAATGGAGAACAATACTGCCAGGCTGCGTAAGGTAGTAGCTGGTCGTATTTATGGCGATAAGGTGGAGATCAGGGAAGGATTGAATGAAGGCGAAACTGTTATTACCAGCGGTCAGATCAACCTGGTAGATGGCGTTAAGGTAACGGTGCAAAAATAATCAACTATGAAGATCACAGAAGTATCCATAAAACGGCCCACGATAGTGGTGGTAATATTCACCATTCTTACATTGCTGGGTGTGATGAGCTACCAATCGCTCAACTATGAGCTGTTGCCGAAATTTGAATCGCCGGTAGTAACCATCGCAACTGTATATCCGGGTGCATCTCCGAAAGAGGTAGAGAGCACCATTACAAAAAAGATTGAGGATGCGGTAGCATCAATGGAGAAGATAAAGAAGATCATGTCAAAATCTTCTGAAAGCTTGTCTACCGTTACCGTAGAATTGAATAACGATGCCAACGTTGATCTTGCCATGCAGGATGCTCAACGTAAGGTGAACGCTATCCTGTCAGATCTGCCTTCTGACGCCAAAGCGCCATCGCTCACAAAGTTCTCCCTGTCTGATTTGCCTATCATGACCTTGTCTGCTACTGCGAATATGGACAGCAAGGAGTTCTATGACCTGGTAGATAAGAAGCTGCAACCATTGTTATCCCGCTTACCGGGCGTGGCACAGATCTCCCTGATCGGTGGACAGGAACGTGAAATACAGATAAACATCGATCCAAACAAACTGGAAGCATATAAACTGTCTATTAACCAGGTAAGGCAGACAGTTACCAACGCTAACCTCGACTTCCCTACCGGTAAAGTGAAAACAGCAGATCAGCAGATACTGATCCGCCTGGCCGGTAAGTATAAAAATGTGGACCAGTTGCGTAACCTTGTGCTCACAACAACTGCAGATGGTACGCAGATCCGCCTGAGCGATGTTGCTGACGTGCAGGATGCGCAGAAGGATGTGGAACGTATGGCGCGTGTAGACGGAACAAGCGCTATCGCATTGCAGGTGCAGAAACAGACAGACGCCAACGCGGTGACCGTGAGTGAGGAAATGAAAAAAGCGATTGTCCGCGTAGAAAAAGATTATGCAGCTAATAATCTGAAAATCTTCATCGCGAATGACTCTTCAGACTTTACGCTGGAATCGGCGGACTCTGTGATCCATGACCTGATCATTGCGGTAGTACTGGTAGCAGCGGTGATGCTGTTGTTCCTCCATAGCATCAGGAGCGCGATCTTCGTAATGATCTCTATTCCTGCGTCTCTGGTAGCCACATTTATCGGTATGAAGCTGTTTGGCTTCTCCCTGAATCTGATGTCGCTGCTTGGTTTGTCACTTGTGGTAGGTATCCTGGTGGATGATGCGATTGTGGTACTCGAGAACATCTATCGCCATATGGAGATGGGTAAGAACAGGGTACGTGCGGCATTTGATGGTGTGAAAGAGATCGGTTTTACCGTTACCTCCATCACCCTGGTAATTGTAGTCGTGTTCCTGCCAATCTCTTTAACGAATGAGCTGGTATCGAAGATCCTGAGGGAGTTCTGTGTGGTGGTGATGATCTCTACGATGCTCAGTTTGTTATCGTCCTTTATGATCGTACCGCTGTTGTCGTCCCGGTTTGGAAAACTGGAGCATATCACCGGGAAGAACTTCTTTGAGAAATTCATCCTTTGGTTTGAAAGGCAGCTGCAGAAGTTTACCGATTGGATGACAGATATCCTGAAATGGGCGCTGAACCATAAACTTATTACCCTGGTGGTAGCCATAGGCCTCTTATTCCTCTCCTTTATGCTGTTAGGCAAGGGATACATTGGCGGTGAGTTCATCCCGAGAGGTGACCGTGGCCAGTTCATCCTGGTACTGGAAATGCCCAAGGATGCATCTGTAGAACAAACCAATCAGGCTACACGTAAAGCGGAGCAATATTTGTCAAAGAAACCGGAAGTGACCCGTCTGATCACCACGGTTGGTCAGACCAGTGAAGACGGTATGGGTACATCACAGTCTACCGCGTATAAATCAGAGATCACGGTAATGCTGGTGGATCCTGAAAAACGGGCAGACGGTTCCGATATCTACGCTGCAAAAATGAAGGCGGAGATCAGGAACATCCTGCCGGGTGTGAAAGTGAAAACCATGAACGTAAGTATTCTTGGTACGGCGGAAAATGCGCCGGTAGAGCTGGTCGTGATGGGCACGGAGCTGGATAGTGTAATGGCATATGCAAAAGCTGCAAGAGAGGTGTTGGCGAAAATTGACGGTACCAGTGATGCGAAATTATCTGTAGAAGAAGGTAACCCGGAGATCAATGTACAGGTGGACCGCGATAAAATGTCCGCACTGGGTCTGACACTGGAAAATGTGGGTGGTACTATGCAGACTGCTTTCAGCGGAACAGCAGATGACTCTAAAATAAAATTCCGTCAGGGCGATTACGAGTATGCTATCAACCTTCGGTTCGATGACTTTAACCGTAAGAGCCTGCAGGATGTATCCAATATACAGTTCCTCAACAATCAGGGTCAGCTGATCCGTTTGTCACAGTTTGCAACTGTAACGGAGGGTTCGGGTCCCAGCCGACTGGAAAGAAGGGATAAGAACACCTCTGTGTCTGTAAAATGTCTCGTGATAGGCCGTCCGAGTGGTACTGTACAAACTGAGTTTGCGACGGCACTTGAGAAGCTGCGTAAGCCTGCCGGTATCTCTTATGTATGGGCTGGTGATGCGGAGAACCAGGGAGATTCATTTGGCGCGCTGGGTGCAGCCCTGTTGATCTCGATCGTAATGGTATACCTGATCATGGTGGCGCTGTACGACAACTATATCTATCCATTTGTGGTATTGTTCTCTATTCCGCTGGCTATTATTGGTGCATTGCTTGCGCTTGCGCTTACCAACAATACGCTGAACATCTTTACCATTCTCGGTATAATCATGCTGATTGGTCTGGTGGCAAAGAACGCGATCATCCTGGTTGACTTTGCCAATCAGATGAAAGAGCAGGGACAGAGCACGAATGAGGCTTTGATACATGCAAACAATGCCCGTCTGCGTCCGATCCTGATGACTACCATTGCCATGGTGATCGGTATGTTACCTATCGCGCTGGCAACTGGAGGTGTGGCTTCGATCAAGAACGGTCTGGCCTGGGTTATCATCGGAGGTCTGATCAGCTCAATGTTCCTGACCCTGATCGTAGTGCCGGTAGTGTACAGGATCGTGGATAGTGTAATGAACCGCTTCGGATGGAACAAGCCGTCTGCCAAACGATTGATCCGTCAAAGGCTGGTAGCACCTTATGCAGCAGAAATTGAAGAAACATCATTGAATTAATCAATAAAAGAGTTTAGTTACTAATAGTGTAACAGTTGTAGGTTTAGGCAACAGGCCGGAGTACTCTTACTCCGGCCTCTGTTTTTTAGCAAAAAAAAAGCCGTCGCATAGGACGGCCGGTATGGGGGACAAATGATGGCGATAAGTCAGATTGTTGCGTTCTTTCTGATCTGGTTAAAGGTGTACGTTGTTTTGATCTCGCCATTCTCAAAAACTGTGACCAGCTGGTCTTTCAGTTCCGGAGCTTCATTTTCAGGAAGAGATTTATAGGTACCATTGTCCAGTACAAGTTTCTGTTTACCTGATTTGGATTTTTTGAAAGATACCCTGGTGTTGCCATTGGCATCCAGCTCAAGAGGGTTCTTCTGTACATTGATGCTTTTACCATTCACCTGAGCAAAGGAACATTTCAGCGCAAATTCCTGCGTATCTCTGTTGACCCTTTGCAGTAATGCACCGCCCATTCCCAGTACCAGGTTTTCAGCACTGATGCCTGCCTGTTTCAACGCTTCAAAGATGGGAGGAATAGAAGAGTAACTGATACCATCGCCCTGTATAACTCTCACCTGTGGAGGCAATACTTTATATCCTTTTTCATTCAGGCTGTAGCCGAAAGTTTCCATCAGGATCTCAAATACTTTGAGGAGGGTCTGGATAGCATCTCCACTGTCAGGACGGATCACCAGCGTGCCTTGCCTGCTGAGGATCTGTTCTTTCAGTTCAGTGCCCCAATATTCTTTACATGCTCTGAAGATGTTGTAAGAGTCGGAAACACAGGCAATAGTACCTGTAGGGAAAGTATTCAGGATGTGACGGAAGATGTCTATCTCCCCTTCTTCACCCAACAGGGTCACTATAGAGTGTTCAGTAGCCGGAATAGATAATCCGGGAGCAACCGGCGCCTGATAATACCTTTTCGCAAAAGTAGAACCGATCAGTGTATCGCTGCCGGAGAAGTTGATGAGGTGAGCACTACCGCCAATACCGGCACTTTCTACAGAGCTGGCCCCACGGAAACCGAAGTCGTTCAGTACAAAGTCAATTCCTGCAAAAGCAGCTTCACTGGCCGTTTCTGTATAGTATTTCTTCACTGTTTTTTTGATTTCCCTGGAGAGGGTAGCTACAGTGCAAGGGTACCATACCTGCATGAGCAGGGTTTCCAGGAAATTGGTCAGCCAGTAACATTCCGGATCGGTGTTCTCGATGCTCATTAACACATTGCGTACACCTGTCACAGTGCCTTCCGGCACAGCCTTGATACGTACAGGGAGGCGTCCTCCGTGTTTCTCTATTATATATTCGAAACGGCTGCGGTCAAACACGTCATTACGGCCAAATACTTCCAGTAAGGTAGCTTCCGCTTCGTCAATTTTTTCTTTGGTGATAACAGTGCCCTGCAGGTACTCCATCAGGAAATATTGCAGGCCGTAGAAAACGGTTTCTTCGAATTTGCCCCCGCGGCTTTCAAAGTAGGAGTAGATGTATTCGGTGCCTGGGATATAGAGTTTGTGGTGGGAATATTTGTAGGCATCTGCTAATAGAATGAGGTTTTCCTTTGTCATGATTCTTCGTTTAGTCGTTAGTAGAATATTTTTCAGCTAATTTTTTCAGGAGTGGGATGTGTGTACTGACTATTTCACCCTGTGCTATCAGTTCGTTTATAGCGTTGACATTGATCCAGCGCATTGCGGCAAGGTCATCGTCGGCAGTAGGTTCTCCAAATAACAGGTCAGTACTGAAAAGGGTGGTGATGATCTTATCCACTTCAGAGCGGTAGCGCCAGTCATCCATTTGCAGAGACATTTCATACTGCATCGGGCCTGTTTCTATCTGTCCGCATTCTTCCTGTAATTCTCTCGCAGCAGCGGCATCAAAGCTGACATCATCAGGGTCAGCAAAACCACCAGGGAGTCGCCAGGCATTTTCTGCAGGCTTGCGTCCCAGCAGCAATTCACGGCGGTTATTGCGGAACAATGCGATATCTACAGTAGGGTATACTTTAGGATAAAGATTGTAAGTGCTATAGATAATGCCGGCCCGGAACTCCTCTGTATCAAATACCTTATCAGAAACAGCTTCTCTTTGTGCCGTGGCGTTAAAGTCCTGTACCGGTGGTAACGCCGCAGTTGGGAAGCGGCCGGAATAAAAAGGGATGAAGCTATCGCGGCTACCATACAGGATGAATGTTTCATTACCAAGATTGTTACCTAGTAATTCATCCAGTTTGCGGGACCATACTTTATCTGAAGCCTGGTCGCTGAGTGGAAGTACGATCACATCAGGGAAGAGCTGTTTCAGCATCCGCTCGCGGGTGTAATAGTCCAAAGGGTTTTTACGTCCGCCTTTGATGGGGCTAACGCCGAGTACAATGATCAGGCGATTGTGTTTAGATCTTACTTCTTTGATCAGCTGTAAGTGCCCCTCGTGTAAGGAAGGTGTCTGGAACCTTGCGATTATTACCCCTGTCGGCTTTTGCGTTGTCATTGATAGTATGCTTTTGTGTAACTTCTACACAAATATATAGCGGTTTAAACATATAAACAAAATATTTTCCGTAATAATTACACAAATAACGTTCTGAAAATACCGAGAAGATGATAGTAGTATTGATAATGAATATTTTGTATGATCTACTGTGCGTTCGAGCCGCCGGAAAATTTTTAAACGAATGGTTATAACATGGCAGAGAGTAGGATACAAGGCAGTGAGAGCAGCTATGGCCAATCCAGTCAAAAGTCTGGGAGCGGAATAAACAGAAACATTTCAAATATTCACTGGCCGCGCTACGGTGGGGCTTTTTATGTGCAGCAGTGCAGGGTACTCATGGTCGTTGATAATGATCAGATCTCAAAAGTGATCCCTTCTTTCTTCAGCTGGAAATAGCGTTCCTCGTTAAAGCTGTATAGTTTAGCAGGCCTGCCGGCAGAAGGGTGTCTCTGTTTTTCATTATGTCCGGCAAGAATACCCAGGTGATTGATCTTCTTCTGAAAGTTACGACGGTCGATAGGCCGGTCGAGCACCGTTTCATAGAGTTTCTCCAGGTCGGAAATAGGGAATTTCTGATCGAGGAGCTCAAACCCGATAGGCTCATATCTTATCTTGGCGCGTAACCGTTTTACCGCGGCTTCCACGATAGCAGAGTGGTCGAAGGCCAGGTCAGGAAGTTTTTTGATATCGAACCAGTTAGCGTCTTCAGCATCTGAGCTGGCGGCCAGTTTGAAGTTGGTCGGGTTAACCAGGCCGAAATAGGCTACGGATACTATCCTGCCTCTGGGGTCACGTTCCGGCTGGCCGAAGGTATAAAGTTGTTCCAGGTAGTTGATGTGTACACCTGCCTCAGTTTGCAACTCACGGGTCACTGCTTCTTCAAGTGTTTCACCGTCTATCACGAAGCCTCCGGGTAATGCCCAGCGGTGCATGAAGGGAGGAATGGTGCGTTTGATGAGTAATACGGAAATACTTTCTTTGGCGGTGTATCCAAATACTACCGCATCTACACAAAGTCTTATGTTTTGCTTAGGTTCCAAATCCAGTTCTAAAAGATTATAGCCGGTTATGGTGATCCCGGCATACTCACTATTTAATATATTGTTCCACCTGTGTAGTGTCTTTTTTCAGATTGATGAACAGGGGATTTTTCATCGGATCAAATGCAATGATCAGGTTTGCCTCCTGTGTATTTGCAGGGGGAGGTAGTTCTATGAGCACTTCCTGCCTGTTGTTCCGGCGAAAGAGGAGACTGTCTTTACCGGCCACATGACGTACAAAGCCGTGACGTTCAAGATAGCCGGTCAGTTCCTGTTTACGTTGCAGCAGGGAGTCTACCTGTGGATCGCCACTCACAGGTTTCACATTGCGCACCACGTAACTCTTTTCTGTAATGATTTCATAACCAGAAGTGTCTTCTCCCTTGTTACGTGCCTGATTACACGAAACGCAAAGGATAGCGGCACTTAATATGAACAAAACAGCCTTCATACAACGATATTAAGGGCTGCAAGATATTATAAAACGATCAGAATTGGACATCAAATACTTTTTCGCTGTCTTCTCTCCTGACTTTCACGGTAGTTTTGTCTCCTTTTTTGAAAGTTGAAAGTGCCTGCATATAATCTTCCAGGTTCACAATGGTATGTGATCCGAGTTCGACGATCACGTCATTGGCCAGTATACCTGCTTTACTGGCCGGTTTGTTATCTGACACACCGTCTACCCTTACCCCTGGTTTTTGCCATGTATAATCAGGCATGATGCCCAGCGTGACGGTGAACCTGGCGCTGGAGGTGGCGGCAGGTTGTTTGTCGCGCGTGTGGGTGAAGGGCAGTTTGTCCATACCGTTAGTTTTCTCTACCAGCGCGTATACTACTTTGATCACGCTTAATTCCCCTGCATAATTGATCTTAGCTGCTTCATCAGATGGTTTATGATAGTCGCTGTGTGTACCTGTGAAGAAGAACAGCACAGGAATATTTTTCCGGTAGAAAGAGGTATGGTCTGAAGGTCCTGTACCAGAGGAATCGTAGGTGGTACGTAGCTCTGCCGGGATGGCCTGTTTCAGTAGCGTGGGCCATACGGGCGAGGTACCTATCCCTCCTACCTGTAATCCTTTTGCAGGATCCAGACGGCCTACCATGTCCATGTTGATCATATAGTTGAAACTGCCGGGAGCAATGGAGCTGTGCTCAGTAAAGTATTTGGAGCCGAATAATCCCAGTTCCTCTCCTGAAAATGCGACGAACAGGTAATTGTATCTGTGCAGACGGGAGGCTTTCAGCATCCGGGCCAGTTCCAGCAGGGCCGCGGTTCCGCTGGCGTTATCATCGGCGCCGTGATGAATGGTCTTATCGTTAGGCGCCAGTGAATTGTGGTCTTCCCCATGTCCGAGGTGATCAAAGTGGGCGCCGATCACAATAGTGCTGGCGGCTTTGTTGTCTATATAACCCACCACGTTAGTACCGGTACGTCTGCCGGAGGTAAAATTCACCTGCATGTTTATCCGGAGATCTTCAGCATCCGAGAGTAGCTTGCTTGTCTCGCTGTTCACCCACATCACGGGAATGGTGAGCGGATCAACAGTAGCGGACAGCCACTTCTGGACTTCCTGCGGCTTCTCATTGCCGTTGTAGAAGATCACGCCGGTAGCGCCGGCTTTGGCCGCTTCGCGGGCATTTTGCCGGTATATTTCCAGGGGATCTGCGTGTGGCTGCATTTCAAAATCCTGTACATTGAAGAGCCAGATGTTGTCCGGTTCATTCACATCGCGTAATACATCTCCCTTAGCACTTTTTTGTGCGCTGAAAGGCAGGGGGACAAACTGTTCACCCGCGGTGAGCGTGGTTTTGTTGACGGTCAGATGCGAGCTGGTGGCTATCAGCTTGCCTTCGCTTACGGGGAATGTTTGCAGGTAGCCGCTGTCGCCCTTTGGGGTAAGGCCGGCCAGTTTCATCTGCGTAGCGATATATTCTGCAGCCAGTCTTTCACCTGGAGTGCCTGTGCGGCGGCCTTCGAGTTTATCGCTGGCCAGGAAGGTAATATGGGCCTGAAGGTTCCCCAGCGTCGTACGATCTGCTTTCTTTTGGGCATTCAGCTCATGAGTAAAGGGTAATAACAGCGCCAACAGGCATATGGTATGCTTCACAGTTGATGAATTTTTAAAGAGTCTACTGAAAGAGCCGGCAGACCAGGTCTTTTTGCAAAGATACGTATCTAAGTGGTTGATTAGCAATGAAAGTGTCGATTGCTAATAACAGTTTCATGCTCAAAGTTGTTCATATACCGTTGCAGGTAAGGATGATTCGCTGGCGGTGCTCATAAATCCAGAAGGCAATTATTGCACCAAAATCACTATTTGGCCGCCGAATTTGGAAAATCAGCCTATTTTTGCCGGGCTTAAACAAAACTTAAACCTAAAAACATACCCAAAACAGAACCGATCATTAAATTTATGAAGAACACACCATTTACACACAAACATGTAGCGCTGGGCGCTAAGATGGCTCCTTTTGCAGGGTATAACATGCCGATTTCCTATACAGGTATTAATGATGAACACCTGGCTGTCAGGAATAATGCAGGGGTGTTTGATGTGAGCCATATGGGTGAATTCATACTGAAGGGAGAAAATGCGCTTGACCTGATCCAGCGGGTTACCAGCAACGACGCTTCCAAACTGACCGCAGGAAAGGCGCAATACAGCTGTCTGCCTAACAACGAGGGTGGTATTGTAGATGACCTGCTGGTGTATTGTATCGAAGAGAACAAGGTATATATGCTGGTAGTGAATGCCAGCAACATTGAGAAGGACTGGGACTGGATCAGCAAACATAATACGAAGGGTGCCGAAATGCACAACATTTCCGACAAGACCTGCCTGCTGGCTATTCAGGGACCTAATGCGGCCAGCATACTGCAGCCGCTGACCAGCATCGAACTGGTAAACCTGAAATATTACACTTTTGCCAAGGGCGAATTTGCCGGCGTGCCTAATGTACTTGTAAGTGCTACCGGTTATACCGGCGCCGGTGGTATTGAGATCTATTTTGAAGATAAAGACGGCGTAGCCGAAAAGATCTGGGATGCCATTTTCGAAGTAGGCGGACCTAAAGGGCTGAAACCAATCGGCCTGGGGGCTCGCGATACGCTTCGCCTGGAAATGGGTTTCTGCCTCTACGGTAACGATATTGACGATACTACTTCCCCACTGGAAGCAGGATTGGGCTGGATTACAAAATTTACAAAAGAATTCACTTCCCGCAGTAAATTTGAACAGCAGAAAGCGGCAGGCGTAAGCAGGAAGCTGGTAGGTTTTGAAATGGTGGATAAAGGTATTCCCCGTCACGACTACGAGATCAAGGACGCTGACGGCCAGGTAATAGGCAAAGTAACCTCTGGAACACAGTCGCCTTCCCTGCAGAAAGCAGTTGGCCTGGGATATGTAAACACTGCATTTGCTACCCAGGATTCAGAAATATTTATCGCAGTAAGGGACAAATTATTGAAAGCCAGAGTTGTAAAGGTGCCATTCTTAAGTTAAGTTCGCATATAATTGCAAAAACCATATCTTTTCTATGCCTACAATTCATATCACAACCGTAATTCATGCTCCGCTGGAGCGGGTCTTTGACCTGAGCCGGAGCATTACGCTGCATAAGCGCAGTATGGCGCATATGCAGGAAGAAGCGATCAGCGGCCGTACCAACGGTCTGATTGATCTGGATGAAACGGTAACCTGGCGGGCCAAACACCTGGGTAAGGTGAGGCAGCTGACCACCCGTATTACGGAAATGCGTAAAACTGAGTATTTCTGTGATGAGATGGTGGCGGGAGATTTTACCTATATGAAACACGAGCATCATTTTAAAGAGATAGGTAATGGTACAGTAGCAATTGACATCATGGAGTTCGGAACACCTTATGGCTGGCTGGGCAGATTGTTTGAACGGTTTTACCTGCACAAATACATGACCAACCTGCTGATGTTACGGAACAAGGTGATTAAAGACTATGCGGAAACCGAGAAGTGGAGAGTGATATTAGATTAATGAATGATCAGGATGAAGGACCGGGAATTGAGAACTGATAGTATGTCAGTACTCAGTCCTTGTTCTTCATACTGATTTTTAAATAGGACAATGGAACAGCAGAAACCGACTTTAGAAGTATGTTTATCACCGGCATTGTTGCACTTATATGATGTGAAGAACAGTATCGTGGTGATCATTGATGTGTTGAGGGCTACATCCACGATTTGTACGGTATTGTATAACGGCGCCGCCAGAGTGATACCTGTAGCTTCTGTACCGGAATGTATCAGCATCGGCGAACAGCTGGGGGCCAATGCCATTACAGCCGGTGAACGGGACGGACGGATTGCGGAAGGTTTGCTGCACGGGAACTCCCCTTTTGAATATCCCCGCGAATTTATTCAGGACAAGACACTGGTACTGACCACTACAAATGGTACCAAACTGTTGCATATGGCTAAAGACGCCATCGCCATCATTACCGGCTCATTTCCAAATCTTTCAGCGGTGTGCGACTACCTGGTAGCACAGGGTAAACCGGTCATTCTGGGATGTGCTGCCTGGAAAGATCGTGTTAACATGGAAGATACCCTGTTTGCAGGCGCTGTAGTAAGCCGGATCAGGGAACACTTTACCGTAGATTGTGATTCTGCCATTGCTGCAGAGACCTTATACCAAGTATCAAAAGATAACATCCAGGAGATCATGAAGCAGGCTTCTCACTACAGACGCCTGGCGAAATTCGGACTGGAAAAAGATATTCAGTATTGTCTCACACCTGATGGGGCCAACGTGCTACCCATATATAGAGATGGAGAGCTTGTGGCTGCGGAATAGCTGCAAGATAAATTCTTTTTATAAAGTGTTTGTTTCTGGAAGTGATACAATGTAGCGCTAAGGCTACTCATGCTCTAGCTTTTTAGGATTTTTCTGCGTACTTTTGTGAATTGCCTTTTCATCAGCTGCTAAATATTTTAGCTTTTAACCCGGCTGGTTTATAAAGCGGGCAATTTGAAACTATGTCGCTGCCCCAGCTACTGAAATATGTATATAATAACGGAACTGATGAGGTGATCCGTAGGGGGAAGCGCATCTTTGCGACCGGAGGTGTGGAGTTGTTAGAAGCTGATCCTATACTCAAATCAGCCACTTTCAGGGTAAAGAGCGATACCCATGCAAATTATTATCGCGTTTCCATCAACAAGTATCACGAAACGGGCATTATGTCTGTCCGTTGCCAGTGTCCCTACAACCTGGGAGACATCTGCCGGCACGAAGCTGCTGCTATGTTCCAGTTGCAGGAAATGCTCGATAAAAATCACTTTGAAAGCTATGATACGCAGTATAACCAGCAGCATACGCTGGTGAAAATGAAGTTCATAGACTTGAAATCGCTCAAACTGCTCACTTCCAATGAGATATTCACGGAAGCGGAGAAAATAGCCAAATCTGCAAAGAGCTTCAAGATCACTTCTGCGAAAGATGAAAAAGTAGAAGCGACCCTCAAATATGAAGGACAGGATTACCCATTGATCATACAGCGGAACGAAGAGCGCTTTTTTGATACACATTGCACCTGTGATGAAACAGAACATGCCCTGTGTAAACACAAGACAGCCCTTTTTGTGCATTTGCTGAACAGTCAGGGGCCATATTATTTTGATACATTACGTAACTGGGATAAAGAAAAGAATAAACTCCTGTCCTTATACGGTTATTCACTTGATGATGACCTGGAAGGGAAGTTCACTTTCTCCTACATGGAGGGCAAGCCCTTCCTGCGTGTGCTCGATCCCAGTATAAAAAGGGTTGACGGCGCCCTTGCCAGCAGGCAGCCAGCTCCAGCCCCGCCACCAGAGGTTTCTGCGGCTATTACCCAGCGCATAGGCGTTGTGTTTAATGCCAATGAACAATTGTATCCGTTCTTCAGGATAGACCTGGTAAGCGGTGAAGTAAATGAGGAACAGAATGCCTTTGTCTCCCTGGTCAATAAACTCGACCTTTCTAAATACATAGACTTTTACCAGTATAAAGAAGCTGATCGCGACCTGATCACCCCAGTCCGCAAGGTACAGGGTATGGAAGTCAGTAAGTTTCTGAGCAAGAACTCTCCTTTTGCAGGCATCTGGGAAAACATCACCCACGATGATAATGAGTCTGCCTTGCCAACGGAAACAAAGGAGCTGATGCTGGAATACCTGCATCCCAAACTGGCCAAACTGTTTCCGCAGATAGCGGCACATGGTCTGTTGTTCCTGTTACCGAACCGGCAACAGTTCAAAACAAAGAACCTGCAGCCTGTTCACCTGGCTGGTGACAGACTACAGCCAATCTTCAAAACACACGCTGCCGCAGACGTTATAGAAGTGACGTGCCATGTTCTCATAGAGGGAGAGATGGTAAATGTTTCTGATAATGAGTGGGATAGCTCCATATTGTTCCTGAAGAACAATGTGCTTTACCTGTTTGAAAATGCACAGGACGCACTGCACGTGGAGTTGTTCCGTGAGAATGGCCGCATCCGCATTCCTGCCGATCAGTGGGGAACCTATTTGCAGGACTACCTGCTGCCATTAAGCAAGCAATATCAGATACAGTTTGACAATTCCCTGCTGGCGGAAGTGGATGACATACTGCCGGAATGCCGCGTATTCCTCCGTGAGGTTGGCGAGACCTTCATTATTCAGCCAGGATTTGCTTATCACGGACAGGAAGTCGATTGGAATGATGACGGCAAAATAACGGTACAGGAAGGGAACAAGGTCCTGATCATCCACCGGAACAAAGAAGCAGAACAACAGTTTGTCGATAAACTGAGTACGCTGCACACCAATTTTGCACAACCTAACTCAAATAATTATTTCTTCCTGAAGGCTAAAGAGGCGCTGAAGAACAACTGGTTCTTCCTGTTTTTTGATACGCTGAAGGAAATGAATGTACGGGTGTTCGGATTTGAGAACCTGAAGAACTTTAAGTTCAGCGCCCATAAACCGGTGACCAACCTTCAGATCAGCTCAGGTATTGATTGGTTTGACGCACAGATTGAAGTGACCTATGGCGATCAGAAGGTGAGTATAAGGGATATCAAGCAGGCGCTGGCAGGCAAACAGAACTATGTACAGCTGGCGGATGGTTCCCTCGGATTGCTACCGGAAGAATGGTTAAAGAAATACTCCCTGTTGTTCAAGATCGGGGAGGAAAAAGATAAAGGCGCACTGAAACTGAGTAAATACAATTTCAGTGTGATCGATGAACTGTATGAGTTCATTGACGATGATGCGATATTACTGGAGCTGGAACAGAAGCGGCGTAAACTGCTGCAGTTTGACGAGATCCGTAATATTGCCCTGCCGCATAACCTGCGGGCCACGCTGCGTCCTTACCAGGAAAGCGGGTTCCAATGGCTGAATTACCTGGATGAAGTGAAGTGGGGAGGTATCCTCGCAGATGATATGGGTCTTGGTAAGACTATCCAGGCACTTACATTTATCCAGCATTACAAGAATAAGAATGATGGTAAATGTCTTGCACTGGTGGTATGCCCTACTACCCTGATCTATAACTGGGAAAATGAGATCAAGAAGTTTACGCCCAGTATGACCTATCATATCCACCATGGCCCTACCCGTCTGAAAACAGTGGAAGAGCTGGTGAAGTTTGACATCCTGATCACTACCTATGGTACCCTGAGAAGTGATGTACAGACACTGATGAAGATGGACCTGGATTATGTAGTACTGGATGAATCCCAGGCTATCAAGAACCCGCAGAGCAAGGTGACTAAAGCGGCGCAACTGCTGAATACCAGGAATAAACTGGCTTTGAGTGGTACGCCGATGCAGAACAATACATTTGACATTTATGCCCAGATGAACTTCCTGAATCCGGGTATGCTGGGAAGTGTGGACTTCTTCCGTAATGAGTTTGCCACGCCGATAGATAAGTTTCAGGATGAAGAACGTAAGGATCATCTGCGTAAGCTCATCTATCCGTTCATTTTGCGCCGTACCAAAGAACAGGTAGCGAAAGAACTGCCGGAGAAGATCGAAACCGTAATCTTCTGTGAGATGGATGCAGAACAGCGGCATATTTATGATGCTTACAGAAACTCTTACCGTTCAAAAATATTGGGCGTGATCGAAGATCAGGGTATGGAACGCTCACAGCTGACCATCCTGCAAGGTCTGATGAAGCTGCGCCAGATATGTGACTCACCGGCTATCCTGAATGAGGCGGAACAATATCCAAATCATTCTGTGAAGTTACACGAGCTGACCCGTGAAATGTCTGAGAACATCAGTAATCACAAAGTGCTGATCTTCTCCCAGTTCCTGGGTATGCTTGGACTGATCAGGGAAAAGCTGCAGCATATGAAGATCCCGTTCGAATATTTTGACGGTAGCACTTCTGCAACGGAACGTGAGCGTGCAATACAGAATTTCCAGTCCAATGATGACTGCAGGGTATTCCTCATCTCCCTCAAAGCGGGTGGTGTGGGTCTTAACCTGACGGCAGCTGACTATGTGTATATCGTGGACCCCTGGTGGAACCCGGCCGTAGAACAGCAGGCTATTGACCGTACACACCGTATTGGTCAAACGAAGAATATCTTTGCTTACCGTATGATCTGTAAGGATACTGTGGAAGAGAAGATCCTGCAATTACAGGAGCGTAAGAAATCGCTGGTGAAAGAGATCATTGCAGATGATTCCGGATTTGTGAAGAAGCTTACCAAGGAAGATGTGCTTTACCTGTTCAGTTAACGCAAGACTTATTGATAAAGAGAAGGACGTACCAGTTAGCAGTACGTCCTTTTTATTTATGAAGTTTACAGCACCCGTGAAAAGAAATCGATGATCAGTATAGGTAATCCGAAGGCGATGCCCATGCCGTAAACCAGGTCAAGCCATATCACGGCCCCATGCGGCCCCATAGATCATACCTGTGATTGGAACAGTAATGATCTTCAGCCGTAGCTACGCCGGCCTTGAAGTAAGTGGGTAAACGGAACAGGGCAGGCAGTAATATAACGCTCACCCCTATGCACCCCAAATAACTTCTCTTGTAAGGGGATACCGGGACAATTCCTGGCGACAGTCTTGCAAAGCCGTACCTTATAACTGAGTTGATATCTGGGATTATGGCATTTAGAACACCCTGCTGAGCGCAGGTTTATGCGGTTACTGAATTCTTCCATAGGTTCTAACATATTATATACCGGAAATATATGTCTTTAGGCCGGTATTCGGAAGGCGATAGCGAGAGATACTAAAGGCGGCTAATATTTTATAAATATTTTAACCCTTTGTTTTATTCCTATTCCATTAAATTTGCCTAATATTCTTTTTCAAGACTTTATACTTACACATGAAGAAATTAATTTTTTCGCTGGGACTGATGGCGGCTTCTTTTGGAGTATTTGCACAGGATGCCAAGAATGCAGTTGCTAATAAAGCTATGGGAGCAGCCTCACATTCCAAGGATTTCTTAGTGATTCAGTTGGGATATGTTGGATTGACTGGTACAGGAGCTAGTGCTATTAATACTGGTTTTAACCGCCAGCTGAATATCGCATTTATGTACGATATTCCTTTGCAGAAAACTAATTTCAGCCTTGCGGCAGGTTTGGGAATAGGGTCTGATCATTACCATCTGAGCAACATGAGCCTGGACTTAAGAAATGCGTCTACTGTTCCTGATTTCCAGGAAACGGATGCTTACAGCAAGTTCAAGCTGGCAGCTACCTATCTCGAATTGCCGTTGGAACTCCGCTACCGCGCGGTACCTGAGAATGCAAACAAAGGTTTCAAAGTAGGGTTGGGTCTGAAAATAGGTAACCTGCTGAATGCACATACCCGGTCAGTGAGCAATGTAAACGGTTCAAAACTGATTGAAAAAGAAGCCAGCAAACGTCTTTTCAATACATGGCGTTTTGCAGGTACTGCAAGGGTGGGTTACGGTAACTTCGCGGTGTATGGTACTTATGCTTTGAACGGTATATTCAAAGACAACGGTACTTACGATGTGAATCCTTACTCCTTCGGATTTATGCTCAGTGGTTTGTAATCTACTGAGAGAAGATATTAAACTAAAAAGGGCGTCTGCTTTAAAGCGGATGCCCTTTTTAGTTTTTATAGTTATTCTTTATTCTACCATTGTTAACAGTGGTCTGTAATGTGAGATCAGACACATAGAAAAGCTACTTTAAACACCCTTGAAAGCAGGCTTCCGTTTCTCGAGGAAGGCTTGTATCCCCTCGGTATTGTCGGCGGTATTGCCGGCAATTTCCTGACAGTAGGCCTCGTACTCCAGCACTGCGTCAAGGTTTTCTGTCATACCCTTGGTCAGCATCTTTTTCAGCAGGGCAATGGCCTTGGTAGGTGCATTGGCGTAAAATGACGCTTCGGCCTGTACAGCAGCTTCCAGTTCTTCCGGTTTCACAACCTTATTAACAAAACCCAGTTGATGTGCTTCAGTTGCTGATAATTTTGTAGCCTTGGTGGCCAGCTCGAAGGCCCTGTGGTAGCCGACAGTCCGCGGCAGGAAATAGGATGACCCCGAGTCCAGCACGAGGGCGATATTGATGAATATCTCCACCATGGCAGCGTTTTCACTGGCAATGATCATATCGCAGGCCAGGGCAATGGAGCAGCCGGCTCCGGCAGCAATGCCATTCAGCTGGCAAATAACAGGTTTGGGCATATTCCGTATAGCCCTGATGATAGGGTTATAGCGTTTACGCAAGGACTCGCCGAGATCGCGTTTTCCGCCATTCCCATTTAAAGCAGCTTTCAGGTCCTGACCACTGCTGAATGCTTTATTGCCAGCACCGGTCAATACTACTACCCTGACGGCAGCATCTTTTTCTACCTGTTTAAGGGCATCCTGTAATTCATAGCTCAGCGGATCGTCAAAGGCATTATAAACATCCGGACGATTGAGTGTAATGGTAGCAATGCCTTCGTGGACATTAAGCAAGAGAGAGGTGAACATAACGTTGGGGAATTTATACATGAATTATCAATCAGGTATCAGGTACCAGCAATGTTGAAGTGCCGGTACCTGATACCCTGTTATTTACAGTGTTTCTTTCAGCCATTGGAAGAATTCCCTTTGCCATACCAGGGCATTCTGTGCTTTCAGCACCCAGTGATTTTCCTCCGGGAAATACAACAGTTTACTTTTGATTCCTTTCAGTTGTGCCAGCTGGAAGGCCTGCAAGCCCTGTTCAATACCTACACGGAAGTCTGTTCCTCCCTGGATGATCAGGATGGGCGTATTCCACTTATTGGCATATTCGCTTGGATTGAATTCTTTGTACACTTTTGCGTTGGCTGCATCCCAGTAGGCACCGATGTCCCAGTTTGCAAACCAGAGCTCTTCGGTAGTACCGTACCAGCTCTTCAGGTCAAAAAGACCATCATGGGCAATGAATGATTTGAAGCGGTTGTTGTGAGTACCAGCCAGCATATAAACTGAGTAACCACCATAGCTGGCGCCTACAGCACCCAGGCGGTTTTTGTCGACATATGGTTCCTGGCTTACAGCGTCAATGGCGCTGAGGTAGTCGCGTATAGGCTGTCCGCCCCAATCTTTACTGATGGAAGCGTTCCATTCCACACCATGTCCGGGCATACCGCGACGGTTAGGTGCTACTACAATGTAACCCTGTGATGCCATCAGCTGAAAATTCCAGCGGTAGGAATAGAACTGGGAAAGGGCAGACTGTGGGCCTCCCTGGCAGTATAGTAAGGTCGGGTATTTTTTTGCAGGATCGAAATCTGGTGGGAATATCACCCAGGCCAGCATCTCTTTATTATCGGTAGTCTTGATCCAGCGTTTTTCCACTTTACACATGCCGGTTTTGTCGTAGGTCTCTTTATTCACTGTAGTGAGTGGCTGCAGGGTACCTTTAGGCAGTTGCAGGGTAAAGAGTTCCGCAGCATGGTTCATGTCGGTACGGGATACTACAAGTGTATTGCCCACCTGTCCGACAATACCGTTGATGTCAAAGTCGCCTTCTGTTACCTGGCGTATATTTTTTGCAGTGGTGGCAGCTAAATCTTTCTGGAGGGTGATTTCCAGTAGCTGTTCGGTGCCTTTTACTACCGCGAGGAACAGCAGTTGTTTGCCGTCTTTGTTCCAGTGGATAGAAGCAACGGTACCGTCCCAGTCTTTGGTAAGATTGGTACGTTTACCGGTAGCGCGGTCCAGTACGATGATATCGTTCTTGTCTGCTTCAAAACCATCCTTTGCCATACCAAGCCAGGCCAGGTATTTACCATCGGGGCTGAAAGAAGGAGCTACATCATAGCCGGCCAGTCCTTCGGAAAGGTTTTTGGTAGCGCGGGTTTCCAGGTTGTATTCGTAAATGTCAGTGTTGGTGCTGACAGCATATTCCTTACCGAATTTCTTTTTGGTCACATAGACAATGCTTTTGCCATCGGGGCTCCAGATCATATCTTCAGAGCCGCCGAAGGGCATCTGTGGACTGTCGTACAATTCACCTTCCATAATATCCACGGGAGTGCCTATCTGGCCGTTCTCATAGGTGGCATAAAATACATGCTGGTAGTTACCATCTTCCCAGGTATCCCAGTGGCGGTAATTGAGATTATCGTATATCTGCACATTGGACTTAGGGAGGTCAGGATAGAAATCGCTGCCGGCCACTTTTTTTAACTTCACTTCTTTGGAGAACAGTATGTGTTTACCATCCGGGGAAACACGGATATTCTGCAAACCGCCTTCGACATGGGTGATCTGGGTGGCTCCGGTACCATCGGCATTTGCCTCCCAGAGCTGACCTTTGTAGGAATATCGGATCTTTTGTCCGTCTACAGCGCTGACATCTCCTTCTGCACCGGGTTCTGTAGTGATCTGTTTAGCGGCGCCTCCCGTCAGGGGGATGGCATAGAGATTCTTTTCGCTTTTATTCTCGGCGATATTATATCGCGAAACGCCATAGATAACCGTCTTACCATCTGCCGTAATTGTTTCCCCGCTGACTCTGCCCAATTGCCAGAGCAGCTCAGGCGTCATTTTCTGCTGGGCCACTGCCATAGTTGATATAAAAAGTGATGTTAACAAAAGTGATTTATGCATGTTTAGATTTTGTTTGGAGACTAAATGTAGGCAATTTAGTCAGTGTAACATAAGAAGCGGCTGATTGACTGCTATACGCTACCGCCTATGGGGCTATGGACTAATTCCATACCTTTGCAGTAAATTTTTATAAACTTTGATTGAAAAGAAACAAGTTGTACAACAGGAAGAGAGAGCGGTTATAGTGGGATTGATCCATAAGGAGCAGTCGGAGCGCCAGGTGCAGGAGTACCTGGACGAGCTGGTGTTCCTGGCAGAGACGGCCGGTGCTACTACTGTGAAGCGTTTTACCCAAAAATTATCTCATCCTGACAGGGCCACTTTTGTGGGAAAGGGCAAGCTGGAAGAGATTAAAGACTTTATTACAGGCAGAAATATCAATCTTGTCATATTTGACGATGAGCTGACCGGCTCCCAGATTGCCAACATAGAGAAGGTGCTGAATGTGAAGGTGATAGACCGTAGTGACCTGATCCTGGACATCTTCGCCCGCCGTGCCCGCACAGCTCAGGCGAAAGTACAGGTGGAGCTGGCGCAGTATCAGTACATCCTGCCCCGCCTGAAAGGGATGTGGAGTCACCTGGAAAGACAGGGAGGTGGTATTGGTAGTCGTGGTCCGGGTGAAACGGAGATTGAAACGGACCGTCGTATCATCAAGGATAAAATATCCCTGTTGAGAAAACGTCTGGCTGAGATTGACAAACAGTCGCTGACCCAGCGCAAGGACCGTGGAGAATACATTCGTGTAGCCCTGGTGGGTTATACGAACGTAGGTAAGAGCACCATTATGAACCTGCTGAGCAAAAGTGAGGTATTTGCCGAGAATAAACTGTTTGCTACACTGGATACTACCACCCGTAAAGTAGTGTTTGACCAGACAGCATTCCTGCTGAGCGATACAGTTGGATTTATCCGAAAACTGCCTCACCATCTGGTAGAGAGCTTCAAATCGACACTGGATGAGGTAAGGGAAAGCGATATTCTGCTGCACGTGGTGGATGTTTCTCATCCGCAGTATGAAGATCAGGTGGAAGTGGTGAATCGTACCCTGCAGGATCTGAAGGTTTTTGACAAGCCCAGCATCATGATCTTTAACAAGATGGATCTGTATGAGCAGCAGACCTTTGACAAATGGCTGGCTGAAGATATCAAACAGGACATCCTGAGCCAGCTGAAGGAGAACTGGGAAACCAGGACACAAGGGAACTGTGTATTCATATCCGCTTTAGAGCGTAAGAATATTGATGAACTGCGTCAGACTATCATGGATAAAGTTGTGACCCTGTATAGAGAACGTTATCCATACAAGAGCGAGTATTTTTATTAGACAATGGCAAAACAATACAACTGGCATCGTTTATCAGACCTGTATGCAAGGGAGGGCGAGATAGGTGTAATAGAGGTCCATGGCAAAAAGATCTGCTATACTTTATACCAGCAGCAGCTCTATGCATTTGCTTATAAATGCCCGCATGCAAGCGGTATCATGGCAGATGGGTTTATAGATGATGCCGGTAATGTTGTATGTCCGCTGCATAGATACCGGTTCAACATCAAGAACGGGTATAACAGCAGTGGTGAAGGCTTCTACCTGAAGACCTATCCACTGGAACAACGGGAGGATGGCCTCTATATAGGATTCGAGAAATCCAGTCTTTTCGGTTGGTAACCCTGTTAATTTTCGATTAAACTCCCCGTCAGCTTTGTGGAAGTGACATCAGTGCTGTAACTTTTGCGCATGTCATTATCTTCTGTTTCAGAAAAGAAAGTCAGCCTGTGGATGATCGGGTTGCTGATATTTGTACATATCAGCGGTCTGCCGGTTACTATTATGGAGCCTGATGGCGCTTTATATGCCGGCATCGCCAAACATATGGTGCAGCATCATGATTACCTGAACCTGTTTGTTGACGGTCAGGATTGGCTGGATAAGCCCCATTTCCCGTTCTGGATGGCGGCACTCTCCTATCATCTTTTCGGCTTTACGACTTTTGCTTACAAACTTCCTGCCTTCTTATTCCTGATGTTGGGAGTAGTGTATACTTACCGTTTCGCGAAGGCGCTTTATGGTGAGCAGGTGGCCCGTTGGTCGGTTTGTATCCTGCTGACGGCGGAACATCTTGTTATATCCAGTACAGACGTTCGTGCGGAGCCTTACCTCACCGGATTGATCATCGGCAGCGTATATCATCTGTATAAACGGCAGTTGTTACCGGGCGCATTACTGGCAGCTTTTGCTGTGATGACAAAAGGGCCTTTTGCACTGGTACCCATCGGATTTGCGCTGATCGGACAATTTGTGTTCACAAAGCAGTGGAAGGAATTGTTTCATGTACGCTGGCTGATTGTAGCAGTGCTGATTGGTCTGTTTATTACACCGGAGCTATATGCATTATACCAGCAATTTGATGCTCATCCGGAGAAGGTTATTTTCGGACAGACCGGGGTGTCGGGTATCCGTTTTTTTTTCTGGGACAGTCAGTTCGGGCGGTTTATGAACTCGGGCCCGATCAAAGGCAGTGGTGATCCGTCGTTTTTCCTGCATACGGTGCTTTGGGCCTTCCTGCCCTGGTCTATATTCCTGTATGTGGCCGTGATTGCCTTTATCAGGAAAGGGCGTCAGGTACGGGAGTATTATTGCATCAGCGGGGCGCTTACCACCTTTCTGCTGTTCTCCTTGTCTAAATTCCAGTTGCCACACTACCTGAATATTATTTTCCCCTTCTTTTCGATCCTGACGGCGCAATACATCTTATCTATGAAGAAAGAAAAGGCCTTCCGTATTACGCAGTATGTCATCATGGGGATTATAGCCATCGCTATTGCTGGTTTATGGGCGCTTTACCGGCCTCAAATCAATTTTATAGCTGTTCTATTGATCGTGGTCGTAACAGCCGTTTTTATATGGCTGCCGTTGAAAGGAATAGCAAGGGTGTTCTTCCGCACCTGTCTGGCGAGTGTGGCGTTGAATCTTTTTTTAAACGGACTGTTCTACCCGGATGTGCTGCGTTACCAGAGTGGAAGCGCGGCCGCCTTTTATGCAAATGAGCATCTCAAAGGAGGTGCGGTTGGTTTTTACAGGGCACATTCTTATGCGCTGAGTTATTACCTGGATGCTCCCCGCTTGTCATATGACACTTTACCACCGGGCCCTTCCCTGATCTATACGACTGCTCAATGGAAAGATTCGCTGGTTGTGCAGGGGCATCGTTGTAAGGTATTACAGGTCTTCCCCCACTTCCCGGTGACGAAACTTGACCTGCAATTTGTGAATTTTTATACCCGGGATTCCGCGGTGGATAAGCGTTTGCTGGTATTGGTGGACTCGTTTTGAAAAAATATTTGAAAAGAATTTTGCAGAAATGAAAAATTGTCTATTTTTGCAATCCCGAAACGGGAAACACACTCCTCCTTAGCTCAGTTGGTTAGAGCATCTGACTGTTAATCAGAGGGTCGCTGGTTCAAGTCCAGCAGGGGGAGCGAAAGAAAAGAAAGTCTACAAGCCTTGTGTTTGTAGACTTTTTTGTTTTCTGTAACTTCAACTGCAATGTCCCATATAGAAACCCAGATCCAGTATATCGGGGAATTGTCTTTTGTCTTAATCAAAGGCTACTATATTTTAATTTTGAAAAATGAAGATTAAAAAGCTCAACATCGGGTCGTACAGACACTTAGAGAATATTAATCTGGACTTTACATATCCCGAGGGGCATGCAAAGGCTGGTATGCCGCTGGATAAGATTTGTTTTATTGGTCAGAGTGCGACGGGAAAGACGAGTATTCTGGAGTTGTTGAAGCAAAGTGCATTTGTGTTGAGCGGCGCAGAACCATTGAATGGAAAGGGGTTACTTCGACATGAAGGCCTCAAATTTGACGGTGAAGTGGAATTTTTATATGAGGACATACAGTTAGCTGTAAATAGAAATGGCGCACACGTAGATGGAAACCAATACTTTAAGTTTTTACAAAAAAGAGGTCCAGCTTGGTCGGCACCGGAACTAAAGCTGCTTTATTTTAGCGCTGAGATTATTTCCGACAAGATCATTCGAATCTTCAACCAAAATCCTCTTAATATTCTCAATGCTTTGTCAGAGGGAGGCCAATCTTACTATCATAAACGAAATGATGACAGTAATTACATCTATGAATTTACACAAGAAGTAGATGAACAAATCTGGTTTTCTCTTCTGAGTAAAATTTTGGATTACAGAAAGAATTTTACTCAGATGGCTGCAGAACTGATAAATAAAGGGTCAATTGGTGACTTGGAAAAGCTCAATAAGGAATTTAACAGGTGGTCGGAACAAAACAAGAACCCACTTATACCCTTCGCGGAATTATTTAACCCCATAATTGAAAAACTGAATCTTGAAATCGACTTAGTCAATACAGAATACTCCATTCCAATTAAGTCAAAGGTTAAAAATGAAATTGTCCCCATATCAGGATTAAGTACAGGAACTAAAGGATTATTACTTTCATTTTTTCCATTGTATGAATTTAATACTGATGATGCTATAATTCTTATAGATGAACCAGAAAGATCTCTTTTCCCTGATCTTCAAGTTGATTTAATGTCATATTATCAACGTCTGGCGCCTAATGCTCAACTTATAACAGCAACTCATTCTCCATTTATAGCTGCGGCATTTGAGCCTGAGGAGAGATTTATCTTATATTTTGACGACAACGGGAAAATATCTGTCCGCAGAGGTGAGGCTCCTATTGGCGATGATCCCAACGACATATTGAGAAATGATTTCCAGGTTGACTTTTATAATGATTACGGTAAGAAAGCTTACAAACAATACCTGGATCTGAAAAGGAGAATGCAAGAAGAGACCGAGCCACAAAAAAAGAAAGAACTTCTTAGCGAGTTAACACAATTAGGAGATAAATATAATTTTTGATGAGAAAGGCTATTAAAGTTGAATCTTCCAGGATTTTAGCTGACGACTTAAAATATATTTCCAATAGCTCAACCCACAATAAAAAGATCAAGGACTATCTGCTTCAGGAACAAAAAAGTTACTGCGCTTATACTGATGAATATATTAGCAGAACAGATGCCTCAGACATTGATCATTTTAATCCGAGGTTGAAGAACACTGAGGGGGATGGCTATGCTAATTGGTTTCTGATAAAAAATCAGTGGAATAAGGAGAAGAGCAATAAATGGGAGAAGTATCAACCTATTCTGCATCCGACTTCAGAAGACTTTGAAGAGAGGATCTCTTATCATCAAGGTGATTATTTTGCGAAATTTGAAGAGGATATAGAAGCTTCCAATTTAGTAAAGTTGTTAAAACTAGATGACCTGTCGCTCGCGGAGAAAAGAAAGAAATATATTAAAAGGAAGAAATCTGACATGGAGGCGTATGGTGAAGGGGCTGATGTGTTTTTTGCTAATCTGATTAACGATGATAATTGCGAGGTTTCTTATTTAAGGGCAATTAAAGAGGAATTCGGAGTGGATGTTTGGTCGATGCTGCCATGAATTATTGTGTTTATAGGTGTGTAAGGCAATTTGTTGAATTCCAATAAGTCCTGCGATAATTGGTTATGTAATTGTCTCATTAGGCGAGCAAGTAACCAGGGTCTCACTTATGTGAGACCTTTTTTATTATATTACATTGGTTCCACAGCGGCTAAATTCGCGCTCGATTATTAAAACGAATAACATCCCGTCAAATGCAACCAATTGTTCTTATTTGCCTGTCCATTGCCTTATCTGTCTCCTGCTCTACAACCCGAAATACAACAATTTACGATAACAAAATTACCAGTATTGAGAATCACCTTTATGCCATTACTGCGAGTGGAAAGGATACAGGGATAGCGCAGACTGTTAGTCAGAGAATGGCTGCACTGGGAATAAAAGGATTTGCTAATCGCGGCCGGGGTGTAGTCATTATGACAAATTCCAGCGATGCTACGGCAATTATCCGCGAATACGTGCGCTCTGTTTCCAGAGTGTATGGATGGCCGCCTATGTGGAATAGGGAGTAGTTTATCCTGTCAAATGGGTTTTGTGCAGCCAGTTACATCATCGTTAAAAAAGTGCTCAAAATTTCCTCTGTTAAGTGTGTCAATTCCGCAAAAGTACTAATCTTGAGATCAATTATGTTAAATCCTACAATAGCAGCCGAATACCAGGCAGGATAAGAATCTGTATGTGGCATTAAAGCCCAGATCAAAGGACTGTATGGGCTTGTGCCCTCGTCGGGGAGTTTATTTTGCAGCTGCTCCCTGTAAGATTCACAATCTTGTACTGAAACATGATCTGCTGTCAGTTGTTCTAAAAGTTTAAGCGCACCTTTGCCAAGATCATCCAGATCGTTCTCGACAAGCAAACAAAACTTATAAGCAATTATCCGCTGCTGCCTTTCAGTGAGAGGCCGAACTTTGGTCTCAAAGACTTCCCAATATTGCTTTTCGTGGTCTTGCTCCATTGAATGAGGATTGACTTATAGATTATCGATTGGTATTTGTAACTGCAGCCAAGGTACTTTACTTTTTTTGAAGCAGGTTCGCTCTTCAACTAGCTGGTTCAATAACGGTCCAGCAGGGGATGCGAAAAAAAGCCGGCCGGAAATGTTGGTATATTAGGCATCAAAAGGGAATGTCAGGAGAAGCGAGCATCTCTTGTAAGCGCATTGTCTTCTAAACCTAAGTCTTCTTTAAATAGCTCTTTTACTTTTTGAATAATTTCTGCCCGGTTGATGGTTGTAGCATTACGTCTTACTTTGTTATAGTGCTCTCTTGAAATTTTTTCTGCAAGTTGTCCGACAGTTTTCAGCTTAAGTTCTTTGCCTAGCTTACTAGCGATATTGATCCCTATAACGGAAAGTACCATACCTCCAAATCCGATTTTCCAGGAAAAGAATAGGACAACGAAGGACGCCAGAAAAACCGATAGAAGTAAGAGTAATAACCAACCTTTTGTCTGCAATATCTGGGTCTTAATTCCTAAGATGCTATCAAATTTTTTTATCTGCTGACGTCGTTGTGTACGAGGGAATAATTCTTCCAGGCTTGTGTTTGTTTTCAAAGTATCCTTGTCATATGGCTGAATTTCCCTTATTGCTTGTCGAATTTTGTAAAACGCCTGTTGTGTCGTACAGTCATTCGTATTTCGTCCTTCGACCTTATTGGCAATCAGGTCACAAAGGTCTCCGAATGTTCTCACTTGTTTAAGTTCTGTACCAAATTCAATATGGAAGGATATTTCCACTTTCTCGAGGATCATGTCTATGTCTAAAGGATCAATGTTTTCTAACCCAATGCCGCTGTGTAAGGGGAGCTCATCCATATTATATTTCATTTGTATTATAATGGCCTAAATGTAAATGGTTTGTATCCGATAGTTTCTTTTGTGGGAATGTTAGTATATGCGAAATGCCAACAAATTGTGTCTGGGCCTTATTTAGATTTAACGACAATTTTGATAACTCCACCAACAAGATTAAATAAATATAAGATCTGGAGACCTCCAAACGTCATCGCAATAAGTGCTTGAATATGCCAAAGTCTTTGGACACCTTCCCAAGTAGAAAATTCATAGGGTGTAGCAAAACTATATAGCGGTAGAACTTCGTAAATATACATAGTCAAAGGCACAAAGATAAAAACACTGACCATATGCAACCAGATAAGACCATTGCTAAGTAAAAACCGGAATGTTAAATGGTACAGTCCCCACAACAGCAACAGAAATAACGTAAATACCCAGAAAATAAAAGGCACAGGAATTACAAAGTAAGTATCATGTAAATGAATATCTATTTGGTCATAGTAAAAACAGAAGGATGCTGCAAATACGATGATTGCTATTAGCAGCAATAGGTGGTAGGGCCGTGCTTGTATTTTTTTGATCAAGTAGATGTAGTTTGGAGATGAAATTATACTCAAATATAACTGCCGGAGCCAAACTTTTATGTAAACATGCTCGGATAATTTCTGCTGATTATTACCCAGATGTTATCTAACTTCTTATCCAGCTTTTTTAACTTTTGAAATTATCATCTAAGATCTACGGGATAAAGGCTTGCCGACAATCCAAACTTTTTTCTTTATTTAACTATAATATGCTCCAATTCTCCCTTGAAATAGAAATCCACCCTGACATCGAGGTGGTACATATGGCCGATAAAGTTAGATTTCGCGGCACAAAAGAACGTATTGAAGAATTTGCTAAAAAATTCCATAAGCTCAAAGCTCTTGGCGATGGACAGCTAGTTAAGCTGGGAAACTATGTCCTTAAGGTGTCAGACTATATAACAGAAGACAACGAGAAAGCAAACTGGATAGAATTGCCTAATCACGCATGGCTAATTGTGGGTTGTAAGTTTTCGGAGGTGGCAGCGGAATGGGAATGTAATCCTTTTGACTTTAATATGTGTGGGTACACTAACGCGATTCCTTTTGATATTGGAGTGGAAGTGACGGACTTACCGCAGCAATTCTGGGAAGACATTGAGCCTGATGAAATCGGGTAACAATTGGTTGATGTTTGTTGTGTCAACGTAGCTCTGCCTATTGAGTCAATACCTGCATATAAATTTGTTTTGCAGGAGAGCAAGCCTTTTAGTAACTAGCGCCTGTTATTATCCCTAGCTATGAAAAAGCAACAAATTATCGCTTGTAATTTAATATTGGTCGCTATCTGGACATGGATACTCGTGTCTTTTGTTACGATATATAAAACAGAAGTCTATTTCATTGATTCGAATCCATTTTATAGTCGCACGCTTTGGGTATTGTATTTCGGAGCATTGCTGTATACAAATTTCTTCGTTACCAGGAAAATCATCTTAAATCTGTTGATCACTACCCTACTCTTCCTGGTACTTCACTTTTGTACAGTCCGATTAGTTAATGTATTTATGAATTATCTGATGGTAAATGATAAAAAAACGCCATTAGGCTGGACATTTAAGTACCGTTTCCTGGATATTTTTGTCTTAAACGTATTCTTACTGCTTGCCTTTGAAATAGTAGGTTATGTTCAGTTTTTCAGGAAAAAATAGAAGTATTCGCCGTATGCTGAGAGGAGGTCGGTTGAATCCGACAATAATGGACAAGGATAGATGACCATACCCATACCACACCTCTATTTCCAAGAAAATGCTAGTTTTGGGATTATCCGCAAATTATGTTCAACCCAGCAAGAAGAAATAGAAACATCGGGACGGCTAGGCGGGGTCACGGCCAAAATAACAGGTTGGTAATTCCGCAACCGACGACTACATCAAAGAGCTATTACGAACGTCTCGGGCCTTACGAAAAGCTGGAGGTAACAATTAACGGTCATTTGTTTCTGTTCATAGTCGAAACGCCCCGCCCGGGCTCAGGTCATGCATGTTCGGTGGCTGACGTGAAGCATATCATTGAGCATATACCAGTCGTAGATTACGGGAAATTGAAATTAATTATTCTTCGCCAGCCTAAACGAAAAGAAGAAGTACTGTCATCAGTATGGGGGCGCCTGATTTATTCCTATGAATTTGAAGGCGATTATTATCCCGCTATTATTCTTGAAGCAGTAGATTACTCCAAAAGGTTAAAGTGGAAAAAGACACTTTCGATTCAGGATCAGCAGGAATTTGAACGCTTGAAAGCAGATGGGCATGAATTTGTTGATGACGGTAGATACTTTACAGCTGAATTAAAGCCCGGACACGTTCGACATACACAGCTGTACAGGACTTTACTGCATGAGTTTGGGCATTACGTTCATTATCTGGAGGTAGTAGAGAGGCGGGGAATGGAGGATGAGGAGTTAGAGTGCCGGGAACAACGGGATGAAGATTATTTCAAATTACCAGGAGCGGAGAAGGAGAACTTTGCCCATAAATATGCCGCAAATTTGCAGGATCGGCTTATAGCTCAAGAGGTGATCCCTTTCCATCCCATGTGAATATTGACAATTGTTGTGTAGAATATAGCCCATCATCGAACTTATAAATGCCAAAGTGCTTGGCGGATATCGCTCAAGCACTTTGGCTTATGAAGTATAAAAAAGGCCTTGAGTATTACCTTAATTCGCACTAACTCTCGTATACGTCGCCGGATATAATTTCCTGAACATCACATAGGTCACTGATATAATTATAAACGCTACTACTGCATCAATGGCTGCTGATGGTGGAAGCACACTTAACTTTGAGAAGAACGCAAATATTATATCAAAGAATATCCCTGCAAACACCCACTCTTTTAGCCTAAGCAGTTTGTCCGGAGTTAAAAGAACAATAATGCCTGTAAGCTTTGCGACACCCAGAATATAAATGAAGTGTGGAGGATACCCCAGCTGTACTGTTATATCCCATACAATTGGATTTTTTGTCAATTCAAAAAAGCCGCTTGCTCCAAACCATAATGAGATGAATATAGCGCCTATCCAATAAATTGCTTTTGTTGTTTTTGTGTTCATGATCTTAGGTTTTTAGTTGTTTTGTGATACAAAGATGTTCCAAAACCAACGGTGGCGGGAGTACTATCTCCGGAAGTAGACAAAATGAGGGGCCAACCAGACAATAGTTGTCGCCATTCTTTCTACTCCATCTTATGTGGATTAAAATATCAGGAATTCCTGCTCATATGCTAGTTACTTGCAGGTCAAAAAGAGGTATTGATGCCAGTCATAGCATCCACAAAAGGTTCTTATTGCAGGATTTAGGGTCCTTATGAAGGGAATATGGGGTTACCTATACATTGTTGCAAACTGGATTGGCGTCGTTCCTAATATATTGCGGAAAGCACTATCCTCAAGGTAGGAGCTTCATACGGTGCAGAATGGCTACGTTATGGCGAAGTGTGAAGATCGTAGCGGCAACAAAAAAGCACCTGGAGAAATAAAAAGAAGGAGCACTCCAGCCACAGCGCCGTCGTGCTCCTATCTGTTATACAGCTAAAACTCTCTCCTGTCGTTTCTTAAAATCCGTAAAATTATATCCTGTCTCTTTCTTAAATAACTTGCTGAAATAACAGATGTCTGTGAAACCTAAATCCCACGCGACCTCTTTCATGCTGCTATCTGAATAGGCAGCATATCTCTTGGCTTCCAGTATTACACGTTGCCGGATATGGTGACCAGCGGTATACCCCGTGGTCTTTTTTATAGCCTCGTTCAGGTAACTGGGAGTAACGCACATAATATCTGCAAATTCAGAAACCTTCTTATGTGCTTTGAAATGCTGGTCGACTAATTGAATAAACCGTTTCGCCTGTCTGATGTTATGATTTTGCTGATTGTTACAAGGCGCGGTACGTGACTGCCTGGACATGTGGATGAACAGAATGTTCAGGTACCGGCTTAATATGTCTGAGCTATAGATCTGTTGCTGTGAATACTCCTGAATGAGCTTATCCATAATCGTCCTCATCTCATGGCGGATCTCTTCACTATAACTGACATTCGCCGATTGGACCAGCACCAGGAGCAGGTCTGCATGATAAACGGAGTTGTACTCCTGTAAAAAGAGCTCATTAAAACGGATGATATATCCCTGAGCACCACTGTCAGCAGTAAACTGATGTAATTGATTAGGCATGATGCCGAATACCTGGTCTCCTTTAGGAGAATAAGTTTGCAGGTCGACCTTTAGTGTGCAATCACCCGAAACTGCCCAGATAATTTCTATGAGATCGTGGGCATGCGGAGCTGGGTTATTGAACTGATTATTGTGTGCGACCTGGTCAAAAGTATGGATCTCGAAAAACGGTTTGGTGGTATTCATTACATCGATATTTAAGCGTTAAGGAGGAATGTTTTATACAGTCGTGATTTAAAAGACTATGGCGTACTTACAGGTGTTGTATAAAGTGGCATAGTCAGGAAGTCTGTTGTTCTGCCAGGTAAATGCATCACCCTGGTGACGATTGCGGATTGAATTGAATATAGGACGTACTATGTAGCATAACTGGTTGATTTTGGATTTTTCGAAATGGATCTCTTATCGTTGCTGTTATAAAACTATCTTATTTAATAGTTGACGAGACGTATCGTTCGCCAAACAGGCAAAAACAGTCGCTGTGAGGGGATGCTTAGACGCAAAAAAAAGAGCAGTCAACGACTGCTCTTTTTTTAAATAACCGGGTTAACATTACACCTGTGAGTAAAAATCTTCTGCCTCCCGGAGGGCATTATCTGTAAATGATTTTAGCATATCGATATGTATCAGTAAAGGAGGAGTGATCACTGTTGCTGATTCCAGCTCATCCAGCGTCGGAAACAAACGCTCCGCCAGTCCCATAATTGAAATAGTAGTTTTCATATTATGAGCCGTACTTTTTAAGGTTTTAATATCGTTGTTGTGAAAGGCGGATTCGAGTAGAGAAATCTCCTGGGGCATTGCTTCAATGAACTGCCTGGTCACTTTTTTCTCATACACTTTATTTCCCCGGCTGATCTCCTTCATATAATCCAGGTTGATGTACTGGTAATCAGGAGTAGCAACATTTGCCTGTGTATATTGTCGCTCCTTAAGAGTGGAAATAGAGGCAAAGCGGTTGATCAGCTGATAGAGCTCCTTTTCATTGATCGGCTTTGAAATATATTCATTCATTCCGCTACTGAGACATTTTTCCCGCTCGCCTGCCAGTGCATGGGCTGTCATAGCGACTATCGGAACGTCAAGCTGCAGCTCTCTCCGAATGAGGCGGGTGGCAGTATATCCATCTATCTCCGGCATCTGAATGTCCATCAATATGAGATCGTACCGTTCTTTTTTCAGATAGTCGATGGCCTCTGTCCCATTGCTGGCCATATCGAAAGACAGGTCCCATTCTGTGAGTAGATGCTTCATCAGGCTACGGTTCATGTCATTGTCATCAACCACTAATATTTTAACGGAACTGTTTGCTGTAATTTTAAACTGGCTGATGTCTACCGTTTCAGGTACCGGTACCTGCCTGGAAGCAATGGCATATGGAATGAAGAACCTGAAAGTTGTGCCCTTTCCCGGCTGACTCTCAACGCTGATATCTCCTCCCTGCAATATCACCAGATCCTTCACGATAGAAAGCCCCAGTCCGGTGCCGCCATACTTGCGGGTAATGGAATCTTCTGCCTGATGGAAGCGGTCAAAAATGGAGGAAAGCTTGGACGGTTCGATACCGATGCCTGTGTCTGTAATAGTAAATGCCAGCTGTATAATGTTACTGTCACTCTGTTTATTATCTACGGAAATGATAATCCCTCCTTTCTCGGTAAACTTGAGTGCATTCCCTATCAGGTTGACAAGTATCTGTGTCAGACGCGTAGCATCGCCTACCAGGGTGTCTGGTACCGAAGGGGATATCTCTCCCTGTAGCACCAGTTTCTTTTCTTTTACCTTTTCACTGAAGAGCGTCTGAATGGAATGGAGCAGACCTCTTACGCTGAAAGGGGTGGCCTCAATCCTTACCATACCAGCTTCGATCTTGGACAGATCAAGGATATCGTTGATGATAGTGAGCAGGTTCTCTCCTGCCTTCTGTATGGAATTAACGAACTCTGAAGAGCCTTCGTCCAGCTTTCTGGACTTCAGCAGGTTGGTAAATCCAAGTATCGCATTTAAAGGTGTCCTGATCTCATGACTCATATTGGTCATGAAATTCTCCTTGATCATGGCAATTTCCCGCACTTTCTTTTCTGACCTGTCCAGCTCCTGGATCAGTTGCTGTTGCTGACGTATCCTGGTCATGACGAACCATAACACGCTCCCGGCAGTCAGTAATATCAGGCAGATAAGGATGATCCCCCAGTTTCTGGCCCTCCGGCTGCTCTCATTAATATTGTTGCTGAGAGCAGTCATAACAGATTGCCGGCTGTCGTAGATCTTGCGGGTGATGCTGCTGATCTCATTTGAGATCTCCCTCGCACGTGGATTGGCGATCAGACTGGTGTCGTCCATTTTTCCTGTCCGGAAAAACTCATGCATCAGCTGGTTCTTGTTATGAAGCTTCTGACCGGCCAGGTATTCCAGTCTTTTGATATACATAACTGCACTGTCATCCTTGCTTATCTGCTTCAGCGTATCGACGAAGGCTTCTACTTCGGCAATTTTGGCGTCCACACCCTCAATATGGGAAGTGTCGTCGGTAGCAATAGCAGCACGGATACGGCTTTCCACCCAGATGATGTCCCGTTCCAGCTCACGTAGCTTATTGCCTGTCTGCAGTTCCCTGAGTAGCTTTTGGTTGCCCCTGATCAGCTGATCAATGTTCCTGGAGGAATTGTATTGCACAAATGCCAGCACGAGAGTACCGGCAAGAAAGGCAATCAGGATCAGATATGTAAAACGATTGTTATTCATTATCAATCAGTAAAAGTCATATGCCCCCACCACATCCGTCGATTACTTTCGCCGGAAAGGCAAAAACAATAGCCGGATGCGCCTTAACAAAGGTGGATATCAGAGTACGTTCATTCGTTTGTTGAGTATTTTGCGGTAGGCATCAGCTACCGGAAGCGACTTGTCTCCTATCAGCACGGCCCCGTCCTGAAGGGTATCTATTTTGTCGATGGCTACCATATAAGAACGGTGTATCCGCAAGAAACGAGCAGCGGGTAGCCGCTCCTCCAATACCCGCAGGGAAACGTGTATGGCGAAAAATTTCTTTGCGGTAAATATCTTTACGTAATCTCCCATGGCCTCGGCATACAGGATCTCTTCCAGCTTCAGTCTTCTTACAATGTTGGAGTCGCGGATAAATATGAATTCGTCATTTTCCCAGCGCATCTCCTCTTTGTTACTCTCCAGGATCTGGCGGACCTTTTCTATGGCCTGGATGAATCTGCCTGGGGTAATCGGCTTCACGAGATAATCTGCTACATTCAGCTCAAAGGCTTCTACAGCATACTCTTTCTTGGAAGTTGTAAATATGATGACCGGTCTTTTGTTACCGAGATTTTTTATTAATTCGAGCCCCGACATTCCTGGCATTTCAATGTCCAGTAGCAAGAGGTCTACGGGGTTGTCCTGGAGATAATTATAAGCATCAAGCGCACTTCCGCATTCACAGGCAACAACAACGCCTTTGATCTGGCTGGTCAGTTCCAGAAGTGTGCTACGTGCAATGGCATTGTCGTCGATAATAAGTGTAATCATATAGGTTTGATAAAGCTAAATTTTGTGGAGCAAAGGTCTTAATTCTGTGCCAATTGACAATTCATTGATTATTAATCGAATATGATTTTTCGGGTAGAACGACTATCACGATATATCGTTATTTCACAATGATAATAGTTATTTTACTGTTTATAAATCAGTTACAGTTGTTGATCGGTGAATTGTTCCAACGCTGGTGTTTATTCTTTTATTGCTGCTTATCGTGAACGCCAAACTTATGTCTTCCCGGGAAACATTGCAAACCTTTATTTTTCTCCTTAAATAAGGAAGCCGGTTCGGTAAGGGATAAAAAGACATGCTAAAATATACTACAATATAAGTCAAAGGAAGCAATCCTTTTTAAGGATATTACTGTACGCTTGTATCCAGCAGAGCTGGAAGATACAGCGTTCTTTTATAGCGCCTGTTAGAGACTAAATGCGCCGGACTATTAGAGAATAATTCAGTGCTCCATCAAGGAAACTCGAAGAGCGCTGATTAGGGAAACAGGGTCATTATGTATTGTCGGGGCTCCTGCTACTAAGCAGGAGTAATACGGCCAGAGTTGTATCCTGATACAAAACACGGGATACCAAGGGGACATGATTGAATAGAAGGAGTATTGCCAATGCATTACAAAGGCTATCTGATTTTATCCGCCAATTGTTCATTGCATTGAACAATGTTCTCTAATCATCCCTTTCAATCTCAGGTAATCCCTTCACTCCCGCTATGATCGTCTCACCAGCATTATCAACAAGACATGCACCCCGGTACATTCTTGTTGCGACCATCACAGTTTCTTGAAAACCGGAGATGAGTGCTGTGTTGGTAATATTGTTGTCTCTTGTCAGTTCAGTGGCCCGCAGGCCGTTTACATAAACCATACAATTAGAATTTTTAATGAACTATTTTATTCGCGCAGGAAGTACTTGCAAATGCATGTGGCTTTGCCCGGAAGGTGAAGCCCATACCCATGATGTATCCCATTGCTTCTTTCAATGCATCATTACTCCTGAAGTTCGGATTGGTGTTGATGTCTGCATGCACTTCCATATCTACATTGTACCTGGTAAAGATGTTGCACAGTGAATAGGCAACTTCAATGCTCCTGCCCACTTCTTCAAGCATCCGTTCCTTGATACTCATTTTGCGCAGTGTGCTGTCAGCATGGATGTACATGAAACCGCCCTTACCTTTCCGGATAAAAACGATCACTGTGGCGAATTCAGTAATTCTGCCCTTTACCTGGCTGTCAGTACCGATACATACCTTCAGTTCATTACCAGCTTCTCTTTCTGCAGACAGCATGTTGCTGATTTCATCAGCTATTGGCATGTTGATCTTTTCACCATTCAACCGTCTCCATTTGTTGATCTGTTGCATTGCTATGTCATATTTTGTTGCCTGGAATTGATAAGATATCAGCAGGTTTTGAACTTGCCTCCACTGATACCGTTTATAAAAAATAGTTTGTTATGCCATGAGATTCGAACCCTCCAGCTCCGGTGCTTTACAAGGCCCTGTAGGTTTGCCGTTGAACTATGGCACATTTGGTTTCCGGGCTCAGATTCGAACTGAGAACATCACAGTCAAAGTGTGATATGTTGACCCTTACACCACCCAGAAAATTGTTGGCCTGACCGGACTTGAACCGTTAACCTCCTGCGTATAAGGCAGTTGCTCTCACCATTGAGCTACAGGCCAATGCGGGTAACAAACAATAAAAAACCCGGCCGTGATAAACGACCGGGTTTATATGTAACTGATATAAGCGTACGCTAAGTCAGACTATAATTGGGTCGTTGAAAAATTAGGTATAGATCCTTACCTGCAAACATCCATGCATAGCTATGGCCGGTGCCCGATAACTGTCGCGCACTGATCTGTTTAAGTCGTATGGGTGATACTTGTATTTGCTGCATAGCGTAATTTCAGGTAAAAGAAAAAGCCCCGCAATTGCTTGCGGGGCCTGTGTTATATTGAATCAGTTATTATCAACTATTCTGTAGCATAACATGCTCCGCAAGCGCTATTGCCGTCTATGAGGCAGTAGAAACTTTCTGGTTTTGAATGTAGCTGTATGCGTAACATGATATTGTTTGTATTTTTGTTTGCGATGCAAAGATGAAACTATTTTTCCGATAATAACAAATTTGGAATAGGTTTTTTTGTGAATTTTATGTTACGTTGAATTATAACCCTGTATTACAATGAATGATATTATCAGTGAGAAACTGCTAACGATAGAGCAGGAAAAGAATGTAAAGATACTCTATGCCTGTGAGTCCGGAAGCCGTGCCTGGGGCTTCGCATCGCCGGATAGCGACTATGATGTACGATTTATTTATGTGCAACCTGCCGATAATTATCTCAGTATAGAGGAGAGAAAAGATGTGATAGAATTGCCTGTGAATGAAGTCCTGGATATAGGTGGATGGGATATACGAAAAGTGCTGCAGCTTTTTCTGAAATCAAATCCTCCCTTATACGAATGGCTGCAATCATCCATTGTTTATAAAGAACATGGTAGTTTTAAAAGTGAATTATGGCAGCTGGCCGGGAAATATTTCTCCGGACGTGCTGGCTGTCATCACTATATTTCCATGGCAAGGAATACCTTCGAGTATGATTTGCAGGGCGAGCAGGTAAGGATCAAGAAATACTTCTACGCATTACGTCCGGTATTGGCCGCTCTGTGGATCATTGAGAAAAAGGCAGTACCTCCAATTACATTTAATGAATTGAGAGTGCTCATCGCCGATAAGGACTGGAATGAGGCCACTGATGAATTGCTGGAACGCAAGAAAGTATCGGACGAGAAAACAATGATCACGCCCGTACCTGTCCTGCAGCATTGGATTGAAGAGACGATCGCTTATTGTAAAGAACAGGCATCATTGCTGCCAGCTGTACAACATAACACGACTGAAATGAATACACTGTTCAGAAAATATATTAATACCCAATGACTTTAGAAGAATTGCAATCCGGTAACCGACACCTGCTGTTAAAATGCATCAGCGGCAGCAGGGCGCAGCAATTGCACTCCCCCACGTCTGATACAGATATTAAGGGAATCTTTGTGTTGCCGCCCAGGGAGCTGTATGGATTGACCTATACCCCGCAAATTTCAAACAGCACGAATGATGAAGTCTATTTTGAAATAGGCAGATTTATAGACCTGCTGAGTAAGAATAATCCGAATATTATTGAACTTTTAAGCACGCCTCCCGATTGTGTATTGTTTCGTCATGGCCTGATGGACCAGATAAAACCGGAGGACTTCCTGTCGAAATTGTGTAAAGACACTTTTGCCGGTTATGCCGCTTCACAAATAAAGAAAGCCAGAGGACTCAATAAAAAGATTCATCGTCCCTTAGATGAAAAGCGTAAATCGGTACTGGATTTCTGCTACGTTATTGCCGGCAACGGTAGCATTCCCCTGCAACAATGGCTGGATAGCCAGGGGTTTTCGCAGGAGGATTGTGGTCTGACCCAGGTGCCTCATTTCCGCGACGTTTACCTGTTGTTTCATCAGCACCAGATAACTGATAAGACTTTTCTCAAGGGCATCATATCCGGCGAAGCCGCCAATGATGTACAATTAAGCTCAATTCCCCCAGGGATCTCTCACCTGGCAGTTATGAACTTCAACAAAGACGGTTATTCTGTTTATTGCCGGGAATATCTCGAATACTGGGAATGGGTGGAAAAACGGAATGATACCCGATACCAGAATACCCTGACCCATGGTAAGAACTATGATGCGAAAAACATGATGCATACCTTCCGTCTGTTAAGTATGGCAGAAGAGATAGCTGTCGAACGAAAAGTGATTGTGCAAAGAAAAGACAGGGAGTTTTTGCTTAGTATCAAAAGCGGGGCGTTCGAATACGATGACCTGTTGAAAATGGTGGATGAAAAACTAGAGAAGATGGACGACCTTTACGAGCGCTCCGGTCTGCCGGACACACCAGATCTGGCTAAAGCCGAAGCCATTCTCGTAAGCATCAGGGAACAGTTTTACAAACAGGATATATGAACGCAAGTGCACATCAGCAGGAAATAGCTGCGCATGGATTTACAGTAATAGAGAATATATTCACTGATAATGAAGTCGACGCATTGATCGCGTTGATTCAACAGGCCGACAGTTCCAATGAAACCTTCCGCAAAACGAAAGACTTGTTTGCTATCAGGCAGTTTCTCAAAGAGGTGCCGGATGCAGCGCCTGCTATCTTTACACCAGTATTGAATGCGGTGATCAATGCGCTTTTCGGAGAAGGTTACCGGGCAGTAAAATCGATCTATTTTGATAAACCAGGGGATTCTAACTGGTTCGTGTCCTATCACCAGGATCTTACTATTTCAGTAAAAGATAAAGCGGATGTTCCCGGATTTGGCCCCTGGACGGTAAAGCAACAGCAATATGCTGTACAGCCACCGTTAACAGTATTGGAAAATAATTTCACCATCCGCATTCACCTGGATGATACGGATGAACATAACGGTGCATTAAGAGTGATTCCCGGTTCTCATAACAAAGGTATCTATCGTCCTGAGACGATCGACTGGTCTAAGGAAACGGAAGTGTCATGTAATGTACGTAAAGGCGGAATGATGATCATGCGTCCTTTACTGCTGCATGCCTCCAGCAGAACTACCAATAACCATAAGCGTCGGGTGATCCATATAGAATTCAGCAACCGGGAATTGCCTGCACCACTTCAGTGGTCGGAACTGCTGCATAATTAGGCCTTTATTTCAGATCTATACTTCCTTATAAAATAGACAATACTGATAGCAGTGCCGATAATGCCTACGCATCCTGTTATCAGCACGAGTTGAGTATAGAACTGTAACCAGTTTGTCTGGATGCGGAACAGCGATTTCGTGAGTAGCACCCCCACACTTCCCAGGTAGCCGAAGGAATCTGCCAGGTAAATGAGGAAGCCGACATTGCCGGAAAAGCGGAAAGTGGCAATAAAACGGTCAAATAGGATACTGTTGAATGGTATATAAACCATAAATAAACCCAGCCCCACCAATATCATCCACAGGTATAATGATAATCCAGATTGCAGGTAGAGCACAGTTGCTACCAGGGAAATAATAAAGCCCAGCAACATGATGATCTGTGTCAGGATGAAAGTCCTGTAGTTATTCTGGAGGAATATCATGGCCGCGATCATTACGAGTATGATCAGGGAAATGATGGTTTCTGTCCGGGTGAATATACTGGCATCAAATGGCTCGCCGGAGGCACGCCACATATCAGCCATAAAGCTGTCTCTTACTTCTCTTAGTATGGTTACGAGAATGTAGATGATGATGAGCATTATCAGGCCCGGGAGGAACCTTGCTAATAATTTTTTCCTTTCTTCTGCCGGCATCGGCAGCCGGTGCATACGCAATGCTTTATCTTCTTCATCAGGAGGCGGGATCTTTTCCAGCAGGTATACAAACAGTAATAGTGGCAAGATAAATAAGGCGCCGACTATAAATGGCATCCGGAACTCATCTGCTCCGAGCGACTCCATAACCCATTGGGCGGTAAATTTGGCCAGTCCCGAAGCGAAGATGAAGCTCACCGCCAGCGCTGCACTGATCAGGTCAGTTGTACGCCGGCCTTCCACATAAGAAAATACAATACCCCATATCATGCCAAGGGGAAAACCATTTAAGAAAAGACACCAGAAATTATAAGGCGCAGGTATTACTGCAAATAATAGCCAGGCCAACCAGGATAGTCCTACTAATAACAGTATCAGCCGGCCCCTTCCTACCCTTTTCATTTCTGAGATAAACCGTATACCATAGAATTTACTGCTCATATACCCCAATACCTGGGTGATGACCAGTACGATCTTGTAATCCAGTCCCAGAATGGTATGGCCTGCATAGGCGGCTACGTTGAAGGCTTTCCGGAAAGCGAAGATGCAGGTATATGCTGCAAAGGCGATCAGTGCAGAGAAAACGGCCACGCTGAGCTGACGGGAAGAGAATCGATTAGATATTGGCTGATGCAAATGAACAGGTTGATGGTACCTGCTAAAAATAGTAATTAATTGCGCTCGAGGAACAATGCTTTTTCCTGGATTTTTATTTGCTTACGAAAAGAAGACTTGTAAGTGCCTGCCACGATATCGCCCCTGATCGTTACCAGGTAACGTTTGGTGTTGGTGTGACTGGTGTTGAATGTAAAGGTAAAATGTTGATCTTCGGTCAATGGTTGCAGCATTTTCGCCTTGCAGGGTAGCTGCTCGTATGAGGTGGCCTCACACTTACGCACATCACTCCTTACAGCAACAGGCAAGAGCGGAGAGGCATTTGCAGGCGAAAGATTTATTTCGAGATTATGGAGGTATACAGTGTCCCTGATATCTTCAAAGTTGAGTACCACGTTGAGTTCGTTATCGCCATTGATAAGGAATTCGGGTACTGCTGAAAGGTAGGGGCTAATGGAGGTGTAAGCTGCAGTACGATCGTACAGCACGACTGTATCCAATTTGTATGCAAACAGGAAATAGCCGCAGATAGCGGCGGCGGTTACAATAAAGATGGTAATGCTGTATTTAAGCATGCCTTAAAAATAGGGCTGATCGGCAGAAAAGAGAATCCCTGAAAACAGGGGTTTTATAAACGAAGAAGGGATGACCTTTTATCACCCCTTCTTTGCTGGTACGAATATTTGCTTTAGCTGCCCCACGATATCTCCACCACCGCTTAGCGTAATGTTGCTGATCTTGTCTGCTATCTTCTCAACATATTCCATCTCCTTCAACTTAAACAGCATTTCATTTTCTTCCATGAGCTTCGCTGTGTTCAACAGGCTACGGGTGCTTGCTGTTTCTTCTCTTCGCATGATGCTGTTGGCCTGCGCCTTCTTTTCAGCTATCAATACCTGGTTCATGATCTCCTTCACATCACCTGGCAATATGATATCGCGAATACCGCAGTCCAGTAGCTGTACACCCAATTGAAGCGCCTTTTCTGTCACTGTATTCATGACCATTGGAGAGATCTCGTCTCTTTTGTCCAGTAGTTCATCCAGTGTATACACTGCTACCTGTTCCCGCAGGGCCAGCTGCAGCAATACATACAGTTGCTTATCATATTCCTTATTTTCAACCAGCTTGTAAATATCCACTACATTGTAACGTACAGTGAAGTTGATACGGATATTGGCCTTGTCCTTTGTCAGGATTTCCTGTCCGTTGATCTCCATCTGTAACTGGCGGATATCTGTCTTGTATACTGTCAGTGCAACTGGATTCTTCCAGAAATAGTGTATGCCTGGCTCCAGTGCCTTATTGAACTTTCCGTCTACATACAGCAGTCCCTTCTCGTAGGATTCTATGGTGTAGAACCTCACATAAGGCTGTAATTCCGGCCTTACCAGAATGGCGCGTTCCACCTGTTCGGTGATCTCATACTTTGAAAGGTCTATCAGCGTAACGCTGTACGCAGCGATCCCCTTCCAGTAGGCATGCTTCCCTGGTGCCAATACAGACCTGAACAAGCCATTCTCATACAGCAGGCCAATTTCCTGCTGCTTTACAGTGATCACATCCAGCGCTTCTGCCAGATCTGTGTACTGTAATAGTATATTCAGGTCAACGGAAGGCTGAAATGGCTTCGTCATATCAAACAGCATTACCAGTTCGTCGGACTTCACCCAGTGAGTTCCTTCCTGCAGCGTCTTTATGTAGCGATTGTTTTTGAACACTAACGCCTTGGTGTATGCTGCTACTTTTGTACGTGATATCATAAATTTGTTGTTTTCGGGTTTAGGGATTAGTAATTGTAATTATATATAGACTCCCAGAGGAGTTGTGTGTCTGTAGGGTAGCTACCATGTCTGTTACCTGCGGAAGCGGGCTTGAGTTGTTGTCGGTGAAACATGTTCCCGGCCATGGTGCCCGGTGGGCTAACATGGTACAAGGATACCGGGTATAGGGATAAACCAGGCACCGGCCAAAGATCAGTTCCACGTTCAACAGCGGTATCTGCCTTTTTCAAGGCGGTCGCAGATGGAGAAAGGCCTTTTGCTTTTCTACCGGGCTGCTACCCTGTCTTAGTTAGAGGCGACAATTGTTAAAGCAGTTTGCCGCTGCTGGAATTGGATTTAAAGTCCAAGGTGGAACCTTTAAAGGGTTCCGTGTCTATTGCTCTACCTGAGCGATCCTTTTTCAGAGGATGGGAGTCGAACCCACAGGAACAAACACTTGCGACAGCAGCATATTACCAGCGATTCGTGGTAATACTACGGGGCCATTCAGAAACCCTCATCCGGTCCGCCGCAGCCTTTTGTAACTGTGTCATCAACGATGACAAAACAAAGGTGGAAGTCATGTGCGCACTTTTTTTGCGCATTAGAATATTTTTTTTACTTTTTGAAAAATTTATCCTGATGCCCGTTAATAAGAATGCCCTTATCCGTTACAGAACCATAGACTCCTGTCTCCGGAACCGTCTGCGGAAGTGGACATTACAGGACCTTATTAAAGCAGTGGGAGATGCATTGTACGAATACGAAGGAGTGGAAAAAGGGATCAGCCGGCGTGCTATTCAGATGGACCTGCAGGCCATGCGGAGCGACAAACTGGGATATAGTGCGCCGATCATTGTTGTGGACAAGAAATATTACACGTACGAAGATCCTGAGTATAGTATTACTAAAATTCCTTTGAATGACCTTGACCTTAGCCGGATGAACGAGGCGGTAGAGGTGCTTAAGCAATTCAAAGGGTTCTCTCATTTCAGTAGTCTGAACGAAGTAGTGCAGAAACTGGAGGATCATGTGTATGCAGCCTCCAACAATACACGGTCAGTGATTGAATTTGAAAAGAACGAGCGGCTGAAAGGGCTGGAACACCTGGAGCTGTTATATCAGTCTATTATTCAGAGAAAAGCCGTTAAGATCAGTTATCAGTCTTTCCGCGCGAAGAATGGCAACACTTTTGAATACCATGTCTGGTGGCTGAAAGAGTTTAAGAACAGGTGGTTTGCCGTTGGCGTAAAGGGGAAGGGCATGGTAATCACCCACCTTGCCCTGGACAGGATACAGGAACTGGAACTATTGGATAACACTTTATATATTGAGAATGATGATGTGGAGCCGGCCAGCTATTATAAAGATGTGGTGGGAGTAACAGTTTCCACGAATCTGCGGGCGCAGAACGTCAAAATACTTGTCAGTCTTGAACACGCGCCATACATTCTTACAAAACCGATGCATCACTCCCAGGAACTTTTAGAAACCCGGGAAGATGGTATTATTATCAACCTGAAGGTCCAACTGAATTTCGAGCTGGAAAGGGAGATCCTCGGGTATGGAGATGGGATGATCGTTTTGTCTCCCGCAAGCCTGGCAGCCAGAATGCATAAAAAAATGCAGCAGGGGGTTGTTAATTACAGCGATCCGCTACTATTCCACAAAACTGAAAGATGAAATCTAAGCTTATTTGTTTGTTATTGCTAGTTGCATGTAAAATGTCATCCGCCGGTTCTGCCCGGGATAGTTTATTAGACAGGCTGAATCTGACAATTGAAAATGCACATACGTATGATGCAGAGAAACTGAAACAGATCAACACCTTGAGACAGGCGTTTACTGCTGCAAGGCATTCGTCCCTGCAGCAGCAGTTCGACCTCTGCCAGCAGTTATATGAACAGTTCAAGGTTTTCAAATATGATTCAGCTTTTGCTTATGCCCGTAAATTGCAGGAACTGGCCCGTGAAATGAATGACTCGCAGCGGATCAACTATGCCGGCGTTAAGCTGGGGTTCGTCTTGCTTTCTTCCGGCATGTTCCGGGAGGCAGGCGACTATCTGCTTACTGTAAACGTCAATTCCCTTCCTGATAGCGCCAGAGCGGAATACTACTCATTAAAGGGACGTTATTACTATGATATGTCTGATTATAGCAGTGATAACTACTTTGCGCCTGCCTATACCCGCCAGGGTAATATCTATATTGATTCTGCTCTGATGCTATATAAACCGCATTCTTTCAATTATGACTATAGTTACGGTTTAATGTATCAGAAGAAGCAGATGATGGATAGTGCAAAATACTATTATACCCTAACTGTCAGCCATCAGGATATTACCATGCACCAGCAGGCGATAGCTACTTCCTCACTGGGAAATATCTACATAAAGTTAGGTAAGCAGGACAGTGCTATTATTATGATGACAAAAGCCGCCATGGCCGACATCATGTCATGTACGAAAGAAACTACGGCCATGTTCATTCTGGCGGAACTGCTTTTTAAAGAGCGGGATGTCAAACATGCCTCCCGGTACATAGAATATGCTGTCGCCGACGCCTCCTTCTATGGAGCCCGCTTAAGGAAAGTACAGGTTAGCGCCATTCTTCCCATCATCGAAGTAGAAAAGATCAATACAGTAGAGGCACAGAAAAAGCTACTGTTTGTTTATTCTGCTATCGCCACCCTCCTGTTACTGGCGCTGATCTGGTTATCTGTGATCATCTACCGGCAGTATAAAAAGCTTCAGGCTGCCCAGCAGGTGATTACTTCTGCCCATGCATTGCAGCAGGAGATCAATTATAAATTGATGGAAGCCAATAAAATCAAAGAGGAATATATAGGGTATTGTTTTCAGATCAACTCATCTTACCTGGATAAGATCAAGAAATTCAAAAAGTTGGCCGATCAGAAACTAACCGATAACAAATATGCCGAGGTCAGGTACCTTGTTAATAATATAGATCTCAAGGAAGAACGGGATGAATTGTTCAGAAATTTTGATCGCATCTTCCTGAAAATATTTCCCAACTTTGTAACTGTCTTTAACTCATTTTTCAAAGAAGAAGACCGGATCAGGTTAAAAGACAATGAACTATTGAACACAGACCTCCGGATCTTCGCATTGATAAGGATAGGTATCAGCGACAATGTAAAAATTGCCCAGATCCTTGAGTATTCAGTGAATACTATTTACACTTATAAAACCAAGATAAAAAACAAAGCCATTATTCCAAAAGAAGAGTTTGAAGAGCGGCTTATGGACATTAAAGCGCTTTGAAGCACGTCTTAAAATGATAAGAAAACCCGGTTATTATCTTTATATAATAATAATGATAATATAATGTTAATGCATTGTTAATCAATAAATTGTCGCTTATGAAAACGCCTTTTGACCCAATATTTTCTATATAACGATCATATAAATTGTTAACCTGTGTAAGGCAGGTTTACTTTGACTTATCGACCGCATCTATAAAACTATCCGTCGCAGAGAGAAACCAGTGAGACCACGTTAACGATAATGTCAAAAAACCAGTTATGAAGCAAAAATTCACGGCTCTAACCAGCTTTAGTCAGGACTTATTATAGAGACATTAATCACGTTGTGAAGACAATGGTGCAGGGTTAAAGTATTCCACGTTTGGCGAGCTGCCAGGCTTGTCAGACCCATTCATTCAGGCATCAATATTCCACAAACCAATAAAAACTGATCTATGACCAATCTTCTATTTCGCAAGGTGCGTCTGTTATGCTCGTTACTACTACTAGTAGCAGGTTTAGCCAGCGCGCAGACCAAACCCGTGAACGGTAAGATCACGGACGAAAATGGTAACCCTGTTCCCGGTGCTACTGTACAAGTAAAAGGTACTAACACGGGCACCGCTACGACAGCAGATGGCACATTCAAGTTGAACGTACCGGCAAACGCTACCTCACTGGTGGTGTCTTTTGTTGGGTATGTGCAGCAGGAAATCGCTATTGCCGGCAAGTCAGAATTTTCCATTTCACTGGTACCAACCAGTACTACCCTGACGGATGTGGTAGTAGTTGGTTATGGTACTACCCGGAAAAAGGACCTCACCGGCTCCGTGGTATCCATTAAATCGGCCGACTTTAACAAAGGTATCGTAACCGCCCCCGATCAGCTGATCCAGGGTAAAGTGGCCGGTCTGATGGTGGTTGCCAACAGCGGTGCCCCAGGTGGCGCTACCACGGTAAGGATCAGGGGTAACTCTTCCGTAAGAACAGGTAACCAGCCACTGTATGTAGTGGATGGGATGCCTTTGGATGGCCGTACCGCTAAACCTTCTGTAAGTGCGAATGGTCTGGGACAGACGCCGGATGCTAACCCGCTGAACTTTATCAATTCCTTCGACATCCTGTCTATGGATGTACTGAAAGACGCATCTGCGACCGCTATTTATGGTGCGAGGGGTGCGAACGGTGTAGTGATTATTACCACCAAGAAGGGTGCAGTAGGAACTCCCCGTCTGGATGTAAACTATTCCGCCGGTATGAGTAAAATCCTGAAAAAACTGGATGTACTGGACGCTGCCGGTTATAGAAGCGCCCTCAAACAGTACAACCTGGCTGGTGGCGACGAAGGTTCCAGTGTAGACGCCATGGAGAGCATTCTACGTACAGGCGTTACACACAATGTGAATGTCGGTATCAGCGGAGGCGGCGAGTCCGGCGTTTACAGAGCGTCTTTCGGTATGCTGGACCAACAGGGTATCGTGAAGAAAACCGGTCTGAAAAAATATACTGCTAACCTGAACGGTCAATATAAACTGCTTGACAACAAGCGACTGGGCGTAGATTATTATATCCAGGCAGCGCATACTACTGAACAGATTGCTCCTATCACCAGCAATGCCGGTTTCACTGGTAGTCTGATCGGTCAGGCGTTGCAATGGAATCCGACTCTTGCGTTGCGTAAGCCAGATGGTTCATTTAACGTACTGGGTGTTGGTTCCGCTATTAATCCGGAAGCTATGTCAGCTGCCTACGATGACAACGTGAACATTAACAGTATCCTCGCTAGTGTGTCTCCTTCCTACAAATTTACCGATGAGCTGGAGTACCGCTTTAACTATAGCATCAACCATCAGGTGGGTGAAAGGGAAACGCAGATCGCTTCCTTTATTAATATAGACCAGGTGTTTGGTAATGGCCAGGCCTACTATGGCGTGAATACCCTCACCTCTCAGCTGATGACCCATACCCTGAACTATAACAAACAGATCACTCCTGCCCTCTTCCTCGGCGCCGTGATCGGTTATGAGCGTCAGAAATTTGATTATAAAGGCAGATCTGTAGGTGGTCTTGGATTTACTACGGATGAGTTGAAATACACCGACATCCTCCAGAACCCTACACAGACTAACACATTCCTGAGCTCCTTCCGCAATCCGAAATCGGAACTACAGTCTTATTTCGGTAGAGTAAACCTGAACTTCCTCGATAAATACCTGCTGACTGCTACCCTGAGGGCAGATGGTTCAAGCAAGTTCGGTTCTAACAACAAGTATGGTTATTTCCCATCATTTGCTGCTAAATGGAACCTGAGCAACGAGGCTTTCCTGAAGGATAATAAAACCATCAACCAGTTGGCATTACGTGTAGGCTGGGGTATTACAGGTAATCAGGAATTCCCTGCAGGTGCCGCTCAGGAGCAATACACGCTCAATTCAAATGGAGGCGCCAGTCTTAGCAATGTGGCAAACCCGAACCTGAAATGGGAAAGTTCCAAACAGCTGAATGCCGGTATTGACTATACTTTCTTTGGCGGCAGATTATATGGTAGCGTAGACTACTTCCATAAGAATACGTCCGACCTGCTTTTCAACTTCCCGGCTATTCAACCTGCACCGGCTTCCAATTACTGGATTAACCTGCCGGCGAACGTGATTAACAAAGGGGTGGAATTAGTATTAAGGGGAGATGTGGTGGCTACCAAGAACTTTACGTGGAACCTCGGAGTGAACGCTACTTTCCTGAAGAACAGATTGGAAAACTACGACGGTCCTCCTGTGCTGACAGGCTCCATCAGCGGACAGGGTGTGTCTGACGCATATGCACAGCGCCTTACCAACAACCAGCCGCTGAACTCCTTCTACCTGAGGAAGTTTGAAGGGTTTGATGACAATGGCCAGGGTAAATATACAGACGGAGGTAACACCCTGTTCTACCTGGGAGATCCTAACCCTAAAACAATGCTGGGTATTATCACCAGTGTAAACTACAAGCATTGGTCATTAAATATCAGTATGCACGGCGCTTATGGTTTCGACCTGTATAATAATACGGCCAATACTGTATTGCCTATCAATAACCTGGGCTCCAGGAATATTGCTGCCGACCTGGTGGGAACACAGGAAAGTCTTTCTAACCCTATCACAGTATCCAGCCGTTATCTGGAAAAAGGCAATTTCATGAAAATGGATAACGCCACTATCAGTTATAGTATCGGGAATATCGGAAAGGTGATCAAGAACGCATCTGTATACATCACCGGACAAAACCTCTTCATCATCACGAAGTATTCTGGTTTTGATCCTGAAGTAAATACAGATAAGAGTATCAATGGTGTGACCTCTCTGGGTATCGAGTATTCACCTTATCCAACAGCCAGGAACTTTCTGGCCGGTATCAACTTCTCGTTATAATTCACTGATCTAAAAAAATTACTACTATGCGATTGAATAAAGCATTCATCATATTATCACTTGTCTTCGGATGTGGAATGACATCCTGCTCGCTCGATGAGCAGTTGGGCTCCACGCTGACACGTGAACAGGCAGATTCATTGATCAAGGTTCCCGCACTGTTGATCTCAGCATACAATGGTCTGCAATTGCCTTTTCAGGACCAATCCAACTTTTGGGCACTGCAGGAAATGACTGCAGATGAAGCAGTGGCTCCTACCCGTGGGGGCGACTGGGATGACAACGGCGTATGGCGTGCGCTTAAACTGCACAACTGGACACCAGATCATACGTATATCAGCAACACGTTCTCCAACATCCTGCAGTTGCAGTTCCTGGCGTCCAATGTGCTGAGTTTTAATCCCACTGCACAACAGGCGGGAGAAGCCCGTTTCCTGCGCGCTTTTGCGATGTTCTCCATCCTGGACGGCTGGGGACAGGTACCTTTCCGCAATCCCGGCGATACCCTGTTGAATGCACCAAGGGTAATGCAACCGGCAGAAGCCACAGCGTATCTCATTAGTGAATTGACCGAGGTGATTAACACACTGGATGAGAGTGTACCGGCTTATACCGCCAATAAGAATGCCGCCAGAGCACTGTTGATGAAAGTCTATCTTAACAAAGGCGCCTGGGCTAACAGGGCGGCTCCTACATTCGATGCAGCTGACATGCAAAAGGTGATCGAGTTGGCAGATGCTATTACCGCGAGTGGTAAATATAGTCTGACAAACTACTTTGACAACTTCGCCTATAACAATGATGCTATCTCAAAAGAAAACATTTTCACCCAGCGTAATGGTCCCGGTTTCAGTACAGTAAGAAGCGGAAACGCAGTGTTCTGCCACTGGGCGCCAACTCTGCACTACAACCAGGATCCAAGCGGCTGGAATGGTTATGCTACCATCTCTGATTTCTATGACAAATTTGAAGCAACTGATGTACGCCGTGGCGGATCTTATCCGGGAGTGACAGAGAAGAGCGGGCTGAAGGTAGGTTTCCTTGTTGGACAGCAATATAATGCAGCTGGTACTGCGCTGAAAGACAGGAAGGGAAATCTGTTGAGTTTCACAAGGGAACTGAAATTGCAGGAAACAGATCCGAATACACTGGAAGTAACAGGTATCAGGGTAGTAAAATATCCGCCTGATATGACATCCAATGAAACCAAGAGCAGTAATAATGCTAACAACGACTACGTATTTCTGCGTTATGCAGATGTGCTGCTGATGAAAGCAGAAGCATTGCTGCGTACCAACAATGCACCAGCTGCACTGACGATTGTTAATCAGATCAGGACTAACCGTCAGGCCAGCGTATGGGCTTCTATAGATCTTGACAAACTGATCGATGAAAGAGGCCGCGAGCTCTATTGGGAAGGATGGCGCAGACAGGATCTGATCCGCTTTGGTAAGTTCCTGGATGTATGGCAGCTGAAACCCTCCGATAATCCAAAGAATTTGTTATTCCCAATACCCACCAGCGACCTTGCTGTTAACAAGAACCTCAAACAAAACGACGGTTATTAATATTCTTTCAAAAGAGACTGCATTATGCAGTCTCTTTTGATCATTTCCACATACTCATTACAAAGGTGATTATCTGCAGATCTTACGTGGGTGATCATACGGGAGTGATTTGTCCTGAGATGTAGTGTATGAGCATAAAATGGCCATTTAAACACAAGATACCTATGCATTGAAATTTACATCTTACACTGATGCAAAGTAGCGGGAGCTACTATTGCGATCATGCAGTTACACAAGGGGGATATGCTGTAGCCATAGACATGGTGGTAGGCATAAAGATAGTGCAGAGTGGAATTGTGGTGGAATTTTGATGCAGCTTATTGCCCGGTTGGGGGTATAGATTGGTTACCTCCACCGGGAATAGGCATATATAAGCCATGATGTTATCCCCGATAATCCTTCCTGTAAATGTTGTCCCCGTTTGTATTTTGTCATGCCTTTACTATCACTGTTACTCCTTTATTATCATCACTTCTCCTCTACAAATTTTTTTCTTTATAGCCTTATTTCTACGCAAACTGAATAAAATGAATGCTATTAGTTTAATGAATGTAATGATACAAGGTTAATCGGATAAGCGTGTTTACTTTTGTCCTGTTGCCGCTAACGCCAATAGCATTTTAATAAAACAGCTTTAGTTAATCCATATACCTATACGAAAATGATACAAAGCAATTACTTAACGAAGAATGCAAAATATTATTCAGTTGATATGTTATTAAGGGGGATAAAACACAGCACCATGAAAGCTATGATTAGCGTCCTGCAGGACGGACGTTAATTCATATTGCCTTTGTTTTCCGGCTATTTAGTAATTAGGGTTTAACAAACAATTAAATATAAACCGGGTTTCAGTCTTGTTACCTGGGGCTTCTTTGGCTATAAATGTTATTCAGTAAAGCATATACTGTTTAGGCAGTTTATTGCGCTGGCTTAAATAATAGGGGTTATGTTAGTGGTCAACGTATAACGAACCACAGAGTCTCTCCCGGGAACCATTCCTGGTACCCGGTTTAATTATGCTCGCATAGTGGCGGAATGACGTGTGGAAGAATAGATGTAGGAAGTGTTGATGAATGATTAAGTGATGTAAAGAACCAGCGTGAAAGAGATGGCAAATGTACTAGCGGTAATAGTTGTTGTTGTCTGCGCTGTGGTAGGTAGTATACTGGTTATCGAAGTAGTGATCCTGGCGGTAGTGAAAGTAATTCACCTGGCAGGCGGCTGTATATCAATAACCTCAGGGACGCAAAGGGAACATATTTGCAGAGAGAAAGTGTATTAGGCAGTTGTGATAATGTGTGAAGATAAGAACTGGTTAATAATAGATAGTAAAAGCTGATGTTGGGATGCAAATGTGGCGCTGATCGCATTGGTTGCAAGCTGCTGAAAGGCGCCACATCTTTTAAATCATTTTTATCTAGGGGTTTTCAATTTGTAACCGGGAGCTACTCCTGGCTCCCGGAAGCTTTTACTACATCCGAAGATATTTTAAACTGGGAATATTGACGCAATCGCATAATAGATGTTTTAACCTGAATCAGGTACCATTCCTGGTACCTGGGGATAGTTTTCATAAGTTTCATTTTAACAAATTCTCAATGACATCGGGTATCACTTCTGATACCTGAAACTTATTACAAAGATTCGATTCATTAGTGACATGGGGTTAATTTCAAAGAACCGGGGATCATTCCTGATCCCCGGACATTTTTTTGATAGTGGTGAGCAATGCTGCCGAGTGCTTTTTTGATCAGCCGGCATTAGCACTATATCGCAAACCATGAACTTATGCTAATCTATACACTTGCTTTTTTTAACGTATCCAATACGTTTGTATTTACACTTCCGAATAATGATACGCCTGCTGCACCGTTTTGTAACGCGAGGCGGATGCCTTTTTCCAGGTCGTCCATGTTGCCTTTGAAATCCGGCAGATATAATCCGGCATACAAGGGGAATTTTCCGTGAAGACCATTCACCCCTTCAGCTACCGCTTCGCCTATCCAGCTTACATCTTCTTTATAGAAACCATGATAGATCATCGGATTAACAGAATCAAGCGGCCAGTTTGTCCAGTCCTGTCTTACAATACGTTTTGCAATATCAGGTGTTGGAAATACAGCTGCTGTAATAGGCTTTTTATGTTGTTTGGCTACCTGTGCCAGGTTGGTGACTACATTCGTGATACGATCATACCGGTACTTTCTCCAGGAAGGACTCTGGTCAGGATGTTCCATATCCAGAGGATCTATTCCCTTTTTCTCTTTGTACTTTTCCCTGCAGGTTTCACAATAACAGAAGTCATACTCAGGCAACTCTTTAGATTGATCGATGTTATAGTTAGTCCACAGGTTGACAGGAAGAACAACATCACAATAGCGCACATAATCCAGGTGAAGCCCGTCTACATAGTCTTTTGAAAGTACTGCTTCGGCTTGTTCTTTCAGATAGTTGACAACCTCTGGTTTGCTTGGGCACAGCCAACGGTAATAGGCAACATAGGGAGGCTTTGTTGCACAGGATTCTCCTTTTCTGTTTTTCGCATACCATTCAGGATGGCTGGCCAGCAGTTCCTTCTCACCACGGTTCATTGTCCAGATCCATCTGTGTGCCATAATACCATTCTCTTTCGCTGCTCTGAAATGCTTCTCGCTATCTTCTTCAAAGAAGATATCACCTATGCCGGCTTTTTTGTAAGCAGCATAACGTTGCTTCAGTTCGGCAACGGTATCCTTTGCATCAGGATTTATCCATACACGATGCCTGGCTGTTCTGGCCGGCTGGGACGGTGTTTTCGCGGAAGCAGATAAAGTCGGGATAGCTGGTTGCATGATAGCCAGGCTACCCAGACCAACTGATTTCAGGAAGTTGCGTTTATTCATGTGATGAGTTTTGAGAGATTTTCCCTTCTTGATTAATAGAACAGCGTTCTTTTGAGCTTTTATTCAGCAGGGTGGCCGTGAACTGATCCGTGATACCCTCCATTTGTAATGTGTAAGTTACTCCCTGCACCGTGATCGTGGTGGCTGATATACCAAGTGCACTCAGGTTAGACGCATAGCGCCCATTCTTTTTGCGGTACTGCAATTGCTTGGCGTATACATCCCAGAGATATTCCTTTGCCGCTTCAATAGCAGGCAGCGGTAAGGTAACCGGAGCACTGCCGGCAGGTTTAGCGACGAAAGACAGGTAGCCCCACTTTTCAGGTGCATGCATATTAATGATACCCTGAGGAGACCATACCCAGTTATGCTCAGGCAATGGCCTACCGGTTTTGGGATCCTTGCGCTTGATATACTGACCATTCACAATATCGGTATCCCATTCAACACGGGAAAAATTAATTCTCCAGCGGGCTCCGTCTTTAGGCGTCAGGCCCTGGTTAAAGAAACCAAATGCGCTGAAAGGGATAGCCATTTCTACAGTCCATTTTTTATCCTTATCCTGCGGATTGTTTAATGTACCGTCTATCTGAACTGCCGTCCGGAGTCCCCTGGTATCCCAGGTCATCAGCGCGTCTCCGCCCACCCGGTACGCTTTGGACATGAAGAGATCCATCACCGTATTATGAGCATTGATCTCTATTTCAAAATACTTTTCACCATCTCCGTCGGGATCTGCGAATACTTCAAAATCGTTATCCTGGAAGATAATAGTGTCGTGCTGATGTAAGGTCGCCCAGATATGAGGTTCTTCCAGTTCCGCAAGGATGTAGAGATGTTGGTGATCCCACAGCATTTTCAGGCGTGTCCGCATGGCTGGCGCCGGCTGTTTATCGCCTTCAATATCTGTAAAATCATCACTCCATACAGCTTTTGACCATGCATTTTCGTCTGCTATCCCATCTATTTTGATAGGGACATCAGTCTGATAAGAGTGATATTGCCTGGGAGGCACATAGGCCGGCTTTTGTTGTGCGTAAGATGGGAGGTACAGGCATACCATTCCCAATCCTGTAATCACATGACGAATAAGTTGAGACATGAGCTAAATATAAGAAAGATGGAGGCGTTATTTAGATTTTTTCAATGAATGGCTTAATTGAATGGTTAAAATGCAAAAAAAGGGCATAATTCTAAATTATGCCCCGTTGGATGAATTCTTTAAAATGTTCGCTTACTTTACCTGGCAGAATGCCATCTCTACAATCGTAACCCGGCAACGAGTTCAGGCACTCTCCCCTCTACTCGTTCTGACAACTTCTACCCGTGAGCTGCCATCAGTGTAATGATCTCTGCTCGCTGATAGTCAGGACATCCACCGTGATAGGATGCTACTACAGCGCCCAGCGCGCATGAAAAAGAAAGCGTATCGAAAGGATCGTATTTTTTAATGGTGCTATACAGGAAGCCCGCTAGAAAAGCGTCTCCGCTACCGATTGTATCAGCCACCTTTACGCGGTATCCGGGATGCTGATAGAATTTTCCCCCTTTTAACAGGGCGGCTCCCTTCTCCCCTAGCGTAATAATGATAGTTGGAATGGAATATTGTGTGCTCAGTGCTTTTGCCTGTGCCTCCATATTGTCTGGCCACTGGTGCCAGCTGCCGATGGTAGCAAGTTCGGTCTCATTTAGTTTTAATATGTGGCAATGATGTAACAGCTCTACCAGCAGCTCCTGGTCAAAATGAGGAGGACGCAGATTAATGTCCAGTACAAAGGTGCGGTTTCCTTTTAATAAGGACAGTAAGGTCTGTCTGCTGTCCATATTCCGGCTGGCCAGGCTACCGAAAACGAGGAAAGTATCTCCTGGTTGCTGAGCCAGTTCCCGTAGGGCAGGTGTAAAAGAAATATAATCCCAGGCAACAGGTCGCACGATCTCGTACTTCATCTCCAGCGGATTTTCTGCTGATGGACGGGCATAAACCTTTCCTGTTTCATTGATAGGATCAGTTTGAATATAGTCGGTTGTCAGCTGATATTGCTTCATTATTTCCAGTAAGGTATGGCCAGGTTCATCGTTTCCAATACTGGATATCATAGCCGCAGGCACGGATAATTTCTGAAGATGATAGGCCACGTTCATCGGTGCTCCTCCCGGCAGGGCCTTATCTGGCAAAATATCCCAGAGCACTTCTCCAAAACAAGCTACTTGGTATTGCGTCATAATTATTAATGTATTTGCGCTCAGTAATTATATTTTGATTACATAATAATACTCTTTTCCTGCACAATCTTTTATAGACACGGTGGCTCAGGCCTTGCTGGGCCAATAGCTGTATAGTACAGCAATTATCTCCTGAAGGAGGATAAGTTGAAAAGCCAGAGCGCTGGACAGCGCTCCGGGGTAATCATCTATTTTATCAACCTTGGTGTGTATTAAAGAAAGTACAGACCCCCGTCCAGGGCATTATAAAGAATTACAACGCCTTAGACACAAGCAATGGATGTTCTTCGCTGCTGTGGTAACGTCAAAGCTGTAAGACGGACCAAAGATGCGCGACGAACAGTAAAGCAAAAATGGAATTCAGCCCGGATTGGACGGAACGATTGAATCCGGTATCGTTTTCAGATAATGGATATGGATAGATATAGAGATAGATTTAGACCAGAAAATAGATATAGATATAGGAATAGGCATAAATATAACGATAGGTACAAAAACAGGTTTAAATGGATCCTCTCAATGTATACAGGCAAACTGCCTGATAAACAATGGTTCCTTAAAAAATAGTACATAATAATGTATTGGTTCTGGATAAAGAATGAATGGTTTTATCGGCAAAAGTGAACTCACTTACAAATAGATATAGCATGACTGATTGAATGAATCGGGACAACAATTTTTTTAACGGCTCAAAAGTAAAATGAAAAACCTGGAATCAATGAGTCCATTATGTTCATTTTGAGACTGTTAGTTCTTTCTGTTCACTCGCCTCGCAGGCAGCCCTTCTTTTTTATTGGGTATTAAAAAATATTAATGTGTTCCATAGCTGACCTAGCTAAAATTAACTCAATCAAGGCAATAACCTTAAAATCAGCTTAAAAATGTATTAAAGTTACCTAGATTTAAACAGTCGTTTGATTTAATTAAATGTTTGTTTAACTTTGTACTCACAATTCGATTTACACATGGAATACAATCAAAAGCAATTATCAATCCTGGAGGCTGCCGAGAAGCTGTTCGCTTCTCATGGTTTTCATGCCACTTCAGTGAGGGATATTGCTCATGAGGCTGATGTGAACATCGCAATGATATCTTACTACTTTGGCTCAAAAGAAAAATTAATTGAGGCCATCTTCCTGAAAAGAATCATCGCCTGGAAAATGACGTTGACGGCAACGCTTACTAATACAGAGCGTTCATATGTTGAAAGATTTGATGCTTTGGTGGAAACGTACGTTGCCCGGGTTATGAGCAATCCTTGCTTCAATCTGATGATGATAAGGGCGCAGATCCAGGAAGATATAGCAGTGAACGAACTTATTCACGAAAATAAAAAAGAGGTATACGAAGTGATCAAATCCTTCATTAATGAAGGACAGGAAAATGGGGTATTTAACAGGGATGTGGATATCATGATGATGGTGGTTACCCTTGTAGGTACAACTAACCATATTATGTCTACCAGGCATCATTTCCAGCGCATGAGCAATTTAGAACATCTTACAGATAGCCAACTTCAGGAATATCTAATCAGTCATACAAGCAATCATTTGAAAAATTTGTTTAAAGCCATTCTAATCCATGAAGCTTAATAGCACATACAGGCGACTATGGTCTCTTACAGTGTGCGCCCTTCTGCTGACTTTACCTTATCTCAGTAGCCAGGCGCAAGACAAGAAGAGCCTGTCTTTGAAAGAAGCCATAACGCTTAGTATACAAAACAGTAAAGAACTCAAACTCAGCAAAACCAAGATTGACGCAGCACTGGCATCAGTTAAAACCGCCAACAATTCTCAATTACCAGACGTAAGCGTTTCTGCTTCATACCTCCGTATCAACGAGCCGAATGTAGATCTCAAACTGAAGGTAGGAGGTAGTGATAGTTCCGGTGGCGGATCATCTCCTAAAGTGAATTCAGTAGCCTACGCCATGGCTTCTGTTTCCCTGCCGATCTTTTCCGGGTTCATTATCCAGAGCCAGAAAGAATCAGCAAGATATCTGGCTGAAGCAGCAAAACTGGATGCCGACAAAGACCGCGAAGCAGTGATCCAGAATACGATCAACGCTTACAGCAATCTGTATAAGGCGCAACAGGCGGTGACGCTTGTACAGGAGAATCTGAAACAACAGCAACAGCGGGTGGCAGATTTTACCAATCTTGAGAAAAATGGTATCGTAGCTCGTAACGATTTATTAAAAGTGCAACTGCAGCAATCGAATGTAGAGGTATCTCTGCTGGAAGCAGAAAGTAATCTCAAACTGGCTAATATCGCGATGAATTTATTGCTGGGCTTACCAGAAACGACAACACTGACCGCCGATACTACCACTTTCGAACAGATACCCGCGGGTACCAAAGCTGCTGCCGAATGGGAACAGATAGCCCTGCAGAACCGCAAGGATGCCGCTGCACTCTCCGCCCGTGAAAGAGCTGCGAACGCAGGTATCAAAGCTGCTAAAGGCGAATATTATCCCTCAGTAGCACTGACTGGCGGTTATGTTGCCCTGAGTGTACCTAACGCCCTGACAGTGACCAATGCACTGAATGCCGGCATCGGCGTAAAATATTCTCCTTCCTCCCTCTGGAAAGCCGGATCAAAAGTGACAGAAGCGAAAATAAGAATGCAGGAAGTACAGGTAAATGAGGAGTTGCTGGCAGATAATATTCATCTTTCTATCAACAAGGCATATCAGGATTATTTAGTGAATCAGAAGAAGATAGAAGCCTACATGAAGGCAATTGACCAGGCAAGTGAGAATTATAAGATAGTAAAGAACAAGCAGGAGAATAATCTGGCTACCACTACAGACCTGCTGGAAGCTGATGTGGCAAACGTACAGGCAAGACTGAACTATGCTTTTGCTAAAGCTGATGCGGTAGTTGCTTATACCAAACTACTTGAAACCGCAGGTGTCTTGAATGAAACAGGTGCAGAGGCCGGGAAATAATCAATCAGGATTTTAAAAAAAGTAACAATCATATATATATTATATGGAAACGCAAACAGCTACAACTAACAATAAAAGTTCCCAGAATGCTCATGAAGCTCCTAAAAAGAGGAACTATCGTTTCATCATCGTTTTGGCAATCCTTGTTATCGGTGGTGGTGCATTCGGTATCTCTAAATATATACATGCTCAACATCACGAAGAGACCGACAATGCGCAGATAGAAGCAAATGTGAGTCCTGTGATCCCGAGAGTAACAGGTTATGTGAAAGAGGTACGTGTTAAAGATAACCAACGTGTAAAGAAAGGCGATACCCTGGTAATACTTGATGACAGGGATCTGCAGATCAAAGTGTCACAGGCAGAAGCAGCACTGGCCGCTGCAGAAGCAAATGTACAGGTAGCAGTGGCTACTACTACTGCAGCCCGCTCAAACGTTTCTTCTTCCCAGGCAAATATCTCAGCAGTAGATGCACAGATAGAAGCCGCCAAGGTAAATGTATGGCGCGCTAACCAGGACTACGAACGTTACAGCAACCTGATTAAGGATCACTCTATTACCCAGCAACAATATGAGCAGGCCCTGGCTGCAAAACAAACTGCAGAACGCCAGCTGAATGTACTGGAAGAACAGAAAAAAGTGGCTGCCCGTCAGACAAGTGCTGTGTCTACACAAAGTGATGCTACCGCTGAACAGATCAATGCTGCCAAAGCTGTGATCAAAGAACGTCAGGCAGAAGTTGATAATGCAAAACTGGTGGCAAGCTACGCTATCATCACCGCTCCTGAAGATGGGGAAGTGTCAAAAATATATGTACAACCAGGACAACTGGTGCAGGCAGGTCAGTCACTCTTCAGCGTAGTTTTATCTAACGACGTATGGGTAGTGGCCAACTTTAAGGAAACACAGCTCGATAAAATGAAACTGGGTCAGAAAGTAAGTGTGCATGTGGACGCATTCCCAGGTAAGTCTATCGAGGGTAAAGTAACCTCCTTCTCTCCTGCTACAGGTGCACGTTTTGCCTTACTGCCTCCCGATAACGCTTCAGGTAACTTCGTAAAGGTTGTACAACGTCTGCCGGTGAAGATCGAGTTCAACGATCTGAAACAACCTGAGGTTAAACAACTCCGTCCGGGTATGAACGTAGTTGTGGACGTACATCTTGATTAATGTCAGTCACGAATGGCCCCGCTTGTGTGGTGCGGGTGATGAATAAACAGGAATTACTTTTAGTCTGGTCTTTTATACAATAGCGTATTTCGTGTCACCAGGCGGGGACATTCGGTAACTGATCTTTATACAACTAATTGATAAACGCGATGCAACAAGAATCATTGGTAGAATATGGAGCCCGTCGGGTGATCATTACAATTACTGCCATCTTTTGCGCCTTGCTGGAGATCGTGGATACGACCATCGTGAACGTGGCATTGAATGATATGCGCGGAAACATGGGGGCCACGCTGAGCGAAATAGGTTGGGTGATCACTGCTTACGCTATCGGTAACGTAATTATTGTACCGATGACAAGCTGGTTATCACAACAGTTCGGACGTCGTAACTACTTCGCAGTTTCCATCGTCATATTTACGATATCCTCCTTCCTTTGCGGAAATGCCACTGCCATGTGGGAGCTCGTATTATTCCGCTTTATACAGGGTTTAGGTGGTGGAGCGTTGCTTGTGACTTCACAAACTATTATTACTGAAAGCTATCCGCCGGAGAAAAGAGGGATGGCACAGGCGATCTATGGTCTGGGTGTGATCATTGGCCCGACACTGGGTCCTCCTTTAGGTGGTTATATAGTGGATAATTACTCCTGGCCTTACATTTTTTATATAAACATTCCAATCGGAGTAATAGCGACCCTGCTTACACTACAATTCGTAAGAAGCCCAAAATATGGTGAGAAGAAATCAGCGAGTGAGATCGACTGGTTAGGAATTGGACTCCTGGCTATAGGGGTGGGAGCACTCCAGTACGTCTTAGAACGTGGACAGGAAGATGACTGGTTTAATGACTCGACAATATTGATATTGGGAATTGCGGCAGTATTGGGCTTCTTCTTCTTTATCTGGAGAGAACTGTCATACAAGAACCCCATAGTGGAACTGAGGGTGCTTGGAAATGGAAATCTTCGGGCAGGTACGCTGTTATCTTTCCTGATGGGTTTCGGGTTATACGGATCTACCTTCATTATTCCGCTATATACTCAGAGTACACTAGGCTGGACGGCTACACAGTCGGGTATGTTGATGATACCCGCCGCCCTGACCACAGCATTTATGATGCCTTTTATAGGAAAAATGCTGGAAAAGGGAATACCGCAACAGTATCTGGTAGCATTGGGAATGTTCCTGTTCTTTGTCTTCTGTTTCTGGGGATATAAGATCATTACGCCAGACACAGGATCAGAAGCCTTCTTCTGGATGCTGATTGTAAGAGGTGTCGGAATGGGTATGTTGTTTATTCCTATCACAACTCTTTCATTGTCAACACTGAAAGGTCAACAGATAGGACAAGGCGCGGCATTCACCGGTATGATGCGTCAGCTGGGAGGTTCCTTTGGTGTGGCACTGATCACAACATTTGTTTCCCGCCGTAATGAACTACACCGTGTAGATCTGGTGAGTAAGCTGGACACTAATGACCCTGATGTGATGAACAGAGTATCAGGAATGACAGCCAACTTTGTTGCAAAAGGAATGGATGCCAAGAGGGCTGCGGGAAGTGCCTATCAGGCACTGGAATACAGCGTCATGAAGCAGTCTGTGGTAATGTCGTATATGGATGTATTCCTCTACCTGGGTTTGATGTTCCTGATCTGTGTACCATTTGTGCTGATGGTTAAAGGCAGCAGAAAAGCAAAACTGGATCCAAGTGCGATGCACTAAATGATATTAAAGATATGTTACTAACAGTGTAACAGTTGTAGGTTTAGGTAATGAGCCGGAATAATCTTATTCCGGCTTTTATTTTTTGGTGCCGGGCCGATGATGCTTCTCCTTGTTCTCTCCGTCTTCTCTCCTTGTTCTCTCAGGCTTTGGAAATAGCATCAGGCCCCCTACTATTGTTTCTATTATGCTGGATTGATGCTGTATGTTGTTCGATGCTTCTTCGTCGCTAGTTCGTTGCTAGTTCGAACACTGTTCGAACAGGTGTTTTATGTTAAAATAGTATCAGATGGCCTGATTCCCAGTTGGCTTATTGGCCCCTTGCGGTGTAAGAAGCCTTTGCACTGCCTTTGGGTTGAACCTGGTGGGGTACCGGACCTCTCATGGTACAAAAAGGGTCCGACTTCGCTTGATGTAGCCTGCGATTCTATAGCTATAGGCGCTCTAGTCCTGCATTAGCACAGCTATTCTATAGCGATGGCTATAGAACAGTGCCTATAATGCTATAGTAGAGAGCCTATAGGCTATAGCCCCCAACGAATCTTAAGCGAAGATGAGTGGGGGGGATTATTCACGCTAAGTAGCCCGGTTTCAGTATGGGATGGCGGTCGGCGCCTCTCTGGCGGCGGAAGGATGTCTAGCTTTGTCAATCGGATGGGCTTTGGAATATTGATTTAGCTGCGTCAGTCGTAGCCCAGAGAGCCGAAGGCCCGCCATTCCCATCTGAAACCGCTGCTACTTCCGCGGGTCCAATGATAAATATAAGGTGCCGCTTTATGGGACGCTGTTGGCTGGCTTCCAATAGATGATGCTGATCTGCCATTAATGGCAGACATTACTTTGGTGGAGATACAGTAAAGAGTCGGTAGAGATATAGTTGAGATTCACTTAGTCTCCCTTAATCCTCCCCTTTTATAGGGAAGGTTAAGATAGGATAAGCGGATCTCAACTATATCTCTACCATATCTTAACCGAATCTCAGGCGAACGAATCTCAAGCGAAGCGAATAGAATCGAATACTAAGATAGCCCCTTATATACGCGTTATACCGGGCTTATACGAGAAGTGTACAAGACGCACACCGGAAGTATACCAGACGCATGGGTGGAGTTTGGAACAGCAAACGAGTATAAATGGGTATGAGCGTTAAAAGGACAAGTATTTTCCCCGCTTCGTTGGAGCGTTGTGTTTGCCGGTTGGCGATCCCGGTGGAAGAGTCAAAAGAAAACCCCCGGCCTGGAAAAGCCGATGGGTACTATATTCCCTCAAATTAATCCATACCGGTACAAGCCATTGAATAGATGACCGGTAAGCACTTAATAATCGTTAAAACTGGAAAATTGTTCGATGATCGTTTTGGTAGTTATTCACAACATATAGCAGTTAATTCCTATGCCTGTGGCTGAATTCAGCAGTGTTGTATTAATAAAGTATGATAAAATTATGGTAAAAAAGTTTATAAATGATGCGTTTATGTAAGAATTATCAATATGATACATCCTATTTCAATACAGAATATTGTTGATACTTTAGGTGTGCAGTTATTCACATTTTCATAGTTTCCATTAAATGTGGAAAACTATCTACGTGAGAAATCAAGTTGATATTAACTTTGCGCTACGGATGCCATGGCATTTTGTTTGCCCCCTAAACACTAGGACTTAACCAACGAAAAAACGGACAAAAAGATCAATTAATTCGAGAAGAATAACGGATCCCAAAACGTACCCTTTATGAAGAGAATTGCATTTGCCTTTGGGCTTTTAGGAACAGTGCTGGCTGTTTTAGCACAGTACGCTATTATCAACGACTGGACGCTGTTCCGGTTATTTCACACACTCGGCTTTATCGGATATATACTGATCATCAGTGCCGCCGCTTCTCTCTCTTTGTTATTCATTCACGAATTATCGAGAGAGGAAAAAATGCGTATCCGGAATAAGAGCTTTGAATAGAATATCTTTGCATGCTAATTAGTGAACTATGGAAGGTCTGGACGAACCATTTATACTGAAGTTTGAGTACAAGGAGAAGCCTCATATCCTGGAGGTACGCCCATGGATACAGCAATATAAGATCAGTTACAAAGTAACTGTTGAAGAATGTGAGATCACCTTCGAAGAAGATGAGGAAGGACAGCTGCGAGCTATTGGCGATAAACATGTACATGCCGGGCATAGCGTTGACCCGCAGCTGCTGGAAGACATTGCCCGCCGGATACAGGAAGCTGTAAGCGGTCAGGAGCCTTAATCCTGGTTGGCCTCGTCGATTAGTGATTGCTCATCCCATCCCTGCGCCGAAGGATTCCATTTGGTTACCCGTTCATTGGACATCAGTTTTTCAAGTTCTTCAATACGTTGCTTAACGGTATTGATGTAGAGCTTTTTGTCATTCCTGATGGCAGACAGGCCTTTTAGAGCTTTTTCATCCTGCTTTCTGAATGTACTGATATTACGATGTGCATGATAGGCCCTTATGCCTAGCATCTGTAGCGCGTCTGCCCCCATGCGCAATGAGGTATCCAACGTCTCACGATAGATATGTAATACGCCAAGGTCCATCAGCTCATAGGTATCAGGAATATGCTCTGCTTTTACCAGCATTTGCAGGTGAGGGAAATGTTTACGTACCATCTTCACCACATCGAGCGTCTGTTCCACGGTGTCCATGGCAACAATAATGATCTTCGCATCTGCAGCGCCGGCAGCGGCCAGCAGATCACGACGGGAAGCATCTCCGTAATATACCTTGACACCCAGGTTATGTAATGCATCTACCCTGTCTGAATCCAGGTCCAGGATGGTTGCCTTTACACCGTTTACCCGCAGGAAACGCCCTACAATGTTCCCGAAGCGCCCAAAGCCTGCAATGATGATAGGGTGTTTCTCCTGGATTTCGTCTGCCTCACGGGGGTTGCCTTCGGTACTGGTCTGATTGAACCGAGGTTGAATAATACGTTCGTATATAAGTAACAGCAATGGTGTCAGTGCCATGCTGAGCGCTACCACGGCGGTCATGATACTGGTCATCCGGGGAGAGAGTATATTATTCTGTTGGGTAAAGGCTAACAATACAAACGCAAATTCTCCTATCTGGGAAAGCGCCATACCAAAGAGCAGGTTTTGCTCGATGCTGATACGGAATGCCCGGCCGAGTACCAGCAGTACGATCGTCTTGAGCATCATTAAAGATACCACCAGGCCGAGTATCACCCAAGGCATAGAGAGTACCAGTTTGAAGTCGATGGACGCTCCCACCGCCATAAAGAACAAGCCCAATAACAGGCCTTTAAAAGGTTCTATATCGCTTTCCAGTTCGTGCTTGTATTCGCTGTTGGCCAATACCACTCCTCCAAGGAAAGCGCCTAATGCCGGGCTTAATCCCACTAGGCTCATAAGTACGGATATCGCTACAACAAGTAGTAATGCGAAAGCGGTAAACAATTCCCTTACACGTGTTCTCGCCACTACCCGTAGTAATGGACGGACTAAATATTGTCCTGCTACAATGATCACTATCACTGCGCCGAGTACCACCAGGGTCTGCATCCAGGCGGGCAGGTTATCCCTGAGTGAGGTGGCATGGTCGGCTGTACTGTTCGAATCAGGACCAGCCAGTAAAGGGAAGATCGCCAGCATTGGAATGACGGCGATGTCCTGGAAAAGCAGTACTGAAAAGGCACTTTGGCCTGCCGCTGATGACAGCTGTCCTTTCTCTTTCAGACTTTGCAGCACAATGGCCGTTGATGACAGGGACAGCGTCATACCCAGTGCCAGTGAAGCATTCAAAGGCTGTCCGAGCAAGAGGGCCAGTCCGGCAATTGCAGCGGCTGTGATCAGCACCTGTAATCCGCCAAGCCCCAGTATAGGCGCCCGCATATTCCACAATAATGCAGGTTCCAGTTCAATACCGATCAGGAACAACATCATCACGACACCAAATTCCGCAAAGTGCATAATATCCTGTCCCTCATGTCCTATAAAGCCCAGGAGGGATGGACCAATTACGATGCCTGCCAGCAGATACCCCAGTACTGAACCTAAGCCGAGCTTTTTGGCTATCGGGATGAAGATTACCGCCGCAGCCAGGTATATCATTGCTATAAAGAAGTATGAATGTTCCATGTCATTGAATTTTTGCTTGTCCGTCCCGTAGCCCTTCCAGCATCTTCTTATAAGCAACTGCCTGCTCCAGGATGCCCGTGTAGGAAAGCCGGTGTGTACCGTAAATAACAAAAGGTTCCAGATACTGCATATTGCACAACATCGCCGTTTGCCTGAATGGCAAAAGGAAGTCGTGTATGGTATATTTATGCCAACCCTCTTTGCTGTATGTCGATTCCTGAGCGCCGGCGGAGATAACGTTGCCCGCCATTTTGCCACGTAACGCAGTACCCGTACGCCCGTACGCCCAGCCATGTTCCAGCACAAGGTCCTGCCATTGTTTGATCATAGCAGGAGCACTATACCAGTAAAACGGGTGCTGAAACAATATGATGTCGTGCTGCAGGAGTAAGGATTGCTCATGCCTTACATCAATGTTCAAATCGGGATACACCTCATAAAGGTCATGCAGCGTCACCCCCTGCATGCCACGTATGGCAGTCAGTAACTGTGAATGCACCCTGGATTTTTCAAATGCAGGATGCGCAAATAAGATCAGAATTTTCGCCATAAACCGGATTAAATTTCAAGCATGATCCGACGGATGAAGATCATGAATACTCCTGCAATAATAATCTATATTGATTAAGTATGCCCGATTTGGAGACAAACCCAACCAGTTTGCCCTCATCAGTGACCGGCAGATTCCAGGTATGTACTTCGTCAAATTTGTTGATCACATCCGCTACATTATCGTGGAGATCAATTACAGCAAGTGGAGGTTTCATTAATTGTCTGATGGTCACAGTATCGTATAACGAAGGGTTGAACATGATCTGCCGTATATCATCCAGTGTGATGACGCCGTCCAGCCGGTTGTCGGGGCCTTCTACACCGATGACATTACGATGTCCGTTCTTTACCAGTTCGATCAGCTGTCTCAGTGTTTCATCAGCAGATATCCGCTGGAAGTCTTTTTCCACCAGCTCCTCCAGTTTCAGGAGGGACAGGATATTTTTATCGTGCGCTTTTGTGAAAATCTTTCCCGTATCTGCCAGATGTTTTAATTCCGGAGAAATGGGCGAAAACCATTTCGCCAGCAGGAATGATGTGGTAGATACGATCATCAGCGGGATGAAAAGATCGTATCCGGAGCTTGATTCAGCAATGAGGAAAATGGCGGTCAGCGGCGCATACATTACCCCGCTCATGACACCGGCCATTCCTACAATCACCAGGTTAGTGAAAGGAACATTGTCAAATCCGAGGTGAGTGCACAGCAGCGCGAAGAAGTAGCCCAGAAAGCCACCTGCAAAAAGCGAAGGCGCGAAATTACCACCATTACCACCGCTGTGGATAGTGAAGGCCGTTGCAAATACTTTCAGCAGACAGATGCAACCGGTGAACAACAAGAGTATCCAGCTCTGTGTGGGAATATACCTGAAAAAGCTATTCTGAATGATCTCATCGGAATAGCCGCCTGCAAGTAATTTCACGCTGGCATATCCTTCTCCGAATAAAGGAGGCATGAGTACGCACAATACGGATACGATCACACCTCCCAGAATGGCTTTCTGCAGAGTGGACCATTTGAGGCCTTTAATGAAATGTTCAATACGCTGCGATATGACAATGAAGTAGCGCGCATACAGTGCAGATAATAACCCCAATCCGATATAGTAGGGAACATTATAGTAATTGAATGGCTGCCTGGTTTCAAAATGAAACAATACTTCTTCCTGCAGAATGATCTTTGACAATAAGCTACCGCAGACAGCTGCTAATATAAGTGGAATGAAGTCGGAGAAAACGACGCCCGTCAGCAGTATTTCAAAGGCAAACATCACTCCGGCAATGGGTGCATTGAAAGCTGCCGCAATACCGGAAGTAGCGCCGGCCGCCAATAATAGTGTTCTTTCCTTGTATCCCAGATTATAATTACGAGCATAGTTACTGCCAATAGCGGCGCCTGTCACGGCAATTGGGCTCTCCAATCCGGCAGATCCACCCAAACCCACCGTGATGGCACTTTGCATGATCTGGGAATACATTTTTACCGGCGGAATAAAACTGGAGTTCTGCGCAATTTCATGGAGTATGAGCCCAATCCCCTTTCTGGACTGGCCTTTGAAAAACCAGATCACCAGGAGAGTAGTCAGCACGATGCCCAGGAATGGAAAGACGATATAAAAAATAACCTGTGTACTGAAATGTACTTTGTGGGTGATAAAGTAGTGTATATAGTGTACGAGTACTTTCAGTACTACTCCTGCTATTCCAGCACCCAGACCAACAAGGATACCAGATAGTATAAGGAACTGACCCCTGCTTAATACCTTGTGCAGCCAGTGAATAATAATCTCATAGCTCCTGACCTTTCTTAAACTGTATCGCTCAAAATCACGCTTAAACCTGAAGAAAGAGTGATACTTCTTTATCGTTTTAAACTGGCTCATTACTAATGCTTTCTTTGTGTCATAATTCGATCAATGCATAAACCTTGTCATTCATATACTTGCCACCCGGATGACGGGCCGTATAGTCAAGGTTTATCCAATATTCGCCTTTCATCTCGTGGTAGTGGATCTCCTTCACGGGAGGTCGGGGAAACAAAGTAACAATTGCCTGTTTCATAATTTCAAAGTCCTCTTTAGTGCCACAGTAAAGTTCGGGATATGCGTGGCCCTGTATAAGTACAATGCGGCAACGTGCACCGATAGATTGCAGACAGGAGGACATCAGGATAGAGTGATCATCGCAATCACCTCCCAGACCATTCTGAATCGTTTCCATGGGGGTAGCAAAATATTCGTCACGGTGCGTATCAGGCACATATTTGAAATGCCTGTTTATATAATGGAACAATGCAAGATAGCGGGACACTTTTCCGTATTTGGAAAAATACTCATCAAACCCTTCGACAGAGTGAGCTACGGAGAAGTTGCGGACGAGGGAATCTTTGTAATTGACCTTATCCCGTATGCCTCTCACAGTTTTATCCCGATAGGTTTCCACGCGTCTGGGGTAAAGGCTGAGAATGTCGAACTGTTTGTTGTTCTTGGCGCCCCAGTTACCCTGTACCATTCCCTTGTAGTCGTTCAGCACATTGGTAAAGGAATAATTGTCCGTGAAATAATTGATAAACAATACGCTGCAGACAAGTACAAAGGCCGGGATGATCAGCGGTCTGAAGATCCATAACAATAAACGGGTGAACAGGAAGGCAATCAGCACAGCCACAAACATATCCATATGCCAGCCTTGCAGCACTAATGGGGGAATATACCGGTTAAGGTAAGGTGCTAATGGTATAATGGTCAACAGGCTCAGCAGGTTGAGCAGAAATTGTTGGAATGTAGTGTATTTACTTTCATCAATGGCCATTATGGTATGCAATAACGCAAAATTATGCCAGATGAATTGCAAAAAATTGGTTTTAAGCTTTAAAAAGCGATCTTTTTATGGCCGGAAGCCTTTGTAAGATACTGATTTGTAGTTAATTGGTTTGAGTGGCGGCAATCAGTACCTTCTCGAAATGTTTAAAGGAGGTACTTTTATTGATAAGCGACATTTGTTGCTGGGCCTGATTATATTGTTTGTCGAAGCGGACCTGCGAATACATTTTGCTAAGCAGCTTAAAGCCTGCCAGCAGCAATAATTTAAAATCCATCTTCTGGGAAATTTCAACAGCAGCTTCTGCTATGCGGATAGCCCTGTTTAATTCTTTTTCTTTAAAATAGATTTCTGCCAGGATCATCTTTTGTAACACTTCCATGTGTTTTCCGCTGGTGAAATCAAAGGAATAGGTCTTTATCACCTTGTCTGTATGCTGGCATATTTTATTTGCCAGTGCCAGGTTGCCGAGTCCGAGATAAGCCAGTGCCTGCCAGCATAACAGCGCCAGCCGCAGCGAATTGGTTCGTTGATATACGAGTGCGGGGAAGCATTCAAATATCCGCTTCGTATAATTGAGCATGTGCGTATTATCGTTCAGCAGGGAGAAAGCCATGCCGGTCATTCTGAATACCATCTCCTGAGCAACGGTGGGGGCATGCCGGGTACTGCCTGTTAAGTAGCGGGGATAGTTATAGATCTTGTCTTTTATGCTCTCATTGATGATCCCGAATTTCAGATATTCGTATATGAAGAGGTATAGATCGTAGGGAGACACCCATACTTCGTCATCGATCGTTTCCCTGGAAATAAGTTTTTTAATATTGCTCAGCTCCACTTCGCACTGTTCCGCATCCAGTTGTAGTAATGACATCGAAAAAAGGATGCTGCGGATCTTCAGTTTATCGTCAGGCATTTCCGACAGATCGAGGAGGGCATTAAGCACCCGCTTTTTACCGAAATGCAGGAAGTTATCGTTAATGAAACGGCTCAGGGGATTTTTACGGAAATACCCCTGAGGGAATACTGTACTCAGCAGGCCCTGTTTTTCGCCTTCAGGTTGGTAATGTATGGCAAGATATTCCAGCAGGTAGGATTTTTCCATGGTGCTCAGCGGCAGGTAGAAGATCTTATGGATTCCTTCCGGCTGATCGTTGTTGATGGCATATCGCAGCAGCCATTTGAATATGCCAACCCTGTAGGAGGAAGGCGGCAGCTGCCTCGCGATCTTTTGCAGCATATGGTCGTCAATCTTATCGTTGGCCTGTTTGATATAATGCATGGCCGAAAAATATTCCAGCAGGAACTGATGTGCAAAGCGCACTTTAACGATGAACATTACTTCCTGGCTGAGATTCTCTTCTACCAATATATTATCCGCCAGTAGCTCCTTATATGCCGGGAAAAGGTCTGCATTTTTATTCAGTAGCAGGTTTTTATCTGTATGTTGCCCCGCTTTGCCAAGATCGAGCAGCCATAACATTTTCTCGATGATCCTGACCTTAAAGGTGTTGGTCGGTGAGTTGAAAACTTTGGTCTGCACAAACTTTGAGATCATCTCAAAGAGACTGAGATGTTCACTGACAAAATTCTGCCCGGGGCCTGTATTCAGTTGGCAGAATAGCTGCAGGTAATAAGGATAGCGTAGTTTCTGGAGGAAGCCCTCGCTGAAGGTACGTACAGTAGCAGGATCAATACGGTGATTATACAATACCGATTTTACTTCCTGTTCTGTAAGGGAGGGGAGGTTAATACTGGTCTCTTCATCCATTTCCGGTCCCAGGTACCAGTATCGTCTGAATGCAGGGTACTGGAGGGAGTGCTGGAAGATATCTGACCAGGTGCTGCTGCGTATTGAGAGGATTACTTTAACCCAGGGGAACAGATCGTTAGAGTATACGAACTCTTCCAGTTTGGTATACAACAGTTTTAACTTATCCCCTGCGATAGTGATCTCATCAAACCCGTCTATAATTAAGATTAGCCTTCCTCTTATTTTGTCAAAATGGGAGGCAAAATATTCTCTGAAGTTTTCTCCTGCACCCAGGTTGAGCTGATTATCCAGCCAGGTGGCCAATGAGAAGCCACGTAGCAGCAGGCTGCCTGCCGCATGCGCATGAATGAACCAGCAGATATCCTTTTTAAACTTGGCGTCTTTACTGAACCAGAAATGTTCAGCCATATGTACAAGGGTAACCGATTTACCCCAGCCGGAAGGCGCTATGAGAGCAGTTGCCGCATAGTCGCTTTCCAGGAAACGTTCAATATGGGCAAAGCAGGAAGGGCGGGGAACTGTCAGGGCAAAGGGTATGCCTGACCTGTTCTTTAAAGTAAGTATGGTATAATGTGAGATGGTAACGGCCTTGTTTTTTAACTCCAGCCATTTGCTGTCATTCAGTTCATTATTGTCTGTCTGAACATAATGCTGGGCCTGAAAATCATCCCAGTCCTTGTAGTTACAGTATTGGGCCAGCGTGTTGAGCGTGTAACGAGAAAAACTATGCTTGGTAGTAGCAAAGCCAAATACCCTTTTAAGGGTCGTTTCACTGACCGCTTTTGTGGTTTCTTCCCTTATGAGATCAGAAAGACGCTTGCAATCACTGGGTGTGATGGTATCTGCGCCAAACTTTCGGGATACCTCATTCTGTAATGTTATGATAAAGTCATAGGAGAGATCTATCATACGGGGACAAGGAAATGGATTTTGAGTAAATGGATTTTGGTTATTCTGCAATAAACTTACGTATCCATTTTCAATTCAGATTTGACCGTTTAGAAAATGGCTGAAATGAACGAAATAAATTAAAATGAATGATATGTAATAGATGTTGATTATTAATGCAACAGTATGATTGTCATGCTTTTTGTCCAAAGGGATGCTTCTTTGAAGAAACTGTCAAATAACAAAACTGTCTTATTTGATTAGCCTGGCTAACTGATTTAGAGACAATAAATAATGAGCAGTCCAAACTAAAAAATAATGAGTACCGGATAATTTTATCCTAAAAAAGACGTCAGTACAAAACCACTATACCTCCCTCCTCCCCCCGATAAGCTTGTTATAATAAATTTCTCAGACTTCATACGGTGTGAACGAAATGAACACCAGATTTACGTGTAATGAACGAAATGAACAGGCTCGTCCATATTGAATAAAAAGACTTTGTTTTAAACCAGCTGATCAGCATATTTTCGCCCCCGTTGTTTTTCAACTTTCAATATTTCCTCAACATAAGGACCCCTTGGGTGTATTCAGCCATTTCAACCTGGTGACTCCCTATCCTTATCCCTGAGCTTCATAGCCCCTGCCCCCTAAGAGTAAGAATGAATCGTGGTACAATATGCTTTTTCGCACTGAAGAATGCACGCTTTACAGCCCGAACCAATTGAATACTAATATTATGTATTTTAAAGCTACCCTGAAAAGCCCCATGAGAGCTTTTATGCTTATTCTTTGTTTTCTCGTCTGGTTGCTTGGGTTACCGTTGGGTAAAACTTCCGCAAAGGAGGTGCCCGGAACCAATACCGTGTTGAGACACGATGCGACAACCTGGTTGGATAACTATCTCTTCCATCATCCTCATTCTCCCCTGCTGAGCAAAGCCTGGCGCACTAATGACTACCGTGGCCCGGGTGATATCTGGAGTTACGGCCAGGAGCAGCAAAGCCCTGTTACCAGTGGTGTTGCCTGCCTGGCATGCTCGGTAACGTCTCCCGGCCTGGCCGTAGACGGTGATACGACTACTGCCTCGATATTTACAGTGCCATTAGGGGTTGCCGGTACTATCGGGCAATTAGTAAAACTACCCGGCGTATATCAGGCGGGAGACAGTATAGTACTATTCCTGGATGCTCCTGCTGAAGATCTTGCAGCGGTTGTTTTACCACGAGTGAGAGTGACAACCTACAATAACAGCATTGCCGGTCCGGCAGTGTCCAACAATGATGGCGTAACGCTCGACGCGTCAATAGTAAAACTACAGCTGTTAGGCATAGGCTCGAATAATGCCCGGAAGTTCCGTGTAAGTATTCCCGCCACTAAAACATTTGATGGTGTACAGGTAGATTTCGGCGGCCTGGTAGGTGTATCCGGTTCATTGAAACTGTATGAAGTAGCTGCAATGATCCCGGTTACCGTATTACCACAGCCGGCCGGAACTGCCTATAATACGCCGGTTACTTTAACGCCTTCCATCCGCATCTCCAATCCGGTGTTCAACTGGTATACTTCACCGCAGGGTGGAGTACCTGTTTTTACCGGTTCCGGGGCCTTTACCAGCCCTCCTCTTGTCCGTAATACTACCTATTATGTAGAGGCAGAAGATCCTGCCGGTACAACAAGCCTGGTAAGGACTGCAGTACCCGTGACTATCGGCGGTGGTAACGGTCCGCTATGGGCATATGGTACCGGTCAGCAGGCCCCTATTATGAGCGGTGTGGCCTGTGCCTTGTGTAGCATACTGAATCCGGCATTTGCTTCAGACGGAGATACTACTACCGCCTCCCATTTGTCGCTGCCTTTGGGCATTGCCGCTGCCTTAGGACAAAAGATCACTTTCCCGGGTACATACCATAGTGGTGACAGTATCATTCTGATCCTGGGTTCAGAAGCTGATTTCCTGGCCAATGCGGCTTTGCTGGGAAGTATCGGAGTTACCACTTCTTTGAATAATGTCAGTAACAATGACAAGCAGCTATTAAATAGCTCCTTGTTGGATATTGATGTTCTGCAGGGCTTGAATGGTATCAAAAGGTTCCGGGTAGCTATACCAGTATCACATACTTTCGATGCTGTACAGATAGATCTTAGCAGTATCCTTGGCGCCAATAATTCATTACATATCTATGAGGTAATCGCAATGACACCGGTAGCGGTTACGCCAAGTCCCGCTACGATTAACGCAGGACAAACCGCCACACTCAATGCTGCATTGCCCGGCATACCCGGCGTTATCTTCAATTGGTATGAAACTGCTGAGGGAGGCTCGCCGATATACACCGGTAATAGTTTTGTAACGCCTCCGCTGTTCCAGCATAAAACCTATTACGTGGAAGCTATTTCTCCCACTGATGGTCTGATCAGCATTAAGAGAACAGCTGTAGATGTGAATGTAAACAGTGCGAGTGCTAACGGACAATTAAGTTGCAGCGGTTCCCAGACACAGAACAACGGTACCGGAGGAGCAATCTGCCTGGGATGTACCGTAGATAATCCGGGCCTGGCAGTGGATAATGATCCGGCGACAGCATCTAATGTGCGTATGGGAATAGGAGCACTGGGATATGTTTACCAGGATCTGGTATTCCCCGTTGCAGGTAAAGCCGGAGATACTATTCGTTTGGGGCTTGGAACTACCACAGGGCTGCTCGATCTGGCGGTGCTCGGAGGTATTAGTGTCGGTCTCGGAAACGGTATAAGACCAACAGACGCTGACATGGGCGGTCTTCAGAGCGGCCTGCTGACAGTACGTTTGTTGAATGGCGTACAGCAGAGCACCTATACTTTCGTTGCGAATAAAACTTTCGACAGGGTAGAGATCCGTTTGAGCGCTTTGGTAGGGGCGATTACTACACTGAATGTATACTACGCACAGATAGTTACTCCTGTTGCGGAGGTAGCTGCCGGCAACATATTCACCTGCAGTGGAAGTCCTGCGGTGCTGAGCGCCGTTGGCCCTGCCGGTTATACGTTGCGCTGGTATAGTTCTTATACCGGTGGCACTCCGGTTGGTTATGGTGCATCATTCACTACGCCAGTCATTACAAAGGATACTACATATTTCGTGGAAGCCGTGGGCGCCGACAGTTGTGGTAGTGAAAAACGTACGCCTGTACGTGTGAAAACAGGTTTGCCGGGAGTGGTGGTGACGCCGTCTTCCGCAGCTGTAGTGGAAGGAGCTACGCCTACATTTAATGTTGTTACCCCGAATCCGGGTTACATCTATAATTGGTATAATGTGCCAACAGGCGGTACCCCTGTCTTTGTTGGTACCCAGTTCACCACACCTCCGGTAACGGGAAACGCGACCTATTATGCAGAAGCGATATTGCAAGGTAATGCCGGCTGCAGAAGCCTGCGTACGCCGGTGGCTGTTACACTCAATGGTGATAGTGGACCGGGTACCCCAGGCGATATTGATTGCGGTGGTGCTACCCGTCAGGAAACGGCGGCAAGTGGTATATGCATCGGCTGTTTTGTGGAGAAACAGGATTCAGCCGTTGACAACAGCACACAGACAGCATCCGTTATGCATACCGTTCTTGGTGTCGGGGCCAGCATACAGCAATCTCTCATCTTCCCTGCTGCCGGTGTAAAAGGAGATAGCGTACGTATTAAACTCGGCTTCGTTACCACGCTGGCAGATCTCGGCGTGTTAAACGGTATCCAGATCTCTTCTTCCAACAATGGTACTGCCAATAATGATCAGATAACGCTTGGCCAGGGACTACTGAATCTCCGGTTGTTGAATGGTAACAGGGATCTGATATATTCTTTTGCACCTGGCGCTGCTTTCGACAGGGTTAATGTCAAACTGAGCGGCCTTGCCACAGCCCTTACAGCATTGAAAGTCTATTCAGCACAGATATTTGCGGGCAAGCCGGCTGTGGAAAAAGATACCGTGTACATCTGTCAGGGTAGCACAGCTACACTGAGAGCAACTGGCCCTGGCACATCTTTCCGCTGGTATAATCAGCCTGTTGGAGGTACCGTACTTGCTTCAGGTGCTACCTTTCAGGTAAGTGATCTGACAAATGCTGTTTACTATGTAGAAGCACTTTCCTCTACGGGTTGTGCGAATCCGACAAGAAAGGCAGTATATGTAATCGTCGGTTTGCCACAGCCATTGGTAACGCCGTCTGTGAGCACGATCAATGCTGGTCAGACAGCCACTTTCACTGTCAATAATCCTAATCCTGCATTTCAATACAACTGGTACAATGCGCCGGTTGGTGGTACGATGCTACAAGCTAATAGTACCAGCTTCACAACTCCGGCATTGTCTGCTGCCGCAGTTTACTACGTAGAGGTAAAAGATCCGCTAACTAACTGTACCAGTCCGACACGTACTGCGGTACAGGTGAATATTGATATGCCTGCAGAGCCAACGCCATGTAGTTATGCTACGCAACAGGTGAGCCCTGTTATTGCGGGTATCTGCCTGTTATGTTCTGTATCTGATCCGGCACTGGCAGTAGACCAGAATGCAAATTCAGCGTCTACGATTACTGCTACCCTGAGTGCGGTAGGGTATGTGGGTCAGTCGTTACGGTTTGGTAACACTTATCCTGCGGGCGACAGTGTTACGCTGGACCTGGAAGTGCCCGGCCAGGTAATAGATGCAGCATTGCTGGGCGGTGTGCGACTGGAAACTTACAATGGAGATACGCCTAATGGCGACGCCATATTCCTGAATAATTCAATAGTACATGTAAGGCTGCTGAACACGGGCAACAAGTTCCGGGTAACAGTGCCGGTTGCCAAAGCCTTCAATGGCGTATTGGTAAGCATCAACGGTGTAATAGCGGCATTGACACGTGTGAAGGTGTACTTTGCAGCGGTGGTAACGCCCAGACCCCAGGTAGCTACGCCAACTGTGAATGTGTGCAGTGGCGGGACGGCTACATTAATAGCAACATCTCCTAACGGTGCAGACCTGGCCTGGTATACTACGGCTGTTGGAGGTACACCGCTGCCAGGAGACGGCACATATGTAAGCCCGGCCCTGACAGCATCCGCTACCTATTATGTGGAGGCCGGCCGTTTTGGTTGTGCCAATCCTGTGAGAATACCGGTAAGGGTAAATGTTGGTACGACACCTGCTGCACCGACTGCTGCCGGAAGAAGTATCTGCGCCGGTAATCCGGCTGCCCTGCTGGCAACAGCACCGACAGGAGCTACGTTCCGCTGGTATTCCGCAGCTACAGGTGGTACGCTGCTGGCGTCCACCGCAAACTATACTACTAATGCCCTGACTGCAGATACTGCTTTCTATGTAGAGGCAGATAATAATGGTTGTAAGAGTGCAACCAGGACAAGAGTTCCTGTAACAGTGAACGCTGCTCCGGCTAATCTCACTGTAACCCCATCTGCGACAGTTGTAAGTAGCGGCCAGGGGGCCATCTTTACAGCGCATGCAACGGGCGCCAATGTCATCTATAAATGGTACAACATGTCCGGGGATTCTATTTTCACCGGAGCTGTGTTCAATACCGGTCCCTTAACTGCTACCAGTACCTTCTCAGTAGAGGCGGTAAATGCAGGTGGTTGTAAGAGCGGACCGAGAGTATCGGTGACAGCGACTGTTGTGCCAGGTGATAACGACATCTCCTGTGACGCAGCTTCCGGCCAGGAAAACACGGCTAACGGCATCTGTGTCGGTTGCTATGTCGAAAATCCGGCGCTGGCTGTTGACAACAGTATACTGTCCAAATCCACCCTCCATGTGGTGCTTGGACTGTTGAACGGATATGTACAACAGTCACTGATCTTCCCGCAGGTCAGCGAGCCCGGTGACAGCACGGTTATAGCCCTCTCCTTCGACAATACGCTGGCAGACATCGGCCTGTTGTCGGCCATTGAGGTGGGATCTTACAATGGCGCCGTTTCCAATAATGACTTCATTGCGCTGAATAACCCGCTGATAAGACTGACCTTACTGGGCGGTAATAAGCAGGCACTCGCAGGCTTTAAGCCCAAAGCGCTGTTTGATAGAATTGTAATACGTCTCCGGTCCGGTGCAGCTTCTGCCCTGAGCGCGGTGAATGTACATTTCGCAAGTCGTGTGGTAGGATTGCCGGTAGTAAAAGGCGATACGGTGTGTACGGGCAACCGCGCTACACTCGCTGCAAGCGGTCCGGCCAATGTTTCCTTCCGTTGGTATACAACAGCAATAGGTGGTACTTCCATTGCTACAGGTACAAGTTATCAGACGCCTGCACTGACAACGAATACTACTTATTATGTAGAGGCAGTTAAATCAAGTCTGGACTGTCCTAATCTCCAACGTGTACCTGTAACGGCCATCGTAGAAGCCGTACCAGGTGCACCTGTACTGGATACTACTGCGTTGTCTATCTGTAGCGGTAGTACTGTAACTTTTAATGTGAAACCGGTAGCTGGCGTTATCTATCGTTGGTATACTGCTCCTGCAGGTGGCACCTTACTGTTTACAGGTACTTCTTACAAAACACCTGCTCTGACGGCTACCACAGCCTATTATATTGAAGCATCCAATGCTACTGGTTGTATTAATACGGCTCGTAAAATGGTGACAGTTAACATCGTTGGCAGGCCAGCAGCACCAACAGTGGCTTCCGGCAATGTGACTATCTGTGCAAACAGCAGTGCACAACTGGCGGCTACTTCTACGACTCCGGGCGCCGTATTCCGCTGGTATACAACGGCCGCTGGTGGTTCGCCGGTATTCGAAGGGGCTTCCTTCCAGACGCCGATACTGACAGCGTCTGCCACTTATTATGTTGAAGCGGCGGCAGGTGCTTGCACAAGTGCATCAAGAACATCGGTGGCTGTTACGGTCAATCCGGTGCCTGCTGCGCCGACTGTAACAACAATACCTGCAAACGGTGAAGTGGTATCTGGCCAGTCAGCAAAATTGACCGCAAATTCCACGACACCGGGTGTAGTATATAACTGGTATACAGTTGCTACCGGCGGTAGCCCTGTATTTACCGGAGCCACCTTTGCAACGCCTGCGCTGACCAGTGGCATCACTTATTATGTTGAAGCGGTTGCAGGTGCTTGTCCGAGCCCACGTACTGCAGTACAGTTAACAGTAACCGTGGTGCCGAATACAGCCTGTGATTTTGCAAATGCACAATCAAGCAGTACCACGGCTATCTGTGCGCTTTGTTCAGTAGTAGATGGACAGCATACAACAGACGCCGATATTAATAACTACTCAATACTCTCAGTACCACTGGCCGCTGGTGGAGGCAGCGTACAGCAAAGCCTCATCTTCCCCGGCGTTGCAGCTGCAGGCGACAGTGTGCGCATTATGATGGAATTGCCGGCACAGGTGGTAGATGCAAGTTTACTAAGTTCACTGGAGGTATCCAGCTTCAACGGAGCAACGGCAAATAATGATGCCTTGTTGCTCAATAGCAGTAACGTGAGCATCAGGTTGTTGAGCGGTAGCGAAAAATTCACCGTGGCCTTTGCTCCGGGCGCTGCCTATGACCGTGTGCAGGTGCGCCTGAGAGGTGGCGTAGTAGCGGCTTTAGTGAAAGTCCATATCTATTATGCAACAAGACAGGTTTCAGCGCCGGTAGTAGCTGCGCGTAATGTTACTATCTGTAGTGGCAATACGGCTACGCTTACGGCGACAGCCAGTCCGGTGGCTACACTGGAATGGTATGATGCTCCTGTTGGCGGGCAAAAGGTATTTGAAGGGGCTTCCTTCATTACACCGACGCTGACGGCAACAAAAACATATTATGTACAAAGTGTGCGTACCAGCAATGATTGCGCTAATCCGAACAGGGTGTCCGTAACAGTTAATGTGATACCAGGACTGGTAACGCCAACTGTAACTGGCGCTGCGATCTGTGCAGGTCAGCAGGCTACCCTGACGGCTAATGTAACAGGCTCGAATATACAGACCCGCTGGTATAGCGCACGGACAGGTGGTACACTGTTGTTCACAGGTACTACCTATGTAACGAATGCACTGAATGCAGATACCGCATTCTATGTAGAGACAGGCAATGGTGCCTGCACGCTGTCTTCCAGGATAAGGGCAACTGTAACAGTTGGTGGCGGTGCCTCCACCCCTGTGCTGGAAGCGCAGAACGTAAACATTTGCGCGGGTAGCGCGGCCACCTTTAAGATCACGTCAGCAGCAACAGGCATTACCTACAAATGGTATACAGCTTTGACCGGAGGTACACTGGTAGATACAGGTACCACATTCACTACGCCGGTGCTTTCTGCTACCACAGTTTACTATGTAGAGGCAAGCAGCAATAGCGCTGCATGCAGCCAGGCGAGTGCAAGAGTAGCTGCTACAGCCACTGTAGCTGCAAGACCAGCTGTTCCGGCACTGGTAAGTAATAATGTGGAGATATGTGCTGGTCAGAACGCCGTACTGTCTATACAAAATCCGCAGAATGGTATAAGCTACCAGTTCTATACTGCTGCAACAGGTGGTACACTGGCATCTACCGGACCTGTATTTGTGGTGATCGGCGTTACCGGTGATGTAACCTTCTATGTACAGGCGGTGAACAATAGTGGTTGCGCCCATGCAGGCGCCCGGGTGCCTGTTACTATCAAGGTATTGCCGGCTCCGGCAACGCCAGTGGTAGTTGCACCTGCTGTTACTGTATGTCCGGGATCGACTGCAACCCTATCCGTGCAACAGCCAAATGCTGCGTTCACCTATCGCTGGTACACTACCGCAACAGGTGGCACAGCGCTAGACTCGGGCAGCAGCTTCACAACGCCTGCTATCAATGCCGCTGCCAATTACTACGTGGAAGCTGGTAATGGTAGTTGCAGCAGCCCCGCAAGAACACGGGTAGCAGTGAGTGTTTCGACCGCTCCTCCGGTTCCTGTACTTGAATCCAATAATGTAAGCACCTGTACTGGTGGTACCGCTACCCTGCGCGTAACCTCCAATACAAATGGTGTGAAGTATAACTGGTATACAGTTGCTACCGGTGGCACGCAGGTCTTTAGCGGTCCAGAGTTCGTCACTCCAGCACTGAATAACAGCATGGTGTACTATGTTGAAGCAGTAAGCACTAACAGTCAATGTGCCGGTACCAGTGCAAGAGTCGCCGTTACGGTAACAGTAGGTGTGTCTCCGGATGTGCCTGTGTTGACTGCTGGCAGTGTGAGGGTATGTGCTGGCCAGGATGTAACATTGTCCGTACTGCATCCACAGGCAGGCGTGTCTTACCAGTGGTTTGATGCAGCTACAGGCGGTACGCTTGTCTACACAGGCAGCAACTTTACGGTAACAGCAATAAATGCAGATGTGAATTATTATGTACAGGCGGCTTCAGGAACTACCTGCGTAAGTGTCAGCCGTGCAGTGGCAGGTATCCTGGTAGATGCGGCAGCACCAACACCGGATGTTGCAGCGGCAAATGTGATCACCTGTGTGGGCGGTACTGCCACATTCAATGTGCTTAACCCGGACGCAGCACTGACCTATCGCTGGTATGATGCTCCGGCTAAAGGAACCATGCTGGCTGCCGGTCCTGAATATACAACGGCTGCACTGAACAACAATACCACCTTCTATGTAGAAGCGCTGAACGGTACCGGTTGCAGCAGCCAGGCCAGGAAAGGAGTAACTGCAACAGTGGTGAATACCATTGACGCGCCGCTGGCAGATGGTACCACCATCTGTGCGGGCCGCTCCGCAGTGCTCAACGTGAAAGATCCGCTGGCGGGTATTAGTTACAAATGGTATACAGCTGCAACGGGTGGTACTCCTGTCTTCACAGGTGCAGCCTTTACCACAGAACAGCTGAGCGCAAATACAACTTACTACGTAGAAGCTGCTACCGGTGGCTGTGTAAGTCAGAGCCGTACCATCGTACAGGTAACAGTCAATACTACACCTTCATCTCCGGTGGCAGCCAATGCTGCAACGACAGTATGTCCTGGCGAATTTGCCACGTTAAGTATACAGAACCCTAATGCTGCCCTGACTTACCGCTGGTATAACAGCCCGACAGGTGGTACACCGGTAGCAACAGGTAGTTCTATTATGACTCCGGCTATTACAGCTAACGTTACTTATTATGTAGAGGCACTGAATACTTCCGGTTGTACGAGCATTGTCCGCACGCCTGTGAGCGTAACACTGGGCGCTTCGGCTGAAAATGCAGCTGTGGCTGGTAATACAGACATCTGTGCAGGTGGTATGGTCACACTTTCCGCTACATCGGCAACTGCAAATGCAAGCTTCCGCTGGTATACAGCAGCTACAGGCGGTGCGCCAATAGCAGAAGGAGCCACATTCATTACACCGGCCCTCAACCAGCCAGCCACCTACTACGTAGAAGCGATAAGTGCAGGCGGTTGCAGCAGCACTTCCAGGACAGCCGTACAGGTAAATATCCTTGAGCCGTTGGCGGCACCGGTCGTAACAGTAATGCAGACAACACCGACACAGGTAGTCTTTGAGTGGACCGCGGTACCGGGGGCAACTGCCTACCAGGTAACAGTGGATAACGGCCATACTTACGTCGTTCCAAGTTCCGGCGCTGAAGGGCTTGCACATATTGTTTCCGGCCTGGCGCCTGCGCAGATTATCACTATACGTGTAAGAGCAGTAGGTATTGCAGATTGTGAAACCAGTGCACTCTCCTCTGCGGTGACAGGTACAACAGAAAACCCGCAGGGCAACAACATCTTTGTTCCGAACGTGTTCACACCAAACGGAGATGGATTTAATGATGTGCATTATGTGTATGGAAATACCATTGCCAATATCGTAGTGAGATACTACAACCAGTTTGGTCAGCAGATATTCGAAACCAAAGATCAGCGTACCGGATGGGATGGTACCATGGGAGGCCGTCAGCAACCTGTGGGTGTCTACATCTATGTACTCCGCGCTACGCTGCAGGATGGTTCGATTGTGAATAAGAAGGGAACCGTTACTATCGTTCGCTAACGAGATTAGAAAATGTATAAACAGGGCCGGGATGGCATATCATCCCGGCCATTACAAAAAAGTTAAAAATCTTCTTATGAAGAATAGAAACATACGCATCATTGTCTGGATGGTATTGGTCACTTTGCTGCCTGCATGGGCAAACGCACAGGTGGACCCTCACTTCTCACAGTACTACGCTTATCCTATGTGGCTGAACCCTGCACTGACAGGTATCGTTGATGGCGACTACCGTGTCAGCGCGAACTATCGCAACCAATGGGTGAACATTGGTAAGCCGTTTTCGACTACCGGTGTATCCTTTGACGCCGCCGGACCAAATAATATCGGCGTTGGTGCGAACATCATCAACATGTCGGCGGGAGATGCCGGTTACAACTATCTCAATGCTATGGCCAGTTTTTCTTATCGGGGCGTGCGCTTGGGTGAAACAGGTACCAGTCAGCTGGTATTTGGTATCCAGGCGGGCATGATCAACCGTAAAATAGATCCGGCCAAGTGGCAGCTGGGTAGCCAGTATGACCCGGTGATGGGCTTTGATCCTTCGAAACCAAGTGGTGAAAATATCAGTACAACGTCTTCCAATGTATTTGACGCCGCCGCGGGTGCAATGTTCTTTGACAGCAATCCCAATCATCAGTTCAACCCTTTCGGCGGTTTTTCTGCAGGCCATCTTACACGGCCGACAGATCCGTTTTTAACAGGTGAGGATAAGCGGCTGCCGGTAAGGTATATGGTACATGCCGGTACACGTGTTAAATTGAATGACATCTTCAGTATTACACCGCATGGGTTACATATGCGTCAGGGAAATGCACATGAAACCGTGGTGGGTGTATACGGACAGGCATACCTGAATGAAGAATTTGATTTCCTGCTGGGTGCTAATTACCGTATCAACGATTCTGCCATCCCATTTGCGGGTTTTCACTTCAAGAGCTTCGTGCTCGGGCTTAGCTATGATGTAAACACCTCCAGTCTGAGACGATTGGTCAACGGTAGTAATAGCTTTGAACTATCCTTATCCTTCATAAGCCGGAAAAAGAGAGTTTACTCAGAAGAAAATTTCTTTTGCCCGCGCCTGTAAAAACAAAACATACACGGATGAAACAACATGTACGCTATTGGCTGGCTATCGCATTATTATGGATTGTTAGCTCCTCAAAGGCCCAGTATGTATACGACTATAAAAGAACCGGTGATATTTACTTCGAGGCAAAGGATTACTACTCCGCCGCACAGTATTACAACAAAGCCCTTGCTACTTTTAAAATAAAACCCGGCAAGATCCTGCCTTACACTGTTGAGCTGCGGAGCGGTAAGGAGTCCGGTAAGCTCAAAGATTACGAACTGGTGATATATCGCCTGGCAGAATCTTACCGAAATTACTACGACTATGGTAACGCAGAAAAATATTATGAGCAGGTAGTGGGCTTCAACAATAACACGCTCTTTCCGCTTGCCCGTTTCTGGTATGGTGTGAGCCTGCGTGCAAATGGAAAGTATAGTATCGCATTGGAGCAGTTCACAAAATTTAAACAGGAGTATAATAAGATAGACGAATTCAGTACCCGTACTAACCTCGAGATAGCTTGTTGTGAATTTGCGATCGGCGAGGAAAATCGCCTGCCGCTATATACGATTGGCAAATTGTCAGGAGATGTAAATGAAGGGGGCGCAAACTACGCTCCTGCTATGTTGGGAAAGGACCTGCTGCTATATACATCTTCCCGTCCCGACAGTAGCGAGCTGGAGAAAGAGAAGAAATCAAAGAAAGCTAATCCTTACATCAACAATCTGTTCATTGCCCGCGGAAAGGGCGTTGACTTTCGTAATAGTCAGCCGGTTAGTATTCCCGAAGAGAAGGGTGTAGATCAGGGGGCTGCCACTGTCAGTCCTGACGGAAATACGCTTTATCTGACCCGCTGGACGACCAAAAACGGGGTAAAGGCGGCTGCTATTTACACAAGTGCCCGGAATGCCGGCAAATGGGATGAGCCCAAACTCATGGGGCCAAATGTGAACGTGCAGGGATATAGCGCAATGCAGCCGTTCGTGACTGCAGACGGGAAATTCCTGCTGTTTGCATCCAACAGGCCGGGTGGAATGGGGAAAAATGATCTGTGGTATTGTCCGCTTGACAAGGGTGTTGCCGGCCCCGCTAAGAACATGGGCACCAATATCAATACCCGTGATGAGGAACAAGCGCCTTTTTATGATACTGAAAAAAAGGCCCTGTTGTTCAGTACTGACGGAAGGATCGGACTGGGTGGACTGGATTTCTTTGTGGCCGAGGGCGACTTCAGCAGCTGGAGCGTTCCAAAAAACATGGGCATTCCGCTGAACTCCCCCAAGGATGATGTTTACTATTCGGCGGTTGATAATGAGCATCCGTTGGCTGCCGGGTACATCAGTTCGGATAGGGAATCTGTTTGCTGTCTGGAAGTGTTCGCTATAAAAAAGATATCCAAAACCATCAATGGATTAGTACTGGATTGTGATAATAATATGCCACTTACAGGCGCCAAGATCACATTGCTGGATACTATATTACAGCGTGTATTGCAGCAGGTTACATTGGATGAGACCGGACGTTACAGGTTTGAAGTAGAGCCGTTGAAACATTATAAGATCATGGCGGAAAAAGAGAACTATTTCTCAAAGGCCATTTATGCAAATACAGACGATTTAACAAAAATTGACTCTTTGTATAATCCAAATACGTGTCTCAAGCGTTATGAAATAGGAAAGCCCATTATCCTGAAGGATATTTATTATGACTTCGATAAGGCAACCTTACGTTCGCAGTCACTGATAGTACTTGACACAGTGGTCGCTATCATGCAGGATAACCCGAACATCATCATTGAAATGAGTGCACATACGGATAGTAAGGGTAAGGATGCGTATAACATTAAACTGTCTCAGAAAAGGGCGCAGTCCTGCGTAGATTACCTGATAAGCAAAGGTATCTCTAGCGATCGTATGATCGCTAAAGGATACGGTGAGACAAGGCCTATCGCACCTAACGAAATGTCGAATGGAAAGGATAATCCGGACGGCAGACAGCTGAACAGAAGAACAGAATTTAAAGTGTTGCGTGTAACCCAGTTGGCAGACTAACAGGAACGGCAATTTCTTTATAAAGTAGGTTCTCTGACCTACGGGTTGGAGCCATATCCTAATGACTAGCGAAGACCATCACAATAATGGCCGGAAATTTCCGGCCATTATTACTCTTTTTTACCCTGCAGTCTCCTGATATTCTCTATCAGATAATTGCCATCAGAAATTACTGTGCGCTGCTTTTCAGGATGTTACCGATAGCTATAACGCTGTCTTTGCCAGCTTTGAAGTAAACTTTAGAGAATGCGCTTATTTTCAGTGCGCTATCATAGTTAAACTTACGTGTCTGTCCATTTACAACAACGGTCTTAACTTTGTTCCAGATCACTTTTGTTGCTTCAGCACCATTACCCGGAATAGTGTCTTTCAACAGGGTATCGATGGTTGGAGTAGCAACAGAACCACCGATCAGGTAGAACGGATGTTTAGTGTCTTTGGTAGAAGCCTTCAGCGTGATAGACAGGTTTACGCTGCTATCAGCATTTTCAGTCAGCTTAACAGTACCTACCTGAGTAGCATCTGTCGCGCTCTTGGTCAGCTTGTATTCTTTAGAACGTGTGTTCGGTTTTACAGGTTCATCATCATCGCTGCAAGCTGCAAAAGTAATACCCATAGCAAGGGCTAATGCTCCCACTTTCAGAGCATGTTTTTTAATCGTAAGCATGGTTTCCGTTTAATTATGAATTAATAGAAATAGGTTTCCGTATTTAGTACAATAAATTGGTTTCTCAGCGCTGATGCAATTGTTAAACGGAGATGGTCTCGAAAAGTTACAGTGATTGTAGAAAAATTATTTAATGTGTTTCCGGCAAGCAATGAATTGCTTATCTGTACTGCGTTTGAGGCCCGTAAAAAACTATAGGAAAGGAATATATGTTGTGACACCCAGTAAAAAAAAGCAGCCGAATTAAAAAACATTTTACCTTTGTTGCCTACAAATGAAGCGCCATGAAAATGTAATTTAATATCCGGTACTTCCGGATATGCCCACAGCCCCTTTTAGATGTTAACAGGTACAGATCTGTACCGGCAATTTCATTTTTGATTATTTTAATTTTATCTATATGCGAGATACACAGGCCAATTCCCGCCTGGGAAAGGTATTCCGGTTGTTTGTTATGGCAGTATCAGGCACGGAAAAAGAGTTTACAAGTGGTAATATTAACCGTGCTATTTTTTTATTATCAGTACCTATGATCCTGGAAATGGTGATGGAGTCACTTTTTGCAGTCGTGGATATTTTCTTCGTCAGTAAACTGGGTAAACATGCCATTACTACTGTTGGACTAACCGAGTCTATGATGACGCTGGTCTATACTGCCGCATTCGGACTGAGTATGGCTGCTACGGCAGTGGTGGCGCGACGCACAGGCGAGAAGGACAGTGATGCAGCCGCACATACTGCTGTCCAGTCACTGTATGTAGCCCTGGTGCTGGCGATGGCTATTGCTGTAACGGGCATCATATTGGCTCCTGATCTGCTTGCACTGATGGGCGCCTCTGCAGAAGTGATCGATAACGGTCATATATATACGCGTATCATGCTGGGAAGTAATCTTATTGTGATGTTGCTGTTCCTTATCAACGGTATTTTTCGGGGCGCGGGAGATGCTGCTATTGCTATGAGATCATTGTGGATAGCGAATATCCTGAATATCCTGCTCTGTCCTTTGCTGATCAATGGTCTGGGGCCAATTCCCGCATTGGGTCTGAAAGGCGCTGCACTGGCAACTACAATAGGCCGTGGCATAGGCGTATGTTATCAGTTATATTATCTGTTCGGAGGTAAGGGGCTGATCCGTATTACCGCCCGTCATATACGCCCCGATATAGGCGTGATCTGGAAGCTGCTGAAGATAGCTGCAGGAGGAACCGCACAGCTCCTCATTAATACGGTCAGCTGGATATTCCTGGTACGCCTGATTGCCCGTTTCGGCGAAGATGCGGTAGCTGGCTACACCATTGCAATACGTATTGTCATTTTCACGCTGCTGCCTGCTTTTGGTATGGCCAATGCGGCTGCTTCCCTGGTGGGACAGAACCTGGGTGCCGGCCAGCCCGACCGGGCGGAAACATCGGTATGGAGGGCCGCGTTCTTCAACATGTTGTTCCTGGGATCAATATCCATCTTTTTCTTCCTGGCGGCCCGGCCGGTGGTAATGATCTTCACAAGCGACACGGCCATTGTATTACAGGCAGCAGAGTGCCTGCAGCTGGTAAGTATAGGGTATATCTTTTATGCCTATGGTATGGTGCTGTCCCAGTCTTTTAACGGCGCGGGAGATACGCGTACTCCCACTCTGATTAACCTGGTAGGCTTCTGGCTGTTACAGATACCCATGGCCTGGATACTGGCAGTAAACTATAACATGGGGCCAGCTGGTGTTTTCTGGGCAATAGCCATAGCAGAATCCTGTATCGCGGTAGCGGCTATTGTGATATTCAGAAAAGGATGGTGGAAGCGGGTGAAAGTTTAGTTACATTTGCGCTGCTTTGCAAACTAACTAAAACTCAATAAAAAGAATACGCATGTCGCTAACTGTTGTAGGTTCTATGGCGTTCGATGATATAGAAACGCCCTTTGGTAAATCAGGCCGGATCATTGGTGGTTCAGCCACATTCATTGCATGGGCCGCTTCTAATTTTGTAAAGCCCATCAACCAGGTATCCGTAATTGGCGGTGACTTTCCTCAGGAAGAACTGGACGCGCTGGGTGCCAAAGGTGTCGCTTTCGATGGGGTACAGGTGAAGAAAGATGAAAAATCCTTCTACTGGGCCGGTAAATATCATATGGACATGAATACCCGCGATACGCTGGCTACTGAGCTGAACGTACTGGGTGAATTCCAGCCCGTAATACCCGACACTTACCAGGGAAGCGAATTCCTGATACTGGGCAACCTGACACCACAGGTGCAGCTGTCTGTTATCAAACAGATGAAAACAAGGCCCAAACTGATCGTAATGGATACCATGAACTTCTGGATGGAAGTGGCTATGGACGATCTTAAAATAGTGCTGAAAGAAGTAGATGTACTGCTGGTAAATGATGCAGAAGCCCGTCAGCTGACCGGAGAAGTATCGCTGGTAAAAGCTGCCCGCACGATACTGACAACCATGGGCCCTAAATACCTGATCATTAAGAAGGGTGAGCACGGTGCACTGTTGTTCCATGAGAACCATGTATTCTTTGCGCCAGCACTGCCACTGGAAGAGGTATTTGACCCAACCGGCGCTGGTGATACCTTCGCTGGTGGTTTTATTGGCCACCTGGCAAAAACAAAGGACATCTCCTTTGAGAACATGAAGACGGCCATCATCGTAGGTTCCGCTATGGCGTCATTCTGTGTGGAGCGCTTTGGGGTAGGCCGCCTGCGTGAGATCACTTCAGAGGATATCAGTAACCGCCTCGAGCAGTTCGTACAACTGGTAAATTTTGACATTGACCTGATCTAGTCGGAAACGCTATAAAAGAAAAGCATCAGTCCCGGAGGCTGATGCTTTTTCTTTTTTATACTATAACCCATTACTATTTGTAAATCTGATTCAGAATAGCCGCAAGTCTCAACCCTCCTTTCAACAGCTGGTTATTCAGGTCGCTGACAAACCAGAAATTATAACGGTAGCTCAGTTTATCATTGGCATGCGTCAATGAATATACTTTGCCTGACAGTTGATTAGATTCAAACATCCAGTCGGCTACAGTACCACTCTGTATTTTTCTTACAGTGGCAACGGTAGCGGTATCCAGTGCCTGTGTATATTCTGTATAACTGAGCTGCTGGAATTCAATGAGGTGTTCATCCCATACCCTGTGCAGGTTGGTAGGCTTGTCAAACCACATTACCTGGATCTTATTACCCCCCTGGTCCTCATCGCGGCCTGCATGCAATGGCTGATGCATGTCTCCGATCATGTGGATAAGGAAACTCAGTGCAAATACTTTGTCTTCTTTCGAAGTGGCCGGATCTTTTAGTTTTTGGATCAGCGCATTAGTTTGTGCATACAGGTTGTTTCCTGTAGCATGTGCCTTTATTACCTCGTCAAATTGTTGGCGTGTACAGTTAGCAGGGAAATCCAGGTAGTGCCAGGGAGAAGTATGATCATACCGGTGCGTGGTGTCTGACTTGATAAAATCAGGCCAGTTGGCTACCATCGCCATGCTTTGAGGGCCAAGGATGGCATAGATGGCTTTCCGCGCCTGCGGACTTAAATGACGGCTGGCGATCTCGGCTACCACACGGTGGCCGGTAACGCCCCAGGCAAAGCCTGACATGGGCAACAGCAATAGCATACCCATTAGAACATGGTAGAGTTTTTTAAGCATAATGCATGAGGTGGTTAATAAGTCTTATTAAGTGCGTAAAGGTGGGCCAGATTTTTCAAATGAAAAAGCACTGTCTATTAATTTGTACATTTGATAACGCTATAATTTAGAATATGCCCTTTAAGATAAATGCACCATATGCCCCTGCAGGCGATCAACCGGAAGCCATCCGACAATTAGTAGAAGGATTACAGGATGGGGCGCCTGCCCAGACATTACTGGGGGTAACAGGATCAGGAAAAACCTTCACTGTCGCTAATGTTATCCAGCAGGTACAGCGCCCCACCCTGGTGCTGACCCACAATAAAACACTCGTGGCGCAGCTGTACGGAGAGTTCCGTCAGTTCTTCCCGGATAATGCCGTGGAATACTTTGTGTCTTACTACGACTACTACCAGCCAGAGGCTTATATGCCGGTGAGCGATACTTATATTGAAAAGGATCTGTCCATCAACGAGGAGCTGGATAAGCTCAGATTGCGGGCAACGACCAGCCTCTTGTCCGGACGAAGAGATATAATAGTTGTAGCGAGCGTGTCCTGTATCTATGGTATGGGTAACCCGACGGATTATGAAAATGGTATCATCCGTCTGCACAGGGGACAGACCATTGCCCGCAATACAGTATTGCATGGACTGGTCAATTCCTTATATACCCGTACTACCGGCGACTTCAACAGGGGTAATTTCCGCGTTCAGGGCGATACGGTGGATATTAACCTGCCTTATGTAGACTTCGGTTACCGTATTACTTTCTTTGGCGACGAGATCGAGGAGATCGAAAGTTTTGATGTACAGAACGGCAAACGTATCGGTACCATGGAGAATGCGGCTATCTTCCCCGCCAACCTCTACCTGGCGCCAAAGGACATGATGGCCCAGATCATTTTTGAAATTCAGGATGAACTGCTGGCCCAGGTGGAATATTTCCGGTCTATCGGAAAACACCTGGAGGCACAACGTCTTTCTGAGAGAGTGAATTATGACCTGGAGATGATCAGGGAACTGGGCTATTGCAGTGGTATTGAAAACTACTCCCGCTTTCTGGACCGTCGTGCACCTGGTACCCGTCCTTTCTGTCTGCTGGACTATTTCCCAAAAGATTACCTGTTGGTGATAGATGAGAGCCACGTAACGATTCCCCAGATCGGAGGTATGTACGGTGGAGACAGGTCCCGTAAGCTGACCCTGGTTGACTACGGTTTCCGTTTGCCCTCGGCGATGGACAACCGGCCGCTGAACTTCTACGAATTTGAGAACCTGGTGAACCAGGCCATCTTTGTCAGCGCTACTCCGGGTGAATATGAGCTAAGACAGACGGAAGGTGTGGTAGTAGAACAGGTGGTGCGTCCTACAGGACTGCTGGAGCCGCCTATCGAAGTAAGGCCAAGCGTGAACCAGGTGGACGACCTGTTGGAAGAAATAGACAAACGTGTTGCCAAAGGCGGCCGTGTACTGGTAACCACCCTTACCAAACGGATGGCGGAGGAAATGGACAAGTACCTGCATCGTATTAATATTAAGTCCCGCTACATTCACTCTGAGGTGGATACCCTGGAGCGTATAGAAATATTAAGAGACCTGCGTCTGGGTAATATCAACGTGCTCGTGGGGGTAAACCTGTTGCGTGAGGGCCTTGACCTGCCGGAGGTGACACTCGTGGCGATTTTGGATGCCGATAAGGAAGGCTTTCTGAGGGACGAGCGCTCGCTGACACAGACAGCGGGTCGTGCTGCACGTAACGTAGAAGGGCTTGTTATCTTTTACGCAGATAAGATAACAGACAGTATGCAGCGTACTATCGATGAAACTGACCGCCGCAGGCAGAAACAGATTGCCTATAATATCGAGCATAACATCACACCAAGAACGGTGTTGAAAAGTAAGGAACAGATCCTCGGACAGACGGCTGTATTGGAAATCAAACAATTCGATGAAAACTCCCCATACGCAGTACACGATGAAGTAACACTTGTTGCGGAAGAAGCAGTAGGGTATGCAAAACAGGAGGCTACCGTAGCCAAAACAATTCCTCAGATGGAGAAAGCAATTACGAAGATCAGGAAGGACATGGAGAAGGCGGCAAAAGACCTCGACTTTATGGAAGCTGCCAGGTTACGTGACCAGATGTTCGCAATGCAACGCGAATTAGAAAGTATGAAGCAATAATACCGCAGTAAGATCCATTTTTATGTCCTGGATCATAAAAATTATATTAATTTATTTTTAATGTATTGATAATTTTCAACGACACTATTTCATTCAACAAAATCAGTCTAATATTTATTAGACTGATTTTTAGTTTATTATGATGCGTATCTCCTAATTGCAGTAGCAAGTGCCCTTCCAATGTTAGAAAATTGTTAAATGCCCACCTTGAAAATTCATAAATATTTCATAATTAATGTTTTATGTTTCGTTTTGTGGCCTTTTTACACCACCCTTAACATCAAAAAGTAATACTGATATTATTATTATTTATAATATAGTTAATATTTAGCCCCCTATCCTATATTTTTCTTCAATCATTTCTATTTTTTGCCTTTTCTATTTGATGAATTAGATATCCTCCCTATTTTTATTGAAGAAATTTAAAATGTACAGCTATGAAGAAAACATCATTTCAAGACTATTTGCCCTTCCTTTTGCTGGCAGTTGTCGCGATATTTGCATTGTTTGTACCAGGGGAGCTCCCTTTTGCTGATCCCAAGGGTCAATACAATACAGGTGACGTTGCCTGGATACTGGTGGCATCCTGCCTCGTGTTTCTGATGACCCCCGGGTTGTCATTTTTCTACGGAGGTATGGTTAACCGTAAAAACGTGATTTCAACACTGGTACAAAGTTTTATCGCTGCCGGTGTGGTTAGTATCGTGTGGGTAGCCGTAGGATTCAGCCTTGCCTTCGGTAAATCGATGGGTGTGAATGGTTTTGGTCTGATTGGAGATCCTTCAACCTTCCTGTTTTTCAGAGGCGTACCTTCCGGTGAGCCCTGGTCTCTGGCTACGACCATTCCTTTACTGGTATTCGCACTGTTCCAGATGAAATTTGCCGTGATCACTCCTGCTCTGGTAGTGGGTGCTGTAGCAGAAAGGATCCGTTTTACATCTTATGTACTATTTATGGTGTTATTCAGCCTGCTGGTTTATGCGCCTATCGCACACTGGACCTGGCATCCTGACGGTTTCCTGTTCAAATTGGGCGTGCTTGACTTTGCTGGTGGTACAGTAGTACACATCTCTGCTGGCTGTGCTGCACTTGCAGGTGTACTGGTACTGAAACGCCGTAAAGACCATATAGAAAAGAAAGAACTGCAACCTGCCAATATTCCTTTCGTACTGTTAGGTACTGGCCTGCTCTGGTTTGGATGGTTCGGTTTCAACGCCGGTTCCGCACTGGGTGCTAATGGTCTGGCTGCTTCCGCTTTCGCTACTACTAATACTGCTGCTGCCGCTGCTGGTTTATCCTGGATCTTCTTTGATGTGATCCGTGGCCGTAAGCCTTCCGCACTGGGCTTCTGTATCGGTGCTGTAGTTGGTCTGGTAGCTATCACTCCTGCTGCAGGTTACGTAGGTATCCCACAGAGCATCATGATAGGTTTTGCTTCGGCTATCGTTTCCAACCTGGTAGCTCACTATAAATCCAAAACCGCTATTGACGATACACTGGATGTATTCCCTTGTCACGGTGTAGGCGGTATGGTTGGTATGCTGCTCACCGGTATCTTCGCCAGCAAGAACGTAAATGGTGCTATCAGCGATGGCCTGTTCTACGGTGGCTTTGAGCTCTTCAAAAATCAGGTGATCGGATTAGTGATCGTAGTAATATATAGCTTCGTGGTTTCTTACGGAATCTTCAAGCTGATTAACATGATCCACCCGCTTCGTGTAAGCGATGAAGAAGAGGCACTGGGTCTGGATGCTACACAGCACAACGAACAGTATCATCCTGCAATGATGAGTGTAGCCGACAACGGTACACTGAAAGAAGAGCAGCTGATTCACTAAGCGCATAATAAGACATTGACATAGTTTGACACCCAAATGTTAGAATAGCTAATAATCGAACTGGGAAATAAAAAAGTAAACAGTATTTTATTTTATCAACCAGAATTACTTTATCAACCAATATCTCTGTAGTATTCCATGTAGATTCCTTTTCCGGTTGATTATTAGCTATTCTTTTCTCTTCCCTTATTTCCGGCCATAGACCAGCGAGTATAGAATTAACGAAACGATTCACGCACACCATTTTTATCAACCAAACCTCCTTGCATGAAAAAAGTTATATTGGTAGCATTTGCTGCCTGTCAGGCGCTTATTGCGCATTCCCAGACTGCTGCTGATACAACTAAAGCCCCATCGCTTAAGCTTTCCGGCTCTGCAGACGTCTATTATCGTTACAATTTCAATGGCAACATTGATAACAAAACAAGCTTCACCAATTCTCACAACAGTTTTGAATTGGGAATGATCTCACTTAAAGCCGAGCATGAATTTAAAAAAGGAAGTATAGTGGCGGATGTTGGCTTTGGCAAAAGGGCCGCTGAGTTTTCTTACAATGAAACACCAGATAAGACCAACACCGCGGAAGTGGTCATCAAACAACTGTATGTAGGCTACCAGGTCCTGGATAAACTGAAGATCAGTATGGGAAGCTTCGGTACTCATGTAGGATATGAGCTACTGGATGCATACCTGAACAGGAACTACAGCATGAGTTATATGTTCAGCAACGGTCCCTTCTTCAGCACCGGTGTCAAGGCCGATATCACTATCAGCTCCGCATGGACGGCTATGGTGGGGGTCTTTAATCCGACCGATTTTAAATCCGCTTCCTGGACCAATAACAAATATATCGGTGCGCAACTGGGGTATTCTTCTACCCAGGCGCCCCTTAAATTATATCTCAACTACCTGGAGGGCAAGGACACCAGCGGTATTCAGAACCACCAGATCGATTTTGTCGCTACTTACCAGGTGAACAGTGTACTGGGGCTGGGGTATAACGGTACGATGAGTACATACAATAATACCCGCGACAAAGAAGGACTTGAAAGTTCCAAACAATGGTGGGGATCTGCCGTATATGTTAACCTGGATTTCAATGAAAAGCTGGGTCTGACTGTACGTGGTGAATACTTTGATGACCAGGATGCCTTGAAAACCTTTAGTGGTACAGATGGTGGTAATGTGCTGGCAGGCACACTTTCGCTGAATTATAAGGTAGGTAATCTTACTATTGTTCCCGAGTTCAGAGTGGATAAGGCTTCAGTGGATATCTTCCAGAAGAAATCCGGAACGCCGGTGGGCACATCTCCCAGTGTATTACTAGCCGCTACATATCATTTTTAAGCAGTAGCTCCTGCTGCCTTATGCTCTTCTTTCCGGACCGAAGGTCTGGAGGGAAGGGCATAGGCCATTCTTATTACTGGGTAAGGAAAATAATTTTTTTATTTTGTGCGCAAAACTGATTACATGCTGCAACCCTCCACGTTGAAGTTCTTAAAGTTATTAAGTAAGAATAATAATAAAGTCTGGTTTGACGAGCATAAATCCGATTACCAGAAGGCGAAAGCCGATTATGAAAGTGTGGTACAGCAGATCCTGGATGGTTTATGCAAACAGGACCCTGCTATTGTAGGTTTACAGGTAAAGGATTGCACTTTCCGCATATACAAGGACGTCCGTTTTTCAAAAGATAAAACGCCTTACAAGACCAATATGGGTGCGGCTTTTGCACCTGGTGGCCGTAAAACGCCCCGTCCAGGTTATTACTTCCACCTGGAACCGGGAGGCAATAGCTTTGCCGGTGGCGGATTGTGGATGCCCGAAGCCGATGCACTGAAAAAGGTAAGGCAGGAAATAGATTACAACTTTGAGGAATTCCAGCAGATCATCTCCAATAAAGACTTCATCCGCTATTTCGGTAAAATAGAAGGAGAATCGCTGAAGACTGCACCACAGGGCTACCTGCCAGATAATCCGGCCATCGCGTACCTGAAGTTGAAAAGCTTCACGGTATGGCATCACATTTCTGACGACGCTGTCACACAGCCCGCACTGGTAAGAGAAATTCTGAAAATATTTGCTGTAATGCAGCCCTTTGTCAAGTTCCTTGACAGAGCGCTTTATTCGGAATAGTCAGGTAATGCTTCGGGGTGAAAATAATATCAACAGGTCACTGTCTGTCATCACAGATGGGTAAGCCAAACAATGCACCCTGAAATTACGCTGTCATCTGCCGGATACATATACGCCGGTATACATATTTATGCCGGCAGATGATTACAGCTCAATAAGTTTTAACGGGTTAGTTCTTGTGGATCAGGAATTCGAATGGTCTTGCCTTGCGGTTCTTTAACAGATTTTCTTTGTCTGTTTTAGTGTGCGCAAAACGTTGATTGTACACGTTGGCAACCTCAATAATCGGGATTATGCCGTCCAGTGTATCATGTTGATCCACAATGTTCATGATGCGGGACACCTGTGAAGAAAAATTAGAACTCCACTCTTCAGTAAATTTGTGCATCAGTAGCAGCTCGCGATTGGCGTTGGTTTTCATAGGACTTAAGGGTGTTTACGGATTTGTGAATTTTAGTTCTTCGGCTTCTTACTTTCTTTAAAAAATGACTTTTATGGAACAGTAAGTTGGCATAGGATTATTGATACCAAAATTGGATTTTATCTAGCAGAAAGCAATACTACTTCTGTGTAATTTTTGTCAAAGTGATACTTATTTCTCATCAAATTGATACTAAAAGAGCAAGTGTAAGGACACTTGCTCTCTTTTATTGTAAAAAAATCGTTTATACGTTCGCGAAAAGATCCTTTTGAGGGTCATTCCGGTCCTTAGATGTTGTCACTCAGATCCATTTTTGCGCATGCAGGTACTCCGCTATCTGAACAGCGTTGGTTGCAGCGCCTTTACGCAGGTTATCTGCCACGATCCACATATTCAGTGTCTTTTCCTGTGTTTCATCACGACGGAGACGGCCTACAAACACTTCATCCTTCTCATGTGCATCTTTCGGCATAGGATACTGCGCTTTGGATGGATCGTCTACTACAACAACACCAGGTGTTTTCTCCAGTATCGCACGTACATCAGCCAGTTCATACTCCTTATCGAAAGCAACGTTCACTGATTCACTGTGACCACCTATTACAGGTATACGTACAGTTGTAGCGGTTACACGGATCTTGTCATCTCCCATGATCTTAACGGTTTCTTTCACCATCTTCATTTCTTCTTTCGTATAACCGTTATCGAGAAATACATCGATCTGTGGGATCACGTTCAGATCTATGCGATGTGCATAAGCTTTTTCTCCTTCCACACCATTACGCTCGTTCATCAGCTGGTCTACCGCTTTTACGCCGGTACCTGTTACTGACTGGTAAGTAGATACTACCACGCGGTTGATGTTGTACTTTTCATGTAAAGGATTCAGCACAAGTACCATCTGGATGGTAGAGCAGTTTGGATTGGCAATGATCTTATCTTCAGGCGTCAGTGTCTTACCATTGATCTCAGGTACTACCAGTTTTTTGGTAGGGTCCATTCTCCATGCAGAAGAATTGTCGATCACAGTAATACCTGCTGCTGCAAATTTTGGAGCCCATTCCAGGGAAGTACTGCCACCAGCGGAGAACAGTGCAACATCCGGCTTCATGGCAATTGCCGTATCTGCATTCACCACCTTATAAGGCTTGCCCTTAAATGTTACTTCCTTACCAACAGACTTCTCAGACGCCACGGGAATCAGTTCTGTAACCGGAAAATTTCTTTCGGTCAATACTTGTAACATTTTTGAGCCTACCAGCCCGGTAGCTCCTACTACGGCAACTTTCATTGTTTTTACATTTTAAATTTTTGGAAATGCAAATTTAACACAACCTGTGCGGTTTTCAATGTTTACGCCAGAATCATAGAAATTCACTAAATTTCTGCCTAAACCAACCTACTTTTTTAGACATGCGTATTTCCATTGTTTGTGCATGCCTGCTCCTGCAGGCTTCTTTCTCATTCGCACAAGTGAGCGAACAGTTTGATTATCAAAGCATTAATGAGGCGATTTCCTGGAAAGGCTCCGATACCGCCTGGCGGATTGAAAATGGTCGTCTGAAAAGCCATTTACAGCGACAAAGCAGTAGTTTCCATATCGCCACATCCTCTTCCCTGGCCCGCAATGCAATATGGGAATGGTGGCTGCAACTGGATTTCAACACTTCCTCTCTCAACTATGTTGACGTCTTTCTTACAGCAGACAGCGCAAACCTGCAGGGGACGGGCCTTAAAGGTTACTTCGTCCGCATAGGCAATACTAAAGATGAAGTGAGCCTCTATAGAAAAGACGGCAATACAGCCCCAGTCCTGTTGATTGACGGGCGTGATGGAATCACGAATCACACCTCTACGAAACTGAAGATCAGGGTGGTCCGGAAAGACGATGACTGGGAACTGTGGACAGATGAAAAGGCCGACGGCACTGCTTTTATCCGCGAGGGTACCGCCACTGATCATATGTACAATACTTCCTGGTTCATGGGATTTATAGTACGTCAATCCACTGCGTCCTTTTTTGGCCGCCACTACTTTGATAATGTAGTCGTCACCCCCATTGTAGCAGATACAACACCGCCAGTTTTAAACTCGTACCATCTGCGAGACAGTCGTACAATCACATTGTGTTTCAGTGAAGCACCGGATAGCGCCACGCTCTCACAGCCGGAACATTTCCGCTTATCTGTTCCCGGCAATACGCCCGACAGCATCTGGCAGGATAGCAGCCAGCCGGCTTGTCTGCACATCCAATTCCGGGATGTTTTTCCCAACGGAGATAGTTGCCGTTTGTCGATAGATGGAGTAAGAGACCCTTCCGGGAATGTCATGGAGCCGGCTACAGTAACCTTTCTATATTATACCAGCCGCGGATATGACGTACTTATTCACGAGTTTCTGCCACGGGCTTTGCCTTCCGCCGGTTTGTTGCCTGCACGGTTTGTAGAGTTGAAGAACAATAGCTCTTATGCCCTACAGCTGAAAGATTGGCGGATCGGAAACAGCAACCGGGAAGTTCCATTGCCGCAATATCTGCTGCCACCTGGTGGTTTATTGGTGGTCTGCGATAAAGGGAGCACAGATCTCTTCCCTGCCGACATTCCCATCATGGGTATCAGCAGTTTTCCCGCTCCCGGCGACAGTGATATCATCACGTTGCGCAATGACAGTGGGATCCTGGTACATGCCGTCGCATATGATCGTAGCTGGTATGGCAACCCGATTAAGGAAAGAGGTGGCTGGAGCCTGGAAATGACTGACACCAACTGGCCCTGTGCCGGTAGCAGCAACTGGAAACCATCTACTGCACCGGCAGGCGGAACTCCCGGTCGGCCCAATACCGTAGCCGGGACAGGAACTAAGCCTCCTCCTGTATCACTGGTAAAGGCTTTTCCACGGGATACGATGATCTTGCGTCTGTCATTCAACGGTATTATGGATAGTCTTGAGGTAACTGAGCACTTGTATTATGCGTTCTCGCCTTCATTGCAGGTTGCCGCCATCACTGCTGATCCACCCTTATATAATAATATATCGGTCCACCTGACGACACCCTTATTGAAGGACACCGTCTATACAGTAGCCGTATCTGGCATAAAGGATTGTACCGGGCAGGAAGTGACTACTGATGGCGATATTGCCTTTGCCCGGGTCAGTACTGCAGACACTTTCGACATCGTGATCAATGAAATATTGTATGACCCTGCTTCCGGTGTGCCTGAATTTGTAGAGATTTATAACCGGAGCCGCAAAGCTGTGGACCTGTCCCGCCTGTATCTGGCCAGAAGAAAAGAGGACGGACAGCTGGACGACCCCGTCGCTTTGGGTGAACAGTCTTTATTATTGTTGTCAGGAGGCTATGCTGCCTTTACTACAGCGCCACAGTCCCTGTGTACATATTATGATTGTCTCGAGGCAACAGCTATTCATAAAATAAACCTGCCCGCGCTGATAAATGGAGAAGGCACAGTAGTACTCTTAAATGAGGGCGGGCAGATATTGGATGAGCTGTATTATTCTGACAAGATGCATGTAGCACTGGCTGACAACACCCGGGGCGTTTCACTGGAACGTTTGCTGCCGGACAGTCCAACACAGGATAAGTATAACTGGCATTCTGCCGCGGCTACTGTGAAATATGCGACCCCAGGTTACCGCAATTCACAGCAGGTTCCCGTTGCTGAAGTTCAGGGCGACCTGACCGTACAGCCAGCCGTTTTTTCTCCCGATAATGACGGCCTGGAAGATCTTGTCATGGTCAGATATAATTTTCCCGGACCCGGTTATATCATAAATGTCACGATTTTTGATGCAGAGGGCAGGCCGGTAAGGTACCTGGAAAGGAATACTTTACTGCCAGCTTCGGGATATATGACCTGGGACGGCCGGGGAGAATCGAACCGCGAGCTGGTATCAGGAATATACATCATCTTTGCGGAGGCTTTTAACGCCGAAGGAAAGGTCAGACATTGGAAATTGCCTATAGTACTGGGAAAAAGGTAGATTACTTGATTATGTCAAAAAAAATGGTTGATCAGGGCAATTATTAATAATAATTGGGGCGGCAGCCTTATTCCAATTTGTCGGATAGAAACGATTTTTTATATTTGCGCTTCTTAAAAATTTGAACATGCAGTATAGAGAAATAGTTGCAGTAACCGGTTTGGGTGGTTTGTTTCAATTGATTGCCAGCAAACAGGATGGCGCTATCGTAAGATCTCTGGAAGACAAGAGCACTAAATTCGTGAGCTCCCGTGTCCATAATTTTACTCCGCTGGAAAGTATTGAGGTATTTACTACCGGAGACAATGTGAACCTGGCCGAGGTATTTAAGGCCATGCAGGATCAGGAAGCGAAAACAGCCCCGGTGGATGCCAAGGCTGACAATAATGCTATCAAGTCTTATTTTAAAAGCGTGTTCCCTACTTTTGACGAGGAAAGGGTTTACGTCAGCGATATGAAGAAGATGGTAAAATGGTATGCCATCCTCAAGAGCAATGATCTGCTGAAATTTGAAGAAGCACCTGAGGATGGTCAGGAAGGTGCAGCTCTTACCGCAGATGCGTCCCCTGCTCCTGAAGCTGAAGTAGCAGAAAAACCAGCTAAAAAAGCCGCAAAACCTAAAAAAGCCGCCGCTAAGGATGCTGAAGAGGTAGCGACTGAAGAAGCTCCCGCTGAAAAAGCGCCTAAGAAAGCCAAAGCGAAAAAAGAGGAAGCACCTGCTGCTGAAGGAGAAGAAGCTCCTAAGAAAAAGGCTGCTCCTAAAAAGAAGAAAACAGAAGAATAGTCTATATTCATACCTTATAGTAACAGACGCTGTGTGTGCAAAACATGCAGCGTCTGTTTTTTATATATAGCCCCATTTAGCCCTCACGCCCCGCTTAAATCTCAGTTATTGAGTATTAACCCCATCTACTTCTGATTTATAATCACGTGTTTATATAGAATACTTTTCAACTAAGCCTTGTAAGGCTGCTACTATAGTGTGTTCCGGGAGATAACCCATATATAACCCATATATAAGCCATATATGACCCATATATAACCCATATTTATAGAGATATGGGTTATATATGGGTTATATATGGCGAAGTAATGGGTGATCTATGAGTTATAATAGGGAAACAACCGAAGTAGACACAGTATACGACCATTATCAGTGCATATTACGTGCTCATTTTTGGGCATTACTGTCCCTGTGCGCTCATGACATTGGCGCATAATTTCTTATTTTAGTAGAATGAAGACTTTAGACGCAAATATTGAGAAACAGCCACGTAAGCTGTTACCGGAGAATTTTACGGTAACGACGTGGGACGCATTGCAGCCTTATTTTGAAGAACTGCAGCAACGGCCGCTGGAGAGTGTAACGGCCCTGGAGCAATGGCTGAAAGATATCAGTGAGCTGGAGGCTGTCATTAGTGAAGATGCCTGCTGGCGACAGATACGCATGACCTGCGATACAACGGATAAGTCGCTGGAAGAAGCATTTGCCTATTTCTGCATGGAGATCCAGCCTAAGCTGCAGCCATATGCGGATGCTCTGAATAAAAGATTACTGGCCAGTGAATGGGTGAAGGACCTGGACCAGGAACTATATGCTACTTACCTGCGTAATGTGCGGAAACAGGTAAAACTGTTCCGGGAAGAAAACGTGCCCATACTGGCAGAACTGAGCGTACAGTCGCAACAATATGGCACTATTGCCGGCAAAATGACCATTACGGTAAACGGACAGGAATACACCCTGCAACAGGCCGCCCGTTTCCTGGAGGGCAGTGATCGTGCTCTGAGAGAGGAAGTGTTTGCTAAAACGGCTAACCGTCGCCTGGAAGATAAGGATAAGCTTGACGAACTTTACACGACACTCGTGCAGAAAAGGGACCAGGTAGCGAAGAATGCCGGTTTCGCAAACTACCGGGACTATAAGTTCGAAGACCTCGGCCGTTTCGATTATACGAAAGAGGATTGTTTCCAGTTCCATGCCGCGATAAGGGAGCATATTATGCCTCTGGTAAAACGCCTGCAGGAAAAGCAGCGTAAAAAACTGGGTCTGGATGTGCTGAAGCCGTGGGATTCCGACGCCGAGCCAGCCGGAGTGAAGCCACTTGAGCCTTTCAAGACAGGGGAGGAACTGGTGAATAAGGCGATAGAATGCTTTGATGAACTGGGGCCATTCTTTGGGAATTGCCTGCGGGTAATGCAGAAAATGGGGCGTCTCGATCTGGAAAGCCGTAAAGGCAAAGCCCCCGGAGGATATAACTGTCCGCTGGCAGAAACCGGTGTGCCTTTCATCTTTATGAATGCCGCCGGTCAGATGAAAGACCTGACCACCATGGTACATGAGGGTGGCCATGCGGTACATTCCTTCCTGAGCCACGATCTGTCACTCAGCGCCTTTAAAGACTACCCGATGGAGATAGCGGAGGTAGCCAGCATGAGTATGGAGCTGTTTACAATGGATTACTGGAATATCTTTTTCAGCGATGAGGAAGAACTGCGCCGGGCTAAACTGCAGCAACTGGAGCGTGCTATTGTCATCTTCCCATGGATTGCCACAATTGATAAATTCCAGCATTGGGTATATGAAAACCCGCAGCATACTGTAGAAGAACGTACTGCCAACTGGAACAGGATCCAGGACGAATTCTCCACCGGGGTGGTTGACTGGAGTGGCTGGGAGTCTTACAGGTCTATAGGCTGGCAACGGCAACTGCACCTGTTTGAAGTACCGTTCTATTATATTGAGTATGGTATTGCTCAATTAGGGGCTATCGCTATGTGGAAACAGTACAAAGAGAATAAACAGCAAGCATTGGATAACTATGTCAATGCGCTTAGCCTGGGAAGTACCCGTACCCTGCCGGAATTGTATAAGGCCGCAGGCATCCGGTTTGACTTCTCTCCCGCTTATGTGAAAGAACTGGCGGAATTTGTTCAGAAAGAGATTGATAAGATCAGCTGATAGCAATATCAGAATAGAAACTAAAAATGCAGCGAAGACCTCGCTGCATTTTTAGTTTCTATTCTGATCATACTTATTTGCAGTGATTGCACACACCGCTTACCACCACATCCACATTATGTATGGCGTAGCCTTTTGGTAAGTGGATCTCGGGTACGTCTGTGTCCTCCAGGCAGGTGGTATTACCACACTCTTCGCATTTGAAATGAACGTGATGATCGTGGTGATCGTGTTCCGAGCAGTCCGATTTACAGAGTGCATAGCGAATGGAGGTATCGGTGGTCGGGATACTATGGATGATCCCTTTGTCGAGAAATGTCTGTAAGGTGCGGTAAACTGTCACACGGTCAAAGGTCTGACCCGCCAGCTTTTCAAAGCTGCTGTGTTCAAGTGCGCCATTGCTGTTCATGAACAGCTCCAATATCTTCACACGGGTATCTGTTATGCTGAGCTTACTGGCCCGGAGCAATTCAGTGATACTTGCTTTGTTCTTGTTGCTCATGATAAAATTAGATGAGTTATTTTTCTTCCTTTAACAACCTGGATATGTCTGAGATCAGCTTATCCACATCCGGCTTTTTGGTTCCCTCATAGAGTCCTCTTATGCGTCCTTCTCCATCTACGAGGGCAAACCACTGCGTATGTACAAAGTCTTCGTCTCCTGTATAGGTGCCATCATCCACCAGATATCCGGCTCTTGCTAATTTATACAATTCCTTCTTGGTACCGGTGAGGAACCACCAGTTTTTCGGATCAGCGCCATGCTCTTCTGCATATTTCTTCAGTACAGGAATGCTGTCGGTTTCAGGGTCCACGGTGTGGGATAATATGCGGAAGCGGGGCTCGTCCTTGTAGGCGGCGTATACTTTGGTCATGTTGGCATTCATCTTCGGACAGATGCCGGTACAGGTAGTGAAAAAGTATTCCGCCACGTATATTTTTCCCTCTACGTCCTTACTGGTGATAGTCTTTCCCTCCTGGTTGATAAATGAGAATCCGCCAACGATATGACCATTGGTACCTAGTACCGGTAATTTTTCTTCCGCGAAGAAGCTACCTCTCTCCCCCTTGAGCACGTATCCTGCATAGCCCAGGAAGGCGATGGACAACAGCGCGAAGAATATAATATAGAACACATTCTTTTTAGACATAATGCCAGTCGTTTTACGTTACAAAGGTAGTACACAATTAGCTAAATACACTTGTGCAACTATGTTGCATAAAAAGACTAACTTTGCTTTAACATACTCCTCCTGAGTCGGGGGTATCTTTTACTGACAAGGTTTTACGCATACATAGATTAGGGTAAACAATGTGCTGTGCCGCGTAGGTGCGGCACTTGTTTTTTTACATTTTGAGGCCGATTTTAATACCCACATGGACGCTGGGAAGTACGCTGATCAGTCTTCCATCGTTGGAACCGACCATTCCGTTATCATTATTGAAGTTATTATAGTCATATACTTTCATCCGGACACCCAGTCCCACATAGGGGTCTACAATGAACTTATCTTTCCTGATCTGCCGGCCCAGGAGAAACTGCAGGGCATAGACGTCTTTATTGCCGGTATTCTCGTAGGTACCATTATTAATGGTGACCTTGTCACTGGGATAGAATACCTTCTTATATAATAATACCGGTTGGAAATAGGTTCCCTGTGAGCGGAAAAAATCGTCCTGCCGGGAAACCAGGTACCAGCGTAAGCTGGCGCTGAAGCCCAGGCCTCTGCCGTCTACAAACTGCTCAGTGCTGATATCGGGCTTTTTCTGACCGATATCTATTTTTTTTGCCAGGATATAATCGGGGTAGTCAGTATAGATGCCACTTATCCCCAGTTCGACACTTATCTTTTCCGACAATTCCTGTTCTATGGTGACTTCCAGTTCATTGATCAGCCGGGAGGGGTTTACCTTAATATAGGTAGACCGGCGAAAGGGATGTTTGTCCTGTGCGAAAACAGTGATGACACTAAAGCATAACAGGCAAATAACAAGCAGTGGTTTTTTCATATAGTTGTCTGCATTTGACGACAGCAGTCAGTCGGGAGTTGTAGGATTATAAGGGAAGCCTACAGGCTGAGCTGAAAGCTGTGATTAAGAGGTCAATAATCGTTCCACAATTACCGGATACCACTGATGTTCAAGCAGGTGAATTTTGGCTGCCAGTGTTTCTGGGGTATCGTCCGGGGTGACGGTACAACGTTCCTGCAGGATGGTTGCTCCATCATCATATTTTTCGTTAACGAAGTGAATGGTAATACCGCTTTCTACTTCTTTGGCCAGGATCACTGCTTCATGTACAAACTGGCCATACATACCTTTGCCCCCATATTTTGGTAGCAGCGCCGGATGTATATTAATAATACGGTCCGGGAACGCCTGTACCAGGTTGGCAGGTACCTTCCAAAGGAAACCGGCTAGTACGATCAGATCTGTATCTGCCTGTTGTAACACCTTTATATAATGGTCTGTACGGAAAAACAGTTCTTTTTCTATCAGTACGGACGGGATGCCTTCTTTTTCGGCTATCTTCAGCACGCCAGCTTCCGGCTTGTTACAAAGTATCATAGATACTTTTGCGATGGTCGAGTGACGGAAATGATCGATTATTTTTTGTGCGTTACTACCTGCTCCTGAGGCGAAGATGGCTATATTTTTCAAAATATCTGTGTATTAAGGACGGCGCAAAAGTAACTAATTGGTCTTATTTATGAGCGTGTTTGAACTTTCCCGGGGCCAGGCGGTTTATAAAGGAAACCTGCGAAGCCAGCGAGTGTTAAAAAAGCAACAGCCGAATCAAAAATAATACCATTCAAAAGAACACACCATTATATATATAAGTAAAACGATGAAACCGGAAGCAGGCGATCTCAATTCATGACATTTATCATGTTTTTTTTCATGCGAAACGCATTGACCATTACCTGCTTTACCGCGTCGTATATAGGGAAAAGGAATCAGTGATGCAAGTAAGAATTTTTTATAATTGTTGATAAATTGTCAACATTGTGTCTTATTTTTGTGAGCACTTTTAAAGAAACTTAAGGTCAAATCTAAACTAAATAGGCTGTGTATCGTCGTGTTTCCATTCTTATGCGCAAGCATTTTGTGAGTGTTCTTGTCCTATGCGTTGCAATGATCGCATCCTTGTCCGTAAAGGCTGCAGATCCTGCCAAGGGTAAAACATTGTTTCAGCAGAATTGCGCCAGCTGCCATAATGTTCACAAGCAAGTTACTGGTCCCGCACTGAAGGGTGTGGAAGAGCGTTGGTCTGATAAGAAATTATTACGCCAATGGATTCATAACTCTGGTTCTGTGATCGCATCCGGAGATCCTTATGCTGTTAAACTCTTCAATGACTTTAACAAGCAGGCAATGCCAGGTTTCCCTTCTTTCACCGATGCAGATATCGATGATATCCTTGCTTATATCGCGGATGAAAGCACTAAAGGACCTGCGACTACGAAAGTTGATCCTGCCGCTGCAGCGGGTGGTGCTGGTGAAGATAGCGGTAACAACAGCCTGTTGTTCGGTATCATTACCCTGATCCTGGCGGTTGTAGCACTGATCCTGATGCAGATCAACAGTAGCCTGAATAAACTGGCTGCCGATAAAGATGGTGTTGCGGTTCCTGAACCAGTTCCTTTCTACAAGAACAAAGCATACATCGCCTTATTGATCCTGGTGCTGTTCATCGTAGGTGGTTACTACACTATCAACGGTGCTATCGGTCTGGGACGTCAGAAAGATTACATGCCTAAACAGGAGATCTTCTTCTCTCACAGAGTACACGCCGGTGTTAACCAGATCAACTGTCTGTATTGCCACGCAGGTGCCGAGAAGAGCAAGCACGCCATGATCCCTTCTGAAAATATCTGTATGAACTGTCACAAGACCATCAGCGAATACAGTGGTACTCCTGAGCTGTTCACTGCAGAAGGTCAGAAAGTAAATGGTTCTGCTGAGATCCAGAAATTATACGACCACGTAGGATGGGATAAAACTTCCCAGCAATATACCAAACCTGGTAAACCAATCGAGTGGACCAAGATCCACAACCTGCCTGACCACGTTTACTTTAACCACTCACAGCACATAGTAGCTGGTAAACAGCAATGTCAGACCTGTCACGGTGCAATCACTGAAATGGATGAGGTTCATCAGTTTGCAGAGCTGTCAATGGGCTGGTGTGTAAACTGTCACCGTACAACCAAAGTACAGTTCGCAGATAATAAATACTACAGCATTTTTGAACAGTTCCACCAGCAGGTGAAAGAAGGCAAGATCGACAGCGTAACCGTTGAGATGGTAGGTGGTACTGAATGTCAGAAATGTCACTATTAATAAACTAAATGAAGCAAATCGGGTGAAGGAAGCTGGGGAATGTTAGCGAAGGTCAAATCGTTATGCCGGAATGCCATACTTCAAACGTCAGAACTTCATAGGTGTCTAAAAAAATAATCCGTAACTCGTTAGTATAAATAACATGGAGCAAAAAAAGTATTGGAAAGGCTTGGAGGAGTTGCACAATACCAAGGAACATCAGGAGATTGTGAATAACGAATTCAGAGAGGATTTGCCTTTTGAAGAGAGTGAAAGCCTGTTGAATGCTACTACCCCCCGCAGGGACTTCCTGAAATACCTGGGGTTCACTACTGCAGCTGCTACAATTGCGGCCAGTTGCGAAACGCCTGTTAAAAAAGCAATACCTTATGTAAATAAGCCGGAAGAGATCACTCCCGGTGTTCCGAATTATTACGCTTCCACTTACGCAGTAGACGGTGAGTTCCTGCCTGTTGTGGTAAAAACCCGTGAAGGCCGCCCTATTAAAGTTGATGGTAACGACCTGTCTTCTGTAACCGGCAGTGCTTCCACTGCAAGAGTACAGGGTTCTGTACTGAGCCTGTACGATGCGGCACGTCTGCGTTTCCCAACTATCAACGGTGCGGAAACAACATGGGCAGAACTGGACAAACAGGTAGCTGCTGCACTGGCAGGCCTGGGCAGTGCTCCTATCGTGTTGCTGACTTCTACTATTATCAGTCCTTCTACCAAAAAAGTAATTGCCGGTTTCCAGGCTAAATATCCTGGCTTCCGTCATGTAACATACGATGCAGTATCCTACTCTGGTATGCTGCTGGCTAACGAAGCTTCTTACGGAAAAAGAGCACTGCCTGTATACCACTTCGAAAATGCAAAGACTATCGTAAGTCTTGGTGCAGATTTCCTGGGTACCTGGCTGAATCCCGTAGAATATTCAAAACAGTATGGTGCTAACCGTAAGATCGATGCGAAGAAGCCGGAAATGAGCAAACATTTCCACTTCGAAAGCATGATGAGCGTTACCGGCGCCAATGCTGATGAAAGATATACTCACAAACCATCAGAGACCGGTGCAGTAGCACTGGCCCTGCTGAGCGCTGTAGGTGGTGCTGTAAGCAAACCAGCTATCGCTGACAAACGCCTCGCAGAAGGTATCGAAAAAGCGGCGAAAGCGCTGAGAGACAGCCAGGGTAAAGCACTGGTTGTAAGCGGTTCCAATGATGTAAACGTACAGATCATCGTTAACGCCATCAACAGCCAGATCGGCGCGAATGGTGTAACTATCGACTGGGCTTCTACTGTTAGCTACCGTCAGGGTATCGACAGCGAAATGGCGCAGCTGGTAAGCGATCTGAATGCTGGTAGCATCGGCGCTTTATTCGTATACGGTGTGAACCCTGCTTATGACTACTATGATGCCGCGAAATTCATCTCCGGTGTTAAGCAGGCGAAACTGACCGTTACTTTCAACGATCGTAAAGACGAAACTTCTGAACTGTTCAAATATGCGGCTCCTGCTCATCACTACCTGGAAAGCTGGGGAGATGCTGAAGGCCGTACCGGATATTTCAGTTTCATACAACCTACCATTGCACCACTGTTCAAAACACGTGCATTCGAATCTACCCTGCTGGCATGGAGCGGAAACGCTACTTCCTGGGAAGATTTCCTGAAGAACGAATGGATCACCAAACTGGGTAGCCAGGAAGCGTGGGACAAAGTACTGCAGGATGGTATCATAGAACCTGCACAGGCTCCTGCTTTAGGTGGTGCTGCTTTCGCAGGTGATGTTGCAGCAGCTGCTGCAAAGATCAACAGTGCTAAGAAAGGCGGTAAGCTGGAACTGGTACTGTATGAAAAAGTAGCTATCGGTAACGGTAAGGAAGCCAACAACCCATGGTTGCAGGAAATGCCGGATCCAATCACCCGTGCTACATGGGATAACTATGCAGTTATTTCCAACACTCTCGCTAAAACGTTCCACACTGAACTGGGAGACGACTACGAAATCAACAATGACAGGACTGTACTGAAGATCAAAGCAAATGGTAAGGAAATATCCCTGCCGCTGCTGATCCTGCCTGGTATCCATCCTGAAGTAGTTGCGATCGCAGTAGGTTACGGACGTAACAACAATGCCGGTAAAGCTGCAGCAGGCGTAGGTAAAAATGCCTATCCTTTAGTTAGCTACAACGGTCAGACTTTTGATTATTTCGCTGCTGAAGCTTCCGTAGAGAAGACTGCAGAAGTGGCTCAGATAGGTGTTACTCAAACACACAACAGTTACGAAGGTCGTCCTATCGTGAAAGAAACCACCCTGGAAGAGTTCATCAAGAACCCTAAAGAGGTGAATGAAGACCGTCAGGAGATATTCGAGAAATTCGGCGCTGGTAAAGAAGAGAATTTCCGTGCAGGTGGTACCCTGTATCCGGATGTTCACCAATACCAGGGTGTTAAGTGGGGCATGTCTATCGACCTGAATACCTGTTTCGGTTGCGGTGCATGTACTATCGCATGTCAGGCTGAAAACAACGTATCAGTAGTTGGTAAAGAACAGGTGATCAAGGCACACGAAATGCACTGGCTGCGTATTGACCGTTACTTCAGCGGTGATGAAAACAATCCTGAAGTAGTGTTCCAGCCAATGCTGTGTCAGCACTGCGATAACGCTCCTTGTGAGAACGTTTGTCCGGTAGCAGCTACCAACCACAGCTCCGAAGGTATCAACCAGATGGCTTACAACCGTTGTATCGGTACCCGTTATTGCGCAAACAACTGTCCATATAAGGTTCGTCGCTTCAACTGGAGAGACTGGAACGGTGCGGACAGCTTCGAAAATAACCTGTATGATGTAGCAGGTATGAACGACAGCCTGACACGTATGGTGCTGAACCCTGATGTAGTGGTTCGTAGCCGTGGTGTAATGGAAAAATGTTCTTTCTGCGTACAGCGTTTACAGGATGCTAAACTGACTGCGAAGAAAGCAGGCCGTCCAATGAAGGATGGTGAAGCTAAAACTGCTTGTCAGGTAGCATGTGCTGCTGATGCTATCGTATTCGGTAACATCAACGATAAAGAAAGCCGCATTGCAAAACTGCGTAATGAAGAGCAGAAAGACAGGCTGTACTATGTGCTGGAAGAAACCCACACATTGCCTTCCGTGAACTACCTGGCTAAGATCAGAAACAAAGCTGCTGAGCCAAAAGCAAAAGCACATCACGGAGAAGAAGCTCATCATGAAGCAGCAGCAAAACATGAAGCGTAAGCGAGGGTTGAGCTGATTAGAAAGAAAGATTAACAGAGAGATAAAGTTTTAAGTTTAGAACAATTAAAGCTCCTTATTCTGCATCCAGGTGCAGGCGTAGGGGTTAAAGCTTAAAGAATTATGCATTTAAAGTACGAATCCACACTAAGAGAACCATTAGTTGATGGGGTGAAAGATTACCACCAGGTAACAGAAGATATCATCAGCCCGATTGAAGCCAAGCCTGGTAAATTGTGGTATGTGGGCTTTTTCATTTCCTTACTGTTACTGGGATTCGGTGTTTTCTCCGTGACCTGGGAAGTTTATTACGGTACAGGTGTGTGGAACCTGAATAAGACTATCGGTTGGGGTTGGGATATCACCAACTTCGTATGGTGGGTAGGTATCGGTCACGCCGGTACACTGATCTCTGCGATCCTCCTGCTGTTCCGTCAGGGATGGCGTACAGGGGTGAACCGTGCGGCAGAAGCGATGACCATCTTCGCGGTAATGTGCGCGGGTCAGTTCCCGATCTTCCACATGGGTCGTGTATGGATGGCCTTCTTCGTATTGCCTTATCCTAACACCCGTGGTCCGCTGTGGGTGAACTTCAACTCCCCGCTGTTGTGGGACGTGTTTGCGATCTCTACTTACTTTACCGTATCTCTCCTGTTCTGGTATTCCGGTCTGATCCCTGACTTCGCAACAGTGCGTGACAGGGCTAAAACCAAACTGCGTAAGTTATTATATGGTATCGCTTCTTTCGGCTGGACTGGTTCTACCAAACACTGGCAACGTCATGAAGCACTGTCGCTGGTACTGGCAGGTTTATCTACTCCACTGGTACTCTCCGTACACACCATCGTATCTTTTGACTTCGCTACTTCCGTAATTCCTGGTTGGCATACTACCATCTTCCCTCCATACTTCGTGGCGGGTGCGATCTTCTCCGGATTCGCAATGGTACAGACCCTGCTGATCATCGTACGTAAAATATTAAAACTCGAAGAATACATTACCCTGGGTCACATGGAAGCCATGAACAAGGTAATTGTACTGACAGGTTCCGTTGTAGGTTGTGCTTATCTGACTGAGTTGTTCATGGCATGGTATGCAGCAGTTCCTTACGAATTTGCCACATTCTATAAATACCGTGCAGCTGGTCCGCTGGGTTGGTCTTACTGGATCATGATGACCTGTAACGTGATCACTCCGCAGGTGTTCTGGTTCAGCAAAATGAGAAGGAACGTTGCGGTAACATTCATCATGTCTATCGTTGTGAACATCGGTATGTGGTTCGAGCGTTTCGTGATCATCTGTACTTCACTGTACCGCGATTACCTGCCATCCAGCTGGAGTTACTATCGTCCGTCCTGGCCTGAAGTAGGTTTCTACATGGGTACTTTCGGATTGTTCTTTACCTGCTTCTTCCTGTTCGCTAAATACTTCCCGGTTATCGCTGTAGCTGAGATCAAGAGTGTACTGAAGACATCTGGTGAAAGCTTCAAGAAAGATATGGAGAAATATGAGCAGCAGCCTGCAGAACAGTTTGTAGCGGGTTTACACCACCACGATGATCATCATCATGATGCACACGGTGCTGTAGCGCATGCGCATAACTAATCTTATCACCGGGTAATACCGGGCATGTAAAAGATCTGGATTTCGTTTTTTAGACTAAGAATTTTTTAAACATATGGCGGTTAAAAATTTTGTTGTAGCAAGTTTTAGTGATGAGGCGGTATTGTTTCCGGCAGTGAAAAAAGTAAGAACTGCAGGTTACAAGATTCACGATGTGTACACACCATTTCCGGTGCATGGTCTTGACCACGCATTGGGTCTGCGGGAAACCAGCCTGCACACTGCCGGCTTCATTTACGGTATCACCGGTACTACTACGGCATTATCCTGCATGAGCTGGGTATTTAACTCTGACTGGCCTATGAATATAGGTGGTAAGCCACACTTTCCGCTGCCAGCGTTCATTCCTATCACTTTCGAGTTGACAGTGTTGTTCTCTGCAGTAGGTATGGTGCTCACATTCTGCTACCTGTGTCAGCTGGCTCCTTTTGTAAAGAAGCATATCTTCCATCCCCGTCAGACAGACGATCTGTTTGTAATGGCGATCGAAGTAACTGCCAAGACCAATACTGAAGAGCTGAAAAGCTTCCTCGCAAGTATCGGCGGCCAGCAGATTAACGAGCAGCGTGCGGAAGCAGGTTGGTGGTATGGTCGTTTCGACCGTGAAGACCGCCTGTTTGAAACCAAACGGGTAGAAGCTGTTAATGCATAAACTCAGAATTTAAAACTTTCCGGTGAAGTATTTTCCCGGAAGGAGCACACAGAACATAAGCTTGAATTATAATATACAGATGAAAAGGACTTCCAACATATTGATCGCGGCTGCTTTGGTAAGTGGAGCTTTGTTATCGGCATGCGGAAAGAACAACAGAAAACCCGGCTCACATTATATGCCGGATATGGTTGAATCCCGTGCTTACGAGTTCTATAGTGAGCGTCTTTCTACCATGAAGCCAGTGGAAGGAACAGTAAAAAGAGGAGAGCTGCTGCCTTACCATCTGAAAGCGGCAGATACCGCACTGGCTAATGCAGTAAAAAATCCACTGATGCTCACCAAAGCGGATCTGGAGGAAGGAAAACGTTTATTTAATATTTACTGTGCTATCTGCCATGGTTCAAAGCTGGACGGTAACGGTCCGCTGTACAATGGTGGTAATGGTCCTTATGTAGCTGCTCCGGCCAACCTGGCCAGCGGTCCTAAGTCCGACTACTCACAGGGACGTCTGTTCCACGTAATGACTTATGGCTTCAATGCGATGGGTAGTTACGCAAGTCAGCTGGACAGAGAACAGCGCTGGAAGATAGCTGCGTATATCCGTAGTTTCCAGAACAACGGAGCGCATGCAGCAGAAGTGCTGGCTAGTGACTCAACCCAGGCAGCTCCTGCCGCTCCTGCAGTAGCAGCAGCAACAGAAGCGCCAGCGGCTCAGGATTCAACAGCGACTAAATAAGATAAACTAGCATTCAATCAAGTATTTTAATATACAGTAATGAAGGACCAATTTGTAGTACCGGCAAGATTAAAAACGACCAGCTTCGTGTTAATGGGTATTGGCTTGCTGACTTTGTTGATCGGAATTTTTGCATTTCATGGTGAGCATGGCTCTACACGTTTCTGGGCTGGCCTCCTCCAGAACAGTTCATTCTTTGCGCTGATAGTCCTGGCAAGTACCTTCTTTATTGGAGCTACTACCCTGGCGCATGGCGGTTGGCAGATTGGTTTCCGCCGCGTTCCGGAAGCTATCTCAATGGCACTGCCTGTATTGGGTGGTATTCTGTTCTTAGTGCTTATGCTGATTGTATTCGGTGGAAAAGAGCATATCTACCACTGGGTAAATGCAGAACATGTTAAACATGATGAAATATTAACCTGGAAATCAGCTTTCTTAAATAAAGGAATGTTCACAGGCTTCATGCTTGTAACCATCGGCCTCTGGATATTCTTTACAATAAAATTGCGCAACATGTCCATCCAGGAAGATGGATGGGACCTGACAGCAGCAACAGGCCGTCGTATCATCTGGAGAAATACTGTATGGTGCGGTGCATTTATCGTGATCTACGCACTGAGCGTTGGTTCTACTTCTCCATGGCTGATCCTGATGAGTATCGATGCTCACTGGTACTCTACCATGTATAGCTGGTACACCTTCGCAAGCACCTGGGTATCTGGTATTGCACTGATCATCCTGTTCCTGGTTTACCTGAAACGTAACGGTTACCTGCCGAATGTAAATGAAGAGCATCTGCATGACCTGGGTAAATTCGCTTTCGCTTTCAGTATCTTCTGGACATACCTCTGGTTCTCCCAGTATATGCTGATCTGGTACGCAAACATGCCTGAAGAAACTGTCTACTTCAAACCACGCGTATGGGGCGAGTGGAGACCAATCTTCTTCCTGAACCTGCTGATTAACTTCATCACACCGTTATTATATCTGATGAAACGGGATACCAAACGTAACTATTCTTCCATGGTGTTCATCTCTATCGTGATCATCTTCGGTCACTGGCTGGACTTCTGGCAGATGGTAGGCCCTGGTACTTACGGACACCTGGTGTTCCCTTGGTACGAAGCTGGTCTGGCTGTAGGTTTCGTTGGTCTGATCATATTCCTGGCAAGTAACCATCTGACTAAAGCAGCATTGGTGCCAAAGAATCACCCTTATCTGAAAGAAAGTATTATACACCACACCTGATCATCGGGCATTAATGGAGATTCCGGTGTGCAAATACCGGATGTGACAGGTAGTAACGAAAAGCATTAGATAACTTAATTATTTCAAATAGCAATGTCAGGATTTTTAGCAGTCTTAGTTGTTGTGCTCATATTCGTAGTCATCTTCCAGATTGCGAAGGCCAGCGAGTATGTGTCCATATTGAAGGGAGAAAAGAAAACGCGTCAGCAATCCAACCGTGTAAATGGTTTCCTGTTGATGGCCTTCCTGGTACTGGGCCTGATAGGTGTATATTATTGTAACGAAGCCTTGAAGGGTAAGATTCTTATGGAAGCGGCCTCCGAGCAGGGTAAGGGTATCGACGATATGATCAAAACAACTTTGATCATTACAGGTGTCGTATTTGTGATCACCCAGATCTTGTTGTTCTGGTTCGCGTTCAAATATCAGGAGAAAGAAGGACGCCAGGCGTTTTACTTCCCTCATAACAATAAACTGGAGTTAATATGGACGGTTATCCCGGCTATTGCGCTCACTATCCTGGTGGCATTCGGTTTAAGACACTGGTTCCGTATCACTTCCGATGCTCCGAAAGATGCAATGGTAGTTGAAATTACCGGTAAGCAGTTCAACTGGTTGATCCGTTACCCGGGTAAAGACAACCAGCTGGGTCGTAAAGACTTTAAAAATATCAATGATGCGAACAATCCTGTAGGTCAGGATTGGGAAGATCAGCTGAATAAGGACGACTACATGGCTACAGAAATGCACCTTGTAGTTAACAAGCCTGTAAAACTGATCATTGGTTCCCGTGATGTGATACACGACGTAGGTCTGTCTCACTTCCGTTTGAAGATGGACGCTGTTCCGGGTATTCCTACTACATTATGGTTTACTCCGACCAAGACAACCAAGCAGATGAGGGAAACAACAGGCAATGCTGATTTCGTATATGAAATCTCTTGTGATCAGATGTGTGGTGCGGGTCACTACTCCATGAAGGCAAACATCGTGGTAGAAACACAGGCTGAGTATGATGCATGGGCTGCAAAACAGGTAGCTCAGTATGCAGTAGCTCATCCGGCACCGGCAGCTCCAGCTGCTCCGGCGGCAACTCCGGCTCCGGCTGCGGATTCTGCACATCAGGAAAAAGTAGTGGCGGTAAATGAAGCTAAACACTAATTTTGTTTAGCCGAAGAGATTAATATTAATAGACGCAGGTATTTAAAAATTATAAGATAAACTGGTAGCGGTACTCCCCGATGACAGTTTTATATAAATAGAACCGATTATGAGTAACGAAGCAACATTGCACAGTCAGGAGGTAATTCATGGTGTACACGCGCACGATCACGGGCACGATGATCATGATCACCATCATGAGGGCGGCTTCATTTCGAAGTACGTTTTCAGTCTGGACCACAAAACCATTGCGAAGCAATTTCTGATCACCGGTATCATCTGGGCTATCATAGGTGCTTTCTTCTCTGTACTGTTCCGTTTGCAACTGGGTTTCCCGGATGCTACTTTCCCCTGGCTGGAAAGCATCCTGGGTCACTGGGCTAAAGGTGGACGTATTACTCCTGAAGCTTACTATGCATTGGTAACCATGCATGGTACCATATTGGTATTCTTTGTATTAACAGCCGGTTTGAGCGGTACTTTCTCCAACCTGCTGATTCCATTGCAGGTGGGTGCCCGCGATATGGCTTCTCCCCTGATGAACTGTATGAGTTACTGGGCATTCTTCCTCGCCAGCGTGGTGATGATGGCTTCCCTCTTCGTGCAGACAGGTCCTGCTTCCGGTGGTTGGACAGCTTATCCTCCACTGAGTGCGCTGGGTGATGCTTCAATCGGTTCTAAAATAGGTATGGACTTATGGTTGATCAGTATGGCGCTGTTCGTTGTTTCGCAGCTGCTGGGTGGTCTGAACTATATCTCCACTATCCTGAATATGCGTACTAAAGGTATGACCATGACGAAGATGCCGCTGACTATCTGGAGCTTCTTCTTCACTGCCGTACTGGGTGTACTTTCCTTCCCTGTATTATTATCTGGTTTTATCCTGCTGCTGTTTGACCGTCATGCAGGTACCAGCTTCTACCTGGCCGATCTGTTCGTTGCGGGTAAGGCACTGCCTAACGAAGGTGGTAGCGCGATCCTGTATCAACACTTGTTCTGGTTCCTCGGTCACCCTGAGGTATATATCATTATCCTGCCTGCGATGGGTATGGTATCTGAGATCCTGGCGGTTAACTCCCGCAAGCCGATCTTCGGTTACCTCGCGATGGTGGGTTCTATGTTCGCGATCGTTATCCTGGCGTTCCTGGTATGGGCGCACCATATGTTCGTAACGGGTCTGAATCCATTCCTGGGTGCATTCTTCGTACTGTTAACATTGTTGATCGCGGTACCATCTGCTATCAAGGTGTTCAACTGGCTCACTACCATCTGGAAAGGTAACCTGCGCTTTACGCCTGGTATGCTGTTCGCTATCGGTTTCGTGAGCACATTCATCTCCGGTGGTCTGACTGGTATCTGGCTGGGTAACTCTTCTATCGATATTCACCTGCACGATACATACTTCGTAATTGCGCACTTCCACATCGTAATGGGTGTATCTGCGTTCTTCGGTACGTTCGCCGGTGTATACCACTGGTTCCCTAAAATGTTTGGCCGTTATCTGAACAATACAATAGCCTACATTCACTTCTGGATCACCCTGATCGGCGCTTACCTGATCTTCTGGCCTATGCACTATGAAGGTATGGCAGGTATGCCAAGAAGGTATTACGATTACTCCAGCTGGGAATCATTCAAACAGTTTAATGATCTGAACCACTTTATCAGTATAGTAGTGATCCTGGTGTTCGCCGCACAGCTGATGTTCGTGTTCAACTTCTTCTATAGCATCTTCCGTGGTAGAAAAGTTACTACTACTAACCCATGGAGCGCTACAACACTGGAATGGACTACGCCAATCAATCCTGGTCACGGTAACTGGATAGGTGAAATTCCTGAAGTTTACCGTTGGGCATATGACTACAGCAAGAATGGTAAGGATTTCGTACCACAGACTGTACCATTGTCACCAGACGAAGAGAAAGAAAGTCATTAATAAGTTGAATTTTTGGGCAAACTACAGGATAACACCTGTAGGAATGGGCTGAAGAAATGATAAGAGAAAACTCGATAAAATTGTCGACATCGTATGCAGTAGCCAGTAAAGTGAAGGATTACTCTCAGTTAATGAAGTTTAATCTCACTATCATGGTTGTGTTTTCAAGTGTTGTGGGGTATCTGCTGGTGCCGGGAGTCGGGTTCAATCTGATAAAAGTTCTTACTTTATTTGCCGGTGGCTTACTGGTGTCTGGCTCTGCCAACACTATTAACCAGTTACTGGAAAAAGAAACGGATAAACTAATGGCGCGTACAGCCGTACGCCCTTTACCCGCCGGCCGGATGTCTGATACAGAAGCTATTATACTGGCTATTGTAACGGGCGTATCCGGACTGGTGATCCTGGCGCTGGGCTTCAACCTGCTGTGTGCAGGACTGAGCCTGCTATCCCTGGTGTTGTACGGATTCGTATATACGCCGTGGAAAAAATGGAACTCACTGGCCGTGCTGGTGGGTGCTGTGCCAGGAGCATTACCTCTGCTCATCGGATGGGCCGGAGGCGCCAATGCAATAGGTGAAGGCGGATGGGCATTATTTGCTATCCAATTCCTGTGGCAGTTCCCTCACTTCTGGGCTATCGCCTGGATAGGTTATAAGGACTACACCAGGGCTGGGTTCAAACTGTTACCCGCTGGCGGTGAACCTAACAAGCTGATCGCATTACAGGCTGTTCTTTACACACTGTTGCTGATCCCTGCAGGTTTATTACCTTATTATCTGCGTATCAGTGGCGCGGTTTCTGCGATCGTGGTATTGCTGGTAACATTGTTCTTCCTGTACCGTGCATTTAACCTGTATAGGAAATGTGATGTACCTGCCGCCAGAAAGCTGATGTTTGGTTCATATATTTATTTGATGGTCATGGAGTTTGCACTACTCTTTGACAAGATCGGATAGTCAATTTTTGAAACAAGGAGTGATGGACGCAATGAGCTTACAACGAAAAAAAATACATCCGCATAAATATTCCCTATGGATAGCAATGGGTAGTATTACCATGATGTTCATCGGGTTTACGAGTGCGTATGTAGTAAAGCGTGCGCAGGCAAACTGGTTCACCTTCCAGTTACCGGTTATCTTCTGGATCTCCACTGCAGTTATCCTGACCAGCAGTGCAACCATACAGATGGCGGTAAAACAGTTCCGTAACAGGAACATGCAGCGGTATAAGCAGCTGATCACGCTGACCGCAGTACTGGGAGTGGCTTTTGCGGCGTGTCAGTGGATTGGTTTCAAACAGATGACTGATATGGGGCTTCCGTTAAGCGGACCAGCATCTGTATCTTTCATTTACGTGATAGTAAGTGTACACCTGTTGCACGTGCTGGGTGGTGTTGTTGCACTGCTGATTATGTTTGGCAGGGCCTTCCGTACCAGGATCCGTACTTATAGTCCGGTTCCCATAGAAGTAGCAGCCACATATTGGCATTTTGTGGATGGGTTATGGATTTACCTGTTGATATTTCTGAGTATTGCCAGATAAACTTTCTAAAAATTAATTACAAAACAAACAATGGATACAGCAGTTACAGCGAAGAAAAAATGGTGGTCCGGGGGACATTCTCCTTTTAATGTGAGCTACGGAAAGTTGATGATGTGGTACTTCCTGATGTCAGATGCCTTTACTTTTGGTGCATTGCTGATATCATACGGTACGATCCGCTTCATGAGTACTTCCTGGCCTGATCCCAACGCGGTGTTCCACGCATTCCCTGGTATGGGACATGCAGATCTGCCACTGGTATTTGTGAGCGTGATGACCTTCATCCTGATCATGAGTTCTGTAACAATGGTATTGGCTGTACACGCTGGTCACATGAGAGACCGTAAGGCTGTTGTGAAATGGATGGCCTGGACTATCCTCGGTGGTATCGCCTTCCTGTCCTGTCAGGCATGGGAATGGACGCACTTGTATCATTCCGGTGCATGGTGGGGACGCAACCCTTTCCTGAACGTTGACGGAACGCTGGCTTCTACTAACTTTACCAACTTCTTCTTTACCATTACAGGTTTCCACGGTTTACACGTAACTTCCGGTGTGGTGCTGAACATTATCATCCTGGCTAACGTGCTGAAAGGTACTTACGAAGAAAGAGGCCACTATGAAATGATTGAAAAGGTTGGTTTATACTGGCACTTCGTAGATCTGGTATGGGTATTTGTATTCACCTGTTTCTACCTGCTCTGATCGAAGGTTAGTAAGTATTTGTAATCTGGAATTTTAAAAAGAAAAAACTAATGGAACATACACATACAGGAGTAGCGCACGAGGAGCATGCACATGATTCTTCTACGAAATCGATCTGGAAAACGTTCTGGATATTATTAGCGATCACTGTTTTTGAAGTAGGTCTGGCATTCCTTTACCTGGAGTACGACTTCATGGCAAGATGGGCCCTGAACGGTATCTTCGTAACGTTGACACTGGTAAAGGCATTTTTTATCGTGGCTGAGTTCATGCACTTACGTCATGAGATCAGGAACCTGGTAATGACCATTCTGATGCCTTTGTTATTGTTTGTATGGTTCATCATTGCCTTCCTGGCAGATGGTGATTCCTGGAAAAATATGCGTAAGAACCTGTCTCCGGGAACTCCCGTAGCTCCAGCTACGCATATCAGCAACGAGCCGGCACATCACTAAAACAACTTTATATGTTACGCTTTACAGGTGCTGCTCTATTCGTAAGGCAGTATTTGTAAAGCGTAAATTTTATCTGACCATTTAAAACTTCAGGCCATTACCAAGAGAGGACTTATAGGATTGATGTTGGCAATATTGGTGCCATTGGCGGGATACCTGATAGTAGATCATTACAGTAAGGATGTTGTACCTATCCCCCGTTACTATATACCTGAAAAGGTAGATACAATAGTAAAGAATGGTACTGCCACATATGATACCACTTTCCATGTGGTAAAAGACTTCACCTTCACTAACCAGATGGGCCAGAAAGTAAGTCTCAAAGACTTACCGGGAAAGGTCATACTGGTCAATTTCTTCTTCACCTCCTGCCCAAGCATCTGCCCGAGAATGATGGCGAACCTGGAAAAGGTACAGCAGGCGTATGTCAAGAACGACACTTTATTACAGATGATATCACTGACAGTAGATCCTGAAAGAGACTCTTCTGAGCAGTTGCGTATGTATGGTGTAAAGCATGGCATTAATCCCGACAACTGGTGGCTGGTGACCGGCGGGAAGAAGGATATTTATGACTGGGCGAGGAATGAGGTTTTTGTAAGTGTAACCCAGGGAGATGGCGGACCGGATGATTTCATTCATACCGAGAAGCTGGTGCTGCTGGATAAAGATCATCATATCCGCGGATATTATGATGGATTGGATTCAAACGCCGTACGCAGGTGTGCAAATGATATTGCAGTGCTGCACCTGGAAAAAGACAGGCACAGGCCGGGATTATTGAAACGGCTTTTTTCAACAACAGAATAGTTTATGCGGGGTACCACAACGCCCTCAATCACAGCTATGGATATCAAGAGTAAAAATCTTAACATGCCGATTGCTATTGTCTCAGTAGCAATACCCGTGGTGGTAGCAATCTTATTCTACCTGCCACGCCCGAACATTGAGATTGGCTTCAATGTACAGATACTTCCTCTGTTCCATGCGATATTGAATTCAACGACAGCAGTACTATTGCTGGCGAGTTTGTATTTCATCCGCAGGGGGCATATCAAAGCGCATAAAACAACGAATCTGATAGCAGTAGCGCTGTCAGCATTGTTCCTTGTTTCTTATGTTACATACCACTTCTTTACGGAAAGTACCAAGTTTGGCGACACTAACCACGACCATGTGGTAGATGCAGCAGAAAAGGCGCTGGTAGGTGGTAGCGCTTATATTTATTATTTCATTCTGCTGACACATATCCTGCTGGCGATCGTTATAGTACCATTGGTATTGTTTACACTGCTGCGCGGTTTCCAGTCAGATTTTGAAAAACATAAGAAGATAGCGCGTATCACCTGGCCGATATGGTTCTATGTGGCTATAACCGGTGTGATCGTATATGTAATGATATCTCCCTACTATTGAGAGACGGTAATGGAGGAAATGACAGGAATGCTTAAATTTACTGTATGAAAAAGATCGTTCAGTTATTGGTGATGATATTATGCTTCGGTGTACAGGCTATGGCGCAATGCTCGCTTTGTACTAAAACAGCTCAGCAGCTGGGAGAAGGTCCTGCAAAGGGTCTGAATAATGGTATCCTGATGCTGGCAGCCACACCGTTGATAATCATCGGCATAATGGTGTTCAGACACTGGAGAAGTAACCGTGAGGCATAAAGCACCACACTACATCCTAAAGATATTAAAGTAAGAAGGAGGTCCGGTTTTACCAGACCTCCTTTGATGTTCTTATTAGGATACAGTTTACGACTATTTGTATTTGTTACCTGCAGCCTTCCATTTCATAAATATGATAGCCCTGTTGCAGAATGTTTTGTTCCCACATCGGGATCACTTCCTGCACGTGGCAAAACCGGCAGTCCCTGGAAGAAACAGATTGTTTTTCAATAGATTTTGACTTGAGATATGCATTTCCAAAGGTGAGCACATTCTCATAATTGGTGTCGGCGGATACGATAATGTCGAAGTGCATGTAACCGCCCTCACGACGTTTCACGTAGGTGTCAAAGATAGCAACCTCCATAGTAGCGCATTCAGTTTTAGGTCATAGAATATAGTGAATCGATAATGGATTAGGTGGATACAAAATTAGGAATGGTAAAAAGCTGAAGAAATATTTAACATCTTATTTACCAGTGCTAAAACGGATAAGCGGTGATCATAGGAATAATACTAATGTTGTTTATACCACTTATTAATAAATTAAACTTTTTACTAAAACATTGATTCTCTGTTTACATACATTAACTTCCGGTTAACATAACTAATGAGATAATTATACGGTGGTTATTCCTCTGTTGGAATATGTAAATTGAGCGTTTAAACTGACCTGCAATGAAAGGTATTTTCCAGTTATTTATAAAAGGAGGTATTCCGATTTCGGCTCCTGTAAATATGGAAACATCGGTTCCTGTGAATCCCATTCCCGGAAAGAACATTCCTGTGTTACTTTTTATGTCTGTTGTAGTGGCAGCTGTGGCTGCTATGATCACACAAGGCGGAATGATGGCGATGCGGGCATTACAAACATATAGCGGCTTGCCCGGCATGTCCCGGGATCTGGATGAGCACGACATTATGGTGCTGCTGATACCGGTCATTGTTACCTTTGCTATCGTTGTTTTTCTTCGTTACGCAGGTGAAAAAACGAGGCAACTGTTAAGACCTGTTCAGAGTTTCCTTTCCATTAACGCCGGTATTCCGCTTGGATTGGAGGGGCCTGTCGCCGACCTGCCTTTCGTGGTGGCCGGTCAGGTGAAAAAAGCCGGCGTCCGTGAGAAACAGATCCTGGCAGCGGCAGCTATGGCAGGAGGCATAACATATCTTTTTGGTAGTCCCTTGGCGGCCATTGCCCTTATCATCGAGTTACTGATGGTAGAACTGACCTGTATGGGTATTACGGCAGTGATATTGGGTGGAGGAACCGGGATGTTGTTACATTACTGGCTAACCGGGAGTGAACCGGTATTTATGATGCCGGAAGTAACAACAGCGGGTGTGCCTGCATTGCTGGGATACACGGTTACCGGTGTATTGATTGGACTGGTGGCCGTGCTGGCGAAGAAGATGATTAACGGAACAGGTAGTCTCTTCCGTAAGCTGCCATTCGATAAATTGTGGTGGCCTGTAGTAGCAGCTATTATTACCGGCCTGTTGGGATATTTCACACCGGAAGTACTGGGGGCGGGTTATGAACATATAGATAGCTTGTTACTTGGCCAGGTTACGCTTCAATTCCTCGTGGTAATGGCGGTGGGAAAACTATTACTGATGAGCATTGCTGTGGGCAGTGGTATTCCGGGAGGAACTATTGCTCCATTGCTGGTATCAGGCGGAGCACTGGGGCTGTTTGTGACTTTCCTGCTGCAGTTTATGTTTCCCGGGGTACAACTGAATTTCGCACTGGCGGCTTTGGTTGGGATGACAGCCATGTTCGCCGGAGGTAACAGGGTTTTGCCTGCTGCTATCCTTTTCGCAATAGAAACGACTCATATCACCAATGCCCTGTTGCCGGTTATCTGCGGATGTACTGCTGCTTATCTGGTGGTATTCCTGCTGGCAAAAAAGAAGCTAGCACAGCCGGCTGTGCTAGCTGAAAAGATCTCCTGACCCTCGCGGGATTATTCAGCAAATACTTTTAATCCTATAATCGAAGCTATCAACATAAAAAGGAAAAACAGGCGCCAGAAGACTGCAGGTTCTTTGAACAGCAATATGCCTGCAATAGCGGTACCTGCAGCGCCGATACCAGTCCAGACAGCATAAGAAGTACCTATGGGAAGCCCGTTGGTAATTGCCTTGTTCAGGAACAGAAAACTAAGCGAGATACAGGCAAAGAAACCGATAGATGGCCAGAGCCGTGTAAAGTTCTCAGAATATTTCAGTGAGATAGTAAAGCCGATTTCAAATAATCCACCGATAATCAGGAATATCCAGGCCATGATGAATGAGTTTTAATGATATTAGAAATTGCAGATCCGGTTTGGAAGGTTGCATCGCTGATAGCCTATGCCAGGTTTATTACCACGATCAACTCTGGTGAGTGCTCACAGTGAATAATAATTCCCTCCATCATGCTTCAGCAGAAACCGTGCAAATGGAACATGCGTTTACGTATTGTTATAGCAATGGTGTTATTGTGCTGACGCACCTTGTGTGCCGGCAAACGGCGTCGGGGCTGAGTGTTACAGCATGACCTTGCCTGTTATCCAGGATTCGTCATTGCCGGCTGCATAATGGAATACAGCGTACGCGATGGAGATACGATATGTAGGAAATCTTAACACGCGGCAAAGATACGTAATCCGGGGGCTTAGTAATTGTTCACAAAGCGGTAGAGATTGAATGCACCGGTAGTCATTTGTTGTAGTATCTGCTCCTGCAGTGAACGGCGGTTAACATCTTTCATACGCCGGTGTTGTAATAACTGATACGCTTTTTCCGCCAGCAATAAGGCATGATGCTGACGATTAGCCTGCACCTGTTGCTGATGACCGGTAATAGCATTCACCAGCGCAGCCAGACCTTCTTCTTTTGTGGCAATGGTTTTCAGTACAGGGATCTCCCAGTTTTCTTTATGGCGGCTATGCGCCAGCAATCTGAGGTTCTTTACAAATTCGTCGGCATTATCTCTATCTGCTTTATTCACCACGAAGATATCTGCAATTTCCATAAGTCCTGCCTTCATGGTTTGTATCTCATCCCCTGCTTCCGGTACGACAACTACAACAGTTGTGTCGGCAATGCCGGCAATTTCTACTTCACTCTGTCCCACACCAACTGTCTCAATAAACAAATAATCGAAACCGGCTGCCTTTATCAGGTCACTTACTTCTATGATCTTGGGACTGAGACCTCCTAATGCTCCCCTGCTGGCCATGGAGCGGATAAATACCTGCTGGTTATCAAAATGTTGCCCCATGCGGATACGGTCGCCCAGTAAGGCGCCATAATTGAACGGTGAAGAAGGATCAACAGCGATGATCGCAATCCGTTTGTCCTGGCCCAAAAGAAATGTTATCAGGGCATTCACGAGCGTGCTTTTCCCTGCTCCCGGAGGGCCGGTAATACCTATTACCCTGGTATCACTGTTTGCCGGAAGTGCTTCGAGCAATTGCTCATAACCGGCAGCCTCATTTTCAACGAGTGAAATGCTCCTTGCAAGGGCCTTGACTTCTTTGTTCATTAAGGACGATAAGAGGGGCTGATGCATGCATCTAAATTACGTAATTCATTATTGATTATATATCTTCGCAAACATTATATCTCTCATATGAAAGTATCGGGGTTCACTTTTGTTCGAAATGCAGTAAAGTATGATTATCCGGTGGTGGCAGCTATCAGCTCCATTCTGCCTTTGTGCGATGAAGTGATTGTCAGCGTGGGTAATTGTGACGATGGTACCCTGGAACTGATCCAATCTATCGGTTCTCCGAAAATTAAAATCACACATTCCGTATGGGATGATTCTCTGAAAGAAGGAGGCCGTATCCTTGCAGTAGAGACGGATAAGGCATTTGCACATATAAGTCCTGATGCTGACTGGGCGTTTTATATACAGGCAGATGAAGTTGTGCATGAACAGGACTATCAAGCTATTCGTGCAGCCATGCGTGAACACCTCGATGACAAACGTGTAGAAGGATTACTGTTTAAGTATATGCACTTCTTCGGTAGTTATGACTACGTTGGTGATTCACGTACCTGGTATCAGCATGAGATCAGGGTGATCCGTAACGATAAACGTATCTCCTCTTACCGTGATGCGCAGGGGTTCAGAAAAGAAGGAGAAAAATTGCATGTAAAGCAGGTGAACGCAAGCATGTATCATTACGGATGGGTAAAAGATCCGGAAATACAGGCAAAAAAACTCAACAGCTCTTTTCAGCTATATCATGGCGCTAATGAAGAACAGGTCAGCAACCGGGTGCCTATTGTGCAATTTGATTACGGCGAAGTTGACTCACTGGCGCCTTTCAAAGGCACACATCCTGAAGTGATGAAGGAGCGGATCAAAAAGAAGAACTGGCAGTTCACACATGATATCAGCCGGAAGAAATTTTCATTTAAAGATAGTATCCTGTATTGGATAGAGAAGAAGACAGGTAAACGTTTATTCGATTACAGGAATTATAAGATTATTTAAACCAGGAATCAGTAAGTGGCAAATAATATTGCCTTTTCCTGATTCCCGGCAGAACGTTATCAGTACAGACTTCTGTATAGTTTCATATACTCTCTTGCGTTAGTATCCCAGCTGAATTTTCTGGCATGTTGCTGTATGGCGTCAACAGGATTGTTAGTTGCATAATGTGTCAATCCCTGCTCCAACACCTGTTGCATATGTTCATTGTCAAACTGCTTAAAATAATATGCAGCGTCTCCTCCTATTTCGGGTAAACTCGTTTTGTCTGAAAGAAAAACCGGTTTACCAAAATGCATCGCTTCCACAACAGGTGCACCGAATCCTTCTGCTACCGAAGGGAACATGAAGGCTTTACAATTTTTATAGTACCAGTATTTCTCCTCATCAGTGATACTGCCGAGTAATTTAACCCGCGAGCTGACGCCATATTTTGCAGCCTCCTCTTCTATCTTTTTAAAATAATCTCCCTGTGTTTTTCCTGCTATCAGCAATTCATAATCGTTATGCTCCAGCAACCTTGGTAATACATGGAAATTCTTTTTGGGCAGTATCATTCCGATGGCAAACAGGAAGGGCGCTACGGGCCTGTATTGCGGTGCGTCGAAGCCGGGAAATTCTTTTATTTCAGAGCCCTGGTAAATGATGCTGCATTTACTTTTAGGTACCTTGATATATTCCTGTATAGTGTTCAGCGTGAATTGAGAGATTGCAACGATACGATCTGTCTCATCTGCCTGTCTTTGTATAGCTTCCAGTGACCTGCTTTTCTCTGCCTTGCTTTTATTAGGTTCAAAAAGGAAATTCAGGTCATGAATAGTGAGGATGGTTTTCTTTGCTTTCTTCCTTGGCCATACATTCCCTGTCTGATGTACGGCGTGCCATATATCCATTTCCGACGGATTAAAAGCATATCGGTGATACCATTTGTAAGGGATCTTTTTGAAGTCGCCCTTAAAGTCATTGAAACCTCCGGGCAGATAATAGCGCAGTTGTTCGTCGTCTGCCTTCAGTTGCAGCAGGCGTTGACCCAGCTGCATACAGAAGGTATACAGACCATTATGAGGATATTTTAATTTCTCGAAGTCTAAACCGATACGATGCATATATAAAAATAGGATAAGTTAATACAGACTGCGATAAACCTGTAAGTAATTTTTTATCGCATGATCGAATGTCATGGAAGCTGCCCGCTCTTTCATGGCAGCGACCGGCTGTATGTTATTGAAATGTTGCATTCCTTCTTCAAAGACCTGCTGCATGTGTGCCGCTGCAAAGTCGCGGAAATAATAACACAGCGGACCGCCCACTTCCGGCAGGCTGGTCTTATCAGAGAGAAAGCAGGGTTTGCCTTCACTCATGGCATCTACAACAGGCAGCCCAAAACCTTCTGCCAGCGATGGAAATGCAAATGCTGTACAACGGTGATAGTACCAGTATCTCTCCTGGCTGGAGATACTTCCCAGTACCTTCACCCGGTCAGCCACCTGGTATTGTTGCGCAGTAGCCAGTATTTTTTCCTTATACGTTTCGTCAAATACAGGGCCCGCAATGACCAGTTCGTAGTCATTGTGTTGTAACAACGGCGGCAGCACATGAAAATTCTTTTTCGCATCAATACTACCGATGGTAAAAATGAAAGGGCGTTGAGGCCGGTATACAGGATTGTCGAAATCAGGAAAGGTTTCCAGTGTCCCGCCATTATATATCACACTGGCAGGTTTGTTGCGCAGATCAAGGTGTTGTTTGACATCTTCAAGCACGAACCGGGAGATAGTGACAACATGATCTGCACGGTCTATATTCCGTTGGATCTTCTTCAATACGGAATCTCTCTTAGCCGGAGAGATGGATTGCTGGTGAATAACGTTGAGATCGTGTATAGTCAGTACATGCCTGGTATTCTTGTTGGAGGGACGGAAATGTGAAGATTGAAAAGAGGTATGCCATATATTCAACTGCGGAAAAGAAGGCATCAGCCAGCGATGCAGTTTCCTGTTGATAATATACTGTTCCTGCGGACCAAAAAATCCTTTGCGGTTAGCTGGCACATAAAACACTATTTTTTCATCTTCTGCTTTGTTGCGAAGCAGCGCATTACCGAACTGTTTGCAGTATTCAAAGAGTCCGGTATTGGCATATCTCATTTTTTCGCAATCAAACAATATTTGCCGCATGGATAAGATTTAGATTTGAAGCTGAAGGCCTTACACGCATGCCGGGCTCATTTCAACGTATCGGGCAAATATAGAGAACATCCTTATATATTTCATTCGTAACAACTAATTCTATAATTTAGGCTATATGACGAATTTTATTCCAATATTTCCCCTTGGCGTTGTGGTATACCCGGACGAGCAGTTGAATCTGCATATCTTCGAGCCAAGATATAAACAGCTTATCAGAGATTGCATTGCTGAAAATAAACCCTTTGGTATTCCCGCAGTGATCGATAAAAAGGTGGTCGAGTATGGTACATTGGTAGAAATCGTAAGGATAGAGAAAACATATGACAATGGAGAGATGGATGTCGTGACCCGCGGCATCAAGGTATTCAGGATACTGGAAGTGATCAAAAGTATTCCGGACAAGATGTTCACCGGGGCCATCGTTTCCTACCCTGAAAATCATTTTAACAGTAATAACCGACTGCATGCACAGGTATTGCAGGCACTGAGGGAATTGCATCACATTCTGCAGATCAATAAGACGTTTAAGAAGGCGGATGAAGAACTGATCGCTTATGATATTGCCCATCATGCCGGCCTGTCCCTACATGAGGAATATGAGGTGCTGCATCTTTTCCAGGAACTGCAACGTCTGGAATACCTGAAACGTCACCTCCTGAAAGTCATTCCTTTAATGGCGGAAATGGAGCGGCTGAAGGACCGGGTAAAATTGAATGGACACTTCCGGAATCTGACCGCCGGAGATATCTAAAAGGCTCCGGCTTCTCCCCGTTCCTGGTTTGCCGGGGATTGTCTACATTTGGGGCCGGAAAATGCCCGTTAGGGCCCCTATCAATCACTAATATGAACAGAATTATAGCGCGTATAGCGTTTGTTTTTTCTCTTTTGGCGATGGTGTCCTGCGAAAACGATATGAATGCCATCATGAACCTCGATAAAAGTACGACAGCCGTTGAGGAGGGAAAAGATATAGAATCCATGTACAGCCAGACAGGACGTGTAAAAGCGAAACTGACGGCGCCAATGATGCTCAGGCACCTGAAGCCTCCTGTATATGTTGAGTTTAGTAAAGGTCTTAAGGTGCTGTTTTATAATGACAGCCTGGATGTGGAAAGTACCCTTACTGCCAGATATGGAAAATATTTTGAGAATGATGCCAACATCTTCCTGAGGGATCATGTGGTGGTGATCAATAAAAAAGGCGAAAGACTGGATTGTGAAGAGTTGAACTGGGATTCCAAACTGCAGAAGTTCCTGTCTAACAAGCCGGTACGTATCAGCACTGTTACTGACACACTTTATGGTACAGGATTAGAGTCTAACCAGGATTTCAGTGATTACACCATTTTGCATCCTAGCGGTCCGTTCATTATACAGGACAGTACAATGATGAATTAACAATATCACCGGTTTATCGGCTATAACGAGAACGGCCCGACATCGCATCTGCAATGTCGGGCCGTTTCGCTTTAACCTATTTTTAACCTAAAATTTTGTCTCTATAAAAACGCAAGAACCATGCCATTAAGTATATGCAAATAGCAGGTTTTTTCCTGATATAAGCGTTAAATATTATGTGATATCCGGCGCTCAACAATTGCCGCTTACCAGCCCTTAAAACGGCGGCATTTGTTAAATGTTGGTTTGATGATAGTTATCAAGGCGATGTATTAGGAAGGCTATAGGTAGAATATAGGTTAAAAAATTATCGTATTAGTTTGATTACTACTATTTTTTTTATTATTTTCCGTTCATAGACGTTCGACATGGAGACAATTACCTGGGCAGATTTTGAGAAAGTAGAGATAAGGGTAGGGACAATCACAGCGGCTGCCGATTTTCCCAAAGCGAAGAATCCCGCTTACCAGCTGACAATAGATTTCGGACCGGAGTTAGGCATTAAGCGATCTTCCGCCCAGATCACGAAGTTATACCAGCCGGAGGAGCTGATCGGTAAACAGGTAGTGGCGGTAGTGAACTTTCCCGTGAAACAGATAGCGAATTTCTTTTCGGAGTGTCTGGTATTAGGAGTCGTTGGAACTGATAAGGAGATCGTGCTGCTTCAGCCGGATAAATCTGTTGCAAATGGGCTTAAAATAGGCTAAAAAGCTAACTTGTTGATAGTATATTCACTATTGAATAGTGAAATTATACAATTGAAAATTAATATAATATGATAATATTTAGTATATGAGTGCTGACCTATCCAAACATGCTGTTTTACGAACTATTTTATAACGTTCACGGAAATAGGGCATAAACACATGGAAGCCTGCTATATCTTTGGCTCAGGTTTTTCATAGGATATGGTTAAAATTATTACAAGGGCGGTATTCTTACCGCCCTTCTATTTTAGAGCCGGTTGCTGATTTATAAGCCCCTTTTACTTCAAATAGTTGATCTTCAATTCTACTTATCAAGAAAGACCCTGAAAATGGGTATATTTTTCCCTACTTATCCTTATACGTTCACCTTCTGTTTCGATACGTTCCCCAACTAAAATATAGCATTCACTAGAATAGCCTTTGAGGGTATGCAAAATACGCGCACCTTTGGTACAGGTTTTTCAATAAAGATATGGTTAAAATTTTTCGGGGCTGTAGTCTTGCAGCCCCGTTTCTTTTTCCTGAAATCCCGATCCACTCTTCCAAGATCCTTTCCCAGTAACGATTTTCCTTCTTAAGGGCGCTTTAACACCGAGCTCATAGTAAGTCTTTTCCTCTTTTGCGTTTAGCTGGCAAATTCATACGTTGGACGGAAATAAGTGGGTATTTTGACTGTGTCGTCTAATACGTTAAACCGGGAAATCTGTACGTTCACGGATGTAATGATCTCTTTGAGCTTCTCCTCCATATCTGGCTTTAGCATTCTCCACCTTTTCTGGAACGGCAGAGGCTACTTTTCCGGGTTCTTCTATCTTCTAAGTTGTGGGATTACTTTCTTTTGAGGCGTGGTCATAAAAGTTATTAGCACCGTCCTCCGGGATTCAATGACGTCCATATTACAGGGGTATTGGTGTATTGTTAGTTATGCTTATCGGAAAGGGGCGCACCTGAAGCCGCAGCGGGAGCTGCAACAAACGGAATCAAAAAAGCCGGTCAGCATAACACTAACCGGCTCTGAATATCAAAAAGGAAGACTACTGCTCAAACTCTCTCGGAAAAGGACGCTCCAGCAGATAGCTATAAATGAAACGGTACATTTCATTATCGCTATGCCTGTTTTTAACACTGTTGCGCCAGCCGTGCCTTTCCCCCGGGTATACCATGAACTCGAAATGTTTGCCAAGATTCTCCAGCTTATCTACCAGCTGAATACTATTCTGCATATGTACATTATCATCCATAGTACCATGCACGATACGGATAAGCCCCTTATAGCGGTCAGCATATGTGACAGGAGAAGTCATGCTGTAACCGGCAGGATTTTCCTGAGGCGTATCCATATAACGCTCAGTGTAATGGCTGTCATACAACTGCCAGTCAGTTACGGCGAAGTTGGCCATACCATGGGTGAAAACATCTGCACCATAAGTCAGGGCCATGCATGTCATGTAACCACCGAAGCTACCACCTGTCATGCAGACCTTGGTGGTATCCGTCCAGGGTTGTGCCCTTAGCCATTTGGCGGCATCCATATAGTCTTCGATTTCATGCTTACCCAGCTGGCGGTGAATGTAGTTCATCCCCATTTTACCCAGTTGTCCGGAGCTGCGGTTGTCGATCGCTACCTGAATAACGCCCTGTTCAGCCCACCACTGGGTGCTGAGTGGCGTTTTCCAGTTGTCGTATACAGTACCGGCGTCAGGACCGCCATAGATGCTGATCAGAACGGGATATTTTTTGCCTGGCTGCATGTGTAACGGCATGGTGATGGTCATTGGAAGTTCCAGGCCGTCGCGGGTCTTGTAGTATTGCAGTTTAGTCTCTGCAAGATTATACTGGCTGAATTGAGCGCCTTTAGCGTCGCCCAGTTCGCGTACTACTTTGCCTTTGTTGTTCAGCAACGCCATTTTGGGCGGAGTGGACAGATTGGAATAGGTAGTAACGAAATAGCTGCCGTTAGGGCTTACATCCACTGCGTGGAAGTAGTCGCCGAAGGTAAGGCGGGTAATAGCGCCTGTTTTCATGTTCACCTGATAGAGGTCTGTACGGGGGGAGGCCTCCTTACGGGCGGTGAAATAGATGATACCTTGTTTATTGTCGATAGCAGGGATGTCTTTTACTGTCCAGTTGCCGGAAGTGAGCTGTTTATTCAGGGAACCGTCCATATTGTGCCAATAAAGATGTGCCCAGCCGCTTTTATCGCTTTTTAGAATGAAACCTTTGCCACCTGTGAGGAAGGGAATGTTTTCATACCAGTCGATCCAGGTGGATTGCTTTTCACTGTAGATTTCCTTCTTCTGACCGTTATCCGGGTTGATCTCATAGATCTTCAGGTTATCCTGTCCGCGGTTCATCCATTGTACCCATAAGCGTCCTTCAGGAGTGAAGAAGGGGGCGCCAAAGTACTGGTCGTCTTTTTCGTTGAAGTCAGCCCATAAGGTTTTGCCGCCTGTTACGGGTACAGTACCTATTCTTACTGCAGGATTGGTATCGCCCGCTTTAGGATAGCGGGTGTTTTCCAGGTAGCCGTGTTGTCCTTTTTCACTGTAGATAGGGAATACAGGTACCTGGGAGTCATCGAAACGCATGTAGGCCAGGTAACGGCTGTCAGGGCTCCACCAGAAAGCACGGTATCTGGACGCACGTCCGAGGATCTCTTCATAATATACCCAGGAAGCCCAGCCATTGTACACTACGTCAGAGCCGTCTGTAGTATAGCGGATCTCCTTTTTTGTGGCAATCTCAATGCTATAGAAATCATTGGCGCGGGTAAAGGCAACATATTTCCCATCAGGGGAAAGTGTCGGGTTCCTTTCCTGGGCGGTATCACTGGTGAGTTGTGTTTCGGTACCCTCTGCGGAAGTGTAGATGATATCATGATTGCGTACCTGTACATTGGCTCCTTCCGGAGGAGTCGCATAGGGTTCCGCCTTACCGGTAGCTGCGTCTACTTTCCAGGCTTTAGAGGCGCCACCTGCAGTGCGGTATTCAATGTAATGAGAGTCGTCAGCCCATCCTTTGATGGCTGGTAGTGGTTGATAAAGTCCGGTCGCTTCTCCTCTGAAGATCTGGCGGAATGAAAGGTCTTTTTTGTCCTGTGCCTGAAGGCTGAGACTGAGAACGCTCAGCGTTATCAAACAGGCTGACCCGTAACGTGTTGTATGCATGTTTAGCTCTTGTTGTAAAATTTCCCGCAAAAAGAGCTAAAATAATTAAATAAAGAAATGATCAGCCTGAAATTACGGATGGGCGGAGCAAAGACCTATTTTCCGGTATTGGCTACCATTATGGCCGCAGCCATTAGCGCAACATCTTTCAACAGCATGGTAAGCGATGGCAGATCTTCGGTGGCGTGAGGGATATGCACCAGCACAATAACGACGAGCAGGAAAAGTGCCAGCAGGTATCCCGCCAGTTTTACCGCTACATTAATGATGAAGGAGATAGCTGCCAGTATCAGCCCCAGGCCTGTGATGTAAATCCAGATCCTGCCGCCGGGGATGGGGACTGCGGCTGCCATAATATTGGCGTGTACAAAATGAATGATACCAAAAAGACCCATGACAACAGCGTAGAGAATAATGGCAACCCGGGTGGGAACGATAGTTTTCATACGGTTTTGGTTTTTGACAAATGTAGGGGGAAATAGTTAAGAAGTTGTACGTGAACCTGGATACAAATGATTATTTATTAGGTATTTACATAACGGTATCAATAGCGTCAATCGGCTCCGGGTGCCGTGTGTTTGTAGCGCGGGGTGCAACCCCGGCGAAACGAATTGGTGCAACCGCGGCGGACGAAATGGCGTCCCCCGGCCCATACAAAACGATGCCCCGGGAGACGCAAAGATCAACCCGGGGGCAACGAAACGATGTAACCCGGAAACGTATCCAATGCAAAACGGGCGTATCACTACTCATGATACACCCGTTTAAATATAATTGGGAGCCTGGTAATCCGGCTCAGATCTTCCCCGAAGGGAAAATAATCACTACGCCATCTTCTCCGGCTTCATCTGTGGGAAGAACAGCACATCCTGGATGGAAGGCTGATTGGTCATGATCATGGTAAGACGGTCTATGCCGATACCGATACCGGAGGTAGGCGGCATACCATATTCCAGGGCGCGGAGGAAATCGTAGTCGATGTACATCGCCTCATCATCTCCACGTTCCATCAGCTGTACCTGCTCTTCAAAGCGAGCGCGCTGGTCGATCGGGTCGTTCAGCTCACTATAGGCGTTCGCAAGTTCCTTCCCGTTCACCATGAGCTCAAAGCGCTCTACCAATCCTGGTTTGCTACGGTGCTTTTTCGTAAGCGGACTCATTTCCACCGGATAGTCAATGATGAAGGTAGGCTGTACGTAATGTCCCTCACATTTTTCGCCGAAGATCTCGTCTATCAGTTTACCCTTACCCATGCTTGGTTTTACATGGATGCCCAGTTGGTTGCAGGTAGCGCGCAGCTGTTCCTCGTCCATGTTGGACACGTCGATACCGGTATGTTCGAGGATAGCGTCGTACATGCTGATCCTGCGGAAAGGCGCTTTAAAGTTGATGGTTTTCTCTCCCACCTGTACTTCTGTTGTGCCGTGAAGGGCTATAGCGATCTTTTCCAGCAGGGTCTCTGTGGTACGCATCATCCACTCATAATCTTTATAGGCGGCATACATTTCCATCACGGTGAACTCCGGGTTGTGGGTACGGTCCATACCCTCGTTACGGAAGTCTTTCGCAAATTCGTATACACCTTCAAAACCACCTACGATGAGGCGTTTGAGATACAGTTCATTGGCAATACGCAGGTACAGTGGTATATCCAGCGCATTATGGTGGGTAGTGAACGGACGGGCCGCTGCACCGCCGGGAATAGGCTGCAGGATAGGTGTTTCCACCTCCAGGTAGCCCATTTCATTATAGAAGTCGCGGATCGTCTTCAGGATAAGAGTGCGTTTGATGAACACATCTTTTACCTGCGGGTTCACGATCAGGTCTACATAACGCTGCCGGTATTTGAACTCAGGATCAGTAACGGCATCGAAGGTCTCTCCTTCTTTTTCACGTACCACCGGTAATGGACGGATGGACTTTGCCAGGACGTCCAGTTTGTTGACATGTATAGATAATTCCCCGGTTTTTGTGATAAAGGCGAAACCTTTCACACCTATAATATCGCCCAGGTCGAGGAGTTTTTTGAAAACGGTATCGAACATGGTTTTGTCGTCACCGTTGCTGATATCATCACGACGGATATATAGCTGGATACGTGTAGTATGGTCCTGAATCACCACAAAGGCGGCCTTTCCCATATCGCGTACACTCATGATACGGCCGGCCAGGCATACGTCCTGGAACCGGTCCTTGGTCTCTTCCGTATACAGGGCCTTAACGTTGGCAGCCGTATTATTTACCGGATATTCTTCCGCCGGATAAGGGTTGATGCCCAATTTCTCCAGTTCCTGCAGTTTCTCCCTGCGTATGATCTCTTGCTCAGATAATGGTGTCATGTAGTACTGATTACAATAATGGAGTGCAAAAATAATCGATTTAAGGGGGAAATGAACGAAACGTGGAATTGGCACCAAATTTTCATTACACATAAGCCCCCTGTCGGGATTCATCAGCTTATAAAACCACAAAGGATGAAAACCATTATTGTACCTACAGACTTCTCCGCCACTGCTTACAATGCCGCCCGTTACGCACTGGGCCTGGCGCAGCAGATGGGCACTACCCGGATCGTGCTTTATCATGCATATGAACTGATAGTGCCTATTCCGGACGTTCCTACTTCCATTCCCATGGTAGATCCCACTGAGCTTAAGACTGCCAGCCTGGAAGGCCTGGAACGTATGAAACAGGACCTCCTGGCCGAACTGCCGGAAGGAACAGTGCTGGACTATCGGGCAGACAATGCCCTCCTGGCGGCTAATATCGATACCCTCAGCAAAGAGGAAAATGCAGATCTGATCGTAATGGGTACTACCGGCGGCAGCCAGCTGGAAGAGATCCTGATCGGTTCCAATACAATAGATGTGGTGAAACATACTACCTGCCCGGTACTGATCGTGCCTTCCATGGCTACTTTTAAACCTGTCAGGAAGATCGTTTTTGCCTGCGACTTCAGGAAAGTAGGTACCCACACCCCGGTTTATCCGCTGAAACGCCTGCTGGACGTTTTTGGGGCAGAACTGCATGTGCTGAATATTGATAAGGAAGGTAAGGGGCTGGGTAAAGATACGCCACAAGCCAGCCTGCTGCTGGACAGTTTACTGGAGGGGTACCATCCGAAGTACCATTTTGTGGACGATAGCAACGTGGTACATGGCATTATGGAGTTTGCAGACAAGGAGCAGGCAGACCTGATCCTGACCATTCCCCGCAAACACGGGCTATTTGAAGGGATTTTTAAACGCAGCCGTACCGCTCAGCTGGCATTCCATACACATATTCCCCTGCTGTCTATCCACGAATAACCGACCATATTGCCACTCGTCCTTGCCGTTAAACTTCGGGGGATCTTTTTGTTCTAACTTTAGATCTGCGGATCTTAAATATTGTTACTATTTTGCATATTAAACCACAACATCAGTCTATGTACAAGAAACTATGTCTATTGTTATTATCCAGTGTAGCCTTACTGCCAGCGTCCCAGGCCCAGTTGCTGAAGAAATTGGGAGATGCTGCTAATTCTGCTGTATCTAAAGCTTCCGGTTCCAGCAATGTTACCCAATCAGAAGCAGGTAATGCCATTAAAGAAGCCCTGTCAAAAGGCGTGGCTAATGGTATCGCTTCCCTGAACAAAAAAGATGGCTTTTTCGGAAATGAAATATATAAGCTCTTATTACCTCCAGACGCTGTAAAGATCGGTAATACCCTCCGTTCTGTGGGGCTGGGCAGCCAGGTAGATAAAGCAATCCTGTCTATTAACCGTGCTGCCGAATCGGCAGTTGGATACGCCGCTCCTATCTTTGTAGATGCGATCAAGGAAATGAGCATTACTGATGCGCTGAAACTGGTTTCCGGCGGTAATAATGCTGCGACTGAGTATTTTAAAGGTAAGACCACTGATAAGCTGAAAGCTGCTTTCTCTCCTGTTGTAAAAGGTTCATTGGACAGCACCAGTGCCACCAAATATTACGGAGATATCGTGACTACATACAACAAGCTGCCTACCACTTTCAATAAAGTAAATCCTGATCTGCAGGACTACGTAACTGGTATGGCGGTGAATGCACTGTTTGACCAGATTGCCAAGGAAGAAGCGAATATTCGCGCTAATCCTGGTGCAAGAACAACTGACCTGTTAAAGAAAGTGTTCAGTAAATAATTACTCAATCATTCAGAGATAGATAGTAGAACGCCTCGTATCGAAAGACACGAGGCGTTTTTTATTGTATGATCTTTTCTTTATACAGTCCCTGCGAGTAATACCTGCCAGGCGTCCTGTACACGTCCCTGCTCCAGCAGGCGTTGCGCATGACGATGCAGTTCTTTCTCCATCTCGTCGGGTGTGATACTGTAATACTGGATGATATTCTTCAGATGATCGTCATCAAAAGCCGGATCAACAGTGGGTTGCTGCTGCACATTGGCTAGCTGCCCCAGGTTATTACCCGTCAGGATGCTGCTTTGCCGGATGGCCGGCGGTAACGCATCTATTCCTATGCCCAGTTCCGTGAGTGGTTTAGCTACTTCGAATACGGCTGCGCCGGATGCCCGGCAGTAATAATCTCCTCCCATTCTGGCTACCAGGTCTATCTTGTGAGGATCGATGACGCCATTTTCATTTAAAATAGCATCGTTGATGTGAATCAGTACCGGTTCACAGATCACCAGGTTGCCGGCGCCTCCTTCCCGCCCCTGCGGCAACACTTCTCTTACAATGCACTCAAACTGTACAGGACTCTCCTTTACACGGAAAGGTTTCACTTTTTCAGAAGGCTGCGGCGTGAAGCCGGCCTTCTCAAATTCGTTCACGCCTCTAGGATACTCACAACTGGAAAGAGACGCTTGCTGTACCATAGCATAGGTAACCACGTTGATGACCACTTCCATGGTTTCCAGGACGTTCTCCAGGGTATGTTTGGTAGTATTGTCGCGTACCCTGCGGGAGGGGGAAAATATAAGTGTGGCAGGGTTACTGCCGAAGAGGTTAAAAAAGCTGAAGGGAGACAGGTTCGGATGTCCATCCTTATCGACAGTGCTGGCAAAACAAATAGGTCTCGGAGCGATAGCGCCCTGTAGATAGTTATGCAGTTGTGCTGTCTTGATCTGCCCTGGAATGATCTGCATGTAAATGGTTTATTTTTTCAATTGCAGAATGGAGAAAGTAGAGTCTTCTTCCACAATTGTATTTGTAAGTGTGCCTAATCCGTCTATCGTCATTTCCACCACATCGCCGGCTTTCAGCCATTGTTCCTGATAGTTCGGATCATTGAGTTTACCGGTGCCATTCAGTTCCAGGAAACAGCCGGTGCCTACGGTACCGCTACCTATTACGTCACCCGGCAGAATATTGGCGCCATATGCACAACGTTCGATGATCTCAGCAAAGGTCCAGTCCATGTCTCCCATGTTGCCTTCACTTACCTGTACCCCATTGACGCGGCAGGTCATTTTCAGGTTGTAGTTCTTACCCGTGTGACCTGGTCTGGGGGGAATGAGCAGGTGTTCCAGTTCATCCGGCGTAACCAGCATGGGCCCTATTACAGTACTGAAGTCTTTTCCCTTCGCAGGACCAAGATTAAGTTTCATTTCTTCCATCTGAAGCGTACGTGCACTCATGTCATTCATGATCATGAAGCCCGCAATGTAGTTATCTGCTTCTGCAGCCGGTACATTACGGCCGGGTTTACAGATCACAACAGCGGCTTCCAGCTCAAAGTCGAGTTTATCAAAATGATCCGGCATGCAGTAGATGTCGCCGGGACCTTGTATGGCATTGTGATTGGTAAAATAGAAGATGGGGTACTGGTCAAACTCAGGGATCATCTCTATCCGGCGGTTACGGCGTGCAGCCGCTACGTGTTGACGGAAAGCATAACCATCGCGACAGGATGTCGGGAACGGCACTGGGGCTAGAATGTCTACTGACTGGTATGGCACTGGTGTAGCCTTACCGACACTTTTGCCTGCTTTTAACTGTGCTTCCGCTTCACGGGCAATGCCTATAACTTCTTCCCACATGAGCAGGAAATGCTGCATGTTGCCAGGTAATTGAGGATCGAGGTCCTGGGTGTTGTACAGTTGATCGCCTATGAGTATTGCCAGCTGGTCAACCTCATCCCGGAGATAAGTAACAAGTTTCATAAAGTAGTTGGTTCTGGTTGTATGATCTGTAAATATAGGCAAAATGAGATCGTTGCAAATAAACACATCACGATACGGCATTACTGCAAAAAAGGCAGTTCGGATAGAGCCGCCCGTTTTAAGCGTAGACTGTGTTCACACAGCTTATCTTGTTATGTATATTGCACTCATTATTTGCAGGCTACGTAGGGATATGCTCGTTTGCGAATAGTGTTGGTAGCGGCAGTACAGATAATTTCGTTTAATTCAATAAATAAAGGTAACATTACACAACAAAGGGTTCTTACAGCAATATTTTGACTGCTACAGCTGAAGCATTATTTCATGCATGTAGCATAATATCAATGTTGCTGCCGCATATTTAAGTAACCCGGCCCCATGTACTGCATAAAAATTTATATTAACATATTCCCGTAGCGCATAAGATCGGCATAATATTCGCGGGTAGCTCTTTTGGCTAAGACTATGGATTAAGGAACGACGTATCATTCGTTTAAGCACTTATTTGCATTAAATAAAGGAGTTATGAAGTTTGATAAGATTAAGAACAAGGGGCAGGCGCGATTATTTGAAAGCAGGTATTTAGAGATGCTCACCAAAACACATCCCCTGGTAATATGGGCTATGTATGTACCTATTATCAGCTATATGTTATACTACAGCAATACCACATTGGAATTTAGTATTGCCCGTGTAGCGACAGTTTTTCTGGGAGCCATGTTTTTCTGGACGTTGTTTGAATACATCATGCACCGCTACCTGTTCCATTTCAGTAGCGAGAATCCAAAAGTAAGAAGGATCATCTATGTGATGCATGGTAACCACCATGAGTACCCCCGTGACAAACAAAGATTATTCATGCCCCCTGTGCCCAGCCTGATCCTGGCTTCTGTTATTTTCGGCGCACAGTACCTTTTCCTGAAAGAGTATACTTTTATGTTTTTTCCCGGTTTTATACTGGGCTACCTGATCTATGGAAGTATGCACTATGCTATTCATGCCTGGAATCCACCTGCCAAATTCCTGAAGCCATTGTGGCGTAACCACCATCTGCACCATTATAAAGGCGATGAGAAAGGGTTCGGAGTGAGTTCCAGTATGTGGGATCATATTTTCGGGACAAGCTTTGACCTGGAAAAGGAGAAGGAAGACAAGGAGAAAGTAAGGGAACTGATGTTCAACAAGCAATAATCCTGTTCACCACTTCTCTTCACCATCATCTGGTGGAGGCTGGCTATAAGTTTTACGGGCAATGATCTTTTCCTGTTGTCTTTCTATCAGCAATGCGGCTATCTTTCTATACACCCCTGGGGTAAGATCTGATTCCAGTATGCTGCGGATCTTAGACTCTGAGACATCGACTTTATATAGCAGTAGCACAAATTGCTGAAAGTCTGTACTGATCAGGAACTCGAGTTTTTCTGCCAGTAATGCTTCCAACTGATCATAAGTAATACCCGGAGCAGTCTGCAGGACAGCATCTGCTGATAATTGTAAGGTAGTTTCCGGAAGTAATTGTATCATATACAAAAGTAAAAAGGTCCCGTCAGCGACGGGACCTTTTGTATGTTATTTCATTTGTTTGATCTTGTAGGAGGCGTTGGTCACTATCTTCACCGGCACCTTGATATCTTTCTTGATCCGTTTAGCCTTATTGGCCTTATACGTGTAAGTACCGTTCATTTCTGTATTCTGTGCACAGATGCTGGGTAAGCCGGTATTACGGTCAATGAGATAGTTGGTCATAATGTCTCCGCTGATCTCGGCGGTAGCCTCTATACCATCCTCAATGGTGAAGGTTTCTACTTTATTGGTGGAAACCTTGCCGGTACCATTGATCTTGGCAGTCTGTGCATCCCAGGTCTGCAGGTTCCAGTACAGGTCAATATTTCCTACCAGGCCTGTGCGGATAGGCACATTCTCTTCCCAGCGGGTACCGGTTTTGATGCTGCGTACGGGATATATTATCAGGAGTTGTTCCAGCCATGAGCGGAAGGCATTGGTCCCAAACTGATCTTTCATGAGTTTCTTGTAGGCTTCCTGCTCATCCTCTTTCAGGTTGGTGAAGGTAGCAGATGCCTTATCGAGCAATTCATCCAGCCCGGTGATCTTGTTAATGAAACCGGTAGACGCGAGGTCTACGGTAAAAGGATGGTCCAGTATGCTTTTCAGGGCCGCCTGGAAAGGTTCTTTATCGTTCGGTACATTCGCATCAACGAGAATGTTCTGGTTGCGTGCGTTGAAATTGAATTTAAGTTCTTTATACCGGAAGGTCAGGTAGGCATGGCCCGGGCTGACATCGTCAATATTAATGCTGATCGTATTGTTAAAATCGCGTGTTACACGTTGCATCACATCATCAACGGTAGTATAGGTTTCACTGCGGCTCTCCTGTTTCAGTTCAAACTGTTGTCCTTTTAAAAAGCTGTAGCCAAGGTCTACATAATCTCTTTTTTCATCTGACTGGGCTTTTACAGGCAGAGCCAGCACTGCTCCCATCGCCATTGACACCAAAAATCGCTTCATCATTACGCTATATTTATTATACATACTTTTCAATTACGCCCAGGCCGAAAAGGGCAAAATCATATTTGGCAGGGTCCAGCGGGTCCAGTTGCCTGAGCTGCCTGGTTAAGTCCAGCGCTGTTTTCCAATCTGACTTCGCGGCAGGGATCAATCCCAGTCTGGTGGCCACTCTACCAACATGTACATCCATCGGACATACCAGCTGAGATGGCTGAATGTGTTGCCATAGTCCAAAATCCACGCCATTTTCATCTTTCCTGACCATCCAGCGAAGGTACATATTCAATCTTTTACAGGCGGAATTTCTCGCCGGGGTTGAAATATGTTTCCGGGTCCGTTCCGGGTGTTCCGGCAGGAAGAACATGTGATGAAAGCCACGGAGTGCTTTTTCGATGGTTTCGTCTTCCGGGGTGATATGCCCGCTGAAGGCAAATTCAAGGGAAGTGATATCTGTATAATATCCCTGGAGGAATTCTACAAAATACATCAGGTCTACCCCGTTAAATGTCCGGTGGCAGAACTGGAGTAGTTTCATCCGTTCCTTGGGTTTGTGATTAACGATGAAGTCGTAGGGCGCATCATCCATTAATTTCATCAGCTCAGTGCACTTATTAATAATGGTGGTACGGTTACCCCAGGCAAGAATGGCAGCAAATAAACCGGAAATTTCAATGTCCTGAAGTTTCGTAAACCTGTGCGGGATGCATATAGGATCGCCCGGGATAAATTCGGGGGTATTATAGTGGGCCGCTTTTGCGTCTAAAAAAGCCTTCAGTTGCTGGAATTTCATAATGGTATGATCGGTTTAGTGCTGATGACTCCGGAGTGCGGTACGCCGGCAGTCCGAAAAATAAGGAAAGTAGTTCACACTACAGGAATTTATATAGATAACAGTTTATCTTCTATAGACAACTGATAGTGAGTATTTGTGAGTATTTCAGGCCGACATACACCGGGCTGCAGCCGGGGGAAAGATTTGAGGATGTATATAGGGACACATCCTCAAACCGGAGTATGTAATATGCTTATCCGATGGCTTTCTGCAGGTCGGCAATGAGATCTTCTGCATCTTCGATACCTACGCTAAGGCGGATGAGGGAATCCACCAGGCCGTTGGCAATACGGTCTTCCCGTGGTATAGAAGCATGGGTCATACTGGCAGGGTGTCCTATCAGCGATTCCACGCCGCCTAGTGATTCGGCGAGTGAGAACAGATGGGTGCCGCTTAATACTTTAAAGGCTGCCTCCTGGCTATCGTCTTTAAGGGTGAAAGAGATCATACCGCCAAAGCCTCTCATCTGCTGTTTGGCAATGTGGTGGTTAGGATGATCTTCAAAGCCGCACCAGTATACTTTAGCCACTTTCGGATGCTGGCGGAGGAAGTGAGCAATGGCCGCGCCATTCTCACAATGCCGCTGCATACGTACGTGCAGGGTTTTTAGTCCGCGTAACACCAGGAAGCAGTCCTGCGGACCAGGTACTGCACCGCAGCTGTTCTGTATGAAGTAGAGTTGTTTGGCCAGGGCTTCATCTTTTACGATGATGGCGCCATGCACTACATCGCTGTGACCGCCCAGGTATTTCGTGGCGCTGTGTACAACGATATGTGCACCCAGGTCCAGGGGATTCTGCAAATAAGGGGACGCGAAGGTATTATCCACACAAAGCAGGATATTATGTTCCTGCGCAATTTTGGCGCTGGCGGCAACATCAATGATGTTCAGCAGTGGATTGGTGGGAGTTTCTATCCAGATCAGCTTTGTGTTGGCATTGATATACTTGCGGATATTTTCCGCCTCCTGCATGCCGATAAAATGGAATTTAATGCCATACCGTTCGAACACCTTGGTGAAAATACGGTAAGTGCCGCCATACAGATCGTTAGAGGCAATCACCTCGTCGCCCGGGTTGAGCAGCTTTAACACGGCATCAGTTGCGGCCAGGCCACTGCTGAAGGAGATGCCGTATTTACCATTCTCGATGGCAGCCAGGGCATCCTGTAATGCATCGCGGGTAGGGTTTTGTGTACGGGCATACTCATAGCCTTTATGTTGGCCGGGGGCGCTTTGTACATAGGTGGATGTCTGAAAGATAGGGGTCATTATCGCCCCGGTCGATGGATCCGGGCTTACGCCTGCGTGTATGAGTTTAGTTCCCAGCTTCATGCCTGAAATATTTTGTTGTTAGATGATCTCTTAGTCTGAAAGTTCCAAAGGTACTAATTCCGGCATTGCGGCGAATAAAGGGCAAAGGTCCTGCATATAGTTAACGCTGTGAGTGCTATCTCTAAGACTTCCAATAAGATAGGTCATCAGATAATAAAAAAGCTCAATAAGTAGTTCCACGCAATGCCAGACTGAGGTATAAATACGCCCTACAGGCCTGGTTTTTGTCCGAAATCGCTTTTAAAATATCCTTCACCGAAGAAAATGCAACATTCACGAACAAAATTTGTTCACTCAGCCGAAACCGTAGTTTCCGCGCAGTAATTCGCCCTACATTTGAAAAGGTTTTTCATAGGATATGGTTAAAATTCGTGGGCGGTAATCTTACCGCCTTTTTCTTACTTAATTAAAAAGCGAAGAGGTAATAGCAAGCTATTACCTCTTCGCTTTTATCTTTTAATCTGTAGTGTAAACAATCTTCCTTCGGTTGGGGTAAGATGATCTCGTATTCACATGTTGATCTGTAGTATCCTACTAATGATCAGAACGGGTTGTTATTTCTTTTTATCAGTCTTTGCGGAAGCCGCAGCTGCTTTTTCAGACCATTTGATAGGCAGGCTTACGCTGGTAGTATCCCAGGCCACTACGAGGTTAGCGCCGTAATCTGCTTTCTCGAAAACGATGGTGAATGGTTCTACAGGTGTATTCAGTTTATTAACCGGCACATCTGTTCTCACTACATCTTTGCGTTGATCGTATTTAAATGCACCCCAGATATCAGTTTCACGATTAACGATCATTGTCCACTTCTGTTCGGAAAGAAGCGCATAGAGCGTATAACGTCCTTTAGGAACCGTTTTGCCACCGATTACAACAGGGCGAAAGAACTCTATCTCTGTGGCTTCATTGGCGCCCAGGCGATAGATCTCGCCATAAGATTCCAGTTCGCCGAAGATCTTTCGGCCTTTTTTCTGCGGACGGCTGTAAATAACACGCGCTACCAGTGATCCGGGTTCGCCTTTTACTTTCACGACGTAGGGATACATTACAGGATAGTACGCCATGTCCATAGGGCTGGCATCTAAAGGGGGCATCTTTTTGTCCTGCGCATAGCTGGAAAGGCTGGTGAGGCCTGCTATGGCGATAAGCAGCATTACTCGTACTAAATTTTTCATTGTTGGCTATCAATTCAGATGTTAAGAATAATAGTGCAAACGTACGATTTAATGCGGGTAAGTTTTAACGAAGGCAGTCAATTCGGGAAAGAATGTACGGTAATGTGCAGCGAGTGTATCGTAATGTTCCTCCAGTACTGCAAAAGGAGCATCCGCCGTTACTTCAAGATATTTAGCCCTGTGTACGATACCGCTGAAGCTCTTATAAATACCGTCCATAAACCTGTATCCATACAGCCAGTCATGTTGCCGCATATAGTGGAATACCTGTTGGAATACAGGCGGCAGTATTGCATGATGACCGGCTAAAGTAGCATATACTTCTTTCGAAAAAGCAGATAACGTCGCAGCTGTAAAGATGGTAGTATCTGTGGCCAGGAAATGATCATATACGATGTCGATGAATACAGCGCTATACCTGCCACATGATGGCTGGAAATACTCTCTGGCGGCCATTGTAACAGGATGTGTATCTGTAAAATTATCAATAGCCCTGTGTAACTGTATACCTTGCTGTATAGCCGGTGCATACTCCTGCCATTGTTTTCCTTTTACATAATCGGCAATCATGTTGCCCACTATAAGCGACTGATCATGAAAAGAGAGATATGCGTGGGCCAGGTAATTCATACACTGAAGATAGAATAACTTTTGCAGCTGGTGTATTTTGCTTGCGGAGATGCTTATACAGCTTCAATGTTACGTGTGTGTTAAGACTGTCAATCAATTTGTTAAATCACCGCTTTAGGTGAGCTTTTATACCGTTTATGGTGATTGCCGGAGAAGAAAAATGTGCTGACATTTGTATCGTCATGTTGATAACAACCCGAAGTTAAACAGTGAATAAAAATCGTTAACCATTGATAAAGGGGACAAAAGAACTGCAAAAAATTCCATTCGTCATGATTGTGGAATTTCCCGTCCAGTTTAACAAAAGCTTAACGGAGACCGTTGCAACAATCGGGCTTTCAGTGCAACATGTGCATGGCAAAGGAAGTATATGAAAAGGTGGAGTAAGTTCAACATGCCAGCGATATAAGTGACTTTAGCCAAGTAATCTAGCGTATCCACTTATAACAAAGCATTTGACCCGCACACATTCTTACATGTACATTTACATCACAAAACAAACAAAAAAGTTTCCGCCATGAAACCTAGCATCAATTCAATTAACAACACTACGACATCTGTGGATGTCAACCGGTTGCAAGGTAACCGGTTCAGGAGAATGCTCCTTTTATTTGCTGCAGTACTTCTCTTCTCTGCACAATTTGCCTTTGCTGGCACCAAAGAAATGGAAGCCACTACCAAACTGAAACAGGCACTTAATAAAGAGTTTGCCGGTGCTTCAGATGTTAAGTGGTACAGTGAAGACAACAAAACGTTCATGGCTAAGTTTAGTCTGAACGCACGCAGCGTAACTGCTTATTTTGACGGAGATGGTAACCTGCTGGCTACCCGCCGTTATATTGACGAGCAGTATCTGCCCCTGGCTGTATCAAACAAACTGGCAAAACGTTATCCTAAAGATAAGGTACGCTGGGTTGTAGAATTTGAGAGTGAAGGCTCTACCGTTTATTATGTAACACTGGAAGGTGAAAAAACATGGAAAGTGATCAGATCAGGTGCTAACGGCGACCTGAGTGTTCACCAGAACCTGAAAAAAGTTTAGACGTCAGTTCATCAGTTGAAAGTCCATAGTCAGTATAGTCCATAGTAGCAGCAGCTATTATGGGCTATTTTTTTTAATTCCTTACCTTTGCCGTTCTCTATTGGATTTTAAACTTATAAACGGACATGAATAAAGGACCTGTTTCTCAATTTATCCAGCACCACTACCGCCACTTCAATGCGGCTGCGCTGGTGGATGCTGCCAAGGGATATGAAACACATTTGCTGGAGGGCGGTAAAATGCTGGTATCCCTTGCTGGTGCTATGAGTACCGCCGAGCTGGGTATTTCTTTTGCGGAAATGATCCGCCAGGGGAAAGTAGACATTATCTCCTGTACCGGTGCCAACCTGGAAGAGGATATCATGAACCTTGTAGCTCATACACATTACAAAAGGGTACCTCATTACCGTGACCTGAGCCCCCAGGAAGAGTGGGATCTGCTGCAGGATGGCTTTAACAGGGTAACAGATACCTGTATACCTGAGGAGGAAGCTTTCCGCCGTATACAGGAACATATTCATAAGATCTGGAAAGAGGCGGACGATAAAGGCGAACGCTACTTCCCGCACGAATATATGTACAAGCTGCTGCTAAGCGGCGCGATGAAAGAGCATTATGAGATCGATCCGAAAAACAGCTGGATGATCGCTGCTGCTGAACGTAACATTCCGATCGTTGTACCAGGATGGGAAGACAGCACCATGGGTAACATCTTCGCTTCCTATATCATCAAAGGCGAACTGAAGGCGTCTACCATGAAAAGCGGTATCGAATACATGGTATGGCTGGCCGACTGGTACCGTAACAATTCCGCTGGTAAGGGCGTAGGCTTCTTCCAGATCGGTGGCGGTATTGCGGGCGACTTCCCGATCTGCGTAGTACCAATGATGTACCAGGACCTGGAATGGCATGATGTGCCTTTCTGGAGCTATTTCTGCCAGATCTCTGACTCCACTACCTCTTATGGTTCTTACTCCGGGGCAGTGCCTAATGAGAAGATCACCTGGGGTAAACTGGATATCAATACGCCGAAATTTATCGTCGAATCTGATGCTACCATTGTAGCGCCATTGATATTTGCTTACCTGCTCGGCTGGTAAGAATATCCGTCAACAGATAAAATAATATAATTGAACGCTGATCATTACATTTTTTTGTGGTGATCAGCGTTTTACATTAGCAGAAGACTATCAGTTTTAATATAAAAAGGGTATATTGTACCCTTATAACTTCCAAATATGAAAAACATTATTCCACTTCTAACGGTGGCAGCCGCAGTAAGCATAAGCGCCTGCCAGTCTGGTACAAAAACCAACAATAATTCAACAGATAGTATGAGTACGAATCAAGACACTGTTTCCGCAGGACAGATATCAGATGCTGCATTTGACAAAATGGTTGATGGTAAACAGGTAAAACTGTACCACCTGAAAAAAGGCAATCTCCAGGTAGCCATCACAAACTATGGCGCCAAGATCGTTAGCTTGCTGGCTCCCGATAAGCAGGGCCAACTGGCGGATGTGGAACTGGGCTATGACAACATCGACCAGTATGTGAACACCAAGGAAAGGTATTATGGCGGTATTGTTGGACGTTACGGTAACCGTATTGCCAAAGGCAAATTCAAAGTGGATGGCAAAGAATACACCCTTGCTACAAACAATGGTGCAAATCACCTGCATGGCGGTAAAAAAGGCTTCAATGACGTGGTATGGGATGCTGAGCAGCCTAATGATCACACCCTGAAACTGCACTACCTGTCAAAAGACGGTGAAGAGGGATATCCCGGCAATCTGGACATCACGCTTACTTACGAGCTGACAGACAGCAATGAGGTAAAGATCGATTATACTGCTACTACCGATAAGGCTACTGTAGTAAACCTGACCAATCACTCTTTCTTTAACCTGCATGGCGCTGGTAACGGGGATATCAATGATCACATCATGTATATCAATGCCGATAAATATACCCCGGTTGACAGTACCCTGATCCCTAAGGGTAAACTGGAGCCTGTAAAAGGCACGCCGATGGACTTTACCACTCCTACCAAAATCGGAGAGAGAGTGGATGCTGACTTCGAGCAGCTGAAATTTGGTAAAGGTTATGATCACAACTATGTACTGAACAAGAAAGGTAAGGAACTGTCACTGGCAGCTACCGTACAGGAGCCACAGAGCGGCCGTTTCCTGGAAGTTTGGACGACAGAGCCTGGCGTACAGTTCTATGGCGGTAACTTCCTGGATGGTACCGACAAGGGCAAGGAAGGTAAAACCTACGTTCACCGTGGTGCTTTCTGCCTCGAAACACAACACTATCCTGATTCTCCAAACCAGCCATCTTTCCCTTCAGTGGTGCTGAAACCGGGAGAGACCTATACTTCTACCTGTGTGTACAAGTTTGGTGTGAAATAAGGCGGGATTTTAAGATAATTATGGGCCATAGTACCTGCGGGTGCTATGGCTTTTTTCATGCTTTTACATTCGTTTTGGTCTCCTTTTGATCAGGTACAAACAATGGTTCTCTATGGTCATCTTACGTTCATGCTACGTCTTTGAACGTAAGATCAACGTAAGTTAGCCATAGGAGAAGCATTGTTAAATCCTGATTAAATCGAAGTTTAATCCTCGGTTAAGCTTCGGTGCGACTTCGCTTCGACTATACTTCGACGCTATATCTACAGGCGCTGTAGGCCTGCGTTAACCCGGCTATTCTATAGCCGTGGCTATACAATAGCCGGGTTAACGCTCTAGTAGAGAGCCTATAAGCTATAGACTTCACCGAATCTGTACCGAATACCAACTATATCTTAAGTGTATTAGAAAAACAGGTCGGAAGCAATACCATCTGCAAACAATCTGCCTTCCGGGGTCAATACTAACGCTTCTTCTTTCAGCACCATCCAGCCCTTGTCAATAAAGGGACGGGCCATTTTCAGCAGGGTATCGCGTTTTTCGGTACCAAAGCGCTCAGCCACGACAGGCAGCAGGCAGCCCTGGGAAGTACGGAGGGTGGTCATGATGTATTCGTTCAACATCATGGATGGCGTCAGTTCCTCCAGTTCAAAAGGAACGGTGTCCTGCTCCAGGCTTTTGATATAAAGGGCATTGTTGGCGATGTTCCATTGGCGGGAATGGCCATTGAATGAATGCGCAGAGGGGCCTAATCCCAGGTAAGGCTGGGACTGCCAGTAACTGCTGTTGTGCCGGGAATGCCATCCGGGCAGGGCAAAGTTGGAGATCTCGTAATGTTCATAGCCCGCCTTAGCTGTCCACTGCATGAGCAGCTCAAAGTGCCGGGCGGCCTTGTCGGTGTCTACGGCGGCTACTTTCTTTTTACGGATGAACTGGTCCAGGGCTGTGCCGGGTTCTACGGTAAGGGCGTAACAGGAAAGATGTTGTACGCCAAGATCGATCGCCTGTTGCACATTGGCGGCCCAGCCTTCATCTGTAAGGGTGGGACCGCCATAGATCAGGTCTATGGTCAGGTTATTAAATCCTGCGGCCTGGGCATCACGGATGCATTGCAGGGCCTGCCGGCTATCGTGCGCCCGGTTCATCCAGCGGAGGTCTTCCTCATGGAAGGATTGTACGCCGATGCTTAGCCGGTTAATGCCGGCGGCGCGCAGGTCGTGGAGCTTCCCGGGGCTGAGATCGTCAGGATTGGCCTCCAGGGTGATCTCTGCGTCAGGCGATATTTTGAATGTATTGTACAGTTTATCCAGCAGTTGCTGCAGGTCGTCCTTGTTAAGGAGACTGGGAGTTCCTCCGCCGAAATAAATACTGGTAACAGTCTGACCGGCGAGGTAGTCCTTTTGCAGGGTGATTTCCCGCAACATTTGCGTTATCAGGGCCGGTTGTTGTGCAAGAGAGGTGGAAAAATGAAAATTGCAGTAGTAACAAGCCTGTTTGCAAAAAGGAATATGTAGATAGATACCTGCCATGTTTCTGTTGTTCGATGAATTGGAATTGTTCTCTCTGCCATCTTCTTATAAGCAAGGGAGATCCCAATGAAAGCAGCGGCAAAGGTACGCTAATAGTGAGGTATATTCTTCCGGACGACACAGGCCCCGTCAATCTGGATGACAATATACTGCCCGCACGGGTAGCAGTACCGGTCGTTGCCAGCATAGCAATGGTGAACCATCGGGACAGTATATCAAAAACATGAAGTGCTGCGTTAATAGAAAATGATACAGCCTCGGAAGGGTTTTGGTATCTGTAATCCGTCTGTCAGTGCCGGGTGTTCATCAATTGAGACCGGGCAGGTGAAAGAGGACTGTAGATGTTTGCATTTGTAGTCCCGGATGCGGATATCGGGAGTGGGTGGATATGCTTAAATAAGTATATGGTTATTATAGCATACGAGGTACTGAGGATGGACAATTTTTATATCTTTGCCCGCAACTTTACACGGCATTTAAAAAATATTTCCTGGTGCGCAACTGGTTATTGTTTCTGTTCATTATACCCTGTTTACGTTTGGCTGCTCAGACGGATAGTACTGTACGGCAGGAGCCGGCAGTCCAGACTGCACCTGCAAAAGTGCAGAATATCCCCCGTGATACGGCTGCCAGGCCAGTGAAAAAGAAGGTGCCGGTAGTCAGGAAAGACAGTACAGGTGCGATAATAACCGGCAGTGCTGTAAGGCCTGCTGCTCCGGTGGCGCCTGTTGTGAATACGCCCGCTGCTCCGGTAACCCCGGCCGCAGTGGTTCCTCCCACTACAGCGGCCGCGGCTGACAGCGTACAGCAGCAGGCTGTTGTACCTTCGAGACAGGAAACGGCCTATGATCTGTTCCTGAAAGATCTGACAGCAAAGAATGTATTTTTAAGGAGTAATAAACCCTCCCGGCTGGATGTGAACAAGCTGAGAGTATATGAAGATCTTGACTGGCTGGTATATGTGATGACCGGTGTTGTGTTGCTGCTGGGAATCATCCGGTTGAGTTACCTGAAATACTTCTCTGACCTGTTCCGGGCATTTATGAACCCCACGCTGAGTCAACGCCAGCTGAAGGACCAGTTATCGCAGTCGCCTTTCCCAAACTTCCTGCTGAACAGCTTTTTTGTGATCAGCCTGGCATTGTACCTCTACCTGCTGATGTACCGTCAGCAGTATATTCCCAGCAATACCGCCTGGATGGCCATACCTGGCCTGATCGTGCTGGTGGCGATAGTGTATGGGGTAAAGTACCTGATGCTGCGCTTCTGTGGCTGGTTATTCGGCAGTAGCGAACTGGCAGATGCCTATATTTTTATTTTGTACCTGATCAACAAAGTTTTGGGCATTTTGCTGGTGCCGTTCCTGGTGATCTTAGCTTTTTGTACGCCGGAATTGGCAAAAGCCTTTATGTATATCTCTATATTCTTTATTGTTTTATTGGTGGCGTACCGGTATATCAGGTCGTATTCAGTGGTAAAACAATACTTATCTTTCAGCAGATTGCATTTTTTTCTTTACCTTTGCGCATTCGAAGTAGCGCCGGTTTTAATAATAACTAAGGTGTTGCTGGTCGCGTTAACTGGCGGTCTCTGATTTTAAAACCGCCTATTGTTAACACAAGAGCAAAAAAACGTATGATTAAAGGCGGGCCAAAAAAAGATTTGCAAGCAAAACACATTCAGTCAATTCTAATTTCCCAACCTAAGCCTGAAACAGAAAAATCACCATACTTTGAACTAGCGAAAAAATTCAATGTAAAATTGGATTTTTATCCGTTTATAAGGGTGGAGGGACTGTCCGCAAAAGACTTCAGGAAACAAAAGATTGACATACAGAATTTTACGGCTGTTATTTTTACCAGCCGGAACGCTGTAGACCATTTTTTCAGGATCTGTGAGGAAATGAAGATCAAGGTGTCGCAGGACTGTAAGTACTTCTGTATCACAGAAGCTATTGCCCTGTATTTGCAGAAATTCATCCTGTACCGGAAACGTAAGGTATTCTACGGTGCTGACGGGTCTACCAAAAGCCTGCTGGAAGTGATGAACAAGCACCGTGACAATGAAAAGTTCCTGTTCCCCAGCTCTGATAGTCAGCGAAAAGACATTGAAGAATGGCTGAAAGCCAATAAGTGCGAATACGCCACTGCCACACTGTATAAAACAGTTTCTAACGACGTGAAGGAGTTGCTGGAAGCTACTGAATATGATATGATCGTCTTCTTCAGTCCTTACGGTGTAAAATCACTGTTTGAGAACGTACCGAAGTTCGAGCAGAATGGCACCCGTATCGGCTCTTTTGGTCCTACTACCTCAGCAGCTGTTGAGGAGGCAGGCCTGAGGCTGGATGTGAAAGCCCCTACTCCGCAGGCGCCTTCTATGGTAGCGGCTCTTGAGCAATACCTGGCGGCGATAAACAAAAAATAACACGAAAATTACCGGAAAATAATTGATTAAAGGGACAGCAAAAGCTGTCCCTTTGTTATATTTGGGTAACAAAAGGGGATTAGGGAATACTGGCAAACCAGAATACTGTAGAAAAACAACAGAATAACCATAACTGTGAACAGACTAGCGAAAGAAACCAGTCCTTACCTGCTGCAGCACGCACACAACCCGGTAGATTGGTATCCATGGGGAGATGAAGCGCTGCAAAGGGCCAAAGCAGAAGATAAACCTATTTTAGTCAGTATCGGATATGCCGCCTGCCACTGGTGTCATGTTATGGAGCGGGAGAGTTTCGAAGATGTAGAAACCGCCCGTATCATGAACGAGCTTTTCATTAATATCAAGATAGACAGGGAAGAACGTCCCGATCTGGACCACATCTACATGGATGCGGTGCAGGCAATGACAGGTTCCGGCGGTTGGCCGCTGAATGTGTTCCTGACACCCGATAAACTGCCGTTTTACGGAGGAACTTATTTCCCTCCCGTGAAAGCTTTTAACCGTCCTTCCTGGAAGGAAGTGTTGCTGGCCTTGTCCCAGGCTTTCAGGGAGCGCAGGGAAGATCTTGAAACACAGGCAGAAAACATGCGGGAGCACCTGACGCAGGCTTCCCGGTTCGGTGAGAAACCCATTGATCTGCAATTGGTGCCGAAGGAAGAGTTGTTTACGCGGGAACAGTGTAACACGATCTTCAGCAACATGATGCAGCAGGGAGACAAAATATGGGGAGGCTTTGGTAGTGCCCCCAAGTTTCCCGGAACATTTATTATTCAGTACCTGCTAAGGTATCACCATAGTTTCAATGAGCCACAGGCGCTACAACAGGCCCTGTTATCCCTGGATAAAATGATCCAGGGAGGGATCTATGATCAGCTGGGCGGCGGATTTGCCCGTTACAGCACGGATGCCAAATGGCTGGCGCCCCATTTTGAGAAGATGCTGTATGACAATGCGTTGCTGGTGGATGTGATGAGTGAGGCATATCAGCTGACGGGGAATGAGTTGTATGCAAGCACGATAGCAGATACCCTTGGCTTTGTGGAAAGGGAGATGACGGATGCCGGCGGCGGCTTTTATAGTGCGCTGGATGCAGATTCTGAAGGTGTAGAGGGGAAATTCTATACCTGGAGCCGGGAGGAAATAGAAGCGGTGCTCGGGCCGGATGCCGCCTTATTCTGTGCGTTCTATGATGTAACGGAACACGGTAACTGGGAGGAAACCAATATCTTATGGATCACGAAGCCGGCGTCGGTTTTTGCGGCGGAGAACGGGATGACCGAAGAAGCATTGGAAAGAAACCTGGCAGTGAGCAGAGAAAAACTGATGGCGGTGCGGGCGAAGCGGATCAGGCCGGGGCTGGATGACAAGATCATACTGGGGTGGAATGCGCTGATGATACACGCTTGTTGTAGGGCTTACGCCGCACTTGGGGTAGAGAAGTACCGGGAGATGGGCGTAAATGCAATGAAATTTTGCCTGAATAATCTGCAACAGCTTGATAAACAGTCTTTTTTTCATACATTTAAAGCCGGCGTAGCGAAATATCCGGCATTCCTGGATGATTATGCGTGGCTGGTACGTGCTTTGATCGCTTTGCAGGAAGTAACAGGAGATGCTGATTGGTTAGAAAAAGCCCGGGAAATAACGGAGTATGTCATTACGAACTTTTCAGATGAAGGGGACATCTATTTCTACTATACGGAAGCCGGCCAAACCGATGTAATTGTACGTAAGAAGGAAGTTTATGATGGAGCCACTCCCAGTGGCAATGCCGTAATGGCGTCAAATCTGCTCTATCTATCAATCGTTTATGACAAAAAACAGTGGTCAGAGCGGGGCGTAGCTATGCTGGCAGGGCAGTCGCAGATGGCGGTGAGGTATTCCACTTCCTTTGGCGTATGGGCGGGGCTGTTATTACAGCTGGTGCAGGGAGTAAAAGAGATAGCGGTGGTAGGAAAAGATTATAAATCCCGGATGCAGGATACTAACAGGCATTATATTCCGTTTAAAGTAATATTGGGAGCTACAACTGATACACCCGGAATCCCGCTGTTAGAGCAGAGGGAACGGCCAGGAGAGACGCTTATATATGTCTGTGAGCATTATCATTGTATTAAGCCAGTTAATTATATAGAGGAAATAATTAATTTAAAATAATATTTATGTATCTTGCATGACCATATCTGTGTAAAAAGCGCACGGAAAAATGATTTTGGAAGATATAATAAAATGTTAAAAAGCACGTTTAATTTAAACGTCACGCTTCCCTCAGGGGGCATGAAAAAGTTGGATGAAAACTAACTACGGATTAAAATTAATCGTTACATTTGTTATCTTGCTTAAGAGTGGAGAGAGATTGAGCAGAGGGGTAGAGTGCTGACTTTGAAGAAAAATACCTTCCAAAAAAGGGAATGAATTTAAAAAGTGAAACCAACAAGTAGAACAACCGCTAAATTTCTGAAGTTGCCCTTAACAACTTTAGGGTCATTGAGTGTGAATGGCTCGTTGGTTAACGGTCAGACCGGACAGACCGGCACGACCTTCGGCCATGTTTCAGAACATAGCGACACCCTCAGTAGCATTGTGGCCAATGTAAACTGCGTCGCCTACGAAATAAATGATTTTCAATGAAAGCTACCCTTATGAAGCTTAATTTTTCAAGTGGTCTGTTAGCAGTATTGCTGGTAAGCCTGCTCGCCAGCTGCGGTGGTAGTAAAACCCCCAAAAATGCGCAAGGACAGCTGATCGGCGTAAGTCCCAGACCTAAGTATTTCCCGCCAGTACCCTATGGAATGGTTTATGTTCCTTCCGGAACTTTTCACATGGGTCCCAGCGATGAGGATTTGAACTACGCGTACACCGCCCGTAACAAGTCTATTTCCATCTCCGGTTTCTATATGGATGCTACGGAGATCACAAATAACGAGTACAGGCAGTTTGTACAGTGGGTGACAGATTCTATTGCCCACATTATGCTGGGTGACGTAAAGAACGATGGTGGTGAGGATTATATCGATTGGAAGAAGAAAATCAATTACAGGGACAAATCCACCATGGAGAAACTGGAGGGTATGACCTATGCGCCTGAAGACCGTCTGTATGGACGTAAGGAATTCGATGTGCGTAAGTTGGTTTACCATGCCGAGACCTTCAACTGGGAACAGGCCAAATTGCGTGAGAACGCGAACAAATCCCGTTCTAAATTCATTGTTAAGAAAGATGTTGCGATTTATCCTGACACGCTGTGCTGGATCCGTGACTTCTCTTACGCTTACAATGAGCCGATGACGAGGATGTACTTCTGGCACCCTGCGTTCGATAACTATCCGGTAGTAGGCGTGACCTGGCACCAGGCTAACGCATTCGCAGAATGGCGTAGTAAGTTCTGGGAAGACTATCGTATCTCTAAGAAATTATTCACTGAAGATAAATTCCAGCTTCCTTCAGAAGCGCAGTGGGAATATGCAGCACGTGGTGGCAGAGAGCAATCTCCTTACCCATGGGGTGGTTATTACCTGCGTAACAAAAAAGGTTGCTTGCTGGCTAACTTTAAACCAGGTCGTGGTAACTATCCTGAGGACGGTGGTTTCTACACTGTAAGAGCGGATGCTTACTGGCCAAACGACTATGGTTTATATAACATGTCAGGGAACGTAGCTGAATGGACACAGGACATTTATTATGAGAACGCGTACTCTTTCACATCTGATATGAACCCGTACCTCCGTATGGACATACCGGATACCGCGGTTCCGAAAATGAAACGTAAAGCTGTAAGAGGTGGTTCCTGGAAAGATATCGGGTATTTCCTCCAGACAGGTACACGTTCCTACGAATATCAGGATAGTGCTAAATCTTACATTGGATTCAGATGTACGATCGCATTCCTGAGCCGTTCTAAAAACGATTTTGGTCACAGGTAAGAACTATAGTAACAGCAACTACGGATAGATGAGCGAGAAAACAGGCAGTATCGAAGAGACAGGACCAATATTCCTGTATGCCTTTGGGACGGGCATGTGTGAGGTAATCAAACTTAAATATTTTGATATGAGACACCGTATGATGTACAATGGGAAACTGCAAATCATCGTTGAGCAACAACTATTCCATAACAATTTAACCTTTAACACTTTAACCAGTAAATTTTGACCTATGGCTATGAATCCTACTACATCGAAATGGCTTAATTTCTTTGTTTGTGTCGCAGCATCAGTAGTAATTATCGGAGCGTTGTTCAAACTGCAACACTGGCCAGGCGCAGATATCGCCCTGATCGTTGGTTTGAGCACTGAAGCGCTTATCTTCTTCGTTTATGCATTCGTACCAGATAGTGGTGGTCACGAGGGTGCTGCTCAGGTAGCAGTTGTATCCGGTGGTAGCCCTGCGCTGGCTGGTCTGGATAAAATGCTTGAAGAAGCTGACATCACTCCGGTTAGTCTGCAGCGTCTGAGCGAAAACTTCCAGAAATTAGGTTCCACTGTAGATAAGATGCGGGATATCAGTGACGTAGTTGCCGCTACAGGTGATTACACACAAAAAACAAGAGAAGCTGCCAGCGCTATCGGTAACGTAGCTCATGCTTACACTACTGCTGCTTCAGCTGTATCTTCTTTCAACAGCGCTTCTGAATCTACAAGAAGCTTCCACGAGCAGATGCAGGGTATGACCAAAAACCTGGCTTCCCTGAATGCTATCTACGAACTGGAACTGCAGGATACTAACAATCACCTGAAAGCTATGAACAACTTCTATAGCAATCTGCTGAATGTATCCCAGGCAATGACCAGCAGCGTAGACGATGCGCGCAAAACACAGGATCAGATCTCTAAACTGGCTCACAACCTGACTAGCCTGAACACCGTTTACGGTAACATGCTCAGCGCTATGCACAGTGCGAGATAAGGTAACGCTAATAGTTTTTTGAATTAACAACAGACAATCATTCAAACCTGAGAACAAACTATGGCACTACCTAAAGATCCCAGGCAAAAGATGATCAATATCATGTACCTGGTCTTGACGGCCATGCTGGCATTGAACGTCTCTGCTGAGATATTGAACGCATTTAATATAGTAAACAACTCAATAGAAACATCGAATACTTCGATCACTGGTAAAAATAACGATACCTACGCTGCTTTCGAACAGAAAATGTCGGAGGATGCTGCAAAAACAGGTCCTTTCAAGCAGAAAGCAGAACAGGTAAAAGCAGCTTCTGCGGAAATGTACACTTTCCTGGATTCACTGAAAGCGCAAATTGTTAGAGCGAGTGGTGGACTTGATGAATTCGGTGAACTGAAAAGCAAAGATAACCTGGATGCTCCTACCTATGTGATGGAGAATCAGAAACAGGGTCCTTTGCTGCAACAGAAACTGACTGAATTACGTAACAAGCTGCTGACTTATGTAGATGCGAAGGATAAAGCAAAGTTTGAAAAATCTCTTCCTTTGCATATCGAGGTTGGTAAATCACACGGCGGTGGTCATGGTCCTGTTAAAAAAGACTGGACTTCCTACCACTTCAACATGGTGCCTACCATAGCAGCAGTTACCATCCTCAGTAAATTCCAGAACGACATCAAGAACTCAGAAGCCCTGATCATTGATGACCTGTACGCGCAGATCGGTAAGAGAGATTTCCATTTTGATAAAATCAAGCCTTTCGTTTCTCTGAACTCAAAGAACCTGATGGAAGGACAAACGTTGACAGCTCAGGTAGCAGTAGGTGCTTACAGCAGTACTGTAAATCCTGAGATCGTTGTAAACGGTTCTTCTGTAACTGCGAGCGAAGGTCTGGGGCAATACCAAATGGTGGTTTCCGGTATCGGTGAAAAAACCATCTCTGGTAGTGTTAAAATGACCGATCCAAGTGGCCAGGTAATTAACATGCCTTTCAGCGAAACTTATAGTGTAGGTGCTTCTACTACTTCCATCTCTGCCGACAAAATGAACGTACTGTACATTGGTCTGCAGAACCCGATCTCCATCTCTGCCGGTGGTGTTCCTGCTGAAAAAGTATCTGCAGGTATCAATAACGGTAGCATGAGCAAGACTGGTGCTGGTAAGTACTCTGTAGTGGTAAACAAACCAGGTACTGCGATGATCACTGTAAGTGGTGATATCGATGGTAAGGTAAAAACATTGGGTTCAAAAGAATTCCGTATCAAATACATTCCCGACCCGGTGCTGAAAGTGGGTATGAGCAGAGGTCCTTTCATGAAAGCGGCCGAGTTCAAAGTACAGGGTGGTTTGCGTGCTGACCTGGAAGACTTCCTTTTCGAAGGTGTTCGATACGAAGTTGTTAGCTATCGTATCGGTATCGATGCAAAAGGTAAGGACTATGCAGAAGCTGATGCAAACTCCGCTTACTTCCCAAGCAGCGTAATGCCGGCGATCCGTTCCATGAGAGCAGGTGATATCGTATACTTCGATAACATCCGCGTAAAAGGTCCGGATGGAAGGGTAAGAGATATGCCTAACGTCAATTTCAAGATTAACTAATATTATTTTTCTATGCGAGCAGTCATCCTTAACAGAATTGGTTGGTGTTCCCTCCTGTTGGTCCTAGTACTGGCATCAGAGGTTAACGCACAAGGACGCCGTCGTGGCGGAGGAACAACACGTCGTACTCCAGGCGTAGATAATACAACTACACCAACTCAGGATGCTTCAGTTGTAAATCCCGCTACCGGTAACAGCGTTGCCACACCACCACCGCCAGCTCCCGCTGCAGCAGAAGGGGCTTCCCTTCGCCCGGATGGTATCACTATTCCAGTAGATACCCCGCGCAAATCCCTGCGTACGGATGGCATTTCCGAAAAGAACTTCATCAAAGACCGTGTGCCTATCGCTTACGACCATATCCGCTCAGATGACGAATTCTGGGAAAAGAAGGTATGGCAGGTGATCGATACCCGCGAAAAGATGAACCTTCCTTTCCAGTACAATGTTGAGGATGAAAATGGTACTAACCAGCTGTTCATTAACATCCTGCTCAACGCGATTAAGAACAAGGAAGTTGAAGCGTTCAGCGCTATCGACGACAGGTTCACTACCGTACTGCCTTATACCGATATTCAGACTAAACTGAGCGGTGAAGAAAAAACAGTTCGTAGTATCGACCCTGTAACCGGTGAAGAGAAAATGGTAACTACCCGTGATGAGTTCGATCCACGTACTATCGTTCAGTACAAGATCAAAGAAATCTGGGTGTTCGATAAAGAAGCATCTGCACTGAAAGTACGTATCCTTGGTATTGCACCAATGGTAGCACGTATGAACGAAGATGGTTCCTTCCGTGCAGCTATCCCGCTGTTCTGGGTATATTATCCGGATCTGCGTCCTGTACTGGCCAGATACGATGTATACAACCAGAACAACGATGCGGCTACCATGAGTTGGGAAGACCTGTTTGAAATGCGTTTCTTCTCCAGCTTTGTGATCAAGGAAAACAACACTTACAACCGCGAGATCAAGGATTACATTAAAGATGGTACCATGCGCCTCCTGGAAGGTCAGGCGGTTAAGGATAAAATCTTTAACAAAGAACAGGATATGTGGCAGTATTAATCTGCTCGCAGTATAAAGAAACTGAAAGGGAGTCTGTTGAACAGGCTCCCTTTTTGTTTTGCCTTTTCCCTGTTACTTTTGTGTGCAATTAATCACCTGTATATGTCCGTGAAATTTGAGACCCCTGTTCTATTGAAAGAACTTCACCTGCAGATCGATGAGCTCCTGAAAACTGCCAACGAACAATTTGTTCCTGCTCCTGAAGATGTCCTCCTGCAACAACCGGCTCCCGAAAAATGGAGTGTAGCCCAGTGCCTGGATCATCTGAATGCTTATTCGCGTTTCTATGTGCCAGCTATGGAAAAGGCAATCCAGTCTGCATTGACCGGCAGCCTTCCGCCTGCACCGGCCGACACTTTTAAAAGCGGCTGGCTGGGAAACTATTTTACAAAGATGATGGAGCCTAAAACTGATGGTCAGCCTGGTATGAAGATGCAGGCGCCAAAGGCTTATCGTCCTATGTCAAACCTGGATGCGGGCAAGGTGGTGTCAGAATTCATCGGATGGCAACAGCAAACAAAGGCGCTGCTCGACAGGGCACAACATGTCAACCTGCAAAGGATCAAGATCCCTACTACCCTGGGTAACTGGCTGAAGTTTTCGCTGGGAGACACGTTCCGCTTTGTTATTGCGCACGAACGCCGCCATATGGCACAGGCGCTCAGAGCGATGATGCAATAGCTATTCTGAGCGCAGGCATGCTGATTCCGTACGAGCAAGTCCCCTGGTATTATAGTTGGCAGGAGTAGCACTGATATAGAGACGGGAACTACTATTGTTGTGAGGCCGGCGGAGCATCTGTTTCGCCGGTAGCCGGATGGAAATGTGCATAGACCAGCCTTGCTTTGGCTGTACCTATTTCTTTTACCAGGTCCTCTTCTGAAAGGAGCTTTATTTTCGCAACGGAACGGAAGGTTTTCAGGAGCTGGGTGGCTGTATTCTCCCCTATGCCTTTAATACCCTCCAATTCGTTCTTAAAAGTGCCTTTACTGCGCTTCTGGCGGTGGAAGGTAATACCAAAACGGTGTACCTCGTCACGCACCCGGCGAATGAGTTTCAGACTTTCACTATCATAAGGTAGTTTGATACTTTCCTTATCGCCGGGAAAAAAGATCTCTTCTTCATTCTTCGCCAGGCCGACTACCGTCATACTACCGATGAGGTCCAGCTCCCGTATACTTTCCATGGCTGACCCAAGCTGGCCTTTACCACCATCTATGATAACCAGCTGGGGCAATGGCTGCTGTTCTGCCAGTAAACGGCTATAACGGCGGTATACCACTTCCTTCATGGACGCGAAGTCGTTGATACCCTGTACTGTTTTGATATTGAAATGGCGGTAATCTTTTTTAGAGGCCACACCGTCTTTAAACACCACGCAGGCAGATACCGGGTAACTTCCCTGGAAGTTGGAGTTATCGAAACACTCAATATGCAGTGGAAGTTCCTGTAGTTCGAGATCGGCCTGTAACTGGTACAGCACCTTCTTTCTTTCCATATCGCTCTTGCCTTCCAGGTGCAGGATCTTTTTGCGGTAGAGTTCTTCCCTGAAATAGTTCACGTTCTTTTCAGATAGCTCCAGGAGTTTCTTCTTGTCCCCTCCTTTTGGCACTGACACGGTGATATGCTCTTCCGGATATTCTATTTCAATAGGCACAATGATCTCCCGGCTAAGGCTCTGGAAAGCATCGCGCAGGTAGCTGACGGCATAGGTAAGCACTTCTGCGTCGTCCTCTTCCAGTTTTTTCTCCAGGGTCACCGTTTTTGTATCTGCAATGGTACCGTTCAGTACACGGAGGTAATTCACATAAGCGTAGTTGCCTTCGCTGATGATGGAGAACACGTCCACATTGCCGATGCGGGTATTCACGATGGTTGATTTGGCTTGGTATGCCTGCAGACTTTCTATTTTCTTCCGTACAATCTCAGCTTTCTCAAATTCCATGTTCATGGCATGTTCCTGCATCTGTGTACGGAACAGCTGTAAAACAGGGCTGAGATTTCCTTTGAGAATGTTCTTTACCTGCTGCAATCCCTCCCGGTAGTCGTCCTCTGTCTGTAGTCCTTCGCAGGGACCTTTACAGTTACCGAGATGATATTCAAGGCATACCTTGTATTTCCCTTTTTTGACGTTTTGCGGAGAGAGGTTCAGGTTGCAGGTGCGAAGGGGAATATTGTAGCGGATCACTTCCAGCAGTTCGCGTACGCGGCCTACGGAGGTGAATGGGCCAAGGTATTCCGAACCGTCTTTGATAATGTTACGGGTCAGGAACACACGGGGATATGATTCATGTTTTATGACGATGTAAGGATAGGTTTTGTCATCCTTCAGGTTAATATTGAACTTAGGCTGGAACTGTTTGATCAGTGAATTTTCCAGCAGGAAGGCATCCTGTTCGGAGCCGACGATGGTAAATTCAATGTGATGGATTGTTTCAACCAGCCGGCGTGTTTTATAGTTATCGTGATTTTTTACAAAATATGAGCTAACCCTTTTACGCAGGCTTTTGGCTTTTCCTACATAGAGCAGTTCGCCTGCTTCGCTGTAATATTTATAAATACCAGGTTGAAGGGGGATCGTATGTGATATCTGTTGAAACTCCGCTGCTGTCATGTGCTAAAGAAGATCTGTTAGGGGTGTCTGAGCAGTACTTTCACATCCAGTTCCCTGGCGGGCAGAAATGCGATCTTCTGCCAGGTGACTATACGGATATGTTTGTTATGCTGATACACCAGGTTTTGCTGGTATTCGTATACCAGGTTCTCGACGTGCTTATTCATCTGCACGTTTGTAATATGTTGCTGGTTGTCAATATCCATGATCACTTCCTGGGGTACGGTGGCCGTATTTCTGGCCTTGTACATGAGGGAATGTGTACCGGTGAACTGATCTGCCAGCAGTATGGTATCGTAAGCGCCCTGCAGGGATGGTTTGTTCAGGTCCACTTCCAGGAAGGGCGCCAGGAGGTGTTGTAACTGGGCTGAATCAGGAACGTTAATCGTCAGGCTGTCGCGCTGGCCGTTCATAACGATGGTTTTCTGCAAGGCAGGCTTATGCGTATTTATATTATTCAGTTCCTGCTGAAAATAACCTTTAAGATCCCTGTACGTATGCCCTTTACCCTGGCTGGCCCTGTCTCCTCTGCCGCAGGAAACGGTTAAAGCAACAAGGGCTACCAATGTCCATGAAAAACGATGATCCATCCTGCAAATTTAGGGAAGAACGTTTAAAGCTGCGTGTATATGATATTGGAAAGCAAATACTATAAAAAAGTTAATGCGCCGTAAAAACGGCGCATCTGATGCATGAGCAAATCTGTCGAGAGCACTAAAAAACGTAAAACGTATTATCTCCGGGAATAGTTACAGGATAGAAATAATATAAAATAAGAAAGCTGTCCACCGGCAGGCGGACAGCTTTCAAAAGTGCTTATATATATTCTTAGATCAGTACAGTACCGGTCATTTCCTTAGGGATGGGAAGACCCATCAGCGTAAGGATGGTGGGCGCCACATCTCCCAGTTTACCAGGTTTTACCGCACCTTTAAAATCATTGCTGATAATAAAGTAGGGCACCAGGTTAGTGGTATGCGCGGTATTGGGAGTACCGTCACCGTTGATCATGAAGTCGGCATTACCGTGGTCAGCAGTAAGGAATACTGTATAGTCATTTGCCAGCGCAGCAGTTACCACTTTGTTTACGCAGGCATCTACTGTTTCTACTGCTTTAATGGCCGCTTCCCAGATACCGGTGTGACCCACCATATCGGCATTTGCGAAGTTGAGGCAGATAAAGTCAGCAGACTTGCTTTCTATTTCCGGAACGATGGTGCTGGTCACCTCGTAAGCGCTCATTTCGGGCTGGAGGTCGTAGGTAGCTACTTTTGGAGAAGCTACGATAAGACGGCGTTCACCTTTGAATTCTTTTTCACGTCCGCCGGAGAAGAAGAAGGATACGTGCGGATATTTCTCTGTTTCTGCGATACGGATCTGGCTACGGTCGTTTGCTTCCAGCACTTCGCCGAGTGTGTTCTCCAGGTTATCATTTTCGAATATCACATGAACACCTTTGTAGGTCTTGTCATATTCGGTCATGGTAGTATAGTGCAGCGGGAGCGGTTCCATACCGAAGTCCGGGAAAGATTGCTGTGTGAGCACCTGGGTGATCTCGCGGCAACGGTCAGTACGGAAGTTGAAGCAGAGTACTGCATCACCCGGCTGGATAGTGGTGATTGGTTTTTGCTGTGCGTCGGTTACTATGATAGGCTTGATAAATTCATCAGTAACACCTTCAGCATAGGAAGTTTTGATAGCGGTAACTGCATCCTGCGTAGGGGTGCCGGTGCCGTGTACGAGTGCATCGTAAGCCAGTTTTACGCGCTCCCAGCGTTTGTCGCGGTCCATTGCATAATAACGGCCGGTGATGCTTGCCACCTGGCCGGTGGTTTGTTTCAGGTGGGCTACCAGGTCCTCCATATAACCCAGACCGCCTTTAGGGTCGGTATCACGGCCATCGGTGAAGGCGTGAATGAACACTTTGGTCAGTCCTTTATCTTTTGCTATCTGAGTCAGTGCTTTCAGGTGATTGATGTGTGAGTGTACACCACCATCGCTCACAAGTCCCATGAGGTGCAGGGCTTTGTCATTTTCTTTGGCATAATTGAAAGTAGACTGCAATACGCTGTTGGCAGCCAGTTCGCCACTGCGGATGGCTACATTGATACGTTGCAGTTCCTGGTATACGATACGTCCTGCGCCAAGATTCAGGTGGCCTACCTCAGAGTTGCCCATCTGGCCTTCCGGCAAACCTACCTCTTCGCCACAGGTAACGAGAGTGCTGTGAGGGTATTTAGAATACAGACTGCTTACAAAAGGAGTCTTAGCATGCGCTATAGCGTCAGCGGCAGGAACCTGTCCTTGCCCCCATCCATCCATGATAACGAGAATGGCTCTTTTCTTTTCCATATTTCCGGTTGTAATTTTCTTGTTCTGTAAAGGAGGCTAAAGTTATGAAGCATCCGTGAATACGGCATCAAACTTATTGAAATGACGCCAAAAATCATACAGCAGTGAAAGAACTTTATTACAGTTAGGTTTTATTCTAAAAATATATATTAATATCTTCGCATTAATTAGTCACTGTACAATACAACGATAATTGTATTTTAAAAGCTCTCCTGCAAATTGGCATAGTTTTAGCCCATTTCACTACAATGATGAAAACTTTACTACTTAATAAAATACTGACGATGAAAAAGTTAATGTATGTGCTTGGAGTTGTGTTGTTTGGCGTCATTATCACTGCACTTACACTGTCAGCCGCTACCTTAAAACCTACTGCAGCAGGCCCTTTCGAAGATGTAGTGAGTGCTATTAAACAAGGCGATGCGAGCGCACTATCCCGTTACCTTGATAACACTGTAGAAATCAGCATGGCAGGTAAATCCAATTCTTACAGCAAAGCCCAGGCAGAAATTATCCTGAAAGATTTCTTTTCAAAAAATCAGGTGAAATCATTTGAATTGATCCACCAGGTTGAAAGCGCAGGTGGTTCAAGAGTGGGGATCGCGAATGTGGGCACCACCGGAGGTGCTTACCGTACGTCTTTCTTCCTGCAGAAGAAGGGGGGCTCGATGGTGCTGAATGAATTACGCTTCGAGAACAAATAAATAAAGTATTGTTAAGATTAATAAGCGAAAGTCCGGCCTGGCCCGGACTTTTTTATATTACAGAAAGTCTGTTCCGGCGTCCTTTCTGAAATTCACTTACTTTCGTTCTTTCAAACCGATAGTATGTTACAGGAACCAGCATTTACAGATCTTATTCGCAGCGCATTGGCCGAAGACATAGGAAATGGCGATCATTCCACTTTAGCATGCATTCCCGCAGATGCAAGAGGCGGCGCCAGACTGAAGATCAAAGAGGACGGAATACTGGCGGGAATGGAAGTAGCGGAAGCTATTTTCCACCGGCTGGACGCATCGTCCGTTTTTAAGCCGTTCAAAAAAGATGGTGATAGTATGAAGGCGGGAGAAGTGGCATTTGAAGTAGAAGCCTCCATACATACCCTGCTGATGGGAGAACGCCTTGTGCTGAACTGTATGCAGAGAATGAGCGGCATCGCTACGCTGACACGTCAGTACGTGAATATATTGCAAGGATATCATACCCGCCTGCTCGATACCCGCAAAACCACGCCGAACTTCCGGTTGCTGGAAAAAGAAGCGGTACGGATCGGGGGAGGTGTGAATCACCGCATGGGACTCTATGATATGGTAATGCTGAAAGACAATCATATTGATTTTGCAGGAGGCATTACCGAAGCTGTCACCAAAACAGTCGCGTATCTGCATCGCAAACAATTGCCTTTACAGATAGAAGTTGAAACCCGTAACCTGGAAGATGTGAAAGAAGTGCTGGCTGTTGGACAGGTACATCGGATCATGCTGGATAATTTTTCTCCGGCACAGATCAGCGAGGCATTGGCACTGATCGATGGCCGGTATGAAACGGAAGCGTCCGGTGGGATCAATCTGAGCACACTGGAGGACTATGCCAGAACCGGAGTTGACTATGTCTCTGTCGGAGCGGTGATACATCATGCAGTAAGTCTTGATCTAAGTTTAAAAGCAATCTAATATCAAATATCCCTAACGTTGAGAAAGATTCTATTCATCATAAACCGGAAGGCAGGTACAGATAGAGAGAAACGCCTGGAGGGTATTATCAGGAGGTATTTAACTCCGAAAGCTTTTTCTGTTGAAATAACACACCTGGAATACCTGGGACATGGCACAGATCTGGCAAAAGCCGCAGTGGCAAACGGTACAGACACCGTAGTGGCTGTAGGCGGCGATGGCTCTATTAACGAAATTGCCCAGGGGCTGGTAGGTAGCACTACTGCCCTGGCCATTATTCCGCTGGGAAGTGGTAATGGTCTCGCAAGAGCGCTGAAGATACCCCTGAAGGTATCGCGTGCGCTGGAAGTGATTGCCGATGGCAGGCGACAGGCTATAGACGTGGGGTATGCCAACGAACACCTGTTCCTGAGTAATGCAGGCGTGGGCTTTGACGCATTGGTAGCTGATCAGTTCCGCCACAAGACCAAACGGGGACTGTGGGGGTATGCAAAGCTGGTTATTAAGAGTTTCAATAGTTATAAAGGGCCTTCCTACGAAATAAATGTTGACGGTAAAAGTCTGCAGGAAAGGGCTTTTCTGTTGACAGTGGCCAATGGGAACCAGTTTGGCTACGAATTTAAGCTGGCTCCTACGGCAAACGTATTTGACGGTAAACTGGACCTTTGTGTAGTTCCGCCAATCAAATTCCTCGGACTAATCCCCATCGGACTATATTCATTGCTGGGCAATATTGATAAGACCCGTTATATGCAACATTATACAGGGGAAACAATCGTTGTGAAAAGCAAAGAACTGCAGCATCTGCAGGTAGACGGAGATGCGGTGCCTCTCAGGGAAGATGGCAAAGTCGCTTTCCGGATCCATCCTGGCGCTTTGCAGGTAATCGTTAACCGAACCTAAAATTACTGTTATGTCAAAGAAGAAAACGAACACTGGCGGTATCGTCTACTCCACTGATCCTGGTTTCAAACCGGAAAGCAATGAACCGGAAGAAACGGATACCCTGCCTCCTGCCCAACAACAGCTGCGTGTGAAACTGGATACCAAACAACGCGCGGGTAAGGTAGTAACACTGGTAGATGGTTTTATTGGTAAGACGGAAGACCTGGAGAAACTGGGCAAAGAGTTAAAAACCAAGTGTGGCACGGGCGGTAGTGCAAAAGATGGTCAGATCCTGATACAGGGCGACTACAAGGAGAAAGTGGTGAAATGGCTGCAGGATTGGGGGTATAAGGCGAAATAAAGAAGGATCAGGAGTCCTGATAAGATGTTTTAGATTTTAGAAGAAGGCGTATCAGACTTGATATGCCTTTTTTTATGCGGATACCTGGAGAGCTTATCAACGTTTAGTCAACCCCGAACTACCCTTTTGATACTTCCTCTTTTGTATAATCGGATGTCATTAAAAACGGCATTGTATCCGGTGCTATAAAGTTCTGAACGTATGCGGCGTGTGCCCTGTCTGGCTTTTAAAGAAGTGAGAAAAACTGGCCGGTTCCTCAAATCCGAGGCAATGTGCAATAATAGAGATCGGCCATTCTGTATGCAGCAGCAGTAGTCTGGCTTCCAGCAGGATGCGCTGGCGGATATGCTCGCTGGTGGTGCGGCCTGTCACGCGTTTTACAGTTGCATTCAGATGGTTAGGATGTACATTCAGGGTCAACGCAAAATCGCTGGCCGTTTTCAATTGCACCTGCTCCTGTTCTGATGTGATAGGGAACTGCTTTTCCAGCGTATCTGTGAAGCGCTCTGCCAATAGCTGTGCTGTAGTGAGCGTACGCTGAGGCACAAATTCACTTACACCTATTCTTTTAGACTCCAGCAACAATAGCTGCAGATAAATAGTGATCGCTTCCAGGCGGTAGGCGTCACCTTCCATATTTTCTTTGCGCAGCCGTTCAAAGAGCTGCAGCATATACTCGCCCTGCTGTTCTGTCAAACTGAGTACAGCATTAGCGCCGGTCTGAAACAGCGGATGATGCAACAGTTCATCGCGGTAGCGGCGTTCTGTATCGAAGAGATGTTCCGTAAACATGCAGTAATAGCCGTCCTGTTCTCCCTCTGGCTGCCAGGTTTTAGGCTCCAGCGGATTGACAAACACCATGGCTGGCGCCTTAACAACGTAGGAGCGCTCTCCCAGTGTCAGTATGCCGCCGCCTTTCGTGATAAGGGAGATTTTATAGTAATCCCTTCTGCTTGCAGAAATGTACTCGCGGCAGGGATTGGCAGAACGGGAATAGATGGAAAAAGCACTCTTTGTGGGCACCTTCGGCAGGGCTTTCTGCCCAACACTTACCTGTGACAGGTCATCGCTGATTCTGAGCTCTTTACGATGAACAGCCCTGTTGTTTTTACTGTTTACGGAGGACATATCGTAAAGTTACAAAAAGAGGAATGCTAACTATATGCTAATGTAACCGCCTATAGGAGTAGGATGATGTACGGAAATATGATGGGTTAGATGGTTACACGAGCGGGTGAAGGGAGCGACTTTGTATCAAAGTTGCATTTTTTGATTTGATAAATTAACAAATATTTCACAACTTGGACTTAACCTTTATCAACCAAAATCTTGTTCTCATCAACTGGTCTTTTTGATGAACTGCCTATTTAACCAACTATCTGTTTGCAGTACAAGATTATCTTATAACGGATTACATGTTATCATGCCCTTACCTATGAGCTGTAGCGATGGTAACATGTAATCCTTCTTTTTTAATCCGATATTTCAGCACTTTCGATGCCCAAACGCTCCTATCTGTTATTGCTATTATTCCTGTTGTTCAAACTGGTATTCCATTTCCTGATCGTCAACCCTGTATATGACCTGCACAGGGACGAGTTTTTGCATCTTGATCAGGCCAATCACCTGGCTGCAGGCTATTTGTCGGTTCCGCCTTTTACAGCTTTCCTTTCCCTCCTTATTAAGTGGCTTGGAGGCAGCGTGTTTTGGGTAAGGTTCTTTCCTGCACTGTTTGGTGCGTTAACCATGCTGATTATGTGGAAGCTGATAGCGTTAATGAAGGGAGGATGGTTCGCGCAAGTGATCGCAGCCCTGGTATTTATTTGTTCTGCGATGTCAAGGCTCAATATGTTATATCAGCCTAACAGCTTTGACGTGTTGAGCTGGACATTGGTATTTTATGTGTTAGTACTTTATGTAAGGACCGGGGCATCACATCTGCTATTGTGGTTGGGAGCTGTAATAGGCCTGGCCTTTCTTAACAAATACAATATCCTTTTCCTGGTGGCAGGTTTATTGCCGGCTTTGCTGTCATCCTCCCAGCGGAAGATCTTTCTGAACAGATACCTATATGGCGGTCTGCTGATAGCGTTACTGCTGGCTGCGCCAAATGTGATCTGGCAAATCAGGAATGGCCTGCCTGTTATTCATCATATGAAAGAGCTGGCCAGCACCCAGCTGGTGAATGTAGACCGGTTGGGGTTCGTAATAGAGCAGTTGTTATTCTTCCTTTTAGGTACGCTGGTTTGGGGCGCAGCCCTGGTCGGGTTTGTGACACATGAGGCCTTTAAACCTTACCGTTTTATTGGATGGACCTTCCTGTTCGTGATGGCTTTGCTGGTTTATCTGCAGGCTAAGCCCTATTATGCATTGGGATTATACCCGGTATTGATTGCTTTTGGAGCAGTATACTTGGAAAAGGTAGTATCATTTGAAAGTACACACCATCGCAGGCTGGCATTGCTATGGCTGTTCTTCACAATCCTACTGACAGTGGGGACTTCTCGCCTGATTTTTCCGGTAGTGGAACCCGATAAATTGGGGAGGTTGATGAATGCTGACACCCGTGAGATGTTTGCGAAATGGGAGGATGGGGAAGTACATGATCTGCCGCAGGATTTTGCGGATATGCTCGGCTGGAGGGAACTGACGGCTTTAGTAGAGAAGGCATACGATCAGTTGCCGCCAGCCGAACGGAAGCATACACTGATCCTTTGTGATAATTACGGACAGGCCGGGGCTATTAACTTTTATGCGGGGGAGAAAATGGTACCTGCTATTTCCTTCAGTGCTGACTATGTGTGCTGGTTTCCGGTATTAGACAGTTTTCAACATTTGATCGTAGTAGGAAAGGAACCGGGAGAGGATGTCCGGAATCATGCGTCCGGCTATTCCGAAATCGGACGGATCAGCCATCCGTTAGCACGGGAGAATGGCACCGGTGTGTATCTTTTACCAGGAATTTCACCGGAATTCCTAAAAAAATTAAAGCAGTGGCAACTGAAAGAGCAAGCCTCCTTAAGAGCCTGGTAATAGCTTATTTCACGATAATGAACTCAACCTCGCCAAAGCTCAGCTGTAGCATTTCTCCATCTTTTTCGAGGCACAATTTGCCGTCAGGGAGCACGTCGCGGATAATGCCTTCGAAATACTCGCCATTCATACGATAGGTGCCAGATTGTCCAAAGCGGAAGAGTTTACTTTTATAGGCTTCCAGCAGGCTCTCATAGTGAGCAGGGTGAAGCAGTTTCAGCCGCTGGTCGAGGCAGCCGCAAAGGTCGCGGGTCAGCTCAATTGCGTCCCACGTTTTACCTGTGATCTGCTTGAGGGATACCGGATTGGGCAGATGGGATGGGAACGCTGTCTGGTTGATGTTGATGCCCATGCCAGTGATGGCATATTGCCATGTATTGCCACGTAGCACGTTTTCGATCAGGATGCCTCCTGCCTTTCTGTCACGCCAGTAAATATCGTTGCTCCATTTAATAGCGGTTTCATCCCCGGCGTATTTGCTGAACCAGTCATAAACACCAAGGGCTACTGCCGCGCTTAGCATAAACTGCCTGGAAAGTGGCAGCATACCGGGTTGCAGGGCAATAGTCAGTATGATATTTTCTCCGGGAGGGGATAACCACTGCTTGCCACGTTGTCCTTTTCCTGCTGTTTGCTCCATGGCAAACCAGGCTGTACCGGGTGTCACCTGGCCCGTATTTACCTGCTCCATGGCATAGTTATTGGTGCTGTCTACTGTGTCTAAGATGTATAATGGCTGTCCGATCACGGGAAAATTCTTTTCTGATTTGTTTTGACGCAGCAAAGTAAATCATTTTATCTTTTTCTTAACATTCGGGCAGGCGCCGGCGGAGGAGCGAGGGTATTAGACAAGTGTATGATTTATAGGCGTTAGAGTCCCGTATATCATGGATTATTACATATTGTAACAATATCACCTTCCGGCGTTTATTTGCTCCTTCTTTAGTAATTTTGACAATTAAAGATTATTTTTAACCAAAAGAGATTTTATTGGCACCCTTAACCGTTCTGAGTACGAGAAAGAAAGCGTTAACACGCTTGAGTAGAGAAAGCGAGATTTTTTCCACCATCATCAAGGCCATCCAGGAGAAAAAGGGAGAAAATATTGTTTCCCTGGATCTGCGCCAGATTCCTGAAGCTGTGGCTGATTTCTTTGTTATATGTGAGGCTAACTCCAATACACAGGTGAGGGCTATAGCCGACTTCGTGGAAGACCAAGTGTCGCAGCATATCGGCGAGCAGCCTTACAAGCACGAGGGATTTACCGCTCAACAATGGATACTGGTAGATTATGTGAATGTTGTGGTGCATGTATTCCAACCTGAAGCCAGACAGTTCTATGGTCTGGAAGACATGTGGAGTGATGCAGAACGAATGGAGCATAATGATACAAACTAATAACTTTTAACTATTACCGACATCCTTAAAAAAAGGATCGTAAGATTATGGAAAGAGGCAACAACTTCAACAAGGGAGACAAATCGCCAAAGAAAGGACCAAAGTTCAACATATACTGGGTTTATGCCTTTATCGGGGTAGCCTTGCTGGCAATGAACTTTTTTAACTTCGGTGCCCAGCCTAAAGAGCTAAGTTTCCAGGAATTCCTGGTAAACTACCTGAAACCAGGTGATGTGGACAAACTGGTAGTGGTGAATAAAAAATCGGTAGAGGTTTACATCAAGAAGGAAAGACTGAATGAGTCTAAATTCGATAAAGTATCCAAAGGCCGTTTCGGCGCTGCTAATCAGGGACCTCATTTCCGCTTCAGCATAGGTAGCGAAGAAAGCTTCAAGGCTGATATGGACAAGGCCCAGGCTAATACACCACTCGAAGACCAGGTGAAAGTGATCTATGAGGACAGGCAGGGCTGGTTCGAACCATTTATTCAGTTACTGTTACCATTAGTGTTACTGATTGGATTGTGGATATTGCTGATGCGTAAAATGGGTGGTCCTGCAGGTGGCAGTGGCGGTCCCGGCGGCATCTTCAACATCGGGAAATCCAAAGCAACCCTTTTCGATAAAGGAACCCGTGTAAATATCACCTTCAGTGATGTGGCTGGTCTGGATGAGGCGAAAGTGGAAGTAATGGAAATCGTTGATTTCCTGAAAAATCCAAAGAAATATACTGCGCTGGGTGGTAAGATCCCTAAAGGCGCCCTGCTGGTAGGCCCTCCGGGTACCGGTAAGACCTTGCTGGCAAAAGCAATGGCGGGTGAGGCGCAGGTTCCATTCTTCTCTATGTCCGGTTCTGATTTCGTTGAATTATTCGTGGGTGTAGGTGCAAGCCGTGTGCGTGACCTGTTTAAGCAGGCCCGTGAGAAAGCGCCTTGTATCATCTTCATTGACGAAATAGACGCGATTGGCCGTGCAAGGGGTAAGAATGTAATGATGAGCAATGACGAACGTGAGAACACCCTGAACCAGTTACTGGTGGAAATGGATGGTTTCGGTACAGACAGCGGTATTATCATTCTGGCGGCTACCAACCGTCCGGATGTACTGGACAGCGCATTATTGCGCCCAGGCCGTTTCGACCGTCAGATCTCCATTGACAAACCAGACCTGTCTGGCCGTGAGTCAATCTTCGACGTACACCTGAAACCGATCAAGACTTCTCCAAACCTCGATATTAAGAAACTGGCTTCCATGACGCCTGGCTTTGCCGGCGCCGATATTGCCAACGTATGTAACGAAGCAGCACTGATCGCTGCCCGTAAAGGCAAAACGGAAGTGGAAATGGAAGACTTCAACGACGCAGTTGACAGGGTAATTGGTGGTCTGGAAAAGAAAAACAAGATCATCTCTCCTGAAGAGAAAGAAGTGATCGCGTTCCATGAAGCTGGACACGCTATCTGTGGCTGGTACCTGGAGCATGCAAATCCGCTGGTGAAAGTGACTATCGTTCCGCGTGGTGTAGCAGCATTAGGTTACGCACAATATCTGCCGAAAGAACAATACCTCTACAATACTGAACAGCTGATGGATGATATCTGTATGACCCTTGGAGGCCGTGCAGTGGAAGATATCGTGTTTGGTAAAGTATCTACCGGCGCTCAGAATGACCTGCAGGTGATCACCCGTATGGCTTATGCAATGGTAACCGTGTATGGTATGAACGATAAAGTTGGTAACGTGTCCTTCTACGATCCGAACAGCGATCAGGCATTTACCAAACCTTATTCTGAAGAGACAGCTAAAATGATCGACGAAGAAGTACGTCTGTTGATCGAAAAGGCATATATCCGTACCAAGAACCTGCTGACCGAGAAGCTGGAAAATGTGAAAGCGCTGGCGCAGGAACTGCTGAAAAAAGAAGTATTATACCAGGCAGATCTGGAAAGACTGATCGGTAAACGTCCATGGGATGTACACCGTGAGCATATCGCAAACAAAGAAGGTATGACCACAGATGGTGTACACCCGACAGATATCATCAATCCGTCTCCTACTCCTGCTAATGCGTAAGCTGATATGAAAATATCTCCTGCCAAGGAAAATATTCTCAAAAGAGTAAGAAATGCATTGAGTCAATCGGTGCAGTTGCCCTTCCCCAATTCGGAGGGCAACAGTTCCGTTTTTATGAAGGAGCATGATGGCCTGGAGATGAAATTTGCAGAGGAATTTGCCCGTTTACAGGGGAAGTTCATCTTCTGCACCAGCAAGAATGAGTTGCTGGACAATCTGCTGGCTTTGGTCGCTTCCCGTGAATGGGAAGACGTACATTGCCAGACGCCTTCCTTAATGAAGGATTTCCAGTTACGGCAGTTCCCCTTTATCAACAAAGGGGATATGCATACAGCCGCCGCTGCGATAACAGACTGTGAACTGCTCGTAGCCCGTACAGGCACTATGGTGCTGAGCGCGGCACAACCTTCCGGCAGGGCATTGCCAGTATACACACCGGTGCATATTGTGATAGCTTATACGCACCAGCTGGTGTTCGATCTGAAAGATGCGATAGCCCGCCTGAAAGAAAAGTACCAGGGAGAGCTGCCTTCGTCGATACACTTCGCATCCGGTCCCAGTCGTACCGCAGATATTGAAAAAACACTGGTAGTAGGGATACATGGACCCCGCGAGGTATATGTGTTCCTGGTAGATGAATGAATTATTAATTGTTAAGCATATTTGAGCAGCGCGTGATCATCATCATGCGCTGTTCTTTTAAATGATTACGTTATACCGGCCCGCTATGACCAGGTTATTTCTCTTTCTCTTTTCAGCAATTTTGCTGGCGTCCTGTGGACAAGCTTCTGAGCAGTCTCGTAACACCATTGATACTATCAATACACTGACCATAAAAGGGCCAACGGCAGTAATTTTCAGACCAGCTGGAGACAAACTGCGTTCTCTGAAAGCTGCTTTCGGTGAAAAGAGCTTCCCGTCACTACAAACGGTCAACAACAGCACCCTCCTGGAAGATAGTACTTACCTGGCGGGGAAAGGTGTAAAGATCGTGAGCACCAGCGCCACCCAATTACAATTTATAAGAGGGAATGGTGAGGTATTGTATATCAATCTCAATCATCCCAAATATGCCTGGGAGATCTTCATTTATAACGGCTACAGCGATCCTGTCAAAGCCGATCTGACAGATATTGAGGCTGCTTACCTTGAGTCGGGGATAAAGAAACCCTGAGCATAGCTTTTCCGTTTTAGTTGTTTTGTTGAAGAGTTATTTATTACTTCGCAGTGGCAACGAACCTTTAATCGTTAATTGCCTGTGATCACCGGCTTGTGTGATGCAGACCTGAAAATAATATCATCTATGGAGCATGGACTGTCCGCTGTGGACTATTCCATTCCTCTTCCGGAGGGCAAACGTGTTTATTTCGCATCAGATTTTCACCTGGGTGTGCCCAATCCTACTGCCACCAGGGAAAGGGAAAGACATATTGTGAGGTGGCTCGATGCTGCTTCGCAGGATGCAGCACATATCTTCCTGGTAGGTGATATTTTTGACTTCTGGTTTGAATATAAAGAGGTGATCCCTAAAGGATATACGCGCCTGTTGGGAAAACTGGCAGAACTTCGGGATAAAGGCATCAGCATATCCGTTTTTATAGGCAATCACGACATGTGGATGGATGGCTATTTTAAAGACGAGCTGGATATTCCCGTTTACTATGAACCCAAAACTTACGATATAGGCGGCAAACGTTTCTACATCGGTCATGGTGATGGTCTTGGACCGGGCGACCATGGCTATAAAATGTTAAAGAAAGTATTCCGCAACCCCGTTTGCCGCGCATTGTTCTCACTGATCCACCCTTCCTGGGGCATTGGCCTGGCCAATTATTTCAGCCGTAAAAGCCGTGCTGCTACAGGTATGGAGCTGGAGAAATTCCTCGGAGAAGAGAACGAATGGCTCGCGATCTACAGCAAAGAGATCTTGCAGCAATCCCATTTCGACTACTTTATTTTCGGGCATCGTCACCTGCCATTGGATCTGCAGGTAGGGGCTGACAGCCGTTACATCAACCTGGGAGACTGGTTGTATTATTGCAGCTATGCTGTCTTTGATGGTAAAACCACTTCCCTGTTATACGATAAATAACGTTTATTCCAGTATCTCATGCAGGATGGGAGGCGAATTCAGATCCTGAAAGTCCGGTAAATGCAGCTTGAAAAAGTCCAGATAAGCGTACAGGAGTTTTCTGCGTTTATCTTTATTCATATTGATCTCTCCAAGGCTTTCCCAGTTAGTACATTGAAAAAGGCGATCCGTGATCTCACTGTTGGCAGCATCCAGGTAGTTGCTGTGGTGAGGTGGCAGATCTGTAAATGAACCTTCCTGCAGGTCGAGATAGTGTGCATACTCCGAATACCGGCCATTTAACCGGAAACCCAGATGCTCAGCAAGTTTAAGCGTGAAATAAAGGGGAACATTTGCCGCGATGGACAATGGCGCTACATCCAGTGCCTGCAATGCCTGCTCTGAAAAATAATACAGTTCCAGCTGTTGCTCCGGTTCCCGCAGGCTCTTCTGCAGGAGCTCTATCATATACAGTGCGACCGTATTCTTGACAATGTTGAAGTGTAGGGAGGTGTAGATATAACCCAGTTTAAACTCGGAAATCCGCTGTATGTTCTTCTGCTCGTAATGATAGACGACCAGTTCCAGGATGTTGCCGGGCTGGAAGAGATTTCCCTTTGCCTTTGGCTTGGACGAGCGTACCCCATTGACCATATAGGACTGGACCCCGAAGAGTTCTGTGAATATATTGACAATGGCGCTGGTATCGCCATATTTGACCGTTCTTAATACTATCCCGCGGGTTTTGTGTAACATACCTGACAGCTGCTGGATTCAAATGTACGATTAGCGGGCGTTAATTGATGAATACAATCTTTGTGACCAGGTGCTCCCCTCCCGTTTCGCTGGCTGCGAATACCAGGTATACGCCGGACTGTGGCCGGTGTCCGGTATAATCCTTTCCATTCCAGGTGGCTTGTCCGCCGAAGGCCCTTGTCTGGAACACCATTTTTCCACTGATGTCGGTGATCTTCACCCTTGTATTCTCCACCAGTCCCCGGATCGCAATAGTACCGCTATAATCGTGTGGTACGGGGTTCGGGAATACCAGCACGGAATCACGGGTCATATTGGAGACAGGCTCCGTGGCGGTGCCATGCCATGACATCAGGCCTTTTCCTGTAGCAAAGTATATCTCTCCTGTTTGAGGATCTATGGCGATTGTGTAGATATGATTGTCGGGAAGCGGACTATTGGTTGTGTTGAATTGCTCAAGGATCTGTTCTCCGTCTTCACTTACCAGCCAGGCGCCATTCAGCGTTCCAACCCATTTGCGGTTGGCACCGTCAACGGCAATGGCGGTTACCTGTTCGTCCTGGAACAGGTAGCCGGCAAAATTGTCCTGCTGGATAACCGGCAGGATGGCGTTACATCCCTCGTCAGCAGCCTGTCCCGGGCAGTTGATAATAGCGATGCCTCTGGCGGTACCCACCCAAACGCTGCCATTTTTATCTTTCGCCAGGCAGTAGACATCGTTGGACGGCAGGTTACCCTGGTTGCTACCCAGACGGTATTGCCGCCATTGGTCGTCGTTCTTATTGTCGAGTGTATTGTTGTGATTCAGTACAAACAGTCCATTGCTTTGCGGAGAAACCATGTATACCAGACCGTAGTCGTCCGTCAGCAGCTGACTGATCGCATTGCCGGTCATGACGTAGGGACTGCGAAACGATAGCCAGCTATTATCCGGTTTTTTCACCAGGAGATTACTGGAGGCACCATAGGCTGCCAGCCATAAATTGCCGGCGGGGTCTGTGGTTAATCCGCTAACGTTATAGGCAGCAGGATTGTCGGTAGCTGGCAGCAGCACGCCCTGTTTAAAAATAGTATAACCGCCATCGGGCGCAGCGTATACCAGTCCACCGCCGAAAGAACCAAGGTAACAACCCTGACCGCCGGGATCTGGCGAAAGGGTGATCAGATCTGAAACGGAAGCCAGTGCTGGCTTGGTGTTACGATCAAACTGTGTCCAGCTGCCCTGTGAAAAAGTATAATAACCGTTGCTGTTACCGGTGGCTTTCCAGTCGCTGCTGATGCTACCGGCAGTGGCCCATAGGGTATTATTTACAAATAACATATTGCCGGTGATAATACTGGCCGGCGCATCGGGATGTACAGCAGTAAAGCTGTTGTCGTCAGTTTTATATCTGATAAGTCCCTGTAAGGAATCTGCTATCCATGTTTCATTACCGGTATTGGCTGTCTGTAAAGGCGCATCTATTAACTGATGCTGCAATGCTTTTATGGCATTGGCGCTGGCATCCAGGACAATGATACGTGCAGCGCCACCGGATTGCTGTTCACTGAGGAACAGCTGGTTCCCATGTACGTCTATGTTATTGATGTTCCAGTCATCTGTGTACCAGGGCGTCCAGGTGTTATTGGAGAATCGGAATAACTGATTACCCTGTCGGCAGATCAGCTGATTATTGAAAGAGATAATCTCCTGTACCGTGTCCTGCGGCAGTCCCTGGTTGAGAAAGGACCAGTTCCGGTAATCAGACAGATTATTGCTGTTGAGGGCCGCTGTCCTGATACCTTCTGAAGTAGCCGCGTACAGGGAGCCATTGAGAAAGGCCAGGGAGTAGACAGGCGTGTAATCGCCGGTGCTGCCTACAACGTAGGTAGCTGCTATCTCAGGAACGGAGGTGTTTATCACAACAATACCCAGGCCCGTACAGAGGTAGGCGTTACTGTTAAAGTAGATGATGCGGAAAATAGATTTATCTGCCGCCACCTGCTTCCGCATCAGGTCGGGGATATTGAAACTATTGTTGCCGCTCAGCAGGTCGATGTTGCTATTGCGGTATGCGACCAGTATTTCATCTTCACCGGCAGCTATCGTGCTGATCCCGATGTCATGAAGGCCATTGATCTTACTATACCTGCTGATCTCTTCATCTGCACCGGTGGTGACGGAGAAGAGTCCCTGGGAGGTGGCGCAGTATATTTTATCGGCTTTCACCGTCACAGCCACGGCGGGGCGCCAGGGAAGGTAGTCACTCCATTGGCCTACGGGAGTCTGGGCTTGCGCCTGATGGAACGTCAGGCAGGATAGGCTTAAGATGGCATAAAGGGATGTCAGGAAACGGTACATGCATCAAAAATAGTTATATGTTGTTACTTTGTGACACATACTGCTATATATCCCTGAATCCCTTTTTTTAGACAACTTTGATTACCTTTACGCCCTACTAAATTACAACGACGCGTATGTGGCAACGCTTAGCAGGATTCGTATTGAAATTCCGTCTGGCACTCCTTGTCTTATTATTGTTGAGCACTGCAGTGATGACTTATTATGCCAGTAAGGTGGAATTGTCCTATGAGCCTAACAAATCTATCCCGCTTGACAACTTAAAGTACAAGGATTACCTCCAGTTTAAAGGTTTATTTGGTGAAGATGGTAATATGATTGTGATAGGAGTCCAGACAGACAGCTTCTTTCAGAAGGATTTCTTTCATGATTATATCAAGTTGAATGAGGATATCAAGAAGGTAGAGTTTGTGGAGAATGTACTGAGCGTGCCTTTTGCCATCAATCTTGTAAAAAACGACAGTACCCGTAAGTTGAGTGCAGAGCCTTTATTCAGGGGCGATTTGCAGCAACAGGCGGTGCTCGACAGTCTTGGCCGTGCGTTGAATAATCTGCCTTTCTACAAAGGCCTGCTCTATAATCCTGACACACATGCTTACATGATGATGATCAACATCAATAAAGGCGTAATGGGTACTGCCCGCCGTATTGAAGTAGTAAGCAATGTGATGAAACTGGGAACTGCTTTCGGTGAAAAACATCATACAGAAGTACGTATGAGTGGTTTGCCGTTGATACGTACCATTGTGGCTACGAAAGTGGCGAATGAACTGGGACTGTTCCTGAAATTATCATTCGTGCTGACAGCACTGATCCTGTTGTTGTTCTTCAGGTCATTCAGTGCAGTGCTGATGTCAATGATCGTAGTGGCAATAGGGGTAATATGGTCTGTAGCCACGATCGTGCTGCTTCAGTATAAGATCACGTTGCTGACGGGATTGATCCCCCCACTGATTGTGGTGATCGGTATTCCGAACTGTGTATACTTCCTCAATAAATATCATACTGAATATGCCAAAGATGGTAATAAGACCCGGGCGCTGGTGCACATGATCCAGCGTATGGGGATTGTAACCCTCTTTACCAACCTGACGGCAGCGATCGGTTTTGGTGTGTTCTGCTTCACGAAGAGCGAATTGTTAAAAGAGTTCGGCATCGTAGCAGGATTAAACATCATGCTGATCTTTTTGATCTCCTTTATTTTCCTGCCTTCAGTGCTGAGCTATCTGCCGGCGCCTAAGACGAAACATACCAACTATATGAATAACAGGTTGTTCCGTTCCCTGCTGGACGGATTGACAGCCCTGGTGTTCCGGTACCGTCCATGGGTGTATGGCGTAACGGTGGTAATGGTAGTGGCGGCGGTGATCGGTATGTTGAAACTGCATTCGGAAGCACACATGCTGGATGACATTCCGCAGAGTGACAGGTTGTACACTGATCTTAAATTTTTCGAAAAGAACTTTAAAGGAGTGATGCCACTGGAGATAGCGGTGGATACGAAGAAGAAGAACGGCGTGGTAAACCTGCAGACACTGGAAAAGCTGGATCAGTTGTCAAAACTGATAGCGGCACAGCCGGATTTCGCCAGACCCTTGTCTGTAGCAGAGGGTATCAAGTTTGCAAAACAGGCTTATTATAACGGAGATAGCTCCAACTACTCGGTGCCTAATCAGTTTGATATTGGTTTCCTGGCACCTTACCTGCGTATGAAGGGCGGTACGAACGCCAGTGGAAATGCCACTGCCTTTACAAAGCTGGTATCTTCATTTATGGATAGCACCAGGCAGGTGGCACGTGTGAGTGTAAATATGGCGGATGTGGGTTCTGCGAGATTGCCGGTATTGCTGGATTCATTGGCTCCACAGGTAAACCAGATCTTTGACAGTACGAAGTACAAAGTGACCTTCACCGGCACCAGCGTTATTTTCCTGGAGGGTAGCCGTTTCATTATTAACGGGCTGACAGAAAGTATCCTGCTGGCATTTGTGCTGATCATTTTCTGTATGCTGTACCTCTTCCGTTCCTGGAGGATGTTGTTGATCTCCCTGATCCCGAACATTATCCCGCTGGCCGTAACGGCTGGAGTGATGGGCTGGCTGAATATACCGTTAAAGCCATCTACCGTGCTGGTATTCAGTGTGGCGTTGGGGATAGCGATAGATGTAACGATCCGTTTCCTGGTGAACTTCAAACAGGAATTACCTCACCACAACCTCGATATTTCCGCTACAGTGAAACAGACCATTCATGAAACAGGGTTGAGTATTATATATACCTCACTGATCCTGCTGGCCGGATTTATGATCTTTAGTTTCTCTGAATTCGGAGGTACCAAGGCGCTGGGCTGGTTAACGTCCCTGACATTGTTAATGGCTATGATCACTAACCTGACTATTTTACCGGCGCTGTTGTTGTGGATGGAGAAGGCCCTGCTGAAGAAAGCCCGGAAAAAAGAGTTATGGAATGCTTTGGATGAGGAAAAAGATATGGACATGTCTGAGCTCGGATTAAAGGAACGCGCGAAGGAAGACTAGATAAATATATCATACACATATAGTTAAAACGCTTAATGCATGATTATCAGCATTGAGCGTTTTTTGTTACTCCCAAATAATCTAGTGGACTACATTCATCCCCCCATATTAGCCGTTTGTATAAAAGGATGCCACATACCCACTAAAAAGTATGAGGTTTATAATGCCATTCTAACCTCTTTTAGTTCATGAAAAACAAATACTTAAAGGGCGCTCACCTTTCTGAGCGTAAATTTAAGGAGATACTACGGCTATTCGCCGAAGATCTTACGGCCACGCAGATTGCCAACATTAGTGGAGTAAGCCGGGTTACCGTAAACAGTTATCTCAAGAAGATCCGCCAACAGATCGCCCGTCATTGTGAGTCCTTATTGCCGGCAGAGAGTCATTATCGTCCTGCCGCTCCGGTGCGTAGTGTGCACCATGCATCCTCAGCAGATGAAGGAGATGTTTCCGTTAAAACAGAAGTGGGCCGTAATGTGAAGCCGGTTGTATTTGGTATCTACCGTTGTTCTGACCGGTTGCATACTGAGATACTGCCGGATGTGAGCAGGTCGATGATCCATTCTGTGGTAAGAAGCAGCCGTTCCATACTGGAAATGCAGAGCGCAGCCGAGAAGATCCGCCGTTTCAGCAACGTAGTTGACCTGGGGCAATACCGTTTGTACAACCTTGAAAATGAGGGAGCTGTCAGTATTGCAGACGATGTGGATGCATTCTGGGGGCTTACGAAACATCGGCTGGCCAAGTTCAAGGGATTGAACCGCAGTACGGTGTACCTGCATTTGAAGGAGTGTGAATTCCGGTACAATAACAGGAATGAGGACATCTATGAAACATTGCTCGAATTGTTAAAGACACAACCGCTGAGTCTTTCCTGATTGACGGGTTATCATTTCAAGATATTGCTGCAGTAACGCAGCGCATTTTTATTTAGATCTGGAACAAAACCCGGATTTAGATTTTGGTTGATGAGCGCGCAGGTGGTAATCCTACCGCCTGCCTTACATTCTATTGCCAGTACTTATTTAAGTAAAAATATAGTCGGTGTCGTTAGGCATTTTATATATCAAGAATTTCATTTTTACAAATAAAAAAATTCCAGTTATGTTAAAGAACTGTTAAAGGAATGTTATAACATATAAATTTGTTGACCGGTTTTTGTTAAAATTATTGTTAATAAACTTATATTTGAACGTTAAAATTAAGTTAAACAACAGAAGAAGGGTTAATTGCTTATGAGAAATGGCCGTGAAATGGCTTCTCACCCTCTGTATACTCATTTAAGGAATTTAGGACAAGTATTGTTAATTGCGTTTAGGGGAACCAAAATGTATTTTTTCAACTAAAGTTTTATCAACGTAGGACAAGCTTTTCAGAGCCAGTGGTCGGTTTCCTGAGAACTATATTCTATTTCATTTGAATATTTAACTAAACAACCAGAAACAACAAAGCTTATGAGGAAAAGTTTATTTTTCCTCCTGTCCACTGTATTAGTGGTAGGGCAGGTGGTTGCGCAAAACCGTCCCATTTCAGGGAAGATTACTTCCGCTGATGATGGTAGTCCGGTGATTGGCGCTACAGTCATTGTTAAAGGTACCACAACCGGTACTGTAACCAACGCGAATGGTGAGTATACCATTCAGGTACCAGAAAGCGCGACTGCCCTGATCGTGAAGTTCGTGGGCATGAAAGACCAGGAAATCAAACTGGGAACAGGCGCAAAACACAATGTGGTATTATATCCCGATGTTACCAAACTTACTGAGACTGTTGTAACTGCTAACGCTATCCGCCGCGAAAAAGCATCTCTTGGTTACGCAGCTCCAACTCTGAAAAATGATGAACTAACCAAGGGCCAGAGTACCAGCCCACTGAATGCGCTTGCAGGTAAAGTAGCCGGTGTGAACATCTCCACCAGTGCGAATGCTCCGGGAAGTTCTTCCAGGATCGTATTAAGGGGTGGTTCTTCCATCACCGGTAACAACCAGGCGCTGTTGGTAGTAGATGGTATTCCTATCGACAACTCCAGCATCAATGGTGGTGATAACAGCCTTTCTTCTTCTGACTTCGGTAACCGTGGTAATGACCTGAACCCGGAAGACATCGAGTCTGTAACAGTGCTGAAAGGCCCTGCTGCAGCGGCATTGTATGGTTCACGTGCATCTAACGGTGCGTTGGTGATCACTACCAAGAAAGGTAAGAAGACCGGTAATAAGAAAAGTGAAGTTACGCTGAGCTCAGCGCTGACTTTCTCTAATATTGCCAAGCTGCCTGAGTTCCAGAACAAATACGGTCAGGGTTATCTGAACGGTACTGGAGATGGCTTCGATATTGATCCAAAAGAAAACTTCAGCTGGGGCCGTCCATTTACCGGTGCTGAAGAAGAGTGGGGTCAGTCTATCAACGGTGTAAGGTTGAAGAAACCTTACAGCGCTCAGGAAGATGCGGTAAAAAACTTCTTCGAACTGGCTAAAGCTGTGAACACTAACCTGTCACTGTCCGGCGCTGGCGACAAGACTACTTATTATTTGTCACTGAACAGCCTGAACTCTGATGGAGTGATGCCTGGTGATTATGATAAATATAACAAGTACGGCGTACGTTTCAATGGTAGCGCTGAACTGAGCAACAAGATCACTACTTCCATCAGCCTGAACTACAGCAAGATCAGTAGCGCAGTAGTACAAGGTGGCCAGGGTGGCGGTTCTGTGTACAACAACGTATTGCAGACTCCACGCGATATTCCTATTGACAAAATGGGTGACCTGAGCAATCCTTACTACAGCTTTGGTAACCTGCTGAACGCTAATGGTGTTCCTTACTATGGCTACTATGGCGCTTACACGAAGAGCCCTTATTTCATCCTGCAGAACTACAGGAACCAGAACGATGTAGACAGGGTAACCGGTGCATTTACTATCGAATACAAACCATTAGCATGGTTGAATGTATTGGAAAGGGTTGGTGTTGACGTGTATTCTGACCGTCGTACCTACAAATCTCCTAAATACTCTTTCGCTCCTGCTGATGATGCGGGCAACTATAGCCAGACAAGAAATCTGCAGACTGCAACCGGTATGTACAGCAAGGACCAGTATGACCTGGCCGAAGTTGTACACGACTTCATGGTGACTGCAACCAAAGATTTCGGTCCTGATTTCAAAGCAACCCTGATGGTAGGTAACAACATCCGTCAGCGTAAACTGAATACTACAGAACTGCAGACAAATTCTGCCGGTCTTGTAGTACCAGGATGGTACAGCTTTGACAACAGTAGTGGTCCTATCGTTACAAACGACGCGTTGTCAAGACGCCGCCTGGTTGGTGTATACAGCGAGTTAAACCTGTCTTACAAAAGCCTGGTATACCTCGGTGCAACTGCACGTAACGACTGGTCTTCCACACTGCCTAAATCAAACAACTCCTTCTTCTATCCGAGTGTGAACGGTTCATTCGTATTCTCTGAACTGTTCAAAGACAGTGAATTTGCTCACATACTGAACTATGGTAAAATAAGGGCTGCATGGGCTCAGGTAGGTAACGATGCTGATCCATATCTGTTACGTACTTACTATGAAGCTACCAGCATCAATGGTGGTTTCGGTAGCACTACTTTCCCTTTCAATGGTGTTAGCGGTTACACCCTGTCTAACTCAATTGGTAATGCTAACCTGAAGCCAGAGATCACTACTGCTACAGAAATTGGTACAGAGTTGAACTTCCTGGAAAACAGGTTATCACTCGACCTCTCTGTATATAAAAACAAATCTAAAGATCAGATCATCCCAGTGCCTTTAGCACCATCTACCGGTTCTACTCAGAAAACACTGAACACTGGTCTGATCGAGAACAAGGGTATTGAGATCGGTGTAAGAGGTACGCCAATCCGTACTGCTTCCGGTCTGTCTGTTGAACTGTTTGGTACTTACACCAGAAACAAGAGCACTGTATTGGATTTAGGTGTTGCTCAACAGATCGTGATTGGTGGTTTCACTGGTATGAGCATCGTTGCTGCTAAGGGCCTGCCTTATGGTACATTCTATGCACAGGACATCCGCCGTGATGATCAGGGACGTGTGGTGGTAGATCCATCTACAGGTCTGCCGCTGAGCACTCCTACTGCAGTTTACCTGGGTTCATACAATCCTAAATACCAGGCTTCCTGGGGACTGAATGCCGGTTACAAAGGCTTTAGCTTCAGCATCCTGTTTGATACAAAACAAGGTAACAAATTCTTCTCCCGTACTGCAGACATCACCGACTTCGTAGGTGTATCTGCTGCTTCTGCTGCACAGGACCGTTTAGGCGCAGTTTGGGCTAACTCTGTAACTGATGATGGTACAGGCAAGCTGGTTCCAAACACTACTAAATATTATCCAGAGCAGTATTGGACAAACAAACCTGATGGTCAGAACATTTTTGACGCATCTTATGTGAGACTGCGTGAGGCCAGCCTGAGCTACCGTCTTCCAAAAGGTGTACTGAACAGAACTCCGTTTGGCGATCTGACAGTAGGCTTATTCGGTAACAACCTGGCATTGTGGACAAAGAACAAATATGCTGATCCTGAAGTAAACTCTGGTGGTGCTGGTAACGAGCAAGGTTTTGACTTTACAGCGCAGCCTTCTCTGAGAAACTTTGGTTTTAATGTAAGGGTAACCTTCTAATGTTTAAAAGCAAGCTTATAATGATGAAGAAGAATATAGTAAAAGTAGCCGCGGGTATGCTCGCTGCACTATCACTCACAATAACAGGATGTAGCAAATTCCTGGATATAAATGAGAACCCTACCAAGGCTGTTGACGTGGATCCCAGCTATCTGCTGCCATCCAGCCAGGCAAACATTGGTATGGCAATAGGTAACCACTTCCAGGTATATGGCGGTATCTATTCTCAGTACTGGACGCAGGATATCAGCTCTTCACAGTACAGGAACATCGAACAGGTGAACCTGGATCCGGCTAGCTTTGACAGACCCTGGCAGTTCCTGTACGCAGGCGCACTGCAGGACCTGCAGGTGATTGTTGATAAGGCAAACACCAAAAGGTTAGAGCAGTATGCAGGTATTTCTGAGTTGCTGAAGGCTTACAGCTACCAGGTACTGACAGATGCATTTGGTGATATTCCTTTAAGAGATGCTATCAAGGCTGGTAGCCAGGACATTCTGGCCCCTTCCTACGATGCTCAGGAAATGGTGTATGACAGCATCTTCGCTATGATCGACAGAGGTCTGGCGCTGATCGATCCTGCAAGCACTGCTAAACCTGCAAAAGATGACCTGATCTTTGGTGGTAATATGGGTAACTGGGAGGCTTTCGGTAACACACTGAAACTCCGTGCTTATCTACGTTTATTAAAGGTTGACTCAGCATTTGCTGCTCAGGGTATTGCAAGCCTCGCTGGCAGAACCTTCCTGACATCAGATGCAAAGATCACCTACGTATCTACAGGTGGTAGCCAGAACCCACTGTTCGCTGAAATACTGGGGCTTGGAAGAACACAGAACCTGATTGCGAGCAGTACTACAGTTGATCAGATGAACGCGCTGAACGATCCACGTGTTTTCACTTTCTACAGAACTACTCCAGATACTTTTGGTATTGCGGGTATTCCTCAGGGAAGTTACAGAACTCAGTGGGACTATAACTTCTCAGCACCTAATACTGCTGTAGGCGCTTACGGCCAGAATGACTCTTCTGCACTGGCTCCTGTGAAATTCATCTCTGCTGCTGAAAGCTATTTCCTGCAGGCTGAAGCTGCTGCTCACGGATACATTCCTGGCGATGCTAAAGCACTGTATCAGCAGGGTATCACTGCAAGCTTTACTGCATATAATGTTGCTCCGGGTAACTATATCACCAACGCAGTTGCAGCATTCCCTGCTACTGGTACTGAAGCTCAGGTAAAGGCGATCATTACCCAGAAATACTTCGCAATGTGCGGAAACCAGAACTTCGAGGCATGGACAGAATGGCGCCGTACCGGCTACCCTTCCTTCCTGGTTCGTTCTCAGGCTTCTGTACTGCCTGCAGGCCAGATGCCACAGCGTTTACTGTATCCTAACGCCGAAATCACCAGGAACCCGAAATTCCCTGGCGCTAAGCTGGCGTACGATAAGGTTTGGTGGGACGCTAACTAAGATAACGGATATGTATATATTCAGGGGGCTCGTTATATAACGAGCCCCTTTTTTTGATCCTGGACCTTCCTTTTTTAAGTAACCAGATGTTAAACCACACATCCGTATATCTTTTTAAGAATTTTTATATCTTGTGATACTTTTTAGCTGATTGGCTATTTTCAAAATAATAAAGACACGGGGACAATTGACCGCATTTACACCACGGATGTGGTATTTAATCTTGGTACTATCACTAATGCTACTTCCTGCATTAATTTAAAATCTGTTTGATGAAAAAAGGAGTATTCCTGTATCTGTTTTCATTAATGGCTGTGCTGCCTGCCCTTGCACAGATGAGGACACTTACAGGCACCGTCAAAGCCGGCAATAGCGGAGCACCGCTGCCCGGCGTTACTATCCACATTAAAGGCTCCACTTATCGTGTAGCCACCAATTCAGACGGTTCCTTTTCCATGAGCGTAGAGGGAACGCCTGAACTACAATTCTCCATGGTAGGATATGAATCGCAGCAGCTGAAAGTTGCAGCGGATGCTACCCGCCTGGATATAAAACTGCAATCCGTATCTTCCCGCCTGTCTGAAGTGGTCGTGGTGGGATATGGAGAACAGGCACAACGGTACACGACTGAAGCTGTATCAGTTGTGAAGGCCGGCCAGATAACGAATGTGCCCGCTGTCTCTCCCCAGCAATTGCTGCAAGGCCAAGTAGCAGGCGTAAACATGACCAATTCCTCCGGTTTACTGGGCAATTCCTCCCTTCTCCGGGTAAGAGGAACCGCTTCCATTACAGCCGGCAGCCAGCCTTTATTTGTCGTAGATGGGGTGCCCCTGAATGATGGTACCTACAGCACGTCTTATGGCGGTGGAGCAGTGCTGAACCCCCTGTTGGAAATCAATCCCGAAGATATCGCATCCATCACCGTGCTGAAGGATGCCGCTGCTGCAGCCATTTACGGCTCCAGGGGTTCGAACGGGGTAATACTGATAGAAACAAAGAAAGGCGCCCTGAACCACAAAACACAGCTTAGACTGGATTATTATACCGGATGGGTAAGTCCCACGGATAAGCTGAAGGTAATGAACGGGAGTGAATACAGCTCTTTTTATAATAACTACATCACCAAGGTAACGGGAAAGACGCCGATCGATTTTCCGGCAAAAAGTACTGACTGGCCTTCCCTGGTAACGAGGACTGGCCGTACAAACAACTATGCGCTTTCTGCCAGCGGAGGGAACGAGAAGACCCGCTTTTATGTGGGTGGTAACTACATGGATGATGAGAACTATGTGATCGGTAACAACCTGCAAAGGTTATCCGGAAGACTGAACCTGGAACATACTGCCAATAAGTATTTGCAACTGGGAGTTAATTTCAGTACGGCGTATACGAACATGGACCGTATCTACCAGGAGGGAAACGCCACCGGGAACACCAACCTGCCGCCTTATACGGCTGCATTTCTGAATACGCCATTTACGCCAGCGTATACAGACGACGGTCAGTTTGCCAATCCGACCACCAATACACTCGCTAACATTTTATTAAGCACCAATAAATATTACACCCGCCGTAACACTGGCAATGCTTATGCAAAGGTCAATATCACGAAAGATCTCTGGGTGAAAAGTGACTGGGGTATTGATCTCCTGGAAACGGAGGAACGTATTCGCAGGTCTGCTAAGCTAACAGGCGCCACTACAACCCCCGGCTCTGCCAGCCGTACCCTCTGGCAGGATTACAAGTGGCTGAGCACTAATAGTCTGAACTACGATAAAAGGATCGGCGAAAATCATCAGGTAACATTCCTGGCTGCATATAGCTATGAGACGGCAAGGTATGATGATATCAAAGCGACAGGTACCGGCTTCGTAAGCGACCAGCTGCCAAATGTGGGATCTGCAGCAGTGACTACAGGTTCTGCAACCGGGAAACGGTGGGCAATGGAATCTTACATCTTCCGTGGTAACTATCGCTTCCAGGACAAATATTTGTTTGAAGGGTCCCTGCGCCGGGACGGTTCTTCCCGCTTTGGCCCCAATAAGAAATATGGTAACTTCTGGGCTGTATCCGGCGGCTGGATCATTTCACAGGAGCAGTTTATGAAGGAGGTACGTTTTATTGATTATATGAAACTGACAGCCAGTTATGGTGTAACCGGTAATGACCGTATCAATTACTACGATTACCTGGGACAATACGCTGCGAGTACTGATGCCAGCTATGCGGGACAACCCGGATTAAGACCATCCCAGATAAAGAACCCTGACCTGAGCTGGGAAGAAACAAGTCAGTTTGACCTGGGCCTGGCAGTAAATGCGCTGGACAACAGGATACAATTGACAGTGGACTACTATAGTAAAGATTCCAAAGACCTGCTGTTGTACTTAGCGGTACCCTCTACTACAGGGTTTGGATTTGCGACCAGGAATGCAGGAAAGATGCGTAACAGAGGTGTTGACCTGCAGATAACAGGAGTGCCTGTACGCACCAAAGACGTACAGTGGACCACCAGTCTTAACCTCGGTTTTGTAAAGAACAAAGTATTAAAGTTGTCTTCGGATAATAAGGATGAAGAAGGCAGAAACTTTATACTCAGTTCATTTGGTGGTCAACGGGTAATACAGGGTTATGCACTGAACTCGTTCTATCTCCTCCACTACAAAGGTATCAATCCTGAAACCGGAGACCCTGAATGGTATACCAAAGACGGAAAGACTACTACTGCCCCTACCAACAATGATCAGATAATCGCTGGCAACGCTATGCCGAAACTAACAGGAGGATTCAACAACACAGTAAGGTATAAACAATTTGACCTCGGAGTTAATTTCTACTTCTCTTATGGTAATAAGGTGATGCTGAATGAATTCCAGACACTGGATAATGCATTATTGACTACTTCCAACCTGAGTAAAGACATGCTGAACTACTGGCAGAAACCGGGCGATCAGGCATTTGCGCCGGCAGCTACCAGTGCTTCCTGGAAGACTAAACCTTTTAATCAGTTGTCTACCGCACAGTTGTTTGATGGTTCTTTCCTGAGGTTGAAAACATTGACCTTAGGATACAACCTGCCTTCTGATCTGTTAGGCCATACTCAGGTGCTGAGCGGCGCAAGATTATATGTACTGGGCCAGAACCTCTGGACAGTAACGAAGAAGGAATTCCGTGGTGCTGATCCTGAAGTATCCCTGTATGGCTCGAATGCTCAGGTAGCCGGAGAATCATCCTTCTCCCTGCCTCAGCCTAAAACGATCACTGTGGGTGTGAACCTGGTATTTTAAAATATGAAAACAGCCAACATGAAGCGGCAAAAAAAGATATGGATATGGCTACTGGCAGGTCTGACCTGTACCAGCCTGTTTTCCTGCAGCAAAGACCTGGACCAGGATCCGGAACAGGCAATTCCTACCGATGAGGTGTTTACTTCCGGATCTACGGCTTTAAGCGCATTATACGGCGTTTACAGCCGTTCTCAACGCCCGGAGGTATTTGGAGGTCAGCCTCAGATTATCGCCGATTTTATGGCCGATAACAGCAATTACCTGGGCACTGCTATGAGTGACATCAACAGTTTTATCACTTCTCCCGCCGGCTCGACAGTGACTGATATGTGGCGTTATCACTATGATGCTATTATGGGAGCCAATGCTGTTGTAGATAAGGTACCCGGCATACAGGACCCGGCGTTCACTGCTGCTAACCGTAAAATGTACGTAGCAGAGGCGAAATTCATGAGGGCTATCCTCTATTTCCAGCTGCTCAACCTCTTTTCTCAGCCTTACCAGGTGGCACAGGGTGCATCGCCGGGCATTCCGCTGGTGACAGCTGCTTTTGATGGTACCATCACCTATCCGGCAAGAGGTACGGTAAATGATGTACAGACACAGATAGAAAAAGATCTGCTGGATGCATTACCAGACCTGAGTGATACTTTCAGTGATCCTATGCTGGCCAGGGGCCGTGCTACCAAGGGCGCAGCTAATGCGCTGTTGTCAAGACTATACCTGTACCGTGAGCAATGGGACAAGGCTGCACAACATGCAAAAGCGGTACTGGACGCGCCTTACTATAAGCTGGCTGGCGATTATGCTTTCTACGATGGTAATACAATGTAAGATGTGTTTTCCATTCAAAATACGGAAACTGATAATCCCGGTTCCGCCAGTTGGGCTGGATTCTATCGTCCAACAAGTGTAGGAGGCCGTGGTGAATGTCCGTTCTCTCCTGAATTGATACAGGTATTTTCTGCAGAAGCGAACGACAAAAGATTTGCGATGAGTGATGAAGGTACCGCCGCTAACCTCGAGAAGAGAAGATTCACACTGAAGTTTCCTGACGTATCTCCCGCCAAAGATAATGCACCATTGATCAGGGTAACTGAAATGTACCTGAACAGGGCCGAAGCACTGGCTGCTGCAAGTGGTGTGAACCAGGAATCCATTGACCTGATGAATGCATTGAGAAAACGTGCAGGACTTACTGAATGGAGCATTACTACCTTTGCTACTGCCGACGAATTGATCACCGCTATTCTGAATGAAAGACGCAAAGAACTCTGCTTCGAAGGCCACCGCAGGATGGATGTATTGAGAAAAGGGCAATCATTGCGTGCAAATGATCCCGAGAAAAAAGCAGGCGCAGATAAGGTGATATTGCCTATTCCGCAACGCGAAATTGATCTGAGCCCTGCATTGAAGGGGCATCAGAACCCGGGCTACTGACAGATACAGGATATTATACAAGGAGCGGCTGTTCGACACAATGAACAGCTGCTTTTTTTTTTGTGCCCTTATGTTATCCAACATGCTGACATGTACCATGAACATTGCGCCCAATGCTCTTCCGGAAATGTCAATTTGATTCCCATCCTTCAAGTCGGATATGACTGTATAATAACATTACTCCGTTCATAAGATATTGCTCCCACGTTATCGAAATTGGCCGGCACTTAAGAGTGTGTTGCTGGTTTGCAAGTTGCATTTCCCATTCCCAGCATATATGAAAACAGGTATTATCGCGCATGAAGGTGGATATGCAAGGGTTATACGGAAGCATTTTTCTTACATTATATTGAAAAAAATGTGCAGAATAATTTCCATTGATTTCATATATTGCAGTAGAACTTATTGCAAGTACTATAGAACCAAAATCCGAATCTGAATTCCTTAGAGTGAACCCGACTACCACTTTAATTGCCCGACGAAAGGAATTGTAATTATTGCTTAACAATTGAACTGACAACCCGGTTTTTCTCTGTACTGATTGATATGGGGGGCTGAAATTCCTGATACCTGAGGAGTAACCCACAGTCCATTCTACACAGTTAAATCCGCAAAACAGTAATGCATGTGTATTCCCTCTGCACCTGGTTGCTGATGTGTTGTGCTAACTTAAATTTTTTTCTATGTAGCAGGAAATAACCCGACGTTTTTTCATCAATCAAAATCGCTTATGAAACACACTTTACTCCTATGGCTATTCGTGGCCATCAGCGTGCTGCCCGCGCTTGCCCAAACACGAACGATCAAAGGGAAAATTACAGACGCCAAGGATGGCGCCGGCGTGCCCTACGCCACTGTCAGGATCCAGGGGGCCAACAAAGGAACAACTACAGACCAGAATGGAAATTTCAGCATTGAGATCGACGCAAATCAGTCGCTGGTAGTATCTTCCATCGGCTTTGCTGCAAAAACAGTGAAACCCGGTAACAGTGGAACACTCACCGTATCGCTCGTGGCCGACAATACACTGAGCGAGTACATTGCCACCGGTTATGGAAATACGAACCGGCAAAAGAAAGTAAGCTCCGTAGCTGAAGTGGGTGGAGAGAAACTCGCCAACACGCCATTTGTTGACATTAATCAGGCCATGCAGGGTAGAGCGGCAGGCGTATTTGTGGGAGGCGCTTCCGGACAACCGGGCGCTGTACAGAACGTAAGGATCCGTGGGGTAGGTTCTATCAGTGCCGGGGCCGCGCCACTGTATGTAATAGACGGAGTTATCGTAGATGGCAGGGACATTAACGGAACCTCCGGCCTTGCCTTGCAGTCAAACGACCTGCTTGCAAACCTGAACGCCAATGATGTTGAAAGTGTAAACGTACTGAAAGATGCAGCTGCTACTGCTTTGTACGGATCACGAGGTGCTAACGGGGTAATCGTCATCACAACTAAAAAAGGGAAAGCCGGCGTTACTACATTTAATGCACGAGCACAATATGGTTCTGCAAAAGCCAGCTTCGGTAAATCAGACATGCTGTCGCCTGCAGAAACACTGGCTTACAGCCGTGACGTATTATCTATCAACGGCGCCACTCCTGCAGAAATAGATGAAGAGTTTCCAACATCATTGCTGCAAACGGCCTTTGACTGGCGTGAAGCCGGTTTCCGCAGAGCCACCACGCAGGATTACGGTATCGCTGCTTCCGGTGGAACAGACAAAACAAAGTTTTATGTATCCGGTGGATATCAGAACCAGGAAGGAACCGTGATCAACTCCTGGTTTAAGAAATATACGGTCATCTCCAATGTGTCCCAACAGGTGAATGACCGTCTTGACATTGCAATGAACCTCAACCTTTCCCAGAGTAATGCAAATAATGCGATGGGCGGAAACTATTATTCCAGCCCCTTGCTGGGTGCATATTTTGTTTCTCCTTTTCAAAGTCCCTATAAGCCTGATGGCTCACTATATACAGGACTGGAGCCCGAATACAATGCCGCCAGCGGTGATAACTTTCTGTACTCTGTATATCTGAATGACAAACGACTGACCAATTTCAGGGGCCTTGGCTCGCTAACTGTAGGGTACCGTCTGTTTGACTGGCTGAAGGTGCAGGAAAAAGTGAATATGGACCTGGTGTATGGTGAGGCTGGCCTCTTCTATGACCCAACCACCGGTGATGGTATCAATACAACGGATCCATCAAAGAGCGGCGAGGTCTATAATGCCAATGTAAAGAACACTACACTGACCAACCAGTTATCACTCAGCGGCGCAGTTAACATCAGTAAAGATCATCAACTGGATTACCTCGTGCTCACTGAATATAACAGGTTTAAATCAAGGTCTATCAGTGCAGATGGAATTGGTCTTGTAAGCGGCAAACTGAAAGTGCTTGATGTTACTGCCGTGCCGCAGGGCGTAGGCGGTAATGGTACTGAATATACGTTCCTGTCATACCTCGGGCAACTGAACTATACTTTCAAAAATAGGTATAACGTGAGCGGTAGTGTCAGGACAGATGGGTCTTCCAGGTTCGGGGCGAATAACCGTTTCGGTACTTTCTATTCTTTCGGCGCTTCCTGGAAAGTAATAGAAGAATCGTTTATGAAATCACAGAAAGTCTTTTCAGATCTCCGTCTGAGAGGCAGCTATGGTGTTACTGGTAACGCTGACTTTGACAACTTCGTGGCGACCGCTTTATACGATTACGGTACTGCCTACAATGGTGAACCCGGTAATGCTCCTTCCACTATTGGTAACAGAAACCTCACCTGGGAACGCAATAAATCGTTCAATATTGGTCTGGATCTTGGGTTCTTTAAGAACAGGCTGACAGCGGTTATTGATGTTTACAGACGTCAGACCGATGGCCTGCTGATGAATACGCCTGTTAGCTCTACCAGCGGATTCCTGACGCAGCCTGTCAACGTTGGTTCGCTTGAGAATAAAGGTATTGAAGCACTCATCACCAGCAAGAACATAGACGCTCCTTCCGGTCTGACATGGACTACTGAGCTGAATGTATCTACGAATAAAAACAAGATACTGTCACTATACGGTGGACAGGATGTATCGGCTTCTACTACGCAGTTACACAGAGAGGGTGAAGCGGTACAGAGCTGGTATTTGAACGAATGGGCCGGCGTTGATAAAGACAATGGCGATCCATTATGGTATATGGCAGATGGCAAAACAACAAACAATATTAACCTGGCTCAGAGAAAAATAGTAGGCAATAGCCAGCCGAAATTTATCGGAGGCTTGACAAACACGGTGTCCTATAAAGGTATTTCTTTCAGCATATTCTTCTACGGTGTGACCGGCAATAAGATCCTTAACAGGACAAGGGGATTGGGCGATGCCGACGGTGCTTATTTCGGATATGGTTATGACAAGCTGGCTGCACAGAATTACTGGCGGAAACCAGGTGATGTGGCAGAGCGTCCTAAACCGATCCCCGGCGGTAACCATAGCTCTAACAGTTCACAGTCGACCAGGTACCTGGAAAATGGGTCCTTCCTCCGTCTCAAAAACATCAGCCTGAGTTACAGTCTTCCAAAAAGGTGGATGCGTGCTGCTAAGCTGAGCGATGTTAAATTCTATGCACAGGCGGCGAATATTGCTACCTGGACGGAATATACAGGATGGGATCCTGAGCAGGATATCAGCGCATTTGAGTTCTTCAGATATCCCCCTGCCAAGAGTATCACCTTTGGTGTAAATGTTAATTTCTAATTTAAGCAAAGATCTTATGAAAAGGATATTCGTATATACTGTTATGTTAGTCCTGCTATCTGTTGGCCAGGGCTGTAATAAAGAGCTGGATCTTTCGCCGGCGGATAAGTTGCCGACGGAGGAAGCTTTATCAAATATCACGGGCGTGAATGCCGCTGTAAACGGTATGTATGCGGGGATGAGGTCCGCAGAATATTATGGCCGGAATTACCTGATACTCGGAGAGATCACTGCCGATAACGTTTATCTTTCCACCAGCAATGGCAACCGCTTCGTGCCCAGTTGGAAGTTGAGCTGGGTCGTTTCGGATCCGGATGTAACCGGCGTCTGGAACAGAGCATATGCAGTGATCTTAAGAGCAAACAATATTATCAACAGCATTCCTGTTATCAGCGATGGTACTGCTGAGCAAAAAGACTTCGCCAAAGGCCAGGCGCTCTTCATCCGTGCCTTGGCGCATTTTGACCTGCTGCGTTTCTTCGCCGAGCCATATATCATCGGTGGCGGTACTTCTATGGGAGTGCCGGTGATGACAAAATTTGAGGTAGGCTCACCGTCAAGAAATACAGTAGACCAGGTGTATGCGCAGATTATAGCAGATCTTACAGAGGTTAAATCATTACTGGCTGAAGATGTCAGCAATCCTTTCAACGCCAACTCATATGCAGCTTCTGCACTGCTGGCAAGAGTGTACCTGTATAAAGGCGACAATGCGGCTGCTATTGCAGAGGCTACGAGAGTGATCAACGCAGGATATACAATTGAGCCTGCGAACAGTCTGGCGGAGTTTTACAACACACCTGGTACAGGAGAAGATATCTTTACGTTAAAGATACTTGACATACAAACAGCTGGTTCTGATAACCTTGGCCAGATGTACAGGAAACCTGGTTATGGTGATATCCGAGTGTCTCCGGATCTGGTGAATATATTGGAGCCGGGAGACGCCAGAAGGGTTTTCATTTCAGCGTTTACTGGTAGTCCTTCAGAATTTCAGAATAATAAATTTACCGGTCAGCAGGGTATTGCAGGATTGCACAGTCCTAAGATACTGCGCGTCTCAGAAATGTACCTGGCCCGTGCAGAAGCGTATGCAAAGGAAAGTAACTATGCCGCCGCACTGGCAGACGTAAACGCGATCCGTACCCACAGGAATCTCGCAGCATTGGAGAACGTGCCGGATGATGCAGTGTTGACAGCGGTGCTGAGGGAGAAGCGTATCGAGTTTATGTTTGAAGGACATCGTTATTTCGACCTGATGAGAAATAAGCTGGATATTGTAAGAAATTGCAGCACTCCCGGTCAGGTGAATCCAATCAGATGCACCGTTGAAGCAACTTCAACTACTGCCATCTTCCCTATTCCGCAAAGGGAGACAGATGTGAACCGTAACATAGAACAGAATCCGGGATATAAAAAATAACCGTGGTCGATCAATAAATAAAAAAAAACGTCCGCTGTTCGGCGGACGTTTTCTATTTACGCTTGTAATAATTATTTCAACACTTCCTGCAGTTTGGCCTGTAGGTCAGGACCTCTTAATCCGATGGCGATTACCTTTCCTTGCGGATCAAGCAGCATGTTGGACGGAATAGAGTTCAGTCCGTATAAAGGAACCACTGCAGATTCCCAGAATTTCAGATCACTTACATGGCTCCAGGTAAGGCCATCTGCCTGTATTGCCTTTGCCCATGCCTCTTTGGTTCTGTCGAGAGATACACCAAGGATCGTGAAGTTTTTATTCTTGTAAGTGTTATAAGCCTGTACAACGTTAGGGTTTTCCATGCGGCATGGTTTGCACCAGCTGGCCCAGAAATCTACCAGTACATATTTACCTTTAAAGGAGCTGAGGCTTGTAGCTTTTCCTGACAGGTCGGGCAGGGTGAAGTCAGGCGCTACCTGGCCGATCTTCACAGCTGTCATATTCTCCTCTTCACCGGCCATCGCATCCGATCCTGCAGCGGCACCCTTTTGGGATATTTCGTTCAGCTTATCAGTGAAACTGGTGATCAGTGTATTTTCAGGGAAACGGGTCTTTATTTCCTTGATCACTTTCTGATCCTGCAGTAAAGTAGGTGTGCTCACCATGCTCAGTGCAAATGCAGCTACGGCAGGAGATTTTGTATCTGTTGCCGCTTTCATGATGAACTGTTCGAGTTCCTTTTGTTTTTCCTGGAAAGCAGTTACCCGTGGTTTCAGGATGCTATCGGGCGTTTTCGCCTGGTACAGGCTGTCCAGGGTTTTCATTTCCGCTGTCAGCGCTATATTCTTTGTGCTCGCCTGATTCAGCAGCTGCTGAATCTCTGATGAGGCCTCGGAATTCTCAATTTTAACCTGTTCCAGGTGGTTATAATCACCGTCGATACTCATAGTACCGGCATCGAGGCCCAGCAGGATAAAACGGTTATTATCAGCGAAACGGATACGGTAAAGCGCTTGTTCCGGCAGCATACCTTTGAGGGTGAACTTACCGCTGGCATCTTTTATCACAGCGGTGTCCACGATCTTCGCTTCTTCCAGCGTCAGTTCCTCCAGGTATATTTTACCTAAAGGAGCGTTGTCTATATGTGCATTGATAACAAAATCGCCCTTCTCTGTCTGTTGTGAGCAACTGGCCAGGAATAATCCGGCTACTGCCCATAAAGCAAATTTCTTCATATTGATCAGTTATAGTTATTTCAGTTTTTCTGCCAGCAGCTGGTTTGTCAGTTTAGGATCAGCTTTGCCTTTGGAGAGTTTCATCACCTCTCCTACAAAGAGGCCCATCAATCCTTTTTTACCACCGCGGAATTCGGCTACTTTATCCGGATACTTAGCGAGGACTTCATCAATAATAGGTGCAATGTTGTTTGCATTGTTATCCTGAAGAAGGTTAAGGCGGGTAGCAATATCCAATGGCTGTTCTGCAGGGTGTTGCAACAGTTCCGGGAAGATGCGGGAAGAGGCGATGGAGAAGCTGACCTTTCCATCTTCAACAAGTTGTATCAGTCCGGCCAATGCAGCTGGTGCTAATGGGAATTCGGTCATGGATACACCCTGATCATTGAGGGTGGATTTAACCGGCCCCAGTAACCAGTTGGCCACTGCTTTATGTGCAGGGATGATCGTTGCTACCTGTTCGTAATAGTCGGCCGTTGCCTTGTCATCACATATCACACGGGCATCGTATTCGGGCAGTCCGTACTGGCTTACATACCGCTGTACCATTGCATCCGGCAGTTCGGGCAGTGCTTTCAGTATGCTGTCCAGGTATTCGTCTGTCAGATGAAAAGGCGCCAGGTCAGGCTCAGGGAAATAGCGGTAGTCGTTCGCTTCTTCCTTGGAACGCAGGGAGAATGATGTTCCGTTGCCGGCATCGAAGCTCCGTGTTTCCTGCATGATGGTGCCGCCGCTTTCCACAATAGTGATCTGGCGTTTTATTTCTCCCTCTACCGCGCGTTTTACGTTACGGATGGAGTTGAGGTTCTTTACTTCTACTTTGGTACCCAATCTGGTCTCTCCTTTCAGGCGGATGGAAATGTTGGCGTCACAGCGCATACTTCCCTCCTCCATGTTACCGTCACATACATCCAGCCAGCGTACCAGCCTGCGCAGGGTGGTCAGGAATGAGTATACTTCGTCACTGCTGTGCAGGTCGGGTTCTGTCACGATCTCCACGAGGGGAACACCGGCGCGGTTATAATCCACCATGGTAAAGGACGGATCCTGGTCGTGCATGGACTTTCCGGCATCTTCTTCCAGGTGGATGCGGTTCAGTTTGATCTGTCTTTCGCCGCCGGAAACGGGAATGGTGACAATGCCTCCATCGCAGATGGGGGCTGTATGTTGTGATATCTGGTATCCTTTCGGGAGATCGGGGTAAAAATAATTTTTACGGGCAAAATAGTTTTCCCTTTCAATCCTGCTCTGGCAGGCCAGTCCCAGGCGGATGGCGTATTCCACTGCCTTGCGGTTCAGCATGGGAAGCGTACCCGGATGCCCCAGTGTAATGGGACTGATATGTGTATTAGGCGCGCCTCCAAAAGCTGCACTGTCTCCACAAAATAATTTGCTTTCTGTCAGTAACTGGGCGTGTACTTCCAGGCCAATTACTACCTCATATTTGTCAAAATCGATGGCTGCGCTCATGATGATCTTCTGCTATTAGCGCAAATATATATAATGAAGGGTAGAAAGGGGAATCCGGAGAATATTATTGGAATTTAACAAAATTTTAGTATTCTTGTGGTACAGAACCATTCAACCTATATTCTGTTTTCCTATACCTCCCTAGAGCATAAGCGAACAATCTCCACTTTTATCATTTTCAGTACCTTTCAGGTAGTATGAATACCCAGGATGTTTATAACGTACAACAGGCTTTTTTTGCGTCCGGTAAGACGCTACCCTATAAATTCCGCCGCCGCCAGCTTAAGCTGCTGAAATTGGCCATTAAAAAGCGGGAAAAGGATATTCTGGCCGCTTTACATGCCGACCTGCACAAACACCCCGTCGAAGCTTACAGCAGCGAAATAGGGTTTCTTTATGTCGAAATCGCGTACCTGCTCAGCAATCTCAAACGGTGGATGAAACCGGAAGATGTGAGCAGCCCCTTCATCATGTATCCCAGCAAGAGTAAGATCCACCGTGTGCCACTGGGGCTGACCCTCATCATCGGGCCCTGGAACTACCCTTTTCAGCTGATCATGGCGCCACTGGCAGGGGCCATTGCCGGTGGGAACTGTGCGGTAGTAAAGCCGTCTGAACTGGCGCCAAAAACATCCGCAGTAATAACAGCCCTTATCAGGGAAACCTTTGACCCGGCTTATATCACCGCCGTAGAGGGAGACGGTAGTGTGGTCATCCCCGGACTGATGCAACATCGTTTTGACCATGTATTCTTTACGGGAAGCGCTGCCATCGGCCGCAAGGTCATGGAGCTGGCAACCCCTCATCTGACACCTGTGACACTGGAGCTGGGCGGGAAATCTCCTGTTATTGTGGACGATAAGGTGAATATCAGGGTAGCCGCCAGGCGTATAGTATGGGGAAAGTTCTGGAATGCGGGGCAAACCTGTATTGCGCCGGATTATGTGCTGGTACACAGCAGCGTGAAAGAGGAACTGGTGGCGGCCATGAAGAAGGCGATTGTCAGATTCTTCGGGGAAGATTCTGCAGTGAGCCCGGACTATGCGCGGATCATCAATACCAAACGGTTTGGCGTATTGAATAGTTATCTACAGCAGGGGAAGGCGCTGCACGGAGGCATAGCAGATGAAAACGAGCTGTTTATATCGCCCACATTACTGGATGACGTCAGCTGGGACAGTCCCGTCATGCAGGATGAGATATTCGGTCCTATCCTGCCGGTGCTTAGTTTCAGCACCCTGGAAGAAGCTATCCGGCTGGTCAGGCAGCAACCGCAGCCATTATCGCTATACGTGTTCACCAAAAGAATCAGCACGGAAAAGGCTGTAACTGAGCAGCTTAGTTTTGGCGGAGGATGTATCAATAACACCCTCGGGCATTTTACCAACCCTGAACTGCCTTTCGGCGGCGTAGGGCATAGTGGGATAGGGCAATATCATGGTAAATACAGTTTTACGACATTTACACACCCCAAAAGTATCATGAAAACCGGCACCTGGATAGATGTAGCCATGAAGTATCCGCCTTTCAGGAATAAGCTGAAATTAGTCCGCTGGCTGATGAGATAATCGACACCCGGCGGCATCTTCAGCCGCCAAGTAAGCAAAATCTTATGGTCTATATACCAGCCTGGGAATACGGTCTTATCGTACTCCTAAGCCAGTGTTCTGTCTGTTCTTTCAGTAGAATAACCCATCTATAATCCATCGTCAACCCATATATAAGCCATATATAACCCATACCTCTATAAATATGGGTTATATATGGGACATATATGGCTTATATATGGGTTATATATGGGTTATATCAGGAAACAAGCTATAGTAGCAGCTTTACAACGACTGTTTGAATACTTGATTATGTATTAGGATGTATATAACGAGTTTTTACAGTAGATAAAAGAATGATATCTGCCTGGTCACATAATAAAATGCCTCTGGAGAGAATCTATACTGGAGAGAATCTATAATATTCCCTTAAGGACATAAAAAAAAGGACGCTTCTGAGGGAGAAGCATCCTTTTTATGTTGACGGCTTATCTGGCTTACAAATCTGCTTTGTGTAATTTCTTAGGTACTTTCACTTCTAATGTCTTCTGCTGACCGCCCCTTTTCACCTGGGCAGTGATGGTACCTTTATTCTTATTGGCGCGATAAGCATTCGCTACATCGCGGGTAGAATTAACATCATCACCTGCCAGCTCTGTGATGATATCTTTGGCTTTAAATCCGGCCTTTTCAGCGGCGGAACCAGGTGTTACACTCAGTACCTCTGCACCGTTACCATCTTCAGTATCCTGTACGGACAATCCCAGCTTGGCGTCATTATCTTCGTTGAAGCCACGGAAGCGGTTAGGACCACCAGGGAAATTATCTCCGAAGTTAAATTCTCCACGCGGAGCACGACGGAAGCCCTGAGCGCCGCCACGGGGGAAAAGTTCCAGTGTACCGGCGTCTTTTCTCTCATCCAGGGTCACAGTAGCCGTATACTCTTTTTTATCACGCAGGTAAGTGATGGTTACCTTATCGCCGGGATCGTGGGCGCCGATCTTTTCAAACAGGTCCTGTGGTTCACTGATCTTATCAGCATCTACACGGGTGATGACGTCACCAGCCTTGATGCCTGCTTTTTCAGCAGGACTTTCCTTGGCCACATCACGAACAGTGGCGCCTGCGGCTTCTTTCTTTTCAGTGAACACACCCAGCACAGCCTTGCCTGGCTTGATATCCATCATGCCGCCGGCAGTATCGTCATCATCATCGTCGTTGAAAAGCTGAACTCCTCCGCGGGGAGCAAAATTGAAGTTGTTACCATCTACAGGCCTGATACGGCGTCTGTATACAGAAATGTCTCCATCTTTATAAGCATCCATTTTTTCCCCGTCTACCAGTACATTGCCATCCTTGATCTCGATGGTTACCTTTCCATCTTTGTTACTGTTTCGTTTGATAACGATCTCATCGTACTCTCCCAGTTTATCGCTCTTTTTATCCTGAGCGACAGTGGCAGAGCTGAAAGCAAAGCAGGTAATGCTTGCCAGTGTGAGGGTCTGCAATAGCTTGCTCATAATATCCTCCTTTTTATATAGTGAATTGTAGTTAACAAGGCAAATTTAGGAGGGCTTATAATAAACGAAAAGTTAAAATAGGCGAAGAGGGGAAGTATTGATACGTAACAAAAGGTACATTTGATGAAATCCCTGTTTTTGTCTATGAAAAGAAGCATGCCATTTAAAGTAGAGATCCCGTTGCCCTGTGAACAGTCCTGGGAAAACATGAAACCGATGGATGATGGAAGATACTGCGATCATTGTTCCAGGAAAATAGTCGATTTCACCAAACTGGCTGACCACGAAGTAGTAAGGCTTTTCCTTGATAGCAGCGGGCCTGTATGTGGACGTTTCACTGAAAGTCAGCTTAACAGGGACCTGTTGGCACTGGAAAAAGAAAGAGCGAATGCCTTGGTACCTGCCTTACTGGTGAGTACAGCGCTGGCGGCAGGTGTAGCATCAAATGCCGTGGCGAGTCATGGGCAAATGAAGGATATGCGACAGATAGAACGAAGAGATACCACCGGTGCACCGGTAGTGCCGGCGGTTAATAATAAAGACAATGGAGACACTACCGAATTACCTGTAGCAGGAAAGGTGGGCTTGTTTTCAGATCTGGGTGAAACCGTGCTGAAAACCACCTTTGATATCGACACGGAAATAGACGAGGAAGTAGTTGTCATGGGGTTTATGGGTGCACCGGTGCCTAAAACAAAGCGTGAGCGCAGGAAAATAGAGCAGAGATATCAGATGAAATTCTCTGAAGCTGTTCGTTCAAAGCCTCTTCGAATAACGGCACCGCCTCCGGCCAGCGATGAGAAGAAGTAATACAAGGGCCAGTTTGCGGCATAAAGAAAGTAGGAAATATGGCGGAAATAAATGCACGTTCTTATAAACGCACAAACATTGTAATCATCAGGTATATAATAAGAAGGACCTGTATCCTACTTTGATACAGGCCCCTTTTATGTCCAAATGTTATCTTCTTTACTACAAAATCGCCTTCACCTGCGAGATCACCTGATCCAGCTGACCCGCTTCCTGTCCGCCGGCAGTTGCGAACGATTTCTGTCCGCCGCCGCCACCTTTGATGATCGGAGCGATCTTCTCCTTGATGATCTTCGGCGCTTCGAGACCTTTTTCAGCTACCAGGTTATCAGAGATCATGAGGGCCACATTCGCTTTACCACCGATGTTTGCAGCAAAGACGAACACGTGGTTCTCTATTTCACTCTTCAGGGTGAAACACAGTTGTTTCAGCGCATCCGCATTAGTTACATCTACGATCTTACCGAGGAAGTTGATGCCATTGATCTGTTCTACCTGTTTTTGCAGGCCGGCAGATAACTGGCGTACTTTCTCCTGTTCCAGTACTTCCAGCTGTTTTTCCAGGGATGTTTTATCCTGGAGCAGGGTCTCTACGGCAGCGATAAGATCTTTCGGATTCTTGAGGGCTGCTTTGATGTCCTTCAGCTGTTTTAACTGTGCATCTACAAATGCCAGCGCATTGCTGCCGGTTAAGGCTTCAACACGGCGTACGCCCGCAGCTACAGCGCCTTCAGATGTGAATTTAAAGAGACCCAGTTCGCCGGTAGCACCGATATGGGTACCACCGCAAAGCTCTACAGAGTAAGCAGGATCCATGATCACCACACGTACTACATCGCCATATTTTTCGCCAAAGAGGGCCATAGCGCCCAGTTGCATGGCTTCATCTTTCGGCAGTTCCTTAATAACTACCGGGATGTTGGCTCGGATCTTTTCATTGACAATGTTTTCGATCTTTTCCAGCTCTTCATCTGTCACTTTGGCGAAGTGAGAGAAGTCAAAGCGCAGGTATTCAGGATTTACCAGGGAACCTTTCTGTGCCACATGGGTACCCAGTACCTGGCGGAGCGCCGCATGTAACAGGTGGGTGGCAGAGTGATTCAGCGTGGTAGACTGACGGTTCTTTTTATTGATCACCGCTTTGGCAGTAGTGGTAATATCTGCAGGCAGTTTATCTACAAAGTGAACGATCAGGTTATTTTCCTTTTTGGTGTCTGTCACGTTGATAGATTCACCTTTGAAGGTGAGGGTACCGGTGTCTCCCACCTGTCCGCCGCTTTCAGCATAGAAAGGGGTCTGGGACAATACCAGCTGGTACTGTTCCTTACCTTTTGCCTTGATCTTACGGTATTTGGTAACGGAGGTCTCTGCTTCCGACAGCTCATAGCCCACGAAAACAGATACCGGGTTTTCGTCCAGCACGGTCCAGTCGCCCATGTCCAGTTGAGTTGCAGCACGGGAACGGTCTTTTTGTTCCTGCATGGCAGCTTCAAAGCCTTTCTCGTCAACACTGAAGCTGTTTTCACTTGCTATCAGGCTGGTGAGGTCATATGGGAAACCGTAAGTATCATACAGTTCAAAGGCTGTTCTGCCATCAACAGATTTCTGTTTGGCGCCGCCCATGAAGTCTTCTATCCTGCGGATGCCACTATCGAGGGTCTTGAGGAAGTTATTTTCTTCTTCAAATACCACTTTGGCAACAAAGTCCACCTGCTGCTGCAGTTCCGGGAATACGTTGGCAAACTGCTGTGCCAGTACGGGCACCAGTTCATGCAGCAAAGGTTTCTTCTGGTTCAGGAAGGAGAAGTAATATCTTACCGCGCGGCGGAGGATACGACGGATCACATAGCCCGCACCATTATTGGAAGGCAGCTGGCCATCGGCGATAGCAAAGCAGATAGCACGGATGTGGTCTGCAATAACACGGAAAGCCACGTCCTGCTTGCTGTCGGTACGGCCATATTTCAAACCGGTCAGATTCTCAGTATGTTCGATAGTACCGGAGAATACATCTGTGTCGTAGTTAGAACTTTTACCCTGAATCACTCTCACCAGGCGTTCAAAGCCCATACCCGTATCTACGTGTTTATCTGGGAGGGGTTCAAGGGACTTATCTTTCAGACGGTTGAACTGCATGAATACGTTGTTCCAGATCTCAATTACCTGGGCGTTGGTTCCGTTTACCAGGGTCTTACCGTCTACCTGGGCTCTTTCATTGTCCGGACGGCAGTCTACATGGATTTCCGAGCAGGGACCGCAGGGGCCGGTTTCCCCCATTTCCCAGAAATTGTCTTTTTTCTTACCCATCAGGATGCGGTCTTCTGCAATGTGCTCTTTCCAGAAGTCAAAGGCTTCCTGATCTTTTTCCAGGTTTTCACTTGCATCTCCTTCAAAAACAGTTACATAGAGACGGTCTTTTGGTAGTTTGTATACCTCGGTGAGCAGTTCCCAGCTCCAGGCGATCGCTTCTTTCTTAAAATAGTCGCCAAAGCTCCAGTTACCCAGCATTTCGAACATGGTATGGTGGTAGGTGTCGATGCCCACCTCTTCCAGGTCGTTGTGTTTCCCGCTTACACGGAGGCACTTTTGGGTATCCGCCACTCTTTTCCAGGCCGCCGCCCTGTTGCCCAGAAAGTAGTCTTTAAACTGGTTCATGCCCGCGTTGGTAAACAGCAGGGTAGGGTCGTTCTTTACTACAATAGGAGCAGAAGGCACGATATGGTGCCCTTTGGACGCAAAAAAGTCCAGGAATTGCTGACGAATCTCAGGAGCTGTCATAAGTATTTGAAATAATTAGTATGTATTATAATTTTGTGTCACCTAAATGGCTTTAATTTGTATTTTAAGCCAACTAGTGGTATTTAGAAAATTGACACTCAAAAGATTGCCCTTTTACTCTATTTCCCTTAGGTTTGCACACCCTGCCGCCCAGCGGAAGGAGTGCAAAAATATTGAAAAATCTATACACCTCTCATCCATATCTGTTGTAACCCTATTAAAAGTAACATAAAGGACTTCCATCGGGATGTAGGTTCTGCTTAAATGCTTAAGGCCGGTACATGAAGAAGGTAAAATACTTTTACAATACACAGACGCTAAAATATGAGAAGCTCGTAGTATCGATGCGGGTGAAACTGCTGAGAATACTGGGGTTCGTCTCCGCTGCCATCGTAACAGGGTTTATATTCCTGTCCGTATCCTATCGTGTACTGGATTCCCCCAAAGAGAAAAGGTTACGGCGGGAGATAGAGGTGATGAATGAGCGCTATGAGGCCATGGAGAACCGGATGAACGAGGTAAAATCTAAGCTGTCCGAACTGGAGCACCGCGATAATGAGATCTACCGTGTTATTTTCGAAGCCTCTCCTATTCCTGACAGTACCCGGGCGGGTAGCAGGGAAAAAGAGGAAGAGCTGACCCAGTTACAATCATTCTCCAGCAGCGAAATCATTGCCAGTACCGGCGCTTTGCTGCAGGAATTGTTGCACCGCATAGCCACACAGGCAAAATCTTACGAAAAGATCGACGACCTGGTAAAGAATAAACAGAAAATGCTGGCGTCTATTCCGGCTATTCAACCTGTGGCAAACAAAGACCTGAAACGTATCGCTTCCGGTTTCGGTTATCGTATTGACCCCATCTATAAAACTGTAAAATATCACTCCGGCCTTGATTTCGCAGCTCCTTCCGGCACGCCTATTTATGCCACCGGCGACGGTGTTGTAGAAGATGCCAGCACCAGCGCTGTCGGTTATGGCAATCACGTACTGCTCAATCATGGCTATGGCTATAAGACATTATACGGCCACATGCTGCGCATCAAAGTGAAACCCGGCGCTGTTGTAAAACGCGGCGAAGTACTGGGTTGGGTAGGTAGCACCGGTAAATCTACCGGACCTCACTGTCACTATGAAGTAGTGAAAAACGGAGAAAAAGTTGATCCTGTATACTTCTTCTTTAACGACCTCTCACCGGAAGAGTTTGACCGTATGTTGAAAATTGCCGCCTCCGGCAATCAGTCGTTCGACTAACTTGTTAAAGCTGAACCTGCAATAACAGTGGAGAATTTTGTAATTTGGTGCCATGATGCAACAACTGGACCTTTTTTCTTCACCGGATCCGAAACCGAAACCACCAGTACCTGAACCGGTACAGGAGCAGGTTACTGTTCAGAAGCCGCCTCCCAAACCCTTGCCGGAGGTGGAGATACCAGTGAAGATACAGGTGCAGATGCCGCCTGACAATCTCCCTCCCGTTCCTTTTACCGGCATAGGTACGTCTGTTACCGCCACACAGCCGCCACAAAAAAAACGTGGCAGGAAATCATTGAAAGAAGTAGCGGATGATCCGGACCTGATGAAATCCCTGGATGCCATCCCGCTGGATAAGCAATACTACTCAATTAGTGAAGTGGCAACGATGTTCCGTGTGAATACATCATTGATCCGTTACTGGGAAAATGAGTTCGATATTTTACAGCCTAAAAAGAACCGTAAAGGAGACAGACTATTCCGCCAGGAGGATATTCAGCATCTGAAACTTATCTATCATTTACTAAGAGAAAGAAAATACACCATTGAAGGCGCGAAGCAGAAATTAAAAGAAGACCGCAAACTCGCAGCCCGCAGTTTCGAAATGGTACAAGCTTTGCTAAAGGTAAAGGGTTTTCTAACTGAACTGAAGGAACAATTATAAACTTACATTATGCGATTGAAATCACTACTACTGGTTGGCGGTCTGTTACTGTCAACCCTGACATGGGCGCAAACCACAGCAAACCGCGCATCCAATGGTAAAAAAACGCTGAAAGGAAAAATAGACATGAAGACACTAATGAATGACAGCGCTTTTGCCTGGTTCTATACCGGTGTGAACGGATATCAGCCTAATGATAATATGCTGAACTACATCAAGGATAATCGCGGTAAATTCAATGTGGTGGCCGTAGTAGGTACATGGGAAGATCAGAGCCGCCAGCTGCTGCCTGCTTTATATAAGATCATGATACTCGGTGGAAGCCCTGAAGAACAGGTGCTGACCTATGGTGCTGATGAAAAAATGAGCAGCGATGCACCGCAGGATTATAAAGTAAAGAAGCTGCCTACGTTCATCTTCTTCCGTGAAGGAAAAGAGATCGGTCGTGTAAGCGGTGAAGTCGGTGAATCTCTGGAAAGCGATATGGCTAAGATCCTGCTGAAAGCAAACAGAAAAGATAAAGACTGAGTTTAATTATCCAGTATAAACAAAAAGCCCGTATCACACTTTGATACGGGCTTTTTATCTGGTACCTGATGAAATCGGGTAATCTTATGCGCTAATAAGGACGTTCGTTTATTAGACTACATCCCTTTTTATTTTTCGTGTATCTCCACTTTTGTACTGGATAATTTCACATCTCTTTTTTCCAGGATGGTAATTACCGCCAGGTTGATCTCATTACGGAGGGCATTGTATGGTACTCCTTCAATAACCTGCGTCAGGTAGATGATCTGAATAACGTAGGTGTCTTTGGTGAAATCATTCAGGTTCACAATAAAACCTTCCTGTATTTTTTCGTGCGTAGTCAGTAATTGTTTGATATCCTGCAGTACCTGCATCAGGTTATCAGCAGGGGTATCGCCTGCTACTTCCACTCGCAGTACCGCACGTTGGTGTGTACGCAGTGACAGATTATCCAGCACACTGTCCACCATCTTTTTGTTGGGTACTGTGACATATGTCTTTTCCAGTGTGCGGATACGCGTGCTGCGCAAGCCGATCTTTTCAACATTGCCCTGGAAGGAATCTACCCTTACTGAGTCGCCTACACGGAAAGGTTTATCAAAGAAAATGATAAAGGAACAGATCAGGTTCTCTATGCTTTCCTTGGCAGCCAGTGCAAGTGCCGCAGCACCGATACCGAGACCCGCGATGATCTTATTCACCAGTACTGCACCGAAGAGGATGCGTATAAAGGCAATGGCGCCAAAGATGAAAACGATCGCTTTAAAGAAGTCGCGGAAGAACACGATAAACTGGTTGTCAGTAATATCGTGCGAGAGATCTGCGCTTTTGCTGATCATAAGGGATATGAAATCGATCACCCGCAATACGATCCATATAATAGAAACCGTAAGCGCCAGCTCCATGATGGTGTGAAGCAGCAGCTTCAATGTATAACCATTGTATACCAGTACATCCAGCTCCGGAGGGAAGTTCAGGTGATCTACCGTCAGCATGAAGGTAACCAGTAGCAGGAAGTACTCCAATGGTACCAGCAGCAGGTGCGAAAACTCATGCTGAGCAATGTCGGGCGCCCAGCGTCTTACCTCTTTATATAACTGGGTAGCCAGCCATCTTGAGAGGTAGCGCTTGATCATGGAAACAAACAGCAATATAATTGCCAGTATAAAATAGTTTTGGATAGGGTTGCCAAGTATAACCTGGTCTAGAAAATTATTCATAGTTTACGTTTGCATTCTTCTGGTCGCGAAATTAGAGAATCCTGCGACTTTCTTTCTCATCTATTAATGTTACACCGGGTTGTCTGCCCTTTTCAAAGCTGCCATATTTACCATCAATTCCCAGTGCTCTCGCGCCATTCAGCGTTGCCCATTGTAAAATTTCTTCCAGTGCAATATTTGAGTAGTACTTCCGTATGGTCTGAATTTCCTGCCAGATAGATAACTGATGATTGGAGGCCAGACTATCTGTTCCAAGGGTAATGGTACACCCCTGACTGCGGAGCAGCGCTACATCGGGCATACGGTTCTCTATATATAGATTTGCCTGAGGGCAGAGACACCAGTAAGCCTGAGGCGCATGTTCCCTCGTAAAGGCAATATCCTGTTGCGTAGTATAAGTATTGTGTACCAACAGTACTGGCAATTGTTTGAACCAGGGTAACCATGCGGGCAGGCTGTTAGTGCCGGTGGCAGTAAAAGCCGATGCGTCCATATTGAAATGCTGATAAAAATCCAGGAAAGCGCCTGTCTTATCCTGGTAGAGCTTATTCTCTGCCTCACATTCCTGGTTATGGATGCTGATGGGCGTATTATCAGGTGTGTTGGATAAAAGTGAAAAAAGCGCCTCACTCACTGAATAGGGAGCATGCGGCACAATGGAACAGGAATGTCCGGGCCCGTTTACTTCCCTGAACTGCCTGAGTACATCCAGGCTGTACTCATAGCGTTGTTGAGCAAAGCCGGGAACAAACCCCATACACTCTATGAAAGAGTGGTAATATATAGGAGTATCCTTTTTAAATGCCAGGGAGGCCGTTCCGTTGCAGATGTCGCCAACGGCGCTGATACCACTCTCCCACATGGCTGTGGCCGCCTGTTGCATGGCTGCCTCCTGCGCCAGGGCATCCTGCTGCGCTCTCTTTTCCATGACACTCGTCAAAAATGCCGGGAGACCGGTTCCCCGGGGTACAGCTCCGCTCAGATGGGACAATTCCAGGTGGCAGTGGGTATTAACAAAACCGGGGCTCAGCAGGCCGTTCAGCTGCTGTACATCGTCGCCCGCCATACTTTCATGCACAATATCCTGGACGATGCCCTTATCAGACAATACCAGTACCATACTGCCGGGCAATAACTGCCGCCCGTTAAATAATGCCGTACCCTTAAATTTCAGCTGTTGAGACATGTAGTAATTATATTAATTTTGCGCCCAGTCAGAGGAGGTGAATAGCCCTGAGATTATTCATATCCTCCCAACAAAGATAATTATGATAGATAAACTTGATGCGATAAAGGGCCGTTTTGAGCAGGTATCGCTGGCATTAACTAACCCTGAGGTAGTTAGCGACAATAAACAGTTCAGCAAGCTGAGTAAGGAATACCGCCAGCTGGAAAAGATCGTAAAGGCGTATGATGCCTATATGAAACTACTTGACAGCATCGCTTTTAATAAAGAAGTACTGGAAAGTGGCGATGAGGAAATGAGGGAACTGGCAAAGGAGGAGACAGAATCCCTGCAGAACCAGAAGATTGAACAGGAAGAAACGATCCGTAACCTGCTGATCCCTAAAGATCCGCAGGATGAAAAGAACGCCATGCTCGAGATCCGTGGTGGTACCGGTGGTGATGAGGCCAGCCTTTTTGCCGGAGACCTGCTGCGTATGTACCTGCGTTATTGTGAGATGAAGGGCTGGAGCACCAATATCATGAGTGAGACTGCCGGCGCTGTGGGTGGTTATAAAGAGGTGGTAGTGGAAGTGACCGGAGATGATGTATATGGTACATTGAAATTTGAATCGGGCGTACACCGCGTACAGCGTGTGCCGGCCACTGAAACGCAGGGCCGTGTGCATACTTCGGCTGCTACCGTGGCCATTCTGCCGGAAGCAGAAGAGGTGGACGTAGATATCAGGGACGCAGATATCAAGATGGATACCTTCCGTTCCTCCGGTGCTGGTGGGCAGCACGTAAACAAAACGGAATCTGCTGTACGTCTGACGCATATACCTACCGGTGTGGTAGTAGAGTGCCAGGAAGGGCGCAGCCAGCACTCCAACAGGGATATTGCCATGAAGATGCTGCGTAGCCGTATCTATGAAGCGGCGGTACGTAAACATGAAGAGGCTATTGCGTCACAGCGTAAAAGTCTCGTGTCTACCGGCGACCGTTCCGCCAAGATCAGGACCTACAATTATCCACAGGGCCGTGTAACCGATCACCGTATAGGTATGACCATATATAATCTGGATGCTTTCATGAATGGTGAGATCCAGGAAATGGTACAGGCGCTCCAGTTTGCCGAAAATGCGGAGAAACTGAAAGTGGGCGGTTGATAATTATATGTTACATTTGCCCGCGTAATAATATTTAGTTACCTGGTATGCTGCCACTTTCAAAAACTGGCAGCATATTTGTCTATAGAAAACACATAAGAACAACTAGCATATTAAAAGAACGTTTAAACCAATTTAAGATGAAAAGAATAAATCCTATTGTAGCTATTGTGCTGTCCGCATCGATGTTATTTGGCTGTAAAACCTGGCAAAGCATGGATAACACCAAGAAAGGCGCTGTGATTGGCGTTGGTGGTGGTGCTGCAACTGGTGCTGTTATCGGTAAGGCTGCAGGTAATACTGCCTTAGGTGCTATCATTGGTGCTGCCGTTGGTGGTGGTGCTGGTGTGTTGATTGGTAAGAAGATGGATAAGCAGGCACAGGAAATCAAGAACCAGGTACCAAATGCTACCGTTGAGCGTGTAGGTGAAGGTATCAATGTAACCTTTGCTTCCGGCGTACTGTTTGGTTTCGATAAGTCAGATCTGACTGCACAGGCACAAACAAACATCAAGGAACTGGCAACTATCCTGAATAAATATCCTGACACTTACGTACGTGTGGAAGGACATACAGATACTACCGGTACTTACGATTACAATATGAAGTTATCTGAAAGACGTGCCATTGCAGTAAGCAACTTCCTGAAAGCACAGGGTGTAGCTGCTAATCGTGTACAACCTTACTGGTACGGTGCAACACAGCCGAAAGTGCCTAATACATCAGACGAAAACAAAGCTAAGAACCGTCGTGTGGAATTCTCCATCTTCGCAAACGACAAGATGAAATCTGAGGCGAAGAAAGAATCTGGTCAGCAGTAATATTTGACTGATATTATTATTATATGGTGCCTCCGCTCAAGCGGGGGCATTTTTTTTTGGTTCGCGGGGTTGTCTCCCCGGGGCTACAAACACATCGCTCCTTATTTCAGCCACCACTTTCTAACCAGGTTAAATGCAATGATACCAGCTATGGCGCCAACAGTATCTGCAGCTACATCACTCATGTCAAAGCTGCGGCGAACAGCGATATACTTCTGGATATATTCAATAGCAAGACCATAAAATGCCGCTGAAAGGGCAATGATAGTGAGGGTGAATTTGGAGAGCTCCCTTTTTTGCAGATATACACCCAGACACAGGAAGAACACAGTCCCCCCGAACAGACCAAAATGCACGATCTTATCCATATGGATCTTTTCGAACAAGGGAGAAGACGGGATCTTCTCACCGGGTATCGTACATACATACAGTACCAGTAATATCCAGATGATGGCTGGCAGATAATATCGAATAATTCTCATTGCTGGCATCTGCAGTAGTTTAGTCTGTAAAGTTATAAGGTTATAAAGTTGCTGACAACCTTATAACCTTAAACTTTGCAGGGTTATATCCTTTTTAACCTTTTATTAAAATATCGTGGAGTGGAGCGGATTATTCGCCAACCAGAGACTGATAAGCAGCTGCATCCAGCAGACCTTCTACATCAGCAGGATTGTTAACGGTCATTTTGATCATCCAACCCTGACCATAAGGCTCCTGATTCACCAGTTCGGGAGAACTGTCCAGTTCCGGATTGATTTCTTTGATAGTACCGGAAACAGGCAGGAACAGGTCGGATACAGTTTTTACAGCTTCTACGGTGCCGAATACATCTTCAGCAGCGAGGTCTTTACCGACAGTATTGATATCTACAAAAACGATATCACCCAATTCGCGTTGCGCAAATTCAGTAATACCAACGGTAGCTGTATTACCTTCCAGGAGAACCCATTCGTGGTCTTTAGTGTAACGCAGGTTTGATGGAAAATTCATGGCAAGTTTGATTTTAAGCGGTAAAATTAAGGAAATTCCAATTGAGAACAGTGATACTAGAAGAAAAGGAATTTATGTATCAATCTAATTTTCATGGGCACGTCTGCTAACGGACGATTGTTTGCATCAGTTTTTTGCGTTGCGATCTTATCGATCACATCGAGCCCTTTCACTACCTGTCCGAATATCGTATAACTCTGGTCCAGCTGCGGAGTACCGCCGATGTTCTTATAATGTTCCCTTTGATCTACCGGTATCTTACGGCCTCCCAGGCGGGTTTTCTCCAGTTGGTCCAACTGTTCGTCTGTCCACTTCTTCCCCTGTACAATGTAGAACTGACAGCCCGAACTTGCTTTGGTTGGATTGTCATCACGCGCAGCCGCCAGTGCGCCTTTTATATGATAGAGGTCCAGCTGGAATTCAGCAGGAATAGTATAATTCACATCTCCATTACCCAGCATAGCGCCTGGCTGCGCATGTTTTGATTCGGGGTCTCCGCCCTGTATCATGAAGGTATTGATAACACGGTGAAACAGTGTACTGTCATAAAAACGGGCCTTCACCAGTTTAATGAAGTTGTCCCTGTGCAGCGGGGTTTGATCATACAGTCGGATGATCATGGTGCCATAGGGTGTGATGACTTTTACTTTACGGTTCTTGGCCGTAGTGGTACCAAAGGAAAGTAACAATAGCAGCAGGAGTAGCAGTCTTTTCATGCGGGTGATTTATTATAAATGTTTTTTCATGAGCCAGTCGGTATCAACCTGGTTTCCGATATGGAAGAAATGTTCTCCGAACTTTTCGAATCCCTGTTGCTGATAAAAACGGATAGCCTTAAGATTATGTTCCCAAACCCCGAGCCAGATTGTCGTGATCGCGTTCTCTGCGGCGATCCGGTAACTGTGTTCAATGAGTAGTTTGCCGAGACCCAGGCCCTGAAACTGTTGCAGCATATATATCTTCTCTACTTCCATGACAGGTGTGGGCAGTGGTCCGTCGCTGTCCGGTTGTTTATGCAGGTTTAACTTCAGGAAACCGGCAGGTGCATCCTGATGCCAGAGTATAAAGAAGAGGGCGCCGGGGCTTGCCATTTCTTCGGCCAGGACTTCCCTGCTTTTCTTATCACGCAAAAAGGCTGCAAGATCTTCCGGGGTATAAGTGCCATTAAAGGTTTCCGTAAAGGTCTGCTTTTCCAGTTGTACCAATGTGTCTAGCTGTCCGGGAGTAATGGGGGCGATATGGTGTGAAGGCATCGTCATGGGTTGATTGCTTAAGAAAAAAGAGAAGCGCTGTCAGCGCCCCTCAAGATCATCAAAGTAGGCAATGATATGTTCCTGCAGAAATCTTTCCTGCTCAACCATATTCATTTTAGGAACGGGTTGGGCTTCTTTAAAATGAGGCCAGCCATCCTTGTCATATCCTTCCAGTTCATAATAGCCACTCTGGCTAAGCAGCGTACAGGTGGCCACGTGCATGAGGTCCTGTTTCTGCTCTTTGGTGAATTTCTTTTTTATGTGGCCCAGTTCCTGGATTCCTATTAAAAAAAGGATCGCTTCCATGTTCGGCGTCTTCCCGAAACGTTCAGTCAGCATATCCTCCACCCGTTTCCATTGCTGCGCGAATTCTTCCTGCATCTTCTAAATATTTAATTATGAGCTCCGTATGGAGAAGTTACGTTTGCAAATGTACGTTATAAAAAAAGATGATATAAATATGCTCAGGCTTTATTAATTTGGACGGATGAGTTAGTGAGACTTATGAATGACCATTTTCTGATATAAGGAAAACCTGAAAAACCGCAGTTCCCTGATAATCATGAACGTAATTCGTAATTTGTCATTTATAATGTTATTATTAACAGCATTTTAACGGGCAAAGCTGGCGCTGGGCGTAAGGTTTTACCGCCGGAATGTTTACTTTAGCAAACTTGTAAATAATATATAAGCATGGAGAATACATCGGATATCCGTCAATTGAACGAAAAGATCCATCAGGCCAGCGCATTTGTGGACCTGTTGAACCTCGAACTGGGTAAGGTGATCGTTGGTCAGCGTTACATGGTAGAAAGGTTGCTTATCGGCCTGCTGGCAGGTGGTCACGTACTGCTGGAAGGGGTGCCCGGTCTGGCAAAAACATTGTCCATTAAGTCCCTGTCATCTGCTATTAATGCGAAATTCAGCCGTATTCAGTTTACGCCGGACCTGTTGCCGGCCGACGTGGTAGGTACGATGATATATAACCAGCAAAAGAATGAGTTTGTGGTACGCCGTGGTCCTATCTTCGCCAACTTTATCCTGGCGGATGAGATCAACCGTGCCCCGGCAAAAGTACAGAGTGCCCTGCTGGAAGCGATGCAGGAAAGACAGATCACTATCGGCGACACCACCTTTAAACTCGATGATCCGTTCCTGGTACTGGCTACCCAGAACCCGATCGAGCAGGAAGGTACCTACATGCTGCCTGAAGCGCAGGTAGACCGTTTTATGCTGAAAGTAACGATCGGTTATCCTACGAAAGATGAAGAGCGTCACATCATCCGTCAGAACCTGAATCCTACAGCTACTGCCACTATCAATCCGGTGGTACAGCCTGCAGATATCATTGCCGCACGTAAACTGGTACGTGAGGTATACATGGATGAAAAGATTGAACGTTACATCATCGATATCGTGTTTGCTACGCGTAATCCGGAAGACTACAAGCTGCAGAAACTGAAACCGCTGATCTCTTATGGTGGTTCACCAAGGGCAAGTATCAGTCTTGCAATGGCAGCTAAAGCATATGCATTCACTAAACGCAGAGGTTATGTGATCCCTGAGGACGTGCGCAGCATCTGTTTTGATGTAATGCGTCACCGTGTAGGTCTTACCTATGAAGCAGAAGCCGAAAATGTGACCAGCGAGAACATCCTCAGCGAGATCCTGAATGCAGTTGAAGTACCTTGATAGGTGCTGTGGGGCAGGTGTGCGAATCATTATTCATTTTAATCATTACCGGTGGATACTGCAGAAATACTAAAAAGAGTAAGGCGGCTGGAAATAAAGACCAGAGGCCTCTCCAATCATATATTCTCAGGGGAATATCACAGTGCTTTCAAAGGCCGTGGTATGTCTTTCAGTGAAGTAAGGGAATACCAGTTCGGAGATGATATCCGGTCCATCGACTGGAACGTGACTGCGCGGTTCAATCACCCGTTCGTAAAAGTCTTCGAAGAGGAACGTGAGCTCACCGTGATGCTGATGGTGGATGTGAGTGAAAGTTCCATCTTTGGTACCGCCAAGCAGAACAAGCGGAACATGATGACCGAATTGTGTGCCGTACTCGCGTTTTCCGCTATCAACAACAACGATAAAGTAGGTGTTATCTTCTTTAGTGATGGTGTAGAGAAATATATCCCGCCTAAAAAAGGTAAATCGCATATCCTGTTCATCATCCGTGAACTGATATCGTTCGAACCTAAACGCAAAGGCACCAATATCAAAGAGACACTTCGTTTCTTCAACAATGCCAACAAGAAAAGGAGCATCGTGTTCCTGATGAGTGACTTCCTGACCGGTAGTTACCAGGATGCACTGAACATTGCATCCAAAAGGCATGATATGGTAGGCGTTCACATTTACGATCAGCGCGATAAAGAATTGCCGTCTGTAGGCCTGATCCAGATGAATGACCTGGAAACAGGCGAACGTCAGTGGGTGGATTCTTCTGACAAGAAAGTGCAGCAGTATTATACCCAGCAGTTCCATCAGCATGTGCAATATTGCCGTAACTCTTTCAAGAAAAGTGGTGCGGAGCTTATCAGCATACGTACGGATGAAGATTATGTAAAAGCCTTACAATCCTTTTTCGTAAACAGGTGATAGTTTAAAGCTGAGCAAGTACTAACATGGTTAAACCGATTATAGTTAAACGTCTTATTTTTTTCTTCCTGTTAGGATTCGTCCTCGCGCCCTTTGTTGCTTCCGCCCAGCAGGTGGATGTAAAAGCGCAGGCTGATACTGACAGGATCCGTCTTGGCGAGCAGGTGAAGCTTCGGCTGTCTGCCAGTATGCCTCCGCAAGGCGTGAATGTGGTGTTTCCACAGATCCCTGATTCCTTCGGACATTTTGAGGTAGTACGCCGTTCCCCGCTGGATACCACTGCACAGGGAAATACAAAGCTGTTAGGCCAGACCATTGTGCTGACCAGTTTTGACTCGGGCCGCTGGGATATTCCAGCCCTGCGTTTTGACCTGGTAAGTGCCGGTAATATTACAGATTCAGCCTTCACCGGACCATTAAGCATTGACGTAAATACCGTTGAAGTAGATACCACAAAAGCGTTCAAACCTATTAAAGGTGTGCGTACTGTAGGTTGGAGCTTCTGGGATTACTGGCTGTACTTTGCCATCGGTATTACCGTAGCGCTGGTGGCAGTAGGCCTCATCGTATATTTCCGCAGCAGGCCGAAAAAAGTAGCGCCGGTACCTGTAGCTGCTGTGGTGCCACCTTACGAAATAGCGTTGCAGCAACTGCAGCAGCTAAAATCGGAAAAGGTATGGCAGCAGGGCGATATCAAACAGTATTACACCCGGCTTACGGATATTCTGCGTACCTATTTTGAGCAGCAGTTTAATATTCCGGCACTGGAGCAGACATCGGAAGAGTTATTGCAACATATCAAACCAGTCACCATCCTGAACCAGCAGCGTGATAAACTACGCAGCCTGTTAAGCCTGGCAGACCTGGCGAAGTTTGCAAAACTGACACCATCTCCGGAAGAGCATGAAGGTGCTATGCAGCATGCGCAGGAAATTGTGGAATGGACGAAGCCTGCAGCAGAAAAAGCAGCAGTAGCAGAAGCCGGGAAAGAAGAAACAAAGCATCCTGCGTAAGCGGGTCGCTCCATCAAAAGAGAAATTATTATTAATAAATGGATTTTTCGATCTGGAAAAGTATTGAATTTGCCCATCCCGCCTTCTTCGGGCTACTGGCACTGATACCAGTGATGATCTACTGGTACATTGCCCGGCAGCAAAGGCGGCAGGCAGCCATGGAAATGTCTTCCCTGCAGGGATTGAAAGGACTGCCTGTTTCATGGAAGGTGACAATGCGTCCCGTACTACTTGTACTGCGCCTCCTGGCTTTTACCGCTCTGGTAGTAGCATTGGCCAGACCGCAAACCAACAATACCTCCGAAAGTATCGACAGTGAAGGTATAGACATTGTGATGGCGATCGACATTTCGGGTAGTATGCTGGCGCAGGACCTGCAGCCGGACAGACTGGAGGCTGCTAAGAAAGTGGCGATGAACTTCGTCGACAGCCGTATCAGTGACCGTATCGGTCTGGTGATCTTCTCCGGAGAAAGCTTTACCCAGTGCCCTATCACAACAGATCATGGTGTGCTGAAAAACCAGATCGCACTGGTAAAAAGTGGTATGCTGCAGGACGGTACAGCTATCGGTATGGGGCTGGCAACTTCCGTAGACCGTCTGCGTACCAGCAAAGCTAAAAGTAAAGTGATCATCCTGCTGACGGATGGTGTTAACAATACCGGTCTCATAGATCCGCTCACAGCACTGGAAATCAGTAAGGCGTTCAAGATCCGTGTGTACACCATCGGTGTAGGTACTGTAGGCAAAGCACCTTTCCCGATGACAATGCCTGATGGTTCTATACAGATGCAGATGCAGGATGTACAGCTGGATGAGCCGCTGATGAAAAAGATCTCTGCAGAAACAGGAGGTAAATATTTCAGGGCTACCAACAACAAAGAGCTGGAAAATATCTACGGTGAGATCGATAAGCTGGAGAAAACTAAAGTAGAGATCACTTCCTACAAACGTTTTGCAGAACACTTCTTCCCGCTGGCGATGCTGGCGCTGGCATGTATGCTGCTGGAAGTGGTGCTGAGGTACACAGCTTTCAGAAGTCTGCCGTAAAATGATTTACATAAAAAACCAGGCCCCGGGAATTTAATCCCCGGGGCCTGGTTTTTTATCTATTCCGCCGAAGTAGTCGATCCACGCAACTTCCCCGTAACTTTTCAACTGATCCGAAAAACCCCCTAACTTTACAGCCTAAATAACTAAGACGAGAATTTGCAAGCAACTATTTATAAATCCACAGGCAGCTGGTATACAGCCAAAGCAACTACGGGGGAGGTATTTCAGGCCCGAATTAAAGGCGTAATGAAAATAGATGAGGATATTACCTCTACTAATCCTATTGCTGTGGGCGATATTGTAGAGATTGTGCGGGAGGATGGAGATGCCACCGCCAATAATGCGATGATCACGGAAATAGTGGACCGCAGGAATTATATAGTGCGCAGTTCTCCCCATAAAAAGAACCAGAAACATATTGTAGCAGCCAACCTGGATCAGGCAATGCTGATCTGTACCGTAAAGGAACCACGTACTTCCAACGGATTTATGGACCGTTTCCTTGTAACGGCCGCAGCGTACCACATACCTGTGGTGCTCGTGTTCAACAAACGGGATATTTACAAAGAGAAAGACCTGGATAAGTTTGCCGAACTACAGGCATTGTATGAAGACATCGGGTATAAGGTGCTGCTGGTGTCTGCAGAAAAAGAGCAGGGAATAGAGGAGTTAGTTGCTGAGATGAAGGATAAGACCACCCTGATGTCAGGGCATTCCGGTGTAGGTAAGTCGTCCCTGATCAACCGTTTATTGCCCGGCCTTGACCTGCGTACCAAAGCTGTGAGCGGATGGAGCGGGAAAGGGCTGCATACCACCACATATGCAGAGATGTACGACCTGCCTGCAGGTGGTAAACTGATCGATACACCGGGCGTACGTGAGTTTGGTATTGTAGATATCGCCAAAACGGAGCTATCGCATTATTTCCTTGAAATGCTACCATATTTACCCCAGTGCCAGTTCAATAACTGCCTGCATATCAACGAACCCGGATGTGCCGTGAAAGAGGCGGTGAATGCCGGAGACATTGACGTGAACAGGTATGTCAGCTATGCCACCATCCTGGAGTCCATACAGGAAGAACAATACTGATCGTTATTCCTGCTAAAGGACCAGCCCTGTAATAGTATCAACGTTTTTTCCTTTTGGGAGCGCTCATCTCGTCCAGAAGTTTCTCGGCCCCCCAGTTTTTGCGGGGAGTAGGGCAACCTGTTTTCCGCGTACGGCAGGCGGATAGTCCGGTGAGGGATATCACCAGTACAAAGAGTAAAAGTCTTTTCATAGGATGCGGTATTAATTAAAATACTCTGCCATTCATCTGTCTGGATGAAGACTTGTTTTGCTTTACATTTTTAGTAGAATAGTAGTTGTTGCTGGGGCAACCGGTGCGCTCTGTCTTACAGCTTGCAGCAAACAAGCCGCACACCACCATTAGTAGTAATAGTTTTTTCATAGGGCAAGGTGATTATTAAATGCAAGATAATTAAAATATGTCATTTACTTTCCGGCGTGTCCTTAAACCAGCCGGAGTACATGAGATAATTGTTGGCAATGCGATCTATCTCGCCACTGATCAGGGATTGACTGATATCTTTCACCTTTTTGGCGGGTATGCCGGCATAGATGGACCCGGCTTCCACCTGGGTACCTTCCAGCACTACCGCGCCGGCGGCGATGATGGTGTTACTGCCAATGTGTGCATTATCCATCACGATAGCGCCCATGCCTATTAATACATTGTCGTCAACGGTGCAGCCATGCACAATAGCGTTATGTCCGATAGAGACGTTGTTGCCGATGATCGCCTTTGTTTTTTCATAAGTACAATGGATCACGGCGCCATCCTGCACATTTACCTTATTACCCATCCTGATGCTGTTCACATCTCCGCGGATCACTGCATTGAACCAAACGCTGCACTGGTCTCCCATTACCACATCTCCTACAATTGTTGCATTAGGAGCAATAAAACAGTCGTTTCCTATTGTGGGCAGTATTCCTTTAACCGGTAAGATGACAGGCATATAGTAAGTTTTAACGCAAAAGTAAAGAAATTCGTATAGGTCTGCTGTAAGCTGCCTGCAGGGCCGGGATCTTATCAGCGCCCGACTGATTCTTTAATGTATTTTTGCGGCAGAATGAATAACAGACAACTCTTTTTACGTCATGTGGCCCAGCTTTCAGATGCGCCGCTGGCACTTGAAATAGTGAAGGCATCCGGTATGTACATGTGGGATACCGAAGGCAAAAAGATCATGGACCTGATTGCCGGTATCAGTGTTTGTAATGTGGGGCATTCACATCCTGCGGTGGTAAATGCGATTAAGGAACAGGCGGAGCAGTACATGCATCTGCTGGTATATGGAGAACTGATCCAGTCGCCGCAGGTGGCGTTTGCCACGTTGTTAACACAGCATCTGCCGCCATCCCTGAATAGTGTTTATTTCACTAATTCAGGAGCTGAAGCTGTGGAAGGCGCCATGAAACTGGCTAAACGTTATACAGGGAGAACAGAGATCATCGCTTTTGAGAAGAGTTATCATGGCTCTACCCAGGGCGCTATGAGCATTATGGGAGATGAGACCTGGCGGAATGCATATAGGCCGCTATTGCCTGATATACAGCATCTTACTTACAATACATGGGAAGCGGTAGACCAGATCACTGAGCGTACTGCCTGTATTATACTGGAAACTGTTCAGGCAGAAGCAGGTGTACGCGTACCGCAGAAAGAATGGCTGCAGGCTATCCGGGAGAAATGTACTGCCACCGGTACCTTGATGGTATTGGATGAAATACAATGCGGCCTTGGACGGAATGGTACTTTGTGGGGTTTTGAGCAGGCAGGTGTAGTACCCGACATCCTGTTGCTGGGAAAGGCGCTGGGAGGTGGAATGCCCATGGGCGCTTTCATTGCTGATAAAGAGATTATGTGGAGCCTCACCAACAAGCCGGTGCTGGGACATATGACCACTTTCGGTGGCCATCCTGTGATCTGTGCAGCGGGTATGGCTGGTTTTAAGGTATTGCTGGAAGGAAACCTGGTAGATACGGTGAAGGCCAAAGGGCAGTTATTTCACCAGTACCTGCAGCATCCGGCTATTAAGGAAATCCGCTCCCTCGGACTGATGATGGCCGTTGAATTTGAAGGCTTTGCGATGAATAAAAAGGTCATTGATGCCTGCATCGAAAGAGGATTGCTGACTGACTGGTTCCTTTTTGCCCCTGAATGTCTGCGTATTGCTCCACCGTTGATTATCAGCGAGGAAGAGATCCGGCAGGCTTGTAAGATTATCATAGATGTGTTAAATGAGGTGACGGGAGCTAGTGCCTGACTCCTTCCTGCTGTCACAACAAGTTTTCCGTTGACATCCCAGTTATAACAAAAAAATATATTTTGTCTTCTCATTGAAATATGTAACTTTGATGTACAAAGTACTTTAGTATGACAGATCAGCAACACCTGGATGCAATAAGTGATATCCGGCGCATAATGGAACGGAGCACACGTTTTCTTTCCCTTAGCGGATTAAGTGGCGTCTTTGCTGGCGTATCTGCCCTGGCCGGTGCGGCAACCGCTTACACCCTGTTCCGGTCTTATTACGATCGCTGGGAAGTAAGAGGGCATTATGACGATGCGGACTTTTCCATGCTCCGGCTGCAACTGATCATAGTAGGGTTTAGTGTGATGGCACTGGCGCTGTGCGGGGGAACTTATTTCACCTGGAGGAGAGCCCGGCGAAACAACGTTCCTGTCTGGGATGCGACTTCCCGTAAAGTATTTATCAATGCATTCATCCCGATGCTGGCCGGAGGTGCTTTTATTGCCGGTCTGATATATAATCATCTGGATGTACTGGTAGCACCTTCCTGTCTTATATTTTATGGTATGGCATTGCTCAATGCCAGCAAGTATACAGTCTCTGATATCCGTTACCTGGGTATTGCTGAAATAGGACTTGGCATATTAAATGTTTTCTTTTTGCGCAGAGGGCTTTATTTTTGGGCTATCGGTTTTGGTGTGTTGCACATATTGTATGGTATCATTATGTGGTGGAAATATGAGCGGCAGGCAACTGCAGAGTAAAACCGGTGCAGATCGGAACTAGTAGAAATAATAAAGATGTACTCGTGAACAATCCCATAGGTAACTTAAATAAGATTTTTGACAGTCGTATACGGCTTGGAGTGATGAGTATCCTCATGGTCAATGAGGAAGTCAGCTTTAATGACCTGAAGCAGATGCTGGAACTGACAGATGGTAATCTGGCATCCCATCTCAGTACCCTGGAAGAAAATGGTTACCTCAAAGTGCACAAAGGTTTTATAGGACGTAAAACCAATACTACCTATTCTATTACAAAAGCTGGTGAAAAAGCTTTTAAAGGCCACCTGGCCGCCCTCGAAAATATGATCCGCTCCATGGAGTAATTTTTTTTGTACTTATACTTTGAAGTTCAAAGTGCTTTTAAATATAATTATATGCAAACAACTAACATCAACGAAACAAATCCCCTGCCTCCGGGCCAACCTTCCCCTGCTACGGAAATCCGTTCACAGGGTGCTAAGGACCGGCCTTCCTTTTTCGAACGTTATGCCTATGGTGTAAAAGCGGTGCTCATCGGTATTCTTGTGATATTCCTCTTAATTCCCACTGCCATGATCCTGGGGCTTATTTCCGAAAGGGAACAACGGCAATATGAAGCTAAAGGGGAAGTCAGTGGGAAATGGGGAGATGCTCAGACCATTACAGGACCTGTACTGGTAATACCTTACTATAGCAAACCGGGAGTGACATCTACGGCGGTATTCCTGCCCGATAAACTGGCTGTAAATGGTGAGTTACTACCGGAAATACGCCGGCGTGGTATCTACGAAGTAGCTGTGTATAGCTCTCATTTACAGATCAAAGGTGCTTTCTCGGCCCTGGATCTGAGCGGGTTAAATATTGATCCGGCAACTGTGCTGTTGAAAGACGCTTACCTGGCAGTCGGGGTCAATGACATGCGTGGTATCACCAACCAGGCGGGCGTAGAATGGAATGGTCAGAACCTCTATTTTAATCCGGGTATCCCCGCTACTAACCTGTTCGAGCATGGCATGCAGGTAAAAGTACCACTGACAATATCAGATTCCGGTATTGTGGCCGGCAACTTTGCTGTCAATCTTGATCTGAAGGGCTCCGGCCAGCTGTTCTTCTCTCCTGTGGGAAAGACGACAACGGTCGACCTGAACTCCAACTGGAAGAGTCCCAGTTTTGACGGTGCCTTCCTCCCCAATACACATAATGTACATGCAAAAGGCTTCACTGCTTCCTGGCAGGTTTCAAACCTGAATCGCAACTTTCCTCAAAGCTGGGTTGGCGCCAATGCTAATCTGCACTCAGCTGATTTCGGTGTGAAATTATTTCTGCCGGTGGATACCTACCAGCAATCCACCCGTGCGGTCAAATACGCTATCCTGATCATAGGCCTTACATTCCTGGTATTTTACTTTATTGAATTGCTACAGCATTCCTCTGTTCATCCATTACAATATATATTAGTCGGCGCAGCATTATGTGTATTCTATACCTTGCTGATCGCTCTTGCAGAACAACTGAACTTTAGTATTGCTTACCTGATTGCTGCTGTACTTACCATTCTGCTGGTAGCTATATATACGGCCAGCGTATTGCGAAGCAACCGAATGGCCATAGGCGTTGGCGGGGTATTGAGTCTGCTCTATGGGTTTATTTATGTCATCATCCGTTCGGAAGATCAGGCCCTGCTCATGGGTAGCCTTGGACTGTTTATAATACTGGCTATTGTGATGTACTTTAGCCGGAGGATCAAGTGGGGAGAATTATAAAAATTATAAACAGTTATACTCATGCAAACCGGTCGCTATCTGCTGCAGCGTTTAAGAAGTTTTAAATATGCCTTTGAGGGTATCATCGCTTTTCTCCGCAGTGAGCCACATGCGCGCATTCATGCTGTAGCAACGGTGTTGGTAGTAGCGGCCGGTTTTTATTACAGATTGTCTGCCAATCAATGGATCGCCATTCTGATAGTAACCGGGATGGTATGGATCACTGAGATGCTGAATACTGTTGTTGAAAAGATTATGGACCATCTGTCGCCGGAATGCCACCCGAGGGTAAAATGGATCAAAGACGTTGCTGCGGGGGCAGTACTTGTTTCGGCTTTAGTGGCAGCCATCACAGGCGCTGTCATTTTTATCCCTATCCTGTAAAAGAAAAGGGTCTCGCATAAAGCGAGACCCTTCCATATATTAAAGCTCATTCTTCTTAGAAATCAACTCCCATTCCGAAGTACCAGATCGGTTTACCACGGAAGAACGCAACCATCGGCCAGCCAGCATCCACTCTCAGGAAGTAGCCAGCGAGCGTTGTACGGGCGCCGAAGCCATAACCACCTACAAATGGTCCGAGGAAACCTTCTTTCACTTTCACTGTTACACCGCTACCATTGTCGTAATAAGTGTAGTTAGCGTCTTTAAAGTTCAGTTTCTCATTCCACGCAGTACCGATATCTACAAAGCTGGTCACCTGGAAGTTCCGTACGATAGCTGAGTTGATAGGCCTGTTCATAAAGGTGGCGAATACCGGCAGGCGTAATTCCGTATTGAACACCATTACATTGTTACCGTTACGTGCATTCTGTTTGTAACCACGCAATGGAGTTGCCAGTGTCTGGTATGCATAGTTTGCATTCATATTCACCGGTGTATTGGTGTTGATCTTAGGGTTCAGCCAGTTGTCGGTACCACCCAGGTAGTACAACAGTTTGCGTGTACCCCATGACAGGTCTGCGGAGAAACGGGTAGCCCATATAAAGTTGCGGTAGATGGACTCGTAATGTCTTACATCAATACCCATATTATATGTGAACTTGCCCTTGCCTGCAGCTGCCCCCTGATCGAATACGTCATTCAGGTCGCCGTTGATCTGTGCGTTCATATCGCCATAGATCTTGTAGCGTGTACCATGCCAGATGTTGATGGCCGGGTTGATGGTATTGTCATACACATATTCCAGGCGTAATAATGCGTAGTTGTCGGCAAAATTCCTCAGCTTCAATGTGTTTTCATCTGAAGCGGCTATTACGAACCTGTCGTTACGGTAGCCCACCTGTAAACGGACACTTCTGGCCTGATCAAATGGATAACGTATGTCGAACTGGAAGAGATTGGTCTTCATCTTGGCCGGGAAATCCAGCGGGTTGCCCAGCGTGTCGAAACCAATACCGCTATACTTATCTACTCTGCGGTAGTAGGTAAATTTATAATCAAAGCGTTTTTTAAGATAGGAAGCAGAGATGAAGTATTCAGTACCATCCAGGCTGGAAGGGAATCTGAAACCACCATTGATCTTAATGTCTTCCATCAGGTCACTTACACCTATACGGATCAGACCATTCACAGGATCCACAAGCCTGATAGGGCCGGAAGGAGGACCGGTAAACGGCTGATACCTGTTGATCAGGATAGAGTTATCTATCTGGAGTATCAGGTAGTCTGATGCGAATTTCAGTTTATATGGCAGCAGTTTTGCCTTCTTCAATACAGGTTCCATCAGCGGGATCTGTGCTATCTGGGTTTCTGCTGCTACACTGGAATCCTGTTCTTCCTTGCCAAATTCACTCTGGAAGAAATCGTCATGCTTCGCGGTGTCGACTTTCGTCTTTTCATGATAAGTCGGCAGTCCCAGGCGCAGGCTGTCTTCGTGCATCTGGCGGGCCCTGAAAGTGGTAGGGCGACTGCTTACATTCCTTTTACGCAGGGTCACGGTATCGATCTTCAGCTTCTGGAGGTTCTTATAGCCATATTGCTGGATCACCTGCGATACTTCGCTCTGGTCGCCTGCTCCTCTGGATTCTTTAATACCATAAGAGTAGTTCGACATCGGGAAGGTGTAGGTAGAATCTTTGGTAAGCGATACTGCCATTACTGAATCAGGCGCTGAGGTACCATATTCTGCCAGTGCTGAATCCAGGTCGGCCTTGTCAGGGTTATGCAGGATCTCCGACCCGATGAAGAAGAGGGAATCCACTCCCGTTCTTTCCGTCTTAAAGAAACCGGCATAACGGTTACGGATACCGTTGATATCTGATACGAAGGTAAAGTGTGTGTTGTTGTATTGCAGCGGCGAACGTGCGTTGCCATACTTCATGTCTGTCAGCTGGGAGATCTGTTTATCAGCGCTCTTGTTCCAGTTGTCGATCAGGAAGATATTGTAGTGACCTGCCGGCAGAACGGTATCCCCGCTTTTAGCGGTGGGAGATGGCCTGTTGGAAGAGTAGATGATCCCGCTCTTACCAGGGAAGGCTACGAAGGAAGGGTCCAGATCATCGTATACATCGTTGGTGATCTGTTCCGCAGTTTGCTTTGTGATGCTGTAAGTGTAGATATCTGTATGACCGTTCTTCACTGCTGAGAGTAACAGGGAGTTGTCGTATTCGAAGAAGTACTTCATATCGATCACCCTGTCGAAGCGCGGAAGGTCTTGTTTGGTAGTAGTTCTGGTAACGAGGTCATATACCATGAGCTTAGTTACGCCCTCATGTTCGTAGATAATGGCCAGACGGTTACCTTTCTGGTTCCATGCCAGTAACGGATAGTTAGGGTCCAGCTGGCTGGCCTGCATTCTTACCCCGCTACGCAGCAGTACCTTAGGCTTCATATCGGCGAGCTGTACCTGCACTTTATACAATCCTTTGGAAAATTCCACCACTGCATAATAAATGCTCTTCGGATTGGCCTGGAAACGGTAGAAGTCTGACTTCTTCAGTTCCCTGGATGCGATGGTACGGGCGCCACGGGTACTCTGACGGCGGCGGCGGTTATCGTCCTGGTAACGTTTGGCATTGAAGACCATGAAGTCCTTCAGCGCATTTTTAGGCTTCTGGCTCAGTACCTGCTCAAATCCTTTTTTCAGTCCACGGTTGATGCGTGAGATATACATCAGGTAAGGCACAGCGTCCTTGCCATATTTACTTTCTACATAATACCAGAAGGCATGGCCGGCCAGTGTAGGCTTTTCGTAGGCCAGCTGGTAAAAGTCCTTATATCGGCCTGACTGGATAGCGTCTTTCAGTTCGTCATCCAGCTGGGTATTCCAGTTTTCGGCTGCATAGGCTATAAATCCGTCGGTAAACCATTTTGGGAAATCAATGAGCACTGCATTTCCGGCAAACTCTCCGATATCTTCTCCGAACAACAGGTTTTCCAGCATAACGCGGGCGATCCCTTCACGGATCTGTTTGTACAGGTGTTCATGGTCGCCATCAAAGTACACGATTAACTTATTACCCACCAGCTTGGTGATACCACCGGTGTTCTGCCAGTCAACGCCAATGCCTATATTGGATTGCTTCATTTCCCCGAAGCTGTTGTACACGACAATATTTACCCGCTGACGGAAGGTAAATTCCATGAATTGTTCCAGCTGTGGCAATTCCCTTTCTGCTACCTGTGCTACGTATTTCCCTAATTCCAGACCGTTCTGGCTGAAGTAAGTATTAAAATGACGGGTTTGATAGTAACGCCATTTAAAATTCTTATGCTGTATGCGGTTCTGTCCAAATTCCACGGTATTGGTCTGTGCCTGGGATAGATACGAGCCAAGTAATAGGGTACCGGTAATTAATAACCTGGTAGTAAGTCGGTTCATACAGAAAGTATTGATAATATTGCGTTCTGAATTAAAAATAGCAAAAATCGGCAACAATGATGGAAATACAACATTTCACCTTTAATCCGTTTCAGGAAAATACCTATTTACTCATTAACGAAAAAAAGGAATGTATAATTATAGACCCGGGCTGTTATTTTGAAGAAGAAAGGAAACAATTACTCACTTATATCGAAAAAGAGGGTTTGAAAGTTACACGGCTCCTGAACACACATTGCCACATTGACCATATTTTCGGTAACAGGCTGGTAGTGAAGACCTATGGAGTTGGCCTGGAAATACATCCTCAGGACAAAATTGTACTGGACCGTTCTCCTGAAATAGGTAAAATGTATAATATTCCCTTTGAACCTTCTCCAGAGCCGGTCCGGTTCCTGGAAGACGGCGAAAAAATACAGTTTGGCGACGATGAGCTGGAGGTATTGCTGACTCCTGGTCATTCACCGGGGAGTGTGTGTTTTTATTCCGCCAGCCAGCAAATCCTTATTGGTGGAGATGTGCTGTTCTACCAGAGTATTGGCCGTACAGACCTGCCCGGGGGCAGCCATCAAACTTTAATTAACAGCATTCAGCAGAAATTGTTCGTATTGCCCGATGAGGTAAGGGTGTATCCCGGTCACGGACAGTCCACCACTATTGGTTTTGAAAAGCGGCATAACCCCTTCCTGCAGTAAGTACTCAGACTCTTCAGGACTGTAGAGGTTTAAATCCTGCTCACAAATTTTCCGATCAGCGGCAGCCTGGAAAACTCCTTCTTTTCCATTTTCAGCAGGAACCAGATATAGCCGCCAAAGAAGACTGTGGCCACAAACAGGGACAGCGGCTTCAGTGCGTATACATCGCCGGGAGACAGCAGGGTCCTGTTCAGAAGGTCATACAGGTAAAATGTCAGCACTGCGGTTATTATGTACGTGAGGATGCGCGGGAGATGGTAAGGCACCGGATAATACTTCTGTCCCAGTGCATAACAGATGGCCATCTGGGCAAAATAGCAGACCATAGTGGCCAGTGCTGCACCGAAGTATCCCATCACAGGGATCCACCACCAGTTCAGTAAAAAGGCCAGTACCGCCGTGATAATTGTGATCATAGCGCCTGTTTTGGTCCGGTCAGTCAGCTTGAACCAGATGGTCAGGTTATAGTAGATGCCCAGGAACATATTGGCCAGCAAGAGAATGGGAACGATCTTCATACCCGGATAGTACTCCGGCCTGCGCAGAAAGATCTTCCAGACATTGAGGTACAGGCTTACAAAGAGGAACATCATACATAACAGCACCACAAAGAGTTTCATGATGCGGGCATACATTTTCTGCGGATCTTTGCCTTCTGCCTGTTTGAAGAAAAAAGGTTCTGCGCCTAACTTAAATGCCTGTATGAACATCGTGATAAGGATCGCCAGTTTGTAGTTGGCGGCATAGATCCCGATCAGCTCTTTTTTATCCGTCATATTATTCCCCGGCAGGAATTGCGGCAGGAACCATGCCCTGTCAAAGGTCTCATTCACCATACCAGCCATCCCGAAAAAGATCAGCGGAATAGAATAATTCAGCATCTGTCTCCATACGGCAGTATCAAATTGCCATCGGATACGCATGAGCTGAGGCAGGAACAGCAAGAGCGTGATACCACTTCCCAGCGCATTGCTCAGATAAATGTAACCTACCTGGTTACCCGGACGTATATCCGGCAGCCAGGTCTGTCCTGCAGCACGCATTTTCGGGATAATGACCAGGAAAAGGAGGTTAAACCCGATGGTGGTCAGAATGTTTGCCAGGCGAATAATGGCATAACGGACCGGTTTATTCTCCAGCCGCAGCTGGGCGAAGGGAATGGCCGTCAGCGCATCAAAAGCCATGATCAATACCAGATAGGTAAAGAACACCGGATGCGTGTCAAGTCCGCTCAGTTCACCAATATAAGAGTGGATAACAGGTCCACGGAAGAACAGGAGTAAGATTGTAAAACCAATGGTAGAGAACAGCAATGAGATGGTGGATGTACTCAACACCGTCTGACTATTCTCCTTTTTGGCAAACCGGAAGAAGGCGGTTTCCATACCATAGGTCAGGATAATATTCAGGAATGGAATATAAGCGTATACTGTAGACATCTCCCCGTACGAAGCCTGTGTCATCAGCTCCAGGTAGAGCGGTGTGAGGAAGTAGTTTAGGAGCTTGCTCGCTATGTTACTAAAGCCGTAGTAGATCGTTTGTCCTGCCAGTGATTTTATACTCAATTCCCTGAAATTTTAGCCAAAATTAATTATTCCAGCCCTTTCCTGCGCTGTTGTTTTTTCTCAGACAGTCGTTTTTTGAATTGGATACGTTTCTCCTTCACTGCTTTGGACGGTTTGGTGGGCACCCTTTTTTTGGGTTTGATGAGGGCTTTACTCACCAGTTCGTTCATCTTTTTTACCACCAGCTGTTTGTTGCCCAGCTGGGTGCGTTCTTCCTGGGATCGTACCTGCAGCAGTCCTTCTGCATTGATGCGGTGCGCCAGCTTTTCCTGTACCAGTGTTTTTTGTTCTTCGGTTAACAAAGATGAAGCGGCAATATCGAAATAACCCTCCACCATGGTTTCCACCTTATTCACGTTTTGTCCGCCCTTTCCCCCGCTCCTGGCGGTGCGGAAGGTGATTTCGGCGGAAAGATCTACACTCATTTAATTAACGTTTCTTTATAATTGATTATCGTAATTTAACTAAAGGTAAATGATTTTATTTGCCCTCCATCCTTATAAATCCTGTGTGCCATGAATTTCTTTACTCCTGTACAGTTGCGTATACTTAAAACCAGTTGGATTCCCGTACTTATCGCCTGCACAATACAAAAGGGCGCTGACAGCATATTCCCGTCAATATTATCGCTTAGTCTGGGGATGCAATATGCAGTGTTCCTGGCGTTTGCCACCTTGTGTATGGTAACATGGGAAGCTGTTATTAAAAAGGATGTGAAGCAGTTTGGTGTACTGGCATTCGTGGTGCTCTTAGCTTACGGTCTGCAGATTGTCCTGAATGAGTTTCTGAAAGCAAACAGCAGCCAGGAAAATACTTCTCTGATCTATTATGTCAATTCATTTGCGGTTGTGCTCGTGATCGTTATCACGCGCTTTTATCTGAACGGAATGAGCGATAAAATAGGAGCAGCAGTGCTGGCCGCCGTCATCTATTTTGTCATCCCTAAAACAGGCAGTCCGACGGGCGGAATCCCGCTGGGATGGCTGAATGCGTCCGGATTCTGGATGGAGGTGGTGAAATCTCTTGCTTTTCTGCTGACAACCTACGGTACTTTTGTCTCTTATTACTCAGTTATTTTCCTGACGGAGAACAGTTTCAGATGGCCGACATTTTTTATAAAGCTTCAGTCCCGTATACAGACTATCAGTGGGTGGGAATATTTCTTCATCTTCTTAGCGATATGGTTTATTTACATGGGTAGTATTGGTGAACTCACCTATTTAATGTCCAACTTCTTTGAAGGCACACCACTGCCTGTAACCGTTATCGCCTTTGTTATTTTCAGGTTATTGCTGGCTGTTCTGTGTGTATATTCTCTTGCCGGCTTGCTAAGAAATGTCATTACCGGCAGGGCATTGACGACCGGAGAATATAATCCCTGGGTGATCATTATGCATTACATCCCTGTCGTTAATATTATTGCAGTGTTAAAGCTGTTATCTGACAAAGACAAACCGGCTACACAGGAGGAACATGCTGTATTATATCTGGAATCTGACAGGTATGCAGCCCAGCAGACGATGATCATTTCCGGTATTGCAGTAACGGTATACAATATCTATTACCTGCTGACGGCGCCTACCGGCTTAGCTTTGTCGGGAGCCGCGTTACTGGGGGCACTATACCTTTTAAAGATCTTTGCCTATGTGAAATTGCGTAGCAGTAAGACTTATCTGTTGCTGGTAATGGCTTTGAATATCATAACAATATTGTTTGCACTGAACGAATACCTGTTGTTGTCTTTATCATTTCTCTATCTCTACTATTACCTGATGCTGGAACTGTTTTATCCAAAACTGGAAATAGAAGACACTATAAAAGTGCAGGATCCTGAAGCCGGTGATATTTTCACACATACCGCATAAATATTTTAATTTCCCGGCGCAATTAAAATAACATACTACACATATGCGTGCAGTTATACAACGTGCATCTAAGGCATCCGTGACTGTAGATGGCAGTGTTACCGGCAATATCCAGACAGGATTGCTGGTATTGCTGGGCATTGAGGATGCTGATAATACCGAAGATATTACCTGGTTAAGTAATAAGATCGTCAACCTCCGTATTTTTAACGACGAGGAAGGCGTCATGAACCGTTCTGTAAAAGAAGTGAATGGCGATATCCTGCTGGTAAGTCAGTTCACCCTGCATGCGGCTACCAAAAAGGGAAACAGGCCCTCCTATATCAGGGCCAGTAAACCAGATATAGCCATTCCGCTGTATGAACAGATGATCAGCCAGTTAACTTTTGATATGGGGAAACGTATTGCTACCGGCATTTTTGGAGCAGACATGAAGGTGGAACTGCTGAACGACGGCCCTGTTACGATCATTATAGACACGAAATCAAAGGAATAAATCATCAATATGACCATCCAGGAAGCACAGGAAAAGATCGATGGCTGGATAAAGACCGTTGGTGTGCGCTATTTCAGCGAGCTGACCAACATGGCCATCCTGACTGAAGAAGTGGGGGAAGTAGCCCGTATCATGTCCCGTAAGTATGGTGAACAATCCTTTAAAGAGTCTGATAAGGGAAAGGATCTGGGGGATGAGCTGGCGGACGTCTTATGGGTACTGCTCTGCATTGCCAACCAGACCGGAGTGGACATGACCGCCGCTCTGGAAAAGAATTTCGAGAAGAAAAACATCAGGGACGCCAGCAGGCACAAGGACAATGAGAAGCTCCAATAAGGCAGGTTTTTTGTTAAAACTATTATATGAAGATCGTTAAGAAAGTAAAAAACTTGTGGCTGATCCTGAAACAGACCTTTCATGATTTCATGGACGATAAGGTGCTCAAACTCAGCGCCGCACTATCCTATTACACTATTTTTTCCATTGCTCCCATGCTGATCGTGATTATCACACTATGCGATGTGTTTCTTGGAAAAGAGGCGATCGAAGGAAGTATATACGGGCAGATCAGAAATATGGTAGGAGATCAAGCCGCCATACAGATCCAGCAGATGATCAAAAATGCTGCTCTTTCGGGCGATTCCAGCTGGGCCACCATAGTGGGGGTTGTAACCCTGGTGATCGGTGCCACGAGTGTATTCGGTGAAATTCAGGACTCAATAAACTTCATCTGGCAGCTGAAAGCCAAGCCCAAGAATGGTTTGGTGAAGATGCTCCTCAACCGCCTGCTGTCGTTTTCAATAGTCATCAGCCTTGGATTCATCCTGATGGTCTCCCTGGCTTTAAACGGGATTATTGCATTGTTCAGCAACCAGCTGTCGGTTCTCTTTCCGCAGGTAACGATGGTATTGGTATACATTATTAACCTGGTACTGACCTTTGTGATCATCAGCGTGCTGTTCGCTATCATTTTTAAAGTACTGCCCGATGCAAAAGTGCAGTGGAAACATGTTATTATCGGCGCTGTGACAACAGCCATCCTGTTTATGATAGGAAAATTCGCTATCGGGATGTATCTTGGTTCAAGTAAAGTCGGCACTGCCTATGGGGCGGCCGGTTCCATCGTGATCATCCTGCTTTGGGTGTACTATTCAGCCATTATCCTGTACTTTGGAGCTGAGTTTACTCAAGTATATGTTCAGCATTTTGGGGGCAAGATCAGGCCCAATGAATATGCCGTATATGTCAAGGAAGTGCCCGTGGAAACTGATGAATTGCCCTTAACGGCCCCGATCGAGCAAGAAAAAGGTAGCTAAACGCCATCTTTAAATCCGAAAACCCTTATTATATTTGCGCCACTATGGCTACAGATCAGAACAAATTCCAGGCGATTATCTCGCATTGTAAAGAATATGGCTTCGTGTTCCAGTCCAGTGAAATATACGACGGCTTAAGTGCAGTATATGATTATGGCCAGAACGGAGCTCAGTTAAAGAAGAACATCCGCGACTATTGGTGGAAGAGCATGACCCAGATGCACGAGAATATCGTCGGGATTGATGCTGCCATTTTTATGCATCCTACTACCTGGAAGGCATCTGGTCACGTTGATAATTTCAGTGACCCGATGATCGACAATAAAGACAGTAAAAAACGCTATCGTGTTGATCATCTGATAGAAGGCCATGCTGAAACGCTCTCCAAAGAAGCGGGTGATGCATTAATTGAGCAGATGGATAACCTGCTCAAGGATAATGACTTCGCGGGACTGAAAAAGCTGATAGAAGATAATAAGATCAAGTGTTCTGTAAGCGGCACTGTAAACTGGACAGAAGTTCGTCAGTTCAACCTGATGTTCTCTACCCAGTTAGGTAGTGTGACCGATGAGGCAAGTGAAATATATCTGCGTCCGGAAACTGCTCAGGGTATTTTCGTAAACTTCCTGAACGTACAGAAAACCGGCCGTATGAAGATACCTTTTGGTATCGCGCAGGTAGGTAAGGCTTTCCGTAATGAGATCGTAGCCCGTCAGTTCATTTTCCGTATGCGTGAATTTGAGCAGATGGAAATGCAGTTCTTCATCCGCCCTGGCACCCAGAAGGAATGGTATGCCTACTGGAAGGAAGAGCGCATGAAATGGCACCTCAGCCTGGGCACATCTCCGGAAAAATACCGCTATCACGACCACGTTAAGCTGGCACACTATGCCGATGCCGCTGTGGATATCGAATTTGAATTCCCGATCGGGTTCAAAGAAGTGGAAGGTATTCACTCCCGTACAGACTTCGACCTGAAGAGCCACCAGGAATACAGCAAAAAGAAGATCCAGTACTTTGATACCGAAACCAACCAGAACTACATCCCATACGTAATAGAAACTTCTATTGGTCTGGACCGTATGTTCCTGTTGACAATCTGCAACGCTTACGCGGAGGAAGACCTGAGCAAAGATGGTAAAGAAGACAGCCGTGTGGTGATGAGATTCCCTGCCAAGCTGGCGCCGGTTCAACTGGCTATCTTCCCGCTCACCAAGAAGGACGGTTTACCGGAAATAGCGAAGGAACTGATGGATAAATGTAAATCATCCTTTTACTGCTTTTATGAAGAGAAGGATGCTATCGGTAGGCGCTACCGGCGTCAGGATGCCATCGGTACTCCTTTCTGCGTAACCATCGATCATCAGACCAAGGAAGATAACACCGTTACTATCCGCTACCGCGATAGCATGGAGCAGGAAAGGGTGCCAATGGATAAAGTGAAAGAGATCGTGCTGAATAAGATCAACGAATAGAAAATAAAAGTGATTTATAGGAAAAAGGCGGTATCAACTGATGCCGCCTTTTTTATGAGATATATAGTATCAGATTGTCATGTATGGACTATCCATACAGCTCCTGGTGAATGTCATGCCTGTCGTACCCCATGGCCAGTATCCGCTGTTTAGCCTCATCTATCATGTTCTTCCAGCCACATAGAAAGAAATGCGCGGGCTGTTTGCGGGCCAGTTCTTCATAGATCAGGTGCACATATCCTTTGCGTCCTGTCCATAGATCGTCCTGCCGGGAGAGGGTCGGTATATAATGGAAATCTGTCAGTTCCCGCTCCAGTTGACACATCTCCGAGGCATAGAGCAGATCACATTGCTGCCGGCAGCCATAAATGAGGTGGATAGGAGGATGCGGCAGGTCGTGCGCTTTGATGTACTGAGCCATCGACCGGAAAGGGGCAATGCCGGTGCCCGTACAGATCAGGAACAGGTCCTTGTCCAGTTGCTCCGGCAAGGTAAAGTGCCCCAGCGGCCCTTTTAGTGTCAACTCACTACCCTCAGTGACCTCATTGAACAGATAAGTGGTGCCAGCACCACCTTCCAGGAGCACAATGACGAGTTCTATTGTATTGGTGCCATCTGGCGGAGAAGCGATGGAGTAACTGCGCCAGCGCTTGTTCTTTTGCTCATGTATGGGAAGGTCGAGGGTTACAAACTGACCTGCTTTGAAGTCGAAGCGCTCCTTTTCGGGGATCTGAATCCAGAACCTGCGCGTATTATGCGTTTCCTGTACGATACGGGTTACCTGCCCTTTATACCATTGGTCAAGCATTTGTGTGGAATTTATACTAAATATAACCAAAATTGTCCATAGCCCGTTGGCTTCCAGCGGGATAAGCTGCGATGGACAAATGCAGTAATTCCGTATCTTTGCAACCCTCATGAATATACAGGCTGTTTTACAACTGTACCAGCGAGATTCCCGCCTGCAACAGCTGGTGAAAGGGATACATTTGTCCGATCCACAGTATTTTCAATTAACAGGACTAACCGGAAGTGCCACCACATTTATAGCAGCGGGAGCGTGGGAGCTGGCCAATTCCGTTAACCATCTTTTCATTCTCAACGATAAAGAAGAGGCTGCCTACTTCCATAATGACCTTGAGTCATTGAGTCAGGCGCTGGATATCTTCTATTTCCCGGACTCCTTCAAAAAGGCCGGCTACTTCAACGAGATCAACAGCAGTCATAGTATGCTGCGTACGGAAGCACTCATGAAGTTCTCCGGACCGGCAATACATAAAAAGATACTGGTTACCTACCCGGAAGCGCTCTGGGAAAAGGTGGCGGCCTCCGTGGCCTTCAGCACCAATATGGTACAGCTGAAAGTGGGCGACGTGCTAAAAGTAGATGAGCTGCTGGAGAAACTTGTTGGCTGGGGGTTTGAATATACAGACTTTGTATACGAGCCGGGGCAATATGCTGTTCGTGGTGGTATCCTCGATATCTATTCCTTCGGCAATGAGAAGCCTTATCGTGTAGAACTGTTTGGTGAAGACATTGACTCCATCCGTCTCTTTGATCCCGAAACGCAGCTGAGCGAACGCAAGCTGACACAGGTGACCCTCATCGCCAATATGGATACGCAGGGTCTCAACCATCAGAAGACGTCTCTGCTGGAGTTCCTGCCGGAAAATACCATCGTCTGGATGAAAGACCCCGGTTACATACAGGATGTCGTGCTGCAGCTGGAAGAAAAGCTGGATGCATTCCTGCAAACGGGTCAATCGGTGAAGGTAGGCGACGATGAGAAGATAACGCTGGCAGAAACTGATTTCGTCAAAGCGCATCCGCTGATGCATGAGCTTTTGCGCAGGCATTGCGTTGTATTCAGCAACCGCCAGTGGTGGGAAGAGACAAACCGTCCCTTTATACCACTCAACTTTGAAACGCAGGAACAACCTGTCTTTAACAGGCAGTTTGATATGCTGATCAAAGACCTTGATGCACACAACAAGAATAAATATACACTCTTCATTTTCGCAGAGAATGCCCGTCAGCTGGAAAGGTTGCGCAGTATCTTCGAAGATCTGAAAGCGGACTTTACCTTCTACCCTATCCCATCTCCTGTCAGCCATGGTTTTATAGACCATACACTGAAACTGGTATGTTATACCGATCACCAGATCTTCCAGCGTTACCATAAATACAAGGTAAAGCAGGCATACAACAAGAATAAGGCGATCACCATGAAAACCCTGCGCGAATTGCAGCCGGGCGATTTTGTGACGCATATAGATCATGGTGTGGGCACGTATAGTGGTTTGCAGAAGATCGAGGTAGGTGGTAAGATGCAGGAAGCGATCCGTATTATATACAAGAACAATGACCTCTTGTATGTAAACATCAACTCCCTGCATAAGATCAGTAAATACTCCGGTAAGGAAGGCGTCGAACCACGTGTGAATAAACTGGGTAGCGATGCATGGGATAAGCTGAAGGAAAAAGCTAAAACCCAGGTAAAAGATATCGCAAAAGACCTGATCAAACTCTATGCTGTCCGTAAGGCCCAGCAAGGATTTGCTCATACGATGGATACCTACCTGCAAACGGAGCTGGAAGCCTCCTTCCTGTATGAAGATACACCCGACCAGAGCAAGGCTACAGCCGATGTGAAAAGGGATATGGAGTCTCCTTCTCCGATGGACCGTCTCGTATGTGGCGACGTAGGGTTTGGTAAAACAGAGATTGCCATCCGTGCGGCCTTTAAATCCATCGTAGATGGTAAACAGGCTGCTGTACTGGTGCCTACTACTATCCTGGCCTTCCAGCACTATAAGACCTTTGCAGACCGTTTGAAAGACTTCCCCTGCACGGTGGATTATCTGAACCGTTTCAAATCTGCTAAAGAGAAAAAAGAAACACTCCAGAAACTCGCAGAAGGAAAGATAGACATCATCATTGGTACACATGCACTGCTGGGGAAAGAAGTAAAGTTCAAAGATCTCGGTGTACTGGTTGTCGATGAAGAACAGAAATTCGGTGTCTCTGCCAAGGAAAAACTGAAACAGCTGAAGGTGAATGTGGATACACTGACACTAACGGCAACACCTATCCCAAGAACACTGCAGTTCTCTCTGATGGGCGCAAGAGACCTGTCTGTCATCAATACACCGCCGCCTAACAGGCAGCCGATAGAAACCGAAGTACATGTATTTGATCATGATCTGATCCGTGATGCGATCTACTACGAAACAGAACGTGGTGGCCAGGTATACTTCGTATACAACAGGGTGAAGGGACTGGGCGAAATGAGCAGTCTCATAAAAGGCCTGTGTCCTGATCTATCCATTGCTACTGCACACGGACAAATGGAAGGACATCAGCTGGAAGAAGTGATCCTCGATTTCATTGACAGAAAATATGACGTACTGGTATGTACTAACATCGTGGAAAGTGGTGTGGACATTCCAAATGCGAATACCATCATCATCAACAATGCACACCATTTTGGATTAAGTGATCTGCACCAGTTGCGCGGACGTGTAGGACGTAGCAATAAAAAGGCTTTCTGTTATCTGTTGGCACCTCCTATGAGCACATTGCCTGCCGATAGCCGTAAAAGATTGCAGACATTAGAACAGCACAGTGAACTGGGTAGTGGATTTCAGATCGCTATGCGTGACCTGGACATCCGTGGCGCCGGTAACCTGCTGGGTGGTGAGCAGAGTGGTTTTATGGCAGAGATTGGATTTGATATGTACCAGAAGATCCTGGATGAAGCTATCCGCGAACTGAAGCAGAATGAATTCCGTGATCTCTTTAAGGAGCAACTCGAAGAGAAGAAAGACTTCGTAAGTGATTGTACCATCGATACAGATCTCGAAATACTGATACCCGACAGTTACGTAGAAAGCATACAGGAACGTCTGAACCTTTACCAGGAACTGGATAACATCACCCTGGAAAGTAAACTCCAGGCATTTGAAGCAGAGTTGGTAGACCGTTTTGGTCCGCTGCCTGAACCTGTGAAAGATCTGCTCTGCATGATCCGTTGTCGCTGGATGGCGATCAAACTGGGCTTTGAAAAGATGATGCTGAAAGATGAAACGCTGCGTTGTTACTTCATTAACAATCCGGATTCACCATACTTCGAATCACCTACGTTTAATCATATCCTTACTTACCTGCAGACAAGAGTAAATAATGCGAAGCTGAAACAGGTAGGAAAGAATTTCATGCTGGTGGCAGATCGTATCAGGTCAATGAGTGTCCTGTATGATTTTCTGAAGGCAATGGAGGATGCGAGGAATGACTGATGTGGGTTGAAACCCCGCGCTACAAACACAGCGCTCCTGGCGGAGCGCGAGCGAAGATCGTAAATAGGAAGAGCTTGTATCTGATACAGGCTCTTCCTGTTTATTCGGGTATTTGATGGAATCTGGTAGTGTTTTATCTGACTATTGTTACAGTCCCTTTCCTGTTGAATGATCTTCCCTTATAATCTGTTCCCTGTATCATCCACACATATGTACCTGCAGGCATGGGCGTGCCTTTGAAATAACCATCCCAGGTGCCGGAAAGGGATTGTGTTCTGAATATCTCCTGCCCCCACCTGTTCCATACACAGAAAAAATCCAGCTGGGATACACCGGGTGAAATAGCCCGGAAAACATCATTACGGCCATCATTATTGGGAGAAAATGCTGTGGGAATATAAAACTCCGGACCAGCATAAACTTTCACGTTTACGGTGTCTATTTCGATACAACCTTCCGGCGATGTCACCGTGAGATGATATACCTGGTCCTGCTGAAGATAAGCGATCGGATCTGCAATGCCGGGGTCTGTCAGTCCTGCTGTGGGGGACCAGGCAAATTGCAGTCCGCTTCCGCTGGTTTGCGCGTTCAGCTGTAAGGGCTGATCGCGGGCAACGAGCGTATCATGGCCTGCAAAAAGATTGATATCAGTGACCGTAACAGATACGGCTGATGTGTCGGAGAAACAGCCATCAGTACTCATAACACGTAAAGTAGCCTGATAGGCGCCACCTGCGGGATAAACATAGCTGATCTGCTGACCGGTTTGCTGCTCACCATTGCCGAAATCCCAATACCATTGCGATAAAGGAACGGCAGGCGTTTGATCTGTGCCGGTGAAGTTGATAGGCATGCCGATACAGGCATTTTCTCCGCTAGCACCGATATGGGGTGTAGCATATACTTCCATTGTTTTTTCAATGCCGGCGCTGCATCCCTGGGTAGACGTCGCCTGTAGTTTTATCCGGTAGGTACCTGTGTCAGCATATGCAATAGAAGGATGCTGTAAACCTGATGTCTGTCCGTTATCAAAATCCCAATCCCATTGCCGGATCGTGCCTACTTCTAATGTCGTTTTATTGGTGACAGTAACAGGACGGCCTGTACATAACAGATCAGCAGTAAAGTCGGGTACAGGATAAGAACCGATGATCACCTGTTGTTTCATCGTATCTGAAATACAGCCGCTGTTGTCTTCAATTACCAACCGAACCTCATACTCTCCTGCTTTGGCATAAAGATGTGGCGGAGGGTCAGCAACGGAAGATGTAGTGCCATCGCCAAAATCCCATAAGCGGCGCGTAATGGTACCGAACGACTTCGAATCATCGCCAAATACGATAGGAGAGCCATCACAGAATAGCTGATTATTGTCGAATTGTAACTGTGGCCGGAGAGCTGCACAGAACTGTTGTTTGTTGGAGCTCCCACCGGTGGCAGAACCAAAGCCCCAGTACACCATTGGGTTGCCGCCGAATATGTCGGCTACGAGGTCTTTTTGTGCGGAAACGCGCAACACGCCATCAATACTTACTTCAAGTAGTTTGTTTACCGCATCCCATCTGATCCTGAAAATATGCCAGTTGCAGTCTTCAATGTTTCCGTTGTCAGCCAGTGCCGTCACCGGACCTGCCAGATTGTTGGCAGTCAGATGGGATATATCGCCATTGACCTGTATAGATACGTGATCATAATCGGGATCTCCATCTGCCATGTTCTGCCATGTATCTATAAGCACACCGAGTGAAGGACTGATGTTCTGAAACCCGAGTCCCTGACCTGCTGTGCCAAGATTGGTGCCCTGTGTCTGCAGGACAAACCCCATCCCATCGGCACCGGTTTCATCCTTGCAGCCAAGATTTATATCAAAGTAATAATCAAAAGAATCATTCAGGCTGATCTTGTTTTTATTCCATACAGTACCGCTCGTGTTGGTCACATCTTCAGTTAGCACATAACAGTTGCAAGTCCGCTGGGTTGCTGCACCATTCAATATATACGGAGTTTGTAACTGGGCGAATATTGATAAGTTGGATAATAACAGCCATAACAATCCTGTTAAAAGCGGTAATACTCTTGTCATAGGATTATTGCTGCCAGTAAAATAAAAAAAATAATCTGTGTAACATATACAGGTCTGAAACGTTAAAGGCAAGCAACCCATATATCTTTAATTGTAAAGTATTGTATGCTGGTATACCGGGAAATAATTTTTACCCCATTTATGGAATCATGATATAAAGTAGCATCATATAGTCAAACAAACGGAAACCATAATTATTCAATTAACACTCAAATCACAACAGTATGAAAAAGGTAATGTTTTTACTGGCAGGATTATTTGTAGCATCATTAAGTCAGGCACAGCAGACAGACAATAAACCTCCTGTTAAAAAGATCGAAGTAACAGGCTCCGCAGAAATAGAGATCACTCCCGATGAGATCTATCTTGATATTGCCCTGCGTGAGTTCAAAAATAAGACCGCAAAAGTAGAAATGAGCACACTGGAGAGCCAGCTGCAGAAAGCAGTGAAAGAGGCCGGCATCCCTGCATCAGATCTCACCATTGCTAATGTATTCGGTACTAACTATGACTATTGGTGGAATAAAAAGAAGAAAGATCCTGATTTCATGGCGCGTAAACAATATCGCCTTAAACTCAGCAACCTTGATAAAGTAAATGCTATCCTGGGTGCAGTAGATGCTGAAGGCATCGAAAGCGTGAATATCAGTAGCTATACACACAGCAAAATGGAAGACTACCGCAAGCAGGTGAAGACTAAAGCATTACAGGCTGCAAAGGCGAAAGCAACTTATATGCTGGAAGCTATCGGCAATACAATTGATGGTGTACTGGAAGTGCAGGAGATCAATACTGATAACTATGCAGATGTTCAACCTGCTGTATTTGCCAATGCTTATGCACGTGCCGGTAACGCTGAATCAGCAGATGCTGCATCTTTCAAAAAGATAAAAGTACGCGCTGAAGTAAGAGCTGTCTTCTTTATTAAATAATAACCTGTAGCATAATAAAAAAAGGGAGCCACGTTATGTGCGCTCCCTTTTTTTATTATAATGATGTTTAATTATCCCACCATACTTTATCTGTCAGTTTTGCTTTCTGTAGTTCCTGTGGATTGGCAGTGATCTCATTCAATGGATACAGGAATCTGCGAGGCAAACTTGTTACCTGATTATTAGCGATCATCTTTATTGCAGGATAGCCTGTGCGGCGCCAGTCTACATAGTTTTCGGTTGAAAAGAAATTAGCTGTGTTCTTCTCTTCGATAATAAGCTGCAACGCATTGGCTGCAGTTAATACTCCTCTCTTTGACAAATACGCCTGTGCAGCAGCACCGGTAGTATCAACCCCGAGTTTCAGCAGGTTGCCTGCAACGGCCTGCCTGAATACTGGCTGGGCAGCAGTATATCCTGAAGTAATATAAGTAGCCTCTGCTTTCAGGAACAGTGCTTCTGCAGCATTCACTATATATACCCTGGATGCAATATTGCCATAAAAACTACCTGGTACGGAGAAGTCTTTCAAATTGCCTGCTCCTGAACCGATCACATTACCAGTATATAATCCTGTACTCTCTGCTTTACTAACCAGATAGGGTAAACGCGGATCATTATGTTTTACCAGCGAATCTACATAGTGAGAAGAAAGTACAAGCGTAGATGTATTGTAAAAGTGCAGATACCACGCATTAGATGAAGTAGAAGTACCATTGTAGCTGAATGCACAATCGTCATCGTTGCTGGTCATTCCGTTGGATAATGCGGTTAATGCAAGGTTAGCCTGTGCTGCTGCATCATATCCCGGTGCTTTTGTAAGGTGCATATAGTAACGCGCCTTCAATGTATAAGCCATCTTTACCCACTTACTCATGTCTCCTGCATAGTAATAATCATCCGAACCGGGACTAGCGCCAGTAGCTGAATTCAGTTGTGTGATAGCCTCATCCAGCAGGGCCTGTATGCTTTTATAAATGTCTTCCTGTTTGTCATAGGGCGGAGTTGTATTGTTTGTTCCTGTGAACGCCTGTGAGTAGGGAATGTCTCCCCACAGATCTGTAGCCGAACCGAGGGTATAGGCTGTCAGCACTTTCGCAATACCTGCGTACATCAGGTTACCATTCGCTGTTGCCTGTTTATCGAGGATGTTCAGGTTATTCAACACTACTACATAATGTGAGTTCCAGAAGTCGTCAAATGTGGAACTTGTTACCATGTAGTTGACAGTGTTTGGTAAAGGCTGATTAGGCACGCAGTTTTGCATCCATTGATTAACGAGGCTGGCTGCGTTGCCTGCTGCTATATACTGGGAAACACCTGCTTCCACGGGAGCCAGCAACAGGCTCTCAGATACGTCTGAAGGTACGTTTGAATTCTGATTGACGTCGAGAAATTTCCGGCATCCTGACAGCGTTATAGCCGTCAGCATGGATATAATGATGAACGATCTTTTCATATAGCGATGATTTACTAGAAGGTGAATTTTAACGTACAGTCAAATGACCTGGAAGTAGGAGCAGAGAACGTATAAACGCCTAATCCACCGTTGCCGGCGCCCCATGAATTCACTTCCGGATCACCGCCGCTGAAGCTGGCATCTTTATGTATCCACAGATTGCGACCTGTCAGTACAATGGATGCATCTTTGAAAGGTAGTCTGCTGCTGCCTTTGGCGAGTGTATAAGAAAGACTTACGTTACGCAGTTTGATATACGATGCATTCTGTATGACAGCTTCTGTGATACCACTGATCTGCTGAAAGTAGCTTTGCCCTGTAACAGATACTTTGTTTGGCGCGCCTGTTACATCGCTGACGCCAGGCACTACCCTGTCTTCCCTTTTTGCTGTAGCAACAGAGGTGCCGTAATACAGGCCATAACCATCATCAGAGTTCAGTACATCCCCACCTTGTTTTGTATCGAAGAAGAAACTCAGTCCGAATTGTTTGTAGCGTAATTGATTCGTAATACCGCCTATCCAATCAGGAGTAATGTTGCCCACTACGTCAAAATCGCCGGAGGCATAAGGTAAGCCTGCCTCATTGATGCGTAGTTGACCATCAGCTGTGCGTGCGTATTTGGTGCCATAAATAAGACCCCATGGTTCTCCTTCTTTTGCGTAGATACTTCCTATGCTTGTTTGTGTCAGTCCGCCGCCGATGTGTTCTACCTTCTGATTCAGCTTAGTGTAGTTCACAGTTACATCCCAGTTGAAGTCTTTTGTTCTTACCGGAGAGAGTGTTAATAATACTTCAATACCCTTTGTAGACATCTTCGCAGAATTGATAGTGGTGCTGGCATATCCTGTGGAGTTAGCCAGTGAGATGTTTTCTACTATACCCTGCGACATACGTCTGTCGAAATAAGAAGCCTCCAGGCCTATCCTGTTTTTCAGGAATTTCATTTCCAATCCCAGCTCCATTTCTTTCTGTAATTCATTTTTCAGATTAGGATTACCTAATGAAGAACTGATCAGAAAACCATTCTGTCCATTGTAAGGAAATGTCAGGTTGCTGCTTACATCACCATAAATGATCGCCTGATAGTAAGGAGTGGTGGTCGCATATGGTTTCACATTATCGTTACCTACTGATGCGTATGACGCCCTTATTTTACCAAAAGGGATCACTTCTTTCAGCTTATCATGGAATAGCTCTGAGAAGATAAATCCGCCAGCTATGGAGCCGTATGGATAGTAGGTGTTTTCTGTAGATAATACGGAGCTTCCGTCATATCTTCCTGTGAGCGACAAGACCAGTAAACGGTTATAGTCTACCTCCGCTTGTGCATAAAAACCAACTTTCCTGCGCAGGTATTGTGATTCTGTGTATGTTACAGATGATGCACTCGCCATATTGTAATAACCCGCTTTTGCCAGACCAAGTCCCAACGCAGTCATAAAGTCGCCGTGCTCAGAATAGACGTTATTCCCTAACAGTAAGCTTGCATTTGTTTTAGCACCGAACTGTTTTCTCAGTTGTACAATGAAGTCATGGTTAAACTGCCGGAAGTTTTTGTTGTTGCTATAAGTGAGACCGGTAGCGTAAGTAATATCTTTCATGTTCACATGGTAACTCTGCTGATCAGCATAGATATCAGCGCCTGCTCTTTCTGTAATAGACAACCAGTCAAAAGGACTATATACAAAAGTGACTACAGGAAGGAATCTGTTCACCCTGGTGGAGTTCAGTACATTGTCCAATACCCAGTACGGATTATTACGGCTGTTGCGGTATAGGCGTTGTGAGCCATCGGGATTGAGATACGGTTTCAGATTGTAGGACACAGGCGCCGTAAATACAGTCCACAGCGGTGTTTCCAGTCCATATCCTTCCGGCATTTTATCATTCTTTGCAGTGCTGTAAGTCAGTTGAAATGTAGCATTCAGCTTGTCCAGTATCTGTGTACTGTATTTAGTGAATACACTATGACGGGCGTAAGATGTTTTGGGTATCGTTCCTTTCTGATCGAAGTAAGAATAGGACATGAAATAATTAGAAGCGGCATTACCGCCAGATACACTGACAGTGCTGTTAGATGTAACGCCTGTGCGGAAAAATTCTTCCAGGGGATTATGTGCCTGAACTTTTTGTCCGTTGGCCGTTAAGGTATCTATACGCGGTCCCCAGGAGGTGCTGGACTTCCTGGTCTCACCATCGATGTATACCCCTTTATCGCCTTGCGCGTAGGTGTATTGTCTGTCCGGAAAGATGGTGTTTTCAAAAGAAAGACCGGAGGACAATGACACCACAGGTTTACGGCTCGCAGTTCCTTTTTTAGTGGTGATGAGCACAACGCCGCGTGCGCCGGCAGAGCCATATAAAGCAGTGGCAGCAGCACCTTTCAGCACGTTGATATTTTCGATAGTTGCAGGATCTATATCGGCCAGTCTGTTGGAACCGGGACCACCATTGTAAGTACCGCCGCTTTCATCATTGTTGATAGGCACGCCATCCATGACCATCAATGCCTGGTTTTCGCCGGAGATGGAGGTAATACCGCGAATCACGATACGTGCAGAACTACCGGGCATACCGGAAGAACTGGTGATCTGAACACCTGCTACCTTACCGGTAAGCGCATTCAGTACATTTGGCTCTTTCGCCCGAAGTATTTCGTCGCTCTTGACTTCCTGGGCGCTGAAGGTGAGATTCCTTTTTTCTTTCCTGACGCCCAGTGCTGTTACCACCACCTCATTCAGATCGCTGGCATTCTCTGTAAGTGTGATGTTAAAATGTTGTTCATTGCCCACAGGAATCTCTTTAACGGTGTATCCTACTGCACGAATAAGGAGTGTTGCTCCCGGGGCTACTTCAAGTTTAAATGATCCGTCCTGTGCGGTGGTTGTCCCTTTAGATGTGCCTTTGATAATAACTGAGGCAAAACTGACTGGTTGTTTCTTTTCATCGGTCACTGTTCCGTCTATTCCCCGCGACTGTGCATTTATCGAGGAATAGGCCAGCAGTCCCGCAAGCAATGCCAGCAGGTTAAATAAGTTTCTTTTCATACAACGAGATTAGATATTGGTTTTTTGTGAATTCCCCTCTCTAAATAACTTATCCCGTCATCTGCGCAAATGACTAAAAATGATGTGTACTCAAATGTAATAGCGGAAGGGGGCTAACCTTTTTATGATTCTTGACTATCTATAGACGGATATTAACCAAAAAAAAGTCCCGCCTTGAGAGGCGGGACACGATGGAAAAAGATTTCAAAAAAAACGATGATCAATTAATGTTTACTTTAAACGTTCCGTCCGTTAATGGCTTTTCTGTTTCACCATTGTTTAAAATGCCGTCGAATGTGCCTTCGGCATAGTTACTATTTATGCTTGTAATCTTTATTGTAGCGCTTGTACTTTCATACGCCTCGGCGCCTGATACAGAGTTTGTGAACACAATACTAGCGTGTTGCGCTGTTGTGAAAGTACCAGTTACTAATGTATCGTCGGGGAAAACAATCATCAGTGCGATCGCACTGTTCAGGGTTCCGGTTAATCCCTGTATCATCAGGACTTTCTTACCTATGCCGGTGGTGTCGAAAGCTTCTCCGTAAGAAGTGTTGGCGGAGAAAGATTTACCGTCAAATTTAAAAGAGCAGGATCCGGATGCCTTGACTACTTCTTCCTTATCACAAGACGTGAAAGCGACCAGACACAGGCACAGGAACCCCAAAAGGGAATTGAGTTTCATAGGATAGGTAATTTCTTCAGGTATAGTGATAAATAGGACTGCAAATTAGTTACTTTCTGACAAATTAAATAAAATATTTATAAGTTTTTTAACAGTTATGAGGCAATAAATGGTGAAGTGTCTGGAAATGAAGCATATAAAAAATCTGAGTCCAGGGATTAGAAGTGATGGATTAAGTGTTAACGCACTAAAGTAAGCTGATTGAAGGGATCTGAGCTGAAAATAAAAAAGCTGCGGAGGTATTTCCGCAGCCTTTAAGTTATTTATAAAAGAGCAGATTGATATTCTGCACTTATGTATTGATTCAATTAGGCGTCGATCTTCGCATATTTTGCATGAGATTCGATGAATTCCCTTCTTGGAGGAACCTCATCACCCATCAGCATACTGAATACACGGTCTGCTTCGGCAGCGCTTTCGATAGTTACCTGTTTTAAAGTACGGTTATCCGGGTTCATGGTAGTTTCCCACAGCTGTTCTGCGTTCATCTCACCAAGACCTTTATAACGCTGGATGGTTACGCTGTCTTCCTTACCGTTGGCTATTTTCAGAATAGCAGCCTTGCGGTCTTCTTCTGTCCATGCGTAGATCTGTTCCTTGTTCTTTTTCACCAGGTAGAGTGGCGGCTGGGCGATGTAAACATACCCCTGTTCCACCATTGCCTTCATATAACGGAATATAAAGGTCAGGATCAGGGTGGCAATGTGGCTACCGTCCACGTCAGCATCCGTCATGATGATCAGCTTGTGATAGCGCAGTTTAGAGAGGTTGAGGGCTTTATCATCTTCTTCTGTACCAATGGTCACCCCAAGGGCAGTAAAGATGTTTTTGATCTCCTCGTTCTCGTATATCTTATGCTCCATGGCTTTTTCCACGTTGAGGATCTTACCTCTCAGCGGCAGGATAGCCTGGAAGCTACGGTTACGGCCTTGTTTTGCTGTACCACCTGCGGAGTCACCCTCAACCAGGTACAGTTCACATTTTTCAGGATCATTTTCAGAGCAGTCAGCCAGTTTACCTGGTAATCCACTACCACTCAGTACGCTCTTACGCTGTACCATCTGGCGTGCCTTACGGGCTGCTTCACGTGCCTGTGCTGCCAGCACTACCTTGTTGATGATGATCTTGGCTTCACGGGGGTGTTCCTCCAGGTATGCTTCCAGTACGGCTGCTACAGAACTATCCACCACACCCATTACATCGGAGTTACCCAGTTTGGTCTTGGTCTGACCTTCAAACTGAGGTTCAGGCACCTTCACGCTGATGATAGCGCTCAGACCTTCGCGGAAGTCATCACCGGTAACTTCGATTTTGGTCTTTTCGAACAGTTTGTTCTTATCACCATAGCTTTTGAACACACGGGTAATTGCACGGCGGAAACCGGATACGTGTGTACCACCTTCGATGGTATTGATGTTATTTACGTAGGAGAAGATATTTTCACTGAAGGAATCATTGTAGATCACAGCTACTTCTACGGCTACATTGCTGGAAGCATCGTGTGCTTCGATGAAGATCGGATCAGGCAGCAGGCCATTACGACGACCGCTACGGTCCAGCATCTGTACAAATTCAATGATACCACCCTCGCTGTAAAAAGTTTCAGAGATAGAATTACCCGCTTCGTCTTTCTCACGCTCGTCGGTCAGGGTGATCCTGATCTTACGGTTCAGGTAAGCCAGTTCACGGAGACGGCCTGCAAGGATCTCGCGGTTATAGATGGTATCTTTAAATATCTCGTTGTCTGGTTTAAAATGGACAGTGGTTCCGGTAGTATCTGCCTCACCGATCTCGCGTACAGGGTACTGTGGGATACCACGCTGGTATTCCTGTTCGAACAGCTTGCCTTCACGGCGTACGGTTACATGTAACAGGGTACTGAGTGCGTTTACGCAACTCACACCCACCCCGTGCAAACCGCCGGACACCTTATATGTATTCTTGTCAAATTTACCACCGGCGTGCAGTACGGTCATTACCACCTCCAGGGCGGAACGGCCCTCCTTGGTGTTCATTCCCGTCGGAATACCACGACCATCATCCACTACACGGATGGAGTTATCCTCGCAGATCGTTACTTCAATATTCTTACAATAACCGGCCAGCGCCTCATCTATCGAGTTGTCAACCACTTCATACACCAGATGGTGAAGTCCTTTAATGCCGATGTCACCGATGTACATCGCCGGGCGTTTACGCACGGCTTCGAGTCCCTCAAGTACCTGTATACTGTCCGCGTCATATCCTCCTTGTGCAGGCGTAGTTATTTGCGCTATTTCTTCGCTCATATTTGGGTGTAAAGTCTGTTTAGAATTGGATTCTCGTGAATTGTGCAAAAATACGAAAAATGAGCCTTATTTCCATATTTAAGAGGTGCTTTTTGATTCGTTGATATCCACATAAATCAGATAGGCGGATTTGGGCCCAGAGCAGTCTCTTTTATGCCGGTAAATAAGGTTTTCCAGACCAGGTTAAAAAAGGATTTTTTAATATCCCTCTCATAGTGGGGGTGGGCCAGCCGGGTTTCCCCATCGGCAGGATTGCTGTCTTTGATGATCAGCACGTTAGCTAAAAAGCTCATCAGCCCCTTCCTTTTGAACTCGTGTGTGCCCTCCTCTTTTTTCAGAATATTCACTTTCAGGTTGCGGTAAATAAACTTTACCTGCCCGGAAGCCCTGCGTTCGTTTCCCGTCATGCTAAAAGTCAGGTCTTGAATATCACAGGATTTCACCTGTACCATGGCCAATGGCTTTAGTACGGGATTAAGATCTTTCCCGTCCATGCTTTTTACCTGACCTGAAACCCCAAATACGCCCAGGGTATCTTTCATGGAGAAGTCAAAGTGTGCCTTCAGCTTCCCGCTATTCATGAGAATTGCGTTAAGATCAGCCGTGATATGGCTGTTTTTCGCAATCATGCTGTCTATATTGGTCACATTGCGGAATACGCCATGCACCTGTTTGATGCTAAGTTTACCCGCTTCGTCCGATTTGGGATTGATCTCTGTGTAGAAAATATCTGTTTTCTTTCCTACCAGGCTATCTATATATATAGGTATCGCCAGCTTTTTGAACAACTGGTTTGGGTATTGCCCCAGTTTGTTGCCCGGTGGTTCCGGCAGTTTGCGGTTATGGTAAATATCAAGGACGCCATTATTAATAGTCAGCTTATCCGCCCATATCACCTGGTGCTCCAGTAACATGCGTGGTTGCAGCCGGGCCAGCTCTATGTTATTCAGTTTTACGTCAAAGCGGTCACGCTGTGTTTTGGAACGGATATCAAATTCCGCCCGGGGGTAACGTGGTTCGACGGCAAACTGGCCGATCCGTAGCATTTGTTCCTCAGCGCTGTAATGTACGTCTGCTACGTGCATCCAGTAAAGGCTGTCTGGCGTGCGGTACCGGTATTCCTTCAGGCCGAATTCATAGTTCCGGGCATAAAGGAAACGGGTCGGATCTTCCAGCGCTACCGAATCGATAAGAAAATCCTTCACCTGTATACGCAGGTTTTCCAGATGGGTCATTACCAGGCTACTATCCCGCTTTACGACGGTGTACCTTAAGTTGGTATTGCTCAGGAGAAGGGTGCCCAGATAGAGCGACTTTAATTTAGAAGAGATATTTTGATAGGCATTCTTCCGGACGGTCGTATCCTTGTTCTGCAGATTCGTCTCCAGCATGACCACCGGATTGTCAAACACCAGGGAGCCGGCGTTAAACTCCTTCTTCATAAAATAACGCCATACCCTAAAGTAGCTGAGGGACACTCTATCGGCCGTAAAGCTGTAGATCAGCTTAGGGGCTCTTTGTTCCTCCTGTAGACGTTTATATACATCCGGGTCTCTTATCAGGCTTACTTTTTCCAGGGTAAGACTACCGGTGATAGGGTTGAGGTCGAGGTCTGCATAACGTAGTGTATACAGGCTATCCGACATGTCCTGGATATAGGCCTTTAGCTGCCACTGGATCTGTTTGTTCCAGCGCTGACCAATGTACCATGCTGCGCCAAGCACCAATAGTATTAATATAATTATGGAAAGGAGTACCTTTTTCCAGATCCGTAGAAAGAGTGGTCTTTTCTGCATCATATACAATTAAACGAAATTCATACCAATAGTCCCTATAATAAATTACCATATCCTGTAGAGAAGGTACCTGTTTGTCCCAGCCAAAAAAATATTGAAACTTGTCAATGAATGATAAGTGATTATTTTTCATTAAATTAGATGTAATTTCTACACTTTTTAGGCGTTTTCGCTTTGTAACCTGAATGTCAAAACGTTTCTGAATAAATTTTGAATGACTATTTTTGTCACGGATTTAACAAAATGAATGGCGTGAAAGAGGTACAGGACATATTATCATTGGCCATCCGGCAGCCCGCTATGAGCGATCAGCTGCAATTGGCAGAGGACGACGCCGTTACGGTGCCGGACTGTCTCGATTTTGCTTTGCAGCGGTTTACGTATGATCGTCCGTTGCCAGTAGAGGATGTGGCGATGGTGGTATATCAACCGGCCAAGAGAGGGCAGACTGCTGCCATCGAATTGCGCTATTGTGTGGCGGGCAACAAATATTGCCAGAATCCGGGTTGTACTGACCGTGTATGTGTGGATGGGCATAAAGACAACTGTGTACAGAAGTCCCCTTCCATCGACATGATCACTGTCCGTTTCCAACCTTCCTTCATACAGTCACTGCAGAAAGGTGCTACCAGTTCTACCCTTTTCGACATGCAGTCGCGTAAGCCTTTTGTTAAAACGATCCAGCCCAGTACCAAATCCAAAGAGGTATTGGAGCAAATGGTCCATCACAATTATGATGGCGCCCTCAAAAACATCTTCCTTCAGAGCAAGGCGTTAGAATTACTCCTCTTCAGTTCAGACCAGTTTGCCCAGAATGATACGGACGACCGCTTTGGTTGTCGTTTCCTGACACAGCTGGAAGACCGCGAAAAGATAGAAAAAGCCAGGGACATATTATTGGAACAATTGGATGCGCCCATCACTATCCGTGATCTGGCCCGCCGGGTTGCCATGAATGAATGTTACCTGAAGAAGGGTTTCAAAGCGATGTACGGCACTACCATCTATGACTATTTCCAGAAAGAAAGGATGGAAAAGGCGAAGAACCTGCTGTATGAAAGAGGCATGTCTGTTTCCGAAGTCGCTATCCTGATGGGTTATTCCTGTATATCCCATTTCTCTACAGCATTTAAGAAACATACTGGCTTGAAACCTTGTGAATTGCTGCTGAGATAATTGAAAATCAATACTAAAGATCAAAAACTTATCATATAATGGTCCCGCTCTAACCAGAGCGGGATTTTTATTATCTTATAGGTATGTCCCAGGCACATTTTTAATCCATCTCCACAATCCGGGAAACGAACCCCCAGCTAAACTTCCTGCACCAACGGAGTTATCCGGGTATCTCCAACATTTCGGGGATTATAAAACATATGATGCCTCCCGAGCCGACAATAATCACCTCTTTATTTGTTTTACCGGTATGATAAACAAAATCATAATCAATTGGTTACCATTTGGTATTACAGTTATTGTCGTGCTATAAACATACTTTTCCCGATTTGATCATTAGTTTTCCCGAATACACAAATAGTCCCCGGAATATTAGTGTTTCTTTGTATCACGATCGGCAGATATTTATCCTGATCTTCCTTATAAGCTTCCTTATCAGATTTGACCATGGTGAGAGCTTACTGGGCAAAAATGAGTAAAGCCATTAATTATTTTTGCACCTCATTAACACCAATTTTGACCTTTTGGAAAGTGCAATTTTTGCCAGGTAAGCTTTCTACCGTAATTACATAAAGCCGTCTCGTCTCAAACGAGACGGTTTGTGTTTTTATATGCGTCTCTTTTCCTACTGACCAATTCCTTTCTGGAGCTACTGGTGATACTATTTTATCGGAATCAAGTTGAAAACCTGAGGGATCTTTGTGATCGACATAAATTTTAAAACGTCTGAGCAAGGAAATTTCTATTTCCCTACCCCTCGCATCGCACCCCTGAACCGAATGGCTTTAAGAATTCGGGAATCCCACACATCAAAATGATAAAACAACCCAGGTATAAGTTAATCCTTTCTCCGGCTCGGGAAGTACGCTATCGGTTCGCGGTGAGCTTACTGAAAGGTCTCCAAAAGGGTAATAAAAGGACATTAAAAGGGTATCTATATATCTATTCGATATTGAAGTGACCTTTAAGAACTATTTTAATACCAAGTATGATAGTTTATCGGTACCTTAGAGAAGCGAAACAGTAACCTTGTAATTAATAACCTCAAAAAACCTTTTTATGGCCATTGTTAAAGACAATATCCTCCTGCAATTTGTACGGGGAACCCTCGGCAAACAACTCACGATCTATGAACGGAATGGGCAGATCATTATGGCGACGAAACGCGGCCCTTCAAGGAAAAAGCCTACCCAAAAGCAGTTAGAAGCAAGGGAGAGGATGACCATTGCTTCGGCACGAGCGCAGCGAATGATGGCCGATCCGGAGGTAAAAGCCTACTATGCGTCACTGGCAGGACCAGGACAAAATGCCTATAATATGGCAGTGAAGGATGCTTACCGCAGTCCTGAGATCCAAAGTATCAGGTTAGAAAAGGAGGAGGTGGTAGTGACTGCCAAAAATGAGTTCCGTGTGGCAGAAGTGGAGGTAAAGGTAGTAGACGCTGACGGTGTTGTTACTGAGAGTGGGCGGGCAGTTTTGGGCTGGAACGGCGTTGATTGGCATTATAAAGTAACTGCGCTGCCAGCAGGCGGTAAAGTCATTGTGGAAGTGGAAAATTTGCCAGGGAGATATACGGTGAAGGAATTGCTGCTTACATAAAAAGACGTCTTCACTGTTTACGAATGGCTTCTATCTGATTGGGGAGTTTTGCCTGCATGCCTAGAATGTTCTCCAATTTACCAGCCAGCGCGAATTATTTTGACATATGTTGTTCCCTGTTTAAACGCGGGCAGGCGTAGCCTTGCCCTCAGGATACTGAAACCGGGCTACTTAGCGTGAATAACCACCCCGCTCATCTTCGCGATGTATTCGCTTAAGATCCGCTGGAGGCCAGGCTCTCTACTATAGCGCCGGAGCGAATACGGATAAAAGCAGATTTCCTGTCAGGAAGTCAGACAATCGCTTATGACATTATGTGTTATGAAATGACAAGTTGCTAGTTATCAGTCACATAGAAGAGGGCTTAATACTGGAAATAGTAAAAATAGGGTAAGAAATGTGGAAAGAGGGATACCCTTATTAGTAGGTTGCGTCTGCCATGGTTATTTGCTTTGAAGTGTATAGAAAAAGAAAACCCCGCCCAAAAGAGCAGGGTCTGTCCTATTTATCCCTATACCTATGAAATACTACTTAATGCGGTTATTATTCTGTAACGGTTCCGTTCTCATTAATCAACACCACTTTCTCAACGCCGTTATCCTGAATATTAACCTTATAATATGCAGCTACATCTGATCTTTCAATTTTCCAGCCATCCTTAATAGTGGCGCTTGGATATTTTGATCTGAGTGTAGTGGATACTGATTCCGGTATCCTGTCACCTGCATATGAACTACGGGTTGCTACCCATTTACCATCTGCGTCATATTCAGCCGTAGTCTTTACATCTTCTTTTGTAAAGTTTGCGACCCAATGTCCGCTATAGTTCTTCGACCACTTTGCTTCCGAGCCTGAAAAGTTCTGCTGAAACGCATCCTTTACAGCTACAGGAGCTACCACTTCTTTAGCAACTACCTTCTTTGTTTTTTTTGCTGATTTCTTTTGTGCAAAAGTTGTGCCGGAAGATATGAGTGCCACACAAATTATTAATACTAACTTTTTCATAAATAATCAGATATGGTTTTTCAATTGGGTTAAGTTTTTCAACTTATTTCTTCCGTCGTAGTTACCAAAACAATGCCAAAAAGACTAGCAACGAACTAATGCCCGGTAAAAATACAAAAAAAAACCGCAATTAAAAGCAAATCTGTGTTTTTTAGTGGTCACGCCTTTTTCAAGGCTGCTCTAAAATCCGTAACTTTGCAGAATTTTAATCAACTTATTTTATTAACGTCAAAGGGCGGAGAATTGTTTTATGGCCAGCAAATATCAGGAATATAACCAGCTGAATTTACCGCAGATAGAAAAGGACATATTGGCGCACTGGGAAAAGATCCAGGCATTCGAGAAAAGCGTGTCCCTACGCGAAGGCGCTACTCCTTTCGTATTTTATGAAGGTCCGCCGAGTGCGAATGGTATGCCTGGTATTCACCATGTTATCTCCCGTACCCTGAAAGATCTGGTATGCCGCTATAAAACAATGAGTGGTTTCCAGGTGAAGCGTAAAGGTGGTTGGGACACCCATGGATTACCTGTGGAACTGGGTGTGGAAAAAATGCTCGGTATTACAAAAGAGGCGATCGGAAAAACCATTTCTGTCGAAGACTACAATAAGGCCTGCCGTACAGAAGTATTAAAATTTAAAGATAAATGGGACGACCTGACCCGTAAGATGGGATACTGGGTTGACCTGCAATCTCCATATATAACCTTCGAGAATAACTATATCGAAAGTCTATGGTGGTGTGTGAAAGAGCTGTATAACAAAAACCTGTTGTATAAGAGTGTCAGTATCCAGCCTTATTCGCCGGCTGCGGGCACAGGTCTCAGTTCTGCCGAACTGAATATGCCTGGTTGTTATAAAGATGTGAAAGACACGACTGTGGTGGCTATGTTTAAAGCCCTGGAAGGTGATAAATCTGCTTTCCTGTTCGAAGCAGCCAGAAAAGTTGATCCAGCGGCAGAAGTATTCTTCATGGCCTGGACAACCACCCCATGGACTTTGCCATCTAACCTTGGCCTCACCGTAGGAGCCAATATAGAATATACTCTCATCCGCACATATAATCCTTATACTCACCTGCCCATATTTGTGGTGCTGGCGAAAGACCTCATCGGCAAATACTTCAAGAAAGAAGGTGAAGACGGCGATTTCGCTTCCTATAAAGAAGGTGATAAAATCATTCCGTGGCAGATGCTCTCTGTTTTCAGAGGTAGCCAGCTGGAGAATATCCGCTATGAGCAATTGCTGCCATATGTACAGCCGGAAGAAGGAGATCCGTTCCGCGTGTTGTTGGGCGACTTTGTTACTACGGAAGATGGTACTGGTATCGTACATACCGCGCCCGCATTTGGTGCAGATGACTATCGTGTAGGAAAGAAATATGGTATAGGCATCATGACGCTGGTAGATCGTCAAGGTAAATTTCTTGATGAAGTAGGCGAATTTGGTGGTCGCTATGTAAAGAATTATAAGAGCGATCCGGAATATAAAGATGTGGATGTAGACATTTCTGTAAAGCTTAAGAAAGAAAACCGTGCGTTCAAAGTAGAGAAATACGAACACACCTATCCACATTGCTGGCGTACCGATAAGCCGGTATTGTATTATCCGCTGGATGCCTGGTTCATCCGTACCACTGCCGTTAAGGAGAAAATGGTGGAACTGAACAAGACCATCAACTGGAAACCTGCCAGCACTGGTACAGGCCGTTTTGGTAACTGGCTGGAGAATATGGTTGACTGGAACCTCAGCCGTAGCCGTTTCTGGGGTACACCGCTGCCTGTATGGAGAACAGTTGCCAATAAGGATGTAAACAATCCGGAGGCCACTGTGCAGAAATGTCTGGGAGCTAAAGCTGAGTTGCTGGGGGCGCTTCTCTTCGATAAGAAGGATGCATTTAAGGCAGATGTACTGAATGAAGGAAGTGAACTGAGCAAACGTATTGCTACACATAATGCCAAATATGAAGGTAAGGATCAGGCAGAACAGGGAATGTTCATAGTTGATATCGATGCCATCAGAAAGAAGATCGTCAAGGAAGAGGTCACGTTGGTTGATCTTGGATTGGCTAACTGGTACATTACAGATCTGGTAAAAAATTATTGTATTGAGATCACAGCAGAGATATTAGATACCATCGATTTGCATAAACCAATGGTTGATAATATCATCTTTGATCATGAAGGTCAACTAATGCACCGTGAATCAGACCTGATAGATGTTTGGTTTGATAGTGGTGCAATGCCCTATGCACAATGGCATTACCCATTCGAGAATAAGGAAGAGTTCGCGAAGGGCTTCCCGGCTGATTTCATTGCGGAAGGTGTTGACCAGACCCGTGGTTGGTTCTATACCCTGCATGCGCTGGGAACGATGCTTTTTGATAATGTGGCGTATAAGACGGTAGTATCAAACGGACTCGTGCTCGATAAGAATGGCGTTAAGATGAGTAAGCGATTGGGTAATATTGTGGATCCGTTCGCTACATTGGAACAATTTGGGGCGGACGCAACACGGTGGTACCTTGTTACCAACGCTTCTCCGTGGGATAGCATGAAATTTGATATTGAAGGCATCCGTGAAGTGCAGCGTAAGCTGTTCTCCACCCTGTACAATACGTATAATTTCTTCGCAATGTATGCCAACCTGGACAAGTTCACTTTCAAGGAAGCCTACATTCCGTTGAAAGACCGTCCGGAGATAGACCGCTGGATCATTTCCCTGCTCAATACACTGGTGAAAGACGTAACAGGTTATCTTAATGACTTCGAGCCTACCCAGGCGGGCAGGGCAGTGCAGACTTTTGTTGACGAGCACCTGAGTAACTGGTATGTGCGTCTTTGCCGTCGCCGTTTCTGGAAGGGAGAATATGCTCATGACAAGATCTCGGCTTACCAGACCTTGTACGAATGTCTCGAAACACTGGCTGGTTTAATGGCCCCGGTGTCACCGTTCTTTGCAGATTGGTTATTTGGAAATCTGAATAATGTAAGTAACCGCCATGCGGACGCTTCCATACATCACATGAATTTCCCTGCAGTCGTGCCTACAGCGATAGACGCCGACCTGGAGGAGAGAATGCAGCTGGCACAGGATATATCCTCGCTGGTACTGTCTCTCAGAAAGAAAGTGAACATTAAAGTGCGTCAGCCGTTACAAAAGATATTAATACCCGTTCAAAATGCTCATATAAAAGAGCAGATTGAAAAAATAGAGGACCTGATAAAAAGTGAGGTGAATGTGAAAGGTATTGACTATCTTACGGAAACGGAAGGTTTCATCAAGAAAAAGATCAAGCCGAACTACAAGTCCCTGGGTGGAAAAATGGGGGCAAAGATGAAAGCCGTAGCAGCAGCTATCAGCGCATTCTCAGCAGCGGATATCGCATCCCTTGAACGCAGTGGAGAATTTATCCTTCAGGTTGAAGATGAACAACTACCTATACAATTATCAGACGTAGAGATCATCTCCGAAGATATTCCCGGTTGGACAGTCGCAAATAAAGGCGCCCTCACGGTAGCGCTTGATATTACTATTACACCAGAGTTGCTGGATGAGGGTAATGCCCGTGAACTGGTGAACCGTATACAGAAGATCAGGAAGGATAGCGACTTCGAATTGACCGACAGGATACACGTAAAAGTGGCAGTAATAGACAGCCTGAAATCGGCGATTATTAACTATAATGACTATATTTGCACGGAAATTTTGGCAGATAGTCTGGAAATAGTGCCGGAATTACAGGAAGGTATTGAAATAGAAGTAAATGATTTGACATTCAACGTATTAGTTAACAAAAAAAGCTAATCCCATGGCAACAGGCAAAAAAGTTGCTATTAAGAAGACCCAAAAGGCAGCAACACCGGCCAAGAAAGCTCCGGTGAAGCAGGCTACACCTGCCAGGAAAACTGTAGCAGTGAAATCTGCCACAGCCAAGAAAGCAGTAGCTCCGGCGAAACCGGCCGCCAAGACTTCTGCGCCAAAAGTTGCTACCAAACAGGTCAAACCCACCGCAACCGAAAAGGTTGTTGCCAAAAAATCAACAGTTTCCCAGACGGCTTCGTCCAGTAAATCTGTAGTAAAGAAAGCACCCATAGCAGCTCCGGCGGTGCAACCCGTAAAGAAAGCAGCGGCTACTGCTAAGCCTGCAGCTTCTTCCGCGAAAGTGCCTGATATAAAGAAAGTGGTGACGCCGAGCGTTACTGCAGATAAAGACAAACAAATTTCCAAGCCAGAAGAAAAAGAAGTAATAATGCCAGTAAAGAATAATAAAGAAGATAAAGAAAAAGTTGTTGCAAAGGACGCCGGTAAAAAAACAGCGGACAAGGTGCAAAAAACTGAGAAAGCAGCGCCAGCGAAAGCTGAGAAGCCTGCTGAACGTGCTGAAAAAACTGACAAAAAAAGCACCAAAGCAACTACACTGGTTACTTACCAGCCAGAGTTCACTAAGTCTGTTCTCGACCAGCCAGAGCAGCCGGCAGGTCCTGTTTACCGCTATAGTGACGCTGATTTGCAGGAATTTAAAGACCTCATCCTGAAAAAGCTCGAAGCAGCTAAGAAGGAACTGGTATACCTGCAGGGCCTCATCACCCGTAAAGATGAAGCGGGTACTGATGATACCGAAAACAAATACATGAGCATGGAAGATGGCAGTGGCTCCCAGGAAAGGGAACAGCTGAACCAGATGGCCAGCCGCCAGATCCAGTTCATCGACCACCTGGAGAAAGCCCTCGTGCGTATCGAAAACAAAACCTACGGTATATGCCGTGTTACCGGTAAGCTGATCGATAAAGCGCGTCTGCGTGCTGTACCACACGCTACGCTGAGCATCGAAGCGAAACTGGCGAAAAGCAAATAAGGAAAAGCAACCGGAATACCGGTTCTCTCATATTAGAGATCCTGATCTACGAATCCGTTAAGCACAGAATGGCACTGCCACTGGGTGAAAGCGGAGGGCAGATCAGGATTTTTTTTGTCATAAAAAAAGCGTCCCTCCTGTCAACAGAAGGAACGCCAGTGTAAATAAACAGGGGCTTCAAGGAGATTATCTTTATGAAACCACTGGTTTCTTGCTTTTATTGATCTGCCTGGCCGCAAAGTATAACAACCCAGCGGACGCTAGTCCGATAAGGCTGCCTACGCCTATCCGTCTTGCCTGTTTCTTACTGATCGCCGGTAAGCGCAGCTTGAACCTTTCGGGACTGGCCTGGGCAATCTGCAACAACGGTTCCATCCATGGGCCGGGAATAATTTTATCGGCAACTTTTTCTGTGTCGGGGCTTACTGCATCAAATGCGACACCTATTCCTGCTTCTTCGAGTAGTTGTATGCCATCAGAACCGCTGCCTACATATATAATGTTCTGTGACGTGACGTGGTATTTGTCTGCAATATAGGTTAATATATTGCTCTTACAATAAACCGGAGGCTGTGAAGGCATATTTTTATCCTGACACAGGAAATATTCAGGGATCGTCACCTCTCCGGTAGCCACACTATTGTAGAGGTGCAGCTTGTTAGCAAAGGCAAAATCCATCCCCAGCTTATTCTTGATATGACGCGCCACACACTCAAATCCGTCAGTGATAACACCACAGGTATACCCCCGTTTCTTTAGTTCCCTCACCACACTCTTGATATCCGGCACCAGCGGAATGGCATCCGCCACCTCCAGCAATTCTGCCAGGTTCCTGTCCTGAAACAGTGAAGCCGTGTGCTCGAGAATGATGGCGGGATCAGTAAAATGTTCCCTGATCTGCTGCAGGGAATGACCGAACCCAAACTCTCTGGCTGCTGCCATGAGATAATCTTCTCCGAAAATGGCCTCGTCCAGGTTAAAGATGACCATCTTGTGCAGCTTGTCAATAGATTCCAGGATAGAATATTCCATCTGCTCCCTGATGATGTTAATCTTACCCAGCGTCTCAAGGTTCTCCTGCGGAATATTTTCCGCCTTCCTGAGAATGGTGCGGGATACTTCCCTGGACATCTTACTCAATTGCTCCCAGGTCTGCATCGCATTTTCCACCCGCCCGATATTGGCTTCATTAATACGGGCGCCCATTACATGCATGTCTATCAACAGGCCAATGTCCACACCGTAGTCATTTTCAAAACGGACCTTCGATAACAGGGATTTCCTGGCTGCGATCATACCACTGAGCGGCTGATTGAAACTGGCCAGTTCCGGGAACAGAATGCTCAGTAGAGGTTTGGCTACCAGCTGCGTGACCCTGCCTGCCTGCCGCTCGAAATAGGATTTTACAAAGTCTGCTTTACCTTCCACAATAGGGTCTGTCAGCAGTTCTACAATATTGTCCGGATAAGTGAGAATGTCGCCATCCACATACATCACAATTTCATTTTTAGCCGCCATCATGCCTTCCCGCATGGAGATGCCCTTGCCCCGCTGACTACTGGTAATGACACGTACTTTCTCCTTCATGGCCTCCTCTACAGAATTATCATTGGAGTTGTCATCTACCACAATGATCTCGATCTTTCTAGTTGTCTTTTTGATGGTTTTTATTACCTGGCGTAATGTAGCCCCTTCATTCAGAACCGGAATAATAATGGAAATCATAGGCGAACGCTTGTTTTAAGTGAAATAATCTGCCTATAGAAAATAAAAAAGCCCATAGGCCGTGTCTGACATAGGGCCTATGGGCCACAAAAATGGGGCCATAGCAGGGGCTGCTATTTTAATACTATTTAAACTCCTGCATCTCTACCAGCTTTCTGTAAATACCATTATTACCAATCAGCTGATCATGCGTGCCTTGCTCCTTAATCTCTCCTTTGTCCAGCACTACGATCTCATCGGCATGCTGAATAGTGGAAAGACGGTGTGCAATGACGATAGTGGTGCGATTTTCCATCAGTCTGTCCAGTGCATCCTGCACCAGCTTTTCAGATTCTGTGTCCAATGCAGATGTTGCTTCGTCAAGTATGAGGATGGGAGGATTCTTAAAGATAGCGCGTGCGATAGTCAGACGTTGGCGCTGACCACCACTGAGTTTCATACCCCGGTCGCCGATAGAGGTATCATAACCGTTTTCAAGCTGCACAATAAATTCATGGGCATTGGCAATTTTAGCTGCATTGATCACAGCTTCCCGGTCAGCATCCGGCTGGCCGAAGGCGATATTATTAAAAACAGTATCATTAAAGAGTATAGCCTCCTGGGATACCATACCTGTTAATGCCCGGAGGTCATGCATTTTTACGTCGCGGATGTCCTGCCCGTCAATCCGGATACTACCGGAGGTAACATCATAGAAACGGGGAATCAGATCGGCCATGGTGGATTTACCAGCCCCGCTTTTACCTACCAGCGCTACCATACGGCCTTTGGCTATTTTCAGCTGTACGTTTTTCAGCACCGGATTTTCCTTATATGCAAAGGATACATTGTCAAAGCTGATCTCACGTTCAAAGCTGGGTAGTGATTTTGCATCCGGTTTGTCAACGATGTTGTTGGGCAGGTCCATGATGCGCAGCACTCTCTCGCCGGCGGCTATCCCTCTTGGTAAAGCGGTGAATGCAGTGCCAATAGACTTGGCAGGCGCCAGGATCTGAAAATAGAAGCCCAGGTAGGCAATGAAGGCGCTTCCGGTCAGTGAGTTGTCGCCCAACAGTATCAGGCGGCCACCATACAGCATGATCACAATCACTACCAATACTCCTAAAATTTCAGATACAGGAGACGCCATCTCACGCTGGTCCTGCATCGACTTGAAGGTGCGGGCATAGGTAAGATTATCCTGATGGAATCTGTTCTTAATAAACGATTCGCCATTGAACGCCTTGATGATACGCACACCTGACAGTGTTTCTTCAGTGATATTCAATAACTTACCTAACAGCAGCTGGCCCTGGTTGGATTGCTTTTTCAGCTTTTTGGAAACAGTGCTGAGTATCAATCCGGAAATAGGAAAGAATAACAATGTGAAAAATGTCAGTTCTTTAGACAAAGTAAACAGGGCGATGAAGGTAGATATGATCACGAGTGGATCACGGAGAAGGGTCTGCATGGCAGTGGTCACGGAGTTCTCTACTTCCACCACGTCGCCACTGAGTACTGACAAGAGGTCTCCTTTGCGTTCGTTATGAAAGAACCCCATGGATTGTGTGGTGTACTGATGGAATACCTGGTCCCTCATTTTGCGCAGCATGTTCACGCGCATGCGTGTCAGTACCTTCTGGCTCAGGTAGCCGAACACGTTTTTCAGCACGATACTGACAAAGAGGACCACACATATGTATATCAGTACAGGGAACTTATTGCCATGATATTGCTGGAGCAGCGATGTCAGGTAATAATTGAAAACATCTTTGAAATAAGCTATGGAGAATGAAAAAGCGGGCATGTGCGTCACCATTTCCTGTTCGCCGGCATTGAACAGTGCATTCATCAATGGAATGAGCAGTGTAAAGTTCATTAAGCCGAAAATGGTATAAAGCAGCACGTACACAACATATTCCGGGATGTAGTGGTGATAGGGCTTCGACAAACTCAGCAACCTGAAAAAAGTCTTCATCTTACGATTATTTATCTTATCTGTTAACCTTTCCGGAAGCAGGGGCCGATTTTATATCTGTCAGCACATGCCCGTTTCCTTATCTTTGCCGGAGAAGATTGAATTAAGGGTGCAAGTTAATACAATCTCAAATCTTAAAATATTATGCAGGAAAGCAAAAGACAGAAACAAATCGGGCAACTGTTACAAAAAGAACTCAGTGATATTTTTCAGCGTATGGGGTTCAACGTACTGGAAGGTGGAATGATCTCTATATCCACCGTACGTATGACGCCAGATCTGCTGGAGGCAAGAGTGTACCTGAGCATGTTCCAGATAGCCGATAACCACGCTATGGTAAACCGGATCAAGGAAAGAATGGGTGAGATCAAGAAAGAACTGGGAAATCGTGTGGGGAAACAGTTACGCCGTGTACCTGAGATCTCACTGTTCCTCGATGATACGCTGGATTACGTATTCAAGATGGAAGAACTGTTCAAGAAGATCAAAGACGACGAAGGAGGGAAGGACAACAAATAAAATCGTATCAATTTGATCTGGCAGTTTGCGTCCCGTTATTTCAGGGCTAAAAAAAGTACCAATGCCATCAATATCATTGCCTGGGTTAGTGTATCGGCTATTGCAGTAGGAGCAGGTGCGCTGATCATTATCCTCAGCGTGTTCAACGGATTTGAGGGGCTGGTGAAATCTTTATATACCACTTTTTATCCATCCGTAAAGATCAGCGCGGTAACCGGTAAGAGTATCACGCTTACGCCGGCGCAACTGAAGCAGATAGCGGCGGTGAAAGGAGTGGCGGATATGACGGAAGTTGTGGAAGAGAAAGCAGTATTACGCTATGGAGAAGGAGATCAGACCATCGCCGTTCTTAAAGGAGTGGACAGCAATTACAATAAGGTAGCGGCTGTAGATAAAAGCATTGCCAATGGTAAGTTTGATGTAGGGGATGAAAATGGTTACATGGCGGTACTGGGAATCGAGTTGGAGATAGCGCTGGGCGTAGATCTGGCGCGGGATATGACCCCTATCAGTGTATACCTGCCCCGCAGGAATGTGAAGAGCTTTACTACGCCCGAAGAGGCATTGGGCAGTGGCGTATTGTATCCCGCAGGTTCCTTTGCCATCCAGCAGGAGTTCAATAGTAAATATGTGATCACGAATATTGCCTTTATGCGCGGGATATTGGGGATGAATGAAGATGAGATGTCTGCGCTGGAGGTGAAAGGTGTTCCAGGTTTGGACGACGTAGTGCTCAAACAGCGGTTGCAGGCATTGCTGGGGAATGGTTATAGTATTGAAACCCGTTATGAACAGAACCGGGCCTTGTATGCCATTATGCAAACGGAGCGATGGATAGTATACGCGATTATGAGTTTCATCCTGATGATCGCCGCATTTAATATGATAGGCTCCCTGTACATGCTGGTGATGGAAAAGCAGAAGGATATCACTATCCTGAAGGCGATGGGCGCGCGTCCACGGCTGATCACCCGTATATTCCTGATGGAGGGAATGATCATAGCAGGTATAGGTACGCTGATCGGATTTGGGATCAGTATCTTATTCTGCCTGGTGCAACAAAAGTTCGGATTGATAACATTGGACGAAGACTCTTTCCTGGTGAGCGCCTATCCCGTAAGTATGCAGGTGAGCGATTTCATCCTGGTGAGCGTTACCATTATCGTAATAGGTCTGGGCGCCAGCTGGTATCCTGCACGAAGGGCCGGCCGGCAGGATATTGAACTGAAAGCAACATAAATATGAGAATGATATAAATAAAAAAGCATCCGCCTTGAGACGGATGCTTTTTTATTTATATCATTCTCAGAAGAAGATTGCAGGGGGAAGTGTGTGTAAACACCACAATACGCACCCATTATTGACAGTCTTTCAGAAAATCTCCTGTAGGAGTTAAACTAAAAGACGCCAATTCCTGATTCTGACAGATCAATCAATTAATAATCGCCCAATTCAGTTGCTGGCAACTGTGTGAGTGCTTTAGCCAGTTGCTCGTCGCTTGGTGCGATACCATGCCATTCGTGATGACCTTCCATGAAGTCAACGCCCTTACCCATTACGGTTTTCATCAGGATTACGATTGGCTGTCCCTTGCCGGTCAAGCTGATAGCTTTCTCGAGGGTAGCTACCACTTCGTCCATATTGTTACCGTCCATGTGCAGCACTTTCCAGCCGAAGGAAGCGAATTTAGGCTCCAGGTCACCCAGGCCTGCTACATCTTCCACGGTACCGTCGATCTGCTGGCCATTCCAGTCAATCGTTACGATGAGGTTATCTACTTTATGATGGGGAGCAAACATGATCGCTTCCCAGTTCTGACCTTCTTCCAGTTCACCATCACCATGGAGGGAGAACACGAAACGGTCATCATTATTTAATTTCTTTGTCAGTGCAGCACCAATGGCTACGCTCATACCCTGTCCGAGGGAGCCGGAAGCAACCCTTACACCTGGCAGGTGTTCATGGGTGGTAGGGTGACCCTGAAGGCGGGAATTGAGTTTACGGAAAGTAGCCAGTTCTTCTTTTGGAAAATAGCCGGCGTGGGCTAAAGTGCTGTAGAATACTGGTGAAATGTGCCCGTTTGAAAGGAAGAACAGGTCCTGATCTCCACCATCCATGTCAAAAGGCTGCGGCTTATGCTGCATAACTTTGAAATAAAGGGCAGTAAAGAAATCTGCACATCCTAAAGAACCGCCTGGATGACCGCTTTGGCAGCCATGCACCATACGAACTATATCCCGTCTGATTTGTGTTGCTATGTCTTTCAACTGAGGCATGATAATTGCAAATTTTGAATTGCTAAATTAATAGAAAAATTAAATAGATTCCTGGCATATTTCGTCTCTAAGCTAATAGTTTTTAATGATCCAGGGCCCAAATCTATTTAATTTCCTATTTTTATGATACACATTTGATTGAAATTAATATCTTTGTAATAATCAAGCCCCTCCCAACATGGAGAATGTTTTAATTGCGACCGTCCTGAGTTTTGTTATAACCTATTTTGCAATCCCGGTATTGATAAGGGTTGCAGAGTTGAAACATCTTTATGACGAACCGGACGAAAGGAAATCTCACAAAGCTCGTATACCAACTTTAGGGGGTATCGGTTTTTTTTCAGGATTTGTGATGGCATCTGCGGTGTGTGTACCTGCTTTTGCTGATTCCCCTTTCCAATACATGGTGGCTGCATTCATCGTAATCTTTATGGTTGGGATGAAGGATGACATTGTAGGACTTTCTCCGCTGAAAAAACTGATCGGTCAATTAATGGCTTCTTTTGCCGTAATATATCTGGGCAATTTACAGATCAGCAGTATGTACGGGATTATGGGAATTGATGCCCTTCCTCCGCATTTCAGCCTCTTACTGACTTATTTTACTTTCCTGGTTATCATCAATGCGTTTAACCTGATTGACGGTGTGGACGGACTGGCGGGTAGCATTGGTATGCTGGTATCCGGGGTACTGGGTACCTATTTCCTGTATACAGGCGAATTGCTGTATGCAGTAATGGGCTTCGCTATGGCCGGTGGCCTGGCAGCGTTCCTTATTTATAATATATCTCCTGCACGTATATTCATGGGGGACACAGGTTCCCTGATGGTTGGGTTGGTAAACGCCATTCTGGCCGTTAAATTCATCGAAGTAGCCGGTAATCCCGCGGGCAAACTGCCGATCACCTCTGTACCTATCGTGGCAATCGCTATCCTCATCATGCCTTTGTTCGATACATTACGCGTATTTGCCATCCGTATGATGCACGGGAGATCACCTTTTTCTGCAGACCGTAACCACATTCACCACTACCTGCTGGAACTGGGTCTGAACCACAAACAGACCGCCGTGGTAATGGTGATGATCAATGCAGGCTATATTGCCCTGGCTTTCGCCCTGCAGGACATCGGCTCCGGTTACCTGTTAAGTGTGATCCTGGGATCAGCGTTATTGCTTACCGGCGTATTGTACCAGATGAAAAAGAGAAAGGAAGCTATGTTGCGGGCGCTTACTGTATCTGCTATCAAGGATGCCGCCAATGAGGCGCAAACGACTGTTAATCATCCCAAGATCCTGCGCGTGAACACGAAAGGCATTCTGCAGGATAAATAATTTTCAGGCCCGGTTACCCTTAACCGTGGCCCCTCCCTTTGTAACAACTTTCCAATTTCAGATAAATCCTGTAGGTTTGCAGGCACTTAATTATTTTTTGCTATGCAAGATGATCTAACGTTAATTATAGACGATGCCACCGGAACAATGCAAAAGGCCATCGCTCACCTGGAGGTGGAACTTACCAAGATCAGGGCCGGTAAAGCTAACCCTCAGATATTGGACGGAATTACGGTAGAATACTATGGTGCGCCTACTCCCCTCTCGCAGGTAGCCAATATTGCAGTGGCGGATGCCCGTACCCTCACCATCCAACCATGGGAAAGGAATATGCTGCAGCCGATCGAAAGGGCGATTATTGCATCCAATATCGGTATTAACCCGCAGAACGACGGTCAGATTATCCGTATGTTCCTGCCACCGCTGACAGAAGAAAGAAGGAAGGAATTTGTAAAAAGAGCTGCTGGTGAAGGTGAACAGGCGAAAATTGCTATCAGGAACATCCGCAGGGATGCGATCGAAGCCATCAAGAAATTACAAAAGGAAGGGCTGAGCGAAGACACTGCAAAAGATGCAGAAGCTGACATCCAGAACCTGACCAATAAATATATCGAGGTGGTGGATAAGCACTGCGCTCAGAAGGAAAAAGAGATCATGGTGATCTAATTGGCACTGCCTGATAACACCATGAGCCGGGAAGGAAGGGTGATCTTTTCAGGAGATCATCAGCCACCCGCCAGACTTACAAAAAGAACTTACGCAAAACGCTGGTCCGTCAGGATCAGCGTTTTGCTTTATTTACAGTATACACACCTGCCAGTATAACGCCGAGGCATAATACCTGCAGGAAAGAGATCCGCTCTCCCGCCAGCAATCCCCAGCCAATGGCCACCACCGGCAGCGCATAAGTGACCATCGACGCAAATAAAGCCCCGGCCTTATTGATCAGAATATAGAACAATACGGAGGCTATTCCACTACCCAGTACGCCCAGCGTAACGCTGGCCGTCAGTGAGCGCCAGGGGATCTCAGGCCCCGACAGTAAATGAAAAAAGCCCGTGTACATCAAAACCGGTAATCCAAAGATAGCACAGAAGAACAGCGCTATGGAGCCAAGTTGTAAGGAACTGTATCCTTTCAGGTGATGGTGTACCAACGCAATATTGATCCCATAGCAGATAGTGGCCAGTACGATCCACAACCCATAGTACCAGTAGCCGGTATCCACACCTTTGACAACAAAGAGCAGTACTACGCCCAGCAAGCCGAGAAAAATACCCAATAGCTGTTGCCTGACAATGGGCGCACGGAAGATGAAAAAGCCAGCCAGCAGAGACATCAGGGGGACCAGGCCATTTAAAATGCCTGCCAGGGCACTGTCAATACGGGTTTCTGCAATACAGAACAGGTAAGCCGGTAACAGGTTACCCAGGATGCCCGACAGGATAATGACAGGGATCTTATTAACTGGTGTCTGACGGATATATTTGAAGAAGAAAGGTAATAAGGCGATGCCCGCGCTAAACAGGCGCAGGCTGGCTACCTGGTAGGGAGAAAGCGCCTCCAGACCGATCTTCATCAGTATAAAAGAACTGCCCCAGGTCAGTGATAATAAGAGGAAAATGCTCCAGTTGATGGCACGGTTGTTCACGATAGGTTGTTTTAAGCCAGCAAATGTCCGTATATTTTATTATATGATCGGGTGGAATTTATTCCTGATACAACACTTCGGAGCATATTTTGTTACAGTTACATGAACTTAACCCTTGACAGATGAATAAGATCAACCTCGCAGATATCAGTACAAGAGCCCCCGAAGGAATGGAAAAGAAAACTGTCAAAGCAGTAACCCAGGAAATAGTGGAGGAGCTGGATGAATTACAAAATCTGTTATTTGCAGAACATAAACATGCCATACTGATAATATTGCAGGGAATGGATGCCAGTGGTAAAGATGGCCTTATCAGGAAAGTACTGGGAAATATGAACCCGCTGGGTGTAAATGTACGCTCATTCAAAGCGCCGACTGAAGACGAAAAAGACCATGACTTCCTCTGGCGTATTCACAGGTTTGCACCCGCAAAAGGTATGATACACGTGTTCAACCGCTCGCACTACGAAGACATATTGATACAACGTGTCCATAAATGGATAGATGATGAAACAGCGGCAAAGAGAATGCAGGCCATTAATGATTTTGAACGATTGCTGATGGAACATAATAATACAGCTATCCTGAAATTCTATCTGCATATTTCAGAAGAAGAACAGAAAGAACGATTAAAAGAAAGACGGGAAGATCCACGTAAAATGTGGAAGTATAATAAGAAAGATTCTACTGAAGCCAGGCAGTGGAAAGATTATATGAAAATGTATGAAGAAGCAATTGAAAACTGTAATGATGTTAAATGGCGGATAATACCATCAGATCAGAACTGGTATAAAGAATATGTGGTGGCGCAAACGTTGAGGGATACACTCCGCTCTTTCAGAATGGAATATCCGAAACTGTAATAGTAAATATTAACAGTTATATCGTTATAAAGTATAATAACTATCTTAGCGCAGATTGTCTTCACCCTTAAAAAGTTTATTATGTCGTTCTTCAAGGAATTTAAAGAGTTTGCCACCAAAGGGAATGTTATTGACCTGGCTGTCGGTGTTATCATTGGCGCTGCTTTCGGAAAGATTGTTTCTTCATTGGTCGATAACATATTTATGCCGGTACTGGGGATACTTACGGGAAAGGTAGACTTCAAGGAAAAATTCTTTCAGCTGGATCATAGCAAAGGAACGGTAGATACGCTTGAAGCCGCAAAGACAGCAGGTATACCAGTCGTATCGTATGGTGTATTTATACAAAACTGTATTGATTTTATCATCATGGCATTTTGTATTTTCCTGTTGGTGAAATTCATCAACCGTCTCACGAGGAAAAAAGAAGAAGCGCCTGCCCCCACAGCTCCTGAGTTTTCAACAGAGGAAAAACTGCTTATGGAAATCCGTGATGTATTGAAGAATAAATAATCTCAAATATTACGCTGGCCTGGAGTTTTGGAGCGCTCATTGTCGCTGCAATGGCTGTGCTTTGGGCCGGCTGCCTTTATATTCCCCAAGGGAAAAGTTCCCCGTTAGTTTTATATTTTTGCGCCCGCGTTCCTGTAACACGGCAAGTTCGTAATGCCAATTAGCGACAATATTTTTATCCACTGCATTAAATGTTTATACTGATGAGAAGATCCGTTCTGACTATTATTTGTTTTTTGGTATGTTCTTCATTGCTCCACGCACAAAATGACTGGATGAAGACATCCCGGGAAGAAGCCAGCGGAAGGATTAAAAAGGATGCCAACGACACGGTACCCCACCTGTGGAAAAAAGGTGGGATCTTTAACGTGAATATCAACCAGGGAAGCCTGACTAACTGGGCTGCGGGTGGTGATAAGTTCTCCTTTTCTGTAGCATCTAATCTGAATGCATATGCGTTCTATAAAAAGGGAAGGAATAACTGGGATAACGTGCTGGACCTTGCATATGGTTATGTAAATACAACGAGCCTTGGTGGCCGTAAGAGTGATGACCGCATCGGTTTAACTACCAAATACGGTTATGAAGTAGGCAAGAACCTGTTCCTCAGTGCCTTGCTGGACATACGCACCCAGTTTACCGATGGTTATTTATACCCTTCTTCCGATACCGCCAAACCGACGCTGGTATCGCGTTTCTTTGCACCTGCATATATCCTGGTATCACCAGGTCTTGACTATAAACCCAGTGACCAGCTTTCTGTGTTCTTTTCTCCTGTTACAGCACGTTACGTGGTGGTGGTAGATGATTACCTGGCCGCGCAGGGCGCTTTCGGTGTGGACACCGGCAAACATGTGAAAAATGAGCTGGGTGCTTATCTGACAATCAACTGGGTAAAGACCCTCGCCAAGAATATCGTGTACAAGACGAGAATGGACCTGTTTTCCGACTACAAGCACAATCCGCAGAATATTGACCTGTTCTGGACGAATAGCCTGAACCTGCAGGTGAACAAACATATTTCCGCCAATGTATCTGTAGATATGATCTATGACGATGATGTGAAGGTCTTTAAGAATGAGAAAACAGGGGTAATGGGCCCAAGGTTGCAGGTCAAACAGGTGATAGGGGTCGGTTTTACCGCCAAGTTCTGATGAGCGGGATTTTTTGCTATTTTTGGTGGATTTCACTTGCAGTGCTGTAACAGATCAGTTGCCGGCAGATAAGTGAAATCCATACGTAACATTATGAATGACAACTCATACAAGATAAAACTGCCCCAGTTTGAGGGGCCATTTGACCTGTTGCTCTTCTTTATAGAGAGGGACGAGCTGGACATTTATAATATTCCTATTACGACCATCACCCAGGATTTCCTGGATTATATACATCACCTGGAGGCGCTCAACATCGAACTGGCCAGTGAATTTATCCTTTTCGTGTCTACCCTGATGCGTATCAAGGCAAAAATGCTGCTGCCCCGTAAAGAGCTGGATGAACAGGGACTGGAAATTGACCCCCGCCAGGAATTGATCGATAAGATACTGGAATACAAGCGTTTCAAGCAGGCGGCGGCAGAACTGGCAGAGAAGGAAGCGGAACGCATGTTGCAGATCAAACGTGGTAATATTGCCAGGGAACTGGCAGCCATCGGGGAAGCTACCAGTGAAGGAACAGAGGTACAGACACTGACGCTCTTTAAGCTGACCAAGACCTTCGAAAAGGTGATGCAGCGCGTAAAACAGCGGGAAAACAAGCCGCAGCACGTCGTATATAAGTATGACTACACCATGGAAGGTTCCCGCGAATATATGATCGACCTGGCACGCAGGGAAAAGACGCTCGCTTTCGAGAAGATCTTCGATCTGTGCCGGGACAGGGTGCATGCAATCTTCCTCTTCCTGGGTATGCTGGAGCTGGTGCAGATGAAACATCTGGGAATTATGGTGGGAGAAGGCCGGAATAACTTTATAATTGATTACATTGAGCCTGAAGACCGGGAAGTGGAAGTACCCGGTACATTTGAATGAGTGATAAACGGGCACATATAGAAATAGTACCGCTACCCAGGTATGCACAGACGGACCCCAAGTTTGTGGTGTCAGGCCTGTGTGAACTGGGAGACGGGTTCTTCGCCAGCAATGGCGTTCCTCACCGCCATGACTTTTATACCATCTACTGGATCAAAAAGGGGCAGCTTACCAATACTATTGACACGGTGACCCATGCCGTGAAAAAGAACACCCTTTTCTTCCTGGCGCCCGGCCAGGTCCATAAAATGGAGTTTAGTGAGAAAATAGAAGGATATATGATCGCCTTCCAGGATGCCTTCATGTGTCTGAAAGACCAGGCGGCCTCCCTCATGGGTATCAATTCCTCTCTTTTCTTCAATAATCAGTTCAGCAGTGTTATTACCCTTACAGCCGAACAGGAGAAGGATTTTGAGATGGTGGTGCATATGATGATGAAGGAGGTGAATGAGCAGGCTGCAGACTATGAGACGGCGTTCCATGGATTATTACGGTATTTCCTGGTGCTGGCGTCCCGTATTAAAGGTAGTAGTATGCTGGTGGCGCCGGAACAACATGCGGGTCATAACAGTTCTTTGTTCCTCCAGTTTAAGAACCTGATCGAAGAAAAATACACTACCCTGAAGAATGTTTCCGACTATGCGGGCATACTTCACATAAAACCGGTTTTGCTGAATGAGATCAGCAAACAGCTGTCAGGTATTACCGCCGGAGAGCATATCCGCAACCGCGTGATTCTGGAAGCGCAGCGTTATCTTTACAATACAGACCTTTCCGCCAAGGAAATAGCATATAAACTTGGCTTTGACGATCCTCATTACTTTAGTCGCTTCTTTAAGAAATATACCAATCAGACTCCATCAGAATTTAAGGATGCTTCGCGCGCAAGTGTTTAATAATGTGTAAAAAAGGCGCGTAATAAAAAAAAGTACACCTATTAAGTCATTCTATCCATTTCGAATATTTGTTGCAACGTGTAATTTTGTATTGTCTTAATGAAACGGAGATATCAGCAAGGACGAAAGAGGAAAATTAAAAATAGAATGGCACAGTAATAGGGGTAGATATGGCTTGCTAATCAATATTTTAGAAAGACAGACTGAAACGACGCATACTTAAAAAAACACTAAACTTAAAAACACTTAAAGTTATGGCAATCTGGAAAATCGACCCAATGCACAGTGAAGTAGAATTTAAGATCAGACACCTGATGATCTCTAATGTGACAGGGTACTTTGGTACATATGATGCAACAGTAGAGAGCAGCAACGACGACTTCACCGATGCTAAGATCACCTTCGAAGCAGATGTTAATAGCATCTCTACCAAAAACGAACAGCGTGATGAGCACTTAAAGGCAGAAGATTTCTTCCATGCTGCACAGTATCCTAAAATCACATTTGCTTCTACCGGTGTAACCAAGAAAGGCAGCGATGAGTATAAAGTGACTGGCAATCTGACGATCCGTGGTGTTACCAAACCGGTAGAGTTGGATGTGGAATACAATGGTATCCAAAAAGATCCATATGGCCAGACCAAAGCAGGCTTTGAAATTAAAGGTAAGATCAACAGAAAGGATTTCGGACTTACATACAATGCAGTAACAGAAACAGGTGGTATCATGCTGAGCGATGAAGTGAAACTGCAGGCGGGAGTACAGCTGGTAAAACAAGGTTAAGCGTAAACTATCAATACATACTGGCATCAGTCATTGCCGTTAAATGTCTAATAGCGAGGAATAAGAAGTTCGGACATGGAAATAGTGTAAGCAATGACGTGGAGAAAGAAGTTTTTTTGAGGATGATTGCCAGAAATAGTGTAGACCGGGTGAAACATTTCATCCGGTCTTTTGTTTTTGGCGTGTGTGTAGAGAAAACTCTACGTGGGAATACTCTTTCCTAAACAAAAAAAGAAATAGTAATTTCAGCCCCATAACCACCTTCAATTCACTTTATTCATTAAACTATTCAAACGCTTTAATCATGAAAAGATCTGCATCCGCCAACTGGAAAGGTACCGGTAAAGATGGAAAAGGTACAGTAAGCTCACAGTCTGGTGTATTAAGCAATACAGCATATTCTTACAAAAGCCGCTTTGAGGATGGTACAGGTACGAATCCTGAAGAACTGATAGCAGCTGCGCATTCAGGATGTTTTACCATGAAGCTGAGTTTCCTTTTGTCAGGTGCAGGTTTCACACCTGAAAACCTGGATACTAAAGCGACTATTACACTGGATAATGGTGCTATTACAAGCAGCCATCTGGAATTGAAAGCAACTGTTCCAGGCCTGGACAAAGCTAAGTTTGCTGAGCTGGCAGAAGAAGCAAGAACTAACTGCCCTATCTCCAAATTGCTGAATACAGAGATTACGCTGGATGCTCAACTGGTATAACGCAACATGCTTCTATAAGGTCCCGTTCTCTTCATGAGAGAACGGGATTTTTTTATTGTATAAATAGTCCACTCTTTTCATCAAGCAATCCATTTACCAGCCTGTATCTAATGAGGATATTTGTATTGTAAAAGGAGAAAAGATTTTATGGAAAAGATCATTCACAGAGCAGATTCCCGCAGCTTTGCCAATCATGGCTGGTTACAGAGCTATCACACATTCAGCTTTGCTGGTTATTACAATCCTGAGCGCATACATTTTGGTGCATTACGTGTACTGAACGACGATACAATCAAGGGTGGGATGGGGTTTGGAACACATCCGCACGATAATATGGAAATAGTGACCATCCCGCTCAGCGGTGCGCTTGAACATCGTGACAACACGGGCAGACATGAGATCATCCGCAGTAATGAAGTGCAGATCATGAGCGCCGGTACCGGGATATCACATTCTGAGTTCAATGCATCCAAAACAGATCCTGCCAGCCTGTTGCAGATATGGGTATTCCCTAAGCTGCGTAACGTTAAACCGCGTTATCAGCAACAGGCATTTGAACTTGCTGACAGAGTAAACAAGCTGCAGGTTGTTGTATCGCCGGAAGCCAATAGTGATGCGTTACTCATCAATCAGGATGCATGGTTTTCTTTAGGTCATTTTGAGGAAGGACAAACTGTGGACATTGCACCAAAAATGGCACAGCATGGCAGTTATCTGATGGTACTGGAAGGTGAAGTGGAAGTAGCGGGAGAAGTGCTGAAACGCCGTGATGCTATTGGTTTAAGCAAGTATGATATTGCGACGGTAAAAGCGCTCAAAGCGGCAGACTTTTTGTTGATCGATGTACCGATGAGTTGATTAATATTACCCAAAAATATTTCACTATGAGTACTGCAACAACGAACATTGGACTTGAAAAGAAAACATCAAAGGAACTTGCTCATAAACTGAATACACTGCTGGCCACTTACCAGTTGTTTTATATGAATGTACGCGGGTTTCACTGGAATATACGCGGCGATAAATTCTTCACCTTACATGCAAAATTTGAAGAACTGTATACCGATGCATTGACGAAGATAGACGAGATCGCAGAAAGGATATTAACGCTTGGATTTACGCCTACACATGCATTCTCTGATTATATAGAACAATCGACCGTAGTGGAAGTGAAGAATGAAGGTAAAGATATAGTATGTGTGCAACATGTACTTTCCGGTCTGCAATCACTGATCGAAATTGAAAGAGAAGTGGCTGCTGTGAGCAGTGAAGTGGGAGATGATGGAACCAATGACCTTATCACTACTTACATCCGCGAACAGGAGAAGCTGGTATGGATGTATAATGCTTATCTGAAATAGTAATCACGAATAGTAAAAAGGCTGTTGTATAGGAAGAATATACTTCTTATATAACAGCTTTTTTATTAAAGTAATAAATAAACGCAAACTGCAATTCCTGGTTCTTAATTCCTAATTCCTAATTGAAAAAAGCTTTGTAACTTAGAAATGTGTTACGGACAAATATTGTATTGCTTAATTATTTAACGTTAAAATCAATACACATGGAAGTATCCGCACAAACTTCAGATCTCGAACAGATCAGTAACTGGAAGGACGAAGTGAACAATACCAGGGAGTCCATCCGGTCTATGCGCAGCCAGTTAGAGCAGTTCTCTCTCTCAAAAACTGATGATGAGTCCCTGGCCCAGATCGAGCACTTCCAGAACCAGTTTATCTGTCAGGAGGAAAAAGCAGACGAATTGCGTCATGATCTGAAACAATCCGCAAAAAAGATATCGAACAACGGGAAACCTCTCATACTGCATGACGACCGTCCCGTAGATGACTTTGACGTTCTGCAGGACCGTATGCATACATTCAGGAAACTGTATAACGAATTACGGGATGAGTTTAAAGCTTTCAGTGCTTTTTCGTAAAGTATAAAGCTTATATCTCGATCACTACTTCTGCACTAACCGCATAACCGGTGCAGGTGAGGACGAAGCCCTGCTCAATTTCTTTGTCCGTTAGCACTTCATTCAGGGCCATCCACACTTTACCCTTTGTACAGCGGGCAGTACAGGAACCGCAAACACCGCCTTTGCAGCTATACGGTATAGCGATGCCTTGTGCAAGCGCTTCACCCAATATATTGTGATTGCCGGGAATGGAGATTTTATGCACTCCGCCACGCAGATGTAATTCCACTGTTTTCATGGAACTATCGTCCGGCGTGCCTATTCTTGCCAGCTGCGGAGCCGTATTTACCACGAAATTCTCCTTATGCAACTGTCCCTCTTCAAAACCCATATAAGTGAGGGTTAATAGTGCCATACGCATATATTCCGGTGGGCCGCATACAAAGAACTGGGCATCCTGCTTCCCATAGCGGAGCTGTTGCTGGACCAATGGTTCCAGCGAAAGATTGCTGAGCCTGCGGATAATCTGATCGGGATCACTGCTGTATAAATGAATAATGTGCAGTTGTTGAGGGAACTGTGTCAACAGCTCCTGCAACTGTACATGGAAAATAGTGCGCTTTTCAGAAGTATTGCTATAAATAAGCTTAATATGCGCCGTAGGCTCATTATGGAGGACCTCCTTCAAAATGGAAAAAAGCGGCGTAATACCGCTCCCTGCACCCAGCAGAAAGATATCGCGCGGTGTGGTAGCATGCCCGGGCAGAGTAAAGCGGCCGGAGGGCAATAATGCGGTAACCTGATCGCCGGCTTTCCAGTGATGCAGAATGTGACGTGATATTTCCCCGTTCTGTTTCTCACGGATGGTGACAGATGGATACGGGTCAATTCCAGGGGTAGAACTGAAGGAATAAGAGCGCCTGTATTCTGTTCCATGCAGGTAGATCAGAAAGGTAATGAATTGTCCTGCCTGATATTCCAGCGGTTGCCCATCGATCGTTTCCAGCCTGTAGGTAAATGCATCCTGTGTTTCTGCTATGACCTCCCTGATGCGGAGGTGTATATACAATTCATCCATGCTATAAAAATAAGGAAGCCACCTGTATGAACAATGTCATAAAGGTGGCTTCATATGTAATTTTGTTGTGCTGACTGTGTTATCAGGCAGTAACAGTGATCTTATCTTTCAGCATAGCGCGTGCTGCACCGGCAATACCAGCGGCGTCATAACCACATTCGCGGTGCAGATCTTCCGGTTTGCCATGCTCTACAATGCGGTCAGGAATGCCCAGCATACGTACATCAGCTTTATAGCCGTGAATAGCCATAAACTCCAGGATAGCACTACCGAAGCCACCTGTTACAGCTGCATCTTCCACGGTTATCACCTTGTCAAACTCGCTGAATATTTCATGCAGCAAAGCCTCGTCCAGTGGTTTTACGAAACGCATATCGTAGTGAGCTGGTTGTAAACCGTCGGCCAGCAATTCCTTGCAGGCTTCGGTTACAAAATTGCCGGGGTGGCCAAGGGAAAGGATCGCGATATCTTTTCCGCTGCGCAGTTTGCGCCCCGTACCGATCTTAATTTCCTTAAAAGGCTGCTTCCAGTCAGGCATTACACCCTGTCCTCTTGGATAGCGGATCACAAAAGGCATTTGCTGGGTGGGCAGCTGGGAGGTATACATCAGGTTGCGTAACTCTTCTTCATTCATCGGTGAACTGATGATAACATTGGGTACACAACGCATATAAGCAATGTCGTAAGCACCGTGGTGAGTAGGCCCATCTTCTCCAACAAGACCAGCGCGGTCCAGGCAGAATACAACAGGCAGTTTCTGGATAGCCACGTCGTGTAAAGCCTGGTCATAGGCTCTCTGCATGAAGGAAGAGTAGATGTTGCAGAACACGCGCATACCCTGTGTGGCCAGACCGGCAGAAAGGGTTACGGCATGTTGTTCACAGATGCCCACGTCAAAAGCGCGGTCCGGCATTTTTTCCATCATGAACTTCAGCGAGGAACCCGAAGGCATGGCAGGCGTAATGCCCATCACTGTCTTGTTCTGCTCTGCCAGTTCTATGATGGTGTGACCGAATACGTCCTGGTATTTGGGTGGCTGTGGTTTTTCCGGCTGCTTCCTGAAGATCTCGCCGGTAATTTTATCAAACAGGCCCGGAGCATGCCAGGTGGTCTGGTCTTTCTCCGCCAGCGCATATCCTTTACCTTTTGTGGTCACGATATGCAATAGTTTCGGGCCTGGAATGTCTTTCAGGTCCTGCAGGGTATCCACGAGCTTCACGATATTATGGCCGTCAATAGGGCCGAAATAACGCAGCTTCAGGGATTCGAACAGGTTACTGGAGCCGGATACGACGCCTTTCAGACCGGCTTCCAGTTTGGAGGCCATGTCGCGTGTAAAGCGCTTACCTACCGGCAGTTTGCCCAGCAGGTTCCATACGTCGTCACGCAGTTTATTATAGGTAGGAGAAGTCGTAATGTCGGTCAGGTATTCCTTTAATGCGCCCACATTCGGGTCAATGGACATACAGTTGTCATTGAGTATGATCAGCACATTGGCATTGGCCACACCTGCATGGTTGAGTGCCTCGAATGCCATACCTGCTGTCATGGCTCCATCGCCTATTACAGCAATGTGCTGACGGTCTGTTTCGCCTTTGTATTTGGAAGCGATGGCCATACCCAGGGCTGCAGAAATGGAGGTAGAAGAGTGACCTACGCCGAACGTGTCGTACTCGCTTTCTTCCCTTTTAGGGAAGCCGCTGATGCCATGATATTTACGGTTAGTATGGAAAACGTCTCTCCGGCCTGTCAGGATCTTATGACCATAGGCCTGGTGTCCCACGTCCCATACCAGTTGGTCATACGGGGTATTAAACACATAATGCAGTGCCACACTCAGCTCCACAACACCCAGACTGGCTGCAAAATGGCCACCATGAACACTGACAACATCAATAATGAACTGGCGGAGTTCTTCACTCACCTCGTGCAGCTGCTCTTTACTGAGATTCCGCAAATCGGCAGGGGTTTCGATCTTGCCCAGTAACGGGCCCGGCGTAATATTCATACTTCTTGATGCAGGATTTAATAAACAAAAGTACAAATTAAAGTGCTAATCTACATTTATTCCATACATCAGCACATTTGGACTTCTGCCATGCCGGAAACCCACTCATAACATTTGGGGCAAGGTGGGCTAAGCACATCGGTATTTTTGAAATGTAGCAGTAGTTTACTAATTTTCAGATAGATGTTTAAACGAATATCAAGATATTGGTGGTGTCAGATTCTGGGCTGGACGACATATGCAGTAGTCAATCTTTTCTTTGCCTATTCATTTGCGGGCTCTTTTGGCTCATTCTATCTGATAAACCTGCTGATGATCATGTTCTTTGGGATACTGGCTACCCACCTTTTACGGAGTGTCATCAAAAGGTTGAACTGGTTCCAATATAGTTTTGAGAGCCAGATGCTGCTTTTTTTCGGTCTAACCGTTAGCGCTGGCATCATCATTTACGTAGGTATTACTACAGCGGGGAACATGTTCAGGTACTCGTGGCAACAACGGGGGCTGACAGATCAGAAAACGCTGACCTTCCTCTTACCCATATTTACACTTACTGCTATCTGGTGGCTGGTCTATTTCGTGTGGCACTATATTGAGCGTAGCCGTAACAGCCAGGTAGACAAACTGAAACTGGAAAGTACGGTCAAAGAACTTGAGCTGAAAACGATCAAATCGCAGTTGAACCCTCATTTTATCTTTAATGCCCTGAACAGCATCCGGGCATTGGTAGATGAGAATCCGCAACGTGCGAGAACGGCCATTACAGAGCTCTCAAATATTCTCAGAAGCTCTATGCAGGTGGAAAAGGCCGAGACGGTGAACCTGGAGAACGAGTTGGATATTGTAAAAGATTACCTTGCACTGGAGAATATCCGGTTTGAAGAGCGGCTGAAAGTGCAGTATGATATAGACCCTGAAACACTGGAACTGCCTATACCGCCTATGATGTTGCAGACCCTGGTGGAAAATGCCATTAAACATGGTATTTCACGCACTGTAAGCGGAGGTACGGTAGTGATCGGTTCACATGTAAGGGACATGCATCATGAAATCACAATAGAAAATACGGGACAGATAGGAGGAGAAGAAACAACGGGGCACGGCTTCGGCCTGCAGAGTACCAGGCAACGGTTGAGTTTGTTGTATGGAAATAAAGCGTCATTCAATATTTATAATAAAAATGAGGCGACGGTTGAAGCAAAAGTGCTGATGCCGTTGTTTTAATAGTATTATTCGCGCCAAGTTTAAAAGTAGTTGCTCATGAAAAAAGCTTTGATAATCGATGACGAACGCCTGGCCAGAAGCGAGCTGAAAAAATTACTGGCTGACCACCCAGAGATAGTGGTAGTGGGAGAAGCCGTAAACGCAAAGGACGGACTGGAAAAAATTGAAACACTGCATCCTGATCTGCTTTTCCTGGACATACAAATGCCGGATAAAACAGGTTTTGATTTGCTGGCAGAACTGGAAAAAGCGCCACAGGTGATCTTCACCACTGCTTACGATGAGCATGCACTGAAAGCATTTGAATATAATGCGCTGGATTATCTGCTGAAACCTATAGAGCCCAAACGGCTGGCAGATGCCATTCATAAATTGCATCAGCTGGAGGAAAAAGAACGGCAGGCAGAAGCTGGCGCTATCCGCACAATCCTGTCAGAAAATGACCAGGTATTTGTAAAAGACGGGGACCGCTGCTGGTTTGTTAAACTACAGGAGATCCGGCTTTTTGAAAGTGTGGGCAACTATGCCAGGGTGTATTTCGAAGGTAATAAGCCGCTGATACTAAAGTCTTTAAATGCGCTGGAGGAGCGTCTGGACGAGCGTACTTTTTTCCGGGCCAACAGGAAACATATCGTAAATCTGCGTATGATCGAGAAGATCGATACCTATTTCAACGGAGGTTTGCTGCTGGAAATGCGTGGCGGGGAAAAGATAGAAGTAAGCCGCAGGCAGGCAGTGAAGTTTAAAGAGATGATGAGTCTTTAAGGGCTGTTCCGGGCTGTATTGGTGGCTGAGGACCTCTCCCGGCGGTACTGGAAACAGCACGGTAGCCGGACTGTCAGAATAAAAAGAGAAACGCTGATTATCGTATTCATTGCGATAATCAGCGTTTCTCTTTTAAGTGCAATATTATTTTAATACTGGAGCAGCCGCGTGTACTGCATCAGCCATTTCTTTAATGAGAGAGGTTTCTTTTTCGATAGCATTGCCTACAACGATAATATCCGCGCCGGCTTTGCAGTTAAGGTATGCTTTCTCTGCATCGCGTATACCACCGCCCACAATAATGGGAGCCGATACCTGGCTGGCAACACGTGCTATCATACTTTCACTGATAGGCTTGCGGGCGCCACTGCCGGCATCCATGAAAACGACCTTCATGCCGAGCATCTCTCCCGCGATAGCGGTACACATCGCGATGTCATCTTTATCGGCAGGAATAGGCGTTGTATTGCTGATATATGAAACGGTAGTAGGGGCACCACCATCAATTAAGATATAGCCGGTAGAAATAACTTCCAGGCCGCTTTTTTTAACAGCGGGGGCTGATAATACATGTTGTCCTATCAGTAATTCGGGGTTACGGCCAGATATTACGGACAGATAGAGCAATGCATCAGCATAGCGGGAGACCTGTGATGGACTACCTGGAAACAATACAACAGGAATATCACAAAGACTTTTGAACTGTTGTACGCATTCATCGAGATGATCAGTGATCACAAGACTGCCTCCCAGAAAAATGTAATCCACCTTTGCTGCTGTACATTTCGCCGCAAGGTCTGCTATGCCAGCAGGAGTTACCTTGTCCGGATCAATCAGAACAGCAAAAGATTTCATGCCCTTCGCCTTTCTATCGATAAAAGAGTTGTATATTTTATTGTGCATTAAAATAGCATTGTTCCGGTTGTCGCAAATGTATAAATTTTTCGGTAATAAGTCACATTGTTAGTTAAATATGCATATTATCCATTTTTTATTCGTGAAAGTCCCCGTCAAGTAAGGGTTCTGCTCGTTTATCTCACAATCTTCAGGCCATTTCCTCTTTGTAAACCAATGAAAACCAAAAAGGTTAAACGGGTTTCATATCAAATAAAAATATACTTTTTTAACAGCCCCGGCAAGTACTTAAATGAGCGTAAAAAAGCCATTCTACCGGCCTCGTCATACAATTTAGGTGAAGATTGTATCATCAAATACCTCAAAGCACCCCCATCTGTAGTGAATTTCAGCGTTTGTTAACGAATTTACTTAAAAAGCCGGAATGTGTTAAACGCAATACAGTTAAGGATTTCAGCTTTTATGCGATCCCTGCCTTTGTTAATGATTTGTTATTGTGGCCTGAAAATTTTAAAGAAAAATAACATGAGCTTACATTTGTATTCAAATAGGGTTTTCATAGGATAGTAACAAATTGAGGGCGCCTTTCCAGGTGCCCTTACTATTTCTACCCGTTTCCAGACTATCCGCCTGTTGCCGCAAAAATTTACTCTTCTTACTGTTCCGGTTTAATAATCTGCTTATAGTTTTTCATTGTCCGTGTTTGGTTTTTTTTTGGTTGTTCACTGCCTTTTCAACAATACTTCCGGAAGACAGTTTATGTTTATTTTAATATATCCGTAAAAGAAGGGATTTTGGATTTTTAACAAACCTTTTAATTTTTTTCCAGCTTTTTAAAAAGACGTAGGCCAATTTGAAGAATTTCAAATATTTATGAGGTAGTCTATCTTGCAATAAATATTTATTATATTTGTTATTGTATTAATTTTATTATGGTTACTGTCCTATGAAAAACCAAATATTCCTACAGGCGTGAATCATCATGCAATGTAAAATGACTCTCGAAAGCAATGGTTTATCCATTGCTTTTGTTTTTTCTGCCCGGAGAGGCCTTTTCCCCGTACAATTAGTTTGGGATTTATAATTTGGATTTTGTACTTTTAGTCTTACAAATTTTTTACACTATGAAAAAGCTGTTGTTCCTGCTGTTGGTAAGTTTAGCCTCAGCCGCATCAGCAAGCGCAAGTAGCGAAAAATGGAAGGACGAGGATAAAACCAAAGCTGCGAAAGAGAAAGAGAAGGAAAAAGACGGAGACAAAACCGGAAATAAGAATGCTAATTGCGACGATAAGTCAGTAACAAATACCAAAGTCGCGGCCCGTCCCGGTAGGGTTGAGGAGTACGTATGGATGTTACCCAAAGATCAGGATGGTGATAAAATGTACGAAGAGGAGTTGAAGAAGGGCATTGTAGACCTTTACAAATGGTACCTTCAGAATGAGTCCCGTATCAACAATAACGATATTTTAAAAATGACCGGCAATGAGCTGGCGTTTCCTTTTAAAGTTGATCCGAAGACCTTACAACAGTATTTTCAGTTCGTAAAGAATAATTTTCCCGGTTTGAGCGAGGACGACCTGTCTGATGACGCTGCCGCTGTTAAAAAACAACCTGTTGCCAATCGGAAAAAATACGCACCTGTCAGCAGAAGAGACGATATGGAGAGTCAAATGACACTCCCTGTTAATAAATAAAAAAGTTTGCCTTGCCATAATGCATTTTTTGGAGTTTAGTTACAATAAGGAGGAGGTATTGAATGCATTACGCTATCATTTCATGCAGCGGGGAGAAATAAAAGTATTCCGAAACACACTCTTCATCCTGCTGGCCTTTACAATGGCCGGATATGCTTTCAAAATAGTTACAATTGGTGCCCTCATTGGTATAGCTGCCATGGTGCTGCTGATCATTGCGGTGTTCTGGTTCCTGTTGCCCGTGTCCATCTACAATAAAGCCGCCACTTTCAAAGACGATATTCACCTGAAATATTCAGAAGAAGGGATCACGATTTCCACCCGTAATAGTAAAAATCAGCGTCTGCTTTCCTGGAGCACATTTACCAAAGTAGTGGAGGCGAAAAATTTCTTCTTCCTCTACCGGGGTAAAAAGAACTTCTTCCTGGTGCCAACCAGTGCATTTAAATCGGAAGACGCACACAAAGAATTTAGTCGCCTGGCTAATAATAATATCAATTAAAAAGCCCCGGCCGATCGGCCAGGGCAGTTTACCATCATTTCAGACAGTGGGAATTTATGAAGGATAGTTGTGTTTAGAACTTATCCCACCAGCTCTTCGATGCTTTCGTGTCTCCTCCGATATCACTGGCTGCTTTTTGATAGGCTGCCGCATTCTGTGTCTGCTCTCCTAAAGGATAAGTAAGACGGGAGGGTACAAAACGCACATTCTGGTCTAATGAGCCGGAATAAGGTGCTATGAACAATGAATCGCCATTTGGCTTTTTGAAGTCCAGGCGCAAACGTTCAAACCATGCCTGGAAACCCTGCGGATACAAGGCCAGCCATTTCTGCGTGCCGATCACATTTTTCCAGTCTCCCGCTGTGTAAGGCACTGAGGCAATGTATTCATCAACACCGCTGGTAACTTCCCAATAAGCCATAGATGCCCTGATGCCGGTTTCATACCAGGTTGCAGCAGGCTGCCCCACTGACCATCCGCGGGCTGCCGCTTCTGCCAGAATAAAGGCCACTTCCGGATATGTCATCAGAATGCCCGGCATGGTGGCTGAATATATCTGTGTGCCAGGATAGGAATAATTATCAGGCGCTAATCTGCCTGGATCATTTGCACTGATACCATACACCAATCCGGTGATCAGACCCGTAGCCTTGGCTGGTCTTGCATATATACCGAGGCGCGGATCATTGGTGCTCTTCATATAATCTACCAACGTTGTGCTCACGAAGAAGTCCAGCACTTCCCTTTCTGAATCATTCAGTGGAAACTTATTCGGCGCTGCGTCAAGATAGGCGAATTGTGCGTTGTCATCATTGCTGGCCATCGCTGCCTGGTAATTGGCTTCAATAACAGCTTTTGCCTTTTCGGGCGCTGCATCTGCAACCCGAATAGCTAAGCGGAGCAGTAAAGAATGTGCTAATGTCCGCCATTTGGTTACATCACCATTGTAGATCACGTCACCAGTAGTGAACGTAGGCTGTGCCGGATCTAATGCAGTGATCTGCTGCTGCAATGTATCAATGAGGGAAGTATAGATTGATTCCTGGCTGTCGTATGCAGGTGTAATATTCTCACCCTCTTTTAATGCCTGTGAGTAAGGAACATTCACGTAGCTATCTGTCAGTATCTGATACAACCACACTTTTAATATACCCGCAATCGCATTCTGATTTTTAGCTGCCGGATTATTACCGCTTTCATTGTTAAGTGCAATGAGCTTGTCCAGGTTATGCAGCGATACATACATGAAATTCCAGAAGGCCGTATTGTTGTTTTCATCAATTGCATACTGGCTGTCTCCTACTCTTGAATTGCCAGACCAGTATTGTGCATAATGCATACCGATATAGCCATTCTGCAGTGTACTGTAGAGATAGTCCATGGCATTTTTCTCTGCGCCGGTCAGCAGATACGCAGGAGACGTAGTAGTAGGCTTGGTAGGATCGTGATTAATGTCATCCAGCTTTTTACACCCTGCCATCGTCACGAAGATGAACAATACCGGCCACGCATATATTAAGAATCTTTTCAGCATTGAATTCAGTTTTAGAATGAAACACTCAGGTTAACACCATAAGAACGCAGTGAAGGCAATGCACCACCTTCAATACCCTGAATATTGGATGATGAGTTCAGGATATTGGAAGGATCCACATTCGGCGCATTGGATTTGATCAGCCAGAGGTTACGGCCATACAAAGAAAGACGTGCGCTTTGTGCATGCACTTTTTTGGACCATGACTCAGGCAGGTTATATCCCAGCTTAACCTCACGCAGATAGATGTAACTAGCATCATACAGATTGGCCTTGCTCAGCGTTTTACCTTCATTGTTCTGGAAATACGTCGCAGCATCCAATACGACTTCATTAGGCCTGCCTTCTTCAGTTACACCTTCAGCAATAATACCTTTTTCCCTCACTCCGTTTGCTGCAGTAATATCCAGTAAACCGGAACCCTTACCATACATGTTCGTGTAAGAGAAGAAATCGCCACCATGCTGGAAGTCTACCAGTGCTGACAGGTAAACGCCTTTATATGTGAATGAGTTAGTCACACCGCCCACATAATCGGGATAAGCGTTTCCGATAGGCACCGGATTGTTTGTGATCTTGTACAGACCGTCGGCGCCTACAATTTTCCGGCCTTGTGCATCGTACACATAATCAGTTCCGAGTATTGTTCCCATTGGCTTACCTACATAAGCTGCTACAGATACTCTGGTCGTTCTGCGGTCTGTACCGATCAGCAATACCGGCAGGGAGCTGTTATACTGGGGAATGTCCAGATTGAGCAGTTTATTACGGTTGCGTGCGATGTTCGCATTGATATCCCAGCGGAAGCCATTTTTCAGGCGGATAGGATTCAGGTTGAGTCCTATTTCAAGACCACGGTTCTGTACACTACCACCATTTACGATCGTATTGGTAAAGCCGGAAGCAGAAGAGATAGGCAGTGGAATGATCTGGTCTTTGGTGATCCTGTCGTAGTAGGTAACATCCAGGCCAATATGATCATCCCAGAATTTCAGGGAGATACCTGTTTCATATTCTCTCGTACGTTCTGGTTTCAGCGTCTTATTGTATTTGGTAGAAGTCAGTTGTGTAACAGGCAAATTGCCGAAGGGCGGAATGAACTGGTAAGTATCGTAGATCTGGTAAGGATCGGTGTCACTACCCACCTGCGATACGCTGGCACGTAGTTTACCAAATGTCAGCCATTTCCAGTCTTTTAACAGATCTGAGAAGACAAAAGATCCTGATGCAGATGGATAGAAGTACGGATTATTTTCACTTAACAGTGCAGAGCTCCAGTCTGCACGGCCTGTGAGTTCGAGGAACAGGAAGTTCCTGTAACCCAGGGATGCTGTGGCAAAAGCAGAATTGATCTGTTTTTCAAAGAACTCATCAATAGGCAACGCTGTTTGCAAAGAGTTGTTCAGGTTATACACACCTGGAATGATCAGACCCCCCACGGTGCTACCACCGGTAGTTGTCCATTTACGATGCATGATATTGCCGCCCACCAACGCATTCAGCTTAAGGTCCTTACTGAGTTCTTTATTGATGTTTGCAGTTAACTGATAGTTCATCTCCCTGGATGTACGTACACGTTTGATGTATCCACCCACCAGGTAATCTTTAGCTATTCTTTCTTCTTCCAGGGTATTATAATCGTCCATAAACACCCTGCCGCTGATCGTTAGCCATTTGCTTACATCCCAGTCAAGACCTGCGTTACCGAATATACGGTTGCGGCTGTCCGTTTCATAATCCATATAACGGTTCCAGTATGGGCCATTACTTGACGCCACTGCCGGGTCGCTCCAGGATTTTCTGTTCCAGGTGATCTGCGATCCATCTGCATATTGATATTCTTTTTCCCGCTCAATATCCAGCTGGCGTTGTCCGTACATGGTGAACTGCAGGGTTGGGTTTGGTCCGGTGAAGCCTGTGCCTGGCCGCGCTTTCGCCTTCATGGCAGTATAGTTCAGGGAGGCAACACCACGGAGACCTTTGGTTAACTCATAGCCGCCGTTAAATGAAAGGTTGTTACGGTTTAAAGACGCGTTCGGTAGTACGAATATCTGATTCATGTTGCCATATGAAAGACGGAAATAACCTTTATCGTTATTACCGGCCATGGCTATATTGTTGGTGAGGGTGTACCCCGTTCTGTAGAAATCCTTCACGTTGTTTGGCTGAGCCACCCATGGCGCTGTCTGACCGAAATAAGGGTTGCCCTTGTTCTTGTCCCATGACCAGTAGTGACGCACCATCTGGCCATCCAGTTTAGGTCCCCATGAAGCATCATCATAATATTTCACTAACAGATCATAGCGGCCTTTACCATCGTTATTATCGTATGTTGCATGCGCTTCATCAATGAATGCTTCCGGATTCTGATTGTAATAGAGGGTGTCAAACTTTCCACCGGTACCACCACCATACTCATTCTGATATTTAGGCAATACATACACTCTGTCCACCTGCGCATTGATGCTGTAGGTAACGCCTATACCACCAGACGCTTCAGGGCGTTTCTTGGTAGTGATCAGCATTACACCATTTGCACCGCGGCTACCATACAGCGCAGTAGCTGCAGCGCCTTTCAGCACGGAGATGTTGTCGATATCTTCCGGATTAATGTCCTGAAGAGAACTACCAAAATCATAACCACCACCACCATTCAACTGACCACCCTGGTTAGTATTGTTATTTATAAATGGAGTACCATCTACTACTATGAAAGCGTTGTTGTCGCCCAGGATAGACTTAACACCACGGATGGTGATTTTCGTGGAGCCACCCATGGAGCCTGTGTTGGTATTGATCTGTAAGCCTGGAACTTTACCGGTGAGCGCATTGGCGAAGTTTACTTCCTTTGCTTCCTGCACTGCGTTTCCACCTACTTCTTCTACTGCATAACCTACAGCACGTGTATTTTTCTGGATACCCAATGCCGTTACTACTACTTCTTTAAGTGCTTTCTGATTAGCAGATGCAGATGTCAGGCGTATTGCCAGCGGCTCTCGTGAATCAAGCGGGATCGACTGTTCAGCATAGCTGACAGCTGCGATTTTGATAGTATCGCCCGTTGATGCTTTCAACGTAAAAGCGCCATCTGCACTTGTGGCAACAGCTTCTTTTGTGGAGAGATTGACAACCTGTGCGCCGGGAATCGGAGTGCCGCCGGTTTCTTTTACTACACCTTTCAGATTGAACTGACCCGCTTCCTGCTTCAGTTTATTGGAATCGGCAGGAAGGATCAGTGCGGTATCACTTTTCGGTTTGGTCGTGTCAGTTGCGGTTCTGCGGGCTGCAGAATCGTTCTTCGGCCGGGAAGTATCGGACGAAGGAGTGACGACCACAGGTGATGTAGTTGCTGGTTTAGAAGTATCTTTTTTACCCGATGAAGAGGGTGTTACAACTACCGGACTGGTAGTGGGTTTTACAGTAGTATCTTTCTGCTGAAAGTTAACATTGGCTGTAATAGACGGCTGATATCTGGTTATCTCAGCGCTGGTTCCGGAAAAGGAGTGGTTAACGCGTGTGCCTGCTTTAACGGGTTTTACACTACAGAAAAAGGCAAAGCACAGCCACAACCAGTTGAGTACATGGCTTCTCATCTTATATAGTAAGATTTGGTTACAAATTTTTTTGAAGCAGGTGGCCGCTTCTATCTCTATTATGTGATAACTTCTCTGCTAATTACAATACAATCTAAACGCCTGTTACAATGAGCCCGGAACTGGATATTTATTAAAAATGTGTACTCACGCACGCTTCATGTAGTGATTAGTTGGCGGTCCATACGCGAAAGCGTATAGACATCAGGCATAATTGTACGCTGATTGTTATTTAGTCTGAGGTGAGAATGCGATAGTGATTAACATTTGTCATTCCCCCGTATGTACCCTGGCTATGGTTTCCGCTACAACAGCAATCCCTTCTTTTGCGCTGTATATCAAACACCTTGCCAACGGCATACTCAATGAACATGGGGCATATTGAGTACTCCTAATTGAAGTACTCTGCGATGATCTTATCTACTGATTTAATTGTGAGTAGTTCATCGTTGATGGCAAGCGCATTGGGGTGGGTATCTGTACAAACTACTTTTTTTATAATGCCACTTTGTTTGATCTTCTCAAAGCCATTACCCGCAAAAATTCCATGTGTCGTGATGACAGCTATCTCACATGCACCTGCCTGCAGATATGCTTCTGCGGCGTGAAGCAGTGAGCCGCCAGTACGGATCATATCATCGTAAATGATAACCAGCTTATCCTGTACATCTGCACTGATAGCAGTGATGTGTGTTTCTTCTCCTGAGATACGTTTCTTGAAAACGAAAGCTGCTGAAACGTGCAGATCATTAGCCAGTGATTCTACCCATTTCGCGCGGCCGGCATCTGTACTGGCCAGCACAAATGGACGATTGCCGGCTATTTCCAGTGCAGCTTCTTTTACGAGGTCCTTGCCATATAAATGCACAGGACGGATAGCACTCTCAAAGTAGTAAGTAATGCCGTCTACATGGAGGTCCATCATCAACACTTTGTTACCCGAACTGGTAGGAGGCAGGGCGGAAAACAATAAGGCCCTGGTTTTGGCTTTTACGATCTCTCCTTTCTTTACAGCCCGTTCCATCGTTGAATAGCCGAAAAACGGGATCACAATATTAATGGCGCATGCTCCTTCCTGTATACAGCCATGAGCAATATCAAAAAGTTCTAATGTTTCCTTATCGTCAATAGTGCCCCCCACCAGGATCACCTCTTTGTTTGCCACTTTACTTGTTATCCGATGATAATGCTCCCCATCCGGAAAGTCCCTGATGTCCAGCACTCCTTCTTCCCATTCCGGCATAAGGGATAATAACCTGTCTTTCAGATATTGATAACGCTGCGTAGCAAATAAGATCCTGTGAGGCATACTCTTTGAAATAAGGAATAAAGATAATAATATAGTTTTTACATACAGATGATCGGGTCCGGGAATGGACAATTTATTTGCCGTTCGGCATGAACTGTTGAGTTATTAGAAATAAAAATCCTAAGTTTAATGCTTGTTTCCTATAAACTATGGACTGTAGTCTGTCGGTAGAGAACTATTTTTTAACTTTTCATTTGCGCTGGGAAAACTAAATTTGAGCGATGCCTAGACGAATTATACAACTTTCCGGTTGCATCGGAGCACTGTTTTTGTACCTGTTATTCTTTCTGCAGCATGCCAACGCGCAGGTGAGGGTGTCAGGTATGGTAGCAGATGCGGATAACAGATCAGGACTGCCGGGAGTTACTATTATCAATAAAGCTTCCCGGAGCGGTACCATTAGCAACGAGAGCGGCCGTTTTTCCATTGACGCAATGCCGGGAGATACACTTGAGTTTTCAATTCTGAGCTATTATAGAAAGAGCCTTACAGTACCAACCACTTCCATGTTCATTAATGTCTATCTCACACGCCAGATCATTGGCCTGGGACAGGTAACCGTAGTGGGAAAGGACTATAAACGTGATTCACTTGCCACCCGTGAAGAATATGGTAAATATTTCAACTATCATAAACCGGGGGCAATGGATGTGTTAAAAACGCTTCCCTCCAACCCTATCACAGCCCTCACCTACCTGGTGCCCAGCAAGGCGCGTAAGCGTAAAGAGCACTTCCAGGAGCAGCTGGTGTATTGGGAAAAAGAGAAATACATAGACAACCGCTATAATCCTGAGCTTGTAGAAAGAATGACAAAATTAAGCGGAGACGAGCTGGATACTTTTATGCTGCGATACAGGCCCGGCTATCAATTCCTCCAGGATGCCACTGATTATGACCTGATGTTGTTCATTAAGGAAAGCTTCAAACATTATCAGCAGGACAAAACCAGTATGCCGGCAAAGAAGGAAGAGCAGGAATAATAAATCATTATCACGATAAAGTAAAAGAGCCAGTATCAAACTTGATACTGGCTCTTTTACTTTGGGCGCCTGATGGGGGCAGATAGTGTAAGTTTATTTTACCAGCGAACCGTTCAGTCTCAACAGCTGCGTTTCCGCAAGCTTAACATTATAGCGCGCGTTGATCAATCTGTTATACGCATCTTCCAGGCTTTGCTGTGCCTCCTTCATCTCAATCACTGTACTTACTCCCTGTCTGAAACGTTCCATAGCCACCATTACGTTCTCTCTTGCCAGCCCCAGGTTTTCATCTTCCAGCGTAACCGCGGTTTTGTAATATTCATAATCTTTGAAAGCGGTGGTCAGCGAGAGGTCTACTATTGTACGTGTATTTTCCAGCGACAATTGCTGATAGCCTACGTTCAGTTTAGCCGCATTTACCTGCCTTTTAACATTCAGCCCGTTGAAGATGGGAATAGTGGCAGAGAAGCCATAACTAAGCACGCCATTCTGGTTATATACAGGGCTGAATGAGTTCGTAGCTGCATTGGAATTGACCCTTGAATAGTTATAGGCAGAGTTGAAATTGATTACCGGAAAATAATCCCCTTTACTTTCTTTCAGCTGTAACTGAGACACCCGGAGGTTTTGTTGTGCAACCATCAGCCCCGTGTTCTTTTGCAACGCTTCCTGTCTTAGTCCGCCATAGGAAAGCTCCATATTCAGCGGAATGGTGTCCAGCACGTCATATTGTGTATTACCTGCTTCAACGGCCATCAGCTGATTCAATGTTGCTTTACTCTGATCTATGAGTGTCTGCTGACGCAGATAAGAAGCCTTTAATGCATTGTAATCGACTTTTGACTGCAGCCAGTCTGTTTTAGGTCCGAGACCTGTCTGAAATTTAGCGTCAGACAGTTTTACCCTTTCTTCAGATATGGACAGTTGCTCTGAAAGGTTGCGCAGTTGTTGCTTTTGCTGCACTACATTGTAGTAGCCGGCAATAATGTTAGCCACGGTGTTGATCACCTGGTCCTTCACGGCCAGCTCTCCCAGATCGCGGAGCGATTCCAGTTTCTGTCTGGTAGCAAACATCTTTAACCCGTCAAATAATGTCCACGCAAGACTGACATTGGCGCTTAATGTAGTGGCGTGAATGCCGCTGGTATCGCGCTTGCTGCCATTGGCAAATTCCTGTTTGGTCCGTGTATTGTTCCATACTTTATTGGCAGTACCATTTATACGCGGAGCGAAGGCCAGATTAGCATAGGCATAATCGTTAGCCGTAATGGCTGCATCATTTTTTGCCAGACGGATATCGTAGTTATTCTTTAATGCCAGGTCTATCGCCTGTTCCGGCGTAAGCACCTGCTGGGCATGTACAGCGGTGCCCAGTAATAAAGAGAAATATAGAAGTGTACGTTTCATTTAATTGCTGATGTTTATGCATGCACTGAAGTCGTCTCTGCCTCTTCTTCGTCAATGCTGTCAGATACAGGTTTCCTCCTGGATAAGAAGGTATACATGGCCGGTATTACAAATAATGTGAGGATCAGTGAGAATACGATACCACCCACGATCACGATGCCTAACGGAATACGGCTGGTAGCGGCAGCTCCCAGTGACATTGCGATAGGTAATGCACCTAGCGCCATCGCCAGACTCGTCATCAGGATCGGACGCAAACGCATCGCGGATGCCTCAACAGCCGCCCGGGACCTGGTGTATCCTTCATCACGTTTGTGATTCGCAAATTCCACGATCAGGATACCGTTCTTTGTAACAAGACCTATCAGCATGATCACACCGATCTGTGAGAAGATATTCCATGTCTGACCAAATAACCACAGGGAAAGCAATGCACCCGCAAATGCCAGTGGCACTGTTATCATAATGATCAGCGGATCAACCCAGCTTTCAAACTGTGCGGCCAGTACAAGATAGATCAGTACCAGCGCCAGTATCAACGCGAACATTGTGTTGGAACCACTTTCCGCATAGTCGCGGGAAGATCCTGCCAATGCATACACATAGTTATCATTCAGTACACCTTTCTGTTTTAACCGGTTATAGATATCGTACATGGCATTGATACCATCGCCGATCGTTTTACCGGGTGCGAGACTTGCAGAAATGGTCGCTGATTTATAACGGTTAAAGTGATAAATAACAGGAGGACTTGTTTCTTCTTCTATCGTTACAACGTTATCCAGCTGAATAGCTTCACCGCGGATGTTACGCACATATATATTCTGCAGGTCGGTAGGTTTATCGCGGCTGCCACGATATACCTGTCCCATTACCTGGTATTGTTTACCGTTACGTATGAAGTATCCATAACGCAGGTTACTGAGCGCCAGCTGTAAGGTTTGTGAAATATCATCTACAGATACACCCAGTTCGCTTGCTTTGGCGCGGTTGATCTGGATACGCAGCTCCGGTTTATTAAATTTCAGGTCTACGTCAACTGCTGCGAAAGTAGGATCGTTGTTCGCTTCTTCCAGGAATTGCGGCAGCGCTGAAGACAGACTGTCGAAGTTGATATGCTGTAACACGAAAGCGACAGGTAAACCACCACGGCGTCCTACCTGTATGGTCTGTTGCTCGATGGCAAACACTTTACCTTCCGGGAATTTGAACATGTTACGGTTTACCATGTTCACGATCTCTTTCTGCGAACGCTGACGTTCGTTAGGTTCTGTGAGCACCACATTCGCAAAACCGGAGTTGGCCGCACCTGCACCTCCAAAACCGGGAGAGGTAACGGAGATAAGTATCTTCTTCTCAGGAATGGAATCGTTCATGAACTGTGTAAGGCTATCCATGTACTTTTCCATATAATCGTACGCAGTTCCTTCGGGAGCCGTAATGGACAAGCGGAACTGACTGCGGTCTTCTATAGGCGCCAGTTCGGACTGCAGATTTCTGAACATGAGCAGGATCAGTGCAAGACAGCTAATTACGATCAGGACAGCCATCCAGCGTATGCGCATAAATGCTTCCAGTGCCCGCTGATAGCCAGATTCCATACCTGTGAAGAAAGGCTCTGTCTTCTCGTAAAACCAGGAATGTTTATGTGTCTTACGGCCTAGTTTTACGTTCAGTACCGGTGTCAGTGTCAATGATACAAAGGCTGATACCAGTACAGCGCCTGCTACCACGATCCCGAATTCTCTGAACAATCTTCCCACAAATCCCTGCAGGAACACAATAGGCAGGAATACGAAAGCGAGTGTGATGGATGTCGCAATTACCGCAAAGAAGATCTCTTCCGAACCTTCCTTGGCCGCTTTCATACGCGGCATTCCTGCTTCAATCTTTTTATAGATATTCTCCGTGACCACAATACCATCGTCTACCACCAATCCGGTGGCCAGTACGATAGCAAGTAATGTGAGGATATTTATTGTAAAGCCACAGAGGTACATGATGAAGAACGCTGCAATGAGGGATACTGGAATATCCACCAGCGGACGGAAGGCCATGAGCCAGTCACGGAAGAAAAGATATATAATGATGATCACCAGCACCAATGCTACAACCAGGGTTTCTTCCACCTCTTCAATAGATTTACGGATAAACCTGGTATTGTCGATAGCAATGTTAGTGATGAGATCATCAGGCAGATCTTTCTTCAGTTGCTCATAACGTTTATAGAACTCATCCGTTATAGCCACATAGTTAGAACCCGGTTGTGGCGTCAAAGCAAGCGCGATCATTGGAACGCCGGATTCTTTAAGGATGGTTTCCTCGTTTTCCGGGCCAAGTACAGCCTGCCCCACATCACGGAAGTGAATCACATTACCATTTTCATTTTTGATGATCAGGTTATTGAAATCGTCTTCAGTATTCAAACGGCCAAAGGTTCGTACAGTCAGTTCTGTAGCGTTACCGGCGATCTTACCGGAGGGCAGCTCTACGTTTTCTTTTGCAAGAGCAGCCTGTACATCTGTAGGAGTGAGACTGTAAGCAGACAAACGGGCCGGGTCCATCCAGAGGCGCATAGCAAATTTCTTCTCACCCAGGATGCGGATAGAACTGACGCCGGGAATGGTTTGCAGCCTTTCCAGCAATACGTTGTTAGCGTATTCGGTGATTTCCAGCTGGTTGCGGACATTGCTCTGCACTGTCATAGAGAGTATATAATCAGAGTTGGCGTCTTCTTTTGATACCACAGGGGGCGCGTCAATATCGGGCGGCAGGTTACGGAGTGCCTGCGATACTTTGTCGCGTACATCGTTGGCAGCGGCCTCAAGGTCTATGCCCAGTTCAAACTCAACGGTAATGTTACTGGTACCCTGGCTGCTGGATGACGATATATTTTTGATACCGGCAATACCATTGATCGACTTCTCCAATGGTTCGGTGATCTGCGTTTCTATGATATCAGAGTTGGCGCCCGCATAAGAGGTACGTACGTTCACGATGGGGGGATCAATGGCGGGAAAATCCCTTACCCCCAGGAAGTTGAATCCCACTACGCCGAATATCACGATGATGATATTCATCACGATGGCGAATACAGGACGTTTAAGCGATAGAGAAGGGAGACTCATTCAAGTATATTTAAGGTCTGCAGACGATGGCCGGCAGACGCGTTATTATTATTAATAGTAAGACCTGTCTATTTAATCTCGCTGTATTTAAGTACCATTCCTGGTCTCAGCTGCATGATACCACTTGTAATAACAGTATCACCGGGGTTGAGGCCGCTGGTAACCTGTACATTGTCGGCATTACGAATGCCTGTTTCTACTATTACAAATTTCGCTTTTCCGCTGTCGGCGATGGCTACTTTTTTATCGCGTGTACCGGGAATAACGGCCTGTGTAGGTATCATGATGGCATCAGGCATATTTTTCAATGATACCAGTACGCGGGCGAAGGCGCCGGGGAATAGTTTACCGGCATTAGGCACCAGGGCTCTTATTTTAATAGTACGGGTGGAGAGGTCGATCTTCGGATCGATAGCATAGATATGACCTTTGTATGTTTGCTGATCGCCGGCCACCTTGAAGTCTACCTGATCTCCCTGGCTGATAGCCGTACGGTATTTTTCAGGAACGGAGAAATCCACTTTCAGCGGATCGATCTGCTGAAGTGTAGTAATAATAGTAGTAGGTGTTACGATAGCACCAAGGCTGACGTTCCTCAGACCAAGTCTGCCGGAGAAAGGTGCCCGTAGTTCTGTTTTCTGTAACTGCGTACGTGTATACTCAATATCAGCGCCGTATGCGCTTACCTGGTTGCGGGTAACGTCTACATCCTGGCGGCTGATACCATTGATCTTTAAAAGATTTTCCTGTCTTTCAAGGGTTGTTTTCGCCAATTGACGCTGCAGTTCCAGTTTCTGCAACTGGGCCTTCAGGTCCTCATCATAGATCTTCACCAGCAGGGTACCTTTGGTGACCTGGGTACCTTCTTTAAAAAAGAGACCTGTAACACGGCCGGTTATTTCTGCCTGTATCTGCACTTCTTCATTACTCTGCAGGGTACCGCTCGCTTCGATGGTTTCATTCAGAGAGGTGGTTTTAACCACATAAGCATCTACCAGCAGGTTTTTAGCGCCACCCGCTTTACCTCCGGCAGCCGCTTTATCTGGTGCTTTTTCTGCTTTTTTCCCCGGAGTAGTTGCTTTCGTGATAATAAAACCGATAATGACAGCAGCCACTATCAGAAATAAAACCGTCTTCAGGATCTTCTTATTGCCAGCCATGTGCTTGTATTAATTTAATATAGAAGGGATAAATCCGGGCAAATTTAATAAATGGGATTACTGCTAGGGAAGTTACAGTGTTAATTAAAGTTAATTGCGTTTTTCCGGTATATAGGTGGCTGTTTTGGCTGTTGAGTGGCAATAATCGCTTCCCCCGACAATAACCGCATATATATGGGGGCTGAAACCCCTTTTAGGAGGCTTTTTTACAGGAAATGCCCCATTGCCGTTATTAATAATAATGCCTGGAACCCTTGATGGGCCGTTGTTTCATTGGCCTACAACTAAAGTATATGACGTAAAATTTGCGTGCGTTCTTGTCAATTCAATAAAAATTATATTTTTGCACTCAAGTTTTAAACCAAAAACACTTAAAATTATGTCAGACATTGCATCAAGAGTTAAAAAGATCATTATTGACAAATTGGGCGTTGACGAAGCCGAGGTAACTCCTGAAGCCAGCTTTACCAACGACCTGGGCGCTGACTCTTTGGATACGGTAGAACTGATCATGGAATTCGAAAAAGAATTCAACATCTCCATTCCTGACGAACAAGCTGAAACTATTACTACTGTTGGCCAGGCAGTTGCCTACCTGGAAGAACATGTGAAATAATCCTACTTAATCAGATTTGTTTTAATGCAACCAAGACGAGTAGTCGTTACAGGTTTAGGCGCACTTACACCGCTCGGCAATTCTGTTTCCGATTTCTGGAAGGGATTGACGGACGGTGTATCCGGTGCCGGCCCTATTACACTTTTTGATGCTGCCAAGTTCAAGACCCGTTTTGCTTGCGAACTGAAGAACTTTGACGCTACCAATTTCCTGGACAAAAAGGATGCCCGCAAGATGGATCCTTTTACGCAGACGGCCGTTATAGCCGCTGACCAGGCCGTACAAGATGCCGGGATTGACCGCAATACTGTTAATGTTGACAGGGTTGGGGTGATCTGGGCTTCGGGTATTGGAGGTATGATCAACTTCTGTCAGGAAATGAAAGAGTTTGGTCAGGGCGATGGAACTCCCCGTTTCAGTCCTTTCCTGATCCCCCGGTTAATTCTTGATATCGCAGCCGGGCATATTTCCATCCGCCACGGCTTCAGAGGCCCTAACTTCTCAGTCGTTTCTGCCTGCGCTTCTGCTACCAATGCTATTATTGAGGCAATGCTGTACATACAGTACGGCAAAGCAGATGTAATGATCACCGGAGGATCAGAAAATGTTATTAACGAAGCCTGTATAGGTGGGTTTAATGCCATGAAAGCCCTTTCAGAAAGAAACGATGACCCGGCAACTGCTTCCCGTCCCTTTGATCTTGACAGAGATGGCTTTGTCATGGGTGAAGGAGCAGGTGGACTGGTGTTAGAATCCTATGAACATGCGACGGCAAGAGGTGCTAAAATTTACGCTGAATTAGCCGGAGGTGGTGCAACTGCTGACGCCTATCATCTTACCGCGCCACATCCGGAAGGATTAGGTGCGATGAATGTAATGCGGCTAGCCTTAGCAGATGCGGGACTGCAACCCCATGATATTGATTATATTAATGTGCACGGAACTTCCACACCTCTCGGAGATGTAGCGGAAGTGAAAGCGATACAACAGGTTTTTGGAGAACATGCTTATAACATGAACATCAGTTCCACAAAATCTATGACCGGGCACCTGTTGGGCGCTGCGGGAGCAATCGAATCCATCGCAGCTATTATGTCTATAATACATGGTATTGTACCTCCTACCATCAATCATTTTACGAAGGATCCACAACTGGATCCCAAATTAAATTTTACCTTTAACGTCGCACAACGTAGAGAAATCAACGCTGCATTAAGTAACACCTTTGGATTTGGTGGCCATAATGCATCAGTTATTTTCAAAAAATTTGTTGCTTGATTGTGTGAAATTACTGCCAGGATTTTTATATCGATTCGTTCCTAAAAAAAGGAGCCTTTACAAGGACCTTTACAATTTGCTGGGGTTTGCCCCGGGCAACTTCTCATTGTATGAAGTAGCGCTCAGCCACCGGTCCAGCAAGGAAAAATTCCTTGAAAGCAATGAACGCCTGGAATATCTTGGCGATGCAATACTCGGTGCTATCATCGGCGACTATCTCTTCAAAAAGTATCCTTACAAAACAGAAGGTTACCTGACCGAAATGCGGTCTAAAATCGTTAACCGTCAGCAGCTCAATGATATCGCTATCAAAATGGGCCTGCGTAAACTGACCATCTACGATAAATACAACAGCTTCCTGAAAATCAGTCAGATCTTTGGTAATACCCTCGAAGCATTGGTCGGCGCTGTATACCTGGACAAAGGATACAACAGGACCAAACAATTCGTACATCAACGTCTTATCGTTCCCTACATTGACCTGGAACAACTGGAGAATGTAGAAATGAACCATAAGAACAAGTTGTACGGATGGGCCAATAAACACGGTAAGACCCTGGAGTTCGACCTGCTGGAAGAACAAATGGACAATGGCCGTCGCATATTCACGGTAGGCGCCGTAGTAGATGGTGAACTGATCTGCAGTGGCAAAGCCTTCAATAAAAAGGACGCCAGCCAGATAGCCGCCCAGCAGGCCATAGAACTGTTAGGGCTCGGCGAGAAATAATCTGCCGCTTACCTGATCATACTTACTTCATACTCACATCATACTTACTTCACAGGTTGCCGCAGGATTGTTTTCATCCTTTCCGGCGCTGTTCTGTGTGGATCCGAAAGATAGATCTCGTGATGCCTGCCATTGCGTGTCAGGCCTTCCTTCTTTATAAAATCTTCCATCAGTTGTAATGTGGCCGGTTCTTCAGAATAAGGGCCCTTGTGCATGATCTGCACACTCTTTCCTTCTGCCAGTGCAATAAGCGACACCTGTTGCAGTAGCGGCAATTGCTTCTTCAGATAAGCAGCCTTTAATGTCTGCTGCACAACAGCATTGACCACATAATCGGGCATGCGGATCAACAATTGCCAATGCCATTCATCTCTTGGCACTTCAAGGTAATTGTCGGAGGTAACCCACCAGGTACCCTCCAGTTTGCTGACAGTAAAGTCCTGCCCGGATTGTTTGTATACATTTTTAATACTGTAAGCTGCAGTATAGAGCGCCTGTGTACTGGCAGCAAACAGAGGGCCATTGGGGTCTCCCTTGCCGTTAATGGCAATGTAATGACCGGCAGGCACGAAGATAAGCGCCGGCTGCGCCTGCGCTGTATAAAGCGCTTTGTGCAGCCTGGTAAGGTCTGTTTTTGACATAGACATTGTTTTAGTATAACATGGGTTGTGTTTTAATATAACATAGGTTGTATTGCGTTTAATCTTATGCGTTATAACGCATGTCTTTTCAGACAGCGTGAACTGGTGCACGCTACCAATGATCAACAATAACCAGTGGCACCATAGATGTAATTTCATCAGTAAAGCATTATTTTACTGATACAAAGAAAAACAGGGCAAGTGACAGCCTTATGTCAGGAGCGGCTGCGGGGTTCTAAATAATGTTGTTGTATTTCCGTTGCCAGTATCTGCATTCTCTCCGTGAGCTCGGCAGGGGCAATAATTTCGGGCGCGGCGCCCCATGTAAGCAGCCAGCGGCCAAACCATATAAGGCAGGGCGCCATAAAGGTCATTTCGGTGCATTCACCCACGGTGTGCTCTTCAATAAGACCATAATAGAATTTCTGGTCTCCTATGCGGCGGGCAAATGCAGCGGGGAAACGTACTTTCACCTCATAGGGTTGCGTGTCGTATTCTCCATATTTGTCTATATATTCCTTGAGGGTAATATGCCGGTCTTTGTCGTACGTTTCTGCGGAAACCGTCACGTTCTTGATACGGTCCATCCTGAAATTCCGGTAACCGTGGCGCAGACGGCACCAGGCAATGAGGTACCAGTTGCCAGTCATAAAAATGATACCAATGGGCTCTACCTCCCTTTTCGTAAGTGTTTCATTATGAAAGGCGAAATAGTCCAGCTGAAGTATCTGCTGTTTACCCAAACAGAATTGAATATCGGAAAGAAAGCGGTTGGGGAATTCTTCACCTACCGGCGGACGGCGGCTCACTACCGCAATATTGTCTTCCAGGGATTCAAGAAAGTCTTTCTCACTGCCTCTTAACACAGCTTTTATCTTCTGCATGGCATTACTGAATTCCTTCTTGTTTGACTTGTCACTCAGGTAAGCCATCAGCTTTTCACCGGTCAGCAATGCAGCGGCCTCTTCCCGGCTAAACATAACAGGCGGCAAATGGTAACCTTCCACAAGATAATAGCCAGTACCTGCTTCTGCACCCACAGGCACGCCAGCTTCCTGGAGCGCCCTTACGTCCCTGTATACCGTACGGAGGCTGATGTCGAAACGTTCCGCTATTTCAGCGGCACGCACTACTTTTTTGCCCTGTAGCTGAATAAGAATGGCAGAAAGACGGTCAATCCTGTTCATATGACGGCAAGTTAAAATAAAAATGAAAAAAAATCCTGACAGCGATTAAACTTCGCTTATAATACGCAGTCTTAGATACAACAAATATTTGAGGGAGACTTTTGAGAGCACGACATCAGTAGTGACAGACAAGAATAAATTGTTCTTTCCCTGGAAAATATTTCAAGAATTTGATGCTACAGTACAGAATATAGGTTAAATGGTAAGCCCCTGCAATTTCTTGCGGGGGCCTGTTTTTTTATCCCGGGGTTGAACCCGTTTTTTGGGATACGCCATTTTTGTCCCCAGGGTTGAAACCCCGCGCTACAAACACATCGCTCCTCCGGAGCTCATCGGCGCGAATGGTCCCGTATTGTTTAATACGCCTTTACCATACCTCCGCTATGACATTAAGTTGGGGTTATGACAATTCCCAACAAATCATCCATGGCAATAATGGCATTAAACGCGCCTGAGGCGAAGCATATAATTAAAGCCCAGGTTGCCATTATCGCCCTGATAAGCGGGGCCTCTAAATCATCATGGGGAGAGCGGAAGTAGCAGCGGTTTCAGATGGGAATGGCGGGCCTTCGGCTCTCCGGCGACACGACCGGTGCTGCTAAATTTGTATTCTAAATCCCATTCGCTTGACAACGCCTAATAACCATTCAGAGAGGCGCCGACCGCCATCCCATACTGAAACCTGGCTACTTAGCGTGAATAACCGCCAACTCGCCAGGCTCCCGGAAAAGACGGAACCCATACTGAAACCGGGCTACTTAGCGTGAATAACCGCCAACTCGCCAGGCTCCGGAAAAGACGGAGCCCATACTGAAACCGGGCTACTTAGCGTGAATAACCGCCAACTCGCCAGGCTCCGGAAAAGACGGAACCCATACTGAAACCGGGCTACTTAGCGTGAATAACCGCCAACTCGCCAGGCTCCCGGAAAAGACGGAACCCATACTGAAACCGGGCTACTTAGCGTGAATAACCGCCAACTCGCCAGGCTCCGGAAAAGACGGAACCCATACTGAAACCGGGCTACTTAGCGTGAATAACCGCCAACACTCAATCAAAATGTGACATACCCGACACCCCGAAAAGCACACCGAAATAATTTAAAACCATTAACTTATGATTAACAGTTGCCACACAGAATCATCCTATTTTTGACCCAGCAAAATTCAAATGAGTTTTTTAATGGTTAATTTGGGGAGGGCCTGATTTTCATCAGGCCCCTTTAATTTTCCGCCCCTTATCATTTAATTTTTATAGCTTGTACTTTAAATGCAATAGTCTGAACTGTTGTACTTTAAACGAGGAAAGTAAATTGGCGGGGTCCGAAAACATCAACCGTGCATCCATAGCGGACCACGAGCTATGGATAGCGTTTAAACAAGGAAATACAGCGGCCTTCAGTGAAATGTACCAGCGATACGCCGGTACCTTATATAACTATGGCTATCACCTTGTTCCTGATACCGCCCTGGTACAGGACGCCATGCAGGATCTGTTCGCCGATCTCTGGCGTACACGCCAGAATCTCTCTGACACCAACTCCATCAAATATTACCTTTTCCGGTCTTTGCGCCGTCGTCTGCACCGGATGGCCGACATCAAACCCGTACCTGCCACTACTTCTTTACAAACAGAATCCATCGAAGAGCTTAAAATAAAAACAGAAGAATACCTCCTGCTGTTACAGCGTTTACAGCAGCTGATGTCCCGTTTGCCTGAACGTCAGCAGGAAGTGATCCGCCTTCGCTTCTACGATAATTTCAGCTGGGAAGAAATAGCCGGCATCCTGCAGATCAATGAACAATCTGTGAGGAACCTCGTACAACGTGCCATTGTCAAGCTTCGTGAAGGATGGAAATAATCCTTGTCGCCACAACTACATCCAGGGGCCCCCAGACAACAAAAGAGGAAGAAAAATTTTTTTCAGGAAAAGTGAGTTAAAATATCCCCTTCCTGCCTTTATCATTATAATTACTGTCGGAAAGGCATTTAATGCTATGGATTATTCAGCATACGATACAGCAGATTTTGTCTGTGACGATTCTTTTGTGGCATGGGTAAAGGAAGGAAGGGATAACGCTTACTGGGAACAGGTGATCACACAGTATCCGGATAAGCAGGAGGCGATGTCACAGGCAAAAGCCATCATTCTGGCAGCAGCACAGCTACCTGTCTTTCAGCTGAAAGAGCAGGACCAGCTGAAGATGTGGAATGAGATCAGCAACCAGATGGATATTACCGGGACTACACCCGTAAAGAAAAGCCGTTTTATCTACTGGTACTGGGCAGCAGCTGCAGTATGCATCATGGCAGGGGCAGCCCTTTGGTGGATGCGTCCCGGCAGGGAGCCGGCGGCTGTATACACCCGCTTGTTGCACGAAGCAAAGCTCGATGGCAATAAGCGGGTAGAAGAAGTAAATGAGGAGAAGGGCCCGCGGACGGTAAGATTGCCAGATGGAAGTTCTGTGGTGTTACAGCCCGGCGCCAGAATAAGTTACCCGGTATGTGCCGGCGGCAATTGTAAACGCGAAGTCTACCTTTCCGGCGCTGCTTTTTTCGAAGTATCCCGTAATACATTGCAACCCTTCGTTGTCTATGCAAATGAAATGGTGATCAATGTACTGGGCACCAGCTTTCATGTGAAAGCATATGATCAGGACAGCCTCGTGGAAGTATATGTAAAAACAGGGAAGGTAGCGCTATCAGTACAACCATTGGGAAGTAAGGTAGTATCCAATGTTTCAGCCAATCAGCAGGCCATACTGCAGAGAAATACACTTGCGGTATCAGTACAATTGCCCGAACACCATCAGACAGACCCGAAGGCGCCGGCAGCTATTACGCATTCATTTGTATTCAATGATGCTCCGGTGGATAGTGTTATGAATACTATCGAAAACGCCTATGGTGTGCACATTCGTTATGATAAGGCATTGCTGGCCGATTGCAGGTTGACCGCGTCATTGACAGATGAACCATTATATGAAAAGATACGCCTGATTTGCAGGGCACTGGAGGCTGAGTGCATCATTGAAGGGAATGATATCACCCTCTTAGCGAAAGGATGTCATCGTTATTGAAAACTAAACCAGGATCTAAACAAAATGAAAACTAGTACTTAATGAAAATAGCCAGCGGTATGGCCGTACCACTGGCTATGACTAATGTCACGTTGCCTTATACCCGCTCCACTGGGATAAGACAGCCATTCTATTTCCCAAATTATTCAGGAACACAATCCAAGTTATGAAAAAAAGATTACGAATCCGTGATTTAATCTTTCACGTTACGCGTACATGTGCCTCTCAGCTGCTCGCTGCAGTGTTGTTTACTACCCTCACCTTTGCCGGAAGTGGCAAAGCACAGGAAATATTACAACAGAAAATTTCCCTGGAAGTAAAGCAACAGCCCATTGGTAAAGTCCTTAACCAGATAGAAAAGCTGGTCGACGTTAAATTCCTTTACAGTTCTTCGCTGATCCAGTCAGACCGCAAAGTGGATATTGCAGCCGAAAATGAAACCTTGGGCAATATCCTGAATGGTTTACTCTCGCCGCTGCAACTACAATATCAGGTGTCTGGCCGTCAGATTGTGCTTAATCGATTACGCACTCCTGCTACAGACAATATGCAGCCTGTAAGGGTCAGCGGCAAGGTGACAGACGATAAAGGGCAGCCCCTGCCAGGCGTCAGCGTAAAACTAAAAGGTACTTCTACCGGCGCCACGACAGATCCTACCGGTAACTATGCTTTCAATGTGCCTGCTTTAAGCGGCATCCTGATATTTACCTACGTGGGTTTTGCCACTAAAGAGATCGAGATCAATGGTAAGGATAATGTGAATGCCACACTGGAAGCGTCTTCCACGTCACTGAGTGATGTGGTGATTGTCGGTTATGGCGCACAGAAAAAAGAATCGCTGACGGGCGCTGTTGCCTCTATTACCAGCAAAGACCTAAACGGCATACATGCTGGTTCCACCGTTAGTGCAGGCCTGGCAGGTAAAATAGCAGGTGTATCCTTCCGCTTTTCTGATGGCCGTCCCGGTGCCAGTGCTTCCATACAGATCAGGAACATGGGCAACCCGCTGTATGTAATAGATGGTATTCAGCAGGATGAAGGCCAGTTCAACAATATAGCGCCCGCCGACATTGAAAGTATTACTGTATTGAAAGATGCTTCTGCTGCTATCTACGGATTGCGTGCTGCAAACGGAGTTGTGGTAGTAACTACGAAACGTGGTAAACTGGGCAGCCGCAACACCATCAACGTAAACGTTTACAGAGGATGGCAGAACTGGACACGCTTTCCTAAAACTACCAACGCCTACCAGTGGATGGTGGGTAAGGCCGATGCTGATATGAACCAGTATGGCAAGACCACTATCACACAGGCAGAGCTGGACAAATGGAAACAGGGCACCGAAACCGGCTACAAGAACTTTGACTGGTATAAGTTCATCGTAAAGGGAAATTCTCCGCTTACGCAAATGAACCTCAATTTTACCGGTGGTTCTGAACGGATCAACTACTACGTTTCTGCTACTCATCTGAAACAGTATTCTGTGCTGGGAAGAGAATTCACATTCGAACGTACCAACGTACAAAGCAATATAGAAGCCCGTGTATCCGATCGTTTTAAGATCGGTGCGCAGATCAACGGACGTGTGGAAACCCGTGATCAGCCAGGTGTGCCCGGTGGTGACGACTATTGGGCTGCACGTTTTGCCATACTTCGTAACCGGCCTACTGAGCGTGCTTACGCCAATGATAATCCTGAGTATCCCAACGACATTGGCCACAACACGGAGCAATGGGCGGTGCAGAATAAAAAGTTGTCAGGATACTGGCGCAGTGATTGGCGTGTATTACAATCCAACCTGACAGCCGAATACCAGTTTCCGCTGGAAGGCCTGACAGCAAAAGGGTTGTTCTCTTATTACTATGCCAATGAAATTATGAACGGGCATGAGTATACTTATAAAGTATATACCTACAATCCGGTAGATAGCACCTACAACGCAACAGGTGGCAGCTCCAACCCTTACAGGGAAAGACGTAACAGGACCATCCTCACACCTACTATCCAGGTACAGCTCAACTACAATAAAGTTTTCGGACAGCATACTGTTGGTGCTACCCTGGTGGCTGAGCGTATTAAAAGAAGGGATCTGAGTTCTTACGTACACTCGGTGCCTACTACCAATCAGCTGCCATTGATCTATTTCTCTACAATGGATACCTACAACGATGCTGATGGAACAGAAGCCCGTCTCGGATATATCGGTCGCCTGAACTATAGCTATGCCGGCAAATATTACGTGGAGTTTTCCGCACGTCGTGATGCTTCCTGGAAATTTGCACCCGATAAAAGATGGGGTACCTTCCCGGCTGTCTCCGGCGGATGGCGTCTGAGTGAAGAAAAGTTCTTCAGTTTTGTGAGTAAGAAAGTGTTAAGCGAATTGAAACTCCGTGCTTCTTACGGTAAACTGGGAGATGATGATGTAGGTATCGGCCCTTATGACTACCTGGCCGGTTATAACTACAACGCCTCTACTGTTATACTGGATGGAAACGCTGTAATAGGCTCCAGCAATAAAGGTGTTCCTATCAGGAACATTTCCTGGTTCGTGAGCAGAACGCTGGACATAGGTCTTGATTATGGCTTCCTGGATGGTAGCATCACCGGTGCGATAGATGTTTTCAACAGGAGAAGAACAGGGCTACTGGGTGCAAAATATGATATACTGGTACCCAGTGAACTGGGATATTCATTGCCCTCTGAAAACGTGAACAGTGACCAGGTAGCAGGTATTGAAGGGTCCATTGCCTGGTCTACGAAAATTCAGAAAGTAAACCTGAACATAGGAGGTAATGTCTCTTATGCCAGAAATAAATCACTGCATACTTACAAGCCGGTATACAACAACTCATGGGATCATTACCGCAACTCCGTACAGGAAAGATTCAGCAACACTTTCTGGGGATATGAGGTGCAGGGACAATTCCAATCACAGGAACAGATCAACAAATACCCTGTGAATGTGGACGGCGCTGGCAATAAGACATTGCTGCCCGGAGATCTTATCTATAAAGATCTTAACAAAGACGGTCTGATTAACGATATGGACATGCGTCCTATCGGCTATGGCACAGGCAGAAATCCGATTGTAAACTTTGGTCTGAACTTCGCTGCCTCATGGAATGGCTTTGATGCACGTATTGATTTCTCCGGCGGTGGCGGTTATTCTTTCAACCGTAACTGGGAGATGCGTAACCCTTACCAGAATGGTGGTAACCTGTTGTTAGACCTGTATGAAGACCGCTGGCACAGGGAGAATCCGCTGGACCTGAACAGCCGCTGGATACCCGGAAAATATCCTGCACTTCGCTTCAATAACGGTGACCACAGCAGCTTTGGCAAAAACTCCGACTTCTGGCTCGTCAATGTAAAATACCTGCGTGCCAGAACAATTGAATTAGGCTATACAATACCCAAAGATGTGCTCAGCCGTGTGAAAATAGAAAGGGCCCGTTTCTATGTCAACGCCTACAATCTATTCTCTATTGATAACATGAAGGGCATCGGTATCGATGCTGAGATTGTAGATGATAACGGTCTCACCTATCCGCAGAGCAAATTTGTGAACATTGGTTTTGAACTTTCTCTCTGATCTTTTAACTGCATTATAGCATGAAAAAATATTTGCTGACAATCGCAGCAGCCCTCGTAATGATATCCGGTTGTGTAAAGGATGATGAATTCCTCACCACAGAGCCTAAAGACCTGCTTACTGACGAAGCAGTATGGAGAAGCCCGGACCTGGTATTGTCCGTCCTGGCTGATCTCTACAACCGTTATCCTGAACAGCAGACCATTACCAACTGGGCTGAGTTCGCCAATTTTGACGAAGCCTTTCCTTCTGAATCCGGCCAATACTGGAGAACGAAACAGGTAGATTATCCGTACGACTGGTGGAACCTTTGGGACTATGGATATATCCGCGACCTGAATCTTTTTGTACAGAAATGCAGTGCTGCGAATGAACTGGAAGCTGGCATACGCGCACGCTTTGTAGCAGAAGCACGCTTGCTGCGTGCGGCTATTTATTTTGAGGAAGTAAAGCGCATGGGTGGAGTACCGCTGATACTTGAACCAATGGAATATAATTTCAGCGGAGATCCTACTTACCTGCAGCATGCAAGGGCAAAAGAGTCAGAGATCTACGACTTTGTGATCAGTGAGATGGATAGCATCAAGACGGTATTGCCGGATGATGCAGGCATCAAGTCGCGCGCTACCAAATGGCTGGCATTGGCCATGCAGTCAAGAGCAGCACTATATGCTGCATCTGTTGCAAAGTATGGGGTGAGTACGCCTTCTGTATCATTGCCCGGAGGAGAAGTGGGTATAGCTGCCGACAAAGCAACGCCTTATTATCAGAAAGCACTGGCTGCAGCACAGGAGATCATCAGTGGTGGCAGGTATTCGCTGTATAAGAAGAAAGCGGAAGACCTGGAAGAGAATTTTGCCTCGCTTTTCTACGATAAAGCCAATAATCCGGAGGTGATCTTTGCACAGGACTTCAAGCTGAAATCGGGCAAAACACAGGAATGGACCATCCTTAATCAGCCATGGTCATCTGCAGAAGAGCAACAGGGTGGCAGGGTAAATCCTTCACTTAACCTGGCGCTCCTGTATGAGAAACTGGATAATACTTATAGTCCGTTTGTGACAAATAACGGGAACGATTACGTGTACTACGATGATCCTAAAGATATTTTTGCCGGCAGGGATGCGCGTCTTGGAGGTACGATCATCCTGCCTGGCACCAAATTTAAAGGAGTTCCGCTGGATATCTGGGCGGGTGTAATGTATTGGAAGGATGGAAAGTACAATACCATCACCGGCGATAACTTCGGAGAGCTGGATAGTATTCCGGTGGCTGGTGCTCCTAAAAGCTCTCAGGTAGTAGGCACTGACGGCCCGATAGATGGGTTACAGTTCAGCGCACAGACAGGTTTTTTTGTACGCAAGTTTATGGACCCTGCTGTGGGCTCAGGACAGATCGGTACCCGCAGTGATGTATGGTGGGTCCGCTATCGCTATGCAGAGGTGTTGTTAAATGCTGCTGAAGCAGCTTTTGAATTAGGACAACCCGGTCTTTCATCCACTTATATTAACCAGCTGAGAGAAAGAGCTGGTTTTACAACCCCATTGGCGGAAGCAGCTATTTCATTTGACAGGATCGTACACGAAAGACGTGTGGAGCTGGCCTTTGAAGGGCATGAATTGTTTGACAATAAACGCTGGAGACTGGCGCATAAAGTATGGAATGGCGAGACGATATCAGCAAGTGATGTTGTGAGCAACATCGGGAAAGCTGATAAGATCAACACCATGATCTATGGTTTGTGGGGATACAAGATATTCAACCCGGGAAATCCCAATCATGGAAAATGGGTGTACAGGGTAGTGAAACCATCCAATGTAACTGCTGCGCACCGGTTCAATTTTGGAAACTATTATTCCCGCATCGGTTCAGACATTCTCAGTAATAACCCGAAACTGGTAAAGAATCCCAACAACTAAAAAAGGCGACATGAAAAAGATATTTGTATATACGATATTGATGCTGACTGCTTTTTCCTGCAGAAAAGACAATTATGAGGCGCCGTCCTCCATGCTGTCAGGGCATATTACTTATCAGGGAGTGCCGGTTAATGTCAGTTCAAAAGATGTATCTTTCGAACTGTGGGAACCCGGCTGGGGTAAGAACGGCGCTATTACGGTAGCTGTAAATGAGGATGGCTCTTACTCCGCATTGTTGTTCAATGGTAACTATAAACTGATCATACCTCCTTCCCAGGGGCCTTTCAGGTCAATTACCGACGCAGAGACGAAGTCTGACACAATGCTGCTGACCATCAATGGCAGCCGCGAGATGGACATTGAGGTGATGCCCTATTATATGGTCAGGGACGCCAAAATGGAGTTAAGTGGTACTACAGCTGTCAATAGCAGCTGCCGGCTTGAAAAGATTATCACAGACGTAAATGCCCGAGATGTAGAAACCGTGTTCCTGTATCTGAACCAGACGCAGTTTGTGGATGCGACCAATTACATTGCACGGAGCTCTCTGGCAGGAAGCGCAATAACTGATCCTGCCAATGTGCAATTGAGCGTGAATATTCCGGACGTCATTTCCGGCAACGGTATTACAGGCGATCAGGACTATGTATTTGCGCGTATCGGTGTAAAGATCAGTGGTGTGGAAGACCTCTTGTTTTCTGAAGTGCAGCAGATTAATCTTAAATAATGATGATAAGAACGCTTATTTGCCTCCTGCTCCTGGCGGGATCCGTTGTACAGGCACAGGATACTTTCCGTAATCCCCTGTTGTCCAAAGGGCCTGATCCCTGGTGCGTTTATAAGGATGGATATTACTATTATATGCACACCATGGGAGACCGCCTGGAACTCTGGAAGACGAAAAACATCGCTTTCCTGAAAGATGCGGAGCATAAAACGATATGGACGCCACCGGCAGCTGGCCCTTTTTCAAAAGAGATCTGGGCACCGGAGATTCATTTCCTGAGAGGCAAATGGTATGTCTATTTTGCGGCCGATGGCGGAGATAATCAATACCACCGCATATACGCCCTGGAGAACAGTTCGGCTGACCCTATGAAGGGTGACTGGATCTTCAAAAGTAAGGTCGCCGACGTGGAAGACAAATGGGCGATCGACGCCAGCGTATTTGAACATCGTGGAAAGTTATATATGATTTGGTCTGGATGGGAAGGCAATAAGAACGGCCGGCAGGATATTTATATCGCAGCCATGAAAGATCCGCTGACCATCAAAGGGAAAAGGGTAAGGATATCGAAACCGGAATACGCCTGGGAAACCAAAGGAGACATTGGTGACCCTAACCTCCGGCATATAGATGTAAACGAGGGGCCGGAAATGCTCAAATACGGGAAGAAACTGTTCATCGTATTTTCAGGATCAGCCTGCTGGACAGACGATTATGCATTGGGAATACTCGCTGCCGATGAAGGCAGTGATCTGCTGGATCCTGCATCCTGGAAAAAGAAGCCCGAATCGGTATTTAAGCAATCAGCTGAGAATAACGTATATGCACCGGGACATAACTCTTTCTTCACGTCTCCGGATGGGAAAGAATACTGGATACTTTATCACGCGAATGACCATCCCGGCGATGGTTGTGGCGACAAACGCTCGCCGCGTATCCAGCGTTTCAGCTGGGATAAGGATGGATGGCCCGTATTTGGTAAGCCCGTCAGAACTGACTCTCTATTGAAAAGTCCCCGCATATAGCGGGGACTTTTTACTTTGTGACCGTTTTTTGACATGTATTAAACGATCGTGGTATTGTTAGATTGGCAAAGCTGTGTTAACTTTTGTTAATGAATTTATCGGGTCATGTCCAAAACAAGCGGACTGCCGTATATTTTCCACCTGTTTTATGTAGATTTAGATAGATAACATTAGTACCTTATTTCAGTTTTAAACACATGCCGTCAATCGTTTTACATTACGTTATCATTGCGAGCATTACAGTTATGTTTATTTTAGTGAATAGATTCTACGGTCACAAGACAAGCATCAACTGGAAGGAGAACAATGAACAGCTTTAAGAGCCCGCACGTCAGGTAACCCAGCATTATAGAGTAGCATACAAGCTTCTACACTGAAGATACACAGTTTATATACCTATGTCCCTAACCTTCAGTAGTGAGCCTTATAACTCCGTCTTTTATTAGTCTATAAAAATTATAGACTATTTTTTGGAAAATAAGATTCACCATTCTATCTTTGTTATCACCACCCTAATTAAGCCACCATTAATTAGTTGATTTATTGAAATTAACTAACACTGTTCAACATGTACAACTTCCTTCGTTCTTCCGGCTGTATGCCCTGTTGTTGTAGCTAAAACCTGCCTTTAGCAAGGCACTCCCATTCCATTTGTCAGATATACTCTACAGCTGACCGCCAAGCGGAAGGAGATTGCCATGCCCTGAACTATCAACCACTCAAACCAAATCTACTCTCATGAAGACAATTACCCGCATTGGAGTAAAAGGCCTGCTGGCCGCTGTACTTTTCAGCAGTACTGTACTGGCGACTGAGAAAAAGCCCCTCTTCTTAAAAGAAGGCGTGTGGCGTGGTGTTTTTACTGTCAACGAAGCCACAGTTCCTTTCAATTTTGAACTGAAAGGTAAAGACCCTGAGCATGCCGTTTTCACGCTCATTAATGGTCACCGCCGCGACGAATTTAAAGTGAAACGTATTACAGACGATTCGCTTTTTATCAAGATGAATACCTACGATGCAGCGCTGTTTGCAAGGGTCGAATCGGATGGCCGCATTACCGGTGAATATAGAAGTCTGGTACCTAATTTCCGTGGCAATGCACTGCCTTTCGTAGCAGAAGCAGGTAAGAAATACCGCTTTGTGGAACCGGGGAAAGACGTTAAACCTGCATATGACCTGTCAGGTAAATGGGAACTGCAGATCTATAGTAAAGATCCTACTCCTAACCGTATCGGATTATTGAAACAGGAAGGGAATAAACTGACCGGTGTGATCATGTCTGTCGTGGGCGACAGCCGGGAACTGGAAGGCACCGTACAGGGCGACCAGTTTGAGCTGTCAGGGTTCACCGGCCCAAGTCCTATTTATATAAAAGGAAAGATCAATGATGATCAGTCCTTCAGTGGAGAGCTGAGTCTGGGCATTTACAACAACGTAAAATTTGACGGCAATAAAAATGCGCAGGCAGAGCTGCCAGACCCCTACAAGCTTACCTATCTCAAAGAAGGATATAACAAACTGGATTTTACTTTGCCTGATCTGAACGGAAAGCAGGTCTCACTCAGCGATGCCAAGTACAAAGGCAAGGTGGTCATAGTAGAGATCATTGGTACCTGGTGTCCCAATTGTACAGACCAGACAGCATTCCTTGCTCCCTGGTTCAAAAAGAACAAAGCACGTGGCGTAGAAGCTATCGCCATCGGTTTTGAGCAGAAAGATGATCTCGAATATGCCAGGTATACACTGGGTAAATTAAAAGATAAATACGCAATTGAATATGATATTCTTTTTGGTGGCATTGCTGATAAGAAAGTGGCTTCGGAAAAACTTCCGGCCCTCAACCGCATGATGGCCTTCCCGACTACGATCATTATTGATCGCAAAGGAGAAGTAAGGCAGATCCATACCGGTTATACAGGAGAAATAACTGGTCAATACTTCAAATCATATGTAGAGAAATGGAACAAAGACCTGGATGTACTGATTGAAGAACCAGCTCCGCAGGATGTTGCCAGCATCCACTAGTAACACTATTATCATCGCACGATGATCACATATGTTTCCGGTTCTACATGTTGTTTTCTGTTGTCACGCCTGTGGGGCTGTGCAAACAGCCTTCACAGGTCCTTTAAAAACACGCTATTATGAAACTCTTCCAACACGCAGCCTCCTTTGCTTCTATCGGCGTGATAGCCGTGATCACCGCTTTTACCGTACAGGTACAGCATACGCAACCGATACCTTCAACTGTTAATAATACTGTTGCACTGAATAAAGTAACTGCCTTCCAGGTAGATAATAAGAACAGTAAACTATTGTGGACTGCGCGCAAAGTGACCGGTGAGCATACCGGTACAATTGACATCAGCAGTGGCACACTGAATGTAGAGAACAACGCTTTAAAGAACGGCAGTTTCAAACTGGATACGCGTAGCATCACAGTAACCGATATCAAAGATGCCGACGGCAATGCCAAACTTACCGGTCATCTGAAAAGTGATGATTTCTTTGCGGTGGAAAAATATCCTGCAGCAGATTTTCTCATCACGGGTATTAAGCCTCATGGCGATGGTCAATATGATCTGACAGGTAAACTGACCATTAAAGGCATCACCAACGATATCAGTTTCCCGGCTACTGTAAAGGTGGATAAGGATAAGCTGACGGCTACCGCAAAGGTGAAAATAGACAGGACGAAGTATGATATCAGGTACCGTTCGAAGAATTATTTTGAAAACCTTGGCGACAAAGCTATTTACGATGACTTTGAGCTCGACATAACATTGTTGGCTAATGCGCAGTAATGAAACAGTGGTACATCGCAGGCATATTAGTAGCCGTAGTCATGTTGCTGGCCTTTCATTCAGAGGAACCGTTAACACGTGCAAAGCTCGGAGAACAGTTGTTCTTTGATCCCATATTATCCGGCGACAGAACAATCAGTTGCGCCTCCTGCCATAAGCCGCAGTTTGCATTTGCAGATACCGCAGCATTCAGCAAAGGTATTCATGGACAGCTCACAAAGCGGAACACGCCGTCCATTACCAATCAACGTGGCAGACCAAGTTTCTTCTGGGATGGGCGTAGCGCTTCACTGGAAGAGCAGGCAAAACAGCCCATCATCTCAGCCGCCGAAATGGGCCTGCCTATTGAAGAAGCCATAAAGCGGCTGAATGCAGACAGTACTTATGTGCGTGCGTTCAGAAAATTGTTCAATAGTGTGCCTACTGAGAAAAATCTGCTGAATGCCCTTGCTGCATTTGAGCGCACTTTGGAAACAGCCAACAGCCCATATGACAGATATATTAACGGAGACGATGATGCCATATCGCCGGAGGCCGCCAGAGGCAGATTATTATTCATCGGTAAGGCCAATTGTAGTAATTGCCACTCCGGAGAAGATTTTACTGCCGACCGCTTCAAGAACATCGGATTGTACAATGGCACTACACTGACAGACGCGGGGCGCTTTGAAGTAACAAGGGATAGTGCCCAACTTGGATTCTTCAAAGTGCCCGGTCTCAGGAATGTAGCCCTTACAGCGCCTTATATGCATAACGGTATGTTTAAGACGCTGCGCGAAGTGATACAATACTATAATCAACCAGATGTCATCGTCAATAACGGTATAAAAAGGGACCTTTCATTAAATACACCATTGAATTTAACAGACACAGAAATAAACGAACTGGAAGCATTTTTAAAAACACTGACAGACGACCGTTTCATCAACCAATAATCAACCGCCAGCGGCGGACAACCTTATCTTATAACTTATAAACATGAGAATCATTACTATCATTTTTTTACTGCTGTTTGCAGGCAATGTCACGCCGGCACAGTCGCAGGAGAAGGATACACTCACCCGGCGTCATCTGGGAGAGGTGCAGATAGTTGGTTCCCGCAGTGTGACCCGTACACGGCTGAATGCACCGGTACCGGTAGATGTCATTAACCTTCGGTCTTTACAGGAAAACGCTCCACAAACAAGTATTACGCAGTTGCTGCAGTACATCTCTCCTTCCTTTCACTCTGTGAATGGCAGCAACGCCGGTGATGCAGGTTCCGCACTCAATCTTGCGCAATTAAAGGGATTGGGTGTGGACCAGCTGCTGGTACTTGTGAACGGGAAAAGAAGGCATAAAAGTGCCAACATCAACTGGGGTGGTCTGGGGAATGGGGCTACAGGGTATGACCTCAACGCGATCCCGGCGGAAGCAATAGAGCGTATCGAAATACTCAGGGATGGCGCTGCCGCACAATACGGCTCTGATGCCATTGCTGGCGTGATCAATATCGTACTGAAGAAATCAACCGATGACATTAACGTCAGCTCGACGGCCAGCGTGCGCCGTCGCGGAGACGGATTAACTACCCGGTCTAACGTCAGCTATGGCGTTAAAATAGGACAGCAGGGCGGTTACCTGCATCTCACTGCCGAATTTGCCACACAGGGCATTGCATTGCCGGCAGGCAGAAAGGATGCGGGATTATACAATGGGCCCATCTACGGTGGTGGCGCCAATACCCGTGGATATGATGCCATCTATACAAAAGAGATAGACGATGCTATACTGGCAAGCCGTGGGATAGACCGTCATTACTTTGATCAGCGCGGAGGTGGGTCCAACAGGGCCAAAGATGCACTGCTGGCATTCAATGCAGGTATCCCGCTAAAGGATGGTGTGGAGCTTTATACATTCGGTGGTATCAGTCATCGTAACTCGGAATTTACGGCGGTATACCGCTTGCCGGGGTGGACAGAAAGAAATAACTCATTCCTGTATCCGGATGGTTTCCTGCCGGAGATGGACAATACTATTACCGACAAATCCATCGCCATAGGCATCAAAGGAAAATTAGGACAGTGGACAGCCGATCTTTCCAATGTATATGGAAGGAATGATTTCGGGAATGTCATAGACAATTCATTGAATGCAAGCTACGGGCTGAAGAGCCCTACTACATTCGATGCCGGCCGTTATAATGCATCGCAGAATACAGCCAGCCTGGATATTTCCAGGTACTTCGACAAGGCGCTGAAAGGTATTAATGTGGCCTTTGGTGGGCAGTACCGGGTAGAGACGTACCAGATCATCGCCGGAGAAGAAGCATCTTATGCAAAAGCAGATCTGCGTACGGTGTACAATATCGACACTACTGCAGCCGGTGTGCCTTATCTGTCATCTGCCGGACTGATAGCGTTGAATGGATTGTCGCCGGGATCACAGATACATGCAGGATTCAGACCTGCCAATGAAGTGAATGTTAACCGTGCTGTTGCAGCAGGTTATCTTGATATTGAGGCCAACATTACCAACAGTTGGTTGTTGTCGGCAGCCATCAGGGCAGAGCATTTCTCTGACTTTGGCAATGTTACTACCTGGAAAGTTGCCAGCCGTTATAGCCTGGCTAAATGGCTGGCCTTCCGGGGAGCCTATAATACCGGTTTCCGTGCACCGGATCTTGCACAGTTCTATTACACAGAAACGTCTACAACTTTCCAGCAGGGGCGTGCAGTAGACCTGGTAACGGCTTCCAACAAAAGTGCTGCTGCAAGGGCATTGGGCATCCCTTCCCTGACGCCTGAAAGATCGAAGGGTTTCAGCGCCGGTATTACTTCTCAGCCGGCACCCAGAGTAGAATTAACCCTCGATGCTTATCATATTGACATAGAGAACCGTGTAGGCAACACAGGCAATTTCTCCGCCCTGGATACCAATCTGCCGGAAGATGTGAGGACCTTGCTGCTACAAACAGGCACTACACAGGCTAAATTCTTCTACAACGCTTTCAGTACACGTACAAAGGGCATCGAGTTTACAGGAAGCTATAAACTGCTGTTAGATAATGGAACATTGTCATTCCTGGCAGGCGCTAATTTTTCGCGCAATGAGGTGACAGGTGTGAATACGCCTAAGGGGCTGGAAGCATATCGCTATGTCATCTTCAGCGAAGCGGAGAAGGCACGTGTCACGACCAATATCCCGCAACAGAAGATCACGCTCCAGGGTATCTATAACCTACGCAAGTGGAACTTCCTGTTACGCACGGTTTATTTCGGCACTGTTACCACAGCTACAGCGTTGAATGCTACTTTTCCAAGACCGGATTATTTCTTCCAGGAGCTCAAACCGGTCTGGGTAACAGACCTGTCGGCAGGATATCACATCACCCCACAGTTGCTGGCCACTATAGGTGTGAATAATGTGTTTGATGTGCTGGGCGATTATACAGATGCCGCTATAGCGGGACTGCGTAATCCAACAGTGGTGGGTATACAGAACGGAAGCGCCGGTATCCAGCCTTTTGCAAGGCTACTGGCCAGGTTTTAAACGTGCCTGTCGGCACATTAAAATGCAGCACATGAACATCATGAACCATATTAAACCAGGTGTCCTGGTAGCGCGTTTTACAGGTATACTGGTTATCGCGGGAACACTGGCGGCCTGCAACAAGGCCGATTACCTGGATGTGAATGCCGGAGAAAGACCTCCGCTCAATGCACAGATCAGCTTTGTGAATGCACGCCCGGTCAATATTCCCTTACAGTTCTGGGCATTTACGGCGCAGGTAACAACAACCGCTGTCAGCGTTGGTCAGGCCTCGCCTTATCTGCCGACGGTATTCGGCAATGTGCAGATCAATTTTACTGAAGGTACAGGCACAAGTTACAAGCTGTCACGCCAGTTCGGCAATCAGGCCGCTTTTACGGCCAGCGGTGGTCCGAACGGGCCGGTGGCAGGTTATCACCATACGGTCTTTGCCGCCAGCAGCAAAACTGATATAACAAAAGACACCCTCATACTGTTCTATGACAACTTGCAGCCTCCGGCCGCCGGTAAGGCCAAACTACGTTTCGTTCATCTCGCACCGGGTACTCCGGTAGTGAGTATCACATTACAGCAGCAGGGCCGGGGAAGCCTGCTGTTCGAAAACGTGGATTATGGTCGTGCCGGCGGTTCCGTACTGACAGGCGACGGCCTGAATGTATGGTCGCTGGGGCCTTTTATCGAAGTACCTGCGGGTACTTCCGGGCTCGCAGTGAGTATCACTTCCGACAATAGCCCACTGGTTATTGAAGGGGAAACATTTTCCAACCTGACACTGGAAGCAGGGAAAAGCTATACCGCCTTCCTGTACAAGGTACCGGGTAAGTCAGCGACAGGAGGCGCTATCATTACACATCTTGAGAACTAACAACAGAATATATCATGCAACTGAAACCTGTAACAACCATTAGCGGATACACCCGGGAACAGTTTAGGAGTGACTTTCTGAAACCGGGGATACCTGTGCTCATAAAGGACTTTATTCACCCGGATAGTGAGGCATTGAAGAAATGGAACTACGACTATTTCAGGCAGGAAGCCGGAGATGTGATGGTCGGTGTGCATAGTGAAGAAAACGCACATCTTGACAAGGCTACCAGTCAGCCGGCCGAAAAAATGAAGTTTGGCGACTACCTGGACCTGATCGAGTCAAGACCCACCGTCAGGCGTCTGTTCCTGTTTAACCTGCTGCGCGAGCGGCCGGATATCAAAGGACAGCTGAGGGTGCGGAAACTGGCAGATAACCTGCTGACCTGGTTGCCCTTTCTCTTCTTCGGAGGAGAGGGATCTTCTGTGAGGTATCATTACGACATTGATATGTCGCATGTGTTCCTTTCGCAGTTCCAGGGAGTGAAAAAAGTATGGTTATTCCCTAATGAGCAATCAGACCTTCTATACCGCTTACCCTGGAATTTCCATGGTATTGCAGATCTGCGTAATCCGGATTATGAAGCTTTTCCTGCGCTCCGGCATTTGAATGGCTGGGAGTGCACGCTGCATTTCGGTGAAACGCTGTTCATACCATCGGGTTTCTGGCATTACATCCAGTACGAAACAGCGGGGTATTCCGTAGCTTATCGTGCATTGCCGGTGTCTATGCTGAAACGTGCTGTTGGCGTGCGGAATATTTTTATCACAAGGCGTTTTGACGATGCGATGCGGAAGATACTTGGGAAGAAGTGGTTTGACTACAAGATGAAGACGGCATACAGGCGGGCTGAGAGGGCTGTAAAAACGAAATAGTTGGTGGTTCAGGACAATCAGCTGTAAAGCTGATCCTGAATGGCTGAATGAAGCTGTAAAGTTTTTCTGTACTCAGGCATATATTCGGAAGGGATTCGGTATAGTGGTACCGGAGTAAATGGGGTTACTTTTATGTACTTGAGATATAGTAGACATTCGGTCAAGATAGGCTCATCCTCCCTTAATCTTCCGTTCCGGAACGGAAGATTAAGGGAGGATGAGCCTATCTTGACTATATCTCAACCGAATGTTAACCCTGGTTTTTGGCTAGCCGAGCCCCGGTTTGGGTTCGACTAGATACCGCTTTAATACCGCTAGTGCTACGTTGATCCTACGTTCATGAACGTAGGATCAACGTAGCATTAGCGGTATCAAAGCGGTATCAAAGAGGACTAAAATGCGGAAAAAGGTAAACTTTCAGGACTAAGAACAAAGCATCTGACTTGCATGTAACTTGCATATGACCAGGATATACTTCCGATAATCTTCCGATCAAATCGGAGGATAATCGGAAGTATATCCTGGTCATATGCAATTCAGATCGAAGTTTGAGTATCGTGTTACCAAAGAAAAGCGAGAATGCTTTCATTTTGGTGTTTGGGGTTGATTGGCTCAGAAGTGATTGTTTGTCAATTAGTTGAGGTATATCGGGACAAGTCAAAAATGCGTGTTTTCCGCATGACTTTTCTACTTAGCTTTGTGATGTAATCAAAAAAAGCCGGTAAATATTTTCGTCATTGCTGTTTGTATTTGCCCGGCATGTTTTGGAAAAATCCGCGCCACCGGCGCGTTCTGATAAACAAATATTTCGTTACTGAGGCGGGCGCCATAGCGGCTTCTGTTCCACTAAACGGAATTACTGAACCAGGTGTTGTTGTGATATTGCATGTGTTGATTTGCCTATATGCAGCTCACCAGATTGCATCGCGGAATGAAGTACAGACAAATGAAAAAGTGTAGCGTGAATGGCTGATATGATCATTTCACATTGAACACAAATCCGATTCCGTATACGTTCTTGATGCTGATACCGGAATTCTGCTGGAAATACTTCCTGAACCGGGAAATGAAAACATCCAGGCTGCGGCCAACGAAGTAGTCGTTAGAGCCCCAGACTTTAGTAAGGATCTCTTCACGTTTGATCACACGGTTTACATTGTGAAAGAACAATACGAGTAGATCGCATTCCCTTGGTGTAAGCACAATTTCATCTCCCTGGTCTGTAATCAGTTTCAGGGAATCAACGAAAAGTTGTGTATTGCCTATCGTGATGACATTATTGGCTTTGACAACTTCCGGCGCTACCACAGGTTGTTTACGTTTGATGATGTTACGGATGCGCAGCACCAGTTCGTCTACATCAAAGGGTTTTACGACATAGTCGTCTGCCCCTATTTTCAAACCGTTCAGACGATCTGTTTTTTCCCCGCGGGCGGTAAGGAAAAGAAAAGGCACCTGGTTATTGATCCTGACCACGTGTTCGGCCAGTTCGAACCCATTCATGCCTGGAAGATTTACATCGATCAGCAATATCTGATAGCGTTCAGGAGCCCGTTTAAAGTCTTCCAATGCATCACTGCCGTTTTGTTGCCAGTTCACATCAAAATCCATCAGCTCCAGGTATTGCTTTACTACATTACCCAGATCTGCCTCATCCTCTACTAATAAAATACGATGTCTCATAGCTTTCAATTTTTTAATTTGAAGCAGCCGACCTGTTTACGTTAATTATAAAAAAATAATTTATACAGGGATCACAATTACAAATGTAGTCCCTTTTCCTACTTCACTGTCTACTTTTAATTTCCATTGGTGTGCATCTATGCACTGTTTCACATAGTGCAGTCCTAGTCCCAGTCCCTTTGTGTTCTGCGTCAGATCTTTCTGGTATCTGTAAAATTTCTCAAAGATGTGTTTGAGTGTTGCCCTCGACATGCCGATACCGGTATCTGAGACCGTAATGTAAATATTCTCCCTGTCATTGCTGATCAGCACCACCAGGTCTTTAACCGGCTGAAGATTATATTTCACTGCATTGTCCAGTATATTCAGCATCAGGGTAGTAAAATGAAAACTATCAAGGTTTACCACCAGGTCTTCCTCCGAAGGCGTATACTCGATCTGCACATTGGAAGACGAAAATTTGATACTGAAGTCGGTCAGGATCTCACTCACCAGCATATTCAGGTGATGTGGCTTTTTCTGCACAAATAATTTATCGACAGTGGCAAGATCCAGTACTTGCCCGAACAGCAGCTTCAGCCGGTGAGACTGCCGCTCTATAACGTCTGACAGCGAACGGATAGCCATTTTGTTATCCAGAATTTTTTCATTCTGGATGTTTTTATTAGCTACCATAATGGCCGACAGCGGTGTATGAAATTCGTGCGTTATGTTATTGATAAAATCAGTTTTAACATCAGAGAGTCGTTTCTGCTTTATCCAGTTCCGCATCGTGATGAAAAATAATAAAATTATGGCAAACATGGATAAGAGTGACATGGTCAGCATCAGGCGCATCTGCCTGAAAACCATCTGCCGGCGGTTGAAAGGCTCTGCGTGAAAGCTGAATGCCATGGCGTAAGTATAAGGCTGCGGATTGCTGACATTCAATCTTGCTACCTGGCTTCGTTCGTCAGGGCTCGTCAGATCGCCATAAATACGGATGCCGTCAGACCATTGCAGTGAATCGTCTATCAGTTCATATTTTTTCCGGCTGTCGTAGATATTGATATACTTTCTATTGCCGGTCATGATATCGATTTTGGCAATATTCAATGCATATCGCAGTGAGTCGGTGATATTCTCCTTCCCACGGATCTGTTGCATCAGACTGTCAATTGTCTGTCCCTCGATAAGCCGGTGAAATATTTTATTGAGTAGTTGCTGTGAATAAACCTGGAATTTTGTCGTGTCTGTATTATAGAGTTCTTCCAATGTTCTGAGCTGAGGTACCAGGATGCTGTCTATAATTGCTTGTCCGCCGGGGTATAATTTATCGTTCGTGATCGCCTTGCTGTATTCTTCATTGATCTTACTTTTTTTCTCATAATAGAAACGTCTGTTAAGCAGATCATAGGTGTTATAGACCAGAATAAACTGAACGAGCGCTAATACAAGAAAGCAAATAATAGATGTTGTTATGTAGATCTTAAAAGGATGCCTCATCGAAAAATTCCTGAAGAACAAATATATTCTTTCAGCTGGCAGTTTCAGTGAACTCCATAATCTTCTACTCATATTTAAATATTGGAAATTTAACTTTCATTCACAATCTGTTTAAGATTGTTTACACTTCGTTTGCTTTCCATTTACAACTTTTCTACAGATGCTTTGTTAATTTCGGTTGCCGGCAGATTATTTCAACAATCACATGATCAACTGCCGGATCTTTTAATACAGACAAGTCCTGCGGGATCTTTGTGCTAACTACCACGAAATAAGTACTCAGTCATCTTTAGAGATGGAACAAACTACAGGCTGTACATAATGTGCGGCTTGTAGGTTGTTAACCCAATAGTTCGAATGCTAAGAAAGATAGCTATAATATCCGCTATATAAAAGCGGACAGGTACCGGCTGGTCAGTTGAAAGGAACAATCTTGCAGGCGGTATAGGATGCTAGTCTACTTACTTTTTCCTGTACATGGAAAATAATCCAGTTTTTGGAACTTGCAGATCGAAACAAGTCCTGATATGTCAATATAGCCGGGCTTGCCCCTGATTCCAGCCATAAGGATGAGTCTTTTGTCGTAAATGTACTGATTTTCAATCATTTTAACGTATTTCTTGCCTGATGAGAAGCGCATTTATGCCTCCATAACGCGCACTTTTACCCCGGAGCGAACCGCTGATCTTAGGAGTTGGGGAGAATTATCCCACATTTTCCTAAGAAAAACATACTGGCAGATAATTTGTTCTAATTAGTATGTCAGCTTATTACTAACCCATTTAAATGTGAGAATTATGAAGACGTATTCGAGCAGGGGTCAAGAGGTGATGAAGAAAAGTGAAAAGGGAACAATAGCAGGTCATATAACGGACAGTGACAACTTTAGGGTACCCCCGGCAATCAGCAGCCAGTAAAATATATCAACAGATTCTTTTTAACTTATTCTGCTATGGAGTGATCCATAGTGACACCCCTTATTAATTGATTGTTTTAATTGTTTGTTATGGAAAGGCGTACAATAACAGTTTATATCGAAGGTAGATCGTATCAGCTTGCGATCACTGTGGACGATGTTGCTCAGGAAACAACATACGAAGTTATCACCAGCGGAAATATTCTAAGGGATTTTATGCCTGAAGAGATAGACTGGCAGGAAGACCGTATGATTACTCCCGACGAACGGGTAAGAACTATCGAAAGTGAACAGATAGCCCGTATCATCTGGACAGACATACTGGATATGATGGAACATTAATAATTGCTCTCTTCATATACCCACTTATATTGGTTCAATATTACCATTCATATAAAAGTCTACACAAATAGTAGACTTTTAAAAATGAACTGCCTATATTTGCATCGATTATCATTGTGCTCCCACCAAGAGACTAATGCAAGTAACCGGTAACGGTTACACTCTGCGCATTATAATCAACCAACGATCCAAGTCTCAGTTATCTGATGTTTAAGCTACGAATGCCATTTTGGGCCTGCGTTGCAGGTACCCTTGTGATTGCCTGTGAACGCCGTAATACAGCTATGCCGGAACATTTCGGTTATGGCCGGCCAGCTACGGAAAAAGAAATAGCCGCGAAGGCTATCGCCATCCATCCGGATGGTAAAGGATTACCTGCAGGGAGTGGTACTGTGCAGGATGGTGCGTTGATCTATGCTGCCAAATGTGCGTCCTGTCATGGAGCTACGGGTGTAGAAGGACCCTACAACATACTTGTAGCACCTGATACTGCCGACGCGCGGCCTTTTGATCAGTCGCCCAAGCGCGTGAAAGCCATTGGGAACTACTGGCCATATGCCACCACCATCTTCGATTATGTGCGTCGTGCAATGCCTTTTAATGCGCCCGGATCACTATCAGATAACGAAGTCTACAGCGTCACAGCATGGCTGTTACATGCCAACAAACTGATCGGCGCAGATGCTGTCATAAATGCGAAAACCTTACCTGGTGTTGTCATGCCTGCCAGGAAATATTATGTGACAGACAGCAGAAAAGGAGGGGACGGGCCATATGAATAACCATATGTGTCGTACAAAACTGTAATTCGAAACAGAACTTAATATGAGTCAAAAGATGACGCGTCGTCACCTTTTGCTGGGAGGTGCTGCCACAGCTGCTGTGGCATTGGTAAAGTCGTCCTTTGGCAAAATGGTCCAGACAGGTATTCCCGAAGCGGCTTTTGATCCTACCAAACAGGTGGGACCGCTGCCTGGTGTACTGGGTACAAGATCTCCGTTTGAACATCCGGAGCGAAAGCCTTCCCTCACTTCTTCGCAGACGCCATTACAGGATCTCTACGGCATGATCACGCCTTCAGACCTGCATTTTGAACGGCATCATGCAGGTGTGCCTGCTATTGATCCCAACAGCTATGAGTTGATGATACATGGTATGGTAGACAGGCCAATGGTGTTTTCACTCGCTGATCTGAAGCGGTTTCCTTCTGTATCGAGGATCTGCTTTATAGAGTGCTCCGGCAACTTCAGGAAACCGGATAAAGAAAATATTACACCACAGGACATCTGCGGACTAACCAGTCAGAGTGAATGGACCGGCGTGATGTTGTCCACCCTGTTCAGGGAGGTAGGAGTTAATCCGAAAGTGACCTGGTTTCTTGCCGAGGGTTCCGACGCAGCCGTAATGACACGCAGCATTCCCGTCAGTAAAGGCTGGGAAGATGCTATGATAGTTTATGCACAAAATGGGGAGGCAATTCGCCCCCAGCAAGGTTACCCTGCAAGATTGCTGTTACCGGGGTGGGAAGGCAACACCAGTGTGAAATGGATACGCCGTATTGAGTTGTCAGATGGCCCTTTTATGACGAGAGAAGAAACTTCCAAATACACAGAACCTGTAAAGGATGGTAAAATCCGGCAGTTCAGTTTTACAATGGACGCCCGCTCTATTATCACTTATCCGGCTTATCCCGCACAACTGCAGAAGGGATGGGTGGAAATAAGGGGCCTTGCCTGGAGCGGACGGGGGAAGATCCGCCAGGTAGAGATAAGCACAGATGCCGGAAAAACCTGGAATGCCGCACGTCTGCAGGAGCCTGTATTAGACAAGGCACACACTTACTTCAGATACTTATGGCAATGGAACGGCGATACTACCGCTATTATGAGCCGCGCTATTGACGAAACAGGTTATGTGCAGCCGTCGTTGCACGAATTGATCGCTGCGCGCGGCATCGGTACAGGATATCATCTCAATCCTGTTACAGCATGGCTTATCAAACGGGACGGTCAGGTGGTGTATAGTCCGGAGAAATGGAAATAGCATAATCAGCATAAAAAAACAATCAACTATATGTCAATCTTCGATTATGGGCATGTTCCCGCGATACGCAGACTTGCCCGGAATGCGGGTGTCCTGCTTATTCCCGCCGTACTGGGAAGCCCGCAGATATGGGGGGCGGCGCTGCCTGCTGCCAGCAAACATGCTATGGCCAATAACCTTCCGGCAGATGTTCCCGTAAAAGGAAAGGTGACAGATATCAACGGTCAGCAGTTGCCGGGTGTAAGTGTAATTGTAAAAGGATCGAAAAGGGGCGCCCTGACACGTATAGATGGATCTTTTGAATTGAATGTACCGGCAGATGCTGTACTTGTGTTTACCTATCTCGGTTATAAACCACAGGAAATAAAGGTAGGCGCCAACATTCCTCTCCATATACAACTGGAAACAGACGATAAGAAACTCAGCGAAGTAGTAGTGGTAGGTTATGGTACACAGGAACGCCGTAATCTGACCAGCGCTGTGTCAACCATCAACGCTGCCGAAACAAAGAATATACCTGTGGCTGGCTTCGACGCCCAGCTGCAGGGAAAGGCAGCAGGCCTGCAGATCAACTCCAACACCGGTGTGCCGGGAGATGGTGTTTTTGTGCGCGTGCGTGGTACTACTTCCATTAATGCAGGCAATGATCCATTATATGTAGTAGACGGTGTGTTTGTGAATAATACGAGCCTGCAGACGGTGAGTACCGGTGGCCGTGCAACCTCTCCAATCGCAGATATCAATCCGGCGGATATTGCCAGTATCGAAGTATTGAAAGACGCCAGCGCCACTGCCATCTATGGTTCACGTGGCGCGAATGGTGTGGTGATCGTTACCACCAAACGGGGTAATTATGGATCGCGTACAAAGGTCAATGTGAATGTCTCACATGGTTTTGCGAAAGCCCCGAAATTGTGGGACTTAACAACCGGTCCTGAGCATGCTACACTGATCAATGAATACTGGATCAATACAGGTATCGACAACCCTGCGCTGAACCAGACATTTGCGAACCGTCCGTTCCGGCCGGTTGCAGAAGGCGGACGCGGACTGCCCGAAGAACAGAAGACGTACGACAGGCTGGATGAGCTTTTCCGCACCGGCCAGCTGGCTAATTATGATCTTTCGCTGAACGGTGGTTCAGAAAAGACTAAGTTCTACATAGGCGCCGGTTATACAAAGCAGGAAGCCAATATCCGGCCTGTATTCTTTGAAAGAGCCAGTCTGAAACTAAATGTAGATCATAAGATCAACGACAGGGTACAGATTGGTGTAAGCAATGGTATAACCCGTTCCTACAGGAACCAGGCACGCGCAGGTGACGGGCCGCAGGGCGGTCTGTTGCAGTCTGCATTACATACACCTACCTATCTGCCGGAAACGAATCCCGACGGTACGCCTGCCCGCTGGGCCGGGTTTGACAACCTGCAGGTGTTGCTGAATAACTATGATGTTCATACTATCAGTTTAAGATATATCGGCAATGTCTACGCAGAGGCTGAAATACTGCCGGACCTGAAGTTCCGCACCAGCTGGAGTGTGGATTATAACAACTATGATGAATCGGAATACTGGAATGATAAGACACAGCTGGGCGCTGCACCTACCAATGGTCTGGCTACATCTTCCATCACGCAGAACAGCACCTGGATCAATGAGCAGACATTATCTTATCGTAAGAAGCTGGGCCGGGGGCATACATTTGGCGTAGTAGTGGGGAATACTATCCAGCAGAATACCTTAGGAAGGACTTTTGCCCAGGGAACAGGTTTTCCGAATAATGCCTATAAAGATATTTCCTCCGCTTCCACCCGTACCGCCGGACAAACCTGGACACAGGCAACACTGGCCTCTTTCTTTTCCCGTGTCGATTACAACTACAATAGTAAGTACTACCTGGAACTGAGCGTTCGTGCTGATGGCTCATCCCGTTTCGGTAGTAATCACCGCTGGGGATATTTCCCTGCCGTTGGCGCCGCATGGCGGCTGAAAGAAGAGCAGTTCCTGAAGGACGTACAGTTCCTCAGCGATCTGAAATTGCGCGCCAGCTATGGTGTGACCGGTAACCAGAGTGGTATTAATGATTATGCAGCCCGCGGTTTATGGACAGGCACCGGTGGTTATCCCGATACAGAAAGCGGAGGCGATAAAGCAGCCACCGCACCATTACAGCTTGCCAATCCTGACTTGCGCTGGGAGAAGACAACACAGGCCAACCTCGGGCTTGATGCCGGTTTCCTGAATGGACGTGTATCACTCGAAGTGAATGTCTATTCAAAGAAAACAACAGATGTACTGTTGCAACTGCCCGTTCCTTCCAATACTGGCTATACCACCTATTACTCCAATGCCGGTGAGATCAGCAACAAGGGATATGAGGTAGCTATCCGCTCTGAGAATATCAAACGTGGCGATTTCGCCTGGAACACCTCCTTTACCATTTCCGGCAATGTGAACAAGGTGGAAAAACTGCCGGTACCGATCACGCAGTACAATCGCGACTGGATCAGGATGCAGCAGGGATATTCCATGTATTCGTTCTGGATGTACAAACAACTGTATGTAGATCCTAAAACCGGTAATGCGGTGTTCCAGGATGTGAACGGAGATGGCAGTATTACTGTGGCCGACAGACAGATCGTAGGGAATGCATTGCCCAAATTCTTTGGTGGTATCAGTAACAGCTTTTCCTGGAAATCGTTTGATGCCGCTGTGCAGTTCAACTTCCAGTATGGAAACAAGGTGTTAAACCTGAACCGCTTCTTCGGAGAAGGTGGTGGTACCCGCGATGCGAACAGGGTACTGTTTGCCAGCCAGCTGAAACGCTGGCAGAAGGAAGGAGATATCACAGACGTGCCACGCCTGACGAAGGTAGGCAACAACTATACTCTGGAACAGAACAGCCGTTTTATTGAGAATGGTTCCTTCCTGCGCTTACAGGCGCTGACCATTGGTTACACATTGCCTAAGTCACTGACCAGCCGCTGGCATATAGATGGGCTACGCGTTTATGCTGCCGGAAATAATCTGTGGCTGCTCACGAAATATACAGGGCCTGATCCGGAAGCAAACGTGACAGCTGCACAGACGGTACAGGGCATCGACCTGGGTACGCCGCCGCAGTCCCGCACGCTGCAGTTTGGTTTGAATGTGACATTGTAGGAAACCTTTAAAGAAGAAGATCATGAAATTACTTATCCGCATATTACCACTTGTACTACTGCTCTCCTCCTGCAAAGACTTCCTGGATGTAGAGCCCCGCGATTCCGTTTCGGATGATGCGACGATTGTTGATGAAGCTTCCGCACAAACGGCGGTAAGAGGCATGTACCGTGAGCTGGGAGATGACGCTTATTACGGCTCCCTCTTCCAGACCATTGGTTATTTATCCGGCGATAACATACAGTGGACGGGTTCGCAGTCGGTGATCCAGCAGTTCATCTCGCATAGCGTAAAAGCCGATAACGCCAATGTAGCCACGGTGTGGGCGGGCATATATTCTACCATCAACAGGGCGAACCAGGTGATTGATAAAGTACCCGCTGTGACAGAGGCTACTTTTACACAGGATGAAAAGAATGCTTTGACAGGCGAGGCTTATTTCATACGTGCGCTGGCTTATTTCGATCTGGCCCGTACCTGGGGCGGTGTACAGCTGGTGCTGAAAGCCACTACGAACATCAACGACACCAGGGGGCTTAAAAGAAGCACACTGGAGCAGACATATGCCCAGGTATTGAGCGATTTGCAGACCGCAGAACCGCTGTTGCCGGAGACAACTAACCGCTACCGTGCCACCCGGAAAACAGTATGGGCATTAATGGCCCGTTTTTACCTCTATAGGCAGAATTGGGAGCAAGCCGAGGCCTATGCGTCAAAACTGATAGAAGACGCCGAATATCGCCTTATAAAGCCATATAGCGCCTTCTTTGCTAATAATGTGGTGGCAACAGACGAATCGATCTTCGAAATATCCTACAGTGCCAACAATGTGAATGCACACCGCGGCTACTGGCAGCCGCCTGCTAATGGCGGTACGCGGCAATGGGCGCCCAATGATGTTTTTATTGCACTGGTTAATGATCCGGCTATTGGCGGTAACCGTAATGCCGCGGTGGCCATTACCAACCAGGGGTTATGGTATGGGAACTTCTATTACCGCAGTCCGGCTACCGATCCTGCTTATGTGCTGCGCGTTGCAGAACAATATCTTATCCGCGCAGAGGCCAGGGCGCAACTGGGGAAGCTGGAAGGCGCACTAGCCGATCTGGATGCTGTTCGTGACAGAGCGGGATTGACGGCCAGCACGGCCACTTCACAGGCAGATATCCTGCTGGCTATAGAGAATGAGAGAAGGTTGGAATTTGCTTTTGAACCACACCGCTGGTACGATCTGATAAGGACCAGCCGTGCAGCCACAGTGTTGGGCGTAACAGACGAGCGCAGGTACGTGATGCCTATCCCTGCCATAGAGCTGAGCGCTGACGGTGCTTTGGAGCCTAATCCCGGTTATTGACCGCTATCCGATATTTCATCACATAAACATTGCAGGTATGACACATCCGGCAAACCTATTACCACCGCAGACATGGAAAGCATCCTGGAAGATCCTGTTCCGCTTCTTTTTCATCTATTTCGTGATCCAGTGTATTCCGCTGGACCCGAAGTATTTCAGTACCTTATTCCACATTCACTGGGGAGAGCTGGGCTTCGGAGATATTTTTTATCTCGCCAGGTATACCCCTAAGATCTTACCATCTGATAGTCCTTTCGGTGGCTTTGCAGACTGGGGGATTATTGCATTCATTGCGCTGACAGGTGCACTGGTCTGGACTTATCTCGATCAACAGCGGCAGGAGTATAACCAGCTGTATTACTGGTTGCGTGTCATCGTCCGCTACCGGCTGGCGATAGGCGTTATAGCCTATGGACTGCTAAAGCTGTTCCCGCAGCAATTGCCGTATCCTTCCATCAGTCAGTTGAACACGCAGTACGGCGATCTGTCGGCCTGGAAGATCTTTGCGATGAGCACAGGTGTCGTACCTTCTATGGAAACCTTCCTGGGACTGGTAGAAACGATCGCAGGGCTTTTACTGTTCAGCAGAAGAACGGCTACTATCGGCGCTGGCGTCATCATTACTTTTACCGGCAATGTGTTCATGTCTAATCTCGCTTATGAGGGAGGCGAATATGTATACAGTTTTTACCTGGTAATACTGGCGCTGTTCTTACTGGCATATGATACTGTGCGTATTGTTACGCTGCTCACATTGGAGCAGCCTACTGCTCCTGATACTGTATGGCCTTATTTTGCCAAACCATGGCACCGTAGTGCAAAGATCGTGTTGAAAACCCTGTTCATCTTTTTCTTCGTAGGGCTGTACGGATATAAAACGTACGCCAGCTATAAACATAACGGCTACCAGTATCCTGAAACGCCGGGACTGGCTGACGCAGCGGGTATTTACAATGTAACGGAGTTCCGTATCAATAACCAGGAGCTGCCTTATTCACTGACAGATACCGTGCGCTGGAAAGATGTCGTGTTTGAACAATGGGCTACACTCAGCATCCGTTCCAACCGGTATGTACATCCTGATCTGGCCAATACAGAGGAGATCTACAGCAAAGATCCGGAGAGGAATTATGAACTCGCAGGCGCTGTGAGCAGGCATTACTACAGTTACGGTATTGACGCATCCCGCCAGGTATTGTTCCTGCAGAATAAAAACAGATATCATCAGCAGGAAAAACTGGTGCTGCATTATACAAGGCCCGACAGCAGCCGTATTATTCTTTCGGGCATCAATGAAAAACAGGACTCTGTGTATGTAGTGCTGGATAGGATCAACAAGAAATACCCATTGATTGAAGGTCGCCGTAAACCGCTTAAACTTTAAAATCAACGTTATGTCTGATATAGTTAATTCACCTGCCATAGCGCAGGCAGCACCGATAGCGCCGGATACTGCCAGCCAGACTGTTGCTGCGCAGCCAAAGCCCTGGAAGGTATATCAAAGGTGGGCGTTCCGTATTGCCTTTATCTTTTTCGTGATCATGAGTATTCCTACCAGCTGGAATTGGTATACGCACCTTTTCACCATGGACTGGTTACATCTGAAGTATCGGGATGTATATGATATTGCCAGGTTCCAGCCTAATCTCTGGAATGTGGATTCAGAGAGCGGTCGCTGGGGAATTGCCAGCTACGCCAGCTGGGCAGCGGCACTGGGCATTGCGGTGGCAGGCGCTGCGATCTGGAGTCTGTTTGACAGGAAACGACTGGAGTACAACCTGCTTTATTACTGGCTGCGGGTGATTGTACGTTATCGTGCCGGTATTGGCATCATCGGGTTTGGGTATACCAAGTTATTTCCGGTACAGATGCCTTATCCTTCTATCTCCAATCTGCATACCAACTTCGGAGATTTCACTGCACAGAAGATCTACTGGTTATCGATTGGTATTGTACCCTGGTACCAGGTATTTGCAGGTATCGTGGAAGTAGGGGCAGGCATCCTGCTATTCTTCCGGGGTACAGCTGCAATCGGTGCTGTGCTGCTGGCAGGGGCACTGGCCAATATCACCTTTGTGAACCTGGCTTATGATGGAGGAGTGCATGTATATGCCGCATACTTCGTATTGCTCGGCGCATTCGTATTGGCGTACGATATACCTAAGATCTATAACCTGCTGGTACTGCAACGTTATACGGTGCCGGTACACTACTATCCTTCCTTCGGTAAGGCATGGCAGAAGTATGGACGCTGGGCTTTGAAGGGTGGTACTTTTCTTTTATTCGTATTTATACTGTTTTATCTGCAGATGTGGAACTATCTCTATGACCCTTATAAACAACCTGTTGAGAAAGGATTAGCAGGTACGCGTGGTTATTATAACGTAACTGAGTTCAGATTGAACAATAAGGTGATCCCTTACTCACCACTTGACTCCGTACGGTGGCAGAATGTAACTTTTGAAAAGTGGTCGACCATCACTTACCAGGTGAATAAACCCGTATGGCTGGATCTGAGTAACGGTGGTGGTTCACCGAAGAATGATATAGACCGTAATTTTGAGCTGGCCGGTGTTGCCGGTGGAAGAAGGTTCTTTTACTATGAAGCGGATACTGTGAAGCAGGAACTTTCGTTGCGTGATAAGAACAGAAGTGCAGCTAACCAGGGGCGTGAACGGCAAAGGCGTAACGCAACTGATCGGCCGAATACAAGTAAGAAGAAAGATGCTCCTTTTGTTTTGCATTATGAAAGGCCAGGTGAAGGGCGGATTATTCTTTATGGGTTAAATCAGAATAAAGATTCGATTTACGTAATTTTGGATAAGGTAGATAAACAATACCTGCTATCGCCCAGCAAGCTGGAAGCAGGTCAGTATTAAAATATTCAATCAGGGACCAGGAATTTTACGGCTGCACGACGCTGCGAAGTAGCGCAGGGTTTCAACCGGGGCCAGGTGCGATCCGGGGTTCAATAATCCGGGAAACAAAACACCGATAGGCTCCGTTAGGAGCCGCAGTGTTTGTAGCGCGGGGTTTTAACCCCGGGTTCGATAATCCGGGTTTTAACCCCGGGTTCAATAATCCGGGTTTCAACCCCGGGTTCAATAATCCGGGTTTTAACCCCGGGTTCGATAATCCGGGTTTCAACGCCGGGTTTAATAATCCGGGTTTCAACCCCGGGTTCAATAATCCGGGTTTCACCCCGGTCCCCCGACGTAAATTGTTGGTCCCTGATCTCCAATAAGAACCCAATGCATAAAAACGAATATGACGCCATCGTCATCGGATCTGGACCTAACGGACTGGCAGCAGCAATTGCCATGCAACAGCAGGGGCTCTCTGTATTGATCATTGAGGGCAGAAATGAGATTGGCGGCGGCCTGCGCTCAAAAGAGCTGACGCTACCAGCTTTTATGCATGATATCTGTTCTGCTATTCATCCGATGGCAGTGACGTCTCCTTTCTTTAGTCAGTTACCGCTGGAACGGTTTGGATTGTCATATGTCTATCCTGCGGTGGATGCGGCACATCCTTTTGATGATGGAACTGCAGCTGCTTTATATCCTTCATTGGAAAAAACAGCCAGCTTACTCGGAAGTGACAGTAAAGCATATGAGCAGTTGTTCCGGCCTTTGCTGAAAGATTTTAAAGGATTAACTGAAGACATACTAGGCCCTTTACAGTTCCCAAAGCATCCGCTGACACTGGCACAATTCGGGTTGAAGGCATTACCTTCAGCAATGCATCTGGCGAAACGTTTTAAGACAAAAGAAGCCCGCGGATTGTTTGGCGGTGTAGCGGCACATGCAATTCAACCCTTGACGAATATTGCCACCGCCGCTATTGGCCTGGTGCTGATGCTGAACAGCCACACAGGCGGATGGCCGGCGCCTCGTGGTGGCGCGAAGGCATTGGCTGCTGCTTTAGGTGATTATTTTATTTCATTGGGTGGTGAGATTGTGACGGGCACTTATGTGAATGCGTTGAAAGAATTGCCGCCTTCAAGAGCGGTGTTGCTGGATGTAACGCCGCGACAGTTATTGAAGATAGCTGGAGATAGATTTAGCTCTTTTTACAAATGGCAGTTGCAACGTTACCGGTATGGTATGGGCGTGTTCAAGGTAGATTGGGCGCTGGATGGCCCTACGCCGTTTAAAGCAGCAGCCTGCAGAGAAGCAGGCACTATACATCTCGGCAATACCATTGAAGAAATTGCTGCCAATGAACAACGCACAGTGGATGGACATCATCCTGATCAGCCTTATACGTTGTTTGTGCAACAGAGTATTTTTGATAATACGCGTGCCCCGGAAGGTAAGCATACTGCATGGGCCTATTGCCATGTCCCTAATGGTTCTACAAAAGATATGACGGCCGCTATTGAAAACCAGGTAGAGCGATTTGCACCGGGTTTTAAAGATTGTATCATCGGCAGGCATGTGATGAACACGGCAGATATGGAAGCCTATAACCCCAATTACATCGGCGGTGACATTAATGGTGGTATTCTCGATATCACACAACTTTATACAAGACCTGCTATGAGATGGTCGCCTTATACCACACCGGCTAAAGGTATTTATGTATGTTCTTCTTCCACACCGCCCGGAGGTGGTATTCATGGTATGTGCGGTTATCATGCTGCAAAGAAGGCATTGAAAGATGTCTTTGGGATCAGTATAAAATGATCATGATCCATGGTTTAATTTCTGTTAACATTCCGTTTGATATCTATTGACAGCTTTCTCCGTGATTGCTTGCTATATTAGTAAGATCGTATATCGTACGTGTGTAACCCGTTTTGTGAGCACTCAATATCAACCAAAGTAGACCACGAGAAAACTTCACATCAACCTATGTATTATAAAAATCAATAGCCTTTATTCACAAACCTTAAAATGACCAATTGATATGCGTATGCCTATTTTTACAAAGCTGTCTTTGTATGTGACCTTGTTATGCGGTGCTGTGCCGGCCCTTGCACAGACTGACATAACATCTGCCCCTGGTGTGCTGACGGTTCAGTATACCAACTCGAACGCGGCAGAGGACTATCCGAAGTTGATAGACGACAATGTCAACACGAAGTATTACATTGCCAGAACAGCTATCTGGATACAGTTTGAAGCTGCCAGATCTGCTACCGTTAACCAGTATTCCATCACGTCTGCCAATGATTTTGCCACCAGAGATCCTAAAGACTGGAACCTACAGGGCTCAGACGATGGCAGGACATGGACTACACTCGACACGCAGACAGGACAGGCCTTTACAGCCCGTTTCCAGACAAAAACCTATTCGTTTACAAACACGACCCCTTATCTCTATTATCGCCTGAACATTACGGCTAATAATGGCGCAGGTGCTATTCAGTTTGCTGAGTGGGCGCTGAATGGTACTATTGGTGGCCCTGCTTCCGGTCCCAGTGGACTAACAGCCACATTGCAGCCGGGTTATAAGGCAAGTCTCAGCTGGTCAGACAATGCAACCAATGAAACTGGGTACCGCATTGAAAGCTCACTGGATGCAGTCACTTTTGTAACACGTGCAACCGTAGGTGCTAACGTAACGTCTTATACAGATTCTTCACTGAGTATCGGTACAAATTTCATTTACCGGGTAAGAGCAGTGAATGCAACCGGGGCATCTGTTGGTGATACTTCTGAAGTTGTAACAACGCCTAATGTGCCTGCAGGTACTGACATCACCAACTTCACAGACGCTGTGGTAACAGACCAGTACAATACTACGGGTGCAGAAGGATTGGCCAAAGTCGTAGATAACAATACGTACAGCAAGTATCTGGCATGGGCGCCGGTGACCTGGATCCGTTATCAGCTGCAGGGTGGTGCTGTTGCTACCATGTATAGTATTACCGCTGCCAATGATGCCGTAGAAAGAGATCCGAAAAACTGGGTATTCCAGGGTTCCAATAATGGTAATAACTGGACAGATCTGCAGGTGCAGACTAATCAGCTGTTCACTGCCCGCTTTAAGAAACGTATTTATGTAGTGCCCAATACGACTTCCTATAAATACTACCGTTTGAACATTACCGCCAATAATGGCGCTGGTATTACGCAGCTGGCAGAACTGGAGATCTTTGGTACAGGCGTTGGTGCAATAGATACTTCCGCTCCAGCAGCGCCAACCGGATTTGCAACGCAGACGGTTTCCAGCAATCAGATCATTCTGAACTGGCAGGATAATGCTGCCACAGAAGCCAGCTATCGTCTGGAAAGAACAACAGATACCCTGAACTGGGAAGATGCGTTTGTGCTGCCGGCAAATACCAGCCGTTATTTCTCGCTGGACCTGTCGCCGCTGACCACCTACTATTACCGGGTGAGAGCTGAAAATGCAAATGGCGTATCTGCATGGATAACCGGCAGCAATACTACACTGACTGATGTAGTACCTGCACAATGGCAGGAACACTGGGCCGGTCATACAGAGTTGTTGTCGCGGGTATATAGCAACAGCAGTGTAAATATCTGGTTTGACGATGCCGTAAGCCGTTCCGCTACCTGGATGAACCAGGACTTCACGGATGTATGGGAGTATGTAAAACAAAATTATGGCTCTTTCAGCGATCCTAAAGTAAACATGATCTTCCATAGTAAGCCTGGGTATTCCGGCGGACATCCATCAGTGGTATTTGATGCCGATCACGATTATAAGAACTCGGGCGACCTGGGTGGCAGTTGGGAAACAAGAGAAGGCTGGAACCTGCATGCTTCCATTCATGAAGTAGGACATATTGTGGAAGGTGGTAGTAAAGGTATTCATAACTCTCCGTCGTTCCCTATCTGGGGCGATAGCAAATGGGCGGAAATATTCATTTATGACGTCATGAAACGCCTTGGATGGGAAGGAGATGCCCAGCAGGCTTACAATGATTTTGTGGTGAAAGAGGAAGGCTTCCCCAAGCCTGGTACGCACTGGTTCCGCGACTGGTTCTTCCCGATCTATGACAGGGCAGATTCCAGTGCCGCATTAAACCGTTATTTTGACCTGCTGGCACAATACTTCCCGCAACACAATGGTGAATATACCCGTAACCTGAACCTGGGTGAATTTATACATTTCTGGAGCGGCGCTGCCCAATTCAGTCTTGAGGCACAGGCAGATACTGCTTTTGGTTGGTCGAAAGACGTGGAAATGCAGTTTAAACAGGCTCAGATAGATTTCCCCTTCACTTATCCACAGCCACTCAATATCAACACAACGGCAGTTGCGCCGGTTAAGGAGAAGTCAGTATTGAACATCTGGCCTAATCCGGCCAGTAATACCCTGAACCTTTCGCTGCCTGCAGACGATAAAGCGTATACTGTAGATATATTCAGTATCGGTGGCGTGAGAAGGCTGTCGCAGCGGATAAAGGGAAGCTATAATAGCCTGAACATTTCTTCCCTGCCGGATGGTGTGTACATCGTTACCCTGAGGGATAACAAGCAGGTGATCCGAAAGGAGAAGATAGTAGTGAACAATACTTCCCATTAATCCCTGTTATAACATGTAATAGTAGTTCCGGTCCGCCACAGGCAGGCCGGAACTTTTTTGTTTATTTAAGTAGTACTAATTCCAGCTTCGCCCGACATCTATGGAAATCCACAGTTAAGAACCAGAAGAACCTTTGTATATATAGATGCAATCGATTGTCTTAATGACCAAATGACGAATAGTATAATCTATAGTGCATATCCTTTTTTTCATTTTCCCTTAAAAAACCATTACAAAAATGAACAGACATCAAATTGTCAATGTCACCAGGTGCGCGGCACTCTCCATGATCGTATTTCTATCAGCCTGTACGAAAGAAAATGTAAAGGAAGAACGTCTTGCTGCGGGCAGTAGTCTGGAAGCCCAGGCAGTAGGCAGCACTATCCTGAACAGCTGGAGTGTAAACTGGGATAATTATGCCCACAGCAGTACCTACACGGCAAACAACGCTGCTACCGATTTCGGTAACGTAACTGGCTGGGTAGACAGCCGGGGGATGATTTCCAACGGAAATCTGCGGATCACTTTATTAAAGAACGCCTTATCAGGTGCAGGTGGCGTGGTGGCGAACATCGATATCTCAGATGGTACTGCCTACGAGGTTGATTATGACATCAGGTTCCACAGCCAGTTTGACTGGAGCAGGGGTGGAAAGCTGGGTTTTGGCTTCTCTATTGGTGATGGTAACACCGGCGGCGACCCGGGTTGGGATGGTAATGGCGGTACTGCGCGTCTGATGTGGTACCAGACTGATGCCGGCAGGGTATTCTTCCAGCCTTACGTTTATTTTAAAGACCAGTCAGGCCAGTACGGAGAAACCTTCGGTAAGTCCTATCCTGCTACAGGCAGCCTGAATAAAGGGCAAACCTATCATGTGCACCTGTACGTGAAAAGTAACACGGGCAGCAATACCGATGGCCATGTGCAATACGTGATTGATGGTACAGTAGTACTTGACAGGGATATCCGCTGGACAACAAATGACAGCAAACGATTGATCAGAGGGTTAACCTTCCATACTTTCCGTGGTGGTAGCCAGACCTACTGGCAGTCGGCTACAGATGGATATATCTACTATGATAATCTGCGAGTTCACAGGATCAGTACAAACTGATAACATAAAAAAAGTTAAGCCTCCAAAGCCTTTTAAGGGACTTTGGAGGCTTTCTGTTATAAATCGGCCATTTCCCGTTTAGACAGTCTTACCCACTGGGCATTTAGTCTGCGAACATATCCGGGATGAAGTTCTATTTCATCTTTTACAGTCTGAAACTGCGCTTTTGCCTCTTGCAGACGTTGTTGTTTCTTCAACATCATTCCGTAATGGTACATGCCTTCCATTGAGTGATGTACACGGATCACCTTCTTGTATTCCTCTTCCGCTTTTACATAGTCAGTACTGCCTTCCAGGGCCCTTGCATACAGCAGCTCGTCTTCCTGTTTGGTCATCCGGAAATTGCGCATGCCCAACAGCCGGTTGTAGAAAGATACACTTTCGAAGTACTGTTCATTGTAAAAATATAATCTTGCCAGCAGGAGCAGGATGCCCTGGTCATTGGCATGATGGGCATTGAGGCAGGACTGCGCCAGTTCGATAGCCTGCTGGTATTGCTGCCGGTGTGCATAGGCATTGGCCAGTGCCAGTTTGTTGGCAACGGTATCGGAGAGCCTTACTTTACGTTCCAGCTCTTTGATATTGTGTCCTGGTACAAATAGTTCCTGGAGATTGCTGGTTACCTGTCCGCTGTTGATGGTTGGCCAGATCTCCCTGATAAAATAGGCAATGGCGCCGACACCCGGCAGGAAAAGCAGGATGTAGATCCAGTCCTTTTTTCCATTTTTCATAGCATGCACAATACAAACAAGTTGTGCAATAAGTATCAGGTAGTAATAGTCATTCCAGAAAGGTAGCATGGCATTCTTGGTTAGGTATAGGAGGATTTACAGGCGGCAAAAATAATTCAATTTGCTTTGAAATTTAATACCCTGTCACCTACCGGGAATGATAATATGAAAAGTAGAGCCTTTTCCCGGCGATGATTCTACGTACAGATGTCCCGAGTGATTAGCTATAATACGTCTGCATAGAGACAGCCCTATACCTGAACCGGGATATTGGGAGCGGGTATGAAGACGTTTGAAGACCTCAAATATCTGGTCGGCATATTTTTGTTCAAAGCCAATACCATTGTCGCTGAAAGAGATATCAAAGTATTGTTTATGGCGTTCATGTTTACCCATATAAACGCTGGCCAGCTCTCCCGAAATAGGCGTCGATTTAATTTCGATCACCGGACGAATGTCTGGTTGGGTGAATTTCAGGGCGTTGCTCATCAGGTTATAAAACAGCTGATTGATCTGTAAAGGAATGCCTTTGATAACGGGGAGTGGCCCTATTATGATCTCTGCATGTTTTTCTTCGATGATCAATTCAAAATCGCTGATCACACTTTGCAGCATGATAGTAAGATCTACTTCCCGCATCATATTCCCTTTTTCGAGCAGGCGTGAAAATTCCAGCAGATCTTTGATCAGCATGGACATTCTTTCTGATGACTGGTTGATCTTTTCTACCAGCCCTTTATGATGGTCAGGGAGGTCTTGTCTGGTGTTCAGGATATCGGCATAGATACGGATCTTTCGCAATGGTTCCTGGAGGTCATGACTTGCTACGTACGCATATTGTTCCAGCTCCTGGTTAGAACGTACCAGGCTAAGATTGGCGTCCTGCAATTCTTCGTTCATCGCGGCCAGTTCTTCATTGGAAGCGGCCAGTTCTTCCGTTCTTTCTGCTACTTCCAGTTCCAGGGTGCTTTGATATGCCAGCAGTTTGTTACGTGCCAGCACCTGGTCTGTAACGTCAATGGTCATGTCCACGACGGCATACACTTCTCCGGCTGCATTCAGCAGCGGTTTATAGGTGAAATTGAAGTAGAAGGTTTCAGGTTTACCATTAATGACCAGTATTGACCTGGCTTCTTTTTCATGGTGGGCTACACCAGATGTGTATACAGTATCCAGTATCTTCATGAAGGGCTGATCATTCAGTTCAGGAACAGCTACTCCCAGTGGTTTACCCAATACGGAATAACCTTTGCCCCAGAACCTGATCATTGGTTCGTTGGCTACTTCTATAATAAACCGAGGGCCTACAAAAAGAGCAGTTGCCACGGGGGCTTCTTCTACCAGCGAACGGAAACGGGCTTCACTTTCAAGGAGTGCCTGTTGTACATCCAGTTCTGCTCTCAGATCGCGCGCTACGCAGGCAATAGCAACAGGCTCGCCGCTCATGGGACTGTCCAGTCTGAAAGCGTTGGTATGAAAGGGCATCTGCTCGCCTGTTTCGAGTTGTGTGTAATATTGCCTTCCCATCCATTTTCCAGTTCTCGTTACAGCGGGAATGATGTCTTTTTCGAGTTCAACCAGGTGTTCCGGTGCGAAGATATCCCTGATATTGTGTGTGAGCGCAGATGCTTTGCTGCCCATTCCAAGAAGCTTCACACCTGCATCGTTCATGTAAGTGATAGTACCATCCATATTTGCAACGGAAATGAGGTCACTGCTGTTTTCCACAAGCGCCAGCAATTTTTGCTGTTCTTTCTTTGCTGTGACTTCGGTACTGATATCGAAAGCAATCACCAGTATATTCTCTTTGCTGTCGTCCTGATCATAGATACCGGCTATGTTCACCTGCACCCAGCGGTTGCTGCCATCTTTCTGCCGGTAGCGTTTTATCTGGTTAAAGACTTCCCGTTTGCCCTGCAGCAATTCTTCAAAAAGCTGCTTATGTTCCTGCTGGTGCTCTGAATGTATGACGTCGAGATAGGATTTGCCTATAAGCTCTTCTGCATTATGTCCTAATAACCCGGAAAATGCCTTGTTCATCATCCGGAAGCCGCCTTTCCCGTCAAGGAAGGCCATTCCAATAGCTGCATTATTAAATGATAGAGAAAAGCGCTGTTCTACTTCTTTTAACAGCCGGTCCTGCTCTTTCTGAACTGTAATGTCCAGACATATGCCTGAGAAGGAAACCGGTGTGCCGGAGATGTCATACTCGTATTTGCCACGCACCTTCCCCCAATGAATGGAACCGTCATCCCAGATGAAGCGGGCTTCGTAATGAAGCGAACCGGTCTTTTCGGCTTCTTTATAAGCCTGTTCTCTCAGTATTCTGTCATCGGGATGAACATGACTGATGAGTACCTCACGGTCTTTAATGACCGGATTTCTGTTGCCGGTCATGATATAGAACAGGTTGGCGGAAAAGTCGATGGTATTGCTAATGAGATCTATTGTAAAGATGCCTGCATCGGACCCTTCTACTGCAAGGGTCGCCATTTTTTCTGCTGCCAGGGCCTTTGCATTTGCGGTGACCTCTGCAGTAACATCCTGGCTAATGCCTGAAAGGCGTGTAGCTATCCCTTCCTTGTTGAAGTACACCTGTCCTTTAACATTCAGCCATACAACGTTTGTATTTTCCTCGTTAATGCATCTGAAACGTACATTAAACAGATGATCTGAATCTGGTTGTAAAGCTTGTTTAATGACCTCTCTGATGGCTGGCTGATCAGCAGGGTAAATATGCCGGATGACAGATTCATACGTAGGTTCTTCTGTTTCTTCCAGGCAGAAAAGTATTCTGCAGCGCTCGTCCAGAACGATTTGCCGGTTGAGGATATCTACATCCCATGTCCCGATCCCTGCGGCATGTAATGCAAATCTTATCTGTAGTTCCTGATCCCTTGGGATAGATTTCTCGGGTCTTGGATGTTCACTCATTCTCTTTCCAGTACAGTACACTACAAGTTAATAAATCAGTTGAATATTTACTTATCACTTATCATTCAGCTTTCTGCCATTTTCTAACTTTTCAATTAAAAGGCTGAGCCTGTTCTGTTTGGTCTCTTCTCTTTTAGCGGAAGTGATCCAGACAACGTATTCTTTCCTGTCGGTATAGGACAGTTTATCAAAGAAAGCTTTCGCATTAGGGTGTTTGGAGAAAAGTGCCACTACTTCCTCAGGTAATATCACTTCCCTGGGTGCCATATCCTGCTCTAATACGATATGGATAGTATCTCCCAGTTCTTTTCCCAACTCTTTCCGGACAGCCTGGGTAATGCCCAGCGTATGACAGTTGGTGCCCATTTTCGCCAGGCTACCTCTGTAGGTTACCTTGCCATCAATTAATGCTTTCACCTTCACCTGGCCTTTTACGCCATACAGCTCCAGCACATCGTAAGGGAATTCGACATAACCAGCATTCATGTTGCCATGTTGTACTATAACAGCATCAAAAGTTACCTTCTTTGACATTTTTCAGATTTGTTCTTTTTTGTAAGCTTCGATCTCTTTCAGGAAATTCATTGCCTTTATGACGGAGGTCCATTCGTTACTACCAAATATAAACTTAAACCAGCGTTTATCAGCGTTCTCCAACCTGATGTTCCGGTACAGCCAGACAGACATTATCGTTAAAACGGTGGTAACGGTCAGCTGTAATACCCACAATCCGATGGTCCCATGTTCGAACATACTTTTATTAATGTAAAAAGTAGTGTAAAAGGGAGCGGAAAGGAATAATATCCGGGCTATATTAATAGTGGAAGATTGAAGAGAAGCGAGTTTACGCTGTACTTCCAATACATTCAAACTGTTGTCGATCTGTTGAATAAGCACTACCTGTCTGATATAAACGACAATGGCGGCCACTGTGGTAATGATAATGGCCAGTGCCGATGTTATAAAGAAGTGCCGGTAATACGTCATGGCTGATAGGGCAAAGAATATAAGGACCGAAAGAAATAAGACCCACAGGATCCCTAAAATAACTGCAATGATCTTGACTGTTTTCAACGGGCGTAATGCAGTTTTGGCTTTTTGTGTTTGTATCTCTATAATGAGACGGTGATTAAGTGCCAGTGATTTTTCCAGCTTCTTATCATAATTAGCCCACATCTCTTTTAATGTCTTGTCTTCCATGTTAATTAATTATGAATAGTAGAAAATTTTCTTTTCAGTTTGTTTTTGATACGGTTGATCTTCGTTGCAATGTTTGTTTCAGTGAGTCCAAGGATTTCTGCAATTTCCCTGTAGCTTTTTTCTTCCAGGTAGAGGATCATGATGGCCCTGTCCAGTTCCGGCAATTCACTGATGAAACGTTGAAGGAGTTGGAGCTGCGGTCCGGTATCTTCTTTTTCTTCCGTAGCTATTATAATATCGGCAGTAAGCCCGGAGGTGCTGCCAATTCTCTTGCGGTCCTTACGGTAAAAGGAGATAGCCACATTCAGGGCTATTTTGTATAGCCAGGTGGAGTATTTGTACTGATCATTGTACTTGCCGAACGATCGCCATAGCTGGTAGACTATCTCCTGGATAAGGTCTTTTCTGTCCTCCGTATTTTTGCAATAAGAGTTTGCTATTTTGTAGATAATCCCCTTATGCTGTTCTACCACAGATAGGAAGGCATTATCTTCTTTTGAAGGGGGCATATGTTGGTACAATTAAGGTCATGAATAAGATATTTTTTACCTTATTATTCGCAGGGAGAAACAAAAAATCACAACAGGATACCAGCCGGTCCTGAAAGTAATACTATTTAATAAATGGGGTTGGGATTTAATTAAGGTTTTCTAACGCCTTTTTAAAACAAGGCAGGTAATTCATAGGATAGTAAAAATTATTTTCAAGAGTTTCAATCTTCGGATCAAACTCCACACCATAGCGGGATCAGAGCCGAAGTAAAAAGGCGTTTCATAGGATAGTATACGCTAAAGATAATCAAATTTTGATATCAGGAAATTATTTCTTCTCTTTTTGAAATATTTAATATTAAAATGAAAAAAAAAGCGTTGCGGGATAAAAAATCCTCATTTTTTGATCGATAAATTGTTAAAAATCTATCGCGTATTTCTGTCGTTGCCCCGATACGTTTAGTTAACGTTGTTATCAACTCTTTGCAATGAGCGAAAGCAATTCTTCCGTCGATAATTTTCCGCTAATATCACTTCCTTCCAGCAACCTGTCGGCCAGGTCTCTTTTACTATTATGAAGGGCAATGATCTTTTCTTCTATGGTATGTTTTGCCACCAGCCGATAGATAGTAACGGGTCTCGTCTGGCCGATACGGTAAGCCCTGTCGGATGCCTGTTCTTCAATAGCAGGGTTCCACCACGGATCAAGATGTATCACATAATCGGCGGCGGTCAGATTCAGGCCAGTTCCTCCCGCTTTCAGGCTAATCAGGAATAGTGAGCCTTCGCCGGATTGGAATTGTTGCACTACTTTTTCCCTTGCAGGGATAGGCGTACTACCATCCAGATAACAATATGATATACATAGTTCATCAAGTGCCTGCCGTACCAGTTCCAGGTGACGCACATACTGGCTGAATACGAGCGCGCGATGGTTGTTGTCGATCAGTTCTTTTACTATTTCCAGGAATACGGCCAGTTTGGATGAGTGTATATCTATTTCCGGATCTATCATCCGGGCATTACATGCGGCCATGCGCAATTTGCCTATTTCTGTCAACGTGTTCAGGTGCTGTTTGCTGTTCTTTTCCCGGCTGTACTTTTTGATATTTTCTACAGCATTCCTGCGCATCGCCTCATAAAATGCAGCTTCATCGGGCGAAAGGGAAACCATTTTAACGATCTCAGTTTTCTCCGGCAGCTCATCCAGTACCGCTGTTTTTGTACGGCGTAACATGAATGGGCCTATTAATTTTCTGAGATGTTTGGTCACACTGCTTTCCGCATTATAAATGACAGGAGTAGCAAATTGTTTGTTGAAGTATTGCAGGTTGCCGAGTAAGCCCGGATTAATAAAGTTAAAAAGGTTCCATATTTCCGAGAGATGATTCTGTACCGGCGTACCTGTCAGGATCAGTTTAAAGCCGGCCTGTAGTGCCATGGCTGCCTTCGATGTTTTAGTCTGGTAGTTTTTGATGGTATGGGCTTCATCGAGTACAACGGTATTCCAATGAATGCCAGCCAGTAATTTATCTTCTGATTGCAGTATGCCATAAGTGATCAACACTATATCGAAAGGTCCTGCGGTTTTCAGTACAGCTGACCTGCTGCCATTACTGATCTGTTTTACCTGCAGCGAAGGTGCAAACCTGTACAATTCATTGGCCCAGTTAGGCAATACTGATGCGGGACACACTACCAGTGCTGGCCCTTCACTGGCCCGGTATAGCAGCATGGCGATAGCCTGTATGGTTTTACCAAGCCCCATATCATCAGCGAGACAGGCGCCTGCGCCCCATCCGGCAAGCTTTACCATCCAGCGGAAGCCTTCTTCCTGATAGGGGCGTAATTGCGTTTGTAAGGTAGCTGGTACTTCGGGATGAATGTCTTCAGCTGTTGCCTGCCTGGCGCGCAAGGCTTTCCAGTGTTCGTCTGTATCGGCATTGTCGGCGCCCTCCAGCAATTCATCCAGCATATGTGCCGCCAGCGGACGGATATGTATCTGCTCATGTTCCGTCAGTGCAATACTGGCCAGTTCATTGAGTTGCCGGTGCAGCTTTGTGGTGAGCGAGATGAACTCGCCGTTTCGTAAAGTAATGAAGCGCGTAGGACTCACCTTAACAGCATCCAGCAGGTCCTTTAAAGACAGCACGGTATCTTCATCTATCTTCAACTCGCCGTTGCAGGCAAACCATTTGCCATCCACTTTACGCACGGTCACGCGTAGTTGCGTCTGATGAGCTACCCCCCTGACTTTCAATTTTTGTCCTTCCGGCCATTCAGCCACCGCCAGTTCAGGATGCCGGTATATTATTTCAAGTAACTGTAAACAGTCCAATGGATCATCAAAGATGATCGTATCGTCAACCACTTCCTGTGCTACGGATTCCTGTATCAGGATCATCAATTTCGCAAGATTACTTTTCTCTGCCTCCAGATCCCTGATAGCCTGACATCTTTCTCCATTGGTGACACCAATAAGATGCCGGGCGCCTTCTCCCGGTTTACAGTAAGGAGGATCAACCGCAAATGGTTTTACGTAAAACGATGCTTTGAGCGCATCTCCGGTAGGTTGTAACTGTACCCGTATGCGAGCGTCAGCAGCGCGTTGTTTTATGTTTAGAGTGGCGGTATCGTCTAAATTGGAATGAACAGTGATATGCGCACCGATATTTCGCAGCGCATCTAACAGTTTATCTTTGCCTTCTGCCGGCACCGTGCCGATTTGCTTTAGCGTTTGTAATACGGATCGTTGCTGTTGCGTCAACCTGATCACTCTCAAACGGGTAGGCGTTTCTTTTATCAGTATTGTTTCCCGCGTATGGTCGCTGATGTTGGTGCTGAATATATATCCTTTACCCGTTCCGTTGACGATCAGCTCTGGCTGGCCCCTGATCACTTCTACGGGAACTGAGGGATCTTCCAGTAAAAAAATATAGGGATGACCGCTTATCTCCTGCCAGACCCTTTCTCCGAATGTATATGACGCTGTCCCGTAGGTATGATAGCTTTCTTTCAGAATGGTACCTGCTATCCGCAGGTCATGGTCTGTCATATTTTCCAGTTGTCCTTCCTTCAGCTTTCTCAGATCTGTGGGCCTCCCCCGGCTCCAGCCGGTATCCCCCTGGTGGGTTTGTATAATAGGCAGGATCTCCGATCTGTTGATATCTATCAGGTAAGCCAGCCGGGTAATGGCCGGCGTCTTTTCTTTCAATGGTTTACCGGCCTCGGTGAGGATCAGGGTATTCAGCAGGCGTTCCCATTCAGGTACTGCCTGCATGCGGGAAAATATGGGCTGCTTCCCTATAAAAGCAGCCATATCCCGGAAGGTTTTCTCTGTGCCCAGATAGGCCTGTTCCCTGAACAAATAAAGCAGTTCATATGTCAGCAGGCGGTAATGATGACGTATGCCCTTATACAACACCTCTTTGATGAAAGGGGCGTATGTTGTAAGCAATTTGCTTTTAGGATAATAAGCTTGCACGCATATCAGAGAAAGATAGCTAAGCAAATGTTTTTCGGGTTGCCGGGAACTGGTCTCCAGCAGGATCTGCAACATATGTTCTGCCCTTTCTTTTCTGCCATTGTGAAAGTGTAACAAGCTGATAGCTGGTGTGATATCCTGGAACAGCTTTTTGTCGTATGCTGCCAGGACTTTATTGATGGTGGTATATGTTTTTTCCTCCGGTAGTACGGTTAATGTATAAGCATACAAAAATGCAAAGAGCGGAGACACCGGAATATTGTTCTTTTTGTCCTGTTGCCGTTGTTGTTTGATACCTTGCTCAAATAATGCCAGCGCTTTGTCTGGCTGGCCTTCATACAACTGTACAACTGCGCCTGCGTAAAGTGTATCGGTACCGCTAAAGTCGTCCCTGACATGGCCTTCCTGTAGTGTTACTTCGGCATGAGCCAGTGAAGAAGGTTCCACTCTGATGAATGCGGCCACCTGTTGCCTGAACGCATGTAATGCTTCCAGAGACATCATGGCCAGCAAATGCTGTTTTGCCGCTGCTGCATATATTTTAATGACGCTATCAGTATCAAATAGACGCAACAGATCTTCATACGCCGGATAATACAGCAGATAACACAGGTGTGGGAAATATTCCTGCAGCTCAAAAGAGATCTTTCTTACCGGGGGCAGCAATAAGGATTTTTCTCCTGTAAAGAAGGCGGTCAGTAACTGCTGTAGTTCCTGCAGACGTGCACTGGTACTATAGAAGGAGTAAGGTTTGGCGTGATCAAGTAATCGGAGGTATTGCGGCTGGCGGATATTATCAGGAAACAGCAGAAATCCCAGTTCCGGTACCAGGGAATAATTGCCAGCCAGGTTGTAACTGCCCAGGCCTCTTTCTCTCAGCAGTTCCAGTATATCGATGATCCTGTCCTGAGGCATTTCTTTAACACGGTTCACTGCATCAATGAACGTATACCGCTCTAATGGATACAGATAAACGGATAGTACGTCAATGACGATCCTCGTGTCGGCATCCTGGGACTGATATTGTTCTTTGTAAAAGGAAAGATTCACCATCGTTGGTGCAATCTACATTTTATCTGCCGTTCATGGTTTGACAAAAGAAAGCATATACCGGGCGGTAGTCAGGAAAGACGCCAGGTCACTAGGTTTGGTAATATAGTCTTTCACTCCCAGCTCTATGCTCATCGCCTTGAATATAGGTGAGGTAGAAGTGCTCCAGATAATTTTCGGAACATCTCTGAAACGTCCCTGATCGTTCAGTTCTTTAACAACTTCTACACCCGTCAGCTCAGGAATGTTAAAATCCAGGATCATGAGGGCTGGTAATTCTTCTTCTCCGATGCTCTCCAGGTATTTGACAAACTTTCTGCCATTAGGAATACACACAAGTTGCCAGGTAGGATCTATCTCTTCAATTGCATTTTCGAGCAGCTCCTGGTCATCAATATCATCTTCTGCCAACAGGATCAGCCTCTTCGAATGGCCTAAAAGTTGCATCTGTTAAGTTGTTTTTATAGAAACAAAAGTACTTACTTCAAACCACATATTACATAGCATCTATATGGTATAGAACTAAGTTCGAAAGAACTGTAAACACAACATAAAGAAAAAAATTGATTTATACATAGAGCTTGAGCTAACACCTTTATCATGAACACGCGGAGAAAAAGTCCCGATAATACTGCCTTGCCTGAAAAGGATGTGGAAAAAAATCCACAAACTTCCACAGCTAAAAGCAAAAAGCAAACGAAACAGGTCTATGCGCCGATCACTGACGAATTGGATTTACGTCAGCTATTGCAGGTGCTATCCGAAGTCAGGAGCGGTAATTTTTCGGCCAGGATGCCGGCAGATAGCGTTGGCTTAAGTGGTAAGATCTGTGATACCGTCAATGAGATCATTTCCCTGAATGAAACATTGGTAGAAGAATTAACCCTTGCGCGCAATACCATTGGGAAAATGGGGCGCCTGAACCACCGGGTGGTCATGCCCCGGACAGCAAAAGGATCCTGGGATACGGCCGTACTCTCCATTAATACATTGATCTCCGATCTTGTACATCCTACCATCGAAATAGCACATGTGATCAGTTCTGTGGCGAAAGGAAATCTCTCCCAGGAGATGCCGTTGCAGATAGAAGATCACGTATTGCAGGGGGAATTTGCCCGTATTGCCACGGAGGTGAACGGGATGGTGAAACAGCTGAATCTCTTCTCCCGCGAGGTAACGCGCGTGGCTCGTGAGGTGGGCTCCGAAGGTAAGCTGGGAGGTCAGGCGAAAGTAAAAGATGTAGCGGGTGTATGGAAAGATCTGACCGACTCTGTGAACCAGATGGCGGGCAACCTGACGGCCCAGGTGCGTAACATCGCCGATGTAACAACAGCGGTGGCGAAAGGAGACCTCTCCAAGAAAATTACAGTAGACGTACAGGGAGAGATCCTTGAACTGAAAGATACGATCAATACCATGGTGGACCAGCTGAATTCCTTCTCATCCGAGGTAACGCGTGTGGCGCGTGAGGTGGGTACAGACGGTAAGCTGGGAGGCCAGGCTGAGGTAAAAGGGGTGGCTGGTACCTGGAAGGACCTGACCGACTCTGTGAACCAGATGGCGTCCAACCTGACAGGCCAGGTGCGTAACATCGCTGAGGTAACCACGGCGGTAGCGAGGGGGGATCTGTCGCGTAAGATCACGGTGGATGTACGCGGGGAAATCCTGGAGCTGAAAAACACCATGAACACGATGGTGGACCAGCTGAACTCTTTTTCAGTTGAGGTAACCCGCGTAGCGCGTGAGGTAGGTTCTGAAGGTAAACTGGGAGGCCAGGCCACGGTAAAAGGTGTAGGTGGTGTATGGAAAGACCTGACGGACTCCGTAAACCAGATGGCGGGTAACCTGACGGCCCAGGTACGTAACATTGCAGACGTGACGACCGCCGTAGCAAAAGGAGACCTGTCCCGTAAGATCACCGTGGATGTAAAGGGAGAGATCCTGGAATTGAAAAATACCATCAACACGATGGTGGACCAGCTGAACTCCTTCGCTTCTGAGGTGACCCGTGTGGCGCTGGAAGTAGGTACCGAAGGTAAGCTGGGCGGCCAGGCGAAAGTGCAGGGTGTGGGTGGTACCTGGAAAGACCTGACAGACTCTGTAAATCAGATGGGATCCAACCTGACGGCCCAGGTGCGTAACATCGCCGAAGTAACAACAGCGGTGGCCAATGGTGACCTTTCCAAGAAGATCACGGTGAATGTGGAGGGAGAGATCCTGGAACTAAAAAAGACCATCAATACCATGGTGGACCAGCTGAACTCCTTCGCCTCTGAGGTGACCCGTGTGGCACTGGAAGTAGGTACAGAAGGTAAGCTGGGAGGCCAGGCAAAAGTGCAGGGTGTGGGCGGTACCTGGAAAGACCTGACAGAATCCGTGAACCAGATGGGATCTAATCTTACAGCCCAGGTACGTAACATTGCCGAGGTAACAACGGCGGTGGCGAAAGGTGACCTGTCACGTAAGATCACAGTGGATGTAAAGGGAGAGATCCTGGAGCTGAAAAATACGATCAACACCATGGTGGACCAGCTGAACTCATTCGGTTCGGAAGTGTTCCGTGTGGCGCGTGAGGTAGGTTCTGAAGGAAAACTGGGTGGGCAGGCAGATGTACCCGGGGTAGAGGGCCTATGGAAAGACCTGACAGACTCCGTGAACATCATGGCGTCCAACCTGACATCACAGGTACGTAACATTGCCGAGGTAACAACGGCGGTGGCAAACGGTGACCTGTCACGTAAAATTGAAGTAGATGTTAAAGGAGAGATCCTTGAACTGAAAAATACCATCAATACCATGGTGGAACAGCTGCGCGCCTTTGCCTCTGAGGTAACGCGTGTGGCCCGTGAGGTAGGTACGGACGGAAAACTGGGTGGTCAGGCATTCGTACCCGGCGTAGGTGGTACCTGGAAAGACCTGACGGACTCCGTAAACCAGATGGCGGGTAACCTGACGGCGCAGGTGCGTAACATCGCCGATGTGGCTATCGCCGTGGCAAATGGAGACATGTCCCGTAAGATCACGGTGGATGTACGCGGAGAGATCCTGCAGCTGAAAGAAACCCTGAATACGATGGTGGACCAGCTGCGTGCGTTTGCCTCTGAGGTAACACGTGTGGCCCGTGAGGTGGGTACAGACGGTAAACTGGGTGGCCAGGCATTCGTACCGGGTGTGGCTGGTACCTGGAAAGACCTGACGGACTCCGTAAACCAGATGACAGGCAACCTGACTTCACAGGTGCGTAACATCGCGGAGGTGACGAAGGCGGTGGCTTCCGGCGACTTGTCCAAGAAAGTAACGATAGACGTAAAAGGTGAAATCCTCGACCTGAAAAATACCATCAACACGATGGTGGACCAGCTGAACTCTTTCGCCTTCGAGGTGACCCGTGTGGCGCGTGAGGTAGGTACAGAAGGTAAGCTGGGTGGTCAGGCAGAAGTACAGGGTGTGGGAGGTACCTGGAAGGACCTGACAGACTCTGTGAATATGATGGCCTCCAACCTGACCAACCAGGTGCGTGGTATCGCAAAAGTGGTAACGGCCGTGGCGACGGGTAACCTGAAACAGAAATTGTCCATTGTGTCCCGTGGTGAGGTGGCACAGCTGACAGAGACCATCAATGAGATGATCGATACGCTGGCAACGTTTGCCGACCAGGTAACGACGGTGGCCCGTGAAGTGGGTGTGGAAGGACGACTGGGTGGTCAGGCGAGTGTACCAGGTGCTTCCGGTATCTGGAAGAACCTGACAGAAAACGTGAACCAGCTGGCAGAAAACCTCACTACACAGGTGCGTGCTATCTCGGCGGTAGCATCTGCGGTAACGAAAGGTGATCTGACCCAGATGATCCGTGTGGAAGCGAAAGGTGAGGTGGAAGAACTGAAGGATACCATCAACCAGATGATCGCCAACCTGAAACAGACAACACTGCGTAACCAGGAACAGGACTGGCTGAAATCCAACCTGGCCAAGTTCACCCAGATGCTGCAGGGACAAAAAGACCTGAATACGGTAACCCGCCGTATCCTTTCCGAGCTGGCGCAGGTGGTGAACGCGCAGAAAGGTATGTTCTACATCCTGGAACAGGAAGAGAACCTTGTCAATCCAAAACTGAAATTATTTGCAGCATACGCATACGGCAGCGAGGTAGGCATATCCCGCGAGTTTGCACTGGGACAGGGGCTGGTAGGACAATGTGCCGTGGAAAAAGAACGTATTCTGCTCACCAACGTACCTTCTAACTATATTAAGATCAGCTCTGGCCTGGGAGAGGCTACTCCGGTCAACCTGATCGTGCTGCCTGTGTTGTTTGAAACACAGATCAAGGCGGTGATAGAACTGGCGTCTTTCGATACATTCAGCCAGACACACCTGGACTTCCTCAGTCAGCTGACGGAAAGTATCGGTATCGTGTTGAACACGATCGAAGCGAACTCCAGGACTGAGGACCTGCTGGAACAGTCTCAGTCACTGGCCGATGAGTTGAGACGTACCAATGAAGAGCTGCAGGATAAAGCCCACCTGCTGGTGAAGCAGAAAGAAGAAGTGGAAGAGAAGAATAAGGAGGTGGAAGAAGCAAGGAAATCACTGGAAGAAAAAGCAGAACAGTTACAGCTTACTTCCAAGTATAAATCGGAGTTCCTGGCTAATATGTCGCACGAGCTGCGTACGCCGCTGAACTCCCTGCTGATCCTTGCACAACAACTGTATGAAAATCATGACGGCAACCTGAATGAAAAACAGGTACGTTATGCTAAAACCATCCATAGTTGCGGTGATGACCTGATCCAGCTGATCAATGACATCCTCGACCTGTCGAAGATCGAATCCGGTTATATTTCTACAGACTTTATCAAGGTACGTTTCAGCGAGGTGGTATCTTTTGTGGAGACTACCTTCAAACATGTGTCAGAAAGCAAGAACCTGCGCTTCCGGATTGATATGGACGATCAGTTACCGCCATCTCTGGAAACGGACGTACAGCGCCTGAACCAGATATTGAAAAACCTGCTTTCCAATGCGTTTAAGTTCACAGAAAAAGGCGAAGTGAAGCTCCGTATCTATGAAGCAAAACGTAACTGGCGAATGATCAGTGAGAGCCTGGAAAGTGCCGATAGAGTAGTAGCATTTGAGATCATGGATACAGGCATAGGTATTTCGAAAGATAAGCAGAATATTATCTTCGAAGCATTCCAGCAGGCAGAAGGTTCCACCAGCCGTAAATATGGCGGTACCGGCCTTGGATTGTCCATCAGCCGTGGTCTGGCAGACCTGTTGGGTGGTTCTATTGAACTGGAGAGTGAAGCAGGCCGGGGCAGTACATTTACATTGTTCCTGCCATTGCAATATAACCCTGCTACTATCAGAAGAGAGAAACAAAGCAGCCTGACGGTAGGGCAATACCAGTTGCCTGACGGATATGAGGCTTCTCTCATACAGGCTATTCCAGCAGTAAAAATCCCTGAAACAAAAGATCTGGACGGATTGAATGAGATCATCAATGAAATAGGTGATGACCGCACACATATTGTCGATACCGACAAAGTAGTGCTGATCGTCGAAGATGATGTGCGTTTCGCCAAGATCATGCTGGAAAAAGCGCATGAGATGGGGCTGAAGGTAGTAGTGGCAACCAGTTTCGGAGATGTATTCGACCTCACAAATAAATACAATCCGATCGCGGTGACCCTCGATGTAAAACTGCCGGACGCAAGCGGGTGGCGAGTGTTGGATCTCTTTAAGAATGACATCAATCTTCGCCACATACCCATCCACCTCATCTCCGGGGAAGAGAACCGTTTGCTGGCAATGCATCGCGGCGCCAGGAGCTTTAGTTTGAAACCACTGAAGGCAGAAGCATTAAATGTGTTGTTTGCCAACATTATGGAACATGACAGCCGGAGAACGAAGAGAGTATTGGTCGTGGAAGATAATGAACCGGATGCTTCCCAGATCGCCAGGATACTTGATAATGGGGATCTGATCGAAATGGACTTTGTGGAAAACGGAAAAGCGGCGATTGATCGTGTAAATAATACGGTATATGATTGTATAATTGCAGATTATATGCTGCCGGACATTGACGGTGCGGAGTTCGTTGCGAATATGAATACGGTGAACCGGTATAATGCAACGCCGGTGATCGTATATTCGGCAAAAGATTTTTCCAATAGCGAAAAGTCAAAACTGAAACAGTATGCAAATAAAATACTGTTGAAAGGCGTTAATTCCCTCGACTTGTTGTTGGAAGAAACGGTGATGCAGCTGCATATTAATCATCAGTCCCTGTTACCGGAAAAGAAAAAGCTGATCGAAGATCTCCGCTCCCAGAAAGATGTACTGATCCATAAGAATGTGCTGGTTGTGGATGATGACGTTCGTAATCTGTTTGCATTGACCACTGCATTTGAAAGATTCCATATAAACACCATCACAGCGGAAAGCGGTAAGGAGGCAATGAATATCCTCAGTGAAAACAGTGATATTGATATCGTACTGATGGATATTATGATGCCTGAAATGGATGGATATGAAACGATGCAAAAGATCAGAAGAGAACACAAGAATAGTGCACTACCTATCATTGCTGTAACAGCTAAAGCCATGAAAGGCGACAGAGAGAAATGCCTGGAAGCCGGGGCGTCCGATTATATCACAAAACCGTTAAAGATCGATCAGTTGCTGTCGCTGATGCGGGTATGGCTGTACAGATAGTTTTTAAGTACTCATTTGAAAATCGAATAATTTGCAGGACCAGGACTTAATAAAAATATTGGTTGTTGACGATCGGCCGGATAATCTATTATCTATAGAATCTATCCTGGAAAGGGAAAGCTATACAATCGTAAAAGCCAATTCAGGGAGGGCCGCGCTGAAAATCCTGTTAAAGGAGTTCGATTTCTCATTGATACTGATGGATGTGCAGATGCCCGATATGAATGGTTTTGAAACAGCAGCCCTTATCTATCAACGGGATAAACTGAAGGATATTCCTATCATTTTCATTACAGCGCACAGTCATGAAGAGGAAGCCATTTTTAAAGGGTATAAAGTAGGGGCGGTAGACTTCATCTACAAACCTGTAAATCCTGAGCTGTTGCGTGTAAAAGTGGGACTGTTCGTAGAACTGTACCGCAAAACGCAATCTCTCATAGCACAGGAGCAGAAGTTGCTATTGGCGAATGCTTCCCTGCAAAGGGAGATAGAAGAGAGAGAGGCTTCCGAACTTAAAGTGCGTGAACTGAACCGGCAACTGCTGCAGAATAACATACATCTGAAAGCGGTAAATGAAGAACTGGACAGATTCGCCTACATCGCTTCTCACGACCTGCAGGAACCTTTGCGTAAGATCAGGGTCTTCAGTGATATGATCCTCCAGAAGAAAAGTGGTGAAGCAGAGGTAGACAGGTATGTGCAGAAAATCACGAATGCAACGATTCGCATGCAACAACTGGTCAGTGATCTGTTAAGGTTTTCCCGCCATTCCATACAGGGAGGCGATTTTACCTTGTGCGATCTGAATGATCTGGTAAAAGAAGCGTTGACAGAACTGGAGATCAAGATCCAGCAAACCAATGCCAGCATACGGATCGATACCTTGCCTTCCCTGCAGGTGATACCCACCCTGATGCGGCAGGTGTTTTATAACCTTATCAGCAATGCATTGAAGTTCCGGAAAAAAGAAGTGGCGCCGGAAGTGCATATTTATGCAGAGATGATCAGCTCTCCGGATCATCAGTACCTGAGAGAAAGAGATAATGGTAATTATTACAAGATCTTTGTAACGGACAACGGCATTGGTTTCGAAAAACAGTATGTGGAGGATATTTTCGTTGTGTTCAAGCGCCTACATAGTTATCATGAAATAGAGGGAACTGGTATCGGTTTGTCTATCTGCAAAAAGATTATGGAACAGCATAACGGATTTATTACTGCCACCAGCGAGATCGATAGCGGTTCTACCTTTATTATCGGTATTCCTGAGAAGCAGCTGCTACCGGCTAATATCAGCATCACTTAAAGATAGTCATGAACATAAAAAAGCCATCCCGTTCAAAACGGGATGGCTTTTTTATGTTTGTCATATACTACAGATCAATATTTACATAATACCTGTTGCTTTACTTCAAAGCTGCCATTTAAACGGATATCGTCAGAAGCAGCACCTACCATAACAGAGAAAGTACCTGGTTCTACTACCCATTTCATATCAGTATTCAACAGTTTCAGATCTTCGGGTGACAGTTCAAAGGTAATCTCCTGTTGCTCGCCTGCCGCCAGATGTACACGTTTGAATTTCTTCAGTTGTTTTACTGCAGTAACAACAGAGCTGGCATCATCGCGGATGTATAACTGGGCTACTTCATCGCCGGCTACCTTGCTGGTATTTTTCAGTGTGAAAGTTACAGACACCTTCAGGTTATTGCCTGCAGCCTGTACGTTAGTCTTCAGGTTTTGATAGTCGAAAGTAGAATAACTTAAACCATGGCCGAAGCTGTATAAAGGTTTTGCGTCCATTTCTACGTAGTCATGTCTGGAAGCATGTTTGTAATTGTAATATACAGGCAATTGTCCAACTGACTTAGGGATGGAAACAGGTAAGCGGCCGGCAGGGTTATAATCGCCGAAGAGAACATCTGCAACAGCATTTCCACCTTCCTGACCAGGATACCACGCATTCACAATGGCGGGTACATGTTGAGCTGCCCAGTTGATATTCAGCGGGCGGCCTTCAATCAGCACCAGTACCACAGGTTTGCCGGTAGCGACAAGGCGCTCCATCAGGCGGGATTGTAAACCCATCAGGTCAAGGCTTACCCTGTCATAGCCTTCGCCACTTTCCATATCGCTGACTGCTACTTCTGCTGATTTAACTTCTGCAGCGCCAGTGCTCTGGTAAGAGGTTTCGAAATCGCGCGCACTGGAGCCACCGAGTACCAGCACCACTGCATCTGCCTGTTGGGCAGCGGCAACAGCTTCATTGATAGTAGCATGAGCCGTATCGCGGATGGCGCAGCCTTTTACATAGGTCACCTTTGTATCGGGCGATACTTTGGCCTTAATACCTTCCAGTACTGTCACTATCTTTTCCTGAGGCTGAGGTGCGGTATAATCGCCCAGCTGGTTGTAAATGTTATCCGCATTCGGGCCGATCACTGCCAGGTTCTTAATTGTCTTATTTAAGGGCAGCAATCCATTTTCATTCTTCATCAGTACGATGGATTCAGCCGCTACGCGTTTTGCTAATGCTTTGTTCTCAGCAGTACCTACAGATTTTTCAGCAACATCTGCATCTACATAAGGATGCTCGAACAAGCCCATGACAAACTTCAGTCTGAGTACATGCGCCACTGCGGTATCGATGGTGGCCATGGTCACTTTCTTACTATTTACTGCTTTAATCAAAGCATCACCATAGGCTTCGCCGCCAAGGTCCGCATCCAGACCTGCGTTCATAGAGAGTGCCGCTGCTTCTTCCATAGTAGCTGCTACATGGTGATTGGAGCGTACGCCGGGAATACCGCCGAGGTCAGAAACAGTGAAGCCTTTAAAGCCCCATTGTTTTACCAGTACATCTTTTAACAGGAAACTATTGGTGCTGCAGGGAATGCCATCAATAGAGTTATAGGACGCCATAATGGATAAAGCACCGGCCTTGATAGCTGACCTGAAAGGAGGCAGATAGGATGAATACAGGTCTCTCAGACCGGTAAGCGCAATACCGCCGTTATGTCCGCCTTCAGGAGAACCATAAGCAGTAAAATGCTTCAATGTAGAGATCACATTGCTGCCGGAGTTGATATTATTACCCTGGAAGCCTTTCACCATAGAGATACCCATCTGGCTGATCAGGTATGGATCTTCTCCATAGGTTTCTTCCAGTCTGGACCAGCGGGGTTCTCGTACGAGGTCAAGTACGGGGCCGTAACCGATATGCGCACCCTGCACACGTGCTTCTTTCGCAATGGCGGCCGCCATTTCCTGGATCAGGGCCGGGTTCCATGTGCTGGCCTGACCTATAGATGTAGAGAAGACAGTGGTGCCGATGGCCATATGCCCATGCGGACATTCCTCTGCCAGCAGCAGAGGGATACCCAGGCGGGTGTTTTCCATCATATACTTTTGCAGGGCATTAGTCGCTTTTGCAGACAGTTTTGGCGTCAAACCCGTTACCAGTGTTTTTTTAGTCCAGGGATCGGCTCTTAAAGTTGCCCAGAAGCTACCAATATGCCGTTTAGTGATCACTGCCTTAAATGCCTCACTGATGCCTACGGAATCGCCCTTCTTTTCATACATATCCCATCCCAGCAGGGTGCATAATTGCCCCACTTTCTCTTCCAGCGTCATGCGTTTCAGCAGGTCTTTTACCCGGGCGTCAACCGGTGCTGAAGCGTTTTTGTAGATGGCAGGGCTGGTAGTTCCTTTTTTTACCTGCCCCTGTGCTTGTGAGCCTAACCCGAGCACCATTATGAAAAGCATAAGATAACTCCGGTTAATAGTGGTTTTGTTCATTCTCATTGGACCTGTTGATAAGATTCTATTATGTTAAGTTAATTGACAATCATTCATTTAAACGCGCTGTCAGTAAAAATAACAAGTACTCTGGGGATTTCATAAGAATTTTGTCGGGCGGGGGTTTGCGGAGATTATGTGGCTTATTCTCCGCAAAATATGCGGAGAATAGATCTATAACAAAATGCGACATCCAGGATCTCGTTGATAAAGGCATGCTGCAAAAAGCATCCTCAGGAAGAAACACAAATTATGTTTTGAAATTAGATTAACCCGTTTCTTCGGTGAATTGTACAACATTTCTCTGCATCTGGCAATTGCGCCCCTCTCCCCTCCTTAATAACTTTGGATCTATTAACTTATCAAACTATAGATCATGTCGAACGCTGCGCAATTATCAGGTAAAGAAGCTCAACCATCTGCCGAACTACTCAATCCGGAAAACCATACACTTGTACTGATCGATTACGAAGGACAAATGGGTTTTGCCACCAAGAGTATTGATATCACAGAACTTCGTAATAATGTAGCTATTATCGCAGGAGCATCAAAAATCTTCAATGTACCCACTGTCGTAACAACTGTGGCAGAAGATAGTTTTAGCGGTCCCGTATTCCTGGAGCTGGAAGCTGCCTATCCAAAAGCAAGCTCCGGTTACATCGACAGAACTTCTATGAATACATGGGAAGACATTAACGCTTACAAGGCCATTGTAGGAAAAGGAAAGAACAAAATAGTACTGGGCGGACTATGGACCAGCGTATGCATCGTCGGTCCTGCACTTTCTGCTATTGCAGCAGGATATGAAGTGTATGTGATCACTGACGCCTGTGGCGATGTATCGACCGAAGCGCATGAAAGAGCTGTACAGCGTATGATACAGGCAGGCGCTAAAACGGTTACTTCTATACAGTACCTGCTTGAATTGCAACGCGACTGGGCAAGACAAGGCACTTATGAAGCAGTTACCACGCTCATGAAGAAACATGGAGGTGGCTATGGTCTTGGCATCCAGTATGCACATACGATGATAAAACACTAATACAGCAAATATTCTTCATTGCAGAGATCCTCTGCGAATAACATTAGGGAACAGGGCGTTTTCAAAGAACTGTGAGAGAAGTACGAACTCCGTACTTCTCCTTCACAGTGAATGCCCTTTACTCCGTAGCAATAACACCAATGCACGTTAAATAAGCGTTCATGAAAGCAGATCTCATACTTTATAACGGGAGTATACATACAGTTGACCGGGACAATCCTGCTGCTACTGCGGTTGCTATCAAAGACGGCAAATTCATAGCTGTAGGAGACGATATAAGCGTCATGAAAATGGCCGGTGATAGTACCACATTGATAGATCTGAAAAGAAGACGTACCATCCCCGGACTAAATGATTCCCATACACACCTGATACGTGGTGGCCTGAACTTTAACCTGGAGCTACGCTGGGATGGAGTGCCATCTCTGGCAGATGCTATGAGAATGCTGAAGGAACAGGTGGCCCGTACGCCTTCGCCACAATGGGTACGTGTTGTGGGTGGCTGGAGTGAATTCCAGTTTGCCGAAAAGCGTATGCCTACGCTGGATGAGATCAACGCAGCAGCGCCAGACACCCCTGTGTTTATCTTGCACCTATACGATAAGGCACTGCTTAACAGGGCTGCATTGAGAGCGGTGGGGTATACAAAAGATACACCCGATCCTCCCGGAGGACAGATCCAGCGGGATGCCGGCGGGGAGCCTACAGGGTTGCTGCTGGCAACTCCGAATGCCATGATCCTGTATTCGACGCTGGCCAAAGGGCCTAAGCTGTCTTATGAATACCAGGTGAATTCTACCCGGCATTTCATGCGGGAGATGAACCGTTTTGGTATCACCAGTGTGATTGATGCGGGTGGTGGTTACCAGAACTTCCCGGACGATTATAAAGTGATTGATGAACTGCATAAGCACGGACAGCTCACCGTGCGTATTGCATACAATCTTTTCACGCAAAGGCCCAAACATGAAGAAGAAGATTTTGACAGCTGGATAAAATCTGTGAAAGTATACCAGGGTGATGATATGTACCGGCACAACGGTGCAGGCGAAATGCTGGTATTCTCTGCAGCCGATTTTGAATCTTTTATACAGCCGCGTCCCGATCTTCCGGCCGTTATGGAAGAAGAGCTGGAAAGGGTTGTGCGCCTCCTGGTGAGTAACCGCTGGCCTTTCCGCTTGCATGCCACATACAATGAGAGCATCACCCGTTTCCTGAACGTATTTGAGAAGATAAATAAAGATGTTCCTTTTGATGGTTTGCCCTGGATCTTTGATCATGCAGAAACGATCGATGAAAGAAATATAGAAAGGGTAAAAGCCCTGGGCGGAGGGATTGCCATTCAAAGCCGTATGGCCTATCAGGGAGAATATTTCACCGACAGATATGGTAAGGCTGCTGCCGCACATACGCCACCAGTTAAACGGATGCTGGAAATGGGGGTGCCTGTAGGCGCAGGCAGCGATGCTACACGTGTATCCAGCTATAATCCCTGGGTGGGATTATATTGGCTGAGCGCCGGAAGGACGGTAGGAGGTTTACAATTGTATCCCGATCAACAACGTTTGAGCCGGGAGACTGCCCTTGAACTGTACACCAGGGGTAGCGCCTGGTTCTCGAATGAACAACAAAAGAAAGGTACTATAAAGGTCGGAATGCTGGCAGATCTGACGGTATTGGACAGCGACTATTTCACGGTAACGGACGAAGAAATTAAAGGCATAGAAGCCGACCTGACAATTGTAGATGGCCGCATTGTATATGCCAAAGGCGATTTCAATCAGTGGGCGCCACCGGTTATTCCCATATTGCCCGACTGGTCACCTACGGCAGTTTATAATGGTTATTATCCCGGTTCCAACAGGCTGGGAACTAAGACCTATAAGTTTGCTGAAAGCGCCGCTTCAAATGATCTCAGTGCTATGGTGCATCAATGTATCGGGAGTTGTGGGGTGCATGGCCATGAACATGATAAAGCGCACAAAAGCGATGTGCCTGTAAATAATTATACGGCCTTTTGGGGCGCTTTAGGTTGCTCCTGTTTTGCTTTTTAAATCAATAATGAGAAGATGACAGACATATTGAGAGGTGTATTGTACTCTGACCTTGGCAGTGATATCAATAACTGGGCAATGTTTGCTTTCAGGATATTACTTGCATTGGAATTGTTCAGGGTGCATGGCTTGAAAAAATTCAGGGTAGAGAACGGACAAAGGGAACATGTACCCAATCCCTTACATCTTCCTGAGAAACTGAACGCCATGGTAGCCACACTATCTGATACGGTGGCTCCTTTTCTTGTAATGATCGGTATTGCTACAAGACTGGTGGTATTACCCGTTATTGGTGTGACGGCAATTGGTTATTTCGTAGTACACCGGCATGACAATATTGAAGTACGGGATGTACCTTATATGTATACGCTTTGTTTCCTTTTCCTGTTATGTACAGGCGCCGGGACCATTTCAGCAGATCATTACATCTATTCACTATTAACACAATAAACATTTTTTAAAGATGGAGCCAAATATCGGTATCAAAAAAGAATACCTGTCACAAGTCGCACACGAGTTAGTCAAAATACTGGCAGATGAATTCCTGCTGTATGCCAAGACCCGCAATGCACACTGGAATGTAGAAGGTCCGGACTTTCATTCTAAACATGTATTTTTTGAGCAGCAATATGAAGAGCTGGACGAGATCATGGACAGTGTAGCCGAACGCGTACGTTCGCTTGGTCACTATGCTCCTGCCACCCTGAAGGAATATATTGCGTTGACGCACCTGACAGAGAAAAGCCGTTCAGCAAATGATGGAGCCGGTTTTATTGGTGAGTTGCTGTCAGATCATGAAAGCCTGATCATCCATCTTCGTGAGAATATCAACCGCTTTGCGAACGACTGGCATGACCAAGGTACCAGCGATTACATTACAGGTCTGATGGAACAACATGAAAAAATGGCCTGGATGTTAAGAGCACATTTAAGATAAGAGACTTATGGATGAAAAGAAAAATATAGCTTACATCAGCATCTGCCTTGCTTTTGCAGCAGGCTTTTGTGATGCTGCTACTTTTACTGCGGCAGAAGAATTGTTCTCTGCACATGTGACGGGCAACTTCGTAGTGTTTGCCTATGACCTTATCAGGGGGGCAGAAGCAAAGTCCTGGTTGAAATTACTCTCCTTCCCGGTATTCACGGTCGCCGTTGTTACAGCGGGATGGTTTGCACCAAAACTGAAAAGCGGTTATACACTGCTGCTGGTAGAAGGTGCGATCCTCCTGGTAGCGGGAGCCCTTGATATTGCTTTCGGCAGACCAGGTAGTACCTGGGGAGCAGTGATGCCTTATATAGTAGTGCTGGCCATGGGAATACAGAATGCATTCGGCCGCCTGTATACCACCGCAGCATATGCGCCAACTACGATGATGACGGGCAACGTAACACAGCTAACATTGGATATTGCGAAGATATTGATGCCTGGTGTATGGAACAGCGATCGCCGTCCTGCGTTTGCAAAACAGTTCATTGTGATTGGCGGCTTCCTGGCCGGTTGTCTGGCGGGTGCATTCCTGGCTGCCCATTTTGGCATGTGGACAGTAGCGTTACCAGGTGCATTATTGCTGTTGCTTTTCTTTATATAATTTCTTTTTCCAGCAGATAAATTAATGACAGTACAAACTGTCCGAACAGGAATGGAAAAGGGCTGGCCTTTGTGGCCGGCCCTTCCTTGTATGTAGAATGGATGAAAGGGTTATTTATTTTCTTCTTTGGATGCTTCCTGTTTGTTACCTAACTGCTCCAGTAGTTTCAGTCCCAGCAAGCCGCTGATGGAACCGTTGGTACCGTCGCCGCCTCCGATGAGGATGTCAGGCATGATCTTGATATGCTGCTCACCGATGGCTTCCATTACCTTCAACTGGGTAAAGTTATTACCACCCATCGCCTCCACAGCCAGTTTATAAGACTCGGCGCTGGACTTACCGATAGCAAGGATCTTTTCAGCTTCCGCATTACCTGTGAGGGAAATCTTTTCAGCATCCGCTTTTGCGATCAGCTCAGTTCTTTCTGCTTCCGCTTTTGCCAGTACACGTACTTTTTCGGCCTCACCGCTTGCCAGCAGTTTCATCCTGTCGGCTTCCGCATTGGCCTGCAGACGTACACTATTGGCATCACCGGTAGCCTTTTTAACCGCAGCGTCAGCGATCCTCTCAGCGATCAGTACACCCTGGTCTGCCTTAACGATCTCTTTCTGGATTTCAGCGATAGCCGTTTCTTTTTCGAGCGCCTGCCTGGTTTCCTGTGCACGCATCTGTGTATCGTACGTTACTTTCTGCTCTTCCGCCAGTTTACGGTCTGTCAGTGTTTTCATCAGGCTTTCAGGAGGTACGATATCACCGATCAGGGTATCCACACCGAATACGTTATATTGTTCCAGTACTCTACCGATATGTTGTTTGGCGGAATCCTGTCTTTCCTTACGGCTCTTCAGGAAGTCGATCACCTCAGCATCCTGTGCAGAGTTACGGAAGTAGTTACCGATGGTAGGTTCCAGCACCTGTGTAACCAGGTTGCTCATATTACCGAAACGGGCAATTACTTTAGGCGCCTCAGTAGATGGAATGTGAATAATCTGTGCCACGTCCAGGTTGAAGGTAAACCCGTCCTTACTACGTACCGTGATAGTAGAGAGGTTCTTGTCCAGTTGGTGCGCTTCGCTCCGTGCAGAGGCCCAGTTCAGCACCAGGTTGGTGGTAGGCACGTATTCCACCTTCATGATGTATGGGTTGATAGGATATTTGCCAGGTCCCAGTGGTTCTGCCCATACACCTTTGTGGTTCTTGGCAACAATGTTACCGTGTTTAAACTCTGTGCCGCTGAGGTCTTCACCGTCACTACCCACATAAGAGATCACAACGCCCACATGGCTGATCGGGATCTCTGTCATCTGCCGCATTTCCACTTTGGCAAACCATGGGTTCAGGAAGTAAGAACCCGACAGGATCACCTGCTCCTGCAGACCTTTATACCCACCGTTGGCGAGGAAGGCGTCAGCGTCCTGGAAGTTGTTGTGGTTAGAGATGATCTTACCCGCGATCTGGCCGGTTTCAATAGCCTGACCTTCCAGTGTGGTAACGATACCTACTGCGTTATCGGGTACGGTGGTCATATCAGTGATCTCCACTTCGAAAAGGAAAGTGTTGATACGATAAGAACCGGGTGTCATAATAGCGGTCTGCCGTCCTTTTTGTCCGCCGTTGTTGAGGAATGATTCCGCATTCTGGTATGCATCGCAATCCACGCGGCGGGCCATAACAGCACCTGGCTGCAGTTCAGTACCGTCTTTTGCCAGTACAAGACCGATCTTACCGGTGGGGATAATGGTAAAAGACTGGAAGGTCACTTCATATTGCCAGAACCACTTCCCGAAATAAACACCGGGAGCCAGTGTCTGTGCCTGAAAACCCGCTTCACCATTAGTAGCGATGATGCGGCCTTCCGGCAATTCCTGTTTACCAACCAGGACGAATTTCTTTGTAACAAGCCCGATCTTGTCTTCCGGTACGATAACCAAACCAAAGAAGACGCGAAGGATGTACTTGTAGAGAATAAGGCATAGTACGGGTAAGCCGATAATAATCAGCCACCTGAGAACTTCATTTTGCATAAATGTGTGGTGTTTATATGATATAGAAATAGGATGCCCTTGACACGTATATATGCATATACGCGAATACATTGCACGAATCCGTACAAATGTGCATAACGTTGCTTTTACAGTTGTAGCTGTAGTTAAAACGTGTGCAGACAGTAAGCCTGTTAAAACTTTCCGTCGTTCATATAACTAAATTCCGGGGGGAGAAGTGTTAAGAATGGTGAAGTGTAAAAAGTGCAGGTCTGTGCGTATAAAGGAATCAGTGTCCATTGTAAATTTAATTACCATACAAAGGTTATAACAAATTTCTGAATTCCAAAAAAGATTCGGAAGAATGGTGTTAAAATCAACTGCAAAAACCTGTTGTTGTAATTTGGTAATCACGTAGTTGTGGGATGTGTATAAATATTTGAATATTTTTTCCGGATAATGCTCTTAACGCTTCGTAAACGCAGCAACATCCGGGCATTCCGTACGACTATCTGCATAGACTTTCGTGTCTGCATCGTGTTCTTTTAGTAGTTTCAGATAGGGGAAGCGATACGGCGCAGTTTCACGCCAGTAGTCGTCAATGCCTTTATTATATTTTGCTTTCTCTGCAAAGAAGGTATACCTGGATTTATCACATACGTTTAGCATTAGCAATATTTTTGCATGTAATTCCTTGTCGCGGGCACTTAAGCGTAATGCTTTTTCATACATATCGAAAGCATGTGAACATTGGTAATAGTCACTCTTATAAATATTCGCATTGGGGTAGAAGGAAAACCACGCCCATTTGTTGTTATTAAGCCCGCCTATTGACGCTTCCCTGTACGATTGCCCATAAGCGCTCATCATCCACGCTCTGCCATAGTAGGAAATATTGAAGTATGCATTTCCCAGCAGATAATGAAAGCGCGCTTTGGAGCTTGAAGTGCTGGCTTGTGAGAGACTATCCTGTAACAGCAGGATATCTCTTAGTATTGCTTTTTTGCTTGTTATGGGATAGCGTTTGCTTGTGTCTTCACCCGGTACTAATATGCCAGGGCTTCCAATGTAGATACGGGACAAATAATCGCTATACGCCCAATTCTTCTGCCAGAAATCGTCAGCTATTTTTGCGGTTTCCATAGCGGCTTGCCTGAAACGTTGTTGTCTGACAAGCAATGTGACTTTTGCATCCCGGTAGAAGTCGTCCGGCGCCCATGTTGCAGGTGCAATCATTTTTTCAAATGGTGTTTTCCCCGATTGGTGTTTGAAACGGATAAGCTTTTCTACATCCTCAGGTGAAGCGTATTTATCAAAATAAGCAATCTGGCGATAACTTACCAGTGGGGTATCAGATTCGTAATATTCGCCGGTATACTCGTTTATTGGAATATCGGCTTTCTGACATAACAACCCTGCCGTTAAATTGTCGCCTTTCTGTTTATAGCGTTGGCCCAGCATAAGGAATAGTGCGGCGCGGATATCTCTTTTTTCATTTCTCAATTCTATTGGCATTCCCTCATCGGTATCAGGAATTTCGTACGTATGACCAAGTTTTTCAAGGCTTTTGAACTGATGGTGTAAATACTGTTTTACGCTTGCATTCGTAATGTCCTGACTGTAAAAAGCCGCAATCAGTTTCTCAACAATAACCTGGCGTTTATAAACAGTATCTTTTAAAGTGTTTAATTTACCAAGGTGATAGGTCGCATCAGTATATCGTCCATCCATATTGTCGAGATGTGCGATTGCCAGCCGGATCATATCTTTATTATTGCTTCGTCCTTCCAGCATGTCCGCGAGAAAGTTTCTGAAAGAACGCAGGTATTGACGGTCGCTTTTAATGTTTTGATCCGCATAATACGCATAGCTGGTGTCGGGTTTACGACTCTCCCAGTTATACTCTCTTCTGGCGCGGCCAAAGAAAAGATTTTCTCTTACCGTAGAGTTGAATCCCAGTATCTCAGGAGTAGAGATCCAGTCTTCGAGTTTATTGACTTCCCTGCATATCAGCAAAGGGAAATATGTACAGTTGGGTTCAATGTTGTACAACTGTTGCAACGTTGTCAATGATCTGCCAGGTTGTTTCAATGCTTTCAATACATAAACAAGTGCGGTAGTATGCCTGTCCGATTTAGCAGCCGAAAAGGCATCCAGTTCTTTTCGGCTAAGCTTACCAAATACCGGCCCTTTTTTCTCTTCACATCTGTCAAAGCTCGCCAGCATATATTTGAGGTACATGTTTGGGTCTCGCTGTATAAATCCATAATAATACAGGCCCCAGTCAGATACAATGGTTGGCTTGCCTTTCAGATAAGTATCATAATAACTGATCAGGATGTTATTCGCGTTCGCGTCTTTGTTTCTGTTATAGAACTGTAGTTTTACAATCTGAAAGGCATAACGTTGCCGCAGAAATGTAGATGCTATGCTGCCGCAATTGCGGACTGCCGTATCGATCAGCGCTTCTGTATTTATAACCGGCGAATTAACTTCCCATGGATCACGATTGTAAAACTGACTGAACTCGACCTGCTTGGCAAAGGCCATATAGTCCAGCTCTTTTTTATGTGCCGGCATTCTTAACCACTGTACAAATGAATTATCTTTTAGTTGATTCCAGTCAGCATGCCGATACGCGTATATAAAATCGTCAGGAGAGATGTCATACTGTATCGTGTAGATATCCTTCAATGCAACGGCTTTACCTGTTATTTTCTGCCATTCCCTGCAATTGCGGAAGTAATCTCTTTGCTGCGGGTCGGAACGGAAGTAACCGGTTTCAGGCATACGATAGTATAAAGGCGCAAGGGTGTTATACCCGGAAAGATCGGGTTGAAATAATGCAAAGCGAAGGTCGGCAGGAAATAGCAGCGGGCCACAGCTTCGGGTATGCATATATGGGAAGACTAGCAGTAGTGAGGTGTTAACGAGCAGCAAAAGCCTTTTGGATAACTTTTTCATACGTCTTTATTGAAGACTGATTCCAGTGATAGAATGTAATACGGTGGTAATCGGGTACTTTTTCTTTTACAAGATCAATAGCTGTATTAAGCATATCGGCGTCAGGATATTCCATACGTAATATATCGCCCGATCGGTAGTAATTATCACCAAGCACAGTATCTGTCATTACTCGGTAGTGCTGTTTGTCTACATGGGCAAATGTAATTGTATCATTTACAAGCGAAGGATCGTCATGAATAATACCCTTAAATTCATTTCCCCTGAACCACGCATACCATCCAAATACCGGAAAGGCTATATCCAGTTGAAGCGGATAGGAAGGAACATTAAAATATTGCTGTAGTGTTTTTAAATCAAATACGGAATTGTTCGTATTAGCATCTTTAATATTGCCGAGGTTATAACACATCAGCATACCCCGGTCTACAGGAGGAACACCCATTTTGGGGGCATACTTATAAGGGTATAACCTGATGGTGGCGGAAAGTGTTTTATCGGGATAGTGTCCTTTTAGCGCTTGCAGAAAACGGAAATACTTCTCCCTGGTGCCAGCTGTCCAGTCGCAATCTATCTGGATTTCGGTTTTTAAGCGTTTTCGGGCAGTGGCCACTACTTTTACAATAGAATCCCATTGTGTAGATACAGGAGATGGCAATTGATTATAGATATCTGTACTCTTTCCATGAACGATGCTCCTTTCAAGTTTGTCAGTCATGCTATTGATCCTGCCTGCCACACGTTGGGCCAGCCATTCACAGGAGCTGTCGGGCAGTCTTTCAAAAGTACGGTTGGTGATAAAAACGACGGGTGTATAATTATCGCCTAACAGCCGGTCAATGTAATCCAAAGAGGCGAATTCCGCTACCGGAACCGGCATGGATAAATTCTCACTCCAGTCCACATCAAAATAATGCAGGTAAAAATGCTGTACTCCGACTGCTTTTTTAACGCTGTCAGTCCAGGTACTCCAGCCGTAATCCCAGTCATAGGTCGACTGCCAGTAGTAAAAAGAATTTTCAGCTTTTGATGTACGATTGGCGTTACATGAAAAGTATAAGGGTAGCAACAATAGCAGCAGGGACGCTTTAAAGTAAGACATATAAAGGGGGAAAGTGAACTGAAGTTAATGAAAAAAGCAATGGTAAATGTTTTCCCCCGCGCGTTTTAACAAAAAAAATATCATTGTCCGACGGGCTGTATCAGGTCCCACCTATTGCCATACAGATCTTCAAAAACAGCTACTGTTCCATAGGGTTCCTGAACGGGTTGTCTGACAATTTTTACCCCCTTATCCAGCAGGTTCCGGAAATCTCTTTCGAAATTGTCCGTATAAAGAAATAGGAATACCCTACCTCCGGTCTGATTGCCCACTCTGCTTTTTTGTTCTTCGCCAACTGCCTGCGCCAGTAACAGGCAGCAGCTTCCTTCCGATCCCGGCGGGGCTACCAGTACCCATCTTTTGTTATTACCCAATGGGGTATCTTCTACCAGGGTAAAATGGAGTTTTTCGGTATAGAACCGGATGGCATCGTCGTAGTTGTCTACGACCAGCGTGATATGGGCAATCTTTTGTTTCATACTATAAATATATATCTTGGGCCCATTATTCCAACGTCATGAATAAACGCCTGCTATGCATATCCCTGCTGATCATTTCCTGCATTATTATCTTTTCCCAATGTATCAGTAAGCGGCCCGGCAAAGATAGTAAAGATCTGAGGGGAGAACAGTTTGCGGGATCGGCAGCCTGTATCAGCTGTCATAAGAGCATATACGATAGCTACATGACCACTGGCCACTATAAAACTTCCGGTCCTGCCTTCCAGGCGGCTATCAAAGGCAGTTTCGTAAACCCTCATAACGTCTTTTCTTATAGTAATGGAACAAAGGTCGTGATGGAGGTCAGGGATAGTGGTCTTTTCCAGGTTGCTTATTCGGATAGTGCGCTGCAGGAATTACATCGTTTTGATATCACTATTGGATCAGGCAGAAAGGCGCAGACCTTTCTTTTCTGGCGGAATGGAAAATACTTTCAGTTGCCGCTGTCTTATTTTATCCTTACCAATAGCTGGGCGAATAGCCCCGGTTTCCCACCGGCTTATCCGAAATTTGACAGGATGATACCCAGTACCTGTTTCGGTTGTCATAGCTCTGCCGTGGGTATTAAGAATGTAAGTATGGAAGGTTTGCACCTCTCAGAGGAGTTTGAAAAGAATCAGCTGGTGTATGGTATTGACTGTGAGCGATGCCATGGCCCGGCGGCAGAACATGTGACTTTTCACCAGGAGCATCCGCAGGAAAAAGATGCCAGGCATATCACAAAGATCGCTTCCCTGAAAAATCAGCAAAAGCTGGATATGTGTGCGCTTTGTCATTCCGGGCTGGGCGCCCCGCAAAAACCTGCTTTTGAATTTAAACCGGGAGATGCTTTATCTGATTATTTCTTTCCCGATTTTACACGCCCGGAGAAGACAGCTGAAGTTGATGTACATGGAAAACAATACCAGCTATTTACTGCCAGTAAATGCTTTATAAAGAGTGATGGGATGAACTGCTCTTCCTGTCATAATCCGCATAACAATGAAAGAGACCAGCTACAGGCTTTTTCTCAGCGCTGCATGAGTTGCCATAAGGCGGATGGTCATACTTTTTGTAAAATGACAACTCTGCCAGCTGCGGTACTTTCAAAGAATTGTATTGATTGCCATATGCCGGCATTACCATCAAGGAATATCACCATGCTGACCAGGGGACAAACCAGTCCTACGCCAGATTCCATGCGTACGCATCTGATCACCGTCTACAGGGAAGAAACAAAGAAGTTTATGGCAGCGCTCAAAAAGTAGTATTGCCGGCATCTTTCAGTAACCTGTTCAGGCTTCTGACAGAAATGCCCAGGTATTCGGAAAGGTCCTGTTTGGTAAAGGTGATCTGCTGGGATTCGAGCGCAGATAGTAGCTGGGGTAATATTTCCGATAAGGTATATAACTGTTGTCTTGCCGCTTTCTCAGAGATCCTGGCTAGCCGGGTAGCTATCAGTTCCAGTACAACGCTGCCAAAGGCCGGCAATGTTTTGAAGAAGTGATGGAACTGTGCGCTGCTCATGGTATAAACTGTCAGAGGTGTGATAGCTTCTATCGTGCATGTTGCCCTGGTATGCCTGATGGCTTCTATCTCCCCAAGGATTTCGCCTTCTCCCAGAAAATCCAGGATATAATCCCGTTCATTGTTTTCTGTAATAAAACACTTTGTCACACCGGACCTGATAATATATACACTCTGAAGCGCCTGATCCTGTACAATCAGCCGCTGTTTTGGCTGAAGGGTCCGTAGCGTGATCGCATTGCCGGTGCTTTCATTGCCTGTCAGCTCTTCCATTAAATTCCGCAGTTGCAGATTTGTCGTGATCATATCTGTAAATGGGACAAATGTCCCGAAATTTGAATTAACACCCGTTAACTTCGGGGTAGAGAACATTATAAGATACCACTAACATATGAAAGTTTTAGTTACCGGAAGCGCCGGACATCTCGGTGAAGGGCTGGCCCGCATACTCAAGGCTCAGCACTATGAAGTGATTGGTGTAGATATTCTTGCCTCGTCATTTACAACACATGTAGGTTCCATTACCGACAGGGACTTTGTAAAAAGTTGTCTTGATGGCGTGGAAGCTGTATTCCATACCGCCACATTACATAAACCGCATGTTGCAACGCATAGTATGCAGGAGTTTATTGATACGAATATCACCGGCACACTGAACCTGTTGCAGGCATCTGTTGCTGCAGGTGTAGAAGCTTTTGTTTTTACCAGTACGACCAGTGTATTCGGAGATGCACTGGAACCGAAGGCGGGATCGCCGGCGGCATGGATTACGGAAGATGTAACACCTGTACCCAAGAACATTTATGGCGTTACCAAAGCTGCGGCGGAAGACCTGTGCCAGCTGTTTTTCAGGAACCAGGGACTGCCTTGTATCGTGCTCCGGACTTCCCGGTTCTTCCCGGAAGAAGATGACAATCGTAAGGTAAGAAATGCCTATGCAGATGATAACCTGAAAGCGAATGAATTCCTCCACCGCCGTGTGGAACTGGAAGATGCGGTGAATGCACATATACTCGCCGCCAAAAAGGCAAAGGAAATAGGTTTCGGTAAATATATTATTAGTGCTACCACTCCTTTTATGCGTGGACATGCAACGTATCTCCGGAACAATGCGTTGTGGGTAGTACAGGGACTTGTACCTGAATATGTACTGGAATATGAACGGCGGGGCTGGAAGATGTTCCAGGGAATTGACAGGGTATATGTGAATGAGAAAGCCAGAAAAGAGTTAGGCTGGCAACCAGTATACGACTTCAGGTATGTTATTGAACGCCTGAAGGCAGGGGAAGAACTACGTAGTCCGCTCGCTAAAACCGTAGGATCTAAGGGCTATCATGCGGAAGCATTCGAAGATGGTCCTTATCCGGTATAAATTGGGGAAGGGGCAGCTGGCTGTGAAGCCGGTTGCCCCTTTAGTTAGAATGGCGGTATTCACTTCCCCTGTATACTATTAACAAAGAAAGCACACCCGACAAATCTAAAATTGTAAAAAAGAGAACAACCGGAATAAACGGCAGCGCCTATTTTGTTATATTGGATACATAAACCGGTTGTTTAATGACAAACATTGTTTGGTTGGTATCGCTGTCCACGTTATTGCTATTTACTTCCTGTAAAGGCCCTGTTGCCACAAAAGATTATGATAGCTGGGCCACTTATGCTGGCTCCAAAGATGGCATCCGTTATTCCTCCAATATACAGATCAATCCGGACAATGTCTCCCGGCTACAGGTAGCCTGGACATATAGTACAAATGATAAGGATACTGCCGGCCGTTCACAGAACCAGTGTAATCCTGTGATGGTGGACGGGATATTATACGGTCTCTCTCCCCGCCTGAAACTTTTCGCCCTCGACGCAACTACTGGAAAACAACATTGGTTGTTCGATCCTGCTTCGGAAGATACTGCTGCCGGTAACGATCCGGCCGCCCTGATGAAGGTAAGCCGGGGTGTGGTATATTGGCAGAGCGAAGACGGAAATGATAAACGGATCTTTTACAACGCAGGTAATCGAGCCTATGCTATTAATGCAGCAGACGGAAAACCTGTGAGGAGTTTTGGAAAGGGCGGATATATTGATTTGTCAGCACATCTCGACAGAGAGACAGAAGGAGACTCCTATGTATCGGGTAATACACCCGGTATTATTTACAAAGACCTGCTGATCGTCGGTATCAGGGTTGCTGAATCGGCGGATGCAGCCCCGGGCCATATCCGGGCGTTTGATGTACATACCGGCGAACGTCGTTGGATATTCCATACCATTCCTCATCCCGGGGAAGTCGGCTATGATACCTGGCCAGACAAAGACGCCTGGAAGAAATTAGGGGGCGCCAATAGCTGGGCGGGCATGTCGCTGGATGAAGAAAGGGGCATTGTATATGTTCCTACAGGAAGTGTAGGCAGCGACTTTTATGGCGGCATCCGCAAAGGGGCCAACCTGTTCGCCAATTCACTGATCGCGCTGGATGCGGCTACCGGGAAATATCTATGGCATTACCAGGTGGTACATCATGATCTATGGGACCGTGATCTGGCGGCCAATCCTAACCTGGTTACGCTACATAAAGACGGAAGGAAAATTGATGCGGTCGCACAGATCACAAAACACGGTTATATATTCCTGTTTGACAGAACGAACGGTAAGCCTGTTTTTCCGATAGAAGAAAAAGCCGTTCCCCAGGAAGCCCTGTCCGGAGAAACGCCCTGGCCCACGCAACCCATTCCTGTATTACCGGAGCCTTTTGCCCGGCAGCAGTTCAGCGAGGAAGATCTGACTGATCTGAGCCCGGATGCACACCAGGAAATGCTGGAGAAGTTCCGGAAGGTAAAGCACTCTGCCATGTTCACACCGCCTTCAAAAGAGGGCAGCTGGATATTCCCCGGCTTTGATGGTGGAGGGGAATGGGGTGGCGCTGCGGTAGATCCTGAAACGCAGATCCTGTATGTAAACAGCACCGAACTGCCCTGGGCGCTAACGATGATCGATGTGCCAAAAGAAGGTAACAATAGTGCCGCGACTGGGCGTAACACCTATAATAAATACTGCATCAGCTGCCATGGCCCTGAATTAAAAGGGAACGGAACTTCCTATCCCTCACTGGTGAATATCGGGAGGAAGTACCAGGGAGATCAGATCAGGAAAATAATGGAAGGTGGGAGGAATATGATGCCCTCGTTTAAACAGATTCCCGAAGAAGAACGAAAGGCACTGATCGACTTCCTGTTACATACAGAAAGCGCTGCTAAAGAACCGGGCGCACAGGTAGCCGCCAACACTTCAGGGAAGAACAGTATCCTGGATGAGGTGCCCTATACCATGACAGGTTACATCCGTTTCCTGGATAAAGATGGTTATCCGGGTATAAAACCACCCTGGGGCACTTTAAATGCCGTAAATCTGAATACAGGGAAGTTGCTATGGAAAGTACCCCTCGGGGAGTTTGAAACGCTTAAAAAGAGGGGAATACCCCCTACAGGGACGCAGGTATACGGCGGACCTGTGGTTACGAAAGGTGGGCTGATATTCGTAGCCTCCACACAGGATGAAAAGATCAGGGCTTTCGACAAAAAGACCGGTCGCCAGTTATGGGAAGCACAATTGCCTGCCGCCGGGTATGCCACCCCGGCCGTTTATTCCCTGCAGGGCAGACAGTACGTGGTCATTGCCTGCGGTGGCGGAAAAATAGGCAGTAAATCGGGAGATACGTATGTCGCGTTTGCCCTGCCGGGCTAGGTATGTTATACCAGGCCTTTCACTTCAGTTGTCCATAATTTCAGTTCAGCAGGGATTTTTGTAAGTTCAGTCAGATCGGCCTGTATTTTTCTGGTATTTGCCCCAAATTGCCGTCAAATAACGGAAACGATCATGACAAGTACAATTCACTACGCGTCACAGCTGTATAAAATAGGTAAATTGCTGAATATTATTAAAATCGTTTTATCTGTTTTATCATTAGGCATACTATACATGATATGGGAGTTGCTGACAAATCCAGTTCGTCGCGTATATTCCAAATAAACATATTCATCAATAGGATAGTGTGGCCTGGTAAAAAGTCTCACATATTATGGCTACATCCAACTATAAATTCTTGCGACTTTATGGCTATCCTATTTTTTGTTTACTTACCAACCTTATTTTCTTCCTGATTAACCCCTACGAGCGTACCTTCAACGCCTGGCGACAATTCACCGTATTTGATTTTATTGTCAACACCCTGGTGTCCTGGTTGTTCCCACTGCTGGTGATAGAAACTGGTATATGGCTGACTTACCTGCTGCACCGCAGGCTGCCCTGGGAAAAGAACATGAGAATGCGCTTCATGGTACAGCTGATATCGCACATGGGTATCATCCTGCTGGTTGTTTATCTCTTTTTTCATATTCCCTTCCCTGAAAAATTCGCTTTTAACCAGCTGCTTTACCGGCAATCGTCCATCACGGGGATGATCTACTGCCTGGTAATTACTTCCATCTTCGCGGCAGAACATCTTATTAACAGGTTGAATAATGCCCGCCTGGAGGCATTTAAGTTGAATGAACTGGCGGTACAGGCACAGCTGGATGCCTTGAAGCTACAGCTGGACCCGCATTTCCTGTTTAACAACCTGAGCGCACTCACTTCCCTGATAGAAGAAAACCCTTCCCTGTCTGTTAATTACGTGGTGAAGTTATCTTCCATCTACCGTTACATGCTGACCAATCGTACACAGAACACTATTGCCATGGCGGTGGAGCTCGATTTTATCAAGAATGTACTTTTCCTCCATCAGATCAGGTACGGCCAGGCCATCCGTATCAACATATCAGAGGATGTAGATCATCTGCAAAGTGATATTGCCCCGCTCACATTGCAGTTGCTGATTGAAAACGCCATTAAGCATAACCAGTTTACGAATGATTCGCCGCTGATTATCGATATTTACATTGAAGATAACAAGTGGCTTGTAGTGAAGAATAACAAGAATCCCAAGCGCATACAGGAGCCGGGGGCGCAGCTGGGACTAAAGAATATTACCCAGCGCTATCTGCTGCTAAGCGGTAATAAGCCGGTCATTAGCAATACGGGCAACTATTTTGAAGTGAAGATACCATTGATGAAAAAAAATGCAGAGGAACATGCTGAGCATACTGATCATTGAAGACGAACTACCTAATGCGGCAAGATTGAAAAAACTGTTATTGCAGATCGATAAACAAATTGAGATTGTTGGTGAGTTGCAGACAGTACAGGCAAGTATTGACTGGCTGAAGGCGCATGAACATCCGGATATCATCTGCATGGACATTAAACTGACAGATGGATTGAGTTTCGAGATCTTTGACCATGTGCAGATCCGCTCACATGTTATCTTTATTACCGCTTATGACGAATATGCCCTGAAGGCCTTTGAAGTGAATGGTATTGATTATTTGCTGAAACCCCTGGAAGAAGCACAACTCGAAAAAAGCATTACGAGGATAAAAGGTTTGGTTAACCGCTCCAATGGTCCCGACCTGCTGGACGTGATCAGGAAGATGCAGCACCGGGAACTGGTGTACCGTTCCCGTTTCCTGGTATCTTACCGTGATATGCTGATACCGGTAATGGTAGAGAATATCGCTTACTTCTTTTCGGAACATAAACTGGTCTACCTCGTTACCAAACAATCCGAACGCTATGCGATAGATCAGACGCTGGAAGAGCTGGAGCAGGAGTTAAACCCGAAGGATTTTTTCAGAGCCACAAGACAATACATCGTATCTGCAGGAGCCATACAAAAGATCCACCAGGTATTTAATGGTAAATTGAAACTGGACTTATTCCCAGCAACGGAAGAAGTAGTGGTGAGCAGGGAGAAATCAAATGCATTAAGGAAGTGGTTAAGCTAAGCTGCGGGTTTCCTGTTTTCCATTAACTCCTTTTTTATCAATTTCTTACCTGCCTTTCTTTCTCCTTTCCAGTACCATCTGTGCATCTCTTTGCTCAGATGTCTACACCATTCGGTTATAACAGTAAGATGTCCTTTTCTTTTGTAAGCCATGGGGGAGTTAAAATAGTCTGACGAAGATAAATTATTTTCATCTGCGTAAGGGTAGTTGATAAATTGAATTGTCGTATAGTAACGTTGCTTTAACCAATTTAATCTATTATTCTATGAATTACTACATGCCAGATGTTACTAAGCTGCAAGCGCTTGCCAGTGAGAACAAGACGCGATACGCAGAAGGACACCCTTTCCCGCATATATATCTGGATAATGTTTTCCCGGAAGAAGCGCTGAATAATGTACTGGAGGAATTCCCGGGGGCAAATAATGAGCACTGGCATAGGTTCCGTAACGCGCAGGAAATGAAGCTGGCATTAAAAGATGAAAGTAATTACGGCGCATTCACGCGACATTTTATCAATTCCCTGAATTCCCGTCCCTTTCTCAATTTTTTGGAAGAGCTTACCGGTATAAGAGGTTTAATACCTGATCCTTATCTGGAAGGGGGTGGTTTACACCAGATTGTAAGAGGTGGGTTACTGAAGATACATGCCGATTTCAATAAGCATCCCATTACAAATCTTGACCGCCGTTTAAATGTATTAATATATCTGAACAAGGACTGGGAAGAAAGTTATGGCGGTCATTTTGAACTGTGGGATAGAAATATGGAAAAGGCAGAAGTAAAGATATTACCGTTGTTTAACAGGATGGCTATTTTTAGTACTACCTCCTATTCCTATCACGGACATCCTGATGCCTTGAATTGTCCTGAAGACCGCACAAGGAAATCCATCGCACTTTATTACTACACAAATGGCAGGCCTGAGGAGGAGATAGATCCTGCTTTAGGAAGTCATACAACGTTATTTAAGAGCAGAAAAGATAAGAAAGAAGATTTTAAAAAGGGGATCAGATTGGGCTGGAAAGACTTTGTGCCCCCGGTAATAATGCATGCTTACAACAGATTAATATCCTGAGTCGTTGCCATTGGAAGAATGCCGTGCAATGGCCATAAGCAGTCATTGCCGGCATCAAAACTGTTTAGAATAGTTTGTAAAACAAGGAAAGCTGTATGCCGATCCACCGCTTGAAATCGCCGGCTGCGCTGTACGGTTCGTCAAATTTATAAGCGCCGTAGCTCTCGCTAAGTGTGTATGGAACCCTGCCATATTCGAAGCGCTGATGGTCGTTCGCTACATTCTGCGCAAACACTGAGGTCGAGTCAGACGTTTTCCTGAGTATGTTGTAATGGAACTGTGCCTGAAACGTAATATGTGGGCTTACTGTCTTAGACCAGCCTGCGCCGAAACGCGTTAACTGTTCCTTCACTCCGTAAACGATGGCAGAATCAGGGGAAGTTCTTCTTTTCAGGGTCCCTGTAGTAAAACTGAAATGCAGTTGTTGTTCGTCATTTAATCTCACAGGAACGCCGGCGCCCCAGCGGAAACGCCCACCGGGGAAAGCATAACCGTAAGAAAGGATGCCATAGACGTATTTTATGCCTGCCATTAGCGAGGCATTGAGATACAATAGTTCATCTGTACTAAATCCTGTTTTTACGAATGGACGATACCAAGCCACCTGGTCCGCGTTTAACTTTCCACGCCGGGATGACCTGTCTTTCTGCCGGGCATTACTTTCTTTTTGGTTCTTCTCTTTGGCCATGGCGATGCGTTTCATAAGTGGTTGAACGGTGTTCCTGATAACAGGTATATTCTTCCGGCTGCCGTCATCATCCATGTTGTCAAACAACGACAGGGAGAACATTTTCGGCGTATAATGTGCCGCTGCAGCATATGCAGGTGCTAACGGCAATAAACGCTCTTTGTTGTCAACAGCCAGGCTGTCTGTGATGATCCTTCCCTGTGAGTAGAAAGGAATAGTGTCTTCTTTTGCAGCAGGAGTACTTGCTTTGCCGCTGGCTGCTGGTTGCTGCTTACCTGCAGCCGCGTTTGTTTTTGTGTCTGTTCCGGTAATTGCCGGCGCTTTGGATGCTTTATCTGAGATAGTATTTTTCGTAGTGTTTTTTACTGTAATAGAGTTACTATTTGCCCTGGTAGTAACGTTGTTAACACTGTTCTTTAATTGATTGACTGGGATTGGCCGGTTCGCTGGACTGGCGGCTTTGTTGCTACCTGATTTCGATGTCTGGCTTGCGGTGGTTGCTGGCAGTGATGAAAGATTAGTGGTATTGGGAACAGTTTTTTGACTAACAGGCGGTTGATAGTCCATAAAAAGAATATGATCACCAAGGATCCGGTAATTAAGTCCGGCTTGTTGCTGTATCTGTTTTAATATATCCGACAACTGCCACTTACCGACTTTTAATGTAATACGTTTTTTCAGCGATGCATTTTGCATATTCAGGGAATATTGTAATCCGGTTTGCTTCGCAATTGTTTTTGCCAGGGATGTAATGTCAATAGGAGTTTGTGATATTTTTACAATGGCTTTTTCATATTGTTGTGCATATAGTTTACCGGTGAGTGCAGACAAGAGGATACAGAACAAAAGAAGGTTAATTCGCTTTCTCGAAATAGATCTCATCGTTGTTTGGATTGGGAGTATATTTTACATTGAGTGTTAGAGCAATTACCTCCAGTATATAATCAAGTGGTTTATTGTCAAAATTGCTGGAGATCTTGAGCGAGGCGATCTCAGGATCTTTGATGATTATTTTCTTATGATAGGCTTGGGACAATGTCGCGATCACTGCTTCGAGGTTTTCATTGTCGAAATGGAAACTGCGTTGTTCTGGCTTCCGTTCCAGTTGTTGCTCCTTCTTCAGATATTGGCCTGTTTCCCCAGCCGAGATGATAACCTGTTGTTCCGCCACATACATGAGCACCTTACCGCTGATTACTTTTACCGTGATCGCAGTATCTGTATCATACACATGAAATGATGTACCCAGTACTTTGATGTTTACGGCGCCTGCCGTTACAATGAACGGCTTGTCTGCCAGCGCCGTTACATCGAAATAAGCGTTGCCATCCAGTATTACATGTCTTTCATTTCCCTCGAGTGATGTAGGGTAGGTGAGACTGCTGCCCTGAGAAATGGTAACCCGGGAGCCACAGGGCAGGATGCTCTGTTCTGTTTTATGCAATGAGGCAGTGACTGTATGCTGTTGATGCGTACCATTGTTAGTCTTCAGTAGTAATGCAGTAGCAATAACGATCAGCACTGACGCCGCCACTGTCCATCTGAGTAATATTGTACGTCTTGAGGACAGTCTGTTTGGAAGTGGTTGTAATTCATTCCATGCAGCCTGTATATTGCCTACTTTATGGGAACGTAGTGACGTTTGATTCCATGCATTCCACAGTGCGGTAAACTCCTGGCGGTTGATTGCGTTGCTGCTCTTCCACTCATCAACAGCCATGGCTTCTTCCGGCAAAGCTTCACCGGAGAAGTATTTTGACAGCAAGTCATCATTTACGATAATATTTTCAGCTCTCTGTGCCATAACTATTGAATAAGTTTGTTTATTCCAGTCAATAAGTGACAGCTTATCATGAGCCAGAAGAACGTCTTGCCGGATAGGATGGTCCGTAAAATACGCAGTGCTTTGCCCATTTGTGCTTCGACGGTTTTAACAGATATATTAAGCTCTTGCGCGATCTCTGCGTAACTTTTCTCTTCGAACCTGCTCTTGTAGAATATTTCACGGCATTTGTCCGGTAATGTTTTCATAGCTGCCAGCACTTCTTTTTTAAGGTCTGCCAGTTCTATATGTTCTTCCAGTGTGGATGTGCCCTCCTGCTCACCGGAGGCAAACTGATCATAATGTTTTCGCCGTATTTTCCTGCTTTTGATATGATTCAGACAATGGTTGTGCGTGGCTACATACAGGTATGAACGGACAGACTTTCTGATGGTCAGCACCTCCCTTTTCTGCCATAACTGCATAAATACAGACTGTACCACATCTTTAGCTTCATCATTGTCTTTCAGTATGGTATAGGCATAAGTATGCAATACTTCAAAATATTCAAAGAAGTACTGCTCCAGTAGACCATAGTCATTTTTTGACTCTTTTACCGCTTCCAATGCCGCGCGCTTATAATTTGTCGTCGAAGGTAGACAATGTAAAGAGAGGATTACCCCTATGCAAGATGAAAAAAATGAAAAAAAGTATTTAAGTTTGCAGAAATCAAACGAAGAGACCCATCAATGTGAGATATAATTTCTTTCAAAAAAGATAAGTAGCGCTTCCCCGGTGAGGGATGAGCTGGTATTATTGGCTTTAAAAGAAAGGAATTATGTTATTTCTGCAAAATCTCACGTATACCCATCCCAACAAAGATTTATTGTTCGACAATATTAATCTGACTGTTAACAGGCAAGATAAGATTGCCCTTATAGGCAATAACGGCGCAGGTAAATCTACCCTGCTGAAAATTATGGCCGGCGTGCTCCAGCCTTCTGGCGGTGTCATGCAAACTGATGCCGTACCCTATTATATACCGCAGCTCTTTGGGCAGTTCAATGATATTACCATTGCACAGGCGCTTCGGATCGAAGATAAATTGAAGGCCTTACAGGAAATCCTTGACGGCAACGTCACAGAAGAGAACATGACGGTGTTAAACGATGACTGGACTGTCGAGGAAAGATGTAAGGACGCCCTGATCTACTGGGGATTGGAAGAGCTGGACCTACACCAGAAGATGGCAACACTTAGCGGGGGACAGAAAACAAAAGTTTTCCTGGCAGGGATAGCCATTCATCAGCCAGAGATAGTGTTGTTGGACGAACCGAGTAATCACCTGGACAAAGCAGGGAGGGAGTTGTTGTATGAGTTTATACGGTCGGCCTCCTGTACTTTGATCGTAGTCAGCCACGACAGGAAATTATTAAACCTGCTGGATTCCGTTTGCGAACTGAGCAAACGCGGGATAACTGTTTACGGAGGTAACTATGATTTCTACCGGGAGCAGAAAATGATCGAAGGCAATGCGCTGGACCAGGATATCAGAAGTAAGGAAAAAGCCTTGCGAAAGGCGCGTGAAACGGAACGGGAAACCGCTGAAAGACAGCAAAAGCTGGATGCCCGCGGTAAGAAAAAGCAGGAGAAAGCAGGGCTACCTACTATATCCATGAACACTTTCAGGAACAATGCAGAGAAGAGTACTGCGCGCATAAAGGGTGTTCATGCAGAAAAGATAGATAACATTTCCCAGGGACTGAATGAGCTGCGGAAGGAATTGCCTGATATGGATAAAATGAAGCTGGGCTTTGATAATTCCACGCTTCATAAAGGGAAAATATTATTTACTGCCAATGATATCAATTATAAGTATGGTGAGCGCTTACTCTGGCAACAAGCCCTGACTTTTCAGATAACCAGTGGTGAGCGGATAGCGCTGAAAGGGTTAAATGGTTCCGGAAAAACAACGCTGATCAATATCATCCTGGGTAAGCTGGAACCTGCGTCAGGAACGGTTGTCAGGGCTGACAACAGGACGGTGTATATTGACCAGGACTATTCATTGATCGACAATGGTCTCCAGGTGTATGAACAGGCGCAGCGTTTTAATGATGCGGCATTACAGGAGCATGAAATAAAGACCCGTCTTACCCGCTTCCTGTTTACGAGGGATTATTGGGATAAACCCTGCAGTGCGCTCAGTGGTGGAGAGAAGATGCGCCTGATGCTTTGTTGTCTGACTATCAGCGATAAGACGCCTGATATTATTGTGTTGGACGAACCCACTAATAACCTGGACATTCAGAACATTGAGATCCTGACTGCAGCAGTGAATGAGTACAAGGGAACGCTTATAGTAGTGTCTCACGATGAGTATTTCCTGGAGCAGATAAATGTAGAACGGATAGTGGATTTATCCTGATATGGATATCAGCTAGCCTCTCCGGCATGCCAGCTGTGTTTGCAGAAGCGACACTGGCGTGCCAGGGGTGTCCGGGCGATCAGGTTACATTTAGGGCAAAGATTCAATGGTAGCACATCCTTGTGTTCCCGCCAGATCCTTTCCACTACTCTGCGTTTGAGTTCATGAGGACCGTCTGCTATCATATCCAGGATTACCGGTTCATCACTGATCCAGCCGTTTCTCCGCATTGAAGAGAGCATAGCTTCAGAGAGTCCATTTGATGTATACATGAGTGTCCTTTGGGCTATTAATTCATTTTGCGTCTGGAATTGCTGGCAATATTCATAAATATAGTCCTCGAGTTCCCGATAGATTATCATATGCATGTCAATTTCACACTTTATTAAAATATACACGAAATCCTCATATTCCTGCCGGATATCATGTGAAAAAAGTATATATCGCGCAATATAGGGCAAAAGCGAGGTTTTGCCTTCCCCGAGCGGAGTATCCGGGGGTAAAAGATCGTTACAACGGCGTTCTTTTCATATGGCTGAGTTTGATTACCAATAGCTTGCGGTGAATTATATTTGGTAACGATTGCAAACAGATATTTTCTTATACCTGTATACCTTGGACAATGAAAAATACATATCGCTTTAGAGCCAACAGCAAGCAGGATGTCTTGAAGTTACAGCGCATTCTGGGAGGTGATTATGAGATATCACCTGTTAAAGAGGGATCTTCCGCAGTGGAAGTGCATTTAGAATCTCCATTCACTATTGAGGAAATTATCCGGTTTATTGAGTCATTACCGAATAGTAATGTAATGTACCAGACGATTGATCATAAGGAGAAGTACACTGGAAAACTGAATTTGGCACGCTACCGGAATATTAATAATTGACCGTTTTAGCTAAATCGGTTTATCTGCTTTTCTTGCTCATCTACGGCTGGCTAGGCTGAATGAGGCAATGGAGGCGGGGTGGGTTTCTCTTGTACATATTTTTCAGCCGTCGCGGCACAGATCGCAGCAGAGGTGGTGATGTTTTGATGTGAGTTGCATATGACCAGGATGTTCCTCCGTTACTACTGCGTTTTTAACGGGGAAATATCCTGGTCACATGCAACTCAGGAGAACAATGTGTCTTGCGTTCCCGGGCGTTATGACTTCGCTACCACTATACTACCACTATACTACCAATCTATAGCTACAGGCGCTGTAGTCCTGCGTTACGCCTGCTATTCTATAGCCAGGGCTATAGAATAGCGGCTATAATGCTATAGTAGAGAGCCTATAAGTTATAGATGCTGGTATAGTCGTAGCATAGTGGTAGCGAATACATAGCCTTTCCAGTACATACTTTAGATTGTCGGGATTGTCCCTCCGTCGATGACATATTCCGCACCTGTGAGATATCCGGCCCTTGGTGAAACAAGAAATCCTACGAATTCAGCCACTTCTTCCGGCTTCGCTGGCCGGCCAATCGGTATACCACCTAAGGTGTCCATTACACTTTGTGTGGCTTGTTCTACCGTTGTATTTGAGCTTTCTGCAATACGTTCCATCATTCTGTTGGCGGCAGTGGTCATTATCCATCCCGGAGATACTGTCAATATCCGGACACCTTTAGGAGAAGCCTCATTTGATAAACTTTTGCTATAATTGATAAGTCCGGCTTTAGCTGCTGCATAAGGTAGGGTAGCATCGTACGAGGGAAGTTTGCCCTGAATGGAAGCGATGTGTCTCATCTGACGCATTGGGTGTAAATTTGTTGCTATGTACGAAAGGAAAATTTCTCCCAACCTGAATTGCGGGCTTGACCTCATTGCCGAAGTGTTATACGGCAAGTGGAAGATCCGTCTGTTGTGGTTCATAAACGAAGGCCACAGGCGCCCAAGTGAACTACAGCGGAAAATTCCTGATGCATCAAGACGAGTGCTCAATATTCAGCTGAATGAACTGGAAGAGCATGAATTGATATCAAAGGTCATTTATCCCCAGGCACCGCCAAAGGTTGAATATAGTTTAACTGAGTTTGGTAGAAGTCTGATCCCCGTGATCGCTGCATTAGGCAACTGGGGTGATGAGAACGCAGGCAGGTTGAGGACTGTTATTTCGAAGCGGATAGGGCAAAATCATGATCAATGATCAATCTAAGTAATGCGCAACCTCAATAAACAACTCATCAAAATAAAAATAGAAGCCGAAACTATCTCTTATTTTCTGAGGCTCCCGCTCAATTTGTACTCCGCCAGCTTTTAGCTGTGAAAAAGTAGCATTCACTTTTTCAATACTTTCGAGTATAAACCCAATATGGAAGGCGTCAGGATAGGCTGTATTATCATTTCTGTTCATCTTTGAAGACATCAGCACAAGGGTAAAGTTGGCCGGATTTCTCAATACGGCAATCATGTTATCTCCTTTTGTCTCAAGACATTTGAAGTCAAAATGGGATTCGAAAAAAGTTATCGCTCCCGCTACATCCGATACCGGTAAGTTGAGGTGGTTAATCGTCATTTTTCTACAATTAATAATTAATAATAAATGAATGTTCGTTCGTTTATAGGGCAAAAAAAATTTAAGGGTGCAGGGATTTTATCACTAATCTGAACAGCTGTTTCAGCTTCTGCTCAGTCAGGGTAAAGGGTTTACCTGCCATGGTGCTTTCAAGATGAAACTTTACCAGGGTGTAAAACGGTCCATATGCAATAGCCCAGTAGTGCTCAGCCGGTATATCTACAAGCTCTCCTTTCTTAACCGCATTGTCAACAAAGTCGTGCATAACTTTTCTGAAAACACTTGGTTTGATGTCTTTGTGATTAATAAGCGGAGAGTTACGGAATTGTTCGGAGAACTGGTATTCCAGGGGATTCTGGCAGATATTTTTGAAACGGTTCTTCCATTGTAACCATAGTCCGTCTTCAAATGGCATATCGGGGGAAAAATTGGTCAGGGCATCCCTTTCAAATTTCTCCCGGACACTTAAATAAAGCTGATTTAGCAAGTCCTCCCGGTTTTTGAAATAAATGTAAATAGTTGAGGCAGAAATATTTGCTTCTTTGGCCAATTTCTGCATGCTGAGACCATCAAATCCTTCCTTTACAATCATCTCGATCGCTTTTTCCCGGATGGTCAGCTCCTTATTTTCATCTTTCACTCTCATGGCGCAAATATAAACGAATATTCATTCGTTTTAGAAAATTATTTTTAATATCACTCTTTTATTAAGCGGATTATTAATCGCTTTATTAAGAGCCTCACTATTAAATTGCAGCGAACCAAATTCCACGTATATGCGGAAAATATTGTTACACATCCTGTTGATAGCAGCGCCATGCTGCAGCCCTTTATTTTTGTCAGCCCAGGTGGCGCCTGCCGCCCAATCTGTTACAGGCAAGGTGATCTGCGGTTACCAGGCCTGGTTTAACGCCTTTGGAGATGGCTCGCCAGTGGCCCGCTGGCGACATTGGTCGGCCGGACAGTACCAGACCAACAACGGCTCACCTGCTCCCGGAGCTATCACCTTTGAGGCATATCCTGATGTTACCGAATACGGATCCGGCCAGCTGTTTCAGACTAACCTCGGCAACCTGAATAACGGACAGCCTTCGAAGTTATTCTCGTCCTGGTTTCCGGAGGTGATTGACCGCCATTTCAAATGGATGCAGGATAATGGTATTGACGGTGCAGCCCTGCAACGTTTCCTGGGTGAGACCCGGGACGGTGTGTTCCGTACCAACCGCGATAGCGTAACCACCCGCCTGCGTCGCGCGGCCGAAAAATACCAGCGCATTTTCTACATCATGTACGATATGAGCGCCGATGACACTGCTTATTTTAAGAGTGACTGGCTGCATATAGAAAATGACCTGCAAGTGGTAAATTCACCCTATTATGCCCACCAGGATGGCAAACCGGTGATCTGTATCTGGGGCTTTGGCCTTACCGGCCGTACGAACTCGCCCGGCAATAGTCTGGCCATTATCAACTGGTTAAAAGCGAAAGGTTATTACGTAATCGGAGGCGTGCCTACTCACTGGCGCAATGGTACGGATGATTCCTATGCCGGTTATAGTGCGGTATATGATGCATTTGATATGATCTCTCCATGGTCAGTAGGCCGTTTCAAGGACCTTGCAGGTGCGGATAATTTCAAGAATAACCAGCTTGTGCCTGACCTGGCTTATTGTAATTCGCACGGTATTGACTATCAACCGGTCATCTTTTCCGGTTTTGCCTGGAGTAACTGGAACGGCGGACCGGTAAACGAAATTCCCCGTAATAAGGGAGAGTTCTTCTGGCGTCAGCTGTACAATATTAAGAATCTGGGAATGAACACGGCTTATATCGCCATGTTCGACGAATATGATGAAGGCACCAATATCATGAAAATGGCTGACAGCTATTTTGCCGTGCCCAATAATCAATACTTCCTGACCAGTAGTGCAGATGGCACTTACATCGGGTCTGACTTCTATCTGCGCCTTACCGGCAGGGCCACACAGGTACTGAAAGGCACGCAGCCGCTGACCACCAATGTGCCGATTCCTTATGCTGTGGCGCCCCTCTGGTTCCGTACCAGCGTTGAGGCCGGATATGACGCTATGTTAAGCTGGACCAACAGCGCCGATCCGAGCTCTGTTCCGCAGAATGTCAGCGCTCCTTTGTGTGGTGTGGTAAGTGGTGAGACCAGTCACACCGGCCCTTCATCCATTCGGGTAAGTGGTACAGACAATTCTGCCAGCAGCTCTTTCTACTACTTCCGGGCATTTGATGTGAACATCCCGGTGAATGCTGCTACCAAATTGAGCTTCTGGACCTACCCTACCAACAATCTTTCCCGTTATGTAACGGTAGACCTGGTAATGACCGACGGTACTACGTTGCGCGATATAGGTGCTACAGACCAGAATGGAACTTCCATGCATCCCGGCGCCGGTCATGGTGTTGCGAACAGCTGGCGTCGCATCTTCTGCAATATTGGTAACTGGCTGAATGGAAAGACTATTGATCGCATCATGATCGCTTACGACCACGGAGTGGAAACCGGTAACTTTAAAACGTATATAGAAGATATTATCATCAGTGATACTATCAATGTAAACAGTCCGCTGAAAATGGCTGGGGTAGCCGCATATGATGCCCCAATGCCGGTGGATGAAAGTAAGTTATCCGGTTCGTTGCAGGTATATCCACAACCTGCTGTTAATACAGCCATCCTGAAATTCAGAAATGGATGGAAAGGGAATGGCCTGGTGACTGTACTCAATGTAAATGGGACGGCTGTTAGTCAGCGGATGATCAATATTGAAGGAGGAAAGGCAATTTTACCGGTAGATGATCTGCATTCAGGGCTGTATTTCCTGAAGGTGGAGCAGCAGGGAAACAGTGTGACGCAGAAATTAGTAGTGGCGCATTAATCGCCCAGCCTCAAAGCTGAAGTGCCCGCAAAAAGCCAGATACTTTTTGCGGGCACTTCAGCTTTAGACAATAACAGTATCGGGTAAAAAAGGAGTATTGTCTTTTATTGACACTTCCTTAAACTTAATATTGCTATAGAGTGATGGAAGTCAGGAACGAGCATCTGGCACCGTTATCTGCGGGCCATGAATCAGGTTGTTGGCGGCGGATAGCAGGTATTCTTCATTGGCGACCTTTTGGGCTTTTGGGTCGACTTTATTGAATAATGTATTTAATAATTAAGAAACAAACAAATATACATGAAATATTATCATATTATTGCTTTGTAATCTATTAATTAGTACATGAAACCTATTTATCTCTTTTTAATTTCATCAGTAATCAGCATTTCCGGTTTTGCCCAGGACCGGGCTGCTGTCAAATGGGGGGAAGAATTCAAACTTCGCAAAGGCTCAACAGATTTAAAGGTGGTGTTCGCAGACAAAACCGGTGCGTATCTTGAAGAGAATCATCTGGCTGGAAAGGCGTTACATGTGGCCGGTGAAGCAGCCACACTATTAAAAGTGAATACGAGTTTGGCAGAGGTGTACCGGCATGATTTCAAGAAAGAACTTAAAGGCCGGAACTTTGTTCAGTTCTTTTCCTGTGGAGATGATCTGTTCATCTTTTCATCTGATTATAGCAAGGGAGATAAGCAACTGGCTATCTTCGCAGCAAAGGTGGATAAAAGCTCCGGAGAACTGGCAGGAACCTGGGAGCAGATAACCTCGCTGCAACAGGAGAATAAGAACGATGTTACGAACATCAGGCTTACCTATAATGCTGACAGTACGAAGATGGTTATTGTGAGCAGTGTAGAAGGAAAGGAACGGAATGAATATAAAGTACAGGAGTTGGATATTGATCTGAAGCCATCGGGTAAGCTGATTACCATCTCAAATGAATTTGAGTCGAAGAAGTTCCGGCTTGAAGACCTGATATATACAATCAACCATAAAGTGATACTGGTCGGGCGTGTATATGAATATGCCGAGGGCAAAGCGAAGAAAGAGAAGTTCCTTGATTTTGATCATTACAATATTCGCGTGTATAACGAAAAGGGTAAGCAGGAGTCGGAGATTAACACCAGTATCAACGATAAATGGCTGAGCAGCACCAGGATCTTACAGGAAGGGAACGAAAATTTAATATTAGCGGCCTTCTATAGTAATAAAAAGAGGGGTTCAATTGATGGATTGCTAGTGCAACGGCTTGATATTGCCAGTGGAAAAGTAGTTTCCACCAGCAATAAGCAAATCAATAACTCGCTGTTATCTACAGCGCAGGCTGATGTCAACGACAATGGTGATAAAGATGATGACAAAGAAGATAAAGCAACCAAAGAAGAGCTGGAAAAAATGAAGAAGGAAGGCGAAGGCTTTTCTAAGTACATGCAATTCAGCAGGATCTTTTATACGTCGGATGGTGGTCTGGTTATTCTTGCCGAATCACGCGAAAATTATTCATTTACTAACAGTACCTACACCGCGGGTTCCAGTAATATACCTGGCCGTTGGACGACTTCTACCTACTCTGTTTATGAGTACGGAGATCTACTGATGTGTAAGATAGATGCCAAAGGAGACGTTTCCTGGTTGGACGTACTACCAAAGTTCCAGAAAGAGTTGTACAAAACAGCACAACAATCCGGCACTGTTGCTGCCTCTTTTCTTCCCGCGGGAAGCTTGTTCGAGGAATTTAATATGCCGTTCTATGCCGGTTTTGGCGCTATGAAGGTGGGAAGCAACATTAAGATCATATTTAATGATAATCCGAAGAACGCTGAGGTAACACAGGCTGGTCAGAAAATAAAAGGAATTGGCCGACTTGACAGATCGGATTGCTTTATGCTTGATGTAGATGAAGTTACTGGTAAGGTAAGCCGCAAAAAACTGTTTAGCAATGTTGAGTTACCAACTGCCATGCCGCGGTTAGGTTCAGTGATCGGTAACGATATGTATTTGGTGGGAAGAACAAACAGGGCATTGGCAAAAACGAGAATAGCGGTAGGGAAGATTTCAGTGAAGTAGTTGCTTCAGTGGCTTGATCAAAACATAATAGCGGCTCTCGTTAAAGAGGGCCGCTATTATTTTGCAATTCGTCTTTAGCCCTGTTTTTTATACACTCTCATTGCAAGGCCATAAGCCATGAGCATAATTCCTACACACCATGCAAGGGCAACCCATATTTCATTACCTACCGGCTGATTGGAAAGTAGCGCACGGATAGCTTCAACGATCGCGGTAAGCGGCTGATTTTCTGCGAAGGCGCGAACGGCCGGCGGCATCGTTTTAGTTGGCACGAATGCTGAACTGATTAGCGGCAGAAAGTGGATTGGATAGGCTATAGCACTTGCGCCATCCACTGTTTTTGCCGACAATCCTGCAATCGCGGCAATCCATGTCAGGGCCAACGTAAACATTGCGAGTATACCGCCCACAGCCAGCCATGAAAAAACTCCGGCTGAAGAGCGGAAACCCATAATGAGTGCCACGATAATGATTACGAAAATAGAGATTGCATTAGATACCAATGAGGTCAGTACATGTCCCCATAATGCGGCAGAACGAGCCACCGGCATGGAGTGAAAGCGCTCAAATATTCCCCGTTGCACATCGGTAAACAGACGGAAAGATACATAGCCCACACTGTTTGCAACAGCAATCAGCAATATACCAGGCAATAGGTAATTCACATAGTTGTCCGAGCCGCTTTGAATGGCGCCACCTAAAACATAGACAAACAACAGCATCATCGCAATGGGCATGATGGTAACGGTAATGATGGTGTCCATGCTACGGAAGACATGGCGCATGGAACGTCCAAGCATAACACTCATGTCCAGAAAAAAATAGTTCGTTATGGTTTTCATGTTACTTTTCTTTTTTTCCAACAATTGCAAGGAATATCTCCTCTAACGTCGGTTGTTTTTCAATGTATTCGACTTTTGCAGGCGGGAACAACTGCTTCAGTTCTGCCAGCGTACCGCTCACGATAATCCTGCCCTCATGAAGGATGGCAATCCTGTCTGCGAGTTGTTCAGCCTCTTCCAGGTACTGAGTGGTCAGAAAGACTGTCGTGCCATTATCAGCCAGTTCTTTAACCATCTTCCAAACCTCAATACGCGCCTCTGGATCAAGTCCTGTAGTGGGCTCGTCAAGAAAAATGATCGGCGATTTTCCAACGAGGCTCATGGCAATATCGAGCCGGCGGCGCATGCCTCCTGAATAAGTGGAAGCGCGGCGGTCTGCAGCATCAGTCAGATCTAAACGTTTAAGCAAATCGTCTGCAACCTGATGTGGATTGTCCAGATGCCACAGTCTGGCTATCATAACAAGATTTTCCCGTCCTGTCAGAATCTCGTCCACCGCAGCGAATTGCCCGGTCAGGCTGATCGACTGGCGTACGCTGTTGGGGCTTGACGCGACGTCAAATCCGTTTACAATAGCATTTCCTTTATCTTGTTTGAGTAGCGTGGTAAGGATTTTAACGATCGTTGTCTTGCCGGAGCCGTTGGGACCGAGTAGGGCAAAAATGCTGCCCTTTTCGACCTCGAAATGTACTCCCTTCAGGACATGAAGCTGCCTGTAGGACTTTTGCAGTCCTATCACTTGAATTGCGGTATTTTTCATAGAGATTTTTTCTTTAGATGATTGTAACCTTCGATAAATCGGCCCCCATGCCTTTGAGTGAAGCGTAGGTCAGTTTATCCATCATCGCACCGTCAAAGTGGATGGTTTTGATAGCGCGGTAATATTTGTTAGTCAAAGCAAATGTGGAACGGAAGGACACATTTTTGAGTGTGGCGCCATTAAATGTAGCTTCGTTCAGTGCCGCGTTGTGGAATTTCACACCAATAAAGGTCTGTCGGTCAAGGCAAAGCTCCCGCAGATCGGAATAATTAAAGTCCACGCCATTAAAGACACAGTTTTCAAAGATTGTTTTTCTAAGATCGCTCTTGGTCAGCTTAGTGTCGATAAGTTTTGTGTCGGTGAATTTTGTGCGGATCATCTCCGATGCGCTGAATTCGGTGCGTATAAGAACCGTCTTATTGAAACTTGCATCCGTAACGTTAACGGCAGACAGTACGCAATCTGTCAGATTCGTTCCGTCGAACTTGGCTTCACTTATATCGCTGGCCAGAAACGAGCTGCCGGTTAAATCCGCAGCGGAAAAGTCAGAGCCACGTAATGCACTCCCGTTAAATTTCATTTTATGTGCAGTGACGCCTGCGAAATCGCTCTTTGACAGGTCGCTTCCGCTGAAGTTCGTCACTAGTGGTTGCTCTGCCGGAAGAGATAAGTCGCTGATTTCCTGTTCTGTTTGTTCAGGGTTGCCGGTGGGCGCTTTAAAGGTTTCAGTATCTGCGGAAGGGAAGTTTTCCGAAAAATAATTCAGGTCAACACCTGAGATTTCCGCCAGCCGGTTAAATGTAATAATGTCCGGGATTGATTCTCCGCGTTCCCATTTGCCAACTGCCTGAGGGCTAACAAATAGCAGTTGAGCTAGTTGCGCCTGAGACATATTTACCTTTTTTCTTGCGTGGGCGATTTTGCTGCCGATTATCTTCGTATCCATATCTGCTGTTTTTTTGGTTTTATTTTTTTGACGCTACAAAGATATTCTGCTTCATTCCCACAATCAGCAAAACGGCCGCTCCTCATAGTTGTAATTATGCCACTTGTGGTTGTTTTTTAGCAACTGACGGTTGTATGTGTTGAAAATCAATGCCATTGGTTTGGCAAAGGCTTGGGCAAATCTCTTCGACTCTCTTTTTGAGCGCGCTGAAAGGGTCAGTTTGTTCAATGCTACCTGCGCTCTTCTTTTCATACGGCCATTCATATTCACCTATTCTTTAAGTATCTGAGGGACCTTAGCCTTCTGTCTTTTACACTTGAAGTACATAGCCAGCTGACATGTGTCAGTTCCCCATAACGGCTGACCCTTTAAATATTCCCGCTAAATTGTTCATTTATTGAAGTATGATGTCAAGGTTTCCGGTCGTCATTTAGCTTGGCTGCGACAAGGAGCTAGCGTTATCAATAGCCATGTTTCACTATGGTGTGCAACATACGTCTTATTTTAAATTCTAAATGCAAACGCCATTTTCTCTTAAAAAAATAGCGTATTATAGCGATAAGTTGTGTTAAGCCACTCCCATGACAATTGTAGTCAAACCTAAAAACAGACATATCGTCAAAACGCTTGGCTCGTCCATTGAAATTAATAGTCGGCCAGAAATAATCTGGGAAAACATCATCAATGTAAAGATTGAACAATTTTCAGACCCGGCTATTTTCAAACTTCTTGATATACCAAAACCAGTAAGGGCGGACATTATTTCTGATGGACAAGGCGGCAAACGAATTGCATATTTTGCCAATGGTAAAAGGTTCATTCAAGAGATACTGACTTGGAAACCTTTGACGGAATATTCTTTTTCATTCAATCCTGAGAAAGGATTTAAAGTTTTATATTTCTTCGACCTTGCTGAAGGTGTTTTCCAAATTCCGACAGGTGCTTATTATTTAACAACGAGAGGCCGCACAACATTCTTAAAACTATCGACAACATATAGTATGGATAAACGACTTTATTTTTTATTCAATATCCCGGCAAGACTTATTTTAAAGGCATTTCAACGTTATTTACTGACTTCAATTAAGAAAAATTCAGAGTAATGGAAACAGTCAAATTCGCGGAGTCCATTATTATTAATGGAAGTTCAGAACACGTTTTTGATTTTACACAGGATTACAATAGACGACTTGAATGGGACACATTTTTGAAAACGGCTAAGTTACTTAACGGTGCTGTAGTACCTGATAAAGGGGTTGCGGCCTATTGTGTCGCCAAAAATGGACTTGGGATGGTGACGGAATATATTACATATAACCGCCCTAAAGTAACAGCTATTAAAATGACAGAAGGCCCTTTTATGTTTAAATCATTCTTAGGCTCATGGACATTTAAGAAAGTTGCAGTTGATAAGACGGAAGTTATTTTTTTATATTCATTTTCGCTTAGATTTCCATTTAGCATGTTGACAAAATGTATAGGTCATAATTTGCGAACGAATGTAAAAAAGCGACTTGTTGACCTTAAAATGAATATCGAAAATGAAAGTATGAAGGCGTGATATGGGCTTGAGGATGCACACTTTCCCACCACTTTTTGTTTGATATAACAACAGTATCAGGCATATGCACAAGGCTTCTGCGTAACAAAAAATGATTGGTTTAAGCAATGTTGCCAGTTTTAGGATGGCATTCAAATGGTATCTTTCGATAACTTTTCATAACATGAAACTATTTCTCTTGTTTATTTTACTGGTCTTTTCTGCTTGCTCAAATTCTATTTCGCTAGAGAAAAGAACCGATGCTTCATACAAAGAGCCTTTTTTAATTTATATCGCAGAGCCCAATGCGCCAGGTAACTTTTATTACCGCCTCTATGACAGTTTAGACCGTCATATCTACGCAATAAATAGATCTGGATTAACTGCAACAATCAATGGAGATGAAGACAAGGATGAATTCTTAGGCTGGCTATTTGAGCAATTTGAGGATGCCTCGTCAGGTATTAGTAAAAAAGCGCCCTCGAAAATTGACAAAGACAGAACCTCTGAAGAGGTCAAACTAAAGAACACACTCAATTCACGAACGGATAAATTCTCGTTTACTGCAAATTTCAGAGTCGATTCGATACCCGAGGAATATCTTTACCCTGATCTTTGGAAAAAAGCGACGGCCTCAAATAAATTTGAAAAAGAACTTCAGACTGAGCGTGAGCGATTTGCCAAAGGAGGTCGATTAATCAGAACAAACCAGGGGATTAAAGACACTCTTTTTGTATATGCATATAAACTTCCGGTAGATATTTCTTTAAATTATTACTCAACAGAAGAAAAAAGGTGGTTTAAATCAATATTTACAATACTGGCAGAAACCGGCGTTTACCACCAGCTTAAATTCAAATAGTCGATGCTACCGCAATGAGGGGACAGGATAGTGGTTAGTTTAATTTGGAGAAGTGCTAAGCTTTTAAGAAAATATCAAACAAGGAAGCCTTCAGGTAGATCTGAAGGCTTTTAACATTTAGCAGGCCGTGGCGACAATTATTGAACCAATTTACTCATGATTTAATTTCAATGGCAACTTTACCAATAATGCCACCGCCTTCGGCGTAGCGGTATGCTTCGACGGACTGGGTAAATGGAAAAACCTTGTTTACTTCAATTTGTAACCCGTTGCTGACTGCATTCAGCAGTGTGTCTACGTTTTTTGAAGACGCCTGCGAGAGGATTACAATGTGCTTTTTGCCGGTAAATAAATTTTTGAAGAGTGATGTGGGAATTTCAATGGGCCGGGGTGTAGGGTTTAAGAACAGCGATTTGGGTTTCATGATTTGTTTGGCATTTGTATAACCCATCTTGCCTGACAAATCAATAACAATGTCATAAGTTTTCTGCTGTGCGAGTATATTTTGTTTCGTGTAATCAACTACCGAATCTGCACCCCATTTTTCGGCAGAATCCAGTGCTTTTGTGTTGGCAACAGCCGTTACGTTTGCACCTTTTTGTTTTAATAATTGTAGTAAAAACATGCCAAATCCACCGGTTGCGCCATTTACCAGAACCTGACTGTTTGTATTTATGTTACCCATTTTTTCTAATGCGGTAACAGCGGCGGCGCCAACAATGGGAATAGAAGCAGCCTGAGCGAAACTGAGCGCTGCCGGTTTTTTCCAAATATATGTGGCCGGTACGGCAACATACTCGGCCAATGCTCCGTCTTTCATGTTATTCTTTACGACGCCAAAAACTTCATCTCCTTTTTTGAAATTCTTTACAAGGGTTCCTGCATCTTCAATAATACCTGCAAAATCAACTCCGGTATGCCTGGGAAAGGTTGAGCCGGACATCAATTTCATTTCGCCTTTTCTGATCTTCCAATCCATTGGATTGATAGAAACAGCTTTTACTTTTATCAAAACCTCATTTGACCGGATAAGGGGTTTGGGTTCTTCTACCGTTTGCAAAACATCTGTGTTGCCAAACTTTTGATATGCTATTGCTTTCATTGTACTATTTTTAATTGTTTAATTTGATAGTACAAAGTTGAAAACAATAGCCCTAATAAACTTGTATCAGATCACTATTGTGTTTTAATGCTTTCGGTGGCATACCAAACATCTGATACATATACTTGTTCAGTTGAGGCAGGTCATAAAAGCCTGTGTCGTATGCAATATCTGTCAGACTCCTGCCTTTTTCAGAGAGTGTAAGATAAGTGACTTGCCGAAGCCTTGTCCACAATAAATATTTGGATATGCTGCTACCGGTTTGTTGTTTGAAAAGTGCAGCTAAGCGGGAAGGGGAAAGAAACACCATATCAGCAAATGTTTGTGGCGTTATGTCCTGCTGAAAATAATTAGCCTTTATATACTCAACTATTTTTGTTACTCTTTCGTCATAGCGGGCGGGCGGCAGCGTTAGAAGCAGCGCATCTATAATTGTATATATATCAAAGGTGTCTTTGCCGGTTTGAAAAAACATATTTGCTTCGGTTGGAGAATGAAAAACAATGTGATCTTGATTTGGGCCAAATCTGTTTAAAAGCTCTAAACCCACATTAGAGTAAGGTTCGATGTTCAGGACGTTTAAACTTCCTTTTTCAGCTATACAAAAATGCGGCACCTGTGGTTTGATCAAAAATCCATGAATACGTTCGAACAACTGGCCGTTTATCGTTGAAGTAAAAGGCGTGTCGTTCGATAAAACAATTTGATAAGCCGAATGGTGATGAATTTCAACCGTAAGGTTGTGCGCCTTAAGTGCCAGGATGAAGGGATTATTTATTTGTTTTTTCATATTCTTGATTTTTTATAGAAAATACTTGCGGTACATCTAATATATATATATAATTTACTGCTTGTAAGAATAGCCAGCACCGTTTTATTACGCTTTGCAAGGCACCTTCTTGTTTGAAATTTTTTGCATAAGGACCTGGACAAGTATATTTAGATGCAAGTGACTGTGGTCAGACGAAAACACGGAATGCCACCACATCTCCAATGCACAGACCTTAGGTGGAATTTTGTGCTCAAAAAAACTAAAAATGCAAGATGATTACGAAGGAAAGATTGTACAGTAAAATTTTAGATTTAATAGAGGAAGAGTATAATGACGTATATTTCAACAACAATAACATTGTTCATCAAATAGAATTTTACAATTTGGGTGAATTCGACTGTATAAATATTAAGTCGCAGCATGAAAGTGGCCTTTACGACGCAACTCATCCTAAGAACAAGGCAATTAAAATCGATCTGACATTTGAAGTTTTAAATAAGGAGCACGGTGGGGTTAGTTCAATAAGTGTATCTGGATATAACAACCTGATTCAATTCATTAAATTTCCCAAAAACGAAATTGAGCAATTTGACTTACAAACCTTAAAGTTGACTTCCCGAAAAAGGACACTTTTGAACGGTAAAAGCGTAAAACGGCTTCATCGTAAATTCAACCATAAGAATTTCGACTTTTTTGAGCTATTAGAAATAGAAAATTCATTTCACTATAACGATACTACAGGGAAGTGTTATTACTCAATTTCTTCTACAGAACACTACCACTATTTAGTAATTGATAATAGTGGCAGTGTATATATCTACAAACATGTGAGACCGAAAATTCTAAGAAAAAGTGATAATGAAATTGAGATAATTGGATGTTCTGAAATACAAATTACAGACTACAATATCTACACCATAACAAGAGATGAGTTCATAAATTTAAAAAACTGCACCTGATAGGCATTCCCGACCGGGCTTATGGAAGGGTATTGAAGATATTGATTAAATGTGATACCTGCAGCCAGCCATTACTGGTATGTTGCCAAGGCACCTCATCAGGTTGATTGGCTATAAGGGATAATCTTTCTATTTTTAGAATAAAGTTTCGATATTGAATATAAGCAAAATAAGCAATATTGTAGCGGGGATCAGGCGCTACTATCGGGTTTCAGATACTTCTCTTGGCATTCTTGCAGCAAATTTGGAAGAACGTAAATATTCCAAGGGGCATTTGCTTACAAGACCTGGTATTAAAGACCACTATGTTTATTTCATTGAAAAGGGGTGTACACGTACTTATCTATCTGTAAATGGAAAGGAAGTGACTAACTGGTTCAGTTGTGAAGGGGATATTACTTTTTCATCCACATCGTTTTATTACAAGAAACCTGCGTATGAATTTGTGGAGGTGTTGGAGAATGCTACTATATATGCAATCAGCATTGAAACCCTGGAAAAGCTGTTTGAAACAGATATAGAATTTGCAAACTGGGGCAGGGTAATCCATCAGGACGTCTTGTTTAAAATGCAGACCTTACGACTGGATAGATTGAATCTTACAGCCAATGAACGCTATGATAAATTTTGCTTAGAGAACCCAACTCTTTTAAACCGTGTAAATCTAGGTTACATAGCGTCGTTTCTTGGCATTACTCAGCAGTATTTAAGTAATTTGAGAGGACAAAATCGATTTTAAGATAGATTAAAAAATATCTATCAAATGGATTTTACCTTTGGTTTATAAATACCTGAAATGAAATCTGAAATAGAAAAATGCCTTGCTGGCCAGCTGTTTAATACCTCTGATTCCGAAATTCAGTCACTTATACATAAAGCACGAGCGTATACCAGAGAATACAATTCCACGGCTAGTTATGATGCTTTAAGCCGAAAGAAAATATTGTCAGAACTGTTTCATAAAATCGGAAATAACGTAAATATTGATACTCCGTTCTACTGCGATTATGGTAAGCATATCTCTATTGGCAATAACGTTATTATTAACATCAATTGTACGTTTGTAGATTGTAATAAGATTGAAATAGGCAACAATGTTTTGATCGCATCTAATGTACAGATATATACTGCCACACACCCTGTAGAAATGCAGGAGAGATTGGTAGAAGGCTGGAAAGATGATGGAAAAACACCCTATTTCCGTACTTTCGCACTACCGGTTAAAATAGAGGATAATGTCTGGATCGGAGGAGGAGTGATCATATTACCTGGTGTAACTATTGGCGAAAACTCGGTCATCGGTGCCGGCAGTATTGTTACTAAATCTATACCGAAAAATTGTGTAGCCTTTGGCAATCCATGCCGACCAGTACGCTCTATCAATAAATCATGAAAATAAAGACCGTTATATTTGAACTGGATGGTACAATAGCAAATATGCTACCTATTTGCATTCATGCATTAAGTTTTGTAAAATCTGATGGCTGTTTGCAAGAATATCTTCCATGATATTTGAGATTGATCTTTAATGTTAATTTGAGGACAGATCTTATTAATTAGATGATATCTTGTATTGTCATTCACAGCGTGAAGAATATGGATAGTATTAAGCAGACTTTCGCTAAGATGTAGGAAGTCTGATATATAACAGAAAAAGCCTTCAGATGAATCTCTGAGGGCTTTTTTACTGGTAGTCCATCTCGTTTCACTACTGATATGGAAGGACATATCTTTTGACCAATCAGCTTAATATTATTGACAGTCTATCCGGAATTTGTTCTATCCGTATCCAGGTTTATTCGGATGCCGCAATAATAACTTCTGCAACTTCTTATCGCAGAGATCTGAAGGCAGCCCTAAGTTCTTCAGTAAAGATTTGTGGCTGCTCCCATGCTGCAAAGTGTCCACCTTTAGGTGCTTTATGATAGTAATACAACGAAGGATATGCTTTTTTTGACCAGCTTTCAGGCGCCTGGTAAATTTCATGTGGAAAAACAGAAATGGCTACGGGAACTTTTATGTCCTTTGTTTTCTGATGTTCGGAACTGAAATTATTGTTATTGTTTTCCCAATAGAACCGGGAAGAGGAAGCCCCTGTATTGGTCAACCAATAGAGCGTGATATCATCAAGGATAGCGTCCCGGCTGATTACCTTTTCGGGTTTTAAGTCACTCTCTGTCCATTCTGCAATTTTTTCGTACAGGAATGCTGCTAATGCACCTGGAGAATCGGAAAGTAAATAGCCGGTAGTTTGTGGACGGGTCACCATCATACCGCCATAAGCCGCATTTCTACCAAAGAAGGTACTTAAAGAATTATATGCCTTAGTTTCGGATTCAGAAAGTCCTGATGGTGCAGGGTCTCCTGCATTAATTGGTTTTACAAGTTCAGCAGGAATTGTTGCAGGCATTGTAAGATGTATACCTAAAAGTCCTGCAGGTGCTTGTCTTGCCAACGCGTCGGAGATCACTGAACCATGGTCGCCACCTTCGGAAACATATTTTGTGTAACCAAGACGTTTTACCAAAACGTCCCATGCTTTGGCAACGCGGTCGGGATTCCAGCCCACTTCTTTGGGTATTTCTGAAAAACCATATCCCGGGATTGCAGGTATTATTACATCAAATGCATCTTCCGCTTTACCACCATATTTTACCGGATCAGTTAAAGGGCCTATGGCATCAAGGAACTCCAGGGGAGATCCTGGCCAGCCGTGGGTCAGAATTACAGGCAGTGCATTGGGTTCTTTTGAACGTACATGGATGAACTGGATGTCTAAACCATCAATTTTTGTCACAAACTGAGGTAAGGCATTTAACTTGTTTTCCAGTTTTCTCCAGTCATAACCATTTCCCCAATAGTCAATGAGTTCTTTTAACTGTGCCAGTTGAATACCCTGAGATTCATCTTTTACTGTTTCCTTATCCGGAAAGCGGGTTTCAGCGATACGTCTTTTAAGTCCATCGAGTTTTGCCTGGGGAATGTTGATCTTGAAAGGCCTGATACTTATATCAGATGCTGATGTTACTGTTTTTGTACCCGTCGTTTGTGCGTTAGTAATTGCAGGAATACTTAGTGAGAAAGCTGCTGCTAGCAGAATGGTATGAATTTTTGTTTTCATTGCTTTTTAAATTTAGATTTTAAGCTTTGGTTTCTATTGTTGCAGCAAAATTAGACGTAGGGAAGCGCCAGGTAAATAAGCAATCTGTCCAAGTGGACGAATTCATTGTCGAGCTGGATAATACAGGGCGTGAACAGGAAGCTCAAATTGAAAAATCAGGGAAAGCAAATAAGGGAGATAGGCGGAAATCTGCTTAGCGGGGTTGCTTTTGTACTTAGAACACAACAGGAATATAGGATCCCGTTTAGTGGTATAAATTGTGCCCGACTACAAAGGAATTGGACCGAAAACGAAAAAGGGACAAATCATACTTGTGATGATTTGTCCCTCTTAGCGGAGAAGAAGGGATTCGAACCCTTGAAACCCTTTCGAGTTTACACACTTTCCAGGCGTGCCAGTTCAACCACTCCTGCACTTCTCCGGTTGAATTGAAATTTTTATTCAGGGTTGCAAAGATATCTCTTTCCCCCGGATTACCAAAATTAATTTATATCACTTCCCAGTCATTGGCATTTGTTGTCAGTTCTCCCCTCAGGGGCGCCTCGATCATTGCCTTGGTAGCCTCAAGATCCAGATTTTGGCCCAGCACGAACATTAGCTTGGTAATAGCTGCTTCGAAGGTCATGTCATGGCCGCTGATCACCCCTATCTGCTGCAGGGGCTGGCTGGTTTCATATTTACCCAGTTCTACCGAACCACCGTCACATTGGGTGATATCCACGATCACTACGCCCCTGTCAATAGCCTTTTTAAGGCTTTCTATGAACCAGGGCTGGGTATTAGTGTTCCCGCTACCGAAAGTCTCCAATATCACCCCGCGGAGGCCATTTACGTTAAGTGTCGCTTCCACTGCCTTGCGGGTAATACCCGGGAACATTTTCAGGACAGTCACATTATCATCCAGGTGCTTATGGACCTTCAGCGGTTTCTCCGGAGAAGGTAATACAAACTGCGTCTTGTATTTGATATCGATGCCTGCTTCTGCCAATGGCGGGTAGTTCATGGAGTAGAACGCTTCAAATTTCTCAGCATTATACTTCTTGGAACGGTTTCCCCTGAAGAGCGCAAAGTCGAAATAGATGCATACCTCTGGTACTACGACCTGCCCGTTATGACGGGTGGCGGCAATTTCCATGGCAGTAATAATATTCTCTTTGGCATCGGTACGGATCTTGCCGATAGGCAGCTGAGACCCGGTCAGGATAACTGGTTTCGAAAGGTTCTCCAGCATAAAACTCAGTGCTGAAGCAGTAAACGACATGGTGTCGGAACCATGTAGGATAACAAATCCATCATACCGGTCGTACCGGTCTTCTATGATAGAAGCTATTTCTACCCAGATCTCCGGTTGCATGTCAGAAGAATCGATAGGAGGATTGAAGGCATATACGTAAAAGTCAATCCCCATACGGTATAACTCCGGAAGATTGTTACGTATTTCATTAAACCCGATAGGACGCAAGGCTTTGGTTTTCTCGTCGTAGATCATCCCAACTGTGCCCCCAGTATAAATAATCAGGATTTTACTCATTGATGCTGCTGTTCCAAATTGCCTGCAAAGGTACCGCCTAAAAGGTTAGTGGGTTTTGAATAATTTAAGCGCGTTGTTTGTAGTCATTGTAGCGACGTCCGCTATTTTTAGATTTTTTACATCTGCTATCTTTTCTCCGATCAGCGGAATGTAGGCACTTTCATTCCTTTTTCCCCGGTAAGGTACCGGCGCCAGATATGGTGCATCGGTCTCCAGGACAACATATTGCAGGTCGATATCTTCCAGGATCTTATCCAGCCCGGATTTTTTGAATGTTACCACACCACCTATACCCAGGTAAAAGCCCAGATCAATGATCTCTTTCGCTTCTTCCAGGGTACCGGAAAAGCAATGGAAGACTCCGGACAAACGGCCGTCCTGTAAGGCTTTCACCTCGTCAATACATTCACGGGTACTTTCGCGGCTATGAATGGCTACCGGCAGATTGTACTCTCTGGCCAGTTCCAGCTGACTGCGAAACGCATGGTACTGTTGTTCACGGTAGGTCGTGTCCCAGTAAAAATCAAGCCCTATCTCCCCGATGGCCTTAAACGGTCTTTTTGCCAGCCATTCCCGTACAACAGAAAGTTCCTGTTCCACATTCTCGTTAATATAGCAGGGGTGTACGCCCATCATGGCAGAGCAGTTGTCAGGAAACTGCGCCTCTAATGCCAGCATACCCTCAATGGAAGTACTGTCAATATTAGGAAGATATAACCTGGATACGCCCGCTGCCAACGCCCGTTCCACCATTGCTGTCCTGTCCGCCGAAAACTCCTCCCCATACAAATGGGCATGTGTATCAATCCAGTTCATTACTCAGATATTAAATTTTTTTATAGGATTTGTAAAAATATTACATTTGTATAATATTTATATTTCAGTAGCCCGTACAAAAGTACGGCCGGAAAACCTCATTTAAAACTATACTATTCTATGAAAAGCTACTTTTGCTTTAACCGTATCTTCGCAGGAGTTGTAATCCTGTTATTGATGGCAACCCTCTTTTTTGCATGTTCCAAATCGGCAACTGATACCGCCAATGTGGACACGAATAAAGGAGATAATCAAGCAATCACTGCTGCTGCTGATCAGGCAGTTGTAAGCGGAATATATGATGACCTCTTCGGCATTGCGCTGGAGGTAGGTGCTGATGCCAGTCTGAATGAAACTGGCCGTAAAGCTCACCGTGCCGAGATGGCCGCAAAACTGGGCAGCTGCTTCTCATACGATATCGATGATGTAACACAGGACCAGTGGCCTAAAACCCTGCTGATCAAGTTTGGTGCAGGCTGCGCTGACAATACCGGCCGCGTGCGTGCAGGTAATATTCAGGTGGTTTACAGCGGTTACTTCTACTACCCTGGCTCTGTGATCGTTATTAAACCGCTGACTTATAAAGTAAATGGTGTGACTGTAACCGGTACCAAGACTATCACCAACATGAGCACCAACAGCGTATATAAATATAGCTCTGTAGTTACTGGTGGCACCGTGCAACTGGATACTGTGATGGTTGGCTTTAACAGCAATACCATTATCACTCAGACTGCCGGTACTGCTACCATGGGCGATGTAACTGATGATATCTTCAGCATCACTGGTACTGATTCACTGACATATCCTATGGGAATAGCCGCGTCCATCACTGTAAATGAGGCAGATGCACTGGAAAGGAAACTGGAATGCCCATGGATAGGCAAAGGTAAAGCGCTGGTGACTGTAAAAGGCGTTACTGCTACTGTGAACTACGGTAATGGTATCTGTGATGATTCTGCTACTATCGACCTGGGTGACAAAATTAAAAGCATTGCATTGCCTAAATAAGCAATCATTAGACATAATAAAAAAGCCTGTCCGTTTAAGGTGGACAGGCTTTTTTATTCAGATATCTACCGAAGGCAGGGTGACTTTTAAGCAGTTTCAGGAGGCTTATTCTATTTCAAGTGAGCCTCAGTAAGGAATTGCTTCCATGTTCAGCTTTTGTTTTTTGAAATACTCCATCACTCTTGGCAGGGCATACTCCAGCCGGTCCCAGGCCTTGGTGCTGTCGTGAAACACGATAATGGATCCCGGTTTTGCCTTAAATACCACGTTCTGCACACAATCTTCTCCGCTTTTTTCTGTATCAAAATCAGCGCTTAATACATCCCACATGATAACCTGTGCATTGGGGATCACTTTTTTTAGATGCCTGATCTGAAAGGGCGTGATCCTGCCGTAAGGTGGTCTGAACAGGGAAGAATTAATGTATTTGCTGGCTTCCAGGATGTTCTCTATATATTTATCCGTACCCGTTTTCCAGCCGTTCAGGTGGTTATGGGTGTGATTGCCGGTATGATGTCCTTCCTCCAGTATCCGCTGGTAGATGTCGGGGTGGTCAATAACGTTTTTCCCTATACAGAAGAAAGTGGCCTTTGCCTCATATTTGCGCAGCAGGTCAAGTATAAAGGGGGTAGCTGTAGGATGAGGGCCGTCATCAAAGGTTAGGTATACAGATGGCCTGGCCGGGGAGAAGTTCCAGGTGCAGCTTTTATACAGTGCTTTCAGCAATGCAGGTGTTTTCGTAAGATAAAACATGGATGTTGTGATTGAAAAATAAAGGTAGCTAAAATCTTTCTTTACCTTTGCGGCATGCAACAACAGAAAGTAAGGGTACGCTTTGCGCCCAGTCCAACAGGTGGCCTGCACCTCGGAGGTGTACGCACGGTTTTATTCAATTATTTATTTGCTAAGCAGCACAGTGGTGAATTTGTGCTGAGGATAGAAGATACGGATCAGACCCGCTACGTGCCGGGTGCGGAAGAATATATCATAGAATGTCTCCGTTGGTGCGGATTGAATCCTGATGAAGGTCCGCATGTAGGAGGGCCCTTTGCGCCTTACCGCCAGAGCGAGCGTAAAGCGCAATACCGCCAGTATGCAGAACAGCTGGTGAAAGATGGTTATGCTTACTATGCTTTCGATACTCCGGAAGAACTGGAGGAAATGCGTAATAAACTGAAAACTGCTGAGAATCCTTCTCCGCAATACAACGCGGCTGCCCGTCAGCAGATGCGGAACTCTATCAGCCTGTCTGCCGAAGAAACAGCCAGCCTGCTGGAGAAAGGTACGCCCCATGTGATCCGTATCAAAATGCCACACAATGAAGAAGTTGGCTTTACGGATCTGATCCGCGGACATGTACAGTTCAATACAAATACCGTTGACGATAAAGTGCTGCTGAAAGCAGACGGTATGCCTACCTACCATCTCGCAGTGGTGGTGGACGACTACCTGATGAAGATCACCCATGCCTTCCGCGGAGAAGAATGGCTGCCTTCTGCACCGGTACACCTGCTGTTGTGGAAATACCTGGGTTGGGAGGCGCAGATGCCTAATTGGGCACACTTGCCATTGATCCTGAAGCCAGATGGTAATGGTAAGCTGAGCAAACGTGATGGTGATAGATTGGGTTTCCCTGTGTATGCGATGAACTGGACAGATCCCAAGAGCAATGAATTAACCAAAGGATTCCGTGAACTCGGTTTTCTGCCTGAGGCGTTTGTGAATATGCTGGCAATGATCGGTTGGAACGATGGTTCCGGTCAGGAGATCTTCACTATCGAAGAGTTGATCCAGCGTTTCTCTCTGGAGCGCGTGCATAAAGGAGGCGCTAAATTCGATTTTGAAAAGGCAAAATGGTTCAATCACCAATACCTGCTGCACGCAGATAATAATCGTTTAGCAGCGTTATTTGCACCTGTACTGAAAGAAAAGAATATCAACGCATCTCCTGAATATGTAGCGAAAATAGCTGGTCTTGTGAAAGAACGTTGCGACTTCGTGAACGATATCTGGGAACATGCTTTCTTCTTCTTCCAGCAGCCTGAGAACTACGATGTGGCAGCTGTGAAGCCTAAATGGAATGACGATAAAACACAGTTCTTCCGTAACTGGGCGGCTGTAGTAGAAGATCATGCTGAATTCACGGCGGTATCGCTGGAAGAAAGTTTTAAAACACTGGCGGCTTCCATGAATATCAAACCAGGAGAATTGCAATTGCCGTTCCGTATTATGTTGTGCGGTGGTAAGTTTGGTCCTCCGGTGTTTAATATCGCGGAAGTATTGGGTAAACATGAGACGATTGCAAGGATAGTGAAGGGACTGGATGCGATCAATGCGTAATCAGCGATAAGTAATAAAACGAAGAAGCCGTATCAACATGTTGATACGGCTTCTTCTATGTAATAGAATATCTAATTACCCTTTCTTCGCCTCTTTCGCCCAGGTATCCTTCAGCGTCACTGTACGGTTAAACACCACTTTCTCCGCAGTGCTATCAGTATCCACACAGAAATAACCTTTACGCAGGAACTGGAAGCGTTCGCCTGGTTTAGCTTTGAGCAGACCAGGCTCGATGTATGCATTAGGAATAACCTGCAAAGAATCCGGGTTAATATACGATTTGAAATCGCCTTCTTCGTTGCCTGGATCTTCCACTTTAAACAAACGATCATACAGTCTTATTTCTGCAGTAGCAGCATGTGCGGCGCTTACCCAGTGGATAGTGCCTTTCACATTCAGACCGCTGGTATCGCCACCACTTTTGCTTTCAGGGAAATAAGTAGCGTAGATTGTAGTGATATTGCCATCGGCATCTTTCTCAAAGCTTTCGCCTTTAATGATGTAGGCATTTTTCAAACGTACCACCAGGCCCGGCCCCAGGCGGAAAAATTTCTTCGGAGGCTCTTCCATAAAGTCTTCACGCTCGATGTACAGCGTGTTGCTGAAAGGCAGCGTACGTGTACCTGCATTGGGATCTTCCGGATTGTTCTCAGCAGTCATTTCTTCAACCTGATCAGCAGGATAGTTAGTGATCACCAGTTTTACCGGGTCCAATACTGCCATTACGCGATTGGCTGTTTTGTTCAGCTCTTCACGGATGCAAAATTCCAGCAGGCTCACATCGATCATGTTATCACGTTTCTGTACGCCGATACGTTCGCAGAAAGCGCGGATACTGGCAGGTGTGTAGCCACGGCGGCGCAGACCGCTGATAGTTGGCATACGGGGATCGTCCCATCCGGTAACATGTTTCTCATTTACCAGCTGTAACAGTTTACGTTTGCTCATTACCGTATAGGTAAGGTTTAAACGTGCAAACTCGTACTGGCGAGATGGGAATATCTCCAGTTGCTCGATGAACCAGTTATACAGCGGGCGGTGCGGAATAAATTCCAGCGTACAGATGGAATGGGTGATATTCTCAATACTATCGCTCTGGCCATGGGCAAAATCATACATCGGATAGATGCACCAGCTGTCGCCCGTACGGTGATGATGTGCATGTTTGATACGATACATGATAGGATCACGCATGTGCATATTAGGAGACGCCAGGTCTGCTTTTGCACGTAATACTTTCTCACCGTCCTTGAATTCTCCTTTACGCATACGATCGAACAGGTCAAGGTTTTCCTCTATACTGCGGTTGCGGTAGGGAGTACCTTTACCAGGTTCAGTAGGGGTACCTTTAGATATGGCGATCTCCTCCGGCGTAGAGTCGTCTACATATGCCAGTCCTTTTTTTATCAGTTGTACAGCGAAGTTGTATATCTGTTCGAAATAATCGGACGCATACAGTTCCTGGGCCCAGTTGAAACCCAGCCATTGTATGTCGGCCTTAATGGAATCCACATATTCAGTATCCTCCGTAACGGGATTTGTATCGTCAAAACGGAGGTTGGTTTTACCATTGTACTTCTGTGCAAGGCCAAAGTTGAGGCAGATGGATTTGGCATGCCCGATGTGCAGGTAGCCATTTGGTTCCGGTGGGAAGCGTGTAAGCACCCTGCCGCCATTTACTCCATTGGCAATGTCCTCTTCTACGATCTGTTCCAGAAAATTGAGGGTCCTTTCTTCGCTCATAAAGTTTAATATATTTCGGACGGCAAAGGTAGTGAAAAGTCCACAGACCGGAGTACGAAGTAAGGTAGCATCCCATGATGGACTGCTCAAAAAACTTATATTGCAACCTTAACAACTACGTTTGAAATATGGTCAACCCCCTACAACGTCCTGTACGTGTGCTGGTGGCTAAGGTCGGACTGGATGGTCATGACCGGGGCGCCAAGGTGATTGCGGCAGCCCTAAGGGATGCCGGTATGGAAGTGATTTACACCGGCTTACGGCAGACTCCCGAAATGGTGGTTAGCGCCGCACTCCAGGAAGATGTGGACGCTATTGGCGTCAGTATCCTGTCAGGTGCACACATGACGGTTTTCCCACGTATTATGGCCCTTATGAAAGAAAAAGGGATGGATGATGTATTGCTCACCGGTGGCGGTATCATACCGGAAACAGATATGTCGGAACTGAATCAGATCGGAGTAGGGAAGCTGTTCCCGCCGGGTACCCGCACCGAGGATATTGCCACATATATTACAGAATGGGTTGCCAGTCACCGGAGTTTTTAAAAAATGGCGCCGTTTTGAAACTTTTTTTCGTCCCGGGCGTCTTACAGTGATATATGAGACAACCAATTAAACCAGAAGAAGATATATGAAACGGAAACTCTACTTCATTCCACTGCTACTTTGTTTGTTGCAGTTCCCCGCATTTTCCCAGGACAATCCATCTGATTCCAGCAAACATGCATGGAAGAAAATGATATTTAGCAGATATGCCGGTGCTGGTCCCAGTAAACGTCCTTACCTCACCTGGGGTGGAGATGGCCCCCTGTTATCTTTCAGTGACAAGGTCAGAGATGCAGGCAAGCATGTGCACAACATTCCCCGTTTTACCTTTTTCTTTAACGTTGGTCACAACCTGAACTATGATTTCAACAGGCACTTCGGTATTTTTACCGGGCTGAATCTCAAGAACATAGGGCTCATCACAGAAGATGACAGAGATTCTGTAAAACTAAAACGCCGTGTATACACACTGGGTATTCCTGTGGGTTTCAAGATCGGTGACCTGAGAAGGGGTTCGTTTTTCTTCTTTGCGGGTGGCTCTTATGACCTCGCGTTCAATTACAAGGAAAAGAAATTCATCCACGGCGATAAAAAAGATAAGTTCAACGAATGGTTCAGCGACCGTACACCGCTCCTGATGCCTTCGCTGTTTGCGGGTTTGAGGATGAGTCCCGGTTTCGGACTGAAGGTGCAGTACTATCCTGAAAACTTCTTCAATAAAGAGTATAAGGAAGTGTTGCCTGGCGGTACTGCTACGCCCTATAAGGACCTGGAGGCCAAACTGTTCTTCGTAACGCTCAGCTATGATTTTGGCCGGCTCCCTGATCACAAACAGTGGAAAGAAATGCATAAACGGCATAAGAAACATCGGGAGAAAAGATCCTGATGTAGTACAGATAAGTTTAAAGCAATATTGTTGATCTGATGCCTGAAAATGGCTATCTTAGGAATGACGAATAATGTTAATGGATGTGTAACGTTTATTCGTCATTCCTGTTTTTTATCGTTTTTCCTGTGCTCCTGTATTATTTTAACATCCCGTAATAATCCTTTTTCTTTCCTTTTTTTTGACTTTTCTTGTTCGTTGCGTCTTCGTTGCTTCTTCGCTGCTTGTTCTACCCTTGGTCTCTGTTTGTTCTCTCAAACTTCATTGCGGCCTTCAAATCCTTTCTGCTGGCGGGTCTATAGGAGGATGGTGTCTCAAGCTGCTGGTCAGAAGGAAGATATATGGCTATTTGTTGCTATGTTAAAATAACATCACAGGTTTATCTCGGAAAATAAAATAAATTAGTCCTCTAACAAAACCCGGATCTCATGTACAACACTATCAAAACTGAACTCACAGATAATATCTTCTTTATTTACATCAATCGCCCCGATAAAATGAATGCGCTGAACGCGGAAGTGATGAAAGAGCTGGCATTGGCGGTGGATGAAGTGTATTCGAATAAAGAGATTAAGAGTGCAGTCATCACCGGTAAAGGAGAGAAAGCTTTTGTCGCAGGTGCTGATATTTCTGAATTTCTCACTTTGTCAGATCAGCAGGGAGCTGAACTGGCCAAGAAAGGGCATGTGGTTTTCAAACGCATTGAAGATAGCCCCAAGCCGATCATCGCAGCTGTCAATGGCTTTGCGCTGGGAGGTGGATGTGAACTGGCGATGGCCTGTCACTTCAGGATAGCGGCAACCAATGCGCGGTTCGGGCAGCCGGAAGTTAACCTGGGACTGATACCTGGTTATGGAGGTACACAACGCCTGACCGCCCTGGTAGGAAAAGGTAAGGCGTTGGAAATGATGATGACGGGCGATATGATCAGTGCTGATGAGGCACTGGAGTGGGGACTGGTCAATCATGTTGTGGCGCCGGGCGACCTGCTGCTGAAATCAATAGAACTTTTAGAAAAGATACATACCAAAGCGCCGCTGGCGATAGCCCGTGTTATCAAATGTGCTAATGCCGCACTGGACCAAAGCCAGGATGGTTATGAAGTAGAGTTGAATGAGTTCGGTGCCTGCTTCGCTACAAAAGATCTGCAGGAGGGAGCTGAGGCATTTGTGCAAAAAAGAGCAGCAAGATTTGTAGGGGAATAAGAGCACTATTTTCCCGATTGTATAAGAACAGCCAGGACAGAGAAGACACGGCCCCATGACGGGGCCTGGGTTTATCTTTTCATTAACTGCATTGAATTAGTAATTCGTAATTGATATTTCATAATTCATATGTACGTTTGTACCGCAAAAAATCAAGCATATGGAATATAGAATAGAGAAAGACACGATGGGCGAAGTGAAAGTACCTGTAGATGCTTACTATGGTGCTCAAACTCAACGTTCTATCGACAATTTCAAGATTGCCCAGGATATTAACAGGATGCCGAAGGAAATTATCCAGGCGTTTGCCTACCTGAAGAAAGCTGCAGCACTGACCAACCTGGATGCTGGTGTACTGCCTCAGGAAAAGGCAAACCTGATTGCACAGGCTTGTGATGAAATACTGGCCGGAAAACTGGATGATCAGTTCCCGCTGGTAGTTTGGCAGACCGGTTCCGGTACACAGTCAAATATGAACGTAAATGAAGTGATTGCCTACCGTGCACACGTAATCAACGGCGGTAAGCTCTCCGATAAAGATAAAGTGATACACCCGAATGACGATGTGAACAAATCACAGTCATCCAACGATACTTTCCCTACCGCTATGCACATTGCTGCATACAAAATGTTGATCGAGACCACTATTCCAGGTATCGAAAAACTGAGGGATACTCTCGCGGCAAAGGCGCAGGCTTTCAAAAACATCGTGAAGATTGGCCGTACCCACTTCATGGATGCTACGCCGCTTACACTGGGTCAGGAGATCAGTGGATATGTTTCCCAGCTGAACCATGGCCTGAAAGCTATTAAGAATACCCTTGAACATCTCAGCGAACTGGCTTTGGGCGGTACTGCAGTAGGTACAGGTATCAACACGCCAAAAGGTTATTCTGAGAACGTTGCAAAACATATTGCTGCGTTGACAGGCTTACCATTCGTTACTGCTGAAAATAAATTTGAAGCACTGGCTGCACACGATGCTATCGTGGAAGCTCATGGCGCACTGAAAACTGTAGCAGTTAGCCTGATGAAGATCGCGAATGATATCCGTATGCTGAGCTCCGGCCCACGCTCCGGTATCGGTGAGCTCCATATTCCTGACAATGAGCCAGGTTCTTCCATCATGCCAGGTAAGGTAAACCCTACCCAGTGTGAAGCGCTGACCATGATCGCTGCACAGGTACTGGGCAATGATGTGGCTATCAACATCGGTGGCGCTACCGGTCATTTCGAACTGAACGTGTTCAAGCCGGTAATGATCTACAACTTCCTGCACTCAGCGCGTCTCATCGGCGATGGTTGCGTAAGCTTCAATGATAAATGTGCTGTCGGTATCGAACCGATTGAAGCAAACATTAAAAAGCATGTGGACAACTCCCTGATGCTGGTAACTGCACTGAATACGAAGATCGGTTACTATAAGGCAGCTGAGATCGCGCAGACAGCGCATAAAGAAGGTACTACCCTGAAAGAAATGGCAGTGAAACTGGGTTATGTAAAACCAGAGGAATTTGATGCATGGGTAAATCCGATTGATATGGTGGGTGAGATCAAATAGGCATTAACTTTAGCCATAAAATAATAAACGGGTATCTGTTCATACAGATACCCGTTTATGTTTAACCGGAAGCCGGTTTATATCAATGAAGAAGCGTCAGGATAATTGTACGCAGACTTAAAAGTATGATGAGCGAACCCACCATGATCATCAGTGGTTTACGTTTAAGCCTTCTCACAAGGATCGCTGCAAATGGAGAAGCGATCACTCCACCAATGATCAGCCCAATAATAACAGGCCAGCCTGCAATCGCGCCGAAAATGAGGAAAGTGCTTGCACTGGAAAGGGCGATAAAGAATTCTGCAGCATTCACAGAACCAATGGTATAATGCGCCGTACGGCCCTTACTCAGCAAGGTGGAGGTCACGATCGGGCCCCAGCCACCACCACCAAAAGAATCCATAAAGCCACCAAAGAAAGCCAGAGAACCCAGGCGCTTGGTTTTACTTTTTGCTTTCTTAGGGAGGAATGCTTTCCGTAGTACGATTGCGCCCAATATGAGCAGGTAAGCACTGATGAAAGGTTTGATATTGTCTTCCTTAAAGTAAGATAACCAGGGAACAGCCTCGGAGATCGCGTTCATCCTGGAGAGCAGTAATGAACCACTGACAGCACCTATTATACCTGGTATCAGCAGATAGAGAAATAACTTCTTATTCACATTACCAAAACGGAAGTGGGAAATACCGGATGCCCCGGTGGTGAATACTTCAGCCACATGCACACTGGCGCTGGCAATAGAAGGAGGTATGCCCAATCCCAACAATAGTGAAGAAGAAGTAGCCCCATAGGCCATGCCCAGCGCTCCATCTACAGTTTGCGCCGCCAGACCTACCAGTATGTAGAACAATAGCTCCTTTGTAAAAAGGGATCGGGTGAACTCGAAAACCCGTGTATGGGTGGCCTCGGATGTATTATAATACGATAATATCCCCACCCCGGCGAGTACTACCACGGCAATAATACCAATCAGCAGCCACAATGCCGGCTTACGCTGGTTCTCCTCATTGACAAGGTCAATCAGTATCTCCTGACGTTCTACTGTAGCGTACTTTTTTTCAAGTTGGTCTATCTCCTCGTTATGCGGCATGTATTACTTCAGTTATATAGTCTATAGATGTTATAGACTAAGGTAGGTCGAAATCGCCGGATATCCAAATGCCGAAGATTAAAATATGCTGAATATTCTAATAACGAAGCAAAACAGGGGTAGCCAGGATGGATCATCACCCGGAATGAAAAAGAAAACCCGCCGGGCAAATACGCTGCTGCCGGCGGGTTGCTTAATTATGTTGATGCCTTACTTCTTGAAAGGCAGATCATATGTGAATGCAACATAATACAATCCTTTGATGGTCGGACCACCAACATACTGGAAATAAGACGTATTGAAAATATTGGAACCGCCCACTTTTACAGAAGTATGCAGTTTAGGCAAACTGTAGGTCACCTGTGCATCTACAGTGCTGTAAGCAGGTACGTCCCCATTGCCGAACAGGTTCTGCCAGTAGAAAGTTTCCTGCCAGTGCCATACTACGTTGAAACCGAGATTAGGTAACACTCTTCTGTTCCCAAAGCTCACATTGGTGAACCATTTGGGAGTATTAAAGCCGGGGATCAGTGCATCGTCCTTCGTCTTATCCTGCGCCAGGGCATTGTAGTTAGCATTACCACTAATGGTGAATGTTTTCAGGAAATTATATGTAACGCCAAGCGCAAAGCCATAGTTCTGTACGGTGGACTTACTGTTTGTCCATACGCGATAACGGTTCTGGAACTGTTTATCATACATCTGGTTCAGTACCTCCTGGGTTGGATTATTCACATTACCGCTTTTGGGTACTGCTACTTCCACCTGGCCGATGAAGTTCTTGTAAGTGTTATAATAACCGTCGATGTCGATGAATACTTTGTTGTCAAACAACACGCTCTTGTACCCTGCTTCAAATGACTGGATCTGCTCAGGTTTGATGGCATCCAGGTTAGCTACTTTCAGCACGTTTGCATTCTGTATTTCCGCCTGATCTCTGGTCAGGGTAGGATCGGCATTGGTAGCCTTGTTCACCGCTGTGGTAAATGCAGTAGCGCTGGAAGTGAGGTAGGAGTTCTTGAAGTACCCCAGTCCTTCCTCTATAAATGCTAGCCCGCCTACACGCCTTACACCGCCGTTGTTCACGAAAGAATAGGCTTCAAACAGGGATGGGAAACGGAAACCGTTCTGCCAGGAAGCCCTGAAGTTGTGGCGTTGATTCGGTGTAGTATATACTGCCGCTACACGGGGATTGAATTTGCCAGAAAACTCCTGGCTCTTGTCAAAACGCAGAGACGCGGTCAGTTTCAGCTGGTCGTGCAGTAATACTTTGCTACCCTGCACGAACCCACCGGCCTTACCGTACCAGATGTTCTTACCACCGGGAGTGTTACGTTTGTCCAATGGTTTGGTCAGGTCCACAAAGTTGTTACCATCGGGGATGATCTCGTAAGTACGGTAGTCAGCTCCAACCAGTACATCCATGAAGTGGACATATTTACGCAGGTTCCAGGTACCCTCTGCATGGTAGAAACGGCTCATCTGGAGCAGGGCCGCGCCACCACTTTTGTTGGTGCTGTCTTTAGAAACAGGGTAAATATCCCAGTCGTTAATGCTCTTGATCTTGGCTACCTGTGCATCGAAAGCTGCAGTACCCGGTGTCCAGCGGCCCGCATCAGCAGCTGCACGCGCCGCTTTATGTGCTTCTGCTATATTGCTGCCGGAAGCATCCAGTGCATTATTCAGCGCAGCTGTATAATCGGCCTGCCATTGTTTATCTGTTTTGAATGACTTCTCCAGGTTGTCTGCCAGCGGGTTCATATTGTAGGAATCGCCGGTGTTTTCCAGGGAAACGTAAGAGCGCAGGGTAAAATCCTGTCCTACTACTTCTACCTTATGATTCTGCACTACCACATTTTTCAGCCCGATACGGTTACCACGCTGGAAGAAACCGTCCATTTTACCTATGCGGTATGTATAGGATGCTTCAATTTTAGGAGTGATCTTATAGTGCAGGGCCCCGTCGAACTTCAGGTTCCTTACAGTGTAATCGCCTACCAGGTCTTTTTCCCAATAGCCGGTGCGGGACACGTTATAAGACTTACCGAATTTGTCGGTAATAGGGAACGTACTCTGGTCTGCGTACTTATTCCAGGCATCGTTTGCCGGGTTGTTGGCACCGGTCAGCTGTGGGAAGTCAGGGTTCGCCTTGCTGCCTGGATTGAAGTCATTGTGGCTGTCGGCATACCAGTCGGTACCCTGCATATAAGAGAAGTTCACCTTAAACGCCAGCTTTTTACTAAGCGCCTGTGCATAACGCACCGAGGTTTCGGAGATCGGCTTTGGAGAGCTGCCATTGCCATCGAAGTGGTTGAAGGCAACTTTCTGGTATACACTGATACCCTGGTACTGGAAAGGGTTTTTAGTAATGAGGTTGGACATCCCGTTCAGGGCGTTCATACCATAGAGTGCAGAAGATGCGCCGGGTGTTACCTCAATACTTAAGATATCCAGTTCAGTGGGCCCGATGGCATTGCCCAGTGGCACGCCCAGTGTGGCGGCCTGGTTGTCCACACCATCTATCAGCTGCATGAAACGGAAGTTATTGGGAACGTTGAAACCACGTGTATTAAAAACTTTGAAGGTCAGGCCGGCAGTAGTCATCTGAACGCCTTTCAGGTTGCCGATGGCGTCATAAAAGGAAGCCGCTGGTGTTTCTTTCAGGGCTTTTACATCCAGCTTTTCGATGGCTACCGGAGATCTCATCAGCTTTTCCTGCTGGCGGGAGGCCGATACCACCACTTCATTTACCAGCAACGATTGTGTTACCAGCTGAAACTGCAGGCGGCTGTTGCTGTTCTTTACATCAAATTCCTGGGTTTGATATCCCAGCAGGCGTACCTGCAATTTCAAAGGAAATTTAGTATTTGCAGTGATCTCAAACCGGCCGCTGGTATCTGTCGTTGCGCCGAATGAGGTCCCCTTTATCTGAACAGTGGCACCCACCAGTGGTTCGCCTTTATCCCCGTTGATTTTCCCGCTGAGAATATAAGAGCCGTTCAGCTGAGCCTGGGCCAGTACAGGCAGTAATAATGCCAGCAGCCAAAAAGATGCTGTATAGATAGTGTGTCTTTTTGCGGACATAACTATAGTTTATTGATAAATAATGGTCTTGTGAATGAAAATGATTTTGGCAACTGCCATTACAGGTTTATCGGGGAAAAGTAGCTTTCATTGCTCAGCAACATCGTAAAGAAGCGTTCATTGCGTATTAAATTGGTGGTGAATACTAGTTTAATTCCTTTATTACATCTATTAGTCTATCGGATTTGTGGACAAATGTAATGCGGCAATTTAATTTTTCAAAGGAATAGGCAAAAAAAAAGCGGTCTCGTCCTGGACGAAACCGCTCTTAAAAGTATCGGAAAAACTTATTTTGTTACTGCAACTGTTTCTTTTTCAGTCGATTGTTTCTCGTTGTGTTTGTGAAAAAAACGTTTCTGGAATACCAGGATAGTAATCACGCCCACGGAGATGGCAGCATCCGCGATATTGAAGATCGGGTTAAAGAATACGAAATAGTCGCCTCCCTTGAATGGTATCCAGGTAGGGAGATAACCACGGTAAACCGGGAAATAAAGCATATCTACCACTTTCCCATGCAGGAAGCCGGCATAACCGCCGCCTTTGGGCAGGAAGGTTGCCACATCGTAGAAGTTGGTCTCTGAAAATATCAGCCCGTAGAACATGCTGTCTATCAGGTTACCGGCTGCGCCTGCGAGAATAAGGGCGCCACATATCAGCAAACCGGTATGATGCTGCTGTTTTACCAGCGTCTTCATGTACTTAAAACCGATTATTACGGCCGCCAGGCGGAAAAGCGTCAGTAAGACCTTACCCCACTCTCCTCCCAGTTCAAGGCCATAGGCCATGCCAGGGTTCTCAGTGAAGTGAATGCGGAACCAGTTAGGGAAAATGATGAATTCCTGGCTAAAGTTCATGTGCGTCTTTATCCAGAACTTCAGGGTCTGATCCACCACCAGCACTAAGACAACAATCCAAATTACGTGACGATATTTCAAAGGGTAAAAATTTTATCAAAAATAATAATAATGTGCAAAATCGGAATTTCCGGTCATTCCTCGAAATATACACGCTTCACTCGCTGCGAAATTCCTGTTAATATTTCGTAAGGAATTGTTTCTGCCCATGCTGCTACCTGCTGAACGGGCAATTCACTTCCAAATACGATCACTTCATCACCTTCTGTGACTTCCGGGATGTGGGTCACATCGAGCATTAGCATGTCCATGGCTATAATACCGGCCACAGGAGCCAGTTGTCCGCGTACCAGCATTTTCCCTTTGCCATTGCTCAGGTGACGGGGATAACCATCTGCATAACCTATGCGTACGGTCGCTATCACTGAAGGTACTTTGGCCACCCATTTGGCGCCATATCCTACCGTATCTCCGGCTGCCAGGTGTTTTACCTGTGCCACTGTCGTTTTCAGTGTACTGACAGGACGCAGCTGCTCCTGGATGGCCGTTGCACTGTCAATCCCATACATCCCGATGCCCAGTCTCACCATATCCAGCTGCAGGTCAGGATGCCGTTCTATAGCTGCACTGTTGGATATATGCCTGATCACGGCATATCCCAGGGCTTTTTGCAGCTCATGGCTCATTTCAAAGAATAAGCGGCCCTGCTGTTTTGTAAATTCGTCCATTGCCGGATCTTCGCTGGCTGCCAAATGACTGAATACGGAGCTTACCCGCAGGTATATATTGTCATTCAGCAACCTTCCGAGTTCAGGAATGTCTTTCTTTTCAAAACCAAGCCTGTGCATGCCTGTGTCCAGCTTAATATGTACAGGAAAGCCATTTTTACCGGCCAGTTGTACTTCTTCTTCAAACTGTTTTAACAGGTGGAGGGAATATATTTCGGGTTCCAGGTTCCATTGAAGGATGGCATCGAAAGAGGCGGGTTCAGGGTTCATTACCATGATCGGCATGGTAATACCGGTCCTTCTTAATTCTACTCCTTCATCAGCATAAGCAACGGCGAGGTAATCTACGCCATGGAACTGCAATAGATTTGCAATCTCAAAACTTCCGCTGCCATAAGAAAATGCCTTCACCATTGCCATCAATCTGGTACTGGATTTCAGGCGTGATTGGTACTGTTTTACATTGTGTGCTACCGCGCTTAAATTAATTTCCAGGATGGTCTGATGTACTTTCTGTTCAAGTAACTTGCCGATCCTTTCAAATTCAAATACGCGGGCGCCTTTCAGTAAAATAGTCTCATGTTGAAAATCCTGCTGGTTGAATTGATGGATAAATTCTTCCGTTGTAAGAAAGAAACTGCTTTTCAGACCAGGAACCTGCTGAAAGCTTTTTTTCTCCCTGAAGATGTTTTTACCGATGCCGATCACTTTATTGATCCCCTTCTGCTGCAGCAGATTGGCTACTTCCTCATAAAGAGATGCATCACTTTTCCCGCTCTGCAGTATATCGCTGAGAATAACCGTACGGGTAGGATGTTGCTGCTGCTGTTGCAGGAATTCCAGTGCAATGGTCAGTGAGCCCAGGTCAGAGTTGTAGCTGTCGTTGATGACGGAGCAGTTGTTAATACCCTGTTTGAGCTCCAGGCGCATAGCTATATTGCCCAGTTGGTCCATCCGCTGTTGAATAACGTCCTGTTGCATCCCAAGGTGTATCATCAGTGCCCAGCAATGAATGGCGTTTTCTACAGAACCTTCATCCACAAATGGGATACTGATGTGCAGCGGTTCATTGTGATGTAGCGCTTCTATGTGAGAACGATTCTCGCTTTTATTTACGCTTATTATACGCAGGTCCGCTTCTGTTTTGCGCGACCAGGAAAATAGCTGTAAGCCACCCTCATGGCTATCTTTCTTACCCACCAGGTTATGGAAGTTAAGCACACATTCGTTGAGGGCCAGATAGTCTTTACAGTAGATCAGGAGTTCGCTTTTGGAGAATAATACCAGCTTCTCATTGATCTTCTGCCTGATATTCAGGAAGCCTTCATTGTGGGCTTCACCGATATTGGTGAAGATGCCAATGGTAGGACGGATAATCTTTTCCAGGTGTTCCATTTCTCCCGGCTGGGAGATGCCGGCCTCGAAAATTGCCAGTTGATGCTCCGGTTTCATCTGCCATACAGATAGAGGAACACCGATCTGTGAGTTATAACTTTTCGGGCTGCGAACGATATTGTAATCTTTTTCCAGCAGTTGATACAGCCATTCCTTTACAATGGTTTTACCATTACTACCGGTAATACCAATAACCGGAATATGGAACTGTTGCCGGTGATAGGCCACCAGTGTATGCAAAGCATGCATGGTGTCTTTTACAAGAATGATGTTGGCCTTAGGATATTTGCCTGCAGGCAAAGGTTCACTTACAATGAAATTGGAAACTCCTTTGTCGTATAACTCCTGAATATATTGATGTGCATTACGTCTGCTGCTGACCAATGGTATAAAAAGAGATGTTTCAGGAAAGCTGAGTTTCCGGCTGTCCAGCAAAATGTGTTCAATTTCCGGGTTACCCGTCTGCTGCAATAGTTCACCTTTCAGCACTTTGCTGATACTTTCTGCGTTGTACACGTGTGGTTAATTTTTGATGTGAAAAGCATCCTGCGTTTCACGACTTCCCTTAATAGTTCCCGGTAGACCGGGTATTAAATTTTAAAAGTTGACTCTTTTGTTTCAGGGGTTCAAGTAGCCGCTTTTAAATTTATCGCTGGGCAAATATATGGGGAATAGTCCATAGTCATAGACCTGAATCCATAGTTGTGTCCGTTAAAAGAACATCTGCTGACTATCGCTGATAGTCTAAAGCTGTGATCGTTATGAGATATTGTCATCCTTCTTCAACGCCGGAAATTATTAGTCTATTGTTTGTAAATCAATTATTTACAAACAATTAAAGAAAGGCCGGCATTTTAGTTTGATGCTTACCTCAGATAACAAACTATCAGCGGTTACTGTCAGTTATACTTCAAATTTTCTTTGTCTGATAAATTGGAAAATCGCGGCGAACAACAGAACCAGCCCGATGGGGACGATGAAACAAATAGCCTGCCATTTGCTTTTCTCCTGTTTGACTTTTTCAGGGTTCAGCAGCCGTAATGTTAATTCCTTATTACGGGCATCCATGATGCCGGTATTGTGGGTCAGGTATCCCAGGGAATTAAGCAGGAATTCGCGGTTGGCATATACCATGGATTGATCGTAGAGGTTCACGCCCATCTGCAGCGGACCGCTTTTCTGAGAGAAGGCGTTGGTGATAAGATCAGCATCGCTTGCCACGATCATTTTATTAATAGAATCACTGTTGTTTTTGAAAGGCTGCCCCGAGGCCCGTTGTATAGCCTGATGAGTATTTTCGTCCAGGCGGTTGCGGAACAGGGAGGTAAATTGCCCTTCCAGCAATACGGCCACGGGTAAATGTTGTTTGGTAAATTCGCGGCGGTTCGGCTTTACACGCAAGCTGTTCCAGCTGATCTCTACCGGCGCGCTTACACTACGGCTGTTGGTGGAAGTGGTCAGCAGCACTGTCTTCTTAATGTTACCACCTTTAACCGTATCAATTGAACTGGCGAAACGGCTCAGTACGAGGTCGAGATTTTTTACAATAGGATGAGCGCCGGTAGGCGTCAGTAAAGGGAAATAAGGAAATCCCAGTGGCTGCATCTGGCCGGTGCGGTCTACTACCTGTGGAACAAAATCACACTGCATGTCCTGCACCAGGTCCTGGTTAATGCGTACTCCATAGCGGAACAATATATCTTCCAGGTTGAGTCCTTTATCAAAGGCGATAAAGCTTTCCTGCTGTTGCAGACTATCAATAGAGGCATTCAGTTCGTCAATGAACCAGATGACTTTACCTCCATTCATTACGTACTGGTCTATCTTCAGTTTATCCTCATCCGTAAACCTGGTCTGCGGTTTTGCAAACACAATTGCGTTGAACTCCCGTGGAATGTGGGAGATATATTGCAGTGTCAGTGTATCCAGCAGATAACTGCTTTGCATAGTTGTAAGCGCATCGTACACATCTGCGCCGAGTAGTTCTCCATTACCCAGCATATAGCCTACCAATGGCGGCTGTTTTTGCTGCAGCTGATAAATAGCATTGGCGAACTGGTATTCCAGCAGCGACTCAGAGCTATTCATCGTAGCTTCCGGATTGAGTCCACCCTGGTTCTTCAGCAGGTTGATACCGACAGTTTTGGATCCATAGTGCAGCAGCGCACCGGGGAAGATCAACTTCTCAGAATAGCCCTGGTTAGCGTCTTCCTGCACCTGCATATTGAAGGGAACGATGCCCTTCTCAACGAGCGACTGCTGGAAAGCCAGGCGGGCAGAATCGGGTAGACCCTGGCCAGGACTTTGAAACGAGAATTGTACATGCTGACCGGCATATTCCCGGAATTCTTCCAGTAACTCCTGGCTGGACTGTGCCAGCTGGCGGAAACTGGCGGGATAATCGCCTTTCAGAAAGATCTCAATAGTAACGGTACTGTCCAGCCCACGGAGCAGGGCTTTAGTACCCGGAGTAAGTGTATATCTTTTTTCCGCGGTAAGGTCCCAGCGGGTATGAAAATAAGCTGCCAGTACATTAATCCCCACAAGCACACCCACTACGACAATAGCCCTCTGCAAGTATTTTTTCCTTCTGTTGATAGCCACGAAACGAGTGTTTTAAATTAATCCCAGATCCTGCGTTGTAATGATAATCTTGTTAAGTAAAGCATCAGACCGATGACGCTCAGGAAGTATACAATGTCCCTGCTGTCTATCACACCGCGGCTGATAGAGGTATAGTGGAACTTGATACCAGCCATCTGCAGATAGTAATCGGCGCCGCCGGTAAAGGCAGGCACTTTGCTTAACGCGTCAAAGCCATTGTAAAATATATAGCAGGTAAAAATAGCGATAAGGAACGCCACCACGGAATTGGCGGTCAGAGAAGAAGACCAGACGCCGATAGCGGTAAATACAGCCCCCAGCAGGAATAAACCGGTATATGAACCGGCCATGCCACCATTGTCAAGATTGGCCGGATCGGCGCTCAGTTGCCTGACAGCAATATAGTAAACCAGGGTTGGAATGAGAGAGATCAATACTACCAGCAAACCTGCGAGGAACTTTCCGGTAACTATCTGCCACCAGCCTAAAGGTTTGGTGCTCAGCAGTTCCATAGTGCCGGATTTAAACTCATCTGCGAAGCTGCGCATGGTAATCGCCGGAATAAGCAGCAGATAGATCAGGGGAGCCAATTCAAAGAGCGGATCAAGATTGGCATATCCGTAGTCCAGCAGGCTGGTATCGGGAAAAACGAACAGCAACAGGCCGTTGGCCAGTAAAAACAGGATAATGGCGACATATCCGGTAATGCTGCTGAAAAACTGGTGTATTTCCTTTTTAAAGATTGCTAGCATAGTGATACTGAAAGCACAAATATATATAATTAAAAATGATCAATTAGGTATCTGGAATTGAATACTATGCAGTCAGTCAATTCTTAACGCTTAATTGATCATTTAATTATATTTAATTATGTTCTTCTTCCAGCTCATAATCGCGCTCAGCCTCTTCTTCCTCTTCTTCTTCCTCTTTTAGCTGCTCCATGCCATTTTTATGGCGGTAATCGTTAATAGCGGCTTTTACGGCATCTTCGATGAGGATGGTGCAATGGATCTTGGCAGGGGGAAGGTTAAGTACTTCCACGATGTCCATATGATCGAGCCGGGCGGCTTCTTCGATACTTTTACCCTTTAGCCATTCGGTAGTGATAGAAGTAGCTGCAATGGCAGCACCACATCCAAAGGTTTTAAAGCGGGCATCCATAATAATCTGTCTGGCCGGACTCACTTCAATTTGTATTCTTACCACTTCGATATACTCCGGCACGTGTATCAACCCTGTTCCTACTCTCGCACTGGTTTTATCCAATGTTCCCACATTTCTCGGGTTGTCGTAATAATCAAGAACTCTTTCAGCGTAAGCCATAAGCATAAGTATAAAGCTGTCAGTAATTGTCCCCCATGTTCACTGTCCTCAAAGACGGGACCACTCTATAGTGTTCATGTCCGCACCTTCTTTAAACATTTCCCACAGCGGACTTATTTCTCTCAATTTATTCACCGTTTCCGTAACGGTTTGAATGGCATAATCAATTTCTTCTTCTGTAGTGAATCGTCCCAGTCCAAATCGGATGGAGGAATGGGCCAGGTCATCCCCAAGGCCAAGGCCCTTCAGTACGTAACTGGGTTCCGGTGAGGCTGAGGTACAGGCAGAACCGGACGATAGCGCAAGATTTTTGTTAAAGCCCATCATCAGGGCCTCTCCTTCCACATAGCGGAAGGAAATGTTGGTGGCATGCGGTAAACGGTTGGTTTTTGATCCGTTAACGAAGGTCTGCTCCAGTTGCAGCAGTGCGTTTTCCAGTTTATCACGCAGTGCTGCCAGTCTTTTACCTTCTGCTTCCATTTCCTGCTGGCATAATTCACAGGCCTTTCCAAAGGCTACGATACCTGGAACGTTCAGTGTACCTGAACGCATTCCTCTTTCATGGCCGCCGCCATCCATCTGGGCAGTTACTTTTACCCGGGGCGACTTGCGGCGTACATACAGGGCTCCCACTCCTTTGGGGCCGTACATTTTATGAGCGCTGAACGCAGCCAGGTCAATGCCGTCGCGGTTCACATCCACAGGCACCTTGCCGGCTGCCTGCGAAATATCACTCATCATCAGCACACCATGCTTTTTGGCAATGGCGCTGATCTCTTTGATAGGGTTGATCACTCCTATCTCATTATTGGCATACATAACAGACACCAGGATAGTTTTGGATGTGATAGCCGCTTCCAATTCTTTCAGATCGGGAAGGCCTTCATTGTTCACCTTGAGGTAGGTGATCTCCGCACCCAGCTTTTCCAGGTGTTTACAGGCATCCAGTACTGCTTTATGTTCTATTTCAGTAGTAATGATGTGGTTCCCTTTGTCGGCATACATCTCAAATACCCCTTTCAGGGCCAGGTTGTCTGCTTCGGTAGCGCCGGAAGTAAAGATGATCTCTTTTGGATCTGCACCTATCAGGGCTGCTACCTGTTCGCGGGCCAGGTCGACCGCTGCTTCTGCTGCCCACCCGAAAGAGTGATTACGACTGGATGCATTCCCGAACGTTTCTGAAAAATAGGGAAGCATTGCTTCAACTACCCGTGGGTCGCAGGGAGTGGTAGCATTGTTATCCAGGTAAATTGGCAACTTAAGCATATCTATCGGTCTTTAATTGTAAGTGTCGATTCTTCTAATACAAATTTAATGCTTAATTATGTCTCTTGCCTCCCACGATCATTGTAAGAACTGATGCGCATATAGAGAATGCTTATTTCTGCTTTAAAATGTTAAATTGCTGCATGCTGAAAGTAGAACACATAGGAATAGCCGTCAGGTCATTAGAGACTTCAATACCCCTGTTTCAGAGGCTTCTGAACAGTGATTGCTATAAAAAAGAAACAGTAGAAAGCGAGTTTGTACAAACGGCTTTTTTCCGTCAGGGAGAAACCAAAATAGAACTCCTGGAAGCGACCAACCCCGGCAGTACCATTGCAAAATTTGTGGACAAAAAGGGGGAGGGCATACATCATATCGCTTTTGAGGTAGCAGACATTTATGCGGAGATGGAACGGCTGAAAGGAGAAGGTTTTACGTTATTGCAGACTGAGCCAAAACACGGAGCCGATAACAAGTTGGTATGTTTTCTGCACCCAAAAGATACAAATGGAGTACTGATCGAACTTTGCCAGGAAATCTGAGATTTTTTTTAAATAATGAAATCCGGAGAATTAAAATGTTCGTAGATATATCCAGACACATGTAGCAGACACGTTAAAAGAAAAACATTCAATCAGAAAAATTTAAGGATTTTAAACAATCAGACGCACAAATTGTTGTTTTGGGGAGCGTGGAAGTGTTCATAGGTATAATTAGCAGCGAATATGATTAATCTACCAATTATCTATTAACTCAGTATATTGACCCTGAACAATACCCGTAACCTCATAGTAGTTATGCCTCATAAGAAACAATTGTAGCTAATGGTCTCATATGCCTTATAAAAACTAATTCATCACTTTAATTAATTCCAGCATTACATATTTACATATATAACGTAATTATTAAACTCTTTATAATAATACTCTAAAGTTGGCATAGGTTATGAACACCTGCGGGCTTTCCAGCTTGCAGGTCTCTTTTTTTATAGAATTACCTTTTCCATACCCATACTCCTCGAGCCTTTGATCAGCAGGTATGTGTCTGTAAACTGTTGTTGTTGCAGCCAGGAAGCCGCCGCACCAGCACTATCAAGGAATATATACGGATGATTGGTTTTAATGAAATCACCTCCCACCAGCACAACAGCATGCCAGTGTGTACGTTGCAGCAGATCAACCAATGCTTGATGTTCTTTTATACTATCGGGCCCCAATTCCATCATCGCGCCCAGCAACAATACTTTCTTCGCAGCAGTAATGCCTGCAAAATTTTCAATAGCTGCTTTCATGCTGGAAGGGTTTGCATTATAAGCATCCATGATGACAGTGTTGCTGCCCTGTTTGATGACCTGTGAACGGTTGTTGGAAGGGGCATATGCAGCAATAGAGGTCCTGATCTTTTCGGCAGGTACCCCGAAGTGCAGTCCAACTGCCACAGCGGCCATCACATTCGGGAAATTGTACGCACCTACCAGCTGACTATCGATCTGCCCGATGTCTTCATGGCTTGTTACTTTTACGCTCAATAACGCACTGTCTGCCAGTGGCTGGCCGGTATAGTCAGCGGACTGTTGGCCATATGTGATGACGGTAGAAATACCTTTGCTCATATCCAGAAGGTAAGGATACTCATTGCACACAAACACGGTCCCGTTATTCTGGCGCAGGAAATCATACAACTCACCTTTCGCTCTGCGCACGCCCTCTTCACTGCCAAATCCTTCCAGGTGTGCCTTTCCGATGTTGGTAATAATACCATGTGTTGGCCTGGCTATCTTACAATAACTTTCAATTTCATGTTCATGATTGGCCCCCATTTCAATAACCGCCATGGCTGCATCGGACGGGATGCGGAGTATAGTCAGCGGCACGCCGATGTGATTGTTCAGGTTACCAACAGTTGCGGTGGTCTTGAACGCAGATGATAAAACTGTACTGATCAGCTCTTTCGTAGTTGTCTTCCCGTTAGTGCCGGTAATGGCGAGGAAAGGAATGTCAAAACTCTGCCTGTGGCGTAATGCCAGTTGCTGCAACGTTTCCAGCACATCTGATGTCAACATCATTTTCTCTGGCTGCGTATAGTAAGCCTCCTCATCTATTACCGCAAATGCAGCACCTTTTTCAAGTGCGGCAGCAGCATAGGTATTCCCATTAAAGTTAGGCCCCTTCAATGCAAAGAATATATCGCCTTCCTTGAGCTGTCTGCTATCTGTCTGTATAGATGGGTACTGCTTGTAAATATCGTAAAGCTGATCAATGTTCATAAAAACAAATGTATTAAAATTCAGTTGATAGTCCATATACATCACTATAATTGGTGATGGCGATAACTAAGAAATACTCAAAAAATAAAGATGAATTATGTGACAAATATAGAGTGTCAATTATATAATATATTTTTGTCGCAGGCGTTATAACTGCCGATAACCATAAAAGACCCGGGTCAAACCCGCCAAACTCAAGTGAAATGAAAAAACCTATGAAAACAGCACTGTTTCCTTTGGTGCTTATGTTCTTTGTGTACAGTTGTACGGCCGAACAGGCTCCCGCACCAGATCCAGGAATTGAACCCACTGCCTGCGATACCGCAGTGATCACCTCCGCCTACATTATGACAACCATTTCCAGCAGATGCACGAATGGCGCCTGTCATAAAGGAACGGGAAGTTTTGTTGTGTCGGATTTCTCTACACTGGAAAAGTTGAAGACCTATCTCAACGCGAATGAAGCCATCTTCCGTGAGCGGGTTACAAGCGCCAATGCCGATATGCCTCCCCGCGGGAAGCTGAGTGAAGGAACGCGCGACTCTATTAATTGCTGGCTCTCACATGGTATGCCAGATTGATAACCCATAATGTAAAACAGTCTACAATGAAACAGATCATTACCATGCTTGCAGGATTGTTCCTTGCCCACGCCGGCTTTGCACAGGATGTTTTTACCTGCCGGAACACTGCACTATCTTTTTTTTCAGCCACACCCGTAGAAGATATTGACGCTACTTCAAATAAGGGCGTATCTGCTATCAACCTGAAAACGGGCGAAGTGTACTTTAAAGTGGCTGTCAATACCTTTAAGTTTAAGAAGCAGCTCATGGAAGAGCATTTCAATGAGAATTACCTGGAGAGTGACAAATATCCTCATGCCGTTTTTAAGGGCAAACTGGTATCACCTCCTGACCTGCACAAAGACGGCACCTACGAGGTGGTAGTAGATGGCACGCTGTCGCTTCATGGTGTAGATAAAACATACCATGAGAAAGCAACTATTACTGTCAAAGACGGGAAACCTGCTGCTAATGCCAAATTCAACGTGAGGTTGGCTGACCATCATATCAAAATACCGACACTCGTCATCAAAAACATTGCGGAAGTGGTGGAAGTAACAGTAAACGCTGCTTATACTGCCGCAACCTGATAAAATCCTTTTAATCTGTCAGAACCTATGAAACATATTTATCTGCTGTTCCTGGGCTGTTGCCTGGGACTGAACACTTTTGCCCAGGATAGTCTGGAAGCGCTGATGGCAAAAGACGAAGTCAAGACGCATGAACCGGTGATCGCCACTTACAAGTCAACCCGTATTATACAGGGACATTCTCCTGAAACCCTGAAAAAACGCGAGCTCGACTTCAGGGTAGCGCACCATTTCGGCGATCTGGGGGGTGAATTCGGTGGTCCTAAGACCTTCTTTGGAATGGACAACTCGGCCGACGTTCGTATTGCTTTCGAGTACGGCGTCACAGACCGTCTGATGGTAGGCATTGGCCGTACCAAAGGTTCCGGCAGCCTTACAGAGTTATATGAAGGGCTGGCGAAATATAAACTGCTACAACAGACCACAGACGATCGCATGCCTGTGACCATTACCCTGTTTGGTAATTCTGTGGTGAGCGCGATGACGTCGAGCGAAACGGTTTCCGATGCAAGCTACTTCGGCAAATTCACTGATCGTCTTTCGTATACAGGGCAGGTGATCATTGCCCGCAAATTCAACCGTAATCTTTCCCTGACCTTGTTGCCGACGCTGGTACACCGTAACCGGGTAGGGTACCTGGACGAAAATGACATTTTCGCACTGGGAGCAGGCGGACGGCTCAAGTTTTCCAGGCGTATCGGCTTGCTGGTAGAATACTTCTATCCTTTCCGCAGCCAGGAGAGCAAGGACTATTTTAAACAGCAGGGCCGGAAGCTGTACAATCCACTGGCAGTAGGTCTGGAAATTGAAACAGGCGGGCACGTATTCCATGTGAACTTTACCAATTCGACCGCCATCCTGGAGAACCAGTTTATTCCTGAAACCACCACATCCTGGTTACAGGGGCAGTTCAGGTGGGGATTCAATATTTCCAGGAGATTCTCTCTGTGATAGTTAGGAATTAGTATTAAGAATAAGAAATTATTACCGCGTAACTACTTAATTCTTAATACTAATTCCTAAATTGTATTTTTACATGCGTCATGGAACCTGTAACCTGTTACATAAAAGAAAGATCCTTTCTGGCCCGTCTGGCGGCACGTTATATGGGTGGAAATCAGATAGCCATGGTCATTGGAAGGACGATCCACCTGCATGGCACCAGCAGGGAGAACTTTCTGCGCCACACATGGTGGGTCCGGCATGAAATATGTCATGTAATGCAATATCGGGAGCTGGGGCTGGTACCTTTTCTCTGGAAGTACTTCTGGGAATGTGTCAGAGTAGGCTATCACGCCAACCGGTTTGAAGTAGCGGCCAGGGCTGCAGAGCGGGATGCGGAGATCATGAATCATGTGAAGATACTTTAAACGGCTTTTAATCAGTCGCTTAGGTTTGCCCGGAAGCCCATCTGTACTACTTCTAAACGAAAAGTTAAAGTCTGCCCCATCATATAATTTTTAGTACTACTGGATATATTTTGCTTATTTTTACGTTAAACGGAGGTGTTTTATGGTAAAAAAAGTAACAGACGGAATTACCATCAGTGTGGAGACATTCTATCAGCCGGACTATTCAAATCCGATTGGTAGTGAGTTTATGTTCGCCTACCGTATCACAATCGAGAACAACAATACTTTCCCTATCAAGCTCCTCCGCCGCCACTGGTACATTATAGACTCCAACGGTACACATCGTGAAGTGGAGGGAGAAGGCGTAGTGGGTGTACAACCACTGCTCGCTCCATCTGAAAGCTACCAATATGTCTCAGGTTCCAATCTGCGTACAGAGATCGGCAAAATGTACGGTACTTACCAGATGGAAAATCAGCTGAATAAGAAGCTGTTTGAGGTCAAGATCCCCGAATTTCAGATGATCGTCCCTTTTAAGCTAAATTGATTTACTTTTTGCCCTTTATTTGCTGAATGAAAGCGCCTTTCGGGGTGCTGCAATGCTGTCTTTGGAAAGTGAAATATTGTCCCGTTGAAAGACGACAGGTAAATCTGTACAGACATATCAGCAGCCTTACTATTGACTTGAAGAACGTCCAATGGAATTAACGATCACAGGTTATTCTACTGCTTTATTTTCTACCTGGTATTTCATCGAAGAGCTGGGGATTTTGCTGGATGCAGGAGACGGTATGATGTCTGCTTTACTGCAGAAAAGCAGGAAGATCAATCATGCTTTTATCTCACATGCAGACAGGGATCATCTTACAGGACTACTGCAATTCAATCAGCTGAATGCAAGGGAAGGATATCCTGTTATTCACTATCCGAAAGATTCCCGCTCTTTCCCATACATGCAGGCCTTCTTTCAGCAATTTGATCCCTATGCAGTGGGGACAGTCTGGGAGCCTGCATCACCAGGAGATGAGATTAGGGTGAAGGATGATATCTTAGTGATACCTGTACGTAACGGGCATGTGCCAGTACCTCCGGAAATTATCAGGAGTCTGGGCTTTAAAGTCATGCAGACAAAACGTAAGCTCAAACCTGAGTTAGCCGGACTGTCCGGAGAAGAGATCCGCAGGATAGGGTTGCAACATGGGAAGGAAGGTACTACTGTGGAGGTCCGGACAAATATACTCAGCTATTCAGGAGATACGCCGGTAGAAGACCTGACACAGTGGAATGATTCGCAGATCCTTATCCATGAAGCAACTTTCCTGGAGAGAGAAGAGGAGATCAAAGTATATGCACACAAGAATAAACACAGCAGGCTGGATGAAGTGATAGAGATGGTGAGTGGAAGTAATATTGAGCAACTGATATTGGGGCATTTCTCTTCACGGTATTCTGCAGAACAGATTGATAGCGCGATCCGGCAGTTGTGTGAAAGATATGCGTTGAATATTCCAGTGTTCAGGATATTGCCGGGAGAGACGGTGGTGGATGTGCTGGGTGGGAAACCGGTGAATGGATGAAATGAACAGATGAATGTTTGGGAGGGTTCGTTAAATTTGTTTTATCGAGAAGATAGGATACATAGAAATCAGAATCACAGGTGCAAAGGGTAGCAATGATCTGACTCTGGATAATTATGATATCAGAGAGGTAAGAGAGGTATTGGAACAGGCGGAAAGTCTGATTGTTCCTGGTGATAAGAAAGAGAGATTGCCAATAACTTACCAGTTGGAGGAAGGCTCTGTAAGGCACATTTTTAAAACATCCATGCAGTATGTTATCGGTTTTAATGCAATAGTGGGACAGGTGGGTAAAAGTCAATCTGTAGATTTTCTGGACCTGCCTACGGCTAAAGCGTTTGAAGCCTTACAGCACATCGCTGTGAGGAAGCATTATGCATTTGAAATTAAGACTTCAATGGAAGATTCCAATGTAGTCAGAATTGATCAGGGAACTAAATTTTTTAGAACAGAAGCCATCTGGGCTGAAGCAGAATTCTACTTCTATGGTAAGGTGACAAGTATTGGTGGAAAAGAGAGGTCCAGTATTCACCTGGTAACGGATGATTTTGGCATATTAAACATCCATACTAATAAAGACTATCTGACCACGCTGGAGAATAACATTCTTTACCGTACATACGGCATAAGGGCGATTGGCAAACAGCATGTAGAAACGGGTGAATTAGATCGGTCGTCCCTGCAGTTTGTTGAACTGATTGACTATCGGCCTAAGTATGATGACGATTATCTGAATTCACTAAGAGCAAAGGCACAAAATAACTGGCTTAAAGACATCGATGCAGATGATTGGTTGAGAGAAATAAGGGGAGGGTATGATGCATAAATCTATTTTGCTGGATACCAGCTTCTTTCTCCGCCTATTGAAGACTGACGATCCTTTGTCAGTGAATGCAGCAGGATATTTTAGATACTTTCTTGAGTAGGAAATGCCCATGCTCATCTCTACAATATCCATTGCAGAATATTGTGTCAAAGGTACTGTAGATGAGCTTCCGATGAGACATCTGCAGGTCAGCCCTTTTAATATGCAACATGCAAAAAGAGCAGGGCAACTTGCCAGAATTGTCTTTGAAAATAGGAACATGCTCAATTTGCCGGACAGGAAAATAATTCCTAACGACACCAAACTATTTGCCCCAGGCTGATATAGAGTCTGCTGTCGCCTATTATTTAACCTCGGACGTTGAGAGTATTAAGATCTATAAACTTTTAAAAGAAAAAGATATGCCGAAATTCCAGCTCATCAACCTGCATGATAAGCATACCAGTGTATTTGGATTACTAGATTTGTAGCGGTACTCACTTCGGCCTATACTTCGACTGTGAAAATATCTGCATCGCATTCTTATTCTCCATCAGCTGTTGCAGCGTTACCTCAGGATGTTGTTTCATATACTCCTTTACAATCTTCCAACCCACAAACGGTCCGATTCTGCCTGGCGCCCCTTCTGGCATCCCCTGCGTAGTAGGGCCATCATTCATGAAGTGCATATTGCTCTGCCAGTCCGACTTATACAACAGGTTTTGTTGTACAAAATATTGCCAGATCATTAATTCACTGTCATTACACCACTCCATCTGTTCCTTCGTATATCCTAGGCGGATACTATCTTCAGTTTCCGGCAACACCTGTTCCAGGAAGTATTGTTGTTTGCCGGCGCTTACCAGTTGATTGATCAGTTGTTCGCCTGCCTCTGCACCGGGGTACGCCTGCTGCGCCAGTACCTGGATACAGTTGGTCGTAATATATTCAGGAGAGAATTTGCGGATCATATACATAGGGTAGTCAGGTAGCATGGGATATATCGGGAAATCTTTTCCCAGGTACATATCCAATCCTATACCCAGCACAGAATCAACAGTCACGGCGCCGTAATTACTGATCACGGAACTGAAAGCGACTATTTTCCGTGGAAGAGGAAATGAAGGAATGTAGTATTTGATGTAGCGGAAGCTTTGCGCCAGCTCGTTTTCCAGCACATCCAGCTTAGGAAAATGTGCATTGATAGAATCCTGTAGCATCCGGTAGTCGCTGTTACCGACAAGCATACGGGTCTGCAACAGTATCATTTTGCTGGTGTCGGCATAAGGTCCGAAATTCATGATATGCTCGATGTAAGCAGGCAGGAAGTTGGGATACGTCTTTGCCAGCTGTTGGAGCCCCGGTTGAATGTTGTTGGTATCCAGTTTATACAATGCCTGGTCAAAACGGTCAATTTGCACATTCACGGCAATATGGCTCACATCTGGCACGTTTTTGTGCTTACAGGCAGAGACACAACATATAAGGATGAGTGCGGACAGTAAACCCTGAGTGTTACCGGCTAATTTATTAATGTAATTTCGCATACTTAATATCTAACTACGAATAGGTAAAAATATTATATAGCTTGTATTAAAAAAAAGGTAAAATTATATGAGGAAGGGAATATTCATCATGTTTTTGTTATTAAATGCAGCCGCATTGAAGGCTCAGCGCAACTTTATACAGGAGAACAGGGTGCGGCTGGGTTTTAAACTGGACCCCACAGTTTTCTGGCTGCAACCCCAGGAATCAGGCATTGACCGTAACGGGGCCCGTGCCGGTGTCAGCTTTGGCATTATGGCAGACTTTCTGCTGGACGAAACGGGGCGTTATGCCATCGCTTCCGGTTTACAGGTGTCAACCACAGGCAGTACATTGAAATATGAAGCCAACAAAGGTCTGGAAGGCTATAACCAGATCCCCGCGGAATATAAACTGAAACTCACGTATGTAGAAGTCCCGTTTGCGCTGAAACTCAAGACGGAGGCAGACAATGGACTGGGGCTCTGGGGACAGTTCGGTACCTATCTGAGCTTCCCCGTACGCGGTAGGGCCGATATAGTGAGTCTGCAGGCAAACGAGAATAAAGTGAATGTATTGCGTACCATCACACCCATCAATGTGGGCATGCTGATCGGCGCCGGTATTGAATATCCATTGGGCGACAGGCTAACCGGTATGGCAGGCCTCAGCTACCGGAACGGATTCATTGATGTGACCCGTAATGGAAAATGGGAGGATGGCAAGGTAAATATGAATAGCTTTGCATTAAATCTGGGATTATTCTTTTAAAAGACGTTTGTAGATGAAAATTATACTTGCTCAACAGAACTATCATATCGGCAATTTCGAGTTAAATACACAGAAGATCCTGGATGGAATTAAAGCAGCCGAAGCGCAGGGCGCTGACCTGGTAGTATTCTCTGAGCTTTGTGTGTGTGGTTATCCGCCCCGGGACTTCCTGGAGTTTGAAGATTTTATCCAGCAATCCTATGCTGCTATTGACACGATCAAAGCCCATACGGCCAATATCGGAGTACTGGTAGGTGGCCCCAGCCGGAATACACAGCCGGAAGGAAAAGACCTCTTTAATGCTGCCTGGTTCCTGCACGAGGGAGAAGTAAAACAGGTGATCCATAAAACACTACTGCCTACCTACGATGTATTTGATGAATACCGCTACTTTGAGCCCAGCTATGCCTGGAACGTAGTGCCTTTTAAAGGCAGGAAGCTGGCAGTGACCATCTGCGAAGATATCTGGAACCTGGGAGATAATCCCTTGTACAGGGTTTGCCCGATGGATCAGATGATAGAGCAGCAGCCGGACGTCATGATCAATCTGTCTGCCTCTCCGTTCGACTATGATCATGCCCAGAACCGTAAGGAAATCATCCGTGCCAATGTGCGTAAGTACGGTATTCCCATGTACTATTGCAATGCCGTTGGTTCTCAGACGGAGATCGTCTTTGACGGCGGCTCAATCATCTTCGATGCACAGGGCAATGTTGTAAAGGAACTGCCTTATTTCGAAGAAGCGATAGATGGGTATGACCTGGACGTGCTGCTGCAATCCAAACAGCCGGTAGCTGATACGGTGTACACACCGGTAATGGAATTACTGCCCGAATATAACATCGACCGCATTTACCAGGCTATCGTACTGGGTATAAAGGACTATTTCCAGAAAATGGGCTTTAAAAAGGCCATTCTGGGATCTTCTGGTGGCATTGACAGCGCAGTGACGCTGGCATTGGCAGTAGAGGCACTCGGAAAGGAAAATGTAAGAGCTATCCTGATGCCATCTCCGTACTCCACCGAACATTCTGTGGACGATGCGGTAGCGTTGTCAAAGAACCTGGATAATCCTTATGACATCATTCGCATTAATGACATTTACGAGAGCTTCCTGGAAACCCTCAATCCTTATTTTGAGGGCCGGCCTTTCAATGTGGCAGAAGAAAACACCCAGTCCCGCATCAGGGGAAACCTGCTGATGGGACTAGCCAACAAGTTTGGCTATATTCTGCTGAACACTTCCAATAAAAGTGAATTGTCTACCGGTTATGGCACACTCTACGGCGATATGGCCGGAGGACTGGCAGTGCTGGGAGACGTATATAAAATGCAGGTGTATGCGCTGGCGCGGTATATCAACCGTGAGAAAGAAATTATTCCGGCGAATATCATCGATAAGGCGCCATCTGCAGAGCTGCGCCCGAACCAGAAAGACAGCGACAGCCTGCCTGATTATGCTACCCTGGACAGAATACTCTATCAGTATATTGAACGCCGGCAGAGCCCTAAAGAGATCATAGCTCAAGGGTTTGATGCGGCTCTGGTGGCCCGTACACTCAAAATGGTGAACACCAATGAGTACAAGAGGAACCAGTTTTGCCCTATTATACGCGTCTCGTCAAAAGCCTTCGGCGTAGGAAGAAGGGTGCCGATCGTCGGAAAATATCTTTCATAATTGTAGTTACCAGTCGGGAATTGCGGATTAAGAATTGGGATGGGGAATGCTTCATTCCCTATTTCTTAATTCACAATTCCTGATTGACTGTTATATTTGCTGAAATTTAATAAATCTTAAAATGTTACAAGTTCCGTTCATTCGTCAAAACAAAGACCTGGTGCTGGAACGGCTCACTTTGAAAAACTTCAAAGAGCTGGAACTGGTTGATCAGGTGCTGGAGCTGGACGACAAGCGCAAGAAATTAACCCTTGAGTATGATGAGACAAAGGCCAAAGCAAATTCGCTGTCAAAAGAGATAGGTAAGCTGATGGCCCAAGGGCAGAAAGAAGAAGCGGAATCACGTAAATCGGAAGTAACATCGCTGAATGAAAAGCTGCATCCCATCAATGAACAGCTGGCAGCCGCTGAAAAGCTTTTACACGATACACTTGTAAAACTGCCTAACCTGCCATCTCCGTTGGTGCCCCCGGGTAAAACACCTGAGGACAATGTAGAAGTGCGCAAAGGTGGCGAGATCCCTGCATTATATGAAGGGGCAGTGCCTCACTGGGATCTGGCAAAGAAATATGACCTGATCGATTTTGAACTGGGAAATAAGATCTCCGGCGCCGGTTTCCCGGTATATAAGAACCGCGGCGCACGTTTACAACGCGCTATGATCCAATATTTCCTGAACTATAATACCAGCAAAGGATATACGGAATTTCAGGTGCCACACCTGGTGAATGAGGCATCCGGTTACGGTACCGGTCAGTTGCCGGATAAGGAAGGCCAGATGTATTTTGTAGGAGAAGATGAGTTATACCTCATCCCTACCGCCGAAGTGCCGCTGACGAACTTATTCAGGGATGAGATCCTGAAAGACAGCGAACTGCCTGTAAAACTGACCGGTTATACGCCTTGTTTCCGCCGTGAGGCAGGTTCTTATGGTAAAGACGTACGTGGTCTGAACCGTTTGCACCAGTTCGATAAGGTAGAGATAGTACAGGTAGTACATCCGGAAAAGTCTTACGAGGTGCTGGACGAAATGGTGGCACATGTGGAAGAACTGGTGAAAGCCCTGGAACTGCCATACCGCATTCTGCGCCTATGTGGTGGTGATATGGGTTTCGGTTCTGCACTGACCTACGATTTTGAAGTGTATAGCACCGCGCAGCAAAGATGGCTGGAAGTGAGCTCGGTATCCAACTTTGAAGCTTTCCAGGCAAACCGCGCCAAGATCCGTTTTAAGGACGGTGGCGGTAAACCTCAGCTGGTGCATACCCTAAACGGTAGCTCTCTGGCCCTGCCACGTATCCTGGCATGTATACTGGAGAATAATCAGACCGCAGAAGGTATCAACATACCGAAAGTGCTACAACCTTATTTTGGTGCAGACAAGATCGCACTATAAATAAAGAAATATTGAAATAATAGAAAAGCGTTGCATATGTTGCAGCGCTTTTTTTTGTACTTACATTTGTAGTATGCAGCACTTTCTACCCAATGGCCAGGTATTATTGGTACGCCCGGCCCTTCTGGAAGACGCTCCCGCACTGCTGGCTCTGTTCCGGCAGCTGACTATGGAAACAGATTTTCTGCTTATGACAAAGCAGGAAGCCGCGGAACTGACAGTCGTGGACGAGCGGGCGTTTATCAGCTCTCTCAGCAATGAGTCCAGACACCTTCACCTGCTGGCGATTGTGGAGAACCGCCTCACAGGCTCTATTACCATCAAACAATCAGAACTGAAGAAAGAAGCCCACCTGGGCCAGCTGGGAATCGCCATCCTGCATGAATACTGGAACATGGGTATCGGCCGCCGTCTGATGACCGCCGCCATGCGTTGGGCAGAGCAGCATAAAGAGCTGGAAACCATTCATCTCAATGTATTTGCAAATAATGAAAGAGCTATCCAGTTGTATCGTAACTTTGGTTTCCTGGAATATGGACGTTTGCTTCAGGGATTTAGGCAAACGGATGGTACATATGGTGATTCAATATTAATGTCTAAAAGGATAAAGAACGGATGATGCAACGATATGACAGACACCTGAAACTGGAAGGCTTCGGACCCGCAAAACAACAACTGCTGAACAATGCAGCAGTGCTCGTAATAGGTGCAGGAGGATTAGGAGTGCCCGTATTGCAATATCTCACTGCAATGGGAATTGGAAAGATCGGTATCGTGGAACACGACGATATTTCTCTCACAAACCTGCAACGACAGGTTCTTTACAACACAGATGAAGTAGGTAGCCCAAAATTGAAAGCAGCAGTGAAACGCCTGCAGGCACTCAATCCGGAGGTACAATTCGCTATGTATGACACCTGGATCATACCCGACAATGCACTTGACATTATCAGGCCTTATGATGTAGTGGTGGACTGTACAGACAATTTCGGCACCCGTTACCTGGTGAACGATGCCTGTGTAATACTCAATAAACCCTTTGTATATGGCGCTATCCATAAATACGAAGGGCAGGTCAGTGTGTTCAATTACAAGGGTAGCGCTACTTACCGCTGCCTGTTCCCGGAACAGCCGGAGCCGGGCACTATGCTCAATTGCAGTGATATTGGCGTGCTGGGTATCCTACCCGGCATCATCGGTTCTTACCAGGCTAATGAAACCGTGAAGATTATCACCGGCATCGGTGAGCCACTCAGCAATCAGTTACTGACTATCGATACGCTCTATAACATTCATCACACCTTCCAGATCAAACCTGTTCCCGGTAATCATGACATCACTGCCCTGCAGGAAAGCTACGAGCAGCCCTGCGACACAGGCGGCGTCAAAAGTTTGTCGGTACATCAGCTGGAGGATTGGCTGAACACAGAAAAGCCTTTACAACTGATAGATGTAAGGGAACCTGATGAATGGGAAATATGTCATATTCCACAAGCCATGCATGTACCGATGCGAATGGTGGCAAGTATTATTCCGAAACTGAGAAAAGACCAGCCGATAGCGTTACTATGCCATCATGGAATGCGTAGCCTCATGGTGGCGCAACAGCTGGATGCAGCAGGTTTCCCTGCGGTCTACAATATAGAAGGAGGCATCCATGCCTGGGCCGCCGAAATCGATGTGGAAATGAACACTTATTAAACTGACTTATGTCTATTGAACTTTGCATACTGTTCTTTACGGTGGCGCTGTTGTATGCTTCTGCCGGCTTTGGTGGAGGTTCCAGTTATCTGGCTTTAATGGCTTTGTGGAGTATTGATTTCCAACTGATGAAATCTACAGCATTACTCTGCAACGTGGTGGTGGTGACAGGTGGTGTTTATCACTTTTACCGCGCAGGCCAGTTGCCGATGAAGAGGGCTTTGCAGCTAAGTGTGATCAGTGTTCCATTTGCCTTCGTAGGTAGTTACCTGCCATTAAAACAACATACTTTTTTCCTGCTGTTGGGCGTTGCTTTGACCGTAGCCGCTTTGCTGATGTGTTATAAGCTGTTCCTGGAAAAGGAATATGTGCCGGATCCCAACGCACAGAAGACTTACAAATACGGTATTGTAGGCGCTGCAATCGGCTTGTTGTCGGGTATGACTGGTATTGGTGGAGGTATTTATTTGTCGCCGGTATTACGTTTGGGGCGTTACGATACAGCGAAGAAGATAGCGGGGATCTGTAGCGTGTTTATACTGATAAATTCTATCGGCGGGTTATTAGGGCAGGCCAGCAAAGGGGAAATTGTATTCGATCTTCACTTTGCCGGCCCGCTTTTATTGTCTGTTATCATCGGCGGACAGATAGGCGCCCGTTTGAGCGCGGCAGTGCTGAAACCACGGATAGTGGAAGGAGCTACTGCCTTACTGATATTGTACGCTGGTGTTCGAATGCTTATCCAGGGGTAAAGCCTGTGGTTTTACCGCTTTCGCTTTTAGTTCCGGTTTTTTCTTTTTCTTCTTTCTGCCCATCCATATCAGGAACCCGGATATCGGCAGCGTAGTAGCTACGAGGGCTGCGATCAATGCCAGTATCTGCGTTGGCCATCCATAGAGTGTACCTCTGTGTAAAGGATATACCCATCTTCTGGCGATGGTGCCATTACTTTCATTGTCATACAGTCGCTCCTTTATTAGCTCACCCGTGCCAGCCTGGAAATAAAGGAAATCGCTCACATTGCCATGCCTGGCCCTGTTTTCTTTCGAAGCTGCAATAGACGTGCTGTCATTTTCCGCAAAGCGGATAGTGATCGCACCTTCATATGGCAGTCTCGTATTGGTTGTGTTGACGATCTTTTCCAGGTAAGCAATCCCTGTATTCTTTACGGCAAGGCTTGCCGGAGGCACTATTTTCTGTTGTTTGGTGTTGCCATCGAAAGCGATATAAAGCAAATTGTTCATCCACTTATAGCTCCATACAAGTCCTGTAAGTGCGATGATCAGCAATATGATGTGTACATAGAAGCCAAATACAGCATGCAGGTCCCAGTTAAGTCTTTTGAAAGACGCATTCCATTTTACGCTTAAGCGCTGTTTACGGTTGTTCCTTTTAGGCCACCACAGTATCAGACCTGTAAGGATCAGGATGGTGAAGATGGAACAGGAAATGCCGGTAATGAACTTACCGGTCTCGCCTATGCACAGGTAGCGATGTAGCTGCAGTACAACGGAGAAGAAGCGTTTATTACCGGGAATGGATTCAATGATCTTGCCGGTATAGGGATTGACAGCTACATACAACTGATTTTTAAGCACCTTATTGCCTTTCCCCTTCCGTAAAAGATAGACAACACTACGGTCGGCCTCAGGTTCTACCAGGATGTTGCCGACCCTGTATTTAGGATTTTCCCGTTGTACATAGGCGGTCAGGTTGTCCAGCGGTTGTCTGGAAGTATTTGCCGGCACCTCTACATAAAAAAAAGAAGACTGGAACACATGTTCCAGTTCTTCTTCAAATACGAGCAGGCTGCCTGTCCCCGCTACCACGAGGACCACAATGCCGGAAGCTATTCCCAGCCAGAGATGTAACCAGCCAAATATTTTTTTCATGATCAGAATGTATATGAGATTGTTGCCTGCCAGCTCCTCGGTGCGCCGGGGAAGAGACGAATATAGTCATATCCGCCGACCCAGTAGGTTTTATTTGTAACGTTGTTGAAATTCACCTGTAAGCGCACTTTATTCACCTGGTAGTACACAGCCGCGTTAACCAGTACGTAACCAGGCAGGGTCTGTGTTGTGTTGAGCGACACATTCCTTTCTGTTACGAAGTTAGCGCCAGCTCCCACACCTAAGCCCTTTACCGGACCGGAAGGAATAGTGTATTTCGTCCAGATGTTACCCTGATGTTTTGGCGCATTTGGTTTCTGTTTGCCTACCAGTGCTGAGTCGGTTTTACCTGACTTGCTGATGGTAGCGTCGTTGAAAGCATATGCCAGCGTCAGGTCCCAGTTGTCAGTGATTCGTCCGGTTACATCCAGTTCTACACCTTTGGAGGTTTCCTCACCGATCTGGATCATCTTGTCAGGATTACCTGGTTCGTTTGCGTTATACAATGTGTTGGTCTGTACAATATGATAAACAGCTGCATTGGCAGTCACATTGCCATTGAGCCATTCTGTTTTCAGGCCGCCTTCCCACAGTTGGCTGGTGATAGGATCGAATGGTCCGCCGGAGAGTGGATTGGTTTGAACAGCAGCATCCTGAGGATTGTAGCCTTTGGTATACATACCGTATACATTGATATTGCGGTTGATGCTGTATACCACACCCAGTCTTGGCAGGAAGGTATGTTGCGTTACTTTTTTCACACTATCGGTCCTGTAGTTCTGTTTGTCGGTATAGGTTTCGTAACGGCCGCCAAGTAACAATTTCAGATTTCCGATACTGATCTGGTCCTGCAGATAAATACCGCCGATGCTGCTGAAAGACGGCAGAACGGCACTGTTCTGTACAACATAAGTGTACTTGGAAGGATCTTCCAGCTTGTTATCATTTTTAGTGATGTCGAAGGAAGAAACATTTGGCTTTGGTATACTGATCACCTTCCCGTCAGGAGTGGTGTAGTTGTAGAATACATAGTTCGCCGCTTTTGCCGGATTGTATGCTGCGGAGCCACCGGCTTTCAGCTGGTAATTGCTCGCCGTTAACTGGGAAGCGCCGGGAGGCAGTTTGGAAGTAGCATAGTCATAACCGCCCACCAGTTTATGTGATACCTTACCAGTTTCCATGCTATAAGTCAGATAAGCAGAAGCATTATCGCTGGAAGGATTCTTTTTGCGTATGAATGACTGACGGGCTACCAGGTTAGGAATAGGGGTGCCGGAAGAATCCACTGCATAAGCATTGGCACTACGGTGTTCCAGCAGGTCTTCTGTATAACCGGTACGCAGGTAAGCGAGGTTGAAGGCCAGACGGCTGGAGAACTGGTGGTTCAGAGATGCTGTTACTGTATATGTTTCCTCGTTGAGGTAGTCGTTGGTAGCGCTGAGTGAGCGGGAGATCGGCGTTGAATAGAGGTCGCCCTTATACAACACTGACTGTCCGCGGTCAAGACGGCTGTTGGATTTGTTATATACCGCATCAAAGTTGATACGTGTTTTTTCTGTTGGCAGGAAAGACACGGATGGTGCAATCACCAGGTTCTTGTCGAACTGCAGGTCACGGAAGGACTCTGTATTTTCATACCCGATGTTCAGACGGTACAGGATGGTTTTCTCATCGTTTAATGGACCAGTAAAGTCGGCCAGTACCCGGGTGTTATTGAAGCTACCCATGGTGAAGCTGAGTGATTTACGGGCTTCCTCCAATGGTTTCTTGGTTACACGATTGATGGTACCGCCGGGAGAGGCATTTCCAAACAAGGCAGAAGCAGGGCCCTTGATCACTTCTACTCTTTCCAGGTAGTTAACCATTGGCTGTTTCCAGAAACCGGTGAAGGTACGCAGGCCATTCAGCAACTGTGTGGTACTACCGCCATTGATACGGAAACCACGGATAGTGATATCATCATAAAAAGTAAACTGGTTCACACCACTAAAGTTTTTCACTACGTCTCCCATTCTTACGGATGCCTGGTCCTGCATCAGTTCTTTGGTAACGTAAGAGATAGACTGAGGCACGTCTTTCAGGGGAGTAGCTGTTTTGGTGCCGATAAAGGAAGCGGTGTTCTTATATCCTTTTTCAGTTCTTCCGGTGATTTCTACAGTTTGCAGCTGAGAAGAAGCTGGTACTAAGGTAACATCCAGTCTGTTCCCTTTTACTTTTTGCTGTAAAGGTTCAAAACCGGTATGTGTGAAGCGGATGGTATATTCTGCGCCTTCAGGCAGATCGGAAAAGACATAATGGCCGTTTTCGTCAGTAAAAGCGGTCTGGCTTTTGTTGAGCAGTACGCTCACTTTGGGTAATGGAACGTTATTGATATCTCTGACTGTACCCTCTATGTTCACTTTGGTTTGTGCGTTGGCAGATATGCACAGGAACAGATATAGGAAAATGCTGATTTGTAGCTTTTGTAGATAGCCGAACATTGACTGACTGATTTTTCCACAAAGAACGATCAGTAATGTCCGCTTGCTTAATCGAATCGGGAAAAAGATTTACTTAAAGCGGAAAAATCGGGCATTAATGCATTGCATGTCAGGGTTATGTCATATTTTATAGTCTATTAAAAAAGATAGTGTCTACCCTGAACTTTTCGAGTGTAAAAATGAGATATTCCGCTCTCCCTGTATGAAATATGTTACCGGATAAATGTATGACTAGCAGCTGCTTGCAGGATTGTCAAATGCGTTGCTGTCATCTTCATCCCGTTCCGTCAGGCACTTAAAATCTTTCTCAACGAGAATACTTAATACGGAACCGTCTGCATTGGGAATTTCGGCGGAGAAGCCCACCTGGTCGGTATCTGTCCATTGGTCTACCTGTTCTTTCGGAAATGAAAGATGTATGGCGGAAGATTCTAATTTAATAAAAGGCGCATTGCTGCCGGTTTTGGCCTTAATACAGAAATGAAGGTTGCCTGCGCCAATCGTAGTGCTTTCCTCCACTTTGCCGTCAGCTTTCAGTACTTCTATGTCTTTTTTATCCAGCCTGTAGCGGATGCTGTTACCTCTGATCCTGATTTTCATCTTACGTTTATTTGATATGTCTTCTGTTTAAAATTACTACATTATCGTAGCTTTATCCAAATTTCATGAAGGGATATGCGCATTTTACTATTCGGCATAGCGAAAGATATAGCAGGAGCACCTGTTATTACGGCGGAAGGAGTTACTTCAGTAGCAGCACTCAGGACCTGGTTGTATACAAAATATCCGCAACTGGAACAGCTACGTTCTCTGATGATAGCAGTGAATAAAGTGTATGCCAATGATGAGGATGTATTACAACCAGGAGATGAAGTGGCGGTCATCCCACCGGTGAGTGGTGGGTGAGATCAATCGCTTCGCGTTTTATTTAAATTAAGGATCATGTTTTCGACACGTTTTATTTCAGCAGCTAAATAAGCTTGTTCCAATTTCTCTATGCTCGCTTGTGAAGCAAGAGGATTTTTCTTCAATAATTTGAGCGATCTTAAAATACTCCTTTCATTTTGTGCGTCACGCAACATGTCAGAGACAATATTACATTGCCTTATTATAATGTTGGTGATTTTTGAGAGACTGACGGAAAGTGATGGTGCGGCCAGTATGAGATACGTCTTAAACCAATAGGTATCAGGCAGTCTTTCTGCGAACATTAACAAAACTGTTCCTCCACCTGCACCAATAGCGTCAGTTGAGTTAAGATGCCTTAATCTCGTAGCTGGATTGGCTAACTTCTTCAATGGTTAGAATTTTTAGTTAACAAAATATAAAGCGCACGATTGTCCTTTGGGGTAAGACTGATTACTCTTTTGGAGTATAAGTGTAATTTTCAGGATCAGCCTCAAACTTCCTGAATTCTTCATCCATCTCTTTTCGTAGTTCTCTGTACATTTTTCGTACTTCTGCATCATATCTTATAATGTCTATGATAGGAAGAAAAAACGTACCAATACAAATGGCGAGGATGATTTTCTCTACTATGGGATACATGACAAACAAAGTTTTAAGGCACCAATATTAGATCATTTACACTGATCTATAAAAATTATTTTCCTTCAAAGTAATTAAATTCGCTTATTGATATTACGATGAACAAACTAATAAAAATAGACAGCAATGTAACTGTGCAGCAAGCACTCGACTTCGTTGAAGGGCCTGACTGCGGCGGTGTTGTAGTGTTCTCCGGAAATGTAAGGAACGTTACTAAAGACAAGAAAGTAACCAAACTTTTTTTTGAATGTTATGAACCGATGGCATTATTGGAGATGGACAAAATTGCTGATCATACCATTGAAAAAATGGGTGTAAAAAGGATCGCTATTTTGCACATCGTTGGGGAGAAACAACCGGGGGAAGTAGTAGTTGTTATTGCTGTTGCAGCTCCTCATCGCGCAGCTGCATTTGATGCATGTGAATATGCTATTGATACATTAAAGGAAACAGTGCCTATCTGGAAGAAGGAATACTTTGAAGATGGTGAAGTATGGGTTGCTGCGCACCCGTAAAAAAAGCTGATCACGCATCATGAATGAAACAACGATATTCATGATGCGTGCTCTGTATTAATGTTTGATCTGCTCTTCTGCCTCTCTCATTTCTTCCGGTGTATTCGCATTAAACTGTTCTGCAGAAAAGGGGTTTTCTATCTGCAGAATATCAGACTGCAGCAATGTTTTACGCGGACAATTCTTTCCTTCATTAAAATTATACTGCAGCTTCTTTAAGCCTGAAGGTTCCCATATTGCAATCAATGGTTCTGGTAAGTGATTGACAGGGCTGATCAGTGATGTAGCATCTTTCAACACTTGCCTCTGTGATACGAGATATTGGAGGCTCTGCTCACTGATGAGGGGAAGATCTACCGCCAGCACCAGCCATGCTGCCTCCGGAAATGCGGCATGTGCACTGAGCAATCCTACAGAAGGTCCGTTTCCTTCAACACTATCAAAGATCATGGGCACGTCATCACTCAATGCAGGCTTTTGTTCTTCCCTGCAGGAAAGATATACATCAGGAGTAATCTTATGTACTAATTGATAAAGATATTGCCACTGCGGCATGCCATGATAGGCGATCAGGCTTTTATCCTGTTGCATCCGTGTACTGCGGCCGCCGCAGAGAATGAGTCCTTTTAATGGCACTGTCATCATACTGTTTTTAAAAATCCCTTTTACCACCTGTCTTACTCAGCAGACGTGTTTGCCTGATCACCATCTCATGCGTAAATGCCTTACACATATCGTAGATGGTCAACGCAGCCACACTCGCGCCTGTAAGTGCTTCCATTTCTACGCCGGTTTTACCGGTGGTTTTAATGGTGCAACGCACTACCGCTTCTTCTCCTTCCAGTTCTATTTCCACCTGGCAGCCATCCAGCAGTAAAGTGTGACACAGCGGTATCAGGTCAGGCGTTTTTTTTGCTGCCATGATACCTGCCAGTATAGCGGTCTGGAATACTGCACCTTTGGCGGTATGAAGATCTTTTCCGCTAAATTGTTGTCTTACTATTTCCGGTAGAAATACCCTGCTTTCTGCTACTGCCACGCGTGTAGTCTCCGCCTTCCCGCTTACGTCCACCATTACCGGTTGATCAGCTGGATTGAGGTGTGAAAATCCCTGTTTAGTTGAATCATTGCTCATAATGGAATAAATTTACAACTAAAGCCACCAAACAACCAAAAGAATGCTGATAGATGTAAGCACCGCGTATGCCGCTGTTATGGATACCGTTCGGGATTTTGGAACAGAGCAACTGCCCTTTACTGCCGTTACCGGCCGTATTCTTCGGGAGCCGGTATTGTCTGATAGAGATTTTCCTCCATATGACCGGGTAATGATGGATGGCATTGCGATAGATTATGAAAGCTATGCAAAGGGGCAGACTGTCTTTGGTGTGGAAGATATGCAGGCAGCGGGCATGCCCCGTAAACAGTTGTCCAATACAGCCAATTGTATAGAAGTAATGACGGGCGCTATCATGCCTGAACTGACTGATACTGTGATACAGTATGAACACCTCACCGCCACAGAGCATGAAGGTTTCAAACGTTTTACCATCAATGCAGCTGCTGCCAAAGGACAGCATATCCACCGGCAGGGCTCGGATGCAGCTGCTGGTCAGTTGGTGATCCCAGCCGGTACACGGTTAACTGCTGCTGAAGTGGGTGTACTCGCCTCTGTAGGTAAGGTATTGGTGAATGTAAGCCGTTTGCCCCGCGTTGCGATTATTGCCACCGGCGATGAGCTGGTACCAGTTACCGAAACTCCGGATGTACACCAGGTAAGGATCTCCAATTCCTACAGTCTCGCTGCCGCTTTAACGGAATTAGGAATTAACGCAGAGTGCCATCACGTACACGACAATGAAACTGCCATCCGGCAATTGTTTGAGTCACTGAAGCATGCAGATGTCTGGATCTGTACCGGGGCGGTATCAGCCGGAAAATTTGATCATCTGCCGTATGTCCTGGAACAAATGGGCATGCAGCAGATCTTCCATAAAATACAGCAGCGGCCGGGCAAGCCTTTCCTGTTTGGCCGGTTTGAGAACGGTCCGGTAGTATTTGCCCTTCCCGGCAATCCCGTGTCAGGCTTCATGTGTTGTTACCGCTACGTATTGCCCTGGCTGCGTGCCTGCCTGCAATATGCAGCTCCGCCTGCCCCTTACGCAGTATTGGGCACCGACATCAATTTTGCTGCACCGCTTACGTATTTCCTGCCTGTTCGCCTGCATCCGGTAGCTAATGGACAACTGGAAGCCTTGCCGCCTCCCTACCATGGCTCCGGCGATCTGGCTGCCTTGCTACAGGCTGACGGTTTCCTGGAACTGCCTCCGGAAAAGAGCGTGTTTGAAAAAGGCAGCAGCTATCCGGTGTGGAAGTTCAGGTAACAATTTCGTCATATTAAATCTTGCATCCGTCATTAAACTTTAGTCATCCACCGACGTCAAACCCGAAACCTCTTCCTATATGGCAGCTGTTCCCGAAAAGCTACAAATGCAACATCTGGCATGGAGGGCCGGTTTCGGCGCTTCATTTCCCGTTATTGAAGACTGGACCCACAGAAAACGTCGGCAGGTAATCAGTAAGATCCTGACCGGTCCCGATAAAGATCCTCAGACACCCCTGAAAGTAAGGGACGAAACTGACCTCCCTGAACGGACCAAAGAAATGTCGCCGGAGGAAAAGAAAGAACTGGCTAAAATGAACAGGCAGGGTATTAAAGATCTTAACCTTTCGTGGATATACGAAATGGTGCAAACCCAACACCCATTGCGCGAAAAGATGGCCCTGTTCTGGCATGGACATTTTGCCTGCCGTACACAGAATGTATTATTCAGTCAGCAACTGTTGCAGGTGATCCGTGAAAACGCATTGGGCAATTTCGGTACACTACTTACGGCAGTCTCCAGAACACCTGCCATGTTGCAGTTCCTGAACAACCAGCAGAATTATAAAGCACACCCAAATGAAAACTTCGCCCGTGAGGTGATGGAGTTGTTTACTATGGGGCGTGGACATTATACTGAAACTGATATCAAAGAGGCTGCCAGAGCATTTACCGGTTGGGGCTACGACAATGAAGGTAATTTCGTATTCCGCGAAAAACGGCATGATAAGGGAGACAAAACAGTACTCGGTAAAAGCGGTAATTTCACAGGTGATGATGTTTTGAAAATATTATTGGAGCAGAAAGAAACTGCAAGATTCATCACTGCAAAAGTGTATCGCTACTTTGTGGATGAGACCCCTGACGAAGTAAGAATAAATACACTGGCCGAAAAGTTCTATAGCTCAAATTATGATATCGGAGAATTGATGCAGCACATCTTCAATGCAGACTGGTTCTATGATCAACGGTTCATTGGTAAACGTATAAAGTCGCCGGTGGAACTGTTGGTCGGACTGCGTAGAACCGTTCCTGTTAACTTCGAAAGAGAAGAGGTGATGTTGTCATTTCAGCAGGTACTGGGACAAGTGCTTTTTTATCCGCCCAATGTTGCCGGATGGCCCGGAGGACGTAACTGGATAGATAGCTCCAGTCTCATGTACCGCATGCAGTTGCCGAAGATGATATTGTATGAAAAGGAGTTCAACATCACACCTAAAGAGATCACTCCTGAAATGGGCATGGGCAGCTATAAGACAACCATGCAGTTGAATGAATCCGTGAAAATGCAATACGCGCGGAAGATCAGGGGAGTGATCAACTGGGATGTTTTGCTGAAAGATTATGAGAAAGTGCCCAGGGAGAAACTCGCAGAAACCATTGCCGGTTCTCTTTTACTGGCCAACAAAAATGTGAATAAACAACTGCTGGAGAATTATGCAGATGTTTCTTCCCGTGAGAGTTATATCAAAACAGTAGCAATAGCAGTAATGAGCACACCCGAGTATCAGTTGTGCTAATGTATCCACTTAACAAATCAAGTTTATGCTGATCTTAAACAGAAGACGTTTCTTACAGGTAGGATCATTAGCTTCAGCTTCACTGATGATGCCGAAATTCCTGAAGGCATTGGAAAGAGATAACCTGGTGCCTGCCGGCAATAAAGTACTGGTTGTAATACAGCTATCCGGCGGTAACGACGGACTGAATACAGTGATCCCTTACCGGAATGATATTTATTACCGCATGCGCCCCGCGCTGGGTATTCAACGTGCAAACGCCTTATCCCTCACAGATGAAATGGGCTTACATCCAGCTCTGAAAGGTTTAAAGAGCCTGTACGATGAAGGCTCCCTGGCGATATTGAATAGCGTTGGTTACCCAAATCCTGACAGATCGCATTTCCGCTCTATGGATATCTGGCAGTCTGCCAGCTCCTCTTCTGAGAACTGGACAGATGGCTGGATCGGAAGATTCCTCGATGCTCAATGTAAAGGGTGTGATAAACCAGTACAGGCACTGGAAATTGATGATACCCTGAGCCTTGCTATGAAAGGTGATCTGCAGAAAGGACTGGCCGTGAAAGATCCTGATAAACTGCAGGCAGCCGCCAATGACAGAATGTTCAGGGAATTGCTGCAGCAGGAAACAAAGACAATGGAAGATGATCATCAGCCTGTGGACTACCTGTATAAAACCATGAGTGCAACTGTTTCATCCGCATCCTATATCAAAGAGCAATTCAAGGCATATAAGACAAAAGAGATCTTCCCATCAACAGAACTGGGAAAGAACATGCAGACCATTGCAAGACTCATCATGTCTGATATTACGACTAAGGTGTATTATGTGTCTCACGGTGCTTTTGATACCCATGTCAATCAGCTGGCAGCGCAGCAGACGCAGTTGCAGCGGCTGGACGAGGCAATTACTGCACTCACGAAAGAACTGAAGAATAACAACCGTTACCAGGATGTGGTAATTGTTACCTTCTCTGAATTTGGCCGGCGTGTAGAGCAGAATGCGGGCGGAGGAACTGACCATGGTACGGCCAATAACATGTTCATGATAAGTGGAGGACTGAAACAGCAGGGATTACTCAATGAAGCTCCCGACCTGGAACAGCTGAATGAAGGAGACCTGCAACATAAAGTAGATTTCAAGAGCGTATATGCCACCCTATTGAAGAAATGGCTGGAGGCTGATGATGCCGCTATTCTTAAAAAGCAGTATGATCATCTGTCGTTCGTTTAATTGGCGGTGACGATAGCCCTTATAAATCCGAAGCTGGCATTTCTGGGAGATAATATACCGCTGGTATCTACAAGCGTACCGGTAAACGAACCTTCCATCAGGCTGTCCTTTACGTGGGTAATTGAGAATGTGAAAGTGCCGAAACGTTGATTGGCTATCTGGGAAACGTTTGCCTCGGGGTAGTATACAGAGATCGAATTGCCATCCTGTGAGTAGAACGTGCCTGTTGTAACGCCCTCTGAACTGCCCAGCAAGGTGATCTTAACCTGCTCATCACTGCTTCCGGTGGCGGTAATAGTTAGCTTGTCAACATCGTTGTTAGGGTCTGTATCAGTGAGATTGGCCAGAGAAACAACCGCAGAAGGGTTCTCAGCAACCACTATCATACTGTCCAGATCAAAGGAAATGAATTTGCGGGCTACTTCATTCTGCTGATCTTTTTCACAGGATGCAAAGATCAGTACAACACAAAGAATGGTTAATATCAGGCGCATAACAACAAGGGGTTTTTTGTTATAACGCAATAATAAGCAGTTAATTGCAAACGGGGCTAAGGAAAATCAGGGATCAGGAATTAAATGCGGAGCATTTGCAGCATTGAATCCCTGATCCCTGTATTAGTATTAATTCTTATTCGCTATCCTATATAGCATCCAGCCCATCAAAGCGAAACAGGCTGTACCGAGAATGAAATATCCGCCATGACCGAATATCCCGGCCAGTGCATGTTCCATGTTTACAGCAGCTAGTGCGTTCGCAGTGCTGTCAAAACCAGCCAGTATCGCAATGATCACACCGGCTACAGCGCCACCAGCCACCAGGCCGGTAGCGAAGAGGTTACCTTTACCAAGCTCTTCTTCCTCCGCAGACAGATGTACATTCTGTTTCTTACGCTTCTGATCTACTATTCCACGAATGGCACCACCAACGAAGATTGGCAGCGTGGTGGACAGTGGCAGATAAGCACCTACTGCGAAAGACAGCGATTTGATGCCGCAGAGCTCCATGGTGATAGCCAGGAAAACGCCTGCCAGTACAAATTGCCAGTCAAGATTGTAAGACAGGATACCTTTAGCCAGGGTAGCCATCAGGGTACCTTGTGGCGCAGGATAATAGATACTGCCTATTGCGTGGTCCGTAACGCCATTGGCGATCATCGCCGCAGTAGGCTTATCCAGGAATTTTACGGTCAGACCGATCACAATAGAAGATACGATCGCACCAATGAAGAGAGATAACTGCTGATACATTGGTGTAGCACCCACGATATAACCGGATTTCAGGTCCTGCGAGGTACCGCCGGCATTTGCAGCTGCAATACAGATCATACCACCCACTACCAGGGCCATTGGCTCGTAAACCTTACCGCTCCAGCCTACCGCGATAAATACCAGGCAGGTACCCATCAGGGTGGCTATGGTCATGCCGGAAATAGGGTTGTTGGAAGATCCGATCAGCCCCACAATACGGCTGGATACCGTAACGAAGAAGGCACCGAAGATAACCACCAGCAGACCTACCAGTAGTTTCTTACCAATGGAGTCGCCGGGTAACTGTGGCAGGAAAGCCATCAGTACGACCAGTGCAAGGCTGCCAAATAATACGATCTTGATATTGAGGTCCCTTTCTGTACGTGGTACATTACCTGTAGTAGCTTCTTCACCCACATCATCTTTCTTCAGGGAACCGATACTGCCTTTAAAGGAAGATATGATAGTAGGAATAGTTTTAATGAGTGTGATGAAACCGCCCGCAGCTACTGCTCCGGCGCCTATCTGACGTACATAGGCAACGTAAACTGCTGCGGAGAAATCGCCAAAGGTATGCGTAGCAGGGTTCCAGTCTCCCTTACCTCCAGGCGTACTGATATTGGCCAGGTAACCCAGCTTTACCAGCTGTGCGGCAATCGCATCCGGAGGTACCAGGAATGACAGCAATGGTATCAATACCAGCCAGGACAAAACACCACCAGCAACCAGCACCCCTGCAATGCGGGGACCGATGATATAGCCCACACCCATGTATTCAGGCGTGATGTCTGCGCTTACACGGGCAGATGAGAAGTATTTATTATACTGCTGGGTCATGTAAGAGGGTGTCTCGGCAATGACATGCAGTACCTTTTGCAGAAAAGCATAAACAACTGCAAACCCCAGTCCGTAGAAAGCGGTCTTGGCGAAATCGCCGCCTTTCTCACCTGCTATCAGCACATCACCACAGGCAGTACCTTCAGGATAAGGCAGGGTTGCATGCTCCTTTACGATCAGCGACCGGCGCAGCGGGATCATCATCAATGTACCCAGAATACCTCCAAAGATCGCCAGGGTTAGAATGGTCAGATAATTGAAGAACTGTGCACCGCCGCCATCAGAAAGGAAAAGAAAACCCGGCAGGGTGAATACTACTCCCGCGGCAATGGATTCACCAGCCGATCCGGTGGTCTGGATAATGTTGTTTTCGAGAATAGTGGTTTTAAAGAATTTCCTGCCAAGGGTAATGGCAATTACCGCAATAGGGATAGAGGCGGAAACGGTCAAGCCTGCTCTCAGCGCCAGGTATACAGTGGCGGCTCCAAAAATAATCCCGAATATACAGCCCAGCACAATGGACTTGAGTGTAAACTCCTTCATATGCACCTCCGGTGCAACGAAAGGCTTGAATTTATCTGCCATAAATAGGTTTGATAAGTATAGATTTTTGTTGATTAAGAGGCAATATAAGAGAAAAATCCCTTTTAGAGTCAGGACTTAGCATATTTACACAAGCGGCCGCCTGTTTTATCGTACGTCCGAAACCCTCACTTGCAAACCGCAAAAACACCCCTTATTTTATTGCATACCAATTCATTATACCTTATGAGTTGAATTGAGATGGTTCAGAGTACGCTCTTTTCCCTGCTCTTCCATATCGCTTTACCATCACTTCCATATCACTTTAGGCTCATCTCTATATCGAACCGATATACATATGAGCCTAAAGTGATAGTGAAATGATGGTGTAAGGATATGGAGATATAGGGATCAAACCGAATTCATACTGGGATTGAGCTGTACCAGGGTCCTTTTTAGGGCAATAAAAAAACGGTGTAACCTTAAGGCTGCACCGTTTCGGAATGAATTAAAGGGAAAAATGCCTAGTATGACCCTGTTTTCTCCTTTACGACCCTGGCGATCCACTTGCTGAGTATCAGCATTACCACGCCGGCGATACCCGCCGAGATCACAAGAATCATGAAGTAGGTGGTTTTATTAGTGAAGCTGTCCCAGAAGGTAGCCATCAGTCCGGCTACTTTACCGGCAATGGCGTTCACCAGGTACCAGCCACCCATCATAAGGGCTGTTACACGGGGAGGAGACAGTTTGGACACCATTGACAACCCGATCGGGCTCACCAGTATTTCCCCGACGGTAAATACGGCATAGGTACCGAAGAGCCAGGCCATAGAGCTTTTATCTATATAGACATTTGTCATAGACGCAGCAATCACCATCAGCAGGGATGAACCCGCTGCCAGGAAAATACCGATAGCGACCTTCACCGGGGTGTTAGGTTCCTTACCGCGTTTAGCCAGCCAGCCGAATATACCTATTACAATAAGGCTGAAGGCCACGATAAAGAATGGGTTTATGGACTGGAAGATTTCAGTGGAGATGAGTCTCAGCTTGCCATCCTGTGGCCACCTTTCCTTCGGCAGGTTCTGGAAGTAAGGGTCTGCGCCCTGTACCTCGATGGTATTGCCATTAGCATCCTTGATAGCGCGGAAGTGCTCGTCTATCTGGGTTACTTTATGAGGTTCGGTGGTTACGGTCTGCAGCATACCGAAGGGTTGTGCTGCATTTTCCATGGCCGGGGACATCTGGCGGTCAGTATACTGGTCGGCCCAGATGGTAAGGCCGGTACTGTTCTGGTTATAGATCACCCAGAAAATGATTGCCACTGCAAAAAAGGCCAGCAGGGCTCCCAGGCCGCGTTTATCCTCTTGCCGCTTTGAAGTGCTGAACAAGCGGATGTAGAAAATTATAATGGGTACGCAGGCAAACAGGAAGGCATCGTTTGACTTGGTACCGAACAGCGTGTGCCCCAGTAAGGCAGGGCTGCTGATGAAATAGCCGATTACGGCAGCGATAATAGCGGGAAGCAAGGCGCTGCCCAGAATCTTGGCGGTGGACATTTCATCCGGAGAGGCAGCTTTTCGTACATCTCCTTCTGCGATGGTCTTCAGGTTGGAGGCGAAAATAATCAGGCCCACCAGCATGCCTATACCTGCAGCAGCGAAGGCGTGTCCCCAGCCGTAGTGGTTACGGAGATAGGCGGCCACGAAGTTGCAGATGAAGGCGCCGATGTTCACGCCCATGTAAAAGATGTTGTAGGCCACGTCTTTTTTGGCCTTGAGGTCTTCCCGGTTGTAAATATTACCGAGGATGGTACCGATGTTAGGTTTGAAAAAACCGTTACCGATGATGATAAGGCCAAGGCCTGCATACATGGCCATATCACCGGGAAACGCAAGGGAAAAATAACCGGATGCCAGGAGAATCCCTCCCAGTATCACTGCCCTGCGATAACCAAGATAGCGGTCGGCCAGCAGGCCGCCGATGAAAGGAGATAAGTAAACTAATGCGATGTAAGAACCGACGAGGTCCGCTGCTTTGGTGGTGTCAAACCCTTTACCGCCGTTGGAGGATGGATCAACAAGGTAAAGGAAGAAAATGCCGATCATCAGGTAATAGCCGAAACGTTCCCACATTTCCGTAAAAAAGAGTACGTACAATCCTTTGTGATGCCCTTTGCCCTTCGGGGCGGGCGTGATTACAGGCTGCTCAACAGCAGTTTGAGTCATAATAGATCTGTTTAGTTTGTTGTTTGTTTATGGTGTTAGTCAGTCCGTCGAATCCGGCAAGATAAATAAATTCAGCTTTTTATCGGGTAAAATGGTGTTTTTGGTCAAATTTTGGCCTTTCTTTGCAAAAAATTTGGAAGAACGGGCTGATTGGAAGGTGAATGTAAATTTTCAGGAGCGAAAAAGCAGCGCATTTATTTTTTCATATGAAGATACTATTATTAGGAAGTGGTGGCAGGGAACACGCCCTGGCATGGAAAATGGCACAAAGCACTTATTGTGAACAGTTGTTTATTGCGCCGGGAAATGCCGGTACGGCCCAATATGGCCGGAACCTGGACATCGCTGTTTCAGATTTTGAAAAAATAAAGACCTTTTGTATTGATAATGCTATCTCCCTGGTAGTACCCGGCTCAGAAGAGCCGCTGGTAAAAGGCATATACGATTATTTTCAGCAGGATGCCGCTTTACAGCATATCCCGGTGATGGGCCCATCTGCCCTGGGTGCCCAGCTGGAAGGCAGTAAAGCATTTGCAAAGCAATTTATGCTACGCCATAATATCCCCACTGCCGCTTACCGCGAGTTCAGCGAGGAGAATTATGACGAAGGCGTAGCTTATCTGCGTGCACATTCCCTGCCGATAGTACTCAAAGCCGACGGACTGGCAGCGGGTAAGGGAGTAGTGATCCTGAACGATCATGAAGAAGCAGTGGCAGAGTTTTCACAGATGATCAAAGAAGCGAAGTTTGGCGATGCAAGCAGAAAAGTGGTGGTAGAGCAATTCCTGACAGGGATCGAGTTGTCAGTATTCGTGCTGACAGACGGACATTCCTATAAGATACTGCCTACTGCAAAGGACTATAAACGGATCGGAGAAGGAGACACCGGCCTGAATACAGGCGGTATGGGCGCTGTTTCCCCGGTTCCATTCGCCGGTAAGGCATTTATGGACGTGGTGGAAGAGCGTATCATCCGCCCTACAGTAGCAGGGCTTGAAAAAGAGCAGATCGCCTACAACGGGTTTATCTTCTTCGGATTGATCAATGTAGATGGGGAACCATTTGTTATTGAGTACAACTGCCGCATGGGAGATCCGGAAACCGAGGTGGTGATGCCCAGATTACAGAACGATTTGCTGGAGCTGTTCAAAGCCGTAGAGGAGGGACAGCTTTCCGCACAGACAATTTATGAGGATGCCCGTGTGGCAACTACCGTTATGCTCGTAGCAAAAGGCTACCCTGAGGCATACGAAAAAGGAAAGGTAATCAGCAACATACCGGCGCCTACGCAGGATCAGTTGGTGTTTCAGGCAGGAACGAAAGCCGTTGGAGAGGATATCCTTACTAACGGAGGCCGTGTACTGACGATAACTTCCCTGGCAGCTGATCTGGGCATTGCGTTGACCCACAGCCGGCAGACTGCTGAAATTATTGATTTTGAAGGCAAATATTACAGGAGGGATATTGGTTTCGAGTTCGTGTAGCAGATGTTCATTTGCGCCTTTCGCGCCTTAGCGGCGCGAAAAGTGTAGTCTGGACCAGTGTCCCGTTTAAGTGTCGGGAAGGGTCGTGGGGACGACCAGAGAGAGCATAACTCATTCATACAGAGCACACAATTAACACAAGCCATTTTTCGTTTAAGCGTTTTCGAGAGTCATTACTATGCCGGCTGTGTACCTTGCCATTAAATGTTGCAACTTATTAACCGGCTCATCAGATACAACAGATACAATAAAGAAGATTTTTTAATATTTAGTTGTATTATTGAGAAAACAAACAATTTTTAGATTGTATATTCGTTGGAATTATTCATTTTTGCACACAATAATATTTTGACCATATTAAGCAATGGGGTTCTTTAATTTTTTAACACAGGAAATAGCGATTGACTTAGGTACAGCTAACACGCTGATCATACACAACGACCAGGTGGTGGTGGATGAACCTTCCATTGTAGCTATAGAGCGCGCAAGCGGTAAAATCGTGGCGGTAGGAAAGAAGGCCATGATGATGCACGAGAAGACACACGAGTACCTGCGTACGATCCGCCCCCTGAAAGATGGTGTGATCGCCGACTTTAACGCGGCAGAAGGGATGCTTCGCGAGATGATCAAACTGGTGTATCCCAAAAAGCCCTTATTCTCCCCTAGCTGGCGTATGGTTATATGCATACCCTCCAGCATTACAGAAGTAGAAAAACGCGCCGTACGCGACTCTGCCGAACAGGCAGGCGCAAAGGAAGTGTTCCTCATACATGAACCTATGGCTGCTGCTTTAGGTATCGGCATTGACGTGGAAGAACCGGTAGGTAATATGATCATCGATATCGGGGGTGGTACCACCGGTATCTCCGTGATCGCCCTGGCAGGTATCGTTTGTGACCAGAGTATCCGTATCGCCGGTGACGAATTCACTGCTGATATCATGGAAGCACTGCGTCGCTATCATAGCTTGCTGATCGGTGAAAGGACCGCTGAACAGATCAAGATCCAGATCGGTTCCGCATTGAAAGAGCTGGATAATCCACCAGATGATGTAGCTGTGAACGGGCGTGACCTGGTAACAGGTATTCCTAAACAGATCATGGTATCCTACCAGGAAGTAGCAGAGGCCCTGGATAAATCCATCTTCAAAATCGAAGAGGCTATCCTGAAGGCACTGGAAACTACGCCGCCGGAACTGGCCGCAGATATCTACCGCAGGGGATTGTACCTGACCGGTGGTGGTGCGCTGCTCCGTGGTCTGGATAAACGTCTTACTCAGAAGATCAAACTGCCTGTACACGTTGCGGACGATCCGTTACGCGCCGTGGTAAGAGGCACCGGAATAGCACTGAAACACGTAGGTAAATATCCGTTCCTAATGCAATAATATCAGGAAATGTACAAGGCAGCCCGAACTGCCTTGTACACTTCTACCAAGAAAATATATCCTGTGCGTAATCTCATCATTTTCTTTAGGCGCTATTTTAATTTTTTTCTGTTTCTGCTGCTGGAAGTGATTTGCATTGTGCTGGTATTCCGGAACAACGATCTTCAGAAATCAGCCTACCTCAACTCCGCCAATAGTCTCAGCGCCAGGTTATACGAACGTTACAACAATGTCGAGTATTACTTTCACCTGAAAGCTACCAATGATAGCCTGGTGAAAGAAAATGCCCGCCTTCATAATATGTTGCGCACCAGCTTTGACAGCGTTTCCATTAACAACATCGTTAAAGTAGATACCATCCGCCATTACAGCACCGACACCACCCGCAAAGTGATCGGCACTGAAGTACGCCGCTACCTGTATAAGGAAGCCAAAGTGGTGAACAACAGTATTAATAATCCCATTAACTATATTACCATCAGAAGGGGCCGCGCAGACGGTATTAAACCCAACATGGGTGTTGTAGGTCCCAGTGGTGTAGTCGGCGTGGTACGTAGCGTGAACGACAACTACGCGGTAGTACTTTCCCTGCTGTCAAAAGGCCGCAACTTCGGTTTCAGCGCCCGCCTGAGCTACAGCAAGGAAATGGGTACAGTACGTTGGTACGGTGGCGAGGCAGGATATGCAGTGATGGAAGATGTGCCTAAAAGCGTGCGACTGATCAAAGGAGACACTGTGGTAACAAGCGGTTACTCTGCATTATTTCCGGAAAATATCCCTATTGGCTACGTGGAATCATATTCACTGGCAGATAAATCCAGCACCGCCTATACCATCAGGATCAAACTGGCAACCAACTTTTATAATCTTCAGTACGTCTATGTCATAGACAACCTGCTGAAAGACGAACAACAATCTTTGGAAGACTCAACCTACAGGCTGATTAAATGAGTATACTGTTAAGAAATATTATCCGTTTTGTGCTTTTACTGCTTTTGCAGGTATTTGTACTGAATAATATCCTGTTACACCAGCTGGTAGGTCTTAACCTGTACATGTTGTTCGTATTGTTGCTGCCATTTAATATGCCACGTCCTGCACTGATGCTGCTGGCGCTATTGATGGGCCTTGGTATGGATATGTTCATGAACACTATGGGGATGCATGCTGCCGCCTGTGTATTCATCGCTTATCTTCGCCCGTTCATCATTAACATACTGTCTCCGCAGGGTGGTTTTGAAACGACCCAGAAAACACCTTCCATGACCAGCATGGGAGTATCCCAATTCCTGACCTATATCGCAATCCTGGTATTTCTGCACAATCTTGTGTATTTCCCGCTGGAAGTGTTCAGTTTTGCGAGTTTCTTCTATCTGCTTTTGAAAATCCTTTTGTCGACAGCGGCCAGTATCATACTGATCGTGTTGTACGAGTTACTGTTCTTTTCCAGGAAGTAGACAGGAAATTAGTTCAGAGACCATATTTTATGAGATGATTATGTTTTGTTAAAATAAAGAATAACAACAGATAGCACAGAACGTAATCTCTAACTTTAGAAAAAATTGAAAGTCATATTATAAAGCAACAGGTCGCTTGCTTCATCTTTCTGCCAGACGGTGGGGGAGGCCGTGAAGTGGCCACATTATTTCAGCGTAAATGTCTGTCTATAATCAGCCCAGGAAAAGAGTAATACAGTTTATCATCCTTGGAATGGTAATATTGATGATTACCAGGTTGTTCTTTTTGCAGGTAGTGGAAAAGAAATATTCCAAGCTGGCGGATGCCAACGCGGTGCTCCGCAAAGTGGTGTATCCCAGCCGTGGTATTATCTATGACCGCAAAGGCAGAAGTGTCCTCAGCAATGATGCTATGTATGACCTCGTGGTAACACCGATCAATGTGAAGAACATTGACACGGCTTACATGTGTGAGATCCTCCAGATCGATAAGGAAGAATTCAGAAAACGTATCACCAACGCTATCATCAAGAACGGTAGCCGCCGTGTATCTGTATTTGCTTCCCTGCTGCCGCCCGAAATGTTCGGTCGCCTGCAGGAAAGTATGTATATGTTCCAGCCGGGCTTCGAGCTGGTACAACGACAGATCCGCTCCTACCCTTTCAATGCTGCTGCCAACATACTCGGTTATATTGGAGAGGTATCTCCTCAGATGTTACAGAAACCAGCCTACAGTGCTTATAACCAGGGAGACTACCTGGGTATGACCGGTCTGGAAAGAACATATGAAAGTGTGCTGATGGGGACCCGTGGTATACAGTACCTCGTAAAAGATAACCTGAACCGTCCACAGGGACCGTATGAAAAAGGTGAGTTCGACACCGCTGCTATTGCGGGTAAGAATCTCCGCCTCGCGCTCGACATTGATCTCCAGGTACTGGGAGAACACCTGATGCGTAATAAGATCGGTAGTATTGTGGCTATTGATCCCCGCACGGGCGGTATCCTCACTATGGTGAGTGCCCCCACTTTCGACCCGAACCTGCTGACGGGCTCTTATCGCGCCCGTAACTTCAGCAGACTGTTTGTCGATACTACAAAACCACTCTTTAACCGCGCAATACAGGCAGGTTACCCGCCGGGATCTTCCATGAAACCGCTGACTGCCCTGATCGGGCTTGACGAAGGTGTGATCACGCCCAGCTTTGGTTTCCCTTGTGGCGGTGCGTATACCTACTGCGGCCGCTCTATTGCCTGCACGCACCACAACGCAGGGCATGCTGCGAATCTGCGCCTGGCCATTGCTAACTCGTGTAACGCTTACTTCGTGCACCTGTACCGCTTGGAAGTGGATGCTTCCAAATGGGGAGGTGTGAAGAAAGGTCACCAGAAATGGCATGATTATGTTTCCTCTTTCGGTCTCGGACACAGGCTTGGTGTGGACATTCCCGGTGAGTCTCCAGGTAAAGCGATTGACAGTGCAGGTATGAATAAACTGTACCGCGGTCAATGGAACTCCTGCTCAGAGCTGTACGTAGGTATGGGACAGGGTCAGGTGGTTGCCACCCCCATGCAGATGGCGAATGCGATGTGTATCATCGCCAATAAAGGTTATTACTATCTGCCGCACTTCGTGGACAAAATTGATAATGACGACACTGAACTGCTGAAAAAATTCAAAGAGAAACATACTGTGGCGCACGTATCCGACTCTTCCTATATGCCGGTAATATATGGTATGGAGGATGTGGTGGAAAGAGGTACTGGTGTGTCTGCAAAAATAGAAGGCGAGATCGTGTGCGGTAAGACAGGTACTGCAGAGAACAATGCGATCGTGAACGGCAAGCTGACAAAACTGAAAAACCACTCTGTGTTTGTGGCTTTCGCCCCGAGGGATAATCCGAAGATCGCGATCGCGGTGATCGTGGAGAACGCCGGTTTCGGTAGTACTTACGCGGCGCCTATTGCCAGCCTGATCATGGAGAAATACCTGCATGATACCATCTCTGTGAAGCGTAAGCCACAGATGAAAACATTGCTGGAATACAATACGCTGGACCCTGTGGTAAGGGAGAAATCCAAGCTTGACTCATTGAATGGAGCCAGCGCAAAAATGACATCAGATGAGATACTTAAACTTTATTTCCGGGATTAATCAGTTATGAACCGTCGGCAGCAAATAAAATTGACAGAAGGTATTGACTGGCCTATCATGGGCCTCTACCTCGGGATCGTGTTTGTGGGGTTGTTATCTATCTTCGCAGCTGAGTACAGGGAAGGAGATAACATCTGGAATGATATCCTCCACCTGAGTAAGAACTATTCCCGCCAGCTGATGTGGCTGGGCGTATCGGCTGTACTGGCTACCATCATCTGGCTCACGGACAGTAAGTTCTTTACTGCTACCGCCAACTTGCTGTATGCCGGTGGGTTGCTGTTGCTGTTGCTGGTACTGGGCATCGGTAGGGATGTGAAGGGTTCGCATTCCTGGCTGGTCATTGGCGGATTTCAGTTCCAGCCGGCAGAGCTGACGAAGCTTTGTACCAATCTGGCCCTGGCAAAGTATCTTTCCTCTATCGAAACCGATTTTACCAAACTGCGTTCCAGGCTGATAGCTATTTCTCTGGCACTCATACCTTGCGTTATCATCATCCTGCAGTCAGAGACGGGGCTGGCGCTGGTATATTTCTCTTTCTTCCTGGTAATGTACAGGGAAGGTTTGCCAGGTGTATTGCTGGTGATCGCCTTCTCGGGTATTGTGCTGGTATTGTCAGCTTTGCTTGTAGATAAAAATATCCTCTTCATCATATTCTCGGTCATTACGGTACTGGTGATCTATTTCAGTCGCCGGGAAATAAAGCGTAACCGTTCCAGACTGGCCCTGATATTGGGTATCTGGGCATTCTGTTCCGTGTTTGTGATGTTCGTGGTGCCTTTTGCTTTCACAAAAGTGCTGAAAGACTACCAGGTACGCCGTATCGAGGTAATGCTGGGTAAGGAGAATGATCCGAAAGCGACTTACAACACCCGTCAGAGTATGATTGCCATCGGTTCAGGTGGTTTTATCGGAAAAGGATACCTGAAAGGAACCCAGACGCGTTACGATTTCGTACCTGAACAGAGTACTGATTTTATCTTCTGTACGATAGGTGAGGACTTTGGTTTCCTCGGGTCTGTACTGTTTATAGGTCTTTATGTAGCCCTGCTCTTACGGATCATTTTCGTAGCCGAGCGACAGCGATCGACATTCAGCCGGGTGTATGCCTACGGGGTGGCCAGTATCATCTTTTTCCACATGGCCATCAATATTTCCATGACCATCGGTCTGGCGCCGGTGATCGGGATCCCGCTGCCATTGGTTAGTTATGGTGGTTCGTCCCTGATGACATTCACCATGTTAATTTTTATCATGCTGCGATTGGATGCCGACAGGCAGATGGTATTACGATAGTTGCATATCTTTGGGGAATGGCACGTATTATACCATTATCAGAAGGGGCTTTTACAGTAGACGCAACGAAGAAGTTTATTCCTTATAATCCTGAGACAGATTCGATGCAGCAGCGCTCCGGCGGCTCGCTGCTGGTAGAGATTCAACCATTTTTAGTGATTACAGATCAGGATTATATCCTGCTGGATGCTGGTCTGGGCTATCGTAATGCTGATGGCATTTTGCAGATACACCAGCACCTGATCGACAACGGTGTTAATCCGATGGAGATCACCAAAGTGCTGATGAGCCATTTGCATAAGGATCATTCAGGCGGGATCTCCATTGTAGACCCTGTGACGGGTGAGCGTAGTCTGAGTTTTCCACAGGCCACCTATTATGTGAACAGGCATGAGATGGACTACGCCTTAGCTAATGACGGGAAATCCTATCATGCAGAAGATGTCCGCATCCTGAAGGAAAGAGACAATGTCATTTTCACAGAGGGAAATGGCACAATTGACGACTACATTACTTATGAAGTGACCGGGGGACATTGTCCTTATCATCAGGTCTTTCTTATAGATACCGGCGACGATAAAATATTTTTCGGCGGGGACGAAGCACCCCAGGTTTCATTTATGAAGCGCCGTTTTGCGGCAAAGTATGATTACGACGGAAAGCGGGGTATGGAACTACGCGAGCAGTTTAAGTTGCGTAGCGCCCGTGATGGATGGACTTTCCTGTTTTATCATGACACGAAACTACCCTTTGGAAAACTCTGAGACGGTGTTGAATAGTGAAGGGAAAGTGCGCAAAGCAGGAGCGCATTATACATAAAAGTAAAAAGGAGCACGGTCACCGTGCTCCTTTTTACTTTTACGTATAATATTTTATTGTCTGAATCTTCTTGCACCGGGGCCTCCCAGGTTTCGCGCCTGTCTGTCTTTCATCGTCCGGATCAGCTGGTTACGGAACTCCCGCTCTGACCGGAATACCACCCCTGCTTTTGCCGGTGGCAATACTTTCTGGAATTCCTGGCTGTAATGTGTTTTAATGTCCAGCATACGGCGTTCATATCCCAGTTCTTTATCGTCAGCAGGCTGAAGGTTGGTTTGTGGCGCCTTGTTCCGCTTGCGGCGTTCTGCAATAAGGATCTCAACTTCCTTGGTATATTGATTATATAGCGGCCAGAATTTCTGTGCTTCATCGGGGGTGAGGTCCAGCTTTTGGGATAGGTACGCTATTTCCGCTGCGCGGATGCGATCCTTGATCTCAGCGTCGCTGCCTTGCTGTGCCTGACTAACAGGTGGGTGGCAAAACAATGAGAGTGTGACAAATATAACTAATGTGTAAAATTTTTTCATCTCAGTTGTCTGTTAGGCTTTCGTTTAACAAACCGGTGTTGTCTAAATAGTGTTGTATGGCTTCTGCTGGTAATTCCTCTACTTCCGAAATAGCGTTGCCTTCTTCTATTAAAGGTGTATAATTGGTTAGTTCTTCTTTGTCAAAAGCGTCTGCATGGGACTGCAGATATTCCATGATCTCCTGATCGGTGACATTGGCCAGCGTGTTTTCCAGGACGTTGTTATCGTGGTATTTATCCCTGATAAAGAACAGGGTGCTCACGCTTGCGAGTGCTACGAAGCAGGCGGCCACTGCCCATCTCATGTACCTGCGGGTATTCATCCTGCGGATAACCGGGGTATGAACAGATGTTGATATGCCAGCTATGGTAGTGCTCAGCTGGTCAAAATAACCGGGTGGCACTGATAGAGGCATTGTTTTAGGCATGCTTGCCAGCAAGGGTGATAAGGCCTCCAGTTCTTCCCGCACATCTGTTGCAGACGCGGTGGCCGTAGTACCTTCCGTTGCGGCGATGCGGGCCATTATTACAGCGTCCAGCTGGTCGAAATAGCCGGCAGGTGCAGACATCGGAAATACTTTAGGCATACCTGCCAGGATGGAAGGTGCTTCTTCTGCATCTGGCTGTGCCTGCTGTTCAGCAATATTACGGAGAACCTGTTGTGACAGCTGCTCAAAATAATCCGGAGGAACAGATAAAGGGAAAGACTTCGGCATGGCGGCCAGCAATGGAGAGAGCGTATCCAGCTCTTCCTGTACTTCGGCTGTACGTACCTTCTGGAGGATGTGACCAGGCAGCTGCTCAAAATAACCAGCCGGAACGCTTCCGTAGAAAGGCTTCAGCGTAGTCCATTGAGCATCAGGGATGATTTCCCGCAGTTCGTTCGCAATATCGTTGTCTCTGGATATCATACAGTTTTTAGACAGTGGAAGATAGCAATAGTTTAAACAGGTCGTAGTTTCGTCTCTAAAAAAATGCAATTCACCTCATAAAAGTACGAAGATGTCGCATTTTCAGGTATTACGGATGAACTCTTCAATCTTTTTTACCGCATGGTGATAGGAGGCTTTGAGTGCGCCTTCAGAGGTGTCCAGTACACGGCTCATTTCCTCATAGGGCATCTCATCATAGTATCTCAGATTAAATACAATTCTTTGTTTTTCAGGTAGTGCCAGAATAGCCTTTTGCAGTTTCCACTCAAGTTTGTTGGGATCAAATTGTGCATCTGCTTTTAGGGTATTGCTAAGACCTGTTTCTACATCTGACAGTGATACTGAGTTGTTTTTCTTTTGTTTTTCCAGGAAGGTGAGGCATTCATTGGTGGCTATCTTATACAGCCAGGTGTATAACTGGGCATCTTCACGGAATCCTTCCAGGTTTTTCCAGACTTTCACAAACACATTCTGCAGTACATCATTGGCGTCATCATGATCGAGGACCAGTCTTCTGATGTGCCAGTAAAGCCGTTCCTGATATTTCTGGATGATACAAGTAAAGCCTTTCTCCTTAGTAGCAGGATCCCTGTACGTTGCTAATAGTGTCTTATCATCCTGATGTATGCTCATTCTTAGGTTAAATGGTTTACATAAAAAAAACCACCTGTAAGATGGTTTTTTTTATGTAAAGTTTAATCCGGTACAGATTATTTCTTCTTTCTTGCTATTGCTTTTTCAGCAGCAGCAACGATATGATCTGTATCCAGGCCATATTTTTTCAACAGATCCAGTGGTTTACCACTTTCACCGAAAGTATCGTTGGTACCTACGTATTCAATAGGAATTGGATTGTGGCGGGCTGCTACCTGTGCGATGCTGTCGCCCAGACCTCCCAGTACGTTGTGCTCTTCAGCGGTTACAGCGCAACCGGTTTTCGAGATGGAACGCAGCACAGCTTCTTCATCCAGCGGTTTGATAGTGTGGATATTGATGATCTCAACACTGTAACCTTTTTCTTCCAGGATCTTACCTGCTTCGATAGATAACCATACCATGTGGCCACATGCGAACAGGGTGATATCTGTTCCTTCGTGCAGTATCTGCGCTTTACCTACTTCAAATTTCTGATCTTCAGGAGTGAAGTTAGGCCATTTCGGACGGCCGAAGCGGAGATATACCGGTCCTTCATAGTCGGCTACAGCGATAGTAGCAGCTTTAGTCTGGTTGAAATCGCATGGAACGATCACGGTCATGCCCGGAAGCATTTTCATCATACCGATATCTTCCAGGATCTGGTGGGTAGCACCATCTTCACCAAGTGTTAAACCGGCATGAGATGCACAGATCTTTACGTTCTTACCGGAGTAGGCAACGGACTGACGGATCTGGTCGTATACACGGCCTGTGGAAAAGTTAGCAAATGTAGTGGTGTAAGGGATCTTACCACCGATGGTCATACCGGCAGCGATACCGATCATATTTGCTTCAGCAATACCTACCTGTACGAAGCGGTCAGGGAACTCCTTAATAAAGGCATTCAGTTTCATTGAACCCAACAGGTCGGCAGTGAGTGCTACTACATTCGGATTTTTACGCCCAGCTTCCAATATACCTTCTCCAAAGCCTGCGCGTGTCTCTTTCTCATTTAACGGTTTAATATCTTTTACCATAGCCTTATATTAAGAATTGAGTAGTAAATGTAAGAAATAAACTTTTTAATTGCTAAGAACCCTGTCTCTTAGGGCAACTTCCCACTGCCAGGCAGTACGCATCATATCTTCTATGCCGATATTTGGTTCCCAGCCCAGTAGTTGTTTGGCCTTGTTATTATTGGCATAGATAGCGATTACATCGCCCGGGCGACGGGGGCCCAGTTCATAGTTCAGTTTTACACCGGAGATCTTTTCAAAAGCCTTGATAGCTTCCAGCACAGTTACGCCGTTGCCGGTACCCAGGTTGAAGATCTCACAATTGTCGGTATTTTTTTGGTCCAGCAGGTACTGCAGGGCCCTTGTATGTGCATTGGCGATATCCATTACGTGGATATAGTCGCGGATACAGGAGCCATCGCGGGTATCATAGTCATGACCAAATACTGTCAGCTTAGGGATCTTGCCGATAGCTGTCTGGGTAATAACCGGTACAAGATTGTCCGGGCGTCCCAGTGGCAGTTCTCCAATCAGTGCAGACGGGTGGGCGCCAACGGGGTTGAAGTAACGCAGCAGGATAGACTGTGTATCATTTACCCTGCTGTAATCCTGGATCATCTGTTCGCCCATCTGTTTGGTGCGGGCGTAAGGTGATTGGGCTTCTCCCAGCGGAGTAGCCTCTACTACCGGTAGCTCGGTGGTGTTACCATATACGGAGCAGGAAGAGGAAAATACCAGGTTAGGGATATTAAACTCTTTCACACACTTCAGTACATTCACCAGGGAAGAAAGGTTATTATGGAAGTAGAATAACGGATCAGCTACAGATTCAGGAACTGTCTTGAGCGCTGCAAAGTGGATCACGCCTACGATATCACGGTTTTCGTGGAATACTGCGTGTGTATCTTCCAGGTTGCAGAGGTCTACCTTGTAGTTACGGATCTTTTTGCCTGTGATTTTTTCGATGCCGTCCAGCAGTTGTGTGCTGCTGCGGATGTTGCTGTCTACTGAAACTACGTCAAAGCCATTGTTAATCAGATCTACGATAGTGTGCGCGCCGATATAACCACAACCACCGGTAACAAGAACCTTCATATGTCTTTATTTTTTTTGAATGTTTTAGGATTAATTACAATCAGATGTGCGATGAACCTGGAATTAAGGATCGGGGATCTATGCCCGCAATTGCTGATTTCGATAATTGAGTTACGAATGTACGGTTCCTAATCCTTAATTCTTAATTTTTAATTGTTCAGATTTTATGTTCAATGATCTTTTCCAGATATTGCCCATAGCCGCTTTTCAGCAATGGCCGGACGAGTGTCTGCAATTGTTCCAGGGAAATAAAGCCTTGCTTGTAGGCAATTTCCTCTATGCAGGCAATCTTGATGCCCTGGCGTTGTTCGATGACCTGTACAAACTGTGAGGCCTGCATCAGGGAATCAAAGGTACCGGTGTCCAGCCAGGCCGTACCACGGGGTAGGATAGACACTTTCAGTTTCCCGCGGCGCAGATATTCCCTGTTCACGTCAGTGATCTCATATTCCCCACGTGGGCTGGGCTTCAGATCTGCCGCTATTTTTATTACATCGTTATCGTAGAAGTATAATCCGGGTACTGCATAACTGCTCTTGGGCTGTTGCGGCTTTTCCTCTATGGATACCACCTGCATCTTCTCATCAAACTCCACTACACCATAGCGTTCCGGGTCAGACACCTGGTAGGCGTACACGATGCCACCATCGGGTTTCACGTTATTGGCCAGTTGTGTACCGAGGCCGGCACCATAAAAGATATTATCACCCAGTACCAATGCTACATTATCATCACCAATGAAGTCGCGGCCTATTACAAAGGCCTGTGCCAGACCATTGGGCAGCGGCTGCTCCGCATAGCTCAGCTTTAGTCCCAGTTGCTCACCGTTACCGAATAATCGTTTAAAAGCGGGCAGGTCGTGTGGTGTGGATATGATCAGGATCTCTTTTATACCGGCCAGCATCAATGTGGAAAGTGGGTAATAAATCATTGGTTTATCATATACCGGCATGATTTGTTTGCTGATGGCATAGGTAATGGGGTGTAAACGAGTCCCGGAACCTCCGGCCAGTATGATACCTTTCATAGCATTTATTATAAGTAATGAATAATGAAAAATAGGTTCTTCAAAAAGCCCTACAAAAATAGGGGGCTCTGTGATAAAAAAAAGGAAAAACTCAAAAAGCGGATGTATTAAAAGAGAAAGCCCTCCGGTCGTTCCATTGGTAATGGGCGACGCCGGAGGGCTTATTATAATAAGTAGTATTACTGCTTATCAGAAGAATAGATTGACTACAAAGTACACAGCAGCAGCCAGTAATGCACTGATCGGAATGGTTAGTATCCATGCCCATAGCAGGCTTACGGTTACCCCCCAGCGTACGGCGGAGAGACGTTTCGTAGCTCCCACCCCGATAATAGAACCGGTAATGGTGTGGGTGGTACTTACAGGAATACCCAGTGTTTCTGTGAGATAAAGCGTTACCGCACCCGCAGTTTCCGCAGCCACACCTTCCAGCGGTGTTACCTTGGTGATACGGGAGCCCATGGTTTTAACGATCTTCCAACCACCGCTCATTGTACCGAGGGCTATGGCAATGAAGCAGGACAATGGTACCCAGTTCGGCACTTTGGTGACATCGTCAATGGTTCCATGAGCCACCAGCGCGGCAGCGATGATACCCATTACTTTCTGGGCATCGTTACCACCGTGTGCAAGGCTCAGCGCACCTGAAGATAGCAGCTGCAGGCGTTTGAACCAGTTTTCCGCCCTGTATGGATTGGCCTTACGGCAGACGTTCATAATAATAATAGTGATCACAAAAGCTACCAGCATCCCTATGAAAGGAGCCAGGGCAATGAAGTAGATGATCGGCATCACCTTGGCATAGTTGATCACGTCAAATGAGCCGTGTGCAGCTGCAATGGCAGCACCTACGAAACCACCGATGAGGGTATGTGAAGAGCTGGAAGGTATACCATACCACCAGGTCAGCAGGTTCCAGGTAATGGCGGCTATCAGCCCACAAAGGATCACTTTCAGGGTGATGAACTGTTCAAAAACCGATTTAGCTATCGTGTTACCTACCTTGAATTCCCCGTATACATACTTGGAAATAAAGAAAGCGGCAAAGTTAAATACCGCCGCCCACAGTACTGCCTGGAAGGGAGTCAGCACTTTGGTGGATACGATGGTGGCTATTGAGTTAGCCGCATCATGAAAGCCGTTAATATAATCGAAGATGAACGCCAGTATAATGATGGAGACAAGTAAGGTCATTAGAAAGTAGTTTGCATTAAATAGGCAGGCATGGAGATGCGTAATCTATTGATTATGCATATTTTATGATGATAGACTCTATCACATTGGCGCAATCTTCGCATTTATCTGTAGCGATTTCCAGGGCCTGGTACAGTTCACGCATTTTCAGCAATTCACCTGCATTGTTGGCTTCTTTCTCGAACAGGTCTGCGATGGCCATGTCATAAATGTCATCGGCATGGTTCTCCAGGCTATTGATCCTTACACAGGCATCCGTGATGTTACGCATGTTGGACATGGTACGCAATTCAGGGATCGCTTTGTGCAGCTCCAGGGTACCCTGGTAGATCAGGTCAGCCAGTTTACGAACACTTTCGTTGATTTCCTGTACTTTATACAGGTCCAGTCTTTTGGCGGAACCATGGATATAGTCAGCTACGTCGTCCAATGTAGCCGCCAGGTGGTGGATGTCTTCACGGTCAAATGGAGTAATGAAGTTCTGCCCCAGTTCCACAAAGATGCGATGAGTGAAATCGTCATTTTTGTGCTCCAGTCGCTCAATCAGATGGGTTTTGTCTTTACGTACTGACATGTCTGTAGCGGAAACCAGCTCAACCAACACCTTGCCCATCTCTACCAGGTTGGCAGACACATCCTCGAATAATGAATAAAAAACCCTGTCTTTTGGTATAAATAACTTTACAAAAGAATTGAAGCCTCCCATACTCTTTGTTTGAAATTTGGCGCAAAAATAGCTTTCCGCGGGCAATACCTCCAAGAAAAAATTATCCTTAATGATTCCTTAACACTGGATTAATATAAAAGTAATATAGCAATTTTTTCTTTGTATTGTGAAAAAAGGCTGCGTGTGATGAGGTTATTCCTACACCTGTGGCCGTTTTCGACGGACTAAACTATTTTTAACAAACCTAACAACTGCCCGGTTTTTTCGGTTCAATCCTTATTAAAAATGTCTGAAAAGCGCCCTCTCGATATTGTTGTGATATCTGACGTACACCTCGGAATTTATGGTTGCCATGCCAAGGAATTGGTACAGTATCTGGACAGCATTGACCCTAAGATATTGGTGCTGAATGGGGATATCATTGATATCTGGCAGTTTAGCAAACGTTATTTCCCGAAAGCACACACCAAGGTGATCCGCAGAATATTGAAAATGACCGGTAAGGGAACTGAAGTATATTATCTGACAGGCAACCACGACGAAGCCCTTCGAAAATTTGCCGGGTTCGGACTGGGTAACCTGGTCATTGATAATAAACTGATCCTTGAGGTGGATGGCAAAAGGCACTGGTTCTTCCATGGCGATGTTTATGACGTGACCATGAAGAACTCAAAGTGGCTGGCCAAGCTGGGAGGAAAGGGCTATGATCTGTTGATAATTATTAATAGGTTGGTTAATAACGTTTTAGAGCGGATGGGCAAGGAGAAAATGAGCTTTTCCAAGAAGGTGAAACACGGTGTGAAACAGGCGGTTAAGTTTATTTCTGATTTTGAGCAGGTAGTAGCCGAAATAGCGATCGATAAAGAATTCGATGTGGTGTGCTGCGGGCACATCCACCAGCCTATCATCAAAGAAATGCAGCATAACGGTAAATCCGTCACTTACCTGAATTCCGGAGACTGGGTGGAAAGCCTTACCTCTCTCGAATATACTAATGGACAGTGGTCACTTTACCAATACCCCATATCCAAAACACGTGTTGTATTACCGGAAGAGGAGGAGGATGCTTCAATTATGCCCTGGGGAGATATTTCCAAGGTCATCAGCTTCCCGCAACAATAGCTCATATATAAACCATTGTTATTTAACATTTATTTATGATATGATAACAACTGCTTAATATTCACGTAATACTGAGCTATTAAGTTTGTGATATTATACATTCAGTGATCCGACTGGTAATGCTAACAAAAAGTAAGATGAAAGTATTGAAGTTACATCCTCTAATGACAGTTTCCCTGTTACAAATGCAGTTTCAGCGACTGCTTTCCTGTAACATAGCAGTTTACATGCGCAATTCACCGGCCAATGCATTTGATACATTGGGTGAAGCAGGTTTCCCCGAAGAAGTGCTGATTGAATTTCCTATCGATGAAACTTTAAGCCTGAGAGAGTTTGAAGAAGAGTTGGAAGACAAATTCAATTTTACGCTGGAGCTTTGTAACAAGGACAACAAACCGTTTACAAACAAAAGCATGCATCTGTTCCAGTTAATTGCATCTTTATCAGATGGAAGAAAACATAATAATGAATATAACGCGCAGCTTGATATCACACTTGAAAGGTTGTTGAACAATAACCGTCAGGGCCCGCAGCAGATCGCCTGCTGATCCGGATGTTTAGCATTATCGCCCCTAACTTATTTATTATTACTATCCTATGAACCTGACTATCCTGGATCGTGTTAACTATTTTTTAATCATTCCTTAACAATTAACATTCTGGTAACCTTCCTGTAACACTGCGGTAACACACCCACGATAGTTTTGCGCGAGTAATTCAATCAACTCACAGAATCAGCTTATATCGTGAAACATTCTTTTGTGTCTGCACTGTTATGTGTTTGCCTTCTTTTGAGCTCTTTCCTTTCCGCGTTTGCTATAATAGATAATGGGAAAGTAACGGGTAAAGTAACTGACCAGAAAACGGGCGAGGCCCTGATAGGCGTTACCGTTATTGTACAGGGTACAAGTACCGGTGCGGTTACTGACGTAGAAGGCCGTTATACTTTAAATCTTGCTCCCGGTACTTACACGCTGGAGTTTAAATACATGGGTTACCAGACCAAAGCGGTGAGTGAAGTGGTGGTGAAAGCCGGCGCTCCTACACAGTTACCAGTGATCATGGATGAACCTAAATCAAAAGATCTGAAGGAAGTAGTGATCAGAGGTTCTTTCAAACAGGAGACGATCAATGCTTTGTATACTGCACAGAAGAATAATGCTTCAGTATCTGATGGTATTTCTGCAGATGTGATCAAAAAATCTCCTGACCGCAGTACAGGTGAAGTACTCAAGCGTGTTAGCGGTACTACTATACAGGATAATAAATTTGTTATTGTACGTGGTCTGAGCGACCGTTATAATACTGCTCTTGTAGATAATGGCGTACTGCCAAGTACTGAGCCTAACCGTAAGGCATTCTCTTTTGATATTATCCCGGCAAATATGATCGATAATATCATTATTACAAAATCTGCAACGCCTGATCTGCCGGGCGATTTCGCGGGTGGTGTGATCAATGTACAGACCAAGGAAATTCCTGACCAGTACTTCTTTGACGTTGCAGTGGGTTCCAGCTACAATACAACATCTACGTTCAAATCATTTAAGACAGGCTATAAAAGCGGTACCGACTTTCTGGGTTTTGATGGCGGCCGCCAGTTGCCTTCTTCATTTCCAACTACCGCTGCTATTCTCAACAATCAGCTAACAGTAACAGAGCAACGTAGCGCCATGAAATCATTGAATAATGATTACAGCATTAAAGATAAAAAGGGGTTACCGGGTGTCAATTTGCAGGCTACACTCGGCAATCACTGGAATACTAAAAAGGATGGCAGCCTGGGAATGATCGCTGCCATTACTTATTCTCATGCCGAAACTGTGCAGCGCGACGTGCTCCGCCGATACGATAACTTCGACTATAAGGACAATGTATACAAATACTCAAGCAACCTGGGTGGTGTACTGAACTTCGGATACTCTGCCGGTAAGAGCAAGATTGTTTGGAAGAACCTGTACAACAGGATCTTTGACGATAACTTCCTTTTCCGTGAAGGCGATAATCTTAGCAATAATAAGTACATTAACTATTATGCTTTTGACCTGATACAGAAATCGCTGTTTAAAACTGCATTGGAAGGTGAACACCAGGTAGGACAGGGACAGAGCAAGATCAACTGGTTGCTCTCTTATAACAAGGTAACTAACAACCAGCCGGACCAGCGCAAGGTATCTTATGGTAAAACATTAGGCGATGCATCTGCCGTAATGACCGCAGATAACGGTACCGTAGGTAAAGCCAATAACCGCCTGTTCTCCGATCTGGACGAAAATATTTATATCGCCAGCGCTAACTACTCACATCCTTTCCGCTTTTTGAACAATAAAAGCAGCTTCAAGGTTGGCGGCCTTTTCCAATACCGCAGCAGGGATTTTCATGCGCGTTATCTCGGCATGAAGCTCGATCCGCTGAAAGATGGTAACGAGGCTATTGCACAACGTCCGATCACTACCTTGTATGCGAATGATGCGATCGATAATGGTTACTATACCCTCGAGGATATTACAGCCACTGTTGACGAATACAAGGCTACTACCACTACCGGTGCAGGTTTCATACAACTGGACAACCGGCTGTCTGATAAATTCCGCCTCGTATGGGGAGTTAGGGTAGAATCATTCGGACTGAAAGTGAACTCTCCGATCGTCGGACCTACCATTAAAGTAGATAAGGATTGGTTGGATGTATTGCCATCAGCAAACCTTACTTACTCTTTAAATGAAAGCTCAAATCTGCGTGCATCTTATTACAGAACAGTAGCAAGACCAGAACTTCGTGAATTGGCGCCGCTTTCCTACTATGACTACGAAATGTCGTCACTCATCAATGGTAATCCTAACCTGGTACGTAGCCAGATCGATAATGCTGATATCCGTTATGAGTTGTTTCCTAATGCAGGAGAAATATTCTCCGGTTCTGTGTTCTATAAAAATTTCAAGAATCCGATTGAAAGCAGGGTTACGTCCTCCGGCCTGAGCCAATACGATGTGACGCCGGTTAACTATAGCAGTGCTTACAACGTTGGTGCTGAAGTAGAGCTACGTAAGAAACTTAGTTTCCTGTCTGAAAACAGTTTCCTGAACAACACTACCTTCTACGCAAACCTGGCGTATATCAAATCCGTGGTAGACGATAACACTATGGTCAACGCAAAAGACAGACCACTGTCCGGTCAGTCCAACTATGTGATCAATACAAGCCTTTCTTATTCCCTGCCTAACGATAAAGTAAGCTTCAACCTCCTTTATAACAGGATCGGACAACGCTTATACCTTGTTGGTGAAGGCGGTGGAGCAGATGGTTCCGGTAAGCTGGGCAACATTTACGAAAGTCCTCGCAACCTGCTGGATTTCCAGGCTAACATGAACATCAGTAAACGCAGCAGCTTCCGTCTGAATATTAAAGATATACTGAACGCTAAATACAGGTTCTACTACGATCAGAACGGGAATAACAAATTTGATAATCCGGTGTATAAAAGAGGTAGCATCAATTCAAGCGAAGACTACATACTCCAGCAATACCGTCCGGGTACAACGTTTACACTGACCTATAGTTTTCATCTTACCAGATAGGAAGAAGTGTTAATGTAATAATAACATAGTCATAACATAGTAATCATAGTCTGAATTTAATTTTGAACTCTAAACAATTGAAACATTCCATGAAAAGGTATTTTTTTGTATTAATCGCTGCGTTATCATTAGGCGCATTTTCATCCTGTAGCAATGATGATGATGCTCCAACACCTACTCCAGGTGCTGACAGCTCCGTAGTGAGATTAAAGGGGGATATTACTGCAAACCAAACACTGTCTGCAAGCAAAAAATATTTACTTGATGGCTTCGTGTACGTTAAAAGTGGCGTAACACTGACTATCGAGCCAGGTACTGTTATCATGGGTGACAAAGCAACTAAAGGTACTTTGATTATCACACGTGGTGCAAAGATCAATGCAGAAGGTACTGCGGCGAAACCGATCGTCTTCACTTCTGCTCAGGCAGCTGGTGCGCGTGCACAGGGCGACTGGGGTGGTGTGATCCTGCTGGGTAAAGCAAAAACAAATGCATCTGGTGGTGAAGCCAAGATCGAAGGTGGTTTAATACCAACTGCAGGTGGTAACGAGAAAGACTACATCTGGTACGGTGGTACCGATGATGCTGATAACTCTGGTGTACTGAAATATGTACGTATTGAGTTTGGTGGTATCTATTATTCTCCTGATAACGAGATCAACGGCCTGACCCTGGGCGGTGTTGGTAGCGGTACAAAAATCAGCTACATACAGGTTTACCGTTCCGGCGACGACGCTTTCGAGTGGTTCGGTGGTACTGTAAACTGCGATCACCTGGTGGCTACCTATACCTGGGATGATGACTTCGATACTGACAACGGTTTCTCCGGTAAAGTGCAGTTCGGTGTAGCTCAGCGTTATAAAGCTATCGCAGACGTATCAGGTTCTAACGGTTTCGAGTCAGATAACGATTCTAACGGTTCTGAAAATCAGCCTCAGACTAAAGCATACTTCTCTAACATGACAATTGTTGGACCTATCATTGCTGGTAACTCTGCTTCTGGTATCAACGCTAACTTCCAGCATGGTGCACAGATCCGTCGTAACTCTTCTATGAGCCTGATCAACTCTATCATCATCGGTTTCCCGATTGGCGTATATATCGATGACACTAAAGTTGCTGGTCATAAAACTTCTCAGAACGCGTCTGAAGGTTCACTGGTATTCAAAAATAACATCATCGCTGGTGCTGTTACTGTTAGCAAAAGCGAGTGGAGCGGTGTGGACAATGCTGCATGGAACACATGGTGGACTGCTACCCAGACCCAGGTTATTGTTAAGGCTGAAGACGTTCTGCTGAACAGCCCATACCTGTATTCTTCTGCTATCGGTGCGAACAAAGGTACTCCGAGCTTCCTGCTGAAAGCTACTTCTCCTGCTGTAGCTGGTGCAGTAATTCCTGAAGGCCTTGGCTTCACAACTGTTGCTTACCGCGGTGCATTTGATGCAACTAACGACTGGACAACAGGTTGGACTAACTACGAAGCTGAAAACACTAAATATTAATATCTTGCCATAAGGTAACTGTTTAAAATAAAAGAGGCTGTCAGAAAATGACAGCCTCTTTTAGTATGATGAAGACCGGTTTGAATTCCTGCTTTTGCCACCGATGCGATCACCACATTTTTAATAGACGTTTAAACCCTTTTATGAAACCCACATCCTCGTTTTTAGCGCTATTGCTAGTGCTTTCAATTGTCAGCTTTTATTCCTGTAAGAAAGAACAAACTGGCAGTCCCATGTCCCTGACGGAAAGTTATAAGCCGGATCCCGCCCTGTATGAAAAGCTTCTCTCTTATGGGTTCCGAGCGGAAGATATAGTGGAAACAAAGAATTATTACTGTGTGGAAGGTGATATGTTATTCCGGAAATTTCTTACTGACACTGTGCTACTGGATAATTTTTTTGCTGCCGATAATGCGCAGGCAAGGCAAAGGCTCGATTCTACATTTGCCCTTGCTCAATACATCACCGGAAGTTTGGTAACAAGTACAAAGGTTGAGAACCTAAGAGTCTTTGTTGATCGGTCTTTAGTGGGCACGGGCTGGCCGGATGCTGTACCGCTGGCCTTAAGGGCATGGGCAAATGTACCTGATTGCAAACTTAACTTTACCCATGTCGAATACAGTCAGGCATACGCTACCGGAAATGACATTGTCGTAAAAGCTGATACTGAGGGCGCAGTCCCTCTTTTATCGGTGGCCATGGCCGAGTTTCCCCGCCTGGGCGTAGCTGGCCCTACCATCCTGATCAACATGAATTATACGTCTCTAAGCCCTGGCCAGATATTATGGTTTGCAGTACATGAATTGGGACATTGTCTGGGATTAAAGCATACAGATAATGGTAACAATAATTCGCCCTGGCGTTTGGTACCTGGCACACCGGAAAGCGATCCTAATTCGGTGATGAATTCAATATCAAATTATCAGAGCTTTACTGCGTTCTCTCCATATGACATGGTTGCTATCAGGTATCTGTACCCTTACAGACAGCTGGATAAATGGATCACTTATCCGGAAGGTAAATATGGTTCAGATCCTCTTTATCCCAGAGCCGGATATGCTGTTAATACAGATGCAATTGACATAAAATGGAATAAAGACCTTGTCAGTACGCCTACTGTACGACTGGAGTTATATAAGAACGATGTATTAATGCATGTGATTGCGGAGAGTGTTCCTAATACCGGCAGTTATTTCGCTGAATTGGGCCCTTATCTGGACATGGTTGGAACTGAATATGCTTACTTCGTACAGATAAAGATCATATCAAATGCAGATCCGGCATATTATGATCTGACATCGAAATTCCTGGTCTACGTGCCGTAATTACCAGAGAACATCAGCAATAGGCGCAGTAACAGCGGGTACCATCACAGTGCCCGCTGTTCTGCTATATAGACTATATGTAAGGGATTTGCGCTTGTTCTTTCAGTTCTTCTGCTTCATGGATCGCTTTTACTGTTTTGATCAGCGCATCAGGCGTCACTGAGATGCTGTCAATACCTTGCTCCACGAGGAACTTTGTAAAATCAGGGAAGTCAGACGGGCCCTGACCGCAGATGCCCACTTTCACCTGATGTTTTTTAGCGGCTGTAATCAACATACTGATCATCCTTAACACTGCAGGATTGCGTTCATTGTACAGGTTTGCGATCAGTGAAGAGTCGCGGTCCAGTCCTAATGTGAGCTGTGTAAGATCGTTGGAGCCGATGGAGAAGCCATCTATGTGTGCGGCAAATTCTTCCGCCATTATAATGTTGGATGGGATTTCAGCCATGAGGTATACTTCCAGTCCGTTCCGGCCTCTTTCTATGCCATATTGCTTCATGGTATCCAGTACCAATAGCAGTTCGTCCACAGTTCTGCAGAAGGGAATCATCACTACTACATTTTTCAGCCCCATCTCTTCCCGTACTTTTTTGATGGCCTTACATTCCAGTGCAAAGGCTGCCTTGTATTTTTCAGAGTAGTACCGTGATGCTCCACGCCAGCCGATCATCGGGTTCTCTTCTTCCGGCTCAAAATATTTTCCGCCTAAAAGATTATAGTATTCATTACTCTTGAAATCTGAGAAGCGTACAATGACTTTCCCCGGATGGAAAGCAGCCGCGATCTTTGCGATACCGTATGCGAGTTTCTGTACGAAGTAAGCTTCTTCGTTTTCATAACCTCTGATCATGTGCATAATATCAGCAGTCAGGCCCGGATCGTTCAATGACCTGTGATGCAACAATGCAAGGGGATGGACTTTTATATAGTTGTTGATGATGAATTCTTCCCTGGCTAGTCCTACACCTTTGTTGGGCAGGTGTGAGAACTGAAAAGCCATCGCTGGTGATGCCACGTTCAGCATCAGTGCTGTTTTGATCTCCGGTAGTTTCCGCAGGTCGAGGGAGTTTTCTTTGTACGGCACCAGACCATTATAAATAATGCCTTCATCGCCTTCCGCACAACTGATGGTAATATCTTGCCCGGTGGACAATAGTTCTGTTGCATTACCACAGCCAACGATGGCAGGGATGCCCATTTCTCTGGCTACAATAGCCGCATGACAGGTCCTGCCGCCTTTATTGGTGACAATCGCTGCCGCCATTTTCATAATAGGCTCCCAATCGGGGTCAGTCATATCTGTCACCAGTACATCACCGGCTTTGAATTCGGTTCCTTCTGTGACGCGTTTGTCAAGGGAAAAGAGGATATTGACCTTTCCGGAGGCAATCTTATCTCCTACTGCTATTCCTTTGAGCAATGGAACGGCGCTGCCTTCCAGCGTATATGAAGTGATGGTATGATGTTCTTTCTGGGAATGGATCGTTTCCGGACGGGCCTGCACAATGAACAGTTCATTGCTTAATCCATCCAGGGCCCACTCAATATCCATAGGGCACCATTTACCTTTTAACTGCGAGTAATAGTCTTCAATCTTGCACACCCAATCCGCCAGTTCGATGATCTGTTTATCTTTCAGGCAAAACCGTTGCTGATTGCTTCTTTCAACAGGTATCACTTTGGTGCGCTGATCATTACTTTCCCCGTAGATCATCATCTTGTCCTTGATGCCGAGGCGCTTTTCAATGATAGGTGTGAACTTGTCATCGAGGGCGGGTTTGAATACGATGAACTCATCAGGAGACACAGCTCCCTGCACAACCATTTCCCCCAGACCAAAAGCGCCGTTGATCACCACGACATCTTTAAACCCTGATTCTGTATCCAGGGAGAAGGCTACGCCTGCCGCGCCGAGATCTGAGCGTACCATCTTCTGCACACAGACAGAGAGACCGATACTGAAATGATCGTATCCGAAGTTCTGTCGGTAACTGATGGCCCTGTCGGTAAAGAGAGAAGCAAAACAGTTACGTACGGCATCAATGAGTGCGGCAGGTCCACGTACATTCAGATAGGTTTCCTGCTGACCGGCGAAAGATGCATCCGGGAGGTCTTCGGTAGTGGCGGATGAGCGCACAGCTACATCAGTGATATCCTGACCGTATTCTCTCGACAGCTCCATGTAAGCGCTGATAATTTCAGCACTAAGTTCATGGGGGAATTTTGTATTGCTGATGGCCTGCCTGATACGCTGACCGGCACGGCGTAAGGTAACCAGTGAATCGAAATCGATGCCTTCGATCTGCTCGCGGATATATTCTTCCAGGCCGCTCTGGCGTAAGAACTGATAATATGCAGTTGTAGTAATGGCAAATCCGGAAGGGATATTAATGCCGGCCCTGGAAAGGTTGGCAATCATCTCACCCAGTGAGGCACATTTTCCGCCTACGATAGGGATATCCTCCAGGCCTAATGCCTGTAGAGGAATTACAATTCTTGTTTCCATCAATGAGATAAATTTTGGTGTATGATAGTTGGCGCGTCGGGATAAAGGTCATCATTATTGTATACAGAAATGCAGATGCCGGCTAAAGCCGAAAACAAATCTATAAAGGGCTGCGGGGCATGATTTTTTTTCTGAGCTAGTGTCTTTATTCTACGTATTTTTAGTAAAATATTCCCCAATGCATTTCACGTTAGATGAAACCGACCTACATATACTGGATCTGTTGCAGGAAGACGCACGCCTCACCAACAAAGAAATAGCAGCCAAACTGGGAAAATCAGTAACCTCCATTTTTGAAAGAATAAAGCGCCTGGAATGTGAAGGATATATAAAAGGATATGTAGCCATTCTTGACAGGAAAAGGATGGGAAAACATGTGACAGCCTTTGCTAATATTACGCTGAAGGAGCATGGGCATGATATCTTTCTCCTGTTTGAATCAAAAGTGAATGCTTTCCCCGAAGTAATGGAATGCTATAAGATAAACGGACCTTATGATTATCTGTTGAAAGTAATGGTGGCGGATCTGGAAGAATATGAACTCTTCATTACAAATAAACTCTCCCGGCTGGATGCCGTTAGCCGCATCAATAGTCTTTTTGTAATAGCGGAGCCAAAGCATGAAACAGCCCTGTCACTAAGTACAGGGCAGATCATCAAAACAACAAAGCCGGGTAAAAAAGATGAGGATAAAGGATAATCAGGGCTACAGCTAATAAAATGATAAAGTACAGCATCAGGCTTTAGGAATTGATTTCATATAGAGAGAAACCTGTATGTTAAACGCCTCTATCCAAAGAAAGGTTACATGCCCAAAAACTTAACATACTTAATTGTGAAAGTTAATATTAGGGTAACAATCCCTTAACACACGCTGTTTATTTTTGGAATAATGCGAACAAATTGGAAACCTATTGTGAAATGCCCTTATTTGTTACTGCATACTGAAAGCTTGTATGAATAAAACATGCTCTACTTCGTGCCTCATGCTTCCTGTATCTATGCCTGAAAACGAGTAGAAAAAGAACAAGCCAGACAGAAATATTCATTACATAGTTCAATAGCTTAATTCATAAGTTGTTGAATATGATACGTACGCCCGTGTGTTAACATTAATTTAATATTGTGTTAACATATGCGTAATGTAGCAGGGATAGGTTTGCGTCAAAATTAAAAGGACGTGAATAAGAAATTCTATTCATTATTGCTATTTGTAGGTATCCTTGTACTGTCTGCAGCCGGCTTAAGAGCACAGATCACTACATCCCAGATCTCGGGGAAGGTAGTCAGCAGTAAAGGTGAGGCGTTGCCAGGTGTAACCGTGCTGGCAGTAAACACATCAACCGGTACGCGTTACGGAGCACAGACCAACGCGGATGGCCGTTACCTGATCAACAACGTAAATCCAGGTGGCCCTTATGTAATAACAGTTTCCTTCATAGGTTATAAAAAAGAAGAAAGACCTGACATTAACCTGTCATTGGGTAGCAGTACTTTCAACTTCCAGCTGACTGACGCTTCTACTGCCCTGAGCGAGGTAGTGGTGAAAGGCAGTAGTACCGGCAAAGCTGGTGGCGCCTTTAAAATAGGTCAGAACCAGTTAAAGACCCTTCCATCTATCAATCGTAGTTTCCAGGACTTTACACGTGCTACTCCTCAGAGTAACAACAACTCCTTCCTGGGTACCAACTACCGTTATAATAACGTAACATTGGATGGTGCTATCAACAACGATGCGATCGGCTTTAGTCCTTCCCTTGGCGGACAGAGCAACAGCTCTGGCCAGCCGGGTAGCAGCACCCGTTCCAACCCGGTATCTCTCGACGCGATACAGGATATCCAGGTTTACCTGGCTCCTTATGATGTGAAGATCGGTAACTTCCTGGGTGGTAGTATTAACGCGGTAACCCGTAGCGGTACCAACGAGTTCCATGGTTCTGTGTACGGTTTCGGCCGTAATGCAAGCCTGATTGGTAAGAACAATGCCGGAGACGGTTCAAAACTGCCTTCCGACTTCCATGATTACCAAACTGGTGTGAGATTAGGTTTCCCTATCATCAAGGATAAATTGTTCTTCTTTACCAACGAAGAAATAGCCCGTCGCCGTGACCCGGTTATCCTCGGTGCAGGTTCCGCTGATATGCCACTGATCACCGTACAGGAGGCAGAACAGATCCGTCAGCACATGCTGGACCTTGATGTAACCAAATCCGGTAAATACGATCCGGGAACTTATGGCAATACATCTATTTACGCTAAATCCAATAAATTCTTCAACCGTCTGGACTGGAATATCAATGATAAACACCAGTTATCAGTACGTAATAATACTATCACGTCAGAAGCCACCAACCTGGAGCGCGACCAGCAGAACTTCCGTTTCGGCGGTATCGACTTCAAACAGGTGAACAACCAGTCTTCTACCGTTGCGGAATTGAAAAGCCGTTTTAACAATACTGTTTCAAACAGTTTGATCATCGGTTATTCTAATATCCATGACTATCGCGAACCCAGTTCTGATCCTTCATTGCCACAGATCCAGATCAAATCCAGAGGTGGTACCATCTTCCTGGGCACTGACCGTGAAGCATCTATCTTTGATATGAAGCAGAAGACCTTTGAGTTCACCGATAACGTGAACATCTTCAAAGGCAAACACAATATCACCATCGGTACGCACAATGAGCTGTACAACATCACTTATGGTTTTGTGAACTCATGGAACGGCCGTGTGGATTACGACAGTATCGGCGCCTTCCTGGCAGATGCGCCAAGCCGTGTTCGTGCTAACTTTAATTATACTAACAATTCCCGTGACTATATCATGGCGAATCCTCCTGCGAAGTTCAAGATCGGTATGTACAGCCTGTATGCTCAGGATGAGATCCAGCTGACCGACCGTTTCAAACTGACTCCGGGTATCCGTTTCGATTACACCAGCCTGCCTGACAAAACGGCGCTGAGCGACAAGACTACAAACGCTCCGGTAGATCCTAACTTTGGTACTACTTACAGCTATACGCTGCCGAGAAATATCAACAATAAATATCTGAACAACATTCAGATCTCTCCCCGTCTGGGCTTCAACTTTGACATCAAAGGCGATCAGAGCCTGGTACTGCGTGGAGGAACTGGTCTGTTTACCGGCCGTATTCCGTTCGCATGGTTAGGTTATGCATACTACAACAACGGTACAAGCTATGGTGCATATGACAAACGTTTCACTGCAGCCGCTCCTCCTGTAGCAGGTAGCAATCCGGTGAAAGTGTCTGACCAGGGTGCTGCACAGTTTGTAGCTGCACAGGGTGTTAACGTAAACGACGCAAGCGGTGCTACTCAGGTGGACCTGATCGACAATGACTTCAAAATGCCACAGATGTGGAGAAGCAGCCTGGCGCTCGACTACTCTACAGAAAACAGGTGGAGATTCTCAGTAGAGGGTATCTATACTAAGACCATCTATGATCTGAAATTCCAGCAGGTCAACCTGGTAGATAATCCTACTTACAATATCTACGATACTGAGAAGAAACAGCCTATATATAGCGGTACCAAGATCAACTCTAAGTTTACCAACGCTTACCTGTTGTCCAACACAAACAAAGGTTACCGTTATGCTATAACCGGTCAGGCAAGCAAGGCGTTTGATTTCGGTATGAACTTCTCCGTAGCGTATACTTATGGTCAGTCTAAAGACATCACCAACGGTATCCGTAACTCTATGGAGTCTAACTGGCAGCTGAACCAGGCGCTGAATCCAAACGATCCGCAGCTGGCTTACTCCAACTTCGACATCCGTCACCGTATCGTGGCTACTGCTAACTATAAACTGGATTGGCAGCACAGGGGCCGTTTTATTTCTAACTTCTCCCTGTTCTTCAATACATCCTCCGGTTTACCGTTCTCTTATGGTTTCGTGAATGCTACCATCCAGGGTACGCCACAACAGGTTAGCTTAGCATATATCCCGAAAGATCAGGCTGAAGCACGTAAGTTCTTCGCTCCTGAAAACCAGGCTATGGCTGATGCATTCTTCTCTTATGTAGAAAATGATAAATATCTGAGCAGCCGTAAAGGACAGTTCACAGAGCGTAACGGTGGCCGTACTCCATGGAATACACAGGCTGACTTCCGTTTCACGCAGGACTTCAACTTCAAGGCAGGTAAGACTGTTCATACCCTGACCCTGACTTACGATATCATCAACCTGACCAACCTGTTGAATAAGGATTGGGGTATCCAGTACTTCTCTCCAAATACATTCAACTCTACCGCAAGCGTGGGTCTGAGCAGCAAGACTGCAGGTTCTCCAACCGCTTATCCGGTATACACCTGGTCTAATCCTGGTACTCCTTACTCCAGAGATTTCTTCTCGAGCAGGCACCAGATGCAGCTGGGTTTAAGATATAGCTTCTAAGAAAATACGAACTAGTAATTGAGACACAGGGGTAATGCAGCAATGCGTTATCCCTGTTTGTTTTTTGGGAATGTTCCGGAATGCGGGGTTGTTATTGATTCATACCATTCCTCCAATAAATGAGGGCTGCAAACACAGGCCTCCTGCAGGATCGATGTTCCGGCCGCAATATTGCTTTTAAGGGTCCGGCATGCGTTCAACGATTGTATTGAGCCTCTTCTGGTTAGTAGTATTCTCTGACGTGTTTTGACAAGCTATTTTGTTGGGAAACATTTAATTCCGGGAGGTATTTGCCGAGGTAATGAGCTAAATGATGGAAATGGGATACCTGTTTTTGTTAATACGCTGATAATGTACCCGTAACACTGAAGTAACACCAGGGGGGTAACTTTATTATATAATTTGAACGTAAGCGTAGATTTTCATAAGCTGTTTTAATCGACGGTCCCGGGATTTATCCCGGGACCTTTTTATATCGGATTGCTTATGAGTGACTTATTTGTTAATGAGTATGAACTTGCGGCTGACCTGCTCTTTAGTGACGCCGATTAACCAGTCATCTATACGAATACTGGTATCGTTCAGTCTTTCCACCAGGAGGTACTGGGAAACGGCATCTTTACCGGTAACGATCAGTTTTACTTTATCGCCGGAAGGAATGACTTTATAAGTACCGGTGAGATGGTAGCTCTTGGCATCAAAAACGAATTGGCCATTGGCTCCGAAAACGTAAAACGCGGAATCTCCGGAGGCGATGTTCTGCCAAACGGTGTCGGGCAGTGATAACTGTTGGGACAGCTGCCAGGCGCCGGTGACGTCTATTGCGGGCGTGGGTTCCACGTCATTTTTCTCGCAGCTGCAGAATAACATGAGTAGCAGCAAGCTGGTTAATAGTGATCTCATGCATAGGAGTTTGTAATTAGAACGCAAAAAACAGTACTAAGTTACATTGGGTAAGAGATAAAAAAGGGCTGACGGTCGATTACAGTCCCAGTTTACCTGCATACTTCTCCGGATTCTTATCAAATACACGCTTGCAGGTCGGGGAACAAAAATGAATGGTATCGTTCTGATAAACGCTCCACTCCTTATACATGGTATCATAAGGCATACCACATACAGGGTCTGGAAGTTTACCGGCAATAGCAGCATCCTGCGCCGGCGTCTGTTCCGCAGGTTGGGTAGCGGCAGCACCACTGTCGTTTGCCGGCTTTGTACCGGAATTGCCACAGGCAGTCATCAACGCTGCCAGCAGTAATGTATAGGAGATGTTCAGCAGTTGTTTCATCGTCATAATAGGTTGCGTTTTAAAGGAATCAGGCAACAGTTTCGTTGTCTTTATTAATACGCATTACCAATATGCGAAAGTATATTTTCAGTGTGAAGGCCAGTACTAAACTTCCCATCAGGCTCAGGGTAATGATAGCGCCTGTGGTGGTCAGCAGGTAGGCCCCCAGTTTGGGTAAATACGGCAGAAGCATCACCATTAAGGCGATGATCAATATATTGCGGATTTCTATGCGATATTGTTTCAGAATGCCGGTCATTGTTGCTGTTTTAATCCGGTGGAATAATGAGCAAAAATAAGACATAATGAATAGAAAGCATTGTACAAATCCCGGAGATTGATGGCTGGTTTGCATAAATGCAGTGATTTTACTTAAAATAACAAAGGGGGCCCGGTTTTACACGAGCCCCCTTTGTTATTTCAAGTAAAATAGTTTACCAGATCACAACACGTTTATCGTCGGTCAGGCACATTTTGCTACCTGGAGCACAACCCCAGGCATCAGCAAAGGCCTTCAGGTGAGGTAAGGGGCCGTTGATACGATCTCTGGCAGGAGAGTGCGGATCTGTCTGTATCTGGTTGCGCAGGGCTGCCTCAGTGGTATTAGCATGCCATACCTGTGCCCAACCCAGGAAGAACCGCTGTTTCCAGTTAAATCCGTCGATCAGGGCAGGTTCGGGTTTGCCTTTCAGCGATTTCTCCAGTGCGCTGTAGGCCAGGGTGAGACCGCCCAGGTCAGCAATGTTTTCACCGATAGTCAGTGCTCCATTGATAAAGAAGCCTTTCTGTACTTCAATGCCGCTGAAATAGTCGATATAACGTTTAGCCAGTGCCATGAAGTTCTTACGGTCTGCATCTGTCCACCAGTTCTGCAGGTTACCTTCTGCATCGTACTGGGAACCCTGGTCGTCAAAGCCGTGGGTAAACTCGTGCCCGATCACCGCAATGATACCTCCATAGTTGATGGCATCGTCGGCATTGGCGTTGAAGAATGGCGGCTGGAGAATGCCGGCAGGGAATACTACTTCGTTGTTCAGCGGATTGTAGTAGGCATTCACCGTCTGAGGAGTCATACCCCACTCAGATTTATCTACCGGTTTACCGATCTTATCAAGCGCTTCTTTGTGCGTGTAGTGCGCAGCAGAAACGAGGTTCTCGATCAGGGTACCCGGTTTGATATCAATGGTGGAATAATCTTTCCATTTGTCAGGATAACCGATCTTGTATGTAAAGGACGCCAGTTTCTTATGTGCCATTTCTTTGGTGGCAGCGCTCATCCAGGTCAGGCTGTCGATACGCTCTCCATATACGGCACGCACGTTCTCGATCATCTCAGACACTTTCTGTTTAGAGCTTTCGGGGAAATATTTTTTGGCAAATACTTTTCCCAGCGGCATACCCATGATACCATCAGTAGCACGGATAGCGCGTTCCAGGCGGGGACGCTGCTGTTTGGCGCCACGCATTACGGTAGCAAAGAAGCGGAAATTCTCGTTATCGATTGGTTTGGACAGATAGCTGGCAAAATGAGATAATACCTGCCAGCGCAGCCAGGTTTTGAGTGTTTCAGGAGGTGTGGCCTTTAACAGCGCAGATACGTTTGTCAGATACTTTTTGTTCTGAAGGATCATAGTATCGGTTTTGATACCCTGCGTACCTGTAAATGCGTCCCAGTCAAAGTCCGGGGCCAGTTTCTTTAATTCGCTGTAATGTGCCTTGTTGTAGGTAGCAACCGGGTCACGCAGCTCCACATTGGAGAGCTGGAGTTTTGCCACTTTGGTTTCAAAGTCAAGGATGGTCTTACCCGGATCAACATCCTTAAAACCTGCCTGTGAGAATTGTTTGTTGATATGACCTACAAACTCTTTACGCACTTCTGCAGTGTTGGAGTCGGGTCGCTCATAATAGCTTCTTTCGCCGAGACTTAAGCCGTCCTGTACCTGGTATACAGCATTCATCTTACTGTTACGGCCATCTGCATCTACGCCGAAGTTCACCACTCCAGGAATACCGATGGTTTCCAGTTCGCCGGATACTTTTGCAAAATCGGCGAGGTTTTGGATACCGTTAATCTTATCGAGGTACGGCTGCAGCGGCGTGATACCCAGTTTTTCGATAGTGGCCGTATCCAGGAAGGAGCGGTAAAAGTCGGAGATCTGCTGTTCTTCTGTTCCCTTCTTCAGGTCTGTTTGCTCTGCCAGGCCGAGAATGATGCCTTTCAACCGTACTTCTTTATTTTCCTTATCAAGTACATTGAAAGCGCCCCAACGGCTTTCTGTTGAAGGAATAGGATTAGTTTTCTTCCAGTTGCCATTTACAAACTGGTCAAAATCATCGCAAGGCTTTGCGGTTGAATCAATTGAACTTACTTCGAAAGCGGGGACTTTGGTTGTGTCTGGTCCTGCCTGTGTTTGTTTGGTGGTGTTGTTGTTACAGGCCGCCATAAGGGATACAGCTGCCAGTAACGGAAGATGTAAAGCGTATGTGCTCTTCATATGTAAACAGGTTTAGTCACTCAATATAACTAAAACATCGCATGCGGACGCATCGCTTTTTTATAGACGGCAGCAGGTCTGGTAGTATACTGGGTGGTTTGCCGGTTGTTTAGTAGGTTTGTAATCTGTAAAAATGGAATACATGACTTTTAGATTTAAATTGTTTAAGGCACTGACAGGGATTAACTTGTTCATTACGGGATTCTTTGTAATGATGAATTTTGCGTCCATGCTGATGGGCGCATTTGGCCAGGGATTGGTTTCCATTGTGATGTTCGGCGGCGTTTTTATCCATGCCATCCTTTCGGCTTACCTGCAAAGGAGCCTCCAGGACCCCAGTTTTACACTGAAAGAAAATACGCCCGGCGGTATCCGGATTATGGGTGGTTACACAATATTGATAGGTGCTTTAATGCTGCTCTGTGCTATCGCCATATTCATAGTTATGAACCTGGATCTGAAACAAGTGAGCAGCCAGATCACCGATGAGCAGCGAGAACAGCTTGAAACCATTAGAAGTTTGAGGGGAGCTGCAATGACAATGATGCAGTTCGTCCTCTTCCTGTATGGTGCCTCTATTATAACGAATGCTTTGTTATCCTTGTCTTTCCTGCAGCAATGGAAGAAAAAACAGGAAGATGACAAACATATTGATCTTGATCTGGATGCCTGATATCGCCAGCATCCCAAACACTTAATATCGCTGTATAATGGAACCATTAGCCGAGCGCATAAGACCGGAGACACTGGATGAGCTGGTGGGACAGGAACACCTGACCGGCAAGGACAGTATATTACGTACTGCCCTGCGGCAGGGGAAGATCCCTTCGATGATCCTGTGGGGCCCTCCCGGCGTAGGTAAGACCACTATAGCCAACATTATTGCGCATACACTGGATGTGCCTTTTTATACCCTCAGTGCTATTTCTGCCGGTGTAAAAGAAGTACGTGAAGTGATCGAGATAGCCCGCAAACAGGGCTATGCCGTATTATTCATAGATGAGATACACCGGTTCAATAAATCGCAGCAGGATGCCTTACTGGGCGCTGTTGAAAAAGGTATCATTACACTGATAGGCGCCACTACGGAGAATCCTTCCTTTGAAGTCAATTCCGCATTGTTGTCACGCAGCCAGGTATATGTACTCAAACCACTCAGTGAAAGCGAGTTGTTACAGCTGCTGCACCAGGCCATGAAACAGGATGAATGGCTGGGCAGCAAACAGATTGAACTAAAGGAAACCACTGCCCTGTTTAATATTTCCGGTGGAGATGCCCGTAAGTTGCTTAACCTCTTTGAACTGGTGGTGAATACGCTGCAAAATGAAATGCCTATTGTAATTACCGACCGGAAGGTAATGGACATTGCACAGCAGCGTGTAGCAATCTACGATAAGACGGGTGAACAACACTACGACATCATTTCTGCATTTATCAAATCTGTTCGTGGAAGTGATCCCAATGCGGCTGTATACTACCTGGCGAGAATGATAGAGGGTGGCGAAGATGTGAAATTCATCGCCCGTCGATTGGTGATCCTGGCGTCTGAGGATATTGGCAATGCCAATCCCAATGCATTACTGCTGGCTACCAGCTGCTTTCAGGCGGTAACCATGATCGGTTATCCGGAGGCAAGGATCATCCTTTCCCAATGTACCACTTATCTGGCCTCTTCCGCGAAGAGCAATGCTGCGTATATGGCTATCAATAACGCAATATCTGTTGTGTCACAGACCGGCGATCTGCCAGTGCCAATGAATATACGTAATGCGCCTACGAAGATGATGAAAGACATGGGATATCATAAGGGATATGAATACTCTCATGACTATGAGAACAATTTCTCTCCGCAGGAATACCTGCCGGACAGGATCAAAGGCATGAAGCTCTATGACCCGGGCAAAAATGCGAGGGAGGATGAAATGAGAAAACACCTGCGTAGCTTATGGAAGGAGAAGTACGGCTACTGATCTTCGTTCTTCTTCTCCAAAATCTCAAATGATACATGGATCTGCTCTCCCTGCTCATCAACCAGTGTTATGGTATGTTTACCCGCAGCGGGGTGCAGTGCTAACTGATGGAATTCCTGCGTGGTGCCAATGTAATTGTTATCCAGGTGCCAGAAGATCTTCTCTGTTGTATTGCGGTGTGTCGCGGTGAATATGGCCTCTCCCGGTGTACCATCTATTTCTACAGGTACATAGATACGTGCATTCGGTCTTGGATAGATCAGCTCCATTGGGGCTTTGTCGGCATTGAGCGTGGCAAGGCATTCCGCCTTATATGGCGGAAGTGGCAGGTAGTTATGTTTCGTTCGATAATAGAACTCCATAGCTGGTGGCAGCACAAACCATGGTACATGCTGCATTTGCGACGGCGGCTCACAATCTGCCGTAACACGCCACTTGCCGGTATGATCAAGATGTACCAGTTGATGATACGGACATAGACCTGAACGTAGTCCGCTGAGCGGCACTGCTATTGAATCTTTCTCCGGACAAAGATCGCTGGCCCTGTAGCCACTCTGCCGGCACACTTCGATCTGCTGCAGTTTACTGTAAGGCGTATTAAACCAGTTACCCGTCTGCAGTAAGCGGAATACATCAAAGAGTACTGGCGCTGCAGTAGACACGCCTATCAGTCCCGGTCTGCCTTCGCCGTCCGCATTACCTACCCATACGCCCACTACATATTGCGGCGTAACACCGATGGCCCAGCCATCTCTGAAACCGAAACTGGTGCCTGTTTTCCAGGCAATACGCTGTGATGAAGAGAACTGCTGCCAGAGCAATTCTTCGCCCGGGCGCATCACTTCTTCCATCGCCTGAAAGGTGTACCAGATAGCACCTGCATCCAGTATACCACTGCTTGCCGGTGAATGTTTTGATATCAGTTTAACACCTTGTATATAGTTCGGTGGATGGATATCGTCTGCATCATATTTCCCGTTATACTGGTCCAGGTGCAGCAGTGTACGCGCCATGCTGGCGTACATGCCCGACAGTTCCCAGAGGGTGGATTCTCCACCACCAAGGATGAGCGAAAGACCGTAGTGGTCGGCAGGTTGGGTTAATGTTGTCATCCCCATCTGCTTCAGCAATGCATGCAGCCTTTCATAGCGGTATTGCTGCAACATTCTCACTGCCGGAATATTAAGCGAACGTGCAAGGGCTTTGCTGGCAGGTACTGCTCCATCATATCCCAGGTCAAAGTTCTGTGGTGTATAACCAGCTATTTGTGTAGGTACATCCGCCACGAGGGAATGCGGTAGTATCATTCCATCATTCAGCATGGCGGCATATAAGAAAGGTTTGAGCGTACTGCCCGGACTGCGGGGTGCCTGTATAATGTCCACATGGCTTTCTGTCTCAGGGTCCTCCGGATGATACACATTACCTACATATGCCAGCGCATTACCCGTTTCTACATCCAGTACAACAGCGGCTGCATTGTTGATGCCATTCGCTTTATAAATACTATGATAACGCTCTACGATATTGCTGACATTCCTCTGCAGAGATGCCTCCAGTGTTGTTCTGATACGTGTAACGGCTTTATTATCCTTTTGTGCCTGATAGTCTTTCCTGAACCTGTCTAATAAGTGTGGCGCATCCTGTGGTAATGCTTTCGGCTGATCGGGCAAGGGTTCCAGCTTGGCCAGCTGGCAGGTCACACTGTCAATCGTTTCGTTCTGCCGCAGCTTATCCAGCAGCTGATTACGTTTTTGCAACAGGATCTGCCGGTTACGGCCCGGATGTACGAGTGCAGGGCTGTTGGGTAATACTGCCAGTGCCGCTGTTTCACCCCAGGACAACTGCGTGGCACTACGGCCATAATACCGCCAGGAAGCGGCTTCCAGTCCCACGACGTTGCCGCCGAAGGGAGCATTGCCTGCGTATAATGACAAGATACTTTTCTTTGAATAAGAGAATTCCAGGCGGGTAGCCATTACCGCTTCTATCAGCTTCTGTATAAGCGTACGTGGCTGATTGCGTGACAGGCGGATCACCTGCATAGTGAGTGTACTGCCTCCGCTGACAACTCTTTTCCTGCTGATGTTTTGCCTGATAGCTCGACCTAAGGCGAGTACATCTACCCCCCAATGGTGATAGAAACGTTTGTCTTCATAGGCAACAATGCATTTCGCAAATTTATCGGGTACCTGTTTGTCGGCGGGAAAACGCCATTGTCCGTCGGTAGCAATAGTGGCGCTGAGCAGCTCTCCGTTACTGTCTTCGATCACGAATGAGGTAGGTGTAGTGAAGAGACGGGAAGGTATAGAAAAGATGTAAAGGATAAGGAGCAGGGCTGTAGCAGTAAGCCACCATTTTCGTTTTCGGAACCACATGAAGTAAAATTAGGAATAAGAATCGGGAATAAAATATTGAGGTCAATGTTTGTTGTATGGTGGTAATATCCCCAAAAAGATTGCCGTTTAGCAAAGCAATCAGGAGTCTTATCCCTCTTGCTTTACTAAACGGCAGTCAGTTCTGATAGCCTTATTTCGTCACCTCTACCCACTTACCCGGCAGGAACGCATGTATGGTGTTGTCATACATTGCCTCACAGGATACGGCCGGCAGATAATAACGGCCAAGGTAGGCCGCATTCAGCAGGACGTTGTAGGTGCGTGTTTTGTTTTCTTCAATATTGAAGTAAGTGTATACTCTGTCATCGCGGATATCCTTGTAGGTATATGGCGATGAACGGAAGGTGCTGTCATTGTCCATCAGACGGGTGTTGATGATCTCCCAGCCGCTCGGGAATATCTCTGTCAGTGCCATCTGCTCATAATAGCCACGTTTACCCGGATTACGGATGGTAACAGTAGCCAGGAAGTCTGCTCCCTGACGCAGGGAAGCCGGATCGAGGGCTTTACCATCGCGGGTGCTGTATTTCACCTGGATATCCAGTACATCAGGATTATTAGGCACGTTTGGCTCCTGACCAGCATCCGGACGGCCCTGGAGAATGAGGCGGGTATACAGCACGTTCTGTCCTTTGTTCTGGATACTTACGCTACCATCTGCCATGCTGGCGAAGCTAACAGGTACCTGTGCTACATAAGAGCTACCGTTTACGGTATTGCTGCTTCCGTTTAGTGTATAACTGAAAACCATCTTATTGCCACTGCTGTTCACGCCACAATATTTGGCAACAGCGATCAGTGCATAAGCAGTAGTCTGCGTACTGTACCAGCTATCCTGTGCCAGGTTGGCCGCTATCTGTTTCAACAGCTCATTCGCACGTGTGCGCTGCCCCAGGATGGTGAGCGTTTCCAGTATCATGGCTTTATCACGCAGGTCGGAACCAAAGGTGCCACCCAGTTGATTGTATGGCTTCACATCTGTAGGTAATGTCCTTACCAGACTGTTGGCCAGTTCCGGCTGACCAGCCAGTTTATAGGCTGCTGCCAGTCGCCATTTGGCTTCGTTGGACAGGTACTTGAATTCCTTCAGACGGTTCATGGCACCCAGTTCCGGTACTTTGGCCAATGCCAGCAGGTAGAGACGGTATGCCTGTGTCAGGTCGCCACCATAGAAGTTGGTAGTGGACGGCGCCCATGCACCGGCTTTATTACGCTGATATTTCTTCCACTGGTCCAGCATACTGGCAGGCAGTTCGTAGCCTTTGGCTTGCGCTTCCAGCAGGAAGTGACCAGCATAGTTAGTGCCCCATTCGTCTGACTGACCTTCACCTGGCCAGTAGCTCATACCGCCATCGGAGGCCTGGAAGCCTTTCAGGCGGTTGATACCAGCTTTGATATTGCGGTCTATATTCGCCAGTTCACCCTGTTTCAGGTCCATCAGCTGGTTCAATGCCAGTTGAGGGAATACGCTGGAGGTGGTTTGTTCCACACATCCATGCGGATACTGGATCAGGTAGTTCAGTCGTTTCGCGAGGTTTAATGCAGGAATAGTAGATACTTCCAGTACACCGGTGTTGGTACCGGCCATGCCCGCAGGTTTATAGGTAGTGCTCCAGCTCTGACCCGCCTGCAGGGTTGTTTCCTGCACAGTGGTGATCACCGGATTTGGATTACGTATTTCCAGCTGGGTTTCTTCTTCTGCTTTAGCAGCACCGCTGGTGGCAGTTACTTTCACTTTGGCGATACCCACCTGTGGTCTTACGCGCACATCAAAGTAAACGATCTGCTCACCCGGTTGAGGGAAGGTAACGGTCTTGGTACGCTCGCCCACTACTTCCAGCAGCGGACTGGTAGCCAGGGTTACTTTCGCGGAGCGGATATTGTTTTCCAGTCCGAATACAGTTACCGGTAACTGTATGGTTTCTGATGGCCCTAATACACGTGGCAATGTAGTCAGCAACATGAGCGGTTTCTTCACGGCCACTACTTTTTCTGCAGACCCGTAAGCGCCGTCCTGACCTGCTACTACCATCGCTTTTACAGAACCAACATATGGAGGTAGTTTGAAGTTATGGGTCTGCTTACCACCTTTCAGTGTGAATGGTCCCATGTATAATACAACAGGCTTGAAGCGGTTTGCTTTTGCATTGCCAGCGTTCTTATTCAGTCCTTCGTCACCACCGATGCTCAGGATGCGTTCTATATCACCACCCCAGGCGCCGATCACGTAATCAAACAGGTCCCATGTTTTTACGCCGAGGGCCTCACGCGCATAGAAGACACTGTGCGGATCAGGTGTTTTGAAACGGGTCAGGTCCAGCAGGCCTTCATCCACCAGTGCGATGGTGTAGGTCATTGCTTTTCCTTTAGCTTCAGATACGGTGATGCTGGCATTCTGTTCAGGCTCCAGTTTATCAGGCATAGTGATCACCGGCTGTAATACGGTATTCGCATCATTGATAGCAATCGGGATCACGCCATACATACGGATAGGCAGGTCGTTCAGGGTGTTGGCATGTTTCTGCAGCAGGCTGACGTTCACATAGATGTTTGGCGCCATTTCCTTCTCTGCCTTGAACTTATAGACGGTCTGACCTTTCTGGGTTTCGATCCAGAAGGTTTTCAGCACTTTGCTGCCGGACTCAATGCTTACCAGTCCGCGGCCGCCTTCGGAGCTTGGAATGGTGAGTGTGATATCGTCTCCTACATTGTACTGGCTTTTATCTGATGTAAATACCAGCATAGATGCTTCGGATGGATTTTCTTTCTGTACCCTTTCCGCCCATCCCGGCCAGTCGATATACACTGCCTGACCGCTGGTATGTCCGCTTTTCAGGTCTTTTACACGTACTAGGTAACGGCCCCAATCAGGGTAGGCTATCTGGAGGTTCCAGGTACCTTTACCGCCGCGCAGTGTCATCGTTTCTTTCTTCAGCAGCTGGTTGTAGCTGTCTTGCGTGAAGTTGCTGAATTCATCTTCATTGTTCTCATCCCACCACCAGCGCCAGCGGATCTTATACAGTTCTACCTGCACTTCCTGGTTTCCGCTCAGCAGGTTGCCGTTTTCATCTACGTTCACGATGCTGACAGCATGAGGTTTATCTGTGAGCAGCATACCAGTCATGCGGTCGCCTTCCGGCATTTTGATACCGGTATATGATGCAAACGGATTGTATGGCATGGAGAAGTGGTCAATACTGAAATCGCCACCTGGTTCAAATACTTTGATCTCGAAGCTGGCTTTCAGCTGGCCGGGAGCCAGGTTACCCAATGGCAGGTCTACTTTAACCGGTGCCGTACCATTCTCGCCCAGGCTGCTTTCAAAGATGGTTTTGCTTTCAGCTTCGAAGTGCGTGATTGGGTCGTCGAAATGATAATCCTTGAAGTTCTTGAAGCTGGTAGTCTGCTGTGTGAGTGATACATCTACTTTTGCCTTTAGGTTCTGTGCAACAGCGCCGAACAACCAGCGGGCGTTCAATGTACCTTCGGTTGGCGAACTCTTTGAAAGCGTGGTATTTCTGCCGAAGTTGAGATCTATTTTCAGCCTGTTAGGCTTAACGGTTTCTATGCGGAGGTTTTTGGTAAATACTGCACCACCTACCTTTACTTTCGCAGTCCAGTTACCGGTCAGATCGTCCGGAGATGTTGCGGTAGTGAAACGGTAGAAACCATTTACTGATTGCAGCCCGTTCAGTTGTCTGTATAACTGTCCTTTAGGGTTGTACAGTTCCAGTGTTACCGGATGATTAGGCGGTAGTTTCTGTTGTTTATCTTCCAGGATGAAGGTGAGGAACAGGGTATCGCCGGGACGCCATACACCACGTTCGCCATACAGGAAGCCCTTGATGCCGCTTTGTACTTCTTCCCCTTTCACATCAAAACGACCCAGTGGCAGGGAGTTACCATCGTCCAGTTTCAAATAACCTCTTTCATCATCTTTTTTAGCAACGAGGAGGTATGGCTTACGTTTCAGATCGAAAGTAGCCAGACCGTCACCATCACTCTTGGTTTTGAAGATGACCTGGTTCTGATAGTCGAGCAGTTCCAGTTCCACACCGATCATTGGTTTGGTATCGCGGATGTCTGTTACGGCGATCAGCATGCTGTTGTCATTCCCTCTTTTGGCGGTAAGACCGATATTGGAGGAGAAGACGTTGCGGGAAGCCCATCTGTCTTTGTTGTAGTAAGAGTTAGCGCATGGGTTATCACGCTCATCCCAGGAATAACCATACGGGTAGTAGCTATCATAACGGCTCCAGAAAGCGTCGTCTTCATCGATCTTGCCATCGCTGTAATAACCACCATAGTATTCTTCATCGCTCTCTCCTTCACTGGTGTTAGCGTTATTTTCGCCTTCGCCGGAAGCACATCCGAGGAGGGAGTAGGACTTACGGAAACCTATGGTTACCCGGTAAATAGCGCCTGGTTCAGTACGCAGCAGTTTCTCCATATCGAGGAAGAAGCGGTTGCGTTTATGGAGATTGAGTGATTTGTCAGTATCCAGGCGGATGGTCTTTTCAACTACCGGACGTCCGACGCGGCGTAGTTCTGAGCTACCGTCCAGTCCATTCTGCTGTAAATACTGCGGGATATTGTTCTCATAGATCTTGATGATGGTGACGTCTACAGCACTGAGGTTCACCGCTTCAAAAGGCATCACCAGTTTATTGCTTTCCGGCAGTATCACACCTTTACCGGGGATAGTTACGGAAGGCTGGGTATTTTCAAAAATGATATTCGCAGAAAAACTTTGTTCCAGCTTGCTATCGGCCACATTCAGGATACCTTCGTTCACCACAACATTATAGTTCCCCTCCAGTCTTTTAGGCGCGAAAACTTTCACCTCACTGCCTTCTATGGAGAAGCGCAGGTCGCTTACGCCACTGACACCGATCAGACCATCCAGCGACTGTGCAACGCTGACAGGGTCAGAGAACTGTACAAGTACGTATTGTTCTGTTTCAGCCACTGCGCGTACGTCCAGCACTTTAAAGTCGGAGATGGCGGGTACTTCTATCGTCTTCTTGCCGGATAGGTTTACATTGAGCGGTTTACCATCCCAGAGCAGTTCCAGTTTACGGGAACCACTGCCTTTTTCCCCACGCACCAGATTATCAATAGTAAAGGTGGATACTTTATCGGCCGCATTGTGTTGCCAGGTAATGGCTGCTTTTTTGCCGTCATAGGTAGCATTGACCACCTTTTCGATCTTCAGAGGATCTTCCGTATCGGCGGTGCTGATAGCGCCGGTGAACGTCATTCTATTCAGTACGTTGTTGCCTGCAGCTTTCAGGCCGTATTCCTCAATGGCGTAGGATGGCTTTATAACGAGGAACTCGAAGTCGAATTCCTTCAGATCTTTTTCCACCTTCATAACCTTACCCAGCTTGAAGGTAGCCTTATAGGTCTTGCCGGGTTCGAGATTGGCATCGGGCCTGAACTCGACTGTAGTAGCGTCTACCCAATAAGCCTTTCCTTTGATGTTGGGGCTGAAATCGAAAAGTTCCTCTTCCACAGGTTCGTTCTGTGTATGAGTGACATTCACATTGTTGGTCAGTTGTACCCGGATGGTGCTTTGCCTCGAAATAACCCCGGCGGTATAGGCTTCAATGTATTTGGCCAGGGCAGGGTTCATGACTGTTTTCGTGTTTTTACAGGCTGTAATGCAAGTAATAAGCAGGCATACAGCGAAGGCGGAGACGACCGCCAAACGTTTTTTGGGACCCATGAGGTTTAAATGCTGTTTAAGATATAAAGGTAAACTAAATGTATTATAATATTATTATATGGATCGTCCCCTCTCCAGTTTCAATACATTGGTAACTGCTGCCGGAATCTCTTCCTGGTAGTGTGTAACGAATATAAGGGTCAGATCCATCACACCACATAGGACATCAATGACATGTTTAAAATGGTCCTTTTGTTGCTGGTCTAATCCCTGGCAGGGTTCGTCGAAAATGAGCAATGGGGGTTCTTTTACCAGGGCGCGGGCCAGGAGGGTCAGTCGCTGTATACTTTCGGGAACTCCTTTAAAAGCCTGGTTTGCATATGTTGCAATGTCCAGTATATCCATCCACGCAGCGGCGTGTTCCTGTTGTTCGGCAGTGCCCTGGCGGTTGCTGCCGATAATATCAAAGAATCCTGATACAACTACCTGCAGGCAATTACTGCCGGCCTGGAAGTATTGGTGTAGTTCGGGTGATACAAAGCCTATCTTCTTCTTAATATCCCAGATGCTTTCTCCGCTACCTCTCTTACGGTCAAACAAGTAGAGTTCCTGTGCATAGGCCTGTGGATTGTCACCATTTATCAGGCTTAACAAGGTTGATTTTCCTGCACCGTTATGACCCAGCAAAGCCCATTTTTCGTTAGGCTTCACTATCCAGTTAACATCGTCGAGGATCAAATGTTCGCCATACTGTACTTTTATCTGTTCCATCCTGATGATGGTCTCATATGGTGACGGCGTGTTCTTCACGATCGCCCGGATCTTTTCTTCATCTACCTGCCAGCGCTGGTCAGTAGCTGGCTGGGGGATCTTCAGATATTCTTCCCGTGTGTACTTTCCTGTTATGCGGCCTTCTTCCAGCGTCAGCACATGGGTAATATTTTCCGGTACTTCCGACGGAGAAGTGACCAGCAATACAGTTGTACCACCGGCAATGATCCTGTTCACCATATCACTGAAGTGCTTCCTTGTCTGAACGTCCAAACCGCTGAAAGGATTGTCCAGCATCAGCAATACCGGCTGTTTTAACAATGATTTGGCAATCATTACCCGGCGGGTTTCGCCGTTGGAGAGTTTGATCAGTTCCTTATCCATCAGGGCCGGGATCTTCAGTGGTTCCAGGATGGGTGTTTGTTCCGGCGTCCCGCCCGTTTCTCCGTACAGGTATTCCCGTACGGTAGGGGCATCGGATGAGTCCATGCTGTTGAACCGCTGCTGGTAGTAGAAATCTGTCGTCGTATTGGAGCGGTTCCGGAAGGCATGATGATGTCCCACCAGTGCCAGCAGGTCCCGGTAGCTGAAATATGGGTCGGTGATGGTATGCTGCTGGCGGTAGGTTTCGCTGAAATGGTGATGTATACTGCCATTGATCACGTTGAACTTTCCCGCTATCGTGTTGAGCAAGGCAGATTTACCGGAGCCACTGGGGCCGGTGATTGCCCATTGTTCTCCTGTATTGATTTGCCAGTCCAGGCCGGTGAAGAGGGTTTTATCCAGGTAACGTACGGTAATGTGTTCCAGTGATAGGAATGGAATGGCATGGGTACTCATATCTTACTGTTTCTCGAAATTCCCGGCTAATTTATTATTTATTTTACCATTTGTTGGTGTTTGTTTGAAACCGGTGTTACAAACATGGTTCCAATGTTATGCATGATTATTCCCCGGGGTTGAAACCCCGCGCTACAAACACGGGACTCCTGACGGAGTCCTATTGTGTTTTGTTAATTACATTTGCTGTAAACACGCTTTTTGATCAAGGAGGAGGCTGTATGCTATACCCGGTTAGGCCACGTGTTTATAGCCCTGCTCAAATCAATAAATAACAATCTTATGATACACTGGATTACCAAGACGTTTGAAGAGTTAACCACACAGGAACTATATGCATTATTACGCCTCAGGAGCGAGGTATTTGTGGTGGAACAGAATTGTGTTTTCCTGGATATGGATAATGCGGACCAGCTGGCTGTGCATATCATGGGATTTGATGACGAACTGGATAATGAGCTGGTAGCTTATACCCGTGTGTTTGGTCCGGGTATTAAGTTTGACATGTGCTCCATCGGGCGGGTGGTCACCTCGCCACGCGCCAGAAGGTCAGGTATTGGCAAAAAGCTGATGCAGCATTCCATTGCCGTGGTGGAAGACCGGTTCGGGAAGGTACCTATCAAAATAGGCGCACAGCAATACCTGGAGAAGTTTTATGCTTCTTTAGGCTTTAAACAAAGCAGTGAGATGTACCTGGAAGACGACATCCCGCATATTGAGATGATCAGGGAAGTTTAGTCTTTCTTCTTTTTCGGTTCCCGGGATTCGCGGATCTTTAACTTATACAAGGGAAGGTAATAAGATACCGTGTAAGTCATATCGAACTGCGAACTCTTGGAACCGCTGCCAAATCCCGGAATAATAATTGGATCAAACCCTTCGGCAGCATTGTTGGTGAGCATGATCTTTTCACGCAGGGCCCATCCCAGGAAGAAATTCGGGAGTGCTTCCACTCTCATACCCAGGGTCAGCTCGATCCAGTGGGCAGTCATGTTTGTTTTAGGAAATGAACCCGGTGTTTCCGAATCCCAGTACTGGTTGTGGATATTGAAGGCAGGTACTTCGTAGGTATTACGGGCAAAACCATAATGGATACCACCATATACCATGTTCTTATCAGTAGGGTCTTTCTTTCTCAGGAAGTCGTAGTCTACGCCGACGGTAGCATATGCGCCGCTGCCTTTATAGGTATAGCTGGTGTCGCTATGGGAAGTGCGGTTATAACCCACCTCGAAGGCGCCATAGAGTTTTTTGTTGAGGCGTACGTCTGCCTGTACCGCTACGTCTGTTCTATAGGGCTGGAAGAAGTGCAGCGCAAAACGGCTGATGTCAATACCCAGACGGAGGCCGCCAGGAACGTAATAGATCGAATCAGGTATTTTGGCCACAACAGGGGCTGCTTGCTGACGTTGTGTGGTCTTGCGTCCGGAAGTGTCCTGTGCTTTCCCGGAGGGAATAGCTGTAGCCGGCGGACGTTGTACCGCCTTAGGTGCGGAAGTATCCGCTGCCTTCACTGAAGGGGCAACCGCTGTTGGCGTACGTTGCGCAGGTTTGGCGGAAGTGTCTGCAGCCGTTTTCCTGATACTGGTATCTCCCGCAGGTTTTACCTGAGCCTGAGCGGCTTGTGTGAGCAGGCCGGCCAGACTAATAGATAAAGAATAAAGAAATGTGCGTATCATTCGTGCTGTTTACTTCCCTGTTATTAATATGTAAAGAGTCGATGGTATTATAGGTGGTGATCACCGTATCAAGGGTGAAGAAAGTGGCAAATCCACACCCTGGCGACACAAAGTTCTGTTTCCTTTTATACCGGAAGGTCAGGGTGTCTGGTATCATGGTGGAATCCAGTTTCAGGTAAAACCTGCTACTGTCTGCCAGTGGGTCTAATGACATAAACACGCTTGATCTTGGCTGGTTCCTAACGATCGAATCTCTTCCCAATGCATACATGGTGACCTTGGGCCAGATGGTATCTTTAACTAAAAAGCCTTCCAATGTGTCCTTCTTAAAGTTCATGCCCAGATCACTGATCAGGGTCTGGTCACAACTTTTGGTTTCATCTTCACAGGCCGCAAATACTGACAACAGTAGTATTGCTATAATCCCAGAAATGTATTTCATGCCTGCAAATTACGAGTTCCCTTTACAAGTTCCGCTTTCCGCAGGTGAAATTAATCACCCGCGGAAAGGGTACTATATCATTTTTACTAAGTGCTTAAAATTGAGTACGTCTACGCAACCTGCCGGTTGTTTATCTGCCAGCGCGGGAGCAAAGTTCCCTCACACGAGAGACGAGGATGTATATTTCCCTGCCTTGAACTGAAACTATTGTCCTTGTTCCACGACATCACCAGCGAATTGTCTATTGATCAGTACCTGGCACACCTATCTGCTATGACACTCCATGGAACAGGTATACGGAAGTACGTTAAACGAGACCTCCGGCTGTTAATTCTTAAGTTCCAGTTTCAGGAACCGGGCGGTATGGCTGTCCTTACAGTTGGCCACTTCTTCAGGTGTACCGCTGCAGAGGATAGTACCTCCACCGCCGCCGCCTTCCGGCCCCAGATCGATAATATGATCGGCCATTTTGATAACGTCCAGGTTGTGTTCAATTACCAATACGGTATTACCGCGGTCCACCAGTTTATTGAGTACATTCAGGAGCAGCTGGATATCCTGGAAGTGGAGACCTGTGGTAGGCTCGTCCAGGATGTAAATGGTTTTGCCGGTATCTTTCTTGGACAATTCCGTAGCCAGTTTCACACGCTGCGCCTCCCCTCCGGAAAGTGTTACCGCCGATTGTCCCAGGGTGATGTAACCTAAGCCCACATCCTGGAGGGTTTTGATCTTGCGGTAGATGTAGTTGACTGGCTGGAAGAATTCCACGGCTTCATCTACGGTCATGTCCAGTACGTCGGAGATGGATTTCCCTTTGTACCGGATCTCGAGTGTTTCCCTGTTGTAGCGGCGTCCGTTACATTTCTCACAGTGTACGTATACATCCGGGAGGAAGTTCATTTCGATCACGCGCATGCCGCCGCCTTCACAAACATCACAGCGTCCGCTTTTCACATTGAAGGAGAAACGGCCTGCATTGTAACCCCTGATCTTGGCTTCCGGCACCTGGGAAAACAGCTGACGGATATCTGTGAAGAATCCGCAGTAGGTAGCAGGGTTGCTCCGGGGAGTACGTCCGATGGGGGACTGGTCTATTTCTATCACCTTATCGATGTTCTCCAGGCCTTTGATGCTTTTGTAAGGCATTGGCTCCAGGTTGGAGTCGTAGGCATGTTTACTGAGGATAGGGTAGAGTGTTTCGTTGATCAGGGTGGACTTGCCGCTGCCAGATACGCCTGTAACGCAGATGAACACGCCGAGTGGGAATTTCACGCTGACGTTCTTCAGGTTATTGCCGGTGGCGCCTTTCAGTTCCAGTGCTTTGCCGTTGCCTTTACGGCGTTCGGCAGGTACCGGCACTACCCGTTTCCCGTTCAGATAGCCGGCGGTAGGTGTGTCCAGTTTCAGGATATGGGAAGGTGCGCCCTGGGCGATGATTTGTCCGCCGTGTACGCCTGCCCCGGGACCAATGTCCACCAGGTAATCGGCGTGCAGCATGATGTCTTTATCGTGTTCTACCACAATGACGGTGTTACCCATCTCTTTCAGATTGCGGAGGGCATCGATCAGCTGCATGTTATCGCGCTGGTGCAGTCCGATGCTGGGCTCATCCAGTATGTAGGTGATCCCCATCAGCTGGGAGCCTATCTGTGTGGCCAGGCGTATACGCTGGCTCTCACCGCCACTCAGTGTACGGGTGGAGCGGTAGAGGGTGAGGTAGTTCAGTCCCACATTGAGCAGGAAGCCCAGGCGCTCACGGATCTCTTTAAGGATATCTTTAGCGATGGTGTTCTGCTTCTTGTCCAGGCGTTTTTCGATGTCTCTGAACCAGTCCTGTAACTTGTCGAGGTCCATACTGCCCAGTTCAGCGATATTCTTCTCGTCCACTTTAAAGAAGAGGCTCTCCTTTTTGAGGCGGGTACCGTTACATTCAGGGCAGGTGTGCAGCTTCATGAAACTTTCGGCCCAGTTACGTACGGCATCGGATGAAGTATCGTTGAAATAACGGCGTACGGTATTGATCACCCCTTCAAATTCGTTGTTGTAAGCTTCTTCCGTGCCGTCGCCAAATTCCATGTCCATTTCCAGCTTACCATTCTCGTCGCCGAACAGCAGGAGGTTTAAGGTCTTCTGCGGCAGGTCGGAGATGGGGGCTGTCAGGGAGAATTTATGTTTGCGGGCTAGCTGCTGTACCTGTTTGAAGGTAAAGGTGTCGCGGGCTTCACCAAGGGGCGCGAGTCCGCCGTCATTAATAGAAACGGAATAGTCAGGAATGACGGCATCCATATCTATCTGGTAGATGGTACCCAGTCCTTTACAGCGTGGGCAGGCCCCGTAGGGGGAGTTAAAGGAGAAGGTGTTGGGAGATGGCTCTTCGTAGGAAAGGCCGGTATCCTCACACATCAGTTGTTTACTGTACTGGCTGACTTTTCCGCTGTCATTGTCCATGATGAAGAGCAGGCCTTTACCCATCTGAAGGGCTTTCTGCACACTCTGGCTGATACGGGTGCGGGCATCGTCCTGTACCTGGATGCGGTCTACCACCAGTTCAATGTCATGGATCTTGTAACGGTCTACCTGCATACGTTCTTTCAGGTCGAGAATTTCGCCGTTGACGCGTACTTTAAGGTAGCCCTGTTTACGGAGTTGTTCGAACAGCTCGCGGTAGTGCCCTTTACGACCACGGATGAGCGGAGCCAATACTACCAGCTTTTTCTTTGGAAAGTTCTTAAACACATGGTCCAGGATCTCTTCTTCTGAGAAGCGGGTCATGCGTTTGCCGGTATTATATGAATAGGCAACGCCTACACGTGCATAGAGGAGGCGGAGGAAGTCGTATATCTCCGTGATGGTACCCACCGTAGAACGGGGGTTTTTGTTGGTCGTTTTTTGTTCGATGGAGATTACCGGGGAAAGGCCGGTGATCTTATCTACGTCAGGTCTTTCCATATCGCCGATAAACTGGCGGGCGTAGGCGGAGAAGCTCTCCATGTATCGCCTTTGTCCCTCAGCATAAATGGTATCGAACGCAAGCGAGGATTTTCCGCTTCCGCTGATGCCCGTAATGACTACCAGTTTATTCTTGGGTAACTGCAGGTCCAGGTTTTTCAGGTTATGTGCCCTGGCGCCAAACACTGCTATATGGTCATCTGCCGTAACCTGTGCCGGGTCAGGCGTTATTACATTCTCTTTCTTCTTTGCCATATCGGTTTAAAAAGCCGTGGTTCACCAAAGATGTCCCACGGACTATTTTAGACTACTAAACTACGGCATAATTACGAGTTTACTAAAAATTTTAGTGAGGCTATTTAGTAACATGCTGATTATCATCGGGGCAATGGCGGGCGGTACGGCGGCTATATATGTAAGGCTATAGTATAAACTTGTCAGGTGGGCGGGTATACATTGCCGGTAACACTATTAAATGGTGGGCAGCTCCCGTCTGCTGGTTACCAGACCTGGTGCTACCAGTTTTGACATACAGATCTGATCCGGGAAAAGGGGCCTTTGTTTCTCTACAGATAAAGACGGCATAATAAAACGGCCGTCTCTATCTGCTATTTACCGGACCTTGCGTTACCAGTTTTTTCAGGGGTAGTAGTTCCAGATCTTATCCGAAGGAAAAAGAAAAAAGTACGCTTTATCCATGCCTTGACATGCCTTTAACATGCCTTTGCTATGGCTTTAGGTTGGACCTGAAAGGAAACAAAATACTTACGGTCACCAGGGAATGCGCGATATAAAAAAGGAGCGAATTACGACCGTAATCCGCTCCTTTTACTATTAATATAGTCTGGCTATTAAGCCTTGTATTTTTTGAATATGACGATCGCATTATGACCACCGAAACCGAAAGTATTGCTCATAGCAACATTTACGGGACGTTCCTGTGCCTTACCGAGGGTCAGGTTCAGGTTGGTAGGGATGCCTTCACCAAGGGAGGTGGTATTGATGGTTGGCGGTACCAGGTCGAACTGGGTAGCCTTGATACAAGCGATCGCTTCGATGGCGCCGGCAGCACCCAGAAGGTGACCGGTCATAGATTTGGTAGCGCTGATATTGAGTTTGGTAATATGATCGCCGAATACGCCGGTGATACCTTTCAGCTCGCTTACATCGCCCAGTGGGGTGGAAGTAGCGTGTGCGTTGATATAGTCAACATCTTCCGGTTTCAGCTCAGCATCTTCCAGGGCTCTCTGCATACCCAGGCGGGCGCCGAGACCTTCAGGATGGGTAGCGGTCAGGTGATACGCGTCAGCGGTCATAGCGCCACCTACCATTTCTGCGTAGATGGTAGCGCCTCTTTTCACTGCGTGTTCGTACTCTTCCAGGATGATCGCACCAGCGCCTTCACCCATTACGAAACCATCGCGGTCAGCGTCGAAGGGACGGGAAGCGGTAGCATGGTCTTCGTTGCGGGTAGACAGTGCCTTGAGGGCATTGAAACCGGCGATACCAGCGCGGGTAACAGGTGCTTCTGAACCACCAGCCACGATAGCGTTGGCTTTACCCAGACGGATGTAGTTGAAAGCATCTACCAGTGCGCTGCTGGAAGAAGCGCAGGCAGATACCGTACAGTAGTTCACACCCATGAAACCATATTTCATGGAGATCTGACCTGCTGCGATATCAGAGATCAGTTTGGGAATGAAGAAAGGATTGAATTTAGGAACGAAGTTACCCTGAGCGAATTCAACGATCTGGTCTTCGAAGGTCTGCATACCACCGTTACCGGACGCCCAGATCACACCGATCTGTGTCTTGTCCACACCATCCAGGTGAAGGCCTGCATGTTCAACTGCTTCCTGGGCAGCCACCATGGCATATTGCGTAAACATGTCCATTTTACGGGCTTCCTTCTTTTCCATGAATTTCTCTATATCAAAACCCTTGAGTTCGCAGGCGAACTTGGTTTTAAACTCCGTAGTGTCGAAACGGGTAATAGGACCAGCACCACCGGTACCAGATTTAAGATTATTCCAGAATGTGTTTACATCGTTTCCGATAGGCGTTAAGGCCCCCAGCCCGGTAACCACAACCCTTTTTAACGTAACAGTGCGCATAATGCTTTGACTTTAAAATCGAAAGTTAGAGCGCAAATTTAGTCACTTATTCTTATGATTACGCATATTCATAAGATTTATGTGTCATATAAATAAAAAGGGGGCAATTTATCAAGCCACAGCGCTGGTTGCGGGTACGCTGGTCACGTCTATTTTTTGCGTACGAGACCTCAGGAAGGCCATAATTTCCTCGTCGGAATTGAATCTGTTACCAATATTCACGAAATTCCTGGCCAGGAGGTCGTACCGCTTTGTCATCAGGTAGAGCCAGACGTGCAGGAAGTGAATACCGTCAAATACGATGGCGTCGTTGGCAATGTACTCAGGCAGTGTTTTGCGGAAATAGACCGGATGTTCAGTCCAGTGCATGGAGGGTTTTATGTGATGGCTGATGTGGTAGCCGTCATTCCAGCATTTATGGTTGTATTTGGTATTAATACAGGTAATACTGTTCTTATATGCGTTGTCGGGCTCGCTGGCATCTATAAAAGCGTGTTGCGCCCAGTTACCCACCATCATGATGATCCTCGAAATAATAAAGGGGAGAATAAATACCGTCAGGGTAGCAGGGAAGCTGATAAAAGACAGTCCGATACAGACAAGGAAGAAGATCAGTTCTCCCCTGGCGGCCCTTACCATTAGTTTCTGGCGGTGTTTACGGATGAAATACTGGCAGAGGGTCACAATGCCCGTGAATACAAAGCTTGCCAGGTATTTGCTGAAGCCCCGGAAGGAATCGCGCTGGTAGGCCATGGTGCTGCTTTCATCCTCGGGCATATTGTTTTCCGGGTGATGCATGCCGATATGATGGCTGTAGTAAGTTTCCGGGGTCTGTCCAAATAATGGTCCTATTACCCAGGGCAGGTAATGGTTCAGGATACCATATTTTTTATTGAAGAATACCCGGTGACTGGTACAGTGCAGCATCAGGCCGAAGGAGCCTTTGTACCTGAAATTGTTCAGTACCTGGTAAACAATGGCGGCAGTCCACCATAACCATCCGGGTATGGGCAAATATAAAATGACTGCTAAGGGCAGTAATATTAATGTCAGTTCCAGAGTCAGATAAAGAAATGGAAGGTCGCGCTCATCGCGGATCATGGATTTGAAGAATCTCCGGAAGGCATTGTCGGGCCCCTTAGGACTAACGTATACGGGATCAGTGATTACACCGGTGAAAAGTTTCATTAACAGTTGTTTAGGTCTGATCGCATTGGTTCTATTAAGTTAAACGAATAAATCGGATAAATCTTATTCTAAAAAACTTTTGGATACGTTAAAATAATTCCTATTTTTGCAACCCCTAACGGGGAAATTGATTCGGTGAGATGCCTGAGTGGCCGAAAGGAACGGTTTGCTAAACCGTCGTACGGGTTAAACTGTACCGAGGGTTCGAATCCCTCTCTCACCGCAAATAAGTAAAAGTGGGTATAATCGAGCAAGAATGCTTAGTTATACCCACTTTTTTTATGTTCATATTTGCCCGTATCAGACTATCCCAATTTTCCTTCGCTCTTCCTCTATAATCTTTGACAGTTTATCTTACCAGGCAGACTAATAAGATACTTGGACAAAAACCTGTGGTAAACCGGAGATTACATACCTCATCAGATTTTCGTTCTTACTTGCGCAGCGTGTTTTACCTGGTCGAACATAAGCAGCATCCGGGATGGCAAATATGATAAAGTAGATGACACTTATCTATCTACTTATTATATTCAGGGTATAAAATTCTATAATGCCCCGTTTACTAAACTTAAACAGTGCCAGGTTTTTATTTTTTTCTGGGAGTCGTAAGCTTCCGGATGAGGCTACCGTGCATGGACAACGCAGTGCTGCACCAAAGCCACTGGCAGATCAACAATAATTTACCAGCAATTCGTCAGCACTGAAATATTTTGAAGTTTTAAAAAACGCTATGAAAAAGTATCTATCAATACTATTTGCCGTAATGTTATTGTGTTCATTCAGGGAGAAAGAATTAACCTGGGTGGCTATCGGCGATTCCATTACCTATCTCAACGATCATCCGGATGAAACAGGTAACAGGGTATCTAAGGGTTACTTAACCCGCGTGACTGAGATCTTACCCAATCTCAAATATATTAATCAGGGACATAATGGATGGACATCAGGTGGGATTGCCGATAACATTGAAAGTCTTGGTCTGATCAAAGCGGATGTATATTCTGTTTTTCTCGGTACCAACGACTGGTGGCAGGGCAGACCGGTAGGAAAGATCGATGACTATCAGCATGACAATGGAAATACAACAGTTTACGGTTCCTTCCGGATCATTATCAACAAGATCCGCCAACTGAATCCCAAAGCAAAGATCGTATTGATCACACCTATGCAGCGTAACGATTTTATTTATATCGCAGACGCTAAAAATAATGCTTTCGGCTCCTATCAGAAAAAAAACGGGCAGGCATTGGAAGAATTTGCCAATGCAGTTTTAACTATCGGACGCTTTGAACAGATACCTGTTGTCGACCTGTACCATCATCCACTGCTTAAACTGGAGAACATGGTAAAGTTCAAACGTCTTAAAAATCCCCAAAACGGTAAATATGTCAATTATACTTACCCGGTATCCGTGAGCATACCATTCAATCCTGAAAATGATGAATATCCCTATCCACCGGATGCGATAAACCTTACATACGACGGGTTACATCCATCAGATAAAGGAAATTCCATCATAGCATCTGCGCTTGCAGCTGTATTCAGACAACTTGGTTTGTCTCCGCGTTAGGATGCATATATTAAGCTGACTGCTCATACTGTGCGATCAGGATTTCAGCTTCACTGCAGCACTTTATTGACCCTATATAATAGCGTTTATTTAGGCAAGGTTCCCTGCGCCTGGGATAGTCATTCGATTTTAGAAAAATTATCCGAACAAACAACCATTCATATTTAGGACCAACAAACAGCGCGTACCTCATTTTTGACTACAACGAAAGTAGATTCGGCTTCATTTGTCCCTGAGTTGTTGCGGACTTTTGCATCAACAAAAAATATGAAGTATGAAACAAAAAGTATGGTTTATTACAGGAGCATCAAAGGGATTTGGAAATGAATGGGCAAAAGCAGCGTTGCAACGCGGAGATAAAGTTGTTGCTACTGCCCGTGCTATTCATAGCCTGAAAGATTTGCAAGCAGAATATAAGGAGAGTGTATTGCTGCTGCAGCTTGATGTTACACAACGTGAAGCCTGTTTTACTGCTGTTGAAAAAGCACATCAGCGTTTTGGAAGAATAGATGTTGTTGTGAATAATGCAGGGTATGGTTTGTTTGGTATGGTGGAAGAAATAACGGAAGCTGAAGCAAGGGCACAAATGGAAACAAATTTCTTTGGTGCATTATGGGTTACACAAGCCGTATTGCCAATTATGCGTAAACAACAAAGCGGACATATTATGCAGGTGTCAAGTATCGGAGGGATTATTGCAAATATAAGTCTTGGACTTTATCACGCATCCAAATGGGCTTTGGAAGCATTTTCCGAATCCTTAAGTAAAGAAGTAGCCGGTATGGGCATTCATGTTACCATTATTGAACCAGGTGGTTATAAAACAGACTGGGGTGGAAGCTCTGCTGTACATACAAGTGCTAATGCAGATTATGGCAAGGTAAGAGAAGAGCATGCCAAGGTACGTGGCTTATTCAAGTTGGGCGATCCTAAAGCAACAGCAGATGTAATTATGCAAATTGCTGACTTGGGCAAGCCGCCGCTGAGAATTTTCCTGGGAGAACAATCTCTTCAGTGGGCGAAAGATTTATATCGGGCAAGAATAGAGAACTGGGAAAAATGGCAGCATTTATCACTGCAGGCGCAAGGTAACTAAAATATATGCGGAATACGTATAGTGGGTAAATGCAAAAACGTATTGAAGTTTCGGGTAGGTAGTCATTGTAATTAAAATTATTTTTGTGGTATGGCAAATCAAAAACCTCACAGGATAAAAACAATCAGCGAATTTCATCGGTATAATGGTTTGCCAAATCCTGAACATCCGCTTATCAGCATTGTAGACTATGCAACAATGTATAGGAATACAAGTGAAGATTCAGACACCTTGCTTTTAGGATACTATGCTATTTCGCTAAAACGCGGTGTGAGCAAAATGTTTTACGGTCAACAGCAATATGATTTTGATGAAGGTGTATTGTGTTTTATGGCGCCCAATCAGATATTGAGAACAAACAGCAACCCGGATGAAAATGTTAAACGTTCGGGTTGGTTGTTGCTCATTCATCCGGAGTTTTTATGGGGCACACCATTAGCAACAAAAATGAAGCAGTATGAATTTTTCGATTATTCGTTAAGCGAAGCCCTGTTTCTTTCAGAAAAGGAAGAAGATATTTTGAACAATATCATTCAAAATATCCGGCAGGAATATCATACAAACATTGATAAATTCAGTCAGGACATTATCATTTCCCAGATTGAAACATTGCTGAACTATTCGGAACGTTTTTATCAGCGACAATTCATTACACGTAAAGTTACCAATCACCAAATCCTTGACCGATTGGAGAAGTTACTTACAGATTATTTTGAAAATGATGATCTGATAAAAAACGGTTTGCCGAGTGTTCAATACATTGCCGACACGTTGAACGTCTCGCCAAGTTATTTAAGCGGGTTGCTTAAAGTGCTTACAGGACAGAGCACACAGCAACACATTCACGATAAACTGATTGAAAAGGCAAAAGAAAAATTATCTACAACAGATTTGTCTGTAAGCGAAATTGCTTACGAATTAGGCTTTGAACACCCGCAATCATTCAGTAAACTTTTCAGGGCAAAAACCCAACTTTCGCCTTTGGAGTTTAGACAATCATTTAACTAACCGGCAAAAGCCCGGATGTTCACTATAAGGTTCTCAAACTGTCCCTCGCAGCCTGCGGGAAAGTTAAAAGGCCTTCAGACAGATCTGAAGGCTTTTTAATTGCAGCATGTTATGGGAGAAGGTTTATTGCCGCAGCATTACCATGGACAATTAGCCGGTTCAGCAAAATACTCCTCACTAAAATACTTACCTGTTGGCCCATCCTGGCCGATCAGTGCATATTTGGCAATACGTTGTCCCGCTGCTTCCGGGGTGCTTGTACCTTGATGATTGGTGAAATCTGTTTGTGTCCAACCCGGACAAACGGCGTTCACTTTGAATGGGGTGTCGCGCAGTTCATAGGCCAGGTTGACTGTGTACATATTCACCGCTGTTTTGGAAGATTGGTAGATGACATATCTTTTTGGGTATTGATCACTGTAAATGTCTGCTGCCAGGGAAAGTGATGCCATGCTGGTAGTTACGTTTACAATGCGTGGCGCAGGTGATTTTTTAAGCAAATCTATAAATGCCGTTGTAACCCGTACTACGCCGAAGACGTTGGTGTTGTAAACCATCTGATATTGATCGGCCGGAGATACGAGGGCGGATTGCTCAAACCCTCCGGCGATGCCTGCGTTGTTTACCAATACGTCTAAAACTCCGGTTTTGTCACCTATCGTTTTTCTTGCTGCATCAACAGATTGCTGATCAGTTACATCCAGTTGAATGGACTCAATATTGCCAAGCCCTTCAGCTTTTAACTTTTCCGCAGCGACCGAACCATTTTCGGAGTTACGGCTGCCTAAATAAACGAAGAATCCTTGTTGGGCGAGTATTTTAGCTACTTCAAAGCCAATGCCTTTATTAGCTCCTGTTACTAGTGCTGACTTCATATACCTTTTTATTTGATTAATGAAGCAAAGCTAGCCAGCTAACAAGCGTGCAACGGGGACAAATCGTTCTAATTGTGGGACAAATCACGCAGATCAGCTACGTAACGGCTCACACTCTTCCCGGTGCTTTTTTTGAAGAGGCGGGAGAAATACCCGGGGTCACTAAAGCCCAGATCATAAGCCAGTTCCTTGACGGAAATTGTAGAATATTGCAGCTTCCGTTGGGCCTCCATCATGAGCCGGTTAATGATCCATTCTTTTGGAGAAACGCCGGCAAATTCCTTTACAATACTATACAGCGTACTGCTGTTCAACGCCAGTTGCTCAGCTATGCTGTGTACATCGTGTTGCTCCGTCAGGTTCGTTTCTACAGCCAGCTTGAATGCGATGTATTTTGATAATTTGGAGTTGGCAACGATCTCCTGACTTTGATATTGCTCAAAATAGGCCGTGTTAAATTCGGTCAGCAGTGTATGTAAATGCGCCAGGATCACCTCCGCCTTTTTTTGTTTGCCAGGCGAGTGAAGCAACTGAAACAGCCCGGACAGCAGGTTTTTTATCCGTTGTTGGGCGGCTATATCGAAAGAGATGGAATTTGCATTAAATGGATTGAGAAGGAACGGATAGGAGCCAGGCAGCAACGTTAACGTATGGTCATCAAATGAAAGTGCATAATGCAGTATGTTTTTATCGTAGGGCAGCTTGGTGAAAACCTGATTAGGCAAACCAAAGGCCAGCTCACCATCGTTGATGATAAATTCCTGCAAGTCAGATTTAAAGGTTGCCGGACCTTTCTCTATATATTGAAAATAATAATAGGAAAGCCGATGCGGTTTAACCAATATCTGCATCACATCATCCGGTAACGGGATCGCACAATGTTCATTCAGCGCAATGCATACTTTATCGTGGTGCCGGATCTTATCCAGTAGTCCCTTAGTATCCTCCATTATTGAACGTTTACTGGTAACAAAGATATTACAGAAGTACAAAAGATTGGAGGGAATACTTACCCGGCCTTTGGCTACATCCATGCCCTGGTGCTCCGTCTCTGACCCGGTTCAGGTCCGGTTCGACTTCGCTCCGACTATACTCAAGATGTATAGCTATAGGCGCTATAGTCCTGCATTAGGCCTGCTATTCTATAGCCAACGCTATAGAACAGTGCCTATAATGCTATAGTAGAGCACCTATAAGCTATAGGGTCAACCGAATCTCGAGTATAGGTCAAGGGAATATTAAAGCTCGAAATGCTGTTCTGGTAACGGTAGGGCTGGCTTAAGAGGGCGTCACGAGAACACCCTCTTTGTTTTATTTATCCGAAAATGCCGTCGTATAGTTAGCCGGCACCCATTCAAACTGCTTACCGCTGGCTTTTAAATGCCCCATTCCCGGAAATGAAAGGTGCGGCGCGGCAATCCAGTAACCTTCCTTAACTGCCTCATTAAAGATCTTGCGACGGGCGGCAGCAGCTGCCGTCAGGTCTACGTCAAAGTCAATTGTTACCGAGGGATCGGTGAATTGCACTGCTCCTGCATGTATCACATCACCCCAGAAAACAAGTTTTTGCCCTTTACTTTGTATCATGTAAAAACTATGACCTGGCGTATGACCGAAGGCGTTGATAGCGGTGATGCCTGGGAACAATTGCGTGCCGACGTCATAAGTCCTTACTTTACCAGCTTGCTGATAGGGCATGAGCGCAGCCTGCGCCGGATCGAAGAAAGGTTGTGCCCTTTTGTTGGCCTTTTCCTTATTGCCGGTTGTGAGCCAGAATTCAGCTTCTTTTTTGTTGATGTAAATGGTCGCATTGGGGAAGACCATTTTATCGCCTTCTACAAGGCCGCCTACATGATCAGCATGCAGATGTGTCAGCAGCACAGCGTTGATATTTTCGGGGCTTAACCCTGCGTCAATAAGATGCTGTTTTAATTTACCCAGGGTTGGCCCAAAGAAGCTGCCACAGCCAGCATCGATCAGGATCTGCTGATTGTTTGCCAGGATAAGGTAGCCGCTTATTGAAGTCTCGGCGATGGTGTCAAGAAAGTTGCTATGCAGCAGCTCCTGTACTTCACCGGGCTTTGTCTCGTGTAGCAGTGTTTTCAGATTCAGGGGAATGGTACCATCAGAAAGAGCGATCACCTGGTAGTCGCCGAGTTGCATCCGGTAAAAGCCTGGCTGGTCGGGAAGCCGGGAACCTGTTGTTTGGGCTTTGGCGGCGAAGATCCCGCTTAATAATAATAACGTCAGTATTCCTTTTAAGGATAATGCACTTAGAAATTTCATTGCTTTAAAATTAGAGCACAAATTTCCTGTGGAGCTTTCCGGGGCGAAAGGACATTTGTCACTTAAAAATTGTGACAAATGTGTCGTTATTTCCGGTATAAACGGCTTATGGTTTCTCTGGAAACGCCAAGGTAAGAGGCTATATGCGTCTTAGGGATCCGGTTGTACAGATGTGGATATTGATGGACGAAGTTTTCAAACCGTTCTTTGGCGCTGCCCATGATCATCAGTTGTAGTCTTTTTTGCAAGGCAACATAGCCCATATTCGATTTTACGGCGATATAATGTTCAAATTTCCAGATCTCCCTACCCAGCTTAGCACGGTCTTCATAAGATAATGCTAAGAGGTGGCAATCTTCCAGGCATTCAATAGCGGTAGATGCAGGAATCTGTTTCATAAAAGCCTCTCTTTCTGAGATCCACCAGTTCTCCGCTGCAAACTGATAGGTGAATTCCTTGCCGGTATTATCAGTTACATACGACCTCAGACAGCCTTGCAGTACAAAATACTCGTGTTTTACCAAATCGCCCTCCCTTACCAATGAACTGTGCTTTTTGAGCCTGAGAGGCGTAAAGTGAGATAAAATATAGTCAAATTCTTCATCTGTCAGTTTGCTGACAGATGCTATATGTGTTCTTAAAGGGTGCGACATCATGCAAATTTAAAGAATGTGGGGATTATGTCGCGTTGGGTGGTCTTTCATAGAATAAACAGACGAGGTTTTACAGGCAGATTCAGCTGCGCAAAAAATATTTTTCCCTTTTCTGTCCAATATCGGTTTTTTCATTCGTCATAGGTTTTTAACACTTAAAATTCAGTAAACATGAAAGACTATTTATTGTTATTGCGTGGTGGAATACCCATGACCAGCAAAACAGAAGCGCAAAATAAGGCAGAAATGCAGGAATGGGGAGCCTACATGGGCGGCCTTGGTCAGACTGGAAAATTGGTAGGTGGATTACCCCTGGTAGGCGGCGGACGAACCGTTTCTGCCAATGGAACCACTGCTGAAGCGGTCACCTCTGCCAAAGAAGGCATCGTAGGCGGCTACCTGATCGTGAAGGCCGGCAGCTTTGATGAGGCTGTTGAAATTGCAAAGAAATGTCCTCATATTGCCAATGAAGGAAATATCGAAGTACGTGAGATCGCCCCAATGCCTGCCATGTAAATTTCGAAGTTGACACCATTAGTTTAGTTTATATACAAAAAAAGTAAACCATGAAAGAGTTTTTAATGATCTTCAGAAATGAGAAACGGGATGGCGGCGCAGCTCCATCCGCAGAGCAAATGCAGCTTGTCATGAAAGAATGGCAAAACTGGATAGGTAGTATTGCCTCACAGGGGAAATTTTTGGGGACGAACAGGCTGTATAGCGAAGGCAGTACCCTGTTGCCTGATGGTACCGTTTTAGACGGTCCTTATGCGGAACTAAAGGAAGTAGTTGGTGGTTACCTGCTTGTTAAGGCAGAAAGTCTGCAGGCAGCCCAGGAAATGGCGAAGGGCTGTCCAAATCTCAAATATGGTGGCAATGTGGAAATAAGAGCAGTCATGTCTATAGATCAGGATGTAAAGTCAAAGGCCTTCCTCGCCGAAAAGTAAAACAAATCGCTGATCTCTTCGATACTACGAGTACATTTGTAGTATTGAAGAGATCATTGTCATGGAACAGGAAGTGGTATCAGCGTTATTTAAAACCGAATACCGGAAAATTGTTTCGGTACTGTGCAAGCTTTTTGGACTGGAACACATTCAAATAGCTGAAGATATTGTAAGCGATGTGTTTTTGCTGGCTTGTGAGACCTGGGGCCTGAAAGGGCTACCTGAAAATCCCACTGCCTGGATCTATCTGGTTTCAAAAAACAGGACGAAAGATTATTTGAAAAGGAACAACCTTTTCCGGCAGAAAATTCAGGCTGAAATTGTAAACAGTTCATCAGCAGATGTGGAGCTGGAACTGGATCTTTCCCACAAAAATATAGAGGATAGTCAGCTGCAAATGATGTTTGCCATTTGCCATCCTTCTATTCCATCAGAAGCACAGATAGCATTGTCCCTACGCTTACTTTGCGGATTCGGCATTGATGAAATTGCAAATGCGTTCCAGACGAATAAGGAAACTATCAATAAGCGGCTTTTCAGGGCTAAGGAAAAATTAAGAAAGGATCATATCAAACTTGAATTTCCTGCACCCTCGGAGATCACCGGCCGATTGGAAGCAGTTGCAACAACATTGTACCTGCTCTTTAACGAAGGTTATTTTTCGACGCAGAAAGATATTAAGCTGCAAGAAAAATTTTGTCTTGAAGCTATGCAGTTAACCTATTTGCTGGCTTCTAATAAAGCAACTAATCTGCCCTTTATCCAGGCACTTCTATCATTGATGTGTTTTCATTCCTCGAGATTTGATGCCCGGCTGGATGAAGATGGGGACTACATCTTATATGAAAAGCAAAATGAAGGTCTTTGGAACCAGGAGTTGATTGAAAGAGGTAAATCCTATCTTTACCGGGCTTTCGAAGCAGGGCAAATATCCAAATACCACTACCAGGCGGCCATAGCGTACTGGCATACCCATCAGGCTGACAGCGCAGAAAAATGGGAAAATATCTTACAGCTATACAACCATTTGCTGCAAATAGAATACTCTCCTATTACTGCTTTGAACCGGACATTTGCATCGTATAAGGTACAGGGAAAGGCGATAGCCATTGCCGAAGCAGAAAAATTGAAATTGGATAATAATCATTTGTATCACTCGCTTTTAGGAGAGCTCTATACGGGTATTGATGATAGAAAGGCGATTGTCCATTTTGAGCAGGCTTTGGAACTGGCAAAGTCGAAAGCTGATAAGAAGATCATCGTTGACAAATTAAGTGTTTTGAGATGAAAACATGATGGTATATGCCGCCTGCGATAACCTGGTTTTTATGCTGTTGCGCCACATGAAAACTATTTGTTCATTTTTCCTGAAATCTCAGTAAATTACCATTGTAAAGCCCGTTATTCACCCTCTAAATATACCTAAACAGAACCCTATATTATTTCCCATAATCAATAATCCATAAAACCCAAAAGTCAGATGAAAACAAAAATCTGCGTGCTGCTGCTTTGCATATCAGCAGTCATGTTTGGTTGTAAAAAAGACACAGCCAAAGAAACCCACAAGGATGCACCTGCTTCCCCTTCAAAAGCCCGTACCGTGGGAGCACTTTTCCGTGATTCTGTTGCATACAGAAAGTTAATCCGCGAAGACCGTTTGCAAGGCGCCAGAACACTCGCCCTTTGTCCCGCAGTAGACATCGCTTATCTATTCCCTCCACCAGGAGACCAGGGCATACAGGGAAGTTGCGTCAGCTGGGCTGTAGCCTATGGCGCCAAAAGCTTCTATGAAAGAGCGGAGATTGGCTGGCCATTGACGTCTGCTAATCACCTGTTCAGTCCTCAGTATGTGTACAGCCAGACCCACTACAGTAACGCACCAGGCGGTGGCGGTTCTTACTTCAACGATGCATTGAACCTTGTTGTAAACCAGGGTGTTTCTACTTTGGATGTCATGCCCTATAATCCGTTCGATGACTACGGTTTCCAAAATACTCCCAACCTTGACCAGCGCCGTCAGGCTTTTTACTTCAGGAATGCCACCTGGTCAGCGATCCCTACCCGCAGTGTAGAAGAGATCCGCGTACACCTGTGTAATCGTGAGCCGGTATTATTGGGCTTTCCTGTATTCCCGGACTTTGACAACCTGGGCATTGGCAATGAAATCTATGACGACCTTTCCGGTACTTCACGTGGTGGGCACGCTGTTGTAATTGTTGGATATGATGATTCCCGCCGGGCTTTCAGAATACTCAATCAGTGGACACAGTTCTGGGGACTGAACGGTTATGGCTGGATCAGTTATGATCTTATTGCCAACAATAGCTGGGAGGCTTACGTTATGTACGACAGCGAAAATCCATTGTTAGGCGAGACCGCCAATGCTACAACTACTGCTGGTATGAGCACGATTGGCTATGTAAGCGGTGATTTTAATGGAGATGGGTATACAGATGTCATCCATCCCTGGGATTATAATGGTAATCTGGCGGTATTGGTGCATAATATCGCTGGTGCAGGCACTAACGTGATCAGCGATCAACTCAGCATGGGTGGTGCCGGATCGGGCAATGTCGGTATGGTAGCAGGCGATGTGAACGGAGATGGTAAATGTGATCTGATCCAGGCCTGGGATAATGGCGGTAGAATGGCGTTTACTACATTCATTTCCAATGGATCTTCCTTTACCAGGAGCTGGGATGGCACGATGAACCAGGGTTCTGGTAATCTTCGTCTTCTTCCTGTAGATATGGATGGTGATGGTAAAACAGACATCGCTCAAATCTTTAACAACGGTGGTAAACTAGGCATTATCGTTTACCGTTCCAATGGATCTTCCTATTACGATGCAGGCGCTTATGTACCTTCCAATATCGGATCGAATAATGTGGGCTTCTTTCCTGCTGATTGGAACGGTGATGGTAAAACAGATATTATCCAATGCTGGAATAATGGCGGAGCGCTTGGTATTATGGTGCACGGCTCCAACGGTAGTGGTTATTCCACCGTGCATAGTGGTACGTCACCTCAGGGGTATGGCAATGTTGGATTAGTGCCGCTTGACTATGATGGTGATGGTAAAACAGACTTTGTACAATGCTGGAACAGGAGTGGTATACTTAATATGATCCTATACAGGTCTACCGGATCTTCATTTGACTATGTCGGTAATTACGCTTCTATGGAAGGGGCCACTAACTATGGCATATTACCGGTGAAACGGCCAGGTGAGCGGGATGCATTTGTGCAGGTATATAGGAACGGATCTAATACAGCATTCTTCAGGTATGGTGTGTTGAATTATCAATAGTAGTTGAAAGTATTTTGATAAAGGAGTAGCAGGCCGCCTGCTACTCCTTTGTATTTATACTGACTGAAGTTTCCTGTTTTGTGCTTTCAATTTGTACAGCTGATAGCATATACCCACGACAAAAACCAGGGCGAGTACGCCCATAACGGGTTGAAGTGCGGGATCTTGCTGTCCGGTTGCAAATGGATGCCCTAAGGGCACGCGTATAAGCGTTTCTGTGAATGCAGGTACCAGGGAGAAGAATAATGTAAGCGACATTAGAACTACCTGGATGTACTGCCATTTCTGCCCGAATAATTTTATTGAAGACGCATAATATGCCAGCGGTAGCATTACCAGGATCATAACCGCCAGGAAATGTCCAGCTGATAAATGTCCGCTGCTCATGATCGGGAATGAGGTCAGACAGGCTAATGCGGTCAGCACAATATAGATTTTTCCGGATCTCTTCTGGGGGGCGATCACGCCAAAGCTAAACAGTGATATAAATGCGGGGATGAGGGCCAACACGCCGATTATTGTGTGGATGAGGCCCAAGGTTGATAGATGAATCATAGTGGTAAGTATTAGAGTGTTAGTAGGGATGGCAAGGGGAATGCCATTGGATAAGTGACTGGCAGACAGTGCAATAGTGGATTGCCTGCGGGCCGTTTTTTTGTGATATGTCGCAATTAGTGTGTGGATTAGCGAAATATCGTTTTTCGTGTTAGTATCTTTGCAAAGATATTTAAACCGGATCTTATGGCCAAGCAGGCATTATTACTTCCATCAGGCTTTGACTTTTTGAATAAATTAAAAAAGAATAATAACAGGGAATGGTTTAACGCACATAAGGATACTTTCCTGAATGAGCTGGCCATTGTAGAGAACTTTGCGGAGGCATTACTGCAGGCGCTGAGTGCCCATGACGAGATAGAAACTCCTTCCGGTAAGAAAAGTCTGTACCGTATTTACAGAGATACCCGTTTCTCGGCAGATAAAACGCCCTATAAGACGCATTGGAGCGGTAGTTTTAAGCGTGCGACCAAGTATCGCCGGGGAGGATATTATTTCCATATTGAGCCTGGCAATAGCTTTATTGCGGGTGGGTTCTTTGGGCCCAGTACAGAAGATCTTAAGCGGATCAGGGAAGACATTGCATTTGATCCGGCTCCGTTACGAAAAATTCTGAAGGCTAAGTCGTTTGTTTCGACATTTGGTGAGCTGAGAGGGGAACAGCTGAAAACTGCTCCGAAGGGGTTTGCTGCAGATCATGAGGGGATTGATCTGTTGCGTCACAAGCAATTTCTTTTGATCCGGAATTTTTCGGATGAAGTGGTTTTGAGTGGTGAGTTTCTTAAAGAAGCGAATCAGACGTTTAAGCATATGCGTCCGTTTTTCGATTACATGAGTGATGTGTTGACGACGGATATTAACGGGGAGGCGTTGTGATGGGAATGTATTAAAAAGACATGTGTATGGGACAGGTTCGCTATCCCATACACCTTGCACTTTAGCTTTGCTGCTGATATTGCAGCACACTGTTGTTTGCTTTTCTGTTTTTAAGCATGTTGACATATTTCAGTGCCAGACGGTTATTATAGTTCTCATAAGCCTTCTGCGCCCATTCTATGGCCTTATCCAGCTCCCCGTTTATTTCGCAGATGATCGCCATATTGTAACATGCCCTGCCTGCGATCTTGGCACTGGAGGAGTTTGTTTCTTTCTTCCATAATTCGGCAGCACCATCCCAGTTGCCTGTTTGCGCTTTACGTTTAGCGGTGCTGAAGTTGTCAGTTCCTTTCACGTAGTAGTCCCTGGTCACCCTGATCCAGTAAGGGATCAATCTAAACGCATAATCCTGCCCCGTTTTCCTGCTGACGTCGAGTACAGCTTCTTTCCGGTTGATGATGGCGCCGGCAGCAGCTACGGGGTTAATTCCTTTTCCTGTGAAGGTGATGTCTTTGGCAATTGCATATTCGTCCAGTATTGACTTCTCCACCGGGTCGTAGATCCTCCAGCCGGTTTTCACGGTAGTGAGCATGTTGGCGTGGTGTTCGATACCAGGGATGCTGCCCAGCGGTGTTTTCATTGATACCGGAACGGCGGCATAGCTCACTTTTGAATCGGTGTCAAACAGTTCCAGAGAGAACAGTGCGTCCACATGTTTTTCCCGGCAGATCTTTTCAACTACGTCCCATGTCAGTGGCGCGGGAAATTGTCCGGGCACGTTTGTCCGCAGGTCAATACTATTGAAAGCGGTGACATTAGTGAACCTGTTATTTTTGATCAGTTCATCGGCAAGTCCGATAACGCCTGCCTGGGCGGCTTTTCTGTCAAGGCTATCGCCTTCCACGGTAAGTACTTTATCAATGATGTCCAGGGCTTTGTTTTTGTCTGCAACGGTACTTCTGTTAACGATCCCCACATTTTTGATATCGGGGGATATGGTCACCGGCGCCGGTTGCTGGACCCTGATATAGACAAGATTTGTAGACCTACAGGAATAAAGTGCGACCGAAGTCACAAGGATAGAGAACAGCTTTTTCATAGGTAAATGATTTCTCCCGAACGTTAATTAATTGATAGTGAAATATTTAATTGCCCCGTTTACGATGTTTGATATGGCATTTATGACAAGATAGTAATAAATATTAGAATATGTATATATGGGCTGAATGCGCGGAGGGGCATGCCGGGGAATGGGGATACAATGGATGAAGGTGAATTCACATTGTTGGGGAACGAAAAGGGAATCTTTAAATGGTTAACCTGATAAACGTTGGATGAGGTGTAGAGATGGCGATAAACAAGATTAATGGTTGATTATTTGATATGGAATACTCCATTTTTATCTGTGTAATAATCTATACCGTTAGTAGCTTTTAAGGCCTTTAATACGTTTTCAACCGGCTGGTGTCTGTCTATGACACCTGTGAAACGTTTGCCGGCAACTTCTTTGTTATCCAGTTCCAGGGAGATACCATAGAGGCGGGGGATCACCCGGCATACCTCGTCTAACCTGGCATTGCTGAAGAGGAATTTCCCCAGTCTCCAGCTGAGTACATCTGTTTCGTCGAAAGACCTGGTATTGATCTTATTGGAGGAATAGACCGCTTCCTGGCCTGGAGTCAGTTGAAGACTATCTGTTTTGCTGATCACTTTAACGGCGCCCTGTACTAATGCGATTCGGGCTACACCGCTGTCGTAGGTATTGACATTAAATTCAGTACCGAGTACTCGGACGGTGGAATTGGGAAGATGCACAATAAATGGCTGGCTGGCGTTTTTAGCAATCATGAGATAGGCTTCTCCGTTGATATACACTTCTCTGTTTCCAGCTTTAAAAGCGAGCGGGAAACGGATGGAGGTCGCAGCGTTCAGCTGTACCTGTGTACCGTCGGATAAGTGTATGGTATAATCTTTCCCGGCGGGAACGGTAAGCGTCGCAAATTCGGCGGCGCTGGTGGCGGTAGTGGTATATGTGAGTGTTTTATTGTGTGTTTTGAGTACGGCATTACCGGCGACTACCTGGCTGGTATCAGTGTTGAGTGTGATGACCTGGCCGTTTGCCATTTTTAACTGGATCTGTTGTTTGTTAGTAGCGGTTTGCGCTATGTTAACATTGTTATCTGTTTTCCCTGAGTATTCTGATCTAAAAAAAGTTGGAATAGTTAGTAATGCGATCACAGCGGCGGCAGCGGCAGCTGTCAATGTACTTATTGCAACAACTTTTTTACGTTTCTGGCGGTGTATACGGTTGATGATCTTGTCTGCGGGATCCTCGTATGGTTGGCGTTTCAGATAATCCTGTACTTCAGGGGTAGTTAATACGTTTAGCATGTCTTCCCGCATAGCCCTGGCATCCTCATTCACTGATATTTCCTGGAATAGTGTTTCTCGTCCGGCTTCAGAAAGGTTTCCGGATATTTCGTCTAAGACCAATATTCTAATATCTTCGAGATTCGTCTTCATTTCCAATATATAAAGTAATTAGTAGGTACCAGGTAACGTCCGTTCCTAGAATATTTTTACGGTGTGCAGCTTTTCCCGCAGTATTTTCAATGCCTTACTGATATTATTTTTTACTACCTGGAGGCTGATATTCTGTTCAGCAGCTATTGTTTTCTGGCTTTTGTCTTCGAGGTAGAGTTTTACGAAAGATTTGCGGGCGGCAGGTGGAATATATTCCATGGCGTTCTTTAGTTGTTTTGCGAGCTCCGCGCTTTCGAACGGTTTCATCTGCGTGCTGGATTCCTGAAAGTAGCTGTATAGGTCCTGTCTTTTGCCTCTTGTTTTATCTTTTCGGAGCTTTATCAGACTTTCATTGCGGGTAGCTCTTAACAGGTAGGCCATGAGTGAAGGTTTAAGCTCCACCTTCTCTTTTACGTTCCAGAAACGAATGAAGACTTCCTGAACGATATCTTCGGCCTCATCCATATCCCGGATGACATAGTATGCTTCCATGAGCATTTGTGGTCGGTATAGGTCGACAAGTTCTCGCAGGGCAGATTCATCTCCCTTTTTCAGACGTTGTAGGATGTCGGCTTCCTTATTTAGACTTTCCCCTTTCATATTCCGTCCAGGCAGTTACTATAACTGTCGTAATTCATTGGTTTAGGTACGTATCACAAATAGTTTACCAGGCCGGTTATCAAAGTAGGATAACAAACCTGGTATATTAAATTTATAATGGCTTTTAAGTGGAAAAGATTTGAGGGAATATGGATGATCACTTGGCATTCTTTGGTACTGAGCGTGTCAGTTCCGGCTGAAGTTAATTAAAAGGTAATACATTTTTATGCGTGCAACAACATTATTTTTTGAGAACAATTGAAAATAATATCGTGTTATAATAAATAAAATAATCGGAATACGTCACTAGAGTTTTGGGGAGGCAAATACCCAATGGCTCATTTTTTACCTTTTTGAAAAACCAATCTGTAGACAGGACGAAATTAATAAGGACTAGCACTGCGAAAATTTCTCAGAAAAAAGTTTGCTTATGGACGTTACCTTACTGTTAAATTTTACTTTTATTATTGGGAACAATATCAAATCTGAATGTTTGAAGTTTTGCTATGCCTTTGAAATCAACTAAGACAACTCGTTGGGGGTACCTACAACGCGTAGAACTTTTATCATAGAAATTCTTCCCAGTAACCATAGACATCTTCACTGTCGCACTCAAGACAGAGCAACATACCAGACTAATCTGCGTCCTGCTCTCACTGTGCACAGGATGTTTATTCCGTATTGTAATGCAAGAGGCATTACACACGGCTTATTGGGCCAACGCGACCGACCATTTTACTAACCAAAATTGCTGTGTGACTATGCAAAAGATTGTCAAACTCAACCGTGCATTCCTATACTGCTGTATGGTTGTTATGTTTTGCCTTTATTCTGAAGGCTATGCCGCTCCGAAACAGGGGAAGCCTGTGAGTCTTACTGTTAAGAATTCTACATTGGCAGATGTGCTACGACAAGTCTCGAAAAAGAGCGGTCTGTATATTTATTTCCAGGATGTGGATTTGGCTGCACATAAGAACGTAACCATTGACGTTAGGGACAAGCCGGTGGAGAGTGTTTTGCATGAGTTGCTGGATGCGAGAGGGTTTTCGTGGGTAGAGGTGAGTGAGAATACGATAGCGGTTAAAAAAAAGCCGATTACAGAAGAGCGGATTGAGGGCGATACGGTAGCGACTATAACGGTGACGGGTAAGGTGGTGGATGAGAAAGGGGCACCGGTGATTGGAGCGACGGTGGTGGTGAGGAATAGTAAGATTGGCACTATAACTAATCCGAATGGAGATTTTGTGCTGAATGATGTAAAAGAGAATGCATGGATTGTAATTTCGAATGTGTCGTCTCTTTCGGAGGAAGTACCTGTTAGAGGAAGAGCTACTGTTGGTGAAATCAAATTAAAGGAAAAGGTAGGAGAGCTAGACGAGATCGTTGTGATTCCTTATGGAAATACGACAAAACGGTTAAATACTGGAAATATTGCGAGTATAAAGGCAGACGAAATTGAAAAACAGCCTATAAATAATCCTTTGTATGCTCTACAAGGTAGAGTGGCGGGTTTACAGATCACCCCAACAACAGGTTTGGCCGGCGGGTCATTATCGCTTCAGATTAGAGGAAGAAACACGCTACGAGACCCAGGACAAGGAAATGCTGATCCACTGATTGTAATCGACGGATTGCCAATCGTAGCAACTATAAGAGGATTAGGATTTTCCGGTCTTCCGGACTTTTCGGCTCTGAACTTCATTAACCCTAACGAAATAGAATCAATTGATATTCTAAAAGATGCGGATGCTACTTCTATTTACGGAAGCAGAGGTGCAAATGGGGTAGTACTAATAACAACCAAAAAAGGAAAGAAAGGAAATGTGACAACAACCATTAATGCAAAATCAGGCGTCGGAATTGTTACAAAAAGAGTCGAACTCTTGGATAGGCAACAATATTATGAAATTAGAAGAGAGGCTTTCCTCAATAGTAACCGCGACATGACTTCACTTCCGGCAACTCGAACCTACGCAGATTTAAACTTGTGGGATAGCACAAGATCTACAGATTGGCAAAAAGAGTTAATTGGAGGGACGGCGAAGTATACTGATTTGCAAGCAACGGCCACAGGAGGCTCTAATAACACTCAATATCTTTTTGGAGGAAATTATCACCGTGAAACAACAGTATTTCCGAAATCAAACTCGGATCAGAAAGTGAATGTACATTTCAATCTAACAACAAGCACAAACAACAATCGCTTTAAAGCGATGTTTAGTGCAAGTTATATGGTAGATAATAATACATTACCTGGTATAGATTTTACCTCACGGGCGCTGACTTTGCCTCCATCCGCACCAAAAGGATACAATGAAGACGGATCTTTAAACTGGGCTCCTCTTGTATCTGGGAATAGCAGTTGGGACAATCCATATGCGGAACTTTTAAAAACATATGAAGCCAAGGTCAAAAATTTATTATCAGCTGCAGATATTAGCTATCAAATACTTCCCTATTTAACTGCCAAAGCGCAGGTGTCTTACAATGATTTGAGTGGTAGTTCTTTTCGTAGACTATCTCCTTTCGCGGCGAAGCCACCAGAACAAGCAAGCGAATTAGCGGTGGCTTCGTCTAATAATACGACGAGTAACAATATTAGCATCGAGCCTCAGTTAGTTTTACAAACCACGCATAGAGGACTTAAAATTAATGGCTTGTTTGGAACTTCTTTTCAGAGAAGTGTTTTAAGCGATCAATCTATAACGGCATATGGATTTGAGTCAGACGAGCTTCTAAAAAACTTTAGTTCTGCGTCAATCTTCGAATTGGGAAATAATTATTCTGAATATAAATATTTTGCTTTGTTTGGAAGGGTGAGTTTGAATTGGCAGAACAAATACCTTATTAACATCAATGCAAGAAGAGATGGTAGTAGCAGATTTGGTCCAGGAAAGCAATATGGAAATTTTGGTTCTTTAGGTCTTGCATGGATATTTTCTGAGGAAAATTTTATTAAAGAACATCTGCCTATTATGTCTTTCGGAAAATTGCGGGTTAGTTACGGGAGTTCGGGTAATGATGGCATAGGGAATTATCAATACCTAGAAAGATATCAAGCAGTATCTGGTGTTGATATTTATCAAGGTACCAGAGGATACACTACAACGGGACTATTTAATCCATATTATCAATGGGAAACAACAAAAAAGCTTGAAGCTGCATTAGAAACCGGTTTTATTAAGGACCGAATAATCTTTAGTGTATGTTACTTTAGAAATAGATCAAGCAATCAGCTGTTGTCATATCCATTACCATCTATTTCAGGGCCCGGTAACTTTGTGTATAATTTGCCGGCACTCATTCAGAATGCTGGAATTGAAGGTACATTTAATACTAAGAATATAATATCAAGCAAATTCTCTTGGAGTTCTTCATTCAATATAACAAGGAACAACAATAAATTAATATCATTCCCGGGGCTCGAGAACTCAATATTTTACAGCTCTTATGAAATTGGTAAACCATTCTATGGGAATGATAGGTTTTATAAGTTTGCAGGTGTAGATCCTCAAACCGGGAAATATCAATTTGAAACAAATGATGGAAAAATAACGGAAGATCCTGAAGATCCAAGTAGGTTAGATGGAGGGCAGTATCTTAGAATCAGGACAATACCAGCATTCTATGGAGGATTATCGAATGCATTTACTTTTGGCCGGTTTTCTTTAGATGTTTTTATTCAGTTTGTAAAGCAAAATGGAGTAAATCCTGTCATTGCCTATACATTACCGGGAAGTCAAAGTAATCTGCCAATTGAATATTTATCCAGATGGCGAAAAGAAGGTGATAAAACTGATATACAAAAAATTTATGTACCTGGTTCTGGTACCCCGAGCGAATACAGCAGAGCGATTAACTTTAGATCTCAAAGTGATGAATATCTTACTGATGCCTCTTTTGTTCGACTTAAGAACATATCTGTTGCATATTCATTATCAGCAGAATCGCTTCATAAATTAAAACTGAAACAGGCGAGGATATTTATTAATGCTCAGAATGTTTTAACGCTTACATCATACAAAGGACTTGATCCTGAAACTCAATCTAGAAGTCAATTACCTCCGTTGCGAATGGTCGTTGCTGGATTGCAAATCACTTTATAACTCTAAAACATTGCCAAATGAACTCGGGAAAATTAGTGTTTGTGAAAAAGTGTCTAACAGGCGCTATAAGCTTGATGATAATAATAATGTTTTTTGCCGGATGTAGCAAGATACTCGAGGTTAAGCCTCCGATTAATGAAATTATTGGAGAAGAAATTTATAGCAGCAACAAAAAAGCTGCGAGCGTTGTGACTGGCATATACGCATCCTGGGGAGCAAATAGCAATTTTAACGGGAGAACCTCATTGTCGCTTCTTCTTGGGGTATCCTCAGATGAACTTGGTTCAGTTGCTAATGATTTTGATGTAATTAACAGCTTCTATTTGAATAATCTCCTTACTGATGATGCCGGGTTATGGAGTAATTTTTATGCATACATATTCAAGATAAATTCAGCAATGGAAGGTATAACACGGTCGAAAGGTGTTACTGACGACGTGAGAAGTCGGTTAATTGGTGAACTCCGATTCCTTCGGGCGTTGCAGTACTTTTATTTGGTAAATATATATGGTGACGTTCCTCTTGCATTAACAACTGACATAAAAGAGACATCTACTCTTGCTAGGGCGGCGAGTATGGATGTGTATCACCAAATAGAAGTAGATCTTTTGTTCGCCGAACAAAATCTGTCAAAAGAATATGTCAATGCTGACATTCTAACACCAACGGACTTGCGTTTCAGGCCTAATTCTTATGCGGCGAATGCTTTGTTGGCCCGGGTGTATTTGTATGAGAAAAAATGGAAAGAGGCCGAGATTAAGTCAAGTCTGCTAATTAATGAAACAAGTATGTTCAAGTTGGAAAATCTCGAAAATACATTTCTAAATAACAGTAAGGAAGCGATTTGGCAAATTCAGCCGACATCTTTTGGTTACAACACTTTGGATGCAACGATTTTTGTTTTGTCTGGAGATCCAGGGTTATTTATTCCTGCAGGACCCAATCCGGACAGTAAACCTGTATTTATTACTAGTGATTTATATAATTCATTTGAACTAAATGATCTTCGTAGGAAATCTTGGATTGATACAGTAACCGTAGAGGGAGTTTTATTCCCATTTGCTTTCAAATATAAAGTTTGGCAGGCAGGGCAACCATTAATAGAATCAACAATGATGCTGCGTTTAGCTGAACAATACCTTATTCGAGCAGAGGCGAGGGCTGAGCAAGGAATTGTCAATGGAGGTAACTCGGCACAAGACGACATAAACGCGTTAAGAAAAAGGGCTGGATTGAATGAAATAGAATTAATGGATGTGACATCAGCATTGATGATAATCCGTCATGAACGAAAAGTTGAGCTTTTTACAGAATTGGGACATAGATGGCTTGATCTAAAAAGAACTGGTAAAATCGATTCAGTGATGATGAAGGTTGGTGAAATGAAAGGGCACCCATGGCAATCGTATAAGTCGCTATTTCCGCTGCCAACCAGTGATATCAAGAACAATCCAAGTTTGAAAGGTCATCAAAATCCAGGATATCCTGAACAGTAGTAAAACAAAAGAATGGAGTTTGTTTATTTAGACTCGACTTAATAAAGCAAATTCGAATTTTTTATGGCTATGTACTTCTTTATTCAGAATAGGAGGGATCGAATGTAGCTACAATAAAGTTCTCTTGCATGCAAAATGCAGGAAAACCACTTAAATAACAGACATGGAATAAAGGTCGACGAGGTGTTATTGAATTAATAACCCATTTTTAAAACTATCATTGAATGACTGGATACAGTTATTAGTTAAACATAAACATAAATATAATTTAGATGTCAAATAAGTTATGCCTAGCTATACTATTGTTTGGACTTTATATATCACCTGTTTTTTCTCAAGCTAATAAAAATTGGAAGAGTAAGTATGTGCCTATATCTACATATTGGGCTCAATATATAGATCCTCAGACGCCTCTCCCAGAGTATCCGAGGCCACAGATGGTTAGGTACAACAACTGGATGATTTTAAATGGAGTGTGGGATTATTCAATTACCAGTAGAGATACCCCACACCCAATTAACTACCAAGGCAAAATATTAGTTCCGTATCCGTTAGAATCTGCATTGTCTGGAGTAAAGAAGGCGTTAAAACCCACAGAAATTTTATGGTATAGACGAACATTCAATATTGACGCTTTGCAGCAGGGGCGGAGCTTGCTTCATTTTGGCGCTGTTGATTGGGAGGCTACTGTGTATATAAATGGAAGGAAGGTTGGTAAACACACAGGAGGTTACACTGAATTTACATTTGATGTAACTCATGCTATAAAAAAAGGTGAAAATGAATTGGTTGTTAAGGTTTTTGATCCGACAGATGAAGGAATTGGGCCACATGGTAAACAGTCGTTGCGTCCAACCAATATTTATTACACGGCTAATTCTGGAATTTGGCAAACTGTTTGGCTTGAACAAGTGCCAAATACATATATACAAGAAGTAAGGTTGACACCGGATATAGATAAGGAAATTTTATTTATAGATATTAAGTTGGCTGGGGAAACGACGGGTTCAACTATTATGGCCAAGGCTTCAAATGGGAAGAGTGTTATAGGCATGTCGGAAAATAGACTGAGACTGAAAGTTCCGGATGCTCAGTTATGGTCACCTGAAAAACCATTCTTATATGATCTTAGCTTGGAGATTCTTGACTCTGCGACAGGCAATGTAAGAGATGTAGTATATACGTATTTCGCTATGCGAAAGATAGGAATATCTAAAGATAGAAATGGAGTCGATCGAATTTTTCTCAACAACAAATATGTCTTTAATCTTGGTGCTTTAGATCAAGGATATTGGCCAGATGGACTTTATACAGCACCGACAGATTCCGCATTGATATTCGATATCCTTGCCTTGAAGACAATGGGATTTAACACGGTGCGCAAACACATTAAGATAGAGCCCTCTAGATGGTATTACTATACTGACAAGCTTGGCCTCTTGGTTTGGCAGGACATGGTAAATCCCAATCAAGGTTTACCAGAGGGGAGCAAAAGAGAATTTGAAAAGGGATGCTTAGAGACAATTACACAATTATATAATCACCCCTCTATTGTCGTTTGGACTTTATTTAATGAAAAATGGGGTCAATACGATCAAGAAAGGCTTACCAATTGGATAAAGGAAATTGATAGATCGCGTTTAGTAAATGGTCATTCCGGAGAATACTTATATGTAAATAATCAACTTCGTAGTCCTTCTCCTAATGCTTACATTGGCGCAGATATGACCGATGTACACGCATATCCTTTTCCAATGATGAGTGTAAAACAACTTGGAAAAGCTCAAGTTGTTGGTGAATTTGGAGGATTGGGAATGACCGTGGAAGGGCACCTTTGGGATGATTTAACACCAGGATGGGGATATGATGGATTGTCTACACGCGATACTCTAATATCCCAATATATAAAAATGACAGATTCGATAGTGATTTTAGAAAAAAAGGGTTTATCGGCTTCGATATATACCCAACCATTTGATGTCGAAAGCGAGCAAAATGGTCTATTAACGTATGATAGGAAAGTAGCAAAAATGCCAATAGAGTTAATAGCTGCTAATAATGATAAGATTTTAAGAAAGGGAAAGCTTCCTGTAAATGTATTGACAAATGTCATTATTCTTACACAGTCTAAGCAAGAGGACTATTACTCACGTCTTAATAGATACCTGCATGGTGACAGGGATTCCGCGACTTTAAGGAGCCTTGTGAAATTCTCAGATGCTAATAAGGATCAATCAATTTGTAAGAAAGTATTTAATGACTATTTCAAAGTTATTTATGATCCATTAAATGAATCAAACATTACGTTTTTTCGACAGTATATGAAATCTACGAAAGATTCATGTTTTACATTTTTTTTGAATAATGTGAATGAAATAAATGAAGTACTTGGAGTAGATGAAGCGGAGGCAAGGTTGACTTATTTAATTGAAAAGGATTTAGTAAATGAGAAAATAAACAACAAAATCTTGCTTAAGTGGAATGAAATTTATAATGAGGCGGAGCAAAAATTTGGTTCCATTGGGAAAGAAGCAATAATACAAAGCAAATTGTTGAAGTCTTGGCAGAACAAAGACTGGGAAAATCTGCAATCAGCCTTGCCAGAATGGTACGAAAATAATGGATATAAAAGAAAATGGGTGCCATTATACCTCATAAACTCATTAAGTTATAACATTTTCGAGAATTTCTCAGATGAAAAAAGTCTCAATATAGCAATCAACCTGGTGAAATACTGTTTGCAGAAAGACAATTCTGGAAATGTGTTAGACACATATGCAAACTTGCTCTATAAAATTGGAAAAAGGGAAGAAGCTTTGGTCTTAGAGAAACGGGCTGCATTATTGAAACCTGAGGATGTTGAGATACAATCAAATTATAAAAAAATGCAACAAGGAGTGCCGACGTGGAAATTGTAGAAAGAAAATACTAGACTGCGATTTGGTTTCAGCCAGTTAGGCGAAATTAATGGAGACGTAAAATGGCTTTAACGGAGTAAATAAAGGGATTAAATGAAAAAGATAATTTTCTGCATCATATTTTTAACCAGCCTGAATGCTATTGCTCAAAAGATAATAGATGACGATGCGATGATTCACTGGCCTGTTGTAAATTCAGAATATGGGATATCGGGTAACGGAAAATATGTCTACTATACTGTTAGCGAAATGAAATATGATAGCAGCTGTCTTTTTATCTGTAACAATAACGGCAAGGTAATTAGGAAGTTTTATCATGCCGGCAATCCTACTTTCTCACCTCATAGCGATTACATATATTTTCAAGGTAGAGAGAATAAATTGTATTCATTGGATATTGTGAGAAATGTATTGGATTCTACAGAGTGTATAAAAGAATATAAGTCAATTGATTTAGGGGGTGATGAGATTGTTGTATTAAAAAGCTGTGATAATATACTTAGCGTTAAAAATGTGACAGAGCGCTCAAAGTTAACTTTGTCTAAATGTACTAGAACAATTTTTTGTTCGAATGAGAGCTACATGATTGCTCAGTTAAACGACAAGCAGAAGGGACTAGCTATAATCGATCTAGGCAAACTTACATATAAGCTTGTTATTACAGATACAGTATTGGATTTTAATATCAATAAAAACGGGACATATTGCGCGTATTTATCAGAAAGTGTAATTGACGGAAATAGTCAATTAGCCATGCATTTATATGACGTAAAAAAAGGCTTGGATACTATTGTTTTAAAAAGTGATAGTAAACTTCTCGGTAAAAAATATGTTATTAAAAGGAGTGGTTCGAATATTGAGTTTAACTCTGAAGGAAACCTTCTATTTCTGTCCATTACCTCCATTCCTTTGGTTCCCAAAGCATCTGATGACTTCAAATTGGACATATGGAATTATAGGGACAAAATTCTGACACCTGAATTGAACAGAAATTTGCGGGCAAATAATGAATTTCTTGTGTATTGCTATAATATCAGATATCAGAAGAATATAGTGCTTAACGATTCATTGGTATTGGCGGGAAACCATCTTGCTTGCAGACGATATTTATTAATTGACGAAAAGAGGAATTCACCGTGGTTTGACGAATATGAGGATTCAATTAAACTAAAATTGTTAGATTTAAATACTAACATTGCGATCCCATTAAGATTGGGGTTGAAGAGAAGTATACAAGATGTGACTATCTCACCGACTGAAGGATTTGTACTTTGGTTCGATTTTGATGCTAATGCTTGGTTTTCATACAATATCAAAAGCCGCATAGTTAAAAATATTACAGAGTCATGCTCAGCTGAATTTAGGCAACTTCATGCTAGGAAGCGGGGACGGTTGGGAAATTGGGGTATTGCAGCTTGGGGACATGAAGACGAGTTTTTATTACTTTATGACGAATTTGATATCTGGAAAGTATCGTTGGATAAGTCTTTTTCGCCACAGGAAATTTCTTGGGGATGGGGTAAAAAAAGTGGGTTAACTTTAAATATTTTAAGCATTCAACAAAAGTCGCTAAAGCATAATGATTACTTGCTCATATCTGGATATAACCATAAAACAAAAAAGGGACGATATTGGTTCAAGCGGCTGGATATGATGTTAGATATTGATACCTCCCATCTTGAAAATTATTCGGTTGCCACCAGATGGCCATTGGGTATATTCGGGCAGCCTGAAGGCAAAATAATTAAAGCGAAAGAAAAAAACGTGTTTGTTGTTTTAAGAGAAAACTCTACTTCTTCCAAAAATATATCACTTACTAAAAACCTAATAAATTATCAGCCAATATCGAACTGTCATCCCGAGAATGAGTATAATTGGTATAGGACCCAATTATTTACTTATAAATTAGCTAGCGGAGTTGAGGCTCAGGGTGTACTATATATACCCAATAGTTTGAACGAAGAAAAAAAATATCCCATTATATTAAATTATTATGAAATAAAAAGTGATGAAATAAATAAATTTCAGTTGCCAGATTATTCCAGACATAATATAAACATTCCACTTTTTGTTCAAGAAGGTTTTTTGGTATTTATTCCTGATATAATTTCGGAGCAGGGTGAAAATGGGAAGGGGACTTACAATAGCGTTATGGCAGGAATAGAAGCGATTAAACACCTACCATATCTTGATACTACAAGGATGGCTATTCAAGGGCATAGTTATGGTGGTTGGCAAACTAACTATTTAATTACACACACTCAAGTATTTAAAGCTGCAGTAGCGGCTGCGGGCGTAGCTGATTTAGTCAGCTCATATGGGCAGTTAATTTATAACAATGGCGGAACAAGACAGTCTCATTATGAACTTTCGTCGCAAGGAAGTGCCTACGGCTTTGGCGTGACACCTTGGACAAATCCGGAATTATACATAAAGAATTCACCAATCTTTAATATTGGGCGAATAACAACGCCATTACTCATGATGCATAACAGTGACGATTCGCAAGTGCCGTTTGAACAGGCGATTGAGATGTTTACGGCTATGAGACGTGCAGGCAAAAGAGTATGGTTACTTCAATATGAAGGAAATTATAATCATATTCTGAGCGGAAAGGCGGCAATTGACTATCATAATAAAATGTTATCCTTCTTTAAATTATATCTGAATGGTGATAAAATGCCTGAATGGATGTCCAAAACGAACGCTGAACTAATTGCGATATCTCCCAATTGTGGTTTAGAGTAATTAACACTTGGTAGCATCTGGTATTTATAACTGTTTTTTTTGACAAAAAAGATCTGGACTGTATAATATTATTATACAGCCCAGATCCTTTAATAAAACTTAACTTGCCTTACTGTACGGTAGTTGTAATTTTGCCGGTAAAGAAAGTTGTTGGACAAGCATTTCCTGCCAGGGTTGTTGTATAATAGGTAACTGTTGGCAGAAGTGCGTTTACCGTCGTAGTGTAACTTGGATTTGCAGAGCATTTAATTTGTGCTCCTTGTACATATGACAGTACTGGAGGATTAGGATTATAATATCTAGCTTTAAATGCAAATGCACCACCAACTACTGCGAACAATGCAACCGCAGACAAAACGATTTTTGCTTTCTTCATAATAAATTCACCTTTATAAATCAAAAGGCTAAACTTAAGTATGTGAGTTAACGCCTACTCTTTTCTAATGGTTTTCGGCTTCCCCATCGATGACCCACAAAAGGGGCCTGTTCTGGCCAGAACAATATTTTTTATATTAAATAATTACCAGAGTAAGTTCATACCGGATTACAGGTTTCTCAAAGCCATCTCGTCACAGGTCTCCCTATGGCCCAGATATCAAAATATATTATGCGGTGAATCGTTTACGGGTAACAAGTTTGTTTTTCATGAATATCTTCTTTAACAATCGTAATGATAACATGTGTTGAGGTTTAATGGTGAGAGTTTATCAACATCTCTAAATCAAAGATATGACCGACAACGATGCTTTTACTTAGGAACAAAACCTCAAACTTTGGAGATCACGGATAAAAAACAATAGACCCCGAACGTATATATACCAAAAGAGTTCTGTTGCGCAGACAGAACTCTTTTGACGAAAAAAGCTGTACATAGGGCAGTGGTCTACAGGTAACTGTGTATTCTACTGCAGCATACCTGCAAGTTAAATCATCAACAAATCCGCACTGTTACCAGACAGCAATAAAACTTTGGAGATCCTGTCACGTTTCTATGCTCTGCGCTGTCTATATCTATATAAAACGCATAAAAACCATGATAGCAGTAAAAGTAACGTACACCGTAAAACCTTCTTTCGCAGCACAGAACCTGGAGAATATCGCCAATTTCCTGCAGGATTTCCGGAAAATGGGTGCTGACTTCCAATACACCGTCTACACCAGCGAAAACACCTTCACTCACCTCTCCCACTACAAAAACGAAGAAATCCAGGCAGCGGTGTTAGATACACCATCCTTCAAAGCCTTCCAGCAATACCGGGACGACAGCGGTCTTATAATGCCTCCCCTGGTCGAAGTATTAACTCCGGTAGGCAGCGCAAAGGAGGTCTTATGATGATTAGGGGTTATATGTTACAAGGTAGCCCAAACCTTTTGTAACTTTAACCCTATCTAAACCTCCTCCATTACCATGACAAGGCAGAAAGCAACAGACAGGCCCCCCGTTTTTAATAATCTGATCGAGAATTACGAGTATCTCGGGTTACCGGTTGACCTGATCGACCCGAAAAACGACTTCACGATCCATAAATTGATGGACATCCACGGGGACCTGCCTTTTAAATCCTGCGTATACAGGGCGAATTTTTATTCTTTTCTGTTTATAAAGGACGGGGAGGGAAGATATACTACCGACGACCTGGAATTCTGTACGAAGCCTCATACTATATACTTTACCAATCCGGGGCATTATAAGTCTTTTGAATGGCGTTGCCTGAAGGAAGTCTACCTGGTCACCATGAGCGAGTCTTTCCTGAAGGAGAACGTCCACGCCAATATATTCGAGGAATTCCCCTTCCTGCTGGCGGAAACCGTCCCGGCCAGGGTGCTGACGCCGGAAGTGTTTGCGGAATTTGAACCATTATACCTGCAGATATATAAAGAGTACTTTTCAAACTCTCCTTATAAGAATAAGATGATCGGTAACCTGTTTGTGGTGTTACTACTAAAGATAAAGGAATACTTCTGGGAGGACTACAACCCGATCTATGAAGGAAACAGAAGCTCTCAGATCGTGAAGAACTTCAAAAGAACCCTGGAAAGACATTACCGCGAGTTAAGCACTGGGAAGGCCAAACGTGTTTTCAGAGCGCAAGACTATGCCAATGAACAAAACCTGCATCCCAACTACCTGAATAATGTGATCAAAGCGAAAACAGGTAAATCCGTCAGTACCTGGATCATTGATAAAACTATCACTGAGGCTAAATCATTACTACAGAATTCGGCTACACCTATCAAGCAGATCGCCGACCAGCTTGGGTTTGCAGAGACAGCGCACTTCAGTAATTATTTTAAAAAATATACAGATACCACCCCCGTTTTATACAGAAAACACCTCGGCACAGGGGTGTCTTAGGTTTTTGCAACTAATAGTGTAAATCTTGCAATTTTAGGGCGTGTTTATGTTCCATCTTTGTTATGTCAATAACGACAAACAAAAACAAGAGAAACATGAACACGCTAACAAACAAAGTAATCTTAGTAACAGGCGCATCAAGAGGTATCGGCGCTGCAATTGCCCGCAAACTTTCATCAGAAGGAGCGAAAATAATCGTCAACTATGCTGGTGGTAAAGATGCCGCTGATCAGGTAGTTGCTGAAATCAAAGAAAAAGGCGGCGACGCTATCGCTGTACAGGCAGATGTTAGCAAGAGCGCAGATGTAAAAAATCTGTTCGATGCAGCTATTGCACATTATGGCAGGATCGATGTACTGGTGAACAATGCAGGCATCATGCTCCTGAAACCAATCAAGGATACTACAGACGAAGATTTCGACCGTCAGTTTGATATCAACGTAAAAGGCACATTTAATACCCTCCGAGAAGCTGCTACCAGACTGGCCGATAAAGGATCCATCATCAACTTCTCCACTACAGTGAACCGTGTGATGATTCCAACTTACGCCACTTATGTAGCTACAAAATCAGCTGTAGAACAATTAACCCGCGTATTCTCAAAAGAAATGGGCGCCAGAGGTATCAATGTGAACTCTGTTTCTCCTGGCCCAACCAGCACCGACTTATTTATGAATGGAAAATCACAGGAAGTGATAGACCGCCTGGCATCTATGGCTGCTTTTAACCGTCTCGGTAAACCAGAAGAGATTGCAGAAGTAGTAGCATTCCTGGCAAGTGATGCGGCTAGCTGGATCACCGGGCAGAATATAGGCGTAAACGGTGGTATGGCTTAATAAGAACAAAGAAAAATAAACAATAACAATTAAAATAAATGTCAATCATGAATAACTTAAAAGGTAAAGTAGCAATCATTACTGGATCAGCAAGAGGATTAGGTAAAGCCATCGCAGAACGTTATGCTGCATTGGGCGCAGACATTGTGATCAATTATTCCAGAGATAAAGCATCGGCCGATGAAGTAGTAAGTAATATCAAAGCCATGGGTGCTAACGTGATCGCCATACAGGCAGACGTCAGCAAAGTAAAAGAGATCGAACGCCTGTTCGCTGAATCAAAAGCAGCTTTTGGAAAGATTGATATCGTTGTAGCGAATGCAGGTATTGAGCTTGTAGAAACACCGGTAACAGCATTTACAGAAGAACAGTTTGACCGGGTGTTCTCTATCAATACCAAAGGTACTTACTTCACGATGCAGCAGGCTGCAAAACATGTGGAAGACAATGGACGTATCATTTACATCGCCTCCAGCACTACTTCCTTCCCTGTACCAGGTATGGCCGTATATGGCGGTAGTAAAACAACTCCCCGCTACCTGGTGGATATCCTGTCAAAAGAGATCGGTCACAGAGGGGTTACAGTGAACTCTATCATTCCTTTCGCGGTAGACCATTCCGGTATCTTCGTAGATCCCGAAGCATACCCTGAGTTAAGAAAACAACTGCTGGACAGCTGTCCGATGGGCCGACTGGCAGAAGTGGAAGATGTAGCCAATATTGCAGAATTTTTCGCAAGCGATCTGTCTTCTTTCGTATCTGGTCAACACCTGTTGGTAAATGGCGGAGCCACAAACTAAGACTCCGCCCGCCATTCACTTAAAAATAGCAACAATGTTCATCAAAATATTAAATACTGCGCTGGTCCTGGTAATTGTGTTCATGGCCCTGAAGCAGGGATGGGCCATGATCGCCGGTAAACCGGAAATGGCAGCAATGCTGGGTCGCTTTCACTTCAACAGGCCGGCTATACTGATCAATGGGATCGTGACATTGATAAATGCTGTGCTGATCTTATTTCCCAGGACCTTCCTGGCCGGAAACTTCCTCATGGCCGCCGCCATTTTACTGATACTGTGCCTGCAGCTATCTTTAAAAGATCTCAAAGGGGCCGCTATAGAGCTACCATTCCTCCTGATGAACCTGATCGCTATTTTTTTACAGCACCCACTCGCAAAAAACAACTAAATGAAGATCTTGATCTATGCAATGGCAATCGTGATGTGCGCATTGACTGCTAAAGGACAAAGTAAATCTAATACAATGAACACTGATAAACTGACTAATACTACCGTCAAAAAAGCGATCGACGCGCTGCAGTCTGCCGATAGCAATGGCTGGTTCGCCCTCTTTACTGCAGACGCCGCGCTGTATGACGATGGTAATAAAATGAACTTCAGGAGCTTCTTCGAAAAGGCCTTGGGACATGAACGCTTCACCAGCATCGATAAGGTGGAAAACAATGGACTGGATCTCTACGGCAGATTTCATAGTGACCAGTGGGGCGATTTCAAGACCTATTTCAGGTTCCATATCGACGCAACGGGAAAGATCAACAGGCTGGACATAGGGCAGGCCAGCTACTAAGGCTACAGGTTCTGCGGTTTGAACCTGCCCGGGTAGGAAACGTTCTTTCCCGAGATCATGAAAGTTGCCTCCCCTCTGTAATGCACCGTTCGGGGAAATTTTGGAGACGTCGCCACATGGGCCTTGACCACTTCCAGGATAAAGAAGTTATATTTCGGTAACAGGTGTTCGTCAATCACCTTACACTCAAAATTGGCATAGCATTCCTTTATAAGGGGTGCTTTCACCTTTTCCGCCTTCTCTGCCGTCAGATCAAATTGCCTGAACTTATCCACTTCCGCCCCTGAACAGTTCCCGATACCGATAATAGTATCTATCAAGTCATCTGTAGGGATATTGATCACACACTCCTTGCTCTTCCTGATCATCTCAAAGCTGTAGTTCGCGCCTGTAATGAAACAACCGATCATCGATGGCGAAAACTCCATGACCGTATGCCAACCCATTGTCATGATATTCGTCTCATCTTTCCAGCGGGAGCTGACCAGTACAGTAGGTCCTGGTTCCAGGTACTTCCTGATGTCTTCAACTGGGAAATCCTTTTTCTTGTACGTCTTTTTCATGTCCTAAAGTTATCATGAGGTGGTGGGTGGTTGCTAATATTAATCAAACCATTACTTGTCTTATTCACCCCTGGCAGGAGTACAATTACCAGACCAGTATCACGACCAGGGATGATGGTTGTCAGTATCCGCGAAGTGCCCAGGGCTTAGTTTTGTATTACGATTAATTCACATTCAAAACGAGGCTTTTATATCCTATGCCCTATACTTTCCTGCTGACATTATCCATCACGATGCAGGTTCCCATGGCAGAAAAATGATGAAGGATAACAAAAAAAGCAGGCTCCCCGGGCATATTCATCCCGGGGATTTCTTTTTTTTGTGTAAATTAATGGGGCCAACTGAAATTGTTACCCGGCAGCTCAAGAGGGTCCGATTTGATAAGTTAGAAAATGATATGAGAAAAGTACTATTTATCCTATTGATTCCATTCACCGCATTCGCGCAACAGGTTGTTATTACAGGAAAAGTGCCGGATGCTCCGGATAGCATGGATGTATTTGTCTACAAGCCGATCGGAACATATTTCAACTCACTCTATAAACAAAGCGCCGGAAAAGTAACCAATCACGCGTTCACATTGAACGTGCCAATGGACGCAGCTGGTTATATCACCGTAGAGAATAAATACGTAAAGTCCGTCCTCTATGTGGAACCGGGCGATTCAATAGATATTGGCATCAGTCGGGAAGGCAGCACAGGTAAAAAGATCTATGCAGGCAGTAACGCTGCAGGGCATGATCTGTTCAATAATGATACCCCCCTTTCCCCCGACCGGCTAAGCAGCGCGATGGACTATGTCATGGATACGGCAAAATCAGTCAACGGGGCGCTGTGGGGCATGCGTTCCACCCTGTTCGACCTGAAAGCACCTTTACTGGTACACCTCAGAAAAGGCCAGATCTCCGTAGGATTTTACGAAAGTATGGTGACTGCCCTGGAAAGCCGGTTAATATACTACCTGCTCAACAGCGCCGGCAAACGCCTGGAAAATCCCGGCGACAGGAAAAACAAAGCACTGAACGAAAAAGAACTGAAACAGATTGTCCAGGACGCCTCAGACCTGTACGATCCTTTTGATACAAAATACGTTTCCTGCCCCGGTGCGGACCTCCTCATTGCCAAGAAATGCTACCTCATTAAAAAAGGATATGTCAGGGGCGGCGCTACTATGACCGACTTCTGGCAGCGCTTCGACGAGCCGTATAAGCTTTATGCCTACGCCCCTATCAACCTGCATGAGATGATGGCGGGCAACGAGTTCCTGGCCAATATCCCCGACCGTAATAAAGGAAATGGTGCTCAGATAGAACTGTTTTATTACTTCAAAACCAACTTTCCTAAGAGTCTCTACATTCCTGTAGTCCAGGAATTATTGAGCAGGAAATAACAGGATTCGCCTTAAATGCCTTGTGCGTTGCCGATATTTTTAACCGGTACGGATTGATATTCAATTTACTTTCTCTTAAAATTACCAGATTATTGACTTAAGGAGTACAACTTTTCGAATAAATTATTAGATTTGTCTAAAATAATAATTTAGACAAGGCTAAATAATATTGCGAAATGATCCGTACTTCTACTTTTGTGTATATAAAAATATCTTTATTGATATCCGCGGTTTGCATGGCATTTCCGTCGGTCGTGACAGCGCAATCCACTACGGGTACTATCAGCGGATATGTGCTGTCTGACGGTCAACCGGTATACCTGGCAAATGTATACCTGGCAGAAAATAAGGCTGGCGTAGCCACCGACTCTACTGGCTATTTCAGGTTGAACAATGTGAAAGCAGGAACTTATACATTGCGGTCCTCCGCTACAGGCTTCACCTCCTTTTCCAGGAAGGTAACTGTTACCGCAGGTGGAAAAACCTCCGTGCAGATCAGGTTGCAGCAAGACGTTACAAAGCTGAATGACGTAGTAGTGACCGGTACCCTGAAGCCAGTCAGCAGAACAGAAAGCCCCGTGCCGGTAGAAGTGTATACCCCGAAATATTTTCAGAAAAATCCTTCTCCCTCCCTGTTGGAATCCATCGGTATGGTGAATGGCGTACGCCCCCAGCTCAACTGTAACGTTTGTAACACCGGAGATATTCACATCAATGGAATGGAAGGCGCTTACACCATGATCCTGATAGACGGTATGCCTATCGTGAGTGCTTTATCCACCGTATACGGGCTCAGTGGCATTCCTATGAGTATGGTGGAACGCATAGAAGTGGTAAAAGGTCCCGGCTCCTCTTTATATGGCTCGGAAGCCATGGGAGGTATTGTGAACGTGATCACCAAAAATCCGTTAAATGCTCCTCTCGTTAGTGCCGATGTATTTGGTACCAGCTGGGGAGAATATAATGTTGACGCCGCCATGAAGGTGAATGCAGGTAAGGCTTCCGGATTGTTTGGCGTCAGCTGGTTTAACTACCAGCACCCGAAAGATAACAACGGGGACGGATTTACAGATCTGACCATACAAAACCGTATCTCCATCTTTAATAAATGGGGCTTCCGGCGGAAGGATAACAGGCAGGCCAGCATTGCTGCCAGATATGTATATGAGGACCGCTGGGGTGGAGAAATGAGATGGAGTAAAGCCTGGCGTGGAAGCGACAGCATTTATGGAGAAAGCGTCTATACTAAGAGAGTGGAGCTGATCGGCATGTACCAGCTGCCTGTGAAAGAAAAGATCATGCTGCAATACTCCTACAACAGGCATGAGCAGAACTCCTACTATGGTAAAATGCCCTACATGGCTACACAGCATGTGGGATTTGCACAGCTCTATTGGGATAAACAGCTGAGTGAAAAGCATACCCTGCTGACCGGCATTTCCTATCGTTATACCTGGTATGATGACAATACGCCTGGTACCCTTTCTGAGGATGGTAAGATCAACATGCCTGCTAAAACGCCTTTACCCGGCGCCTTTGTACAGGATGAGTGGGCATTTGCCAGGAAACATAAGTTCCTGCTGGGCTACCGCTACGATCATGACAAAAACCATGGTAGCATCCACTCGCCCCGTATCGCCTACAAATGGACGCCTGACGACAATAATACCCTCAGGGCCAGCCTGGGTACTGGTTTCCGCGTAGTAAACCTGTTTACGGAAGATCATGCTGCACTGACTGGCTCCCGGGAGGTGGTCATAGCAGAAGCGCTGAAGCCGGAGAAATCTTACAATGCAAACCTGAACTATGTAAGGAAAATCCCGATGAACAACGCCTTCATTAACCTCGATGCTACCGGCTTCTATTCTTATTTCACTAACAAGATCAACGGCGATTTTGATACGGACCCCAATAAGATCATCTATGATAATCTACGGGGACATGCCATTTCACAGGGTGTTTCCCTGAATGTGGATGCCGTGTTTTCTTTTCCGCTGAAAGTCCTGGCCGGTATCACCTACATGGACGTATACCAGGTGGATGAAAATGCAGCAGGCGTCCCCCTCAAAAGCAGACAAATAGACGCGCCTAAATGGGCCGGTACATTTACGATCAGCTATAGCCTGCCCGCTGGTTTCGGAATAGACCTGACGGGTAACTGGAATGGTCCTATGCGCCTGCCCATACAACCTAAGGACTATAGGCCGGAATATTCCCCCTGGTTCCTGTTGGCCAACGCCCAGGTCACAAAGAAGTTTGCCCGCGGATGGGAGGTATATGGTGGCGTAAAGAATCTGCTAAACTATGTACCCAGGTATGCATTGATGAGACCTTTTGATCCCTTCGATAAATATGTGAACGATCCGGTGAATAATCCTAACGGATATACATTCGATACTGAATACAACTATGCGCCTTTACAAGGTGCAAGAGGATTTCTGGGAGTGAGATATAATCTGTTTAAATAAAATGATACGGAAAGTTTTCATCTGCATAATATATAGCATCTTGCTAACAGTACCGGTCCTTGCGCAACAGGGACCGGTTACCTTTGCCCGTCTGCAGGATAGTATGGCGGTACACCCCAAACCTGTAGTTATTAAGATCTATACCGACTGGTGCAGCTATTGCCGGATGCAGGATATGCAGATCAAACGCTCTCCCGCACTGCAGCAACTGCTGTCTGAAGATTACTACTATGTGACCCTGAATGCGGAAAGCCGTCAACCCATTGTTTTTAACGACACCACTTATTCCTTTATCCCCTTCGGCGCACAAGGCATACATGCGCTGGCGGCAAAGTTAATGCAGCATCACGCGGCTTATCCCGCCTGGATCGTGCTGGATAGTTCTTATCGTATGAAGGCCTTTCACAGCGGCATGTTAAAAGATAAAACCCTGCTTGCGTTGCTACGTACTATTGAATAAATCCCTGCCCTGGCAATTGCCATTTTATCGATTCTCTTGTACATATTATCGAATAGAAATAATTATTAAAAACAATATCGGATTATTGTAACTGCCTACAACCTGCAGGGATAAAAACCATTTAATTTTATGTATAGGCTACCGCTGGTACTCCATTTCATGCTTTTGGGCATACTACACTGTATGGGCCAGCCTGGAACCTCTGTCCCTGTATTACGGTATCAGTTGCTGAACGCCAATGCCGATACACAAAAGATCAATATACTGCTGCAAATTGCCAATGCCTACGTGGACAGGGAAGGTGAGAATAAAGCCGATCTGGACAGCGGATTATCATATATAGAACGGGCCGCCCGGCTCGTTAAGCAGGTGAAAAGTACGCATTGGGAGGCCAGATGTCTCTACGCTTACTCAAAAGTTTACCGGGAAAAAAGAATGCCTGATGCAGGTAAGACAGCTATCCTGAAAGCGAGGACCATGCTACAGGCCGCAGATCTGCCGGCAGACCTTGGGGATGTGCTGATGGAGAATGGCAATTACTATTCAATTGATGCCGAATCACAGCTGCAGGAAAAGATCCGCTTGTATGAGGAGGCGCGTGTACAGTACCATAAGGCCGGTGATAAGAAAAATGAAGCCTATGCCATGAGAATGACCGGCGACTGCTACCATTGCTGGGGAAAATTCAGGGAGGCAGTAAGCATTTTAAATCAATCGCTGGCGCTCTATAAAGAAACAGGCAGCACCGACCTGCAGGGGTTATATGACCTGTTGGGTATTATCGCTACAGGTACGGGCGACTATAGCCTGGGTATGACTTATGGGCTGATGGCCGTAAAAACGGCAGAAGAACAGCATGATAGCAGCCTGCAGCTTTGTACTATTTACAACCGGCTGGGCATCACCTATTATCAGCTGGGCGACTACAAGGAGGCGCTGGAGAGCCTGCGCAAGGCGCTGAAAATTGCCAACCGCTATAAAGACACCGCATCTATACTGATTGTAAGTACGAATATTGTCGGCACTTATCTTGAAACCGGGCAGCCGGAAGCAGCCCTCACATTGCTCAATAATATTGTTGAAATATACCGGCAACCCATCTTCAAAGACCGTCTCTGGATCACTGCCAATATGGTAAAATGTTATACCGCCATGCAGCAGTATAATAAAGCAAAAGCGTTTATTCCAAGATTGCAAAGTCTATCCAGGGAGATGTCGGCATATAATTATTACCAGACGATGATCTACGATGCGTTGATCAAATATTACCTGGCCACGCAGCAATACATGGATGCGTCTTACTACTGCTCCCGGCAGGACGACGTATGTAAACACATAGGACTGATCAATTCGCTGTCCCATAATTACTTATGCTGGTTTCGGGCCGATTCTGCGTTAAAAGATTATCCCGCCGCTATTAAACATTACCAGGAGTATAAAATAATGAATGACTCATTATTTCATGTAGCGAAAGCTGGTCAGATCGCCAGGTTACAGGTCCAGTTTGACATCGATAAGAAAAACAAGGATATCCGGCTGCAACAACAGAATATTGAGCAACTGACCCGGCAGGGGCAGCTGCAGCAATCTGCACTGAAAGATGCAAGGCTTACACGCAATCTGATCATCCTGGGAGCCATCTTACTATTGGTGCTGCTGCTGCTGGCCTTGTGCCGCTACGTGATGAAGCAGCAGAATAACAAACAGCTGCAGCAGAAACAGGAGGAAATTTATAAACAGAACCTCTCCCTGCAGCAGCTGATCACCGCGCAGGATAAATTGCTGGAAGAAAAAGAATGGCTGGTAAAAGAGATCCACCACCGGGTGAAAAACAATCTGCAGATCGTTATGAGCCTGTTGAATACCCAGGCTGCCTACCTGCACGATGCAGATGCCCTGGAGGCCATCCGGGAAAGTAAACACCGCATGCAGGCAATTTCCCTGATCCATCAGAAATTATATCAGTCAGAAAACATGGCCCTGATAGATATGCAAACCTATACCCGTGAGTTGATCGGTTACCTGAGCGATAATTTTGAAGACGTACAGCGGATCTATTTTGATCTGCAGATTGCGCCGGTGCAGCTGGACGTATCCCAGGCAGTGCCGGTGGGACTCATACTCAATGAAGCCCTTACCAATGCCATTAAGTATGCGTTCCCGAAAAATGAACAGGGGACTATTGTTGTGTCTTTGGTGTGCACGCTGGACAGCCAGTTCATACTCAGTGTTACCGACAACGGACATGGTTTTCCTCCCGGATTTAATGTGTTTACGCAAGGAGCTATGGGCACGCGTCTTATGGAAACACTGGCAGAACAACTGGAAGGTACTATCAGCATCCGGCAAGAGCAGGGGGTATCTGTGATCGTGTCATTTAAACAACAAATAGGATAAACGGCATGTATAAGACATTGCCTAAACATAAAAAATGTTGTACTTTTCCTGTTCCTCAGGAAGTCGAGCCAATCTTTAAAATACAATGCCAGCTAGCCGTCCCAATATAAGACAAGATCAATTGGCGCAAATAGTAGAAAACCATAGGTTGTAATAGAGATGTATTAAAATAATTTACTTATGAATAGGCTACTGTTGCTTTCCTGTTGTTTGATTGGTTGCTTGTTACGGTGCGAGGCACAGGGTAAACTATTCCCGTCAGAAGTAATGTTGCAAAGGCTTTTGGATGAAACTCCGGATACAGAGGATAATATTGTGCTGGTGAGGGCGCATACCCGTTATGCACCCTTTATGGGAATGAAAAGCGGTAGTACTGATAGCATAACCATCTACACAGAACTGATCAGATATTATCTGGGCAAAAAGCAATATGAAACTGTCCGGCAGTATTCCGCTGCCCTGGCGGAAGCAGCACAAAGGGATGGAAGGCTGGAAGTACTTGCCCGCAGTTATGCCTCCTGGTTTAAGGCCGATTCTGCATTGGGACGTTATGAGGATGCCATTCTGCACTACCAGTTGTATAAGGCATCACATGATTCCTTGTTTAATATAATGAAGCGGCAGCAACTGAACCAGCTGGAGATCCAGTTTAAAACAGAACAGAAAGATCAGGCGCTGAAACTGAAACAACAGAACATTGAGTTGCTGACACGTGAAGCACAGCTGCAGGAAGCCAAATTACAAAGGGCAAGGTTTATCAGGAATGTGATCTTTGGCGGAGCCGGCATGTTGGTGTTGCTGCTCGTGCTGGGATTCAACCGCTACCAGCTGAAACTACGGAGCAACAGGCAGATGAAAGAACAACAGGATGAGATCTATAAGCAAAATCTGTCGCTGCAGGAGCTGATCAGCACACAGGATAAACTGCTGGAAGAAAAGGAATGGCTGCTGAAAGAGATCCATCACCGGGTGAAAAACAACCTCCAGATCGTTATGAGCCTGCTGAACACACAGTCTGCCTTCCTGAACGATAAAGATGCACTGAACGCCATCAGGGAGAGCAGGTACCGGATGCAGGCCATCTCATTGATCCACCAGAAGCTGTACCAGTCAGAGAACATGGCGCTGATAGACATGCATACCTACATCCATGACCTGGTGATATACCTTAAAGAGGGATTCACGGGCATAAACCGGATTAATTTCGATCTGCAGATCGCTCCCGTAAAACTGGACGTATCACAGTCCGTACCTGTGGGGCTGATCCTGAATGAAGCGATCAGCAATGCCATTAAATATGCCTTTGCCGGTAATGGTACCATCCTGGTATCTCTGCAGCAGACAGGTGAACAGCAGCTGACGCTAGTTGTTGCAGATAATGGCAAAGGGTTCCCGGCCGACGGTGGAACGCCTCATAAGAAGTCAATGGGAATAATGCTGATAAAAACATTAACTGAACAATTGGAGGGAACTTTGAACATACAGAGCCATAACGGTGTAATAATTACTGTCAACTTTAAATACCAGGAAAAACAAGCTTTTACCGGACCGGTAGCATTTGAGGAGGAAATCACGGACTATGCCTGAAAAATATGGGGGCCATATTAGCAGCTGCTATAAGTTGGTACGGTGCTTCTGTTTTGTGATATTATGTTCGTGCCCCACTGTGGCAGCAGCGCAATTTAGTTTGATTGAATCGCTTTCTTCCAGGCAGAAAGTGCAGTATGCTGTTCCGGAAGGCGCCGGAGATGCCTGGATGGAACTGGCAAGAAGATATGATACTTATTCGGAGAAGGAGCTCACACAAAAAATTGCCTGTTATGAATTGGCCATTCCACTGTATAAAATGGCTGCCAACAAGCTCAAACTGGCCATGGCATTGCAAATGCTGGGCGATTGCCACAATCACCAGGGTGTGCTGCCGCCTGCTCTGTCAGCACTGGAAGAGGCCCTTGCCGTTTACAGGGAGATTCAGTATCCCGCATTGCAGGGTATCTATGACCTGCTGGGAAATGTACATAGCCAGCTGGGGAATTATAAAATAGCGCTGAAAAATGGTTTTCTGGCAGTAAGGACAGCAGAAGAGCAGCACGATACGACGCTGATGCTGTGCACCATTTACAACAGGTTAGGACTTACCTTCTATCACCTGGCTGACTATATACAGGCGTTGACATATTTTAAAAAATCATTGGGCGTAGCGAAAAAATGGAATGATACCGCTTCTATTCTTACCCTGCTTCCGAACGTTGCCAGCGCGCTGCAACGCCTTGACCGGCCGCAGGAGGCCATCCAGATACTGGAGGATATGGAGAAACGCTACAACATTACTTCTGATGAAGACAAGGTAACTTTGTCGGCAGGCCTGGCCAACAGCTATATCAGTCTGGGGCGGTATGAAGAAGCATATGTTCGTGTGAGAAAGTTAAAATGCTTATCCTGGAGGTTCGGGGCCAACCATTATATGCAGGATGGCATATATACCGCTATGATCAACTATTTCCTGGCTATAAAAGATTACGGGAAGGTAAAATGGTATGGGGGCAATTACGAGACCTATTGTAAAAAAGGTGGGTATGCTTATGAACTGCTAAATGACTATAGATACCTTTTCCGGGCTGACTCCGCCCTGGGGAATTATCCTGAAGCGATTGTCTATTATCAGCAATATAAACAGCTGCAGGATTCTCTCTACGGGGAAGAAAAAACACGGGAGATCGCGCAGCTGCAGATGCAATATGATATGGAAAAAAAAGATCATGACCTGTTGCTGAAAGAACAGCATATACAGATACTCACCCGCCGGGGACTACTGCAAAAGAGTGACCTGCAGCGGGCCCGCCTGGAAGGAAATGTGATCATAGGCGGCACACTGATGCTGGTCATATTGCTGGTGTTGGGGTACAACCGTTACCAGCTGAAGCAGAACATCAACCGGCAGTTGCGGTTACAGCAGCGCGAGATCCGGGAGCAGCATAACTCCCTGCACGTCCTGCTCTGTACACAACGCAAACTGGTGGCAGAAAAAGAATGGCTCGTAAAAGAGATCCACCACCGGGTGAAAGATAACCTGCAGATCATTATGCGGCTGCTGAATGCGCAGGCGGCTCACCTGGACGATGAAAATGCCCTGGCGGCCATTCGGGAGAGCCGGCATCGCATGCAGGCTATTTCTCTTATTCATCAGAAATTGTATTCGTCAGAAAGTATGGCCGTCGTTGAGATGGATAGATATATCAGGGAACTTGTTGCATATTTTGAGGATAGTTTTGCCGGATTACGGCAGATTTCTTTTGATTTGCAGATAGCAGATATATATCTGGAAGTTTGTCAGGCGGTGCCCATCGGCCTGATCCTAAATGAGGCCATTACGAATTCATTCAAATATGCATTCGCTGCCGGTAGTGAAGGCGCCATCTCAGTTAACCTGCAGTATATCTCAGCAGATGATATCCTGCTTTCAGTGAAAGACAACGGGAAAGGCCTGCCGGTGGATTTTGAGAAAAGAAAAAATGCCTCCATGGGCATCATTCTCATGGAAACATTAAGCGAGCAACTGGAGGGAAAACTATCCATTAAGAATAAGGATGGAGTGTCCGTCGTTCTGATATTTAAACCACAACTTAATAGGGAAAAAATTCCCGGCTTACTGAAATTAGTAAACAAAACTGCTTAGTATGGAAGAAAAAATTATGATCGTAGAAGACGAGTTGATTGTTGCGGGCGATATACGATTAACGCTGGAACGAGCCGGCTATAAGGTTTCAGGCGTGGCCCGTTCTGTACACAGGGCCCTGGAGATCATAGAAACGGAAAGACCGGACCTGGTATTGCTGGACATCTACCTGAAGGGAGACCTGACAGGTATAGATCTGGCTGTTGAACTGAATAAAGCAAACATCCCCTTTGTATATCTCTCTGCCAATTGCAACCGCCAGGTGCTGGAAGCCGCAAAAGTGACCCAGCCCTATGGTTTTATTGTGAAACCGTTCCGGGAGAAAGACCTGCTGGTGACACTGGATATTGCCCGCTACCGTTATGAGCATAACCGTGCGCTGAAAGTACAGCCGGGTAATGAAAAGCAGGCAGAATCTCCGCGCTTGCCAGCATTCCAGCCAGATAAAGTGGTGGAGGCGCAGCAAGATGCCCGGCCGCCTATTCCCAATTTTGAAGGCATTATCGGACAAAGTGCGCCGATGTCACGTGTATTTGAACTGATCCGCCAGGTAGCACCGCTGGACACCTCTGTGCTGATATTGGGAGAAACAGGTACAGGTAAAGAAGGCGTGGCAAACTGTATTCATAAATTATCTCCCCGCAAAGCAAAAGCATTCATTAAAGTGAATTGTGCCGCCTTGCCTACTCACCTTATAGAATCTGAACTCTTCGGCCATGAGAAAGGCGCTTTCACAGGTGCATTGGAGAAAAGGATCGGGAAGTTCGAAAGGGCCGATGGCGGTACTATTTTCCTGGATGAAATAGGCGATATGCCGGCAGATCTGCAGGTAAAACTACTGCGTGTATTACAGGAAAAGGAAATTGAAAGGATCGGTGGTAACGGTCCACTGAAAGTCAATGTGCGCATCATTGCGGCTACCAACCGTAACCTGGAGAAAGAGATTGCTGAAGGGCGCTTCCGCCTGGACCTGTATTACAGGTTGCACGTGTTCCCCATCATGCTGTCAGCCCTGCGTGAGCGTCGGGAAGACATCCCGCTGCTCATCAATCATTTCGTGCGCTTATATGCTACCGCCACAGGAAAGATGGTAGAAGGCGTAGCGCCGGTTGCATTGAAGCAACTGATGGACTACAGCTGGCCGGGCAATGTACGTGAACTGCAAAACCTTATAGAAAGAAGTGTATTGCTGGCTCGTGAGAATACAATTAAGGAAGTATCACTGCCGGCGTCTTCTAAGAAAGAAACAGTGGTGGTGGCTGGTGAAACAGATATTAAGACAATTGTGGAATTAGAAAGAGAACACATACTTAGTGTACTGAAAAAGTGTAATCACAAGATATCAGGTCCGGGAGGCGCCGCAGAACTATTGAATCTGCCGCCTTCTACACTGGCCTCAAAAATGAAGAAACTTGGTATTGTGAAGAGACATACTTTATAGTGCTTCCCATAAAAAGTACAACAGAACATGTAATTAGGCAATTGACATTCAGGCGTTAGGAGGGTAGTTTTGTAGAGAAATTAACAGACAGTAAAAGACAGGGATCAACAGACAGAAAATTCATAGGTAAAGAGGATGAACACGTGATTTGGCAGTGTGTGACGGGAGTCAATCAGGAGCTTATAAGGATAGTGAGCAATCTGTAGACGATAGGCAATAGTTCATAGAAGATAGCGCTTGGAAATGAACAACAGCCCAATCAGACATAGTTAAATAGCCAGGAATATTCATCGGAGATTTACTATGGACTATTAGTCTATCGACTATGGAATGCGATGCGTAATGTGATGAGCTGCGGCATTATTTTCAAAGTATATCCTTCCTTTTATTCATACAGTGGAGCTTGATTGTTAATGGCCGTTTCTCTCCAGGAACGGTCCTTTTTTTACTTCAGGCTGCAGGGGTTGTTCGTATATTTGCCTTGAGTAACCCTTAATATGGATGATATGGAAGACAAATCTATTATTGCCGACAAGCTTGATGACCTGGAAGAATTACTGCTGCCAAGAAGAAGGACACTGTTAACCTGGTGGTTGAAGATATTCAGTTATTTCTTTTTATTCGCCGGAGTAGTTGCCCTGGCACTGTACCCACTGATGTTCCTGATGGGAAACGACTATCACGTGTCTTTGTACGGATTGGAGAGTTCGGATAAGCGTTCTTTTATCACGTTGGCAGTAGTGGTATTGTTCGTCTTAAAAGGTGCAGCCTCTTATGGTCTATTGCAGGAAAAGGACTGGGCCATTGAAGTGGGGTTGGTTGACGCGGCAGTGGGTATCCTTGTTTGTCTGTTCGTAGGTTTGTACACAATGTTCGGTACCGGCAGTTATATCGCTTCTTTCAGACTGGAACTTATTTTATTAGTTATCTATCTGATCAAGCTGTTGAAGATGCAGGCAATATGGAAGAAAAGCCCTGCTGGTTACAAATAAATATTTCTATCACCCAAAATAACAGATATGGAACACCATTATGACACTGTTTCGAACGCTATTAACGCGTTAAAAGGACAAGGATATACCGTCGATTTTAACCTGGAAGGAAATTATCTCGTAAATGAGGGAAACAAAATAGGTGTAAATGATTTCAGCATTGTAGACGTATATCGTTATGAGGGCAATACTGATCCATCTGATGAGGCAGCGGTGTATGCCATCGAATCAGCCAACGGTATAAAAGGTATACTGGTAACAGGATATGGTGCTTCCGCAGACGCCTTTACCGTAGAAATGCTGGAAAAACTGAAGGTCAAATAATTTCAGATACTTACATACGCCATTGCTGTCGCAGCATATTTATGAGCAGATCCGGAAAGCTCCAGCCTATTTTCCTTGCTGCTAATGCAGACAGACTGTCTTGATCCTGTCTGTGCGGACGCGCAGCTCCGGTCATATTAGGTTTCATATTCAGATCAAAGATGAAATAATTCCCCTGTTCATCCTGCCGGCAATCTATTCTCACAGGCGCTTTTGCGCCCACCAGGGCGGCAGCAGATTCACACTGTTTGCAAATAGCAATGATCTTTTGTGATTGCAGCTGGGCATCGTCCAGTACCCTGCTGTTGTGGACAACGGCAACAGTACCGTTGTAAGGGGCTATGCCGTTCTGGTGATTAAACCGTTCCACGGCAGGCAGGCTCCAGTAATTGATCTTTTCCTGGCAAACGCCTTTAATCTCATATCGGCCGGGTGGCATGACCGTAATGGTCACTTCCTGCCCCTGCAGGTACTTCTCCACATAAACAGCGCTGCCGTATTTTTCTCCGCTCAGCATCTCCCGGAGGATGGTATCCAGTTCCTCCTGAGTATTGGCAACACGTACACCTTCACTTCCCCTGCCGCGTATAGGCTTCGCCACTACGGGAAAGGAAAAGTTTAACTGATAGTCATACAGGTTGTCCTGGCTGATCAGTACGGCAGGCGGGATGGGTAGATTGTTCTTTTGCAGTAGTTTATTGGTTGTCCATTTGTCGTCGTACAGGTCTGTATTATGGGGCAGTTGGCCAACAGCGGCAATGCCCTTCTTCAGGAACGCTTCCACCGGGTGCCCGTTATATAAGATCGTATTCAGCCATAGTACCTGTGCGCCTTTAGCCAGGGCGTGCAGTATGCCGGCTTCCGTATCAGGAAATACCCAATCAAGATCAATGGAAAGTTGTGGGTGGATCACAGGAGTACTTACGAGCACTTGTTTTTCGCGTAGCGCATAGGCAATATCCGCCCCGCTATCAGAATATCCGCCGGGTTTCATAGGCTTGAGAATGCCATTCCGGGCTGGTGGCTGCTGCGCCTGATAGAGGAGGGCGACTGGGGTTCCGGTTATTGACATGGTCATCTTTTTCAAACGTGTTTATAACGTGAATGTATAAAATTTTACATTCACCTGGCAGCAGTGGCGACAGTCGTATCAGGGTTGTGCAAGTCTTCTTGCCAGTCTTTCATACCTGGCCGGCTGCACAAATATCAGGCTGTTATGATCACTGTACCGCACCAACCGCTCTTTTATATCAGTGCTCATCAGTATTTTGTTCAGTAAGAGGTAAATAGCGGTGTTGTCTGGTGTGCAGCCTTTGGTATTGGAGAATGTAACGGTATGCAGTGTATTGTCCAGTTTGGCGTAGATCGTATACTTGGTCTCAAAGGTGGAGATCTGTTTGAAACCATAACAGATCTCCAGTTTGATATTATTGTCGGCCAGAATGCCGCGCATGGCAGTCGTGATAAGATCACTGTAGTTAACAGGTTCGGCGATGCATTCGTCAGAGAGAGGCGCAAAAACCTTGTTGTATTCCAGCACAGCAATTTCCGGAGAAGCCGCAGTACTTTTCAGGTATTCACCGGGAGCAACCAGTTCCTTTTTGAAGGTTTCCATATCATTGGCAATACGGATATATTCCTGTATGGTGTATTTTGATTGCAACACCGGCATGGCTTCACGATCGCTTTCTGTCGTGCTCCTGCTACTGGTCAGTATCTGTTGCGGCCATGTTCTGGCGATATTACGCTTTAATACATGGAATTCTGCCTCTGTGACCGGATGGCGGGTGTACTTGTAGTTACCAATATCTACATTGATCTTCAGATCGAAGTTCTTATTGGCAGAATGCCTGTTGCATTGAAAACTCAATAGTGCAAGCAGAAATAAGAAAGTCTTTTTCATAGGATATATGGCTGACCGCAAGATAACATCTTTTAGTGAATGGCCACAGCCTCACTGCTTTCCTGTAGTAAAACAGGATTAGTGATCTGTGTACGTCCTGCCAGCAGCATGGTGAGTGACAACACAGCAGTAGCAGCCATGATAACGGTCATCGGCACAGCAGTGGTCATATCAAACAGGCTGCTGATCGTAGAGGCAAGTCCGCCAATACCCATCTGCAGAGCGCCCATCAACGCCGCCGCACTGCCTGCGTTCTTTTTAAAAGGTGCAATACTGAGCGCAGATGCATTTGGATTGACAAATCCGAGGCAGCTCAGGAAAAGGAACAACATGATAATGGTAGAACCTAATCCCAGCCATCCCATATATGTGCCGGCAGAAAAAACGATCCCGACTAATGCCTGCCCAAGCAGGGCAACACGGATGATCTGTTCACTGCGGAAATAGCGTATGGCCAGGCTGTTCAACTGGCTGCAGCCAATTAGTCCAACGGACAGGCCGGCGAAGATCCAGCCGAAATGCTTTTCTGATACATGGAAAATATCCATGAATACTACCGGCGAAGAAGATACATACACAAATAATCCGGAGAAGGCGAGGGCACCAGTCAGCGCATATGTATAAAACTGTGGTTCCCGCATCACTGCCCAGAAACCATTAATAATGGGGCCTGGTTTCAGCGACATGGAGGTATCCGGCTGATGACTTTCCGGCAGAAAGAAAATACAGGTCAGCATCAGAAAAAGTCCCATAAGTCCCAGCGCCACAAATATCATCTGCCAGCCCCAGGCCGCCGTGATATACCCGCCAATGGTCGGCGCCAGCATGGGAGAGGCACTTACTACCAGCATGAGCAGGGCAAATACTTTCGCACTGTCTTTTATCGGGAAGAAGTCGCGCACCATGGCTACAGAAGCTACCGCAGCAGCGCAACTGCCTACTGCCTGAATAAAACGCACTGCCACGAAGAAGTCCAGTGATTTAGCAACGATACAGCCGGCAGAAGCCAGGATGTAAACCGTCAATCCTGCATAAAGCGGTTTCTTTCTGCCAAAACGGTCCAGCAGCGGACCATAAAGTAATTGTCCGGCAGATATACCGATGAAATAGCTGGCAAGAGAAAGTCCTATCCTGGCTGTGGTCGTGTGCAGGTCTTCTGCAATGGCCTGGTAGCCGGAAAGGTACATATCAATCGAAAATGGCCCAAGCGCCGTCATTGTTCCTAGTATCAGTATCAGCGACCAATACTTCCGGCTCGTCATATTAGCTTCCATTGTTCATATTTAAGGTTGCAAAATTATTTAAACATATCGGGAAATTTCAATCTATCTATTTCTAGATAGGAATGGAGCAAACAGGACAAAATACTGGCATTACTCTTGCCGCCTCCATCATCTCATCAACCCACTTCTTGTATGCTTCGCGATGAACCCGGGCAGCGCAGCCTTAAAAAGAATCTGATGCTGGCTTCCTCTACCGCTTCTGTGGCCGGAATGACCAATGTGGTAGGGGTAATGGCCTTCTTATCTTTTGTCTCGAATGTCACCGGCCATGTTGCTACCCTGGCAGGAAAGATCACGGAGCAGGATATGGCGGAAGTATACACGGTGCTGTATTGGTTATTCATGTTCTTTTTCGGCGCTTTCGTTTCCAACTTTATTGTCAAATCCCTGGACTACAGAAGCGCTTATTTCGCACACTCGACACCGATCGTGCTCGAGATCATTATTCTGCTGGCAGTGGCCATTTATGGTAATGATGTGTATAACGGCAGTGATTTACAGCGGGAGGCGATCACGGGAGCGGTACTGTTCTGTATGGGATTGCAGAATGGCCTGGTGTCGAGGATTTCCGGTGGATTAATCAAAACATCCCATCTTACTGGCCTGATCACAGATCTGGCGGGTGAATTGTCTGATCTATTACATCCGCAGGTGGAGAATACCCGTGTATTGAGAGAGAAGATCTACATCCGTGTAACGGTGCTGGTATTTTTCATTATAGGAGGGATATTGGGAGGGTATCTGTTTAACGCGATAGGGATGGCTACTTTTTTTGTGATCCCTATGGTACTGCTTACAATCCTCCTTTATGACATATACCCGGTATTGTTACACCGTCTGAGGAAGTGGTGGATTACATGAGAGAGTAGGGTAAAATTATACCAGTTGAACGGAAATTCAACTGGTATAATGGTCAGATTTATGTCAATTTTGTCAGTCAGGCTCCGGATGATCACTGCCCGAAGCTCGAGAGAACAAGCAGAGAAGAAGCAGAGAAGACGGAGAGAACAAGCAGGCTTATTTTGCCCGGATGTTTATTTTAGCCGTTTTAAGCCCCTCACCCTCGATCTGGATGCTTATGTCGCCTGGTCGTCCATTTGCTCTTAAAATGGCTAATCCGCGTCCTCTGAAGGTAGTCAGCGCCGGTTGCTGGAAACTGGCGGGACAATTTGGACAGGCGCTACCGGCAGCTGCCAGTGTGGCTTGCCCGTTGACGGTGATCTTTAATGGTAAATTCGCATTGGGTACAATTCTTCCCAGATTATCTACAACATCCACATTCACATATACCAGTTCGTTCGCATCAGCAGGAATCTGTGTACGGTCGGCCGTTAGTTTGATGCCTTGTGGCGGATTGGTAAGTACAAGCGTCTTCACACCGATCTCATTGCCTTTGCTGTCATATGCAAAGGCTGTCAGCACGCCGGGCGTATAGGGAATGTCAAAGGTTGCTGTCAACGGAGTACTGTCTGATACGGTTTTTGTCGCCACCCGGAAGTCGTTCAATACAAGTTCAACTTTCTCACCTCTTGTAAAGACCCTTACCTGCATATTTTTACCGTTCATGCCCGGCCATGTCCAGGAAGGTACTTCGTCGGGCCATCCCCACCAGCTCACTTTTTCTTTCATTCCCTCAGGGATGGGCGTATGTACCAGCATTTCCACATTGCTTCTTCCCCATACCACATCCCGGAAGTAGGATTGAGGTTTTTTATTACCGATCAGGTCTATGTCGCCACACCAGGCATTGAACCAGGGGAACGTAAGCCTTCCCTGTCCCTTGCCGGTATATGTGCTATGCCCTATGCCTGCTTCTCCCAGGTAGTCCATTGCTGTCCACACGAAATCGCCTATCACAAAGGGAAGTCCCTGCACCTGGTTCCAGGCATGATACAACTCTGCCGGAACGGTTTCTGAGCCATACATCACACGGCCGGGTACACGTCTTTCGTCTATCGCATAGTTACGCCATTGGTAGTTATATCCTGCCACGTCCAGCAGTGAGAAGGAAGCATCTGTGGCGGTCCATTTATAGGGCCTTTCCCAAAACTCATTTTCTGCTTCTGTAATAGCGCGGGTGCTGTCCAGGCGGCGTATCTCTTTCACCATCTGGCGGGTGAGCACGAGTCCCGCACTATCTGCCCGTTCAGGTATCTCATTCCCTATACTCCACATGATGACACTCGGATGGTTCCTGTCGCGCAGTATCATGCTTTGCACGTCGCGTTGCCACCAGGCTTTAAAGAACCGGTGATAGTCCTGCGGATGTTTCTGATTCATCCACATATCAAAAGCCTCGTCGATCACCAGCATACCAAGCCGGTCGCAGGCCTCCAGGAATTTTTCAGAAGGAGGGTTATGGCTGGTGCGGATAGCGTTGAACCCGTAAGCCTTCATCAATTCCACTTTCCTTTCTTCCGCCCGGTCAAAGGCAGCAGCTCCCAGCAGGCCGTTGTCATGATGCAGGCAACCGCCTTTCAGCAGTACTTTCTCACCGTTGATGGTCAGTCCCCTGGTGGCGTTTATACTGATCTTCCGGATACCTGTTTTTATTGCAAGACGGTCTGCGGATGCGCTGTTCTTTATGTTGGTGGTATCGGTTAGACTGATCTCTGTGCTGTACAGGTAGGGCCTTCCCGGCGACCATAATGCCGGGTTATTGACAGTGAGTTGTTTAATGACAGTGGTGGTGTCGCCTGCAGTAATGCTGACAGGCTGTGACGCATATGCCACTACCTGGCCGGTACTGTCCTTCAGCCGGATCTGTAGCATGCGCTGTGCGGTAGCTGTGCCGCTGCCTGTCATGGCTGTGGCTATTTGTACGAGGGCTTTTTGTTTGCCAGCTTCCTGGCAGGTGATGAACGTGCCCTCTTTTATCAGGTGCACAGGAGGAGGCATCAGCAGATGTACATGCCGGTAGATACCTGCTCCGGTATACCATCGTGAATTGAGGCCCTCATTTTTTACCCGGACTGCCAGCACGTTCTTTTGTCCGGGAGCTGCCAGGTACGGTGTCAGGGCGTAGGTGAAGGGCGTATAACCATAGGGGTGGTTGCCCAAATGATGTCCGTTGATCCAGACGTCGCTGTCCATGTATACTCCCTCAAAGCGGATGGCAACGGTTTGTCCGGCGGGAAGAGCCGGCAGGACGAACTGTTTCCGATACCAGGCGGTGCCACCCACAACGTAGGCGCCGTGCTCCTGGGCCGGGCTGTATTTGTAGAAAGGACCGATGATGGTGCTGTCGTTCTGTCCGGGGAGATCTTCAATAGCCCAGTCATGCGGAAGGTGCAGCGTCCGCCAGCCAGCATCGGGATAGTTGGGCTGTTCTGCGCCGGTCAGACTGTCTTTTTTGAATCGCCAGTTGTCGTCGAAAAGCTGTTCCCTAACCAGCGGCAATTTTTTTGTTTGTCCATAGGATTGCAGGGCGAGCGCCAGGCTGCCCAGCCAGAATAGTTTAGCAAGGCTCATAGTATTCTACATTTTTCCAGTGTGGGCGCGTGTTTCCGTCTTTCCGGAAATGCGTCTCACTGACCGCGGCCGAAAGTTATTTTAAAAAATCTGATATTTTTTTTGAATCATTTTTGGTTATATCAAAAAATCATCTACCTTTGCAATCCCAAACATCGAAAGCGATGGCAACAAAGCGAGATGTTTAACGGGTTCGGGGCGTAGCGTAGCCCGGTATCGCGCCTGCTTTGGGAGCAGGAGGTCGCAGGTTCGAATCCTGCCGCCCCGACAAAAAGGAGATCAGAGATGATCTCCTTTTTTGTTTTTGCCTATTTCGAGTCTACGATTTTTCCTAATTGAGGTATATTTGGTCTACACCGGTCAGGGAAAAATTTAAGATGTTAATCTGTACGAATGGAAAAAATCAAGATTCAGAATTTCGCAGGTATAAAGGCGATGGAATTTGAGTTTAATTCCATCAATATTCTTATTGGTCCTCAGGGATCGGGAAAGAGTGTTACTGTGAAATTGCATTACTTTTTCAAGGATTTTTTCAAAGAATTGAGGAAGAATGTAGAGGAAGAAGAGTCTGAACAGGAACTTGACAATGCGCAGAAAGAGAAGTTTATTAAATTTTTTCCCAGAGACACATGGTCAGAGGGCGACTTCGACATTACTTATTTTGCCAATGATATTTGGATCTCTTTAAAACAAGTAAATAATCAAATTAAGCTTGAATATTCAGAGAACTTAAGGGAGGCAATTCATAGAATCAAGAAAAGGTATTCGGAAGGAAAAATTGAAAATAACGAGCTGGACATCCACAGGGTGTCCCGTGAAATAGATTTGCGGGAAGGAGTTAGTGGATTGATAAAAGAAGAAATTGGAAATAGCCCAATCCATAATCAATTCTTTATACCTGCTGGCAGAAGTTTTTTTGCCAATATTCAAAAAAGCATCTTCTCATTTTTAAATGACAATAGGTTCCTCGACCCGTTTCTCATTGAGTTTGGTGCTACCTATGAGGTCATGAAAGGGCTTCTTGTAAAATCTGAGGAGTCCGTAGACAAGGAGTTTGATAAAATTAGTGCCTGGATTTTAAATGGTGCTTACGTCAGAGAAAATAATAAAGACTATCTGATACATAAGGACAATCGTAAAGTTAACCTGTCAAATGCGTCTTCAGGCCAACAGGAAACACTACCTTTAATATTGATTTTAAAAGGTTTAAATAGTTTGCGGTCCAGCTCCAATGGCGAAATGGCCACTATCTATATTGAAGAGCCAGAAGCCCATTTATTTCCTGATGCACAAAAGGCAATTGTACAGCTGCTTGCACGTGTTTTTAATAACAAGCGGAACGACTTCCAGATATTTGTGACCACGCACAGTCCTTACATTTTATCTTCTTTTAATAATTTATTGGAAGCAGGAAGATTAAGCGAGTTGAAATCAGAGAAAGCTAAGGATATCGCGAAAATTGTTCCGGCAGCTGAGCAATTAAAACCTGGGTTATTAACTGCCTATTCTTTAAGTAATGGCAAAAAGGAAAATCTTATTGATAAAGAAACTAACCTCATTATACAAACGATACTAGACAATATTTCAAACGATATAGCAATAGAATTCGGGAAACTTTTAGATATCGAGTTTTAATGACAAACACAAATTGTAGGTTAACTTCCAATAATAAGATCTTCACATTCAAAGAGCAAAGAAGTGAGCTTATTTTAAAAAACGCAGATCAGGTAGATTCAGTCAAAAATCCATGTGGATGGTTGTGAAATAACTGAGGGCCTTCGGTGTGATTATCTCCATCTGGCTAAGGAGATTGAATTCTACATTGAGTTAAAGGGACAGGATTTGCTCCATGCTATAAAACAGCTGGAAAGAACTATTAGTTTATTAGGCGCCAAAGACAAACAGCAAAAGAGAATGTGTTATATTATTTGCACGCGAAGCCCATTGGCGTCAACAGAAATACAGCAACATGATCGTCAGTTTCGGGCAAAGTTTAATTCAAAGCTGGTGATCAAGTCAAGTCCTTATACTGACAGTTATTAAAGTTGTAGCGGTTGGGGGGGCGATAAAGTACAATTGAAAAAAATATTTATATATTCCATCCGGAAGACTATTTTCGGTACGCATTGTAATCGCATTATCACCTATATCAAACCTTTAACATGACAAATATCTTTAAGCCGGATTACGAACATTGGGAAGGGGTAGCGAAATATAAGATCTACCTTCTAAGGTTATTGTATGTATTGATGTTCCTTTTCCTTGGGAAGGATGCATGGATTTTTATAGTTAGGCATAAAGGGGCATGGGACCCAGCTCAGGCAATGAACTTCACTATCTGGGCATCTTATTCAGTATTGTCATTTTTCGGAATCCTACATCCGCTTAGAATGCTACCTATCGTGATGCTCGAAATACTTTATAAAACGATTTGGTTGATAATAGTGGCTTATCCACTATGGGTGTCAAATCAGTTAGCAGGTTCACCTGCTGAAGGAATGACGTTTGTTTTTGCACTGGTGGTGTTGCCGATTATTGCAATGCCGTGGAAGTATTTTGTAAAGAAGTATGTTCTTGTGCTTAGAAAGAATGGCAGTCAGGGATGAATGACACAGCCCGGCATGTGTTAAATGCCGGGCTGTTTCTTATATAAAGTCCTTCAGAAAATTATTTCTTCACGGCTTTCAGGTTAAAACCGATTTCAACATCTTTGCTGATTACCCAGTTTTCAGGGCTACCTTCCGTTTTATAGTTGATACCCCATGCAGTTCTGTCTATCACAAATTTTGCAGTAGCGGTAACGTCGTTTTCTCCAACAGTGATCTGTGCAGGGAAAGTGATGTTCAGGGTGCTGTCTTTCAGGGTCAGGTTACCACTGATAAGATTAGTAGCGCCAGGAAGAAGACTTTTCTCTTTGGTGCTATCGTACGGAGTAACACCGGTGATAACGAATTTAGCTGTAGGGTGGTTAGCTGCATCGAAGAAGTCAGGGCTTTTCAGATGGCCATCCAGATCAGTTGATTTTTTGTCTGGCTCTGTAACAGATGACGGATCGGTGGTCAATGTGTTCAGGTTTACATCAAAGCTACCGCCGGTAACAGCTCCGTTTTCAACGTTGAGACTACCATCTACGACTTTGATGCTTCCAAAGCGTGGCGCAAATCCACCTTTGTGTGTAGCACGCCAGCTAACGGAAGTGGCGGTTGTGTCAATGGTGTAAGCGACGCCAGTGGCTGCCGCAGCTTCTTTCTTTTCTTCTGTTTTCGCCTGATCTGTGGAGGCGCCACCACATGCGGCCAATGTAAGCAGCAGGATAAAAGCGGGGACTGTTTGCTTCATATATTTGAGTTTACGTTAAAAATGAACTGGTATGCTGTCCCAAATTAAGTAATTGAATTTAACTAACAAAGCAGGAAGCTACTATCCTAAGATGCAACGAATAATGATACAACTCATCCCTTCGTGTCCTGGTTCTGTATTTCAAAGATAAATTTATTGACCATTACTGTCGTTACCGGGAGTCTAGATAAGCAGTGATCCTGCAATGTTAATACAACATAATCAGGCTTATGCCATAAATTAAATTTCTCCTGCATCTGATAAAATGCATTAATAATAACTGGTTCATTCTAAAAGAATTATGCCCGCAATTTTCATTCTGTATGCAAATTATCAGTATATTTAACATCAGACTGACCTCAAAATGCAAAGACTAAGAAAACCATATTTGTACACTAATTAATCAACCTTGAATACCATTATCTAACGAGACCTTATCTGATAACCGCACGGCAATAGCCAGGTGCTTTTAATAAATCATGACTACTAATAAACCATACGCAGCAGCAGTGATGCTTGCTTTGTAATGCTATTGCCCTGTTTTCACTTTTCGCATCATGAATGATCAAATCATCCTTTAACAATGAAGGAAATCCTGCAACAAAGGATATGGCCGCTAGCCGTTATTATCGCATTGATCATTCTTATTGGATTGATAATGGCTCGCCGCAGAGCCACTAAAACAGTCGTCGATTCGCCTAAGCAATCATCTGAAATTTCCACGCAGCAAAAAAAGAAGAAATAATAGGAGGGTAAAAAATGAAAGGAGAAGTTACGGCCCGTTTCCGGGCTGTTTCTTTTTTATATAGCATGTAGCTTATACTGTCTGAAACCCTGCCTGCACATAAATAATTCCGGCAACGATTGCGTAAATAAATTATCAGCAGGATAAGAAAAACCAACAAAAATTAAGGAACTTGACGCTGTGAACAATTACGTTGCCCGGGCACTATGGCATTTTAACTGCCGTTCCACTTTATGAGTTTTTTTTAACCAATATCATAAAACAAACCCTATGCAATTAAATCGCTTACTCTCAGTGGCGCTAAGTGCCGTCGTATGCCTTGCCAGTTTATCCGCGCATAGCCAACAATGTGCTGTCGTTGGCTGGGCAAGTCAAAATGGAGGTGTAACAGGCGGCGGAACAGCTGCTGCCACAGTTGTTACCAATTACAATGATTTTAAAACCGCTGTTACTTCTGCTGCTGTAAAGGTTGTCCATATATCGGGTACCATTACTTTCCCGGCCGGCGGACGTATCAGTTTTCAGGACCAGTCAGGAAAGACTATTTATGGTTTGCCTGGCTCCAGATTAGTATCAAGTGATCAGACAAAAGATGGTTCAGGTCTGTTAAGCGTAAAAAGATGTTCGAATATCATCTTCCGGAACATCATATTTGAAGGCCCCGGTGCTTATGATGCCGACGGTTGGGATAACGTAACCCTGGACGCCAGCACAAATATCTGGGTAGATCATTGCGAATTCCAGGATGGTATGGATGGTAACCTGGATATTAAAAACGCGTCGGATTATATTACTGTAACCTGGTGTAAGTTCATTTACAACAAAACACCAAGGCCCGATGGTCCGGGTGGTTCAGACGATCACAGGTTCTCTAATCTCTTTGGCTCCAGTGATGGTGCTACCGGCGACAGAGGGAAGCTGCGTATTACTATGCAGCACTGCTGGTGGGCACAAGGCTGTAAGGCCCGTATGCCAAGAGTGCGGTTCGGAAAGGTGCATGTGGTCAACAACCTTTTTAATAGTACCGTTGCATCACAATGTGTGATGGCTGGCTTTGAGGCAGACCTGCTGATAGAAAGCAATGTCTTTGAAAATGTTGCCAGCCCCATAGATCTGATGGATAATACATTTACGGCTATCACTTCCAGGAATAACACTTTTACCAATACCTCCGGCAATACTGCCGGTAGTGGTACGGCATTTACACCTCCTTATTCGCTGACAGTAACACCTGCTGCGCAGGTAAAAGGCCTGGTTACAGCCAGTGCAGGCGCTACACTGACAAGTAATTCCTGTGGTGGTACGAATCCCAACCCTGATCCTACCACGTATACACTTGCTGTTACTGCAGTACCCGCTGCTGGTGGTAGCATAACAGGCGCCGGCACTTATGATTCCGGTACTGTGGTGACTGTAACCGCAGTCCCTGCATCAGGTTATACTTTTACAGGATGGAGTGGCGCAGCCACAGGAACATCTTCCTCCGTCAGCATAACAATGAACAGTAACAAATCTGTTACTGCCAATTTCCAGGCACAGGATCCAGGTGGTTCCGGCACTATCAGGATTGAAGACAATGCTACCACTGCCCAGGGCCTTTGTGCATACGAAGGTTCCATCAGCAATAATAGTGGCGCCAGCAATGGCAGGGTGATCAACCTGACCAATTCTGCTGGTAAAGGCGTGGATTGGAGGGTGACTGCGCCTGCTGCAGGTACCTATACGCTGACCTGGCGTTATGTGAACAGTAGCAGCAGCAACGCATATACTATGGCGCTGATAATAAACGGTGCTACGGTTAACAGTTCACAGTCGTTCCCAAGAACCAGCGGCAGTACAGTATTTGCGAACGCAACAGCGACAGTGTCATTAAATGCTGGTGCTAATACTATCCGGCTGCAGTCAGTAGCATCGAGTGCTACTGCCGATATCGACTGGATTGAAATAACAGGCAATGCGCCATCAGCGGCCAATTGTACCGGTACAACAGCCAGTACCCTTGCTATGTTGCTGCCCGGTAATACGACTGAAAGTCGGGAACTCACAGGTATCTACCCTAACCCGACAAGCAGTAACGCTACTATAAATGTGACATTAGGCAAAAATGAGCAGGCTGCTATAAGGATTTATGATGCACAGGGCCGTTTGGTAGAGAATGTTGGTATTGTCAGATCTGTTGCCGGTGGCACACAGAAGGTAGTCCTAAATCTAAGCAACAGGACACCAGGATTGTATTATGTAACTGTAATAGGTAACAAAGGATTGAAATCCAACTATAAACTGGTTGTGAAATAGCCTATTAGTCAGATGAAAGGAAAGGCCGGGATAGATCAGTTCTACTCCGGCCTTCCTTTTATTGTATTGATAATAAAGTGAAAATAAGCCTGTATTTATCCTGTTCCACTTTTTTTAAAAAAAATCTGCTGCCCCGTAGGAGTTTTCCAATATCCCCTGTCTTACTGTAAAATATTCACCAATTCACCTTTAAAACAAGTTCAAAGTTAAAGCCAATCGAACCATGAAAAAGATGCTGATTTTATTAGTAATGTGTACCTGTGTATTCGCCTGCAGTAAAGATGACAATGACTCTCCTGATTCCAGAAACGCATACCAGCCAGGCGATATGGTAACAGTAGACGAAACTGTTATGTACACCGGTAATACTCCTATATATGACAAAGCACTCATTAAAGATTATTTGACTCGCAGGGGGCGCGCTTCGGCCTACATATTAGATGCTGCTACCGGCTCAGGGGCTCATCTATCCTCTTATACGCTGGAATTCCAGGGCGAGAAAAATGTATTACTGGGAAATATACAAACAGAGATCATCAGTAAGAATGATACATTAATGATGCTGGCAGCGGTAGATTTTAAGGAAGATAGTCCAAAGCCTAATAACAATGTGGCTGATTCAATTATTAACCTGGTACAACTAGACGGTCCGGCGTCAGAGTGTCCGACTTATTACACTGATCCCTGTAAGTATAGAAAGAAATACCCGGTGAGGATCATAAATGGCCAATATTATCTTGCATATGTAGTGGCAACGGCCACTTCAACCTGGTGGAAGCCTTCGCCGTTTGGAGTACCGATGGAACTGACCGACTTAAGTCACCTGGCCGGACCAGCTATGCTTTTTAACAGTAAAGTGATTTCCAAATTGAGCCAGGAAAACAATAGAGACACACTTGTGGTGCAGATACTGCGCCGTCCTCTAACCAAGCAATAGAAACAGTGATAATGAATCAGGTCGCCCGTTTCCGGGCGGCCTTTTTTAATGCCTTTATTCTTCGGAAGGCTGCATCCATACCACTTTTTGTACTGCTTTATGGGGTGCAGAAAGAATCGCTCCATACAAGTCTGTTCGTCTTGCATTCCTGTAACGGTGGCCGCCAGCCTGCCTGAGTTTCTCTGGCGTAAGTGTGGCAATCGCGATGTCGTCACCTAAACGCCTGCACTCTGCAATGACATCTCCGAATGGATCAAGGATCATAGAGCAGCCGTTCTTCAATTGGTCGTCATCCATGCCAATAGGATTTGAGAAGATGGCGTAAATGCCGTTGTCATATGCCCTGGCTGGCAACCATTTCATTAACCAGCTGCGGCCTTTTAATCCGTCGAATTCCGCACGCAGAGTCGTCGGGTCTGTCTCCCGGGTGGCCCATAGCGCAGGATCTACAAAGCCGGCTCCCGGCCGGGTGGAAGGTGTGCACATCGTTACATGCGGCATGAAAATAATATCGGCTCCCAACAAAGCAGTAGCCCGGACATTTTCAATGACATTATTGTCATAGCAGATCAATATGCCGCATTTCCATCCCAGCAGGTCAAACACAACATATTCGTCGCCAGGTGTAAGGTGTGGATTAATGAAAGGATGCAGCTTGCGATATTTAGCCAGCAAGCCCGTTTTATCTACACATACATATGCTTTGTACAGCTTACCGTCATCTGTTTTTTCAAACAGTCCCGCCAGGATCGCAATATCGAGTTCTTTTGCAATGGCAATTAAAGCCTGTATGCTTTCTCCATCGGGAATAGATTCAGCAATGTCAGTTAGTTGTTGCTTGTCCAGATGCCGGGCAAATGTATAACCTGTGATAGAGCATTCATGAAAAGCGATCACCTGCGCACCCTGTGATTTTGCCTGTGCGGAAAGGGAACGGATGACACTGAGGTTATAAGTTTTATCGTTGCTTCGGTTTTCAAACTGTGCAGTAGCTATTTTTATTGGCAGCATGTGGAATGATTGTGTTGTGTAAATTAATACATATTTTGTTGGCGGATAAAATTGATTACATATATCATATCATAAAAAAGGGCTTTATTTTAGCCCACAGTCAATCGGCTGAGTAAATCACCCGGAAGACTTCAACCACTCTATCTCCTTCAACAACGTTCGCTTCTCCGCCGCTGACTTAGTCAGCTCAATGGCGCTATTATAATGCATAACAGCTTTATCAACATCCCTGTCTGCATATAAATATCCCAGCAGAGAATGATAATAACTATTACTTTCCAGCTGTAACTTTTCTGCTTCTATAATACCCTTTTCGTACCCATACACTTTGGCAAAAGCAAAGGTCCTGTTCAGGGCAGTCATAGAAGAATATTCCAGCAGAATAAGTTCATTGTACAGCTGCAGAATATGTTCCCACTTTTTATCGTCTGTAGGTGTTGTATGCCAGTAGGCAATACCCGCTTCAAGATGATATTTTGAAACTTCGTTCCCTGAACAGGCATTCACCAGATAGTAATTCCCTTTGTCAATCAACTCTTTGCTCCACAGATTTTTATCCTGTTGTTCAAATAGTATAGTGTCGCCCGCTTCATTTTCCCTTGCATCCAGCCTGGAGCTCTGATAACACATCAGCGCAAGAAGTGCATTCACTTTTGTAGTATTGGTTAATGGATGTTCTACCAGCATCAGCGTAAGCCGGATAGCTTCTGAGCACAGCTCTTTCCTTATAACATGATTATTAGATATAGAGAAGTATCCTTCATTGAATAGCAGGTATAAAGTTCTGAGAACCGTCTCGAGCCTGGACTGAATAGCCTCTTCCTGTAATGTAGTGATCTTGAAATCATCATTACGGAGATTGCTCCTTGCCCTTAGTAAGCGCTTCTTGATAGTTTCAGTTTTCGCAAGAAAAGCGTTCGCTATCTCTTCTACACTGAACCCACAGAGGATTTGCAATGCCAGGCAGATCTGAGCCTCAGGTGAATTAGCCGGGTTGCAAACAGCGAAGATCATTGCCAGCTGACTGTCATTGAATAGCTGCTGTGTAAATTCAATATCGGGTTCAGATTGCTGGTCTGCGGTTTGAATATTTCCCCTGACCTGCGTTTCAAAGATCTGCTGTCGCTTGAGAAAGTCTTTGGTTTTGTTTTTTGCTACGGTGTAAAGCCAGGCTGTAGGATTGGCAGGTATGCCATTTACACCCCAAAGCTCTGTTGCCTTCAGGAATGTTTCACTGACAATATCTTCAGCTATCTCTATATGCTGCAGGCCAAAATGACGGCATAATACGGCCGTCATTTTAGCGTACTCCAACCTGAATAAGTGAGGCAAAAGCTGTTGCGATGTTGCCTTTTCCTTCATAGCGTTAATTGCTGTTATCGCGTTTTATCACTTCCCTGACCTCCACATTACCGCCAGATTGCAGAACAGGATTGTTTTTAGCCAGTTCTGCTGCGTCGTCGAGACTATCCGCTCTGACAATCACATAGCCGGCCACAAATTCCTTGATCTCTGTATAAGGGCCGTCAGTTACAACATTGCCCGGTCTAACGGTCTTAGCACTGACAGGCGACAAAGAATTACCTTTGTCAACCAGTTTGTTTTGAGACGCAATACCCGCCAGCCAGTTCATTCTTTCCTGCATCTGCTCCGGAGATGGCTTGAAATCAGCATTGTTGCTGGTCCTGAAGATTAATACAAACTCTTTCATTACAATAGATTTTTTATTGTTCCCCTTTATGACGATCGAAAATACGGGATGGGGACAAGTGAGCTGTCCTGCAAAAGTAAACGTAAGAAATGATTAAGACCAGCAGTCCTATAACAGGTGATATGAAACTAACCGCCGGCGCCTGAATGGCGGAAAAGGAGATAATAGCGCATATGACATTGATGCCAATCCCGGCGTAAGCCCATTCCTTTACCCTGGCGGGAAGAGGTGCCAGTATTACCACACCACCAAGTATCTTAAATACCGCCAGGCTTATCCTGAAGTAACGGGGATACCCCATCACATGGACGGTGTCAATGAAAAAAGGCAGCGCCAACAGGCCCCAGGCGCCCAGGATGGAAAACATGGCCACAAAAACGGTCGTTGCCAGATAGATAATTTTGTCTGTTCTCTTTGTCATAATATAAAATTGTATTCCTGCCTATGACGATCGGAAATGCGATACGGGGACACATAACATAATTGGTGAGACAATCTCCCCAGCTTTGGTGACAACCTCAACTGCCTTTTATTCGAATCTTTGCATCATCAGATAATTATGATCAAAGGTGAACTATGAGCTACATGAAACAATCATCCCTTGATATGGTGTTTCCGCTGAAGAAAGAGCAGGTGCTGTTACCCGGCGAAAGTGAGTATAATAAAGAGATGCAGATATGGAATGGCGCAGTAAAACACTAGCCAGCCATGATCATACGGCCTTATAATTCCAGAGATGTGCAGGCTGCCCTCTGGCTGGCCCGGGAGAAGAAAATGCAGGTATCAGTACTGGGAGGAGGACATGACTGGGCCGGACGCAGCCTGAACGAAGGCGGTATTGTGATCAGCATGGGCAGAATGAACGACATTAAGATAGACCCGTTGCAGCATGTTGCGAGAGTAGGTGGAGGTATTAAGGCCAAAGAGCTGATCGCCGCTGCCGCTCCTTATAAGCAGCTAGCCGTTACAGGAAGCATCGGTATGGTAGGATTTGCGGGCTTTACACTGGGAGGTGGTTATGGCCCCTTAAGTCCTTCCTACGGCCTGTCTATTGATAACTTGCTGGGAGCAGAGCTGGTACTTGCCGACGGCAGTATTGTTTATGCCAGTGAGACTACCTATCCCGACTTATTCTGGGCCATACGTGGTGGTGGCGGGAACTTTGGCGTAGTGACTTCTCTGACCGTTCGCCTGCATGACGCAAAACCTATCTTATCCGGTCTCATATGCTTTCCCTGGTCGGAAGCTGAGACCATCCTTCAGCGGTATGCAGCATTTATAAAGCAGGCGCCCGATCAACTGTCATCGTCGATTGGACTGCTCCCCGCTCCGGATGGGTCGCCGTTGTTATTTATCGCCCCCACCTGGTATGGGGAAATTTCTGAAGGACAGCGAACCATCGATCAGTTCAGGGAAATGGGCACAATAGTCATGGAGCAGGTCACACCTATGGCATACGGAGACGTCTTGGCCATGTTTGATCAACATGTAGTAGTGGGGCGTCATACTAGCATACAAACAAGATGGATGGCTGATCTGTCGGCAGACGTGATCGGGGAAATTGGCATAGCCGGCAATGAGCGTACCTCTCCATTCTCCATGATGAACTTCCAATACTTTCATGGTGCGTCAACACGCGTGGCATTGGCCGATACAGCTTTCGGATTACGAAAGCCGCATTTTATGATAGAAATTCTTTCCATTTGGGAGCCGGACGATGCTGCCAATGCGCAGCGTCATATCCAATGGGCGGAAAAGCTGTCTGCGAAGATGGGTAAGGATAAAGCCGCGTTCCCGGGTGGTTACCCGAATATGCTGGGGCCGGAAGAATACGATCAGATTGATGAAGCATTTGGGACGAACCTGCCCCGCCTTCAGCTGCTTAAGCAGCAGTATGATCCCGGAAGAGTGTTCAATGGTATCTCAATCCCTCAATAATAGTTTGATAGTTTTAAACGACAAGTGAAAAGCCACATCGTTTTGATGTGGCTTCTCGTTTTTATGGCACCCTTGTTAACCGATCCTTTTATGCTTCTTCCAGCGCGCCTACCAGCTTCTCTACCTGCTCCAATACTGTCTGACGCAATACCTTCACCAGCTCTGGGATGAAGTTACCTTCTGAAGTATCTGTCAGCCACGGGTTCATGGTAGTGGAAATCAGGATATTCACCGGCTCATCGTTGTCGATGGATAGGCCCAGGCGTTTTTTGTAGTCATCTACAAATGACTTACCATATGATTCATTATCAAACTGTGATTGTGTTAAATACATCGGTGTCCTGGACGGATGATCGTGTTCGCCCGGAGAAAGACTCAACGCCTCGAAGATATTCAGGTTGAGTTCATTCAGTTTATCCACACTCTTGTTAAGCACTCCGTTTTCTTTGAAGTTGAAAGTGTAGGTAATAATGATCTGGTCACTGCCCAGTTCCGGCAATAATGCTACTGCCTGCGGATTGGCCATGATCTCTTCATTGGTTTTCGGTACGATCTCTTCCTTGATGAACTCATATTGCTGCTTTATCTTATCTGGCCCTTCGCCGTTTTTCTCTGCCGGCAGCCGCTGGAACGGTACAATGATGAACGGATCGTCCGGTTCTGCCATCGTGATAAAGGCACTATACAGGCGTTTGCTGTTGAACAGACATTTACCAAGGATCTGACCATAACCGCTCTGGTCCAGCGGAATTACCTGGTGGCTCATATAAGCAGCGGCTGCAGCAGCCCCTGGTTTGGAGCCTTCCAGTCCGTAGATGCCTACGGTCGGATCTACACCGCCGTGATAAACCACCGGTGCTGCGAATGCTACCAGGTTACGCATGGCGCCGTTTTTATAACAAAGACCACCTGCGGGATAAGGAATATATCCTGCTTTATGTGGATCGATGGTAATAGAATCCGACTGATGAATATGCGCATACTGTTCTGTTACATAAGCATTCATCGTGAGTGTAGGCGTGTACAACACAAATCTGTTGGATATCTGGCGTTCCGGTTTCCGTAGAATGGCAGTAAAATAACCACCCCAGGCTGCGTCAGAATGGATAACGAAGTTCAATCCCTGTTTCCTGAACTCTTCACGTACCTCTATGATATCCTTCAGTGGATCTACCGCACTTTCTTCTGTGGTGCCTATCACAGCCACTACCATCAGTACAGGCATGCGATTGTCCAGCGCGTTTTGTAGCTCTTCCTTTAAACGGCCTATATGCAGCCGTGCATTTTCGTCCACATACACCTTGATCAGGTTATTGGCGCCGATACCCAGTACTGCAGCCGATTTAGGCCATGAATAGTGACAGGTGGATGCCGCCATCAGTACAGGCGGTTTGATACCACTGTCAACGTACTTATTGACACCGTCGAAGCCGATATTCTGGATGCTGTAGCTCTCCATAATATCGTTGAGCAGGTCCAGGCTGATATGAAATTCTGCGTTTAATCTGTCCGGCAGGCTAAGTACCTCATCAACGGAAAGGTTCAGCAGGTCCCAGCTGCTTGCTTCGGCAATAGTAGTAACAGAGCCGTCGGCGAGCCTTATTTTCAGCGCGCCCGCTTTCTGCAGTAAAGGTTCATTTTTAATGGCAGCAGCCAGGCTGATAGCATAATACTTCAGGTTGCGTGCAGCCCACATGGCTTCATTATTGGCAATGGAGCCATCGCAGGTAATATGTCCCCAGGCCTTAGGTCCCAGTGTCGTTTCATCTGAAATATTATATCCCAGCATCTTGCATAGTTCGTCACCAACGATCATTTCGAGCACGGTGGTAACGGGCGATGCTTCAGCGGCGACGTTATTAGGGTTGTACAACATCGTGCCGAAATAACCGGCCATACTGGGCAGGGTGGTATCCCAATTCATATGCGACTGCCAGCGATAACTCCAGAAAGGTACGGAACCTTTCAGCTGCTGCAGCAATACATCCAGTTTTTCTTTCAGTACTCTTACCGTTTCCTGGTATTCCGGTGTTTGTTTCATTTCTTCTGTCACATATACCGGATCGTTCGGATACAGGTTCTTACGGTCGTTGCAGTGATTGTCCAGCGCGTGACGGATCAATGTCTGCAACAGTTCTGTATTTTCCGCTTTAGGCCCCAGGAACCAGCCGGCGAGGTCGTCGGAACCGGTTCCCTTTACCTTAAGCTTTGACAATAGTTCTTCATGTTGCTGCGTCAGGTTACGTGCAAAGCGTTGATGCGAGGTTAAAGGTTGTTTCATGACAGTGACGTTTGAATGGATGTGAATGTGATAATGGTTTCCTGATTATACATAGAAGCCTTTCGCAGCCGTTTGTTCGGCCGGCATGTTTACGATTTCTGTGTCAAAGAAAATATCCTCACCTACATGTAATTCATACAGATCTTCCTGGCCCTGGAAGGTTACTTTATAACTGCCCGGGGCCAACGGTGGTGTGTCTGGCATAGGGGTAGACGGTATGCCTATAAAGCCTACATTGGCGGAGATGGCCAGCTGCTCAGCGGGGAGCCAGTCAGGCACTTTGTCGAGCGCGATGATGCTCAGGAAGTCTTCTTCTTCCGTCAGGTAGTGGTCAAGAAAGGCTTCTTTTTCATTCCCGAAAATGATATAGGTCAGATCATCAGGATAAGGGATCGAGTAATCGAAATGGCGCGCATATACAATTCTGGTGATCGTTGTGGTTACATTGTGGATAAGCGGCTCGTCCTTGTTGGGGTCCGCAGGCATGCCCCTGAAAATGTCTGCCTGGAAATTTTTGGTTATGCCCAGCATGACATCAGGAATAGTGAACAGATCGGTTTGCAGGTTGCCTAGTACATAATAATTACCGGGATTGGTCTGCCGGTCATTCAGATAGGCTGCTTTCGCTTCAGGTGAGATGGTGATTTCCAGCGTTACCTGGTACATGTGGTTCTCCATATTGAACATGGGCAGATGGCATATGTATAATGCTTCTGTACCATTCAATATAAACCCATGTTGATCCGGGGTGTTGATAATGGAGTTTTTCATCATTAAATGGAATTAAAGTGGTTTGGACGATGTGACTGCGTGTGAGAAAAAAGTCTTCTTTCCGGTTGGTATATACCGGCATTTAGCTCAAGGATGTTGCGTCGACGCGTTATACGTTTTTTATGTACGAATAAATAGCTTAAAAAAAGAAATCTGGTAAACGTTGATGTTGATAGTGACCTGTTGTTTATGGTTTCTTTGAGGTGTAAAGAGAATAAAGCAATTCGCAGTTGTATTGTTAAGTTAAGGTATATTTCTAATTCGTAAAAATATTTTTCATCAGGTAGCTTATACCAAAAGGGATGGCGGCCGTCCCGTTATTTGCCTGCTGTCTTTAGCAAAATGGGAAAAATCAGTGTAGCCAAAATCCTCACAGTAAAAATGATAGCCATGTTTTTTATATGCTATTAACGCCTGTTTTAGCCTGCTGATCCGTTGGCAATATTTAGGCGTAAAGCCGATATACCTGAGAAAATCCCTTCTGGCTGATGCATAACTGATCCAGTTGGCCTGACATATTTTTTCTATTTCCTTTTCTCCTTTTAGTTGTAAGAAATGGAATGACTTCATCAGCTGATGCAGCCGTTGTAGTTTCAGATAGTGACGGTCATTGACCAGGCGTTTTAGCAGCACCTGCTGAAATAACAGTATCCTTTCCCTGAAACTGCCCGCTTCCATTAACTGTTCCAGCGGCAGCTCCTTTTTCCATAAACAGGAAAGGTCTGCATGTGTATTGACAAATGATGTGGCTTCTTCTCTGAACAATAAGGTGGCAATGCCGGGCCTTAATTTCACAAAGAAGGTATGCATGCCTCTGGTATAAATACCGGTATGTAAGACCGACGTGTGTCCCAGCAGGTGAGCATGACTGAACACGGCGGGAGTTTCACTGCCATCCTTTAAAGAATACCAGGACTGTTCATTCAGATTAAACGCTATTAGCGTATTGGAGGAAGGCAGGCCATTGATGTAAAAGTCAGCCGCATGAGGATGGGTGCTTATTTCGAAATAATAGTCAACATACTCCTCAAAGGGAGCGGCCGGATAAGCTATTTTAAAAAAATGGTCTTTGGCGTCTTCTGTTAAAAGCTGGCCTCTCTTTAGCATACTTACATTATTTGACTAAGATAATCGATGCCCAAACCGGATATAAAACATCGTTCCTTTTTATTCTCTAATAGCTGTTGTGTCCAGTTGACGAATCCTCCATCCGCAATTTCTATTTCTTCTCCATGTACATGGATGACGGCTTTGTATTGTATTCCCTGGTAGTAGTCATTAGGCGTTGCAGCTGTGTCTATTACAACCGGGAAAGTATTTTTAATGTCATTAAAGATCCTGTCTGCTAATTGACCTTCCTGTCTATATCCAGCCCTCGGCTGAAGTTTAAAATATTGTACTTCGACCTGGAAGACCTGCAGCAATACACTTTGTAATGCCAGAAAATGTTCCCTGATAGCGTTTATTTCGAAAGTGAAACTACCCGTATCCATGCCTGCACTTACAAAACCGGCAACGGTGAAATGCGGACTATGCCCTTTGACCTTCACCGGCGGCGTGCGCACGTGCCGGTGGGTGGTACAGTATTTCAGCACATCAGCACTTCTCTCTTTTTTCTTCTGATCAGCTATATGCAGGGCTATAGCGTTGGTCGCATCAGACAATACTTCCGTGCCCCTTGTCGCACTGACAATTTTCTTCTGGCTGACGGGTGCAACAGCGGCACAGGTACCCAATACTGAAACAGGCGATAATTCCAGGGGAACGAATCCGCATTGCTGTAGATGTTGGAGTGTATTCAACTCTTTCGTCCGCAGTTGCAATACATCCACAGCTGCCGGCTGTACGAACCGGTTCAGACGATATTGCTGTAATAGCTTTGATGGCGTTAGCTGACCGGCTTTCCGGTCAAATACTTCCAGTAACAGTGAGTTGAGTTCCGACCCCGACAGCTCTTCCGATAGGATGCTGACAAGATCGACGCCTGTTCTGTCTCGTATTTTTGCTAAGATCTCCTGCATGTCAATATTTTAATAATGCATAAAAATGCTCGTCAAATAATTCGTTATTCTTTAATACAGCTTTCTTTTTGATACCTTCCAGCACAAATCCATTCTTTACCAGCGCCGCAGCTGAGTACAGGTTATACGAAAACACACCCGCATAGATACGGATAATGCCTGTCTGACTGAAAGCATGCCGGCACATAAGACGGATCGCTTCTGTCATAATGCCTTTATGCCAGTAAGGTTCTCCCAGCCAATAACCTATTTCAGCAGTATGCCGGTACACATCCTGCTGTGGTACCAGGCCGATGACACCGGCAAAGGCATCCTCATAACAAATGGCCTGGCAATATCCCCACGCTCCTTCCCGGGCCTTTTCGATGTAAAAAACTGCATCCTCCCGTGTATAAGGGTGCGGAAATACATTCCTTAAGTTACGGGCAATTGCCGGATTGTTAGCCAGCACAGACATCACATCTGCATCCGCCGGTTCGAGGTTCCTTAAATATACACCATGTGCTCCCTCGATGATCGTAGTGATTTCCATGCATCAAAAATCGTCATTTCGTTCCTTTGTACTGGTGTAAGAAACTTGCAATTTTCACGAAGCCTTAACGCCAATCCTGCCGGCTAGATAAGAATATTTGAATTATTTCATTTAATTTTCGCCCTCAATTTTTATTTAAATGCGAAACCAGCTTATTACATTGGCAGCCTGTCTGTCCGTTTTTTCATTCACTGCCTGCAAACATGCGCAGAAAGCAGCATCTACCACATCTGTACCAACAACAGCAGAGGAACTTGTTACCACCATGTCTGTACCTGAAAAAGTAAAAGTGGGTAGCCCTGTTATGCTGAAATTTACCGTGAGCAATAATTCCGGAAAGGAATTGCAGTTCTGTAAATGGCATACTCCATTCGAAAAGTTCATGAACTCTTACTTTGACATCCAGGACAGCAAAGGCGAACCTGTTCAGTACAAAGGGATTATGGCAAAAAGGATCATGCCTCCTCCCGCAGACGCCTATATCAAAGTGCCTGCAAAGAACAAGGTATCCGCTGAGATCGACCTGCTGACCGGTTACAGGATCACTGCTCCCGGCACTTATAAAGTGACCTACCAGGATAGCGGTATGAGTGGTCTTACCAAAGTAAATGAAGTAACATTCACTGTGACGGAATAACGCCTCACCTTGATAATCAGAAGGTCCGTGAAGTATTTCACGGGCCTTCCGTATTTATAAGAATAGCAGGCCCGCCACTCATAAATTCTGCGCTGATAAACAGGCAATTATTTATATTTTAGTTCTTAGCCGAGGAGTACCCGCCCTCTTACTTTTATTCCAAGAACGCTATATGAAGAACATTGCTATTATTCCACTACTCGTTACGGGCCTCTCTTTCACCGCTGCAGGTCAGGTGAAGAAAATACACAAAATGGTCCCTCAGGTCCGGCAGTATACCGGCAACCGTGCTCCGCTCTATCAGAAGCCATACATCGAATTGCCTCTAGGCGCCATTGAGCCACAGGGATGGCTTAAAACAATGCTGATCAACCAGAAAGAAGGCGCTACCGGTCAGCTGGATAAGCTTTATCCACTTGTAATGGGCCCGCGCAATGGCTGGCTCGGTGGTGATGGCGACCAGTGGGAACGTGGCCCTTACTGGATAGATGGGCTCCTGCCGCTGGCCTATATTCTGAAAGACACGATGCTGATTGCCCAGGTGAAACCCTGGGTGGAATGGTCTATCAAAAGCCAGCAGCCGGATGGATATTTTGGCCCCTCCCACGACTATCCTTATGAACCCGGTATACAGCGCGATAATAGTCGTGACTGGTGGCCGAAGATGGTGATGCTGAAAGTGCTGAAACAATATTACACAGCTACCGGCGATGAGCGGGTCATTTCCCTGCTGACCAATTATTTCAGGTATCAGCTGAAACAACTACCCACCTTTCCGCTCGATCATTGGTCTTTCTGGGGCAGGTTCCGTGCCGGGGACAACCTGATGGTGATCTACTGGCTGTATAATATCACCGGCGATCAGTTCCTGCTGGACCTGGCGAACCTGATGCACAAGCAGACCTTCGACTTTACAGAAGCTTTTCTGCATAGTGACATGTTACACCGTCCCGGCAGTATTCATGGTGTAAACCTCGCACAGGGCATGAAAGAACCGCTTATCTATTATCAGCAGCATCCGGATAAAATATACCTGGAGGCCACTAAAAGAGGCTTTGACGATCTGCGAAGATATAATGGCATGGCCCATGGCCTGTACGGCGGAGATGAGGCATTGCATGGCAATAACCCCACACAGGGATCTGAACTCTGCACGGCTGTGGAAATGATGTTCACATTGGAAAGTATACTGGAGATCAGCGGTGATGTGAGTTATGCCGATCAGCTGGAGAAGATCGCATTTAATGCCTTGCCTTCTCAGATAGCAGAAGATTTTATTCAGCGACAATATTTCCAGCAGGCCAACCAGGTAATGGCTACCCGGCACACCCGCAACTTTGACGTGAACCATAGCGGCACTGACCTTTGTTATGGCTTACTCTCCGGATATCCCTGCTGTACGTCCAACATGCATCAGGGCTGGCCTAAGTTTACGCAGAACCTCTGGTATGCTACGGCCGACAAAGGCATTGCCGCATTACTCTATGCGCCAAGTGAGGTGACTACTTATGTGGGCGATCAGACGGTAATCTCTTTTAAGGAAGAGACCAGTTATCCGTTTGGAGAATCGATCCGTTTTACATTATCCACCGGAAAGAAAAATGCAACCGTGACATTCCCTTTTCATCTGCGCATTCCTGCCTGGTGTAAACAAGCTACAGTAAAGATAAACGGGCAAATATGGAAAGACGTGGAGGGTAATCAGATTGTAAAGGTAGACCGTACCTGGAAATCAGGTGATGTCGTGGAACTATTGTTACCCATGCAGATCTCCAAAAGCAGATGGTATGAAAACTCCATGTCTGTTGAGCGTGGGCCTATTACATACGCATTGAAAATAGGGGAGGAAATAAAGAAGGTGACAAATGATAAAGACCCGATAGAATATGGCGCTGGTTATTATGAAGTACGGCCTACTACTCCGTGGAACTATGGACTGATAGAAGTACCTGACGATAACCTGCAGGAGAATTATATCGTGGAAAAGAAGGATAGCACCGTTAACTTTCCATGGGATCTGGAACATGCACCAGTATTGATCAGAACAAAGGCTAAACGCATTCCTTCCTGGAATTTATACAATGAAATGAGCGGGCCGATCCCCTATAGCATGACGTACGGATTGGAGACCGGTGAGGCTGAGGATATTATACTGGTGCCTTATGGCTGTACAAAATTGAGAATATCGCAGTTTCCCGTAGTTGGCAGATAACATTACAAATTGTACGACATGAAATATCTGGCATTTCTATTTGTGTTGATCATCACCATACAAACAATACAAGCACAAAATACATCACCCGCTGCCGGGAGGATCTACCGCTCTGTTGATCAGGGGGAAAGCTGGCAGCGTATAGATAGTGGTTTTCCCGCCGCTGCTGTTGTAAATGATTTTGCCTTTCATAAAGGGATGTATTTTGCGGGTACGGAAGCGCATGGTATGTATGTAAGCAAAGATCATGTGCGTAGCTGGACGAAAACAGGAACCGGGCTTCCGACAAATATCAAGATTGATGCTGTGGAAGGAATAGGGGATGTATTGGTATTAGGCAGTAACCAACACGGTATTTATATTTCTGCTGACAATGGTGCTAGCTGGCAGGCCTCGAACAATGGACTGACAAATCAGACCGTACGCTGCCTGTATGTCTATAACACAATGATATTAGCAGGGACTAACGGAGGAATCTTCATTTCCCGTAACAGCGGAAAATCCTGGAAGCCTGTTTTCACCGACAGGCAGATCAACGGTTTAACATCACTCAACAGTAAGCTCTACGCAGGTACTAACAAAGGCCTTGTATTATCTGTGGATAATGGCGATAGCTGGCGCTCAATATACGATGCTCACACTTTGCATAATGTTTCCAATGACGGCGAATACATATTTGCGCTTTGCTATGGCCCTGTTGTATTGAAAACAAAAGATGACGGTGCACACTGGATACAATCGGATAAAGGGTTACCGGATTTATATACTTTCCAGTTGCAACGGACCGGAAAAAGATTGATCGCTTGTCAGTGGGATGGTGTATACAAGTCTGATAATAATGGCAGCAGTTGGGAGAAGACCAGTAATGGACTACCTCCGAAGGCTGCGTTTACGGAGTTGTTAATAACAAATGATGGTATAATTGCCGCCGGGCCATCCTTAAAAAGATTAAGGGAGTAATCAACTCCGTAATGCCCGTCTGTTCACATTGACTCCATGCACATCAACAATGTATTTATACTGCTGTGATATTGCCTAAAATAAATTAATAAATGAATGTTATGATTTTGTGGTTATAGCAACAGATTATAATAGTCAACAAATTTATTATTTAAAATTAGTCATATGGCAGAACCTGCACTTAAGATCGTTGAGTCGAGTGATGAAACTAGTAATATAAGGAAAAAGGAGGAGGAAAAGGAATTGAAAGAAAGAATATCTTCCACTCATACAGAAGAGCTTATAATAGGATTGTGCGGTCCGATTGGAACAGATATTCATTTCGTGGCAGACCAGTTTAAGCGTATTTTGGAAAACGAGTATAATTACGAGTGTCGTATTATTAAACTCAGTTCGATTATCAGGAAGAGGGCGCAGGCAGGTCTTGTTACTACGGTTGCCTCAAAATATGCAGAGCTTGAGGCATTAATCAATATGGGGAATGATTTTAGGCAACAGAATGGGGCCAATATATTGGCGCAATTAGCTATTAGCGAGATTGCGGCCCACCGGGAGAAATTGAAATTAAATGCGCAAGACGATACATTTAAAACAAAAAGGGTGTGCTATATTGTGGATTCTATAAAGAACCACGAAGAGTTGGAGCTATTTCGGCTCATTTACTCGGAACTTTTTTACTTTGTCGGTGTTTTTTCTAATGTTCATACACGGGAGAAAATGCTTGAAAAAATGGGATTAAAAAAAGAGGAGATATATAATCTTATCGACAGAGATTCAGGCGAGGAATTGAAGTTTGGGCAAAGAGTATCCGAAACATTTGTTCAGGCCGACTTTTTTCTTCGCCTTGAACAATCTCATCCTCCTGTTATTGTAGCTAAAATATCACGGTTCTTAAATTTAATATTTAATTCAGATATCGTAACTCCCACAGGTCATGAGACTGCTATGTATCAGGCATTTGCCGCGGCGGGTAATTCAGCATGTTTGAGTAGGCAAGTTGGCGCCTCAATCATAGATGAAAAAGGCGAAATCATCTCAGTCGGTTGGAATGATGTACCCAGATTTAAAGGAGGAGTATATAAATCAGTAGCCGGGGATCCATTAGGACAGGACGATCATAGATGTATGAATTTCGAAGGAGGTAAGTGCTCCAATGATGAAGAGAAAGCATTAATACGCGATGTTTTGGTCAATGAACTTGTGAAAAGAAATCTCGTTAAGAAGGAAGATATAGCAGAGGTAACTAATGTTATAAAAGGTTCCCGTTTAAAGGAGTTGATTGAGTTTTCAAGAGCTGTACATGCAGAAATGCATGCCATTATTGAAGGTGGTCTGAAAGGCGCTCAAGGCATGAAAGGTGGCAAGTTATATTGCACAACATATCCATGTCATAATTGTGCCAGGCATATTGTCGCCGCTGGTATTACCGAGGTTTATTATATTGAGCCTTATCGAAAAAGTCTGGCGCTTAAATTGCACTATGATTCTATTACAGAAAATGAAACGGAACTTAACAAGTTGAGAATTCTTTTATTTGATGGGGTTTCTCCGAGGCGGTTTCTTGAACTTTTTAGGATGTCTTCCGGTCATATAAGGAAGGACCAGGGGAAAAAAGTCGTAACAGAGAAAAAAAGCGCTTTGCCAAAGAAAACTATATCTTTGCAAGCAATTCCGATTTTGGAAAAAGAGGTTATTAAAGAGTTGAAAAGTAAGCATTTAATTAAAGCTGATGAAAGATAAGAAGGATAATATCAGTAATATTGAAGAGTCCAGACAGCGTTTGGACCAAGACGATACTGTAGACAAAGAATTGAATAGTCACAATACTCTTACCAGTTCCACGGTGAAAAAAACATCTGAGGCTAAGATTATTCGGATGGATACAGATGCCTACTTGTATAGAAGTATTCTCAATAGGCGGATGGAGTAATCAGTAAGTTAATTACTAGATATAAAACATTGAAACCTGCTAACAAGCAGGTTTTTTATTGCTTTTAGCATGGGTCTATCAGGCCCATAACGAAAGTACTAATTTCAGGGTAAGACAGCCGGCAACCACCCCGCCGGCTGTCTTATATTAATTACTTAGCCGTGTACACTCTCACCCAATCTACATAAGTATCGCCCAGTACAATTTTGGACGTATCTATTGTGCCAAACTGATCACCGCCAATAGCTGCATTCAAAGTAATGTGCTGCTCTCTGTTAAAGAACTTCGGAATGAATTTACCCGCTTCTGTAGAAGATACCAGCCTCCTGGTAATACTACCATCAAGCAGGAAGGTAACAGTATCTTTTTGCCAGATTGCTTCGTATACATGATAGCAGGTGGTCAGATTAGTCTGTGACTTAACATAGGTCATGGAAAGTGTATACTCATGGTCAGGCGTACCTGGCGTGCTGCCATACCAGATGTTGGTGTTATAGAAATCCTTTTCTCCAAATCCTTCCAGGATGTCCAGTTCTCCGTTGGTAGGCCATTCGCCGCCGTACGACCAGAAGGCAGGCCACATACCGAAGCCCAATGGCTGTTTTATGCGGGCTGAGATACGTACTTTCGGAGTAGTTGTAGAAGCTTTGAAATTATAATGAGATTCAATTCTGCCGGAAGTAAAATTGAATGTTTTCCTCGTAGGATTATCGGGATCGGTAGCCCCGGTTACTCTTTCCCTCACAGGTTTAATTAATAGCTTGCCATCAACAATACGGAGGTTTTTGGGTGTATACAGCTGTAGTTCGTTATTATAGCCACCACTGTTCCAGCGGTCCCATTTGGTACTGTCAAGCATATTGAAGTTGTCTTCAAATACTTTCGTATAACCCTGGGCTTTTAATGCAGCTTCATCCAGATCGTATTCGCAGACGCCTGGTACTGTTACTGTGGGTGGCTCAGCTGCTGCGAGAGCTGTTTCATGTTGTAGATTGGGTGGTGCATCATTCTTTTTTGAACATGCCGTAATACCTACCATTGCCAGCAGGCAATAGTTTAATAAGTGTGTTTTTCTCATGGTTATCTTTTTTTTGTTCCCGAACGGGTGTTTAAGAATTAGACAACACCGATTCAACATACTTTGATACCATGAGAAAAAATAACACACTACAAATAGATAGCTACCTTATATAAATACCATCCCCCACCAAGCGATCTTAACATCATCACCTTGTCCGGATTTAAGTCAGGCAGGTATTTTTTATGCGGCGTATAAAGATATCCTACCTGGTCGTTCAGTATATGAAAGTCGATACATTCAGCAGGTAGGAACCCACCGGTGGTGACATTACTGATTAGTAAAGGGCTGTATATAGGTGTTCGTGTGTTTACTAATGTAGGTGTTTCTGTTTCGGGAGATTTTGACGTCTTATTTACTTCTTTCAACAGTTGATTAAAGGTTGCTTTATGGCGATAGAAATGCGCCACAAGACTATCGTCTGGTGCTAATTTCAACCGCAGACTGTTCAATATAAAAGAGAACTCTTCTTTACTTTTATACGGAGCATACTCCTGATGTTGGTATATGGTGAGAAGACTATCCAGCTCATTCGCGGTGATTGCTTCCATTTCGTTCTTCATGCGCTCATGCAAACGTGCCAGCGTAGGTGTTGCCAATGCATACATTTTCCATCGGGCACTGTCTTTGGTAAAATAAAGGTACTTGTCTGTTGCTTTGCCGTTGTTGTTCGCAATTGTCATTGCAACGACTGCCTTTTTCGCTGATTGCTGGATAAGCAGGAACGAAGTATTTAGCTCATTAGGGAAGTCCTGTCCATTTGGATGACCGCTATAGTCACCGGTGCTGTGTTTCGCAACAAAATCGGGGGACACTGTCGGATTAAAGATCGCTTTTGCTACATCAAGCGGCTGAAGCGCCTGTCTTGAGCAGGAGGATAAGCATACAATGCAGGCAGTCAGGATAAATATAGGTAGTCCTTTTCTCATCCGGGCAAATTAGGAAAAATTATCACAGGAGTTTTGTATTATGTAGGACAGAATGTTGATAACCCATGAAACACGTTACGATTTTACTGATAATACTCTTATGCAGCGCATTTAATCCACCGGATAAAGCAGTTGTTAATGTACTGCGTGAGCAGATACTCAAAGAAGCTGCCTGGGCAAAGCAACAAGCGCCGGCAACTGTAACAGCAGCAACCTGTACACGCAGTGCAGGCAGCAAGCATGATTTTTACTCTGAGGGCGATTATTGGTGGCCCAATCCCGCTCATCCCGATAGTCCTTATATTCAGCGCGATGGTATGACCAACCCCGATAACTTTGTGGCCCATCGTCATGCAATGATCCGTTTTAGTCGTATCATCGGTGCACTGGCATCTGCTTATCGCATTACCGGCAATACTAATTATGTGCGTGAAGCCCTCCCGCATTTAAAGGCATGGTTTACTGATACCGCCACTTTAATGCATCCGAACCTGCAATATGCACAGGCTATCAAAGGAAGATTCACCGGCAGGGGTATTGGTATCATTGACGCCATTCACCTGATGGAAGTAGCTCAGGGTGTAATGGTCATGCAAAAGGACCGCGCCTTCGATAGGGAATTGGCGAAAGGTATCCGGACGTGGTTTGCTGACTACCTCCATTGGCTGACAACCCATCAGTATGGTAAGGATGAGATGAACGCAAAGAATAACCACGGCACCTGCTGGGTGATGCAGACAGCCTGCTTTGCCCGCCTGATCAACGATACTGCTTTATTGCGCTTTTGCCGGGACAGGTACAAACAGGTATTATTGCCCAACCAGATGGCCGCCGATGGCAGTTTCCCGCTGGAATTGGCCAGAACGAAACCTTATGGCTATTCCCTGTTCAATCTCGATGCCATGGTCACCATCTGCCAGATCCTGTCCGATAAGGAAAATGACCTGTGGGCCTACCAGTTGCCGGACGGTCGTAGTATCAAAAAAGGGATTGCTTTCCTGTATCCTTATATAGTAGATAAGGGAAAATGGCCCTATAAAAAGGACGTCATGTATTGGGATGAATGGCCGGTGGCACATCCGTCCCTGGTATTCGGTGCAGCAGCTTATCAGCAGCAGGAGTGGTTTGGTACCTGGAAAAGATTGGACCATCAGCCCTCCAATGCGGAAGTGGTGCGTAACCTTCCGGTACGGCATCCGCTGATATGGTTATAACGTAATAGCAAGGAACATGGATATAAAAATGGTCATCTTAATTATTGCCATCATTGTCTTGGTCATATGGGATGCACGCACTAAGCTCAAGAAGCAAAAAAGGCATAGGGAGGAGGAGAATTAGGTGTCAGCAATGTATGATATGAGGTTGCAGTGTGCAAAATTGGTATTTTACTTTGCCAGCGCCCGGATAGTACCTCAACGAATTAAGTGGAAGAACTAAAGGAACCGGCGGTGTCAGGTGGAAATCCCTGGCCTCCGTTGTTTGAAGTATGCTGATGCGATCTACCAGGGGTTTAATAGATAAAGAAAGCCCAACACGCCTTCAAAATGCCCAATAGCAAAAAACTTCAAAGAACGCAGCCAGGGATTCCACCTGATAACCGCTTATCAGCCGGTTCATGCTGTTATGAAGAGCCTTTTTGACACATTCCCGGCCAATATCGGTGGACGAACAAGGGACGAACAAGCAACGAATCTCGGACGGCGAAGCGACGGCCAGGCAAGTAGTGCCAAACTGGCATAAAAGCGGGCTTATTTCAAGTGCCTTGATATTGAAATGCTAAAAATTTTAGTATTTCGGTCTTAATTCCTACCTTCGTACCCTATGCAACTTTTTGATGATTGTGAACTGTTTGATGAGGGGAAAAGGCGTTTCGTAGACTTCCAGCTACCCGGTGCAGAATTGAGGCTTTGGGAGCAGTTTTTCACTAAGGAAGAATCAGATAGATACTTCAAAATATTCAAAGACACCACCCCCTGGCAGCAGCGAACCCGGAAAATGTATGACAGGATCCTGCCGGATCCCCGTTTAACCGCCTATTACGGAGGCACAAATGGCTTCGAATGGACGCCCGAGCTCCTGGCTATCAAAGCCAGAGTTGAGGCAGAGTGCGGCATCCAATTTGACCGGATATTGCTCAACTACTATCGGGATGGGAATGACTCCGTCTCCTGGCACAGCGATACTTTACCGAAGGATGGCCGGCATCACCCTATCGCTTCTGTTACCTTCGGGGAAACCAGGTTGTTTAAGGTTAGACCAAAGAACCACGTAGGTACTTCCCTCCTGGACATTCCCTTAACACATGGCAGCTTCCTGCTGATGGGAGAAACCATGCAGGACCTTTACGAACATCATATTCCTAAAACTTCCAGAAAGATCGGGGCTCGTATCAACCTCACCTTCCGTATATCTGAGCCTGGAAAACCTGTTTATTACGTTAGTTAACTGCGCAGGTCCTAAATTTGAGAAAAATGCCGTATCTGGCGCCGAAAATTATTACTCCCTGCTATGGACGATAATGCACTACAAACTGAAAGGAATCAGGATAAACATCCGGAAGACAATACACTATTCGGTAATCCGATCGTAAAGGAGCAACTACGGCAGGGGCTGGAAGATATGTATTATCTACTCAGCAGGGATTATCCGTTAAAAGCATCCATCTCTCTCGTTGGCAACAGATATAATCTGATCAAACGCCAGTTGCTGGCACTGCAGGGCATGTGTTGTTCCGAACAGCAACTACAGATCAGAAAAAAGAAAGAACTGCATGCCGATCAATTAAGAAACAACACCATTTATATTGATGGATTCAATCTGTTGATCCTGTTAGAAACACTTTATTCCGGCGGTTTTGTATTTAAAGGTTTGGATGGATGTTACCGCGATATCTCATCGGTCCATGGAACCTATAAAATGATCAATCAAACCGGTGATGTGCTGGTATTGATAGGCGAGATGTTACGCAAACTCGAAGTAGAAAAAGTGATCTGGATCTTCGATGCTCCTGTTTCTAACAGTGGAAAGTTGAAAGGCTTTTGTTATGAACTGTCAGAAAAACATCAATTCCCCTGGGAAATCCATCTTGATAATTCACCTGATAAATTGCTGATAGCAGGTGATAAAATAGTGTGTAGCTCAGACGCCTGGATATTGGATGAATGTGCTGCCTGGTTTAATCTGGGTGCATGGATCATCAATAGTGAAAAGGACAGACAGTTGAATATTGTTGACGGTCAATTACAGTTGTAGTTGAAACCATCGCCTCTGCATGCACTTGTTTTTTATATCGAAATTCTTCGTACATTTGTGCACGAATTTTAAAAGCATTAATCACAATGACAAACATTCTTTCATATCAATCAGCGTTCAACGCAAGTGCTGCTATCAGGGCAGTAATTGCAAGCACCTGCATTGTCTTAATTAAGGACGGGGAGGCAGATCCTTGCCCGGATATGAGAGGTTAATTATTGTGTCTGAATATTCTTCAGAGGCCTCTTCATCCGAAGGGGCCTTTTTATTTGTCTCCCCCTGCTTCTTCAGCCAATTTACGTTTAGTTGTATGTTAATAGCAGTTACATAAAACTGCTACACGGGGTACGTGTATCCATTAACTAGACAATATTCTATTTTCAATAACAACATTTATAACACGCAATATGATAGCTATTATCAAAACATTGACAATATTCTTTACACGGCAAGTCCGGTAACGTATAGTGCTATGCATATTGCAGCAAGCCTTCCGTTACCAGAGCGGAAGGCTTTTTTATTGCTTTAAAATCATTAGAAATGAAACGACAGGAACTATTCAGAAATATAGGGATCATGGCGCATGTGGATGCCGGTAAAACAACCGTTACAGAACGCATGCTTTATTATACAGGGCTTACACACAAGTTAGGTAGTGTTGATGAAGGAAACACCGTCATGGATAGTGATCCGCAGGAAGAAAAACGTGGTATCACCATTTCTTCTGCAGCCATCACTACCTGGTGGCAACTTGATGGTAATAAATACCAGGTGAATATTATAGATACTCCAGGCCACGTTGATTTCACTGCCGAAGTGGAACGTTCCCTGCGTGTGCTGGATGGCGCCATCGCCGTGTTTTGTGCGAAGTCGGGTGTACAGCCGCAGTCGGAAACAGTGTGGCTGCAGGCTAACCGTTATCATGTGCCACGTATTGTGATGATCAATAAGATGGACAGGCAGGGTGCTGACTTCCGTCGTGTGGTGAAAGAGATCCGTGATGTGTTACATACCAATGCGGTGCCAGTACAATTGCCGATTGGCGCGGAAGATGCTTTCTCCGGTGTCATTGACCTTCTCACCATGAAAGCTTATGTATGGGATAGTCAGGATGGTAAAACATACATTGTCACCGATATTCCTGCCGACATGCTGACCGAAGCGGAACAGGCGCGTGTTAATTTGCTGGAAGAACTCTCATTATATGATGAGCGCATTTTTGAAAGCTACACCACTGATCCCGCTACAGTATCTGCAGAAGATATCTATCGTGCCTTGCGCAGTGCCACCTTACAGATGCAGGTCATCCCTGTACTGGCAGGCGCCGCCTATCGCAATAAGGGTGTACAGCCATTGCTGGATGCTGTGGTGCGTTACCTACCTGCTCCGGCTGATGTGCCCGAAATACATGCAACCAGTCAGGAAACAGATGAAAGTCTGCAGATCGCCACTACGGAAGAAAGTCCGTTTGCTGCGCTGGCCTTCAAGATCATCTCTGATGATTATGCCGGTAAGCTGACGTTTGTGAGAGTGTATGCCGGTACTTTACGTACGGGTGATGCCGTATGGAACAGCCGCACGGGCAAGAAAGTGCGTATCAGTCGTCTGATGCGTATCATGTCTGACAAGTATGAAACTGCAGATGTGATCAGTGCCGGCGATATTGGTGCCGTAGTTGGATTGAAGGATGTGCGTACCGGCGATACCCTGTCTGATGCTGACAGACCGGTGTTGCTGGAGAAGATCAGCTTCCCTGAACCGATGATGGGTTATGCTATCGAGGCGAAGGTGGCTAAAGATGTGAACAGGCTGGGTGAAGCACTTGCTAAGTTGGTGGAAGAAGATCCTACCTTGTCCGTAACAGTGGATGCGGCTTCCGGTCAGACTATCCTCAAGGGAATGGGTGAATTACATCTGGAAGTGGTGCTGGAAAAACTGGCCACCAATTATCAGCTGGAGGTCAATAAAGGACAACCACAGATCGCTTACAAAGAAGTGTTCACCAAAGCTGTGCAACACAAAGAAGTGTATAAGAAACAGAATGGTGGCTCGGGCAACTTTGCTGAGATCGTGTTTGAACTGTCGCCACGTGAAGATGGACAGCCAGGGCTGGAGTTTGTGAATGAGGTTACCGGTGGTGCTATTCCCCGCGAGTTCATTCCTGCTGTGAAGAAAGGTTTTGAAGAAGCGATGCAGAACGGTGTGCTGGCGGGTTATCCTGTACAATCCATGCGGGTGCGTTTACTGGATGGCGACATCCATGAAAAAGACTCTCATGCGCTGGACTTTGAACATGCAGCCTTAATGGGCTTCCGTGTAGCAGCTGCGAAAGCGGCGCCCCGCTTACTGGAACCTTTCATGAGTGTGGAAGTGACCCTGCCGGAAGAACATACCGGCGCTATTACCGGAGACCTCAACAGGCGTCGCGGTGTGATCAAAGGAATGGAAATGAAGGCGAGTGCCCAGTATATCAAGGCAGAGGTGCCCTTGTCTGATCTGTTTGGATATGTGACCACGTTGCGCACCCTTTCTTCAGGAAGAGCTGCTGCATCTGTCACGTTCCAGGATTATCAACTGGTGCCTAATAACGTTGCCAGTAAAGTGCTGGTGGAACACTAACAAAAAGAGCCCGTCTTGCCTTCTGGCGGACGGGCTCTCTTCATCAGGTATCTTTTATATGCTTCCAGGGGACGCCGTTTATTTTACTACATCTCTTCTATTTCTGTAGCACCATGATGTTGTTCATCATAAAGGCATCTCCCCCTTCTGCTACGATGTTGTAAACAGCCTGCTTGCCTCCGGCGGCTTCGGTCTTATTTACAACGGTATATGTGACGAGTGTTTTGGTGTGTTCATCCATGCAAAGCAGCTGATCGCCCGTTGTTACAGCTCCCATCTGCTTTTTACCTGCAATGGTCAGTACGGGATGATTAGGTGTTGCCTGCAATACCTTGCCTGACAAGGTCACCACATGTATACCTGCCTCTTCCTGTTCTGTGGCATGCATGACCAGCAAGCGAGTGATGGCATAGTTTTCAGCAGTATGCTTTACCAGCTCTTTTACGCGAATGGTGCTGGTCTGGTGCGTTGCCGCATCGGGACTGATGATCTCATCTCCCGGATGGATATCACGCAGTTCTTTCTGCGTGCCATTGGCCAGTGTCACCAGCTGGTCGCCAGGAAAACAGATATCCGTACCATAAGTGCCGGCTTCTTCTTTCACATCCTTGCCTGCGTTCATGGCCTTGTATAACTGATAACTGAACTCTTTAGATAATACATAAGACAGTTTCAGTACGAAGTTCTTCTCCACTTTGTCAATGGCGTGAATATCCTCAAAGTATTGGTTCCAGATATCAGCATTGCTGTTGAACAGCGGCATCACGGCTGTATACAGCTTGCCGCTTTCGTTCGTGTAAAAGATCATGGTAGCAATGTCCTGCATACTGTCTTTCGCTACCAGGCGGTAGAGGTCTATTCTTTTTTTCTGACCGTCATCACCCGTAATGAAATAGGGCTTCCGCATCTCATAGCGGTCCAGTATATAGGCATTGTTGAACTTTACATAGGTATCATTGTCCAGGTCTTTTACCGTAAAGGTTTTGGCTTTCACATATTCAGCAGTCGTGATGGGGCGTGATTGTGCCATCGCCTGCAATATGCAAACAGCAAGTAATAATGTCAGCAGATATTTTTTCATACAGTCTGTTAATTAAGATAATTCCTTGAATGCAGCCGCAAATGCCTGCATTTCATCCATGCGTCCGATGCTGATCCTGCACCAGTCCTGATTGTTCATTTTCCAGTTACGTAATCCTACGCCCCGTTTCAACATCTCTTCCGCAAAACGTTGCCCGTCCATTTTGAGCGGGAACATCACGAAGTTGGTGTAAGAAGGGATGTAGCTGTAGCCTTCTGCTTTGAGTGTATCATACAGGAACTGTTTGCTCTCTGTTGTCTTCTTCACTATTTCCTGCATATACGCCTGGTCCTGATAACTGGCCAGTGCACCGCTGATGGCAGGCGCTGAAAGGGCTGCCCAGCTGCAGGATGTATGGGGCTGCAGTTTTGCAATAGTTGCCGGCTGCGCGACAATATAACCCAGGCGCAGTCCTGCCAGTCCGTATACCTTAGAGAAAGTACGTGCCACGATGATGTTCTGTCCTTTCTTCACACTACTGATCAAAGTGGTGGCAGCAGCATCCGGTAGATAATCGATATAAGCCTCATCGACAAATACCGTCACTTTCTGTGATACGCGTTCACAGAATGCTTTCAGCTTGTCTTTATCTACAATTGTACCTGTCGGATTGTTGGGATTGCAGATGTACACCAGTTTAGTCTCCGGGGTGATAGCTTTCTCTATCGCATCCAGGTCATGTGTGTATTCTTTGGTCAGCGGAACCTTGATCCATTTGGCGTTTACCTTTTCACACCGGTTCGGAAGGTCATCGTAAGTAGGATCGGCTGTCACGATGTTGCCACCGTCTCTGCACAGGCTGACAGCAGTGCCTAAAAGCAGCGGAGAAGAACCAGAACTCATCATCAGCATGTCAGGCGTGATGCCCTCATATGCACAGATCTTTTCTTCCAGTTCCGGCATCAACCTGATGGGATACTGGTAGCTGGTCAGCATGCTGTCCATAATAGCCTTTTTGGCATTAGGGGAAGGGCCGAACGGATTCTCGTTGGCAAACAGTCTGGCTTTCAGGTTGGCAGGCAGTTTTGGGCCGATAGCAAGGTCATTGGCATAGGCCGTGCTATTACTGGCAACAGGGATGGCAGGTGCTGCCTGCAACCGGTTCAGGGCTGGAGGAAGCATTGTCAATCCACCGGTAAACAGGGCCGTGGTCTTCAGCCAGTCACGCCTGTTCATGGAGTTGGTGGTACTCATAGCAATTAGTTTTGGTTGTAAAAAATATCTATTGCATTAACTGCCTGTGGCAGTAGGATAAGTGATACGTTGATCTGTTACCCTGGCATGAATGTCAGCTACCGTTCTTCTTGCCGATTCGAAAGCGCCGGCCATCCAGGCATTGAGGTAGGTGGTATGTTCACCCGCGAAGTACACCTGTTTGTCTGCTTGTAACAGACTCTTATAAAGTGTCTGCCGGTTGGCGCCGTTATACAATGCCCATCCTCCCATACTGTAAGGCGTTTTATGCCAGCTGACAGAGAAAGAGGTCTCAAACTCTTTCATGTATTGCGGATGTATCAGGCTGCCTTTCTCCAGCGCCAGTTTCTCCCGTTCCGCATGCGTTAGATTGCCTGTCCGTTTCGCTTTCTCATGAAAATTGTAGTAGCCCAGCAGGATACCCTTTTTACTGAGATAGTCGTAGGAAGGATAGAAGATCTGCGTCAGTTCATTGTTGGTATGCGTGATACCGCCAAAGATCTGTTCATCTTCTTCCCAGAACCTTCTTTTGAACTGTAAACCGATCTTACCCGTGATCATATATGGTACGCGATCAATGGCGCGGCTTACATCGGAAGAGAAGTTGTGCTGAATGTTGCTCAATACGGGTAGTGGTAGTGTACAGATGCAAAGGTCGGCCTGTAGTTCGTGGCTGCCTTTGTTGTCTTTATAGACGATCTTCACGCCTTCCGGCTGATTGAGAATATCAGTTACCTCACATCCGAAGCGGATCATCTTGCCTACCCGCTGTTCAAAGGCCTTTGAAATGTTGTCCATACCGCCGATGGCCTGGAACATAGTCATCTGTAACTCATACGTATACTCCGCCACGTTATAGAAGTCGGGATCTGCCAGTCCGGAAGAAATGATGTCTGCCAGCCGGTGAGGATCGCCTATCTTGCCTGGTTTATCGCCAGCGCCGGGGGCTTCAACAAAACCGCGCCTGTCTGATGCTTTATATAGTTTGTCAATATCCAGTCCTCCTTCTGCTCTCAGGTATTCCAGGACCTTTTGTGTATCCTCTTTAGTCAGGGCGGTATCAATCTTTTGTTGGTCAATTGCTTTGGCCAGCAGTTCGCTCGTATAGCCACGCAGGTCGTTATGGATCTCGCGGGCCCTGATCTTTTTATTAGAAAGAGGGCCTTTCCCTTCACTGAAGAAGTAGGTGGCTTCGTTTACATTATTGTATACCTGTATGGGTACGCCGAGTTCCCGGCAATAGTGCATGGTCAGCTCATGATGATGCGGAATGCGGGATGGGCCTGCATTGAAATACTGATCACTGTCGAAAGCGGCTGTCTGCGGAGTGATATCTGTTTCATGATGAACGGTACCCTTACGGATACTCCAGCATCTTCCGCCTGCCCGGTTACGTGCCTCTAAGATGGTACACTGATATCCAAGCTTTGTTAACTCATAAGCGGCTGTCAGTCCTGCCAGTCCTGCACCGAGGATGATGATACGTTTACCGTTTCCATTTCCCTCCAGGTCAAAGGCATGAGCGGGTGCTTTTTGTAACATTCCGAGTGCCAGCATAGCGGGGTAGGCAGCAGCTACTTTCCCAGTCTGGGATAAGAATGCTCTTCTTGAAATTGACATTTGGTTGATATATAGTAAATCCTGAATACTTCGCTTCCCATTGTAAATTAGAAATAATTAGCGAGTGTTCCCGGGAATTTATTCAAATGGTATTATAAATAATATGTATATAATTTGTATATCTTGCGGAACAATTCAGTTTTTCGGATATGGGCTTTTTCGCTAATTTATTTGGCCTTAAAAACAATAAGAATGGGCAGGCCACGTCTGCTCCGGCATTGACAGACATAGAATTATTTGACAAAGAATTCCTGGCAGCCGCCGCACGTTATACCAGCAGACCCAAGGAAGAGATGAGCATGCGGGTCCGCTCGGAAGAAACTAATGAAGTGATCCCTTTTGCCATCGCTTTTCCTGAGGAGTTTGAAGCCTGGAAAGAAGTAAAGTCCATATGGGACAGAAGAGGGATCATCTACAAGATCCTGGATAATTCCATTGGAGAATCTATGAAGCTCTGGCAGGTAATTGAGCGTTACAATATAGACCGTTATCCCGAACATGCCCTGAAGATTGCGGCAGAACATGCTACCGGTCCCGATCTTACAGATGCCAATTTTCATATGGCAGTGGCGAGGTCGTATTTTATCCTTACTAAATATAAAGAGGCGGAAGAGCGTGCACAGAAAGCGCTGCACCTCGTACCTAACCATCTGAAAGCAAAGATCCTCCTGGGCGATATCTGGCATTATACACATAAGGAAGAACGGGCACACGAATTATATAACGAAGTACTGCGTGTCAGGCTTTTTAATGATAACCGGAAGTCGCTGAGTATGCAGGAGCTGGTGAACTTCGAACACGACCTGCTGCATTCCCCCGTATATGCTATTGCGTTGCTGAAATCGGAGCCGGCGGTTACTGAGGCCACCTGGGATACAATGGCTGGTGAGTTCTATCATTATCCTCATTTCAGGGCCGCACATGCCTATTATCTCATCCAGAAGGGTGAGCATATGAAAGGGTTTGCCAAGCTGATGGTGCTGAGCAAGGAAATGCCCTGGTTCAAAGAAGGAGTGATCAATAGTTATAGTCTGATGCAGCAATTAGGACTTGAACCTCAGATGGGTGCAGATAAAGCCCGCCTGGAGGATATCATCAGGCGTGAACACTGGACGGTGTGATGAAGTTACATTGGCTATTTCTCTGAGATCCGCCAAGGGCGAGAAGATCACTATTGAAAACTAGCGCTTTATAAGGCTAGTAGAATTATTGTACCTTTCCCTCATGAAGATGCGTAAATATCTGCAGGAGGGAAAGTCAGAGAATTACCAGGATGCTGAAGACAAACAATTGTTGAAAGCTGGTGAGGTAGCCACTTTATTATCCAGGAAATTCAATACTAAGATCAGTGCGAAGGAAATCGAGCCTTTTGCATCAGAATGGCATCATGCAGGGGTATTCAAGAGTGGCAATGGATTAAAAGGCCGTCGTGTTTATTTCTTCAAAGAAGCGGATGTTGATAAGGTCACGTTGGAAAAGATCCTGGAGAACAGGGCGAAGGCTGCGAAAAAGCCAGCACCCGACCATCGTATTGTGCAGGGCTGGTATCCGCAATATTTCAGGATGACAGATCCTGTAACCCGTAAAACATTTTCAAAACCTTTCGTAGGTATCTATAAAGGCCCGGCTTCGAAAGCGCCTAAAGGATTTCAGGCGCTTTCAGACGATGCTTTTGCAGCAGCTGAACAACAGCGCGGAAGGGTACTGAAGCCGGGTGAGCAACTATAATTTATTGTTTGATGATCCTTAAGGTTTCATTGTTGCCATCTCTTTCCACGCGGATGAAATACACCGCTTTCACAAGCCTGCTACAATCAACGCTCAATTGATGAAGTCCTGCAGGATAAACCTTGTTAGCCAGCGTATTCATAAGCGCGCCATTAGCGTCATATAACCTGACAGCTACCCTTGTTTCCTGTTTGTTATAAAAGCTAACAGTAGATGTGTTGACTACCGGATTAGGATAAACACGCGCCGCTTCGTTCACTGCTGTGGATACATCTCTTTTATAAGCCACTGTACCGAGCGTGCTGGCGCTACATGCACCTGCCGAAGGACTGTTACCAGTTACTTCCAGCCAATCTATGATGGCAAATTCAGTCGAGGATGTCGTTTCAATCCGCACGGTATTGGTACCGGCTGCAAGTGTTGCCGTCACTGCCGGTGTAGTGGTCCAGGCTGACCAGGAGCTTGTCTTAGGGAAGGATACACTTGCTACGGCTGTGCTGCCATTCACCAGCAAGCGTGCAGTAGTAGAAACAGTGGAACCTCCATTGGCATATCTCCATACAAATGAGTACGTTCCTGCTGATGGAACGGTAATACGATAATTCACGCCCTTTGCAGTGGAGTTTGACAGGTTGATATAATACCCGCCATCTGCGCCGCTGTAGCTGTTCTGGCGACTACCATCTGCGCCGCAATAACCACTGGTGGCGCTAGCTGCATCGTCTATGCGAAGTGTATTGCCGCCGCCGCCATTGTTGGCGATAAAGTTGGCCGTCACTGCGATGTTGGAATTAACAGTAACTGTCGTGGTAGTAGATGTGCCACTGGCTGCACCACTCCATCCTGAGAAGGTGTACCCGCTGGCAGGTACCGCCGTCAACGTAACTACAGTACCTGCGGTATAAGACGAAGCGTTTGGATTGGCTGTTACTGTACCTCCTGCAGCAGGAGCCGCCGTAATGCTGAGAGTATATGTGCCTGGATTGCTGGTGCTGCCTGATTCACGTGCGCCGATATCCGGAGCGGAGCCTGTATAAGTGATGCCAGGAGCTGTAACACCGGTATTGATTAAATCACTGCCGCTGGCCAGTGCTAGAAAATTACCCAGATTAGGACTACCATCTGCGTTCTTACCAACGCTGGGCGAAGTGGAAATGAAATCCGCGCTGCTCACTACCAGGCTACCGCTGTTGGTGCTGACATTGTTCTTCCACCATACGTTGCTGGATCCCACTTCAGTGCCGATAGATTTGTCGCTGGAACCGGCATTAAAAGACAGATTATTCCTGTAAGTGGCTGTGCTGCCATCCCTGAAATTGAAATTGGATTCCGCATTGTTGTAACTCGTATTGTTGGACACTTCGATATTGCCAGGATTATTGTTGTCAGTGATACCATGATGGCCATTATTGAAAGCCACACAACGGCGGATAATGTGATTGACCGCAATACCTGAACCGCCCAGTTTAAAACCATTCTTATCACCATTACCGGACGTACTGCCATTGCTGAGCGTACCGTTGCTGTATGACACACAGTTTTCCAGTGTTACAGCACCGATAGGGCCTGTATCACTTTTCGCATAGAGGTCCCATCCATCATCAATGTTGTGATGAGAGATGCAACCCCTGAATACATTGCCCGTACCGCAGGTTAGTTTAGCTGCAAATCCGTCAGCATCTTCATTGTCCGGATCCTGGTTGTCAAATGCTTCACAGTTGAGGATCAGGTTGTTGGAAGGCCAGGAACTGATAGTGGTGTTGGACGTAACATAACGACTTAATTGCAGGCCACTGTCATGGTTTTTGCTGAAGATGCATTTTTCGATGATGTTGTTATTGCCTGCCAGCAACATCCCATTATCACCAGCACCTGTGATGGTAATGCCTGTAAAATGCCAGTAGTCGCCATCCAGTACCAGTCCGCGGTTAGCGTCTGCGACTGCTTGTCCGGAGAAGTCGAGCACAGGTACTTCGCTGCCATACGCTACAACGTTCTTGTTGGCAGATGATGTACCATTGTTGGTAGCAGCAATGATTACAGATGCAGAAAAACTGTAAGTGCCTCCCCGCAGATAAATAGTGCCGCCCGCAGGGATCGTAGCGAGTGCATTGGTAAGTGTTGTGGGAGCATTGATACTTGTACCAGGGTTAGACGCTGAGCCGCCGGGAGCAGCATACAGCGGGGTTTGCGCATAAGACATGCCTCCTCCCAGAAGGCATGTAAATGCCAGTAGTATTAGTGTTTTCATAACGGGGTTTTATTTGTTACTGAAATTACACGATTTGATACGTGAGCCGATCAGAAGATGGCGTAATTATTTACGCAAACGTTCCCACTCTAAAACGGACAAAAAACATAGTACTCCTTACTATCGTAGGTGTGACGTGCCTTTCGCTGATAGTATGAAATTCAATAAAAAAGATACTAAAACGTTGAGAACTAAAGTAATTGTTTGAGAAAGCGTAAATAAAGTAATACTTTAGTATCAAGAATTCATGTGAGATGCAAAAGTCCCTTTATGCCTTATGTCTCTTTTTGTTGCCGGCATGCTATTCCACTATAGAGTCTCCCAGGGAAAAAGAAACAGCCACTGGCATGAATAATACAGTTGAACCTGCCATCGACACCGGTGTCATGATACTTTCGTCTCCGCCGGAAGATGCCCAGGTCATTCCTGACACTGTCCGCGTAGAGGGATATTTCAATGGAGATACCAGTCGCGACATTGGGTATGGCGTGTTTTACGGCAGGATCAACAGCGACAAGCCACATGAGGAAGGGATGGAAGTGACAAGCGAAACGCAGTATGTTGTCCGGTTCCAGGATAACAAGATAAAACCAATGCCGGTAGTAATAGGCAGGCATATCAGATTGGTGAACGAAGGGGATTTGAATGGGGACGGTGAAGATGATATCTCTGTTTTCGTACAATCCATGCATGCCTGCATGTATACATGCAGCACCTGGTCTTATATAGCAGGAAGGTGGGTGAGGATCACCGAATACTGGGACATACCTACTGCCTGCGATTACCTCAGTGATGAAGACCTGGAGAGCAGGATCGAAATGGAAGACGGTGAACTTTACTATTATGAAACAGACATCAATGACAAAGATTTTCCACTGGTGAAAAAGGAATTAACCTTGATAAGATAATTAATTGCTTAGCGGTTCCTTCCTTTTTCGTTTGGATAAAGCTGTTGTACAGGATCACTCTGCCAGAACTTTTTAGTATCAATATCCATTGCCGTCAGTTTCCCATAAAAAGCCGCACCCGTATCTACATTCCACACATTACAACCATTCATGGGTACATCTACATCGTAGTTGATGGTAGGTGTATGACCAATAAAGATCTCGTTGAAGACTAACAATCTTTTAGGAAACAACTTGGAATCTCTCTTGATACGTTTATCCATCGTAATAGCCATTTCCCAGAGGGTTCTATCCCAGTGATAACTGGTATCATATCTTTCCATGGCAGGGCCATGCATGGAAGTAAAACCAGCATGTATGAACAATCTGTTTTCCGAATCGATCACATAATCTCTCATCCGGTTATAAAAAATGATATGCGCATTCTTCTGCGACTGACTATAGCCTTCGTAACTGGCCACTGTTTCTCTGCCTCCATTGAATTGCCAGGTCTGGTCAGGGAATCCTCCCATCAGCCATGCCTCGCACCAGGCGTCATGATTCCCTTTGATGAAAATGCACTGGTATTGTTTTTCCAGTTGCATGAGGTAATCAATGACCTGTGCAGATTGTGACCAGCCATCCACATAATCTCCCAGGAAGATGAGCTGATCATCCGCTTTCAGCTTGATCTTTTCAAGCACTTGTTCCAAAGCTCTCAGTGCGCCATGTATATCCCCAATTACAAACGTCCGCGCCATTTACCTGTAAATTTTGGCCTGCAAGTTAACAATCAACTGGTCAATTGCATCTCTTTTGGCCAAAACATTTAGCCATTCGGCGGGAATTGTTTCCCAGCCATAGAGTAATCCTGCCAATCTCATCCCTGTAACCTGCTCGCATAGCATTTCACTCCTGGAGCAGAATTCCACCGGCACGCCCAATGCATCGCCGGTGGCTACTCCCAGTAGTGCGTCTTTAATAAAATTCCTATTGGTCATTGGTCCTGTTTAGAAATTGATATACTTCGCCGGCACATGATCCGTCAGCCAGACACCATTGTCTGACAGATAGAACAGGAACCCATCCCTATGCATTGCCCCGCTGTTAATATTGAGGATGACAGGTATGCCGCGACGACTACCTACTTTCACCGCTGTTTCCCTGTCACGGCTCAGGTGCAGGTGCTGACGGCTCATCCTTTGCAGTCCTTCTTTACGGATGCTGTCAAGGAATTTTGATACTGTTCCATGATAAAGGTATTCCGGTGGTTCCTGCGGATCCAGGCCCAGCGATATATTCACGGAATGTCCCTGGCTGGCGCGTATTTTATTGCCATCCACACTGAAGGAATAGCGTTGCTTATCATCTGTCTCCACTACTTCTTCCAGTTGGTCGAAAGAAATGCGATGTCCGTTGGCATTCATTTTAGCGATCAGTTCATCTACATCTGTCCAGCCATTTTCGTCGAGTGTGATGCCGATCACTTCAGGCTGATGTCGTAGGATCAGGCTCAGAAATTTACTGATGCCTTTCCTTTGTTTCTCGTTCATTGTATTTATTGTTTTAGTTGGTCCCTGACTTCCATCAGGGCATATCCGAGGAGATTATGTCCCCGCCATAGAGTTGGGTTCTCCGCGTCTTCATGATTAGCGCCCATACCTATTCCCCAGATGCGGTCCAGCGGACTTGCTTCTACGATGATGGTGTCGCCGGTGTTGAGCAGGAATTCTTTCATTTTGGGATATTGAGAGAATTTCAGCAGATTCCCTTTCATTACGATCTCAAATTTTTTCGCATCCCAGGTGGCGGGATCAAAATGCTGCACCAGCCTGCCCAGTTTTTTTGCATCTGCAGGGGAGGGGGCTTTCAGTATTTTTTCTTCTGCAGCAGCATCGTTGAACAGTCTTGCTTTTTCGGCCATCATCCAATGTTCTGCTGTAGGGTAAACATGCTGCTCGTCTTTGAAAGCGGCTGGCCACCATTGGCTGAAGCAGCTTTTAGTGACATTGCCGGGTTCTCCTCTGTGTCCCCAGAAGAAGGTGTAGGTTAACTTTTCCTTGGCCTTATATCGTTTGATCAGCCAATCATTATTGTATTTCATAGTTTAGATATTTATCTGGAAGCTGTTCTTCTTTAGTTTTTTATTGAATTTATAGAGATCAGGGTGTCTGTTCTGGGATCCTTCTCTTTTCTTCCCGGTGTTAATAATATATTCAGAATCGAGGATCTTCCTTCTGAAATTGCGGCGGTCAATCGTCGTATCCAGGATACACTCATAGAGTTCATGCAGCTCCGGCATAGTGAACAGATCATCCAGCAACTCAAATCCCACTGGGAAATAAGTGATCTTCGAACGGAGTCGCTGGAGTGCCTGCTGGAAAATGATATCGTGATCAAATCCCAGTGCAGGTAACTCATTGATGGTGAACCAGCTGACATCATTAGCCATACTACCTGCAGCAATCGCCACCCGGGAGGGATTGACGAGTGCATAGTGGGCCACTGATATCGCCCGGCCACGGGGATCGCGGTCTGGTTCATCAAAAGAGTATAACTGTTCCAGGTAGACATCATCCATTCCCAGTTTTGTTTTCAGCACCCTTGAGCAGGTATCCTTAAAACGTTCTTCCATTTGCAGGAAGGCGCCAGGCAGTACCCAGCGGTCTTTAAAGGGTTCTTCCTTTCTGTTCAGGAGTAAAACGGACAGGTTCTGTTTACTGTAACCAAATACGACCAGGTCCACTGCCAGGGAGGGGTTCTGATAACTATGAAAGGGTTTCATTTACTCTTTGTGTTAATCTGACGCAAAGATAGTAAATAATCTATTATCAAATTCACAACTGCTGTGGCGTAGCAGCAGACTATTATATCTTCGTGACTACAATAAAGGAAAGACGGCCTTTTATCATCCATGAAAATTTCGGTACCCTATTAAATGTTAACCCCGTCACGACACAAAATGTAAACCCATGAAAAGGAAAAAAGTAAAGTGCTCATTGTTACCACAGGCAAACTTCGATAAGCATGCATTCATCGTAAGGAAACCGATACTAAGATATTGACGGCAGGTATGCTGTTAAGACAATCATCCTGTTGTTGCCCCCTTTCACCTACAAAATCAAACCACAAAAATGAAAAATCTAAGATTCGCGTTAATGGCAGTGGCCGTTACCCTTGCTGCCGGAACAGCGGTAGCCACCAGTTTACAGAACAAGGCTGAACGTGCTGAAACCAAGTACTACAAGACTAGTACAGGCGAGTTTGCAGTAGCAGGCATTAAGGATTATGACTACGTATGTGCATGGGACCATTTCGGCACCTGTACTTATACGTTTGACGCCGCTACCGGTACTTACAAACCCAGTGAGGCTGGTAAGATCCTGTTCCTGCGCTAAGAGCAGTAGAATGTAAAGTTATGAACGGATGGGCTGCATGTTTTGTAGCCCATCTGTTGATTTTTCCATTGTTTGCGTATTTATACGTAGTAAAACAGGAGTTTTTGCGATTGACGGGCAGGGTTAATTGATTGAATTTTGTGTCATCGAATTATTCATTAACCACAAACCCCAAAGAAAATGCGTAAACATCTCCTGTTTACAGGCGTGGCTGCAATAGCTGCCCTGTCACTGTTCTCCTGCAAGAAAGACCAGCAGGCTACCCCTCAGTCATCTATTGGTTCCACGACTGAAACCGGCGCCAGACTGAATGGCACGGACGAACTGGATGCAATCCTGAAAGACCTTTCACCGGACACCTATCTGTTGGCTTTTGATGGATTACCCGCTAACAACTACATTACCAAAGCCCGTTACGGCAACCTGTCTGACGAAACACAGTTCTTTGGCCCCGGTGGTCGTCCGCCATTCCCCGAACTGGCTAAGATCGGTTATGAAAGAGTTCCTTTCCGGAAGATCTGGATCAAAACCTGTCCTACCATGATCCCCATCCTGGATGTCGCTTCCCGTGCAGCATCACTGGCGCAGAAAGTAGATCCAAAACAGCTCTTTGATCTGGGCGTATATGAAATAGGTAGAGGACAACAACTGCTTGCTACCAAATCATTCCTGGATGCCGGTGCACGTTTATTGCCCGACGTAGTAGACCAGAAAGTGATCGGACAAACAACGCTGTCTAAATTCCGCCTGTCAATACCTGCCGGTATACTGCCTTACTTTACCCGTGGTTTCTATGGCACTGCTGATATTACCCAGGTACCCTCCGCCGGCGCCCGCCTCACTATCTACAACGGCCTGAAATGGGAAGATATCCTCAGAAGAAGGTTCCCCAACCTGATCGGTTGTTTCGATCCTGAAATCCTGAAAGATATCCGCGCCAATTTCGCCCGCCTGGATACCCGCTTTGAAAAGCTGGCCGTAGAAGAAGTAGCTGGTGGCGCCATAATTGGGTTCTAACTGATTGCACGCTTGATTCAGAAATAGCATCCGGTGAATGACGGCCTTCCCGGTGCTATTTCTGATGATTTCAACAGATCATCATACATCCGGCGGCTGCCACGCCAATGCCCCTTCGTAAGGCCGTCTTTGTAGCATCCATCTAATTTTCAATCACCTGTCATGATAACGACAAAACATCTCTGCTGGATAGGTATCGCGCTCTTCCACCTCACGGTAGCCGCTTTACATGCTGCTCACCTGGAAGAATGGACACCACATAAACCCTGGTGGCTGAAACAGATCACCACCTATGGCGATTATACCGGCAGCGGAAATATCTTCAGTTTTTTCGCACCCAATATCGGTAATGAAATAGCTGTGGTGTACACCCTCGCAGATGACACACAACAGCGGGTAACCCGGCTGGAAAGTACCAATACGGAATGCAACCGCCGTATACAAACCATCTATAATTTCTTCAGTATAGAAGAGGCCCAGTCACTGCTGGCAAAGAGCTGTGCCGCTTATATGTTACGTCAGCATCCTTCGAGCCAGATGGTGCGGGTGACCGTCATCGGCAAGCAGGTACCGGATATGGCTGCTTTCCGCGCAGGCGCTACGCCAAAGTGGGAGCCATTCCTGGTGAAAGATTTTAAAAAAACATCCCCAAAGATTTAAAACGTTGCCACTATGTTTACCCATTTTAAACGTTTTTTCCTGGCTCCTTCGACTGGCGAGCCACTGGCATTTTTCAGAATAGCGATCGCTCTGCTGGGATTAGTACAGGGCGGCTGGCTGGCCGGAAGTATTACCCTGTTGTATGGTGCCGACGGACTGGTACCCTGGTCTATCAGCAGTGGTATTGTAGACCCTTATATGCCCCAGTTATCCTGGTTGCAGCCATTGGTACATGTAACAGGCATTGCTGCTGATACCTGGGTATATGTGCTGATGGGAGTTTACTTATGCAGCCTGACCTTATTGCTGTTAGGGAAATTTACCCGCTATGCGGCCTTTATAGCGTGGGCATTACAGTTTATGTTCATTAATACCGGTTTCATGGGCGCATACGGCGTGGAAACGTTTATGCATATTGCCTTGTTCTATTGTATTATCATGCCGGTAGGAGCCGTGTATGCCTGGGATACCTTTTCCCTACATACGAAACCCGTATCCAGTGAATGGAATACACTGGCAATCCGGGTATTACAGCTGCACCTCTGTCTTGTATATATTGCTTCTGGTGTTGAAAAGGCCATGGGTATACAATGGTGGAATGGGGAAGCTATCTGGCAGACGCTGATGCAGGGACAGTTTGCCCGTTTTGATATGCGCTGGATGGCCAATTATCCCCTGTTGGCCAAAGTGATCGGATGGAGCACATTGTTTCTGGAAATAGGCTACCCATTCTTCATCTGGTGGCGCCGCAGCCGCCCCTATGGCTATCTTGCCATTGTACTGATGCACCTGGGCATTGCCGTCTTTATGGGATTACAATTATTCTCTTCCATCATGATCATATTCAATACCGCCGCCTTTGGCTGGCCTTACCTGCAACAGGCGTATCGCTCCCTTGTACAGCCATTGCGGGAAAGGAACCGCCTGCGCAGGGCCGGTCAGCTGGCTACGCAGGCATTCTGGAGTCATTTTGAATAACAGGACTGCCATTGGCGTCATTAACCCCTCAGGCCTGCCACCAGGTTGATGGTCAGCGCTACCACGAAAGTATTCAGGCCAAAGGCCAGGAGGCCGTGCAGTAACGCTGTACGGCGCAGCTTGCGGGCGCTGATCTCCACGTCCGACACCTGGAAGGTCATCCCGATCACAAAAGAGAAATAGGCAAAATCCAGGTAGTCGGGTTCCGGTTCTTTCGTGAATTCCAGGCCGCCTGCCTGTTTTTGCACGTTATCTTCATCGTCGTCATAGTAAATATGGGCATAGTGAAAGGTAAACATGGTATGCACCATGCCCCAGGAAAACAGGATGCCAGCTATGGCTACCGGTATATATAGGAATTTGTCTGCTTGTTTTGACTCGTCAGATATCATAAGTAACAATACCATCAGCATACTGGCAAAACAAGCCAGCAGGATCACGATGAATACAAATGTCCGGCTGCCGTCCTCCTTTCTGGCATATTTCCGGATCTCGTCCACGCTGCGGTTAAAGAACACGATCCAGCAGGTGACGTTATACGCAAGGGCAAATACATCCCACACCAACACAACACGAATGAGCGGGGTTAAGGATGCGAGCTGTGTAAGCAGGTATGCCAGGCCTGCTATACCTATACTGATCAGTATGCGGTGTATCGGGTGCAATCTGACAAAGAATTTGCCTTTCATGAGAATGAATTATCATTAAATATAACTATTACAATTTGTAAGCCAACACATAGGGCTACTAACGCTGAATCAGTAGGTATGATCCGCCTGAGCCCTCCTTTCGCCAATGTCAGTTGCTAGCCTTATCTTTGCCGAATGAAGTTTGAGCAGTACCATATTTCCGAAGAGATTAAGAGAAGTTTAGCCGAGTTGGGTTTTAAGCGTCCTACGGATATTCAATTTAAGGCAATTCCTTCCATCCTGAAGGGAGATGATGTATTGGCCATTGCGCAGACAGGAACGGGTAAAACAGCCGCTTTTGCTATTCCAGTGCTGCATATGCTGCAAAGGTTCCATCTCCGGAAAACGAAGGGGGAAGTGCGATGTGTGGTAATGGTACCGACCCGCGAACTGGCTGTCCAAATCACGGAAGTATTTGTCAATATAGCTAAATACACAAAACTCAACATATTAGGGCTGCATGGAGGCGTAGACGAGACGCCACAGCTGAAAAAGCTGGCCCAGGGCGTGGATGTACTGGTTGCCACACCAGGCCGCATGTTCGACCTGATCAGCCGGGGTTTTATTGACCTCAGCCAGACAGGTATCCTGATCCTGGATGAGGCAGACCATATGCTGGACCTCGGGTTCATCCGGGACATCCGGGATGTGCTGAAACACCTGCCCCGTAATCACCAGACCCTGTTCTTCTCTGCGACTATCGACGAGGAGATCAAGGACCTGGCCTATTCAGTTGTAAGGAACCCTATCAGGATCCAGATCTCTCCGCAGGACCCTGTGTCTAAAAACGTACAACATGCCGTTGCCTTTGTGGAGATGGACGATAAACGTTTCTTCTTGGAAAGACTGGTGAAAGAGTTCCCTGAAAATAAGATCCTCGTGTTCGTGCGCACCAAAGTGCGCGTGGAAAGGGTAGTGGCTGCCATGGAGCGCGTAGGCATCAAGTCTTTGGCCATGCATGGCGGCAAGGAGCAGGATAACCGCCTGCAGGTGATGGAAGAGTTCAAAAAGGGAGATATCAAACTGCTGATCACTACAGATGTGAATGCCAGGGGGATTGATATTCCTGATGTAGATTATGTGGTGAATTATGACCTGCCGGATGTGCCGGAAAACTATGTACACCGTGTAGGGCGTACCGGCCGCGGTGTAAAGAAAGGACAGGCAGTCTCTTTTTGCAGCGAGGAAGAAAAGCCGGTGCTGGAAGCCATCCAGACTTACATCGGTAAGGAGATCACCGTCATGAAAATAGACAAGAATGATTACCGGGAAACGATCAGTTTCTCTGAAGATATCCCGAACGATAACTGGCAGTTGTTGCTGGATGAGCATAACAAGCAGCAGGAAATGCTGAAGAAAAAAAAGAAGAAGAAAAAGTAAGCCATGTATAGTGGCTTACAACCCTTTTCTCAGTTGCCAGGTTTTCCTGACAAGCGCATGCGCCAGGTCCTCCATCTTTTTTAATGTTTCCTGGGAGATATGATAGTAATTTGACTGGAAGAGACTTCCTTCAAATGCTTCCTTTTTTTGAACAGAGAAACAGAGTGCTACCAGGCGGAATACATCCTGCATATTCCTGTTCTCTATAATGCCCGCTTCTTTTAGGATCTTGAAAAGCGCTGCCAGCTCCGGCAGTGTCAGATTGGTTTGTAACTTGAAATTTTCAGGTAGTGTTTTGAACTTTTTCACACTTTTGGATGACTGACGTTTCATCCCCGACTGCCGGTATTTACTTTCCACCTGCAGCCATTCCTTCAACAATGCGATAATAGACGGTGCATCATGACTATAGGCCAGGCCTTGTTTTACAGGTATCTGGCAGAGCGTTTTATGAATGAAAGACAGCAGGTCCAGTTGTGTGTGCGTGTCTGGCAGTTCTGCCAGCTGCTGACTGATATAAGACGTGCAATAGTGATAATAATCCGTGCTGTTGAAGTTGAGGGAGAACAGCAATTGCTGTAATAACCCGTGTTCCAGTGTATTATCCTCCTGCGACCAGTACTTAAGCAATGCCTGCTGCAGTTCGCGGAGGAAGTCCAGCTGGTAGTGGTTCATCTTATTGGGCACTTCCGGCAGGAACGCATCATACAGGCTCAGTATCATCATCTGCAGTTCCCGGCAGCTTTCATCACTTTCATTGAACCAGCTGCGGATCACAGAAAGACCGGGAGCGATGCGTTGCCGCATCAGTTCCCGGTACACGTTTGGCGTAACCGCCATCTTGTTATAAAACCTGGCATAGGTAAACATGAGGTAAAGAATGAGATCTTCCAGTTGATGGCAGATGTCATTACAGAGGTAGCGCCATTCGTCGTATTCCACCGGGGCAGATGTTTCTACTTCCAGCCAGCTGAAAGGTACGTCGTTGCAAAGCGCCGTGATCTTTTCCTGGCAGGTACTCACATATTTATGGAGGGTTTGTTCGCTGACGCCTGCAGCCAGGCATTCTTCAAAAGCCAGGGTAATATTTTCTATAGCGGCCAGGGATTGTTTATGCATGGAACTGGCTATTTCATAAGCTGAGGGATCGTCTGGACGTGGCGGGTGCTGCATACTGTCCAGCAGTTGCTGCAGCGGTAACAATGGCGTTCGCATGTAAAATGAATTAGGGATTGATAAATCTGGCATCAGGAAATTACGTCTACGAATTAAGCATCATGCCTAATACTTAATTCCTGATCAGCCATCTCTTGCTGTTGCAGGAAAATGGCCCGGGTGTGGTGTTTACCGCTACCAGGCCAATAGTCCTACAGCCGGGTCAACGATCAGCGTAATCGCGACGCTGAAGGAAACAGTGGCATGAAGCGCCGGATCAATTTGCGGTTACAAAAGGGAAATTTAATTCTGTTAACCTCGCATTAACTTATTTCAATGTTGAAAGGTGTATCATTACATCCTGATTGAATTTTTTAGTCTGTATACATGTAGCCGGGCACTCCTGTCCGGCTAATTTTTTATACAGCTGATCAGGCGGTTTGTCCCGTTTTTTCTTCGTGATACTCCTGTTCCGTATTGATGGACCAGATATTCTCCTTCCCGGTTTCACCAGCAATGATATTGTCTACTGCCACCATCGCGGTAAGCATGGAGTGGTCAGCGTTATTATACTTGTGCATACCATTCCTTCCAACGAGGAAGAGGTTCGGGAAGGTATTCACATATTGTTTCACTTCATCAAACCTTTCGTAGGCGCCGAAATAAGCAGGGTAGGTTTTTTCCACGCGCAGTACAGTAGAATCGAGCACGTCATTCGCATTGGCCAATCCTATTTTCTGCAGTTCGCGGATAGCGAGAGCAGCGATCTTTTCATCCGGCAGTTTCCAGAAGTCGTCTGTTTCATTACAGAAGAATTCCATACCTACCCAGGCGGTGTTAGGATCTTTCACCAGGTAGGGGCTCCAGTTGTTGAACAGCTGCAGGCGGCCTACTTTTACGTCTTTTTCCTGTATATAGATCCACGTATCTTTCAGCTGTAAAGGCTTCCATTTACCGGTTCTTTTGTCCTGTTCTGAGAGGTTCTGGAGCAGGATGCCTACGGTGATGAAATCGCGGTATTGCAGTCCGGCTGCCACTTCGCGTACATTCTGTGGTATGTCTGCATCCATGCTGGCGATGAGCTCTTTTATAGGCATGGTGCTGAAGAAAAAGTCCCCTTTTAATTCTACGGTCTGGAGGTCTTGTTTGTTAAAGGCCTCTACGGCGGTTACTTTACCGTCTTGTGTATTGACAGAGATCACGTCATGGTGCATCAGGATGGTACCGCCCATTTCCTGTACCTGGCGGGCCACTTCTTCCCACAACTGGCCGGGGCCGAGTTTAGGGTAGAGGAACTGCTCTATCAGGCTGGTTTCGGTATCTTTCTGGGCGATGTCGCCTGTTTTCTTTTTCTTCTTCTTTACGGCCGACTGCACAGCGTGTTGAATAGCCTTGCGGATGCTCACGCCCTTGATACGTTGTGCGCCCCATTCCGCCGGAATTTCGTGACAGGGTACGCCCCACACTTTCTCCGTATAGTCGCGGAAGAACAGTTTGTACAGTGTTTTGCCAAAGCGGTTGATCATAAAGTCTTCCAGGCTGTTCTCCGGTTTACGGGGAGAGATCTGGGCCTGAAGATAGGAAACCAGGATAGAGATGGTGGTGCCTATTCCCAGTTTCCTTAGTGTATCGATAGAAAGCTGTATCGGATAAGTAAAGAACTTCCGCAGGAAGTAGATGCGGGAGAGGCGTTCCCTGACCAGCATTACTTTGTCGGCGTTGCCCGAGGTAACGCTTTCGCCGGGCGCAACCTGCCTGGATTTATTCTGATAGCTGATGGTGAACTGTTCACTGCCTGTTTCCTGGGCAGGGAGGATGTTTAGCCACCAGTTCATAACACGGTCTGATTTCGAAAAGAAGCGGTGACCGCCAATGTCCATGCGATTACCTTTATAATTAATGGTCTTTGAGATACCACCAATATCTCCTGACTTTTCCAGTATAACCGGAATGATGTCGGATCTTTTTAGTAGTTCGTATGCGGCCGTTAATCCGGCGGGACCAGCTCCTATAATGATGGCTTTTCTTTTTACAGGAACCTGGCTATCTGTTTGTGGTATTAATATGGGTTGATCCATGGGCTAACTTTTGGAGAAACTCTAAAATGGTAGTATACAAGTTTTCGTTCTTTTCAAAGGTAGGTGTGAAGGCGGGAAGAGAACTTAGGAGATTGGGGGAAAAACTTTGGAGGGAAGGGTATAGCGGGCACAAAAAAAGCTCCTGGCGGAGCTTTGTGGTAAACAACGCAAAATGAAATTTACATGTTTCTGCGCAATGCAGTCAGGTTGCAGCCGTAGTACTTTTCGAAGTCCTTTACCATCTCTTCTACGTTTGGATAGCCGGAAGCGCCTACTGCGTCCTGCAGGCTACATGCTTTCTGCATGAATAGGTGATAAAGCATCATCATTTTCTGCATGTGCAGGAAGGGAACGAGACCGAGACTAAATTGCGCCCGGAACCCCTGCGCCAGCTTCAGCCCCGACATGTTGAACATTTTGGCGAGTTCCTGCACTGTGTGGTTGAGCTGCGGATGCTCGGTCAGGTAGATGAAGAGCTGGTGAAAAAGGGCTGCCTGTTCCTCCGTATAAGGCGCAATCTGGTCTGCGATCGCATCCTGCTGGGCGAAGTTGAGGAAGAGGTCCAGGCAACAGCGCTGCAGGAAATAGGCGGCAGTGGTCTCGATGTACCGGCATGACAGGATGTTCTGGATCAGCATATTACAAACAGCATTGATACGGTAAGGCTGTTCGTTAATGACGCTGGATGTTCTTTGCACCCTTTTGTTAGCGAGATAGTAAAGACCCGGATAGTGTTGTACGAGCAACATCAGGTCTGATGGCAGTATATTGATATGGAATGAAAGCACTTTCTTACCTCCCGGCATGGGTATACGCGGCATGTGGGAGTAGAGGTTGAACAGGTTGCACTGTCTTTCCCCCAGGGTAAATACATCTGGTGTTTTTGGTGACACCGCACGCAGGGTATCTTCATACATGAAGTGCAACGCCCAGAGGTGGAAGGGTGTATAGGGGCGCAGTACAATGTCTTTATGGGCAAATACATCGTGCAGCCACAGGGAGAAAGGCCCCAGCCGGACATGCTGCGACAGCATATTATAATCGTCATCCTGCTCATAATATAAGCCTGCATATGGTATGATAAGCGGCAAATATTCGGTTGGTATCTTCGCTGCAGGAAAATAGTCCTGGTCAAGGCGATCAATCAACAGCAGTTTGTTGTGTTCAAATACGGTCGGATACATAATCGCGTTTTAACGGTCTATTTTGATTCAACACATGAACTACAAATAAGCCAGGCAATCCGCTATCAGCGTGCATGAGGGCTGGCGACATGGGAACAATGCATAATCGTTGAGCCGGTTTCGTTGGTGTTCCAATGGAATGGTACAACGGTAATCGCTATTATGAGCTAAGCTAAGAAATTGGAAAGGGAAGTTCGTTAATGAGATGTTAACGAAGGCGAAAAATTCTTCAAAGTGAGGCTGGATACGAACAAATGCACTTCCTGCAAGGCTTTCAGGATCAGTTCTTCCTGCCGCCCGGGGATGGTGGCAATCGGTAATATTGTCTTGTTGCCCGCTATCAAAGGTTCCTCTGCTGTATAATGATTGAGCAGCTGGTCTTCGTAATGATTCCAGGCTTGTATGGTAGGGACGACGATGTGAATGTGGAAAGTTTCCAGGGGATTTGCTACTGCGGAATTGAAACTCCCGTGGATATACAAAGGTGGTTTAAAATCACGATAAGTTAGTTCCAGGCCCTCTATATCCGACCAGCGATTATCTCTTGTCAGCTGACAAATACTTTTTTTAATCTCACGAATGCGTTTCGCCTGCGCATTCATGACATGTTTGTTATATGCTTCGTAAAACTTGATGAGTGTATCAATTCTTTCAGCATTATTATGGAAGTAGAATGCCCAGTCCTCAATAGGGGTTTTGTCAAAAGTATCGAGCAGTTCGGTATAGTGAGCTATCATATGAGGATGGTGAAAGTTGGTTCACTGCTAAACTAATAAATGAAAAATAAAAAGAAGTTAATATGAGGTTAATGTACAAAGGGTGCATCTGGTATGAGATGCGCCCCTTGCGTGAGTTATTTAGTTCCAGGTTTTTTCACCTTTTTTCATTTTTTCGAGAGTTTCTTTGAATACCATGTCCCGTGGGTCGGAGTCCACGGCTTTTTGTTCCCACTTTATTGCTTCTTGCTGATTACCTAATTTATGCAGCAGATTTGCATAGGTGTCCATCATCATTGCTGCCTGTTCTTCTTCCAGACTGTACTTACTCCATTGAAGCGCAGATTTTAGTAGTAAAGTGTCTGATACATTTTCAAACACTGCCCAGGCAAAATCATTTAACATGCCGCTAGGTACACTTTTTCTGTATTTATCGATTAATGTAGATGCAGCCGGGACAAAGTTGTTCCAATCTTTATGGTTTATGTAGTGAATGGCTTTGGCATGCAACAGCATTTCTTCACCAGGAGATCCATATTTAGGTACAATTTTTTTTTCTAAATCGTTCCAGTCTGGATTTGCATTAGGTCCGGAAACAAAATCTTTAATTTCGTCATTGAATATCGCAGACTTTATCCTGCTTCTTACCCTATCATCACCTATTACATCACCTGCTTTCTGTTGATTGTTAAATAAGATATTAAAGCCTGGATCCTTTGTCGATCTGGTAAACCGATTGATGAAAGTCATATTCCTGAATGTAAACGGATCAGACATACTGTTGATGTATGCTGCGCTTAATTCCGGCGTGTTTTTTTCATCTTTTAAACGTGTCGACATGAGCGTAAGATCCCTTAGGAACTCCGGATCTTTTTTGCCATTTCGGAATTGTTGTAACAGAGAAACATACTGCAGATCCGGATCGGCAGTGTCGGCTACCTTAGCTTGAAATACGCCAGGAGCAGCCGTATAATTTCCTGCCTGTGCTAATATCTGGCTGTGAATCTTTCTAAGATCTTCATCAGATATCTTGATCACCTCACGATCATAGGTCATCATGCCATTTTCTTCTGTTTCCACATCAAACGGTTCGGTGTAGATCGAGCCTGACAAACCTCTTTCTTCGAGAGATTTCAAACTTTTTACCATGGAGTCGTACTTCAGTTTGAATGCACTTGCAGGTACCTGGATATATCCCCAGCCTTCCATGTCATTCCATTGATGTTTTAGTGTGGCTACTCTTACACCACCCCATTCACCCAGTACACGCGCTTTGCCCGGCAATGCAGGTGGAATGCCAGGACCAGGATAATCATGGATGTCTGTCAGATCGCTGCTTGCCCATTTTTGAGCGTCCTCGGGAGCACCACGGTCATAGTTTTCACCAGAGTGACCATTCACTACACGTGACGGATCTGTTTCTTGCATCCATTCCGTCAGGCGCTTCTGGTCATAACGCTCCCAGCCCTCATTAAACAGTACCCAGATAACGATACTTGGATAATTGTACAGCTGCGCAATATTTTCCTTGTTTTCTTTTTCAAATGCATTTCTGGCTTCAGGTTTATTGTTCGCACAAGTGACCATATCCTGCCATACCAACATACCTGTTCTGTCAGCATGATAATACCAGCGTGCCGGCTCCAGTTTGATATGCTTACGGATAGTATTATACCCCATATTCCTGATAGCCATAATATCAAACTTCAGGGCTTCATCTGTAGGAGCAGTGTACAATCCCTCCGGCCAGAAACCCTGATCTAATACACCTAAATGATATGTGTATTTGTTGTTCAGGAACAGGCGCTCCACCCCTTTCTCATCCTTCTTCACTTCTATTTTACGCATGCCGAAATAACTGCCGATGGTGTCCACCACTTTACCCTTGTACAGCAGCTTTACATTCAGATTGTACAAGTATGGCTGATCAGGGCTCCATAGCCGCGCATTGGGCACCGGCAATAACAGCTGTGTGTTAGGCTTGCCTTTTACTTTCTTGCCATTAGATGCAACGGCTTCCACGGAATAATCACCTTCCTTACCGGCAGTGATCACTTCCAGTTGTAGATTGCCCTTGTCAATATCAGGCGTAATACGGATGTTGTTAATGTAAGCAGGCGGTACGGTTTCCATCCATACCGTCTGCCAGATACCGCTGCTGGCGGTATACATTATATTCTGCGGGTTCAATACCTGCTTGCCATGAGGATTGATACCCTGATCGGTAGGGTCAAATACGGATACTTCGAGTTCGTTATTGCCATCTTTTAATGCATCAGTAATATCGAAAGAGAAGTTTTGATAGCCGCCAGTATGGCCGCCAATTTCTTTGCCATTGATATAAGCAGTAGCCTGCCAGTCAACCGCGCCAAAATGTAACAACACGCGTTTGCCGCCTGTGATGTCAGGTTTGGTGATGGTGCGTTTATACCATAAACGCTGCGTCGGTAGAAATGGTTTTTTAACACCGGACAGGGCCGATTCTATAGGAAAAGGTACCAGGATCTGTCCGTTGAACTGTGTAGGCCTGGCGGCATCTTTAGGGGTGATAGCGTACTCCCATAATCCATTTAAGTTCTGCCATTCATTCCTGACCATTTGTGGCCGCGGATATTCGGGCAGGACGTTTTTGGGATTTACTTCTTTTGCCCATCTTGTTTGAATACTGACAGGTTGCATCTGCCAGGTGGAATTGGAGTTATTGGGTGTCTGCGCGTAGATATATCCCTGCGTTGCACACAACAATGCGATGGCAGCCGCTGCTGCATTCAATCTCTTCATGGTTGGTTTTTAAGCTGTACGGAATGATTGTAGGTCCCCGACCTCGACAGTCTGACAAAATGAGGCCCGGGATACAATAGTTGCGTTCCAGGAGGAATCGTAACAGCTTTTTCCGAGATTGATTTTTATCTTTTTATTTTGAACGCGTAATAAGCTTCCACTTGTTTCACCATTTCATCCACCGTTCTAAAACCAGCAGTTTCAGCGATAACGGGCAGTGAACCGTTCTTTTTATGCAGCAGGGTATAAGTGAACATCATCCGCTGCATATGGCTGAAATCTTCTATAGACATAGCATAATGCTGCCGGAATCCCCTGGATAGCTCTGCCGCAGGCAAGCGGAACCACCAGGATAAGTCTTCCACTGAATACGTCTCGTGTGGTTGGTCCACCAGCAATTGAAAGATCTGCCGGTAAGTTTCCCGGTGTTCAAGACTGCTGAACAGGAAGGGCTCATGTGCCTGGGCCTCTCTTTGTGCATAGTTCAGCAGCAGGTCCAGGATGCAGCGATAGTGGAAGGTATGCGCCTTCTTGCCTGTATAACGGCAGGTCAGGATCCGCTGTATGAGCAGGTCGGAAACAGCACTGATCGGATGCGGATGCTCATTGAGCGCACAGCTTGCCGCCGGCGAGGAACGGCTCAGTAATTCCCTGAGTGCAGGGTATTGCTCCATGAGCTTAGGGAAGAACTCAGGACGAATGTTGATGTGTACAGACAACACTTTCCTGTCGGCTTCCATGGGAACAGGATGTAGCCCCGGGTGCAGGTTGAACAGGTTACATTCCCGTTCTTCGAGCAGATAAGGGGGATTCTCTTTGCCTTCGATCATGAGACTGTCTTCATACATAAAATGCAGGGTCCAGATATGAAAGGGCGTGTATGGCAACAATGTGATCCTGTCCTTCGCAAAAATGTCGTGCAGCCCTAGTGAAAAGGGACCGGCGGCAATATGTTGGGAGAGTATCTCACATTCCTCATCTTCCCGGAAATACAATCGTGCATAAGGGATGATGAGTTTCTGGTACTCCAGTGGCAGACAGTTGGCCGCAATACAAGACTGCCTGTCTTTTTCGATCATTAAAAGCTTGTTAGCTTTGAATAATGTTGGGTGCATAACCAAAGTTGTTTACGGACGGTATAATAAGTGCAGAATGGTGTTTCCGTTTTTGAATCTATAATCTATGTTGTTAAGTGTCTTTAATCGTTCGAGGAACTTCTCCAGTGGCATCCCCTTTTCCAGCCTGGAGGAATATGTTTTCTCAGCAGTGGCCTTTGAGTCGATGATCACCTGTATACCATAAGTACGTTCTATCACATCGCCGATCACTGCAACCGGTGTGTTCTCAAATACATAGTAGCCGCTCTTCCAGGAGAATACTGTATGGGCATCGAAATCAGCGGCTTTAGGTCTCACACCTGGCTGATACTGTACCGCCTTACCTGGCTGTAATAAGACATCGCCATCATTCGTGAGCATTTTAACAGCGCCCGATTCCAGCGCTACTCTTACCTGGCTGCTGTCATATGTGTTTACGTTAAACGAAGTACCCAATACCTGTACAGTGCTCTTCGGTAGATGTACGCGGAAGGGCTTTTCTTCATTTTTAGCTACGTTGAAATATGCCTCTCCTTTCACTGTCACCTCCCGGCTGTCGCCAAATGCAAGGGGCATTTCCATGGCGGATGTCGCATTGAGCGTCACCTCTGTACCATCCGGCAGGCGAACGGTGTAATCTTTCCCGGGGGGAACAATTAACCTGGCCATCTGCGAACGCTTAGCTCCCGACCAGGATAGCTTTCCATCTTCTTCCAGGAAAGTGATCCCATTCACTTTCTGTTGCTGCCCGCTGCCCAGACGGACTAACTGTCCATCGGGCAGCTGCAGTGCAACAGATTTGAGGGCGAAAGAAGGGATAGGCGCCGGCAGAACAGCTTCGTTCTCCGGCCGCATTATCTTGTGGACTACCGAGAGCACCAGCAGCGAGGCTGCCAGGCTCAGGGTGGTCCCGATGAATAATTTGCGCCGTTTACGCTTCCTGACAGTAGCAAATACCTGCTCCACGGGAAGATCATCATGCAGACTTTCACGGACCGATTGGATATAGCCACCCGTCAGTTGCCGGTGCATGCGCTGCCAGATGGCATATGCTTCCGGTTCCTGTTCGAGGAGGGTTTTGAGGGTGATACTGTCTTCAGGTGAGATGGTGCCTGTTATTTCTTCCAGTACCAGTTGTTCAATATATTCTGGATCTACCGGCATGATACTCTCGGTGAAAATCTGATTCACTATATAGTAGTCGCCGGTCCTAAAAAAGTACTGGGTAGAAAGGGTTAATTTTTTGGCAAATGTTGGCGGAGTATCTTCAGGGCTTGTTGCATGTGGTTCTTCGCCGTCTGCACCTTTATGTTCAGCGCAGCCGCGATCTCTTTCATTTGTTTCTTTTCGATATAGGACATAATAAAGACCTTCCTGCTGGTCGGGCTGACAAGGGCCATAGCAGCCTGCAACTGGTGACCGAGCTCTTTGGTCTCTAATGGAGAAGTGCCGGTAATGCTGGCGCTCAGAGAAGCATACATTTGCTGGCGGTTGTCACGGTTGGCCTTTTTCCTGATCACATCTGCACAACGTTGTTTTACGGCCCCGATCAGATATGCTTTCACTCCCGTGTTGATTTGAACAGAGGCATGGTGGTCCCACAACCAGATCAACACTTCCTGGGCCACATCTTTGGCCTCGTCCGTGTCATCAAGTATCGAGAAAGCCTTTAAGAAGAGCAGATCAAGAAAACGATCATACAGCACAGTATAAGCGGCCTCGCTTCCCTGCCGGATGAGGAGAAATAGTTCGTCTTCTGAGTAGTTATTAGTCACTGAATTCATAACAAAGACTCTATTTTCTTTATGAGTAAATGTAGAGAATTTCAAACAGGCTCGAGTTAATAGCTTGTTAAGGGGCTAAAAATAATCTGCATGAGTACTTTTTGCTATCCAACGCTACTTATATGATAACAGCCACAACATTGTTTTATGGGAATGCCCAGACCTGCCAAACGCAGTATATTCCTCCTGATATTGCTTACCTGTTGTTTGTACCAGGTAAAGGCACAGCACTATACCCGGAAAAAAGTGACTATCATGGGCCAGCAGCTTACCCTTAAGTATATCTTTTCCGAAATTGAAAGGCAGACCGGGTATTACTTCAGCTACGATCCCGCAAAGGTGGACGTAAACCGTACTTTGGATGTTGACTTCCGGAACGCTGCTTTGCCTGACGTGCTCAGGGGCATTCTGAAAGGTAGTTATACCTGGAAGTTCGATGAGAAATCCATCAATGTAGAGAAAGCCACGCTGGCAATGGGGCCTGTCATTCAGCCAATGGATATGCCCGATTCACCCATATTGATCATGGGGAAGGAGCTGGATGAAACGGTCGTTATCGGCTATGGCACCACGACGCCACGATTCAATACCGGGAACGTTACCACCGTCAAAGGCGACTTTATTGCCGGCCAGTCAGGCACTAACCTGTTAATGGCCCTGCAAGGCAGGGTGCCCGGTATGTTGGTTACCCAAACCGGCGGTGTGCCGGGTATGGCCATGAAAGTGCAGCTCCGCGGACAAAACAGCCTGGTGAATGGTACACAACCCCTTTTCGTTATTGATGGTATTCCTTTTAACCCTGTGGTAACCGGCGGACTGGGTTCGCAGATCTGGGGCGATAAGGCCTCTGCCTTCAACTTTATCAATCCGGAAGATGTGGAAAGCATAGATGTGCTGAAAGATGCCGATGCCACTGCCATTTATGGCTCCCGCGGCGCCAATGGTGTTGTGCTGATCTCCACCCGCAAGGGCCAGCCAGGGAAAACACAGCTGACCGTCAATGTGAACCGGGGCTTCGGACAAACATCCCGCAAAGTGAAACTGCTCAATACTCAACAATATGTAGGCATGCGCAAGGAGGCATTCAGGAACGACAGCGTCACGCCTACGGAAAGGAATGCCGTTGACCTGTTAAAATGGGATACCACCCGTTATACCGACTGGCAAAAGGAATTGATAGGAGGGACAGCAGCTGTGACCAACGCCCAGGCATCCGTAACTGGTGGCAATAATAGTTTCCAATACCTGCTGAGCGGTCATTTCCGCCGGGAAACCACCGTCTTTCCCGGCAATTTCGGAGATACCCGGGGAGGGATCCATGTCAGTACCAGTACCACAGCTGCGCACCAGCGCTTCAAGGCCATCTTTACCGGCAGTTTCCTGGCCGATAAAACATCCTTGCCAGCGCTTGATTTCACCGGCCAGATCACACAACCACCCAATGCGCCGCCGGCTTACCTGGAAAATGGCAGCCTGAATTACGAGTGGGTGAATCCATACATTGCCCTGGTAGGGCCGCTTTTTGACGCCCATGTGAAAAATCTGCTGGGTAACGTCGGCCTGGAATACCGTTTACTGCCCGGCCTCACGCTCAAGACCACCATGGGCTATAACTGGCTCACAGGTAGATCTGAAACCATCCTTCCCATTGAGATGTATGCACCTGCTGAGCGGCACATAAAAACAGGCTCGCTGCATAAATACGATTATGAGGCCATTTCCCGCATTATTGAGCCCCAGATGACCTACGAGCTCCAGGCAGGGGCATTAGGGCTCGAATTGGTGCTTGGAGGCACCCTGCAGGGCTATAATGAGACCCGGGAGAACATCAATGGCGATGGGTTCAAAGACGATCTCCTGATCCGCAACATCCAATATGCAGATACGGTATACGGCAAAACGGAAGGCGCGGTTTACCGTTATGCCGCCCTGTTTGGGAGAACGAAATTGAACTGGAAGAACCGTTACCTGCTGAACCTCAGCGTACGCCGGGATGGCAGCAGCCGGTTTGGTCCGCGGAAACAGTTTGCCGTCTTTGCGGCTGCCGGTGCAGGATGGATCTTTTCAGAAGAGCCTTTTATGTCTTCCTTGCGGCGGGTGTTGAGTTTCGGTAAACTGCGCGTGAGTTATGGCACCACTGGCAATGACCAGATAGGCGATTACCAGTACCTGGACCAGTATAGTGACGTGAGTGGTCCTTACCAGGGCATCGTAGGTCTGCAGCGCAGTCGCCTGTTCAATGCAGATTTCGCCTGGGAACTGACACAGAAATCGGAGGCAGGACTTGAACTGGGCTTTCTGCAGGATAAGGTCCTGTTCTCTGCCAGTCATTTCATTTACCGGTCTTCCAGGCAGCTGGTCCCTTATCCCTTGCCGGATATTACGGGCGCCAGCAGCATTATTGGCAACCTGCCTGCGGTGATCCGGAACAGCGGTTGGGAGTTTGTATTGTCTACCCGGCAGATCCGAAAAAACAAGTTTGAATGGGCTTCCTCATTCAATATTTCCTTTGGTCGCAATAAGCTGGTGCAATATGCAGATCCTACCCTCTCGATCCTGGGCACTGGTGGTTTTGTGGAAGGAGAACCTTTATCGCAGCATTATGTGGCTACTGCCATGGGCGTGGATCCTGCTACAGGAAGCTACCTCTTTGCCGATTCGAGCAATAAGCCCGGACCGGCGAATAAAGCGGCAGAACGCCTGTCGGTCAACAGTGTGCCTGTTTTCTTCGGCGGCTGGCAAAACACGCTGCGGGTGGGCCGGTTCCAGCTGGAACTCCTGTTGCAGTTTGCAAAGCAGGTGGGGATGAATACCACTTTCGATCCCGACATTATGCCGGGACACCAGCGAAACCAATATGCAGTGGTGCTATCCCGATGGCAAAAGCCGGGCGACATAGCCGACCACCAGCGGTTTACGCAGAATGGTAATCTGCGGGAAGGATATCAGAAGGCCAGAGAAAGCAATCTGGGATATGAAAATGCCTCATTTGTTCGTTGTCGTTATATGGAAGCTGCCTGGTTATTGCCGGAAAAACTGCAGAACAGGCTACACCTGCACGACAGTAAGGTGTATATACAGGCGCAGAACCTGTTCACCCTGACCAGCTATCATGGGCTGGATCCTGAAACGCAATCACGCACGGCCTTACCTCCTTTGAGGATGTTATCTGCCGGACTGAAAATATCGCTTTAAACCTTTAGGGAATGCAAAGGAAAATATTATTGCTCTTCTTCCTGCTGCTTTATGGTAGCTGCCGCAAACTGCTGGACCCCGGAGAACCGGTGGATGGCGGCACTTCTGGCACCATCTATCAGTCTGATACCAGCGCTGCTAAAGTGCTGACAGGATTGTTCTATAACATGAGCAATGATGGCGCCTTCATGGGCGCAGAAGGACTTTCCTATCTATGCGGCCTCTCTGCCGATGAGTTCCTGTTACAACAGGAAGATGAATTGCCCCTGATGATGTATAGAAACCAACTGACGCCTGATGCCGTACCCCTATGGAGATTGTTGTACTTATACATCGGCCAGGCCAATGGCGCTATTGAAGGACTGGCAGCTTCCACCCGCCTTACCTTTGCGGTCAGGCAACAATTAGCAGGAGAAGCAAAGTTCGTCAGGGCTTTCTGTTACTTCTACCTGGTGAATCTTTTTGGTGAAGTACCACTGGTGACCGGCACTGACTACAAGGTCAATGCTACCCTGCCCCGCACACCGGTTGTGAAGGTGTATGAACTGATCATAAAAGACCTGGAAGATGCTGCCTCCTTGCTGCGTACAGACTATGTACAGGCAAATATCCTGACTGCTACGTCCGATCGCTTGCGGCCCAACAAATGGGCAGCTACTGCTTTACTGGCCCGGGTACATTTGTACCGGAATAACTGGCAGGCAGCTATCGCAGCTGCAACGGCTGTTATTGACAATAAAGGCGTTTACGATACAGTAGCATTGTCCAAAGTCTTCCTGAAAAATAGCAAAGAAGCCATCTGGCAGCTACAACCGGTGAATAAGACTTTTACCGATGATGCCATGTTGTTCATAGAACAGCGCCCTGTATTCGCAGCACCGTCATTCATGCAGACATTGGAAAAAGATGATCTGCGTCAACAATACTGGCTGGGTAGTACAAATGATCATTATCCTTACAAATACAAAGCAACAGACCCTGCAAAGCCGGTAACAGAATACCTCATGGTATTACGTCTGGCAGAACAATACCTCATCAGGGCAGAAGCCAGGTTACATTCGGCCGACAAGGACGGGGCACTGAAAGACCTGATGATGGTCAGACAGCGGGCGGGTTTACCAGCGCCGAAGATCAATGGCACAGGTAAACTGGATGATGCGATACAACATGAAAGGCAGGTGGAATTGTTCTCTGAATGGGGCCACCGTTGGTTAGACCTCAAACGTACCCATAAGGTCAATACCGTCATGAAGGATGCCGCTGCAGCGAAAGGCGGCGACTGGAAAAACTATCAGCAATGGTATCCTATTCCTCAAAGTGAGATATTGTTAAACCCGAACCTGACACAAAACGAGGGGTACTAAGAATAAACGCTGTCTCCAAAGTCCTGTTTTTTGTTCCTAATTCTTTTCCATTTTAGTTATTCTACCTTTAATTCAAACACTTTATGTTATGAAAAAGGCCAGGATTATTTTAACTATGATTGCCTTGTTTGCACTTTTGGCGGGGACAATGTCATTCAAGGTCAAACGGCGGCAACTGAATAATCTCTATTACCGCACCACAGGTAATTTCTCCCAGAACGGAGCTTCAAGAAACCTTACCTATGCCACATTATCGCCCTATCGTACCTTCCGTACGGACACATGGGAGCAGCCGGTTAATGTGCCTATACCTTTGTATACAGGCACTACCCAATCTACCACTACTGTCGGTGGCGCTTTTTACTTTATTACCGTAGTATCAGGACCTGCATGGTCTACCTGGCTAGGCATCTACGATGACAATGGTCAATGATCTTTCATCCAGTCCGGAGCCGGTTTACCTTTCAGATAGTGGTCGAAGAACTGTTGCTGCCGGACGGTGAAATCCAGTTTCTGCGGATCGCGGAATAACTGATGTCCTTCATCCTTATACTGGATCAGCCATACAGGTCGTTGCAACCGCCTTAAAGCGGTGAACAGCTCTATACCTTGCGCAAACGGTACGGCATTGTCGTTGTCGTTATGCATCAGCAGCAGGGGCGTATGTACCTTGTTTGCACGGATGACGGGGGAGTTTTTGCGGTATAGTCGGGGTCTGTCCCAGGGTGTAACACCCATCTTATTTTGTCCTTGTTCGTACAACTGCTGCATGGCAGTACCTGTGATTTTCCGGATAGCCCCATACCCACTGAAGAAGTTGACCGGGCCTGCACTGGCCTGCGCGGCGGCGAACAGATCGCTGTGCGTGATGATGTAGTTGGTGATATATCCACCGAAACTATGTCCCTGCAATCCCATTTTCTGCCGGTCCACCCAAGGGAAGGCAGACAGGTACTTTGCTGCCCGTAACACTGCTTTGGCAGCACTGCTGCCGGGACGTCCCTTTTTTGTGCGGATGTCAGGGATGCATACAATGTACCCGTTGCTGACATAGGTCGCTACATTGAAACTGCCTTCACTTAATGCAGGCGGCAGGTACCTGTGCAGGTAATCCTTGCTCCGTTCATAGTAGTGGAAGATGATCGGGTATTTTTGCTGCGGATTGAAATTGGCTGGTTTGTACAACAGGCCAGCTTTCGTTAATTCCACCGTCAGCCAGTTATACGCTGCCTCCGGCCGGATGTTGGTAAGCCGGGTAAAACGACTAAAATCATCTGTCAGTAACAGATTCGGGCTTTCTGTAGCCTCCATGCGTGACAGCAGGTAGATAGTGGTATCCTTTGCTTTAAGGGGTTTGTATTGATCCAGTGGATATTGTGGCCAGTAGTATAAGCAGTCATCCATCGTACAGGGTGCCAAGCTGTTGTGGCGCCATCTCCAGAAACCATTTTGTTTTGTTTTTGTATCAAAGGCTACGAATATACCGGGGAAGAGCAGGCGGAAAATGGTATGCCTTTGTTTGCCTCCTGTCATGTTCACAGCAGGCTTTTGCCCTGTTGGATCTACCTGCCAGACGTCAACAGCCGTATGGATAAAAACGGCGCTATCGCCCGCCGTCCATTGTGCCACTTCAATTCCTTTTAGCAGATCGCGTGTATGGCCTGTTGCAATTTCATAACAACGGATATAGTGACTGGAAGGATCGAGCCATGTCATAAATCTTTCGCCGGGTGAAATAGCTGGCTGGATGAGCAGGTTGTCTTTATTCGCCGCGATGGCTTTTCTTTCGCCGGTGTGGGTATCTACGAGATAAAGCGTAGAGATCACCGTTTTATTCCAATAATATTCCTGGTAATTAAGACTGTTTTGGGTAATGATATACCTTCCACCATCCTGGTAGGCGATCTGTGTACCCGGTACATTGACAGACAGTACCTGCGCATCTTCCAGCCGGATGACGACCGTAGTCAGGACAGGTGGAGGCCTTTGCAGATAGTAATCGTGATAATGCCAGATCCTGATCTCGTCCCTCGAGGGTAGTTTAGCGGGCAATAACTGACAGATGATCCGCTTCCTATCCCTGGAAAACTGTAAAGGACCAGTGCAGCTGTCGTGTAATGTCCTGACGCTATCCACATCCGGCTGATAATACCTGAGGGTGCGGCCGGTGATAAACGCCAGCTGTTGCCCGTTGAAGGCTATCTGGCTGACTTCTCCCGTATGAATTGTATTACTGCGACCGGTATTGAGGTCCATCCAGATCAGCGTATCCGGTTTTTGCAATAGGAGCTGGTGTTGTTCGATGGTATAGTGGATCACATCCGGCAAATAGGTGATACTATCTGCCGAGCAAACCGCCAGCGTATCTCCTGGTAGCTGGAAGAAAAAGCTGTTACCCGAAAAGGCAGGATTGAATCCACGTGGAAATTCACGGTGCAGTTTATCATCTGCCGAACGCAATACCAATACATCTCCCGTTGCGGGTGAGCCATACTGATACCACACATATTGTCCATCGTTCCGGATGCCGTAAGCAGGGGACAGCCTTGTCCAGGTAAGGTAACTATCATTGGTAATAAGCGGTTGTTGGGCCCACGCCATGAAATGGCAGCAGCAGAGCAGCACAGGGATCGATATGCGTTTGGTGGCTAACACAGCAGTGCTTTAATGTTGTCTAATTTAGCATTTAACCACTAATTTTAACTGCTTTCAAAAATATTCTCTATCTCCAAACCTGGTTATTGGCCCGGCCCTATAAATTCCTCCATATGATGAGAATGCGTTTTAAGAGATATGTATACCTGGCGATGTTCACCATGTTGCTGCAGTTTGTTGTTTTCAAGTATTTTTATCCGTTCCCTAATTTCATGCAGGATTCCTACAATTATCTCCGTAGTGCCTATACCAATGCAGATGCGAATATGTGGCCGGTAGGTTATGCAAAGCTGATCCGCTTTGTTGGTTTCTTTACCCATTGGGATACTGCGCTCGTCCTCATACAATACTGCTTTTATCATATCTGCGCGCTGTATTTCTTTTTTACCATCCTTGATCTGACAACAGTTGGGAAATGGTCCCGCAGGTTGATCTTCGCCTTTCTGTTCCTCAATCCAGCCATCCTTTACCTGAGTAATTATGTAACCAGCGATGTGTATTTTATCGGTATCAGCCTTATCTGGATCTCCCAGTTATTCAGATTAGTGTACCAGCCTTCCAAATGGTTATTGGCTGCCCATTTGCTGGTGTTGCTGCTCGCTTATACCGTCAGGTACCACGCATTGATCTATCCGGTAGTCAGTATTACCGTTATAGTCTTTTGTCCTTTTACTGTACGCGTTAAGATAACCAGTGGTCTGATCATGGCCGGCATGATCGGCGGCTTTATGCTATACACTACGGGGCAATCTGAAAAGGTAATGGGCACGCGGCAGTTCTCCGCCTTCAGCGGCTGGCAGATGGCGAATAATGCCGTACATGCCTATGCGCATATGCCGGAGCGGCCTCCTTTGCAGGTACCTCCGCAATTTGCAGCTATCCATCGTAAGGTGAATGCGTACCTCGATTCACTGCAACACATCCCTATGTTCCAGCGACCCGATGGCCCTTTAATGGCTTTTTACCTGTGGGATGCAACATCGCCGTTACAACCCTCCCCCGGTGCGGTAAACATAGCCGATAATGCCGTTCATCTCCGCCAGATGGCAGCGGTGGCGCCATTGTACAATGATTACGGCAAATACCTGATCAGCCAATACCCGATACCCTATTTCCGCTATTTTCTACTGCCGAACTTTTTCCAGTATGCATATCCACCTGTGGAAAACCTGGGTGTGTACAACGACGGGCGAGATACCGTATGGCCTATTGCACAGACCTGGTTCCATTATCCTTCTAATAAGATCTATACCGTTTCCAATAAACGGGAGCTGATCCTGTTCGATTATTATCCTGCACTCATGGTCTTCATTATCCTGTTGTTCATTTCCGGATGGATCGCGTATTACAGCGTATCCGGTCCTTCCTTTGCGGATATCAAATTCCGGAGTGCTTTAAGAATAGGCACGTTTTACTGGATCGTGCATTATGGATTCAGCGTGCTTGCTTCACCGGTGGTGTTGCGATATCAGCTGTTTAATATGATATTGGGGGTCGTGTTTGGTGTGTTGCTGTGGGAAATTGTTTTTTCGGCTGGTAAAACACGTGGTTGACACCGGCCGGTGCTCGATGACGTTTTGTTAATGACGTTTTGTTACCCGGGGGGCCTGACCCCGGATTTCACCCGTTTCTCCGGGGTTTCAACCCTGTCCCCGGGGTTGAAACCCCGCGCTACAAACACGAGGCTCCTAACGGAGCCCTATTATGTTTTGTTAATGATGTTTTGCCATCCCTATAGTATGTATTCGGTACCAATCCGGTACCAATGGCCTCATCTTATGTTCATCTTACGTTCAAAACGTAGGATGAACATAAGATGAGGCCATTGGTACCGGATTGGTACCGGATTGGTACGGAATAGATACATGTTTGTTTGAAGACCGGCTTTATCTTCCATAATGTGCTTAAGATCCGGTTGACATTCGCTCAAGATAGGCTCATCCTCCCTTAATCTTCCGTTCCTGAACGGAGGATTAAGGGAGGATGAGCCTATCTTGAGCGAATGTCAACCGAACCAATTACAAAGGTTGACAGTGAAAATTCGGACGAGCTGGAGTGGCAGGGCGGGATGTGGATAAAAAAACTTTCTTTCTTTTCATCCTTTTTGGTTGTAAAAAGAGACTATATATAGTGGGGACATAAAACTAACTACATGAAGAAGAAATTGAACTACACCTTAGATATGAAGAAGCGAACCCAGCATGGCATTTCGAATGCCATATTGCTCATTACGTTGTTGTTGATACCATTGCTGCACAAGCCTGTGCCTACTCAGCAGGGATCTGTGAGGATCATTTTTGAAAAGCAGCGGACAGGCGGCCTGGATACACCACCACTTACCATTAACCTGAGCGTAAAAGACGGACTTATTCCCGTGGGCTGTACAACACTACTGATGCTACTTTTTTTCTATGTGAGGAGAAGGGAGAACGGTATGCTGGGAGAAGAATTAGTCGATTGCGATATGGCGATGGACGATGCGGACGTACTTGCGGCATGGAATGACGTGAAAAAACGGCTATTATCGGATGATGATGCCGGGGAGCATTAGTTTCGCTGAACGGATATCTTAAAATTATAATATTGTTCTACGCTGGCAATCATACTCTCTGTATCCATTGCTACAGCAGCAGTTATTTCACTGAAATCACGGTCCTGCTGCATTAGCAGGTCGAAGGCCTTCATCATCTTCAACATATGGCTGCATTCCTCCAGTGTGATGGCAAAAGTGTTCAGGAAACCAGTCGCAAGTTCCCTTTCCGGGATTTCATACATCCAGGATATTTTATGTATATCGTAGTAGATGTTTGTACGTGTCTTCATGTACTCGAAAATCCTGTGGTACACGTCATAGGTGTCTACATCGTCATGGTACATGGAATTGTCTTCAATGGCGTGCTGGCGACAAAAGATGTTAAACAGGTCAGTACAGCAACGCTCCAGGTATAAGGTAGCCTCCTGCCTCAGGTAACGGCAGGTCAGTATTTTGGCAACAAGCAGGTTGCTGACTGCATTGATCGTGTAAGGGTGTTTGTTGATAACCCGGTTACCAGGAGAGATTTTACTAAGCTTTTGAAGCAGGGTCGGATGGCTCTTTGCCAGTTGGGACATATGTTCGGGGAGTATGTTCAGGTGGAGAGATACTGCCTTAGTACCGGCTTCCAGTGTAAGATGGCTCACCCCTTGCCGCAGTAAAAACAGATTACAGGTATCTTCTTCCAGCTGAAAGGGATATGCATGCGGCATCCTGATGCTGAGACTACTTTCAAACAGGTAGTGTAAGCTATATATGGGGTATGGAACAAATGGACAGATCACCTGATCGCGATAGGCTGTGGCATCATGTACCCATAGCGAAAATTTTCCCAGCTGCAGATGCTGGGAAAGCACATAAACATTAGCGTGCTTCCAGTAATGGACCCCAGCATAGGGTAATAGTAACTGCAAATATTCTTCGGGTATCCGTGCCGTATTCGTATCTGACGAGCGCTTACCTTCCAGCGGCAGCAATTTGGCATTTCCTGGTGCTAACGGTGACATTGAACTTTAATGGATGTTTGCAGTATAACAGTCGAGGTTGAGCAATGGTTCGTTTTTTGTCTCCTCCGGTCATATTAATTTTGCTATACTGCTTAAAGGCCTGTGTGATCATTCTTTTTTCGTCGCTTCTTTTATGAGGTATTCCATGAAAAGGAAGGCAAAAGAAGTCATGACCAAGATCGGGAATAACTGAAACCGCAAGGCAATGGGCGAGGCAAAGATGCTGAACCCGAAGTTTGTTAGCCAGAGGCAGACCACGAGCAATAACCCTTTACCCATCAGCGGCTGCTGTTTGTAACCCTGTAGCAGAACAAACCCGATCATTCCCAGGAAAAAGATCACGTTCATCGTACCTACCAGGATGGGGTAGAAGTTCAAAATATCTACCTTGAAGTCTTTGAACTTCGTGGTGATCTTATTGCTTTTGTATTCGAACCACATCTGGGCAATCGGATGCACGCTGTCTACGCCGGTGCTGTAGAACTCAAGGAACTCAATGGGAGGGGCGTAATACTTCAATGCATTCGGTAGCAAATAATACCTGGCGAATGTCATCGGATATTGTTTGATGATGTATTTGCCATATTCTTCATACAGGGGAGATACGCTGGCCCAGCGTTTGAGCTCGGGGGCTGTGGAGTCCTTTTTGAACTGATCTTCCATGTATTTACGTAGGGGCAAGCCGGGGGTCCACATATAGACTGTACTCGCCATCATCATTTCAAACGGGTATTTAGGATTGTTAAACGTACTATCAAAATACTCCCGGATCATTTTGTCCAACACCTGGTACTTTTTGGGCACAGGCTTTCGCTGATCTTTCGGAACAAACTTATATGCATACATGGCATTGTTCGCCATTTGCCAGCCTGTAAAAGGGGTGAAGATCCGCTTCTTGCTTATTTCGTAGTATTTGCTCTTGTTGTATTCAATAAAGCTTCCTATTAATATGACGCAGATTACTAATCCCAATACCTTTTGCAGGATGCTTTGTTTGGATAGCAGGAATGCGATACCAGCAATCAAAGGGTAATAGAGTGCATTATATCGCACTGTGAATGCCAGGAACAGTACCAGAGCATGATAGATCATTAGCTTGCGGGAAGGGCGGTAAATGATCCATAGCAATATCGTGAACCAGGTGATGCTCAATGACAGGAATAATGTATCGCTGGATACATAGTTCGCCAGGTAAAGAAACACCGGATTAAACAGCATAAAGCCGAATAATCCGATCCGGGTATACCGGTGTGGATTATAAAAATAAAACAGTGTAAATACCAAAGACAGCAGGCTGGCCTGTAACATTACATATTGGAATACAACCAGCGCTGTATCTGAATGTGTAAATACGCTGAACAGGCGTATGAACATAGAGTAGCCAACCGGATAGGTATTGATAGCCAGGTTCTGGTGCGCTGTTTCCATGTATGCATAGGAGTCCCCATTAATGTAACTCGCAAAGGGATAGAGATATTTGAAGAACATTAACTGGAGAATGATCCCGATAATGGCAGTCCAGACGTAGGGGCGGTTATTGGGATCTTTGAAAATATATTCTTTGAGGCTCGGGTTACTCATGGGGAGCTTGATTGTGGTTAACGGGTTTTTTAAAGTTATGCGGTATACCGGGAGGAATAGTTAGGAGATAGGGAGAATTTGTGTTGAAGGATTGCACGGAAATTTTTAAGGTAGCGTGTTAAAATCTGTTAAACAATGACGGTGTGATGAGTACCAAATAATTAATTATCCGACAGGGATATGAATTCAAAAAATATGGTGAACATCCCTAATGCTAAGACCGGTCACTATACGGACTTGCTTCAGAAAATAACCTCTTACCAGGACCGGTTATCGGTACGCTATGTACTTGAAAAACTATTGATTGCAGATTCTCAGGCCATTGCTATAGACCACGACACTATGAAGGAGTATTTAAGCTCCTGTACCATCCAGTTGTTGCTCATCAATGATTTCATTCTCAGGCATGAGACGCCTTCGGGTACATACTATGAGTTGAGCAATGATGAGCTGATTAAAGAATTGGAAGGGTATGCGGGTATTGCTCCGAATAAGGAAATTTTTGATAACGAGCCGCTTGTGCAGATCACACTGAAGACCTGGAGGAAAAGGCAGGACCGGCTGGCGCGCGACCAGCGTATACATCGGCTGTTTATCCAGATAAGAAAGAACCGGCAAACGCAAATGAAATCTTTTCTTTATGAGGTGATTGTGCCCATTGTGTGTATCCTGGCACTGGCGGGTCTCATCTTTGGCGTGACACATCTATTGGAGTAATAGCAGGCATGAATACGCTATCTCCTAACTATTATCCCGGTTAAAGAAGTTATATTACTCCCGTTAACCATCTATACGATATGAAACAGCTACTCCTTTTGTTTGCCCTTGGTCTGGCCAGCTGTACCCAAGCACCTCATGCCGACAATATGCCAGCAGATCCGAAAGCATTGCCACCGATTGTATTGCTGAAGGGAGATACTGTATCGAAGTTCAGTACTGACAGTCTTGCTAAGGGGCGCCCTACTTTGTTATACTTTTATGGTCCTGCCTGTAAGCCCTGCGATACCATGTCGCAGAAAATGGTAGCCGCCATGGATACCTTGAAAGATATCAATATCCTTTTTATCAGTGCCGGCAGCTTTCATGATGTGAAGCTGTACCAGGAGAAATATAATGTGGAGCAATTCCCTAACGTGAAACTGGGATTGGATTATAATAATACCTTCTTTCGGTACTATGGTGGGCAGGCATATCCATTGCTGGTGTTCTATGATAAGAACAAACAAATCAAACGGGCGAATTACGGTTCGCTGCCATTGGACACCGTTCGTGCGATCATTGATAAGTAGTGCTTCTCACGCAGGCGTAGTAGTCCTTTAACTGAACGAGCATATTTGTTACATTCGGATACTCGCTGATGGCGGCTATTTTCTCAGCTGGCGTATTCGCTTTCTGCATCACATCATAAATGTGCATCATCCTGCACATATGCATGAACTCATGTATAGTGAGTGCAAAATGTTGTTTAAACTCAAACGCCAATTGTTTGCCGCTCACTTTAAATATATATCCCAACTGCACAAGCGTATGTTTAATAAAAGGATGTTCCTGCAGGTAGTTGAACAGCCGGTGGATCTTATCGGTATTCAAAACACTCTGTGACATCAATGGCTGGCTGGCCAGCGCTTCCTGGGCTGCAATGTTCCTCAACAGGTCTATACAGGCGCGGAAGAGAAAAGGGTATGCCCTTTTTGTTTCATATCTGCAGGAAAGTATTTTCTCCACCAGGAAGTCGCATACCAGGTTATTATGGTATGGATATGCATTGATAACGCCAGGTCCGGTAGGTGTTTTGTTGGCCAGGATCTCCAGGCTGGGGAATTCCTCTACCATGTCCTTTAATACATCCTGATCGATGTTGATATGGAAAGACAGCACCTTCTTTCCTTCAGCGATGGGAATGCGGTGCATTCCTTTCGGCAGATTAAAAAGATTGAATTCCTTTTCTTCCAGCAGGTAACTGGGGGCAGCCGGATCTTCAAAGTGGAGACTATCCTCATATAGGCCATGTAAACACCACATGTGCTCCGGTATGGATGGGCATAGCACAAAGTTCTTCTTTGCCCAGATGTCGTGTATCCATAACGAGAATGGCCCAAAGTCAATATGATGAGATAAGATATCTGCTTCTGCATCCTCCCGGTAGCAATGCCCCGCTGCAGGTATCAGCAGCGATTGGTATTCTTCCGGGATATCGGTGGAAGATACATAATTGGGGTTTAGTTTTTCAAGGAGCAGCAGCTTATTTATGCTGGTTGGTGAGGTATCCATGGTTTGGTTATTTAATGCCTGTAAATAGAAGGAATGGTTTATACAACTTCCACTTCGCGTAAACGTGTACGGATCACTTTCAATGCACGACTCACCTGGTTTTTCACTACTTGTGGCTGGATGTTCATATCCTGTGCAATCTCTTTATGACTCCAGTCCTGCAGATAAAGCAGTTCAAATACTTTCCTGCATGCCGGGGCGGATACGTGTCTGGCGGCTTCCCGGATCTGTTGTCCCAGTTCTTTATTCTCCAGGTTCCGGGGTACTGCACTTTCCGGTGAGGTATAGTAGGTATGCGATACAAACCTGCGGGCTACCTCATTGCGCCGGCATTTGTATGCATACTGTAGGTGTACTGCCCTGTACAGATAATGCTTCAGGGATATGCTGATAGAAAGCTCCCTGCGCCGTTGCCACAAAGATGTAAAGATCTCCTGTACGATGTCTTCCGCCTCTTGTTGGTTGCGTACCTTCTGGTATGCTTCCATCAGCAGTTGCGGACGGTACCGTTTGTAGAGTGTAGCGAAAGCGGATGCATCGCCCTTTTTCACAGACAATAATAGTTCTTCCTCGTGAAATAACATCATTTTACATTCAAAACTGCATGACAAAATTTATAGACCCTGTAACGCTAACGTATGTGTAAGACACTGTCATTATCAAAGTAATAATCAAAGTGTCCTGTGAATTTTAAATCATCCAGGAAGTGCTGCATAGGCCTGGATTTGTCGATATAGCCGGTAAAACGGCGTTGGCCAGTGTTGGCGTTGTCGTAAATAATATTTATTCCGTACCATCTTTTCAAAACATTGCACATTTCGTCTATAGTCGTTGCATGAAATACATAGGTACCCTCTCTCCATGCTAATAATTCTTCCGCATCAAAACGCACAGCCTGCATACGTTGACCTTTCTGGTATCGTACTGCAAATCCTGGTTTCAATAAGAGCGTGGTGGAATCAGCTTTCAGTTTGATGGCGCCTTTTATGAGTGCGATTTGTTCGTGGGCGTTATCGTAGGTGTTTACGTTGAACTCGGTGCCGAGTACTTGTATGGTGCTGTTAGGCAGGTGTACGATGAATGGCTTCGTTGGGTTGGTGGCAACTTTCAGGTAGGCTTCTCCTTGGATGGTCACTTCGCGGGTATTGCCGGTAAATGCTACCGGAAATGCCATCTTTGAAGCTGCGTTCAATTGTACTTCTGTGCCGTCGGGGAGTTTGATCTTATAGTCCTGCCCGGTGGGTACGGTGATCATGGCCATACCTTTACTACCGCCTTTAAGGGAAACCTGTTTCTCTTGTGCGTTTAGTGTCACTTCTCCTACGGTAACATGTTGCTGCGCGCTGCCCAGGTTGATAACTTCACCATTGGGCAGCTGCAGTGCAACAGTTTTTAGGGGAGACAATCCATGGACAACTGCCGTAGGCGGTGGTTGCTTTTTTGGCTTGAATGATATGTAGATGCCGGAGGCCACTGAGGCCAGGAAGGCAAGACTAAGCGATGAGCGTACAATGACCCGGATCCATTTTCTTTTACGGATCTTAGCCCATACTTTTTCAATAGGCAAATGTTCGGGTAACAGGGCCAGGAAGGCCTGCTCCTCAGGTCCCGAAAACTGTTCGTAGATGGCATTTCGGATAATAAGTGCTTCCGGTTCCTCTTCGAGCAGTTTTTTGAGGGTGGCACTGTCTTCGGGGCTAATAATCCCTCCCAGTTCGTCCAGTACCAATTGTTCAAGTTGGGTTTCATCTATTCGCATGATAATCGTATAGTCGGAGAAACCAGCAAAAGGTACTTACGACAAACTATGTTTCAGATTTTCCCGCAGCACTTTTAGTGCCCGGTGAATGTGGTTCTTTACCGACTGGACGTTGATGTCCATCTCACAGGCGATCTCCTTCAGGCTTTTTTTGTGCAGGTATAATTGCTCGAAGGCCTGCCGGCTAGCCGGAGTAATGTTGTTGATAGCAGCCGCCAGCTGCCTGCCGAGTTCCTTATTTTCTATGGGAGAGGTACTGGTATAGGTGTCAGCCAGCCAGGTATATTCCAGTTTTTTACCACGCGTACTGGTCTTTTTGCGGATCAGGTCTACGCATTTGTTCCGCACTACCTGTACCAGGTAGGCCTTCAGGCATTGCGGCACTTCCAGGGAATTCTTTCTTTCCCATAACCAGAAAAACACTTCCTGCACAATGTCATTCCCTTCATCTGCGTCGTGTAAACGGTTATAGGCCTCCACATATAATCGTTTGCTGTAACGGTTAAAGATGGCATTGAAGGCTGTTTCGCTACCGCTCTGCAACAGCTTGAAGAGATGTTCGTCGTTGTAACCGTCTAGATGCATACTTCAACAGAAATATAGTGATACAATGAGTTTCGTTGGGACCTCAAGGGATAATAAAAAGACATCTGGGGTGGAACAATGAACGTACTTTATACGCTTGCTAAGCTACTGAATCTCAATTTGCGGGAAGTTAATGCGGTGTTAACGTGGGCAGATTTTTTCCCACATGAAGAGGTTTAAGTTTTTGTTAAATTTCTTTGGGTACTTTTTGATTTTCATTGCGACCCACATTTGGGAACTGACTCATTTCAGATTAGCTAACCAAGACATTTTACTGTTACAACGGAGATAAGGAAACGCGTAAGTAAAACCAACCATTATTCATTTTTAGGCTAGCGTTATTTATTGGACTATGTCATGTGGTGAGGACTGTGTGTGCACGTCTGTTTCTCAACGATGCTTATTGCTATGCTTTAAAACCAAAATCAACCAACTGTTATGGACATCTCTACGCCTCGAAGCAACCTGGTGGTCAGGTTTCTTTCCGTGTTTTTATTGTGTTGTAATTCTTTGTATGCTTCCACTGATCAGACAGGGAAGCAGAAGGTTACCGTGGTTGGAAATGATGTGACGTTGGAGACGGTGTTTAAGCAGATAGAGAAGCAGACAGGGTTGAGGTTTATGTATGCGGTGGATGCGGTGGATGTGAAGGAGAGGGTGACAGTGGCGTTTGATAAGGTGATGTTGGATGACGTGTTGGAGAGCTTATTAGGGAAGAAAGGGGTTGAGTGGGTGTATCGGGAGGAAACCATTTCGCTCAAGACAAGAGGAAAAAACGGAGGATCTGAAGCTATGATCGCCGATCCTACAAGCAGTATTTCTGGGCGTATACTTGACGCGAAAGGGGAACCGGTCCCGGGTGCGACCGTGGCTATTAAAGGAAGTAAAAGAGGTGCTAAGGCAGATGCAGACGGCAATTTTATACTATCGGGAGTTAAACTTGATGATGTATTGCTGATTAGTTCAATCGGTTTTGAAACAATTGAAGTGACAGTTAAGAGCAGAAATATCGTTGTGAGGATGAGACAGGTTATTGGGAACTTAGATGAAAGAATAATAATCGGATATGGCACGACAACAACGAGATTAAATTTGGGTAATGTTACATCCATAAAGGCTGATGAGATTGTAAAAAACCCAGTTTCTGATCCGATTTTAGCATTGCAAGGAAGAGTACCTGGTTTAGTGATTAGTCAAACAACAGGGTTAGCCGGAGGTAGACTAAATATCCAAATCCGCGGAAGGAACAGTATTGACAACGGGACTCAACCTCTATTTGTGGTTGACGGAGTGCCTTACCAACCAACAATAACAGCTCCTTTGGGAGGAAATTATGGCGCGCTGGGCAATGTTGTGTCAGCATTAAATTTTTTGAACCCTGCTGATATTGAAAGTATAGACATACTTAAAGATGCGGATGCGACTGCTATATATGGTTCTAGAGGTGCAAATGGTGTTGTCCTAATAACGACAAAGAAAGGACGGATTGGCACCACAAGAATTGATGTTAATATTAGTCAAGGGATACAGAATATAACAAGATGGAAGGAGATGCTGAATACGCCTCAATATTTGGAAGTGAGGCGTGAAGCGTTTAAAAATGACAATATTTTGCCCGATAGTAAAAATGCTCCCGACTTAATGTTGTGGGACACTGCACGATATACCGATTGGCAAAAGGTACTTGTGGGAGGAACAGCACAGTATTCAGATCTACAGGCAAATGTATCTGGTGGCGTTACCACGGTCCAATATTTATTAGGTGGAAATTATCATAGAGAAACTACTATATACCCAGGTGACTTTGCAAGTCAACGTGGGGGAGGGCATTTCAGTATTATTGGGAACTCTCAAGATCAGCGATTTAAAGCGGCTTTAACCGGAAACTATATTCTTGGTCGAAGCAATTTTCCTGGAGGCGATTTCGCTCGACAAACTAATCTTCCTCCAAATGCACCCGCTGTATACAGTTCAAATGGTGCGTTGAATTGGGAAAATTCTACGTGGGAAAACCCCTATGCGCAATTGGAGGGAAAAGTATCGGATAGTAGAACCGTAAATATGGTAACAAATATTGACCTCAGCTATCAAGTACTTCCCAATTTCATTATAAAGGGAAATATTGGTTACAATGAATTAAGGCTTAATGTATTTAATGCGACTTTGATTGCAGGGGTTGATCCTGCTTTGCAGAGGAATGCTAGAGCTTCTTCTATCTACGTAAATAATAAAACAGGAGCTTGGATATCGGAGCCACAGGCAAGTTATTCTTTGAATTTCGGTAAAAATACTGTTAACATAATTGGGGGAGCCACATTACTTATGAATAAGGAAGAAAACCAAGTAGTTGGTATGAGGGGAATAAAAGAAGACGCACTGGTGCGTAAGCCAGGAGCAGCTACGTCTTTTTCTGTTACTAACAGTGGTATTCGATACAAATATGCAGCCTTCTTTGGAAGGGTCGGCTACAACTTTAGTAATAAATACCTTTTCAATTTAACATTCAGAAGAGACGGAAGTAGCCGTTTTGGCCCTCGGAAAAGATTTGCAAATTTCGGCTCGTTAGGCGCAGGATGGATATTTTCTGAAGAAAAGTATATTCAATCCAATGTTCCCATTCTAAGTTTTGGTAAAGTGAGGGGGAGCTATGGAATTACTGGTAATGATCAAGTTGGGGACTACAGATACTTGAATCAGTATGAATTCTCCGAGCAGCCATATGCGGGCGAAAAAGGACTTAAGGTAGCGGGATTGTACAATCCTGATTTTACTTGGGAGCAGACTAAAAAATTTGAAACAGGTTTGGAACTTGGTTTTTTGAAGAATAGAGTATTTTTTGCAACAAGTTATTATGTGACCCGTTCCAGTAACCAATTGCTCCTATTGGCATTGCCAATTATGACTGGCGATTATTCTGTTACTGGAAACCTTCCTGCAACCATCAGAAATACAGGGGTTGAGTTTGTCGTAAACTCCGAAAACATCAAATTAAAAAAAATTGAATGGTCGACCTCCTTGAACTTAACTGCCGCAAAAAGCAAATTAGTTTCATACAATAAAGATTATTATAGTAATAATTATGTCAGAGAAGGCGGATCACTCTCTAATAAATATTTGTACAAATCTTTAGGAGTTAATGAAACGACAGGAGATTTCCAATTCGCAGATGCTGAAGGGAAGCCCACTTATGATTATCAGGCCGATATTTATGCGGCCTCAGTCGATCTTAATCCTAAATTTTATGGTGGTATTCAAAATCATTTTCGGTACGGAAGTTTCAGCTTGGATGTGCTGTTTCAATTTGTTAAGCAAACCGGGTTCAAGGGGCTTTACAGTGGGGAGGCATTGCCCGGAACCGGATATAATCAGCCCTTAGAAGTGCAGGACAGATGGCATAAGCCAGGAGATGCTTCTTTTTTTCAGCGTATGAGTCTTTCATCGTTCTCCAGCTATAATGCATTTCTTTCTAGTGACCAAGCCTACGGAGATGCTTCATTTATACGTTGCAAAAATATTTCGTTCTCTTGGATTGGATCAGATAAAATACTTCGCTTATTTCATTTAAAGGGGTTGCGGATTTACCTTCAAGGGCAAAATATTTTTACCGTTACAAAGTACAGAGGATGGGATCCTGAAACCCAGACAGCGATCTCCATTCCGCCACTAAGGGTATTAACTATGGGATTACACGTTACGCTATAGACGTTTAGCTTGTACATGAAAATTTGTCAAACTATATGGTGAATTTATTCGATTAGTGTACGAAATCGCATAAGCGTGTCTTATAAAAGGTAGGTCACTTACAATATGTAATTAAAAGAAAAAAAATGAAAAAAATAAAATATTGTTTTTTGCTGGCAAGAGGCATCTTTTGCTTAACCATGATCATACTATTTCTCGCTTCTTGCAATGAATTTTTGAATGTTGGGGATCCTCCAGATAAAGTTGTAGCACAATATGTTTATGAACATAATAGTTCTGCTATAGCGGTTCTTAATGGTATCTATTTCGATCTACAGAGCGACAATGGATTAGCTCAAGGGCGTTCAGGTATAGCTTTTAACACTTCTCTCAGTGCGGATGAATTCGAAGTGCCGGGGAGTCTTTATCGCGGTGCATATAGTAACAGTGAGTTCCCAGATTTTTGGAGCAGAATATACAGCTTCATATTTCGGTTAAATGGCGCGATTGAAGGATTAGAAGCAGCAACCTTATTAACACCTGCCATAAAAAAACAGCTGACTGGAGAAGCGCTATTTGTGAGAGCATTTTGCTATTTTTATCTAGTTAATTTATATGGTGATGTACCATTACTAACTACGACAGATTACAAAATTAATGCTAATACTGGCCGTTCTCCTGAAGAACAGGTTTATAGCCAAATTATTGAGGATCTACTGCATGCCGAAGAATTTTTAAGTGAAAATTTCGTTGGCAGTGATGTGGAGAGTATAAGTGATGAACGAAGTCGACCGTGCAAATGGGCCGCTTCAGCTCTTTTATCCAGGGTATATTTGTACGTTAATAAGTGGGCTGATGCTGAAAGTAAAGCAAGCGAAGTCATTAACAAAAAGCAGCTATTTGATATAGTTCCCTTGAAGAACGTTTTTTTAAAGAATTCAATGGAAGCCATCTGGCAACTTCAACCGATTTCCAGTGACGGAGTTTTCCTACACGTGAGGGATGCCGAATTGTATGTTCCTTCAAATGGAGTCCCAAATGAATTTGAAAATCCCGTTATAGCCAGTCGTTTTCTAATGTTGAAGTTTGAAAATAAAGATCTTAGGAAAGAAGAGTGGTTGAAATTAGATTCCTCAAATAGTGCGAAATATTTCTTTTTTTACAAGTATAGGACAAAAGATATCGATGCTGAGGTCAGTGAATATATAATGGTATTTAGATTAGGAGAGGAGTATTTAATCAGAGCAGAGGCGAGAGCACAACAAAATGATATAATTGGCGCCCGGGCCGATCTTAACTTGATTCGAAACAGAGCTGCGTTGCCGAACACGGAGGCCAGCGATAAAAATGGCCTTTTAGATGCTATAAGTAGAGAGAGACAAGTTGAGTTGTTTATTGAGTGGGGGCACCGCTGGTTTGATATTAAGCGAACAAATGATGTAGACAAGGTGATGATGGAAGTATGCCCTCAAAAGGGAGGAGTATGGAAGTCATATAAGCAATACTATCCGATTCCAATATCTGACTTACAATATAATAAAAATCTGAAGCAGAATGAAGGATATCCTTCATTATAGATCCAAATGTAACGAATCGTTTAGAGATCTAAATTATTTGACATATTCCCCCAAATTAAGTGGATAGCAACCTTACATTCAAAAATAACTTAGAGTAGCACTTTTAATAGGAATTTCTCAAATTCGGTAGACGTAAAATTGGAATTGAAAAACGATTTTACGTTGATGAATTTGAGATATTCTTATTGAATATACTGTAATTTTGGTTCATAGGAAACTAAAGATAGAGATTGGTCGCAAGTGAATAGGCGAGTAATATTTCCAGTTCAAATGTTTAAACTTGAGATAGTTCAGATTTAGTCCGACAGCTTGTTCAATATAGCACATGCTTGATCTGGCGCTTATTTGAATCTTTATTCCATTTGGAATGCTCCCAAAGGGCAAAGGAGATTTAAAAGAATAAAAAAATCATATTTAACTTGGGGACGCTAGAAGTGTCTAATGATTTGAACCTGTAAGGATAACTAGTAGCAATTACAAGTAATTATACTTTAATGTTGATAAAGATATGGTGTATATGAAGTGAAGACATATATATCCGGTCTTCGAATTTTTAAAACTACCCGATTTTAGTGGGAGTATCTAATTTTTTGTGTAAACCCCTTCCCCATTGTTTGGAACCCTGCCGGGATGGGGAAGGGGGAATGGCGCGGCGGCAGCGCCTTCCCCGGTTTCTAAAGCCGTTGCGAAGTATGACCAAATAAGCCGTTGAACACAAGGAATTTTATAGTCTCGATTTAGTTGTGCCCATTTTTAGTTGGTTTTTTTGTAGTTATTCATGTCCCCACTTATATAAGGGCTATATTGTTCAAGATGAAACAAGAAGAAATGTAAGTAACATCTAAATGCATTGCTGTTTAGGCCTCCATGATTTCGATATCTCAACCTAGTCTCGTTAAATATAATGTCGGCACTGGGAGGTCGCCCGGTTTTTTTATATCCGTTCGTGTTCGTATCGTCCGGCTAATATGGGTGGCTCCTTTCTCAAATATAATCGCTTTATTAATCAAAAGTAATTCGTTCTATGTTGATAGCAATTCGGCTGTTTTTACCGTCTTAAATAAGGAATCAGACTAATCAATCAGCAGTAGATTGTAATTTACCATTGTCGCTGTCTCCTATATAATGTATGCTATGTCCTAATATATCAAGTCAAGTATATGCCTACCTTTGGTTTGTAATAATATGCTAGTTGTTGCTTGGTGATGGTGGATTTAGTAAAGCATTTTCTCAATACCGTTCTCCAAATAGTTAATGTTTTTATTTGCTAAAATATTCGGGCCCAATACTCGAATAGAGGTCAACGTCTACTACCTTTATTTGCAGTTTAGTATAAAGATAGACGAATAAAAGAAGGTTAGCTTTTTATTACCCAAAAAAGCATTATCATTATGAAAAGAGCAAAAATTATTCTTTCTGTGATTGCATTGTTTGCGGTTGTAGGCGGAGCGTTCGCTTTTAAATTTAATACACGCAACGTTTGGAAGTACACATTTACAGTAACCTTACCACAGGGTGTATACTCCAGTACCCAATCTTTCTGTACAAGTACGAATCCAACCCGCTTCTTCACGGACGAAGGTATATTGACAATTGCAAGTACTTCCACTGTGAAACCTGGTGCACCTTCTACAATTACGCTGACAGATGGTCTGGGACATACATTGACAATTCCATTGACATCTTGTTCAACGATACAAACATTTACGACAACAGTAAATTGATTCATTAGCTTTTTTAGAAGCTAAATTAAGAGTATATGGTTAATTATATTGACTGTATACTCTTAATAGTTTATACATACGGAGAGGGAATAGTTATTAGGGTTCTCAGTTACTTTTGTATGCAAAACATATAGATGGTTATATGTTTTTTTTCTTTTTGTGTCACTGTGATGGATATGAAACCGCATGTAATTTGAGGTTGCTGATGTTACCGTGCACACCGTTATGCAACTATGTTAATGTGTATTTACATGCATTAAAAATCGGAATATAATGCGGATTTTATTTCTCTGTTTAATTTCATTTACATTCTTACTTAAGAGCTCTTTGGGTCAGAAGCCTGGACTAGGAATGGACGCATTGGAAAATTGGACAATGCTTAAGGCTTATAATATATCCGGTAATGGGAAGTATGTTTGGTATAGCTATGCTAATCAAAAAAAAGGATACGAACTTGTGCTTGAGTCTTTAGATAATAAATGGCAAATGACGTTTAAAAATATGAGCACAGGTCAATTTACACGAGATTGTAAATATTTTATTTTCTATACAGATACGTCTGTTGGTGTATTAGACTTGAAGAGCAGAAAATCTTTCCATATAATAGGGGCCAGAGAATTTAGTACTCCTAAGCTGGGGAATGGTAGGTGGATTTGCTGTAAGACTGAGAAGGGATTTATCTTATGCGATGTTAGAACCCAGATAAAGAGAGCGTACGACGGCGCAACGGATTTTCAGTTTAATAATATGGGGACTGCAGCTTTAGTAAATACAGGTGGTTATTTAAAGTGGATAGATTTACAATCAGCGGTTGAAAAAGTACTAGATAACGGAAGTGACGATATTCGATATTCTAGTTTTGACAATAGCGGCGAAAAGTGTTGCTTTCTTAAACTGAGAAACGGAATTTATGAAGTATTCTATTATCATGACAAAAGAATGGATAAGGCCGAATTGCTGATTTCGAGTGATATGCTTGGACTTGATAGCACTCTAAGAATTAGCGGCAAAGATGCACCTTTTTTTAATAAGAATGGAAAGCGGATTTTTTTGAAACTAGAGCAACAAGTTTTATTAGAAAGAGATACCACTGTTATTGCACCCAATCTTAACATATGGTCATATTCGGACAGATATTTACAGTCAAATCAGAAGTACCATAGTGATGGAGAAAATACGCGGCGTTTTACAGCCGTGTTTGACATCGGTGAAAAGAAACTTTTAAGGTTAGAGGACGCAGATTTTTCGCTAGTTGGGACTACAGGGGATAATTATGTGATTGTTAAAAGAAACACAAATGAGGGTGAAGCTTATTGGGCACCGGAAGAATTTCCAAGTTACAAATTGATTTCTCTTTCGAATGGAACTGTTATTACATGCACAAAGGCAGCAAGTAAAAGCGTAAATGTAATGTTGTCCCCAAATGAACGTTTTGTGCTAAGTTATGACACGCTTAGTAAACATTATTATAGCTACGAAATTTCGACTGGAATTTTAAGAAATATTACAGGAGAATTTAATGTCCCACAAGCGGCTTATGAGAATGGGAGACCGATGCATTTTCAGTATAATTTTGAGGGATGGTTTGCTGACGGCAATTATTTGTTAATTCAGGACCGGTTTGACTTGTGGCAGGTTGATATGTCAGGAAAAAATCGGGCAATAGCTTTAACCGGTGGATATGGTAGAACTAACGGTGTGGCAATGAGGATCGCTGTTTCAAAAGCGCAACTGCTCAATATGCGGAATAATGATTCTGTGGTGGTCACTGCTTTAGTGGATAGTAGTAAATATAATGGTTTTATAAAAGTAAAATTGGGGAAGATTAACGCAATTGAGAAATTGAAATCTGAACCTTATATCTATTATTTTCCGGGTATATTTTCTGAGCAGCCTAACTTGCCTATAAAAGCGGATATGGTTGAGTTCTATGTACTCCAGAGACAAAGCGATACTACAGCTCCAAATATATTCGTGACCTACGACTTTAGGCAGTTTGATCAGATTTCCCATCTAGCCCCCCATCGGTCGTGGAATTGGTTGGTTGCTGAGTTGGTACATTGGAGAAACTATGATGGCAATCCACGAATGGGCCTTCTTTACAAGCCGGAGAATTTTGACTCTAAAAAGAAGTATCCAATAATTTTCCATTATTACCAGATAAGGAGCAATGAGCGATTTAAATTTTTGTCTCCATCGATGAGCTGCGGCGATCTAAATATTCCATGGTACGTTAGTAATGGTTATTTAATATTTGTTCCAGATATTCATCAACATACAGCATATACAGGGCGTAGTGCCTTGAATTCTGTTTGCTCAGCGGTTGATCATCTAATTACCCATTATGAATGCATCGATACTGCTCATATGGGATTACAAGGACATAGTTTCGGGGGATATGAGACGAATTTTATAATAACGCACTCATCTAGATTTGCTGCCGCACAATCTTCATCTGGACAATCAGATCTTATAAGCTCTTATGGAGGACTGGGCTTCGGTGATGAAAGTCTTGCTCCTATGACAGAAGTAGGGCAACTCAACATGGGGAACACCCCATGGATGCAGCCTCAAACTTACATAGAGAATTCGCCTATTTTTAATGCACACAAAGTTGTGACGCCGCTGTTATTGATGCATAATAACTTCGATGGAGTTGTACCCATGTCCCAAAGTATTGAGTTTTTTACTATATTACGCCGGTTGAAGAAAAAGGTGTGGTTGTTAGCATATGACAATAATGGTCATACGCTCGAAATCGGCAGTCCAGAAAGTCTTGATTTCTCAATTCGGCAAAAGCAATTTTTTGATTACTATTTAAAAGGCGAGGGTGCACCAATATGGATGACTCGCGGAATGCCTTTTTCTTTGAAAGGGAAGAGATCGGGCTTCCAGTTAGAGTACTTAAATTATAAGCCTTAAATCTGTACATTACTAAAAGAAGCTTGAGGACGCTACGGAGTAATGATTCGGTCCTGACCATCACTGAAATGTATTGAAATGTACAGACTTTTGCGAAAAATAAAATAATGCAAAAGACCATTGTTAAGGGAAATGAGCGCCCTGCCACCAAAGCAGATAGGATGAAAGAAATTGTCAGCAACTACCCATGTTCTGGCAAAACAGTTTCACAGTACTGTGCTGCCCATAATATCAAAGAGAAGACGTTTTATTACTGGCTTCGTAAGTACAGAAATGCAGAAGTGCCGGTATTAAATAAGCCAACGATTTTACCTGTAAATATTGGTTCGATCGCTGTGGGTGGTGAATATCAGCCACTATTTGCAGAGCTTTCGGGCATAAAGATCTATCAGCCTGTTCCGGCAGAATATTTACTGGCGCTAATAAATCGTTGATTGATGTTATCTCTGGCAGGGTATAATTTCTATTTGTATACGCACAACACTGATATGCGGATGGGTATAAATGGGTTATCCGGGATCGTGCGTAATACGGGATCGTGCGTAATATTATGGATCAGGATCCGTTAAACCGTGGCGTAATTTATCTTTTCTTCAACGTCAGGCGCACCCAGGTCAAAATGCTCGTCTTTGAAGGCGACGGCCATGCACTTTACCATAAAAGATTAGCTCAGGGTACATTTGGCACGCCTGTATATGATCAGACCACACAATCAGTGACACTGGATAAAAAAGATGTGATGCTCATCCTGGAAGGAGTTGAGATTAGATGCCGAAAAAGATATGAGCGGAAAAATACAGGCATAAACAAACCATTATAACATCTACTGCGTTTATATAGCCGTAACCGCGACAACAACGCCGTGCGCCCCGAATTAATAACTTCCATAACAGATGCTTTACAGTATACCCCCGAGATAGAGCGTCTTTTTAATATCCCATTATCAAAATAATATTGCGACTCATAAATTACGAGCAAATGAACCGCAATATTTTACGACGGGGGAAACGTGATCTGGAGCAAATCAGATATCTGTTAGAACAAAAGGTACATGAAAACATCTCCCTCAAGGATTTCTGTAGAATGCATGAAATCAGTGAAGCTACCTATTACAATTGGAAAAAGCGAACAGTTGTAAAATCCGAAAAGATACCAACCAGCTTTATTTCAAGTGTAATAAAAAATGATCCTGTTGAGGATATGCTATTTGTTGAAATAGAAAAGCCAGGAGGAATCACTATCAGGATTTTTAGACAGATGCCTGCTGAGTTCATAAAATCCCTATGTTAATCTATGTTGCACATATCTTCCTCCAACCGTTATTTACTTTGTAGTGAACCTACTGATATGCGAAAATCCTTTCATGGGCTTGCTGCTATGGTCAAATATTGCATGGACGGTGATGTACTGAATGGGGATATTTGCATATTCGTGAGCAAGCGAAGAAATGCTATCAAATTATTGAGTTTCGAAGGCGATGGTTTTGTATCCCCACGAGCAACGGCATCTTCCCTTAATCATCGGAAGTGACTAGTTTGCGCTCATTATGAGCCAAGATTTATCACAACCAAGGGCAGCATCAGCTGTGCGTCTGTCTATCACTGAAAAGAAGCGACTACTTTCTGAATGGCAGCAAAGTAACCTGAAGATGAAAGTATGTTTGCGCTCATTATGAGCCAAGATTTATCACAACCAAGGGCAGCATCAGCTGTGCGTCTGTCTATCACTGAAAAGAAGCGACTACTTTCTGAATGGCAGCAAAGTAACCTGAAGATGAAAGTATTTTGTGAACAAAAGCAAATA
>NZ_JAKIRP010000019.1 GCF_021646545.1 Chitinophaga filiformis | reverse complement strand
ACGGATGGCTACCAGGTCTACGACACTATCGCTGAAAGCAGTGGAATAAATCTCATCCATTGCATGGCTCACGCACGTAGATATTTTGTAGATGCGCTGGAGCATGACCGCAGCCGTGCGGAGCATGTTCTTCAGCAAATACAGCTACTCTAGAAATAGAGCGGGAATGCAATGCTCAGGCATATAATATAGCAGATCGTAAATCTCACCGTTTTGAGAAGGCTGTTCCTATCCTCGCTGAGTTAGGGGTATGGATGATTGACCAGTATCCACAAGTCCTTCCTAAGAGCCCAATTGGACAAGCACTGGCTTATAGCATAAAAAGGTGGAATAAACTATGCGCATATGCCCAAACAGGACATCTGTTGCCAGATAACAACCCGATTGAAAACTCCATAAGGCCTATAGCCCTGGGCCGGAAAAACCATCTATTTGCCGGCTCACATGAGGCTGCGAGGAGATCCGCGATGCTATATAGCTTGCTTGGAACTTGTAAAATGCATAAGGTTGATCCTGTAAAATGGTTACAGGACGTGCTCAGTAGAATAGCCGGTTATCCCGTAAACCGAATCAAAGAACTTCTTCCACATAACTGGAAACTTGAGCAAAGTTAAGCCACTCCCGAATTACGATATAGATGCTGTTGCTCGTAGGCTTACGTACGTTTATTGCGTTTCATAATTCAAATTTTTGATCCGCAATATTATTTTGATGCTTCTAGATTAAAAAGACGCTCTATCTCGGGTGTTTACGCAATAATGAACATAGAAAAGAAATGGAGTATGACTCTCCATAACTGGGGGATCATACTCCATCAATTTTTAACGATCTTTGACAACAGATGTCGGCTCTAAACAGTTGCCTTATCGTTTACACAATATATTTTATAGTCTCGATTTAATCTGACAGTTGGGTTAATTGTTTACACAATATATTTTATAGTCTCATCCTAAATTGTATGTATAAAAATGATCGCTTGTTTTATTGCTTTCTCAACAGATGAGAAATCACTCTTTTGGCTTTTCAACAAATCATTATCAATTCTGGTATAATTTGAATTCATTAAACTTCCTCCTGTTACTGTTTTCCAATAACTTATATAAGAATTATTAATGGCATTGACTGTATTCTCTTTTATTCCAACTATTCCTATTTTTGACTCACCCTTGAACGCCAGCGTGAAGTTTTCTTTTAAATTTTGTACTTTTAAATCTGCGTCGGAAAAGAGTATCAGTATTTCGTCTTTATCACTTGCGGAGATAGAATTGTTTGAGTAACAACCTTCAAACTTAGTTCTGATTCTTTTTATTTCTGTCAAGGTTTCCTTGCATTCCTCTATAAGAGCATTTTTTAGTTGTCTTTTATCTTCTATCCACTTTTTTATAAAAAAAGGAATAGCAATCCCGATAAACAAGGTAGAGCAAACTTGAAACACTTCATAAATCTTCACTTCGGTATTCCACCTAATGAAAGGAAAATTTTTTACAAAAAAGCCTGATAGTCCGCCTAAAGCGAAAACAATTATTAAAACTAAAATTCTGATGGTTTTCACTTTTTCTTCGGGTTTTGAATTTCCGATATTATCTTATCAATCCGCATTTGATTTTTTGACTCAAATTCTAAATGTTTTAAAACTTGATCGGCCCCTTTATCAATGGATAGCTTACCAAATGAGCCGGAAATAAAAGAAGATGGATATCCTAGAACATCATCTAATATTATCAAAACCTTGCCTCCTTCTTGAACCGCTTTATCAAACTTTGGCAAGAGAAGGCTTTCCAAAAAAAGTTGTCCTGAAAAATCTCCTTCATATTTATATCTGGCCCCTGGTTTTGAGCTAAATTCTTTTGCGATATCAATTGACTGTGTTACTTTCATTGTTTTTTAATTTTGAACATAATTCAAAATAATAGAATGTCCCTCCGAAATTATTTCTCAACTCATCCTTTTCACCAGTTTTTAGATTTATCTTCACTTCATTGGTTATTAGATAAAATTTCTTAAAAAATGGAAGCTTGGAGTAGCTTATAATTTGGGGAATTCCTTTTCCTCTTATTTCATTATCGACATCAATTCTAGACCCAATTTTGCCCGATAATAAATCGTCCACTAATATTATATTTCTAACTAATGGAAATTTAATTGCTATTTTTTTAAGATAATTTTTCATTACGACACTCTTAAATATACCAACACCTAGGTCTAGAAAACTAACTGATGTGATTTCATTCTTAGTATCATTGTAAACGTAAATTACCCATTTCGAATTACCAAATTTATTTAGGCTTGCATGATGATGAGTGTTGGACATCATTTCAATAAATATACTATATATTGCTTCAATATTGTCCTCAGAGTAATCTCCGTTACTATTAATTAACATCGTCGCCTTTTCGGCAATCTCAGGTTTTACTTTAAAATTTGATTCTTTATGCATTAGATTTTTATCACTTGGCTCAAATTTTTTATGAGAATTGACATAATTATAAAAGCCGGAGGACGTAAAAAGTTCCTTCATTTCTTCGTCATCAGGTGCATTCCCATAAATAGTAGTGCCATAAGATCGAAAAGACGTCAAGTGCGAGATCAATATGGCTATTGCATCAGGAGATAGAGATTGAATTTTGGAAATATCAAAGCGAACAGGCAGACCTTCCATTAAAGCTTTTTTACCTGTTTTGATAAATGTCAATACCGAGTCAGTGTTTTCGATGAACTTGAAATGTTGAGGTGCAACAAGATTTAATGTTTCAAGATCTCTTTCTTTTCTGGAACTCCTATTTAAGGAAAAAATGTTACCTCTTTTCCAGTGTTTAAGCCTATTTTTTCTCCTTTGTTTGAAGTTTTTGGTTGATTTTTTATGCTGTGATCTTTGTCGTCTTAGAATGTGAGTTTTTGCACTATTCGGATTTGGCATGGGATTATTAATAATTTTTATACTTACAATTGGTTTGTTACGCTCACCTAAGTAAAAGACTAGTTGGGTGACAAATTTAACTCATTTTTGCATGTGGAAACGTAACAGAACGGAAGTAGTTGCATCAATGAACATATGAATTAAATGTCTTAATATGTGGTACAAGCGAGTACTTGCAAGGTATCACGTTTCATCCAGAATCATGGTCGGATCGGGCTCAGAAAATCAAAAAACGCCGGAGATCATTTCTCCGGCGTTTTGCCTGCGTGCCCAGAACTGGATTCGAACCAGCACACCCTTGCGAGCGCTGCGACCTGAACACAGTGCGTCTACCAATTTCGCCATCTGGGCAACTGATTCCGTGTTAAGGGATTGCAAAGGTAGACATTTCTCTCAAACTTCCAAATTTTTCTTTCAAATTTCTAAAACAACCACACCCCATTCATCATCGCCACCCCACAAGTCGTCTCAAAAGAATTCACGTAGTTATCCGGTGTCCGGCGCCACCACTGGCCCCACATCAGACCATTGGAGTTGCGGTAAGTCCAGGCCTCAGCAGCATTGTAATTCAGCCACGCGGCATAGGTACTTTGCAGACCATGATCCCGGACGAACTTACAAGCCCAACGCGCAAAGATGGCTTTGAACCCCTGGCAGTCATCACAATCATATTCATCCGGCAGGAGCCCCTGGGCATTACACATATTTGCCTTCGTGTAGTCCATTGCTTTAGCGGCCATTGATCTGTAATTACCGGAAGGGTAGGAGCTGTGTAACATACTACAAGCACCGATGAATGTGCCTTGAGTATACGTACGGGCGCCTTCTGTAATAACCCCGGCGGAATTCATCGCCCCTTTCACTTCCCCGGAGCCGGAAACATACAGCTTACTCACCATCCAGTCGATAATCATCTTAGCCTTATCCCGGTAGCCAACATCACCCGTAGCCTGGTACAGATACATCGCACATATAGCTGCAGGTGCATTCACACAGGCGTTTTTAGTGTTGTTGGCAGTCGTCCACCAAAGACCTCCACCCAGATTCGCATCCCAGGCCCGGTTCCAAACCATGTCAAAGTTGTTCTTCGCCATGTCTTTCATCCCACCATCATTAGTGATCTGAAAAGCACGGATACACATCAATGCACCCCAGATCACGTCGTCATTGTAGATATTGGATGTCCATAAGAGCCCGTACGCATCCCGCATACCATTGTACAGATAAACCATTTTGTTCCGGAGGTCCGCATCATTATTAGCCGTATAAGCATCTATCAGCGTCTCAATAGCCTCCGCCTGTCGCCAGAAATCCATCCTGCCCGTACGGGTCACATCTGAGTAGTAATATGCCTTGAAAGACGGACCATAAGTCCCATACTGGTTGTAAAACGCGTTGTTGTAACACTGCATCGCCAGCAAGGCCTCGGAGCGGGTGGGTTGAGCGGCACTAATAGTAACGAGACTCTTAGTCGCATCAGCAGGGGATAGTTTTTCAGCGTCTTTTTTGCCGCAGCTGGCCATAGCAAGTGCAAACAGCAATGCCATAATCGGTGGAATTTTCATGTTTTTCAGTTTTTATGAGTGAAGGGTTTACGTGAAATTTTGTGGAAACGCGGGTTTTCGATCTGCTACAGTAATAAGACAGCCGGAAGCAAAAAATTCCTTACAGGCAACAAAAAAAAGCCGCTCCCGGAAGGGAAGCGGCTCGGAAAAATGTATGTCAGACAGCCCTTATACAGCCACGTTGAATTCTCTCAGCGTGTCGTTCAGACTGGTTTTCAGGTCGGTAGATGCTTTACGCTGACCGATGATCAGTGCACAAGGTACCTGGTATTCGCCGGCAGGGAATTTCTTGGTATAGCTACCAGGAATTACCACGCTGCGTGCTGGTACACGGCCTTTGTATTCAACTGGTTCCGCTCCGGTTACGTCGATGATCTTGGTGCTCTTGGTCAGTACCACGTTAGCGCCCAGTACCGCCTCTTTTTCCACGATCACGCCCTCCACCACGATGCAGCGGGAGCCGACGAAGCAACCATCTTCAATGATCACAGGACCAGCCTGCAGTGGTTCCAGTACACCACCGATACCAACGCCACCACTCAGGTGAACATTTTTACCGATCTGCGCGCAGGAGCCTACGGTAGCCCAGGTATCCACCATGGTGCCCTCGTCAACATAAGCGCCGATGTTTACGTAAGATGGCATCAGGATAGCTCCTTTACCAATAAAAGCGCCGTAACGGGCAATAGCATGAGGTACAACACGTACACCCAGGTCTTTGTAGCGGGACTTCAGCTTCATTTTATCATAGAACTCGAATGGTCCGAGGTCAATGGTTTCCATTGGCTGAATAGAGAAGTACATTAAAATGGCCTGTTTTACCCATTCGTTTACTACCCATCCGTTCTCTGTAGGTTCTGCTACTCTGCTTTTGCCTTTGTCTACAGCTTCGATCACACATTTTACAGCATCACTGTACTGTGATTCCTGCAATAAAGTGCGATTCTCCCAGGCCGCTTTTATTAGTTCTTTTAGCTCCATCGTTGAAAATTTTTTACAAACATAAGGAAAACCTGTTAGTAGTTGCAAGCTGGGAGCGATTCCTTACCTTTACAGCCCTTTAAATCATGCTATGAATATCGCTTTTGACGCAAAACGAGCCTACGAGAATAATACAGGCCTGGGAAATTACAGCCGGACGCTGATTAGCTCACTGGCAACGTATTATCCCGAGCACAATTATTATCTCTATGCGCCTAAGCTAACCAGCATGTACGCTACGGAGGCGTATGCGAACATGCAGCCAGTATTGCCGGAAAAACGCCTGCACCGCTGGTTCCGCAGCGCCTGGAGAAGCAAATATGTAGTACGGGAACTGGTGGCCAAAGGCATCGATATCTACCATGGGCTCAGCCATGAAATTCCGTTCGGCATTCACAAAAGTGGTGTGAAGAGCGTGGTAACCATGCATGATCTTATCTTTGAACGTTACCCTGCGCAATACAATCTCATTGACGTACAGACCTACCGGCGAAAGGCGAAATACGCCTGCCAGTATGCAGATAAAGTGATCGCCATCAGCGAACAGACCAAACAGGATATCATTCAATACTATAAAACCCCGGCAGAAAAAATAGAAGTAGTGTATCAAAGCTGTGATGAATCCTTCGCGGTTACGCACGAGAAAGCACGTATCGCGCAGATGAAGGAACAGTACGGACTGCCGGCATCCTATTTTTTGTATGTCGGATCCATTATTGAAAGAAAGAACCTGCTGGGAATACTGCAGGCCATGCTGCAGCTGAAAGGAGAGATAGACATTCCCCTGGTGGTATTGGGAGGAGGCAGTAGTTACAAGGATAAGGTAAAGGCTTTTGCCCAAAAACATGACCTGTCTGACCGGATCGTCTGGCTGAATGAAAAGGGCAGAATTGCGACGGAAGATGTGCCGGTATTATACCAGGGTGCGGAAGCTTTATTATATCCCTCTATCTTTGAGGGCTTCGGTATCCCCATCCTCGAAGCGCTGTGGAGCCGTACGCCGGTGATCACATCCGCTGGTTCCTGTTTCGGGGAAACAGGCGGTGACGCTGCCTTGTATGTCAATCCACTGCAGCCGGCTACTATTGCAGATGCGATGAGAAGAGTACTGAACGAAAAATCATTCGCAGAAGAAATGAGAACAAAAGGATGGACACACGCACAATTGTTCAGCCGGCAAAAGTGCGCTGCGGCCGTGATGAAGGTCTACGAAAGTTTATAAATTATGATGGATTTTGAAAATGATGTAACGGCATCCCTGCAGGTATTACGTAGCGGGGGACTGATCCTCTATCCTACAGACACGATCTGGGGTATCGGCTGCGACGCGACCGACGAAGCCGCCGTTAGTAAAGTATTTACCCTGAAACAACGGCCAGAGGCAAAGAGCCTGGTCATCCTCCTCGCAGAGGTGCGTGACCTGCTGAAATATGTAGCACATACCCCTCCTGATATTGCTGATATTATCGCCGGGTTTGACCGGCCTACCACCATCATCTATGAAGGGGCGCTTGACCTTGCTCCTAACGTGATCAACAGCGATGGTACGGTTGCTATCAGGATCGTACAGGATACCTTCTGCCGGCACCTGATCAAGCGCCTGCGTAAACCACTGGTGTCCACTTCCGCGAATATCAGCGGACAGCCTTCGCCGGCTTCATTCAGGGATGTGGACGAGGTTATAAAACAAGGGGTGGATTATGTTGTTAACTACCGGCAGGACGATACGACCCCGGCAGCGCCCTCACGGATCATTAAGCTACTGAAAGATGGCAGTATGCAGGTGATCAGATAAAAAACTTACTTTTGCCGTTTTATTCATTTATGATCAGCAGAAAGCCTATAGATATTCCCTGTACTTTACAGGAACGAAAAGTGTTGGAACAGATAGCGTTAGCGGCCCATGAACTGGGTACGCCCTGCTACCTGATCGGCGGCTTTGTGCGCGATAAAATACTGAACAGACGTACCAAAGATATGGACGTCGTATGCGTGGGGGACGGTATCGCCCTGGCCCATAAGGTGGCCGAATATTTTGATAATGCGAAGGTTAGCTTCTTCAAAACCTATGGTACTGCACAGGTCAAATGGAATGACCTGGAAATCGAGTTCGTCGGCGCCAGAAAAGAAAGCTATCGTCACGACTCCCGGAACCCCGATGTGGAACCCGGTACCCTGAAAGATGACCAGCTGCGCCGCGACTTTACCATCAACGCACTGGCTATCAGCCTCAATGAGGCGGACTATGGCAGCCTGGTAGATCCCTTTGGCGGTATTGCGGATCTGGAGGCAAAGATCATCAGAACGCCACTGGAGCCTGCACAGACTTTTATCGACGATCCCCTGCGGATGATGCGGGCCATACGCTTTGCGTCGCAACTGCAGTTCACCATCTCCGATGAAGCCTTCAGAGGCATCAGAGAAAATGCAGACCGCATTAAGATCATCTCGCAGGAGCGGATTACAGACGAATTCAATAAGATCATGTTGTCGCCCGTACCTTCCGTAGGCCTCGACCTGCTCTATAAAGCCGGTATTATGAAGATAATACTGCCGCAGATGGTAGACCTGGTCGGCGTGGAAATGGTGGAAGGAAAAGGGCACAAAGACAATTTCTATCATACCTTGCAGGTGGTGGATAATATCTCCCGCCATACCAAAGACCTTTGGCTGCGCTGGGCTGCTTTGCTGCACGACATCGGCAAGCCTGCCACCAAACGTTTTGAACAGGGACATGGCTGGACCTTCCACGGCCATGATGCGGTGGGAGGGAAGATGGTACCCCGTATCTTTACCAAACTGAAACTGCCGCTGCACGAGAATATGCGGCTGGTGAAGAAACTGGTGGAACTGCATCTCCGCCCCATCAGCCTTACCAAAGAGAACATAACCGACTCTGCTATACGCCGTTTACTGTTCGATGCAGGTGATGATATTGATGGCCTGATGATGCTCTGTGAAGCAGACATCACCTCCAAAAACAAAGTGAAAGTAAAACGCTACCTGGAAAACTTTGAACTGGTGCGCGAGCGCCTGAAAGAAGTAGAGGAAAGTGACCGTATCCGCAACTGGCAACCTCCCGTTACAGGCGAGATCATTATGGAAACGTTTGGCCTTTCGCCTTCCAGGGCAGTGGGTGACCTGAAAAATGCCATCCGCGAAGCTATCCTGGATGGGGTAATTCCGAATACCTACGAAGCTGCCTTTGCCTTCCTGCTCGAAAAGGCCAAAGAGATGGATTTGACACCAGTTAAATAAAAATGTTAATTTAGTAGTGTTAATTAATGTTAACGCTGCCTTTTTCAGGATCAGGTCTGATCTTTGTACCTGCTGATCCGATCCTGGAAATACCAGATTATTAATAAAATCCTTTATTGTCATGCCTGTTTTGAAATTCAGAGTTTACTGGGAAGAAGATGAAAGTGTGTACAGGGATATTTCCATTAAACCGGACCAGACATTTTTACAATTTCATCAAACTATTTTACAGTCTTTCGAATTTGACAATAAACATAAAGCGACTTTTTTCCGTAGCAATGATAACTGGCAACGGGGCAGAGAGATCATCCTTGAACAGGATGGCGCTCCACGTAAGGTAGAACCACTGTTAATGGAAGACACGCCTATTGCCGCAGCTGTAAAAACCCCCAATCAGAAGTTCATTTACCTCTATGACTATGCGAAGAACTGGACATTCCTCGTGGAACTGATCGGTGTGTCAAAAGATGAAAACTCCAAAGTAGCATATCCTTTCTGTACAAGAAAAGAAGGCTTAGCCCCCAGCCAGTACGGCACCAAAGGCCTTGTAGGCGACAAACTGGTGGAAATGGAAGAGAAATATGACCTCAATAAAGAAGGCATGAGTGAAGATGGCTTTGGCGAAGAAGGAGAGGAGGACACAACCGATGCAGAGGACGAAGGAGGTGAAGATAATAGCAACGAAGACATGTATTAGTGAAGACCGTTATTATCATCGCAGGTCCCACAGCGGCGGGCAAAACGGCGAAAGCAATAGAAGTGGCACAACACTTTGATACAGCCGTTATCTCTGCAGACTCCCGCCAGTGTTATCGTGAAATAAGTATAGGTACCGCAAAACCCAGTCAGCAGGAACTGCTGACTGTTCCGCATTATTTTATTGATTCCCATTCCATAAAGGAGGAGGTCAATGCCGGCATTTACGAAAGACTGGCTTTAGACTATGCTGCCGAAGTATGGAAGGACCGGGATGTTGTGGTGATGTGTGGAGGTACGGGACTGTATATTAAGGCTTTCTGTGAAGGTATTGATAACATTCCAGCCGCTCCTGCAGCCGTCCGTGCCGCCATACAGGAACGCTATGAAAAGGAAGGGCTGGCCTGGCTCCAGCAGGAAGTGCAGGAAAAAGACCCCGCCTTTTATGCTATTGCAGAGATCCAGAACCCACACCGCCTCATAAGGGCACTGGAAGTATTATATGCTACCGGCCAGTCTATTACCAGTTTCCGTACAGGTAATACCGTACAACGGGACTTTAACATCATCAAAACTGCTATTACCCTTCCCAAAGAACAACTGCACGCCAATATTGCCCGTCGTGTACACCAGATGGTGACCGATGGCCTCCTGGAAGAAGTACGGGCCGTATTGCCTTACCGCAATCATAACGCCCTGCAGACCGTGGGATATAAAGAGGTGTTTGATTACCTGGATGGTAACATCAGCTGGGACGAGGCCGTAGAACAGATCATTGTGCATACCCGCCAGTACGCAAAAAGACAGCTAACCTGGTTTCGTAAAGACAAAGACTTCAAATGGTTTGAAGCCGGCAAAGGCCTGCTGGAAGAAGTAGACCAGCTGCTTAAAACCTGACGCCACAGGTCAGCGCCATTCTCGTGGTGGCACTGGTGATTTGTGCCGCCGGCGGATTCACATACCCATAATTGTTGGGTAAGAGCTCGTAAGGCACTTCCCGCCGCTGTTGATGCCCTCCTCTGATAAACGAAAGGTCCATGTAATAACCACTGTTAGTCTTGTAGCCTACGCCACCGCTGTAATAAGTACGCGCACCGTCAATCCCGCTATCTTTATAAGGACTGCCATAACGTGCAAAACCAAGTCGCAGGGCATAAAGCAGATATTTTATTTCCGCACCTGCACGGAAGTTGCCTGCTGTCCGGTAGTTAGCTTTTACCTGCTCAGCATAATAGTGATTATCCAATGCATCCCCATACTTTAGCTTCATGGAGCGATAGTCGTCCAGCTCGTAATCAACGCTGATAAACCCGTAAGGATGATCAGGGTTACCGCCTGTGTTGAACAGCACCACAGCGCTTGCTGTCGCTTTCCAGGGCGTTCTGACGCTGTAATTGAGATTGTCTGTTTCCGACTGTGTGGTATCATCAATCATATAAACAGTAGATGCCCTTACTACACCGGCCGATTTGGTGTCAGTCAGCATATCCGTCTGATAGTCCTTATTCACGCCATACCAGGTAGGCGATTGAAATGTGAGGCCCAGGTTGAGCGGCGCTGCCGGTTTGTAGATACCTCCTAATTTCAGGTTAACCCCAATGCCGTTTGTAGTCGTTGTCTGGGTTACCTGGTAGGCATTCAGGTCAGCATGCACCGGATTAATATTCCGCTCCTCCCAGATATCCTGCTGGCCTTGTTTAATGAAGCCAATATTCATACTGCCTCCGAAGTATAACTTGTCGCTGTGCTGCTTGCCGAAGACGAGCGCCAGTTCCGTAATACCGCCATGCGTGAGGATATGGTGGGATTGATGGACCAGTATACTGTAGTCGTCCGCTTCTGCGGCTGATGTGAACTTATATTGATCGCCCTCCCGGTAAGGATTGATCAGGTAAGTCTGGTAGGCAAGGGATGCGGCATGCCTGATCGCTACATCCTGCCCGGCGGATAGTAGCGCGTCTGGGTTGCTGACATGGGCATTGTCTGCCTGGATGAAGTAATTGAGCGACTGGGAGGAATTGGCGATGCTTCCCTGGTAGTAGACATCTTCCCGGAAGTTGTTCGTCCTGTTCACACCCATGGCAAATACCAGGGGACGTTCCTTCTCCTTGCTGCGCATCAGCAGGGTGAAGTTGTCAAACTTCAGGCCGCCCCTTTTGGCGTTGTCTTTATTGCCAAGATAATAGTTGGTATTATTAATATGCTGATAGCCAAGAGAAAAAGAAAGGTCGCTGCTACGGAAGAAAGCAGCGGCTGCAGGATTCACATAGATGGCTGCTACTTCTCCTCCCAATGCACCTGTGGCGCCGCCGATTGCTTGTCCGCGGGCAGAGCCCACGGGTATGTCGCTGCTGAATTTTAAAACATCCTGTAAGGTTTGAGCTGCAACAGGATATGTAATTGCCGGTAAGGCAAAAGCCAGTAATAGTGACAGTTTGTAAGTCATAGGTGTATATCGCCGCGCAAAAATAGAGAAAAATGGATTGATCCCTTCTCTATTTAAAAAAAGGGCGTCCACGCAAAGCGAACGCCCTTTTCAAGTAAAATATGTTTGGTGACGGATTAGAACTTCCAGCCAAAGGTAGCATTGATGTTAGCCTGTTTGCTGTCGATCTTCGCAGCCGCCGGTGTAGTGTAGTTGTCGGCCGGATCAGCATTGGAAGACAGTACATAAGGCTGATTGGTGAAGGTATTGCTGCCATACACCAGGCCCAGGTCCATATAGAACCCGCGGTTCCTGTAACCGATACCGCCGCTGTAATACTGGCGTTTACCGTCAATGGCACCGTTCTTATAAGGACTGCCATACAGGGCATAACCCAGTCTGAAAGCGATAACGTGCAGCTTTAACTCGCCACCTACGCGGATGTTAGACGCTCCCTGGTAGGTTGCCTTAATAGCGTCGTTACGAAGATCGGAGTCTTCCCTGTCAAAGCTGTTATCGTTCCGGAAACGCATTTTCATGGAAGCATAGTCCATGTATTCATAGTCGAAGGAAATGAAACCTGTCGGCTTCCTGGTATCGGCCGAAGGAGCGAAAAGGAAGGCTGCGCTAAGTACTCCTTTCCACGGTGTTCTGACAGTATACTTTGACTCGTCTTCAAAGCCATCATTAGTTTCGGTAGACGAAGCAGACAGCACGCCGAAGGTCTTGGTAGAAGTGGTCATGTTTGTCCGGTAGGTATCTGTAAAACTGATCCAGGAAGGAGAGTGGAAGGTAGCACCCAGACTTAAGGCCTTAACGGGTTTATAGATACCACCCACCTTGAGGTTGATACCCGTTCCTTCTGATCTGAGTGTTTCAGTAACATCAAAGCTGTTCAGGTCTGTTGGAACGGTGTTCTGGTTAGTTTCTTTCCATGTCCTTGAATTTTTGTAGGTCATGGTCGGAATATTCAGGCTACCGCCGAGGTACAGCTTATCGTCATAGTTAGCAGCGAAAGCGAATGCTACGTCATAGGCGCCGCCTTTGGCGTCAACAATGTTCTCCTGTTTTACATTGATGCTGCGGTCCTGTGCCTGTGCAGCAGAAAAGAAGGTGCCATCAGGCTGGTTGTTATTGTCCGTGTAAGGAGAAATAAGTCCTGTCTGATAAGCGAGTGCAGAAGTATGCGCCAGGGAACCGATCGTCTGGCTACCACCCAGCTGTTGATCCGGGTTGGTAACACCGGCAGCTTCTGCATCCAGGTAATAGTTCAATGACAGCGAGGAACTGGTATTGGTACCTGTGTAATAGATCCGCTGATTGTAGTTCTGCGTACGGTTCAGACCCAGCCCGAAACTGAAATTCTGCCATTTGCTATCCGGCTTTTTCCTTCTGCCACCAAAGATCATGGTGATATTGGAAACAAGCGGAATGAACTTATTGTCATCAGCCTTCGTATTCAGGTAAGTGCCTGAGTTGGAAATATTCTGGAAACCAACGGTAAATGAGAAATCATTTGTTCTGAAAAAGCCGACTCCCGCGGGGTTTACATACAGGGAAGAGGCTTCTCCTCCCAATGCACCGAGAGCGCCACCTACTGATTGTCCTCTTGTTGTACCTGAGGGTGAAGTCGTGCTGAATCGTAAAGCGTCGTCTATCGTTTGTGCCTGCAGGGATAAGCAGGTTCCTGTCAATGCCAGGGCGAACACCATTCTTTTAATCATCATAGTAGAATTAAGGGTTAAAAAATACCCTGGCTTTTGACCAGGGTACATTTTTAGAATATTCAATGATCAAATCATTTTAGTATTAGTTCCTCGTTCTGCCTGCGCGACCACCGCCGCCGCCACCACCACCGATGGAACCACCGCCGCCGCTGGATCTGCTAGGCGTATAGGATGGAGGAGGTGAATAAGAACGCTGTGGTTGCTGCGCTGGCTGGAAGGACCTGGTAGGAGGATTGTAAGAGCCACTGCTGCGGCCACCACCGTCGCTACCTACAGGGCGTTCGCCTGCAGAAGGTGTAAATGAACGTCTTGGTGTGTAATAACCATCAGGATTGGTCCTGCCACCGGTAGTAGGACGTTCTACAACACGTCCGCCAGGGCTGGTAGTACCGGAACCCCTTCTCGATGGAGTATAATCTGTTCTGGTTGTACGGCCACCAGGATTAGGCGTTGTTCCGCCAACTACCCTGCCTGGGTAAGAAGTACCGAAGCTACCGCGTGTACGGCGTCCCGGAGAAGCATAACCATAGTAGCCTCCGTGACCACCCCAGTAACCAGGATATCCGCCATAATAGCCACCGTGATATCCGCCATAGTACCAGGGATTATATGCCCAGCTGCTGTACCATGGACTGTACCAGCCACTATACCATGGGTTGTAACCACCCCAGCCGTAACCGAAGCCTATGCTAACGGAAGGACCCCAGAAAGAGCTGTAGTAAGGAGAACCCCAGCCATAACCGAAGCCGCCACCGTAGTAACTGCTGATACCCCAGCCGCTACCGTAGTAAGGACTACCGTAAAAACCGGAATATACGTTTGGTGAATAGTAATCGTAGTAAGAACCTTTATAGTTCCTGTTAAACATGTCTATGCGGCGTGAATAATCCCCCTGATCTTCATCGTCATACGTAACATAGGTGCCATCACCTTCGGCATCAGTCACATTAACGTTATCGTTATTTTGATTATTGCTTGCAGCATAGGTGGGTTTAACTCTCGGAGAGTAGTACACATCGTCCGGTGTTTGTGTGGTTTTATATGCTGATGAACAGCTGCTTAGGATAAACAGCGCTAGCACAGCAAGGTAAGGAACTGATTTCATTTTGTCGGAATTTTTAGCCTGATTTCTATAGTAAATTTACACTATTTTTAACGTAAAGAACGGTCACTGCTACAATAATATCTAACCACTCATAATATTTTACCAAACTATTTGCACGTTTCTGATTTTCATGTAGGTTTGTGACATTTTACCTTTTGGTAATATATCCAGTACAAATATTAAGCCAAATTCAGATTTGATTTATAATATATGTACCGGCCACGATTATAAATATTTCAACGCTATATGAGTAAAGAGATCACAGCCCGTTCTGAAGATTATTCACAATGGTATAATGATTTGGTTCTGAAAGGAGGATTGGCAGATTATTCTGCGGTGAAGGGATGTATGGTAATAAAACCATACGGTTTTGCACTTTGGGAAGGCATGAGAGACGTGCTGGACAAAAAATTCAAAGACACCGGACACCAGAACGCTTACTTCCCCTTATTCATTCCTAAAAGCTTCCTGAGTAAAGAGGAAGATCATATTGAAGGCTTCGCAAAGGAATGCGCCGTTGTAACACACCACCGTCTGATGAAAAATCCGAATGGTAAGGGTGTTGTGGTAGATCCTACTGCCAAACTGGAGGAAGAACTGATCGTTCGCCCTACTTCCGAAACGATCATCTGGAATACATATAAAGACTGGATCCAGTCGTACCGCGACCTGCCGCTGCTGATCAACCAGTGGGCGAACGTTGTGCGCTGGGAAATGCGTACGCGCCTGTTCCTGCGTACAGCCGAATTCCTCTGGCAGGAGGGGCATACTGCCCACGCTACCGCTGAAGAGGCGATCGCTGAAACTGAGCAGATGCTGGAAGTTTATGCTGACTTTGCTGAGAACTATATGGCAATGCCGGTGGTAAGAGGGGTTAAATCGCCCGCTGAGCGTTTTGCCGGTGCTATCGACACTTACTGTATCGAGGCGCTGATGCAGGATGGTAAGGCGTTGCAGGCTGGTACTTCCCACTTCCTGGGACAAAACTTTGCAAAAGCATTTGATGTGCAGTTCTCCAACAAAGAGAACAAACTGGAATATGTATGGGCTACCTCCTGGGGGGTATCCACCCGTCTGATCGGCGCACTGGTAATGGCGCACAGCGATGACGATGGTCTGGTACTGCCTCCGCGTATTGCTCCTTTACAGGTAGTGATCGTGCCTATTTATAAAGGCGACGACCAGAAGGCAAAGATCGACGCAAAAGTACACGAGATCATGGGCCAGCTGAAGAAAGCCGGTATCCGTGTGAAATATGATGATAGCGACAATGCCCGTCCGGGATGGAAATTTGCAGAATACGAAATGAAGGGTGTGCCTGTACGTATCGCACTGGGAGCCCGTGACCTGGAAAATAATGTGGCTGAAGTAGCCCGTCGTGACACCAAGTCCAAGGAAAGCCTGCCGCTGGACGGCCTGGCTGAGCGTATCGGTGTACTGTTGGAAGATATCCAGCAGCAGATGTACAACAAAGCACTGGCCTTCCGTGATGAACATATCACACCTGCCAATACCATAGAGGAATTTGAACGCCTGCTCGAAGAGAAAGGTGGATTCATCTCTGCTCACTGGGATGGCACTACAGAAACAGAAGAGAAGATCAAGGAGCGCACTAAAGCAACGATCCGTTGCATTCCTTTAAATAATAAACAGGAGGCTGGTACCTGTATCCTTACAGGTAAACCTTCTACGCAAAGGGTATTATTTGCCCGCGCATATTAACAAGACTCACCGGTAGTGCCAGCCGACGCTGGTACTGCCGGTTTTATTATCAAAATCCGACCCTCTTGATGCCTAAGGTCCGTTATATATTTTTATGGTGGATACTAATGGTTCTGAGCACTGTCAATAACGCAGCTGCTCAGGGGCTGATGATCCGTAACTATAACGTAAAGGATGGTCTCGCCAATGCTACGGTCTATTCCGTTGTGCAGGACAAGGAAGGATTTATCTGGTTTTCTACTCCCACCGGCGTCAGTAAATTTGACGGCAAACGCTTTCGCAACTATTCAAAAAAAGACGGATTAACCGACAACGATGTTGTAAAACTCACGGCCGATTCAAAGGGACGTGTCTGGTTTTCGACCCTCAACGGGTTGCCTTCCTTCTATTGGAACTACACGATTCATACCGCTGAGAATGATTCATCCCTGCATATGGACGCCCGCGGTGAATACATGCAGTATATGTTTGAAGACTATGCTGGTTTCATCTGGTTCCTGAATACCGACAACCACATCATTCAATACAGTGGGAGAAAAACTACTTACGACAAGCTGGGCGCCAAGCCCACCGACCTGTTCTACTTCCTCCGTAACGATACCATTTTTAAACCCCTGCAGCCTTATTTTAACCTGCCTGACCTGGAAGATGTCAATAACCCTGATCAGAAAATAGCAAGTGTATGTCCTTTCCCGCTTGATCAGGCCTCCATTCAGCGCGTACGGAAGCACCCGGTGGTCATTGTCGAGAACAATTTGTATACCTACAGCAATAAGGAAGCGGTTTGTTTTTTCAGGGGAACTGATTGGGGTATAAGGGATGAGATCAGTAACATCTGTATGGACAATGATAATCTGTGGATAGGCACGCCAAGAGCCCTCTATTACCTCAAAGGATTTTTCCACGGAGAAAGAAAGGTATCCAAGTTGTTGCAGAACCATTATATCACATCGCTGCTCAAAGACCGCGATGGTAACATCTGGATCACGACATTTGGGGATGGCGTTTTCAACATTCCATACAAGAATTTTTACTTTAACTATCTCGACAATACGAATGGACTGTACTCACACTCTATTTTCAGCATCGGTAAAGATGAGAAGACGGGTACCTTATTGATAGGACAGAATGCCGGTGTATTGAATACGATGGACAGCAATAGCAAGTTCCTTCGGTTCAACCTGGATACGACCAGTGGAAGGAACAGTATCCTCAGTATCCTTCCGTACAAGCCGAATGAAATGCTGATCGGCTCTGATAATGGACTGTACACATTTAATACGGTCTCGCAAAAGCCGTTGCTCCTGAGGCGTGTCAAAACGCTGAAAGATGTGGATATCAGTCCCGGTGGCAAAATACGAATTGCGACTAAAGATCAGGTGATCTGTGACAACTATAGTACTCCCCGGGAAGAAGAGTTGATCACTTCTATTGCGTGTATCAACGATTCTGCTTATTATGTTGGCACTAATGCCGGACTGTTTTATGGTGATGACGCCATACGGAAGTTGATACTGCGGACTACGAAACCTGCTTTGCATTTAAGTATTAAAGATCTGAAGTGGATCAATGGCGAGCTCTGGGTAGGCACCAGTGATCACGGGCTGTACGTGCTTAGAGCGGATCACACTGTGGCTGCTCATCTGAGCACAGCAGATAAACTGGTCAGCGATATTTGTCAGCAGCTATATTATGACGGCATTGGACGCCTGTATGTTGCCACCAACAAAGGTGTTTCCGTTATCGATGTAGGCACCAAGGCGCTCATCCGTAACATCACATCCAATGATGGTCTGATGAGTGATGACGCCCGTAGTGTATATTATCAGCAAGGCATCCTGTACATAGCAACATCCAACGGTCTGAGTTATTTCAATGACGCCAGGATGCCGGTAGATACCGTACCGCCGGCTATTTATCTGAATCATGTGCGGTATGGAGACAGCACCTATCTGCCTGGCAAACAATTTGTGCTAATGTATCAGCGGAAGGCGTCTTTTGAGGTAGAATTCGGCGCCATTGCCTATGACCTGCCTGAGCTGGTAGAGTACCAGTACAACTTTTCCAGCGATACTTCAAGTGGATGGATCACGACAATGTCTAATATCGTACCTTTCCCCGACCTGCAGCCAGATACCTATCAACTGCAGATCAGGGCGCGGAAATACAAAAGCAACTGGAGTCAGCCGGTGGTTATTACCGTTACTATTCTGCCGCGCTGGTACCAGCAATGGTGGGCGAGAGGTATTGTGATATTGCTGGGCCTCATACTGGTGGCGTTTATATTGAGAGATGTCATCAGAAGGATCCAACGGGCAGAGATGAGGAAGACGGAATATAACCGGAGGATAGCGGAACTTGAGGCGAAAGCGCTGACAAACCAGATGAATCCGCACTTCATCTTCAACTCGCTGAATTCAGTGCAGCACCTGATCATGGAAAAAGAGGAGAAGCAGGCGCTCAACTTCCTGGCAGATTTTGCCACACTGATGCGGCAGATGCTGAACAACTCCCGGAAGTCATTTATATCACTGGAAGAGGAGATTGCCTTCCTGACGCGGTACATTGAACTGGAGAAGATACGTTTTGCGAACGTATTCACTTATCAGTTCATACTGCAGGATCATCTGAAAGATTATACAATCTATATACCGCCCATGATCATTCAACCGATTGTTGAAAACGCGATCAAACATGGACTGGCACCGAAGAATGGCAGCGGCAGACTGGAAGTGAAACTGGTGCTTCGTGAAGACATGTTATACTGCTCCGTGGATGACGACGGAATAGGGTGGGAGCGTGCAAATGAGATCAAAAGCGGGCGACTGGTAAGGCATGAATCCACGGCTCTGAGCGTGATTAGGGAAAGGTTGCAGATTATAAAATCTTTTAATGGAAATGTTGGAAAGTTAGAAATTATTGATAAATTTAAGTCTGGTTTCGGCAATAAGGAGGGTACCCTGGTTGAAATTCTGATTCCCATTGTTAAGATGTTATGAGTAATATAAAAGCTGCGATCGTAGACGATGAAGTCCGCAACATCCACATTTTGCGAAATATTCTGGAGAATTACTGTAAAGATGTTACGGTAGCGGGTGAGGCGCAGAACATTCATGACGCGGCGGAAATGATCAAGAATACCCAGATTGACGTTTTGTTTCTGGATATCGAAATGCCGCCCCATAATGGCTTCCAGCTATTGGAAATGTTTCCTGTGTTGAACTTCGAAGTGATTTTCATTACAGCCTTTCAGGAATATGCATTGCAGGCGATCAAATTTGCTGCATTGGATTATCTGCTCAAACCTATCAAGGTGAGTGAGGTGGAAGATGCTTTGGAAAAAGTGAAGAAAAGCAAAAAAGGCCGCCTGAACGAGCTGGCATCTATCCTCAAGGACTACGTTAAGAACAATGACAATGCTTTCTCCAAGATAGTCATCCCGGTTAACGACGGTTACAACGTTATCGATCTGAAAGATATCATTTACTGTGAAGCATTTGACAGCTATACGAAAATACAGCTGATCAATAACGTATCACATCTTATCTCCAAATCACTGAAGGAATACGAAGAGATGCTCTCAGACAAGGGCTTCTATCGCGTCCATAAATCCTTCCTGATCAACATTCACCATATCGTTAAGATCATAAAGGGACTCGGCACCGCCGTAGTAATGAGCGATCAGAAAAACATCCCCATTTCTTCCCGTAAGAAAGACGAATTCTTCGCCCAGCTGAAAGGGGTGATCAATTTATAAGCGATTATTATTTATGGTAATATAAATACCGCCGCCGCAAGGGGGCTTTTTGGTGTTTATGGCCGGCGGTGTGGATTCCGTGTTACAACCGAATAAGGGGGGCGCGTTATAACCATTGCCATGGGGCATTGGCGTTTATGACCGGGGGGATTGGTTCCGCGTTATAACCACGTTAGGGGGCTTTTGCATTTTATTACCCGGGGTTGAAAACCCCGCGCTACAAACACACGGCACCTACGGAGCCGATTGGCGCGAATGATTCCGTTATGTGTTCCGGGATTATTGATATCGCGTTATAACCATTGCCATGGGGCGTTGGCGTTTATACCCAGGGTAATTGATTCCGCGTTACAACCACGTTAGGGGCTTTTGCATTTTATACCCGGGGTTGAAAACCACGCGCTACAAACACACGGCACCTACGGAGCCGATTGGCGCGAATGATTCCGTTATGTGTTCCGGGATTATTGATATCGCGTTGTAACCATTGTCATGGGCGTTGGCGTTTATAACCGGGGGTGATTGATTCCGCGTTGCAACCACGTTGGGAGGCTTTTGCATTTTATACCCGGGGTTCAAAACCCCGCGCTACAAACACTGGCACTCCTAACGGAGTGCGGCCTCCATATGGACGTCCTACAACAATTTTTGAGGCCGTACGCAGCGAGCGGGCAGGTGGGAATCACTGGCCTTAGTTATTTGAAGTGCCCACGCGTCGCACAAGGGGTTTAATAAACATCCAACGGCCAACCCGCCTTCCCAAAGCCGATAGCAAGGATCTTCAAAGAACTACAGCCAGTGATCCCAGCCTGCGCCGTGAGCAAGAAGGCCAACGCAATAATCACTGTCAGCCCAACAATCCAGTAATGCATTCCCCCAGTGGCAAAAAAAAGAAAGTCCCGGAAACCATCCCGGGACCTTCTCTCCTTAACCTATAAACCTATATGAAAACGCTAAAACTCAGCTCCATTAGCCAGATCGATATTATAATAATACACACCATTCAACTCAGGATAAACCCCCTCGACCTGCACTTTCTTTTGTTTCTCCAACACCCTCCTCAGCTCCTCTACTGAATTCACCGGCTGACCGCCAGCTTTCAGTATAATGAACGACCGTTTCATGTTCGTCTGTTTCTTGAGCACACCACCACTGATATTATCCACATACACACCACCGCGTATACCCAGTTTAGCCGCATCAGCTTTATCAAGCGTCACCAGGTCAGCGCCCAGTGCATCGAGTACGCTGGTCTTGATAATATCGGTATTACCGTCAGCATTTTTGAGGATGGTACTGGTAGTATACTGTTTGTCATTACGCATGTAGTTGATGCTGATCTTGTCGCCTGGTTTATAACGCGCGATCTGTTCTGTCATCTGAGGAATAGAAGGCGTTTCTACACCATTGATACCAGTGATCACGTCACCTTTTTTGATGCCCGCAGCAGCAGCGGAGCCGGTTTCCTGTACACCAGTTACAGTCACACCGTTGATATCTCTTCTGATGCCAGCTTCAGCCCATCTTTCTTCCGGGATGCTGTTCGGGTCCTGGTAATAGATACCCAGGTACGCACGCTGCACGTTACCGTATTTCATCAGGTCATTCACTACTTTCTTCACCAGGTTCACCGGGATGGCGTAGGAGTAACCAGCATAAGCACCGGTAGGAGAAGCGATAGCAGAGTTGATACCGATCAGTTCACCGGCGGTGTTGATCAATGCACCACCACTATTACCCTGGTTCACCGCAGCATCTGTCTGGATGAATGATTCTATTGCATTTCTTCTCACCTGTTTATTGATACCGATGGTACGGGCTTTCGCACTTACGATACCGGCGGTAACGGTAGTTTCCAGGTTTAACGGATAACCGACTGCCAATACCCACTGTCCTATTTCAACGTCGTCGGAGTTGCCATAGAGCAGATAAGGAAGATTTTTAGCATCGATCTTGATCACTGCCAGGTCAGTATTCGGGTCTGTACCGATTACTTTGGCTTTGTATGTTTTGTAGTTGTTGAGCGTTACGGCTATTTCATCCGCGTCGTCCACTACGTGATTGTTGGTAATGATATAACCATCGTCAGATATCAGCACTCCGGAACCGGAGGCCATCTGGCCGGGAACATAGTATTTACGTCCGCCGCCTTCGCCCTGGAATTCATCACCGAAAAAGTCATCGCCGAAAAGATCCTGTAAAACACTTCTCCTTCTCTGGAGGTTATTGGTCACCTGACGGGGATTGATCTTTGTTTTGATATGTACCACTCCAGGTACCGCTATTTTGGCGGCCTGGCTAAAATCAGTAGGAGGCGTTGCATTCTTTACTTCGGCGCCAGGCATGTAACTGGCATAGTTTACCGGAATGTTTTCTGATCCATTTTGATAGGGGCCTGCCTGCCGGGGTTGGTACCTGTTGTACGCATAGATGCTGGCAACAGCAGTTGCCGCGCTGATTAGTACAGTTGCCGCAATTTGCCGGAATTTCATATGTTTCGTTGTTTAAAGTTTAAATTTTATAAGGAATGAATATCAATTTGCATGCCTTGTGATACAAATTTAAGGGGGCATGCCAGTGAACATAAACCACTCCTGTTACTTTAACACATTTTTATATGAATAGTTAATATGATCTTAACGCCGGGACTGACAGTTTGTTGTTTTTCATGACAACATTGTAGTCATTTAAAGGCCCGAAACAGACAATGTTACAGGCTTTATAACCCTGTCAGGAACTGCATGGTGTCCACACCGTCAGCATAATCCGACAGGGAGGGCTGCTGCGCCATCCCAAAGGGCGTGAAGCCATGTCCTACAATGCATTGAAGATCATTATTTACCCTCAGCTCTTCGCCAAGAGAGGGCGCATTGTTATAGTAGCTGTAGTGCAGAACACTGATGGGGGAGAAAACGGAAGAAGACTCCTGTAAAATGATATTGTCGGCCGCAATGTGAACGGCATTGCTCAACAGCGCCAAAGCCAGATTATAGTCGTAGTTGTTCTTGTACTTATGATGGTCTGCCAGGTGGGCATACTTCCGGAGGGCTTTCAGCAGCGGTTCAAAGTTATAGTCTTCCGGAACAAATACCTTGGTCACATTTCTGCAACCCAGACCGAAGTAAAGCATCACATCATCTGCCAGCGCTTCCAGTTCGGCAGGTGTTTCTGATCCATCGAGGATGGCCACGGAAGTCCGGTTCCTGCGGATGATGTGTGGATATTTAGCAAAATAGTATTCAAAATAACGGGCGGAATTGTTGCTGCCGGTGGCGATGTAGGCGCCGCAATTCTTCAGCATGTCCTGTACCTGGGTCTGCTCTGCATATACAGGGTACCATTCCTTGACTTTGTCAATGACATGCTGCATAAGTATCGTATCTTTGGAAGAGAGCTTCAGGCGTACCTGGTGACCGCTAAGGAAGCCGCAGAGCCAGTCATGGAAGCCGACCAGCGGAATGTTACCCGCAGCAACGATACCTACCTGACGGGGAGAAGATACAGGAGCAGCGTAACCAGCCAGCCATTCGTTTAAACGGGATTCGTCCAGGTAATAACGGCAAATGTTTTGCAGGGAAAGATCGATAAACTCGGGAGTGAACCATCCGTTGGCCTGGAAAGCCCTCTCCTTCACTATCTGGAGGTCGGTATCATTGCCTGACAGGTATTGTCCTAAACGTACAAGGGCTGCTACTTTTGCTGAACTGCTCATGAATCTGTATAAATAATTAACTTTTTAAACCTAGATATTCTATTTTTGTCTGCAAAATTAATGGCTTACTACTTAAACAAAAAGTTTATACTATGGCAATAAAGATAACAGACGAATGTATTAATTGCGGTGCTTGTGAACCTGAATGTCCAAATAACGCTATTTATGAGGGTGGTGTTGAATGGGCACTGGCAGATGGCACTACCATCAAAGGTCCATACACATTGATGGATGGAACTACCATGGATGGTGATCAGCGTAACCCGCCAATTAGTGTAGACAGTTACTATATTGTTCCTAACAAGTGTACAGAATGCCAGGGCTTCCATGAAGAGCCTCAGTGTGCGGCAGTTTGTCCGGTTGACTGCTGCGTTCCTGATGAGATGTACCAGGAAACAGTGGAAGAACTGCTCGCAAAGAAAGAAAGACTGCACATCTAATATCATTATAAAGGAAGCATAAGGAACTACACCGGTAACTGGTCGTCGATCATCATCGGAACGCATACCGGAGCCTAAAGGGAAGAAAGAACTTAACTTTCTTCCCTTTTCTTTTGCAGTAAAAAAAGTTTACATCCACCATTTTTCTATTAACTTTATCCGCTTATTATTAAATTATATATGAAAAAGAACATCGCCCTGGTTGCCGGCGGATACTCCGGTGAATATGTGATTTCAGTACAGAGTGCCGCCGTTATAGAGAAGAATATTGACAGCAGCAAGTATAACGTATATAAGATCTCTGTTACCCGTGACGGTTGGAATTACATGGACGTTGATGGCCAGGCAGTTGCAGTGGATAAGAACGATTTTACATTGACGATCGATGGTAATAAGATAAAATTCGACGCTGTGTTCATTGGTATACACGGTACACCAGGTGAAGACGGTCGTTTACAGGGATATTTTGAAATGCTGGGCATTCCTTTCACCAGCTGTGGTATGGTAACTTCTGCGCTCACCTTCAACAAAAGCTACTGTAATAAAGTAGTAGCTTCTCTGGGCGTTGTAAATGTTTCAAAATCAGTACATATCTTCCGCGATCAGCCTTTTGACACCAAAGAGATACTCCGTGAGCTGAAGTTGCCCGTGTTCGTAAAACCGGCAGAAGGGGGCAGCAGCATCGGTATGTCTAAGGTAAATACAGCCGAAGAGCTGGAGCCGGCTATCGAAAAGGCCTTTAAAGAAGATGTACAGATCCTGATAGAGGAATTTATCAAAGGCAGGGAGATCACCTGCGGTTTATATAAAGCTAATGGACAATTCACTGTTCTGCCGGTAACTGAGATCATCAGCAGCAAGGAATTCTTTGATTATGAGGCTAAATACACCCCGGGCGTAACCAGGGAGGTAACACCGGCAGAAGCACCTTCAGAAGTAACCAACCTGATACAGTCAACAGCAAGGAAATTGTATGACAAGCTCAATTGCCGTGGCATAGTGAGAATGGACTTCATCTGGGAAGAAGCGAACAACCGCCTGTTCTTCCTGGAGGTCAATACCATGCCGGGACAGTCAGAAAATAGCCTTGTACCTCAGCAGGTAAGAGCTGCGGGTAAAACCCTGCAGGAGTTTTACGGCACATTAATTGAAGAGTGCCTGAGGAAGTAAACAGATCCGAGTTCATCTTAACGTTAAAATATAATCTGTGTTCAATTCAATAACGAAACGCTCTTTCGGCTTTAACCTGCTGGTTGTTGTGGGTATTTTCGCCGTTCTGGGGTTGCTTTTCTTTCTACTACTGGGAGTTATCACCAAACATGGGGACACAATGACCGTTCCCGACGTTTACAAGAAAAATATACAGGAAGCCACCATGATCCTGGAAAAAGAAGGATTCAGCGTGGACGTAAGAGACTCTATCTACGTAGACAGCCTGCCCGGCCTCGCGGTATGGGAGCAGACTCCTGCCAGAGGCTCTATTGTAAAGGTGGGACGTACCATCTACCTGACTGTCAATAAAGTAATACCTCCTATGGTGCAAATGCCAGACCTGACAGGGCTGACCTTCCGCAGTGCGGAAATGACCCTGCACAGTCTCAGGCTGAACGTGGGAGACACCATCTATAAACCGGACTTTGCCACCAATACCGTATTACAGCAATTGCTGAACGGTAAAACGGTGAAACCAGGTAGAGACATTCCGGAGGGTAGTAATATCACCCTGGTACTGAGCAGTGGCACCGGTAATACCGAAAACCCTGCACCAGACCTCGTCGGACTTACTTTCCTGGAAGCAAAGGAAACGCTGAGTGCCAGCAACCTGGGCCTGGGTACCGTGCTCATAGATCCATCTGTGACAGATACGGCTAATGCCTTTGTCGTGAAACAAACGCCTCCGCGCCGTAACAGCCTGAATGAGCTCAACATGGTAAGGGCAGGAGAGAGCATCGATCTCTGGCTGTCAGCCAGTCGCCCGACAAAGGATAGCGGTGTAACGCCTGCTCCTCCGGCCGAACAACCAGAATAATCATCACCAAAACCCGGCAATACCGTAATTTGCCGTAGATATCACAAACATTCAAAAATTTACAGCCATGGAAAATATAAGTGTAGCTGAACTGAAAAAACGTATTGACAGCGGCGAAGACCTGAACATTGTGGATGTAAGGGAACCACACGAGCATGCAGATTTCAATATCGGAGGCATCCTGGTGCCATTGGGTGACATCCGTGCTATGCAGGTGGATGAACTGGAAGATCTGAAAGACCGTGAAGTGATCGTATACTGCCGCAGTGGTGGCCGTAGTGGACAGGCTGCGATGATCCTGGAAACAATGGGCTTCCAGAACGTAAAGAACCTGACCGGTGGTATGCTCGCCTGGCAGGAGCAGTTCGGTAAGTAATTGAGCAATATATCATTCTTAATAATGCCTTCCGGCGTGTGTGATGCCTCCATCGTCATACGGCCCCGGAAGGCGTTTTTAATAGCATTCCCAGTTGCCTGAAATGCATGATGATCTATATACAGAGAAGGCTGTGCTGACCCGTATTGCCGATGGCGATGAGCGCGCGTTCGCACAATTCTTTAAGGCTATTTCCCCGGGAATAGGTAGTGTTGTCAGAAAGGTCGTTAAACAGGAGGATGCTGCCCATGAAGTACTACAGGAGTTCTTTATCAAATTGTGGCTGCACCGCGATAAACTGCCTGCGGTCGATCAGCTGAAAGCTTACCTGAAAAGAATGGCCCTGAACGAATGCTTTACCTGGTTGAACCGCCAGGCCTTACTGCAGCAAAGACTGGCTGACATCAGCAATGCCGGTCTGACCGTTGCCAATGAAACTGAAGCCGACCTATCTTATCGTGAAACCCAGCGCATTGTTGCCGCCGCGGTAAGCGCCCTGCCCACCCAACGCCGGCAGATCTATGAAATGAGCCGCCAGGAAGGCCTGAATGCCACCGAAATAGCCAATGCCCTAAAGCTATCCCCCAGCTACGTCCGCAATACCATCAGCGCCGCCCTGCAATTTATCAGGGAGCAGCTGAAGCTCGCCGGCAAACTGTAATAAAAATTTTTCTCCCCGATAGGTACACCCGTACTTTTCTTCCAGTCTATATATCTGGAGATGCTTTGGAATATACCAGGTGCTCCGCCAGACAAATGGACCAACAACGTATTCACTATCTGATCAGCGGTTTTCTGACAGGAAACCTCTCGGCAGCTGAAAAGGCTGAACTGGACGATTTTCTGAAAGATCCGGCCAACAGGGAAACATTTGTCGCAGCTACCAGTAAGCTGACCGAAATGGAAGAGCAGGCCGCGTACGATGAAAGCCTCGAACCGGTATTATCCCGCGTACTGGATGTGGACAGAACGCCTGTCAGCGGAGGGAGAACAGTGCGTTTCCGCTTCCCTTACTGGCGGGTAGCTGCCGCTGTTGTATTGGCTGCGGGAATAGGCGGTTACTGGTACTGGTCCAATAAAGCATCACAAACGCCTCAATTAGCAAAAAATGAATCAACCAAACCCGCAGTGATACTGCCGGGTAGTAACAAGGCGACCCTTATTCTCGAAGATGGCACTACAGTGCCGCTGGACAGTACCGGCCACCAGACCATCAGGCAGGGGAATACCCTTGTACAGCGCAATAATGGTCAGCTTTTGTACAGTGGTCAGCCAGCAACAGCAAAACTGAGCTATAATATACTCGCTACGCCCAAAGGAGGACAGTTCCAGGTGGTGCTGCCCGATGGGACGAAAGTATGGCTGAACGCCGCTTCCCGCCTGAAATACCCGGTTGCTTTTGCCGGTAATGAACGCCTGGTGGAACTGGAGGGAGAAGCCTATTTCGAGACCGTCAAAGATGCCCACAAACCATTTAAAGTGAAAGCGGGCGGCTTTGATGTACAGGTGCTAGGCACCAGCTTTGATATCATGGCGTACAAAGACGAAAAGAACACCCATACCACATTGATCAGTGGCGCAGTGAAAGTGGCGTCAGAAAAAGAAAGTAAACTGTTACAACCGGGGCAGCAGGCTGTAGTCAATGCCAATGCTGATATAGGAGTGAGTACAGTAAATACCGATGAAGTGATTGCCTGGAAGAACGGTTATTTCTCCTTCAGGGATGCCGATATTGCCGCCGTCATGCGACAACTGGAGCGTTGGTATGACGTGACTGTATCTTATCCGTCTGGTATTCCTAAAGGCACTTTTTCCGGCGAAATGGGGAGGGGACTGACACTTGCTGAAGCATTAAAGATCCTGGAACAGACAAACGTAAATTTTAGAATAGAAGAAGGCAGACACATTGTTATACTGCCCTGAGTATTAGCATTCTTTTATCGTCCCGTTATATAAAAACTCCATGTTATGAAGCAGACCTTACTACTTCTACTGGCATTGCTATGTCTGAAAGTAAATGCCGCCGACACTTCCACACAGATTACCTATACAGGGAAAGATGTTCCGCTGAAAAAGATCTTTTCCGTTATTAAAGAACAAACAGGATATGTATTCTTTTACCGGAATGAAGACATTGCTGATGTCAGGCCAGTCACTGTCTCATTCAATAAAACATCCCTGGAAGCTGCACTGAACACCATTTTAAAAGACCGGCAGCTACAGTATGTGATACAGGGTAATACGATCGTCATCAGCAGAAAAAAGAACATCCAGCCGCCAACTGTTGATGAAGCATCTCCTCCGGCCGACACTACCATACAGGGGAAGGTCGTGAACAGTAAAGGGGAACCACAGCCAGGCGCCACTATTCTCATAAAGGGGACGAAACGCGGTACAACGGCCAATGAGAATGGCACATTCACATTACGAAACGTGCCTGAACATGCAGTGCTCCTGGTGTCTGCCCTCGGACTCAAGGCAAGAGAAGTGCCGGTGACGGGCGTGACTGATCCGCTGACAGTAACACTGGAAAGTGGAACAGAAGCACTAAGCGAAGTAGTGGTGGTGGGATACGGACAGGTAAAAAAGAGTGACCTCACCGGCGCTGTGGCTACCGTGCCGGTAGGAGAGATCAAAAAAGTAGCCGTGACCTCACTGGACCAGGCCATACAGGGACGCGTGGCCGGTGTGCAGGTAACCCAGAACTCCGGTGCCCCCGGTGGTTCTACCACTATCCGTATCCGTGGTGGTAACTCTATCCAGGGCGACAATGAACCACTGTACGTCATAGACGGTGTACCTTTCAAGAATGGCGGCGCTGAAAGTGGCTCGAGCTTCAATGTGCTCAGTACCCTGAACCCGGGCGATATTGAGTCGATGACCATCCTGAAAGACGCTTCCTCCACTGCTATCTATGGTTCCCGTGGTTCCAACGGTGTCGTGATCATCACCACCAAGCGGGGTAAAGCAGGAAAAACCATCATCAGTTTTGATACTTACTACGGTACGCAGAATGTACGTCGCAAATACCCGGTGCTGAATGCCAGAGAATATGCTGCTTTTGTAAATGAAGCCAATACCAACGACGGCCTGTCGCCGGTTTATACACCTCAGCAGGTGGAAGCTTTCGGAGAAGGTACCGACTGGCAGGATGAGATCTTCCGCCAGGCGCCTATCGCTAATTACCAGTTGTCTATGAGTGGCGGTGATGACAAGACACAGTTCGCTGTTTCCGCCGGTTATTTTACACAGAAGGGGATCGTGGTGAATTCTGATTTCAACAGGTATTCTTTCCGCGTCAATTTGGATAGGAAGATCAGCAATAAGATCAAGGTGGGGAACAGTCTTACCATCAATCGCACTGCTACTAACCAATCGCGCACCGATGGTAGCCTGGGGGGCGGCGGACTGGTCACCATGGCAGCATTACAGTTCCCTCCCTTGCTGAAGGTGCGTAATGCGGATGGCTCTTACCTGATGACAGATCCTGCACTGAATTTTACCGCTGATAACCCTGTAGCCCTGGCATTCGACAGCAAGAACAAGAACACTGCTTACCGCTTCTTCGGCAACATCTTCGGCGAATACCAGATCATCGAAGGACTCACATTAAAAGTGCTGTTCGGTATAGATGGTATCCTGCAGAAGCAGGATAGCTACCTGCCCAGAAGCGTGGCCAGCGGCCTTGCACAAGGTGGTGTGGGTTCTATTTACAACGAACAGTCTGTGACCTGGCTGAATGAAAATCTGCTGACCTACACCCGTACCTTCAACAGGGTGCACAGCTTTTCGGCTCTGGTAGGATACACGCAGCAGGAAAATCATACCGAGAACAATAGTGCATCTTCCAGGAGTTTCGTGAACGATATTCTGGGCACAGGCAATCTGGGTACCGGCGCTGTAGCCATCACTCCTGGTTCGGGTGTTGGTGGCTGGGGACTGGTATCCTACCTGGGAAGGATCAATTATGGTTATCGTGATAAATACCTGCTGACCGTCTCCTTCCGTGCAGATGGCTCTTCCCGTTTTGGCGTTAATAACCGCTTTGGTTTCTTCCCTTCCGGCGCCGTGGCATGGAAGGTATCGGAAGAACCTTTCCTGAGAAATAACAGGACCGTAAGCGACCTGAAAGTGCGCGTTACTTACGGTACCACAGGTAACCAGGATGGCATTGGCAATTACCCTGCTTACTCCTTATTGGGCACACAGAACTATGTTCTGGGCAACAATATCTCCACAGGCCTCGGCCCCAGCCAGATTGCCAATCCTGACCTGTCATGGGAGAAAACGGCACAGGGCGATGCTGGTATTGATCTGGGCTTATTCAACAACCGTGTGATGATCACCGCTGATGCCTATGTGAAGAAGACAAGCGATCTGTTACTCAATGTAACGATCCCCAGTTCTTCCGGTTATTCCAATGCTATCAGGAACCTGGGTAAGGTACAGAACAAAGGCATTGAACTGAGCCTGTCTACCATCAACATCGACGGCGCTTTCAGATGGACAACAGATATCAACTATGTAGCCAATCGCAATAAAGTGCTGAACATTGGTAACACCCCGCAGATCTTCGCCGGCCAGGTGGCTAATATCGCACAGAACGTAAACTCCGGTATCATCCGCGTAGGCGAGCCCCTGGGTACCTTTTATGGTTACGTGACAAATGGCCTGTACCAGTCAGAAGCGGAACTGGCCGGACTGACAGATGCCAGCGCAAAGAAAGTGGGCGACAGGAAGTACATGGACCTCAACGGCGACAAAAAGATCGATGACAAAGACAGGAAGATCATCGGTAGCGCACAACCGAAATTCAGCGGTGGTATCAGCAATACCTTCTCTTACAAAGGGGTTGACCTCACCATTTTCCTGCAGGGGGTATATGGCAATAAGATCCTGAATGCAAACCGTTTTGAACTGGAATACCTGAATGGTACTACAAACCAGGATAGAGACATGCTGGACAGGTGGACACCCACCCATACCAATACCGACATTCCCCGTGCTGCAACTACGAGACCGGCTAACCGCATCTCTACCCGGCAGATCGAAGATGGTTCTTACCTGCGGCTAAAGAATGTCCAGCTGGGGTACAACCTGCCAGATGCCTGGCTGAAGGCGGCAAAGATCCACTCCGCCCGCCTGTACGTTACTGCACAGAACCTCATCACCTGGACAAAGTACAGCGGTTACGATCCGGAGGTGAACCGCTTCGGACAGGATAACCGCAGCCAGGGATTTGACTATGCCAGTTATCCTACCGCAAAAACATTGCTCTTCGGATTAAATATCACCTTGTAAGTATTTAACAGCACGTTTATGAAAAAGCTATTTTTTCTACTGATCTGTACACAAATGTCCTGTAACCTGCTGGACCAGCAACTGGAATCCAGTTTCACGCCGGACAACTTCTATAAGAATGCCGATGATGCCAAAGCCGCTCTCAGCGCCACTTACGATGCCATGAAAGGCCAGAATATGTACGACCAGGCCATGTGGGTGTTGCAGGATCAGGCTACCGATGATGCAGAATGGGGCGGCGGCCGCTCCACTGCCAACCAGGCCAAGAATGATGTAGACAAGTATTCCTTCACACCGGCTACGACCACCTTTCAATCCATATGGACGGCTGCATACGCCGGTATCAACAAGGCCAATGCTGTGCTGGCACATGTGCCGGGCATCAGCATGGATACTGCTTTGAGAAATCAGTACCTGGCAGAGGCGAAGTTTTTGAGAGGGTTTTATTATTTTACACTAGTACGCATGTTTGGTGGCGTGCCTTTAATATTGCAGGAAACTACTTCTCTTGATAACCTGGAAGTAGCGAGGGGCTCCGCAGATGAAGTGTACCAGCAGGTAATAAAAGACTTTTCTGAAGCAGCAGCTGTGCTGCCTGTTGCCTATACCGGCGCCAATCTGGGCCGGGCCACCAAAGGCGCTGCTATTGCATTTCTGGCCAAGGTATACCTGACCCGTGAAGACTGGCCCAACGCATCAGCGAAGTGTAAAGAAGTAATTGACCTCGGCGTATATGATATCTGGGATAAATTTGAGGATGCATTCCTGATCGGAAATAAGAATGGAAAAGAATCCGTATTTGAAGTGCAGGCGCTGGGAGGCGGCCTGGGAGAGGGAAGTTTTATGCAGGGATATATGCGTCCCAACTTTGACAAGGTGAATGGTATCGCCGGCTTCGGAGATGACCCGGTCACAAAGAACCTGTATGATACCTATCGTGCCACGGATAAACGCCGTGACGTTACAATCAGACTGTATTCTGCTACTTCCACGCCTCCGGCCCCGGCCAGTATCTCTTTTCCGGCATATGTATATAAGTACCGCGATCCTGCGGCCACTGCCAATGGAGAGGGCAGTAACAATTTTCCGGTGATCCGTTATGCAGACGTTTTACTGATGTATGCGGAAGCACTCAATGAACAGGCTGCGGGTAACCCGGACGCTTTTAACGCCGTCAACCGCCTTCGCAGGCGCGCAGGTATTCCTGAGCTGGAGCTTGGCTTAGGGCAGACGCAATTCCGCGATAGCGTGCTGCTGGAAAGAAGACTGGAACTGGCCTTTGAGGGGCATCGCTGGTATGACCTGGTACGCACCAAACGCCTCATCAGCGCCATGAAAGCACAGAACCCGTCCATCGTTGTGAGTGAAAGACATTATTTGTACCCGATCCCCCAGACAGAGATCGATGTAAATGCAAAGCTGAAACAAAACCCGGATTACTGAGTGATGCCTATGGCAGGATAACGGAATAAACAGACAACACTCCGGCTAAGATGTCCGGGGCTTACTTACCGAGCAGAAACACGATTATATGCAAAGACGCACATTTTTACAGGCAGGTTTACTAGCCACTTCTTTTTCCATTCCGGGGAAATATGTACTTGCTTCCCATCCTCCGCAGACTGCATCTGCCGCCGGAAATGATGAGCCTCCACTGGTGGTCAATGCAGGTATCGGCGGAAATAATACAGTAGAGATGCTGGCAAGGATAGAGAAGGATTGCCTGTCCCATCATCCGGATCTTACTGTACTCATGGCCGGCACCAACGATATGAACAGCCGGAAACATGTACCACTGAAAGACTATGAAAAGAACATGCGTGACATGGTGAAGATGATCACCAACACAGGCAGCAAGGTACTGCTGATGACCATCCTGCCAGCTTATGAACCTTACCTGTACACCCGCCACCCGAAGGAGTTTTATGATCCGGAAGGATATGTGGTGAGAAGGAAAGCGGTGAATGAAGTGATCGCTAAAATCGCTGACGATACTGGTCAGGCCTTACTGGACATGGGACATGTGTTCGAACGCGCCGGTAATGTCGGCAAGGAAAAAGACAGTCTCATCGAGAATGAACTGAACAGCGGAAAAACAGACGGCGTCCATCCCACGCCGGAGGGGTACCGCCTGATGGGCGTCGTGGTGTATGATTGTATCATCCAGCGGCAACTGCCACGCAAAAGAATAGTATGCTTCGGCGACAGCATCACACACGGTGGCGGTGGTACCGAAGGACATAGTTACCCGGCGTATCTTAAAAAATTACTCGTTCCATAAAACAGATTTAAACCCACAGTTATGAAGCATCTAATTACAGTGTTACTTGTTTGTTTGTTAAGCTTTACACAAGTCCGGGCACAGGCCCCCGTAGAGGCAGATGTTGTGATCTACGGCGGTACCTCTGCCGCCGTTACCGCTGCAGTACAGGTCAGGAAGATGAACAGATCGGTCGTGATCGTATCGCCGGATAAACACCTCGGCGGCTTATCGTCCGGCGGACTCGGTTTTACCGATACAGGCAATAAGTCGGTGATCGGCGGTCTGGCACGTGAATTCTATCACCGCGTATACCTGCATTATCAGCAGCCCTCCGCATGGAACTGGCAGCCACAGGCCGAATACGGTAACAAAGGCCAGGGCACACCTGCGATGGACGGTGCAGAACGTACCATGTGGATCTTTGAGCCACATGTGGCCGAGCAGGTGTTTGAAGATTTTGTGAAAGAGAACAACATCAAAGTATATCGTAACGAATGGCTGGACCGCAATAAAGGCGTCACTAAAAAAGGACAAAAGATCGCCGCCATTAAAACGCTGAGCGGTAAAACCTTCCGGGGTAAGATGTTCATTGACGCTACCTATGAAGGCGATCTGATGGCAGCTGCGAAAGTGGCCTATCGTGTGGGAAGAGAAGCCAACAGCGAGTTCAATGAAACCTGGAATGGTGTGCAGGTGGGGGTGCTTCACCATGGTCATTATTTTAAAAAACCGGTCAGTGCATATAAAGTACCAGGAGATGCTAAGAGTGGCTTATTGCCGCTCATTTCATCAGAGCCACCAGGTGAGAAGGGGAGTGCCGACAAGCGTGTACAGGCTTATTGCTTTCGTATGTGCCTGACCGATCTTCCTGCAAACCGTATTCCTTTTGTACGTCCGGAGGGATATGATTCAACGCAGTATGAATTGCTGGTGAGAGTGTTTAATAACGGTTGGGAAGAAGCATTCAATAAATACGATCCTATTCCTAACCATAAGACAGACGTTAACAACCACGGGCCTTTCAGCACCGATTATATCGGAATGAACTACGATTATCCGGACGCTTCTTATGAAAAAAGGCAACAGATCATTGCTGCACACGCCACTTATCAGAAAGGGCTGTTGTACTTTATGGCCACTGATCCACGGGTACCTGATAATATCCGTACACATATGAATAAATGGGGATTGTCAAGGGATGAATTCAAAGATAACGGCAACTGGCCGCACCAGTTATACATCCGTGAAGCCCGCCGTATGACCGGGATGGAGATAATGACAGAGCATGAAGTGCTGGGAAAGAAAGAGATAATCAACCCTGTTGGTATGGGCTCTTATACACTGGATTCGCATAACACACAACGATACGTACAGGAAGATGGTACTGTGCAGAATGAAGGCGATGTTGAGGTACGGGTACCGGCGCCTTACCGTATCAGTTACGGCTCTATTGTACCAAAGAAAGAAGAATGTGAGAACCTGCTGGTGCCGGTGTGCGTGTCGTGTACACACATCGCTTATGGAAGTATCAGGATGGAGCCGGTGTTTATGATATTAGGCCAGAGTGCTGCTACGGCTGCCATTCAGGCGATTGATGCAAAGAAAGCCGTACAGGATATTAATTACGAACAGCTAAAGGCGCAACTGCTGAAAGATAAACAGCGGCTGTAAAGAACGCTGTATACCGCCTTTGTCAGTTCAGCGGTAAACGCTGCCGGAGGTTGGTACCTGAAAGACGTGCTGGCGGTATGACACGGAGCTACGCTTCCGAAGGCAACGTTACATTGCGTAATAATATCTGAAAATAGTGAAGGGGCTGTACATACGTATCTGGCAACATCATGCCTGTTCAAAAAAAGCACAGCTTCCGCCGGTCCAGTTCTGCGGCTTGCCTTGTGACACACCGATCATTTTACTCTTGCTGATCCTGGCAAGATTGTGCACAAGTAAAGGCGCAGGACTGCTGTCCGGCCATACGTACATCATACGGATTTCACAATAGGCAGGGCCTTCGGGTGTTTCTACAGCGGGAGCATACTGCACTTTATGTTGCAGGATCCAGTTTTCCGGATCGGAGATCTTGTCCAGATCAGCCTGTGTCACATCTATCAGTACTCCCTGTCCGGCAAAGGAGAATAGCGGCTTCAGTACATAGTTTTCCAGGTCGGTAGGTATCACAGGCAGTTCATGCAGGAACCAGCTTTTGGGCGCATATTCACTGTGAATGAACGGTAATATGTACTTACTGATGCGGTAGAACCAGTTGGGATGTGTGATCCATTCCACCTCTAAGTCCTGGAAGAGATGTACGTGGTTGCCCAGTACTTCCTGCTGTCTGCGCAGGTCATCGAATATAACACGGTTGTAGATGCGTTTGATCTGGATGCGTTTACCATCCAGCTCATAATACAATTTCTTACCCTCCTGGATCAGTTCTGTGATGCAGACAGCTTTGATGCCCAGTTTATGTTCGGTATAATAGAAGTCGATCCTTGTTTTCTGTTCATGTGGTTTTACCTCCAGCAGCACCACTTCTTCCGGCTCACATGGACCTATGATCACCTCTTTCAGCAATTCAAAATAGGACCCTGCATTCAGACCATTAAAGAAGTTGCAGAGCGTGTTAGGTATTGCGAAGTGCGTTCTGAACTGACGCGCCATTAGTTCCTGGAAGGCATATAGGGAAGGGAAGCCCTGAAGTTCTATCAGTTTAGGCGTAAGGTTGCCCTCTTCATCACGGCATACGGCAAAATCGATGACCATGAAGTGAGGATGATCATTTTCATGCGGTACCTTCAGTTCATGGGGAATGGCATCCCTGGTTTGCTGTTTAAAATCCGGATGAAGGATGACAGCAACAATTTCATCGCAGGCTTGCTGTATCCTGGCGGTCAGTTGTGCAGGAATGAATACAGGTGTTTCAGCCACCTTAAAAGCGGGTGCTTCTCCTGCCTCCGCTGCAATACCTGAAAGGAACTCCTGGTACTGGCGGTGGGTGAACTGATGATTGTATGTGGTACGTATTGAAGGGATCATTGTTGTAAAGAGCGTTTAAAAATGGCATTATCAAGAAAAGCTGGTATAAAAGCATCATGCGTCAGCATGATCTTGTCGGGGTCAGAAAGATGCTCAAGCATGCCGTAGTATTTTTCCGCGCCATAGTTGGTAATAACCTGGTTCTTCTTTTCCTGTTGTAGCAGGTACATACGCATGCCTGCTGCATCTGCTTCCGGATGGAACTGTGTACCCAGGCAGTAATCGCTGAAACGGATGGCCATGGTAGCACGTTCCAGTGGTACATGTGGACGTTCTTTCTCAATAGCCAGCACCTGTGCACCAATAGCTTCCATCTTCTGTTGATTCAACTCAATGACCTGCCAGTTACGGCTATCAACGATATAATAAGGCTCGGGCAGTTCGCTGAATACCAGTTCCTGCTCGCCGGCACTTGTTTTATGCACGGGAAAGACGCCAAATGCCGGAGACCTGCGGCGGCATACATTGCCTAATCCGAGATAACGGCACATCAGCTGAAAACTGTGGCAGATCAGTAATACCTGTTTTTTGTCAATAGCGGTTTCATTCCATTCCCTGATGCCTTCCATGAGCCGGAAGTACCGTTGTTCCCATTCACTGCCTTCGCTGTCCAGCGGACTACCAGGACCGCCGGTGGAGATGTAGATGTCGTAGGATAGATCTGGCACCTGCTGCTGCACCCTTACCTCATATTCATGAAATTCAAGTTGCAGGGCATGTGTTTCAGCATAGCTGGTCAATATCTCCCTGATGCAGCGCATGCCTTCATTAGGGACCTGTTCGTACATATCCAGAACCGCTACTTTCCAGTGCTGCTTATTCGGAATCATACTGCAAAGTTACAAGTTTAGCAGTCTTTCAGAAACTGACTAGTGATGAAGTCGGTCACCGATATCAGGTCTTTCGTGTCTGCATAGACTTTCAGCTGCTGATCGGCACCGGTACCGTTTTCAAGGATATGACGGGTGTGTTCTATATAGTGACGGCTACCCAGATCATCTACCACATCATCCACAAAGTCCAGCAGCTCATAGATGAGCAACCGGGCATTTACTTCTTCTTCCTTACCGAAATCGATCAGGCTACCATCTATGCCATAGCGGGAAGCGCGCCATTTGTTCTCGTTGACCAGGGCGCGGTTATAGATAATGAAGTTCAGGTTCTGCATGCGCAGCTTATAGATCTTGGCGCACACGGCCTGGAAGAGCGCGGCTATAGTACAGGTTTCTTTCACGGTAAGCGGTACGTCACAGATGCGGAATTCGACTGTATCAAAGAAGGGATGCACCCGGAGATCCCACCATACTTTTTTCGCATTGTCTATACAGTTGGTCTTCACCAGCAGCTGGATATACCTGTCGTATTCTTCTATACTGGCAAAATAATCGGGAATACCGGTGCGGGGAAACTTATCGAAGACTTTAGTACGGTAAGATTTAAAGCCGGTATTACGGCCTTCCCAGAAAGGAGAGTTGGTACTTAAGGCAAATACGTGCGGCAGGAAATAACGCACGGAATTGGCAATATGCAGGGCCATTTCCCTGTTTTCCATCCCCACATGTACATGTAGTCCGAAAATGAGATTGGAGCGGGCAGCATCCTGCATTTCGTTCACGATCTCGAAATAGCGGGGATGGTCGGTGATGAGCTGCAGTTCCCAGTTAGAAAAGGGATGGGTACCTGAAGCGCCGACGCTGAATCCCAGGTCGCCGGCTATCTGGGCGATGGTGCGGCGCAGCATGGAGACATCTTCACAGGCTTCATCGATATTCGCGCATACCTGGGTTCCTACTTCGACTACCGCCTGGTGAAATTCCGCTTTTACCTTATCGCGGAGCACCCTGTGTGCCTGTTCTACGATCTTCTGTTCATGGGACCGGAGTTCACGGGTCACCGGATCCATGACCATATATTCCTCTTCAATACCGAGGGTGAAATTCTTGAGCATGTGGTGTTGGTGTACAATCAGTTACAAATGACAAATGACGGATCACGGATCGTGATCCGTCATTTTTGACACCAAAGTTATTCTTTCTTTTTAGTCTTTTTGGCGGGTGTTTTTTTCGCAGGGGTTTCTTTTTCCATCTCTGCTTCTACCAGTTCAGTCCCATTTTTAGGTAACTTGGCGGGCGTTACAGCGGCAGGTTTTTTAGCAGCGGCCTTTTTGGCGCCAGGTACGATTGCCGTTTGCTGACCATGAATGGCTTGCTGCAGAAAATTGCCCCAGGTGAGATTATCGGTACCAGGCGTTTGCTGTTGCGCGCGCTGGATGGCATAAGTGGCGGCCGTTTCCACCACCCACTCAAAATTCTCAGGACCGATCACCCGTTCACTGGTTTCCGGCGCCGGGTTCCAGAAGTCGATCACATAAGGTACACCATTGCGAACGGCAATTTCCACTGAATTAAAATCATATCCCAGGTACTGATTCAACCTGGCCACCTGGTCAGCAATGATGTTCAGCAGATCGCCATCGCCATTATCTTCCGCCAGGTAACGCTGGTTTTCCGGCTGATAAGGATCGTAAGGGATCACTCTTACATACCGGCCGCCAATGCAGTAACAGCGGTAGTAGGACTCGTATTTAATTTCTTCCTGCAGCATCATGACCAACTGTCCGGTGCGGGCATGTTGTGCAAAGAACTCCTCACGGTCATGGATTTTATACACATGTTTCCATCCGCCGCCATTGAAAGGCTTCATGTAGGCAGGGAAGCCGATGTAGTCAAAGATTGAGTCCCAGTCGAACGGATACACCAGGTTCCTGAATGACTGGTCGCTGGTAGTGAGAGGCAGTTCCCTCGAAGGAATAAGGGCCGTTTTAGGCACCTGTACACCCGTTCTCCGGGCCAGCTCATTATTGACGAATTTATCGTCAGCGCTCCACCAGAAAGGGTTGTTGATAACGGCCACGCCATCCAGGGCGGCCTGTTTGAGCCAGGCGCGGTAGAAAGGAACGTCTTGTGAAATGCGGTCAAGAACAACTGTATATCCGGAAGGAACGCCTTGTATCACTTTATCTATGGACACAGCTTCTGCCGTGATATCGTCTACCTGTTTCTCATTCACACGATCAATAAATGCCTGGGGAAAGCCATTTTCCTGGCCAAAGAGGATTCCTATTTTTTTCATCTGAAAAGAGTTTTACTGTTTGGTTATCCGTCGTTTACAACAGTCGCGTTTGAGGATCAATATTCACGCCAACGGCAGGATTTTCATTACCTGTACTGATAATAACATTTATGCTTTAAGTTGGTTGTCTTTGCGCAAAAAGTATTGTGTTGTGTCCTGCGTCTGTTGTCACTATTTTATGAGTGACAGATAGTAGGGGAGCATTTCCAGCCAGGTGGGCCAGTCATGGGTCCTGTTTGGTCTTACATCCAGCCAGTGCATGATTCCCTTGCTGCTAAGAATGCCCGACATGTTTTCGTTCTGATGGCGGGTGATGTCTTTTTCGGCTACGCCTAATATGATCCCCATCCGCCACAGGGCTTCATGCGGATTATCAGGCATAAAATCGACCGGGTTATGGTAATATACGTTGTCGTCATAATGGCCATTAAGCCTTGGTTTCAGATCGAAAACGCCGCTAAGGCTAAAAAGGTAGGATACGCTTTCAGGATAGCGGAAGGCGAAATTAGCGGCATGATATCCGCCAAAACTGCAACCAGCCACCGCCACACGGTGAACGCCTGTTTCCATTGTCACTTTTTCCAGCACTTCATGACGAAGCATACTGTCATACCTGACATGATTCAGGGCTCTCTGCGCCGGAGAGATATGAGGATTGTACCAGCTATCGCCGTCTATACTGTCAGGACAGTAAATCCTGATCAGCTGGTTGTCAACAAACCATTGCAGGGCCCCGATCAGCCCTTTGTCCTTATGTTCATGATGCCGCCCCAGGGATGTCGGGAAGAGTATCAGCGGATACCCCTCTTCGCCGTACACCAGCATTTCAAATTCATGGCCCAGGTGCCGGGAATGCCATTTGTAATGTTGTTCCTGCATCGTTATAAATATAAAGAAAAAAGTCTAACAGCTTGTGAAGGAATGATGAACTAATGAGTATTACATCATCCGCATAAAAAAAGGGCTGTCGCCAAATGGCAAACAACCCTTTTTTCTATGAAAAGTGCTCTGACTATCTGAAGATGTAACGGAAGCCAAGCTGACCCTGCCAACGTGCAGACTGTAAACCGAAATCATCGATTGTTGCTACAGTCTTGTTGTCGTTCTTAACAGGCGCTTTGAAGTTAAACTGAGGTGTAGTACCATCAGTAGCAAAGCCAACGAAATCTATCAGGCCATAGTTGTTGTAACTCATACCTGTACGGGTAGAGTATATACGGCCCCAGTCATTATTGATCATGTTACCGAGGTTGAACACGTCAAAAGTAACCTGGATAGTGTGACGTTTGCCATTCTTCTGCGTGATGTAAATATCCTGTGCCAGGTGCAGATCGAAGATATGAGTGAATGGAGTTCTCAGACCATTCTTTTCAGCATATTCGCCTCTGTGTTTGCTCAGGTATTTATCGCCGTTGATGAACGCATCCAGTGCCGCCCACTGCTGCTCAGGAGTAACTGGCGTAGTGGAACCGGTAGGAGTGTAGGCTACCAGGTTGATGTCAGCCGCTGTTTTTGGAATATAGATCAGGTTCAGGCCTTTATCACTGCTGGAACCGTTGAAGTCACCCACAATGTTGGCGCTTGGAATATCCCTGTAACCATATCCGAACCTTTCGCCGGACTGTCCTGTGTAGTACAGGGTAACAGTGGTAGCGAAGTGTTTCAGGTATTCTTTCTTATAAGTTACAGAAGCAATGATCCTTGAACCTACGTCGAAGATAGAGTTACCCAGGTCAATAGCATTACGGCCATTGATGTTTGGTACCCTCCACTGGGAAGAGTTCTGAGATGACTGACCATCGTTGATGCTCTTCGAACGGCCATATGTATAGGCTGCCATTGCACTGAAACCACCGTAGAAGGTTTTCTGTAACTGTGCGGTCAGGTTATAGGAGTAACCCTGGCTGGTGTTTTCTGCATACATCACATCTGTGTAGTTACCCAGGATAGCTTTACCTGCGTTTTTCCAGATAGGACGTTTGTCGCCACCTGCGCCGGTAACTGTACTACCAGATGGGATATAAGACAGGTTGTAATATGCTACGTTGTTGATGTTTTTGGTATAGATACCTTCCAGGCTACCGATCATACCCCATGGTAAACGCTGATCTACTGCCAGGCTGGTCCTGAATACCTGCGGGAACTTAAAGTTCTTTGCAAACAGATCGATCTTTCCTGAAGGAGCCACAGTGATGCTTGGCTGTGTGAACGGATCAGGATTGAAGGTGATAGGCTGATTGGTTGGTGATGTTGGGTTAGCGGGATTGTATGTCTGCCTGATACCACCCAGTGTTACACCATTGTTGTTGTACATACCACCCAGCCATACAAATGGAATACGGCTGGTGAAGATACCTGCACCACCACGGATCTGTGTGGTCTGGTCGCCTTTCACATCCCAGTTGAAGGCTACGCGTGGAGACAGCAGAATTTTAGAATCAGGTTTGGTACCGGTCTTTGCACCCTTGATATCCCACTTTCCTGCGGCAACGAGGGCCGGAAGTACGTTGGTATTGAAGTCAGTGTTGGTTGCAGGATCATCCAGCAGCATTGGAAGGTCTGCACGGATACCCAATGATACGCGTAAGCGGTCGTTGATCTGGTAGTCATCCTGTGCATAGATACCCAGTTGCAGCGCTTTGAACTTAGCAGCTCCTGCGGTGTTGTCACCAGTGGTTTTATCTACAGCAGAGAATGAACGCTGGTACACGGTTGGAGAAGCGTTATTCATGAAGTCAGCCAGGCTCGCAAATGTATAAGAACCATAGTTCTGACCAATGAACACGTTGTTCAGGCTATAGTATTCGTTACTTGTACCCAGAGAGATCGTGTGTTTACCTCTGTACAGTTCCAGGTTATCAGTAAGGGTAAGTACATCCTGGCTCAGCAGGTTAGCTACAGAGAATTCTTCTGTACCAAAGCTGATGGATTCCCTTGAGATAAACACAGAAGTATATGGAGAGCCCATAATACCACGGTCATCCCTTACGAAGTTAGCACCTAACAACAGGGAGTTCGCTGCCCTGTTACCAAACTGGCTTTTCAGCTCAGCGGTGGTAGCATTTGTAGTAGAAGGGAAGCTGACACCCTTGTTAGAAAACGTAATGGTAGATGCGCTGGATTTACCCGGGCTGATGCTTTCACCATGTGTATACTGGTGACGGATGGTGAATTTGTTGGACTCATTGATGTTCCAGTCGATTCTTGCGAAGAATTTGCGGCCATCCAGTGTGTTGTCAACTGTTTCATATCCACCCGGGTCATATCCACTTGAACGCAGTTTGTTGATGAGTGAATCAAGTCCGGCCTGGGTAGCATAAGTAGGACGGCCATTTCTGTATGTTTCGTAGCTGAAAGGCTGCGGACGGTTCTCTTTCTGAAACTCGGCGTTTACGAAGTAGAACAGTTTATTTTTGATGATTGGCCCGCCTATACGTACGCCATAAGTTTTAGAAGAGAAGTCTCCCAGTTTGGTTCTTTTGCTCTCATCTTTGGTAGGCGTTTTACCTGCCAGGCTCTCATTACGTACGAAATAATAGGCAGAACCTTCAATTTCGTTAGTACCGCTCTTGGTTACAGCGTTGATAGCGCCACCGGCGAAACCACCCTGTTTTACGTCGAACGGAGATACGTTGATATTGAACTGGTCTATGATGTCAATACTGAAAGGAGAGATACCGATCTGGCCACCATTTGTACCATTTTCTGCCAGACCGAATACGTCGTTCTGAACAGCACCGTCCACGAATGTAGCGTTATATTTATTGCTGGTACCTGCAATGGAAATGGTCTGGTTGCCGCTTCCGTCTTTAGTCAGCTTCGCCTGTGGCGTCAGACGTACGAAGTCGGTCAGGTTCCTGCCCACAGAAGGCAGCGCTTCTACCTGTGTACGGTTCAGTGTAGTCTGCGCACCTTTACGGCTGGAGTTGAATACACCACCGCTTCTCTGACCTATCACCTGCACTTCCTTGATATCCTGGGCTTTTTCTCCGAGTTTCATGTTCAGTCTGAATGGTTGACCCAGGGCAAGGAAAATATCCCCCTGGCTGAATTCCGTATAGCCGATATAGGAGGCGGTTACCTTGTACGGTCCGCCGACATTCATGTTAGGGATCCTGTAGTACCCTTCAACATCTGTAGTGGTACCATATTTAGTACCGGAAGGTACATGGATTACAACAACGGTAGCGCCAGGTAATGCCTCGTTCGCAGGGCCGGTAATTTTACCGAGCATGCTACTGGTGGTTACCTGAGCATAAGAGTGAAATGCGATAAACAGGACAATGAATGTAGAGAGTAGTCTTTTAAATCCCATAAATGAGCGATTTGATTTATGACGCAAAGGTGGCAAATAAAATTTTACAGATTTTAACTATAAATTAACAAATTGTTAAGCCATTGAGGATATTAGATGTACAGGTTATAATTTTGGATAGCTATTAGTTAAAACAGGTATTTCATCGAGTTTGTTCAACAATTTGTACCAGAAATTCTAAAAAATCGAATAGGACATCTTTAAAATACTTAGAATATTGCTGCGCACGCTATTAAATCATATACTTATCAGCTCGAATATTTATATGGTTTATTGCTATATATGTGCAGTGATCTTCAGGTAAGCAGATAGGATAGGGTATGGTGCTTTTTTTACCATAACTTTGCGAATTAACTTTAATAAAGCGCTATGCTAGATACAATAGAATCAGCCATAGAAGATATCAGGAATGGTAAGCTGGTAATAGTCGTAGATGACGAGGACAGGGAGAATGAGGGCGATTTCGTTACAGCAGCAAGGAACGTAACACCGGAGATCATCAATTTTATGAGCCGTTATGGCCGTGGTTTAATATGTGCTCCGCTGGTGGAGGAACGTTGTGAGGAGTTGAAACTGGAGATGATGGTGCGTGACAATACCGCCCTGCACCAAACCCCCTTTACCGTATCAGTAGACCTTTTGGGTCACGGATGCACCACAGGTATATCAGCACACGACCGCGCCAAGACCGTACAGGCTTTGATAGATCCCAATACACGCCCCGAAGAGCTCGGGAAACCGGGACATATCTTCCCCCTGAAGGCAAAAAGCGGCGGCGTACTACGCCGTACCGGTCATACAGAAGCAACCATCGACCTGGCCAGGCTGGCCGGTTTTGAACCCGCCGGCGTACTGGTAGAGATCATGAATGAAGACGGCTCTATGGCCCGTCTGCCACAACTTAAGGAGATAGCAGATAAATTCGACCTGAAGCTCATTTCCATCAAAGACCTGATCGAATACCGCCTCGAAAAGGAAACCCTGATTGAGGAACAGGTAACCGTACATATGCCTACGGCATACGGCGACTTCGAACTGGTAGCTTTCAAACAACTGAACTCCGGCGACCTCCACATGGCCCTGAAAAAAGGATCCTGGGAAAAAGGCGAACCAGTCCTGGTACGTATCCACTCCTCCTGTGCCACCGGCGATGTCCTGCACTCGCTCCGCTGCGATTGCGGTGAACAACTGCATAAGGCCATGGAAATGGTAGAACGTGCCGGCAAAGGTCTGATCCTCTACATGAACCAGGAAGGCCGCGGTATCGGACTGCTGAACAAGCTCAAAGCTTACAAGCTCCAGGAAGAAGGCCGGGACACCGTACAGGCAAACCTGGAACTGGGCTTCAAAATGGATGAACGCGACTATGGGGTAGGAGCACAGATCCTCCGCCACCTGAACATTACCAAAATGCGCCTGATCACCAACAATCCACGCAAACGTGCAGGATTGAAAGGGTATGGCCTCGAAGTGGTGGAAAATGTACCGATCGAAGTACATCCAAACCCACATAACGAATTCTATCTCAAGACCAAACGCGATAAGCTGGGTCATGAGATACTGAGGGGATAATTTTGCAGAACCTCCGTCAATTAAAAAAGGAATCAGTTTTATGCTGATTCCTTTTTTTGTGTCGTTTTAGCTGCCGTGAAAGTTGAGATATGATAATTAGTGATTTGTCAATCTTAGGCAGGTAATTGGCGCTCAAATTTTATATTTTTTAAACATTTTTTTTATTACTCATGTTATACTATTATACCAATTGCAACAGTAGTATGATAGTTATCGCCATTAACAGCTCAATTTTTCCAACTAATGATTAGCTGTTTTGTAATGGTTGCGATAACAAAAATTATTCACTAAATTGGTATTACCTTTGCAACCCATTAGCAAAACATATCAGGATATGAGGCTACAGGACACCAACATGAGACTTTTAACGCCAAAAGCGTTTTTATCCTTTGTAGAAAAAAACAAGGGACAAATCCTGTCAAGCAAGTTTATCCCGCCTAAAATTGGCCAACGTGGTTTTGGACATGTGAAGGTTGCCATAAAACCACCGGCAATTTTTGATGTCAAAAAGCACGCTTAATTCTTCTCCGCCCTCAGCAGACCAGGCGCATGACACGCCTCCTCCTATACTCGATGAAGGCTTAATTAAACACTTTTTAGAAAATCAAAGCAAACAGTTAGAGCTGCAGGCTTTAGAAGCAAAGTTCAGAGAGAAACAAATGGAGCAGGACCATGCAATAGCAGTACAGTCTCTGCATATCCAAAATCAGAATGAAGATCGTCTCGGAAAAAACAAATTGGTTAGCCAAAAACAGCAGTATTACTTCTGGGGAGTGATAGTAGTAACTTTTTTTGTAGTACTTACTATCACTATTTGCTTAAATAAGGAGTCGGTCGCCTTGGAGATACTCAAAGTAGTTGTACCCGCAATTTTATCTGCTATAGGCAGCTATTTTTACGGGGTGTCCCAAGGGGAGAAGAAAGGAAAGAAATCTAAGTATGAATCATACGAAGAAATTGAGCCTGAGGAGTAATTCTCAGGCTTTTTATTTCCAACAAAAATGTCGCGATTTATAATTATATGGAATATTGAATCCAATCGAGACAAAGCCTTAATTCCCAGCCCTCCTCTTCAAACTATCCTCCCTTTCCCGCTGTTTTTCAATCTCTTCCTGCCGGATGGCTTCCGCCCTCCTGATCGAATCAATAAACCTCCGCCTGTTTCGCTCATTAAACAACTCTGCGAACTTATTATACTCGCGTATATAGGAAATACCCAGACCCGCCTTATTACGGTTCACCAGGTTATACACGTCATAGTCCGATTTACTGAAAGCATTGATACGGATACGCCCTTCCGGCGTCAGGAGGTACTCTGCCCTGAAGTCGCCCGCAAAACGGTTGGCATTGGCAGAGGTGCTGGCCTTACCCCAGTCATAGTCACCACCCACATATAGCCTGATCCTGTTATTATAAAGATTACTGGTCACCCCTGCGCTCACCTGGTTACGGTCCAGAGATGCATTGTCCTGACTACCAATGTTATAAGCCCTGTAGTTTACATTGATACCGATACCGCTGTTCTTTAATAAGGTGCCGGTAATATTGTTCAGAATAGCAGATGCCTGCGCACTCAGTGCCTGACCCACACTGTTCTTACCGGTAGTTGCAACACTGGCACCGCCGGCTGAGTTAGGATCTTCCGGCAGGAACTGGTTAAACAGCAGCAGACCGGCCATTTGTTGCAGGGCCTTGTTCTGGTCCTGGTTGATCTCACGGAGTTTAGCCGCTACACCACTTTCATAGGCCACTGAGCCTACTTCCGGAAGACTGATCTCGTAAGTGATATCCGGTTTCATTAGCTCATTGCGCAGGTTGATGAGGATGTCTACCCTTTCTGTACGGGTAGCCAGCTTGTCACCGGCAGTGGAGGAATTACCCACCAGGTTATAAAGACTTACTTTAGGCAGGGTATATTTCGCGTGGATATCCACTTTAGCCTCGTTAGGATCGCCGTTCCAGGTGATGGAACTGCTTTTATCAATGTCAAACTTCCAGCTGGTCAGCCTTTGCAGCGTGAAATTGTACGATCCGTTATTGATCTCATAATTACCGAACATGGTAAAATCGCCTTCCGTATTCACATTGATCTGCAGGTTACCCGTACCGTTCGCTGAGATCATATCACCGGAAGCAGCGTCCATGATCACGTCGATCTGGGCGTCTGGTGTAGCAGAAATGTCCAGTTTAACACTCAGTTTTACGTTGTCCTTCTTCTTTTTCTTTTCCTCCTTCATCTCCGTTCCGTACGACTTGAACGTGATGTAATCTGAACGGCCGATATCTTTACTGTCTGATAACGGCAGATAGAAATGCGTGGTCCTGCCCGGTCTGGCCTGGATACGCAGCTGCAGGTCGTTCAACGGACCGGAGAAATACACCTTGCCATCTGCGATCACGTTCCCATAAAACAGGTCACTGTCTTCTGCATCCGTGTTCAGGAAGATGAAGTTGCGGGCCGTAACGTCAAAGTCGAAGTTCAGATTGTTGAAATGATCATGTGAAATGTAACCGCTCGCAGTAGCCCGGCTGTTATTCTTATCAATTATAAAGAAGTTACCGAATTCAATCAGCTTGTCGTCTATATTCAGGTTGAGCCGGGGGATGGTATAATATGTGCCCAGGTACAAGACTTTCACACCCGCACTGTCCACACGAAGATTACCATGTACGGATGGCTGTTGCGTAGTACCCGTTATGGACAGTTTGCCGGAGGCCATCCCTTTCAGGTCGGTCACATATTCATTCACAAAGCGGTCCAGCACACTGAGGGAGGTACCATTCAGCTCCACATTTGCCTGTAACCTGTTGTTGGTGGCAGAGACCCCTGCCAGTCCTTCCGCAAAGAAATTCTTCCCCTTATTCTCCGATTTGACGGAGAAGGTCACGTCGCCTGTTTCCTGTTTGTAACCGCCTTCGAAGGCCACCAGTCCAATGGAGTCGTTGTCAATACGCAGCTCGCTGGTGGTGATCAGAGCATTGACGTCCAGGTTGTGGGTGGGATCGGATATATTGATCGTGCCATCTGCAAAACCCTCTATACGCATGCTGGTCAGCTGGTAGGGTATCACGTCCGACAGGTTCAGGTTCTTCAGGTTCACGATAAATTTAGACTCGTCCGGGTTGAATTCGTTCGTCTCTACCGTAATACTCTGTTCGTTCCTCGTTACCTGCAGATTATGGATAGTCAGGAAGTCCTTGCTCCAGTAGATTTCATTGCCTGGCGTCACATTCCATTGCCGCTCGTTGACCGTAAACGCACTGTTGAGGAAGCTCACCTTCACACCCTCCGCCACTGTTATAACCCTGGCATAAAAACCATCCATGGTGGAAGAGTCTGCCGCCTGCAGGTCCACTTTGATATAGGAAGTATCCCTGCCGGAATTGGCGAGGATCAACGGATGCTGCAGCCATACCTTGTCGCCGGAAGATACCTTCCCGATGCTCGTGCTGATGTCTATCTTGTCGAAGGTCCCTGTGCTTTTCAGCTGAAGATTTTCGAAATGATAGTTCCTGTAAGAGGCCAGCGGCACGTTCACATTCAGGGCAAGGTTTCCTTTAATGGTATTCAGGTTGCCTTCTATGGTAGAGTTGTCAAAGCCGGAAATATCTTTTGAGAAGCCACGGATCAGTTTATCTACCTGTCCCAGCTGGAAGGCGAAAGAGAAATCCTGCTGGATATTGTCTTTCGGCGCAGTAGGGAAGTAGCTGGGGTAATATTTGTTCAGCAGGAGGCGGAACGCATCCGGCAGCTGCATGAAGCTATAGTTCCCTTTTACATATCCGCCTATCTCACTACCCTGGATGGCCAGCACCTTCACATTATTTTCCAGGTGGGTGGATACGTTGAGCGAGTCAAACTCCAGCCTGCGCTGGTCCTTGAACAGCGATACATTGTATACCCTGGCGGAACCGTTGAAGTTGTCTATGTTGTCGCCGGCAAAGTTGAGGGCCAGTTTGGCCTGCAGCACGATGGAATCGCTTGTCAGTTTTAAAGCTCTCAGGTTGCCATGGCGTATGTCGGAGTCGAAATCGAACACCGGTACATCACCGTTGAAGTCAATGGTACCGGCAAAATCCATATCCAGGTTGGGATCATTGACTGTCAGGGCGCCGTTGAAGAATTTACGGTTCATGTCCCCCTTGGTCTTGATATTATTGTAGCTGTAGCCGTTCAGTGTAATTTGCTGTACATCGGCGTCTACTGCCGCCTTCAGGGTCCTGAAGTTGAAGCCTTCCCCATTCAGTTTTGCGCTGAGGGAGATGGTAGATATCTCAGGCACGCCCATCAGGGCGCCTACATTGAAAGCATCTGTGGTGAGGCTTCCCGAATATACCGGCACATCCCTGTTCGTTTTGAAGTTAAGGTCGGAATTCAGGTTACCCAGGTTGGTCTGGAATTTACCATATGCTACGAAGTCATTTACGAAACCCGTAAAGGTACCAGCAAAACGGATGTTGTTCAGTCTTTCCAGTTGTACGGGGTCTATATTCCGCAGATCAGGGGCAATGCTGATGATATCAGCCCCTGTGGTCAGCAGTTCTTCTGCATTAAAGTCAATGTAGGTATCGTTGATATCCGGAAGGCCACGCATTTCCAGTCCTCCTTTCAGGCGGGTGGTAGTGCCGGCTTCCAGCCGGATATTGGATGCTTTCAGGTTGCTGACCGGCCCACGGGCGTCGCCGCTCAGGGAGATCTCTTTTTTCCAGTCGGATAGTTCGGGTGCAAAATAGGCGATATCGTCAGAATGCAGGCTGCTGTTCACAATATGCGCACGCATATATACCTCATCAATGTAACGGTTCATGTCACTGATATCAGCATACTGCATGGTATAGTAGTCGCGCAGGTGGCTGCGGTTGGTGAACAGGTCCATGTGGGAGAACTCCATCTCTACGGGCGACATTTTGAACTTTGCCGTCAGCTTTTTAACCTCGAAGCCACTGCGCTCTTTAGTGCTCATGGTCAGGTCGCCGATGATGCTGTCTTTTACCAGGCTGGTATTGGTCAGCGACAGGTCGATCTTATTGAAGCGGATATGATTGGGCGCAAAGTAACCTTTTTCTACCGGCGTCGGGTCTTCCAGATCATCCACCCCCAATGTACCATCCTTGATGGTTATTTCTTTCACCAGCAGCTTCCAGTTGGCACTGTTCCAGCGGAGGGCAGGAATGGCGGCCGTATCTGTCAGTGGGGCTGCCGGTGCAGGACGACGTTTCTTACGCAGGGGAGAAGCCGGGTACCGGGAAATGATAAACGTAGGTTTATCCAGCGTCAGCTCCTGTATATCAATGTTATGCAGGTTAAGGTCAATATTCTTGGCGTCGAGATAAATGCGTTTAGCCGCCACGCGCATGTCTTCTCCGACCCAGGCATCTATCTGGTTAATGCGCACATTGCGCAGATCCGTCTTGCGGAGGTCAAAAGACACACCGCCGCTGCCTTTGCGGGGCTTCAGGCTCGTATCGGGCGGAGCGCTGAATTCATCGACGATGAATTGATAGTTCCATACAGAATCATTCCTGTGGCGTATCAGGTTCACATCCGCATCATCCAGTCCGATAAACTTGATAACAGGTTTGTCCTGGAAAAAGAACCAGTCAGTAATGCGCAATTGCAGTACACGGGCATACAGCAGGGTATCTTTATGACGATCTTCTATCAGTGTGCCTTCCAGTCGGAGGCTGTTAAACAGGCGGATATTGACGTGATCGATCTCTACCCGGGTTCTCAGTTGTTCTGACAGGCGTTCGGTGACTTGATGCACCAGGAAATTCTGTATCGCCGGAATGTTCACCAGTACACCGATCAGGATGATCAGGCCCAGGATACTCAGGAAAATAACAGATAATATTTTACGTACTTTTTTCAGACGGCGATATTTAATCCGGCAAAAATAGTTGAATTACTTGATAGAACTATAAGAGAACGCAGAACTGCCGGCTATCGTCTGTGAGTATTGTATGAGTAGTGTAGTTATAACACAGGTTTAACAGTATATCCTTCTTTCCGCAACAGTTCAATTACCCCTATGTTTCCACCCAGATGTCCCGCGCCTACCGCGAAGAAAGTGGGCGCTTTTGCCGCTTCACTGCTGATGATACTTATCCAGTTACGGTTACGCCTGTCCAGCAGCAGCTCCTTGTACCTGAGCATATCTTCCATCTGGACGATCTGGTTGTATAATAACCGGATATCTCCCTGCTTATATGCACTTACCATCCTGCGATAATCTTCCCTCGATTTCGCCGTATCTGTAATGCTCTTCAGCATCATTGCGGCTTCTTCCGTATCGGGAATGCTGTCAAACATGGCCAGCTGGTCCAATATCGCTTCAAGTCCTTTGATCGGTAGCTGCTGCGCTTTGGCCAGTTTCACAAGTTCTACTTCTGTAGATACCGGCCTGTCGCAGGTAGTGGCGGCGAACTTCTGTAGCATGATGGAATAGATGATCAGTGGCTTCAGCTTATCCAATTGTGCCAGTTCGATGTTGAGACTATCATGGAACCAGGTGGACATTTTCGCATAATCAGCTGCCGCAAACAGCGCCTTGAAGGAATAGGGCTCCGGCATAAGTGCTGCGGACTGTATACGGCCTACTTCCTGTTTATCGTCGATATTCACCTCCAGGTACAGCGCTTTGGATTGCTTCAGCGCATCCAGGGCAGCGGAAGAGAAATGATGATCGTCCGGACAGATGGCATGAATGGTGCCATACAACCAGGACGGACTTTGCAGGCCTTTGCCGGATATTTCCCAGAGCAGGGAAGACTTTTCGGGGGCTGTCTGCTGGCCTTTGGCGGTTAACAACAGCAGGCTGCAGGAAAACAACAGGGAGATCTTTTTGAGTAACATGTCTATCTGTTTAAGAGTAACTTATGCAGTACATACAGGTCCTCCTCCGAATGCTGCGCAGAAACAATGATCCTGTTTACAGGAGGGCTATCCGGATTGGGATAGCCAAATGAGGAGATCATGATATCATGCTCCAGCAGGTATTTTTCAATACCGGCATTATCCTTCAGCAGGAATACCGGCAGATGGAAGGGGTTGTGCAAATATCCGATATTTCCCGTCAGTGATGTAAAATAATTGATCCGCTGCTGTAACAAGGCCCTTTGTTCAGCATGCAGAGAAAAACTTTGCAGGAAAGCCCAGGCATTGGCCGGCATCATGGGCGTGGCGCCGGTGAACAGGGGCAGCTTTTTAATGGCGGCAATATCTGCTGCATGTCCCGATACTACCCCTCCCTGAGCACTGTAAGCCTTGGCAAGGGATGCTGCAAGCAGATAACGTACGGGAGGATGCTGCGGCAGTGTATGTACGATGCCGTTGCCATTTGCACCGATCACCCCAATACCATGTGCATCGTCAATGAGCACGAGCACCTGCCGTTTCAGTTGTTGCAGCCAGGAGAAATCATTGATGGTGCTCGTAAGCGGATTCACACTGTCTGCCACAATTACAAAGCGCTCGTCCGGATGCGCATTGACCTTGTCGACCGTTGCTGCCGCCCAGGCAGACCAGTCCTGCACAGGAATGTGCGGCTGCCCTTTCCATAAAGCCGGATGTGCGGAGGGGGCATACAACAGTTCTCCCCTTGTCGCGGCATATTGCACTGCCGACTGGGAGGCCAGATAGCCGGAAGAAAAGGTAGCCGATGCCTGTTGCTGCAGCAATACGGCCAGCGCATGTTCCAGTTCATCATACAGCTGCAGCCTCGTGTTGGCGATACGCGAGGAAATAAAAGTCGTCCCGTATTCATCAATGCCCTGTTTCAGCAGCTCCTTAAAAGCAGGAAGTGCATGTAAACCCAGATAAGAAAATCCGGAAAAGAAGAGATATTCTTTTCCGGAAATGCTCGTTCTGCTGGTAGGCGTTGTATGTGTAAATTGTGCCTGCATGTCCTCATTCAGCTTTCGTCTTCAGTATAAAATAGTACTCCCCCGATTTCACCTTCATATCAAAATGCGTTTCATCAAGCTTCACAACGGTCACCAGGTTCTCTGCAGACCGCAGGCCATTGGCCGCAGTGACAGAGATGATCTTACCGTCACTCAGTAGTTTGTACTTGCCGGAATCCGGTTTATTGTCAATGGTGGCGATGAACAGGTTATTGTCAAGGAACTGGTAGTACACATTGGTATAATATCCTCGTTTCAGGTCAGTGGCCTGGTTGATCTGTGTAATATCGTAGGCCGATCCCGGTGGGACGACCACATCATACACCCGCCATTTTTTGTGTACCAGCAGTTTGTTGGTACGGCCGCTGTTACACGCGCTGAATGCAAGGGCCAGTACGACTGCACACAGAATGGCCTGTAATCTCATCTTCATGGTATACGCTTATTGTTTTTTTCCGAACATGTCCTGGTTGAAGGCCTGCGATTGTCCCTTAGGGATCGACAGGCTTTTCCAGTCAGACTTTTTGATCATTTTACCAATGTACACAATTTGCCCTACATGGTAGGGGATATGGCTTAGCTGCCTGTTGATGGCGTCCAGCACAATATGCGGCTCACTGCGGATGTAAACGGTCTTCTCCAGATCATCGGGTGTTAAGGCACTGATAGCATCCAGCATACATTTCCAGCCGGCTTCCCACAGTTTGATGATCTCTTCTGCGGATGCCTGGTCATCTTCAAACTCCACGTCCCTGTTGCGCCAGGGCTTTTCACCGTCGGAGTGCAGGAAGTCTGTCCACCGGGAATGCATGTTACCGCTGACATGTTTCACGATCAGGCAAACGCTGTTAGGCTCTCCTTCCGGCTGCCAGTGCAGCTGTTCGCCGCTGAGTATTGCCAGTGTCTGGTCGCCGAGTGATTTATAGTATGCGAATCTTTTCAGCACACTGTCCAGGAAGATCTGTCCTATCATACGTAAGTAGTTTAGTAATGATCAATAACCGGCAGCACTGTCATCGCCTCTTTTATCGCCTGCCGCTTCCAGCTGCCCTTTACTATTCACCTTAATGACCTCTGTACGTCCGATAGCGCCGCGGCGTACGATCTTATATCCTTTCTCTTTCAGATACTGTAAAGGCATCTCATCAAAGTCTTCCTCTACATCCACCTGGTCGGGCAGCCATTGGTGATGGAACTTAGGCGCATCTACCGCCTGCTGGGTGGGCAGGTTGAATTCAATGATATTGAGCAGGGTCTGGAACACGGAAGTGATGATGGTAGAACCGCCTGGTGTGCCCGCTACAATATAAGGTTTCTCCTTCTTCAGCACGATGGTAGGCGTCATAGAGCTCAACATACGTTTGCCCGGCGCAACAGCATTCGCTTCCGTTCCTACCAGGCCATACATGTTAGGCACACCGGGTTTTACACTGAAATCGTCCATTTCGTTATTCAGGAAAAAGCCTGCGCCGCCTACTACCACTTTGGAACCGTAGCCGCCATTCAGGGTGGTGGTCACCGATACGGCATTGCCCTCGCTGTCCATGACGGAAAGGTGTGTGGTCTCATCGCTTTCATAATAAACAGTTCCTGCGCCGGTCTGTTTACTGGAGCCGGCACGGTGTGGATCATAATCTTCCATGCGGGTGTGCAGATATTCGGGAGAGGTGAGCTGTTTTACCGGTACTTTCACAAAGTCAGGATCACCCAGGTATTGCGCACGGTCGGCATAAGCGCGGCGTTCTGCCTCGATCATGAGCTGCATGGCGTTGACAGAATGAAAGCCCCAGGCAGCCAGCGGATATTTTTCCACCATACCCATCATCTGCTGCAGGGCGATGCCGCCGCTGGAAGGTAATGGCATGGTAACAATACGGTACTTCTTATAGTAGAAGGATACGGCCGGGCGCTCTTTCGCTTCGTACGTCTTCAGGTCTGCCGCGGTGATCAACCCTTTGCCGCGTTTCATTTCAGCAATGATGAGGGCTGCAGTTTCCCCTTCATAAAAGCCCGCCCGGCCATTGGTGCTGATCCTTTTCAGGGTAGCGGCAAGGTCTTTCTGTAAGAGGGTATCGCCCGTTTTCCAGGGCTTTTTTCTTACAAAAGCGTTCGGCTGTGTATTGAGTTTGCTGAACAGTTCCTGTGTTGCATTCAGACCAGCGGCTTCCTTTTCGGTGATAGCGAAACCCTTTTCTGCCAGCATAATGGCAGGCGCGATGAGCTGCTGAATGGTCAGCTTTGCATAAGGGAGGGATGCAAAGATACCGGCTACGGTACCTGGTACGCCCGATGCCAGGTGACCATCCTGGCTGAGTTTTGTATTGGCATTGCCGGAGGCGTCGATGTACATATCGCGGGAGGCTGCTGCTGGCGCCTTTTCCCTGTAGTCGATGGCCAGGTCCTTCCCGTTTTTCAGGTGTGCTACCAGGAAGCCTCCACCTCCCAGGTTACCCGCTGCGGGATATACCACGGCCAGCGCCAGCTGGGTGGCAATCGCCGCATCTACCGCATTACCACCCTGCTGCAACATCTGCAGGCCGGCCTGACTGGCCAGCGGATGGGCTGATACCACGGCGCCATGACTGGCGGTAACACTTTTTTTAACTTGATAACGATAGGCATTAATCTGAGTTGGCTGCTGTGCATAAGCTGTGCTGGCAAGGATTAGCGCCAGTAAAACCGAAATCGTGCGCATGCGTTTATGAGTTTAGTCGACAATTGAATCTTGACAAGTTGTTCTAAATGCGCTGTCAAATTAGTATTTTAGATAATAGACAGACCAATTTGTTCTTGTAGCAATAACATAACCAAAAGAACAACTCAAAATCTAAAAACCCAAATCTAAATCGAATCTTATGTTACACCCGGTAACCTATCTGAGAGGCCTTTTGCTTCTTGTCTTCCTTACTTTATGTGTATCAGCGTCTTCGTATGGTCAGACCGGCACCATTACGGGCACCGTTACAGATGGCAAAGGACCACTGGCCAATGCCACCGTACACATTGAACACACCAATAAAGGAGGATATACCAATGCACAGGGACGTTTTACCCTGGAAATAGTACCCGGCAATCATACAGTGCTGATCAGTTATGTCGGGTATGCCGCCCAGCGTAAGTCAGTTACCGTTAGCGCCGGACAAACCACTACCGTGGATGTGACAATGGAAGCCAGCACCACCATGAATGAACTGGTAGTACTAGGCTCCCGTAGCCTGCCGCGTACGCAAACGGAAACGCCTGTACCGGTAGACGTTATCGATATCAAACGTGTTGCTGCCGACGCGCCACAGGTATCCATCAACCAGATCCTGAACTATGTGGCGCCATCCTTCAGCTCTGGTACACAAACCGTTGCCGATGGTACGGATCACATTGATCCTGCTTCCCTGCGCGGCCTCGGGCCCGATCAGGTACTGGTGCTGGTGAACGGCAAACGCCGGTACAATACCGCCCTGGTGAATGTGAACGGTAGCTTCGGCCGTGGCGCCGTAGGTACTGATATGAATGCTATTCCAACATCCGCCATCGACCGTATTGAGATACTGCGTGACGGCGCCGCCGCCCAGTATGGTTCTGATGCTATCGCCGGTGTGATCAACATCATCCTGAAAAGCACCGTGAACCGCCTGAATGTAAATGTGACCACCGGCGCCAACGTTACCTCGCAGGCAGACGATAATGTGGATGGTCAGACCGTGCAGACCGGCGTGAACTATGGTATTCCTTTAGGTGCAAAAGGAGGATACATCAACTTCGGCGGCTCTTACGATTACCGTAATTATACCAATCGTTCGGGCCCGTGGACCGGTGCTATCTACCGCGCCTATCCCGGCGGAGTAGATAAAACAGACTCTTTCCTGGTGGCCAACAAAATCACCCGCAACGACATCCGTATGCGCGCCGGCCAGTCCAAACTGCGCAGCGCACAGTTATTTGTAAATGCCAGCATCCCACTGGAAAACAATGCGGAAGTCTATTTCTTCGGAGGTATCGGTTACCGTAATGGAAATGCTGCAGGTGTGTACCGTTTGCCGCACGACAGCAGGAACATCCTGGACATCTATCCACTGGGCTTCCTGCCGGAAATACACAGTGATATTTACGACCGTTCCTTTGCTGCTGGTATACGTGGGAATCTGGGCGACTGGAAAGTGGATTTCAGCAATACCTATGGCCGCAATGAGTTTGGTTTCAAAGTGGAAAATTCATTGAATGCATCCCTGGGGAAAGCATCTCCGACACGCTTTACCTGCGGAGGACCTATCTTCACCCAGAACACCACCAACGTCGATTTCTCCCGCCGTTTTAATGTGCTGGAAGGATTGGATGTGGCCTTTGGTGCTGAACACCGCTTCGAGCAATACCAGCTCATAGCCGGAGCAGAGAACTCGTACACCGACTATGGACGCGCCAGGAAGATCGGGGTGGACGCTAATGGCAAAGACATCCTGATACCAGACCCGCAAGGCTCTGTCAATACCGTGTTCGGACCTGATGGTTCACCCAGGGCCGGTGGTGCGCAGGTATTCCCCGGCTTCCGTCCGGAAAATGCCATCAGGGCCACCCGTAGTGCCATCTCCGGTTATGTGGATGTAGAGGCCAATTTCTCATCCGCATTCCTGCTGGGAGGCGCCCTGCGTTTTGAGAACTATAACGATTTCGGTAGTACGCTGAACGGCAAACTCACAGCCCGCTATAAGCTGAGTGAGAAAACCGCCCTCAGGGCGTCTGCCAGTACCGGCTTCAGGGCGCCTTCCCTGCACCAGCGCTTTTATTCTTCTACTTCTACTTTGTTTGTGGACGGCGTGCCTTATGAAGTGGGTACCTTCACGAACGACAGCCGGCCTGCACAGCTGCTGGGCATCCCACAGCTGAAACCGGAAAAATCCAAAAGCTTCAGCGCCGGTTTTACCAGCACCTTTGGCAAGTTTAACCTGACGCTGGATGGTTACTTTACACATATCGACGATCGTATCGTATATACAGATCAGTTCTCCGGTAATAATGCTGATACAGCCTCCGCTGTCGACAAAGAGATCTACCAGCTGCTGTCACTCGCCAATGCCAACAGGGCAGCTTTCTTTGCCAATGCCATCAATTCCGAGACCCGCGGTATAGACCTGGTACTGACCTACAGCACAAAGCTGGGCAGGGGAACACTGCGTGCAGACCTTTCCGGTACCTACAGCTATACCCAGCGTGTTGGTCCCATCAAGGCATCTGAAAAGCTGAAAGGCAAAGAGAACATCTATTTCAGCCGCACCAGCAGGATCTACCTGGAAAGGACGGTACCTCGTGAAAAAGTGAACCTGACATTGACTTACAACATTGGTAAGTTCAATGCCTTCCTCCGTAACGTTCACTTTGGTACTGTGGAGGAAGCTACGAACGATCCGGCCTTCTTTCAGACCTATTCAGCTAAAGTCGTGACCGATGTGGCAGTGGGCTATAAGCTGACGCCCGCCCTGAAACTGAGCATCGGTTCCAACAATGTATTCGACGTATATCCGGACCTGGTAGCCAACCCTGCCAATACCACCAACAACCAGTTCAGGTACAGCAGAAGGGTAACACAGTTCGGTTACAATGGCCGTTTCCTGTTTGCAAGGCTGGAATTGAACCTGTAAGCGATCACTGTAACTAAATAGATATCAATGGAATGAATGTACCTGTCCGTTCATTCCATTGATATATTCATTTTTCCTGCTTTTTATATTATTATATTTTACTATATTGAGTATGCCTTTACAAGATTTTTATCTGCATCAGCATGTCCGGTGAACGAACTTCTATAAACAAATACAGCACATTGCTTCCAGGATTTCTTCTGTTACTGCTCGTGGTGAACGGGTCTGGTTGTATGGCGGCAGAGGAACACAAGAGCGAGCTGCTACGCCAGGTAATGCGGGAAGAGAACGGGCATATCCGGTGGAAGGTATATGGCTTTACTGACGATCCCTGCAAAGAAAGGGTAGAGATCTACTATGAGAACGGTACGCTGAAAGAAGTGTATTACCGGAAGGCGGGAAGAATGGAAGGTGTCAGGACTGTTTTCTTCGACAATGGCAAGCCCTCGGAAACAGGCCACTGGCATGAAGATAACAGGGTGGGGGAGTTTCGTTATTATCGCCGGGACGGAGCACTTGAATGCGTACAGTATTTCGGGCTGATAGGAGAAAGTGTAGAGTAGCAAAAACCCTTTCAATTGTTTATCTTAGGTAAATAAATTGAAGGTTCCATATGCGCAAATTGCTGTTATCGTCCCTTATACTGCTCATCGTACAGACAGGGTTCTCACAAGCGCTGCCAACGCCGGAACAGTTTCTCGGTTATGCGCCCGGAACACAGTTCACGCCCTACCACCGCGTACTTGACTACTTCAGAGCCGTTGCTGCTGTTACACCCAACATGCAGCTCACGCAATACGGCACTACCTACGAAGGCCGCCCACTGATGCTGGCGGTCATTTCTTCTTCTGAAAATATCAGCAAAACTGAACAGATAAGACAACATAACCTGGAACTGGCCAGTGGTAGCGGTAAGCCTGCCGCCGGCGATCCGGTAATTGTCTGGTTGAGCTACAATGTACATGGCAATGAAGCTGTTTCTACCGAAGCCGCCATGGTCACCCTGTACATGCTGGCCAACAAAGACAACAAAGAGCAGCAGGAATGGCTGAAGAATACGGTCGTGATCATCGATCCCTGCCTCAATCCCGACGGACGGGAACGCTATGTGAATTTCTACAACCAGGTGCATACACGTTATGCAGACCCTTTGTTGTTTGCCAGAGAGCACAATGAACCCTGGCCGGGCGGAAGGGCTAATCACTATTATTTTGACCTGAACCGCGACTGGGCCTGGCAAACGCAGATAGAATCACAGCAAAGGGTTATCCAGTATAGTCGCTGGATGCCGCAGGTACACGTAGACTTCCATGAACAGTCCATCGATGCCCCTTATTACTTTGCACCTGCCGCCGAGCCTTTCCACGATATCATCAAACCCTGGCAGCGCAGCATGCAGATGCTGATCGGTAAGAACAATGCCCGTTACTTCGATAAAGAAGGCTGGCTTTATTTTACCAAGGAATTTTTCGATATGTTTTACCCCAGCTACGGCGACACTTATCCTACCTACAACGGCGCCATCGGAATGACCTATGAACAGGGTGGAGGAGGACGTGCAGGACTGGCTGGTTTAAAACAGGATGGTGATACCCTGACCCTTACAGAACGTATTGCGCACCACCGCACCACGGGTTTGTCCACCATAGAAATAGCGGCACAACAGGCGCCGCTGTTGCTGAAAGAGTTCTCCCGGTATTTCTATGAGGCCATTCATGCGCCGGAAGGCCCTTACCGGTCTTATGTGGTGAAAGCTGCCGGCAACAACGAGAAACTGGCCTCCCTGGGCACTTTGCTCAACAGGAACGGTATTCGCTTCGGTTATGGCGCGGCCGTGAACCAGGCTAACGGATTTAACTACTTCAATGGTAAAACGGAGAACTTCAGTATAGACAAGGAAGACATGGTGATCAGCGCTGCACAGGCCAGGTCTAACCTGCTCAAAGTATTATTTGAACCCGATTCCCGTTTAGCCGATTCCGTCACTTATGATATCACTGCCTGGTCCCTGCCTTACGCCTATGGCCTGCAAACCTATGGTGTGCGCCAGCCGTTGACGCCGGCAAAAGACAGTCTGCAGACTACCGTGAACACTTACCTGGCGGCAGCAAAGCCCTACGCCTACCTGGCCCGCTGGAACAGCATTAAAGACGTACGCTTCCTGTCCGCATTGCTGCAGAAACGTATCAGAGTAAGATATGCGGAAGGCGATTTTATTGCCGGCGGCAAATCCTTTCCCGCAGGTACGCTGATCATTACCCGCTCAGGCAATGAAGCCGCCGGTGCTCAGTTTGATGAACAGGTCATTGCACTGGCCAATACCTATAAAACAGGGCTGGACGCCGTGAATACCGGCTTTGTGGAGAAAGGAGTGGACTTCGGTTCTGAGAAAGTGCGGTTTATCAAACCTATCAGAGTGGCGGTAGTAATGGGAGAAGGCGTCTCGTCTCTCGCAGCAGGAGAAGTGTGGCATTTCTTTGAACAGCAGATCGGTTACCCGCTCACTATCGTAGATGAAAAGCAATTGCCGCGGGTGAACTGGAAAGCCCTCGATGTATTAATACTTCCCGACGGTAATTATAAATTCCTGTCAGAAAAAGACAATGCCAATAAACTGAGGGACTGGATCTCCGGTGGCGGTAAATTAATCGCCCTGCAGGGCGCATTGGCGCAGGTGTCCACGCTCGACTGGGGCATCCATCAGAAAAAGGAGGAAGAAGAAAAAGAGGAAAAGAAAGATGAATATGCCCTGCTGAAACCTTATGCCAACCGTGAAAGGGAAGGCGTCAAACAACTCATTCCCGGCGCTATTTACAAAGTACAGCTGGACAACAGCCATCCGCTGGCCTTCGGATTTCCGGCAGTCTATTATACCCTCAAACAGGATGGCAGAATATACGACTACCTGGACAATAGCGGCTGGAACGTCGGTATACTGAAGAAAGACAACTACCTGAGCGGTTTCGTAGGCACGGAAACACGCAAGAAACTAAAAGACGGCTTACTCTTCGGTGTAAAGGAAATGGGCGAAGGTAAGATCGTACTGATGGCAGATGATCCGCTGTTCCGCTGTTTCTGGGAAAACGGGAAACTGATGTTTGGGAATGCGCTGTTTATGGTGTGGTAATGCTTAAATGTCTTTGAACTGACGCAATAGGTTTACACCATAGGATCTTGTAGTGCTTTAACATCTTATTTAACCTGACGCAAGAGCTTTACATCATTTGATATAATAGTGCTTAAGCAACTTATCTAAATTGACGAAATAGCTTTACCATTGAATGTGGCTGTGCTTAAAAATGCTTATTTGATTATAATGCGACAGCTTTCTACCGCTGGCTATTGTAATCCTTAAAACCTTTTGATATTACATCCCAGCGCCTGTGTAGCGTTTACCCGCACCGCCTTGCCTGCCAGCAGATCATTGATCGCATTACTCAGGTGCCGCATCTTAACTGCTTCCGCATTGCCCGGACTATCATCAATAGCGCCCTTATAAACGAGTTTTGCCTGCTGGTTGAACAGATAGCATTCAGGCATATGATTGGCCTCAAAAGCGTCTGCTAATTCGGTTTTTTTATCTACCACATAATACCAGTTGAATTGCTGTCCGGTGGCATAGGTTTTCATTGCGGCCAGCACTGTTTTTTCGTCTGCACCGGCAGTGTTGGAGTTGATCAGCACCACGCCGATATGGTTGCTCAGCGCATATTTACAGATCTCCTGTGTGCGTGCCTGGTTCCTTTCAATATAAGGGCAGGTATTACCAGAGAATATCACCAGTAATCCGTTGTTTAATCTTGCTTTATTGAGTGTGATCTCTTTGCCGGAGAAATCCTGAAGTACAACATCTGCTTTAGGTAAAGGCGCTCCGATTTCCAATGGAGGGGTGACAGCCGGCTGCATCGCCACCAGCCAGGAGCATAGGATCAATAGACAGTATACGCTTCTCATAAATATAGGTTTCAGGTTAACGCTAACCCTTTGCATATCTGCTGCTTAGGGATTACAATGAAGGAACCGACCTGTGGTTCCGTCATAAAGATACGAATATGTGTGATTTTTATCTAATTTATCAGGAGAGGCCGCGTACTTCTTCAGGGAGGTTTTCCTTACGCACTTCCGCTGTTTCCTTCAGTATCCGGATGCTGGCGTTCAGCTCAAAACCGATCAGCAGGATGAAGGAATAGAGGTAAATGGACAACATAAGAATGAGGATGGTACCAATGGAACCGTATATCTTGTTGTAGTTGGCGAACTTGTTGACAAAGATGGAGAACAGGATCGTCACCACGATCATCATAATAGTAGCGAAAGTGGAGCCTGCGGTAATGAACTTCCATCGCTTCGTCGTGGCCGGCACAAAGCGGTAGATCACCGAAAGCATGGAGAAGAACAGTAAAGTGATGAGTACCCAGCGGGCCACATCAGCCAGGGATAGTATGTGGGGATCGGTGATGCCCAGGTAGTTGAAAATAAAGCTCAATACAGTACCCTGCGCAATGATCAGGATGACGGTCAGCAACAGGAGGAAGATCAGTATCAGCGTCAGCTTCAGGGCCATGAGCCTTTTCTGCCACCATTTTCTGCGGCGGAAGCCGGGCGATTTCTTATTGAAAGAACGGGCCAGTCCCATGACCGCGTTGGAGGAAGCAAAAAATCCCATCAGGAACGCGATAGACAGCAATCCGTTACGGTGTGTATACAGGAAGTCATGGATCATGTCCCGTATAATGATGTACGTATTGTAGTTGGGCGTCACATCTTCTGCCAGTTCATACAGGGTAGCCTCCACATTTTTCATGGGAATGTAGGGTACGAGGGTGAACATGAAGATGAAGAATGGGGGAATAGCCAGCAGGAAGTTGAATGAAATAGCTGCTGCCCGTTCCCCCAGGCTCCGGTTACCCATTTCCTTCAGAAAGAATTTGATCACATCGTACAGGGGCACGCCTTCAAAACCGGGCAACACCAGTGTTTTGCTGATGTTTACCAGTTTACGGAAAGGCCTGGATGTAAGAATGATCTTTTCTGGTCTGAACGGCATTGTAGTGTTGTTATATCCCTCTCGCATTTAATGCAGCATGGAATGCGTGTGCATTTTTCATGTGCTCTGCGTAGGTGGCGGCAAAGGCATGATATCCGGAGAAATCAGCTTTAGCGCAAAAATAGATATAATCAGTTTCCGGCGTATTCAGTACCGCTTCGATGGATTTGATGGAAGGCGTACAGATAGGGCCTGGCGGCAGGCCGGCATTCTGATAGGTGTTGTAAGGCGATGAGAAGGCAATATGTCCTTCCCTGATCCTGCGGATGGAGAAGTCCTGCAGCGCAAATTTCACGGTAGGATCTGCCTGCAGACGCATGCCTTTGCGGAAGCGGTTGATGTATACGCTGGAGATCAGCGGCTTCTCGTCGTTTTTATTGGTTTCCTCTTCCACGATGGAGGCGATGATCATCACCTGTATCGTGCTCAGGTCCAGCCGGCGGGCAGCTGCCTTACGTTCTTCTGTCCAGAAAGCGGCGGTTTCCTTTTCGATCTTTTTGAAGGCTGCTTCCGCAGTGGTGTTCCAGTAGAACTGGTAACTGTTCGGAATGAAAGCGCACATCACGGTGTTGGTGTCCAGTCCGAACTGGCGGAGGTACACCTGATCTCTGAGCAGGGCCAGGAAGGTGGCAGAATCGGCTTCCAGGTTGGAGCTGATCTTCCTGACAAGGTCCTGTTTGGTGCGCAGTTTGGTGATGGTCAGGTTCACCGGCGTTTGCCGGCCGGCGCGCAGCAGCTTCACAAGGTCGAAGTTGCTCATGCCACGGCTGATCTTGTATTTACCGGCTTTGACACGTTTCGGATACCCAAGTTCGCGGGCCACCCAATCGAAGCTGGTACGGCTGCGGATGATCTGTTGTTCTTCCAGGCCATCCAATACATCGGCATAAGTGGAGCCGGTACGTACGTAGAAAAATTTACTATCCCCAAAAGCTTTGGTGGTATTGGGGCCAAATACACGATACCCTATGTATACGAGCAGTCCTGCCAGGATAGCGCAGGCAACTACCAGTATACGTTTGATCCACACGTTCTTCTTCTGACTTTTTTTTGCTTTGCTTTTTTTTGCCATAGGATGGTATTCAATAAAAAACCTCGCTTGTGACGGCGAGGTTCTGAAATAGCTTTAACAGCCGGAATATTATTTTGCCGGAGCCGGAGCTGGAGCCGGATTTACCGGAGTAGCTGGCACCTGCGCTGGAGCTGTAGGAACGCTCTGCTCCATCACGCCTTTTCTCATGTCAGGAGCCTGACCTCTGTTCACAAACATAGAGGAGGTAAGGCACAGCACGGCGATGATAGCAGACAGGATCCAGGTACCTTTTTCAAGCACATCTGTGGTCTGGCGTACACCCATCACCTGGTTTCCAAAACCACCAAAGCTACCGGATAAGCCACCACCTTTCGGGTTTTGTACAAGTACGAAAAAGCCCAATAACACACAGGCCAGGATGATTAATATGCCGAAAATCAATAACATAGTATATAAGTTAACTTTTTTCTGTTAGTAACTGAAGTTCCTTAATCTTTTGCGCAAAATAAGCGCTTTTGTTGGGATTAAGCAAACTTAATTTTTGATATATGTGGATAGCTGTCTGGTACTGGTGCTGGCGTGCCCAGATCTCCGCAAGCGTCTCCGAAACGATGTCGTCATTCAGCGTGATGGAGTCCATAGCCATCTTTTCCACCTGCTCAGATACTTCCGGATCAGCATCTTCATAGCTGCGGTGCATTTGCTGATGGTACCATTGCTTGCTGGCTTTTTCGGCGAAGGTATGCTTCATCTCTCTGAGCCAGGATGTAAAACTTTTCATTTCTGCTGCTCCTTTTTCACTGAGCTCTTCTGCCTGCTCAGGTTCTTTCAAACGTTTGTAAGCGAAATAATCATCGGTATACAAGGGTTGGAAAGTCAGAGACGTTTCGGTCTCGGAAGTATCCAGCGGGAATATTTTAATAGGCTCGGTTTCTGCATCTGCCGGTGCAGTAGCTACCGGGCTCCTGGTTGCAGGTGGTACTAATGGCTCCGCAGGTGCAGCCGGTGGTTCCGGTGTCTGTACAGATGCTGCCGGTGCTGCCTCCCGGGCAGGTGCCGCTGTTGCCGGCGTTGCCTGGGAAGGCGGAGGAGTGACTGGTGTTGCCACAACATCATCCGCAGTAACGGTCAATTCCTCTTCTATATTGTTTGCAGGAGCAGTATAATTAGCTTCCGGCGTAGCAGTTTGCTCTGCCGGCGCCTTTGGTACGGTAACATGGATCTTGGATTCCTGTACAGGCTGTGGCGCAGGCGCCGTTGTTTCCTGCTCGCCGGGGAATACGCTGGCAGGGACCTCAGTTACAGGAGCCGCAGCAACTTGTACCTGGGCGGCAGCAGTTTCAACTTGTATAGGATCAGGAGCAGCTTCAACCTCTACCGGCGCTACGACCTCAGGAGCCACGCTTTTCTCGTCGGTGGTCACAAAGCGGTAAAAGTAATGCATGTTGGTACTATACTGCTGTGCCTTCTTAACCGCCGGCGCCAGCAGGTTCTTTTGCACACTGTATTGCTTGCGTGCCAGCAGCAGGCGGGCCGCCGTAAAGTAGGGATATGACGATACCAGCCGTTCCAGTGCTGCTTCATCAACCTGTTTAATATCAGGCTGCTGGAAGATATGTTGAATGATCCTGTTTGCGGTCATGCTGCTAAAGTATGAAAAAAAATCAAATACGAAAGCTTTTGTAATACTTACCAGTTAGCGAACGCTTTATTGAAAATATCATCTACTATCTGTGGCAGAATTGTGTTCTCCAGCAGGCCATTTTCCACTGCACTTGGCAACTGGGAGGCAGAGAAGTCGGCCGAACGGGTAAATGATTGTGTATACCCCTTTTTATCGCCTATTCTCTTGATGAACGTAATATTGATGGTAACGGTCAGCCTGGAAGTAGCAGCCTGGTCCACATTGGTCACAGCGGCATTACTAAAGGAGTAACCGGTTACTGCGCCCTTAAATTCATAGTCAGCACCCTCTTCATTGATCTGTACCAGCTTGGTCTGCGCCTGTACTTTGGTACGCAGCTTTTCCGTCAGGTTCTGGCTCAGCGTCGGGTTGTTGATAGGCGCCCTGTTATCAATAAAACGCACATTTACGGTTTTTGCACCCGGTTCAATGCTGGCGCCGGTGGCGGAATAATGAACGGAACAGCCGCCCAGCATCAGCAATAAGCTAACGGTCATTATCCCCTGGATTAATCTGATCATCTTAAAAGTGTTAAGGCTGTCTGCCGGGAAGGTACATCATCCCGGCAGGCGCCTGCTATTCGTTAATGTTGTATTCTTTTAGTTTCCTGTATAAAGTCCGCTCGGAAATGCCCAGGTCAAGCGCTGCGTCTTTTCTTTTGCCTTTGTGTTTTTTCAGGGCCTTGACGATCAGTTCTTTCTCCTTGTCGGCGATAGACAATGTTTCCTCTACTTCTTCGTGGTGGTCTATTTTGTTGCTATCCTGTAAGATAATCGGCTGCGGTGAAGAAATGGTTGCAGGCACCGGGCTCGTGCTTACACTTACTTCCGGTTGCGGGTGGAAGCTGTGCATCAGGTGACTGTCCTGGAAATTGCCGGCATGGGCAATATTAGGGTTCTGCAGGATGTCGAAGAACATCTTTTTCAGTTCCGTCACATCCTTCTTCATATCGAAGAACAGTTTATACAGTATATCCCTTTCGTTGGAAAAGTCGCCGTTCGGCTTCGCCTGAGGCGCCGCGATCATCGGCAGCCTGGAAGGCTCGTTCACTTCCGGCAGAAAACGTCTCAGCTCATGGGCGTTGACCAGTTTGTCCTGCGCCAGTACGGAGATCTGCTCCGCCATATTCTTCAGTTCACGCACATTACCTCTCCACGGATAGTTGACCAGGATGTTACGCGCCTCGTCATCCAGCTGGATGCTCGGGGTCTTGTAACGCTCTGAGAAGTCCACACAGAATTTACGGAACAATAAGGGAATATCCTCTTTCCTGTCCCGCAGGGAAGGTACCCTGATAGGAACTGTATTCAAACGGTAGTACAGGTCTTCCCTGAATTTCCCCTGCTGGGTATGATCGAGCAGGTCCCTGTTGGTAGCAGTGATGACCCGCACATCTGTTTTCTGTACTTTGGAAGAACCCACTCTGATAAATTCACCGGTTTCCAATACACGCAGCAGGCGCGCCTGGGTACCCAGTGGCATTTCCCCGATCTCGTCCAGGAAAATGGTACCTCCGTTCACGGTTTCAAAATATCCCTTACGGCTATCTACCGCACCGGTAAATGAGCCTTTTTCATGGCCGAAAAGTTCTGAGTCTATGGTCCCTTCCGGGATTGCGCCGCAGTTCACGGCAATGAATGGGTTGTGTTTACGGGCACTCAGTGAATGGATAATATTGGAAAACACTTCCTTACCAACGCCGCTTTCTCCAACTATCAACACGGTCAGATCCGTGTTGGACACCTGTGCTGCCACCTGCAAGGCATAATTCAATGCAGGTGAGTTCCCGATAATGCCAAACCTGTTTTTAATGGACTGTATATTATCCATATCCTCAATTTACCCCCTTACAGACCGTGTAAGTCTGTAAAAGGTGCTGTGATCCAATAATTTGTCTTTTATGCTCTCCCTGTCGATGTTCCCAATAAAGTGCCGGCAGTACAATCCTCCACCTTCACCCATACATATTCACCTTTGCGGTAATCCTCTTTAGGGAAGATCACCACTTTGTTCTGGTCTGTTCTGCCGAAGAGATGATCTTCAGAGCGTTTAGATGTGCCTTCGATAAGCACTTTAAACGTTTTGCCTACATCCTGCTGCATGCTTCTGAGCGATTGTCCGCGGTGCAGCTCTACCACTTCGGCCAGCCTCCGTTTTTTTACTTCTTCTGGCACATCATCCTGGTAACGGCGGGCTGCCAGTGTACCGGGGCGTTCGGAGTAAAAGAACATGTAGGCAAGGTCGTATCTGGCATAGTCCATCAGGCTCATAGTGTCCTGGTGATCTTCTTCGGTCTCTGTGCAGAAACCGGTAATAACATCCGTGGACAGGGCACAGTCGGGTAATATTTCACGGATGCGGTCAACTTTTTTGATGTACCATTCCCGGGTATAGGTACGGTTCATCAGCTGCAGTATACGGGTACTGCCGCTTTGCATAGGCAGGTGAATGTATTTGCAGATGTTCTCGTACTTCGCCATGGTGAACAGCACTTCATCGGTAATGTCTTTCGGATGGGAGGTGCTGAAACGAACCCTGAGCAATGGGCTGATAAGGGCTACTTTCTCCAGCAGATTGGCAAAGGTGGTTACAAGGGTAGCATCCTGCGGGTCAACCCAATAGTAGGAATCCACGTTCTGGCCCAGGAGGGTCACCTCGCGGTAGCCCCTGTTGAACAGGTCTGTGGCTTCCTGCAGGATAGACGCTACGTCTCTGCTGCGCTCACGGCCGCGGGTAAATGGAACCACGCAGAAAGAGCACATGTTGTTACAACCCCGCATGATGGACACAAAGGCGGTCACACCATTACTGTCCAGCCTTACCGGACTGATGTCGCCATAGGTCTCTTCACGGCTGAGCAGTACGTTCACCGCCTTCTGGCCGGTTTCTGCCTCTTCGATGAGGGCCGGCAGGGTTCTGTAAGCATCAGGGCCTACCACCATATCCACCAGCTTCTCCTCTTCCAGCAGTTTAGCCTTCAGGCGCTCAGCCATACACCCGAGCACGCCCACCAGCAGCTCCGGGTTACGTTGTTTTATTTTACGGAATTCTGTTAGTCGTTTACGTACGGTAGTTTCTGCCTTTTCCCTGATAGAGCAGGTGTTGAGCAGTACCAGGCTGGCCTCTTCCACATTACGGGTAGGGCCAAAACCTTCTTCCTTGAGAATGGATGCCACGATCTCGCTGTCGTTAAAGTTCATCTGGCAACCATAGCTCTCTATATAGAATTTTTTGGTATAAGTCTGTTTTTCTCCGTCCAGGGGGGCGTAAGCTTCTCCCTGGCGACTTTCGTCATGCACTTTTGTAACCTGTTCCAGCATCCTTTGCAAGTAATTTTAGGAAAGCAAAACTACGCAATAAAATCCGAAAATGACAGAATGGCATGGTAGGTAGTATGGCCGGTGCTTACAGCCCTTTCTCCAGGAGAAAACGGGTAAGGGCAGCTGGACTTTTCAGCTGGAGTTTCTGCATAATATTCTTCCGGTGAGTTTCTACGGTATAGATGCTCAGGTACAGGTGTGTGGCTATCTGCTGGTTGGTAAGCTGCTGATTGATCAGCTGAAGGATCTCCGTTTCGCGCCGGGTCAGGTTGAACTCCCTGAAGGGCAGACTTTCGGATTCCTGCTGGTAGATGCGGGCCATGGGAGGGAAGCATTGTTTCCCCTTGCTGACCTGCCGGATGGTTTGCAGCAGTTCTTCCTTATTGCAGGTTTTCAGCAGGTAGCCATCGGCCCCATAGCTGAGGGCGAGGGAAATAAGATGGGGATCACTATAACTGGAAAGGATAATGGTCCGGATATGGGGAAAATCCTGCCGGATGAGCTTTGTAACTTCCAACCCGTTCAGTACAGGCATATTGATATCCAGGATGACGATATCCGGCTGATGGCGTGGCAGGAGCTCCATTAGTTCCTGTCCGTTGGCGGCAATAGCCAGAACGGTCACATTAGGGACCTGTTGCAGGATGGAATTGATACCGTCGGCAAAGAGTGTGTGGTCATCAGCAAGGATGACATTAACAGGTAGCTGCATGTTGCGGAATTACGGGGATGTGAATGATAAAGGTGGTACCGGAAAAGCCCGAATCGACGTGTAATTTCCCGCCTAACGATTTTACGCGGCTGCGTACGCCCGATAATCCCATACCCTCCCTGCCCGGAACGACCGGTAATCCTACCCCATCATCTTCCACTATTATTTCCAGGTAGTCCGGGTAATACAGCAGTTGGATAGTGGCAGCTGAGGCATGGGCATGCCTGATAATATTACTGGTCAGTTCCATGATGATGCGGTATAGTATCAATTCCTGCCTGGGATCGAAGCAGGTCTGGTATTTATTGCTGCAGAAATGGAACAGGATATTGGAGGAGTTGAGCAGCGAAAAGTAAGATTGCAGTATATCAGTAAGTGGAATATTGCCAAAAAGGGGAGGAACCAGGTTATGCGCCGCCCTGCGCACATTCTGGCTGGTCTGGTCTACCAGCTGCAGCAGATTCCTGGCTTTCTGTTCGTCCTGCTTTGTTCTGTAGTGCAGGTTTTGCAGGTAGACCCGCATAGCAGCCAGGTTGCCGCCTATCTCATCGTGGATATCGGCCGCAATACGTTTGCGCTCCGCCTCCTGTATCTCCAGCTCGTGGTTGGTCATCATGGCCTGCTGCTCCTGCAACATCTGCACCAGCTCCCGCTGTTTCTTCTTGTAGGTGTCCAGCCTGCACATCATGACCAGTATCCAGACAGTCACACTCCATATGCAGGTAAGGGGCAAAATACCGGAAGACACGAGATAAGTTGTAACGGTATAGGTAAACCGTAGCGAATGACTATGTACTGGCCCCAAAAAGGCCGGCGTAGAAGGGATGAAGTGCATGAACAGTTCCTCGCTCATAATAGTACAGAGAATAAGGGGTATGAACTTATTACTATGATAAACTGATAATAACTGATGATAACTGATTAAAACTGACAGATTAGCTATTGGGGTAGTGCTGAAAAAATTGTCCCTGAATTACATCACAAGTCTACAAAAAAAAGCGTTGCCATGATGAAACTACGGTCAGTTTGTTAAAAAAATTAACAAGTTGAACGGGATGCAGTACACGTTAATGGAATTCAGCCGGAATTTGTCCGAATTACCACCCTGAGGGGTCTGTTTCAGCACCTGGTTAAGACATGGGTATGAGCATAACAAAGGCATGGTAAGGGCATGGTAAAGCATAGTAAAGCAAAGGCATAGGCATAGTAAGGCCGGCAACGGCATGGTAAAGTATAGTAAAGGCATGGCAAAGACGTGGTAAGGCAGGCAAAGGCGTGACAACGGTATGGTAAAAGCATAGTAAAGGCAGGGCAAAGACATACTTAAAGCATGTGATAGCAGCATCCCCTCATCGTCCTGATAAGCAGGGTGCAATATACTACAGGGGGAGAGCGAAAGTAGCACCGGTTTCAGATGGGAATGGCGGGCCTTCGGCTCTCCGGTGACGCGACCGGTGCGGTCAAATCCAGATGCCAGCACCAATTCGCCTGACAACGCTCAATAGTCATTCAGAGAGGCGCCGACCGCCATCCCATACTGAAACCGAAGCTACTTAGCGTGAGTAATCTTCCCTCAAGATTCGCTCAAGATTCGGTGAAGGCTATAGCCTACAGGCTCTCTACTATAGCATTATAGCCTAGATAAGGCACCTAAGCGAATCTCTACTATATCTTAAGTATGTCTTAAGGTGGTTACAATGCCGCTTAGATACCGCTTTGATACCGCTCATCCTGCGTTGATCCTACGTTCATGAACGTAGCATTAACGTAGGATGAGCGGTATCAAAGCGGTATCAAACCGAACCGAAACCGGGGAAATCAGGTACGCCCGGAATATAATATACCAGGAATCTGTAAAGTATTACTATGCTTTTCTGGAAGTAGAGGTATACACGTTTCTGCAGTTCGTCCCCTCATTTTGGCGTCCTATGCACATGATTTTGCGTCCTGTGGACATTGTCCAAAAGCGCCTTGCGTTCTTCGCTAATATTGTATTGCGCCCAACGTTCTTTGACATATGGACCCTCAGCAATCATCCGGAGCATTATACCTCGCTCAGGTGTGCAGTACAATTGTACAGCTCACATTCCCATTGGTCGTCATTCACAGTAAAACGGGTAACGGAGGTATTTTTCAGGGTGGCTTCCTGTACAAGGGTAGGAGCCAGTTTACGCAACAGATGACGGATAAAACTGCCATGGCTCACCAGGAGGATATGTTTGCCGGCATGTTCTTTCAGCAGCTCATCCAGGAAGCTCAGGCCACGGGTTAGTACAGACTGCTCCGTTTCCATGCCCAGTTCCAGCTGCCGCCAGTTGGCGCCCCAGCGGGCAATCCTGTCGGCCTCAGTAGTACCCTCGGTTTGTCCGCCGGATACTTCCATGAGACGTCTGTCCTGGCGGATATCAGTAATACCCAGCCCGGCAGCAATGATCTCGCCGGTTTGTTTTGCGCGTGATAATTGGCTTGTGTAGACCAGGTCCCAATGTTCGTCAGACAGGCGGATAGCCAGTTTGCGGGCCTGTTCAAGTCCTTCTGTATCCAGTGGGATATCTGTGCTGCCCTGCATTTTTCCTTCTTTATTCCATGCAGTACTTCCGTGACGGATCAGGGCTATACGTGTCATAGGCACTTTTATCAGTTAGTTGCCGCAAATATACGCACAGATTGCCAGTAATGAAAGCCTCAAAGCAGTTCCGCCTCGCTGATCAGATTGTTTTTCAATGCAAAAACTACCACGCCGGCTGTATTTTTAACATTCATTTTTTCCAGTATGCGCGTGCGGTGGCCCTCTACTGTACGCTTGCTGAGGAAGATCTTTTCACCTATTTCCTGGGCCGTGAATTGCTGGCAGATGAGACGGATGATCTCTTTCTCACGATCGGTGAATAAAACAGTGGCATTGTCGCGCGAAGGATTAAAACGGCTTCTGACGATCATGGAAGCCAGCTTGGCAGAGGTTTGTTTGCAATAGAAGATATTATCCTCGTATACACTGTTGATAGCCTCAATGATCTCCTGTTTGTCGGCATTCTTTAACAGGTAACCTTTGGCGCCGGCTTCCAGCATTTCCACGATCAGTTCTTCTTCATCGAACATAGACAGTGCGATGATCCTGATATGGGGCAATCGCTGTAACAGCGTACGGGTGGCCGTAATGCCGTCCATTAAAGGCATCTTCAGATCCGTCATGACTACATCAGCTTCGACGGTTTCAAGCAGTTCCAGTAATTCCCTGCCATTGTTGGCTTGTCCCACAAGGGTAATGTCAGGTTGCCTCGAAAGCATTAGTGCGAGTCCATCACGGAAAATTTCATGATCGTCAGCTATCACTAATCGGATGTCGTGATTCATTTGAATGTAAGAATTGGGGTATTGGAGTTGTCTCTCTGAAATCTCAGTGTGTGTAAAGTTACGTTATCCCACGGGAATTTTTACGAAATAGTTGGTACCCTGACCAGGCACGGAATCAATGGATAATGAGCCGCCTAGAATGTCTGTGCGGATGGCCAGGCTTTTCATTCCCAGTCCGGACGATTCGGTCCGGGCTTTTTTAACATCAAATCCGATCCCGTTCTCCCTGATCAATACGAGGTAAAAACCATTCTCACGGGTGAGTGCGATCTGCAGTTGTGTGGCCTGGGCATGTTTCAGCGTATTGTGAGTGATCTCCTGGATGATGCGGAAAATATGGATCTGTTTTTCCGGAGGAATATTGATCTGTCCTGCAGTGTGGAACTTTATTTCCAGCGGTTGCTTATCGGATAATTGTCTGATGAATTCATGCAATGCTTCTGTCAATCCTTTACGTTCCAGGGTGGCGGGCAGGAGATTGTGTGAGATCTGCCGGAGGCCGCGGATCACTTCATCAATGTAGCCGGACGATTTCGCAATGACCTGCTGGTCGCGGTCATCGGCTACGGTAATACTGTGAATGTTCAGTTTGATGGTAGACAGTAGTGGGCCCATGCTATCATGCAGATCTGTTGCGATCCTTTTCCGCTCATTCTCCAGGATGGTGATCTCGGCTGTAATACGTTCCCGTTGCAGCTGTATGTAACGGCGGTGATACAATATGATAGATACCACGAAGAAGAGGATGATCACAGCTATCAGCACTGAAATAAATATCGTGATATAGAATATTTTATCGTCCATGGGGCATTATCATTTTGAGGCATCAGGTGCCGGCATGCTATGCATCAAAATGTTTGTTAAAGTAGTAGGATGATTTAACAGGTATGCATAGAACTGCTATAGCATAGATCAAATTTACAAAAGCATTGATATAATTAAACATAAAAATGACCCGTAAAGACAGCACGGTGTCTGACCCGATGAACAGGGACGCTTCATAGATGATCTGGTAAATGAAGATGATGATAAACCCCAGGCAGACCAGGAAACGCGCATTGCGGAAAAGCGACTTGTTATCTTTTACGATCAGGTAGTTGATCTCGTTGATGCTGAGCAACACTGTAACAAAAGCATAGGTGACGCGGAAATAGGGACTGAAGGTTTCGATCTTGTTGAAGATGATATTTTCTGTGGTCCATACAGCGGCAAACCCGAATAACAATCCGATGAAAAGCAACCGCTTTCGTTTCAGCGCTCCCCATACGAAGAACTGGTAGATGATCACGATAGATTCAGCCAGCCCGTAGAGATTCGACGGAACGGCATTGCTCGTTTCCAGCAGGCTGATACAAATGAAGCTGATGGTCTCAGAAAGAAAGGCCAGTGAAAGCAGCAGGAGAAAGGGCTGAAAGCTTTCAACGGTCCTGTTGAAGCGTATCAGCCCTATCACTAAGGGAATAATAACCAGCTGACTTACCAGGAAAGCGCCTAGATTATTCATCAGGAACAGGATGATAACAGTAATTATAATACGGCTTTGCAGAGTGGCGGACAGCGTTGGCCGCTTTCCATTGCCTGTTCAAGAGCGGCAGCTTTGGCCGGTTGTACGCCTGGTATATTGGCTGCTTTATCGCGCGATACCAGTGTAGTGAGGATGTCGGCTCCTGAAGAATCAACCGGCAGTAGTACCATCCGTACCAGGCCTTTTTCATCCTTGCCCAGGTAGATGCGGAGGCCCGTAGCGCCTTTGGCATTGAGGATGGCGGCAATGGCATGACGGTTAAACGTTTCCCCATCGGGCATGTTAAATGCGCTATCAAGATAGTTAGCGGGTAATTTGCTCTGGAGTTCTTTTCTTCCGGCAAGGAAACCCTGGCGCAGGCGGCGGGCTTCATCGACCGGGATCACATGTTCAAAGGCTCTGGCTTTATCGAGCGGAATGTCTCTCTGCTCTTCATGATGAGGGGTACATTTAGTAAATGCTGCAAGGAGAATGGCAGCAGCAAAGAAACGTAGAAAATTACGATGCTTCATAAATAGCAGTTTTATGATGATTGAATATGTAAACTACCAGATAACACCGGAAATGGACCGGGTAGAAATGCTGAAAATAAAACGTATAAATACCTGATATATATTCGTGCTTGTGACAGTGCGTGAAATCATCGTGATGTAATGGGGTAATGCTAATGGCGCTAAAGATAAATCAAAAAAGCGTACCACCGGAACCGGGCCAGAATATTGAAAAATTTTTAATATCTGGTACTTATACAAGTAATGGCGGTGAGCTATTTTTGCGCTCCTTTTTACATTGACAATGAAAAAAACATCAGGGATCAGTCCTGAGCAGCAACTGACTTCGCTTGATGCGCGGTTGTTATTATCCTTACAAAGGCTCAGCGACATGCTAAAGGCTATCCAGTGGGAACAGGCAAGGATCCTGGGAATCACCCCTCTACAATTACAGATATTGCTTTTTACCGGGCATCATACGGCAGCAGTCAACAAGGTAGCATACATTGCTATGGAACTGCAACTGAGCCGTCCCACCGTGAGCGATGCCGCTGCGGCATTGGTTAGTAAGGGGCTGTTGCGCATAGAAGATGACCTGCGGGACAGGCGTAGTTATTCCTTTCTCCTCACAGATGCCGGTCTCGAAGTGCTGGAACAGGCAGAGAAGTATACAGCAGATCTGTACGCGATCGTAGGTAAGAGACCATCACGGGAAAAAATGAGCCTGTATCAATCTGTCTTTACGATCGTTGCCGGACTAAGTAACGAGAAAGGAGGGATGCAGCGGATGTGCTACAACTGCTCCCACTATGAAGGAAATAAGAAAAGACAACACGGATGCCGCCTGCTTCAAAAGAAACTGGCATCAGCAGAATTACAGATAGACTGTTTGTATCATTCTACGCTATCGTAAACCATTAAAAGAGCAATGTCATATTTATATCCGATAGCGGATAGTTATAATTGATGTCTCACCTTGCTCTCTACTTTTAATCGCAGCTATAAACAACAGTAATACCATATCAATATCTGATAGAGGATACTTATAACTGTTGTATCACCTTTGCCAGTTTGCCCAACCCTTTAATGATCAGGGGCTCTTCGAGCGATGCATATCCCAGTCTCAGACCTGGTGCGCTACTGTATTGTGGTGTATAATAGCTCAGGGGATTGACGAGGTTCATACCGGCAGATTGTACTTTCCGGAGCAGCTGTTCCGCTTCGACTTCTTTATGTAACTGCAGCCAGATGGCCAATCCTCCCTGCGGACGCGAGTAATGCGCCTGTCCGGCAAAGATGGAATGTATGATGCTATTGGCCAGTTCCAGCCTTTTCATATATACGTAACGGGTATTGTGGATATGCCTGCGGATGTCGCCCGTTGCCATCAGATTGGCGATGGCCTGTTGCAGCACCGGGTCGCCTTCATGATTCACAATACTACGGTAGGCGGATAATGAGCTGATAAAGGCTGCAGGCCCGCATACAAAGCTAACCGGCAGTGTATGCATGACCGATCCTATATAGATCACATTGTCTGCATGGTCCATACCCGCCAGGGGAATATGATGTAAATGGAAGTGATACTCGTGGTCATAATCATCTTCAATGATCACGAAGTTGTATTGTTTGCTCAATGCCAGTAACTGCATCCGCTTTTCTACCGACAAGGTAGTCGTGGTAGGATATTGGTGATGCGGCGTGATGTACAGCGCTTTTAAAGGTCTGGTACGGCAGCAAGCTTCCAGCGCATCAACATCGATCCCGTACTGATCGGAAGGTATGTAATGCAGTTGTGCGCCGGCTATCTTAAAGGCCTGCCAGGCCGGCTGATAACCCGGATGTTCAACAGCCACATGATCTCCCGGCAATAACAACGTTTGCGCGGTGAGGTATAAGGCCATCTGCATACCATGGGTGATGCAGATATTATCCGTAGTAACTGCCAACCCACGGTCATTGTTCAGCATTGTATTCACTTCCTGTAACAGCAGTTCATTCCCTCTTTCTGTGATGTTGGTAAATATCTGCCGCTGGTTTTCCTGCTGGAACAGTCGCCGGCACTCCCGGCTGATCTCTGTAACGGGAATGAGGTTCAGATCGGGACGACCATCGTCAAATATGATATCGTAATTACCGCTGGGATTGGATGAAGAAAGGGAGATGTTCACATGACGGAAAGGGATATGCAAAGAGGGCTTCCGGGGCGCTTCCTGTCCGGGAGGTCCTTTTTGTCCTGCCGGCATACTATCGCTCACACGGGTACCACTCTTATACTGAGAGGTGAGCCACCCCGCAGCGGTGAGTTGGTCATATGCAAGAATAACGGTATTCCTGTTCACTTTCAGTTGCTGGGCCAGCACGCGCGAGCCCGGCAGTAAAGCGCCGGGAAGCAGCCTGCCCCGCATTATTTCATTGATAATATAGGCTTTGATCTGTTGATATATTGGCTCTTTGCTGTTAAACGACAGCTGGATCTGCACGTGTCTGTAACTCTTCATGGCTGGCAATAAGGTATTTTGTCATATACGCAGGTGTTGCCCCGGACGGTTGTTAATTTTTGTTAATGAAAAAAAATAGTTATAAGTATGAGTCCGCTAACAAGCCGCCTGCTAATTTTTTACAGACATTGAAAAATATCTATTTTTACAGAATGGATGCAGTTACGATAGAGAAAGCAGCAAACGCAATAGCTGATAAGCACCGGTTATCCATCATACTGGCAGCGTCCCGGCAGTCCGCCATTCAGTGCTGTGAAATTACAGAACTCACTGGTTTGTCTCAACCCACTGTGTCTCACCATATTAAGATTCTGGTAGATAGTGGGCTGCTCATATATGATAAGACAGGCCGGAATGTGCAGTTAACCATTAACAAGGAGATGATGAAGCATCTCTCTTCCTTTTTCGGACAGCTCAGCTGATTTTTATTTTTGTTTTGGTAGATTAAAATCCCCTCATTACCTTTGTTTAACCAGATGGTTAAATCAAGTAGTTTAAATGGCACAAGAAAGAAATACAGAGGAATTGATCATAGAAGCAGCCAAAAAGATCTTTGTAAAACGTGGTCTGGCAGGCGCGCGTATGCAGGACATTGCAGACGAAGCGGGTATTAATAAGGCGATGCTGCACTATTACTACCGGAGCAAGGAGAAGCTGTTTGAAATAGTGTTCAATGAAGCCTTTTCCAAAGTGTTGGGCAGGTTGGGCAATATCCTGAATCAGGAAATGCCACTGGAGGAGAAGATCAGAACACTGATCGCGCATTATATCACCAACATCGCTGAAACGCCGTATCTGCCAATATTTGTACTGAACGAAATAAATCAGCAGCCGGAGATGATGGTGAAAAGGGTCAGCTCTCAGCCTGCATTTCCCGACATTATGCTTTTTATGAAGGAAATAGTCGAGGCCGGGAAAAAAGGGATCATCAGGGAGGTCAGTCCGGTGCAGTTATTCCTGAACATCGTATCCATGTGCATCTTTCCTTTTGTAGCGCGGCCGCTTGTACAGGGCGTTTTCCTGCAGGACAATGTACAGTTTGATATGCTGATAGAAGAACGTAAAAAACTGGTAGGAGATGTTATAATTTCCTGGTTAAAGCCTTAGGGCTTTTTTTTGAACTGTAATTAACCAAATGGTTAAAATAAATAGTTAGCAAATGATGAAGTATCTCGTATGGGCCCTGCTGTTATGCACAACGCCCGTCATAGCGCAAACACCCCTGACTTTAGAGGATTGTTACCAGCTGGCGCAAAAGAACTACCCGCTTATTAAACAGCGGGAGCTGATCAGCAGGACTGGCAATTATACCGTGGCGAACGCCGCTAAAGGCTATCTGCCGCAACTCAACTTCTCCGGACAAGCTACTTATCAGTCGCAGGTCGTGGAACTTCCCTTTCCCGGCGCTCCTCAATTAAGTAAGGACCAGTACAAGGTACAGGCGGAAGTAACGCAGACCATCTTCGACGGAGGGAACATTCACTATCAGAAGGAGCTGAGTAAGGCCAATACGGCTGTTCAGCAGCAACAACTGGAGGTAAACCTGTACAACATCAGGGACAGGGTGAGCCAGCTCTTTTTCGGCATTCTCCTTATAGACGAGCAACTGCGGCAAAACGAGTTGCGGATGGAAGACATCCGGAGCGGAATACATAAAACAGAAGGAGCGGTGAATAATGGCACTGCGCTCCGCAGCAACCTGGACGAGCTGAAAGCGGAATTACTGAACACCGAGCAGCTGCGCGTTCAGTTAAAGGCCAGCCGGCAGGGCTATTTGCAGGTACTGGCGCTGTTCATCAATCAGCCGCTGGACGATCAGACGCGGTTGACCAGACCCGCGCCTACTACAATGCCAGCAGAGATCCGCCGGCCTGAATTGCTCTTGTACGACTACCAGCAGCGCAGTTATGATGTGCAGGAAAAACAGCTGAAGGTGAGTTACCTGCCTAAGGTCAGCGCTTTTGTACAGGGCAGTTACGGAAGGCCAACGCTGAACTTTGTCAGTAACGATTTTGGCTTCTATGGCCTGGGAGGCATCCGCTTCAGCTGGGGATTGGGTAGTCTTTATACCAATAAGAACAGCCGGCAGATGCTGCGTATCAGCAAACAGGACGTGGAAGTGCGTAAGGAGACCTTCCTGTTCGACACCCGGCTGACTATGACGCGTCAGCAGATAGAAGCAGCCCAGTACAGTGATCTTATCCGTCAGGATGAAGATATCATTGCCCTGCGTACTTCCGTAAAAAAGGCGGCTGTAGCACAACTGGAAAATGGTGTGATCACCTCACATGATTATATCAGTCATGTGAATGCGGAAAACCAGGCCAGGCAAAACCTCATCCTGCACGAAATTCAGCTGCTGCAGGTTCAATACAATAACAGAAACACATCCGGTAACTAATAAATCGTCGTTTGATATATGAAATACTTATCTATTTCCGTGCTCATTTGTTTGCTGGCTGCCTGCTCAGGCAGCGAAACCGAGGCAGATGCTTCGGGCAACTTTGAAGCAGATGAAGTGATCGTGTCTGCGCAACAGAACGGACAGCTCCTGTCATTCACCGTACACGAAGGGGATACCCTCCGCGAAGGTGCAGTAGTAGGACAGATAGACGTCAACGGACTGGCCTTACAGAAGGAACAGGCAGAGGCAACTATCAACGCTTTAAGAGAAAAAACAACAGATGCGCAGCCGCAACTGGCGCTGGTACGTAAACAACTGGCGGTACAGGAATCACAATTGAAACAGTTGCTGCACGAACAGCAGCGTACTGTGAACCTGGTAAAGGCAGATGCTGCCACACCCAAGCAACTGGATGATATCAACGCACAGGTGGACCAGTTAGAGAAACAACTGATCGTCACCCGCCAGCAGCTGACAGTAAATGAAACCAGTGTTGCCGACAAAAACAGGAGTGTGCTGAGTGAAAGGGCACCATTGCAAAAATCACTGGCACGTTATGATGATGAGATCAGGAAAGGTGTGATTGTCAATCCGGTGAAAGGTACTGTCCTGGCAAGATACGCGCTGCAGGGCGAGATGGCGGTAATAGGAAAAGCGTTGTACAAGATAGCCGATACGGATACGCTGCTGCTGAAAGCATACATCACCGGTGCCCAACTGCCGGAGATCAAACTGGGACAGGCCGTAAAGGTATTGATCGATGCAGGAGAGAAGAATTATAAGACTTATCCTGGCGTGATCTCTTATGTTTCCAGTAAGTCGGAATTTACGCCTAAGACCATCCAGACAAAGGAAGAACGCGCCAATCTGGTGTACGCTATCAAGATCCGTGTTCCCAATGATGGTTATCTGAAAATCGGCATGTTTGCCATCACTCAATTCCATTGATCATGGACACTGTTATACTGCAGCATGTCAGTAAATCGTACGTCAAAGATGGACCGCCTGCCTTACAGGATATATCATTCTCTGTAAAAAAGGGAGAGCTGTTTGGGCTGATAGGTCCTGATGGTGCGGGCAAGTCGACCATCTTCCGTATTCTCACCACCTTGCTGCTGTCAGATAAAGGGACCGCTACTGTGGCAGGATATGATGTGGTAAAGAATTACCATGAGATCCGCAGCTGCGTGGGTTATATGCCGGGAAAGTTTTCGCTCTACCAGGACCTGACGATCGAAGAGAACCTGCATTTTTTTGCCACGCTATTTGGTACAACGGTGGAAACCAACTATGCGCTGATCAAAGATATTTATGAGCAGATAGCTCCTTTCAAAAACAGGCGTGCAGGGAAGTTGTCGGGCGGTATGAAGCAAAAGCTGGCGCTCTGTTGTGCACTCATACACCGGCCGGAAGTGCTTTTTCTCGATGAGCCTACCACAGGTGTAGACGCTGTATCCCGCAAGGAATTCTGGGAGATGCTGCAACGCCTGAAAACGGAAGGTATCACGATCGTAGTGTCTACTCCCTACATGGACGAGGCCAGTCTCTGTGAGAGAATTGCGCTGATACAGACCGGGCAGATATTGTCTATCGATACGCCTGCCAATATCATCAAAGCATATCCGGGTCAATTGCATGCGCTAATGGCGCCAAAGGTACATCTGCTGTTGAAGGACACCAGGCAGTACGCAGGCATCGCGCAGTGTTATGCTGCGGGAGATAAACTGCATCTGTCGTTCGAAGAAGAAGGGAAGGATCATCCGGCAGGATTGTTATCCTGGCTGGAAAATAAAGGACACAAGGGTGTTCACATTGAAGCGATCACACCAGATATAGAAGACTGTTTTATTGCTAAAACCAGCATCCATGAGTGAAAAGGCAATCGTCTGTAAAGACCTGACAAAACGTTTCGGCGATTTCGTGGCGGTGAACCACATATCTTTTGACGTTGATCAGGGGGAGATCTTCGGATTCCTGGGTGCGAACGGCGCGGGAAAAACAACTGCCATGCGTATGTTGTGTGGTCTGTCTTATCCAACCTCCGGAGAGGCTGCTGTAGCCGGTTATAACGTGTTCAAGCAACAGGAAGAGATCAAACGTAACATCGGTTATATGAGCCAGAAATTCTCTTTATATGAGAGTTTGACCGTAAAGGAGAACATCCGGTTTTATGGCGGTGTGTATGGCTTGTCGGACAAGCAGCTGAAAGAAAAGGGAGATGAGCTGATCACGAAACTGGGCCTGGAGAAAGAAGCAAAAATGATGGTGGGTAGTTTGCCGTTGGGATGGAAGCAGAAGCTGGCATTCTCAGTAGCTATTATTCATCAGCCCAGGATCGTATTTCTCGATGAACCGACAGGCGGTGTAGATCCTGTTACCCGCCGGCAGTTCTGGGACCTGATATACGATGCTGCCGCCAGTGGTATTACTGTTTTTGTGACCACGCACTACATGGATGAAGCGGAATACTGTAACCGTATTTCGGTGATGGTGGATGGGCGCATTGATGCACTGGACACGCCTGCCAATCTGAGGAAGCAGTTTAATGCCACCTCTATGAATGAAGTATTTTATGCACTGGCGAGAACGGCAAAACGTTCAGCCGATTAAACAATATATACATGAAACAGTTCATGGTATTTGTCAGAAAAGAATTTTACCACGTATTCCGGGACAGGCGCACCTTGCTGATCCTGTTCGGATTGCCGGTGATGCAGATCCTGTTGTTTGGTTATGCGCTGACAACAGAAATAAAGAACGCGGAGATCATCGTGGTAGATCATGCCGGTGATGCCGCTTCACAAAAGCTGACAACGATGATCGCCGCCAGTAAATATTTTGACATCAACGCCAGTGTATTATCTGATGCAGACATTTACAAGGCATTCAAAAAAGGTAAGGTTAAATGTGCGGTGGTATTCCCCATAGGCTTCGGTAACGATCTGCTGCATGGACAGACCGCGCAGGTACAGATCATTGCAGATGCTGCTGATCCGAATACGGCGAAGACCCTGACCAATTACCTTACTGCTATCATCGGCGATTATCAGCAGCAGATCAATCCGACAGCCAATATTCCCATGCGTATTGAGCCAGTGACGCGGATGCTGTACAATCCGGAGATGAATGGTTCGATGAACTTTGTGCCCGGTGTAATGGCCCTGGTGCTGATGATCATTTGTACCACACTGACCTCAGTGTCTATTGTGCGGGAGAAGGAGATGGGGACGATGGAAATATTGCTGGTGTCTCCCTTTAAGCCTACCTATGTAGTATTAGCGAAAGCAGTGCCTTATCTGGCATTATCGCTGATAGATCTCATCATTATTCTGCTGCTGAGCGTATATCTATTGGATATGCCTATCAGGGGAAATATCGTACTGCTGTTCCTGGAAAGTACCTTGTTCATCATCTGCTGTCTTTCACTTGGACTGCTCATTTCCAGTGTTACCCGAACACAGCAGATTGCGATGATGGTATCTATGATGGGTATGATGTTGCCGACCATCTTATTCACCGGCTTTATCTTCCCGCTGGAGAACATGCCATGGCCTTTGCAGCTCATCTCCAACCTGGTGCCTTCCCGATGGTTCTATGTGATCATTAAGGCTGTCATGCTGAAAGGGCTGGGAATGGGGGTGGTCTGGAAAGAAACGCTGGTATTGGCAGGGATGACCACTGCGCTGTTAACGATCAGTATTAAGAGCTTTAAAACACGTCTGTCATGAGAACACTGCGACTATTACTTGAGAAGGAATTTAAGCAGATATTCCGCGATAAGGGGCTTTTACCTATCCTCTTTATAATGCCGATGATCCAGTTGCTGATCATGCCATTGGCGGCCAATTTTGATGTGAAGAATATCAACCTGGTGGTGGTAGACAGGGATCATTCTACCTATACACAGCAGATGGTAACGAAAATAGCTTCTTCCGGATATTTTCACATCACCGGCTATTATACTGATTATGCGCCGGCTATGCATGAAATAGAAAGGGAAAAGGCAGATATCATCCTGGAGATCCCTGCACATTTCGAAACAGATCTCGTGCGGGAGAACAAGGCAGATGTCTATCTTGCTGCCGATGCCATCAACGGTACAAAAGCAGGACTGGGCACTGCTTATCTCAACACCATCCTGGGTGATTTTAACAACGAGATCCGCATGAGATGGTTACCGGCGAAGACTGCTGCGGCAGGCACGGTGGATGTGACTTATTCCAACTGGTTCAATCCGGAAATGAACTACCATCTCTACATGGTGCCGGGCATCCTGGTATTACTGGTGACGATGGTAGGCGGTTTTATTGCGGCCTTGAATATTGTAAGGGAAAAGGAGGTGGGTACTATTGAACAGATCAATGTAACGCCTATTAAGAAATGGCAGTTCATCGTCGGAAAAATGATCCCTTTCTGGGTGATCGGTATGGTGGATTTTACGCTGGGATTGCTGCTGGCGAGGTTTGTGTATGGCGTGATTCCGCTGGGCAGTCTGTTGTTGTTATACAGTTTTCTGGCGATATATCTTGTAGCGTTGCTGGGGTTTGGTCTGTTGATCTCCACGTACAGCGATAATCAGTTACAGGCCATGTTCGTGGCTTTCTTCTTCATCATGATCTTCATGCTGATGAGTGGCTTGTTTGTTTCGGTGGATAATATGCCGCCATGGGCGAAGATGATCGCGCAGCTGACACCGGTTACGCATTTCATTGATGTGGTGAGGATGATCGTACTGAAGGGCAGTCATTTCAGCGATATAAAAATGCAGTTCCTGTATGAGATAGCGTTCGCCGTGGGGTTGAATGGCTGGGCCATCTGGAACTACCGTAAAACAGCATAAATTTTATACAGTATATACAGTTGTAGGTTAAACAGGTGGCCGGGATAGTCTTATCCCGGCCTCACTATTTACGACATCTTTCTGATCAGTCGTCCTAATGTCTTTAAACCTTCATCTATCTGTTTACTCCAGGGATTGCTGAAGCTGATCCGCATACAGTTGTTATAGCGTTCCTGCAGGGAGAAGATCCTGCCTGGTGCGAAGGACACTTTATGTTTTATGGCCTGTTCGTATATTTCGTAAGTATTCACTTTAGGATGTAGTTCTACCCACAGCACAAAGCCTCCCTGCGGGCGTGATACGCAGCAGTCTTCCGGGAAGTATTCCCTGATGGCCTGCAGGTGGCGCATATACTGTGTGTGCAGGTTCTTTCTCATGCCTCTGAGATGGTGCTCATACCTGTCATTCTCCAGGAAGCAGGCGATAGCGGCGCTGGGTAGCGATGGGGAGGATATAGAGTGATGTCTTTTCAGGTTCAGTACTTTCTCTTTATATCTGCCTGGCACCGTCCATCCTACGCGATATCCCGGTGCGAGTGATTTGGAGAATGAATTGCATAGCAGTACCAATCCGTTAGTGTCGAATGTCTGGCATACGCCGGGGCGTTCTTTACCGAAGTACATGTCGCCGTAGATATCGTCTTCGATGAGCGGGATGTTATATTTTTCGAGCAATCTGACGAGTTCCTGTTTGTTGCAGTCAGGCATGCAGGCGCCCAGCGGATTCGTGAAATTGGTCACGAAGAGGCAGGCTTTGATTTTAAATTTCGGGATCGCTTTGTCGAGGTATTCCAGGTCTACGCCGGTACCAGGATGCGTGGGGACTTCCAGCACTTTTAATCCCAGGCTTTCTGCCAATTGCAGGGAGCCGTAATATGCAGGGCTTTCCAGGGCGATGGTATCGCCTGGCTGTGTCACTGCGGAGAGGCAGAGTGTCAGGGCGTCCATGCAGCCGTTGGTGGTCACGATATCGTCTTCGCTGATAGCGCCGCCCCAGAGGATAGAATTCCGGGCGATTTGCCGGCGGAGGTCTGGGTTGCCTTGTACGGGTTCATAGGCGATGCCGGCGTTGGGCGACTTGCGGAGTGCCTGTATCAGCGCTTTGGAAATTTTAGCTGCGGGCAATAATGCTTCCGGTGGTGCTGCTGACGCGAGCCTGGTGATATTCTGCAGGCTCATGTCCTGGGATACCTGTGTGATCATTTCATGCAGCGTCACTTCCGAGGGCTTTTTTACCGCTTCGCAGGCTTTGGGCATCTCCGGCATTCGCCGCGGGCTGAAGATGACGTAATAGCCTGATTTCGGGCGGGATTCTATCAGTCCTTTTGCTTCCAGGTGGTAGTAGGCCTGGAAGGCGGTGCTCATACTCACGCCTTGTTCTTCGCTCATGGTGCGGACGGATGGGAGTTTGTCTCCGATCTTCAATACATCTTTGGAGATGAGTTGTTCCAGTTTGTCGGCGATCTGGAGGTAGAGATGTTCGGCTGTTTTTAACATGATTGATCTGATATGGTTCAAATGTAAGGAAATTACGTCTGATATGGTTGGGGATTTTGGGAGCTACTTTGTGGGGTACTGTGGGGAGGGGTTGTGGGGGATTCGTTTTTTTGAGTAGCTGGCGGTTCCAGGTGGGACCACGGGCTGTATCCCTTTTCGAGTCTTGCTATTGGGCTTTGTCAATCGTGGTTGGCTTTGGGATGGCTATTAAACTCCCGTCAAGCGTGTGAACACTCTACAAGGGATAAGGCCCTTTGGTCTCCACCTGGAAACCGTCGGCTACTTTCGGGGGTACTGTGGGGGAGGGGGAGTACTAGTGTTATTGGCTGTATTTAAAACCTTCAACAATTATGACCATAGCTATGACAATAGTTATGACAATAGCTATGGTAACAGGTGTGACAATAGCTGAGACAATTGCTGTGTGTATTAGCGATATTGTTAGAAAAACTGTTTTCTTTTGTTTCGTATTTATATAGGGACTACGTTTTCTTGCTAAGTTTCTTTATCAAGTGAAGAAATATTTTGCGCAACTAGAAAATTGCATAACTTTATGCAACTAAAAAATTGCATAATGGATGAACTATTTAAAGGTGTAGCTGATCCGGTGCGTCGGGAAATCCTTTCCCTATTACGTTTGCAGCCCTTAAATGTGAATCAGATAAATGAACATTTCGGCGACATCAGCAGGCAGGCGGTATCCAAACATCTGCAGTTTCTGGAGGATAGCGGTTGGATAAAGATCTATCAGGCTGGCAGAGAACGGTATGGATATCTCAATAAAACTGCTTTTTATTCCCTCAAGGAGTGGCTGGATGCTTATCTGAAATGGGGACAGCAATCACTGGAAAATGATCATGGCGTATTCCTGGAAGCTACTGCATATGAGAAAGGCGCTCCCCTGACCCAGCCAGTAATGTTGCAGGCTATGTTGAGTAAGGATAAACAATTCGATGGCCTGTTCTATAATGCTGTACGTACAACAGGTATCTTCTGTAAACCGTCCTGTTCTGCAAATCCACGGCCTGATAATGTGACTTTCTATCTTACAAGAGAAGAAGCGCTGAAGAATGGTTATCGCGCCTGTAAACGTTGCAAGCCGTAAAAGCAGATGAGCGACTATCTTGCTGCATTTGTTTGCCAGTGTTTAAATATCTGATTATTAATAACAATTCATGAGTCAACAAACAGTTGTCAATATACCGGTTACCGATCACGATAATTTTTCTTTTGCAGAATGCCTGGTCTTTCTGGGACGCTCAGAGAAAGAGTGCCTGCATTATGTAGAGGGAGGCGTGGTACAAAAAATGATTGTGTCCAATGGTCAACCCGTATTGATAGAGATTAGTGATGATGCAGCGGCAAAAGGATTGCGTGCTACAGTCAGGAGTGCGGATGCGGGTGAGCGTGAGTTGAGTGGATCGAGCGGAGCAATAAACATCGACGAGGCATACATTCGCCGGTATATCAGTCACTGGTTACATCTGGATGCAGATCTGCGGCCATTCTATGATTTTGCTGCAAAGGATGCTGTATTGGCTTCTCTGGCGGTACGCTATAAGGGATTGAGGCTGATAGGTATACCCGACCTATTTGAGGCCCTGACGTGGAGTATTACAGGACAGCAGATCACATTGGGTTTTGCTTATACGCTGCGCCAGCGATTTATACAGGCATTTGGACATCATGCTGTCATTGACGGGAAAGACCATTATGTATATCCTCATCCATCAGTTATTGCAGCGTTAGAGCCTGCTTCTTTGATTAGTATGCAGTTTTCCCGTAGTAAGGCGGATTACATCATCCGGCTCGCACAATCGATGACCGACGGACATCTGACTGCAGAACAGCTGGAGAATATGGATTATCAGCAGGCCAGAGAGCATCTGATATCCTTTAGGGGCATCGGAAACTGGTCAGCTAATTATGTACTCATGAAATATCATCGCCATCATCAGGCACTGCCATTGGAAGATGCTGGTTTACATAACGCATTGAAATATCAGCTGCAATTGCCCACAAAGCCTTCTCTGACAGATGTAAAGGCATATACACAACATTGGAAAGAGCATGCAGCGTATGCCACGTTTTATTTATGGCGTTCACTTTATTAGTTGACGTGTACTTAAATCAATATCGGAAGCGATATCGGGTGATATTGTTGAAGGAGATAACGGGGGGATAAAGTTGAAGATACAGCTCAGGATATAGTTAGAAGAGATGGTTGGAAGAGATAGCTGAAGGCATATAACAGGCCGGTATGAGCTGACTGCTGTAATCAAATGTGATACAGCGTGATATAATTTACAACGAAAGGAAGACAGGATAGCCGACTAACCGTCTAGCTGGTTGCAGATGTTGAAACCAAAACATTAAACAGATAACGTATAATACAGCGCAATATGATAACATCTCACATACCACCAATAATGTCATCAGATGCCGGACCGGAGATGCCATCGCACATACATACAATGGAAACTCCGGTAGGACCACTTACTATTATTGGTGATACGCGTGCCATCAATACATTGACTTTCAAGGAAGGGTTATCCGCTACACATGATCCTCTACCAGATACATTATTATTATGCAGGGAAGAGCTGGAAGCATATTTTGCAGGAAGTATCCAACAATTTACTTTTCCTATTGCACAGCCTGGAACAGCGTTTCAACAAACAGTGTGGCAACAACTGACGATGATCCCCTACGGCCAGACCATATCATATCTGCAATTGGCAAAGAGGATCAATAATCCTAAAAGCATCCGGGCAGTGGGCACTACAAATGGTAAGAACAGAATAGCGATCGTAGTACCGTGTCACAGGGTGATAGGGAGTGATGGATCGCTTACCGGTTATGCAGGAGGGATCTGGCGTAAGAAATGGCTGTTGGAACATGAGATGAAACAGAAGTTTGGGTCATTGGAGTTATTCTGATTAGAGAAGGTACATGAATGAGAATCGAACCAGGAGCATCAGATATCAAAGAGGGCACTGCCAAGCGGAATTGGGGATGATCCATCCAAATTGTGAACCCGCAAATTGTGTAGAGATTGGGAGTACTAAAGCAGATGTGGTACAGGTGGAATCAAAAGCAGTATTATCAATTGAAAAAAGATTAGGAGTGCTAAAAGTAGAGGATAAGAATGAAGTGCTGAGGAGACTGAATATCAAAGAAAGATAGCGGCATAGAACGTTGAGATAATGAATAAATGTTAGGTGCTGCGATAAAGCAGATGGATATTCAAATGCGATAGACCCGCGATATATGAATTTGGTGCAGAAGGATTGATAGAGAGAGCAAGAGCATTGAAATTCAGCCGGAAATGGAGGCGTCAACATGCAATGATTGCCATTGTCCTAATTATAAAGTAGTCTTACTATTAAACGGAACATTGTGTAGCGGCGGTTTCAGATGGAGATGCAGGGCCTTATCCCTTTGAGCTGCCGATACGCTTGACAGGGGTTTAATAAAAAAAACCAATGCCAAATACGACTAACAAAGCTTAATGGTAGGGAAGCGAAAAGGGATACAGCCCGGAATCTCTCATCTGAAACCGAAGCAACAGCTCCACGTTCAAGATGCTCGATCGCCAAGGAAAAAAGAAGTACCAGCCGAGGTCTCTCATCTGAAACCAAAGCAGCAGCTCCATGTTCAACAAACTCAATCGCCAAGGAAAAAAGAAGTACCAGCCGAGATCTCTCATCTGAAACCAAAGCAACAGCTCCATGTTCAACAAACTCAATCGCCGAGGAAAAAAGAAGTACCAGCCCGAAATCTCTCATCTGAAACCAAAGCAACGACTCCACATTCAAGAAAATTCAACAACCCACTCAAAAAAATATTCCAGACCTCTGGAACAAGCAACCGCACAAAGAAAACAGCCTCCACTCCAACACTGATCCAACTCCAAAAATAATCCGTAAGGAAACAAAACTGCCAAACAAAATAAAACAAAACATTCCGAAACTCTAAACTAATCAAGCTCCGAAATTCCCAATCTGATCTGGTCAAAAATTACAAAACTGAATCTGTTTTATATCCCGAATTTATTCCAATTTTGAAGTCTCGTTCCCATAACAGTTAAATCAACCTCAGATGAATCAGTTATTACGCCAGGATCTAAACCAAGTTGATGCCTTCCTTCAGGAAGTGAAAGACTACAGCGTAGCTTTTTTGTCAAAGATAGACGCACTGCCGGTGAAGGCTGCCAGCGCTGATTTTGAGCGTTTAGAACTACCACGAAAGGGAATGGGAGCACGAAACACATTGTTACAATTCAGCGAACGGTATGGACAACACCTCGCTGGCAACAGCGGCGCAAGGAACTGGGGATTTGTAACAGGTGGTGCAACAGTACCGGCAATAGCCGGCGACTGGCTGACAGCAGTTTTCGATATGAATGCCGCGGATAAGGATACGGCGCCATTACAGATAGAAACGGAAACCATTGCAATGCTCCGGCAGCTGTTCGGGTTGCCGGAAGCATTTTCCGGATGCTTCGTCACAGGAGCTACGATGGCCAATTTTGCAGGCCTCGCCATCGCGAGACAATGGCTTGGAATACAGTTGGGCGTGGACGTAGCCCAGGAAGGAATGGCCGCTTTAGCAAACGCAAAGATCGTCTCCTGCACGCCGCACTCCAGTACGATCAAGTCACTCGCCATGCTCGGATTCGGAAGAAATGCGATCGTGAAGTTATCCAGCTTGCCGGAAAGAGAAGCAATAGACATTGCAGTATTGGAAAATTATCTGAAAACGCGCAAAGGCGAACCACTGATCGTCGTAGCCAGCGCAGGCACCGTCAATACCGTAGACTTTGACGACCTCGCAGCGATCGCCAGACTGAAAAGCGAATATGGCTTCTGGTTACATATAGATGCAGCATTCGGCGCCTTCGCCACCTGTGTGCCGGAATACAGGCATCTGCTGAGTGGCTGGGAAGCGGCAGACAGTATCACTATTGATGCACATAAATGGCTAAACGTTCCTTATGACGCCGCGATGATCTTTACCCGCCATCCGCAACTGCAACTCGATACATTTAAGAATGCAGGCGCTGCTTATCTGGGAGATCCGGCGAAGGACTTTAAATATAGTAACTACACACCTGAGAACTCGCGACGATTGCGTGCGTTACCTGCCTGGTATTCGCTGATGGCATATGGTGCAGACGGATATGCTGATATCGTACATAATAATATTGAGCTGGCACGTCAGCTGGGAGAACTGATACAAGCACATGACGCATTCCGTTTACTAGCGCCCGTCAGACTATGTGTGGTTTGTTTCACATTGAATGTAGCCGACGCAGAGAAGCAGGCCGCGACAGATGCGCTGCTGAAGGCCCTGGATGATAGCGGAAAAGTGATGATGACGTCTACTGTTTACCAGGGAGTGCCAGCTATCCGTGCAGCGTTCGTGAACTGGCGTACAACAGAGAATGACCTCGCTATGGTGTGGGAGGAAATAAAGCAGCAAACAGCAGCGCTGACAGTAAAATAATTGTATAGATATCATTCGTCAACCAAAACAACTTCAGAGTATGAAAAAGTCAAACACGAATGCTTATATGGCATTGGTGGTAGTCAGTATTTTCTGGGGTACCACTTACCTGGCCTCCAGGATCGGTGTACGCCACATGCATGGTCTTATGCTGGCAGGAATCAGGCAGACAATTGCCGGTATGCTTTTAACAAGTTTCTTTCTGCTGAAGGGATATAAGTTTCCGGAGAAGATCGTGCTGTCACGATTGTTCGTTATCGGTGTGATGATGCTCTGTCTGAGTAACGGATTGATCACTTGGGCGATGCAATATATACCCAGCGGACTCTGTGCGATCATTGTAGCAACAGTGCCGATCTGGATCACCATCTTCAGTTATTTCCTGGTGCAACGTACGAAGTTCACCATCCTGCTGGTGGCAGGAATGCTGATCGGATTGCTGGGTGTAGGAGGGATCTTTTACGATTATCTAGCCAGTCTCACGAATCCGGAATTCCGCTTTGGGATCTTTCTGACACTGGTGGCCTGTATCAGCTGGGCGATAGGATCTGTGCTGACCGCTCGCTGGGCGCTAAAGATCAATTTTCTTTATGGCGCAGGATTCCAGATGTTATTCAGTGGTATCGTGATGACGATTGTGGCAACAATGATGGGACAGTCGTTACCGTTGGACGGTTTCAATATTGAATTGTGGGGCAGTCTGCTGTACCTGATCTTTATTGGATCGATATTGGGATATTCCTCTTATGTGTTCGTGCTGAATAATCTGCCGCCTTCCCTGGCATCCGTGTATGCTTATATCAACCCGATAGTAGCCGTGCTGCTGGGCTGGTTGATCCTGCAGGAGCACCTGAACTGGGTAACGGGTATTTCGTGCCTGGTAACGCTGGGAGGCGTGTATATGGTTAACAGAGCGGTCAATAAAAACAAAAAGCAATATGGCACCACTACAAAATAATGAAGTAAGACTGGTTGACTATATACCGGCTTATCAGCCGCATTTCGAGCGACTGAACAAGTGGTGGATAGAAAGGTATTTTACGGTAGAACCGGTAGATGAAGATGTACTTGGCAAGCCTGACCAGCATATTATTGCAAAGGGTGGAGATATCATTTTTGCGATGGTAGGCGAAACAATTGCGGGCACTGTAGCGTTAAAATCAATAGATGCAGAATCGGCAGAAATGACCAAGATGGCTGTTGATGAGGCTTATCAGGGGCACCGGATAGGCTGGAAGCTGGCAGAGGGTATTCTCGACGTCGCCAGAAAGAAGGGATTGAAGAAAGTTGTCTTGTACTCAAATACTAAACTGGTACCGGCACTGAACATGTATCAGAAACTGGGATTCCGGGAAATACCGGTGGAAGAAGGGCGCTACGAGCGCAGCACTATCAAGATGGAGATAGTGTTTGATGAAGAAAACAGACATTATGCGATCGCCGACGGATTAATAAATGCTATAAATACTGCAGTTCCGCTTTTGAGACAAATCCCTGAAACCGTAGCAGCAGAGCGGATTACCCGAGGTAAGTGGAGTCCGAAAGAGATCATCGGGCATCTTATTGATTCAGCAATTAATAATAATGTTCGTTTTATACGATCCCAACAGATATCTTTGTTGGAGATTCCTGGATATGCGCAGGATTTTTGGGTAAAGGGACAAGCCTGGCAGTTCAGCAGCTGGCAGGAACTGATTGATTTATGGGCGGGGATGAATAAACATCTGGCGTTGACTATACGCGCCATACCCGCGGAGGCACTGCAACATCTGATAAAAATTAATGAGAATGAACCTGTCACACTGGAATATGTGGTGACGGATTATTTAGGGCATTTAAAACACCACCTGACTCAGGTGAAAATAATATTATAAAGATACGATTTAGATTTAGGTATGATGTTCAAAAGGTATTTACCGCCGACATCTGGTTGACACCGTCTCGTTTCCAACGAGGCGGTTTTTTTTTGCTTTCTTTGCGATATGGATACACAAACAAATCCCTGGACGATCTTATCCAGTGAAAGGAAATATGATAACCCGTGGATAAGGGTAACAGAACACCAGGTACTGAACCCTTCCGGAGGAAGAGGCATTTACGGCATCGTACATTTCAAGAACGCTGCTATTGGTGTGGTAGCCCTGGACGAAGAAAACCATATCTACCTGGTAGGGCAATACCGGTTTGCATTGGAACAGTTTTCCTGGGAGATCCCCGAAGGGGGAGGCCCCCTGGGTGGTGACCCGCTGGTGAGCGCCAAAAGGGAGTTACTGGAGGAAACCGGCCTGGTAGCCAGTGACTGGACGCCGATCGTGAAGATGCACCTGTCTAATTCTGTTTGTGATGAAGCCGGGGTGGTGTACCTGGCCCGTGGACTGGAGCAAAGAGAGGCGGAACCGGAAGAAACGGAGCAGTTGTACGTGAAAAGGGTGCCTTTCGAGACAGCCTATCAGATGGTTAAAAACTATGAGATCACCGACTCCCTGTCCATTGCCGCCATTCAGAAGATAAAACTGATGATGCTGGAAGGAGAGATATGAATTCCCCAATTGGTATTAAATTCCGTTCTTTGCAGATAATGGAACAAAGAAGATTTAAAAAGCCTGGTGGATTTCGCCAGCATGCCCCCAGACCAAAGGCATCGTCTATGGTGATTGGCAGGCAGCCGGTTGTGGAAGCGATCAATGCAGGAAAGGCAATAGAGCGTATTTACATGTTGCGTGGAGCAACGGGGGATATCATCCCCCAGATCAAAAAGTTAGCCGATCAGTACAATATTCCCGTGAACCTGGTTCCGGCGGAAAAGCTGAATGGGTTGACGTCATTTAATCACCAGGGTGTTATTGCCATTACAGGGCAGATCAACTATCTTGATCTGCAGGATGTGATATCACATGTGACCGAACAGGGGGAGACGCCTTTGTTCCTCATTCTCGACGGGATCACGGACGTCCGCAATATAGGCGCTATTGCCCGTAGTGCTGTTTGCTGTGGCGCCCAGGCCATCATTATCCCCGACAGGGGAATAGCTGCGCTGAACGAGGAAGCCATCAAGTCTTCCGCAGGCGCGCTGGAAAGGATCTCGGTATGCCGGGTAAATAGCCTGCTGAAAGCGATCGATACCCTTCACCTGAATGGTATCAAGGTGATTGCCAGTGAAATGGAGGCGGAAACCAAACTGTATGATTGCCAGCTCCAGGAACCGGTAGCAGTGATCATGGGATCGGAAGACAAGGGTGTATACCCCGCCCTCCTGAAGGCATCGGATACCCTGTTTCACATTCCTATGGCCGGAAACTTCGAATCCTTCAACGTATCTGTTGCTGCAGGCATCATCCTGTATGAAGCCATGAAGCAAAGAGGCGCATAAAAAATCACCAGTAAATGAAACTGATCGAATGTCCACGTGATGCCATGCAAGGCTGGCACAGACTGATAAGCACGGATGAAAAGGTAACATACCTGAATGCGCTGCTGAAAGTGGGTTTTGATACCCTCGATTGCGGCAGTTTTGTATCTCCTAAAACCATCCCCCAGATGGCAGACACCGCCGAGGTGATACCCCGTCTGGATATGGCCGGTACAAGAACCAAGCTGCTGACGATCGTCGCCAATCAGCGGGGTGCAGAAGAAGCCGTGGTGTTCGATGAGATCGCTTACCTGGGATATCCATTCTCGATATCAGAAACTTTTCAGCTACGCAATACCAACAAGACCATCCTGGCTTCCCTGGAGCTGATAGATACCTTCCAGGAACTGTGTATTAAGAACAGCAAACAACTGGTGGTCTATATCTCAATGGGGTTCGGCAATCCGTACGGAGATCACTACGACGCCTCCATCGCGCTACGCTGGGTGGACGAGCTGGTACAGCGGGACATCGGGATCATTTCACTGGCAGATACGGTGGGTGTGGCCACTCCTGAGATCATTACCAAACTGTATTCAACATTGATACCTGCTTATCCTTCGGTGGAATTTGGTGCGCATTTTCATTCTGCGCCTCATAGCTGGGAGGAAAAAGTAGCGGCGGCCTATGATCAGGGTTGCCGGCGTTTTGATAGTGCGATCAAGGGAATAGGCGGTTGTCCGATGGCGCACAATGAACTGGTGGGTAACCTGGCAACCGAGCGTCTGCTGGATTTCAGTGTGGGACGCCATGAGCAGCTGGGTCTTGATATCACAGCACTCTGGGCCGCCCAGGAGATTGCGGAGCGTATTTTTTATTAGTCTTGTATCATGACAAACTTTCGTCTGACATTTCCGGTGTCTCCCATTGCAACACCTGTACAGTATAGCGATAAAATACTGCTGATGGGCTCTTGTTTTGCAGAGGAGATAGGGGAGCGTTTACAACAATATCATTTTGATGCCCTGGTAAATCCCCATGGCATCTTATATAACCCGATCAGTATCACTCAGGCGCTGCATACCTATCTTGATGGGAAACAGTATACTGCAGATGATCTTTTTTCTCACGGCGACTTATGGCATAGCTGGGACCATCACAGCCGCTTCTCAGGTATGCAGATGGAACAGGTACTTGCCGGCATTAATGCAGCGCAGGAATCGGCTGCCAAACGCCTGGAAGAAGCCGACTGGCTGATCATCACACTTGGATCTGCATACACGTATACACTCGCTTCCGGCAATCAGGTAGTAGGCAATTGCCATAAAGTAGCTTCCGCTCATTTTCATAAGAAATTACTGTCCCCACCAGATGCCATTTCTGCTTTAGACAATCTGATGCATCGTCTTTTCTTCCGCAACAGGAAGGTGAAGATCCTGTTTACCATCAGCCCTGTGCGTTATGCCAGGGATGGCGTAGTGGAAAATAATCTCAGCAAGGCAGTACTGATACAAACCGTACATCACCTGGTCAATAAATTCGACCGGCTTTTCTATTTCCCTGCCTACGAACTGGTAATAGATGACTTGCGGGATTACCGTTTTTATAAAGAAGATCTGGTACATCCCAATGAACTGGCTGTTAACTATGTATGGGATCATTTCACTGCCAGCTGCGTATCTGAAGAAGGGCGCCGCCTGTTACCATTAATTGCAGATATCAATCGCGCAAGGCAACATCGTCCATTCAATCCCGCCAGTAGTCAGCATCAGCAGTTCCTTCAGACTTACGCCGGGAAAACGAGACAGTTAATGAAACAATATTCATTTTTAAGGCTGGAGGAAACATTGGCTTATTTCGAAGGGGCGCTGGTTTCAGGTATTGACTGATTAGGGGGTTGCTCTGGTTTCAGGTGATATTGAATCGATTGATAGAGGTATTGCTTTGGTTTCAGATGAGAGATTCCGGGCTGTATCCCTTTTCGCTTCCTTACTATTAAGCTTTGTTAGTCGTATTTGGCATTGGATTTTTATTGAACCCCTGTCAAGCGTGTGGGCAGCTCTAAGGGATAAGGCCCTTCATCTCCATCTGAAACCGCCGCAGGTTAAGTGTTCCTCTTATAGTAGGACGTTTTGTAATCAGGAATATAAAAGATTGGTTTACGAGCTCTAAAGCGTCTGGCAGTCTCCAGATAAGGCCCTTCATCTCCATCTGAAACGCCATAGGTTAGGTGTTCCTCTTATAGTAGGGCGCTTTGGAATCACGAATATGAATTTGATCTGCGAGCAATATAGCATGTGGGCGATCTCCAAGGGATAAGGCCCTTCATTTCCATATTAAACCGCCACAGATAGAAGAGTTCCTCATATTAGGGTGCTTTGTAATCACAAATATGAAACATTGATCTGCAAGCTGTAACGCGCTGGACACTTGAAGGGATAAGGCCTTCATCTCTATCTGAAACCGCCACACGGTAAGTGTTCCTCTTATAGTAGGACGCTTTGGAATCACGAATATGAAACATTGATCTGCGAGCTGTAACGCGTGTAAGCACTCTCCGAGGGATAAGGTCCTACCTTTCCATCTGACACCGCCGCAGGTTGGGTGTTACTCCTAAATAGTAGGTTGTTTTGTAGTCGCAAAAATAGAAGAGGGAGGTACGGAAGTTATCACGTACATCCCTCTTGAGTATTTTTAATCACATGTCAGTCGTGCAATGAGATGAGCTCTTAACAGGAGCGGGTTTCAGATGGAGATGCAGGGCCTTATCCCTTGGAGCTGCCGATACGCTTGACAGGGGTTTAATAAAAAAATCCAATGCCAAATACGACTAACAAAGCTTAATAGCAGGGAAGCGAAAAGGGATACAGCCCGGAATCTCTCATCTGAAACCAGCGAAACGCCCTAATCGATACAGTCGGCGCCTTTCACCTGAAATCAGCGTAACCCGCGAAACGCCCTAATCGATACAGTCGGCACCTTTCACGTGAAATCAGCGTAACCCGCGAAACGCCCCAATCGATACAGCCGGCGCCTTTCACCTGAAATCAGCGTAACCCGCGAAACGCTCCAATCGATACAGTCGGCGCCTTTCATCTGCAATCAGCGTAACCCGCGAAACGCCCCAATCGATACAATCGGCGCCTTTCACCTGAAAATCAGTACAATATCTCTGAAGCCAACGTCAATCCTGGCTGATCATATTCCCCTTAATCCCCACTACACCGACTACAAAGCATATCAACGCAATAATGATCGGATACAGCAACCCTGCCAGATGATCATGCGTCTGTGTCACGAGTATGGTGGATACCGTCGGTAATAATCCTCCGAAAACCCCATTGCCAATGTGATAAGGTAAAGACATAGAAGTATACCGGATACGCGTAGGGAAGAGCTCCACGAGGAAAGCCGCTATCGGACCATATACCATGGTAACGAAAATGACCTGAATGAATACCAGCAGGATCAGCCACCAAAGCTGCGCATTGCTGACAATGATCTCTTTCACTACTTCAGATTTACCATCCGTAACAGTGATCGTTTCCCTTGCCTTTGAGCCATCAGTAAAGGTCCTGGTCTTAATTGATTTTTCAATATTCTGCATCTTATCGTTCCGGGAGATGGAATTTTCGATGCTGTATTTAGCCGTATCTTCTGTTTTGAGACTGAGATCCGCCACGCGGTCCATGCCCGCATAGATGGGGTAGTATGCCAGCGCAGCTATCAGCATACCCGCCATCATGATCTTCTTACGACCTACTTTGTCAGACAGTTTACCAAAGTAGATAAAGAACGGAGTACCCAGCACAAGGGCAACGGCGATAATGATGTTGGACTGTATGAATTCCACCTGCATCGTCTTCTGCAGGAAAGAGAGGGCATAGAACTGGCCGGTGTACCAGATTACGCCTTGGCCCATGGCAGCACCGAAAAGCGCCAGTAATACCAACCGGAGATTCTCCTTTTTACCGAAGCTCTCTTTAATAGGATTGGTGGACGTTTTGCCCTCTGATTTCAGCTGGAGGAAAAGAGGGGATTCCTGCAGGCGGATGCGGATATAATATGACATGATCACCAGTACGATAGACAGCCAGAAGGGAATACGCCATCCCCAGCTGTTGAAGGCATCAGTGGTAAGACTGGTCCGGGTGATCAGTATAACGGCGAGAGAAACGAACAGACCCAGGGTAGCGGTTGTCTGGATAAAACTGGTGTAATATCCGCGCTGGTGATGGGGCGAATGTTCGGCTACATAGGTGGCAGCGCCGCCGTATTCGCCGCCGAGGGCCAGGCCCTGTAATAACCTCAATACCAATACGATAATAGGCGCGAGAATGCCTATGCTGTCATAACTCGGGATGAGACCGATGGCGAAGGTGGAACCACCCATGATCATGAGGGTGAGCAGAAAGGTGTACTTACGACCAACAAGGTCTCCCAATCTGCCGAATACGAGGGCCCCGAAAGGCCTTACAATGAATCCCACAGCAAAGGTGGCCAATGTGGCAATGTAGGCCAGATCAGGGTTGCTGGGCGGGAAGAACTTTTGTGAAATGATGGCGGAAAGACTTCCGAAAATGTAGAAATCGTACCACTCAATAAGTGTTCCTGCGGACGAGGCCAGTATTACCTGCCAGATGGATTGTGTAATTTTGCTGTTGTTCATACGTGGTTACTTGGTTAATACGAATGTATAATATAGGAAAATTGTTGTAAATGTTATAGAATTTACATATTTCTATGGGGGAAAGGGTGGAATAAGGCGTCTGATATTAGAAGTATTTCTATTAACTTTATTTGGGACTTCAGGATTGCACCACACAAGAACACATATGCGTCAACGCCAGGCTTTAGTTTATATCTTCATAATATTCCTTTTACCCGCAGTTGTTTTTGCGCAGGAGGTAGGGAAGAGGCCTAAGATCGGCCTTACCCTGAGTGGTGGTGGTGCTAAAGGACTGGCGCACATCGGCATTCTCCAGGCGCTTGACAGTGCGGGCCTGAAAGTGGATTATATCACCGGTACCAGTATGGGGAGCATCATCGGTTCCCTGTATGCCATGGGATATTCCGGTGATGCGATAGAGAAAATGGCCCGTGAGATGGACTGGGATAACCTGTTTTCCAATCAGCCGGTACTGACCGACATCTCCTACGAGGAAAAGCGGGAATACAATAAATACCTGATAGAGATACCTTTTGAATACGGAAAACCCAAACTGGCGTCCGGCGTAATTGCCGGCGAGCAGTTGTGGCTGGAACTGGCCCGCTTGTGCTGGCCGGTGAACGGTGTGAGGGATTTCTCACGATTCAACATCCCCTTTAAATGTATTGCAACTGATGTCACTACCGGCGATATCGTCACGCTTGACACCGGTGATATCGTGACCGCTATCCGTGCCAGTATGGCTATTCCCTCCGTATTTACGGCGGTAAAGATTGGCGATAAGAAGCTGGTGGATGGTGGTGTGGTGCGTAACTTCCCCGTGATCACCGCAAAAGAGATGGGAGCGGATCTCGTTATCGGTTCCAATGTGAGCGGCGGATTGCGGAAGGCTGATCAGCTGGTCACCCCGCTGGATATCATCTATCAGCTGGGTTTTTATAAGGATGCGGACGATTTTAAACAGGCGAAGAGGCTGACTGATATCTACATCCAACATCACCTGGATAATTATAATGCGGCCAGCTTTGGCAGTGTAGATTCCCTGCTTGACCTCGGAAAAGAGAAAGGGGCGGAGATGTACCCGGTATTCAAACGGATGGCCGATTCATTGAATGCATTATATCCACCGGAAGTGCCTTTCCGGAAGAATCGTTTGCCCTTTACGCCGGACATAGAGCTGGTGGATATCAACGTAACGGGACTGCGGCATTCTGATGAGAGTTTTTTCCTCGGAAGACTGGGGTTGGTGAAAGACGGATGTTATACTCCTAACGATATCAAAGATGCGGTGCTGAATGTATTTGGTACGCGTTTTTATAAGATGATCACGTATCAGCTGGAACCTAAAGGGGATGGCAAAAGTGAGATGAATATTACTGTGGAAGAAAATCCGCTGACGTATGTAAAATTCGCGCTGCAATACAATAGTTTCACAAATGCCAGCGCTATTGTGAATATCACGCAGCGCAACTTCATTGTGCCGAACTCCCGCGCTTTTGTGAGTGTGGCGGTGGGAGAGAACCCGAGGATATTGGGAGAGTATTTTAAATACCTGGGGCCGAAAAGGAATTTCGGATTTGGGCTGGGCGTCTATTTTGAGGATAATGCGCTCACCTTATACAAAGATTTTAAACGGCAGATGGAATATCATCTGAAGTACCTGAACGGGGATATCCGTTTCCAGTATACGCTGAACAGTATGATGGCGATAGGTGTAGGTCACCGGTATGAGTTCCTGAATATCAATCCGCGGTATGAATCCGTGGAAGTGCTGAGGGGAAATGGCAATCAGATGAACAGTTATTTGTACTTCGGCGTCAACTCCCTGGACCGGAAGATCTTTCCGCGCCGCGGACTGGACCTGCAGCTTGAATCGGGCTGGGTATACCGTCAGCAGCAGGGCTATCGTTTATACAAGGATGGTGTTGAGGTATCGCCGCAGGACTATAACTATAAGTTCAACAATTACCAGCGCACGCTCATGCAGCTGAAGTACAACATTCCTTTCAACTATAATGGCACCTTGCAGGTACAATTGGGTGGAGCAGCTAATTTCAGTCACCAGCAGGGACCAATTAACGCATTCTTACTGGGAGGATTGAACAATGTTATCCGCAATCAGCTGCCGATCGTAGGCATCAGGGAAGGAGAGATCACCACCTCCAGTGCAGCCACCATCCAGTTGTCGTACCAGTATGAGCTCATGCGTAATACTTACGCTATTCCTCGGGCGGGCGTGGCCTTGTATGATTTCCTGGGAGATGTGTCCTCGAAATACAAGTACATGAGTGGTTATGGTGTAACGGGTGGATATTCTTCCTTCCTCGGGCCGATAGAAGCATCCCTGATGTATTGCGATCAGGATGGACGTTTACGGATGTATGTAAACATCGGCTTCAACTTTTAGTGCATCCGGTCGCCCCGCACTTCCAGGTTGTTAATGATCTCGGCCTCTATGGTGAGCCATTCCTGCCAGCGGGCCTTTACCTTGTCTTCCGGTATATACTCGTTGGCCAGGTCTATAAACAGGCGGTAGTGACCTGCTTCAGATATCATGAATTTACGGTAGAATTCGCGGAGGTATTCATCTTCCAGGCCCTCGCTCAGTAAACGAAAACGCTCGCAGCTACGGGCTTCAATCAGGGCAAAGATGAGGAGTCTGTCCAGCAGCACTGACTGCGGATCGCCGCCTTTCTCCTGATGTGCCATCAGGGCGTTCACATACATATCTTTCCGTTGTCTTCCCAATGTAAAACCGCGTTTGCGCATCTCTGCCAGCACCTGGCGGAAATGTCCCCATTCTTCTGTTACAATAGGGGCTAATTCCTGTACCAGTCTGTCCTTTTCGGGATAGCGCTGTATCAGTGATATGCAGGATGTCGCGGCTTTTTGTTCGCAGAAGGCATGGTCTGTGAGAACTTCTTCCAGGGAAATAGCTGCCAGGTTTACCCAGCGTGGATCGGTAGGAAGGTGCAGACCTAAAATGGACACTTTACTCATAGGGCAAAGTTACTTAGCTTTGGGAGATGAAAGAAGATTTTCTTTTAAAGCAATTGGCGCAGCGCCAGGAGCAGCACGCATTCCGGCAGCTGAGGCTCCCGGCTCCGGGTGCTGTTGACTTCTGTTCGAATGATTACCTGGGGTTGGCGCATAGCGCTGCCATGCAGGAAGGCGTACATACTCTGCTGCAGGCAAGACCGTATATGCATGGAAGTACCGGCTCCCGTTTACTGGCGGGGAATTATGCCTGGATAGAAGAGGCGGAAAGTATGCTGGCCACTTTTCATCAGAGTGGGGCGGGACTGATCTATAATTCCGGTTATGATGCGAACCTGGGCTTGTTTTCTGCTGTACCACAGAAGGGAGATACGATTATTTACGATCAGCTGATCCATGCCTCTATCAGAGATGGCATCCGGCTATCGAAGGCGCAGGCTTTCTCTTTTTTACATAACGACGTGGACGATCTGGGGAAAAAGCTGCAGCATGCTACCGGCAATATCTTTGTAGCGGTTGAATCTGTCTATTCTATGGATGGAGATATGGCGCCCCTGAAAGAGATAGCAGCGATGTGTGAACAGTACGGAGCGCATCTGATCGTGGATGAAGCGCATGCTACGGGTGTAGTGGGAGCAAGAGGAGAGGGCCTGGTGCAACATCTGCAATTACAGCAGGCATGTTTCGCACGCGTGAATACCTTTGGTAAGGCAGTAGGTTGCCATGGCGCGGTAGTGCTGGGAAGCCCGCATCTGCGTGATTTTCTGATCAATTTCTCCAGATCATTCATTTATACCACGGCCTTGCCTCCAACAGCGATTGCTGCTATTGTAGCCAGTTATGAGTTGTTTCCGTATATGCATTCGGCACGTGAGCATTTGAGGGCGTTAATTACTCATTTCAGGAAAGGAGTGGCTGGTCTTAGCACATTGTATAGTGAGACACCCATCCAGGTAGTATTGACGCCGGGAAATGAGGCTACACGCAGTCTGGCCACAAGTTTGCAGTCAGCCGGCCTGGATGTAAGGCCTATCCTGCATCCCACGGTTCCCAAAGGGAAAGAACGCTTAAGGATCGTATTGCATAGTTTCAATACGATCGGGGAGGTAGACCGGTTGATAACAGCGTTGGTAGAGTAGTGATAATATCGCCGGTATATTTTACGTATATTAGCAGATAACCTAGCACGTATGAGATTTGTTCCCTTTACCGTTAGCGCGGTGATAACCATTGCATTGATAGTATGTCTTGATCGCTCCTGGGGTTCGCTACCACCGTTAGGAAGGTTGTTAAGTCCGCAGGAAGGCTTCTGGCAGAATGCCACATCTATCAGTAAAGACTATAACGAAGACCTGCAGGTTCCCGGCCTGAAAGGGAAGGTAGAGGTTTGGCTGGATGACAGAATGGTACCTCATATTTTTGCAGAGAATACTACAGATGCTTACTACGTACAGGGATATATGCATGCCCGTGACCGTCTGTGGCAGATGGAGCTGCAGTCGTTTGCTGCGGCAGGCCGTTTGTCAGAGATCCTGGGAAGCAAAATGATTAACTATGACAGGCAGCAGCGCCGTTTGGGCATGCTGTACGGAGCAGAACAGGCGCTGAAAGCGATGGAAAGTGACCCGGTAGCCGGGGCTGCCATCAATGCTTATGCTGATGGTGTTAATGCTTATATCAGCACGCTTACGAAAGCAACACTTCCACTGGAATATAAACTGCTGAATTATAAACCAGAGAAATGGACGCCGCTGAACTCAGCGCTGTTGCTGAAGATGATGGCAGCAGATCTGGCGGGAGGGGCTAATGACCTGGTGTATACCAATGCCCGTCAGCTTTTCAGCAAGGAAGATTTTGCTAAGATGTATCCGGATTTTGGAGATAGTATTGATCCGATCATTCCGTCGGGTACACAATATCCTGCGCCGAGTGTAAAGGTTAGCACACCTCCGGATAGTATCCTGAAAGCGGCAGGGGTAGTGCTGCATTTCAAGGAAGATAAACCTGACCCTGATAATGGGAGTAATAACTGGGCGGTAGCAGGTTCGAAGACGCGTTCCGGCGCGCCTATTCTGGCTAATGACCCTCATCTGGGACTGAGCCTGCCTTCCCTTTGGTATGAAGCACAGATCCATACACCTGAGATGAATGTTTACGGCGCAACATTACCTGGCGCTCCAGGTGTCATCATTGGTTTTAATGATCATATTGCATGGGGTGTGACCAATGCGGCGGAGGATGTGAAAGATTTCTACCTGATGCAGTTCCGTAATGGTAAACAACAATACCTGTTCAACGGCGCTTACCGCAATGCAGACCTGCGCATAGAGAAGATCAATGTGAAAGGGGAGAAACCGTACTATGATACGGTGGCTTATACGGTATGGGGACCTGTGGTGTATGACAATGTATTTCCTGATACAGCTACCGGCCATCAGTTCCTCGCCATGCGCTGGAAAGCACTGGATCCTTCCAATGAGATCAGGACCTTCCTGGAGTTGAATAAAGCACATAATTACAACGATTATTTAGCTGCTTTAAAATATTACACCTGTCCCGCACAGAACTTCGCATTTGCCGCTAAAACAGGCGAAATAGCACTCTGGCATAACGGGCAGTTCCCTTTGCGCTTTAAGGACGAGGGTAAATGGATCATGCCGGGAAGTGACAGCACTTTTGCATGGCAGGGATATGTACCACAGCAGGAGAATCCGCATATACTGAATCCAGCGCGTGGATTTGTCAGCTCTGCTAACCAGCATCCGACAGACAGTACCTATCCTTATCGCTATGTAGCCGACTTCGATCTTTTCCGTGGCAAACGTATCAACGAGGTGCTTGCGGCAGACAGCCAGATCACCATACAGCAGATGATGGACCTGCAGAATGATTTCCTGAATCCTTTTGCCCGTGCCGCACTTCCGATGATCAGATCTCATATGCCGGTGTCTCTGCTCACAGCTGAGCAGCGGACGTACTGGGAACTGCTGGACAAATGGAATCTGCAGAGTAGTCCGGATAGTAAGGCAGCTACTATCTTCAACATTTTCTGGGATAAATTACAATCTGCTATCTGGGATGATGATATCGTCCGTGAGAAGACTCCGTTGCAGCAGCCATGGGAAAAGACTACCTTACTCTGGCTTATCCGGGATTCTTCCATGAAGTTCATCGACAATATCCATACACCGGAAAAAGAAACGCTCTCTCAGACAATACTGACTGCTTTCGCCTTTGCGGCCGACAGCGCGAAAGTGCTGGACAAAGATCATAAATTAGAGTTTGGCCGTTTCCGTGGTACGAACATCCGTCACCTGACACGGTCCATTATTCCGTTCAGCGCTATGAACCTGCGTACAGGAGGTGGTCGTCATATTGTGAATGCGACCAAGCAACTGCATGGGCCTTCATGGAAAATGGTGGTGGAGCTGACAGGGAAGACAGTGGCCTATGGCATCTATCCTGGTGGTCAGAGCGGTAACCCGGGTAGTCCGTTCTATGACAACGCTGTGCAGGATTGGGTACAGGGGAAATATTATCTCCTGCATGTGTTCAATCCGAAGGAAGATACAGACCCGGCAGTGAAGTTTAAAGTACGTTTTAGCAAGGGATGAAAATTTTTCTAAAAAATATTTGGAAGGGAATATATAATTCCTATCTTTGCACTCCCAATCACAAAAAGAGGGAATGATTCCGTAGCTCAGTTGGTAGAGCAATACACTTTTAATGTATGGGTCCTGGGTTCGAGTCCCAGCGGGATCACAAAAGCCCGGCTTCGAATAGAAGTCGGGTTTTTTGTATAAAGTGCCCCGTTAGTTCTGCGACGAGTGCGAATAATGAATTAAGTTTTCCTTGCTGGTTGGCAAAGAAGTTTTTTTAGGGACTCCGCCATTATGCAACTTCATTAATTCAATGTAAGAGGTAGGTAGCTTAAAACCTAATTCTTCTTCAATAGTCACAATGAGATTGTCGGACGGTGTGTGGTCAACATATTCCTGCAATGCGTATTCGCAATCCTCCTGGAAATTACTTTCTGTTATTTTTTCTTCGCTGCTCGGTCTGAAAGCTTCGTAATGATCAAAAAAAGTGCTATCGCTGCACCGAAAACAGCACCGGATTTCTCATTAAATTCTACACTCTTATGTACTACAAACCCTGAACTTCCTATGAATAAAATAAATGCTAACATTGTTGTAACATAGTAATTTTTATTACTATGTTATCTCTGGGTAAAAGCCTGCCTCGATTTGTACAGAAAGCGCTATGTCAATGAGAATATTTCCAAAGCGAACGCTTGTTTTTATCTAATGCCATAAAACAGTTAGATCTTGTGTGATTTGGTTAGAGGTACAGTTACAAGAAATGCCCCATTAAGTATCCCTGTTCCTGTAAGAATTTCTGCTTATTTTTGGCGACGAACACTACCTTCATCTGAAGCATGGAAAATCTTATCGACAAATGGGCAACAATACCTTTGACGGAATTAAGGCAAAAGGCATTAAACACTTATGTGCATCCCGACGATTTGGAAAGCCTGGATCAGTTAGAGCAACCAGTAAATCTCATAATTGGTTGTGAGGATGACTATATAAAACTTGCAATCAATAGTGGTGTATCAATAAGACTGAAGCAAATAATTGTTAAGGAATCCAGAAAGCCAGAATATTTTATAAATGAAAAAGTTAAAACTGTAAACTCTAAAGGCTTTTTAGAATTTGGAGTGATAAAGGACTACTACTGGCATTCAAATGACAGCAAATACGTTTATCTGCTTGAAGTAAATGGCAAGATGAAAAGCAGAAGATACCATGCCGAAGATTTATCACTAATGATTTAACCATTACCTATGAATTACTTTGAAAAGATCAGACATCTGTACGGAATCCCCGAAAATGAAAACTTCGGATTAGAAGAAAGCGAGATAATTGCGTTGGAAAAGCGGTTGAATATTGAACTGCCTGTTACATTGCGAAAGTACTACCTTACTCTTGGGAGTCATGAAGCGCTTAACTATGCTTACAATAGATTGTTACGGCATGAAAAGGTATGGGTTTCACAAGACGGATATCTGATGTTTTATGAAGAAAACCAGGGCGTGGTTTCCTGGGGTATAAAAAAGGAGGATTTGTTACTTCCGGATCCGCCTGTATATGGTAACTATTCTAATGATGAAGCGAATCCTGATTGGCATCTGGAGTTCCCATTAGAAGCATGTTTATTAATGTTAGCCGTGTATAATGGCGTTTTAGGCGGATTGCTGTTCAATGGCAACTGCCTGGATGCAGTTGGACCGGAAGTGGTTAATTATATCAAAGATAACTGGCAGGAGTTGGAAGATATTTCAAGTAGCTCCCAACGGATCTATACCAGGGACTATGCCGAAATGATTAGCCTATCATTTGACAAAGACCAAAACTGTTCCGGTATTTTTATCGGTACTAATGACCGCGACCGGTTTAATAATATGTTAGACCATTTAGATATAGACTGGTTTTATTTATCTACTGAAGACATGGATGATGAAGATGATGACGAGGAGGAGGAGGACGAATAGCGCGTTTATCTAACCACCATCCCGGTGACCTGGCCTGTTATATCATCCAGAATTACGGGCTTTCCATTCTTCCAATATGTAGCTTTGCCATCAAGGTAGCCGGCCAGATAGACGTCATTGCCTGCGACAGCGATGGCCTTTACTCCGGCACCTGCTGCTTCTTTGCCACTGGTTAGCCTGATGGCATGCCCATTCTTCCAGTAAACAACGACATTAGCGCCTGCTTCATCTCTGTCAATTCCACCTACATATATATCATTATCGAATACAGCTATGGCGTTCGCCCTGCAACCATCCGGAAGGATGACGGGCGCCCCATTTTTCCAATACATCGCAGTTTCCTTCCCATCTGCATTAACTGTAAAACCCGCCACATAAACATCACTGCCGGATATGGCGACAGCATGGGCTTCTGCACTCCTTTTCCCGTCTGTCAGCGCTGATGCGTTCCCATTTTTCCAGCAGGTGGCAACATTTTCTCCCTGATCATTTGCCCGGTAACCGGCTATATAAACATCGGTTCCGCTGATTGCAATGGCAGATAATTTGGTGTCTTCACCAAACGAGGAGGCCGTTCCATTTTTCCAATACATGGCCTGCCTGCCATTATTTCCAATTACATGTACGTCCGGGCCGGACGCACTAATGCCATTTGCCTTTGCATAAGTTTGGCCATCCGTAAGTGTAACAGCCTTCCCGTTTTTCCAATAAGTGGCAACAGACTCTCCAGCCGTATTATTTTGATAACCGGCTACGTACTCATCATTGCCGGATACAGTAATTGCTAATGCTCCCGCCTCTGCTTTACTATCTATTAGTTGGATTATTTCGCCATTTTTCCAATAGGTGAGGCCTGATCTTTTGCCGGAATAGTCGTCATATATCAGTAGTAATGACGGGGAGGTCTGCGCCTTAACAGTGCAAGTAGTAAGAAATAATACGAGTAACGGGCTCGCTAATTGTTTAATCTTTCTGATCATTTCTTATTTTCTTGTTCAGATTTATTCCCGAACAAGATTCTTCAAAAATATGTTGACAGCCTGGATTGCTGTATTTTTTAACGACTACACACTTACTACATCCACATTACAAGGTGTCTACAAAATGTCTACATATTTCGTTTACATCGGGCAATTGCTGGCTGAGACGCATTACTATCCACATGGGTTAACGGTGGCGGGAATACGCTGCCAGGGTTAATGTGTCTCTGAATACGGCCTGTTCCTCAGTATATTTATCCTCACATTGTACCTCCAATATCAGTTCTCTGGCCTGCTTCCTGGATACGTTAACAGTAATATGGCACACCCTGTAGGGCCAGTATGTACTGTCATCTGCCAGTTTTGTTTCCGTATATTTCTCTTCTCCTACTGAACAACTAATCACCATATCTCTGAAGATACGGTCTGCGACAACTAATTTGATCTCCACGCTGCCATCCCTGAAGCTTCTGACCTCTCTATGGATGATGGGTGTGCCCTCCTCATGCCATATCTTCCCGGAAGATGTATATGTCCTGAAAAAAGTAGCGTTAACGGAATCTGCCCTGAGCACATAATGATGAATGCTGCCGCCTTCAAAAGACTGCAGCTCTTCTCCCGACGTACGACCCTTGACGAATGAACGGATGCCCACTATATTTTCACCTTTTATTGTGACCAGCTGTCCACTCAGATGGTGCGCGGTTATGTATTCCGTGGGCCGCATAGAGCTGTCCTGCAATATATCTTTTAAAAAAGGCTGTTCTTTACCCGCGGGGATGAATATTACCTGGTGCTGTGAGGACGGGGTATTACATGAAGGCAGCTCATTCCATGACTGTCCGTACCTGGCAAGAGCGACCATACAATCGGGAACGCGGGAGTGCTCAACCAGCCGTACCGTCTCCGGCTTATCGGGCAAGATCCGTAGATATACGTAGTCGCCTGTTCTGGGCCTGGAATAGTGCTCGGTATTAACCCATGCAGTATACTGCCTTGTCTTATATGCATAGACCACATCTGCATAAGGAACACCCTTGCGTGGTTTGCCACGTTTAGTGATCCTGGCAATAACATATACCCCCCTTTGTAATAGTGCGCGCTGCTCCCGGCCGTTCCGGATAGCTGAAACAGTCAAAATGCTTGCGGGAATCATAAAAAGGATAAACGGCGCTACCCATTGGGAAGACCAGAATCGCTTTATCCAGGTAAATAGCTTAAACCTCATAAAGCAATATTTAAAAGGATTTGCATTGGTATAGGCATAGGTATGTGTACGTTGTCAGGTGAAACGGGGCAAAAATAACTTAAATAGTGTGCTGCTTTTTAATTTCTTGCTTTCTTTTTCAGCCTTGCCTTTACCCATTCTTTTCGGTGATTCCATTTGTCAAGTATGGGATTATGATCTATCATAACACCGCTGGTATTCATCAATCCCAGGCTCTTTGCCAATGATTTAATCAAAGGAGCTGCTTTTTTATTTTTTTGCAGCCATTGCTGCTGTACTTCCCGGGAATGCGTTTCATAAGCTTTCAAAGCAAGATTAATAATCTTCAGCTCGCCTGCATAGTCCTTCTGCTTGCGATGCAATATCATCAAACGCTGCCAAGCCTGTTCCTGCAGTGGGTCATTTTTTACGGCTTGCTGGTACAATGTTATGGCCTTGCCGCTATCCCCCATGGATTCGGCCTCCTTTGCTTCTGATAGTATCAGGCGATTGGATATTCTTTTTTTATCAGCCATACATGATGTACACCAAGCCTCATGCCAATGCCATGCCGATGGCGTTTTGCCCTTTTTCAGCCAGCACGGAAAAAATGTAGCACTGAGGAGGCTTATCTTGAAGAGACTTTAAGTATAGTCGGCATCTGTAAGTTTCCGGGCGCTATTGTATCATTGTTTTCGTTTAATAAATATCTTTGCATATCTGAAAGTTGCCGTTCACAATTAACCATAGAATAACATAGGATCATGAGCTATAAAATCCTGATTGCGGATGATGATCTGGAAGATCTGGAGCTAATTGAGGAAGCTATTATTACGGTGGAACCGGAAGCCGAGTTGCACAAATTTACCAACGGATTTACGGCAATGGAATATTTAAATTCCCGGCAGGATAGTGAACTACCCTGTCTTATTATTCTGGATTATAATATGCCGGAATTGAATGGTTCGCAGTGGTTATCCTATGTAAAGAATCAAACCCGTTATAATAAAATACCCAAGATCGTGCTCAGCACCTCCAATGCACCATCTCATATCCAGGAATGTATCAGTAGCGGTGCTGCAGAGTATATAGTAAAGCCAGATACTTTAAAGGAACTGCAAAGTATTGCATACAGGTTGGTAGCCATGTGTAGAAAATCTGCCTAGTGTTTAGGCAGATATAATGTGAAACTGGCCCCTTCGTTAGGCGTTCCCGTTGCATAGATATACCCTTTATGATTCTGGACAATTTTTTTACATATGGCGAGTCCCACGCCAGAGCCTTTTGTGTCAGGAACGTTATTTAAACGCTGGAAAATTTCAAAGATCTTTTGTGAATGGGTAGGATCAAAGCCTATTCCGTTGTCCTGTACCGTAATCTTATAATATTCTTTAAAAGTCTCTATCGCGTTAAAATCGGTTATTTCATATCCCTGTAACAGCTCGTACGTTATTTTAATAACGGGATTTCTTTCGGGATGCCTGTATTTTATGGAATTATTGATCAGATTAAAAAGGAGTTGCCTTATCTGGAAGGGAACGGCCATTATAACAGGCAGGGTACCTGTTTCTATATATGCACCTTTTTGTTCAAACTCTTCTTTGTGCAGCATTGCTATCTCTTCAATCACCTGGTTGATGTTCACTTCTTCATAGCCGTCACTGTTGGAAGTGGTCCTCGAATATGTCAACAGATCGTCGATCAGCTGTTTCATCCTGTTTGCGGCGAGGATTGAACGGTTCAGATAGTCTCTTGATTTATCATCCAGCTGATTGTGAAGATTATTAGCGATGAAGTCACTATAGAAATGGATCTTGCGCAAAGGTTCCTTCATATCATGTGAGGCGGCATAGCTGAACTGCTCCAGTTCCTTATTCTGAAATTCAAGCTGGGACAAATAATCCCTCATTTTGTCTTCCGCCAGTTTCCTCTCAGTAAGATCACGTGTTACTTTTGAAAATCCTATAATATTGTTTTCTTCGTCATGCAGGGCGGTCAGTACAACACTTGCCCAGAAAAGGTCGCCGTTTTTCCTGCGTCTCCAGCCTTCGTGAAGCGTTTTTCCTTTTTCTGCAGCTTCATTCAGCAGTATGGCTGGAAGTTCCCGTTTCTGATCCTGTTCGATGTAAAAAATGCTGAAGTTTTTGCCTACGATTTCTTCTTCACTATATCCCTTTATCTTTTCTGCTCCTTTATTCCAGTTCTGTACGATACCATTCCGGTCAAGTAAAATAATGGCATAATCTTCCACTTCCTCCACCATTTTATGGTAGCGCTCTTCACTTTTTCTCAGCTCTGCTGTTTTCTCCTGCAGATCCATTGTTTTCGCTGCCACCATTTCTTCAAGTGAAGCATTGAGCGTACGGTATCTCGCTTCGCTTTCCCGCAGTGCATTTTCTGCTCGTTTTATATCTGTGATATCAAGTAACAGGTTGATGGCTCCGGTTATTTTTCCTGCGCTGTCAAAGATGGGCTGAGGATGTGGTGCCACGTGACGCACGGCCCCGTCCGGCCGGATTACGAGTATCTGTTCTCCATATACTGGGCGTTGTTCCTTTAAACATACTGCCATTGGGCAACTATCGAGCGGAAGTGGTGAACCGTCAGTGTTCATAATTTTATAAGAGCCACACCAGAGCGTTTTACCGACCTCTGGCTCCCGCCCCCACAGATCTGCGGCAGCCTGGTTGTACAACTGAATGCGTCCGTCTGCATCAGTGGTATATAATGGCGCCTGTAAACGTTGTACTAATTCCCGGTAACGTGCTTCGCTTTTTTCCAACGCATCAAAGAGCTGCTTTTGAGCTGTTATATCCACTGTAAAGCAACGGGTATGTACGAACTTGCCGTCGTCCCAGAAAACACTGGAATTGATATAAACAGTTTTGATACTTCCATCCTTACAAATCAGTTCAGATTCGTATTGGCACAACGTCTCATTACGGCTCAGCCGGGTAAGGATATCGTCGATCTTTATCCGGTGAAGGTGAAACTTTGAAATGTGCTGACCGATATATTCCTCTGCGGTGTAACCGAGCATCTGCAATTCTGCTTTATTCGCCCACTTTATGATGCCGTTGGCATCTACCCAGTGCAGGCCAATGACCGCATTATCCACATAATCCTGCAGCTCCATTGTTTTGTTCCTTAAAGTTCTTTCTGTTTCCTTCTGCTTTGTGATATCATAAAAGCAATTGATCACGCCGGTCTGAGTACCATTTGCATCCCTGACGGGGACTATATTTGCTCTTACATATACACGGGAATGATCTGGCCGTTCTATTATCAGCTCCTGGTCCCTTCTTGGCATACCATCTTTCAGGCATGCCGCTACGGTAGTTTCATTGTGGGGCAACGAGCTGCCGTCAGGATAATATAACTTGTAAGACCCACAGAAACGTTCATGGATGTCACCCGGAACAGGCCGTCGTCCCCATAGTTCCGCAGCCTGTTCATTATACTTTCTGATAACTCCAGACATGTCGCATACACAAACTGCTGACGGTAAGAGATTGAAAATATGACTCTCATCTAACTGATCGCCGGGCAATATTTCCTGCATGGACTTCATTAAGTTATTCGATTCTTCCGCTTGCTGCTGCATATGTCAAACACAATTATGTCATAAAGTTAGTTAAATTAAATCTTGCCCGTGGACTTAGCCTTTTTTGAGGGCCACGGGGAAGAAGGCAGCGACTGGAAGCGTTATCAGATTTAATATAGGAGAAGTTTGAATGTACATGGTTCAGATGTACTTATTTCAGCAGGTGGCCGGAATTTCCGTTGAACGACGGGTGGTGCCTTTTCATCGACAGTTTTCGCCTGCGGGGCTTCACAGCGGTGAAGCTGGCATGATAGGTAGTATGTTTGTAGCGTAACAATGAAATAAGTTATTATTCAAACCATGAAAGTACTAGCACTTATGCTGTGTACAGGCTTCACCTGCTATGCCGGTGTTGGCTTTGCACAGGAACACCATCTGTCTGTGAGCGAACATGAGGAATTGTATACTATGCCCGCTTCTGATCAGGGCAATCGGCAATCGCCTGTTAATATTGTGTCTTCAGACAGCAAGCACGCCACTATCCATAAAGTGACATTCAATTATCATCCTTCTACTAAAACGATCGTAAACCTTGGTCATGCCATACAGGTTAAGTATGATGACGGTAATACGCTTGGTTATGAGGGGCAAGTGTATGATTTTAAACAGTTCCATTTCCATACGCCATCAGAGCACCTTATCGATGGTATTACTTATCCCATGGAGCTGCACATGGTGCATACGTTGAAGCAGAAAGGTGATCAGGGGCCTGTTTACCTGGTGGTAGGTTTGTTGTTCAAAGAAGGAAAGGCAAACCCGTTCCTGGACAAATTTCTGAATGCCATTCCTGACAGTACGGGCGCAACCAATCATTTGTCAAATGAGTATATAAACATCAATGAACTGCTTGCCCAGGCGGGCGTCCTGCATTATTACCACTATAACGGGTCCTTAACAACGCCTCCTTATACGGAAACGGTGACCTGGCTGCTGGTGAAGCATATTTTTGAAGCTTCACCGGAACAGATAGAAAAATTGAACCGCCTGGAGGGTAACAATGCGCGCCATTTCCAGGAATTGCATGACAGGAAAGTTGACAATAATTAGTTCTTCATCATTTATTTGATGGAAAGCGATTCTTCCGGGGTGAGGCCTATTTAAGTATAGCGCCCACCCCGGATCCAAAATTGCCGGCAGGCAATCCAGGTGCCCCGGGGTAAGCAGAATAGGCGATTCATTGCCTATCTTAGTAGCATGGAAAAGAAACGTGTCGTATTTTTTCTGTTTGACCATGTACATTTGCTGGATCTGGCCGGGGCTGTGACAGTTTTTTACGAAGCGGGTTGTTGCGGACATCCGTATGAATTGCGGTATGTGTCGCCCTATACTGCCCCTGGTACTTCTTCAGGATTAGGGTTTACCCGCGTGGAACCTCTGGATGCTGTCAGCATTCAATCTGACGATATAGTGATAGTTGCCGGGATGGACATTTCGAAGTGGGACCGTACAGATGACAGTGTATGGATCCCCTGGTTACAACATGCTGCTGCGGTGGGCGCCACGGTATGTTCTGTTTGCACCGCCGCATTCGCGCTGGCGGTAGCCGGGCTGCTCGATGGCCGTAGCTGCACTACACATTGGGGCTATACCGCCGCTTTACAGCAACACTTCCCAAAGTTGCAGGTAATTGAAAACAGGTTGTTCGTGAAGAGCGACAACATTTACACGAGCGCAGGTATTTCCACAGGTATAGACCTGGCGCTGTTTCTGGTGGAAGAACAGTATGGCCCCACTTTCGCATATACGGTAGCCAAAGACATGGTGGTATACATTCGTCGCGACGGAGAGGCTTCCCAGCATAGTATTCATCTGCAGCACCGGCAGCATATCAACCACCAGATACATGAAGTACAGGATTACATCACTCATCATCTGCATACGAAACTAACGATCACCGAACTGGCGGCAATGGTATATATGTCGCCGCGGAATCTTACCCGTCTGTTCAAATCCACTACCGGCATTACCATTGGAGATTACATCCGTGATCTACGCGAAGAAAAGGCCACACAACTACTAAAAGATGGCCAGAAGCTGGCATGGGTAGCCAAAGCCTGTGGTATTGGCAGCACCCGGCAACTGAGCCAGCTGGCAAAGAAGGCGGGTGGAACAGCTAAAATGGCCTGATTAGCAGGCCGATTGTCCTTCTTTACACCATGCCGCGTGGTAATTTGCGAGAACAATAATAGTATATGAAACATCTCCTTATGTTATTGTTGTGCATGCCTTTATGGGGAATGGCACAACAAAAAGAACCCGATTATGTTTGTCCACCCTGTGGCCCATGCGACTCGATTGTATATCACAAGCCGGGTATGTGCCCGCATTGCGGTATGACGCTGGTGCTCCGTGATACCGCAAAGGTATCAGCGCAGCAGCCATACAGCATCTGCTTTTACCTGTATGATGGTACTGAGGTGCTTGATTTTGCAGGTCCGCTGGAGGTATTTTCCTATGCCGGGTTTAAGATATTCACGGTAGGTAAAACCAAAGCGCCTGTAACCGTACAGCGCGTATTAAAAGTGAATCCCGACTACAGTATACAAGATGCGCCGCCGGCAGATTTCTTCGCGATATTCGGTGGCGATGATGATGTTGCTGCCAAAGATCCGGAAGTGATCAGTTGGATCAAAAGCCGGGATGCCGGCACGAAAGGTTACTTCTCCGTGTGCACTGGCGCATTTGTATTGGGGCGTGCCGGTTTGCTGGACAATCTTACGGTGACAACTTTCCATAACAGCATCCAGTCATTGCAGAGGGTCGTGCCTTCCGCCAAAGTACTGGCCAATGTACGCTATGTGGATAATGGACGTATCATTACCACTGCAGGTATTTCCGCAGGCATAGATGGTGCGCTGCACCTGGTGGCGAAACTGAGGGGGGAGGCAGAAGCGATGCGTATTGCCAGGCACATGGAATATGACAAGTATGTGCCTGAGCAGGGGTTGGTAGTGAAGCCCTGAGAAGACAGCCCTCGTTAGCAAACAAGGGAATAAAGCCTGCCGCAAGACAATGCAGCAGGCTTTATTAGCTTATTTTATGATACCGGGTAGCTGGTTGTCCACCACTTTCAGGGACAATCTGCTAATTGAATCGTTGAGTGTTACATACTTCTCCCTCAGAAATTCCCTTCTTCTGTGATCCACATTTGACATAGTCAACGAATCGGCGATGGTAGATAGCGAAGTTTTGTATCGGTTAAATCGCTCGCGCTGTGTTGGATTATGCTGGCTCTCGATGTACTTCTGCAGCGTATCGAGATAGCTGTTTTGCCTGGACTGTACCTCAGCGATCGTCTGGCTATCTGTAGCTTTTGATACGCTGTCGGCAAGCAGTTTACTTTTCTGAGAGGTGGTCAGGATGTTCAATGCGGTGTCCTTGCTTTTGATCACAGCTTCCTGGTTGGAAATCAGGTCATTTTTGTAAGAGGTAGACATAAATGTAAATACGCCCACTGTTACGGTCATGATGAAACAAACCAGCATGTAACGATTGATCATTTTAAGAATGGCAGGGTTAACTTTGGGCAGGGTAACCAGGCTGGCAATCAGTTTATAAGCGAGATACATCAGCAAAAAACCAAATCCGGCGATACCAGTGCCTAAAATCTTCACGATGTCTAAAGTGTCCATAGGAATTTGAAATAAGACTCAAATATAGATTATTTGGAATATATTATACCGGTAGGAGTGACAACAGGCGATTTTTGAACGATGCTGGGGCAAAGCATTGATAATCGGGTGATAGGGCTTAGAAAGCCCTGGTCAACAAAAAGAGCTGAGGATCTTGTTCTGGATCGCCATAGATTTTTTTCTCCAACTGAGAACTGTCTTGCAGGTATGCTTCCAAGTCAGCGTTTGTTGCCCGAAGGAGCTTAACGGTCATGCTCATAGGATGGAGTTATAGTCTTTGCATTAAAAAGTAGTATTTTTTTAGATGAATTCAGAAGATACGGCGATGTTAAAGTGCAGAGTAGCAGCGATATGGGGTGTTTGAAATAAGGACCAGGCACGCTATCTTCGCAACAGAAATAGAAATCCCTTCCCTGCAATCCTATGGAACAATTGCCTTCTTTGGTTGAATATGGCTTTCGCCGCGCACTTATAACTCTTATTGCTATTATCTGCGCCTTGCTCTCGGTGATGGATATCTCAATCGCAAACGTCGCTTTTTCAGATATAAGATGGAACCTGGGCGTATCGCCAGATGAGGTAAGCTGGGTGATGACGGCTTATTCTCTTGCTAATATAGTGATAATGCCTTTCAGTAATTGGCTTTCCAGGCGGATTGGCAGGAGAAATTACTTCGCCATCTCAGTTATGCTGTTTACGGTTTGTTCTTTTTTCTGCGGTAATGCTGTTGGTATTCAGGAGTTGGTTACTTTCCGGTTTCTGCAAGGACTTGGCGGAGGTGGTATGCTGGTGCTGTCACATACTATTGTCACCGAAAGCTGGCCGGGCAAAAAACGGGCAACCTCGCAGGCGTTTTTTACTCTCGGTGTACTTGCAGCCGGAGCATTGGCATCACCTTTCGGAGGTTATATAACAAATAATTATTCCTGGCCGTTCATCTTTTTTGTCAACATTCCAGTAGGTGTTATTCTCTGTGTGCTGATATTAACTTGTGTGAGAAACGGATCTTACGAGAAAGGCGAAGATTGGTTAAGTACAATAATGCTGGCAGTTGGAACCTCTTGCCTGTATATTATCATTGCAAGGGGACATCGTGCAGACTGGTTCAGCAGGTTGTTCTTCATCGCATTATTAGTAATTGGCTTAACTGGCATAGCGTTTTTTATTTACATGCAGCTTATATTTAGATCCCGACTGGAAAAGGCAAGTGTATTGCGACGTGTCTCCCTACGTACCGGCCTGATATTGTCTTTTATTACAGCCTTAAGTGTCGCGGCTTCTTCCATTGTGTTTATGTCATTGCTGGGATGGGCAACGCAATTGCCAGCAATACCACTGTGGACGAATATCGGCTCCATTGTTGTCATGCTCGCAGTTACCGCTCTCCTCATAGAGAGAGAAAAAGCATTGAAATATCTGATAGCAACGGGTATGCTGTTTTTTGCCATTTATGCTTATATGCTATACAGGACAGCATTCGCGGATTTAAGCCCTGTATACGTTTTAGGATTACTAGTGATTCGTAACCTGGCCGTGGGGATATTATCCGTGTCGTTAAGTACCTTGACACTTTCAACGCTCGAAGGTAAGCAGGTTGGTCACGGGACAGCGCTTTATAACATTATTAAGCACCTGGGCGGAGCCCTCGGGATTGCACTATTCTCCGCTCGCTTAAACCAGCAAGTAGATCTGACCCGATTGGATTCTGCCTATATTACCATTCTGATTATAGGGATTATTTTCCTGGTATGTATACCGTTTGTACTATATTTCGTGAAAGAAGATGATCATTAATAATTACCCGGTGTGATGCGAGCCAATATATAAAAGCAATCCTTTACTTTCGGCTTATTCGTAGTTTAAAATACACAACAACAAAATCCGGCATTTACCTTTTATGATTTCATTAGTTAATGCATACTCTATTGTTCGAACAACTTCTTTTCCATTTCAAACACTTTGTTCGCCTCAAAGTAGTATGTTTCTGTTTTTCCCTCTGAGGTTTTTACAATCATTTTGTCGCAAGCATTTTTACCGGAGTTACTTATACTTTGGATTTGTAGTTGTGCGCCGATAATATTTAAAATGTAATATTCCTCTTCAATTTGTGTCACATGCCAACCTGTCTCGCAGGTCTTACCGTCACCACTTTTTATAATTGAATATATAAGCCCAAGTTCTATGTTCTGATGCTTCTTTTGATTTGCAGTGTCACCGATCATTCCGTATGCGTGATGCAGGTAACTATGGGCAGACATGCTTGTATAGTCAAGATCCAACAGATCTTTAGTTAATTTGATTACTTCCTGATAGTTGCTATTATTAATTTCTGAACGAACCTTTTGCTTTAACGTATAGTAGTTTGTTCGTTTACGCCCGAATTGCTCACTGTCTAAAAAACTATTTCTAAAATCAGTATAATCAATATTCAAGTCCCCGCCTTCAAGTTGTTTAATGTACTTCGAATATTTGTCCCTGGAACCTGCAGTTTCACTTTTATTATCTTGTCCCCAAGCGGATAGGGGAAAGAGGAGACCAATCAGTAAAAGTTTATTGATGTTAGTCATTATCTGATGTAGATATTTGGTTTATAATATATAAGCACTTGGTGTTATCTGGTGCCCTACAGCTCTGGAGTGTCTTTCTTCGGACATTGGGACGAGATGTCGCTTTACCGCGGAGTATATTGACTGCTGATTAGTTGTTTTGGTTTATTACGCGTGATAGCAATTTATCAATAAAAAGAGAGAAATGCGTTAACCCGTTGTTAATGGCAATTTTTCGTCTCTGTCTTCTCCAAATTACGGGGACAACGGGAAATTGATTTTTTATACTATTGGGATACAAACAACATACAAATGACTAATTTCGTGTCTGAATAGTCTGGACACGAAGTATACATGTGTTTAGCTTAATGTACGGGTAATACCCGCCACACTTGATTTTTTAAACCAACAGATGACCAACAATGACCTGGACAGAATTAAAGCATGAGATTTACTATCGGGATGGTTCTTTGCGGGACATGCTTGTTTTGCGTGCTGACAGGCAAGACTGGAAAAAGTGGATAGACTATGTGAATGAAAATTATCGTGTTAAGTGGTATAATGGTAAAGTTGACAGATATGAAGACAGGATTGACATCGGGATTATTGAAGAATATTGGAATGGCGAGCATGACCTTAGCTCAATTGCAAGTGTGTTCATAGATGAAATTGTAATAAATGCTTATTTAGCTGACGAGTCGGAAATAGAAAACGACATTTGTCCAAAAGAGTTTGATTCGCTTAAAGACCATGAAAAGTTGATGAAATTCATGACAGACCTGGCGCGTATACTTGACAAAGAAGTAATTCTGACACCTGAAAATGAAAAGGAAACGGTGCTCATCAGGATTGAACAAGGGGGCAAAGGATACACTATTGTTAGTGTGAATGCGCTGCGCGGTAGTACCCCCTACACAAACCTCGGCATAAAATCACCCTGTGTACATCCCGGAATAGGTATCAGTTGATCTCCTGTCTGATCCGTATGCGGGTGTTTCGCGAGCTCCTGGTACCAGTTCTTTTTAAACCGCTCTTCTACCGTTGAAGGATCAACAAGTACATGGTAGCCGCCCCTCGTTTCAATGAACTTCACATTCGCTGAATGGCCTACTCTTTCAAATACCCATGGCTTCAGGAATTGCTCATAATCCGATTCTTTATAATCAATATCAAAATCAACAAAACAACTTCTGCTTTTTGACCGCTGTATCTCATTCATCACTTCCTGGTGTGGATTGTGCGTTTTCTTCTGATGCTGTATGCATTTGGCAAGTGTGGTAAGACCACTGAACGTCGCGTCATACATACTACGGGGATTAGGCGTAATGTAGATGGCCAGTGATTCCTGCGGAATAGGAGTGCCTTTATGCGTGTAAGCACCTACGGGACATTCCAGTTGCCATATCTTATAAAACAGATCTTCCTTCCTGCTGGTGAATCTCTTTAGCTGCTGTTTGTCAGATTTAATGGTGTTGCCGTCTGTATACTTGCTTCTTGCCAATAACCCTACATAATAGGTTTCCCCATCTTCAAGATCAGGCAGCCATGCAATAAATTGTCTGAGAATATCTTCGTCTTTTATGATCTGATAGTTCATAGGTGTTGGCGCTAAATACTAATGGAATGCTAATATAATGCTTTTTGTTAAATCAATGTCGCCATTGCTGTGCCTTACACTGACACGGAAGTGCATGCCAGTGAACCGGATAAAAAAAACGACAAATTATTTGGACATTCTACCGAAATAATATTATCTTAGTAACTAAGATGTTTACTAAATAAGATAAAATGAACGCCGATCTGATCAAACGCGTAAGGAAACTGAGCCAGCAACATGCATATACCTCCATTCACATGCATGAAACCATTGCGCGAAAGGCTGGATTTTCTGGAACTGATCATAAGTACCTGGGATTCTTATTGGAAAAAGGACAAATGACAGCCGGCGAGCTGGCTGGTCTGACGGGGCTTACTACTGGCGCCATTACCGGTTTAATAGACAGGTTTGAGAAGAAAAAGCTGGTGAAAAGACGATTTGCTGAAGATGACAGACGGAAGGTTATCATTGAGGCAAACACTGAAAATATAATGGCGTTGTTTGAACCACTGTATCGGGATTTCCGGAAGGAAACAGAAAGCATTATCGCTTCATTTTCGGATAAAGACCTCAAAGTAATTGAAGCTTATTTTTTAAAGGCAATTGAAGTAATGAGTGAAACAACAAATAAGCTCAGCGAGAAGTAATTGCAAAAAAGTAAAATAGCATACATATGACCAATAAGAGTTCCTATGTGTTAGGGTTCCCCGACATTGACAAAACAAAACTCAGGCTTGTTGGTGGAAAAGGTGCGAACCTGGGAGAACTGACCAGGATTAAAGGGATCCACGTGCCCGATGGCTTTTGCATTTCTACTGATGCTTTTAAAAGGATTATTGGCGAAGCGCCATCCATTAACAAATTACTTGATCAGTTATCGCTGTTAAAGACGGAAGACCGTGAGAAGATCCGTCAACTCAGCACAGAGATCCGCAGGAGTATCGAAGAGATAACCATTCCTCCCGATATTCATAAAGAGATCATTCAAAGGCTCGTCGCGTCCGGTGAGAAAGATGCCTATGCAGTAAGATCAAGTGCAACTGCAGAAGATTTACCGACAGCCTCTTTTGCTGGTCAGCAGGATACCTATCTGAACATTATCGGCGCAGCGGCAATCATAAAACATGTCAGTAAATGCTGGGCATCACTATATACTGAGCGGGCAGTAATCTACCGTCTTCAAAATGGCTTCGATCACCGTAAAGTTCAACTGTCTGTGGTGGTTCAGAAGATGATCTTCCCGCAGGCCGCCGGCATCTTGTTTACTGCTGATCCCCTCACTGCTAACAGGAAAGTTCTATCCATTGATGCCAGCTTCGGATTGGGAGAGTCCCTGGTTTCCGGCCTGGTTAATGCCGATAGTTATAAGGTAGCTAATGGTACGGTCATTGATAAGAAGATATCCACTAAAAAGTTAGGTATTTATGCCTCAAAGGACGGTGGTACGAGAGAAGAGGAGATTGCATTTGACGACCAGAATAAGCAGGTATTGACAGACGATCAGATCCTGCAGCTCGCGCAAACAGGCAGGAAGATCGAAGCTCATTTCGGCCATCCGCAGGACATAGAATGGTGCCTGGACAATGACTCATTTTACATCGTCCAGAGCCGGCCAATCACCACTTTGTACCCGATTCCCGAAGCGCCTGATCACGAAAATCACCTCTATGTATCTGTCGGCCACCAGCAAATGATGACGGACCCCATAAAGCCATTAGGAATATCCTTTTTCCAGTTAGCTGCTGGCCGGCCTATGTATACAGCGGGAGGGAGATTGTTTGTAGATATAGCGCCCGACCTTGCATCACCTGCCAGAAGGGAAATTATGGTAAATGTGTTGGGCAAATCTGATCCGCTCATCAGGGATGCACTGACAACTATCCTGGAGCGGGGCGATTTTATAAAATTGCTTTCTGACGAAGGTCAGCAAATGAATTCTGGTAAAAGCAATGGAGGCCCACCACCCACAGATTTTTTAACACTGAAGGACTACGATCCGGCAATCGTTGCCGATCTGATAAAGCGCAGAGAGGCTATCATACACGAGTTGAAGCGCAACATCGAGGGTAGATCAGGGTTAGATCGGATCGATTTTATCCTGGAAGATATGCAGCGTGTAAGAGATTCACCAGACAGAGAAAGTTTTGGTGTAATTATGACGGCGATGAATGCGGCATCATGGATCAATGAAAAAATGAAAGAGTGGTTAGGTGAAAAGAATGTAGCTGATACGCTCTCTCAGTCTGTGTCAAACAATATCACTTCCGAAATGGGACTGGCGCTGTTGGATGTTGCAGATGTAATCCGCCCTTATCCGGAGATCATTAACTATTTACAAGATGTAAAGGATGACGACTTTTTGGATGAACTGCCTAAGTTCAACGGTGGAGAGGAGGTGCGGAACGCTATCAACGGATACCTAAACAAATATGGCATGCGATGCAGTGGGGAAATCGATATTACCAGGACGCGCTGGAGCGAGAAACCGGCTACACTTATTCCCATGATCCTCAGTAACATAAGGAACATGAAACCTGGCGCCAGCAGCCGGAAGTTTAAGCAGGGATTACAGGAGGCGCAGAGGAAAGAACAGGATCTGTTAGGGCGATTGGCGCAGTTACCGGATGGCGAACAAAAAGTCGCTGAGACGAAACGAATGATCGGTTTGATCCGGAATTTCACCGGTTATCGTGAGTATCCAAAATACAATCTGATCAATCGTTATTTCATTTACCGGCAAGCATTACTGAAAGAAGCCGAAGATCTGGTACAAGCCAATATTCTTCATGAAAAAGAAGACGTTTATTTTCTCTCTCTGGAAGAACTTCGGGAAGTCGTACATGCCGGTAAACTGGATTATCAGATTATCAGTGAGCGGAAGGAAGCATATAAATTATATGAAAAGCTTACGCCGCCACGCGTTATGACATCTGATGGTGAGATCATCAGGGGTGAGTACAAATGGGAAAATCTTCCGGCCGGAGCTATTGTAGGACTGCCTGTATCTTCCGGATTGGTAGAGGGAAGAGCGCGTGTCATCTTAAACATGGAAGATGCTAACCTGGAAGAGGGAGATATATTAGTCACCGCCTTCACAGATCCCAGCTGGACGCCATTGTTTGTATCCATAAAAGGGCTGGTCACCGAAGTCGGCGGACTGATGACCCATGGAGCCGTTATTGCACGTGAATACGGTTTACCGGCTGTTGTTGGAGTAGGCAATGCTACCAAGCTGATAAAAGATGGACAACGGATCCGCGTACATGGAACGGAAGGGTATATTGAGATTTTACCTGCGTAAAAAAAGCCTGATCATTTACCAATAACAAACAAAGGCATTAGAACTGATTAAACAACTACCTGACCGCCATCAGGTACCCAATGAAAGGGGCTGCATCATTTTTTGATACAGCCCTTCATTGTTTTTATCAGATCAACATTAATAAAATGTTCCGCTTTGCTTGAAGAAAACGTTTAGCTTAAAGCCCGTTTTAAATAATAACCGGTGTGTGAACTGCCATGATTGCACAATTCTTTCGGCGTTCCTTCAAAAATCACCTTGCCTCCGTTATGGCCACCTTCTGGTCCCATATCTATGATCCAGTCAGCATTTTTTATGACATCCAGATTATGCTCGATCACAATTACCGTATTACCACCGTCTACCAGGCGGTCCATCAAAGAGATCAGGCGGCCTGTGTCAGACATGTGCAGTCCTGTAGTTGGTTCATCCATAACATAGATGCTGCCTTTTTTATGTAGTTCACTGGCCAGCTTGATACGCTGGCATTCCCCGCCTGAGAGCGTACTTAATGGCTGTCCCAGTGTCAGGTATTCCAGGCCTACTTCCATCAATGTCTGGAGTTTCTTCGAGATTTCTTTTATAGTGAAGAATTCGCTGGCCTCTTTAACAGTCATCTCCAGTATCTGGGAAATGTTTTTGCCATCTAATTTATACGCAAGCACTTCCTCTTTATACCTTTTCCCCTCACATATCTCACAAGGTGTTTTTACACCTTCTAAAAATGCGAGATCCGTGTAGATAACACCTGTACCCTGACAATTCTCACAGGCACCTTTTGAGTTGAAAGAGAAAAGTGCTGCATTTACATTATTGGCAGTAGCAAATGCTTTTCTTATCAGGTCCATCACTCCGGTATAAGTAGCAGGATTAGACCTTGAAGAAGTGCCCACAGCCGACTGATCCACTACAATTGCCTCCGGGTGCTTTGACAGAAAAGCATGATGTATCAGGGAACTTTTGCCTGAGCCGGCTACGCCGGTAACTACGGTCAATATTCCTATGGGAATATTAACAGATACATTTTGCAAGTTATTATTAGATGCCTGATGAATAGCCAGCTGTCCTTTAGCCTTCCGGTATTGCTCTTTGATAGCAAATGTATGGTTCATGTACTTTCCGGTAAGTGTGTCCGATTTGAGTAGGCCCGCCAGATTGCCTTCATACATAATATTCCCGCCTTTTGCGCCTGCCATTGGCCCCACGTCTACTATGTGATCTGCAATTCTGATAACATCCGGATCATGCTCTACTACTATCACCGTATTTCCCTTATCTCTCAGCTTGGTAAGCAGTGAATTAAGCCTGTACACATCCCTGGGATGTAATCCCACACTAGGTTCATCAAAAATATACAAGACATCGATCAGGCTGCTGCCAAGATGTTTCACCATCTTTACCCGCTGCGATTCTCCGCCGGACAGTGTATCTGTGGCCCTGTCAAGGCTCAGATATCCTAATCCCATATCGACCAGGTGTTGCAGACGTTCTGTAAGCGTTTCTACCATTGGCTGCGCTACCGGGTCGCTGATCTTCTGCAGGAAGGGAATTAAATCTTCAGCTTCCATGGCTGACAATGATGCAATGTTATGGCCGTTTATTTTACAACTTAACACCTCCTGGTTTAGCCGGGCGCCTTTGCATAAAGGACATGGGCCATAGTGCAGATAAGCAGACACCATTTTCTGCGTACGTTCTGATAATGTTTTAAGGTCCCGTTTAATATAGGAACGGTTGAATTTTTCGATAATGCCCATGAAGGTGGCGTTCATCGTACCATTACCTATTTGCAGCTTAAACTTGGTAGGAGGACTGTAAAGCAGCAGATTCATTTCCTCTGGTGTATAATCGCGCAGCTTCTTATCGACATCAAAATAACCAGTGTTAGCATACATGTCTTTTTCCCAGCTGGCGAAACCAGGCACCTGTAAGGCGCCTTCCTTTAAAGACTTATCAGGATCATAGAATTTCGTTCCGTCAAATCCCAGCTTCTGTCCCAATCCGTTACATTCCGGACACATACCCTGTGGGTCATTAAAGGAAAATACATTTGAATATCCTACAAAAGGTTGTCCTATTCTTGAGAACAACAGCCGTAGTACCGGTGATATGTCAGTTACAGTGCCCATTGTAGAATGGGAGCCACCTCCCAGCCGCTTCTGATCAACGATAATGGCCATGCTCAGTTTTTCTATAGCATCAGCATTCGGCTGTGGATAACGAGGCAGCAGGTTCCGGATAAACATACTAAAGTTCTCATACAATTGCCTTTGTGCTTCATTGGCAATGGTGTCAAAAACAATAGAAGATTTTCCTGAACCAGATACGCCGGTAAAGATGTTAATCTTTCTCTTGGGCAAACGAACATCCACATTTTTCAAATTATTTTCCCGTGCGCCGCGTATTTCGATGTATTCCTGGGTCATAGCGTTAAATTGGGTTTTATTAAAAAATGGAGTGCAGGTACTCCGGATAAGCCGGTAAAATTATTATTTAAAATCTGATCAAACAGGGTTAATATATTCGATCTTTTCATGTTCCGATAAGAAATATATTTTGACTTGCATGCTATCGCTGCCCTTTTACACATCTTCCTGATAATTTTAGTCCTGGTTACATCAGCTATCCGCCGGTGGGCCAGGAGCTGTAATACGCCGCTCACTAATTAATTTGATATTCATATTAAAGCAGACAGATTCCGTATATTAGTATAAATGAGGGTTCCCTTTTTTGATTTTATATCAAAACGTAAAGATCATGCGCAAGTCCTCCTTTCCTTTCCTGGTATACCGTCCTCACTTCATTAAATGGTGTTTTCTAGCTTGTATCGCTATCAATGTATTTCAATGTAAAAGTAAGCCGCCGGCAGTACTGCCACCGGGAGATCCGGACAATGGCGGATTAATACTGCCCGGGAATTTCGAAGCGGTAGTAGTGGCAGACAGCATTGGCCGGGGCAGGCATATCGCAGTAAATGATAATGGCGACATCTACGTAAAGCTTGTCTATAACGATATCATGAAAGGGGGAGGAGGAACGGTGGGCCTCCGGGATGCTGACAATGATGGGAAGGCTGATGTCATTGCCTATTTCGGTGACTATAAAGATGAAGGAGGACTACCCGTTGGGATGGTGATCCATAAGGGCTACCTGTACACCTCTACGCTCCGCGAGGTGTTCAGGAATAAATTAAAAGAGGGGCAACTTATTCCAGACAGCAAAAGGGAGATCATCCTTACTGATGAAGATGAGCATGTTGAGCGGCATTGGCATACGGCCAAACCCATGGCATTTGATAACCGGGGTAATATGTATGTGCCATTCGGTGCGCCAACAGATGCTGCACAGGATGTTGCAAAAGCGGGGCCGGGGGGAATGCCAGGTGGTAAAGGCCTTGACCCTGCTCCTGATCTTGAATGGCATGGAGGGATATGGCGTTTTGATGCCGACAAAGAAGGACAGACACAGAAAGATGGCTATAAATACGCTACCGGCATCCGGAGTGTATTGGGTATTGTATGGAACCAGGACGATGATTGCCTGTATGCAGTTATGAATGGGATAGATAATTTTCATACCCGGTACCCTGATGTGTTCACCTCATGGCAGGCAGCAGTATTGCCATCAGAGCCCCTCCTGAAGGTGACGGAAGGATCGGACTTCGGATGGCCTTATGCCTACTTCGATCACATGCTGGGTAAGAACATGCTGCAGCCGGGATATGGCGGCGATGGTAAGATCATTGGGAGAGCGGCTAAGTTTGATGTGCCGGTCATGGGTTTCCCGGGCCATTGGGCGCCTATGGAGCTGTTGTTCTACAGGGGCAGTCAGTTTCCTGAGCGTTACAGGAAAGGTGTTTTCATTGCCTTTCACGGCTCAACGGACCGGTCCCCTTATCCCCAGGCGGGGTACATCGTATGTTTCGCTCCTTTTGAAAACGGGAAGCCTACCGGTAAATGGGAAGTGTTTGCAGATGGTTTTACCGGCGTGGATACTGTGGTAAATACAAGCGATGCCTTGTACCGTCCAATGGGCCTTGCTGAGGGGCCAGACGGCTCGCTGTATATTTCAGAATCCAATAAAGGTAAGATATGGCGGGTGATGTATAAAGGAGACAAAGCACGGTTTGGCGAAGCACAACTGGTAGCGATGGAAGCCCGTAAGTCGCGTTCTTACATAAAGACGCCCGACGAAGTAAAGGATAACCTCGGCAGGGGAGGAGAGATGCATGGCAATATGCTTTATAATACCTATTGCACCAGTTGTCATCAGCGTGACGGTAAAGGGGATAATAACCGCTATCCGCCGCTGGCGGGTTCTGAATTTGTAAGCGGCAACCGGGAACAATTGATCAGAATAGTGTTGTACGGCCTGCAGGGAGAGATCAAAGTGAACGGCAAGACGTACAATGGTGTGATGCCTGCACACGGCGATTTCCTGGATGATTATGCGGTGGCCTCAATACTCACTTATGTCAACAAGCGCTTTAATCAGAAGGACAGCGCTTTTACCTACGAAGAGATCAAAAAGGTACGTGCTGCCGGTCCGATGAAATAGCCGTCGTTGCTGTTTTTTCAGGATCGCGGCCGTTGCTTCGATAGCCTCCCTGAATACTTGCTTACCTGCGCCAGTGTACTCGTGGGTGGCTTTTGGGTGTTGATAAACGAGTTAGCGTAACAGCTTTTCCGGCAGTATAGGCAGGTCCCGCACGCGGATGCCCGTGGCATAGTAGACGGCATTGGCGATGGCTGCTCCTGCAGGACCCTGTACAGCTTCGCCGGCGCCGAGTGGTTCCTCATCAGGACGATCTATCAGTGCCACCTCCACTACAGGTACCTGTCCAAAAGGCAGTACCGGATAACTGATCCAGTCTTTACTGGTGATCCGGGTATCATACTTTACCTGCTCCCGCAGTGTCCAGCTGGCGGCCTGCACCAGGCCTCCTTCCGTCTGGTTCCGGATGCCGTCGGGATTAATGATCTCACCCGCATCTATCACTGCCCACATCTGCAGTATTTTCACTACCCCGTCTTTTACCTGTACCTGCGCAGCAACAGCCGCATAGGCAGCAGTGTTCTTATAACGGGCAAACGCGATGCCGATCCCGCTGCCATTGCCCCCGGGAGCTGAGGGCACTATCTCTTTCAGTTTTTCCACTACTGCAACAGCGCGCTTATCTTCCAGGTGCATGAGCCGGAACTCATACGGATCCTTCTTCGCTGCTACCGCCAATTCTTCCATGAAAGACTCGATCGCGAAAATGTTACCGAAGGCGCCCAGGCTGCGAAGCGCAGACACACGCAATGGGCCTTTGAAGGAATGCGACTTTACATCGAGGTTCGGAAAGTTATAATAAGGTGCTGAGTTCCTGTATGCACCACCACTGTATCCGTCGCCTGGCCGGGGGAATGGCTTTTCAATGTACCATGAAGGTAAGAGATTTGATGCCTTGCCACCGGGTCTGGTGCTGTGCGTATCTGACCATAAGGCGTATCGCCAATGGCTGATCTTTCCATTGGAGCTCAATATAGCTGCTGCTTCCATCAGCATGGCGCTGCCGTAGGGTTCCCAGCCGTGTTCTTCCTGTCTTGACCATTGCAGGCGTATATGTTTTCCGGGCAATTGTATAGCCAGCAGCGCAGCTTCTGCAGCTACATCATCAGCGCCGTTATGACCATAACAGCCAGCCCCGGGTACACCTTTGACATGAATACGTTCTGCCGGTAGCTGCAGCAGCTCTTTGAGCGATTCCCTCAGCGGATATACACCCTGGCTATGGGTCCAGATATGCAATTGGTTATCCTGATATAGCGCCACTGCGCAGGAGGGACCTGTAGCCCCATGCATGATATACGGTTTGAAATAGCTTGCCCGCACCGTAGCTGTACCTGAGAGCTGCTCTCCTTTTTGATCTACGGTCTGCGACTGAACAGGTAATTGTTTCAGATAAGCGGCGAGTTCTTTCCCGCCCTCCAACGGTTTTGCCTGCGACCATTTTGTATTTTCTGACAGTATCTTCTGGGCCTGTATGGCTGGGTATTCGCCGTTGGCAATAACAGCCAGGAAACTGCCATTAACGACTACTTTTTGCAGTCCTGGTACCCGTGCTTTTACCGGCTGCTCATTGAAGCTTTCCAGTCTGGCTTCATAAACAGGAGGGCGTACTATGCGTGCATGTAACATACCCGGGAAGCGCAGGTCATGTACAAAAAGGGGACCACCACTGAGCATAGCAGCAAGGTCTTGCCGGTGAACCGGCTTTCCAGAGATACGATAATCTTTTTTCGCTTTCAATGGTACCGGCATCCTGATCTCACCGCTTAGCTTTTTTCCATCCAGCACTTCGGCAAACGTAAGCGCACGATTTTGGTTCTTTGCAGAGATCTTACCGTCTGCCATTTCCAGTTCTTGCGCCTGTACGCCTAGGCGGGTAGCAGCCAGCTGCAGCAGTTGTTGCCTTGCAGCTGCGGCGGCATAACGCACAGACATAGCACTGGTTTCAATGGAAGCGCTGCCGGCAGTGTATGACTCATTAGGCGTTACGCCGGTCTCTGCCAGGGAAACGCTCACTTTATCAAGGTCAAGGTCCAGCTCTTCTGCTGCTACCTGGGCAATAGCAATACCAAGACCTTGTCCCAGCTCTATTTTGCCGGTAAATACACGTACGCTGCCATTGGCCAGTACCTCAAGCCAGGCGTCTATGTTTGGATATCTTTTAAGAGAACCGGGTAACTCCTGCAGTGGTAAGGCGGAACCTGCAATGTAAGGAGCGCTGAAGGAGAACCCTATTGTCAGGCAGCCGGCTGTTTTCAGGAAATCTCTTCTGGACTGATCCATAGTGAATGGGTTTTGATAGCCACATTCAATATAAAGAATAAGTGGGTAATGGCAAGGCGGAATATTTCTCCAGGATCAATTTGATGTACTGAGCTCCTGTCTCGCCTCCAGTTCCGCTATTAATCTGGTTTTGATACTCGTAAATGAATAATCTCTTGCTTCAGCAAATGATATATTGTATCTGCGTTCTATGTCCTGCATGTGTATTGGAAAACGGGACAATAATTTATCATAATACCCATCGAGTATTTCAGTCGCCGGTAGTTCAAACTCAATCCTCAGCTGAAAGCGTCGTAACAGCGCGGTGTCGATAATTTCAGCATGGTTAGTGGCGCATAACAGCAGGGCCTTTTCCGGATAATAATCTATCAGTTGTATGAGTGTATTTACCAGCCTTCGCATTTCGCCCACGTCTTTATCGTCATTTCCTCTTGCTTTTCCTATCTGGTCAAATTCATCCAGGAACAGCACCGCATTTTCCCTGCCTGCTTTGTCAAACACCTGCTTAATATGCTGTGATGTTTCACCGATACGTGAACTAACTATATTGCTTAGGTTAAGTATCAGTATGTTCCTGCCCAGGGCTTGCGCAATGGCTTTGGCAGTCATTGTTTTACCACAGCCGGAACTGCCGTGAAGCAGTATTTTATTGTCTGCCGGTAGCCCGTAACGGTGTAATTCCTCTATATAGGTGTGCTCTTTGATGAGCTGTACAATTTTCTGCCTGTTGGTTTCTTCAAGAAATACATCATTGAATGATACCTGCTCTTTGTCGTTAATCAGAAGATCAAATATGTTCATTAGTCTAGCAAAATAACCTGTTATATATTAAGCCGTTTTATTGTCCCTAATAGGATCGCGTTCCTATAAAGCAGGCAAAAGTAGGCAATATGTGGCTGATCTGAATAGGCCATTTTTAAGAAATGTGGTAGTCCGATAAAAATACAGGTATTGAAAAGAGAGAGAATAGTGATCTGCCGAGAGGGGAGATGCAACAAAAAAAGATGGGGCTGTCTCAAAAGTAATTGGGACAGGCCCTTTTTTTATGGAGTTTTTTCTAATAAAAGGCGCCTTTTTGTTAACCAAATGATGCTTATTGTGTTATAGGGAGTATGGCAAGAGGCAAAACATTATCAGTTGTATTTAAAAGCAATCACCAACATCAGGGGATGCTATTACCACCAGATCTAAATGATCTGATTCCAGCCAATCATCCAGTCAGAACCGTGAATGAGATTCTGGATAAGGTGGATATTACAACGCTACTGCAACAGTACAAGCCAGGAGGGACAAGTAGCTACCATCCTCGAATGTTATTAAAGGTCCTGGTTTATTCCTACATTAATAATATATATAGTAGTCGTAAAATAGAAGATGCCGTTAATCAGCATATACATTATATGTGGTTAAGTGGAATGAGCACCCCTGACCATAATACTATTAACCGCTTCCGCGGCAAGCGTCTTCAGAAAACGTTACAACCTATTTTCACCCAGGTAGTATTGCTACTATGCGAGGAAGGACTTCTAAGTCTTAAAGAACTTTATACAGACGGGACCAAAATAGAGGCGAACGCCAATCGATATAGCTTTGTATGGGGAAATGCCATTAAGAGGAACCGGGAGAAGATAAAGGAGCAGTTAAATGAGCTATGGCAGTATGCCCAGTCGGTAGCTGCAGCAGAGATGGATGATACAGATCCTTCTGGTTTTGATAAAATCGATAAAGAGAAAGTGACTGCAACCATCGATAAAATAAATGAAGCATTGAAGGATAAGCCCGTCAGTAAGGAAGTGAAGCAGAAGCTGAATTATGCGCGTAAACACTGGCCGGCGGCACTTGACAAGTATGAGCAGCAGGAAGCCCGGATAGGCGATGGCCGAAGCAGCATGAGCAAAACGGATCCAGATGCGACGTTCATGCGGCTCAAAGAAGATCATATGAAAAATGGTCAACTGAAACCATCCTATAATGTTCAAGTAAGCACCAATAATCAATACATCGTAAACTACAGCCTCCACCAACAGAGTACAGACACTAACACATTGATTACTCACCTTGAACAACACATCAAGACTTACAAAGCTAAACCAGCTAATATCACAGCAGACGCTGGTTATGGCAGCGAACAAAACTATCAATGGCTTGAATCCAAACGGATCACGGCTTACGTAAAACATAACCAGTTTGACAGACAGCAACGCAAGCGTAACAAAGAGAAGAAACCATATTCAGCCGATAAATTAGCATACGACCAAAACAAAGATCAATATGAATGCCCTAAAGGCAAACCGATGCATAATGTGGGAACTCACACCAAGGCAACAAAAACAGGTTATCTGCAAACAATTACCAAATATGAAACTGAAAGCTGTAAATATTGCCGGCTAAGGGATCAATGTCATAAGGCAAAAGGCAATAGGGTGATCGAAATCAATCACAACTTAATACGTCTAAAATCTCGGGTAGATAAGCGATTAAAAACAAAGCGAGGCATAGCCAAACGCAAACAACGGTGTTGTGATGTGGAATCCGTGTTTGGGAACATCAAACATAATCACCACTTTAGGAGATTTATGCTCCGTGGAATCGAAAAAGTGGAAATAGAAACTGGTTTATTAGCTCTGGCGCACAATCTTAGGAAGAAGATCGCCTAAAACCCTAAAATCGACATCCAAAGTATCACTTTGATACTAAAAATATCCTTCGAATACATAATATACCATATTGGCTGGTATAGCGATATAAAATTGAAAAAGGGGCGTCTCAAAACTTTTGAGACAGCCCCATCTTTTCTATATCATGTTTGTAATGGATAATGCGTCTTAGTTGCCCTCGAAATATTCGAACCCGTCGATAATGTCGAGATAAGCACCATCAAAGTGACTGTTTATCAGCTTTTTCGTGTAAGACGAGTCATTACCGAAAATAACTTTTTTCCAGTCAGTGTTCCAGTACTGCACCTTGTAGTTGCCCGGCCAGTCAGGATTTACGGCTACGATAAATGGCGGGTTACCTACTTTCCAGGTACTCTGCCAGTAGTAACGGTAATCTTCTGCCTCGCCGATGGACATATAACAGATCACCAGGCGTTTACCACCATTTGCTTTTGTTTTCAGCTGATCAATCTCTGCTGCAGTAAACGCGGTACCATTCAGGAACAGGTCCATCAGGATCACATCGTAGTTCTTTGTCTTTACAGAGTCAATGAACTGTTTTTTGCTGGAGAATTTCTCCGGGTTGATCAGGTACAGGAAATTCTTTGCCTGTGACAGACTGGTAATGTTGTTGCTGTTCACGCCATAAGGCTGGGCTGGGTAAGCAGGGATGTTAAACAGTTCTCTCTGGTCAGCGGCAAATGAAATATAGCCGTTGGTGTTGTTGGAGCTGTAAGACTTATCCATGTTCGTCTTACCTGAACAATAATCCGTTACCATTACCTTTTTGGTGGTTTTGATCCGGTTGAGGAATTCCCGTATATACAGGTTATCTTCGGAAGGAGTCGGTACGTTGTCATCGTCATAACCGAAGAATAAGTCTTCCTGCCCTACGCCGTCAATGGCGTTGACATAAGCCTGTGCAAGGGTACCGTCGGATTCTCCGTTGGTGGTGATCAGTTCTATTCCGTTCTGCGGAATAATGGCAAACGCCGGGTTCTGCGCCTTCGCATATTGGCTGATGCCGATTACAAAGTTGCGCATTTCCTGCCTGTAGTCAGTTGCAGCGGCAGCCTGCTTTTCTTGTTCCTGTTCTGTTGATGGATTGGCGTTTTCGGTTTTGGAGCATGATAACATGCTCAACACCACGGGCAATGCAAACAGTACGTTGTTTCTGGTTTTCATTAGCATACAATATGGTATAATCAGGATAAACGAAACATCCATCGTGTTTATTTTGTGTAGGGGATGCCTCGCATTTTCACGGCGAAGGTATTAATTGGAAAGATATAAATGTCGGCAATACGTTTTAAAAATACCTGCAAGCGTAGATGTCGGTTGATAAGGTGCTGAATCATAATTCAAGTTATCCTGAAAATAGTGAGGTGACACATCTGCGAGATACGGATTTCTATGAGGGAATATTGCGTTTAGACGCAGGGGTATTTAAAATATGTTATGTGGGAGGTGAACGCTTGTAGTCTTTAAAATTGTGCTGTATGTAGCAACGGAATATTTTTACTTTGTTGATTCTATTTCGCGTATTCTATCCCCTGTTTTAATTCTACTCGTTTGATCTTTAGCGTTTCGAAAGAACAATGTGTCACTACCATACATACCGGATATGGACTTTATGGTTAGGATATCTTTATTCAGTTTTAGTATTTGAAATTCTCCAATTACTCGTGCGCCGGCCAGCTGAAAGATCGTATCACCTCGTAAAGCCCACCGGCTGTAAGAGATCAAAACATCACCATAGTCCGCCTCTACGCGCATACCATCGCGGTAGTGGTATGCAGCCAGGTCTCCTTTTGTATCGAGACGCCAGGACTCCCCCTTTGCAGCATCCCAATATTTTACATGCCCATTTGTAAGCAGCGTTATAGGATCGGCGCCCGACTGCCAGCTTATGCAAAAGAAAGCAAACAAAGGGCTAATAGCCCACATTTGTAAGTATCGGGTTTTTAATTTCATAGTTGGGGATTTATGTTTGAATGCGTAAGATAGAGATTGTTTCTGTAAAGTTGCTGGAAATTGGCGGTGCTGAAGGCGAGAGAGTACATCTGAGAGCGGAAAAAAGCATAAATTCGGGATATGGAACGTATTGGCAAAACCATAGTGCTCATTGGCGTTATTATACTTGTCGTCGGGTTAATCGTATGGTTCCTGGGCGATAAGCTGCGTTTCCTGGGACATCTCCCCGGAGATATCAAAATTGAGCGCGAGAATTACCGGATATATATTCCTGTCACAACAATGATCCTGGTGAGTGTGGTGCTGACATTGATCTTGTGGGTCATACAGCGGTTTGTGAGGTGATTGTGCACACGAGCCACCCACATTGCCTCCGATATGAGAAATCATACTCATTTTAAATAAATACGAACAGACAAACTTCCCATAGAACAACCTTTTGCCAACTTCGCTGTTATCTAACCTGGAACGCTTCGCGCCCGAATGACCATTAATATGCTTGTTTAATACCCTAAGTACTGTCTGGTAGTGAATAAAATTACATACCACATTCATTATTCATCATTCATCACACTTAAACCCACATTATGAAAAGGATTGTATTAATAGGCAACAAATCCTGGGAAGTTGAACCTATCTTAAATGCGCTGCTGAATGTGAGGATGCGTCCTCAGGAACTCAAAGACCCTACACTGCTGAACTATCCATGGACGTTTGCACAAGGCACTGCAAAGCCACGCGCCGTATGGGATTCATATGAGCAAATCACCATAGAGCTGTGGTGTGTGCAGGACATTATGGACCCTAAATGGAATCCCTCCAGCTCGCAAGGTAAACATGAATCTCTGCCGAAGATATTGCAATATCGTCCTGAGAAACCAGACCTGGTAGTGGCGTTAGGTACTGCAGCATTGGGCCTCAATGGCGGTAACAACAACGGTTGTGTCGTATTTGGTAGCAATATCTTCATTCACAACTACCATCCAAATGGAGAAAATCCGCAAAGTCAGTGGGATGATCCGGCGGACTTCGAAAAAGTGCTTAACTCTGCTGTCAACGCAAATATTTTCAACCGCCTGGATGACGCAACCATCAAGTTAATTGAGCAACGGTTGCTGAAGCCTTACCTGAATCCTTCGGACAATATCGGTGTGATGTCTGATAAAGATTACATTGGGGTGAGCGTGGTAAACATTACCAACTACGCTGATTACGAGTATTCCGATGAGAGTGGGCTGAAGGCGCTCGCGGATACCGGTAACAAGCTGCCGGTAGGCTCGGTAGAAACAACTCATGGTGTTATACGCCTGATGTGTGATGCGCCGTTCCTTTTTATCTCGGGTATAACCGACAGGGTAGGGTACTTTGCTGATGATGTGGATGGAACAGATGGAAACGGTAACATAAAAACGGAAGCGCAGAATTTTACTGCCGCGTTTAATATCGGCGTTTGCTTAAGTCATCTGATTCCGAAAATGGCGGTATTTGTAGCCCCTCCATTGACGAAGACATCAAAAGTAACAGAAGAAGCATAAAAAGAAAAACCGGGGCGAGTAGCCCCGGTTTCAGCTCCCTGAGCGGATCAGGAATATATTATTTCAGATAGCGATCAGAACTTAATCTGCAGTTTCTGAGAAACAAGTTTGCCATCCTTATAGTACTCATAAAACCATTCACCATTGTTTTTGAAGACAAGGCCATTGTATGCTCCTCCCTCAGTTATGTAATAATCAGGCACGGAAGTTTTGAGTAGTGTTAATACCTTTTTCGGCGTAGTATCAATTAACTGATATCCGTTGGTGGTTGCCTGTGCATATAATGTACCTGTACTTTCAGTAATGGCTGCTGATGCCGGAGCAGGAGTAGGTGCGGCAGCAGCAGGAACAGGCGCAGAAGGTATCGGCGGTTGCGCTGCAACAACGGGTTGCGGTGGCGCAGATGAGACACTGTCATATTTGTAAGGCAGATCGTTCAACGTTGAAAATGCATCCCTTAAAGCAAACTCGTAGGCGACCTGGTAGTCCTTCTCCCTGCTTTTACCTTCCTTGGTCTTGAAGATGACGTTACCCTGGCAGTCTTTGAGTAACAGCGTAAGGTTTGTAACGAATAACCCTTTTTTCTGTACTATTTCGGTCTTGAGTGCATTACACGGATTGGCTGCCACGTCCGCTGGTAATTGCTCGCTACCCATAATAGCAGTGAATCCCTTTTCCTGGAGCAGGAATTTGGTCAGCGTATTCAATCCGTATTGATTGTCCATCTTGAGGAAGTCGAACCTGTCGGGTACGAGTATATATTTATAATTGTTGATGGTTTTCTGCGAATAAGCAGTTCCGGCAATCAATAAGAAAATCAGTATCGCGTATGTTCTCATATAGTGTTCTGTTTCAAATTATAGTGAAAATATGCAAAAAAGCTTAAAAAATAGTTATTGTGCGGCTGATGGTATTTCCGCGGAGGAATACTTTGCACCAGCTATTCTCAACGCACATACAATGCGGCATGAGTAGTTTTCTTTGCGATGATATGTTCAACTAATGATTTATAACATGCATACAACTAATGTGTTATGTGTTTTGTCAGGTGGTTTCACCACCTTTGCGACTGATTGAAATTTGATGTTGCCCTGTATCCTTTGCCAGGTTTCCTATACATTGTTCGAGCAGTCACAATTCTCAATTTAGATCTTACTCCATAAGGAAGGCGCTTTTTTAGTTGAGGGCCGAAATTCTTATGATATATTAAATGACTTGTTAATCAATCTCTACCTATGAGACGATTTCTTTTGCTGCTTTGTCTGATAGCAGGTATAACTGTGAATGGCCAGATAAGGTCGGGTACTACCTTCCAAAGTATCATTGATGTTTCCCCCAAGTCGCCGGAAGTTGCCAGTCTGGGTAAATTTGGTGATATACCAGTGAGCTATGCAACGGGTGTCCCTTCTATTACTATCCCCGTGTTTAATGTCAGCATAGGGAAGATCAATTTGCCGGTATCGCTGGACTATCATGCTGGCGGCGTGAGGATAGACGAAGTTGCTTCCAGTGTTGGTTTGGGATGGGCTTTATCAGGCATTGGTTCCATCAGCAGACAAATGGTAGGGATACCTGATGAGGACCAGTTCGGATTTCGGAATGCGCCATCTCCTGATTCAGTGTCCGGTTCTCCAGCAACGTTTTATACTTATTTGTACGAGGTACAGAAGGGGCTTCGTGATGCAGAGCCGGATATATATTCATATAATATTAATGGTGCGTCAGGTAAATTCATTTACCGAAGGAATAGTTCTTCCTTTATGCAGATACCTGTTACAAACAATAAGATTGAGACTGGTGTTGGAGCTAATGGGCAGTTCTATAAGATCACTGATGAGAACGGGGTTGTGTCTCTGTTCGAGAAGACCACTTCTACGGATATGTCAGTGGCGTCAGGGTTGTATACTTACATCAGTTCCTGGCGGCTGACAAAAATGGTAGACAGCAATGGTGCTGATACGATATATTTCAGTTATGAAAACGCCTGCAGTAGATCTTATCAGTTGAGTACCAATTTTACCCATTATATAGGACAGACATTTACAGAGTGTGGACCGGCTCCGGTCATACAGTTTAAGAATGAACAGGAAACCAGAACGCAGACTATCACGCTAAATGAGGCGTATCCACGGGAGATCAGCTGGAGAGGAGGACGGATCTCATTCATCAATACGTGTGACCGGCAGGATGTGACCGGATCTGGCATGCGGCTAAGCGAAATCGTTGTCTACTCAAATCTGAACGGTCGTTTGAAACAGGTAAAGCGGATGAAACTGTATCAGTCTTACTTCAATAGTATTGGGTCAGGGAATGTTTTTACAGCTGCCAGCGCGGAACAGAAGAAAAGACTCAAGTTAGACTCCGTCGCCATATTGCCGGTTAGTGGTGCACTACCACCCCAAACTTACCGGATGACCTACGATACGTCAGCACTTGCCCCGCGGGAATCTTACGCTCAGGACCGCTGGGGATATAACAACGGGGCCTGGAATAACGTTACGCTGATTCCCGCTCAGACTATCTTCTTTTGGAGCGCTTATTATAATATTGGAAGTGCTAACAGGGAGCCGGATTCAGATAAAATGAAGGCTGGAACTATGACATCGATAGAATATCCTACGAAAGGCCGGACCGTATTTGAATTTGAACCGCACGCCTTTGAAAAGTATGAGACGCAGTCTCAGAATATTACGCGGCATGCCAGTTGTGTCGGGGGCGTGCAGTCGACGACTACAACGACATTCACTGTAAATGCGGACGACGAAGAGTTTAAATATACAGCATATATCTCGGCTTTTGCCGGTCAGCAGATGAACGGTCGGCCAGAGATAATACTTAAAGATCAAAATACGGGGTCCAATGTTTTATTTCTTTATATTCAGAACGGACAAGAGTCTTCTTCTTATTTTGTTAACGATGTAGGACTCTCCCTTATTGCCGGGCATACGTATAATTTAACAGTAAATATCTACACTTCCAGTCCAAGTGTTTCGGCCTACTGTGATATCTCGTATAAAAAAAATCTGGGAGACGTGCTTGTTACCGAAAGATCTGGGGGACTGAGGGTCAAGACTATCACAAACTATGACGTGAATGGTAAGTTTTTAGGTCGGGAGAAATATGAATATTCGCCGGGAACTATGCTTACATCTCAATATTACCGGGATCTTAACTATGAGGTGATAGTACCGCGGGGTGCCGCCGCCAATTGCCATTATTTGACTCCACCTACACCTCCTAATGAGGCATGGATATACCATGCAAACAGTGTGTTGCCTGTATCACAGTTTAGCGGGAGCCCATTATTATACAAGCTCGTAACAAAATATGAGGTGGATAGTATGGGAGTGTCGAATGGTAAAACGGAGTATGGATATGATGTTTATACAGAGGAACCGGAAATTGCAAATTTACAGGTGATGGGTGTTGTTACTTACAATAACATCGGCATATTTCTCACCTCCAATTCCTGGAAGAATAATAAGCTGAAATACGAGAATACCTATAAAAGTGTAGGTGCGAACTATTCACTTATTAGCACTAAGCAGTTTAAATATGATGTTTACAGGGCTACTTTGGAAAATTCACTGAAGATAAAAAACCTGTATCTGACTACCTGTTGCCAGCAAGTTAATAGTACTACAGTTTATGCGGCAACAGATTTCTTGCTGACCTCATACCCTAACCGTTCTGGTGTGATGTTGCTGAGCAATCAGTCGGATACTACCTGGGATGATGCGGGCAACAAGATTTCAACATCTACTGAGTATAGGTATGATGACCTCTTGCATACACTACCAACGCTACAAAAGTCATGGGCCAGTAATGGAGAGTTGATTAGTGATTCAAGTGTTTATCCTTCCAAACTGGCCGCTTCCGGGAATGTATATCAGAAAATGGTGAATAGAAATATACTATCACATGTGGTGAAGAGTATACGACAGAAAGGAGGCAGGCCTGTTTTATTGGCCAATACCAATTATACTGACTGGAACAATGACAGCAAATTATTGCTGCCAGTGAACACAGAGTTGCAGCTCGGATCAAACGCCCTAGAGACACGTATTCGCTACAACAAGTTTGACCTATACGGTAATATACAGGAACAGCAGAAGGACAATGATATTAAGCAGAGTTATGTCTGGGGGTATGACACGTTGTATCCGATTGCTACGGTAAGCAATGCAGCGCAGAACGATATCGCTTATACAAGCTTTGAGCCGGATGCCGCGGGTTATTGGACCATTCCGTCTGCTATACGGGATACCACACAGGCAGTTACCGGGAACCAATGCTATGCTTTAGGGAATGGAGCGGTATCCAGATCAGGGCTATCCACCACTAATGGTTTCATTGTCTCTTATTGGAGCAAATCCGGTTCAGCAAGCGTGAACGGAACAACTGGTACGCTGGTTACAACCAAAAAAGGTTGGAATTATTATGAACATAGGCTAAACGCCGGGATTTCAACAGTCACAGTAAGTGGTGCCATCACTATCGATGAATTAAGACTTTATCCGGCAACTGCACAGATGGTCAGTGTCTGTTATGAACCATTGGTGGGAATGACCAGTCAATCCGATGCCGCAGGTAGGATCACTTATTACGAATATGATGGATTTGGACGTCTTAAAGTTATAAGAGACAATGACGGACAGGTGCTGAAAGTATTCGACTATCAATACTCCCGGCCGATCACACAATAGTTGCCTATCCTTGAAAAGACATTATATGAACAAAATTTCCTTTTATATATCTAGCCTGTGCCTGCTGCTGAACTTAACACTGCAGGCGCAGAATAAGCCTGGAGGTGCATCCCGGCCTGCCGTGACTCCGGTGACCTTACCGACTCCTTACACAAGTAGTACTATCAACTATGTACGTACCTGGGAGCCGGATATGCCGCTGACGGATACAAATACGGTTGTTTCTTCTGCAAGGAAAATCAGGGAAGTGAAGCAGACTACCCAATACTTTGATGGTCTTGGCCGTCCGGTACAAACGGTTTCAAAAGGTATAAGTAGCAGTGGAAAAGATTTTGTGGCACCAGTGGTATATGATAGCTATGGAAGAGAGCAATATAAGTATCTTCCCTACGTGCAGCAGTCGGGCAATGTAAACGATGGTAAGTTTAAAACCGACCCGTTCAATGCGCAGAAAGCATTTTTTCAGAATGGAGTACTCAATCGGGGCGTAGTGGGAGAAAGTGTTTACTACAGTCAGCAGACATTTGAACAATCTCCACTTAACAGACCGCTTAAAGGCTACGCACCCGGTAATAGCTGGGTGAGTCATCCTGTAGAATCACGATATCAGGTGAATGCTGTTGCTGATTCGGTAAGACTGTGGAATATAGGAGCCGGGATACCCGCCAGTACAGGCAACTACGCTGCGGGACAACTACAGGAGAATGTAACTATTGATGAGCAGGGAAACCAGGTGATTGAATATAAGGATAAGCAGGGCCAGGTTGTATTGAAAAAGGTGCAGATTTCAGGTAATCCCGGTACGGGACATATAGGTTGGTTATGTACTTATTATGTGTATGACGATTTGGGAAATCTCCGCTTTGTTATACCGCCTTTGGCTGTAGACGCTATTAAGGGTTCCTGGACAATAAGCACTGCAGTTGCCGATGAATTGTGTTTCCAGTATCAATATGACGGAAGGCAACGTATGGTGGTGAAAAAGGTACCTGGTGCAGGAAGGGTATTCATGGTATATGATGTGCGCGACAGGCTTGTATTTACCCAGGACTCCGTTCAGCGGACCAAATCTCCTATGGAATGGCTGGTTACTTTCTATGACGAGTTGAATCGCCCCACTATGACAGCCATCTATAAGTGAACATCTACCAGGGATACTTTGCAGGCAAGTATGAACGCTGCTTCAGCATCCCGATCTATCTCTTATGTAGCTCCCGCAGAAGCTGATCTGGCGGTTTATAGTCATGATGGCAGCAGGCTGTATACCGCAACCAGCAGTGTAACTATGTTCGACGGGTTCGACTCCGGTGTTGGGGGCGAAACTGAGGCAAAGGTTGATCCTGCTGCAGCTGGTGATACGACAGCAATAACTGCAACTAATCCATTACCTGGCATCTCTGCTTCGGCATTGACCCCTCTTACCTATACATTTTACGACAACTACAATTACTCGGGTAAGCTGGCTTTTGTTGGCACAGACACCGGTAAACTGCTGGCTGTAGATACCTTGTATCCTGAAAAGCTGCCGGTGAGTAGTATGACCACGGGTTTGGTGACCGGTACTAAAGTAAGGGTATTAGGAACCAATAAGTGGTTGACAACAACTACTTACTACAATGACAAGGGCCGAGCCATTCAGGTAATAAGTGAAAACAATCTGGGAGGAAAGGATGTGTTGACAACGCTGTATAATTTCAAAGGAGCCATACTGGCGACTTATCTCCGTCATCAGAATCCGAAAAGCGTTACGTTACAAAGCACCTTGCTGACAAGTATGACCTACGATCACGGTGGCCGCTTACTTACAGTCAGAAAGCGATTAAATGATGATGTTAGTCAGGAAAGATTGGTAGCGGCAAGCAGTTATGACGAATTAGGGCAATTGAAATTGAAGCGTCTGGGTGTAGCATCTTCTGGCAGTGTGATCGACAGTTTAAATTATACTTATAACATCCGTGGCTGGTTACAGGGTATCAATAAGAACTTTGTGAACAGCGGTAGTAGTACTTCGAATTGGTTTGGTCAGGAATTGAGCTATGATTATGGATTTGATTCCAGTCAATATAATGGTAATATATCGGGTGTTAAATGGAAAACCCGCGCAGATAGCGCCTGGGCTTACGGGTATAGTTATGATAAGGCTAACCGCTTGACAGGGGCTTACTTTACACAGAAAAATGGAGGTAGCTGGGCACAGGACAAAAAAGATTTTTCCGTCAGCAATCTGAGTTACGATGCAAATGGAAACATCAGAACCATGTTACAAAAGGGCATGATCGGTACGACAAGCAAGACGATCGACAGCCTTGTGTACACTTATAGTTCAAATAATATTAGCAATAGATTAAGAGGGGTACGTGATATAGATTCGTCAATTACCAGATCGGCGATGTTGGGCGATTTCATTGACGGTAATACATCAACAGATGATTATGCCTATGACGGAAATGGTAATATGACCGTGGACCTGAATAAAAGAATTGCGTCAATCACGTATAATCACCTGAATCTTCCTTCGACAATAATTATTACTGGTAAGGGTACCATTACTTATCAGTATGATGCTACCGGGAATAAGCTAAGCAAGACTGTACTTGATAACACGGGTAGTTCTTCCAGGACAACTGTGACCGACTATGCAGGAGCATTTGTATATAAACAAGACAGCCTTGAATTGATCAGTCATGAAGAAGGTCGGATCCGTCCTATTTATAAAAGTGGGCAGCCGGTGCAATATGCTTACGATTATTTCGAGAAGGATCATCTCGGGAACGTAAGAACGGTGTTGACAGATCAGACTGATTTGACCATGTATGCGGCGACTATGGAAACGGAAGTGGCCGCCCAGGAAGTGGCGTTATTTAGTAATGTGGAGGAGACACGAACTGAGAAACCATCTGGCTATCCTGAAGATCAAACTACAGAAGAGAACAAGTTTGTAGCGAAGTTAAATGCGAAGACAGGAGGAAAGAAGATTGGTCCTTCATTGGTGTTGAGAGTAATGGCCGGCGATACGGTTCAAATCAGTGCACGAGCGTTCTATAAGTCTCAGGGACCAACAGATAATAATAGTAAGGCTCCTGTAGAAGATATGGTAGCGGGTCTGGTGCAGGCATTTGGAGGTACGGCAACTGGTAATGGATCGCATGCATCTGAGGCAATTGCTAACAATACGCCTTTTAATGCCGAGTTCTATAATATTAATTATCAACGTTTAAAGGAGAAGAACAATGATAATGGGCAGTCAAACCGACCAAAAGCCTATTTGAACTTTGTTTTATTCGATGATGATTTTAAATTAGTGGAGGGTAATAGTGGGGTACGGCAGGTGAAGGAGAGTCCGGATGAGTTGCAGGAATTAGAAGTTGAGAAAATGGCGGTGGAAGAAAGTGGATTTTTGTATGTTTATACCAGTAATGAGAGTCAGCAGGATGTGTTCTTTGATAATGTCGTGTTGGGAGTGAATAGTGGGCCGTTGCTGGAGGAGACGCATTATTATCCGTATGGGTTGACGATGGCGGGAATTAGTTCTAATGCGCTCAAAGGACCGAATTATGCGGAGAACAGGATGAGGTATAATGGGAAGGAGTTGCAGAGTAAGGAGTTCGGAGATGGAAGCGGGTTCGAAATGTATGACTATGGAGCGAGGATATACGATGTACAGGTCGGCAGATGGGCTGCAATAGATCCACTATTGGAAGTGTCAAGACGGTGGACGCCATACAACTTCGCGTACAATAATCCAGTAAGATTTATTGATCCGGATGGTAGGTTGACTTATGACCCAAAAAATAAAAGATATGTGAATGATGCAGGGGAAGAAGTGCCAATGGCAGATGCAATAGCAGAAATTCAGTCAAAAGGTACAACAATCTATCGATCCAGTGAAGATGGTGATGAAGATCCTAATAAAGCGGCAAATAATGAGGGGTTCCAGTTTAAAAATCCACTCTGGTATAAACCATGGATACAGCAAGTCGAGTATACGAAACGGTCGAAGTCTAAGTATTTAACGTTTGATGCAAAGAACATTAAAACATATAGCAGAAAGCCAACAGGAACGGATTACTGGAGATCAAAACTTCTTCAAGTGACATTAGGAGTTGCCGCCGGACGAGGTGCAGAGTATTTGGTAAACTTATTGCAGGGCGCAGGTCTTATTTCGTCAGAGGGTAGTAATGCTGGAGATTTAACTGCTGCACTGGGAGTTGCGTTTGGAACAACGGCGCTCACGGATTGGGGCATTACAGTTGAGGAAGTTGGTGAATATGTTGAGGCTGAAGCTTGGTACGGAGTAGCTCAGATTAATGGCCGAACCGGGAAGGTTGACGCAGTTGATTATTATGGTTCAGAAACAGTTAGAATACAAGTTGGATATAAGCGGATCGAGCGAATTGTAAATACAGTGACCAATAGGGTGGTGTATACCCATACTACACATTATTCAATGTCCCCAGGACTGATAAATTCATCTCAACCTGCTCTACCTAAACAAGACGTTGGAAAATTATATTAATATGAAAATAAGGGTCAAAGTTCTTTGGATTGCGGCATTGTATATTTTATTTGTTGGCGTTATCGTTGCATTGTACCAGGGTAAGAGTATATTTTACATTACCCAAAATTTTTCTACAATTTCGTATCAGGATAATTTAAGTAATGTGAATTGGTTTGCAGTCAAAAGCTGGGTGCTGATTTATGGCATTGTTGCTTTTTTTGTTACCAACTCCATACTTGGTAAAACCGATAAAATTAAATGGTTCCCACTATTCATCTGTAGTGTTTATGACATCGCAGTATATTTTGGTAGTATCTTTTTAATGGTGATTTATAACAACATTAGATTTGAACCAGATACTGTTGTCCCTATCACTTCAACGGATAGTGTATTTGTGCTTGCGTTATTTCAAATAGCTAAGCGAGTGATTTTAAGATTGTATTATAAAAATACATTTTTATCATCTGAAGGTCTTTGAATACTGTCATGAGTAGATCTACAGAATATATCTCGAGCAGTAACGCTTATTTGCGACGTCTACCTATCATTGCGCCAAGTGCAGCCATTCACAGAGAACGATGACTATGTGATTGTTGAATTTTTAACACTGTCAGAGAATTATTTGCTGTCCGGGCGGGGTTCTGAATGCTATTTCTGGGTGGCGAGTGGCAACACTTGTCAGTGTTTTTCCAAGGAATGTTGTTAAGAGCATAGCACTCATCTTCTAGGATTTCGTCCGCGACTTTTATTCCAGGAGGTAAGCACGTTTCACATTGTTGCCTGAAAGGCGGAGGGAGTAGAAATGATGAGAGTATGAGTTCCAAATAATACCGTTATAAAAAAAAGTTTAGATATCTGCTATGCGTCATTTGAGTGTTTTACTATTACTATTCTTTTTCGGCAACAACGTCTGCGCTCAATTTAAATTCGAATGCGAATGCAACTATTATTCTTCATTCGATCTTAAATCGTACCTGTCAACTGTAGATAGTTTTGTCAATAAAGTAAGACTCGACAAGAATGAAGTCGTCCAGGTAATTGGCAATCGCGCCTTTGCGACAGCGGCAGTTGTGGTCGTCGTTAATAGAGATAATGTAACAAAAGCATTCAGTTATAGTCTTAGAACAAAAAAATTAAGGGTTGTGACGGGAGAATGCATCAATATGTGGGTGCAATGTATGACCCGGGATAGTGCTTTCAGGCGCGTGATTAATACAGATCCTTTTATGAAACCAAGCCATGATTGGGCTTATTTTGTTTCGCTCCGGTATCCTGTGGTGCCCTTAAAGGAGATATGTCGCTCGGAGATCTTGAGCAACAGGCAGCGGCCTTTCTCTGAATGTCTGATGTCATTTATGAATTATTTTGAAGAATAATTTTTTGCCGCTATCGGACGTCTCCGACCAACAACTCCTCCAACACTGCCGCCTGGTTATGCTCCTCATCCTTCGCCCCATACACCAGCGTAACCTTCTTCTTTTCCTTCGCCAAAGCCTGCAGCTCCTCCCATGCTTCATTATCCTTTAACTCATCCTTGTATCTCTTTTTGAACTCCTTCCACTTGGCCGGATCGTGCCCAAACCATGTTCTTAGCTTTGTAGATGGAGCCACTTCCTTCAGCCATTGATCAATCGCTGCATCGTCTTTTTTGATGCCCCTCGGCCATATCCGATCAACGAGGACGCGGTAGCCGTCCTTTGGATCGGCAGGATCATAAGCTCTTTTAATCGCAACTTGCATAACTGGTTTTATGTTGTTCGGAAATGAATTCCAATAGTTACCTATGAAAGTTATGGAAGCACAATAAGTGCGCCATTCAGGTAGGTTTGGTCTCTTGTCTGTGAAACGACTGCTTTGGAGCGCGAGCAACGTGGCTTATTTTTGTCGTACGATTCGCTCGCTCGTCACGCCTGTTACTGAACAATCGTCGACCAGGAAAGTACTAACACTCACTCACTTTGTTAAATTTCCCTTATAAATTTCCCGATAAACCCATTAAAAACAACCTTTTACTTAACTTTTGGGCTTAATTCAGCACATTATATGGCTAACGGAAGCAAATCGCCACATATCCTCAATACATCTACCAATCTGCTTGGTTTTTGCCTGATCGTGCTGACCTCAATCAAAGTCATGCATTTCAACCATGGAACGCTGATTGATGATAGTACCGGCATAGCCTCATTACTCTTAATGGCCAGCTGTTTTCTTTCCTTCCTGTCCATGCGGGCGGAAGATGAGCGGAGAAGTGAGCGCCTGGAAAAGGTGGCTGATTATGTCTTCCTGGTGGCGCTGATCTGTGTGAGTGTCACCATTGTGCTCGTATCTTTTAACCTCATCTCATAACATCCGGAACTACCGGTGGTCACATGTTCCTTTACTTTATATAATCATTTTAATATATTTGTTTCCTTAAACTAATCGCATATACCTATGACCAATAAGAGTACTGTCCTGTTGACGGGCCTTATCTTCTTTTCAACAATCTTATCCGCACAGGTAAAGAGGACAATCATGCCGGTATTAGCTCCGGGGGAGCAATACGTTTTCAGAAACACAGCCATTTCCGACATTCACGACGAGGGGGTACGTACTATCAATCAGAACTTTTCAACCAGCTGGTTCCTGCGTGTAATAGGAAAGACGTCCGAAGGCAAGTTGATGATCAGGGCAACTTACCTGAAAATTAACCAGCGTACAGAACACCTGTTTACACATGACCTTACAGGGTTTAACTCGGACGACTTTAATGAGTTTGTAGTAAAGAGCATCGGCGATGAACTGCACACACAGAATGACCACCTGCGTAAACTGGGAGAGGGGATGCTGGGAAAATCATTTACTGTTTACATAAACCCTGACTGGCGTGTAGAAAATGTAACGGGAGTAGATACACTTGTTAACGTTGCGCTTGAAAGCATGGGAGAGGATGACCCTGCTGTTAAGGCCTTTGGTAAAACAACCCGTGTTACCGTTAACAATGAAGAGATCCGGAAGATCTTTGATGCAGCGTTTTCTTATATCCCTGAAGAAGAAGTTGGCGTGGGAGATAAATGGTATAAAGATGATAATCACCATGTAGGTCCATTGAGGGCAGAATATACCGTGAAGGCAGAGGAGGGAAATGAGATGGAGATAGCTGTATCCTCAGCTACGGCTGTTAATAACGATATTCAGGCCTCTTATTCCAGGAAGGGAACGATCCATGTGGATATTAAAACAGGACTGCTGCTGAGATCTTCCGTGAAGGATGATATGAAGCCGAGGGCTGGTAATATCACGCGATTAGTAGTGAGGACCGTAAAGAACGAGCTGCAAAAGAAGTAGCCGGTATATTACGTGTGTGCGATGTTATTGCATATGGGAAACCATGTTTTGGGAAATATTAAACCGTTATTGAATCGGACGCCGGCGGAATATAGCTTCCGGTGGGGGCATAAAAGAATTGTAAGGCCGCTCACAGAGCGGCTTTACTTATTATATGGGCGTAAAATTACCTGATTGTCACAGTGAGTAACAATCGACAGATACCGTCAAAACAGCAATAAGTTGATCAGACTAGAAACTGGTCACAGTCGTATTGATGAAAGACTGTTAGTGGTGGACCTTCTTCTGGTATAGCTACCCATTCCCTTTGAATGATCTGTTCCCTGCTTTCCCTGTGAAGGGGCCTAGTGACCTGGTCTTGCCCGGCGGTAGCTCTCAGCATATCCGCTGCGGAGCGGCTTTTCTTTGCAATCCGGGATGTTTTGGCTGGTTGCTGCGGATGCTTTGCTTTTTCTTCCAATGGTAATACCGGTTCCAGCACAGCTGTCACAAATGCCTGCTCGCTGCTGGCTTTATGGGAGGTATGGATCCCTGTATTAGTATGCAGAAAACGGATCTGCAAAAGAACGATCGTAGCAGTGGCCCTCGCCGGTGCAACCGGCAACAGCAGGGAGTGTTGTTTTTCCCCCAGCCGAACGCAAATGGCGGCCGTTGTGGTCCCAAGACAGGTCTGCTGCTCGAGGTCCATGTCCAATGCCACGGCCTGGAGCTGTATATAACGGGCATCTTTCGGCGGTTTCAGCCAGTTTTGCCAGTTAGTGGGCAGCTTCACCACCACCGCGCCATTGTCCTGTCGGATGGTGTCTATCCCGCCGATGGTCATGACGGCCTTCTTGTTATACCGGAAACCTTCGAGGTGTTGATGCAGGGCTGCGGCATTGAATACACGTTTGCCTCTCGGATGCAGGGTGTCCTCTCTCAGCGCCGCATAAACGGCTTTATTTAGCCTGAATACGGTCGTTTCGTCCCGCGCGGGAGTCCATATACCGTTCAGGGCAGAACGGATCGATTTTGCGGCCTTACTGGCCTTGGCGAATTCACGGCTGCTTTGTTTGCTGGCGGCAGACATGCTGTCCGGGCCATACTGGGGCATTCTACGGCAGAATGGTTTGCCGTTCCGTTCGTAAAAGATAAGGTCTCCGACATGGCCAGAAAGACCCTGGGTAATAATGTTGAAGTTTTGGGCCATAACATGCAATAGATTATTGTGCAATTTACGAAGAAATCGGCATTAACAAGCTGATAGATAGCTTCTTTGTTCGCTTATGTCCTTGTTCTTTACCGGCATTATAAGGGAACTAAAGGTGCTTTTCCATATCTCTATAATGCTATTATAGTGAGCTTATAATCAGCCTATAGTGAACTGGAAGAATAGAAGTTGAACCGAACATGAGTAGGACATGGGTTGGACTTGATCAGAGAAAATGGACGGAAAATGGTTTTCGTTGGGCGTTTGAGAGGTAAGATAGCTGTCGGTGAGGGAAACCTACATTTAAAGCCACTAATTGTTTGGATCTGCCAGGCAGAGGTGCTCCCGATATGCTTTAAAGAAATAGCCCGCATGGATCGGGATCTGCAGCCACAAAATAGAAAAAAATACGCGCAATGTAAAGACATTCACGTTTTGGTATCTTTGCTGCTAAATGATTTTTATCAAAATGAAAAAGCCATTCATCATCACATTACTGTTAACGCTGTATTTCCTTCCCGCTGCCTTCAGCCAGACAATCACTGCTGAATATCAGGCGCTTATTTCCAAATTTATCGCCGATGTAAAACGTCAGGATAAAGAGGCTTTATCCAGGAAGATTGTTTTCCCGTTAAAAAGAGAATACCCGCTCCCACCGATAAAAAACAAACAGGAGTTTTTAAGCAGATACAATGAAGTGTTTGATGATTCGCTGGTTAAGTCGATAGTTACTTCGGCTCCCGGGAAGGACTGGCAAAAAATGGGATGGCGCGGATTGATGCTGCGTAACGGACAGCTATGGCTGAATGAAGATGGTAAGCTGATCGCAGTGAATTATCAGTCAGCTGCTGAAGGCAAAAAGAGGGCCCTTCTGGTAGATAAAGACAGAAAACTGGTTTACTCATCTCTAAAGGACTTTAAGCGGCCGGTATGCCTCGTGGAAACAGGAAAGTTCAGGGTCAGGATAGATGAGATGAGCGACGGAACTTACCGTTATGCTTCCTGGTCTTTAAAAAATAAACAGAGCGATAAACCTGACCTCATCATAGAAAATGGAGAATTTATACCCGAAGGTACCGGCGGTAACCACAGATATGAGTTCAAAAATAACGGCTACGTGTATAACTGCTCTTTTACCGTACTGGGAGTAGGGAACGAACCTCCCGCAGAGCTGCGTATTTATAAAGGAGAAAAGGAAATTTTGTACCAACCCGCTACAATAGCGGAATAGCAAGGAATCTTGTACCAACCTGCCAGGGGGTGGAATAAAGGAAATATTGCTGACCCGCTACAATAGCAGATTGGTGCAACATCATTTTGCCCCGGTAGCCGGTGTGAGTGAAAGCGCCTTATTTAATTCCTGATCAATTCCTTTACTAAAAGCCTCGAATGAAGGGCTGACTTCAAAGTCTGGGATCACGCCACGGCCAGGAATACCCTTATGTACTGCCAGATTAAATCTGAGTATGGGAATGGAGATGCTAAGCTTTGTTACGGGCAGCGTAAGCTCCAGTAAAGTTCCGCTGGTATTGCCATAGTACCCGCCACCGGTTTCCTGTCCGATAAATACGGCGTTCGTATGCTCCCTTACCAGACTGCAGAATTCTGCCCCTCCGGAATATGTCCAGCCACTCGTAAGAATATACAGGCGACCTTTGAAAGGATGGACCCTGGGAGGTGTCGGGGTATAGATCCCTTTCTTGCGCAATATTCTTCCACTGGCCGTCAATTCGTTTTCATCACGGAGCTCCTTATATAGCGCTATTTTCTCACTGTCCACGGCATAGTCTGTATGATCGATGAAGCTGAATTCAAATCGGGATAACTCCACACTGTCATACTTGATGTATGGTTTGTCTGTAAGCCAGGAAAAGAGATAATCTTCATTTCCCTCAGAACCGCCGCCATTTTCACGCATATCAATAATCAGCGTCCCAGCCTGCGCTTTTAACAGGATATTAAAACAGGAATCTGTAAACCGCCGGAAATTCATATTATGCTTACGAAAGCTGCTATTGCTGAAGGTATTAAAGGTAAGCAGTACGGTATTTCCATCGAGATATCTGAATGAGGCAGGTAGTTTACTGGTATTCGTCTGATAGGTACTGTTTACTATTGTTTCTATGTTTTTAAGCGTTGTAAATGCTACCGGCTTGACTGACACTGTTTCCTTCCGTTCATTTGAAGGAGACATTAGTGTCATCTCAAAGCTTTCCGGCTGACCAATTACCTTAGCATATTCAACGGCGAAGCGGATCCCATCCAGGAATGCAATCCTGGAGCTCATGATGTCGCCGTCTGATCCAAAAGTCCGGTAGATCTTTTCTTTGATCGTTTTAATAGGCAAGCCATTGATTTCAACGACATGCGCTCCTTTGAAAGACCGCCCGGAAACACTATCATTTAAAATAAAGGCATCATCACCGGAATTGAGTACTGACAACGGCAGGAACTTTCCTTGTTGCCGTTGAAAGGCTTTCAGTTCTTCTGAGAGACTGATATCACAATGATCTTCTTTGGTGAAAGCCACGATCGGGGCAACGATGTTGTAGAACTGAAACCCGTTCATACTGTCTTTTATCATTGCACGCTGGATGCTTACCAGGCTGTCGAATGATTGAACGGAGGAATACCAGTATATGCCGGTATGTGCCTCTTTCAGACTGCTGACGAGCAGGTCGAAATCGCTTAAAAGCCCATTGATCGGATATTTAGGAAGGGCAGTAAACGCTGCTGAGCTAAATGCGTTCTCCTGCTGTTTTTTGGGCTGGCCGCAGGAAAGGACGGCGATGGCAAGGGTAAGGTGAAAAAGGTGTCTTCTTATTGGGTTGAGCATGGTAACTTTAAATATGGGATATAAAGTAAACTGATTTCACGGGATTTGGATAAAGAATCATTTTGTACTCCCGTAGTCAGTGCTCTTAAAAGGAGTGCTCTGGATGGTGAGCCAACCCCATACAATGTTACTTAATAACAAGGAGACCATATCATCTCACCGTCTCCCGCATCCGCACCCACACAAATACACCCGACAAAAACGTGATCGCGCCCGCTACATGCACTGCCCATATCAACCCCAGCATATTTGCTACAACACCCGACATAACCGCTCCTACGGCATAGCCTATGTCCCGCCAGAAGCGGTACACGCCCAATGAAGACGCCCGCCAGGAAGGGTGAGCGACATCGCTTACCGCTGCCAGCAAAGAAGGATACACCATCGCAGTTCCTATGCCCAGCAGTACAGATCCTGAGATGCCGGAAGCAAAGGGGGGCAACATTTCCGTACCGATCACCACATGTCCCACGGCCTGTATGATCATGCCCCATACAATAAGCGGTTTTCTGCCTATACGGTCTGCTAGCGGGCCGGTAATAATCTGACCCACTCCCCAGACAACAGGATAGACGGCCTTTATCCAGCCTACGCCCTGCAGACTAACACCGGCAGATAAAAACAACAAGGGGAACACGCCCCATGACATACCATCATTCAAATTATTGATCAAACCAGCCTGTGAAATAGCAAACAGATTTTTATTGCGGAAAGAGGTCTCCCTGAAAACCCAGAATAAGTCAGGCTTGTGGGCCGGAGAGGTAGTTTGATGCTGCGCTGATTCGAATTGCGCATGACTACGTGTATCCCTGACTACAAATCCAGACAATAGCAGGCCTGCAAGGGTATAAAAAATACCAATATAGAATGGTTGAGGCCTCAGGCCATAGCGGGAAGCGAGATAGCCGGTCAGCAGGGCGGTGAGGCCAACAGCGCCATAACCCGCGGCTTCGTTGAGGCCCATTGCAAGACCTCTTTTCCCCGGACCAACAAGATCAATTTTCATATTCACCGTCATAGACCAGGCCAGGCCCTGACTGATGCCCAATAGCACATTTGCGGCGATGATCCAGTTCCAGGTAGGGCCCCATGCCAGCAGAAAGGGGACGGGAAGACCGGCCAGCCATCCAAAGATCAATATCCGCTTACGGGTATACCTGTCAGCAAGTACGCCCGATACCAGGTTGGTGAAAGCTTTTACAACGCCAAATGCGATGATAAACGAAAATATCAGCAGGTCAGATCCTATTTTAAACTCTTCTGTGCCCACCAGCGGCACCACCGTTCTTTCCAGTCCCACCATGCCACCCACGAACATGTTTATCAGTACCAGCAGGGAGAATTGCTGCCAGTTCTCTTTTAACCCCAGTTTGATTTCCACGATTATAATTTTTGCGATAGCAGCTACACATGCCCGCTACTCGTCATCAGACGTGAAAATAACGAAAACAGCATGTATCACAAATAAACGAAGCCGCCGGCAGTGCTTAAACAAGGACTGCGCCTTCTCCGATGAAAGATGCTGAAGATGACATGGTGATGTTTCGTGGGAACCCTGAAGAGATGAAGCTTCTGGCCTGCTTTCCGAAGAAAGAGAGGATGTTAGCATAAATGAACGTCCTGAGAACTGCTGAAACAATCACCTGTCCCCATCAGCTACTCAAATGACGAGAGCCTGCATCACATGTGATACAGGCCCCCTTTTTACTGACAGAGAAGCTATAAGTTACTGTTTGATAATCCTCAACCGGTATTTCCCTTCATCGATGATGATAAGATAAACACCGCGTGTCCAGCGACTGCCTTCTATTTTCTTGCCTGCCTGGAACTGTGGATTGTAGTAGATCTGCCGGCCGGAGAAGTCGAAGATTCTGACGGTATGGTTGCCCGGAGGTAGTCCGAGTAACTGGCTGCTTTCCTCTATCGGATTAGGCGCCAGCCGTACAGGTTCGAATTCTCCTGTAAAAGGAAGAAGAGGTGTCCGCCGCGCGCTCATGGTGAGTGTGGCCGGGAAAGTGAATTTTACCGCTTTGCTGAAGAAGCGCCTGTTATCATGCGTCAGCATGTTGAGGCGATAATATACAGTGCCTGTCAGTGTAGCGGTGTCACGGAAACTGTAGGAACGGGTAGTAGTTGAATTGCTGGCTGCGTTAACAGTACCGATAGCCTGCCATGTCAGCGTATCTCTGCTGCGTTCTATTGTGAAGTTCTTTGTGTTTTTCTCTGCACTCGTGGTCCAGTTGAGCTGTGCTTTGGATTGCTGCAGCGTAACGGTGAAAGTAGCGAGCCGGAATGGCTGCGTATACATGGTGTCAGGCATGCCTTTTACGACAGCGCTATAGAAATGAAGGTTGGTAGTGGTTACCATGTCGAGCCGGTAATATTGCACCCGGTAATAAATATTAGGATCAACGAAGTTGTAGAAGCGCGAGCCGGTGTAATTGCCTGCTGCGGCTAATGTTCCTACAACATTCCAGTTCAGCGAATCACTGCTGCGTTGTATGTTAAACTGCTTAGTGCTTTTCTCATTGTGGCTATACCAGAGTATCTGTAACTTATCCTTATTGGGCTGTACCTGGAGATTAGTAATGTTGAAATAAGTGTTGGTGCCATAGGCGGTGTCGGGTATGCCCGATTTAATGGCGCTGTACATATAATGCGTGTCTGCCACTATAACATCCAGCCTGTAAAACTGTTTCACTTTACGGATCACCGTGTCGAGATACGTGTATGAGCGGGCGGCGGTGGCGCTTCCTGTTGCAGTTACCGTAGCGAGGGCGCTGAAATTAACAGAGTCTGTACTGCGCTGTACGAGGAAACGTTTCACATTCTTCTCATAAGCCGTGGTCCAGTTGAGCTGTAGTTTGTTGGTGTTGTTCGTAACAGTGAAGTTGCTTAACGCAACGGGCAACTGTGGTGTGGTGCCATAGGCGGTATCGGGTATGCCCGATTTAATGGCACTGTACATATAATGCGTGTCTGCCACGATAACGTCCAGCCTGTAGAACTGTTTTACTTTGCGGAGTACGGTGTCGAGGTAAGTATATGATCGCCCGGTACTGTCGTTTCCCGTCGCAGTGACGGTAGCGAGGGCGCTGAAATTGACGGAGTCAGTACTTCGCTGTACGAGGAAACGTTTCACGTTCTTTTCATAAGCTGTGCTCCAGTTGAGCTGCAGTTTATTGGTATTGTTTGTAACGGTAAAGCTATTTAACACAACGGGTATCTGCGGAGGCGGTGTCGTACCGTTGCAGAGTGTCTGCGGGATGTTCCTGGCAACTACCCGGGTGTATAATACATAGTGTCCTGAATCGTTGAAATGAATACCATCCCCATAACTGTATGCCCACTTGATAGAATCATTGGGTTGGTGCATGCCTGTCCAGAAGTCGATGGATTTATCGCCAAAGTAAGAGAAGGTCCAGTCGCGCATTGCTTTGAGATTCGCGACCATCTGTGCGGAATAGTCGTTACGTGGTTGCGTAGTACTTACCCAGACCTTCACACCCCGTGCTGTAGCTGCAGCAACAACGCGCTGGTAGTTGGCTTGTTGTTCTGTCAGGGTGTAACCGCGGCCAACATCGTTGGTGGGCAGATTGATAATAATAGCGTGTGGCAGGAGGGACAAAGCTTTAGTGATGTTATGCGCTGTATCCGGATATGGCCGGTCAGCTGGCGCAACATAGCCGGTTGGATTAATGTGGTAGGTGGTATAACCGCCTACAGCCAGGTTGTATACCTGGTAGTTGGTGTTAATGCCTTTCAGATACTGTGTATAAAGGGCTACCCAGCCGCGATTAGGTGTTGCACCTATTCCCTGCGCAGTAGAAGAGCCTAATACAACAATACGGTAAGGTGTAGTACAGGTTTGCGCGTGGGTAAATGCGCCGTAAAAGGCTAGAAACAGGAGTAGAATTACTGTTCGCATAGTTAAGGAGTTAAATAGATGAAAAAAGTGCTGTCAGTACGTAACGTATCCGGAAAGGAAAAGCCTGAAGTAATGTTTCGATGTAGTTGGCGTCGGGTGGCTTAGACGTAGTTGGTGAACTAAAGGTACAGAAAAGCGGGAAAAAAGAGCGTTAACGGAGATAAAAAATGAGGCTTGTTCCCGGAACTACTGATGAGGTAGAACGGGGGTGGGGAGACACCAGGATCGCCGGAAGTGTAGTCCAATTTCCCGGGAGAGGGGTATTAGCCGTCGACCGGTAGGTATGCCCTCCCTGGAGTTGATGATTAGCTAATAGCGCCGTGTTTTCCGTGGAAGAGTATTACCTGTAGGTAGTTACAAAAGGGAGAGTGCTCCAAAGGCGGAGCACTCTCTATGTGATTATCCGGGGTGGTTAAAGGTATTATTTCTTTGCAGGTATTGCTTTACCAGTTTTGAAGTATTCGCCGACATTTAATCTATACAGTAATATGTCTCTGTATTGAGATGGTACAAGATATTCAATGGTATGTTGAGTATCCTTGCCAACCATACCATAATTGAGCTGACCGATCTGCTGACCAAGAACATTGTAAACTTCCAGTTTAGTGAGTCCGGTAGTTGGCGCTATGAAGCGGAATACCAGCTTGTCATTGTACGGATTCGGGAATACGGTGACATCCAAAGTAGTCTTACCAGGTTGTGCTGCTACCTTCGGATCGGTGACAGGCGCTATGGTTGTTATACCGGGTGCCGGCTCTATATTGTCATGAACGGTAATCACCTGTGTTATGGTATCGGAAATATTACCACATGCATCCTCAGCCCACCATTTGCGGATAAGCTTGAAGTTGTTCACGTGGGTACTATCCACCACTTTCTGTTTGAAATAAACAGTCGGCTTCGAATCGCAGTTATCAGTAGCCGTGGCGGGTGCGACCGCAGGAATGTCTTTGGCGCTTGTTACAGTGGTATCGGCTTTGCTATCAGAGCGAACCGACTGTGCACCGGTCGTCAGTTGGAGCAATAACAGTAGCAAGAGGGTCAGCGCCAGCCCTACGCTCCATCTTTGTATGGCATTCAGCAAAACGCAAAAGGGTAAATGTACTGCATGCATAAATGGTAAGGTTTGTTTTGGTTGATGGATGCACCTTCAGGTAATACGTGGTTCTACATGTAATGTAGCCGGCGTTATTTGGGAAACCTGCTACCGAAAATGCGTAGCGTATATAGGCAATGACACTTTGTAACGGTGGTTTTAATTGCTCAGCACTCACGCGTTTTCCTTGATGACTACCAGACAGATGATAGGTCTTTATAGTATGTGGCTAAAAAAATCGGAGAGGTAGAAGGCGGTTGGACGTCCGCGGATAAAATCTAAGCACAGGTATCAACACAAAGGTCGAATTGTTTTGCACTAAAAACAAAAAAAAGATGTTAAGGTGGCCGCATCATAGGCGATATATCTTTCGGCAGGGTACAAAGAAGAGTGCCCCGGATCCCGGAGCACTCTCTGAAGGTATTAGAGATGGTTAAATGGTTACTATTTCTTTGCAGGTATTACTTTACCAGTTTTGAAGTGTTCACCGACATTTAATCTATACAGTAATACGTCCCTGAATTGAGATGGTACATGATATTCGATTGTATGCTGAGTACCCTTGTCAACCATGCCATAATTGAGCTGACCGATCTGCTGACCAAGAACATTGTAAACTTCCAGTTTAGTCAGTCCGGTAGTTGGTGCAACGAAGCGGAATATTACCTTATCATTGTATGGGTTCGGGAATACTGTAACATTCAATGTAGCCTCAACAGGCTGTGCTACCTTAGGATCGGTGGCAGGAGCAACAACCGGTTCATCGGATACTCTTGCAGTATTTACACTGGAAGAAGTGCCCCATCCAACAAGCGCTGCGCAACCATCGAATGCCCTGTTAATAGCATCTACAGCTTTACTTACGTCTGCAATAGCCACTCCTGCTACTGTCTGTCCTCCCAGGTACAGATTTGCCAGTTCAAACAGGCCAGCCACATTGGCTTTACCTACTGATTTCAGGTAGTTCAGTACACTAGGCGGTATTACAAACTTCTGAATTGTCTGGTTGAGCGTATTGCTGCCACAGGCGATTGGTTTCACTGTCATCAATGTATCTCCCTTCAACTGCAGGTCCTTGAGTGTTGGTGACAGGTGCAGGTTGAAGAACATAGACATTGTCTGAGACAACAGGATATTATTGATCTTTCCAAAATTGCTGGTGGTTGTCAGCAATGGTACATTAGCCCATGTGTTCGTCTTACTAAAGGTTGCATAACCTTTCAGTGCCACAGGCGTACCACCTCCAGGCAGCATCTTGAAGATGTTGTCGTTGGTGATGTCGCTCAGGAACAAAGTAAAGAACTTACCAGTGGCTTTCAGACCAAAGATGACTGAGTCACCAGGCTGTGCATCGACTGCAGCACTCATGATCTGCTTAGCAGTAGTTGTTGTGCCGGACGGTGTACATGCCGTACCATTTATGTTGCCATAGAAGCCCTGTGTGAAGCTACACTGAGCGCAGCATGCAACAATAATGCTCTGTTCAAATGTTACACTGTTTTTACATTTATCCGTCGCTGTCCATTTGCGGAAATGCTTGAACGGACATTCTGTACCTTCTTTCCTGTCTGTATAAGTTACTGTTACACTTCCACAGTTGTCTGAGAAGGTAGGCGTACCAAATACAACAGGTGATGTACAGGATATGATCTTGTTTGCTGGTTTGAATGTTACTACAGGAGCGGTATTGTCCTTAACATAGATAACCTGGCTTACGGAGTCCTTGTTACCACATGCGTCGGTGAATATCCACTTCCTGATAATGGTAGAGTCACAAGCGGTGCCACTACCTTTAACACTGAATACAGGCTGGATAGATCCGTTACAATTGTCGGTCGCAGTCGGCGTTGGAACAGCAGGGATGTCTTTCGGACACTGTACATTGACAACCTTGTCAAAGGTAGCTGTTATAACCGGCTTCACATCGTCGTAAACGGTGATCAGCTGAGTTATAGTGTCAGACTTATTACCACATGCGTCTACAGCCCACCACTTACGGGTAACCTTGAACCTGTTCACGCAGGTACTGTCTGTTACTTTCTGTTTGAAATAAACAGTTGGTTTCAGATCGCAGTTGTCAGTAGCGGTGATGTTTGCAGCCGCAGGTATGTCTTTAGCACATTTTACATTGACATTAGCTGCAGTACCGGCAAGTACAGGTTTGATATTATCCTTGATCCTGATCACCTGGCTTACAGAATCTTTATTGCCACATGCATCGGAGAATACCCACTTGCGGGTGATGGTAGAGTCACATGCAGTGCCGCTGCCGGTTTCACTGTATACAGGTGTAACGTTGCCGTCACAATTGTCTGTACCAGTTGGATTGGGCTTAGCAGGCACATCTTTCAGACACTGTACATATACGATCTTCGGGAAGTCTGCTGTTATAACCGGCTTCACATCGTCGTAAACGGTGATGACCTGTGTAATAGTGTCGGAATTATTGCCACATGCATCTTCAGCCCACCACTTGCGAATGACCTTGAACCTGTTCACGCAGGTGCTGTCTATTACTTTCTGACTGAAATGAACGTCTGGTGATTCATCGCAGTTGTCAGTAGCGGTAATGTTTGCAGCCGCAGGTATGTCTTTAGCACATTTTACATTGACATTAGCTGCAGTACCGGCAAGTACAGGTTTGATATTATCCTTGATCTTGATCACCTGGCTTACAGAATCTTTATTGCCACATGCATCGGAGAATACCCACTTGCGGGTGATGGTAGAGTCACATGCAGTGCCGCTGCCGGTTTCACTGTATACAGGTGTAACGTTGCCGTCACAATTGTCTGTACCAGTTGGATTGGGCTTAGCAGGCACATCTTTCAGACACTGTACATATACGATCTTCGGGAAGTCTGCTGTTATAACCGGCTTCACATCGTCGT
>NZ_JAKIRP010000018.1 GCF_021646545.1 Chitinophaga filiformis | reverse complement strand
GCTGGTTACGATTATTGTTCAGGAAAATAAATACAGCCAGCGACAATGGGTCTACCTTCATCTGCTCTCTAGCGATAGATGCCAGGCTATAAAAGCTCTTGTTGATGTTAATAGGGGATCTGTAAAGAAAATACCTGCATTCTGGGTTTAAAGCAATCATCTTTATGCGGATAATAGTTCTTTTAAGAAAGACACCGGAACAGGATGGTTAAGTATGAGTTTCCTATTATCAGGCAACAAGTATTCAGCAAAAGGAATTACAGGCTTCGCTCTTTCTGGGACCAGGGTAACAAAAGAACCAGGCTGATTTACTTTGGATTTTCTCTTACGCCCCATATCGAATTGCTTTATCCAGTTCTTCAACGCATTTACTGATATCTGCTTTTGTTCACAGAATACTTTCATCTTCAGGTTACTTTGCTGCCATTCAGAAAGTAACCGCTTCTTTTCAGTGACAGACATACACACCGCTGCCGCTTCTATTGGTTGCGATAAATCTTGGCTCATAATGAGCGCAAACTAGTCACTTCCGATGATTAAGGGAAGATGCTGTTGCTCGTGGGGATACAAGATAGCGATTGGCAATGTTCTTCATGATTTCGCCGCCTTGGGAATGGTATTCCTGGTAGTTGTCGTTGGTGGATCATAACTTCATTTTCTTCTTTTCCAGGTCTTCTATCTTCCTGGTCAGGTCTGCCTTAATTTCTTTAAAGTCTTCTGCGGTAAACTCATCGTCCAGGCTCAAAGAACGGGCGTTTTGTATTCTTATATATAGCTTGTCTATTTCTGCTTGTGTCTCTTTTAACAAAGAAATAATACATTCCTTGTTGAAATTGCCTACAATCCAGAAAAGCAATTACAGAAGCCGGTTTATCTGAACAATGTTTGGTACCGGCAGATGGAGAAATATTCCTTACAGTATAACACCAAATAAGACACAGTCTACAAAAAGCTACGGTTAGCTTTACTTGTAGTTGCTATAAATAAACTACAAGTAAAGCTAACCGTGGCACATTGGTTCCTTATTGTACTTTCAGGAACTGGAAATGTCTCGTTTTACCCGATTTTCTTCTCGTCTCTACAAAGTACATACCGCCTGGCAGGTTGGATACATTGATGATGATCTTTTCCTGTCGGCTGGTATTGTTCATCGTCAGTACCCTTATACCTAAAGTGTTAAACACAGTAACAGTGGATACCTGGTCCAATCGGTTTTCGTCCTGGATATAGAGCGTCGAGCTTACAGGATTTGGATACCAGCGGTAGCCAGCACCAACTGACGGAGTTGCGGGCGTAGACGTAGGCACATTCATCCTTATGGCAATTGAATTGCTTACAGCGATGCAATCTGGATAGGGCTTACCTATACACCTGACTTTATCGCCGCTTGTAACCGGTGCGTAGTTTATCGTGGCCATGGTAGCATCACTGATGTCCTTCCAGGTGTGCAAACGGGTGCTATCTTGCCATTGATATTGTGAATTCATGCCTGAGTACGAGGTGGTAGCTCTCAAGTAGCTCTTAGTTCCTAATACAATCAGCGTATCCCCGGAAATCGTAATACCTGGCGCGGTCATTGTAATTGTCCCGCTGCTGACCTGAGACTGAACGCGACAGACAGCAGGACTGGTAAGCACACACTGAACAATATCTTTGTCCCGCAACGTAGAACTGTTGAACGTCCTTTCATTTGTACCCGTGCCAATACCGTTAACCATCCACTGATAACTGGATACTGGACCGGTATTCCGTGTAGTTGCTGTAAACAACACATTAGTTCCGTCACAAACGGCAGAAGTTGCGGTTGATATGCTTATGGACAGTGCACTCGTATCCTTCACTGCCATTGTAAGAACATTGCTCCGGGCAGGGTTGGGATATGCACAAGTGGCAGAGCTCTTCATCAACAACTGTACGTAGTCGTATCTTTTGAGACCTGAGCTGGTAAATGTCGCATTATCGATCCCCTGGGATACATTATTTACCTTCCAGTCATATACCGGCTGGCTACCAGGATTCTTAACCGTTGCCGTAAATGTAACAGGTGTTCCGACACAGGGTGCGAGGTCGGATGCACTTATCTGCACAGAAGCAGTATCGCCAGTTACATGTACGGTTATAGAATTACTGGTATCACTGCGTTCCACGTTGCAAATATCAAGATAGCCCTGGATCACCCGCACCTGGTCGAGATCTTTCAGTGTATTGGTTGTAAGCGTATTATCCGAAAAGTAGCCGACATCCTTTCCATTGATCTGCCACTGCCAGCGATATTCGTGTTTATAGCCGGTAGAGTCGGTTGCGGTAAAGCTCACATTTGTTCCAAGGCAGAAAGCGGTGTCAGTAGCCGTCACGATTAAACCTGGACGGGTTGTATAGTTTAGTTGCAGTACAAAAGTGCTGCTGTAACGTCCATCAACTATGCACCGGTATTTATAGCCATTCCAAGAGTCTGGCGTATTATTGAATTGCAGGGTGTTCGTGATTTCGCCGGATAGGTTGGCGCTATTAACGACATTGGTAAACCCACTGCCGGTATCCTGCTGCCATTGATAGGTATCTCCGCTGATATCAGACACTAATGTGTTGCCACCTTCTCTACTCGTACACATAGGAGTAATGACCGGAGCATTGACCGTATTTTTGTACACAATGACCTGTTGGTCACCACTAAGGGTCGACGCAGCAAAGTCTGGTTTGCCGTCACCGTCAAAATCCGCCTCCCCAACTGCATGCGCAAAGATATGGGTGGAGTTATCACCAGGTCCATATACCAGGTTGTCTAGTTGGGGAGCACCAGGCTGGGAACTATTCTTTGCAAAGATGATCTGGCGGTCTAATCCGTAATCGCTGGAAATTACATCAGGTTTTACAGTTCCGCTGAAATTTGATACGCATCCTCCCATGCCGTTCGAACTTTGCAGCGGTATCACAACAGGCTCGCCAAAAGAAAAGTTCCCGATAGTACTGTTGTTCCGAAGTACACAGATATAATCATCGTTACAAATAACAATATCCGATTTGCTGTCCATATCAAAATCCACGATTGAAATAGACGTGCCTGAAAAGCTGACACCCGGTGCATTTATTCTGACGAATGGAGCGAAAGAAATATTCCCCCGGATGCTGGTATTCTGAAACAATAAAATACCGCGGGAGGTGATATCCATGGGGTAGGCGATAACATCTTTCAATCCGTCGCCGTCCAGATCGCCGGCAGTGATCCCTTCAAGCGTTTCCGAAACGGCATTGAAATTTTGTGTGACACCAAAAGACAGCGCCCCTGGCACGCTTGTATTTCTCATTACGGATATGAGATATTCTTCAAATGATGCCACCGCAATATCATTCTTCCCGTCGTTGTCAAGATCCGTAATTACCACCTGTTGGGTGCCTCTTCCAGCGGGGACCAGGTACTCCTTTTCAAACGCAACAACGCCGGGGCTACTTGTATTCCGAACTACCTTCACGAACGCCTGATTCGTTGGCATCACTATATCGGGACGCCCGTCGCCGTCCAGGTCGTTTATAGCAAAGTGACCAAATGTAGGGAAGTAAATATAACCGACATTCACTCTTGGTGCAAAGGAAAGCCATCCCCCTGTGGTTGTATTACGGAAAACCGACAGCGAATCACCCTGGCCCACGCTCCTATTTAACACCAGGTCAGGTTTCCCGTCGCCGTCAATGTCTTTTCCCTGCAAGCCTTTGGGTGTTCCCCAGCCTTTATTTACAATAAGGCCTTCAGTAAAAGAATTAGGTGTAAAGTTCGTAGCGCTGTCAGCGAACGGCACATTGAAAGAGGACAGAGATTCTCCCAAAAGGCCATTTTCTTTGTTAAGCACCTGGATGGTACCCAGGCTTGCACCAGCGGGCACAGTACATACAATTTGTCCGGAAGAAGCCGATTGTAACTGCGCCTGAACAGTTCCAAAGAAAACGCTGTTCTGTGAAGCGGTTGTTCCAAATCCGCTGCCGGTGATCGTTACTGTCGATCCTATCATACCCGCTGACGGACTAACGTTCTGGATCACCGGAGGCAGTGAAGCGGGCGGCGGATTATACGTGAATTCGCCAACCGGCGTATTGCTATAGAGCTGTTTGAACGTGATGGTTCCTGTAGCGCCGCCGCCAACGACAGCCGTCATCTCCGTGTCTGACAAAACAGTAAAAGAGGCCGCAGGCGTACCGCCAAATGAAATACCCGATACAGTGGAGAATTTCGAACCTGATATCGTTACGAACGTACCTGTACTACCCGATTTTGGATAATAAGAGGAGACCTGGGCAGTTGGCATTGCATTAAACCACCGGTATTTTGTGAGGGTGTCGGAAACTCCTCCGGCAGAGACGATCAATTGTAATGTATCAATACTCCTGCTGATATCATGTGTATAGGATGCATTATAGCCTGTGCTTACCAATGATCCATTGACCAGCCACTGGTATTGATCTCCTGTTTTGGAAAAATTCAACAGTTGTACCTTACCAGCTACATACATTCCTGTAGTGTCTGTTTTAAAATAAGCCGTCACGGGGGTCCCTCCTCCGTTCGTTGTCATTTCGAGGTATCCATGACCGCCACCTGCCCATAGCTGTGTTGGCGAAAGGCACTGGAGGTCATAGTGGGAATAACCGAGGTAGGTATAATTATTTTCCCTTGGGATCCGTTCCCAGGTTACGCCGCTGTTTGTTGTTTTATAAACCTGGTAAGGGTTTACCAGGGCATAACCAGTATTGACGTCGGTAAACCGCATCTTAACGCAATTGAAGGGAGTGGCCTCAACATCGTTTTGAAGGGTCCATTGCTGCCCCCCGTTTGTTGTTTTATAAAAGTAGCGGTACTCCCCGCTATACATACTTAACCACCCAACGTTGGCATCCAGAAAATACGCATACGTCATGATGCCCGTCCGGGGCAATGTTATCTGCTGCCAGGACGTTCCGCCATTGCTGCTCTTTAATAACCTGCTTGTATAAATATTGGTACTTATAGCAATTATATTATTGTTATCAGCCGCCTCAAGATAGTTAAAAAAGGCGTCGGCCTGTACTGAGTGCACAGACCAGTTAATCCCTTTGTCTGTCGTTTTCAGAATACGGTCAGCATCAATAGCATAGCCAATATTATCATTCTGAGGAAATATGATGTCCCTTATCCCGATTCGCAGTTCCAAAGGATCAAACTGTGAATGGAATACCAGCTTAAACGAATTTCCGCCATCTGTAGAATATAAGATTGATGGAACCAGTCCATAATCTCCATATACGATAATGGAGTTCTTATCGAAGGCTTTCACGCCGTTGATACCAAACCCAAAGGTTATATTGATGTTCGTATAGTTACCGTAATTGACGTTGTTGACAGTGATAAATTTCTTTGTAAACGTTTTGCCGCTGTCGGTCGTATAGCCGATCCAATTCCTGAAAGCTACATATCCTTCATTCGGCGAATAAAAGCTTATTTTTTTTATATCGTTATCTTCATCAGTATCCAGGTACATCTGCCGCATCTGTGCCAAAGCAGGTGAAAGGGAAAAAATACAAATAATGACAAGGGACAAGAAGCCTTTAAAGACTGTTTTCAGATAGGATAGGTACATTAATGTGAGTTTAGTGGCATATAGAATACAAATGTATGCAATTTATTCTACTACAAAAGCCGGATGAATTGGCTATTGACAATACTTTACGTGATTTTTCATCCCCGGGAAGGGTATTTCCGGGAATCGTCGCTGATAGATAATAACTTCCCGGTCTTTCGCAGGCGGTAGCGGTTGCAACTCCGCAGTTCCTTTCCTGGCAAGCCTGCCAGGCTTATTTACGCGCATCACTATGCGAAAGTTCTTCACGTTGCCTGACGAACTACTCTCCTATATCTTCACCTCCTTCAACATCATCCGAAGTCGTTTTACTGCACTCTTTTCATATGCATCCCTCAGTGAAACAATTGTAACAGCCCGTATCACATTTTTTTCCTTAATGGATATAGCAACAAACTCCTTCCCCGGCGCAACCGTTTCAATATGAATCGTATGCCAGTTCCCTGTCCGCACCAGGTCCAACATGGTAGGAATATCATTTACTTCGATAGCAAATTCGGGCACCTGACCTTTAAACATTTCGCGAATAAAATGTTTGGTGTTACTGCCCTGCGTTGCCAATACCAGGGGAAGTCGTGTAATTTCTTTCAAAGTAACGGAAGGTATATGTGATATGCCCGATTTCGCTGACGTGATCAGTCGCATCGGAGAACTAAACAATTCCTCCGTTTCAAATTGGTGCGAAAGATTAAAATCCTTGAATATCAATATCATGTCAAGTTCGAATCGCTCCAGCATTCCTATTAATCCGTCCGATACTCCGTAAACAATTCTCACCTTAATTGTCGGAAATTGATTTGTAAAGCGTATCAAAGCCTGCGTAAAGATATTCCGGAGTCCGTAGCTGACGCCGATAAAGATAGTTCCTGTTTTAAGCTCATTTAAATCTTCTATCAGCAACAGGCCGTCATTTGCTTTTTTTATACATTGGGATGCATAGTCAGCAAACAATTGACCAGCCTCGGTAAGCATGACCCGGTTGCCTATCCGGTTAAACAAAGGTGTTCCTAATTCGGTCTCAAGCTGCTTTATCTGCTGGGATAATGTACTCTGACTGATATGCAAACTCTGAGCTGCTTCCGTGAAGTTCAGCAGCTCCTTTGCTTTTAAAAAATATTTCAGTTGTCTCAATTCCATTACAATCGGTTTTATCGATGGACTGCATCGAAAAATACAGTTTTGCCAATGTAGACATTTCTTTAAACTTTGTGGCAGGAAATATGAACCCTTTTTATGCCAAAAGAAAGAACATAATCAGCAGATCATATTACATTGTATTACAATTAAACACACTAAAATGGCATTCGAGTTTAGGAAAGCTCTTGTAACAGAACAATCCAGGATATGGGAGATCCTGGAACAGGCCATCATTCGCAGAAAAGAAGATGGAAGTAAACAGTGGCAGGACGGATATCCCAATCCGGATGTCGTACGGAAAGATATTGAAACCGGGGTTGGTTTTGTATTGATCGAAGATAGTACTATCGTCGGATATGCCGCTGTACTGATAAACGATGAGCCTTCGTATACAGATATCGAAGGGGAATGGTTATCAAATGAAGATTTCGTGGTAGTTCATAGAGTCGCTGTTGCACAAAATCATCTTGGGAGAGGTTTATCCGGCAAGATACTTGAATATATAGAAGAATATGCGGCCAGTGAAAATATCTACAGTGTCAAAGTAGACACTAATTTCGATAATATTGCAATGATGAAGATCCTGGAGAAACGCGGATATATCTACTGCGGAGAAGTTTATTTTAGAGGTTCTCCAAGGAGGGCTTATGAGAAGATGTGGTCGCAAGAAATACAGGAAGAATAGCACCAGGCAGCTGGCTACGCGCCGGAGATTATATCTCTGGCGTTTTTGCTTGCAGAATCAGAGAAAAATACGTACCTCCTGAACGTTTGTACTGTGAACCCGGAATTGTTTGGTAAACCAATATACCTTGTTTTAAGATACCCATTCCAAAAAACTGCCCCCCTGTTCCTGATGGAATATGCTGGTCAGCCCCCATTAGCAAAAACAACCGGCGCAGATCCGGCCTTAACAGGCAACATGCTACCACTGGGCCGTTCATTCCGAATCGTATCCAAAGGTATGGCGGCTGCCAGCAGTACCGATTTTCCCGTAGCGGGTAATAAGCGTGTTGGCATTTAACGATATTTCCCAGAATTTTGAGGACGTCCTTTCTTGTAATTCGAAATATTGGAGCATTTTTTTAAATAGGTTCTACGATGCAAAACCACTGTTGTTGGCAGTGCACTGAGTTATTCGGGCATTGTCGTTAGTGGAACAATACCTTTGGGATTTCTTTTTATCAGAGCAGGCACCGGGATAAACGTGCTTGTATATCCTCCACCTGAACTCAGCATAAATCCAAAAGAAGTAGAAAGTGCGCAACCATAATCTTTGAATTTCCTGTTCTTATCTCCAAATGGCAAATTGAATATCGCTTGAGTTATTTCTTTCCAGGCTCCGTTTGTTTTTCTCACCCAGGCATTCTGAAATGAAGCAGACCTGCGATGTTTATCATCTCTTGTACTAAAATCTTCTATAAAGGAATAAACATACTTAGGATAACCTTGGGATTGAGGAGTTCTGATTTTGGCAATCATTTCCCAATGCTTGTCAAAACTAACGAAGAGTGTAAAGGTCGTTGAATTTTTGAATGAATCAGGCACCACATGTATTAAAAACTTATAAGTCGAATCTTCCTTCCAATCATAAACATAGTGAGTGTGAACCCCGCTACCCTCATTTCCAAATCTACTATAAACTGTATTTTTCTTTGCAGCAAGCAGAACTGCTCTTGCTGAATCAGGGACTTTCTTCTTATCATTGTCTCCTGAATTGGCATCCCATACAGAAAATATAATTCTTCGTTCCTTTTTTGAAATTGTTTGGATACCAGAGTAAAACAAATTGCCGCCTATTACAGAATAATAGGTATGAAGTGGAGCTTCACCTTGCGGAACCTTTATTTCTGCATACACCCATTCAACACTGTCAATGTTGTTTAAATCATAACTTAAAGTTAAGTAAGGAGCATTCAATCTTTTATCTCCCTTTGTTAAGTAACGGGTGCTGTCAAGGTTCGCCTGAGTAATAATGTTTAGTGGTGATATGGTATTTAAAGAATTATTTATGCCGGTAGTAGAAACATCACTGCCAACGATTTCGAATTGTATATTTTCGTCAAACCAAATTTGTCCTTCCCCTGAAAGCAACGCACCAAATGTTATGGTGGAAGCTGTATCGGGAACATCCAATACTATCTTGTATTCCCTCCATCCAACACTGCCTTTAATTGCTCTATCCTGCATATTGTCAATAGATATGGGTTGTGTCGAATTTGCTCGATTTATGCGCAACCAAAATCCAGACCAGCCGGTAACATTTTTTGATTTTAAATAACCAGTCATTCTAATCCTTTTGCCTAAATACTTACCAGCATCAACAGTTTGCATTAAAGCGCCAAAACCTTTTATGCCTATTTCAATGGATTTTATAGTCATTACAGATTGGCCTTCATGATGGATGCTCCTATCGATATCCATTTCGTACCTTTTGGGTTCACTTCCAGCTTTAATCCAATCAGCAGGCAGGTTAAAAGATAGAAACATCATTGTTGCCAGAAATAATACTGTTGAATACAATTTATTTGTCACCATCACCATATTTAAGAATTTACCAGTCGTTTCCATATAGAGAAGTTCCAATGCATTGCCCACAACATTATATTTCCACTATTACACGCTACTTTTAACGGGAAACAATATTTCCAAATTATTATTTTTGAGCTATTTATCCAACTGTGATCATCTCTCCTGCATACCCAAATGCACACCCAACGGCTCATATTCAATATTCTTCATTATGGTTCACGCTGTCTATCAGTGTCAAATGATCATGATATGTATGGAATGACAGAGAAAAATCCTACAAGCCCAGGATAGCAAAAAAAATCCGTTTTCGGGCTGTTTTTTGAACGTTTCGGGTTATTCACTTTGTCTATCATCATCGAACTTTGTCACAGGCTATGTTTATAAATAATAGGCTCACACTGGCTCCATTATTTTAGGAGCTATAGTTATACTGCGCAGTTAACTTATCATTTGATTAACAATTCATTGTCAAACAGGGGGAATTACATACCCCTCAATCTTATTAAAGTATTTTATGATTAAGTTAGCTATTTTATTAAAACGTCGAAAAGGTATGACTCACCAGGAATTTTTGAACTACCGCCGGGAAATACATGCTCCGCTTCTGCTATCAATTCCTGAGACGAAACAATATGTCAGAAAGTTTATTTTTTCAGGTTCCGTTCACACGCCAGGTTACCCGCACCCTGTATATGATGCCATGGTAGAGGCATGGTTCGATAGTCTTGAAGACCTGAATGCATTCTTTCAGTCCGATAATTTTGTAAATAAAGTGGATCCAGACCACGAACACTTCCTTGATGTTGATGCGGCTGTAAGGTTGATTACGGAAGAGACAGTGGTTATATAAACCAGTAAGGTTCAATGAACTTTAAGTAAGGTCAGGCCTAAGCGGGTGTTGCAATTGAAGGATGTCGGTCAATTGCAATACCCGTACTTTTCCAGGAACGAATGATTGCTTTACCTGCATGTGCTGAATGTAGTCCTGTCTATTTTGTAATTGAGGCTGCAGGTGAATTTTATTAATTTTGTCTTTTATTTGAAGTTGAGCAACTTATGAAGACCTCCATACGCATTAGAAAAGGATGTAACCTGGTTGAAGATCTGTCAAATGATTTTTTCTATAACGTTGTTACGAAAGATGCTGTCAACGTGCCCTCCCATTTAGGTGCCGGAAAGATCAGGGGCTTATATTTTCGTTCAGATTTAAATTTATACAAGTTATTTTCCATCAGAAAAAAGCTGATGGAAAATAGCCATTTAACAATAAAGCTCCCTGCGCTCGCGAAGGAGATAGGTATGGGGCAGAGTAAAATGGTTAAACTATTCAAACAGGTCTTCAACCGTTCAATTTCTCAATTTGCACAAAAGGCCAGGATCATCAAAGCAAAAAATCTTTTAAGTTCAAAGAAGTATAGTGTGTCTGAAGTTGGTTATATGGTGGGGTACAGTAACATGACTCATTTCGCAAAAGCATTCAGAAAATACTACAAAGTCAATCCTAGTGAGTATCTTAAAGACGTACTGCTTAATAAGATAAGTACCTAGTGTCTGGAATGGATATATCCAAAGCGGTTGATCATTAGAGCTCGAAAGATAGAACCGAATTGTGTCGGGAGAGGAATTATTACGTAAACCCTGTAAAAAACGTGACGAAATCATCGTCCTTAGGCAGAAGAATGTAACCAAAGGTTTGTTTGTTGTAACCGGAGGTCTTTCTACGGGTCCCCTGGCCAGGCAACATGACGAAATTGCCTAAGTTGTCAGTATGTGAATAATTGCACCGTTCTAAATTAATATCGAACTCCTTATTCTTTAACTTTGCTACATGCAATCAGAACTTCAGCAACTTTACGGAAATATAGACATTTATCTCTTCGACCAACTGCTTAAAGGCACTTATGATAATTGTAAAAAGGTGCTCGACGCAGGCTGCGGAGGTGGACGCAACCTGGTTTACTTCTTAAGAAACGGCTATGAAGTGTATGGGATTGATCCTAATCCCAATGCAATATCAGCAGTTAAAGAATTATCAGAAACACTGTCTCGTACTAACGTTAAAGAGAATTTCCTGATTTCTTCCGCTGAAAACCTACCTTTTGATGATAATTATTTTGACCTGGTGATCAGTAGCGCAGTATTGCACTTCGCCAAAAGTCCTGATCATTTCGATGACATGATCTACTCAATGTGGCGGGTGCTGAAACCTGGCGGCTATTTATTTGCAAGACTGGCCTCAGATATCGGAATTGAAACCCTGGTACAAAATCTGGGTAATGGCCGCTATCTTTTGCCCGATGGCAGCGAACGTTTTTTAGTTAACCAGCAGTTACTGTTTCAATATACTGAAAGCCTCAATGCAAGGCTCCACGAACCCATAAAAACCACCAATGTCCAAAATTTGCGGTGTATGACTACCTGGTGCTTGCTGAAAATTTAAAGTTATCTCTCGTCTGTTAAACAATGGAATCTATATACTATTTATCAATGAGCACGTATAACACTGCGCTTATGTTTAGTTAGCAATAGGTCATCGTAGGAATAATCAGATCGGAGCATGCATGTTCCTCCTCATACCCGAGTTTTGAAGAAAAAAATGTATTTTGTTTCGAGTGTAATATTGACCTAATATATTCATAATGACTGCAAAAAACTGCCTGCTTTTTTGGGGCCTCATACTGTTCCAGGGTATCACTATTAAAACTTCTTTTGCGCAGCAACCCAAACTACCTACCCAATGGACTAAGCCTGCAATGGAATCAACAGCTCCTTTTCCGGAATATCCCCGTCCACAGTTGGAACGTAAGGAATGGATGAATTTAAATGGGAAATGGGATTACATAGGCGGCAAGCACATTGCCAGCGCTTTGAACCCCATTAAGCCTGCGAGTTTTAGTGAGAAAACTGAAAAGATACTGGTCCCTTATTGTCCGGAGTCAGTCCTTTCAGGCATTGAGCGTAACCAGGAGATAAACATGTGGTACCGACGGACATTTGAAATTCCAAGCGCCTGGAATGGCAAACAGATCATTATAAATTTCGATGCGGTTGATCATGATGCGACCTTATTCGTCAATGGGGAAAAAGCCGGATCACATTCCGGTGGCTATAGTTCTTTTCATATAAATATCACAAAATTTATAAAAGCAGGCACCAATACAATCATCGTGGCGGCACACGATGCCAATGACGGCAGGACACCCTCCGGTAAGAATGGCCCACGGGGAGATTATACTTTTACTTCCGGCATCTGGCAGAGTGTATGGCTGGAGCCGGTGAATGAACATTACATTAAAAACATCCGGCTATTGCCTGATCTGGCAAACAACAGACTTGAAGTATTTGTAGATGCTGATGCAGCACAAGTAAAGGCTTCTGCATTTGATGAAAAAAAACTGGTGACTGAGACCTCTGGGCGCTCCGGAACCAAATTATATATTCCAATAAAGGATCCTAAGTTATGGTCGCCAGATAATCCATTCCTGTATGGTCTTAGCATTACCCTGATGGATAACAAGGGGAATGTCACTGACGAGGTCAAGAGCTATTTTGGTATGCGAGATATTAAACTGGGTAATGTAAACGGGGTGATAAGGCCGTTGTTTAATAATAAGTTCGTAATGCAGGTTGGATTACTCGATCAGGGATATTGGCCTGACGGTATTCTCACGGCACCTACGGAGGAGGCCTTAAAATACGACATAGAATTTACTAAAAAAGCGGGTTTCAATTTAATCAGAAAACACATGAAAACTGAACCCAAGCGCTTCTATTATTGGGCGGACAAACTTGGCCTGCTGGTATGGCAGGATATGCCGGCTATCTGGTATCAGCATGAAGACACTGCAAAGGTAAGAAGCTCTTTCCGGAAGGAATTACATGCCATGATCGATGATCTTTATAATTCACCTTCTATCATTACCTGGGTGCCATTCAATGAGAACTGGGGCGCTTTTAATGTAAAGGAGATAACTGACTGGGTGAAACAGCTCGATCCATCAAGACTGGTAAACGGTAATTCAGGATTTAACAATAATCCTGGTTATCAAAAGGCAGCTGGAGATCCCGGAAATGGGGATTTTGTAGATACGCACATTTATGTCGGACCGAATGGGGCATCAACCCCGGACGGCAAACGCGCCGCATCACTAGGCGAATTTGGTGGCGTCGGTCTGTTTGTGCGGGGACATATGTGGCCGGTAGAGAATAACGCTTATGCCTATGAGGCTACCAGCGATAGACTAACCGACAGGTACGTACTCCTGATGGATCAGGTGGAGCAACTGATGCGATATCAGGGCTTGAGTATTGCTGTATACACGCAGACGACGGATGTTGAGCATGAGGTCAATGGTATACTGACTTATGACAGGGCTATTGAGAAAATGGATATAAAAAGGGTGAAAGCGGTGAACGAAGCTGTGATAAATGCGGGGAATGAGTTAAATCGAAAATGATTGATAAATTATTCAACAACTGCCCGCCATGTGTCAATCCTCAGCTTGCTAATAATCAATACCTTTGGGTTCGAGCATGCTCCGCCACAGGGTACCACATTGGAAAGCTCCGAGAATTCGGAGCTTTCTTTATTTTCAGAGCTTCCCAACCCCTCGCCTGCCCTGCATATTCGATCAATTACCTTTCTATAGGGTATGGTTCAATAAGAATTATCATCAAAGACCAGTTTTTCGCCCTCCCGGCAGACATGAAATTCATTAATGTTAACCTGAATTTTTCAACATCCACCCTTGCTGGGTATGGCATAGATCACGTTGCCTGAAAAAAATAAATTGAAGACCTTATCTTGTACAGAAGGAAGTAATAATTGCCATGTTTTTCCCTTGTCTGATGACTTGAAAATGCCGTCAGGATGAACAGAAAAGAAGTCTTCGCCAACCGGGATAATTGAAGTCATGAAGGCTTGCAAACGAGGACGATCATTCCAGGTCCGCCATATTGAATCACTAACAATTTTGCCCTGAAGACCGGCATCAATGGGCTGCCAGGTTTTACCGCCGTCGTAGGATGTCCTCAGCCTTCTGGTATTCGACGCTGAACTGGAAGTGATAGCGGCAAATCCGCCTTTGATCTGTTTTACATCCCAGGCCACACCGTCCCCACTGCTCACCACCGTCCAGTTTTCGCCATTATCGGTCGATCTTATTATCCCTCCCGTACTGATCGCCACCAGTACACCATTCAACTCTGCCAAATGCCCTACCAGGTCTCCGGTATGGACATGTTTCCAGGTTTGTCCATCGTTAGCAGTTTTAAAAAAGCCTCTGTCAGTGCCGATGAAAATTGCACCTCCGGCAGTCTCAAAAGCGCTGCGTATTCGTGGCTCATGAAAATTTTCAAATATCGGTGACCATACACTCGTTCCGTTTGTTTTTTTCAAATTTACACCCCAGTAATTGTAGGCAAATATCAGGGACTTACCGGGAGCAATGCTGCCATGTTCGTCAGGGACAATCTCTTTGGTCCAAAAGGGAGCTGTGGCATTTGGTGCACTGTGATAGAGTCCGTTTCCAACCTTTAAAAACAGCCCTTTCTCATTTGCAAAGAAGCTATTTCCCTGGATACCATCTTGCGGCAAATTTTCCGGCAGCCCTTTGCTGATGTCCTGCCAGGTTTCTCCCCCATCTGTAGATTTAAAAACGATCTTTGCAGTTCCAGCCTTCTCAGTTTTTGGGTCTGGATGGCTATCAGGGACAAGAGAAGATGAGGAAACCGTGAAAAGGAGCAAAAAAGCAAGGATATAAAAATTCATGGCTATGTTCTTTTGATGAAACAATAGAGCAAAGCTATCAGACCTCAATTACCTCAGAGCTTTTTAGCAGTAAAACGTTGTAAAAAATGCGTAAAACGTTTGTAAAACCACCTAAAACGGGCGCCTAATGGTGTATTTTGCGCGCATGAAGCCATTTACCCTATTCGGATCTTCCATCATAATAATTTTTATTTTAATTTTTGCTGTTGCTTCTATCAATAAAAAAGATGAAATCTCTGAGAAGCATTTAGAAGTTGTGCTACGTTATATAGGACATCGGCTTCTGCTCTCAGCTAAAGATTCTTCGTCCCGGGTGCTGCCGGTTAAGAAAGTAAACGGGACCACCTACCAGCTTTCCTTTGAGAACAAGTTTAGTTTTGCTTCAGATTCTCTCATCAACCTGGTGCAACGCGAATTTCAAAAAACCGACCTGGCTACCAATTATATAGTGAACCTGAAGAATTGTGAAAAAAAGGAAACCGTCCTTGCATTTGAAATAAATGGCCGGGCAGGCCATTTAACACCTTGCAGGGGGCGCAGGCTGGCGGTTAGTTGTTATGTTATCGAGATTGAACTGTTCAAGAGGAATAACTTTAATTCCCTTTGGTTGTTGCTGGTGCCTATTCCTTTGGGTTTTATTGGTTTTTATGTAAAAGATAAGTTCCGGAAAAAAGAAGGGAAAGAATCAATCGCCAATAATAATGATCACATACAATTAGGAAGCTTTCAATTCTACGCTGATAATAATGTGCTGAAAACGGGTGATAAAAGTATTTCGCTGTCGGAAAAAGAAACGAAAGCGCTGAAAATATTTGCAGAAAATATAAACCAGATCGTAGAAAGGGAAACGCTAATGAAAGAAATTTGGGAAGATAAAGGCATCGTGGTCATCAGCAGAAATGTGGATGTACTGGTGTCTAAATTACGCAAGAAATTAACCGACGATAACTCCATTAAATTCATTACCGTACCCGGCAGAGGTTACAAATTTACTATTGAATAGGGACGAATTAAAAATCAGGGAATGTGTTAAACAGATCAGGTGGTATTACCGGGCACTAAATGGCAAATCCCGCTCTTAGAACGGGATTTTTCCCAACGTTCGAAATATAGATTTCCGTATACTTGATATTTTTTAATTGAACCGCTATGGGGTTCGATATTCGTGTTAACCTTGCCCGTTATAACCGGGATCAAACTCTACTATCCATTCAATACCATATTTATCCCTGAACATTCCGGCATAGGTCCCCCATGGACTGTCGCCAATGGGCCCTTCCACTTCTCCGCCTGCTGATAATCCGTTAAATATTTTATCTGCTTCTTCAAGGCTTTCGGCATTCACGTATAGTTTAGACCGGTTTTCATTTTCACTTACCCGCCCTAAAAATCCGGGAACATCATTGGCTATTAACACATTGTTTTTGCCAAGCGGCAAGCCGATGTACATTATTTTATTTGCCTCATCTTCAGCTACCTGAAACTCGGGGCCTGATAAGTCTTTAAAACGGATGATTTTTGTAAACTCGCCGCCAAAAACTGCTTTGTAAAAAGTGAATGCTTCTTCAGCATTGCCATTGAAGTTGATCCAGGGATTAATTGCTCTCATAATTTTTTATTTTGGGTTTATTTGATTTAATCCGATTCGAATAAATAAATAATTTCTTGAGTTTTCTATAATCCGGTGGCTGTTTCACAAGAGTATCTTCCATAATATTTGGGATTGATTTTAATGTCACTTTGAGAACAGCCCTTATCAATAAATGATATCCTTGTGTTGTCATCCGCAGCTTTTCACCATAGTAGAGAAGCTTTTGGCGTGTTTATAAACAGTTGCCCTAACATTGCCATAGCCATATGCTCATGTCAGCTTTGATGGCTTCTGGCCTGATATTCGGTTCTAATTAATAGTTACACTATGTTGTCTTGTCCCGGTAGACATCTACATTATCCGTCACAACACCTATAATTAAAAGTTACAATATTTTTATTATTTTTATTCCATAAAATTAACCCATAACTATATTCCTACATTTTCAACCCTAATATATAACCATTATTAAACCCACAAGATGAAAAAGCACTACTTATCAGTTCTTTTATTTTTCATTACCATTTCTGTTCGTGCCACTACCGACCCAAATCCAAAGAATGGGATCTGCGCGAGCTACACTGCCAATGAATTAAGTATTATACCACAGGATGCGACACAACACTGGACATTTGGCCTTACAGTAACAGACGTAGGTGGATATTCGCCAGTTGCTCACCCTCTTGTAACTACGCGTAACAATGCCGTTCAATTTGATCATGATCATCACTTCAAAGTGGAGTATATAAATGATGAACAGGGCATCCGGCAAAACTTCATCATCAACAAACCTGCCGGTACACTGACGGTTCGGCTACAGGTAAGCAACGGCTGGAGCGCCATCTACCAAAGCGTAAATGGGGTTCAGTTCAAAAACAAAGATCAACAGCTGAATTACAGTGGCTTGCACGCACAGGATGCAAAAGGTAAACAACTAACTGCCCATTTTGCCTTACAACAGGATCAGGTAGAAATTACTGTAGATGATGCACAGGCAACATATCCGGTTTCCGTTACCGTCATTGCCGGAGATATGACAATACAAAATGCCGAAACGCTGCTGAAACATGGCCAGGCTGGTGCGCGGTTGGGTACTACCGTTTCCGCCGCCGGAGATATAAATAGGGATGGATTCAGTGACATCCTTGTGGGAGCGCCATATTATTCAAATGGTCAAACACAGGAAGGGGCTGTATTCGTTTATTATGGTTCCGGAAATGGGATAAACCCTAACCAATTTACCATACTTGAAAGAAATGTCCCAAACGGGCATTTCGGAGAGGTAATAGCCGGTTCAGGAGATGTGAATGGAGATGGTTATGGTGATGTGCTGGTAGGCGTTCCTTATAATGCGGGTTCATGGACTTCCGAGGATACCGGGCATGTATATCTTTATTATGGATCAGCCACCGGTTTAAATACCACTCCTGAAATTATCCGTTCAGCAAGAAAAGGAGACCGGTTTGGTTCCAGTGTTGCCATTATTCAGGACCTCTTTTTTGATGGCACCAATGACATCATGATTGGAGCACCCGAAGGTCAGGGATATGTTTCCGTTTATTTTGGCAATACCAGGGGTATCAAAAATTCATTGATCCAACAACTGGCTGTCAGTGGTACTACAGGCTTTGGGAAAAAAGTAGCCAGTGGCGGGTTTGTAGACCAATTCAGGAACCTTTTAGCAATAGTGGTTGCTGATAACAAAATTTTTCTCTATCGTCCTAATGGCCAGTCAATTGATTCCGCAGCTACTACAGTGATAAATGCGCCTGCTAACTCAGTATCCTTCGGTTCTGCTATTTTATCCGGGCGGGACATCAACAGTGATATATATCGCGATTTGGTAGTCGGTGATAAGGATTTTGGAAACCATGCAGGTGCATTATATGTCTACAGTAGTAATAATAATGGTTTTTACAACACCCTGGTAACTACCATAACCGGCAGTCAGGATTCTGCACTCCTGGGATCACAGCTGACGTGGAACGGTTTTGCAAACGTGATTGCATCAGCTCCCAGAGAAGACATTAACGGACTCACAAATTCAGGGCGGGTGTACGTGTATCCCAGCTCTCCGTCTGGTTTAACGAATACAACAATGGCAACCATACGGTCTGACAAATCCTGGTCTGACCTGGGAACCAGCCTCGCAAATGTCGGGGATATAAATGGAGACGGATATACAGATATCATAATAGGCGCTCCATCTTACACTGATACACAAGCCAATGAAGGAATCGCAGCGGTCTTCATGGGTAGTGAGTCCGATCTGATTCTGTCCCGCAGGGCATCAAGCGGTACGCCTGAAAGCACCATTACAACAAAAACAAGAGCAGCAATTAAAACCTTCCCCAATCCCACCTCAAACAACCTTACCCTTCAGTTTGACGGATTGAACGCAGGCGCAAATACTTATCTCCAGCTACTGGATATAAATGGTGTAATCGTAAAAACGGTTCAGATAGGAAAGGTTGATAAAGGCAACCAGACTATTGATGTGAGCACACTTATACCCGGTACCTACATTATGATCATTCATAACGGCAGCAATGTGATCAAAGAAAAAATCATCAGGCAATAATAGTCATCCCCATGAAAAGGTATTACTTCTCATTCCTCACCATATTAGTAGCCTTCACATCTGAAAACGGAGGATAGCTGCTGTATGATAATGAGGTTAAAACAGGGAAAGTAATTAGCGACAACCAGGCGTAGGGGGTTTTAAAACATTCCACCACTGGGCATTTCACGAAAGCCGGACATAATATCTCCGGCTTTCGTGTTTTTATATCCTCAAGTTACTGGTTGTAAGTTTTACCAATATCATTGCAAGTATGAAAACTAATGAACCTATAAGATATAGCCCTAAAGTAAAACTAAGGATGTAGCTTACATTCTGGTGAAATGAAAAAAAAGAAAAAACAAATGTAGGAATTTTCCAAAAGGTCAAATACACACCGAAAATGGTTATTATAACGCCCGGTAGTTTTATCAGCCAATTGATATTTTTTCCATTCCGGGAGTATATACTCATGATTTTTGACAGCGAGGTAAGAACAAGAAATATTGAAATCAATAATATCAAAGCGAATGATATAATATTCTTATCAATCAGCATATTATTTGTCCTCATCACAAGTTCATTAGCTGCACTCAAACCAAACATTGTTTTGATGGCAACTAAAATGTAATAAAGCATTTCTGCTGTAGACTGAAGAATGTTCCCAGGTCCTTTTAGGGTACATAGACTTAATAGTAAGACAAATAACCAAACCAGTGAAGGTATAAGGCGAAAGAGCATTTGTTTTGTTCTTGACTTATTAAAAAAAGAAAATGGTAATTCCTCTCTGGCAATACTTCCCAAATCTTCCTTTAACATTCCCAATGGTTTAATATAAGCCCCTGTTGGCAACCAGCCTAATTGATATGTTGAGCCATTAATTTCCTTTTTTAGTAAGGAAAAGAAAGGATTTAAGAAAATTGAAAACTCTATGATCTTCACCTTCCACATTCTGCAAAGCCATACATAAATAATGTTGCTAAACGAAATAGATAAGAAGATTAATGCGCCTAAACAAAAGGCGTTATAGCTGAAGTGCAGCATAAGATTAAAAGTCAATTTGTTGGGAGAAATAATCACAGACTCCTTTCTCAAAGGAGCTTACAAATATATAATATTTTACATACAAATATTACCCTCCTGTCCGGCGTACACACAGGGTATCTGGTATACATATCCATTATCAGGCGAATAAAGCCTTCAGATCGTGAAGCTTTGGGGCTCTTTATTCATATGAATTATATTACATTTGCATACACATAAATAATATATGAATATAAGATCCATTCCTGTGCCATTGGTTCTATTACTGCTTTTAACTGCTTGCAAAAAAGATTCTCCTGCATCCCCCGAACAAAACACTAAAGACTCTATTGCAATCATTTCCAACGCATTATATTATCCAACGGGAGATACATCTGCTGCACCGGATATAATTTCTATCAATTATAATGCAGACCATAGAATTGAAAAAATAAGCCAGGCCTATCATTCACTCCCCGATACGGTCAGCTGGACATTTGCCTACAATACTGATGGAACAATTGCAAGTGTAAAAGGTAGTCGGTTGTATTGGGATACAAAACAGGACTATTATTTTTATTACACTACTTCAGGGCGACTGGATAGCATTTCGACTAATGATGTAGCCTATGGTGGCGATAGCATTCGTGTCAACAATGTGTTTAGCTATGACGCTAATAATCATATAAAAAGTTCCTACAGCTATGTCTCAGATGGGGGTACTGCTACAGGGCTGTATACCGGCGATACACTAGCAAAAGTTACGTTTTTCAGAAGTGCTGGTCTGGACTCAGTTAGCATTATAAGCTACAATCATACACATATCAATAGCACTCCCCCTGTAAGTTACGTGACTTCTACCAGAGGGGCGGCTCACTTCAATAAAGGAGCATTTGTGGATTTAAGTACTTTAGATAAATCATTCCTTTTCTGGCTTTCCATCAGGAACCGGGTACATGCTCCCATGAATTATTTTAATCCCTTCTGGTATCAGTATATAAATCCTGATATAGCCATGGCAACGGGAGGCACATTTAGCGAAACACCCGGAAGTTGGCGGGCTTATGATTTCAATGCCACAAAAAATGAACATGGTAGCATTAATGCTGTTTCATTGATTGATGCCGGAAATAGTTATTCAGACGCTTTTAAAATAGCATACATTAGAATCCCTGAATAAGCTACACCATAATGGCATACATTCCCAATTCATAAGTTGGAATATCTAACACCCGTCTTCTCTATGCCTAAGACAACAGCGCCTGCGAATCAAAGATTCACAGGCGTTGTATCAGTTTCTTTTCCACTATATTCTGCTATGATACGTGTTGTGGGATGAGCGTTAAAACCACCTTATAGCCCGTCTTTTTCTCCCACTGTGCTATTAGCCATGCAATAAAGCTCAGGGAAAAGATATCGTTATTTTCCACACTTTCCAACATGCTTAAAACCGTCTTCTGATACGCCAATTCAAAAATTACGTCGGTTTTTTGCAGGTACTTTTCTATCTGCTTCAGAAATAACAGCACCCGCTCCTCTGAAGTTTTTAGCAGATACTTTTTATAACGCCGCCGGAAGCTGATTAGTCTTGACATCGCCAGCTCGATGTTAGAGAACTGTGTATGTACCAGAATTTCCGCCAGATTCTTTCGGATGGTCCATAACATCCCCATTCTTTTTTCATACCAGGCATCTGTGCGCGTTAATAAAGCCAGCTGTTTCAAACAGCGCCGATCATCGCACAGTGCTAAGAACATGGTCAGACATATTCTTATATCCTCGACATCTTCGGGTTTACCTGTATGTTTTGTACTGCGCAGCGACTCCTGCAGGATGGAGATCGCGTCATCGGCAGAGCCACTGAAGAACAGGTTGAGCGCAGACAGTAACTGATGACGTAAATAAAACGATGCGTGATAGCGGCTATCCGTCAGCATCATCTCCATCATTTCCTTTAGATAGGCTGCACTCCTGGTAAAATCCTTTCGCCTCATGTGGAAATTAGCCAAAAAGTATAAGATGGAGATATGGTAAAAGAGATTGGCTGGTTTTTTATGTCCCTGCTCCTGTATAAATTGTTTTGTACGGTTGATATAGCGCTCTATTAATCCATAATTCTGTTGAATTGCCGCATATTCATTAGCGAGGAAAAGGATCTGGTAAATGGACTTATAAGTCATAATTTCCTGAACGGCAATTTTGTATTTCCGGATGGTGGTTATCATCAGGGAGGTTAAATTGACAATCTTTCCCTTCAGGTGTATTTCTTTCAATTCCTGCCTTAGAAATGCATAGGCCATAATAAGTTTAGCATCTCGTTGCATACACGCCTGGTTTTGGAGAAAGCGTGCGGTCAACACTTCAAGATCTTCTGCCCCTGGCAGATGAGCGTACTGCAGCTTTAACAGCAACAGCTCATTCAACAAATTAAATTGCTCCGACTGTTCAGCCAGACGTTCAGCCTTATCTAAACATTTGAAAGCAATTTTGACCACATCATTTTCTAATAAAAAACGACTCACCACGACCAGGCGCAGGGCGTCATAAGTGTCGGAATGAGTGCTTTCGAAGGTTTTCTGCGATAAGAATAGCAGCAGATTATCCTGCAGCCTTTTGCGTAGAGCATGGTATGCATCATTATTTTTTTCCGATTCATAGAGGTTATTCAAGCCATCTATATCGTCAGTTTCCAACAAATCAAGTAGTTGTAAGTTTTTTACATCAGATCTTTTGTTTTTCCGATGCAAAAATTGCCTAAACAATTGTTTTTCAGATGTATTGAGCAGATTTATCAATTCCAAAAGCGAGTCCATAAGGCTAAACAGGTGCTATTTACAATGTATTTAAAGGTACAAAATTGAAATTTATATCATCAGTTATTTACACAATCTGCCTTTTTTAGGTCTGCTTTACGGCCGACATTTGTTTCATATTAATCACTAAACCAAAGTAATATGGAACCGCTACTTCACAGAACAGAAGAAAATACACCCAACATAAAACAGGGTGAGAATGCCAGAAACCCATTTAAGCCAACTGGTGCATTTATAGGGGCTTCGTGGTTCGCCTTATTGGTAGGCACCGTAGGCTATTGTATTGGCTTATGGAATGCCGATATGCAATTGAACGAAAAAGGCTACTATTTGACTATTTTATTGTTTGGCTTATTCTCTGTAATCTCTGTACAAAAAAGCGTCAGGGATAGGGCCGAAGGGATTGCTGTTACGGAGCTATACTACGGCCTGAGTTGGTTTGCCACCATTGCGGCAGTGCTTCTATTGACAATCGGTCTCTGGAATGCCAATATGACGCTGAGTGAAAAAGGTTTTTACGCTATGGCATTCTGCCTTAGCATGTTTTCATCCATTGCTGTTCAAAAGAACACCCGCGACTCGAAGTTAGCCGGGAACAGAGAAGTGTAACGTAGCGGTTACAGCCCCGCAGTCCCTTGTTTGCAAGCCTGCGGGGTTAATTCTTATGTTATAAAAACATGGATGGCTATGATGATCCTGGAGTGGGTGCGCCTAAGCTGAACAAAGAAGAGAGGAAAACGTGCAGTACGATCGCCCATTCTGGATGCGACTATATTCCATTGGCACACCTATAAACATATCAAATATCTTACATATCTTTGCGTCCGCAAAATCCCTAGCCGAAAGCCCGTCCTACCCGTTTTTGACGAGGGAACAACACCTATCAAAATAATTCCCGCTGGCTGGCAAATTGGAGAATATTTCAGCTACGCAGGCAAAACTCCCCAATTAGAAAGTAACCATTCGTAAACAGTGAAGACGTTTTTTATGTAAGTAGCAATTCCTTCACCGTATACCTCCCTGGCAAATTTTCCACTTCCACAATGACTTTACCGCCTGCAGGCAGTGCAGCTGCTTTATAATGCCAATCTACGCCGTTCCAGCCCAAAACTGCCCGCCCACTCTCAGTAACAACACCGTCAGCGTCTACTACCTTTACCTCCACTTCTGCTACACGGAACTCATTTTTGGCAGTCACTACCACCTCCTCCTTTTCTAACCTGATACTTTGGATTTCAGGACTGCGGTAAGCATCCTTCACTGCCATATTATAGGCATTTTGTCCTGGTCCTGCCAGCGACGCATAGTAGGCTTTTACCTCCGGATCGGCCATCATTCGCTGCGCTCGTGCCGAAGCAATGGTCATCCTCTCCCTTGCTTCTAACTGCTTTTGGGTAGGCTTTTTCCTTGAAGGGCCGCGTTTCGTCGCCATAATGATCTGCCCATTCCGTTCATAGATCGTGAGTTGTTTGCCGAGGGTTCCCCGTACAAATTGCAGGAGGATATTGTCTTTAACAATGGCCATAAAAAGGTTTTTTGAGGTTATTAATTACAAGGTTACTGTTTCACTTCTCTAAGGTACCGATAAACTATCATACTTGGTATTAAAATAGTTCTTAAAGGTCACTTCAATATCGAATAGATATACAGATACCCTTTTAATACCCTTTTAATAACCTATAGGAGACCTTTGAGTAAGCCCATTTCAAGCCGATAGGTAGAGACTTCGGTGCCGGAGAAAGCAAGTAGCGACAGATATCCCTATTCCTCCCCTACCTTTATGGCAGAAAAGGAAAGCAAAAGACCAGACATTGATGAATTGTTAAAAACGCTAAATATTTATTGTTTATCGATAAATATTTATTATTATTGCGGTGTGATAAAACTCATAAGTTCATTATGAAAAGAATTTCAATAATATTTCTTCAGGCAGTCGTCGTGCTTATCGGTATTGTCGCACTTGCCATTTTAATCCGGGTTCCCCTAACCGAAGGAAGAGCCGCAACCTTAGACTTGTTTAGCATTTACGCTGACCCGTTCATCTTGTATGGATATGCAGCATCAATTGCTTTTTTTGTTGCATTATACAAGGCGTTTAAATTACTTGGATACATCGGGCAGAATAAGGTATTTTCATCAAATGCTGTTAAGGCTTTAAAGAGCATAAAATATTGTGCAATCGTACTAAGTGTTTTAATTGTGATAGCAGGGCTGTACATAAGGATATCCCATAATAAAGAGGACGACCCTGCGGGTTTTCTTGCTATTTGTATCGTAACTACATTTGTTTCGGCCGTAGTTGCAACTGCTGCAGCAATATTTGAAAAGATATTGCAAAATGCCATCGATATGAAATCTGAAAATGACTTAACAATTTAAGCAATGCCAATTGTTGTAAACTTAGACGTAATGATGGCAAAGCGAAAAATTTCTCTAAATGAACTTTCTGAAAGAGTTGATTTGACATTGTCCAACCTTTCTATCTTAAAAACAGGGAAGGCAAAAGCAATTCGTTTTAGCACATTAGAGGCAATTTGTAAAGCATTAGACTGCCAACCGGGTGACATTTTGGAGTATGTGAATGATGAAAAAGGAACAACGAACGACTAACGAACGGCTGGTTCGGGGAGACAGATTACAATAATGCTTTTATAGTGATGAATAAAAAATTATCTAAATTAAAAACCCCTTCAAATCCAAGGATCTGAAGGGGTCTATTTTTTAGTCCGGATAACAGGATAAGCGATGAAGGCACATCTGTTTTAGATCATTTGCAAGTCTTTATCGCTTTAGTACTTTATATTTCTCGCGGAGTCCATTACTATCCCTGATTTCAACTATGTAAGTTCCAGAAGGCAGGGAAGCGATATTCAGTGATATCCTGTTGTTGCCCTGGGTGAGTAGTGTTTTGTTGCGGTATAAATATCTTCCGAATATATCGATAACATTAACTGTTGCCGACACAGCAGACTTACTGATTACATCAAGTTGCACAAGCCCCCCGGTTGGGTTGGGATATATTTTTCCGCTAAAAGGCTTATTGTCCTCAACTTTATTCAAAAGAGGCGACTGCATTACCCTTGCTCCACTACAACCGCTGGCTGCAGTAGCCTGGTTACTCACCACATAGTTGCCGTAGAAAATAGGGCTGGAATATGAGGTTCCCAATCCGGCGGCGGCTGATGCCGGATTAGCATCGTTATCCAACGGCCAGTATAAGAACAGGTGGTTGAAATTGGGATGACAATTGCCCAGTAATTTATCCTTCCACGAATTGATGGTGCCGGACGTAAGCACGGTATCCCACACGCGCACTTCGTCGATCGCACTAAGTTTGGAGGCACTTGGCTCGCCACCAAATATGCAGGAAGGCGTTGATCCGGAAGTGATCGCAGGAATGGTACCTATAAAACTGAGGGTTTGAGCAACGCCATTGATATATATCTTCATCCGATTGGCATTGCCGGTTTGTGCCCCGTCAAATACAGCCGCAACATGGCACCACGTATCGTGGCTTACCACATTTGAAGCGGTATACCCTTTCACATCCGCGCCATTGGCTACAGTAAAATGAACGGACCTGGTGGCTTTATCCACATACAGCCTGATCCTGTCGGTAGATGAAACATAGTTACGAAAGATACTAGCCTCCGCATTGGACCAGTCGGTGTTCGTTGAATCATATTTAAACTGCGCCTCCACGGTAAAGGCAGATGCATTCTTAAATTCCGTCACGTTTCCTCCAATTATCCTACCTCCTGTGGCCGTAAAGGTTACCGCTTTGCCGGAATTGGCAGGGCAGGGAATCGTATCTAATGCTAACGTGCTATTAATATAGTTGCCGTAGAAAATCGGGCTGGAATATGAGGTTCCCAATCCGGCGGCTGCTGATGCCGGATTAGCATCGTTATCCAACGGCCAGTATAAGAACAGGTGGTTGAAATCAGGATGACAATTGCCCAGTAATTTATTCTTCCACGAATTGATGGTGCTGGCCGTAAGCACAGTGTCCCAGACACGCACCTCGTCGATCACACTAAGTTTGGAAGCACTTGGTTCACCACCAAATATGCAGGAAGGTGTTGATCCGGAGGTAATCGCAGGAATAGTACCTGTAAAAGTGAGGGTTTGAGCTACGCCATTAATGTATATTTTCATCCGGTTGGCATTGCCCGTTTGTGCCCCATCAAATACAGCGGCAACATGGTACCATGTATCGTGACTTACCACATTTGAAGCAGTATAACCTTTGACGTCCGTACCATTGGCTATAGTAAAATGAACAGACCTGGTGGCTTTATCTACATGTAGTCTAATCCGGTCAGTAGAAGACACATAGTTACGAAAGATACTAGCCTCCGCATTGGACCAGTCGGTGTTCGTTGAATCATATTTAAACTGCGCCTCCACGGTAAAGGCGGATGCATTCTTAAATTCGGCTACGTTCCCCCCAATTATCCTACCTCCTGTGGCCGTAAAGGTTACCGCTTTGCCGGAACTGATAATCGTATCAACGACAGTGATGGTCAGGGTATCCCGGGCAATTGCGGCCCTGTGATCCACCACATTTAATTGATATTTATATACGCCAGCTGTGGTCAGTCCGGAAACGGTTGTGGAGCTGGCAGTTCCGAAGGGCGTTGCAATAGTGCCGCCGGCCGGACCGGAGATCTTCCTCCATACATATCTCACAATCGTTCCATCACTATCAGTAGAAGTGCTGCCGTTGAGATTAGCAACGCCGGATGATGAAAGGATGGTGGTATCGTTGCCGACCCTTGCTACCGGTAGTACATTCGGAAGGGAATCATTATTCTGTCCCAGAAACCATTCGTAAATGTTAAGTACACCATCTTCAAGGTATGGATGCAGATGAAGTGAATACAAATACTCCGGTGCACTATGATGCGGGTGGGTTTGAACGTAGCCGATGGGCCATATGGTCAGCAGCGGCTTTACGGCAGGGTTAACCGCGTTGAGCCTGTTGATAGAATAAATGGTAGTATCGCGCATGGTAGTAGGGTCATCGTAGGCATGAAAACCCCAGAGCGGCAGCCTGGCATTTGAAACATTATCCGGGCCGTTGGTGTGAAGTCCCGTATTCCAGGCTGCAATTGGCACGGCGGCGGCGAGTTTCTTCGCATTGGCACTTGAAACGTTCAGGTAATTAAAAACACCCGCACCGCCCCAACTGTGACCACTGAGATAAATTCTGTTAGTGTCTGCTTTTAGAGAATCTGTACCATACTTAATGATTGCGTCTATGGTTGCAGGCGGCCAACTGGTAAATTGCGGCGACAAAGGCTGTAAGACAATAAATGTGTCGGTTTTGTTATTCCAGGTGAAGTTCATTTTATGTGGCCAGGGTATTTCTCTCATAGGTCCCCATCCTGCCACGTCCCAAACGGGGGCGCCTGGCGCAAGTGACGTATCGCTGCTCCAGATATCCCCTCCTCCGTGAAGAAAGATTATCAGGGGGTATCTTCTATTGGGGCCAGATGCATCATGAGTAGCTGGCGTGTATTGAAGAAAAGGTACAACCAGTCCAGTGCCGGACCTTACCTTTTTTGCTACAAATTGTGCATTTAGATGGTTTGGTAAACTTAAGAACAGAACAAATAATGCCAGGCGTAGACCGGCGATGGGGGTAAAACTTTTCATGAAATGAGTGTTTGGGTTTAAAGAATAATGCAAGCAATAACTATGTATGGGATGTTGGAGCTAGGGAGCCTTGAACAGAATAAGGATTAGTTGTGATGATTGTTTGGGATTGCTGATTCAGCTTACGGGTCCAAATACTTACTGAGGGTGTAACTTCTATCTATACTACTAATTTAGATGAAGTTAAGTAATTAAGATTAAATGCAAAAAAAGAAAAATTATTCGGGAATATCGAAAGACCTTCGCTGGCTAATGCCAGTACAGAAAACGGTGGGAATCATTTTCAGAATAAAGGCGTCCGGTAGATAACAGATCTACCGGACGCCCCTACAAATAACACCTGCTCTCCTATCTCGCGATCATCACCTGCTGAGCGTCAAATGTCTTTCCATTCCCTGTTTGCAGGATGTAAACATCCGGTTTCAGCCCTTCCACATTGATCGTGGCTCGGGAAGTACCGGCAGGGAACAACTGTTTGCGCAGCAAATTCCCCATTTTATCGCTGAGCCTCACTTCGCGGATATCCCATCCATCGCTGGCAGCTTGTTTTTTTGCGGCGGCAGATGTAGATGCGCTACTTACTACCAGTGTACTGGACGCCGGGTTAGGCGATACCACTACTTTAGCGGCATCTGCCATAGTTGTAGCACACCGTATTATCTGGAAGTCCGTACTGCTGCTTTCCGAACCACAGCTATTGGAGGTGGTCGCCATAATCGTATACTGTCCAACGGGGAATTTATGGGAGATCTCTGCCGTCGTAGCCGAAATAGTATGCCAGGTTCCGTTGCCCGATGTCCAGGTCCAGGTATAGGGCTCACCGGTATTTGGAATTGCCCTGAAAGTACCCGGTTGAACAATGTTGCCCGGCTGGCAATATACTTCCTCATAAATAGCGAAAGGGACCGGCGCTGTTCCGCTATACCCAATAGGTTTGCTTACTGTCAGGTTCCCACAGGGAGCGCTGATATGGGCCGTAAGCGTTACATTTCCATTCACGGTAAGCGTAGTAGCATCGCCGGTAGTGCTCCCCAGGCTTCCATTATCCCCGGCATTAAGGCTCCAGGTAACCGTGGCGCCACAAGGTAAAGCCCCATCGAAGCTATAATTACCAACCACGCCGCCACATAACTGTGCAGGCCCTCCAATAGTGGCAGAAAGCGGAGACACCTGAACAATAGCGGTATCCGTTTCATAACTCAATGCATCCCTGTATACCGTTACGCTTACAGGAGAGGGTGCTACACTACTACAGGGATCGGCCGAAAGAGTAATGGCGGTAAGGTTTGTTACAGTGACGGACTCCGGCGCGGGTTGGCCGTTATACAACCAACCGTTAGGCACAGGTCCTAAATGCCATACATAAGACGTGACCCCGCCAACTGAATTAACATCTGTAACCTGAAACAGTCGTGAAAGCCCCTGGCCACATTCTTTTGTCAGACTGGTAGGCGACAGCGTAAACCGGGGTGCTGTTTCTGTAATAGTGATCTCGCCGATGGCTGCAAGAGTGTACATATTACCGGCGCCTCCCGAGGACAGTACGGCTAAATAACTGAAATCCTGTTCTGCGTTAAATTCGCAAAATATCCGTTCGTCCTGCGAGTCATTCAGAGAAACTGTATTCCTGGAATCAAGCAGCATCGATCCCCAATACGACTGCCTGATGGCATCACAGGCGGTGGGCATGCCGCTTACCGTCGTGGGTAAGGTGGTATAGGTAGTAAATGTAAGTTGCGGAATACCAGTAGTGGCCTGGTTCGCCGCTTTCCATGCACGCCCGCTGATCCTATACAGGTAACCGCTTTTAAAAGGATATTCTATTGCATACGCAGCGCCTAGCTTGGTCGCGGAGGTGTTACCATTCTGACATTTCAGTATCAGCGTGTTATTATATATGCCTGCGCCGCCGTACACCGGATAATGTTTATATCCATCTATCGATACCGGTGTGCTGGTATTAAATACATTACAATCATTAGTTAAACCAGTGTTGGTATAATGAATGGTTTGAGAGAAGGTATGTAACGACAGTAACATACCTCCCAAAAGGGAAAGGAACTTGGTTCTCATAATAATACAGGGTTTTGGATTAAATTATCCATTGCGTCATATGCCGTTGGATATAAAGTGTCTGTTAATGTTATGCATAACGGGTAACATTCCAAATGTAGCACTAAATTTAATACATTACAAGAGGCCGGTGAACGCACAAAATATATCAAACAATAAGACAATCACTTAACACATTACGGGTCCCCAATCATACCTATGTGGATATTTTTGATCATGAAACCGGTGTTCCCAGTCGCTTAAATCTTTAAATTGCCAATCTAGCCAAAGCCAAACCTGATGATATTCAGTTTTATCGCAACCCCTAACTTTGACTTTATGACACATTTTGCCCGTCACGTCGGGGCCACGATCAATAATAACCAATTGATCATACCTGAATATTTAGGTCAGGGGTATATTCGTAAACTGGATTTCGGTCCCGATTTCAAAATCACGATTCACCAATATGTACTTAAAGAAGACCTTGTCATTAAACGTAACGCTTCCGGTCAGGCGAATGATCTGATTACTATATTTCTTTACAGTAATGAGCAGTCTTTAGCAATCACTTACAATGACAACCCCAGTATACAGTTTTCCCAACGGGATGATTCAGCTATTCAGGTTACATCAAACGATCTTAGCTCAACCATACGCTTTCCCGCAAATCATTCTATTCATTACATAGTTGTTGCGATCAAACCGCTGTATCTGTCATCGCTATTAGCTTCAGACAAGCCTAATTCTACACTTAAAACCATTTGCGGTAGCGGTAACTCTTTTCTTTACTTTGAAAGTATGACCTCCGAAACCAAGCTGCTACTAAAAAATCTGGGCCTTGTGGATATGCAGGATGGCCTTAGCCACTTCTATATGCAGATCAAGGTGCAGGAACTGCTCTATCTGGTATTTCACAAACTATCAACGCGCGAAAACACACCACAACAGAAAATCAATAGCTCAGATGCAGCAAGATTACTCCATATTCGTGATGAAATTATCAAAGACCTTAGTGTACCTCCGGTGTTAAGTGAGTTAGCACAGATTGCAGCCATGAGCGAAACCAAACTTAAACAACTTTTCAAGCAGGCATTCGGGGCAACTATCTATAATTATTACCAGCAAGCAAGAATGGAGGAAGCAGCCTTTCTGCTAAAACAAGGTAAACATTCTGTTGCAGAAGTGGGTTATGAAATGGGATTTTCTAATCTGAGCCACTTTAGCAGAGTGTTTGAAAAACATTACGGATTAAATCCTAAGAAGTACTCTTTATCATAAACCTTCCCTGACCACGCATCATCTGATCCCTTACGACTATCTGTCGTTTAGGACTATTTTTCTGACTTTTTACGCTATTTATCGCTGCTCAGACGGCGCAACTTTGTGTTGTAAATCAAAACACACAAAATGAAAAAGTTATTTCTTCCTTATACAAAAGGCCTGTTTCAACTAAAAAATCATGTCGTGATGGCTCCTATGACCAGAAGCAGGGCGGTCAATAATCTACCGAATGAACTCATGGTCACTTATTATAAGCAACGATCAGGGGCTGGACTGATTATTACTGAAGGCACATCACCGAGCCCGGAGGGATTAGGTTATCCGCGTATCCCAGGCATCTTTTCGGAAGCCCAGGTCGAAAAATGGAAAGTTGTAACCCAAGCTGTGCACGAGGGAGGTTCCAAAATCTTCTTACAACTGATGCACACGGGAAGGATCGCACACATCGCTAACCTGCCTGAAGGTTATCATCCGGTGGGCCTTTCCGCCATTAGAGCAGCAGGCGAAATCTTTACCGACCAGGAAGGCATGCAGGAACACTCCATACCCCTTACCCTGGATGCACAAGGTATTGAAAAGCTGATAAACGATTTTGTGCATGCAGCAGAAAATGCCGTTCGTGCCGGTTTTGATGGAGTAGAACTTCACGGGGCCAACGGCTACATCCTGGAACAGGCTTTGAACCCGCACGTGAATAACCGCACCGACAACTATGGTGGAAGTATAGAGAACCGCAGCAGATTAATTCTCGAGATCACTCAGAAAATCGCAGACAAAATCGGTCCTGAAAAGGTGGGGCTTCGTATCTCTCCATACTCTACCCTTAGTGATATGCCGGCATTCAATGAAGAAGAAGTGCATCAGACATATGCTTACCTGAGCAATGAACTTGCCCGCCTTGGAATAGCTTATATACATGTTTCTGATAGCCCTGCAATTCCTGAAAAAACCCATCAGGCTATTCGGAGCGCATTTCCCAATACCCTTATCTACTGTAACGGATTAACAACCGACACTGCTGAAGCAAAATTACAAGAAGGCTCCGCCGACCTGGTGGCCTTTGGTAGAACCTTCCTCGCAAACCCCGACTTCATAAAAAGGATAGAAAAAAACGCCCCTTTAAATGAAGTGGATTATATGAACCTATATACACCCGGCCACCAGGGGTATACCGATTATCCTATGATGGACTAGCCGATTGTAATTTCACTCAGATAAGGCAGTTGTCAGAGCTGCCGTCTTCTTCCTAAAAATCAAAATGAAAAAGGTAATCTATAAACAGTTTGGTGACGAAAGGGCCGGTGACGGGTATCACCGCCCCTTCTTATTTACTGTGCAATAGGACCATTATCAGTACGGAAAGGAACAACAGGCAACCCTTCCGAAGAAAAAATATTACCGATTGCGGTATTTGAGAAACTGTATCTCACTGTTTCAGGCTTCTCCACTTTTTTGCTCCAAACGATCAGTGCATCTTTTTCCACCTTAGCGGATGCTTCGTAGAAAACATTGTCTGCTCCGGCTATATACAAGGCAACCGGTGCTTTGCCGTTGATCTTGAGAGTAGTGGGAACGTTGGTGAAACGGAGTACTGCTTTGTTTTTGTTGATGCTCATTTCTTTGAATACCGGACTTTTCCAGCTAAAGCCGGTTTTACCATAATTCTCTCCAAGTGCCCAATCAGCAAGCCTGTTGCCAACTGTTTTCTTGTCCTGGGGATGAATATCTTTCACATTATCTGTAACGTCGGCGACTACTACCATACCAGTTCCCTCAAGAACACTGCTGCGGGCCTGTGCTTCGCGAAGCAGCGCAGCCTGATATTCCTTTTCATAGGAGAAAGGTGCTATCTGGACATAGTAAAAAGGCAGCGGTTTATGCCATGCATCACGCCATGCCTGTATCATACCGGTGAACAGCGGTGTGTAGGTATCTGCAGTATTCACGTTCGCTTCTCCCTGGTACCAGATCACCCCCTTTATATTAAAACTGGTAAGAGGAGCTATCATTGCGTTATAAGCATAACCTGGTTTATTCGGCCACCAGGCAGCTGGAACTAACTTAGCGGCAGCTGCCGAAAGTTTGGGTTCACCGGTTACAATGTGCTCCGGCGCCCATACTTCTGCCGGTGTTCCTCCCCAGCTGGCATTGATCAGCCCAACCGGTACTCCCAACGATTTTTGTAGTTTTGCTCCGAAAAAGTAGCCCACCGCACTGAAGGGCTTCAGGCTATTGCTGTCGCATACTTCCCAACTTCCGGAACAATCGTCCTGGGGATATCCTGCCGTAGTTTTGGGTATGTTAAAGAACCGAATGTTGTTATTACTACAAACAGGCAGTTCCTCTGCTATCTGCCGGATGCCGTTATAGTAGCTGTATTCCATGTTAGATTGCCCTGAACACAGCCATACCTCACCGATCAGGATGTTTTTCAGTACAATCTCATTAGACCCTTTCAATCTTATTTCATAAGGTCCGCCTGCTGCCGGTGTACGTACTTTCAAAGTCCACTTTGCATCACCACTGGTGGTGACCGTCACTGATCTGTTATCCCAGCCCGTAAATACCGTAATTTTTTCCGAAGGGTTTGCCCATCCCCAGATATTTACACTGTCACTTTGCTGTAGTACCATGTTGCTACCAACGAGTGCCGGCAACCTGATGGCGGCATGAAGTACTGTAGGCAATAGCAGTGCAATGCCATAAAGGAGGAGTTTTCTCATAATAGTGGAGCTATGTTGTCTCCTATCACAAACCCAAAAAAGACTGACAACTTTTTTCATCTTCTTATATATTTAGTTTTCTTACTACTGTTTAAAAATATGCTGGCAAAATAGATACAGGTTACGATCCCACTCAGTATTGTCATGTCCATTATTGTCTACATTCCAAACGTGGGGAAAACTGATTTCTTTAAGGTATTGATGGGCCCTTTCACTGATCTGCCAAAGACCATCTTTCTTACCGCATCCTATCCACAGCAGTTTCAACTTTTCCCGGGCAGCTTCAATATCCGGAATGAATTGAACATCATTATACATACCACCAAATTTATTCGTATTAGGGGCCGACGAAAATCCACCTATATAGGCAAACGTTTCCAGATGATGCAAGCCTATATTTAACGACTGCCCGCCGCCCATTGACAAACCTGCCAATGCACGATGTTCACGGTCACTGATAGTGGAATAATGTGAATCGATGTAAGGAATGATATCTTTCAACAAATCCTCTTCGAATGGTTTTCCGTAACCTTCAAAACTATCTGCTTTGCCCGAACGGCTGGCAGACAATGTGTCTGATACCGTCAACTTGGTATCACAATTGGGAAAAACCATCACTACAGGCTGAATTTTACCATCTGCAATCAGGTTATCTACAATGTTATCCGCCTGGCACCATTCAGTCCATTGACGGTAGTCTTGTCCCAGACCATGCAACAGATATAACACAGGATATTTCCTATCAGAGGAATATCCCGGAGGTGTATATACATTCATTTCCCGAAGCTTTCCCAGCGTTTTTGAGTCATACTGAACCGCTGCCAGTTGCCCATGGCCTACGTTATTACGCGGCACATTAAATCCGACAGGTGGGTCAGGAAAAGTGGGCATAGTGTCCGCTGTAAATGAGACCTTATCTGTTTGTGCCCGACAGATGCTACTGGCAACAATAAATATGATGGAAATAAAGAAATACCTGTTACTCATTTTATTTCTTATAAGCTAATTTGTTCCAAATCAAGGCTTCTGCTGATTCCAGCACTTCTCCTGTTTTAAACTCACTCAAGCACCATTACAAATCCACTACCTGCATTCAAAGTAAGATCCAATTTCTTTTGTAGCGTTGCATTCAGGACTGTTTTTGAAAACAGCTCACCTCTTGTACTGTCTGTAAACAGGGTTGCCCTGCTTTTCTTAAATGAGGACAGGTCAACATTCAATTTCTTTCCATTTTTATCTCCATTAATACCGGCAAGATACCAGCGTTTGCCACTACGCCTGGCTATAACTGCGTATTTCCCCGGGTATCCTTCCAAAAATCTCACATCATCCCAGTTGTCAGGAAGCTTTCTTAAAAACGCTTTCACATCATCAGGTACCTGCTCCATTCCTTCCGGTGATTGTGCATAGTGTTGGATGCCTGATAAGAACAAAACCGAAAGAGCCAGTTCAAAGGCAGGAGTGGTTTTTCTGATACAATTAGACGACGTAAGTCCTGTAAGATTCATGGGTGTAAAATCCATTGGGTCGAATGCGTTTCTGGTGAACGGCAACATCGCACAATGGTTTGCTTGCTTATCGGCTGCACGCTGGTCAAATGTCACCATCTCCATTCCATAAATTGCTTCGGCTGTCATAAGATGAGGATATGTTTTTTGCCAGCCTCTTGGCAATGTAGCGCCGTGAAAGTTTACGAGCAGCTCATATTTTGCAGCATCACTCAAAATGTCAATGTAATATTGAATCATGCTCTGACCGTCTCCGCCGAAGAAATCAATCTTTATGCCTTTAATGCCCAATGCCTGCAGACGACTAAATTCTTTTTGCCTTCCTTCCGTAGTAAGCAAGACATCTTTAGGATGATACCTGATCGTGTTCCAGTCGCCCGCAGAATTGTACCATAATAGCAACCCAACGTTTTTTTGTTTCGCATACGCTGAGAGTTCAGCTATTTTATCGTATCCAATCTTTGTATCCCAATCTGCATCTATCAGGCAATATTGCCAATGCATATCACAGGCATAGTCAATATATTTTTTTTGTTCATTGAAAGTGATGTTATCATCCTTGCTATTGATCCAACTCCAACTGGCTTTTCCGGGTTTCACAAAAGAGACATCCTTTAACACTGCTGCCGGTGCCAGATCGGTACCCAATGTTGATTCTGCAATTGTTTTCAAACTTCCAATCGTTATAATACGCCAGGGTGTAAGCCACGGCTTATTGTTTACCGGTAAATAGCCACCACCTGTAAACACTTCCCTTGGATCGGCAAAACCGATTGAATAAACAGACGAGGCAGAATCATTGATCAATCTTGTGCCGCAATAAGTACCATCGAGTGCTGCTTCACTGATCAATACCCATGTATCATTGGTTCTAAACAAAGCAGGGTACACCCAACCTGACTTTAACGGCGATACCGTGCCAACAGAAATGTCCTGTAAATAATGTTCTTCATAAGATGGATGACAATGCTCGAAACCTGTTTTTGCTTCACTCATGGGTTGTAACCAGGCCCTTGTTCCTTTATCAAAGGTAAATGAGGAATGTTCTTTAACTATCGTTTCATTATTTTTTATCCAGGGAAAACGGTACCTGAAGGCCGCGCCGTCATTAGATAACCGGAAAATGATATCCATTTTTTCATTTTCTTCATTAGCCAAAGACAACACCAGTTGATTGGCCTGGTAAAGAATGCTGCTTTTTTTCGCATTCTTCGTTTGATAGCTATCTGTTATGCGTTCCGGCTTTGATGTCATGACCAGTTTCATGCCGTGTGTAAAATCATGCCCCTTCATCATTACTCCTAAAGCCGAAGGCTGAATGATGTTAACGCCTGATCTTTGTATCCTGTATTGAAGTTCACCTGAAGCTGATAAGAATACATTTAACACTATAGAGTTATCCGGGCTTTGTAATTGGGCAACCTGCTGTGCCTGTAACTGATTAATTATTCCGATTCCCCGGCCATTCATGCCAACAAGGAGCCAAACTAAAAGGATTGTTTTTTTTAAACTCTTTTTCATAACTATACTGACTTACAATTTTATCAAACCAGAAAAAAGATATCGATCTTCCCAACGGTTCCAATGGACTCGTCTGACCGCTACAAGTGAGGTTAAAGGTACTCTTCAGGTGCAAACCGGCAAATTAAAAGAAAAAACCGGGAATGCTTCGGCGAAGCATTCCCGGTAACTGTTAAAAGATTTGTCAATGAACGATGAGCTTCTTAGTGAAACTTTCCCCTTTCGAATCTATTGTGACGATATACAGCCCTGCATTAAGCCCCGAATTGATCTCTATCTTGTTAGTGCCGCGAGTTTTCTTTTCGTAAAGCATTCTGCCCTGGTTATCATAAATTCTCACAACCGCACTTTCTGAAATTTCCTGAAGAAGGATCGTAAACCTTCCAGCACTGGCAGGATTCGGATATATGCTAACTGCATCTTCATTGATGTTGGTTGTCGGTGATATTCTGGCAGCCGCAGCACCACCTGCTTCCGGAACGAACGGAGACAAATAGCTTCCAGTGATCACCTGTTGTGAAATGCCAGGCCCCTGCCAGGCTACGGCTATATTATCTCCACCACTAGCTTCCTTATGAAGGATTTCAATATAGTATTTTAGCCCGGCAACCAGGTTAATGGTAGCAGATCGCTGTGAGCCATACTTATTCCATTCTCTCGAATTGGTCCACCCATTCACATAAGCTATCCTGGAGCTATTAGCGGGATTGTCGCTGGTGCTCAGGTATAAATCCGTGTTGTCATCTCCTGCTACCCAGAAAGTATAACTTCCACTTGCCGGAGGATGGATATATCCACGGATCCTGGTTCCATAGTTATCCGCCCAATTTGTCGGGGCTTCCAGGCTGGTGATTTGGTCTCTGCCTGTAGGATTGTTTGGATAATTGGTATTGGACGTCAGGCTACTAATAGTCGTTCCGCTAATTCCCGTCCAGGATTCTCTCAGTACGGAGCCGGCCACGGTGACATTAAAGGTCTGCGTACTCTGGCATCCTCCGCTATTGGTGTAAGTAGCCACATAGTTCCCTGCCTGATTGGCCTGGATATTTGAAATGGTTACTTCGCGTGTAGCAGCACTAAAATTATTCGGCCCGCTCCAGCTCCACGATCCACCTTGTATAGGCTGAGGGCCAAACTGTACGCTGCCACCTGGAGTTAATGAGGCATTGGCTGTTTGCTGCCAGTTGCCCCCATTTAGCTGTACGTAGGGGGTAATGGTGGTAGGTGTACAAGCAACAGGATCCCAGTAAATTAAACCTCTTCCTCCGCCGGCACTCATATATACCCTTCCGGCAACATTCATGTCTCCGATCAGCAATGGAGCGCCTGCAAACTCATGGGCGTCATCGTTCATCCTGGCCCAGGTGGCGCCCTGATCTGTTGATCTGAAAAGCCCTGTCACGCCTGAAACTGTTCCCCAGATGAAAACAGTAGGATAGCTGGATCCGGGCATCGCCTTGCCTATCCCAATCGATTTACAATAAGTTACATCTGATATAGTGGTATAAGCCGCTCCATAATTGGTTGAATATTTTAATCCATTGCGGCCAAGAGGTACCCACACATGTCCTTCAAAGCCCGGCACTGGCCGCATCAAGGCTGATTCCCACGGATGATTCGCGGTTGACGCCCCCGGCGTGCCTGCTACTGAAAAGCTGACTCCTTTATTGGAGCTCGTCAGCATTTGTCCGTTAGTTGGATTGTAAACATAAAAATAGTTCGGATTCACCTGGTCAGCCACCGGTGCAGCATCGCCGAGGGATACACCGGAGCAAGCCGACCAGCTGGCTCCGTTGTTGGTGGTATAGTAGGTAGTTGTGGAACGGAGGGGACAGTGAAGGATAGTGCCTCCATCTGCACTGATGGAAATCCTTCCATCCTTACCCATATTAGTGGTGCATCCGGTCCATGACGAACCCTTATCGTTGGAGTAGTAAACAACGCTTCCCTCATTAGCAGCTCTTACTACTCTGCTTGTATTGGCACCAGCATAAGCAATGCTCTGGTTGTTCTGATCTGTGGGAGAAAGTCTTTTTGTTGGATAAGAAGTCAGCGGCTCATGCACAAACCCTGTTACATCTCCAAAGGAAGAAATGAATGGCCCTCCGGGAATGCTTGTCCCGTCAAGCAGTGCTGTTTCTTCAATTCCTATCACATCATATTTCCAGGAAGGGTTTGTGGCTGTAATATCTGAACAGGTATATACGCCGCCGCCGCCGATTACCCTCACCTTTGAAAGATTGGATTGATCAAACTCGATACAGTCCATCCAGTTAACGGCACCACCCCTTGACCATTCCATGCCATTAGCATCGTAGGTTGCATTTGCGCCGTTCTTAAGGGTCCAGGTCGATCCTCCATCGGTAGTGAGGAAAACAAAGTCTCCCCAGCCGGTGCCAAACTGGTTGTTCCAATACATGCCGCAGGTAGAAACTATTACCCGGTTAACATTAGTCGGGTCTATACTTACTCCTCCATATGGATAATCCTTCGAATGAACGGGGGTAACGTTTGTCCACACACCGGTAGAAGTATTGAGCTTATACAACTTCCCATCTCCGCCACTGGATTGTGGACCCGCTTCATCCGCATAGGTAACATACATGGTGGTTCCCTGCAGTGCTGCGCGGTGCGGCATAAAACTGGTGGTTGGAGAAATGGCGGTAAAGGAGGCTCCTCCGTCTGTACTCTTATAAATATTCGCGCTGCCGGTGCGGGAAACGCCAATGTACATGGTTTGAGTTGCCCCGCCCACTACGGCGCCTGACGGGTCATAAACTACAAAACATATTCCGTTCTCATTGGGGGTGGTCGTTACACCGTTCCAGGCAAGGTTCCAGGTAACACCGCCATCCGTACTTTTCCATAACCCGTTAGCCCTTGTTCCGCAGAACAATATGTTACTGTTATTGGGATCTACCACCAGACGTTCTCCGTTACCGCGCCCGCTCCCATTCCCATGCGCTTTAAACAGAGAAGTAACATCTGTATAAGTGAAAGTATTTCCTTTGTCAGTGGATTTCAATATAGCCGTTCTTCCACCGTTGATGTAGGAGGTCCCGCAAAGCATATAAATATTATTGGCGTTCTGCGGATCCAGCGCCAAAGCTTCCACTCCAATAAATCCATTCTCCGACTCGTCAAGCCAATCGAGCAGCTGCACCCATGTATTGTTCGCAGCATCCCAGCGGTAAGCTCCGCCTACATCCGTGCGGCAATACCTATCACCGGATGTTTTATGAGTAACGATTCCTGTCACAAATCCCCCGCCACCAATAGGCGCATTCTTCCACACATAGCCGACAGTGGCCTGTGCCTTCGCTTCATAGCCCCAAAACACAATACTTACGAGAAGTAAACACAGAAAGGCAAGTTTTTTCTGCCCGAACTTCGAAAATAACTGAGGGAACATGAAAGATCCGAAGACAAAAAGTAGCATACCCTTTTGTTTAAATGGTGTCATTAATTTTGTTTTCATAGAGTGTATGGCTTGTTTAAGTGTTTGACAGAAGTTCCGACAACATGGCATCATACTGGGATGCCCCCGGAAAGCGCACAGGTAACAGACGTTTTTTCATAACGGCAATTATTCTCTTAAACTGAATGTTGTAAAGCTACTGAGATGTTCCAGGAGACAGGGTTCACAAATGTTGCAGATTATGGCAGAAAATGTTTCAATTTTCTGATTTTCATAGGAATGCTACCGGTTAAATTTCATTACGGGGCCTTTTCTTTTAGTATAGATATACTGTGACGACGGCCGCTAAATTTCACCTTGGTTCGGCTGATTTGACTGCTATTCTGTCATACTTAACTATCGAATACCAGTGCGGATGATTCTCTACCTTTAGCAGCGGCGTCTTGCCTGCCAGTGCAAAAAATACATCCGTACCGGCTACGATAGCGAAGGCCGTAGTGCGGGGCTTCGATATTGTCTACGTCCAACCTACTGCGATGCTTCTAATTGTAATGCCCCATCGCCTGGAACACCTTCCCATGCTCATCGAACATAAACAATTCCGCCGCTTTCTTTCCCTTAACACTCGTGTAATAAATAACCACAGTATTCATACATGATAAAACTTCATGCAGCTCGAAATGAAGATCGGAGTATTTCACCAGCGCCTTTTCCCAATAATTCCGCACGTTTTCCTTTCCTTTCAGACGGCCATCCGGGCTGATGCCCATTTGTAGTATAAAGGGACTGCTCATTTCAAAATCTTCCGTATAATGTGCGAGTACCGCATCAAGGTCGTGCGCATTCCATGCGGCTACCCATTCGTCCGCAAATTGCAGGGCTTGTTCGCGTGAGATCATAATTTTTTTTGATAAAAGTACAGCGCCGGAGTATGAGTGAATAGGACAAAAAGGTCAATTTGCTACCTGACCTGGTGTATGGCCGAAGGCCTGTTTGTACCTGCGGATAAAGTAAGATACATCTTCAAACCCACTCCTGTAGCAGGCTTCCTTCACGGACAAACGCTTGTGTTGCAAAAAGTATTGGGCCTGTTGTAAACGTTTTTCGATCATCCATTGACCGGGACTACAGCCCACGTTCTTTTTGAACCATCGTTTAAAAGTGCTCAGACTCATGTTGTGAGCGCTGGCATAATATTGCAACTGCATACGATCTGCAATGTGGCAGGCCATGGGGCTAAGTAATGTATCTGCATCGCCAAGCAGTAAGTTCAGGCTTACGAAAGGCTCCCGCTTCACGAGGATGTCAGAATATAAAATGGAGTTTTTCGGAACGAACAGCGCGTCACCAGCTTTCATATCGTATCGTTCACCGTCCAGAAAAACCACTTTCCGGCCTTCGCGTACGTAGGTAAGTGCGGCGTAAGGCATAAAGAACGCATCTTCGGAAGAGCGGCGGTACTGGCAGAAAGCCATGTTCACTACGCCATCCGCATATAACTGCTCTACCTTTGCCTTACGTTGGTTGAAGTTTTCATATAGCCGGATCATAGACCACAAATTACAAAGTCTTCGTGATTTTGTAATAAAAAGCTATACTCCGCCCGATATTATAAACATGGTGTTGCCACAGGCGCTGCTCATTTCTTTAAAGCTGAAATATCTGTTCCATTATAACCCATTTCTGTCCTTCCTTCGCCCAGGGTAAAGGTTGCTGGAACTTCCACATTAATTGTTCCCACTCCTGCACTTTAGGATTGGCAGCATCTGCAGCCATTTTTGCACTCGCATTAAACTCGTCATTGGTCTCCATAATCATCATTAAACGATTACCCGTTCTATAGATCTGCATTTCCGTGATCCCCGCATCAAGAATACTTCTTTTAACTTCGGGCCAGCCATTTTCAGCCCTGTGCCAATATTCGTATTCTGCGATCAACTGAGGATCATCCTTTAGATCAAGGGCTAAGCAGTATCTTTTCATATTCTCATTTAACATTATAAGTAGATGGAAGCATAAGACTTGTCAATCAATCCCTGTGCTGTCATTTCCTCCCAAAATCCCTCCGGAATTGTTGATTGGGGCAATGCGACATTCTCTGCAACCCTTTCTGCCTGGGTGGTATTCAGCGCGATACTCTTAACCCCGGGCGCATTCAGGCCGAAAACCACGCATGCCTGCGCCGGTTTTATCTTATAATCGAGGCACAACTGATAAAACTGCTGCCGCCATTGATATAAGTCTTTGTCTTTTGCCGGATCTGTTAACTGGTAATTATAATAAGCCGATCCTGTTAAAAAGCCTCCATTAAAAACAGAAGAATTTATAATTGCGGTCCCCTCCTGCTGAAGCTTTAACATAAATTCTACCAGTTCCGCAGGATGGCTGTGGACGGTCATACTATTAGCAATCATTACCCAATCCAGCTTCACATCAGCTGCTATTTTTTTTATGATCCGCCAGTTCTTTGCCCCCACTCCGATAGCCCTGACCTTCCCCGCTTCCTTTAATTCATTTAATGCCTGGTAAGCGTCCAGAATATCCTGGTAGCGTCGTGCTTGTTCCTGCTCAGTCTCTGATGCTGCCAGGTATTCGTCCGGGTCATGCACAGATACCAGCCCGGCATGATAGCCGCCAAGCAGCTCATTTCCCTGTTCATAACATTCCAGGATGCCTTTATAGCTGATTTTTTGAACTGCATCGTACTTCAGGTCCCGCCATATTCCAGGTTCAAAAGTGGGTTCGGCTGTTCTTAATTCGGTACGTAACCAACCCAGTTTATTACTGATCAACACATCGGAAGGGCTGACATTTAATTGCTTTAAAGATCTGCCAAGCGCTTCCAACGCCAGTCCCGCGCCATATTTTCCGGCTGAATCAAATACAGCTGGTGTTGAAGAACATTTCACGCTTTCATTCACAATGGCTAGCTTCACTTCGTCCGGGAGCGCTACATATAAATTTCCTAATCCGCTGGTGCCAAAGATTACTTTGGGCAATGTGATTTCCTGCATATTAAAGACCACTAATTTTCAATGAATACTTGAAACAGGTTAAACTTTCAGGCTTGCGCAAACAAACCGGCAACTGATGCCTGGTATATTTACAAATGATCTGCAGCCTATAATTGCGACTGATAGTGATAAAATCAAACTTACTTCTAAACGCCTATTAAATATTTAGCTTAATAGGACTTTTTTTTATACAAAACCGACTATTTTTCTATTATTGCTATAGCGGAGATCGTAAGGAATTTCAGCTGACCTCATTAATTATTACACGATATGATAAAAAAGGCGCTAAAACATACCTTTACCTTATTGAACGTTGACCATGTAAATCTTGATGCAAAGTGGAATTATAAGAACGTCATCAGCCCTTATTTCAGACTGTACTATATTGATGCCGGAGAGGGTGAAATCTGGGATGTTTCAACGAAGATCAGGCTTGAACCCGGCTTCCTATATATCATACCCAGCTTCACCCTATGTAATCTTTTCTGTAAAAGCTATCTTAGTCAGTATTTTGTACAGTTCTTTGAGGAGTCATCGGACGGCATCTCCTTATTTGCCAATAACAGGTCTATCCTCCGGGTTAAAGCAGCAGAAATTGATATCGTCAATTTTGCACGTTTACTGGAGATAAACCCGGGCAGAGGCATTAATCGCTCCGATAATCCAAAGGTATATGAGAAGAACATCTTTTATAAGGAATACCAGGAGCTTAATAACCAGCAAAGCTTGTCTACATTCATAGAAACACATGGCATACTTCTGCAACTGGTTTCCCGGTTCCTGACACCAGCCGTATTTGAAAATAAGGATAGTGGTCATGTGCCGGCAAAGATCCTGAGTGCTATCAGTTATATCCAATTAAATCTGCACCGCGATCTGTCAGTAAGCCACCTGGCGAAAAAAGCGAACCTGCATACAGATTATTTTTCGCGCCTTTTCCATCAACACACCGGAGAAAGGCCTGTAAGATATATACATGAAAAAAGGATCGAAAGGGCTCAATACCTGATGGTTACAACCCAGATGACCTATGCAGAAATTGCAACACAGACCGGTTTTGAAAATATCTTTTACTTTTCCAAAATATTCAAAAAAATCACAGGCATGTCGCCGGGGAATTATAAAAAACAGACGGACCTGATTAATTTTTGATGTAAGAGGGCAGCTTCCAGACCAGCACTCCGCCCGGTTGTAATGTTTTCTCACCTACAATAATGTTAGCTGTTTCGGGCATGTCCATGGTATAACTATCCGAAGAGTAGTTTACCGCTACATAAAAACCATCCCTCCAATAAACATATATGCCAGGCGGATAATTTTCAGTGTCAGCTCCTGCACCGTCATAAATGCCGCGCAATACGTCCCGTTCCAGTTTTGAATCATCTGTGTCCACACCGATATAAGTTACAGTGCCCTTGCCCACCTTATGCTTTACTACTGCCGCTTTTCCTTTATAAAACTGGTTATCAAATACAGCAAGTGTTTCCGTGCCTTTATCCGGCGCCAGCAGATCACCCCAGTTGTTCCAGCTGTAATGGGCTGATCCCATAAGGATCTCTCCTTTACCGTTATTTGAAAGCATATCAGTTGCCTTCACCTGCGCTCCTATAAGGGCCGATATAGGAGCAGCCCATTCCGCCTCCCAGAAGTGGCCCATGCGATCCTTGGTGGCGGTACGGCAGGTAATGATCAAATGTCCTCCATTAGCCACGTATTCACTCCATTTCTTCACCAAAGCACCGTCAGCCATTTCGTATGCCGGAACTATTACAAACCTGTATTTCGACAGATCTGCAGTTTCCGGGACCACATCTACCGGCGCACCGAACGATTTTGCTATTTCAAGGAATTTAACCGGGTAATTCCAGGTATCCCATTGCGAGGTTTGTTTTTGGCGGTCAATAGTCCAATAATTCTCCAGGTTCCAGAGAACAGCCGTTGACCGGGCAGCCAATGTCGCAGGCATAGCAACGCCTGGCTTGTATTGCTTCCTGAGCTCTTTCATTTCTTTGATGAATTGCATATACTCTTCACCTCCCTGCGAAGGCGTAATACCATCCGGTTGTATAACGCCGGCATGGTATTGCTCCGCACTGTAATTGATCTGACGGAACCGGTAGGAGCATGCCAGTTTTCCGCCTGCTGCAAAGGCGTGGTAGAGCCACATACGTACAGTACCGGGTAAAAGCAGCGGGTTGTAGTTGCCCCAGTTCACCGGCCCTGGCTGAATTTCCATTACGCCGGACACACCGCCTGCCATTTTATAATATTCAGCAGCAAAGAGAATTACCTTACTATTGCCCAAACGAAAACCCTGCTCCCCAATATTATCGGTACCACCGTTTGGATAAGCCGTATAAGTAGCAAAATCAAGTTTATTCGTTCGCCGCGGATCGGCGCCTGTGGACACTGCTGTATAATTGGTGGTTACAAACTGCGCCTTAGAAATGTAGCTCCGTAATGTCGTTGCCTCAAAATCCAAAAATTCCGCCTGGGCATCTGCCAGGTACCTTTTAAAATCAAGCAGGGCATGAGGATTATTGCCCCACCAGCCTACCAGGCTGGTATTAGGAATAATGATCTGATCAAAATCACTGTACCATTGACTCCAGAATGCAGCCCCCCAGGCTGCATTCAATGCCTCAATAGTTTTGTATTTGTTCTTTAGCCATTGCCTGAAAGCTTCCTGCGAAGACGGGCTATAGTCAGGTTTGGCATCCGGCTCATTATCGAGCTGCCAACCGATCACATTTTTATTCTGACCATAACGCCTGGCCATTTCTGTTACAATGGTAGCTACAAATTTGCGATAGACCGGATTAACAATTGACCCCAATCCGCGTGTGCCATGCTCGGCGCGGATGTAATGACCATCCATGACAAAAGTTTCAGGATATTGAGTCCTCATCCAGGCCGGCGTAGTCGCAGAAGGAGTACACATCAGCACTTTCAGATTATATCTGGCACAGAGTCTTATCACCTTATCGAGCCAGTCAAAATCGAATTTCCCTTCGCGTGGCTCCATTTTAAACCAGGCAAATTCGGCGAGGTGCACAAACTCATAGCCCATGCCGGAAATCTTTTTTATATCTCTTTCCCATTGATTTTCGTTCCAATGCTCAGGATAATAATAGATGCCGGTTGTAATAAGATCTTTCTCAGGGAAAAAGCGGTTGTCCTCCTGCGCAGTTGCGTTCAATCCTGAGATCAAAATGGTTATAATAAAGAGTATTGAATACTTATTCATCCTAAGGCCAGTTGTTTTTTTGTTAGCGCTCGCAATTAATCCCAATAAATTCTATTTAACCAGAATGTTTTTCCAATTTCATCGAATTTCCATTTCAACTATTTAGCACCCGCCACAATAGCATCAATAGTTCGTTTATCAAGCACGGTATTATTCCGTCTGTCCAAAGCACCGCCCGTATCCCAGTAAAAGGGCTTAAGACCGTTTGCTATAGCCTGCTTGGTTACATAGGTCAGCCAATAATCAACGGCATCATTGTGTGTGGCCAGATCTTTGGGAGCATACTTATTGTTGTCACGCCTATAAGTTCCATATTCACCCATTATGACGGGGATCTGTTTATCGGTGTATTTCGTTTTCATTCTGGCGAAGGAGGCGTCTACATCACTTTCCTCTCCCCAGGTAGCATTCCGCTCGGGCTCGATAGTTGAATGATGCCCTGCCCCCCAGTAATAAAACATTTTACCCCAGGAAGCGTCGCCATCCATCAGTAGACAGAACTGGGAGGGAGAATAATAATGGACCTCCACCATCATCCGGTCTTTCGCAGGGTCTGTAGGGAGAACATTCATCAGATCGTTGGTTTTTTCAATATTCGTTGACGGTCCCTGCACCACGAGCACGCGGTAACTATTACGCCCGCCAGTGGACCGTACTGCATTAACGAAGGTTTGATGATAGCTGGTTAGTATTGCCGTTTGTTCAGCATTGTCGGCAGCGGGTTCATTGGCGCTTCCGAAAAGCAGGTGCTCATCAAAATCACGCATGGTAGTAGCAATCTGTTCCCAGAAAGCCCTTTGCTTTGCATTAACCGAATCCTTCTTCTGGCTGTTAATATTATTCTCCAGCCAGCCACCATCCCAGTGGATATTGAGCAAAACATACATATCGTTATTGACACAATATTGAACCACTTGCTTTACCCGGCTTAACCAGGCATCCTGGATCTTCGCGGTAGCTTTATCGGAATGCTGGTTCCATGAACAGGGCAGGCGGACGGCATTAAATCCCTGCGCTTTTATAGCTTTGATATAGCTTTCTGTGATCAGGGGATTCCCCCAGGCGGTTTCCCCGCCGATAGCTTCCAGCGTATTCCCGATGTTCCAGCCCAGCTTAAATTTGGCAGCCAATTGCACTGCAGTACTTCCCATCCCGGTTGCATCTGCTGGTGCGGGCGATATATTATAACCCGGATATAAACTGCTGGCCTGCGTTACGCTTATCCGGCGCAGCTGCTTGTTTCCCGCGTTAACCTCCAATACGACAGAGCGGGCAATTCCTGTGGTATTGGCTACAGCGATCAATTGAACGGAAGCCTCGCTGCTATTGCCGTTCGTTTTGCTCAATTGCAACCAGGAAGAAGCAGGGTTGCTAATGTCCCACGCCACGTTACTGGAGATCGTTACCTCAGCGGTATCCCCGGTGGCCTTAAAAGCAATTTCAGATGGAGAAACTGACAACGTCGGTGTGATCACGCTCTTTTTACTACAGTATGCAGACATTATGGCCAGAATAACGAGGCCGGTGAGCACATACCAATTTTGAGTTTTCATATTCGCTGACATTTTTTGTTAAAAGTATTAGTACTATTTAATCTTCACCACCCTGATATTATCAATAGCGGCCTTTAGGCCAGAGGCCGATGGTAATGCGGAAAAGTTTTTGGTCTGGATGTTTACCGCACCATTACCGGTGGCACCTAATAACCCGGTCAGGCTTGCAGCTGCTGAACCTCTACCGTCATTGCTTCTAAACATTGACAGTGGAATGGTTACTGTATGCCACCCTTTTGTAGTGAAGGGTGATACAGCGCCATTGGTACCCTGCCACGGCTCATAGCGGGCCATATAGTCAAATGCGTAGCCTTTTATTACATAAATAGAAGTACCGGTCCATGCGGCGGGAACGCTGATCTCAAACTTAAGGGCATATTCATCAAGGGGAAGACTTAAACTGTCAGCGGGGACCCACTGTACATCGTTGGTATTTATACTCCGTTGCCAGTCCCACCAGGTGCCATCACCGGCCGGCAGAATACCATTGCTTAGCACCGCGTAATTACCTCTGTTGCCGGGAAAGTTGACGCTACTGTTATCTACGCCGGTACCCCAATTGAAAGTATTTATCTTATCAAAATCACATAGAACGCCTGTTGTAGCATCGTTCACGTTGAAGGGAGTAGAAGCCTTGCCGGATTTTGTAGTTACTACTACCGGCCCGCTTTGTGTAAGCGCCGGCAACACAAAGCCTATGGAGGTGCCATCACTGGCTGTGGCATAATTGGTAATCTGCGTACCTGCAAAGGTGACCTCGTTTATAAAAAATAAGTTCAAGCCGTAGATATAAACGGAATCGCCCTCATTGGCATTTTCGTTGGAAATGCTTGCAACGGTGGGCGGCGGGGCCACAATACCAAATGTAAAAGTAGTAGCCCCTTGCTGTGTAACATAACGGATCGTGTTCAGATCTTCTGCTGACACTGACGGAAACGGTATCACAGCGGGTACCAGCACGGTAGCGCTGGTATCAGAGAACATTACGCTATTGATGGTAGCAGGTATTCCATTGAAGGATATCTGTACAGCGTTTTTCAGATTATGTCCGATCAATACCACCCATTGACCGGTAGTAATATCACTGACAAGGGTATCTGCGGGCGACGGCGCATAATTCCTGACAGCTGTTATAACAGGAGCGCCTTCTGTCACCTCCTTCTTACAAGCAGCGTGCATACATGCTAAAGCCGTAGCCAGCGCCAGGAACAGTAATCTTCTATAGTGCTGGTTGAATATTACTTTATTCACGGTATAATTTTTTTAGTATTTGCTTAATAATATGATACCGGAGGTTGCAGCAATTTCGGGTTGGCGGTAACCTCAGAAGAAGGTAGCGGGAAAGTGAAGCTTTGAATAGTGGCCGGTGTAATAACACCATAAGGTGCTGCAGGCGTCAAAACACCATTTGACAGGGTAAATGTCACGCGCCTTTCCCCGTTTAATTTACTGATTGCCTTTGCCGGGTCGTAGTAAGACAACCTCACCAGGTCTATCCAATATTGCCCCTCTCCTGCCAGTTCGATCCGTCTTTCATTAATGAGGGTATCAATATCTATTTTGGTAGTTGGGTCGACACCGGCCCTTGTACGAACCTTGTTAAAGTAAAGAAGCGCATCGCCATCAGCAGTTGAACCGTTGTTACCAAGTATAGCTTCAGCATAAATAAGGTAAACGTCTGCCAGTCTTAATAATGCATTATGTTCTGTAGAGGAGGTCAGATTCATGGTAGGTGCATTATTATCTTTGTTTGTGCCGATAATATGCTTCTTTAATCCGCAGCTGCCTGTATACTTATAACCTCCACCTGCTGCGTTCAGCTCCGGGTAATAGTCACCATTGATCATAAACGTAGCCTTACGCCTTACAGAATCTTTTGTGGTGTAAAGCTGGTACATATCTACAGTTGGACTGATAGCAAACCAGCCTGCAGATCCGTTGGCAGATATTTCTGTTCCCCCGGGGGAATAGATCTGCAGCATATTTCCTTCCAGCCATCCGCCACCCGGCGCCCACTGCAATGCGAATAATGACTCGGGGTTATCGTTAAACTGTGTCTTAAAAAGGTCAGCATAATTAGTAACCAGCGCCAGGCCGCTGTTCTTACACACATTACCTGCGTATTTTCTTGCGCTATCGAGGTAAGCCTGATCCCTGTTGCCACCTTGCTGGTTCAATCCTGCTGCTGTCAAATAAACCTTACTTAACATGCCTTGCGCCGACCAGCTAGTTACCCTTCCGGCGGCATCTGCAGACGGGAGATTTTCCGCTGCAAAAGTCAGATCATTAATTGCGAATTTATATACATCCTCTGTTTTTATACGGTTGATCAGTGGAGATATAATCAGCTTACTGTTATCTTCAATAACCGGCACAGCGCCCCACAACACAGCCAGGTTATAATAGGCAAACCCACGTATAAAGCGTGCTTCAGCAATAGCTGCATTTTTGTCTCTATCGGAGATGGAAGCGGGCGCCTTTTGTGTAATGGCATTGATGGTAACATTGCAATGTGAAATAACACTATACATTCCTTTCCAGTTGGAGATCATGATGCCATTCAGACCGGTAACAGTAAAAGTGTTAAGCTGCACGGCATCTCCCCAGTAACCAACCGCCATGTTGCCACTCAGCACCTCGCCAACAGGTAAGTAACAGTTATAATTCCAGTCTGCCCAGGGTGTACCCGCATATAATGCGGCTGTTGCCAATCTAAGATCATTAGCTGTTTGATAAAAGTTGTCGGCACTTATTTGCGACAGGGGCGGACGATCTAAAAAACTTTTGGAGCATCCCGTTATAACTATCGTAGTTAACAGGAAAGCAATTATTTTGTCCAATATCGATTTCATAACTATTTATATTAAACAGATGAATATTTACTTACTCAATTTGATGTTGGCACCAATGGTATACACCCTGGGCTGCGGATAATAGCCGCCGTCAATACCTGCGCTTAGCGGATCCCACGATCCGATCTCAGGATCAATTCCTTTGTAGTTTGTAAGAATGAAAGCATTTGAAACATTGAAATAAACTCTCACATACTTAATATTGGCTTTCTCAATAAGCTTTTCAGGCAGAGTATATCCTAATGAAATAGTTTTACATCGTAAAAAGCTGCCGTCTTCCACAAACTTGTCAGAGTTCCTGTTATTATCGTTGGTATTATCATTTCTAATGCCTGGGATCCGGGTATCCGGGTTTGTCACCTGTATATTATTAATATCGGTAGCAGATCCATTGGGGTCGATCAAAGTCAGTTTTGCATAGTTCATCAGTTCCCTGAGATACCCAAAACTTGTTCCCGGGTATTCTCCGTTTACACGCAGCTGATTATATACTTTATTACCGATGTTTGCAGTGAAGAATATATTCAGATCAAAATTCTTATAAGAGAAAGTATTATTTAATCCAAGCTGGTACTTAGGTATGGGAGAACCGAGGAATGTCTGATCATGTTCATTAATAACGCCATCGCCATTAAAGTCTTTGAACTTCAGATCACCATACCAGATGCTACCACCAGCAGCGCCTACAGGTAAGGGTACACCATTTTTAGTGGGTAAGGCATGGGTCTTAAAATCCTCTTTCGTTGCAAACACACCTCCGTCAATAACATATCCGTAAAACTCGCCAATAGACCGGCCCACAACGGTTTTGCTGTACTGCCTGTCCAGTGACGCGCCATCCGTATTGAGCTTCAGCACCTCATTAATATTGCGTGAAACAGTTACATCCGTTTTCCAGGTAAAACTTTTGCCTTTAATATTGGTTGAACTAATCCTGAAGTCAAAACCCTTGTTATTAACAGTCCCTATATTGACGTACGGGGCATCCAGGGAGCCCGGTGAATAGCCGATCGCTGTACCGGAATACAATGGCAAAGGGATCTGTAATACAAGGCCATCGGTTCTGCGATTGTAAACGTCGACGGAGAAGTTTAATCTCCAGTTAAAAAACGTACCATCCAGCCCTATGTTTGTATATTTTGTCTTTTCCCATTGTACATAAGGATTGCCCACATTCTGGGTAAGTTGTGCTATGCCTGTGAGCCCGGTAGCCACAGTGGCCAGTGTGGAGGTATAGGCATAATCCCGGATATTTTGATTATTTGTTAAACCATAACCCAGGCGCAGCTTTAATTCATTAATTTTCTTTGCAGACTGCAGAAACTCTTCTTTATTTATCTTCCAGGCAAATGCCCCTGAGTAGGTATTCACCCAACGGTTTTCAGCAGCGAACTTTGAAGATCCGTCCGCGCGGAGATTAGCGGTAAACAGATATTTATCGTTGATCCCCAGATTTATACGGCCGAAGTATGATTCCTGGGCGCTTTGTGTCTTACTGCCGGAATTAGTGGCGGTAGTAGGATCTCCGCTACTGATCACCTGCACATTGTTGGATGGAAAATTCGATCTTCCGGCTGAAGTACTTTCACCGGTGCTGAGTTGCGCTTCATGCCCCAGCAACACATTTACATTGTATTTATCTTTAAACAGATGTGAGTAGGTAAAATAGTTTCTTATAGTTGTAAATAGGCTCTGCGAAAAATTATAAGATGCGCTGTTCGTATTATTTTTTACCAGGCCGAAGGTATAGGAAGGATTAAACCTGTCTTGCGTTGCCATTGAAAAGCTTGCCGTTGCTTCATTTCGAAGAACCAGATCTTTGGTAAAGGCAATTTCCGCGTATAAATTACCAAAAAGCTGTTTCCTGTTTGCCTGGTCTTTATTAATAAGGGCTATCGCATACGGGTTCACCATACTATTGACCCATCCATTCGGATTATAAGCGCCGCCCCAGCTACCATCCTCATTCTTTACAGCTATATCCGGTGTCTGACTTAATGCCGTATTAATTACATTCGAACTGGTCGAATTCACATTTTCTTTGATACTAACAAGTTGCAGGCTGGTGCCGATCTTTAGCCAATTGGTCGTTTTATTGTCAAGGTTCAGTCTTAGTGATATCCTGCGAAAATCGGATCCCAGGGCAATACCTTCCTGGTTGAAATAAGACCCTGACAGCAGGTACTGCGTTCTTACATCTCCTCCGCTGATGGTCAATGTATGGCTGGACGTCGGTGCATTTCTAAAAAGCTCCTTCTGCCAGTCAGTTCCCTCGCCCAGATATTTTGGATTTACAAACTCCGGACGGGTATCAAATCCCCAGCCTAAACCTGTATTTCTTTCATTTATAAAAGCTGCATACTCTCTTAAATTCATCACAGGCAGCTTTTTAGGTATTTGCTGGTAGCCTGTATACATATCGTAAGAAATGCTTGGCGGAGCCACTTGTCCCCTTCTGGTTGTTATCACTATCACGCCATTTGTGGCCTGGGATCCATAAATTGCCGTTGCAGATGCATCTTTCAATACATCAATGGATTCAATTTCAGAAGGATTGATACCTGCCAAAGGATTGACACCCGCACCTAATGCGGCTGTACCGCCAATAATGACGCCATCTATTACATACATAGGCGAGCCTCCGCTAAAAGAAGACAAGCCCCGGATCTGTATCGATACTGCTCCACCCGGCTGGCCTGATATCTGTTGCGCCACCAACCCAGGTACCTTTCCCTGCAAGGCCTGATCAAAAGTTACAGGTTGTGTTTTACGGAGCTCATTGCCCGAAACGGAAGATATAGCGCCTGTAACGTCCGGCCGTTTTATTTTGCCGTACCCGATCACCACTACATCCTCGAGCTGTGAAACATTTTCAGCCAGTTTCACCTGAATGGAAGTGCTTTTATCGACAATCACTTCTTTCTTCTGGAAACCTATCATTGTGATCACCAACACTTCTCCTGTTGAGGCGTCGATTGTAAACCTTCCCGTTTCATCAGTGATCGCGAAGCGCTGGGTGCTTTTTACGGTAACCGATGCTCCCGGAACCGGGGCAGATGTGTTTTGGCTGGTTATTGTCCCACTCACCTTCCCGGTTTGTGCAAAGGTGTTTTGGCTAAGGGTAAAAAGCATAATTGTTCCCCATAGCAGCAATATCCGCAAGCGAATAATTTTGGCTGACTTCATACGTGTGAATTTAAATTGGCTATTTTTTTATGTTTAGATATATCGCCCGTTCCGGTCAGGTAATAGTTGTCCGGGGAGCGGTTTAGCTGCATACGGTGAGCCGGTAAGTAAGGGGTGCGTAAAAAGTATTACGCCGTCGGGAAGTGTGATACAGGCAGATAGCACTGCCAATAAGTCATTCAAAAACGCAGTAGCCAACTGGCTAAACAGCAGTAATCTCAATTTCATATACGTGGATTAGAATGCTGTAAAGCTATTACGTGACCATCTGGAAGCAGGCGGTTGAATGTTTCAAATTGGGGGTGTAAATGTTACAAACGACTGGTTTTCACCACTATTTTTCTTACAGCAGGGAAACTAATTGTTTTTATTTTTAATATTTGTGATATACTGCGAGGGTAACATATTAAACTCTTCTTTGAAAAATTTGGAGAAGGTCTTGGGATCATTGAATCCTACCTCGTATGCAATTTCGGCAATTGACCTTCCGCTTTTATCTAATAATTGAACTGCTCTTTTCAAACGGATTGAACGGATGAACTCCAGGGGCGATCTGCCGGTAAGCGAAACTATCTTTCTATAAAAGGTAACACGACTCATACACATTTCACGGCTGAGATCTTCCACTGAAAAATCCGGGTTATCAATTTGCTTTTCAACAGCGTCCAAAGCCCGTTTGAGGAATTTTTCATCCACAGGGGTGATCGTGACCTCTCCGGGGTTGACCTCAATCTGCTTCTGGAATCTTTTCTGCAATAGTTTTTGCTGTGTCAGCAGGTTATTGATGCGGGAAGCAAGGATCTCAAAAGTGAACGGTTTGGTGATGTAATCGTTCACTCCTGCTTTCAAACCCTCCAGCTGTTTCTCTTCACTACCCATGGCGGTAAGTAAAACAACCGGAATATGGGCCGTGAGTGTTTCCGTCTTAATCTTTTTGGCCAACTCAACCCCGTCCATTAAAGGCATCATAACGTCGCTCACCACCAGATCAGGGTTTAGCAGCTTTATTTTCTCCCAGCCCTCTTTTCCGTTGACAGCTTCTTCTATATGATATTGCCCTTTCAGGTTGTCTTTTAAATAAAAGCGCAGGTCCTCATTATCTTCTACTATAAGTATGGTTTTCCTCTTTTCGCGCTTTTTACTTTCTTCTAATACTATTGGTTCCTCATTTTCTGCTGGTAAAGGAGTAGTTACAGCCGCGGCCGAAGATGCATAAATTTTCTTTGCAGGAAGCAGCACGGTAAAACAGGTGCCCTGACCCGGCTCGCTTTCTACGGTAATGATCCCATCATGTAATTTTACAAATTCTTTTGTTATAGCCAGTCCGATCCCGGTTCCCTGGTTCACCATGCTTTCAGGGACCTCCGTTTGAAAGAAGCGTTCAAATATCTTGTCATGCTGATCAGCCGGGATCCCGATACCGGTGTCTTTTACTTCAATAGCAATTGTTCCATCTCCTTCATCATTCACCGGCGCCCGATAAATAAGGTGAATGCCCACGATGCCGTTATCATGCGTATATTTAAAAGCATTTGAAAGCAGGTTAAATAGGATCTTTTCAATTTTATCCCGGTCGAAATAAATTTCCAGGCTGTCAATGTTTGTAGAGAATGAAAATTGAATCTTCTTCTTTTCTGCAATATCAGTAAAAGAGTAACTGGTATCCTTGCAAAATCTCACAATATCGCCTACGGAAGGATGTAATCTTAGTTCCTGTACTTCTATCTTCCTGAAATCCAGCAGCTGGTTTACCAGGTTCAATAAGCGTTTTGCATTCCGCTGTACCAGGTTTAATTGCTTTACCTGCTCTTCATCCCTGGTATGCTTAATCATCTTGTCCAATGGTGCAATAATGAGACTTAACGGTGTCCGGAATTCATGACTTACATTGGTAAAAAATTTTGTCTTTAACTGTTCCAGTGCATGCGCCCTTTCCGCTTCCCTACGTTGTTCCTGCACTTCATAACGCATGTGTATCCGGTCCAAAGTAATACGGCGGGCAAGCAAAAACAATCCTGCCGCAATCAACATATAAATGAAATAGGCAACAGGAGTTCTCCAAAATGGCGGCTCAATATTGATCTGCAGAGTTTTAACGCTGCTCCAGGAACCATCCCGGCCTAAAACCTTTACTTTAAAAACATAATGACCGGGATTAAGATTGGTGTAAGTAACCGTCCTTTCACTGCCATTTGTATAAAACCAATCTGTATTAAACCCTTGTAGCATGTATGCATACTTATCATAAGTATTACCACCAAAATCCAGTGAAGCAAATTCAATAGAAAAAACGTTCTCTGTATGTTTCAGTTCAATATGTTGCAGCTTTGACAAGGACTGTGGCAGCAGGATCCTGTCATTGATCAGCTCACCTGGCGCAACATATTTATTTAAGATCTGCAAACCCGTAAACACGATTTTAGGATGGTACGCTGGCTTTTTTATCTTATCCGGATCAATAATATTAAAACCAAAGGGGCCGCCAAAGATCAATTCACCTGCTCGTGTCTTGAGCGCTGCATTGTCATTAAATTCACGGTTCTGCAAATTATTCGCCTCATCATAGCTAATAATAGAAAAAGTAAGTTTGCCATTATCTTGTTTGGGCACGGCATTACATAAACCATTGGGCGTAGAGAGCCATAATGTCTGATGATCATCTTCAAGAATATCCAGGACCATATTATCCGGTAAGCCATCTGAGGTAGTGAATACCTGAAATTCTTTTGTCTGCTCATTAAACAAATTCAAACCTTCCGGAGTCCCCAGCCAGATTCGTCCTTTGCTGTCTTCCAGAATACTGGAAACAACATCGTTGCTTAAGCTATTTTTTTTGTTTGTATGCTGATAGAAAACCGGCATGCTTTTATCCTTTTCAAAGACAGCCGCACCGGCACTTGTCCCAATCCATAAATTGCCCTTTCTATCCTGTATGATATTGAAAATGTAATCGGGAAGTACAGCCCCTCCCCTGCCTTTGTAATGGTCAAACTTGTTTGTACTCCTGTTAAAACGATTCAGGCCACCCCCTAAAGTACCTATCCATAAATTCTGGCTCCGGTCCTCAAAGATCTCCCAGACCTTATCGTCTCCGAGACTGGAAGAATCGTGGTCGTCATGCCGGTAGTGCGTGAACTTCTTTCCGTCAAAACTGTCAAGACCACCCAGGTAAGTTCCAATCCAGAGTACACCGGTATGATCGATCCACAAGCTTACAACTACATTAGTGGCCAGGCTGTTTTGATTGTTGGGATCGTGCAGATACTGTTTGAAAGTATTATTTTTCCTATCAAAATAGATGAGCCCTCCTCCATTGGTCCCAATCCAGATATTACCAGACCTGTCTTCAACAAAACGGTTTATATCATCGTATTGAAGACTCTTTGGATTCAATTCCTGGTAATGATAGTAAGGGAATTGGACGATGTTGCTGTTCAAATAATTTACACCATGCTTGTAAGTTCCCAGCCATATAATTCCGTTATCATCTTTATAGATGGTGGTGATGCTGTTCTGGCTCAGGCTTTTGGGGTCTTTTACATCATTCAATAAGTAAGTGGTTCGGAAGTTATTTCCTTTATCGATCAGCGTCACTCCGCCATGGTCCGTTCCTACCCAGATCATTCCGTCATTATCCTGAATAATCTGGCTTACCAATTCTGACCCCAGCCTGGATGGAGAGGAATTTTTATTAAACAGTTTGATCGTATTGTTCTGTGGATGAAAAAGAAAAACACCATAGGTGTAACACCAGATCCAAACATCCCCATCACTATCTATAAAAAGGTCATTGTAATTATTTCCTTTATGCTGTTCCTGTAAAGCAGTGCTGGAGAATATAACTTTATCCGATGCTATGTCATATTCCTGCAAAAAACCGTCCTGGTATACGATCCATAACTTTCCATCTTTTGTTTCTTTAACGGAAGTGATCTTTTGAGAAATATGTAAAGTGTCCTGCCGGACGAATTGTTTTGCTCTTTTATCAGTAGCTGAATATAAATATAAACGCAGATCGTTGTAAAGAAACCAGTATCTGTTGTCATTCCCTTTTACGATACCCTCAATTGTACCAGGAGGTAAACCGAGAAGCTGCAAATATTTAAAATCATCCGGATCAAATCCTTCTATATCTGGATTGTAAATGCATGCTCCTCCCATTGTTGATACCCACATTTTTCCATCGGGAAGCTCATAAAGCGCCAGCACATTGTTAGCTTTCAGCGAAGCGCTATCACTATGATCTTTGCGAAATATCTTGCACGTATGTCTGTCGTAGCGGTTAAGTCCTGCCACGGTGCCAAACCATAAAAAACCCTCAGGATCCTTCAATATGGCATTCACCCGGTTGTGTGAAAGCCCGTTGTGCATATCAAGTTTGGAGAAATTATAACGATCCCTCTGAGCAAAAACCCAAACCGGTAGCAGCAAAAAAACAATTGCAACAAAAACGAATTTAAAATAATGCAAAGCAGACTGTGTCATTTTACATTTCATTGTTCAAAAACTCCATCATAGGAAAGGAACGGTACCAGCCCCGTTTCCAGCCGTATTCTCAGCTGGGCTCCAAATATACTTGATAACTTGGAAAATACATATCTGCAGTTCTCAAAGGTGCCAGACGACACCCAAAGCCAATATTTTCTACATATTAGCAAAAAAACACATTGTCTATTTGTGCGTTGCCTGGATCTGCTATCATAAAGGGGCACAATTGTGCAGTCATGGCCCTATGCACTACTCATTTTAACAAGTGGGGTCGTTTTAGCCTATGCCTCGTTGAAAAAATGGTATGATGAGCTGGTTCGCAAATGGTTACGGAAAATGCCTGGATAAGATCGGACCTTCGCATGGCCTCCGGATGGGGCAATAGCAGAAAAGTTCAATTATCAGATTTAAATAGCAAACTGACAATAACTTTCCCACGCTCATCTATCAATTTCTGGAATTCCTTCTCAGATACCTTGAACAACTTCTTATAAAGGGGCGCCATGATTAATGGATACGACAAAAGGGAAAACAAATTCATCAAAAAATGAATGGGATTCATCTTTTCAATCGTTCCTTTGTCCATTTCATCAGCGGCTTCTTTTAAATAAGTCTTTACAGGCCCTGATTGAATGTTAGTTAGCAGCTTCTTACCAAAAGTGTTGATCTCAGTAATAAGAAAAGTTTCCTGATATGGGAAGGCAACCATATCCTTAAGGAAGACCTTAATAATATGCTCTGTCTTAACTTTAAAAGGTTCGTCAGATATCATGCATTCATCCAGGCGTTGACTCAGCCCCTGCATGGCGTCCTGAAATATGGCGGAGATCAGCTGATCTCTCGAACGGAAATAATAATGTAATGCGGTCCTGTTAACACCAGCGGCATCTGCTATTTCCTGTGTCGTAGCATGGAGTTTCCCTTCAGCAAAAAGTAGCCGTTTTGCGGTATCCTTTATTAGCTGCTCTGTACCTGTATCTTTGAGTGGCATCTATCTTTCTTAAGTTAAACTTATTTTATAATCAATTCCAATTTCCTTGATAAAATAATCATCGTGCGAAATAACCAACAGCGTCCCCTGAAAGTTTTTCACTGCCAAAGTAAGCACTTCCAGGCTCTGAACGTCCAGATTATTGGTCGGTTCATCGAGGATCAGTAAATCCGGCGCCTGATTTGCCACCAACAGACAGCTCAAAGATAATTTCATTTTCTCGCCACCGCTTAGGCCTGAGCATTTTCTATCAAAAGCCTCTGGATCAAACTGATAATAGGCCAATAATTCTTTTAATTCCTGTTCCTCTAATAACCGCTTATTATGCTCTTGCATTTGTTCATACACAGTAAGCTTCGGATCTATTATTGAGTAATTCTGATCAAGATAAACATGAGAGAATTCGGAAGTTCTATAGCTCCCCTCACACGGTTCCAGTTCGCGCGTGATAATTTTAAGCAAAGTGGTCTTGCCACTTCCATTCTCCCCCTCGATCTGTACCCGCTCACCGGACTTAATCTGGAAACTGAGATTAGTCCATAGTGATCTATCATTGTATCTAAAGTTAATATCTGCAATGTCTATAAGCAACTTTCCCTGATCTGGTTCCGGATCGTTGATTTCGATTTTCAGTTTCTCATATTCCTCAATTTGTGTCCTGGTCTCTTCAATACTATCGCGAAGGATCGCTATCTTTTCTTCATGTGCGTTCATCATTCTTGCAGTACTGCGCTCCGCTTTGTTCTTCAAACCACCAGCAATAATACGCGGGATCGAATTGCTCAGCCCTACAGACCTGCCCTTAAGCTCTTGCTGTGCCCTTAGTCCACCCATATCTTCCGCTTTCTTCTCAGACTCCTTCAATGCTTTGGATTGCGCGTTCAACCGGGCGCGCAAAGCATTGACTTTTTCCATTTTCTTCTGTTGATAAAATTCAAAGTTGCCCCCGAATACTTCAATTCCCTTTTCGTTGAGTTCCAAAGTTTTGTTCATGAGGTTTAACAATGTTCTGTCATGACTAACGATAAGCATGGTTGACTTGCTTTGGAGGATCATTGAATACAGTTTCATTCTGGTTTTCATATCCAGATGATTGGAGGGCTCGTCTAACAAAACGAGACCTGGGCTATTCATATCCATAGCTGAAAGAAAAACCCTTGTTTTCTGGCCACCGCTTAGGCTCCCCAATAACCGATTTTCATCCAGATTACCAAGTTCCCATTTTTCAAGCACCCTTTTTACTTTATTTTCGATATCCCAATCATCATTTAACTGCGCAAAATATTGGGAATCAGCATCTCCCGACAAAATCGCATGCAACGCATCCAGCTTTTCGTCAACTCCTAACGCCTTAGCGACAGACCATGTGTCGAATTCTCCCAAATGTTGTGGCACGTACCAGGGCTTCTCGGAGTAGCTAATTTCTCCTGATGTCGCTTGAAGCTTTCCTGAAATTAAGCGCAGTAATGTTGATTTGCCTGCACCATTTATTCCAACTAATGCTGCCTTTTCCCCATCATTTAAAATAAAGTTCAAGTCATCGAATAGCGCCTCATTATCTGGATGAACATAATTTAATGATCTTACAATTAAGCCCACGGGATTCTTTGATTTAAAGATTAAGACTTGATTTCACAATGCAAATATGGGGTAAATATATATTTTGTTAGACAAAAATGTTAAGAAAAAATTCGGCGCTGTAAACGATGCTCTAAAAGCATGCATGGCCCTTCTACAGAAGAGACTGAGTGGAGTGAAACAAGAAGGAAATGGGCATAAAGAAACCCGCAGACTCGATGTCTGCGGGTTTCTCTGCGATACTTTATAAGTATTACAGCCTAAGGTAAGGGCACGCCCACCTTTTATTAAAAACGATCTAAGGTCTCATTTTGCTTGATAACCTTATCATTATTTTCCTTTTTCAATGCTGCCAGTTTTTGCCTGAGTGTACTGTTAGCAGTGGCCAGAATCTGTACTGCCAGTAAACCAGCGTTATGAGCACCATTAACACTTACGGTTGCCACAGGTATGTCGCCAGGCATTTGCACTATAGACAGAAGAGAATCCCAACCATCAAGAGAGTTGGAAGACTTGATGGGAACACCGACTACAGGCAAAGTGGTAATAGCTGCAACCATACCGGGAAGATGTGCTGCCCCGCCAGCGCCTGCAATGATCACCTTCAAACCACGTTCTTCAGCAGCAGCTGCGTATTCAAACATCCTTTGGGGACTGCGGTGTGCCGATACAACGTTAAACTCATACCCTATGTCGAATTTCTTCAGCACTTCTATTGCCTGACGCATGATAGGCGCATCTGAACTACTGCCCATAATAATGCCTACTTCTACCTGTTTCATATTTTTTAGTTTAGAATTTTCCGAATGGCTTCAGCTTTTGAGACAATGCCTTCCATGGTGCTACCAGTGATGGTTATATGACCTATTTTCCTGCCTAATCTGCCGCCTTTTTTGCCATACCAGTGAAGATGTGCCCCCGGTACGTCCAACAGCTGCTGTAGTTTTCCCAGTCTGTTCGAATTCAGTGCAGTGGTCTCCAGTATATTGATCATTAAAGAAGGAGAATGAAGGCTGGTGTCTCCCAGTGGCAAACCCAATATGGCCCGGAGTAGTTGCTCATATTGTGATGTATTGCTGGCCTCTATGGTGTGATGACCGCTGTTGTGTGGCCTTGGAGCCAGTTCATTCACCAAAAGCCTATTGTCTTTTGTGACAAACATTTCTACAGCTAGAATACCTACAAGTTTGAGCGCATCCGCTACTTTTTCAGCGAGGATTGTGGCTTCTTTTAGTATTCCCTCCTCTAACTGAGCCGGTGCTTCCTGAAAATCAAGTACGAACTTCTCTTCAGAAAACACCATCATCACAGGATCGTAGCATTTTACAGCGCCGTGCTCATTTCTTGCTACTATCACAGAAAGTTCGTTTTTAATATCCACCAGGTCCTCCAGGACGCATGGTTCATCAAAAGCATCGGCAATATCTGCTACTGTCTTCAACACCATCACTCCGTAGCCATCATACCCGCTACGACGTTTTTTAAGGCAGCCAGGCAGTTTATTTTCGTACTTGTACAGATCATTTTTACCTTCAATAGCTTCGCCCGGCACTACTGGTATATTATGAGACAGCAAAAACTGTTTTTGGGTAAACTTATCCTGGATCACTTTGATAGTATCCGGAGCCGGAAAAACCTTTACCCCTTGTTTTTCAAGTTCACGTAAGGCGTCAATATTTACCGCCTCCATTTCTATAGTAATAACATCAAGCCCTTTTCCGAATTCCAAAACCGCTTCATAAGATTTGGGATCACCGCAGATAAAAGAAGAAGTATAACGAGAACAAGGCGCATTTGCGTCTTTATCCATTACTGAAACGCTGAGGCCGAGATCTATGGCATGCCGTATAAGCATACCTCCCAGCTGACCGCCTCCTAATATTCCTATTTTCAAATTTTCAAGCATAATCTTCGATTGGGAGGCAAAGGTATAAAACTATTGCAAATGATCGTAATACCATTCTCTTATAGCCTGTACCATCGGCAGATAGCTACAAAATCCGATGGAATAAACTGAGCAACAAAAAGATAACAAGCCTGCAGCCCCCCCTACTTGCGAGCTTCCGGGACCTATTTTTTGTAGTAAATCATTGTGGAAGACTAAAGTCGAGCTTTTAATATTAAAGAATAAATTCATGCCTAGGTAACAATTTCACAAACCCTAACCAGTGTTTCCGCAAAAGACTAAGGATAAAATCCATTCGCTCCGGACAGGTCGAGCCGACCGGATCCGAACATATAACATTCTGATGATATACTTTTTTATTTGCCTGGAAGCGTATTAATAAAAAGAGGCGTAGTATAATGAATACTACACCTCTTTTGATTTTAATGTACATAAGGATTGGCCTGCCTCTTAGAAGTTAACCCATACTAAATACGCTTGTTTGTCTCTGCCTTTTCTTTCGATCATCATCGTTACAAACGATTTACCATCTTTAGATGCAGTATTCATCTCCAGCTGGCAGAATCTGTTCTCATCTTTGCCCTTAGGATCTCCGAAGAGGTATGATTTAACCACTTTTGAGCCATCAAAGTAAGCATATACTGTGTTGGTAAGACTGATACGTCCCATACTTTTATTGTCCTTAGTCGTTTCCTTTTCGCTCTCAGTATTCCGAACGTTCTCGTTATAGATAACGTATTCTTTGTCCTTTACAAACATGTAGTCGTACGAGTAGAAACCGGACAGGTTATTGTAGCTGTATCCGCGGCCCCTGAAATTCCAGTTGGACATTTTGCGGCTATAGATGTCAAACATACCCAGAGTGGCTTCAGCTGTCTGGTCCTTGGCTATAGCATAACTACGTAGTTCCTTACCATTCTGGTCCGTATTCACAATACCCATAGAGCCCAGGTCTGTATAGAACCGGGTAGTCATATGGGTGCTCATACGGCCATTGGTATAAGATGTGGATGTATGCGTAACACTGTAGTTATCCATCTCCTCAAACATATACGTGATTGTATTATCATCGTTCAGCTTGAAGTCCTGGATGATACCAAGGTATTTACGTTTTGCCTTCAGGTGTTCTTCTGCATAAGCGGTTAACTTCGGATGTTCTACGAAATATTTATTCTTCAGTTCCAGTGAAAACGGATCGAAGATGTTCATCTGCAGTACAAAACCCGTAGATTTTTTGCCTTTGTCCATGGTCGGCATACGTTTCACGCTTTCTGCATTAATTGCGGTCAGCATGTACAATTGCTTGTTAGCCTGGTTGTACTTCATTTCGGTCACTACTTGCTTGTAGTCGTCAGTATAGTCCAGGATCTTGTATTGGAAGCCTTTTGTACCATTCTGCATACGACCGATGAGAATACGCGAATCGTCACCACCGGAGGCTCTCGTATTAAATGCATAGCTGCCGATAAACACAAATTCGTCCTTGTGCACGTACATGTCCAGGAGGCTGAGATACTTGTATTTATTTTCCGGAGATTCAAAGTATGAGCGATTGATCTCTTTATGCTCCGGACTATAATGTACTACCTCTACTCTGGCGTTACGGTCGGAAGTCAGGCTGTTAAAGATACCCACAGCATAATAGTCCGAGTAAGGGTCCTTACTTACAGAAAAATGGGGCATAGCCAATCCTCCGAATGCCATTCCATAAGCTTTCCCCATAGTAACGCGCTGCATAGAAGCCACCACGTCTTCTCTTATCTTCTTCCCGGACTTAGCGTCAAACACCATACGGTACAGAACAGGGCGTTTTTTGATAAATTGCTGTATGAAAACCACTGCCTGTCCGTTGATTTCGTACACACCCTTGAGAGAGGCGTTTCTCATTTTTTTCTGCTTCCAGGAGTCGACCTTGTTGTTTACGATTCCTTTGGTACGATGTTTCTGGTCATAGACGGTAACATCAATCCCTTTTTTCGGGGTAAAATGGAAAAACAGCGTATTGCCATTTTTCATGAGTACAATTCTGCTGGAACCGTTTTCAGGTTCTTCAAATCCAGTGCTACGGCTGTAGGTGGGTATCTCTGTTTGCGCTATTGCCGCGAAAAGCATAAGGAAACAGCAGAGCTTAGTCAGAATAAGCTTCTTAAACATAGGTATAAGTAATTTAACGCTGCAAAGGTGAGTAAATAGTTGATATATATATTAAATATTTTCACATTTCATCCGGGCGATACTTTGATCCGGTAACATAACCTATCTTTATACCATGTTCGACATATTAGACAAATACAAAGTACAAGACCATTTCTTTCTTACTCCTGAACAAGATCTCCAGGCAGTATGCAATGCACCTGCCGACAAAAGTGGCGTATATATTATCTACGCTTTAAAAAAAGGGAGAGTTGAGCTGATCTACATCGGGCATTCTGGAAAAATCGAAAAAAATGGTTCTCTTTCAGTTAGAACAGAAGGACTAGGTGGACTGAAAGATGAAATCATCAATGGAAAACAGTTTGGTAAAACGCCAGCACATATTGCCTGGAAAAAACAGATCGCCAGAGAAAATATTGAAGCATTAAATATATACTGGTACGTAACCCATAATGCCAGATATACAGACTGCCCGGAAGTTTTAAAACGGAACTTATTAAGGCAACACCAGGATATCTTCGGGGTATTTCCAAAGTGGAATAAAGCAATTTAGGTTCATAGATGACATAAACCCTGATCACAAGAGTCTAACCGCTGACATGACTTAGTATCTCACCTGACAGTATATACTAAATTAGCTTCCTTCTTCTTCGCCTTCCTGATCTTCATCATCGGAATCAGGCTCATCAAATTCATCAGTCAGGACTACACGCTCAATGTATAGTGTACCAATAAACTGCTTGAATTTCTTCCTCATCAGGTCGAAAATCTCAGATGGCGCTTTATCTTTCTGATAATATATTTTAAAGGTTTCCATGGAGATTCCGAGTTCGGCAGCGATGGCCGTCTCGGTTAAGGTTGTACCAGCGTCTTGCGCCCGCTCTATTAGTCTGTCGATAGTTGCAGGAAACACCTCTCTTACATTCTCTTTTTTTGCTCTCATTATCAACGGTTTGCTTTTGAATTTAGACCTTTCAGGATATCAGCTCGCCATCTGCCTTACCGATATTCCTGAACCCAAAGTCAACTTTCGCCCTTAAAAATAGTCAAAACCGGGAAAATGCAGCCGAACTTTTCCGGGATGTTGGGAAATGCCCCGGGACCCAACCGACATTAGAGCGATTGTAACAGATGCTGATTGACAGCAGGTCAAACGCACCTACAACGCATGTGTTATTTCTCTCATAAGAGATTCCTCTAACTTCGCTCCTCAAATAGGCCGCAGTATCATGACAAAATTCACTTTATACACATTTATTATCTTAGGACTGGCGCTTTCATCCTGTAACAGTAGCAATGTATTCAGCATCTCTGACAATGAAGACAAGGGAATTAAAGAAGTCCTGGAGTACTATGGAGGCATTTGTAAATATGCCGTTGGGTATTCCGCGTCGACAAAAGAGGGAAAAACAAAATACTTTGAGGTGGAAATGACCAAGAGTGATATTATCGAAAAATTCGCTAACGCCCTGGATATGCCAGCCTCTAACATTGCTTATTTGTTCTACCGGAATCTAAAGCAGGAAAAGGACAACTACGATGAAATTCATGTTGTAATAATTCTACAAAATGAAAGAAAAATGATTTTCAAGTATCCAAAAGAAGATCTGGCGACTATTGACAGAAAAATGGGCGTGGTTGAAAAAGTAGTTGACATACTCAAACGCAAGAATTTCGATGGACTGAAACCTTACCTGAATCCGGATACAACTTATATTCACTACAACGAAGATACATTGATTAATAATGTGGCCAAATTTGATCCACAGTTTGGAAGCATTAAAGAATTTTCCCCCTATGGATTTCGCTTCTTGCAAAGAGAAAGAGATCTGCGGAAAGTTCTTCATATCTCCGGTGTTTTACTTCGCGACAAACAAAACAACGAATTCAGTGTTGATGTTGATCCACAATCAACTAAAGACGAAATAATCGTCTTACAGTATGCACTCTAAGCGTCCTGCTACCAACGGCTTCGAATAAAATGTAAGCCGCATTGATTACAAGTTAGGCGAATAAACTGTTACGCACAGCAAGTTCAGTATGAAAAAGCAGCAATTTTCTAACTTAAGTTAAAAAATTGCTGCTTTTTTCGGCTTGTTAACGATGTAGCGGCAAAGAGATACTTCAGGTTCATTTTATTGCAGGAGGTCCTGTCACTAGTATCGCCTCTGACTTCATCAATCAGCCTTCAAACTCTCTACAGGATTCATCATAGCCGCCCTAATGGCCTGCGAGCTGACTGTCGCCAGCGCTATTATCAGTGCAGCCGTACCTCCAACAGCAAATACGCTCCAGTTAATATCTATCCGGTTCACGAAATTATTGAGCCAGTTATGCATGAAATACCACACCAGCGGGGCTGCTATTACAAACGCAATACCTATAAGTAGGATAAACTCCCTTGAAAAAAGATATACAATATGGGCCGGTGTTGCCCCTAGGACTTTACGTACACCTACTTCCTTTATACGCTGTACCGCCATGAAAGACGCGAGTCCATATAAGCCCAGACAGCTCAGAAATATGGCTATGCCTGCAAAGATCTCGTACAAATGCGCCAGTTGGCGTTCTTCCTTATAATATTCCGCGATCCGCTGATCCAGGAATCCGTATTCAAAAATCTGTTCAGGAAAATTCTCGTTCCAAAGCTTTTCAATCGCTTCTAGCGCAGCCTGTACATCGGCCCCACCAGTCAGTCTTATACCCACACTGCTAAACCGTTGTTTTATGTTACTCATGAATACGGGCGCCACCGCCTCTTTCAACGTACCGGCAGTAAAATCGCCGACTACCCCTACAATCATGCCTTTGATCTGCCCGTTCCACACGTCTATCTCTTTATTGAGCACATCTGCGGGTTTCAAACCTAATTTTTGTACCAGGGTCTCGTTCACCAGGAACTCACGCACAGAATCGGTGCGGGTGAGGTTGCGGCCTGTTACAAGTTTGATATTGTAGGTGTTGATAAAGTTATAATCCACCCAACGCGTAATGGCCGGGAATTTGGTTTCCTCTGTCTGATGATCAAATCTAAAACCTGTCCACCAGTTCCCATCGCTGGAAGGTGCATCATTGGAAAAGCTCACCTCCTGTATACCTTTGATCTGTTGCAACTGGTCCCGCAGGTAAGCAATCTTTGCATTGCCTGCGCTGTCATTACGAAAAGGCAAGTTTACAATGGCATCCCGGGTAAAACCCATGGATTGTTTGTGAAAGTAATTCATCTGCTGCAGGATAATTAACGTACCGATGATCAATGCCTGTGTAATAACAAACTGGAAAACCACCAGGCCACGGCGCAGAGAAATGCCGCCGGTCATTTTGTTGGCTGCCATCTTGCTCTTCAATGCATTAATAGGGTTGAAACCAGATACGACGATAGATGGGTAGAAACCTGCCAGTAAGGTAACGGTCAGGAAGATGGCAAGCAGTAGAATATATACGTTATTGGCAGCCAGCATTCCTGGCTCTAAAGGCAGGTCCATCACCCTGCTGATGAATGGAAGCACGCACAATGCCAATACCACCGCCAGCAGAAGAGAAGTCAGCACCAACATAGCAGTTTCAGCCAGGAATTGCATTTTCAACTGCCAGCGGTTACTACCAAGTACCTTGCGCACACCAATCTCACGGGCGCGGTTCACAGCCTGTGCTGTTGCCAGATTGATAAAATTCACACAGGCAATGAGCAGAATAAAACCGGCGATCATCCACAACATCCCTATCCGCTCCGGCGACGCGACCCGGCCTATAAAATTCCCGGTGCGTTTATCTGAATGCACGTCGGTCAGTGACTGCAGTATATGCGTGACCCTGCTCTTCGGATCTCTATATTTTTTCGAGAAAACATTCAGACGCTCGTCGATCTTTGCCACATCGTGCCCCGGGCGCAGCAACACATAACAATTATGAATGTCGTCTATCGTTACCCAATCCTTTATCTCGTTTATTTTAAGCAGCGCATACGTTGCCACCATATCGAACTGGAATTCTGTGTTCTTCGGCGGATCATCCAGTATGCCTGTCACAGTCAGATTGAATTGCTGGTCAAGTTTTATGACCTGCCCTATCGCCTTGTGCCAGTCGCCAAAATATTTTTCTGCGGTGGAACGTGCCAGCACCGTGGAATTGGGGTCGTTTAGTGCGGTGGCTTTATTGCCAGCCAGCCACTTGTAATCAAATATGTCAAAGAATGAGGGTGTCAGGAAATATACCAGTGGTTTGAATTTCTTCTGGGTATTACCCTGCTCGTCTTCCAGCGTTACCAGTCTTTTCCCCATTTGTATAATGCCGGTTACCCGCTCGAACTCGGAGAAATCGTTTTGCAGCGCAGTCGGCACTGGGAAAGACACCGCCTGCGTATAATTGGTCTTGCCACTTTCTCCCGGTGATACCGTAAGAACCCTGTATATGCGGTCTTTCTTCGTATGAAACATATCGAAGCTTTGCTCGTATTGAATGATCACATAAATGACCAGGCAAACGGTGATGCCCAGCGTAAGACCGGTGATATTAAGCAATGCATAACGCTTGTTGCGAGACAGGCTTCGGAAAGCCGTTTTAAGATAGTTCTTTAGCATACAACAGGGATTATTGCCTGCATATCGCAAAAACAATACAAAATAACAAACTATTCATTTTAAATCATTTACAACACAGAAACGAAATGAAAATGTCCGTTTTCAGTGTTATTATGTCCGCTTCCGGACATGGTTCATAAAAGCCCTGGAGCATAATGACAACAACATGCCCCTCTCCCGTCGCCGATCCTTTATCATTGCTTAAAAGTAATGAAGTGCAATTGGAAGACGGTTCGCACCTATATTTCAAAGATTTCATATCTTGACGTCAACGCTCATACAAGAACTTATAATCTCTTAGATCAGGGATCGGTCATCATTTAACTAGTCAAAATTGATACAACATGCGTAAGCTTCTATTGATGATTTTTCTTTCGCCATATTTAGCCTTTGCCCAACAATCCGGTACAACGACAAATAGTAACTCAATTTACCCCGATAGCGTCTGGCAATTCACAACTGACGCATCCAAAGAAGGATGGAACAAAGAGCACCTTAATACTCTTAAACGTTTTATTATAGACAGCACCAATGCGACCGGTATGGTGGTAATACAATCCGGAAAAATTTTATTTGATTACGGCGATATAAAAGAGACCAGCTATCTGGCATCCTGCCGAAAAAGTTTGCTTTCCATACTGTATGGGCCTTTTGTGGCAAGTAAGAAAATAGATCTTTCAACCACAATGGAACAATTAAATATTGATGATGTTGGTGGTTTGTTGCCAATAGAAAAAAAAGCCACCATTAACGATTTACTGACCGCACGATCAGGTATTTACCATCCCGCGAGTAATGAGGGTGATGCCTCTGCCATGGCTCCGAAAAGGGGTAGTATTAAACCTGGTAGTTTCTGGCTATACAACAATTGGGACTTTAATGTTGCAGGCTACATCCTTGAACAACAAACGGGAAGAACTATTTACCAGCTGATCGACTCAATACTTGCGAAGCCATTGGCAATGCAGGACTGGAATATAAAAGAACAACGCAAAACCGGCGACACAACAAGATCAAAATACCTGGCTTATCATATGTGGTTTTCAACAAGAGATATGGCAAGAATAGGCTATCTAATGCTCAGGAACGGAAAGTGGAAAGACCAGCAAATAATTCCCGCTGATTGGGTTAAATTAACGACTGCTGCAGTCACTCCTTACAGGGAGGCTGCAGAAGACAAAACAGCTTATTTTCATTTTGGATATGGTTATTTATGGTGGATATGGGACACACCGTATAATAAAGATTTTTATGAAGGTGCTTATTCTGCAACCGGGGCATATGGACAATTTATAACTGTTCTGCCTAAGCTTGATCTGGTGGTCGCATTTAAAACGAAATATGAATATGGCAGACAGACTCCCACTGATTTATATCTAAAGGTGCTGGACAGATTAATAGCTGCAAAAAAGTAAAGTGTTGCAAATAAAATCGCCATTCAATTGTTTGATTGAAATTCCCGTTGAATATATTCATTCAGATTTAAACAGAATATAAATTTCCCGTGCTAGGAAAAGCATGTGACAAAAAATACAATACTCATATATCCAAATAACAATGAAAACAGAATATGCACAATGGTCTCAAATCGTCTTCCCTTCCAAAGATCAGGTGAATAACCAAAAAACTGAACGAAAAGTCGGATTACCCAGAATAGCCCCATGCCAAAAGATATTTTCTTTCCGAAGGACGTATTGATAAGTTCATTACCGGAAGTCACGCATAACAAACCTAAAAGAAAGACAGCAAGAGCAATAAAGAATGTATGAATTGTCATTAGTTGCCGGTTGATCATACTCAGTGGCTTGAGCTCTTCACTCCAGTTAAAATATCTCGGAAATACGGCATGGATAAGCGCCAACACGATTAAAAGTGATCCAATTATTCTAAAATGGATTATCATTTTTAGAAATTATAAAAGTCGAAATAAAAGGAGTAAGTTTAATCTCCTGATTAATTTTTAAATCAGCATTACTGAAAAGCTTCAACCAGGACTTTTTTGTATAGAAATGCAAAAAGCCAACACTATAAGCGATGAAATTCGGTGTATCTCTCAGATGTTCCATTACGTAGATTTCCCCACCGGGCTTTATAACCCTGGCCAATTCCCGGATAAAATCAGCCCTTTCTGTTTTGTCTCTTATTTCATGTGCAGAAAAAATGACGAATATCTTGTCTGCTGACGCATCTTCAATTGGCAATCTGTTTGCGTCCGCCCGTACTGTTTGCGGAAGAGCCGGATAAGCTTTCCGCGCGCGCCTGATTGAAAGCTCTGTATGTTTTTGTGGATCGTAGAAATCTATTATTCGCAGTTCCGCATTCCTATACTTGTTTCGAAGTAAAAGGCTTGTTTCATCAAATCCTGCATGGATATTAACAATCAGGCGTTCACCTCCTGTACTAATTGCCCAATTTAGACTATACAGGCCGGATAGATCGTAAATATAAAAGGATACCAGTAACGAAGTAAGGCTTCCGCCCAAAGAAAGAACAGGTATTATATAAAGTACCGGAAGTCCTTTAAAATAGCCAGCTGCAATGATGGTAAGTACCACCATAAACAGAGACAATGCGTAGAAATGCCAGTTGAACCTGATAATGTTGATGACGCCCTGAAAAGGCTTTCTTACTGCTTCCATACCTCCCGTTTTCCTTTTTTCCAATAGTATGGAACGTTATTGATAATGAAAGCGTTGGCCAGAACAGGACTTTCTATATTGAGAGAATCAAAAAAGGAAAAACTACAATCAATAACCTTTAGTGGCTTAGGTGTCCAGTTTTGTCTCACGCCTTCAATAATTAAAACTTCTTTGGTTTGTGTATTAAACTGGAACGTGAAAGGAAGAGGGCCCGCAAATCGTCTCGCTTGCTTCCAGTCGGCAAATGGTGATGTTGCCGGCAATATTACGTCTCCATCACCAACATTTACAGAAACTTTAAATTTCGATTTGGCTGACTCAAATATTCTTATGCGCCCGGATTCAACTTGAGTAATATCTGTAGTTGTATAATTGTAATGGGTAAAGATATTTCCAAGAATCTCCATCTTCTTTTTGTTCGTTTCGGACTTAAGGATGTATAGGCCGCGTAGATTTTTACCGGCATTGTCAGTATATCTTACAAATACCCTATACCCAATTAAGAAGAAGTTATTTCCCATAAATCCTGGGAAACCCTCAGGACGAAGCTTCTTCGTCTGAACCATGGCTACCGCAATAAACCCATATTTATTATCAAATGTATCAAGCTCCAGACAAGCCGGAATAAGTTGCAATAATTTTTCCTTTGCCACAGCGAAAGTCAATACTATTGAACTTTCGAAAACCGCCTTCACGGCGAAAGGGTGATTCCTAAGACCTGAAAACATATAGTTATTTATGTCTGACTGGGATTTACTTTAAATTCCGTAAAGTATATAAGCAGAATAAAAAAGAATGCGAAGACGGCGTTTACTCTGCCCCAAAGTAACAAATCAGGCACAAGGAAAAACTCCAGGAGGTTCATTGCTGCCACAATTGCCATCTGAAGCATGGCATTATACCTTGATTTTATCTTACTGATCGTCCAGACGGCCATTCCAATTTCTGAAACTCCGATTGCCAGTGTCAGTGATCGTGAATATCGGCCGCCTAGTATCCGGGCAACAATTTGTTCGTGCCGCGGAACCAGGTTAAGAACTTTACATAACAGACCGTTTACGAGCCAGACTAGTCCAATAAAATAAATTAGTATTTTATGAGTCCAAATATTCCGCATGTCAATATTGTGGTGTATTTCCCCCTTTCCGGGGATTGTCCTGCGTTCTGATATAAGTTATATTAGTAACGATAGAGTATTCCCCATCTAAACACAACGATTATGAAAAAAGAACCTAAAAAATTAAAGTTGAATAAGATAATTATCGCAAAGCTGAGCGGACATCTGCAGGTAGAACCCAAAAAAGCGCCGACTGTCGGTGATTGGACTTGTGGTCTTACAGTCAGGACCTGCGCTTCTTTTGAGTTCACATGCTAATCTCGTCTAACGGGCCTACTCGACCTATTACAAAGCGGCAGGCCGGAAGGTCGGCCGCTCTGTCTTTCCGGGCAGTCCATTCATAAAGGATAATGAGCTGCCGCTACTTGCTTGCAGCAGGCGCAGATTGCCGGGCGGTAGTCGGCCCCTCTACAATAAGCATCCCGTTCTTTAATATCTTCATCCGGTCAATAAACACAACACGTTGCTCGCCTGTCGCCGATGTCCGGGCATGATAAACACAATACATTTCCTTTCCATCCGGTGAGTAAGTGATACTATTATGTCCCGTGCCGGTTACCACACCGCCTTTCTCAACATTTTTCTGCAATACCGGATTATTAGCCGCCTTGGTAAACGGCCCCAACGGGTGTTTGGAAGTGGCATATCCTACCGCGTAATTTTTGCCACCAAAGTAATTGGCGGAGTACATCATATAGTAGGTGTTTCCCTTTTTGAAGGCAACCGAGCCTTCTGTCCAGCGGCGGTTGACTTCTTTTGAGGTAACAGAACGGCTTTCCCATTCTGCCTGCTTATCGTCCATTTTAACCGGGGGGCGTAATAATAGTACCGGATCGCCTATGACGCCACTGAAATCAGGTTTAAGCTCAACCCCGTAGACCCAACTCTCCTCTATGGCATCAAACCATCCCTTCTGCTTAGCCCAGGCGGCCACTTCGCTCTCTACAGCATGTTTGTAGCAACAGCGTGAATAATAAAGGTAAGCCTTGCCATTGTCAAATAAAACGTTGGCGTCGATGACGGGGTACCCCGGATCAAAAACGGGCTTATTGTTCAGGTCAATGAACGGGCCGGTAGGATTATCAGCCACAGCCACCCCGATACGAAAATTTTCAACTTCTTTATTGGGATTCATACCCCATTGTGCACTGTAAAACAAATAAAACTTGCCCTTATGCTGGTATACTTCGGGTGCCCAATATGCGCCATTCCAGGCGCTTGTTGAATCACTCCAGCCGTTTTCGTTAGCAGCATAATATACCTGACCTTCATTTTTCCAATTCACCAGATCGGTAGAGGAATAAGCCGCAAATCCATTTTTAGCAACACCTCCGGTACCATACATATAATACTTATCACCTTTTACCTGCAGCACATATGGATCTGCCAATTCTACCGGCAATGGGTTCTGATATGTGTTACCTAGGGCTGACTGATGAGTCTGAGCATACAATCCCTTTGTATTGACCACAATCGTCAAGAGGAAAACTGCGACTGAAATGGCTATTTCTTGCTTCATTATCTAATATTTATTAAGAGTAGCGGGTTATGGTTTATTCAACAATGACAATGCACACGGCTGAAATACCTTGTTGTCAAAACAAAACTGGAAGGTGGGCAAGCCCCCGGTATTCGGTACACCTCCTCAGTGAACCAAATTTTGTGCTCTTATGACAACACCACGGTTTCAAACCAGTATCTGAAAAAGTTACGGATCTTTTCATTGGTTCCAGTAAGCGCATCAGGTTTCTGTATAAAAGAACTAGCGCCCAGTGCATAGCACTCCCTGGCGAGCTTAGGATCTTTTGCATCTGATAATATAACAACCGGCAGATGCAGGTAATCTGCATTCGCCTTCAATTGTTTCAATACTTCCCGCCCATCCACAGGAGTGATGTTAAGGTTGATAACTATCACGGCGGGGTATGGCAGGTTTGAAAGCCGGCACTGGTCCAGGTAACCAAATAACCCCTTGCTATTATTTACGAATTCGAGATGCACCTGATATTGCTGTTCTTCAAAAACAGTACTGGTTATAAAGCGATCGTCCGGATCGTATTCCAGCATTAAAATCACAGGTAGGCGGATGTCCGACATTGGCTGAAAAGTTATGATGAATACCGTTGGATTAATTTAAGTTTACTCCCCTTTGGTTATTAACCCTTTAAACGGCGCAAAACAAATGCAGCAGTAAAGTTAAATAAAAACAATATCGATCTTTCAAATTGTCCGGCAGAATTGTCCGGACCAGCTTTTGCGTATAATCACTTCAACTACCTGACGGAGCAACTTTTTTTGTCATTTTCAAAAAAAATGTTAGCTTGAAGAAATAATGTACTAAAAATCAATTGCCCAGGTGGCGAAATTGGTAGACGCACTGTGTTTAGGTCTCAGCGCTCGCAAGGGTGTGCTGGTTCGAATCCAGTTCTGGGCACAAAAATTAAAAAAGGCTTTAAGTCGTTGGACTTGAAGCCTTTTTACTTAGATTTATTATTTACAAGCACCTGGCCCTAAGTTTGCACGCCAGCCCGCCTGACGCAAAATCTGTGTTAGTTGCCGTTATCTCTATTTATCATAATGTCTTCTAATGAAAGTCCGCCTTCATTAAATAATTTTCCTCTATATTCTATCTTCAGTTTGTCTAATAGTTTTGCCATATTAAATCCAACTGCATAAAAATAAGTCGACTTTTCTGTTAAGTACAACCATGTATCATTTTCAATTTTGTAGTTTTTAAATTTCTTAAATGATTTAAAACAAGTGTCAGTCTTAGACAATTTGTAGTCTGGTTGCATTGTTGAAAATTTATTGTAAAGACTAAATTCTACATACCTTGCTGTTCCTTCCATTGTTTCAAAGCACTTTTCATATTTGGCAATGTCAAGTTTTACCCTTTGTTTTGTTTCTATTCTTCTTTGGTTTCTGATTTTGAAAAAAGTGTCAATTAATTGTTCTGTTTTAGCGTTATCAGGTTCACTTAGTGCTTTCAATAGTGTTTCGTTCTCTTTGTCAATTAAGTTCTTAAACCAGGAATTGTTATTGTAAATATTTATCAGACTATCGGGTTGAACCCGAACAATATTTTTCTCATAATAGTCCATATAAGCCGGATGTTTAAATTGAAATCCGTGAAAGTATTCGTGCATTATCATTGTAACCCATTCTTCAGTTGATAGTACGTCCGGGATTTTCTTAAAGACTTCTTCATAACTGCTACATCTCATAAAAGGCGAATGATAATTATATTCGTCTGTTGGTGTTCCTGATGTCAAACCTGTTTCCATATGAAATGGTAAACGATCAACTCGTTGTTCAGTTTTATATATTTTGATTTGTCCGTTTTCAAATACAAGTTTTGATTTAAAAGTTGTTAAAAATTTGGCTGTCGGATTTACAACATATGAACTTGTATCAGTAAAATAAATCAATGGCACATCAAATTGTTTGTCTGTAAATGATTTCCAAACATCTTCTTCGATGGTCTGCTTTAAATTAAAAATGAACTCAATTCTATCAAATATTATCTGCTCCTTGTCATCTTTCCTGTCGTTGAAAGAAATAGTCAGTAAAATAAATAATATGAAAATTAGTTTTTGCATAATGGTTGTCTTAAATGGCAGCTAACACATAAATATATGCCGTAAACCGGCTTTGGTCTAATAAATCAATTGATAATCAAAGTATTTGAATTCGCTTATTTCATTGTTAACCCAACGTTCTACAGAATACGAGATTACAAAAATTTGATGAAATAACCGAAGATGTTAGCTACCTTATTGATCGTTACGTGACATTCAGGAAATTCAAATAGCCGGGAAAACTACCTGAAAATTATGTAAAGGGCGCTTTTAATGTCCCCCCTATTGATAGAGAAGGCAGGCAATGATAGAGTTGCTCCTTCCCGTACCTCGAAAATCGAAGTAATTAATAATCTATAGCTGAAAGTATTACATTCATTCCATTTTGAATATTAATATTTTAAGCTTAACTATAAGCATCATATCAGTTATCTCCTGCTTCGATAATTCTCTTAAGTTGTGCACTTAACAAGACGCTGGAGATCATATGTAAGCCTCTAAGCTACCGCATATTTGAAGTTTTCTTCCACCCGCCACTAAAGCTGCCGTGGTGGCAATTACGATCAATTACAAACAGTGTTTGGGAAGAAACTGAAAACACTGGAAATCACCGACCGCCAATCGGTTAAAAAAATAGCTTACTTATTTTATCCTCAAATCCTGCCTATTCTCCGTGAACGCTTTCAGTACGTCTTTGTTGACGAAATGCAAGATATGTCCGCGAATCAGTTTCAACTATTGGAAACCTTGTTTGCCACTACTAATTATAGTATCAAAAAGTATCGCTTTTGTTTCTATCATCGCACGTATCTTTCTGCTACTCAGTCAATACACAAAAGAATAAACTGAAAGCTGCCAGTATTTAGCATATATAATGTACAATCAACTTAATCCTTATTTCATTTAATGTAATCAAGAGGATAAATGTTGTATCGGTAGTATGCAAATGAAGCGGGAACGGTTTCATTGGTTCCTGTAATCCGTATTGTTATGTGAAATTTTAAATTTCAAACCATTTCATTATCCTCAACAATATAAGAAACACTTAACGGCATTTTCAACCAACATTCAAAATCACTGACGTATTCAAAGATTTAATCGAAAAACCTAAAATTCATTCCAATGAAGAAATTATCAAGTATTCTCATTTGTTCTCTCTTTGTGCTATCTGCTTGTAAGAAAACGATAGTCACTACATCTGATGAAGAAAGCAATGGTGTGGAGGCAATGGCTGCCAGAGTTGGCACTACTTCCTCCTGCACCATTAATCTGTCAAATTTGAAACAGGTAATACGTGGTTTTGGAGGCTGCAGCGCATGGCATGGACAGTTGACAGATGCTGACTGTGATAAATTATTTACTACACTTGGACTCAGCATATTACGGGTTCGCATTGATCCCAATAATAGTTGGTCTGATGAAATATCAAATGCCCAAAAAGCAACTGCACGCGGCGCTATTGTTTTTGCATCACCCTGGTCGCCTCCGGCTTACATGAAAGATAATAACAACACTGTGGGAGGTACTTTATTGCCGCAGTATTATGGCGAGTATGCAAACTGGCTAAACAATTTTGTAAGCACAATGAACAATAATGGTGTTCCGCTTTATGCAGTTTCCGTTCAAAACGAGCCTAATATTGATGTTACATATGAATCGTGCTCATGGACACCCGAACAAATGTTCAATTTTATGGTAAACAATGCAGGAGCGATCAATACAAGGGTAATCATCCCCGAAACATACAACTATCTTCCTTCCTATGCTGATCCCATTCTCAACAATGCAACCGGCGCTGCCAATACAGATATCTGCGGTCATCACTGGTATGGTATCAACCAATATCGGCTATGGACAAATGCTTACAATAAAGGAAAAGATATCTGGATGACTGAATATTTCAGCGATGATCAAAGTTTGAATGCTTCCATTGTGACAGCAGTTGATATTCATAATTCTCTTACCATTAATTATGAGAATGCCTACGTGTGGTGGTGGGTTAAAAATCCGAGCTGTAATATTATCACCGATGCGGGCATCAATAAACGCGGATATGTAATGGGACAATTTGCAAAATTCGTTCGTCCGGGTTATAACAGGGTAGATGTAACAGGATCCGCCAACATCAGCGCTTACACTAATGGAACAAAGGCAGTGATTGTGGCAATAAACCCGGGCAATAGTCCGGTAACGCAAAGATTCACTTTTCAAAATGGTACAGTAGCTTCTGTTACACCTTATACAACATCAGGAACAAAAAATTTACAGTCTGCTGCTTCAATAAATGTATCAACAAATAGTTTTAAATACACGCTGGAGCCTAAGAGTGTAACCACATTTGTTCAGAATTAAGCGATGAACGTATAGCTCAGCAAAAATAAAAAGGCAGTTTTAAAATGACGTGCCCCCAAAAAGTTAGACACTTTTAGGGGGCACTTCAATGTCTCCGACCTTTTGCTTTTTATAGTCATCTAAGCCTGCTCTGGGCCTGCTTATCACCTCGGGGATGACGTTGGTTGCTGTGGTTCGAAATTTATTATCTGAAAAAATCAGCTTTTCTGCGAAGATCGAACCAATGATTTGTTTTCTGGCGATTGGGGAAGCTGTAACATAGCGATTGGCACTTTAAAACTTCGAGGGAATTCACGCCGCCCGGATTAAAGCATTTTCTTAAACAACATTCACACGTCTTCTGATGCCCCTGCATTGTGCTGCGAAATGACTCTACGTAGCCGCTCCTCATGTTCGTCGCCCCAAAGACCAATGGATTGAATCAACGGAATGAGTGTTTTGCCAAATTCCGTAAGACTGTATTCTACCTTTGGAGGCAAAACCGGAAAGATCTTTTTAGTGACCAATTCATGATCCTCAAGTTCCTTCAGTTGCACATTCAACACCCGTCTGGTTACATCCGGAATTTTCCGCTGAAGTTCACTTGGCCGTAAGTTGCCTATATGGATGAACCAAAGAATACGGATCTTCCATTTTCCATACAATACTTCACCAACCAGGTCAAGTCCACAATTGAGCGTCGGAGTAGTCTTTTTAATGTACATAACTACAAATATACAACACCCCCGATGAACGGTCAATACGGATAAATTTGTCCGTATCTGATTCGTAAGCCCGTAATTGTTTGCTTCCCGCATACTATCGAGATTTGCACTACAAACAAAAACACATGGAACAGCAATTCAACTACAACAACGAATTATCCGGTAAGATAGCCTTAGTAACAGGTGGAACCAAGGGCGCTGGTAGAGCAATCGCAGAACGCTTAAAGGCCGCTGGTGCAACAGTAGTCATTACCGCGAGGAACAAACCCGAACAGTCAGATACAGACCTTTATTTTGTTCCTGCTGACCTAAGCAAGGCAGAAGAGGCGCAAAAAGTAATCAGCGAAGTGCTGTCAACCTATGGTAGGCTGGATATCCTGGTAAACAACCTTGGTGGTTCATCAACACCCGCCGGTGGTTTTTCAGCATTGAGTGATGAGGATTGGATATCAACCCTACAGGCTAATTTACTTGCTCCTGTCAGGCTTGACAGGGGATTTTTACCGCAAATGATTGATCGGAAAAGTGGTGTTATTATCCACATCGCTTCCATACAGGGCAAATTACCGCTATACGATTCTACCTTGCCGTACGCAGCTTCAAAAGCAGGTTTGATCAATTATAGTAAAAGCTTATCGAATGAAGTTACGCCAAAAGGTGTCCGCGTGCTAACTGTTTCGCCAGGATGGATCAATACAACAGCATCGATAGCCTGGTTGAGCGAGATCGCAAGAAATGCAAATAGTACTGTAGAAGAAGCTCAGCAAGGTGTCATAGATGCATTGGGTGGAATACCTTACGGCAGGCCTGCCGAACCGGAAGAAGTCGCAGAATTGGTTGGCTTTTTAGTTTCACCAAGAGCCAATTACTTAACAGGAACAAATTTCGTCATTGACGGCGGAACGGTACCAACCATTTAAAGACCAATAAATAAAAATCATGGAATTACCACAATTAGTAGCGCAATTTGTAGAGACGCAGAACACTTACGACAGCGAGGCTTACGTAACCTGCTTCACCGAAACCGCCATCGTTCATGACGAAGGCAAGACCCACACCGGCAAGGAAGAAATACGGCAATGGATCGAAGATGCGAATGAGAAATATAGATCTGTCATGAAACCGCTTCAATATGAAGAGTCGGGTTCGAACGGTGTGTTAACCGCAGAGGTTTCAGGCACATTTCCCGGCAGCCCAATCGTGCTGCGGTTTAATATGGGGCTAAAGGACGGTCTTATCGATTCATTAAAGGTTACTGGATAAACGCCGGACTAAGAGCAACACCTAGACAACACGTTAGAAAACCGCCTGACTCAAGCGGGCGGTTTCCCTAAAAAATTACAATGGCAACAGATACTAAACCAGACCTTATATCCTGGCCACGATATTAGTAATTATTCTCAAACTCAGTGATTATCATTTCTGGGTTGTTTGTAGAATATTCAAATGAAATAGGGTCTCCTACATTTAGATTTTGGGAATTATTTGCAATAGTTAATATTTGATCCGACAGTAAAAGGGATTTTGTATGATTACAAATAATATGAAACAATTGCTTTTTATTAGCAGAATTTATAGCCTGAGTAAGTAGCAGAATCAACTAATTGCTTAATAATGAGTACTATCTGGTTCGAAACATTCCGCTACTCGGCACTGGGGCTGACCATTACTTTTTGGTCAGCCCCATAGTTTTCCCCATTTATACTAACTTTCTATTAATCAATCCTAAGGAAGTGGATCAAGTTGAAAACTTGGGGAAGGTTAAAAAAGTTTATTCATTTTAATAACTCAAAACTGAGATGGACTGACTAGAATTTTGCTTAAGTTCATTATAATTATTTACTTCATTGTCCGGTAATCATTCGGCGTAACGCCTACTTTTTGTTTGAATAAACGGGTGAAATGCTGCGGGTATTTAAAGCCCAATTCATAGGCAATTTCACTCACCGATTTATTCATGTCAAACACTCTCTCTTTCGCCAGATCTATCACTTTTGATTGAATGTACTCCTGAGCAGATCTGCCGGTTTCTTTCTTCACCAGGTCACCAAAATAGTTGGGAGATAAATGTAGGGCTTCGGCGAAATAAGCTACAGAAGGTAAGCCTTCGTTCCGCGGTTTACCGGATGAAAAATAGCCTTTCAATAAGCATTCAAACCGTTCCAGAATTCCTTTGTTTGCATTGTCGCGCGTAATGAACTGGCGGTCGTAAAAACGGATACAGTAATTGAGCAACAACTCGATGTTTGATGCTATCAGTCCTTTGCTGTGCTTGTCTATATTTTGATCGAGCTCATACTCGATCTTTGAGAAACAATCAATCACAATACTCCTCTCTTTATCCGACAGGTGAAGCGCTTCATTTACATCATATGAAAAGAAAGAATAATCCTGAATGTGTTTTCCCAACGGAGTGCCGTTTATCAGGTCGGGATGAAAGAGCAATGACCAGCCTTTCGCGGCAAATGATTCAACGCCAGGTTGCACACCTACCACCTGTCCGGGCGCTACAAATACCACACTTCCTTCCTGGTAGTCATAATGCTTCCTTCCATAACGTAATTGGGCAGAGTTCAGTTCTTTCAAACCCACCGCATACAAACCAAAGTTAAATGATCTGGCAGGCATCGGCAGCGCTTTCGAATGGTCTATCACCGTAACCAGAGGATGCTTGGTAGTTACGTCCCGCATACTATTGTATTGCGCAATGCTGGCAATTCTTACAATGTCTTCCATACCTTATTCTTTTATCGCTACAAAATTACAGATCCCTTTTGATACCGGCCTTCCCAATCAGTAATATTGGTAGGAAACCCCGTAATCTGTATACAAAACGGCTCACCCATCCTTTGCAATTTTGTGGTAAAACATACAAAATGAAAACACCCAAAGAAAACCGCGAAGCGAATCAAACCATTATTGACCTTGTAATGAAGATTGCTGGAGAGCATAACGCAACGCCAGCACAGATTGCATTGGCATGGTTGCTGGCGCAAAAGCCATGGATTGTGCCGATTCCGGGAACCACCAAAATGACTCGCTTAGAAGAAAATATAGGCGGTGTAAACATCACCTTAAGCGATGATGATGTAGCCGATATCAATAAGGCTTTGGACAGCATCAGTCTTCAGGGAGAACGCTATCCCGCAAGCCTGGCAAACCTGCAAGGCAAGTAAGTCTACAGATAAAACTTGAATCCTGGGATGCCTTTTTAAGAAAATTGGCGCACAAAAAAATTGAAGCCGCTCTAAGAGCGGAGTCTCAAAAGTGAAAAGGCACCCTCTTTATTTTCTTCTTCCACCAAAAACCGGGCGTCATGTACTATACTGTTAAAAGTCTTTTGCTTTACATGCCGATAGCCACTATTTATCAATGAGCCCGTATAACACTGCGCTTATGTTTGGTGATAGCTTCGTGCATTTTGCTTCCCAGCTCTGTCATAGCCATCAAAACAGGAATAACCGTCTGACCGATCTCGCTTAGTTCGTATTCAACGCGTGGCGGCTTCTCGTTATAACTATGCCGGATGATCAATCCATCCTCTTCTAACTCCTTCAGTTGCTCGGTCAATATCTTACGTGATATATCCGGAATCTGTACCGCCAGCTTTCCAAACCGAACGGCTCCACTTAACAGCCGCCCGAGAATAATGGGTTTCCACTTGCCTCCAATATAGGCCATCGTATGAACGATCGGGCAGGTGGATGTATGTGCTTTGAATTTCTTCATTGGTTACATGAACGTTACCACTTTTCGGCTTTTAGTTACATAAACGTTACTGCCAATTAGTGTTGTGAGAATAATCACAAGCAACAGTTTTAGTTACTTTATGAAACTAAAGTAGATCTATTTTTTTAGAAACGAACATTACGTAATTAAAAAACATCAGACATGGAAAGTAAACAAACAACTAATGGCGTATTACAAGGTAAAATAGCCCTGGTCACAGGGGGTACCAAGGGAATCGGTAAAGCTATTGTTAAAAGACTGGAGCAGGCAGGCGCCACTGTTATTGTCACTGCCCGAAATCAACCGGATGATCAGCATGCAACATATACCTTCATTGCTGCAGACCTATCACGGGCAGAAGAGGTAAACAAAGTAGCCAGCATCATTAATGCGCAATTCGGGCACATAGACATACTGATCAATAACATGGGAGCAAACACATATCCGGGTGGAGGATTTAGTACCCTGACTGACGAACACTGGAGCCAGGCCCTGCAGGTTAACCTCCTTTCCTCTGTTCGTCTGGATAGGGCATTACTACCTAAAATGCTGGAGCAAAAAAGCGGGGTGATCATTCACATATCTTCTACCAGTAGTCAGTTTCCCATCTGGGAGTCCACGATGGCTTATAGCGCCGCAAAATCAGCATTGAACACGTATAGTAAAGCATTAGCTACAGAGGTAGCCGATAAAGGCATTAGAGTAGTAACTGTATCCCCTGGTTTAAATGAAACGGAAGCCATGACCGCGTTTTTGGAAGATTATGCAAAACAGGCAGGTATTACCGCAGAGGAAATGAAGGAAAAGCTTTTCGAAAGAGTTGGCGGCGTGCCATTACGAAGAATGGCCGCTCCGGAAGAAACGGCCGAACTGATTTACTTCCTTGTCTCACCCGCCGCTTCCTATATCACCGGCGCGAATCTCGTCATTGATGGAGGAAATTTTCCGGTAGTTAACTAAATACATAAGAAATCCCTGCTCAGGAATCTGCTACCTGCTCAAAAAATGACGAAGAGACGGTGTCTCAAAAGTAATTGAGGCACCGTCTAAAATTGTCAGAGTCCTGTACTGAGGCTAAGAAATGATATTGACTATAGAAGGATCTTCAGGTGAAGGTTAACCAATCAAAGCTTCTTTATATATGTATTAATAAACGCCTTTTAAATAAGACACTAATTCATTATTTTTCTTCATGAAACAGATAATGTCCGATACAAAAGAAAAAACCGCCTCAATTTTTATTGAGACGGTTTTTTCTAATATGCTTTCTGATTAAAGATGTAATTTATCTTTCTTCGCCAGCAGTTCTTCTTCAGACTCCTGCCACATTTCGTCTGGCACACAACAGTCTACCGGACATGCAACTGCACATTGAGGTTCTTCATGAAATCCCTGACATTCTGTACATTTATCCGAAACAATATAATACAGATCAGTAGCCAGGGGAGCATTGCGCTGACTGGCATCAATAATAGATCCGTCCTTCAACATAAAAGCACCTTTAACCGTTGTGCCATCAGCTATTGCCCATTCTACGCCCCCCTCATAGATCGCGTTATTTGGACATTCCGATTCACAAACTCCACAGAAAATACATTCATCTGTAATTTTAATAGCCATAAGTTTTAATTTGGAAGCTGTCTATGCTTCATTATATAATAATAACCAATAGGTGATAAAATTAATAGAAAATAGTTCATTGCCCTAATAAGTCCTCGAAACATTTGTATTATTTAACCATCCGAAAACAATTTATTGGATGATCCCCCGAATGCATTTTTATCCAGTGGCTCATATACGAGAAAGTTAATAGCTGCAGCCGCTACTCAGTCAACCTACTGCCGTATGATCGCCCATTCTCAATGTGACTATCTCAATCGCGATTTCCCTCTTTCCGGCTTCTGAAAACTTCACCGTCCTTCCTGGTAAATTTGTAACTAAAGCTAAGCCTGAACCTTGCAGCATTAAAATTGTCGGTTTGGTCTATGATGTAATTTTCACCGGTAGTCACTGACCTTATCTTGCGGGAGTTCAAAACGTTGGTTCCGTCCAGGGTTAGCGTCCCCTTATCTCTGAGCACGTTTTTGCTTAACCCTGATGAAAGGTAGTGGTAAGGCCTTGTACGTCTTTGTGCATTGTTGCCAGGGCCCTGCAGATCATACCTGGTTTGAACCGCTAATCTCCAGGGTAGCTTAGCACGTATATTGATCCTGCCATTCCAGGAAGTGTTTGTAAAGTCAAAATCAGTTTCTTTATAGTAACCAGTTTGCCTGAACCCGTAAAGACCGAACTGGCCGTTAAGGGTTAGCCATTTTACAGGATCATAAATAGCGGATAACTCAACACCGTAACGGTTTTCCTTGTCCAGATTGAACGGCATTGTTATAAAGGTGCCCTTATCGTTATGATAGGTGTACTGCTCAATGGGTGCCGTCGTGAAATGTGCATATACCGTCGGGTTAAAAGTAAACTTATCCCATTGCCTCAACAATGCCAGTTCAATGACATTGGTATAAGAAGGGTTTAAGTCAGGGTTCCCGACAAATTGTGCATTGAAATCAGTTAGTTCATTGAAGGGGTATAAATACCATAATTCAGGCCGGTTGATCCGCTTTGCATAACTCATCTGAAGAGTCGATCCTTTACCTATCGCATAACTCAGATTTATGGTGGGGAATATCCTGCCATAATACTTCCGCTTATTAAAAATGCCTCCCCTATCCCGGATTCCGATTTGCGTCCATTCGTATCTTAAGCCCAGAAGGTAATTGAACTCGCCGGATTTGCTCCGGTATTGCGCATAGGCGCTCCAGATGCCTTCACTATAATTCAGCTTATTGTCGATATTATCAAATGTTACCCAATCCTTGTCCAGGCGTTGCTCCGCCTTAAAATCGCCTGACACAGATCTGTTTTCCGCTTTAAGGCCTAATTCCAAAATCGATTTATTTTTAAAAGGGTTTACTATATCCGACTGTATGACCAGATCTTTGCTGGCCCCGATAGAGGTTGTTCTGATGGGATCCAGATCGGTAACTACGGGAAATGTTTTTCGGGTCAACAGGTCCCAGGTCTTATCACTGTTCCAGAAGTCGTATTGCAAATCAATCGTGAACTTTTTGCCTTCTTTGTCAAAAGTCCTCGTATAGTTTGATTCCAGTTGATTATAACTGCGGACTTCCCTGGATGTTCCATTCCGGGTTATGCTGCTGTCGATGCCTATAGTCCCAAAATCGTAATCCAGGACCGTCCCGTCTATATCCTTTGTGGCATTTCTAAAGAATGCCAATGTAAAGGTGTTCCGCGGATTAATGAAGTAGTCCGCTCCAAAATAAACAAGCCTGCCATCATCATGCCTGTTTTCATGTTGCACCTTGCTAAGCGAGGCAGCCGTAATACCTGTTGTCGTTTGTTTCGTGGTATACAACCCTACATAATCCGAATAACGGCCGCCCAACGTAGCAAACAGGTTCAGATTGCCAGTTTTGTAGTTCAGGTTAGCATTCACGTTATAGTCGTTGGGAACACCCAATACCGCCCTGACCTGGCCGCTAAGCCCTTCTTTTATATTTTTCTTGAGTACAATATTGATAATCCCGGCAGAGCCGGCAGCATCATAACGTGCAGAGGGGCTGGTTATAATTTCTATCTTTGCGATACTGGCAGCTGGAATTTGTGTCATCACATTGCCGGGCGTAAGCCCCGAGCGCCTCCCGTTTATCAGGACAGTTACGTTGCTGTTGCCCCTCAGCCGGACAGCGCCGCCCGGTTCAACCGCAACTGAAGGTATGCCATTCAAAACGTCACCAGCTGACCCACTTTGGGACAATATATCTTTACCGATCAAATATACTTTCTTGTCAGGCCTCAGCTCCAGTCCGGATTTTTCCCCGGTCACTACCACCTCGTTGAGGGATGCAGTACCTTCTTTCATAGGTAGCGTGCCCAATTCCAACTTTGCCGTTATGCCAGTCACCGTTATTGATTGGGTATACGCCTGGTACCCCATGTAAGTAATTTCCAGTACATATTTGGCCGGTGGCAATGAATCGATTTTGAAATATCCGTTCTGGCCGGTCAATGAGGCCACTATTGTTTTTCCTGCACTGTCTTTAACTACCACCGAAGCATAAAGCACAGGCTCTCTTGTCTTTTCGTTTATCACTTTGCCTGAAATAGAACACTTACTCAGGTCACCCTGGCGGGCGATTGATGGCTGCTGCCCATAAAGGGCAAAAGGATAAATGCATGTGGCCATACCTATAATCAAAAGGAAAGTCTGAGTTGCCTTTCCGGATATAATTGCACGGAGCAGCAATGATGGATAAAGCCTTTGCCCCATCCGGGAACACTTGTGTGCAGGGTATAGAGTGTACATAGTTGTTCTGAAATGTTTCAATGCAAATGAACACTATTAAAACAGCCCCTTCACAGGATTTTGCCAAACGACAAATTGCAAACCCTATAAAGCCTGATTGAACCGTTTTGCTGAATACAGTATGAAAATGTGCTGAAAACGGTTCAAAAACGGTCGTTCGTCGAAAAGTTGCAATGTAAAATGTCAAAACACTATTTTTGGTCTGATAAGAAAGTTACGCGAACAGACTAATAACAGTAATGACGAACCGTTTTTATATAGCGGGGAACCGGTTGCTTACCCATATCCTTTTCTGGATCGGCTATCTCCTGGCGTACACCAGCGTACATGCGGATGGGGAAGACGGCCTTTTCAATTATTTCCTGAATGAATTACAAAGGCTGCCGGCAGCAATGTTGGTAGCCTATATTAACATCTATGTATTGTTTCCCCACCTCTTTAAGCAAAAAAGATATATCGCTTATGCTACATCTGCGATAGCGCTCCTGTTTGTGGCCTCTCTGTTGGACCGCATATTACTGGAACGGTTTATCGAGCCGACCTTTTTTCCGGATACGACCTACTATGAGGCCATCTTTGTATGGTATCTGATTTTTAAAGTGATGCTTTGGTTTCTGGCGCCTGTACTTTTGTTTACTCTTCTGGTTAAAGTTCTTGAACATTGGTTTGACCAGGAACGGATCCACCAGGATACGCTACATGAAAAACTGGAAGCGGAATTGAATTATTTGAAAGCCCAGGTACATCCACATTTCCTGTTTAATACCCTGAATAATCTTTATGCCCTTACACTCCAATCTTCCTCCGATGCGCCAAAAGTAGTGCTGAAATTGTCGGGGCTGATGAGCTATATGCTTTATGATTCACAATCGGATGGCATATCGCTTGATAAAGAAATAGCACATATCAGAAATTATATCGAACTGGAAAAACTACGTTACGGCAACAGGCTTGATGTGTCACTTAATGCATCCGGTGAAATTGAAGGTAAAAAAATAGCACCTTTGCTCTTGATCCCATTCGTGGAAAATGCCTTTAAACATGGAGTAAGCCACGAAACAGACAACGTGTGGGTTACTATTGATCTCAAAGTAAAAGATGAGTGGTTAAACGTAAAAGTAGAGAACAGTCATACAGGGACGGAAAGCAGTGCAGCCGACAACGTCACCCATGGAGGTGGGATTGGCCTGCTTAATGTAAAGCGAAGGCTTGACCTGTTATATCCCGACACGCATAGATTGATCTTACAAAAGGAACCGGAATATTATACTGTTGACCTTAAAATAAAATTGCAATAATTCGATGGCAGCAAGCAAAATAAGGTGCATGGTTGTAGATGATGAACCCCTGGCAATAGCTATCCTGGAGGATTATATCGGCCAATTGGAAACTTTGACCCTTGTAGGCAAATGCCACAATGCCATTGAGGCATTGCAATTTTTGCAAAAGAATAAAGTGGACTTATTGTTCCTTGATATCCAGATGCCGAAACTGACAGGTATCGATTTCCTCAAAACGCTATCCAACAGGCCGAAAGTAATTTTTACTACCGCATTCCGGGAGTATGCGCTGGAAGGTTTTGAACTCAATGTTCTGGATTATCTGCTCAAACCTATTCCTTTCGAACGGTTCCTCGCAGCAATTAATAAATACCATCCCGCAAATGAGTCATCAAATCCTTTACCGCCAATTTTAGTTCCTCAGGATAGCGGAACACCGGGCGAACAGTTTATTTATCTTAAGTCAGATAAGAAGATGGTGAAGGTCTTTTTGAAAGACATCCTTTACATCGAAAGCCTGAAAGATTATATCAAAGTAAAAACATCCGCTCAGGAAATAATTACCTACCAGCGGATCGGTTATCTGGAGGAAAAGTTACCCGACATACAATTCTTACGTATCCATCGGGCATATATCATTGCAACAGATAAAATCAAATCATTTAGTACCTCCGTTATTGAGGTGGGAGACCTGGAGCTTCCGATTGGCCGCCAATATAAAACAGAGGTTATGAAAGCCCTTGGGATACGGGAATGACAGCGTAATGTCTGATAATTGTCCAATTGGTTATTATTCAAGTCAGGTCCGGGGCGCAAGTTTATGTTCCTATTTAAAAGAAACGTATTATCTTTATCACATATGAGAATGACTGTAATGTTATAACCCTCCCCTGCCGTAGTTCTTACGCATTGCACCATAAAGCAAATGGTGCAGATTTTTCTTTGTCCAGATTCAGATTATTTTATCCGGTTCCAGGCACAACATTATGCTCGTGTGCCAGAATATCCTCAAATAAATATTTTATGTCAGAAATATTAAGCGAAAAAGAAATAGCGCAGTTTATTACAGACGGATTCGTTCGCATTGATAACGCATTTCCCCAGGCTGTAGCGTCCGCAGTTTTAGATCTCTTGTGGAAAGATCTTCCTTTTGACCGGGAGAATCCCAATAGCTGGACTGAGCCCGTGGTCCGTCTTGGAATGTATACGCAACAGCCTTTTGTAGATTCTGTTAATACATCAAAGTTGCATGCAGCTTTTAATCAGTTAATTGGTGCTGATAAATGGATTCCCTGCCAAAGCGTGGGTACATTTCCGGTTAGATTTCCTTCTGATAAGCAGCCAAACGATATCGGCAAACACGTAGATGCGAGCTTTCCGGGAAATGATGCATCCAATTACTTTGAATGGCGTGTAAATATAAAATCTAAAGGACGAGCCTTGCTAATGCTGGTTCTATATTCGGATGTTACGGATCTCGATGCACCAACAGTCATTTATAAAAGATCACACCTGGATGTTGCCCGTCTTTTGCATCAGGAAGGTGATGCCGGACTGTCTTTTATCGATCTTGCACGAAGCCTGGACACGTTGCCAGAGCAAGAGAATGTTTCGGCAATCGGCAAAGCTGGTACGGTTTATCTTTGTCATCCGTTTTTGGTACATTCTGCGCAGGCACACAAAGGGAACATACCTAAATTTATGGCTCAACCACCTTTACTTTTAAGAAAAGAGTTGACTATCACAGATTCAGATGTAGGTTACGCTCCCGTAGAACAGGCGATTCGTTTAGCATTGGGGTTATCATATTAAATGTTTGAAAAAGCCACTGTAATTAAACAAATTTTGTTCTTCAAGGTCATTGTATCAGAAGCAAGAAATGTTTAAAAGTAGCGGCCGATTCAAAATATGCCACCATTGGGCACAAAAACGGGAAAGGTCGGAGACTCCGACCTTTCCCGTTTTTTATGATCTTTTGACCCCGCACCGGGCCGGCTTATCTTACCGAGGATAATGTTTGGTTCCGTAGTTCGAATTTGTTTTCCAAAAAATCAGCTTTTCCGCGAAGATCGAACCAATGATCTGTTTCTTGGCTATTCGCACAAATAATCCCTCAGGTAGTGAGTTATTGTTTTGTAGGGCCAAAGGATTGATCCGGAAAACAATTCAATATCAACACTTAATTGCAAAAAGGATAGAGAGGGCAGAGTTTCAACTTAGCTTTTTTGATAGATTCAACGCTAACTTCATACTCTTCGGTATTGTTGATTTTAGGCGTCTGTGCACCTTTGATTTCTGTTAACAATGTCCGGTAGCGTTCGAGGATCTTAGCCAGATTTTTACTTGATCCGTCTTGCTGATATGCCTCTGTTGCTTTCTGCGTCAGGACATCAAACGCCTTATTCGCGTTGTCGTTAATAACGACATTCGCCAATATCTCGCGTTTGGCTTCAGCCAGCTTTACATTCAACGAATCTTTGGACTGTGCTTTGGTTTGCAGGCAGAAAAGCACCAGGAATCCACATAATAGTTTGTACATCTTCATAAGATTTAGTTAAAAAGGAATTAAATGAGTGCTGTGCAAGCAGACTGAATAGTAGCGTCTGGTGTTTTTACCTTTGCCAGGCATTTAATCCCCGAAGTTGTAAAAATACCAACTACTTGTTAGTTTTACAAACTCCTTTAATCACTTCGCTACCAGTCACTTAAAACGCAAAAAGAAGCCGTCTCAAAGTGAGGCAGCTTCCCCTGCATGTCTTGTGGGACATTATCTCTATCAAAGTGGATCAGATCTTCAGTTCATACGATTGGGAGAACTTCGTTCCCTGGCGCCGCATTGCTGCCTCAGTATGTATTGAATATGTACCTGATGGCAATGATATCTTCACTATAATATCTTCTATGTTATGATAATAATAAATGCCTTCATCAGAGAACTTTTTGTTGGAGATCCAAACCCCGCTTTCACAGGTACCGGCATCTGTTTCCGTCAATTGGATGGTTTTGACAGTGACTCCATTTTGTTGAATCACCAGGCTTCTATCCCATGGTCCACCCAAACGCTGCCCCAGCTCACCGTCGAAATTCACCGTACTTCCATCGGGCGTATCACTACCAAAAAATCCTTTTAAAGTCAGCAAGCCGCACTCGTTGGACCCACTCGAAGGAGTATAGGAGGCTGAACTGATATAATGACTTGTGTTGAACACTTTAAAATATGCAGTATCCTTAACATTGTGCTTCCAGCCGTAGTAACTGTTCAATACCTGCTTCCCATACACGAGGTAATAATATTTATATTGAACATATGGCTCGGCTGGTAACCATTTACTCCAGGCGATAATGCTTGTGGTTTCACCTAGCTGAGTCGATTTAATTTCTACAGAATCTAAAGGATTATCCCTGTTAACAAACTTCGCTACTCTTTCTCCAACGCCTGGTCCGTAAACGTACAGCTGTGAGAAATCTGATCTGAATATCATGTTTGAATCGCTATACGGCAACTGCCAGTCTTTAAACTGCGAGCGATCGTAATAAATACGAGCGTAATCATATTCCAGGGCATCAGTTTCAAGTAATGTCCTGTCGGTCTGATAGGTCTTTACGCCGAACACAACTTTGATCCTCAGCTCATACACATTACCACGCTCAAGGTCAGTGAGTGTGATATCACTTCCTGTAAATGGAATTTCCCTGGTAGTACTTCCAAGGGTTACAAGTAAGATGCGCTGGTAACCGCTGGGCATCGCCCCGGCACTATCACTATCTATATGAAGATCAGCCGTACTCGTAGTTACATCGACGATGTTGATTTTACTGGCGTTGGCCCATTGGGTTAGGCGTTCATATTCGGCGGCATTGTCATTTTTCTTGCAGGCAAAAAAGAAGACAGCTAACAACAGTGGTATATATTTCATGGTTTCTGGATTTCGGGACAAATATAGGAAAATCAAAATTACTCAAATTTTTAATAGAAAGGAAGTTGTTCAAAGCCAATATAGGTAAGATGCAAGAGGCACTTGCGGCTGCAATCAGAAAAAGAAATGCGTACGCACCTTCGTGGACAATCAATAAGCTGGTTGAATATATTGAAAAGACTATTTTCAATTATAAGGTCGATATGAAAGGCAACAATTTTAAAGAAAGCGCTGCAAGATGGAGTGTATACGCTTGTAACAAATTTGTAGAAGACATTCACACTGCTATAGCAGAAGAACGGCTACCAAAGATCTAAGGTACCCGGGGGCTGGATATTATCTGTTAACTTTTTGTTCTTATCTTTATCAAAAGTTTTTCAACCAGTATTTGTCCTGGCTTGACCAGCCACTATTCCCATACTTCGTTGTCAAATGATGCTATATTTACATTACCTGTCATGATAGATTTATCTCACGCTGAGAATCAGATCCGCTGCGTCACAAATTTTAAGGACCTTGTTTCTACGCCATTTAATGGAGAAGTAAATGCGATTTGCTGGACGCGTAAACTAACAGGTGATTTTTCCGAGATTGTTGATAAGATAGCGCTAAGTGGAAATATAACGGAAATTGAACAAGAGGAACTTCGCGAACTTCGGCTCAGTGAACAAGGGCAACTTGCCCGTGAAATTCTTTTAAATGACTTGAAGCTATTGAAAGCTCATGGCGCATCGCCAGTCCTGAATGTGATCAACTACTACGATCGGGATAATACCTACCCCTTTTTTCCAACCGATGTTTATTCTTTTCATGTGGATCGCTCTCCAGTACCGGTCGATACCTTTTTATGCACTTACCATGGCGATTCAAGTGAAATATTGCCAAATTCGCAAGGCATAAAAAAAGTACTTATTCCAGAAATACGTGATGAGCTCAGAAAGCTATATCATGGCACAGATGAAGGTTTTGACTCATTCTTAAGTGAACATTTCTTTGATCTGCACTATCAGGCTAAACCTGATGCACGTCCGGTAAGCTTAGGCCTTGGTCATCTATGGAGATTGGCGGTTGATCATCCTGAAAGCCAGGTTCCTCCCTGTATTCACCGTGCTCCAAAGGAAAAATCCGGAAAGAATAGGTTGTTGCTGATCTGTTGAACACAAATCCTTATTACTTTCCTCCTTTCTGCCTTAGGATAACAAACAGGTCCACAGACGGTTTCCACTTTAGTGTTCGTATATCAATAATCGGAAATCTGGTGCAGACCTTTATTCTTAAGCTGTTGCAGGATGTGAGGCGGCAATTCAGGGCTGCTTAGAGGTAAATCAACGGATAGCCGCTCAAAATCGCCTGCCGGTACGCGGTCAAATATTTCGTTCAGCGCTACAGGGTCTTCGCTGAAGCTAACACAAGTACTTACAAAATTCATCTGGTTTACACTGAAATCTTTTTGCTTCAGCTTACGGGTAGCATCTTTCACCCGGCCAATAAAATGTCTCTGGCGGATGAAAGTAGTACTGTTCATGATGATGAAAACGTAGTCGGCATAGGCAGTGATCTTGCCGTAATACATATGATTGTCCTTACCGCTGCGTTCCACCAGGTATTCATCCCCTGATTGATAGATCTCCATAGCAGACCGCCTTACTCTTTCCTCTCTGGCACCAGGGCCTGTCAGCGGCAGATTGCTGTTATAACAATACCAGCATCCCGTAAGATGATCCAATAAAGCGGTGTTCATCACTCCCAGCGGAATATTGATTTTGAGCTCGTGGAAACTAAAAACGGTAGCGGCATTCCTGAGGAAATCCATATAGCTGTCATAGCCCAATATACTGGCTATGGTATTCATTTTTCCGAAATTAGGGCTGCTGATGCCGGCCAATGCTTTCCCTGCCTTTGCAGCCTTCAGTCTTTTAATGATGAGGTGCTCATAGAAATAGTTATCTCCCAGGAAGGAAGCCTCTTCCTGCAGCTGCTTACCTTTCAGCATTAACTTGTTGAATTCGGCTGAAATATAAAGCCATTCTGCCTTTGACACATCTTCCCAGCTGCTCTTCCTGATAAAATGATGGGCAATGTAATTCATAAGCCGTTCGAGGTGCGCCAGTTCGTCTGTTGTCATAATACGATTTTAATACGAAAATAAGACTCCAAAGGATAATTCCAATACGTCCATCTTAGCGAACAGGGCGAGCTTTGTATCAGTATAAAAAAACAATGAAACAAACAGTTATGAATCAAACAACAGCACTTACCAGGGAAGAACAGGCGCTGCTATGGCAAAGGATCTTATCCTTTCCCCTGGATGCCCCTGATGCCCGGCTTCCCTTTTCACACAGGCTTGCACGGGAGAACAAATGGAACTACAATTTCGGGTTGAAAGCCATAGAAGAATACCGGAAGTTTATTTTCCTCTGTTGCATTTCACCACAGGGTGCCTCGCCTTCCAAAGTGATTGATGAGGTATGGCATCTGCACCTGATCTACACACAGAACTACTGGGAAGAATTTTGCGGAAAAACATTGAATCGCAACATCCATCACCATCCTTCAGCAGGCGGGCAACAGGAAAGAAACAAACACGGGAACTGGCGGGCAGATACCCTTGATCTTTACCGCAACACGTTCCATACAGAACCACCACCTGAATACTGGGATGACAAACACTCCTCCACCAACCCGCTCTCGCGGTTCCTAAAAAGATTTATCCTTCCTACACTCCCGCTGCCCTTCTTCTTTCTTACTGCCTGCAACGAAACCTCTACATCGTTTTTTCCCATTGCCATAGGCTGTATGATAGCCCTTGGATCCATCATAGCCGGCTCGCGGGGAAATAATACTGAAGAGAAAAGAAAAAAGAATGACAGTGATGGCAGTAGTGGAAGTAGTTGCGGAAGTAGCTGCAGCAGTGGATGTGGTAGCGGGTGTGGTGGCGGATGCGGAGGATGCGGAAGTTAAAAATAGAATTATGAAACAAAAAAATGTAGTACCAATGTTTAAAACAGGCTATCTGCCGGGCGTAGCAGGCTATCTCTTATTACCTTGCATATTTGGCGGCTTGTTCCTGGCCAGCTGGTTCCCATATCACCTGGCAGGCAAACAGTTTCTTGCCTGGTACCTTGTCCACATAATAACTGGCCATTTGCTGCTGTATCTTGCTGGCTTGTATAGCTCAGTCAAGCTGGACAGGTTGTCCCTCATCTTATTATGGATAACCGTTCTGATATCGCTGAGCCGCATATGCCAGGGACTGTATCATCACAAACCCATCTTGTATCTATGCGTGCTCACCGTGCTTAATGTTCTGCTGCTGCGTTTATGGAGTAGAAAAAATTAATTGTATATCACAATAAAGCGCCGCAATATTTACAATGTACCGCATCCCTGTCATGCCCTTCCCTTCCACATCCGGGACACGCCTCATGGCCATGCTTCCTGGCTCTTGTGGCGTTCACCATTTCATTTGTTACAATGCCTGTCGGAACAGCAATAATTCCATAGCCAATAAACATCATGATGGAAGCAATGAATTTACCTAGCGGAGTAACCGGTGCTATATCGCCATAGCCAACCGTGGTAATTGTCACAATCGCCCAATATATACTATCCGGAATGCTGGCAAAACCATTTTCACCATTTTCTACAAGATACATGACAGATCCAAGAATAATGACAGTAAAAAGCACTACCAGCATAAAGACGGTGATCTTCTTCATACTGCTCGAAATGGCTGTTTTCAAAAAATCTATCTCAGTCAGAAAGTGGGTCAACTTAAAAATGCGGAATATGCGTAGTAGTCGCAATGCACGAAGCACCAACAACGATTGAGCGCCAACAATAACAAATACACTCAGGTAAGATGGAAGAATTGCCAGCAGATCAATTACACCGAAGAAAGAGACAACGTACCGTAAAGGCTTCTTAATGCTTATTAAACGAAGGATATATTCCACCGTAAACAGAATAGTGAAATACCATTCCATCATGTAAAAGATTTGGCCGTATCGCTGACGATAAATTTGAATGCTATCAAGCATCACAACGACAATACTTAAAATGATCAGGATCAATAAGGCGATGTCAAATATCCTTCCTGCAATCGTGTTTGATTCATAAATAGTATTGTGAAGTCTGTTTCTCCATGTAACTCGTGTGTCCTGCTCCATGTCTTTTCAATTATAATACTTGTAGAAATTGCTGCACCTGCAGTTGCTGCCTCCTGATCAAAACATCAAATATAAACCGCTTTCTACAACAGGTGAATAAAGATTCCTGATTTGTACCACCAGACTATTTGGCCTTTAAAGGCAGAGCTTAAACTTAGTCCGGACAACCACTAAAAAGCCGGTCTGGTAAGCAACTTATCAATTATACTCAACTTAATACACTTTCAAGTGCCCGTAATTTACTGATAATCAAAATTATTTGGTTTGAAAATCTCCCATTACCAGGCACAAATGGTTGATGGCCGATTGATCGAACACCTTTCCAGGAGCAGGGACCGGATATGATGATTGATATAAAGCAAAAGGGAGAAATCACTGGATGATTTCTCCCTTTTGCTTTATACTGATAGAAAATTACAATGAGAATTCGCCTGTTTCAATATCTACACGGGTAGCCAAAGGTGCTTTCTTCCCGATATATGGAACGTTTTCCACCAAAGGAATACCTCCTGTAGTTGTGGCTCCTCCGCTAGCTCCCAATATAGCTCCTCCTATAAGTCCTCCGCCAAGTCCAGCTCCCACGGCTCTCCAGGCAATTGCATTGTTATTCCGCCGTGCCATGGCAAGATAATTTACCAGGTAGATACTGGTCTGATTCTGATCAATAGGAATAAACACATTATAATGCTGTTTAAGCAACATCCCCTCTTTACGTACTCCCCAGAATTTATCGACATAGGTCTTCTTTCCGGTACTGTCTGTATAAAAGAAGCGTACCTTCTTATCGTCAAGATCATATGCAATATTAGTAAAGGATGGTTGGTCGTTAATAAATTCCTGAAAAGTCAGATAAATGCCATCTGTATGTTCTTTTGCCTGGAATGCAGGTACATTGTAACGTGCTAATGCTTTCTCCTTTACCTCGGATATTGTGTATGCAGTGTCATTAGCTTGTAGGGCCGGAACAGATCTGGCCAATAATAACTGTAAAGCATCTGCTATGTTGTTGCCATGTTTGCGCGTGACGTCCATACCGCCTCTTACAAGGATGGTATCCAGTGCTGCCACCTTTCTGAATCTACCATTACTATCCCCGGTATAGGAAATGGCCTTAAAATGCAGGAAGCTGCGCTCACTCATACTAAATGTTCTTTCACTTATACGTACTTCCTGTATAACCCAAAGGAGTTTTCCTGCGTCTTTCTTATAGAGATAAGTATATTGCTTATTTACAAAAGATTGCAGAAATTCTGTAAGCGGCTTGTCTGCAGCTGCTGGCTTCCATTTATTGAACATGCCTGTCTGTATGTAGCCTAATATGGTAGAGTCGCTCACTGCATTCACTATTTCTATCCCTGATATATCTACCCCGCTTACGGCTTCAGTAACCGTGTCCGGCAGCGAGATTTTAGTGAGTTTGCTACTGTCGATATCTATGGACTTACCATTTGTCTTAAATGGGTCTTTGGATGTGAGATGATCATGTACAGTGACGTTATCATCAGCATATTGTGCATTTGTAATGGTAGCAGACAGCGTAAAAATTGATACGAATAACCAGCTAATATTTTTCATCAGGGATAATTTGCAGTAATAGGTATAACATTTATGACTACAGTCATGGAGGCCTGTAACAATTAGCAAATAACGTTTTTTTTACCTTTTTGCCAAACATTCAATGTTAATATGCTTTCGCACGCCCGCATAACCGGTTTTTGCTATATATATTACCCTTCTTTTTAGAGATACTATGCTAACTGTTGGTGGTTGCCCCTGGGTTCCTGATCCACGGATAAGGTTGTATGACGCAGAAAGGATTTTAAAGGCCATATTACGTATATTACGTTTTTAAACCATTATGAATGCTGTTCTGCCTTTTCCAGATACCGGATTCAATACTCATTCAAAGATGAAAACACTTCCGGATATAATACACCCTTTTTGGGGCAGGATCTTCGACAGCAGAGGCGAAGGCTATTCCTCCCCTATCAAATTCAGTCATCCTTTCTTCGGAAACAAAGCTTTTCCGGTATATCTGGGCGACCCTGATATCTCGCACACACCCAATTACATCAAAGCACACCCCGATGAATACTACAAACCAATAGCACCGATCCTCGGCGAAAATTATCACCTCCTCGATGAATTTGCAGACACCTACACCAACTTTACAGCTAACATAGACGCCAATATCAGGCAATTACAGGATGCGGTTTATGCGCTCTTTACCACTTACATTCAACCCGGGTTGCCACACACATATGAAATGCACCCTGTCATTGAAACCAGAGAAGACCATGACGAGTACATTAGAGACCTTGCTGATATTCGTATATTACCAGGAGGATATCTTGACATGATCTTTTACTACAACCTGATTCCTGCACCCGTTTTTAACGTCACTTTTAAGCATGGTATCATTGTAGACCTACTACCTGATCCCTGATGATCATAAGGACGACGAATGCCCCAACAAAAACCGTATAGACTTTCGTATTTAAGCTATCCATTATGTTGTAGCTTGGGGTTATAAACGTAGAACCCAAACAATGGCGGCCAATCAACTTTCGTATGGCTCAAATATGGGTCGTATAGCTAATCTTAAGCTTTTGAGAAAATTCTATTTGTTGATAATTAAAATTGATTCTATATTTGCATCAATGAAGACAATTATATCATATAACGGTTTGTGTTGGTGTCCAAACGGCGCCAATCGGACTATTGTATGACGTTAATATACACGTTATTATGCTGCCCGATTGGTATACCAGTCGGGCTTTTTGTTTTATACGGGTTTAAGATAATGGTAGTCGGCTAGTCTCCAAAACTGGTAGTGAAGGTTCGAATCCTTCAATCCGTGCCTTTCCGAAGTGAGGCAAGTATTGCGTCATCTCAGCATCCTGTAAAGCGGCTTCAGGTAACACTGCGATGGATCAATCCATTACCTCCCTATGAGCATGTACCCAATGTTGGCTTAGGGCATAGTCTGCAAAACTATGGTAACAGCGGTTCGATTCCGCTCATGCTCTCCATTGAAAGTTGTATAACGCTGTAGTGACAACTTATATAAGTTGCAATGTTAACAAAACTGTAGAAACCATTCCAGTCTTTTGTTATCGGTTACATTCACAGGGCCATCCTTATGATTTCTTGTTACGGCCGTCTCCTGCATCAAACTTGACACCGCATCCCTGTTAGTACTTTAGCTCCGTAAGACACTTCTCAAAACAATATCCTCACCGTCATCCCCTGCACCTTCCTCTATCAACTCCCAGTTTAATTTTTCAGCAATCCCCATTAGCAGGTCCATATACAAGCTCTCATATGCAGGATCTCCTTTAGACCCAACCACAGCGATCAGAGTGACTACCTTGCTGTTAAAATCTTTCGGATGGCCATAACTGCCATCAACGGAGTTAATGACCGAGACATCTATCCAGGGAAAACCTTCAGCATTATAAAACAGCTGTTTTCCTTTCTTCAATAACACACCCGTCTCTTCCAAAACCTTTAGAACGAGATCCGTAGGCAGCTGGTGGCTGTACGTACTATCGCCCCTTAACTCGTAATACCAATAAAGAGCTGACCACATACACTTCACTAATTAAGATGATACCAACTATAAATTTTCCATTAACCAATCATGGTCTATCGAATCGAGGTCAGCGTCCGGATATCCCTGCGGAAGCGCATCCAGTTGCCTCATTTCCGGATCAAGGATCATAGCAAGCGTTTCATCAATCTCTGATATATTTTTTTCAATGATGTCGTTTAATTCATGCTGAAGTGATCTCCCATAGTACAGCCCAGCAGAAAATCCCTCGAGCATTCCACCAAAAGGATAAGTAACCTCATAAAGCTTCTGTCTATAAATAAACAAGTCATTGAATAACCACCTGATATCACCGAACCTTAAAGGTCTGGCATCATGAACACTTGGATAATGTTGTTTTGTAAAAGCAAGAATTTTCTCCTTTACTAACGGGTGTACTTTTTCGAACGACTGCACATGCAAGAAATGTCCAACAACAATGTATTCAATAACTTTCGCGTTTGTTACATAGTCATCCTTAGCAAATTTTTTGGCATCTTCATTACTAAACAGACCAAATGCCTGTGCCAGTGCTTTAATCTGTGCTATTCTTATCCTGGCCGGCTCGCTATTGTTAAGTTCCTTAGCAGCCCACTCATATCTGTAATCGAGCACCTTATAAAGCAAATCTTTTATGGTCATAGGTATAATTGTCACACTAAAATAATAAATGCATTTCGTTTTTATCCCCTAACAAATAAATAGCATCAACCTTTATTAACGCTATCTTAAATGAAGCACACGTGATATCGCTCCTTTTTGCTATCGCAACACGATATCTCCGCACCGTGCACAAAAAAAATCCCACCTGCGCAAAAACACTGCGCATACGCCGTCTAACATTGCACTATAAATAATAACGGCAATGACTAAGAAATTACTACCCGCAAAAAATACCCCAATAGAATACAAAGAATGGAGAACAGAAAATTCTCTTCTTAACTTTATCTCCAACCATGTTGACCCTAACGGACGACTCACAGACTCCGCGCATGACTTGCCCGACGTAGAAAAAGATCCGGAAATGCTGTCTTTTGCACCCGGGTTACTGGATGCCATGACAGGCACGCATACATCTGCGAAATCGAAAGCCGTTATCAGCAAGCTTGTAAAACTATTGAAACACATTGCTGAATATGGCGATCAAACAAGTGAGTATACCTTTTATAAACTCATAACAGAACAGGAAAATATAATTGGTATAGTTGACGACTTCCAGGAAGCATTCATAGAAAAGTCTTTGCCTGTCGAGCCATACCTGCATTCATTCGCGAAGGACCTGATCACTAAAACAGCTCACCGGAACAGCGTGAAAATGGGTATCGCTATCGTGGGATTATATAAGGACCAATCCATCGTACCTGCTATAAAAATCCTGGCACTGCATGATGAATTTACCCTGTACGCTACAATTGCCTTGTTGAATATCCTGGATACACCAGCACCAGCACTATGGGAGCTGGCTCAGAAAGTAGACGGCTGGGGTAAAATTCAGCTGGTTAACAGATTAATTAATCTGGAGTTAACCACAGAAATCCAGGAGTGGCTTGTCTATGAAGGTTATAAAAACAGTATCATGTATGAATACCTGGCTTATACCTGTGCAACTAACGGACGGCTGCATGAGAAATTGGATGCGGCACAAATTGATAAACGTCTGTTCAAAGCTGCAGGTGAAATCATTTATGCGTTGATCAATGGCGGACCAGCAGAAGATATTTCAATGTATGAGGAAGCACCCAACGTAATAGAAAATTATATCCGGCATGCCCATGAACACACCAGCGATGTCCTCGACTTTTTACAGTTCGATAAACTGAAGTCATTTTTAACCGGACTGACGGAAGACATTGGCGAACATGAGAAAAATGGCTGGACGCAGGATATCGTTTCCAATTGCCTGATCGACCTGCTAAGCGTTCTAAATAACCGCGAATGGGAGCAAATAACGAGGGAAGCATTAACCAGCAATGACGAAAGCACCTATTGGCAGGCAAAAAGTGCCGCCTCGATATTGGGCATTGATATCTGGGATATCGTTTGGCAAAGATTACAACAGCATCCCCTTAATAGCGAATATTGGTACGACGTTGCCATACATGCTCCTAAGGAAAAGGTTACTGGTGTCATTGATTTTGCGCTTACACACCTTCCGTTACAGGAATATACCACCGGCCCTAAAGACCGATCAGACTTCGGAGAGAACTTTTCGAAATACCAGTGCCTTAATAACATACTTGTATTCCTTAAAGATTACCCTCAAAAAGGCGAACCTATTGTCCTGGCTGCGCTTGACAGCCCGGTAACGGAAAACAGGAATATGGCCATTGATGTATTAACGAACTGGACACAACAACAGTGGTCACCCCAGATACAGGAAAAGGTCAAAAAACTTGCGGAAATCGAACCCAACAAGGATACAAGGAAAGATATCAAAGCCTTGTTAAAGTAATCAGTTACAGGAGCCGCCACATTCAGGGTGGTTCCTGTAATTCCCCGCATGAGCTTAGTCTGAGAAAAATATGAAAACAACAAACTTTTACCCGTTTATGAAGGTCTGCCTGAATGAAGAATATGGAGTAGTGACCGACCAATTTACAGAAGTAGATGGAGATAGCAATTCGCGCATGTACGGCGTAATTCGCTGGGGTAGCGACAGTAATCCGGCCTTTGAAGATTGGACAGGCCTATGGGGTACTTTCGTAGCATTGGGAGGAAAAGAAATAACCGAAGCCTGCGATAAATAACGTATTGTGTTATTGCACAAGCTGCTTCACCACTTCCGCTCCCATGCCATTGTTCCGGAATAAAATTTGTACCCATAAAAGTTCACCAAAACAGATGATCATGACACGGAACAGACAAGGTGTAAAGGGCAACGACAAAGAGAACCGCACCGGCGCCAAAAATCCAATGCCCTCCGGTTACAAAAAACTACCAGACAATCCAAAAAATACAGAAGATAGCATCAGTACACGTGGTGATTCCGCTAATGGGAAATATTCCCGTACAAACAAACGGGATGAAGACATTGACAACAAACATACCCGGGGCGGAAGCTGACAAACCTCCGCAACGGCAGTAAAGCGGAAAGGTCGGAAATATTCTCCGGCCTTTTTGTTTATATACCTAAAACAAACCCAGCAATCCACCATCAGTTTTTATCAATCCAATATCAGTTTGATTCCTGTCTTTTTGATAGATTAGTATTCCTGAATTCCACTTATTGACTAACTTACCCAACCTCCCCGACGAAAGCGGACTCCTGAAAGAACTATCCGCCGGCGATCAGACAGCCTTTAAAGCGCTGTATGATAAATACCACCATGCACTATACCGTAAAACGTTCCAGATACTTCGCTCCTCTTCAGAAACGGAAGACATCATCCAGGAGGCATTTATTACCCTCTGGGAAAAACGTAAAGAGGTCGATATCTCCAGGCCATTAGGCCCCTGGCTTTTCACCATTACCTTTAACCGTGCCCTTAATCATCTCAAAAAGCAGTTACGCGAAAAAAGCAAAACAGCGGAAGCCTCCCTGCAACCTGCTATCGATAACGATTTCCTGGTTGTCGAAAAACAGTGGAAGTTACTGGAAACAGCCATCGGCCAGTTATCGCCGCAAAAAAGACGCGTATTCCAGCTTTGTAAGATGGAAGGCCGTACATATGAAGAGACCTCCCGGCTGATGGGTATTTCCAGGTATACCGTAAAGGAATACCTGGGAGATGCTATGTACACCTTACGGGAGTATATACATAAGCATGTCAGCCATGACACTACCCTGCTGCTCTTCCTGCTGATGGAAATTCTTTAAAAAAATTCCTGCCCTCTCCCCCCTTTTTTCAATTACCAATTGTATATATAATAAATAAAGCCCCCTGACATTTGAAAAGCGATCAACAAAGATTAAAAGAGATCCTCTCATCACCGCACCGCAGTGCGGAAGATGAACAATGGCTGGAATCATACCTGGCATCTACAGATGCGGAGGAACTCCGGAAGCAGGCGGCAGACATCTTTCAGCAAAACCTGCAGCAGGATAACCGTTTGCCACCCGATACCTCCATGCGTATGTGGGATAAGATCCAGCAGCAGGTCGATGCACCGGCGTTGCGCCATTACCCAAAATACTGGTGGCTTGCAGCTGCCGTGCTAGTACTGGCAGCTATCGCTTATCCGCTGCTACGCCAACAGCAACCCAAACCATTGGCTGTGGTCACATCCACAATAAAGCCCGGCGGCACCAAAGCAGTGCTAACCCTCGCAGATGGTTCCAGGGTAGAACTGACCGATACTGGTAATCAGGTGATTAAAACCAGCAATATAGCTATTCAGCAAAACCAGGGGAAACTGCAATATGAGCATCAGGGCAATGAAGCCAATGCATTCAATGAACTTACCACACCCCCCGGCGGGGTATTTCAGGTAAGCCTCCCTGACGGCAGCCATATATGGCTCAACGCCGCCTCTTCTCTTAAATATCCATTAAAGTTTAAAGACAATCGAACAGTAATACTCAACGGACAAGCATACTTTGAAATTACACCCGACGCCAAGCAACCATTCATCGTAAAAGTAGGTGAAATGGAAGTACAGGTATTGGGAACCAGCTTCGACGTTATGGCCTACAGCGACGAACAGGTGGTGAACACTACACTGATAGAAGGAGCGGTAAAAGTATTACGGGGAAGCGCTACTGCCCTGTTACACCCCGGACAACAATCCAAACTGAACCCTGCCACCGGAGAAATGGAAGTACAGGCTGCTAATCTCGAAAATGTACTGGCCTGGCGTAACGGAAAATTTGAACTGGAAAATACCGATTTGCCCACCTTCCTGCGACAACTCGCCCGATGGTACGACATAGAGATCGTCATGGTGGCGCCGGCAAAGGAGTTAACTATGAAGAAATTCGGAGGCCAGATAGGCAGAGATATGAATCTGCCGGACGTACTGAAAATACTGGACCTATACGGAGTTAAGTGCAAACTTGAAAACAGAAAGTTGACCGTGTTATCTGTTCATTCCTAAACAACCAAAATCACCAACGCCCAATGTAATCAACTATAGCCCATCATCAAATTCCACTAATCTATGCATCTGTATTACTTCCACGGAGCACCGCATATAGCGGCGGCCAAAATACTGCTATGCCATAACCGGCAACCGATTGCCGATAGGCATGGCTATGAAAAACGTACAAAATCACTCACAACTATGCGCTTTACTCCTATCGGCTTGCTGCTGGCAATGATGACTATCTATACAAGCGCCGTTTGCCAGACCATCAGTGTGAAAGCTAATAATGAACCCCTGCAAACAGTACTGAAGAAAATTGCTAAAAAGGCAGGCGTATATATTGTGTATGAAGAAAAAGAACTGGTTAACGCAGCACCTGTATCGTTACAGCTAAAAGAAGCCTCACTGAGACAGGCCTTAGACCTGTGCTTTAAAGACCAGCCACTGAGCTATAATATTATCGACAAAACGGTAGTGGTCAGGAAAAAAGAGCTCGTCAAAGACAACCTCTCCTCCGTCCATCCTCCGCAGCAGAAACTGTTAAGAGTACTGGGCCGTGTGCTGGAGGCCAAAGATCCTCCCGGACCGCTGGTAGGTGCTACCGTTAAAATAAAAGACGGTGCCAAAGGTGCTACCGCCGACGCAGACGGTGTTTTTGAAATGCATGTGCCCAAAGGCAGCACCCTGCTGATCTCCATGATCGGCTACAAGCCGCAGGAATACATCGTAAACGAAGAACAGGCCAACCTGATCATCTCCCTGAGAGAAGATCTTAAAACCTTAGAACAAGTAGTAGTAACAGGCTTTGGCGCACAGAAAGTTAAAAACATCGCCAGTTCTGTTAGTGTAGTTAATATGGACAATGTGAAAAACAAGCCTGTTGCCCAACTCTCTCAGGCGCTCCAGGGGAGCGCCACTGGTATTATGGTATCCCAGACTACCGGACTGGTAGGTGGCGACCAGGCAGACATCCGGATACGCGGTGTAGGTACACTTCTCAATGCTGCGCCACTGGTGCTCGTGGATGGTGTACCGTTTGACATGAATAACCTCGACCCTAATACCGTTGAAAGTATCACCGTACTCAAAGATGCAGCCTCCGCTTCCATGTATGGCGCCAGGGCCGCCAACGGCGTAATTATCATCACTACCAAACGTGGCGTTGCCGGCATACCCAATATTGAATACAACGGATACTACGGTATCCAGCGACCACAATACATGCCGGACTTCGTAGATGCCGCCACCTGGATGGAAATGAACAATGAAGCGATGAAAAACTCCGGCGGAAATCCAATCTACAGCGACTCTACCATACTCATGACGCGAAACGGCAGCGACCCGGTTAAATACCCTAACACCAACTGGCCCGATCTGGTATTGCGAAATGCCATTCCGATACAGCAACATTCCATCCTGGTTTCAGGTGGTAATACTGCCGCAAGGTTCTCCCTCTCTATCAATCAAACATGGCAGCAGGGGCATGTAAAGAACTCTGATTACAGTCGTACCACTGTGCGTGCCAATACGACCGTAGACCTGATGAAGAACTTCTTCATTTATATGGATCTTTTTGCTTCACGCAGTGTGCAAAATCAACCCTATGCAACTAACAGATTAACCACCGATATCTACCGGCGCATTTACACTGTACCACCAAATATCATTGCCAGATATCCTCGGAAAGAAGAGAATCCTGACTACACTTACTATGGCATTTATGGCGAGAGCTGGAACCCTGTAGCTATGCTGGAAAAAGGCGGCATTCTGGGCAAAACACGCGATGAGGCTCTACTCAACATACGCCCCCAATGGAATATCCTGCCAGGGCTTAGCCTGAAAGGACAAGCCAGCTATCGCATCGCTTCAGGTCTCGACAAGGCAGACCAGGAATCTTATATCTTCTTCGACTATTACACCAATCGCACCGCCGGCGTAAACTATGCAACGATTAAAACCGCCACACTCACAGCCCGGGAAAGCTACCTGTATTTCGGGGGTAACCTGGACTATAACCACGATTTTGGCAAACACAATGTAAATGCGATCGCTGGTTATACACAGGAACTACGCACCTTTGATTCGTGGAAAGATGTGGCACTACGTTCCATATTTGCAAAAGCATTCTATATCTACGACGGTCGTTACTTACTTGAAGCCGGCCTACGCCGAGACGGTTCCTCCCTGTTCGGCGATGGCAAAAAATGGGGCATATTTCCCTCTGTTGCTGCAGGCTGGAATATCGATAAGGAAAGTTTCTTCCATCTTAAATTCCTTGACGCCTGGAAACTCAGAGCCTCCTGGGGAGTACTGGGTAATAATAATATAGATCCTTATCTCTACCAGACAACAATCGATGCAGGCAATGGTACAGAAACCGTTATTGGCAATCCCAACCTGAGCTGGGAAAAAGTAAAAGAGCTGAACGTTGGCACAGACATCCATTTTAAAACAGGTATCAGTATCACTGCGGAATGGTATGACAAACTAACTACCGACATGATCATCACACCACAGCCCAACTACACAGGCGGTACAGGTATCGGCGCCGACAACAACGGAGCCCCTGTTAATATAGGTAGCGTGAGAAACCGGGGACAGGAGATCAAGATATCTTATCATAAATCATTTGGCAGCAACTTCAGCTTTGACGCCGGCATAGGTTACAGCAGGAACAAAAGCCGGATCCTGCGTCTTAGCGCCAATGGTCAGCCGATTATCAGCGGCAACACCATCATGTACGAGGGGGGCGCATTAAGAGAATACTATGGCTATGCCACACAAGGATTACTACAGCAGGCTGATATCGATAATACAAAGATCCTTAAGATGAATGGTCAGGCAGCAGGCGATGTGCACTTCCTGAATGCCAATGGCGATACCATCATCAATAATCTCGACCGGGTGCCGCTCGGAAATACAGAACCTACTGATATCTTCTTTTTCAACCTTGGTTTCAATTTTAAAAATATAGACTTCCAGACTTTATTATCCGGAGAATCAGGCGCGCCCCTGTTTTACAGCGGCAACTTTGCCATACCATTGAATATCGGCGGAGAAAGCGGCACTCCACAAAAATCGCAACTGGATTACTGGACACCACAGCGCACAGGCGCCTCACGTCCACGGCTGACGCCCACACCAGGCACCAACGCCAATTTCTCAGATTTCTGGCGCATAAGCGGCAAATACCTGCGTGTTCGTTACATACAGCTAGGTTATACCCTTCCAGCTCCATTAGCCAGAAAAATAAGGGCTAAAATGCTGCGCGTGTACTTCAATGCACAAAACGCATTCACCTTCTCGAAAGTAAAATTGTTTGATCCGGAAAGTGGTGGTAATCAGAATACAGTGCCATTACTGAAGACATACACGCTCGGTCTTAACCTTAAATTCTAAAAACACGTATATGAAACATCGTCATAAACAAATATTCACTTCTTTGCTGGCATTAGTCCTGCTCTGGGGCTGTTCCAAAGATTACCTCAACAGGGACAACCCTACTGCTACCACCGATGAAAAATGGTGGCGACTGGAATCCGACCTGTTTAACTATCTGGAAGTGATCTATAATAATCAGATGTCGCCCGGCGCCCTGATCACCTCCTCTTCCTACCAGGCCAACTGCCGCATTCATATGAGCGGCATTACAGACGAATCCGTATTCCGGGCCAATTTCGGCAGCTGGAACAGCTATCCGCTGGGCGCAGTTACAGCTACAGACGGCTATCTTTCCGATACCTATCGCCAGAATTATAAAGACATACGTAACGCCTCCCGTATATTGGAAAACTACTCCCGCATCTACATGGAAAACGCGGTAGTGAAAGAGCAACGTGCCGCAGAAGCAAGAGCGCTGCGGGCAAGGGCGCACCTTAACCTGTTTCTTTTCTATGGCCCCATACCCATTGTACGCAAAAGCCTGGACCCGCAGGAAGGTGCGTCAGTGCCCCGCAATACGCAGGAGGAAGTAGTCAGTTTCGTTGCTGCCGAATTAGATTCCGCAGCCGAAGTACTGCCTGCATCCTACCCTACCAGTGAGGCTTACCGTATTTCAAAAGGCGCCTGTTATGCCATGCAGGTACAACTATTTCTCAGCATAAAAAATTACCCAAAGGTGATCGAATATGCCAGGAAAATTATCGGCCTCGGAGTATATGACCTGCACTACAGTACTACTTCCGGCGTTAACAGTTATGCCCAACTGTTTACCTACGATGCACTGGAAAACAAGGAACGTATTCTTTTCCGCCGTACCGGCAACTCCGGCGCATTTTTCAGACTGGCCCCCAAAAGCCTGTCCGGGCAAGCATGTAACGGCCCTACTGCAGCCATGGTGAATACTTACGAAACACTCCAGGGGCATACATTGCAGGAGCTGGGAGCCGACAGTCTGAACTACTACTGGAAAAATCCCTTGTACAACAATAACAGAGATCCCAGACTGGCAGCCAGTGTACTTTTCCCCGGACAAACATTTGTGAACCGCCTCTTAGATCCCTTTACCGCAGGATCAGTAGACCAGCTCGGGGCAACACAATCTACACAAACCGGTTTCTGGGTAAAGAAATACCTTGACGCCAAAGATGTGTCGCGCAACAATGCCGGTACATTAAACTTCATGATCATCCGCTACGCTGAAATATTACTGAGTTATGTAGAAGCACTGGTAGAATCCGACGACTGGCAACATCCGGATGTATTGCTGTACCTCAACAAGATCCGCAACAGAGCAGGTATGCCCGATGTAAATACTGCCGTCTATAATACACAGGAAAAATTACGTGAACTATACCGCCGGGAAAGAAAAGTAGAACTGGCTTTTGAAGGCACCCGCCTGTTCGATATACGCCGTTGGAGAATAGGAGAAGAAGTCTTGAAGGGGCCGGCAATGGGTGCCATCAATCCCAACACAAACCAGCCGGTAATTGTTGAAAACAGAATATTCGATCCTGAACGCGATTACCTCTGGCCCATTCCACTGGTAGAAATCAATGCCAATCCGGCCATGAAGCAGAACCCAAAATGGTAATAATACCACATAGAAAATCCGCGCTGGCAGAAGTGCCCAAAAGTGCAGACACTTTTGGGAAGACAGTTCACCAGTAGCGGATTTTTGTCTTATGTACCAATACGCATAATGCGCGACTCAAAGCGAAATCTATGACTTATTACTAAGTAACGCACCAACTCCCGACAATACCGTAAAGCCTATGTTAAAAACAATATGTACAGGATAAGGCATTTTTCCAAGGATGCCGCCACAGGAGCAGGGTATATTAGTAAAAAAGAAATACAGGGTGGACAGATAAAGGCTGAACATCGCCATTACAAAAAAAGATAGAAAGAAGCCTGTTTTCCTGGTGGCTGTAAAGTTCAGTAATATAACTATCAGAAACTCGGTGCCCAGCACTACAGGCGCCAGCAGGTTCATGTCATACTTAACAAGCAAGGGAGATTTACTCATATCTGACATAAAGAGGGAGTAATCCATGGCCTTGAAAATAGCCGCATAGGTAAACAACATGGAGATGAGGACCACAATGACAGTAATGATATGTTTTTTCATTTGTTTCTCAGCTTAAAAAGAAGAATGTTATTTTCATAAGCAGCGATCAGTGTATCTGCGGATTTAGCTAGTTGTAGTACGGGCTTTCCCTGATAACCAGGGAACCTGAAACTACTTTCATATTCCCCGCTCTCAATATTATATACATCTACTACAGGACCTCTGTAGTTGCTTTTCAAAGCATCCTGAGATAAGACATAAGAAAGCACATACAAACGCTTTTCATCGGCTGTAGCAGTGGAGTTGACAATCACAGATTTACTGGACCGTGTATATATCTTACCCGTTGGTATAGCAATATTAGAAGGAGGAGTACGATCAATGGTATATATCAGCTTAGTAGCATCATTTGCATCATCATATTGTATGATCCCTGAATTATAAAAGGAGATATAATATTGATGATGATGATTGCTGGTGTAAAATCCGTCCGCCGAAAGCCCGCCGTCTTCGAAACGCGGAAATTCATATATCGCACTGTCAAATGCAGGTGTGCTAAACTTTCTCAGTTTTAGTTGTGTAACCTTTTTGCTGGTATCGAAACTGGTCTTCAGATAATAGGGCGTATTTTTCCCTGGTCCATAGGTAATTACGTTATCCTCTTTATCATCAAAAATATAGAGGGTGTTCGTATCAATTTCCAGTCGGGTAACTATCCCATTGTTACTGTAAAACGAATCTACATGATGTGAATCAGTATTGTATCTGAAGATGGTTTTCTTACTGTATACGTATCCATATATATTACCCTGAGCGGCTTTCATGATACTTACCCTTCCTGGAAACAGAACAGTGTCTATGGGTTGTAAAGTGAATCGGTCATAACTCCTTTTGTAGTTTGTAGATATTCTATCCGGTTCAGCTCCTTTAGCAAGGATATACGTGGTGATGATGGCGCAGCATAACAGCGCTGATAATATCAGTAGATCTCTTTTCATAAAGATAAGGCTGCAAGGGCAGCCTTACACCTTTTAATTTAATAGAATAGCAATTTACTCAGGGGCAGATCTGTACTTTAATGCCCCATGCGCCGGTAGAATTACATTTCAGATCTGGTTCGCAATGGCAGTATGCAATTGCTTTGGATCGGTTTGCCTTAACGGCAACAGCTACAGTAGTGCCAACAGCGAGCACCAATAACAGAAAAGCTAACTTTTTCATGGCTTTCTTTTTGGGTTAAAAAAAATAATAGTGAATACTATAGGGTTATATGAGTGAAGCTAAGGAATACTTTTTGAATTTACAATATTAACAATGGGATATTTTTTTCGAATACTACATCTTTACATCGTATACGGTAAAGCGGTAGTTTACTACGCATAATCTAAGAGAGAGATCATTTGTCCTTTTTAGCTGGCAGCAAGGAACAATGTGCAAACCAATATCTCTTTGGACTGAATGATACTGCAATATTTTACCACGCAATGGGTACACAAATATAGCTATCATTCTTCCAGTGTATTTGCAACGGTAAGTGAAGCAAACCGGGGTATGAATGAGGTACACCCTGCCAATACCTAATCTTCCGGAGAGTGATTAAACCAGGAAGCCGCCTTCAAAGTAATGAAGACGGCTTCCTGTATTTCCAGCTGTTGCAGTTCTAATACGAAAGAGTGATCCCTTTACGCCTCTTGATCTCCTTTTTCCTCATTAGCAAGATCGTTCATTTTTACCACGGTGTCCTTCACCTTTTCCATAGATGCCGGTAGATTCTTTCCATGGCACTGGCTATATGGTTTCATGCTGCCGCAATAACAAACGCTTCCCAGCTTTCCCCCCTCGCTGTAAAAAAGCACAGCATTATTGAACAGTGAATCATAGTGATTGTATACATTTCCTATGAATGTACTACTGAAATGGTGCTGTTCATTACCTACCCGGGTAGCAAAGCCCAACAAGTAATCTTTCATTCCGGCCAATAGAATAATATGATCTACCAGCGGATTATCTACAACGCTACTCCTGATACTCCCAATATGCTTTCCCTCATATATAAATCTGTCATCGGGAATAAACAACAGCTTCTCCAGCGGCACCCGCGGCGGGGTGATATCAATGAGATTTCCCTCCTGGTCTTCCCATACTGCATAATGCTCGCCTTCACAGATGAAATCACTTAACCAAACGGCCCATCCGTAAACCAGATTACCACCATCCCTGGCAACCTTCTCCTGTACATTAAAATAAGAATTCCCCAAAGTAGCCGCAGGATCAGGCTTTACAGGGACAATTTCGTGTTCATATTCTGACCCGATCTTGTCGATCAGTTTCCGGACCGGACCGGTAATATCAATTGGACTTGTCATACTATTGTTCATTGTAAAGTGCAGCGTATGGCCGAATGGCCACATCTGCACTGCTGTAAAGGGGCAAAATTAGTGAAGTCGGGGGAATAATCAAGATCGGCATAGTCTATATATGTTTCAGTGTATGGTGCTGACGATGACGACCTTCCTCCGCGCACGGCAAAGAGCATTTAATGCTAAACAAAAGAGGTGTCTCAAATAGTTCTGAGACACCTCCGCGGTATTAGCTTGTAAAGCCTCACAGCTTCATAAACTTCCATTGTAATTCTTTGCCAGCGCTATTGATAAGCTTTACTATGTACATTCCCTTTGGCAGATTTGCCACTGTAATAGCGGCCGTTTCCTTTTTGCGGATATCTTCCGTTAAATAGCAGATGCCATTTATACCAAAGATATCTGCTGACCGCCAGTTTTCCGACGCCAAAAGCGGCCCTATATAAAGAATATCCGTAACAGGGTTAGGATAAGCATTTATATTTGGTATCGAAACCAATTCATTGTCTTCGCTTATGTTACTGCAACCATCTTTTTGAGCAATGACATGATAAATGCCAATACGGGATGCAGCCAGCGATGTTCCGGTCCCCCCCGCAACAGGTTGCCATGACGTCCCCTCCTGGAATTCCCATACATAATTAGCAGCAGGTTCCGGGTTAGCAACTTCCAATAAATTGCGGGATGTAGAAATAACAGGTTTGTTTGGCATTGCTTTCATACGGATGATGGCCGTATCTGTATTATTCTGTGCGGCACATGCCTCGTCCGGAGGTACAATAACCGCAAAATACCGTTTTGTCGCTGAAGCATTTACGGGTGTAACATCCCATTGAAGCGCTTCCCCTGCAAATAACGCAGTTCCTGCGGAAGTCTGCACGCCTTCATTGCTTATTTCAAATAATTCAACTGCTGAGTTCAATGGAACATAGTCAATAGCAGGTGAAACATTAACCTTGAAGGCGGATGCACATATTTCATCCGGACAATCCACAGCACCTTTCATGATAGTTCTTTCTTTCACTGACAGCGAAACCGGTGTACTTACTACTTCTTTGCTGGTAACACAGAATTCAGAACTCTTTAGCACCACCCACACCTGATCTTCATTCTTAAATGACGAAGCTGTATAAGTATTTGCGGCAGTCGCGGCTATTGTATTATTTACCCACCACGTAATATTTGGTTGTGATCCTCCATTTTCGTAGTCAGCCGTCAAAGTAAGCGTACTTCCCTTACAAATCGACGACGTGGGTAATATAGATATGCGCGGTGTAAGCGGCACATCAGTAGTGGTTTCGGCGACTGAAGTGTCACTGCTCAGATTATCAGGAGATAATTGTATCGCTCTAATAACATGCTTACCGGGTTGATTTTGAGTCAGCCATAAGATTGACCTATCCTTGTCAAATGTCATTTCTATTCCGTCACAATATCCTTTACAGGTGTTTCCACTACCAATACCACTAACAGCTATCTTTAGCGTATCGTTCGCACATTGACGACCGGCCGCTAATACAGGTACACCGGGAAACGTTACAGGTGGACCAACTGCGTTTACATACGTAATAAAATCTGTACGCAAGGGGCTGCCCGCACTTATATAGAGCCGGTAATAATAAGTTTGTCCGGGAGTCAGGTTATCGATGTCTGCAACACCACTGGCATAATCGAAGCATAATATGGAAGTAAGATCACTGCAGCTTCCCTTGAATAATTCTATAAAAACAGGTAAGTCCCCAGACGAAGTTGCCGCCGCAATCTGGTGGCGTGTAGTATTAGCTTTGAATTTAAACCAGATATCGTTGTTGGCTGTCCCGGAGCAGCCAGGCAAAGACAGGGTCGCTCCGATGTTGGAATATGCAACTCCATATTGATACCCGGTAGTAGGAATATTTATTGCTCCGCTGCACTCATCATTTGGTATTGTAACTGTATTTGAATTGATGCTTATGTTAAATGTTTTTGAAGGAGATGACCAGCCGGCTCCTCCATATACACGTATATAATAATTTTGACCCGGCACAAGATTATTCAATACTACCACTTCTTTTTCATTCAGCCCCGTATTGTTTACGCAAGCAAGAGATGTAAGCTGGTCGCAGGAACCACTGAACGCCTCCAATATATAGTCATCAAAACTCGTTGGTGTTAAATTAATAGTATGTGTAGCGGATGCAGCTGTGAACTTGTACCACACATCGCACGCCATCAATCCATAGTCAATGCACCCGGCCATCGACTGAGTAGAATACCCCAACGTACCATTGTAGTTAAGCGTGTTGGTACCATTTTTATTCACCGCCAGCGCTACAGCACCTCTACACTCATCGTTGGCAGGCGGCGGAGGTACACTGACTACTCTTGTACTTATATTCGTCCGCAAATCAGACCCATTAGAAAAGTAAACGCGATAATAATAGGTTGCCCCTACCGTGAGGTTCTGAAGATCGGATAATTGACTGGGATCAGCCTTACAAAAGATGGAGGTCAAACCCGTACAGCTACCTTTAAACACCTCTACTGCAATGGGATCATTTCCAGATTCAGCGCCACAGACAACCTGCTGTCTGCTTTGTTTTGCAATAAATTTAAACCAGATGTCATTCGTTGCAGCACCTATACACGCAGGTCTGGATAACGTGGCTCCTACATTAGTACTTATTACCTGGGAAATTGCTGTCGGACTGGATACTTCCACATTGGTAGCACCTTCACATTCGTCATTAGGGATAGTACTTGTATTTGTGTTAATACATATATTCAGTCGCATTTCCTGCGATGCCTTGCCCCATCGCTCATACAGTCTCAGATAATAGGTTTCTCCAACATTGAGATCGGTCAAAACGGCAGCCTCTTTTTCGTTAGAAAATGTTACGTTGACACATGCTATAGACACTAAATTCTGACAATCCCCTTTAAACACCTCGAATATAAAGTCATCATAGGTCTCAGGCGTAATCGTGAGGTTATGCGTCGTACTGGTGGCAGTGAATTTATACCAGGCATCATTGGCCGTATTGACACCCGCTACGCAGGATGGCATTGACTCTGTCACAGTGCCAAAATTTGTGGTGTAGCTCAGCGTAGTGGAAGTATTATTGTTCACCGGAAGTGTCACAGCTCCTGTACATTCATCATTTTTCGGAGGCAGTCCAGGGCTGTATACGGAGGTAGTAAAGTCGGTGTTCAAGCCGCTGCCGTTTCCGAAATAGGCCCGGTAATAATAGGTTCTCCCCCGAACAAGGTCTGTAAAATCTGCAACCTGTCCACTTTTATTGAAGCATGATCTCGGCACAAGTGCGCCGCACCTACCTTCAAAAAATTCCATTACCACGGGATCATTAGGACCGCCATTAAGAGTACCAGTATATATTCTATGCCGCGAACTGGTCGCTGTAAACTTAAACCATATATCCCTGTCGGTCATTCCGGCACACGCGGGCATTGACAAGGTAGCTCCTATATTAGTAGACCGGTACCTGGTACCGTCAGTTGAAATATTAATAGCGCCCTCGCATTCGTCGTTATTAATAGTACTGGTATTGGTATTAATGCATATACTAAATGTGCCCGACGGCGATGCACTGCCAAATACGTTATAAACCCTTATAAAATAAGTCTCTCCCACTGACAGGTTTGTCAAAACAGTTACTTCCATTTCATCCAGGTACGTAAGGTTTATACAGGCTATCGACTGCAATGAACCGCATGTGCCACTAAATACCTCGAAAGTGTAATCAGCATATTCGATCGGTTTGAGTGTAATGTTATGGGTAGCCGACGTGGCAACAAACTTATACCAGACATCCTTGGCCGGATAAGAAGACCGGATACATGCCGGCATACTTTCAGTAGCGTAGCCCAAAGCGCCCTTGTAAACAAGATTCGAACTTATATTGTTGTTCACAGGTAATGTAATGGCTCCGGAACATTCATTATTGGAAGGAGCCTGCGCGGATACCGATAGTGGTATTACTAATACTGTCCCAAAAAGTAAAGCAAAAAAAAGACCTACTTTTATCACAGGTCTGAAGGCTGAGTTAAATGGCATAGAGTAATGTTTCAAAAAAATTTCTTTAACGGCGCGGGGCTGCTATAGATATAGGTTGCAAACTTCTGCGCGCGCGAAATTAAGCAATTTTGACTACAAACTATCCCGATAAGACCAGAATCGGGAGACACATCGGCCAATCTTTGTTTTCTCCCGCTGGAATTCAGGCGGTCGCAACTGAGTACATTAACTCCTGACGCCACCGCTCTCGCGCTCCCTCGTCTACCATGAAGCCCAAGGGGCCAATCCCGGCCTACAGCCCATAAAATGAAAAAAGGCGGGCATCGCGTCTTTTTTTGAGTGTTTGCGAATAATTCTTTTTGTGTAAATTCGGTTATGAATATCAATCTTCTTTACGATTTATTATTACCACGAGTTGTTACCCGTAAAAAAACAAAGTACTTGACTTCCCCACAGTTATCTGAACCTAATACAGTTCTTATTAACAACTCTTATTTTCTTGTAACCACAGCGAGTAGCATATCGCTGTACAGAGCCCCTATACGGGCCTTGTCTTGTATAAACTCATTCTCTTTCAGATTTAATAATTGACCGCCGCATTTTAAAACAAATCCCTTATGAAAGAAAGACGATTAACCCATTTCTGTACAAAGCAATTTTATTATCTGGCATTGATATCTCTGACTACACTAAGTCTCGGACCAGGATGCCGGAAATCAACACAACCCGATCCCTGCGAAGATATACTTAGCGAACGACCACCTACGATGGTAGGACTCTTATTTATAGACGGACAAACGGGAGAGAATATTCTCCTATCAAAAAACATTGATGCATCGGCTATAGCGATCACTGTCGAGGGAACAGACCTTCCGGCACAACAAGGCATGATTAGAAAGGACTCAGCGGCGCCAGCGTATGGAGCACTCGTGTTTCATATTGCTGATACAAAACAGGGCGCATTCAGATATAAGATAAACATTCCAGATGTAGGTAGCGCTACGCTATCCTATACCAATATGAAAGTAAAATCAGACAATAAGTGTAACCCGTATTATATGGCTGTAACCGATCTTGCAATCGAGGACCATCCGTTTAAGCCCGCAGGAATAGTCAACCGGATGTTATTTGAAGTAACGCTTTAAGCGTTATTACAAACTGACCATGACTAATAACCACCCACGGATAATGGCTGTTCTAACTAACCATCCGCCAGGTCGTTACCGATATATTTTCATGCTATTCATTAGCATAGCAAAGGAGGAAGGGATAACGCCTTCCTCCTGCTTCGTTTCATGTATGTTCTTACTTTATCTAATCAGAAATCATAGATCGTATATGTCACAGGTGTTGACCAGGGGCCATAACAGGTGTTAGGCGCGGTACCATGTGCATTCCTCCACCTGAAGGTAAAGTCGCCCGGGAAAGACGCATTTGTAACACCAGGAACATAGAACTGCAGCTGCGGCATACGTCTAATCTCCCAATAGTACACTAAACCGTCAGTAGTAGCCGGAGAGCTGGAACCAACAACAAGGGACTGAATATTCACGTAATTGGCATCCGGATCGCCGGCCTTTTTGACCTGCACCTGGCTTGCCATATTAAAGACATAATTCTGGCAGGCGCCCGGACTGCCCACAACATAGCTACCGGCTATCACGCCACAATCAATAGTGGAAAGCGGCGGTGTTGATGGTGTGGCTGGAGTTATATATACATTGTCTATCCGCTGACATGGGTCAAGTCCCGTACCATATGGAGATATTGGCGCATAAGGCGTTGTAATAAGATAAGTCACCGCACAATCGGTATATACCACTGCAGATCCCTCTATTGCAGTATAAGCGCCCTCAGTCAGGTACTGATCCGGAATGTCAGTTTTAGTATAAGTAAGAGTATACTGTTTTACTCCCGGCTCATTGGGATCGTCTCCTGTATATGTAAGCGTAGTCAGAGGAATACTTAAGTCCTGAAACGTGACGGTGGTGCCGGATTTTATCCTTATCCTTCCTTTACTGAACTGTGAAGCATTATTGGGGTTAGTCATCACCAGGTCGAAAGAACTACGGATCTTCCATTCCAATATCAATGTATGCTTCACGTTTTGGCAGTCGTAAATAGTATGCTTCACAGTTGTGAATGTATTCGGCCCAACAACAGCCAGTGATGGGTCTTCGCAGATTTCATCCGGTGTAGTCAATATTCGTCCGGAAAGATTTGCTTTGATTTCTACGCCATTAGCATCTGTTAGTATGCCAGGTACACTTCTATTGACCGGGACAGTAACGGTGTGGCCTTGCTGTTTTATCTGACTGGCCAGAAGATCAGAAACAGTTCCTTTAGCGCCCTGCGGAACTGTCTCTTTTACATCACGCCGGCAAGCACCTGCAAGCAGGACACAAAGCCCCAATAAGCTGAAGGTTTTCAGGAACATGGGTTTACAAAAGGAAAATGTTGTTTTCATATAACGGGATTGTTGGTTAAGTGAGCGGATTCAGAAATGGTTTTGAGGATGTGTGTCTTTATTTTCACCGAATATACTGTAAGCTGCTGCAGAAGTTTCGCAGTAGACCAACTTGCCGATGGCAGAGGACCCATATTTATCAATTCCAATAAGAATTATTAAATTACACCGCGATAAACAACCTTAAGCACCCTTTACACCCGAATTTTTAATGCTCGAAAAGCACCTACAAGTCCTCAGTGATGTAAGATCCAGTAAAATACCCGTCAGCGATTTTCATTTTCAACAGTCAGAAGACGAAGACATTTGCGATAATAATCAGCGAAAGAGATCTTATCTGATAATCGCACTGCTGTATGATCCCCTTCCAACAGACGAGCCACTGTTACGTGAGCTCTTTCTGCAGGAGATCCTCCGCGCTGAAAATGACGCCTTCCAGGGCATAGGCGACGCGATGACCCGCAACGCAACACTGCTGGCACGGTTTAAAAACCCGGAGAATGTCTGGCTTTTTACGCGCGCGAAACAGGCGAACTTTGATACATCATGCGGATTTGACTATGAGTTCCTTGTATCCGCCGGCATCGACGAGAGCTATGACTTCGTAGATAGTTCACAATCGGAGTGGAAGGATGCATTTTATGCAATTGCAGGCCCCTCCCGGGATCGCTGTAATATAAGCACCGAAATCCTGGATGATTTTGAACAGCGTCTGCAGTTCCAACTGGAAGCCAGCCTTGATGACACAGAAGATCAAATTGAATTGGCCATCGAACTGGATGAGAAGGACATAATAAGGGAGAAAGTTGCGCAATGGAAGACAGAAAAACAGGAATGGACGGCCGCTGAAGCAACAGCATTAGATTACTATGAACAACTATTAGGTAATACCGAAGGCCGGATTGCAGCGAATGAACTGGCATTGACACTTGAATCAAGAGACTTCATGAAAGAAAATATATTGAATAATCTCTGTGCACTTTATCTGAAAACCGGCAATACTTTAATGGCGTGGGACCGTATGCAATCAAGTCTCGCAATGGCAGATCCTAACCACTGGTTATCGGGCGACGTCGTAGCACGATTATTTGAAATAGTCTGTGCCCTTAATTCCCCTGAACATCCAATCGCCGCTGAAGCGTTTTCCCGCGGCATGCGGGAACTCCCGTTGCTACCGCCGGCACAGCTACGTTCGACATTAAAAGAGATGGCCGGAAAAGCAACTATTATGATGGGCGACAAGAAGGCAATAAAGATCGTCAGTAAAATGTTTCCCTCTCAATAAAAGACGATGATGTTAAAGGAACCAACGCCAACGTTAAATACGGCTGGTTTGTTATTTCCCAGCTGTTACATTGTCCTTCCTGCTGAAAGAAATAGCGCTTTACCTCATATGGCTGGTAACAATATCACAATAAGCTATGAAAGTGAACATCTTAAGGAGATGAATTAATTTCAGTCGGTTGACATCCGCCCATTGGAAGGAGGAACAATTCCCCTACTTAGCCGTCGCTTTTTACCAATGTCTGAAATCTGTTTTCTAATATCATTTTTTTTCGCTAAATTAACATACACAAACATATACCGCCAATCGCTAACCCATATATGAAATCACTAAAACTATGAGCACATCTTCATCCGTATAGCTGTTTAGGTTAAATATTTTTCTATAGCCATGGCCTTTAGATACTGTTGAGCACTATAATTACAACCGCAGTAAGTTAAATTACATTTATCGAGACAACAATATCTCACCTTTAAACCCTAATTACATGAGCAAAGTTTTACTTCTTGCAACGGCATTGTTATGCAGCACAATGTCGTTTGCACAGGACTACTGGAGGCCACACACAGATGCCGCCAGGATTACCACCGACAAAGCCGTAGCCCGACTTGCATTTCCGACTGAGTACAAATTGTTTGACCTGAACTTCACTCCCCTGAGGAATGAAGTATTCAAAACCGTAAGTAATGCGGCATCACATTCAACAATCATTTCGTTGCCTAACGCAGACGGGCAAATCGAACAGTTCGAAATTGTAGAAGCCTCTAACTTCGAGCCTGCATTACAGGCAAAATTCCCGGAAATAAGGGCATTTTCAGGAAAAGGCATCACCGACAAATCGGCCACATTAAAGTTGAGTATTTCTCCGCAGGGAATACAAACAATGGTCTTTCGTATCGGAAAGGAAAATGAATTTATTGAACCTTATTCTGCGGACCACACGGTGTACACCGTATTTAAAAAACAGCCGAGGACCTTGCCATGGAAATGTTCTACTCCCGAACAAAAACTGGCAGCTAATATCGGCAACCAGTTGCCCAACGCCAGGTCAACCGGCGATGCAAAAACACTGCGACTGGCACAATCAGTGACTGCGGAATACTCCAATTATTTCGGCGCCACCAGCTCTTCACAGGTTTCATTGGTACTGGCGGCTGTCAATGCCACACTTACCCGTTGTAATGGCGTTTATGAAAAAGACCTTGCTATTCATCTGAACCTGATCGCAGCAAGCACCAATGTATTTTATTATAACGCTTCAACAGATCCATATTCGAACGCCAGCTCAGGTGCAGGCGGCGCATGGAACAGCGAGCTGCAAAACACCTTGAACTCCGTAATTGGTGCAGCGAATTATGATATTGGTCACCTGTTCGGCGCATCCGGCGGCGGCGGCAACGCTGGTTGTATCGGTTGTATCTGTGTCGATAACTCAAAAGGAAGTGGTTTCACCTCCCCTGCCGATAACATTCCTCAGGGCGATAATTTCGATATCGATTATGTTGTGCATGAAGTAGGCCACCAGTTAGGTGCCAACCATACATTCTCCATGAGCAATGAAGGCACCGGCGTCAATGTGGAACCTGGTTCAGGTATCACCATTATGGGCTATGCCGGTATTACCAGCCAGGACCTTGCACCACACTCTATTGATATTTTCCATGCTGCGTCCATTGCACAGATCCAGTCTAACCTTACAGGCAAGACTTGTCCGGTAACTACCAGCATATCTGCCAATAACGCAACCCCTGTTGTCAATGCCGGCGGTAACTTTACCATTCCTATCAGCACTCCGTTTGCACTCACAGGTTCAGCTACTGATGCCAATGCCAGTGATGTGCTGACTTATTGCTGGGAGCAGAATGATAATGCTTCATCCTCACAGACGGGCTCTAATAGCGTGGCCAGTGCTACCAAAGCATCAGGCCCTAACTGGATATCATTTACCCCCAGCACGTCGCCAACCAGGTATTTCCCTAAACTGGCGACCATTCTTGCAGGCGGTCTGGTGTCTGGCCCTCTGTCAGGTGGCGATGCAGGCGCTAATACCGAAGCACTGAGTTCCGTTTCAAGAACTTTGCGCTTCCGCTTAACGGTAAGGGACAATGCACCTTATAGCTCTACGGCGCCGGTAACCATCGGACAGACCAATTTTGCGGATATGACGGTAACCGTTACCAATTCCTCAGGTCCGTTTTCCGTGACTGCTCCCAATACCGCTGTATCATGGGCAGGCAACTCATCACAGACCATCACCTGGAACGTTGCCAATACTACAGCATCCCCTGTTAGTTGTGCCAACGTAAAAATATCCATCTCTACAGATGGAGGTACTACGTTCAGCACATTAGTGGCAAGTACTCCTAACGACGGCAGTGAGGTGGTGACTATCCCAAACACGCCTTCTACTACAGCAAGAATAAAAATCGAAGCTGTAGGAAATATTTTCTTTGATATTTCCAACGCCAACTTCACCATCACATCCGGATCATCCTGTGCTTCTCCGGCAGGATTAACTGCATCCGCTATTACCAATACATCAGCTACGGTAGACTGGACAGCCGTAAGCGGTGCTGTATCATATGATGTGGATTATAAAGCCAGCTCCTCTGCTACCTGGATCAATGCTGCAACCGCAACAACAGCTACTTCTGTGGGCTTAACAGGTCTTACATTAGGCACTACTTATGACTACAGGATAAGAACCAATTGCAGCAGCGGCAGCAGCGCTTACTCAGCCGCACAATTCACCACCACCGGAGGCACTTGTACTGCTCCTGCTGGTTTAACCAGTTCCGCTGTAACAAGTACCGGAGCTACCGTTGGCTGGTCAGCCGTAAGCGGTGCATTAAGTTATGATGTAGACTATAAACCTGCTTCATCCAGTACATGGATCAGTGCAGCAACCGCAACTACCTCCACCTCAGTTAGCCTGAGCGGATTAACATCTGCAACATTATATGACTGGAGAGTAAGGACAAATTGTTCCGGCGCCAACAGCACATATACTACCGCACAGTTCACGACCTTAACGGTATCAGGTTGTGCCAATACGTTGGATAATTCAACCAATGGAACAACTGCCGGTGCTGCTACCATTCCTTTCAATACCGATGTCACTGGTCTTATCAGCCCAAGTGGAGATATCGACCATTACAAGTTTGTGATCAGCAACCGTGGTACGATCACTATTACATTGGGCACGCTGCCGGGCGACTATGATCTGAAACTGCTGAACAGCTCAGGTTCACAGCTCAATATTTCACAGGCAGGTGGCACCACTAGTGAAAGCATCAGCAGAACCCTTAATCCGGGTACCTATTATGCCCAGGTATATGGTTACAATGGCGCTAACAGTGCTACCTCTTGTTATACGTTACGTGTACAGTTAGGTACCGCCAGTCGCCAAAACGATGTTATCACCAGCGATGTACCAAAAGTGGTTGTATTCCCGAACCCTGCGGATAATGTATTGAACATTAACCTTGCAGATTTCAAAGGAAAATCAGAGGTGAGCATCTTTGATGTCAATGGCCGCGTAGTGCTGCGCCGTGAAATGAGCACAGTTAAAACGCAGCTGGACATTTCTGCATTGCCTGCAGGTGTTTATATGGTAAGGATCAGGAATGGCGCGAAAGAAGTGAGCATGACGAAGATCATTAAACAATAAAGACAATATAGAATATGATACAGAAAAGCCAGTGCCCTTCCAGGCACTGGCTTTCTTATTAAGATGAATTAACAGGCATTATATCCCGGACAACTGGCATACCGATTGCTGAACTTTTATGCTGCAGCACAAGCTTTCGGAATTGACCACAGGGCTGTTCTGATCGAACCAGGTCCGGGTCGATACGGGCACCTGGGAACCAGGAATTTTCGATAAGCTTCCGCGCCTTCGCCGACCTTCACAGTTCAATTCGTTTTTATAGAAATAGATACATCACGGCGTTGAATAGTTGAAAAAACATCCCCCTCTTCACTTTTTCCTCCGGCTTCGCCTTTTTTTAGCCCGCGAACCGACCATTTCTCCCAACAATTCCTCCGATTAAGTCCAACTCAAGTCCAACTCATGTTCAGTTCAATCCCTGTTCTTCCAGTTCACTATAGGCTGATTATAAGTACATTATAGGGTCTTTAAGGAGATATATAAAAGCACCTTTAATCACCTTATAATGGCGGTGAAGAACAAAGGCATAAGCGAACAAAGACCCTAACTATCAGCTTGTTAATACCAATTTTTACGTAAATTGAGCCATAATCTATTGAGTGTTATGGCCCAAAACTTCAACATCCTTACCCAGGGTCTTTCCGGTCATGTCGGAGACCTTATCTATTACGAGCGGAATGGCAGGCAATTCTGCCGCAAAATGCCCGAATATGGCCCGGATAGTATGTCCGCCGCCAGCAAACAAAGCAGCCGTGAGTTCGCCAAGGCCAGTAAAGCTGCAAAATCGATCCGTTCTGCCCTGAACGGTATATGGACGCCCGCACAGGACGAAACGACCGTATTCAGGCTAAATAAGGCCGTTTATGCGGCGCTGAGAGAAGATACCCTGCATCCCCGGGGTAAACGTGTATTCAGTGCCGCAGCCCTGCACCAGCACCTGAAAGATTTCCGGTATAATAAAAAGGCCGTCATGACCATTGGTGGGATAGATACCATCCGCCAGGAGAATGGCGCTGTGGTGGTGAGGCTGCCTGCCAACTGGCAAAACTGGTTGAAACCGCCTAAAGATGCCCGTTATATACAGCTCCAGGCGGTGGCATTGGACATGGACCTTGAGCAGCATACCTGTCTTGGGACCACAACGGCCGCCATTTGCGTCCGGCTGGGGGAAAAACAACACTCCCTGCTGTTGCCGGTTGCACCCGCGAGGGCCACTGCTACGATCGTTCTTTTGCAGATCCGTTTTCTGCATACCAATACAGGGATTCATACCTCCCATAAAGCCAGCAGCGAGCAGGCATTTATAACAGCAGTACTGGAGCCGGTTTTACCATTGGAAGAAAAAGCAAAAGATCCGCAGCGACCAGCCAAAACATCCCGGATTGCGAAGAAAAGCCGCTCCGCGGTGGATATACTGCGAGCTGTGAGTGAGCGGAAAAGGACGCCCACAACCACATGGAGAGAGAAAATCGAAGAACAGATCGTTCAGGGGAAAGGAATGAATATACCGGAAGAAACCGCCTCACTAAGGGCGTTTCATCACTATGACTATGACCAGTTCCTGGTGTGACTAGCTGCAGCGTTGTTTATTGTTAATACCTTTCTATAAGGGTAGTCTTGCTGTCTTTTGTAGTTTGTAGACAAATGCGGATAACAATTAGGCTCGCCGCCTTAAAACGAGGTAGAGAGGCTTTTATGGCATCAATGCCAGTCATGTCTACAATAACGGCATTGCTTTGCCATGGTTGTTCTGCAAAGTTTACCACATTTAGGACAGTTATTCATAAAAATTTTAGAATCATATCGTTCTTTTATCTTACTGGCAACCAGTATGTAAAACTGGTCGCGCCCCATTTTCAGCATAACTGATGCATCCTCGTTGTCTGAAAGCCACCCGTTTTTACGATAATATTTCGTTGCAATAGGATCGGGTTCGATACTTACAGCGGTCCCCGGCTCTAAAGACAGCCTCAGATATTTAGCAAGCGTCATCTGAATTACGCCTTTCTCTTCGAACGGAAGAAGTTGCAGATAGTGATCGATGATATATTTTGCGGTTTGTAAATCCATGGCTAAACGATGACAGTGTTTCAAGAGACGGCGCAAAGCTAGACAAATTATAACAGATGATACTCATTTTTGGCTCATTTCTACCCGACAGATACGTTACAACCAGACATACACACAACATAAAGGTCCGGCAGGAATGCCGGACCACGAGCTTAAACCTACAACTATTTCACTGTCGTGTAAAGTTAAATCCCTGTCCTTCAGATAACTGAAGACACCTATTCATTTCCTGTTTACTCATCCATTATCTGTTCCATTTTTGCATTTTATAATCCTGCCGTGATGACAATGCAAATGTGGAATTAAAAATATCCCGGAAAGAATCTTTGAGAAAAAGTGATGGAATTATGCGAAGAATGTAGCGTGTAAAGCAGGGTAAGCAAATTACTCATCATTACTTTGAGTACATACATCAATAACAGGAGAAGTCATGTATATTTATAGTAGATGACAAAATATCTATTGGGCGCCATGACGATTAAATACCTTATATCACTGATACTCCTATCCACCGTTTGTTTAATATCATGCGAGTCCTCCGCCCTGGTGGCCATTTCGAATGAGACCGCTACTGACAGAAGAATTAAAGTCATTTATCCGCCAAAATTCATGTTCCCGGGTGAAGCCATAGGACGGGGCCAGACAGGTAAACGCGATTCTATAGAAACCTATGACCTCGAATTGGAAGACATTTACCAGGGCAGGAAATTCATTCCCTTCATTTCCCGGGATACAGTTGCAAGAACCTATTCATTCGTTCTTAAAGCCAATCAACGGGCAATAGTTGAAAGCCGCTTCCTCGCATATACACCCACCTACAAGCAGATCTTCATTATTGATGATGTTGATACTATAAAACTCGTACGGTTTGGAAAGCACTTCGAAAGAAGGCCGAAACTGATGTTGGGCGGAACCTGGGAGTATTACATTACCGACGGCCAACCACCCAAAAGACGCGCTTACCACCAACCAGTTAAACAGAAAGAGCCCGATCACTTAGGTGAAATACTTGATATTTTAGGAGAGGGTATTTCTAATGCGTCAAAGCAATAGACTGCCAATGATGACCGGTTTGAGCAACCGGCTAGCCCTCTTTCAGAAAAAGGATGTTTATCTTTAGCATACACTTTTACTATTAATGCTTATTAAGCCACTAACAACAATACCAGAGATACAATCCGGCATCCGTACAATTGAAGAGAATATCGAACTGTACGAAGACAACAATTTCAACCTCCGGGCAGATACACTGGACTTTATTGACTTCCATATCATTGGCCGCATCGAAGAATTGCTGCTTCAAACTGGTGAGACTAAAGACTTGCAGGAGTTGAACCATCATGCGGAAACTCTGAAGTGCAGACTTGAAGAAATTGATGGCTATTTATTTAATGAGTTAAGGGAAAAAATCAGGGCAGGGATTTATACAGGTAGCTCTTTCACGGAAATGGTGACCGAATACTTAGGGTACGATGTTGTTGCTGATGAGAAGATCAATGAGATTGGTTATGACAACCTTGACATCTTTCTCAACGGACTGTTGTTAACAGGAAACATGCCTGAGGCCCTTATGGAGCCGGAACCAGAAATGGTATTCTACCAGAAAACACCTGCCAGAATGATATTTGCGCTATCTGCATCCATCAAACCGACAGATGTATTTGTTGATGTAGGCTCGGGCCTGGGGCAGGTAAATATGCTTGTAAACTTAATTAGTGGAGCTGTTTCTGTGGGTATTGAATGGGAACCGGCTTACGCTGATTATGCCACTGCTTGTGGTGCAGCACTCAATTTAACTAATGTAGCCTTTGTAAATACAGACGCTCGAAAGGCCGACTTTTCCTCCGGGACCATATTTTTCATGTATACCCCTTTTTTAGGGAACATGATGCAGGACGTTTTATGTATGCTAAAACAGGAATCAGAAAAGAGGCCTATCAGTATTTTCACTTACGGCCCATGCTCAGCGCTTGTAGCCCGACAGGAGTGGCTCACCTGTGTAAAGGGCCGGGCTGATGATCCCCATAAATTGTACGAATTCAGAAACGTAGAAGTTAAGCAATCTTCTGAAGAAAGGAATAAAATATAACCGGGTATGCTCTCGTCACCGTTTAATGTCCAGGGCTTTTAGCGCACATGGGAACTGATTGGAGCATAAATGGGTGAATAACCGTTGTAGCTACTGCTGCTCACGCTGATGCTACCGGAGATAGAAAACGTTCTTTCATTGTTAATATACATTACGCCTATTTGGGCAGCAGGAGAAATACCATAGTTGTTACTGTGCATAAAACTGCTGTTCTTGCCAACGCCAGGCTGGTAAAACATGCTATTATACCGGAAAATATACGGTGTCGCCGAAACATTGCCGAAAGCATACATATTATTGTTTAATTGCCGGGTGAGCTGTAATGCTAACGGAACCGACAGGAAGTTACTGCTCCCGCCCTTAAATGCTACGAAGCCAGTTGAGATGCCGGCATATTTTGTGACAAACCATTTCTTCCGGAGATAGTTGGTATCAGTCTCCTGACTATTATTCCTGAAGGCTGGTTGTGTGTGATCCTGCGCCCCGGAAAATAAAGGGAGCTGTGCCTTTGCAGCCATCGCCGACATTAAAATTGCGGTAAAAAGGATTGCACGTATCATACTATGAAGATAACCATCCTTTTTGTTAATATTGCTAATAAAATCATAATATTTCATTAAGAGATATGCCAAAGCCGCTTCATATGACTACATCCGGCCATCATTTGATGTCCGAGTACAGCCGCATAGCAAATTTCGACCATCTCCAGGCGGCAGACAGACAGATAAAATTAAAGGATCATTGTATATGAGGCTGGCTTCAGGACAATGCCCGGGAACAACAAAAGAATAAAAGGACCAATAAATTAATCAAGCCCTAAAATACGAGATATGGACACTTCCAACAAACAGGATCAGCGCATCGCAAAAATGATCTTTGCCTCGGTCTATCCAATGTACGTTGAAAAAGTGGAGAAGAAAGGCAGAACAAAAGAAGAACTACATCAGGTGATAGAATGGCTGACAGGCTTCGATAGCAAGAAGCTGCAGGAACTGATTAAAGAAAAAGTAACGTTTGAAACGTTCTTCCACGAGGCTTCACTAAACCCTAACGCGCACCTCATTACCGGAGTAATCTGTGGGTATCGCGTAGAAGACATTCAGAACCCTTTGACACAAAAAACCCGATATTTGGATAAATTAGTGGATGAGCTGGCGAAAGGCAGGAAAATGGACAAGATTTTACGGGGGTCGTAGCGTCGCCCCGTCCTTACATTAGAAATCCAAAAAGCTTATGAAACAAAAAGCACTTTTTACTGTATTCTTACTACTCTCCCTCTCCTGTTTTGGTATAAAAAAATATACCATCCCAAAAGATGAATTCCTGCAACAATTAAGTACCGGCAGTCTTCCCCCGGGACGTGTATACTGCTATAAGGCAGACGGCAGCAAGGTGTGGCTGTTTTACAATAAGAGTTCCGTTCTGGGCATAAAACTGAAGGACAACACAAAGAGAGATGTGGAGCTTCATACCGTCACACTAAAAAACGGAACATTAGCCGCAACAGTATTTAATGTCTGGTGGTGGAGTAACAAGGTCTACACCGTTAATATAGACGACATTCAGTCTTTTTACATAGAACGTAGAACCACGGAATCTGTGATGAGCTATGTCGATATTGATAACAGCAGGCATCTGGTCAGATTAAAAAATGATTCGCTGAAAAACATCTATGCAAACCGCGATGAACTGATGATCAGCTGGGTGGCTAAAGGCAACTCCTCAAAAGATACTTTCCGCATCAGGGAAAATGTCTGTTACCACATGGACTTTAAAGATAAGCGTCAAACAACATATGGGATCGTTCAAAAGATCACTAAAGACTCCATCTATATTTCCAACGTATACAACCAGGAATGGGCCACTGTCAACAAAACAACATATGAGATCTGGGGATATGCGATACGCGATATCATGCAGTTACGCTTGTTGAAATCCGGCGGCTATGGTTACAAAGCAGTTAACGCCGACGATTATGAAATGCTCGTCACCAAAACAGACTGGAATAGCCTGCGTTTCCCTTACTGGTATGCAGCAAATCCCACCACCGGAGAGCTGGAATTCTACCAGGCCTGGCTGACAGCAAGAGGCTTTCTTGGCATTAGGGAAGAAAAGGGCAAAATGTACTGGTACGAAGGTATGTAATGCTGTAGCCGGTAATGATACCGCAGTGTCGTAACTTGTCCATTCTGGCAGCTCCTGTTCACATCACTTAAAAAATTCACAACAAGATATCAATGACTGCGGGAAATAAATTTTAATACACAGAGAGGGCGATTAACTCCTTATAATTTGGGTATCTTTAGAACAGTAGCACAAATACTTAAGTACGGAAACTATCATGAATCAGTCCTGATGAGACCCTTTTTTAACGCTCAATCTTAACCCTCAAAGTATGAAAAATCTATCAAGTGTATTTCCCCGCCAGCTTTTGTCAGTGGCCATTATGACCGTTTTAGCACTAGGCTGTAAAACAGAAGCAGATGATCTGATAAAGAAGTCGACGGACGTGTCCGCAGCTGCCGCACCTCAGATAGCATTGAGGTCAGTCATTACTTCCGGTTTAAGTGCTCCTATGCAGTTTGTGAACGCTGCCGACGGTAGTAAACGCATTTTTATTCCGCAGAAAGCCGGTACTATAAGAGTGTATGATTCTGCATTTAATTTTATTTCTGTATTTGGCACTGTATCAAACGTAAGCACCAATGGTGAAAGAGGTCTGCTCAGTATGGCCTTTCACCCCAATTATGAAACGAATGGGTTTGTTTACGTTTATTATACCAATACAGCAGGCAACCTTGAGCTTGCCAGGTATCATGTAAACAGCGGCAGCCCGAATGCGTGGAACGCCGCATCAAAAGTGATTGTATTAACGATTCCACATCCTACTTATTCGAACCATAATGGAGGAGAACTTCACTTTGGCACCGACGGATACCTGTATTTATCTACCGGTGATGGTGGCGGTAGTGGCGATGTTTCCAACAATGCGCAGAATACTTCTGTATTACTGGGTAAAATATTACGTCTCGCTGTTAATACATCTGCCACTGCTCCGTATTATAGCATTCCTCCAGGCAATCCATTTTCAAATGCAGTATATGCTTACGGACTACGTAACCCATACCGCTGGAGCTTTGACAGAGCTACCCAGGATATGTGGATAGGTGATGTAGGACAGGATTCATGGGAAGAAATCAATTTCCGCGCAGCATCTGCCACATCAGGAGCCAATTACGGATGGCGCTGTTATGAAGGTAACGCCGCTTACAACACATCCGGATGCAACGGAACAAACTATATCTTCCCGGCACATGCTTATGCTACACAGAACCCTGCCGCAAGTATTACGGGAGGCGTAGTTTACAGAGGCGCTACCTATCCTACGCTGCAGGGCTGTTATCTGAGTGCTGATTTCTATTCCGGTGTATTTTATAAGATTGTTCCAAACGGCTCCGGCGGATGGACTGTCACTACACAAACGCTCTCCCCCACCGGCATTGTGGATTTCGGCGAAACCGAAAGCGGAGAAGTGTATGTGGTGTCCAACACAGGTAACAGTGTGTACCGTGTTGTACCAAACTAACTACTATATTTAATACATCAGGACTGTATTCAAAAAGGGCTGACCGTGGGTCGGCCCTTTTTTCGTCAAACCTCAGTGGAATGCGTCACTGTTAGCCCCGACTACCTGATTGACTCAGCCCGCGTGTTTCAAACGCCGACTCCTTTGACCACCATTACCAACTGAACTGCAAGAAAACCAGGCGGTACCATTTTACCCGAAAAAGGAATATATTGAGCAGGCAAAATCGCCCCATTAAGACCATGAAGAGGAGGACGTCGTACAAGTTAAAGCAGCTAGGCATTATTACGGCTATATGGCTGGTAATAGGCATTTTCATTCCTTTATATGACCGCCTGGCGCTGTTTACCACCAATGCGGTGATGCCTTTACCTAAATATAGTATTGCCGAAGCCGTGGCCATTAATATGGGAGCGGCCCTGATAGGTTCCTTAATAGGCGGCAGCCTGCTGGTCTTTTATGTAAATGTGAAGTTCCGCGACAAATCCTACGGTTATACCATCGCTACAGTTGTATTGTCGTTCCTCGTGGTGATTGCGATCGTCAATATCGTGCTGCGGCTCTTCGGCATACCTTCCGACCCTCTCCGTATATTGAAGAACTGCATGATCTGGGGCGTCATAGTGGCTATTACACAGTTATTCCTGCAGATTAACAATAAATTCGGACAGGGCGTTTTCTGGAACATCCTGCGGGGCAAGTATAATACTCCTAAGGAAGAAAGCAGGATCTTTATGTTCCTGGACCTCAACTCTTCTACTACTATTGCAGAAATGCTGGGCGACAAAAAATATCATGCGTTCCTGAAAGATATCTTTACCGACATCACCAATCCCATTCTTGATAACAAGGGAGAGATCTACCAGTATGTGGGCGACGAAGTGATCGTAGCCTGGAAGTATGACGATGGTATTCAGGACAGTAAATGCGTGCAATGCTTCTTTGATATCAAATATCATCTGCTACAGCTGAATAGCAAGTATATCCGGTTGTACGGACTGGCACCTACATTTAAAGCCGGCATTCATTGTGGTAAAGTGGTGGCTGGAGAAGTGGGCATTATCAAAAGAGATATCACCTACTCCGGCGATGTATTGAATACCACTTCCCGTATACAGAACATGTGTAAAGAATTCAATGAAGAGGTCATCGTATCCGGCGATCTGGCAGCATCGTTGCGCCTGGCTGGCAACTTTGCTGCGCAAACCTTAGGCTCTATCAAACTGAAAGGCAAGCAGAAAGAGATGCTGCTGATTGCACTAAAATCGATCATGACGAATTAACCTGTCCCTTTATTAATTATAGCGTTCAGGTGTGGCCAATATGCGAACCACAAAAATGCCATTTCGATCAACGTAATTGTATGCATATATAACATATATTTATACTCTAAAAGGGACAATCCCCCCGTTGCCTATGCCTAAAAATAACGGAAGCGTTACCTCAGCGCTGAAAACTGCTTTATGCGTAATCCCGCCAGCAATATTGACTGCTGTGCAGCTTGTGTACAGCAAGCACCTGTCAACGATCATTAACAGGAAACGATTTTTATACGTACTGCCTCTTTTGCTGATGAACATCACGGCATCAGCACAGTTCTGGCACTCTACCGAACCGGCACGTATGTACATTGCAATTGACCCGGTGAATAACAATTACCTTGACCATACCTTCGCCACCTGGCCGTATACGCTAAACGGGCCTAAGTTCGTCGCGACGCCTATTCACCAGACCCCTACAGAATATTTGTACTATATGGACACCATCGTTGTCAATCCACCCTGGATGATCTATGAGGTGTATGACTACAGTTCTTACATTTACATGACTGTTGCCCTGGAGTATATCCGCGAGATCTATCCCGTCAATGAGGCGGCATTGGCAGCGCCGACAATGGGATTAGGCGTGCCCTTTTATCCGCTCGACAACTACCATACAAGTAACGGACAGCGTACCGATGAACCGATAAATATACAGTTCTATTACCTGATGGTCCCGCCCTGGAAACTCAAAAATTATACGGCGGAAAAATCTGTGTGCGCCAGTGCCAAGCTGAATCTTGTGTCGATCGGAGATAATGTGACCAACCCGGAAAACAATGACTATTATCAAGGCACCTACGTGCTGGAATATAATGTTGGGCCGGATCTTACTACGGGATGGAAAGCGATAGATTCAACTATCGGGGCGTTTGGGTACGGCTTCACCATTACGCCCGCTCATGTGATCCCGGAAGTAGCCGACACAAAACGAAACGTGTGGTTCCGTCACAGACAGAAGGCGGTGTATAATAACGGCGCAACCGTTCTCTATTCGCGCTGGTCTGAACCTTCAGATCCTATTGAAATATCGCCGGCTCCTCCTACAGTAGATGCTGCCCAGATCGCAAAAACGCCGGGCTGCTATAATGAAGGCGGAGGCACAATATCCGTACCTGGTTCCGCTATCCATACAGGCTTCAGCACTATACGCTGGACGCTGAGAAAAGGGATCGTTTCAACACCCTGTGACCCCGATCTTTCCAACCCGGGCTCCAACTGCGGAGATCTGCTGGCGCAAAGCAATGGCGCTGTTCCCGTATCCGGTGGCATTAATATTGACAACGTTCCAAAAGGTACCTATACACTCTGGGTGTTCAATCCCGGCGAAACAACGGGCAGCTGTATGACGCCCTATTACATAACGATCGATGAATACGCGCCTTTAACGGCTACAGAAAACACAAACCAGCATAAAAACATCAGCTGTTATGGCGGCAGCGATGGTGTTATCGGCATTACCGCCGGCGGTGCAGATACAAATGCCGCCTATTACTTTGAGCTGCGCTCTGGCAGTACCATCATCCGTCCGGAACAGGCGGGTGTGAATCAAAGTATCTTATGGGAGAATCTGCCAGCCGGTACCTATCAGGCAATAGTAAGAAACGCAAGTTGCGCAAATAGTACTCCGCCCCTGAACGTTGTACTGCAACAACCCATCCAGGTAAGTGGCAACGCGGCAAGTAATGATCCAACCTGTACGTCACCGGGCAATGGTGCTATTTCTATTGCTGCGGCTACGACCGGTAACTATGAATTTAAATTGTATCAGAACGATGTTGTAGTAAAGACTTCCGGCGTGCTGAATAACACCATCACCTACACATTCACGGACCTGGCAGGTGGTACCTATCGCGCGGCTATTGTGAACGGCGATGCACCACTTTGTGCAGGCTGGGACAGCACCCTTACCTTACAAGCGCTGTCGCCGTTGGCGGTAAGCCTTACATCTTCCGACTCCATCAGTTGTTTCGGAGGGAATGATGGCAGCCTGCAATTCACAGCCAGCGGCGGTACAGGGCAATATCAATACACAGTGAACGGCACCACCAATAGCACAGGTCTGTTTACAGGCCTTAGCGCCGGCACCTATACGGTTACTGTCACTAACCAGGATAATACGTGCAGCGATGCTGTTACTGCAGACGCTGATATTTACCAGCGGGCAGCGTTGGACGTACAGCTTTCAACGACACCTATCAGCTGTTACGGTGCAGCGGATGCCCTCATAAGTGCTAACGTAAACGGTGGTTCCGGTAACTATAACTATCGCTGGCAACAGCTGAAAAATGGCACGTGGACAGACGGTACCATCTGGTACAGCACAGATACGAAGATCGAGGCACTTGACGCTGGTAGCTACCGGCTGATCGTTACTGACAACAAAGCCACCGGATGTGCTGTCACTTCTACCGAGAGTACCATACCCGCACTTGCCGGATTAACAATCACAAGTATCCAGGCACAGGATGCGGTTTGTCTCTCAGATGGTGCGCATATCAACATGACTGCTACGGGTGGTACGCCTGGCTATCAGTATGAATGGTCCACAGACAATGGAAACAGTTATCAGCCTTTCACCCCTGGCACTGCTATTATGCAATCAGGCACCTACAAACTCAGGCTAAAAGACGCGCATGGTTGCTTCGTAGATGCGGAAAAAAGCTACCCTGTTACACTACCGGATCAACCGCTAAGCTTTACTTATCGCCTGTCAGATTACAACGGTTACAATGTAGGCTGCGCAGGTGGTAATAACGGTTATATCGATATTACAGCTACAGGTGGCAATGGCGCCGGCTATCAGGGTTATGCGTATGCAATAGATAATAGCGCCTATAGTACTGAAACACGCATCACCGGCATCACGTCTGGCACACACACTATACACGTAAAAGATGGCCGCGGTTGCATCAATAGTCAGCAGGTGAATTTCACGGCGCCTGTCAGCACCATCTCGCTGAAAGTGCTCAGCAAAACGCACAACGGTTGTAGCGCAGACCCCGTGGGGCAGATTACGCTGGAAACCACTGGTGGTAGTCAGCCATATACCTATTCACTGAACAAAGGACCCTGGCAAAGCAGTGCTACTTTTGCCAACCTGGCTGCGGGCGATTACGACGTAGCAGTACAGGATGCAGCAGGCTGTGTCAATAGCATCAGTACAACCCTTACTGCCGCATATGAGCCTATTCAGGTAACTGCAGCTATCAGTCCTGTTAGCTGCTTCGGATTGTCTGATGGTACGATCACCGTGAATGCCAGCGGTGGATCCGGCAATTATAGCTATCACTGGCAAACTATCACGGCAGATAACCAGGCCAGGGAACTGCCTGCAGGAGATTACCCGCTGGAAATCACTGACAGTAAAGGCTGTAAACAATCTGTTACTTATACCGTACCGCAACCGGCGCAATTAATACTCAGCATTGACGCGCCTGCGATCTGTGACGGTCTTAGCGATGGCAGCATCAGCGCTACTGTTACCGGTGGCACTCCGCCTTATCAATATGCGTTAGACCAAAGCAGCTGGTTGCCGGCAGGTACGTTTAACGGTCTTGCTCCCGGCAGCTACCGCATTGACGTACAGGACGCACATCAATGCGCTCAGATGAAGCAGGTAACGATTGAAAAAAGCAATGCACAGCCGGAGGTAAATTTCCTGTTGTCCAGTCGTATGAATGCCCGCGACACCCTGGCCGTTCGCGAGATCTGCCTGCCTGCACCAGACGATGTTAAGTGGACCTTCCATCCGGATGCCGTTTACCTGAGCATGCAGGGTGATGTGCCGCTTATTAAGTTTAATAATCCGGGTACGTATTGGGTAGAGATGAATGCCACCTTTGGACAATGTTCCTATACGCTGCGCAAAGCGCTGGAAATAGGCGCCTATGATCCGTCGGCCGGCCCATCCTATACGCAGCCCGTACACGTGATAGATACCGTTATGCTATCTCCGAATCCGAATGACGGGCATTTTACTTACAATATTAAACTCAACAGGAAACAACAGATGATCGTGTATGTGTATGACTTAAACGGCGTAGTGGCTGACAAGCGGCAGTACGCTCCGACGCTGGAAGTACACGATTCGTTTACAGTCAACGGTACGTCCACTGGTATCTTTATTTTAAGGGTCATCACACAAAGCGAAAGCAGGGATGTGAGGTTTATGATTTCAAGATAGCAATGCAACGAGGCGCATGATCTTATAACCAGGTAACCCGGTAATATAACAGGAGGTGTATCACGGCAGAAAGATACCCGTCTTTATATTACCGGGGATATACTGTACCACTATACAGTAGTTTTTTATGTAACTTTAGGCCTATGCTTAGAGTTAGCGACTTATATATTTATCCTGTTAAATCATTGGGAGGATTTTCTCTCCCCGCAGCTACGCTTACAGATCGTGGTTTTCAATACGACAGAAGATGGATGCTCATAGATGAAAACAATCGTTTTCTCTCCCAACGGGAAGTACCTGCTATGGCACTTTTACAGGTTACGCTTGAGGAAGAGCACCTGCTGATCACCAATAAAAAGACAGCGGATCTTATCAAGATCCCTTACGAACCTTCAACATCAGAAACGGTGCTGGTGACTGTCTGGGACGACAATTGCACAGGACTGCGGGTAAGTGATGAAGCGGATGCCTGGTTTACCCGCCAGCTGGCAATGCCCTGCCGACTGGTGTATATGCCCGATAGTACGCAAAGAACAGTGGATAAAGCATATGCTCACAATGAGGAAATCACCAGTTTTTCTGACGGCTATCCCCTGCTGATCATTGGTCAGGCTTCTCTTGACGACCTGAATAGCAGGCTGGCCTCGCCGCTGCCCATGAATCGTTTCAGGCCGAATATAGTGTTTACAGGTGGGCTTCCCTTTCAGGAAGATGACATGAAACAGTTCAGTATTGGGGACATACAATTTTTCGGTGTTAAGCCCTGTGCGCGCTGCGTAATTACTACTATTGATCAGGAAAGCGGTATAAAGGCAAAAGAGCCCCTTAAAACGCTCAGCACCTACCGTGCAAAAAATCAGAAAATATACTTTGGCCAGAATCTGTTGTTTAATGGGAGTGGCACTATCCGTGTTGGCGATACGATAACCCTGCCGTAGTTTTTGGTTGCCGAAAAGGTGCATCTTTTAAACGAAGACTTGCAAAACATCAAAGCGGTCATCCCCACCGGAAGCGTGTCAGGCAGCAGGTATCCTGAAATGTTATGAACGCCTGAAATAGATAAAATCAAATCTAAGCCTTAGTTTTGCCATATAAAGATTTTCCGTATATGGCTTTACGCATTAATCCGTTTTCCAGGATCAATAACGACACTGGTTTTGGCAACAGTTCCAATAGTTATGTAGGCCGCTTTATAAACCGTGACGGCACCTTTAACCTGCGCAAGGAAGGCTTGCCTGTATGGGAACGTGTAAGCCTTTATCATACCCTGCTTAACCTGCCAGCCTGGAAATTCTTCTTTGCCATCATCTTCTTTTTCGTATCTATTAACCTGGTGTATACGCTTATCTATCTGGCTCTCGGCGCGCATGAGTTTCAGGGTATATTGGGCACATCAAAATGGGAAGTTTTCAAAGAGATCTATTTCTTCAGTACCGAGACCTTTACCACTGTCGGCTACGGCCGCGTGAATCCTGTGGGAGACGGCGCCAACCTGGTAGCTTCCATAGAAGCGCTGAACGGCTTCCTGTACCTGGCAGTTTTCACAGGTTTGATCTACGGACGTTTTTCCAAGCCCAAAGCTTTTCTGAAGTTCAGTGATCATGCCGTCATAGCGCCTTACAAAGATAAAATGGGACTGATGTTCCGTTTTGCTTCCTTTAAAGATATGCACACCCTTACGGATGTGGAAGTGAAGGCCAACATCGCCCTGCTGGTGCAGGAGGACGACAAAGCGGTATACCGGTTCTACGAACTGACGCTGGAACGTAGCCGCATCCAGAACCTGCCTATGAACTGGACAGTCGTGCATCCCATCGATGACGACAGCCCCCTGCTAGGCCTGAATGAAGAGGACATAAAAGCTGCCGATGTGGAAATATATGTGCTGGTACGGGGATTTGACGATGTATTTTCCAACTTTGTGCTGAAGCGGACCTCTTATACCTGGGAGGAAATACTGTTCAACCGCCGCTTTGTACCGATGTACCGGGAAACAGGCAACACGACGGTATTGGAACTGCAGAAGCTGAATGTAACGGTTCCCGCGGATGTAAAAAAAGAAGCCGAGCGCCTAGGGTGACAAAACCGTGGCCCGATGCCCCGGTTTTGTCATACAGGCGTGATCAACTGCTCTCCAATCCGCAATACACATTCGAGAAATCCTTCTTCTGCAGGTCACTCTTGTGGATCACAAAATAAATTTCACCCATATCCCAGAACTGAAAACCGGTTTTATTATCCGATCCCGCCCTCAGCAGCACCATCCATTCCTCAGGCTTGCCCTTTTTGACATTTACAGCATCCATTTCGGGCGTATCGTGCTGCTTGAAGACATAGGAGTTCATACTATGCACCGGCTCAACAGAATCGGCTTTTAAGCCGTTTTTCAGTCGCTCTGTTTCATCGTACATCTCTTCCATGTCTGTCAGTTCAGGCCAAAGACTATAGGCATTATACATATACGGTATACCGGGATATTTTCCTGACACGGCCCGGAACGGCTTGTAAATACCGCGGTCATCGTAAATGAAATCCCGTTCTATCTTCAGATCTTTTGCCGATTGCAGGTTGCTGGCAGCACCATCGTAGTACAACACTTTCGGAACCGTGTCTTCCTGGTCCTCAATAAAAAAATAAAGTATGCCTGTTCGGGGAAGATAATCCTGCAGATGGGCAATGGCCTCACAGTTGATCTGCGCAATGAACTGCAGCCCTCTTTCCTGGCCGTAAGCGTCAATGAAGGAAGGATAACTTACGCCCGGCGGCAGGTCGGGCAAGCCGCCGAAACGGTGATTCCCTTTTTCAAGGTATGTATCTTCTTCTGTTGTTTCCAGTGCTACCGATTTGCGGGTACGGTTAGTCAAACCTGCCCTGAACCTGTCTAATCCTGCTGCGCTGATCTGGTCTTCCAGCAACCGTAGCAGGTCCGGATCAGATTTCGCGTAGAAGCGGCTGTCGTTGTACGGAATGGTTCCCTGACCATCTGCACCCTTATAGCTATAGTCCAGCAATGTCATTTTCTTCTCCAGCTCCAGGCTCAGCCCGGGAATATTTTCCACTCCGGCGGGCAGGTGTTCCAGCGGGTTTCGCTCAATATTCAGGCACTGTAACCGGGTCACCGATTGAGGCACCGAAGTAAGCCTGTTGTTTGAAAGCACCAGGGTTTCCAGGTTTTCCGGCAGGGCCGGGTGGATAGATTGCAGCTGATTATCGCTGAGATAAAGTTTCTTCAATACAGGCAGTTGCAGTATAAAAGGGTGAATACCCTCTACCCTGCTATCAGACAGGCGGATCGTTTCAAGCTTCTTCAGATCGCCCAGCCATTGCGGCAGACTATCCAATGCTGAAACACCCCTTAGGGTGAGATCTTTCAACTCCTTCAGACGCTTCACTGCTTTGGGAATTGCTGTAAAATCAGCCGCGCGTTTGCTATCTGGAAAGTCGATCGACAATGTCCGCAACTGCGTTAACGGGTAAATGGTTTCTTCCAGTATACCCACATAAGGGTCAGTAAGCCAAAGCTGCCGCACAATATCGGGCGTTGCCGTACTCACCTCTTCCGTGCTCATGAAGCGATAGTTCTCCCAGACGAGACTTTCCACAGGTAATCTGACAGCCACTTTTACCGGATACTGATTGAATTTTCCATCGATCAGCAGCCAGCCGTTTTCCAGCTTTACTTCTGCACTAAGCTGCTGTGAGTATTGAAACCCGCCCTTCCACATATAGGTCAGGTGACTGCTATTTTCGTCCTGCCCAAAGAGAAACCTCCCTGTGGGAATACCGGCGTTATAGATACCCTTGAAATAAAATTGCAGGTACACCTTTCTGTCACTATAACTATTGATGATGTCATTGTTTTCCGGGTCTATGGTGTCGGGCGCCAGTGCTTCAATTTTAACATAAAGCTCTCCACCTCCATCGGAGATGTAACACTGCCTTTCTCCGGTAAGTGTAAATGTATATTTTCCGAGTTGCCACATTTCGTTGCCATCAGCAGGGAAGGTTACAACATTTTTGTTGTCCTGATCAGTGTCCTCTCTGCCTGTTGCCTGAGACTTTAACAAACCAGCATCCGGAACTGCATGCTGTTCATTTGTAGTTGCAGCTGGGTTACCAAAATATTGGAAGCTTTGCCAGATCTCGTCAAACAGGGGTTCGTAAAACTCCCGTGACCCGATCTTACAATCGCCGGTAATGGTGTAGCCATATTCATTGCTGACGGGCACCAAACCAAAATAAAAGAAAGACCCTTCAGGCGATTGCGCAATTCTTATGTTGGACGTGATTCCTGCTACCAGTAATGTTTTATCTGCAATCACTTCTACCTCCCCGCGCAGATCGAGGCAGCTTTCCCGGAAGCGGGCCAGTAGGTCCTCTCCATCATAAAAATCATAAAAACTGAGTTCCTCCAGGCTGATGGATACATAAGACAGGCATTCATCATCCTTTCTGTGTTCGGCCATAATACTTTCCTTAACCACCTGTATGTGCTCATATATTGAAGGAAAACTAGCGCTGCTTGTTGCTGTTGTGACTGACTGCATAGGTTTGTTCAATTAGTGAACATTGCCTCAAGTATACTATTTTTTATACGGATATTCAACAAAGCGAACAGATTCGGCGATTTTGCGTCAACGCTGAAATCTGGTATATTATTTACATTTGCCTGAAATAAAAGAAATGGAAGATTTTGTAATTGTAGTGAATCGTATTGAAGAATTGCAGTTGACCGAGGACCGCCAGGAACTGGAACTGATATTTGACAAAGCAAAACGTACCATCGTTGGTGGTATGAACGTAATACTGATGAGAGAAAACAGTAACGGCAAGCGGGAGAAATTCCAGACCATTTCAAACGAACATGATTTTGAGGAATACAGGAAACAGGTTTTCCGTTTTCTATGACATGATCGATAGTTTCAGGCAAACTATGATAAGCCACCAGCCGGTTCAAAATTTACTATTACCGATAGCCAAATGGACAGATCGAAAGTTTTCCCGGGTTTGTCCATTTGGATTTTCATTCAGACGTTACTCCAAATAAACGTCTGCGTAATAGCCCTCATTGAACCAGCCACTCCAATATTAAATCTTCAAAAATCAGTTTAAACGAAAAATAAAATCAATTCGTTGACGTTATCTTTAACGGAGAAACGGAGGGCTTCCGGGAAACTTTCTCTCCGGGAAATTTTATGAAAATTTTAAGAAAAGATTTTTATCCACAATGATCATTTTATGTTAAAACTTTGCTAAGTTCGCTTCTGTTAACCAATACATTTTTTGAATTAATCCTATACCTTGAGTTGTGATTGTTTGGCCCGAGATTCCATTTAATAATTTCAAGAAGCACGTTTCAAATGAAAAATTTATTTATCAGCAATAGCAGCTCCTAAAGGGGTGTTCCATATTGCGATTTTCAGCAGTCTTTTTGACACGGTTCAAATATATGCTCCATACACTGTCATAAACAATCAGTTTGTTGTGGCCTGTATATCTGTTGCCGGTTAACACTTAAAAAAAATCAATGAGAAAGCTGTTTATGGCAGTGTGCGCACTGTCCTTATCTCGTATTGCCCTTTAATACTTAATATAAATCTATGAGAAAGTTGTTTGTGCCAGTGTGCGCACTGTCCTTATCTCGTATTGCCCTTTAACACTTAATATAAATCTAATGAGAAAGCTGTTTCTGGCAGTGTGCGCACTGTCCCTCTCCCTTATTGCCTGTAAGAAAGATACTGCGCCAGTAAAACCCGTCACTACCGATAATGAGAAAAGGGTGGCGCTCAATATCCGGGCGAATGATTTTCTGCAGCAGGTAGAGCCGCTTCCTGGCTCGAGAACTGTCGGCATCGCAGGCGCATTACGCGACTCTGTATTGGCAGCAAAAGTGCAACACTTGTATTACATCTTATACGACGATGCCGGTAATCGTCTTAAATTCCTGCATCAGGATGCGAACGTGACGGAAAACTTCGGCAGCTTCTATGATACTGCTGCTCCCGGTTATTATAAGATGGTCTTGCTCGCTTCCCAGTCGCCACTCGATGTTAACGCCGACAGCCAGTTATCAGCCAGCTCTTTTGCGCTACCGGTGACAGGGTCGGGAGAAATTGAGAACATGCCTGATATCTTCTACTCAAAGAACAACGTGTGGGTGCCTGATGATTACGGAAATGATGCCATGATCCTCAACATGACGTTGGACCGGATAGTTGGTAATCTTCAGGTGAACATTCTCGACATGCCACAACCAGGAAGTGGTGACACCAGTGTCGCGATTAAAATTACGCCGGAAGCGTTCACGTTCTTTCTTGATCCGGGTACAACCTATGTCGGCGCTGCTGACATCTTTAATGCAAAATTAAACAGGGTCAACCTCAATGTTTTCTCAGCCTATGTGCTGAATACGGTGACACCTTTCACTGTTACTATCAACTATGTTGACCCTACTACAGGACAACCGCAAACAAAAGTGATCCATAATGTATCCTGTTACAAGAATCGCAGAACGATCCTCAGTGGTTATCTCTATGGTGGCAGTGCACCGGAAAATCCCGGTATAAAGCTCTTCCTGCTTGATGCCTGGGATAACAACGAAAACAAGGTTGAGTTCTAGTATATGCGAAGGAGTTAATGCGCCCCAACATGCTGTACAATCATGTAGTACTATCAGCTTATCCGGAGAAGATTTTTTATGACCTATAATCCCATTTTTCACCTCAAAAACACACATCTATGAGAAAATTGCTATTGGCAGTCGCCGTACTGTCCATCTCCCTGTTCGCCTGTAAAAAAGATACGGCGCCGACAAACCCAAATCCAAGTCCCCCTGCGACCAGCACCGAAACATTTCCTGTGAGCTTCAGCGTTAGCAGCTTCCTGCAGAAACAGGAGCAGTTGGCAACACCAGGCGGTAGAAAGACAGGCACAGGAAGTAACCTAAGGGACTCTGTACTGGCAGGAAAAGTATCGCACCTGTACTACCTGCTTTACAATGACTACGGTCAGTTCGTGAAGGTGATATTCCAGAATACGACAGATAATCCGGATGATTTCGGTACGCTTGAGGAAAATCTTCCGGCCAATCGCTACATTATCGCCCTGATTGCGTCCACTGGTCCGATACAGCTGCTGGATACCACTTCTTACTACAGCATGAGATTACGCCTGCCGGATGCTACTCTTCCTAACCTGAATGTTTCAGCACCCGATATATTTGTGGGCAGCAACACTTTTACTGTAACGGGTTATGGTGCTACACAGACAGTGCCGCTCTGGCCTACGCGTATTATGGGAAGACTGGAAGTGAACATCCTCGATGCTCCTGAAGCTAGCGGCCCTGGCGACAGCACCATACAGGTATATACATCACCTGCGTACCGTCAATACATCCAATACGGCAATTATGATGAGATCATTGCCGAACCGGGTATTGTCCTGCAGCGGAATGGTCGTACGAATTTCAGCTCTCAGGTACTGACGCCTTTCAGCGAAATCACTGTTACGATTGCATATCCTGACAAAACTACCGGAGAGCGCAAACTGAAGGAAATGCGTTTTGTGCCTTTTACCCGTGGCTACAGAACAGTAATGACCGGTAACGTATACAATCCGTTAGGCGGTGGTACCGGTTTCTCTATCGCCCTGGATACTACATGGTATGACTATGTTAATATTCCGTTCTAATCAGGTTTGACTATCACATAACATCCGGCAGGCATAGCTGCCGGGCACGATGCAAAACGCCGGAGAGAGTTCTCTCCGGCGCTTTTGTTTATTTAGAAGAAGGTATAGTCTACCTGGTATAACGATACCTGAAGAAATCACTATACCCGTACGTTACCTGACCTTCCCTTATTACCTGTGTACTATCCTTCCTTGTAATAGGATAATCATCCTGGTCATAAGTATACTGGTAATCTGTTACCGTAGAATTGTCGAAATCATTGTTAAGCCTATTTACCTTCTTCACCACATTGTTGGCGGATAAACCGAAGGTCGGATCGTAGTCTTTAGTAATGAAAAACTCCGGCTGTTTCGCACCAGGATTTACTTTGTCGTCATAGGTGAAGTCAGTGATGGAGGTATCCGTTAATGGCAGACCGGGAATATTAATTCCTAATGTTCTGACAATGTTTCCCTTGCTGTCCCAGACAAGAATACTCCTGAGATTGATCGAATGACTGTTGTTCAACTCATATCTTTCAGACAGCCGGCCATTGGCATCGTAAACAAGGCTATCGTAGTGAGAAATGTCAGTACTACCAGGCGTCAGGTAAAATTTCGTCTTCGCCAGTTTGCCGGCGCTGTTGTACTCAAAACGCTGCACCACTTTCATCTCACCATCTGGTTCGTCGACTACTTTTGTAAGTTTACCATCTTCGTAAATGAATGCTGTTGTTGATAGTGGCGTACCCTTCTCGTCCCATGCTTTAATTAACTTCATGTTGTTTGCACTATCATATGTTACCTCCAGGCTATCGTAGAGAGATATCTGGTGCAGCAGGTACTTGCCGGGCGTCTCAGTCTCAACACTATTGGGTTTGGCGTTGTTTTCATCCTTGCTGCAGGCAGCAAACAACATCACAAGTGCGGCTGCACTTAAGAACAGTCTTTTCATAGGTCTTTGTGTAAATTCGGATTTAAATTTTAAGAAAGAAAGATGTAATGGGTTGTCGTTATTTAAAAAGGTTAAACATTTTTATCTCGCGGACGCAAATATATGAATTACTTACATTATCTATTAAACTATATAGCTATTTATTAAAATAGTTTAGCGCATATGAACCACAATCATCTGCTTCCGTTTGCATCAATGACGTTAATGCCTCGCTACAAATTGAACGTTTAGCCATATTTTTTGAACGCTTACCTATATTTTGCTACCGGCGCCGGCATCTACCTTTGACAGCAGAAAACATCAACGGTATGAACAAAAGATATTTCCTGGCATTGGCAGACTACAATCTCTGGGCAAACAGTATTGCTATTGAGTGGCTACATCAGATCAGTGATGAGCAATGGGAACAAACTACCATCAGTAGCTTCAGCAGCATCAGGCAAACCGCCATTCATATTGCCAGCGCTGAAAAGATCTGGATTGACTTCTGGAACAATGTTCCCGATCCGGTTTTTCTATCCAGGGAGTTTAAGGGCACGAAAAATGATTTAACAGAGATCTGGAAAACGGCATCTGCCGGCTTGAAGGATTTCATCGAAAAGTATCCGGAAGAGGACTATCTGAAGCCGGTTATGTTTAAATGGCCGAGAGGCGGAGAAGGCAGAATGGAATTTGTGCAAACACTTTCTCATGTCATTAATCACTCCACCTACCATCGCGGACAACTGGTAAACATGTTACGACAGGTAGGGTTTACACAGCTTTCTTCAACCGATCAGGCTACCTACTATCGTGTGATCGCACAAAGGGAACAGGAGCACAATAGTTTGAAGATGTTGCAATAAAAGAAACGAAACTGTTGGAAAATTGAGCAGCCTCTTTTCGGGTGCCTGATGGATCGAGGTAGTCATTTTAGCGATCGGCAGTATGTTCTTTTATTCTGATACACCTCTCTTAAAACACCTCGTGACTCAATCAGGTAACCGGATTGACCTGAGCCCGTATTAAGTGTAAGATACTGGCTCGGGTTAATCCGGCTTATATGTCACCGCGAATATTTGAGCACCAGGTCTTTCATCCCATTTAACCATGGTTATGTCACATATTTAAAAGATAGTCCGCGAATCTCTCGACCTTGTTGCATAAAAAAGTCATGAGAAAACTATTGCTCTTCCTCCTGCTGTTTCCCCTTGTAACACCAGCACAGATACAGAAGAATCTTGTTTCTTTCGGACAACCCGACAGCATTTACTCTGATATCCTGAAAGAGAAAAGACAGCTTTGGATATACAGTCCCGGTGTCGACACTACTTACTTTGAGAAGCCCTCCTTCCCTGTGCTGTATGTATTGGACGGAGACGGTCATTTCGCCTCGCTCTACACGATGATGCAGCAGCTAAGCCATAATGGCAACACTGCAATGCCGCAAATGATCATCGTCGGCATTACCAACACCAATCGCATGCGCGACCTTACTCCTACTGCCGATCCCAAAATGCCGGGCTCCGGTGGAAGTGAACAGTTTACGTCTTTCCTGGAGAAAGAGTTGCTCCCCTACATCGACAGTAAGTACCCTACTGCTCCCTACAGGATCTTTTCGGGACACTCTCTCGGTGGATTAATGGTAGTTAATACACTCATACATCACCCCGGACTGTTTAATGCTTATATCGCCTCTGATCCGAGCATATTCTGGAATGACAGTCGTATACTCACATCTGTCGACAGTCTGCTGGAACATCAGGACTTCAAAAACAAACGATTCTACCTGGCTATTGCCCATACGATGAACCGCAATCTGGACACCTTTCAGGTCAGGAAAGACAATGCAATGGGTTCATTGCATACAAGTGCCATCCTGCAACTGGCTGAAAAACTGAGAAAGCATTCCGGTAATCATCTCAACTGGTCTTATAAGTACTATGACAACGATTACCATAATTCCATTCCATTCATTGCCCAGTATGATGGACTACGGTTTTTCTTCCGCGAGCATTGGTTCCCAACATATCTATACCCTGATAACTCCAACGCAGACTCGTTGCGAACACTGATCGTGGACTATTATAAAGCACTGAGCAAAGACATGGGATATGCAGTTCGCCCTTATGAATGGGAGTTCAACCAACTGGGATACTATCATCTTTCACAGAAGAACTACGCAAAATCGCGGCTATTCTTCGAGCTGAATATTGAGTACTTCCCGAAGAGTTATAACACCTATGACAGTATGGGCGATTACTATCTGCAAACAGGCGATTCCGCAAAAGCTGTCAGTTACTGGAAGCAATCGCTTGCAGTTAGATTCGAGCCGCGTGTACAGGAAAAGGTTCAGCATGTAGCCTCAGCTACTAGATAAATATGCCCTATAAAAAAGCAGTCTGCATACGTTATTACATAAAAAAACAGTAAATTAGGGTAGACCCGTTATCTAAATGCCATAGCCTGTATATGACCCGTAATCTAAACCCACATACTTCTCATAAATTCATCAATTTCCAATAAGGGATAGCTGAAAACCTTCAGAAAAGAGTAAGCATTTATTTCCTCCTAAATGACCGTTTATGAAAAAGAAAGCGAAGAAAAAACTGAACATCAGTAAAATGAAAATTGCAAGGCTGAGTGAAACTGCAGAAAAGAAAATGCAGGCAGCTACCATTCCGCCTAACACATTCTGGTGTACTACAACAGGGTTGTAATACCAATAATATACCGGTATCGGGTCGACAAGCCAGCACGTATTGATCATGCTGTATTATCGGCTACATGAATAACGGTAATAGTATTAAAAAATTGTGCTTAAGAAGGCTGCTCAATATTTGAGCAGCTTTTTTTATGCGCGTACCTGATCAATAGCTAAGCGACTATCAGCATCTTCGTTTAATGTTGACACATTCTCTCTTTTTATTCGCATACATGATGACGTTAGTCAGTTTTTTTTATTCCGGAGCTCGTTACAGACCGTTTATGTGTGTTTATTTTCACCTGTGTGATAACCTTCATGTATGTACTCAAAACGTAGTGCATTACCGGGTTTGATCAAACTGAATATTATAGCAACTATATACGAATTTTCATCGCAATTGCGCTGTAACAAACGGTTAACAACTGGCGTTTGTTTTTTTCCCTACTTTTCCGCTGCCAACCAAAACGTTATGTCCTCATTTACCACGGCAACCCCAACTGTTGCCTTTACCTATGCAGTAGTTTTTATAATGCTTTTAATAAGCATTACTGCTCATGCACAGTTAAAAGCGGACTTCACTCCCAGTAAGACGAGCGATTGTGAAAGTCTCGTCACTACATTCAATGATAATTCTACCGGCAACCCTGTCTCCTGGTATTGGAACCTGGGTAACGGTTTCACCTCTACGGAGAAAAGTCCTGGCGCTGCCTATACTTCTGCTGGTATCTTTACGGTAACCCTGACAGTGAAAGATGCTGCCGGCAATACCAGTACCGCGACAAAGACCGTTACCGTATGGGACAAACCCAAACCTGATTTTACTGCCAGCCCGACTAAAGGCTGTATCCCTCTTGACGTTACTTTCACGGATAAATCGGATCCGGTAGACGGCACTATTACAGCTTATCGCTGGGACTTTGGTGACGGTGCTGTCGATTCGGGAAAATCTGTTGTACATAAATACAATGATGCGGTCTCGCCGACCGTTACCCTTACCATCACTAATAGCAACGGTTGTACGGCATCCAGACAGATCAGCAATATCGTGGATGTGACTGGCTCTGTAGTGGCCAATTTCAATGTTTCCGGCCAATCGCAGTGCACCGCTCCCGCTGTGGTAACCGTTAAGAACACCTCCTCGGGGCCGGGTGACCTTACATATAAATGGGATTTTGGCGATGGCAGCACTGCGTCAGAAGCCAACCCCGGACCACATACATACACCGCTATAGGCGCTTACAAAATAAAGCTCACCGTTGCAAATGATAAGGGATGTAGTACTACGCGAACGGCGGATATCAGTGTCGGCAACTTCAAGGCGGATTTCCAGTTGCCTGATACCATCTGTGAGAGCATCACTACCGCCACGTTCAAGGCTGTGAATAATCCACAGCCTAAAGGCATTACCTGGAGCGTGAACAAAGGTACTATCACCGGCAACGGCATCAACGCTTCTTATTCCCCCAATGGCGCCGGTAAGGTAATGGTCACCATGACGGCAGACTATGGCTCGTGTAAGAAAGTTGTTACCAAAGAATTCGTGGTTAAGCCTGCTCCCAAGGCTAACTTTGTGGCCCATCAATTCGGCCTCTGTGAAGCGCTCACTACTGTAAAATTGACAAATACATCGCAGGGAGCTACCAGCTGGGAATGGAGCTTCGGCAACGGACAATCGTCCACCGAACAGCACCCCACCACTACCTATGAGCGTATGGACACCTTCAGCATAGCGCTTATAGCCAGCAATGCATCTGGTTGTTCCAGTACCGCAGTGCGTAAGGTGGCTATAGTAACCCCGGAAGTTCAGGCAATAGCAGATATGAATGAAGGCTGCCCGGGACTGACCACTACCTTTAGCAGCTCAATCAATACCAATGACGTAATTACCAGTTATGAATGGGATTTTGGCGATGGTAGTCCGAAATCGACAGCCGCCAAACCATCACATACATATAACAATGAAGGTACCTACCCCGTAACGCTGAACTACACTACCGCCACTGGTTGTAAGGGAACAGTAAAACTGCATCCTGTTCCGGCTATTGAAATACGCAGGAAACCTAAGCCTGATTTTTCATCGCCTGACGCGCCGCAGATCTGCGGCAACAACTGGGTACATTTCAACAGTACCACAGATGTAGGTAATGCCTGGGCATGGGATTTTGGCGACAGTACCATGGGGCATGGTCTGAACACAACGCATAGCTACAGGGACACCGGTACCTATACCGTGAAGCTGATCGTTTCAAACTTCGGCTGTAGTGAAACTGTTACCAAAACAGCATTTATCAGAGCAGTAGCCCCTCTCCCAAGGTTCAGTACGCAAACTGTTGACTGCGATAACCGTACTGAGATCAGCTTCGATGAACAATCGCCTGGACCAATTACCAGCTGGAAATGGAGCTGGGGAGATGGAAAGCAGGAGACATACACTACGAAAACAAGTCCGGTCAAACATAAGTATGGCAGAACAGGTGAGTACCTGGTAAAGCTGACCGTTACAGACGGCACCTGTACCAGTACTGACTCTATGAACCTCAAGGTATATGCACCGTCCCGCATTGCTATCACCGCAGATAAATGGACGTTGTGCACCAGTGACACGCTGAAGCCCCGTATAACTGTTATTGACAGATTTATATATGATGGGGAGTCAGACTATAGATGGTTCTCGTCAGACAGCACTCCTGTTCATTGGAATGACATTGACCACCGGAAAGCTTCTTTTACCAACCTGTTGCCTGGCAAGGATACTATACGCCTTATAGCATACAACCGGGAGGGATGTCCGGATAGCAGTAATAAGATCGTTGTGAATGTACACGGACCAGTGGCTAAATTCCTCTCGCCGGATAAGGCGAAATGCCAGGGCACTGAGCTTACGTTCATTGACCAGACAGACGTTTCCAAAGGAAAGCCTATCGAGAGCTGGTTGTGGGATTTTGGTGACGGTAACCCGCCAAAGTTGTTTACCGCGCCTCCATTCAAACACAAATACAACAAGTCGGGTTATCTGACGCCCAAGCTGACGGTTACAGACCAGGCCGGATGTAGTAGTACATACACCGGCGACTCTCTCCAGGTAAACGGTCCCAACGCGAGCTTCGTACCCAGCCTTAGAGTGATACCTCCGGGCGGTGGTGTGTGGTTGTTTAACTATACCACTCAAACCGGCGGCAGTAGTACTTACCTATGGGACCTGGGAGATAAAACTACCTCCACAGAGTACAGTCCGTATAAGGTCTATATGGACGAAGGCATCTATACTGTCACGTTAACGGCAACGGATAATAACGGCTGTAAAGACACCGCTCAAAGACAAGTTAAAGTTTCCAATGTCACTGCAAACTATATGTTCACCACGGAGTTTGTAACTAATAGTGGTTGTCCGCCGGTATTAGCCCGTTTCTACAATACATCCGTCAACCATACCAGTTCATACTGGGATTTTGGCGATGGCAGTTCTTCCACCCTCATGCATCCTGTACACACATATACCTATGCAGGAAAGTATATAGTAAAGCTGAGAGTGGTGGGCGAAGCCGGCGCTGTGGACGTGTATGAACAGGAAGTGGAAATTACAGGGCCTCAGGCTACCATTGTGACATCTTCCAATGGTGGTTGTCTTACGAAAGAGATCGAATTCAAAGTAACTGCAACTGCTGCCGTTTATTTTGCCTGGGACTTTACGGATGGTATTGTGGCGCAAACCACCGATTCAACTATTAAACACACTTTTAAAGCGCCGGGTATTTATAAACCGCGCCTCATCCTCTCAGACCAGGCAGGTTGTAAGGGCGCCGCCTTCCTGAAGGACCCAATCGTCATAGATAAACTGGATGTACAACTGAATAGTGCGCCGGCATTGGTGTGCGATGAGGGCTGGATTAGTTTCGCACCGAAGTTCAACAGCTACTCCATTGACGAACTGAAACAAGCGGCGACCTACAAATGGACATATGAGGCCGGACTGACAGCAGAAAAGAGTGCAAGTGCTACTCCCCGTTTCTACCTGGATAAAATAAAGGGATACGATTTCAGTCTCACCACTACTACGGCTTACGGCTGTACCCAGACAGTGAGCAAAACCGTGTATGTCCATCCTAAGCCGGAACCGGCAATCAGTGGTCCTCTGCAGGCGTGCCCTGATGCACCTGTAAGCCTGAGCGGAGCGGTGAGCAAAGTAAATGAAGTGAACTGGAAATGGAATTTGGGCAACGGCAACACAGCTGATGTACAGCAACCCGGGGACCAGGTGTACACGAAGACCGGACCTGTTCAGGTGTCGCTTGCAGTCACCAGCAGGGAAGGTTGCAGCGATACGGCATATCACAACATCAACGTACTGGCTAAGCCGGTGGTCAATGCATCATCCGCGGCTCCGTTTGTATGCCTTGGCAAGAGCACGACGCTCAAGGCCGACGGCGGCACGGCTTATGAATGGACACCGGCGCTTGGTCTGAGTAGTGCGCAGGTGCCTGAACCGGTGGCTACTCCCGATAGCAGCACTACCTATCTGGTGACTGTAACGGATGCCAACGGTTGTAAGAATACAGACGAAGTAAGCATCCGCGTAGCGCAACCATTCAGGATACAGGCTACGCCAGATACCATCTTGTGTCTCGGCGATGTCCTGCCTTTATGGGTATCGGGTACAGATCATTACGTATGGAAAGGTGAAGGCCTGAGTGCTACTGACAGTCAGTTCCCGACTGCCACCATCAAGGCGGAAGGTAAGTATACCTTTGAGGTAACCGGTTACGATGCTGACGGCTGCTTTACGCATGATACATCGCTGGTTGTACATGTACCTGCCTTACCTACCGTCAATGCTGGACCTGACCACACGGTGATGGCGGGTACACCCGTACCACTGAGTGCACAGGGCAGCGAGGATGTCGTGAAATGGAACTGGACTCCGCCGGAGTATCTGAGTTGCACCACCTGCTCGAATCCGGAGGCCATACCCAATCTGTCCACCAATTATATGGTGGAAGTAGAAAATGGTTATGGTTGCAAAGCCATAGATGCAGTGTTTATAAACGTGACCTGTAATAAAGGCGCTGTGTTCCTGCCCAATGCCTTTACGCCTAACAAAGATGGAAAGAATGAATGGTTCTACCCCATAGGCCGTGGTATAAAAGAGGTGAAATGGATGCGTGTTTATGACAGATGGGGCAATCTGGTATTTGGGAGAACGAGTTTCCAGATCAATACTCCTGCGGCAGGCTGGGATGGCATGGTGAAGAACCAGCCAGTGCCTATCGGCACGTACGTGTATGCGATGGAAGCGATGTGTGAGGAAGGTACCAGCTTCCTGTTCAGGGGTGTAGTGACGGTAATAAGGTAAATTCACACACTTAACATTACTATTCAGTGTTGGATGTATAGTGAATTTCATTCAGGTCTGCATCCGGGGTAGTGCGTACAGGTCATAATTGGATTAGTCAATACAACCAGTGCCATATCGATAAGTTGAATTCTCGGTAAGGAGAGGTGGCAATATCCGCCTAAGTTGGATTTTTTTTCTTACTTTGGCGGCGCCAACTTCTCCTTATGTTCTTACGTATTAAGGCTACCCCAAGCGGTGCTTTTACCTATGCTGTACTTTTCATACTGCTTGTACTCAGTAGTGCTCTACATGCGCAACTAAAAGCAGATTTTACACCCAGCAAGACGAGCGACTGCGAAAGTCTGATCACTAAATTCAACGATAACTCTACCGGCAATCCTGTTTCCTGGCAGTGGAACCTGGGTAATGGCTTTACCTCTACAGAGAAAAGCCCCAGCGCTTCCTATACTTCTCCCGGTACGTTCACGGTAACCTTAACCGTGAAGGATGCTGGTGGCAATACCAGTACCGCTACGAAGACGGTTTCCGTATGGGACAAACCCAAACCTGATTTTACCGCCAGCCCGGCAAAGGGTTGTATACCTTTTGACGTGACTTTCACAGATAAATCGAACCCGGTGAGTGGCACGATCACCGCCTATACCTGGGATTTTGGTGATGGCGCTGTTGGTTCCGGCAGCAGCCCTGTGCATACATACAACAATGTATTGTCGTCTACCGTTACCCTTACCATCACTACCAGCAATGGTTGTACGGCATCAAAACAGATCAGCAACATTGTGGAGGCTTCCTCACCGCTGGTTGCGGGTTTCGACGTATCTCACAACTTCCTGTGCGCCGCCCCCGGCGCGGTAACCGTTACCAACAGTTCCACCGGCCCTGGCAACCTTACCTATCAATGGGATTTCGGTGATGGAGGCACTGCTTCCGGAGCCAGTCCTGGTGCGCATACGTATACAGCAAAAGGCACTTACAGGGTCAAACTCACTGTTACCAGCGATAAGGGGTGTACTGCCACTCAAACATCCGGCGACATCAATGTGGCAAACTTCAAAACGGATTTCCAGCTGCCGGCCAGCATGTGTGAGAACGAGTATCCCGTCCTGTTCCTCAGTGCCAACGAGCCAAAACTCAGCAACGTTGCCTGGAGCGTTGACAAAGGCGAGATCTATGCCTATGAGGATGGTGCTTCTTACTATCCCGCGGGTGCTGGTACTGTAAAGGTGACCATGACAGCCGACTATGGCACCTGTCAGAAAACCGTGACGAAAGACTTTGTGGTAAAGCCAGCTCCGGTGGCAGATTTTGAGACCGATCAGAAGATCATCTGCGATGTGCCGGCCACGCTGAAACTGACAGATAAATCCCAGGGCGCCACCAGCTGGCGTTGGGATTTTGGCAACGGACAAACATCTACCCTGCAAAATCCTTCCGTTACCTACAACCAACTGGGATATTACGGTATACAACTCACTATCAGCAATGCCTCCGGCTGCAGCAACGAAATACAACGCTATGTGAATGTAGCAAAAACGGAGGTCCATGCAGGCGCAGACGTCCGGGAAGGCTGCGAAGGACTGAAACCTACCTTTAGCAGCAGTATCAGCGAAGGAGACTCCTTTGCCACCTATGAATGGGATTTTGGTGATGGCAGTCCAAAATCGACGGAAGCCACACCATCACATACATATAACAAAGAAGGTACCTACCCGGTAAAGCTGACCTACACCACCACCAATGGTTGTAAAGGGACGGTGAATCTGTATCCCAACGGTGTTATCGAAGTGCGTAAAAGACCTACTGTTGATTTCTCCTCCCCGCAGGCGCCCCAGATCTGCGGCAATAACTGGGTAAATTTTAACAGTACCACTGATGTGGGCAACTCCTGGACATGGGATTTCGGCGACTACTCCGGTGGCTCCGGGCCAAACACGGCGCATAGCTACAAGGAGCCCGGCACTTATACGGTATCGCTGACGGTTGCGAATTATGGTTGCAGCCAAACGGTCACAAAAACGGCATATATCAAAGCCGTGACTCCTTTCCCTCGCTTCTACAGGCAAAATCTTGACTGCGAGCGTCGTACTGAGATCAGTTTTGATGAGCAATCGCTTGGCCCTATCACCAGCTGGAAATGGAGCTGGGGAGACGGTAAAGAGAATACATATACGACCAAAACAAGCCCTGTAAAGCACAAATATGACAAAACAGGCGCTTACATGGTAAAGCTGACCGTCACCGATGGCACCTGCACCAGCAGTGACTCTCTGAGCATTAATGTGTATGCACCGTCCCCCATTACTATTGCCACAGATAAGTCAACGTTGTGCGCCAATGAAACGGTCAAGGCCAGCATAACGTCGATTGACCGCTCTTTATATGATCCGTACAACTACGCATGGTCCTCTTCGGACGGCACCCGTCCTTACTGGGATTACTATACTTCTCAGAGTGCCAGTTTTACAAATCTGCAACCCGGCAACGATACCATCCGCCTGGTAGCTTACAACCTGCAGGGATGCCCGGACAGCAGTAATAAAGTTGTTGTGAATGTACACGGACCGGTAGCTAAATTTCTTCCTCCGGATGTACTGGAATGCCGGGGTAAGGAACTTACCTTCACTGACCAGACGGACGTATCTAAGGGAAAGCCTATCAAGAGCTGGTCATGGAAATTCGATGACGGCAGTCCTGAACAGGTATTTACCGCGCCTCCTTTCAAACACACATATAACAGCGCCGGCTATTTCTCACCCAGGCTGACAGTTACAGACCAGGATGGCTGTACCAGCTCCACTACCAGTAGTCTGCAGGTGAACGGCCCTAATGCGGACTTTGCACCCAGCTCTGTACTGGTACCTCCGGGCAGTGGCGTATGGTTTTATAACAATACTTCCGTAACAGGCGGCTATGCTACTTATGAATGGGACTTTGGAGATAATACCACCTCCACGGAATATGGTCCGTTTAAAGTCTATCCTGATAAAGGCCTCTACACGGTAAAACTATTGGTAAAAGATAATAATGGTTGTACGGACAGCACGCAAAGACAGATCAAGGTGTCCAGCGTCAGTGCAAACTTTACGGTCACTACTGAGTTCGTAAATAACAGTGGTTGTCCGCCGGTACTGGCCCGTTTCACCAATGCATCTGTCAATTACACCAGTTCATACTGGGATTTTGGCGATGGCAGCTTTTCCACCCTCAGCAATCCTTCCCATACATACACGTATGCAGGAAAGTATATTGTGAAACTGAAAGTGGCAGGTGATGCAAATACTGAAGACGTGTATGAACAGGAAGTGGAAGTAAAGGGGCCTTTTGCCAGTATTGTGACCTCTTCCGATGGTGGCTGTCTGACGAAAGAGATTGAGTTTAATGTGTCCGCATCAGCAGCAGCTGTCAATTTCGCCTGGGACTTTACAGATGGTATTGTATTGGAAACTACTGATTCTACTATTAAACATACCTTCAAAGAGCCCGGCATTTACAAACCGCGCCTCATTCTCTCAGACCGCGCAGGTTGTAAGGGAACAGCCTTCACGAAGGATCCTATCGTGATAGACAAACTGGAAGTACAACTGACATCCGAACCGGCATTTGTGTGTGATGAAGGCTGGATATCCTTCACGCCAAAGTTCAACAGTTACTCCATTGACGAGTTGAAAAAAGAGGCGAAATACAAATGGACATATGAGGCTGGATTGCAATCAGAAAATGATACTACCGCCACTCCCCGTTTCTACCTGGATAAGATAAAGGGATATGATTTCACGCTTACCACAACTACGGCTTACGGTTGTACCCAAACAGTGAGCAAAACCGTATATGCTTATCCTAAGCCGGAATTGGCTATCAGCGGCCCTGTGCAAGCCTGCCAGGATGCGCCGGTAAGTTTCAGCGCAACGGTGAGCAAAGTAGATGATGTAAGCTGGAAATGGGATTTTGGTAATGGCAATACAGGTAATGTACAGCAACCAGCCGACCAGTCGTACAGCAGGACCGGCGCGGCCGAGGTAGCGCTTGTCGGCATCAGCATGGATGGCTGTAGCGATACAGCGCGTCATAGCCTTAATATACTGCCCAAGCCGGTGATCAATGCCGCATCTGCGTCTGATTTCGTATGTCTGGGCAACAGTACTACCCTGAGCGCCGGTGGTGGCATCACGTATGAGTGGACACCGGCTACAGGCCTGAGCGATCCGCAGGCGCCTGACCCTGTTGCAGCTCCTGCAATAAGCACGACCTACCAGGTAAGTGTAACGGATGCCAATGGTTGCAACAATACAGACGAAGTAAGCATCCGCGTAGCGCAACCATTTACCATACAGGCAACGCCGGATACCATATTGTGCCTGGGGCATGTACTGCCTTTATGGGTATCGGGCGCAGATCATTATGTATGGAAAGGTGAAGGTCTGGACAATACCGGCAGTCAGTACCCGAATGCCACTATCAACGCCGAAGGTGAATATACGTATGAAGTAACCGGTTACGATGCTGACGCTTGCTTTACACATGATACATCGCTCGTAGTAACTGTACATCCTTCACCCACCATCAACGCAGGACCTGATCATACAGCGATGGCCGGAGAGCCTGTAACATTGATCGTACAAGGCAGCGGGGATATCGTGAAATGGAACTGGACACCAGCGGAATATCTGAGTTGTGCCACCTGTCCCAGACCACAGGCCTTGCCTAATCTGTCCACGAATTATACCGTGGAAGTAGAGAATGGTTATGGTTGTAAGGCCACCGATGAACTGTTCATACACGTGACATGTAATAAAGGCGCTGTATTCCTGCCTAATGCCTTCAGCCCCAACAAAGATGGAAAGAATGAATGGTTCTATCCTAAAGGCCGTGGCATAAAAGAAGTGAAATGGATGCGGGTATATGACAGATGGGGTACGCTGGTATTTGAGCGGACGCATTTCCAGATCAACGCTCCGACCGCAGGCTGGGATGGTACCTGGAAGGACAGGATAGCGCCGATTGGTACGTACGTATATGCGATAGAAGCGATATGCGGGGAAGATACTGTCTTTCAGTTCAAAGGTACAGTGACGGTGGTGAAATAAAGAGGATATAACTGACCTGATGGATATACAATTGAAAGCGCCTGTCCGCCATATGGAGTGGACAGGCGCTTTCAATTATATATCATCAGGAATCTGCTATCAACCGGCTACAGTTTCAATGATTACATTTAGTGCGGTGTTTCGATGTTGATAAGTAGTTCGGCGCAATCGAACGACTATTTCTTTTTGCGGATCTTCAGTATATAAACGGCAGTCGTACCGCTATCCGGATGATCCAGGTCTTTGGAAGTAACGGTTGCATCCTGTACATGTGGCGCTATACCATCCAGCATACGGCCTGCACCATTGTAGGTTGCTAAGGCGCCGGGACTTCCCGCAACCCATGTAGTATCTGTGAATATAGATGCAGTGCCAATACCGTTGGTGGTGAAATTAGCAATACTATCTCTTACCACTTCAAGGCTATGCTGCTCCAATACGCCTGTTTTTATTCCCAGTCCATACGCCTCAATAGCAGAAGGGGCCGAGTACTCATGATCTTTACTGGCCACGAACCACGTACTGTTATAAGGGTAGGAATATACCAGGAGGTTGCCTTCTGATTCCACCCTTGCACCTCCACCGATCAAGGTGTAATCGTTGTCAATAGTTACAGCAGTAGCTGGATGCGCTGCTATACCCGACGTGTTTGTGAAAAGCCACATGCTGGCGGTAAGTTCTTCTTTAGTCATTCCGGCTACTTTTAGTCCGATGGCATATCCAAACAGCGTATGGACGTAAGTATTCAGATGGTATGCAGATGCCGCATGCCAGGTAGTGAAGTCTTTATCCGGATAAGCAGCGGTTAAAAACGCAGACGACGCAGCTACTAACGGGGATGCTACAGCACCTCCGCCAATTAAGGCATAACCATCCGGCACTTTAACATCCAATTCAAGTTCAGTACCGGTGACGTAACTGCTAACAATTGCTATTTGTACAGTTCCCGACCAGTCGGTGCCGTATTCAATACTTTTCAGTAGTGGACTCGTTGCCTTCCGGGCAGTGGTGGCAGGGCTAAGTTTGCTGTCCTGAATAGCTTGCTCTTTTTTACATGCAGTCATGCAAATGAGCAATGCTGCCCACAATAGGCTCATTGATTTTGACATAGGGCTTTAATTTAATTGATGGGGGAATGAGGTTTAATGACCAGGGTAAACATTCCCGGTGAATAGATTTTGGTTATCGCGTACAATGTAAATCCTTTCTTCTGGAAAAGACAAAACTCTTATTTATCCGAATTAGCCGGGTGACGTATGCGCCACAGCTGCTCTTGGTTATGGTGTCAGGCAGGTCCGAAATGTACTCATTGTATTACTTATTGCGACATTGCAGTGGAGTTACCAGGAACAGTAATGACGATGTTATATACATTTAAGAAACCAGCATACACTAACGACAAGCCATCGGAAAAACAGCTTGTCGTTTAGCGTGCAACCACATGCCCGGGAGTTATAACGCAACCCGATCCTGTTGCAATTGCAAATGAACATCAGGATTATATATTTCCAGGATACGTGAAGGATATCCAAGCGCTTTAAACTGAAACTGGTGATATAATTCATGTGCATCCAGTGTGCTCAGCATTTTCCTTCTCAAACGTTTGGACCAGGACTGTTCCAATATGTGAGATAATATCCTCTTCGCAACTCCCTGTCCCTGATAGGCGGGTAACACCAGGAAATCGGCAAACCACGCAAAGGTGCTATAGTCTGTAATTACCCGTCCAAACCCGATCTGTTGTCCGTCAATAAAGGCCCCGACGCAATAGGAATTGGCAAGAGAATCGTCGACCAGCGTGTAAGAAATACCCTTAGCCCAATAAGAATCTTCGCTCAGGAACCGGTGTACCATTTTAACATCCATATTCTCCTTGCCTGTTTTGATGATTACGTCCAACATATTTATTGTGATTTATGATGTAAAACTATATCCGGTGTGCCAATAAACACAGTCCCAGTTTTGTGTATTTTAATGGACACAGTTACCTTTATGAAATGAAAGATGATTTTCTCTACCTGGAGATATCAAAGAATATTGCCGGGCTAATCAGGGATGGGGTTTTAAAAGCGGGAGATCGCCTGCCCTCAGTGAGAATGTTGTGCCAGGAACATAGCATCAGCATGAATACGGCTAAGAGGGTATTCCTCGAACTGGAAGCCCAGTCACTTATCAGCTCAAAACCGCAGTCCGGGTATTTTGTAAGCCATCTCCCCTATCAGCGGCTTGCGCTTCCGGCAGTCAGCAAGCCCTCACCGCGCCTTAATAATAAGGAGCCGAGAGAATTGCTTGGCAAGGTGTACGTTAACACAGGTAAAAAAGACCTTATGCTCTTTTCTGTTGGGGCGCCTTCCGGCCAATTACTACCTTTAGCCAAACTGAACAAAGAGTTGATGTATGCCACCCGGGAAGTAGCAGCCAGCGGCACCGGATATGAACAGTTACAGGGCAATGAAGATCTCCTACGGCTGATTGCTGCCCGCTCCCTTTCCTGGGGAGGAAGACTTCGGGAAGATGATGTGATCACCACTGCTGGTGGGATGAATGCTTTATCCTTTTGTATGATGGCATTGGCAAAGCCTGGCGATACCATTGCTATGGAAAGCCCCTGCTATCCCGGCAGTCTGCAGTTGGCCAAAAGTTTAGGTTTAAAAGTACTTGAGCTACCCACCCATCCTGTAACAGGCGTCGAAATAGAAGCACTGAAGAAGGTCGTTCATAAGATCAATCTCTGCCTGCTGGTACCGAACTTCAATACGCCCCTGGGCAGCTGTATGCCGGAGGAGAACAAGAAGGAAGTAGTAGCGCTGCTGACTAAACATAACATTCCACTGATTGAGGACGACATATACGGTGATCTGTACTTCGGCACGCAACGTCCTAAATGCTGTAAGGCCTTTGATACCGAGGGAAATGTTCTGTTGTGCAGTTCCTTCTCCAAAACCCTGGCACCTGGCTATCGCGTGGGATGGGTGGCCCCTGGTAAATACAAGGAACAGATCCTGCAGTTAAAACTGGTTCACGCCATCTCTTCACCGGCTATCACACATGCAGCGGTAGCCAATTTCCTCAAAAGCGGACGGTATGAGCATCACCTCCGGAAACTGCGTTCGGCGCTGCAACAGAACTATCTTCATTATATAGATGCGATAGCTGAATATTTTCCGGAGGATACCAAATTAAGCAGGCCACAGGGCGGACTTGCCTTGTGGGTCGAGTTCAATAAAAAGGTCAATACCTCCGAGCTTTTTGATATAGCAATGAAGCATAAAATAAGCATTGCCCCAGGCAGGATGTTTACTTTACAGGATCAATTTGAAAACTGTATGCGGCTTTCAACCGGCTTATACTGGCATGAGGATGTGGGGCTTAAATTAAAGCAGCTGGGGAGATTGGTGACGTCAATGCTATAACTCATGGCAACTTCGCCACTAAGCGTTCCGGCATCCATTTTAATATGGTGTAGATAAGCTTCCATTTAAATCCGGGTACAATTACAAACCTGCTTCCCGCTTCGACAACTGCCTTTGCGATAAAATCCGGTTCCAGCATGAGGGATTCCGGCAGGTCCAGTCCGGCAGTCATCTTGCTGCGGATGTAACCGGCTACGATTACGTTCACTGTGATCCTTCTGTTGAACAGGTATTGCCTCAAGCCCGCCAGGTATTGTGTAAAGGCAGACTTTGTACTGCCATAAATAAAGTTACTTCTCCGTCCGCGGACGCCGGACAGGGAAGATAAACCTATTATTCTTTCCAGCCGGGCGTTCTCCTTATCCATAGCAATAATGTTCAGGATGGATACAGCGCCTGCATAATGTACCTGCATCATCCGGAAGCTACCGGGAAAATCCAGTAGGGCCTCATCATTGTTTTTGAGGTATCCGGCGGCATATACCACAATATGGGGTTTCTCCGGCAACTGCTCATAAAAAGGAGCATGACTGTCAAAATCAGTAGCATCAAAATAAAGTACCGTTACCAGTTCTTTCAGGGGTAGTTGCTGGTCAACAAATGTATACAGCGCATCGGTGCTACGGGAGGCAGCCATCACGCGGAAGCCTTTGGCTGCGTACCGGAGGATGGCAGCCTTTGCTACGTCCGAATTAGCGCCGAGGAGAAGAACAGTTTTTCTTTGCATATATAAATATAGGAACTCTTCACTGAATCCTGTTGTCAGGATGATGAATGCTATTACAGCTGCTGCGTGTGATAGGATGCAGCAGCTATATTCGTCATATGATGTGCGCTGACAATATCATTAAAACTGGTGTACTATAATCATTACTAATTGGTTAACAGTTCATTAACCAATTGAGCAAAAACTATAAAATAACTTTGTAAGGAAGATACTGGAGCATAATGCCAAGATCACTCTGATCGTACTTTAGATTATAACAGCCAACATCCCCTATATACAATTCTGCATCCGTTCTGACACTACAAAATGCAGTACCACACGCACTAAAACTATTAAGATGCAAACCAACAAATTCCACCTCATGAGAAAGCAATGTTTCGTGCTTGCTATTATCATAACGTTTTCCGCCAACCTGTATGCACAGCTTCCGAAGGTGCTGAAAGACGCCAATGACATGCTCAGAACAGGCACAGAAACGATGAGAAGCGTTGGCATGTTCATAGATGCTACCAAGAGAACGACAGAGCAGTTTAATAAGACCGTGAAGGTTGTAAAGGGAGGTACTTCACAGCCTTCTGTACCAGCCGACCAGACAACCAAACCGAAATTCAAAAAGGGGGATTTCACTAATATAAAATGGGAACCTGTTGCGTATTTCGACGGACAGATATTTCCGTCTATGGTCATCAGCATGGCCGATTACAGGGGTAATATCGATAATGCGTTTATGAATTCCGTCAAGAGCAGTGCTTTAGGTTTCAGATTCCTCAGCAACAGTTCCTACATTCCCTTAAAGTGGGAAATTGAGTGTACTGACAAATCTTACTTTGATAAGGTGAGCGGCGATTTCATGTTTCAGGAGGCTGGTCAGGAAGTGTATTTTATGCCGAACATTCCATGGAATATGTCAACACTCGCTAAACAGGTTTCGAGCTCCCCGATTAATATTATGTTCAGACTGTATGATGAAGACGGTAACAAAGTGGAGCGGTCCATCCCCTTATTCATGCGCAGTATTAATGACTGTATCTATCGCTATCATGAACAGAAATTCGACTTCCTGTTTACTGCTTTTATCCAGGAACAACATCCGGAAATTGACAAGATATTAAAAGATGCATTGAAGACGAAACTGATATCCTCCATCAGTGGTTATCAGGGAGATGATGTAAATACTATTCTACAGGTGGCGGCTATCTGGAAGGTACTGCATGACAGGGGCTTTCAGTATAGCAGCGTTACCACCACATCAACCAACAGTACCAATGTGCTGGCCAGTCAGGCAGTCCGCACCTTTGATAACTCTATGAAAACAAACCAGGCTAATTGTGTGGATGGAACAGTGGTGTTTGCCTCCCTGTTAAGGGCCATCCATATATCAACTGTTATGGTAATGACACATGATCATTGCTTCCTGGGATTTTACACCAGCAAAAAGAAAGATAAGATCCTCTACCTGGAAACCACCATGCTGTCTAACTCTGACATCATTGATAAGGCCCCGGCTGCTAAAAAGAACCAGGCGTATGTTGATCAGTTCATGCAGGCGGTAAAATATGCCTCTAACAAGGAGTATCCGGCGTATAAGGCCGCTAACGATCTCGTAGAGATCGACGTTGATTACTACAGGAGTTTTGTAAGACCATTGCCGTTCCAATAGAAAGAATACCTGTGCAAACAGTCTTTCAGAGAAGTGTGAAATACCCGCAACAGCTACTTGCCTGACTACAATTCCGGTTGGCATTTTCTTTGCCCTTATTCAGGAAAAGAAAGTGTATGAAAGCGGCAGAAATTTTGGAAAGTGGATTGACGGGTGCGGCGACTATCACACTTTTATCGAAAACACTCGGCTCACTGAATCCTAAGACTCCTGATGTCAACCTGTTCAATAAAAAAGGTATTGTCAGGCGAATAAAGAGAAATATTCATAAAAACGGGTTTAAAGCAGTAAAAGGGTATGTTAAGCTGGCCGGACAGCTCTTAAGCATGGCGGGAGCAATGGGACTGGCCGGTTTTGGCAAAAAGAAAAATGCAGCGTTGACAGGAGCCATGTTAGGTGCGCTGTCGGGGACAGCAGTAGCTTTTTTGCAGAATAAACCAGATGAGGAGACGGAAGAAAAAGACCTCTGGACGAAAAGGCTGGTCACAATCGTACTTTATATACTAGGAGGCCTTGTTGCCGGAAAGGCGATGAAGTATTTCAGTAAAAAAAGTAAAAACAAAAGCTGACGATAGTGTTATAATATTATAGCCAATATGAACGTTGCCATGTACCTTTACATCGGAACTATCCATCTATGCACCGTAAGATCATTTTTGTGTAATCCGGTATATGCGAAACCGGGAGACATACAAAATGCAGATCTAAAGATCCGGCAGAAAAGCAACAAACATTATTGTGAGCGGCACAAGATCCTATTGAGAGCAACAATGCCTGGCTGATACCCGGCAAGGCATTGTACAATCACGTTAGCACTCCTACCACCATTCTACGCGCATCTCCTTTGAAAATTTCATGAGTATTTTTAATTATTTCTTCTGAAACACAGTTTATTATATAATATATATCATATATTTGTGCCGTAAATTTTATATCCCCTTACACTATGAAAAAATTATTCGCACTTTTTGTGCTCGCAGGAGCTGTAGCTGTAACCTGTAAAGTTCAAGCCCAGGAAATTGTTAAAGGAGACCTCGCTTTTCTGAAAGGCGCCACAGGCGTAAACGTAGTTTTTGTTTACGACGATCTGACTGTAGGTAAAGACGGTAAAGAAGCCAATTACATCAAGAGGAAAAAAGCCGAAAAAGATGAGAAAGAGCCGGGAACAGGTGCTACCTGGGAAGAGAACTGGCATGCAGACAAAACAAAAAGCTACAAGCCAAAATTCATCAAACTGTTGTCCAAGTACACAGAGTGGGCTTTAAACGAAGATACCAAGGAAAAATACACCATGGTTGTCAACACCAAGTTCATTGAGACTGGTTACTATGTAGGTATTTCTTCCGCTGCGGCTGAACTGAACCTGGAAATCGCCATCTATGATTCTTCCGACATGAAGAAAGCATTATGCAAGATCACTATGGATGAAGTACGGGCCGGTAGAGGTATGTTTGACAACGCCAGCCGTATCGGTGAAGCTTATGCAAAAGCCGGTAAGGACATTGGTAAGCTGATCGCTAAAAAGATCAAATAATTGCTGAAATATTCATGCGAAAAAGGGCTCAGGTAACTGGGCCTTTTTTTATTTATTTCAGGACGGGATGAAACGTTAATACTACATTCACCTTAACGGAAGGATGTTCGTTGGCTAAATAATCCTGGTGGGATTTCTATATAAAAAGCCGTCTCACCTTTCTTGTGAGACGGCTTCTATAAATCAGGTGGTCATACTAGAAGTTAAACAGGCAGTTAGCGCCGAAAACATTAGGCTTATAGGAAGTAAGACCTTTCATGTAGGAAGTTCTTATTTCGATGTTATGCTTCTTCTTGTAACCTACACCGATGCGCAGACCGATGTTAGCAGCCAGACCAGTGGAGCTTTTGGTATTTGAATCGGTATACACATAGCCATATTCATCATCGCGAACCTGCTCAAATACAGATCCAACATGGTAAGCATAACCAGCACCGATAAAGAATCCCATTCTGTCCTTGCAACCTTTCGCGGAGCCGGCGCCTATGTTAAAATTGAACATCACGGGAACGTTGATCATGTAGCCGAGGGTGTTATCCTCATAATAGCCATCACTGGTGTAGACGCCATTGTAGGAACCGGAAAAACCAACATTCAACGGGATACCTATGGACAGTGATGTTTTGTCTGTTTCCGCAAAACTAAAGCGCGGAGAATAGCTAAATGTAAAACTGGCCTTAGTATCCGTGATACTCGCATCTTCTACGAAAATACCAACGCCGAGGCCGTGTGTGAAATGCTGAGCTTCTGCCGATTTGACGCACGCCAAACCGATGGCGGCTAACAAAAAAATTCTTTTCATGGGTAAGGGTATTAAATGAACAGTACGTAATATAATTCAGGCAAATATACGTTTGAACATTTAATTATGGAAATCCGGATGAATTTCATGCCGGCTGGCAATTAAAGCGCGTACCAGTTTCGAAAAAATACAGCTTGCATGAAGCGAGGCCCCGCCTGCCTGGTAAATTACGGCCACTACAGCCTAATTTGACTATCTTGCCATAAAATTCCCGTCCGCAAGATAAAAGATGTCTCCTGTTGCATACAGCACATTATTTAATAACTATATAAACTTTAGAAGGACCATATATGTCATATTGCAGCGCGATCGAGTTCATGTCTGAAGACAAAAAGGCTATACACAAGACCTACCACGACCAATACTATGGCTTTCCCATACATGACGACAATGAATTGTTCTGCCGCCTGATACTTGAAATCAACCAGGCGGGCCTGAGCTGGGAAACCATTCTGAAGAAGGAAGCCGGTTTCAGAAAAGCATATCACAATTTCAATATTAAGAAAGTAGCTGCTTATACGGAAGAGGACAGGGAAAGGCTGATGGCTGATCCCGGCATTATCAGGAACCGCTTAAAAATAAACGCAGCCATAGAAAATGCCAAAACCATCCTCCAGCTGCAAAAGGAATATGGCTCATTTGAAAAGTGGCTGGAATCACAGCATCCAAAAACAAAAGAGGAATGGGTGAAATTATTTAAGAAGACTTTTAAGTTCACCGGTGGAGAGATCGTGAATGAATTTCTGCTGAGTACAGGTTATCTTCCCGGCGCCCATACATCCAGTTGTGCCATCTATAAAAAAGTACAACAGGCGAAACCATTGTGGATGAAAGATACGAACAAACGTAAACATTGATAACATCGTTCACAGTATTTCCGGGCTTATTGCCTTAGCGGGCGCCTGGTATAGCAATAAGCCCGGAATTATACCTTATACAGCAGGTACTTTCTTCTCCAGGAAGACAAGCTGACCCATATGATAGCTGATGTGTGTGGCACGGCTGATCAGCACATTCAACTTATTGCGGTGAGGTTCTTTGGCAAAATCTTCCTCTGACACTTTGGTGTGCCTTGACAACCAGTCTGCAGGCTCCATTTTGCTGAAATGTTCTGCCAGGGTGCCATTCACTTTAGTCCAGTATTCTCTCAACTCTGCCATGGATGGATATTCATTAAACGCCTTGTCAGGGTTTGTAAGGAATAGCTTTTCCAGCTGAGGATACTGTTTTTCACTGATACCGAATAACGACAACAAGCCATCGCTTGACCCTACCAGGTGCCCCAGCAGGTATATGGCCCTGCTGCGCCCGGGCGCTACTTCCTGCAGGTAAAAATCGTCTTCATATTTGTTAAAGAAGGCCGTTACCCGGTTAGTATTCGAAGTCCAGGTGGTCAATAGTTGCGAAATGATCTGTTTAGTCTGTGTTATTGCAATGTTTTCTGTTTGCGTACTCATGATACGTCGTTTTGAGTTGTGTACAAATTGAAGCCGGATGGTGGTATGGCAACGGATCTTCCTATCTGCTGCCTGTTTACAATGTAATATGCGGGCAAATATACGGCATTTATTGACCAAACTAAATATTTCGATAGGTAAGCACCTGCGAATAAAAAAGGGGCTTAATGCCCCTTTTCAACTTTCTCCAGATCAATATTTTGTTTCTTTTTGAACTCGTAGTTCATGAAGGAGCTGTCGTCCGGCACCGTCATGTGAAAGTCTTTCAGTTCTGCCACTTCCACCTTCAGGTCGTTTCCTGAGAAACTAAGCATATGTCCACCCTGTGTACGATCGTCTGACAGGAAATGAAAGTGATATCCTTCTATGCTAAGGCCGTTAATATAGGTTGGCAGCTTATACCCTATTAATACGCCTTTGGTCTTCTTAATATCGAAGAATTGCTGGGTATTCAGCAAGGTGGCCAATGGCGCGTAAGGTTGTGGCGGAGGAGGAAAAGCCCTTGTTTTCAGCTGATTAAAGCTACCTGAGATCCTGATCGCATACATGCCGTTCTTTTTCTCAAGATAAGTATCTATCTGATTAAAAGCAGCCGCCTGGTCCTGCGTACCACTCACAACGAAGGTGGTATCTGCTTTAAAAAAGGTAACGAAAGCCAGGGAGGTCTTAAAACTGTCAGTTACCTGTATGGTTTTACCGGTGGATTGTGTCTGGTAGCCTTTCCCATCGCAGATGGTCAGTTCCCCGTCCAGCTTATCCGGCGCCCCCAGGCCGAAGTCGCCCTGTTGTTTTAACTGGCTCCAGGTATAATTCCCATCGAATACTCCTCCGATAAAAGCATCTGCGACGCCGTACTGAAAAAGCGTGTTATACTGTACGTTATGGACAGTTGCTCTTTTATGCCCGGGATATTTCTTAACGGTGGTAGTATTGCTGCTAACATCGCTGGTTTGTTTCTGCGCCTGCAGGGAAGAGAGAGTTCCCAGTAACATCAGCATCAGTAATGATCCGGTCCTGCTGTAATTGAATGCTTGTGTCATATCATTTATGATTGGATAATGGTAATTCAATAAAAAGTCGTCCCGCATGAACCGGGACGACCATTAAGCGGAAAGATCCCCATCAGATCTTCTACTCAGTGTAGACATTTAACATGAATATTTGTATGCAAATGTCTGACGGCGAATGTGATATTAAAATCCCCAAAGATGGGGAGCCAAATAGACCTTGCGTCCTCGGTATCAGGGATACACTGCTCGGAAATTGCATTTCCCTTGTTAGTGTCGAAACAAACGATGATGAGACGCAAAGGTAATTTTTTTAAGTTTACGACACCGGTGAAGGAATGACTATCAAATGCTGTTCTTTTGCCTGCTGCATTAAGTAAGCAAGTGGCTCCATAAAGGTGCAGGCGATTAGGCGATGAAAGTCGTTCAAATCATCATCATTCCTGACAACATGTTTTAACCGGCAGACATTTTTCCCGTTCCGCTTCCACCCCATTTTCTGTAACTGCTTAAGATAGTATTCATGGATGTATGCTTCCAGCGTTTCAAGCTGCAGCAACTTTACGCTTACAGCATACTTTTGCTTCATTCTTTCAAATACCATCAAAGGGCCTTTGAAATCGACATAGGCGTGTCTTCCCATGTCAATATGTATTTCCAGGCGATAGCATTCATTACTTAAAAGCTGCCGGATATATGCAGGGAAATGTAACTCTCCGGCATATTCATTTGTGGCCAGCTTCATGAATTTGCTTATTTCACGTTCTGTCTCAGCTATTATGGGGTAAAGCAACGCAAGGTATTCATAGTCCATATCTCCGGAATAACGTGTAGCGCCTTTCCATTCTTCCTTTAGGGTATTTAATTCCTGCAATTTATAGGCTATCAGCTGATGGATGTTTTTTTGATCTGAGTTCACGATCTATCGTTTGAGCTAATATAGTGATAAAAAGTTACCACTATATTAAGCCATACTGACCCGATAGAGAAAATCGCAGCTGTAAAGTGATAAACCCATACCGTTATATTTCCCTTATTAGCCTTATAAAAAAGAAAGCGCGGGTATTATCGTAAAAATGCCCGCGTTCATATAACGATGGATTTAAGCAGATCAGGAACCCGGCTGAGAGATCTCCACCAGCACATCATTGTTTCCGCCATTGCTCGTGCAGACATACACGCGGCCTTCCGGCGAGATACAGATATCTCTTAAACGCCCCCATCTTCCGTCAAAATACAGCTTTGGAGATCCGACTGCCTGTCCCCCGTTTGTGAGTGGGAACTGGTATAATGTGGCATCTTTTAAGGTGAGCATCAGCAGGGAATTCTTCCATTGCGGAATACGGTCATGGTTATAGTAGTCAAGACCGCATACTGCTACTGTTCCATTGCCGCTAGACCAGATAGGGCCTTTAATGTTGGTGGTCACATCGGGCCAGCCATAGTTCCATCCTTTTTCAATAATGTTAATCTCGTCCTGTACATTAGGCCCATGTTCAGAAGCGTACAGTATATTGTTCACCAGCACCATTCCCTGTGGATTACGATGTCCGTATGTCCAGTAAGGATTGCCTGAGACGGGATTATCAGCAGGAACAGTACCGTCCAGGTTCAGGCGCAGGATCTTACCATTGAGAGAGGATGTGTTCTGAGCAAGCGCACTGTTGCTGGCATCTCCCGTGGTGATAAGCAGTTTATTGTCGGGCGTAATGAGTAAACGGGAACCATTATGAATGGACGATGCGCCGATATTATCAATGAGTGTTAAGGGATTGTTTAGTGTGTTATTGCTGAACTGCAGGCGCACTACTTTTTCCCGGTAGCTGCTACCTGATTCGTAATTGTACACCACGTACAGATAACCGTTTGACAGAAATTCTGGGTGCTGCACCATTCCCAGCAAGCCTCCTTCACCCCGGGATTCAACGTCCGGCAGTGTGGCAGAGAAAACGGTGCTGCCGGTTTTAGGATCGATCTTACTGATCTTTCCTCCCCTTTCCGTCATCCAGATATGGTCGTCTTTCCCCCATAGGATTTCCCAGGGAAAATTAAGGTCGTCTTTCAGGGTACGGATTGAATCTGCAGGCCACTGTTCATCAGGCTCCGTTCCGTTCTTTTTGCAGGAAACACTGATACTGGCTGCTATCAGCAGTATCAGCATGGATAATACGTGGAAAGGTTTCATACGAAAGCGGGTTTAATAAAAGGCAGCAAATACCCTGCCTTTTACCCCGGGAGACATGAAAACTTCAAAAACATTTAAAATACGGGGGTTGACCTTTCGTGTTGCTATTTTTATCTTCGCCAATCACCCGTCCGGAAACGGGAGTGAAGGGAACCGGGATAGTCGTAAACCGTAAATGATGTAATGTCATATAACTGAGAACCCGGGAGTTAAAAACGAAACATGCTTATCAGGTCCAGCTGCGAACCAGCTATTTAATTCAATAGTTAATATTATCAAGTAAAAAAATATGGATACCCGCAGAGATTTTCTAAAAAAGGCAGCGTTATTGTCAGGTAGCGCCGCCATTGCCAGTGCGATGCCGCCGGCGATACAGCGAGCATTAGCTATTAACCCGGAGCCGGGCAGTACTTTTTACGATGCTGAGCATATTGTATTCCTGATGCAGGAAAACCGCTCTTTCGATCACCTGTTCGGTACATTGCAGGGCGTAAGAGGATTTAACGATCCCCGGGCGATCCGGCTAGCCAACACCAACAAGGTATGGCTGCAATCCAACAAGGAGGGCCAGACTTATGCTCCTTTCCGGCTGAACGCAATGGACACCAAGGTACCCTGGATGGGATCAACACCACATGGCTGGACCGATCAGACAGATGCACGCAATGACGGCAAATACGACCGTTGGCTGGACGTAAAGAAGACGTCAAGGAAAGAATATGCGCATGTGCCGCTGACAATGGGATATTGTGACCGTGCGGATTTTCCGTTCTATTACTCGCTGGCAGATGCTTTCACGATCTGCGACCAGAACTTCTGTTCCAGCATTACCGGTACGCATCCTAACCGTTATTACTGGATGACCGGTACCGTACGCGAAAAAAATGAACCTGAGGGGATTGCGCATCTGTGGAATATCACCAACTATGCCACTCCGGAGCTTGCATGGAAGACGTATCCTGAGCGCCTGGAAGAGAACGGCATTTCCTGGAAAGTGTACCAGAACGAGGTGACCATGGGCTTTGGTCTGAATGGTGAAGAGAATGACTGGCTCAGTAACTTCGGCTGTAACATACTGGAATATTACAAGCAATTCAATATACGGTTACACCCTGGCAGTATTGCCAATCTTGATCTGAAGAAAGCGAATATTCTCAAAGAGATAGCGCGGCTGGAAAAAGAACCGGCATCAGATGCGATCAGTCTCAAACTGGCAGCTGCAAAGAAGGTGTTGGCCAGGATAGAAGAAGATAAACGGCAATATACCACGGAGGCCCATAACAGCCTTCCTGAGGCACAAAAGCACCTTAATGCCAGGGCATTTACGGTAAACAGTAATGATCCGCATTATCATGAACTCACTTCAATAAAATATGAGGATGATGGTACCAGCAGAGAGCTGAATGTTCCCAAGGGAGACATCCTTCACCAGTTCAGGGAAGACGTAAAGAACGGTACGCTTCCTACGGTATCCTGGCTGATGTCGCCCGCCAACTTTTCAGACCATCCGGGAGAACCGTGGTTTGGTCCCTGGTATGTAAATGAAGTGATGGAGATCCTGTTGCAGAATCCGGAAGTGTGGAAGAAAACCATCTTCGTTCTGACGTATGATGAGAATGACGGGTTCTTTGATCATGTGGTACCATATGCAGTGCCTAACCCATATAAAGCACATACTGGCAAGGTATCTCCCGGTATAGACCCTAAAATGGACTTTGCAACGAAAGATCAGCAGACCAATCCTTCCGCTATGGCCAACAGGATCAGGGAGAGTTCTATCGGGCTGGGTTACAGGGTTCCTATGATCATCGCTTCTCCGTGGACAAGAGGCGGATATGTTTGTTCTGAATTGTTTGATCATACGTCTTCCTTACAATTCCTGGAGAATTTCATCGCGAAGAAATTTAACAAGCAGGTGAAGGAGGAAAATATCACGCAGTGGCGGCGAACCGTCTGCGGCGACCTCACAGCAGCATTCAGGCCGTATAACGGCGAGAAGATCGATCCTCCGCAGTTCCTGCAGAAACAGGCATTCATAGAAAAGATCTATAGTACAAAGTTCAAGCAGACACCGGATAACTTCAAGGCACTGTCGGAGTCGGAGATTGAGCAGATCAATAAAGACCATCAACGTTCTCCTTACTTCCCTAAACAGGAAAAGGGTACACGGCAGGCTTGCGCTGTACCTTATGAGCTGCTGGTGAACGGCCAGTTCAATAAGGAGAAGAACAATTACAGCATCAGCTTCAATGCGGCCAATACTGCTTTTGGTGAACGTGCCTCTGGTGCTCCTTTCATGGTGTATGCCATGCAGCCTTACCAGCAGGAACCCCTACGTACATGGCAATATGCCGCAGCGCCAGGAGATACACTGGTAGATGAATGGGGCCTGAATGATTTTGACAATGGCCGCTATCACCTGAGAGTGTATGCGCCGAATGGCTTCTATCGCGAATTTGCGGGAAGTAAGTCTAATCCGCAGCTGAAGATAGCAACGCTTTATGAGAAGAGTAAAAAGAACGCGTCAGAGCTGACGGGGAACATCATTGTCAGCATTACGAATCATGACACGAAAGCACACACTGTTGAGATAAAGGATAACAGCTATAAAAATGGTATGGTGAAGCGCACAGTAGCGCCGCAGGAAACGGTGAATGTGGTACTGAATTTAGCGAGGAGTCATCAGTGGTATGATTATACCGTTAGTGTACCGGGAACGGACATGTTTGAGGGATTTGCCGGGCATGTGGAGACAGGAAAGGTGAGTCAGACGGACCCGCTGATGGGAGGTGTTGTATAAATGATGTTTGTTGGAGATATTAAATTCCCCGTGCGTTGTACCGTGCGGTGCAATACACGGGGAATAATTATTTACGGGTATAACTATGCCATTTTAAACATCTGGCGCCTTACGGTATAACCCTCGTCAATTTTTTGAATATTAAATTCACCGACATAACCAGATGGTTCTCCACGGTAAATAAAATCAGCCCAGACATAGGAGTCGTTGATCCATTCCATTTCCGGCTTAATAGTCAGATCTTTTAACCAGGTCAAATCATTCAGCCATTCCTTTCCTTCAAAAGATGAATCCTTTGGTATTTCATGAATCAGGTAATGATCTTGCCAGACTAAAAAAATAGAATCTAACCAATCATCATATTGACTACCGATCAATTCACTTGCTTCCTCTAATTTACCATTCTGCAGGAGTTGGAAATATTCAGTGATCAGGGCCTCTGCCTCTTGTTTACTTGGTTCGCTTTTCCAGATTTTCATTTTTTTGTTTTGTATTATTTCAAAGTACCGTTTACATGGGCAACAGATCTCTGTTAATAAAAAGATTAGTTGGATCAAAAAAGATTTCTAGTTCATCGTTCCGGGTCTCACTGTTTACTTTATATGGGGGTGATGAGCAGGAGCCAAATATAATAATAAAATCAATATTATAAAATCCCTTAAATAGGGAATTGGGGGGGTGAGGGTTAGGAGCTGATTGGTGGTTTGTTGTCATGTGGTTTGTTGCCCGGTTTGTTGAACCACCCGGGGGTGAAGACCCCGCGCGACGAACACACGGCACCTACGGAGCCGATTGAGGATTTGTTGAAGAAGAGCGAAGAATAGCGAGTTTGATTAAGATTCCTCAATGATCATTCAATGGAAGGCCTCTGCGCTGGAATTCTTTCCAGTTGAGGTATTCGTCTCCTCTGCGATGTTCTTCCATGGTAATGCAATTATCTACGGGGCATACCAGTTTGCATAAGTTACAGCCTACACATTCCTCGTCTTTGACGGTATATGTGTTGTAAGGGTTGCCGTATGACAGGTTAATGGCCTGATGTGAGCCGTCTTCGCAACTGATGTAACACAGTCCGCAATGAATGCATTTATCCTGGTTGATCTTTGCGATGATATGATAATTGATGTCCAGCTCTTCCCAGTTGGTCAGTGTTGGTACTGAGCGGCCGATAAAGTCGTCAATGGTTTTGAAGCCTTTTTCATCCATCCAGTTATTCAGCCCATCGCAGAGATCTTCGATGATGCGGAAGCCATAACGCATAGCGGCAGTACATACCTGTACGGTAGTGGCGCCGAGGAGCATAAACTCGGCGGCGTCCTTCCAGGTGCTGATGCCCCCGATGCCGGATATAGGCACTTTAGCGGTGACAGGGTCCTGGCTGATGGTGGTGAGCATCTTTAGTGCGATAGGTTTTACGGCAGGGCCGCAATAGCCGCCAAAGGTTGATTGTCCGCCGACATTTGGATTAGGCACGAAAGTATCGAGGTCCACTCCCGTGACAGACTGGATGGTATTAATAAGCGATAAGGCGTTGGTACCGGCATGCACTGCTGCACGACCGGTAGGGACTACGGAATGGACGTTGGGCGTCAGCTTCGTGATAACAGGCGTAGTAGCTGCCTCCATCACCCATTCCACCACACGGGCAGCAATGTCAGGGTCCTGGCCGACGGCAGCGCCCATGCCACGCTCTGTCATACCATGCGGACAACCGAAGTTCAGCTCAAGTCCATGAGCGCCGGTATCTTCTACCTTTTTGATCAGTTCATGCCAGCTCTGGCGATTGTTGTCGGCCATCAGGGAAACGATCATGGCACGGTCGGGGAAGAGCCGTACACATTCAGCTATTTCCTTCAGGTTGATGTCGAGCGGACGATCGCTGATCAGTTCAATATTGTTGAAGCCCATTACCCGGCTGCCGTGGTAATCCACGGAGGAATAACGGGAGGAAACGTTCTTTATCTGGCTGCCCAGGGTCTTCCATACTACTCCACCCCAGCCGGCCTCAAAGGCGCGGAGTACGTTCAATTTTTTATCTGTAGGAGGAGCACTCGCCAACCAGAATGGATTAGGCGATTTAATGCCGAGGAAATTTGCTGAGATGTCTGCCATAATTAAAATATTTAAAGGCTGTAACCAGCATGAAATGTTATTGTCAATTGTTATGTACGGCTTGTTTCTGTGGATGCGATTCTAAATATCGAGTCTGCTCATCTAATAACAATTACTTAAGCCGATCTAAAGAAGCATTTTTTTGTAGTAGTTCATCTTATTATCTGATAGCAATTACTTAAGCCGATCTAAAGAAGCATTTTTTTATAGTAGTTCATCTTATTGTCTGATAGCAATTGCTTAAACTGGTTCTAATGGATGCGTTTTGTAGTAGCCGATCTTATTACCTGATAGCAATTGCTTAAGCCAATTCTATAGATGCATTTATAGTAGTCGATCTTATACATCTGGTATCGTCGTCTCTTCAGTTCTTATCGCTGTATGGCCTACATGCTGCAGGTATTCCAGTATTGCTTCAGCACCGTCTTTTCCCGCCTGCACTGCATCTACCACTTCTTTGCCGCCGTTTACACAATCCCCGCCTGCGAAGACACCTGCAATACTGGTAACACCATTGCTGGCAGTAGAGATCTTTCCGTGATCATTGTTCAGTTGGTGGCTGTGTACCAATTGTTCAAAGGGCATTTGTCCGGCGGCCTTGATGACCATATCTACCGGTAAAATGATCTGCTCATCAGTGATCACCGGTTGGCGGCGGCCACCAGCTACCTCTTCGAGTTTTACTAAGTTACAGACGAGTTGTGTAACTTTTCCATCTTCGCCCAATATCTCGGTAGGCGCTGCCAGCCAGATGATTTTACAACCATCCAGCAGCGCGATGTTCATCTCTGCTTTTGTGCAGGGCATTTCCTGCTGGGTTCTCCGATACACAAGTGTTACTTCCTTTGCACCCAGCCTCTTCGCCTGGGTAGCGGCATCAATGGCTGTCATGCCCATACCGATCACTGCCACCTGATCCCCTACGGGAACGGCGGGAAAACCGCTGTTGCGGATATTGTATATAAAGCTGATAGCATCTACTACCCCATCTAATTGTTCGCCAGGAATATATAACTGACGGGCAAGGCCAACACCGAAAGCGAGATAGACAGCATCATATTGCTGCTGTAATTCATCGAGGGTGATGTCTTTACCTAACTCGTTGTTGTATTGAATATCGATACCGCCGATGGCCGTGATATAATCTACCTCCTCCTGGCAGAATTGCGGGGTAACCTTATAAGCTGCGATACCGTAGGTCATGAGGCCACCGCCTTTGCTTTCTTTCTCGAAAATAGTTACATCTACACCTTCTCTTGACAAGGCATGTGCACAACTGAGACCAGCGGGCCCTGCGCCTATCACGGCTACCTTTTTACCGATGGATGGCTTTCTGTCGAACAATGGCCACTTCTCCTGTATCGCGCGTTCTGTAGCATAGCGTTGCAGGCGGGCAATATGGATCGGTTCTTCCTCCATGAGATTGTATACGCAGGCGCCTTCGCAAAGTTTCTCTACCGGACAAACCTTCGCGCAACCACCGCCCATAATGTTGGAAGAGAAAATAGTGTAAGCGGATCCTTTGAGATTGTCTGTCGTGATCTGCTTAATGAATTTAGGGACATTGATGCTGGTAGGGCAGCTTTTTGTACAGGGCGCATCGTAACAGAAGAGGCAGCGGTTTGCTTCTACCAGTGCTGCATCGCGCGTCTCAAAAGGCGGATGAATGTCACTGAAGTGCTGCTGGTATTCTTCAGCAGATAAACGGTTATTACGTACTGCCATAATATTGATTTTATCGTTTTTCTGGGTTTCCCCCCTGGGGTTGCACCCCGTGTTACAAACATACCCCCGGGGTTGAAAACCCCGCGCTACAAGTGAGTAGGAGGCATGAGATTATTTCCCATGCCGTCCCCTCCAGCCACCGTACGTACGGGTCCGTATACGGCGGCACATCAAAATAAAGTGTTTGGAAGGATACTTAACTCCTTTAAGGATAGGT
>NZ_JAKIRP010000017.1 GCF_021646545.1 Chitinophaga filiformis | reverse complement strand
GAGATTCGCTCATCCTCCCTTAATCTTCCGTTTCTGAACGGAAGATTAAGGGAGGATGAGCGAATCTCTACTATATCTCTACCGGACCGGGATTAAGAGCCTATATCAGGGATTATTTTTCATCTTGATCAGGTTAGCCACTAAACCCGTCCATCCGGTCTGATGGGAGGCGCCCAGGCCTTTCCCGCTTTCCCCATGGAAATATTCAAAAAAGAGGATGTTGTCTTTGAAATGTGGGTCGTTCTGCAGCTTCTCGTTATTGCCGAACACAGCCCTTCTGCCATTTTCATCTTTGAGGAAGATCTTCAGCAGGCGGCAGGCCAGTAAAGTACCCACTTCTTTCAGGGAATAGAACTTCCCGCTACGACTCGGGTATTCTACCCTGAAATCATCCGAATAGAAATAGTGGAATTTCCGCAGGCTTTCTATCATCAGGAAATTCATCTGCATCCAGACGGGGCCTCTCCAGTTGGAGTTACCACCATAAGTGTAACTGTCGCTTTCTCCCGGGAGGTATTTTACCCGCAGTTCCACGCCATCTTTACAGAATATAAAGGGATTGTGTTCGTCATACTTTTTGGAAAGGGAACGTACGCCATAGGTACTGAGAAATTCTGTTTCATCCAGCATCCTGGAGAGCAGCCGCTTCATACGGTGGCCGCGCAGGAGGCTAAGCAGGTGTTTGTTGCCTTTTCCTTCCTCGTTCCAGCGGGACACGAGTTGTGCAAGGTCGGGCCGGTGGCGTAGGAACCAGGACATCCTCTTTTCAAAGGCCGGATTATTTTTCAGCGTTTCAGTCGATATTACCTCCACCGCAAACAGGGGTATCAGTCCGACCATACTGCGCAGGCGCAGCCTTTCTACCCTGTTGTCGGGCATACGGATCTGGTCGTAATAGAATTCATCCTTATCATCCCACAGGCCATTCTTCACATCTCCCATACTGGCCATGGCGCCGGCAATGTACAGGAAGTGCTCAAAGAACTTGGTGGCCATACCGGTATACACTTTATTGTAACTGGCCAGTTCCAGGGCTATATGCAGCATGTTCAGGGCATAAATGGCCATCCAGCTGGTGGCATCTGCCTGTTCCTGCCTTACACCGCTGGGCAGGGGCATACTGCGGTCGAAGGCCCCTACGTTATCCAGTCCCAGGAAACCGCCTTCGAAGATATTGCTACCGCTACTGTCCTTACGGTTCACCCACCAGGTGAAGTTGATCATCAATTTATGGAATACTGCTTCCAGGAACTCGTAGTCCTTACGCCCTTTAATAGCGGCATCCTGCTTAAAGATCCTGAAGGTAGCGCCGGCATGCACCGGAGGATTGACATCGCCGAAAGCCCATTCATAGGCCGGAAATTCGCCGGAGGCATTCATATACCACTCCTCCGTCAGCATCAGCAACTGCTGCTTGGCAAAGTCGGGATCCACCATGGCCAGCGTAACGCAATGGAAGGCCAGGTCCCAGGCAGCATACCAGGGAAATTCCCATTTGTCGGGCACGGAAATAATGTCTTCGTTGTTCAGCTGCTTCCAGTTCTTATTACGGCCGTTCAGCCTTTCAGACGGCGGTGGTGGGCTCGCAGGATCTCCATCCAGCCATTGCTGCACTTTGTAGGAGTAGAATTGTTTATTCCACAACATACCGCTCAGGGCCTGACGCTGTACCAGCCGCTCGTCTTCGTCTTTGATAGTAGACTGGATATCGGCATAGAACTCGTCTGCTTCAGCCAGACGTGTCTGGAAAAGCGTATCAAAATCTGCGAAAGGGCTGGCGGCCTGTTTGTCTGACAGGCGTAAACGCACAGTTGCGGATCCTTTGGCAGGAACGGATAATTTATAGTGAACGGCAGCTTTAGTGCCTTTCCTTTCGGGATTGACGGTATTGGCGCCATAGGCGATATGATCGTGGATACCATCTTTCGGGTAGGGCGTATTGCCATTTACTTTGTAGAGGCGGGGGTAGTTGGTTTCATTTTCGCAGAACAGCAGCTGTCCGTCGCCCTCCTGGTAAAGGTATTGCACGGCTACTTTTTCATGGCAGAGGCGTACTGCGCGATCGTCTTCCGCCCAGAGGGCCGGCTTATAGTCATGGCGGCCCCATGCCCAGGTATTACGGAACCAAACGGTGGGCGCCAGGTGGAGATCTGCAGCTTCATCGCCCCGGTTATGCACGGTGATCTTCACCAGGATATCATCGGTACCGGCTTTGGCATATTCAACGAATACGTCGAAGTATTTATCATCGTTAAAGAGACCGGTATCTATTATTTCAAATTCCTCTTCATGCTTTCCCCTGCGGGCATTCTCATCTATCAGCCATTGATAGGGAAATGCCTGCTGCGGGTATTTGTACAGCATTTTCATATACGAGTGCGTGGGCGTGGCATCGAGGTAGTAGTATAGTTCCTTTACGTCTTCTCCGTGATTGCCCTGTGCATTTGTGAGGCCGAAGAAGCGTTCTTTCATGATAGTGTCTTTCCCATTCCAGAGGCCCAGGGAGAAGCACAGCAACTGCTTATCGTCCGAGATACCTGCAATACCATCTTCTCCCCATCTCCAGGCCCTGCTGCGGGCCATGTCGTGGGTGGTATAGTCCCAGGCGCTACCATCGGCACTGTAATCTTCCCTGACAGTTCCCCACTGCCTGTCACTCACATAAGATCCCCATTTCTTCCATCCGTTCTGTTGTAATCTTTGTTGTTCCTTAGTCATATTATCTGATCTTGAAGTAAGCGATTAGCCAACCGACAACTTCGCTGTAGCTGCGGATGCCTTTTTCCTGTTTATTAGCTTTAAGATATTGATCATAGATCATTGCGGTGTAGTCGTCTACCGGACTACGGTAGCGGTCGTAAAAGTCCCTCATCTGCCGCATATCGGCCCGGATGCCTGGCACTGTTCTGCGCCATAGTTGTCCGGCCAGCGTGGTGTCCTGTCTTCTGAGCTGGCGTACACTATACATAAACATCTCAAAGTTGGCAGCATAACGAAAGCGGACATCCGGGGAATGGTCTGCTACAAGATAACCCACAAAATTGGCTTCTTGTTCAGGGGCATATCCCAACTGATGTGCCACCTCATGGCAGATAGTAAAAGGGTGCAGGAAGCCGGGGGTGGTCACATTGACCTGAGCCTCGCCGGTGAAAGGGTTGAGGTAGCCGCCCACTCCCATATAATTCAGCAGCTGGCTGTAAAGAGATGGCTTGATGCAGGTGTTTTTGTACCGCAGGCTGGGCCATTGCTCGCTGGCCTTACTGTAGGCCATGACCGCCTGGCTGAACATAGCGGCGCTGTCAGGACCGGGGTGGGTAGCATTGACGCTGTCGCCCAGGGCAATTTTACATTGGTTCACCTGTTGAAGCAATGTGTCGGCCAGCTGGTATAACTGGTCAGTTGAATAATCTTCGACGTCCAGGCGGAGATCTTTTGCCAGGGAATCGCGTTCATAATTATATCCCCAGAATAACATAAAGACAAGATATACAGTCAGTAAGGACTGAATGCCCCTTAAAATCTTAAGTCCGAGGCTTTCCCATTGTCTTTTTATGATTTTATAACATATATTTAACAAATAAACAATCAGAGTTATAATCCAGGCGGCATAAATTACGTCGCCGACACTGAAAGGTACTTTCCCCAGTACCTGGCGGAGAAGTAAACTGATCCAACTGTATAACCTATGAAAATAATAACCAGAAAACCTGTCACTGAATGTAAACAAGGCCTGCAGCAGGCAAATACACAAAACGGTTATCAGTATACGTATTCCTATACCCTGTATCTTTATTTTAAAATCCATATCAACCTACTAAACAAATGACCGATGAAATATTAATGGGTGAGCTGACATCTGCACTTTCCTGTCAGTCGGGAATGAAAATACATATTAATTACGCAGAAAAACTACCCGGTGGAGATATAAATGAAACTTTTAAGCTGAATACAGATAGTGGGTTGCTGTTCCTGAAAATGAACGATGCGCGCAGCTATCCTGATATGTTTGAGAGGGAGTTTATGGGATTGGAAGCGATTTATGCCACTAATACACTGGCCGTTCCGCGTCCGCTGGCCACAGGCCGTTCGGGTGGGAAAGTTTTCCTGGTCACTGAATTTATAGAGAAGGGCGGCGCGAATCCTGATTTCTGGGAGAATTTTGCAGCGGGACTGTCCCGTATGCACCGGCATACGCAGGCACATTTCGGATTACCGCAGGCCAATTATATCGGCACGATCAAACAATATAATACACCTTATACCAACTGGTCAGTTTTTTATGCGTTCAACCGTTTACAGCCGCTGACCAGGGTGGCGTACGACCGTCAGGTTATTGACAAGCAGATGGTAACGCAGATGGAGGGTTTATGGCGGCAGTTACCGCAGATATTTCCGGATGAGCCGCCGGCATTGTTGCATGGGGACTTGTGGTCGGGCAATTTTATGGTAGGACCGGATGGCAGGGCGCGTGTGTATGACCCGGCGGTATATTATGGCAACCGTGAAATGGACCTGGCCATGGCAAGACTTTTCGGTGGATTCGACACCCGTTTTTATTATACCTATCAAAGTATGTTCCCGCTGGCGCATGAGTGGCAGCAACGTATCAGCATATGCCAGCTGTACCCGCTGATGGTACATCTGCTATTGTTTGGCGGCAGCTATTACAATAGTGTAAAGGAAGTGCTGGATACATTCTGATATCTGCTCACAGCAGTTCTTTCATTCTTTCATACTCCTGTTCGATGATCGGATAGAATTTATCCAGGTCGCGTGAGATGCCTGCGAAGACTTCATCTACTTCTTCGGGAGGGGTGTGTGCGTTACTGTTGAGCGTATTTTCCAGTGTTTGCATTTTATGGGTGATCCAGGTAAGGCCCACCATGGCAAAATTAGGTTTCAGCTTATGTACCTGAAACTTGAGCTGTTCCCAGTCGCGATTTTCCACCAGTTTTCTGAGTTTCACAACTTCTTCCCGGATGGTTTTCAGGAAGATCTCAAAGAGATCTGCGGCATAGGAGATATTGTTCTCGTATAAAGCATTCAGATACTTTACATCCAGTTCATTATGGAATTCAAATCCGGAAAAGTTTGTAGAATCCTCCATTATTAATTCTGTTTCATCATCATTCAGGTATTTGTTCAATACCTGCAATAATTGGTCTGGCGTATAAGGTTTCGTTAAGATATCAGTAATACCTGCCTGTCTTGCCTGGGTAAAAGTGCTCTCCATGGCGAGGGCAGTAGTTGCCACGAGCGGTGTGGCGACGTTTGGCTTAGCTTCGTCCTGCCTGATCTTTTCGGCAAGTTCCAGACCGTTCAGCCCTGGAATACGAATATCGAGCAAAATAAGGTCATAAAGTCTGGAATCCAGAAAATACAGTGCATCGGGCCCATTTGTGGCCAGTTGGTGCTGTATATTGTATTTCTCCAGCAAACTAATGATATACCTGAGGTTCATAGGATTGTCCTCAATGACCAATACCTTGGCTGCAGAGAAATTGGGTTGCCTGCTCATATTTCCGGACCTTATATTTGTTACTGAGGGTTTACGGGTATCAATAAAGGGCAGATTAAATGAAAAACAGGTGCTGTAGCCGTGAGATTCTTCCACGAAGATGCTTCCGCCCTGTAGTTCCACTAACTGTTTGGATATGGCTAACCCCAATCCTGTGCCACCGTATATTTCCCTGATCTCCTGTTCCGCCTGTTTATAGTTCTGGAAAATGAGCTCCAGTTTATCTTTCTGGATACCGATACCGGTGTCGCAGACCTGGAAGCGTACCCAGCGTTTATCTTCCTGCCAGGATTCGAGCTTAACGTTAATGGCGATTTCACCTTCCCTGGTGAATTTCTCTGCATTACCTAACAAGTTCATAAGTATTTGGTTCAGCAGCATGTCATCGCCTACCAGTCTGTTCTGCAGCTGGGGATCGATATTGGCAGAGATCCTGACGGGGCGCTGGCCAATTTTGAGTTCGAAGGTGTGCCGCAGGGATTGGACCAGTTCGGTGAGGTTAAATTCACGCTGGTTGACCTGCAGCTCTCCGGCTTCTATTTTAGAGAGGTCGAGAATGTCGGAAATAAGTCCCATCAGGATACCCGATGAGTGCTTCAGGATGTTGATATAATCCCGCTGTTTGGCATCGAGGTTGGTTTCTTCCAGGAGATGGGTCATTCCTACGATAACGTTCAGGGGAGTCCTGATCTCATGGCTCATGCTGGCCAGGAACTCTTTCTGGGCGCCCCGGGCCTCTTCCGCCTGGCGGCGGGCCAGGTCCATTTCAGAGCGGGGCATTTTATGCCTGGAAACGTCCACTATCTGCCAGATACTGCCAATAAAGCGGCGTTTCTCTATCAGGGGATTATAGCTTACCTCATATATACGTCCGTCTTTGAGGATCAGTTCCCAGCCGAAATAGGGTTTCTTTTTCTGGCGGAGTTCCTTCATTTTCTCCTCAAAGGCCTCGGGACGCTGGACGAGGCGGCTAAAGTATTTAATAACAGCAGAAAAGGACATTCCGGCAATGTGGGAGGCATCGGCTGCGGCATTTTCTTCAAAGACCCGGTTGATCCAGATGACCCGGTGCAGGGCATTGGTAACCAGCACGCCGGCGTTACTGTTCTGGAGGAATACGCTGATGGGAAGTGAAAATATAGCAAGGCTGTCCGCAGATAAACTACGGCCAGTGGGATGTTTTCTCGTACCTTTGATCCGGGTTTTTGCCATTCTGTTTAGTCCTGGTTGGGAGTTGGCGCTCCTAAACATAATTTTATACAGTAATACAATATATAAATATTATGTTGGGAATCAACAAAATTAGGAAATTTTTGCAATTGGAAATATTTGGTTACCTTTGCATCCCTCTAAAAGTGAGGATTTTATTATGAAAGCACTCCGTCAATTTGATATTGCCTTTGTGGGACTGAAGCCCGGAGAGCATACATTTGAGTACCAAATTACGGATAGTTTCTTTGAAAACTACGGCCCGCAGGATTTCAGTAATTGTAACGCGACTGTTAAGTTGCTGTTAGACAAGAAGAGTAATTTTTTCCTGTTAAAATTCGAGATTGGCGGAAAGGTGACAGTCAACTGCGACCGTTGCGGACAACCATTTGAGTTACAGCTTTGGGATGATTTTGACCAGGTTGTGAAGATGGTGGATAATCCGGACGAATTGAATGATGATGAGGACCCGGAGGTATCTTACATCTCCAAAACGGAATCTCATCTGAATGTTGCGGAATGGATATACGAGTTCATCAATCTCAGTATTCCGATGCAACGTATTCATCCTGATGATAGTACGGGCAAGAGCGGTTGTGATCCGAAGGTACTGGACATGCTTGACCAGATGAACCGGCAGGCGGGTGAGAAAGATAATCCGATCTGGAAAGACCTGGATAAATTTCGTGAGAACTGAGTAGCCGGTATACCTTCAAAGGCGGAGACTGATTTAACTTATTAAACACTAAACACGGACAATTAAAACTTAAATACGATGCCAAATCCGAAACGCAGACATTCTCAGCAAAGATCAGCTAAGAGAAGGACGCATTACAAGGCCTTTGCGGATACTTTAAGCACAGATAGCGCAACTGGTGAAGTGCACCTGAGACATCGTGCTCACTGGGTAGAGAACAAACTGTACTACAGAGGTAAAGTAGTATTGGAAAAACAAAGCAGCACTAAATAATTTTACTATTTTTACCCCGACCAAACAGACAAACCTAAACGTTCATGAGAATCGGGCTTGATATGATGGGTGGCGACTTCGCTCCCCAGGAAGCAGTAAAAGGAGTAAAATTATATTTAGACACTGTTGCTAAGGACGCGCACCTGGTGCTGATTGGTGATGAAGCATGTCTCAAGCCTTTGTTGTCAGATGCGCAGTTAGACCAATCAAAATATTCAGTTGTTCATTCATCCCAGGTAATCGGGATGAATGAACATCCTACCAAGGCACTGAAGGAAAAACCTCAGTCCTCTATTGGCATTGGCTTCCATTTATTACAGAATGGCAAAATCGATGCATTTATCAGTGCCGGTAACACCGGTGCTATGATGGTGGGTACATTCTACTCCATCAAAGCAATAGATGGTATACAAAGGCCCACTATATCCACTCCCGTTCCAAGGGAAAACGGATCTTTCGGGCTTTTACTGGATGTTGGTATCAACGCGGACTGCAAACCTGAAAACCTGCTGCAATTTGCCATCCTCGGCTCACTTTATTCCAAACACATACTGAAGATCAACAATCCTAAAGTAGGACTGCTGAATATTGGTGAGGAAGAAGGTAAGGGCAACCTCCTGGCGCAGGCAACTTATCCCCTGCTCAAAGAAAATCCATTGCTGAATTTCATCGGCAACGTGGAAGGAAGGGATGTTTTGACTGACAAGGCAGATGTGATAGTGTGCGAAGGATTCACCGGTAACGTCGTGTTGAAAATGGCTGAATCATTCCATGAAATTGCGGTAAGACGCAAGATCAATGATGATTACATGAACAAATTCGACTTCGAAAGTTATGGTGGTACTCCTGTACTGGGAGTTTCACAACCGGTGATCATCGGTCATGGTATTTCCAAAGGCCTGGCCTTTAAAAACATGATCGCGCTGGCTCAACAGATGATCGAAACAAAACTGCTGGATAAAGTCCGGGAGAGCTTTGTGAAATAATTTACGTCCTATTGAAAATGAAAGGTATTGATACCGTCTCGTGTAAGCGAGACGGTATTTTTTTTTACAAAAATCGGGGGATTTATGGATGTTCCCGGGTTATCGTTTGTCCGGTTATCGTTTGTCCGGTTATCGTTCCCGGTTATCGTTCCCGGATTATGGTTCCCGGTTATCGTTCCCCGGGTTATCGTTCGTCCCCGGGGTTGAAACCCCGCGCTACAAACATTGCGGCTCCTAACGGAGCTGACCCAAACGATTGATATATGCGGATCAGACGACGTGTTCCATCCCAGTCGATCGACCCCGTTAGGGGTCGTGTGTTTGTAGCCCGGGTGAAACCCCGGAACGTAGGCAGATCAAATGACATGTTCCATCCCAGTCGATCGACCCCGTTAGGGGTCGTATATTTGTAGCCCGGGGTGAAACCCCGGGAACGTAGGCAGATCAAATGACGTGTTCCATCCAAGACGATCGACCCCGTTAGGGGTCGTGTGTTTGTAGCCCGGGGTGAAACCCCGGGAACGTAGGCAGATCAAATGACATGTTCCATCCCAGTCGATCGACCCCGTTAGGGGTCGTGTGTTTGTAGCCCGGGGTGAAACCCCGGGAACGTATGCGGGATCAAACCTTTTCCAAAGGTAACCGTACATAGAAGGTTGTACCCACCGTCAATTGCGTTTCAAACCAGATCTCTCCCCTCGCCTGCTCTACAATGTTTTTACACATGGCCAATCCGAGGCCGGTACCGGAGTTTTTGGTGGTGAAATTAGGTACAAAGATCTTGGGTTGGATCTCTGGTGGAATGCCTTCCCCATTGTCTTCCACGCTCACCACTACCCAACCGTCTTCTGCCTGTTCCATGGCGATGGTGACATGCCCTACCCTGCCTTCCGGTAACGCCTGTACTGCGTTCTGCAGCAGGTTGGTGAACAGGCGGTTCATCTGCGTTTTATCGGCGAAAATATAATAGGCACGTCCGGGTGGCGTGAAATGGATATTACAGTTCTCGTGGCTCTGGTACAGGTCCTTCAGCGAATGCAGGACTTCATTCAGCAGTAATACCTCGCTGTTGGCCTCATCGATGCGTGAAAAGGCGGAGAAATCGGAGGCGATATTAGCCAGGTGCTCTATCTGCTCTACCAGTGTATGCGCTACGTTATGAGACAGCTGCTTTACATTGGGCGCATCATTGTCGATGGCACGTTGCAGGTATTGGATACTCAGCTTCATAGGCGTGAGCGGGTTCTTAATTTCATGTGCTACCTGACGAGCCATTTCCCTCCAGGCGCCTTCTCTCTCACTCTTTGCCAACCTGGCGGCACTCACTTCCAGCTTGCGTACCATTTTGTTGTATTCTTTTACCAGCGCACCTATTTCATCGTCTTTCTCCCACTCTATCTCATCATTCTGTTGTCCCAGGCTTACATGGCGCAGTTTTTCCGTTACCAGCGAGAACGACTTGGTGATGGAGTTAGTGATCAGCAGAGCCAGTAAACCGGCTATCAGGAATATGAAAGCATTAAAGTTGATGAGCGCTACCAGGAAGTTGGAGATCTGTTGGTTCAACTCTGTCTGGGTGGCAAAATAAGGTACATTCAGATAGGCAAAGATCTCGCCGTTACTACGTAGTGGTGCATATCCTGAAAGATATTGCATGGACCCGATCTTTTCCTTCTGGATCCACTGGATCTTGGGCTCCCGATACAACTGTATGAAAGCATTAGGATTGATCTTCTTCGATAAGAGACCTTTTTCTGTGATCAGGGGTTGTGTGGTGACCTGCAGGTTGCCATCCCTGTCGTAAACGTTGATATCCAGCGCACGCTCGTCTGCGATCTCGCCCATGGCAGATGTCAGGCTGGCCTGGAAAATAGGATCATACAGGTCTTCCAGGTCATCAAACATACGCTGATCTGCAAAGACCTTTTCCACATCGTGGGATACCTCGTTGATCGTGCGGCTCAGTCTTTCTTTATTCTCTCTTTCTGAGCGGTCTATAAAGAACAGGATAGTGGTCAGACCCAATATGATAAAGGCGAATACTACGATGAAAATGATCGTGCCATGTACCTTTTTACGGATGCTGATGTTGACCAGCGCCTTGAGGTTACCAATACGCATCCTCGCCTTCACCAGCAGGTCGAGTACCCTGTAGATCGCAATGATGAGTAAAAAGAGGCAGAACATGTAAGCAAAGAGGGTGATGAATTCCACAAAGCCCCTGTTCTCTTTCACCACTATCACGACCTTGTCTTTTGAAGCCTTGTAGATAAGCCTGGAATAGCCTTTTTCGGATTGTACCGTGATGTCTTCTTTCGGGATATCTGAGCCGTATAATTTTACGGGGAATGCAAAGTCGTTGTTATTGCTCACCAGTTGTCCCTGGTCATAGATGGCATAGGAATAGGCTGCAGACGATTCCTTCTCCGGGTCATAGATCTCTCCATCCACCAGCAGTTCCGGATACAGGCGCTGCGTATTGACCACTGCCGGTGTTAGTTCGTATATCAGGTAACCGGAAGGGATACCGTTGTTATAGAAATCTTTGCGGCCGATATAGCTATAGTCATTGAAGCTCCGTTCGTTGTAATACAGCTCGTTGCCTATCAACTCGGAGCCCATCAGCATACGCCGGCTCAGTGCAGGGAATGTGGAGGTATCTCCGCCGTAGATAGGTTCAAAGTATTCGTTGAAGGCATAGAAGGTAACGTTGAAGCGCCCCAGGTAGCCTTTGAAATATTTTTGTTTCAGTTCGTTTTCCAGTGTGGACCTGGGCATGCTCCGGCCGGTGCTACTGGTACTTTGCTGGAAGAACAGCTGTAACAGTTCATCTTCTTCCATTTGCCGCGTTACGTCGGTCAGCAGCATCTCCACGTAGGGATCTTTCTGTTTGGACAATTCCACCGCCATACGTTCCCTCAGGCTCAACTCCTTCTGGTCGTTGTAATACACCAGTACAGCCGAGGTAGTGATAGTGAGCAGGAACAGCCAGAAGAGGAAAGGAACGGTGGCCAGACTGTTCTCAAAACGGTAAGACAATACATCCAGCAGCACCACATAGATGATAAGCCAGATCACCATAGCCACAGAGTAGTATATCTCCGGGTCCTGGAGGCGGAATGTCAGCCATATCATACCCACGGCAGCCAGGAAGATGTATTTGGTACGGTGCCGGAAATTGGTCAGTTCATTCAGCAGGTAGTTGATGATCTGCGAGAAGAACAGGAAGCTGAACGAGATGAAACCCAGGATCACAAAACCGATGATACTGTATTCATTCAGGCTGAAAGGATTGGCCACATCAAAAGAGATCCTGGAGTCGATCACCAGGCTTCGGATCAGTTCAGACAGAAACTCTCCTACCACATACATGATGAAGCTGGCAAGGATGATCACCAGGCGTTGCTGCCAGCGATTCTTCACAATGGGCGGTTTGATAGTCTTTACGTGCTCGCGGAAGAAAAGCAGGAGCCAGAATCCGAGCAGCACGTTCAGCAGGAGGTCGCCCAGGGAGCGGAACACTTCATCCTTCGCGTAAATGAGTGGTGTAAAGATATTGAGCGCACGGAGGTTAAAAGGAAAAGGATAGAAATAACTCAGCGTCCGGCAGAATATGATGACGGCAAACAGGAAGAAAAAGCCATACATGGGATTCTTCTGCCGGGCCAGCATAGTGGCAAACAGGTTGATGAAGATCAGGACACAGATACATCCGAGCACCCTCAGAATGACACTGAGCAGATTAGGCGGCCCGGCATCTAGGGTACGATCGTAGTACAGGTAGAAGAGGATAAGGTCCTGACCGTTCAGCACGGGTATGCCGGGTGGTTTGAGATGGATGGTGTATTCCATCCCCAGGGCAGGTTTATCGTAAAAATGGTCTACCAGGTAACTGTTGCTAAGGCTGTACTCCATCATCACGGGGATGGCCCCGAGGATGTACCGTTCATGGCCGGGTTGTTTGGAGGGCAACTTTTTACAGATCACTTCATAGTACCCGTTCTTCAGTTTCAGGAAGCGGATGCCTGGCGTAAGCGGCGCCTGCCATTCTTCCGGCAGCACAAGGTTAGTGCTCCAGTATACCAGCCAGCGGCTGGCAGTACTGCTGTCGTAGGCAAAGACGTAGAAGTCCTTGCTGGCCAGCAGTTTTGCTTCCTCTTCCGTCTGATCGCGGGAGAAGAGGTGACCAATCAGGGTGGTATCGGTTGTCAGTTCTTCAAAAGCCAGTTCACGCTGCCACAGGCTTTTTTCCAGGCTGCGTTTTACACCTTGTGGGGAGGAATAGTATGACCAGTAATTGCTGAAAAGGAATGAAAAGGTAAACAACCAGGCAGCAATGATCAGGAGATATCCGTGGCGGATGAAAAAAAACCTTATTTCTTTGATATCCAGCAACTTCTTTATTTTTCTGATTTTTTCACTTCGTTCCAGAGGCCGTCCATTTCCGTCAATGACATTTCATCGAGCGTTTTACCCTGTGCTGTTGCCATTTGTTCCATCTGCCGGAAGCGGCGTATAAACTTCTTATTGGTGCGTTCCAGGGCGTTTTCGGCGTCTACTTTCAGGAAGCGGGAGTAGTTCACCAGAGAGAACAAAACATCGCCAAATTCGTCCTCTATTTGGTCAGGCTGTCCCTGCCGAACCACTTCATGCAATTCTTCTATTTCTTCTTTGACCTTATCCCATACCTGGTCGATATTATCCCATTCAAAACCTACCTGTTTGGCTTTGGACTGGAGGCGCATGGCTTTTACGAGGGCCGGCAGGGATACGGGCACACCGCTGAGTACGGAGGTCTTGCCTTCCTTCAGTTTCAGTTTCTCCCAGTTTTGTTTGACTTCTTCTTCATTTTCCACCTTTACGTCGCCATAGATATGCGGGTGGCGGTAGATGAGCTTTTCACAGATGCCATTAATGACATCATCCATAGTAAATTGCTGCTGCTCTTTACCGATCTTTGCGTAAAATACGATGTGCAGGAGCAGATCTCCCAGTTCTTCTTTTATTGCTTTCCAGTCCTGGTCAGTGATCGCATCTGCCAGTTCGTATAGTTCTTCTATGGTTTGCTGACGGAGTGTCTGGATGGTTTGTTTCCTGTCCCAGGGGCATTTTTCACGCAAATCATCCATGATTTCCAGCAGGCGGTTGAAGGCCGAATTATTTTCCATCTGTCAAATATAAAGAATTCCCGCAGGGGGACGTCTGTATGGGATTTATGTTAATTTCTTTTTGTTGACAGAAAGGGCATTTTAGTTACATTTGCCGCCGGTTTTGGTTAACCGGAAAACTACTAATTTTTAATTCATGAATAGCAAACACATTGCGCTAATTTCAGCGGAGCTGAACATCTCAGCGCGACAAGCGGAGAACACCATGAATTTGCTGGCGGAAGGGTCCACCGTGCCATTCATCAGTCGCTACCGTAAGGAAGTGACCGGTAGTCTGGACGAGGTACAGATCGGGAAGATCGAAGATCTCCAGAAACGCTACCAGGAAGTGGATGAACGCCGCGCTTTCATCATCAAAACCATTACAGACCAGGAGAAAATGACTCCTGAGCTGCTGGGCAAACTTGAAAACACCTGGGCACTCACAGAACTGGAAGACATTTACCTCCCATATAAACCAAAACGCAAGACCAGAGGTACGCAGGCTATCGAAAAAGGTCTGGAGCCGCTGGCCAAACTGATCTTCGAACAGCAGGAGAATGCGCCGCAAAGCGCTGCAGAGCAGTTCCTGAATGAGCAGGTGGCATCTACAGAAGAAGCACTGAAAGGCGCACGCGATATCATGGCAGAATGGATCAACGAAAATGCCGAACTGCGTGATAAACTGCGTAAACTCTTTACCCATACTGCCGTACTGACATCCAAAGTGATAGAGGGTAAGGAAGAAGAGGGCGCCAAGTACAAAGACTATTTTGATTTCAGCGAAGAGATCAGCGCTATCCCTTCACACAGGGTGCTGGCTATCCTGCGTGGTGAGTCAGAAGGTTTCCTGTATGCCACTATCAGCCCCGCTGAAGAAGACGCGACATCCATCATAGATAAACAGTTCGTAACCGGTAATAACGCCAGCAGCGAGCAGGTGAAAAAAGCGGGTGCAGACTCTTACAAACGTCTGCTTCGTCCGTCACTGGAGAACGAGTTCCGTGCCTTAGGTAAAGAGCAGGCAGACGCTGAAGCGATAGAAGTATTCGCCGAAAACCTGCGCCAGTTATTGCTGGCCGCTCCGTTAGGACCTAAAGCGGTGATTGCCATTGACCCGGGTTACAGAACCGGTTGTAAAGTAGTAGCACTGGACAACCAGGGCAATATGCTGGACAACGATGTAATTTATCCGCTGGAGAAAAACTACAAGAGAGACGATGCTGAAGCCCTGCTGAAAAGATGGGCGGAGAAATACGATACTGCTGCCATCGCCGTGGGTAATGGTACTGCAGGCCGTGAGACAGAGGAATTTGTGAAGAAGATCGACTTTGGTAAGAAGATCAACGTTTTCATGGTAAATGAAAGCGGTGCTTCTGTATATTCTGCTTCTGAAGTAGCGAGAGAAGAATTCCCTGATTTCGATGTAACTGTACGTGGCGCCGTATCTATTGGCCGCAGGCTGATAGATCCGCTGGCAGAACTGGTGAAAATAGATCCGAAAGCGATCGGTGTAGGTCAGTACCAGCACGATGTAAACCAATCCAGCCTGAAACAAAGCCTTGACAGGGTGGTGATAAGCTGCGTGAACAATGTAGGTGTGAACCTCAACACAGCGTCCAAACACCTGCTGGCATATGTATCTGGTCTGGGCCCCTCTCTGGCTGAAAACATCGTGAAATACCGCAAAGAGAACGGTGCCTTCAGGAACCGTTTACAGCTGAAGAAAGTGACCCGTCTGGGCGACAAAGCGTTTGAACAGTGCGCAGGGTTCCTCCGTATCGAGAACGGGGACAATCCGCTGGACAACTCGGCAGTGCACCCTGAGCGTTATTCACTGATCGAGAACATGGCTGCCAAACAGCAGTGTACTGTTCAGGACCTGATGACGAAGGAAGAGCTGCGTAAGAAGATCAATCCGAAGGAATATGTAAGTGAAGAAGTAGGTTTACTGACCCTGGAAGACATCCTGAAAGAGCTGGATAAACCGAGCCGTGACCCACGCGACGAGATCGCGATCTTCGAATATGCGGAAGGCATCCGTACCATGGATGATCTGAAGGTAGGCATGACCTTACCGGGAGTAGTGACCAACATCACCAACTTCGGTGCATTCGTGGACATTGGTGTAAAACAGGATGGTCTGGTGCATATCTCCCATCTGAGCAACAAGTTTATCAGCAATCCGAATGAAGCTGTAAAACTGAACCAGAAAGTAACGGTAACGGTACTGGAAGTGGATCCTGCACGTAAGCGTATTTCCCTGTCCATGAAGGACAATGAAGCGCAGGGCGCCGGCGGCGGTGGTCAGCGGAAAGAAAAAAGGGACGGTGGCAAGCCTTCGAAACAGGCTGCACAAGCTCCGCTGAATGATTTCCAGGCGAAACTGATGGAGCTGAAGAAAAAGTTCAATTAAAAGAATAAAGTGTTAACGAAAGCGGCCGTACCAGACATTGGTACGGCCGCTTTTTATTGCTAGCCGGGGGATTTATCTAAGTAAGATCCATCCGGGGAACAGCTCATATTTAACCTTAGTTCAATGAAGGGAACTTGAGTTTCCAGCGTAATAATTTCTCAGGAAAAGCAGAATCATTCCTTTCACTATACAGCTTTACGGCGCCATTTATGGCGATACCTACGTAGATGACATCCCTGCGCATATCAATGGCCAGTGCGGCTTCATCGCCACCGCAAAAGTGTCTGCGACATCCCTGGTTGTAGAGGATATCATTTTCCACTTCTACCGGAGGAGTAACATCAAAGCGTTCTGCAAAAGCGCGGCTGTTGGTGTCCAGTAATGCCTGGATACGCGATTTCAGCGGCTCTCTCTCCAACATGCCGCTTTCTGCTACATACTTACCTTCAAACTGCTCAAAAGCTTGCCAGGAAGCTACCTGGGTGGGTTCAATGGTGTCGGCTACAGCCATCATAGTGTCTGTTGTAGGCAGAGGTGTAGTTCCTTTTTCTTCTCCGTTGGTGACAGCCGGTTCTTTACATCCTAAAATACAGGCAGCTACGACATACAGTGCTGCCAGGTGTTTGTTCATGGTCATGGTCTCTATTACGAATTGCTAATTGTGTATTACGGGTGTATATGTTCAGAGCATGATCCTGTCGGTAATACGCATGTTATTTTCCTTTAAATACAGGTATTCTCTTATCAACAAAAGCCTGCATGCCTTCTTTCTGATCTTCGGAGGCAAACAGGAGATAGAAGTTTTTACGTTCAAAATGCAGCCCTTCTTCCAGTGTGCTGTCAAATGCTTTTAATACGGATTCTTTGGCCATTTTCACTGCCAGCGGACTGAGAGCAGCTACTTCTGAAGCCAGTTGGATGGCTTCTTTCAGGAAGAGTTCCACCGGTACCACCCGGTTGATAAGACCTGCGCGCAATGCTTCTTCTGCGGTGATAAAACGGCCTGTCAATACCATTTCCATGGCGAGCGCCTTACCTACTGCACGGGTAAGACGTTGTGTACCGCCGGCTCCTGGCATGACGCCTATTTTTATTTCTGGTTGTCCGAAGCGCGCTGTTTCACTGGCTATGATCATATCGCAAAGCATAACCAGCTCACATCCCCCACCCAGCGCGAAACCGCTTACTGCCGCTATCAACGGCTTCTTAGTTTTTTTTATTGTGTCCCAGGTACTGAATTGGTCTATGTTATACATATCCATTGCAGTCTTACCTGCCATCTGTTTTATGTCTGCGCCCGCAGCGAATGCTTTTTCATTACCGCTGATAATAATAACCCGTACGTTGTCGTCCGCGTCCAATGCTTTCAATGCGTCCCTGAGTTCTGCCATCAGTTCAAGGTTCAGCGCATTCAGTTCTTTGGGGCGGTTTAACTGGATATGGGCCACATAGGGCGCCACTTCGTGGTGTATGATAATATATTCTGGTTGCATTCCCTAAGTTACGCAATTAATACCGTCATCGTAAAGACAAAACCTACAAATACTATTAATAACGTAATCAGGTAAACCAGTGTTACCAGGAAGCCTTTGAGGAGTGTCTTTCCCCATGACTGCCCGTACGTGTTCTTCAGGGCTATTACCAGGTATGCAAATATAGCGAGCAGTCCCCAGCTGGTAAAGATTTCCGAATGAAAGAGCGCATCCAGGGCTGTACATACCAGAAAAAATATAAAGAAAAATACGTGGATATGCACAGAGAAAACGGCATGATCTGCATAAAACCATTTCTTCTTATCGTACATCCATCTCAGATATAGCGCAAAAAGCGGCAGCAACACAAACACCATTTTTGGATAGTTGTGCTGGAACAGCTCTTCCTGGGCATGATTTTTTTCCTCCTTAGTCTGGCCTTCTCCATCCCTGTTGGCAGAAAAATAATACCGGGCCATTTTACGTTGAATACGGTTGTCACGATATTGTACAGGCAGTGATTGCTGCAGGGAGTCGTACTGTTTTTTGGAGTCAATGGCGTTCAGCCTTCTGAACCAGTCGCCTGTAGAAAGGTCACCTCTCTTGATAGAATCGGGAAGATTTGCATAGACCTCCTTATTCTGTCGGCGGGCAGTCTCTACCTGCTCTCTGGCATCTTTATCAAGTTTATCAAGTGACTCATCATTGCTGTGGGACGTCAGTGTAAAGTAAAAAAAGAAAAAAACGAAGGATGAAAAAATATACAGTTTGATAGGGTGTACAAATTTCACCCGTTTACCGGCGGTATACTCCCTGGTAATAAAGCCCGGTTTGGTGAATAAATACTTGAATGTCAGCAGTGTTTTGGAATCGTAATGTACTATATCGGCAGCAAATTCCTTTACCAGGTGGCCGAAGCTTTCATGGGGGGCAATATTTTCCTGACCGCAATTTGTACAATATCTGCCCGGAACATCCGTTCCACAATTGAGGCAGTTCGTTTCTTTCCTTAGAGGTTGTGTTTTCAAGTATCTTATAGGTTATAGATGGTAAATATAAAAATTATCTTTACAGAAATGAACTACCGAATGTTCCTGAATCATTATTTTTGTATCTAATATGTACACGAGAAAAACCATTTTATTGCTTTTCACAGCATTGCTTGGGTTAAAGCTGTCTGTTTCCGCCCAATACTATTACCAGGACATCGTCAATACCGCCCGTACCGAGGCTAATATGGCCCTGTTAAAAGAAAATAAGATCACTGTGCAACTGGTTCAGAGCTTTGACGCCGGCCAGGAATCAGATAACGATTTCCGCTGTCAGCGTGAGATACTCGCCAATTACCGGCAGATCCGGTCCACGACTGTTTCGCGCGCTACCGGCTATTCCGTAATGACCTCCTACTTTTCTACCAAGGGTAAGCTGACAAAGACCGTAGACAGCACCCGCAGCGTTATTACGACCGTCATTTACATGCGTAATACTAACGATACGAGTGCGAAGATCAGGGAAGTATACCTTACTTCGTATGAGCCGAAATCGAAGTATAAATTCACTGAAACAAGGCGTTATCAGTATGACAGCCTGGGGCGTTTATCAAAAATGATTCATTTTCACGGAGATAAGATAGAAGACTCCACCACTGTCCAGTTTACGCTGGATTCACTGGGGCTGGTGGCTGAAGAGATGGAAAGCGGCAAGGGAGCCAGCGGCAGGCGCATCTATTACAAGTACAATGATCAGAATTTATTGACGGATATCGTGCGCTACTCTCCTACCCGGAAGAAAATGCTGCCAGACTATATTTTTGACTATGATGCCAAGAACAGGATCGGCGCTATGACCACAGTGAACGGCGAGACGGCTACCTATACCATCTGGAGGTACACCTATGACGAACGGGGCCTTCCGATCCAGGAAGAGTGTTATGGAAAGAAAAAGGAACTGTTGGGAACAGTACGGTACAAGTACCGGAAATGATATCGAAAGTATTCAAAAGGGCGTTCTGTAAGGCACAGGACGCCTTTTTTATTGCAGGATGGTATGCCAGCCCGGCTCAATATAAAACCTGGCAATTAGAGCAGTAAAAGGTGCGCCGGTTGGTGGTACCGAGATATTCCTTCACGAGCGGAATATGACACCGGGGGCAGATCTTCCTGGTATGCGCCAGCCAGTGTGCCTTCAGCTGAAATTCCTTCTTCCAACGGAGGAAGTCGAAACTATAGTTCACGGCTTCCTTTACCAGTTCCCGCTTCTTCCTGAGGGGCAGGTTTCCGATCTTACTGGCAGGATGGACTTTGATCCGGAACAATACTTCGTTTTTGATAATATTGCCTGAGCCGGCGAAGATATCCTGGTCCAGCAGGGCATCTGCCACAAGGGTTTCCGGTATCTTCTTCAGTTTGGCCATTGCTTTGGCCGGGTCCCACTGCTCATTCATCACATCACTACTCCAGTCATACACCTCATCCAGCGGCTCTTCAATGAACCTCACCGAGCAGGTATAAAAATTCAGTTCTCCGTTATCAAACTGTAAATGCAGTGCAGGGTTGCTGTTCTTTTTTTCGTTGATACGATAAGTACCGAACATCAGTAAGTGTATCCTGATCGTAAAGCCGCGGAAGCAGACGAGAAAATGTTTCCCCCAGCTTTTAAAAGCGATGATCTTTTTATCGCGGATCCTCTCCAGATCTATTTTCGCATATCCGGTCACATCAATGACCTTTTTCCCGGTGAAAGCTTTTACTTCCTCTTTTAATATCACAATGGATGGTCCTTCTGGCATAATGTTTCCTGTTGGTCATACAGATGGGATACAATATCTGCGCCAGCCGGGAGGCGTGGGTTTGTTCGGGGTTGCAACGCGAACGTTTGTTTCCGGGGTTGCACACGTACATTTGTTGCCAGGGTTACGCCCGTACGTTTGTTTCCCCCGGGGGTTACGCCCCATATATTCGTTTCCCCCGGGGTTGCACCCTGTCCGTTTGTTTCCAGGGTTACGCCCGTATATTCGTTTCCCCGGGGTTGCACCCCGCGCTACAAACACGGGGCTCCTAAAGGAGTCCTATTGCGTTTTGTTAATGGTGTTTTGTTAGGGGGTCGTGCCACAGGCACGCCATTAATGTCAGCCGTTTAGGAAGCGTTCTGTTGAAGTGTGTAAAGATCAAAATAATCGTACAGGGCAGCTAGTTTTTCGAGGTGGGCCGTATTGTACGTGTCGAAGTTCTCTTTCTGCACAATGAGGATGTAACCGCCGCCGGGAAGCTTCTCAATTACGTCAAAGGCTGCCTGTTTTATTTTTTCCTCACCTACTGTTTTTACCTGATCTTCATTCCAGTAATTGAACCAGTAAATGGCAGGGGGTATTTCCAGGGGATTGAAAAGTCCCGGAGCCATCACCTTACCGATGCGGGTTGTAAGATGCTCAGGCGTTTTTACTACGATATCCGGAGTAGATATTTCTTCATCCATTTCCACTTCTCCATAAAAGGAGGCGAAAGAGATCAATGTTTCGAGTTCTGTATCATATACGGCAGCATACCTGGCTTTATAAGCCCTGATAGCGGTAACAAAGAAATGGTGAAACTCTTCGTAGGAGAAGTGTCCTTCAGGCTGCAGCAATGGTTTGCCACTACGGAAGCTGAAGGCTGCATTGTCTTCATTCGTGTATTCGAATGGGTCTGTATGCACCAATGAAAATAGGGGTGAATCCTTATCCGTAGAGAGGATCACATCCCTGTCAAAATCCCCGTCGCTCCAATGTTTCTCCAGTGAAGCAAAGGATTGTTCCAACTCTTCTGCTGAGACGTAGTCATTGAACTTAGCTCCGTCAAACACGTAACGCAGCCTGGTAGCATGACTATGATCATTGCAGGCTTGTACAAGGTCCAGAAATCGATAAAGAGAATCTGCCTCCTTCGGGCGGAACAATTGTAAGGTACTTGTTTGCAGTAACATGGAACAATGGGGTTTTCCTGTAAATCTAAATAAAAACAAGGTACGAAAAAGAGGGTGCAGAAAAGTTAATATACACCCTCTTTTTATGTATTTACAATACCAGTTGTTCATGCAGTCTGAGCAAGGCCTTACCGGGATCGTCGCAGAGACCCGGGTGTACCTTTCCCGCCTGTACGACTGTACTCCGGGTAGCGGTCAGCCAACGGAAGCGGGAAGCGAGATCAAGCTGACCGATGGGACCAGCCGGTTTACCTCCTTTAGCGATGCATTCAAAGGCTTCCAGGTATGTTTTTACTTCACTGATATCTATTTCAGGGGCGAAAGCACGCAAACGGTCCTCATTCAGCGTAATCATCGCCTGTAAGAAACGGTGTTGTTTGCAATAGAGAATGACACCGGCATTGAGAAACTCTTCCCGTTCCACTCTCGGCATAACGCGGATGACAGCGTACTCAAATAAGTGTTTTTCTTGCATGTTGCGCTTCATTTACAAATATTCCGGAATTGGCTATCCGGGTGATCAAAAACTCCGCATATACGGCTCTTATTTCGTCTGGCGTACCATGATGAGATAATGTCAGCAGCCATTCATCGGGTACCACGGAAATGATAGCACGAATCTGTTCAGGCGTCAGGATCTCACGGAAGGCGGCGTCTACCTTTTCAAGCCCGTCTGCCTGGGGCAGCAATACATGGTCTTTTACCTGTACGAAGGGCCGTTTGGCCTGTTCCTGCCAGTTATCCCATGAATGGTGGAAATACAGGGAGGCGCCATGATCGATCAGCCATAGTTCTTTATGCCACATGAGCATATTGGTATTACGGGCGGTACGGTCAACGTTGGTCAGCAGGCAGTCCAGCCATACAATACGGGCAGCTGTCTGCGGGTCAATCACGGCAACTGTAGGGTCGTAGGTAATAGCGCCTGACAGGTAATGCAGCGCCAGATTAAGGCCTTCACTGGCCTTCAGCAGGTCCTGGATCTCTTCATCCGGCTCGGTACGGCCGAACGCATGATCGAGGTTGGCAAAAACGATTTCCGGCACTTTCATGCCTATTCTGCGGGCTATCTCTCCTCCAATCACTTCAGCGATCAATGCCTTTATGCCCTGCCCTGCGCCACGGAACTTCAGTACGTACAGGAACCCATCATCTGCCTCTGCGATGGCAGGTAAAGAGCCTCCTTCACGCAATGGAGTCACATACCTGGTCACGTTGACAGTTCTCAGTTCGGGTTGTTTACTCATCATTGAATTCATTATTTATGCAAATAATAACCGGCAGTTTGTGACGCTGCCGGTTATTAAAGCCGCATAAAATTAAGCCTATTTAAGGTGTTGAGCAAGGTGTAGGGAGAAAGGCGCTATCCTTATTTCTGAATGCGCGTTTTCAGATAATTGTAAATCTCTTTTTCTTCCGGTGTTTCCCCTTTATACAGCTGGATGTAGCGTTTATAATAGCGTGTCGCCATCACATCATTCTTCAGGTGTGCATCGTAAATACGGCCGATACTATACTGTTTCAGCGGCTGATGGAACATGTAATAGGCCGTGTCAAGGTTTGCGATCGCAGGCTTGTATTGACCTAATGCCTCATAGTTGACAGACATTCCTGTATAGTAGTTATCCAGGCTGGGCGACTTCGCCATGTTGATACAGGTTTGCAGCAGTTCATTGCTTTCCTCGTACTTCTTCAGTTGTGTACAGGCCATAGCGGCATAATAAATGATGTTTTCGGAGCTGGCATTCCGCGCGGTGAGGTATTCATTTATGGCTATACAATCCTCATATTTTTTGAGATTATAAGCTGCTGCTGAAACGTAGATAAAAGTATTGGAGGAAGAGATATTCAGCTGTTTCAGCTTCTCTCCTAATATCAGGGTGCGCTGGTAATCCTTTAACAGATAGGAAGTCCTGGCTCCTGTCATGAGGACGATTGCTGACGATGAATCTGTAGCGAGGAAGGTGTTTATCAGTGTGTCTGCTGCGCCAAAACGCTTTCTTTCTATCCACTCTTCCGCCAGCCGGGATACGACCCTGGGATCGCCAGGATTCAGGGTATAGGCCTTATTCAGCCAGGCAAAACCGGAATCCTGCTGCAAGGCAGTGAGGGCGGCGAAAGCCAGTTGTTTCCAGGCAATGGCGCTCTGGGGACGGAGTACCACCACCTTTTTATAGTGCGCTACAGCAGTTAGCGGACGATCGTGTTGCAGACTGATTACAGCCAGGCATTGGTGGGCCGTAAGGTGATTGCTATCCAGCTGCAATACCTTTTCATAATAATTTCCAGCCTCCGGTACCTTCCCTGCCTGGTAATAAGTGTAGGCCAGCAGGGCCACCTGGCGGGCGTCATTGCTATCTACGGCTGGCCGGAGATAGGCAATCGCTTCATCATACTGCTGGTCCTGCAGATACTCCATTACGCGGTTCCTGTTCACAGAAGATTGTGCAAAGATCCGGGTCGCGTTGCATAACAGCAAAAGCAGGCATAATATCCTGTTCAGGTTGTTCATTTGATTACTATTTGACCTTAAAACTAAATATATAGTTTTAAAAAGAAAAATTTAGTTGATAAAGCACCCCAGACGATAAATGATTGATTATGAATACGAATTAAATTATAAGCAGGGGCTAACACTTAAGCAGACATCCTCGCGGCAGCACCGGAAGCGGAAAGTGTCTGTCCGGGGAAGTCTTATTACAAACTGTCAAATTAAATGATCGGGTGAGGCAACCAAATACATGGTGCATCCGTATTAATACAATAGATTCCCCACGTTAAATGTCCGTTATGAGAAGCAACAGCTGGTTAGCCGCAATACTATTGTATGCATGTATACTATCATGCAGTAATGATGATAATCCTGCGCCGCCCCCTGACCGGGACGCACCTACAACTGGTACATGGCGGGTAACGCTGTTTAGTGAGCGCGGCAATAATGAAACCGGCGATTTCAACGGCTATACCTTTACGTTTGACAGTAATGGATCGGCAACAGCATCCAAAAACAGTACGAACAGGAGCGGGACGTGGAGCATTAACAGTAGTGCCACGGAATTCAACATCGATTTTGGTGAAAAAAGTGATGCCAATAAGCCGTTGGGCGAACTGACAGATGACTGGGAAATCATTTCAATAACTAGTACCGAGATCAAGCTAAAAGATGACAATGACGCCAGCGAGGAGTTTTTGACCTTTAACCAAAATTAACCCCTGCCCTATTCCTATCCGCGGCAGGCTATCTGTGTAAGCAGATGGCCTGTTCCTTTTTTTCCACAATAACGCTGGACTAATTTTTGGAGCCTCCAATATAAAAATCACAGTAATTATGCATGTCATTCTTGGAGCTTCAGGACAAGTTGGTTCAGCTGTTGTTAGCCAGCTTATAGAAAAAGGAGAATCTGTCAAAGGTGTTGTCAGAGATGAAAATAAAGCCGGTGAACTGGAAAAAACGGGCGCTGCTGTTGCCATAGCCGATATCAGTGACCTTCCTTCACTGGTTGCTGCGTTCCAGGATGGCAGTACGCTCTTTGCACTCACTCCCGAAAGCGGTCACGAGCGGAATGTGATTGGCGAAACAAAAGACATTCTTGAAAATTACAGAAAAGCGTTAGCCAGTTCACCTATTAAAAAAGTAGTGGGCCTGTCTTCTATCGGCGCCCAGTATGAATCAGGAACAGGTAACCTGGTGATGTCATATCTGCTGGAACATGCGTTTACAGGTATGCCGGTAAAACAGATCTTCGTACGTCCGGCTTATTATTTCAGCAACTGGATGATGTATCTGGGATCTGTGATGGAAAATGGGACACTGCCTACCTTTTTCCCACCCGACCTGTCCATTCCGATGGTATCACCACAGGAAGTGGCGGCTTTTGTAGCAAATGTTATACAGAAAGAGGAAGAAGACGGAAAAATATTCGAACTGACCGGGCCAGCTGCCTATAGCAGTAATGATGTAGCTAAAGCGTTTTCTGATGCGCTCGGAATGGAAGTAAAAGCGGTACAGATACCAAAAGAACAGTGGGAAAGCAGTCTACATGAGATAGGATTTTCGCCGGACGCTATCAGGAATTTCATAGAAATGACAGACGCAGTGATATCCGGAAAAGCCAAGCCGGAAAAGAAAGATACTGTTCAGGTCAAACTGAAAACAACCCTGAAGAATTATATTCAACAATATGTACCTGCAGAAGAACGCACTGCCACAAAAAGCAAGAGTAAAAGTAGCAGAGCCAAAAGTAAAGTCTGACATTACCTGATAATAACAGGCAACGGCGGGTGAAAATTTCTGCTCTCCGTTGCCTGTTGCTACAGCTGCTATTTAAGCGCAAAGCTACGTTCTTTGGCAATAGCGCTAAAGAGATTTGCCTCCTCTTCCTTCGCTTCAGCCAGGACTTCTTTCACTGCAAACAGCGACTTTGTTACTGCAGGCCGTTTCAGAATGACCGTCTGCAAGCCGTAACGTACATCCAACGAATAATCTTCAGAGCTGGTATAAAGCTGGCCATTCAGGTTAACACCAAAAGCACCGCCTTTCGCGCCGGCAGTGAACTTGGTATATTTGCGCCGGATGATATATTTCTGCACAAAACCTATCACGGCATACACGTAACACACAGCAGGATCGTCGAGGATAGTGGCCTTATTGTCTGTCATCCAGGATTGCACGCCCTTATTCCAGGAGTCGCTGTCGCGGTTAACCAATCCTGTTGCCTGATCGAATACCATCAGACTGAACGAAGATTCTCCTTCAAACTCGGCCGTCAGGTAGTTTAAGAAACTCAGCTCCACCGCCAATTTTTGATCAACGAGGATGGACTGCCGTTTAATGGGCTCCTTAATCTTTGAGGCTTCATCGATCTCGATACCCGGGATCTTAAACGCAGAAAATTCTATGGATGCATTCTCTGTATTCGCAATAGTGGGGCAATCAGCCTGTGTCTTCCGAATCTCCAGTACTGTTCCCAGAAGGGCATATGGATTACCGATGTAAGCATCTGCTCCAACGTAAAGCATGTTATTCTGTAAAGCCAGCATCTTCTGTGCTTCGATAACAGAGGGAATCTTCTTTGATTCTGCAACTTCATTATTCATTGCTTCATTGATGTGCTCTGTGGAATTATTTCCCATAATACAATGATTTAAGTATATGTCGAAAAGGGGTTATCCGTTTGGAGGTTTTTGGGAGTATGACTAAAGTACGGTTTTCCGGGGAGAAAACAAGTGAAAGTAGCAGCTATCTTCCATCGAGACGATTCCCACCCCTGAAGCCATTCAAACCTTCCCCATAAACATATGAAGACAATACGGTGTCACCAATCTGGATAAACGAGCTATTGTATCGCAGATGATACCGGTTCGTGTAATTAGGGTTTGCCTCTCTCTTACAGGCAGAAAATACTGCAATGGCGGCCACGGGCAACACTGCTGCTGTGAGTTTAACAAATTTCATGGGCATTTTAATTTCAATGCCCCAATAAAAGTTTTACAATTTATCTTTCCGCCTTTGCTGTTCTTCGATCTGATCTTCTACAGGATCATCTTTTAACAGTTCTTTCTGATCTCTCCGGTTTCTTACTATCAGGAAAACAATGAGTGCGATTGCAGCCAGGATAACAATGACAATTGCAGTCAGATTAAAGTGTCGCATATTGGGTTAGTTAAAAGAGTATTATAAGTTGTCTGCCCTGCCATAATGATCTTATTGATAATTCTCTTTCTCCTAAGTAAAGTTACTATCTATTATTTAACTTCATAGTGTCCCTTCATAAATACCATTACCATGTATCCATTTGTATTAGCCCTTTATTGTTTGTTGTCCACTCCCGTCTTTGCACAAAAGCCTATTGACAGTACCCGTATCCATGCTGAGAAGATAAACAGGATCTTCCAGGAAGAGGTCATTCCCTACCTTGAATCCCGTGATAGTACACCCGATTGGACCGTCTTTGGGAAACACCTGGTATCACTTCACGGAGATACGGGAGAAGAGGTGCTCCTGATGAGCCAGACTATCTATAGTATGCAACGCGATGATTGGGGCAATTTTTCCGCCGCCATTATTCCCTATGCGAAGAAATACGGGACTGGCATACCAGCGAAGCAGCGTCATGCATTCAGCCGGTATATGAGCAGGAACGCACAATTGCTGTATCAATCGGGGCGTAAGGAAGAAGGTATCAGGTGGCAGATACTGGCTTTGCCGCTGGCCGATGAGACAGAACATGCCGGTATGCTCGACACCATAGAAAAGATGAAAAAGGGGGAATGACTTACAATCTGACAAATGTTTCTTCAGACAAGAAAAAATTTCAGTTTTCCTGAAAAAAATTCAGTTCAAAACGCGGTGGCACCTCATTTGAGCAGATTTGGATGGAAAGGTTGGCCAACCTGACTACCAAAGTTATCTATTGTTCACTTAATTAAAAGGAGGTTCATTATGTCACTCATCAAAAGGAATGGAAATTCATTTTCAACACTCCCTTCGTTGCTCGACGACTTCTTTAGCCGTGAACTTTTCAACTGGGGAAACAGCAATTTTTCGTCTACCAGTACCACCGTTCCATCCGTAAATATTAAGGAAACTGCCGATAACTACGAGGTGGAAGTAGCAGCACCTGGTATGGAAAAGAAAGACTTCAAAGTTACACTTGATGGCAATCTGCTGACTATTTCATCTGCCAAACAGCAGAGCCAGGAAAAGAAAGAAGATAACTATACCAGGCGGGAATTCAGCTATCAGTCATTCCAGCGCAGTTTTGAACTGCCTAAGAATGTGGTAGATGACGATAAGATCAACGCCCGTTACGAAAATGGGCTATTACATCTTACTATTCCAAAACGGGAAGAAGCTAAACAGAAAGCACCCCGTACTATTGAGATAGCATAAGTGAGTTAATGAGGTTGAGTCTGCTAAACTGGTTCCTCTTAATTAATAGCAGCTTGATATGTAAGCCTTCAGTTCTGTTATCTGAAGGCTTTTTATTTATCCCTCAGCTTCGTCAAGCTTATTTACGATTTCCTTCATTTTGCAAAGGCACTTGATGTTTTATTACTAACGCGATGAGCGTATTCCTTTCAGTTGCCAGAACGGCGGCCCTTTCCTTATGATTGCTAAACAAATCAGTCGTCTGGTTGTTGGTTTTAATAGTCAAGCCCCTTAAACTATGTTAAGAGTATTTCTTAAGATAGTTCTCTTGTATCACATCTATTGCTAAAGCATTTTACTGTTCAAAAAAAACTTACATGCGATGAAAGCACTTATGTTTATTCAAGTATTCACACTCTTTATTGGATTATCCAGCATTTGCATTGCGCAGTCGACGAATGAAGGAATGGTAAAGGAATGGGAAAGGGCAAAAGCCTATACAAAAGAATACCTCGATGCTATGCCAGACAAAGATTACGCTTTGAAACCAAAACCAGAAATGCGCTCTTTTGCAGAACAGATGCTTCACATTACGGATGCCAACTATGGTTTTGTATCTGCAGTTACCGGTGAAAAAAGCCCTTTTGGTATGGGCGAATGTGAAAAATCAAGTAACAAGTCGAAGACTGAAGTAGTTAAGGCTGTGATGGATGGATATGATTATGTCATTAATGACATCAAAAAGATGCCTGCAGATAAGATGAATGAAAAAATCACCCTATTTGGCAAATTTGACATGACCAGAAAAGAAGCGCTGGAAAAAGCATTTGAGCATCAGACGCATCACCGCGGACAAACTACCGTTTACCTGCGCCTTGCTGGTGTTAAACCTCCGGAAGAAAAACTGTTTTAATCCGCTGCTATAAACGTTTTCAGTCCTGTCAGTCATTGAAAGTAGTCATCCAATAACGAAATCAGCTAAGGATCCGGCAGGACTGAAAAATATTTTATATTGCATAACAAAGGCAAAGCAGTAAGTGCTGCTGCGTTGCTGATAACCCAAATTAAATGTTATGCAGACATACGAAAGAAAGACTCCGGAAGACCTGGACTGTGGCGTCACTGTATTCATGAAAGTACTTGGAGCAAAATGGAAGCCCTGTATTGTAGACCTTATCAGCAGAGGGAATACAAGGCCAAGCGAAATACATAAACAACTCATAGCTGCTACACCAAGGGTAGTAGACATGCAGCTGAAAGAGCTTGAATATTATGGCATTGTGACGAAGAAAGTACGAAAGGGATTTCCTTTGCACGTAGACTATTCTCTCACCAACATGGGCAAAAGCCTTCTTCCTGTTATTGGCTCGATGGATCAATGGGGAGCTGCTTATTCGGGTAAGGTGAAGAAGGTAAGTTCCGGGCGCCGATCTCCATCCTGCCTGGTTCCTGTTACCGAATAATTTTTCGGTTATTGATTTCAACAGTCCGCTCACTGAATTTTGTGTTCAATTAATGACCTATTGAACATGAAAAATTTATCTGCTGCGGCTTCCTCCCGGGGAATAAGCGACGTCTTCAAAGTACTGATCTGGGCTGTTATTGTAGCGATCACCTGGTATTTCATGCATGGTGCCGATCACTTCCTTCAACTCACTCCCGAAGCACTTGGCAAATACTTTACACTGAAATGGGTACTGCTGCTCCATATTACCGCCGGAGGAGGAGCGCTCATTCTTGGGCCTTTACAATTCTGGGAGCGATTGAGAACCAAAAGCTGGAAATTACACCGCATCATTGGCACGCTTTATCTGCTGGCTATCCTGGCTAGCAGCACGTGCGCAGTGATACTGGCTTTTACCACTGCCTATGCCATCAACTGGGCGTACGCATTTTCACTACAGGTATGGGTAAGTGTCTGGATATCGTCTTCCTTTATTGCCTGGTGGACGGTGCGTAAAAGGCAAATTAAACTTCATAAAGAGTGGATGACCAGAAGTTACATTGTTACATTAGCCTTTGTGGTATCGGGGTTAACGATAAAGTTACCTATTGTTCAATCGCTGGGAAGTTTTGAAGATATTTCTCCTTCCCTTTTCTGGATGGGATGGGCTGTTCCATTGTATGTGTATGAAGTCATATTATCACTCCGGCAGAAAAAAGCCGGCAGGGCGTAAAATACAAAAGGGGATGATATTACATCATTCCCTTTTGCATGAACCAAATTTTAACATTAAGATTTGTAATAGTTCCTCTTTGCTTCAAGGACCGCCTGATCGCGTTCTCTCCTGAATTCCCTTACTTGTGCGCGTCTTTCTTTACCGGTCAGATCTTTATCCAATTTAACAGATTCGATCTTGTCCGCATAATCATTTTTAATGTTTGCTATCTGCATATCCAGCTTCGTTGGCTGGTAAGGCACGGCAGCAGTATATGGATACGGGTAGCCATAATAGAAAGGAGAAAAATAAGGGCTGTAGAAGCCACCGCCCACCACTACGGTAGTTCTGGGGTGATAAAAGCCACCACCATGAAAACCACCTCTTACCGGGCTGTTAGAAACCATTGCTGAAGCGCTTTGAACCGTTACTGCAAGTAGCAGTATTGCTATTATCTTTTTCATGACCTTTAATTTTTTCTAATTCTTTGACGCTGGTTTAATTGAAAAATTTAAAGGCAAAAGTATGTTTAGCAAACTCTTAACAGTTCCCACTTGTAGACAGTTTGATATGGTTTATTGCCCTCATTTACCATCAGGCGGGGACGTGGCCATCGTGAGGTCCCTGCATCAGTGCTGGTGGTGAAGCCCACCTACTTTGCGCTGGCCTTTATTGCCCATCCAGCCATTGCCAGCAATACCGGGCCCTAAATCTTCGCCGGGCTGGGTCACGCTATAAACAACATATGGCGGAACAATATCCTCTGCCTTTCTGTTTATTAAATTGTCTTCCTGCAATTGTTTTAAATGCTGTATGAGCATTTTCTCCGTAATGGCAGGTATCAGGCGCTTGAGTTCACCATAGCGTTTAGGGCCGCTTATCAGGTAGCAGAGAATGATCGTTTTCCAGTAGCCGCCGATCTTGTTCATGACATGGGTGATAGGACAGGTCATTTCAGCAATGCCTTTATTATAGGTTCTTGTTGAGCTTTCTTTCACTTTAGCCATAACCACTTACTTCGGGTAGGTACTTGTAAAAAAGTTTTGCCTTGAAAACAAACAAACATTAATAGTATGAAAATTATAGTAACAGGCTCGCTGGGGCACATCAGCAAGCCATTGACAGAGATATTGACAGGCGCAGGTCATGATGTAACGGTTATCAGCAGCGACGCTGGCAAGGTGAGCGCTATTGAAGCTTTAGGAGCAAAGGCTGCGATAGGTTCTATAGAAGACGTTGCATTTCTGACAAAGACATTTACCGGTGCAGACGCAGTTTACACAATGGTGCCACCCAATTTTGGCGTCAGCAACTACAGGCAATACATTGGCGATATTGGTAAAAACTATGCAGCAGCGATCAAAGCATCAGGCGTAACACGGGTAGTGAACCTGAGCAGTATCGGCGCTCATCTTGAGAAAGGCACAGGGCCAATAGCCGGATTACACGACGTGGAACTGACGTTAAACGCATTAGATAATGTCGCAGTTAAACATCTTCGTGCGGGATTCTTCTATATCAACTTCTTTGCTAATATAGACATGATAAAGAACAATGGTATCCTGGGCAATAATTACAGTAAAGAATCAAGACTGGCGCTGGTACATCCTCGGGATATTGCGGAAGCAGCTGCGCAGGAGCTACAGGGCACTTTCAGCGGGAAAAGCCATCGTTATGTGATCAGTGACGAGCAAAAGGTCTCAACGCTCGTCAAAACCCTGGGTGCTGCAATAGGCAAACCTGATCTGCCTTGGGTAGAATTCAATGACCAGGACAGTCTGGCCGGTATGACGGGAGCAGGTTTTCCACCTGCCATTGCCAGTGTCTTTGTCGAAATGGGTACTGCAATAAGGAGCGGCATTTTATGGGAAGATTATGACCGGAATAAACCAGCAGATTATGGCAAGACGAAGCTGGATGATTTTGCAGACGAATTTGCTGCAGTGTATAAAGGATGACGTTAAGCTCTAAATAAAAACGCCTCCCTTTTTGAGAAATGGAAGGCGTTTTTTACGTTTATCCGGAAAGCGGATCTTATTTAAAACTCCACATCGTCAGCTATATTACCGCCGTTTTCATCAGCAAATTTCTTTGCATACTCCTGTCTTTTCGCTTCCATATAGTCTACGTATTCCGTTATTTCTTCGCTGCTCAGGTCCTTTTGTTGCTCCATCCATTGCATAGCCACCTGCTGGAAGTCGCCAAGAGAGATGCCGTAATTATCCTGTATCCATCTGGCGCCGTCTAAACCCGCTTCATATGCAGCGGTACGTGCTCCACACAACTCTTCATAGAAATAGCGGTCAGTAGCCAGGCGCTGAAGGTTCTGTGTATTTCCTGCACCGGCTTGCGGCTGGAGATGACCTAATTTTGGGTGTTGATCGGCCTGTCCGAATAAGGTTCCCATTTCGGAGATCACAATGAAATCTGCATCTTCCTGCATACGTTGTACCCAACCCTGGCTGGCATCTTCCCATACGGGTACTTCCACACCAAGCGCGCTACAAATAGTATCTACAGCAACACCATTCGCAATCTTAGCGTTGGCGGCAGAATAATCGTACAAAGTAATGCCGTGAATAGGTTCAAATAAGGGGTTGTTTTGTCCCATGGTCTGTTGTTTTTTATAGTTAACTATAGATCCGTACTTCTTTTACTTTCATATCGCTGATAATTGGCCTGCAGAGATTTGAAGAACTTCTCGTGATGTTCTTCAAGGTCCGGCAATAACTTTGTCAGCTCATCAAAAATGTTCCTGTAATACTTATCAAGCAATTCAGGAGCTTCATTTTCTGCCTGTACCCTTTGGGCTTCCAGCAAGCGGATCTGCTCATATCCCGGGCCGCTTTTCGTCATCCGCTCCTGTGTGCTCAGCGCCAGCTGCAATTCATGTATCTGTTCGTAAAGGTCCTGCTCTTCACGCTTTCTTTGTTCATGTGCATCGATGAAGTGTTTACTACGTTGTTCTGCCAGCTTTCTTGCGGTGTGTTCAATGTCGCGGCCCATCGCTCCCGGCTCGAAGATATTCTGTGTTTGACAATAAGCGCATGATACATAGGCACTATAATAGTATACCTGCTTTATACTCAGATTGGCGCCACATTGCCGGCAGTTGACCGACTGACATTGCTGCCAGTAGGTATTCACCATTTGCTCAAAGATGGGCTCATAATCTTTTTGCTCCACCAGTTCTGTTGCTTCATCCACGCGACGCTGCAATTGCTCTTCCCATTCATCTGCCTTCCTGGCACAACGATGTCTCCATTCGCGAAGTATACTGTAAGCCTCACTTTCTACCGAGAAAATATCTGAATACCGTTGGTAGACAGGTTCAATCTGCTTTTCCAGCACTTCCCGCACCTTTTCACGCATGTTGCCAGCCTGTCCTTTCATACCAGATGAAAAGCGATAATAAGCCTGTCCAAAGCGATCGTCTCCGGCTATTACAGAAGGCGCTTCTTCTATAAATCCGCTAAGCAGTATATCCACACGTTCATCCAGCTTTGTAAGGAAGGAGTTCAAACGATTTTCCAGGGTTTCCAATTCACTTTTAAACGCTTCGTATTGTTGCTTGTCTTCCTGTGATTGTCCCCAATTAAATAAACCCATATTTAGCTATTAGAGTTATCTGACTTTTTGATATAGCTACCGTCAGTAAGAGTAGTTGTTATGAAGGGATGCCCGCAGTAGGCACAATGTGTCAATCCATCCTGTTTTGCACGACCTGCGCCGCAGTTGGGGCAAGCCGCTTCTCCTGTGTTGGCTTCAGTGTTTTCAGCTTGTCCGCCATAGGTTTGCTGCGAAACGGCACGCTGTTTCATTCGTTCCATGAACGATAATTTCTTATTTTCCTCCTGCATTACGCCGATATTATAATTTGGATAAGATCTCTGCTTTTTTTGCTTTGTATTCTTCTGCGTCTATCAATCCATTATCATGGAGCGCTTTGAGTTGTTTCAGCCTGCTTTCAAGATCGTCCTGTTTTTCTGCAGGTTTGCTTTCGGGTTTCGCTGCGTTCATGGCATTCATCATATAGGCCATAGCGGCGCCCTGTTGTGCGGCGTCATTCAGGGCAGTACCCTGTTTGCCGATGGCAGCAGCCTGATTGAATTTAAGATAGGCATCCATGTCCGTAACCATATTCATGTTGGTAACGGTATCAAAATGCTTTGCTACATCGTCAGGCAGGGTAACACTGCTTACTGTAAATTCTGTTACATCAATACCGAATGCATCAAAGTACGGCTGGATCAGGGGCCTTATTTTATCATTCAGGAGGCTCAGGTTACCAGCAATGTCCAGTACCTGGATCTGCGCCTGTGCTAATGCTTCTCCAAACCTGGGCGCTATATAATCACGGAGCTTGTTCTGTAGTTCGTGCACAAACAGGTAAGGGTATGTACCTGCATATTCCCTGAAAAATTTTGAGGGATCTGAGATACGTAAACTATAACTACCAAACGCTCTCAGGCGAACCTGACCAAATTGCTTATCCGGCAGGATAATAGGCGCTGGCGTTCCCCATTTAAGGTTTACAAACTGCTTAACGGAGAAATAGTAAACATCCGCTTTAAAAGGGCCCTGGAAGCCATACTTCCAGCCTTTCAGCTTCGTCAGGAAGGGAATGTTGTCAGTAGTCAGCGTATGTGTTCCGGGATCGAATACGTCGGCCAGTTTGCCTTCGCTTAGCAGCAATGCCTTTTCGGATTCACGAACAATCAGCTTAGCTCCATTTTTGATGTCGGCTTCTGGGCAAGGAAAATTCCACATCAACAAATTGGGGTCTTTCTCGAACCACTCAATGATTTCGATAAATGGTAAACTCATGGTTTTCAATTGTCACTAATTAATCAGGGTTACCTTTATTCATTACATCAAATATATGTATATGCGTAACTGATAGTAAAGGATGCCGAAAGTTAGTTATTTTCTGGTAAACCATTTAGCAATTTTTTTAGCCGCCAGTCATTCGTTTTTTTTTAATCCAGGGAATATCTCTGATAATCAGGGCATTAATTTTGTGTCAAAATGACAAACTATAATATTATCTTGTCTTAGAATATATCGCCTACCCGCATCTACACAGCATGTGGCAGAAGCGCTAAGAAATGCCCGGATCATCTCAGAAGATTCAATTGAAACAAGATAAAAAGACTTCTACGTTAAAAGTTCAATAAAAGGAAATACCTGTATGTCCAGAAAATACTCATTAGCTTGTCAGTGGTTCATTGCCATTACCATTTTTAGCTTTCCGGCATTCATATGTAAGAGCTATGCGCAGCAAAACTTAAAGCCCCTTTCCGGCGCCGCAAGGATCCAGGTAGATCTGAACAAACCCATTGGTCCCATGTACCCGGCATGGGCCTGGTTTGGGTATGACGAGCCTAACTACACCTATATGAAAGACGGTAAGAAGCTGCTTTCTGAAATCGCAGCGTTATCGCCTGTACCAGTGTATGTACGGGCGCACAGTCTGTTGGTTACGGGTGATGGGGAAGCCGCACTGAAATGGGGATCTACGAATGCTTATACTGAAGATGCCAATGGGAATCCTGTTTATAACTGGGCTATCATTGACAGTATTTTTGACACTTATGTTCAACGTGGCATGAAACCGCTTGCTCAAATTGGTTTTATGCCGCAGGCACTGTCTACGAAGCCTGAACCTTACCGTCATTACTGGAAACCGGGTGATCCGTATTCAGATATCATTACAGGTTGGGCTTATCCCCCAAAGGATTATAAGAAATGGGCAGAGCTGGTTTATCAATGGGTAAAACATTCGGTACAGCGCTACGGTCAGCAGGAAGTAGAAAGCTGGTATTGGGAACTCTGGAATGAGCCCAACGGCTTGTATTGGAAAGCCAGTATGGAAGAATTTTTCAAACTGTATGACTATACTGCTGATGCTGTAAAACGTGCACTGCCTACGGCTAAGATTGGAGGTATTAACGTTGCGGGAACTGGTGGACAAGGCGCTCAGAAATGGCTGCATGCCTTTGTTAAACATTGCTTTTCAGATACCAATTATGTCACTAAAAAGATAGGCGCACCTGTAGATGCTATATTGTTTCATGCCAAAGGCGCTCCTCAGCTTGTAGACGGTCACGTAAGGATGAATATGGGCACGCAATTAAGAGATATCGAAGCTGGTTTTAAACTGGTAGCCTCCTATCCTCAGCTGAAAAATATTCCTATTATCATTGGTGAATCCGATCCGGAAGGCTGTGCCGCCTGTGGGATGCATACCAATCCCGAAAACGCTTATCGCAATGGAACAATGTATTCCAGTTATACAGCTGCCTCCTTTGCGCGGGAGTATGCCCTGGGAGATCAGTACAAGGTAAACTTTAAAGGAGCTGTGTCCTGGTCGTTTGAATTTGAGAACCAACCCTGGTTCTTTGGCTTCAGGGATCTGGCTACCAATGGTGTGGATAAGCCCGTGCTGAATGTGTTTCGCATGTTTGGGATGATGAAGGGTAATCGGGTATTTGTTACTTCTGATCAGGGTTATGATCTCCGCACAGCGGTGGATTCCAGTTTCAGAAGGTCTTATCCGGATATTAATGGAATGGCTTGTAAAGATGCGCATGGAGCTACCGTCATGTTATGGAACTATCATGACGATGATGTGAAACAAGCTACAAAACAAGTCACTGTTCAATTGAAAGGTTTACCTCAACAAGTGTGTATGCATCATTACAGGATCGATGATGAGCATAGCAATTCATATGAGGTATGGAAGAAAATGGGCTCACCCAAAAATCCTTCTGCAGAACAGATTGCGCAATTGGAAAAGGCAGGGCAACTGCAATTGTTAGGTTCACCGGAATGGATAACAACTGAGAATGGTGTGGCAATCATCGGGATGGCCTTACCTTCACAGGGGGTATCGTTGTTGAAGTTTGACTGGTGAAGGTTAGTGAAAAAAACGACTTTGTTTGCGGCTAATTAAAATATTTATTATTCTTTCTATATCAGGTTGATACTGTTCAATTACTTCAATTGCCCAGTCACAGCCTGATTTCTCCATATGTTCTTTCCAGTCTTTATATTGCAATAATTCTTTTAACGATAATGTTATTGAACCGCCACGTTCGGCATGTCCGCCGCCAATTGATTCTCCCAGCATAAATGGTTTTTCATGGTCTAAGGGATAAACGCAGAAGTAGTATTCGTGATGTGTCTTATCTTCTGTTGTCGGCGCCTGATTTTTGAAACTTATAACTGCATAGTTGTTAGATAATTTAACCATATTCAAATTGTCGGATTGATGATAGATGATTCTTTGTTCAAACTATTTTGACCAAAGTTAGGATTCACATAACATTAAATTTACTTATTTAGAACGGTTTGTAGGAAAATGAAGGAGGCCGAAGATTGTCACATGTTTATCTGGTTTGACCTGTTGCTTTGATAAGGTCAATAATTTGCCGTTTTGCCTGTTTTGATTCAGGGAAGTCCAGAAGCATCCAGGCATGGACCATATCCGGGTATTCGTAATACTCCAGGTCGGTTCCCTGAGATAGCGCCAGCTCTTTTAATTTTCGTGCGTCAGCTGCCAGTATTTCATTAGCCCCAACAAAAACGGTGATCTTACCAAGGCCTGTCAGGGGGCCGTTTATAGGGCTCAACAAATGATTATCAGTACCCGTACCGCCTGCGTAGAGCTTCCCTGCCTGCCGTAAGCTCTCTACCCCCAGGAAGGGATCCGTCTGGTCCAGAGATTTGATAACTGGATTTTCCAGGGTGATATCCAGCCACGGAGAAAGCAAAATAGTCCGGGCCGGCACTGGAACATTGTCCTTTTTTAGCTTTTGTGCGAGTGCCAGTGCAAATCCACCACCGGCAGAATCGCCCATGAGGATCAGCCGGGAGGCGTCATATTTAATGGATAGTTGTTTATATACGGTCTCTACCATGGCGAAAGCTTCCCTATATGTATGGGCAGGCGCCAGCGGATAATCGGGAGCTGTTATACCCACACCTGTTGCTTTTATCAGATCTGATAGAAAGAGCCAATGCAGAAGTGTAAAACATTGTACATATGCACCACCATGCAGGTATAAAATGTGGATATTACCGCCATCACCGGCAGCCTCCAGGGTAAAGACATTCTGCCCATCCTGTTTAATTGTTGTAACATTGCTGAAAAGGGAAGAAGGAGGCTCTGCACAATCAAACCGGTTAAACCGGCCTGTTCTCAACTGCCGGCCAAGAAAGCCTTTTTTATTGATCAAACGCAAAAGAACCTTAAATATCCTGCTTTGAAGACTAGCCAAAATAATTGATCACCATGAATGTTAAAAGTCAGGCAACCTGAAGGTACTTAAAAAGGCACTAAAGTTGATAAGTATATTGAAAAGTCGGCACGACTACTCTTGTTGTTATGCAAAAAAAAGTTCATGACAATGATCTTTGGTTTCGACTGGATAACGCGGCAAAAATATATCCGGTTATAAAAGACCACGAATTAACGTCTGTATTCAGGGTTGGCGTGGAACTAAAGAAGAGGGTTAAGGCGCGACAGTTCTTGCTGGCTATTCAAGCCCTAGAGGATCGTTTTCCATATTATAAGGTAAAGCTGCAAACAGGCTTTTTCTGGTATTATCTGGAACCTGATGGTCAGCCGATTGCCGTTGAGGTAGATACACGGGTCCCTTGTCGGGCCTTTGGGAAAAAAGAGCTCATGTTCAGGGTACTGGTAAGGGAGAATCGGATCAGTGTTGAGTTTTCGCATATTCTTACTGATGGAACCGGTGCCCTTGAATTCTTAAAAACCTTACTGGCAGTTTATTTTGAAAAATGCCATCTGGCCACCCCTGCTGAATTTCAGCATCTGAACGTCTATGAAAGCCCTCATCGGGAAGAATCGTTAGACGCCTATAACCTGTACTCTGAAGACATCAACGCCAGGCCGCGAAGGATCCCAGCAGCATTTCATGTACCGTTCCGCTTAAGAGGGCGTCCCCGTTTTCATGTGCTGAAAGCGACTGTCCCAACGGCGTCTATCATAAAAGAAGCGAAAGCTCATAATGTAAGCCTTACAGAATACCTCACGTCCGTCTATCTTTTTTCCCTGCAACAGGTTTATGAACAACTCCCTGAGTTCCGCAAAAGGGCCAACAGAAAAATACTGAGAATTGAAGTACCGGTTAATCTCAGGCGTATTTTCCCATCGCGTACAATGAGGAATTTTTCATTGTATGTTATACCTGAAATAGACCTTCGCCTGGGGCATTATACGTTTGAAGAGATTATTAAAACGGTCTATCATCAAATGCAACTGGAAACCGATAAAAAACTTATCAGTAAGATGCTATCGCGTAATGTCAGTACGGAACGGAATGCCTTCATACGGAGTATACCTCTGATAATTAAATCGCTCATCATATCGAAGCTGTATACTTTAGGTACAAAGCAATACAGCGGAGTAGTGACCAACCTTGGAAACATTAGTTTAGGCAATAACGTTAACGCACTTATCGATAGATTCATTTTTATACCGCCGCCTCCCAACAAGGTATTAAAGGTCAATTGCGCGGTCGTAGGCTTCCAGGACCAGTTGGTGCTGACTTTCGGCAATATCACAAAGTCCAGGGAGCTTGAGCGGCTCATTCTGACCTTTCTGGTGAAGAGCGGAATTCCTGTAAAGATTATAAGATAAGCTTACCATGCATTGTAAAAACTGCGGCGTTGAACTAGAACCGGACATGCAGATCTGTCCCTTATGTGGTCTGTCGCTGAATGAGCAGGACGGTATCCCTGATGCTCCAACTTCAGAAAAACCGGCCGCTTATCCTGAACTGGCACTAAACCAGAGGCAGCGCAAATTTACGTGGGAGATCATTTCCATCATTCTGGGGTCCGGCATTCTGGCAGCATTCACAGTGAATTTTATCCTTAATCACGGTATTACCTGGTCTGAGTATATCATAGCCGTGGGGCTGATCATTTTTTGTTATGCATCAGTATTGTCGTTGTGGAAAAAAAGCATACTACCTAAACTGGCCTGTGGATTTTTCCTGTCGTCTATTTGTCTGCTCGGATTGGATAGGATTACCGGAGACATTAGCTGGTCGCTCAGATTGGCAGTTCCCCTGTTATTGTGCCTAAATATGATCACCCTCATCTATATAAAGGTCGTCCGGCTGGCAGCCTATAAAGGGATCAACCTGATCGCGTATGCATTCCTTGCCGCAGCTGTCATGTGCCTGTGCACAGAGAACATTCTTTCGCTCTTCAGCAACGGGGCCTGGCGGCTAAGTTGGAGTCTGATCGTATCGGCCTGCGTTCTACCGGTTGTGGTGGTATTACTATTTGTTCATTTCAGGTTAAGAAAAGGGCGAAACCTGGGAAGAACCTTTCATGTTTGATACAAAGTTTATCCTGAGCTATCGATATTTTTTTTGCGAATTCCTCAATATTTCCTAGCTTCATCGTCCAAAACCCCATAATCTATAAACGACGCATTAAATGTTCCTTTGACCGTATCACGGGTTTTGCGTACTTCTCATCTAATTTAGAATATCATTATTAGTGGAATCTGCTGTGACCTCGGCAACAGATCACATGTGTTGTAGCGTAGAATGAAAAACTTATTTATTTAATTACCCCAAATGCTGACGAATGGCAGCAATTACCAGTTATTGCCCCTAATCAGACAGTGTTGTATATGCATTTATGAAAGAGCATATCATCATAAAAGTTGTTACAGAAGTGCTGGATCAGCTACCAGCGCATATTCCGTACTGGATGGACTTCATCAACGATAAAACGGTTGTTATTGAACGTTTCCATCCGGATGTGGACCGGCTGTTTGATGAAGCGAACTACAAGTTCTGGGTCACCAGGGAATATAAATCCCAATCTAAAGACAGGGTGTGGAGTGCCGATGAAATGAAAGCACACCTGCATTGCACCTTCCGCCTCATTTTGCAGCGCAATGGCGCCTTACCTAAACATATTCTCAAACGTATAGAACAACTCCCTTTCATTGCTGAAGTAAGAACGTTACTGCTCGGCACTACTGAATTTCCCGGAGAAGAAGTAGCCGGTGCTATGGCCGTTGTATCCGCGGATCCGGGTGAAATGATCTATCTCCCCTACGCCAAAGAATGGACCAAAGGCGTGAATAATGTACGCGTGGCCGTTTTAGATACCGGCGCACATTTCAGTCATCCGGAACTGGAAAATAAAATCGTACTCCGCAGAAATTTTGTGGATCTCCAGGGACTTGATACTTCTTCTTTTATAGGAGATGTATTAAACATTAACGCACTCCCTGAAGACCAGGTCGGGCATGGCACACATGTGTCGGGCATACTGGCTGCGAAAGGCCTGCGCATGAATGAGGGTGTTTGTCCTTCCTGTTCACTGATGGTGGTCAGAGTACTTGCTGCTATGAAAAGCGGTAACAAAATAGTGGGCGCCGGTATTGTGGATAATATTAACAATGGAATAAAATGGGCGGTAGATAATGGTGCTGATGTGATTAACATGAGCCTCGGTATTAAACACTCAGGCGGCGGACTTCCTCATGAAGATATCGTCAAGTACGCGCTCAGTAAGAATGTCACTATCGTTGCTGCCAGTGGCAATGACGGCAGCCCTGAAAAATATTACCCCGGCGCCCTGGAAGATGTAATCGCTGTTGGCGCCGTAGATAATAACGGACAGATGACCGGGTTCTCCTCTTATGGCGCCGATATCACCGTAGTAGCACCCGGTACCAACATCTACAGCTCTTATCTTAACAATGGCTACGCACTTTCCTCGGGCACTTCCCAGGCATCTCCTTTTGTGAGTGGCGCTGTGGCCTTGCTAAAGTCATACGCCTATGAAAAGGGCAAAAAACTTACCAATACTGACGTCACCTATATACTTCGGAACACATCAGACAGGCTAACCAGCAAAGTAAGGGATCAGAAAGCCGGGTATGGTCTGCTCAACCTGGCAGATTCGTTCAAACTATTAAACGATATGTTATCATAAATTCTTAAACATTATGTAATGGCAACGCTAAACTTTTTCCCTGCCACCAATGGCGTTAAAATACGCAGAACTAACATTACGACTAATGGTCTTACTGTTGACATTGACAGCCATGTGAAGGAACAGCTGACATACCTGAACGACTTGCTGGGCACCCCGATCTATGTCAAAGAAGGAGGTGACTTTCAGACCGCTGAGGGCATGTCGATACGAGAACTTATCCAACTGCCATTGAAGGCCAGAATGTATGGCAACAGCCACAAGAGAGAGCAACAATGGCAGGATGATAGCTTGCTCAATGTAATATACAGCACCATCAATAATTCCAAATATGATAAGATTTACAGTATAGAGGAATATATTGATGCGGAGGATAGGCTGTCATTACTCAAATTCGATTTTAAAGAGCGCCTTAACAATAACTGGAATACCCTGGATCTGAACACCCGCAGTATTCTCAGTTATCCGAGCATTATCGATTATCTGCTGGCTTACGGCTATAATGCAGGATACACTGAAATCAACGGGCTTACCAACTTCATTTTTGGTAACAGGTCCGGCAACCGTAATGTGATCGTCTACACACAGATCAGTGCGGCCCGTCAATATATCCATGAAGAAAGAGTAAGTGTGGAGTTTAATAACGAGAAGAATCCCGTTATTACAGATATCGTCAAAGGCAATCCTACCTTCTCTTCTATATCTTTCGGTGCGTTTGTAACAAAAACACTGGAAAACTATGTAGACAACAGTAGTGAGCTGGAGATACTGAAGGATTCTAAATATTATCCGGTCATCCCGCCAAATATGATCCCGAAGCTGATCAAACAGATCAAAGCTTCTATTCTGCCTGTGACGGACAACAACATCGATATCCTGTTGCCTATCTTCATGAATGAAATAGAAAATACGCCGGGGTGGGAAGACGATACGACCGAGACAGACGGAAGCGCGCCGGACTATAGCGTAACCTTTCTTGATGATGATGCAGCAACTGTGCAGGTCGTTTCTGATAATATCCGCTGTGCTGCACAGATGTTCTATTCTATGACATTGGGCGAAGAACTTGACATCTTCAGTGTTGTCAATTTCTTCACACATAAATTCATGGTAAGAGGTAATATCCAGATCTCTGATGCGCAGTTGAGAGAGGATCTTCAGATGTATGTATTCTCCAATAAGTTCCCGCATCCAAAAACCGGCAAGATCATTGAACGCACGCGGCCGGCAGAACGCCGTATGTTCTACAGACAAGTGTTTAATTACGGTAATGCTCCTGTAACGGATGATGTGGTAGTGAACAGAGAATTCCCGAAACTCTGGCGCATACTGATCATGGAAGTAGCCCGCTATATACAAAGGGCACAGGACAGTCCTAATCCGGAAAGCTATGTATCCCGTCAAACCGTTATGCAGGCTGTGGAAGATCTGCAATACAACCTGTCTACCCATTGCTCCGGTATGGCCAATGTAATATCACCGATCATCTACGATGAATTATACTTTGTTATCAAGCGCATACTGAATCATCCGGAAATAGTGAAACAACTTGTGCCGGCAGGTGGTAACTGGTGGAAAGTTGTGGAAGTACTTTATGAAGGCATGAAACATCAACGTCCAAAAACAACCATTCATTACAACAAAGCTAAGCTGGGATACGAAATTCTTAACTCCATCGCATCCTACAATCCGACTACGTTTGAAGATGATAAACGCTTCTCCGCATTCATCAGTAATGTGGATGCCTTCATCATCAGTCAGGCACAACTGCAGCAGAAGGAAGAAGACGAGCATGAAGACAGAGACGGCAGGGAATACCGTCGCAGGGAAAGGAATGCTGACAAAGAAGATGATGAAGAACCTGCTGAAAGAACATCTGCACCTTCTGCAGGCAAAGATGAATGGGACTTTTAATTCAATCGCTAACTAACAAAACGTACTGTCAGCTATGGCTATAAATGTAATACCTACCAGGGCACAGATAAAAGAACTCGCCCGTGCACAGGCAAGAGAAGTGTTGGGTAGCAGTGATGTGTTTAAGACGATGTCTCTCGATGACCAGAAAAGCATCTATCTGTCGCTTATAGACGACTATACTTCCAGACAAATGCAAAAACATGGACTGGGAGAAAGTATGGCAACAGATAGTGGTAAACAAATGGGATATAAAGGATATGACCCGGGCTTCCAGGGCGACACCAGATCGTTTAAAGAACTGGTGGATGCTGTCGACTTTCCGAAATTCGTTGCAGATCTGCTGAAATCTGTGTTTGATGCAAACCTCAAAGTGATGAAACAACAGACTGACAGCTACATCAAATTAATGAAAGAAGCTACCAAGTCTACGGCAGATTTCATCAAAAAGGTAAAAGATGATGATGCTTTTGCCACGCTTGCTGAATCGCGTGGAGATAAATATAATGTGATCACTGAGAAACAGGCAGACGGCAGTTCCAAGCTGGCACTTACTAATCCTGAAGGCGAGAAACATGATATGGAAGATGCAGAGGTGAAGAAACATATACTGGAAGCGAAGATCAATATGGCAAAGGAACACCGCGCCGCATTGAGAGAAGTACTGCTGATGGGTGTAACCCGCCTGGTAGTAGAAAAAGGTGAAATTGACGCCCAGGTAGAATTCTCTATTAAAGCCACCCGCGCCAGTTCAGCCCATCATGATGATCAGAACATCAACACTGTTAACACCCATTTTGAAGCAGACGGCGGCATACTCGGAGCTATATTTGGTGGCCCATCCGTAAGTGCAGACATCACCAACACCAATATCCAGGTGAATACGTCTGATAAAAAAGCAACAGACGATCTGACGGCGACTTTGAAAGGGCATGTCAATATCAAGTTCAGGACAGACTACTTCAAGCTGGACAATTTTGCCAATATGTATGCTGATGGTGGGGTGGCGGCACTGAAACCGGCAGCCAATGCACCCGGTATAGCCGCACCGGCAGCTCCTGTTGCACGTTAATTAATAATTACTTGCTATGGCCCTGGCAATTTTACAATGGGAATCTGCAGATAGCCAAAACTATCGTTTCATGATAGATATTGGCACCAATACCTGGTATCGTTTTAAAATAGGCAGGCAGGTAATTGACAGGGCCGGTATCAAGTGGGTGGATGGGATCTCTAAGGTCACTCCTTTTCAACAAAAGAAAAAACTCACTTTCCTGGGCGATAGTCAGGAGGAAGTCAGGATACCTAAAAACTACTTTGACGGCGAGAACTGTTACATACAATTGCTAAGTGCAAAAGACAAGAATGGCACCTCTCCTGCTGTGTCAAATGTGATCAGGATCCCGGTAGGATTCCAGCACATAAATACAGGACGTCCTAATATTTCATCTTCAGCAAGTATTGATATGCAAACTACAGCCTTCAACCCCATCAGGAATATCTCGCATGAACAGCAATACCTCTCTCAACAGGCTTCCATTGAAGACATACTGGGTAGCCTGGTGCGGGCAGTACTGCCTGCGGCGATCAGTATGCTGACTCCCCCGGCTGGTGGTGGAAGCAATGCTCCCGCCTCCGCGGGGAATGCATCTTCACAACATCCCGCTAATATGCTGACAGGCTTGTTGGGCGCCATTATGCGGGCTGTAGCTCCTGCTGTTTCCGGGCTTAGCGGACAACAATCTGTCAGCACAGCTCAATCGCACGACAACAGGTTTTGTGCTGATATTTATGCTGATTGTGATAAATCTGCCCAAGGCAACCAGTTTTCCAAACCATTCGTTTTCGGTATTGACGATGCCTTGCTGGCCTCACTGGCAGGACCGCTTATTCAGCAGGGCGTACAGCTACTACCCCAACTGATCAATGCTGCGAATCAACATAAACTGCAAACCCTGCAAGCGAATAATCAGCTTATGACCACCCTGGCAGGTGATGTACAAAAACGGCTGATGCTACAACAACTCCTGCAGCATCAGCAACCGGGAGCAGCCCCTAATGTTGATCCGGCAGTACTGGCCCAGCTGATTGCCCAATTGCAGAAAAGCCAACCTGCCGCAGCACCAGCAGGCGTAGCTACTGCACACTCCCTTATGCAGCATAACACCGCCTATACCTTGAGTAATGGCGTGATACTTACTTTCGAGTCACTGAAGCTTTCTTCGTACAACGGAAAGCAGCAACTGCTGTTACAGCAGGCAGATAAGGTGTCATTTAAAGTAAAACTGAATGTCGGACAGGCTCCCAAAAATCCGCTGCCCAAAGCGATCTATACGTTCTATTTCAAAGATCCTGCCGGCCGCCAGCTATTGCTGGAGAAAACTTTCAAAAAGAAAGATATCCCGGCTAATGCAGAAGTGGAGTTTGAATTCATGAAAAGTGAATTATTAAGTCTGCCCTTATATAAGGACCTGGAAATATTCGCAGAAGTGCGCTGGAGAACTTCCAGTGGAAAAGAATACAAAGCTATCGGTAACACCCCTGCTGTTTTTGTACAAAGTTATTTTGTTCAGCAACAGGGAGAAGCTGTATCCGAAGAAAAGGAACTGACAGACATGCAGGTTTACCGCACGTTCTGGAACAAAATATGGCAGTCTCCTTCTCTTGGTAAGTCAAAATCCCTCTGGGAACTAAATGCAGATGCCCGTTACACGGTATCACTTTCTGCGGAACACACCGCGAACGGTATTACGGGCACTAAAATGGCTGTCGATGCAAAAGATAAGGAAAGCCTGACAGACACTACATCCGGCAGGATGAAAGCAGGTATAGAACTTAGCATCACGGAATTAAATAAGCTGCTGGACGGATGGGATGGTAATAAACCACTGAACGATGAACAGCTGGCAGCTATCAAAAATACAGGCTTCGCAAAGTCGAATGTTGCGGAGATGATCTATAACATTAAAATGAAAGGCAGAACCTATGAGCAGGGCATGGTATGGGTAGTTCCTGTATTCAAACTTTTCGAGATCACACTTGGCAAAGTTGATTCGCTTACACCGGATGGATATGTAAATGAGATCAGCAGCACAAAAGTGAGGTTCCCGCTGCCTGTCAGTGTAAGGATACTTGGTATTAAATCTAATAATCAATAATGCTTATGCAATACCCATTCTACTACGGCATGTCAGAAGATGACAGCGAAGAAACACCGGCAGAAGAAACACGTACGGATTCTGATGTCGGGTATGTATTTGACGGATACGATATAGAACTGAATGTGAAGGTGGTACTGAACCCTGTTACCAAAAGCTGATCCGTTATGATGGACGAAGCCTTTCTGCCACTGAACAGTATCATTGATAAGATACTGGACATTTCCGGCGATCTCCGTGACGAGGAGAACGGGGTACATAGTTACATTTATGAAATAGAAGTTGGTACCCCCATAGAACTTGATATCAGCACAAATGATGATGGCACAGTGAGGATCGGTACTGTCCCTCCCTTGTACAGAGTGGATACCAGCTTCCGTCCATCTTATCACAGTATCACTATAAAGGCTGAAAAATATACCGCATCTGAAGATGGCGAATGATAACAAATACTGGAACCTGGAAGATTTTGTCGACTCTCTGGTAGTAGAGCTGGACAAAACACGTGAAACACTGGCTATCAAAGCTATCAATAAGCCTTTGACCTATACAGTCAAGGACCTGGCCATCGACCTCAATATCTTCCCCACTTTTGATGGAGATCAGATCAGGTTTATTACAGCCCAACCTGGTCAGGAAGGTGCATCGAAGGTCAACATCCAGCTGGGATCTATTACCGACCAGCAGGTGCGGGCCACTACCAAGATATCAGGACTGAAAAATGATACCAAGATCGAAGAGATCGGTGTGGATACCAAAACGCAGAAAAAGCTACGTAAACTGGGTGTTAGCTCTGTTGATGATCTGCAGGCGGTAGAGAAGAAACAGGTTGACATACAACGCGCTACCGACAATGAGATCGATTATAAAACACTGGCTAACCAGATACAGAAGTCGAGAAGAAATCAAACACCACCAAGAGTGACGGCGGTCAGTCTGGCGCTGGATGAGAATGAAAGACCGTATCTGCATGTGAAGGGAGAGAATCTCACACTGGACAAGCAGTATGCACCGGTAACTGTCATCAATAGTACACTTGCAGAGGTGATGGAGTTCAGTGCCAGTGAACTGAAAATATTACTGAATAAAGATCATATCACACAACAGGAATCTGAACTGATCATGACCTTCGATCCCTATACCCTTGTAAAAATGAATATCAGACTTTAAACGTACAGGCTATGAAGAAGAAACATACTCCTTACTCCTGCTATGACGAGCTGCTTCGTGATTATTACGGTGGGCATCAGCGTCCTCAAAAGAAAAAACAAAAATCGCTGACAGAAAGCTTTGACAATGGAGAAGTGCTCACTGTCAAAGATAATGTACCGTTTGAAGAATATGTTGTAGCTGCATCCGCAGACAGTAACGGAGACATCTTCGAAGAATATGTTGTTCAGGCCTCTGTTGTGAATGATGAAACTCATTTTGAGGAGTACGTATTACAATCATCTACTCCGGAAGAGAATACATACGTTCCGGTATATACCCCACCCGCTGCTTCACCCGTAAGTGAGCATCAGGAGCTGCAGACGAGTGTACTCGACCCCTTCTCAATGGAAAAGGCCATTTCAGACGAGGCAGCGGCACCGTCCACATATCCTGCCGCCCCCGGACCCGACTATGACGAAGGTCCGGATACCGCAGCCTTACTGGAAGATATCAAACAAATGCGGGGATCTGACGCCGCTGAATCTCCGGCGCAAGGCAGTGGTTCACTCTCCTCAAGGGAAGAAGAGATCGTAAATGACCTGCAGGCAATTCTTTCCGGCAAGAAGGTCTATGACCCTACTGTAAAGAAAACCGTTAATCGTGAAGATGTAGGCAAACAACAATCAGTCGACGAGCCGGCAGCTCCAAAGGGCAATGATCCCGCAGCTAAAAATGAACACGCAATATTTGATCGTATTGCACAAAATATGAAGTTTGCAAATGCATACAATCTGGGTACCATTCAGGTAGATGCACAGGAACTGACTAACAGGTTCAATGATTTCGACAAGGTGCAGGACCCGCCTCCTCCATCTCCTGTCAGGAAAACTGCGCCGCCGCCAGTTAATAAGAAAAGTGAAGAAGAACCGAATCCCTTAGAATTTCTGAATGACCTGGACGACATTCACAGGTATCAAAGCCGGCAACCAGCAGCGACAGATGCTCCGGAACAACCTGCCAGCTTGCAGATGAGTCCTGCCGATACCAGCGGGCCAAACTGGCCTCCACGCCCTACCAGTATCCGTCCATTGACCTCTGCGGAACGTGCGGCAGTATTCGGTACGTTCACTTATGAAGCAGATCCTTCCACCTTCGGTGGAGACGGCATAAAGGTAACGAACAACTGGGCCGCAGATAACATTATACGCGTAAGCATTCCTCAGCTGAACGGTAAAAAAATCGGTAATCAGGTCATCCAAAATGGCATCATCAACTTCCATAAAGCTGGCGAAGAAAGATTAAAAGCCCTTTGGGCAGCATGGGAAGCCGCAGGACTGCTGGACAGGATCCTGACCTTCGAAGGAGGTTATGCCGCCAGATTTATCCGCGGTACACAACACAGATCGCCAAGACCACTCAGCAATCATGCCTGGGGAACCGCTTTTGATATCAACGCGGGCACAAATGGATTTGGACAGGAACCTGCCCTGATGGGACAAAAAGGATGTGTAAGAGAACTGGTAGCCATCGCCAATCAACAGGGTTTCTTCTGGGGAGGACATTTCAAAGGTAAGAAGGATGGGATGCATTTTGAACTAGGTAAAACACTGTAATTTTTTCACAATACTCAATCCGTTCTAAAATGGAAAATCGTTTCTTTGAAGTAAGCAACCTGCTTGGTGCCGGAAGACGCAGAAGTTACGCCAGATCTGCATCTATTGTGGAAAGATTTGCCAATTCATTCGATGCCGTGGATTATCAGATCCCCGGTACGGTGGATGTCATTAAACAGCCTTCCGGGCTGGTTTGCTGGGCTACAGTGGCAACAATGATGATTTCCTGGCGCGACCACCGTTCTACCTCTATTGAGACTGCAATAGGCGCGATCGGGCCTACTTACCTTGCTAAATTCAAAGCCAATCAATGGCTATTGGCGACAGAAAAGGTACCTTTCCTGAATACAGCCGGATTTGAATTTAAATATCCGCAGAGTTTAACCATTGCGGGCTGGGAACAACTCCTACGTAACTATGGTCCGATATGGGTCACTACCGCAGAAGGCTCTGACGCCAAATTTGGCATACATGCACGCATCATGACCGCTATCAAAGGCGATGGTACTCCCCAGGGTACTACGCTGACCATCATTGATCCTGCCAAGGGTACGACCTATCCGGAGAAATTCTCCGACTTCCTTGTGAAATTTGAACGTGAAGTACGCGTCAGCGACGACTGGGACGGCAGGATACAGATCGTACACTGGCCGGCAGGCGTTTCTAAAGCCCACTCCTTCTCTGCTTATAAAACAGCGATATCATTTTCTACCTTGTCATCAGGCGGCATTGATCTTATCAAAAGACTGGAAGGCTTCCGGGCAAGAAAGTACAATGATCAGGCAGGCCATTGCACCATCGGCTATGGTACCCTGATACATAAAGGCAACTGCAACGGCGCCGCCTCTGAACAGCCCTATGAAAATGGCATCACAGATCAGCGGGCTACTGAACTGCTGATGGAAAGAGTAAGTGCTTTTCAGGACACGATCAATCAAAAGATATCTGTAACACTGAACCAGCATCAGTTCGATGCGCTTGTCAGTTTTGTATACAACATCGGATCTGCCGCCTTCGAAAAGTCTACCTTACGCAGGGTACTCAATGAAGGGAACTATAGTGCAGTCCCTGGTGAAATGAGAAAATGGGTGAAGATCAGACAGAACGGTGCACTGGTTACTTCCCAGGGACTGGTCAACCGTCGTAATGCAGAAATAGAAATGTGGAATGGCGGCGCCAGCAATGCACAGTCATTCTCTTACGAGAATCGTGCATTTTTATCCAACGATCTTACCGTACAAGACGATTTCATACAGCAATTTGCACAGAACGCAATAGACAGTATGCGCCAGACACGCGTACCCGCTTCCGTAACACTGGCGCAGGCTGCACTGGAATCAGGCTGGGGCAAACATGCTCCCCGCTTTAATTTCTTCGGTATCAAGGCCGGCTCTTCCTGGACCGGAGAAAAACAGCTCCTGACCACTACCGAGATCCATAGTGACAACGATCGTAGCCGTCACCCATATCCGGAGATCATTTCCATCGAACAGTTTACAGATGGCAATGGCACCACACGCTACCGCTGGAGGGTGAAAGATTATTTCAGGGCTTATGCCAATGCTGTGGAAAGTTTCAATGACCATGGCAATTTCCTTGTCAGCAATGGTCGATACCGTGAAGCATTCAATCATACCAATGATGGACGCCAGTTTGCCCGGGAGATTGCCCGTGCAGGTTATGCTACAGATCCAAACTATGCGAATGTTCTCATCTCTATCATAGAACGTAATAACCTCCTGCGTTTTGACACTACTCCTGCCCCATCAGGCGCACAAAGCATCAATGGTTTTGCTACCGGCAAAGGACTTACCGTACAGGAGATAGCGGGAGATATACTGTCTAATCCCGGCAGAGTCCTGATTCCAGTCAATATCCGGCAACAGCTGGAACAGATCAGGGCAAATGGCACTTATACGTTAAACAACAACACTTTTACACCGTCACTGAGCCTGTTACAAAGTATTTCACAGATGCTCTATTTCTCCCTCGACCATAATAGCAGCGCCAATCCGGCCTTTGGCATGCTTAGTTACATCCGGCCGGCGTCCTCTCATCATTCCAATGGCACTGCTATTGATCTTACACATATTGACGGCAAACGAATTGATATCCGTAATCAGCAACAATGCCTGGATGCCGTAGTAGCGGCTATTAACAATCTTGCTCCGGGTAGTTATGCACTTGGATTGCCAAGACCGCCATATGCGGATGGTGCAGGCGCAGACCATGACTTTAATACCTATAACAGGCATATCACCGTATATGCAAACACGCAACCTCCTACGCTGCTACCGGAATATCAGCACCTCAACACCACGGGCAATTTATTCCTGTCTAACCGCTGGAATGAACACTCTCCTACTGGTAATACTAACGGAGATCTGGGGCATATTGCCAATGAGGCGTCCAGGAATACCCTGCGTACAGCGATCAGCAATGCACAGGCAAGGGGTGCCAATATCAGGTATCTGTTTGCAGATGCGTTGGATCATTTGCATATACAGGCGTTGTAAGGGCGGTGGCTTGCCACTTACATCGTATTGACAACCAGTCGGCTTACCGTTTATAAATCTTTTTGTTTCACTACTAATGGGAGGATTAATTTCGCGCCAGGAAATCTAATCCTCCTATCCTATGTTTAAATTACGACCTGTTACATTGTGGGTAACCCTATTGCTATCATTGGCGTTTCCCAAAGGCACAAGTGCACAAAACAGAGAAAAGATCAAGGCTGATCTCATTTTTAAAATGCTCGACTTCGATGCACGTTTCAGAATGATACCTGGATACCGCGACAGTGCATGTCGCATGACGCTGGCCAACCAGGCAAAAGCAGAATATCTCGACTTTAAGCAATCGTATCAGGCCAACACCACTCTTTTTGCTAAAAATGAACGCGGGAAATTGAATGAGCTGGTAAACGCCTGCGACAAGATCTTTTTGAAAGATGAGGTATTTAGCGCCCTGAAAGAGCCGGACTACATTTCCCCCAGTAATCCATCAAAGGGCGAAGTGATGGACAAGAAAAAGTGGATCGACATTCATAAGATGTGTCTGTATGTGCTCGTTAAAGACCTCGCCGTCAGGAGTAATTACGATCTGTCTTATCAATTTTCATATCTGGCAGCAGCTGCAGATGTAGCCAGGAATGAATTGCCTGAGTGTCGCGGTTATGCTGATTCTGTGCTGACCAAAGGTGCGCTTTCTCTTAACCAGTATTCACAGAATGCAGAATTCCGGAACAATGCTGAATCCAACGCCTATTTTCAACAGCTAATTGCTGCTTTTAAGAATAAAGCTGCTGATTTACCGGAGCAAACGAGAGCGATGTACGCAAGCAGGAACGTACTGGTACTATCCCCGGAAAGTGAAAAAGCAGATATCCACCTAAAAACCTTGTATCCTGCTACTCCTTTATACCTGAATGGTCTTATCAAAGAGTTGAAAGAGGCCGAAAAATACGCCCTTATCGCCTCGCCTGTTGTTCGACCAGGCATGTTGAGTACCTCCGTATTTTTTCAGACTAAAGCACACCGGGCGGGGAAAAATGATACTGCAGATTATACTATGCAAATCGTAACACCTGGCATCCTTGATCTGCAATATAAAGCGCCGGAGTATTCTACCGATTTTAGACGACCAGGTTATATCTCTACGATAACTTATCGCTGCCCGATAACTATAAAAATAATGGATAAACAGGGGCAAGTGGAACGAACATTCGTAGTGAGTAGCGAAAACAATGTTTTCAGCGACACGTTACATTCGAATATTCTGGACAATTTTAGACCAGGATTGGGGGTCATTCCGTTTCGATCCGACACAGCATGTTACGAAGCAATGAATGACGCTAATCTGAAGGCCGACATTAGCGATCGGTTATTCAGCAGAAAATGGTATGAAGCAGCTCCCGTTATTACTGCTACACTTAATAATGGCTATGGTTACTGGAAAGCATCGAAGGAGCAATATGCCATCTATGGTGTAACAAATCCAGAAGCGGGCTACCAGGATATCGCCAACATTGTAGACAGTACAGACTATGCAATACGCCATTTGAGTACGGAAACCCTGAGAGATTCCTGTAAGGCTTCACTTGCCCGTATGCTTGAGAAATATCAGGAGATATTACAACGTCCGGACATCAGTCAGAATGTGAGACTGCTTTGTATGCGAAATTCCATACAGGCGGCCATGTTATCTGACCAGTTAGATCGGACTTTTACACTGGTTGCCGATTACAGGAGGGTAAATCCTAAGGATCATCTTGTACCTTCTTTTAATTTTTATATATTCTCCTATCGCAACTGGATGATGAAAAACAGTGCTGCAACGGTTACGTTGCCTCCGTACACGGAACTGCGGTTTTAGGATATTTATTAGGGAAGAATAACCTGGTAGCGTAAAATGTACTGGTCAAAATTTTTCTTAACTTGACCTCTATTCAATCAACAACTTATGACACGCCAGGATATGATCGCCTTTAAAAGCAGGTTAAAAAAGGCCGGAGAGGCAATGATAGAAGAAAGGATCACGATGGCGAAATCGGCTGTTGATAGCGCACAGGAGGCAGCTAACAATGAAGACAAAAGTTCGGCGGGTGATAAATATGAAACGGGACGAGCGATGGGACACCTGGAGAAGGATATGTATGCCAGGCAACTGGCAGAAATTATCAGGGAGCTTGACAAATTACAAAAGGTGAATACAGACATCATTTATACCACTGCTCAAACAGGGGCACTGGTAAGATGTCAGCAGCATTCGTTCTTTATTGCCGCCGGATTGGGTAAACAGGTAATAGATGATCAGATAATATTTTTTCTATCACCTGACGCCCCGCTTGCAAAATTACTGTTTCAGAAGAAAGTGGGAGATGGATTTCTGTTTAATAAAATGGATATGTTGATCCTTGAAGTTTATTAGATGGAGCGCCAAGCGATAGATAACATTGAACTGACAAACCGGCCAGATGTACTTCCAGGCCGGTTTGTTCTTTTACAAAAAGATGGAGCCAGGCACTTGGTATGTTCCGTTCACCAAAACAATTCCCTGTGGTAAGTTCAAGAGATAAGCTAAAAAATATGTAAAAGCCTACATTTTCTATCAGATAGTGTTATTTCCATTGCTATCTTATCTCCCGCATATTCTTCAAATTTTATAATATCTCCTTTTTTGTTATAATAGAATTTATATCTATCCTCTGCCTTGTTTTCATGACGGATAACCTCTACCTGGCTTTTAGAATTGTATACAATTGTATAGTTATAAGGTAATGTTGCGCAAACTATGCAACTAGAATAGGCAAAATTTATCATGCGGCCAAGGCTGTCATAAGTATAAGTATATGTCCGATTGCTCGTGAACTCTTTTTTGTCATTCGGGTTTTCCCACAATGAGATAGTCTGACCGCTAAATTTTTTGTCGGTAAGCTTTTCAGGCAAGTAATATATTACTTCAAAATGCCGCTTTAAAAAATAGATGTCTATTTGTTCATTTTCGGCTTCAATATTGCCTTTTGTTTGTTGGTACAACACTCCCTTTATATACTTTCTCATCTTGAAGACCTTCACTTTTCCGGTCTGGGCAAAGCAATTGCATGTCGATACAATCAACGTTATGATTAGAATTAGTCGCATTTTTATCGTGGCATTCATAATTAAATATCTCACCAACTGTTTACTTTTCCTCAGAATGGTTCTATGAGATCAGGTGCTTCCGCCTGCGGTGCACCGCAGGATGCATCATCCTTTTTGTACTGATCGCCATACTGCTTATTCACATACTCCTGCAGGTATTCCTGTAAAGGTTTATCTGGAAGGGCCAGCGCCCTGACCTTTTGTGCTCTGTATTGTAAAGTTCCTAAGACCGCATTATCTCCACAAATGGTGATCACCCGGATATTTTTTACAGGCATTGTGAACTGGTGAACGCGGATGTCTGCATCCAGTTTTATTATTTCTCCCAGGGGTTGTTCCGGTTCAAATGCCGGATCGACGACATTATTGGAAATTTGCGCTAATACAAAGGCGGACTGGGACAAAAGCAGTGCTACAGTTAAAAAGAGTCTCATTTAATTTCATTGAAAGGGATAAGTGCACAAATATACGACTCTAATTCGCTGAATGACACCGAATAAACTATCATTATCCTGGCTGGCAAACGGGAAAGAATACTTATGAAATGGCCTTGAAACGATTAGTATACATTGTTTTTCATATATTGTATCCCGTATTCCCAAGATGCATAGCATGTGTACATGCTCTCCAACTGATGGATCCAAAACCGATATGCAATAAACACCTGGAACAATGATTCACGAAAACAAATTGAAAATTATCGCCTACAAAGATTTAAAAGGCGTGTTACCTGCAGGCAATAAGTTTGAAGCGCTGTATGAAACATCAAAAGACAAAGCCCAATTTGATGAAAGTCTTTTTCCTGTTTTCGAAGGCGATATAGAAACGGAGACCCTCAATCTTTTTGACGAAATTCACTGGGGAGTTTATTACAAATATATAAACGAAAGGGAAGACCTGCGACTTTCACAACCAGTCGTGTTAGGCAATGTGCTTACTAAAGTTTTGAGTTTTTATGAAGGATTGATTGCAGGAAACGTGGAAACAAAAAATATGTGGACGCGATATCCTGATAAGAAAGACAACCTGGCCCAGATTACCGGTAACTTAACCGTAGAAGAGGTATTTTTTATCGAAGGAAAAGGTCTTAAAAAAAGTACCTGTCTTTCAGTGACAGGGGATGCGACTATTCATACGCTGATAAATTCCTCTGATGCCGAAATAAAAGGCAAGAAACTGTCTGTACAGAAGGAGTTTTCATTTCCGTTCATTTATGCCACAGAGGATAGAGGCAAGCATGCAATGAAGAAAACTGACTGGAGTCGCCATAGTCTCGAAGAGCTTACAAGTTACTTTAAGAAAGAAATGCTGGACATGGAATATAAAGACTCTGGTGCAGACATGTTCTTTAATGTTGGTACTAAACTTTCAAAGGAATACCATAATTACCTGGCAAACAAATAAGTTCGAATAAGCCAGGCTATCCCCTGGAAATGACACAATTCATTTCCAGGGTATTTACGCCCGGTTTCACAGCATTCACAAATGAGGGAATTATGTCGCAAGGCATCAGCCCACAACCGCCCTGCGTACTTCCTGATTAGTTGCTCCTTGTTTTACAAAGGGAGAAGGAGTAACTTTCTTGTGCCCGGCTGGCTGTACGTATATAGCGGACACCTCCTTGAGTTCTACTTTCTCACCTTCTATGTTGATGTTACCGGCAGGAATATCGATCTTGATGCCAGAGATCTTGTTGGCAGTACGCTTGAATATTACCTGGCCACCATATTGTTCTACGTTAAATGTATCTGCTTTCTGACGGCTCAGGTCCGCACTACCGGCACGACCACTAACGGTAAGAATGCCATCTTTCAAAGTCACTTTCGCCTCATCTGCGTCATCGCCAGCACCCAATTTATAGGTACCCACATATTCTGCCAGATCTTCCACACGAATACCTTCCACATCTATGTTACCTGCCGGGATGTTTATTTTGATACCGGAAATCTGTTTAGTGGTATTACGGAGAAAAATGACTTCGCCACCGTATTCGTCCACAGAAAAGGTATCAGGTCTCTGCATGCTGAGATTTGCACTACCCGCGCGACCGCTAATGTTCAACTTATCTTCTATTAACTCCACCTTTGTATCTTCTGCGGCCTCCCCCTTACCCACTTTATAAGTACCGGGGTATTCCGTTAGGGAACTTTTCTGCGCATGCACAGCAAGCGTCACGAAAAGTCCTGCAAGTAATAAAACATGTTTCATAAATGAATAGTTTAAGCAGGAAAATTAGTTTGGCTGCATGAGTCATGCAACAAACTGGATATGAAATAATTGTTATAAATATGTCCTGCAAACATAAAACATGCCACTGCACTGTCTTCGCGGGGATAGGCGGATAAGCGCCGACTTCGTGTTGCACTACTATTTTATTTAATAGTCAAGTGTTTCAGGATATCGCACACCACATTATACTGTTTTTCGACCAGCCAACGCTATAAAGAATCTAAGAAATCCAGATATAACGGAACACTTCTTTCGATCCATTCCTTCGAGGAGTTTAACTCAATCCCATAGTATGCAAAAAGGGGGTGATAATCGGCCTTAACATATTCGAAACTGAGTTCGAAGGGGCGTGTTAATTCTTCCACTGTGTATTTGTATTTTTCAGATCGGCTATATTCGCGCTCATCAACTCCAACAGATATAGCCAGTGCTATTTTCTTACCCGACATTTTGTAGCCGCTTTTACTTCCATATGCCCAGCCATACGTCATAACCTCATCTAACCATTTCTTGAACAACGGAGGACAATTAAACCAATAATAGGGAAATTGAAATACAATCTTATCATATTGTTCAACCAGCTTTTGCTCTGCCAACGCATCGATTCTTTCGTCTGGATAAACTTTATACAATTGATGAACGACATATTTGTCAGGATATTTATTCAGTTCTTCAATCCACCTTTTGTTAACAACCGAGCTTGTAATATCGGGATGGGTAACGATTATCAATGTTTTCATCTAACTAAAAATTTTCTGCCGCAATATTAAGATGGTTAACCTAAATTTGACACATTAACAACCCATTGTGCGGTACTATAAAAAATGTCAGTATGTCAAAGATAAAGGAAACATCCACCAACTTTGCCAACAAACAAGCATTAGCTGATGAATGCTCAGAGGTGTATGCCGCTAACATTATTGGCGGACAATGGGCATTGGCTATTTGTTCCTGGCTAATAAATGGAAAGCTCAGATTCGGACAGTTGCGAAAACTATTACCTAATATAACTGAACGAATGCTGACCTTGCAATTGCGGAAATTGGAGGAGAATAAGATCGTTACGCGAACTGTTTATGCAGGGGTGCCGCCACGGGTGGAATATGAGCTGACACCGATTGGGTATGAGTTGAAAGATGTTATTAAACAGCTGGAGAAGTGGGGAGAGAAGCATAAAAATTTGATGTGAGCGAAGTAGGTCGATAAGGATCTTTTACAGATTTATTAGTGTATATTTTAATTTAAATTACCATTATGTTTAAGCATCCCTTTTCCTTTGAAGGCAGAATTGGAAGAAGAGAATACGCAATTACCTATGTTGCTTATATTGCTTCTTCTTTGATTATTAAGGAGCTTCTTCTTCAAGAGTATAATTATGCTCTTATACTTCTTTTTATTCCATCCCTCTGGATTCTCTTTGCGCAAGGTTCCAAACGCTGCCACGATCTCGGCAAAGGTGCCGGCTGGCAGTTCATCCCGTTTTATGGCTTGTGGATGTTATTTCAGTCGGGCGACCCAGGAGCTAATCAATATGGTATGCCTAATTCCCATCCGAAGGACAATCCGGCCGGTTCACTAGAACGGGAGATTGATTCAATTGGTAAGAGTGATATTAAGTATTAGTTTTTTTATTTAGTGTACATTAAAGGAGGCTACAATAGTCTCCTTTTGTATTTTAAATGCGTTGTTAACCCGGATCAGCCAGGTAAATGTAAACATTGGCCTAAAAGCCTCCCTTTTTTGTCACAAATGACCCTCAAAATATCTAATGCCTCGCTTATTTTTGGCCCATAGGCTTAAAAACAGATAAAATGAGAACTGTATCATTCACCATAAACATTAGTATAGATGGTTACTGCGATCATACTATGTCTAGTCCAAGTGAAGAGCTTATGGATTACTTTACAGGAACGCTGGACAATGTTGACCTGCTCTTTTTCGGCCGCGTCATGTACCAGCTCATGTTTCCCTATTGGAGCGACGTCGCGAAAGATCAATCCGGCACAGCAGCTGAAAACAGGTTTGCCCAAAGGTTTAGCGCTATTGACAGGGTCGTTGTTTCACGGTCATTGGACAGTGGCGATGAAAAAACGCGGATTATCCGTAGCAACCCTGCCGCAGAACTCCTGAAACTGAAACAGCAGCCCGGTAAAAAAATCTCGGTGGACACTGTAAGCTTGCTTCCAGAATTGATTGCAGCAGGTCTTATCGATGAATTTAATCTGGTTATCCATCCGGTGATCATGGGAAAGGGAAGACTATTGTTGGATGCCGGAAGCCTTCAGGACAAACTTGATTTAAAGCTGGTCAATACCATAAATTTCGAATCTGGCTGTGTGGCACTTCATTATTTGAAACAGTGAAGGGGAGATTTGAGCGACGGCGAACCCATGATTTATAACAGACTGACTTATGTCGCAAACGAAGACAATCCAGCCGGTTTGCTAAAAAGGGAGATCGATTCGATCGGAAAAAGTGTTAAGTAGCTGTTTTTTTACTTAGATTATATTGAAGGGGGCTGTAATAGCCTCCTTTGGTATTTGAACTTGCCTTGTAAATCTGAGTCATCATTGTTTGACAAGTCATTGCCAAAAGCCACTTTATTTTTTCTATTTTGTAAATTATGAAAAGCGAAACAACATATGTTTTCATTCCCGGAGGATGGCATGGTGGTTGGGCTTACGATCCAATAACTAACAAACTGGCGAAGCTAGGAAAAAAATGTATCTCATTAACCTTACCAGGTCTTGAAGTGGAACCAGAGATACAGAATGGGATAATAAATTTGGATACTCATATCCAGTTCGTAACAGACATTATCGTAAAAGAAAATATCACCGATGTAATCTTATGTGGACATAGTTATGCCGGATTAGTTATTACAGGTGTCGCGGATAAAATTCCGGAAAGGATATATGCACTTGTGTACATTGATGCTTATATTCCTAAAGATGGAGATTCCTGCTGGAGCCTTACGAGTGAAGTATATCGACAACGATTTGTAGCTGGTGCAGGGAATGATGGCTTTACTGTTGCTGTTCCACCAGGGTCGGATGATCGAAGAAGGCCACATCCTCTGGCAACATTCATGCAAAGTTTACATTTGAATGGAAATCACGAACGAATTCTTAATCGTACGTTTATTTATCTCAGCGGATGGGAACAAAGCCCTTTTGTTAAACAATATGAACATCTCAAAAATTCGGAAGATTGGAATATCGAAACAATACATTGCGGCCATAATGCCATGAAAGAATGCCCGGATAAACTGGTGGATATTTTATATAGACTGGAAGATAAATATAGGCACCCATAGACAAGGTGGAAGTACACCGTAAAAAAGGTCGGAGCATTTTTCTCCGACCTCGTATTTTCTTCATCTTGAATGCAGGTGTAAGTCCACTGAACAGGTCTAAATACATTAAACCATCTGATTTCTGCCACCTTCCAGTATTATTAATTAGCGGTATTAGCAGCATCTAACTGGAAAATCAGCGTTTCACTTACTACGGATTTATAGTTACTCTATAACTTGAAGTTGCTGCCACCCCTGCAATAGTTGTGCAATATCTGGCAACTCCAAAAGGTGTCATGGTAGTGCTCCATCGTGTAATTGAGGTAACAACAGATCCTCTTTCATAAGTGCAAAGTAGGTTTCCATTGAATCCTTTTTTTGCTTTAAATGCAACCGTACCACCGACCACTGCTAAAAGTCCGATTGCAGACAACAATACTTTTGCTTTGTTCATAATTTTTTAGCTTTTTTAGTTAAGAGATAACTTAACCGGTGAATATTTCTGCCCAATAAATGAAAAGACATAGAACGGCAGTTTTTATTCTATGCTTCTTTAAAGTCACGTCTTTATCAATCGACGGAACTCTTCTTAGTTGTATGACGTAACAATTTTGTCACGTTCAACTACTGTGAGGGCTTTTTTGACTTGCCTCCTGATAAGTAGTTCAACAAATAGCAAATTGGGTAACCATCCCATCCATGCTACTATTGTATATACTACAATTGGATCGTAGTGCAGGTAATTCATTGTAATCACGTTGATGACTCTCAGCGTTATTGCAGAAAGAGTTAACCCATAGCTGCGCATCATAAAGTGCTTGTGAAGAAGTACATTATTTTGCTTTATTGCCACTACAGCTTTGTAGGTATACCAAAACCACAGGCAATCCAATACGACGAATCCCAGCTTAGCTATCCAGGGACCGATTGCTGTGACAGACAACACCATACCAGTTGGAAAATTGATTAAGAATAACTCCCACGCGTAAAATCGCCCTATTATGCGATGCAATTTTCTATAAGTATTTAAAAAATTACTTGAGAATTGCGTCAACCCTGCCGCAAGTAATAAAAAGGCCGAGAAAACATGTATATAAAAACAGACGCGCCAAATAAGGTTTGGGTAATATTGTTGTTTCAATTGCAGAAAACCGGTATCCGATTTGAATGACAGATATGGCAAAACAAATTCGATTACAAATAATGTAACGACTATTGCCAATAGCACGTAGAGCAACGAAACCACTACATCTGTAAGTGAAGTTTTCATAAATGAATTTAAAGCGGTATAACTTCAGGGATAGAAATCACATTCATTCATCAGATCGTCAGGACTGCCGCATATTAATACACCGGCATGAGGGCAAGTTAATGCTAGCTTTTTGTCTAACAAATATCGCAACATCACCCCAAATAGTACTTAGTAGATCAGGTAAATAATTGTTAGCTTAGAGTTATTATATCAGAAAAAATCTACTTGTCCAAAGTAGCCTGGACTACCATCGTGATACCTGCAACCCCGACTATTAAATGCAATGCTATGGAAGTTGAGCAGAATATTGCAATTGACATCCTAACCCTTTATAAATAACTTATCTCATGAAGTACTGTATTCATAATTATGAAAACTGGCTATCCATCAAAAAAAACAGATTAGTTCTCGCTACGCTATTACAGATATTTTTATCTGGCAGGGCTTACGCGCAGCAAACCATCGCTTCTACATACAAAGATGACGTACTATTTAAACAAGTATTAGATACATCTAGCGTGCATTCATGGGAAAACATAATAGAAGACAATGGTATCATCACAGATAATGGACTTTTTGTTGCTTATGCTACGGCAAAGTCGAACATTCCATTTTTCATACCAAATAGAACGATCTTTAAATCTGTCAACAAGAATTGGGAATTCAAAATTGATAATACAGAAGGAAATCCATCATTCACTGCAAATAGTCAATTTGGCATCTACAAAAAGTCTGATACATTATATCTAATTCGTCTGGGAACAGAAAAGACCATGTTCATACCAGACGTTAGTAATTATAGTTTGATTGTTAATAGCAAAAAGAATGAGCAATACTTATTGTTAAACAAAAAGAGCAAACCTGACGCGCTTTTAGTAACCAGTCTGAACACAAAACCAATCTTGCAGTATGATAAAGTAAAGGATTACCATTTACCAGAGGGTGGTGATATTCTATTTATTGTCTTCAAAGATGCCGGCAATTATCAGATTAAAAGAATTGATCTTTCATCTGGTTCAGAAAGGGAAATCTGGTCGGGGAGTTCGGTTCCGTCGAATTTAGTTACGTATAAAAAGGGACGTCAATTAGCCTTCAAAGTAGATTCATCAATACTGTTTTTCAGGAATGAACCATGGCAGACCAGGGCCACCGAAATTAAGCCCGGCAACTGGTCAGCGTTCAGGAACCTTATTTTAGACGTACCGCGTTTTTTTAGTGGAAGTGGTAATCTCCTTTTCATCTCAATCAAATCTTCTGTTCTTCACAAACAGGAAGCACATGTTAAACCAGTACTGCTTTACAGTTATGCCGACGGTGAATTCAATTTAAGTGTAAAACGAGAAGAGCCGTCTTACTTAGGGATATTTGATATAAAGAATAATAAATTAACGCGCATTGAGAACGAGTTCGAAAAATATGGAGGCATCTCACTTGACGAAAGGAAAATCTATATCAATCACATTCAGGGTAGTAGAGAAGAATTTTATTGGAATAAAAAAAGCCGCCATCATGATTATGTTTTGTCATGGAGAGAAGGTACCAGATTTAACATTGAAAATATTCTTGGTGGAACAATGTCTCCCTCCGGTAAATATGTAGTCGGTCAAAATAATTATGGAGGTGACTTATATCTATATGATTTAGGTTCCGGAGGCGTCAGGAATTTAACAATTGAGCTACCAATTCCACTACATGATGATGACGAGCAATTGCCAATCCTTTCCAGGAGTAGACATCTTTTCGATTATCAATGGATTGACGAAGAAAAATTTATCGTTACATGGGACAGATATGATATCTGGTTGATTGATGTAAAAGGCGAATATAAACCTTACAATCTAACTAACGGCGTAGGAAGAAACAATAGAATTGTTTTTAGATTTGCAGAAAGGGATTGGAGTGATCAAGGCAGAAAGAGAATTTTAACTGCTTTTAATGAACTTACAAAGGAAAGTGGCTTTTATGAGTTAGATATGTCCAGGAGAGACAACAACCTTACATATTTATCAATGGGGAATTACCTGTACAGTGGGGCAATGGGATTGGGGTCGTTCATAAAATCAAAAGATGGTAAAAGCTGGCTTTTAAAAAGAGCATCCGCTGCAGCATCTCCTAACTATTTTTTGACAAGTGATTTCAAAAAGTTTTCTCCAATCAGTGATGTATACCCTGAAAAAAAATATTACTGGTACACAACAGAACTGATAAATTTTACGACTAAAGATGGTGTCAAAACGCAAGCCATATTATATAAACCGGAGAATTTTGATTCCGCAGAGAAATACCCTGTACTATTTAGCTTCTATGAAAAGGAGACGCATCTGTTAAACGCATATAAATTTCCAGCGTATACTGATAACTATTATTTCAACTATCCAATGATGTTAAGCAAAGGATACATAATTTGCGTACCGGATATTTATTTCAAAATTGGCGAAGCAGCACATTGCATAGTCGATGCGCTTGAAGGAGCAGCAGATCACCTTGCACAATTCTCTTACGTGGATAGTTCACGATATGGTGCTGCCGGGGGAAGTTTCGGTGGGTACGGGATTAATTGTTTAGCAGCCTTCAGCCATAAATTTAAAGCACTGGTCACTATTTCGGGCATTTCAGATTTTATTAGCGCTTATGGTAATTACCCTGGTCTTAGAGATGAATTGTTTGAACTCAGACATGGAAGAATGGGAGTAAGCCTTTCATCTGATCCTGTCAAATATCTGAAAAACTCACCTGTTGCTTTTGCGAAAGATGTTACTACTCCTGTGTTAATAGTAACTAATACAGAAGATTACAATGTTAATGTTCAACAGAGTTATGAGTGGTTTACATCGTTGCGAAGAGAAGGTAAAACCTGCTGGATGTTAAGATATCAAAATGCTACAATAGATCATGGGATACATAACCTGGATGATCAAAGGGACCTGTATGTCAGAATGACCCAATTTTTCGATTATTATCTGAAAGCTGGTCCTGCTCCAAAGTGGATGACGAAAGGCATTTCGGCAGATGAGCGAGGAATTCATGCGGGATTTGAATATGATAGTACTAGTGAGTCTCTTCCAGCCGGGTTAAAGATTGAATAAGGGACGCTCAAATATCTTTTCCAGATCATGTTCCTCCATTGCTGCCAGCTGTTCCAATTCCAAGCCCTTCTGCTCTGCTAAGCGAATAGACTTTTTGACAGTGTTTCGAGAGATGTTCATTATGCGGGCAATGGCTTCCAGGGCCATGCCATTCCTGCGATGCAAAAAGATCTGTTTTAGTTTAGTTATGCTGTGTATATTAGCGAATATATTAAGCTCGAATGAAGATCCCAACAATACACGGATACATTGACCGTAGAATTTTAATAAACTTTACTGCTGATCCAAAAACCGTAGAGAAAATTATTCCCTTTCCGTTTAGGCCTAAAATCTATAAGGGGAAAGCAGTGGTTGGCATTTGCCTGATCAGACTGAAAAATATAAAGCCTAAAGGACTACCTTCATTTATGGGCCTACATTCAGAAAACGGAGCCCACAGAATCGCAGTTGAATGGGATGAAAACGGAGAAACAAAGACAGGGGTTTATATCCCCCGCAGAGATACATCCCTGAAATTTAATACACTTGTAGGCGGAAGGCTATTTCCGGGCAAACACTACCTGGCAAAATTTAATGTGAAAGAGGGAAGCGGGAATTATCATATAGACTTCATCAGCTCAGATGGTACAGAAACACTGATTGACGCGATTGAAACGACCACCTTCAGCAACAAATCTGTTTTTGAGACCCTGGATAACGCGTCTGCTTTTTTCAGGAGTGGCGACCTGGGATATTCACCGAATAAAACCAAATTTGAAGGTCTCAGATTAAATGCTTTTACATGGCAAGTCCGGCCGCTTGAGGTATTAAACATAAAATCGAGCTTTTTTGAAGATGAAGCTGTTTTTCCAAAGGGCTCAATAGCTTTTGACAATGCTCTATTAATGACGAACATTGAGCATGAATGGAAAGCAGAAAATCAGTTACGCTGTATTTCGGTAAACATGCATCCCTGACCACATTATTTTTGTCTAGTTAACGGGCTTTATGGATGGTGGTTGCATGCCTCGTAAACGCATCAAATCTATCACCTTTCTACGCCAGCTACTACGTGCCAATCGCCAGTTTTACTCGAAGGCAAAATATCGATCAGATCACATGAGTGATTCGATCTAAATAATGAAAATCAGTACATTATACAAGATGGGAAATAAATTTAATAATAATGATTTAAAACCGTCTTCCTTATATCTATTTTGCTTTTCCTCTCACCATAGGATCGGACAGCTCAATTTTCTCTTTAATAAACTCCAGATCATAAATATCTTTTTTGGCTTTTCTGTTACTTGCACTTACCAATTTCAAAAGTCCGATATCTCCAGGGGATAGTATTCAAATTCCATCATACTGTTTGAAAATTCCGTACCCCCTCGGATCGCAATCCTAAACCTAATGGCTTTAACAATTCGGGAATCCGACACATCAAAATGATAAGACAACCCAGCTATGGTTGCCTTCCTCCGGCTCGGGAAGTACTCTATCGGCTTGCGATAAGCTTACTAAAAGGTTTCCAATAGGATGCTAAAAGGATACTAAAAGGGTATTTATATATCTTTTCGATATTGAAGTGACATTTAAATATCATTTTGGTGTCAATTATGGAAGCTTATCTGTACCTTAGAGAAGCGAAACAGTACACTTGTAATTAATAACCTCAAAAAACCTTTTTATGGCCATTGTTAAAGACAATATCCTCCTGCAATTTGTACGGGGTACCCTCGGCAAACAACTCACGATCTATGAACGGAATGGGCAGATCATTATGGCGACGAAACGCGGCCCTTCAAGGAAAAAGCCTACCCAAAAGCAGTTAGAAGCAAGGGAGAGGATGACCATTGCTTCGGCACGAGCGCAGCGAATGATGGCCGATCCGGAGGTAAAAGCCTACTATGCGTCGCTGGCAGGACCAGGACAAAATGCCTATAATATGGCAGTGAAGGATGCTTACCGCAGTCCTGAGATCCAAAGTATCAGATTAGAAAAGGAGGAGGTGGTAGTGACTGCCAAAAATGAATTCCGCGTAGCAGAAGTAGAGGTAAAGGTGGTAGACGCTGACGGTGTTGTTACTGAGAGTGGGCAGGCTGTTTTAGGCTGGAACGGCGTTGATTGGCATTATAAAGCAACTGCGCTGCCAGCAGGCGGTAAAGTCATTGTGGAAGTGGAAAATTTGCCAGGGAGGTATACGGTGAAGGAATTGCTGCTTACATAAAAAAACGTCTTCACTGTTTACGAATGGCTACTTTCTAATTGGGGAGTTTTGCCTGCGTATCTGGAATATTCTCCAATTTGCCAGCCAGCGAGAATTATTTTGACATCTGTTGTTCCCTCCTTAAAAGCGGGTAGGCGTAGCTTTGTCCCCAAGTTTTCAACTTGATCCTATTTATTGAAACGATGCATGTAGATTTAAAATCAACCAAAACAAAAAAGCACCGCCTTCGCGATGCCTTTAATTCTTTCAGAGCAACTGCCCTATTCGTACCCAGGAACGGAGAATTATCTAACCTCATCCACAATTTGATAGCTTTTGATGTTTTAGTGAATAAACGAAAGATCTATGAAAATCAGCAGATTATATAAGATGGGCAATAAATTTAATTTCTTAATTTTGTGTTACAGAAGAATCCGGATTATGAATCAGCTTGCTACAATTTCTGAAAAACTTAATGCACTATGGGCTTTATCTAGGAAAGAATCCATTTTTTTGGATGATTTGGAGTCTGAATTCAAACAAGATCTTCAAACTTTCATTACCGGAGAGACGTTGTATTTGAAAGACGGTAAAATTGTAATTGGCCAGAATCTATATAAAAAGTGGCTCCAAAAATTGCAATCAAAAGGATTTGATTACGAGATCAACTTTAAAAATGATTGAAAGAAAGATAGAGCAAATCAACCTCCTGAAAAATCAGATATCTTCACTTCAGACCGATAAAGATTGGGATGACGCATTTTTAGAAAAGGTAAAAGTTGATTTCACATATAACTCCAACAAAATAGAAGGTGTTACCCTAACTTATGGCCAAACTATTAAACTGCTCAAAGATTTAGTCACTCCTCAGAATGCAGCTCCCGGAGAATTACTAGACTTAATAAATCATCAGAAAGTTTTAGATAATGTTTTTAAGAACTATCACGATGAAAGTTTTTCAGCTGATAATATAAAAGCTCTTCATAAAGAGCTGATGAAAGATCTTGCCCAGTGGAATGACGATAGCCTTTATAGCCCCGGTAGGTATAAGCTGTTTGAAAACGTTACAGTTAGGAGCAGTGGAAAGATCCATACTTACTTATCACCTAGCGAAGTGCCTAGTGCAATGGATAAATTAATTGATGAGATAAATTCGCGTCTTTCCAATATAGACATATCAAATATTGATAAACACCCATTGACAATTGCAACATTCTTTCACCAACAGTTTTTGAATCGAATCCATCCTTTTAATGATGGCAATGGCAGAATCGGAAGATTATTTACAAATCTTATTTTGTTGAAACAGGGTTATCCTCCAGTGTTCATTAACGATGTTGATAGAAAGGAATATTTAAATCGTTTTGAACAATCGGACATGGAAATTAATCCAATGCTCGATTTCCTTGCAGATAGACTAATTGAAAGTTTAAAAATGAAACTGGAGTTTATCCAAGATCGCCAGACATAATGCATTAATCGGAGTCAAAACAAAAAAGCCTTCCAAGTTCACACTTGAAAGGCTTTTATCATTCGTACCCAGGAACGGAGTTGAACCGTCACTCCCCTTGCGGAGAACAGGATTTTAAGTCCGGCGTGTCTACCAATTCCACCACCTGGGTATCCCGTAAACAAAAAATCCAAACTGCCTGGCAATTTGGAAGCTTTGTACTGAGCGGAAGACCGGGCTCGAACCGGCCACCCCGACCTTGGCAAGGTCGTGCTCTACCAAATGAGCTACTTCCGCTTGTATTGAAGAACTTTCCCGCTGATCAAACCCGTTGTTTTTTCGTTGGGATTGCAAAGATAGGATTTGTTTTTAAATAACCAACGAAGCCATCCATTTTTTTTCAAATTTATTTAAAATGATAGATGTAGTACAAGGGGAAACAACATCCTTCCCCCGCAAAGAAGCAAAAGAAGGATGTTGTGTACTGTATGGTACAATATTACCTAATATTATTCGCTGTCAGGAACCTATCGATCAACCCGGCGATCTTTGTACCATCTTCCTCCAAAGCAAAATGCCCTGTGTCGAGTATATGCAACTCCGCATTAGGAAGATCTTTCAAATAAGCCTTAGCGCCACTGGCAGGAAATATCTCGTCATTTCCACCCCAGGTGATCAGGGTTGGCGGCTGGTAAGTACGGAAGTAGTTATGCCATTCTTCGTAACGGTCCAGGTTTGTTCTGTAGGAATAAAACATGGCAATCTGTATATCGGCGTTACCCGGACGGTCCAGCTTACTCTGATCGTGTACCCAGGTATCAGGATTGATCCTGGTAGTGTCTCTGACACCTGTCAGGTACTGCCATTTAGTGGCTTCCAGTGAAAGCAGTCCAGCTACCACATTTCTCTTCTCTTCATTCTCAGGATCAACCCAGAACGCTTTTAGCTGTTCCCAGAAAGGAGATAATCCCTCCGTATATGCATTGCCATTCTGCACCAGCAAAGCCTGTACTTTCTCCGGATGTTTGGTCGCAATACGGTACCCAACAGGAGCGCCATAATCCATCAGATAAAGGCTGTATTTGTCCAATCCTTTCGCCGCAATAAACTGGTCCACAATCTCAGCCATATGATCGAAAGTATATTCAAACTCATTCACCAGCGGCATGCTGCTGTTACCAAAACCAGGATAGTCCGGCGCTACCAGGTGATACTTATCGCCCAGGGCGATCATCAGATTACGGAACATAAAAGAAGAGGTCGGATAACCATGCAACAGCAGCAATGTAGGCTTGTCCGGCGATCCCGCTTCACGGTAAAATATCTCCTGTCCTTCGATAGTCAGTGTTTTATACTGTACCTGGTTGATATCAATGCCCTTTGTAGCTGGCAGCGTTGTTGACTGTGTCATTGTGATAAGTTTTATGTGTTTATGATATTATGTACTAATTAGTACAAAAAAGGATAAAAAAATTTAATGCAGTACCTGTAAACTCATCTCCAGCACTTCCCTGAGATGTTCATATCCCGGATTACTTCTCCTTGTCACATTCACGCCATTCCAGAGATTGATGAGATATTTCCCCAGCACTTCAGGCTTCGCCTTATTCTTCAACCGCTTCTCCTCCTGCGCCTTCCTGATCACGTCGGTAAAGATCCCTTCCACTGATGCTAACAGCTCGGCCGCGATCAGTTTAGTATCAGCATCGCCATCCGATAACTGGACCAGCGCATTCCCTATATAACATCCCTTCATCTGTTTGCTCTTAGGATCGTCCGCGAGGGCCATAAAGAAGTCTTTGATCAGCTGTATAGGATCTTTACTAACCGATAAATCATGCAATAATTGCTTATCAAAATTGCCTGCATATTGCCTCAATGATTTCTCATACAACTCTTTCTTCCCGCCCTTAAATGCCAGGTAAAAACTTCCCTTCCCTATTCCCATGGCCTCCAGCAATTCATCCGCAGAAGCAGTCTCGTATCCCTTCGTCCAGAATACATTCACCGCCTTGTCCACTACTTCCTTCTCGTCAAATATTTTCGGTCTTCCTGCCATTTTGCTGTCATTTACAGTACGAAGATACATACTGTACTAATTAGTACAAAATAAATAGGCTTTTTTATTTTCAAAGAATTTCCGTATTTAATTATACAATGTGTAAGCCTTCGGTCTCGGCTATCAGCCGGGTAAAAATATCTGCTGCTGACCGGCTCTCCGCCCCTGCCGATGCCTGACCTGCCCATAAATTAGTGAACTCTTTCCGGTCTGCCTGCTGCGCTTTGCTCCTTAAACCGGCTGTAAGAATATTCTGTATGGGATATGGGGGTATATTTAAACCGGACTCCTCCACGGCGTCCATAAACTGGTTTCGTAATCCTCTCGCCCAGCGACCGGAGTAAGCCCTGGTCACAGCACTGTCTGTCGCCTGTGCCCGTTGTAAAGCCGTCTTATATGAAGGCATAGCGAGACTCTCATTACTTGCAATAAAGGCAGTTCCCACCTGCACCGCCTTTGCGCCCAACTGAAATGCGGCCCTTATAGTTGCCCCACTCTTGATGCCGCCTGCCGCTATTACCGGTTTGCTGATACGTGCTACCATCTCCGGTACCAATACAAAGGTGCTCACCTGTGGCAGCGGCTCATCGTCCAGGAAACTACCCCGATGCCCTCCTGCCTCTATTCCTTGTGCAACCACCGCATCTACGCCGGCCTTCTCCAGTAAAACAGCTTCCTTCACTGAAGTTGCTGTTCCTACCAGTGTAATATCACGTTGTTTGAATGCCGTTATAGTTTCCTCATCAGGTATTCCAAACGTAAAACTGATCACAGGAATATTTTCTGCTATCAATATCTCCAGCTGCTCACGATAGTTATAAAACTGTAACGCATCCAGCGATTGGCGCTCAAATACCAGCTGGTTCTCTGCACTGAACTTTTCCAGGAAATCCTGCATCGCTTCAGCATCCTGCCGGGTGTACTCCGGCACCTCATTCACAAACAGATTTACAGCGAAAGGTTTTCCGGTGATTGATTTTGTCTTTTGAATCAGCTCCCGCGTCCTGTCAGGCGATAAACCGCCTACAGGTAAAGAGCCTAATCCCCCTTTTTCCGCCACAGCTGCTACCATCTCAGGGGTTGTCACGCCAAGCATTGGAGCTTGTATAACAGGATAAATGACCTTCAGTAATCCTGTCACTTCATTTTTCCATTCCATAAACAATCCTTTTTTGGGTACCTACAAAAGTACATCAAAATAAAAGGCGGATATCATATAACTGATACCCGCCCTTGTCATCGATTGTTCTATTGTGCTAAGATCTCTTTTCCTCTCTATAAAGCACCATCCCTGCATGATAAAGTATCCCCTCACGAAATTCACCATCTGCTGTAAAACCCGTATCATCTTTGTAATCGATATGATCTCCGGTAAGCCTGTAACTGCCCTGGTATGCACTCTTTCTCTTCCCTCTTGCTTCATCATATCTTCCTCCCGGCAACAGTTCATGACGGATGTATCCATCTGCAGTCACCCACATCCCTACGTATTTATCATTATTTTCCATAGTCTTCTTTTTAAGTGCAAAATGAATTAACTCGGTAACATAATTTCTTAACAGATCATACTTGTATAGATAATCAGACGACAGCTCTTCCAGCATACGGCTAAAGATCCCACTCACTACATCATCCTGCTCTGCTGTCAGAAAGTGAACCGGCTCTCCTCCTTCCCTGAACATCGGCAACTGACCGATATTCGCTTTCATCTTCTCCGTAAAAAACGTGTCTTCAAAAACACATAAGAAACCTGTTTGATCTGCCGACAACGACTTCCATACATATGGCAGCTGCGGATCAAAAAAAAACAGCACCGAACCCGAAATATTTATACTGCTGTCTGCATAATGACAAAGGCTCTTTCCTCTTATCAGTCCGATCTTATAAAACCTCCCTTGCCCAACCTTACTATGCGAGCGCTCTGATCGCATTACATCTTCCACTCTTAGTACATTAAAATATCCCATCTCTTCTTCAGATTATCGGCGTTAAATCTTCCCTCGCTAATCTGCCATACAACAAATGATAAGAGGAAAGCCCTTGCTGTTTATGCTTCAATAGCTGTTGACACCGTCAGTTCTTTCCAGCTTTCCAGTTCTGTCTTTAGCGCTTCCATTTTTTTGTACGCCAGGTTATACGCATCTTCTCCCAGGAACAAGTGTAATGGTGGCTGTTGTTCGCTTGCGATGCGAATAATAGCTGCTGCTCCCTTCTCAGGATCGCCGGCCTGGTTGCCATTGTATGAATGCTGGTGCGCATGCTGCGATTCACGAACGGTAGTATATTCCTGTATAACGTTCTTTGGCGTTACCAGTGAATCATTAGTCAGGAAATTTGTTCTGAAATATCCCGGACCTACAATCGTTGTATGTATGCCCATTGGCTTCACTTCTTCAGCTAATGCTTCACTGAAACCATCCAGTGCAAACTTGGTAGCGCAATAAATGCCAAATCCAGGGAAGGAACCAACGAAACCGGCAATGGAAGAAATGTTGATAATATGTCCGGATCCCTGTTTTCTAAGATAAGGTAAGGCTTTCCTGATCACGTTCAATACTCCGAAAACGTTCACATTAAAGTTCTCGCGACTTTCCTCATCTGTCAGTTCTTCCAATGCACCCAGCAAACCGTAGCCTGCATTGTTTACTACTACATCTATACGACCAAATTTTTTCACGGTTGCATCAACCGCATCTGCTACACTTTTCTCAGAAGTAAGATCCACATTGAGTGGAAGGAAATTATCATCACTACCTACTGCTTTACTGAGTGCATCAACACTTCTGGAAGTTGCTGCCACCGGTAATCCCTGCGCCAGTAACTGTTTTACAATAGAGAGGCCCAATCCTTTAGAGGCGCCTGTTACAAACCAAACTTTTTTCTGTTCCATGATTTTTTTTGTTTGATACAAAGTTACTATGACTAACAGACGCGCTCATTATACCTTTCAATGCGATACTTATCACTTTCAAACATTCGGAAAAAACTCTACCGCCCTATATGCAGATGGCGTCGTAGACACCAGTCTCCTGAAAAACTTATTGAAGTGTGCAGGTTCCTCAAAACCAAGACAGTAGCTAATCTCCGAAATATTCCAATCCGTATGTTTCAACAGTGTCTTCGCTTCACTGGCCAGGCGTTCAAAAATATGCTCAGTAGTGGTACGGCCTGTAGTCTCCTTCACTGCTCTGTTCAAATGATTCACATGAATAGATAACTGCCGTGCGAAATCGTTGGCTGAACGCAATTCAAAACGCTGATCAGGTGACTCGATCGGAAACTGGCGCTCCAGCAATTCTGTGAATACGGAAGTAATACGTGACTTTGCATCACTGTGATGATACAATTTCTCTGAAGGAGATAACTTCAACGCATAATGAATGACTTCTGCTACATAGTTTGTCAGCAGGTCATACTTATACACATAATCAGACTTAATCTCGTCCAGCATCTTTCTAAAGATGGCGCTCACTTCTGCATCCTGCTTTTCATTGAGGAAATAAGCTGGTTTGCCATCCCGCGCAAACATGGGAAAATCGCTGATACTCCCACGCATTCTTTCTGAGAAAAAACCCTCCTTAAAAATGCAGAAAAAGCCAGTCGTATCTTTAGATAAGGAATGCCAGGTATAGGGCACCTGCGGATTAAAAAACATCAGCGTAGTGCCGGATACTTCCGTTGTTTTATCTGCATAGTGATAGAAACCCCGGCCACGGGAAAGACTGATCTTATAAAATGCCCTGCGACTGTAACGGGGTGCATTCTCCCCCAAATGATCCTCTAAAGTAAACACATTAAAATGCCCTACTTCCCTCTGGAGGTTAGCGGGTATTGCTATCGTTTTGCTCTGGTAAAATTCTTCCAACGTTTGTGTTTGCATGAGCTACGTTATTAACTTAATGAAATGATCTGTACTATAGGGGTAATTCCATGCTAAAAAACCTTCATGAGTCTTTCAGCAAATTTAGTTCGCCGATTTCTCCCGTTTCTTACACGAAACAAACCGATACTTGTAAAATTCAAACAATGGCCTGATCTCCCTCCCGGGAAAAGCAAGTTCCGGGTTTTCCAGCCCTGCCCCCTGCCCTACTTTTGCCAGAAAACAGGATCATGAAAACAATAGCAGCACGCCTGCAGGAAAAGGACTGGCAACAGGTAACGATAAATATGCATGAGCAGGGATATGCATTGGTCACCGGGGTACTGACCCGGCAGGAATGTGACGATCTCATCACGGCCTACAACGCAGACAATACTTATCGCAAAACGATCTCCATGGAGCGCTACCGTTTCGGTGCAGGAGAATATAAATACTTCCGGTATCCCCTGCCCGACCTCATTACACAGATAAGAGAGACAGTTTATAGCCATCTGGCGCCCATTGCCAATAAATGGATGGAGGTATTACAGATCGAACAGCAGTTCCCAGCCGTACACGAAGAATTAAAGCAACGCTGCCGGGAAAAGGGACAGGATAAGCCCACCATCCTCATATTAAAATATGGCGCCGGTGGATTTAACACCTTACACCAGGATCTCTATGGCGATGTATGGTTTCCCATGCAGGCCGTACTGTTCCTTAATGAGCCCGGAGAGGATTATACAGGCGGAGAATTTGTCTTGACAGAACAGATCCCCAGAGCACAGTCCAAAGCCAACGTACTACAACCCCAAAGAGGTGATATGCTACTCTTCACTACCAACTTCCGCCCCGCCAAAGGCAGCCGCGGATACTACCGGGTAAATATGAAACACGGGGTCAGCCCTCTTCACAGTGGCCACAGGCACACGTTAGGCATCATTTTTCACGATGCCCTCAGCTAACCCCTCCACGGTGTTTATAACAAACGGCATTAACAAAACACAATAGGACTCCGCTAGGAGTCCCAGTGTTTGTAGCGCGGGGTTTCAACCCCGGGTCCGTGTTTGTAACGCAGGGTTTCCCCCCGGGTTTCGTGTTTGCAACGCGGGGTTTCAACCCCGGGTCCGTGTTTGCAACGCGACGTTTCCCCCGGGTCCGTGTTTGCAACGCGACGTTTCCCCGGGTCCGTGTTTGCAACGCGACGTTTCCCCCCGGATTTCGTGTTTGCAACGCGACGTTTCCCCCGGGTTTCGTGTTTGCAACGCGTCGTTTCCCCCCGGATTTCGTGTTTGCAACGCGTCGTTTCACCCATGATAGCATATTCCCCCGGTACCTAACGAGCCTCCCCCAATATCAATACAATAAAAAAAGGATCGGGTGCGATTATCTCATACCGCACCCGATCCATATAAATAACTCTAAACAAATCTATATCTCCACCACGATCTTACCCGTCGCCGTGCGATTTACGATAAGCGTATGCGCCTGTTCTGCCGTCTGCAGATGAAAGTGACGGGGATCCAGCAGTGGTAATATCTGACCTGCTTCCGCCATCCTCGTTGCTTCCCTTAAGATGGCAGCGTGATGTTCTCTTCCCATGCCTGTGAGCATAGGCAATAATGTGAAGACGCCCGAATAGGTAGCTCCTTTCGAAGATAATGGAGCCAGGCTATGTGAACCCCATCCCAGAGAACTGATCACATGTCCGTCTATCGGCTTTACAGCCTCAAAGGAAGCATCCAGCGTAGCGCCGCCTACGGTATCAAATACAATATCAAAACCCGCTCTATGAGTGTAGTTATCCACATATTGGGCCACGCTCATAGTTTCGTAGTCGATATATGTAGCTCCCAGCCATTCAACCACTGCTTTCTTACCATCATTGTCAGTAGCATATACATCAGCACCAAAGGCAACTGCGATCTGTATGGCCATTTGTCCTACTCCTCCGGAACCGCCATGTATGAGTACTTTCTGTCCGGCAAATACTTTCGCCTTATCTACCAGTCCTTCCCAGGCGGTAATGAATCCCAGTGGGATGGCGGCAGCTTCCCGCATCGTAAGGTTGACCGGTTTCCTGGCAATCAGTTCTGCATCCACAGCCACGTACTCTGCCAGGGAGCCCTGTAATCCGGCTACACCTCCGGTCATGCCATACACTTTGTCGCCCGGAGCAAAGCCTGTCACACCTTCACCGACTTCCACTACTATGCCCGCCATATCAATCCCCAGAATAGCAGGTAATGGCTGTTTCACTAATTCTGCCTGCCCTGCTTTAATTTTCGCGTCCAGCGGATTTAAACCACTGGCCTTTACTCTTACCAATACTTCGCCATGATCTGGTTTGGGCCTGTCTATTTGCGCATATACAAACGGGTCGCCATAATTCTCCAGAATGAGCGCGTGCATGTGATCATTTTTCATAGTCTTAGCCGGTTAATCTTTTTACTGATCTGTTGTTTATAAACTCCAATTACGTGCACACATTATCTGTAGCTATAGTTGTTGCTGAACAGGCAAGTAATTGCCCACACAGGAAATAGAACTGCCAGATGCCATGGCCACGTCTCTATACTAAAAAGTGTTCCATTCAATAACAAACTGATTAACAATTAGTTGAGACTATGCCAAGATGACACTGTGACCATATATCGCAATTATTCCGGTGATTTGACGATATATAACATATCAGAAAGATCACTATCTTACCTAAATGAAACACCTGTTGCTCTCTCTATTGCTGTTAAGTGCTACCACACCGCTTTCCGCACAATCAAAGACCAGTAAAAATGCGGTATATTTTCCCGCAAAAGATGTCTGGCAACACCGCTCGCCCGCCGATCTTGGACTGGATACTGCAAAACTGGCAGCTGCCATACAGTTTGCGAAAGACAATGAAACCAAAGCACCCCGTAACATGGAGATAGCACAGGCACTGAGTTTCGGAAAAGAACCGTTCAGCACAGGTATCGGCCCTTTCTCCACCAGAGGGGACGCCACTGGTGTAATTGTTTATAAAGGTTATATCGTGGCAGAATGGGGCGAACCAACACGCGTGGACATGACACACAGTGTCACCAAAAGTTTTCTTTCTGTAGTGGTGGGATTGGCAGTCGATAAAGGTCTTATCCGCAGTGTACAGGATACCGTGTCACATTATGTGCCGCCCATTGAAGTATATAATCCTGTAGCCATCGGTCCGGGCGCAGAGCAACTGGGACAACCACAGTTGATATACCCGTTTGCAGGCCCACATAATAGTGTACTGACCTGGGATGTTATGTTACGGCAAACAAGCGACTGGGAAGGCACATTATGGGGTAAACCTGATTGGGCTGACAGACCGGAGGGAAATGCGTCAGAGTGGATGACAAGAAAGCGGAATGTACCTGGTGCTGTATGGAAATATAATGACGTAAGAGTAAACGCCCTCGCCCTTGCCGCTACCAGCGTATGGCGTAAACCATTGCCCCAGGTGCTGAAAACAAATATCATGGATGAAATAGGCGCTTCCAATACCTGGAGATGGAATGGCTACCGCAATTCCTGGATCGTACTGGATGGCAGTGCCGTACAATCTGTCAGTGGCGGCGGACACTGGGGCGGCGGAATGTTCATCCATGCCTATGATATGGCCCGTTTCGGCCTGCTCACACTACACAAGGGTAACTGGAACGGAAAACAACTCATCTCCGAAAAATGGGTAAAACAATCCCTCACACCTACTACAGCTAAACCAACATACGGGTATATGAACTGGTTCCTGAATACAGGCAAGGAATTACTTCCCAGCGCTCCTGCAGATGCATTTGTACATATCGGTAACGGTACAAACCTCATCTACATAGACCCCGGTCATGAACTTGTTGCTGTCGTGAGATGGATAGAAAATAAATCCATGGATGATATGATCAGACATATCCTTGCCGCCTTCAGACAGTAATGCTATCAGGCGTTTACTGCGTCCAGCGTGAACAGACGGCCCATGCTGATGCGGGCAATCCTGAAATTACGCCATTGCTGACTGTTGCATTCCAGAGGAGAGATATTTTCAATGAGCGTTTCGAGCCGCTCGAAATATATTCTGTTGTTCGCTGTGTTTTCTGCAAATGCAGATATGATGCTAGCTACTTCTGTATCGCTAAGGGCCTGTTTCAGTTGCTCAATTACTAATAACGCCTGTTCGCTAATTCTCATTTGTACAGTTTTTATTACCTGGCTTACCCATCCTTCGAAAGCGGATAGATGTTTCATTTTGCTGTATTCGGTCGCAAATATACCTTCTACTCTTTAACATACCAACACATTAAAGAGAAGCTGAATATATTGAACAAAAACGTTATATTTGCTACACACCAAACCTATACTTTATGAAAGCCATATTCTTCCTGCCTGTTCTGCTGATCAGTGCCTGGTGCAATGCACAGGATGGTCTATATCCCTATGCAGAAAAAAACAAATGGGGGCTTACCAATAAAAAACATGCGGTTGTAATAGAACCTCAGTTCGACAGTATACACCTGTTTGAAGGTGAATATGCACGGGTTGAGAATAATAAAAAAGTGGGATTGATACACTCTTCCGGCAGAATTGTATATCCCTGCTCCTACAATGATATGCCTTTTGTATCGCCAAATGGTATGGCCATCGCCAAAGTACAGAAAGGTTATATCCTGCTGGACCCTTCTACAGGTAAACAAAAAGGAACGCTTGTATTTGAATTGCCCGGTATGACGCCAATGTCTAAAACAGCGAACCTCCTGCTGGCTAAAAAAGAGGGTTCTGTAGGAATTGTAAATATGACCACCGGTGAACCAGTCTCTAAAAAATTCCCTTATGACGATGCAGAATTTTTCGATGAAAAGTCATTGAAGGATTATGTGATCGTCAACATCGATGATAAATATGGCGTAGTGGAAGCCCTGACCGGTAAAGAGATCATCCCCGCAACATATAGCGAAATAAAGGGAGCGTCTGACGGTACACAGGACCTTATCAAAGCTACCACTGAAGATGAACGTGTGGTTTATTTTGACGCCAGCGGCAGACCAGCATCTGCTGCAGTGACAAAGGCAGCGAAAAAGGTGGAAGATGATATGAATAAAACCAGTTCAGCGGGCAGCCTGAAAGATGATTCCAAAAAAGACCTGCATATTTATAAGCTGGCAAATGAAAAATGGAGGGTCACACTGGAAGAACGCGTGTTTCAGCAGCCGAAAGTGCTGGACAGTATCGACATTAACGGGTATACGCAGCTGGAATATATGTCCTATCGTGCAGGCCTGGCCAAATATCCGGGTAAGATCAAAGCGGTAAAAAATGGCAAGGCAGGTGTGATCGATATGAAAGGCAATGTACTTATCCCATTGATCTATGATGACGTGACCTACCGTGAAGACAACATCGGCCACTATGCCTTCGTAGAAACGAAAGTAGGCAACAGGGTGGGTGTAATTCCGGCCGAATCAATGAAAGAACTGAAAAAGCCGGTCCTGGCACGCGTAATTGACGAAGATGTGAATCGCCAGGCGTTGCTGGTACAGGTGGCCAGTGGCACAAGAGGTTATATGGACAAAACAAGCGGCGAAATCTATATCCCGGGATATAAAGAATAGTTGCTTCAACGATCATACAGGCAAGCCGTCTTCAGAATATAGCTGAGGCGGCTTTTTTTATTGCCGTGAATTTGGCACTTTGGTATTAATCTTCCAGCAGCGATTTCACCAGCGCCTTCCACTGCAGTTTCGAAATGCCTATAGCTCCTCCTGCCCCTATCACCGCATTACGGATTTTATCCTTCATTTCCTGCGCATCCGTATTTGGCACTTCATTCCTGCCGTATACGGTAGCTGTCACCTCTTCACTATCCCTGGTGATCACAAAAGAACTGGTAGCTTCTTCTTTCAGGAAATGGGCTGTACCGGCATGTTTCTGCAAAGGATGGCCTGTAGGCCTTGCCCTGATAAAAAATACCTGTTGCCGGTCATTCAGCCGCACGTCTTCCAGCTGTTCTATCAACACCCAGTCGTAACCCTTACCCACACTGTTGCCCGGCCCAGGTATATCAATACGGATATACAAACCGGCACTTGCAGGGCCATCCACCTCTTCGCCCAGTTTATCCACCAGCTGAAATTCTGAAGATAAAGCTCCACATAATTTTCCCCACCCGTTAATATTCTGCAGCCTTCTGACAGCACGCTCAAAAATTGCAACAGCGGCCTGTTCATTGCCCGCCTGCCTTTCTGCGGACGTTTCCGTTTCTTCTCCTGTATATTGCACCGGGATGAATGGCGCTGAAATATGATCTGGCATACAATTGATTTAGGTTAAATACTATTAAAATTTTATGCCAGAACAAACACAGCTGATATGGATAATCCGGTACCAGTCATTCTAACGATCAATTGTGGCTCTTCCAGCCTCAAGTTTGCACTTTTCGACCTGTCTTCCGTAAAACTGATCAGCCAGGGAAATATTCAGGACATCGGCAGGGATAGCAGCATCCGCCTGATGGATGCAATGGGTCATGAGGAACGTGTCGACCAGCCCATGGCTGACCTCGATGCGGCCATACAGTTCCTGCTGCAGCTACTGAAAGAAAGTTATAGTCCCTACGCGGTTTATGCTATCGGCCATAGGATCGTACAGGGAGGAAAGGAACATTACCTGCCTGAACTGATAACAGCCAACCTGCTGCAGACATTCGAAACACTGATCCCCTTAGCGCCTGGTCATTTACCGGCTGAAATAACAGCGATACGCGCATTTGAAGATGCTTATCCGGGCATTCCACAGGTGGCCTGTTTTGATACGGCTTTCCATAAAGACATGCCTTTTGCTGCGCGGCATTTCGCGCTTCCAAGACACCTGTGGGATGATGGTGTGATCAGATACGGCTTTCATGGCCTGTCGTATGAGTACATTTATCAACAACTGAAGCAATTCGCACCACAGGAAGCCAACGGCAGCATTGTTATTGCTCATCTCGGTAATGGCGCCAGTATGGCCGTGGTAAAGAACGGCAGGAGCCTGGATACAACGATGGGACTAACTCCTACCGGCGGACTGGTAATGAGTACCCGCTCTGGCGACCTTGATCCCGGTGTGATCCTTTATTTGCTGAAGGAAAAACATTTCATCAGTGAACGGGCGCTGAATGAACTACTGAATACCCAGTCCGGATTAAAAGGCATTTCCGGCGGCGCATCAGATATCAGAACCTTACTTGAACAGGAAAACAAAGACCCGCGGGCAGCCGAAGCCATCCAGCTATTCTGCTACCAGGCAAAGAAATACATCGGGGCATTAACGGCCGCTGCGGGCGGTATAAATACACTGGTATTCACGGGTGGTATCGGCATACATGCCCCGGTTATCAGAGAAAGGATCTGTGAAGGACTCGAATACCTGGGCATTGCAGTGGATCCTTTTCTGAATGATGATAAGAACGACATTATCTCTCCTTCCGGTAGCCGGGTCACCGTCCGTGTAATGGCAACCAATGAAGAACGCATTATTGCACAGCATACACAAGAATGCCTGCAGTCACACAAAACCACACAATATGGCAACTCTCACACATGAACAGGTACATGACATCCATGCCTACTGGGAAGCATCCAATTACCTTGCCGCTGCACAGATTTACCTGCAGGCTAACCCATTACTGAAAGAACCCCTGTTACCTGATCATATTAAGCCCCGGCTACTGGGGCATTGGGGCACTTCGCCAGGTCTCAATTTCATTTATACACATCTTAACCGCTTAATCAGGGACACCAATGCTGATATACTGTTTGTATGCGGGCCCGGACATGGCGCTCCTGCTGTATTGGCCAACACTTACCTGGAAGGCTCCTATACAGAGACCTATCCTGACATCACACAGGATGAAAAAGGAATGAAACTGTTCTTCCGCAGGTTCTCCACTCCCGGTGGCATTCCCAGTCACGTAAGTGCACACACGCCCGGCTCGATACATGAAGGCGGAGAATTAGGCTATGCCTTAGTCCATGCTGCAGGCGCCGTAATGGATAATCCTGATCTCATAGCTGCCTGTGTAGTAGGTGACGGTGAAGCTGAAACGGGACCGTTGGCAGGCAGCTGGAAACAAAATTGTTTTCTTAATCCTGTACGCGATGGCGCCGTCCTGCCTATCCTGCACCTGAACGGATACAAGATATCCGGGCCTACTGTGATGGGGCGTATGTCAGACAATGCACTCGCCACGCTTTTTAACGGTTACGGCTATGTCACTTTATTTGTAAAGGCGGAAGAAACGAACGCCATCCACCAGGAAATGGCAGTAGCACTGGACGCTGCCTATAAACAGATCAGGGAAATACAGGACGATGCCAGGAATGGTAAAAAACGCCAGGAAACACTTTTCTGGCCGGTGATCATATTACGATCTCCCAAAGGATGGACGGGTCCTGTTATGTGGAAAGGGAAACGCATCGAAGGCACCTTCCGCTCTCACCAGGTGCCACTGCCGGATGTAAAACAAGACCAGGACCAGCTGGCTTTGCTGGAACAATGGCTGCGCAGTTACCGACCGGAAAAACACTTTACGGAGGATGGCCGCCTTCTGCCTTCACTGGCCAGACTGGTGCCGGCGGGCGACAAGCGGATGGGCTCAAATCCCTATGCTAACGGGGGTAAGACAGTCCAGCCGCTGGACATGCCCGACTTTACACTCTATGCAGTGGAAGTCACGCACCCGGGTGTTACCATTGCAGAAGGCACCAGAGAACTGGGCAAGATGCTGAGAGACGTGTTCAAGCTGAATGATGACAGTAACAACTTTCGTCTGTTCTGCCCCGATGAAACCACCTCCAACCGGCTGAATGCCGTGTTCGAAGCTACCGACCGCTGTTTTATGGAACCCATGCTGGACAGCGATGATCATCTCTCTCCTGATGGCAGGGTCATGGAAGTACTGAGTGAACACCTCTGCCAGGGATGGCTGGAAGGCTACCTGCTCACAGGCAGGCATGGCATTTTCCCTTGTTATGAGGCCTTCATTACCATTGTGGACTCTATGTTCAACCAGCATGCAAAATGGCTGAAACTGTGCCTGGAAATCCCCTGGCGGAACGATCTGCCCTCGCTCAACTATCTGCTCACCTCTCATAGCTGGCGGCAGGACCACAACGGGTATAGTCACCAGGGACCAGGCTTCATTGATACCGTTGTGAATAAGAAGAGCTCCGTCATCCGCATCTACCTGCCGCCTGATGCTAATTGCCTCCTTTCAGTAATGGACCATTGCCTGAAAAGCAGGAACTACGTTAACCTCGTTGTGGCAGGCAAACAGCCAGCCTTACAATGGCTGAACATTGCCGAGGCGGCGGCGCACTGTGCACAGGGAGCCTCTGTATGGGAATGGGCAGGCAATGACAATAAAGAGAAACCCGATGTGGTGCTGGCATGCGCCGGCGACGTACCTACACTGGAAACTGTTGCAGCGGCATGGTTACTTCGTAAACATATTCCCGACTTAAAAGTGAGAGTAGTGAATGTGGTGGACCTGATGGCGCTTTCTCCCCGGGACTATCATCCCCATGGAATGGACGCTGCCCTCTTCACGGAACTGTTCACAGATGACGCACCTGTCATATTTGCATTCCATGGCTATGTAAGGATCATTCACGACCTCGTACACGGACGGCCCGATCCCGCACGGTTCCATGTAAGAGGATTTATAGAGGAAGGTACCACCACCACACCATTCGACATGGTAGTGCTGAATAAGATCAGCCGCTTCCATCTTGCCATTGCGGCTATACAAAGAACAGAAAGGGCACTGGAAAAAGGTGATGTAGTAATAAATCATTTTGAAGATAAATTACACATGCACAATATATACATCCGGGAATGCCTGGAAGATATGCCTGATATTAAAGACTGGAAATGGGAAGATGCCGTATAAAAATGAAAACACCGGAATAGGACTATTCCGGTGTGCTGCTTAAACCTACAACTGTTACATTATCTGTAATCAAATATTTTTCTACTACAAAAGTAAGTGAGCATTTTTGTATAGCCGCTGTACGAAAGCTGGATTTTATTGGACAAATCGCGGATTTTTATCAAAACCATTTCATTTTCACATATATCAGAACTTTATCTAAATGAAAACACCGGAATAAGATTACCCCGGTGTACTACTTAAAACCTACAACTGTTACACTGTATGTAACAAAATCCTGAGATCATTATTAGTTAAATATTCAACTATTAGGTCAAAAAAAAGCTACTCCTCTTCGAGATTGCTTTTGATAACCAGTAATGATCTTGTTACGTTCTTAATGTAATCTGCAGATAGCCCTTTGCTGACCTGCGCATGTAATTCGTGTATGATGGGGATGAGCAGGTCGGTTACCCGCCGGCCTGCTTCCGTCATGTGTATGATTTTGTTCCTTCTGTCATTGGGATCTTCTACTCTCATCACTAATCCTCTTTTGGTAAGATTGTCCAGGAGGTAAGTAATGCTTGTTTTATCCTTATTCAGCAGATTGGCAATTTCCTGTTGATTGATCTCACCCCGCTCCGTTAAAGTGCTGATAACCTGTAACATTTCAAAGGTCAGGTCGATATTCTGTTCCCGCAGCCGGCGTTGTACAAAATGCCGCATAGCGTCTCGGACGACTGATACAGCCTCTCCCAATGCCTTTATATGAACGATATCTTCAGGTGATTTCACGCACTAAAGTAATCATAAATTAGTTAAACCTACAACTATTTTTCAAAATCCTCCATAGACAGCTGTCCATTACACATGCCACCCGCTTTAAGACCGCCGGCAGCTGCTGCCATCACCTGATGAAACATAGGATGGGCCACATCTCCGGCAGCAAATACGCCCGGTACAGTTGTTTGCTGGAACTCATCTACTTTAATAGATCCGGCCTCTTCCAATTCACATCCCAGCTGAACAGCCAGCTCATTGTTAAACTGCATCCGGACAGCCCTGACGTAAGCGGCTTGCTTATGATGAACCGTTCCATCTGCCAGCACCAGCCTCATGCCATCTCCTGCATCTTCCACTGCTGTTACCGGCGTTTCTATCAGCCCTATGCCCTGCTGCTGCAACTTTGCCTGCTGCTCTTCAGAAAATGCGCTTTTCCCATTAGTAAAGACCGTCAGATCTTTATTCAGGTTACGAACTATCGGAATCAGATGATAGGCCATATCATCATTGCCGATCAATGCTATAGGTGTATTCTTTGCTTCCCAGCCATGACAATAAGGACAATGGATCACCTTGTTTCCCCATAAAGCCTGTATGCCGGCGATCTCCGGTAAAATGTCTTTCACACCTGTTGCGATAATTACTTTCCGGACAACAAAAGTTCCTCCCGATGCCGTTTCCAGCCGGAATGCACCATCCTCTTTTGCAGCTGTTATCACTCTCTCCTGCGCTATGGTGACAGAAGGATATGCTTTCAGCTGTTCCCTTCCGATAGCGAGGATCTCCAGTGGCGATACGCCGTCCCGTGTAAATACATTATGTGCATGTGCTGCCGGTCTGTTGCGTGGTTCGCCTGTGTCGAATACTACTGTTTTGCGTATAGAACGACCAAGTATTAAAGCGGCGGCAAGTCCCGCGGATGCTCCACCAATAATGGCGACGTCAAATTGCTGTATATTCTTCATTCGGTAAAAGTACGAACGAAGGATTTTGCCGGTATAGGATTAAGTACGGATTCTATAGGACAAATCAAGGGTTATCAGAAATACCTCGCACATCGTGTGTTATCCACCTTGTTGTTGTGCGGGAATAAAATACCGATGGATAGCTCATGTGAGCCCCGCTGGTACCGTGATATACCATTCGTGGAAAGATCATAGGAGTAACCCAGCCGCATATTATCCGACACAAATACTTCTGTCATAAGGCTGACAGCCGTACCAGGATCAACTGATGAAGTCAAGGCTGTTTTCCCCCCGAGATTCACACCCGCCCTGTAAGAAGCTCCCAGCCACAGACGTTCCTGTAACAGTACAAAAACATTGAGGTCAATATTGGTAGGGCCTTTCAGGTCTTCCTTGATCATTACGGAAGGTTTCAGTTTAATATCGTTGTTAAGATATATCACCGTTCCGCCACTGAGATAGATATGCCGGGATTTACGCAAGGTGGAGTACAATGTGCCGTTACCGAAGTACATTTTACCGCCGGTATAGGCAGAGAACAGGTCCATGACAGAAAAGCCGATAAACGTTCTGTAGGTATTATAATAAATACCGAAACGGGCATCAGGCACAAGCGTACTTTGTTTACCGAGTGTTAATGCAGGATCGTCCGCATCTACATATTTACGGGAACTGCCATCAACCGCATATTGTGTTGCGCCCAGGCTCAGACCGATGCTCAGACGACTGTCATTTGCCATCGGTATACGGTAGGCATAAAAGCCGTAAAGCGCAATAGACTCCTGCGGACCAAGACGGTCCCAGGTGACTTGTCCGCCTAAGCCTACCCTTTTCGTATATACATCTGTAACGCCATCTACTGCAATGGTACCTGTTTGCGGCGCGCCCTCGAAACCAGCCCATTGCTGACGATAAGTGCTGTGCAGATATAATTCTTCCCTGTATCCCGCATAGGCAGGATTTACACTCAACCCATTAAACACATACTGACTGAACTGCACATCCTGCTGCGCCTGCGCCATGCAGGCCAGTAAAAAGGAGATGAACAGTAAACAAGCCCTTTTCATAATATTATTTTTGGATCAGCTCTATGTATCCCTTATACACTTTTACGGTACGGGACATATTGATCTTCAGTACATAATAATAAATCCCTGCAGATAACCCCGCTCCTCCCCAGTTGTTACCATAGTTGCCAGAGTAATACACCTGGTTGCCCCAACGGTTATATACTTCCAATACAGAGCCCGGGTATTGTTCTATACCTCTCACCATGAAATAATCATTCTTACCATCACCATTAGCCGTCACTACATTCGGTATATAGAGATCGGGAGAGATCTCCACCGGCTTGATAGTCGCAGCATTATTGCTCTCGTCAGGATCGGGTTCCTGTCCGGATACTACTGCCGTATTTTCCAGCAAGCCGCCCCTGGTAATGCGGGTAGTGAATGACAACTGCAAAGGTTTATTTACATACACCGTGTCGATGGTCCATACAACCTGCCGCGTGCGGGTATTGAAGGTGGTATTGCCACCAGTAGTAGTGATATTCACCACATCCTCGAGCATATTGGAAATATCATCTGTCACAATCACCTGTGTAGCATGATCCAGTCCCTTATTATTTACCGTGATCGTGAAGGTTGCTTCATCGCCTATTGTTGGCGCATCTACGATGGTAATGGATTTAATAATGGACAGATCAGCAACAGTGCTGTTCCTGTAAGTAAGGTATTTGGTGCAGTTACCTTTACTGTAAGGATCTGTTACAGTAACAGTGATCGTGCCCGTACCAACTACATCGGGAGACAGTGTGCTGAAGTTACCTTTGGCATCAGTGTGCGTGGTTGTAAAACTGCCATCAGGATAAGTAACGAGAATATCGGCGCGCGGCATAGCCTTTCCTGAGATAGTCAGCAAACCTCCTTCCTGCTTCACAGGATCGTTGACTACAAATACAGGAAATAGTTCTGTCAATGTTACATTAATAGATGATGAACATCCATTCTTATCAGTCACCGTTACACTGTATTCACCTGCCGGCAGATTGGTGATCTTGTTGTTGGTGGCGCCTGTACTCCATACTACGCGATAAGGCAGCGTACCACCTACAGCAGTCAGTGAGAGGGAGCCTGTACTTTCCCCGTGACAGGTAATATCTTTCGGTGTTACAATCAGTCCGATAGGACCGGGAGCCATTACAGTGACCGTGTCCGGCGCTGAAACACAACCTTTCTCATTCATCACCTGCACACTGTAATTGCCTCCATTGAGGTTGGAAAACGTATTTGCTGTTCCCCAGTTGCCATTCAGGGCATACTGATAACCACTGCCTGGCGGCTGTATAATAATACTGCCATCATTGCTGTTATTGCAGGTTGCAGGTGTGCTGGATGCACTGAATGTTGGCAATGGCGGTACTACCATTGTAAAATCAGTTGTATTGCTGCAACCACTTGGCGTAGTGACCTCATAAGTAACAATTGCTGTACCAGGTGCTATTCCTGTTGCATGTCCTGCAGCATCTACCGTCAGCACCTTGTTATCACTGCTGCTCCAGGCTCCTCCGCTGGTAGCGCTGGTGAGAGTAGCGCCAAGGTTGTCAATACATATCATATTGTTTCCGGTAACAGGTGCCACAAAAGGCTTGCCTTCTACTGTTACGGTTGTTGTGGTACTATTTGAGCAGGTACTATTTTTGAAAAAATAGGTTACTGTATATACACCAGGCGCACTCGCACTAAGATCAAGTGTTCCGGTCTGCGCATCAATCACCAGTCCGGCTGTGGTACTGAACAGCCCACCGATAATACCGGTCTGTATTACATCAGCAGTACCCGTAAAACAATACACTGCACGTCCGTAGGCAATGGTTGCTGTAGGAAGTGCATTCACTGTAATAGTATCTTCTGCACTGCTGGTACAGCCATAATTGTCTGTAACGGTATAAACAATAGCAACGGTCCCTACTGATATTCCTGTTACTACACCTGCAGCATCTACCGTAGCGATATTGGTATTATCACTGCTCCAGGTACCAGCTGCAGTAGCATTGTTCAGTGCAATCTGTTGTCCTTCGCACACAGCAGCATCGCCGGATATAGCAGCAATAAGCGGCAGGCCATGGATATTTATATCAGCTGTTGTTGTAGCGGTACACTGTCCGTCGCTGAATGTATAAGTTACTGTATGTGTACCCACACTACTGTTCTGCAGATCAATTGTACCGGTAGCAGCGTCAACGATCAATCCGGCGGTGCCGCTGTATGTTCCACCTGCAATGCCAGTTCGGGCGACAGTAGCGATGCCTGTTGCACAAACATCTGTGGGATAACTGATAGCCGCAACTGGCGGCGGATGAACAGTCACTGTATTTGTAGCTGCTGAAGACGTACATCCACGTGCATCAACAGCGGTCGCAATGTATGTATAGCTACTGCCAGCAGTAGTGGGAGCAGCAGTAGTATTTTGTAATTGATCATTCGTAATGGCTGCTCCGGCAAGTGGAGATGACGACCACTGATAAGTATAGGGCGGCAGGGTATTATCTGCTGTTGCTGACAATGTTACTGCACCGCCTATACAAATGCCCGTGGTACCGGCTGTTGCCGTAACTGTTGGCCGTGCATATACCGTCATGGTAGTGATAGCCGTTGCCTGACATCCTGTAGCATCTGTCACTGTATAAGTAATATCTGCATAGCCTTCGCTGATGGCTGATATTTTTCCGGTAGCGTCTACAGTAGCGGCTGTGGCATTATTGGTGGACCATACACCACCACTGGTAGTATTGGCGATAACACAGGTATTGCCGGCGCATATCCCCGGCGTTGCAGGCGTCAGCGTACTGGATGGCAGTACACCAGCCATCGGAATGATCGCTATATCATCCAGGGCGAGATCGTTCCCGTTACTGCCACTGGCATTATTTCGCAGGAAGATATCAGCGGTACTGCCAGGTGCATTGAAGGTAAATGTATACGATGTCCATCCATTGCTGGTAACAGGTCCTGTGCTAAAAGATGAGATCACAAGGCCATCTGTACCGACCAGTCCCGCAAGGATATCAGGTTTAACCGGAGCTGCCGGATTGGTGTTCGCCACCCAGAAGCTCAGTTTATACGGTTGACCGGTAAGCAGGTTGGTAAGCCTTTTCCGGTAAAAGACTTCTTTCTGCGCAGTACCGTTAATCAGCATCATATTACCTGTGCCGGTAGTATGATCGGTCAGTGTACCGGTATTGTTAGTTGTATTGATGGTGTAATAACCATCGCTGATATTGTTGTTGTTCTGATAGTGATAAGAGGTGGTAACAACTGGCGATGATGATGCAGTACCAAAATCTTCCGTTGATATCACACCGCATGCCTGCGACATGGCTATTGGCGATAGCAATGCCTCACGCACCACCACATGTACTACCTCTCCTGCTGTCACATTGATGGTTGACTGGGATGTGCTGACGGACGCGGTAGAATTACCAGTAGGATCGTATAGCAGAATACCATCCAGGCTCCAACCGGCAGGTATTACTGCCGACAATGTGTAAGTCCCGGCATCTACTGGTAGTATAATAACATTTCCTTTATAAGGAAGCCGTGGTCTGTCGTCATCTATCCAGATACCCTGCGCGGGCGTACGTGTATAAATTGTTCCCGCTGCATTGGATGCGATAGATGTACACCATGCCTGCCCCGCAGGACCAGCGGTAGTATGATTGAGGAATGTATTGCCTGTTGCATCGGATATCCAGGTAGTACCACCGCCCCATTTGCTGCCATTGGCATAAATTGTTCCGTCATCGTCAAAGGCGACATCACTTGTGCCGGGACTGCCAATATTCGTAGCAGTTCCTCCCGTAAATGGCAAGGTATATACGTTCCCGCTGTTGCTGTAATAAACAATCCTTCCCGATGAAGGCAGCATATCCAGGCGGGTGGCAGCACCTGCGGGAGCCAGTACAGTCCAGGCATCGGTATAAGGAGCTGATACCCCATCATTTTTCCAGATACTGCCATCATGTGTCACAATTGCAATGCGGCCCTCACCATATGTAATGTCCGCTGCTTTCAAACCGCCATGTCCAGCTGCCGTGTATATAACCTGCTGATTACTACCATCAAAGAAATATGCGTTGCCGTTAGCATCGATATTAACGAACTGTCCCGGCCCTGCACCGTCCAGCGAGGTACCGGTCAATCCGGTAGCCGTCCACTGACTGCTGCCAGCAGGTCTGTGATATATCTGTCCGGATAGTTCCATAGACGCCCATAACTCTCCGTCTCCCAGCCCGTTAGCAGTGATGCCATGACTAGCGCCTATATCGTAAGTGCGGTCAGACACAAACGGCTGATCGTTCAGATAAAAGTCAGGAACAACTGTTGGCCCCCCGTTCACAGTGAACTGAAAATCAGGAGATGATTCTTCATTTAGTGCGCTGACATGTACGTAGATATATCCTTTTTGTGCTAGTGTTGTTGATACAAGAAAAAATACCGGCGACAAAGTTTTCAATAATCCAATGGCAATTCGATTCATAAGTAATTGGGAACTAGATGGATCCCTCATGAAGTAATCCACTAACTATACACAACCTGGTTTCTAATTTAGATATATTTATGATATAAATATAATATGAATACAAATTATTATACCTGTAACAGGAACAGTATACACGAAACCATTGAGTTATATTACTTTCCGTGATTTCATAAAAAAGCCATTTACCGGTTGCCGTATCACCGGAACGGCCTGAATATTGCAGGTATTCATTACCGGTATGACCGTATTTCCCTAAAACAAATTTTTAAACATTTAACGATGAAAAAGCTCACCCTTTTCCTGTTTACATTACTGATTGTTACAGGCGGCATTTTCGCACAAAGTGCGGGAGACAAAATAATTGGTTCATGGCTGAACGAAGAAAAAGATGGTAAGATTGAGATCTATAAAAGCGGCAACAAATATTTTGGCAAGCTGATTTGGGGGAAGAATATGTATGAACCAGACGGCAGTTCCAGAACAGATATCAAGAATCCTGATCCGAAGTTGCGGCAGCGTAAATTACAGGATCTGGTACTGCTGACCGATTTCACGTATGACGACGGTGAATGGGAAGGTGGAAAGATCTATGATCCCAAGAGTGGAAAGACGTATAGTTGTGTGATGAAGTTCAAGGGAAATGTATTACAGATCAAAGGTTATATCGGCATTACCTTACTGGGCCGTACTACAATATGGACAAAAGCTTAAACACTATAAAAAAGCCAGGCAGGCCTGGGAAGGCGGCGTTTGATGAACGACCGCTTTCCTCAACCTGCCGGCCCAACCCTGTTGGCTTAGGTTTGTTATTCCCCTGTCCGTAAATGGTTCTTCTCTTAGAACGCGCTATGCCTTTAACTGCTGTGAAGCAGTGATCAATTCCTTTCGTTACTTTCTGAAGTTGAAATTCCTCGAGATATTGAATCCGAAGAAGATATCACCTTTGTCCCAGCTACCATTTGTTTTAGACAGGTAATAAGGTCCGATCATTCCATTGGAATTAGTGAATACCAGCTGAAATACGTGTCCACCTGTCTCAATGTCTACTCCGAGGGAAAGTGAATTATATACCTTAGTTGACACTACCTGGTCAGGTAACAGATAATTGTATTCAGCTGTAAGACTCATCCTCTTGGTAAACTTCATTCTGCCTCCTGCGCTGATGGCAAAGATGTCATTATTATCCTGCGGTGTAGCCACAAGGTTATAATGCGTCCACGATGGCGCCAGCTGCAGGGACAGGTTACGTGAAAACTTCCTGGCTATGAGTAGCTGGGAAGTATAACTGGTACGGAAACGCGTATTCAGAAAAGATTTCTCCGTATAACGCTGTGTATAGTGAGTTACGAGTTCGTAGAGACTGATCGAAACCGGTATTGCGCCTGCACCTGCTGATTGACGTAATATCTTATACTTGATATTGCCATCAAATGCTTTGTCAACAGAACTTCTGCCTACGCCTACGGATAACCTGTCAGTTATTCCATAATCCAGGCCAAAGCGGATAGAAGCATTGTCCAGTCCGAACAGCTCATAAGCACCTTCATTCAGCTTACCGAAACGGTGCATAATGAGGAACTGCAGGTTTTGTTTACCGGGCGATTCTACAGTAGGCATGTTGATCAGCTGTGTGGCTTTGAACGTACCGGTTACGATATGCGGCTTATCAGCAGCATTCTCCGAATCGTTCAACATATTCAGCAGACTCGTATCCTGCGCAATGGCAGCTACATTTCCAAGTAATAAACACAATATGATATAACAGGCTATCTTTTGCATATTCAAAACTATTTTGCCGGCAGACACACCGCGACTATTTGTATATTAATTTGTGACGCAATCTTATCTTTTACCAGAGACGGGATCTTGATATTGAAGTCGGAAGGTTTCACCGCAAAAGCAGATTTCGCAGTCAGTTTTCCTTCCTGTACTTCCAGTTCTCCAGGCACAGTGATCTGCTGTGTAACACCGTGCAGCGTGAGCTGTCCACTTACCTGCACCTTATAGGTACCTGGCTTTGTGGGCACATCACCGGTAAAAGTACCGCTGAACTGTGCTTTAGGAAACTTATCGCTTTCCACGTAGTTCTCATTGTAATGCTCCTGCATCAACTGTTTAGGAAACAGGAAATTCCGCTGCAACAATGTAAACGCTACGGATTTCTTTGTAAGATCTACGGCGGCGAAAGCCTGGCTGTTCTCAGCTTTGATATCTTCCAGTGGAGTTTTGGAGAAAAAGCTGACATTCCCGTTTCTGGTCATATATGTCTGCGCCTGCATGGGCAGGTAGGACAGACAAACCAGTACAATAAAGCATATGGTTTTCATCATCACAACAGTTTAATTGTTCAGTGCACCATGATTGATCCAGGATCTGATCTTATTAATATTACAATCAGACAATTTCGAACCGCCCTGTGGCATAGCAGGGTAACCAGGATCGTGGTTGATTACGTGCAGGAGATTACCATTGTCAACCTGTGCCTTCACACCGGCATAGGTGCCAAGTGATACGCCACCGCTTACGTTGCCATTGGCATGACAGCCGTAACAGCTGGCGCTGATGATAGGCTGAATGTTGGCTGCATACTTCATATTGGCGGTATCACAGTTATTATTGCCACCACCATCAGGAGGATTGTTGTTGCCAAGATCCTGTTCGTTGTCTTTTGAACATGAAACGATGGTAGTTGTGCATGCAATGGCAATTGCAAATAAAGGGAACAGTAGTTTTTTCATAATCAAAATTGTTACTTGTGATTTATAATAGTTGCGTCGACAATACTTACATCCATCAGCATTCCGGTGCACAATCCCTTGATCAGCACTGACTCTCCTATTTTAGGCAGCTGCTTCTCCTCTCCGGGAACAATGCTGCAATTCACGCCTCCTGCACCTCCTGCGAGTAATACGGATACTGATGTTCCTGTTTTCTGGACATCAGTGACAGTACCTTTCACTTCTACTACCTTATTCACATAATTGCTGTTAGCCTGCTGTTCATTACTGGCAAATTCTTCGTACAGTTTCTGCGCACTGATATGTTTATCTGTGCGGGCTTCTGCTGCGGAAGTCCTTGGCTTATTGTACAAATAGTATCCTGTTCCCGCCGCTATAAGGCAAAGCAATGCCCCTGCGAGAATGATCAATTTTCTTCGCGTCATGTTATAATCTTATTAAGTACGGTTCTTATTTCAGCCGCAATGGCCGTGTCAGGCCAACGTTCATGCCCACGCTCGTTACGGGCAGCTCTCCTACACCAATGCCTTTTACAGGTATCATTACATATGGTTCTACCCGCAGGGTTCCTAATACACCAACCGGGCGTTCATAGCCAACGCCCAGGTGCACGTTTGAGAACCAGTCTTTGGTGGATTTTTTATACACCCAATCCCGGTCTCCATAAGTTCCATAGTATTCGTAACTATAATTATATCCCTGTTTTTTCATGACGTACGACGACATCCCGCCGTTAACATACCAACTGCTTTTTTTCCCTATAGCAAAAGTATATCGCACATTCAGCGGTATTTCGTACATGTTACACCACCCATCCACATCTATCAGCTTCATGTCATCTGGCCATGGTGTTTTCTTTGTGTCGAAATATTTGCCTTCTGAATAATAATATTTGCGTTCGTATATCACACCGGTTTCCACTGCCAGTCTTTTACTGAACCTGTAACCGGCTATCAGTCCTACGTTATATCCCACATTGGAAGTACGCTGAAATTTCACAGTCGTGATATCCGGGCTTGCAATCAATCCGTAATACAATCCTTTTCTCAGGGAAGCGGGCTCCTGTTTCATCTTCCTTGCCGGCACTGTAACGTTGCTATCAGCCCTTACAATGGCCGGTATCCGGATCCTGTTGCTGGCATGCAGGATATTCACTTTCGGATATATCTCCCTGTTAGCAGTGCCCCTAATGCCATCAAGGCTCAATTGTGTATTATTAACAGCAGTTATCCCCGGCCTGGCAGCAGGATAACTGCTGGTGGGAACATCGCGGACCACGCCAGAGCGTACAGCGGTATTCCCTGTCTTCCTGTTCACGGAGGATTGTTCACTGTTCCCTGTTGTCAACCGGCCGGCCGTATATTGATCAGGTTTTACTGTAACCTCCTGCTTATTATTCCTGCCTACATGTTCATGCGTATCCTGATGATCGCTGCTACCGGTAGCAACGCTGTTTCCTTTTATGATCTGGCTTCCGTTTACAGCCTCTTTAGTATCCTGGTCTTTCTCTTCATTATACTGATCGTTCTCACTTTCATTGTTGTTTACAACATCCGGGGCAGCCGGTATACCGGTAGTCTGTGTGTTAACCGGCGTATGCTGCTGCTTAGGATGAGATAATGCTTTGCCGTCATCTCCTGAAAGAAGACGTTCGCCGTCGTACAGGCCTTTGATAGCTGTAACAAGAAGCAGTGCAGTCAGGATCCCGAAGAGACCGGGTCTAAACCACCAGCGACCGGTACGCCTGCCCGTAGCCGTTCCCTGCTGATTATTATCAGCCTGCTGCAACCTGTCCCGCACAGCTTCCCAGTCTCCTCCGCCAGTATTCAGGGGATAATCTGAGGCCGCATTGCGGAAAAGTTCGTCCATATCGTCGTCTAGGAGCTGCATACGTCTATTTCAGGTATATCTGTGTTTAATTTTTTTTGTAAGTACGCCCTTGCTTTGGCCAGGTTAGACTTTGAGGTACCAATACTGATATTGAGCTTATCAGCAATTTCCTGGTGGGAGAATCCATCAATTACATACATGTTGAATACCACCTGGTAGGATGGCGGCAATTCTTTGACCAGTACGATCAACTCTTTGTAATATAATTTCTGTTCGGCTGATTGTCCTACGTCCGGCACTTCCCATACCTCTTCCGGTATGCCTCCGATCTCAGGTATCATATTCTTCCGTCTCAGTTCATCAATTGCCGTATTGACCATAATCTTCCTGATCCATCCCATCAACATCTTTTCCTGGTCTTCAGATTCTTCGCAACTGAACTTGTCAAAACGGGTAAATACCTTCACAAAGCCATCGTTCACAACATCTTTGGCATTTTCATACCGGTAAATGTACCTGAACACGATCTTAAAAGCATAGCCATAGTATTGCTCATACAATAACTTCTGGCATCTGGGCTGTTTATTAATGCACCCCTGTATTATGGTAGTCAGTTGTTCCAATGCTTATCAATAGAGGCTCACATGTGTCCTGTATACCTTCTTAATACGGAACCCAACAAGAAAGGGTTGCCTGAGGTATAAAATAATTTCCAGATAAGAATCCCACAGCTATATAAGCAACTATTAACCAATTAGTTTTGGAAGAAAAATTATTCCCCGCCTGGTATTATCTACCGTAAAATTACATTTATTCCGGGTTTATTACCCTGGGGAATGGCCCCCGGCCCCGGGGGAAACCCCGTTTCCCCGGGCCCGGGGTTGGAATCCGTTTTCCGGGTTAAAAACCCGTTCCCCGGGGTTTGAAAACCCCGCGCTACAAACACACGGCACCTACGGAGCCGATTGACGGTTTGTTGCCCGGTTTTATTATCCCGCGGATGGCCGTTGCTCCGGGGTGAAAACACGTTCGCGGGGTTGAAACCCGTTCCCCGGGGTTTGAAAACCCCGCGCTACAAACATACGGCACCTACGGAGCCGATTGATGGTTTGTTGCCCGGAACTGGCTAGCAATAAATTAGTTATTTAAGTTCCTGTTTCCAGCTGGCGATAGCCGCAGTGTCGGCAGGGGTGACTGTAATGGTACCGTCCTGGGTAATGTCTGCCTGCTGGCCGGACAACAGGGTCAGGTCCTTCCCTTCTGTCTGTATCCTGAGACTGTTTCCCAGGGCCGTAACTACCAGGCGGGATGGGGTGGTATGGGCATGTATATTAAAATGAGGGCCTGTTACATCGGCATATACTTCATAAGCCCGGATATGAAATGGCTGAGTGACACCATTGCTTACTTTGAAACTGGCCTCTCCTTCCACTTCCACTACCCTGCCAGCCACATTATAGGTGGCCGGATACCTGACGGCACTACCGATGTTCATCCACACCTCTGTACCATCGGGCAGGGTGTCTTTAGACTTATGCTGACTGGCGGAAGACATTGCCCTGAAAGAGGCTGATTTCTCCGAACGCATCACGATCAGGTAAATACCCGGCCCTACTATCAGAAACAACAGTGCGGCAATGGCGTACAGGTAATTGAGGCGATGGGAATAGAACCGCCTGATCATCGGGGTACTATCTGCCGGTATAGGCCGGTCTATCGCCGTAGCTTTTAACACCATGCGCATCCAATGTTCGTCGAAAGGAGGAATAGCCGGAGGCTGTACCTCCAGCAGCTTTGTTTTCTCCACTACCCATTGATTGTGACGGGACGTTACACTACTGTGCGCCACATCCTTCAGACATTGCCTTACAGACTGATGCACGGCGTTTATGGCGTGAGTAACAGTGTCGGCTGACAACTGCATAGCTGCAGCTATCCTAGCGGGAGGCATTCCTTTTAACCGGTGCATCTCATAGATCAGCCTCCGCTGCTCAGGCAGGGACATGATCGTATCGTGGATCAGTGACTGATAAGCCTTGTAATGCTGTATTTCAGGAGGAATGTCCTCTTCATACTGTGGTATGGGGAGCAGTTCGTCTGCTGATGTGTCCTGCAGATAACTATAACATTCCTGCAGGGCTACCGAGCGCACATAGGCGTCCAGATCTTTTACGAGAGGTAGCTTGTCTCTGTGCAACCAGATGATGATGAAGGTTTCCTGCAGTACCGCATTAACACACCGGGCATCTCCTTTGAGGATAATAGCAAGATCAGCATATACCAGGGGAGCCACAGCCCTGAAGAATCGGGCAAAAGAAGTTTCATTGCCTTCAGCAATACTTTGTAGCAGTTCTTTCCCGTGGTAATTTATCTCCTCCATAACCAGGACGATCAGAACAGGAATATACGAAATATATGGAACCTGATCAAACCTTCGTCCAGCGGCCCATTTCAACGATCAAAGCAAAAGCGTAGTTTTGCGGCACGGCTAAATCGTCGGTAACATGGAGTTCGAATATAAAGTTGTCTGGATCATTGGCGCCTCTTCCGGTATCGGGGCCGGGCTGGCGAAAGCATTTGCAGCACAAAACGCGCGGTTGATCCTTTCTTCCCGCGATTATGCTGCTTTAATCGCACTGGAACAACAGCTGAAAGGTCATACCGCGTGTACAGTGCTGACGGCTGATATGACGGATCACGCAGGATTAGCACAGGTAGTTGAACAGGCCATCAGTGTCTATGGGCATATTGACATTGTTATTCATTCAGCCGGTATTGGACAACGCTCTCTCGCTATTGATACACAGTTGTCTGTATATAACCGCCTGATGGAGGTAAACTTCCTCGGCCCGCTGGCACTTACACAATACCTGCTGCCCCATTTCAAAAGACAGGGGCATGGACATGTGGTAGCAATCAGCAGCATGTCGGGCCTGATGGGCTTTCCTATGCGCAGCGGTTATGTTGCTTCCAAACATGCATTGAAGGGATATTTTGAAACACTGCAGGTGGAACATACACTGGACAACTTTTATGTGACCATTGTAAGTCCCGGCAGGATCAAAACAGCACTATCACTATCCGCCCTTACAGGCGACGGCATAGCTTACGGGAAGATGGACAAAGGGCAGCTGCATGGTATTCCTGTCGATGAGTGCACCGATAAGATACTGAAGGCCATCAGCCGGAAAAAGAAACATGTGATCATCGCCAGAAGCGAACGGTTGCTATACTGGCTCAGAATACTAATACCACCTGCTTATTATCGCATTGCAAGGAAGAGAGGATTGGATGGTAACTGACAATAAGAATAGCACCGTCTTGCCACACCAGGCCAGCAGACTTTTCACACGATGGAACAAGATCGTCTGTCATGCTCATGAGATTGCTGTAATACATACTGGTAAGATCTTTGATCTTATCTATACATGCCCAAAAAATCCTCATCTTCCAGATCTTCCGGGCGCATGCGGGCTAAGTTTCCCGCCACAGTAGCACCCATGCTGGCCACATTGGTAGATAAACCAGTTGAGGCGCAGGGTTGGATGTATGAGGTAAAATGGGATGGCTATCGCGCAATAGCCTTGCTGAATAAGGGAGATACACACCTTATCTCACGCAACAATAAATCTTTTGATGAGAAATTCTATCCTGTTCTCGACGCATTAAAAGCATGGAACATCCACGCAGTAACAGATGGAGAAATAGTAGTGCTCAATGAAAGCGGGAGCTCGAGTTTCGGAGATCTGCAAAACTGGAGGAGTGAGGCGGATGGTGAATTGATCTATTATGTATTTGATCTTCTGTGGTTGAATGGGTATGACCTTACACAACTGCCCCTTATACAACGCCGGGAGTTACTGGAACAACTGTTTCCCGCACCCGATATTATAAGGCTTAGCGCCAGCTTTCACACTTCGCCTTCAGAGTTTCTCGCAGCCGCAACATCACTGGGCCTCGAAGGTGTCATCGCCAAAAAAGAAGATAGCCTTTACTATCCCGGTGTACGCACAAATGAGTGGCTAAAGATCAAGATCAATAAAAGACATGAAGTGGTCATAGGCGGCTACACCCGCAACGAAGACTCATCCAAACCTTTCAGCTCATTGCTGGTGGGTATTTTCGACAATGGTCAATTGCAGTATACCGGTAAAATAGGTACCGGTTTTTCTACCGCCAGGCAGAAGGAAATGATGCAATTATTCAAACCATTGACCATAAAAAAGTCTCCTTTTACAACAGTCCCGGATATTAATAAACCTTCCCGCTTCAGGCCCAATCCGCCGAAAGCTGTAGCCACCTGGCTGAAGCCGGAGCTGGTATGTGAAGTAAGTTATGCTGAGATCACTTCGGATGGCGTGATGCGCCACCCCTCCTTCGAAGGCATGCGGGAAGATAAAGCGGCAAAAGACGTCACGAAAGAAGCGCCCCAGCCTGTGGAAAAGGCAGCAAAGAAAACAGGTACGGCTATTTCTCAAAAGATGTTAACACCGGTAATAGGTGGTAACCGTAAAACACTACTCAATCCATCCGAAGATACACAGGTCAGAAAGATCAATAAGCATGAACTAAAGTTCTCTAATCTGAATAAAGTGTTCTGGCCGGAAGAAAAATATACCAAGCGGGACATGCTGAACTACTATTACCAGGTAGCTGCGTATATTGTACCATATCTGAAAGACCGTCCACAATCGCTGAACAGGTTTCCCAACGGCATAAAAGGCAAGAGCTTTTATCAGAAAGATGTAACCGGGAAAGCACCCGACTGGATCAAGACCTTTCCTTATCATACCAGTGACGGACAAGATAAAAACTTTCTGGTAGGTACAGACGAAGCCAGCCTGTTATACATGGCCAACCTGGGCGCAATTGAGATGAACCCATGGAACAGCAGGATACAAAAACCGGATTACCCTGATTGGTGTATTATCGATCTGGATCCAACAGAAAAGAATACCTTTGAACAGGTAATACAAACAGCGCTTGTCACCAAAGAAGTACTTGACAGCATCAAAGTCCCTGGATATTGCAAAACATCCGGCTCCACCGGCATACATATCTACATTCCTTTAAACGCTAAATATACTTACGATGAATGCCAATTGTTCGGCAAGTGGATCGCTACACAGGTACATGCGGCATTGCCTTCATTTACCAGTATAGAACGTATGACGCAGAACAGAAAAGGCAAAATATATGTTGATTATTTACAGAACAGGCCTAAAGCCACACTGGCAGCCCCCTACTCGTTACGGCCAAAGCCAGGCGCTACAGTATCTATGCCTTTGCATTGGGAGGAAGTAAAAACGGGACTAAAGATGAAAGACTTCAATATTACCAACGCTGTGGCCAGGGTCAATGAAATGGGCGATATATTCAAACCGGTACTCGGCAAGGGAATTGATATGAAGAAGATAATAAGTGCTATGCAACCATAACGTTTATTTATTAACCTTTAAATTCTACATTATGGCAAAGTATTCAAAAAAGAGCCAGGACAAAGTGGAAGAGAATATGCATGAAATGAAGGAAGGTAAACTGAAAAGCGGCAGAAGCGGCAGGAAAGTCACTAATCCCAAACAAGCTATCGCTATAGGACTGTCAGAAGCCAGGAAAGAAGGCGCTAAAGTACCAAAGAAAGCAGCTGCGAAGAAGAGCGCTGCCCCCAAGAAAAAAGCTGCTGCGAAGAAGGCTGCACCTAAAAAGAAAGCCGCCGCAAAGAAAAGAGCGACACCTAAGAAGAAAGCTGCTGCTAAAAAAGCGGCTCCAAGGAAAAAAGCTGCTGCGAAGAAGAGAGCTACACCTAAGAAGTCTGCCGCAAAGAAAAGAGCAACACCAAAGAAGGCGGCAGCCAAGAAACGGGCTGCACCAAGAAAGAAGGCTGCTGCTAAGGCTTAAAAATTACGAGTCAGCAATCAGTAATTGATCACTTCCCCGACAACCAGGCGAGGAACTGAGGTGCTTTTTCTTTACTGATAGTGATCACCTCTTTGAAGGGCACAGACAGGTTCACGCATAACTTACGGGATACATAGTGGGAAGCATCTTTTATGGCCTTACGGTTAACGAGGAACTGTCTGTTTACCCTGAAGAAATTACTGCCACAAAGCTGTTCAGCTTCTTCCAGTGATTTCTTCAGGTAATAGTGTTGTCTGTCGAAGGTCATCAGGCACAAAGTCTCTTTTTCTATATAGAACAATACGATATTCTCCAGCCGTACCGGCACTATTTTGTCTTTATAGTGTACCAGTATAGCGGCTGGTTGAGGCGTATGTTGCTGCACGGTTTCAGCAATTGTATTGGCAGGATTTTCTTTGCCTGCACCGGTAAACTGACGGCGCAGATTGTTATACTTTTTGATCGCATCTGCAATAGAGGCATTTGTGAATGGTTTCAGTATATACTCGATGCCATTGGTTTTAAATGCCTGCAGGGCGTATTCATCGTAGGCGGTACAAAAGATAACAGGCGCCGATACCTCTACTGTTCTGTAGATGTCAAAGCTCTCCCCATCGCCCAGTTGTATGTCACTGAAAATCAAATCGGGCATCTCGTTGCGCTGGAAATAGGCTACAGCCTCCCGCACTGATTGCAGCACGGCCACTACTTCAACTGTGTTGTCCAATTGCTGGATACTTTCTTTAAGATCTTCTGCTGTAAGTACTTCATCCTCTATGATCACTACCCGCATGCTGTAAGATTTTTATTTTTACGGTGAATGTCCTGCCGTCGTCTTCTATCAGGATATCTTCTCCTGTCAGCATCTTATAACGTTCTGACAGGTTCATTAATCCGCTGCCGGTAGAGGCCTCGGTCTGGTGCTTTACCTGCAGGTTGTTCATCACTTTCAGATAGTCACCTTCCTGAACAACATCCAGGTACAAGGGATCTTCATTGGTCAGCACATTGTGCTTGATCGCGTTTTCCAGTAAGGGCTGCAATGAAAAAGCCGGCAGCCAGCGATTGCTCAATGCCTGCTGATCGATATCAATAGAGAATTTCAAGGCTTCTCCTGCACGCATTTTCTGCATTTCCAGATAGTCTACACTCAATTTTATTTCATCTCTCAGTGAGATTATATTCTTATGTCCCTTCGAAATACTGGCCCGCAGAAAGTCTGACAAATGGATCAGGTATTCTTCCGCCTTTTCAGGGTGACGGCGGATCAGGGACTTCAAGGTATTAAGTGCATTAAAAAGGAAATGAGGATGTATCTGCTGCCGCAACAACTGGTTGATAGCTTCCGTATTGGCAAACTTCAGCCGGGCATTCTCCAGTTCTGCATCATTTTTGGCATGTAGCAGGATGATATAGTTATGGACCATCAGTACAAAGATGTTAAACACAGTACCATGCAACATAAACAGCAGCGGCCATAGTGATTTGTTCCTCACCTGTTCATACCAGTCAGGAATAACAAAAGTATGCAGGCAGGTAGCGAACACCATCTTAAACATCAGGAAGTTAAAGAGCAATGCACCCGAAAAGCTTGTTATGGCGCGGTACAACTTGAACCGTCCGGAAAAATAATTCCAGCGCCTGGAAAGCCACGTCTGTATGCCTACATTGTACATGCTGAGGAACAGGATCACTGTGAAAATCACTCCCGATTTAGCAAGGACTGTGCTCAGGGAATGTTCTTTGGCAGAAGAGGTCAGCCCCACCAGGATGGCGATAGTTAACGCTGCGATAAAACCTACGCGTATGAGACTTTTTACAGGTAATCTTTTCATGTGCTTCAGATTGCAAGTTAAGTACAAAGGTTGAGTACTATGTACTTTGTGGTGTCCGATTCAACCGCTTTTTTGTCTGTTTCAGCCCCGCCACTTTTTGCATATCAGATAATTATTATTTGTTTCGCACTAAATTTACACCTGATGAAATCAAAATTGTTGCTCATTGCTGTTATGCTGACGGCTGGAAAAGCCATGGCACAGCAAAAACATACAATTAGCGGAACCATTAAATCCAAAGCCAAAGGAGAAACCCTCATCGGCGCTACTGTAAGGGTCAGTGGTGGCGGTGGTACCACAACTAACGAATATGGATTCTATTCCATTACCCTTACAGACGGCAAGCACAGGCTGGAATTCTCTTCTATGGGTCTACAGGCCTTTCAGTCAGAGTTTGTGCTCCGGAAAGACACTGTTATCAACATCTCCCTGGAAGACGAATCTGTCAGCCTGGGAGCAGTAACCATTACCGGTACCAGCACCAAAAGGAGCCTCAGTACTCCACAGATGGGGCTGGAGAAACTGACTACCAAAGAGATGAAGAATGTGCCCGTATTACTGGGCGAAAGAGATGCTATCAAAGTTATCCAGTTACTACCCGGTATCAAGTCGGCCGGAGATGGTAACGCCGGTATGTATGTACGTGGCGGCGCTGCCGATCAGAACCTGATACTCCTGGATGAAGCCCCCGTGTACAACGCTTCTCACCTGCTGGGTTTCTTCTCCACCTTCAATTCCGACGCGATTAAAGACATCGCGGTGTATAAGGGCGGTATGCCCGCACAATATGGCGGACGTTTATCTTCGGTACTGGACATCAAAATGAACGACGGTAACAACCAGGACTTCGGCGTGAGCGGTGGTATTGGTCTCATTTCTGCCAAACTGAATGTAGAAGGTCCTATACAGAAGGATAAATCTTCCTTCCTCGTTACGGGCCGCAGAACATATGCCGATATGTTCCTCAAACTTTCCAGCGATTCCAGCCTGAATAACAATACGCTCTATTTCTATGATATCAACGCCAAGCTGAATTATGAGCTGGGCGATAAAGATAAATTGTACCTGTCCGGTTATTTCGGGAAAGATAAACTGGGTGTAGGCGATCTGTTCGGCCTGCAATGGGGTAACACTACTGCTACCCTGCGCTGGAATCACATCTTCAATAACAAGTTGTTCTCTAACACCTCACTCATCTACAGTAATTACGATTATACGATCTCTATCAACAGTGGTTCTGTAAATGCAGATATCTATTCGAAGATCAGGGACTACAACCTGAAAGAAGAGTTACAATGGTATCCATCTTCCAGCCATAACATTCGTTTCGGTATCAATTCCATTTACCATACCATTACTCCGGGACAGGTCACTACGTCTGAAACGTCGCAGATCAATGCCAGGACACTGGAAGACCGTTACTCATGGGAGAATGCACTGTATGTTACCGATAGCTGGAAAATGTCTGACAACCTGAGCATGACCTATGGTCTGCGTCTCACTTCTTTCAGCGTGCTGGGTAAAGGCGACTTCTTCAACATAGACAAGGATGGTAAGATACTCGATACCCTGCATTATAAAAGCGGAGATTTCGTAAAGACGTATCTCAACCTGGAGCCCAGACTGGCACTGAGTTATAAGCTGAACAGCTCATCTTCACTGAAGGCATCTTATGTACGCAATACACAGAACCTTCACCTGATTTCCAACAGTACTACCAGCAGTCCAACGGATAAATGGGTGGCCAGCACCAATATCATTAAACCTGAAATATCTGACCAGTACTCCATTGGTTACTATAAAGACCTCTTCGGCGGCGACTATGAACTGACGGTTGAGACCTATTACAAGTCTTTACAAAATCAGATCGACTACCGTGACGGCGCCAATGTCAACACTGTCAGCAATGCGATAGAGTCAGAACTACTCTTCGGTAAAGGACGTGCTTATGGTATTGAGTGGTTGTTCAAAAAGAGAGTGGGTAAATTCAACGGATGGGTGAGTTATACGCTCTCAAAAACAGAAAGACAGATAGATGGTATCAACAACAACAAATGGTATAATGCTCGCCAGGACAGAACACATGATGTAGCCATCGTGGCCATGTACCAGATAAGTAAGAAATGGACATTGTCTGCGAATTGGATCTATTATACCGGCGACGCAGTAACTTATCCTTCCGGTAAATATCAGATAGATGGTCAGACCGTTTACTACTTCACCGGTCGTAATACATACCGTATGCCCGATTATCACCGTCTGGACCTGGGCGCTACATTACAGCTGAAGAAACGCAAACGCTGGTCTTCTGAACTGGCCTTCAGCCTGTACAATGCTTATGGAAGGGAAAATGCATACACTATCACCTTCGAAGACAGTAAGGAAGATCCGAATAAGACAGTTGCGAAACAAACTGCATTATTCAAATTCATTCCTTCTATCTCTTACAATTTTAAGTTCTAATGACCATGCGTAACAGTTTTATATATACCATACTAGGCTCGGCGTTGTTACTCGGCACCGCCTGTGAAAAGGAGATCGATCTTAATCTGAACGGCAATGACAACAAGCTGGTGATCGAGGCTGTACTGACAGATACTAAAGGCGATTGTGTTGTGAAACTCAGCCGTACCAAAGATTTTGCTGCAGACAATTCGTTTGCAGGCGTATCTGGTGCAAAGGTGCAGATCTATCACAACGGCGATACCACACTACTGACAGAAACAACGACCGGCGTGTATACTGCACCTGAACTATCCGGCAGCAGTGGCAATACATACGGCTTGCTGGTCACCCTCGGCGATGAACAGTATACAGCGACGTCCTATATGCCCTCCAGAGTACCGATGGACTCTTTGTCTATCGTGGAGGAAGATCTTTTCGGCGATATGACCAAGGTGGCCAATGTGAGCTTTAAAGATCCTGCAGGAGAAACAAATTACTACCGTTTCCAGCAGTACATCAGGGGCACAAAAGTAAAACGATACTATGTGCGCAATGATGATCTTACCAACGGCAATGATATTAATACACGCCTGTATATCCTCGGAGAGGACGATGACGACCATGAGTATGATATCAACAGCGGGGATGAGATTACAGTAGAGATGCTGAATATTGATGCTGCGGTATATAAGTATTTTTATAGTCTCAGCAGCAGCGCTACCGGTGAGAATGATTCCGCTACGCCAGCAAACCCGGTGAGTAATATTTCAGGGGATGCGATCGGGTATTTCAGTGCGCAGACGGTAGAAAGGAAGACGATCATCGTGCCTTGATAAATTTATTTCAGAAAGGCGCCGGCTGTGATTTCTTTAAGAGCTCGCAGCCGGCTTTTTTTACCGGATGCCTGATATCTCCCCGGTACCAATCCGGTACCAATCCGGTACCGATGGCCTCATCTTATGTTCATCCTACGTTTTGAACGTAAGATGAACATAAGATGAGGCCATTGGTACCGGATTGGTACTATAGGGGTATATATTCGGTATCTCTTTGGTGAAGATTCGCTTCGACTCTATAGCTATAGGCGCTATAGAGTCGAAGTGAATCTTCACCGAATGGTCTGAGGGGTCATTGATTTACAGTTTGTTATTCATAATTTCCTGATCTGCAATTTTTTAACATAAAAAAGACATTGCATCCAATACCCTTTGTTCATTATTTCCGGAGGCGATCCAGCCTCACCCGGATGATTATTGCCTGCGCACCGGCGCCTCCCGGAGTAAATTCGACGAATAGTCCAATACCTTCCTTTGTCTCCAATTATGGCCGCGTTTTTCGCCCTTCCTTTGCCACAAAATGACAAATATGGGAACATTGTTCAAAAAGAGCTACGAAGTCATAAAACAGGCTGGAAAGCGATAAAACACAACGGTCCCATCTGCAAGGGCGGAAGTAAAGAGGAGCTGGTCAGGCAGTTGAGCTTTACCTCGTTTTGGATGCCTCCCAACCTATCATTGCCATTTTACGGGTACTTCCCCAGTGATATTCACCAAATTCACCATTTGATCTGATTACGCGGTGGCATGGAATCAGAAAAGCGACCGGATTGTTACCGATGGCCGTTCCAACCGCCTGGTAAGCCCGTTCCGCATGAGCAGCGACAGCTACTTTCCCATAACTGGACAGCTCGCCCATGGGTATCTGCAACAGTGCCTCCCAGACCTTCAGCTGAAAAGGCGTACCCTTGAGGTGCAGTTTCACCTGCTCCAGCGTATTCCAGTCCTGGGTAAAAAAGTACAATGCATTTTGCTGGATCATGTCGAGTATCTGGTGAAAGCGCGCATTGGGGAATTGCTCCCGCAGATGCAGGAAAGCCTGTTCCTGGTTCTCTTCAAATGCCAGGTAACAAAGCCCCTTCGGAGTGGCGGCCAGGATGAGGGGACCAAACGGGCTCTCGGCAAAACTGTAGTTGATGGACAGGGCTTCTCCCCCGTTTTTATATTCGCCTGGAGTCATGCCTTCAATTTTCATAAAGAGATCGTGTAACCTACCGGTTCCGGAAAGACCGGTTTCAAGAGCGGTATCAAAAAGGGAAGCCTGTTTCTCTTTTAATAGCGACTTGGCATATTCTACACTGAGATATTGCGTAAACTTTTTAGGACTGACACCGGCCCATTCTGTGAACATGCGCTGAAAATGGAATGGACTGAGGTATACATTTTCAGCCACTTCTTCCAGTGAAGGCTGCTTTTTGAAGTTCATTTTCAGGTATTCAATCGCCCTGGCGATCCGCTCGTAATTCGTTAATTCCTGAGAAATCATATCTATTTCATTTACAATACAAAAATAGACATTCCGGTTTATGACATAAACCCGGTTCTTGCGGAGTTCATTACACAAATTTTGCCGTAATTTTGCCCCCTGATTATGAACACGAACCTGCCAATATTCGATATTCCGTCCACAATCCGCTACTACCTGTCGCTTGACAAAAAGGTGACACAGAGTTTCGGGATGGATAAGTACGATGAGCTGCTTCAACCAAATAACTTTGCTGTACTGAGCAACGAGGGAAGCGTGAAGAGTGGTCCTCCTATCCGGACTGACCATTATGCGGTTATTTTGTGCATCAGGGGCACCTGTCAGAAAACTATCGGCGCCTTTACTTTTGATGTAGGTCCAAAATCACTGCACATCGTATCACCTAAACACACCACTTCATTCGATAATGCTTCTGACGACCTGTTACTGTACATGGTGATGTTCAAGAAGGAGTTTATCACTGACACGTTCATCAAGCAAAGCGCGCTTGATCCGCTGATAGACCTCAATCCTTCCTGTGCACCGGTATATACATTGTCAGATCCGCATTTTCTGAAGACCAAACAACTTTTTGAAAGGATAGACCGGGAATACCGTGAAGGCAGTCCCTTCTTCCTGCAGATTGTACGTTTACAGGTGGTGGAATTGCTGTATGAAGTGAACCGCGCTTTTGAAAAATGTCAGGAAAGCCGGCCCAATCATCAGCTAACAAGGCAATATGCCACTTTTGTCAATTTCAGAGATCTTGTGGAGGAGCACTTCCTGCATAAAAGGACAGTCCAGGAGTATGCCGATATGCTGCACATAACCGCCAAACATCTGAGTGAGATCGTGAAACAGGAAACCGGTAAAAATGCTTTGCAGATCATCCACAGCCGCTTATACCTGGAAGCAAAACTACTGCTGTCCACCTCCTCTCTCAGTGTGAAGGAAATATCAGATCAGCTGAACTTTGATACCAGCTCGCATTTCAGCCGGTTCTTCAAGAAGTTTGCAGATGAGAATCCTTCGGATTTTAAGAAACTATCCGTAGCATAAAATTTCTATCGCATAATATACAATACAATAGGGCCTTTCAAAAGAAAGGCCCTACTCCATTTGATTATAAACCCCTTAACAATTATGTCCTATGGTCCTATGCTTATCCTAATGTATCCTAAGTTTATGCTTATAATTTGAAAGTGTATGCTACTCTTAATCCTATCAGATTAGCTGCGTCTCCACCGTCAACAAATTTTGAGTTACCGTCAAACTTCACACCTGCATCCAGGTAACTGCCTTTGCCAAGCGGGATCAGGTAACCAATTTGTGGGCTATAGGTGAAGGCCGCTGTCTTATAACCGGTTGGACCATTTGTTATAAAGTTCACACCGGCCTGTCCCTGTACATACAGATTATTGCTCTGGAAAGGATAATACCTTAAACCAGCTTTCACGGGAATCCACTGTAAATCGTCCAGACCAGGTACATCATCTGCAAAAACATTCGCAAATCCTGCATTCAGGTTCACATATAATGTCTTTTTGATGATAGCATAATCTGCCTGTACGGAACCGCCTAAAGACCACTTATAAAAATCGCTGAAATTCCCAACCGGTATTCCTGCTTCCGGACCAACACTCAGAGAGAATGAAGGTCTTTGTGGTTCACTGTTGCCTTTCGTTTGCGCCTTTACTCCTACTGCCACTGCCAATAATAATGCTAATGTCGCAACGCCTGTCTTAATAGTCTTTTTCATCGTCTTTCGTTTTAATCTTTGTTCTGTTAATCTTTTGTTCTTCTATTTATTCGCAGCTGCTGTATAAATCTGATGACACAAAATTATGTCGCAACACATTGCCCATCAATCCCAAAAAGGCGGATAAAAAAACCAATTTTTCTGATCGCAATAAAAAATTTAGATGAGCAGAAAAATTGGTTTCTTAAACCGTGATATTGGTTTTTCATATACCCCTGAGAGGTGCTACATTTGTGACGCAAAACACGAAAAATAATTACAGTAATAAACAGTTGTAGGTTTAGGTAGAAACGGGTGTAATCATACACCCGTTTATTTTTTTACAGACTGCCTATTGATCCATCATTCGCGTCCCCTGACAGTTACCAGCATGCAGCACGTCCCGTCAGGACTGATTTACGCCAGCTTTCCTCCAGGTCTTCAATTTGATCCGGGCTTTCTCCTCGCCAGCTCGCAGCAGTTTAACTGCGCTAATATGTAACGGTAATACCAGCGCCTACCCCCATGTCGCTGTCATAATGTGTAGAGAGTGAAATATATTTGGACAGAATGTATCTGAAGCCTGCCATATATTCCTTATCAGTGTTAGCCATAAAATTAAACCGCAGGCGACGGGTTATGGGCACATCTTCACGGCTTAACTGGAAACGCAGGCGGCCATCAGTATCTATGGAAGCATCTGCAACGACCAACAGGGGAAGTGTATATTCTATACCTGCGTGTAATACACTACGGAAGTCTTTTGTATTAGACTGTCCAAACAGGTTCTTCTCTTCTTTACTGCCTTTACGGTAACGTACATCCCAGCCTACATATGGAAACAACCATTGCGTCTGCCCCAGATATCTACCTAAATGACTTTCCGTTTCATATCCGTTCGCTCCATTCAATCCTATTCTCCATTCCGTTTGTAATCTGTAACGGGTATTGAAAAAACTCAGTTCACCATCACTACCATTACTTTCCAAACCTATCCTTGCAGCAGTATGGATCTTCCTGTCATCCGCATATATCTTACGGATGGCCCTTGCCGGATCGGGTATCTCGGGATTGGGCGGAGAATCCTGGTAACTGAAGATGCGGCCCATACCACTCATCATGTGATATAGGATATGGCAGTGGAAGAACCAGTCGCCACTTTCCGTAGCGGCAAATTCTATCGTGTCTGTTTCCATTGGCATAATGTCCAGGGTATTCTTCAAGGGGGAATAATCTCCCTGCCCGTTCAACACCCTGAAGAAATGCCCATGCAGGTGCATAGGGTGGCGCATCATGGTACCATTATACAGGATGATGCGCACATTCTCTCCCTTTTTAATGAGGATCTTGTCTGATTCAGATACGGTCTCGTTATTAATACTCCATACATACCGGTTCATATTGCCGCTGAGATTAAAACGCAGTTCCTTTACGGGGGCCTCCGGCAGATTAGTTTTTACCGGAGACCGCAGCATGGCATAGTTCAGCGTTACCCCGGGGTCTTCGCTATACATCACGGCATTCATATCCATCTGTTGAAGACTCATCTGCATGTCCATATCATTCATCTGCCCGTTCATCTTCATCATGCCATTCATCATCTTCATACCTTCAAAGTATTTCAGGCGTGGCAGCCGTGTGGCTTCTTTCCGCGGACCATTTCCCAGGAACAGGGAGGTTGCTTTGGTACGGTCTTCCGCCGTAGCGAGAAATTCGTAGCTACTGTCTGCCGGAAGACTTACGATCACATCGTATGTTTCTGCCACGCCTACAATAAGCCTGTCCACTTCCACCGGTTCCACATCCATACCATCATTCGCTACAACAGTGATCTTGCCACCGGCATAGGTCAACCAGAAATAGGTAGAGGAACTACCGTTTATGACACGCAGTCGTACCTTATCGCCTGCTTTAAACTGTGGTTGCACATCTACAGGCTTACCATTGCTGAACAACTGGTCGTAGTATACGTCACTGACATCCATGGCCATCATCCGTTTCCATTCGTTGGTTAGCTTTGTAGAGAAGTTTTTCTCTTCAATGGCCTCTCCATAACTCTGCACGCTGTTCTTCCTGACGGCGTACCAGTCTGTAGCCGTATGCAGCGAACGGTCTACCTGGTGGGGATTTTCATTTGTCCAGTCGCTTAACAGCAATGTATGTTCCTTCACATCTGGCACATTTCTCTTCCTGATAATGAAAGCGCCATACATGCCACTTTGCTCCTGGAACATGGTATGTGAATGGTACCAGTAGGTTCCATGCTGTATGAGTGGGAATTTGTACAAATGAGTCTCTCCCGCTTTAATGGGTGCTGTAGTCAGGTAGGATACTCCATCATAACGGTTGGGCAGCAATAGCCCATGCCAGTGTATGGAGGTTTCCATATTCATAGTATTATGCACATAGATCTCTGCCGTATCACCTTCTGTAAAAGATAATACAGGTGCGGGTATGCCGCCGTTTATAACCATGGCATGCCTCATCTTACCACTTGTATGAATCATAGAATCTGACACATACAAGTCATAACGGATAGTACGGGCTGCCTGTGAAAAGGCAGCCACGTACGACAGTAATACGATCACTGTCAACAGAAAACGTTTCATCACTGATAGATTATACTGTTCCGGATTATTTGATTGTCTCAGTTACCTTACCGCAGGACAGCATCTGCTTGCCGTAGTAGGGATTCTTCACGGCTGCCTCTCCGCTTAACCAATAGCTTTTCTGCATTGGACAGTATTGCTGGTACACAGGTGTATCAGACAGTTTTACTGCTTTGGCAAGGATGAAGATGTTGTTGGAGAATGTCTTGAATTTTTCACGTTGCGCGCTGAGGTCTGCCGATTTGGCGATAGCAGTGGCATCTGCAGTCAACTTTTCGGACAAAGGCATAAATGCCTTGTGTTCTTCAGCAGATAGCGCATGCATATCTACACTGTTGATCACCTTTATAAATTCAGCAGCCTTTGCGCTGGCCGTGCCGGCATCACTGTTCACCAGTGCATTTTTTACATCATAATACAGCGACAGTAATTGAGACAGGGATGGATTTGCAGCTTTTGCAGAGAAAGTGGCTAATAATATAGTAGTGGCTATGATAAGACTTTTCATGATGATTTGTTTAATTGTTTGAAATAATAAATAGCGGAGATCATGCCTTACCGGACGTAAGGCAAACTGTTACTTTCAAACAAAAAATCAAATCTGGAAGGATTGAATGGACACACGGATGTCCACCGGGGGAGGATTTTGTTGCGGAACTATATATTTGTGGCGGATACCATAATAACCCTGGTAGATAGCCGGGAGGTATAACACCGGATATAAGCAGGCCTGCAGCGGTAATGGTGCAGATTCGTCCAGCTGTGATTGACTCTTATCCAGCTGTTCAAATTTAACCATATCATCGCCACAGCATTTATGGGGTGCCTTTTTGTGCTCATGGTGCATTGCATGTGTATCATGCATGTCGTGATGACCATCTGACCACAGATCACTTTGTACGGCACAGGCAAAACCGATACCTGTATTCAGGAAGAATACAAATAGCAGGAAGACTGCCCGGAGTGATATGATGGTCTTTTTGTTCATGTCACACAAAGGTAACAGCTGCCTCCGGCACGGTTGTTATATAATTCTGGCTGGATGTTATATAATTTACGGGCGCCGATCAATACGCTATTTTACAGGCTGTTACCCTTGAAGTGCATTCTTTTGTACCCTTTGCCAGTACAATATTGATCTCTGCCAGTGTTTCTTTTTCTGCAAAAAATCCTTCCACATTCAGTTGTTGATACCCTGGTTTGGTGACGGTAAAAGTGTGTGTGTTCTTTAGGCCCAGGTATAGGGTAAAAGCACCGGAAGTGTCGGCAGAAACAGTTTTTCTACCTTCTTCCAGGGCGATGACTACGCCGGGAAGAGGTACGAGGGTGTCTTTCTTTTCCGGAAGCACCTTCAGTTCAAATACATGTCCTGTCAGGATAGCGATAGTGGTATCTGGTTCCGGACCGCAATTGAAGTAGGTCACCCTGCTTTCATATACGGTCGAGCAGGCGGTGAAGGCTGTTCCCAGGAATAGACAAGGGAGCAATGAGCGAAATAGCGTCATGACATCATAGATTAATATACGAGGGTTTTCCCACGGCTTTCCACCATAGCGCCCATTCCGGATGCAGAAGGGGCTCACGCCTCTGTGTGTTTTTAAGATACGGTTGAAGTGCTTCTTGTCGGTAATCCCCAATCTCTACGATACTGTTTACGGCAGCCGGTTTTCGATCAGTTTAAGCTTCTGGTTGATAATTTACTGCTGCCATGTCTTATTGGCATATTATTCAAAATATCCCCCCGGCAGCTCGAAATGCCAGGGGGATATGTATAAAGGTACATTAAAAAGGGTAACAAAGGGCGTGTTGTCTTATCTTTTCAGGCGGGATGCTGCTAACAGTATAAGAGCGATCACAAGCAGCGCCCATACTATTTCACGATAGCTGCTTTTTTGCATGATGATCTGTTTTAATCTGGTCATTTTGATGTTGCGGGTTGTATTGGTGTTAAAATATAAAGGTCTGGAAAAGGAGCTTCGGAAAGCTCCTTTTCCAGACCATCAAAATACATGTAGCCTCTATTGTTGTGCGCTTGTACGGATTTATATCACATCAGAAATATCCGTACTTCTACGCAGTATCTTCAGCAGTACTACGCTTATTTAACTCATTATAACGGAGTATTTTGCATACTCATCGGACAGGAATTTCACTTTGGCAAGTTTCGCTCTGTATATATGGGGCGGAACTTGTAAAGTGGAATTATCAATTACCAGATAGTGGTAAAAACCGGGCTGCCATTAACTAAGGTAACATATATGATACCCAGCGCTTTTGGACCTGCAGCCTGATTACCAGAGAATGTATAAGGACCATAGTAGGTTCCGTTATTGGAATACGTTATTGTACCAGAGTTGATACTCCAATAAATAGGCCCATAGGGACTACCCTCCAGGACACCTTCAATCATAGGCTTTGCAGCTTCTTGTTTTAAAGGAGCTTTCAGTGAGTGGCTGTCAGCAGCGTTTAATCCGGAAAAAGACAGGGACATGCACAATAACAATGCAAAAGGGACAACTTTCTTCATAAGATAAAATGTGATTCGGGTTAAAAAATTAATCATACACAATATATGATTAATTCTTAATAATAGCAAAGTTGTTATATCATTTCCAGATAGATTTTCTGCAACTCTGCGGCATCAATATCACTTACCTGCAGGGTGTGTACCAGCCTCCCCTCTTTCATAATACCGATCGTGGTAGCCAGGTTGACCGCGTTAAAAATATCATGTGTCGCAATGAACACACTCTTTCCCTGTTCGCCCAGTGCTTTAACAATATCCGTAAATTCACTGGTCGCTTTAGGATCCAGTCCACTTGTAGGCTCATCCATAAAGACTACGTCTGCATGTTTCGCCAGCGCGATGGCGATCCCCACTTTCTGCCGCATTCCTTTTGAGTAAGTGCCTACCCGCTGATGGAAAGCGGATGGCTGCAAACCGGCCTGTGAAAGATACTGCTCCAGCATACCTCTCTTGTAAGCATTGCCGGCCAGCCGGCTAAAGAAGTCAAGGTTTTCAAGACCGGTAAAATGGCTGTACAACATCACTACTTCCGGTATATACGCCGTATATTTCCGTGTAATCGGATCAGCAGTACTAACTACTTTGCCATTGATCGCGGCAGTACCGGATGTGGCAGCTGTAAAACCCAGAAAGATATTTACAGTAGTGGTCTTACCCGCGCCGTTTTGCCCCAGCATACAAAAGATCTCCCCCTTATTTACCGTCAGGTCCAATCCGTGCAATGCCGTATAGGCGCCATATTGTTTAGTTAGAGCAGTTGCCTGTAACATGATATATTGATTTCAGATTAAAATAAACGGATACCCACCTGCACTTTGCCACTGAAAGGCGCACCTTCCGTATAATACCACATACCCGTTGAGGAGTTACCTGCTTTTCTATCGCCGGAAGCCATATACCGCTCACTAGTGATATTGTCCAGTAAAACGCGGACGAAATACTTTCCGCGGTCATATCCAATACTGGCGTCCAGCTTTGTGTAATCAGGCATGTCTGTCCCTGCGGCAGTTCCTCTTCCAATAACAGTTGTTTCTCCAAGGCTGAAAGACAGTCCTTTGAGAATTCCATTCTTAATACCATACATTAACCAGGCATTGATCTGTTGCTTAGGACCTCTTGCATACCGTTTACCTACATTGGCCTCATTGGCGTCTTCACTGATGATGGATGACAACAATGCATAGTTCGCGGAGACCGTCAGGTTATCCACAGGCATGCCCAATACATCCAGCTCCAGTCCTTTACTTCTTACCTGCCCTATCTGACGTGACATTCCTATCGCAGCATCATAAGACAAGACATTGTTACGCCTGATAATATATCCGGATACAGTAGTTGACAGCAGGCCACTGAACCATTCCTTTTTGACGCCAGCCTCTGTATTTGCGCTTCTCAGCGGGACATATAGTTCTCCATTAGCATTGACGCCCACCTGTGGCTGGAAAGACTGGTCATATAAAGCGTACAGGCTCATACTGTTCATGATCATCCAAGTGATGCCTGCTCTTGGTGTGAAGGACTTATAGTAATAACTTTTATTCAAAGGAGCGGAATAGCTTCTCCTGGATACTTCATTATAGGTAAAGCGTCCGCCGAAGGAAACGATCACCTTCTTACCAATATTCACGGCATCATACGCATAAGCAGCCAGCCATTCATTGGAAGTGTTGTAGGTATACAGCTTATTAAACAATCGCAGGCTGTCGGTATTCTCTCCATACTTCAGGTGATACTGGTCAAAGGGGAACAATTTTGATCCCACCGCCTGGTAAATGGAATCCTGCGAATTAGTATAATCCAGGCCGGTGAGCACCCTATGTGTAATTAACTGTCCTGTTTTGAATGTACCATTCAGGAAGAGCTGAGAAGAACCTGTTAGTCCCCTTCTGCGATGGTTGAAAGAGCTGCGGGTAGTAGTGCCGTCTGCATTAAAACTTACGGCATTGAAAGTGCCTCCCTTGTAGAACGTCCATTGATCGAAAGGCGATCTTTTAAATGAGGACTGTGAAGTCAGCTTCCAGTTATCGTTCAAGGCATGTACAAATTGCAGCCTTACTGTATGTTCATCTGCCCGGGATACAGGCAGCCCGGGATCGCCCATATAGTTGCTGTTACGGTCATCTTTCAGGATAGTACTGTCATATGCGCCTTTAGTGAACTGCGTACCATTTTTCGCACGGCTGAGTATCATGTTGTATTCTGCCAGCAGGTAGGTACGTTTGCTAAAATTGTACTGTATGACGGGCGACAATACATACTTGTTCTTGCTGAACCAGTCTACGAAGTAGTCCTGTGTTTCTACTGCACCATTCACACGATAGGAGAAACCTTTTTCTCTGATGGCGACACCTATATCCACAGCCGCACGATAAAAGTTAAAAGACCCTGCAGTGGCAGTAACATTTAAGATCTTTGCTTTCCCGGGTGTTTTTGTTACCACATTTATAGCGCCTCCCGGTTCTCCGTAACCATTGATAAAGCCCGCGGGACCTTTTATGACCTCCACACTTTCTATAATAGATTCATCCTCCTGTGAATTTTCGTAAGTGTTACCACCAATGAGACCATTACGGGAAATATTGGCATTGAACCCGCGCATGGTAATGGTGTTAGCGCCAGAAAAAACATTATCAGTAGAAAGATATACACCACTGGCATTACGTAAAGCATCTTTCATTTCAAAACCACCTTGCAATTGCAGCAGGCGATTGATTATACCGGTAATGTTCTGCGGTGTTTCCAGCAGACGCCCTCCCAGTTTCAGCGTGGCAGAGATACTGTCGGATTTCACGGTACGCTTGCGCGTTTCGACGTTGACCTGCTTCAGGTGCCTGACCTTTATGGAATCGCCGGAGTGTTGCGCCTGCACGGTCAGTGTAACAAAAAAAGAAAAAAACAATAAACAGTACATTTTATTCATAGAGCATGATTTAACGGTGGGACTGGTTCCTGAGCAGATAAAAAGCAGCAAAGCCTGTTAACAGAGAGAGCGACAGCAAATAAAGCGCTCCCCATAGGATGTTCTTACGAACAGGGATTGGAGTATGGTGAAAGACCGGTATCCTGGTATAATCCGCCGGAGAGAGCACGCTGTTGCCGAAAAAGAAAGGAAAGAAATATGCTTTCCATCGCTGGTGAAAGACTTTTATCTCTTCTTCATAATGGCTGTAGTCAGCTACGTCGGTGTGAGCCACCTGGTTAAACAGCGATTGCGTATACACTGCGGGATTATAGTAGTAGCCTGTTTCCATATCAGCCTGCGCTTGTTTCCTGATAGCTTCATCGTTTGCCACAAAACGGTCCATCCGCTGCGTTACCATGTCATAATAAGCCATGAGCCGTCGTGAACTGGCAGCGCTCGTGTCATAAGCTGCGGCGTCCCTGTACCCAGGATAATGGTTGTAGAAACTATCCAGGAGCGCTTTCTTAGGCATATCCCACAATTCCCACTCCTGCTCTCTTTGTTCAGCAGCAACTGTAGCGGCGTGGGTGGTGACCTTCTTATCCTCTGTCATTAAACGGGAAAGCGCCGGCAGCAGAATCAGCAAAAGCACCCACACCGTCGTCATGGCAGCGATATTAAAAGTGGAAGACTTGCCGAAAGCAGCAATGAGGCAGATCAGCATACACCAGAAAAGTGTATAGGCGGCAGTAATGATACTCCAGGATAATAATTCATGCCAGCCATCACCTTGTATAATGGGAGCGGCAATGGCCAGCAACATAAAGGTTACAAAGAACAGGATCCATCTTACCAGTATCCTTGCCAGCAGCAATACCGAGACCTTTCCCTCCTGCACGAGGAATAAATACAGCGTACCGCGTTCCTGCTCGCGTGAAATGATATTATAACTCAGCCCAACCAGTAGTAAGGGAAATATATAGACAAGTAGAAAAGCCAGGTCAATATTACCTGTCAACAGCTTCAAAGGATTGTTGATCTTTTCTTCGCTGTGCAGATAACTCCAGTTCACTTCCAGCCGATGATAGTAACCGGCAATATCGCTTACCCCCAGCGATAGCATGGAAAGCGGCGCAACAGGTAATACAGCGGCAGGTTTCAGCTGGAATTGCACTACGGCAGGATGAGACAACTGCCTGTAAGTACTTTTCCCTTCAGCAGTCATTGTATCTGCTGTAGCCAGTTTATATACAAGGCTATCGAAACGATGCGTATCGTTTGTAAGTATAGCGTGCTGCGTATTCTTTCTTTCCTGTACCACCGTATGCCCATAATATAATGCACCGCTTCCTGTAACCAACAACAGTAATGCAAGCGGGAAGAGCAAACGGTGACGTAATAACCACTGCCATTCGAAGCGAAGTATAGTGAAGAACTGAGACATCAGTACAATATTGTTTTACGCCTGTTTAAAAAAAATAGTCCAACCAGTGGAATGCATAGCCATGCGGCCAAAGCCATAAAGGCAGGCGCCAATCTTTTATAGACACTCTCTGTTGTGGGTGGCGTGTAAACGAATGGACGCATTTGCCTGTAAAAATCCGGTGTTACTTTTCCTCCTTCCGCCAGTTTATGGTTCAGCTGGCGGATAAAATCATTCCTGTAAATGCGGGCAGTACGCTGGAAATGCAGGGCGGCATTGAGATCGGTACCGCAAAGTCCCATAGATATTTCACGTAATGCTATAAACGGGTCTATCCATCTTGCATAGGCCACATAAGCATTCTGCTCCCGGATCAGACTATCCACACCGCCTATATAAACTTCATAGATAAGCTCATTATAATCCTCAGCAGCCTGCATCCACAAGGCAGCTGCATTAACAGGCAGATAAGAGATGCTGTCCACCTGATACTTTTTCAGCAGGGAATCGTTGAAGTGTTGCTGGCGCATCGCCCTGGGCGATTTTCCGTCAAGCCCGAACTTCTCAGCGTCTGACATTTTCTTTTGTACTATGAAATGAGAGGGCAACTGTACTCTTCCTTCGGCTATCACCGACATCACCCTTGGTAACAAGATCACCGCCGTGAGCCATATCATCAACAAAACCAGTAAGGCCGTACCTGAACGTTTTGCGATGGAAGAGATCATTATACTCAGCAGGGAAAAAAAGGCGGCATACATAAAATAAGCGGCCAGCAGTCCTGCTAGGCTGCCCATATGTATATACTGCGTATGCAACTGCATCATGAATAAAGGCACCAGTGTAATCCATCCGATAGAAAGCAGCAATACTGCCAGCAAGGTTGCTGCAACGGCTTTTCCCTTTAATAGTAAACTGTTGCCGGCTCCCTGTAATTGCAGGAGTGGTAATGTGCCCGATTCCCTTTCGCTGGTGTACATGTCGAAACAGAGAAAGATCAGGAACAATGGCAGGAATAGCTGTAATACCGTCGCAATTGTCAGGCTACCGAACCGTATATAGCTGCCAGAGACAGGTACAGGAGGAGCAAGAAAACCGTGTTGTTTATGGGCCTCTATCCGGTAAATATTACCGGTGAAATCTGTGATGCCTTTATCAAAAAAGTATAACAGGGTAGGCCGGCTGAAAACATAGGTACCATAATGAGCTGCACCATGTGCATTATCAACATCCAGTGTCTCCCACTGATGACGGAAGGTAGCCTCTGCCTGTTGTTGCTCACGCAGCCGCATATACTGTGAGCGCTGCGCTGTGATCAGCGCCCCGCACAACAGCGTGCAAAAGATGAGCGAAACAACGTAAATAGCGGGCATACGAAGGCTCATCCGTAATTCTTTGACGATTACAGTTCTTAGCATACAAGCTTGGTTATAGCAATAGAATCATGTTGCCGGGCGAGGCCTCACCCGGCGGAATACGACGTTTGTTGCGTCTGTTTTAACAGTACGTGATATAAAATTTCACGGATGTAAATATAAGGGAGATTTTACTATTTGCAACAACGTTACAAATATTTATATTTGGTCCTGTAAACCCGACACATGTTCAACACGAAAAAATTCCCACGCTATAAACAATCGGATGCTATGGATTGTGGCCCCACCTGTCTGAAGATGGTGGCAGCGCATTATGGCAGGCAGTTCCCCTTACAGTACCTGCGGGAACTGAGTAAGAGCACACGACAGGGAGTAACGGTAGCAGACCTTGTTGCTGCGGGAGAAAGCCTGGGGTTCAAAACATTTCCGGCAGAACTGCCATTCACAGTATTGTCAGAGAAAGCACCCCTGCCTTGTATACTACATTGGGAGAAGCAACACTTCGTTGTACTGCATAGTATTACTGCCACACATGCTTACGTAGCTGATCCTGCTGTTGGCCGCACTATAACCTACACGAAAGAACAGTTTCTGAAAGCCTGGCGGAAAGAGGAAGAAAGTACCAGCGGAAGGGCGTTATTCCTGGAGCCGACGGCAGGCTTCTATGCACAGGAGAGCATAGCGGAACCCGTCGTCTCGCTCAAAACTTTATATCCTTACCTGCGGGCACATAAAAAAGAACTCATTCCTGTTTTCGCTACGCTAATACTTGCAGCAGGATGCTCACTGGTCATCCCGATGCTTACGCGGGCAATAGCAGACAGCGGTATCAGGACACACGATATTCCTTTGTTACTGTTAATATGTGCCGGACAACTGATGCTGTTCCTGGGTCGTATGGTAATGGATTTTATCCGCGCACGACTGCTATATAAACTGGGAACGGGCATCAGCATACAAATGCTGCGTTCATTCCTCCTCAAGCTGATGCAACTGCCACTACCCTTCTTTGATAACCGGCATGCGGGCGACAACATGCAGCGCATTGCCGACAATCAACGGGTAGAAGACTTCCTGACATCCGTTTTTGTCACTTTTGTGATGGCGGCTATAACAACACTTGTACTGGGATGTGTATTGCTATATTATCATCTGCTGATCTTTCTGCTTTTCGTTACAGGCGCCATTGCTTCTATTATCTGGGCGAACTCTTTCCAGGAGAAAAGGAAAATGCTTGATCAGCAGAAATTCAAAGCGCTGGCCGCCAATCAGCAGATACTGCTGGAGATCTTCGGCGCTATGCAGGAAATAAAACTAACGGGCAGCGAAGAAATAAAAAGTACTCAATGGCAACAGCTACAGGAAAGATCATTTGGGCTGAAACTTGAGACCCTGCGCATGGACCAGTTTATGCAAGGTATCGGGTTGTTCATCAATGAGATCAAAAATGTAATAATAACGTCCCTAGCTGCCATACTTGTGATCAAAGGCGAGCTTTCATTAGGCACTATGCTGGCAGTCACGTACATCTGCGGGCAATTGAACACGCCGGTACTACAACTGGCGGACTTCATACGCTCTTCTCAGAACACGCTTTTCAGTTTGCAGCGGATGGCAGAAGTACAACATGAACCCAATGAAGATGAACAAAACACAACAGTCCTGCCGGCGCTAACAGGCAACGGACAGGATATCAGATTAAACAATATACAGTTCCGGTATGGGCATCAGCACTCTTCTGTTGTACTTGATGATATACATCTCACTATTCCGGCGGGAAAAATAACAGCCATTGTAGGCATGAGCGGCAGCGGTAAAACCACTTTACTGAAGTTGCTACTGAAGTTTTATGCGCCTGTTAAAGGAGAGATCAGGATCGGTGAACAAGCGCTCGCCTCCATAAATGCGAAAGCATGGCGCAGACAATGTGGCGTAGTTATGCAGGATGGTTATATATTCATGGACACTATCGCCAATAATATCTACTGCGGCAATTCCGACAGGAATACAGAACGGCTTCACACCGCCTGCAAGATGGCCAATATACATGATTTCTTTACCTCCATGCCATTTGGATATGATACCGTAGTGGGAAAAGACGGATATGGTCTCAGCGAGGGTCAGAAGCAACGGCTGTTGATTGCCAGAATGATCTATCGCGACCCCGCTTATATCTTCCTCGACGAGGCCACCAATTCCCTTGATGCACACAATGAGCGCGCTATTATTAATAGTCTGGAACATTTCTTCCCTGGAAAAACCGTCGTAATAGTAGCCCATAGACTCAGTACTGTCAAACACGCACATCAAATAGTGGTTATGGACCAGGGGAAGATCGCTGAATATGGCAGTCACCAGGAACTAATAGCCGCCAGAGGCGCATATTATCAACTTATTAAAAACCAGCTGGAACTAGGCCAGTAATAACCATTATTATGACGTTAACGGTATTCCCTCACGTATTTGTGCGTTACACTTCTTTACATCAGCGGGAGATGAAAGTATTCGATCCTTCTGAAGATATGTTGCTGCAATTATCTCAGATCCATATGTTAGAAGCCCAAAAAGAACAGAGTAAAAGCGCACTCTGTGACCAGTTGTTCTCGTACATACAACAGGCCACTGATGATAAGAAAAGGCAACAACTGATCAATCTTAAACGGTCCGTCTTTAATGATAAACTGACCGGCAATCAAACCAATGTCCCTGCCCTTGCACCCGCCATAACGCAGCACCTGGAGCTGGTTGAGGTCCTGCGGGAAGCCACCCTGCAATGGCAAGATGTCTTTCAGAAAGAAGTAACCAGGTACAGACAGGTATTAAAAAATTATGCGCAACATGATCTGTTGTGTAAGGGCATCCTGTTGTCCAGTCCTACGCTATATGCACAGCTACCCTCCTTTATATCCCGGGATGTGCATAACTTCCGTCATAAGGAACTAAAAACAGAATACAGCCTCCTGAGATACCTGACGAGAATGGCCTTCAAAACTTCCCCTTTCAGTACTTTCACGCATACAGGCATTGCCGTCCCTGCAGAACAGGTATCCGATGAAGTGTTCGTTTTTAGCACAGATATAAAATCCGCGATCCGGTTAAACAATAAATTGTTTGACTACTTCAGATTGTTGATGGTGCATCATCCTGAGCTGAACGAAGTATTGGAGATACGGCTCAATCCCACCATACAGCAAAAGGGAAGACACCTGCAATTCCTGGCCAGCTACCGCAATATTGAGTCTTTCCAGAAAATGCCGGTTAGTGATATTACCAACTGGCTGCATTCTTTTTTATCCAGCCGGCAACCTGTGTTACTCGGAACACTTACTGATATGCTTTCCGGATTTATTGCGGACGCCGACAGGCAACAGATCAAAGCATACCTGTTACAGCTGGCAGCAAATGGCTTCATTGAAACCGGCATAGGTTGTTCCGGCATAAGCCCGGACTGGGATGAAGCATTGATCAGTTATCTATCCGCACATGAAGAAAGCCGTCCGGCAGTAAAACCCTTACAACAATTATTGAGGTTTCTTCATCAGCAGCGACAAACATATGCAAATGCACCGGCAGCAAGAAGAGGAGATTTATTGCGCGACGCCAGCAACGCACTTGATAATACACTTAGGCTACTGCAACTGGAGGCCGGACTGTCTGACGCCATCACGAACAGTGAAGATATTGCGCAACAAATAGCACTGGAGGTCCGCATACAAAAAGAGGGATTTAATGTAACACGTTTCATGCTGCAACAGTTCCCTGCTTCCGGTATTTTTTACGAAGACACTTATAGTACTACCGTCAATACTTACGCTCCCGAAGCAACACATTCGCTTGTTGAAAAAGCAGACCGGCTTTGTACGCTCCTGGAATCGTTGGATACTATGCAGGCAGAGCGGGTAAGGATGCGCGATTTCTTTCTCGGGCATTTCGGTCCCGATCAGCAGGTGAATGTTACCGACTTCTATTACACTTATTATCAACTGGAAAAGAAAACACAAAAAGAAACATTACGTATCAAATCCCCACAGAAGGAAGATACGCTTGTATCACAGTTAAGACAATTGCTAAAACCGGCTGATATCGCCGGTACAACTGGCATAGTAAACCTCAATGCCACAGATTTTGATATTGCATATGCAGATACTAGCACCTCCCGGGGAATGTTCATTCAACTTTTCCGGCAGGAAGAAGAACTATGTGGTGTGATCAACAACTTACTGCCTGGAATGGGCAAAGTAGCCGGCCGTTTCCTGGACCTCTTTGCCCCTGATATCACCAGCAGTTTTCGGGATTGCAACCGGAAGTTGCATCCGGATATGCTGCAACTGGAATTGAGTGACGGTTCCAGTTTTAATGCCAATATACATCCGCCTTTATTGCCTTCCGGTATCAGCATCCCCGGTAGTCATAGCAACTATCCGGGTCAGCAACTGACAAGTGTAGAAAACATTGCAGTAAAATACAATCCGGGCACTGAGCTTTTATCATTAGTTCATATTCCCGACGGCAGAGAGATCTTTGCATATGATCTTTCCCTGCAATCCTTTCTTAACCGATCGAACTTCTACCAGCTACTGGCACATTTTAATCCGGAACGGCGAATCCCTTTGCGTAAGCTCATTGAAGTTACAGATGAAAAATATACAGCCACGCTGCCCGCACCCGAAGCAGACATCATCTGTAAGCCAAGGATCACATTCGAGCAACATATTATTCTACGCCGGATGGCCTGGGTTATCAAAACAGCATCCATTCCCCAACAGGAGAATAACGAAACTGATGCTGCGTATTACCTGCGCTTCAACAGATGGTATATTGCAAGTGGATTGCCTGCCCACGTATTCCTGTTCCTCAAATCTTATGCAATACCTATGGACAAAGAGGAGAAGCTAAAGATGATGAAAGATGATTATAAGCCCCAGTACATCTGCTTTACACAACCTGCCATGGTCGGTTTATTCAAGAAACTCTTGAGCCGGGCAGGCCAATATATTTACGTAGAAGAAATGCTTCCTCACTTATCACATTTACAGGATGCAACTCCTGTAACAGAACATCTCATTCACTGGTATAAATACTGAATATGCAGCTTAAATGGCTTTCGGCCTATCTCTTTTCCAACAAAGGTCTCGACCGTGTTTTGCGTGAACAGGTCGCGCCGTTTATACAGGCCGCTGATAGCTTTTTACAAGCTCCATCTCCTTATTTCTTCATCCGATACGGGGAAGGGGGGCCGCATATACGCCTGCGGCTTCATATATTACAAGATGAAGAGCCTATAGTAAAAGCAATGCTGGATAAATATGCCAGTGTGCGATATGTTCCTTACATACCTGAGATTGAACGATATGGCAACGCAGCTACCATTACACTGGCAGAACAGCAGTTCAGTTTATGCTCAGACTATATACTATCTCTCATCTGTGATCCAGAGTGGGATACGACGAGAAAATTATCACAAGCCATACAATTGAATATGGCTTTATTGTATGCAGCAGCGATAACGCCAGAAGAGATAAAAAGGATCTGTGCACAGTTTATCCGTTCCTGGCTGCCAGGATTATATGACAGGCATTTGAACAGCAATGAACAGGAACAATATTTCATGGCTTTAATGGAACAGAAATTCATGCAGTATGCACCAGTGATACTTCCGCCGGCGGCGGCATGCTGGTCGGCATTACAACAGGACCAGCCGAAGATACCTCTTCAGGGATATGCCGGCAGGCATATTACATTGTTACAACGTTACCAACAGCTGATCAACGATCCATCAAAGATGCGGGGCATTCTATGCAGTCTGCTGCACATGCAGCATAACAGGCTGGGCGTTCCAAACACTGACGAAGCTTATATTGTTTTCTTCACCATGAAATGCGTAGAACATATCTATGATCAAATTGCCGGATAAGCAACTCTTTGAAGACGAAGTATACAGGATCGCCGATACTTTGCTGGCGTCCCTACAGCAGGATGAAGATGGATATTACTGGCAGCGCAGGCGGAGCGACAACAACGGGACAGCACTTCTGCCGGAAACCACCGACATTTTCAATGGAAGTGCAGGTACTATCCTGTTCTTTCTGACATTATACCGTTATCAACCTGACAACAGGTATATTGACTGCTGCAAGCGTGTGTTGAACAGACTCTTAAAGAAAACATATCAGCATTCCCCCGCCTATTATACTTTTTATACAGGTGCTACCGGTCTCATTTATGTGTGCATCTGTATGTATGAAACCACCGGGGCATACAGCTATATTGAGGAAGGTGTACGGTTGGCGCTCTATCTGAAACAGGGGTTTCAGTCCGGTGTTGTAAAAGATGATCTGCTGAGTGGACACGCGGGCAATCTGCTCGTCATTACTTATCTGTACGCCCATAGCGGGGAGCAATCATTGCTGGCCATCATAAAACAGATCTCTGATACACTCATCGCTCATGCCCGGATAGCTGATACCGGATTGAAATGGGACAATGAAAAGTTCGCCTATGATAGCCTGACGGGATTCTCGCATGGTGCCGCAGGCATAGCATATGCATTGCTGGAAACAGGGCGATACTTCGGTGATGAAACCTTACGTTATCTCGGGGAAGAAGCACTCGCCTACGAAATGCGGTACTACGACACAGCAAAGAACAACTGGATGGACCTGCGTGTAAACAGCCTGCAGATACCGCCTGAGGAAATCCTGGACTGGAACCTGGAATCATTCAGAAAGCGAATGAGCGACGCCTGCTCGTGGGCACACGGTGCTGTAGGTGCCACCCTTACACGCCTGCATGCCTGGCATCTCACGGGGAACGATTTATATGCAGAACAGGCAGGCAGGGGGATAGAAAGAACCCTGCAGGATATATCAGCACCTTCCAGGAATAATTATACACTTTGTAGTGGCTATGGTGGCCATATAATGTTATTATTGAAGGCTTCGCAGGTACTGGGTGACGCATCGCTGCATACGCAGGCGGTAACATATGCAAGGGATGCGCTCCGTTTTTTTAAGCAACATGGTACTTATAATACTTATGCAGCCGTGCATGCCGAAGACCCTGCCTTATTGTCCGGCCTTGCAGGAATGGGATATTTGTTCCTTCAATTCCTGCTGCCGTACAATGGAAACACCGTACTGCACCCTCTTATACCGGGCCATGCGAAAGATAAAGGGATATATCACCTGGAGGCTGTAAAAGCAGACTTATTGGGCTGTTATTTTAAACAAACAATATCGTTGTTAAAACCAGGTATGATACCATGGAAAAGGATACATAATATCCTGGAACTTGAGCAGCATCTGGTACGAAGGATCAAGGCTGATCCGCGGGAAGAGTTGTTGGATGCTTTCAGTTTTGAAGCCACGCTTACTTCGCTGTGGAAAATGCATAAAGGCATGTTATGCTTCAGGAAAAGGACGCAACAGCTGCAAATCATCTCCCGGAATATACTTCGGCATGATGATCGTACCCTGTTAGACAAAAGAATGGCCCTTTGTCCGCATGTTAAAATACATCGTAGTCAGTCGGAGTACAAAGTAATATACAGCCATGAAGAGGGTATCTCCATTCTGCCGGTACAGCTGTTACCGGGATTGATACTTTCTCAGCTGCAACAACCCGGAACGATCATAACAGTCATCAGTTCCATCTTTGAAAGTCATTTTCCCGGTCAATCAGCTGTAATACTTACACAGCTAACACAGATCGTTTTGGAGCAAGTCAGATTATTGCTGCGAAATGGCCTGATCACTGCAGCATAAAAAAAGCCGGGATGACTGTGACACCATCCCGACCGGTAGTATGTTCTTACGAACAAACAGCCTGCATTAGCAGATCACGGTTTCGCATTCGTGACCTTCATCATCTGTTAATTCAGTATGAGTAGGATGCGAATCTGTTGCATCGTGACCAGCTATACCACCTGCAAGGCGGCTGTTCATTTCGCTATCAATACTTGTTACAAAGCTTTCGATCCGGAGATCGTCCAGGGTAAGTCTGAACTGGTTTTCTTTCATAAAATAGTCTTTAATTGTTATGCCTACTATTCTGAGGGTTTCGGCTTCTCCCCGATTGCAATCAATTAAAGATATATAAAATGCATCATTGTTTCAAAAATTACCTGGTATTTATTTTTAGCTTGACAGACATTTTCATGTGCTTCAACTATATTTTTTCTTCACTGCACCTGCCAGCAATACACTAATTCCCACTAATGCAAGAACAGCAGCAGCTTTCCACAATGTCTTCCTGGTACTTACAGCCGGAACATATTCTACACCGCTAATGCCGGCAACGGCTGGGTCCTGGGTATAACGACCGTTTGCAGGTACTGCTTTTTCTTTGAAGTTATTCGCCAGTTCCTGCAGCTCGTGTAACGCGTCTCCCTCCATAGGCATCCCATGCCCTGTAGCTACGATAGATGGTTGCAGAGATGCCAGGGTTTGGACTGACTTTTCCGCTGCTGCCCAATCGTATGTAAAGTAACGTGGAGGACCGGAGAGCTTTCTTTCCTGTTTTAAGACAGATAATAGCGATTCCTGTCGTGTAGTCACGAAAGCATCTCCTGCCAGCAGTACACCATCCTGCTCCCGGAACAGACTAATATGACCGGGTGCATGGCCCGGTGTATGAAAATATTGCCACTCTTTCAGACCTGGTATATTTCCTTGTTCCGGCAACAACAGTAAACGGCCTCCGAGGTCAATGGGGCCTGTTGGGTACAAAAAGGAGAGATAGGTAAACAATCCTCCACCGGCAGAAGGATCGGGCGGTGGATAAGCAGAGCGCCCGGTCAGATAGGGCGCTTCCAGATAATGTGCGTATATCGGTACGTCCCATTCATCCGCAAGCTGTTTTACTGAACCGGTATGATCAAAATGTCCGTGGGTAAGAATAATGGCAGCCGGTGTAGCCTGAGGCCAGAAAAGCTGCTTTGCCACTCTCTTGATCCGGGCTGCGGAAGTAGAGAGTCCACCGTCCAGCAGTACCCAGTGATTGGTGGTAGCATCATGTATGAAATATACATTCACGATCTTATCACGAACACCCCATACTCCCGGAGCTACATAAAACCACTCATGTTTTGAGCATGCCTTAATTTTAACCAGCGCTTGTTGCTTTTTCATATTTAACGGAATTAACATGAACACTGGTTATTACATCTCAAAACTCATGCTGAGTCAGCCAGGCCCAACCATAATCAGTCTTCTTTACTTCCGTCATCCGCCATTCTCACCATTTTCGGAGAGAATTTAGCCACTATATCCACCAGCTCTTGCTGTGCTTCCATTACCACATTGATGTCTTTATAAGCCATCGGTGCTTCGTCCAGTCCAGCGCCTATCAAGGTCACACCATTAGCCTGCAGCATAGCCTGCATCTCCTGCCGGGTAATGTTCTGCATAGCGCTGGTACGGCTCATCTGCCGTCCGGCTCCGTGTGAAGCGGAATTAATGGCGTTTTCTTCTCCTTTTCCTCTCACCAGGAATCCCGGTGCTGTCATTGATCCCGGGATGATCCCCATTACGCCTTTACCTGCCGGAGTAGCGCCTTTTCTATGCACGATCACTTCTTCTCCGTTCCAGATCTCCTTCCAGGCAAAGTTGTGGTGGTTTTCCACTTTAGCCAGCAATGTACCACCAATCGCTTTTGTCAGTTTATCATGGATCACCTGATGACAGGCGGAAGCATAGTCACCGGCCAGATTCATCGCCAACCAGTATTCCTGGCCCGCTTCAGTATTCATATCCAGAAAGGCAAGATTAGCCGCCTCTTTAGGCAGTTTACACAATTCTTTCGCCAACCGGGTATAATAACCGGCAATAGTGGCTCCCAGCCCCCTGGAGCCGGAGTGCGACAACAGTGCGAGATATTTTCCCTTAGGAATATTTAAAGGCTGATCATCTTCGGCAAATTCAATGATACCCCATTCCACAAAGTGGTTTCCTCCGCCGGAAGTACCTAATTGGGAATACGCTTTATCTTTCAGGGTTTTGATGAACTGCGTCATATTGAACTCATTCCGGTCCAGTACGGCGTGTTCTGACCTATGCTTACCATGGTATCCATGTCCGGCGCCAAAACGGGTCTGTGCGATCAATTCCCGCTTATAGGTATCATGATTACGAACGAAGTCTTCTTCAGTAATATCAAAGATGGACAATGCCATACGGCAACCTATATCCACACCCACACCATAAGGTATCACCGCGTTCTTTGTAGCCAGTACCCCACCGATCGGCAGTCCATAACCCTGGTGTGCATCCGGCATCAAAGCGCCCGCTACCGTAACCGGCAGTTTCATAGCTGTTCTCATTTGTGCCACTGCGCCGTCTGCAATATGTTCTGCTCCGTATACCGCGAACTCCTTAGCACTATTATTAAGGAAAATAGTGCTCTCAATCTCTTTCGCCTCTTCGATCATCTTAGTGGCGAGGTCTTCCAGTACTTCATGATCCAGGAAAGCTTCGGGCCTCTCAAGCAGATCTTTCATTAATGCCAGCACTGCTTCATGTTCAGCTTCCTGGTAATGTTTTTCCAGGACTTCAAGTGCTAAACCAAGTATTTTACCCTGCTGATAACCGATAGCCAGCAGATCTTTACCATTAATGCTGTTCATATGCATTTCTTATTGGGTTATAATAATAATGCAATATTCAGGACTATATGCGCACTTTTTTTGCGCACTTCCCACTACCTTTTAAATCTTTTCCTAAAAAACTTACTTTCAACGCCTTATAGCGACAATATTCTGAAAAGCAAAGATTTCAAAAGCCGCGACATTATATTCTCCCATGGCTTTAAGTCCGTCGGGCAGCAGACGGTAAAAGTCGTATCCCGGCAATATATCTATGATGTCCTTAAAGAAGGTACGGGAAATTACATTCATCTCATTAAACTCTATCTGGATAACATTGATTATTCCGCTTGCGATGGCACGGCGTGCCCCTTTTAATACGTTCAGCTCATTTCCTTCCGTATCTACTTTCAGCAACGCTATTTTCGACAGCCGGTGTTCCTCAATGAATTCGTCAATAGTAGTCAGGTCAATGGCTATCTCTTCCACTTCGCTCTTCCGGAAATCGGCGATCACCTCTTTATACATACTGGCATGCTCAGATCCCTTGTTCTCCACATAGTCATAGATAAAAGTAGTGAATGCACACTCTCCAGCTCCTTTCTGCACAGGAATAAACCGGTGCATTGACGCGGCCTCCTCAAGTTTGTTGTAAGCAACGGGATGTGGTTCAAATGCGTATATAGGCAGTGACACCTTCCAGTTTCGCAGCATAACCGAATAGTGGCCAATATTGGCACCTACGTCCAGAATTACACCACTGTTGAATTTTCCGGTTGAGATCATATATTTAACAAAGGCGTTCTCGCCACTCACATAATCGTTTTCATGATTCATGATGCCCAGTCCTCTCATACTTAATTTATACAGGAGCAGATTGATGGGATAAAGCGCCTTCCGTGCAAAAATGAAGACGTAAACTTTTATCAGGGCATTGGTAAATAGATTCATTGATTAGTTTAGTTTTGGTAGTGTTATAATTTTTCCTCCAGTCCTGTCATTACATTATATACAGACAATCCTTTTATACATTCATATCTTTCAGCACCCGACAAATAATTGAGGTTTCCTTTTTTGTCACGACTTTCACGGAAACGGGAATAAACATACCCTTCTTCTGCGCTGAGCGCCCTGAGTCCTCCCAGTCTGTTCTTCTTTACGAAATAAGCATTATTACCTATTGAATTGGATCCGACAAAGGCATACCCCTTTTCTTCGGCCAATACACACAGTGCTTTCAGTGATGCGCCAAAATAGAGATGACTATAGTGAGCCTGCTCTCTTATGAAATCCGGTTTATAAGGAACGGTTATCGCTCTGTCGATACCGAATACACTATTATATTCCGCTACTACTATCACCGGGTCAACAACATCAATGGCTTTCCACACCCAATAGTCATTACCGTCAATATCGACAGACAATAGTCCTATTTCTCCTTTCATACCATGTACGCCGATCAGGTCATTAATATTTTCTGCTGTAATGAATGCCTGCACCGCTTTCAGGTCATGCTGATAATAAATATCGTCAGACATGATGTAACGGATACTCTTCTTTGAGCCATCAATTACTAGCCCCGACCAGTTGTTATATTTCAACAGGAAACGTGTATTTGACTCAACGTAGTTCTCTACTCCAAACTCTATAAATGTTGTCTCCGGGATATACACTTTATTAATAAGGTATTGAATAATGCCATCATCTCCTGTCTGGGAGAAGACTTTAAACTCAGCGGCAGAAATGTTATCCAGCACCGGCAGTTCCTTGTTCTGCCGGGCGAGAAGGGTACCTAATAACAGCAGGTCTGATTGTTGTGCTTTTCTTGAGGTGTACAAAAAATGGTGCAAGACATTCACCAATTTTTTCATTCGTTTCATCAGGAACATGGTATGAGTTAAATAAGCGGAGCGCTCTCCTAAAATTTATTACCCCATAAATACAATAATTAACAATTATTGTTCATTTCGCGATAATTCATAACATATGCGTTTGCGTACTTCTGTTTGCATATTCAATATGACACAGGAATCGTTCTGTCCGCCCAACTTTTTTCGCAATTTTGCGCATATGATTTTTTTGATTTAACTTGCCTCAATCTGAGAATGCGATAATCAATAAACGCTGCGAATTTAGTACTTGCATAATGGTGCCCCAATCATTATAAGGTGTTTTATTGTTTCTACTTGATCGCTATTCCATGATTTCTAACACGTCTTCACCACGATATTTTTTTAGCCTGGATGCTATAAGAGGGCTTGCTGCACTTATTGTGGTCTTATGCCACTGGCAGTTCTATTTTTATACGGATCAGACCTTACAGACTAAACCACTGGAAGAGCTGGGACTTCCCTTATTTCCCTACCTCTCGATCTTTTATAATCATGCATTTTATGCTGTAGATCTTTTCTTTCTGTTGTCAGGATTCATCTTCTTCTGGTTCTATTCAGATAAAATAGCTGACGGGAGAACGCCTTTCGGCAACTTCATATGCTACCGGCTCACCCGTCTTTATCCTGTTCATTTTATCACATTGCTATCGCTCATAATGCTGCAATACATTATGGTCAGCATGAACGGTCACACCTTTATTATTCAGAATAACGATGCTTACCACTTTCTGCTAAACCTGCTCGTCATACATAGCTGGGGCTTTGAGCGTACACCGGCCCTCAACGGATTTAACGGCCCTTCCTGGTCTGTATCGGTAGAACTACTGCTATACCTGTTGTTCTTTCTTATTAGCTGGAAAAAGCTGCACCGTAATAAAGGTCTCCTGTTAGCGATAGTAGTTGCAGGCGCTGTTATACAACATTTTTATTCCATGATAGGCCAGGGTATCTATTCCTTTTTCCTTGGAGGGCTTACCTATTATGTCTATGCCTGGCTGATCGAACAAAAGAACCCGCGCAGGATTACCACTATAGTAACCATTACTGCTGTGGCATTATGGATGATCGTGCTTACAGAATACGCTTTCTCTTATATCAGGGATTTCTCACTGATACTGATGAAAAAGGTACTGCCAGGAAAGGATGTTGCCTTTGATACGGCCTTGTACAACCTTTCCAGGAACACTTTCTTCAGGACCATTATATCTCCTGTTACAATTCTAACACTTGCATTGTCGGAAACAACAAAGGGAAGCCTGAAAGTAAAATGGGCACTGGTATTGGGAAATGCCAGTTATGCACTGTACCTCCTCCATTTTCCGTTAATGGTATTATTGTTTATTGCAGTTGATGCGCTGGGAATCAGCAGGGAGGTGTTTCATTCTCCATTGACAGTGCTTCTGTTCTATTCAGTGCTGATCCCGCTAAGTATCCTTACTCATTATTATTTCGAACTACCGCTGCAGGAAATGTTCAGAAAGCGGCTACTCAAAAAACCGGTACCGGGTCTTGTCACTGTTGTTAATAATCAGATCACCACCACATAACTAAGGTTACCAGTACGGGCACTTAGCAACTGTTACCACCTTGTTTTATTAATCGAAATCAGATATGATAGCTAAATTCTATTTATTGTTATTTACTACCCTGGTCCTTCTTACAAGCTGTATCAACACTAAAAAGATAACCTATTTCAATGACCTTGAAAAAGCGACCGGAGCAGAATCTGCCTCCAGGTTGCAGGCACTCAAAGTGCAACCCGGAGACATATTACAGATCACCATTACAACGATCGATAAAGACATTTCACTCATATTAAATCCCGCCGCGGTCAATTCGTCCCCTTTATCCGCTGATGGTGCGGACCCCGGGTATATTGTAGACAGCGCGGGCTACGTAAACCTTCCAATGATCGGTAAAGTATACGTCAAACATAAAACGACAGCCGAAATAAACGACATCATCACGCAGGAGTTAAACAAGACGATCCGCAATCCTTATGTCTCGACCCGTATTGCCAATTTCAGGATCTCTGTACTGGGAGATGTGGCCCGTCCGGGCTCTTACCGGATCTCCGGCGAGAGGGCATCGGTGCTCGATGCCTTAAGTATGGCAGGCGATCTGAATATAACTGCCGTCAGAGATGATATTATGATCATCCGTGAAGTGAACGGAGAAAAAACATACGCGTCGCTGAACCTGAATAATAGTAAAACTCTTTCGTCTCCCTATTATTATCTGAATAATAATGATGTGATATATGTAAAGCCGGGCCCCAACAAACAGTTCAACACTTCAAAGATAGTACAGCTGTTACCTGCAGCTATCGGTATTCTGTCATTGATCACCACTATCGTCATCGTTTCCGTAAAATGATACCGCAAATGAACCGCAATAAAGAAATTAGTAATAAAAATGCCATAATAGACCTTGGCGATCTGTTCCAAAAACTGCTATTCCACTGGCCCCTGTACCTCATTGTTCTGCTGATAGCTGCGGGCGGTGCTATTGCCTATCTCAAATATGCAAGGCCACGATATATGTCGAGCGCCAAATTGTATCTCAAAGATGAAAAGAAGAATGGGGAAGAGACTGACCTGTTGAAGTCATTATCTCTATTCAACAATGGTAAGAACATTGAAAATGAAATGGAAGTGCTTAAATCCCCCATCCTCGTCGAAAAGGTGATCCGGGATAATCGTTTCAACGTACGCTATTATGTAAAAGGCACTTTCCGTAACGAGGAAATCTATGAACGGAATCCGCTCACACTGCATTTCCTCGGCGACAGCACACATGTAGGCAATTATACCTTTGACGTCAGGGAAGACAGGAACCTCCTGCAGGTACACTGGATCAATAATCCGCATGACGACGATCCCACTACATTCAATATACATTCCGGCGAGCCCTTTATGGTGAACAACAACCAGTTCAGCATCACCTTTGACGCAACAGTTCCCGAAGCAGCCGGTAATACCTACAGGGTGCGGATCGACTCTGTGGAAGAACTGGCTTATAAGAAAATAGAAGATATTGGGACAGCCCTCGTCAACAGGGATGCTACAGTTGTGATGGTAACCTATGAAGACAGGATAGCTGCCCGCACTGCCCACTTCCTGAATGCACTGCTGGATACCTATAATGAATATACCCTGGATGATAAGAACCGGGTAGCCCTCAAAACTATCCGCTTTCTCAATGTACGTATCGACTCACTCAAAGATGAGCTGGGATTCCTTGAAAAACAGGAAGAACAGTTTAAAGTGCAGCGGGGCATTACAGACATCGAAGGCAGCTCCAAGCTGGCACTGGAACAGGTTAAAGAAGCCGATCTGAAGCTGAATGACGCCAATATGCAATTGTCTGTATTTGACCAGGTGGAGTCCTATATTAATGATCCCGGTACCGACTATCCGTTTGCACCGGTATTAGGTAATGTAGATCAGGCCCTGACAGGTATGATCAACCGTTATGAGGAACTGCTGAAGGAGAAAAAAAGGCTTTCCCTCTCCCTGCAACCTGGCAGTATGATCCTTCAGAACACGGATGCCCAGATCAATGATGCAAAGAACACTATCAAGAACTACATCTCCGGATATAAACGTAATGCCGGCGTAGCGCAGAGCCAGATGCAGACAAAGGTGAACCAGATACAGGCCAAGATTGCCAATATTCCGGCTTATGAACGTGAGTACATCAATATCAAAAGACAACAGAGTGTGAAGGAAAACCTGTATCTGCACCTGTTGAAAAAGAAAGAAGAAGCGGCTATTTCTTACGCCAGTAATGTTACAGACAATAAAGTGCTGGCGCCTGCATTTGTTCCCTCGAAACCGGAGTCACCTAAAAAGACTTTGGTGCTCGTCAGCTTCCTTGCAGCCGCCCTTATGCTTTGTACAGTATACATCTACATCAAATATTTCCTGAACAACAAAGTGCTTGATAAGTCAGAAATAGAACAGGCATTTGGCAGACCTGTCATGGCAGAGATCTACCAGGATGAAACAAAAGGAAAGGACATGTCGCTCCATAACAGGTCAGTGTTACTTGAACAGATCTTCAATCTTCGTACTAACCTGCGCTTCCTGCTGAATGAACATCACAGCGCTGCTACCATCATGATCACCTCCAGCATTTCCGGCGAAGGAAAGACTTTTATGACGGCTCACCTGGGCAATGCACTGACTGTTAACAATAAAAAAGCCATACTCCTGGAGCTGGATCTGCGCAAACCGAAATTATCCCGCTCTCTCGGGTTGGATAATCAGATTGGTGTAACCAGCTATATGGTGGAAAGCAAAACGATAGATGAGATCATCAAAAAAGTACCGGGTACAGAAAGTTTGTACCTGATATCTTCCGGTCCTATCCCGCCCAACCCTGTTGAGCTGATTGAAAGCAACCGGATGAAGACATTACTGGAGACATTAAAGCAGCGGTTTGATTATATCATCATTGATACCGCTCCGATCGGTATAGTGTCAGACTCGAAGAGCCTCGCACCATATGTGGACTGTACCCTGTTTATGGTACGCTACAACTTTACGCTGAAGTCCAAGATGACTGCTGTAGCTGAAAACGTCAGGGAAAGCTTCTTCCGCAAAACGGGGGTCATTTTCAATGGTATAGAACAGGACTCTTTCTATCCTTACTACTACTATGATCATTATTCTTATTCTGAGAACAGAGATAAAGCCAGGATGTGGTCAACGTTTGCTAAAAAAATGAAACAAAGGATTGCATAAGATATTTAAAAATAGCGGTTGGTTGCTGGTAGATAAACTTGCCAGGTTGTTCATAGGTCTCATCACTATCGCAATGATAGCCCGTCATATCGGGCCAGAGGCCTTTGGCATATGGAACTACGCTATTGCCCTGACGGCGATAGTGGGTAGCATTGCTATACTGGGACTTGACAAGGTGGTAGTAAAAGAGGCGGTATCCTTTCCGGAAAGAGAGGATAAAATCATCGCGTCTACATTAGCTATACGTTTTACTGCAGGCATTATGGCGTTCCTGTTCTGCGCTGCCATTGTATACGCCACCAGACGGCACTCAGAGGTGTACCTTCATTGCACCATCATCACGGCGTTAAACATCGTATTGCTGAGTTTCGATGTATTCGATTACTTCTACCAGGCAAAGAATGAAGTACAAAAGGTGATCATTCCCAAGGTCAGCTTCTTTGTGGCCTTCTGCATCATCAAAATAGTATTTGTTTACCTCGATGGAACCCTGCTTCAGTTTGTATGGCTGTCATTTGCTGAATTGGTGCTGACGTATCTCACTATACTGATCTTCTACCTGAAAGACGGTCATCGTCTTTTTACGGCGATCAGTTTATCAGAGATAAAACACCTTTTCCTGCACAGCTGGCCATTGATGTTCACTGGTATATTGATCCTGCTGTATGTAAAAGCAGATCAGCTGTTACTCGACACACTTGGCACTTCTGTACAACTGGGAGAATATGCCGCAGCGGCAAGAATATCGGAGCTCTGGTACGCACTGCCTACTGTATTGGCTACGGCCCTCCTGCCCGGATTGATATCAAAAAGGCAGGACGATATGCACGCTTATCTGCATGCCATGGAAAGATGGTTAAGGTTATCGTTCTGGGTAAGTGTGGCAATTGCGGTGGTAATGACCTTTTCATCGGCTATGATCACCCAGCTATTATATGGTATTCAATTTCCAAAATCGGGAATCATTCTCTCCATACATATCTGGGCCAATATCCCGGTTTTTCTGAGTACAGCATTAATGCAGTACCAGCTGATAGAGGGCGCCTACAAAACGAATCTGTATGCCAGCTGTGCCGGGCTTGTTGTAAACATCGCCATTAACATTCTGCTTATTCCATCGCTGGGAGGAGTCGGCGCTGCCATAGCCACCGTTGCATCTTATATGGTTGTTGTGTCGACACTGGTGGCATTGGACAAAACACGTCAGTTGGCATCCCTTATACAAAAAATGTTATCCCCCGCACTGGCACTGGGAGATACCAGGTACATGATAGACGCACTGAAACTATTTGCAGACAATTTTCTAACAGTAATACGTGAAAAGCATTTGATGAAATGACGAGTGTAAAAAAAATAATTGCCACGCTAGCCTCAAGAGTTGCCCCAAGGATCCGGTACCTCGCACCTGCTTATAGTTCGGAGGGAGAAGATCTGATACTGAAGAGGATATTTGATAATAAGACCAATGGCATATATGTGGACGTAGGGGCACACCATCCGTTCCGTGTATCGAATACTTATCTGTTTCATAAAATGAAATGGACAGGCATTAATATAGACCCGATGCCTGGCTCGAAAGCGTTGTTCGACAGGTACCGGCCACAGGATGTCAACCTGGAAATGGGTGTATCTGCCACCAGGCAACACCTGACCTACCATATTTTCAATGAACCGGCTTTAAATACATTCTCCGCTCACAAAGTGGAAGAATATACACAAGACCCCAAATATCGTGTTATAAAAGAGAAAAAGATCGAAACATGGCCATTGGCAGACATACTGGATCACTATCTGCCTGCCGGCAGGTCTATTGATTTTCTGACCATCGATGCTGAAGGACTGGATATGGATGTACTGCGGTCCAACAACTGGGAAAAGTACAGGCCCACCTATATACTGGTGGAGTCTGATCCCTTCCTGCTTTCTGACATGCAGCATTGTGAGCTGGGGCAATTCATGCAGCAGGCAGGATATGCCATCTTCGCGAAGACCTATTATACCTATTTCTTTAAAAACATGAATCATGAGTAAGAAGCTATACGTTCAATACGGCTGTGGACCTTTCTCGGCCCCTAAAGGCTGGAAGAATTTCGACGCGTCACCCACCCTGCGCATTCAGCAGCTGCCACTGATCGGTGGTCTGTTAAGGAACAGGATGCACGTTGCATTCCCCGAAGATGTATTACTCGGAGACATCCTGAAAGAACTGCCCGGTGTTGCTCCAAATTCCTGCGATGGCATATACTGTTCTCATGTACTTGAACACCTCGCATATGATGATTGCCTGCTGGCTATCCGTAATACCTACCAGATGCTAAAACCCGGCGGCTGCTTCCGTTGTGTGGTGCCTGACCTGGAAAGCGCGGCAAGGGAATATGTACAGGATCTCGGCAACAATGACCAGGAGGCCAATATCAAATTTCTGGAGAAAACCATGTTGGGAAAAAAACAAAGACTACGCGGATTGAAGGGATTGCTGCAAACCACGCTCGGCAACCGGGAACACCTGTATATGTGGGATACACCTTCTCTCTCCGGCATATTACAACAGACAGGTTTTAGTAAGGTACGGACCTGCAGTTTTAATGACTGTCCCGACGAAATGTTCAGGCTTGTAGAAGAGGCATCGCGATTTGAAAATGCAGTTGCACTGGAAGCTATAAAATAACTGAACTTGAAGACGCCTATCTTATTGTTAATATTTAACCGCCCGCAGCAAGCGATACGCATACTGGAAAGTATACGGGAGCAGCGACCGCCGGAGTTATTTATTGCGGCAGACGGACCCCGTCATAACAAGCCGGGAGAAGCGGCGCTATGCAGAGAAACCAGGGACGCCATATTGCAAAGACTAGACTGGCCCTGTAAAGTACATACCTTGTTCAGGGACCATAACCTCGGCTGCGCCTTTGCCGTAAGCAGTGCTATAGACTGGTTCTTCTCGCAGGTGGAAGAAGGCATTATACTGGAAGACGACTGCCTGCCCGATCCGACTTTTTACTATTTCTGTGAAAACCTGCTGGAACGCTACCGTGATAATACACGCATCATGCATATCGGGGGCACTAATTATCAGGCCGGCGTTACCAGAGGAAATGCTTCCTATTATTTCTCGCGTTACTCGCATATATGGGGATGGGCTACCTGGAAACGAGCCTGGAAATATTATGACTTCACATTACTCAGGTACAGGAATGTACCTCCTGATGAGATTCCTGTACAATTCAAATGGGACCTGGAAGCCTTCTATGAACAAAAGATGGACACCTGGGACACACAATGGTTTCTGACGGTACTTTTCAACAAAGGACTTGCTATTACGCCCAATACAAACCTGATCAGAAACATCGGCTATGGAAAAGAGGCCACACACACCAGAACTGAGCCAATATGGTTTAAAAAAATGATATTCGGAACTATCACACAGCTCACTCATCCCGCTGAAATTGCCGCAGACGAGGAAGCAGACGCATATACCATAGATACGGTGTTTAAATGCAGCCCTTTCCTCTACATGGTGAAAAAGATCATCAGGAATAATACGCTCTTATATAATCTGTATAAACGCATATCATAAATAATGGCGGATACAATCTTTGATATACTTGTAAGCAGCAATATATATGTAGAGGTTTTCAAGGAAACCATGCCACTGGTAATTGCCGCCACCTTGTTACACCTGCATTATAATAACCGCATCACTGCACTGGAAGCGATACTATATGCATTTGCCACCGAGGCATATACGATGCTTAAAATTGGGCCTACCTTTACAGCCACTTTCTTTGTAAGCGTCGCCTTCATGCTTGAGCAGATACATCTGTTTATAAAAGGAGAGATCTACATACACCGGAAATTCCTGCTGCTGCTGGTCCTCCCAGCCTTGTCAAGCTTTGCCATATTCCTGATCGTACAATTCTATAAGGATCCTTTCTATTATCCGCCTGGTAAACAAACTGCTTTTTACCTGCGACCGGTCTATTTCTATATAAAAACATATCTGCCCCTTTTTGCGATCGGCGCCAAGTTGCTACAGGACAAAGAACGGATATCGTTTGAATTCTTTTCTACTATCATGAAAAGGATCGCGAAATTCTCGTTTGTGATAGCCGCCCTGCAGATGTTCTGCCAGATGGTCTTAGGCAATGAAACGCTTGCAGAGATACTGGGCATGCAACGACGATATATGATTGAAGCCTCCACATTTATCTTCAGTATCCGTGTGCAGGCATTATTCGGAGAACCGAAAGTATACAGCGCATTTCTCTCTTTATGTATCCCCTTATTCCTGAAGGATAAAGAATACCGGATGGCAGTCCTCGCTCTGCTGATGGGCATCCTGACGGTGTCACAGACATTCTGGATCAATATGCTGTCAGCTACACTGGTTTTTACGGTAGTCTCGCGGATATCTTCCACCAGGCTCAAAATAGCAGGTACACTCGGAATTATTATCGGCCTGTTCCTGATCATCACCGAGTGTAAAGATTACTTTATCAAGCTGTATGCTAAAAACCAGAACAACACAATGTACCAGCTGGTATTTAAAAGATCTGTATACCGCTACGACAATGAGTTCTGGCAGAAGGACAATGTAATACTCGGAATGCCTCTGCAGCGGGATATGGAACTTCCTGTTGTAGACTTCTTCAAAGATCAGCCATTCCTGCTTCTGTCGGGGTATGGGGCTGGCAACAGTACATTTATTCCGGCGCAATACTTTTTCGGGCAGATGAACTACGAGAACAGACTGAATGGGATAGGCGGCCATAACCTCAATATGAGATGGTTTTACATTCTGGCAGAATTCGGCGTCTTTTCATTGCTCATCTTCTTCACAATACTTACACGAACCAAACCGGGACTTCCCCTTTTTCAGAGCACTTATTTTGCTTTTATATGGGTGTGTTTCTTCTTCAGCCAGATAGACCTCTTTCTGATCATTACGGCACTGTTATGTGATTACGAACCGGAAGAATCACCATCATTAACAGTATATAAACCTGATCATTCTTATTAGGCTATGCAGATATTTCTCGACAATATCGTTTTCACTATACAGAAAGCCGGCGGCGTGTCCGTCTACTGGTACGAGCTGTTGCAGGGTTTGTGCAATGCAGGACTGGCGGTTAATTTTTTGAACGCCGGACTGAGTCCCTCCAATATTTTCGAACAGCAGCTCGACTACCGGCGGCACCCCTGTATCCGTGAAAGCTGGATTCCACCGAAATATCTGCGCTACCTGCCCCTTCAATATACTTTACCGCCTAATGCCATTTTTCATGGTGGTTACCTGCGCGTATCACCGCAAAAGAATGTTGCAAATATTATGACCGTACATGATTTTGCCCATGAACGGAAGCTTGCCACTCCTTTTCCACGTGGGTTGGCAAACACCACGCAAAAGGCATATGGTATAAAACGGGCAGATGGCATTATCTGTATTTCCGACAGCACAAGGAAAGAACTCCTCCATTTTTACCCTGACACAGATCCCCGGAAGCTGAAAGTAGTACATCATGGAATTGCCGATACATTTTTTCCGCTGGATAAAAGAGATGCTTCCGCGCCTGTATTGACTGCAGGAGTCACATCTCCCTACATATTGTATGTAGGCGGCCGGAACAATTATAAAAATTTCAACATTGCACTGGATACCATTGCACTGCTGCCAGCCCACTATAAACTGGTCATTGCAGGCGGTGGCATGTGGACAAGGCAGGAACAATTGCTGGCTGAAGAAAAGATCCGCGGCCGTTATGTTGTCTTAGAAAATGTGCTTCCCTCTGAACTGAACATTCTTTACAATTATGCATGGTGCCTGCTCTACCCTTCCTCCTATGAAGGATTTGGATTTCCACCGGGGGAAGCCATGAAAGCCGGTTGTCCGGTTGTGGCTACTAACTGTACTTCCATCCCTGAAGTAACAGGTAATGCAGGGTTACTTACCACCGTTATAACTGCAGAAGCCTTTGCAGAAAAAATATTACTGCTGGAAAACGGGACATTCCGCCAGCAAGTTATACAGGCTGGTCTTACACAAGCCAGGTCCTTCACCTGGCAAAAGAGTGTACGGGAGACAATACGTTTTTATAAAGATTGCTGGAACAATAAATTTTCGTTATGAACCTCATTTTCAAGTTAGCAGAAGCGGCTAAAGTTTTCTCACAATCCGGCAGAGGATTAACGTCACTATTGAAAAAAGGCGTATCCATTGCTTCTACACAACTACTACACAATTGTAAGCGCTACATCCCTGAAATCAACACTATTCTGGATGTAGGCGCTAACAAGGGACAATTTGCCTTATCAGCTATGCATTTTTATCCCAAAGCCGGTATTCATTCCTTTGAACCGATACCGGCCGTGTATGCTGCACTAAAGCAAAATACACGCAATGTGCCGGGCATACACACTTACAACTTTGCACTAGGTAGTACAAATGGAACACTGGACTTCTACGCTAATCATTATTCACACGCCAGCTCAGCTTTACATGTTTCGTCATTGCAACAACAGCTCATGCCGCAAACCGCAGCTGCAGACCAGATCAGCGTGCATGTAAAATGTATGGACGACCTGCTGCCCACTATTCCGGTCAACCATCCGGTATTATTGAAGCTGGACGTACAGGGTTTTGAAAAGGAAGTGCTCAAGGGAGCGGTGAATTGCCTGAAAGAAATCGACTATCTGCTGTTCGAAACTTCGTTTGTCCAGATGTACGACGGAGAGCCACTGTTCGATGAAATGCACAATTATGTGAAAGAGCTTGGCTTTGAATTTATTGCACCGGTAGGATTTTTACAAACAGACGAATTGCAGATCCTGCAGATGGATCTTCTGTACAAACGAAAAAAATAACATTTACTACAGCTAAAGCCACTTGCATTGTATTTCCATTACCCCCAAAGTCTATTATCAGCAACAGGCTCAATTATGAGTATACCCCGACCTCTTATCCATAACGCTTCCAAACCGACACTCATATGAAACCGCGTATTCATGCAAGTCAGTTTTTAAGGCAGACCATTGACTACATGGTATTGACTGCCGCGTTTTTATTAACAAGACGGTACATCGCAGCAAAGGGAGACGTATTCTTATCGAACCTCAATATATTCTTACTGTTTGTAAGTCTTGTGACATGGACGGTAACCGGCACGTCGCTGCATCTGTATGACGACTACAAAAAGAGCACATCTTTCGCCATTGAGTTTGTAGCTATTCTCAAAAATGTCTTGTTACACGTCTGTTTATTTTCATTCCTGTTCTTTTACTTTTTTAAATTATATCCTTATCCGCGTACCTTCACTTTGCTGTATGGCGGTTATTTATTCAGCGGCATTATTACTACGAAATACATTGTGAAGAAGCTGATGTTACGCTGGAGAGCTACTCACCACAGCAATCCCACAAATGTGTTGATTGTTGGCACCGGACAGACAGGTATGAACTTTTATCATACTATTACTGCCAATAATCATTTTGGTTACAAGTGTGTGGGTTTTGTAGATGACCATAACAATACGCAGATAAATGTCCGTTATCTGGGTAAGCTCTCTGAGCTGACACATATTCTCGAATCCAATGAAATTGACGATGTGATCGTTGCACTGCCTGAAACTGCCAAAGAACAAACAGCAGGGATCATTATGGCGAGTGAGAGAGCTGCTAAAAGGGTAAAGATCATCGCAGACGTACATCAGTATTGTACGCCTACGTCCAGTATGAATCTGCTGGGCACCATTCCCCTGGTGAACATACGCTCGTTCGCCCTGGATGATCCCGGCCACCAACGCATGAAACGGGCCTTTGACATTTGCTTCACACTATTTATTCTGATAGCCTTTTGCTGGCTTTTTATACTGATCGCCATATTGATAAAAATGACTTCCAAAGGTCCTGTACTCTTTAAGCAGGAACGATGGGGCCTTAAAAATAAAATGATTACCTGCTACAAATTCCGTTCTATGAAAGTGCAGGCGTCTGAAGTGGACGAGCACGGGAAGTTCATGCAGGCCACACGCGACGATCAGCGTGTGACAAGTATTGGGCGCTTCCTGCGTAAAACAAACCTGGATGAGTTGCCGCAATGCATCAATGTGCTGATGGGCAATATGTCTTTTGTAGGACCACGCCCCCATGCCACTCCGCTGCATATCGAAGCCAGGGAAACGGTGGAACACTACATGCTCAGACAAATGGTTAAACCCGGTATTACCGGCTGGGCGCAGGTAAATGGCTGCAGAGGGGAAACCCGCTTTTCCGGACAGATGCAGAAACGTGTGGACCTTGATATCTGGTACATAGAAAACTATAGCTTCTGGCTGGATTGCCAGATCATTTTCCAGACAATGATGAATATGATTAAAGGAGATAAAAACGCCTATTGACAGCAACATATGCTCAAACGTTTACTATTGATAGGTGGAAACTTTGCACCGGAGCTCACAGGCATTGGAAAATATAACGGAGAGATGATCAGATGGCTGGCAGACAATGGCTATGATTGTACTGTCATTACATCCTTCCCACACTATCCTCAGTGGAAGGTGCAGGCGCCCTATCAGAAAAGCAGGTATTGGTTCCGGAAAGAAGTAGCAGATGAAAGCAATATTACGGTTTACCGATGTCCACAGTATATTCCGGCTCATCCCTCAGGAAAAAAGAGGTTGCTGATGGACTTCTCCTTTGGGCTGTCTGTAACAGTGAAATTATTACAGCAACTGCTCACGCGTAAGATAGATATAGTAGTGGTGGTAGCTCCTCCCTTTCACATGGGATTACTGGCGATACTCTACAAAAAAATCCGCGGAGCCAGGTTTCTTTATCACATACAGGATTTGCAGATTGAAGCAGCCCGTGATCTGAAAATGATATCGTCCCCTGTTCTGATGAGGTCTTTATTCCGTATGGAAAGGTACATATTGCGCCATGCAGATATTGTCAGCAGTATTTCTGATGGCATGATGAAAAAGGTACAGGAGAAAACAACACAGCAGGTATCCTTTCTCCCGAACTGGGTTGACGTGACATTTTTCCATCCACTGGAGAACCGGGAAGAGATTAAAACTGAATACGGCTTCACGGTTGCTGATAAAGTGATATTATATGCCGGTGCTATCGGAGAAAAGCAGGGATTGGAAGCGATCCTTCAGATGGCTGATAGCATGAAAAATGATGTGCGTGTAAAATTCCTTATTTGTGGAGCCGGCCCTTACCGGGAACAACTGCGGCTACAGGCAGCCAGCTTACAACTGGACAATGTTTATTTCCGTGATCCGGAACCTTTTGACAGATTTAACCGTCTGTTGAACATGGCAGATGTACACCTGGTCATCCAGAAAGCCAGTGCAGGTGACCTGGTCATGCCTTCAAAGCTTACCACTATATTGGCGGTGGGTGGGCTCGCACTGGTAACGGCTAATGAACATACCAGTTTACATGCACTTGTAAAGGAGAATAATATCGGGATTGTTGTAGATGCGGACAACATCGAGGCCTTAAAAGAAGGCATCTGCCGGGCAATTAATAAAACACAAGAGCATATCACCAGGAATGCCCGGGAATATGCTCTTAATTATTTGGCTATAGATAAAATAATGTCGCGTTTGGATCAGGTCATCAGGGCTTCCACATAATATTGGCCCCACCGGTGGTATTCGTCGCTCCGTTATTTGTAGAAGTGAATTTCACGTTACAGAAGCTTACCATCGTGGTGGTACCATTTAGTGCTACATATACAGTACCCTCAGTTGCAGTAAAAGGCGACTGCGTAGTAACGTTGAAGGTTACCCTCGCCTTACCGCCACCTATAGTGCCTGCAGTTGCATCCACGGCGTATTGACCTTCAACCGGAGGCTGATTACCTGGGAATTCGAAGTTGGCCAGGGCCAGACCACCATTGTCCGCCTGAATAAGGTAGTTAGCGCCGTTAACCATTCCCTGTACCCTGGTGAAAGATACCTGAGTGACCTGGTTGATCTTTAAGACGTTACTATCCAGACCACAGGGATTCCATGGACCTGTTACAATAATAGAACCCGAGCTCACGGTATAGGTACATCCGGCATTTGTTACCACACTGAGTGTGTATACCTGGTTCCCTTTAGGGGGATTAGGTATTTCAGGAGACTTTTCGTGAGATACAAAGCCGTTTGGTCCTTCCCAGGTATAGCTTTTAGGTTCAGCGATACCGAAAACAGATAATTTCAGGACGTCATTCTGGCCCAGAGGAGCGTTAGAATTTATTACAGGGTTTTGCGAAGGGCACGTGGTCTCTTTGCCGCCACCGCCGCCACCGCATCCCACTAATAACGCTGAGATACCAATAATTACTAATAAGAAATATTGCCGCATTGCTGAATATTCATCAAAACTCTTAATATTATTACGATAGTATTTCAAACAATATTTTGAAATAAGATTCCGTTTAAATGGTTTCATGGGGATACACCTGCTACTAGCCGACCAGCTCCTGACATTCCGGATACCGGAAAAATCTACTAAATCAGATAAAAACGACAATCTCAATGTTGGCATAATACTTGGAATAGGTGTAAACCGAGTAATAAATATAGTAAATAGTTTATTTATTAATATTTTTTTATATTAATAATACAATAAGACCATATCGTGGAACCAGATAGAAAAACCATGTAATCTCTATCATTAACAATGACTTGTGAGCGCAAAAGATGCTCATAAACTTTTTTCACTTTTAGTGGACAGGAATACTCATTCCCGGTCCGGAAAGGTAAAAAATACCCCTTTTCAGATAAAAATGAAAAGGGGCCGGAATACTATTTTCCGACCCCTGACCTTAAAAAGTTATCATGATCACTTAGCAATATTGATAGTTTGTTCCGCTAAATTCCATCCGGAAACAGTAACAACTGCATTACCGCTTTTTCCGATCGCTTCACCACTGATCGTCACGATCTTCTCTTCACCCGGCAATACGGATACATAGTTATCATTATAAAAAACAGGCAGGATACGCTTCTTTGTTTTGCTGTCTACCAGCGATACGCGGTTGAAAAAAGCAATCGGTCCATTGGCCTGATTGCTGATCTTTACCCTAATACTGTCAGCGCCAGCCTTTTGTGCCACGATCTGTACTTTCGCTGCCTCCATTTTCTGCAAGCCGGAGTAATTGCCGGTACTGTCAGGGAACCAGTACAGGTTATCATCTATGACCTGCTGGTCTTTGTCCCTTAAACGGGCTGACAGGAACATACCTTCCTTCGCCCCCATTTTTTCCATCGCTCCTTTTACAGAGAGATATTTCTGGACTGTCTTAGGGCTGATCTCAGCAAATACCTGGGTAAGCTGTTTTTTCTGGCCCTTCATATCATAGGCATTCAGTTCCAGCATTACATCATTATAATATCTGAAGGTGTTATTTACCGTATATATATTACCATCAGTTGGATTGCACATCACATGCACCAGAGCAGCCCCCGTACGGTTACCATACAGACAGGCATTGGGATCCAGATAGTAGTCATACATCTGACCGCGTAAAGCAGTCCACGGGTTTTGGGTTTTCCAGATGATCACCCCTGTATACCAGTCCCACATATGCGCGCTGAATCCTTCCATCAAACCGCGGTACTGATCGTAATTCACCAGCTGCGCTTTATTGGCGAAGTCCTTTACATCTTTGGGCTTGCCGTACGGATCTACAAAATCGAAGTAAGGGATGTATTTATGATAGTCCCATACAGAATCTATCCCTCCTTTTACGTTCTGAGGCACTTTCATATTCGCAGCCGGAATGAAACGCTCCAGTGATTCGTAATCACCTACTCCTACAGATCCTACCTCTGAATTGAAAGGGAATGTTCTTTCGTTCCAGAAAACTGACAGTGGCTGGATATTGTAAGGTCCGTCTCCATTACCACCTAAAGTATTGTAAGACATACTGTCTGTATTGGAGTAATGGAAGAAGAAACGGGTATTGTCCAGCGACGGTAACAATGAATCCTTGATAGCTGCCAGGATGTCTACAGGAGGAGTGATTTCGTTACCACCACACCAGTAAGCCAGCGAAGCATGGTTACGCAACATTTTAATCTGGTCAGCTACTGATTCGATGAACAGGTTATGATCGTCAGGATAGCGGCGGCGCGTCCATTGATCTTCTTTCTTCATAGGATCTACCCATCTGCCGTTACAATCGCCTGACATCCAGAAGTCCTGGAATACCAGCAGACCATATTTGTCGCAGGCTTCATAGAACTCCGGTCTCTCCGTCAGGCTCCCGCCCCAGATACGGATCAGGTTCAGGTTCATGTCCCTGTGAAAACGTATTTCCGCATCATAACGTTCCCTGCTGAAGCGGAACATGGCGTCCGAGGTGATCCAGTTACCACCTTTAATGAATATCTTCTGGCCATTTACAGCTGTTTCCCGGCTATTGGTATGTGCATTCCAATACGTCTGTATTTCCCTTACACCAAAACTCACCTCTTCCGTATCATCCACACCGGCATTATCCACAAATTCCAGCTGAAGTTTGTACATGTCCTGCGGACCATAACCGCTTGGCCACCATAACTTCGGCTCTTTCAGCTCCATATCAGGCAATTGCACTGTAGTGGTGGCATGTGGTGCCAATGTCACTTTCCGGGAAGCGGTACTGCCCGCCAGCTGATAACGCAGCGTACCGGTTATGCTCTTTCCTGTTGCGTTCTCCAGTGTAGCGCCAACAAGTATGTTGGCAGGCGCCTGTTTTCCCTCCGGCAATCTTACACCAGGTACTTTTGTAATGATCTGTGGATCTTTGATGCGGACAGCGCCCGTCTTCTCAATGGTTACCTTATCCCATATACCGGTGTTACGGTCACGCATTGGCTGGATCCAGTCCCATCCCGCTGTGTACTGAGGACCAACATTCTTTGCGATGGTTCCGTCGCCCCCCTGACCACCGTTGGGATTTCCGACTACAGCCGGAGGATATACCACCACTGCCAGGCGGTTCTTACCATCTTTGGCCAACCATTGAGTAATATTATAGGAATGGCGCAGATATGTGCCAAAATGAGTCTGTGCATTCAGACGGTGGCCGTTCAGGTAAATATCACAACCGTCATTTACTCCCCTGAAGTGCAGCCAGACTTGTCCGTCGGCAGCCGGTAGCTGCTCCGTGAAATCTTTTACAAACCAGTAGGTATAATGATCTCTGCCCGTAGTATAAATATCCGGGATCTGCTGGTTGTTCATTCCATAGAAGGGATCAGGCACCAACTTGTTGTTCAGCAGCGTGGTCAGCACCGTACCGGGTACAGTGGCGGGTAACCAGCCTGAAAGCTTGTAGGAAGGAGCAGAAAGCGCCTCTCCTTTCACAGTGACCTTCGCAATATTGTTACATTGCCATCCACTGTTCAGTTCATATTGGCTTTGTGCAGCCAACGGTAAAAACGGTGCTAATAAAAGACCTGTTGCATTCAGTAATTTCCGAACCATAATAAGCATGAGAGTTTATAGGTAGTGAATCCCCCTTGTTCACTATTCAGACAAAAATATAGGTTGAAAGTTCAAAATCAAAATACAGAAGGGGTAATATTGGATAGACGGTAACGGAAAAAAATCAGGAATAATAATGCATCATCATTGGAGAATTCTCTATTACTCACAGGAGGAATATTAAAAAAAATGCTGGTATAAGACTAAACCAGCAACTGTTTAAACCTACAACTGTTATACTATGCATTTAAGTGCATAAATAAACCTTGACAAAGATACAGCGTTGAGGAACCGGAAAGTGCCTGGTTTCCCGAAGTATACCGCTTACCTGAAGGTTAGCTGTCCACGGGCATAAAAAAAGGGGAAAAGTGATATAATCACCTTTCCCCTTTTTATAAACTGCTATTTATTATGGAATAGGAGCCGAGTCCACAATTACAACCTTTGCCCAGGTTGTAGCACCGGGTGGATTAACGGTAGCCCCGTCAGCGCCCTGCACTTCAAGATACAAACGACCATTTGTATAAGTATAGACGTAAGTAGATCCGTTAAATACGTTTGGAATGGCTTCCCAGAGTTCCTGATCCCCGGAAATATATACCAGTATACCACTATTCTGATTTACATAGTCGTCTATTTCGTCGATAGGAAGTTCTGCGAACCAGGTTTTGGTAGTATTATCAAATTGCCATGAAGTAGACTTCACCTCAAAAATAATGGTACGGTTAGGTTGGACTACCTCCTGAATAATTTCTTCCTTTTTGCAGCTGGTGAATAGTATCCCCAACATCAGCATGGGCAGAAGCAAGAGTGATTTCATAATAGAGCCGATTGACAGTGATTTAATATAGATTGATATTATAAGAGTTATTAGATATCTGTTTAATATCAAATAGGATGCCACAAACGCTTTTTATAATCCTATAGCCGACAGTGTTGACTTTGCGGCCTGTACAACTGCCGGATCAGGGCTGTTTAGCAATAACCTGATCAACCGCTCCTGTCCTACCGCCTGTTTTTGCGCCAGCACCTGTAACAAAATAACCTGCATAAATGAAGGTGCATGTTGCATTGCTACTGCTATATGACCAGGTACTTCGCTGCTCCTGATGGTCAGTAAAACATCTCCTATCGCTTTTGCCGTTGAAGTATCTGCTGTTTTCATGGCAACCAGCAGAGGGCTGAGCATCTCTATACTTTGTAATTGTCCCGCTGCCTGGATCGCAGCCATTCTGACCTGAGGATCGTTATCTTTTAACGCTTTTGTAAATAAAGATATTGCAGCACGTTGCTTACTGTTTGCCAACATTGCAATTATTGCGGCTCTTTTACCGGCGTCAACACGCTCTGCCTTCTGTATCCAGGCTTCCGCATTCGCAGCGTTCATAATCCTTGCAGCGAAGACCAGTGCGGCAGCGCTATATTTATGATCTTTACTGTCTGCCGCTATCATTAACGTATTAGTGGCATCGTAATCCAGCACATCTGCAACTATTTTTAAAGCAGCAATACGGACATGTTCCAGACTATCTCCTTTACATCTTTTCAATAAATTCGTGGCTGCAGTCATGGCGGGCGTTGTAGGCCACTGATGTCCAAGATTTGCAACATACAATAAATAGGCTGCTGTTGCACCCGTGATGTCATATCCATACCCTGCTTTCTCCGCAGCTGCTTCCAGTACAGGACCACTATCTCCACCCACAATATTCGCCAACGCAAACAAAGCGGTTCTTCTCAACACGGGATTGTCAGACTGCGTTCTTTTAATGATAGCGCTTTCTGCAGCCAGATAGCGTAAGTCGCCCAATGCCTTTATAAGACAGATCTCACAGGTGTCGCTCTGCACTTTTTCTAATGCAGCTTCCATCGCGATTAATGGTTCAGAACCACCTATGTGTATCAATACACGGACGGCAGGATCACAAAAGCGCGGCTGCAATAAATATTGCTTTAATACCGGCACCACACGCTTATCACCAAAAAGCTGCAGCTGATCGATCAGGAAAATTTTGTTCTCTGCCTGCTTAGTTACTGTCAACGCTTTTGACCAGGCCAACATCGCTGTTTTACGCATTTCTTCACGTGAAGCCGTTGAAATATAAGCGGCATATCCTGACAATGCTAACTGTAAGCGGGTATTGTCACCCTTGCCGGGAGCATGTAACATTAACGCCATTTCAGTCAGTCCTGCAGCCCCTAAAGATCCGATCTGCATCATACAGCTGTCGAGCTGCTCCTGATTGCCTGCCGGCAATCGTTCCAGGATGCGGTTGATCCTCGCTGCATAAGGATGCTGCACGCGCTGTGCATTCACACTGATGCAACCTAAAAAGAAAATTATGGATAGTAACTTCTTCATCATGTTCATATATCAAACCTGCTATGACCAGAACGTACGTGCCGGCGGATCAATTAAACTATTGGCGCCCTCATCGTGCAGGAACAGTTGTTTCTCAGGATCAAATTCAAGGGAACGCCCCAACTGCAAAGCAATCTTTCCCATATTCACAAGTGTGCAGGAGCGATGTCCATTTTCCTCATTCAGCGCAAACCTGCGTCTCTCGCGTACGGATGTAATAAAATCTGTCACTTGTGGAGGCGGGTCGGGGTAAGCCGCCAGCTTTTTCTCCAGGTCGGGTATATCGGAACGGAAGCCCGGATATAACTTGCCTGTGGGACCTTCAATAAAGGCAGCTTTCTCATCCTTTCCTTCTCCATCGAGTATGATACGGCAACCATCTTTGTAGGTATAGATGATACGCGACCACGTTCCCACAGCGTCGGGATGCTGTTGTGGCGCCTCCACCTGCACAGATACAGGACTTGTTTCATCTTTCCCCAGTATATATTGCACAGGATCCAGGTAATGCTGTCCCATATCGCCTAAACCACCTCCGTCATAATCCCAGTAGCCCCTGAAGGTCTGGTGCACCCTGTGAGGGTGATAGGGCTTGTATGGCGCCGGTCCCAGCCAACGGTCATAATTCAGCTCCGGAGGTACTGGTGTAACAGGAAGATCCGTCTTTCCTATCCAGTGCTGCTTCCAGTTAAAACCTGTATGACGGCTCAGCGTAACCGTCAGCGGCCATCCAAGCAATCTTGCATTCACGAGCTTTTTAATGGGCTTTACAGGCGTATTCATCCCGTAGAAATTATCCGTAAAACGGAACCAGGTATTCAGGCGAAACATCCGCCCGAATTGCTGTACAGCTTCTATTACCCTTTTTCCCTCACCAATAGTGCGCGTCATTGGTTTTTCACACCAGATGTCTTTCCCGGCGCGCGCCGCCTCTATGGCAATCGTTCCATGCCAGTGCGGCGGAGTAGCAATATGCACAATATCTACTTCCGGCAGCTGTATCAGCTCCCTGTAATCATCAAAAGTTTTCACACCCTCTCCGAGCAATTGTTTCGCCTCCTGCAGATGCAACTTGTCCACATCACAAATGGCCACCACCCTTGTGCTGTCATAGCCGAAATGTGCTTTTCCCATACTACCAGTGCCGATCACGCCTTTGGTCAGCTGATCGCTGGGGGCAAGATAACCGCGGCCCAATACATGACGGGGTACAATAGTAAAAGCGGCCACCGTGCCAAGGCTGTTCCTCAGGAAAGACCTTCTGGATTGGTTCTTTTTCTGCTCCATCTCGTGGTTAAAATTGAATACTAGATGGCAAGATATAAAAATGATTTTGCAAGTATGAATTTCTGTGATGACCGGAGTATCCACTCCTATTTACCGCAAAATTTTTCTATATTCGTCCTGGTATCGAATATTAGCATGATATAGTTAACCGTGACAAACCCTTGTAATAACCCATAAACGAAACATCATCCCGAGATCTTTCACCATTAATACACAACCCATGCCGTCTCTTATCTACATCCCTGTTGTCCGGAAAGGTAAAAACCCCAAAGGCAATTCTGCAGGAGTTCCAACAGTAAGTATCCCTGCTGGCAAAAACCATTTTAAAGTCCACATACGCCTTTACAAAACGGAAGCAAGCTACCGCCATTCATGGTGGCCGCAAAATGAAGGTGGTCCATATGGAGGAAAGCGTAACCGCTATGAGAAACTACCGGAAAAATGATGCGTTACCGTGCCGCTACGAACGGTGCTGAGGAACATTAATACCCATTACGAGAAATATCGACTAGCTATGTTAAAAAAATCACTGCTTGAATTGCCAGCGGTCCTGCTGACAATTCTGTTTACTTATGCCAGTATCAGCAAACTGCTCCAGTATAACACCTTCAGATTTCAGCTTGACCAGTCTCCGTTTATTACCGGCTATTCCGGCATTATCGCATGGTTTATTCCGGCCATCGAACTAATCACCACCGCCATGCTCGTGTTTCCAGCAACAAGGCTGAAAGGGTTTTATTTCTCCTACGGACTGATGCTCTTATTTACTGTATACATCTACGCCATCCTGCATTTCAGCTACTTTATCCCCTGTTCCTGCGGAGGAATATTATCCCGTATGAACTGGCAACAACACCTTGTATTCAATGTCATTTTCACATTGATTGCACTCGCAGGCATCTTCACATTTCCCTTCAAATCAAAAGCATAATACACCTTCAGTTAAAGACACAACTCCTATGACAACCAGAGTATCAGTAGTACTGCTTATCACGATTGTGGTGCTGAGTTTCATGTTCGCGATCGTTCGTTTGTCGCGTCAATCAATCGAAAAAAAACATGGTTTCAACAGGCTATTTCGTTCGGAGAAGCCATTACGGATGATTAAAAAAATACCTATAGCGCATCCGCTCTATTTTGCAGGCAATAACAATGGTAATATGTACTTTCATTCTGATGATCCACATATCATTGCTTATACGGATACTACGTTCAGCACTATAAAAACAATTCAGCTTCCAATAGACAGTATCATCAGCGCAAGCCTGACCAATGCGTTCAGCATACATATCATGTATCCCGAAGCATTTATCTTTGCATATAATATGGCAGCTATTTTTGTGTATAATTTACAAACCGGAAAGAGTACTATGATCCCTGCCCCGTCAAACTATAGTAACGCAGTACAGATCTCCGAAGCTACCTTCATACTGAAATACTTCACAGGCAATTCAACAGATCAGTCGTTCTGCAAACTTAACATCCATACAAAACAGCTCTATAAAACAAGCCTGCTCACTGAAGATCTTTCCTCCAGTGGTATGTTGCTATATGATGACCAGCATTCCTCCTGTTATTACATTCATCATTACAATAACCGGATCGCTATATTTGACACAGCTTTCCAGGCTATACGGTGGGCCCGTACCATCGATACCTTTACACAAAACCAGGTTCAATATATCAGCAGGAATAAAACAGGCAGCAGCGACATCGTGTACAAACCCAAAGGCACACGTATGCTTACTAACCATCTGAGCCAGCTGCATCATGGCCACTTGTATATTAACAGCCCGATCAAAGCAGACAATGAGACCTCATTGACAGATCAGTCAGAAACTGTTATTGATGTTTACAGTACTAATATGGACAAGTATCTTGAAAGTTTTTATATTCCCGTTCCTCGCAATCAACACCTGAAATCGTTTTGTATCTTTGACAGTAAGATACTAGCTACATATACTAACCACCTTGCCCTTTATGAATTTCCCGGCCTGAGCAAATGAGCATGCCGAATGGTATTGGATGCTTTTCCGAATGGATAAAATTTATTCAATTCATCGTGAAATCTACACGGAAGAAACATCGTGTGAGATAAAATACTAGCTAAAAATGAAACATCTGAGAACAAACCACCTTTTAGTGGTTTTATTGCTGAGTGCTGTCTCAGCATTTGCCACTGACGAGCAGGCGATTGCGATTAGCCAATGTGCTACAATACCCACCACCACAGGCGCAAACATAAATGGTGAATGCATCTACTCCCCAGCAGTGCAGTGTTGCTATATTGCTTCAGGAAGCTCAAGTCAGTATGTGACGCAAACCCAGGCAGGTGCCAACGTAATCATCAGGAGAAATACTTCATCCATGGTAACGATCTTTGGTATGCAATAGTGATAACAGTACTGCTTTTATTATTAATCCTCCAACAACAAAACTTCTATCGATCGCTCTCCTTCCAGGAGCGCAAGTCCATATTTACTCAATTCCATCCTCAGCGAAGAAATATCGTTCATTCTGGCATTTATATTCACATCTACCCTGGCCGAAAAATTAGTTTCGTCCACTATGATACCAGACTCCAGTCCTTTATAGCGCGTTGTCTTACTTCCCTCATTATAGGCCCTGATATGTTCAGCCAACAAAGAAAAATCCGCATTCTGTAACTTTAAATAGTACATATTTCCACTCACATAAGGGCCTCCTCCTTTTGTTCTGAGCTGGCTGCTATCCACCAAAGAAAGAATGTAACACCATACCTTTCGTTGAACGAATTTCCCCCTGACGCCAAAATATCTGTAAAGATCTTCTTTCATCCTTTCCATCAACTGCCTCCTGCCCTTTCCCGCAGTAATCAGGTCGTAACAATACATATCATCAGTTGTGTCAGGTGCCTGTTTAAAGTCCACCATCAGTTTATGTAAAAGAACCGTATCTCTGATATTAAAAAAAACTCTGGGGGCGGGTGTTAATTCCTGTTCCCATATTTCCTTGCCCATTTTTCCATATGCCAGCCGCACCATTGTACCCAATGGCAGATTCCATGTACGTATTCTTCTCTCTGCATAGATGCCGGTATAGTCTATTGCTGAACTGGAGGGATACTTCCTGTTATAACCGCTTAACATGGAATATCCAATCAATCCTTTTATAGAATCGTTCAACATCATTTTCTCAGCAATATCGGCCTCCTGATAAATATACATGGCGGGATGTTCAGCCGGCACAATGTTCACTTCTTTATTTATAGCAGCCAGTGATCTACCGCTGGTCAACAAAGCAATATTGTCATCGTTCAACGCATCCTGACCTGTAACAGCCCTTACTATTCTGTTTTTATCGATCCAGACATAATGTGGAATATATTTATGCGGAAATGCAAAAAACAAACTATCATTCGTCTTGCACTCAGCCCCCCTGGCAACAGTCAATAAGTTAAAACCCTGATACCGGATATTTTCAAACAAATCAATAACCTTTTGCAGACTGTCACTTGTAACGGTGATTACCTGAAGCTCCTCTTTATATTTTTCCTGTATACGTTGTATTTTTGGAAACTGTGCGAGGCAAGGTTGGCAAAATGCAGCCCAAAAATCAATCAATAAGGCCTTACCACTGAATGCTGACAGACTGATTTCCGTTTTCTTATAATTCAGTACCTGCTGCAGTTTATAATCGGGGACAATTGCACCGATACTCAGAGGTGTGCGTATCGTTGTATAACCGTAAAAAGGCTCCTTTTCCTGAGCCGATAGTGGCAAACACCATACATTGACAATCACTAATAATAAATATTTAAGCATCTCTCTCTTATCTGGCATTCTGTTCAATACCACTAAGCCTTACTTCATCTTCAGGAATCGGATATACATAACGTACGTCATTGGGTGGCAATTGATATACAGAGCCTTTAACCATCCTCGTAAGCGTTTTAGCAAAACGGGGATCCTTATTCAACCGCCGCAGGTCAACCCAGCGAAGCCCTCTGAATAAGAGCTCCTTTCTTCTTTCTGTTAATATCTTTTCCAATGCATCATCTGCGTCTACCGCTGTCATATCTGTATAGGTACCCGACTTCCATCGTGTCCTTAACAGGGTATTCAAGTCTTCCATAGCATGTGCAACATCTCCCAGTCTGACGTAACATTCCGCCCGGTTAATGTACATCTCATCAACCCCTATCCCTCCAAAATGAAACAGGCTATTCCCGCTATAAGTCCCTTTAAACAATTTTATCCCTCCCGGTCCATCTCTGAAAAAAATTGATTTTCTGAGATCATTATCCTGATACTGTTTATACAACATTGAATCAACGATCGCGCTGCTCATCCGCAACAAACTGGTAGGAGTAAGTTTCGCGAAGAATAATACGTCATCGTTGAACATATCAAAAGGCAAACTACTACCAGGATCTATGGTGTTATAGTCGAGTAATTTATGATAAATTGCCAATGACAGGTTTGCATACTCGAGCGCCTCCTGATAATTTTTCAAACTGATATGGATCCTCGCCAGCAAACCGTAAACCGCAGCTTTGGATGGACGGGTTTTAACTGTAGCTATATCCGGTAACAGTTCTGCTGCCATAGCAAGATCTGCTAGCACTTGTTCATAGGTTGCCTTTACACTGGCCCGCTGATAAATGATCTGCACGTCCGATTTCGTTCTTAAGGGGATACCTGGATCGGTAGCTGCGGCAGTGCTGTCATATGGCTTGCAAAATTCTCCGGCCAGTGTATAAAAAGAGAAAGCCCGGAAAAACAAGGCGGAACCTTTTACATTGTTATAGGCAGCAGCACCTATACCAGTACTAACATGCTCAAGTCCCTCCAGTACAAGATTGCAATAGTTCACTCTTACATAACCGTAAACCCAGTCTGCCGCGACATAATTCACCGGAAAAATATCCTTGGCCCATATATAGGTATTTCGGTCACTATTTGCTGCCAGCCCATTATAACGGGTATCCGTGATGTAATAGTTATCGCTCCCTGCCTCTCCATAAGAGGGAATGAAACCATTAATTACTTCTACATTGTCCAGCATGGCCTGAAAATCAGCCACTGTTTCCGGAACATTCAATGACTGGTCCGGCTTAATATCCAACTTTTCCGTACAGGCAGATAAGAAAATGATAAGAGCCAAAAAAAATACGCGCTTCATCATATTAAACTCATTAACGATTAGAACTTTGCACTACATCCCAGGGAAAAGGTCCTCGGTGCAGGATACCCCAGTACATAATCAGGGTCCAATCCCACCTTATTTGCTTTCCAGATAATACCAATATTGTTGGCATAAAAGTATAACTGTATATCTTTAACACCGGTCTTACTCAGCAATGACGGAGCGAATGAATAAGCGATTCTCAGATCCTGCAAACGTATATGATCTCCTCTTTCAACAAGCACACTTGAATATTGATAGAAGTAATCTCTATTAGGATCTGCCGGATAACTCAGCGAAGGCACATTTTTGTGCACTTCATCTCCTGGCTGTTGCCAACGGGATAAGTAGTCTTTATGCATTCCCAACCAGTTGTTAAACAAACTGCTGTATATGATCGAAGATCGTCTGAAATAATATCCCAGTTTATACGCGAGGTTGACCGACAAGCTAATATGCTTGTAGGAAAAAGTATTGCGTAATGCGCCAAATGTGGTTGGCCGTGCAGGCCCGTGATAAATAATAGCATTTTCATCCTCACCACTTATTATAGCATTGTAATCTTTGCTAACCTTTCCTGCCAGGTAACCTTGCGGATCTCCATTTTCAGGATCTAATCCCGCCCACTTATAACTGTAAACACCATAAACGGGCTTGCCGACAAACGGGAATAAGGCAGAGGTAGTACCATCTCCCCCCCAAACCCTGCTTCCTATCCCATTAAAATAACTATACCTTGTTATTTTATCCCAGTTATAACTAAACAAAAAATCTGTCGTCCAACTAATCTTCCTGTTTATATTATAGGAAATAAGGCTGACATCTACCCCTCCTCCCGTCATATCAGCAAAATTCCCTTTAAACACCATCGTTCCGGTTTGCATTGCAACAGTCCGTTCTCCTATCAGGTCGACCCCCTTCTTTTGATAATATTCAATACTGCCCCCTAATATCTTATTCGTCGTTTCAAAATCCGCTCCTACATTGAGTGTTCCAATCTTTTCCCATCTCAGTCCTGGGTTAGGAAGATTAACGATACTTGCAGCCGGTAATCCCACTATATTTAAAGACTCATATCTGATCGCTAACTTCCCAAAAAGGCCCGGATCAAGATTCCCGTTGTATCCATATGTTGCTCTTAGCTTCAGATATGGCAACCAGCCAGGTTTATAGAATGATTCTTTACTGATATCCCATCCCAGCCCTGCTGACCATAAAGGCACTCCTTTCTGGTTAGTATTTATACCCCAGATATTGCTCTGATCAAGACGCATACTGGCAGAGACAATATATTTTTCATTCAAAGTGTAAGCTGCATTACCAAAATAAGAAATGAACTCATTGTTATAGCGAGTCACTAAGCCGCCATTGGTAATATATCCCGCAGTACCAAGGTATTGATAAGCGTCATAATATCTAGTGAAATCAATCTGATTATTGTACGCAAGATTCTCTTCGTTGTATCCATAATAAATATGACTGCTGCCCTTCGTAACCGTTTCTCTTTGTTCAAAACCTGCAACAGCAGCAATATTATGTCTTCCCGAAAAGGTCCTGTTGAAATTTAGTTGTGCCCTGTAGTTATTGCTGGTAAGCTCACTGTTGCTTTCCTCAAGGATACCTCCCATAGGTATGGGATGCGTTACACCATTTGCCTCCACCTGTGTGAACAGATTGATCAGGTTTCGTGTATAATATGTCTTAATACTATTATAGTTTTCCGCCTTCCCGATCTGCTTCTCAAACTGATATCTTATCTCTGCATTCAATCCTTTGATGATATCTATTTTCATACCTGGACTCAACCTGATATGGTATCTTCTTTCTACATTATCAATAGCCTTCAATTCATCAAGCGGCTTGTACGTCCAATCCAATAACCCGTCTCCTTTCAACTGACTGATAAAACTATACCGGTAATCTTTAGGCAATGGTAATGCATTACCATTACCATCTGCCAGTTGTGCATATGGATAATAAACGCTCTTCCCTCCTCCGGGAGCAAGCGCAAGAAGACCGACATCCGCATTTGCCTTATTCAATACAAATGAAACCCCTGAAGACAACTCCACTCTATCCCATAACCGAAATACGCCGTAATTGTTAATCGTAAACCGGCTGGATGCATCTGTCACCTTATTGTTCAATATCCTGTCATATCCTACTGACAGCAGATAGGCCGACTTATCCCCACCACTACTCACATTCACCGCATATTGCTGACTGACACTATTCCTGTAAAAATATTTCTCATAGTCCTTCCTGATATCATTCTTCCTTAACTGATCAATTGCTTTATCTGCTTCAGATACACTAATCAACCCACTTCTCTTTTTATCCAGCAATTCGACAACAGGAGATATAACCGGATAGCTGAAATCGTTAGAAAGATCAGCATCATAAAATCCTTTGTCAAACAAATACTTTTCTATATCAATAAATTCACTGGATCCAAGAAAGGCAGGATTGTAAAAAAGATCCGGTTTGGCGCCTATCGTAATATTGGTATTTGCTTCTACCTTTAATGGTTGATGCAGTTTCCCTTTTTTGGTAGTTATAACAATAACACCGTTACCCGAAAAAGCGCCCCAGATAGAGGCCGCAGCTGCATCTTTGAGTATCGTGACGTTTTCAACATCATTAGGGTTCAGCAGATTGATGTCGCCGGCGAAAGGAAAATTATCTACTACTATTAAGGGCTGCGCATTTGCATGGATAGTACTTCTTCCGCGTATGGAAATGTAGGCTTCATTGGAATAAGGCGGAATATTTTTATTGGGGAATAACACGCCGCTGGCAACACCCTCCAGCCGTTCAAGTATAGTGGGTCCTACCCGACGATTCAATAACTGATTATTCACCTGCACGAAAGAACCTGTTGCTCGTTCAGCAGGTATCTTCTGATAACCATTACTTCTCACCGCCACTACAGCCAGATCGGTGATCACCGGCTCTAACACCACACGAAGCACAGCAGCAGATTTTATCCTGATCTCCTGCGTTTTAAAACCGGTATAACTGATCCTGACAATACTATCAGCGTCTGCATTACTCAGGAAAAAGGCGCCTTTCTCATTGGTGCTTGTTCCTCCTTTACCGATACCTGATATATTTATAGTAGCACCTTCCAGTGGTGTACCATCCGACATGGTAACAACGCCGCGGATGATCAGCTCTTCCTTTTTCTTTGCAGGCACTTCTTTACCGGTTGTTTTTTCTTTTTTGAAAATACCGATCCTGTTCATACGCACTTCCCAGTCATACCCCCTGGAGAGCAGCAGTTTCTCTAACACCTGTGTCAGTGGCGCATTACTTTCATGCACAGTTACTTTGATACGGTCATTAACAGTTTGATTATTGTAGAAGAAAGTATATCCTGTTTCGCGGCTTATGATATTGAAGAGATCAGCAAGGCTGATGTTCTCATATTGCAGGGATATTTTTCGCTGAATGCTTTTGTCCTGGGCCCGGACAGGGGAAACAGTATAAGGAAAAACGAGCAAAACAACGACCCAGAGACCATACCTTTTATGGTCCCGACAACGGTAAGACATCATCATCAGTAATTATAGTGGTCAATAAAACGTTTACTACAATTGCACAATGCCTGAAAACTGACTAACGTATAAGATTATAACTCTACAGTGACATCTTATCCAAAAAAGCTTTAGCGGGCTGGAAAGCTTTTTTTGAACATGAGAAAACCGGTGCTTTATTTTTAGCGTATATGTACTCAGTGCCATAACAATCTCAATAAAGGACATCCACGAATCTAACGCACACGCAAGGACCTAAAAGACAAGCATTTACAACACTGTAGCATTGTTTACGTACTTATCTTAAAGACACATTCACAAATCGTTAACATGAGTACCCAAAAGTTAATTTCAATATAACATTTATGTCTTTAGTACTTTCGCCCCACTTTCTTAATAAAAAAACAAACTGTATCTGTTACCGGGGGATTAGCATAACATTCGTAAATAGTAAAGGGTTTATATAATGCGTCATGCGAATACTAACGATCTGCCTCTTGCAGACGATAATGTTACATACGAAAATATATTTCAGAACCATGCAAAGGCGCTTTGGGCAGAAGCCTACCGGCTGTTGAAAGATAGCCAGGACGCCAAAGACATTGTTCAGGAGCTGATCATAGAAATATGGGAAAAGCGCTCCCTGTCGAATGTACAGACCAATGTACGGTCCTACCTGTTTCAATCCCTTCGTTATAAATGCTACCGCTTTATAAAAACGAAGGATACGGAAGAAGGTAAAAAAGATGCATGGTCGTTCTGCCAGGATGCTGCTACCAAAGCGGAAACCAGTATTGAGAACGAGGAGTTGAAACGCACCATCTCCGCTGCCATCAAAACGCTTCCCCTGCAATCGTCCAACATCTTTACTCAGGTTTTTATTGAAGGTAAAAAGAGAAAGGAAGTAGCCCTCGACATGGGCCTCTCCATCAATACCGTCAATGTCCACATTTATACTGCCTGTAAAAAACTACAGGAGAAACTGAAAAAGATCCTGTAAGCACTAAAGCTTTTATACTGGTATTGTCACAATGAGAAGTACATGGAGAGTAGATCCGACATACATGAGTTATTAATGCTTAAGCTGACAGGCGGTCTGAGTAAGGACCAGCAGGAGCAAATCGACGCATTAATTGAGAGTGATCCGGAGGTAAACATGGCCTGGAAACACGTCCAGGAATATTACCTCCTGCATGCAAAGCGCAGGGCAGATTTTGAGAGTATCTCCGCTGACGATATCATGGCCGGCGTAAAAGACAGGGTGTTTTCTCCGCAACCACGGCGCACTTTCCATACCGGGAAATGGATCACAGCCGCAGCAGCCGCCCTTACAGGCGCAGGTATATTTATATATACCATCACAAAAACCAACCATTCCTCTAAAGTCCTTACGGCCGTTCATAAGAACATTCCCGACAAAAGTGTTTATCTTGAACTGCAGAATGGCCAGATTATCGACCTCTCCGGCGGCGAACAAGATCAAAAAACAGCCGATGGACAGGTTACGCTTAATAATAGCAGGAACACACTCACGTTCGTAGCAGACAGGAAAAACAGCGGACTGAATAAACTGATAGTCCCCCACGGTAAAGAATACTCCATAAGACTCTCTGACGGTACAGAAATCCGGATGAACGCCGGTAGTACCCTGCAGTTCCCTTTTGGGTTTGCAGGTAACTCCCGGGAAATATCCCTTACCGGGGAAGCCTATATAAAAGTAGCCGCAGCAGCAGGCCAACCCTTTATCGTGCACACAGGCGAGACCACCATACAGGTATTGGGCACAGCATTCAATGTTAACACATATAATCCGGGCAAAGCCGCCGTTTCCCTGATCCAGGGCGCCGTGAAAGTGCTCGCCGGCAAACAGGAAGTAGTACTTCAACCAGGGTTCCAGGCAGAATATACTACTCAAAATGGCATCAATACGCGTCAATTTGACAAAAACGACGTACTTTCATGGCTGGAAGGAAAATATGACTTCAGGGAAACACCGCTTAGTGAGATAATACCTATACTGGAAAGATGGTATGACGTAAAGATCATAACAGACCATCCTGCTGTAGCCGATCGAACATTTACGATGCTGATCAAAAGGCCGGAAGGGATTGAAGCCTTCCTGGAGATGCTGAAGATAATCCGTGGTGCAGACTATTACTATAAAAATGATACTATACATATTAAATAGTAGCGCATGGCCATAAGGCTGCTGGCGAATACTATTATCTTCGTTTACGAACAATGCAAAATGAAATACCGGTACTTTATTCCTTTAGTGCCGGTTTTTTTTATCCTTTTTTGTCCTGCCGTAAACGGTATATCTTTTTTTACTGATCCTAGTAAGCGGGAGGCTTTTTAGAGGTTTCCGCGGGATTCTCCAGGCGCTCATCCAACTGCTCATCACTTAATTCCCACTCTGCTTCGTCAGTGGCCGACTCTGTCTCATCAAATGCTCCTCCCGACCCGGTATGTACTATTTCCTCTTCTTTACCGGTGTCGGATGACTGTTCATTGTCCCTGTCCTTAAATAAATAAAAATCTATCATACACATATTGAATGGGCTATTCCTATCATTCAACATTTAATTTATGAAATTTTTTCCTTACCTGATAGCTTTTTTATCGCCTCCACTGGAAATAAAAAGTACTTCCCTCCCCTAGTTTTGAATCTACCCACACCTTTCCGCCCTGCGTTTCTACCAGCAATTTCAGGATATTCAACCCTATACCAGTGCCTTTTTCGTCCTCATTATCCACCTTTTCAAACAGGCGGAAAATGCGCTCATTGTCTTTTTCCTCAATACCGGGACCATTATCCTTAACAAAAAATTCATAGAAATCGCCGTCCGGTCTTCCCCCTATACAGATCTCCCCCACCGGTTTGTCGCCATATTTAATAGCGTTCGTCAGCAGGTTCTGGAATACCTGCTGCAATTTCTGCCTGCTGGTATGGATCACCGGCAAGCCCTCCTCTATCTCTATCTTAATGTGTGCGGGAGGAAACAGGAACTTGACCAGCTGTTGCAACAATTCCCCTACATCCACATCTTCCTCTATATGCCGAAACTGATGTTCCCGGCTATAATCCAGAATGGCCGTGATCATATCCGCCAGCTGGGATGTGGCATTGATGGCCATATTCGTATATTCCGTGAGGAAAGGAGATTTACAGATCTCTTCCTCCTCTTTCATCAGCATCAGTAAACCTGTTATGCCGGAAAGCGGCGACTTCAGGTCATGTGCTACCACATGCATAAAACGCTCCAGCTGACCATTGATCAGCTCTTTGTCTTTTAAAGCCTGCCTTAACTCCATCTGATAAAGGTACAGCCGCTCAAAAACATCCACCTTGGCGCGCGTCATGTTGATGTCCAAAGGCTTGTACAGATAATCAACCGCCCCTTTCTCAAAACCTTTGAGCACATGATATTCATCTTTGTTGATGGCGGTTACAAAAATGATGGAAATATCCCGCGTTTTCGGGTTTGCCTTTAGCAGCCGCGCTACTTCAAATCCATCCATATCGGGCATCTGCACGTCCAGCATGATCAGCCCGATATCTTCGTTCCTTAATACCTGTTTTAATGCCTCATTTCCGGACGTTGCATGCAGAAAAATCCTGTTTTCAGCAAGCAGCATCTGTTCCAATGACAGCAGGTTCTCCATTCGGTCATCTACTAACAGGATCGTAAATTTCTTAGTCATCTCTTATTCTTTTAACGGCTACGCTGAAGGTATATACGAAATACGCCACATTTACGTTTCACCAATTATGATTTTCTTAATATCTTCTATAGACAATACCTGAACACCGTCACACATTTCAATAGCTGATTGCGGCATTGCGTCAAATGCTGCCGTCCGCGGATCCTGAACAATGCCCCGCCCTCCGGCAGCAATGATCTGACACAAACCGGCAGCGCCATCTTTATTAGCTCCGCTCAGCAAAATACCCAATGTTCTTGCACCATAAACATCAGCGATACTACTGAACGTCATATCAATAGACGGCCGGCTGTAATTCACCAGTTCGGAATAATCCAGCATGAAAGTCCTCTCTGCCTCTACCATCAGGTGATAGTTCTGCGGAGCGAGATAAATACAGTGCTCCCTCACAGGCTCCTTATCTTCCGGCTCAATGATCCGTCTTTTGCTGGACAATAAACGCCCCATTTCACTCTGTACATTACGAAGACGATGCAATACAATGATCACAGGAGCAGCAAGATGATGAGGCACGATATCCAGGATATCGGTCAATACAAGCAGACTGCCGGCGGAGCCTCCAATAGTAATAACGTCAAATCTGTTCTTCATAAAGTGACTATCAATAATAGGGCCTGCTATTCTTTACGCCGGTAGATTTTATGATATGCATGCACTGTCTCAAATTTGCCATGAATATCTGCAAAACGCATTGTCTCTTTCAGTCCCATTGCCAGGTATCCCCTTGAGGACAAACTGTCAAAGAATAACTGCAATACCGAATTCTGAAGGTCCCTGTTGAAATAAATAAATACATTTCTGCAGCAGATCAGCTGGAACTCGTTAAACACCTTGTCTGTTACCAGATTATGCTGAAAGAAGGCAATATGCCGTCTGAGTTCTTTCTTAATAAGCACATTGTCATACCGGGCCGTATAGTAATTGGAAAAGTCCGCCAGACCGCCGGACTGTATATAATTCTGTGTAAAATCTTTCATGTTGTCCAGGGGCAGAATCCCCGTCGCCGCCCGCTCCAGGTTAGTCGGGTTCAGATCTGTTGCGTAGATCTTCGTCCTGCTTAACAATCCTGCTTCCTGTAAAAGGATCGCCATTGAAAACACTTCTTCTCCCGTGGAACAACCCGCATGCCATATTTTGATATTGGGGTAAGCGGCAAGTTTAGGTAATACCTGTTCACGTAAAGACCTGTAAAATGCGGGGTCCCTGAACATTTCCGTCACATTTACCGTAATGTACTGCATCAACCGGGCAAAGAGATCCTGATCATTGACCAACCTGTGTTTCAGTTCAAAAACGGAGTCCAGCCGCATATGTCCCATGAAGCGGAGTAAGCGCCGTTTAATCGACGCCTGTGCATAGCCAGTGAAATCATATCCGTATTGTAACTTAACAATGTTGATAATATCCAGGAAATCTGCATTTGAGATAACCTCCTTCATAAGAAACAATAAGGTTTACACCATCCATACACGTATTAAAGACAAAAGCTTGCTGCTTTCTATTGGTTTTGCAATATAGTCGGACGCTCCCGCCGCAATACATTTCTCTCTGTCGCCAGCCATCGCTTTAGCTGTCAGCGCTATCACCGGCAGCTGTTTATGACGCATATCGGCCCTGATGTGCCGCATGGCCTCATAGCCATCCATCTCCGGCATCATAATATCCATGAGTACCAGGCGGATGTCTTTATGTTGTTCGAGTTTTTCAAGCGCTTCCTTGCCATCCGCAGCCGTAACGACGTCCATACCCTGCTCTTCCAGCAGCGCACTGATAGAAAATACATTCCGCATATCATCATCTGCCAGCAGTACTTTCTGCCCCGACAGATTCTTCTCAGATACTTCTATGGCACTGGTTTGCCTGGGAGCTACCTCCTTCAGTTTATACAAAAAGAGTTCCAGCTCGTCCATCAGTCGGTCGGTAGAAAACGTAGAGTTCCTCACAATCGCAGCTGCTTCTTTTTTCAGTTTCAGCTCATCTGCTTCTGAAATATCATGATCAAGATATACAATTATAGGCATGCCTTTGTTGCCTGCCACCTGCCTGAGCATGTTCAGTTTTCCGATGCCTGCCTCAATATCTGTTCCCGCATCAAGTATCACGGCATCATAATTTTTCTGGAGCAGTTCAGTGGCGGCGGCATCCTGGTCTTCCACATGACTGTACTGCGTCTGCAATTGCCGTTTATCGCTGAGCGACTGCAATGACGGATGATGCAACAGTACCCCGTCAGACACTACCAGCACCTTCTTAAAACGTGCCTGCAACTGCTCGCTGATGCCTGAAAATACTGACTCCATATCGGTCACCTGCAAAGGCTTCTGCGTATAGCCTTCCACCTTATCCCTGACCTGGATCGATATTTCCCCTGCGGAGATCACGTGTACTAGTATATGCTTAAGGTCTTCATTGCTCTTCAGGATCTTCAGGATGCTGTTTCCATCTATCAATGGCAGGTTCATATCAAGCAGGATAGCTGCCGGCAAATACTTACGGGCAAAGAACAGGCCATCGTTACCATTCAGGGCCACAATCGTTTTATATCCCTTCTCCCGGGCAAAATCCCGCAGGATCATGGCAAAATTAACGTCATCTTCTATGATCAATACCAGCTTGTCCTGCTTACTAAGCCCCTCCCTGTCATCTTCTACAGCACCATTCTCTGTAGCTGGCGGCTCAGCCACCGGAATAGGCTGCACTTCTTTTTTCACCGGTAAAGACACTTCTTCCTCAGCTGCTGCCAGCGGCGCCGATACACCATTGGTCTTCATCACTACCGTGAATGTGCTTCCTTTTCCTTCCTCACTTTTCAGCCTGATCTCTCCATCTAACCTTTTCATCAGTTCCTTGCTGATAGAAAGGCCCAGTCCTGTTCCTCCGTATTTCCGGCTGGTAGAACCATCCGCCTGCCGGAAAGCCTCAAAGATGAGTTGTTGTTTGTCTGCCGGAATGCCCGCTCCCGAATCGCTTACTGCAATATGCAGTCCATCGGGGTTAGCCGCAAGGCGAAGCTTAATAGTACCTGCAGCAGGTGTGAACTTGAAAGCGTTCGACAACAGGTTTTTGATCACCTGTTCCAGTCGCTGCCTGTCGGTCCGGATCTCTTCAGGCACGCCCGGCAATATTTCTGTTGTAAACCGGATGTTCTTCTCTTCCGCTACCACCAGGAACAACTGCTCCAGGTCACTCACCATTGTCCTGACAGATACCGGCTCTATATTTATCTCTATTTTACCGGCTTCTATCTTAGACAGATCAAGGATATCATTGATCAGCTTCAGCAGATCGGAACCTGATTTATGAATGATACCAGCATACTCCACCTGCTTGCTGCTCAGGTTGCGATCCTTATTTTCCTCCAGCAACCGGGCTAATATCAACACACTGTTGAGGGGCGTACGCAGTTCATGCGACATATTTGCCAGGAACTCCGACTTGTACCGGCTGCTCTGCTCCAGCTCTTTCGCTTTCTCGGAAAGTTCTTCCCTGGCCATTTCCAGCGCCTTGTTCTGTACACTCATTTCGTCGTTCACCTGGCGCAGTTCTTCCTCCTGTACGCGCAATTCCTCCTCGGAGGTCTGCAATATCTCGGACTGGCGGGTCAGTTCTTCATTAGACTGCCGCAATTCTTCCTGTTGCGTTTCCAGCGTTTCTTTCTGCTCCTGTACCCGTTCCAGCAGCTGCATCACCCTGGTCCTGGCGTCAGCAGCGTTGAAGGCAACAGCTATTGCATTACTACTGGTGCGTAATAACTCCAGCATAGCAGGGTTCACCCCGTCGAATACTACCAGTTCAATAACGCCCATCAGTGCGTCATTGTGCCACAGGGGCAGGCAAACAATGGCGCCTGGTAAAGCACTACCGCTACCGGCTTCAATATTCCAGTAACTGGCAGGCACATTTTCTATGACGGTCAGTTCTTTTTTTGTGGCTGCATAGCCGGTGATCCCTTCTTCCAGTGCATATTCCCGCTTTATGTTCGCCGGTAGCGCAACACCTGCACATAATGTAAGCAAACGACTCCTCTCATCAAAAGCATACAGCGCGCCGGCCGGTACATTCAGGTAATTGACCATTACATCAAGACATCTTTTCGCCAGCACGCCCATCTGCAGATCACCACTGAGGCTGTCATTGATCCTCGACATTCCCGTGAGCAACCAGTTCCTGTCTGTCGTTATCTGATTGAGATCTTCTACGTCTTTCAGCTTCTTGCGCAACTCCTGCTGGATCTTCATCCTGCTGCTCAGTTCCCGGAAAGATACCACCATCAGCGTAACAGCCACCAGCAGGATAAAAATGGTGTTCACGATCAACATGTTCATGGCCCTTCCCACAGAAGCCTTGTTCGAAGCTGCCCGGTTGCCAAGCAGTGCCCTTTCTTCTGAAATTAATTCTCCGATGATATTATGTACCGTATCAGCAAATTTTAACTCCTCCTGCGTGATCATTAGCTGGTTGGCGAACACGTAACCTGTGTCACGCACCTGGTACAGCTCCTGCCAATAATTGAGCACCGCGATCACCCCCGTCTCCAGCCTTCCGGCCCGCCGGAACTGTGACAGATTATCGGCTACCAGTTTGCGCAGGTCCTGTGCCGTTGGCAGTACCCGTGGATAGTTCTCATAATATGAATCGAGGAATTTTTTCTCCCGTGTACTTCTGTAAGTAACCCCTGCCGTTTCAATTTCATAAATGTACCGGTTCAGTCGTTGAGCAGTGGTGATCACTTCATACGAATGCTCTACCCATTGCCCTTCAGTTCGCTGGTGCCTGAAAGTCAGATACGAAAAAATACCTCCTACGGTTACAAGAATAAGAGCGACTGCAAAACCCAGATACAGGCGCAGTTTTAAGGTGTTTTTCATGTGATGGTTATGCAGCGTGATAGCCAATAGGATTTACGACCAAAGACCTGGCAAATATAGCGAATTGTTATATGTCAGCAGCGAAGGCCGCCGTTGTTCACATATATTTCTAAGCCTAATATGGACCATCTTTCGAACAGGCCCCTTAACTTTGGCGGAGAGTCAGTAAAAACCAAGTGAACATATTATACACCTACAATAAGTAACAATTATTCATCATGTGAACAGGCAGAGAATTCTCCATAGCAATAAATCCCTGCAAGCGGATTTTCAGTATATAATAGGATACTGTGAAAGATTGTCTTATACAAACTGATATGACTGAAATGCACTCTTAAACTTTCACGCTAAAATATCTTGCACCATGCTGAAAGACCAATCTTCCACCAGTGCATACTGCACAAAAAAGCCGATTTTATGAGTAACAGGATCCTGCTCGTCGAGGACGATGAAGTAATGCCTAAAATAATGGAACGAATACTTCATAAGGAAGAATATAAGATAGAACATGTCACCAATGGAAAAGAGGCTTTTCAGCGTCTTGAAGACACTAATTATGATTATGACCTGATCATTACGGATATCATGATGCCATATGCAAGCGGCTTTGAGATCCTCAGCAAGGTGAAAACAAGAACAAATGGTAAACCAATTCCTGTAATTATTGTTTCTAATGCAGGTAACGAAGAGATGATCCTCGAAGGTTTCAAACTGGGAGCAGACGACTTCCTTAAGAAACCGGTTATTCCGGGGGAATTACTGATACGGGTAAAACGCTTACTGATGCAGTACAGCGCCAGATAGACATTGTTGTTACTTTCCTCTTGAACCTTGATCAATTGACCAGTCCTGTATGGAATATAACCTATATGATTTCAGGGGGTCTTCCCTGAATATTCAGATCGCAATAATATTCATTATCATTGCGATATCCTTCACTGTCCTTGCCTACCTGTCCATACTTACCGGCAGGTACAAGGCCCATCAGCGGGAAAAGAAGCTTGCCAGCCTTCATCCTGTTATAGACAACCTGCTCATGGAGCATATCCTTCTTAATGACGAGCTGGCCAGCGATGTTCCGGCAGATCAGGTCATGCTTCCCATAGAAGTGTTCCGCCTGCCCGTTTTTGAACACAGATGGGCCAGACAGGCGTTAATAGACCGGCTGATAGACTACAGGAATAATGTACGGGGGGCTATGGGCGAACAACTCCGGAACCTCTACATACAACTGGAACTGGACAAAGATTCCCTCAAAAAAATGAAGTCCCGCAAATGGGATAAAAAAGTGCAGGCACTGGCAGAACTCAGCAACATGAATATGTCCATTGCAGATGTTACCATTCTCCCTCTTACCAACAGCCGCAACCGCGAATTACGCGCTGCCGCCCGGCACGCATATATCAAGCTGAGTAAGAATGAACCTTTCAAATTCTTTGACGTAGTAACTGAGCCGCTCCTCATGTGGGACCAGGTGGAGCTTTTTAAGATCATCTCCACTACCGAGCGTATCGCGATTCCTAACTTTGCACAATGGATCACCTATTCTTCCAATAAAAGTATTGTCTCTTTCTGCCTCAAACTGGTAGTCCACTACAACCAGATCAGTGCCGTTCCGGCGGTGCTGAAACTATTGGACACCAAAGATCATTACCTGCGTGCTGATGCAATCAATTGTCTGGGGAAACTGAAAATGGAAAGTGTGGAAGATAAACTCCTCCAGATGTATGACAGTCAGCCGCTGAACTGCCAGCTGGAAATACTGAAAGCCCTTGGCCGCATCAGCAGCGGCCGGCATGTTGACTTCCTGCGTCAGGAATTCCTGCATGCTACTGATTTCGACGTTCGTAAACATGCTGCCAAATCGATCATAAATAATAAATGGGCCGCCAAAGGCATTATTGAAGAACTGGTAGAAACCGCTACTGCAGAAAATAAACTGATCCTGAAACATAGTATGAACCCTTTAATTAAATACTGACCGTGAGATGGGTAATATCTGGGATACGATAGGAAGATTTTATGAAACCACTGTTTTTGTTTACGGTACAATACTGCTGATCACATATGCGTTGTTGGCCATCTTCTCTATGATTTCTGTCAGGGCATATGCCAGAAAAGATAAGTTCAACCAGCAAAATACCCTGCTCAGTTCTCCACTCGCTCCCGGCATCACGGTATTGGCGCCCGCCTTCAACGAAGGACTTACCATCATTTTCAACGTGCGTTCCCTGCTTACGCTGAACTATCCGAAATATGAGATCATCATCGTGAACGACGGCAGTACAGATAACAGCCTCGAACAGATGATCAATGAATTTGAACTGGTACAGGTTGACTTTGCTTATAATGTCAAGATACAGACCAGACCGGTCAGGAAGATCTTCAAATCCACCAACCCCGCCTATTCCAAATTGCTCGTCATTGATAAAGTAAACGGTAAAAGCAAGGCAGACGCGGTAAACGCCGGCATCAACGCCGCGTCATATGATCATTTCGTGTGTACAGATGTAGACTGCATTCTCGACAAAAATACCCTGCTGGAACTCATTAAACCGGTGATGCAGGAAAAGAAGAAACGTGTCATTGCTACCGGCGCTACCTTACGTATTGCCAACTCCTGCGAATTTGACGAAGGAGTAATGACCCGTATGCGCCCTCCCCGCCAGTTGCTGCCCCGCTTCCAGGAAGTAGAATATATCCGTGCGTTTGTACTGGGTAAAATGGGCTGGAGCCTCCTGAACTGCGTACCGAACGTTTCCGGTGGTCTGGGATTGTTTGATAAGGAAATTGCCATCCGCTCGGGTGGATATGATCATAGCTCTTTTGGTGAGGACATGGAACTGATGACACGGATGTGCCGTTATGCATATGACAATAAGATCGATTACGCTATCCGTTATATTCCTAAAACGCTCTGCTGGACGGAAGCACCCTCCACCGTCAAAATCTTCAACCGCCAGCGCACCCGCTGGGCAAGAGGACTGGCGCAACTGATGTATGCGCATTTCAGCATGTTCATGAATCCCCGTTATGGAAAAATGGGACTCGTCATTATTCCTTACAACTTCTTCTTTGAACTGCTGGCGCCCATCATTGAAATTACCGGTATAGCTTACTACATAATCATGACCTGCCTTGGCCTTATCAACTGGCCTACAGCGCTGGTACTGCTGCTTTTTGTATATACTTATTCCGTGATGATCACCACTATGGCTATCCTTTGGGACCAGCTTACGTTCAGGTATTACAAAACATGGAAAGAGGTGGCCTATCTCTGCTTAACGCCTTTTATGGAATTCTTCCTTTATCACCCGCTGATAGTAATATTCGCGGTGCGTGGATATTACTACTTCCTTACGGGTAAAAAGAGTGCCTGGGGCAATATGCAGCGGAGGGGTTTCCAGACGACGCAGAAAGCAGCTGCGACCGTCACAGCGAAATAAGGGTCGGCTTGTAAAACTATTATCTATAAAAACCAGGAGATACCGTGCAATTGTTTAGAAACGTTTTTGAAGGCTTTGTTTTTGTATACGGCAGTACCATGCTGTTCATGTATGCTTTGCTGGCTATACTCTCGCTCCGTGGTATCATCAGGTTCCAGCGTAAGAACAGTTATGTGGATTATAACAAAATGCTGCAGTCGCCCATAGCGCCTGGTATCTCCATCATTGCACCTGCATACAATGAAGGTGTGACCATTATCCAGAACGTTCGTTCACTGCTGACACTGAACTATCCCCGCTATGAAGTGATCATCGTCAACGACGGTAGTACAGACGACACCCTCGAAAAACTCATTAGGGAATTCCAGCTGCAGGTAGTAGACTTCGCCTATAATGAACGTATCAAATCACAACCGGTAAAAAGGCTCTTCAAATCTTCCAACTCTGCATATGAGAAACTGGTGGTGATCGATAAGGTAAATGGAAAGAGTAAGGCTGACGCTTCCAACGCAGGTATCAACGCTGCTGCTTATGATTACTTTCTTTGTACGGATGTGGATTGTATCATTGAAAAAGATACGCTGCTGCGCATGATCAAACCATTTATGGATGAGGAGCACAATAAGATCAAAGAGATCGGAGAACCCTGCCCTGAATGTGGTTATGTGCATATGGTGGAAGACAGTATCCGCGTCATTGCTACAGGTGCAACTTTGCGTCTGGCCAACTCCTGCGAGGTGGACGAAGGCGTGATCACCCGTGTGCGGCCTCCGGATAAATGGTTGCCCCGCTTCCAGGAAATGGAGTACCTGCGGGCCTATGTATTGGGTAAAATGGGATGGAGTGTGATCAACTGTGTACCGAATGTATCCGGTGGTCTGGGGCTGTTTGATAAAGAGATCGCTATCAAGGCCGGCGGCTATGACAGTAAGTCGTTTGCAGAAGACATGGATATTGTAACGCGGATGTGTACCTACATGATCGACAACAAACTGAAGTATGCGATCAGGTACATTCCTACCACACAATGCTGGACGGAAGGCCCTCCTACCATGAAGGTATTCAGTCGCCAGCGTACCCGCTGGGGCCGTGGTCTGGCAGAGATCATCACCATACACCGCAAGGTGATTTTCAATCCGCACTATAAGCGCCTCGGGATGATCGTGCTGCCATATAACCTGCTTTTTGAATTCCTGGCTCCGATTATCGAGATCACAGGTATTTTTTATTATATCTACCAGATCGTTACAGGCAGTATCAACTGGCACAATGCACTGATCCTGCTGGCGTTTGTCTATTTCTATTCGGTAATGATCACTACACTGGCCATCTTATGGGACCAGATCACCTACAAACACTATAAGACATGGAAGGAAGTGATAGGCCTGGCTTTAATGGCCTTTCTTGAACCTTTTGTCTATCACCCCCTGATCGTATTCTTTGCGCTGAGGGGATATTTCCATTTCATCACAGGACGGAAACACAGCTGGGGGAACATGCAGCGCCAGGGATTTGGCCAGCGGAAACCTGCAAATACTTAAGATGATGTCGTTATTCAAATATATACTGTCCGGTACCATACTTTGCCTTTCATTGCAGGCACAGGCGCAGCTCTTTACCAAAGAGAAAGACGCAGATGAGCTGTATGAAGAAGCAGTAAAAGAGACCCGGGCCAATCATTACCAGAAGGCAATACAGCTCTCGAAAGAAGCCCTGCTGAAAAGACCGGACTTCACCGATCAGGAGTTATTGCTGGGAAGATTGTACATGCTGACCGGCAACACAATGCTGGCAAGACGCTATGTGAAACAGGTGCTGGCTAAAGCGCCTACCTATTATGATGCCTACCTTTACGCTGTCAACATTGAGCTGGGCGCAAAAAAGTATGAGGAAGCAGAATGTTATGTTGATGAAGGATTGTTCCAGTTCCCGGGTGATAAAACATTGATGTTAAAAAAACTAAGCATCCTCGATGCATCTGAACGATTTTTCCAGGGTGGCAATTATGCAACTTCACTCCTGGAAAAGTACAGTACCGATACCACGGTCCAGAGAGCATATACCGGCCACTTCCTGCTGGCAGGACGTTACTATCAGCTCAGGAACAACCAGCTGCTTGCCATGCAGAATTATGAGAGGGCCTTACTGCTGGATCATACCAATGAGGAAGCAAAATCGGCCATCACCGCTATGTATATCAAAAGCGGCAGTTATACACGGGCGATTGAACAGGTGAATGCAGAACTGGCCGCTAATCCCGGTTCCCATGACCTGATGATGCGTAAACTAGGGCTGCTGCAGGAAATGCACGATTATCCCGCGGCCATTGATCAACTGCAACAGATACTGAAACGCTGGCCCGGGGATGCTAAAGCACACAGTATGGAAACAGCCCTGCATATGGAGGCTGCAGCATGGTATGCTAATACAGATCCCTACCTGTTATATCAGGGGGTACTGGAAAAAAATCCCGGCAACCGCGAGGCGCTGGATAAAATAATAGGCATGAGCATGTCACGCGGCGCCTATCGCGAAGCGCTTGCCTGGATCAACCGGGGCCTGAAGAATAATCCGAACGATCAGCGATTACTATCGCTTAAACTGGATGTACTTGAAAGCGACAGAAAGTTCACAGAAGCCGCAGTATTGGCTGAAAAATTGTATGCAAACAACAGGTCCGGCGCTGACCTGAAAAGCCGGTATACTGCCTTAAAAATAGCCAGTGGACGGGATTATCTGTCCCAGCAACAATACGACCTGGCGCTGGCAGAATTTGACAAGGCCCTGCAAACAGATCCACGGGATTCTACCGCGCTGGATATGATGGCCAACACTTATATCAATCAGAAAGACAATATACACGCGTTGCAGGTGCTGGACAGGGCGCTCGCCTCCTACCCTGACAACAGCCGTTTCCTCCTGAAGAAATCCAGTATACTTGCTGAGATGGGGCAGTATGATGAAGCAGCGGTGATTGCAGAACAATTGTTACGCCGCGCTCCTTCTGATACGAAATACGCAGCAAATCTGACCGACCTGCGCCTGACAGCAGGCCGTACACTGATGCAGGCAGAAGAATATGATATGGCCGCCAGAGAATTCCGTGCAGTGCTGGCACAATCGCCCGAAAACCCCGATGCGCTGAATTACATGATCAACCTGCAGCATGCCGTAGGGCAAGCAGATAGCTCCCTGTTCTATATTAGTCAGGCATTGACCTATTACCCTGACAACAAAGAGCTGCTCCTGAAAAAGGCAGGCATACTGACTGAAATGAAGCGGTATAACGAAGCAAATGCCATCTCCTACCAGCTGATGCAACGTTATCCGTTCACAGCCAAATACAGAACCGCATATACCGATGGCCTCCTTGCCGCAGGTACTGCCTATCAGCGCAACAATGCGCCAGATAGCGCATTGGCCATCTACCAGCAGGTGCTGGGCCTGAACCGGAGAGATTCTCTGGCCTTACTCTACAGTATAAATCTGCTGAGCGACAAAAAGGAATACGACAGTGCTTTGACATATGCGGATCAGGGTATCCGCTTCTATCCCGACAATGCATCTTTCATACAGAAAAGAGCTGTGTTACTGGAGAATAAAAAGATGTACGCGGAAGCTGCACTGTCGGCAGATTCTGTTGTAAAGCTGAGCCGCAGTACAGAGTATATTGACTATGCGGACTACCTGCATAGTAAAACAATGAAGAACCAGTTTGGCATGTTCTTCCTTCATTCCAGCTACGACTACCAGGACAACTCATATAATATTGCGACCCTTGAATACCGTCATTTCTTCAAACGGGGCTCCTATGCTGCCCGCCTGAACTATGCAGGACGGGAACAGGGTACGGGGTTGCAGGGTGAAGGAGAATTGTATTACACACACAATCCAAAGTTGTACTCTTATGCACTCGCCACTTATTCCAATGAAATTGTCTTCCCAAGAACGCGGCTGGCTTACTCTATTTTCAAAACATTCAAACGCGATATAGAGGGTGAGCTGGGTATCCGTTATCTGAATGCAGACAGTACGAGCAGTATATCGGGCGTAGCATCCATTTCAAAGACATGGAAAGAATTCTGGGTGAATTTCAGGGCTTATTTCATTAATGATTCACCCGAGTTTTATACCTCTTACAATCTTACTGCCCGTTACTATATGAACCGGCAGCAGGACTTTATTGCTTTCAATGCAGGACTGGGTACTTCTCCTGATGACAGAAGCCGTCTTATACAATTCCCTAAACTGGCGGGCCTGCTGACCCGCAGTGTAGGCGCGGGATATCAGAAGACTTTTAAATACCGTACTACGGCGGGTATTTTCGGCACATGGATCAATCAGAAGATCAGCTCCACTGTCTTTCAGAACCAGTACGATATTTATGTAACCCTGCAACGTAAATTTTAATCACACTATTCATGTTCAGGATGATGTACTCTTTACTGTTGATAATGACGCTGCTCACCCATAACAGCTGTCAATCCCCAAGAGGGAATATTGACCTGGTATCCAAGGGTAGTTCCAGGTATGTGATCGTACTGCCGGATGAAGCAACGAAGCATGAAACAAAGGCGGCCAGCCTGCTGCAGACTTATGTGAAACGGATTTCAGGCGCATCCCTGAACATCATTCAGGAAAAAACATATCAGGAGCAACCCGGTATTTTTATTGGCAACACTGAACATGTAGAACAGTTCAGGAGTGGTAAGCTGAAGGGAGAAAGCTTTTTTATTGCTACAGACGATCAGCATCTGTATATCAGGGGAGGCACTGGCAAAGGTATTCTATATGGTGTATATACCCTGCTGGAAGACTATTTTGGTTGCCGTAAATATGCTGCTACACCGGTCATTATACCCAACAGTAAAAATCTTCGCTTACCGCAGGAACTGATGGATAAACAGGAGCCTGCTTTTGTATACAGAGAAACCTATTACCCCGCTGCATTTGACGATGAATACCTGGAATGGCATAAACTGCATCGCCTGGAAGACCTCTGGGGAGTATGGGGACATTCCTTTTTCAAGATCCTTCCTCCCAAAACATACTTTGCTGCCCATCCGGAATATTATGCACTGGTAAACGGCAAACGACAGGCCAGTCAGCTGTGCCTCAGTAATCAAGACGTATTTAATGTAATGGTGGAATATTTCCGTAAAGCCATTGCCACCAATCCCGATGCACTTTACTGGTCTATTGCTGCAGAAGATGGTGGTGGTTTCTGTACCTGCGATCAATGCAGCAAAGCGAATGCAGAAGAAGGCGGTCCGCAGGGCTCACTGATCCGCTTTGTAAACAAGGTTGCGGCCGTGTTTCCTGAACAACAGTTTACAACACTGGCCTATCAATACACGTCACATCCGCCGCAGAGGACGAAGCCTGCCGCTAACGTATATATCATGTTGAGCAGCATTGATGCTTACCGCCAGGAGCCGCTGAGCACTATTCCTTCTGCCGCTGCATTCAGGAAAGACTTAGAAGGATGGGGCGCCATAACCGATCATATTTTCCTGTGGGATTATACTACACAGTTCACGAACTACCTGGCGCCTTTTCCTGACTACAACAATCTGCAGCCCAATCTGAAGTACCTGTCAGCACATAAAGTAACAGGTGTTTTTTCACAGGGCAGTGGCGATACCTATGGTGATATGGCTGCCTACAATAGCTATCTGCAGGCAAAATTGCTCTGGAATCCATCACGCACTACGGAGGAGATCACCCTGGATTTCCTGAATGGCTATTATGGCAAAGCAGGCCCTTTCATTGGACAATATCTGCAGGCATTGGTCACTACGATGCACAACACCAAAACGCAACTGGACATTTATGGCAATCCTGTCAACAACCATATCAACTATCTTTCACCCACGGCGATAGATCAGTATTCTGATCTTCTCGACAAAGCTGAAAAGGCAGCAGCCGGCAATAACGATCTGCTCACAAAAGTATATAACGCGCGGCTGCCACTGGAGTATACTGTATTACAGCAATCCCGCTTTTTCGGGACGGAGAAGTTCGGCTATCTTATCCCGGATAAGGGCGGTTATATTGTAAATCCCCGCTGGCCGGAACGTGTACATAAATTTGTAGCACAATGTAAACAGGCAGGTGTAAAAGAGCTATCAGAGGGTGGCGGTAATGCAGATGCCTATCAACAGGAATGGGACACTATTTTTGCCCGCAAATGGATCAACAGCCTGGCCTTCGGCGCAAAAGTTTCGCTGCTGCATCCATGGTCAGATGAGTACCCGGCAAAAAGAGAACGGACACTCACGGACGGATTACAGGGCGATAAGGATTTCAGCATCAACTGGCTGTTTATCTATGGAAAAGACCTGGTTGCCACCATCGATCTCGGGGAAGAAAAGATCATCACGCAGGTGCAGATGAACTTCCTGCAGGACGCCCGGCATTATATTTTCAATCCTTCCGAAATAGTGATAGAAACATCTGCAGACGGTGTCAACTTCAAACCGGCGGGCCAGCAGCAACCGGCACCAATTGGAGAAGAAGATTATACCATAGCAGTACGCAATTTCCGTTTCCGGCTGCCAGCAGTTCATGCGCGTTTCCTGCGCGTTACCGGCCGTTGCCAGCAGGAGGTGCCGGCATGGAGAGGAGCACCATCAGGTAAAAAGGCGGCGGTATGTTGTGATGAGGTGTATGTGCTGTAACAGTATCCTGTATAAATACTTTTTCGACAGCCTGTAAAAAAAGTGGCAACTGCTTTTTGCAATTGCCACTCAACGATATATGGTCAGGATGTGTGGTACTATTTCAGTTCCAGCACTACTACTGATGCAGGAGGCAGTTCCACTACAAGATTGTCGCCCTGTTTCTTTGCTCCCGAGAATTTCTCAATATGCACTTTATTAGGCTGCTCAAATGTATTGATGTCAGTTGTTTTTGCTGATGTCAGCACTTCGCCCGTCACTGTTTTCCATTTTGCCTGTTCGAAGCTGGTGCTGAGGCTGATTTTCTGAGAAGGGTTCAGGTTCACCAGGGAGATATGTATTGCACCGGTAGAATCCTGCGAAGCAGAAGCATTCACCGCAGGTATCTGTTCGTTACCCGAAGTGTAAGCAGGGCTGTTCAGCTTTATAGGCAGGTATTGTGCATCCTGGTGTACTTTGTACAGATCAAATACATGGTAGGTAGGCGTTAGCAGCATCTTCTCCTTGTCTGTCAGGATCAGGGCCTGTAACACGTTCACAGTCTGCGCCAGTTCTGCCATTCTCACACGGTCGCTATGATTGTTGAAGATATTCAGTGTGCTACCGGCTATCAGGGCATCACGCAGGCTGTTCTGCTGATACAGGAAGCCAGGATTGGTGCCTGGTTCCACATTTGTCCAGATACCCCATTCGTCCACCACCAGGGCTACACGTTTTTTAGGATCATATTTATCCATGATAGCCGCATGTTTGATCACCAGGGAATCCATGGCCAGGCATTTTTTCATGGTAGTGAAATATTCCTGTTCGGTGAAGTTGGTAGCAGAACCTTTATCGTTCCAGGTCTTAGGTACGGTATAATAGTGCAGGCTGAGTCCCCACATTTGTCCCAGCGGGATCTGCTTCATGCAGGTTTCTGTCCAGTTAAAATCAAAATCGCTTGCACCGCTGGCGATCTTTTTCAGGGGCGCACCGGGATAGTTACGTGCGTAGGTAGCATACCTGCGGTACTGGTCAGCATAAAAAGCCGGCGTCATATTACCACCGCAACCCCAGCTTTCATTACCCACACCCAGGAAGGTCACTTTCCAGGGCTTTTCGTGGCCGTTCTGCTTACGTAAGTTGCTCATAGGACTAAGGCCGTCGAAGTTGAAATACTCTACCCATTTGGCCATTTCTTCAACAGTGCCACTACCTACGTTTGCAGAGATATAAGGTTCGGTTTGCAGCAGTTCACAAAGCTCCAGGAATTCGTGTGTACCGAAGCTGTTATCTTCTGTTACGCCCCCCCAGTTGGTATTTACCATTTTAGGGCGTTGTTCTCTTGGGCCGATACCGTCCCGCCAGTGATATTCATCAGCGAAACAACCTCCCGGCCAGCGCAGGTTAGGGATACGGATCTTTTTCAGGGCTTCCACTACATCGAGGCGTATGCGGTCCTTTTTAGGCACGTTCAGTGCAGGATCAACCCAGAAGCCATCATAAATGCAATGCCCCAGGTGCTCAGAAAAATGTCCATAGATATGACGACTGATGGTGTGATCAGATTTGGGCTGTACCACCAGGCTTGCCGTATTTTGTGCCTTTGCCGCGTAATTGAAAAGCACCAGTAACAGGAGCGATAGCTTCTTTTTCATAATTTAGAATTTATGTATTGTCTGACTTGTCAACATTTGAGAGACGTGGAACAGGCACAAGATAGAAAAAATAACTGTCAATCATACAACTATTTTCTTTCTCTTATAATCCTTACTGCTACGGCATTTCATCGTCTTCAAATATCAAACATCAGAATTGTTTGTTCAGCGTATTAAAAAGTGGCTCAACTTTTTTTGAAAAAAAGGACGCAAATATTTTGCGATTTCGGACAAAATTGTACATTTGCAATCCCAATCGCGAATGACGCAGGCGGGAAACAAAAGTTCTTAATTAAAGAGGTCAGTTTAGACAGGTAATCACTGAATAAAATTGTATCTCAGATATGCGGAAGTAGCTCATTTGGTAGAGCACGACCTTGCCAAGGTCGGGGTGGCCGGTTCGAGCCCGGTCTTCCGCTCCACAGAGAAGTCCTGCTGTATACTACACCAGGACTTTTTTATTGCGCTGGCTCACAAGATCAATTGCAGGCAATAGTGCAAAAACAAGTTCTTAACTAAAGAGGCCGGTTTTAGAAACCGTATCTCAGATACGCGGAAGTAGCTCATTTGGTAGAGCACGACCTTGCCAAGGTCGGGGTGGCCGGTTCGAGCCCGGTCTTCCGCTCCACACAAAAGTCCTGGTGTTGCTACATCAGGACTTTTTTTATGCCCTGCAGGGGCTATTTCGTCTCCCGATCCATTTTCCCACAGAATATATCACGCAGCCGGCATCAGCGGTTTGTTGAGGCCTATTTACACACCCTTCCTTGAAATTTCAATCCTATCCTGAGGCCTCCCTTTTAGAAAGGCAGATCGGATCAAGTTGAAAACCTGGTGGGCAAAGCTACGCCTACCCACTTGTAAGGAGGGAACAATACCTATCAAAATAATTCTGGCTGGCTGGCAAATTGGAGAATATTCCAGCGATGCAGGGCCCCCAATCAGAAAGAAGCCATTCGTAAGCAGTGAAGACGTTTTTTATGTAAGCAGCAATTCCTTCACCGTATACCTCCCTGGCAAATTCTCCGCTTCCACAATGACTTTACCGCCTGCAGGCAGCGC
>NZ_JAKIRP010000016.1 GCF_021646545.1 Chitinophaga filiformis | reverse complement strand
TGCAATAATCTGACGCCTAATCAGGCTCATTTAGCCAGTGGAGCATTAAAGCGAAGATGGATCGCTAAAAAGAAGGTAAAAACAACAGAAATAGCAGTGTAAAGCTTAATTTGCACATCTGTAAAGCAAATAATGAATTATTTCAATAACCTGTAAAGTCAATCCTGAAACTTCTTGCAAAAACTGTAAAGTTTTTCTGTACTAAGACAGATACCGTCTTGATACCCTTTAGATACCGCTAATCCTACGTTAATCCTACGTTTTTAAACGTAGGATTAACGTAGGATTAGCGGTATCTAAGCGGTGTCAAAGCGGTATTTAAGCGAGACAACAAGAGTGTCCGAAAAGTACTTGATTTTCTCTATTTTGTCTTTATGTTATTAATTGTTTGTAAATCAGATTGTTGTGCTGTTTTTTGAAGGAAGAAAATGCGTATTTTCCGCATGTGTTTTCTTCTTAGCTTTGTGATGTAATCAGAAAAGATCGTTAAACATTCGTATCACTTTTACTTGTGTTTGTCCGACATATTTTGGAAAAATCCGTGCCATTGGCGCGTCTAAATAAATCAGTGTTTCGTTACTGGGGCGGGTGCATAATAGCATCTGTGCTACTAAGCGGAAGCACTAACAATAAACATTTGGTACCTCTCTAAGAGCATTTCGGCAGAGCTAATATTGAGGTAGCAGATAGATCGAATTGGAAGTACCGCTTCCTTTAAAGTTTGATCCTTTTGTCGACTATTGCCTGGATGTGGAACTGTTGGTAAAACAGGTGAGTAAAGATAGATAGGCAAAGAGTAATAGCAGTAAACGTTTATGATGAAAGCAGGATGAAACATGGATACGAGGTAGGTTAGTCGTAGGTTGATCGTATATTGATCTGTTTTAAGCAAACAACATGCGACCAACATACTGATGCTGTAACGAAAATTATGAATTTATTAAACCTGGATACCCCAGTTTGCAATCGCCATTTTTTTGTATATTCGATATACAACCTGTGTTCTTAAAGTTATCAACCCGACTGCTCAAACCATTATTCCCCCCGACCCAGAACTTGACTATAGGACCCAGGCCTGACCGGCGTTTTGTATCAATCATCATATCTTTCTTAACCTACCCTAAATCAAGCAAAACATGAAACCCAAAATCTCCCTCTTAATGATCCTGGCAATCTGCTGGTTCGGTTGCAAGGAAAAGGAAAGCGCTGTTCCTGAAAAGAAAGAGGCGCCTGGTCGTGAAATCAGCGGCAAAGGAAACAATTTCTATTTTCCGAAAGATTATGTGCCTGGTGAGGTGATAAAGATCACCAAAGGGAAATCAGTCCTGTATGTTGAAAAGGCCGGCGACCATTACCGCCTCGAAGGCGATATAATGCTCACACAGGAACAGGTCAATGCATTCCGATCTGACACCAGTGCCCGCGCCGTAATAGGTGATGCCGCAAAACTGTGGCCGGGTGGAGTCGTTCCTTTTACAGTTAATTCAAATGTGACAGGCACAGGCATGAACATGATCAACTGGGCCATCCAGCATTGGGAGGCAACAACAGGCATCGACTTTGTGCCAGGCACCGGTCAGGGTGATTACGTTGAGTTCGAGGGCAGTACTGAGAATTCTTCCGCTGTGGGGCGTTCCGGCGGCAAACAGACGATCAGGTTTACGCAGACTTCCGGTCTTGAATGTGCCCTGATCCATGAAATAGGTCATGCCGTAGGACTGTTTCATGAACAGTCGAGAGCCGATCGTAACAACTTTATTGCCATTAACTGGGACAATATCAGGCCCGGGATGGAACACAATTTCCAAACCTATGTTGATAGGGGTATGAATGGTTTCGATATCGGCACCTTTGACTTTAATTCCATCATGTTATATCCCTCCGTTATAACAGATCCTAATTTCGTTTTTGATGTAACCATTCCTACTATTGAAAGAGTAGATGGTAATCCCTATTGGCCCAACTTCTGCGGCCTCTCTGCGGGAGATCTCGAGTCTGTCGACGCCCTTTACCGGCCTGTTTTCTTAAAGGCGATATATAGCTATGAAGATTACAGCAGTGATTGGGAACAGTATAATATAAGCCATCTTAGTGTAAAGGTGTATGCTGATGCCGCATGCACGGTGGAAATTAATCTCCCTCGCAGATTACAGGTAAAATACAGGCTCTCGCAGTCTATCCATCCCGGGCAATCCGGAGGCTATGATGGTTCTGTGACCATTGAACCGGGTCAGAACCAATATTATATCGCTTCCGCTACAACACATTGCCGTTACGATGGAAGCATGAACCCTGTGCCTGGTTGCACCTGGTCTTCCGTGGGCATATTGGCCGGACCGGGGTATACGTATGCCGGATGGTAGGTGTATGATGATCAGGACCCGTGTATCGGTAGAAGATGATAAAACAGGTAGCTGTATGTAGATGTCCATAAAACAGCGGGAAGAAAGCGGCTTCAAGGTGCCTTCTTCCCGCTGTTTTATGCTATCTATGCCCAGCCGGGCTCATTTTTTCACTAATTGATTATGACTAAAGCAGAATCTTGCGCATATTTTTCTCATAGCTGTTCCATGGGATGTTTCCCTAAGCCATATCTTTGCTCCAGTGTTCTTCTGGCTGGCATGATGGTTCCAAACACGGTCCTTACAAGCTCTAAAAGGGCAGTTTGAGGGGCAGGACAAAGAGGAGTTGATGGATGCCGCTGCAGAACAACGGAACTATATTATATTTAAAAGAAATTCGCTGTGGTGGTGGGGTGAACTGCCGGTTGAACCAAATTGCCAAATAATTGACCTGATTCACAAAGTATTTGTATTCCTGAGATTTCAATTTTGTTTTGTCAATATTGATAATCAATTTTAAGGTAACTACGCGATACAATAAATAAAATAGCTAAATGGTTACTGACTATAAAAAATTTGAGTTGTTTGGGAAAACATTCATTCAAAAGGTAGATATTAAGCCGCCTTTTGAATTTGCTTTCCCTGTGGCAGAACAGGCTTGTTTATTGTACATGTTGAAAGGAGAGACCAAATTTCAATTTGATAATGACTCTATCAATATCCCTGCCAACCACGCATTATTGCTAAACTGCCTGAACTCGGGGAAACAGATTGCCGATTCCAATAACAGCGATGGCGAAATTGTAATCGTCACTTTCCATCCGGACATACTAAAGAAAATTTACGAGAGAGAGCTTCCATCGATATTTCAGAAAAGGGAAAAGATCTCCAACCAGTCAAGCGGAAAGATCAACAACGACTTTTTGATTCAAAAATATATAGAGGGCCTGCTATTTTATTTTGAAAACCCATCTTTGGTAAATGATGAAATTTTAGTTTTAAAACTGAAGGAGATCATTCTTTTGTTATCACAGACACAAGATGCCGAAATCATACAGGTCATACTGTCCCAACTTTTTTCACCAGCAACTTATACGTTCAAACAAGTAATAGAAGCTAACCTGTTTTCCCAGGTCAATGTCGATGAATTAGCACAAAAAACTAATTTGAGCGTTTCTTCATTTAAAAGGGAATTTAAAAAGATATATAATGATTCTCCTGCCAGTTATATTAAAAACAAAAGGCTGGAAAGAGCTGCAGAACTGCTTTTAGTTTCCGATGCACGTATCACAGATATAGCTTTTGACTGTGGATTTAATGACCTGGCCAATTTTACGAAAAGCTTTCATGATAAATATCACACACCACCTTCAGACTTCCGTTTACTAAATAAGACAGATAAGAAAAGATAGAAGGATGATTACGTTTGTACTTTTTCCTGATCTCATTCGTATGTTTTAACCCAAACGCTATAAGGACGCTGTATATCTGTTTGTTGATCCATATTCCCTAAAAATTGAGCTTTTTCACAAAACGCATCTCTTCTTTGTACTGCAACTTTGCCTTGTCAAGGTGATATAACAAAACAACTCGTAAACTGAGCTGCCTTGTGCTGTTACGGTAGTTGTTGTTACCAAAAGGTGAGCATATTGGAGCTGCATAATGCCTGGTCTTACAAAATAGGAACAGGTCAATTCCTTCCTGGTTCATCTTCTCCTGAAGATAAATTAAACAAAGATTTATATAAATATGAAATACGTTAAAGACATAGCGCTTTTATTACTATTGATACTATCCTTAAATTCCTGTTCGAAGGATAACGATGAAGCAGCAAAAGACGGGAATCATTCCACTTTTGTTTTGGTGCATGGTGCCTGGCAGGCATCTTTTGTATGGGATAAGGTAAAAGCATCTTTAGAAGCTGACGGAAATAAAGTTGTTTTGGTGGAATTGTCTGGCCATGGTAACGATCAAACACCTGTTAATGAAATAACCTTTGATGGATATGTCAAACAGGTGACTGATGTTATCAATAGTTTGAATGGTCCTGTGGTCCTGGTCGGACATAGCCTGGGTGGTGCAATAGTTACACAGGCAGCCTGTAAAGTTCCTCAGAAAATAGGAAAATTGATATACGTTGCAGGATTTATTCCTCAAAGCGGTAGCAGTGTGTTCGATTATTCAGCAAAGGACAAAGGAACATCTATTCCTTCTGTATTAGCATTTTCTGCTGATGGAAGTACGGTAACGATTGCAAATCCTGAGGTAAATATGCGTGAGGTATTCTGTAAAGACGGATCGGATGAAGATATTGATCTATTGGTACAAAAGCTTCGCCCGGAACCTGTTGGCGCTGCCGGAACTCCTCTGAATTATAGTAATGAAGTTTACAGCACCATCGCTAATAAATACTACATCTATACAATGGAAGACAAAGCGATCAGCTTTCCGTTTCAACAACAGATGGTTGCTGAAGCACATATTTTAAACACTTATGAGATCAAATCAGGCCATAGTCCTTTTCTATCTAAACCTGGTGAATTAGTTCAGATACTTAACACTATTATAAAAAAATAATAATTCTCTTTTTATAAAGAAGAATAATCCGGACAATATTTAAAGATAGACGGGAAGCGTAATTCAGTCAATATGAAGAAAATTATTTTTAGTTATCTGCTGGCGATAATATCTGTTGGTGCTTGTGCCCAAAACCAGAGATCTGCTAAAGGGCATGAAAACAATCCCTACTATTCAATAACAGACACTACAAAGCTGAACGTGTCCAATGCTGAATGGAAGAAAGTGTTGCCTGCAGACCTCTACGCAGTAGCCAGAGAGAAGGATACCGAGCGGCCATTTACCGGAGCATACTGGAAAAGCAAAACGAAAGGGACTTATTACTGTGCAGCTTGTGGAAACATACTTTTCAGGTCGGATGCCAAGTTTGCCAGCAGTTGTGGTTGGCCGAGCTTCTATGAGCCGTTAAGAAAGAATAGTGTAAGATATGTAGAAGATCATTCTCATGGAATGGATCGTACAGAGGTGCTTTGTGGACGCTGCGATGCCCATCTGGGACACATTTTTGATGATGGCCCTCCTCCAACTTACAAAAGATACTGTATGAATTCCATTAGCCTTGATTTTGAACCAGACAAGATGCCTGCGGATAAATAAACCCTCTACCAAATACATATGACTATAAACAGCATGAGAATACAAGTTTTCCTTTTATGTTTCCTATTGTTGCCTGGTATCATGCAGGCACAGAACATGATTAGCATGTCTTCTTTACATCCCCGAACTGATACGATCGGTGCAGCTATGAAAGAACTCGCCATTCGTTACCCTGGTTTAAGAAAATTCAGCATATCGTTCGATGGTTTTGGTTACAGTGATTTTGATGCAAAACTGGATGATCGTGATTTTGCCAGCGGAAAGATAAAAACCGAACGCATAAGTACTTTTTTCAACGTACCTGTTGTTAAATGGAAAGGGAACTCGTTGTCGGCCAGTATCTATTACGCCTATACATCCACAACGCTAAAAGACATCAGCAATAAGTTTCCAGAGGTCCCATTAACTCCTCTGACCTCAGATAAAAGTACATTCGATCTTGCTTTAAATTATGCCAGGTCGGGCAGGATATTTAATCACCCGGTGGTTTATGCATTAGTTGTCAGAGGAATTACGGACGGAGTAAATAGTTTTCGCCGTTTCAATTTGAATGGTAGTATCAATTTGCCCTTGAAAAAAACCGAAAACACTACATTCTCCGTTGGGTTATTAGCTTTGATAGATCCATCTTCGCCAATACCTGTTGAGCCTATTGTTAACTATTATCATAAATTCATTTCATCCGGACTTGAACTGATCGTAGATCTTCCCACGGGTGTTAACTTGAAAAAAGAGATAGCTAAGAACGCCTGGGTGTCAATCGGTTCCAATCAGCATTCATATTCTATTTTCTATGATCGGCACAATGCTTTCTTAGATGGTAAGGTAAGCTACAATACGATTGAGCTGAAAAATGGGGCAGCGTTTGAATTGCTGTTCGCGAAGACTATTATGCTAACGTTGGATGGTGGACTTAATAGCTTCCTGTCTGCTAAACTATTTAAAGAAGGAGAAAACTATAATAACGCATCCATAACCAGTAGCAATAAGAGTGCTCCTTATGTGAATGTTGGCTTATCACTGGTATCTTTCTAGGGAGATAAGACTTGCTAGCGTTTTCTTTCTGGCGCCAGACGTTTCTGAACCATATTGCCAAATAATTGACCCGGTTCACAAAGTGCATTTCTTCTATTGTTACAATATTTGCAATATTAATTACACATTCAAAAGTTAAGATCATGGGATTATCAATCTTGGGGATTTTCCATACTGTTATAGGCATTATTGCGATTGTCGCTGCAGTTATAGCTTTTACCAAAGGCGGAAAAATAGATCTGGGCAAACTTCCGGGGAAGATCTATTTTTATTTTACACTGATCACTTCATTGACCGCATTAGGATTATCAAGCGTTAAGGGAGTTAATCCGGGACATATTCTTGCATTATTAGTTGTGATACTGGTATTGGTGGCATATCTTCTTTATGCCTGGAAACCTGGAAATAACCGTGCTCGTTATATAGAGACTTTCTTCCTTTCTTTCAGTTTTTTCTTATCGATGATCCCAACTGTAAATGAAACGTTTAACCGTATTCCTGTAGGTCATCCGCTGGCCCATGGGCCTAGTGATCCTTTGATCGCAAAAACACTTCTTTTGCTTTTGATCATGTTTATAATTGGTGCCGTTTTGCAATTTAGGAAGATATATAGGACTAATAAGGCGGTATAAAACCAGGAGTGGAGTTTTTTTTGATACCAAATTGAGGGTAGCAGGGGACATCGGGTCATTTATTGGAATTGGCTCAAAATTGAAAATCCTCCTGATGTTGTTTATTCAACATTGGGAGGATTTTATCTGAGCGGGAAACGGGACTCGGACCCGCGACCTTTAGTTTGGGAAACTAATGCTCTACCAACTGAGCTATTCCAGAGTCTTTTAAATTTTGATTCAGTGCTGGCAATCTTGATAAAAAGCAATTTCTGCTAACTGCTGAGCCCCAGTTCTGCGACTTTTTTAATAAAATATTGGGCGCTGGGACATGCTGGATGCTCTGCTGAAATGCAAAGATCAAGTTCGTGTTGCTCTAACAATCGTTTTACCAATCTCATTTTACCTGCCGCTTTATTACCAATACCTTTTCCCGTGTAATCAACCATTAGGCGATTAATGGTTTGATAAGGTGTTTGCTCAGCTTGAGGAAGTGGAAAGAAAAATTCATCAGTTTTGAGCAGTTGCCTCATTGCAGGAGTACAGGCTAGAAACCATGCTTCAATTTGCTGAACAGCTATTACTACGAGATCTTGCGGACGGGCCTTGATCCGATCTTTGGTGATTGTTATACAAGCATCCTGGTCAAGATCTGTAAGGATAACGATTTTTTTGGCACCGCTTTTTTCTAATAGTTGGATATACGCCTGTATGTTGTGTGGTAGCAAGTTGCCGGAGCCTCCAGCATTAATAACATTCACCAACTCGATGTTATTCTTTAGTAGGAACTCATTAAATAGAGCAGATTTAAGCAGGAAGAATTCTGTATTCCCTTCAACGATGAAGCCTACTTTGATCATAAGACACCTCCTCCAAAAGCGTTTGTAAGCCAGGCTTCATCTGTTTTTATATTAACCGCATCCCCTTTAGTCAGCTGTTTTGCGATAGTAGCCCCATTTACTTTATTCACGAGTATAATTTCCTGTGGTTCCAGACATCTTACCAACGTTCGCGAATGCGTATTAAGTAAAATATGATGCCCTTTTTCTTCGCTTTTTTCCCGGAGAAAATCTACTAATAACTCTATAGCCTGTGGATGAAGTCCATTTTCGGGTTCTTCAATACATAAAAACTGGGGGCTGTCGGTTTGGAACACTACAGCCATTAAGGCGAGTATATTGTTTGTACCGTCGGATATTAGATGTTTGGAGAAAGGTCGGTCTGACGTCTTTTCATACAAGAAAAACTCAGAACTCCCATCAAGGTTAGATTTTCTTATCTCAATATCGTTAAACTCCGGAATAAGTATCCGCAACCATTCTACGAATTCGTCTTTTTTTTCGTTATCCTCAAAGATTTGTGCCAGAATCTGTGACAAGTTTGATGCATCTGTATGCAGTCTTGATTGTAGCTGAGAACTTCTGTTCAAAAAATTTTTACCAACGAATAACCTTGAAAAGTTATCGATGAATATTTCAAATTCATTGTTATACGGAAGTTGTTTCTTTTTAAGGATCTCCAGGAAGTTTGCGCGTTTCAGCTTATCTCTTATATCAAGGAATGAAAACTTTTCTTCTTCCAAATCCAACACAGGGTCATGGCCAATGCCATATGCATCATCAAAGCTAGCAATCTTTCTTTGTGGTGTCGGCAATAGTTCGAATTTTATCTTGAGATTGTCATCAAATTGATAATGGAAGCTCAGATTACTGCGAAGTGGCGCCTGATAGGAATAGATATTTTTTAATCCTCCAAAGAAGGATGTAGCTTCATATGGAAATCTGCAGACATAATTGGTAAACTCCAATGCTTCAAAAATATTACTCTTACCGCTGGCATTCGGTCCAACGACCGCGGCAAAAGAAGGTAGATTCTCCAATTTGAAGTCTACAAGAGATTTAAAGTTCCTGATGTAAAGCTGCTTAATTCTCATGGGCTAAAAATACATCTTATGTAGCTAAAACGGAAAAAGGCTATAGCAAAGTTCGCCTTTTTCTTTGGTAGCGTTGGGTCCGTGAGGGTAAGTTTTTGAAGTTGTATTCGTGATTTGCATCCGTGGAATGCCATTTGAGCGGGAAACGGCACCGGCTCCGCAACCTAGTATCTTTGTTGAAGATATGACAATTACTTAACTACTGTATTTCCGAAAAAGAAATGACATCAGGATATCCCTTAAAAACGGCAGTATCCCAAAGTTCTTCGGTGCAGTTTTTGAGTGTTTTATAAGGAATCTTGTCTTTCCCTTTATAGAATACAAGTAAGGATTCTCCCATCGGTGAAAGGACCTGGAATGATGCTCCGCGGACAAACTTCTGTGCGTCGTTCTCCCATTGGTTATGTTGAATTCTGGGGGGAAATCATTGTTGTATGTTCCCGTGAAGTTTCGCCATAGTCGCAAGTGTTATGGAATAATTGGACCTCATTGCTATGATGGTTAGTCAATATCTTCCGGGAAAACCACAGGTGACCAGGAAATAGGACAGTTATTTCTTATCTTCCTCTTGTACGATTTTATCAATCTTTCTGACAATTTCATCCCGGGATTGATAGAAGGTTTTTGGAAAGTCATAGTCCGGATCATCATTTAATCGTCTTCTTTCGAAAAAATAATTCCGGATAAATATCAGATTCTCCAATGATTTGGCATATACTTTCCGGTCACCAATAGGCACCTGGTAGTAATAATGTTCATTTGTAAAACTAAAAGAAGCATTGATATAGCCACAATGCCCACAGCGGACTTCTCCTTCTGTAGCGTGGTGATATTTTACATTTCGGTGTTCGCAGAAAAAGAGTGCTTTCTTTTCACAGGTTGGGCATACGATTTCAATCGTGTCTATAAAAGTCATGCTGATAGATGTTCTCTGAGCGGGAAACGGGACTCGGACCCGCGACCTTTAGTTTGGGAAACTAATGCTCTACCAACTGAGCTATTCCCGCTTGTATTACCTGTTCCAATTTCTATTTCAAGTGGAACAATGGCATTTTTCATGAAAAATAATGATAGGATAAAATTGACCAATTACCTCTTAGGAAGAAAATCTTTAATTCTTTCCAGCTGCCTATTGGCAATTTCTTGTTTTTTCGGTGCTAATTTCTTTAGATCAAGCGCATTAAGCTTCTCACTAACAGTCAATGTTACTTTCTGCCGAAAAAACTTGTTGTCAAATTTTACACCTTTAGTTTTCATGCTTTAAATTTAAACTTTTTTACAAACTAAATAATTTTTCGCTTCGATATTTTTTTCAAATGGAACAATACCAGATTCAGTTTCGCAGTAAATATCGAATTTTTTTGAGAACTCAGTATAGTTCAAACTTATAACTATCCGGTAAAGCCTGAGTCTTCCCGCTGTACTACCAGTAAAAAACACAATCCTCTTAGGATAAGCTTCTAAGTAAATACTAAGAACATAAATCACTGTTGCAAGAATTTTGTTTCTATCAACATTGTCACTAATTACTTCATCGTCTATCTCACCCTCCACATTGATATCACCAAATACAAGGTTATAAACTGCTTCAAGATCTGTTGGGATGAAAGCTATTCTTTTGGGTGCCACTCCTCTTTTGCCAATACTGAAAAATTCAAACGCCTCATATCCATCTGTGATATATAGATCCTTGTAAATATTATGCTGCATATATTGATTAGATGGTTAACAAATAAATGGTAGCAAACATTCTTCCCCCGTTAGTCTTTGTATACAGTAGTGATCTATATCACTGGGTGAAAGCAATGGTATACTTGTTTTCAAATTTAATGGCAGGCATCGATACAACTTTCATCTGCCTACGAAATGAACAAAATGAACATCTGGCGATGCCTGACTCATAAATTGCTTTGATAATATAGTGGCATATATTTGCGCATCGAATCAGTTATATGCAGCCTCCCGAACAAACTAATTTTTATCTTGTCTCACAGGATCTATCTGTGACGAAATGCGAGAGCTTTGAAGATTGTATCACTTATGAGGACTTCTTTTATGTCATCAAAGAAGTAACAAATCATATTAATAGGTTTAATGTCGAATTGCTGAGTGCATCCGGTGATAAGTTTGTAATGGAAGAAAATGGATGGAAAGTAACAGCAATAAAAGCGGAGTTATTGCTGAAGGGAAGCGAAACCGCACAGATATATGTTAGCATGATGATTGCCGATTCCCTGGGCAATGTTGACGTTATATCTGCCAATAGAGCATATTACAAAGGGATTGTTCAGCTTCACCAACGCCTGAGATATTTATCACTTTCTTCTGATTGGAATACTGCGAATAAACGCAACTACCATATTAGTCTGAAAAATATATTCACCAGGATAAAGAATAGCGGCACTATCCATTATTATTTTAATATAAACCCGGACGAAGACTATTCTATAAACTTATCTTTTAAGAAAGGGCTATTTGTCATGAGCAGTTGTATAAGGACTGGAGATTTTTTGATGGAATATAGAAACGAAGAGGTATACACAAACGCTGACTTCTATCAGTTTATAAAATTTGTATTGAAAAAATTTCCGGAAATTGATCTCAGAGGTCGTTAGTTTACACGCCAAGCCGGTGAGGGCCACCGGTTGCTGAATAGAAAAATCCTGCACCACCAATCCGGTAATGCAGGATTTTTTATAATATCATCAACACTTACGCTATCGAAAATTTCTTCGCCAGCCAGCTCTCCTTCAACGGCAACAGCCAATTCTTCTCCATTTCACCTTTCGTCAGCACCGTATTATTCAAATAGAGCGTATTCTCATCAATAAACCCTTTTTCCAGCGCATAAGGCACCTGTTGCATTGGCAACAGCTGTAACTTATCTTTTACCAGAAAACCCAGCAAAAGCCTGTCAAAAAGGTTCACACTATACTGGCGCTCGATACTCTTAATAATACGCACAGAACTATCCGTGCTACAACCACTCACGGCAACATCCGATTCATCTGCAATCATCACGATCACCTGTTCAAACAGCAATTTGCCCCAGCCCTTCACCGGAGCGCCATGAGCCTGCCATTGTGAGGTGAATTGATGTAATTGTTCATTTATTTCCAGTTGTTCCTTTTCGCTGAAAGGACGGTTACTCTGATATATCCATACACGGGAAGACGGGTGAAAGTCAGCCGGTAGTAATTGTTGAATTTCCTGTTTCATGATGCAAAATTACCGAAAAATTGAGTACAGACTACTGACGAGCGTCATTTTGGTGTCAGGATACTTATAGTAGGGCCTGACGGCGGACATTACTTTTCTGTCCCCTTTGACAGAAACACCTCAAAAGACCCATCCGACCAGGCATTGGAGAAGTATGGCTTATAGGGCGGATAGCGCTTATATCCCATGTACGGCTTCTGTCGCTTATAGCTTTTATAAGGCTCATACTGGGTATACCCTGTAGCCGCCTTTTTCGTATTACCGATCCTCTTACCATCATGATCCCTCACAACGCCCTTTTCATACCAGCCCAGGTGCTTGCCGTTGAAGCCATAGACATCGGCTTCCGAGATGACAGCGACCGGCTCACCGCTGTACAGGTAGATCGTCCGGTCTTTATCTTTGGTGTCAATGTAGGCGATAGCCTTCCCGTCTTTGTTAAACAAGGCCACATCCTGGGCTGCAGCTGTGCAGCAAAAGACGAGCATCAGGAAGGTAAAGAGATGTTTCACGTTATCTGCTGTGCTATCATTTCTGCGATATCCAGCACCTGTACGCTATCTTCCTTTCCTTGTTCTTTCACGCCATCCGTCAGCATGGTCATACAGAAAGGGCAGTTGGATGCAATAACAGCAGCGCCGGTTTCCACCGCCTCTTTGCCACGTTCAAAGTTGACACGGGTAGCGCCTTTTTCTTCCTCCTTGAACATCTGGGCGCCACCTGCTCCGCAGCACAAGCCATTACTACGGCAGCGCTTCATTTCCACTAATTCTGCATCCAGGGCTTCCAGCACTTTGCGGGGCGCTTCATAGATATTGTTGGCACGACCGAGATAGCAGGAGTCATGGTAGGTGATCTTGCGTCCTTTGAATGAGCCGGACTCTTTCATCCTGATCTTGCCTTCATCGATCAGTTGTTGGAGGAAGGTAGTGTGGTGGATCACTTCATAGTGTCCGCCCAGTTCAGGATATTCGTTACGGAGTGTATTAAAGCAGTGAGGGCAGGCGGTAACGATCTTTTTTACCTCATAACCATTCAGGACGGCTATATTGTTCTGCGCCATCATCTGGAAGATGAATTCATTGCCGGCCCTGCGGGCAGGATCGCCGGTACAGCTTTCTTCTTTACCGAGTATTGCGAAGCGAACGCCTACTTTATCGAGGATAGTGGCAAAGGCTTTGGTGATTTTCTGCGCACGTTGATCAAAACTGCCGGCACATCCCACCCAAAAGAGGATTTCAGGTGTTTCGCCGTTGGCGGCGTATTCGGCCATCGTTTTTATTTGCATTGTATATCAGTTTAACTTAACGCTATTATCCATTCATTTCTACGGCCCATTTGTCCCTGTCGTCCGGACTCATTTTCCAGGGGGCCATATTGTTTTCTATGTTGCTGAACATCATGTTCCATTCCTGCGGAGCGCTGGATTCTTCCATCACCAGGTGACGGCGCAGTTGCAGGATGATGTGCAGGGGATTGATGCTCACCGGGCACTCCTGTACACAGGCGTTGCAGGAGGTACAGGCGCGGAGCTCTTCTTCAGTGATATAATCGCGGAGCAGGGTCTTACCGTCTTCAGTAAAGGAACCTGTTTTTGCTATCTGAACACCAATGGCTTCCGCACGGTCGCGGGTGTCCATCATGATCTTACGGGGCGACAGCTTCTTGCCGGTGATATTCGCCGGACAAGCGGCAGTACAACGGCCACATTCCGTACAACTATAGGCATCCAGTAAGTTCTTCCAGGTAAGGTCAGGTACATCTTTGGCGCCGAATTTAGGAATATCCCCGCCGGGAGCCTCTGCCGCGAGGTCTGGCTGCAACATGAGCTGTACTTCCTTCTGTACGGCCGGCATGTTTTCCATTTTACCTTTCGGCCGCAGATCACCGTAATAGGCATTCGGGAAAGCCAGTATAATGTGCAGGTGCTTGGAGTAGGGGAGGTAGTTCAGGAATGCCAGAATACCCAGTATGTGTAGCCACCAGCACGTACGTTCTATGGCGATGAGTGTACTGTCTGATAAGCCTGTAAACAGCGATACAAAAGGGCCTGTCACCCAGAAGGCGCCGGTATTCATATAATGTTCATGCCCATGTTGTTGCAGGGCCTGATCTGCCGTATTCATGGTCAGGAACAGGAGCATCAGCACTATTTCCGTGATCAGGATATAGTTGGCGTCTGAACGGGGCCAGCCATCCAGTTCATGTTGATTGAGACGTTTTACCTTCACAACGTTCCTGCGCACCAGGAAGATGGCGCAGCCAATGAGCACCAGGGCGGCCAATATCTCGAAACAGCCGATCAGCACCGCATAAAGGCTTCCTAATAAAGGGGCGAACAGGCGGTGGGTGCCCAGTATGCCATCCAGGATGATCTCCAGGATCTCAATATTGATAATGACAAAACCCGCATACACGAAGAAGTGCAGCACAGCAACGAGGGGATTGCGGAACATTTTCTTCTGTCCGAATGCAAGCAGTAACATATTCCGCCAGCGAGTGGCAGGTTCGTCATTCAATTGTACATCCCTGCCAAGCAGAATGTTCTGCCTGATCTGCCTCGCTTTCCTGTAAAACAGATATACAGCAATGCCGAAGGCAATTACAAATAATAGCTCCTGAATTATATGCATACGTCAGATTTGACTTCCTAATTTATAGCAATGTAAGGAAAAATAGATCATCCGCCATAGACTATGACCTGCCGACTATGGACTCTTTTTCCTAATTTTACCCCGCTAAACAACCAACATGGAAACTAAGAACGTGATCCTGACCCAGGATGTGATAGAGAAGAAGATCAAACGTATCGCCTACGAGATCTACGAACATAACAGTGATGAACAGGAAATTATCCTGGCAGGTATCTGGGACAGGGGAATGATACTGGCAGAGAAGATCGCAGCGATACTGCAGGAGATCTCTCCCTTGCGTATCAAGCTCTTACAACTGAACCTGGATAAACAACGTCCGGAAGCGGTGAAGCTATCTGAAGAGATGGATTTCAACGGAAGGGCGATCGTGCTGGTAGATGATGTGGCTAACTCAGGCCGGACCATGTTGTATGCCCTGAAACCTTTCCTGCAGTTCCTGCCTAAGAAAATACAGACTGCCGTGCTGGTAGACCGTAAACATAAATCTTTCCCATTGTCAGTGGATTTCGTAGGACATTCACTCTCTACTACCATGCAGGACATGGTGATGGTGGATATGGAAGAGAATGAGATCCGCTCAGCATACCTCGTATAACACTCAGAAATGCAGGAGATGCCCGCGGAATACGCCCCTGGAGGTGAGCTCCAGTGCAGGGGCGGGGAACTTGAACATATTCAGCACCTGGAATAATACTTTAACTCCTTTTCTACGTGTAGGTATCCGGGTGAAATCTATATCAGGTGAAAGATAGAACTGCCGGTAACGGGGAATAGCCGAATAATCGTGTTCAATACCATTGCCGTCCTTCCATATATTATTATCCCCTTTGAGCATGCCGTTGGCGCCATATCCTGCAGCAATATTGAGCCATGCAGGCAGGCGGCTGTGCGGAATGAAAGCATGCAGATTCACTGATACCCAGTATGTTTGTGCATTATAGTCTTTTAAGGTCCGCTCTGCCAGATTATCTCCAAACAACTGATCTGTACGCGTTTTCAGGTAAGGGTCCTGGTATCTTTTGGGATAGGCGGAGAACTTAAGCTGTATCCTTTGCTCATGCCATACCAGTTCCTGACCTATCATGAGTGCCGAGCCACCGGCATTGGCAGCCATATCTGTCCAGGAGAAGCCCCATTCGGCAGAATAGGCGTCCAGGATCTCTATAACAGATTGATAAACAAATCCGCTAAGTCCGCCGATCCAGATCTGCTGCTTTTCCGGCAGCCCGGTGCAGCGCCACATTTCCCTGCTGATCTTCCCTTCCATATAAGCACTGTAAAAGTGGCCGGCCTTGTCCATCTGCAGCCATTCAGGCGTATCATTGAAAGAATGGAAACGCGATCGGGGGTACTGATTGTACCAGGTATTATTGAGAATAGCCAGTGCTCCTCCATACAGCGTGGTGGTAACACCAGCCATCAGCCAGATATTTGAGCGGTTGATGTGGGTAGGTGACTGCGTATCTATAGTGGTATCTCTTTCTGAAGTAGGATTTTGCTGCCCTGCCAGGACGGGGTAGTACAATAATACTACCAGGATAAATAGAAGTATTCCTCTTAAATGTGGCACAGCTGCGGTTTTCATAAGGTATAAAAAAATCCCGGTACTGACGGGTGTATCAGTACCGGGACAAAGATAAAAGAATAATGAAGGATTATTTCAGCTTCATATCCTTAATAATATCCTGAACGCGTTGATCAAGCGCCTGAGTGGCAGCATCAAAGCCGGCTGCATTCTCAAGCTTCTGATTTACACTGAAGTAGAATTTGATCTTAGGCTCAGTACCTGAAGGACGAGCGGAGATCTTGCTACCATCTTCCAGTACAAATTGCAGTACGTTGGATCTTGGCAGATCGATCGGTTTTACTTCACCTGTTTTCAGGTTTTTCACCTGCTGCAGTTCATAGTCGTACAGCGTTACAACCTTAGAACCGTTGATAGTACTTGGTGGGTTCTCACGATAACCACGCATCATATCGGCAATTTCCTCTGCTCCCTTCATTCCTTTTTTGGTGATGGAGATCAGGTTCTCTTTATAATAACCGTATTTTACGTAGATGTCTATCAGTTGTTCATACAGTGATCTTCCCTGACTACGTGCATAAGCCGCCATTTCACAGATCAGTGCAACAGAAGCGATAGCGTCCTTGTCGCGTACATTGTCGCCGATCATGTAACCGTAAGATTCCTCACCACCGCAGATGAATTTCTCTTCACCTTCCTTGCGTCTGATCAGGTCAGCGATCCATTTGAAGCCGGTCAGTACGTTATAGCATTTTACATTATTGCTTGCAGCAAATACATCGATGAGGTCAGAGGTCACCACTGTTTTACATACATAGTCAGTATCGCCAGCCAGACCTTTACGTCTGCGGCCTTCGATGATGTAGTTAAAGAGCAGTACGGCTGTCTGGTTACCATTCAGGAGTGTCCATTCGCCTTTAATATCTTTAACAGCAATACCTACACGGTCAGAATCAGGGTCAGTACCCAGCAGGATAGCTGCATCCAGTTCTTTGGCTTTCTTCAGACCGATGCTCATCGCTTCAGATTCCTCCGGGTTAGGATATACTACGGTAGGGAAGTTACCGTCCGGAGTAGCCTGTTCTTCCACCACATGTACGTTGGTAAAACCATAACGCTTCAGGATCTCAGGCACCAGGGTAATGCCTGTACCGTGGATGGGGGTATAAACTATTTTCAGGTCGTGCTGTTCTTTGATCACTTCCGGCTGGATGCTGAGGTTTTTCAGTTCCTGCAGATAGGCTTCGTCAACTTCCTTACCAATACTAGTAATATTGGCTTCTCCGCCGGACCATTTTACTTCATCAATGGAGGCGATCTTCTCTACTTCACGGATAACGTTTTTATCGTGAGGAGGCACCAGCTGGGCTCCATCGTTCCAGTAGGCCTTGTAGCCGTTATATTCTTTAGGATTGTGGGAGGCTGTCAGCACGATACCACCCTGGCATCCCAGGTGACGGATGGTGAATGACAGTTCAGGGGTAGGGCGGAGGCTTTCGAACAGGTATACCTTAATACCATTGGCTGCCAGTACATTAGCGGCAACTTCTGCAAAATAGCGGCTGTTATTGCGGCTGTCATGTGCGATGGCCAGCTTTATTTCACCGCTAAAGGCCTGCTTCAGGTAGTTGGCAAAACCCTGGGTAGCCATACCAACCGTGTATTTATTCATACGGTTTGTGCCTACACCCATTACCCCGCGCAGACCGCCTGTTCCAAATTCCAGGCTGCGATAAAAAGCATCAGCTAATTCGTCGGGGTTATCCTGTTGCAATTGCTTGATCGTGGCCACGGTATCTGTGTCAAATTGGCCACTGAGCCACTGTGATACCTTACTTTCAATGATATTATCCATAGAACGATTTCGATTTGTTTTCTTATTGAGAAAAAACAAGTGTGTAAATTAAAGCTAAAATCCGGAGAAAATGAATAGCTGGGAAAGAACTCAGCAATTATCAAACCAAGTTATTTTCGGCAAACAAAACAGTAATGTTGATAAATAGAAGTATTCCACACTTAATTGAAAATTGGGGGTATTGGTTAATTTTGCGGGTATGAGGCGGTACGAAGATTCTTACAAGCAAAAAGGATTACGCAGGCAACTGGTCGATAGTATCCGGCAGAAAGGCATTACAGACGAAAATGTATTAACGGCTATCAACAACATCCCACGGCACTATTTCCTGGATACAGCTTTTGAAGGCATTGCCTACGAGGACAGGGCTTTCCCTATCGGGGAAGGTCAGACCATTTCACAGCCCTATACTGTGGCTTATCAGTCACAGCTGCTGGAAGTGAAACCTTTTGAAAAAGTACTGGAGATCGGTACCGGCAGCTGCTACCAGGCTTGTGTGCTGGCTGAGCTGAAAGCTAATGTATTTACTATAGAACGCCAGAAAAGACTGTTTGACCTGGTAAAGCAGTTCCCTTTTAAATCAAAGTACCCTACCATCCGCTTCTTCTATGGCGATGGTTATGAAGGACTTCCCACTTATGCGCCTTTTGATAAGATCCTGGTGACTGCGGCAGCCCCTCAGATCCCGGAAAAGCTGCTGCAGCAATTGAAAGTGGGCGGAAAAATGGTCATCCCGGTTGGCGGTCAGGAAGTACAGCGGATGCTGCGCATCACCAAGATCAGCGATACCGAATATGACCAGGAAATGTTCGATAACTTTTCTTTCGTGCCCATGCTGGCGGGCAAGAAATCATAAAGTGCTGTCCACGGGCTTTTTATCCTTATCTTTTTCCTTATCATCAACATCTTCTTCAGGCACCTCCTGTTTCTTTTTCTTCTTAAACATATCCGGATCCATTTTCCCGAAACGGTAGCGTATGTTCAGACGGATGAAACGGGTGGTCCTTTTACGGGTATAATCCTGGATAAAAGCAGCAGTTTCGTAATGCGAGCTGTAATCCTGCGTATTAAGTACGTCTGAAATGTTCAGGGCGATAGCCAGGGCATTGTTTTTAAGCATTTCCTTACGGATACCCAGATCGATACCGTTCATGGCCTTAAAAGTACCCTGTGGCGCCACTCTTGGTGAACGGTAATGCCCATTCACCTGCAGATTGATCTTTGCCGGCAGGCGTACATTGGAATTAACGGTTACTCCATAGGTGACATACTCATTACTGATACTCGGACCAGTCAGCTTGCTGTACTCCATATTGAGGTTGGTGGTCACATTCCAACCGCGGATAATATGCAGGTTGTAGGTGAAATTAGCTCCCCAGTCCTTATCTGTAGCCAGGTTCATTGGCAGCGTGGTGGTAACACCCGTAGTTGTGTCCAGGAGGCTGATACGGTCTATATCGTCATTCGCCTGGGAATAATATACACCTGTATTCAGGTAGTCTTTTGTACCGGGGAAATACCTGGAATAATTCGCTTCAAATTTATGGGTCAGAGACGGCTTCAGGTCAGGGTTCCCCGCCCGGATATTCTGTGGATCTGAGTTGTTGATATAAGGCAGCAGCTGGTCAAAGCCTGGCCTGTCTATTCGTGTGGAATAGTTGAATATCAGGCTCTGGTTCTCATTCCGCGGCAGGTTATACTTCAGGAATACGCTGGGGAATACGTTCAGGAAACGGTTGTTTACCGAAGTATCCTTGGTGTAGGAGAAGCCCTTAAGATTGGCCTGCTCAATCCTGGCGCCCACCTGGTACCCGAGATTACCGAAAGCATTGGAAAAGTTCATATATCCTCCGTACACGTCCTGCTGATAATAGTAGGTGTTGGAGAGGTCCAGGCTTTTCTCATATTGCTGGGTGGTAAAATTGAACAGCTGGGCATCATAATCGTTGTTGTTATTCTGAAGGGTCACCTTGGCGCCGGTTTCAAACTTCCCCTTCTTGCCTACCGGAGTGGTATAGTCCGTCTGGATATTCCAGAACTGGTTCTGGGAGATCCCTAAATTTCGCTGTAATTGGGCATTTCCAGGCGTACCATCGGCATTTTGATACCGGGTGCTGTAGTTACTATTATTCCGGCCTTTATTGTTACTATAACTGATATATGCCGTCCATTCCTCGTTCTGTTTGTCGGTGGTATGGCGGAAGTTCAGGCTGGTATTATTGTTCGGATTGCGGTAATTGCTCGTATTATGACGCTCGCCGGTCTGGAGGGCAGATTTGTGGGCATCCAGGTAGTTCAGCATAATGTCGTCTGCGCTGTTGCCGGTATTGACATTCAGTCCTTCGGAGATCGTGATGGTATTGTAGTCGTTCAGGTAATAGTCAAGCCCGATACGGCCACCATTGCCGGAGTTGCTGTTCTTATTCCGGCTGTCCTGGGTAAAGAAAGCCGTACCGGCAGTATCGGTCACCAGGTTCTGACGGTTACTGTAACCATAACCTGTCTGGCTGCCATACCAACCGTTATAATTGGCAAAGAAGTTAAATTTCCGGATACGGAGGCTGGCATTGACATTCCCGTTGAGTTGTCCGCGGGTGGCTACGCCGGCGTTGAACATCACATTATAACCAATTGCCTTGTCCTTTTTCAGTACGATGTTGATGATACCGCCGCCGCCCTGGGCCTCAAATTTGGCGGAAGGGTTGTTGATGATCTCCACGCGGTCTATGGTAGACGCAGGGATCATCTGAAGGGCGGTTTTAGCGTCTCCGAACGGGGATGGCTTACCATCTACGTAGATGGTCACGCTTTTGCCACGGAGGGTAATATTATCATCAATATCCACGTCTACGCTGGGAACGTTTTTCAGCACGTCGGTCCCGGAACCGCCTTCCGCAGTCACCATACTGGCGGCATCAAAGACCTGGCGGTCTATCTGCATGGAAAAGGCGGGTTTCTCCGATTTAATCTCCACGGTAGCCAGCACTTTACCGGCGGGTTGTAACCTGAGGGTGCCTGCAAACTGTACCGGCTTGTTGGGAATGATCTTTACGGCTTGTACAAGCTTGTCATACCCCATAAAGGTAATACGGAGCACATAAGTGCCTGCAGCTACGGTATTGAAAGTGAAATCGCCATCCGGTTGCGTGTACATGCCTGTCACTACGGAAGAATCCTGCGGGTTGAGTAAAACAACAGAAGCATATTCCACGGGTTTGCCGGTAACGGCATCCAGGGCTTTACCAACGAGTTTAGCGGAATTATTACCGGTTTGAGCCATAGCAATACTGCCACAGCACATAAACGCTGCCAGGAGTAGACGTTTAAGCATGCATGATGGATGTTAATGAGACCTAATTGTTGAGACCAGGACAAAAATATCTATCTCATATGTAAAGTATTGCTATTTGTGATGAATGGTCAGTTATTGTGGTGTAGGGCAATCCACAGCTGCAGTAATCCGAGGAAAAAACCGATTGCAGCACCTGCGATTCCGGCCAGGCGCAGTTCCCGGCGCAATGAAACAGTGATCAGATTCTTTAGCTGGCCGGCAGAAATGGTGCTGATCTTCCTGCTTACGATAGCCCGGACGTCCAGTTCTTTCTGCGTGCGCTGGAGGTATTGATCGATGATTTCGGGGAACATATTATCCAGTTCTGCGACCAGTACTTTTTTTACCTGCTGGATGGTGCTGTCACCAATGAACATTTTAAAAACGGGCATAGCTTCCGGTAGTTTTTCCCTGAGGAAAGTATCCATATGTGCTTCGACTACCGGGATCATACTTTTAATTTTTTCCGGGTCAGCGAGCTGCTGACGAACATCGTCAAACGAAAATAGTTGCGTAGCAACAAATTCGCCTGTTTGATCTGCCAGTTGCTGCTGGCGTCCGGAGAAGGAGCGGAGCAGGAAGAAGATGGTAATTTTGTTGGTTAGCCAGCCTATAAGCGCTGCAAAAAAAGGAATGATATATATTGACATAGTATGATGATTGAAAAAAGTATGCAAAGAAATGAGAAAATATTTGGAAGTTAAAAATACATTTCGTTATCTTTGCATCCCAATCAAACAAACGGTGGTCGTAGCTCAGTTGGTTAGAGCATCAGATTGTGGTTCTGAGGGTCGAGGGTTCGAAACCCTTCGATCACCCAAAAAGCAGGAAGGCAGCAGAAATGCTGCCTTTTTTTGTGCCCTGAAATGTCACGTGGGGATGGGTTTAGTGACATTCTAGAAAGTTATACCTATGGCAACCAGAGAAGAACTAAAAGTGCAGGTTTACGACGTTCTTTATGAAGAAGAATATGCATTGTTAAGTAAAACTGCCAAAGCTTTTGATGCGGAACCTGACATCCGGCATACAGGACGCTTCGTAAAGAAAAATAACGCAATTATTCCCGATACCGTTACCGCCAAGCTTTTCCCGGAAAGTATGGAACATAGGATGGGCCCTGCAATAGTTGGTATAATAGCATGTGCATTTATTGTATGGTTTATTTTTTTTAATGGCCCGCATGTGCCTGTATGGATCCGTATTTTAGGCGTAGTCTTCTTTTTGGTGGCTACTGGTATCCTCATCGCAAGGGTGATGAAAGCTGATCCTGAAATTTATATTGAAGTATCATCTGCGGGAGTAGGCTGGAATGGTTATAGTTTTACCTGGCAACAAATCCTGGATACCTACATTGTTAAGAGGCCAGGTAGAAACGCACCGGCGGAACTGGTATTACTTTTAGACAATGGCAGCATTTTTAGAGAAAGTCTGAGGAACTATAAAACGGCGTCTTCCATCTGGGCGCCTCAACATGATGAGTTATGCTTTTACATTGAACATTTTAAGGGTAAGATGGTGAACCCGTAAGTTGGCTTGACTATACGAGCGCTTTATTATCTTTAACCGTAAAGAATTTTGGCAGAGGATTCGAAAGAATCGCTTTCTTGTGTCCTTATACTGATATTACCTATGTTGACCAGAGAACAAATCAAGGCTCATTATTATAAGTTATTTCTGGACGATGAGCTATCCTGTCGGGGTTTCGTGAATAGCTTTGTTGGTAGCAAACCAACGATTAAAGATACCACCAGTTATGTGCGCCCCGGCCGCACTCATTTTCCTGACAATGCGACAAGCCGTGTGTTCCGTGAAAGTTTCCTTTACAGGCTACAACTGTTCTTACTTGTAGGAGTGCCGGCTATTGCCCTGATAGGCGTTATTTTTCAGGTAGGTGAGGAGCGCCCTTTGTGGTTAAATAGGTTAGCTGCATTACTGATGCTACTTGCCCTTGTTATTTCCTGGTGGAAAACAATGCAAAGGAAGGAACACAGACGGCTCGAAATTTCTGCAGCTGGTATATCCATAGGACACAGGCATTTCCCATGGATGAACATTGTGGGCACGATGATGGTACGCAGGTTGGGTGAAAATAAAAAATACAAACTTGTGTTGTTACTGGATAACGGAAAAATTATACGGCATGATGTTGAATATTACTATTCATTTTTGTCCCGTTCCCGGAGGGATATCAGTGTGGCAATAGAACATTTTAAGAGTAAAGTACCTGGCTGGTAGGTAATATTTTTTCCTTTTCTCAGCTAATTTCTGTAGATTCACTTTATCCAAAGTGTTATTATACATGTGATTGTGAACAAGAATATTCAAGTTACTCCAAAATAATCTGTCATCCTCTAAACTCCACCGCAATGAAACCGTTCCTTTCTTTGTCATGTCTCATTCTGCTCGTTACTGCCTGTAACAACCCTGAAAGAAAAACTGAAACAATGGGTACCGATAGTACGAAAGCAGCTACGGAATCTTCATCAGATGAAATGAACTACCCGTACACGCTTGACAAGCCATATAAGAATTGGAAACCTGGGGATAAGAAACATACCCTGACTGTATTAAAGATGCTGAAGGCATGGGAGACAAAAAACGCAGCTGAATGTGCTTCTTATTTTGGTGATAGCGTAGATCTGGCGGTTGATTATTTTCATAAAGTGATACCGCATGATAGTCTTATCAGTATGCTGGAAGATTCCTGGAAGGATTATCCCAATGTGAGACTGAAGATGGATGACTGGGAATCTGTTATATCCGATGATAAGAAACACGAATGGGTAACAGTCTGGTACAAACAGACCTGGACCGATAGCAAAGGTAAAACGGATTCCCTCGCTGTAGTCAATGACGCCAAGATCGTGAATGGAAAGATCGTGGTATTTGATGAAAAGATCCGCCACTTTCCGTCCGCTAAAAAATAAACACATTGGCAGGGCTGACCAAAAAGTAATGGTCAGCCCTGTTTTATTCGGCTACCCGATGGAGACTTCTTATTATTTAAGCAATGCAAGAAGCCTTCATTTTACTTTTTGGTCAGCCCCTACTTATATCATCTCGTAGCAGCATCTTTCCCTATCACTGTCCAGTCGTCACCACCATGCCCTTTTGCTATCCATTTGTCCATTTCTGCCGCTATAGCAGGAATGACGGCCAATGTGGTGCCTCCCTCGGCAGCAGCGTCCATGAACAGCTGTGTATCTTTTCTGGCCATATTTAATTCCCAGGATGGCTGATCATATTTTCCTCCGGCTACCCGCTGCAACCTGGCGGCTAACAGTGCACCGGGATTCCAGGAGTCAAACAGCGTGTTCAGATCATCCAAGGGTACATGTAGTGCTTTCGCCAGTGAAAGTGTATCTGCTATGCCGGCTGTAAAGGTGACCAGGAAAAGATTACCTATCAGTTTCATACTGGCGGCTTTGCCTTCTTCTATGCCGAAATTAAGCACCTTGCCTGTCATTTCTGACAGAACCGGCTTCAGTTTGCTGATAACAGTCTGATCGCCGGATACCAGCATATAGCCTGTGCTTTCCAGTGCATTCACGGGGCCCATAAAAACGGGCGCATGTAAATAAATAAATCCCTGTTCCTTCCACTCACGGGTCCGTTGTATGGCGCCTGCGGAAGATGTAGTGGTATGATCGATAATGGTGGCGCCCGGCTTTAACCCTCTGCGGGCCAGGGCCAACACTTCGTTTACGGCGGCATCGTCTTTTAAAGTAAGATGAATAATATCTGCTCCCTTTACTGCTTCCGCAACATCCGCAAATGCTTTAGCGCCGTCAGCTTCCAAAGCTGCTGCTTTTGAAGGGGTGCGGTTCCATACCTGTACGGGTGTTCCCTTTTTCAGGAGTGCTTTTACAAAGTTGGCTCCTAATAGTCCTATACCTAAGAATGCTACCATTGTTTATGTTATTTGTATAAAAATACTACTAGTCCCTTATTTCGAAAAGTGTAAATTAACGGTGAAATGTTGCCGTTTTAGCGCTATTCTTATGATATACATTACCCAGTTGATCTACATTCATGAAGGACAGGAGCATACCTTCCACCAGTTTGAAGATGTTGCCATACCGCTGATAGAGAAGTATAAGGGGAAGTTATTATTACGTCTTCGTCCCTCTGCGGGACAGTTCATTGCAGGAGAGCTGGAAATGCCCTATGAAGTACACCTGGTCAGTTTTCCCGGTGAGGAAGATTTTGATGCATTCAAGCTTGATAAGGAAAGAGAAAAGTTCCTGCATCTTAAAGACGCGTCGGTAAGAAAGATGTTGTTAGTACGGGGGAACGCGTTATAATGTTTAATTAAATTGCAGGCAGGCCATAGGGCCCGCCTGCGAAATTTGTTATTCCGTTCTTAATGCTTTCACAGGATCCATAAGCGCTGCTTTTACCGCCAGCAGGCTTACTGTCAGCAATGCCGTTACCACTGCCAGTATTCCCGCTATCGCTATCATCCACCACTGAATGTTTATGCGGTATGCATATCCCTGCAGCCATTCCTGCATCGCCCACCATATTACCGGCGTAGCGATCAGTATTGCTACCAGTACCAGCTTGATAAAATCCGAAGAAAGTAAGTGCACAATGTTGGTCACTGATGCACCCAGTACTTTTCGTACCCCGATTTCCTTTACACGTTGTTCGGTAGCATAGGTAGCCAGTCCGAAGAGGCCGAGGCAGGCAATGAAGATCGTCAGGCCCGCGAAGGCTGCGAATAATTCACCAAAGCGTGCGTCTTGTTTGTATTGTTTATTGAATGACTGGTCCAGGAAGCTATACAGGAACGGGCGATTTGGGGCAAGCATGCTCCACGTCTGCTCCAGTTCTTTTAAGGTCTGCGATAAATGGTCTGTTTTTATACGGAGTGATAACTTGTTCAGTGACTGCTTTGGCGCCATTCTTATTGCCAGTGGTTCCACCTTCTTATGGAGTGACTGATAGTTGAAATCCTTGATGACGCCAATTACCGTACCCTTGCGTCGCCATTGTTCGAAGCGTTTACCCACTATATCCGCAGGGTTTGAATAGCCGAATTGTTTAGCAGCCGCTTCATTGATGATGAGCGCTTCTTCGGCATCTGTAGGAAAATCGCGTGAATAGGCTCTGCCAGCAGCCATTTTCATCTCGTAAGCGGGGATGAAGTCAAAGTCTATTTCATAGATGGCAGGCGTTTCGTTTTTCATTTCCCCGTTCGGGGATGCTATGAATGTGGTGCCATTGGGGTAGAAATCGCCGGGTACAGCCCTGGATGCGGTGATAGATTGTACCGCAGGATTTTTCGCCAGCATGGCTTTAATAGCCTCAACAGACTCGTTCACCTTCTGATCACCACCATAGTCGATCACCAGCATCTGGTCCTGGCGGAAGCCAAGGGAATGCGACCGGAGATGTTTGAGTTGTGAATAGACTATCATGGTGCCGGCAATGAGCGCTACGGATAAACTGAATTGTACTATTACCAGCGCTTTCCGCAATGCAATGCCTTTATTGGAAGAACGGAACTGTCCTTTCAGCACATCTACAGGCCTGAACCGTGCGAGTACAAGGGCGGGATAACTGCCTGCCAGCAAGCCCAGTAAAAAAGGCATCAATAGGAGTATAGGTGTGATCTTCCAGGAGAGCAGCAGGGAATAATTGAGCGGTTTGCCGGATATTTCCCGGACAACGGGTAATGCTAATATTGTGAATATAATGGCCAGCAATACAGCTGAAAGTGAAATCAGGATAGACTCTGTCAGGAACTGATATATCAGCCCTTGCTGATATGCGCCCACCGCCTTCCTAACACCTACTTCCCTGGCTCTTTCCATAGACCTTGCTGTAGACAGGTTCACGAAATTGATACAGGCGATAAGTAGTACGAATATGGCAATGATCGAAAAGATATAAACATTAGACAGGCTTCCGGTAGGCCCCGGTTGTCGTTGGGCCTTAGAGTGCAGGTATGCTGCTGACAATGGCTCAAATGCGATGGTATAAATGCTGCGATCACTTTCGGGATAATGACGTGCTGCAAATGCCGGGATCTTTGCTTCCAGTGTTTTAATATCCGTATGTTCCGGCATGAGGAAGTAGGTATAGAAATCAATATACCCCCATTCATCGAAGATTTCGGGTCGCCACTTTCTGAAAGTGCTCATGGAAATAAGGCCATTAAAACTCAAATGCGAATTAGCAGGAACATCCTCCATCACACCTGTAACAATAAATGTCTCCTGATTATCCACGCGTAGTGTTTGTCCCAGGGGATTCCCGTTACCGAAATATTTCTGTGCAATGCTCTTCGTTAATACGACGCTGTTAGGCGCTACAAGCGCCACTTTGGGGTTGCCAGCCAGCAGCTTCCAGCTGAAAATATCAAATACGGTTGAATCGGTGAATACGAGCCCTTCTTCCTGGAAACGCTGTTCACCATGTTCCAGCAGGAAGGTATTAGGACTGGTGAACCGTACCATTTTCTTTATCTCCGGAAAATCTGCTGCCAGTGAAGGCGCTACCGGTGCATTGCCCCATACCTGGTAGTCTTCCGGAGCAGGAGCGGTGTTCCTGTCAACATTTTTAGGATTACGGTAGGCATGCAGCACCCGGTATATTTTGTCGAAATTGGTGTTATAGCGATCATACGACAGCTCATCCTGTACGTACAAGGTAATCAGTATACAGCAGGTAATGCCTATTGCGAGACCGGTTATGTTAATCGCGGAATAGGCTTTTTTCCTTAACATGTTGCGCCAGGCAATTTTGAGATAATTTTTCAGCATAAAGCGAGCATTATAGCGGTGATCTTAGAAGTCGGGGGCATAAAGTACAAAAAGATTGCCATTCGGGAATGTTCGCTGCTGTGGCTCATTTCAATTGTCGGCCGGGTGGACGGATGTCCATCAGCGCACGTTAGAGTGGCCGGAAATGGACAGCCCGGGCAGCGGTTGAAAATTTACCTACCTTGCACCGCTATGAGAACGGAAGATGCTATTGAATTTATCAGACATGAAGAACTTGTAATTTCAGGTCCTTCCAACTGGGCCGACCTGGGTTGTGGTTCAGGGACCTTTACCACTGCACTCGCACACTTTTTACAATCGGGTAGTGTAATACATGCGGTAGATCAGCAATTAGCTGCAAACTTGCGTATACCTGTACCGGCAGGCGTTCAGGTAAATACCCTTGAACTCGATTTTGTGAAAAATGAATGGCCATTTGAACAGCTGGACGGCGTTGTAATGGCCAACGCGTTGCATTATGTCAAAGATCAATCTGCCTTCTTAGAGAAGCTAAAAAGATATCTGAAGCCGGAGGGGAAAGTACTCATTGTCGAATACAATACAGACCGGCCCGTGCCTACCTGGGTGCCTTATCCACTGAGTTATCGTTCCCTGGAAAAGCTGTTTAAAACACGTGGTTATAGCCATATTGAGATGATAGGAGAAAGACCTTCCGTTTATGGTAATGCCAACTTATATACGGCGATAATCAGGAAATGACCATTATCAAGAAAGATCTATAGGTTACTAATTTTAGTAAGACAGTGATATGTGTATTCGGATTAATATGTCCGGACAGAAGAGCGCTGTGGAAAAAAAGAAATATATTTTTTTAAATAAATAGTAATTCGTTTCAATCCGTAAGGAGGTACTTCTCTTTTTATTGCCTTCCGAATTTTCATGCCCTTACTTATTTAAGCCCCTTGAACAGACGTGATAACATCTGACAACTTTCTATTATCCAATATGTTATAGTAATTTATGCCCGATAACTTCGAAAAGCAGGATGAGCATTACTCGAAATAACGTTTGGAAGATTTCCCATTTTATTAACCAGTAAGAACGATATACCGTGAAACTAATTTTTCTCTGTGGTTCGCTGGAGCCGGGTAAGGATGGTGTGGGCGATTATTCAAGACGACTGGCGTGTGAGTTGATCCGGAAATCGCACGAGGTAGCAATTATAGCCCTAAATGACAGAGTGAGCGCTTCCCTATATGATGGTCTTCAAAGTAGCAATGGTACTGAGGTGCCTGTTCTCCGTTTACCGGCATCAATGGATGAAAAGGAGCGCTTTTCCCATGCAGGTGACTATATCAGGAAATTTGGTCCTGAGTGGGTTAGTCTGCAATATGTACCTTTCTCTTTTGAGAAAAGAGGATTACCTTTTTCATTCGGCAAACATCTGAAAAGTTTAGGCAGCAATATCAAATGGCACTTCATGTTCCATGAGCTCTGGGTAGGGCTTTATGGATATAGCAGCTTTAAACTGAAGATGCTCGGACTGATGCAAAAGGTGATCATCAAACAGATGCTGGCAGCTATCAATCCCGAATCTGTCACTACCTCCATTGGTATTTATAAAAAGAACCTGGGATGGAAAGAGGTGAACCTGATACCCCTGTTCAGCAACATACCGGTGGCTGGTATGCCGCAGGAAGAGACACGGAATCCTGGTAACCTGACTGCTGTTCATTTTGGCTGTTTTACAGGAGCGTTGGATGATTATAAACGACAGGTGGATTTTCTGACAGCCATAGGAGAGAAGACCGGTAAAACCGTATGCCTGGAGATCATGGGGAATGGCGGACATTATAAAGAAAAGGCGCTTGATATTTCCCGGCGTGCTTTCGGTGAAGAGAATGTAATAGACTGCGGTTTCCTGCCAGAAGAATCTATTTCCAATCATTTGCTCAGGGCTGATATCGGCATCTCACGTGCCGACTATACGCTGTTTGGAAAAAGCGGTTCCGCGATGGCAATGCTGGAGCATGGGCTCCCCTTGCTGCTGAGAGGAGAGCGGCCAAAGGAAGATATTATTGGTAATAACTTTCCGTTTAAGGAACAACTGGTATATCCTGATGATCCTTCGAAGGAATTTGCAAAGAAAGAGCCCGTCTATTTTATCGGTGAAGTTTCCGATATTTTTATGGAAAGTCTTTCTGATAAGGAACATGGCCAACTTGTACTAATAACCGGGTAAATACAAAAAGGCGTCCACTAAACCGGACGCCTTTTTCATTCATCACTTAATGGACTTGAAGAATGAAACATTCCCTGCCATGTCAACCTTAACAATTAGTACTTCACTGTTCTTTCTTAATTCTACGAAATAGTTATCGGCATCGTCAAATGCCATATCAAATAAAGTCATATCCGTTTCGTTGGCTTCATTGTCATCGTACAGGAACGCCCTTTCTACCTTGTAGTCGCCGTATTTTTTCTGAAGGGTACGTTGAGCATTTTCAGGCAGGTCAGCCAATGTCTTGGTTTCCGTTGTGCCGACGAGGTTACTATGGATATCATAGTAAGCTCTCATATCTTTTTGATCCATCGTAAAGGATACTTCCTCGAAATAGTTTGTTTTCTCGTAGCGTATATTAGTCGCTGTTGGGAAATCCTGATAGAACTGGTTCTTTGTAAAAATACTCACGTCCGCATTGTTTTCCCTGCGTATTTCCTTTCTCTCCGCTTTAGTTTTTTTACCTTCGCCCTGAGTATGTGCAAATGTTATGTTAACTGACATGAGCAATACGCCTGCTGCAAAAAAAATCTTTTTCATGACTCATTGGTTTAGTGTTTTTTGAGAATGTGGTACGAAGTTACCAGCGTTGAAGGCACTACTTTTTTCGGAATCGGTCAACAGGCGTTTCCTGTCGGTAGGGAAGGACGACCTGTTGGTAAGAGAATCACAAGTAATGACAAATATTATTTCATCCCTGTTACTGCTGATATCATTCAATATGATGTCTGTTCAAACAGCAGCCCAGACACCCCGTAACCTGTTAAGCAGATTTTCCCGGCAGGAGATCGCCGATGCCTTGCTACCTAAAGCTCTATGGCATCCTTTTCCTGTAAGTATTGCGGAATGGCAGAAAGTGTTGCCCGACTCCGTCCGTCAGAGCATTATGAGGCAGGCGGAAGTATACCAGAAGATCCCTTTTGTGGCTATTCCCGCCACCATGATGATGGAATATCAGCAAAGTGGCGACCGCTCACACTATGAAGAAGTTTCTTTCAGAAAAAGGGACCAGCTGTTTACAATGGCGGTGGCTGAGTCTATAGAACAGAAAGGCCGCTTTATGAATGCTATCATAAACGGCATCTGGTCTTTATGTGAAGAGAGTTACTGGGGAACGCCAGGGCACCTCTATCTGCAGAAAGCAGGCATCAACCTGGCAGATGTCGAAGATCCTTCGGTGGACCTGTTTGTGAGTGAAACTGCCACTGTGCTTGCCCTTACCGATTATCTGCTGGGTAAGCAACTGGATGCTTACTCGATATTGTTGCGTAAGCGCATCTACTACGAGGTAAACAGAAGAATGCTGGCGCCACTGGAGAAAGACAGCGATAGATATTTTTACCTGAAGAAAGGCACAAAAGAATATCCCATTAATAACTGGAATCCGTGGGTGATCAGCAACTGGATGACCAGCCTGCTGTTACTGGAAAAAGATCCTGAACGGCGGATCAGTGAGCTGGAGCATGCACTGCATCTGCTCGATCATTACGTCAATTTTATCGGAGATGATGGTGCGATAGATGAAGGACCTGTTTACTGGTCGGGCGCAACAGGCAGACTGTTTGATGGCCTGACGATCCTGGAAAGCGCTACCGGCGGTAAACTGACGATCTATAATGCGCCTATCATAGCGAACATGGCCGCTTATATCTATAAAATGTATATCGCCGGCAGTTATTATATCAACGTTGCTGACGCTTCGCCCGTGATCAGTACAGATGGTTTACTGTTGTACCGTATGGGACGAGCCCTGCGGGATACTACGCTGACCAGCTTTGGCGCCTGGGCTTTTCATCAATATCCGGTAAGAACACCCATTTCCGGAGATTTTGCCAAACCCAGGATGTTGTTCAATATGCAGGCCTGGACTGACTGCAGCAATAGCAAGGGCCAGGCGCCGGCTATCCCGGATGTCTGGCTGGAAAGTATTCAACTGATGGCGGCAAGGACGGATAAAGGATTGTTCGTTGCCTCCCACGCCGGGCATAATGGCGAAAGTCATAATCACAATGATGTGGGCGATTTCATTGTATTTGCCTCCGGGCAACCCGTTATTATAGATGCAGGGCTGGGCACCTATACCGCTAAGACCTTCTCAAAAGAACGTTACCAGCTCTGGTATAACAGTTCAGCTTATCATAATCTGCCCACTATAAATGGGGTGCAGCAAAGTGCTGGCAGGAAATTCGGCGCCAGGGAGGTGCAATACGTGAAAGACGGCAATAATGTTACCCTGCATATGGATATTGCCGGAGCTTATGGGCCGGGGGCTGGCGTAAACCAATGGAAGCGGGATGTGACCATGGACCGGCAGCAGAACAGGGTAAGGGTTACGGACGATTTTGTGCTGAATGCAGCTGCAACGCTGACACAAACGTTTATGACGGTTTGCCCGGTAGATATACAGCGAGGTACTATCCGGTTTAATATACCCGGAGAAAGGCCGGTGATACTGGAATATGATGCGGACATCTGGAATGTTAAAAAGGAGCAGATAGATTGTAGTGCCCCGGATGAAAAGCGGTTGGCAGATAACTGGTCCCACCGGCAGATAACCCGCCTGCTGTTGCAACGGAAAGAGGGGGTTAGCAGCGGAAGGCATGAATTTATAATACAGCAGTTGTAGGGGATTATTCCGGATCGACGTTTTGTTGTGGTTACCGGATTCCCGGGGTTAAAACCCCGGGCTACAAACACACAACCCCTAGCGGGGTTGATCGATGTTTTGTTGTGGTTACCGGATTCCCGGGGTAAAACCCCGGGCTACAAACACACAACCCTTCCCGGGTTGATTCAATGTTGTTTGGTTACTGGATAATATCCCATAAAAAAAGGACGGCCCATTAAGACCGTCCTTTTCTATATAAAGCAATGATTTTTAGGCCGCTGCGGTTTCTGTTTCCTTGTTGATTTTCACTTTTTCCTTTCTTAATACACGGGAGTAAAGCGACAATTTCGGATCAAAAATGAAGGTAAAGAATAGCTTGGTCCATGATGCGTGCGACAGCAATGTGTCGTAGAAGGCAGGCGCTTTACTTTTGATCTGTGGTAATTTATTCCATGGAATGGATGGAAAGTCGTGGTGTTCGTTATGGTACCCTACGTTAAAGGCTACGGTGTTCAGCGGGCCATAATAACTGTACGTTTCCTGGATTGGGTCCAGCGTCAGGTAGTGTTCCTGTATCCAGCGGGCGCCCAACGGGTGGAGGCCTACGGAAAAGAAGAAACTGATCAGCATGTAAAGCAGGGCTTTAGGTCCGAGGAAGACCACAATTGCCACGTCGAAAGCGATCTGTACGATCCAGTTCACCACGATCCAGCGGTCCAGCAGGGAAATGTTTAACCTGGCGGTACGACAGATCTGGAATACGGGGAAGAAAAGGAACCACAACATCTTTTTGATCGGATTGTTGCTCACCAGGGCTGCCTCCCAGAAATCAGGCAGGTCAGCATCCAGGTCATGCTCTCCCTGATGGGCATGGTGCTTCAGGTGATAGCGCTGAAAAGAAACGGAGCTGGGAAATATATGCGGCCAGTTTGCGATCATGCCGGCAAACAGGTTCGGTGCTTTTCCTTTAAATATGAGTCCATGGGCGGTCTCGTGGATCATCACCCACAATGCATGGCTGATAAAGGCGCCTACGGCATAGGCTACCAGGAAGATCAACCACCAGGAGGCGTCACGTAGCCAATAAGAAAGCCCAACCTGTGCTGCTACCAGGCCGATGATCATATAAATCGTATAGGGGTTTTTCCCTATAAGTTCCTTTACATCAGGATGTTGTTTCAGGATCTGCCTTACTCTAACATGATGTGGGTTCGGCTCATTACTCCACGTGAAGTCAGTCGGTTTGTTACTCATATTCTACAGTGTAAATCTTTTGTTTGAAGGTATCATAGCACAATCCCCGGAGGTTTCCCCCTTACAGTGTTCGCATACTAATTACCTGATAATCTGTACAAATTGGCGAAATTATTTCAGAAAAGGTATAGATTTTCAAATTCACCGGTTAAAATTAAGATTTTTTTATAAATCTGGCTGGCTGATAATGATCATAAAAAAAGAGCCTGCCCTGGTATGACCGGGACAGGCTCTCACTTTTTATTCAATCTTACTATCTGAACAGGTGGACGGTAGCGCCTATTTCAAAGGTACCGTCAACGTAGGTCTTGATGCCTCCTGTCTGGGTGGTATACATCGCCTGTATGCCTACCGTTTTCAGGATATTCACGCCAACACCCGCTGTTACGCTCTTTGTGGTGTGATACATCGCCATGACGTTGGCCACATCATTCAGGAAGGAGACGTTAACGCCTGCATCGAGAATATTGTCAAAACCACGTACGCCACGGTAGCAGACCTTCGGCTCTATAGAAGTGATCGCTTCATTCACCGCAAACCTGTAGGAGGCTGCTGTAAAGAAGATACCACCGCCGTCTACTTCCTTATCGTCGCCGGTAAAGAGACTTCTTACGTTGGGCAGGGATGCCTGGATGGTCAGCTTTGTATCTGTGTAGGCCATACCGTACTCTGCTTCGAAGTAATTGTCGCGGCGGTTGAATCCACTTACGGAAGGATCGTTCGGGTCGCCATTCAGGTTCTTATAATCAATGCGTTGTACGTTCCATGCCAGCGACAGACCGAAGTGCAGTTGCTGGTCAGGATTGGTCAGCGGCAGGTGATAAGCATAGGTGAGGCCAACACGTGTTCTGTTGATGAGGCCTGCCACGTCGTTAAAGACGTGTAAGCCTGCGCCCACCCTGTTACCTACGGCATAGTCGGCAGAGAAGAACTTGGTGACCGGAGCTCCTTCGATGCCATTCCACTGATTGCGGTATGCTGCATTCAGGTGTAGCCCTTTCTCGATCCCTGCCATAGCAGGGTTAGCCAGGTACTGGTTCTGGAAGTACTGGGTAGCAGATGGCTCCAGTAAAGCCTTTGCATTACTGAGCGACTGGCCAACGACCTGGTTGTTAATGCCAGCAGCCAATAAAAGGCTGCTGACAATGAACGAACGTATATTTAGTTTTTTGCTCATAATAAATAGTTGTTACCGGATTAATTTCTGTCTCTAACAATTGTGATATAACCTTTCGCTGTTTTCGCACCACCTTCGATCGTTAAGATATAGTAGTAAGTGCCTTCAGCCAGCGGGCTGCCATTCATAGTACCATCCCAGTCATTGCTGTAATTCCTGCGGGTATATACAAGACGGCCTGCGCGGTCGAAGATCTTCACTTCATTATTAGGATAGCTATCCAGGTTACGGATCACCCATTTATCATTCTTACCATCGCCATTTGGCGTCAGGAGATTTACCGCATCTACTTTGAAGTCTGCCACTACTGTAACTGTGAAGTCAGCAGTATTGGTACAGCCTGCGTCGTTGCTTGCGGTAACATGGTAAGTAGTGTTCTGCATTGGCCTTACTTCCAGTACGGCGCTCTGCTGACCACTGATGATGCCATCGGCATTATCCCACTGGTAGGTAGTACCACCTGTTGCGGTGAGGTGTACAATATCTCCTTTGGAGATGGTGTTGCCCTTATCGCTGCTGATAGTGATTGCTCCCAGGGTAGCCACTTCAATACTGAAGGAACGGCGTAATGTATCAGTACCACCGTTTGCAATACCACCATTATCCCTGATGGTAACTGTTACTGCCGATGTACCGGTTGCGCTGCTCTTCAGCTGGTAAGTGATGAGACCTGCTGCGCTTACGCTCAGCTTGTCGAAGTTGGCCGCTTTGTCGGTGATGATGGTGAAGCCATAAGTCTGACCTGGCTCAACCGCAGAAGCGCCTGACAGCTGGATGGTGTGTTCCTGACCATCGGGACAGATCGTTACGTTGTCTATCGCGTCGAGGGTTGGAGACTGGTTCACCATTAGCACCTGTATAGTTACCGGTGCGGCAACGCTGGTGTTCAATCCGTCGCTGACAGTGACAGTCAGGGTAACGGTGGTGTTCACCTTGCTGTTCAGTTTAGCCTGATCGGCCACCTGGATGTTACCATTGGCATCTATTGAGAAGGCGCCGTTGGAATCATCAGATGCGATGGTCCAGTTCTGGAATATGCCTGATGCATCGGTGGCGGTTACCTGACCAACCTGTGTACCTACTGCGCTTCTTTCCAGGATGTTGAATGACAGACCGCCATCAATAGCTGGTGCAGTTGCGTCGTAAGTAAGCGTCAGTGTGTTGGATGCTGTGTTGCCGTTAGACACAACGTTCTGTGCCTGAGCGGCTGGCAGCTGGATGGTAACAGCACCTTCTGCAGCTGGTGTTACCGTTAATGTGTAAGTGATATTGTCTGTTGTTTGCAGAGCGCTGGCGGTACCGTTGGTCACGGTGAAGTCGCCTGCTGCCAGACCAGTTACTGCTTCATTGAAGACAGCAGTTACTGTAAACGGAGCGTTCACGCGGGCTGCAGCAGTAGTAGACAATTGTACTGATGGAGATCCTGTGTGAACAAATACGTTGGTAGTGCTACCCACATTATTCAGGGTAAGGATCGCGTCATTCGTTGCGTCATCTTTAATGGTGCTGCCATTTAAGTTGAGCGTACCGAGTGCGATGCCGTCCAGATCCATATCCCCTGGTTGTACTGTGTAGCTGAATGACAGGCTGTTCGCGGTAGCGACAGTGTAATCAGCTCTCACAGTACCTGAGCCAAGGACAACATTAAGATAAGGAGCACCGCCTGCGGTGTTGAGGCTGATGTTTTCACTGAAGGATAAAGTGAAGTTCAGTACATCACCTGCTTTATAGTAAGCACTTACAGGTACGACTACAGCCGTTACATTTGGCTTAGTGCCATCGTAAGTGAAGTTGAGCGTATTGGAAGGAGTGTTAGCATTACCTCCAATGTTTACAACTGCATTAGCTGGCACCTGTATGGTTACCGGGCCATCGGCAGTTGGTGTTACGGTGATGGTGTAAGTGATGTTGTCTGGAGATGACAGGCCGGAAAGCGCACCGTTGGTGACTAAGAAATCACTTGCGGTCAATACTGTCACTGCTTCACTGAAGGTCGCTGTTACGGTGAACGGTGCGTTGACCAGCGCATTGGCAGTAGAAGACAGTGTCACGCTCGGGTTAGTAGTGTTTACTCTTACCTGAGTGGTGTTACCGATGTTGTTCAATGTCAGATCTGCGTCGTTATCAGCAGCGTCTTGTATTGAGCTGCCGTTTAAAACAAGTGTGCCAACAGTGATACCGTCCATATCCTGATCTCCATTCACTACAGTATAGCTGAAGTTCAGTTCTCTTGCTGAGGAAGCACCGGCGTAAGTAGCATTTACAGTCGCGGCACCGATAGTCAGTGTGAGGTAAGGATCAGCAGCTGGCGGCATGTTCAGGTTGACGTCTTCATCGAAGTTAACGGTGAAGTTCAGTACCTGACCTGCGTTGTAATATTTATCCGCTGGTACTGTTACGGAAGTAACAGTTGGTTTAGTGATATCGTAAGTGATACTTAACGTATTGGATGCAATGTTGCCATTGTGTCCAATGTTCTCAGCCACATTTGCCGGAATGTTTACGGTCACTACACCTTCTGTTGTCGGCACAACAATGATGCTGTAATGCGCATTGTCGATCACCGTTACAGGGCTTGCGTTTCCATTTGTAACCGCAACGTCAGCGCTGGTAAAGCCGGTCACGTTTTCGCTGAAGGCGATATCTACGGTGAATGGTGTGTTTACGCTTGCAGTAGCTGTGGTGCTGATAGTTACTGACGGATGGGCAGTGTTCACAAATACACCGGAGGTGTTGCCAACATTATTCAGCGTTAAGTCTGCGTCGTTGGTAGCGGCGTCTCTGATAGTGCTTCCTGCGGCGTTGAGGGAAACCACCTGAATACCGTCCATATCCATCTGGCCGTCCAGCACAACATAACTGAAGTTCAGTCCATCTGTACCGTTTGTACCCGTGTATGCAGCATTAACCACTGTACCGCCGATGTTGAGTGCCAGGGTTGGCGTACCACCGGTAGTATTGATGATCACAGGTTCATTGAAACGAACGGTGAAGTTAAGTGGTGCACCTGCGTTGTAGTAGTCATTTACCGGAACTGTCACAGCTGTAACTACCGGAGTGGTACCATCTACGAGTACACCTGAAGTAGGCGCTATGTTGTTAAGCGTGAGGTTAGCGTTGTTGGTAGCTGCATCCCTGATAGTTGCACCGTTTAATGTCAGTGTATTTACTGTGATACCGTCTGTGTCCAGATCGCCGTTTGCTACGGTATAGGTAAATACCAGTGCGTCAGTACCAGCAGTACCGGCGTAAGCAGCCTGCACCGCAGTAGTACCTATAGTAAGGCCCAGGGTAGGTGTACCGCCTGTGGTATTCAGGATGATGTCTTCGCTGAAATTAACAGTGAAGCTGAGTGTTTCACCCGATACATAATACCTGTTGGCAGGTACTGCTACAGATGTAACCGTTGGCGCGGTAGCATCATAGACGCGGGTCAGCGTATTGGAAGCCGTGTTGCCATTGTCGCCGATGTTCAACGTTGCATCTGCTGGTAAGCTGATACTTGTCAGTCCGTTGGAGGCTGGGAAGAACAGCAGCGTATAGGTGATATTGTCTGCAGTGTTCAGGCTGCTGAGTGTCGCATTTGACACATTGAAATCAGCTAAATCCAGGCCGGTCACTGCTTCGCTGAAGGTAACTGTAACAGTGAATGGCGCATTTGTCGGATCAGCCGCAGTAGTTGACAATGTTACTGTCGGGATCGATGTATTTACCCTTACAAGGGTAGTATTACCGACATTATTCAAGGTCAGGTTAGCGTTGTTGGTTGCATCATCTTTGATAGTAGCACCATTCAGCACCAGGTTGTTTATAACGATACCGTCCATGTCCATATCTCCGCTTTGTACAGTGTAACTGAAATTCAGCCCATCTGTACCGTTAAGACCAGTATAGGCAGCATTAACAGTTGCCGTACCGATGGTGAGCGCCAGACCTGGATTACCACCGCTTGTATTCAGCGTGATGTTCTCGCTGAAACGAACAATGAAGTCGAGCGTTGTACCTGCTTTATAATATCCATTTGCAGGAACTGCTACAGCAGTAACCGTTGGAACGGTACCATCATAGGTATTGTTGATGGTGTTGGAAGCGGTATTGTCATTGTCGCCGATATTTACTGCGGCACCTGCTGGCAGGCTGATGCTTACAGGACCATCTGCAGTAGGAGTAACCAGTACAGTATAAGTGATATCATTTGTAGTGGCCGGGGTACCTACTGTTGCATTCGTTACATTGAAATCGCCTGCAGTAAGGCCGGTTACTTCTTCGCTGAAGGTGACAGTCACTGTGTATGGAACATTTACCAGCGCAGGTGCCGTCGTAGATAATGTTACTGACGGATGCTGGGTATTGACAAATACGCCTGCGGTATTAGCCACATTATTCAATGTCAGTATTGCATTGTTATTTGCAACGTCCCTAATGGTGCTGCCATTTAACAGGAGCGCACTTACCTGAATACCATTCATGTCCATGTCGCCGTTCACTACAGTATAGCTGAAGTTCAGCCCATCTGTGCCGGAAGTACCGTTATAGGTAGCATTTACGGTTGATGAACCGATGATCAGGCTCAGGGTGGGGGTACCACCACTTGTGTTCAGTGTAATGTTTTCACTGAAATGAACAGTGAAGTCCATGATGGTAGCTGCTTTATAATAACCGTTGACAGGTACGTCTACAGCTGTTACAGAAGGAGGAGCCACATCATAGATGCGGGACAGTGTATTGGAAGCGCTGTTGCCATTTGCTGCAATGTTCTCAGCCACATCTGCTGCTATATTCAGAGTCACGGTTCCGTCGGTGGTTGGTGTAACCAGCACGGTGTAAGTGATATTGTCTGAAGTGGACAGGTTGCTAAGGCTTGCGTTGGATGTTGTGATATCGCTGGCCACAAAGTTGAATGCTGCCTCACTGAAAGTGATAGTCGCCGTATATGGCGCATTCACGATAGCTGGTGCCGCAGAAGAGATGGTTACGGAAGGATGTGCTGTATTTACAAACACGCCCGTAGTTGGCGCCACGTTGTTCAGCGTCAGGTTGGCGTTGTTGGTAGCCGCATCTCTGAGCGTTGCACCGTTTAATGTCAGCGCATTTACAGTGATACCATCCATGTCCATATCTCCGTTCACTACGGTATAGCTGAATGTCAGCGCATTGCTGCCTGAGGTGCCCGTGTAAGTGGCCTCTACAGGAATAGCACCGATGGTAAGACGGAGGGAAGGTGTACCGCCTGCAGTATTCAGTATGATATTCTCACTGAAATTGACAGTAAAGTTGAGTGTTTCACCTGCTCTGTAATACTTATTAGCTGGTACTGCTACGGATGTAACCGTTGGCGCAGTAGCATCATAAGTATAAGTGAGCGTATTGGAAGGTGTGTTAGGGTTTCCTCCAATATTAACAGCTGCACCTGACGGTAGACTGATATTCCGTGTTCCGTCTGAGGATGGCGTCATTAATACGGTGTAAGTGATATTATCTGAAGTCTGCAGGTTGCTGACTGTGGTATTCAATACATTGAAATCACTTACAGTGAGGCCGCTTACTGCTTCGCTGAAGGTAGCTGTAACTGTAAACGCTCCATTGGTAGGCATCGGCGTAACTGTAGACAGCGTAACTGACGGTATAGAGGTATTTACGCGTACAAGGGTGGTATTAGCAACATTCTGCAATGAGGTAGATGCATCGTTACCCAGCGCATCTTTGATAGAGCCGCTGTTGTTCTGTACCAGTGGTTGTACGGAGATACCGTCCATATCCATTTCGCCCTGCTGTACGGTGTAACGGAATGTCAATTCGCTTGTACCCGTACCGCCAATATAAGGAACCTGTACTGCATCAAGACCGATAATGAGATTGATATACGGTGTACCTGCAGTCTGATCTACGATTGCCGGTTCATTGTATCTCACTTTGAAGTCAAGGTTCTGACCTGCCCTGTAGTATCCATTTGCCGGAACACCTACGCTGGTGATCTGCGGACCGGTGGCATCAATTGTCCAGTTATAAATTGCTGGTGTAGCATCAACGTTGCCTGCAGGATCAACCGCCCTTACAGAGAAGGTATGTGCACCTTCCGCCAGACCTGTAAAGGTACGTGGAGAAACGACTGCCGTATATGCGCCACCATCCAGGCTTGCTTCAAAAGTAGCGCTGGCGTCGTTGGACGTGAACGTAAAGGTGGCGGTTGTGGAGTTGGTGCTTGAAGGCGGAGTACCTGTCAATGTGGTGTTAGGCGCCGTCAGGTCTAATGTGATATCATCGCTGTAACCAGCAATGTTACCTGCAGCGTCTCTCAGACGCACATCTACTGTTCTCGTACCTTCTGTTGACGGTAATGTCAGTGCTTTGGTTGTTGCAAATGCTTCATACGTAGTATAAGCGCCCCCATCGATAGAGAAGGCCATCTGCAATGGAGGGTTTGCATCACTGCCTGTAAGGGTCAGTGTTACATTTGGATTGTTGGTCACACTGGCGCCACCATTGATGAGGATTGAACCAGTAGGTGCAACCCTGTCGATAATATATACCTGTCCGGTGTACGGAGCGTTGGCAACCGTAGGTGATATGCCTGTTCCGTTGACGTTCAATCCGATGGTGCCGGAGCCTGTGCCGGTGTTAACAGTCACGGTATAAGTAGTACCGCTGCCTGTTACACCTGTGATGGATGCGCCTGAGACCCCGGTTGGAACGAGGGTGAATGCGTTGGTTGTCACGCCGGCAGCGGAACCACTGAAGGTGACGGTGTAAGTAACAGATGTTGCGTTAGTAGGATTAGCTGATGCACGTACTACGCCTGAAACGTTGATGTTGGGAGGGGAGAGTTTAACGACTTCTCCACCATTTTCACCGTCGTTGGCAAATATGTTGCCATTAGGCATGATAGCTAATCCCCAGGGAAAGAAAGTTCCCGTGGTCTGGTGAAGATCTGAATACAATACTTGACCTGTTTGTGTCAGGTCAGTATATTTTACTATCTCGTATTTATTGGCATCGCCTGGATTTGCTTCAGATGTATAAAAGTTATCAGTAGCGTCTATTGCAAGCGATGAGAATCCTCTGCCGCTAGCCAATTGACTGGCGCCAAATCCTGGTGCAGTCAATTTGACAATGCGCCCGCCGCTGTTCTCATGAAAGTCTGTTAGGTAAATATTGTCATGTGAGTCAACGACAATATTGGTCGGATAGGTAGCCGGAGTAATTAAGTTACCCGCTCCGTCATTAGGGTAAGTAAAGCCATCCCAGACAGGGCTACCAGCTAACTGCTCGGCTCCGAAAGGATAACGCATGAGCTGGTATGTCTGGGAGCCGGCATTGTATTCCATTGCCAGCAGGTTATTGCTATTATCAACAGCCAGCGCGGAATAATAATTACCTGTGTGAATTACAGAAGCTGTATAAGTCGGAGCTGCTAGTTTAATGATGCTCCAGGCTGTACCCTGATCGGGATTGGTAACAAATACATCTCCTAAGTCGTTGACCGCGAGTCCCCATGAATAAATTTCGTTAGCACTCGCGTCAATAAGATTAGAGTAGATCACCTGTGGTGTGCCTGTGCCATTTGTGTATTTGGCCACCTCGTAATTCGTGGTCGAGCTGTTGTAGCGCACCACGTAAAGGTTGCCAGAATTGTCTTTGGCCATAGCACTGTAGTAGCCTCCTGTTTCCAGGCTGCTCTTCGTGTACTGCGCAAAGCCCTCAAAGCCGGCAACCATGAAGAAAAGTATCAGCAGTATTCTGCTGATACCTCGGGTAAAAGTATCATTCATATAAAACTGTTAAATGCAGAGAAAAGGGTTTTGCCAGCCGGTCACAGATTCGTTGTGAATCATTTCAAATTCCTTCGCATCATAGCGCATTCCTGCTCCCTGATCAAGAATTAATTTGTTTATTTTATTACCAGTTGTACTGATCTTGAGTATGTTGGCTGTAGGCAGCGCAAATCCTGAAGCGGGGTAGAAGTTCTTCTGTCCCCGGGGGCCATCAATAACGCCGGTGCGGAGTTGCTGTTTTACCGTCTCCCAGTCTTTTTTCTTAGCGTAGGGCAATAATTCCCGCCACATCAAGCCTGCCTCATATCCCATTAATGCGTAGATATTGGCAGGTTGCTGAGCCATGCTTTCGAACTTCTTTACAAATTGTTGATTCGCCTTGTTCTGGTCTTCACGCATCCACATCATGGACGTATAAATTTCCAGGTCTACATGTTTAATATCTTCCAATACATCATCATATGCCATCGTTTCGTTGATCAGCAGCGGGATTTTTTTATGAAAGCCGCTTTGTATCCATTTTTCAAGAAAACGTGTACCCATGCTACCAGCGAAAATGGCATGGACATATGGTGGGGGATCTTTGGCGAGCGTTGTAAAGAGTCCATCCAGCTCCATTCTTTTGGGATCACTCTCATTGTATGGTAATACCGTAAAACTTATCTGCGTGCTGCCGGCCGCGGTAACACCTTCTTTAAATGCACTATGCAGGTGGTAACCTGCTTCATACACGGGCATGATCATATGCCCTCCATCTCCGAAATGGTTATGCGCCCACTTCCCCAATGCATATTCCGATTGCCACAACTGATGTGAGGCATAGAAAACATCTGGACTGAGATAAGGGAAATGAGGGATATACTCGCCCATGTCAAAGAAGAAAGCTGGTCTTTTTGTATTCTCCACTAAGGGGATAATATCTGGTGCTATCTTGTAACTGATAAGACCAGACAGTATATCAACATTGTTGAAGAAAAGCAGTTTGCGGGCAGCAGCTACAGAAGCATCAGCGCTTCCCATGTGGGTATATTCTGATGTAAACTGCACTGTTCTTTGCCGCACGGGATCTAAGCCCATACCCAGCAGCCAACCTGTTACCAGGTGGGCAGAATAGGCAGGATATACACCGGAATAAGGAGTAAGGAACCCAATAGAAAGCGCTGATTGCATATAAGTTTATTAGTTACGGCTAGGGAAAATACCTTCTGTGGCAATGATATAGTTCATACCGAGATAAGGGTTCATGATGCTGAATGGCTGGCTGCCGCCTGCAATACCTATGTTCACAGTACCTGTTACATTAGTAGTAGGCGCCAGGTAGGTAGTATTGTCAGGAACACCATATCCTTTGATCGGCTGTGCGCTTGGACCGCCTCCGATAGTTGGCAGTAGGGCCGGCACGACAGTAGAACCGGGAGTGGCAGTTGTTCCGGCAGCAGCAGTTGCAGCCTGCGCTACAGAGGCTGATGCAATAGTACCTGTGTGGTTGTGCGCAGGCATGTTGGAAACCAGCAGCGTGGTGGTAGGTGTACCCGCCATCTCACCGAGGTTAACGTAAGGTAATCCGGGACCCTGTCCGGTACCCAGCGGGAAACGACCTCTCAGGTCAGGCAGTGCGAAAGTGGTTTGTCCGTTACCTCCAAAGGTAGTGCCTAACAAAGAGAACAGTGCGGTATTCTGAGCAATGCTCAAAATCTGGCCCCAGCAAAGAGCCCAGCTTCTTGGTGCGAAGTTTCCGGCAAAAAGAATAATCGCTGCCATTAATGGTGTGTCCATAGATCCAGTTTTTTGACGTAGTGTTTAAATTATATAATCGGGTTTCTAAACTTTGGGAATTGCACAGTCGCCCCTCCGCGTTGTGCAGAAAGTGCAGCCATCGGTGCTATGATGCTGTTGCTGGCAGCAGCATATACAGACAGTTCATCGCGCTGCTGCATTACACCCACAAATTCCTGTAATGCCATTGCATAGCTATTCCCTTCCTCTATCTGCCTGTAACGTGACAGGTTTGCCTGCTGTGCATATTGATTTATGTAAGGTTTGCCCGGTTCCCATATCTGGTTAACAGGGTTACTATCTTCCAGGTAAATGCGGTTGAAAAGATCAACCCAGGAGCCATTACTGCCGTTCACATGAAACCCGGTGGAAACAGGTTGTGTTTCCCCGGCATCCATCTGCAGCCACACCTTTTGTCCCTGTTGGGTGGTGAGGCAAATAGCGTTGACTTCTCCCCTGGTAAAGAACAAACGGGTATGTCCTTTACCAGAAAGTGGCTTGTTGATCGCGTATTGCCGCTTTTGTTGAACTACCTGCAGAGACACATATGTATTCTCTTTTTGCAGATCCAGTATTCTGGCAACTGCTGCTGCAGGGTAAACGGGGTAGGACATAGCCGCCTTATCATGCGTGGCTGGCAATACATGATGGCTGGCGCCGGCATGTATTGACTCCAATTCACCGAAAACACCTTCCTGCACCATATTGGTAATGGCCAGCAGGTCGGGGCGGTAACTGTGCTCGTCCAGCGTAAAGTACTGGCAACGTGTCTGCTCACTGATGCGAACAATGTCCTGGTGCTCTTCAAGCGTAGTCCCCACTACGGAGCCACAGGCCACATGTTTACCGGCGAGCATCGCCGCTTTTGCAATACTGTAGTGCTGGTGCCAGGGGGCCGCAATAACAACGGCATCAATGTCCTGACGGGAGAGTAAAGTCTGGTAATTGTCCCGGTAAATGTCCGGCTGATGGTAACCTGCCTCTTTAAATAATGCAAGGCTTCGGTTGACTGCGACCGGATCGGTCTCACAAATTGCTCTTACGTCCAGATCTTTGTGTTGGAGTGCTTGTTTCAGGTACTGCTGTCCCCACATGCCAGTACCTATGAAGGCGATACGAAACTTCGACCCTGCTCCCGCCGTCAGGTAAGACGGTAGAAAGGTAAGTACAGGGGATAAAATAGCGGCATTCTTTAAGAAATGCCTTCTGCTCTGTATATGCATAAGGAATGATTCCTAAGTTTGGTATCGAACAATAAAGTAGGCTCCAAAAAACAGATGTAAAGTTAGTCCCCTCTAAAAGACAGAAATATTACGTTATGGTCGTTGCAGGTTTTCAAAAGATCAGGGTTAAAACTCGAATACAAAAAATGCTGGGACAAAGATATATCTCTTTTTTTTTAACAAACAAATAATTTTTTAATGGAAACTTAACATTATATGAAGTAGGTTAGCAGCCTATTTTCTTCTATAGCCGGCGTTTCCTATGGATGAGCCTTCCTGCGGACGATAGTATTCTGCTGTATTCACGCGGGCTTCCAGCGGGGTCTGAAATTTCTTGTTCTCTTCGTTACCGGTGCCTTCTTCAGCGTCACCGCCCTGTTCTACATAAATGTAGTTCCTGACGTGAGCACCCTTGCCGCCATTGGGCGCAATGAATGCATTGGCATTGACGATCTGTTTACCTTTCATACCGGTATAACCATTAATACGGAGGCTATTGCCTTTGGTGCAGGCTATTGTATTGTTGGTAATGCGCACGATGGCATTGTCGGTTCCTCTCATACTAATACCGTCACCCTGGTTGTCTGTAAAAAGGTTGTTGCTGATGATATGCGTAGCCCCGTTTTCTCCCGAGCCATAGAACTGACAGAACTCTCCCCAGCCATCATGCACATGGTTATCATGTGTATTGGTGTTAGTGGTACGGCCTCCAATAAGGATGCCGCCATTATGGCCAGGGTTGCGTTGTGTGCCCCATTGGGTGACTTCATTGTGGAAGATCTCCAGGCCATCAACAGCTGCTGCCTGTATACCATCCAGGCCGGTATTGCTGACCAGGTTATTGTAGATCTTCACGTTCTCCCATTTGGCTGGTTGTACGTAATCATGGCCGGGAGTGAAGTTTGAAGGCGAGCCATAGTAAGGCTGATTAACGGTATGGTCCCAGTAGGTAGCCGTATGACCGATATACATGCCTTCATTCTTCGTGCCCGTAACGGTCACGTTATGTATCAGCAGATTGCGGATTACCAGGGTGGGGTGGACGGTGCCCGGATCTCCTTTTACAGGATCTGTCTTCGCTACAATACCATTTCCACCGTTCATGATGGTCAGAAAACTGATCTCTATGTTATCTGTCCTATTGCCGATATGAAGGTTGTGATACGCTTCCCTGGCCGCCTGCACTGAACCATTGATCACTAAGAGGCTACGGTCTGACTGGCCGCCAAAACGAATGTAATGACAGTTAGAAAATTCACAGGCAGATGAATAACCACCTCCGTTCCAGTTGGGCTCACCAATCTTCACAACCGTATTGCGATAGTTACGGATGACGATCGGTTTGGCGGCAGTGCCGCTCAAATTGGCAATGAAGATTGACTTGAAATTGCCTTTGAGGTTTAGTATATCTCCGGGACGGTAAGTGTTCCTTGAATTGTCAATATTGAGCCTCCCCCTGATATCCGGTACGAGGGTATATTCTCTGGCAGACGTCTCAACGGTGTCTGTCAGGCTGGAAGAATGTATATTACTGCCTGGGGTTAGTCTTGTTTCGGTGGAATAACTAACAACCAAATATAGAAGGGCTGCTACTATCATGTTGTAATCCTGAGATGTCCAAGATAGGTCAATTTTTGATCCTGCGAATAGGCTGCTATTGAAAAAGAGGTATTTTCTTTTTGCCTCGCTGGTTATCTGATTCACTATGAATAACATAGGTTAACGGTCGTCCGGTATTATTTTTTCCTGATCCGGAAACCTCGTCTAATGCTTGTATTCCGGCATAGTAACGCATTATACAAACGCTGGTGTAAACTAGTGTTAATGGGCTTTTATAAGAGTCGATGAAGTTAACTGCTTACAAGAGCCGTTTAACCGGTTTTAATGAGCTTATAAAAGCGATTTAAATGCCAATATAACAAGAGCGAATTAACCGGAACCAGAATTGCAAGGTGTAACTTTACGTATGGCAAAACAAAGCGCAGGGATACTACTCTACCGAAAAAAGGGCAAACAGCTGGAAGTCTTCCTGGGACATCCAGGCGGGCCTTTCTGGGCTAAGAAAGACACTGGCAGCTGGTCGGTACCTAAAGGAGAATACCAGGAAGGGGAGGAGCCTTTACAAGCCGCTATCCGGGAATTTGAAGAGGAAACAGGATACCGGCCTTCGGGCAATTTCATTCAACTGTCGACCATTCGTCAAAAAGGACATAAAACAGTGCGTTGCTGGGCGGTAGAAGGAGAGCTGGACGCAGAGAGCATAGTAAGCAATCTCTTTGAAATTGAATGGCCACCACGTTCAGGTAAAATGAAAACCTTTCCGGAGATAGACCGGGCGGCCTGGTTCCCTGTCGATATTGCCCGTGAAAAGATCAATGAAAGGCAGGCCGGTTTTATTGATGAACTGGTAAAGCGCATTGGTGAATAGTTTCCACAACATCCCCGGTTTCATTTCATTTATGTTGCATGTTTACCCCCGCTAAAGGGTGTTTTTTACGTTTTTTAATGCTCCTGGTTCTGGCTTGATTTTTCGGTCGTTTCCGGTATGGAAAACAATGCAACAGGTAATCTTAAAATATCGAGTACCGCATTTGATCATGAAGGTGTAATTCCTTCGAAATATACCTGCGAAGGAGAGGATGTGAATCCCCCGCTGCAGATAGACCAGATGCCGTCGGGTACAAAGACACTGGCCATCATCGCCGAAGATCCTGACGCGCCTAAAGGCACTTTTGATCATTGGGTGATCTGGAACATTCCGCCTGCCAAACTGATAGGAGGAGATACTGTATCAGGTGTATGCGGAAAGAACGGGAGCGGTAAGACAGGTTATTACGGCCCTTGTCCGCCGTCGGGATTCCACCGTTATTATTTTCATGTGTATGCGCTGGATGCAGAACTTGATCTGGAAAACGGAGCTGAGAAAGCCGAACTGCAACAGGCTATGCAGGGGCATATCCTGGCGGAGGGAGTACTGATGGGGCGTTATCAGAAGCACGGTTTATAAGTTATGCATGCTTTAATAATAAAGGGCTGACAGGATTGGGAAACCGTCCTGTACAGCCCATTTTTTATTACAGAGAATGATGTTGTACCATTCCTGTACTTCGATGTTCTAATGATCTACAGGTTCTTCGCTCGCCTGCGCATTGATCTTACTTTCTGCAATAATAGTCAGTGTAGCGTCTGTTTCTTTTTCTTCCGTCAATACAGCTCTCAGCATATCTGCCACTTCTATTTCACCTAGTGTGGCGGCCAGTGTTACCAGGCTTCCGTAGCAGGCAATTTCGTAGTGTTCAACTTTCTGAGCGGCAATGATCAACGCTACATCTCTCTGGGCAGAGCCTTCTTCCGTTTCATCTATTACCTGCCAGCCTTCATCGAATAATCCCTGTAAACCCATGCTGGGTTCTGCCTGCGGTGGTATTCCCAGCACTCCGAAGGCGCGTTCTACTATTTTTACATGTTCTTCAGTCTGTTGCCTGTGTTGATCAAATGCCTGTATCAGTTCATCATTAGTGGCTGCGCCGGTCATCGTAGATAGTACATTTACGAGGTGCTGTTCTGACCAGTATATTTCCTGTAACATGGTAACGAAAAATTCTTCCAGCCTCGAATTGGTGGAAGTGTTGGATAGTATCTGCATAATTCAAGGTTTTTAAGTGTTATCAGGAGCAAAAGTCCAAATACTATACCGTGAGCAGTGGCAGTACGTATCTTGTAAGATAAGGACGTTTTTGTAGAAACATGTACATAAGCAGGCGGCGCATTCTCTACACAGATCATAGTGCTTTTAACATCCACACACTACACCCGAAGTGGCCGGAAGCGCCCAGTGCCTGTGGCAGGTAGGCAAATCCCATTTTTTCGTATAAGGGAATGGCAGAAGTGAGCTCCGGCATTGTTTCCAGGTACATATGTGTGCATCCGTTTTCTATGGCGGCATCAAAACATTGCTGTATGAGTTGTTTGCCGAGGCCTTTGCCTCTTGCTGCAGGCAGCAGATATAGCTTCACGAGTTCGCAGTAATGCGGAGGCAGGCCATTGGTGGGATAGATACCGGCTCCGCCGATGATATGACCATCCTGTTCGAGTACCCAATAGGCGGCATGCGGATAAGTGAATAAGGAGTGCAGTTCATCCAGGCTTGTATCAAAATAAGCAGTGCCGGGTTTATTCGCCTTAAATTCGGTTAGCACCTCCCTGATGATGCGGGCGATATGTTTGTTGTCTGAAGGCTGTATTGGCCTTATTATTATTTTTTCCACGGAGGCAAAGCTACGCTTCCCTCCTTAGTAAAATTTGTATGAAATTAACCTACCGAAAAAAATAGTAAACCCTGCCGGATTGCTGCCGGAGAGCATGTTTTAATGTTACCTTTGTATTGTTAATCTCAATACGAATACCCCATGACAGTCACCAGTGAACAGCTGCAGGCTATTATGCCGCAGGCGGATGCACAGAACATCCAGAAATATCTGCCTTACCTGAACCAGGTAATGCCCGTTTATCATATTGATACACCCGTAAGAGCTGCCGCTTTTCTCGCGCAGCTGGGCCATGAGAGCGGTCAGTTCAGTATGGTTATAGAAAACCTGAATTACCGGGCAGATCGTTTAGTGACCGTATTTCCGAAGTATTTCCCTACGCCGGATATTGCACAACGATACGCCGGCAAACCGGACAAGATCGCCAATAAAGTATACGCCAACCGCCTGGGCAATGGCCCCGAGACCAGCGGGGATGGCTGGCGGTTCCGCGGACGCGGATTGATCCAGCTGACAGGCCGGGCCAGTTATGACGACTGCAGTAAAGGCCTGACGGGCAATACGCACACTTTCGAAGACGCCCCGGACCTGCTTGCTACTCCACAGTATGCCGTGGCCTCAGCGTGCTGGTTCTGGACCGTGTATAAGACGCTGAATGATGTAGCTGACCAGCCCGATAACTGGACCACCATGTATAAAAACAAGCTTTACAGTAAATTCCAGTGGCTGACGATACGCATTAACGGCGGCCTGAACGGATATGACGACCGCCTTGCGCTCTGGGAAAAAGCCAAAACAGTATTAAAGTGAACATCGCTTTACAATTAGATTACAGAGCAGGTTGGGATGAAACTTTCAAAACGTGTATATTTGCATTCTTCCCATTAGATCGCTATACTACTCCCATTGAATAACTTATTGTAAAACAAGCAATTGTGCCCGCTATTGCCGGCGTCGGTATATGTCTTTAAGGCATTTTACGGCGTCATCCGCAAGCGGAAGGGGAAACTTATATACCCGAAAAAGCCGTTTGGCGACCAGGAATTGGTTGAAAAGGCTGTTTAAATGAAGAAACGATTTAATAAGATAAATATATGGATAAGCTAAAACTGAAATTACAGGAATATTATCAGCGCTGTCAGCAGCAGGAGACGCGGACTAAGACCAGCAAGGAACACGCGGGTGGTACAAGTGTGCTGGAGATGGAGAATGATATTCTGCTGCAGTTCGGCTTGCCTGCATCCAAGCGTTTTGTGCAGATCCTGCACGATTTTGTCAGCCAGCGTGAAGTGAACGATCATTTAATTGATCATGTGAGTAAGAAATTACGTACAGCAGCCCGTAAGTATCTGCTGGCTCCGGTGGTTTCTGATATGGAACAGCTGGACCAGGCAAAAGAACAAAAGAGAAGTCCTTACGATCTGTTGCCGGAACTGGGCTACCCTGTGAATGACTATTCTGTCTTCCTGGTAGGCGAATTGTTGTACCGCCGGAACCTGGCGGCTGCAGATGTGCTGGATGAGGTCAAAAAAGCGCAATATGCTGATGTTTGGGACGATGTGCTGCTGCTCAGCAGGATCGTCAATTACAATACACATGAACTGTATCACCGCCTGAAAGGCCACGATCTGCGTTTCATTGATGATTATGTACAGCATGCGGCCAAACAGCACGTTTCCAGAACGGCTAATAAGAAGGCAACACCGGCTTCGGAAGGATATACCCCCAATTATCGCACAGTAAGTAAGGTGCAGGTGGAAGACATTCTGTTTGATGAACACCAGACGCCGAGTATCATTGGAAAACTGAAGTCAGGGAGCCGTTATCTACGTGTTACAATGGTAATGGAATTCTCTCAGCTGAACCAGATCCTCACCAGCAGCGGCGAACTGGGAATGGAGATCAGCCATTTCATCAAAAAGCTGATGGCAAGTCCGCAGAAGGGAAGGCCGGCATCTATCGATGTAAGGTCTGAATTCGGAGAGGTATTACACCTGGACAGTTGTTATCTGGAGGTGTACAAACCGCAGCATCAGTCAAGGGGGAAATGGGTAGAGACAAAGGATAATTTTTACTTCGTTGAAAAGATCCTTTCCAAGAAGGAATATGATAAGAAAAGTAAGGAAGCCGAGATCAGAGAGAAGATTGAAGAATGCCTGGAACTGATCGGCGGATCATATGGTTATTATCAGCGTATGCGCCGTTTGGGCATTACGGATGATGAGGCGAAGCTGAGAGCAGGTTTACAGGATGAGCTGTTGTTTAAATTGTCTACATTCCTGCATAAGTTGAAAGACTAGCCGAATTGACGGAGCCATCATATTATTTGCAAAAGAAAAAGGTCTCGTGAAAACGAGACCTTTTTTTGTATTAGTTGGTTTTTGATTTGTTTGACCACAGTATTTACTGACAGCCATATTAATGTGTAGTAATCTACATTATTCCCCCTCTAGTATTTTGGCCATGTTCCCAGGGTAGCATAATGCGTTTAAGTATAATAAGTCCGGTGTTTTTATTTACGTGTTTGGAGTTTGAATTGTTCCTGAAGGAAACCCTTAACCCCCAAGCCCTCACACATTTGTATGAGAGGCCTGGAAGTAAAGGACAACGTGCTTTTGCTTTTATCAATACAAACATACCGCGAAAAAATAAGGGAACTGTTAACGCACTGTTAATCTGTTAGTTAATCGCTTGTTAACAAAAAAGAAGCGCCTTTTATGTGTGGTAACAGCGTATAAGGTCAATCGTTATATTAGCATTAAAGCCCCATGAAAGGTGCTTTGGAGAAATGGTAAAGTGATAAAACAGTTTCTCTTACTTATGTACTTACAGTGAGAAACCCGGTAATGAACATTCACCTGAACGAGACGAATATTATACTATTTTAACATTTCCGGGAAGAGTGGACTGTTTTTCATGGCAAGATTTCCGGGCGACTATCGTATAAGCGCCACAGATAAGTCGTTTGCTTATGAAGTACACGACGTAAAGACGGCTTTTACATGGATTTGAGTTGGACTTGAGGTGGACTTAATTGCCAGTCAAAATGGGTAAAATAATATGATCATTTATAGATTGTCCGTAGCAGTTCCTTGTACGGCGCATATTTGTGATGGATGAAAATATCCTTTCCATCAAAGATATATTTTCTATCGTAAACACTGTCCGGATAAAGAATAACAGGCGTTCCCGCCGGTGTAAAATTGTGGCTACTGACAAAGGAAGGTGGAGCGTAACCAGTCATGGTATTGCGCACACGTGCTGCAAGACGTTTGCCCAGCAGTTTTTGCATGCGCCGGCTGGCTTTCTTCGTGCTCCGGTCCATCCTGTTATACATCGCATTCAATACAAGACGTACGAAGAATTTCTGCTGCTTCAGGGCGCCTTTCACGTTCATGAAGGGGTTTGGTGTATTAAAATCGCTGGTGGTTTGCAGCGAGAAGGGCGTTTCCGGTACCCAGTCCCGGGGATTGACCACACGAAAACCCCAGCCATCGCGGGTGATAAAATCGTAATCGTACGCGTAGTAGAGATTACCTGGTTTGGGCGCAGCACTACAATAGGTTTTATAGATGATATCTTTAGGAAAACCAGGTTCGTTGAGGTATTGCAGGTAGGAGCGGAGCAGGAAGCAGATAGCGCCTCCCTGGCTATGACCGCTTAACAGGAAATTACGGATACCTTTCCCGTAATACTCCCGGATATGCGCCACAATATCCGGCGCCATGCTACCCAATGCCAGGGCCCATCCTGCATGAACATACGCATTGCTGTCTTTCGACAGGCGGTAACGGAAAACAGCGCTGTCGCTTAGCCGCAATTCTCCGATGGCGGGTATCATACCTGCATGGAAATTCTCCAGCCACGATTCCATCTTCCCGACAGTACCCCTGATACTGATAATGGCTGTCTTATCATCGCGTAACCACATGTCCCAGCGATTGAACAGGCCTGTTATGGGAGAACGGTATACGAGCCGCGCATGTGTGGGGGCCGGTACCTGATAGTTAATCCAGGGAGTATCTGCGTGAAGGAAATTGATATCGAGCAGCTCACTATATTCCTGCGGGTCAAAACCGGGTTTAAGCGGCTGAGCTGTAAGAGTAGGAACCTGAAGGAATATCCAGAGGGTGACAATAAATGACCGGCATATACGGGTTGGGGCCTGCCAGCCTTCTGAGATACTGTGTACGTTATTCATATCCTGGCATGTTGTATAAATAAAAATAGTCCATAGTTGTTGAACTATGGACTATTTTTTTGTCAGCCAGTGGGCTATGCTTATTGTAAAAGTTGTTCTGTGCGTCCTACTGAACCATCTTCACCCATACCTTCCACTACTATACGGAAACGTCTTGTGAAGTCGTTGTTATAGAAGGAAACCTTGGCAGTATGAGTCAGGGAATCTGCTATCAGGTTTGGATTCCAGTAGAGAGTCAGCCTTTTATCCTGCAGGATGTGAATTTCCTTACGAACGGTATAATCCGGTGCGTAGAATTCTTTCACGATGTTGTAACCACCTTTCCTGTATTTCTCGAAGCCGCGTGTATCCACATCCGCTTTGCTGTCACCGCCTTTTCTGGTGTATACTGCGATAGCGCCGGAGCTACCACCGAAACCACCTACGAAGGTTGGACGTAAAACCTTGATGAAAGCCACATCGCCGATGTTAATGTTGCTCAGCATGCTGATGTTGGTTGGCATTTCATTCAGGAACAGTACGGGAGGACCACCACGCCAGTTCAGGGCTGGTCCGTTAGGATCGGTCAGGTTGATGCTCAGACCAGGTACTTTGGACTGGAGGTACTGGAAGATACTGAGGCTGCCTGCTTCATCCCTGGTGAGGTCAAATGCATAACCATCACCGGCATTGAACATACCTGTAGCATAACGTTGCTCAACAGATTCTGTTTTGCTCAGACGTTTTTCGCGTACGTTCACCTCTTTCAGGAAGATCGGTTTGTTAGCGATGGATCTGGTTACTGCAGTATTTTCGGCTACAGTGGAGAGATAAGTGGTTAATACCCTATGCTCTATTTCCACGGTAGTTCTGAACGGATAAGGCAGTGTTACCGCTTCTTTTTTCTCAAAGAAGTGAGGTTCGAATTTCACGTTCACGTCTTTCCAGGCTTTGTTAGGATCGTTAGCGCGGTAGAATACGTTGATCGTATCTACGAACTGCAGACGGTCTACGGCAAATTCACCTTTATCGTTGGTAGTAACGGAAGAGAATGCGGTGGAAGTATCGATCGGCTGTTTCAGGATGAAGTCCACCTTACCATTTGCCAGGGCAGCAGCACCTTTGTTGGTGGTAGCCACACCTTTCAGCAGTAAGCCCTGTTCATAAGGGTACTTAATGTCAGGCATGTAGTTGTGGAGGATCTTTTCCCAGCTGAACCTTCTCCAGCCATTGGTCATCATGATCAGGTCCAGCCCCTGGAGGGTAGCCGGATCCATATCTTTGAAGTACTGGGCCGGATTAGCGATGTAACCTTTCAGATCGGAAGTAAGGAGCAGGTTGGAGACGATGTTGTTCTCATCCTGATCTTTCACGATATTGTCAGCATCGGTAATGGAAACGGACAAGCTGGTAAGCATGGTGTCCGGTATTTTTATTTCCAGTGTGTTTTTCTGTCTTGGCTGTGTATTAACCGCAACATTCTGCAGGGTCATGGCCAGGAAGTCGTTCTTTCTTACGAAAGCAAGTCTTTCTGCCATTGGCAAACCTTCAGCATTAAAGATGGTCAGCTGAACGATACCGGAAGGAAGTTCTTTGGTAGGTATGAAACCACTCATCTGGCCTTCCGCTGCATTCAGTTTCGCTTTGTATACGATGTGCTGCTGCATCTGTGCAACGATCATCATGTTGTTATAAACAGGATTGTCTTTCGTTGCAGGTAAGGTTTGATAGAAGATACGGGTGCCCTTGTTGAAGACCTTAAGACCTACGCCAGATGTTTTTACCACTGGCAGCAGTATTGTTTTCTGCTGACCTTTGCTGGTCTGGATCAGTGCTTTGTAAGTTTCTCCGGCAGCCGGGGTGAGATCGAACATACCCATACCATCGCGGGTAGTTTTCACTAAAGCCACCGTTTCTCCCTTCAGGTTCTGGATGATACCATTTACTTCCTGCGGATAGCCGTGCTGATCGATTGCTTTGAAAGCAACGCGGCCGGCAACACCTGCAATCAGGTTACCACCTTCAGGGAAGAAGTTGACAGCGAAATCAGTAGCAGGCGCTTTTGGTGTAGGGCCAATTGGTTTCGCCGGGTCGAATATTTCAATGTTTTTGTAGAAGAGGTATTCTGAGTCAAAGTTCAGCATCCATGCAGTGTATGCACGTACCTGGTATTGACCCGCTTTAAAGTTGTCCGGCAGTTCGAACGCACCAGAGCCGGTAGCACCACCGATAGAGATTAATTTTTTACTTACCACATTTCCGGATTTGTCTACCAACTCTACATACAGGTTGGTTGCCGAAAGGGAAGGCTGGCCTTGTAGCAAAACATACGCTTTGAACCACATGGTTTCCCCAGCGGCGTAGTAATCCTTATCCAGGTGCAGGTAAACCTTTTCCTGGGGGAAGCGTTTGCTGTACTGTTCCAAGGCTTGAGTGATTTTATCCTGCCATTCATCGGCGGGGTAAAATGCAAGGGCGCCGGTTATGCCCAGCAGACAGACTGGGAGGAGCCACTTTAGTTTTTTAGAGAACACAGATTGCATGTGGAACAACATTTTGCAACAATATAGTATCAAAAATTATAATATGCAAAATAGAGCTAAAAATTTATATATACAAATAATGTTATTGGTATTTAATAAATTACAATCTCCCGGCTTTGGATTATTATTGCTGCGGGATAGTGATTTTGGAAAAAGTCAGTGACATAAAAAGATGGTAAACAAGAGATTAGTAGTTATAGGGGGTGGAGCGGCCGGTTTTTTCTGTGCTGTAAATGCTGCACGTCTTCATACTCAGCTGGAAGTCATATTAATAGAAAAAAGCAGTAAACTTTTATCTAAAGTGAAGGTATCGGGCGGAGGAAGGTGTAATGTAACACATAATGCCCCCGATATATTATATATGTCAAAACGCTATCCGAGAGGCCAGCACTTTGTAAAGAAGGCTTTCAGCCGCTTTTTTGTACAGGACACTATCGCCTGGTTCAAAGAACGCGGAGTGTCATTGAAAGCCGAGGCTGATGGGAGGATGTTCCCGGTAACGGACAATTCCCAGACCATTATCGACTGTCTTCTGAAAGAGGCAGACAGGTACGGCGTAAAGATTAGAATGAATGCAGCAGTCAGTGAACTGGTCCGGGGAAATAACGGATGGGAAGTCCGCTTACAGGACGGAGCGGTGCTGAAAGCAGACCAGGTATGTGTAGCTGCCGGCGGTTATGCCCAGCTGGACAAGTTTGCCTGGTTGCAGGCTATAGGCCATCAGGTCGAGCCTCCCATGCCATCCCTTTTTACCTTCAATATGCCGGGTAATCCTGTCACGACCCTGATGGGTGTGAGCGTGGAGGAGGCCCATGTGAAGATAGCAGGCACCAAACTGCAGGAAAAAGGCCCCCTGCTTATCACTCACTGGGGTATGAGCGGGCCTTGCATATTGCGGCTTTCCGCATGGGGAGCACGGGAACTGGGTGCATTGCAATACCAGTTTACAGCATTGGTCAACTGGCTGCCTGCATTCAATGAAAATAGTTTACGGGAAGAAATGCAGGGACTGCGGTTTTCCCTGGGAGGCCAGAAAATGCATCATAAGAACCCTTTCGGACTACCCCAGCGTTTATGGCAGTTCTTCCTGCAGCAATCGGGGATAGGAGAGGACGTGCGCTGGGCCGATATGCCGGCAAAAGAGCAGCATAAACTGATCAGATACCTGACTGCTATGGAGTGCCCGGTAAAGGGAAAGACAACCTTTAAAGAGGAGTTTGTAACCTGCGGAGGCATCCGTTTATCTGAAATAGATCCTGCTACCATGGAGAGCAAGCTGGCGCCGGGATTGTTCTTTGCGGGGGAAGTGATGGATGTGGATGGGATCACAGGTGGATTCAACTTCCAGCACGCCTGGACGAGCGGCTGGATTGCGGCAAGCGCTATCGCAGAAAGATAAAAAAAGGACTCCGGTAAGCGTGTGCCTACCGGAGTCCCGGTTTTCCATTGTTACTGTAAGCTTCTGTACCTTATATCACTCTTAATTATCTTTTAACCTTCAATGCCGTTCGTTTTGTCGGGTATATAGCTGGTCGTCTTTTCTGTTCTACACTACAAAATTACTTCACCCTGTCTTATAGAGCAAAGCAATATTATTTATTTCCCGATAGATAATCTTTATAGATAGTGGATGCCTGGTTCGTAATCCTTATCCAGGGCCTTCAGGAGTCTATCGAAGTCCGCCGGGTTCTTTACGAAGTCAACCTTTGTCATGTCCAGCATCAGTGTGCGAACGGGATGCTGACGGATGTACTGCATATACATATCATGCACGCTCACGAGATATTCGTCTGCTATCTGCTGTTCATAGGAGCGGTTCCGGTGCTTAATGTTCTGCTGCAGCTTAGGCACGGGGGCATTGAGAAAAATGAGCAGATCCGGCTGCACCAGCTGCGGATTGATGATATCGAACAGTTTCTGATAAAGGCTGTATTCTTCCTCTTTCAGATTGATCTTTGCAAACAGGAGGCTCTTGATAAAAAGATAATCAGACACGACGAGATTGCTGAACATATCCTGCATCTGCAGCATGTCTTTTAATTGCTTGTAACGTTCCGCCATGAAAAACAGTTCCAGGGGGAAGGCGTATTGCTGGGGCTTTTCGTAAAACTTCGGCAGGAAAGGATTATCGGCAAATTCCTCCAGGATAAGTTTAGCGTTGAAATGTGCAGCGAGTTTGGTCGCCAGGGTGGTTTTCCCTGCGCCGATATTACCTTCTATCGTGATGTATTTATAATTCATGGACCGGTGAATGGTTTAGAGTACGCCCTCGTATTTTCTGGCGGGTAACTGGTCTGTACAGTTTTCAAGCAAGGTGCTGACAGACTGGTGTAATATGGGATGCTGCCAGTCAGGAACGATCTCCCGGAGGGGAACCAGTACAAATTGTCTGAACTGCATCTGTGGGTGAGGGATTTTCAGGTCGGGCTCATTGATGATGGCATCGTTGTAGAAGATGATATCTATGTCGATCACCCGGGCGCCCCATTTCTGACGGCGGATGCGGCCGATATTGTGCTCTATGGCCAATACCGTTTGCAGCAGAGTTCGTGCATCCATTCCGGTTGACACCAGGAGGGCCTGGTTGAGGTAATCCGGCTGCTCCACATGGCCCCAGGCAGCCGTCTCATAAAGGGCGGAAATTTTTTCCACCTTGCCTACCTGCTTATCTATCTGCTCCACAGCCTGTTGGAGATGACCGGTACGGTCTCCCAGATTGCCACCTATAAGTAATATTGCTTTATTCATGTATCTTCAACGGCCCAAAAGTATACATATTCTTTATTTTTGGAAAAAGAAGACGACCGGTAGGTCCTTTTACATTAAATCTTCCATAATGCGTAGTTTTTTTAAAATTTTCTTTGCCACCCTGCTGGCTTTCATTGTGATCATCTTTTTTGGGATGTTCATACTGATGGGTGTAATAAAGTCGGCTGTCAGCCCTGAAGAAGTTACCTTATCGCCAAATGGAGTGCTGGTGCTTGAAACCAGTCAGCCTTATGCCGAACAAAAGATTGTAGACCCCGTAAATGCCGTATTGCGTCAGGGACCCAAAGAAACCCCGGGGCTTTATGATGTGGTGCGCCTGATCAGACATGCAGAAACTGACGATAATATAAAAGGGATCTATCTGAAGGCAGACAACAATGCCAATGGGTTTGCCACCAACGAGGAAGTGCGTAATGCGCTGCTGAAATTTAAACAATCCGGTAAGTTCATTTATGCCTATGGTGAGGTGATGGACCAAAAGAGTTACTATGTAGCTTCCCTGGCAGACAAGGTATATGTGCATCCGAAAGGAGGTATGGAATTCAGCGGTTTCTTTACCCAGCTGACCTTCCTGAAAGGAACGCTGGACAAACTGGAAATCCAACCGCAGATCTTTTATGATGGCCGCTTCAAGAGCGCTACAGAGCCTTTGCGGGAAACACAGATGACGGTGGCTAACCGCATCCAGACAAACGCTTACCTGGGCGACCTATACGCCAATTTCCTGAAAAATATCGGCGCTTCCAGAAAAATAGACACCGCCACACTGCACCAGTATGCTAACGGGGGGCTGATCCAGGAAGCGAATGATGCGCTGAAATACAAGCTCGTTGATGGGTTGAAATACAATGACCAGGTGATGGATGAAATCAAGTCAAGACTGGGACTTGGTGGGGATGAGAAAATTAATTTTATCTCCCTCTCCAAATATGAAAGTGCAACGGATGCATCTACCGGCAAAGGCGAGGATAACAGGATTGCCATTATTTATGCGCAGGGAAATATTGTGGGTGGTGACAGCGAGAAGGACGAGACTATCAGCAGCGGACAATTTGTGAAGCTCATCCGCGAGGCAAGACAGGATAAGGATGTAAAAGCGATCGTATTCCGTGTGAACTCTCCCGGTGGTAGTGCACTGGCATCAGAGTCTATCTGGAGGGAGCTGACACTGGCTAAAAAGAGCAAACCGGTGGTAGTGTCCATGGGAGACTATGCGGCTTCCGGTGGTTACTATATTTCCTGCATGGCCGACTCTATTTTTGCACAGCCGAACACGCTGACAGGTTCTATCGGCGTTTTTGCCGTGTTGCCGAACCTGCAGGGATTCTTTAAGAACAAACTCGGAGTAACCTTCGATGGTGTTAAGACAGCACAATATGCTGATCTTGGCAATACCTCCCGTCCATTGACAGAAATCGAAAAGAAATTCATACAGAACTCAGTTGATAGCATCTACAGCACCTTTAAGGGGCGTGTGGTGGAAGGCCGCAAACTGAATGGGGTAATCGTGGACAGCATTGCCCAGGGCCGCGTATGGAGTGGCATACAGGCAAAACAACTGGGACTGGTGGACCGTATCGGTGGTATTGACGATGCCATTAAATGTGCTGCGAAACTGGCGAAGATCAGTGGTTACCGTTTAAGGGAATATCCTGAAGCGGAGCAGCCGTTCGAAAAATTTGTGAAGTCCTTTGCAGGGGATGCCCGTATGGAGACTGCCATTAAAAAAGAGCTGGGAGATCAGTATGCTGTTTATCAGCAGATCAAACATCTGAAAGAAATGAGCGGAGAGATCCAGGCAAAGCTGCCTTATGTGGTGGAAATCAGATAAGAAGATACTTACAGACTTAAAATAGTATTAAACCTGCCCCTCAAGGGCAGGTTTTTTTATGGAAATGGGTAAAACAATAGTAGTTTTATGCGATTTTTTAAGAATAGACCAGCGTTTAAGTAAGTATGGCGGTTAAATACAATCAATGGAAGGCGCTGTTAGCCATGTCCAAAGCAAGCCTGATAGGAATAGTGAGAAGCCCTTCAGCAGTGATCTTCAGTCTGGGATTCCCTTTGGTGTTCATTCTGGTGTTTGGTTTTATCGGCGATAACGGTATATCAGTGAAGGTTGGGGTGGATGCCGCTACCGATACCAGCGGTTACCTGTACAGGCAACTGGCCAGTGAGAAAAGCCTTAAGCTGGTGACGGGACAGGCAGCTGCAGAAATGGAGGATGATCTGAAAAAAGGACATATTACCGCCATTATCCGTATTACTTCACGTCCCGCCCAGGGTAATGCACCTGCCTGCGATGTGAAGGTGCGTACTTCCACGGCTGCGGCAGACAAGATCTCTTTATTTCAGACTATACTGAGCGGAATCATTTATAAAGCAGATGACGTGTATTATCCCAGGGGTTCCATTGCGAAACTGGAACCGGTGGAAGTGTTGCCGGGACGCCGTTATCGTACGATCGACTTCATTCTGCCCGGTCTGCTCAGCTTTTCCCTGTTGAGCGCGGCTGTATTCAGCACCGCATTTCTCTTCTTCAGCCTGCGCCAGACGCTGGTATTGAAACGTTTCTTCGCCACACCCATCCGCAGGCTCCATATTGTACTGGGAGAGGCCCTTGCCCGCCTGATATTCCAGGTAGCGGGAGCAGTGCTGATCATTGCCATTGGTTATTTTGCCTTCGGGTTTACACTGGTACATGGGTGGAGCACTTTTCTTGAAATGCTGGTGCTAACGGCCTTCGGCGTGATCGTATTCATGGGCTTTGGATTTGTGGTAAGCGGCATTGCAAACAGCGAGAGCGCCATACCACCTATTGCCAACGTGATCACCTTGCCACAGTTCCTGCTGGCAGGCACCTTTGTTGCTGTGGATGCTTTCCCTTCGTGGCTACAGCCGGTATGCCGTGTTATGCCGCTGACCTACCTGAATGATGCATTCCGCAAGATCGCTTTCGAAGGACAGCACTTATGGAATGTAGGGCTTGAGCTTGGCGTAATTGCCCTCTGGGGAGTGGTTGTATATATCGTAGCAGTAAGGGTTTTCAGGTGGGAATAGGGAATAGTCTGGATTTTTTCCTACCTTTTGTATATGCAAGCCTTATTTATCATACTTGGAGCACTTGGAGTGCTGATACCAGGTTTGTGTATTGTTAGCATGTTCCTGCCTGCTACAGTGAAAGTAGTACGTGTCAGGTCCATTCCTGCGTCTCTTTCCGTCGTTTTTGATCAGGTGAATGTATTGCGTAACTGGGAGAAATGGTCGCCCTGGCACCAGGTTGACCCTAAAATGAAACTGTCGTACAATGATAAAATGAGCGGGACAGGGGCCGGCTATCAGTGGATAAGCAGGAAGCGGAAGGTAGGTAAGGGGTCAGTTACAATTGTAGCTTCCCGGCCATATGAGCACATTACAATCGAAATGCAGTTCATGGAGAGTAAGGCGACAAAAGGTTTTTTTCGTTTCGAACCCTCTGGCAGAGGTACTCATGTTACCTGGGGCATCGCAATGGAAGTAGGCAGATATCCTGCTGCGAAGATCAGGGGATTGATGCTTGATAAATTGATTGGAAAAGATTTTGAAAAAGGGTTAGAAAACCTGGAGAAATTAGTAAAATAGATATGCGTTTCGTCAAATTATTGTTGTTAAGTGTTCTTTGTTTTGGGATACTGATATTTCTCATTTCCCTGTTAATGCCCTCAAAGGCGATCGTTGAACGATCGGGAGTAATAGATGCTCCTCTGACTACCGTTTATGCTGAGATCAATAACCTGAATACCTGGCCTGAATGGAATCCCTGGGCTGCTCCTGGTGTAGCGCGGAAAATTGAATTTTCCAACCCGCCTGCGGGAGAGGGAGCTTTTTATACCTGGTCCGGTATGCAGCAGGACAGGCCTGTGTCAGGCAAAGTGCTCATAAGGGAAAGTGCACCCGGGAAAGGGGTCTATTATAACATGGAGTTCAATGCCATGAAACCCGTAGTGGCAGCGTTTGAGCTGAAGCCTTCCGCTGATGGGAAAGGAACAGCTATACAGTGGCGCCTGGAAACGCATCTGGGAATGTTGCCCTGGTGGAAGCTGAAAGGTTTCCTGTCAGACAGGCTGACCGGTCCCTTACTGGAGGACGGGTTGACTAAACTGAAAAATATCTGCGAAAGGAAGAAGTAGGCATGAATGTGCAGACTGCTATCGCATTTTAACACTGAATTGTTATGAATGGTAAGTTTGTTATGAATGAAAAGGTATATTTTTCATATAATTCAGAACAGTAAAACAAATTACAACCATGAAACACGTTCTATTATTTTTCGCATTACTGGCAGGAACATGCAGTTTTGTGTCTGCACAGGAGAAAGCACCTAAAAGCCCACGTATCACTGCTGAAGGGAAAAATGTTAAGATAGCTTACGGACAACCGTCTAAAAGAAACCGCGTTATTTTCGGTGAATTGGTGCCTTATGGTAAAGTATGGCGTTTAGGCGCTAACGAGGCTACTGAGATCACCTTTGCTAAAGATGGTAGCTTCGGCGGCAAACCTGTAAAAGCTGGTACTTATTCCCTGTTCACTATTCCTGAAGCCAATGAATGGACATTTATTCTGAACAGTGAGCTGAAACAATGGGGCGCTTACGATTATGACAAGATCAAAGCAAAAAATGTAGCAGAAGTAAAAGCAAAAGCTACTAAAACCAGTGCACCTGTTGAGAAACTGACCATCACTGTACCTGCAGACAAAATGGTAGTAGAATGGGATAACACCCATGTAGAAGTACCGGTAAAATAAGTGTTGAAAGTATTCAATAAAAAAGTCTCCGTTTCTCAGCGGAGGCTTTTTTATTGCACATATCTTTATGCTGAATGCAGGAGTGCCTGTATCCGTGCATCGCTGGTGATTATTTTAGCCTTCAGATCACTCAGAATAGAATATAAACCGAAATAAGTACGGTTGATATACAATGAGTGTCTGGAACCTCTCGCTACCTTGGAATCCCTTACTTCTTTGAGGTTGTAGAGATAATCCATATAGGCATAGATCTCCGTGAAATAAGCTTCGTCTCCAAAGTCAAACTCTTCCAGTGTAAAGGGGCGGGTCAGCATATCGATCATTCTCTGGAACAAGCCGGAGAAGAAAACCACTTCCTTTTCTGTATCGCTTGGGTGGATCATCTCGAGGTTGGTATAGATCTCTCTGCGCCTTAATTCGTCTTTCAGTATATCCTTGTCCACCAGGAGGAAATAATTGGTGTAGAAGTCTTCCGGTATTTCCTTGATACAGCCAAAATCAAATACGCCAACGGTACCATCATCGCGCATCAGGAAGTTGCCGGGATGCGGATCTGCATGTACCTTTTTCAGTTTGTGTACCTGGAACTGGTAGAAGTCCCACAGTGCCTGACCGATCCTGTTACGGGCATCCTGTGATGGATTACGTTCCAGGAATTCTTTCAGGTGGAATCCTTTCAGCCAGTCCATGGTGATGATCCTGTCGCTGGACAGTTCCGGGTAGTAAGCCGGGAAGACCAGGTTAGGAATGTGGGCGCATTGGGCCGATACTTCCATGGAGCGTCGCAGCTCCAGTTTATAGTCTGTTTCTTCCAGCAGTTTGCCTTCTATTTCCTGGAAGTATTTATCCATATCCACTTCATTCATGCCTACGATGCGGAGGGCAAAAGGCTTGACGATGCGGAGGTCAGATTTTACGCTATTGGCCACGCCGGGATACTGGATCTTTATTGCCAGTTCCTTGCCCCATTTGGTAGCTTTATGTACTTGTCCGATAGAGGCGGCATTAGATGCCTGTATATCGAACTTGTCATAGAGCTGACTGGGCGATTTTCCCAGTGTTTTAACGAAGGTATTGATGACCAGCGGGCCGGAAAGGGGAGGAGCGCTGTACTGTGACATGGCAAAACGTTCAGAGTAGGCTTTGGGCAGCATGCCTTTATCCATACTGAGCATCTGCGCCACTTTCAGTGCGCTTCCTTTCAGGTTGCTGAGAGTATCATAAATGTCTTCTGCATTGTCGGCATGGAGTTCTTCCTTGCTGATGGAAGGATCTATGAGTTTTTTGGTATAATGTTTAAGGTAGTTGGTACCTACTTTCAATCCTGTTGTTACAAATTTGCTGGCACGTTCAACTTTACCGGTAGGGATGTTCGTCTGTTCTTTCATACTGTCTTATTTCCTTGCAAACATGAATTTTCCGAAGTCCAGAATGCTGTCAAGCGTATTGGAACTGATCAGCTGGAAGCTGAGGTTTACCGCTTTTTCTATGGCAGCATCTGTCATTTCGAAGCGTTCACTGTCATCTTTTGTCCAGTAGCGTAACACGAAAAGCGCCTGCAGCCAGAAGCCGTGTACGTACTGATCAGAGATGTATTTACGTTCTTTCACCTCACCTGTCTGGTAACCTTCTTTGATCAGTTCACGGATATAATCGTAAAAAGCGATGCGGAAAGCTTCCAGTTTGTCCAGGTGCAGGCCCGGTACCAGGTATTTGTCTTTCTGCTGGAGGATATAACTCCTGTTTTCCTTCAGTTGCTGTACCCAGAGGAAATAGAAGGTGAGGAGTTTTTCGCGGGCGGAATAATTCCGGTACGTCTCATCTTCCTTCAACTTTTCTATTGTGTCCTGGAAGAAGGAAAGCCATATGTCCTTTTCCAGTGCATCAAAAGAGGAATAGCTGTCGTAAAAGGTTGTTTCAGGTACATTCAGCTGTTGGCAGAAGGTGTACACAGAAACGGGTCTTTTACCGTTTTCCAGCCAGTATGTTTTATAAGCGTCGCGTATGATTTTTTTTTCCATGATCCAGGGTTTAGTGCGTAAGTAAATACATGACAGCGCGCTATGCGGGTTGGACATAGGTTGCTTCTGCAAATTTACGCTACAAACGCCGGATAAAGATCATTTCCACGGTCCTGACTGTTAAGAAAAGCCTAAATTGATGGTATCGTTTCTTATAGTTTGGAGAAGGTGATGCCGTTGTCGATCTTATGGACAGTGATCCTGACCCTGGTTGGTACGGACGGTTGGTTTCACCTGTCTTTGCTGGGTGGTGTACCGGTAAATGTCGGCAGACAGCTCCTTATCATCTGGTAACATCTTTTTCAGCACGCTCAGTTTCTCTTCTCTGCCCGCAGCTATTTGTGGGCTAATGACCTCGAACGCTATTTCTACAGCGGTATGCTGCGCCGCTTCGTTCATGCTTTTTCTGGATGCAAGGAAGATCTCTACCAGATGGTCTATTTTATGCTTAGGTGTTTTTTGTTCATAGATGATTCGCATTTTACCGGGAAAGCTGTCTTCATCTATTGATTTGGCAAGATGGAGGTACTGCGACAGGCAATCCTTGTCCTGATTACCATGCTGCCAGCCATCTAACAACACCTCGCAGGCCTCTTCCGGTTTTCCTGATTTATGTTGCAGGATGCGGGCAGCTTCCAGGTGATCTTTTTTATGCATGGCGGCATCGACTGCCAGCTGGAAGTATTGTTGTGCCGGTTTTTCCTGAGATAGTTGTTTGTACAGGTCGCCAGTCTTCTCATATTTTTCCAGCTTTTTATAAATGTTGATGGCCTCCAGCAGCAATCCGCCTTTTTCAAAACATTCAGCAGCCTTTACAGGTTGTCCGAGGCGATCCATATACAGCGCGGCCGCCTCGTGGTAGAATCGCCCTTCTTCCAGCACAGTAGCTGCCCGGTGAAGGTTGCGCAACAGGTGAGCGTAGATATAGGCGGCCTTTCTGTGGTCGCCTTCTTCCAGTGCTTTTGCTGCCTGTTGTTCATATTTCCTTGTCAGCAGTGTTTTGTAACTTTCTGCAGTGGCCCATGTATCTACCGGTCTGCTGCCCAATAATTTTCCGAGGTTGAAATTGGTATCCTGTCTTGACAGCCTGGAATACTGTGGCGCCATGCCTCTGCCAAGTGCAGGATCTTCACCTAGTGGTATAGCAAATTTAAGCGCCTCGTCTCCGTCTTTGTCAAACATTTTAAGCAGGCGGTCAAGTTCACTCTCTCTTCTTTCCTCAATATCGCCCAGTGTTTTCTCTATCCATTTGTGTAGCGTTTGTCTTAGTCCGGTGGACACTACATGTTTGGTTTCATTCTCCTCATCTGCACCTGACCTGCGTGAAACACGTTTACCTGGACCGCCGGCATCCGCGTAGTGGCCGTGAACCAGTGTCCCGGGAACACCCCGCAGTAAAAAGGAAACGATATTGAACATTGCCAGCAGGAACCGCAGAAAACATCTGACCATCCAGTCAATAAAGCGCATAAACAGGCTCCTGCGGGGCTTTTTACCTGGCAATTCAGATAATGGTAGTGTGATCTGGCCATGATTTAAAAGGTCCGTCAGTTCCAGCTGTTCAGGCATGGCAACACTGATAGTGTGCAGATGTGCCAGCGGAGGTATACCGGGATGTGCATAGTCCCAGCTTCTTTCTCTCGCATGGCCTGGCGCCAGGAAGCTGCTTATTGCACGTTGGTCTTCTTTGTCAAAGCCGACAAAACCTATTACAGGGTGGAATACCTGTACATGCCATATCAACAATGTGCGCATCTCTTCTGGAGACAGTGCCGGCGTCAGTGTAGCATCCACGGGGATAAAAAGATTGCCGTTGATGGCACCGTAAGGATGGCTTATTTTTCCCGGCGCAGGTACATGGTCTTTGAAGATGACCAGTAGCCCGCCGGGCGTCATTGTATTTTTATGTTCGGGCAACAGAAAACACGTAAGTCCTTTCAGGGGAATCTGCCAATCGTTCATTTCGCGGAACCATTGCTCGGCGGAATTACCACGGAGAAAGGCAGCGTTTGTTTTGTGCCTGGTTTGCGGATTATATGACAGCTGGAGTTCCATGATGTTGAATAATGTCGATAAATGGTTTGATGTATACGTGGTGAAAGACGTTCGGTTCGAATATTTCAATATTCTGTTGATCGTCTGGTCTGAAATAGGAATCCCCGCAGATAGCGCCATCCGCGGCCCAACAAGACGTAGCGTGATTGACAATGAGCACAATAGTGATTTCCGGCAGTCGTTTTTCTGAGCTACGCAGGTGCAGCATATGTCTGTAACTGTCAAACCACGCTTCGCTGCCATCGGGCCATGTATATTTTTGGAAGGTTTGCCGGCTGCCGGATACTCTGACAGTCTGCATATTCTGAAGGCCATGGCCGGAGGTGCTGGCGTCCGTTGGAACGAGATTCACACTGTTATCGCTGAATAAGATTTCGTGTTTATTGATTACAATATTGCCTTTCCCGTTAATAGCCAGGTGTTTAAGGCTGTTGATCGTATTAAATGAGTGCCAGTACCGCTGGTTAGTTTCTTCATGCTGAGCTTTCATCTCTTTTATCATTTCTTTTGTGACCTCAGGATGCAGAGTCGTTTCTCCGGACTCCACATTGACTGCTAATGCATCCGTTATTCCAATAGTAAAATAAAAGAACCCATAGGCAGAAGTACCCATCTTAAATGCTATGTCCCTGATAGCATTGCGTCTTAGCTGAGGGAGGGCTCGAAGAGGTTTTACCTCTATGGAGAACAGCTCCTGTGTACTTCTGTTAAAATGATAGAGAGAAAGATGTTCAGATCCCTTAGTCTGAAATAGGATAAAGGAAAACTCACGGTCATATCCAAAGAAATAACCATGGGCATCAGGAAAATCAGCAGTGATCTCCCTGGCGCCCTTTCCTTGTTGTGGCCAGAATAATAGTTGTCTGTGTTTTGTGACAGCTAAGCCGCCTGCATGTTTTGAGAAATAACTGTCCTTTTGATTAAGATTTACCAGTTGGTACGGTATGAAAAGCGGGAAGGGGCGGTGCTTCAGGAACTCCGGTAACCCAACCCCTTCACTATGCATGCGTTTAACAGCAACATGTTTTGTTGTTACTTCCGGCATTTCCACGCTGATCTTCGCTGTACTTAGCAGCTTCCGGTGACCGGTGGTGTACCTGTACAACTGTATCCGGCACTCCCTGTCCACTGTGATCACAAAACCATCCGTGCGTCGCAGTACTGCGAATGATTGCTGAAACGCAGCTGTATGAAAAAGCTCATCACTGGTGATGAGAAAATATTCCTGTTGTCCTTTTAGTATATGTGCATCCGTAAATGAAGACAATGCCTTTGAACTGTTCAACGCTGGCGACAGCAATTGCATGCTGGCCATGATCTCTGCTTTGGAAGAGAGGTCCATGGGTTCGTAGCGATCTCCCAGCAATGCAAAAGGTAATATTTCTGCATGCTGCCTGTTGTCGATAGCACATGCCAGTGCAGCCGCCATTGCCAGCAGGTGAGGCGTTCCCCACAGTTTAATACTTTTATCCACGAGTATAAAACGTTGTCCCCGCTCATTGTCAGGCAGCTCTTCCCGCCTCAGGTAAAGCGCCTCGTTATTGGCCAGTCTTACCATCAGGGTTTCATTGTCGTGCGCCAGTTCACTCAGCAGCAGCCGGTCGAAATTACCCTTGTTGGTAATGTCAGACACGCCTCCGAAAGACGTTTGACTATATCCTTTGGTATGCATCGGTAGATGTAATGCAGCAATGAGGCGTTGTGTCAGCAATGCCAGCAATGCGGTCTGATCATCTTCAGCAAGCACCTGTAACAGTTCTTCTGCCTGCGCCGGTTTGGGAAGATCTTCAGGAACCTCTATGGGGGCCGGTACGGGAGGGGATGGATTGACTACTTCGTCCAGTTTTTTCTCCAGTGCAGCAGTGTTCGGATAACGTTTTAATATTTGCTGCAGGATGCTTACATCACCTTTCAGCTGTGATAAAGGATCTATGGAGGTGCTATGAGCAATCACATAATCGTAAGCCCCCCGCTGGCATATAGACAGCATTTCTTTTGCTGTTTCCCCTTGCAGGAATGTTTGAACATCTTCAAAAAGAGTATTCAGCAGTAATTCCCTGTCAAGGCCTTTCCAGTATCGGCCGGGAAGAGGGCGAAGCAACGTGAGGAAGTTAGAAATGATCGTTTTAATTTCGTCTGAAGGACTATCATCCCACGAATCCCCGAAAATGAATTCAGTTTCATGCCCTGCCAGATCCTGCGCATATTGATGTAGCGTAGCCTGTATGGCCTGTGGTCCGGGAGCGGGTTTACCCAGCGCAATGACCAGCAAGAGCGGCCCAAGTGGCGGCAGATGATTGGTTATTCGTGAAAGGTCGTTCAGCAGTTCTGTTTTATAACAGATCGTGCCTCCGCCTTTGCTCCATTCAATGACTTCCCCCTCTTCCGCCCATTGCCAGAAGTAATCTTTTGTAGACTGAAAATATGCTACGGTCATGTCATGCAGCTGCGACATTTCAGAAAGTATTGGTGAGACGGATAGCGCTTCTGGAAGCGCGTACAAAAACGTGTCCGGGAATCTTCTCCCATTGACCATCTACATGAAACAGCAGCAACGTATCGCTCTCCGTTCCGGACCAGGTGCCAATGAACTGGCCAATGGCGGGCGGATCAAAATCATAACCGGCCGGTAACAGTATATTATCCCGCAACGTAAATACCTTGCCCGGCATAGAAGGTACCGGTGTACCGATGATCAGCACTTCGCCGGCTTCACACACCGCGAAGCTTAATCTTTGCAGCCTGACAAGCGGTGCTGTGTCAGCATAGGCCTTCCAATGCTCAAGCGTTGTCAGTACGGCAAAAGGCTCCGCTGTTTGTGTTGTGGGTGCCAGCCGCACTGTATGTCCTTCGCCAACGCGGGCGGGCATGGCCGATACAGGCAGTTCCACGGTGATGAAAGAGGCAATGGCTTCCCATGACATCTTCGTAAGAACGTCGTGAGGTGTATGTTTTCCGGGCACGAATAAACGTTCCTGTGCATCTGCCAGAAAAGTTTGTTTTACCGGCAGTTTACGGAGCTTAATATCTGTTGTATCGGGTGGGATGCTTCTCACCCATATCTCGTCTCCGGTAGCTGCTACCAGTAGTCCCGGCCATGTGCGTATACTGCCAAGGGCTGTGATATCAGCCATGGCAAGCACGATGATCATCTCTTTCATGCAGATTGCATTATTTTCTTCCAGAGGGCGTCTATGGGTTGCAATACATAGTTGCGCTGCGTGGTATTGCTGATCCATTCACAGCGGCTGTTCAGACTGCGCAGCCGGTCTTTGATCAGTGCACGGGCAGCCGCCGGAGTATCGGGATCGTCCCATTGTACGTGCAGTTGTTGTACATCGCGGTAAATCGCTTCCGGATCGGGCGTTCCGCTGTTGTGGGCGCGGGGATGTTCCTGCGGATGTGTAATGGCTTTCTGTACAGATGCATTCACGATACCTGCAATGATCTCGATCTGCTCCTCCGTATCCCAGATGTAGCGTAGCACCCAAAGGTCTGAAAGGATAGCAGCTTTGCGTTTGCAGAGCAAGGCACTTGCTGCGATGAGGCGTTGCAGCTTCACCGCGCGCCTGTCAGAGATCTGAACGCCTGCATTGCGCAATTGTTCTATCAGCATGATATATTCAGCCCTGATGGCGCCGAGGTCTATTGTTGTATTCAGTTGCTGCAGGGTACGCAGCTCTTCAGCAGGAATGCCATTATTGCCGGTAGCCTGCTTTTGTTCCAGTCCCCAGCCGGCCTGCAATACATTATCCAACAGGGCAGGATCTACGTTTTCACAGCGCACCCTGATCAGGAACCGGTCAAACAGCGCCTGCAGGGCTTCATCTTCCGGAAGATGGTTACTGGCGCCAATGAAGATCAGTGCAGGCAGCTGTCTGGTTTCCTTACCCCTGCGGAAGATCTTTTCGTTGAGCGACATGAGCAAGCTGTTAAGGATAGCGCTGTTCGCATTCAGCAACTCATCGAGAAATACAAGTGAGGCTTCGGGCAGCATGCCATCTGTATTGGTCACCAGGTCGCCATCACGCAGTTTGCGGATATCGAAGGGGCCGAAAAGCTCATTCGGTTCTGTAAAGCGGGTCAGCAGGTATTCAAATGTCTTCACATCCAGCTGGCGGGCCAGTTCACGCACCATAGCACTTTTAGCTGTACCCGGAGGGCCGAACAGGAAGAGGTTTTCCCGCCCTGCCAGGCAGATGCCCATGAGATCGATAATGTCATCCTTGCCGACAAAAGTCTGTTTCAGTTGCTGTAGTACGTCATTCAGTTTGTCTACCAGCGGGGATTCAAAGGTAATAGGTTCCATTGTTTATATATGAACAGTTAGGTCAATTTCAAATTCAGGCCAGAGCATCGCGGCATATGAGCCAAGGGCTTCCTGCACCAGGGGCAGGCATTCCGGGTGACGGCACTTGCGCAAGTCCTTTGCCTGGATGATCCTGTCGATGTAGGCTGTTTTCAGTGAGGGATGCTGCATGATGACGGAGAGATCTTCCGGTACAACGGCTGGTATGGCGGCCATGGAAAACGGCCACTGTGCGGCCATGACCTCCAGTTCTTTTACCAGCGGATCTTGCGGGGATAGTCCTTTCGCCAGATCAAAAAGACCTGGCATATAGCGAAATGTCAGATCAGCCGCATATATGGCAGCGGCAGAGGGGATACCGGTAAAAGGCAGCAGGTGCGCCTTTATATCCTCCTCACCCAGCCGCCGGATCAGGACAAACTGGACGGCCCTGTAAAGGTAACAGGCAGCCCAGAGAGCGGCCTCCGGATCGTAAGGCGGTACCTGTCCGGGCATATCCGTGCTATCGTCATCGTAATGTTGCTGCAGATGCACGCCGGCCAGACGGAGGTCCTCTACGTCAAACGGTTCAATGGCCGGTGCAACTAGTACTTTACCTTCATTGATCAATGATGATATAAATGCAGTCAGTGTCATTCTCTAATGCGTTGGTATGTATACGCGCGGGCGTAGGCGTTCTCGTTTTGTCAAAGGATTATTTATGTGCGGTAACGGCAATTCACCTGTCGCCGTTTTGTCCCGTAGAGGTCAACATGAACAATAATTCTCCAACATACTTTGAATTCTAAATCTAAGATACTGACAGCGATGGATATATACAAATCTATTGTTATGTAATTAAAAATGATGGCCGGATTGCTATTTGTGGGATCTATTTTTAACTTAGGGAATTAAATTATTGTGATCATGTACAAGAAAACGTTTGCAACGGCTGCTGCTGTTGTGCTCTCAGCCACGTTATTTGCGCAGTCGAAGCCTGAAGACACGGAAGTATGGGAACCGGTACCGACAGTTGTAACACCCGGAAAGGTGACTACAGAAGCACCTTCCGACGCTATCGTCCTGTTTGACGGGAAAAGCCTGGACCAGTGGGTCTCTGTCGACAATCCTGAGCAACCTGCAAAATGGAAAGTAGCAGGAGGAATCTTTACGGTGGATAAAAGCACCGGTAACATCCAGACGAAGAGATCGTTCACCAACTATCAGTTACATATCGAGTGGCGTGTACCAAAAGATATCACCGGTACAGGACAGGGTAGAGGTAACAGTGGTTTATTCCTCGCTTCCACCGGAAAAGGCGATGATGGTTATGAACTGCAGATCCTGGATAACTACAACAACAAGACATATGTGAATGGCCAGTCTGCCAGTATCTACAAACAGACTGCCCCGCTGGTAAATGCTAACCGCAAGCCGGGAGAATGGCAGACATATGACATCGTATGGACCGCTCCCCGTTTTAACAGCGATGGTTCCCTGCAGTCGCCTGCAAGAGTCACCGTTTTCTTCAATGGTGTGCTGGTACAGAACAATACTGAATTGCAGGGTCCTACCAGATATATCGGAAAGGCATCTTACGCAAAAGCACATGGTGCATGCCCTATCAAGCTGCAATCACATGGCGATAAGAGTGAGCCACTGAGTTTCAGGAACATCTGGATCAGGGAGTTATAATATGGATGACGAACGGGATTGTATCCTGTTTTATGCAATATATTTTCAAGGGTGCCTCCGGGCACCCTTTTTTATTGGCAACCAGGTACATGTAACGCCTCTACGGTTACAATAAGTGAATAATGGCGACGTATATACTAATTGTATGGTAGTGTCCGTTTTATAGGTCATAAAATGACAGGGACGGGCAGCAAAGAAATCGTGTCTTCGTAAGGGGTTTAAATTTTAATACCTGTAAAGCAAGGAGTTATGAAATGAGGAAGCACCCACCTACAATACACTTGTTAATTCCTCGTTTATATTATGAATTCTGATTATATTAATATAGATTTACAGGAGTAAGGGGAAGCAAATAAGTCATGCAAGTTCGTAAGCATTAATTCAATTATATCACAAATCAATTAAAATCTCTATTCTATGAGAAGACCACGTCTCTCCTTTGCTCGTAGCAAAGCTACTCTGTTATTACTTGCTGTGGCCGCAGGTATTTCTTTCGGCGTTACTTCCTGCTCGAAAGAAGATGACACTAAAGGAAATTCTGGCGTAACACAGGAACAAGCCGCTACTGTAGTATCACAGACTGTTGTTAGTCAGGGTGGTATCGTTGAACAGATAGGCCAGACTACTTTGGCCGTGTCTGCAATGGAAGCAAGACAGGCAGGTGGTAAGCTGAGCGATTTTTGTGGTAAATCTACTGACGGTAGCATTGGTGCTGCCGGTACCGCAAACGGAATCACTTACGATTACAAATTAAGCTGGCTGTATTCACTCGCTTGTAATGGCGATGTTCCAACCGAGTTCACATTTAACTTCAACGGTAAGACAGCTATCGAAACTGACAAATTTAAAACGAATGACAGCTGTACTTCAACTTACAAGTTGAAAGGTTTAGGTACCTCCAGCACTTCCTGGGAAGTTAGCCAGACCTTTGACCGTGCCGGTAAGTTTGTATCTAAGACAACTGATCTGCCTTCTTTTACCAGCGCTGTTCACTACGAATCAGTTAGTATCAAGATTGACAAACAAACCAGGGAAATCGTTTCCGGTACTGCTACAGTGAAGATCACCGGTGCAGATTCAAAAGGTAATGTTTTCAAATATGAAGGTACTATTTCATTCCAGGGCAACAGGAAAGCTGTATTCATCGTGAATGGTGGCAGCAATTTCCAGCTAAGCTGGTAAGCGAATTATTTACATAAAAACGGGAACCCGTCTCAGAAATGAGGCGGGTTCTTTTTTATGTAGGTGTGTATGATTAATGCGACTAGTTATTGGCCATTATATTCAAAGCAAATGGCTGTTCAATAACCGGTGTTGGACTGGTCAATCCCTGCGCTACCACGGTGTAAAGCTTGCCGGCAGTCAGCACAACACTGGAACGGCTGATGATGCTTTCGCCGTTGGCGGCATTATTCAGTTTTATTGTGTAAGTACCTGCAGCCAGCTGTTTAAATCCGGTAGCAGATTTATATGCAATACTGCCTTGCAGCAGACTGTCATTCGCAAGGAAGTTAACAGCAGGAGCATCGCTTCCCGCATGTACAAAGCGGATCGCGGCCATACCTGATGCCGGTGCGCTAAGATCATCTTCCGTAAGAATTCCTACAGTTGTGTTGCCATCAGTTTCGCCAGCGGCGAACAGTGAGTAACTTTCACCTTTTTCAAATTTTACGGGTGCCGATAATACCGTGTTGCCCGATACTGAAGCTTTAAAATCAAAAGTAGCATCCCCCTTTTTTATATTCATATAACCGGTAGATTCGCCATAAGCAATGGCGGAGGAATTCAGCTTGCTTGATCCGTTAAATACATCAACGCTGCCTGCATCAGGCAATACATTTACAATTTTTACAGTTGCATCAGGATCAACAGTTGTGTCATCATCGTCTTTACTGCATGATGAGAAGGTAAACAATCCTGTCAGGGCTAAAATGGTTAACAGACCCTTGCTGGCATGATTCAGAGGTGTCATAATCTGGAGCTTTTTAAAAATTAAGAATAGTTTATCTCCTGAAAAAACATAAACTATGCCATGTGTGACATGTATTGTATGTATCCAACGGTTATGGGAAATTTTACACATCTTGTAGGATGTCTATGCTTTTCTTTCCTCAAACTATGTAAATCTGTTTAACCACATAAATTACTGCGATAAATAGAAATGCCGCGGAGTGCTTTCTCCGCGGCATTTTCGCTATATTCTGATCTGACCTTAGTTTCTGATCATTTCTTTTTCGTCCAGCTTCCATTCGTTATTGTAAAAGCCAGCTGTTCTCACTGCTGCAGTATTTCCTTTCAGCAGGTCAACATTAAAGATCATATAGTCAGGAAAACCGCTACCACCGGCAAAATACTGGTTAGCATCTGCAGCACGCATACCTGCTAATCCTGTACCCGCAATAACGGCAACAGAAGCAGTTTTGCTGTCAGCTCTTGGCCACATGAAGTAAGCAGCTAAGCCTTCTCCTGAATATTCCTGCTTACCCACTGTTACTTTACCGCGTGTTACCTGTACGGGCGCGGCTTGCAGCAATTGTTTCCATGCCTTGTTGGTGCTTGCATTACCATAGATAATGATACCGCGGTCGGGATATTTTGCAGCATCGAAGTCTTTATCTGCAACAATATCTACTGCACCATTGCCTCTGTAATACCATGTTTCTGCGTCGTAGCGAGCTTTGTTCAGCGACCATTCATTCTCTGTGGGTTGTCCGCCAGTACTGTACACAAACACCATACGGTGATTGAATGCTTCTTTGAACGTACCGTTCCGCACAGCGCCTTTGTCGGTAGCTGCTGGCGCCGCGCCGGCAGTCCATTGTGTGCCGTTATGCAGATACAGCAGGCTATCACCGGCTTTACGGGTATAAGTCACTGCTGGTTTATTATCCAGTGTAATGCTGAGTGTATTACCTACAGGCACGTCTTTCACATCAATAGCCAGTGTGTGGATATTGGAAGTAGTACCGGTAATAGCATTACGCGATTTGTTCCTGCTGAGCTGTATACGGCTGTATTCCAACGCGTGCTCTTGTTGTAAGACGCGTACCCAGTGGTGTGCTGCAGAGATAGCGGGATTGGCGGTAGTGAAATCAATTTCATTCACGCTGGTATCTGCGGGAATCGTATGCCATTTGAAGTACTGGAATAAAGGACCCCAGTCCACGCAGGTATCACCATACCAGTGTTCTCCGCCAGGATATTCATAATAGCTGTAGTCTTTATGGAAGTCGGCCAGTATCTTTTTCATTTGCCTTGCATAGTCGACAGAAACGACTTTATCGCTGTCGCCATGAAGAACATACACACCGCCTGCCTTGTAGTTGGTTGCCAGTTTAAAGGTGTTGCTTGGATTGCTTGCCCTCAGCAGTACCTGTTCAGTACTGTTGCGTGGAGAATCAGGGATCAGTCCATCTGCTGAACCGTATCCCATCAGGGTAGGATAACCCGAACAAGGAGCAATAGCAGCCCATTTACCGGCGTATGTAGCACCCAGGTACCACGTACCGTGTCCACCCATTGAGTGACCCGTCAGGTAGATCCTTTCAGGATCAGGACGGAAGCTGTTGATGCCGATATTCAACACTTCCAGCGCATCGAGGCGACCCCAGTCTTCCCAGTTGAACCCACGTGGACGGCGGTTGGTAGGCGCTACCAGCACACCCCAGTCTTTGTATTTATAGGCGCTTGCCTGGTTAATAGCCTGTACTTCCGCGCCGTGTACAGAAAGGAAAAAGGCAGGTGCTTTGCCGTTAGGATTTGCCTGCGGCGATACGGCGTAGTATTGTACACTGCCATCTATGTCACTTACGAAAGTATTGCTGTAATGGTCTTTGTTGGTGACTGCTTTCAATGCGAAAGTTTTGGTATCGACAGTGGCCTTCTGATTGTTTAACACCAGTGTGCAATTATAGCCGTTGTTTGCCGCACCGGATGCATCGAACTTAAAGCCTACTTTACGGGTGCTGAGCGCCGCTATTTCCGGGATCGTTGAAGTAACGGTTTTACCGTTTACAGTGGCTTGTATCTGCAGGTTTTTGAGTGATTGTGCAGAAGTGTTCACGACTACAACCGCACCCCACAGATCACTATTATTATTGCCTGCTACGACGAATGGCATAGTAGAATCGGCGATACTGATATACACTGGTTTTTCGGGAAACAGCAGCCGGGCTTTGATACCTTGTCTGCCGAAGCTGCGGCCCGTGCGGATATAGAATTCATTATTGCCCCGGCGTAATTGTACCGGGATGTACATCCAGCCATAGCGATACATATCACCGGCATGTGGAGTACCATTTACATACACCATCTGGTGACCGGTAACGTTCAGGATGGCTGTCTGTGCCTTTGGCGCGTTGTAGGAAACATACAGGTAGCCATTGTTGATCACACGGCCGGCAAAAGAACCTTCTGCATTGGCTGTAATACCCTGCCATTGCTGTTGTGTGCCTTTTTCGTCCGGAAAAGAGGCAGCATCTTTTACAGGCGTTTTCAGCTCTCCATTGCTGAGCGCCCATGCCAGCTGATCTGTAAATAACGCGGTCCGGCCATATTGATGGCAGGGGCCGCTGATCAATCCGTCCTTAAACACATAGGTCTGTTGGGCAAATAGGCCATATCCTGGCAACAGGAGGGCCAGGAGAAATAGAATCTTCCGCATATAAATCATTTGTGTACAAAATAGAAAGCGAGGAGTACAAATACATACAAATGATGACCGGTGGACAGGTAGTAGGAAGAACGGTAGGTGTCTCCCAAGAGCTATATCCATACAGGATTCCAGCTGATATTTTTCACTTAATGGATAATATGATTTTAACGCGCTTCCGGCGGAGCAGGCACGATCACTTTCAGTGCCTGAGGCAGTATATTGGCGCGTACCAGTTTGGTTTTACCCAGGTATTCACCGTCTATCTGGAAGTGCGCCCGCTTCCGGGTACTGATAGTTACCTGGTCGGCCTGGAGGATCTCTGTCTTGGCGGGGTCAAAGGGGCGATGCCTGAATAACATCTTCAGCAATTCAGCAATGGACAGCTTTCGTAAGATCACTACTTCGAACAAGCCATCAGTAAGGCTACCGTCAGGATTGATGCTGGCGCCTGTTCCATACATCCGCGCATTGGCCAGCACGATCATATGGGCATGGCGAACGATATGCATCTTTCTGTTCTCTATTTTTACTTCCAGCCGCCTGTTCTTCAATAACGTTTTGAAAGCGGATAACGCATAACCCAGTTTCCCGCGGATGCCTCTTTGCTCGAAGTGCTTTACGAGTAACGCATTCAGTCCTACGTCACTCAGGTGGATGCAGATCTCTTTACCATTTATCTGTATAAGGTCTATATCCATCACAGTAGATGGCTGTTCCCTGGTAATGAGGGACAGCACCTGCTCCCAGTTTGCCGGAATATATAATTCTGTGGCCATGCCATTGGCAGAACCGGCTGGAAGGATACCCATGGGAATGCCTGTATATAATAGCTGCTCTGCCACCATCTTCACAGTTCCATCGCCGCCGACAGCAATTACACAACCGGGCTTTATTTTTTTAATAACATCTCTAAGCGGCTGTTGTGGCCTATCCAGCGTGAAAAAGTGGACTTCTTCCTGTCGTTCACGGAAATAATTTTTGATGAATGTTTCAGGATCGGCCTTCTTTTTGCCGCCTGAAACAGGATTGATCACAAAAAGGAGCCGGAGCTGCATAGATGTTTGCTGCGCCATGTGCTTTATATGTAATTAATACTCTCTGTTCATTACAAAATAAGCGCCTGAATGTCTGTATGGAACAAAATTCTACACTGGCTGGGTTTGGAAGGAAGAACTCACATCAGAGTTTACCACGGGATAGGCGGTGTGGAACAGCTGGAAATATTCGGTCATGTGCTGGACCGGGGACCATTACCAGCCATGCGGTACAGCCGCTTCCCATTGTTCAATATGATAGCCCTGTTGCGGTTATTCATGGTAAAGCCAAGGGAAGGGGCGCAGGTGCAGCTGGAATGGGATGGACAGACCATTACTGCAGTGACGGAGTCGGATGGCTTTTTTCATCTGCAGTGGGTACCAGAGGCCATGCCGGAACCTGGTGATCATGTAGTGGAGGTCCGGATCACGAATGTGGAAGAAAGCCCGGTAACACGTGCTATAGGTGTAGTAATAATTCCACATCGTAGTCAGTTCGGATGTATTTCCGATATTGATGATACCTTCCTGGTATCGCATTCTGCCTCTTTTCTCAAAAGGCTGCATGTGCTGTTTACCCGCAATGCGCGTACACGTAAGCCTTTTGAAGGCGTGGTGCATCATTATAAAATGTTGAGTGATGCCGTGAATAAAACACGTCCGCCACGTCCATTCTTTTACGTATCGAGCAGTGAATGGAACCTGTACGCATATATCCGGGAGTTCTGCCGTATGAATGGACTGCCGGAAGGCGTGTTCCTTTTAAGTCAGCTGAAACCTTTGCTCATGTTGCTGAAAAGCGGACAGCAGCATCATGCTACAAAGTTCACGAGGATCAGCCGTATACTAAAGCATTACCCGCATATGCGGTTTATTTTGCTGGGAGACGATTCGCAGGAAGATCCGCATATTTACGAGGCTATCACCAAACATTTCACTTCACAGATCGTTGCTGTTTATCTGCGCCATGTCAGAGGCAGTCGTTACGCCGCTACACAGGAAGTTGCCGGCGTGATCAGTGGGAGAGGTATTCCCTGTTGCTATTTTAAACATAGCCGGGAGGCCATCGCCCATTCAAAGAAACTGGGACTGGTCACTGACCATAAATGAATGTATGTTAATTATGAAGTGTGTTTTTATCTTGTTACTAACTATTGTATGTTACACCACAGCACGGGGGCAATTCAGTGATTCTATTCATTACTACGGCAAGTTCTCTTCCACAGGATCTATCAACAGAACGCAGGACGGCAGGTCATATCTGCTGAATAATAACTTTAAATTAGGTGTCAGCAAGAAAAAGATTGCATTGAATGCCAGCGGTGGATGGGTGTATGGTGAGCAGGACAGTGTGAAGACTAACAACGACTTTGCTGCATCCATGGACTTTAGTTTGTTCAGGGCCGTGCGGCAGATCTATTACTGGGGACTGGCAAACTACGATAAAAGCTACTCACTTAAGATCAACGACCGTTTCCAGGGAGGGGCCGGCATTGCGTACAATGTCCTGGACAGAAAAAGCGCTTATCTTTCACTCAGTGATGGCATCCTGTTTGAAAACAGCGATCTTTTCCTGAAAGATACCATCCGGGATGTTTATCATACTTTCAGGAATTCTTTCCGCCTGTCGTATAAGTTCGTCATACGTGATATTATTGTTATTGATGGTATTCATTTCCTGCAGAATTCTTTGCAGCACAGCAGTGATTTCAATATCCGCTCTACATCGAATCTTTCTATTCTGTTGCGGAAATGGCTAAGTATTACGGCAACGATGACATACAACAAGTTAAATCGCACGGCGAGGGAGAACCTGTTGTTTAATTATGGGCTTACGGTGGAGAAATACTTCTGAGGTGAATGTTATGTAAACAAAAATCCCGGCCTGTATGTACAGACCGGGATTTTTTTATTTACAATATCTGCTTATTTCGATGTGGATCTTTCGCGTTGCTGATTGCTACGTTGCTGTTGTCCATGTCGCGGCTGACCATTACCATTACCTTTGTCTTTATGTTGACGTGGCGCCACATGTCCCTGCCGGTTGCGGGAGAAACCTCCTTTCTTATCGCGGGGATGCTGCTGCTTAGGTTTCTGTGCTACGGGACGCTGTACTGGAGCCGACATACTGTCGCCATTGTGAAAAGGATGTTCTGTCACAACAGGAATATCGCGTGCAATGAGCTTCAGGATATCTTTCAGAAATGCCTTTTCTTCTCCCTCACAGAAAGAGATCGCCATTCCTTTCGCGCCGGCACGGCCTGTACGGCCAATACGGTGGACGTAAGTTTCAGGTACGTTTGGCAGCTCGTAATTGATCACGTGTGTCAGTTCATCGATATCGATACCTCTGGCGGCGATGTCTGTAGCTACCAGCACTCTCGTCTGCTGTGACTTGAAATTGCTCAAAGCACGCTGACGGGCGTTCTGTGATTTATTTCCATGAATGGCTTCAGCGGTGATCTCTGCTTTGTTCAGGTCTTTTACCACCTTGTCTGCACCATGTTTTGTACGGGTGAATACCAGTACTGTCCGGATAGATTTATCCTTCAGGATGTGGAGCAGCAGATTCCGTTTGTCGCTTTTGTTCACGAAGTACATGGACTGTGTGATGGTCTCTGCGGTAGAAGACACCGGTGTTACTTCTACTTTGGCAGGATCACGCAGGATAGCGTTTGCCAGTGTCTGTATTTCCGGAGGCATGGTAGCAGAGAAGAACAGCGTTTGCCGTTGTTCAGGTAATTTGATGATGACACGTCTTACATCATGTACAAATCCCATATCCAGCATTCTGTCGGCTTCATCCAGGATGAAGTATTTAATATCTCTCAGTGTGATATAATTCTGACTGATAAGATCCAGCAGACGGCCCGGTGTGGCGATGAGAATGTCTACGCCTCTTTTGAGAGCTTCTGTTTGCGGATGCTGGGAAACGCCACCAAAGATAACAAGGCTTTTCAGGTCGAGGAACCTGCCATAGGCAGTGAAGCTTTCCTGTATCTGTATCGCCAGTTCGCGGGTGGGCGTCAAGATAAGCGCTTTAATATTGCGGGGGCCTTTGCGTGAAGCCTGTTGGTCTTCATGCATTAATTGTAGCAGGGGTATCGCAAAAGCGGCTGTTTTACCGGTACCGGTCTGGGCGCAACCCAGCAGGTCCTTCTTATCAAGTACAAAGGGTATGGCTTGTTGCTGAATGGGCGTTGGAGAGGTATAACCTTCATGTGCCAAGGCCTTCAGCACGGGCTCGATGAGCCTTAACTGTTCAAATGACAAAATCTTGAGTTTTTAATGATAAATATTGGTAAGGCTATCAGCAGTGGAGCTTGTCCGGTGATGTTGCTGATACTTTACCCGCCTTACTCGCAAACCAACACAATATTTTGAAGGGTAACTGCAAAAGCTGGTGAGGAAGAGAATAAAAGTGACGCAAAGGTATGGTAAATAAATGATATCAGGTTATTTCTTTAATGATAAGTAATTATCTTGCAGATTATGAGCAACGGACCAACAGTATTGATAGAAGAAGCCAACAGCCGCTACACCATGTATGCGGTGGTAGAGCAGGACGAACGGACAGCTTATTTTTACCTGTATCCTGCTGAATTGCATAGCAAGAAATATCGTATGCGTGCCTGCTGGCTACGCAATTTACAGCCCGGCCCTGCACAAAGGGATAGTGCAGCTATGGAGAACGGAGACGCCCCTATGCTGGAAGCACGCTTCACTAATCATCCTGAAGGGAGCGCACCTTTAAAAGCAGAATTATTATCTATCGTGTGGATGCCGGAAGAAGACGGCGCTGCAGTACTATATGACGGAAAACCGCTGGGCGTAATACCCGGCTGGAGCCTGTATACAGAGGAACCGGTAGCTTATGCGGCAGATTGTATTGATTCAGATGCCAATGCACTTGTATTCCCGCTCGGTCAACCTGGTAAAAATGAACAGCATAAACATGTAGCAGATGCCGTACAGTTCAGACAACAGTGGGCGAATGCTGAGACGCCCCAGTGGCCGGTGATACAGGAACAATTTATTGCCACCTACGAACGCCATTTCGGCAAGATGCTGCAATATTTTGCAATAGATAATAACCAATGGCCGCCAATGGCACTTGGAAAGTTTGAGAAAGATAATGTGGTTTATTTCCTGAGCATGGGTGTGAGCATCCGCCCGATGCCATGGGTATCCTACCTGTACAACGACAATGCACCTGCTTACAGAAGAATGGAGATCGCACTCGCTGTGAGTAAAGATGACTATACAGACGAAGAGATCACCAGGATGGCGGAAGGCATCTCCGGTATGGCAGACATACCCTGGAGGCATATCAGCTGGCTGGGAGAAGGGCATACCATCGGTTCCGGTAAACTACCGGCGCCTTTTGAAAGTATCGTATTGTCTGCCGCACTGTATAATGGCGAAGGCATTGCGCTGCCGGAAATGTATGGCGACAAAGTGAATCTTTTCTGGGCAAGTCCTGTCACACTGAGTGAGCGGGAATTTGCTCATCGCCAGCCTAATGGAGGATACGAACTGCTGGAGAAGATGATAGAGGGAGATGTAACCCATATTGTGCGGAAGAGAGACGCAATCGTGTAAGTCATATACAACTATAATATTTTTAAATTGGCTGCATGGCAGTCCGGGGCAACCTACACTGTACTCTGCAAAAAGAGAGTAAAGGGAAGTGGAAATTATTTTTTAAAATTGACTGCATGACAGTCCTGGGGTAACCTACACTGTACGCTGCGAAAAGAAAGTAAACGAAAATGAAAATCAGAAAACTCTTGAAACTGACAGCATGTACGCTGCTAATCAGTGGAAGCACAATGAGTGCATACTCCCAGGGATTTAAAGACGGCAAGATCTGGCTGAACGAAGATGGCAGTAACTACTTCAAGTTCACATTAGTGTCGCAGATCTGGCTCAGAAATACAGACATGAACCCCGGTACTACGATCAACGGGTATGCGAAAGACAACTTTACCGACATTGGGGTGAGAAGGGCGAGATTTCAGGCCTTCGGACAAATTGCCGACCGTGTGTTTATCTATTCGCAGATCGGTATGAACAACTTCAACTATTCTTCCGACAGGAAAGCTGGTTTCTTCATTCATGATATCGTCGGTGAATATGAAGTGGTAAGAAAACATTTATCCCTCGGTGGTGGTCTGAGCGCCTGGAATGGCCTGAGCCGTTTTTCAGCTCCTTCAGTTGGTTCGATCATGGGGGTTGATGCTCCTTTGTTTGAGCAAAGCACCAACGACGTGACAGACCAGTTCCTGCGTAAGCTGAGCATCTATGCAAAAGGTAAGCTGGGCAAACTGGATTATCGTGTAGTAATGAGCAGTCCGATGGCGGTACAGAAATCCAATGGGTATGTGCCCACCGTTGGTACTCATTCTTCTTTTTCTGCCAAACCTGCTAAAATGCAGTGGCATGGATATTTCCAATGGCAGTTCCTCGATCAGGAAGCGAATACTACCGCATACGCCACCGGTACTTACTTAGGTACCAGGAGAGTATTTAATATCGGCGCCGGTTTCCAGATCCAGCCTGATGCGATGTGGCGTGCGGGTAACAACGGAGATACCGTAGAGACCAATATGCAGCATTTCGCAGTAGACGTCTACTATGATGCGCCTATCAATGCAACAACGGGGACGGCGCTGAGCGCTTATGCGTCTTATATTAATTTCAACTGGGGTAGAGGTTATATCCGTAACCAGGCTACAATGAATCCCGCTAATGGTACAACCAGGACAGATATCCTCAATGGCAGCGGTAATGGTTATCCTTCCTTTGGAACCGGTAACCTGTTGTACGGACAGGTGGGTTATAAGTTTAAAAATAACCTGATCGGAAAGACAACCATTATGCCTTACGCCAGTTTACAATATGCACATTACGACAGACTGAAAGATAATATGGCATTCTGGGATGGAGGTTTCAGCTGGCTGCTGAAAGGGCATACATCCAAATTGACTTTTGCTTACCAGAGCCGCCCCATATATCAGGTGGATGCAGCCACACAGGATGCGTTCAAGATTGATCGAAAAGGAAGTTTTATTCTTCAGTATCAGGTGTTCCTGAACTGATGAATAAAGACCGGTTGGTCTGCAGAATAATAATATCGCTATTGAACATCATATAAATAACCCGGCTTTTGGCCGGGTTATTTTATTTTGAGCCTGGGTATAAGTATACCCCTCCCTGGATTGTCATAGAATATGTTTGGAATCTATTGCGGTTCAGGGGGGATATCATAGATGTCTCCGGAACAGGAGACATTGCAGTCATGCGAATGTTTGCCTTTATGATGGTTTATATAGACAGTGAAGAAACAATGAGTATATCAACCAGGACAACCAGTTGAAAGACACTTTTTGAACATTCAGGCGGGACTTCAGGAGGCCCGCCTTTTTTTGTAATTTTGCCCCTTCAATTTGGACGGTGACTCATTTTACCTCCCGAAGATCGTTTTACGGTCCCTGAAGAGGCTGATATCCGGACATCGCTTTGATTCAAATAAACAAGCAACCTTGGTAAAGATTGACAATATTGTGCTGCCCGACTTCCCCTTACTGCTGGCGCCTATGGAAGATGTGAGCGATCCTCCCTTCCGCGTTGTGTGCCGGGAGAACGGGGCCGACCTGATGTATACGGAGTTCATTTCCAGCGATGGATTAGTGAAGGATACGGACAAATGTCGCCGGAAACTAGCCATTTTTGACGAGGAACGCCCTGTTGGGGTACAGATATTCGGAGGAGACGAGGAAAAGCTGTCTATGGCCGCCAAAATCGTGGATATGACGCAGCCAGACCTTCTGGATATCAATTTTGGCTGTCCTATTAAGGGGATTGTGAGCAGGGGCGCCGGTTCAGGTGTGTTGAAGGATATTGATCTGATGGTCCGGCTGACTGCCGCCTGCGTAAAGGCTACCAGCCTGCCCGTAACGGTTAAAACCCGCCTCGGCTGGGATGAGGATACCAAAAACATTGAAGAAGTAGCAGAACGCCTCCAGGACACCGGTATTAAAGCCCTCGCCATCCACGGACGTACCCGTACCCAGATGTATAAAGGCGAAGCCAACTGGGAGCTGATCGCTAAAGTGAAGAATAATCCCCGCATACATATACCGATTTTCGGTAATGGAGATATTGACAGTCCACAGAAAGCCCTGGAATACAAAAACCGCTACGGCGTAGATGGTATTATGATTGGAAGGGCAGCGATAGGTTACCCCTGGATCTTCCGGGAGGTAAAACACTACCTGCGGACAGGGGAGATGCTAGCAGCACCCACGCTGGAAGAACGCATAGGCGTTTGCAAGCGCCAGCTGGAAAAATCCGTACAATGGAAGGGCGAAGTAGCGGGTATTTACAGTATGCGTAAGCATTATTTCAATTATCTGAAGGGATTGCCCGACTTCAAAACATTCAGAAGCAGATTGGTCACTCCTACCGATCCACTTGAAATTATGACCGTCCTGGATGAAATAGGAGAGGCGTATGCCGGCTTTGAATTCAGCCAGACTCCGATTAAATTGATCAACTATCACGAGAATTGTGCGCTTTAAATACTGTTTTAGCAGGAATATCAATGAAGCAGTGTAACGCCTGAAGTTTCGGCTTCGGACCTGAAATCAACAGAATCTGTTAATTGTTCCTCAGATGTGTCGTATATGCGTGTCAATTGTATGGGTATCCCGATGTCTTATGGCATTCACACTACAGGAGGAAGTCTGTAAGTACTGCGGTTTCAGGTGGGAAGCACTGGCCTTAGTTGATTGAAGCTGTCCGTACGATTGATCGGGATTTAATATTTAAAAGCCCACACTATTTCAGATGTTCAATAGCTAGCGCTTCAAAGAACTACAGCCAGTGGTCCCAGCCTGAAACCGAGGTATCATCAGCAATATTCACCATACAGAATCTTGATATTAAATAAAAATATCTATATCTTTGCCGCCGTTTATAAACAACGTATTTCAGCGCAAAGCACCTTAAGATCCTTATACCCCTTACCCCGGCTAAGACAAACAGTATCAGCAGGCTCCTTGCAGGACTGGAACACCAACAGGCAGTACTCCTGTTTAAACTTAATTTTATTATCTGAAAAAACAATTTGACATGGCCTATATAATGGTTGATGTGGAAAGCGATGGGCCTATTCCCGGAGATTATTCAATGATCTCACTGGGCGCTATTAAAGTGGACAACGCCCTCGATAAGACGTTTTACGGCAGATTAAAGCCGATATCAGACAAGTTTGTACCCGAGGCGCTTGCCGTATCCGGGCATTCCCGGGCGGAGACCCTTACATTCGACGACCCCCGCAAAGTAATGGCTGATTTCAAACGGTGGATCGGCAACGTATGTACAGACAGACCTATTTTCATCAGCGACAATAACGGTTTTGACTGGATGTTCGTCTGCTGGTATTTTCATCATTTCCTGGGCGAAAACCCTTTCGGGTTCAGCTCCCAGAACCTGGGAAGCGTGTACAAGGGAATGGAGAAGGATATGTTCAAAACCTTTAAACACCTGCGGCGCTCAGCGCACACCCATCATCCTGTGGATGATGCGAGGGGAAATGCCGAAGCCCTGCTGACCATGAAACAAACAATGGGTTTGAAACTGAAACTCTAGTCTTTATCTTTACATCAAATAAGGTTGACTGCTATATGTGCGATTATGCTACATGTATGCAGTCATTTTTATTTAACAATTAATTCATACATCCGGTAGTACTATAGTATTTTAAAATGACTACCTCGCAGAAAAATTAAGGAGATGGGTATAATACGTTCCTGCGTGCTGGCAGGCTTTTTAATGACAGGCAGCCTGGTATCCGCAGCACAGTCTGAGGAAGAACCAACCGTATCATTGATCCGCGGACCATACCTGCAGGCCGGATCTGCACATAGTATGACCATACGCTGGCGTACCAATACTGCTACCAGGAGCAGGGTGCAGTATGGTGAAAAAAAAGAAAGCACAGACCATACTGTCAATGACTCCACACTAACTACAGAGCATATTGTACGACTGGAAGGATTACAGCCACATACCCGTTACTACTATAAAATAGCCGATTTCACCAGCGTATTGCAGGGAGACAGCGCCAATTATTTTTACACGCTGCCCGAACAGGGCAAAGAAGGAATGTACCGCATCGGCGTGTTTGGCGATTGCGGAAATAATTCCGTGAACCAGCGTAATGTGAAACGATCTGTCCTGCAATACCTGGGAGAAAACTATATGGACGCCTGGATACTGCTGGGCGATAATGCCTATAACAGCGGTACAGATGCCGAGTTTCAGGCGAAGTTCTTTAATGTATACAAAGATGACCTGTTAAAGCAATATCCCATGTTCCCGGCGCCGGGCAACCACGACTATAACGACAGGGACTTCCCGGGTGCAGTGGCGCAGGCACAGCGTACACACCAGACAGCCTACTATCAGAACTTTACCATGCCCACAAAGGGTGAATCTGGCGGAGTACCTTCCAATACACAGGCATTCTATTCTTTTGATATCGGGAACATCCATTTTTTATCGCTGGATTCCTACGGAAAAGAAGCCGAGCAATACCGTCTGTATGATACGGCCGGTCCACAGGTGCAGTGGGTAAAGCGTGACCTGGAAGCGAATAAGAATAAGCAATGGGTGATAGCTTACTGGCATCATCCTCCTTATACGATGGGGTCCCACAATTCGGATAAAGAAATGGAGCTGGTACATATCCGTGAGAATTTTATCCGCATACTGGAACGTTATGGCGTAGACATGGTATTATGCGGTCATAGCCACGATTACGAGCGTACCCGCCTGATGAAAGGGCACTACGGCATGGAGGCTACATACAGTGCCGCACAGCATAATTTAAGCCAGTCCTCAGGATTGTATGACGGCAGTGACAATTCCTGTCCATATGTAAAAGATAGCTCCAACCAGGGCACCGTATATGTACTGAGCGGTTCTGCAGGTAAGCTGGGAGGTACACAGCCCGGCTATCCGCACGATGCCATGCAGTATGCCAATGCAACAGATGGCGGCGCTACGCTGCTCGAAGTGCAGGGCAATCGTCTTGACCTGAAATGGATCTGTGCGGATGGTGTGATCAGGGACCATTTCACGGTGATGAAGGAAGTGAACAGACACACTGTATTGCGCGTGAAAGCTAAAAGTAAAGTAACGCTGACCGCTTCCTTCACGGGCAATTACAAGTGGAGCGAAAAGGAGCAGCAGACCAGGAGCATCACGGTTGTGGCCCGCTCAGGTAAAACTGAATACACTGTGCAGGACAACCAGAGTTGTCTGAAAGATACTTTTACGATCATTACCACAAAATAAAACATATGCGTTGGCGAGTGGCGTTCCCCGGTATTTGTGTATTGCTGTTGATAGCAGTAATACTTACATCTCAGGGGGAACGCCATGCCTCTTTATCAGATGGAGTGGTGGCCTATTTTAAAAGGCAGCAACCTGTCTTTGCGCAGAAGACAGTACTGCTTCAGCAGTGTATAGAACAGCTACATGCCGGTGACAGTACCTCTTTATTGGCGGCAAGGCAGGCTCTGCGTGAATGCAGGATCAGTTACAAGTCTATCGCTTTCTTCCTGGAATATTTCTTCGCAAGTGAAGCCTATGTTTTTAATGCGCCGGCCAAATATGAAATAGAAGAGCCTTATATCGAATATGAAGAACCGGTAGGTCTGCAGCAGATAGAGGCCTTGTTGTACGATCCACAGGTATGGCAGCACAGACAGGAACTGGCCGCGCAAGCTGCCGTGCTGGTGCAGACGGCACAAGACCTGAATGCTTTGTTGTACCAGTTCTCTGCTACCAGTCCCCGGGTAATGGAAAGCATACAACAGGAACTGGTAAGGATCATGACCCTGTACATTACAGGATATGACGCACCATTACTAAAAAGCGGTATAGCAGAGGCTGCGGCGGCCATGAAAGCCATTGATACCATCCTGACCCCTTACCAGGATCTGGATAAAAAGGACAGCATCAGATATTACTTACAAGCGGGCATTCGCATGCTGACTATGCAGCCGGATTTTGACTCATTTGACCGGCTGTCTTTTCTGGTAAACTATGCCCTGCCTTTACAACGTTTATTGCTGAATAGCAACTATGATCTCTTTAGTCCTGCAGCACTCAAAACGGATGTTTTCCCGCACAACGGCATAACAGGAGACACTGCGCTTGGCAGACGTTTATTCTTTGAAAAAGCGCTGTCAGGAAATGCGACCCGCAGTTGTGCTACCTGTCATCAGCCGGGACGTTATTTCACAGATGGCCTTGTCAGGAACAGGAGTTTTGTAGATAACAAGGAATTACCACGGCATACGCCGGGCCTTTTATACGCCGGTTACCAGTATTCCCAGTTCTGGGACGGCAGGGTGCAAAGCCTGGAGGAGCAGGTAAAAGCAGTGATGCATAGTCCGCAGGAAATGAATGCCAATGATGACACTGTCCTGCAAAGGTTACGCAACATGCCTGCGTATGGAAGCATTTCCCTGTTGCAGGTACAGGCGGCCCTGGCGGCCTATCTGCGCACGCTGGCGCCTTTCAACTCACCCTTTGATCACTACATGGCAGGCAATAAAAAAGCATTGACAAATGAGCAACGGGAAGGAGGGAACCTGTTCATGGGAAAAGGACTATGCGCTACTTGTCACTTCGCTCCCTTATTCAATGGACTGATACCACCGCTTTATAACAGAACTGAATTTGAAGTATTGGGAGCACCTGCTAATGACGATCTTGCTCACCCGTTGCAGGATGAAGATAGCGGGCGCCTGGCATTCTTTCCCATTGATTTTTACAAAGGCGCTTTCAAAACGCCTACTGTACGAAATGCAGCCGTGACAGCCCCTTACATGCATAATGGCGCTTTTCGCAATATGGAACAAGTGATTGATTTTTATGATAAGGGAGGAGGTAATGGCATCGGATTATCTGTATCGAACCAGACACTATCCGCAGTGCCGCTTCAGCTCACAGCAAATGAAAAGAAAGCGCTGATCGCTTTTATGGAAGCGCTGACAGACAAAGATCGTTGATGCACCAGGGGGTATATGTAGGTGTGATAACACTTATCAGTATAACATGTTAATCTTTGCTAAAACGGTATAGATATGACTTCTCCGGCTATATGAAAACTTTCCGCAGTCTACTTGTTACAGTAAATTTATCTGCGTAGAAATACGTAATACGATTTTGCGTGATAATACGCTGTATCCTGGAAATGCTTACTGGCAAATGGTTTCATTTGGTGAACAGTGTTAGGGAATTATATGATCATATAAGGTTGTATGATAAGGTCATAGCAGCTTTTTGGAAAATTCCTACCTTTAAAGGATGAGTGAGGTTTTGCGGTCTTATATTAATAGCTATGCTTCAACTACCTTAACCGATACCGAGTTCGAGATAGTCATGAAAGCATTTACATTTAAGAGGCTAAGGCGAAAGCAATATCTTTTGCAGGAGGGGGACGTTTGCAAATTTTATGGCTTTATACTTAAGGGAGCAATGCGGCAGTATAGTGTAGATGCCAGGGGAACGGAATATGTCATCAATCTGGGACTGGAAGAATCCTGGGTCGGAGACCGTGAAAGTTTTTTTATGCTGACTCCCAGCCGGTACAACATTGATGCATGGGAAGACACAGAGCTTTTACTGATCACCAATGAAGCTTTTCAGCGCTTATTAGATACCGTACCTGCCGTTGTAACAATGGTGCGGATCATTGACCAGCGTTATCATATAGCCGCACAACGCCGCCTGCACAGCAGTATCGCCTATACAGCCAGAGAGCGGTATGAAGAGCTGGTAAATACGGAACCTGCGCTCATACAGCGCTTCCCGCAACAAATGATTGCTTCTTACCTGGGTATTTCACCTGAGACATTAAGCCGTATCCGCAGGCAAAGCATTGAGAGATGATGCAGCTGTCTAAAGGAAAAATTGCAGCACTGACAATAATGGAGCGCAGTTAAAATGCGGCAGTAATGACCCACTCAAAATAACGATTGCTCTGTTAAATTTCTCGTTTTTAGTTAATGGGAGGTTAACAAAAAAAGAATACGTAAATCCCCACATATTACACCTGTCCGGCAACCATCCCCGATCTTCGGCACCTACCCGCATACGACTCCCCTTCCGCTGCCAAACCATTTTTCCCCTACATTTTAATTATATCTTATTTTATAACACTTTGAAAGATTAACATTTAAGCATAAATTGCCTCCCATTATTATTTTAAATAATAGTATAAAGAACAGAATTGGATGCCAGTCCGCTGATTTAGAGGCGGTTAGTGTTCATCAGTAACAGTATAGTAAATAACAACAAGATCTATGAACAGTTTTTCCTGGAAGAAGATCATCCCGCACGTGATTGCAATTGCCGTCTTTTTGATAGTTGCGCTGGTATATTGCAGCCCGGCACTGGAGGGCAAAGTCTTACAACAGACCGATATTGTACACTGGAAAGGGATGGCGCAGGATGCTTTTAACTATAAGGCGGCGCACGGCCATTTCCCGTTGTGGAATACCCACTTGTTCAGCGGTATGCCCAACTACCAGGTAGCGATGGAATCAAAGTCTATTCTGCCTGATTTTGGCCGTCTCCTGCAGTTTTACCTGCCTAAACCGGCCAGCTACTTTTTTGTGGCCTGTTTATGTTTCTACATTCTGGGAATGGCCTATGGCATAAACGTTTTGGCCGCCGTACTGGGTAGCCTGGGTTTTGCCTATGCAACTTATGACCCCATCATTATATCTGTGGGGCACGAGACTAAAATGCTGGCTATCGCTTATATGCCGGGATTACTCGCCGGACTGGTACTGATCTACAGGAGGAAATATATACTGGGAGTGGCTGTCGCGGCATTGTTTGCCACATTGGAAATAGGTGCAGGCCACCCACAGGTAACCTATTACCTGCTGATCACCCTGGGTATTATGACCATTGGTTATATCATCATGTGGGTGAGGCAGAAAGAGTTCAAACATATGGCCTTCGCCCTGGGACTTGCACTTATCGCCGGACTGATTGGCGTTGCCAACGTGTCTCAGAGCCTGCTCACCACCTATGAGTATTCAAAATACACCATGCGTGGTGGTAAGACAGTTGATCTTTCCGAAGATGGTAAGCTGACACAAACCAAAACCGAAGGTCTGGACGAAAGTTATGCATTCTCGTATAGCCTGGGTATAAGCGAAACATTTGTGCTGATGATGCCCAGCGCCTTTGGCGGTGGTTCCGGTGAACATCTGGGGCCTGAATCCAATGTAGTCTCAGCACTTGTTCAGCAGAATATTCCGGAAGCACAGGCAAGTCAGGTAGCGGCTTCCTTACCTAAATACTGGGGTGGTATTGCACCATTCACTGCGGGTCCTCCATATAGTGGGGCATTAGTCTGCTTTCTGGCTATTATCGGCCTGGTGGTGCTTGCCGGAAATGGCGGCAACAAGGCAGGTCCGATAACCCGCTGGTGGATACTGGCCGCTGCAGTTTTAATGATCTTCATCTCCTGGGGTAGTTATTTCGCCGGATTTAACAGAATACTGTTTGATCATCTGCCACTGTACAATAAGTTCAGGGCTCCTTCCATGGCACTGATCATCCCTCAGTTATTACTGCCCCTGCTGGCTGTATTAACACTGGATAGGATATTCTTTGCCCCTGATGCGAAGGAATACCTGCAGAAGAACTTCAAACAGATCCTGTATGTCAGCGGGGGAGTGATCGTATTTGCTGGTCTGGTATACGTATTCAACGATTATAAGGGTAGTTATGATAGCCAGATCCTGGATGGCTTCACACAACAGGCTAACTCCACTGTGGCCAACAGCATCCTGCAAGGCATGATCGCTGACAGAAAAGCTATGTTTGCCGGTGGTATCGGGCATATATTATGGATCGGCATGCTGGTTATCCTCGGATTATATTGCTATATGAAGAATATTGCAAAACCGATGGTGATCATCTCCGTATTCATACTGGTAAATACAGTAGACCTGCTGGTAGTAGCCAAAAAATATCTCAACAGTGAGAACTACCAGGATGAATCCAGCTATCAGGCCGGCAACTTCGCACCAACGTCTGCCGATCAGCAGATCCTGCAGGATACTGATCCGCATTACAGGGTATTAAACCTGTCTACCGGCGATCCTTTCAATGACGCTGTTACCTCTTATTATCACCGTTCAGTAGGTGGTTACCACGCTGCCAAGCTGCGTACCTACCAGGATATCATCGAAAACCAGTTCGCAAAACCTGGCGGAGGTCTGAACATGGGTGTACTGAATATGCTGGATACCCGTTATGTGATCACCCGTTCACAGGACCAGCAGCAGCCAGTGCCTGTTGTACAGCGTAATCCGGACGCACTGGGAGCGGCCTGGTTTATCAAACATGTCCAATATGTAAATGGTCCGATCGAAGCTATCAAAGCCCTGGATCACCTGAATCCGAAGGATACGGTGATCGTCGATAATGCGTTCAGAGCAAACGCCAGCCAGCCTGTTTTTGACTCTGCTGCCACTATCAAACTGGTAAGCTATGATAACGATGTTATCAAATATGCAACAAGCGCAAATAGTAATCAGTTCGCAGTACTAAGTGAAGTTTATTATCCGGAAGGCTGGAACGCTTATATAGATGGTAAGGAAACCGCTTACGCGAACGTTAACTACATCCTGCGTGGTATTGCAGTACCGGCCGGTCAGCATACCATCGAGTTCAAATTTGAGCCTGCTTCTTATTATACCGGTCAGAAACTGGTATACATCGCAAATATCCTGCTGTGGTTGACAATCGCAGGCAGCATCTTTGTATTGTGGAAACAGAACAGGGCAACAAAGGCATAAACGGAAGAATTTCAATATGCAGGAGGGCGTCTCATATAACGAGACGCCCTCTTCGTTTATAACTATATTTGTAACTACACATTTGAAAAACACCCACCATGGCATCACTCAATTTTTCTGATAATATCACTTTGCAAGACGAAAGAGTATTACTCCGCCCCCTCACATTAGCTGATGATGAATATCTTATCCCCTTTACACAAACGGAACCTGATATCTGGAAATATGCTGCTATACCCCCCAATACCCCCGGTATTATGCGGGAGTACATTCGTGCAGCAGTAGAAGGCCGCAATGATGGAAAGGAGTATCCTTTCATTGTATATGATAAACAACTGCAAAAGTATGCAGGCAGCACACGCTTTTATGATATCCAGCTTGCAAACAGCATGTTGCAGCTGGGATATACCTGGTATGGTAAAGAATTCCAGGGCACGGGACTGAACAAACATTGTAAGTACCTGCTGCTGCAGTATGCCTTCGAGCGTATGGGAATGGAACGTGTGGAATTCAGGGCTACCCAGACAAATGAAAGGAGTCTGGCGGCCATGAAGAGCATCGGATGTACCGTAGAAGGAACCATGCGGAGCTGTGCCGCTAATCCGGATGGCAGCCGGAGAAGCACCGTCATCTTAAGCATTTTAAAAGATGAATGGTTCACCAGTGTAAAAGAGAATCTGCACAAGCGCCTATAATCATGATAAGTTATTATGAAAAAATATCAATTAAAAGTAACTTTGCAAATTATAAACCTGTGAGAGAATATAAGGGCCCGCCCGACCTTTTATATCTGACTGTATAGCAATTGAAACACAACATCCTATGAAATTAAAGGCTGGGTATAACCGGGCGGTAACGCTGTGTACGTTACTTTTTATATCCTTCATTACTGGTATTTTGGTGCCTGCAACCCTCGCAGCCCAGGACATTGGCCTCCGAAATCCTTCGCTGGAAGGAATACCTTCTCAATACAGAGCACCCGGTCAATGGCTGGTTGTTTCATCTACACCAGACATTCAGCCGGGAGTAACAGGCGTGTATAAACCAGCTTCTCATGGCAAAACCTATTCGGCTTTCAGAGGTGGACCACACTGGCTGGAAGCGATTGCCCAGAAACTGAACACTGACCTGCTGCCAGACAAAACTTACAGGGTTTCTTTTGACCTCTATTTTGCCAGGGGATATGATTCCGCCACCTGTTATGGCGCACTGGCTATCTATGGTGCAACAACCCTTACGGATACACTGGAATTGCTATGGCAGTCAGGCGCTTTCTATAACACAGATTGGCAGCGGTTCACCGCCGAATTTACCCCTCATGGTCAATACAGTTACATTGTATTCGGCGGAGACGTACGTGTTGCCTGCGACAATGCCTATGGCATAGCACTGGCGCTGGATAATCTTTCAGATACGCTTCGCGAGGTGCCTCACATAGCATACGATATTGTACCCAGTTGCAAGGGGGTGAGCACAGGTTCCATTAAGATATCAGTAGAAGGAAACTATCCACCGTTTACCTGCGAATGGGAAGAGAATAATATGATCGCCGATGAAAGGGACAAACTAGCTGCAGGGAATTATATTGTAACTATACATGCCCGCAACGGAGTGACCGTACGGGATACAATTACAGTACCCGAAACGGAGTTTGACGGTCATGCAGCCGTTACGCTTGCTGGTTGTACCGGAGAGAACAGAAACAAGATCCATCTCAATACTACCGGCGGAACAGGCCCCTATGAATATTATCTGAACGGGGATAGACAGGCCAAATTATCACCGGAATTTGATAACCTGTATGCAGGCCAATATGATATTATCATCAAAGATGCGAAAGGATGTCTGGATACCGTTTATGACATCACGGTTGAAGACCCGCCATTGTTTACTTTTTTAAGCAGTTCGCTGCAGCAAATGAGTTGTGCCGTGACGAACGATGCCGTACTGACGCTGAGCGCCACGGGAGGGGTAATTCCTTATACCTACAGTATTCCGGGGTTTGTTTCACAACAGGATAGTGTCATCAGGAATCTGAGCGGTGGTAATTATACTTACCATATAACGGATGCGCAGGACTGCGATATTTCCGGTGATGTTGCTGTTGCAGTGGCCTCCAATAAATGTGCAGTGTTTGTGCCGAATGCATTCAGCCCTGACGGCGATGGTGTGAATGATGTGTTCCGGGTAAAAGTGTTTGACAGGATCAGCGATTTCAGGATGTCTGTTTATAATCGCTGGGGACAATTGCTATATGTAAATACAGACGTGAACAACGGTTGGACGGGGGATCTGAAAGGGCAGCCCTTACCTGCAGGCACTTATCTATGGACCATCACTTACCTTGACAATACGCACCAGGCCATACAACAGCAGGGAAGTGTTATCCTGATAAAATAACCGGCAGCCATAAGACTACCGGTTATTGTTAATATTATTCGAGTCCTCTGTGTTGCAGCAGGTACTTTACATCAGGCTCTCTCTTACGGAAAGCGGTATACAATTGCATAGGTTCTTCCGTACCTCCCTTTTCCAGGATATTCTTTCTGAAAGAAGTAGCTGTTGCAGGATCGAAGATATTGCCCGCTTCCTTGAAAGCAGCAAAGGCATCGCTGTCCAGCACCTCTGACCAGATATAGCTGTAATATCCGGCTGAATAGCCGCCTGCAAAAATGTGCTGGAAGTAGGTGCTGCGGTACCTGGGAGCGATCTGCGGGATCAGCCCTATATTTTCCATTTCCTCTTTTTCAAATACCAGCGGCACGATGGTCCTGCCGGGAGCAAGCGTATGATAACTCATATCCAGCAGTGCTGCTGCCAGGTATTCCACTGTAGCAAACCCCTGGTTGAATTTGAGCGCTGCTTTCATCTTTTCCACCATAGCAGCAGGAATGATCTCTCCTGTTTCATAATGCTTTGCATACTGTTCCAGTACTTCCGGCTCAAAAGCCCAGTGTTCCATTACCTGTGATGGCAGTTCAACGAAATCGCGGGGAACAGAAGTGCCGGAAAGCGTTTCATATGTTACATTGGATAACAGCCCATGCAATGCATGTCCCGCTTCATGGAAGAAGGTCTCCGCTTCATCCGGCGTAAGCAGGGCCGGTTGTGTGCTGGTAGGTCTGGAAAAGTTACAGACGATAGAGATGACAGGCGCTACACGTCCGTTCTCATTCAGCGACTGTTTGCGGTAAGAAGTCATCCATGCACCACCGCGTTTGGAGCTGCGGGGATGGAAGTCAAGGTATAACAAACCCACCAACTGGCTGTTCTCATCTTTTACTTCATAAGCAGATACTTCTTCGTGATATACAGGAATATCTTTCAGCGGATGAAAGGTCAGCCCATACAGCTTCTTCGCTACAAAGAAAAGTCCTTCGCGCACATTGTCCAGTTTGAAATAGGGACGTAAGGCTTCAGCATCGTAGTTATATTTTTCTTTTCTTACTTTGTCTGCATAATAGAACCAGTCCCAGGCTTCCAGTTGTTCGCCCTTGCCTTCCCTGTCCATCAGCGCCTGCATTTCTTTTGCCTCCTGTTTCGCTACGGGCAATGCTGCCGTCCACAGCTGTTGCAGCAGCGCATTGGCTTTTGCAGGCGTTTTAGCCATGTTTTCTTCCAGGATCAGGTCTGCATGAGAGGCATATCCCAGCAGGACTGCTTTTTCTGCTCTTAAAGCCGCCAGCTGTGTTACGATCTCTTTATTGTCCCGTTCATCATCATGATTGCAACGGTTGACATAGGCATTGTAGATCTCTTTCCGCAGATGTCGCTGGTCTGCATACTGCAGGAACGGCATTACACTGGCATTATGTAATGTAAAGCGCCAGCCTTCCTTACCCGCTTCCTTTGCCGACAGCGCTGCTGCTTCAACAAGAGAGGCTGGAAGTCCTGCGAGGTCTTTCTGATCGGTAATAAGCAGTTCATAATGATTGGTCTCTGCCAGCAGGTTCTGTCCAAAGCGAACAGTGAGCAGGGAGAGCTGCTTATTGATCTCCCGGAGCCTTTCCTGTTTGGCGGCATCCAGGTTAGCGCCATTACGTACAAAATCTTTATAGACCTTCTCCAGCAGTTTGCTTTGTTCGCCTGTCAGTTCAAGCGCATCCTGTCTTTCGTATAATGCTTTTATCCTGGCAAACAGTGTTGCATTGAGGTAAATATCGTCCGCATGTCTGGCCAGCACCGGCGCTATCTGCCGGGAGATCTCTTCCAGTTCCGGAGAGGTGTTGGCAGAAGTGAGATTGAAAAACACCGTGCTGATATTGCGGAGCAGTTTACCGCTTTTTTCAAGCGCTTCCATTGTATTTGCAAAAGAAGGCGGTGTCTGCAGGTTGGTGATCAGATCAATATTTTTACTGTGTTCCTTCATGCCCGCCTCAAACGCCGGCAGGTAATGTTCATGCGCGATGCTACCAAAGGGAGGAACATCAAAAGGAGTATTGTATGCCTGAAGTAGTGGATTAAGGGTGGTTGTCTGCTCCATGTCTTCGTTGATTAAAAAGTACTCCGGCAAAAATAACTATTCTTATAAATGTCATCGTATTTATTGTATTAATCCATCCGGTTATGTATAAATAGGCTGGATTGTATTATTTTAGTATCTATGCATGCTACTTTTGTATTGTACATTGGCCTCATACTGGTTATCCTCTTACTGGTAATGCTGGCGCAACGGCTGAAGATCTCTTATCCCATCGTGCTGGTACTGGGTGGGCTGGGCATCAGTTTTATTCCCGGCCTGCCGGTTATCTCCATTGATCCGCAGCTTATCTTCCTCATCTTTCTGCCACCTTTGCTATACGAAGCTGCCTGGTATACTTCCTGGAAGGAGTTCTGGAAATGGCGCAGAGTGATCGGTTCCTTCGCTTTTGGCATTGTGTTGCTTACGTCTTGCGTGATAGCAGTCGTGTCTGACCTGCTCATCCCTGGTTTTACACTGGCGCTGGGCTTTCTGCTGGGCGGTATTATCTCTCCGCCCGACGCCGTTTCTGCCACTACGGTGTTGAAAGGTGTGGACGCGCCAAAACGGCTTTCATCGATCATAGAAGGGGAGAGCCTGATGAACGATGCATCGAGCCTGATCGTGTACCGGTTTGCACTGGCAGCAGTCATTACCGGCTCTTTCTCATTCCATGAAGCTGCCCTGAGTTTTGTAATAGTGATTGTAATGGGTATTGCTACCGGTATTGCTGTAGGGTTTGTCTTTTATGCCCTCCACCGCTGGTTGCCTACAACAGCCAGTATGGATACCGTACTGACATTGATCGCCCCATATGTAATGTATATGACGGCAGAGGCTTTCCATTTTTCCGGCGTACTGGCAGTGGTGAGCGGAGGACTTTTTATGACCAACAGGCGTAATTCCATTCTGAGTCACTTAAGCCGTATACAAGGTATCAATGTGTGGGCTACGGTCGGATTTGTACTGAATGGTATCGTATTTATGCTGATAGGTCTTGAATTACCCGTTGTAGTACATCAGCTGGGAGAAAGCTCGCTGAAGGACGCCATCTGGTATGGACTCATCATTTCAGTAGTAGTGATCGTGACCCGCATTCTCAGTACAATGGGCGCTTCCGTATTTACAGTGTTTATCAGCAGGTTCATTAAGACAGCGGATAGTCGCCCGGGATGGCGTATGCCCTTTGTCTTTGGCTGGGCAGGTATGCGTGGTGTGGTATCCCTGGCGGCAGCTTTGTCTATCCCTATGATGGCGGGCGACAAGCCATTCCCTCAACGTAATATGATCCTTTTTATCACCTTCGTAGTGATATTGGTAACGTTGGTCGTCCAGGGACTTACGTTGCCCTGGCTGATCCGCAAAATGAAACTGGAAGAGCCGGATTACCACATGTCAGAGCTTGAACAGGAGATCCTTGTCAGGAAGAAACTGGCGTATGTAGCCCTGGATACGCTCGATAACAGGTTTAAAACTGATGTGGAGGAGAATGGGTTGTTGCGGCAATTAAGATCCAGCCTGGAGAACGAACATACCTTTTTGCAAAGTTATGCAGAGTCACATGGCACAGATGTAAACCGCCGATATGCCGTCAAACGCTACCGGAACGTTTATTTTGAACTGTTGAAGGAGCAACGGAAGATGCTGAAGCAGATCAATAAGAAAGAGGAATTTAATGAGGAGATCATCCGGAAACATTTCTCACAGCTGGACCTTGCAGAAGAGAAGATAAGGTTACAGTTCTGATAAAAGGTAAGAGGGCTGTCGGATTGCAGCAGCTCCCTCTTGCTTAATGATTGCTTCCATGGTATGGGTGTTCGGGTGCAAAATAAAATAATAAAGGGAAACCGCAATTACCATATCAACCGCACCACGGCCAGATCATCTCCCGGCTTCATGCCATATTGGTGTTCCAGGCTTTTTAATTTCATATTCAACATTTCGTCAGTTTCAGAACGCCCCTGATCAATCAGCAGAAAGTGAAGTGGGTCTATTGTATCTGGCGATGGCTGAAGTGTGATAAATGACGTGACACCATCAGTTGCAAGACTTATGTCCTGTAACGCATCGACCGGAATGCACTGCTGCTTTTCATACCATGTATCAAAGTCCTCAGAGAGATGATAACCAAGATAATCCGGCTTGTTTTCCTGATCAAATACTGTTGTGATGCCGTTTACGTTTATCAAGCCATCGCCTACAACAAGTATGGCGCCCTGACCTTGTTTCATGTCGGCAACCAACAGCAGGAGAGTGGTCAGTAATTCATTCCGTTCCAGTTGGAGCTGATTCCGGAGTATATTCAGTTCGTTAAAAAGCTGGCGCATAATATCTTTTAACTGCGCAGCGGGTGACGCCGATGAAGGTGTATAAAAGTCAGCATAACTTTTTGCCTTGACGATCTTCCGTAATATTTTTCCTGTCAGCGTAGAGATGAAGTAGCTATCTGTTCCCATGGTACAGCCATCCATGACTGCACAAACAATTGTATTTGGGTTAATGTTATCAAGAAACAGGTAGTCTTCACAATGATGTAAATGGTATTCCCCTTTTTGGAGTGTGGTATAGCTCTTCATGTTATTGCTCAAAAATAACAAATAGCTGACAATATTCCCCCGCCTCATTCGTCCACCTCTTATATGAACGAAATCAAGGTATACGACGTCCAGGCATTCACCTCCCGGTTTATGCCTTCACGGGAACTGGAGGCCCTGCTGAAGGGCGACCTGACTAAGTTCCTGATATGCAGGGTAGAAGACATGTACCGGCATGTAAAACAAGCAGTCCCCGCTTCCAGGTCGCTGATGCATGCCTGCCTGTACCTCACGGAAGGACTGGCAAGCATGAAGATAGGTAGTGAGATTTATCGTATCCGGAAAGGGGAAATGTTGTTCGTGCCTGCCGGACAGGTCTTCTCTTTTGATGGACAGGACAAGAACAAAGGGTTTTTCTGCAAGTTCCATGACGATATGTTGCTGGGCAAATACGGTAACAGTGAATTACTGAAAGAGTTTGAGTTCCTGAAAGTGTGGGGTAAACCTCATATTGTACTGGATGAAGGAACTTCCACGTTTGTGTTGCACCTCTTTGAGCGGATATTGTGTGAGTATATGGAATTTGGACTGCAGCATATGAACATCTTACAGCCTTACCTGATAGCTTTATTTTGTGAAGTGAGCAGCGTCTACCAGCCAGTATTACCTAACTCGCAGACAAATGCCGTGAGTATCACCAACAAATTCAGAGAGCTGGTTGTCCAGAATATCCGTAACCGGCATATGGTGAGCGACTACGCCGCTATGCTGAATATATCTCCCAGCCATCTTAATAAATCGGTGAAGACGATCACGCAGAAAGCACCTACGAAATGGATTGATGAAGCGATTGTGCAGGAAGCAAAAGTACTACTGAGCCAGTCCGACTTTCCCATCAGTGAAGTGGCTATACAGGTGGGATTTGAAGACCAGTCCTATTTCACCCGGTTGTTTAAACGTTATGAAGGAATGACACCTACAGAGTTCCGGAGAATGATTAAAATGTCCTAAAGTAGACTTTTTATGTCCTAACAGATTTGTTCATTTCGACAGACCTTTGCGGAACAAAAACCAGAGATGTATTTTTCATTGTTACTATTACATTCCTTCTTCAGATGGATGGTCGTATTAAGCCTGTTATATGCCATATACCGCGGTATCAGAGGGTGGATAGGAAAACGTTCCTTTACTATTGCCGACGATAAGGTGAGGCATATAACAGCCACTATCACTCATATACAGCTGGGCCTCGGATATGTGCTGTACTTCAATAGTCCCCTGGTAACATGGTTCAGGGGCCATTACCACGAAGCCATCAAACAGTTTGATTTCCTTTTCTTCGGATTGCTGCATGTCATCCTGATGACGATCGCCGTGATCGTTGTTACTATCGGCTCTTCTTCCGCCAAAAGATCAGTCACTAACCAGGGCAAGTTCCGGATCATGACCATACTGTTTGCCCTGGGCCTGTTAATAATTTTCATTGCCATACCATGGCCCTTTTCGCCACTGGCGCATAGGCCATACATTAGAACATTTTAGAAATGATGCGTTTACTCAGTACAAAAGTGGGCCGTTTAAGGCTGGTCGGTTTTTTAGAAGGAATCTCCTTATTGGTATTAGTAGGAATAGCAGTGCCTATGAAATATGCTTCCAATGATCCGTCCCTCGTAAAGCTGATGGGACCTATCCACGGTTTTTTCTTTGTGATCTTTGTGATCAATGCATTAAGCGTTGGTATTGAATACAAATGGAAGTTCAGCGAGATCACCTGGAAAGTGCTGCTGGCATGTATGATCCCGTTCGGTACTTTTTATATTGACTACCGGATCTTACGGCGGATGGAATAAGCCGGAATAAGGATTATCTTTGTTCCATACCGTTGCCCTGATGCGTATCGAAAAATACATACCGGTAGCCACTTTACAGCCCTTTATTAAATCTTTCATGATCATTGAAAGCGATTATGCCGTGCAGAACCAGATACTGCCGGATACTGCTGTTGTCATGGCTTTCCGGCTGAGGGGAACGGTGATGGAAAAAGATCAGGGTATATTGCCGGCTACTGTATTAGGAGGCTTGAGAAAGAGCTATAGGTCGCTGGCCTATGCCGCTAACACGGCCAACCTGCTGATCGTTTTCCGGGAGGACGGTGCTGCTGCCTTCTTTAAGGAGCCCTTGCATGAATTGTTCGGGGCCTCTGCTTCATTGGATAATTTCATCCGCAGACAACAGCTGGATGATATTACAGAACAACTGGCTTCCGCTCCTGACAATCAGGCTTGCATAGACATTATACAACGATTTTTACTGACTGCCTGGAAACAGGCAAAACCCGACCTGCTGGTGCAGGAAGCGTTACGCAGTATCAGGCAGGCGAACGGTAACCTGCGGATAAAAGAACTCCTGCAGGAACTGCACATCAGCCAGGATGCTTTTGAGAAACGCTTCAGAAAGATAACAGGCGCCTCTCCCAAACAGTTTGCATCCATTGTTCGCTTAAGAAGCCTGATAGGCCGGGCCGATGGCAGTACGTTCACAGAACTGGCCTATGAGGCAGGCTATTTTGATCAGGCGCATTTCATAAAAGACTTCAAGTCATTCACTGGCAAAACACCCGGTGAATTCTACAGATCAGCCCTTTATTGGTAACTTATTTATCAAGTAGTCTTCTGTGATAATTGATCTGTCCGAGATGATATCCGAGATGGGTAGCAAGATGGATCAGCATAAAAGCTGTTGTTGTTTTACCATCAAAAACAGCAACAGGATATTCCTCCGCTAATTTTTCTTCGGAAAGATTGTTCAGCGTCTTTTCAACCACATTAATGGTATCATCTATCTTTTGCAGTAATTCTGCGCGGGGAACATCTTTCAGTGAAAATTCAAGTTCCCTGTGGCGGACATAACCGGAATTACCCAGGTGTGTACCAATGAAAGTATTCAGATTCCCGACAAGATGTAAACAAAGATTACCGGCCGTGTTCGCAATATTGGCTTCGATCATCCATAAAGCAGGCTCATGCTGATATAAGGATACTTCTGTCTTTAGCTTATTCAGATCCCGGTTGAATAATTCCTTTAACGCTGTAAGTGTCGACATATATGCAAGGTTTCCTTTATGCAAGATACGTCTTTTTCTACGGGGTGTAGCATTAAATGGACAGGCCACGGTAGAAATATGCCCTCACTACGTCATCACTACCTTCCAGTATAGGTTTTTTGGTGGAAAACAGTGCGCCCTCTACGGTCTTTTGCAGATACTTCTGGTTCCAGTGCATGATAGCCTCATCAGCAGTGTCGCCACAGCCATAAATACCGTACTCAGGTCTTTCGCCCAGGAAACAGCAGTATTCATGCCCATCATTCAGCACAATAGGTTTGTAGTTCCTGACAGCATCCGGCATTTCGTTTGAGTTGTAATCAACAGGAATAATTTTAATCTCATGTGTCGTTTCCATAGCACTTCTTTTTGGTAGAAATAACCCAATAAATATGCCATGCCAAGCGCGAAAATGTGTACTTTTATTCCATCCAATTATATTGAGAATTTTATTAAGATAAACTAAGCAGTAAATGAACGGTGCGATTTATGTCCGGCATGTCTCAGTGAAAGATGCGGCCCAGGTAGCCGCTTTATCAGCCGAATTGGGATACCCCTCAACAGTTAAAGACACGATCACTTACATCCAGGCAATCGATAAAAGTATTTGTGACGTAGCCTACGTTGCCGTGAACGGTGAAACTGTTCTCGGGTGGATCCATGTGCTTTATACTATTCGCCTGGAATCAGGGCCGTTCTGCGAGATCGGCGGACTGGTAGTAGCACGCAATGCTCATGGCAAAGGTATTGGGAGATTACTCGTTGACAAAGCAAAGAAGTGGGCTGCGGAGCGAAACATCAGTACACTGCGTGTACGCAGTAACGTGATCAGGGAAGGTGCACATGCCTTCTATATCAAGAATGGTTTTAAAGAGTTTAAACAACAGAAGGTATTTGATTATACAATCGGAGAGGAGAACCTGTCTGAAAAGAGAACTGTTGAAAACACCAAAGTAGGTGAATAAAAGAATGTACACATTCCATTCCTGTCAATCCGCTTTGAGAAAGCGTTTTTTGTAGTTCGTGCGATATAAAAATTATTCCTGAACTATTTTGTATTCAGATCATCTTATCACTATATTAAACTGCTGGCAGTTACCGCAATTAACAACTGAATAGTTACTTACCAGGGATTTTATTACCCCTGGTAAGCAACCTTATTTTTAATACTTCCGTTTTTTACGGAGCGCATTCACTTGTTTAGATAATTTGCCGAACTGTTGTTCCATTCGTTTTTTCTCCATAGCACTTGCCTGGTAGTGATATTGTTCTCTGATCAGTTTCAGATAATTGCGATACACTGCCATAGGTAATGTACCTGCTTCAACCGCATCAGTTACAGCGCAACCGGGTTCCTGCTGATGTGTGCAATCACGGAAACGGCACTTCGCAGAAAGCTCTTCTATCTGCGGATGATGGAAGTTTACACCTTCGTCTGCATCTATGGTAAGACCAAACTCACGCATGCCGGGCGAGTCAATGAGCATACTGCCATTAGGCAATACAGTCAGGTGACGCGCAGTAGTGGTATGCTGACCTTTGTTATTGAATGTGCTGAGGCTCCCTTCTTTTTGTATGGCCTGCCCTGATAAGGCGTTGAACAAAGTACTTTTTCCCACGCCGGAAGAACCCAGTAAAGCAAAGGTCTTCCCTGCCTGAAGATACTGCGAGGTCCAGCTATTCAGTTGCTGATGATCTAAAGCGCTGGTGAGTAGCACCGGGCAATTATATCCCAGATCCACTACCTGTTGACGGTAGGCCTCCGGATCATCGACAAGGTCCTGTTTGTTCAGTACAACAACGGGCTGTATGCCGCACTGATACACCTGCTGCAAGTAGCGTTGCAGTCGTTGCAGGTTAAAGTCGCGGTCGAGGCCCTGGATGATCAGTGCTGCGTCGATATTAGCAGCAATTACCTGTTGCTGGCTGCTTTTGCCGGGCAGTTTCCGGCTGATAGCATTTTGCCTGGGTAGTACGTCTAAGATGATGCATTGATCATCGTAGGGCTTAAACACCACCCAGTCGCCCACCTTCGGTAGCTCCCAGGTCTCTTTGCTGTTCATAAGGGCGCCGGCCAGTATGGCCGCGGAAGATCCGTTATTGCTGATGATTGTATGATTGAAGCCGTTGATGGCAGTTACACGGCCTGCTTCCAGGCCCTGGTTGAAAAAGGATGTATAGTGTTGTTCGAAATGGCTGTTCCAGCCATATTGTGATAATGATGACATTGTTGAATAGATTGCAGCGCTGTGCATGCGGACAATATGCAGTGTCCGGGCAACAGGGCATTGATTCATAAAAAAATATGAAATACGGAGTGGGGAAACGCAGTGGTATCAGGTATTGTTAATTACCAGCTGCGTTACGCTACAATCATTCCGGCGGAAGATAGGCGGTATGTAGAATTGTTAAATGTCATACTTGGGCAAAGGTAGGAATTTTCAGCAAATTTTTAGTCTCTTCGGAGGAATGTCAGTTTCTTGTCCAGCTGTTCCTGGAGGTCGCCGACCTTGGTTTTATTCAGCATGTTGGTAATGTCTTTCCTGATATTGACGAACTCATGATGCAGAGGGCAGGGATGTTTATCTGAACATTGTTTCAGTCCGAGGCCGCAACCGGAAAAGATATCATCTCCGTCTACAGCCTTAACGATGGTAGCGAGGGTTGTTTTCCTTCCGCTGTTGTCAAGATAGAAACCACCGGTAGGGCCTTTTAGCGACTGTACAACACCTTTTCTGCCAAGTTCCTGTAAGATCTTTGCAATGAAGTGTTCAGGGGAATCTATGCCCTTTGCAATATCCTTGATACCCACCCTGCTTCCATCTTTCGTTTGCTGCGCAATAAATATCATTGCCCGGATGGCATATTCACAAGTTTTAGAAAACATCCTTTCAAATTGTGAAGCAAATATAGTATAGATTTTTATTAAAGGACAAAAAAGTCTTTTAATAAGTAAAAAGCTATAACTTTGACATGGGAAAACGGTTGATGAAGAAGTTCATTACATCAACATTCGAATTGTAAAACAGGTAAGATAAAGTTATGACTGACATTGAGTTAAGGCCACCACTGGCGGACATTCAGACAGAAGAGGACGTGGCGAAGCTGGTATATACTTTTTACGATAAGGTAAGGGCAGATGAACTACTGCGGCCTGTATTTGAGCAGGCAATTGCCGACTGGGGGCCGCACCTGGAAATCATGTGTAATTTCTGGAGCACGATGCTTTTGTACTCGGGTAGGTACAAAGGTGATCCTATGAGTAAACATTTATCCCTGCCGATAGCACCCAATCATTTTAGTCGGTGGTTGTCACTTTTCCACGGTACAGTGGATGCATTGTTCCAGGGAGAGATAGCAGATAATGCCAAAGCGCGTGCAAAGAATATCGCCAGGATTATGCAGTCAATGATGGGATTTCCACCGAATAATAATAACTAACCGGAGCAAAGGACAGACCATCTGCAGAAACAGACAGTATCCCGCCTGCTCCGGTGTAGTTTCACATGGCGAAAGGAGAAAAGAGTTGAGGTGCTGCCTGTTAGCCTTCCATTGCTGGCATAGCACTGATATCGGCATGCAACACTTCCCACAGGTGACCATCCAGGTCCTGGAAAGCGCGGGAGTACATCCACCCATAGTCCTGTGGCTCGCTATACGCTGATGCACCGGCTGCGAGTGCTTTGTCGGCCAGCTCGTTCACTTTATCCCTGCTATCCACAGAAAAGGCATTGATCACTTCCGCAAATTTTGAGGAATCAGCAATATCTTTTTTAATGAATGATTTGAAGAAATCTTCTACCAGCAGCATAGCATAGATGTTTTCGCTGATAATGAGACAGGCGCCTTTCTCATTGGTGAACTGCTGATTGAATTCGAACCCGAGTGCACTGAAGAATGCTTTGGATTTTTCCAGGTCTTTAACGGGTAAATTCACGAAAATTTGTGTTGCCATACTTTTATAGGTTTATAGAATTTTTACGGTCACGCATGCGGAATGATCACTTCATCTGTCAGCACTTCTCCTTCAAATCCACATTTTTTCAGCAGGTTGATCACTACTGATGGATTAACGATGCCGGACATACACTCCACACGTAATATCCTGTCGCAGTCTTCCAGATCAAAATTTGCCTTGTAATCGGCGTATATTCTGTGCATCCGTGTAAGGAATGAATGAGCGTGCTGCCGGTTATTAACATTCGTTTTGAATACTTCCACCATATACATAAGAGTTTCAGGTTGCAGGTTTTAATCAGGCTCGGCCGGTACATGATTTCTTTCATGGAACCTTATGGTTGCAAAAATATGTGAAACCTTTCGGTTGCCCGGGTCGTGAAAGCGACATAATAGGGGGGAGAATGGGACATTTTCGGGCGTCAGGTAAGGGTAAGGATTCGGTAGGAATATAGTGGGACGTATAGCTTATAGGCTCTGTACTCCTGCGTTACAACCGCTATTATATAGCCATCGCTATAGAATAGTGGCTGTAACGCAGGAGTAGAAAGCCTGTAAGTTATACCTCCCACTATATTGGTAGTATAGATCAACCCTATATGTATGGGACGAAGAAGCTCTTATGAGCCGAAAAAGGCCTCTTATTTGTTAATTTGGGGCTCTCGTATAGTTTTTTTTGAACGACGTTGATGCTGTGCTTAATATTGCTAATGTAATTTCATTCATCACCAAAACAATCTTATTATGGCAAAAGTAATTGGCAACGTTTTGACGAGTAAGCTGTCAGGAACTATCGGGAATCTGAACTTTTACAACCGTCAGGGAGTACCTCTTGTTAGACGGGCAAGGGGAAAAACTAAACGCAATTCGAAATTTACGGACGAACAGATCGCATTACAGGATAAGTTCTACCGTGCATCCTGTTTTGCGACAGAGGCCGTCGCAGATCCGGATCTGAAAGTTTATTACCACTCGCTCGCGACAGGAGCGCAGAATGCCCACAACATGGCATTAAAAGACGCCATGAGTGCCCCGAAGATCTCCGAAATTGATTTTGAAGCTTACAACGGGCGTCCGGGGCAGAAAATCATTGTACGCGCCAGAAACTTTTTCAGGGTGTATCAGGTCTACGTGAAGATCTTCAATGAAAACGACGTATTGAAAGAAGAAGGTTATGCAACGGAGGACAGAATACCTACGGTCTGGATCTATCAGGCAACGGGGACGCTGGATACCCACCAGGCGAAAGTCGAGATATCTGCCGAGAACATTCCTGGCAATGTGACGACCGTAGCGAAGATGATCAAGGTATGATGCCCCAATTGACGATTATGGCCTCATGAAACCAAGCCCAAACGCAGTTCCTGCTCCCAACAGCGCCCCTGCAGTGACATCAGAAGGATAGTGTACTCCCAGGTACATCCGCGAATAACCTATAGCGCCCGACCACAAGAAAGCCGGCGCAATCACATACCACTTCGGATAGGCCCGTACCAGTGCAGTTGCAGAACTGAAGGCAGAAGACGTATGTCCGGAAGGGAAAGAAGTGGAAGAGGGCTGGTAAACGGCGGTAAGATGAACATTGGATATAAAGGGCCGGGGACGTCTCACCAGTTTCTTGATAAGTGTATTCAGCAGGAAAGTGGTGGCCGTGCTGGTGGCAACATACAGGGCATTCTGGCGCATATCAGGATTGTGATCAATGATCCCGGCTACGAGCAGACCGGCAGGAATCGCCACATTCACATAGTCGTTGGTGTTGGAAATGAACAGCCAGGCTTTGGTCTGTCCTGGTGTGCGGTGGGCTGCCAGGTATTCCAGTGTCCTGTCGTCAAAACGTTGCAGCCCGGATTGGGCAATGGTAAGGGGAGTAGCAGTAGTCAGCAGTACTAATGTCAGATATAGCCGGGTAATACTTTTCATATCCTGTCTTTAAATGAACGCCTGGGCAGAGAGTCCTTGCAGATCAATTTACTAAATAAAGGCGGAAAAGGTGCAGTCAGGAAATGTCTTATTTTTGACAACAGGACCTAAAAGAAGTATCGATGGTGTCAAAGTTCATCACCCGGAACAGGCATACTATTCTGTACGGCATCTGCCTCGCACTGTTACTGTTTTTACTGAAGTGGCTGGAACTGCGTTTCATCATTATCGATCATGCCCACGAAATATATGTCGGATTTATTGCCCTGATCTTTACCGGGCTGGGCATATGGCTGGCCTTGAAGTTATCCCGCCCCAAAGTGGAAACCATCGTCATTGAAAAAGAGGTTATTGTCGAAAAAGGAGCCGATTTCATGCCGGACGCCAAAGCCCTGGAAAAGCTGAACCTGAGCAAACGGGAACTGGAAGTATTGCAATTAATGGCCGATGGACTGAGTAACCAGGAGATCGCGGATAAACTATTCCTGTCGCTGAATACAATCAAGACCCATTCATTGAGGCTGTTCTCCAAAATGGATGTGGAAAGGCGGACGCAGGCGGTCGATAGAGCTAAGAAGTTGAATATCATCAGATAATAAGATCAACCTTTTGGGTGAAAATTTCGTTTTTACTTAAAATCACCCTTAAGTATGAATGGGGACCGGGAGGTTTCCGGCATTTTTGTCCCATTACTAAAACATACGTCAGATGAAAAAGAACGTTCTTATTTTCGGATTGATCTCGGGATTGATCATTACTACCATGATGGTAGCCACCTCTCTTTCCTGTTATAATAATCCCGAGGGTTTTAAGGGAAATGAAGTGGTCGGTTATGCGGGGATGCTGATCGCCTTCGCGTTTATTTTTGTGGGAATAAAAAATTACCGGGACAGGTACAACCAGGGAACGATCACTTTTGGAAAAGCCTTTAAGGTCGGTTTCTATATCGCGCTTGTTGCCTCCACTTTTTACGTGTTGACATGGCTGGTGGAGTACTACCTTTTCGTTCCGGATTTTATGGATAAATACACAGCGCATGTGATGAATGAGGCCAGGACCAGTGGCGCTACCGAGGCCGAACTGGCAGCCAAGGCAAAAAATATGGAGTGGTATCAGTCGATGTATAAGTCGCCCATCTTCGTTATACTGCTCACGTTTGCGGAAGTATTACCGCTCGGTATAGTAGTCGCCCTTATCAGCGCCCTGATATTGAAACGGCGTTCACGCAGGTTGTCCGGGGTACTAAGCAATTAACCGCCTATATCCGGCATGTCCTGAATTCCCCCTTATACTGTCCGAATCGCACATCACATAACTTGAAAAATGCTGATATGTTTGCATCATAAAACACACAATTATGAAAACAAATAAGATCAGAATTTTCTACTGGGTATCAACGGGCATTTTTGTATTACTGATGCTGATGGATAGTATAGGAGGGATCATGCATGAGGCAACCGGTGTGGCTATTATGAAACATCTGGGATATCCGGAGTATGTACTGACCATTTTTGGGGTGGCTAAGTTATTGGGCGCTCTTGCTATTCTGCAGCCTAAATTCAGGACACTTAAAGAATGGGCATTCGCTGGGTTTGCGATCAACTTCATCGGCGCTTTTTGTTCCCGCGCAGCAGTAGGTGACCCTATTGGAGAACTGATCCCGCCAGTAGTGGCCCTGTTGATCATGTTTGTGCCTTATTATGCCTGGAAGCGCTTTGAGGCAGCAAAAGGAACCGCGTCACTGGCTGTAGCCTGAGTAAACGCAATTGTATGAATGTTACATAGACCGGGATATACGTTGGCCATCTGCGCTAAGTATTAAAGATGATGACAGGTATCATGTTTCTGCAGAGAAGGTATATCCCGGAAACTTTGTAACCTTATACAGCTGGCGGCAATCTGAGACCTGTCTTCTCAGGCCGGAAGGATCAGCAGTGGCACATTACTGTTCCAGGCCAGTTGTTTCGAGACGCTTTTCTGAAATATAGTAGCCAGCAGGCTTTTCTTTTCATGAATAGCAATGATCAGTGAAATGTCATGTTGCGCGGCAAATTCATTGATGCTGTTCACCACATTACTATCTTCTATATAGTTGAATGAAGGATGATATCTGTCCAGTAACTGATGAAGGTGTTTAATATCTTCTCTTGTCTCGGAGGAGTAACTTTCATCGCTGGCAACATTGACTACAAACAGTTCGGTGTGTAAAGTGTTGAGCATTCCAACCAGTTCGGGCAAGGCTTTCCCACGGCGGAGTGTATCAAAATCCACAGCCAGCAGTACCTTTTCAAGTGGTGTTATCCGGGCATCTTCAGGCACGATCACCAGCGGATAATGGCAGCTTTCCATTACCCGTATACTATGACTACCTACCAGAAATTTCTCCAGGTTAGATTTATCGGCCAGACCGGCAACTACGAGGTCCACATTTTCTTTACTGATCAACTTTTTGACAGCCTCTTCGAGTATATCATCTTCTGACAGCGTATCAATGGTGATACCGGCAGCAGAAGGCTCCAGCATGCTGCGGAGATTGTCCAGCTGCATGATACTCTCTTTGTACAATTCATTAGGATCGGCCTGTATAACTGGTATTTCCGGTGTGACCGGTACATTGGCGACAGGTTCAAGGCTTTGGAATGCATTGAACAAAATGATGCGTTTGCTATGCAGCTGGCCGGCCAGGTGAATAGCGTATTGAGCAGCCCGTAGCGCTACATCGGAGAAATCTGTAAGTACGAGGATGGTTTGCATGAGAAAGGTGTTTTAATAACAGGCGAAAAAATCAGGCCAGTGTTTTATGATTAGATATTCATTATTATAGGTGAATAATACTTTTGATAAATGTTGAATAAAGTGGGGATGAAAAATTTTTTATATTCAAATTTGTATGTAATTTAATGTTGTCTTGTGATTTGAAAATCGTTTGTTAGCAACAACTATACACCAAAATTTATGGAGGTAAATTATTCCCGGCTTCTACGGGATGATGATTCAGTTGAGCATTTTCTTGTAGATGTTCTTCAGGTTGACCAGAGGATTTCTCCGGCAATCATCAGAAAAATTGTAACCAGTGAAAAAATGCTGATGGATTTCAAAGATGAAGAAAATACACTGGTCAGTACAAAATACCGCGATAGAGATTATGTAAATAATGTTGACAGATGGAAATTGCGCAAGCAAATCATCCATGAGTTATTTACATTAAAAAGAAGGGACAACGAAGATGAAATAAAGTTGGGGACAGGTGGGGCTTTGCCTGCTTCGGGCATAAGAAAAGACAGGAAGGCTTATATCCTGATTGGCCCGCCAGCTTCAGGAAAGTCAACTGTCGCTAACAAGATAGCTGAGAAAGAGGGTGCGATTATTCTGGACAGTGATTATGCAAAAAGAAAATTTCCGGAGTTCGAGTATGAATGTGGCGCAACGCTGGTACAAAAAGAGTCCAACAACATAATCTTTGGATTTAAAAATGATAATCCCTTAAAACTGGAAGGGGTATGTAAGCTGGCTGTCAACGAAGCCTATAATGTTGTGATACCTAAAGTAGGACAGGAGCCGGATAAAATAGTCAAATTGGCGGAGTTCCTGGCAGAGACAAATTACGAGGTGCATCTGACCTTACTATATTTGAAACGAAGAGAAGCAACTATCAGGGCATTGCATAGATTTAATGAAACAAACAGGTATGTTCCATTAGGATATGTATTCGATAATGTCGGGAATGATCCATTGTTGTGTTATTATGTACTGAAAGAAAGGGCAGATACATGTTTCCGTAGTTTTGGTATGATCATGACAGACCCGGATATGCAAAAAAATAAACGAAGAATTGATCTGGATGTTGCAAATCCTGCCTGCTGGTACAATGTAGGATGAAGGTTAATTTTTTTAGAACAAAATATAAAAATATGAAAAGTAAAACGGTAGTTGGTCGCTGGTTCAGCGAAGGAATTCAAAAAGCTTTTTTTAGGATGAGAAAAAAGAATCGCGAGAAGATCCAGTTGGAGCGATACTCAAGGACAATGGCATATATCGCTGGTGAGGACGACTATGAGACTGATTTGATGATTGAAACGCTTAAATCGGTCATAAAGGAAAGGAACGAGGCAATGATGGCGGCTGCGGGCGGAAATAAGATGAATGAGAATTGTCTTGTACTTTAAAAGGTTCAATATGAAAAAGAAGACAATAACAAGCCACCGCTGTACAAAAAGAAAACCCAAAGGCACATTCAGAAAAGAGAGTCGTGAAAAACTCCGAATGGAGCGCTATGCAAGGACAATGGCATATATCGCTGGCGAGGATGACTATGCGACCAGACGAATGATTGAGACTACTAAGGAAATTATAAGAGAAAGAAATGAATCCCTGATGATGGCTGCAGGTGGAAATAAGGGCAATGAGGAGTGCCTTGTACTTTAAAATGTGTCCGTTGGTCATAATGGTTTGCAAGATACAGTGAAGAGGAGAATTAATCACATGCTTAGAGAAGTAATGAAGGAATAAGTAGTAAAAAGGGACGTAACAGATCATATTTAAAAGTAAAATTCTACGCGTAAAAAACTGATACATGGAAATCACTTACAAATGTGATGTAATATCTACAACTGAACAAATAATTGAGCTTTACAACAACGCGGGGCTTCCACGACCGACAGAGGACCGGGAGCGAATAAGAAAGATGTATGAACATTCAAATGTGATCATCACCGCATGGGACGAGGAAAAACTGGTAGGTGTTTCCCGCACGATCACAGATTGGGTGTGGTCAAGTTATCTTGCCGACCTGGCCGTTAGCCCGGATCATCAGAAATGGGGCATAGGTAAAAAGCTGATCGCATTAACCCGGGAAAAGATCGGAGAACAATCTATGATACTATTGCTCTCCGTTCCTACGGCCATGAGCTATTATCCTAAAGTCGGCTTCACAAAGGAGGACAGGGGATTTATTATACATCGCACAAAATAGCTCAGTAACCTTTCCTCAGCCGTTTGGTGATGGTAATGGCGGCAAGCAGAAAGTAGAACGCGCCGAAGGCAGAGTAGCCGGCAAGACTGGCAATGCCTAAAGCCGGCGAATTGGCAAGGATGATAAAGGAAAGACCTCCGATCGTGGACTGACCACCACTGATAATGATCGGCCATTGTCCGCCTAAAGCCTTTTGCCTTTGAAGGCCCATAATAAGCTGAATGACACCTGCTATCATCGCCCAGATGCCGAATACGATCAGTGCCTGTGGCACACCCTGCCTGATGGCAATGTTCACTGCAACCGCCGCAATGCCGCTCATACCCAGGTTCACGTACTGAGGTGTGAGAGAACCAGTGCCGCGGTTGATCAGAATATCAGCGATCGTAGCCACGACATCCCATATGGGATAAATGATGAGTAACATAGTTGTAATATCAGGGGAAGACGATGCATAAATAGATATTAATGTTACCCAAATAACATTAAATGCCGCCCGTACATAATATAAAGTACGTAGGGAGCGCGCAATTTGATAGTTAATTGTCTGAGCGACGGCCATGGTGATGATTTTATGATTAATAAACCGTTTCAGCGTCTAAAGGTTCACTACAGCTTACATGTTCAGCTGCCGTATTCAAATAAATGAGTACTGATACTGCAAAGGGTTCATTGCTGTTTACAGATCTATTTGCAGTATTAAGGCAAACTGGTACTCGTACCGCAAAGGGTTACCTCAATTACCGGTGCGCTTTTTACCTGTCCTCAAGCCTTATCACCAATCCTTCATCCCCATCCAGGCTGAGCGTGTCGCTGACTATAGCACCTTCTGTTTCGGGAAAAGTAGCTATTTCTATACGGCCCCGGAAAGAGAAATTGGCAGGCCTGAAATAACAAGGCAGGTGTGTCAGGTTTAACACGATCAGGAAGCTGGAATGACCTTCCTGTTGACGCATAAAAGCCAGGATCTGATTGTCTGCGAATACCGGCGTATAGTCGCCCGTTGTGAGCGCAGGCTCGCTTCTGCGTAACGCAATAAGTTGCCTGTAGAGCGACAGCATGGAATAAGGGTCCTCGCTTTGCGTACCTACATTTACCCGCTGGTATGTTTTTGACAGGCGCAGCCAGGGTTTGCCTGCTGTAAACCCTGCATTTACAGTGTTATCCCATTGCATGGGCGTACGGGAAGGGTCCCTGCTGAGGTTTTTGTCAGGCATGTTAAGACCCTGCGGGTCCTGTACTTCGTCGAAAGGAATGGCCACATTACGCATGCCGATTTCATCGCCATAATAGATGGTAGGGGTACCGCGAAGGGTAAGCAGCAACATCGCCGCTACCCTGGCTTGCAGTAGTCCCACGCGGCTGGCAATACGATGCTGGTCATGGTTACTCAATACCCAGTTAGGCCATCCCTGGGCCGGAAGGGCGCCTTCATACTGGTCGATAGCCACAGATAGGGAGGAGGCTTCCCATGGCAATGACAACAACTGGAAGTTAAAAGGCAGGTGAGCGCCCTTATTGTCAATTCCATAATAGGCCATCAATTGCTGGATAGGCAGGTATATCTCTCCAATCATCACACGGTCGCCTTCAAACTCTTCCATAACATGCCGCATTTCACGTACCACGTCATGTACCTCCGGCTGATCAGTGGAGAAAACAGGCAGCTGCTGTGAATAGGTGGGCATGTGTTGTGCATAGTCCGGATTGACAGGATTGTTACGCAGCTGCTGGTCTTTGATCATATGCCACATCACGTCCACACGGAAGCCGTCCACACCCTTTCTCAGCCAGTAACGCATAACGTTGAGCATCGCTTCTGCTACAGCGGGATTCCGCCAGTTCAGGTCGGGCTGTTCCTTCAGGAAGGCATGGTAGTAATACTGTTGTGTAGTGGCATCCCATTCCCATGCTTCGCCGCCAAAAACGCTCAGCCAGTTGTTGGGGACACCGCCATCCGGTAGCGGGTCGTGCCAGATGTACCAGTCCCTTTTGGGATTGTCACGCGAAGAACGGGACTCCAGGAACCACGGATGCTGATCTGAAGTATGATTAGGGACGAGGTCAAGCAATAGCTTCATGTCCCTTTTATGCACTTCATCCACCAGCGCATCAAAGTCCTCCATGGAGCCGAACAAGGGATGTATATCCGTGTAGTCGGCAATGTCATAACCAAAATCCGCCATGGGAGATGGATAAATAGGAGAGAGCCAGACGGCGTCTATACCCAGCCATTGCAGATAATCCAGCCTGCTGATGATGCCTCTGAGATCGCCGACACCGTCGCCGTTACTATCCTGGAATGAGCGGGGGTATACCTGATATATGACACCTGTCTGCCACCATTTATCGAAAATCGTTACCATGCTGATGAGTTTTTTAATGATATGCTTTGTGTTCACAACATTTTTGCCAGAATTGACTGGCAGGATCAGCAATAGGGGCGGATAGAAGGTTCCCGGAACTTGTAAAACGGGATGCGAAAAAAACGCGGGGCAAGGTTATCCTGATGCTATTTTAACGCAAAAGCGGGTAGAGAACAAGCAGAGAAGAAGGGGAGAATAAGCAGAGAAGAAGCAGAGAACAAGCGATGGTGGTAATTTCGTGTCAGCCGTCTGCCGCTATGGTCGAAAACATAGAGTTATTGCATACAATCATTATATTGCCGCCTAAATTTACATTTCACGTTATATCACCAGCAGTATATATCGCCACATTAAACTACACAGCATGCGCAAAAAGCTCGTTTTCATCTGTTGCCTTTTCCTGTGGAAAATGGCCGGAGCCCAGGAACTGACATCACCTGATAAAAATCTGCACTTACAGTTTTCCATACAGCAAAACGGGATCCCTACCTACACCCTGACCTATAAAGGAAAGGATGTGATCAGGCCCAGTCATTTGGGTGTGGAACTGAAGGCCGACGCCTCTTTTATTGACAGCTTCGAAGTGGCCGGCAGCAAAACGTCTTCTTTTGACGAAACCTGGCAGCCGGTATGGGGTGAGGTAAAAGACATCCGTAACCAGTACAATGAACTGGAAGTGAATTTACACCAGGTCTCTACAGACCGTACCCTCATTATCCGTTTCAGATTGTTCAATGACGGGTTAGGATTCCGGTATGAGTTCCCGCAACAGCGGCACCTGGCCTATTTTGTGATTAAAGAAGAGCGCACCGAGTTTGCATTGGCAGGCGATCATAAAGCCTTCTGGCTGCCGGGCGACTACGATACCCAGGAATATAGTACTGTTACTTCCAATTTATCCGAAGTAAGAGGAAAAATGAAAGCAGCGGTGACGCCTAATGCTTCACAGACGGTCTTTTCTCCTACCGGATTACAAACGCCGCTGATGATGAAGAGTAAGGACGGCCTGTATATCAATATCCATGAAGCCGCCCTGATAGAGTATTCCGCTTTGTCGCTGGAACTGGATGATAAGAACTTTGTACTCAAGTCCTTCCTGACACCCGATGCGGTAGGTGATAAAGGTTATCTGCAGGCGCCGTGTAAATCGCCCTGGAGAACAGTGATCGTGAGTGATAAGGCGGGAGACATCCTGACCTCTAAACTGATCTACAATCTGAATGAGCCAACGAAATATAAAGATCCCGCTTCCTGGATCAAACCGGTGAAATATGTGGGTGTATGGTGGGAGATGATCACCGGGAAGAGTACCTGGGCTTATACGGATATTGAGAATGTGCAGCTGGGCGTGACAGACTATTCCAAAACAAAGCCGAATGGCAAACATGGCGCGAATACCGCGCATGTGAAGGAATACATTGACTTTGCCGCAGAAAATGGTTTTGATGCTGTGCTGGTGGAAGGATGGAACCAGGGTTGGGAAGACTGGTTCGGTAAAACGAAAGATTATGTATTTGACTTTCTGACGCCATACCCTGATTTCGATGTGCAGGAGCTACACCGTTATGCGGCCGGCAAAGGGGTAAAGATCATCATGCACCATGAGACTTCATCTTCTGTGCGCAACTATGAGCGTCATATGGATACCGCATACCGTTTTATGGTCAAGAACGGTTATAATGCGGTGAAGAGTGGGTATGTGGGTAATATCATCCCCAGGGGAGAACATCACTACGGACAATGGCTGGTGAATCACTATCTGTACGCCGTAACGAAGGCTGCTGAATATCATATTATGGTAGATGCGCATGAATCTGTGCATATGACCGGTCTTTCACGTACCTATCCCAACCTGATAGGGCAGGAGTCTGCCAGGGGCACGGAATATGAGTCCTTCGGCGGTAACAATCCTGATCATACCACCATCCTGCCATTCACCCGTCTGATAGGCGGACCGATGGATTACACACCGGGTATCTTCCAGATGAAGATCAGCGCTTATAACCCCGACAATACTTCGTGGGTACGCAGTACCCTGGCACGTCAACTGGCGCTGTATGTAACAATGTACAGTCCTTTGCAGATGGCGGCTGACTTCCCTGAGACTTACAGAAAATATATGGATGCCTTTCAGTTCATCAAAGACGTAGCTATAGACTGGGACGATACAAAGATACTCGAGGCAGAACCGGGCGATTATATCACCATTGCACGTAAAGCGAAAGGAAAGAGCAGTTGGTTCATCGGTAGTACCTGCGATGAAAACGGGCGTGTATCAAAGATCAGCTTTGATTACCTGGATGCCGGTAAGAAATATATTGCTACTATTTACAGCGATAAAAAAGATGCGCATTATGAGAAGAATCCGCAAGCGTATGAGATCAGGAAAATGGTAGTAACCAATAAGTCGGTATTGTCGCAACAGTGTGCACCCGGTGGCGGATATGCTATTAGTGTTGTACTGGCAGACGATGCAGCTATTAAGGCCTTGAAGAAATAACACATTCCATTATATCAAAAAGGATGAAGCAAAACTGAAGAACATCCCACGGATTACCTGGATAACTATCTGATCCATCAGGTTGGAGGCTGCTCAATACTCTTGGGCAGCCTCTTGCGTTTATTTGAAGAGTGCTTCCGGAATGCCTGCGACAAATGTGTCAAACTGACAAAAAAAATCCCAGGAGGCTATCTAATATTCGGAATATTTTCTTAGATTAGGATGACAAATAGCCAATGAATGCCAGTGTGAACCCGAGGACTTTCCTGAAATTTAATCCGTCACCCCGTTTTGTAAATTAGTATTCCATGTTAAGAAAAGTCGTTACGGAGACGATACGTCTCTCGTTCATTCTATTGTTCGTTTATACAGCTGCGAGTAAGTTCATTGATTACGAAAATTTCCGGGCCGTTATAGGTCAATCTCCTCTTATCACACGCTTTGCGCCTGTACTGGCAATTGTGGTTCCCGTGGCTGAAATAGTGATCGCTTTGCTCCTCGTCATCCCGCGCTACCGGCGTGTTGGCCTCTACGCGTCTTTTGCCGTCATGACACTTTTCACTGTATACATTGTAGTGCTGCTCACTTTATCTGAAAAAATTCCCTGCTCCTGCGGAGGCGTCATCTCCCAAATGAGCTGGACACAGCATCTCTACTTCAATATTGTTTTTATGCTGCTTGCACTGCTGGGCATGTGGCTTTATACAAAGCAGCCGGACGATCATCCGTCTTCATCTGAACTGATCCACGTTTAACTGAACCCACAATGACGCAACACCCCTTTCGATTTGCCGCACTTTGTGTGATGGTCTGTATTGTTCTTGTACTGATCCTGTACGCGTTTGCAGATAAGCCTAATGACAGGAAGAACGGCTTTAGCCGTAAAGTGCTGCCGGCGGCAACACTCAAAAGTTCGCTTGAATTAAAGTACCCCGCCTATTATATCGCGGGTCATACCGATGAACATATTTACCTGGGCAACTATTCTGCTTCCCAGCATTTACTTGCAGCAGACCGGCATTTAAAAGACACACAGCATTTAACGTTGAAGCTCGCGCCAGGTGAACGTTATGCCTGGAAGCTGGCAAGGATAATGGTAGATTCTCCTGTGGTATATATGGCAGAAGGAAGCACGCCTACGCTCTACAGGGGAAGACTGGATGATCTGCATATGAGCAGGTTCCTGCAGCAAAGCTGCTTTTTTAACATGTTGCAAAATGTCTCTGCTACTTCCTTTATCTCGCGTAGCATTCATCTGGATTCCTTGGGCAGCAGCCGGAATATACTGACAAAAATAAAAACAGATTCGCCTTATGTAACCCTGGGAAAGAACATCATCAAAAAGCAGGTCGATGGTATCTTTTGTACAGATGGTACACTGGATTATGATAAACAGACGGGGAAACTGGTGTATGTATACCACTACCGGAATGAGTTTGTTGCACTGGATACCAACCTGCACACACTCTATACCGGTCATACCCTGGATACGAATACAATGGCTAAAATACAGGTGGCCAGGCTGTCTACCGGCGGCAGTAAGTTCTCTGCGCCGCCTGCTTATGTAAACAGCCTGGCAAGGCTGGCAGACAACAGGATCTATGTACTTTCTACCCTGGTGGCTGACAATGAGCACTGGCAGGCGAGGCATGATACAGAGATCATCGACGTGTATTCGCTGCATGATGGCACATACATCTATACGCTACACATTCCGCTTCAGGGGAAAGAACGTATTACTGACTTTGTTGTAAAAGGAGATCAGCTGCTGGCTTTGTGCGACCACACATTAAATGTATACACGATCGCAAGACAATAACATCATTTCTATTGCAATAGAACAGGCGGAGCCGAACACCTGTAGAAAATAGTAGGCATGTATCTGAATTCAAAGTTTTTACTGTATGAATTTTAAGAAAATCGGATTATCAGTAACAGTATTTGCGCTTGCCATTGCAGGTGCTTTTGCAACCAATGGCGGCAGGTTCCCGGGAAACGGGTATACGAATCTGCAACAGGTGCCAAGCCAGGGCTCCCCATGTGTGTACAGGGGTTACTGTGGGGGCGGGTTCAATACCTGCTACGTACTGATTGGGGGGCAGCCAGTACAGCTTTTAAACCTGGAGTCTAACGGAACATGCAGCAGCTTTGTGCTTTCTCAGCCCTGACGAAAATGATATTGTAAAAAGTTGCCGGCCTGGGAAAGGTAATAACTTTCCCGGGCCTTTTCCGGCTCCTGCATGTCATTAAACCTTAAGGGAAGATTTTCTTTTTCATTTACGGATGACCTCCCTTTTCACACCCGGGATTTCCATCACCAGATCAGGGCCATAAGCACTGGCGGGCGTCTGGTAGCCGGGCTTATAATCTCCGTTGATAATTTTCTTTGCAATAATGAGTATGGCGTAGGCAGTCAGGGAATATGCTTCCGGCGTCTCCATATTGGCTTGTACGGAGGCTCCTTTTGCATTTGTGACTTTCCCCCAGATATGACTTACTGCTTTGTCGCGTACGGCCTGATTGGGGCCCGCAGATTGCATTTTGAAGATCCCCATGATAATACTTTTCAGGAAAGCGGTTTTCAACAGCCAGTTGAATAAAGACTGCGCTTTCAGGAAGTACCAGGCCGCTTTATTGACGGCAGTATAAGTGGTGATGTTGGGAATACCTGTGGAGAAGTAAGCGGTGCTGATATCTCCCCAGGGAATGCTCATCACAAAAACCGGATCTTTATGGCCCGGAAATTTGACTGACATTCCTTTTTTCCCCATGGGTTCGTAGGCGATCCGTCCGTTTTTGCGGGTGGCGCCGGGAGTGCCCAGTTTATGTAAGGTGCTGATGGACGTACCTCTTGACAAGGCACTGCCGATGACCGCGAAAGCGATGGTGAGATGATCTGCATCGGGTAACTGCTGTTTTAAAGACAATGCCAGGCAGTCTGTCGGTACGACGTCAAAACCGGCGCCGGGCAATATCATAATATCTTTTGCTTTAGCCTGCTGATCATACTTCTGCAGCAACTCAAATACATCAAGGTCGCCGTTGAGGTCAATATAGTGCGTGTTGGTCGCTATGCAGGCATCTATCATCGGTTGAGCGGTGATATGATAAGGGCCGGCAGCTTGTATGACCAGTGATATATCTTCGAGCGCGGCCGTTAAGCCGGCACTGTCATCCAGTTCGATAATGCGGAAATCCAGTTTGAGTTCTTTGGCAAGGGCCTCAATGGCAGTCTTCTTTCTGCCGGCGAGGATAGGTGTTAAGCCGTATTGACCAGCATACCGGGCTATCAGTTCCCCCGTATAACCATTGGCTCCATAGAGTAGGATTCTGTTACGTTGCATGGAGGAAAAATACAAGATACAAGGGAAACTACAAATTATAGTTTGGTCATTACCCCGCCCCGGGGTTGAAACCCGGGGCTACAAACACAGCGCTCCAGCCGGAGCGCGAATATTTCAGGATGGACCGCGCAGTATTTGCGTTCGACGCCTTAACTCAGGCATTATAGCACACGTTCCATTTGTATGTTACATCTTTCGTAGGGGGAAGGATGTCCTACGATCTTTTCAAATCCTAATTTATGGTACAGATTGATCGCCGGTTTCAGTATTGTATTGCTTTCCAGGTATACTTTCTTTGCACCCAATGATCTCGCTTTCTCCAGGATGGCACTACCCAGCAGCCAGCCGACGCTCTTGCCCTGGGCGGCAGGAGAGACCGCCATTTTAGCCAGCTCGTAGTCGTATTCAGGGTCTTTCATTTTAATGAGGGCGCATACACCCACCGGCACATCGTCATACAAAGCAACAAGGATATGTCCGCCGTTGTCAAGTATGTATCCCTGCGGATTGTCCAGCGCTTTATAATCAGCCTCTTCCATCTTGAAATAAGTAGAGATCCATTCCACGTTCAGGTCTTTGAATGCCTGCTGGTAGGCCGGCTGATAATCAACGATCTTCACTTTCCTGCTCTCTCTTTCTTTTTTCTGTTCCTGCACCCAGCGCAGAAGGCTCTTCTGTTCCAGCAGGAATTCCCATTCCGCAATAGCTTTCCAGAGGTCGTGCGTGGTATTGGCAGAAATGGCTTCTATCGCATTTCTTACATCCGTATACTGGTCTTCTATTTTACCGGTGATCTCTTTGCCTTTGGCAGAAAGGCTCACCATGTTCCTGCGGCCATCTGCCTTATCTTTTTTCTCTTTTACCAGGCCTTTGTCAACCATTTCACTTATGATCTTACTCACAGAAGGGTGGGAGTGCCCGATCTCTTTGGCAATAGCAGTGATGGTCATTGCTTCGCCGCGCGACAGTACATAGAATACGGGAAACCATTTCGGGTTCATATCTACTCCATACATATTGTAGATCTGAGTGGCATCTTCTGTTATTTTTTCCGTTAATAAGCGCAGCCTGCTTCCTACGGCAAACTTGCCCACAGTATCAAAAAAGCTCATACAAGACGGTTTATGTAATTGATTATGTAACTGGTTACGCAAATATATAAATATTCTGATAAAATGCGGGACTATTTTGACTTTTAACAAAAAGAGCAGCTGCTGTTTGGGGTATGACGGGAGGATCAGGGGGTATAAAAAGAAAGGACCGGTCTTATAGAGACCAGTCCCTGTGAAGCAGGCCGTTTTTGTCCAATGTATTCCAGTGTGTTACCCGACTGGCAGTTTAACATTCAACATAAAGGCCGGCTTGTACTAAACAAAAGAAAACTACGGTTATTTCAGATTATCAATGCTCCATTTGTATGTATTGATGGATCCCAGCAATGCTGCCGCTCCTGCCGAGGTCCATACGGAATAGGAAAGTGGTGGTTGAACACCCATTGCAACAGTCATGCTTAATGCAAAGATCACCATCAGCACGCAGGTGCCCCATGCTGCCAGTTTGGTCTTGTAGCCGATCAGTAACAGCACAGCAAAGATCACCTCCAGTGTTGTTGCCACGATCGCCATGATGTTGCCTAACCCGGGAGAAACGTAAAAGTTCAGTTTATTGGAATAGGCCAGGAAATGCTCCCAGTCGCCCCAGGATACATTTTGCGTTCCATGAGGGCCCCATATACCCAGCCTGTCAGCCACGGCAGATAAAAGCGTTACGGCGAAGGCAAGCCTTAAAAACAACTGGGAAAAATGAATGCTATTGGTATTCATATCGTTAATGATTTCGTGCAATAAAGGTCGATGTTATTGCAAGGGAAAATCTTATCCTGGTTTAAGAAATAATTCCCTCCGACATACTTCCGTACTCACTTTAAGGCAGGCACGTTTTTGAAATGGACCAGTGAGCGGAAAACCTTAAGAAGGTATGGCCCGGTTATTACGATCAATAATGCCGCCACGCAAATAATGAACATGAGCTTGAATATGTACATATTTGTCATTAACTGTGACTGTACGATCAGCGCCCTGTTGATATTGGTATACGCCAGGGCATTGGCCTGATCGACACTGAATCCTTTAGAGCGGAACAATTGTACAAACTGACTGAACCTTTGTGAGAAGTTGTCATTCACGTCGGTAATGTAGCGAAGAAATCTTTCCCTGTTCAGCTGATTAAAGTACAATTGCAGTGTATAAAACCCGGCGGCACTATTCAGACCGGTGATAAACCTTGATATTGTAGCAAGGCTGATACCTGTGAAACCTGTAAACGCCGGTAAGCCGGAGACCGTGTAAACAATGACAGGCACAAAAAGGAAACCGGAGGCTGCACCCTGGAAAAAGACCGGCAAAGCAAGATCTGAGAATGCGATATCGGGCGTAAAGGTGAAATACATCCAGATGTGATAAATAGCCAGGGAAGTTAATCCGACGATAAACAGCACCCGGAAAGGCATCTTCCTGCTCAACATCAATATGGCGATAATGGTGGAGATGAGTACAGCTGAAACGTTAAATGATGCCAGCCACATAATTCTGTAAGTGTCCCATTTCAGCACAGCTGCACAATATCCGTAGATGAGGTTAATGCTGTCTTTTGCACCAAAGTACACTATCAGTAGCATCAGGCCCATAATGAACTGTCTGGATTTGAATACTGCCGGATGAAGATAAGGCCTTTTCAGCGTCGTCTGCCGGTAATATAGTATCCCAACGCTTATCAGTGCTGTAAAGGCCGATAATGTTATACGTGAGTCTGTAAACCAGTAATATTTTGGTCCGTAAATAAAGGTATATGCCAGGCTGATACCGGTAGCCAGCATCGCCACAAACCCAAACCAGTCTATCTGGTACAAAGGGTACTTTTTCATACCGGTGACGGGTTTCAGCAGCAGCAGGACAATGAGCAGGGTAAGGACCTGGAAGGCGATCAGGTATTTATAGATGGCAGGCCAGTCGTAATTGTCTGTGACCCAGGCGCTCAATATGCCTATTATGGCCGTATTGGCCAGGATAGTGGTATAGAATATGGTAGAACCGATAGCAGTAGCTTTGGCAGGAGGCAGGCTGGAAAAATACAGTGTTAAAACCGATCCTGCTATACAGGCTACTACTATACCGAGCATCAGCCGCAGGCCCATAAAGACAAAGATGTCTGTTGTATACAAGCTGGCGATACTGAGCAGAATACCTGCAATGATAATGAAGAGCATATAGGACCGTCTTTCAAAGTACCGCAGAAACCTGAACTGGATCGGCAGAATGGCCAGAATGCCTACATAGGTTAGCTGCAGGGACAGGCTGACGTCTTCCGGCTGCGCGCCGAAGTGGCTTACCACATAGTTCTGATTAAGCGCATAGAGCCCGAATTGGACGATGCCGGAGAGGAGTACGAGGAAGAGGCCTATCCAGATAAATCCTTTTCTGTTTTTTGCCCACGGTTTGAAAAAGTCCGGTGCGTTCATGATACTATTTTTTAACAATAATGACTGCATTCATACCAACTCTGACATCAGCAAGGGTGGTATCAGTAAATGCTATTTTTACAGGGACGCGCTGCGTGATCTTTACGAAGTTGCCGGTTGAATTGTCCGGCGGTAACAGTGAGAATTTAGCGCCTGTACTGGGCGAGATCGATGTGATTGTACCTTTGAACACTTTACCGGGAATAGCGTCGATCTTTATATCCACCGGTTTGCCTTCCCGCATGGCCGATAGCTGTGTCTCTTTGAAGTTGGCGGTCACCCACTTGCTGTTTTCATTCACGATAGAAACCAATGGTTGCCCTGCCTGGATCTGCTGTCCTTCCTGGATCACCTTTCTGCCCAGGCGTCCGCTATAAGGGGCGATGATCACGGTATATCCCAGATTGATGCGGGCGAAGGCCAGTTGTGTTTCTTTTCTTTTCTGGTCTGCAGCCAGCAGGCTTTTTCTGCTTTTCAGTTCATCAATTTTCGAATAGCTGGTTTTAAGGGTATTGTTAGCGGCATTGAAATCGCTCACGGCAACATCGTATCGCGCTTTCACCTGTTCGTACTCTTGTCCGGTAGCCGCTTCTTCCTTCAGGAGATTCTCATATCTTTTGATGTCCTGCTGCTGTTGCCACAACCTGGCCTGTGCAGAGGAGATCTGATCTTTGTTGATATAGGTGCCTGACTGCGCTGCGGCAATACTGGCGTCCAGTACCAGCTGTTGCGCGTATGAATCCTGCAGGGCGGCTTCTGCTTCCTGTACTTTATTCCTGTATTCCCTGTCATCCAGTATCACCAGGGTATCGCCTTTGTTTACCCATTGGTTTTCTTCAAATAATATCTGCTGAATATAACCTGCGGCTCTTGCTGATACCGGGTTGATATAGGCCTCAACCTGGGCGTCATTGGTTTCTTCAAAGTGTCGTGTTCTGTTGAACAATTTATAGAAATAGAAAACAGCGATCAGGATAATGATGAGTGCTATGCTGGTCATTATCATCTGGCTGATCCGGGACTTCGTTGTATTGTTTGCTTGTGACATATCGTAAAAGGTTTAAGACTTAAAAAAAGGGCGCCGGTCAGAGCTTACCGCTTGTATACAGCAATCTGTAATAGAAGGCCAGTGCGTCTGTCTGGGATCTGATAAGATTGTATTTTGATTCCAGGTAAAGATTGTCTGCATCCAGCAGGTCGGTCAGCAGTGCGAGCTGATTAAAGTACTTGGCGCTGACGATCCTGTAGTTGGCGCTGGCCTGTTCTATAGATGATTTGGCCACTGTTATCCTGTTAAGGGATTCACTGTATTTGATGTAAAGCGCGGCGGCTTCCTGATCTGCATCGTCCCTGATCGCTGATTGCTGTGTCAGTAATGCATTCAGACGAAGCTTTGCAGCCTTTTCCTTGTTCTTATTATGGTATAGTGAGGAGAGGCTATATTGTGCCTTTACACCAATAAATCCGACTGAGTATGCCTGGTTGACCGGTGGGAACATAAGGTTGTTGGGGTAATTCACACCGTAGGCAGAATACAACTGCAGGGTGGGCAGGTAGGCGCCTTTAATAGCTTTGATCCTGTTTTCCTGCAATTTCAGTTGCTGTTTGAGTCGCTGTACTGCATAGGAAGTTTCCTGCGCATTGTTGACAAGATCTGTGAGTGAAGCAATTCCAGGCTTCTCGCCGTTTACCGTATCTGTTGGAACAATTTGCGTATGCCGGGGCAGATCCAGTAATACGTTCAGCCTGGAGGTTGCTATGGCAAGATCGTTTTCATTCTGTTCACGGCTAAGTTTCTGATTGTCCAGGATGAGCTGTGCTCGTAACAGGTCGCTTCTTGTTACTTTCTGATTGCGGAATAATGCTTCTATGTTTTTAACGCGTGTTTCCGCGCGTCTTATCTGTTCAGTGATCACCGTGTCCTGTTCCTGCAGGCGGATGATGTTGAGATAGGCGGATATGGCCTGGAGGAAGATGTTACCAGACAGGTCGAGTGTGTTCAGGGATGCAATGTCTTTTCTGATCTGTTGTTCCCTGATAGCGGCATTCTGCCTGCCACCGGCAAATATGGTAAGTGCAGATTCCATGCCCAGGGCTGCGCTGTTTGCCGTGGGCGGGCGTTTTATACTATGCCCGTCTGACAGACCACCGTCATAAAGCGTAACTTTACTGAAGCGTTGGTAGCTGCCATTGATGTTTACCTGCGGCAGTTTGCTGCGTTGTGCATCTCTCAGTTCTGCATCGACTGCCTCTTCTTCTGTTTGTGCAATATTGATCTGCCTGTTTTTCTGTCTTGCCAGTTCCAGTACATCCCGCAGAGACATTTTATAGACGGAATCCTGTGCAAACAAAGGTAAAGACAAAAGAACCGCCGGCAGGACTATAAGCACTTGTTTAATTATACTTTTCATGGTAATTGACGCTTTTATTATGGCTGTTGAGTCAGAGAAGTACGGTGCGAACAGAGTTGATGACTGATGAAGCTTTTAATGCGGTCAGCAATCCTTTCTTCTGTTATCTCTTCCAGGTTGAGCAGCTCGCTGGCGAGGGGAGACCTGCCGATGATCTGATGCAACAGATGGAATAATGTCATCAGAAAGAGGTCGGTGTCGATAGCGTGGAATTCATTTTTGGCCACACCTGTCTTTATCACTTCTCTGAACATATTGCTGCTGGCTTTTACTGTGTCCAGTATAGCCGTCTTGAAAGAGTGGTTCCGGAAGGAAAATATCTCACTGTTCAGGATACGGTAGAAATAGAAATTGTCCCTGATACCGGCAATGTAAACTGTTACATAACTCAGCAGCTTTTCATAGCTGCCGGCTGTGTCATCTACCGGCAATGCACTGAGTGAGTCCATCAGCAGCCGAAGTCTCAGTTCAAAGATGGATCTGTACAGGTGCTCTTTCGACTCAAAATGATAATATATAAGGGCGGGATTGATCCCTGCTTTAGCAGCGATATCCCTGACGGTAGTTCCTTCGTAACCATTTTCAGCAAACATCGCTTCTGCTGTAAGGAGAAGTAAGTCTTTAATTCGATTTTTCTGCTCTTTCATGATCTTCGATTGTCAAAACAAAGGTCATACAGAATGAGGCCTGGGGAAAGGGCAGAAACACGGCGTTATTCGTCGTTTTTACTGTTGGGAGGATATATTGGTTGTTTTTTCCGTGGTTGTGGTCTTATGAGGAGGGAATGTTCACGTGAGAGAGTTCCGGTAGTTGAGCGGGGACATGCCGGTATTTACCTTAAAGAATTTGCCGAAGACGGATTGGTCAGAGAAATTGAGCAGGTCGCTGATCTGTGAAATGCTCAGGTCTTTTCGCTGCAGCAATACTTTGGCTTCCAGGATAAGGGTTTGGTCTATCCATTCTCCCGCGGTTTTGCCTGTTTGTTCTTTTATGACCTCAGAGAGGTATTTGGGCGTTACATTCAGACGGGACGCATAGAAACGGACGGAGTGTTGTTGTAAGATCTCTTTGGACAGCAGGTTCTTAAAGTTTGCTAACAAGGGATGTGTTCTGGCGGAGCTTCCCGGATTGGCTGCTTTTAAGCGGGCAGCGGCGACGTCTGTTTCACAGAGCAGGATGTTGAGGTAACTTCTGACAATATTGTCCATGTGTGGATGTGCTTCGTGGATGGTAGCACGCAGCAGCTCATAGATAGCAGAAAACCGCGTCACCTGCTCTGCAGACAGGGGAATGATATGTGAATCTTCATGCTCAAAAAAGCCATACTTTAAAAGATAGAAAATATCGGATTGGTTTTCCAGGAAGAAACTTTCCTTAAAGAAGATGAGGTCCAGCCGGGGGTTATTTTCCACCTTGTGAATGCTGCGTATAACGTATGGACCGATGGTAAGCAGGGAGGGAGCGGTAATGACGCCTGTACTCAATCCGGCTGTGATGCCCAGTTGCCCCTGTTTCAGAAAGGCAATGGCATATGTATCTGTTCTGAAAGGTTCTTCTGTGGAAGGCGTGTAATTTTCTTCCCCGATAAAAAGAAAATCATCACGCCTGTCTGTCAGTGCAAAAATGTTGGACAGCTTCGATATATTATATGTAGATATAGCCTTCATCCCCCCGGTCATATGGTGAATGAGGCAAGTTAACTAAAAATGTTATTGTATACCGCTAATTGCTGGCAATGAGTGCTGCAACGAGCGCTCCGATCACCGCACCGCCGATACCGAATTTCAAGGCCCGGGAGTTCCGTTTCTTACGTTCTTCTTCCAGCATTTTACGGGAGTCTTCCAGTAGTTTTTGCGTTTCTACCAGGCTGGTAGTGGCCTTATCGAGGGAGGATGAGATACCCTGCAGGCTGGTACTGGTTTTATCCATGAAAGCGAGGGAGCTGCCGGACAATGAATCAAACTGTTGTTTCAGCTGCTGATAATAGAATTCTTTCTGCCGCAGCATAGTGTCCTGCTGGCGGATCATATTTTCATAGCTGTCCATGATACCTACGAAGGAGCTGTTGCCCTGGCGGGTTTTATCATAGAATTTCTTATAGATGCCGAAAGTCGTTTTGTTCAGTATAAATGCGGTATCGCAACGAATGAGCAGTGTGTCGCCTCTGTAAATGCTGTAGATGCTGGTGCCTGAACTGTCTTTGAAAGTTTTGAGGCGGTCCTGTGCATGTCCCTGTGTGGCGGCAATGCAGAAAAATATCGCAAGCAAGAGCTTGTGTAAGGTGAATGGTTTCATATGTTAATGTCAGTTTACAGGGGTTTTACGTCAAAGGGAGGAAGACTGTCTGTGGCTTTCAGTTCTTCTTTAAAGTTCTGCACTTTCTCATTCAGCTCTTTAATTGTTTCTTTCAGTTTGGCGTTTGCCTTCGCTTCCTCTATTTCTTTTTTAGTGTTTAAAATAGAGACATTGGCCTGGATGTTCTTGATGTAATACTTGAACTTGTCAACATCTCCCTGCAGGGAGTCCAGTCTGGCACGGGAGGCGTTGATGTAATTAAGCGCCGTGTCAATATTTCTCTGAGAGGCTTCGATATTTTTCTGGATCTGTTTCAGCTGGCTTTTCTCAAAGAAGGTAATGAGGGCGTTGATACACGTCAGTGCAAGTACGATGTAGATAATGATACGGAATGACTTGTCCATGTGGAAACCGGGTGTTTGGGGCTATTAATAATAGTATATATACACAGCTGGCAGGATAGCTGGCTCATAAAGTTAAAAATAATATTCAAATGATAAAAATTTAATTTATCAACCGGAAAGGCCCGCCAGCTGTGTTATTGAATGGTCTATACTGCTCTCCGGGCGCCGTAGATATTGATCTTTTCCAGTAGTTCCACTATGGAGCTGATTTCCAGTTTCTTAAAAATGCGGGTCTTGTAAGTACTTACGGTTGTCAGCTGCAATTCCATTTTTGCTGCAATTTTTAACAGGGGCAAACCTTTTATCAAAAGGTTCATGACCTCTATTTCACGGGAAGAAAGTTGAGACAGCGGATTCGAAGATGAGGGTACATATAAGGGTACATCCTTTTCTTCTTTCAGCAGGGAGGAAAGGGTCAGCGCTATTTCCTCTTCTGAAGAACTTTTGGAGAGATAGGCATCCGCCTCCTGGTATAATGAATCTATGATCGTTGCTTTCTCACTACGGGAGGAAAAGAGCAATATCCTGGTGGCAGGAGATTGTTTTCTGATCGTATCCATCATTGACAGGGTATCGATACCCGGAAAATATCTACTTAGGATAAGCAGGTTAAATGACTGTTTTTTCATAGCTGCCATGACATCATCTGCGGTTTGCACCATTAGTACGGTAACGGGTGCGGGCAACATGGTAATGATCTGAGAAAGGCCATCACGCATGATGGAGGAATCATGGGCAATAAGGATATAGTTCATTCATTAACGGATAAAATAGGTATATGGTTACTGGCCCTTTAAGGCATATAAAGCAAAGTTATAATATTTTATAATGTAATGTCAAGCGACAGGTTGTAGTAATTGTACTACAAGTATGTCAAATATTTACTATGCATGGATGAGGGATGCCGGGCTACTTTTGTGGCGCAAAATTAACCTGTATTCGTATAGGTGTTTTGTATGGTATCACACGTTGCTACAATCACCCGTTTCCCCGGGGTTGAAAACCCCGCGCTACAAACACACGGCACCTACGGAGCCGATTGATGTTTTGTTGCCCGGTTTTATCACGCCCGGTGGTATCACACGTCGCTACAAACACACGTTCCCCGTGGTTGAAACCACACTACAAACGCACGGCATTTACGGAGCCGATTGTAGCGAATGATCAGATTGGAAGTGCCTTTATTTTGCCCTAATTTTATATCTAACCTTAAACATGTATTCATTAAAAACCCCTATATGGCAGAACAAAAAACCAAACCAACTGAACACACAGTTACCAGCTTCCTGGACCATGTAACTGATGAAAACGTGAGGAGGGATTGTTTTGATCTTGTACAACTGATGGAAAGAGCCACCGGTTTCCCGCCGGTAATGTGGGGCGCCAGCATAGTAGGTTTCGGACAATATCACTATAAATATGAAAGCGGGCATGAAGGCGATGCCTGTCTGGTTGGTTTTTCTCCGCGTAAACAGAATATCTCACTTTATATTATGGGCTTTGACAATCGCCCGGCGCTGCTTGACAAGCTTGGAAAGTACAAGGCCGGTAAGGGATGTCTTTATATAAAAAAGCTGTCGGATGTAGACGGACAGGTGCTGGAACAGCTGGTAAAAGAATCCGCAGCCTATCTGCAAAAGAAATATCCGGGTAAGTAACATAGTCATTTACTATACTTTATTGGTAGACTGGTGTGCTCCTTCTTTGTTTGTAAAGTCAAGAGCATGAAGGTGTTCGCAGCTTTAATATTTATTAACAATCTTTGTTGTTTTCATTTATTAGTTTAGAGGCAAACCAACCAACTTACCAAAATCAACCATGAAAAAACAAGTTTTGCTCTTTGCAGCACTTTTACCCATGCTTGCAAAGGCCCAATCAAACACCTTTACCATTACAGGGAAAATAGGTCATCTTAACGCACCTGCCAGAGTTTATTTCGACTACACTGATTTCCTGAATGCCGGAGGAGGCAAGGAAGATTCAGCAGACGTAGTGGACGGCACCTTCAAATTTACTGGTGAGTTATCCGGTATCGCTACCTGCCGTATGGCGTTGGCGCATAACGGCGACGGGAAAATGAAGGCGGTGTACACAGGAGATGTGATCTATTTCCAGTTTGGTAAGGAGAACATTGTCATCAGCTCGAAAGATTCGCTGAGCAACGCTGTATTTACCGGTTCTAAAGTACATGAGGAGGAAGATGCGTACAACAAAGCGATCGGCGGCACCATCATGTCTATTACCAAAAATGCGAATTACGATTATGCTTCAGGTACAGAAGTACAGCGGGCGGATTCCAACTTTGTAAAGGCTGTTGACCAGCGGTTCCGTCAGCGGGTGGCCGACAGGACAGAGAAACAGTTACAGTTTGCAAAAGAGCATCCGAATTCTGTTTTTGCATTAGTGGCCTTGTCTGAGGCGCTGACTTTTAAAAAAGATATGACGGAGATCACGCCTGTCTTCAATGCGCTGAATGCGAAATACCGCAATTCCAAAAAAGGGAAAGAGGTAGATCAGCGTATCAAGTCGGTGCAGCTGACCACTAAAGGAGCAGTGGCGCCTGTCTTTACCATGAAAGATGTGAATGGACATCCCGTTTCACTGAAAGACCTGAGAGGGAAAACGGTGTTGCTGGAGTTCTGGGCAAGCTGGTGCGGCCCTTGTCGCGCAGAGAATCCAAATCTGAAAGAGCAGTACAAACTGTATAAGGACAAAGGCTTTGAGATTCTGGCAGTATCACTGGATAGCGATAAAAAGAAATGGGAAGAGGCGATCGAGAAAGATGGCGTTCCCTGGATCCATGTATCTGACCTGAAAGGATGGTCTAACCAAGCGGGTATACTCTACGGTGTAACAGCTGTGCCGGCGGGTTTCCTGATCGGTCCTGACGGAAAGGTCATCGGAAACAACCTGAGGGGAGAATCGCTGAACAAGAAATTGGCAGAACTACTGAATTAATAGTGAAGGAAGCTTAACTTAAAAGAGGTTATATCAAATTGAAGTGCCCCAGAAAGTGTCTAACTTTCTGGGGCACTTCAATTTGATATAACCTCTTTACATTCAGATACCAGATCAGGAAGAATAGTCGTTTAAATGATCCTCAATCCCTGTTCCTTTTTGATATTTTCTCCTTTTTATCCGCGTACCTGCCCAGCTTTTAAGCGATGCTCAGAAAGCTCATTATTTTTGACATACCCCTGGTTTGTTTTATTCATTCACTGCAACCGCCAGCAGATACCAGGCTGCATGCGGCAGCCATTGTTCTGCCCAGCGCCAGTCGTAGTCTTTCTTTGTTACCGCATAAGACAGGTTGAAGTCGATATCATCCTCATTTTCCAATCCCGAAGTAATTCCGTTCACGATGCCTCCCGGCGCATTAGTATATTCAAAAGTGCCAAAGAAGCCATAGGCTGGATTATTATGCCCTGTTCCCTGCAGCATGCAGGCGTCATAAGGGTTCAGGCCCAGTATCCAGTTCAGCTGGTTGATGGCAAAGTTTTCCAGGCTGTCATGGAATGGCTTGTCGTCTTTAAAGAAGTGGGCAGCCATTCTGGCGGCGGTTGCTACGGAACCAAGTCGTGCGTTTTCGCCCTGCCACCAGGGAGATGCTTCACTGCCATGGGGGAAGAAGAACGTTGTTTTCCTGATACCGGCAGTGTCTTCGGTATATTGCCGGCTGTATCCGAAGGGGTTGTTCACTTCCGCTGTCAGTACCAGTTCGTATTGCATGTATTTACGGATAGTCGTTTTCAGCGATGCCTGTAGGTCTGCGGCAGCCAGTGGGTAGAAGTTCAACAGGCTCACAACGGGCAGTCCGGCGTCAGAAGGATGGAAGAAGGGCCTGTCTTTTTCGTCAGCCCTGAAGTAGTTGTATTTGCCATTGCTGATCAATCGCTTTATAAGCTGATTTGCGCGCTTATTGGCAGCCTCGAGGTAGATAGGCTTCCTGGTGGCTTTATAGAGCTCTGTGGCGGCGCTAAGGGCACAATAATCATCTACGATATTCTCCCTGCCATCGTTGGTCATTAGTGGATTCTCTTTTTCCAGGAAGGCGAAGGCATCTTCTGCCGCTTTCAGATAATCCTTATTGGTGAATTCACCGGAGGTATCATAGGTAGCCGCTATTGCCAATGCGGCAATAGAGAGGCCGGCGCCGGAACGGTAACTCGATTGATAACTGCGCCAGTTGTTGGTTGCAGTGGGAATGCCGGCGCCAAAGCTTTGATCTTTGGATTGTTTGATCCTGTAGCCCTTGTCTTCGGCCCGGATGGTACGGTCTTTCGCCAGTTTGCCGGGACCTGGTGATGACACGGAGCGGTAGAAGGAACCGTTGGGGGCTTTCAGTCGCACGAGATAATCTGCACCGTACATCGCTTCATCCAGCACCCTTCGGATGTATTGCCTATAGTCGGTGCCCGGTTTCTTTTTCAGCAGCTCATAGGTCTTCAGCAGGCTCCAGACGGTAAGTGATACCTGCTGTGGATTAAAGTAGCTGGAAAAGGAAAGATGGGAGAGATGTTTGCCGTAGTCGCCGGTAGCGTCGTACCAGCCGCCATGCGCGTCGATCGTATCGGTGGTTTGCCCCGACAGCAGCAGGTGATGGTCTGCCTGGTCCAGCAGGCCGGAACTTCGCTGACCTTTGAAGTAATAGATCACATCGGAGATGGTGGCCTGTTCCAACACGTTTTTACCAATCGTGAAAGGGTAAGACTGAACGGGCTGACCGGCGGCAGTTGTCTTTAAAATGTAATTGCCGGGCGTCTTATAGTCACTGAAGTCGACGGTCCAGAACTGCCAGTTTTTCCATTTACCGACCGGACCACTGTAAAAGGGTTTCCCGGTGTATACTTTCCGGCCTGTGGCCACATCCACCAGTTCAAAATTTCCTACAGCGATTTTGGTATCTGCCATGAGGATGGCGCGTTTGGATTTGCTGTACTCGTATCCAACGTGGTTTGTAATGAGTTTTGTGAACTGGGCTGTTAATATTCCCGGCCATAGCAGGAATAGAAAGAGCACGAGCGTGTTGAAAGGTCTCATGGTCATAATTTATGGAGAGGTGATGATATAAGCGAACGATGCAATAACGTACCCTAATATAAGTCATGGGCAGCGTAGATTTTGCTTTTTTTACACAGGTGGGTTGTCGGATCATTAAGGGGGATGGGGGGACTGTACGTTACCTGGCTCCTGCCGGAAGACAGGGGAGGAATAGGGTAGGAGCCGGTGATGGGCGCTTTCAGGACAACTGACCGGTGGTCATGATTTCCCGCAATTGCATGGAGGCGGCGCTGTTTCCCAGTCTGGCTGCACGTTCGAAATAATATTTCGCCCAGCGCTGGGACTTTTTGACACCATCGCCGTGTTTATAACACAGGCCCAGGTTGTAGAGCGCCTTGGGATCGTCTTTGGCCGCAGCTTTCTTATACCAGAACACAGCTTTCTGCTCATCTTTCTGTACGCCATAGCCATAGAAGTAACAATAACCGAGGTCCCTTTCCGCTTCCGTGTCACCCTGGGCAGCTGCAAGCTGGTACCAGTAAACGGCTTTCCGGTCGTTTTGTTTTACAACTTCGCCTTCCCTGTGGAAGAATCCGACATTGTACTGTGATTCCATGTGGCCCTTCAGTGCAGCCTTTAAATACCATTTGTACGCAATAACAGGATCTTTCTCAACACCACGGCCATAATCATAGCAGGTGCCAAGGTAGAACTGCGCCCTCAGGTGACCAGCCGAGGCGGCGGAAAACCATAGCAGCACAATTTGTCGCCAGTTCTTTCTCTGTGTGTTCGTTTCAAAAGCCAGATGATATCCCAACAGGAATCGTCTGTTTTGTTCCAGCTTGTTAAGAAGTGGTGCATCGCTTTTCATATCGCAATATATTGGGATAAAATGCATTCTAAGGTAGAGATTGATAGTATGGCATAGCTTGCGCCGGACGATAAATATAAACATTATTTTCACCCGCAGTGTCATTTATCCAAACAACTAACACGAACATGTTAATCGATCTCTCAGCTGACTTAATAAATTTGTGTAATTATTACAATTTTACCTATGCCCATTTTTAGTCATGTGAGAGCTATCACTGTTTCAGCCCTGTTATTGCCTTTGTTTGCCAATGCCCAGGATACTTTAACGAACAGAAAAGACAGCAGTCAGCATTTAAAGGAGATCGTAGTTACCTACCAGGCGGGTAGTACCACCCCTGTAACTTATCAGAACCTCAATATGAAGGTGCTGGATGAAAAGAATACCGGCCAGGAACCATCCTTCCTGTTATCAGAAACGCCTTCCATTACCGTATATTCCGATGCCGGCAATATGCAGGGGTATTCCTATTATCGCCTGAGAGGAATGGACCAGACCCGCATCAATACTACCCTCGATGGTATGCCACTGAATGAGCCGGAAGACCAGGGCGCCTACTTTTCCAACTACCCGGATATCCTGAATTCGGTGAGCCGCCTGCAGGTACAACGGGGTGTGGGCACCTCCAAGAACGGCGCTGCCAGTTATGCCGGCAGTGTACAGCTGTTCTCCCCTGAGGCAGGGAATACAGCCAGCACGAACCTGGGCATCGGATATGGCTCTTACAACAGCTTCCGGGCATTCGCTGAACACCAGAGCGCAGTGAAGAACAGAAAATCATTGTATGTACGCGCTTCCCAGGTATACACCGATGGATATAAATATCACTCGTCCAACAACTCGCAGTCGGTATTTGTCAACGGAGGTCTGTATTACGATAAAAGTACCTGGAAGCTCAATATAGTAGCCGGCCATCAGCAGAATGGTATGGCCTGGCTGGCAGTAGCTGATTCCATCATTGCGAAAGACAGGAGGTCTAACGCCAACACGAAGGAAGAGAAGGACCGCTTTTTCCAGGGACTGGTGCAATTACAGAACGTGTGGCAACCTCGCAGCCATGTGACGGTCAGCTCCAGCCTGTATTACACTTACCTGAAGGGAGGTTATGATTTTGACCTGAACAACTATCTTGGTCTGGAAAGTGATGGAAACCTGTTCAATTACGGTTTCCGCTCACATTTCGCAGGTTTCTTCAGTAACTACACACTGACTTACGACCGTTTCAAGTGGACAAGCGGTGTACATGGCAACCTGTATACCCGGCAGCATAAGGGGACAGATAACTGGCTGGGCGAGCTGTATAAGAATGATGGTTACAAGAACGAGATCAGCGCCTTCAGTAAAATTGAATACTCGGTGCACCGCTTTACACTGTATGCAGACCTGCAATACCGATATACCACTTTTGATTATAAAGGCAGCGTAGTTTTTGATAAAATGGACTGGCATTTCCTGAATCCCAAAGCGGGTGTGAGTTTCGCGGTGAATGACCATGCCAGTATTTACTACAGTGCCGGAAGAACAGGGAGGGAACCGACACGTAATGACATCTTTGGCGGCAATGACGACCTGACGGCAGATAGTAGCGGTAAGGCCATTATCTACAACCGTGATGCGGAATCAGTCGTAGACCATGAACTGGGCATCCGTTTTCAGCAGTCGAACTTCACCCTGCACCTGAACGGTTATTATATGGACTTCAATAATGAGATCGTTTTAAACGGACAGGTAGGTCCCAATGGACTACTGCTGACCAATAAAGTAAAAAGCAGTTACCGCACAGGCATTGAGTTGTATGCTGCCTGGCAGTTGAATGCTTTCACTTTTACAAACAACTCGTCATTCAATCATAGCCGTATTAAAGAGCAGGAAACTTCCTTCAGCCCGATACTAACGCCCGCCCTGATCATTAACCAGGAAGTGGCTTATCATCGCCAGCGCCTGGGACTGGCCGTGTCAGGCAGGTACCAGCATCGTGCGTATATCGACTTTGCGAATGAAGCGGCTGTGAAAGGATATGTATTGCTGAATGCAAGAGCACAGTATACGCTTGGGCGCTGCACACTGTCCCTGTTTGTCAATAATATTACAGGTGCGAAGTATTACAATGACGGATATGTGGAAGCCGATGGCATCCGTAAGTATTTTGTACAGGCGCCACGGAATATGTATGTTGCATTTAAATACAGCTTCTGATGAATTTCTTTGACGTTACCAATGTTGCCATTCATGTGCCGGGGTACCCTATCAGTTATATTGAACTGACAGGAACCGTCTTTGGGTTGATCTCTGTATACTACGCGTCAAAAGCAAATGTGCTGACCTGGCCCACAGGTATTATCAACGAGATTGCGTTGTTTGGTCTATTCTTCCAGATACAACTGTATGCCGACATGTTGTTGCAGGTTTTCTTCCTGGTGGTAACTGTTTTCGGTTGGTATAAGTGGCAAAATAAAACGAAAGAAGTGCCCATCAGCCGTATGTCTCCCCGGATGGTAGCAGTGTATGGTATTGTGTTGCTGACGGGCACTATATTGACCGGATTAACTATTCAACAGTTCCACCATTGGATGCCGGCCTATTTCCCATTGCCTGCTACTTATCCTTTTCCGGACTCCTTTGTAATGGTGGCAAGCATGCTGGCAACTTTCCTGCTGGCAAAGAAACGGGTAGAGACCTGGATACTTTGGATTGTGGTGGATATAGTGAGTGTAGTATTATATCTCATAAAAGGAGTTTACTTTTTATCATTGGAATATGTGGTGTTTTTAGGACTGGCTACCTACGGATTATTACAATGGCGTAAAAAGATGGCGTATGTGTAAAGGCTTTGTTTTCGGAAAATTTATGCCCTTTCATAAGGGACATGAGGCCATGATCCGGTTTGCCTTGTCTCATTGCGATACTGTGTCTGTACTGGTTTGCTGCAGCAACCGGGAAACATTGCCGGCGGCCGTACGTCAATCCTGGGTGGAAACTACCTTCCGGGATGAGCCACGGGTAGAAGTGCTGTTATATCAATATGATGAGCGTTCATTGCCCAATACTTCCGAAACATCTGCTGCCGTATCCGCTGTTTGGGCGGAGCAGTTTAAACTCCTTTTCCCTGATCACAATATCGTTGTTACTTCAGAACCTTATGGGGAACTGGTAGCTGAGTATATGGGCATCACACATATACCCTTTGATATGGAGAAAAGCCGGTATCCGGTGTCGGCCACTAAAATAAGAGCGAATCTGCCTGCTACCTGGGCATACCTGCCGGAAGCTGTAAAGGTATCCCTGATCACAAAAGTGGTGTTGCTGGGGACTGAGTCGACGGGAAAGACAACACTGACCGGCAGACTGGCGGCTCACTTTAACTGTAGCGCCGTGATGGAAGCCGGCAGAGATATCGTAGCTGACTCCAATGATTTCGGGATCGGCGATTTATACCTCATAGCTCAGGAACATGCCCGGCGTATCAATGAACAGGCAATAGGACAGAGCCCTCTGCTGGTCATCGATACAGATATTCATATCACCATGTCTTATGGTGAACATGCATTCGGAACAGTGCTGGATATTGACCAATCCATTTTGAATACCAATAAAGCCGACCTGTATCTCTACCTGAATAATGACGCGCCTTACATACAGGACGGAACACGACTGGCAGAGGAGGAGCGGAATCTGCTCGACCTGTCACATCGCCGTGTGCTGGATAGGTATGGTATTAACTATGAAGAGATCCGGGGAGACTGGGATGAACGTTTTGAACAGGCAGTTACACTGATAGAACAACTCATGCAGCGCAGGCTTGAGAACTGGCTTTCTTTTACCGGTCGTCTGCAACAAGTATAAGAAAGAGCCCGTTCTGCTTCGGCGAACGGGCTCTTAAGATGATAGCTGGTTTCCGTTAATTTTATCAATCGTAGTCAGTCAGTCTCACTGCAAATACGCACCTGTTGTCCTGCCCATATTTCTCCGTTTCATATTCCGTCAGGCACCAGAGATAACCGGTAGCGGCATCGCGGTACAAATCTTCCGCACCATGTGGCCAGCGGTAACGCGTACCGGCGGCTGCACCGTCGTTGTAGCGTGTCAGACGGGCAGTAGAGCCTTCATAAGAGCTATTGCCGGTGGTAGACATAAATGTTTTGTTAGCCATTCTGAATACCCCCTGAATGCCATGTACAGGTGTGTTGTCATTATCAATAGGTGTGATGATAGTGGGTTGCACAGTGGTGCTTACCTGGCCGGCATCATTTACAGAGAAACCGAACACCTGTGGTGTGGTGGTGGCTGAAGGCTCGATATATTGGGCCGTCCACAGATATTTGCTGGCAGCAGTAGCGCCTTCTCCCAGCTCTATGCAGGAGTAAGGGTTGGCATTGGTGATCTTATAATAACCGGTTTGTGGAAGGATGTAACCATAGTTAAAGGCTTTAAGGTCGCCATTGGTTTCTTTACCACAACGTGTTTCGGTGTCATCGCCCTGTGCAACGATGAATTTTGTCAGGTCAAATACACGCATCCCCAGCTTTGTATCAGCAACAAAGAGTTTACCTGCATGACAGGTCACGCCGCCTGCATGGATAGTAACAGGGCAGAAGGCGCCTAATTGTGTATAGGGGTTGGACGCTTTGTACAGGGAAGAATTGGACATATTAGCAGCATTCTGTACCAACAGAATATGACGGTAAGTGATGTTGCTCATGCTGGTGATATCTGCCAGTGAGATACGCACTCCTTTGTGCTGGTTGGCAACACCGGCAATGGTGCCGGGATCAACGCCGTACCAGGTAACTACCAGGAATTTCCTGCTACCCCAGGTGAACCCTCCAATACCTTGCGGACGCCATTCATTGGTCTGTTCGTCTCCGCTGTTCCACTTAAAGCCAGTCACCTGGTTGGCGGCGGGAATATTGAATCCGTAAACGGCAGTGTAACCGCTGGTAGAACCATCGCGGTTGAGTGTCACCTGGTCAGGTGTTTTAAAGCCGTAGGAAGAAAGGCTGTTCACGAAATCGCTCTCATCCGTATAAGTAATGGTACTGGCGGCAGTAGCGCTTATTGCATCAGCAGAAGCCAGTTTGTCGGCAGCGGGGGCCATATCCCCTGAATTTTTGCTACAGGCGGCAAAGGCCAAAGTCGCGGAGAGGGCAAGCAGGTGTGCTTTTGTTTTCATAGAATCTATATTAGGCTTTGTGTACGGGTGGTGTGCCCGATGGTTATCAAGGCGCGCAAAGTAGAGATTCTGATAATGTTTCAGGCGTATCCTGTATTAACTGATTCTTATCATATTGTTACGTGGAGGCTAGCTATGCCTGGCAGTCGTTTCAGCGGACCGATGCCGCGGGTTAAGGGTCCGCCGGGTCGTGATGGATACCTCCACGTCCCCCTTACGTGAAAATGTATCTTTATTCCCTACTTTTGTATAAAATAAACCAAATGGTCGGAAATAACTTTGTGTCATTAAATATGATAAACAATGGCAAAGACAATTTTTATTACCGGTGCGTCCCGCGGATTTGGTAAGTTATGGGCAGAAGCCTTCCTGAAAAGAGGAGATAAAGTAGTTGCTACGGCAAGGAATCCTGATACATTAAATGATCTCGTAAAGCAATATGGCAACAATATTTTAGCCCTGGAACTGGACGTAACCAGCAGAGAGGCGAGTTTTGCTGCTGTAGCAAAAGCAAAAGCGCATTTTGGCAGGATTGACGTATTGATCAACAACGCCGGTTACGGCTTATTTGGGGCGGTGGAAGAAACAAGCGAACAGGAAGCAAGGGCCCAGATGGAAACAAACTTTTTTGGCCTTCTATGGCTCAGTCAGGCGGTATTGCCGGTGATGAGGGAACAGAAAAGCGGTCATATCATCCAGGTGTCCAGTTTCCTCGGACTGGTAACATTACCGGTGCTGGGTTTATATAATGCCTCAAAATTCGCGGTAGAAGGACTGAGTGAAACACTGGCTACAGAGGTAAAACAATTTGGTATCAATGTTACCCTGGTAGAACCTAACGGATATTCCACAGACTGGTCTGGTGCTTCCGCATTCCAGACACAGGGACTGGAAATTTATGGTCCGCTGAAACAGGCTTTCTCAGAAGGTACTACGCCCGATGTGTGGGGCAAACCGGAAGCCACTGTGGATCCCATCCTGAAAGTGGTAGACAGTTCTAATCCTCCCCTCCGTTTGTTGTTCGGCAAGGTGGCTTATAGCGTGGTAAAAGATGTATATGCGCAACGCCTGGCCAGCATAGAGGAATGGAAGGACGTTTCCCTGGCCGCCCATGGTCATTAGTGAATTAACGTAAACATATTTGCCGGAACTGTGTTCTACACATGGTTCCGGCCTTAAATCAGATCATATGATACACTTTAGCAACCTGAGTGCGCTGCACCGTGAGAATGGGTTTCCTCCACCTGAAAATCCGTTATTCAGCATTTACCGGTGTGATAAAACCTGTACGATAGGCGATCGCGCATTCACCAGCGACTTCTATATGATCGGGTTCAAGAAACTGAAGGCAGGTGTCATTAAGTACGGCAGAACGGCGTATGACCATCAGAATGGTTCCATGTCCTTTATGAGTCCAAGACAGATCATACAGATGAAGGGACTGGAATTTGAAGAAGACGGCTTTCTGATGTTCATTCATGAGGATTTTATCAACGGACACGTCCTCCATTCGGATATTAAAAGATATACCTTCTTTGACTATGAAGTGGATGAGGCGTTACACCTGTCTCCTAAAGAAGAAGAGATCATCTGGGACCTCTATAAGAAGATTGAAATAGAGTATTACAACAACCAGGACGAATACAGCCGGAACATTATACTGGCACATATCGGTTCCATCCTGCAATATGCGCAGCGCTTCTATAAACGGCAATTCATCCACCGTACCAATATTGCCGGTAAGACCGTTTCGAAATTCAATGCTATCCTGGCGGAGTATTTTAACGGCGGTCTCTTACATGATAAAGGTCTGCCCTCAGTAAATTATATGGCGGAGCAGTTACATCTCTCTCCCCGTTATTTAAGCGACCTGCTGAAGCAGGAAACAGGCAAGACTGCCATAGAACTGATACATATTTCCCTCATCTCGGAGGCGAAAAACCTGCTCAAATCAGCTGATCAGAGTGTGGCGGAAATAGCTTATAACCTGGGTTTCGAAAACCCTCCCTACTTCTCCCGTTTGTTCAGGAAAGAAGTAGGGATGAGTCCCAATCAGTTTAAACGGCAGGCCTCCGGCATCTAGCTTATTTTCCGGAAACGAGGTACAGTCCTGCGCCATGGGCATTGATGTCAGGGGCAAAAGTACCGGAGAATTTACCTACTACTTTACCTGTCCAGAGATCAGTAACAGTACAGGAGGATGGCAAGCCGTAGGCTGAGAGATCAACTGTAACCGGCATCTTCTGCGCTGTTCTGTTGAATACGGCCAGGTACTTACCAGGTTTGTCGGTAGGCTCAGCTGTCCAGATAGCCTTAGTGGAGTCATTAAGGACCGGTGTGTTGTTCCTGCTCTTATTCAGTACTGACAATACGTTTTTATTCGTTATCAGGGAAAGCGTGAAAGGATCATTGTCCGGCAGGTTACCACCAAACATCAGGGGGGATCTGAAAATAGACCAGAGGGTAATCAGGGTATACTGTTCGTCACGTGTAAAAGCAGTCAGGCGCGGATTGCCCACTTCTGCACGGATACCGATACGTCCCAGCGGCAACATATCGCCATCAGGCCATGCACCTGGCGCACGCCATTGATTCCAGCGTTCAAACACTTCAAAGTGCTCGTTCAATGGTTTCCAGTTATCCCAGAAATCATTCACTGTACGCCACATATTAGCGTGTTGTTGTACATGCGCTCCATTCGCGATCGGCGTTTCTCCGGGAGACGTGCTCAATACGATCTTACGACCGGTACGGGCAATAGCTTTCCGGATCATTTCTATTTCGGCTGCGAAATAAACAGGGGCGGAGAGGTCGTCCACTTTAACGAAGTCCAGTCCCCAGGAGGCATATAACTCAAAGATCGAATTGTAATATTCCTGCGAACCTTCTTTGCCAGGTACGATGGTGTACATATCATGCAGCCATTTGCACTGGTCCTTTTCGGAGTAAATGTCTTTAGCCGTCGCTTTACTTCCTTTAATAGGCAGTCCCTGTTTCACCGCTATGACCGGGATGCCCCGCATAATATGGATACCGAATTTCAGTCCCTTGCTGTGCAGATAATCAGCCAGGGGCTTAAACCCTTTACCTCCTGCGGCAGAAGGAAAGCGGGTAACGGAGGGTATGAACCTGCCGTATGCATCAATATTATAGTCCGGATTGGTTTCATTATAACCGTGGGCTTTGTCGTTGGTCACATACCAGCGGATGTCCACGACAATATATTCCCAGCCGTATTTTTTCAGGTAACGCGACATGTAGTCCGCATTGGCTTTTACTTCGGTCTCTGTAACGGTAGGACCATAACAATCCCAGCTGTTCCAGCCCATTGGAGGTGTGGCAGCCCAGGTGTGGAAGTCATTCTTTTGTTGTGCAAAGGCGGTACAACCCAAAAGAGCAAAGACGATGATAAGTATCGAGTTTTTCATTGCTCCAAAATAATAATAAAAAGTGTTGAAAGGACATTTAAAAGATATTTTTTACAGCACCGGTCAGGGTTGGTGTTTATTCAACAGGCGCCAATTTATAATATCTGGTGTAAAAAAGTCCATATGCGAGGGGAAGCATCACGGCGGCGGATTGCCACAGGTATCCATACATGATGAGCCAGAACAAGCCAATATATATCGCGAAAACGATTGGCAGGTAGACGTTCATATTCAGTCCCACCCAATACAATAAACCCCGGAAGCACAACAGGGCACTGAGGGCATAGGCCAGCAGGAGGATGGCCATCAGTGGGGGAGCGGTAGCAGCCAGGAAAACGATCTCCGGTAACAATAACAACAAATAGCGTAGCGTCATGTACCCGAAATGCCTGTTACGGCTATAAGGGAAGGTCCTGGAAAACGCCAGTGTCATCACTTCAAAACGATGTTCCTGGTAGATCAGGTAAAGATGCCCGGTTATGGCCGTCAGCACCAGTAGTCCGGACACACGGCTATCATGGCGGTTGCCGGAGAACAGCGAGTACGCGCCGCTGGCCAGACAGAATAGAGAGAATATTTTCGTCAGGACAGCGCCCAGTTTTATCTTATGCAGGATGTGGTAAAGATAGAGGCTGAAGAAGGGTTTCTTCCAGCGTATTGACAGGCGCAGGCTAATAGCTGCTGGCGTGCCGGCAGATAGGCGGTTTGCCAGCCAGACATAGAGCCCTGCGCTGACAGTAATGAGCAGGAACAGGTATGTCAGGGTAATAAACGGCAGCAGGTAATGGTGATAAACGATGCCAAATACTACAGACAGCAGTCCATAAGCTGTAATGGGTAAAGCGATCACAAACTGCATCCACCACCAGCTGCGGAGTTGCCTGAACTTACTGAGGGCAGTGCTGCTATAGTACAGAAAGCCGTTCTCAGCAGCGGTCAGTTGCCCTGTTACATATTGCCAGCTTTTGACAGTATACAGCAACCAGGCAATGAAGATCACCGTCATGGCCACCGGGTTGTTGATAAACGTCATCATCACGATCAGCTCGTACAATGCGAAAGTGTCGTGCGACATGGTACCGGCAGGCGTCATGAAGATGGCATAACTGGCCACCACCACAAAGAAGAACAGTAATGTGCTGGCGTTTGCCCGGTAAAAACCACGGGAGAATATTTTGGTCAGTACAATTGCGAGGGGAGAGATCATCCGGGAATCCATTTTACTGTTTTATCTGCTACATGCAGCGTACCGCTGATGTGCAGGGTATTTTGTTCCAATGGCTGATGCGACGATAACAGGAAGGACGCGCCCTGTGTCTGTTGCCTTTCCCTGATCCAGTCGTAGAGAACAGCCAGCGAGGCCGTGTCTAAAGTGATCAGTGGTTCATCCAGCAGGATCAGGCTGGGATTACCCATAAATGCCAGCAGCAGGGAGAGCTTTTTAAGCATACCACTGGAATAAGCGCCTAAAGGCTGGTCAAGATACGCCTGCATCTGCATGCTGTCCAAGTATGGCGTCTCTTGCCCTGTGGGCGCCTGCCTGGCAGTCATAAAGAGCGCGATCATTTCTCTGCCGGTCAGGAACTCCGGAAATACCGGTTCTGCTTCTGCGAAGCTGATACGCCTGCGGTAATCGACCGGTTGCTTTTTGATGCTGGTATTATCCAGCAGGATATTTCCGGAGAAATCAATAATACCGGCAATCGCTTTCAGCAATGTGCTCTTCCCGGAACCATTGGCTCCTTTGATCCAGTAAATGCCCGGCCCCATTTCAAGTTGCGGGATATGAAGGACGGGAGTGTGATGATAAGCCTTTTCAAAATCTGCCAGCTGCAGCATATATGGGGAGTTCAGTTATAACCTAAATATAATATGATCTATTTGCCGGTAATAATACGCCAGGCGATAAACGCCGTTTTTAAGAAATATTTAACCATAGGTCCATGATCTCAGGGGCTCAATATTACGGCTGCTGAGTGAACTAACTGCAAACATCTTCCATAAACAGGTTAACAAACATCGCAGCCGGCGAACAAATTGTATATGACTGGTGATGTAAAAAGAAAAGCCCTGTGTCCGTCGAACACAAGGCCTTCTAACAATACGCTTGCCCGTATTAAAGCGTTAAAGAACATTATTCACTAAGACCTTCCTTCAGACTATCGCGGAGATCGAGAATATATTGACTTAATGTTGTAGCGGTGCCAGACTCGGGAGTCTGCACTGCACAATTATTCCTGATGTAGTTTTTTACATCCGCCATCTGCCATATAGCGCCGCCGGCCATTTCAGGGTAGTCCTTTCTGAACCTGATCATTTCAGCCTTTATTTCTGCCGGTGTTTTACTATTGTGTACCGGATTGCAGGTACTGAAGGCGCCGCGGCAAAGGAAGATAGGATATACGGGCAGAGTGGTCTGCAGTTTATTCTTCCACATACCAGGCATATTGAACCTGCCGCCATCATAACATTGCAGGTAGATAGCATCTATCAGGCCCGGTTGGGAGCGGCAGATAATATCTTTCCAGTACTCCGTTTTCCTAAAAGGGCAGAGTGTCATATGCAGATCCAGATGCGCTGCCAGTTCTCCCAGTTTCGCGATGGATTCGCTGTTATAAACGGATTCGTCATCGATACAGATAGCATCTACACCAATGTCTTCCTTCATCACTTTGATGATCTTGTATAAGGTGCTGTTAGGACCGATGCCGGTTACAATGCCGGGCACTGTCCGGGAGGAATCATACCAATCCTGTATGTAGTCGTAGGTATTAGGCGGCTGATTATACCATCTGCCTTCCAGCAGGATCTCAATACGTGTCACTGAGGAAGATTTTTGTTTCAGCGATGCCACATATTTAAGCCACTCTTTGCTACCAACATACTGACCATCATGTATGATAGGATTTTTGTGATCATCACCGGAATAAACGTCTCCGTTGGCGTGAATGTAGAAGCTGGAGAGGATCACGGTATTGAAACCGGATTTTCTTAAGTGCTCATAGGTAGAATCATCTCCGGGATACATACCACGTCCGAACATGGTGAGATTAGTGTCGGCGGGAGAAGCGGGTAATGGTCCGCTTACAGATGAATAGCTGACCTTTTCCGGCTGAGCAGCGAAGGCCGGTGTAAGGAAACCGGCAGCCAGCAGGTACAGCGATAGAAACAATGTCTTCATAGTATAGCCTTTATTGTTGGAGTTTCCAAAATAGTAAACTTGTCTGTGGAGGGATAGTTACCCTTTATGAACGGTCGCCATTGGATAATTGTTGGAAAAATAAGCGGGCAAAAGGTAACTTTATGGTGAGTAAATTTAAGGACATGCCAGATATGCCATATCAGCCAATTGATTGCAACTACTATGACCGACTGGAGGCATGGGCAACCATGCACACTATCTGCAGGATCGTATTCAGAGACGAAACGGGCAATGAACAGGACGTAACCGCCCGCATTGCAGACGTATACGCCCTGAACAAAGTGGAATATATGCGGATGGACAATGGTCTGGTGATCAGACTGGATAGCCTTGTTGCTGTCAACAATATCCCCTTGCCGGACCGTTGTTAATACCAACAGGCCGGCTGATGCAGGTAGTTGTCCATGCGGAGCAATTGCTTTAAGGTTCGCGGATGGCCAATGCTTCGACACTCGTTTTCTTCAACTTGTCATAATCCTCGTTCCGCACAGTTTTGAACTCGGCGTAGGTTTTGCCATTCCACCTCCAGACGGGAAACTGCAGACCAGGCCCACCGATAAGGAGGTCAGGATATCCCTTGTTGATCGTAGCAAGTACGTCGGGTGTCATTCCCGGAATACCCAGATTGTCCACGTAAGTACCGGCAGAATTTTTAATGAACAGGGAGACACTTGAACCGGTAGCGCCTGACGTGTAGGAGTTGCCAAACCAGACAAATATTTCCTGTTTGCCATCTTTATTTAAGTCGGTCGGATAAACAATAGCATTGAATGGATACCCCCTGCTCTCCATATCCTGCGCAAAGGGCAGGTCATTATGGCCGGAGGAAATAAAACCAAGTTGCGTGGCGATCTGGTTTTTTTCTGCTGTTGTTAAATTCGTTTTTGCATTTTTGAAAAGGAGAGTGGCCACCTCACTGAGCGTATTGTTCTGCTGGCCATATGACAATGTTGCGCACAATAGTGCTACCGTTGGCAATAGGTATTTTTTCATCGTTCAGCGTTTAGTTGGTAATAGTGCAATAAAGGTAGCAAGTATTTACCTGGGGTGTCGTTAACTGATTGTTATTCAATATGTATTGCGGGTGCTTCTGTCTTTGTTCATGAGCGCGCCGTTTTTTATATTTACGATAAATTATGTGGGAACAGTCAGAGATGTAAACCCGTTATGAATTATGGAAAGCAGTAAAACAGTAACACTACTTCATCAGTTTAACCAGACCATTCAGCAGTGGATAGATCAACTCGATAGTTACTCTATCGAAATGCTTCGTCAAAGACCGCAGGCCGATGCCTGGTCGCTGGGACAGGTGTATGTGCATATTATCGAAGATACGGGCTTCTATGTGGAACAGATAAAAGCGGCGCTGGCAGCAAAGAACAGTAATGCCGAAAGAAGTATGCGCACCCAAGCAAGGATCATGTTTGAGAAGAATGATTTCCCCGACCTCGCGCTTGAAAATCCTTTTAACGATATCAATATGCAACAGCCGCAAAGGAAGGAAGAGCTGTTGCATGCGCTGATACGCATTAAAGATGAAGTGAACAGCGTGTTTGATAAGATCGATCCTTCAACTGCAAATGGAAAAACAGAGCATCCCGGATTTGCATTCTTTAATGCGTTTGAATGGCTGCAGTTTGGTGAAATGCATATGCGGCATCACCTGCGACAAAAGAAAAGGATTGATGAAAGATTGTTTCCGCATCTGGCCATCCATAAATAAATGGTTGCAGGCATTTCAACAAAGCTACTTATCGCTCTATACAGCAGGAGCCGGCATTATTTGCCGGCTCCTGTATATTGCAGAAAACGTTCAAGAATGGGATTGAATTGATCCGGACCTTCCCAGAAAGACGCATGTCCTAAACCTGGCAGGCGATAACAATGACCTTCCCATAAATTAGCATAGTCGACAGTGTCAATGTAATCGAGATTGACAATATTGTCTTCCGCACCATTGACCACAGCAAGTGGCACCTTACTGTTTTCAACAGTGCGCCGCTGATCGGCACCCAGGCCTTCACGTGCACCTTCAAAAAGCCGCTTGCGGAAACGGCCGTCTGCTCTTCTTACAACATCCAGCAGGAATGGTTCTGCCGTCTTGCCAAAAATGCCCGTAACAAAGGCCGCTATTTCTGTCTCAGTTATTATTTCCTTTCCGGCCATTTTGGTATGTGGTGCGCCCGTGAAACCCTGCGACATGTTATTGCGTCCGACAGGAGAAGTACCGGTGACCATCACACCCCGTATGCCGGAAAAACGGGAAAGCATCTCGATAGCAATATGACCACCTAAAGACCAGCCAAGTATGACTGTTTCGGTGATGTTCATGTGTTCCAGCACTTCGCCGACTGCGCCTGCCAGGCCAGGTAGTGTATAGGAACGCATGGGATCAGTGGCATCGTCTGACTGGCCCTGACCGGGTAAATCAAGTGCAATCAGACGGTAATTTTCAGCCAGTGCTCCCTGCAACTGGTAACGGAATACATCATGGGAAAAAGAATTGCCATGGATCAGCAACAGGGGAATGCCACTGTCTTTTCCACTTTCTTCCAGGGCAATACGGCCGTGTGATGTAGGGACTGTATGGAGACGGGTTGTAATATTCATGCTAAATGTGATTTTGTTGCAAATTGCAGGCGCTAAGTTCCCAAAAAATATACGGTAGTTGACTCCCCAATAGTGGGGAATTACTGGGGAGACAGTATCCCTGCATAAACGGCAACGGTAAAAATCCTGAATTGGTATGGCTGCGGTTCGGTAAAAATTGTTTAAGTTAGGCACCGATTTTAAAAATATTCCTATGCGTCTCCGACTCAGACATCTCCTGTTCCTGTTCATCGGTTTACCGGCATTTGCCCAGAAACCTGTGGACGAACTACACTTTACAAGCAGCAAACAACAAAAAATTGCGGTGTACAAGGGCTCAATCATTGTGAATGGCAACAAGACCTTCAAATTTGCTTACGACGAAATTGTTTACAAAAGCAAACGTAACCGCCTGGTAGAAGATGGCGGTAACGTATTCCTGTTTTTAGAGGTAACTGACCATCCGAATAAGAACAAGCTGATCATATTTGGCATTAACAATTCGGTGGCTGATTCATTGATGACAGCCGTAGCTTCTGATATCAAAGATTTTGACCATGATGAACTGCTGGAGTTTGGCGGAAGTGATCAGACCGAGGCGTACCCTGCTGCAGATTCCATGTACTACGTTCCTTCTAAATTTTATGAAATCAAAAAGGGACGCATTGTATTTGATGCTGCTTACACAGAAAAGATAGATAAGAAAGTAAATGGTGTATATCTTCCTGCACCACAGGATAAACATGGGACTTGCTGTAAAGTGATCCCTAAGCCTAAGGGCCGTCCCTGATGGCCGTGCGATAAATGATTAAAGGGATGTAGCAGAAATAAGCGAACCGCCTTATACGCGCGTAACAATTACCTGATGCTGTCAGATACCCGGATAAAAAGAGCCCGTGTCTTACTTAGTATTATACGGGCTCTTTTCTTTTATTTTGTAACGATCTCAATCTTTCCGCCATCCCGGAACAGATCATGCGGTACGAAGTAGCCTTTCTGTTCTTTCCCATTCACTTTTATGGAAGTAAGGGCTCTGCCTTTTCCCTTTTTCGTCAAGGTCAGCAACTTGCCGGTGCTGGTCCTCCACTTCACTTCATCGAAAAGCGGAACGGTAACCAGGTATTCGGGATCGGTAGCCGAATAGGTATATAGTCCGGAGGCACTGAACACATACCATGCTGACATCTCACCGGCATCATCCATGCCGCACAGAGCAATGCCATCTTCTCCGATACCATACAGGCTGTTCAGAATAGTATCGATCATCTTTTGTGATTTTTCCGGCTTGCCTATGAAATAATATGCAAAGGGAGCTTCATGGTCTGGCTGATTGCCATGGCAATACTGGCCTATCATGGTTTCCACATTCCTGGCAATGTAATGCGGGTTCCAGGGAACCGTAAAGAGGGAGTCCAGTTTGGATTCAAATCCGCGTTCTCCACCATACAGTTCGATCAGGCCTTTCATATCGTGCGGCGCAAAGAAGGATACCTGCCAGGCATTGGCTTCCCTGTACATGTATTCATAGTATGGGTACTGCGGATTGAAGTTTTTGATCCATGATCCATCAGCCAATCTTCCTCTCATAAACCGTGTACCGGGATCGAACATATTCCTGTAGTTTTTAGAACGTGCCATTAGTATCCTGTAGTTGGCAGTATCACCCAGTTTTTTGGCGATCTGGGCCAGGGAATAGTCGTCATAAGCATATTCCAGCGTTTTGGATACGCCTGCTGCAGCCTTTGTTTCCACGTGCGGGTCTGCGATATCCGGATCGGAGATATAACCTTTTGCTATGTACTCATTCAGATGCGGACGTGCGCCTTCTACATTGGCATTCCTTAGCAGTATCTGATAAGTGCCTTTCACGTCAAAGTCATCAATGCCCCGGAGATAGGCGCCTGCGATAGAAGACGCGCCATGGTCGCCGTGGAAGAAGGTAGGGATGAATCCTGTTTTATCGCCCACCTCTTTCATGGATTTGATGACGTCGAGTGTCACCTGTGGAGAGATCAGGCCCAGAAGCACATCTTTATTGCGATATGTGTCCCAGAGGGAGGGCTCGGTATAGTAGTTAAAATCCCCTTTGACTACATTGCCTTTTGCGTCTCTGAATTCCCCGTTTACATCGCTGCGTAAGGCTGGCCAGAGGAAAGACCTGTACAGGCAGGAATAGAACATGCGCCTTTGTTTTTCGGTGCCGCCTTTTACCTGTACGGATGATAACAGGGTCTCCCATGTACGGTTAGCTTCACTGCGGATGTCGGCGAATGATTTATTGCCAATCTCCTGTTCCAGGTTTTGCTTTGCATTCTCTGTACTTACAAACGATAGTCCGATTTTCAGTTCAACGGGACCTTTGCCATCAGCCAGATGGACAACCGCATAACCGCTACGCTGGCCTTCCTGTGTCTTTTCCAGCTTTTCGATGCCGGTGTTCAGTACGGCATAGAAATAGACATTGCCGCCTGCCCGCTGATAGCCTTGCAGGGCAGATGGACCCACCTGTTCAATGTGCCAGTCGGAGATCCTGTTGTTGGCTTTCGCCAGGTCAAACAGTATTTGTCTGTCTGTATTGTTTTTGTAGGTATACTGATGATATCCGCATCTTAGTGTGGAGGTCAGATTGACGTTCACATTATAATCGTCCAGGTAAACCTGGTAGAAACCGGGAGATGCGCTCTCTTTTTTGTGAGAGAACCTGGAACCGAATTTGGCGCCCGGATTGGAAAGCGGCAGAACAGGAATGTTACAGAGGTTCCAGTGACCTTTATTGGTGTGTGTGAAACCCAGGATAACGGTATCCTCGTATTCATATCCGGCGCCGGAACCGTATTCTGTCATCGGACTTAACTGCACCATCGCGTTTGGTAAAGAGCTGCCCGGAAATGTAAGCCCTGCCCATGAACGCCAGCCTTCCGGTAGCTGGTAGCCCAGGATCTTAGGATCTGTAAGCGGCGCGGTGCCCACGAAAGTATTGACATATTTCGTGTAGCTGGTTGGTGACTGGCTTTTACCTGACGAGGCAGCAAATAGCATGGCAAGCCCTAGCATGAAAGGACTTGCGGTGGAATTCCTCATAATTTGAAAAGTTTATTGACCTGAGTAAGGCAATATTTGCCTATTGGGGGTTAAATATAAAAATCAGGGGGACTATAACAAAGCGTGTGTCAGAAAAAAGTGATGAACTTATCCTGACACACGTTTACTTACAACAGGGATCTGATGCGTTAAACGCGGATGACAGCAATAGATGCAGCCAGCAGGGTAATGGCTATCAATGCATAGTAGGCCTGCTTTGTATAAGTTTTTCCGCCGAAGCGAACATTGATAATGGTCACTAATGCAAACAATCCGGTTTTAGGAACAACTTTATAGTAATTCACATGCGGATATTTCAGCGCCACCAGTACTATACCGGTGATTAACAGGATGATACCGAGGATCAGGCCGGATGCATTGCGCACACGTGTGTCGTAATCCTGCCATTGCGCCAGCAGCACACATAAATAGATGGCAAAACACAGGAAGTGGATCAGAAGTATGGCATTAAAGAGCAACATGCGAAGCGGATTTTTTTATTTTTTGATACATTTTTTTATTGATGTATCAAAGGTAAATCCGCCTTCAGACCTGTTCGTTCACCCAGGTTAATAAATCATAGGGCCAGTCTTTTTCTTATCCGGCTAAGGGATGGCGGCTTCACACCGACAAAAGAAGAAATATAATACTGAGGAACACGCTGTTGCAGGTCCGGATAGGTATTTACAAAATTGAGATAGCGCTGTTCGGGACCGTCAATGTACATCGACCTTAACTGACTGCCTGCCTGGAGATAAAGGTATTCGCAGGCAAGGCGGCCGAATTTCTGTCCTTCCCTGACTTCTTCATACAATTGCTGCAGGTTATCGTAAGATATGACCAGTATCTCGCTGGGCTCCAGGCATTGGATAGCGGTCAGCGATGGGGAGTGGTCGAGGAAACTTTGGTAATTGCAGGTGAATTCGTTTTCTCTTCCGAAATGCTGGGTGATCTCTTCGCCATCGTCATTGGTCTGGTAGTAGCGGATCAATCCTTTTTCAATAAAGCCTGCTTCCCGGCAAACCTGGCCTTCGCGCAGCAGATAATCACCTTTTGCAAAGGTTTTTGGAATGAAAAGGGAAGATATAAATTCCTTTTCCGTATCGTCAATACGGATGAAATTTTCGATGGCTGAGATCAGGTTTGCGTACATGCGGGTAAGATAAGCAAAAAAGGCAGAAATATGCCTGCTTCTGGCTGTCTGAGGCATATCGTTATCCTGGCTGACAAGCTTACAATCTAACAGTAAAATCACTAAAAAAAATAACAAATAGATCAGGTTCATTTCGATCGATTTTGAGGTTAAAGAATGCCATTCCACTTCTATTTCTGTTTTCACCATGCAATGTTAGTGAAGAATCCAAAGTGATTTCGGAGAATGTCCCCGAACTGCAAAATGGTGTGCATGAAATGCAAAAATGAGGGGACGAAATGCAGGAATGTGGGTTCCGGGATGATGAAAAAAGCTTAGTTATACGTTATAAAATCCTGGTATATTCCGCTTTAAACATGGCTTGAATACACTTGAGATATAGTAGAGATGCTGTTTTTTGAGTACCTGAAATCCGGTTTTGGTGTAATTAATTGCAATATCCGGGTCGGTCACGTTGTATGTTCCCGGGATGTATCCAGGATCAAACTTGCATATGACCAGCATTTACTTCCGATAATCTTCCGATCAAATCGGAGGATAATCGGAGGTTGATGCTGGTCATATGCTACTTTGATCCTGTTCAGGTCCTGAGGGCAGGTCCCCTGGTAGGTGACAACAGCTGCATTATATCACTTTTTTGGCCGTCCAAAAGCTCTACATTCGCGGCACATTATAAAATTAGCAATGAAACTGGACGAACTACTACAAAAAAGGAGCGGAAATCAATGTGAGCTGTGCAAATCGACGGAGGCTTTAAAGATCTATGAAGTGCCGCCTGCCGCGGGTGCAGACCAGGACAACAGTATCCTGATCTGTAATACCTGCAGGATGCAGATAGAAAAGAAAGCCGAGCTGGACAGCAATCACTGGCGCTTTCTGTCGGAAACCATGTGGAGCGAGGTGCCGGGTATTCAGGTGGTTTCCTGGCGTATGCTGCACCGTTTAAAGCAGGAAAGCTGGGCAATGGAGAGCCTGGACATGATGTACCTGGACGACGAGCGGCTGGCCTGGGCGAAAGCGACCGGCGACCATGAGAATGATAGTGCGGTTGAACTACACAAGGATTGTAACGGCCAGGTGCTGCAGGACGGAGACGCGGTAGTGCTGATCAAGTCATTGGACGTTAAAGGCAGTACACTGAATGCTAAAATGGGTACTGTTGTCAAGAATATCCGTTTAGTGGAGAATAATACAGCGCAGATAGAGGGTAAAATAGAAGGGCAGGTGATCGTCATCCTGACGCAATATGTAAGAAAGCAAAGTTAGCGGTATAGGGTAGCGCCTGCAGTCAAAACTTTCGACCATGAGAAAATAGTTGCAGTCTTTCAAACTGAGGCACTACCAATTTAATTGCTGTTTTTGCACTATTTTTTTGCAGTCCTTAATTAGTTTAGTAACGTCAGCGGAATTGCACTGCCGTTTACTAAACCAATTAAGGACTTTTCCTTTGTTAATGTACTCCGCTGGATCGTTCCGAACGATCCTCTGTCAGTCTTCCCCATGCAATGAACGCTGCAATCAACGCAAAAAATATATTGACGCCTATCACAGCAGCTTCTCCCCGTACAATATGAAAGACACTTGCGCATAGCATGAGTACAATAATGGCGACGGCGGTGATTGCGGTAAGCCCTGGCCGGATACGAAGCAGGGTAGGGAGTATAAGCCCAAGAGCACCTAATAGATCAATTACCCCGAGCAGTCTTACTATCAGGGAAGATACCTGACCAGTCCAGGGCCACATCGCTGCCAGTTTTTCGATAGGCTGGAATAATTTCATAGCGGCTGCCCAGAGAAAACCGGCCGCCAGGATGATTTGTGCTATCCAAAGGATAATATGCATCGCCCCGGAAGATTTCTGTTGATTTGTCATACAAATAAGGATTTTTCGTTAGCGGCTCAAAAGTATTTATGTTTGCTGTTCATAGGAAAACACTATCCCGCCGGATAGCGCTTTCCGATAGTATAGTAATGTGAACACTGCAAACCGCTAAAGAAATAATAAATGCTGACACGGGAAGGATGTCCTGCAACGATGCTTTCTATCAAAGATGCTTTGGAAGTGCTCGAAGGAAGATGGAAACTGCTCATTTTATTTTCATTGTCCTCGGGCCCGAAGCGATTCAAACAGATCTCAAAGGAAGTCGGTGGTATCACCGACAAGATGCTGTCTAAAGAGTTAAAGAGCCTGGAGGCCAATCAGCTGGTAAAAAGAGAGACACACGATACCTTTCCACCTTCGGTGGAATACTCCATCACCGAGCATGGCATGTCGCTGGAAAAGGTGCTGGATGAACTGCATTACTGGGGACTGGCACACCGTAAAAAGATCATCGGAAAGTAATGGCGGCTTGCCGGCGAATGTCTCGATGATCAACTGATCTTTCTTCCTACGAATCTGATCACAGCGCCTTTGCCAATATGGTACTTACCTTCGTTTAGCTGGATTTCTTCTTCCGCCAGCATCAACATTTCATAGTTTGGAAAATCGGTTCTTATTTCTTCGGTGGAATACAGCATATCAAGTTCCTTTGGTCCGCCAACCTTCGGATCGAGCCCGTTGAAATACAGGTGTTTCTTACTGAATGCTTCCAGGATGATAATACCACCAGGTTTGACATAGTCATTTAATTTCCTGTGGAAGACGGACTTCTTTTCTGCTGCAAAATGCGCGTATATAAGTCCGATGGCGTCGAAGGCTTCTTTCTCAAAGCTGAGATCATCTAAATCACCCACAATGTAGTTAAGTGTTACCTGATTTTCTGCTGCCAGTTGCAAGGCTTTCGACTGACCTTCTATGCTGAAGTCGAAACTTGTCACATCCCATCCCAGCCGTGCTGCGAAAACGCCGTTACGTCCTTCTCCATCAGCGGGCATCAGTATGGCGCCGGGTTTGAATTGTGGCAGCCATTCTTTGAAGAAGAGATTAGGTTCTTTACCGAAAGCAAATGCTGATTCTTTATAACGTTCGTCCCATTTCTGTTGCATAGCGTAATTGTTATTTACCTGCAAAGCTAGGTGCTGTGAGCGTTTGGGGAATAGGACAGAAATGTGGTTGAATGGAACTTATGTGAAGTTGTGAGTAAGAGAAATATTTGTCCAGCGGAGATATTTCCTGCATCATGGGAAGATGAGCATAAGCAATTAAGACTATATTTCGTAGCAGGCGCAGATGAAGAAAATACAACTGATCATTACACAGACCTGAATTGTTGCCTGAACACCTCCGGTGTAGACCCTGTATGTTTTTTGAAGAACCGGATAAAATAAGACACATCTTCATAACCCAAAGAATCTGCTATTTGATTAACCTGGCTGGAAGTAGCCAGCAGGTATCTTTTTGCTTCGAGGATGATGTGTTCATTGATCATTTCTGAACACGTTTTGTTCAGTGTTGCCTTTATGACGGCATTCAGCTGATAAAGGGAAAGATGCATCATATCGGCGTATTCAGACGCCTGCTTGACGTTCGTGATATGTGTTTCCAACAACGACAAAAATTCTTCCAATCGCTCCTGTGTATACAGGTTCATGTTACCAGAGGATGCCTTGTTGTACTGTCTGGCCAGTTCAACGAAGAAGATATGCAGATTGGCTTTGATGACCTCCTGGTATTGTTCCTGTTTAGCATTGTATTCCCGGTAGATGTTATCTAATGGAGTGGTCAGCTTATTGCATCCATCGTTATCTGACCGGTAATGATTCATTGAGCTTGCCTTGCGTAATAGCTGATGCCCGGTGGTATTTTGTGTGGAATAAAAGTCTGTTGTAAATGACATCAGGTAGCCGGTACTTCCTGCTTTCAATGTGAGCTGATGCACCTGGCCTGGTCGCATAAAGAAAATGGTATTATCAGCAACATCGTAGGATGTAAAGTCTATCTCATGTGTGCCTTTGCCTTTTTTTAATGCGAGTACATAAAAGAAGTTATGGCGGTGAAGCTCCTGTACCATGTCTTTCCCGGCGAGCAGTTCGCGCAGGTCGCGGATGCTAAAGTTGTTGAAAGGTTCTCCTTGTTCGGCTGTAATAATATTCCTTACGGGAATGTTCTCCATGAGGCCAGATTGCTGATGACGCGCTAAGATAGTGATTTTAGCGGAAGGGCTGTGATGCGCCTTAGCAATTGGTGCATCATGTTTCACTAACGTAATACTTACTGGAAGATGCCAATAGAAAAACACCCTCCCGGGTTGCGGGACCTGAGAGGGTGTTTTTACATGTAGCTATCAATAAACTCGCGGAGTGCCTATTTATTGGTGAGCGCCAGTTTAGTCCCGCTACTGAATAGCCTCGTTAACTGAACGCGCCAGCCTTACTTTCCTGCAGCAAAATAGCTGCCGTTGCCGAGATCTTCGATCAGCCCGGGGTGAGTGGGACGCCATCCCAGCCATTCCTGCGTTAGTGTGCCGGAAGCGGGACAATCAACTGCAAAGAAATGTCCCAGCCAGCCAAAATGCTCCTGCGCTTCGGCTGCTGATTTAGATACTACCGGCAGATTCAGCTGTTTACCGATTGCTGCGGCGATATCCCTGCTAGGAATGCCTTCGTCGCCAATTGCATGGAACCTGGTACCGGCAGCTCCTTTCTCAAGCGCCAGCCTGTATACACGGGCAGCATCCAGGCGGTGTACCGCCGGCCAGCGATTGACGCCTTCGCCAATATAGGCGGAAACACCCTTCTGACGGGCAATGTTGATCAGCATTGGAACGAAGCCATGATCATCCTTGTCATGTACAGATGTCGGGAGCCGCACTACGGAAGCACGCACTCCTTTGGCTGCTGCTGCCAGTGTGATCTCTTCGGAGGGAACGCGGTGCCTTCCGGGGGTGTTGGGATTTGGCGCATCATTTTCCGTACCGATACGGCCGCCATCCAGGGCTGCAATGGTTGCAATACCGGAGGTCACCACCAGGGGTTTACCTGATCCTGCAAGCGCTTCAATGAAGGTTTCAATGGCAGTCCTGTCAACGACAGCAGAAGCGGCCATGTTTGAGAAGTCATGGATGAAGGCGGTGTGGATGATCCCATCTGAAGCAAGTGCCGCCTGTCTGAGGCTGTCCAGATCTTCCAAAGTACCCCGGTGCACTTCAGCGCCCGCGGCTGTGAGTGTTGCTGCAGCTGCCTCTGAACGGGCAAGGCCCAGTACCTGATGGCCTGCGCTGAGTAACTCCTGAACAATGGCTGTGCCGACAAATCCGGTGGCGCCAGTGACAAAAACACGCATAGTTTGTGGTTTTAATGAATAAATCGATTCGTAAGCCAGTCTGTTGTGACTATTTACGGCACAAAATTGCGATGGAACTGCCCCGGGAAACAAGGAGATTTGACCTGATTTTTTGAGGTCATTTGACCTAAATTTGCAGTATTAGGAGTCCCGGACAACACAGGAAAAGGAGTGGAACAGGGGCTTAGAGATCCGTTAAAACGCCTTATAATCAATGTTTGAGTGTTTTGAAGCTTATATAACGTCCTATGCTGAGTTCACTAAAGAGGAGCTCAAATACATGCGTTCACTGGCCACAGAGAAAAAACTACGCAGACGACAAATGCTGCTGAAGGAAGGAGAAGTGTGCCGGCATAAGGTATTTGTGGCGAAAGGCTTGTTGAGAACGTATAGCCTGAAGGATGATGGCACGGAATACATCCTGCGCTTTACACCGGAGAACAACTGCACTATTGTACATCACAGTTATAATAACCAGGTCCCGTCAAAATATAACATTGACGCTCTGGAAGAGACAGTGATCGTCATGTGGACCCGCGAAGATTTTGAAGAGATCATGACAGCTATTCCCAACCTCCGGCTTTTCGCTGAGCGATTGAAAGAAAGTAACATGGACGCCAAGCCAGGAAAGGATCATGATGAATATCAGCTATACTGCTGAAGAGAAGTATGAGGACTTCGTCACTTCTTTTCCTGATGTATTCAGACGTGTACCGTTGCATATGGTCGCGTCTTATCTTGGCGTATCAAGAGAAACGCTGACACGTGTGAGACAGTCGCGTTTAAGGCAGCAAAAGGATAAGAGTATCGGCTAATGCATTCTCAGTACATAGATGTGTCTTATCCTGGCGTTTGAGAAGAAACGCTGCCCTGTGTGAGACAGGCTGCTTCGGGCGGTAGAAAGATAAGCAGCACCGGGTAATTCCATCAGATATCCGAAGGATAAGAGATGGCATATCAACAAATGAAGTGCCCCCCAAAAGTTAGACGCTTTTGGGGGCACTTCATTTGTTGAACGCCATTTTTCGTGTAGGCGGACAATGCCTATATCTTATTGCGGATTAACCGGAAGGCCATTGGCTTCGCGGATAAGCTGAAAAATATGATCGGGACGCACTACTACGTAGTTGGTATTAAGTGAATTGGCGACGTTTTTAAAACTTGTAGGCGTTACATTTTGCCAGGGTTGAGCCTGTATAATGATGAACCGTGGTGAAGTACCATTCCATCCCGCGGCAGCGGAAGCAATATGATCTTTCATGGCCTGTTCATTGGTGCAGTAGTTGCAGGACAGCGCCATACCAGGGAGACTGTTGTTGTATATACTCAATCCGCCGCCGGTATTCTGAGCAGTCAGGCCAAGTGTGAAAGGTGCATTGGCAGCAAAGGACTGTCCTACGTTCTGGTTAATGCCGCCTGTGATCGTATTCCAGATGGTGATGACCCTAAATCCTGCACGGCGGTTATATTCATCGGTTTTGGCAGCAAACTGGTTCAAACGGGCCTGATCGGGCCAGCTGTTTGGATAAGCGTAACCGTAGCCGGAGGGACCGGATATCAGGTTGTCATTGTTGGTAGAACTCTGCCAGTAATAGTTTAAAGCTCCGGGCATCGCATCAAGCATTGCTGGTGAAAGTGTCCACCCGATTGGAACAGATCCGCGGTCAGGGTTATCCCACAGCTTGCGCATGAGATGTTCAACATACTGCAGATTGTCTCCGTCACTCAGTATGAACGCCACATACAATTTGTTCTGCAAGGCCGGTTTCGCCGGCATTGGTTTCGTATTGACCGTTCTGGGCATGCCACTGTGAACGGTCAGATTGGTAGCCCAGTCGCTGGCAACCGTAGCGATACCATACCTCGATGCCCTTTCTACGCCAGGGGCTTCCTCCGGCCACCATCCCATGTAATTGGCGCCGGCAGGCATGGATGCTAAAAAGCTGTTGAGCAATTCACTTTCACCGGCTACCTCAGGATCCAGCCAGATGGTGGCTGCTCCCAGTGCTACCGCATATTCGCGGAGGGCTGCTTTATGTATATCGGGGTTCAGGCCTATTAACAGACGATGGTCAAGCGATGGCCAGTAATTGTTGTATATCGACTGATATACCTGTAGTTTACTGCTGAACTGACCCCGCAGATCGAGTAGTATGGGCAGGTTGTATGGTGCAGCCGTTAAGCGGGATAATAACAGGGGCGAGGCAATCAACGCTTTCCTGTCTTTCGCGAGCATAGTGGCCAGGTTGACGGTATGTATCTGGGCCGGGTCGTACACGATCAATCCTGATATTTCGCTCCGGTATTTACTAATGAGCCCCCATTTGTCGGAAGTTTCAGACCAGCTCAATCCCAGGGAGCGCAGCCAGGTATATTGTCCTTCTGCGAATGCATCTCCTTCGTAAGAAAAGAGACGGGGTTGGGTCCTGTTGACGATCCCTTTCAGGGAAGCAAACAAATACATTTCGGCAGTGGAGCCATTCTGCTGTACGCCGACCCAGTCCACTTTTGTATAAGAGGTACCTCTCCAGTAAACGCGTAACTCGATGGACTGATTATCGGCCGGCAGTGTAAAGGGCAGCGTAAAATTTACATATTGGCTGGCAACAGAAAATTGCCTGCGGGTGATGGTTCTTGAGGCCAGGATCGCGCCGTTAGTGGCATTCCTGACGTCTACATCCACGACAGGATCGTCGTTGGCTGTGTTGTTGTCCACCTTCATGCGGAACTCGGCTACATTCGGACCTGCGGGAATGCCCGTGTAGTAAGGGCCGTAGATCATATGTTCATCTGCGGCGTCGATACCGGTCTGGCATAACCAGCCATCGGTTTCTAATCTTCCTGTTTTGTGGCTTAACGCCGCTCCTTCTCCTTCCCATCGGGAGGAAGACTCCCGCAGGATAAAAAGGTCCTGCGTCTGGGCCGTGGAAGGAAAAGAGGGAAGGAGTTGTGCCGCGGGCCAGGTGATCTGTGCCATGGCCGGCGTAGTGAACAACTGGACAAGCAATAAAAGTGCTGTTACCGGGCGAATGGCCCCGTTAAATAGTGTGATCATAGGCTAACGTTTTTACAATCAGTAATTTGGTTTAAGTGGCTTAAAGTGATTCATATCAGGACCTGTTTTCTGAGACCATAATATAACGTGAATAAAAATTGACAAGTTTTAACCGGAATGGAGATGGGTTCACAATAAGGATATATCCTGTTAAATATACGAAAAAAAGAAGTAATAAGGCAAAGTATCCGTCGCAACATGTATCAGTGATGTGATAAAATATTTCCGTATATTGGAGTACGTAATAGGTCTATCCTTCATTAAAAAGACAAATCGATATACCCCTTTTTGTTAATCATTAAAACCCAATTTCACATGAAAGAAATGAAGGCCCTTTTGTCGATCTCACTATTTACCATGGTGTTATTGTTCAGTTCATTTGCTCCCAGGCAGGAGCAAAAGGTAAGTCCCGCTATTGTCAACTATGCCTGGTATAGTCCATCGGGGCAGTTTGTTGCCTGGAGTACACTGGGAAATGCCGAAGTTGTAAGCGACGCAGATACCAATCCGGAGAACGGAACGTTGGTACTGCTGGGTTACACTGATGGCGGTTTCGGATTACCACCTTCAGGAACGCTGGTATACAAACTGTATACGCATCCCTGATTATTGAAGAGAGGATGTTGTCAGAAAAAACGAACATCCTGAGAATTCCTTAGATGACTACAAGTACTTAAATGACTGCAAGTACTAAAATGAAAGGAGGCTGCGCACATTTGTGGCAGCCTCTTTTTGTTTTATACACCATATTATTTTTTTAGTAGCAGCTTCAATATTCCCACGCTTTTTTCCAGCTCATCTCTGGAAGAAGAAGCGAAACCAAGACGGGCGGCATTTGCATTAAACGTTGGATATACATGGTTTCTGCCGTTGGAGATGTATAAGCCCTTTTTTAACGCATTATTTGCCAGCTTTTCCAGATCGATGGAAGCCGCAAACTTTGTCCATACCGTCATTCCACCTTCCGGGATATTAAAGCTGACAGCATGTTTTAATTCATTGCTTAATAAGTCACAGAAAAAATCCCTTCTTTCTTTATATACCGGCAATGTTTTTCTAAGGTATCGCTGCATGGTACCGTCATGTAGCAGTTCTGCGATGGCGTTGTCCAGGATATGATCGCCCTGCCTGTCCAGCAGGATGCGGACGCGGCTCAGGTGTTCAATCACATTCTGTGAAGCCGCCAGATAACCGATACGGAAAGCAGGAGAGAAGCTCTTACTGAAAGATCCGCAATAGATGACCATACCATTTTCATCAGCGCTTGCCAGTGGCAATAAGGGACGGTGTTTGTAATGAAAGTCAAAGTCATAATCATCTTCGAAGATGATGAAGCCGTATTCACCTGCCAGCCGTAATAATTCGAGCCTTCTGTCGATCCGTAGTGAAACGGTGGTCGGGTAGTGATGATGCGGCGTAACATATACCATCCTTACTTTCTTCCGGCGGCAGATCTTTCTTAGTTCGTCTACTACCAGGCCATGTTCATCTACCGGAATACCGATATGTTTTGCACCGGCATGAATGAAATTCTGTTCAGCCCTTCGCCAGCCGGGAATGCCGGAAACAACGATATCGCCGGGACTGATCAGGCCATTGCACACCAGGTTGATGCCCATTACAGTTCCTTTCACTGAAAGAATATTCTGAGCAGTAGTTCTCAAGCCCCGCGTTTCGTTGAGGTATTTTGACAGGGCATCCTTGTAAAATTCGGAGCCGTCTGGCTGGCCGTATTTGCCGAACTTATTGTATAAGCCACTTCTGGTTAACTGGCTGCGATATGCCCTGTATAGCTCCTTTAAGGGAGCCAGTTTAGGGTCCGGGAACCCATCATCCAGATGCAGTTCGCTATTGATAACAGACGGCATGACTTCCAGGTACTTCATTCCCGGGATAACAAAACCTGCTGTTTGGGAGGTGTTGTTTTTTGTTCCGGTCCGCAACGTTCCGGGTGCAGATTCCGGTATGTGTGACGTAACGAATGTACCCCTGCCTACAGCACTTTCCAGCCATCCCTGCATCTGTAATTCCTCATATGCTTTGGATACAGTGATCCTGTTGATCTGCAGCAGGCTGGCCACATCCCGGGAGCCGGGCAGTTTAACGCCGGGACGCAGTATTCCTTTTTTGATAAGCGCCAGCATAGCATCTGCCAGCTGGAGGTATACCGCTCTTTCTACAGCGTGCTCAAGATGAATATCATGAAAGACCCGGGTTAAAATTGGACTATCCATTTTATTGAAATTGGACTACAAATATAATCCAATCAACAGATACATTTGTATCAGTTTAATGCCATCCGTTTATGTACGTTCCGCAGTCATTTCAGTTCAGGGATAATAAAGAGATGATAGATTTTATGAAGCAGTACAGCTTTGCTACTATCATTACGACGGGAGATAATATTCCTTTGGCGACTCATCTGCCATTCTTTATTCATGAGGAGGCAGGGAAGCTGGTACTGCGCGCGCATTTTGCAGCTGTTAATCCGCAGACAAAATATATCGAAGCCAATACATCGCTGGTTATATTCTCTGAGCCGCATGCTTATATTTCGCCCACACACTATGACAAAAGGGAAAGTGTGCCGACCTGGGATTATATGAGTGTGCATGCCTACGGAAAGGCCAGGGTACTGGAAGATGACGCTTCGAAAGCGCGGATACTGGAGCAGATGATCACTTTTTATGAGCCGGATTATCTGGCACAATGGCAGGAGCTTTCCGAAAAGTATAAAACCGGTATGATGCGGGGAATTGTAGCTTTTGAACTGGAAGTAACAGATCTGCAGGGGCAGAAGAAATTAAGCCAGAATAAAACGGGGGCTGAACGGGAGCGGATTGTCAGGCAGCTGGAGAAGAGCGGTAATACAGTGGAAAGGGACCTGGCGAATCATATCAAGGCACTGTAGGGATTCCATATTGTAGTGATATAAAACATGACATATGACATTCGATATTCAGCCTGTGTTGGAAAATGAACAGGCCATCCTTTATCCTTTGCGTGAGGAAGATTTTGACGATGTGTATGCAGTAGCAAGAGATCCGAAGATATGGGAACAGCATCCCAACAGGGAGCGATGGAAGGAAGAGGTATTCCGTACCTTCTTTGAAGGAGCTATCCAGAGTAAGGGGGCATTTAAGATCGTAGATAAGGCGACAGGGCATGTAGCAGGAAGCACCCGTTTTTATGATTATGATGAAGCGGAAAGCAGCATTTGTATCGGATATACTTTTTATGCTACAGCGTATTGGGGAACAGGGTTCAATCATGGTGTTAAGAGAATGATGCTGGATTATATTTTTCAATTCGTGTCGCAGGTGTATTTCCATATCGGCGTGAATAATATCCGTTCCCAGATATCTATTGGTCGCCTGGGTGCGGAGAAAGTGCGTGAGATGGAAGTGGCATATTTCGGGGAAGCATCTAAGCAGAATTTTTTATATAAGATCGGTAAGGATGGGTATTGAGGGTTTATTCCTTGACATCCTGACAGAACAGTCCTCATTCCCCTCTTTATCTGCTAAAATGACTGCCGTTTCACGCCTGGCATAAAAGTGGGGCTTACAGGCTAAAATAAGTTATATGTCAACACAGACTGCCATACTCGCGGGAGGTTGCTTTTGGGGCGTAGAAGAGCTCATCCGGGCGCTCCCTGGTGTAAAGAAGACGGTTGTCGGTTATACCGGCGGTGATGTCCGCAATGCTACTTACCGTAACCATGGAACACATGCAGAAGGCATTAAAATAGAGTTCGATCCAAATGAGCTTTCTTACCGCAAGCTGCTTGAGTTCTTTTTCCAGATACATGATCCTACCACACGTAACCGGCAGGGAAATGATATAGGTACATCTTACCGCTCAGCTATCTTCTACCTGGACGAAGAGCAGCAAAAGACGGCTGTTGAATTGGTGAAGGAGCTGACAGCAGCAGGGATCTATCGTAACCCGATCGTTACGGAGATAGTACCGGCATCAGATTTCTGGGATGCTGAGGAAGAACACCAGGATTATCTGCAGAAACATCCTTTTGGGTATACCTGCCATTTTATCCGGCCGGAGTGGAAGTTAGCAGAGACGGAAGGGAAATAGATAGATAGTTATTTAAACAATAGCACCACGGGATAGCTTATCAGTGAGGAGGATAGTGAGGGGGGACATCCTGTGGTAACTGAAGAAAAAAATCAGGTGTTTCCTCTATCGGAGAAAACACCTGATATAATTGTCGTTTATTTTTTGATATAACGGTATCTGAAGGCATCTTCATAAGTGTGTACTACTGTACCGTTCAGTGTTTCAGTCTCCACTTCTTTTCTTGTAACAGGATATCCGTCTTCGTCGTAAGTGAATTGTTCGGTTACAGTTAACACATAACCCGGATTAGTGTTAGACGTTTCTATAGATTTAACTACATTATTAACAGACAATCCGAAAGCAGGATCCTCAACTTCCAGCGCGAAAAACTCCGGTTGTCTGGATGCAAAGTTTACTTTGTCATCATAGGTATAGTCAGTAATAGAGCTATCCTTTGATTCAACACCATCAGTTACAGCCAGCAGCACTGTTCTGGTAACATTTCCCTTGCTGTCCCAGATGTAGGCATATTTATGCCGTATCTTGTAAGTCCCACCGATCTCAGAGCCAAGTTCATATAAAGCAGTTACACGACCATTAGCATCGTAAGCCAGACTATCGTAGCGGGATCTGGCGCCACTTGAAACAAAGAAGTTTGTCCTCAGCAGTTTACCTGCGCTGTTGTAATCAAACGTCTCAATCAGTTTCATTTCACCTCCGTCATAACTACCGCTCTTCTTTGTAAGTTTACCATTTTCATAGGTCAACTCAGTAATTTCTGTTGAAGTAGAATAGTTGCCTATTTTTTTCATGTTGTAGGCAGCATCATATGTTATCTCGAGGCTGTCTTCTTCAGAAAGTATGTGCAGCAGGTATTTCTTTCCGGATTGAGGTGTATTGTCGTCATCTTTGCTGCAGGCAGCAAACAATACCACAAGTGCGGCGGCACTGAATAACAGTTTCTTCATAGGTTTTTTTGTATAGATTTCTGATTTAAATATTAAAGGGCAATGTATTATAATGGGTTATGTTAACTGAAAAGGTTAAACATTCTCATGATGCCGGCGCAAATATATAGTATTTTAATTATTTGTAATGCGTGAAATAAAAACTCCTGTGTAAAATATTATAAAAGCGCTGGGCGTTAATGGGCTGTATATTCCTAAACTGTGCTTGACAATGGCCGGGACAGGGAGGCGGCCGAACCGGCAGTCCTCTCGGGGAACGAACAACATATTTTATAAATTGCTTATTTTCAGTAAAAAATGATCTTTCGCCGCATTTTAATGCTCGCTATCGTCTTGTTATTCGCCACCACGACTTTTGCTCAAACGCTACCGGTGGTAGATGTTTCCATGAGTCTGCTGAACTGGACCAAACATCTCGATAATGATGTAGACAAATACTTTACTAAGGAAAAGGGAGAGGAGCTGAGCCGCAGTTTTGAAGCGCTCAAAAGGGATCTCACTATTTACATGAAGACAAGGAAAAATCTTTCTGATAATATCTTCCGCAACAACACGGCCCCGGGTAAGAAGGATCCGGAAAACCTGGAGGTGCTGAAGACGCAGATGGGGGATGTGATCAGGCAGATGCGCAATGTTACGGACCTTACCAACAATGAATTACGGGCAGAAGGTGACCGTTTGAACGACAAGATATTTAATGTGCTGAACAGTGATGGCACCCAGTTCCTGTCCAATCTTGAGGCTTTCCTGGCTGGTCTGGATGTAAGTAAACGTGACTTAGCCCTTGATGCAAGTGTAGCGTACGATCGTCTGCAGCAGTCTATCAACCTGCTTGGGTCCACGCAGGGAAAGATCAATCAAAGAATGAAATAACAGGTACAAAATATTTTTAAGGCAGCTGGTGGGAATACCACCAGCTGTTTGTATTTAGTGCTGTTAGTTTTGTATCATGCTTTCTCTTCAACGCGGCCTATCGGATCCGGACTTTCCATCAACTCAGTACGCGCTATAGACCAGGCGCGATCTTCAGGATAGAGCTGGCTGCGGAGGTATGCCCAGGTAAGGCGTTGAACTGCTGCAACACGTGCAGGATTTTCATCTGTTGTTTCGGTTACCAGGTATCCGGAAATTCCACCGAGCAAATGTTCGCCTCCAAACAGGGTAAGCAATGATTTAGGCCCTGTACTCAGCGTATACGGGTCCATGAACCACTCCGGTCCCCGGACGGTGAGGAAAGAATCATCTTTGTCGCCCCACACTACGAGCGTCGGTGTAGTCATCTCTGCATAACTGGGATTCATAAACGGAAAGTGTGCCGCTGCAAAGGGGGTGAGGTCTGCGCCACCGCGGCCCGCCGCGCAAAGTAACACGCCGGCCTTGATGCGTGGGTCAGACATATCTTGTCCCGGTTTGCCATCAGCACCAATAATCCGTGCGCCTAACAGCATGCCTGTTGTTTGCGCACCAAACGAATGACCGACGGCGGCAATGCGGCTATGGTCAACGCGTCCCTTAAGTCCCGGAAGAGCGTCTTCAAAAACGTCAAGATGATCCAGGATGCGCTTCATATCCTCCACACGAAACCGCCAGATAACGGGTGTTCTCGGATCTTCAGGGCTGAGGCCAAGTGTTCTCGAGTCAAGGAAAGTGGGTTGTATCACAACGAAGCCGTGAGACGCCCAGAAATTAACGAGCGGCGCATAGCCGTCTAATGAGGAGCCGTAACCATGCGCAAAGACAATGACCGGTAGCTTATTGCCTGTAACGGGTGCAGAAACGCGTACCTGCAGGTCCACGCCACGTCCGGGCGCAGACAGTACGACGGGACTTACAGATACGACCTGTGTAGCTGTACTGATAATTCCATTTCCGTGTACAGTCGTCGCCGATGCTTCTAATCCAATTGATGCTTCTTTTTCCATGATGCCTGTGTTATAAGTTTAATCTGCAATCAGACGTAGTGGCTGATTGCTGCATTTGTTTTATGAACACAAAGCTCCGCTTAACCAACGGTCAATTTTAAAGAGAATCAAACGAAAAATTATGATTTTCATACTTTCCCCTTATTCTTCCGGAAAGCGTTGGGGGTAATGCCGCTTACACGTTTGAAATAGTTGTTAAAGTAGCTGGGGTATTCAAAACCCAGGGCATAGGCAATGTCGGCTACGCTCCAGTTGGTATGCTGTAAAAGCGCTTTTGCTTCTGCCGCAATGCGCTCAGCGATATGTACAGAAATGGGTTTGCCGGTAATTTCCTTTACGGAACGATTGAGATAGTTAACGTGAACGGCCAGACTTTCTGCAAAGTCCTGGGCTGTTCTCAACCGGAGTGGGTCTGCCATAGTTTCTATGGGGAATTGCTTTTCGAGTAATTCGGTAAATAAGCCGGTGATCCTCGCGGCAGCGTTTCTTTGCTTCAGTTCCTGTTGTGGCTGAATGCTCAATGCTTCGTGAATAATCAGGTCTATGCAGCTTCTGAGCATTTCGTCCTTCCGGTCATAATCACCGCTGTATACAGACAACATCCTTTGATAAAGTCCTTCAATAAACGTTGCCTGTTCGCTGTTTATGGGAATCACCGGTATCCCGTCAAAACGGAATATAGTGGCATTCAGTAAACTTTCCTTCCTGTCCCTGCTTCCGATAAATTCTTCCGTAAACAGGCAGGCATAACCTTTTTGTTCAGGTGAGCGGTGCTCAGTGGAATAGGGGATATGGGGATTGCCGAAAAACAGGAAAGTGTCATTTATGTCGATTGTCTTATCGCCATAACAGATGTTCATGTCGCCGGTAGCCAGTACTATTTTATAGAAATCGCGCCTGCCATATGAAAGAGAAGCATATGCAGGGCCTGTGATCTCATGGACTTTAAAGCCTTTCAATTTCAAATCAGCCGCCTGGAATGCGGCAGCTGTACATACAGGATGACTTTTCATCCGACAAAATTAACAAAATCAAACCTATGTCTGTAAACAAGCATTCGATTCCAATAGTAATTCCAGTAGGAGTGGGCAGGTATAAGCATTAAAAAACTATAATGCTATTTTATACTTCTGACCGGATTTGAGTGATAACAGGTTAAAAATGAACGCATTAGCTTGTGGTGGCATCCGGACGCAGGCGCCGCCATCCTGCTTACGGCGATTGGCTTTGTGTTGACTTTGATTGCGGGATTCCTGGGTTGGACATTGGTGCAGAAGCATTATGTAGGTGTTGATATAGACGTTCCAGCTCAAAGACTTTGAAATATGGAGATAGCAACGGTGATTGAACAAAAAGAATACTATTTGGTTAGTAAAAGGGGATCGAATATTTAATGCAGAGATCAAAGCATTTGGGAATACTATGAAATATAGGAGAGACGGGGGATTCCCGGACAGGCGCATCCTGAAATTACGCCTGGGGCCTTCATCTGATTTGACTTAATCCCTTAAGCCTGGAACAGGTCGAAATGTCGTAACGTCGTTAATATTCTTCATGCATAGATGTTTTAACGTTGGTGTTGAAACTATTCAATTGCTCGCCCCACAGTGAACAGTGCCCCGATATAGCTTTACGTTATTCCATATTTCCTAATAAAAACACAATACACCATGGACTTCAAAAAAAAGTTAGCGCAACTTGGCGAGCAGCCAGACATTATCCTGATCATTACTGATGAACAGCGTGCAACACAACATTTTCCACCGGGATGGGAGGAGCAGCATCTCCCAACACTTACCTTCCTTAAAAAGAACGGATTCAGTTTCGACAGGGCTTTCTGTAACACCTGTATGTGTTCACCCAGCAGGGCTACATTATTCACCGGTCTTTACCCGGCCAAACATATGGTTTCCCAGACACTGACCATAGGAGGACCTTTATCGCCTGCGGAACCAACCCTTAGTCCATCTTTGCCAAACATCATGAATGTACTCTGGAATGAAGGTTATGATGTACAGTATCGTGGTAAGTGGCATATGAGTAAAGGTGTGGCCGGCAACGGTGCGGTGACCAATTACGACAATTTAACACCTGCGGATATAGCTTTATTCGGCGCCATGGGCTGGATATCGCCAGATGCAGGAGAAGACGTGAACCCATTAAATTTTGGCGGTGGATTTGCCAATCATGATGCCCGGTATGTGGCAGAAGCGATCAAATATCTGCAGGAGGTAAAAGCCAGAAGGGCGGCAGGTCATCACAAGCCATATTGCCTGATCGTATCGCTGGTGAATCCGCACGATGTATTGGCTTATCCGAATACAGCCGGCACCTCAGGATATCACTCCGATTCCTGGTCCGGAAGGGAAATCGGGTTACCTGATACCGTGAATGAGCACTTGCTGGCCAATAAAAAACCAATGGCCCAGGAACAGATCCTGATAGGAATGGCAGGTTTATTAGGGCCTTTGGCTACAACGGAGCAAAAGTTGAATTACATAAATTTTTATGGCTATCTGTTAAGCTGGGTCGATAAAGAGATCGGTCACCTGATCAAAGAATTGTATGCCAAAGATAGTAACGGGAAAAGCCTGGCAGATGCAGCTATCGTTACCTTTACTTCAGACCATGGAGAAATGGGGCTTGCACATGGTGGATTGCGTCAGAAGACCTTTGTGGCTTACGAAGAAGCATTGAGGATTCCGCTGGTCATCTCCAATCCTGTTTTGTTTTCCGGCGACCAGGCGCAGCACTCAATGGCGCTGGCGACACTGGCAGATATAATGCCTACGTTCCTGGAGATTGCCAATGTGTCGAACCCTCCTACAGGACTGGCAGGCACCAGCCTGTTGCCAATTATAGAGGAAGGCATTCCTGTACAGGATAGCATATTGTTTACTTATGATGATACAAAGGCAGGATCCAACAGCCAATGGTCGGCCGTAAATGCCGCAAATCGTATCCGCTGCATTCGTACGGAGAAATGGAAGTTTAGTTATTATTTTGATGCAGCAGGTGCTTATTACAACCAGTTTGAGCTGTATGATCTGGTGAACGATCCTTCTGAATATACTAACCTTGCATATGATCCGGCATACCGGGAAATCCGGGACGATCTCGCAAAACAACTGCATCAGCTGATTATAGATAAGCTGAGAGTGAGGGCTCCGCAGGAAACGGAGCAGGTACAGGAATCTCAGCTGGATAGTATTTCAGCTTAGTGGTAATAAATCTTTTTAAAAGTGAAAGCGCTTTCCTGAAATTTGAAAGCCCACTTCAAATTGAGTGGGCTTTCTTCTATAACATACAATCACAAAAGAATACTGTTAGAATTTGCCATTATTGTTCTTCCATTGGTCTTTTGCTGGTATTTCTTCAATCGTATCCCAATGTTCTGCTATTTTACCATTCTCTACCCTGAAAAGGTCATAGAATGATGAATGCTTGCCGCCAAGATGTCCTTCGCTTACTACTAAAACAAAATTGCCTTCTCCCAGTACTTTGTGAATCTTGTCGTATTTCATCGTGATGCCCTGCTTCGCCATCTCGCTCAATGCAGCACCTAATCCGGAGAGCTGGTCAGGTATCTGTGGATTGTGTTGGATATAATTGTCGCCATTGAAGTATCCGGTCAGCTTCTCCATTTTACCATTTACAAGAATATCTTCAACGAAATTTTTGACCAGTTGTTTGTTAACAGCCGTCTTATCCGGATCTTTTGCCTCCGTTGATCCGTCTGTCATTGTATGGCCGCTGGGATTCGGTGTAGATGGCTTTTCCTGCAGGTTGTCCCAGTGCTCCACAATTTTGCCGTCCTCGAAACGGAAGATGTCAAATCCGATCTTTGGACCGAAGAAGTTGTAGTCAGTGTGCGCAAACACATAATCGCCATCCTGGAATACTCTTACGGTATTCACTTTCGCTGATTTTGGCGGCAGTTGTTGCAGTAGCTTTCCGAAACCCGCTAATCCATCTTCAGCGCCGAGGTTATGCTGGATGTATTTATTGGGATTAATTACGGCAACAGGTTCACTGGCGCCTGTTTCAATAGCTTTTAAAAGCGCTATAACTTTTTCTTTTTTTTCCATATGCCTGGGTTTTGTCGCGTAAATAAATAGTGCTGGTATTATCAGTGCAGATACTGCCAGATAAGTGATCGCTTTAAATTTCATTCAGTTTCGTTTTGACATAGCAAAGGTCTTCCAATACCCTGGGCCGGGAAAGGTCAAAATCGGACGATGTATGATACTTTTGGGAACGGGGGGATTAGTGGCTTTCGCGGAACTCTATGGGCGTCTTTTCCGCGTGTTTTTTAAAGAATTTGATAAAGTTGGTGGGTTCGTCGAAACCCAGTTCATAGCCGATTTCCTTGATTGAATAAAGCGTATGCACAAGGAGCCGCTTCGCTTCCAGCATTACACGTTCATCTATCAGTTCTTTCGGTGTTTTGCCAAGTGTCTTTGTAGTGGCGTTGGTAAGGCGCTTTTCGGAAACATTCATTTGACCGGCATATCCGTTAACGGACCGCAGCCCTTTATATTGATTATTTAAAAGGTCTTTAAATAAGGTGGTATAGTCAAGATCGGCGCCTTTTTTTATTTCATGATGCCCCAGTCGTCTATACTCACGTTCGCAACGCAATAGAAGGGTATGAAGGAGGTTCCGGAGAATGTCATATGTATAAGCATCTTCCTTTTCAGGAAGTTCGTTTTCTATTTCAGTGAAACAGGCAATGAGCGGCTTTGACCTTGCAGACAGTTTAAGCGTGGCGGTATCCAGAAAATCATTGAACAGAATGGAATTTTTGAGGAACAGGAGATCATCGTTTGATTTGGCAAAAAAGTCATCCGTGAATAACAACACCTTTCCTGTAACTTTCTGACTTTGCTGAAAGGTTTGTACCTGATGCTTGTTGACAAACAGCAGGGTGTTATTCAGGTTGCGGACAGGCTTGAAATCGACCACGTGTACCTGTGGCGCCTGCTGAAACCAGAAGATGTGATAGAAATCAGCGCGATGTGGCTGGACAAGGATATCCCGGTGCTCGGTATATAATTTCTTTAACGGCTGCACCTCTATCTCGTGCCGGAATCCTGCTTTGAATCTGTATGACTTTATATCTGTCGCCATAATAAAAAATATACGGGCCTGAATTGTGGCTACATCTTTTCTTCTCTGGGCGGGTGCCCGAACTTTTTCTTAAACGCAGCGCTGAAATGTTGTACAGACGAGTACCCTAACAGGTTTGCAATTTCGGTCACGGATTTATTAGGATCGGATAAATAATCCCGCGATAACTCCAGGCGCTTTTCCGCAAGATAGCCGAACACGGTGATCTGAAACATTTCTTTAAATCCGCGTTTCAGTTTGTATTCATTCAGACCTGCTATGCGGGCAAGCTCTGACAGACCGGGCGGGTTGTCTATGTGTTGCAGCACGTACTCCCTCGCATAATGGATGCGGTCTTTATCATAATCAGTACGGGCAACGGCCTTTTTAGGGGGGCGGTTAAACGCTTCTGCCTGCAATACCAGTAGTTCAATGGCCTTGGACAGGAGGAACATTTTCTTGAGCCCCTGTTGATATTTGCAGTTAAGAATAGCGTCGATCGTTTGTTGCATTGGCAGATCTATCGGCAGATGCTGGTCAGCGATCAATACCGGCTTTCCGGATACGATATTTTCAGAAAAGCGCTTCAGGGTATCGTTGGCGTTTTCTGTTAATTTCAGGAAGCGCTCGCGGGGAAACTGGATCTGGAACTGAGAGGCATGCAAATGTTCATTGCTGATGGTACCGGCATTGCTATTGCCGTAGAGTATGTTATGCTGATTATGTTCAAAGGAGAGCAGATTCCCGTGTTGAACGGAATTAAGCAGCAATTTGCCACGGAGATTGAAATGCATTTGCACAACATCTTCGTCAAAGCGGAAGGCCATATCTGAACGGGTCTTATAATGCCAGTTGGTATGTATCATACGAATACCGTCAAATTGCCAATGCGACAGCACAGCATCAGCGAACGGCAACGCGATGCGGTTGGTGTGTTCTATGAGGTCGGAGCTATTGGCATCACTATCGGGTGCGTCACTGTGACGGACTATCTGGTTGCTGGCAATATGCTTGATCTCAAATGGCATGTGTTCCTCAGATATAAATTTAACTCCCTTAAATGTAAATAAAATTTTGGGAACCGGCCCACCTTCGCATCAAAACAAGAACGCTATGAATCTGTTCCTTCTGAGTTTACTGGTACACATTACAGGATTGACATTAGCCGCCGGAACGACTTTTATCAGTTATCTGATGAACCGCCGTTTCTGGAAATTTTATGTAACTGACAAAGCCAAGGCATTAACGGTGATGGAACTGGGTGCCAGGCTTCCTATGATCATTGGCATCGGCATGGGCTTACTATTACTTTCCGGCTTCTCGCTCATGTACCTGACAAAAGGTGTTTTTGCAGAACAGCTTTGGTTCAGGATAAAGATCGTACTGGTACTAATTGGCATTGGTGCTGGTTTTGTGGGGAAATCACTGGGCAACAGGATGAATGCAATGGTTGCTGCAGATAGTGGTGCAGGTGTTGGCAGCCTGAAGCAGAAAATGATGCTGTTCTATCTGGCGCAGCTGCTTTTGCTGTTCAGCATTTTTGTGCTGGGTGTGTTTAAGTTTAATTGATCGTGGTTGTTACAGGACAAGTTTAGCTGGACACCCTTCAGATTTAACGATTTGAAGGGTGTTCGTTATTTACAATCGCCGGCTAATGCCAGTATCCCACAATCAATGAGCGTATAATCGGGGAAGGTGTCTTCCCACTAGCTATTAAAATACCCCGCTTTTTTCTATTTTTGACCAAATGGGGTTCTTAACACATGCCAATGACCGGGAGCTGGTTGTCATGCTGCAGGCAGGCGACAATGCTGCTTTTACTGAACTTTACAACAGGTATAAGAAACCCCTGATCATTCATGGCTATAAGAAGACAGGTGATCTTGAGGATGCGAAAGAAATCGTGCAGGAGGTCTTTTCTACGCTATGGAGCCAACGTGAGCAGCTTCCCCCCATTCAGCAGGTATCTGCTTATCTGTACACCATGGTCCGCAATAAAGTATTGAATTATATAGAACATAAGCAGGTGGAAGCCCGGTATGCACTTAATTTTCAAAACTTTATTGATGAAGGGCACAATGCGTCCGACATTCAGATGAGGGAAAAGGAGCTACAGCAGATGATCGATAAGGAGATCGCTGCACTTCCACCAAAAATGCGGGAAGTATTCATACTGAGCCGTAAGGAACATCTAAGTCATAAAGAGATTGCTGAGCGACTCAATATCTCTGAGTTTACTGTGAAAAACCATATCAAAGCGGCCCTAAAAATCCTGCGCCTGAAGATCGGGTTATGCACCCTGATCGCTTTCCATTATTTTTTCTAAAAAGTTTCATTTCCACTAGCCCTTCCCCCTTTTTCTCCTGTCATACATTATATGGGGGTATCATTTAAAGAACTGCTACATAAATATAATGCCGGAGAATGCACTCCGGATGAGAGAGCGATCATTGAATCATGGTATGATCAGCTGGAATTACCGGAACTGAATGAGCTTACAGAAGAACAGTTACTTGAAATAGAACTACTTATCCCTCGTTTACCAGCCAAACAGCGGAACCGCCTGCCATGGATATCTGTGGCGGCGGCTGTAGCTGTACTGGTGATAGCGTGCGGATATTTTTTATACCGTACCCCAAATACCCCGAAACAGCCACCAGTAGCGGTGATGGAGCATGATGCCCGTCCCGGGTCCAACAAGGCGGTGCTGACACTGGCTAATGGCCAGCGCATTGTACTGGAGGATGCGAAGGAAGGACAATTGGCACAGCAAGGGGGGATGATCATTAAAAAGAAGGCGGATGGGGAGCTGAATTATACCAGCGGAGCGGTGCAGGAAGAAGATGGTACTCCATTGATCAATGCCGTGAGTACCCCACGAGGCGGAAAACATCACCTGGTACTGGCAGATGGTACGCAGGTGTGGCTGAATGCTGCGTCTTCTATTACCTACCCGGTGACTTTTAAAGGTGAGGAACGGAAAGTGGAAATTAACGGGGAGGCTTATTTTGAAGTAGCGCAACGTGCCGGCCAACCGTTCAGGGTGGTTTGTAAGGGGCAAATAATTGATGTACTGGGCACGCATTTTAACGTAAACGCTTATGGGGACGAACCGGTAATTAAAACAACCTTATTGCAGGGAGCTGTTCGTGTAACAGCTGATGGTGGCGAAAGTGCGGTCTTAAAGCCTGGACAGCAGGCAATTTTGAACAGTCTGCAACATGTAAAGGTAAGTACGGTAGACCCTGAAGTGGCTATTGACTGGAAAGAGGGGGATTTCATATTCAGGAATGAGACCCTGCCGGATATTATGCGGAAGGTGTCCCGTTGGTATGATGTGGATGTGGATTACGGGCATTATAGCCATAGCACGCTGACTTTTAGCGGAGAGGTATCGCGGTCGCGGAATCTGTCGGTGGTACTAAAAATGCTGGAAACAACCGCCGCGGTAAAATTTACTGTGAAGAATAATCATATTACTATAGCTGACAAACAGGAGCGTAATTAATTCAGAAACCAACCAGACATTATTTTATCAACCAACATACTAAATACGATGACGACAATGCAATAATCACCTACGCCTTTATAGAACGGCTAAGCATAAATGAATAATCGGAAGCGGTGGAACACTTCCGGTTAAGGATTTGTGCTTAGCTACTGGTACCGGTGTGGCCGGTCTCAGACTAAACATTATTCATTAAAAATTAATCGCGTAGCAAGCACCGCTTCGTGGGCAAGGCTGCTTTGCGAATTAACTCAACCAAAATTATGAATTTTTGTCCTGAAAAATCAGGCAGGTGGACAACCTGCGCATTAATGTCCTTGCGCATTATGAAATTGATCGTACTCATCCTTACTACAATCGGCATTGTACAGGCAAGTGCCAGCAGCTATGCCCAGAAGGTCACGCTTGATGTGGAGAAGACACCACTATCGAAGGTATTTAAAGAGATCAGGAAACAGACAGGCTATGATTTTTTTTATACCGATGATATGCTGAATACCAGTAAACCGGTGACTATCCATGTGAAAGATCTTGATCTGCCGGCAGTACTGAATAAATGCCTGGCGAATCAACCGCTTACTTATAGCATTGAGAATAATATTATTCTGATCCGTGCTAAACCTGCAATGAGTGAGCCTGCAGCTCCCCGGATGGTAACAGGTACTGTGATGGACGAGCACAATAATTACCTTCCGGGGGTAACTGTAAAGGTGAAAGGTGATCTTCAGCGGGTAACGGTGACCAATGAAAAAGGGAATTTTACCATCATCGTTCCTGAGGAGAAAGCCGTGCTGCAGTTTTCTTCTGTGGGATTTGTAAGCAGGGAAGTGGTTGTAACCGGGAACACCGGGCCTTTGAAAATAGTTTTGCAGGTGGATGTAGGCGATCTGGACCAGGTGCAGGTTATTGCTTATGGCTCGACCACCAAGCGGTTTAATACCGGCGATGTAACGACCATTACGGCTAAAGATATTGCGAAGAATCCTGTCAACAATGTACTGGAAGCATTACAGGGAAAGGTGCCCGGCTTATTCATTCAGCAGGTGACCGGCCAGCCTGGAGGTGCATTTTCGCTCCGCCTGAGAAACGCAGCCAACTTTAGTTCGACGGCGCCCCCTCCGCTGGTGGTAGTGGATGGTGTGACCTATCCGGGTGCAAAATTGCCGATGGAAACAAATACGCTTTATGGTACCGGCAACTTTTTACAGGGAGGTAATGGTTTGAACTACTTAAACCCTAACGACATTGAGAGCATCAGTGTGCTAAAGGATGCAGATGCGACTTCGCTGTATGGTGCAGAAGGTGCTTATGGCGTAATCCTCATTACCACAAAAAAGGCAAAGGCTGGATCACCCACATTAAATCTCAATGTGTATGACGGTATTTCTATGCTGGGGCAGCATGTGAAGCCGATGAATACAGCACAGTATCTCATGCTGCGCCGGGAGGCACTGAAGAATGATGGTGCCACTGTGGGTGACGGCGACCTGGATCTGAACGGAACTTACCCGGTGGACAGAGATAATGATTATCAGAAACAGCTGCTGGGCAGTCTGGCGCAGACGGCTAACGTAAACGTTACTTATGGTGGTGGCACACAAACCAGCAGCTATATGGTAAGCGGTAGTCTTCGTAAGACAGGTAACATCCAGTTACATAAAGGTTCCATGTTGGATGGCTCTTTGCACTTTTCTATCAACACTAATACGAAAGATAACAAATTCAGTTATGCGATTTCAGGTACTTATCTTTCCAGTGTGAATAAGATGGTGCCGGTAGATTTTTCAACAGTAGCAGCGTTCATGCCACCCAATGCACCAGCTCCTTTTCTCCCCGATGGAAGTGTGAACTGGGAGAATCCGAATAGTGCTATTGCAGCAGATATAAACCGTACCTACCGTAATGTGACCAATAACTTACTCGGCAATACAAACCTCATCTACCGGCCTTTCAACCATGTTGCATTACGGGTAAACCTGGGTTACAGCAATATTAACGGTCAACAGTTAATGGGATTTCCTACTACTGCCATGCCACCAACAAAAGTGGATGCTGCAGCTGAGACATATAGCAGCTTTCATCATTTTCAGACCCGTAATGTGACCCTTGAGCCTTATGCAGAGTATAACAATAGCTTCTGGCAAAAAGGCGATTTCAGCTTTAAGATCGGCGGTAAGCTGGATAACAACCTCAGTACTGTCGATGAGATCTCTGGTAAAGGTTTTCCTTCTGACGCATTGCTCAGCAATCCTTCTGTAGCTACGCTGGTGACGACTAACTATCGTCAGACGCCCTACCGGGATATTGGTATGTATGCCATTATGAAATTCATCTGGGACCAGAAATACATTATTAACCTCAATGGAAGAAGAGATGGTTCTACCCGTTTTGGGCCTGGTAAGAAGTTCGGCACTTTCGGTTCTGTGGCTGCCGCCTGGATTTTCAGTGAGGAGCCTTTTATTAAAAACAAACTGTTATTCCTGAGTTATGGAAAGGTTCGTGCCAGTACAGGTATTATAGGAGGAGACGCTGTGGGCGACTTTGCGTATCTAAGTAAGTATGTAGCCGGATCAGGCACTTACGCAGGAAGTACGACCCTGAGTCCGGGTAGTCTTGCAAACCCTAACCTCAGCTGGGAACATAACAGGAATACCGAAGTAGGGCTCGAACTGGGCTTCTTTAAAGACAGGGTACATGTAGAAGGAAATTATTACCGGAATATAGCTTCGAATCAATTGATCAATATTCCATTGTCTACAGTGACCGGTTTCGGTTCCTTTCCAGTGAATACAGATGCAGTGATCCGTACCAGCGGATGGGAGATGAGCCTCAGCACCAACAATATCAGGAGAAAGCATTTTAACTGGACCACGCGGTTCAATCTGTCTATCCCTACCAGTAAGCTGGTGAAGCTCCCTACTTACCGGAACCTGGGAATGAACTATGTGCTTGATAAGCCGGTTACTGGTATCAAATTGTTCAACTATGCCGGTGTAAACCCGGAAACGGGATATTTCAGTTATGTCAATGCCAAGGGTGAAAAGGCAGATTATCAGGCCATGGAATTAACAGATGCGGATAAAACCGCGTTTGTTGATCTGGCGCCTAAATATTACGGAGGGCTTGAGAATACAATTACCTACAAACAGCTGTCATTAGATTTTTCTTTCGTTTTTACCAGGCGGATGGCGATGAATGGATTGGCGCAGAATGGATTTTCGGTGGGCTATTATGGGTTGAACGGCCCCACGTACTGGCTGGATCGCTGGCAAAAGCCAGGGGATGTTACTGACGTCCCGCGTATGAGTGCCTCTATAATGAACCTGATCAACTTTTCGCAACTATATGTGAATAGCACCGGCGCCTATAGTAATGCGGCTTATGCCCGGTTACAAAACGTGAGTGTCCGGTATAATGTCACTGGCGCGATAATTTCAAAATTACATGTGAAGGACCTCTCGGTGTATGTGCAGGGACAAAACCTCTTAACCATTTCCAGCCTGGGTGGTCTTGATCCTGAAAACCTTAGTCTGTCGGTGATACCACCGATGAGAGTGATCACCGGAGGTTTAAATGTATCCTTCTAAACTAATTAACTGAGATGAAAATGAAAATCAGCATCATAAAATTATTGGCTTTATCTCTGCTGTTCACCGGCTGTAAAAAGTACCTGGATAATGGCCAGTTGCCTGCAGGCACGATTGGTGGTTCAGACGCATATATATCAGACAATTCAATATCGGCAATTGTGACCGGCTCCCTGGCGGCATTAAACGGCGCCGGACCTGATGCTTTTCCGGCGCTCACCGGACTGTATGCCGACGAGTTAGCACCCATGCCTAATACTTCAGCAAACAATACTATCAAGATGTGTTATGCCGATGCTATTTCGCCTGCTACCGTAAATTACTGGTCATCGACCTACAGCAAGATCTATGCATTAAATCTGGCGATAGAAGGGATCAACGCTACAAACGCCCGGCTGTATTTTAAAAACCAGTGGTTGGGAGAATGTTATTTTTTACGGGCATTTAATTATTATTATCTGACCAATTTGTATGGTGATGTAGCGCTGGCCTTAACTTCCGATTTCAACGTAACCAATAAACTGTCGCGTGCACCACAACGCGATGTATACCAGCAGATCATTAGTGATCTGAAGACAGCGACGTCCTTGTTGTCAGCTACGTATAAGAATGGTTATGGCGCTGTCACTTCCGACAGGGCCCGTCCGAACCTTCGTGCCGCTCAGGCCTTGCTGGCAAAAATGTATCTGGCTACAGGGGAGTGGCAGCAAGCGGCAGATATGGCGGATGCTGTGATTGCCGACAATAGTACCTACAAGCTGGTACAACTGGCGGATGTATTCTTAAAGAACAGTCAGGAGACTATCTGGTCAATGGCTAAGATAAACGATGAGAAGACAACTGAATTCGAGACCTATAACAACTCGATGCCGGCCACAGTGACGACTGATCCTGTGTCTACTTACCTGGTACAGGTACAATTAACACCTGATCTGCTGAACAGCTTTGAACCTGGTGATGCACGGTATACGAACTGGGTGAGGTCCACTACGTATACGGGTATAACGCCTGCTGCCACTTATTATTTTCCTGACAAATACAAGTCAATTGCCAATGGTGTGGAGCGGTCTATGATCCTGCGGTTGGCAGACGTCTATCTGGTAAGAGCAGAGGCAAGGGTTGCGATGAAGGATCTGAATGGAGCAAAGGAAGATATCAATGTAATAAGGAATCGCGCAGGATTACCCAATACCACCGCTTCTACTGAGACAGGCCTGCTGGCTGCCATAGCGCAGGAGCGCCGGGTAGAACTGTTCACTGAAATGGGAAACCGCTTTTTTGACCTCAGACGCACGGGCAAGCTGGATGCTACCATGCTTGCTGCGAAAGGTAGTAATGTATGGGCCGCATATAAACAATTCTGGCCGATACCACCAACGGAAATCACCTATAATCCTAACCTTACTCAAACTTTCGGATACTAATCATGAGAAAAATTATTATCGCGGGCCTGGGGCTTTTATTTACAGCTCGTACAACCGCACAGAACCAATACACAATACAAGGTCAGCTCAGTAAAATGCAGCAGCCGGCAAAGGTATATCTGATCTATTCAATGGGCTGGTCGAACGAGCGGGTACTGGATTCTACAAAGTTGTCGGCTGGCAGATTTACTTTCAGGGGAGTTGTCGCAGATCCGGAGAAGGTAAGTGTTGCGATCGCGAACAGCGAGGATGCGATCACTTTTTACCTGGAACAGGGAGTGATCAGTATAAAAGGTACAAATTCACTAAAGCATGCGGTGGTGAAAGGAGGTAAGATCAATGCACAATATGCCGGCTATTACAAGGAGGTACTGGCATTGGGAGACGCCCTTTCATTGCAGCTGGACGAAAGTTATAGGAAAGCTGTTTCCGCGCAGCCGGTCGATAGTGCATTTATTCTGAGTTTGTATGATAAGGCAAAGCAGATGATGAAGCGGCGGGATACTTTGAAATATGCTTACATCGTGCATCATCCCGACTCCTACCTAAGCCTTGAAACCCTGATAGAGCTGGCCGGCGAGCTGCCTGTTACACAAACGCAATCCTTATTTAAACAACTTTCCCCAGCCGTCAGGAACACCGCGGCAGGGAAAAAACTGGGAAATGAATTGTTTGATACTGGTCCGACGTCAGTCGGTTCTATAGCGCCTGATTTTACACAAAATGATGTGAATGGACAACCGGTACGGTTATCCGATTTCAGGGGGAAATACGTACTGTTAGATTTCTGGGCATCCTGGTGTGGGCCTTGCCGGGCGGAAAATCCCAATGTGGTTAAAGTGTATAATAAGTATAAGGACCGGAACTTTACTGTGTTGGGGGTATCATTAGACCAGGCGGGTAAAAAGGATGCCTGGCTGGCAGCGATACAGCATGACGGACTAACCTGGACGCAGGTTTCGGATCTGAATTACTGGAATAATGCGGCGGCTGAACTGTATAACGTACGGGGAATACCTCAGAATTTCCTGATCGATCCTACGGGAAGGATAGTAGGGAAGAACCTGAGGGGAGAGGCGTTGGAAGCTGAAGTAGCGAGGCTTATTCAATAGTTATTGTTTAAAAAGGTGTAGCCGGTTTGGTTCTATTTTTCCTGGGTTATCGGCAGAGATATTTTTGAGTATATTGTGCAGTCCTGAAGGAAACAGGTAAAAATAGCCAGCAACTTTAGAAATCAAATAGCATGGAGAACCCAAAGAAACAATTTACCTGGTATGGAAGCGCCAGCAGTGAAGCCGGACCATTTATGATTGCTGGTGTTGAAGATTTTGCGCAATGGAGAGGCAGCGATGAAACGCTACCCGCAGGCTTTCGTGTTAGTTACTATGGAACGTTTATCAGAGAACTTTCATCCCATTTTCAAACAATAGACCCAGTACGTTTTAATGATGAAGCCGGGTTGCTGCAATTCACACAAACTCTGATTAACGAGATCTATACGTTACAACCGGAAATCGTAATGCGGGAGCAGAAAAAAATGACCACCGCAGAGATCATAGCAAATGTAATGGGTACAGCAGCGGTTGACGCTGACATCGTTACACCCGATGCCAGGCAAAACTGGCTGAACATCTGGCAGGAACGTAGGCAGTGTGCATATGATTTCTTTGTAGAAGAGAAGCATTTATTCCACCTGGAGATGGATATTGATACGGACTACACCCGTATTTGTGAAACGGCGCTGTCGCAGGACGAAATAGCCATTGCATCCTTTGGAACAAATGCGCAGGCGTTGTTTTGGGATGTGCGACCGAACACGGTTACCTTGGCACTTGATCAAACGAAAACGGCCGTCTTTTTTGTTACTGCACTTACCGATGTGCAGAGAAAAAAGGCTCTTGAAGTGGCGACGACTGGTGAAGCATTTTATGAAGTGGGACAATTGTTATTGCCAACCGGCCGCGGAATATTGGCATGGTCGCCTATGACGCAGGATGATCTCGGTGCGCCGGAAGGATTGAGCCGGGTCGCTGATCTAAACCCGCCGGTGCAACTGAATAGTTTAAACATTCTGAAAGTGGGGACGCTATTTAAAGTGCAGCCTGGAATGTACAACGTTACGTGTGGTTGGAGTAGGATAGAGGAGGATGATTTCGCCTGGGTGAGGCTGGATGTACAGGTATAAAAAGTATCACGCTCTTTTATAACCAGGAAAGTATGTTATTTCCTAACTATACTTTTATCCAATGACGACCGAACCATGAACAGGAACCGACAGTACCAAACCTATATATTTATAACGGTGCTCATGGTTTCAATGAAAATGCCTCATGAAAGTGAGGCATTTTTTAGTTTAGTATTGTGAATATTATTGGAGCTCCCGTTTTTCCTGCCAGCTAAAATTCCCTACTCTCCTCGCGATCAGCCAACGATTACTCTCACGGATATAATCATCGTGGTAAATTGCCCCGATAGTAGTCTTCATTTTTTTACCATTCTCGGTACCGATCAATGTCACCAGGCAATAAGACGTACCAGTAGCACTATCTCCATTTATCGTTACGGTCTGCTGGCCATTTAAATGGTAAACGGTTTCAAAGTCGTTTAGAAAATTCCCAAACGCTTCTTCCATTTCTTTCCTGCCTTTCAGTCTTAACACTGACATGCTTCCGGCAAAGGTCTCTGATATTGCATTTTCGGTAAATAATTGCACCTCGGCGTGTACCTCCTTCTTATCCGCCAGAATGGAAACGGTATCAACCAGTTCTTTGAGAGCGGCTCTATCGGCTAATTCTGTAATGTCCATGTTGGTGATTTTATAATAGTTGTTGAGGGAAAGAACACGCGCTGGAAGAGCGTGCTCCTTTATTTCACTCTCACGCGACAGTGAGCACGATCTTTCCCTGAATATGTCCCTGAGCGGCCCGTTCATGTGCCTTTTGTGCTTCAGCAAGCGGAAACGTGCTGTCGATAGCCACACGAACTGTTCCGGTATCGAGCAGGCGTCCGAACTCCTCCAGCTGCGGACCGTTTGAGCGCACCTGGGTCATGGAAACTGTTATACCCAGTCTCGCAGCTTCCTCAGCGTCGGAGAAGCCTAAGAACACGGGGAACAATGCGCCGCCACGCTTGAGCGTACGCAGGAAACGACCGGTAGTCGGACCGCCAAGGGTATCTACAACGAGATCTACATCATGCGCGACGTCTTCCGGAGCGTTCTTTTTATAGTCGATGAATTCATCTGCACCGAGTTGGCGTAAGAACGATTCATGTTTGCCTGATGCCACTGCTATCACGTGCGCGCCCTTCCATTTTGCCAGCTGCAGGGCTAAGTGTCCCACACCACCCGCTGCACCATTGACGAGCACCGTTTTGCCTTCGAGTGGTACCGGCTGATGCCTTTCTGCCTGAAGCGGGTTCTGTACATCATGGCCCAATTCAATCAGGAACTGCCAGGCAGTGAGACCGGCCATCGGTGCTGCCGCAGCCTGCACATGATCAATGCCTGCTGGCTTGTGTGCGAGGTCGGATGCAGGCGCAGCTACGTATTCCGCATAAGCAGCGCTGTCTCCGAAGCTGGGAAAGCGAATCATGCCGAAAACTTCGTCACCGGAAGCAAAGCCCTGCACATCCGGTGCAACGGCCTCGACTACACCTGATATATCCGTTCCCGGAATGATAGGGAAGGAGAGTTGTGGCCTCCACTCAGGCGGAAGCGTTCTATATCCGTCACGCAGATACCAGTCAGGAGGGTTGATACCTACTGCGTGAACACGAACGAGCACTTCACCCGGCTTCAACGCCGGGATAGGTGCTTCTTCATAACGTAATACCTCAGGGCCTCCGAATTCATGCAACCGGATGGCCTTCATCACTGCGTTTTCACTTTTATCTATTTTGTCTTCAAACTGTTTCATTATGTCGTAGTTTTTATTTTATAGATTTTAAACAAGCCCTGGATTTCTATTGATAACAGAAAAACATTCGGGCAACGGGCATACAGCTCCTTGAGGCTGCTGTAATAGTAACCCTGATTTTATTTCAGATCTGTAATAGGAAAAGGCTTCCTTATTTCAATGTATAGGCTACATCAAATTCACTTCTTGTCAACGCAAATAATCTGTTCTTAACTCATTTAATCAGAAGGCTGTCAATTAAAAGACTTTCTAAAAACGTTCGGTGAAAGGTTGGTCTGGCGCTTAAATAGTTTATTGAAAGACTGTGGGTGCTCAAAGCCCAGCTGGTAAGCAATTTCGGCAACGGTTAACCGGGTGCTGCTTAAGATCATTTTAGCCTTTTCAATTAAGCGGTCATGGATATGCTGTTGCGCACTTTGACCGGTCAATGATTTGAGCATATCTGTCAGGTATCTCGGTGAAACCTGAAGATGCTTAGCCACTTCGGGAACAGTTGGTATACCCCCTGATTGGTTCGCAAAACGTGCCTCGAGGTAGGTATCCATCTGACTGATCAGGTCATGATGAATTGCTTTGCGGGTAAGGAATTGGCGGTTGTAAAAACGATTGCTGTAGTTAAGCAGCAATTCAATCTGCGAAACCAGCACATCCTGGCTGAAAGCGTCTGTATTATTGTTCAATTCGTCCGCAATGTTTTCAAACAGGCCGGCGATTACCTTTTTTTCTTTGTCCGACAGGAATAAGGCCTCATTCACTGCATAAGTGAAGAAACCATACTGTTGAATGTTCTTCCCCAGTGGATAGTTCCGGATCAGGTCAGCATGAAAAAACAGGGTGTAGCCCTCCAGGCAGTTTTCATCGGTGGACATTGTTATCAGTTGATTTGGCGCTAAAAAAGCCATGCCCCCCTCCTCGAAGTCATAATAGCCTTGTCCATATTTTATCTGGCCGCTGAATTCCTTCTTAAAGGAAATTTTATAAAAATCGATCAGGAACTTTTGTCCGGCGAGCTCACGGCCACCTTTCTCCCTTTCGTAGTTTACCAAAGCGACCAGTGGATGCAGCGGTTTAGGCATATCCATATCCCGCATCAACTCAGAGATACTTTTATAAACGATGGGTGAAGGTATTTCTTTCATGGCTTAGATCAAATTAAGATGAATCACGTACTCCTGGAACGAAGGATGGTATCCTTACATCCACATAACAAAGGTCAGCAAAAACGGTAATTAAAAAGTAGCCTATATTGTAAAAAGTGTAGCCTGTAATCCGGTAGGCATAGTCTTATCAATAAAATTAGATATTCATATTACTTTTATTATCTTTATTGCAAGGCACTGTGAACTATGAAATATATTGTTGACAACGGTACCCCTTAACATATCAAACAGGCCATAACAAATATCGTCCGCCGGCCGCGGCGCCCTGATTGAATATAACATATGCCATTATTAAACCTAAAAAGAATGCTCCAGTACTTCGAACTGCAGGAAGGGACATCCTCAAAATTCTGGGAGATATCATTGAATGCGAACATTGTTAAAACCCGGTACGGAAAGATCGGTACTCAGGGTAAAACCACAGAGAAGGATTTTCAAGACCCCGTAAAAGCCCAACAGGAATACGACAAGCTGGTAAAAGAAAAGACCGGAAAAGGTTATCAGGAAGTTATAAGGGATGGCAAAACTTTATTGCCTGGCGATTACACCATTATCTCCGAAAAAGAGGCAGTCAAGCGGTATAAACTTAATAAGTATATCAATGGCCTGTATGACGATGGAAGCAAATACATGTTGTATCAGGGGAATGTTGTATTTAACGGCGCACTCGATACTTATAAACATTGCACTGCTGTTAAAGATGACATATATGGCATTATCGTAGAAGGTAATCTTACCGTAAAAGGGGTGATATTCCAACCGGATATGGACAACGGAGAGCATCTGCTGGTTACCGGTAACCTTCATGCTCAGAGTATTAATAAAGGCGGTGGCGAATTCTATATAAAAGGAGACCTGACGGCGGAACAGACCATCTATGGTTACTATAACCATGGCCAGCTGACTGTAGAAGGAAAGACGCAGGCTGTGGCAATCTTTGCAGACGATCATTCCTTCAAATTCATGGGAGATGTATCCGGTACTATTGTCGGTGATCAGGAAATAGAAGGCGTAGAAGATGATTACAATGAAATAACCGTATTACGCCCTGAGCTGATTAAAGAAAAGGAATACGCCAACAGCGATAAAATATCCGATTACATCAATAAAGGTAAACACATCCTGAGAGATGAATTTTTACCTGCAGTTAATGATATACAGGTAGCCACAGTACCTAAAGAAACCGTCGCTTCGGCTAAACTAAAGGTACTCAGATTGGAAGAGGCCAATGCGAAAGTTGTGCAACAGGCACTGGATAAAGTGAAAGACTCTCCCAAAGACGTGCAGGTACTTGATCTCAGTGATCAGGAGCTGGATAGATTTCCAATGCAGCTTATAAGACTCAAGTCTCTCAAGCAATTGAAATTGAATGGCAATAATATAAAAACATTGCCGGCGGAAATTGCACAACTGGCGAATCTGGAAGAACTATATCTTTCCGGATGTGAATTGAAAACACTGCCGGCAGAACTGGCGCAGCTAAAGTATTTACGTGTACTTGACGTTTCTCAGAATAATGATTTAGAGTTGCCGGAAAGTATCAATCAATTAGCTGCTTTGCGCGTATTGGATGTTACTGATTGCAAAGGTTTGGGATTGACTGCTGGCATTCCCGGACTGGAGGAATTACGTTGTAGTGCATGCACAGGAGCCAGCCCGGTTGATTTTCCGAAAGCAATCCTTGAATGTACCGGGCTGAAACGTCTGTTCAGCAACATGAACTCATTCAAACAAATTCCGCCGACCCTGACGGCATTGAAAGAACTGGAAGAACTGTACCTGGATAGTAGCCTGTGTTATGTAAATGAACTTCCAGACCTTTCAGGTCTGAAGAAATTGAAGATATTGCACGCTTCAGGTATCTATAATTATCCGGAAAGTCCGCTGCCTAAACACAGTTTGTTGAAAGGATTCTTCAGCATTACCTCTCTCGAAGAACTGAAGATCGATTTATATCGCAGGTGGCTGGAAAAGCTGAGTAAGGAAACGTTTATAGAGATTGCAGGTAATTTGCAGCATGATCCTGAAAGATTAAAGGAACTGTCTGATATGCAGGCTGAAAAGGTTGACGGGGGGAATGGGAAAAAGGTAGGTTATTTACGAAAGTCGTTGACTGCAGCGCAGCTGGAGGGGATCAGTGCATTGCGGCAACTAAGAATACTCGACCTTAGCGAGAATATGTTGTCAGACCTGCCGGAAGAAATCTACAGTCTTCCGAAGCTACGCTCATTGAACTTAAAAGGGAACTCTTTCAAGATATCCGATCGTCTGAGAATAGCAGAGCGATTGCCAGAGGTAGAGCTGGACTTGCGCGAAAACTCGGCAGAAAAGGAGATCATTGATACAGAGGCCGCCAGACTATGGAAGGAGACAGCCGACCTTCTTGAAAAAGGCGATGAGTTGTGGTTTAATGATGCAGGAAAGCCAATAAAAGCCATAGCAATATATGACAAGGTATTGGCCAATTTCAATAATGGTAAGGTGGTAGATAAATATCTGCTACTGTATACTTACTACGTGAAGACAAACGCATGCAGCAATTTGCCAATGGATGCTGCATATGAGAAGATGTCTAAAGAAGAAAAACGCCGATATAAACTGCTTTGTATTGAAACAGGTCTGACTGCGCTGTCGCTGTTGCCTGAGCAAATACTCCATAACACCAGTATGGGGGCTTTCTACAGGGAAGTGATCCGTATAGTGGCCAATGCAGTAGCATGGGCGATGTATGAAGTCTATGAAGATAAAGAAAAAACGGAGGAGGCACTCGCTATCGTCAACAAGGCTGTAGCATGTATCGAAAACGAAAGTGAATATTACATCTATGATTCACAGGTCCGTATCCTTTTACGACTTGGCCGGCAGGAAGAAGCCTGGCAGGTTGTGAAGCGAACATTGGAGTTGGATGAATATTTCGGGAACTTTAATGATATAACCGAAACTAAGGAATATAAAAAGTGGCTGAAGAAATAGTCGTATTCAAACGAAAGCGCCTTCAAGTTATTTGGCCTGAAAGCGTTTTCGTTTGGTATTTGTATCCCGCTACAATTTTTGAAATGATTAGGATTGATTTAGAATGATAACCTAAATGCTACGCACAGTGCCGGCATCAACGCGTAGCAGCGCACCACTCACATAGTCTGCGTAAGGACTGGCAAGATAGACTACTGCAGCGGCAACTTCTTCCTGTCTTCCGAACCGCTGGGCATCATTAGGTACAAGCTCCTTTACTGCACTGCGTTCCATCTCTTCAAGATCAGTTCCCCAGCCCTTCTGCGGTGCCGCATTGCGGAGCCACTGCTCAACCCCGGGGTTCATGATGGCGCCGGGCGCTACTACATTAGAGGTGATACCCGTACCACTCAGCTGTCTTGCCAGTGATACACTCATGTTATGACGCGCCGCCAGACTGGCATTGTAATGCGGAAGATCACTGATCGGTTGTATGCCAAGTCCGCCGCCAATATTAATGACCCTGCCCCAACCCTGCAGTTTCATTGTGGGTACTATACGCTGGATCATCCGTACATAAGAGATCACGTTCACATTATACACGTCCAGCCAGTCCTGGCAGGAAGTATTTGACCAGGATGTATGTGCATAAAAGCCGGCATTATTTACCAGTATGTCTATCGGTCCACCAGCTAATGCAATCCTGGCAACGTTATCGGCTCCCTCATCAGTTGCCAGGTCACCGAGCGCCGCTTCTGCCGTGCCCCCTGCTTGAATGATCCGCTGTACTACAGTCCTGGTTCGATCTTCATTACGACCATGCACAATCACATGTACGCCCTCGTTTGCCAGCATAATGGCAATAGCTTCTCCCAGGCCAGCGCTGGAACCTGTTACCAGTGCGCGCTTGCCCGCTAATTTGTAATCCATGATATATGATTTATTTAAACTTGAATATTACAGTCTTCCTTGTTGAGATGGGGCTTTTCCAAAGGCATTCTTATATGCGTAGGAAAAATGAGACAAGTCTTCAAATCCGAGATCCAGATAAATCTCTGATGCCGTTTTACCTTTTTGTGTAATCAGATAGTTAGCTTCTTCCAGCCGTCTCCTTGTAAGCCATCGACCAGCAGTGGTATTGAATGTTCTTTTGAAATCTCTTTTGAAAGTAGATAAACTGCGTCCGGTAAGGTACGCCATCCGGTCTAAGCCGACATTATACCTGTAGTGTGTATTCATAAAGGCAACCAGGTCGATTTTGCCGGGGACATCAAAATCAAACAAAGCATGCCTGATCTCCGGATTTGTTTGTAGCAACAGCAGCACGAGCTCTTTAGCTTTCAATACGATAAGCGCCTCCTTAAAGGCACACGACGCATCCAGATAGGGAGGCAGGCTGTTGATATAGTTTTCCAAATAGGAGTTTGGTGTAAGCAGTTCTACGTCTTTTCCCTGGTATGGCTTTTTATCATAATCGCCATACAGTTCCGCCATTTCCTGAAGTGTTCCCTGATCAATGTGCACTGCTATTGATTTAAAGCCATGTTGACCGGGACGTTTTGAATACTTGGTGAGTTGATTTCTCCGGAAGAAGCGATAGTCACCCGCGTTGAAAACATACTCCTGATTGCCAGACCAGATCTCTTGTGTGCCTGAGATGATATAACTGAATATATGATCTGTAACGAATGCCTCACCTTCTCTGGGACCACTACCGTAATTGTTGAAGAGAATAGATGGTTTTTGCAATTCCTTGATGTCACCAGTATTAACCATAGCTCCCTGTTTAGAACACAAAGTTCGTTCATCCAAAGATGGCGTCATTGGTTTAAAGGGTCAATCTGGTTTGTTGAAAAGGCCAGTTAGCAGGGGAGGAAACAATTACTTGTCATCGGGCGACGTCAGTACGGCTAATGCGGTGCATACTTAAATGATCATTTAAGTATATTTGTAACAAGAGAATGCAGGTTCATTTAATGAATGCATTGAAAATCCTTTAACGCTATGCCCGAAAAGTCAGATAAACTTTTATTGCTTGATCTCGATGAAACATTGATACATGCTACCACTGTTCCGTTGGCATTTACCCCTGATTTTAAATTCGATCCATATTATGTTTATATGCGTCCTGGGCTTGATCAATTTCTTGCAAATATATCTACGCATTTTACATTGGGTGTTTGGAGCTCCGCAAGCGACAAATATGTGGAGGAGATTGTGAAGATGATTACGCCAGATGCGATGGAATGGTTCATGATATGGGGGAAAAGCAGGTGCACTATAAAACGGGATTACAACCTGGATACTTATTACTTTGAAAAGCGGCTGGACAAGGTGAAAAAAAAGGGTTTCAAGCTGGAGCAAATAATTATTGTCGATGATTCGCCGGAAAAATCAAGGAGTAATTATGGAAACGCCGTGTACATCGAACCATTTGAAGGAGATAGAAATGACGATGAACTGAGATATTTGTATGATTACCTTTTAACTTTGAAGGAAGTAAGCAATATCCGAACAATTGAGAAGAGAGGGTGGAGGTACCAGATGTTGGGTAAATGAATTATTGCATAGACTTTTGTCGTATCGGTTGTCGCTTACCGTCATCGTATATTGTATACATTTTTAATGCAACATGGCAAAGAAAAGAAAGACACTACCTAAAGATTTTGAAGAACTGTTGAAAGAAGGGAGCCTTCAGGGGCTTAAAGAAGTATTTGATAAATGTGAACTTGATGCTCGTGGAGGATATGGTAAGCAAACGGCCCTGGCATATGATAATTGCCCTCATGAATTAGCTATATGGCTAATTGAGCAAGGTGCAGATTTGCAGGCTACTGACACATGGGGAAATACGCCTCTTCATAGTCGCTCCAGAAGTATATTTGGCAATATAAAAAGCTTATTAGAATTAGGTGCTGATGTTCACTATCAAAACAAATCTATCGGTACACCTCTTCACGCAGCAGCAGATTCGCATAATGTTGAGAATACAACGCTTTTGTTGGAGCATGGCGCACAGATTGACATATTAAATTCAATGGGTTATACACCATTAGAACAGGCACTTATGTCATGTAGTAACATAGATATAACTAAAACTGCCAGAATTTCAAAAATATATCTGAACGCTGGAGTTCAAATCACCTCAGCAATGAGGGCGTTCGTTATTGAAATTGGTAAGCGATTCGAATTTCAAAGAGCCAATTTCAATAAGGATGCTGTCGTTGAGGTAAGTAATGCATTGGATGAGTTATACAGCATGTTCGGGGTTGATCCTGTGGCAAAACGCATTTTGCACGATGGTAAATCTCAAATAACCGCTAACGCTTCGAGTTGGCAAGACCAACATCAGGAACTTTGGGATCTTTTGGTTCCAGCAAGTGGTCCGGCGGAAACCATCCAGGGCGAAGTGATCCGAATTGTCGGACGAATTGGATATGAATTGGAGGACAATGGGGGAATAAACTGGGATGAGGATTATAAGAAGATGGCTGATGCATTCCTGTCATTTGTAAAACAAGGTGAGCAGCTTTCATCATCTGAACTGACAGAAGCAGAGGAGATCGTTAAGGAAGTAAAACGAAAATCAGGAGACACTGCCCGAATGTGCGAGCTAGGAGTAAAATGGGTGATTGACAATCCCTTGCCCTTAAAGCTGCCGCCAGTGACATATAAACGGTAAATCTGAAGGTATTTCCCGGATAAAGCAACGCCTCGCAAAAAGCGAGGCGTTGGAAATTATATTGTAATGTGATGTTACCTTGATCTTAACAACTCAATCGGAACCGGATGCAGCTTTAAGCTTTGTTTGGCTTGTTCTATTTTCTTATTAAGAAAGGTGCTCCTACGTAAGTCTTCTTCGGAAAAGCTTAGCTTTCCTATCACTGGTTTCTGCCTTTCAATTAACAGTTTAGAAAACTTTGGTGACATATTTTTTCCCTTTTTCATTCGAATTTATGATTTTTTCTTTGTAACTAAAAATTCTGTATAGTTGACCCCTTGCTGAAGTTTTTCCCAGCCAGAGGCAGTCAATCCCAGTATATCAAAAATCGTCTCGATTTCTTTTATATTTGCATTCAGCCCCATCTGATACAGTCTTGTTCTGGCAGGCGTACTTCCCTTTGCATAGATAGCCACATTTCCAAAATGATCTGTAACGTCCAAAGCAGAACTTGCAACTGTTGCTAAAACTTTGTCGCGATCAGCATTATTTGAAATTGTCAAATCACCAACTGTTTCCAAAGTATCGTCCCAATCGCCGAAACCTAAATTAAGAATCGCTGTTCCATCAGGCATTTTTCCTATTTCATAGTATTCAATGACTTTCTTTATTGTGCCATTCGGGCCATGACTTTCGAATTCAAAGTTAGCGTGGCAAATGTTGGTCTTCAATGGATATCTCTCTTTATTCATAACGCCAACGAAAGTATGTGTTCTTCAGTAGTTGTTTTTTGTTCATCTTGTTCATTTTTTATACGACGATCAATCATCATTCAAATTGTCATACAAGTGCACAGGATGTGAAGAATTAAGAAAGATCATTTAAATTATCATTTTGATTTTTCGGCTCAGGTTGTAAAATGAATTAACTTCATGTAATGCGACTAATTAATACAATTGAGATAGACCCATATGATTTCTTAGCCAAGGACGAGCAGGAATCCAATAGTGACATAATTGAATTGCCTGAAGACCGGAATCAATTTTGGAAAAAATGTATGTCTGCCCGAAACTTAGGACGTTTGGAAGCTGTTAGAAAGGGAAGTTATTTGGTAGATATATCTACAATCAATGATGATGAACTGTAAGAAGTCATAAAAAACGAACTTAGAGATGTCGACTTGTCAGATTTTGAGGAACAAGTTGGGATAATAAGTGGAGGAATCGTGCTGGAAGAAAATCATCGAATTTACATTGAGCCCACTTGTTGTGGTGATATCGGTAACATTGTAGAATGGGAAGATATTCATACAAAGCTGCCTGGTGAGTGGAACCAGCTATGGATAGGACATCCATGGATTTATTATAGAACGGACCAACAAGTAATTGAGTTTTCTGGTTACAGCGAGTCAACTCGGGAGGAATTAAAAAATACTCCATTGCTGATTAGTGTGTCTCAACAGGATCTACAAGGGGAACTTCAGAAAATCAGGTTACAGCAAGACCATTTTGAACTGCGAATTCAAAAAACACTTGCAAAAATGGGAATAGACAATTGTGAGCGGATCGCGAATTTGATGACAGGTAACGTTTAACATGACTGCAAAACTCCGTTACCAGGTCCCTCCAGGTGAAAACAGCAGGTCAATTGGGGTATCTATCTCATAAAGCCATTGATATCCATCGGTTCCCTCTTCACAGAAGGGCTCAATTAGCAGTACCATTTCCTGGTATGACGAAAGCGTCAGCGCACACATAAAATTAAAATTATCATCAGTCTTTAATCCTTCATCTTTGTCTGAAATTACAAACATCAAATTGCAATTAATTGGCTCAATGAAATCAAGTGATGAGAGATCAAGCATCTGATTGGTCTTCAGGATCTTCTCTGTAATATTCTCTTTTAATTTTGTGGCCTGGATGGTGTTGAAATCGTATAAACGGACAAGCTGGTTTGAAACCACTTGTGTAAACTTGCCGCCCGCGCTGATATCATCGAGAAATTCTATCTTCATATCATAAATATACAGGATAATTGAAATGGTGTATAATGGCTTACTAATCGAAAAATAATATAGAGAAATGATAAACGATAGTGAAATAATATTGCGAAAGACAGTAATCACTGATTTAGAGCTCTTCTTCACGTTTCAGCTTGATAGTGAAGCAAACTATTTAGCTGCATTCACATCAAAAGACCCTACAGACAAAGCTGCATATCTTGAGAAATATACAAAACTGTTGAATGACCCGACTATAAATATGCGGACAATAATTGTGAATGATACTATCGCGGGAAGTATTGCAGCATTTGAAATAGAAGGTGATGCAGAAGTAACCTATTGGATTGACAAGAATTTTTGGGGTAAAGGTATTGCGACAAAAGCACTTCGGGAGTTGCTGAAAACAGAAAGCAGGCGGCCTGTTTTCGGCCGGGTTGCATTCGACAATTTTGGCTCACAGAAAGTTTTAGAGAAATGCAGTTTTGTGAAAGTTGGTACAGACAAAGGTTTTGCCAATGCGCGACAAGCAGAAATAGAAGAGTTTATTTATAAGCTGATTTGAAATAGTCGAAAAATGAAAGAGTTGTAAGGCAGATGTAATGCCTTGTTTGTAAGTATCCGGACGAACTGAAATGTTACCGGACCTTTTTTATCGGCAATATGAAAGTTTGCCCTGTTGAAAGTTATATGCTCTAAAAAATCCTACAGAAAAATCTATCACAGGCCGTTCAGCACGATAACGACAAACGATGCTGGTGATAGCACGATCTTGAAATCAGTCGGGTCCACGTTTTTCTTAATTTGCGTTTTTATTACCGTGTTTTCATGTGTTGCAGAGTTAACGCCGTACAGACTTTTCCCTGTATAGGAAATTTGTTTTAAGGTTACCCGCTGTCCGTTTTGTTGGTGATTTTTAACGTGGACAACTGTTTCAATGGAGTGATCAACATCCCTGTTCACCAACGTAAGTATAATTTGATGGCCGTCGGCAGACCTGCTTGATGCAGCATCGATTGCTTTAATTCCGGGACTTGATTGATGTGTTGTAGCTTGTGTCGGCAAGTTGTATTTCCCTGTATAGTCTCTAAACGCTTGAAGAGGTGCAAATATCGTTTGACGGTATGAACCAGCTGAATCAGACATGATCGGGGCAAGTACATTGACAGTCTGGGCCCAGGTAGCCATGCCTATAGAACCGCTATGACGTTGAAAGAGATTTAAAAACGTGGCCACACCCAAAGCGTGCATCCAATTGTATTGGTATTCCAACCTATAGGCGCCTTTGCCTTTGCCGGAATTAATGTCCCAGATGCCCCATTCGTCTACCGCAATTTTTACTTGCTCTGATCTTGGGGGAAATCTATACCACGGACTAAAGTTTTCGACTTTGACGGGTGTTGCCGCCAATAGGGAATCTACCTGGGTAAGCGGTTGTTCAATGCGGTCGATTGATTGAATGAGTGAACTAAAAGTCGTATCGGCCGGGATGGAATAAAGATGAATTGATAAATAATCGCATATCGGTCCTAACCTGGCGAGCACCGTACGGCTCCAGGAAAGGTCGTCTGAGTTTCCAACCAGGATGAGTTTCAAACTGCTGTCCTGAAGTTTCATCATTTTGACAAATTGCCACGTGTCTTTGATATACTGGTCAACATTCTGGTGTCGCCCCATATCAGGTTCTGCTCCTTCCTCATTACCAATCCCCCAATATTTTACGTTAAAGGGCTTTTCAAATCCATCTTTCCTTCGCAAATTGGCGTAATACGTGTCAGTTGTGCCGTTGCAATATTCCACCCAGTTGGCAGCTTCCTCGGGTGTTCCCGTTGCCATATTGACAACCAGAAAAGGTTCGGCCCCAATTTTACGGCAGTAAGCGATGAATTCTGCTGTACCAAAATGGTTATCGTCCACACCTCCCCATATAAGATTTTTCCGTTTTTTACGAAATGCTTTCGGACCAACGCCATCCTCCCAGTGGTATATTTTTGTAAAAGTTCCGCCGGGATACCGTAATAGAGGAGTGCGCAATTCCTTAACCTTTTCCAGTACATCCATTCTAAAACCATTTGAGTCTGATAATTTAGAATGTTCATCATAAATGCCTCCAGTGATAGCCCTCCCTAAATGCTCAATGAATTGACCATATTGAAGCGGACTAATTTCTTCTCCTTTTTGTGTTGCGTCAATGGTTATTTCTGATTTGAAAGGCGTTTGCGAAAATGCGGTGATTGAAAGGAGACACGCTAAACAAAATAGAGAACACTTCATAAAAGGAACGTTTAAATCAACTGATAACCAAAATGAACAAGACCGCCAATTTATCATTTTTTTTCGATCAAGTTGAAAAACGGGGCAAGGTTACGCCTACCCGCTTGTAAGGAGGGAACAACACCTATCAAAAATAATTCGCGCTGGCCGGCAAATTGGGGAATATTCCAGCTATGCAGTCAAAACTCTCCAATCAGAGGGAAGCCATTCGTAAACAGTGAAGACGTTTTTTATGTAAGCAGCAGTTCCTTCACCGTATACCTCCCTGGCAAATTTTCCGCTTCCACAATGACTTTACCGCCTGCAGGCAGCGCTGTTGCTTTATAATGCCAATCAACGCCGTTCCAGCCCAAACTTAGCAAGGCTAATGTCCGTCATGCGGGGTATCCATATCAGCAGCAAAGAGGAAAGGTTAAAAAGTATAATATTTCCCCTATATTACAAGTATGCTAACTGAACATCTGCAGGCAAGGACCAGTGATATAAACGGACGGTCCGTTGCCGGTAACAATTTCTCCCAAGGCAGATCTATGCCCGCTGTAGTGCCTATACACAAACAACCCGTGCAGCGAACACTAGTACCATTAACAGAGGCCAGGATCAAACGCGTACTGGAGCAGGCGCAAGCCAATGGGGACCAATACGATGCGGAAGAACTGGAGGTGATGTTGGAATCGGAGGCGGAGCAGCAAGCCAATGCCAATACACCTACTTTATATGTACGCCTGGGAGAGGTCTCGGACTGGGTATTTTCCGGGGTTCCTAACATAGAGCGGGTTAACAAGGTTGACCTGTATGTAAAGGTTTCGGACCTTGCCTTATTGGATAAGGAGTCAGAACATACCAAAGCTGCCTATGCCCAGCAACATTTACCTGTTTATACTTCAGAAAACGCTGCTACTGCTACCACCATTAACGCGCTCGTAGGTAAACTGAGGGGCGCATCCCCAGGGTATGCCGGACAGGCAGAATCCTTATGGCACGAATTAACCGGCAATGCCATGGCAGGGGGAGCACATAGGGAAACCAGTAGTGAGGGTGAGTATGGGAATATAGAGTTTAGGTTTGCGGCTGCAAAGGAAGGAGAGTTTTACCTATTGAAAACAGCCGGTGACAAAAAGGAAGAAATAGAGAAAGCCATTCCCGGTGTACGTATTCGTTCGGAAGATGCATATGGGCTGGCAAAAGTAAAAACGGCCTATAAAAATGCAAAACTACCTTACTACCAGGAACGAAGCAGTGATATTTCCTTATATGTAGCCGAAGAATATATTGAAGCGCATGCCAATGGCACTCCTTGCATCTATCATTAATGAACCTGTAATAGATGGATCCGCGCGACAAGTCACCAGGGCGCCGGGGGCTCCTCCCGCAAGAGTGCTGGCGCCCGTGACCATTCCAAAAACGAGGGAAAAAGAATATGACCGAAAAGCAGTACGCGGTGGCCGTGGTAAGGGGCAGAAAGATGCGATGTTCGGATATTCTGCAAGAGATTATGTACATATTTATAACCCCCGTGCAGCTGCCGCTAAAAGCTGGGAATGGCTTCATATACAGGGCTCAAGACTCGGAGGACTGAACCGGCCCGAAAACCTGGTGGCTGGCACAGCGCAAGCCAATACGCAGATGATCCCATATGAACGAGCTATTTTTAGCCTGAGCAAATTATCACGGGCGAATAAAAAAGTTAAAGTCAACTGGTCTGCCACTTTACAGAACGATAGTGATGGCGGCGCTACGCATATAGGTAATAAGATCACCATCAACGTAACCCTGCCGCCAGAAACAGGGGCAGTTGCAGATCCTAACACGCCGGCACGCAGGCAGCTGGCTTCCATCTTCCCGGTAGAGATCAATGCTGTAGAAGGAGCTTGTATCCCTACGAGCAACAGCATCTTCTCCTAATCATCGAAAGTGATTAGTTTGCGCTCATTATGATCGAGGATTTATCACAACCAAGAGAAGAGGCAGCGGTACGTATGTCTGTCACTGAAAAGAAGCGGTTACTTTCTGAATGGCAGCAAAGTAACCTGAAGATGAAGGTATTCTGTGAACAAAAACAAATATCAGTAAATGCGTTGAAGAACTGGATAAAGCAGTTCGATATAGGGCGTAAGAGAAAATCCAAAGTAAATCAGCCTGGTTCTTTTGTTGCCCTGATCCCAGAAAGAACGAACCCGATAATTCCTTTTGCTGAATACTTGTTGCCTGATAATAGGAAACTCATACTTAACCATCCTGTTCCGGTGTCTTTCTTAAAAGAACTATTATCCGCATAAAGATGATTGCTTTAAACCCAGAATGCAGGTATTTTCTTTACAGATCCCCTATTAACATCAACAAGAGCTTTTATAGCCTGGCATCTATCGCTAGAGAGCAGATGAAGGTAGACCCGTTGTCGCTGGCTGTATTTATTTTCCTGAACAATAATCGTAACCAGCTGAAATTACTCGTTTGGCAGGGCGATGGCTTTGCCATCTTTCATAAACGATTGGAGGAAGGTACGTTTGAATTACCACCATTCCTGCACGATCAAACACATGTGGTGATTAACTATAGCCAGCTGATATTGATCTTGCAGGGGATTAGTCTGGAAAAGGTGCACTATCGAAAACGATATAATCAAAGAATGCCAGCACGTTAACATCGCGCTAACAATATTTACAGAATGATTGGCTAACATTGCACCTAACGATGCAACACCCCAACATTGATTATAAGGAACGTTATGAACAGGCTGAACAAACCATCAGCCAGTTAAAGCACGAGCTGGCCGTATTGAAGAAGATGATCTTTGGTAGCCGTCACGAGAAGTTTGTTTCCACAGAGGCATCAGTACAGCAATTATCACTGGATATGAAAGCTGACCAAACGGCCACCAGCAGTATTATAAGTGCCCAGAAAATCTCCTATACCCGTAACAAAATCAATACGGATCCGGTTCAGCACCCAGGTAGAAATAAATTACCCGATCACTTACGCAGAGAGGAAATTATTATAGACCCGATAGATCTTCCACAAGGAAGCAAGAGGATTGGGCAACTGGAAACAGAAGTTTTGGAATACAAGGCTGCAGAACTATATGTTAAACGATACATCCGGCCCAAGTATCTGGCACCGGAATCTAATGCAGATTCCTCCCAGATAATAACAGCACCATTGCCAGACATGCCATTGCCGAAATGCATTGCAGGACCGGGGCTGTTAACTCAAATGATCATCGATAAATTTGTTGATCACTTGCCCCTGCATCGTCAAATGCAACGTTTTGAGCGTTCCGGAGTAAAACTTCCGTATTCGACGTTGACGGATTGGGTTGGTGCTGCGGCTAACCTGATAACCCCTCTTTATGGAGCTCTCGTCGATCAGGTACTTAATGCTGACTACATACAGTGCGACGAGAGTCCCATGCCAGTACTGGACAAGGATAAGAAAGGAAAAACTCATCGAGGCTTCTTTTGGGCCTATCAGGACAGTATAAACAAGCTGGTAGTCTTCGACTACCAGGAGGGGCGCAATAAAGATGGCCCCACACAAATGTTACAAAAATTTAAAGGTACAATCCAGACGGATGGTTACCAGATCTACGATACGATTGCCGAAAGCAGTGGAATAAATCTCATCCATTGCATGGCTCATGCGCGTAGATATTTTGTAGATGCGCTGGAACATGATCGCACCCGTGCGGAGCATGTTCTTCAGCAAATACAGCTACTCTATGAAATAGAGCGGGAATGCAATGCTCAGGCATATGATATAGCAGATCGTAAATCTCACCGTTTTGAGAAGGCTGTTCCTATCCTCGCTGAGTTAGGGGTATGGATGATTAACCAGTATCCACAAGTCCTTCCTAAGAGCCCAATTGGACAAGCACTGGCTTATAGCATAAAAAGATGGAATAAACTATGCGCATATGCTCAAACAGGACATCTGTTACCAGATAACAACCCGAT
>NZ_JAKIRP010000015.1 GCF_021646545.1 Chitinophaga filiformis | reverse complement strand
GCTTCATACACCGCTGGGCGGCCCATGGCTTTCTTTTTCATAATTAGTAATTTAATTTAGCTTACGCTTCTTACCAAATATGTAAAGCCAATCCTGAATTAATACACCTTATGACATACATGTGTCTTATCTATCCGGTACCATAAACGAAGGGGGCCATCCGCATTCGCAAATGGCCCCTTACTAACACAACTAAGACTATTTTTAGTGTTTTGATACCTTATAATTCCAGTTACGGGTGTCTTCCGCCCTACCGGTACGGATAGCATCCAGTCTTTCCAGCAGCTCTGCTCCAACAGCATACTTAGTCGTATCCAGGTGGATCTCGTGTTCCTTATAGTGCAGGTCTTCCACATAAGCTACGCTTGATGCGGTGCCTGTACCGAACACTTCTCTCAATGTACCTGCTTTCCAGGCAGCAACGATCTCTTCTATAGACAAAGGCCTTTCCTCTACGGTAAGTCCCATATCTGAGAGGATGTCCATGACACTGGCACGGGTCACCCCGGCCAGAATAGTTCCCTGGGTCAGGTCAGGCGTGATAGCTTTGTTGCCGATGATCGCAAAAACGTTCATGGTACCACACTCCTGTAAATATTTAAATTCCAGTCCGTCTACCCAGAGGATCTGGTCAAATCCCTGTTTACGGGCCTGCATGGTAGGATACATGGCGCCGCCATAGTTACCTGCCGCTTTTGCATAACCTACGCCACCAGGAAAGGCACGTATATATTTATCCTGTACGAGCAATCTGATAGGCTTGTTAAAGTACGGACCGGACGGTGAATTAATGATGACAAATTTGTAAGTGTCAGAGGGCCTTACCCCGATAAATTCATCTGCAGCGATCATAAAAGGTCGCAGGTACAGTGAGCTGCCGTCGTTGGTAGGCACCCAGTCGCGGTCCAGGTCGATCAGCATGTCCATTCCACCAATAAATAACCATTCCGGCACATATGGCATACCCATGCGCTCCGCTGAAGTGTTAAAACGGGCATAGTTGTCATACGGACGGAAGATCATAGGTTCTCCCTGAGGGTCTTTGTAGGCCTTAATACCTTCAAAAATGGCCTGTCCATAATGCCAGGCGGCATTGGAAGGACTTACGGAAAGATGCTGGAACGGCAGGATCTCTGCATTCTTCCATTCCTTTCCATCAAAATCTGCCACCAGCATGTGGTCTGCATACTTTTTTCCGAACACAAGGTTGTTAAAATCGACTTCGTTGATCCGGCTCTTGCTCGTCCGGGTCACTTTGATTCTTTTAACTGCCTCTTCAAGTACGGCGTTTGTTGTTGGATTGTCTACTGCCATCATAAGGACCATTAATTTTTTATTTGTGTTTTGGTGTCTGAATTTCAATTCCCGGTCCTGTTCCCGTATAAAATCTAAAGTCGGAAATCCTGAATCTAAAATTGAATACTCTTACATTTGCTCACTGTCAGATGCAAATAAACTGATTTTTTCCCCAAAGGGGAGCTATACATTAAGTTAAATATACATATACATGTCTTTTGATAAATTGCAACTGGATCCGTACTTATTGGCCAGGATATACACCCAGCCTATCATTCCGGGGAAAAAGGCGCCTGTTGCAGTGGTGACGGAAGCACCTCCTAAAGTGAAATTTTTAGGCGAAAATCAAAAAAACATTGCGCTGTTCATACAAAACGACAGCGAAGCATATTTAAATGAAGAATTATTTAACCTGCTTACCAATATATTAAATGCATGTAAACTGGGTATGCAGGACATCGCGCTTATAAATGTAGCCCAATACCCTGCGATGCCATTTACAACATGGCAAACAGCCCTTCCCATGAAGCAGGCAGTGCTTTTCGGGATCGATCCTGCGTCCATGGGCCTTGAAGCCATTTCCAATTACCAGCTGCTGCAGGTCAGCGGTTGTCAGCTCATCTGCTCCGATCCGCTGCAACTCATTGCGCAGGATAAGGTCCTGAAAGGGAAACTGTGGATGGGGCTGAAACAACTATTGGGTATATAATTATCATTGCCATAGACACTTAATACCGCTTTTCGAATGACACTTGTATTTGCTACCAACAACGAAAACAAGGTAAAGGAGATCCGCTCCCTGCTGGGTGATCATTTTTCCATCATCACACTGAAAGAAGCCGGCATCGATATCGATATTCCTGAACCTCACGATACACTGGAAGATAACGCCAGGGAGAAATCATCTGTCATACATGAAATGACCGGTAAAGACTGTTTTTCTGAGGATACCGGCCTGGAAATAGATGCCCTGAATGGCGCCCCCGGAGTATTGTCCGCCCGTTATGCGGGCGAGCAGAAACAGGCGGATGATAATATCACCCGGGTGCTGCATGAAATGAAAGACCAGGAAAACCGCCAGGCTCATTTCAGAACAGTGATTTCCCTGATACTGAACGGTCAGGAATACCAGTTCACAGGCGTATGCCCGGGCACCATCCTCACAGAAAGACGGGGCAGCAAAGGCTTCGGCTATGACCCCATCTTTGTACCTAACGGAGCCACTCAAACATTTGCAGAAATGGATATGGCGGGCAAAAATCAGTTCAGTCACCGGGCTAAAGCCTTCCAGCAGCTGATCACTTTTCTGAAAGAAGCTGCCAATAAACCACTTTCCTGAAATGACCGGTAACCATACCTTATTTCAGCTTCACATTTGTAATTGTATTATCTAATATGGCAAGAGTAAAAATAACGATGCCGGAAAAACTGGGTTTCACCACGCAGATACCGGTACGAATAACAGATATCAACTACGGCGGACACGTAGGCAACGATTCTGTCCTGTCCATCCTCCACCAGGCCAGAGTTGACTTTCTCAAATCCATGGGATTTGAAGAAAGAGGCCCGGACGATGGCGTGATTATGGCCGACGCTGCCCTGATCTATAAAGGAGAAGGCTTTGCAGGTGATGTTTTTGACATAGCCATCGGTGTTGCAGATATCACACCTTTCGGCTTTGATATGTATTACAGAATAACAACCCTCCGCGAGGGCAAAACAGTCCTGATCACCGAAGCAAAATCAGGCATGATCTTCTTCGATTATAATGCCCGCAAGGTGGCAAGACTACCGGAAGAATGGAAAGAAAAACTGGCAGTGTACGATCAGGACACAGTATCTACCGGAAAATAAACTATGAGGAAAAATTGCTGTCTTAATTGACAGATCATAGAAACGGAAACCAATAATGGGAGTCCCTCCCGAAAAAACATAAACAATCAGGAAAAAGAATGGGAACAGTTAATCTGACGAGTATTATCAAACAGCGCCGTAATATCAAACCGGCCAGCATGAATGGAAAGAAGATCCCGGACGAACAGGTACAGGAATTACTGGAACTGGCCGACTGGGCGCCAACACACGGATATACAGAGCCATGGTATTTTGTAGTGTTCAGCGGAGAGGCCGTAAAACGCTTCTGCCAGGATCATGCAAACCTTTATAAAGCCAACACACCTGCCGAGAAATTTGCACAGGCCAGTTACGAGAAACTACAGCAGCAAGGGGATCTTGCATCTCACATTATCGCTATCTGTATGAAAAGAGGCAGCAAACCAGCCATCCCCGAGGTGGAAGAAATCGCTTCCGTTGCCTGCGCTACCCAGAACTTGTGGCTGGGGGCTACAGAAAGAGGATTTGCCGGTTACTGGGGTTCCGGTGGAATGACGTTCCACCCTGCCATGAAAGAATATCTTTCCTTGCGTGACGAAGACAAAGTGCTTGGTTTCTTTTACCTCGGATTTACTGACGAACAGATCCCCGAAGGTCGAAGACTGAAGCCGAAAGAAGAGAAAGTGAAATGGGAAAAGTAAACTGATCAGGGATTGAGAACAGGAATACGGGCAATGCATTTCCTGTTCTCAATCCCCGATTTCTTCATTCCTAATTTTAACAGCATGCGGAACCATATTCTCCCGAAAATATTATCCTGCTTTTTATTGCTGCTGCTTTGTGCCCATCTTCATGCGCAGAATAAACCCACCTCTCCGAAACCGTTAGACAGTGCTGCCCTCAGCAAGATCATTTCCCAGCAGGTAAAAGATACCTCCTCCGGAAAGTCTACGATCAAACTGTCAGATACCTCCGTCGCTATTATCATCAGCCGGCTGGAAACCTATACCCTGATGCTGAACCAGGTGATGAGCACCTTACGCCGTGGTCTGGACACGGTGGAGATCAGTGAGAGTATTCCCCTGATTGACTCCTCCATGATGGTGGTGAAACGGGATATGGCTGCTATCGGCAGCACCAACAATATGCACGACCTCTATACCAACAGGGTATTATTGGTGCAGCTGGAAAGAAAGCTGGACGGCTGGCAGGATCAGCTTTTCAGATTTCATGATAAGCTGGTGAACATCTCCGACACCCTGCAGATCCTCAGGAAAGACACTACTATGCGTAATTTTCCAGCGGAAGACGAACTGAGGGACATTTACGTCGGACAAATGGCCACCCTCATACAAAAATGGCGGCAGGTAGACAGTGCTAACAAGACCAACCTTCTGCACCTTGGCTTAGTGCAGAATAAAGTAGCTAAAAGATATATTGATGTTACGAACCTCCTGGAAGACATGGACTTCCAGTTGTCCAGGTTTTCACAGCGTTTGTTCAACAAGGATTTCAGCTATCTCTGGGAGCCTCCACTCCCCGGTAAAAAAGGTCCAAAATTTCCGCAGGTATTAAACCGTTCCATTCGTAAGAATATTAACATCCTTAAGATCTTCTTTGCTGTACACGGGCCTGTATACCTGTTATGGTTCCTGGTTGCCGCATTGTTTCTCTGGTGGGTAACCTTCAATGCTCGGAAAGTAAAACGCAAACATGAAGACCGGGAGGCAGAAAACATCCTGCTGCAATCCCGCTACCTCTACCGGTATCCGGTAGCCAGCACTATCCTGCTGGTGTCGACGCTTTCCTTCCTGATCTCCATCCAGTATCCTATCATGTATACGGGTATCTGCTGGATCATCACTGCCATTGCAACTACCTGTATCATTCGTCATAATATGCCGGCCAATCTTTACAAACGATGGCTATTGCTGGTACTGCTGCTGGTCATATACTGCATTAACAACCTGTTGATCCAGGTAACGTTCACCGAGCAATGGGGCGTCTTTATTGGCGGTATTGCGTCTATTGTGCTGGGTAGCTACCTGTTGCGTACGCTCCGGCACACCACCCTGCCGCTACCTAAATATTCAAGGTCTGCCATCTGGCTGTTTATGGCACTCAGCGGACTCTCCGTTATATTGGTGGTACTGGCCCGGGTCTCTGCTGCCAAGATCATGGGAGCAGCTGCCGTGGTGAGCATCACGATGGCGCCAGGTGTCATTCTGATGGTCGAAGTCCTGATGGAAGCCATCTACCTCCAGGTGGAGGCCAAGAAGGATTCCAGCACCTTCATCTCCATGATCGACTACCAGAATATCAAGGACCGCCTCAAGACTATCTTCTATGTAGCGGCTTTCATAGGCTGGCTGGCACTGATAGCACGCAACCTGTACCTGTACGATGGCCTTTACGAGCTCATTTCTGACATGCTGGTGGCTGAGCGAAAGATCGGCAACTTTACGTTCTCCTTTAGCAGTGTGATTATTTTCCTACTGATCATCTGGCTGTCGACCATCGTTACACAGATCATTTCCTACCTGCTGGGATATACAGGCCAAACGGCGCAACCGCATAAGAAACTGGGGTCCGCCATGCTGCTGATACGCCTGGCCGTATTGGGAGCCGGTACGCTACTGGCTTTTGCCGCTTCAGGCATTCCGATGGATAAGCTGGCCATTGTAGTGGGAGCGCTGGGTGTAGGTATCGGTTTCGGTTTACAGAATATTGTGAACAACCTGGTATCGGGAGTGATCCTCGCATTTGAAAAACCCATTGAGGTAGGCGATGTCATTGAACTGGGCGCCCGTACCGGCGTGGTCAAAGAAATCGGGATACGTTCCAGTAAGATCTCTGCCGGGGATGGCTCCGAAGTAATTGTACCTAACGGCGACCTTATAGCACAACAACTGGTGAACTGGACACTGACCAACAGAACACGACGTGTAGACGTACTGGTAGGTATTGCCTACGGTGCTGATCTGAAAAAGGCCCTGAGCGTTGTAAAAGAATATCTCGAAAACCTTGACGATATCCTCAAAACACCGGAACCTGTCGTATTGCTGCAGAACTTCCGTGATATAGGCGTAGATATTCAGGCCATGTTCTGGATCAGCGACCTGGGACAGGCAGGCACTGTTAAAAGCCAGGTTTTGACGGACATCTACATCAAACTTCAGGAAGCGGGTATCAGCATCGCCTATCCGAGACCGCAACAGGTACAGATCAATATGGAACCTGGTATATGGAAAGAGCCGTCAACCACCTCAATACCGGTTACACCGGCTGCGCCTGTAACGGCAGTAAAGCCTTCACCTGTTGTACCTCCGTCGGAAATTCCGCCTCAGGAGCCTCCAACGAATATATCACCAAAGCCGGGGAGGGGCACGGGCGAGGCCGGCGATGTGAAGTAAAATTCCCCTACATTTGTAGCAGGTAACCAAGCCACAACATAAACTTATCGCGATATGCGAAGTATTCTGTTCCTGCTTCTAATTGTAGCCTTAAGGGGATCTGCTCATGCCCAGGTCCTCCAGTACCCTGATAAAGCATTTGAACTGGCCCAGGCCTCCGGCAAAAAAGTGATGCTGGTGTTTTCCGGGTCAGATTGGTGCATTCCTTGTATCAGATTTAATAAACAAATACTATCGGATAGCAGCTTTCTAAGCTTCGCCGGGGAGAACCTCGTACTCCTGGAGGCTGATTTTCCCCAGCGGAAAAAGATAGCAGCTCCACTCCGCTCTCAATACGATTCATTGGCAGCGGCTTTTAATCCGCAAGGCGCCTTTCCACAGGTAGTACTGTTAAGTCCAGGTAAAAAACTGGTGGCATACGTACCTTACAGGGAAGAAACGCCCGCCGGCTTTATCTCAACGCTTAAACACCTGCTTCAATAGTCGCCATGCACAGCAGTAAGCTTCATACCAGGTTAATGGGCTCCGATTTTGAGCTGATAGCTTGCGGAGCAACAGAAGCGATAGCTGCCAGACGGCTACAGGAAGGCGTATCGGAGATACAAAGGATAGAAGCCCTCCTCACGGTGTTCAATGAAAGTTCTGTCACAGCGCAAATCAATGCGCAGGCAGGCGGAGCACCGGTATCTATACCTCCCGAAGTGTACCAGCTGATACATCGTTGTAATAAGATCAGTACCATTACACAGGGCGCTTTTGATATATCTGCCGGTGTATTGAAAAAGCTGTTCAACTTTAAATACGAACACTTTACCTGGCCGGAAAAAACAGCAATAGACCAGGCCATGCAATGCATAGGCTTCCAGCATATTGCCCTGTTGAACAATCACTGTATACAGCTGAAACGCAACGGCATGCGCATTGAGTTCGGAGGCATTGGTAAAGGCTACGCGGCAGACAGGGTAAAGGCGCTCTGGATAGCTGATGGCGCTACCAGCGGCGTAATAAATGCCAGCGGCGACCTCACCGCCTGGGGTACCCAACCAGATGGCGGCCCCTGGAAGGTAGGGATCGCCCATCCTGACGATCCAGGGAAGGCACTACTGTGGCTACCCGTGAACAATGCATCCGTAGCTACCTCAGGGAACTATGAACAATACGTGGAGCGTGGCGGCATCCGTTACTCCCACAATATCGATCCACGAAAAGGATGGCCGGTACCCTATATCAAAAGTGTAACCGTAGTCAGCCCCAGCGCGGAACTATCCGATGCACTGGCTACCGCCATCACCGTCATGGGGCCTGTCGTAGGCATCGACCTGGTGAACCAGCTGCCGGATGTACACTGCGTCATTATCGACGGGAGGAATAAAGTCATTCAATCGGATAACATTCAAATACATGCAAAAGGCTAACAGCAGCCGCATTCTGCTTATTGCCACAGGTACATTACTGGTATTGTTGGTCATGCAGTCATGCGTGGCAGTAAAGCCATATCAGCGGATGTATCTCAACGATGAGAGTATGCAACTGGGTAAAAGAGGAATAGAAAAATTTGACGAAAACGTACATACTTACCGTGAAGGAAGCAGTGGGGGTGGTAGTGGGAAGAGCAGCGGAGGATGTGGTTGTAACTGATCTTAAATGAAAAGACTATTTATTGCGGCAGGATTGCTGGCAGCCTATTTCACGGCATCTGCGCAAAAAGGAATCGACAGTACGGCGTATAAGAAACAAAAGATCTCTCAGACAGACATACAGGTATTGTTCTCCTTCTACACGCAGGATGGAAATCATTCAGCCGTAACCGGAGGAACAGGTACAGAAAACCTGCAGGTCTATGCTACAGATGTATCCATCTCCCATCAACGGGATTCCGTGCATACCTTTGATCTTGGATTTGGAATAGATGTTATCACTTCGGCATCTACTGACCATATTGATATGGTGATGTCTTCTGCCTCCCGGCACGACAACCGTTTCCATCTCAATGCCGGTTATAGCCGCCTGTTGAAGAAACCCCGGCTACGTGTCGGTATCAATAGTGGCCTGTCGCTGGAATCAGACTATCTTTCTGTTCCTGTCGGTGTCTCGGTATCGCACGACAATGCAGATCACAGCCGGCAATGGTCAGCCGCTCTGCAGTATTACTACGATGACCTTCGCTGGGGAAGATTTGATCCCGACTATTACAGCCCGGAAACACTGGTCTACCCTTCAGAGTTAAGAGATACCGCCTGGTTCAATATCTATACACGGCAATCCTACAACCTCAATCTCGCCCTCTATCAGGTGGTGAATCAGCGGATGCAGTTTGCGGTTTTCCCCGAACTGGTTTATCAGAGAGGATTACTCTCTACTCCTTTCCACAGGGTGTACTTTAACGACGAGAATACCCTAAGAGTGGAAAACCTGCCACGGGAAAGGTGGAAGTTCCCCATAGGTTTCCAGTTCAACGTGTTCGTGGGCAGAAATACCATCATCCGTTCCTATTATCGCTTTTACCACGATAACTTCGGTATCACCGGACATACCATACAGCTGGAAGTTCCGGTAAAGACAAGTCCTCAGTTTACCTTATCTCCCCTCCTGCGGTTTTATACCCAGACAGGCGCGAGATATTTCAAGCCTTATGAGCAGCATAATATCAATGAAACCTTCTACACATCCGACTATGACCTGAGCCGGTTCAACAGTTATAAAGCCGGCATCAGCGCCCGCTATGCATTGCTGAAACCAATGTTCCGTCATTACTCTTTTCAGGAGATAGGGCTGCGCTATGCCTTCTACAAACGCTCAGACCAGCTGTCGGCCCACACGGTATCGCTGCTGCTGGATTTTAAGCATAGTAAAGGATAGCGGTACTGGCATGACGTATGATATATATTCTGAAAAAGAGAGTATATGAGAAACTTACAACTGGGCCTGCTGGCCTTTGCCGTTATGTTATTGAGCAGCTGTGAAGTAGTGGGAGGAATTTTTAAAGCGGGCGTATGGGTAGGTGTGCTGGCGGTCGCATTTGTGGTGATTATTATTATTTGGCTGATAGGGAGAGCAAGGAGATAATATTGACCTTCTACTGATAGATAACCGGGATAATCTCCCGGTTATTTTTTGTGTGGGTGTGTCAAACTAAGAAAAATGGCGTATTGCGCTCTTAAATGGCCTTAATTTCACCATAATTTGAATAATGAATCCGATTTTTGCAATAATAAAGCAAAAACCAGGATATTATGCTTATCCAATTCTCTGTCTCAAATTTCAAGACGTTTAAGAATAAGGCCACACTTAACCTGATCGCATCAAACTATGACAAAGAAACCCGTGAGGAAGAAAACATCATTCAGATCCCGGAGTTTGGTTTGAGGATATTAAAGAGCGCTGTGGTCTATGGTGCAAATGCAAGTGGCAAGAGCAGGTTTATGGATGCCATAACCTTTATGAAAAACTTTGTAATCAGGTCATCTACTGATCGGTTAAAAGGAGATCCGATAAATGTTGACCTGTTTAGACTTGCCACTGATACAGAGAATGGCGCTGCCGAATTCGAAATATTGTTTCTTCACAACAACGAAATGTACCGGTATGGCTTTGAAATAACCAAACAGGCTGTATTGGCGGAATGGCTTTATCACAGACCCAAAACAAAGGAAATTGAAATTTTCTACAGGGAGGGCCAGCGATTTGAATTCCATGTCAAAAGATTTTCCAAAGGGTATACCCTTGCCAAGGAAGATCTCGTCAGAGAAAATGCATTGTTGCTTACAGTGGCAGCCCAGTTCAATGACCAGCTGTCTGGTGAGATAGTTAACTGGTTTAAAAAACTTAAAGTAATATCAGGATTACAGGAACATCGCTACCAGGGATTTACCATGGACAAAACAGAAGATGCCGTCCAGAAAAAAAGAATACTTGAATTGTTATCAGCTGCAGATCTGGGTATTCATGACATCATACTGGAGCGTGTTGACCCTGATAATCTGCCGGCAGATATGCCCAAAAGACTAAAGGAACTCATTCAGCAAAAAGTAAGTGAAGAGAATGCGGAGTTCATCTCCGATATACTCACTACACATCGCAGGTATGATGCGGATAATAACTATGTTGGTGATGCTAAATTTTCTCTTGAAGATGATGAATCATCCGGCACCTTCAAGTTCTTTTCACTAACAGGCCCTGTTCTGGATGCGCTGGAACATGGCTATCCCTTATTTATAGATGAACTGGATTCCAAGTTGCATCCTAACCTGGTTTGTAAACTTATAGAGTTGTTCAATTCTGCGACATATAATCCACAGAATTCGCAGCTTGTATTTAATACACATGATACTAACCTTTTAAGTTCCGGCCTTTTCAGAAGAGACCAGATATGGTTCACCGAAAAAGACAGATATGGCGCGGCATCATTGTATTCATTGAGCGATTTTAAATCAGAGGTAAGAAGAACAGAGAACTTCGAAAGCAATTATATTCAGGGTAAGTATGGCGCTATTCCATTCCTGACTGATTTTTCAGCACCATTTTCATCCCAAAAAATACCTGATGACAAAAAATAGAAAAACTAGAAACCAACCACATGAAGAGTGGCAGCTACAATTCAGACAACAACGTAGAAATCCGCCTTCCTTAAAGAGAGCAGCCCCCTTCCTTACTGAAAAACCAACTATCCTGATTGTCAGCGAAGGTGAAAATACGGAACCATCTTATTTCAGGAAGTTCCGACTTTCATCTGCTACCATAAAGGCCATCGGCGACGGACGTAATACCGTCTCTGTAGTAAAACAGGCCATAGAATTATCGTCAAAGCGGCATTATGAACAGGTCTGGTGCGTATTTGATAAAGACGACTTTCCGGCTAAAGATTTTAATAGTGCAATTGCAATGGCTGCAGCGAATAATATCAAGGCGGGTTATTCAAATCAGGCTTTCGAGTATTGGCTGATTCTTAACTTCGCAGATCACCAGGGAGGCAAAATGAATCGAAAAGATTATCATCACGTTATAGATACTTATACCCGTCCATTGGGAGTACGTTATAATGGCAAGACCGATAAACAAATATCAGAGGATCTCTTTGACGCATTAATGGCTATTGATAATGTAACTAATGTAAAAAGAGTTGAATTGGCCATCAGTCGTGCTAAGAGAAATTATAAGGCCGTCGCTCATCTAAGTCCTGCTGAGCAGCAATCTGTTTCAACGGTTTTCAGACTTGTAGAGGAAATACTGAAATATGCGTGATTAGCTACCCCATGTCACTCCGGTAACGCCGTCCCTATATACCCATCCCGATAATACTCCTCCTGGATCCTCCCCCATATCCATGCCCGTCCTTTCCCTGATTTCAACAACCATTCCCGCCTCATTGCATCCTGCTTGTCTTCAAAATGTTCCAGGTAGATAACCTCCCAGGGACGGTAAGGCAAGGTTCCCTTTTGTCTGCCATGTTCATTATGGAAATGGAACCTCTTCAGGAGGTCAGTAGTGTGACCAGTATAAACCTTCTGGAACTGGCGGGAAAAAAGGACATAGACGGTATACATAGATAATATTATTCACTGAAATAAGTAAAGGTTACCCCGTTGGGGTAACCTTTCTTTTTGCCTTCATCTCATAGGAGAAACGAAGATACTTATTTTATCATGGCATGCCGGACCAAAATTTCCATCATATCACACTGATCGGGAATAACTTATAATTTCAAATGTTTGTTGTCACGTACTTTTTTGTCGCACCATACCAGTTTTAATCAATCAGTTCCAGCTCTTTCAGCCTGGCCACTGCTTCAATCAGCATCGCGCCACTGAGTTGTGTAGTAAGATCGGTAGTAGCAGCTGTCTTTATCCAGCTGGTGTTGTATATCACCTGCGGACGGCTAGTACCCTGCAGCCACATCGTCTGTGCATTCAGCTGCAGGAAGCTGACAAACTTGGCAGCATCCGTACTGCTAAGGCTTCCATCAGTGATCAGCAGCATCATGTAACGCACCAGGATGCCTTTGAACAAACCACCGTCTCCACCACCTTCATCTTTCATGATGTTATTGCTGCTGAACTCACCTGCCAGTGAGTTGTTCGCCGTTTTCATCGCATCTCCGATGTAAGTCTGCTCTCCGGTGATCTTGTACAATTCTACGGCGGCGCCAATGAAGACGCCCTGGTTATAAGTGAACTTCCAGCTCTTGTTGGTACCACTGCCGTCCAGGCCGTCCCATACCAGACCAGTAACAGGATCAACCAGGTTATCTTTCTGCCATTGGTAGATCTTTTTGGCCCAGGCCAGGTCTTCCCCGTTACGGTTCAGCTGATACATGCGGGAGGCGATGATAGACGCCGGCGCATTGGCGGGTGTATTCTTGTTCTGGCGGTCTTTATTCCAGTAGATGCCACCGCCCCAGGTATCATCCCAACCACCTTTGATATCGTTCCATAACAGTTCTGCTGTTGTTTTATAACGGTCGTCGCTGGTGGCTTCGTAGGCCCGCAGGCAGGCCAACGCCATCCACTCCATGTCATCGTAGAAATGGTTGATATAGGTATTGCCATTCTTGGCCTTCATACCGTCCAGCAACTCATCCATACGTGATTTGACAGCAGCGTCGTTCGTACGCAGATAAATGTCTGTTAGTACATCCAGCGCATGCGCATTCGGCCAGTAGTTGAAAGTGAGATCGCCTGCATTGTTCTTATTGAAGTACTTGCCACTCTGATTGAAAAAATTACTGATCAGGGACGAGGCAGAAGAATCAGCAATAGCTGGCCAGTTGTATTTATAGGTCGCCTTACCGGCGCCAGGACCCGGCCCGTCATCCACAGGCTCTTTCAGGCAAGAGGTGAAGGTGGCGGCCATGGCGGCTGTTATTGTGAATAGAAGAAATATCCGACGCATAAGCTTTTTGATTGATCATTTACGTGATGTGAATACCGGTACCGGATTAACGCACAATTACCTGGTGCGTGTAAGTTTTATCCGGAGAGAAATACAGTTTCACATCACAATTTTTACCATCCACTTCTGAAGCAAACTTGTAACAGTAGTTATACTGATCGCTGTTGGCGATAGGCCTTAATTCCCAGAAAGAAAGCGGTGTAGTAGCTGTAGGACGACTGTTATCTGCATTGGAACTGCCAAACCATTCTGTTCCTGCAGTACCATCAGCCGCCTTCACGCTTACGCGGAATTTATAACGCTCGTCACGGCCCCATGATTCCTGGTAGAAATTGATCAGTTTATTTTCGAATGTCCAGGTACCATTGGTGGTGTAGGTCAGGTCATACATGATGCCATTTTCAGGTGCAAACCACAGTCCGATAGCAGTGATCTCTGTAATGGTAGCAGCCGTGTTGTTGAAGTCCAGGCGCAGACGGTATACTTTTGTACCGCCTGATTGTGTGCTCTCCCCTCCTTCTTTCAGCGCAGCGCCATCAATGAAGTAGGTAGTAGGTGTCCCGGCATTTCTGTCAACGAATTTATATTTACCATCCTTCAGGGAAGTATAGATCTCAAATACACCTGGAGCAGTCGACTTCAACTTGACAGCCTGTGCCAGATCTGCACCTGCTTCAGTAGCATCTCCTGTCAGGTAAACATCCACAGGGATTTCAGCAAAACCATTAGGTCTCTCCACTTCTATTGTGCGGGATTCTGCCGCCGGTTGTATGTTATATCCTTTGGAAGCATTCACGGTCCATTTCAGTTTACCGGTAGCCAGGGCGGCAATACCAGCCTTACCGGCAATGCTGTTCAGGTCTTTGTGGGAAAGTGTCAGTTTGTTCTGCACACCACCACCATCAGAAGTGATTTTGGCAATCGGATTGGAGAAGTCGCCACCATCTTTATCTATCACCACTTCATACAGCACCAGCGATCCGTCTTCAGCACGCGCCTGATCCCACTCAAAGCTTACTGTAGCACTGGTAGCAGGTTGCAGCTTAATGTATTTATCGTCTACAGGAGCATTCAGCCTGCTCACGGGCGTTAAGTTGGTATTCAGTTCATGATCGTCTTTTCCACAACCGGTCAGTATAAGTCCCAGTGAAACCGGCAGTGCAAGGAGTATATTGGCGAAAAATGTCTTCATATCGTATCAGTTTGAAAATATTAATGTGGATTTTACCAATCCTGGTTCTGGCCAAGATTCGTGTTCTGATCGCGTTCAAACGTGGGCACAGGCCACAGGTAATGCTTAGGATTGATGAAAGTTCTGTCTTCCACGATGATGTAACCATTAGCATCTGTTCTGAATGCACCTCCGGATACTTTGATACCTCTCACAGGTTTGTTCATCACCTGCTCAGCAATCTTCCAGCGGCGGATGTCTAAGGCGCGAACGCCTTCAAATGCCAGTTCAGCTCTTCTTTCGCGGCGCACAATGGTACGTAGTGCATCCTGCGCTACACCCGGGAATTCCAATGCACCGGCATCGTTAAAGCCTGCACGCGTACGCAAAGCACGGATCGTCTGGTTCCATACACCTGCGTCCAGCTGACTCAGTTCGTTCTTCGCTTCAGCGTACATCAGCAGTACATCTGCATAACGGATCACGATAAGGTTTAAACCTGAGCTGTAGTTGGTGGCAGTACGATCGTAATATTTATAGAAGTAATAACCGGTAGGAGAAGCACCCTGATCATCTACGCTGTTGGTAGCAGGATTAGAACCTGGTTTGGTCAGGATAGTCTGCACTTTACCGTCAAAGTCTGTGATGGTAGAACCATCATGCAGGATAGTTGCGTTCAAACGGGGATCCCTGTTTGTGTAAGGATCATTCTCGTTGTAACCAGAACCTGCTTCCCTGATACCCTTTCCGTTCAGCATGATATAGTCATCCACGAGGTCCTGTGTGGGCACCAGCGTACTTCTCAGCAGCGCCACTGTCTGTGGCAGGAAATTACGCTGAGAGCCATGAGTGCGACCGCCGCCATATTGTATATCGAAGATCACCTCGCTATTGTACTCATTGGCGGTGGTGAAGATGTTACTGTAATTGTTCAGCAACGCATAGGTGCCATTGCTGGTATTGCCGATGAGCAACTCACAGTCATTGATCGCCTCCTGCCATTCACTTTTGAACATATGGACCCGCGCACTCAGTGCAATAGCTGCACCACGGGTAATACGGCCTTTGTCTTTCTCCTGGTATCCGCCATTAGCGCCGGTATAGTTATTCACAGGCAGGTCAGCACGGATAGCAGCCAGCTCAGACTGGATGAAATCGAGAATGGTGTTTTTGTTTGTGCGAGAGATGCTTTTGGCTTCTTCGATGGTGATCAGATTAGTGTAAAAAGGTACATCACCAAACCAGCTCACTAACTGGAAATAGGAATACGCACGGATGAATCTCGCTTCTGCCAGGATGCGGTGTTTCAGTGTTGAATCCAGCGCAGGCACTCTGTCTATGTTTGTTGTTACGATGTTACATTTACGGATGCAGGTGAAGCGGTATTTCCATTCTTCCGTCAGCCGTTTGTTGGATGGATCGTAAGCACCGGATGCAATGGTAGAAACAGCATTGTAACCGATACCGTTTACAAAACCGTTGTCACTGAGCGCTTCGTCACCGAAATAATAACTATCGTCAGATAGGTTCTCATAACAGCTGGCAAGCGCTGCCAGTGCATCATCAGCAGTCCGCCAGTAGGCGGCGTCTGTATAATCGCGCGTAATAGGCTGATCCAGCTTACGGCAGGAGAACAGCACAACGGCGCAAAGTATTGGCAATAATAATTTCTTCATACTAATGAACATTGAACACTATTATCAGAATTTCAGGTCCAGACCAAATGAGAACGTGGCTGCATTTGGATAACTACGTCCTGCGATAGCGTTATAGTTGGTAAAGGACAGTTTATCGTCAAACTGTGTGAATTCCGGATCCACACCCAGGTCGCGGAAGCGGCGGGGAGTGAATGTCAGCAGGTTCTGACTGGTGAAGTAAACCCTTGCGCTCTGGATACGCAGCGTCTGACTAACACTACGTGGCAGCGTATAGCCCAGTTGCAGGTTCTTTAAGCGCAGGTATTTGGTATCGAACAACCAGTAGTCGGAATACGCAAAGTTGTTGGCGTCAGCAGTACCGATAGTCAGCCTTGGATAGCTGGCATCAGGATTGGTAGGCGTCCAGCGGTCCAGGTGTTGTTCGAAAGCATGGTCCTCATTGTTATGGAATGCCTCTACGATATCACCACGCAGGAACTGGCTTCTCTTGCCCACTCCCTGCCAGAACATAGAGAAATCCCAGTTCTTCCAGTTAGCCGCATAGTTAAATCCGAAAGTATAACGAGGGAATGGATTGCCGAATACATAGCGGTCATCGGCATCAATAGTACCATCGTTGTTGCGGTCGATGTAGCGGATATCGCCCGGCATTACCTGCTGGTTGTAGGCGAACGGTACTTTAGGAGCGTTCTTGATATCGTCCAGGTTCTGGTACAAACCGTTTGATTTATAACCATAGTAGGAAGCGATCGGGAAACCTTCTTTTACGATGAAGGTGAAGTCAGAACCCTGTATGGACTGTTCACCGTATTTCACCACCTTATTCAGGTTGTCAGACAGGTTACCGGAAATTGTGTGGTTAACATTTCCTGTTTTTGCATGATAAGACACTGTAAGTTCCCAGCCTTTGTTCTGTACCTTACCAACATTCTGCAGGGAAGCGCCGATACCAGCGGTACCAGGCACCACCTGGAACAGGTAGATACCATCTGTGTTCTTATTGAAATAATCGAAAGATGCGGAGACCTTGTTGTTAAAGAGATCTACATCCACACCATAGTTGCTCATAGTAGAGATCTCCCATTGCAATGTTTCATTGTAAGCGGAGAAATCGGCGCCGGTGTTAGGCGTATTGTTGAACGGATATTTACCGGTGTTCAGGGTTACCCTGGCCAGATAGTTGAAACCACCGATGTTGGAGTTACCCACCTGTCCCCAGGAATAGCGGAATTTCACGTTACCATACTTTTCTCTGAAGTCTTCAAAGAATGCTTCATCTGTGATTCTCCAACCCAGTGAGAAAGCCGGGAAGAACTGCCAGCGGTGACCAGGCGCCAGTTTGGAAGAACCGTCATAACGCCAGGTGAATTCCGCCAGGTATTTGTCGTTGTAAGCGTAGTTCACTCTTCCGAAAAGAGAGTTCAGTGCATACAGGTTAGGATTCACGAACTCATTGTAAGTACCGATGTTGGCGTAGTCGAATGTACCGTCCGGCTTAGGAATGTATCCACCACCGATGGCCCAGTCGTCGTCAAGATTGGTAGTACCATAACGGGTCGCTTTCAGTCCATACTCTTCATTGATGGCATCACTACGGCCACCCACCTGTGCTTTCAGATAGTGTTTGCCGAAAGTATTCTCATACTCTGCAGTAGCATATACGTTTGAGGCAAGATCTTTGAATTCGTATTCATACATCCTGTTATACAATGGAGGATTGGCCGTAGTATAGTAAGGAGCGTAAGTGTATTTATTCTGACGATCGGTCTGATTAGTGATCGTGTAGGTACCTGAGGCGTTGAAATTAAGTTTGAAATGTTTTACCGGTGTAATGGTAACGTCCAGACCGCCCAACAGGTTGTCTTTCTCTTCCTTGTTAAATCCGCCGTATTTCAGCTGAGCCAGTACGTTGTTACTGTTCAGAGATGGCACTACAAAATTACCGAGAGAATCCAGTACCGGGTAGATGCGTGGCGTACGGATAGCATCCCTGATCAGGAAGCCGATATCCGCCTGTTGCCGGCGTTTGATGCCTTTGGTGTAGGCAAGGTTCACATTTACTTTTACGTACTTACTTACATCTACTGCGAGGTTAGCCCTGGCATTGTAACGTTTGTAGTAGAAGTCTTCCGTCACATAGGAGTTCTGCAGCATATTGCCCTGATTCACATATCCAAGAGAAACGAGGTAGCTGCTGGACTTACCGCCACCCGTCATGCTGAGGCTATGGTTCTGCATCGGTGTATAGTCGCGCAGCATTTCCGTCAGGTATGCAGGTTCGGAACCACGTTTATGCCAGTAGTTGATATTGTCGGGAGAGAACTGTGGCGTTTTGCCGGAGTTTACCAGCGCTTCATTTTTCAATGTCATGTACTCCCATGCTTCCACGTTACGGGGCAGCGTGGTAGGTGTCTGAAAGCCATACATGCCATTGTAGGTAACACTTGGTTTCTCGTCTTTCTTACCTCTTTTGGTGGTAATATAAATAACGCCGTTGGCAGCCTGTGAACCATAGATGGCGGAAGAAGCAGCATCTTTCAATACGGAGATGCTTTCTACATCGTAGGGGTTCAGGTTTTGTAAACCGTCGCGGCCTGCCTGCACACCATCGATGATGATGAGCGGAGCATTACCTGTCAGACTGCCAACGCCGCGTATGTTGAGGGTCATCTGTGCGCCCGGCTCTGCATTGTTCTGCTGGAGTATCAGGTTGGGCGCTGTTCCCTGTAAGGCCTGGAACATATTGGCAACGGGCCGGCTCTCAATATCTTTAGTGGAGATCGTATTGATAGCCGCCGTTACCTGTGTTTTCTTTTGTGAACCGTAAGCAGTGATCACTACCTCTCCCAGGTCCTTAGAGTCGGCAGTAAGCATTACGGTAATATTAGTTCTTCCGCTGATCCCTACTTCCGATGGGATGTAACCAACGGAAGAGCAGACCAAGGTACCATTGGCTTGCCCAGCTGGGATCTTTAGCGTAAAAAAACCCTGATCATTTGAAGTGGTGCCAATACTGGAACCCTGCAAACGAACATTCACATTCGGGATACCTTCACCCTTATTGTCAACGATCCGGCCATTGATCGTGATTTCAGCCTGCTGCGTAGGAGTAGGTGTCGCCTGGCGCAGAATGATCTTGTTGTTGATCATTTCAAACTTAATGTCCAGTGGTGACAATACCATTTCCAGTACCTCTCCCAGTTTTTTGTCTTTAACAGACAGGGAGATCTTCTGCGCTGCTTTTATTTCATCATTTGAATAGACAAACACATAGGGTGTCTGCTTTTCTATTTTTTCCAGTACCTGTCCCAGTAGTTCATTGCTTACCTGGAGACTGATACGGTTTTCAAGTGGGATATCGGTGTCCCTTACCTGTTGGCCCTGCCCATATGCAGGATGATTTGCTTCAGCAGCAAATGCACTCTGCGCTTTCAGGTCCAGCATGTTCAATAATGCCATGCAGACAAAAAGCGGCAGGAACAACGAGCGGAAAAGTCCCGAAAAACGCATGGGTAGCGGTCTTTCTTTCATAACGCAGCTGTTTGTGAATTGATTTGATTGATTAATAAATGGAACGTGAACGACTATTCAGTGATCAGTAATGTGCTATCAGTGATGGTGTAGTGGAACGCTTTCGACCTGGCGAGATAATACATGATATCCTGCAGGCTGTTGTTCTGGAAAGACCCTGTAAGCCGGTAATAGCGTGGCGCATCACTTCCAAAGCTCACCTTCTTGCCAAATGTTCTTTCCAGTTCTGATGCTATTTCTTCCAGCGTCCTGTCGCGGAATACCAGCCTTCCTTCTGTCCAGGCTTTATCATCTTCTGCGGACGTTGTTTCTTTTACGATAGCTTCTTCTTTATCATCAGCCACCGTCTGGCGATAGGTCACTTTTTCATCTGGTGTTATATAAATGGTGTCGGGCCGTTGTCCCGCTGCTACCACCGGAATGAATGCTACTTTACCTGTTCTGACAGATGTTTGTACCGCTTCATTTTCATATGCACGGATGTTGAAGGAAGTTCCGAGCACGTGTATGGTACCGGAAGAAAGATGTACAATGAACGGTTTCTTCGGATTAGCGGCAATATCAAAGAAGGCTTCACCGGTGAGGTACACGTCACGGGTATTGTTGTTGAACACTTCCGGATAAGACAACTTACTGTCAGCGTTCAGCCAGATCTTACTACCATCGGCCAGTTCTATTGTAGCCTTGGTAGCCTTGCCGTTCTGTCTTTCCATCAGCTTAGCCACTTCCGCCTGCTGTTGACGGGGCCTGAGTACCACAACGGCAACAGCAGTGATTAATACGGCGGCAGCGGCTATGCCAACCCATCTCCAGGGGAACATCCTTTTTACAGGAGTTGTACCGATATTGATCCTGGACATGGTACGTTGTAATGCTTGTTCTGTTTCAGCAGAAGAATGATATGCCGATACTGTGAAGTACTGTTGCAGCAGCTGGTAGCTTTCACGGAGTTCAGGATATTCCTGCAACATCATTTCAAGCTCCTGCTGTTCTGCTGTGGTAGCTTCTCCAGCCAGTTTCCTGGCGGCTAACGTGGTAAATAATTCTTCGTTTATCATACGCGATTGTACTAGAAGGACCGGGAGAATGGAAAAACTACTTACAGCGAATCCGGTTTTTTATTTTTTGCTTTCATCCTGTTGGCAACGTACGGCCCTATTACTTCATTCAGGCGCTTCATGGCGCGGAACAATTGGGTCTCTACAGTACGGGGAGAAATATTGAGGATCTCTGCTACATCTTTGTATTTAAATCCTTCTTCTTTGATCAGTTTAAACACACGGCGACACTGATCCGGGAGACGGCCTACTTCCTGGTCCATTTTAAAAAGGATCTCTTTCCATTCCATTGTACGTTCGGGATCGATGGAGTTGGTCAGTTCAGAAAGTCCGGATTCGTCATTCAGGGGGGCGATCCGCAGGGAGGAGTATTGTTCGAGGTAATTCAGCGACTGATTTTTCACAGCCACAAAAAGGTATACTTCGAGATTGGCGACTTTTTCCAGATCTTCCCGGCGGTTCCAGATCTTTACGAACACGTCTGAAACAATCTCTTCAGCGGCTTCACGCGTGTAAACATACTGGATAGCGAAATATAACAGACGGTCATAGAAATGACGGAACAGCTCTGAAAAAGCCTTTTCATCGCCATCACACGCAATCTGCCGTTGCCAGTTTCTGATGTTTTCATTGTTGATCATACTGCACTGAGCTTCATTTACAAGTCCCCCGGGGGTAAATATAAGGATGATTATCGCGGAATTCTTCCCCCTGTAATGTTGGTATAGTCCTAAATTGTCATGATCAAGATAACTTTGCAAGATATCCGATCAAGATCTTATCAGTTCCCACAACGGTGTTATTAAATGTATCTATCCGGTTGCCGGCAGGCATAGTACTCAATGGGCTTTAAAATTTTTGCTATCAGTTTTCTACACGTGTGATTCCCAGTTCGTTCTGTGTTGGCCCCGCCCAGTCTGTGTTGCCGGCTGGTCCGGAAATTGATCCGGTATCTATTCAAGGACAGAGGATTTTTGAAAACTACTTACAGGAGTAAAAAAAATATTTGGGAAGTGTTGGATTAGGAATAATTTTAAATCGCGTCATAACTATATATAAAAGAACTTTTAAGTGTTTTTTTGACAGAAAATGCGTAATTTTAATAGCTATGACTAAAACCAGAAAATCATAATCAGATATGATGTCATCTACATTTACTACCATATTGGTGATTATTGCGGTGTTCGCTTCACTGTCATCTTTGGGCTTAACGCTGTTACGCGCATCCAGAGAAACAGCAAGACTCAAGAGAATCCGCCGTTATCCACCAAAAGCGCTGGTGGTAGAAGACAAATCAGGACATGTTGTAGTGCTTGATCTCGAAAAACAGAATGATACACAACAGATACTCCGTACCCTCGATGTATTATTAGGGAAATAGTTTTCATCATTTCAATTTCACCTTATCACTATCGCCTGGTCAAAATACCATCATCCACTATATTATTTATCCATAACTATTATCCTATAAAACCATTTTCATTCGTTGGAACAAGAAAATTCACTGGTTGCTAACCCATCCACGCAATCTTCCAATACCCAGCAACCGACTTCGACATCAGCCAGCATAGCCGGCGCAGGAGGTGGTACCTTACTGGTGCTGCTGGCCAACAATCTACCTGACACTTACCCCCTTAAATCATGGCTGGTCATTATAGCGCCCAGCGTAACCATTGTATTGTCCCTGTTCTGGAAATATATTTCCCGGAAGTCCAATGCATATTTCAAAGTCAAGAAAGTAGAAAGGTCTAAAAAACTGCTGTTACAGAAAATTGAAAATGCCCTTCAGAACGGGATAATATCTGAAAAGGAAGCAGCGGTGCTGAAAAAGAAAATGCGGGAGATCGAGCTGCAAAGCATCGATAACCTGGCTAATAAGATCAAGTCTATTGATTTTGAGGAATAGTAGATTGTTTTCTGAACTTCTCCTGTTGGGCCAGATAAAGGCCTCCAATCACCAGTATGGTACCGGCGAAGGTGTACCAGGTGATTGGCTCGTTCAGGAGTATCCAGGAGTACAGGAAGCCAAATACCGGGCATAGGAACAACCAGAGAGATGCCCGGACAGCATCCTTACGCACAAGATAGAACCATAACTGCAAGGCAATTACGGATACAGGTAATATCAGCCAGCCTACAGAGAGCCAGAACTGCGCATTGAAGTGTGTGGTCTTAAAATTGGCAAAGAGCCCCGTAACAGGAATAAATAACAGTCCTCCCAGGAACACCTGCCAGCCATTTATAACCAGGCTGGAAAGCCGCCAGTTGATCCGCGCATAATATACAGTGGCAACAGATACGGAAAACATCCCCAGCATAAGGATCACAATACCGCCAACAGTGGCATGACTGTCCAGCAGTAAAGGATAGGTTGCCATGGCAACACCTGCCATACCCAGGAACATACCGGTAACTTCATACCACTTTAATGGCCGCTTTAACCACAAGGCAGAGATGACCATAATAAACAGTGGATTGGTAGCGGTAGCCAGACTCCCGATCCCTGCGGATACTGTTTTCATCGCAATAACAAAACAACCCAGGTAAACGGTGGTATTCAGACAACCGAAGATGATCAGGTGCAGCCATTCCTTCCCTTGCGGCATTGCATGTTGCCCTTTTCTGATAAGATAGGCGTAGAGCAGCATCCCCCCTCCTGCCAGGAAAAACCTGACATTGGCCAGGATCAGCGGATCTGCTGCATGAATACCAAATTTTGTGGCAACTGCAGCAGATGCCCACAGTAAAGCAAAGAGAAGACCTATTACAAGCTGGCGCATTATTATCCTATCGGTTTGTAAACGGGTATAAAAGTAGGTAATTCCTGATGTTATTTTAACAAAAAAGCCAGAGAGAAGAAGCAGAGAACTAGCAGAGAAGATCCAGAGAAGACGTAGAGAGTAAGCAAGGAGGTTGATTTTGTATAGAAAGTATCAGACGATAAAAAACAGCTACCGGCAGTTCAGAAAGTTGTTTTCACAATCAACTGCCGATAGTTGTTATCGCTATATTTCTTTATGCTGAACGGGGTTACTGCTTACCGTAAGTAACTCCCTTAAAATCGTCTGTCCGGAAAGGACTGGCGGGCAAGCCGGCCCCATTATATAAGTTGCCGCTGGGATTATTCGACCAATTGTAACGCACCGCTACCGGTTTTTCCACTTCGGGACTTGTTACCATCACACGGTCGCCAACGATGCTTGCTTCTGCCCAATGGAATTTCTTATCTGCACCGGCTATCTCAAAGCCTTTCAGTTTACTGCCTCCCCTAACCACCAATCCGTTGTCTTTATGGTTAAAGGCGATGAACACCTTGTTGCCCGAAATCGTTTTCAATTGATAGATGGGACCTGAGTAGGGAATCTTTTCCCCATATACCTTCGCCCTCGCAATCAGTGACAGACGACGGGCTACCTCCTGTTTATTCTTCGGATGGATATCTTTATCATCTCCGATATCAATAGCGGAAGCCATGCCCGTATTCGGCACAGAAAGCGTCATTAACTGTGCTTCGCGCAGTTCCGCCCAGTCAGATTCGACAGGTTGTTCTTTTTTCTCCGTAAAATTGGCCAGTTGTACGAAATAGAACGGGAAATCGCCATTTTTCCACTGTTTGCGCCAGTCTTTGATCATCAGTGGAAATAATTCCCTGTACTGATATGCCCTGCCCACATTAGCCTCACCCTGGTACCAGATGGCCCCGCGAATGGCGTAAGGCAGCAGTGGGTGGATCATTGCATTATAAAGATAGGTTGGCTTATTAGGATTCGATGGCGATTGTGGTGGCGCCAGTTGCTCGAACGCCTTCACCGTATCTGCAAAAGCGGGCATTGTCTTCAGCGATTCCCCGCTGGTCCAGGCCTCTGCTATTGTTCCTCCCCAGGAACTGTGGATAACGCCTACGGGTATATGCTCATGGCCGTATATCTCCCTCGCAAAAAAATACCCAACGGAAGAAAACTCCGGTACACTCTCCGGAGAGCAGACCTTCCAGCCGCCTTCCCAGGGCGTAACATCCTCCTGCGGAGCAGTACTGGTAGTGTGTTTTATCTGGAAGAAACGGATCTGCGGATAATTTGCCGCTGCTATCTCCTGCTCGTAATTCAACACTTTTCCCCATCCTTTGACAGGCATTTCCATATTGGACTGGCCTGAGGCTACCCAGACGTCTCCTATCAGGATATTGTCCAGTTTTATCGTATTGTGTCCGGATATGGTCATTGTATAGGGCCCTCCTGCTATTTGGGCAGGGATTTTCACCTTCCATTTACCATCTGCTGCTGTAATGGCAGTAAAGGTCCCGTTACGGAAGCTAACAGTCACCTTCTCTCCTTTGTCGGCCCAGCCCCATATATTCAATGACTTATTACGCTGTAATACCATGTTGCTACCGACCAAAGCGGGCAAGCGAACATCAGCATAGCTATTCAGGACTAGAGAGCATGACAGCAAACCTGTCAGCAATGGTTTTAATAACGTGGTCAGTTGCATGAAACGATAGTTTTTATTACGCTGATCAAGGTACAAAATGGGGAATAGATGCGCAATAACTTCCACTGATAAAGTATCCTATATGGGGGCTTTAGATGGCTTTTTTATGGGTGTAGCTCATTTTGGCACGAAATTTTTATAGTCTTCTGCATAAAACGATAAGATTATGATAAACGGTATCATCACTCTCGATTTCGACATAAAAGCATTGCACTATCTGAATAGCAACAGCCGTTATATCAAAGCTACTGCTGATGCCAACGGTAATACGGACATAGCTTCCGCAGCTTTACAATACTACAAATCAACAACAGATCATTCTGATATACAACTGGAAGACGAAGCAGACGTGAACAGGTTCAAACATGTGGCTCGCCGCTTTTTCAGCGAATTCAGTGAAAACTGATTTTCATCCATGTAGCCCCCGGTTGCATCCGATCATTCATTCATTCGTTCCCCAGTCATCCATTACCCCGTTTCATCCATGTAACTCCGTCATTCATTGTTCCCCTGGGTTTTCATTCATTGTGCTTTCCCCAGGCATTCATTGTTCCCCAAGGGAAGACATCCATTATACAGACTAACCTCATTATCCATTACCCAAAAAAGCAAGAGCCTGCAAAGTCATATTTGCAGGCTCTTTTATGTATAGTCATTTTGTACAGACCTTATATAAAAAAGTAAAGGTCGTCAAGAATGACAACCCTTTCTAACCATATCCTAATAAAAACCAAGTTCTTTACTTTCTATGCGATAACATATCAAGTATAATATTTTAAATAAGATTTTTCTCTTGTGTAATTTCTCTATTAGGGAAAGGGTGGGACCTTTTTTAAGTATAGGACAGAATCAAATTTCTTTCGTTGCTGATACAAATATATGCTCCGGTTTTGTATTGTTTTGTAGTAGTATTACTACACTTTAAAAAGAATGAGGTGACTCTTCGTAGAAGAGCCACCCCATTACCTTTCAGCCGATCAGCTAAAAAATTATTTCTTCAATGTTGCGCCTAATATCTGCATAAAATATCCACCTACTACACTTCTTGCCTGAAAACCTACCATCTTTCCATCTGCCGTTTCATGCCAGTCGCTCAACGGTACACGTGAAGATGTTTCCTGTGCGTATTTATACACAGGATCCACCAGGGCAGAGAAATCCGCCTGATTGTCCGTCAGGGCTGCAGTCCATAATATCCAATCAGATTTAGTGTATTTTTTACGGCTATCAAGCGGCAATCCATACGTTAACTGTTGGGTCAGATAATACTTTATTTCCTTTTCGTATACCGCTTTCGGAAACAGTCCGAGGTGTAACACCTTATCCCAAACCAGGTTGTACTTCTGGCTCCACGTACCTTTGTTCTCAAATGCAAGTGTATAATGGTCGCCATCTTCCGCCAGCTGCATCCATTTCGGAACCATCCCTGCTGCCGCCGTCCGATACTTCTGCGCTGAAGCTTTATCGCCCAGCATATCAGCCAGCATTGCGTAACAACCCAGTCCTACAATTGCTTTCACAGACAGGTTTGCATTCCTCGCCAGGTGACCTGCGAAATCGTCTGTACACAGTTGGTTCGCAGGATCAAAACCTTCTTTCAACAGATACTCAGCCCAGGTGGTTAAGGTTTTCCAATGTTGCCTTGCATAATTCGCATTGCCTTCTGCTTTTGCTATCGCTGCAGTCAGGATGATCATATTGCCAGATTCTTCTACCGGCATGCCTTCTCCGTATGTCTGGCCATTTGCCAGCGGATATGTTCCAAGGTCGTGCGCGGCATATGGCTGTGTATATTTTCCGCTTTCACTGAAATAGAAAATACCATTGAGCATTCCCTTCATCAGCTCCGGATTATATACCAGATACAACGGCGCTGAAGGATATGTTACATCCACTGTATTGATACAACCATTGCTGAAATTCTCTTTTGAAAGGAACAGGACCTCTCCCTGCGGACTCTTCACCAGCTTGTGTGCAGCAATACTCTGACGGTATCCCAGTACACAGAGTTTTGCATATTTCTCACCACCTGCTTGTTTTGCCAGCTCATACAATTCCTTATCAAACGCAGTACAGCGGGCAATTACAGCCGTATATTCATCCTGCGCTTTCTTCAGTTCTTTTTCTATCGTATAGCTGTCATCTTTTTTCCACCATGGCTTTAGATTTGTTTCAAAATACTGAATAGAATATATATCATCATACCCTACCAGGAACACCTGTTCCTTTTCAGTACCATCTACTTTCCCAAGAGACACTGATGTATTCAGCACCAGTTGCTGGCCTTTATCAAGCGTTGCAGGCTTGCGTTTACCGGCGAATGAAGCTGCTGCTACACCTTCTTTCGTAACATATTGTGCAGCCCCGGCTGACTGTGGTACAGCTACATAAAGATATCCCCAGTCAATACGCAGGTCGTCGCCTTTCTTTGCCAGTACAGGTTGCGCCACACTACCTGTCTTCAGGATAGACAATCCCTCACTGGTATACTGTTGTGCAGTCACTTCCTGTGCGGATGTATTTACCGCCAGGTCGGAAGATGCACCGAAATACACTTCTACCTTATGCTTTCGCCCGTCATTCGCCTTTACCTTATATGATACATAAGACACAGGACGGGACATCAGATCAAGATCTTTCAGCAATAACGGTGATGTGAAAGTCAGCTTTACATCCACCTTTCCGCAGGTAAGATCATAGATAGTTCGTGTAGCTTCCAGCGTAACATTTTTCTGTTCTGCCAGCTGGACTTTATCTGCCCATTTATCTTTATCCTCTGTTACGATACCTCCATCGAGATAAGCACCTCCCTTTGTATTGGTACAATGCATGGCCAGTACATTGGTTCCTTTACGCAGTTTCTTTTTTGCTTCTTCACTGATAGGGAAATATTCCATATGGTTTAACCATCCCACATAACTATAAATGCGTTCACCGTTCAGGTATACTTCCGCATTATCGTCGTGATTGATCTTCAGCAGCAGCTTATCCACATTAGGGTCATCTACTGTGAAGGTCCTGCGTACCCATACGTCATCCGTAAACCAGGGTGTACCGATAGTTTTCTCGTCCTTTACAAATGGCGCCTTTCCGGTTTTCCAATTTGCGTCATTGAATGCAGGGTCTTCCCAGCCCTTTTCAGGCGCAGTTTCTGTATACCGCACCTGATAGGGTTCCATATCAGCTGTTGCAGCTAATGCCCTGTACGCATGTCCGGGAGCGCCTAATACGCGATAGGTTACACCGTCAACCTTTACAAATCCTGTCAGCGACTGTTCCGTGCCTGTCCAGTGACGTGTAGTGGAAGCGGTCAGCTTGTCTGTCGCTGACCAGACACTGAAATAAGGATCGTGTGTGATCAACGGATAGGCGGGCGCCTGTTGTTGTTGCGCATACAGCTGTTGTGACAGCAATACGGCAGCCATACCAAAAATTCTCTTCATGATTTTGTGGAGCTTTATATGATGATTATTGAAAACGTGGAAACGCGCCGGTGCCTCCGCGGCAATGGCAGTGTTGTTGAGACTCATAGACCTATAATTATGATACCCGTGGATTAAATTAACTGCACACTCTTTCTCACTGTCGAAAAATAGAGATTTTTTTTCGGGAAATGTATTGTTTACGCTTATTTTTTCCGGATGGGATTTTAGGGTTACGCTTTTCTGAGACCGTTCTTGATGCGCCTATGTATTGTTTCCTCATTGAGGGTTGCGCCCTTTCCGAGACCGTTCCATACGGGAAAGTAAGTGTGGGCTTACTGGCTGAGTTCTTTGAAGTTTCAAGACGTGCATTTTGTTTCTTCAATGAAGGTTGCGCTCTTTCTGTGACCGTTCCATACGGAAAAGTAAGTGTGGGCTTACTGGCTGAGTTCTTTGAGGTTTCAAGACGTGCATTTTGTTTCTTCAATGAAGTTGCGCCGTTTCTGAGACCGTTCCATACGGAAAAGTAAGTGTGGGCTTACTGGCTGAGTTCTTTGAAGTTTCTTGCTATGGAACCTTGGGAGGTCGTATTTAGCTTTGGTATATTTATTAAATCCCTGGTGCAACGTGGCAGCATACTTCAAACAACTTAGGCCAGCAAGCTCCACCTTACTTTTCCTGATTCCACTCCTACGCTGATAGTTAGACGTCCATCAACAGTGTGGAATCTTATACTGTCGTTTCTGCGGTAGAGCGTTTACAGGGCTCTTTTTTATTTTCTTATGCCGTCTTCTCTCCCTATCAATACTAGTAACGGGGCCGCCGACACAGAGCGAACTGGTGCTAAACGTCCGCGATGACTATGGAATCTTATGCCTCCTCCCCGCCAGTTATGAATACTGTAACGGGCAGACTGCACAGGCAACCAGCGTAGAACAGATTTGCGTTGAACCTCCACCATGAGTATGGGATCTTATGCCCTCATTTTTGCGGAAGAGCGTGTTACAGGGCTCTTTTTTATTTTCTTGTTTCGTCTTCCCCACCAGATATAAACACCGGTAACGGGTAGACTGGCACAGACGAGACTTGCGAGGAAAACAATGATCTTTCCCGGCAGGCCGATAATTGCGCCGATGTGGATATCGTAGTTCATGTCCCGCAGTTTGTCTGCGAAGCCGGCTTTCGCATATTCGCCGGTATAGGGTCCTTTTGCGGGCAATACCGCTAACGTATTCTGATCGAAGTAGTAATTGTCCAGTTTATAATAGGTACCAGGTCTGTAATTGATATGGGCTGAAATAGCGGCTGATTTATCAGCGGCGTAAGACACCATGATGCCTGCGTCGGCGGGTGCTTTCTTCCGCAGCTGTTGCCATATCTGGTCTTCCGGTATCTTGTATATGGCTGCTTTAGTTGTGTCTGACAATGGTGGCGCATCCAGCGGCAATTGCTCACCTCCTGAAGTAGCGAAGTACAATGCTTTGCTGAACCACTGGAAGCCCCATACCAGGCCGGTAGTTGCAAGCAGTAAGCCAATTATCAGAATATAAAATCCCAACACATTGTGCAGGTCGTAGTTCAATCTCTTCCATTTGGCGTCCCACTTCACTGAGAATCGCTGTTTCGCAGCAGCTTTATTTTTGGGCCACCACAAGACAAGGCCCGTGATCAGCATAAAAAAGAAGATCAAAGTAACAGAGGCCACAACCGGCTGACCTATTGCCGGAGGTAACCACAGGTAATAGTGTCCGTGTAAAATGAAGTGGAAGAAATCGCCTTCTTCACTCCAGACCTTGATCACTTTACCAGTATATGGGTCCATGAAGACCTGGTAGTAATAGTCCGGATTAGCACCATAAAACATCACAGATGCGCTCTTGTCCTTTCCCGGATAAAGAATGCCATTCGGTTGTTTATGAGGGACCTCTTTAACCGCAATCGCTTTTAACGTTGACGGTGGCAAGGGAGTCGCCTCCGGACGACTAGCGGTATATGTATATGGTTTAGTAACACTTTCTATTTCCTGCTGGAATGCGAGGATGCAGCCAGTAATAGCTATAACGAAAACGCCGAGGCCGGAGATGAAGCCGAGCCACAGGTGTAATTTACCGATGAGTTTTTTGATATTCATAAGCAGTCGCATTCAGGCTGAGTTGGCCCAGGTAGGTGTAAAAATGATACAAATAATGGTGAATGTTTGCTCGAAAACGGAATTTTTCTTGGGCTTTGGGCAGCTTTGGTTTTCAGGCAGGGCGACGGCCGGTTTTCAGGTGGGACTGCTGGCTGTAGTTCTTCGAAGTTTCTTAATATTGGACGTGGTGGGACGGTTGGGCAGTGGGATGTCTATTTAACTCCTGGTCGGGCGCGTCGGCAACTTCGAACAACTAAGGCCAGCAGTCCCCACCTGAACCCGGCCCGTACTTTAGTTGCTCCGCCAGTAGTTTGATCGCTTATTTTTGTCCTTTGGTAGCCGCCCCGTTTTCGAGTTGGGGGAAGAGAGAAGGGGGACGTCCAATTGTTTAATCGACCACTTATCTTTTCAAGCTCCCGCTCTTTATGCTTCATTAATGCAATCTCTGCTTTGTAGGACGTATATACTGGTGATTTGAAGCCCGTAGGACGAAAAATAGATCATTGCAATAACTCAACGGAGAAAAAATCAAGAATGAGAACGGGAATAAGAACTGAAATAGGAAAGGAATAACGTAAGAAAACCCTATATAAATGTTATATAAGAGAACAGTTGCCGCCAGAAGTTCTATGCGACATGGCCCGTAACGTAAAGCTAAGGTATGGATAATGGGCAATGGAAAGAGGAAGTGGAAGGTTAAGGTTAATAAGGTTAAGGTCAAGGTAAAAGGTAAGATGACAATGACCTAAGAGGACGCCATTAATAGTTTCAAGAACGTCCAACTATCAGCGGATGAGTGGAATCAGGAAAAGTAAGGCGGAGCTTGCTGGCCTAAGTTGTTTGAAGTATGCTGCCACGTTGCACCAGGGATTTAATAAATATACCAAAGCCCAATACGACCTCCCAACGCTCCATAGCAAGAAACTTCAAAGAACTCAGCCAGCAGGCCCGCACTTACTTTTCAGTATGGAACGTACTCTGAAAGAATCATACACCCAAGGACACAAATAAGACAATAAGAGGACAACACCAGGCGGATGGCTGAAATCCAGAGCAGCCAGCAAGCCCGCACTTACTTTTCAGTATGGAACGTACTCTGAAAAAATCGCACCCCCAAGGCAACAAGCGAAACAAGCACCCTGTACGCATAAAGCGCCAGCCAACTATTTACTCTTATACACCTCCGTCCCCGCCAGCAAAAAACACCCCAACCCATAATCCTCAAAATCCGGAATCTTATCAAACGCCAGCGGCTGCCCATCAGACGGCTGTTTCCCCGTACTCTGCACATATCCCAGCATTCCATTATCATGCACACAATCCTTCACCAGCGCATTCCACGCCTTCACCACCACCGGCTGATAAACCTTCTTATCAAGATACCCCTGCCGTATGCCCCACGCCATACCATACACAAACAGCGAAGTTCCCGTCAGCTCCTTACCACCAAAATTGGCAGGATCATGCAAGCTCGCATTCCAGAAACCATCGGTACGCTGTAGTTTCACCAACGCCGCAGCCATATCTTTAAAATCCTGCAGGAAGATGTTGTAATAAGGAGAAGACTTCGGCAACCATTCCATCGTGCGGACGAGCGACGCCAATACCCAGCCGTTTCCCCTACTCCAGTAGCAGTTGCCGCCATTAGGCTCTTTGTAGGGCGGCACAAAGTCCTTGTCCCTCCACCACAGGTGCTCCTGCTGATTGTATAGCCCATTGGTACCATGCCTGAATTTTGTAAACGCATACATCTCATACATGCGATGGAAATAAGAAGTGTCGTTATACAACTTTCCCAGGCGCGCCATTACCGGCATCGCCATCTGGATGGCATCAATCCAGTCCCAGTCATCGATGACATCTGTCGCCAGCATGCTGTCGATGGAGGCCTTGATGTCGTGCATACGTTCAGGTTGTTTATCTATGAGGTAGAGGTCGATATAAGTCTGACCACAGGCCTGGTTATCGGCATTGCGCGTAATGATGCCGCCACGCAGGCCCCAATGGTGTTTGTCGCCCCATTGCACGGCGTAGTCGTAATAAGTTTTCTGCGGATCGATCTGGTAAAGTGCCATGAGTCCTTCGTAATAGACTGCCCGTGTCCAGATGTTGGAAGGCCAGGTCTTATGAAGAACGATCTCTTTACCGGCGTCCGGCCATTTCTCCATAAAGTAACGGTTAGCGAGGGTCAGGGTTTTCAGCACTTCCTTTTTTGGCGGCAGCGATTGTGTCCGGGCAGGCAGATAACTGCAGAGGCCCAGCAGGACAGTAGCGATTAAAAGATGCATCTTCATTATATATAGTTTTTACGTGGATGGATCATAAATCAGGGCATGGTATGCAGCCCTTCCCACATCACCCGCCATTTGCCATTATCGGGAATGCCCGGCAATGCCTGCATACAGCCGTCGTAACCTGCGCACATCATGGCAACAGCGGTCAGGAGACCACCATTCCCCGGCAGATACAGCCGCAGGCGTTCATCCTGGTAGTTATGCCCGTTAGGCAGCCAGGTGTTGGTCTTTACAGGCATGAACAGGGCATCAATCGCTTTTTCCGGCATACCGAGACGCGTAGCCGTCATGGCAGTGAGCGGGAAGTCCCAGCCCCAGGTTTCCTGCCAGTTCCAGGACGTCCATATCTTATTGAAGGTGCGGTGCATGACAGCAGTATCTACATAAGGCCGCGCAGGCAACATACCCAGGGCGCCCAATACAGCAGGATGGTCTGTCATATACGGTGGGTTAGTGTATGAATCAGGAGCACTTTCGGCAGCCAGGTAGAGGCCATCCTTTTGCGGGAGTGGCGACAGACTATCCAGTATGGCGTCCCAGCGGGCATTACGGGGCAATCCCAAGCGGGTACGCCATTCCTGTGCAGTGGTGAGCCCCCAGCGCCAGTAGGCCAGTTCGAAAGTGGCATTAAAGGTATTTTCCGGTTTGAAGCGCTCCTGTGCAGGGATCATACCCTTGCCCAGTATATAGCGATGCGTGGCAGTGTCGTAGGCTGCAAATGAAGCCATGAAATCTGCAGTAGCGAATACCAGGTCTTTGTATTTGTTCAATGTGCCATGGTCATGATAATGGCGATACAGCAGCTCAGTCATATAGATGAAATGCGGCTGTTGCCATAATAGAAAAGCGCCTACTGAAGAAGGGCTTTCATTCCCTTCCGGGTCAGTCATTTTCTGCCAGCGGAGGCCTTCATATCCCTGACGTTGGGCAATAGCCCTGGCTTTCCCTGCAACAGTAGCATACCATTGCAGGCTTTTTTCGAGGATATCGGGGCGATTCCATAATGCAAAATGAACAACATGCCACCAGTGCATTTCCAGGTGAGGCTTGCCGAACCAGCTGTTGTAAGTCAGCCCTGTTTCCTGTGGAGGTATGTTGCCTGCGCATTGTACTGCCATCAGGTATTGTGAAAGTATGACCCTGCGCTCGAGCTCGAAGGCCCGTGGATCAGTACTCCCGGCGAAGTCTACGGCAGCTCCCGTTTGCCAGAAACGCAGCCAGTGTTCTTCACTGAAGGTACGCACTGTTTCAAAGGGAGGCAGTGTACGAAGAGAAGCAGGACGTTCTTCGCTGAAGCGGAAATCAACATCAAAACGGGCAGCCGTAGTGGCCGGTGTGATGATGTGATCGTGCCGTTGCTGCTGTGCCAGTGTCATAGCATCGGAACCGCCTACCTGCAGGAAGTAACGCGTTTTGTCAAGACTGTGCTCCATTGTAAAAGAACGCTGGCCAACCTCCACAACGCGGGATACATGTTTTTCAGGATACTGCCTGTTCACACCGGCGTCCAGAAAAGTACCGGTGGGATAAGGGAAACGTATCTGCAGTTTTATCCGGCCTTCTTTCAGCAAGGGAGATTCGATCCTGACAGCGATAAGGTCTGTGTCAGGATGCACCGTGGTCAGTACCTGCACAGGATTGCCGTCTACCGTGAAGTGGCTTTTGATCACCCCCCTCCGGAGGTCCAGTTCCTGCGATACGTCTTTAATGTCGGACAGGCGGCAGGCAGTTCCGTTCTTCAACAATATCTGGAGACCAATGTTTCCTAACTGCAAACGGTGCATGTTCTGTCTGAACCAGTCTGATGCCTGTCTATTGCGTTCCGGCGTATTCCATTGCACAGCATATGTGATATCGCGGTTATGCAGGTGATAGGTTTTGAGGCTTTCTTCAAAGCGGTAGCCGGCAGTATCTGTGAAACTATGCCACCCCCACTCAGATTGGGTGCCCAGTGGAACGCCCTGACTATAGGCCTCAGGAAAGGATTGCAGTCCGGTGATGTCTACAGTAAAAGCAAAACCACCGTTGCCGAGGGTGAGTGAAGAAAGCGAATCGAATTTATTATTGACAACATTATGCCGCTGCACCAATGCCATACGGTCGATGAGCTCCTGGCCCTGGGAGGTGGAGCTGACGAGCAACAATAACATACATAATGAAAGCGCGTATAAACAGTTTTGTATCCTTTTTTTCATAATAGTGGAACACATTTCAATAAATGTATGGAAACGTTTGCGCAAAAACGGATTATTAATTTGCAACATCTACGCTAACAAAGTGTCCTATAGTGTCCCAGATTTTATAATTTAGTCAGTATGAAAACACTTTCCCTTCTCCGATCCGCGGCCTGGATGCTGGTTATTTGCAGTAACCTGCAGGCGCGCGCAAACAATATCACTGCTGACGACAGTACTCACCAGGAAAAATATGTGCTCGTCATACATGGCGGTGCGGGCACTATCCTTAAAAAGAATATGACAGCGCAGAAAGAAGCCGCGTACAAAGCAGGACTGGAGGAAGCGCTGAAAACGGGCTATAAAGCATTACAGGCGGGCAAAAGTAGCCTGGATGCAGTAGAAGCTACTATCCGTGTACTAGAAGACAATCCGCTGTTCAATGCAGGGAAGGGCGCTGTATTCACACATGACGGACGCAATGAAATGGATGCTGCCATTATGAATGGGAAAACGCTGGAAGCAGGATCTGTAGCGGGTGTGTCTACCATTCGCAATCCCATCTCTGCAGCAAGGGCTGTGATGGAAAAATCAGAACATGTGATGATGGCAGGGCGCGGGGCAGAGCAGTTTGCGAAGGAAGCAGGATTGGAAATCGTAGATCCCTCCTATTTCCGCACACAGGAACGCTGGGAAGGATTGCAGAAAGCCCTGAAGGCAGACTCTATGAAGAGTAAGCTGGATCACAGTTATCAGCCAGCCGGAAAACTGGGTGTTGAAAACATCGATAACAAATTCGGTACTGTAGGCGCTGTGGCGCTCGATAAAGCAGGCAACCTGGCAGCGGGTACTTCTACCGGAGGAATGACCAACAAAAAGTATGGCCGTATTGGTGATGCACCTATCATTGGCGCAGGTACCTATGCCAACAATAATACCGTGGCCGTTTCCTGTACAGGATGGGGAGAATTTTTTATCCGCAGTGTGGTAGCTTATGATCTGTCTGCGCTGATGGCCTATAAAGGGTTAACAGTACAGCAGGCCGGTAAGGCCGTCATAGAGAAAGTAGGTACACTTGGAGGGAATGGTGGGTTGATAGCTTTGGACAAAAATGGTCATGCCGCGCTCCCTTTCAATACCGAAGGAATGTACAGGGGCATGGTGACCGCTGAAGGAAAAATAACGATTGAGATCTACAAATAATGGGAAGTTTAGGGAAGTTCCGGGAAACTTCAGGACGAAGTTTCCCGGTTTACTTTTCATGTCAGTATAGGGTGTTAGGATATAGTTATTTTCTTGGCGGCATACGATGCCGCAACAGATCAGTTCAGAAAACCAAACCTGTTCTCAAACAATTTTCCAACTCCGGGGACAGGGCTTAATATATCTTTGGACGCTGCTGCAGCGCCAAAGGTCATTAAGACCAATGGAAGAAGGCCGGCTACCGCTAATATTGAGCCTATTGATGGAACAATTACTGAAATGACCTTAATGGCTGTCCATAAAATCACAGTAAAGATAAAAATACCCAGTGCCTGGTTCAGGTGATAGCGCACCAACCTGCTCCTATCCGGGCTACTTTTATATTGGACATAGCTATATATCCATCCAATCAATGTGATGTAGGCAATAATAGCCAACGTTTGGTTTTTCATAAAAGATATGGTTTAATTTTTCAGATAAAGCTAAGGTATTGCTACCAAAGTCTTTATCTCTTTTGCCATCAATTATTTGGGTGGGTTACCTTTCGATTGTCGTGTCTCCGGTTACGATACCCGCTTTTGCAGCCTGGGTATCACGAGTGTTCTTCTGTACGCTGATAGCTCCGAAAATACTCAGCAGGAAGGCGAAGGCGTAAAAACCTTTCTCACTTGGCAACAGTGTCGCATTCCATAAGCCTACTGTCAGCAATACAATACATAAAAGAGTGGATACCCAGCTGATACCATAATAGATATCCGTTACCGGTACCCCTTCAAGACGGTCTCTGACACATTTCTGTACAGATACGCCAGCAAACAAACCATACATTAATATGGTAAAATAATAGCCCTTTTCATTGAGCTGCATTTCTGCATTCCACAGTCCAATGATATAACCTAACACTCCTATTAGTAATGCAAGCCAGGAGGTAGCAATAAAGGCAAGTGATGGTTTTTGCTTCATTATGTTGTGTGATAATTACAACGCTAAAGTAGATCAAATTGCAAGGGTGGAGAATAGCGGTTTTCAGGTATAAATCGTCAGGATTCCTTATTTTGCCCCGCAATATCCTGTATACATATGGAATATAACAAGGGGACCCATCTCATCGCAACACTTCACACAACTGAGCATCAACTACTTAGCACATTCACAGCGTTCAAAACCCTGGCAGACGAACTCATTTTTACTCATCAGTTACAAAAGCTGGGAGAGGTATATCATAATTTCACCCCCTCCGGCTATACGGGAGTGGTATGCCTGAGTGAGAGTCATTTGTCTATACATACATGGCCGGAGCATGGGAAGATCAATGTGGATATTTACCTCAGCAATTATCTGCGGAATAATGATGGTACGGTAGATAATATATACAGCGCGATAAAAGCTCATTTTAATGCAGCTGTTGAACATGAACAATTCCTCAAACGCTAATCAATCACTGTGATCCCTTATACACACCAATGCCCTTCCTGTAGCAACATGATCACGTTCACCACCCAACATAGTTCGGTGGTAGTGTGCAAATGCGGTACAGTGCTAAATAAGATGGCCGATGGCACTATCGTGCCCAGGCCCTTTCATGTTATTGCCGAAAAAGCTTCGCTTATTGCCCCGGGCACTACGGGGCGATGGAAAGACAAAACATTCAAAGTAACTGGCCGGTTCAGGACATGGACATCAGAAACGGTATTTAGCTACTGGACCATTATATTCCAGGACGAAACTGCTGCCTACCTCATGGAAGGATATGGTATGTATGCTATTCTTCTGCCGGTGGCAACACCTCCCGAGCTGGCCCAGGATGCGATCAGACAGTTGTCGCCGGGTTCCAGGAAATTGATGAACAAGGAGCAATATATGCTGTTGCGCAAGGACAAGTGTAAGAAATGGGACGTGGAAGGAGAACTATTCATCCCTGAATGTAACGGCACCTTCATCACTTATGATTTTTCAAGTCCAAAGGGGGAGGTTTTACATATTATAGAATACTGGTCGCAGGTGCAGCCCGCCTTTGAAGTTCACTATACTGACTTTACTTCGCTGGCCCTTGAACAAACCCGCGCCTATGAAAGCGCAGCCCGGGAATTTAAGTGTGTCTGTGGTACCACACTGCATGTTGCAACTTTCCCTTACGCGCAAAGTTGTGCATGTCCTACCTGCTATAACGTTTACGTGTTTGAGAACGATCTTGAATTTATAAGGCAGCCTCAGAGGCATCTGAAAAAAGTGGAACCAGCCATCACACTGGGCGCAACCGGCACCATAAAAGGAATTCCCTACAAAGTGATCGGTTTTATAGTGAAGGAGGAACGGAATCAATACCAGTCACGTTGGCGGGAATATACCTTATTTAATGAGCAGGAAGGTTATGCTTTCCTGAGTGAGTATGACGGCCACTGGATCTACCTGCGGGAACAGGGGAAAACGCCGGTCCCGGAAAATATGAATACCAGTGGGTTTAACTATGAAGGGAATAGCTTTGATCTGTTCAACTCTTACAGCTATAATGTTGTCGCCGCCCGGGGTGAATTTCCGGGCAACGCCTTCAATGACGGAAAGACTAAATGTTGGGAATTTATCTCCCCTCCCATCATGTGGAACAGGGAACAAAGTCCCGAAGAAGGTATTGTCTGGTTCAAGGGATGGCATGTAGACGCAGACCAACTGAAAGAGGCCCTGGGTGATGCCATTATCCGGCCAACACAAATCGGTATTGGCGCCGTACAACCGAATGGTTACATCAGCCTGATGAACCTGGCCAGGAATACCCTGATAGCGATAGGTGTGCTGATCGTACTACATCTGGCCTTTACCTCCGGCAGCAGCGAGCGGCAACTGTTCGCCAATGAAGTTTATTTCTCTGACTCATCTAAGGTGCAAACAGCCGTGATCAACGATATCCACCTGGAGAAAAGGCAAAGTAACGTCATGTTAGAGTTCTACTCTCCCGTACAGAATACCTGGATGGATCTGGAAGCAACACTGGTCGATACAAAGACCGGTACGGAGTACAGCGTTAACAAAGGCGTGGAATATTATAGTGGTGTAGAAGATGGGGAACATTGGTCTGAAGGAAGCCAGAACGGTACCGTTTATATCAACGAAGTACCCCGTGGCGACTATACGTTGAAACTGGAGGCCACCAGGGAAACGACTTACTATCCTTTAAAAAGCTTTACAATTACGGGTTATTATGATGTGCCCAATACCAGGAACCTGTTCATTTGTATCGGGCTCCTGCTGCTGTGGCCTATCTTCAAATATTTTTCAACGTATTTCAGCGAAAGACAACGCTGGTCAAACAGCCCTTACTCAACATTTATAACAAGCGAAGATGAATAAACTCAACCCATTCCAGCGGGAATCGCCTATGTTTTCTTTCCGGTGGTTTATCGTATTTGCGAGCCTTATTGCCGGATTACTGTTCCGTTCAGACACCACCGGGTGGCGGCTGTTCTCAGGATCCGGACAGGAAAAATGGAGCGCTTCCGGCGCACACGGATATCATAAATAAATTCAAACAAACCTAATATGTCAAACGCACTTATCAACTCTATTCTTTATTCCTTTATAGGTATTGCTATCCTTGTTATCGTGTTTGTACTGGTGGAAGTATTAACGCCCAGGCATAACCTGCGCCAGGAGATCATGGAGAAGCAGAATATGGCCGTAGCTGTACTGGCAGGATTTTTTATGCTGGCCATGGCTATTATCATCGCATCTGCCATTCACTAAGTAACGAACCAATGTCAAAAAAAGAAAACGGCGCACAGTGGCTGTTATTGATGGCAGTATTTGTTATTGCCACCTGTGGATTGATCTATGAACTGGTAGCGGGCACCCTGGCTTCTTATTTGTTGGGAGACAGCATCACACAGTTCAGTACTATTATTGGCGTGTACCTGTTTTCGATGGGAATAGGCTCCTTCCTCTCCAAGTATTTCAACAAAAACCTGCTGGCATGGTTCATCAGGATTGAACTGCTGGTCGGATTGGTAGGTGGCTTCAGCTCTGCCTTGCTTTTCATTGTATTCCCACTGGCAGCCTCCTTCCGTCTCATTTTATACGCCATCGTACTGATCACGGGTATACTTGTAGGACTGGAGATCCCGCTACTGATGCGCATACTGGAAAACAAAGTAGCATTCAAAGAGCTGGTCAGCCGTGTATTCACTTTTGACTATATCGGTGCACTACTGGCTTCCCTGATATTTCCTTTACTACTGGTGCCTCATCTGGGGTTGATCAGGACATCGCTCTTCTTTGGTATTCTGAATGTAGGCGTAGGCTGGTACCTGGCCTACCATTTCTCCAAAGAGATCAGACAGGTAGTGTTGTTAAAAACGGCGGCCATTACATTGCTGCTGGCACAGCTGATCTGTTTTGTATTCTCAGAGAACATTATGAGTTACAGCGAAACGATGACCTACGATGATAACGTGGTATATTCTACTTCCACTCCTTATCAGCGCATCGTGCTCACCAAAAACAAACATGAGCTGCGGCTGTTCCTGAACGGTAACCTGCAGTTCAGTACTGCGGATGAATACCGCTATCATGAAGCGCTGGTACATCCTGCATTCTCTTCTCTCAATCAACCAGAGCAGGTACTGGTGCTGGGTGGTGGCGATGGTCTTGCTGTAAGGGAGATCCTGAAATATCCGGCTGTAAAACAGGTTACACTCGTAGACCTGGACCCGGCCATGACAAAGCTGTTTTCCCATCAGGAAATGCTCGTCAGGTTGAATGATTCCTCACTGCTGAACAGCAAGGTCCAGGTACATAATGCAGATGCTTTTACCTGGCTGCGGAGCAACAAAACGTTATTTGATGCGATCGTGGTGGATTTCCCTGATCCTTCAAATTTTTCTATCGGAAAACTGTACAGCACTTCTTTTTACCAGCTGTTGAAACATGCCCTACGTCCGGATGGTATTGCCGTGATACAAAGTACCTCTCCCTACGTAGCGCCTAAAAGTTTCTGGTGTGTAGATACCACCCTGCGTTCAGTAGGACTGCACACGATCGCTTATCATAACTATGTTCCTTCCTTTGGCGAATGGGGCTATATCATGGCCACTCCGCAGGAACCTCATCAATGGTTCAGTCATCTTCCATCACCACTGAAATTCCTGAATCCAACTACCCTGCAACAGATGCTGACATTTCCCGAGGATATGAAAGCGCACCAGTTGCTCGACATCAATAAACTCAATAACCAGGCACTGGTAAAGTATTTTGAAGAAGAGTGGGGCAAATATCTTGAACGTTAAGATATGCGGAGAAGATCATTTATACAATCCATCGCCGGGCTCACAGTTGTGAGCAGTTTTATCGCCTCCTGCCACCGACAGCGGGTGATTGGTGGTAGCGTAATAGGCGCCAGTGCGCATACCGGCCATCTGCTGCGGGATAAAAAATTCGCAGCACCAGTCAGCACGACGGACCATGCAGTTGTGATTGTGGGTGGAGGCATCAGCGGATTATCCGCCGCGCGTCACCTCCACCGGCAAGGCATCAGGGACATTGTTATACTGGACCTCGAAAAAGAAATGGGCGGCAATGCCGCTTGTGGAAAGAACGATATTTCCGCCTATCCCTTGGGCGCACACTATGTGCCTATTCCTAACAACGACCTGACGGAATACACAGATTTTATGCGGGAGTGTGGTGTCGTCACCAGTGATGCTTCCGCTCCCCTACCCGCTTATAATGACTATTACATCTGTTTCGATCCGGAGGAAAGACTGTACATCAACGGTCAGTGGCAGGAAGGCCTCATCCCCCAGTATGGCGTACCGGCTGCAGACAAGGCACAGATACAACAGTTCCTCGACAAAATGCAGGCTTTTCGCGTAGCTAAAGGACAGGATGGCAAAGATGCTTTTGCCATTCCGCTGGACAATTCCAGTAAAGATCCCCTCTTTGTACAACTGGACAGTCTCACCATGAAACAGTGGCTACAACAGCAGGGACTGAACTCGTCTTACCTGCAATGGTATGTGAACTATTGCACCCGCGACGATTTCGGCACTCCTTATGATGAGATCAGCGCCTGGGTGGGCATTCATTATTTCGCCAGCAGGAAGGGAAAGGGGAGCAATGCCGATCATCATGATGTATTGACATGGCCGGAAGGCAATGGCTGGCTGGCGGCACATCTAAAGAAAGAACTACAACCTTATTTTCATAACCAGGCATTGGTAACACGCATTCTGCAGGAGAATAATACCCTTGCGGTCGACTACTTTGACGTAAAAGAGAGCCGCCTGAAAAGGATCAATGCTCAGCAGTGTATTCTGGCTGTACCGCAGTTCGTGGCAGCCAGGATATTGCAGGATGAAACACGCATGCAACGCGTGCATCAGCATATCCAATACGCGCCCTGGATGGTGGCTAATATCCGCACGAAGGAACTGGCAGAAAGAACGGGGCCATCGCTCAGTTGGGACAATGTGCTATATGATAGTCCATCGCTGGGATATGTGAACGCCACGCACCAGGAAATACGACAGGGCATCCATACCAGGAACCTGACCTATTACCTGCCGCTGACCGCCCACACACCGGTAGAAGAAAGAAAAGCGGCACTGGAAAGAACGCATACAGAATGGGTGAAACTGATCGTAGATGATCTGGAGAAAGTGCATGCCAACATAACCGACGCCATAGAAGAAGTGAATGTAATGCTGTGGGGGCATGCCATGGCCAAACCCTTACCAGGCATGGCACATGGAACGGTCCGGCAGGAACTGGCAGCCTCTGTGAATGATCGCCTGCATTTTGCACATACCGACCTGGCGGGTAACAGCATCTTTGAAGAAGCCTTCTACCAGGGACTTTCCGCTGCAAAAAAAGTAATCACACATTTATCAGGCAACATATGAACAAGCAACCGTGGATAAGCAAACCGTGGACTGACAGTATCTTCATACTACTGCCTCCGTTTTTAAGTCTGCTGGTAATTATATTCTTTCCTTCCCTCTTCCGCAACAACAAAGAGATGCCGGAAGCCGGCTGGGTAGTGTTGGTACTGCTGGTGGATGTAGCACATGTATACAGTACCCTGTACAGGACCTATTTCGATCCGCAGGCACTGAACAAACAACGTTTTCTCCTCTGGATCATACCATTGGTCAGCTTTGTAGCCGGTGTGCTGGTTTACACGATGAGCAGCCTTTTATTCTGGCGCATACTGGCTTACGTGGCCGTTTTTCATTTTGTGCGTCAGCAATACGGGTTCATGCGCGTATATAGCAGACAGGAAAATGCACACAGGTACGTTAAACTGACAGACACCGTTACCATCTATGCAGCGGCATTATATCCAATGGCCTACTGGCATTTCAGCGGTCCGCGAAATTTCAGCTGGTTTATTGAGAATGATTTTGTCTTCTTCCCGTCGGCAGTATTGCTGTATCTATTTTCCCTGGTATACTGGCTGATTATCGCGATATATGTTATCAAGGAATTGTACATGATCTTTACCACGCGTACGATCAACATTCCCAAAACAGCTATTATCACAGGTACACTCGTATCCTGGTACTTTGGCATTGTCTTCTTCAACGGCGATATGGCGTTTACCCTACTGAATGTAGTCAGTCATGGCATTCCGTATATGGCGTTGATCTGGATGTATGGACAGAAGCAATATAAAGATCCGCGTAAAAGCAATTCTTTCCTCCAGCTTGTATTCAGCAGGTACGGTATAGTGCTCTTCCTCCTGCTGATCTTCCTGTTTGCATTCATTGAAGAAGGACTATGGGATATGACCGTATGGCAGGAACATGCGACCATTTTCGGTACAGCGCATCTGCCATCGCTGGAGCTGAACCATCAGTTACTTAGTCTCATCGTGCCGCTGCTGGCTTTGCCACAGATCACACACTATATTCTTGATGGCTTTATCTGGAAGATAAAGAAGGAGGAATTTAAATGGAGCAATGAAGCTTAGTAACAGGACCGCCACTGTGAAAGCTACGCTCAGGTAGCTTTCAGCAGCGGCGGCATATTATCGTAAAACTGGTCAGTTAATTTTCGGCCTCCGCCATATTCCCCTGGCTTACCAGTGCCAGTAATTCGTCTTTCTTCCCCGTCTGCAGCAGCATACCGATCAATCCTACATACACACGTTGCTGCTCTTTATTTAAGCCCTGGAACAATCTTGGCTCTGCAGAGTAGATCCCTTTCAGGAACTGCTGCAGTTCTTTGCTATTCCCTGTTTTAGGCAATATCCCGTTCCGTTCATAAATGTCTATCAGCTTCACTGCCGCTTCACCATCTACAAAAGCTTTCTGCCTTAATCTTACCAGTTCATGCAGATGTCCCATCAGTTCTTTGAACACGCCATGATGTTTCGTTCTTTCAAAGAGGTTCTGGGACTGCTCATTATCGCCGGGATTGAATGCATCGAAGTAACGGGATTCCACGTAGACGCTGTGATAAAATCCGATCGCGTTGTTGTTGAATGAGGTCAGGTCTTTAAACACTTCCGATTGTTTTGAGTTCAGGAAGTAGAAGAAAAATCTGTCTCCTATCCTTTCGGTCCACCTTACAAAAGTGATCCGGAAATAGAACTCCACTCCTTCTGCGTCTTTGAGGGAGAGGACGCCTGTATCGCTTTCAGCGATAGAAGGGGTATATTCAATCGGTACGCCGTTGATCCTGATCTTATATTCTTTTTCCCTGTTCAGCATGAGGAACCAGCCGAATTCACGTACCAGGAAACTTTTGAACTCATTGGACTGAAAAGAAAAACCGGATACTTCGAAGAGGTCATAAAAAGTAACGGTAGTACCGGTGGCCTTTTTAACTGTTTTCTTCTTCCCTTCCGGATCATAGAAATCCTTGGAATTTCTGCTGATGGTGATATCATATTCCATCATATCCCCTGTCTGACTATCCCTGTACACCGTATGCCACAAGGCCTTGCCGCTGAAGGCAGAGAAGGAAAAACGGCCACGGCCCTTGTTTCCTTTTATGAAGGAGGAAGATTTCTGGAAGGAAGCTTTTTTGATGGAATCATTGAAATGACCGAAGGTCTCCTTCAGCAGGTCATAGTCAATACCGGTACCGTTATCGGTAATAGATAAACTATAGATCGTATCAATCTCATTCGATTCAAAATGGATATCGATCACAGAAGCAGCTGCGTCAAAGCCGTTCCAGATATACTCGGCTACCGCCTCCATATAGTCTTTCGGCAGTCCGGAAGACTGGATGCCGGTATCCGTCACTGACACCTTTTCTTTCATCTTAGCTATTTTGGCTGCTATTTACTAATTCTTTTAGTAAATCGGAAGTTTTTCTTATTGATTATGAGCATGTATGCCTACTAAAAAACTCATCCTGCCCTGCATACCCTTGTGAAGGACGTGTATACCAGGCAGGATGAGCCAATTATTTACTGCGGATAGTGCTGTAACTATACCAGGTTCTTTTTGACATATTTAATGCTCTTAGCGATGCTGACAAAAGGATCGCCGGGAGTTTTATCCTGTTCAACGAAGAAATATTTCATGCCGGAATCGCCCGCATGTTTGAAGATCTCTTTAAAGTTTATGGAGCCATTACCTACTTCTGTAAAGTCCTGCTGAGGAGTTTTATCCTTATCCTTCACATGCCAGAGCGGGAAACGGCCTTTATGCTCTTTCATGAGGGCTACAGGGTCCAGGCCTGCTTTCGACACCCAATAGATATCCATTTCCATTTTCACCAGATCCTTGTCGGTCTGCTGTAAGAGAATATCGTAAGGTTTGCCGCCTTCCTGTTGCTGGAATTCAAAGTCGTGGTTGTGGTAGCAGAACTGTATACCTGCCTTTTTACAAGTTTCGCCTGCCTTGTTGAAATATTCAGCCAGCTGTTTATAGTGATCGAGGTTGCCGCGTTCCTCTTCGAAGAGGTAGGCGCATACCATGTATTTAATGCCTACAGTCGCTGCATCTTCTACGGCTTTCTCCCATTCATGCAACACAGTCCCTTTTACGTCTGCTCCGTTCATCTTTTGCTCTCCCAGTACATAGTGGCTGCTGGGCATTTTGAGTCCCTGTTGCTTCAGCACCTGTGCAAATGCTTTGGGCGCCATACCATAGAACTGCTGGGTGCCGGTGTAGGTAGCGCCTTCTACGGTGTTAAATCCCAGTTTTGCCACCTTTTTCAGTGCAGCTACCGGGTCCTGCTGCATCGCGTCTCTCACTGTATATAATTGCAGTCCTATATTGGTTGCAGGTGCTTTCCATAATTCGGAAGGTCTGATCAGTAAACCGGCCGAAGCCAAAGTGGTTGTTTTAAGGAATGATCTTCTTGACGTCATTGGAATTTATTTCTTGTTTTAAAATGGGCTGTGCTCTTGCCGATTACCGGGAATAAAGATATAGTTTCAGGGGATATGTTGCTATCCGAAAGGATAATATTTAACAGCATAGCGGTATCTCTGATTCGCGCCAAACAACGTATTTTGCAACTTTATGGAAACAGTTACCCTTTATCGTCCTGTAGGATTGAAAGAATTCATGCTGATCGCTGCCGCTGATTTTAAAAGCTTCCCTCCAAGGCTTTCCTGGCAGCCGATCTTTTACCCTGTGCTTAACCAGGCGTATGCGGAACAGATCGCGTTTGAATGGAATACGCATGATGAAGCGTCCGGATATTGCGGTATTGTTACCCGGTTCAGGATCAACAAATCTTTTATAGAGAAATATCAGCCGCAAAATGTGGGCAGTACAGGTCATGATGAACTCTGGGTACCGGCGGAAGAGCTGGAGGCTTTCAATCAACATATCCAGGGAAAAATTGAGGTTGTAAAGACCTTCCTGGGAGACAAGTTTGTGAAACCCGAAGATCCGGTACTGGCCGGGATGGTTATTGGCAACGGCCGGGAACAGCAGCGGTGATATTATCAGCAACAGAAGCAAAAAACAGTTCATTTTCCGGTTATTTTTGAGCGTTTAGGAAATAGTTTCACAATGCGTCCTGCGTTGCACAATTGCAAGCCCAGGGAAGCGTTGAAAGCGGTTCATTCGCCGCTTTCAATGCAATGTTAGGAAAGATCCGGACGCTGTTTTAAACTTTGTCCCTGAACAACAGATTCCTGTCCTTTAACTGCAAATTCGTGTCTTTTAACTGCAAAAGCGCCCCCCGATGTCATAAAGTCTTTCCCTGAATCTGCACTTCGGATATCCCCGGCAGAACAGGTATTGTTCAGGATGTAACCAGCATATGACCAGGATTAACCTCCGATTATCCTCCGATTTGATCGGAAGATAATCGGAGGTTAATCCTGGTCATATGCTGGTTACATCCTGGTCACATGCTCGCCAAAGCGACGGGAAGTGACATTTTGCAGCTTTTTTATTGAAAAGTATCAGTCTGACCGAAGTCATCCACCACTAACTTTGTAGCGCCAAATGATGTTTCATTCGCAGGCGGATGAAATATCTTTAATTGTGACTAAGCGCCAACATGGGAAACATTAGAAATATTACATCTGCATCCTCCTGGTATGTGAGTGATGCCGCGTTTGACTGGTTATATCCGCAAAGAATACAGAAACTCTCCATGCAGCACTGGACGCCAATGGAGGTAGCGAAAAGATCTGCCGGTTTCCTGGCTGCCGGAGAAGGAAACAGGATCCTCGACATTGGCAGTGGCGTTGGCAAGTTTTGCCTTATTGGCGGATATCATTTCCCGGAAGCCCGGTTTTATGGGGTAGAACAGCGAAAAGAGCTGTATCATTTCGCCCGTGCAGCCAAAGAATTAACAGCAGCAAAAAATGTCGAGTTTATCCATGGCAATTTTACACAGATAGATTTTGAGGACTTCGATCACTTTTATTTTTACAACGCGTTTTTCGAGAACCTGGTGGAGGACGGACAGATTGACCAGCAGATAGAATACTCCACCAGCCTGTATAATTACTATGCCCGCTATATGTTTAAAGGATTGGACAGTAAGCCAAGCGGCACCCGCTTAGTTACATTTCATAGCCTGGAAGACGAAATACCACCCAGTTATCAACTGGTGGATGCCACGGTCGATTTTCTGCTGAAAATGTGGGTAAAGCGCTGATAACAGCCAATAAGGGTTACTTATAGTTAGCTATTGCGATCAGCTGATTGACGTCCTTTATGACGATCTTTCTGCCTTTTGTTTCCAGGATATTATTCTCTTTAAATTCCGTCAGCACCCGTACCACATTCTCGCGTGCAGTCCCCACGAGGCTCGCCAGGTCTTCACGGCTGATGTCTATTTCAATGGGCATCCCTTCCACGTAATTGACCTTATATTTTTCACGCATAACGATCAGCTGCAGGGCCAGTCTTTCGCGCACTGTTTTCCGGGCAAACATTGTAAGACTATTGGCCAGTACGGCAAATTCGTGGCTTAAAGTTTTGAGCAGCCTGTTGTTGAGCAAGGGTGAACGATCGAGAGTGTTCAGAAAATCTTCTTTGGGAATAAAGGCAAGCGTACTTTCTTCTATCACAGTAGCGGAGTCCGGGTATCTCTCTTCTGATAAGATAGCATGATAGCCGATCAGTTGTCCTGTGTTGGCGATGTAAATGATCTGTTCCTTGCCTTCCTTGTCTACTTTATATTTTTTGACCTTGCCTTTGGTGATATAGAATATTCCGGAGGGATACATCCCTTCCCTGAAGACCTGCTCATTCTTCTGATAAACCTTTTCACTCATATGAGCTGTCAGCATCTCATATACCGCAGGTGGCAGATCGGCCAGGATGGACTCACTTTTAAAATCCCATTTATCAATTGGAAACTTATCCCGGATACTCATAGGTGCACAAGTTACTATTTTAAAAGCAACCCCTATGGACGGCCTGAATAAGTTAAGGGAGCACTGAAGTACCCCCTCTCTCCTATTGTTCAAGTTAGAGATAGCGTAATGCTATTCGCAAACGCCATATCTGCCTTGTCTAACCTTTCGAGTATGTAATATGCATGGATGCAGATAACTGAGGTTGGTTTCTGATAACTATCTTTTCACCCACATTTTCAGGAAAAAGTCTGCAGAGGTTTCTACCAGCCGGTAAGCGGGTGGTATTTCATCGTGAAGGCTATGGTAAGTCACCAGTCTGGTTCCCGCAGGTTTCCTGTCCAGCTCTCTGTACAGGTAACGCGAATAATACTGATATAAGCTATCGGAATATTCAATATGATGATCTATCGTGTCCCTGGTAGCTAAATTCTCAAAGAAGGCATTGTAAAAGTAAAAGTGATCATACGCAGCAAGGTTCACCTGTGTGAAGTTCAGATTAATGAAAGCCGCATTCTCCGTTTTTGTATATTCCTGTGCTGCGAGTGCATAATGATGCAGTTCGCTCCTCTGTTCTACGCCGTAAAAAAACGACCGGGGATAATAATGAGCGCCTATAAGAGTAAATTTGCCCACGCCACTTCCTATATCGAGTACCTTCTTCCCTTCTTCCGCCAGAAAGCCGGCAGCTTTCTTCGCGATGCGCATCGGCGTCCAGTGCCTGCGGGACATCTGTTGGATTCTTTCCGGATATAACCAGTCGAATGAGGCATCTGCCATGAACCATGTCGGTCTCATTATTGCATTTCCCATTTTATGATCAATTGGTAAATTGGCGCATTATCAATTACTGACAGTTGATATTTTCACATTGCGAAGGTACCTTTGATACCAGTTGATTTCACTGATACTTTTCAATAAAAAAACTGCAAAAGATCACTTTTCATTACATGGGCTTATTACTATGAGTTTAGCGGGTCTGTTTCCTATTGACAAATGGAATTTTAAATCGCACTCCATTTTGAACAATCTGCCGGACGATGAGCGGGCAGATCTCTATTCCCATATGCACGAACAGCGATATGGTAAGGGGGAGATCATTTTCAGGGAGGGGGCTGTGGCTTCGGGTATTTTCTTTATCAAAAAGGGTAAAGTGAAGAAATACCAGGTGGACCAGAACGACAGGGAACAGATCATATATGTGGCCAACACCGGAGAATTAATCGGGTATCACGCTATTCTGGCGGAGGAACATTACCCCGATTCTGCCGCCACATTGGAAGACAGCATCATTTCATTTATCCCCAAAGAAGACTTTATAGCTGTACTGGAAAGGTCCAGCGTATTACCCCGGAGGCTGCTGAAAGCACTCAGTCATGAATTTACTGTACTGACAAACAGCATTTCTGTATTTGCACACCGTTCGGTGAAGGAAAGACTGGCCATTGCATTGATTGTGTTACGCGAGAAATTTAAAGCGGAAACAGTGCCTGGAGGAGAAATAGTGATCAATCTTTCCCGTAGCGACCTTGCCAATATAGTTGGTACCGGTACGGAAAATATCGTCAGGATCCTCACGGAATTCAAAGCCGCGGGCATTCTGAACTCACAGGGAAGAAAGATCTGGATTACAGATGTAAAGGAGCTGATCAGGCTGTCTGGTTATGGTATTCCCGGATGATGTTATGACATGCCAGCACTCACCCCCGTTGCTGGTCTATTTTTTGTATTTTCACGCATAATGGCAATGGCCTTAAATGTACTGTATACTAGGAGAATGCAAACACTAAGTTACATATTCCCCACAAGCCAAATTAACTAATTAATTAAATTAAACTAACTCCGTACTTACTATCTATGCTTACAAAAGCCAAAACTGTCCTTATCGCCGACGACGATCCAGATGATGTAGAAATGTTCGTAGAAGCGCTGCAGGAAATAGACAATCACATATGCTGCCTGAGTGCCGGTAATGGTTATGAAGCACTCCAATTGTTAAATGTAGTGAATACTCCAACACCTGATGTTATATTTCTTGACCTCAATATGCCCAAACTCAATGGTAAGCAATGTCTCATTAAATTAAAGCAGCAGGAACGATTTGCCGACATACCTGTCGTTATCTTTACAACATCCAAGCTGGATGATGACAATGAAGAAATGCGCCGTCTCGGTGCCGTCGACTTTATTACCAAGCCCTCAAAGTTTAGCGACCTGGTACATTTGCTGACTCATCTGTTGCATATATCAGTACACTAAGCTTACATGTGCGTGTCTTATCATGTGGAGGAGTCGCAACCAAGCGTAGAAAGGAAGGTGTAATGTAAAGATTGTTTTCAGGTGTACGTGTGGCCACTATGCGCGGGGAAGTGTTTTGTATTTACCGGTAGATTACCAGTCAATTGTTACCTTGTTGAGTTCACGAATAAGTCCTGTTACGTCCATCCCTTTTTCGATAATTGTCCTCCTGGACAATGTATCTGGTAAACAGGCTGAAAACTTTGAAAACCACCTGGAAGCGGTGCAGCTTTCGAGAATGTCTAATATTTCACCTTCTGCATGCGATCTAAGGCTTACAATAAGTTCGTGAGCTACTTCAATTGGCATTTTATTCATTTCCAACACCACTTTTTGGTAGTCATAACTGCCCTCTCCTCCAGACCGGGACTTTAAGAAGGTATGGAGCGTCCTGTTGATCCTGTCTCCTGCAAAAGTCCACAAATGAATTTTCCCGGTCCCGGCAGCTGCTTCCATAATCCATTTTTCGCTTTCCCACCGCAGGTAGCGGTGTTCATCTCTCTGTGACCGGATCATTGTATGAGCCCAAAAGTCGAGAAATTCGAGCTTCTCCTCACCCATCAGAAGCCGGCCAACTTCCTGCGCCAGTTCGAAAGGAATGTCCGGATTATTATACGTATTCCACTTAGGTGCGATCCCCGTTTCATTCTTCTCCACCATGATCTGCTGCTGTTCATGTTCTATTTTAAGTGTGTTCCATTCTTGCCCGCCAAGAACAAAAATAAATGGCAGTTGCTGCGTCCTGGCGAACTCTGAGTCGAGCGTTCCGATCACCTTTTTTCCGTCTACAACGTTGTAAATAGGGCCGGTGTCAAAAATGGCAAATAATCTCCGGTAGTTTGCGCGGAGGAATTCCCTCTCACTTCTATCTCCTGTTAATAACACATCGCCATTTACAAGCCTTAGATATTCCTCCTGTACCATGTGCTTTATCAGTAAATCAAATTCGTCCCTCGTGATCTTTGAGAAACAGAATGCTTTAGAGAGTGGCACCCAGACCTGTTCAGCGGTTGCTCCTGCGTTCTGAATACAATAGGAAATAACCTGGTGAGCAAGAATGTGAAAAGCCCTTTGAGGAAGCAAAATCGCTTCCGAGCGCCCTTTTAATCCCAGGCTGACGCAACCTGTCAATAAGACCAGTTCATCTACCTCGGAACATAAGCCCCGGAAAACTTGAGCCCGCCCCTCTCTACGGCCGGTTCTGCCGACACGCTGCAAAAATGAACCGGAACTATTCAATCCCCCGATCTGCACAATCTGGTCAAGTTCGCCAATATCGATCCCCAGCTCCAGCGTCGATGTACTGATGATAGCATTCAATGATTCACCGGACGCTTTCTTGATAGCACCTTCAGCATCTTCTCTCAACCGCTTACTCACAGAAGAATGATGTGTTTTCACTTTAACGGGAAATGGGCCTGGATTTTCCTGGTTATATTGATTAATACGGGCAGCGGTATCCTCCGTACCGGTTCTCGACCGATCAAAAACGATGGACCTTTTCCTCAACAATAGATTATAGAGGTCACGTTGCAGTTCCTGGCCATCTTCTACAAAAAACCGGATCTCAAAATCCTTTTCTTTGGCATGCTTTCCTTCAGACCTGATACACTCGCCGCCAGATCGGCCTCCCATCATCCAACGTAACAAGCCCTCCGGATTTCCAATTGTTGCAGTAACGGCAATTCTTTGCGGTTCATTCGGGAGACACTCTCCAAGTCTTGCCAGGAGCGACATCAGGTGTGATCCCCTCTCTGTCAGCGCAAAATAGTGGGCTTCATCTATCACAATCGTTTCAAGGCTGCTAAACACCGCTCTCCAGTTTCCTCGTCTGAGTAAAATCGCTTCTATAGATTCAGGAGTAGTTAAGAGAATGTCTGAAGGGAAGTTCATTTGCCGGACCTTGTCGCCCTGGCTTACATCGCCATGCCACTTAAACGCCTCCATATAACACCTTTTAGCATATGGCAGTACTCTGAGCTCCAGGTCATTCAACAAGGCTTTGAGAGGTGCTATATATAGTACTTTAAAACCGGAGGTTTTCCGGGCGGCAATTCTGGTTAACAACGGAAAGAGCACTGCCTCTGTTTTACCACCAGAAGTAGGCGCTTCAATAACACAACTTCTACCTTGAAATATGGGATCAAACGCTTTCTCCTGAATTTCCGTTAACCCGCCCCACTTCTGATCCTTGACAAAGTCCTGTAGTCTTGGATGTAATTTATGGAATGACATGACTAATTATTTGACGGCTCAGATACTATCTCCAACATTGATCTTTTCAGGAATTGAGAGAGGCTAATGCCTTTATTTTCTTCACAGAGGTCCAGCATCTGAATAAACTCACGCAGGATCGGTCTTGGTTTCCGGTCAATGTTTTCTTCTCCGAACACTGTCCATTCGCCAATCAGCTTTAAGATAGATTCATCATCTGCAAACTGCCTTGCATCCCATCCATAAGCGATACCATACAGGTCACGCACTTTAAATATAACGCTTGCCAAACGTTGTGGATCCAGCGCTTCAAGAGTGATAATCGGCTGGCGCACAGTCTTGTACTTTCCATAAGTAATGGGCGTAAGCACTCTGTCTGCCAGGGCCTCGTAGCTTTTTAACCCATAGCGTTCATCCTCAAAAAACTCGTCGGTACCAGTGAATATGACAAGACCACCGGGCAAGGCATTCCTTCCTGCTTCATCTATCAATAAACGCAGTGTTTCCAGGGCAAGCTCACGTTGCCGGGCATGTGGGAACTTCCTGATCAATTCGAGCTCATCTACCAAAAGGAGCAATCCTTTATACCTTGCACCATTTATGATTTCGAGAATGGCGCGCATCCGGGGGAATACATTATTGGCCTCCAAAGAGCCCTTTACGCCAATGTCTCGGAGAGCCTGAGAAGAAAGCGACCGACTTCCCATGATCCAGGCGACTGCATTCGACACGAGTTCCATATCGCCATTCACCTTACCATCGTAAAAGGCTCGAAGGGCTTGTGCAAAACCGGGTTCTATATCATTGAAATTGGCCAGTTCTACCTCAATAGATTTCTCAACAATACTGGTCAGGGCTTCATGTGCTCCTTCCTTTGTTAAATCTATACCTTCCATTCTGGCAGTCTTGTTATGCACATTGAGCAGCCAGGATTCGAGTATGTCCACCAAAGCACTTGAATCAGTCTTCTCAGGCGTTCTTAGTCCGTTGATCATTCCTGAAAAGAAAACCGGCAGATCAGATAAAGGCTGATCGTGGCTGATATTAATGGACGAAACCGCAAACTCATTATTTAAGGCAAACTCTTTGAGCCAGGAGCACAGGAACGTTTTACCTGCGCCGTATTGCCCTCTGATGAACTTAAAGTGAGACTTATTCTGATTGACCTCAAATAGAATATCGGCGAGGTGTTCTCTGGCCGTCTGCTGCCCGACCATCACCAGGTCCAGGTTATTCCTAGGCACAACACCATGACGCAGTGCATCAATGATGTCCCTCGCCGATTTTTTCTCCAGGATCTGTCCATCGGCGATGTCATTGGATGTCCACTGATATATATTATTATTCTGTACACTTCTGATCTGTATATAAGGCTTATCGTCCCGTTTTAATTTGGCAATTAATTCTGCCATGTGTGCCTTGTGGAGGAACCAACCCAGTTTATGCTTCGTTACAATTCTTGAGAGGTCCTGCTCTGTAATGGATTTGGCCTCTTTTAATATTGCCAGTATTATCTTCTCATCATGTCCCAGATGAGGATATCGCGTGTCAATCTCATTCCAATTTACCGGAAGGGTCGGAGCATCCATTGAAACAGGCATTTTCGGCGTCTGAGATATAGCTGCAAGGTGTGGAACACCCGCTATGTCTGGAGTATCCTGACTTACCTGCAGATCACCCTGAACTGAGAACGGTACATAATCAATGATCCGGTCTACCAGTTCCTGCTTGGATCCGGATATCAGTAATGTCAACTTCCGACATAACTGAGACAGATCATCTTTCCGAAGAAAATTAAATATGGACCGCTCGGATTTGTAGCTATCCAATATGCGTTTTACCTTCTCATCTTTCGTACCGCTGGTCATGAGACCATTCTGATGCAATACGTCATACAATTGCTGTCCTGTAAGTAGTGTCAGTACTCTGGCATAAACTTCGGGAACCATTTCTCTTACTTCCGGTTCAGGAGGCAACACGGGCCCAGGCTCGTTCTTGTCGGGGAGCAGATCCCTATCGTGATCGAAGAACTCAATAATATTGGCGATGACAGCACTTTTAAGTGCTCCCATCGGAATATTCTCCTGCCGGCAGATCTCACGCAACTTTTCCAACTGAAAGACACCCAGCAAGTCAGCTGCCGGTATCATGCTGTCAAGCAAGCGACCAACTATTACTTCTTTTAATCCACTTACATTAAGGTGATAATATGCAAGTACCTGTGCCAGTTCCTCGCGTGTAAAACAATTCAACATTCTTCTATACGCTTCATCAATCAGTTCAATACCAAATGACTTCCGAACCTGTATTGCCACTTCATCGGCAATAAGGTATTTGTTATCGAGGGTGAGCATAATACCGGTTGCCAGCAGGAAATTTCTTGTCAGATAATATTCCTGCTCAATGTCCCAGAGACTAATGATAGAAGCATCATGCATTAGTACAAAATGCTCGCGGTCCCATATGCCTAATTCAGTCTTCACTAATTCAAGAATGCCGACCTCGCTTTTATCAATGATACCATCATTTTCCATGGCCTTCTTCAATATCTTAACATATAGCACCGGGTTCTTACCAGGAGAATAATTGTTCTGCGCCACTCTTGCTGTAAGTTCCTTTACATATTCCAGTACCCTGGTCCGGAATCCTTCAATCTCCACCATAAAAGATGGCGATTGCAGAATGAGGTTCAATATAGCGAAGGCCGGCGGCCGGGCATACAGGATCTTGTCGGAGATGTATGATTGAGAGCTTAGCGCTGAGACTATCTCCTGAACAATGACTGATTGAGGTAATCGTAAACTGATCGCCTCATCTATTTTGTCGGCGGACAACTGATCGAGTAAAGCAGTGTCGTAAGTTTCAAGAATATTCACCAGTTTCATATGGTGTGCTGTTTAACAGTAAAAAATAGGATGGCATCCCGCCTAAAAGTTCATTCCAGCGAGCTGTTTATTGAAATAATATTCGGGCAAGCGTATCTATTCCCTCAGAAAACTTTCGATCTTCTGTTTTGTGAACTCGAACAGATCGCTGTTAATAATTTTCCATTTCCTGACTTTCATTTCTCCAAACCATTTGTCCATAATTTTACGAATGATATCTTCATCGTTTTTGTATTTCTCAGAAGGTGTTACTTCCAGCACTAACACCTCCAGCTGGTCGAGGTCAGATCGTTTGCTAATCAGCCCCAAATCGAGGTCATCTATCTTTTTCGACCAGTTGTTATCGTTCCGGAGTTTATATTTATCGAACAACTCAGGAAGAATATATGCGTAGCGATTCTTATCGCTATCTTTTGAGTCCGCGTGATAGATATATCCATCGGTGAAAATAACAAGCAGGTTACGGTAGCTGGAATCCGGCTCAACAGCAATTTCTTTTACATCATTTTTGAAGAAACGCCAGATGTCTGAGCCGGGCCATGCAGCCTGTCTCATAGTTGTGTTGTAGATGTTGCTAACATTTTCAGCCACAGTCTGATTTAAGGTTTCGTAAACGACCTTCTTTTGTTTTACATCCATCTTTGATAAATCCACGCTCAACTTCGTTGCCGCCTGACTAATAGCTGGATCCGGAGGATTAGGGTGGAATACAACCCGCATCTTTCCTTTTGCCATATAAGTTCCTTTCGTTTTCATATGGCTGACAAAATATTCGGAGAGGTAACTGATCAATGCACTATCTCTTTCAAAATGCCCGGGCTTAGCAGGATTCTTCAGCGGGTCTATTCTATCCGACAGGTCCAGCAATATTGTCAGATTAATCTGTTTATCTGTTTTTACTGCCGGGGTAGTATTGACTGTGTTAGCAGACTTTTCTGCCGACGGTGTTGTATTTGGTTTGCAGCTCCATAACAGGATAGTTGCTAAAAAGAATAAGTATTTCATCCGTTGTTCATTTTTGGGTAGTTGTAAATGGCAACATTGACAAATTCATGTACGATAGCTTCTGCGGCCTCAAGCTCTGTCGGATTCTTTCCGTTTCCTTTCATCCAGGCCAGCCATCCCGACATAAAACTGAAAGCTTCCAGTTCAAATTCCCTTGGTATGATAACACTGTTGAGTGTTTCATTCAACTTTTTAATCTGCGTCTTCGCATTGTCTATCTGATGATTCATTTTATCAATATCCAGGTTCAGATCGGCGATGAATTTGGTAGCATCATCAATCTGCTGATCTTTTTCTTTGAGGGCAACCTTCACTTTATCGATCTTACTGAACGCTTCCAGTACAAAGTCAAATACAAATCCCCAGATGATATAGACGATGAATCCGGCAAAGATGATCAGCCAGAAATTAATTGATTCGATAGCGAGTGGAATTGAGAATGGCGGTACGTCTCCGAAACTGTTATCCTTCTTTATATTATAAATCTTCTCTGTAATGTCGTAGGCCAGAAACGAGTCGAAGAGGAAAGTAACAAGTATGAGAAAGGCGATCTTAACGTACTTCACGTATCCTTTTTCTTCCTGTATTTTATGAATAAGGTAGCCCAATCCCATAAATACGAAAGGGATAGTCAGGATAAGTACGAGTTCAGTAACACCATCACTGACTGCTTTTGATAAGGCCTGCGCATCAAAAATTGAGTTCGCCACGCCGATCTGGTTTAAGGAAAACTCTTTAAAGAAAGCGGAGTAAGAAGCTGAACTATAAAATACAAAAAGGTATACGGTAAGGAAGATCAGGATAATGCTCCCGATGTAGAAGCTTGGCTTTCCAGCCTGGTCTCCGATGATCTCCTGTGGGTTCTTGCGTATATGCGCCTTTTCTTCTTTTAGTGATTCGATCTTCTGTTTAAGCCGGGGAAGGTCTTCCTCGCGGATCTTCTTTACTTTATTATTCCATCGTTCGATGTCGCCTTTATACTCCTCAAGTTTGACTCTTACCGGTTTTTTCAACTCTTCCTGTTTGTCAAAATCGTCCTTAATCCGTTCTTTAAAATCAAAATATACCTTTTGCAGGCAGACCCTTAATCCGGGCATGCTGCCACCCAGCATATGTGCCTGATGAAGGCCATAGTCCTGGTAGCTGAGTTTCTCTTTCTTTTCTTCTACCGGGTTAGCCGGAGTCGGGGGCGGCTCTTTTACGGCGAACAGTTCTTTGGTAATTTTCAGAATACCCATAAATCAGAGGTTTTGAGATACAGTGGATAATACTTGTTGTTTCGGGGTGTTTTTAAAGGCCTCATCGAGCAGGAATTCACAGATGGAAGCGATGTTCTCATCCCGGAATCCAAACCGCGAGCAGTACAACTCGAGTGTTTGTCTTTCATCTTCATCCAATACGCCGTCTGCCCATGCAATGAGGCAGAGATCGTACAGGCAGTCGACCTTCTCCAGTACAGTTTCGGGGACAGAGAAACTAGCGGAATCAGGTTGTAGTAATAAGGCGTCGATATCGGACCTGCCGACGCCTCTCGCTTCTCCGATACGATAAATCGTTTCCAACTCTCTTATATCGACCTGTGAATCGGTGAGGGCCATATGATAAAGATTAAGGAAATGAGTTTTGAGTGCTGGTGTCAAGGACATGATTATTTAGATTTGAGTTAGGTAACTTATTAACCGGAAAGGGAGGAAAGGGGGAACGACAATACCTGTTCGTTCCCCACTGATCCTAACACAGATCGTCAACGGTGGCATGGGGAGCGTCTTCCCTCACCGAATCAATACCAGCGTCACGACCTTCAGCGGAAGCATAGCTCTGGCTGCGACCAATCACCTCCCCATTGCGGGCTTTCAGCACAAACGTATAACTGTTGTTTTGCCTGCGCTCATAGCGTTGTTCATCCGGGGCATTCTGTTTGACAGAAGTAATACCATCTTTGCAGGACTGCTTAGCGATATACCCTTCACTACTGAGCGTAATTTTTCCATTGCCAGCTTTCAGGTGAAAATAGTACTGGCTGTTAGCGGAGCTCTTGAAAAGCTCAAATTTGGGATTTGACATGTTACTTGATTTTATTAGTGGTTATTCCAGGCAACCCTGAAACCGATGTAGGGATTCCGGATGTCGGGATATTCTTTAGTACGATAGGTAAGGTCTAATTCGTTCACGGGATTAATTTTACTGTTGCAGGCCCCACCTCTTACGGCTTTCCATGTGAAGGAGGAATCAGACCAGTCATCACACCATTCTGCTACATTACCGGTCATGTCGTAGAGCATAAATGTATTGGGTTCCTTAGAGGCAACCTTCAGGGGCTTCTGTTTATTATAAACAGCCACCTTCGCCGCATTATTGCTGCCACTGTACTTAACAGCAAGACCGGCACTGGCAGCGTATTGCCATTCCGCTTCAGTAGGAAGTCTTCCATGCACCCATTTACAGTATTCGAGGGCTTCATACCATGTTACATTCCTTATAGGACCATTTTCATCAGATGAAGGAGGTTGTGGCGGAAAATTCTTATGCTGACTTTCGCAAAACTTCCTGTATTGGGCGACAGTGACCTCGGTGTTGCTGATGTAAAAGGAGTCGATGCTTCGTTTATATAAGGTCTGAACAGCACTGTTTTCGTTGTATGACACAGCAGGTACTTCTGCGATCAATATCTTTTCCATCTTTGGTGGAGGTGAAGGGGGCCATCGATGTTTTCCGGGAGGCCCGAATATGTAATAGCTCATCACCGCAGCAATAATCAAAATGCTAATAACAACACCTTTGAAAAGCGGAAGCTTTCTAAGTAATGCTTCGCGTTTCTGCATTTTGATCTTCTCATTAAGAATATCGGCAATCTCTTCCGGATTTTTTTTCCATTCAAGATATACCTGGTGCTTAGAGATACTGTCTACGGGAGTATCATCCAATCTCAGTTGCAGCACACTTGGCTTCCCCCTTACGAAACTTGAAACTGCCACCTGTAATTCCACGCCAGACCAGTATTTTTCTACATAGATCCTGCTGGTGATCAGTAAAATATATCTGGCGTGTTTACCGTAAGCATCCTGTGTGAGATTCATGATATATTGCCCCCAACTGCCAGCAACGTCATCTTTATAATAGTAATGAGGTATTCTCCTCTTCTTTAGTTCTGCGACGATTAGCTCTGCTACATCTACATTTTCCTCGGCGACGGAGATAGCTACATCATATTTAAACAGCTTTCTCATCATTCAAGGGAATTTTACATATTGATGGAGTTATATTCTTTTATCCGTGAGTAGCTTCCAATAATAAGCGCCCATTGAGGTAAGACGACAGCTTTTTCTGTTGATAGCGGCCCAATACATATATTCCTCCCCCACTGGCTCGACCAGGCCTACCAGCTGCATTCTCCGCAGGATCTTAAAAGTGTTGATGTTATCGGTATCAGGAGCGTGGGCGGTATATTCATAACTCGGGTCAAGTGCGTACTCGCTATTGGCCTGCCGGAAGTATTCCGTAAGTTTTCGCAGTTCAGTTAAGGCAACCAGCGGTTTCACTTTACGCAGGCTGATGGTGCGTACTATATTCGCCTTAAAAACCGGACGTTGTTTCCATCCACCAAGGGCTTTGTCAATATAACTGTAAATATTACCGGGTGTTACTTCACCACTTATGTCAGCGGCCCCACCTTTCAATGCATCGATGAGTAAACTAGTAAATACGCCCTGCCCGGATGCTTCCATAGACAATTCGGTATTACGGCTTGAAGCCAGGATGATAACGCCTTGTTCCAGGAAGGCTGCGCTATTACCAGGTATTGTGGTTTCACCCATCGCTCCAGCATGACAGCAATCCAGGATCACAATTTTGTGCCTTGCGGCTGACAGGCTGGCAATCTTCAGTATTTCGTCCATCGAAATACCTTCATCATGACGGCTGAAATCGGGTGTTACGATATAGCCGCCTATGTCCGTAACGTATCCGTGGCCTGAAAAATAGAAAAGGCTGATTTCATCATCACCTTTGAAAAGATCGAGTATGAGGGATTTGAGGACAGACCTGGTCTTTACGTTATTGCTAACCATCACATCAAAATTGGGGGATCCATCAGCGTTTGTATCTAATAGCCTGGCCACTTCCATTGCATCATTTACACCTCCTTTTAACTTAGCGCTGCCCGGATATTCGTCAATGCCGACAACCAATGCTTTTCTCATGTGGAGTAATTGAGGATAAAACAATCTGTGTATAACAACACAAAGGTGACAAAGCCTTACGAAGGAAAAAACCTGTAAGGAGGGGGAAAAATCCCCTTTTTTGCTCATTCAGGATAAACCCTTTTCTATGGGGAGGATTTTTCCTGTATTTGACCTCAGCTGAATTTTGTAAGCTATTGAAGCCATAGTTTCGCAGTGTTAAAAATTCCTACTCCACCTATTTTTAAAACTCCAATTATGCAACACCATGTAACAGTAAAGCCCCTTCCTTTTTTCTATGTGGGCCAAAAGACAACTGCAGACCGTATCACCCGGTTCCAAAATCAGAAACACAATGTTTTAAGTCAGGCATTAGGTAAGCCAGACACGACGTCCGTCTGGTATTCGAAAGAGCATTTCGTAAAATTGCTGGAAGAAATTGACTTTGCAGGAGGAGACGGTATCAGGATCAACTTTGGCACCTATGAGGACGGCCACCAGTATGCAGGGCAACTATGCCTGCTGTTTAATGTTACCAGAGAAAAGACTATAGGTAACACTACCATACATCATAATGTGGTGTTGGAAAAAGAATCGAATTTTTCGGAAAGATCATCCCTTCCAAGGGAGATCATTTTATTCCCCGGAGACGACCCTACCGAAGATGTAAAAGATTTCAACCTGGGACTACCTTGTCCCCCACGCTGCGACGACAGTAATTATGAATAACATTCAGTAAATTGAGTAAATGCAGCGTCTACTAAAATATGAATACCTATTTCTCGTACCATTATTGCTTAGCGCCATTTTTAGCCTGAAGAGTTTCCGGCAAAAATGGCCTAAGCCATATCAGTTACTTTCTATATTAGTAATAATATCACTATTAACCGAACTGTCAGCATTCCTTTGGCGCTTGTCTATACACAAGATGTTTTTCTGGGATTATTCTAAAAATAACTTCTGGATCTATAATCTCTTTATCACCATTCGCCTTGGAATTTTGCTCGCCGTCTTTTACCTGATCCTGGACGCCGCGCAGATAAAAAGGATTATCCGGCCGGTGGCATTCATGCTGGTATCATTCGGCATACTGGACTACCTGTTCATTCAAGGCCCATTTCAGTATAACACCTATAGTGTGATCTTCGCTCACATTCCTATCATTATTCTATGCCTTTTTTATTTTAAACAGTTATTACAGGAAACCAGAATAATTGTGTTACATAAGGAACCATTGGTTTGGATGACGTTGGGATTATTTATATACCACGCGGTATCCCTTCCATTTCTAATAATGTTGGGATTCCTGAACATGCAGCAATCTACTTTGTCTTTAGTGTTCCTGCCAATCAATGATACGTTCAATTTATTAATGTGCACCTGTTATTTAATAAGCTTTTTATGCAAACCTCAACTCTCGCAACCGCACTAACGATTATAATTTCCACCGGTATTGTATTTTGTCTTAGCATTGCTATTATCTATTTCCTGTTCCTCTATCAGCGGAAAAGATTCCGACATCAACAGGAGATAATAGAGATACGGGAAACATTTAATCAAACGCTGTTGCAGTCCAAACTCGCGATCCAGGAGCAAACCCTTGATCATATTTCCAAAGAACTACACGCTAATTTCAGCCACCTTGTGTCGCTGATCAATATAAATCTTTCTGAAATACTGCCTCAAAGTCCGGCGGAACAGCGTGAAAACATTATTGAAACAAAATCGCTGGCCAAGCAGCTGATGAGTGAATTAAAAGCACTGAGCGCGAATCTGAATACAGATCATATTATCCACATTGGCTTTGTAAAAGCGTTGGACAACGAGTTAAGCAGACTTGCTAAAACGAAAAAATATGAGGTAATCATTGCCAAAACCGGCGAAGAATACAGGATGTTACCGGAGCATGAAATCATCCTGTTCCGTTTGTGCCAGGAGGTATTAAACAATGTAGTAAAGTATGCGAAGGCTTCAAAGGTTTCCACATGCCTCACTTTCTCTCCTGACCGATTTGCTCTGACGATTGCCGACGACGGGGCAGGATTTAATGTAGAAGAGGCCTTAAAACAAAGTGGAGAAAAACAAAGCACCGGACTACTGAACATCCGTAAACGAGCTGCGCTTATCAACGCGGAATTTAATATTGCCAGTCGGGAAGGAGAAGGTACCTTAGTGTCCATAAACATCCCACATCCCGAAATACTTAAATCCCTTGTTTTATGAAGGACCTCTCCTCAACACTGAATATTGCTATTGTTGACGACCATAATCTTTTCCGCAAAGGTATCATCAAACTTATCAATCTGGGTAATATACAAAACAGATATAATATTCTCTTTGAAGCAGATAATGGGCACGATCTCCAGCAAAAGATGAAACAGGTACCGTTTCCCGATATTATTCTGATGGATATTGAAATGCCAGACATGAATGGGTTTGAGGCAGTAGAATGGTTACAACGCACGCATCCTTCGGTGAAGGTATTAGTTATATCCATGGTGGAATCAGATGAGGCGATCATACGCATGTTACGACTGGGAGTAAAAGGATATTTATCTAAAGACATCGAAGTGGAAGACATGCATCGTGCACTGGAGACTATTGCCAATAATGGTTTTTATTATTCCGATACTGCAACTCAAGTAATGAATCACAATCTCAATGGTACAATGAGCAAAAATAAAGACACTGTATATTTATCAGAAAACGAAAGGGAATTCATTAAGCTCGTAGCTTCAGAACTGACTTATCAACAGATTGCCGAGAAAATGAGCCTGAGCCCTAAGACCATTGATGGCTACCGGGAAGCGCTTTTTCAACGTTTGAAAGTTAAGAATAGGGTAATGCTAGCCCTTTATGCCGTAAAACATGGCATCGTGCAATTATAGACCAGTATACTTTAGCAGGATAATTTCCAGAACGGTGTCGGATAGACATCTTACATCCCCAAACGCTCATTATAGAATATACCAATCATTTACCGAATTAAAAAATTTACTTTTTATTAGAAACTCACTAATTTAACATTAGATGCAATCGATTGGCAAACCGAAGCAAACGTTTACATTTTAGATAAAGTTCAATACCCCTATTTCCAATCTCTCAAAATTTCCGTTATGGAAACATCCCTACGATGCTGTAGCAGTATGCTGCTCTTACTTTTCGTGCCTACCTGTTTACAAGCCCAGGTTACCTTACAGGCAAATGGTCCAGGCGACACGTATGAGCTTATTCAAAGCGTATTAGGCAGTGGAACAGCCGGTGAAGTACCTGACTGCGGCCACTCCTCGTTTGGCAGGCATATTACTGAGGTATTTGACAGCCAGCTTAACAAAAATGTTTTTGTGTTCCACATCCACGTAACGCCGGATAATGATCGCTGCAATGGCAGTACTGACCGGCAAAGAAATGAAATCAAAACACATGGCTCCTCTCCTGCCAACCTGAAAGGCGCCTTAAATGAAACTGTTACTTATCGCTGGAAATTCAAGTTAGACGCGGGGTTTATTCCTACAGCCAACTTCTGTCACATTCACCAGATAAAAGCAGGCGATGGTGATGACGGCGCTCCTATTATCACGATCACGCCACGGGCAGGCAATCCACAGAAGCTACAGATCATTCACAGCACCGGTAGCGGTGGGACTGGTGGTGAAATTCACAGTGTCAATCTTTCTTCATTCAAAGGCGTATGGGTAGAAGTGGTCGAGAAGGTGAAGTACAGCACCAACGGCACTTATGAGATAGTGATCAAAAGAGTGAGTGATGGAGCTACACTGCTTTCCTACAGCGATAACAGCATTAACATGTGGCGTGATGGAACTACCTTCTGCCGGCCAAAATGGGGTATTTATCGCAGCCTCAACAGCATTTCCCAACTGCGTGATGAACAGGTACGTTTCGCTGATTTCTGTATTGCAGAAGGCAGCGCGACCTGTGGTGCTACCCTGGCGGCGGCGGCTGAAGATGTAACAAGCCTTTCAAAGAAAGAAGAACCTTTAAAAGAACCCGCTGCAATAACAGTAAAAGTATTTCCCAATCCGGCAGAAAGCAGCAGCACTATTGACCTCAACTTCAAAGACGCCGGCAAGACGCTTGTCGAAGTATATGACATGCATCAGAAAAGAATAGCAGTGCTGGTAAATACAAACCTGCCAGCCGGCGCCCATCGTACTTTGTTTGATATGAAGTCCGTCCCTGCCGGCACTTATGTATTGCGCGTGCTGCATAATGGAACAGTGATTACGAAGATGATCGCCAAACAGTAATACTATATTTTTTCCACCTCATCATTAACTAATCAAACCAACAACCATGAAAGTCCCCCTAACAAGCAGTTATGCCATGCCTCTGCCATGGCAGTTAACAACAGTATTCACACTATCTGCCATCATGTTTCTTAGCGGTAGTTGTAAAAAAGAGGCGCAAACACCCGATAAGCGCTCCCACTTATCTGAAACACAAACAGCCGCCACCATCAATGGAGATGTAACAATAGCGGCCGCAGTAGGTAGCGGATGGGTTGCATATTCTCCTACCAAAAAAATCCACCTGGACGATGAGAACGGATTGCAGACCTTTAACTGGACGTCTTATAAGTCCGTCGGAGATCCTATCTGTGCCGACTACCGGTACGATAATGGCACCGAGACCTTCCGCATTGTGAATAATAAGTCGAACCGCTCAGAAATACGGTTGCAGAATGAATATTCCACAGGCAGCCGCCAGTTTGAAGGTTACGTCACTTTCAATGCTCCGCTGGACGATGAGTCACTGATGCAGATCTTTGGGAGTACTGAGGGTGCCACCCAGTTAATGATCCGCGGCTATGCCGCCGATGGCGGCTCTATCAGAGGAGCTGGTCAGACATTGGCAACAAATGTTTATGGGAAGGAAGTCCATATCAACGTCATTCATCTACAGGAGGATAAAGGCAACCGGATCAAAATCTATATCAACGGGGTTAAGAAAGCAGATATTGCAGACAATGAAGCAGTCACCAACTACATGAAGTATGGCAATTACGGCACATTAAGAACCGGTACTGCCACCGTAAAATGGAGAGGCGTGAAAGTGTATAGGGACGGTACCGCCCCTAACTGATTGCTTTATAAGGTTACCGTTCAATCAATCAAAAAGGCTTTCGGACGCATGTCTGAAAGCCTTTTAATGTATCCTATTCTTAGCCGTATTATTCTTTTATTTCTACCACGCTTCCGTCGTGCGCACTAAGGTTCGCTGTATATTTTCCTGAGAATTTCCCCAGGCTTTTACCAGTCCAATGATCTATGATTTCGCAGGGGCGGTCCAGTTTAACAGTGATCGTTTTCGCGGTATTATCCCAGTTCAGCAACACCAGGCTTTTGCCACCAGGTGTTGACAACCTGCCTATTTCAAACTTTGTATTCTGAAAATCGGCAGCACGTGCGGTAGGCGGCACTGTTTTACGCAACATGTTTAAGCGTTCGGGGGAAATAGTGGTCAGATCGTCTCCACTCAGCAACATGCCTCCGGTACCGTATATCAGTGCTGCGTGAAAGCGGAACTCATTATCCGGCATTTTACCGGTCAGCAGCAGGCAGTCGGGATCATTCCACCACAGACGTCCATTCTGCCAGGCACGGTACAAATTCTCCCTTCCTGAGCGCTCGAAAACTGACCACTGACGTTTGATATCCATCGAGCTGCGGGAGCCGTGTATAAGGCCTAATGAGGGCCATAGCGGATGATTACAGCCAAGTATAAATGCGTCTCCTGTACCCTTCAGTATAGCTTCCATACCGCGGCGATAAGCCTCTACGCGGGTAGCTTGTTTGTCATAGAAGTAACCGCCGTGGATAGCGCCCCAGAAATTGGCATCCAGTTTAAAATAGGTACATCCCCACTGATTACGCATCGTGCGGAACAATTCTTCCAGGTGCTTTTGTACCGCCGGATTGGTACCATCCAGCACAAACCAGGGCTTCAACCGCCAGCCGCCAAATGTGACCAGGTCACTACGCAGTGGTTTACCATTTGCATCTTTTACCAGCCAGTCAGGATGCTTTTTGTATATCGTGGAATTGCTATCACAAATAAAGGGTGCCACCCAGATGGCGGGCTCGAAACCCTTGCTTCGTATGCTGCTCAGTACCGGCTGTATATTACCTCCAAATGACTGACCTGTCGATAACCAATCGCCCATATGCGGCTGGTAGCCGTCATCTATCTGTATATATCGCAGGGCAGGTATATTAGCCTTGATGTAGTCCAGGTTATCGTAGATGTTCTGTGCTGTTACCCGCGGACCAAAACAATACCAGCTACACCAGCCGGTTGGCGGTTCTTTGAAGGCCAGGCGCGGATGGTGCTGATTGATACGGGCAGCAAATTTCTCCAGCAGGGCATTTCCTTCCTTACCCTTCAGCAAGGCCCATTCCTCCAGTTGGCAGGTAGCGCCAGGGGCCAGGATCAGGTTCTCCAGGTCCATTACCACTTTGATAGTGTCTGCATTGAGATAGAACTTACCTGTAAAGCGCCGGCAACTGGTAAACCCAGCCAGGAGTTCAGCTTCGCCAGGGGGGTATAAACGTAAGAGGTTGTATACCGCCAGGTAGCCGGCAGGCTGAGGGATCTTGTAATGCCCCTCATCGGTATAATTACCCAGCACCTGCGGTTTTTCCAGGGTACCGCTTGTCTGTGTCAGCATCTGGAATCCTTCTGCATAAAAGGGCGTATTGGCAGGTAGTATTTTACCGGCCTGCGCCAGTATTACTTCGTGAATGCTTACCGGTTTACTGCCGGTGTTTGTAATCTGCGCGGTACAAAAGTCGCCCTCCCATGTACGGGAGAGTTGCACGGTAGCAGGTGCCGTTTCACCATTAGCCAGCACAATAGTGGCTCTACTATTTTTCAGTGCTTGCTGAAACTGGTCTGCCGGACCAGCGTAAAGGCCAGCTGCTGCCAGCAGGCCGGTTAACAAAAAGGTTAGAAAAGGTTTCCTGAATATCATCTGCATGAAATTTTTTTACCATTAAGGCGCTAAAGTGATCTCAAATAATTTCATCAATTCCTTACCTGTAATCAGCTCCGGACGTATGCTTAAAGTATGTACACCAGCAGGCAGTGACAGATCGCCTAAAGACTGGATCATGATCTTGTCTGTTGACCGCACTGGCTGGGTTTTCCCATGGAGTGTTGTTCCATTTACAGCTATTGTGAATTTATTCTCGCCGGTGGTGGAATCTGCTGCGTATTTAATATGCGTATGGAACTGCGCCGGGGCCGTCAGCCGGAAGGTCCAGCTAACATATTGTTCTGGCCTTGCCCAGTTATATACATAATATTTCGGGGCTTTGCCATCACCATATTGAAAACCTCCTCCATGCAGCGTACCATCGAAAGCCCGCAGTACATTGGTAATAGTGTGGGTATCCAGTACACGGATGCTATCCGTCTTCACATCCTGCATGTCCAGTACTATTACGCTGTTCATTGAATCAATTGCTTTAGCCGGCAGGACAATTGTGATATCCCGGTCATTTACCCGTTTAACTGTCAGTGCTTTTTGTTTCGGATCTGCCAGTAACCAGGCTTTGCGGACATTGCTCTTCAAACCACCTACATATAAGGGGCCCTTTTCCGGCCAGTCAAACACATGCAGGTACAGGCGATTACCTTTCAGCGTGCTTTCTCCCCAGGGCTGCAAAGGCAAAGGGGAAGCGGTTGTACCGTAGATACTTTCTCCGTTCGTCTGCATCCAGGTGCCAATGCTATGCAGTATAACGGTATCCCTCGGATCTACCAAACCATTGCCCATAGGCCCTATGTTCATTAGCAGGTTGCCTCCTCTGGCGGCAGCTTTTGCCTGCAATCTTACGAAGAACCGGGCAGGCTTGTGACTGTCGTCAAACTTTGAATAACCGTAGGATTCATTTGTAGTAGGGATCGCCTCCCAATCACCGGTAACCGGGTAAAACTCTGCAGGACGGTCGGAAGTGTTGATATAATCACCGAAAGAAATACTGGCAGAACGGGCCAGGCGACCATTTACAACGACGTTGTTATCTACTTCACGGATCGCTTTCAGTATACGGATGTTCTCACTCAAAGGTATTTTGCTGGGGGTATCAAACCATAGTATATCCGGATGGTATTTGCGGATCAATTCCACTATCTGCGGTATCGCCTTTTCGTTCACATACTTCACGGCTTTGGGCAATCTTTCCGGATGAACATCAAACCAATTGAGACCTCCGTGCAAACGCTTATCTCCGGCAGGATTATCGTAGTCCCAGTCATTGCCTGGTGCGTCAGGATGCTCCCAGTCGAAAGCATGGGAATAGTAAAAGCCGAAGCGGATACCATACTTCTTACAGGCAGCAGACAGTTCCTGCATGGGATCGTGTTTAAAGGGAGAAGCACTGATATTGAGATCGCTTACTGCGGAAGGATAGATGGCCACGCCATCGTGATGTTTAGACGTAATGATCAGATAACGCATGCCGGCTGCTTTTATCATTCTTACCCAGGCATCCGCATCAAACTGCTCCGGGTTGAATGTTTTCAACAGTTTCTCCTTATACACCTCCCTGGGAATTCTTTCCTTACGCATGAGGTGTTCTGCATAACCATCGACCTTTTTGCCTTGCCATTCTCCACCTGCAACAGAATACACTCCCCAGTGAATGAAACAACCAAACTTTGCTTCCCGCCACCAGGCAATGCGGGCGTCATGATTTTCCATACTACGTTTCCACCAGCCGTTCAGGGCATCATCAATGGCCGCCTGATCGCGCGCGGCGCCTTTTTGCAACAGGAGGCCCTGTTCATCGCCTCTATCAGCAGCGCCAGCCTGCGTTTGCGCCTGTAGCCGGAATGAAATAATGATAATGACTACACTTAAAAATAAGTTCCTCATAGTACTATATTTTATGTGTGTTACACGTTTATAGGTATTTAATGTGATTATCTTTTGCGGTTATCAAGAGGCTCATTATTTCCATTCGGGACTGCTACGCTATCTGGATTTCCGGTAGAATACCGGAAGCATTATAAAGTAATAAATGCTTCCGCTATTCCTTTAACGACGGCACCTACCATACTCTTTCCTTTATTCAGCAGCACGCTGATCTGTGCCTGTCCATTGGCCAGTTGTACTTTACGCGATCCACTGGCAGTTCCCTGGTCATCTATCAATGTGCCACTACCTGCAATGGAAAAATTGATATAGTCTGCTGCATCCAGGCAGGGAACGCCCTGGGCGTCCACAAGCTTTACCTTTATCAGGGCCGTGTCGCCAGTGATGGTTTTCTCCATTATCAGTTTGGCGGGTTTAGTCCATTGGTCGGTCTGGTAAGTAAAAGACACTTCATCTGTCACTGTTTCTTTTCCTTTACGGGCAACTACTTTCACCAGGTAATCCCCTTTATGTAAAGGCAATTGCCAGCGAAGGCCTGCAGCCGGGAAATCCTGGCTATTGCGCTTCTTAACGCCATAGCTCCTACCATTTACAAACAGTTCTGCTTCAGGACAGTTGGAGTAGACCCAGATCATTTTTTCCTCACCATCCTTACCCCAGCGCAACGGCCAGTTATGACCATAGATATGCGCCATGGGGTGTGTAGCCCAATAGGACTGAAATACATAATAGGATTCCTTGGGGCTAAGATCACGGGCTACTACACCTTTCTGGTTTACGTATGGCACCGGATTGTCAGGACGTAAGGGCGTGGAGAAATCTTTAAAGATCCAATAAGCGCTGCCGGTAAGCTGTGGTATTGTCTCCTGTTCTTTGAGGTGCCAGTCAATGAGGTTACACGCATAGGTCTCAGACCAGTCTCCATCTTTCGAGGCACGGGCGGTTCCGCCGGTAAGGGCAAAGTCGCCGGTGCGTTCATCTGCGCCTTTGCCTGTCGCGACCTTCTTCAAAGCAGCTTCAGGATATTCTGCATGCCGGCCCTGATGGCTGTCAGCGCCCCATTCTGCATGAAAGAAGTGTGGTACGTCGGCAATAGCTTTTAAGGTTTCATCCTTATATTCTGTATATCGGCCACGATACCACCCTGCCCAGATGGAAGGAGAATACACGTCAACAATATCCTTACAAAAATCACAGCGGCGGATGCTTGTTTTACGAGAGTTATCCAGTTGATGTGCCAGCGCGTTTAATTCTGTCATGAAAGCGCGGATCTTCTGCTTATCAAACTCCGGGAAATCGCCGGGCCAGTCATTTTCATTACCCAATCCCCATAAGATCACGGAAGGATGATTACCATGCTGTGTGATCATGTTGGTCAGCATACGGCGTGCTTGTTCTTTGTAAACGTCACCTCCCAATCCGCCACGGCACCAGGGAATTTCTTCCCATACCAGTATGCCCAGGCTATCGCAAAGTTCCAGTACAAGAGATGACTGCTGATAATGCCCCAGTCTTATGAAGTTGGCACCCATATCTTTTATCATCTTCATTTCCCGGCGTATCATATCCTCAGTAAGTGCTGCCGCAACACCAGCGCCGTCTTCATGCCTATGTGTACCTTGTAACAGCAAACGTTGGCCGTTCAGCATAAAAGGTCCATGCGTTACAAATTCGAAATGCCGGAAACCAAAATATCCATTCCAGACAGCTTCACTAGCAGCGCTTTTGAGGCGGGCCTGCACGGTATATAAGTGCGGCTGGGCAGGCGACCATAACAAGGGTTTCTTAATAGTAATAGCAGCTATATTCAGTGTGCTATCTTTCAGCGGGACCTGCTGTGTATAGTGCTGTACTACTCTTTTCTGAGGATCAAGTATATCAATGTCCAGTGTTGCCTGTTCTGTATGTTGTGGATTGTGGAATGCTGCTCGCAACTGTATTATACCTGTTTTACCATTTGCATCAACCTGCGGATTAATGTGGAATTGTTCAAAGGATAAAGCCGGTGAATATACCAGATTTACATACCGGTAAAGACCACCGTACACATTAAAGTCAGACATGGAAGAAGGAATCATTTCTACATCCCGGGCATTGCTGCAGCGGATCTCCAGCGGCACTTTTCCGTTGTACCGCTTCGCATCCGGGCTTTGCAGGAATTGTTGTATGGCATCGGTTACGTCCACCGTCCATTCATCATAACCGCCGGTGTGATGAGCGACGAGTGTGGTGTAAATATAAACGTCTGTTTTTTGTCCGGCGCCCTCGAAGTGTAAGAGCGTGCGACCTTGTGTGTAAGGGTTTTTAATGTCCAATGTTGTTCTATACCAACCAGGGCCCTGGTAATAATTCAGGTCCGGATCTACGGCGTCTTTTGCATTAAAGCAGTGCGGTAGAGAGACTTTCTCCCACAGCGGAACAGATTCCGGACTTCCTTCGGCAGCTGGGCGAACAGCTTCCCAGACCTGGCCTAAGTCTTCCCGTAAAAATTCCCAGTTCTGTGTAAGGCGCTGGCTTTGCTGTGCCTGTGCCGGGAATGATATCAGACAAAAGAGAACTCCTGTTAAAAGCAGGTAACGGATCATTAGTAATATAGCATTATGTGTTGTAATACTGGTATTCGAAATTACAGGCAACGGCATGGTCATGCGTTACTGTTGACGGTAACGATACAGTTATGATGGCGTTTTTTAATTGAGAAAAAGAGGGATGGATGATAATGGGTATTTACTCCTTCTTTTTCATGAACCTGGAATCTTGTTGTAAGTTATGCAATCGTTTGCATTAAATGAAATTCTCGAGGGAAAATTTCCATTAAAGCAATGGTTATCAATCAAAAAAATGATTTACTGGATAAATAAAGAAGGATTGGGGGGCTGTTGACCAAGAAACAGGTTGGCCAGATCAGGCACTCAACCTATTATACTTTTCAAACGGGCTGAACATCAATTTTGAAAGATAAGAACTATCCATATTGGTCTGAATTAGACGAAATACAACTTGTGAAAAAATTACACAAGTTCAGAATGAAGGGGTCAAAAAGGTTTATAACTTCAACAGAAAATGTGGTTAAGAGGCTTGCAAATAAAACTCATATAAGAGTACATTTAATAATATGGAACTATTAACTGAAAGTGCGTTAATCTGGTCGCCAGTTGTTGCCAATAACCGGATGAATCGGAAGCGAATAGCCAGTGGGGTAAATAGCTATGAAAAAGATTTGAAGTTCAGTCCCGGCCCCTACTTGAATAAACGCCTGGAAGCACAAGGACATGCTAAATGGTTGGATCTGTGTTGTGGAGAAGGTAATGCTTTGCTTCAGTATGCCAGCGAAGTAGCAGGCAAAAATCTGCAGGAAAGAATCACACTTAAAGGTATTGATCTTGTAGATCAGTTTCAATCAATCCCTCCTACTGTTAGCTGCCTGCAATTTGAAACACGTTCTCTTGTCGATTGGGAAGATCAGGATCAATATGATCTGATCACCTGTGTTCATGGACTTCATTATGTTGGTGATAAACTTAAAGTAATAGTGAAGGGTTTGAAGGCAATTAACAGCCAGGGAATCCTCATAGCCAATCTTGATTTGAATAATATTAAAATTGAAGGCGATCAGAAGGGGAATTATTTAAAGAAGCTATTCAAGGAAAATGAGATCGACTATAGTGCCCGGACGAGACTTATTAGATGTGAAGGGCCGAGATACATAGACTTCAATCTTGATTATAAAGGTGCGGACGATAAGGCCGGCCCTAATTATACGGGACAAGCTGCTGTAGATTCATATTATTCCATCAAAACTCACCCAAACAACTGATGGTAAATCACTTATTACGACAGTTTTCATATAAGACAACAATACCCTGGAGGTATTCTTGAACTTCACAACAAAGCAAATTGGCCTTTATAGCAAAAGCTGGTGTCTGACACCAGTGTAATTTTGCTAAAAAAGGAACAATGAAACAGATAGATCAAATTTACGTTAACGGGAAGTTTACCAACCCGAAAGGAACAGAGAAGGCAGATATCATTAGTCCGGTGGACGGTTCAGTTATAGCGCAACTGACCTATGCGAACGAAAGCGATACAAATGATGCCATTGCAGCAGCCAGCGAGGCTTTCAAGCACTACTCCCAGAGCACAATAAAGGAACGGACCACCTATCTTCAAAAGATCCATGACGAAATCATGAAGAGAATGGACGATCTTATTCAGGCTACCATTATAGAATACGGCGCTACCAAAGAACGCGCGAAGTGGTCAAACATGCTTGCAGCCACAACATTCGCAAGTCATATATCCATCCTTGAACAATATCCGTTCGAAAGGAAGATGAACGAATCTAAAATTGTGATGGAACCGGTTGGTGTTGCAGCACTGTTTACTCCCTGGAACTCCAGTTCAGGATCCATTGCGGTGAAGCTCGCTCCTGCCCTTGCTGCTGGTTGTACCGTAATTATCAAACCAAGTGAATTCAGCCCCTGGCAGTCGCAGATCATCATGGAATGTATTGATGCTGCGGGCCTACCTGCAGGTGTGGTGAATATGGTCAACGGACGGGGAGACGTTATCAGCAAAGCTTTGATGGCTAGTCCGGCGGTTACAAAAATAGCCTTTACCGGTTCCACACAGGTGGGTAAGATGATCGCCCAGCAATCAGTTGCTACAATGAAGAGACTAACGCTGGAATTAAGTGGAAAATCTGCTAACATTATTCTGAACGACGCTGACATATCCACAGCAATCCCCCTGGCTTTGCAGGCTTGTTTTATGAACAACGGGCAGGCATGTATAGCAGGCTCCCGTTTGTTGATTCCGGAGGCTAAAATGGCAGAAGTAAGAGAAGCATTAATTAAGGCTGCAGGCCGCTTCAAAGTGGGCCGGCCTTACAACGACGACGTCAATATCGGTCCCGTTGCCAGCCAGAAACAATACGACCGTATACAGCAATACATTAACATCGGTATTGAGGAAGGCGCTGAACTGATTTGGGGCGGACCTGGTCGTCCGGAAGGACTTGATGATGGTTATTATGTGAAGCCAACTATTTTCATGGGCGTTAACAATAACATGCGTATCGCCAGAGAAGAGGTATTTGGTCCGCTACTTAGTGTTATTCCTTACAAGAATGAGGAAGAGGCGATTGCTATTGCCAACGATACAGAATATGGGTTAATGGCATATATCAGTTCAAAAGATAATAGCCGGGCAGAAAAGCTGGCATCTAAGCTTCAGGCAGGCAGGGTATTGATCAATACATTAAAACACGATCCTTTGGCGCCATTCGGCGGATTTAAGCATTCCGGTATTGGGCGGGAAAACGGTGCATTTGGATTGGAAGCGTATCTGGAAGTGAAGGTGCTGATCGCTTAGGGCATTGATTGATTGAGGTGGCATGGAAAGTGATTGGGTGGCTGGTATTTCCTGCCGATCATCTTACAATTCCCGCAATACTTATAAAGGCTTCAGGGTAGTATTCCTGAAGCCTTTTAATTATTGGTAGCCATATATAACTTTAAATACCCTCTTAGCTTACCGGGCATTCATAGGTGCTCGTAATCTCTCTTTCTTCTTTCTGAGCATTAAACTCACAATTAGTGAAATTACGCTGGCTATAAAAATCAAAATAAGCCCCATAGACAATACAGTTATCCACATTTCTACATTGTGTATTGACGGAAACATGTATTCAATAAGGGGTTCTGCCAGAAAACAATAGCCAAACGATAATAAAAGCCACATAAGAATATGGACAACGATGATCGTACTTTTCTTCCTTTTCATTGTGTTTGATCGGTTTTTGCCTGTGCTTAGATTTTCAGTGCTGTTGCCTGACGAGGCTAAACGTTTCTCCTAAATTAAACGGTCCTTCTTTTCAGAAAGACCATTAATCTCTTATCGACAGTGATTGAATATCAAACTTAATTAAATATTCCATTCATTTCTGTTAATATAATAGGCTCTCCGCCGGTAACAACGATGGTATGCTCATGTTGTGCCATATACCCGCCCTTGTCGCCGACCATGGTCCAACCGTCATTCATCTCCACTGCATAAGTAGATGATGTTGATATAAACGTTTCTATTGCTACGACAGAATTCTTCTTAAATCTTCTTTGGTCAAAACGGTTTCTGTAGTTCAATATACTGTCTGGATCTTCGTGAAGTCCCCGACCAATGCCATGGCCTCCAAGGTTTTTAATAACCTTATAGCCACGTTTCTTAGCTTCTGTTTCCATTAGATGGCCAATATCTGCTATTTTTACTCCTCCCCTTATGTTGCTGATTGCCTTACGAAGGATTTCTTTTGAAGCCTCGACTAATTTCTGATGTTGATTAACATCTGCTCCAAGCACAAAGGAGCCTCCATTATCAGCCCAGAACCCCTCAAGCTCAGCAGAGACGTCAATATTTATAAGATCGCCCTCTTTCAAAATACGTTTGTCCGTAGGAATTCCATGACAAAACTCATTATCGACACTTATGCATGTCCAGCCCGGGAATCCATATGTCACGTATGGCGCTGATTTGGCGCCGAAGCCAGACAGGATCTTAGCCCCAAATTCATCCAGCTCTTTTGTGCTCATACCGGGTTGAGCATAATTCACCATTTCCTTCAGGGTATATGCAACCGCTTCACTGGCTTTTTGCATGCCCAATAGTTCCGATTCTTTTGATATTGACATATTTTCCGTTTTCGGGTTTTCTGAGTATTAACTTCTAGTTTCTACTAATAATAAAGTTATAAAAAAGCATTCTAAAGATGGGTATTTCATTTTCCGCGCAACGACTTCAGCCATTTTATTCAACCAGATACTACGCACATTTTCTGAGGTGGACGTATCCGTCCCTGACTAAAACACTATATGCTCTTCACGATGCGGATTGTTCTGCCGGAATCAAAAAGTTTGTTTAAGCGTCTGCGTGAAAGTCTTTACTATTCTGTAGCCACCATAATGAATATCAACAATGTTACTACTAATCACCGAGTAAGATTTTAATATGGAATAGTCTACTCTCCCCCTGATCATTATCAGCTACCAGATGCAGATACCAGCCATTATCTGTAGCTTCAGCCAGGCAGACTCCTTCCAACTTTTCACCTTTAAATACGGGATCTACATCAGACAGATTAACAATGCCATCCAGCAATATGTCTCCCTTATTTAGTTTCCGACTTACATTCTTTATCCATCCAATGTAACTATCGCCTATTGTACCATCATCATAAGCATTGCCGGTGTTTTCGCTTGAAAGAACCACCAGCAGAATATCTTCCTGTTCAATGTAACACAGCTCAGATATGCCGGCAAAGCCAGCGAGGGAAAAAGGAATGATGAGTTGCGAGATGCTGATCGGGGCATCTTCCTGCCGTTGCCAAAAATCAGGAGTAGTTGTGATAATGTTATTGACAGGATTATTTTTATTCCCCCGGTTAGCCAGCATCAAATGAGGACCTGCAATGGTAGCACCTTCAATGTTGATCTCGGGAATCTGCCGAAGACGATTTACAAATGGCGCATATGAGATATGCTGTACTTTATTATCCCGCAACCTCAACACCACGCCCGTTTCTCTTTCTTTTGTCGCCGCCGAACCTAAAGCCAGCAAGCTTTTTTCACCGTCAATATCAAGTATGACTGCGGATTCCAGATCTGCCTTTTTTACTTTGGGTATCCGCTTTTCTTTATAATCAAAAAATGGTACAGTACTCACTTCATTATAATTACTGTCGAGTACCAGCAGTATATTAGCATCATCACCTATAATGTACAGGTGGCCATTGTAATAGTCAATGGAGGATCCGGAAGGATAAGCACTTAGCAACAGAGATTTCAATAATGTTATAATAGCTTTCACAATAATAGTGGTTTTGACTAGTGATGTATTAAACGTAGCGTTGAACCAGATTTCCTATCTACCTGCTACTCGTTCATTTTCCATGCTTCACCTTAGGCTTCGCACTTACACCTATTTCCGCGTAAAGCTTACGCGGATTTTTTGAGTATGGGACATCTGTAGTCAACTTATCAGTACCAGCGCTTCAAAGATCTCATCGGAGAATTGACCGCTAGGCTTTCAGCTTGGTTCCTGACTGTGACGGATTGAGTTGAACATAGCAATTCCATTTGGTGATAAAAGCCAGGATACACCATCTTCTAATTGTTTAACATGCCAGATGGTAATTCCTTCCGCAGTTTGTTTACCCTGCAACATAAAAGGGGGAATCCACATTAGTGCTATGTTTCCGTCCCCATCCCAGCCCGCATCCAGGAACATTTCCTTTGCTATACTGATATATTCCTCAGCGTTTTTCAAACACTCTTCCGGACTAAGGGTGAAATTCAGGTTATCTATCCACTGATAAGACTGCACGATAAAGGTTCTTAAGGTCTCTGGTGGATAGGTTATTATTTTACTTTTGTCTTTTTGGGTGTTCATGTGTTTTACTGTTGTTCGCTGTTTAGATAGTCTAATATCAACAATCAGAAATCTAAGATAGCAAATCCTCGTAACCGGTGAGATATTGCTACAAAAGGAAAAATGTTTTCAGGCAGATGCCGGGAATCATTTTTTGCTACATATAAATAATTCACACGGATGATCACAAAAATCCCCCGGTTTTCAACATGATTCCAGTCTTTAAGGTCTCATGCCAGGAAAATGTTGTAGAGTAGCTGTACCAAAACAAAAAGGGCTTTTAGAAATTCTCTAAAAACCTTTGCCAACTTGCCATAACAGCCCGCTATCAACGCGAGCAAGGCAAAGACGTTATTGTTCTCAATCCGTGGGGGGTGCTGGAAGATAAAATCGGCGCATCGTATTTTGATAAGCGGCCATATTACACGATGCAGGCTCTACAACAAAGAGCGGATGAAGATTCTAATATAAAAAATTAACAGTCATAATAACATCGTGTTAACCAAAAATAGAGAACTATTTAATATAATCGTCATGTGAAAGAATAAATAAGGGAAAAGAATAATGCGCGCTAAACTAATTCTAATTGTATTAGCCATTACGCTTTAACGCTTGTGCAAATAATGCACAACAGGAAAAGTTGCCCCTTGAAAATGCGTCGCCTACGTCTTCACATGGGAATACTACTTTATCCTCTAACTCTGATAGGACAGGGATGAATAAAAATCTATGCCTGGCAATGGATTAAGCTAAGAAGATAATGAGTTCTTAGAAAGTATAAAGCATACTTACTCCGCCTTTAGAAGACATTTTGGGCAGATGGAAAGCTATTAAAATAAATATATATGAGGTCTATCAAAGTATTAGTCTGTTTATTTCTGGTTATATTTTTAGGATGTTCAAAAAATGATAATAAAACGGAAGAGCCAGAAAGCCAAGTTCATGACGATTATTTAAATCAAGAAGATAATGAGTTCTTAGAAAGTATAAGTATTCCGACACCAGTACTAGAAGAATTATTAGGGGCTAATGGCTATCCCCTAGCAAGAATTTCCAATGGCCAGTCGTCCGTTGCAAAACTTAAAGAAATTATGATTGATAGTATGATAAAAAAAGGCTGGCAATTGTGTTCTGAAAAAACAAATAAGATTTATCCAAATGAAGGTGACAACAAACCGGAACATAAAGGACTGGTTTATAGTTATGGGCAAAGAGACTATACGAAAAGACTTTTTCCAACCGCCGGAAATGCCTTACATAAAAAATATGCAGTTTATGGAACTGATTGTTCCGGCCTTATGATCAACTTGTTAAATCATATTGGAATAAATATATCTACAGATGCAACAACGAGCAACTTTGAAACAATGCTAAATAGCACTTTAGAAAAAAAACAATCGCTGAATTGGAGAGTATTCATTCAGGAGCGAATGCCTGAAGAAGAAATGAAAGTCGGTGATTTAATCTTGTGGCCGACTAAGCATATCGGCATGGTTACTATTCAAAAAAATAAGACAAAAGGAATTATTCAATCTAATGGAGATCCGAAACCAGCTAATCAAGCCCAGCAGGATAAAAATATTGGTTTAAAAAGGGGCATACACTTTATTTCTTTAAAGGACGCTATTCATGGCAAAGGATATTGGGGCACTCATTATAAAATTCTTCGATTAATAGAAGCCGGAGACACTATTAAAGGCGGGCTAATCTTTTATCTCGACAAAACAGGCAAGCATGGATTAGTCAGTGCTCCAATAGACCAAGCAAGTAATATCAAAATACCGTTGATATACACCACAGGGACAAGCACAGATACGGGAACAGGCATGGCGAATACACGTGCAATGGTTGCAGCCTTAGGAATTGGGAACAATCCGGCTAGTATATGTGACCAACTATCACTTAACGGTTTTGATGATTGGTTTCTTCCTTCCAAAGATGAATTAAGCCTTATGCACAGCAGATTACACGCAATAGGGGTAGGAAATTTCGCTTCTGACGAATATTGCAGTTCTTCCGATATTAATAGTGATGCTATATGGTGTTTCAGCTTTAAACTTGGCTATTCCTATAAAGGATTAAAATATGGGGCCTATGATAGATATTATAATACTTATCATGTTCGGGCTGTCAGAAAATTTTGATTATAATTTTAATGCAGGGCCCCCCGCCATAAAGGCGGGGCATCCTTCCTTGTTTACATACTCGCCTGATCCATTGCCTCAAAGCATTTCCTTATATCCTCCAATTTCCAATCGTTGCGGCGGGAGCTGATTTTAATGGGTAGTGGATAAGGCCCCACTTATCCCATTTAGGAATGTTGAGCGGATGACTGATAGAAAATGCAATACCTCTTTGAGAGATATCCGATAGTTGGAAATTGCAAACTGTAATTAAGTTTCTCTTTTAGCACGCCCACAGCAAGCGCACGGAAGCCGTGGCCCGTCATTTTATTGTGATAGCCGATCCGTGTCAAAGCAAGTAAAATTGTTGTGCTGCTTATCGGCTTTCTGGGATTTTTTTAGGCTCTTTGGAATTCTCTATAAGCTGGTTAATATTTGTATAAACATTTTTTAGACAGGCCTCTTTGCCCAATCTCCATTTATCTTTTGTATCAAGCCTATTATCTTCAAATCCCGAAAGTCATAACCTTATTTTGTATATGGGTTGTCGCCTATGGTGGTGGAAAGTTTGAGTTTATGAAAGGTCGGGGCTTAGCGCAGCCATACTTTACTAAAAGTTTCGCCAGTTTCCTTATCCGTTATTAACGCCTTCCTTTCAATCCCCCATGTCATGAGCAACTGAAATGAAATATCATTTTCAGGATATATCGTCGCAGTGATCCTTCGTTTCCAAAGGTGTTGATTTATTTTTAAAAAATGTAGTACTTCCTTCATTATACCTTTACGCCGTTCCCGGGGATGAACCATGTATACAATCTCAAGTTCATTCTCAGTGGTGTCCTTAGTTTCCTTTAACTCCAAATGGGCGCAAAGCTCCTGGTCTCGATATACAGCCCATACCCAGAACCATCTTTTCTCATTACTACGGTAGATTTCAAAAATTTTATTAAACATACTCTCTTCTGTCTTTATATCATCTGTGGCACCGCCCATAAAAGCAATTACGTCCCTGTCCATAGACATCTCCAGATACCGTTTTAGATCTTTCGGCTGGTATGGCTCCAGGGTATAGTTTTCTGTTTGGTAAGTTGGAGGTAACATAGTTCGCAAAAATTTAATGATGTTTAGTTAATTTATGCAGGCATCCTGATCCCTGTTTCACAATAAAATTTCATGCTTAGGAACGTTGCCAAATCGTAAATAACATGCAAAAGTATTATTGATCTTTTTAATCCACTGTGACGGAAAGGGAGCAAGTCAAATTTTTCATTTCTGAGCGTTTTGAGCTTTCGGATAAGGTCTAGTAGAATATTTATAAGAGGAACTCAAAATCTATATTCCAGGGAATGAGAGTTGAACCACATAATTAGTAGAGAATGAATGCGCTAGGAATTTTTAGAAAAGATATAGAGTTGCTGTAGAACTTCCTGGTTCTTTATAAAATATTGATTAACAAAAAATGGGGCGCTTATTACGCGACCCATGATATCTTGTAGCGAGATCGGGCGAATTATCTAACCAATTTCTTGATCTTTTAACTTTTAGCCATCTGTAGGAGAATGTTTGCCGGACTTCGTCCAATCCTGAGTATTTCGATGCCTACCAAAGCCAAGCGTATCAAATTCATCTTTATTACGTTCTGCAATAACACCGAAAGATCTTAAAACAATATTTACAACGTCTTGTCCATACGTCAATTCAGCATTTCTTTTTCCATCTTTCCAAATTATTCCCGTTTGTCCACCCTCGCCTCCAAAATATTCTACTTCTACATAAGCCAGGGGCTTACCTTTTATAATCCTTAATATACTCAATTCAATAGTGTCCGTTAAATATTCAAAACCACGAATACTTTCCGCGGTATCCAATTCATTTATCTGATCGAATAAATCCTCTGTAAGTGGGATCAATGAAATATCTTGACCCAAGTTCACTAGTGTCACATTATTGTATGATTCACAAACACAACTTATATCTTTTGATTTGCCGATAAAAGCGTTTAAATAATATCCCATCTGCAAAGATTACTATATGCAAGTTAAAAATATTGTAGATTGATAGTAATAAAACAAAAAAGGCTTCCAGCGTCTGCTGAAAGCCTTTTTAATCCGTAGCGAGAAAGGGAGTTGAACCCTTGACCTCAGGGTTATGAATCCTGCGCTCTAACCGCCTGAGCTACCTCGCCATATTTCAACCGCTTCACTTGTTCAAAACGGGAGTGCAAAGATAATAGGGAATTTCCTAAAAGCCAAGAGCTACCCTTAAAAAGTTTCTAATATTTAATAAGCTAACAATTCTTTCATAGCCGCAGCTACCTTTTCAGGATTCGGCAACATGGCATTCTCCAGTATGGTATTGATCGGTACTGCAGGCAGATCAAGGGCTCCCAGCGTAAATACCGGTGCGTCCAGTGATTTAAAACAGGTCCGTTGGATCCGTCCTGCCAATGCCTGTGCAAAGGAATTGTTCAGCTGCTCTTCTGTTAGTACGAGCACTTTGCCATGTTTCTTCACTGTAGAAAAGACCAGTTCCTCATCCAGCGGGAATAAGGAACGCAGATCGATGATCTCTACCTGACCAGGAAAACTGGCTGCTGCTGCCTGTGCCCAGTATACGCCCATGCCGTAGGTGATCACGCAAAGCGTATCTCCTTTTTTCACGTCACGGGGATGAGCGGGTTGTACGATCCTGCCCTTACCCAGCGGCAGTACGTAGTCAGCGTCCGGCTCTACTGTGATAGCACCCTGTGTACCAGGTACTTTACTCCAGTAAAGACCTTTGTGTTCCAGCATGACCACAGGATTGGGATCAAGGAAGGCGGCCTTCATCAGCCCTTTCATGTCGGCTGCATTGGAAGGATACACTACTTTGATGCCTTTGACGGTCAGCAGGGTTGATTCCACGCTACCGGAATGGTAAGGTCCACCACCACCATAGGCGCCGATAGGGACGCGTATAAGTGTCTGCACGGGGAACTTCCCATTGCTCAGGTAACAGGATTTGGAGATCTCGGTCACCAGCTGGTTAAAGCCGGGATAGATGTAGTCAGCAAACTGGATCTCTACTATGGGTTTGACGCCCACAGCTGAAAGGCCGGCGGTCGAACCAACGATATAGGCTTCCTGGATGGCAGTGTTGTACACCCGGTCATCGCCGAATTTTTCTGCCAGCGTAGCTGCCTCCCGGAATACGCCTCCGAGCCTGCGACCTACGTCCTGACCAAAAAAGATAGCTTCCGGAAACTGCTGAAGGATCTCCTCTACCGCGTGCAGGGCGGCATCCACCATCATCACCTTATTACCGTTGGAAGGGGACCTGTTACCTTTTTCAGCGGTAACAGTTGCAGGGGCAAAGACATGATCGGCCACTGTGTCAACAGCAGGATCTGATGCTTCCTTTGCCCGGTCGAATTCGAGACTGATATATTTTGGGGTGTCTGACTCGATTGCTACGAGATCCTTGTCCGCCACTCCAATCTCCAGCAGCCGCTGCCTCAGTAGTGGTTTAGGATCTTTTTCTGCATGCAATGCCAAATCCTCTTCGGTACGGTACCATTCCTTCCGTACGCCTGAAGTATGATGACCCAACAAGGGTACGCAGGCATGTACCAGGATGGGCTTCCGCTCCTGACGTACATAACCGATTGCGGCCCCCATTGCATGAAAGCATTCTTCAAAGTTGCTGCCATCCACACGCATGCGTTCCAGGCCTTTAAAACCGGCTGCATATTCATAAGCGTCCATCACCCGGGTTTCCTTCGCACTGGCCGAAATACCCCATTCATTATCCTGTACGAGATAAATAACAGGCAATTCCCATAATACAGCACTCTGCCAGGCCTCACTCACCTCTCCTTCCGTCACACTGCCATCTCCCAGCGAACAAAGCACTACCGGCGCTTCTCCTTTGGGTCCTGTTCTCAGGGAAGTGGCGCCTATCTTTTCCAGGTAGCGGATGCCTTGCGCCATGCCTGTAGCAGGGATCACCTGCATACCTGTGGCACTGCTCTGATGTGGAATGCAGGGCTTTTCAGGGTCCAGGCTACTAGGGTGACTGTAATAGGAACGGCCGCCAGAGGCCGGGTCATCCCTTTTGGCCAGCAGTTGCAGCATCAGTTCATATGGCGTAAAACCCATTGCCAGGAGCATGCTGTCGTCCCTGTAATATGGACTTGCATAGTCCCAGGGACTCAGCTGCAAGCCAGCAGCGATCTGGATGGCCTCATGACCGCGGGAAGTGGAATGTACATATTTGCAGATATTGCGGTTCGCTTCATAGATCGCGGCCATCTCAGCAGCCTGACACATGAAACGGTAAGCCTTCAGTAGTGTAACCTGTTTGCCGGAAGACCGCTCCTTACCGGGAACAGCAGCTTTAAAAGTTGGAACACTTATACTATCTTTAAACACGTAAGAATTGTTTTGGTGTGTGACTCTTTTTTAGTTGCTACAACAACTATTGCTATTGCAAATTAACAAATATGACTGATACTTTTGTAAGCAATCCGTCTTTTTTTAAGTTGGACGCTACCTTAAAACGGATACGGAATTACTGGCAAAAAACCTTTGACGCCCACAAAAAAGATATTACTGTAGACCAGTGGTTACTGATAGAAAACCTCTATAAGCACAAGAAAATTACCCACAATGAGCTTGCCAGAGTGACTTCAAAGGACATTACCACCGTATCCCGCATTATTGAGCTCCTGGTAAAAAAGGAACTGGTGGTCAGGGAAGGCTCCCCGCATGACCGTCGTAAGGTATTCCTTCAGTTGACGACCAAAGGCTCGGATAAGTATAAGGATGTAAGGCCCCTGGTACTGGAAATGCGAAAAACGGGATGGGCCGGATTAACCGAAAACGATTATGTTGAGTTAACGAGGATACTTGATGTGATCTATAATAATATTCCCTGATAACCATCATTTCGAATCAAGTACTACGTAGGTCCTGACTATGAATCTTGCCATCTGAAATCTGTCATTAACGTAAACTATCTGCCAACTCCCTTCATCTCATTATTTAATTTCCCGGATAGTTGTTTTGTTCTGCCAGTTTAGATAATACACCGCATACACATGCGGCAGGGTGAGTTATTGTTGCTTCAACACGAACTATTATGCTGTGGAGGTATGGGAGTACTGTTCATATAAATAAAAACGCTTAACGCAAACCCTTATCTGTTGCGTTAAGCGTTCATTACGATTGCCTGAATCTATTTTATCATGAATTCCAGCAGGCTGTCATTTTCGATAAATGCTTCCAGCGTATCCCCTATCTCAACCGGTCCCACGCCGGCAGGTGTGCCGGTAAATACGAGGTCACCGATGTTCAGGGTGAAGAATTTTGAGATGTAGGCGATAAGGAAATCAAAAGAGAACAGCAGGTCCTTGGTATTCCCCTGCTGCATCAGTTCCTTATTCTTATAAAGACAGAAATTGATATCTTTCTTGTCCAACTCCGGAGTAATAGGAATGAACTGCCCTACCACGGCGGAATTATCAAAAGCTTTGGCGATCTCCCATGGCAATCCTTTCTGCTTCTGCTTATCCTGAAGATCGCGGGCAGTAAAGTCAATGCCAACACCTATCTGATCATAATACTTGTCCGCAAACTTCTCCTGAATATGTTTACCGTTCTTGCTGATACGCAATACCAACTCGCACTCATAATGAAGATTGTCGGTAAACTCAGGATAGTAGAACGGATGATTGTTCTGTAACAGTGCATTCTTCGGCTTCATGAAAATCACTGGTTCAGTTGGTACCTCATTTTTCAGTTCCTTTGCATGATCAGCGTAATTTCTTCCGACACAAATAATTTTCATGACAGATTTTTCTTGGTTTTAAGGTTAAATGAACGGATCATATCAGATTTCGTAAATTTATTACTAATAAGGATAGACCAGGGTATTAAAGATATTCATAGTACGTGGTAAGCCCACGGAAGCAAAGCTCTCGATCAGTTCCACACATTTCCCCAATTTCGCCATTACAACGGCCCATTCCTCATTATTCCATTTACCCAGAACAAATTCTACCTGCCGGCCACGTGGAAAGTTATTCCCGATACCGAAACGCAAACGTGGATACTGGTTGGTACCCAGCAGCTCCTGGATGCTTTTCAGCCCATTCTGACCGGCGTCACTGCCACCAGCGCGGAGACGTATCACTTCCAATGGTAATGCCAGATCATCTACTAATACCAGTATATTTTCCAGTGGTACCTTTTCTTTGTCCATCCAGTATTTCACCGCCTTCCCACTCAGGTTCATGTAAGTGGTGGGCTTGATGACCACAAAAGTGCGCCCTTTCCACTTCACTTCAGCCACATCAGCCAGACGATCATTCCGGAAGCTACCTCCATGCTTTTCTACAAAAGCATCTGCTATGTCAAACCCTATGTTGTGGCGTGTATGTTCGTATTCTGCACCTATATTACCCAATCCTACTATCAGGTACTTCATCGGATTACAATTTTAATGCTAAACACCTGCATTACGCCCCTGCCTGTATATACGAAAAGAAACGCAATGCTGGGCAAAAATAGAAAAAGTCCCATCCCGGACGAGCCGGAACGGGACTTTTTGCAAAATATTCTGAAAGAAAACTTATTTCTTTTTACCTTCTGCAGCTTCTTCCTGACGCAGCTGACGAGTCATTACTACGGAAGCGATAGGAATACGCGGAGAGTTCAGGATCTCGATGTTTTCAGTAACCACATCTTCTACGCGAATGTTAGCGTTCAGTTGCAGGTTGTCGATATTCACCTCGATGTTCTCACGCAGATATTTAGGCAGCGCCTTTACTTTCAGCGTCTTCATCTTTACTACCAGTTTACCACCGGCTTTAACACCTTCGGACTGGCCGGTAATTCTGATTGGCAGTGTAACAGCAACAGGCTTGTCTTCTACCAGTTCCATGAAGTCGATGTGAGCCAGTTCGTCTGTAACAGTGTCAAACTGTTTGTCTTTCAATACACATCTGTAGGTTTTGCTACCTACCTTAATTTCAGCGATCTGAAAATCAGGCGTGTATACCAGATCTTTGAAGGCTGTTGCCGGCGCTGAAAAACTTACGGTTTCTGCACCCCCGTAAATAACACAAGGCACTTGTCCCTCAGAACGTGCCTGGCGGGTGGCTTTTTTGCCAAATTCGCTCCTGAGTTGTCCTTCGATTGTTATCGTTTTCATTGATTAAACATTTATGATTATAATAAATAATGCTTGTTCTTATCCCCTCCGGTGACTATGAACGAACAGGTTCGTGATAGACCTGTTTTCGTGCATATTACGAATGGCTACTGCGAAGAGGTCCGCTACACTGATCACCTTGATCTTTGGACTCTGCTGTTTCAGCGGCATTGTATCGCAGATCACCAGCTCTTCCAGTACGGAGTTATTGATGTTTTCGTAAGCCTTACCACTCAATACAGGGTGTGTACAGAAGGCCCTTACACTTCTTGCTCCCTTCTCTTTCAACAGGTTGGCTGCCTTGGTCAATGTACCTGCAGTGTCGCAGATATCATCTATCAAAACAATGTCCCTGTCCTTCACATCTCCTATCACCACCATGGAAGCAATTTCATTGGCACGCTTACGGTGCTTATCGCAGATCACCATTTCAGCATTGAAATAGGCTGCTACTTCCCTTACCCTGTTGGTACTACCCACGTCAGGGGACGCAAAGGTAAGATTTTCCAGCTTTAAATTCTCAATGTAAGGGATGAAAATTGCGGAACTGTCCAGGTGATCCACCGGGATGTCAAAGAAACCCTGGATCTGAGGAGCATGTAAATCCATGGTTATCACACGGTTAGCACCTGCCGATGTTAACAGATTGGCTACCAGTTTGGACGCAATGGCCACCCTGGGCTTGTCCTTCCTGTCCTGACGGGCGAAGCCAAAGTAAGGGATCACTGCAGTGATATAACCAGCTGAGGCCCTTTTCGCAGCGTCTATCATCATCAACAGCTCCATCAGGTTGTCTGAAGGGGCATTGGTACTTTGTACCAGGAAAACATAATCACCACGGATACTCTCCATGTAGATGGGCTGGAACTCACCATCGCTGAACTTCTGAATGGTCAGCTTACCAAGACCGTTACCGTAACGCTTTGCAATTTTCTCTGCAAGAGCTGTATTACTGTTCCCTGTGAAAATTTTTACTGATGGTTGCATGGATTATTAGAAAGAGGTTGCAAAACTATGCTTTTTGGTGTAGCTATTCTTATTTTTTTAGCCGTTGTATACCGGGGTACACAATTCTGTTATTTCCGAAATAGATAACGTGATTATTTACAATACCTTACATTCACACTTTAAGCCGTGGTGTCTTATCAGGAGACTAATTTAAAATAAAATTGGGGGAAGTGAAAAAAACCGGAAGGAAGGAATATATTTGCTAATAATTTTAGCAAAATGGAAATGGTAGTTAACCCAGCAAATCACGTTGCAATCAAGGATTGGGCGGTAGATGACCAGCCACGGGAAAAACTGATCAATAAAGGCAGCACTGCTTTAAGTGATGCAGAGTTATTGGCTATTCTGCTCAATAATGGTCATAAACAGAAGTCCGCACTATCACTTGCCCAGGAAATATTACGCCTGTCCTCCAATAATCTCGGAGAATTGGGTAAACTGAATGTACACCAGCTGAAAAAGGTACAGGGCGTCGGTATCGCCAAGGCTACTACCATCATTGCCGCCATGGAACTGGCGCGGCGCAGGCAGGCAGGATATATGCATCCTAAAAAAACTATCCGTTCCGGTGCGGAAGCAGCCCTTTATTTCAAGCCAATATTAGGCGATTCCAACTATGAGTCATTTCATGTACTATACCTCAACCACGCCAGCCGTGTACTACAGCATCGTTGTATCAGTAAGGGTGGTATAACAGGCACCGTCGTCGATGTGGGGCTTATTTTCCGAGCCGCAATAGAGCTTGATTCCACACAAATCATGCTCTGTCACAACCATCCATCCGGCAATTTGCGCCCAAGTACAACAGATATTCACACCACCAAAAAACTCATACAGGCAGGCAGCTTATTTGATATCCGCGTACTGGACCACATCATAGTTTCTGAGGCCGGTTATTGCAGCATGGCAGAGGAAGGATTCATTATATAATATCTGGATATAATACTCTCTTTTTCCTTACATTCGCAATTATTTTATTATCAGATATTAACATGCTCAAAATAGGCATCTTCGGTGTGGGGCACCTGGGCAAGATACATCTATCCCAATGGGCCACTATGAAAGACGTAGAATTAGTCGGTTTTTTTGATCCAGGTAATGCGAACGCCGACAGTGTAGCTCAACAGTACCAGATTCCGAGATTCGCTTCCGCGGAAGAGTTGATACAGGCGTCAGACGCGATTGATATCATCGCTCCTACTACACAACACTTCAAATTATGCGAACAGGCCATCCGTAACGGGAAACACATCTTCGTGGAAAAGCCGATGACCAACACCATGGAAGAGGCTAAAACACTGGTGAAACTCGTAGAAGAAGCCAATATCAAGTTCCAGGTGGGCCACGTAGAACGCTTCAACCCGGCCTTCCTCGCCCTCAAAGGACATGAACTGAAACCAATGTTCATTGAGGTACATCGCCTGGCTGAATTCAATCCCCGCGGTACCGATGTCAGCGTGATCCTTGACCTGATGATCCATGACATTGACATTATCCTCAGCATAGTACAGTCCACCGTCAACCGCATCTCTGCCAGTGGCGTAGCTGTGATGAGCGATACGCCCGATATCGCCAACGTCAGGATAGAATTCCATAATGGCTGTGTAGCTAACCTGACCTCCAGCCGCATCTCCCTGAAGAAAATGCGTAAAATGCGCCTTTTCCAGAAAGATGCTTACATCGGTATTGACTTCCTCGACAAAAAGACCGAGATCATCAAGCTGAAAACGCCGGAAGATGAAGGACTCTTTACCCTGGATATTGAAACCAATTCCGGTAAAAAGACCATCGCTATTGACAATCCGGAGATCAAACAGGTGAATGCCATCCGCATGGAGCTGGAGCTGTTCCGTGACAGTATCCTCCTCAACAAGCCCGTCCCCGTGAACGCAATAGATGGACTACAGGCAATGGAGGTTGCTCACCAGATCCTGGCGAAAATCAATAAGAGCCTGTCTGCAGACGTAGCTCAATAACTATCGCTATAAATTCTTTTCTTTTAACAATGCGCCGGCAATGGTCAGATCAAGCGGGCGCGTGATCTTTATATTCGCTTCTTCTCCGGGTACCAGGTGTACGCGATGACCCTGCCGCTCTACCACTGTCGCTTCATCTGTAAACAACGGATCATAGGGCAATTCAAATGCGGGCAATAACCATTCAGATAAAAACGTCTGAGGAGTCTGTATGATCTTGAACTGTTCACGATCTACTGCTTTATTCCCCTCTCCTTCCACCTGCCGGATACTATCTTTCATATCGATCACCGGAATAGCGCTTCCTTTCGTTAAAGCAGCTTCATAACAGGCACGGATCAGCGAAGTGCTGATCAGCGGACGTACGCCATCGTGTACAAACACGACTGAGGGCGTCTTCACTTCCTGTAATCCATTCTTTACAGAATGGAAACGGGTTTCCCCTCCCTTTATCAGAGTAACGTTTGCGGTTGTATTAAATTCATGCAACCAGGGTTCAACATATCCGAAATGCACTTCCGGCAATACCAATACAATACGGATATCGCTGAAAGCGCTCACAAACGCATTCACTGTGTGCCATAATACGGGCTTTCCTGACAGATCGAGGAACTGTTTGGGAATAGTGCTGCCCATCCGGGAACCTGACCCACCGGCAACAATGATCGCTATTTTATTACGCTGTTCCATAAATGGCCTTACATGAATAGTCCTGTCCCGCATGATACGAGACAGGACCTTTTTCAATAGTTCGTTAACGCTTATATGATCAGCATGGCATCGCCGTAGCTGAAGAAACGGTATTTTTCTTTAATTGCCTGCTGGTAAGCTTCCATCACCAGATCATATCCTGCAAAAGCGCATACCATGATCAGGAGGCTTGTTTTAGGTAGGTGGAAGTTGGTAACCAGTGCATTTGGAATTGCGAAATCGTAAGGCGGGTGAATGAACGTGTTGGTCCATCCCTCTGCTGCTTTCAGCAGGTTCTGCGCAGTTACGGAAGACTCTACCGCTCTTACAGTAGTAGTACCGATAGCACAAACTTTACGGTTCTCCTCTTTCGCTTTGTTGACAATCTTAACGGCATACTCATCGATGTTGAAGTACTCAGCATCCATCTTATGCTTGCTCAGGTCTTCCACCTCGATAGGACGGAATGTACCTAAACCGGTGTGCAGGGTTACTTCTGCGAATTTAACACCTTTGATTTCCAGGCGTTTGATCAGCTCACGGCTGAAGTGCAGACCGGCAGTCGGAGCTGCAACAGCGCCTTCGTATTTAGCATACACTGTCTGATAACGCTCTTTATCCTCATCTTCCGGCTTACGTTTGATGTACTTAGGCAGTGGTGTTTCACCCAGGGTATCGAGCACCTGTTTGAATTCATCGTCATTACCTTCGAACAGGAAACGGATAGTACGGCCACGGGAGGTAGTATTATCTATTACTTCCGCTACCAGCGATTCATCATCGCCGAAGTATAATTTGTTACCTACCCTTATCTTACGGGCAGGGTCTACTATTACATCCCACAGGCGGTTCTGCTTGTTCAGCTCACGCAGCAGGAAAACCTCAATCTTTGCACCAGTCTTCTCTTTACGGCCATAAAGGCGTGCAGGGAATACCTTGGTGTTGTTCACCACCATTACATCCTTATCATTGAAGTAGTTGATAATATCACGGAAAACCTTGTGCTCAATTTTTCCGGTGGCACGGTTTACCACCATCAAACGTGCTTCATCTCTTGTCTTGGAAGGGTGCTGTGCAATCAGATTTAAAGGAAGATCGAATCTAAACTGTGATAGTTTCATATTACGGTATGAATAAATTTAAAGGCTGCAAAGGTATTGATTATTATACAATCTATCAAAATTGATTATAGACAGATTCTCATTCACAAACTTACACATAAATATTTTTAGGTATAGAATTAATCAGCTGCTTTGTATATGCACTCTGTGGGTTTTCATAAACTTCAGCAGCGGGACCGGCTTCTTCAATTTGACCGCTGTTCATCACCATCATCCGGTCGCTGATGAAACGCACAACGGACAGATCATGCGAGATAAAGATACTGGTAAATCCGAACTCTTCGCGCAATTGCATCAGCAAATTCAGGATCTGCGCCTGTATACTGACATCCAGCGCGGCGACGGACTCGTCGCAGATGATAAAGGAGGGATTCAGCGCCAGCGCTCTGGCAATAACAATACGCTGCCGCTGGCCGCCCGAGAACTCATGCGGATACCTGTCATAGTGCTCCGGCAGCAGGTTCACCTTTTCCAGGAGCTCCTCCACCTTTTGGCGGCGGCCGGCCTCATTGCCATACAGACCATGCACTTTCATTGGTTCCTGGATAGCTCGTCCTATAGGTTGACGGGGATTCAGGGAAGAATAAGGGTCCTGGAAAATGATCTGGATATCTTTGCGCAGATCTCTCAGCTCTGCAGCCGGCAAGGTGGTAATGTCTTTCCCTTTGTAAATAATGCTGCCCGATGTAGGCTCCACCAGCCGAAGCAAAGTCCTGCCAAGGGTGGTTTTGCCACAACCGGACTCTCCTACGAGCCCCATTGTTTCCCCTTCCCTGACTTCAAAGCTGACACCATTGACAGCCTTAGTCCAGGAAAGCACCTTGCCGAATATATTTTTCCTTGCCGGAAACCAGGTACGCAAATCTCTCACCTCCAGCAAAGCCGGACGTTTAGCTAACTGCTCTTCCCTATCAATAACAATATTGTGAGGGACCTCAAGACTGTGAACAAATGCTTTTACTTCCCTGGCCTTTTCGACAATATTGCCCTGGGAATCTATTTCCATGAAATCCCGTGTTACCGGAAGCCTGAACAGCCGTTTGTCCAGTGGTGGCCTGCAGGCCAGCAATCCTTTCGTATATGGATGTTTCGGGTGAGTAAACAATTCACGTACACTTCCTTCTTCTACAATACGGCCTTTGTACATTACCGCTACCCTGTCGGCTATTTCCGCAATGACGCCCAGGTCATGCGTAATAAAGATCACACTCATTCCCGTTTGGCGTTGCAATTCTTTCAGCAGCTCCAGGATGGTCTTTTGAACGGTTACGTCCAGGGCGGTAGTGGGTTCGTCGGCTATCAGCAAACGGGGCTGACAACTGATGGCCATAGCGATCATGACCCTTTGTTTTTGTCCGCCGGACAGCTGGTGCGGATATCTTTCCATCAAGAGCTCGGGGTCCGGTAAACGGACCTGTTTGAATAGCTCCAGTGTTTGCAATCTGGCCTCTTCCCTGCTCATTTTCCTCTTGTGGAGCAGCAGGGCTTCCATCACCTGGTAGCCGCATTTATGCAGAGGGTTCAGAGAGGTCATCGGCTCCTGGAAGATCATGGAGATTTCATTGCCTCTCCAGGAACGCAGCTCCGCTTCAGATAAGCGAGCAATATCACGTGAAGGAACGTTGCTGGCTCTTAGCTGGTAGAGCAGATTACCTCCGGTTATCTTACCGGGGTTTTGCAGCAAGCGCATGAGCGATAATGCCGTCACCGATTTTCCGGAACCGGATTCGCCCACAATCCCCACTATTTCACCCGGCAGGATGTCCAGTGAAATATCATTGACAGCCTTTGTGCTGCCAAAAGAAACTGTCAGATTCCGGATGGATAATAATGGTTGCTGCATATTGAGAAAACGGTGTTAGAACCGCAGGTGCTTCACCGTTTGGTGACTGTTAATCAGATTTTTCAGGGAGTCGATACCGATCCTGATATGCCTTTCCACGTATTCGGTCGTCACTTTCCTGTCGCTCTCCTCTGTTTTCACCCCTTCAGGGATCATTGGCTGGTCGGATACGAGCAATAATGCGCCGGTAGGGATCTTGTTAAAGAAGCCAACAGAAAAAATAGTGGCAGTTTCCATATCAATGGCCATTGCCCTGATCTTTTCAAGATAGCGTTTAAATTCCACATCATGCTCCCATACCCGGCGGTTGGTACTGTAACAGGTTCCGGTCCAATAGTCACAACCATATTCGCGGATAGTGGTGGAGATTACTTTTTGCAGGGCGAAAGACGGCAGCGCCGGTACTTCAGCAGGGAAATAGTCGTTGGAAGTACCCTCACCCCGTATTGCAGCGATGGGTAATATGAGGTCACCAATATTATTCTTTTTCTTCAATCCACCACATTTGCCAAGGAATAACACAGCCTTCGGATGGATAGCGCTAAGCAGGTCCATTACAGTGGCGGCTCCGGGACTTCCCATCCCGAAGTTGATGATGGTAATGTCGTCGGCAGTAGCACATTGCATAGGTTTTCCTACACCGACTATTTCGGTGTTATGCCATTCAGCAAAATAAGTGAGGTAATTACTAAAGTTGGTGAGGAGGATGTGGGAACCAAAATTCTCCAGCTTTTCTCCTGTGTAGCGCGGGAGCCAGTTAGCTACAATTTCTTCTTTTGTCTTCATAGCCTTTTGGCAAACGAATATACGGAAAAATCTCCGATCTCCGGGCCTTCCTGTAGTGTTATCGGTGTGTTATTCCTGCTCATTCTTACATTCTATAAGCACTTGCGGCAGCATCATAAGCACTTTTACGCGGCCGTGTATGATACAATGCAAGTCTGATGCAGGCGTATAAAGCCTGCTTTATGCACACCGGCAGGGCATACTACCTTATCTGTAAAGGGAATCTATCAATTATCTTTGTGGAATGATCGCTATTGAGTTTCCGGCGCCGGATTTCAAAATTATACAGGAGAATGGTAAAACGCTCATTTTTGACCGTTTCCGTAAAAAGTATGTAGTGCTGACGCCGGAAGAATGGGTGCGACAGAACTTCCTCAATTACCTGGTAACAACGCTCAGATACCCCGCTTCACTGATCGGTATAGAAAAGGAAATATACCTGGGCGAGCTGCGGAAGCGTTGTGATATTGTAGTATACAACAGGGACATGCTACCCTGGATGATCGTGGAATGTAAAGAGATGGATGTACCACTTAGTCAAACCACGCTGGAACAGATCGTCCGTTATCATATGGTGCTGCCAACGGCTTACCTGGTCATCACCAATGGCGTAAATACGTTCTGCTGCCAGCATATGGTAGATGCACAACAATGGCAATTCATTGCACAGTTACCCACGCATTGCTGATGGTATTTTAACATTTCCTGATTTTGATGGTCTATTCTGCGACGATACTCTGCCGAAACCCTACACGATAGTCCTTATATACATGAAGTAAGGTTGGATTTGAGGTGGACTTAAGGTGGACTTAATACAGAGTCAAAAAGGAGAAAATAATATAAGAAGAGGGTGTACCTGCAAAGATACACCCTCTTTTGTAAACTTTTATATTGACATAAAGATCAAGGGAAAATGCCCAACTGGTCGTAGGCGGCTCCCACTTTATCAATAGCACATACATAAGCGGCGGTGCGCATATCGTGAATTTCCGGATGATTTACCATGATGGTACGCACTTCATGCAATGCGGCATGCATCGTTTCTTCCAGACCGGAGTACACCAGATCCACTTCATCTGCACCGTGTGCAATGAATTTCCTTTCTCTATCTGATACTTTTTTTCCGGTGAGGTCTTCAATCACGCTCAGGATGTGGATATTCATATTCTCATCGAAGCGTTTTCCCAGACGGCCATAACGTACGTGGCTGAGGTTTTTCAACCATTCGAAGTAAGAAACGGTTACACCACCAGCATTGAGGAACATGTCAGGTACAACGATCACACCTTTCTTATTCAGGATTTCATCTGCTTCAGGAGTGATAGGGCCGTTAGCGCCTTCACCGATTATTTTAGCCTTGATACGTGGAGCGTTCTCCTTGTGGATCACGTTTTCCAGCGCTGCGGGGATCAGGATATCACAATCCATTTCCAGGCCTTCTCCATTCGGACCAAGTGTTTTTGCACCCGGGAAGTTGATAATGGAACCTGTTTCAGCTCTGTGTTTCAGCACGGCATCCGGATCGAGGCCTTTTTCGCTGTACAATGCGCCATCCCACTCTATCAGGCCTACGATGATAGCGCCTGCTTCATGGAAATATTTAGCAGCATGGTACCCCACGTTACCCATACCCTGTACGATCACTTTTTTACCGATGATACCAGGTTCGAGGCCGATACGTTTCATATCTTCCTTGATGTTACAGAGTTCCTGCAAGCCAAAGAAAACGCCCAGACCTGTGGCTTCCTTACGGCCACGCACACCACCCTGGGAAACGGGTTTACCGGTTACGCAACCGTAACCATCTACCTCACCCGGACGGAGACTCATGTAAGTATCGAGGATCCAGCTCATTTCCCTTTCACCTGTACCGTAGTCAGGAGCGGGAACATCCACACCGGGACCAATGAAATTCTTCTTCACCAGTTCCGCGGTATAGCGGCGGGTGATGTTTTCCAACTGGAATGGGGAATAATTACGTGGATTGATCTTGATACCTCCTTTGGCTCCGCCAAAAGGAACGTTCACGATAGCACATTTATAGGTCATGAGGGCAGCCAGCGCCATTACCTCATCCTGGTTAACGGCATCGCTGAAACGGATACCACCTTTACAGGGCAGTTTGTGGTGAGAGTGTTGAACGCGGTAGGCTTCTATTACTTCGATCTTATCCCCAACGCGCACCGGAAATTTAATCTGGTATACAGCGTTGCAGGCCTTGATCTGTTCAAGAATCCCGTTTTCCCATTTCGTGAATTTTGCGGCTTTGTCAAAACTTCTTTCTACGCTCTTAAAGAAGTCATAATGTTGCTCTTGCGCCATAGACAATTGTTTTGGTATAAATATGTAGAGTTGGACTTATTTGCCGTGGATGTTATCCCGCCGTTCCAGCCGGGTGATTTTCCTGTCGAGCGCTATCAAAAATATCACAATGCCGATGAAGATGATCAGTAGCACTCCTACTATAACATATATCTTGCCATTGCTGCGGAAAAATTCGTTCACAGGTCCTGTCTCTGTGTTCTGGTTCTGGTTTTCCTGCGCGTTAGCGAATAGAGAAACAAGTAACAGTAAGCAGGTACAACAGAAAGAAAACGCTTTGTTGATCATTTAAAAATATTTTTTAGCTCTAATTTTTTGTACCGTACAAACAGGGTATAGATCCAGACACTCAACAACACCCAGCCAATGAATGCAGGGTACAATACCGTTCTCATATTGTCGTCAGTGTCACTGGATGCAAATCCAGGCGTAGTAGCGCTTCCGGGATGAAGGGAATCTACCATACGCGGGATAATATACGTTAAGGGAATCAACAAAGCGAATGCGAAAATATTAAACACGGCTGAGATCCTGGCGCGCTTGTCAATGTCAGGGATGGACAGGCGCAGTACAAGATAAGCCATATAGATCATGAGCGCCACAGCGGTCAGCATCTGTTTGGGATCGCTGGTGAAGGAGCCTCCCCATGTGTAGGTGGCCCACAGCGTACCTGTTGCGAAACCAAGAATACCATAAAACACCCCAACATTAGCAGCTGCGCTGGCATATACATCTCTGCGGAGGTCGTATTTAGAGAGATAAAGAACGGAATTGACTACGGAGATAGTAAACATGGTGTACATGCACATCCACATAGGAACGTGAAAGAAAAGGCCCCGGGAAGACTGCCCGTTTGTGCCGATAATCGGTATCTCAATCGTAAATCCAGCTATGATCACATAAACAAGGATTAATACTGCTAGAGCTTTCCACCAATGCTTTGCCATTTTAACCAACTATATTGGGGGCAAACCTACACGTTTTATCACTAATCACAAAATTCAGTAACCTGTTTCTGTAGTCCGGCCGGCAGTTGTTAATCTTTCCATAAAAAAGGGAATAATACGAGGGACAGGGCTATGATAAGAATGTCCATACTGCCTAACATAAGGAACATTTTGGGCAATCCCGGTTGAAAAACAGTAATAAAGGACGATTTGGCGATATTGGACAGCAGCATAAGCAGGGGCAGCATAATGGGAAATCCCATAATGGCCATCAATGCGGCATTCTGGTTGGCCTGGGCAGCAATAGCCGCCAGCATAGTGAAAAGCAGGGACAGGCTGATGCCTCCCAGCAGGCTCACTCCCATGAAATACAGGAAACTGGTGACAGGATTTCCGAGGAACATCATACAGCAGACAATGGTGATCAGCGTCATGACAGACATGAGTATGATATTGTATATCAGTTTGGCCACTATAAAGCTGCGGGGATGTACCAGGGAATAGAAATACAGCAGACGCCCCCTATTCTCCTGCAGGAAACTTTTGGCAACGGCATTAACCGCTACAAACAGCTGTACCACCCAGAAAAGTGCGTTCCAGATCTTTTCTTCCGGCTTATTGATCATCAGGTTGATCACAAATACAGTGGATATTATATATAACAGGATACCGTAAAAGGCATATTTCTGCCTTAATTCCAGCAGGATGTCCTTTTTTACCAGGGTGATGGTTTGTCGGAAGGCACTAGATTTCATGTTGGCGCAAAGATAGGAGAATCACTTATATTCGCTTCCATGAAAAAAATACTGGTAGCCAACCGTGGTGAGATAGCACTACGGATCATGCGATCAGCCCGGGAAATGGGCATCGCGACAGTAGCTGTATATTCCGAGGCTGACCGCGCCATGCCATTTGTACAATATGCAGATGAAGCCGTGTGCATAGGCCCGGCCCCGTCCAGCCAGTCGTATCTGCTGACAGATAAGATCATGGGCGCCGCCCGGCAGACGGGAGCAGATGCTATCCATCCCGGATATGGTTTTCTCAGTGAGAATGCCCGGTTTGCGCAGGCGGTAAAAGACGCCGGACTTACCTTTATTGGTCCCAGTCCCGGCTCTATTGAGGTGATGGGTAGTAAACTGGCCGCCAAACAGGCAGCGCAGCGCTTTGGCGTACCTATGGTACCCGGTACAGAAACACCGCTGCGTAGCATCGATGAGGCCCGGGAAGTGGTGAAAAAGACCGGATTTCCTATTCTCATCAAAGCATCTGCCGGTGGTGGCGGCAAGGGTATGCGGGTGGTGAACAACGCAGAAGAACTGGAAGAACAGGTCAGACTGGCTAAAAGTGAAGCCATGAGCGCTTTCGGGGACGATGCCGTATTTATTGAAAAATATGTAGGTGCTCCCCGTCATATCGAGATACAGGTACTGGGCGATCAGCATGGAAATTATGTCTATCTGTTTGAGCGTGAGTGCTCTATACAGAGAAGGCACCAGAAACTGATCGAGGAAGCACCTTCTTCCTGCCTCACTCCCCAGATCAGGGAAGCAATGGGGAAGTGTGCACTGGATGTAGCCCGTGCCTGCCAATATTATGGAGCGGGCACCGTTGAGTTCCTCGTAGACGAAAATCTGCAGTTCTATTTCCTGGAAATGAATACCCGCCTGCAGGTGGAACATCCGGTCACAGAGATGATCACTGGACTGGACCTGGTCAAAGAGCAGATCAGGGTGGCCAGGGGCGAAAAGCTAAGCTTTAGCCAGGCCGATCTCAAAATAAACGGACACGCCATCGAATTGCGCATCTGTGCGGAAGATCCCGCCAATAATTTTTTACCGGACACGGGTACACTTACTACATATGTTCGTCCGCAGGGATATGGCATCCGTGTGGATGACGGTTATGAGCAGGGAATGGACATTCCTATCTATTATGACCCCATGATCTCCAAACTGATCGCCTGGGGAGCTGACCGGGAAGAGGCCAGGGAACGTCTGCTACGTGCTATCAGTGAATATCATGTAAAAGGAATCCGCACTACACTGCCGTTCGGCAGCTGGGCGCTGCAGCAGCCTGCATTTATCAATGGTGCTTTTGACACTAATTTTATCGGGAAGTATTTTACACCACAATCACTCGACCATACAGATCCTGAAGCGGCAAAAGCCGCGGCTATACTGGCTGTACAGGTATGGCAGGAACAGCAGCGGAGGGTCAGACAACAACCTGTGAACCAGCAGCAAAAACTTTGGAAGAACAGGAAATTGTTAAGATAATACAAAAGCGCAGTACAGTAACGGTAAAACTAACTAGTTTTGTTGCTGTACAAATATTTTATGAAAAGGTTCATTTTATTGGTATTAGACTTTTTTTACCAACCCTTTGCGAAGCTCATGCCTTTGCAAACATTCCGTTATCTTGCCTGCGGCAGCGGCAATACGGCTATGGATATCCTATTGTATTACATCAGTTACCATTTCATCCTGAATGAAAAACCTATCCATTTCACATTCCTGACCATCAGTCCGCATATTGCGGCACTGTTCATGGCTATGACTGTTACTTTTCCTACAGGTTTCCTGCTGAGTAAATACATTGTTTTTTCCGAATCCAACCTGAGAGGCAGGATACAGCTGGTCCGCTATTTCATGCTCGTAGGTATCTGTATCTGTCTGAACTATGGATTCATGAAGCTATTTGTAGAGTATCTGCTGATCTACCCGACGATCTCTAAAATATTGACAACCATCTTTGTAGTAGGCTTCAGTTATCTGACACAGAAGAAATTTACGTTTAAAGTGAAGGCTGAAGCGGAAGCCTGATGGCGTAATTAAAATATTGTAATAAAAAAAGGCAGTATCAGCTAAGTTGATACTGCCTTTTTATTATTCTGCATTTCCGTAGTAACAATGCCTGCATCTTGGTTCGTACAGGTCTGTTTCTCCGAGAAGTACCGTGCTTTTTTCTTTTGTTTTACGGTAAGAATAATTGGCAATATTGCCGCATTTCACGCAGATGGCGTGCAATTTGGTAATATAGTCGGCCTTTGCCAGCAGGAAAGGCATCTGCCCGAAGGGCTTGCCCATGTAATCCATGTCCAGTCCCGCCACTATTACCCTGATGCCACGTAATGCCAGCTGATCGCAGACCTCAGGTAATTCACCATCAAAAAACTGCGCTTCGTCAATACCTACAACATCTACTTCCTGTGCCAGGAGTAATATCTGCTGGGAGTTTTCCAGCGGTGTGCTGACGATACGGCTTTCATCATGAGATACAATGTGTTGTACATCGTAACGTGTATCTATCATCGGCTTAAAGATCTCTACTTTTAAATTGGCAATCCGGGCCCGCTTTAATCTTCTGATCAATTCCTCCGTTTTCCCGGAAAACATTGAGCCACAGATCACTTCTATCCACCCTCTTCGCCCTCCTGCTAGAGAAGGTTCAATAAACATATTTTAGTATTTGATTAACAGTTAATTAAAATGCGCTAACTTTATGCAAATAAAATAAATTCCCCCATATCGCGTTAACAATTAAGGCATGGAACGCATTTTGCATTCAATTTATTTTTTTTACTGCTATGGAAAAAATAAGTGCATTAATTGATAAGTTACAGGAATTAAAGAATTCGAACGCCGGGCTGCAGTCAATTTCTTACTATGTACAGCTGTTGCAGGCAGAGATCTTACACGCAAGGAATTTTCAAAGAGAGCAGGAACGCATGCAGCAAAGGCAGGATAGCCACGTTGCTGTTATCATGCCTTCCGCTCCGCTGACAACCACTGCGGCTCCCGCCACTGTTATTGTGGAAGTACCTGTAACAACATCATCCAGAGATACATTACCGGAAAATAAACAGGCGGCGCCTGCTGCGGCACATACAGCTGCAGAAGCATCAACCCTGACATTACCATTACAGAATACGTCACTTCCGAAACCGGCTCCGGCTCCGGCTCCGGCACCTGCGGCCACGGTGAACGGAACTTCAGCAGTTCCTGTAGATGCTGCGCCGGCTCCGGCTGCAGCTCCTAATGGCGTGGCTTCTCATCCATCCACTGCTACAGCTCCTGTGCCTCAACAAACGGAACAGACCGCGGCAGACAGGAAACCGGCATTTGTTACCATCTATAGTAACGTAGAAATGCCGCAACCTGTTAATACGCCGTCAGGCAATGTTGAGAAAAAGCCTGATACCAACGGCGTTCGTAAGGAACTGAAAGAGCTGAACCAGCTGGTAGCACAGAATATGCCTTCGCTCAATGACCGCCTGAAACAGACGCAGACGGAACTGGCAGACCGTTTCAATGAAATTCCTGTCAAAGACCTGCGCCAGGCTATCGGCATCAATGATAAATTCCAGTTCATCCAAGAATTATTCCGTGGAGATGTGGATACTTACGAACGTTCCGTTAAGACCATCAATGAGATGAATTCTCTGCAGGAAGCAGAATACTGGATTGAAAGAGAGCTAAAGATCCGTCAGGGATGGGTAGACGATAACCGTGCTGTAAGGCAGTTCTACAACCTTGTTAAGAAGCGCTTTTCCTGAATATACTGTAGTATTTTACCGGTAGCGCCTTTATTCTCAGCCACATAATTTTTAGCATTAACGCCTGTTTGCAGACGGTTGGATTCATTTTGCAACAACCTTTCCATCTGTGTAGTAAAGGTACCCAGGTCATGGATGCTGATGCCTCCGCCGGCAGCGATCAGTGCTGTGGCTTCCGGATATTTATGGAACACAGGTCCAAACAGTACTGGCTTGCCATACGTAGCGGGTTCCAGTATATTGTGAATACCATCTTTCCCGAACCCCCCTCCCACATAGGTTACAGCAGCATAGCGGTATAACACCGACAACATGCCTACATTATCTATCAGCAATACACGCCCTGGTTGTCCATGCGTTGTTGTTATCCATTCTGTATACTTAATTGCTTCCGGAAACAATCCCTGCAGTTTACTGATATGGGCGGCATCCGTCTCATGCGGAGCGATGATAAGGCAAAGCTCTTCAGAATGCTGTTTCTTCCACCAGGCGGCCAGCAATGACTCGTCAGTTTCCCAGGTACTTCCGGCAATGAGTGCCCGCCGGTTGCTAATGAATTCTCCTATACCTGGCAGGGTGCGTTCCTCCTCCTGCAGAGCCCAGACCCTGTCAAAGCGCGTATCGCCTGCCAGGGCCGTATGCCGGATACCTATCTGTTCCAGCAGGGCGACAGACTCCCTGTTCTGTACGAAGATGTAGCTGAACTGTTGCAGCAGCTTACGGAACATGCCGCCATACGGCTTAAAGAAGGGCTGTCCCGGCCTGAATATCCCTGAAACGAGCAATACAGGCACCTTTTCCCTGTGCAAACGTGTAAGCATATGGTACCAGAACTCGTATTTGATAAAGATAGCCAGGGCCGGCTTTACAATACGGATAAAATCCTGTGCGTTCCCCGCGGTATCCAACGGCAAGTAGCACACGTAATCAGCACCCGGATAGTCTTTACGCACTTCATAACCAGAGGGTGAGAAAAAGGTAAGCAGTATTCTGCAGTGCGGATATTGCTGCCGGATGGCTTCCAGAACGGGGCGCCCCTGTTCAAACTCGCCCAGGGAGGCAGCATGCACCCAAACGATGGGACCGGCGGCGCCGGAAAGATGTTGTTCCAGTCCTGCCCTCCAGTTGCGGCGTCCTTCCAGCCATCGCCGGGCTTTGGCATTGCCCGTAGCCGCGGCCAGGGCCACTCCTGCTTTGTATCCTCTTATTCCCAGATCGTATATGATAGTGCTTACCGGCATGCCTGAAGGTACTTTTACTGTTTTTTGGATCGGCTGCAAAGATACTGCCCTTCCTATGTCAATTTTTGTAAATTTGCTCACTTTAAACAAAATATCTATCCCACACATGGTTCCTATTCAAATGGTGGATTTAAAACGCCAATACTTGAAAATAAAGCCGCAGGTAGATGCTGCGATGGCTGAAGTGCTCGATAATGCAGCTTTTATTAATGGCGCTCCGGTACAACAATTCACCAATGCACTGCAGACTTACCTCGGTGTAAAACATGTCATTGCCTGCGCCAATGGCACCGATGCATTGCAGATAGCCATGATGGCGCTCGATCTTGCACCGGGAGATGAAGTGATCACTCCTTCCTTCACTTTTATTGCCACGGCAGAGGTAATTGCCCTGTTACAACTGAAACCTGTATTTGTGGACGTAGATCCTAAAACATTCTGCCTCGATCCTGAGCAGGTGGAAAAGGCCATTACACCAAAAACAAAGGCGATCGTTCCTGTACACCTGTATGGTCATAGTGCAGAAATGGAAGCTATCATGGAGATCTCCAGAAAATATAATATCCCTGTCATTGAAGATAATGCACAGGCCATAGGCGGACATTATACCTTTTCTGACGGTACTACCAAAAAGCTGGGCAGCATTGGGCAGATAGGATGTACATCCTTCTTCCCTTCCAAGAACCTGGGTTGCTACGGCGACGGTGGCGCGATCTTCACCAATGATGATGCGCTGGCCGCCAAGATAAGAATGATCGCCAACCACGGACAATCGGCCCGTTACTACCATGATGTAGTAGGCGTCAATTCCCGCCTCGATACGCTGCAGGCGGTGGTACTCAATATCAAGCTGCCACTGCTGGATGAATATATTAAAGCACGCCGCGCAGTGGCTGATGCTTATGATGCAGGATTTGCCGGTATTCCGCAGATCACCACTCCTTACAGAGCGGGCAACAGCTATCATGTTTATCATCAGTATACGCTGCAGCTGAATGGCGCTGACCGCAATGCACTTCAACAATACCTGCAGGAACGTCAGGTGCCTGCAATGATTTACTATCCTGTACCTGCTCACCGCCAGAAAATGTTCGCAAGTTTTGGTGGCGCTGAGTTCAATCTCCCTGTTACTGACGATCTCACCTCAAAAGTCATTTCACTACCGATACACACTGAGATGGATGCAGATCAATTACAGCACATTATTGATTCAGTTAAATCATTCTTAAATCAAAACTCCAAATGAAAATTACAGTAGTAGGTACAGGCTACGTAGGACTGGTTACCGGGACCTGCTTTGCGGAAACAGGCAACGATGTTGTCTGTGTTGACATAGATATAAATAAGGTCAACAAATTATCCGGCGGGCAGATCACCATTTACGAACCAGGACTTGAAAAACTGTTCGAGCGTAACCTCAAAGAAGAACGTCTTCATTTTACCACCAACCTCGCTGATGGCGTAAAGCACGGGGAAGTGATCTTTCTTGCCCTGCCTACTCCACCCGGAGAAGATGGCTCTGCAGATCTTTCCTATATCCTGCGGGTAGCAGATGACATGGGCAAGCTCATTACAGATTATAAAGTGATTGTTGATAAAAGCACTGTACCTGTAGGCACTGCTGAAAAGGTACAGGCGGCCATTGCGAAACACTGCAAACATCCTTTTGACGTAGTATCCAATCCGGAGTTCCTGCGTGAGGGTGTAGCCGTAGACGACTTTATGAAACCTGACCGCGTAGTGATCGGTACCCGCTCTGAAAGGGCACGCAAAGTAATGGGCGACCTGTTTGCACCGTTCGTACGTCAGGGTAACCCAATACTGTTCATGGACGAGAAATCTGCTGAACTGACCAAATACGCGGCTAACTCTTTCCTGGCCACTAAGATCTCTTTCATGAATGAAATTGCCATTCTGTGTGAGAAACTTGGCGCTGATGTGGATATGGTGCGCAGAGGCGTCGGCAGCGACGACAGGATTGGTAAACGTTTCCTGTTCCCCGGCATCGGTTACGGCGGCAGCTGCTTCCCGAAAGATGTACAGGCGCTGGTTAAATCATCCGAAGATGCAGACTACGAGTTCAAAATACTGACAGCAGTGATGGATGTGAATGAGCGGCAGAAATTGTTCCTCCTGCCAAAGATCAAGGCATGGTTCAAAGATGATCTGAAAGGTAAACATTTCGCACTCTGGGGGCTCGCCTTCAAACCAAATACAGACGATATCCGGGAAGCACCGGCATTATACATAATAGATGCCCTGAAGGCTGCTGGAGCGACCGTAACGGTATTTGATCCTGAAGCAATGGCAAATGTACAACGTGTTGTCGGCGACAAAGTAACATACGCTTCCAACCAGTACGAATGCCTTACAAACGCAGATGCCCTGGTCATCGCAACAGAATGGAGCGTGTTCAGGACCCCTGACTTTGACAAGATCAGTGCTTCCCTTAAAAACAAACTGATATTTGACGGAAGGAACCTGTTTGATGTATCCCGTATGTCTGAACTGGGTTTCCACTACGAAAGCGTTGGCCGTGCTGCTACCAACAACTTATTACATTGAAAATGCCTATTGGAATGAAAAGAGTACTGATTACCGGCGCTGCCGGCTTCCTGGGGTCACACCTGTGTGATCGCTTTATCGCAGAAGGATATCGTGTTGTAGGAATGGACAATCTCCTGACCGGCAACATCAAAAATATAGAACATCTCTTCCCTTTACCGGAATTTGAATATTATCATCATGATGTAAGCAAATTCGTACATGTACCAGGCGATCTGGATTACATCTTACACTTTGCTTCTCCCGCCAGCCCTATCGACTATCTGAAAATGCCGATCCAGACATTGAAGGTAGGTTCATTGGGTACCCACAACCTGCTGGGTCTGGCTAAGGAAAAGAAGGCGCGCATTCTCGTGGCGTCCACATCTGAAGTGTATGGCGACCCGACAGTTCACCCACAGCCGGAAGAATACTGGGGTAATGTGAACCCGGTAGGTCCGCGTGGTGTATATGACGAAGCTAAACGCTTCATGGAATCCATCACCATGGCTTACCACAATTTCCATGGTGTAGATACAAGGATCATCAGGATCTTTAATACCTACGGTCCGCGTATGCGCCTTGATGATGGCCGTGCACTGCCTGCTTTCATGAGCCAGGCACTGACCGGGCAGGATCTCACCGTTTTCGGTGATGGCTCCCAGACCCGCTCTTTCTGTTACGTGTCTGACCTGGTGGATGGTATTTACCGCCTGCTGCTGAGTGATTACCACCTTCCGGTGAACGTCGGCAACCCGGCAGAGATCTCCCTGAAAGAATTTGCAGAAGAGATCCTGGCGCTGACAGGCAGCAAACAAAAGATTATCTATCAGCCACTTCCGAAAGATGATCCGAAACAAAGAAAGCCGGATATCACGAAAGCAAAGGAAATACTTGGCTGGGCGCCGAAAGTGGACAGGAAAGAAGGGCTGAAGATCACTTACGAGTATTTCAAACAGGCTCTTAATAAATAACTCCGGGCGGATGAGCATTTACTACCAAAACTGGTTAGGTGAAGGTTCATCCGCAATTCGTAATTTGTGGCCGGAATTAAATAATCATTATGCACAACACCATATTAATCACCGGTGGCGCAGGATTTATCGGGTCTCATGTAGTGAGGCTTTTTGTAAAGAACTATCCTCATTACCAGATCGTTAATCTGGATGCGTTAACCTATGCCGGTAATCTGGAAAACCTGAAAGACATCAAGGATAAGTCTAATTACACCTTCGTGAAGGGCGATATCACTGATGAAGCGTTCATTGATGAACTGTTTGCTACCTATAAGTTTGATGGTGTGATCCATCTGGCTGCTGAGAGTCATGTAGACAGGTCCATCATGGACCCGCTGGCCTTTATCAGGACCAACGTCATGGGGACTGCCGTGCTGCTGAATGCTGCCAGGAAATACTGGAAAGACAATTATGAGGGCAAGCTGTTCTATCATGTGTCAACCGATGAGGTATATGGTAGTCTTGGAGCAGAAGGTCTCTTCACAGAAGAAACCGCGTATGATCCCCGTTCACCTTATTCTGCATCTAAAGCCAGTTCAGATCATTTTGTGAGGGCATATTACCACACTTATCATCTGCCTGCTGTTATATCCAATTGTTCCAATAACTACGGCTCAAATCATTTCCCGGAAAAATTAATTCCGCTGGCTATTCACAATATCAAGAACAATAAGCCGGTACCAGTATATGGTAAAGGTGAGAACGTACGTGACTGGCTGTTTGTGGAAGATCATGCCAGAGCAATAGATGCTATTTTCCATAAGGGCCGCGTAGGAGAAACCTACAACATCGGTGGCTTCAACGAATGGAAAAATATTGACCTTATTAACCTGCTGTGCATCATCATGGACAAGAAACTCCAACGTGCACCAGGTACTTCTGCTAAACTGATCACTTTTGTAAAAGACCGCGCGGGTCATGACCTGCGTTATGCTATTGATGCCACGAAGCTCAATAAAGAACTGGGCTGGGAGCCTTCCCTCCAGTTTGAAGAAGGTCTGGAAAAAACAGTGGATTGGTACCTCGCCAATGAAGAATGGCTGGAACATGTAACCAGCGGAGCGTACCAGGATTATTACAGTGAGCAGTATCAAAAGAGATAATTATGCCTTTTACCGAAACAGGGATCCCCGGGTTGCTAGTATACGAACCCAGGGTATTCAATGATAGCCGTGGCTATTTTTTCGAAAGTTACAGCGCGCAAACCTTTGAACAGCAGGGATTACATCTGCCTTTTGTACAGGATAACCAGGCCCGTTCCACCTACGGTGTATTAAGAGGATTACATTACCAGCTGGAGCCATATGCGCAAACAAAGCTGGTGAGAGTACTGGAAGGAAAGATCATAGATGTGGCTGTAGATATCCGTAAAGGCTCTCCAACCTATGGTAAAGCCTTCACCATAGAACTGACCGCTGAAAATAAATTACAACTGCTGGTGCCGAAAGGCTTTGCGCACGGCTATTCCGTGATCAGTGAAACTGCAGAAGTAATGTACAAATGCGATAACTTTTATCATAAAGCCAGTGAAGGAGGTATTATCTATAACGATCCGGCACTGAATATTGACTGGGGTATTGACCTGGCGGATGCGATTGTATCTGAAAAGGATATCGTGCTGCCTACCCTGGAAAATTGTACGCATAATTTCGTTTTCAATCCAAATAAGTAAATGAAAAATATTCTGGTAACCGGCGCCAATGGCCAGCTGGGACAAGCATTGAAAAAGATCGCTGCGGATTATCCCGGGTTTTCTTTCCTGTATACCGATTTCAATGAGCTCGATATTACCAGTGAGGAAGCTGTCAGCAACTTCTTCTCACAGCAGGAAATACATGCCTGTATCAACTGTGCAGCGTATACTGCGGTAGACAAAGCAGAGAATGATGAGGAACTCGCCTTCAAACTGAACTTCGAAGCCGTATTAAACCTCGCAAGTATCTCTCAGCGGCACAACGCACAGCTGGTACATATTTCCACTGACTATGTGTTTGACGGCAAACAGAACGTGCCTTATACAGAAACTGACGACGCCAGCCCGACCAGCATCTACGGAAGCTCCAAACTGCGCGGCGAGGCTGCTGCTATAGACGCCAACCCGGATACCATCGTGATACGTACGGCCTGGCTGTATTCCGAATTTGGTGTCAACTTCGTGAAACGTATGCGTGAGCTGATGCAGGAGAAAGAGCACCTGAATGTAGTATTCGATCAGGCGGGCACTCCCACCTATGCGGTAGACCTGGCAAAAGCCATCCTGAACGCCCTGACCAAAGTATGGGATGCTCCAGGCAATTATGGCGGGGTGTATCATTTCAGCAATGAAGGGGTGACCAGCTGGTATGACTTTGCAGTAGCTATCCGCGAACTGACAGGTGCATCCTGTACAGTAGCGCCTATTACTTCTGACAAGTACCCTACTCCGGCAAAAAGACCGGCTTACAGTGTCCTGAACAAACAAAAGATCAAAGATACTTTCGGCTTACAGATCCTTCACTGGCGTGAAAGCCTGAAGGAATGCCTCAAAAACCTGTAAACCGGGTTCAAAAAAAGAGACGCCCCTGCCAAGGCAGGGGCGTCTCTTTTTTATACAATAAGGTTATTTCTTTACATGGGTGATCTCCATATGACCTGCCGGTTTACCATCTTTAGACGTTTCAGTCTTAACCACACCAAAGCCTGGAGCAAACCATTCTGCCGCCGCCATATCCACCGGGATGTTCATGCTCATCATTTTCATAGAAAGGTTCATGTTATAGGTGATCTTGTAACAATCCCAGCTACCGCCGGCGGTTGTTACCTTTTCCTTACCTATTACCTTGCGGTCGGTTACTTTATATTGAAGGCTCATATCCATGCCGTTGGCATTGCCACTCATTTCAAAAGCTCCGTCCGGCAGGGACTGGCCTTCCTTCAGGTTGGCCGGGTAATTCAGAAACGCGTTCCCTTCCGATTGCATTTTCATGTTCTGCAACTGCGGCAGATTAGGCAGGGACATTTTCATATCGATCATGATCTCGCCGCCATCACATTTGAACTTCCCTTTTCCTGAAGAAATGGTCTTTCCTTTTGCGTCTTTCAGGGTAGACGTAAAATCGGATACACTGGCAGCGCCTTCCTTACTGACGGACAGTACGTTGTAAACATTTTTGGCCGCAGTATTCCCTTTTGCATCGAACACGGTCATTTCTACTTCTGCATTATCGAGCATATAGTAGTAGTTCTTGCAGTCCTGGGCACTTAATACATTGACTGTCAGCAACAGACATGCGATAAAAAACGAGATTTTTTTCATAGTGTAATCTTTACAGAAGATGGCGGTTTTAGCCGGGATTCATTGTACGAATTTAAGATACAACACCGTTCCACCGCATATCGTTTAAAATTCTTTTCTTACGTTTGCAAAAATTATCCCAATTAATCATGAACCTGATAGAGGAATTACGCTGGAGAGGAATGGTGCAGGATATAATGCCGGGCACAGAGGAGCAATTATTAAAAGAAATGACCAGTGCTTACGTAGGATTTGACCCTACGGCAGACTCCCTTCATATAGGTAGCCTGGTGCCTATCCTGTTGCTGGTACACTTACAAAGAGCTGGCCACAAGCCATTTGCGCTGGTAGGTGGTGCAACCGGTATGGTGGGCGATCCTTCCTTTAAAGCAGAAGAGCGGAAAATGCTGGATCTGGATACCCTGGCGCACAACCAGAAAGGTATCAAGGCGCAGCTGGAGAAATTCCTGGATTTTGATCCGGCAAAGCCGAATGCCGCTGAAATGGTCAATAACTTTGACTGGTTTAAGGATATTTCCTTCCTGGATTTCATCCGTGATGTAGGTAAACATATTACTGTGAACTACATGATGTCCAAAGATTCTGTAAAAAGAAGACTGGAAGGAGATAGCGGTATGTCTTTTACAGAATTCACTTATCAGCTGATTCAGGGATACGACTTTTACCATTTATATACTGCAAAGAACGTCAAACTGCAAATGGGTGGCTCTGATCAGTGGGGCAATATTGTGACCGGTACGGAACTGGTTCGTCGTAAAGCTAATGGCGAGGCATTTGCATTTACCTGTCCCCTGCTGAAAAAAGCAGATGGCAGTAAGTTTGGGAAGTCAGAGAGAGGCAACGTGTGGTTGGATCCTCAGAAGACCTCCCCATACCTGTTTTACCAGTTCTGGGTAAAGACAACTGATGAAGATGCCAAAAACTATATCAAAATATTCACGTTCCTCCCCCAGCAGGAGATCGACAAACTGATCGCATTACACGATCAGGATCCGGGTAAAAGACCGCTCCAGAAGAAACTAGCGGAACAGCTGACCCTCTTCGTACATGGAGAAAAGGAACTGGAATTTGCGCTCAAAGCATCTGATTTACTCTTCCGTAACGATACCGCAGATATATTAAAATCACTGACAGAAACACAACTACTGGAAATAATGGATGGTGTGCCACAGGTAGAGGTTACAACCGCTGATATTGAAGGTGGCAAAGATGTTGTCTCTTTCCTCGCCGAAACAAGCATACTACCAAGTAAGGGAGAAGCCAGGAAAATGGTGCAGAACAATGGTATCAGCATCAATAAGGTCAAAGTGACTGCTATTGATCAGAAAGTTGATACGAGTCACTTGTTGAACGACAGATATATACTCGTTCAGAGAGGTAAGAAAGATTACCATCTGGTGATAGTGAAATAAATAATTTTACAGATAAATAAGCAAGGGCTGGCAATCATCATTTGCCGGCCTTTGTTATTTAATATCTTCCCGTTGGACCTGTAACCCTATTTCACTCTATATCCAGCTCACCATGCTCTCCTTCCTGATACTTCTTCCCGGTAATAATCGACGTCAGCATATTAAAGAAGATCACCATTTTACTGGAAGAATTATCCCAGAACCAGGCCTGTTTCGTATCTACTTTCAGCAGGCATAATTGCGGATCATCAACGCCGATAGGAAACCAGGCCTCGAGCGCCGGCGTCCATAACCGCTTCATTTTCTCCCGGTCAAGGATGATAGAACCAATACCAAAAATGTTCAGATAGGTATTATGGCCCGGATGAGAGTAAATGAGGTTGAGCTCATTGTTTTCGGAGATCTGGGTGACCTTGCCCGAATATTCGTTGGAAAAAAACCAGACATTTCCATCCTTATCCACATCAACAGTGGCCATCGGTCTGGAAATGACATGTCCATGATCGTCTATTGTGGTGAACATGCATACCCGTACCTCGTTGATCAGATCGGTGACCTTCCGGATAGCATCTTCTCTTTTAAGGATTGCTCCCATTTCTTAATGTGTTTGCTATGGAACAATAAAAATTCATGCCATAACTTAAAAAAAAGCAGGGTATTGTAAGTACAACACCCTGCTTTTCAATATTTTCCTAATGTATTACTTCAGTCCGTACTTATATTTATAACGCTCGAACAGCTGTTTGTGTTTATTGTCCAGGTTGATCTCCCTGCCCTGTATAAAGGCGCGGGTTACAATACTGCTGCGCATATCCAGCAGGTCTCCGGCACTGATAACAATGTTGGCATCCTTACCTGTTTCCAGGGAACCGGTGCTTTTATCAATGCCCAGAATGCGGGCTGTATTTAAGGTTACTGCCGTCAGCGCCTGCTCTTTGGTAAGACCATAAGTGCTGGCCGTACCTGCTTCAAAAGGCAGGTTACGCTGCTGCCAGAAGCCCTCATTGCTAAGGCAGAATAAAACCCCTGCCTGCTGTAACTGAGCGGCTGTTTTATATGGCTGATCTACATCATCATCAGGCGTTACCGGCAGACTATGTGGCTGCGTGAGTACAACGGCGATATTGTTCTGTTTCAGCACATCTGCGATCATCCATGAATCTGCTCCTCCTGCAATCACTACATCAATCCCAAACTCCTTTGCGAAGTCTACAGCCACCAGCATTTCCTTTACCAGGTTACAGTGAATGAACAATTTCTGCTCTTTGGTGAACAGCTTTCTCACAGCTTCAAACTTCAGGTTCGCTGCAGTATGCTTGTCTTCCTGCAGGTAGGCCTTCGCCTCATTAAGGAAGGCGCGTACCTTACCTGTCTGTTCTGCAAATTCCTCTGCTCTGTCCTTTGTAACAGTGAAAGTACGTCCCGGTACCGAAGGGGGAGGCAACAGGCTGGGCATATAGAAATGGATCGCTCCGTCTCTCTTATAGACAGCATCTTCCCAGTTCCAGGCATCCAGCTGCACCACGGAAGATGTACCGGGTATCATGCCTCCTTCAGGCGTTACCTGTGCCAGCAGAATACCATTGGAGCGAAGGGTATTGATCACTTTTGAGTCGGTATTATAGGCTACCAGTGAATGTACAGAAGGATTGATCTCCCCTACTTCGACGAAGTCGTTGGTAGCCCTCACGGCTTCCACTTCGGTCAAACCGAGGGTGGTCAGTGGTGAAATAACGCCAGGGTATACATGTTGCCCCTTCAGGTCCATAATAGTTCCATCAGCGCCGGGAGCGGGCAGCTTATTGCCCACAGCAGTGATCTTACCATTGGAAAAGGTCAATGCACCATTCTCGAGCACCTGTCCGTTACCGACATGAATAGTTGCATTGATGATATAAATGGTCTTTCCCTGCGGCGGGGCAGGATAGATTGTTTCCTGTGCTAATACGGCTGTACAGGAAAGCGCGGCGATATATGTTAATATGATCCGTTTCATGATGTTTTAATTAATGCGTCCGGCAATTACAATTCGTTGTTCCCATCTGTCAGGCGTTGCTGATGGCCTCCCTGCAGGTCTTCACAATGGTACATTTCTTCCATGGTAGTAGCGGCTTTCTGGGTAGGTGTACCTTTTTTCTTCTCTCCCAGCATTTTCAACACCAGGCGATTACGCTCAGCACTGATGCGCTGACGCAGTTCCAGGTCTTTCTCCCTGTCGAAATAAACGATACCATCTACCAGTGTTTTGTCGGCCTTTGCATAGATGCTAAGCGGGTTGTCGCTCCAGAGTACCAGGTCGGCGTCTTTACCCGCCTTGATGCTACCTACATGCGTATCTACATGCAGCAGTTTAGCCGGATTGAGGGTAACGAGCTTCAAAGCCTCCTCTTCTGTCATGTTACCGTATTTGATGCTTTTCGCGGCTTCCTGGTTCAGTCTGCGGGCCATTTCAGCATCATCAGAGTTGATGGCAACATTCACGCCCACACGCTGCATGATAGTGGCGTTATAAGGAATAGCGTCCTGTACTTCCATCTTATATGCCCACCAGTCGGCGAAGGTACCAGCGCCTGCTCCATGCTGTTTCATTTTATCGGCTACTTTATACCCTTCCAGGATGTGCGTGAATGTATTCACATGGAAGTGGAAAGTATCTGCCACATGCATCAGCATATTGATCTCACTCTGTACGTATGAGTGACAGGTAATAAAACGTTTGCTGTTCAGGATCTCTACGAGTGCATCCAGTTCCAGGTCGCGGCGTTTGTCCGGGCCTGCTTTTTCATAATCGCGGGCGCGGGTGAATGCATCTGTTACCACCTGTTCCACCCCCATACGCGTCTGAGGGAAACGCTCCCGGGCGCGGTCGCCCCAGTTGGACTGCTTCACGTTTTCACCCAATGCAAATTTGATAAATGGATCGCTACCGGCAAACTTCAGTTCTTCCGCATCGGCGCCCCAGCGCAGCTTTATCAGCTGGCTTTGTCCGCCGATAGTATTAGCAGAACCGTGCAGCAGGTGAGACGCTGTTACGCCGCCGCTCAGCTGCCTGTAGATGTTCACGTCATCAGGATTTACCACATCTGCAATGCGCACTTCAGAGGTGACTGACTGGGTACCTTCATTCACTCCCCTGGAAATAGCGATATGAGAGTGCTCGTCAATGATACCTGCTGTAAGATGTTTGCCGGTACCATCAATAACACGGGCATTACCGGCAGGCAGGTTCTTTCCGATCTGTGCGATCTTGCCGTTACGTACCAGTACATCTGTATTTTCCAATTTACCCTCTTTCTCGTTTGTCCAGACAGTAGCATTTTTGATCAGCACGTCCTGTTGTTTAGGTAATGCTTCCCATCCATAACCATTGAAAGGGAAATAGATATTACCGATCTGCGGAGCAGTCTTTGGTTTAACTGTATCCTGTTTAGTATACGCGGCGCTGAACACTGCATTCCATTTCACCCATTTTCCACTCGTATCCAGTCCTGTACCGGTCCACTCTGTAGTACCGGCTACGCCGCTCAGACGTAGCTGAGCACCGCCTTTTTTCAGCGGGAACGCCAGTTTTACCAGCTGCCCATTGATAGTAACTGTACCAGTCAGTGTGTCCTGTTGTATGAGCGACAATGCAGGCGTTGCTGCAGTTCCTTTTAACAGGAGCGTATATTTTGTATTACCGGGATTTACAGTAAGTGTATAAGTGCCACGTACATCTTTCCAGCCTTCATCTTTTACAACATATTTTTTACCCTGTACCCAGTTCTGAAACAGTACAGTGTTCTCGTTAAAGATGGTACCGGAAGTTACCAGGAAGTTAGCCAGTTTCCCAGCCTCCAGCGAGCCTACCTGGTCATCTGCTTTTATGATACGTGCAGGCGACAGTGTTAATGCGTCCAATGCTTTTTGTTCACTGAGGCCATACTCAATAGACTTCCTCACAGCTGCAAGCAACTGTTTTACATCTTTCAATCCTGCAGCGGTAAAACAGAAAGGAATATTGGCCTTTTCAAAAGCAGCGGCTTCGGTAGGCGCCAGTTCCCAGTGCTTCATATCACTCAGCGCTACGAAGCGCGCATCGTTCGGGTCTTCGACGTCTATAGGCTGCGGAAAGTTCAACGGCAGGATGAATGAAGCTTTGGTAGCTATCATTTCGGGTATGCGCTGATATTCATTACCGCCGGCTTTGATGATATACTGCACACCAAATTCATCGCCTATCTTGTCTGCACGTAATGCATCCCATTTATCCTGTACTTCAAATATCTGTGGTAAGGAACGGTTATCATTCCAGGCCTGCAGTGTCAGGTTAGTACCTTCTTTTACCGGACGTGACTGATACCATTGAGCATCCAGGTATGTCTGGCGCAACAACGCAATGCTACCCATTAAAGAGCTGGGATAGTTCTGTGTAGAGCTTCCTTTGTCAAATGAGTAGTGAGCACTCGCTTTCTCTTTTATCAGTACCTTGTTATCACGTCCGTCTGCCAGTGTTACGAGTACACCGGTACCACGGGCAATACCATCCTGCTGATGGGAAAGGACGGTACCAAAACCTACATTCCTGAGTGCTTCTGCATTGGTACCATCCATCGTGAACACTGCCGCTGCATTCACTTCACTTTTGATGGCCTGGTTCCAGCCGTAGGCTCCTTTAGTGGCAGACAGGAACTGTACCTCAGCTCTGTAACCACCTACTGCTTTCTTCACGGAAGGTGTACCGTAATCGCTATACAGGTCTACGAAAGAGGGATAGATATATTTACCCTCACAATCAATTACCACAGCATCTTTAGGTACAGGACCGTTGCCGACACTTACAATGCGTCCATTACGGATTACGAGAGTGGCATTGTTAAGGACAGTGCCTGCGCTTTTTACAATAGTAGCTTTGACAAAGGCATAACAGCCTTCTCTGTTGTCAGCCACTCCATTCACAGGAAAGGTCTCCTGGGCCCGGGCATAGCCACCTGCAAGCAGGCCGCCCAGCAAGAGACACAGATGGGAAAGCCGCTTATGCGACGAAAAGAATTTTCTCATTTGCTTTTGTTTGACAATTTAGATTTTGGTTTCATAGTATCCCGACTATCAGAGGGCTATCAAGGCGATAATACCCGCTGAGCCTTAAAAGTAACAAATGATTAATGTGGTGTCCGCATATTTATATAGTTTTTTGATGATTGGTATTAATATTGCAGTAATTACCTATATTTAACAGGAGAACAATTCCTTTTTTATGAAAAGACATATGATCCGTATCAGTGGGCTGCTGGTTTGTCTGTTACTGGCTGTTAGCGGTACCAGCATGGCGCAGAAGGGAGACTCCACCGCAACAAAAAAGGTACGCTTCACGCCTGAAGAACGTGCTAATAAAATGAGCGATAAACTTGACCGGCGGTTGAACCTTTCCAGTCAGCAGGATAAAGATATTCATACGATCAATACCGATATAACCCGTCGTATGGAAGAGCTCAAGCATAACACCACGCTTTCCAAAAAAGACAAAATGCAGCAAATGAAAGCATTGAATGAAGAACGCAGCCAGCGTTTTAAATCAGTGCTGACGCCCGAGCAGTATAAGAAATGGAATGACTGGGAAATGAAGAAGAAAGAACAAATGGAAGCCAGAATGGATAAAAAGCAACAAAAACGTAATGCCCGCTGACATATAACGTTCTACAAACCTGCAATACAGTACGTTCTGCCAAGTTCCCAGTATACCTGGCATGATACGGACTGATTGCATTAACACCTGCATACCTTTAAGCCTCCCTGACACAGATCGGTCTTATCGTTATTTAACCTGCCCTGCTCCACTCATATCAGATTATTTTTCTAATATTATGCTCGCTGTACTGCCTAACAGCGTGTATGTTACAACACACATCTGTATAAGCCAGTTCGTTTATTACATAAAAAATTTCATGTGGATCGCCAGGATCTTTATACACAGTTTCGCCAACTATTCCAGGAATTCTATGACCCGCTTTGCAAGTATGCATTTCACCTGATAACTGACAGAGACGGCAGTGAAGATATCGTCCAGGAAGTATTTACCCGTATCTGGGAGAAACAGCAGGAAGTTATTTCATCCCCAAAGATCAGGGCTTACCTCTTTCAGGCCGTCCGGAACAGCTGTTTTAATTTCCTGGAGCAAAAGAAACGCTTTCCGGTTGCCAGCGCTGACTGGGATAACGAAGACGAAACAGCTGTCAGCTGGGACACTGCAGATGAAGCAGCAGAAGATAATCTCCAGGCCTACCGGGAATTACTGAAGAATGGGATTGACCAGCTTCCGCCCAAATGCAGGGAAGTATTTTTATTAAGCCGCTCCGGTCATCTCAGCAACCAGGAAATTGCAGACAATCTTGGCATTTCTGTCAATACCGTCAATAACCAGACCTGGAAGGCCATGAAGCTGCTCAAAGCCTTTGTACAAAAGGCCAGAATATGGGTACTACCTTTTTTTTCATTTTTTCTGCAAGACAATAGGAGTTTTTAAAAAAGTCTTGTCTTATATCGGGGATAACTTATGATACAGATACCTGAACATATCGCCTTCATCATTATAAAGCATTTACGTGCTATTCAGACCAGTACTGAAGCGGCAACGCTGCAGGCCTGGATAAGTGAAAGTGAGGAGCATGAAAAGGCCTGGCAGCAAATGGTCAGATTATGGAATGAATCGGGCAACATTCTCGGGCAGCCCGTTTTTGATACAGCCAGCGCCTGGGAAAAGCTGGACAGCTCTCTCGGCCATGGAGTACCCGTGAGACGCACGAGGGTACGCCTTATGCGACTGGCGCTGGCGGCTTGCGTCGTGGGTGTGTTAGCAGTTGCCGGCTGGATGTTCTATCAACAGCAGGATAACAGCATCCTGAAGATTGCAGCAGCCGGTGAAGGCAGCCAACGGGTAACACTGCCGGACGGCTCCCTGGTGATATTAAGGGAGGGCGCCTCTATCCGCTATCCCAAAGCGTTCAATACAAAAGAAAGATCTGTTACGGTTACCGGCGAATCTTACTTTGACGTACAGCCTGAAACCGGCCACCCCTTCCGTATACAGACGGCCCGGGCTACTATCGAGGTCTTAGGCACGTCTTTTACCATCAACAGTAATGACCATCAGGACAGACTGGTAGTGGCCAGCGGGAAAGTGCTCTTTACCGGTAAAGACCAGCATGCGGGTCAGCATATTGTTACGGCACAGCAGGACGCTGTATTGAATGAGAAGGGATTTAACATTGTACCCGTCAGAGATTCCAATTACCTGTCATGGCAGACGGGAATACTGCAGTTTGATAATACCCCGTTTGCAGATGTAGCAACAGCCCTTGCTGACTACTATAACGTGCATATAAAGACAGACAGCGTGCTGACCCGGCAACCGGAGTTATCCACCATTACCGCCAGATTCGAGCATCAGCCATTGGAACAGGTGCTGGAAGAAATTAAACTGCTGATCAATGTAAACTACCGTAAGCAAAACGACACCATCATATTCTATCAGTCACAATAAAACATCCTGTATCCTTTTTCTGAAATGCCTATATTCCGTTTTATCCTTGCCCTGGCCGGCTGCTTAATACTGTCAGAAAGCATGGCGCAGGGCAGCCTGTTGAAGACGAAGTTTTACTGCCGGGCTACCCACGGTAAAACCGCAGCCATACTTCGCGAACTATCCGGCTATTGCGGTGTTGCCATTGAGTTTTCACCATCCAGCCTGGATACTGCCAAAATACATACCCTCACAGCAGGACGGACCTCACTGGGTGCAGTACTCGACAAAATGCTGGCAGGCCAGTATGTTACCGTCACAGAAAGGAATAATAAGATCATCGTTGGTAAAGGCAGCACTCCCCTGCCCGACGGCTATCTGCAGGAAAAATATATGTTATATGGCTACATACAACAGGAAAGCGGCCTGGAGCCACTACCCTTTGCATCTGTCACCATCCTGCCTGATAACCGGACCATCCAGTCGAATGTACATGGCTTTTACAGCCTTCAGCTGCCAGCTGGCAGGTATGTACTGATGATCTCCTTTTCCGGCGCCTCTTCAAAGACAGTAACAGTCGATCTGCAGGACAATACCTCCATGAATCTCGTGCTCTCGCCCGTACTACTTCCGGAAGTGCAGGTCGATGCAGGCAATCTTCCCCGCCAGGATGCAGCAGCAAAACTGGACAGATACAAAGGAGGCATGTACAGCAATATGCTGGGAGAAACAGATCCTGTCAGATCGATGTATCTGTTGCCGGGCAATACAGAAAGCCAGGAATCGGGCGGTAAACTGCTGGTGCGCGGAGGAGAGCCGGGACAAAGTATGTTCCTGCTGGATGGCAACCCTGTATTTAATCCGGCGCACTTACTTGGCGAGGTTTCTATCCTTGGCAATACCAGCATTAAGTCTGTGCTGCAGTATAAAAATGATTTTCCCAGCCGTCTTAGCGGCGGTCTTTCTTCCATTACCGCTATCAATACGAAAGAGGGCAACATGGAACACTGGACCGGAGAAGCAGAAGCCGGGCTTAGTTCCCTCGCTTTTGCCCTTGAGGGGCCATTAAAGAAAGAACGTACCGCGATGATGGTATCTGCCAGATCGAGTTTAGGAGAGTCGGTCTATCACGACATATTCACCTATGATGCCAATTTCGGCGACATACATCTGAAGCTGACGCATCTCCTGAACAAGAATAATAAACTGATGGTCAGCAGTTATATCGGCAATGACAGGCTCGAGTTAACGCAGGACAATAGCCAGTATCTGCATCGCTGGAATAATACACTGACAACGGTGAACTGGAACAGCATTATCGGCAGGCGTGTGTTTGTGAACACTGCTTTTAACTATAGCAGTTATAATAATTACATGGCCATCATGTATACACCTCCTTTTGAAGGCGGCACTGGTGGTTTATCTGAACGCGCGTCCCTCAACAATTATTCGTCCGGCAGGCGGTATGAAGGTAAAACAGAGATCGAACTCACCACCAATGATCATCTGCAGCATTTTTTCGGAGGAAGGCTTGAACATACAACTATACGGCCTTACCGCACATTGCTTGACCGCGAGCTGAAAGAATACGCTGATGATTTCGTTAGCAGGACATCTCTTCCTTTCTCTGATCTCATGGTGTATTATGAAAGTGCAGTGAAAGCCGGCAACAGGTTCTTACTGCGGGCCGGTATCCATTTTAATGCATATCGGCATGATGGGTTTCATTACCAGTCATTTCAACCCCGCTTGTTCTCCAGTTTTGTGATCGATCAGCGGCAAAGGATCAACTTAGCCTATACCCATATCGGACAGCTGCTGCACATGATCACAAGCCCTTATACCGGCATTGACAGGGAGCTGTGGCTTCCTGCCAATACGCGGCTAAGACCAGCAGAGAACAGAATGGTCAATATCGGCTATGAATACAAAGACAACAGGTCCCTTAATATCACAGCAGATGTTTATTACAGGAAGATCAGCAACCTCGCAATGTTTGCAGAGAAGACCAATATTCTCTATAGCAATGACAGCACGGAGAAAAGCATTGTTACAGGTACAGGCTGGAGTTACGGAGCAGAAGCTGCTGTTGAAAAAAGATTTAACAAATGGAAGATGCTCCTGTCTTATACCCTATCCTGGAGCTGGCGCAAGTCTGATAGCCTGAATAATGGAGAGAAGCAGGCATACCGTTATGACAGACGCCATAATGTGAATGTGTTATTGGGCTATCGGCCTCTTAAAGGGCTTGAAGTCAGCCTGCTCTGGCATTTTCATACAGGTGATTTCATCACATTACCTGCATTGATCTCTTTCAGGCCCGAAGAAACATTTGCTGACACCAATATGGGAAGCACACCTTTCAGAGGAGCTGTGTACAACAGGATGAACCTGAACGCCAGCTACCGCATTCCTACCCGTGGCCGGTTTAAACATTCAGTGGGCAGCGGTGTGCATGCCATCATGCAATCACACGAACAATATGTTACAACCGTAGCAACGACTGCAGGAAATTACACAATGCCCTTATACCAGGAACAGCTATTCAGGTTTAACCCCTATTTCACTTATAAATTAAGCTTCTGAGTTGGTTAAGAAAAGTCCTGCACATGCGAGGCCTTTTCTGTTGAAATACGCGTGTATTTATTTTAATTTCGGGCTTTATGACCAACATGATGCGGGAACACGCTATCTCCATATTCAACGCTGCGGTAAATGCAGTTCAGCCATCACACCTGATGCAGCAGCATGTGCGGCTACGTGATGGCGCGTTAACTGTATGTGGTAAAAAGTTCTCATTACCGGCAGGAAGACCGGTGTGGATGTTTGGTGCAGGCAAGGCAGCAGCGGCGATGGCGCAGGCCCTGGAAGCCTTACTCTCTGCAGTTCCTGTTCAGGGCCTTGTCATTACCAAATACGAACACGCGTTACCGTTGCAGCACATCAGTATTGCGGAAGCGGGACATCCGCTGCCGGATGAAAATGGTGTACGGGCTACTGCACAAATGGTGGCTCAGTTAAAAGCGGTACAGCCGGGTGATGTAGTATTATTCCTGCTTTCAGGAGGAGCTTCTGCACTGCTGGCCGATTATCCCGGGGGGGCCAGCCTGATGCAGGTACAACAGGTATTTGAGCTGTTGCTGAAAAGTGGTGCAGATATCCATGAAATGAATATTGTGCGTAAACACCTGTCGTCAGTGAAGGGCGGTCAGCTGGCATTACTGGCCAATACGACTGCCTGGTGCAGCCTGATACTTAGTGATGTAGTCGGCGATGAACTATCTATTATCGGGTCCGGGCCAACCGTAGGGGATCCTTCAACATTTTCAGATGCATGCAACATACTTGATAAATACGGTCTGACGGCTAAGTTACCGGCCGCCATACATGAGCACCTGCAGCGCGGTTGTGCAGGAGATATCAGCGAGACGCCTAAACCGGGGCACCCGGGATTAAAGCATGTAAATAACTTCCTGGTGGGCAGTAATGCCATTGCACTGGAAGCAGCAAAACAAAAAGCTATCTCCCTCGGTTATTCCACGGCAGTACTTACATCTGCAGCAACAGGACAGGCCACGTCTGTTGCGGCGGATCTGGTAGCTGCAGCCAGAGACTGGAAAGGCAAACGGCCGGCATGTATCTTAATGGGCGGAGAAAGCACAGTTACAGTTACAGGTCATGGATTGGGAGGACGTAATCAGCACCTGGCGCTTGCCGCAGGTATGCTGCTGGTGGCACAACCGGGTATTACCATATTGAGCGCAGGTACTGACGGTACCGATGGCCCTACCGATGCGGCGGGTGCTGTTGCAGATGGTGAACTAATGCTCAGTGCCGCTGCGCAAGGTCTGGATGCAGGGCATTATCTTGCGCAGCATGATGCTTACCACTTCTTTGAAAAGGCAGGAGGACTAATCAAAACCGGACCTACACAGACCAATGTTATGGATATAATGCTAGCAATCATTTCATGAGGGTTGGTTCATCTTCCCAGATTTTCTTAGGTTTGCAAAACTTTTACAAGGACAACGTCATCATAAACCATTGGAGTACACGTAATTCCAGTTTGAAAAAAGGGGCAGTATTGCGACGATGGCCTTGTGATACAGAAGAAATCATTTATTACTAAATCATTAATTATTTTCCGGAAGTCCTATTTTTGGGCCTCAAACCTTGATATGCGTATGCTAAGAATGGAACAGACATGGCGTTGGTTCGGACCGAATGATCCGGTGAGCCTTGCCGATATTAAACAAGCCGGAGCAACCGGTATTGTAACGGCATTACATCATGTTCCCAACGGAGAGATCTGGACGGTAGAAGAAATACAGAAACGGAAAGAGATGATCGAAGCCGCTGGCCTGACCTGGTCAGTAGTAGAGAGTGTGCCTGTTCACGAGGATATCAAGACACAAAGCGGACGTTTCAAGGAATATATACAACATTACCAGCAGTCCCTGCGCAACCTGGCGCAGTGCGGCATTTATGTTGTGACCTACAACTTTATGCCGGTACTTGACTGGACAAGGACTGACCTGGCCTACACGGTTGGCGATGGTTCAAAGGCATTACGCTTTGAAAAGGCAGCCTTCCTGGCCTTCGACCTGTTCATGTTACAGCGTCCGGGTGCGGAAAACGACTATGATCCTGCAGAAATATCCATGGCGAAAGAACATTTTGACAGCATGACCGATGCTGAAAAAACGTTACTGCAGAGGAATATCATTGCCGGCCTGCCTGGTTCTGAAGAAAGCTTTACCTTACAGCAATTCCAGGCAGCCCTGGATAAATATAAAGGCATCGACGCCACCCAGCTGAAACTGCACCTGTTTTACTTCCTGCAGCAAATAGCCCCTGTAGCTGAGGAAGTCGGCATAAAACTGGCTATCCATCCGGATGATCCTCCATTCCCTATCTTGGGACTGCCAAGGATCGTCAGTACGGAACAGGATGCCAGGGAACTGCTGGCAGCTGCACCTTATGCAGCTAACGGACTTTGTTTCTGCACCGGCTCTTACGGCGTACGGGCAGACAATGACCTGCCGGGAATGGTAGAACGCCTGGGCGAACATATTCATTTTATACACCTCAGAAGTACACAAAGGGACAGTATTGGCAATTTCCACGAGGCCAATCACCTGGAGGGAGATGTAGACATGTACGCCGTGGTAAGGGCCTTACTGGCCATTATGCATAAGCGCAGCGTGTCTATCCCTATGCGTCCTGATCATGGCCACCAGATGCTGGATGACCTTCACAAAAAAACAAACCCCGGTTACAGCGCTATAGGCCGCCTGCGTGGACTGGCGGAACTACGGGGCCTGGAACTCGGTATCGCACGATCTCTCTTCAATAAATGAAAGTCCACACCTGCTGCCCATTGGCAGCTCTACAAGGTTGGGATCAGGAATGAGAAGGTAAGCAGCTGGTTACAGGAACGCTGATGATATTTATTAATAGCTCCAAAAAAATCTTAACAATGAACAGTTCACTGGATGAGCAATTAGAGCAGCATCTGGCGCAACGGCAACATAGTCTTATCAGGTTGTTAGGTTTGTTGAAGAAGGATATGGACTGTAGAATAACCACAAAACTACAGCACAAGGGATATAATAACTTCAAACTGGGAGACCTTGTGCTGATCGTAAATATTGAGCCGCAGGGAACCATTAACAATGAACTGGCTAAAAAAGCCCGTATCACCAAACAAGCCATGAGCAAAGTGGTGAAGAACCTGGAAGCTGAAGGGTATATCAGTACCTGCAAACACGCCAGCGATAACCGCGCATCACTTATTTCCCTGACAGATGAAGGTAAAAAACTGATCATCTGCGCAGCTGAAAGCTTTGAGGAAATACAGCAGGAATATACAGACATCATTGGAGAAGAAGATGCCGCCGCCCTTAAACAGATATTACGGAAGCTGGTACCAAACCTGCATCCCGAGCACTGCTAAATAACCGGTATTATTTTACCTCTTTATAATATGGATTTAATACCGGTAACTGCTACGCGTTTAGGCGCATTTTAGTATAAAATGTATGGCAGCTACGTGCCGTATAAATAAGAAATTTGTATCATTAGCCAAAAAATAAAACATAACTGTTCACATTTATATGTTCCACCTCAGATTCCGGCACAGGCATTGTATTATTATTTTTGTCTATTGACCAGTGATTTAATACTTTTAATATCAAGTAGCAGACGTAGCAACTTATGGTTTCCAGCCGGATAATAAATAATGACGATGAATATATTGATGGTTTGCTAGACAGCTCCCCCGCCATTGTAGACGCCATTTATAAGCGTTTTGCCCGTAAGGTGAAACATATGGTGACAGGATGGGGAGGCAACATGAAGGAAGCTGCCAATGTATTCGAAGATGTGCTGATGGCGATATACGACTACGCGCATCTTCACAAATTAACCCTGACTAATCACTTCGAGCCTTTTTTCCTGTATGCCTGTCAACTCAAATGGAAGCAGGACCTCATGCAAAAAGAGCCAGGTAAAGCTATGTCCTTCCATCCGGTAGCGCCCGCCCCCGGCCTCGACGAACAGCATATCAAACACATCGAAGCAGCATTAGCGGCTCCCCACATCAAGCAAGGTGCGGACAATACCAGGGATGAACTGGAAGAAATAATCGCTGACCAGCGGGAACGCTGGTTTCATACCAAAGATGGCCCTAATAAAAGAGTGGGCATCTACGTGGTCATAACGGCAATTATAGGCGCTGGCATGGCAGGACTATTGTTTGTCAGTCCCTGGCATAAGGATGTGTACCGCCAGTATTCTGGAACGGAAATGGTACATGCCAATCATCTGGCAACAGAACGGGATACCGCATTACTTATGCATCAGGCAGCAGCAGCCTTCAATCATGGTCATTTCAATAAAGCGATCGGTCTACTTAATCAGATAATAGTTAGGGACTCCTTAAATACAACAGCCCGATACTACAGGGGAGTCAGCCTTGTAGATGAGGGCAATCTCGTGGATGCGCGTAAAGATCTTCAGATGGTTTTCAACAGCCAGTCACCTTATCGCTATGATGCCGCTTTCTATATGGCGTTGAGTTATATCCGTGAAAGAGATAAGCAGCAATGCCTGGAATGGGTGCTTAAAATTCCGGAGAACGCCCCAATATATTGGAAAGCAGCAAGGCTCAAAGAGGAACTATCTTACTAGATCAGTTCAGGTGGATCATATGCTTGCTGAAGTGAATGATGCTTTCTACTTCTCCTTTGATCAGTTCGTAGATCTTAACCTTGTCCTTTTTGATCATAATGAGCTGTTGCAGAACGAGATAGTAGGTTTCTCCACCGTGGCCACTCATCTGGGCCTTTAAAATTTCTTTTTTGACTTCTTCAAAACCAACAGCTCCCAGCTTTTGGTAGATTACATTGAGTTCTTCAATCCATTTCATAGGTTATGTGTTTTTGCATAGGCATATAAATTTATTCATAATATAATTAATAAACAAGGGGTTGGAGATATTTTTTTTATTGTATCGCCCATACAATTTATCCCTTTTTCATCCGTCTATATTCCTGGAAACAATTTCATCATGTCTGCTCCCGTCCCTTTTATCACCTCTTATGAGCTGGAGACCGTTTCTCCGGCAGGTGTCCCTTTCATGATAGAAAAGCTGTCTCCCAAAATGGGAAAGAATGAAAGGATGATGCATCTGCACCGCCATAATTTTTATGCGCTCGGACTTTGTCTGGAAGGCACCACTACACATATGCTGGACTTCGAGCAGGTGACCATAAATGCGGGAGAAATGCAGCTGATCATTCCCGGCCAGGTGCATCAGGCAATGGCCATAGACGGTTATGGTGATGATGGTTATATGATTGCTTTTACGGCCGATTTCCTGTTGCCTATGCACGTTATATTACCGAATTATGCAACAGGGCCGGTGCACCTGCCGGAAGAAGATCTGCAACAGGTTACAATGCTATTCAGCCAGCTGCAGAAAGAATACACAGAGCGCTTACCACAATATGTGGCAATGTTACAGCATTACCTGGCCCTGCTGATCATGTTATTTCACCGGCATGCAGCTCCCTATACACAGGCAGGCCCTCCGCTGCTGACACGCTACCGGGAATTATTGTCTATGCATTTCGTTGAGTGGACCAAGCCAGCCCAATATGCCAGCGCTATGCACGTATCTGCCGATCATCTGAATGAAGTAGTAAAACAGCACACAGGACAAACAGTTTCTGCACACATCAGTGAACGGCGTGTACTGGAAGCCAAGCGTCTGCTGTTACATGCAAAGGAAAGTATCAAGGAGATTGCCTGGCATCTGCAATTCAATGAAGTGTCTTACTTCAACCGCTTCTTCAAACAGCATACAGGCATTACGCCAGCTGCCTTCAGAGAGAAAGCCCGGGAAAAGTATTCATCTAACCCGGAATAATATAAATACCTGCCTGACAGACGCCTTTAGTTTTGCATTATGTCATACCTGAAAGAAAAAGCCACGGCATTCCTGATGTCGCGGATAGGAAAAACCGCGCATGTTATTGCCGCGGAACATATTACGGATAACCTGCTCGCCCTTACGCTGCACCTGCCTCACTTCGAGAAATGGCGCAGTTGCCAGCACCTGAAGTTTGAAACAGAAAAGTCTCACTACCGTGACTATACGCTCGCCCGATGGGACGAAGCCAATAAACAAGGTGCCCTGCTCATAGATGTCGGTCATGATGGCCACGGCAGCAATTGGGCAAAACGATTGAAACCTGGTCAATCCCTGTTGTATGCTGGTCCGGGAGGTGGTTTCCACCAGCCTACAAACGCGGCTCACCTGGTCTGTATAGGCGATACCAGCGCCATTGGGCAGTTTACCTCATTATACCACAGGAAAGGAGCACAACAGCCATTACATGCCCTTATCTGCCATCAGCAGTCATTGCCCCCCACAATACTGGACATGCCAATTATGACGACATATGACCACATTGCGGGCATTGAACGCTGGCTCTTACAACAACCCTTCCCGATGCACGATACGACCTTCTACACTGCCGGGCATATTCCCCTGGTCGTGCAGATAAGAAAACTGCTCAAACGGCTGGGCGCACAACAGATCAAGGCGCAGGGATTCTGGGAATGAAAAACGCCCCGTGGAAAACGGGGCGCCTTTTTTATAGCCGAATTAATCAATTATAGCCATCGTTCTGCGTCAGGTTGCCTCCTCCCAGATCGATCTGACGCTGGGGAATCGGAAACACTTTATTTCTGTCCGCAAATGTTTTGCCATGAGCTGCAAAAGCTGCGGCTGCTCTTCCCGGCGACAAGGCATCCTGCCTGATCAGGTCAAAGAAACGATCGTGTTCCATGGCCAGTTCCACTCTTCTTTCATGCCAGATGGATTCTCTGGTCACACTAGTAACAGGCCCCAGTCCGGCACGTGGATGTAAGGCGCTGATATCAGCTATCGCTGCACCCGGATTGCCTAATGCCAGTGCGGCTTCGGCGTGGATCAGCAGGATCTCACCGTACCGCAGTATACGCAGATTCTCCGGCAGACGGCCCCTGTTTCCACAATTGGACTCAGCAATCTGGCTGTGATAGGATTTGTAATTGTAGCGGTCATTTTCCACACTGTCCCGGCTGGGAACGCGGAAGCCGTCCCACAGGAAAGTACCATTTGGATTGATGAAAATGATCGTCGCTGCTTCCCTGAGATCGCCATCATCATATTCGTCCAGCAGGCTTTGAGAAGGAGTACCAAATCCCCAGCCCAGATCAGCCCACCCAAACTTACCACCGGCACGTGGGGCCTGGCATTCGGCATAGTTCGCAATGGCAGCCTCGCAGGCTGAATTTATTCCGGTTTGTACTTCAAACAGGGATTCCTGGCTATTAGCTCCTACCTCCCGGAAGATATCGAAATAATTGTCCAGCAGGCCGTAAGTGCCCAGTTTCTGGGTAATGATGGAATCTGTGAGACTGAATGCCCGCTGCCAGTTCTGGCGGTACAACATCACCTTTGCCAGCAAACCTGCGGCAGCGCCTTTTGAAGCCCTGCCCACAGCCGAACCGGCGCCGCCTTTGACAGCTACATTAGCCAATGCAAATTCAAGATCTTCTATGATCAAAGCATAGATCTCATCTACACTAGCCTTTGTCTGAAAGGTAGCGCTGCCCGCTTCCTGTGGTGTGATTACCCGGTCAATCTTCGGTACGCCCCCAAAGAAACGCACGAGGTCAAAGTAAAAATAAGCACGCAGGAAACGCATCTCTCCCATCAGCTGATTTTTCATTGTAGCATCCAGCGTACTGGATTCCAGTGATGCCAGCGCCTGGTTAGCGCGTGACACACCCAGGAAGAAAAGCCGCCAGATACTGTTTAGCGTATTGACAGAGGCGTCCATGGTCAGGTTGTCCAAAGCACCGGAATTAGGCATATCATCACCGGGATTACTGCCTTTATCTGCATCGTCAGAGGCGATGTTTGTCATCTGTACATAGGCAAAGCCATGCATATCTCCTTCCCACATGGTATTGTACACACCTATCACCAGCTTCTGCGCAGTAGCAGGGTCCAGGGCTGAAGCTTCCTGGTCCAGCTGCCCCTGGGGTTTAACATCCAGGTAATTGCTGCACGAAGTGATACCGGTTAACAGTGCTGTCATGAGGCAGCAACAGATCGTTTTATGTTTGCGTATAAGATTCATTTTGTTCCGTTTTAAAATGTGACATTAACACCCAGCGCAAAAGTGCGGGTGGTTGGATAAGCGTTCAGTTCAATACCGGCATCCAGGATACCGCTTTTGTTGTTCGTGGCGTTGGCGTCATCAATAGTACCACCTGGCAATTCCGGGCTGAAGCCACTGAACTTCTTCAACGTGAAAAGGTTCTGTGATGTAGCATACACGCGGAAACTGCTGATGCCTATTGCCTTCAGGGAGTTGGCCGGGAAAGTGTATCCCAGCATCAGGTTGTTAAGACGCAGATACGTACCTGATTCCACGAAATAGGTAGATGCAGGCGTACCGGATTGAATAACCCGCGGATCAGTAGACGACGGCCGGTCAGCCTTCCAGCGTTTTTCGGCATACTCTGCCTCTATGTTATCTGCCGGGTCAAAACGGAACGCTTTTTTACCATTATAGATCTTGTTGCCTGCATTGCCGTAGAAGTTGGCACTGAAATCAAATCCTTTACAATTGAGTCCCACGTTGAACCCGAAGAAACATTTAGGCTGGAAAGAGCCCGCATAAATTTTGTCGTTGTCATCAATGTCGCCGTCGCCATCCACATCTCTGTATTTCAGGTCGCCGGGAGCAGCTCCTGGCTGAATCACGTTGCCATTGGCGCCCTTGTAATTATCTATTTCTGCCTGGTCCCTGAATACGCCTATAGCTTCCCTGACATAGAAACTACCTACAGGATGCCCGTTGTCTGTACGGGTCACAAAACTTTGCTGCCCTACATTACCACCTAATAAGGCCTGGCCGCCATTAAGACCAGTCAGCTCATTGGTGTTAAAAGTGATATTACCACCAATATTGTAGCTCAGGTCTTCGGTGAGCTTGTCCTTCCAGTTCAGAGAGATCTCCCAGCCCTGGTTCTTAAAAGAGGCAGCATTGGTGATGTAGGAGTTATCCTGGTCCCCCAGGATGGCGGGCGTATTGACGATCACCAGCGCGTCTGTTGTCTTCTTATTGTAATAGTCCACCTCACCGCTCAACCTGTTCCGCAGCAGGGCGAATTCGATGCCGACATCATATTGGGTGGTAGCCTCCCATTTCAGGAAGGGGTCTTTGATCTCTTTCAGCGCACCACCGATATTAACAATACCGTCAAACACATAAGGAGCGTCCACACTTGTCACGGCTATATAGGCATTGGTAGGGATATTGTCGTTACCCAGTTTACCCCAGCTGCCACGCAGTTTCAGGAAATCGAAAACGCCATTACCTTTCATGAAACTTTCCTCAGAGATCACCCAGCCAAGGCCTACTGTAGGAAAATATCCCCAGCGGTCGCTGAACTTAGAGCTACCGTCTGCACGGAGGGATGCGCTTAACAGGTAGCGGCCATCATAACCGTAGTTGATACGTCCCACGAATGACTGACGGGCATATTTGTCGCCTACATTGGCGATAGTAGACTGTATATTAGGATCGCCCAGATCCAGGTACCAGAGGTCTTCACTTTCCGGTACATTGATACGTACCCCCTTCAGGGATGTGCTGTAAAAACCTTCAGTTACAGAACCAGCCAGTACGGTCAGGGAGTGTCTGTCAAAGGTCTTGTCGAAAGTGATGGTGTTATCCCATATCCAGCCCTGTGAGCGGTATTCTTCCCGGGTAAGACGGCTGTTCTGGTTCTGCTGGTTACCACCAGCTACCAGGAAGGTCTTATCGTCGTTAAAGAACTGGTAGGCGTAGATGCGGTCCATTCCATATTTCAGGTCGGCATTAAAGCCGGAACGGAATTTCAGGAAGGGAACCGGGGAATATTCCAGGGCTACATTGCCCTGTAAACGGTTTTCCTGGCGTCCATCATTCCTCTTGTTGATCGACAGCAGTGGGTTACCTACGTTGGCCCAGCCGGAGGTGTTACCATATCTGCCGCCTTCCATCGCTTTAATAATGGGAGCAGCCCTGTAGACGTTCCGGTAGGTATCGCCCAGCTCTACATCGCGTGAGGTAGCCCTGGAATAGGAAAGCTGAGCAGTGAAGCGCAGCTGATCGGTTATATTGACCTCATTGTTGGCCCTGAAGGTGAACCGTTTGAAGTTATTGGTAGTGATAATACCATCTTCCTGTATATAGCCCCCACTCAGGTAATAAGTACTTTTTTCAGAGCCACCTGATACGGAGATATTGTGATTCATCTGGAACGCCTTTCTGAGTACCTCGTCATACCAGTTGGTGGTACCGTTGAACACGTAAGGGTTGTTCACCGCATCTTTGGTGGGGGCAGCGTCAGCGAGGTAATCTATGTACTGATCGCGGCTGGCCATTTCAACCAGGTTGGAAGCTTCACGGAAGCCGGCATTCGCATCATATCTTACCTGAGCAGCGCCGGCCCTCCCCTTGCGGGTAGTGATGATGATGACACCATTGGCGGCACGCACCCCATAGATGGCAGCAGAGGCGTCTTTCAGTACGTCCATGGTCAGGATATCTGCGGTAGCAATGTTGCGGATATCGTCTGTCAGTACCCCATCTACAACGTACAAAGGGTTGGCGCCTGCCAGCACTGATCCGGTACCACGTACCCTGATCTGTGGCTGGGAGTTAGGTTGTCCCGAAGAGATCACCTGTACCCCGGCTATACGTCCCTGGGCAGCCTGCGTGACTGTCTGTACCGGCTGGGTCAGCAGGTCTTCCCCTTTGACAGAGGAAATAGAACCTGTGAGGTCCTTTTTACGCTGGGTACCATACCCTATTACGACTACCTGTTCCAGCTGGCTTTCTGAAGAGCGCAGCACAACATTCAAGGGGGATGTGCCTGCTTTTACTTCCTGGCTTATATAACCGAGATATGAAAAGACGAGTGTATCTTTTCCTGCCGGCAAATTGATAGAGAAAACACCATCCGGACCTGAGGTGGTACCTGCATTGGTACCTTTGACACGGATGGTCACTCCAATAAGGCCGACTCCGTTATTATCCTTTACTGTCCCTCTAACAGGTCCTTCCTGTTCTGCTGGTCTACTGCTGTGGGTAGAGGAGGCAGTTTCCCCTGCCGGGGCAGAAGACTGCTGTGCTACGGCCGGGAAGGCTGTAATAAAGGCACATAGCAGTAAAACTCCGGCTTTGTTTGTACCATTAATTCTCATAACGATAATTTTTGTTGCTTGGGTTTGATCAATTTCTGTGATGACCGTTCGATAGTTTAGTATTCAATAGTTTTTTTGGCTCCTGGCGATTATGAAGTTTAAATATGACAATGAGGTATGGGTAAACGGACAAACGACCGCCGTACAATACATGGATTATATGCTACGGGTACTGCGGGTTAGTACAAGATCTTAAATGACACGGGTGACAAGCAGCTGCTGCAGACAATAAGGTCTGGCCGAAAATAGCATGTTCCAGTTAGATAACAAAACAGGGAATAAAAAGTTACAGAAGGGGAAGGGGCAGGCTCAGCTACCTACCAGTCTTTCCTGCATAGCTTTCACGATGGCGCCGGAACGGGAATTTACATCCAGCTTGCGATAGATATTCATAATATGAGAGCGTACGGTGCCTACGCTGATATGACAATGTTCAGCTATTTTCTTGTAGGTATCTCCATTTACAAGACAATCCAGTACTTCAAGCTCACGGGGTGACAGGCCATAGCGATGTTCCTGCACATTGGCCGTTTTACGGTTAAAGAAGGCCAGTACCTTTTGCACCGCAAGGATGTTGGTTTGCATGGCAGCTTCGTATACCTGGGAAAAGAAAGAGGTCAGGGAGGCGGGAGGATTCAGTGATGCATTACGTGGATGAACGTTGGCTACAGAAAATTCATTACCCTGGGCGGTGAACAGTATGATATTCATATCCGGGTAGGCTGCTTTTAATATACCAGCTGCCTCTGTGGGCGTTAATCCGGGAATATCCATGTCCATGAATACGATGTTGCTTATATCTTTCGCTAACTGTTGGATAAGTTGTTTGGCTTCGCCCTGTCCTTCTGCATCTAAAGCATCAGCTTCGTCAGTCTGTCCAGCGCCGTTACGCCTCACATTTTTCATAATGTTCTTTTTGGGTTTGAAATGTTGCGAAACCTCATTCCGGTAACTGCAAGTACTGGTGATCGTCTAATAGTATGGCCACAATATGTTAAAACTGGCTAGATTTCATGGTTTCACATACTGAAACAAATTTGATACAAATACCAGCAGTAGTCAATCGGATAAGTATATGATTTTTCAACAAATACTAATAAACAAATTATTCAATATTAAAAATATCCCATAAAGAAAAGCCGGATATCTGGCCACAGAAGAGTTTGACATAGGTGTAACGCGGAGTAATTTATGTTAGCAATTTACAAGGTAAATACTGAAAAAACTAGTCATATCGAGGAAGGATCTGAAACAAATTGTAAGTCATTGGAAGCTATCCAAAAAGTGAGGTGTCCTTAACAATCGGTTAACCACGGATTCAAAATATTATCTCTAGTTTTGATATAAATAACCCTTTTTAGTACTGATTATCAAATATTTTATTTTGTTGCGGTTGATCGATATTCTTGCCATTCTGAAATCCGCAACGGTTGACATGTGAATGTTCAGGGCCCTTACCCATTAGTTGGTAAGGGCTCTTTTTTGCCGCCTCATCGAATATTATATCTTCCTGCGGTGCCATCCAGGACTCAGATTTATCCTTCATTAGTTCGGTAGGACTTCGTTACGACTATAGTACGAACCTATATCCATAGGCTCCATAGTCCTGCATTACGCCTGCTATTCTATAGCGATGGCTATAGAATAGCAGGCGTAATGCAGGACTATGGAGCCTATAAGCTATACACTCCACCGAATAGGTACCGAACAGGTACCGAACATATACCCTGCGGAGACCTTTTGGGTACCGGCCCCGCCGCGATGGGCTATTGCATCTGTGGAATCAGGTCTTACATCCAATGGGCGCTGATCATCCCCGTCTGTCTTTCCCGTTGAGGAATAAGCCCTGTTTGCATGTGGATATAGTCATCACAGATACCTGCAATATGATGCAGGTTGATCATAAACTTGCGCCTTACTGCCAGGAAGGAGTCTTCCGGGAGACATGCCCAGATCTTTTCGGGCGTGTCTTCGGCGATGACATGTGAATGAGCGAGGTGAAGTACACAGCCGTCTGCACGGACTTCAACAAACTGAAGTTCCTGCAGGGGTATCCTGATACGCTGACCTTTGGAGTGTACATGAAATACAGTGTGGTGTTTCATTTATCTGAGGGGTGGTTATGGCTGATGTAAAGTTTTTAATAGCATATAGTTTTAAAACTAGCAGGTAACTGAACAGAAACCTGCGTACAGAAGCTTATGAAATCTAAACCGTCTTATGAGAAAAGTATTTTAAAAGTTTGTTCGTTTCGATGTATATAGGAAAGATATAAAGGATTCATCAATGGGTGGTTAACTTACTGTTAATGGAATAGTTAATACGGAGTTAACTGCGGAGTGTCGGACTCCGCAGCAATTCCGTTCAGGCAAGGGAAATCCCCTGCAGATGTAAATAAGAGCAGGAGGAAAACGAGTTACGGCAAGAGGAATGAAATATCCGTAAACATGCCCTGAATGAACACAAGGGCAAGTGTCAGGTTTTTCACGAAACGAATATTGAATCCGCCTTTTTCCGAATAGTAGTAGCTTTCCTTATAGCGGTCGTACGCTATGGGAGCACCCAGCTCTTTCATCATTTTAAGAAATTCAAATAATGTTCTTTCCGAAATACGCAATCTTTTAGCAAGATGGGCGGGTTTTCCGGTGCCTTTGATCCTGATCAGGTAATCAATGGTCTGCAGTCTTTCAAAATAACGTTTAGGCATGCTGGCATAGTGGGGTTTACAATGAACAGATTAAATTATAATTCCTTTTTTGTTCCTGGTCCGCATCGGCTTTCTCCGGGCTAATGTTGTGAGTAGCCATAGTGTATGTGTCTTTTTGTATCAATTGCTGAATGCTATGATGATATTTTTCTATTGGCGATGGCATCTTCATAAGACTTTAATTGATCCGGATCATACAAACAGGGCCCACCGTTTCCGGTAGCTATAAGTGTAATTTTCATAAACATATATTTTGAGGGTATACGATCAACTCAAATTCGCATAAAAGATGGCCCTTATGCAAGCTAAAAAAATGTACTGCTATTTTGTTGCAGCCCTGCTGGTTTTTGATGTTGTATTTCATACTGCAAGAATAAACTCCCCCGGTTGAAACCTGGGGAGTATTCATCAAAAACCAACCATTAAAAGTCTCTTCCACCGCGGGTTTCGTCCGCACTGCTCCACACCCGGGCAACATCTTCTGTAAATAATATTTATCCATTATAGCTGTAACCTTCAGATAACTTTTAAAACTCCCAGGTAGATACCTGAGGGCTGTATCCATGGCTGACAAATAGTGGTATATCCTTTAACTATCTTTTCGCTGCATCACTACGTTGTAATACTACAATACGCGCCGCAGATTTTAGTTAATAAGATGTTAACGGAACAAAATTGTCCACCTCGCTCACCCTAAGCTCATGTATATGAAAGATTTATAAAAGAGGGTAAGTAGAACGTTTTAGCATGAAAATAAGGGGTCGTTAACATGCAGTTAAGGCAAAAGAGCACACAAAGGGGTCAACAGGGCTACACGATAATTTGCCCTGAAAATATTTCTTGCTGAAATTAATAACTAACGTTGTAAAATATATGAGAGTATCTGTTGCACTACTCCTGAAGCGTCATCATTATAGTGATGCCCTCCGGGTAACACTACCTGTTTATAATTGCTGATGGTAAGCGCTTTACTGTCAAAGTCCTTTTCGTCCTGCCCGAATATCAGCAACAATGGCTTACCGGTGATATTGTTCATCGCTGCAGGCACATTCATACTACCAGGTGTACTTGTTCTGCCCAGCATGTCTGATATGTGCACCACCATGTCTGTACTTGCAGAGGGCGACATAAATACCAGGTGATGCACCTGGTCCTGCAACACCGCAGGAAGCTTATGATAAATAAATGGCAGCACATCTGCTCCCATAGAATACCCTACCAATATAAACGAGTGATTGTTCCACTGTCCCGCATAATATTGCATCAGTGCTGCCACATCAGCAGCAGCCTGTTCCGGCGTCTTTTTACTCCAGAAGTATTTTAACGCATTTAGTCCGATAACAGGATAGCCCTTCCCTGCCAGCATATTCACCATATCTACGGAGAACTTCTTCATTCCCCCGTCGCCGGTGATATAGAACACCACAGGATGATTCGCCACAGGCACTGCAGGTATCTTCACCGTTACAGGCAATTTACTGATGTCGCGCTGTGCTTCCGCCGACATGGCGCCGGCCATCATGACCAGCCATAACAACACATACTTTCCTCTTCTCATGTTATTCCTGTTTATGCTCTCATCACCTTACTCAATGCTCCCGGCAACTGGATAAGATCAAAGTCGTGCCCGTATACCAGGTATTTATTGGACCACTCTGTTGCATACTTCTCCTTAAACTCACGCAAGCCGTGATAGTGGCGGAAAGCTTTTATTTTCTCATAAGCAAATTTCACCACCTGCTCGGCCGCATTCTGCGGCTGACTGATACCCGACATAGGCACCAGCCCCAGGTTGAGATATTGTAATCCCTTCTCCTTCGCATCCTGTATCAGGGCAACGATCAATGCATCCATGCAGCCTCCCGGCGCATCTGTCCGTTTGCGGATCAGATCGTAGGTACACTCGCCCGGGGCATAGTCGGGTATAATGTTCAGGAACGCCGCTATCCTGCCTTCCGGATCTGTTACTGTAATCACATCCTGTTCCCGGATCTCGTCTGCATCAAACAGTCCCTGTGAGAAGGTCATCTCTTTTATCTCATACTGTTCCAGCCACTCATCCGATACTTCTTTCAGCTCCTCCACCAATAAAGGCGGTAAAGGCGCTTTGTGCACTGCGGTAATATACCCCTTGGCTGCAAGACTGTTCAAACCATTACGCAACGACTTCCTGTCCTTTCCACTCAATGTAAATACAGTGACATCCACAATCCCCTCCTGCCCTATCAGCAGTTTCTTTTTGCGCAGATGTTCGAAGTAATACATGCTCTGTTCATCTACACGATAGAAAGCAGGCTTCAGCCCCATCTTAAGGCACTGCTTTTCAAACTCCTGCAGGAGGGACAGTTTCACTTCATCTGCACATACCGGTTCTTCCAATACCACCGCAAAACCATTCGCAATACGATAGGCAATAAAGCCCTGGTATTCATCAGATACATACAGCAACTTATCATCGCCCACTTTAAAGTGGTCCATGGCAGAACTACCATACTGGCTCAGGTAATAATGCGCTTTTTCCGCTGCAGCATTACTATGCTTGCCGGCGGGCAGATAAGGGCGGATAATCGTGTAGAACAGAAAAGCCCAGGCGCCCACACCCAATACGCGGATAGCGCTGAGGAATTCACGTCCGAAACGGGTAACCGGATGCAAGCCATCATCTTCCAATAAAAGAAACCCATGAAAGGAGGCCCGCAATGAATTTAACCAGTTGAACTCCATCCCGAAATGGCGCGCATGAAGGAAATAAAAGCCGATCGTCCCAAATATGAGCACTACCAGCAATGCCGCAACAGCGGTCACCACCCCGATATTCATCAGTTGCCGGTTACTCTTCAGCCGGTACTGGCTGGCGGTAATGATCAGTATAATAGAAGTACCTAATGCCAGCGACGCCTCCTCATAGTCCAGCGCCTTGCTCATATGCCCGAGCACCGACAGCAACGATACAGACAATGCCACCACCCACGCATTACGCAATCCGCGGAACAGGAATGTGGCCGTCACCAGCAGTATCAGTCCCAGAAACACTACCAGCAGGTTGGAAGCATGGATGCTTTCCATTGGTATATAAGTCCTCAGCATCTTTAAACGGCCTCTGAGTGGCGGGGTAAGTACAGAGAAAATATTCACCATCCCCAGCAAAAAAATAAGCACAGGGGGAATTAATCTCAGCATCAGTTGTTTTCCTTTCAGCAGAAAGGCAATCACTCCGGCAAGCAGTGGCAGCCAGAATTCAAAAAGACGGTATAATAAGGTTATTTCCAGCGCTTGTAATGACGAGAAGCCATAGTTGGTCAGCAGATAGGCAAGAGACAATTCTATGGCCCCTAAACCGCGTAAAAACGGCGATACGATCAGGAAGATGGTGGCTACAATATACCCAATACAGGCCGCCTCCAGGGAAGGCGTGGCGCCTGTTGCCATCATACTGATGTACAGATGAGCGATGCCCACGATCTCTATCCCGGCAGAAACCAGGATAGTTTGGACAAAAGAAGTCCTCTGCAGGTTAAAGGCAAAGATCTTATCCACATGACTTACCACACCAGGAAGATACTTCGCCGTCAGATTATAGGCGGTGCCCCTGGTCTGCATAGACCGTACAAGCCATGCCACGCCCCCCAGCACCGCACAAATCGCAATCAGGCCACCCACGGCTTCAAACATCGACTCGTCGTGCAGTATGGCATATCCGACTACAGGAATACCTACCAGGAATACGGAAAATATGCCGGTAAAACCGTAGATGCCCGATGCCTGGTGTACCTGCTGCTTGTTAATATGACTACGGCGAAGGTTCTGCGGCAGGTAGGCCAGTGAGCTGACACCTCCCGCTGGCAGAAAAATACTCAGTAAGTTCCTTTTCAGAAAGAGCTCAGTACCTAGGTGCAGGTCCAGTTTTCCACCTACTGAACGGAAGCTGTAACGGTACATCAGTGCCTGGAGCAGTATATAAGCGCCCGTCAGGGATACACCTGCAATCACCCACAGGCGGTTTGCCCTTTCAATAGCTGGTCCGAGTGCGTACAACTCGTGCCTTTGCTGCCGGAAAAAATAGATGGCAAGTAATATGAACAGTACGGCTAATAATTCTTTCCAATGCAACTTCCGCATTAATGTTCCGAGGTCCGGTTTATCTTTCAGCGCCATTACAGGTTATGGTTTAATGGAGAAAATGTTCATTACATTCTTCCACAAAACTACGGGGAAGTTGAAAGGCAAAGCCAGTGGGATCGCGACTTTAAGGAGATTTTAAGGCAGTAAATATGAACAAAGCGACTACCAGTAAGAAGATAACAGGCAACAGACACTGCCGCACAATGGCCCGGGATTAACCCGTTTTTTAACCTGTTTTAAGCTGTTATTAAAGTCAAGGGCTGTATCAAACATAAATGAACATCCTAAGATCCGCATAAATGACTAGCTGGCTCCATCAGGTGCTAAATGAGAAGAGCCAGTATCAAAATTATGATACTGGCTCTTTGATAATGTTTGCGCGGAAATGAGACTATAAGTCACTACCCTTTGACAACGTCTGTGCTCGCAGCGGATTAATAATCGTCGCAGTTCTGCTGCCTCGCCCCCGCGTATCGAATGCTTTGAAGCGGATCGTACCTTTTTCCGTGATCGGTCCTGTATAGATCTTACTCTTGTTATCAGGTTCCTTTCCATCCGTAGTATAACGCAGCGTGAAACCAGGCAGCTGTATATTGGCGGAAACTGCGCCATTATTCACTTGCAGCCCCGGCGTAGGGATACGGTAATTGTAACCGCCGTTGTAATGATCCAGTCGTACCAGCTCTCTTTTACCAACTACGTTCACGAAGGTGTTCCAGGCCTTGTTATACAACTCTTCACTGCGGGCGCTGTCTTTCTCTGTTGCCCACTCAGGGTTCTTCGCCCAGGCGCGTTCTGCCAATCCTAATAACTTAGGCAGGATCATATATTCCATACGTGCGGAGTTCTTTACCGTTTCACTCCACAACAATCCCTGCACGCCAACGATGTTGCCGGCGCCATAAGCCGTCAGCGGATCTTTTCCTTTGAAGATATCCGGATTCAGGCGGTTACCCAACGCATCCACTTTTGAATTCTTGTAATAATTCTCAGGAATGAAGTAGAATGGTTTGTCAATGTCTACAAAGCCTCCCCAATAGAAGCCTGGCTCTTCGAAAGACTTCATGTAAGCCATATCAAAATACATATTGCTTACGCCAGACAGCACTACCTTATAGTTCGCATTCGCCAGCCTGTAAGCCAGGTCTTCCGCTCCGCCTCCCATTACATTGTTCCACACATCTACCATGAAGCCATTGTTGCTGAAATCAGGATTCGGGATGTAATGTGGTTTGCCATCAACGCTGGTCTTACGCATACCCATCTCTTCCCATCCGTATTGTTTCAGTCCGCGTGCTTTCAGTAACGAATATACTTTGCCGTAATAGTAATACCACAGGTCATCTGTGTTTTTAATCGTTTTATCCTGTTGCATTAAGGCCGCTACCACAGGCGATTTAGTCCATACGCCGGCAGGCACTTCATCACCTCCCATATGTACATATTCCAGTGGTGCGCCAGCCTCTTTGTAATACGCCTGCAGCTCTTCCACTACCTTATCAAGGAAAGTATATACTGATGGTAATGCCACATTGATCACGTTATCATTCCAGTTCTGAACGGAGTGATATACCGATTTATCCTGCAGGTCTGACAACAGGTATTGTGTTGCCTCTGCATGCTTTCCCTGTGCCTCTAATTTCGCATAACGGGCCTCCATCGCTTTTACTGCTGCACGTGCATGACCCGGTGTTTCTATTTCAGGGATAACAGTGATATGCCTGTCTGTAGCATATTTCAATATCTCCAGGAAATCCTGTCTTGTATAAAAGCCACTACCTGCGGTATCTGTTACCTCAGGACCGGAACCATAGGATGGCAGCAGGTGATCCTTTTCATCCACAGTATGACCACGACGGCCTCCTACCTGTGTCAGTTCAGGCAAGCCAGGTATTTCCAGCCGCCAGCCTTCATCGTCGGTAAGGTGGAAGTGAAATACGTTCAGTTTATAGAGCGCCATCAGTTCCAGCAGGCGAAACACATCCTGTTTACTGTGGAAGTTGCGGGACACATCGAGCATAAATGCACGATATCCGTAACGGGGTGCATCTTTCACCTGAATGGCGGGCACCCTGATAGTTTTCTGTACGCCTGCCCAGGAAGCGGGAGGCAGTATACTTTTCAGTGTCTGGATACCATAAAACATACCTGCACCATCGGCCGCTTTGATACTCACCCCTTGCGGTGTTACCTGCAGGGAATAAGCTTCCGGCGCCAGGCTGGCATCCTGTTCCAAAGCAATACCGTTGCCACTGCCTGTTGCCGGTTTTGCGCCCAGCAATTTTCCTAGCTCATCCGCCAGGCAGGCCGCTTCTTTAGCAAAGACAGGAGCTGCATTGATCTGTATACCGGTCTGTAGTGCATAAGCACCTGTGCCGGGTACAACTTCCTGCGGTGTGGGGAACACCAGCGGCAACTGTTCAGCAGGAATATCCTTAATGTTCTTATTCTGGGCATACACATCTGCCGGTGTGGTCAGTGCAGTCTTATCACCCGGGAAGCGCAGATATTGTTTAGGCTGGGTGGAAGGACGTATTTCCAGCGGAGGCAGCCGATATCCCTTAGCGGGTTCCTTATCCCATACCAGGTACAAGCCATCAGGCGCATCCGTAAAATTTACTGCCCATGCATCTGCTACCATTTCTATACGCAGGGAATCGCCGGGAGCAATCCCCTTATTATTGTCGGCCGGAGATATTTTATACAGGTCACCGTTCACATGTGCGGCCATTACACCGCCGGTTGTAGCGCCTTCCTTAATTGATCTTACGAAATTAAAATACAGCTGCCAGCCCTTTGAAGGGAAAGCAGTCTTTCCTTTGTTCACAATGGTAAAGGCTGAAAGGAACTGGGCCTTGCCCTTGTGGTTGTTTTCCACTACTTCCCATGAAACTTTGATCCTGGAGGCGTCAAACGGCGCCTGTGCATGTAAGGGGGCGACTGCTCCTGTGAGCAGGCTACATGCTAATATCAGATGGCGAAATTGCATAAGCTGAAATAAATAAGTTGTCCCGTAAGATAAGGTTATACCCTTTTTAAAACAAACTGATACTGTCCGGGTTTTTCGACAATGGATGTATTACTGACAGATGGCACAGTTATTACAATAGCTTTTGTATCTGTTTACCAAAACCTGGTTATTATGAATAAAGAGCTTTCGAACTGGGGAGACCTGATATGGGATAAACTGGAGCGGTGGTTGACTGCAGGTATCAAAATGTTGCCCAATATGGCGCTGGCCATTCTTGTAGCTGCCGTCTTTTTCCTGCTGGCCAGGCTTTTTAAAATGCTGGTATTTAAGTTTGTGTCAAGAGTATCTGATAATCCGGCACTTAGTGGTCTTTTTGCCAATATTTTCTCCATCCTCGTCACTATGATCGGCTTATTTGTGGCGCTGGAGGTGCTCAAACTGGACAAGGCGGTATCTTCTCTCCTGGCAGGTGCCGGTATCATCGGTCTGGCACTCGGTTTCGCGTTCCAGGACCTGACGGCCAATTTCATTTCAGGTATCTTCATCACCTTCCGCAGACCATTTGAAGTGGGGCATCAGATAGAAACAAACGGCTTTTGCGGAAAGGTGGAAGAGATTGCGCTCCGCTCTACCCTGATTCGCACCCTTGACGGACTCCATGTCATTATTCCCAATAAAGACATCTTTCAGAAGCCTATCATTAATCATTCACTTACGCCTGAACGGAGAACAGAAATCACGTTTAATGTGCCTGCCGCACACGAAAGCACCCTGGAGATACAACGGCTGGTCAACGAAGCATTGCGCAGTGTGGAGAACCTGACAGAACACAAAACGCCTGAAGTCTATTTCACCAATATCGACGGCGCCAATCTGAAAGTGACCGTTGCCGCCTGGGTAGTGAACAGGGATATACGCACTTTTGAGAAGACGAAGAATGAAATGATTATGAAGATTACCACCGTGTTAAAGAATAATAAGCTGATCTGATTTTTCCTAACTTAGCTGCCTTATTAAAGGGAGCTTATATATGAAAGGATTTATTGTTTTTACGGTGGTCAGCCTGGCTTTCATTACCTGTCTGGGATATTTTTTCCCCTGGACCTGGTGGTTACTCGCACTGATATTACCATTGATTATCATGGGGTTGATCGATATAACCCAACAGAAACATGCCATCATGCGCAACTACCCCATAGTGGGCCGTCTGCGTTATTTTATGGAAGATATCCGCCCCAAGATCTACCAATACTTCGTGGAGAGTGATATTGACGGTAGTCCGGTAAACCGTGTAGACCGTTCTACCATTTACCAGCGCGCCAAAAGGGAACTGAACTCCCAACCATTTGGTACACAGTTCAATGTATACGCCGAAGGTTACGAATGGATGGCCCATTCCATCCAGCCCAGGGCTTTTGAGAAAATGAATAAGGACCCGCGGGTACTGATCGGAGGAAACGATTGTACACAACCTTATTCTGCCAGCATTCTGAACGTTTCAGCCATGAGTTACGGTTCTCTCAGCTCCAATGCGGTACAGGCCCTTAACGGGGGTGCGAAACTGGGTAATTTCGCTCACAATACCGGCGAAGGTGGCATCAGCGAACATCACCTGACGCAGGGTGGCGATATTATCTGGCAGATCGGTACCGGTTATTTCGGCTGCCGGACGGCCGAGGGTAATTTTGACGAGAAACTATTTTCCGAGAAATGTACCACGCCGCAAATTAAAATGATCGAACTGAAGATCTCCCAGGGCGCGAAACCGGGCCATGGGGGTATCTTACCTGCTTCCAAGAATACACCTGAAATTGCGGCTATCCGTCACGTGCAACCGCATACTACCGTTGCCTCACCTCCTTACCACACCGCTTTCGGTTCACCCAGGCAGATGATGCAGTTCATCTCCCGCATGCGTCAGCTGAGTGGCGGTAAACCCGTAGGTTTTAAACTCTGTATCGGGCAGAAAAGGGAGTTTCACGCTATCTGTAAAGCGATGCTGGAAACAGGCTGTTATCCGGACTTTATTACAGTAGATGGTGGTGAAGGTGGTACCGGTGCGGCACCTCCTGAATTCTCCAACTCTGTAGGTATGCCGCTGATGGACGCACTGGCATTTGTACACGATACCCTGACAGGTTACAATATCCGCAACAAGGTAAAAGTGATTGCTTCCGGTAAGATCCTGACCGGTTTCCATATCCTCCGCGCAATGGCATTAGGTGCAGATGCCTGCAACAGCGCCCGTGCTATGATGATGGCCCTGGGTTGTATACAGGCACTGGTATGTAATACTAACCGCTGCCCTACAGGCGTGGCTACGCAGGATAAATGGCTGATGGCCGGTCTGGTGATAGACGACAAAAAACACCGTGTATCCAACTATCACCAGGACACGATCGAAAGCGCTATTGAACTGGCGGCTGCTGCCGGTCTGGAAACACCACACCATATTACCCGCAGTCATATTTCCCGCCGCGTGTTCATGAACCAGGTAAAGACATTCGAAGAAATATATCCCAGTACTCCTGCCGGTTCACTGCTGACCGGACAGGAGATGGAAACCGTGAGTATAGACGCATGGTAAGAGATGGACAATTAAGTATCAGGAATTTAATGCGGAGATACTCATCCGCGCTAGTTCCTGATGCTTAATTCCTGATTTTTTTATTTACATTCATGTCTCGACCAAAATTGTTGCCCGTACATGAATGCCTGCTTTCCGATATTTTTGCTTTTTCTGCTGATCAATCTGTTCAATCCCTATGATGTATCCGCGCAGGAGCGGACCTCTGCCGACAGCATTGTACTTCGTTATGCAGACACCACTGCATCCACATCCGGATACTTCCTGGTAAAATTTGACGCATTCCCCGGCGATGCCCTGCTACAAAAGCATGGACTGACAAGATCTCTCAGTCCACATCATCATATCCTGCAACAGGTAAAGTTTGACTCTGTTGAAGCGAAACGTGTTGTAAAGATCTATCCGGCCAATTACAACTGGAAGTGCACTGACGCGCTGGTCAGGGATGTGAGCACATTAAACTTAAAGGATAGTCTGCTGGTGCAGGTGTCGTTTAACAATACTGTTAATACCCTTCAATATTGCCGGCCCTTATCAGCTGCATCGTCCTACCCGGTAGTGATAGCTGCCGTGAAAATGAGGGACTGGGCTTTATTTATGGCACAACGTAATGTACGCTTTGTAGACAGGTTGCGCACCGCACGCACAGAAATTGCTATCAATAATGCACTGCCTTCCGTTGACTATATCAATGTACTGCATCAGCAATATCCTACATTACAAGGCGACAAACATACTGTTGGCTTGAAGGAAGAATTGTTTGATACCACCGACATTGATCTTTTAGGGAAAGCTGTCCCTTCTCCGCTCGCTGCCAGTACTATCAATCCGCATGCTACCATGATGGCCACACTTATTGCCGGCCTGGGAAATACCGGTCCCAGTGGCAAGGGTGTTGCTGTAAAAGCAAGGATAAGCTCCTCTGACTATCAGCGTCTGCTGCCGGATGAGGATAGTTATTTCAGGAATGCCGCTATTAGCGTACAGAATCATTCCTATGGTACGAGCCTTGAGAATTATTACGGCGCAGAAGCGGTTGCATACGATCAGCAGGTGTATACACTGGATACGCTGCTGCATATTTTCTCTTCGGGTAATATCGGCAATACTGCTCCAGCAGATGGTACATACAAGGGATTGACTGGTTATGCCAACCTTAGTGGTACTTTCAAGCAGGCAAAGAATGTGCTCGTGGTTGGCGGTATTGACACCGGCTATAATGTTCCTGTGCTTAGTTCGAAGGGGCCAGCCTTTGATGGTCGCATTTCTCCACAGCTGGTGGCTTACGGACAAGCCGGCACCTCTGACGCCGCGGCTACCACAACCGGCATTACGACGCTTGTACAGGAGGCATATCAGCAGGAATTTGGCATAACGCCTGCTGCCGCTATGGTAAAGGCGATACTGGTCAACAGTGCGGATGACATTAATACACCAGGTCCCGACCATCGTAGCGGATATGGCCTACTGAATGCTATTGCTGCTGTGCGCACTATCAAAGAGAAAAGGCTTTTTTCCGGTGAAGTGACGACAGGAAATACTGCCGTTATACCTGTCACCGTACCACCCAATACTGCCAGGCTGAAGATCACGCTTAGCTGGAACGATCCTGCAGCTACGGAGAATGTCAGTAAAGCCCTGCTCAATGACCTCGATCTTTCTGTTACAGATAATGCCGGCAACAATTACCAGCCCTGGCTACTGAGTACCTTTCCTGCTGCTGATTCCCTTGCAGCTCCTGCCCGCCGCGGCAGGGACAGCCTGAATAACCTGGAGCAGGTATCTATTGAACTGCCTGTGGCAGGAACAGTAAATATCCGCGTTAATGCGCGGCAACTGTCTTCAGGTACGACACAGCGTTTTCATATCGCCTGGCAGGCTATTCCTCTTTCTTCTTTCCAATGGCAATACCCCGCGGCCGGTGAGCAACTGAATGCCGGAGACAATATTGCGGTACGCTGGCGTACGCCACATACCGGCAATGGAACGCTTGCCTTCAGTGCTGACAGCGGCCTTACCTGGACGCCGATAGCTGTTGATATTCCCCTGGCTGGCGCAAACAGCCACTGGAACATACCGGCCATTTTCAGTAAGGGATTACTGCGGATGAGCACTGCAGATACCAGCTGGGTAAGTGACTATTTCAACATATCCTCTCCGGTAAGCATCAATATAGGTTATAACTGTCCTGACACGCTACAGATAAACTGGCCGCTGATGGACAATGCTTCCGGCTACGAAGTATATACCCTGCGAGGACAGGTATTGTCTCTTATCAGCACCACAACAGATACCGTGTTACTCATTCCTAAAACACAGTTATCCTCTCCTTATATCTCGATCACACCGCGACATAAAGATGGATGGAGCGGGCTACAAAGTGCTACTTATAACTACGAACAGCAGGGTATTTATTGCTTTTTCCGCCAGGTACTGGCAGATGTGCAGGCAGACAACAGCGTTGATATTAACGTCGTGCTCAGTACTGCCTACAGGGTGAAAAAGATCTATTGGGAACGCTTACAGGGCAATAACTTCGTAACGCTCTCCAGTGAGGATAACAATTCGGACGCTCAGAATCTTCATACCCTTTATAAAGATCATCCCGATCATTCCGGGATCTTTTATTACCGTGTGCGGTTAGAGCTGACTGATGGTCGTAATATTTATTCGGATGTACAATCTGTGCAGATATTAATTGACCAGGAGTTCCATTTATTCCCTGTTCCTGCTTCACAACAACTCACACTGCTCAGCAGCCGCCTGGGTGATCTGCAGGTGCGACTCACTGATATGAACGGCCGGACTGTATTTACACGTCCAATAACGCAAATGAGGGAAACCTATTCGCTGAAAGGTATCGCGGCGGGAATTTATATCTGTGTGATCTATGATGGGGCGCGGAAAGTGTTTAGTAAACAATTTGTGAAGGTAACGGATTGATATTTTGTCTTCAGATAACAATTCATGAAATCGGCGGCTTGCAGTGAGCCTCAAATGGGCTACGAGTAATAGTTTGCAAACTGACGGATTAACATAATTGCAGCGGGTTTTCAGATGGGATCTCTGGCTGAGTTCTTTGAAGTTGCTAAGCATTGGGCTGTGGGATGCGTACGGGCAGTAGTTATCTGTTTAACTCCCATCAAGCGTGTCAGCATACTTCAAACAACTGAGGCCAGAGATCTCCATCTGAACCCGCTGCTGCTTCCAGACGTCCAATTGTAGTCTGGTTTAAGATTCTTCAGGTATTGAAAACAACTGCTCTATTTTCATGTATAGGTCTCCTTGCGGGGACATGATCATCCAATACCAACTTCGAATTTATACCTTATTACCTTATTGTTCTATCAAATGCCTAATGCCTTATTGCATTATTCGTTATGCCTTATGCGTTTTTCGTTACGCCTTGTGCATTATACGTTATGCGCTATAGGCCATACATTATACCATTTATAGTCGTTCCTCTCCTGCACTGACCTGATACTAAACATTCCTGTCAGTCTTCTTTACCAGGTACAGTGGTGCTTGTTGTCATATCATGTAGCTATTTGCACTCCTTTATTTGATCTTCACGACAAACAGGTTGCTGGTTATATCTCCGGGACGTAATCCGGACAGGTTCACTACACAATCCTTGCCTTGCTGTTGCCACGTAATGGCTTTATTACAACCGAGTATGGCAGCTTTGGCCTGTTTCGACGGTATGAAATTTTTGATGCGTATCTGAGGTTCATATCCGGTAGCTATACAGTACAACGCATCGTCTTTCTTTGTAAAGAACATTTCAATATGTGCATGTTCTTTAGACGGCTTGATCATCTTTGACACATTGTAATCTGACATGAAACTGGTTTCTTTCACTTGCGGACGACTACCTGCACTCCACTGACGCGTTTCTTTCCATGGTTTGGTGTTGTAGATCGCTTCTCCGTTCACTTCCAGCCAGGCGCCCATGTCGACTAACCTTTGCTGCATGATCACTGGTATGCGGCCGTCAGCAGTGGGCCCTATATCCAGGAGCAGGTTGCCACCACGTGAAACGATGTCCACCAGCAATACGATCAGGTCATTGCTTTTTTTGTAATCATTTACATTCTCCATACGGTTGTAACCGTAGGAATTACCGATGCCCTGGCTTTCTTCCCATACTACGCCGGGCTGCATGCCACTGCCATATTCAGAGGTGAGGTATGTAGCGCCATTGTTATGTCCTCTGGTATTGCTACCCCAGCGGTCGTCCACTACTACTTCATCTTTCACAGGAGATTCATTGAATAACCAGGCTAGTAGTTCTGTACTACGCCACGCGGTATCTGACATCTCCCATTCTCCGTCAGAAAAGATCACAGAGGGTTTATATCGCGTTACGAGATCTTTGAACTGTGGTGTCATTACATTTTTTACGTAGCTGGCCTTATCCTTTTTCCACAGCGGGTTGAACCACTCGTAGAGAGAATAGTAGTACCCCATTTTCAGGCCTGCTTTTCTGACCTCACTGGTCAGATCTCCCAGCAGGTCTCTTTTAGGGGTACCGGTTACTGCGTTCCAGGGCCGTCCCCATACAGAATCGGCCTGTTTGTTATCCCACAGGCAATATCCCTCATGGTGTTTGGATGTCAGCACTACGTATTTAGCGCCCGAACGACGGAATACATCTGCCCATTGAGCCGGATCAAATAAGGAGGCGTTCAACTGCGATTCAAACTGCTGATAACTGAAATCCTTACCGTAGTTCTTATCATGGAAAGCCCGTACTTTCTGATGTGTTTCATCCTTTGCACCATCCAGCTGATACCAGTACCATTCGGAATAACCGCCTGGTCCTACCACTGCAAAGGAAGGAACGGCATACACGCCCCAGTGTATGAAGATGCCGAACTTGGCTTCATTGAACCAGGCAGGAATACCGCGTTTGTTGAGGGAGGTCCAGTCGGCCGTGTATTGCTGTGCAGCAAGCGGCGCAGCTCCCATTAAAAAAGCGGCTGCATAAAGGAAGAGTTTTTTCATAACAGTAGTTGATAGATGAGACCATGAATTGATAAATACAGAACTGATAATATCGAGTTGATAATATCGTAGTTGATTAACTCCCTTAAATATAAATTGGCAGGGGATGAATTCCTAATAGCATCTGCACAGGGACCGGTACAATATTAGTATTCCCCATGCTACGGTTGCATTCAGACAATTAGGATGGTCCTAAATCATGGTTCAGTGTGATAAAGAAAACCGGCGGTATATAGGGAAGCTGGCTATCAGGAAAAATCCGCTGCTGACAATCTTAAGCCACTGATATTACCTGCCTGCCCAAATCCCGTTGATCACTATGCGGACAGCCCGATATTACTGGATGCGCCAATATGTACCTTTATTACCATTGATGTAATCATACGATCAGGCAGTATGATCCGCTATTACGTTCCTTTTGCGATCGATATGAGGATACGACCAGCCCTACGGTGGGGAAGCCAGAACCTCCGTAGATAATCTCATCAACGATCCTGCCGGTGTTCCCATTCCTCCTTCCTGCAGATAGCACCACAACCTTTCGGTACCAAACCGACGCTGGCTGCCACTAAAATCCATGAGGCTATAGTCTATGGGATTTTCATTCAATATTCGCCTTAAATACAAAAGCCTCTCCGGTTATACCAGAGAGGCTTTTATAAGTATTTTATCATCAGCAGTGCCTACATTTCAAGGGCGCCTGCTGCTGCTTCATCCACAAACCAGTGCAGCTCTCCATCCTGCGGACGGATCAGCTGGGAAGGGAATTTTTCTGCATTGAAGTCGCCTTCGATCACACTCTTCAAAGTCAGGGCTTTACCGGCACCGGTGGCCATGAATATGACACAGGCGGCCTCATTTACAACCGGCGCTGTCAGTGTGATGCGGAACATGTCCTGCGCTTTCAGGAAGAATGCTTTTACCCAGGCTTTTTTCTCATGTACTACTTCTGTACCGGGGAAGAGGGACAGGGTATGTCCGTCATCGCCCATACCTAACAGTACGAGATCAAAGGTCGTGTCGCTGTCTTTGAAGTATTGCTGCAGGATCTTTTCATATTCTGTGGCAGCGGCTTCAGGTTCAATATCAGTGCGCATTACATGGATATTTTCAGACGGCACGCCTACAACGTTCAGCAGGGTGTCGTAAGCCATGCGGGCGTTGTTACGCTCATCTTCAAAAGGCACTGCTCTTTCATCTCCCCAGAAGAAGTGGATCCTCTCCCAAGGGATGATCAGTTTATACGGCTCTTTGGTGAGCAGCGTATATAGCTGTTTAGGCGTGCTTCCTCCGGAGAGGGCAAATGTGAAGATAGGCTGGTCCTGCAGCACTTCCTGGATATAATTGCTGATCCATGCAGCGAGGTTCTCGCTTAGTTCCTGGGTGTTCTTGGCTATATGTAATTCCATTGCTCTTATTTAGGTAAGTTGATCCAGGCGTGACCATCTCTTGCGATCAGGGCGTCTGCATCTTCAGGTCCCCAGGAATCAGGTGCATAGTTAGGGAAATCTACCGGCGTACGGGACTCCCATGTTTCCAGTATCGGCATTACCACTTTCCAGGCAGCTTCTACCTGGTCTGCACGCATGAACAGGGTTGCGTCACCTTCCATTACGTCCAGCAGCAGTGTTTCATATGCTTCTGGTGCATGGTCGTCGCCATATTGACGATCGAAGTTAAAGACCATTTCCACGGGGTCCAGTTCCATACTCTGACCCGGGCGTTTTGCCTGGAAGCGGATACGGATATCCATTTCCGGCTGTATGCTGATGGTCAGGCGGTTAGGACGCCAGGTTTCTGCTGATTCTGCAGGGAACGCATAATGCGGCGCCTGACGGAACTGCAAGGTAATATTGGTGGCCTTCTGGTGCATGTTCTTGCCGGTACGTACGTAGAACGGTACGCCCTGCCAGCGCCAGTTGTCAATATAGAACTTAACGGCAGCGTAGGTTTCAGTGGCAGAATCTTTATCCACTCCTTTCTCTTCACGATACCCTACCACCTGCGTGCCTTTTCTCCAGCCGGCAGAATACTGGCCGCGTACTGCGTTTTCGTGTATCTTATCTTTTGTGAATTTGCGGATAGCGTTCAGTACATCCACTTTCTTGTTACGGATCTCGTTTGCATCAAATGATACGGGCGCTTCCATAGCGATCATACACATTACCTGCAGGATGTGGTTCTGCACCATATCGCGCAGTGCGCCGGAACCTTCGTAATAACCACCGCGGCCTTCCAGACCTACAGTTTCTGAAGCTGTGATCTGTATATGATCGATGTAGTTGCGGTTCCATATGGGCTCAAACAGTGCATTGGCAAAACGCAGTGCGATCAGGTTCTGTACTGTTTCTTTACCCAGGTAGTGGTCGATGCGGTAGATCTGTTCTTCAGAGAACAGGCTTTGCAAGAGTGTATTCAGCTCATGAGCGCTCTGCAGGTCGTGACCGAATGGTTTCTCTATCACGATGCGGGTGCTGCGCGTGTCACTGCACAGGTTCAGGCTACCCAGTTTCTGTGCGATGGCAGGCATCAGTTGTGGCGCTACAGACAGATAGAATATCACGTTAGGATGTTCTTTCCACTCTTCTTCCTTCGCTTTCACATAGTCAGTGATGGCGCTATAGGAAGACTGGTCTTCCGCGTCCATCTGCAGATAGTTTACATGCTGGCTGAAATCTTTCCAGTGGCCGTTCTGTTCTCCTTTACGGCGGGAGAATTTCTTGATACCATCCAGTAAGCGTTCACGGTAAGCTTCATTATCATAGGGACTACGGCCGATACCGGCTATAGCAAATTTTTCCGGCATGTAGTTGTCCAGGAACAGGTTGTATAAAGCCGGCGATAGTTTTCTGTAATTCAAGTCGCCGCTGCCACCGAAGATGAAGACTATGGAGGCAGGCGGACGTTTATGATTTTGCATAACTCTATATTTTATGACAGTGTCCCCGCTGTCAGCGGAGACACTCCAAACTTTTTATTCACCCCATACAGTGTGGAAACTGCCGGGTGCATCTATACGCTGATAGGTATGAGCGCCGAAGTAATCGCGCTGTGCCTGCACCAGGTTCGTAGGCATACGTTCTGTGCGGTAAGCATCGAAGTAAGCCAGTGCTGACATGATACCAGCTGCTGCGGTACCTGTCTGTGCTGCCTGTGCTATTACTGCACGTGTGTTTGTAATGGCATTCTCTACAAGGGCAGCTACGTCCTTGTTCAACAGGATGTTTGATAATTCAGGAGATGCTTTGTAAGCGGTAGTGTATACTTCCAGGAGGGTAGAACGGATAATACATCCGCCTCTCCATACCTTCACTGCTTCAGGTAAAGGAATTTCCATCTGCAGTTCTTTGGATGCCTGGTGCAGCATAGCCAGCCCCTGTGCATAGCTGATGATCACACCGAAGTACAGGGCATCATGTACCTGCTGTATCCAGGTATCTACCGGTGTATTGAGTTTTGCTGCAGGTGCTTTGTATAAAGCAGCTGCCTGCACGCGCTCATCCTTATAACCGGACAAGGTACGCAGGGCAACAGCGGTGTCTATCACCGGAACGGCCACTGGCAGTTCCATTGCTTCCTGAGAAGTCCATTTACCGGTTCCTTTGGAACCCGCTTTATCGGAGATCACATCTACCAGTCTTGCGCTGGTCTTATCGTCCTTCTGCAGGAAGATATCAGCAGTGATCTCTATGAGGAAAGATTGCAGATCGCCTTCATTCCAGGTTTTGAACACCTGATGTAAACGGTCGTTATCCAGGCCAGCCTGTTTCAGCAATGCATAAGCTTCGCTGATCAGCTGCATGATGGAATACTCGATACCATTGTGTACCATCTTCACATAGTGACCGGCGCCTTCCCTACCCAGGTAAGCTACGCAAGGTTCACCATTTACCTTCGCGGAGATGGCTTCCAGCATCGGTCTTACTTTCTCGTAAGCTTCCTTGTCGCCACCAGGCATGATGCTCGGTCCCGTACGGGCGCCCTTCTCACCACCTGATACGCCGATGCCCATGAAATGAATACCTTTCTCCCGCAGGTATTTTACCCGGCGCAATGTATCTGTATAATGTGAGTTACCACCATCAATCACTACATCGCCTTTTTCCAGCAGGGGGATCAGTGATTCTATCACATCATCCACCGGCTGACCCGCTGGTACCAACATCATCAGCTTGCGCGGACGCTCCAGTAATTGTACCATGGTTGCCAGTTCTGCCACTCCCTTTACAGTAGTGCCAGCTGTAGCAGCCGATTCCAGAGCCCCGGTCTTGGTACTATCTTTATCAAAACCAATAACGGAAAAACCATGATCAGCCATGTTCAGTAAAAGGTTTCTACCCATTACGCCCAGACCAATCATGCCAAAATCGAATACGCTTTGTGCCATAAATTATCGTGTAAGTGCCTAAAAGAATGAAGTAAAAGTACGAATTATCAATTACCAATTACAATTACTATTGGATGACCTGACAAAACTTTGAACATCCCATGTCAAATCCCATTGTTTGTACATGAAAATCCGTGATAAATGCAATCTCCCGCCGACTCTTAAATTTTCCTTAAATCTACCATCCAAGGTACACCATTCCTATACCGCACACCAGTATAGTAAGCCCTCCAAGGGCATGTACATACCGCTCTAAACTACTGGTTTTCAACACAGAAAAGCCATAATATCCCAACAGGACCATAGCCGTCATTGTCAGCAGCGTGAACAGTGTAAAAAACACGATCAGCATCACCATGCCGTAGGCGGAATGTTGTGCCGCCGGATAGGTCAACAGGGGGATCAGCGGTTCACAGGGTCCCAGCCCGAAAATCAGCAGCATGATCCAGGGTGTGACCTTCGTCCTGTCCTGAGGATAAACAATCTGCCCGTGTTTGTGTTCATACACATATATATCCCCGTTATCATAGACATCAAAATGCTTATGTACCTTATTGCTCCAGGCCCGTTTCAATCCCCATACCGTATACAGTAACCCGAAGGTAAGCAGCGCCCACCCGGCCAGCCCTCCACGCAGGTTTTCCAGACCGCTGATCTTTGAGAGGGACCAGCCCAGGCCTATGCCCAGCAATCCTAATAATACCGAACTGCCTACATGCGCGATACCGCAAAGTAGTGTCCACACCACCGTTTTACGGACAGTCCAGCCTCTTACCCTGCTCAGGGCAATAAACGGGACGTAGTGGTCTGGCCCTGTCAATGTATGCAGACAACTTATTGTGACAGCTGTCAGCAACAATACCTGCAATTCTGTATTCATATCCGGTACAGTTTATAGTTTTCGTTCTTCTCCGGCCAGCAGCGCTATCTTCCTGAACAGCTCATACAACTGCTCCCCTCCCTGTCCCAGCACACGCAGGAGCAATGCCCCCGAAGCAGTGCGGGACACACCGGCGGTAATATTTGTTTCTTCGGATAAACACTCGTGCAATACCTCTCCCATCGCTGTCATGTCCTGCTTGTCATCATGCCACAACAGAGACGCCTGATGCGTATATCCTTCCCACTGGCCCATGTTACCTGGTGGCACCATACCTGGTTGCAATACGGTAACGTCCTTGAACAGCAACCTGCCTTCCCGGTGTACTTCCAGTATGTTCTGAAAATGCTTACACCTGAATACTTCCCCGCTTAGTTTACGGCCACAGGTTATGATCTCTCCCCACAATAAGCGGCAGTCTGGTCCCAGCTCAATACGGCTGGCACTGTCAAACACTGAATGCTCATGCGGCACAGCAGGATGCGGCAGATAACATAAACTGCTGCCCCGCCCCATTTCCACATGAAAACGTTGCCGGGCGCCTTGCTGCATGTTGAAGATGCGCTGGTAGGATTGTGTGTATAGATGCAGACCTGCATCTTCCTGCAATGCAATCCGGATGTCATACGCATCCCCATCCAGTATTCCCGGAGAAGCCGTCATCATGGTCAGATGTAAGCTACCGGCCCTGCTACCGCTGATATCAGCCACTTTAAAAGGCCTGGTATAATAGCAATGTTGCAGATAAGTGCCTGCACCCCTTACAGCCGCTTTTATTTGCAGTTCGCTCTTCATTGCAACAAGGCAGGCTCCTCTACCATTTCCAGTAATGCATACTTCCTGATCCATCCTATTACGGTGTCCAGTCCCTCCTGCGTCATCAGGTTGGTAAATACAAATGGCCTGCCCTGACGCATCTTTCGGGCATCCCGTTCCATCACTTCAAGGCTCGCGCCTACATAGGGCGCGAGGTCAATCTTGTTAATGACCAGCAGGTCCGAACGGGTAATACCGGGACCACCCTTGCGGGGTATCTTATCGCCTTCTGCTACATCAATAACGAAGATGGTCAGGTCGGCCAGATCAGGACTGAAAGTAGCAGACAGGTTATCTCCACCGCTTTCAATAAAAATGATCTGCACATCCGGGAATCTTGTTGCCATTTCTTCCACAGCTTCCAGGTTCATACTGGCATCTTCCCGGATGGCTGTATGCGGACAGCCACCGGTCTCCACACCAATGATCCTCTCAGCAGGCAACAAGCTGTTCTTCACCAGGAATTCAGCATCTTCTTTGGTATAGATGTCATTGGTGATCACTGCTAGGCTATACTGTGTATGCAGTTGCCTTGACAGCCTTTCTATCAGTGCTGTTTTACCGGCGCCTACAGGGCCGGCCACGCCTATCTTTATGTATGTACGCGATTGCATTTTCAATCTGTTTACGTCAATCAATTCATACGGTACCGGCCATACGGATGTATTAAGACATGTACAATCTTGAATACAGTCGTTCGTGCTGCATACTCCTGATATCAAATCCGAAGCTGCAACGTCCGGCCAGTTCCCGCGGTATGTGTAATGTTTGTTCAACCAATGCAGGCAGTTGCGGCAACAGCTCAAACAGTATCTGCTGCCCCTGTTGCTGTCCCAATGGCACCAGTTTTACGCTATTGGTAACCATCCCAGTCGCTGCATTGTAATAAAATGCGGCGATTGCTTCCGACAGCGGAATGCCCGACAGGCAGGCGTATAATCCAAATGCCAGGCAATAATGCCCTGCGGCTTCGCCCGACCTGATGTGCGAGAGGTAAGCATTGCCGGTAGCATGTACCACCAGTGGTGACAATAACTTCAGCAGGCGCATGCCCAGTTTCTGACTGGCCATCCTCAATTCCTGTGGCGCTTTCAATGCGGTACACTCCTGGTCCAGTTGTACCAGCTGTTGTACGTCTCCTGCCTCCGTCGCACGATATGCCAGTACCGCAAAAAGTGCGTCATTATAAGGCAGGTTATGCGCCAGCATGTTCCTGATAAAAGCAGCTGCATCCGCAGCATCTTTTATCAGTCCCTGTTGCACATAAGTTTCCAGTCCGCCGGAATGCGTATAAGCTCCTATCGGCAATGTAGGATCGCTCAGGTGTAAGAGATATGGTAGCCATTGCTGCATGATGGTTTATTTGGAGGCGAGCTGCATGATCTTACTGAAAAGTGATCCTGAGCTGCCATGTTCATGTGGTATAATATTGCTCCGCAACATATTGGTGAGTGTACGCTGCGCTTTGACGGGAGTATATCCCTTTGCTTCGAGCCAGCGGAACAATGGCTCTTCATATGGCACAAGCACGTCGTCTCCTTCCAGGAATAATGGCAGGTGTTTATTGCCGATCTCGTAACAAACAGCCGCCATATCTTTCATGGTAGCCGGTTTCAGGACGATGGCGGCTGCGGGAATGATATCAATGACGATGGCTTTTTTATCATCCATCCACACGATATCTCCCTGTTGCAACATGGGCGCTTCCCGCATGAAACGCAACGCCACTTCCTGCCTGCCCTGCGTATGCCGGCGCAGCAGCCGTTTGCCCGCTTCAAACCATTCCAGCCGCAAGGGATCTATGACCCGGTTCGCCGTGGGAAAGCTCACAACGTTGCCTTCTATCTTTTCTATGATGATCATATGTGCGATTAAAACAGGAAATATCGTTGCGCCAGTGGCAATACCGCCGCCGGTTCACAGGTCAGTACCTGCCCGTCTATGCTTACTTCATATGTTTCCGGATTGACTTTTATTTCCGGCGTACTGTTGTTATGGATCATATCCTTCTTCCCGATGTTCCTGCAGTTCTTCACCGGCAGTATGATCTTTTGCAGCCCATATTCCTGCGCAATGTTCTTCCCGGCTGCCGCCTGCGATACAAAGGTCACACAGGTCTTATGCAAAGCGCCGCCAAAAGCACCGAACATTTCCCTGTACATCACCGGCTGTGGTGTAGGGATAGAGGCATTCGGGTCTCCCATGCGACTGCAGATGATCATACCTCCTTTGATGATCATTTCCGGCTTGGCGCCAAATAGCGCCGGTTTCCACAGTACGATATCCGCCAGTTTACCCGGCTCCAGCGAACCTACATGTGTTGCAATGCCATGGGTGATGGCGGGATTGATCGTATACTTGGCTACATAACGTTTGGCCCTGAAATTATCATTACCGCTGCCACTATCTTCTGCCAGTGCTCCCCGCTGTTTCTTCATCTTATCGGCAGTTTGCCAGGTACGGATGATCACCTCTCCTACACGGCCCATGGCCTGTGAATCGGAGCTCATCATGCTGAATACGCCCATATCATGCAGGATATCTTCCGCAGCAATCGTCTCCGGACGGATACGGGAATCAGCGAAAGCAACATCCTCCGGCACACTCTTGTCCAGGTGATGGCATACCATCAGCATGTCCAGGTGTTCATCGATCGTATTGACGGTGTATGGTCTTGTAGGATTGGTAGATGATGGCAGGATATTCGGATACATGGCCGCCTTGATAATATCGGGCGCATGTCCTCCTCCAGCGCCTTCCGTATGATAGGTATGGATCACACGCCCATCGATCGCCTTAATGGTGTCTTCCAGGAAGCCCGATTCATTCAGCGTATCTGTGTGAATAGCCACCTGTACATCGTATTTGTCTGCCGCCTGCAGAGAGGCGTTGATAACAGCCGGCGACGAACCCCAATCCTCATGGATCTTCAATCCCAGCGCACCGGCCTCTATCTGCTCCCACAGCGGCGCTTCAGTGGCGCAATTTCCTTTGCCGAGAAAGCCCAGGTTCATGGGAAAAGCATCGGCCGACTGCAGCATTTTCCGGATGAACCATTTGCCTGGTGTGACAGTAGTAGCATTGGTGCCATCAGCAGGACCGGTACCACCACCGATCATCGTGGTAATACCGCTATGCAGCGCATGCGAGATCTGCTGGGGGCTGATAAAGTGGATATGTGTATCAATCCCACCAGCGGTAGCTATCAACCCTGCGCCGCCATGTACTTCTGTACTGGCGCCTATGATCATATCCGGGTCTACGCCATCCATGGTATCAGGATTACCTGCCTTGCCTATCTTCACGATCTTTCCGTCTTTGATACCGATATCTGCTTTCACAATGCCCCAGTGATCGATGATCATCACACTGGTGATGACCATATCCAGCACTCCTTCATCGCGGGTAGCGGTGGACGACTGCGACATCCCGTCGCGGATGGTTTTGCCGCCGCCAAATTTGGCTTCGTCGCCATATACAGTATGATCGTGTTCTATTTCGATGATAATATCTGTGTCGCCCAGGCGGACTTTATCGCCCGTCGTAGGACCATACATCGCCGCATAGCGGTCGCGGTTTATCTGAAGACTCATTCCGGCTGGTGTTTAAATTGTTGTTCTTGTATCTGCTGCATGGCGTTTCGGCGGGCCTCTTCTCCAATGGTAGTGCCGTTCACCAGGTTATTCATGCCGAAGACTTTCCTGTTACCGCCCAGCGTTACCAGTGTAACGGTCTTTTCCTCACCGGGCTCAAAACGTACGGCAGTACCGGCTGCAATGTTCAGGCGCATACCGAAGGCTGCTTCCCTGTTGAAAGACAACATGCGGTTCACTTCAAAAAAGTGGCAATGAGAACCTATCTGCACAGGTCTGTCGCCTGTATTCACTACTTTCACCTGTGTGACCGTACGGCCGCTGTTGGCATCGATCACACCGGGCGCAATAAAATATTCACCTGGGATCATAATTGAAGAGGATTTAGATGTTGGCTGATTACTATTTCTATCTGATTGGATGATGTACTGTCACCAGCTTGGAACCATCCGGGAAAGTCGCTTCTATCTGGATCTCATCTATCATTTCTGGAATACCTTCCATCACATCTTCGCGTGTGAGGATAGTGGCGCCATACTGCATCAGCTGCGCAACTGTCTGCCCATCCCGGGCGGCCTCCTGTAAGCGGCTGCTGATCAGTGCTATTGCTTCCGGATAATTCAGTTTGAGTCCCCTGGCCTTTCTCTTCTCAGCAAGTTCTCCTGCCAGGTATAACAATAGTTTTTCAGTTTCCCTTGCCGTTAAATGCATAGTATTTTGGTTTAAATGTGTCTTAGCTCCTGACAGTTGGTTGCAGGGAAATGGGTTAATGAAATTAAAAGTGATCTCCCGTGTGTTAATTTACGGAAAAAAAGCAGAAAGTAAAACGCTCAATGCGGAATGCATTGAGCGTTTGCTATATGACAAGTGCGTATAAACTATTAAGCAGAATTCCTGCCGGCATTGATGATACCGAAAGAGCAGCGTACTACCAGTTTTTCATACGTTTCCTTCAGTCCATTCCCGTTACCTGCTTCATTCAGTTCGCGGATGCGGGCCAATGCACCCTGCTGAATGGTCAGCAGCGGCAGCACGATACGTTCACGCATCTGGATCGACAACTGATCTATCGGCGATGCGCTCATCAGCTGTGTTTGTCCGGTGAGGCGCAGTATGTATTCGCAGGAACGTTCATATTCGTCATGTATCATATTCCAGACCTCTCCGAAACGCGGATGCTTACCATATGCAGCGGTGAGTGGGAAGTAGCTTTTCTTCATCGCCATCTGGCAGTTGTCGAGCAGCGTACGGAAGAACAGTGAGTTTTTATACAGTTTTTCAACTTCACTCCATTTACCTGCTTTATCCATTGCTTCCAATGCCGCACCCACACCGTAGTAACCAGGCACGTTCTGTTTCAGCTGGCTCCATGCCCCCACATAAGGTACTGCCCTGAGATCGTTGAGACTCAGTTTAGCTGCAGCATTCCGTTTGGAAGGACGGCTGCCGATATTGGTTTCAGCATAGTAACGCAGCGGACTTGCGAAGTCCAGGTAATCCAGGAAGTCTGGATGCAGTTTCAGTTTATTGAACGACTTAAAGCCTTCGTCAGCCAGCTGCTGCAGCAATGCATCCTCTTCGTCGGTAAGGGTCACCTCGCGTGACGAGAAGATCTCATTGGCGATACCTGCGTGCACCAGTTGTTCGATATTGAATTGTGCAGAATCAACGGTTCCGAAGTTGGAACTGATGGTCTGCCCCTGTATTGTCAGCTGAATTTCTTCATTCGCAATATCCCGGCCCATAGATGCATAGAACTGGTGTGTTTTACCACCACCTCTTGCGGGAGGACCGCCACGGCCATCGAAGAAGACAACATCTATATCATATTCCCTGGAAATGCGTGTTAGCTCCTGTTTAGCCTTGTGAATGCTCCAGTTGGCCATCAGGTAACCACCATCTTTGGTACCGTCAGAGAAGCCGAGCATGATGGTCTGTTTATTGTAGCGCTTGCGCAGGTGTTCCCTGTAGGCAGCATTATCATACAGCTCACGCATCACGTTACCAGCCTGACGGAGGTCGTCTATTGTTTCAAACAGCGGCACAATATCAACGCTCAAGGTTTCCTTCTGCCAGCCTGCCAGCAGGAACAGGCCATAGACTTCAATCACATTCAGCGCATTCATGCTATGGCTGATAATATAGCGATGACAGCCAAACTCGCCGTTGTTCTGCTGTATTTCTTTTACAGCGGCGATAGTGGCCAGCGTGTCTTTATGCAATGGCTCTTTCAGCACATCGGGGTTCAATGCTCCTTTTATGTTCAGGAGACTATTTATTTTCTCTTCATCAGAAAGGGTTGCATAGTTGGATGGCAGCAAGTCCGAGTTAGCAGCAACTGCATCCAGCAGCGGCCCATGTACTGAGCTATCCTGCCTGATATCGAGGGTAGCGAAGAACAGCCCGAACAGCTCTACCCGGCTGGCCAGGTCATCAAGCAGATTCAGGAAGAGGGCATTGTTCTCTTCAATAAGCACGATGCGGATACGTGCCAGTGTATCGAGGATTTCCTGCTGGGTGATATTGGTCTTATGACCAGGAATGAACAGATTGCTGTACAGCTGCTGTTCCAGTGCGGCCAGTTCCTGTTCAATACCTTTGAAGGTAAGGCGGCGTTTCAGCCTCCGTACATCCAGATAATAACATTTTATAATACCTCCGCGCAGTGCTTCTGCCACACGCAATGTGATGTCAGCATTCACGAAGGGATTACCATCGCGGTCACCACCGGGCCAGAAACCCATTCTGATAACCGGATTAGAGCTATTGATAGAAGCAGGGAATTGTGCTTTTAACTTAGATATAATACGTCCGGCAGCCGGATAGAAGGTGTTCTCCAGGAACCATATCAGGCTGATCGCCTCATCGTATGGCGTTGGTTTTTCCTTTTTGAAGAACGGTGTTTTACCCAATTGCTGCAGGTAGGAGTTCACCTGGGCGGTATTATCGTTGATCAATGCTCTTGACAGGTCATTGATGATGGTGAGTACACTGCCCGGGTAGAATTGGGTAGGGTGCGCTGTCAGTACCAGTCTCACTGAAAAATCCTGCAGCTTCTTTGCCAGCTTTTCTTCTGCCTGCTCTGCGATGACTTCTGACTGCAGGTGGCTCAGGGAGCCGGTACCATACATGTCATGGATATCGCGGAAGGCCGCATCTTCCAACGCATCAAACAGTACTACCTGTCTTTCAGCATACTGCACAAAGCGGAACATGAGGTCCAGCTTCTGCTGCTCATTGCTGCAGGAGGTATATTGTTCAAAATAGGAGTTGAGAATTTCCTGGGGACTCTTTTCCTTGCCATATCCTTCTTCACAATGGATCAGGAATAATGATAAAAATACGCCGGTTCTTTCTACCTTATGAAAAGGCAATGCGGTAAAAAGACTATTGTATAACTGGAACTTGGTGCCAACCAGGTTCTTGAATAATTGTAAGGTATTATTAACCGGTGCTTCCATAACTAAATTTCGTAATTTAAAAGAGCCTTTGCCAACCGGGAGCTAAAAATAATATAAAATAGTTACAAAGTAGAATGGAAAGTTATTAGAAAGAGTAAGGCCGCAGCTTCCGCCACGGCCTTTTTGCAAGTCCCCCTTGAAAATGGGTGTGTTGAGAGAATAAACCTGTTAATTGAGTAATATGATCCGGTAAAATGGAATTAGTCTTTTAGTTGTCCAGTCTGAAACCTATAGGCAGATTGTACCTTACGCTAACAGAACGTCCACTTTGTTTACCAGGTTTCCAGTTCGGCATCAATTTTACGACCCGCATCGCCTCTTCTTCCAGTCCGCCACCTTTATGGGCGCCTACTGTCTGTACTTCGCCTACCTTTCCTTCAGCATTCACTACAAACTGTACGAATATCTTCCCTTCAATACCGGTCTCCTGCGCAAGACGGGGATACCGCACGTTCTTTTGGAGAAATCTCGCCAATGCTTCTTCTCCACCTGGGAATGAAGGCATAATTTCCACAATCATGAACACCTCTTCTCTTTCAGCCACTTTAGGCGGCTCTACAACAGGACCAACACCAGTACCACTCTCAAAAGGATTTTCAACACCATTCACATCATCACCTTGAATATTAGCTACCCCGATAGATTTATTACCAATGCTGTCCAACTTCGGCACTTCATCTTCTGCACGTACAAGGTCGTCATCAGTGATAACAGGAGGAGTCAATCTAATGGATGAAGCGGCCGGCGGTGGTGGTGTAGTCACCGGAGGTGGTGGTGGGGTTAACGGTTTCTCCTCCGGAATTTCAAGATCTTTTAAGACTGTTTCTTTCACTGCTACATCTTTTCGTGTATGCATATCCGCAGCCATCAGTTTATTACTGAGTACATATCCACCGATGATGACCAATGCGATGGAAGTCGTACCAATAATGGCATTGCGCACACGTCTGTCTTCACTTCTGCGTAAATCATAGGCACCGTAGTCTTTATTCCGACCATCAAAAAGAATGTCGAGAAAGTCTGATTTAATAATGTTCGTTGCATTCATGGGATAAACATTTACATATAGATGCAACGTCATTATCTTTCCATAAGGATTTTAAAAAAAACTTTGAGAAGTGTATTAATATGGAGGAGTATTAATATTACCAGCCCAGATTGAAATCCGGATCGGGATCACCTATTTGCTAAAGGAAGTATTCACTATCTTTTATGGTAACGATCATATTGTTACCATACAGGTATAAATAATGTTGTAATAAATCAAGTTGGTAGATAAAAAGGTAAGGAGGTTAATGCCAGGGGGCGCGGGAGGTATATTACATTATAATTTACCACCAATAAATCTGCAACACACCTTCCCCGCTAGCCTGACCGGGCATTTTTATTTACAGCTTATAGCAAACAATTTCTTTGTTATCAGCAACAGCTATTGTAAGCAACTGTGCTACAGAATTGGGTATGATCAATCTTCACCACTACACCCACTTTACTATGTATCAATAATTCGCTATGCTGATGCATATAATAATCAGTTTTTGATTTTCATATTGCCGATAATATTGCTTTGCTGGTGAGACAAAACAAGGAGAATACTCAGCGCTCTTCTCCGGGTGGTGGTAAATTCTAATAGTCTACTGAATCTGTAGACAAATATACAGCATGAAATTATATTTCCAAATGCAAAGACATAATTTTTTTTCAGGCAGCATTATTGTGCATAACAAATTGCTGATTATCACACCCGAAAAATTGTATAATATATTTCCGTGGCAGACGATGTCAGCGCCTGCGAAAGCGTTCTACTGCAAGCCATAACGTTGTTAAGAAATACAACTGTCAGTGCGGTTAATACCGGTGATCCTAATTAGCATGCTGAATAAAGAAAATACAAGTAGATTTGAAATAATAGAAGACATTAACATTATCTAATGAAAAAAATTCTACTGGCTCTTGGTATACTGCCGCTGGCCACTTATGCACAATCACCATCTGATACTACCCGGCATCTGCAGGAAGTAGTGATCCAGGCATATCCCGGCAAACAGTTTACCCTGCTCCAGGTGCCCACCAGCAGTACTGTACTTACTGCCCGCCAGTTGCAATTACAACAGGGCATTACATTATTACCGGCCCTGAATACTGTGCCTGGCGTACGTATGGAAGAGCGTTCACCGGGTAGCTATCGTTTATCTTTAAGAGGTAGTCTGTTGCGCTCTCCTTTTGGTATCCGCAATGTAAAATTATACCTCGACGAGATCCCGCTAACGGATGCCGGTGGCAATTCCTACCTTAATCTTGCCGACCCGGGAAGTTTTCAGGGTATTGAAGTATTAAAAGGCCCTGATGGCAGTCAGTTCGGCGCCAACTCAGGTGGCGTAGTACTCCTCCATCCGGCAGGTACCCTGCCAGACAGCAGTCGCCTGAAAGCGGATATACAAGGAGGCAGCTATGGCCTGTTTCGCGAACAGATAGGCTGGCAGCACCAGTGGGGAAATTATAAGGTGAATATCTATCAGGCCGTACACCGGTCTGATGGCTACCGGGATAATAGTGCTATGAAAAGATATTATGTGCAGACCGCCCAGGAATGGAAATATAATCCGCATAACCAGCTCAAGCTGATCGCCTTTTACAGTGACCTGGATTACCGCACGCCCGGTGGTCTGACAGCCGCACAGGCAGCAGCCAATCCGAAAGGATCCCGCCCTGCCACCGCCACCTTACCCAGCGCTATTACCCAACAGGCGGGGATCAGGAATAAAACAGCCTTTGGCGGCCTGGTACATACCTCACAACTCGCCACACACTGGCAGCATGTGATCACAGTGTTTGGCAGCAACACCCACTTTGAAAATCCGTTCATTACCAACTACGAAGCCCGGGATGAGAATACCTTCGGCGCCCGCACCTACATTGCCCTGCAGGACCAGGCGCTGGGCAACAGCAACATGCGACTGGACTGGACAACTGGCGTGGAATGGCAGCAGACAGGCTCCGATATTGACAACTATGGCAATAGGGCTGGCGTAAGAGATACCTTACAGGCGGCCAGCGACATCACCGCCCGGCAATACTTTTACTTTACCGGTGTTACCTTACGTCCCGGCAAACAATGGGTGGCCGAAGCGGCTGTAAGCCTTAACTACTACCGCTACCATTTCAATGATGTGGCAGCAGGCATAGACGGGAAAAAGAAATTCACCGCGGAGCTGATGCCCCGCTTTTCCCTCTCCTACCTGATCACACCCGCTCTGGCAGCACGCGCCACTGTCAGCAGGGGCTACTCCCCTCCTTCCATCGCGGAGGTACGTGCTTCAGACAATATTATCAATACCGCCCTGCAGGCAGAAACCGGCTGGAACTATGAAACAGGCCTCCGGTTCAATAGCCGGAACAACCGTTTCCAGGCGGATGCGGCCGTTTTCTATTACGAGCTGCAGGATGCCATCGTCCGCAAACTGCATGATGACGGTACGGAGTTCTTCACCAATGCCGGCGGTACGCATCAGACGGGAGTGGAATTCCAGGGTTCCGCCTGGTTACAGTCGCCCAGGCGCCAGGGCTTTACCCGCGGCATACAGCTCCAGGGAAGTTATACCTACAGTCACTTCCTGTTCAGCGACTATATCAGCGCAGGTAAGGACCTTTCCGGCAATGCCTTAACCGGCGTTCCGAAAAACATCGCTACGGCGTCCTTGCTCGTGGAATTTCCGGCACGTGTGTCACTATATAGCCAGTACACCTACACTGACCGCTTACCGCTGGATGACGCCAATACTGCCTTTGCAAACGAATATCACCTGGTACAGGCGAAAGTCAACTGGGGTGTCAATAAGTGGCTGGCCGTTTATGCAGGTGCTGATAACCTGCTGAACCAGCGTTATAGCCTGGGCAATGACCTGAACGCTGTGGGCGCCAGGTATTACAATCCTGCCCCGGGAAGGAATTATTATGGAGGGTTGCGCCTGACGTTATAATTCGCGTCATCTGCTGCAGTACCTGTTATCTGCCGCGCCTGTTGATGCTTTATAGTACTGCCGTTTGTTGTATTGTGCTGCAAGAGGTAACGGCTTATCATCCTTCGCTTTGTTTTATTAGTAAGGCTTCATAAGTGTATTCATATCCAACACCCGCTGTTGTTAAATTTAATTAATTAAAAGGGCCGCTAAAAAGCGGCCCTTGCACATTTTGGTTCAAAAAAAGAATAAACAAAAAACAAGTCTATGCAGGCACCCCTGCTTTTTTATAATGCACTACCGGTAGTTCTCTTAACCGTCCGGCAGCATATTCCGGTGTAATATCCCGCTGCGGATGCGCCAGCATCTCATATCCCACCATAAACTTCTTCACGGTAGCAGAGCGCAGCAATGGCGGATAGAAGTGCATATGCCAGTGCCATTCAGGATGGCTGTCGCCGTCATTAAACGGCATCTGGTGCATACCTGCCGAATAAGGGAATGATGTTTCAAACAGATTATCGTATTTGGTGGTCAGCTCTTTCAGGATAGCTGCCAGTCCATCACGTTCTGCCGGCGTGAATTGCAGCAGGTGCTGTACATGACGGCGGCTGATGATCATGGCTTCATAAGGCCATACTGCCCAGAAAGGTACCAGTGCTACAAAATGTTCATTCTGCGCGATGATACGCTCTTCCAGCTTCAGCTCCTTCTCCAGGTAAGCAGACAAGAGGCTGCGACCGTGCTGCTGATAATAATTACGCTGCTGGCGTGTTTCTTTTTCGATCTCCATCGGCACATCTTCAGACGCCCAGATCTGGCCATGCGGATGCGGATTACTGCATCCCATGATCTCTCCTTTATTTTCGAAGATCTGTATATACTTGATGAAAGGTACTGCTGCCAGCGATTCCAGTTCGGTATGCCAGAGGTCTACCACTTTACGGATATCCGGCAGTTCCATTTCAGGTAATGTCAGGTCATGACGTGGGCTGAAACAGATCACACGGCAGATGCCTTTTTGTGACCGCGCTACCAGCAGTCCGTCTTCATTCTCGCCTCCCTGTGGCGTATCGGCCAGTAAGGCAGAGAAATCGTTTGTAAAGGCAATAGGACCGGTATAAGCCCCGTTTTTAGTTCCATCGGCACGGGTGTTGCCCGGACATAAATAGCAATCCTCCACATAAGCCGGACGCTGTACCAGCGAAGGTGATTCCACCTTTCCCTGCCACGGACGTTTGGAACGGTGAGGAGATACCAATACCCATTCTCCTGTCAGAATATTTAAACGGGTATGGGGATGCGCTGTTAGATCAAAGGTATTTTCAGACATTCTCTCGGAACATTTATCAGAATACTTAAAGAAGGACTGGCCCTGGATAAGGTGTAGGACCAGTCCTTACATCAGAGCTTAATTGTTAACTAAATTATTCACCGTACGACAGCCATCTTCAATGCTGGTAACATATGCTTTCAATGGAGTCTTGAACTGTTGTTCATAACCCGCTGCTGCTTTTTCCAGCAATGCCGGCACTGCCGATTTCTTCACGATATTGATGGTACAACCACCAAAGCCGCCACCCATCATACGGGCGCCCAGCACTCCCTGCTGACCTGCGGCAAATTCTGCCAGCCAGTTCAGTTCAGGACAGCTCACATTGTACAGCTTATCCAGTCCTTCATGTGTAGCGAACACCTTCTTACCAAATGCATGGAGGTCATTACGCTGCAGATCTTCACATGCATCCTGCAGACGCTGTATTTCTTCCACTACATAACGGCAACGGTTGTATACAGTTGCATTATGTCCTTTCACATAAGCATCCAGCATATCCATATTGGCATCGCGGAGGCTATTCACATGCGGATGATGTTTTTTGATCAACGCCACGCCTGTTTCACATTCTTCGCGGCGGGTATTATATTCTGAGGATGCCAGGGAGTGTTTTACCTGTGTATCCAGCAGTACCAGGCTTACATCGTCAAAGTTGAAAGGAATATATTCATACTCCAGTGAAGCGCAATCCAGTTTGATCAGCTGTTGTTTTTTACCGAACATGCTCGCAAACTGGTCCATGATACCGCAACGCACACCTACGAAGTGATTCTCTGCAGCCTGTGCCAGCAGCGTCATATCTCTGCGGCCTATTTCCAGTCCGAAGAGTTCATTCAGTCCAAAAATAGTAGCACATTCCAGTGCAGCGGAGGATGAAAGGCCGGCGCCCAGGGGAACATTTCCACAGAAAGCACATTCAAATCCGCCAATGATATGCCCCGCCTGTTGCAGCTGTTGTACTACACCCAGCAGATAATCAGGCCATTGCTGCGCAGTTGGTACTACTTTGTCCAGTGTACCTTCATATTTATCATTTACATCCAGTGCATGTAAGATGATCTTATTGTCATTACGTTTTACAATAGCCAGGTAAATGGCTTTGTCTATAGCAGCGGGCAATACAAACCCGTTATTATAGTCGGTATGCTCTCCGATCAGGTTAATACGCCCTGCCGCTCTTACCATAATTGGTTCCTGGTCAAAATGCTGCTGGGAAAAGGCGTTTAATTTAGCTTGCTCCACTGTGTATTTTTTTAAATTTGTTGATATACTAATGGGAGATTGCGCTCCCGTCAAAGCTTGAATCGATGTAACTTCCTCCTCTCTGAATGTTTTTCCATCCTTTGGAAGATGCCGTGAAACTTACCACCACTCGCCCGGATGTGGGCCATATTCCATACAAACCAGCTGACGGCCCTATTAAACAGGCTGTCTATTGTCGGCTGTTCTGTTTCATCTGTAAACTGTATTGTTAATGATGAAGAAACCCTGTTGACATTAAAATCTGACCGTGGATTTGCTCATGGAATTGTTATTTATGTGGAATAATTCTCAAAGTTAAATGATTTACGTAAACGATTACAATACTTCTCTCTAAATTACGGTGCAGTACGCTTAACCTATTGGCAGTTTTTACAATAAATTATTGATAAACAACGCAGTATAGAAAAAAGGATGTGGAATAGACATTAAATGTAATCGTTTACTTTCAATTTTGCAAGCTTCGGGTTTGTTCCGGTGCGTATTGGTAAGGATAGTCATTAGCGATTCCTTACATATGTTATCCATGCTTGGGTGGGGAGCTGCGGATTTATTGTTTTAAATGCTCTCTGTACTCGCAAAAGAGATCGATACGCGGCTGTCAGGTGGAATCCCTGGCTGAGTTCTTTGAAGTATGCTAAATGCGACCCACCAGGGATTTAATCGAGATCCAAAGCTAAATACGTTACTATTCGTTCAATAGAAAGAAACTTCAAAGAACTCAGCCAGCAAGCCCATACTGCTCGCTGCCGGTAAGTCCTTCACAATAATAATTGAACGTCAATAAGGAAAGCGGAAGCCTGAAGCACAAGGCAGCAGCAGATGGAGATTGCTGGCCTCCGTTGTTTGAAGTATGCCAAATACGACCCACCAGGGATTTAATCGAGATCCAAAGCTAAATACGTTGCTATTCCTTCAATAGAAAGAGACTTCAAAGAACTCAGCCAGCAAGCCCATACTGCTCGCTGCCGGTACGTCCTTCACAATAATCACAAAAAGTCATTAAAGAAAGCGGAAGCCCTATAACTAAGAGAGAGAAGATCACTGTTTCTGAGAAGACTGCCGAAACCGCGTCACAGGCTCCAGCACAACTTTTGTCCGCGTCTGCTGACTAACAACACCATTACCCTCGATCAATTCCATAAGCAGGCGGAACGCCTCCTTCCCCATCTCGACAGTCTGCTGATCAATACTCGACAGACTCGGAGTAATATGCTCGTCAAAAGATTCATTCGCAAACCCGATAACACCGAAAGCCCCTGGAATTTCAACATGTTTATCTTTCAATTCCTTCACCGCCCCTAAAGCTGTGAAATCCTCTACAGCAAAGACGGCATCCGGCGGTTGCGGTAAAGCCAGCAGGTATTGGATAGCCTGACGGCCGGCATTAATAGAAACATCACCGAAATAAACAAGCTCTTCCTCGACGGCAACACCATTATCTGCCAAAGCAGCTCTATACCCCTCAAGACGATCCTTGAAGATCTTGAGATGCTGCTGCCCTGCGATATGTGCAATACGCCTGTAACCCTGCTTCAGGAGGTGCTCAGTAGCATAATAAGCACCTTTAAAGTCATCCACTACGACGGAGGGAATATTAAGACTGTCATTAGCACGGTCAAAAAATACCAGTGGTACGCCCCGCTCTTTGATCTCAAGATAGTGGCTGAACTCCATGGTCTCTTTGGCAATGGACGCCAGAATACCATCCACACGGGTACTCAGGAAGGTCTCGATGGCCTTCTTTTCATATTCCGGCTGCTCGTTGGACTGGTAAATGAGCACATTGTAACCGTGCTGGTTCGCCATGCTTTCAATACCATGTACAACGGATCCGAAGAAGTTTATTTCTGCACTGGGAATGATCACACCAATGATATTGGTGCGTCCCGATCTGAGCGACCAGGCGATCCTGTCCCGCCTATAATTCATTTTTTCCGCAGCAGCCTGCACCAGTTTACGTGTTTCCTCACTGGTACCTTTGCGGTTGTTCAGTGCGCGGGATACAGTAGCACCCGTTAAATTCAGCTCTTTAGCGATGTCTGCTATGGTGACTTTATTATTCAACAAGGGGTAGCTTTACCACTAAAGTAAAAAAATCATTCCGGATACGCTAAAATTTCTGGCTATGCGTAGTAAAATGGTTGTATTATATTTATAGGCAACCAATTTCTATTTTCCAGGTAACTAACTATGACTATGAGCAAAGCTACACCACAGCGCTTTTTGCCGCTGGACGTTTTCAGGGGACTGACCGTATGTTTTATGATTATTGTGAATACGCCGGGATGGGACACGGCCTATTCCATTCTTAACCATGCCAAATGGCATGGCTGCACACCGACCGACATGGTATTCCCTTCCTTTCTTTTTGCTGTGGGAAATGCGATGAGCTTCAGTATGCGGAAATTTGCAGAGCTGGACAACAAAACTGTGCTGGCAAAGATCTTCCGCCGCACCATCCTTATTTTCCTGCTGGGTTACCTGATGTACTGGCTGCCCTTTGTACGCCATACCGCTAACGGCCTGGAATTTATACCCATTTCAGACACCCGTATCCTCGGTGTACTGCAACGTATCGCCCTTTGTTACTGCTTTGCCTCCCTGCTGATCCACTACCTGCCTAAAAAGGCGGTATGGGCCGTGAGCGCACTACTGCTGCTGGGCTACTGGGCCATTATGTATTTCTTCGGCAATCCGGCAGATCCTTACAGTCTGACCGGCAATGCAGCGATATTGTTTGACAAACTGGTACTGGGCGACAGTCACCTGTATCATGGTGAAGGTATTGCATTCGATCCCGAAGGACTGCTAAGCACGCTTCCGGCCATTGTAAATGTCATTGCAGGTTATTACACCGGCCTGTTTATCCAGGAATATGGTAAGACAGCGGTGGGCCGTAAGCGACTGTTGCAGATGGGCGGCCTGCTGATACTGGTGGCTTTGGTATGGAGTACCGTGTTCCCGATCAACAAAAAGCTCTGGACCAGCTCTTACGTGCTATATACCGTAGGAATAGACCTCTTGATCCTCGCGGTACTGATCTATGTGATCGACCATAAAAAACAGGAGCGCTGGACAGGTTTCTTCACCGTTTTTGGCAAGAACCCGCTGTTCCTCTATTTACTGTCTGAAGTGCTGGTTATTTTCCTCTACTTCTTCCAGGCAGGCAATATAAGTGTACACCGATGGATCAACACTTACATATTCCAGGCTATACTTCCCGGCAAAGCAGGCTCCTTACTGTTCGCCCTGGTATTTATGCTGCTTTGCTGGTCAGTTGGCAAAATACTTGATAAAAAGCGTATATACATACGTGTTTAGATCAGGATATCCTATCTTAGCTGAATAATGCGACAACGGCTTTTGCAGATCATTGTGTAATAATTAGTTATCTATTAGTATGGAACTATCGTTAAAGGGGAAAACCGCCGTTATCTGTGGGAGCACGCAGGGTATAGGATTAGCTACAGCCAGGGAACTGGCCGCATTAGGTGCCGAATGCATCCTGGTGGCCAGGAACAGGGATACGCTCAAAGCCGTTGTGACCACACTTGCTACCGATCATTTACAGGAACACAGTTATAAAGTAGCCGACTTCAGGGATACGCAGCAGGTAGAACAAACCATCCAGCATATTACAGAACAAAAAACTGTGCATATCCTGGTGAACAATACCAGCGGTCCTAAAACAGGCCCTGTAATGGAGGCTGACATTCACGAATTCACAGATGCCTTCCAGCAACACCTGGTCATCAATCACATACTTGTACAAGCAGTCATAGCCGGCATGACCGCCGCCGGCTATGGCCGCATTATTAATATTATTTCAACATCTGTAAAAGCACCGCTCAGGAACCTGGGCGTCTCCAATACCATCCGTGCAGCTGTGGCCAACTGGGCCAAAACTATGGCGAGCGAACTGGCGCCTTATGGCATTACGGTGAACAATGTCCTGCCTGGCACGACCAATACCGCCCGCCTGCAGGCCATCCTGGAGCAGAACGCCGCCAAACGCAATACCGTCGTAGCTACCATCGAAGAGGAACTGCTGAATGAGATACCAATGAAACGCTTTGCTGACCCAAAAGAGATTGCCGCCGCTGCAGCTTTCCTGGCCACGCCGGCAGCTGGGTATATTACCGGTACTAACCTCTGCGTAGATGGAGGAAAAACACCTGTGTTGTAAACTTCGGACTAATCTCACTGCATCCGATGTGAGATATCCACCTTAGAACAGAACAAACAAGAGCTTATAAAGTAAAGGCCCCGGCAAAAACCGGGGCCTAATTCATCACTTTTTACTATTACAAATTGAACAAGTGTGTATCTGATATTACAAAACTGCACAATCCCGCATCAATCTGTAAAGCAAAAACGGAAATTCATTTACGCAAGCGGGAAAACTGTCCCCGCCTATATGTTATTCCTTGTCAAACCATAAACGGGTAGTCAGCTGGTCAGCACCCTGGTTGGCTACTGCCGCCTTATAGTTAACTCCGTTCAATGCCTGCTCGGAAGATGGATACGTTAATCTCAAAGGTATCTTACCACCCAATACCCCGGTATAAGCCGGTGGTAACTTCGGATAATCCAGTCTGCGCCATTCCGCAAAACCTTCCAGTCCTTCGCTGAAGAGGGCCAGCCACTTCTGCTCACCGATAGATTTTTTGAAATTAGCCTGATCATAGATCACAGAAGGCTGTGCCAGATAGGCTGCGATACTAACATCACTCACATTATATTGCTTCATGGCAGTGGTCACAGCCTGTGCATACAGGGTGGCGGCATTGCCGGACAGTAAACCCCGCTGTGCAGCTTCTGCTTTGATGAACCACAACTCTGCTGCATTGAAAAATACTGCTGGCGCCAATGTAGCGGTGAATACCGCGCCTACATCAGAAGTCTTGTTAAAACCAAGACGTGAAGCTGAATCGGCGGTCAAACCGTTGGTCACACCAATGATCTTATTGGTATCTCTTGCTGGTGCTGCGTAAATAGTCAGACGGGGATCATTGAGCTCATTCAGCTTGTCTACCATACTCTTACTGATCCTGTAGTCGTTACGGGTTTCCCTGTTCCTCGCCACCGGATTCTGATAAGGAGATGGCTGATAGGTCAGCTTCGCATTATCACTGTTGTCAATGATCAGATTATTATCGTCAGCGCCGATTTCGTCAAACACAGCTTTCGCTGCATCGAACTCCTGGTCTGAAATACGCAATGCGATACGCAGACGCAGGGAATTGGCGAACTTCTTCCACTTTGCCATACTTCCGCTGTATATAAGATCACCTGCTATCGGATTACCCGTTGTGTTGATCAATTCCACTGCTGTCTTCAGTTCAGCCAGCAGACCTAAATAAACATCACGTTGTGCATCATATTCAGGTGTAAGGTATTGCTCTATCTGCGCGGCTTGTTTGTAAGGCACGTCGCCATACAGGTCCGTCAGCACCTGGAAGATCCAGGAACGCATGATAAGACCTACTGCTTTATAATTTGGGTTATGCAGCGTATCGCCCAGCTGTACCAGCTTTGTAAAATCTGCTATGCCCTGCGCATAAAAGTTGTTCCATACTGTCTGGATATTGGTGGAAGCAGGAATGTACCTGTCCGGATCAGGGTATTGGATCTTCGCCCAGTATTGTACATAGAGCAGACTGGTTTCCATGGTGGCATCAGTTCCCCAATAAGTATCTGCATTCGCTTTGATGCCATTACTCAACAGGTAGTCTGGCTCCACCGTCTCCGATTCATTCGGGTTCTTATTGATGTCTTCCAGCTGTTTTGTGCAACTGCTCAGCAAAGCCGCTACAACGCCAAGACCTAATATATATTTAGCTAATTTCATGATTACTGCTTTTACTGTGTTCATTAAAAGGATACGCGCAGATTGACACCCATGCTGCGTACTGTCGGGATCTGTAAGGTTTCAAGTCCCTGGCCGTTGCCGGTGTTGAACGCTGTTTCCGGATCAATGTTAGGCGCCTTCTTGTCGATGTACCAGAGGTTTCTCGCCGTAACCGTCAGGCTTACCGCCTGCATTCCCCATTTGTGGGTCAGCTCCTGTGGCAGTGTATATCCTAATCTTACTTCGCGCAGCTTAATGAAAGATGCATCAAATACACTGCTTTCATTAATAGTGCTACCATAAGCAGATTTATAATATTGCTGTGCAGATACTATCTGTTCATTTTTCTTACCATCCGCTGTTACACCATTGAAGATCATACCATCATGATACACCGTCTCTCCTTTTGGCGCTGTTGCATCGTGGCTCGCCAACCTGGTTGCACCGTTTTTGGTAATATTATCCGCGTAGTAATATGGCAAACCACCTAATTGTTCATTACGACCCGGCAATGTTGATTCCAGCACACCGGTGGAAATACCGGTAGCGTTAGTACCTGACCAGATCTGACCGCCCTGTCTTGTATCGATCAGGAAGCCCAGTGTAATGCCCTTAAAGGAGAAGTTGTTATTCACACTACCTGTCCATTTTGGTGTATAGTAACCCAGTACTTTTTTGTTAGCGTCTACCTGTGGCAGACCAGTCGACTTGCCGGTCGCATCCTGACCAACGATGATCTGACCTTGTGCATCACGTCTGTACGCTGTACCATATAATGCACCATAACGTTTGCCTTTGCTGGCCAATACCTGCATGTTGCCGGAACTACCCAGTATATAGTCATTCAACAAACCTTCCTTATCCAGCTCTATCACCTTGCTCACATTCTTTGCATAGTTGAAGTTCACGTCCCAGCGGAAACCTGATTTGGTTGATACCGGCGTAGCGCCCAGTGTTACTTCTACACCTTTGTTGTTGATCTTACCTGCATTCAGCAGTTTTTTCAGATAACCGGTAGTAGCACTTACGTCAGCCAGCAATATCTGGTTATAACTGCTGGAAGTATAATAGGTAATGTCTGTACGGATACGGTCATTGAGGAAACTTGCTTCCACACCCACTTCCGTTGCCCGGGTGATCTCCGGTTTCAGATCTTTCTTCAGGAATTTATCATTCACAGTCAGCAAAGGATTGCCGTTGAATGGCTGGCTGAAAGGATAAGTATTAACCAATTGATAAGGATCCGCATCTTTACCCACCTGTGCCCATCCACCTCTGATCTTCAGCAGGGACAATACAGGGCTCTTGATATCCAATGCATCACTCAACACAACGCTCGCATTCACTGAAGGATAGAAGTAAGAGTTGTTCTCGGCAGGCAAGGTAGACGAGCGGTCGTTACGCGCAGTGACGTTGACGAATGCCCAATCGCGGAAGCTCAGTTGTGCTGACGCGAACGCACTGTAAACCCTCAGCCTGGTGAAATAGCTGGTAGAAACCAGGGGATCTCTTGAGTTGTTCAGCGTGTATACATCTTTCACCGCAAGCCTTGGCGCCTGCTGATAGTTCTGTTCGAACTGGTTAGTACGCTCATTAGCGCCGATCAATCCATCAATAGAGAAATCGCTGTTCAGTTTTTTCTTTGCATTCAGCGTAAACTCAATATTCGTTTCTGATACCACATAGTTGTCTTCAGTATAAGAACCGAAAGGCGTACCATTTGTATAGAAAGCTATTTTATACTTACGCTTGTCATTATAAGTATCTGTACCCACACGCAGGTTAGCCGAGAGCCAGTTGGTGATCTCATAAGAGATACGGGCATTTCCGAAGAAACGGTTACGTGCCTGCCCTACAGTATTTTCATGCTGGATCCAGTATGGATTGCTGTAGTAGCTATGGTTCCAGTTATAGTCTGTACCATCCGCATTCTTGTAGTTGCGTAGCAGACGGGTATCTACCTGGCGACCAAACCAGATAAACTGTAAGGTCACACTGTTACCACGACGCCCATCCACACCGGGCAGGTTGTCAGCACCACCTTTAGTGTAATTGGCAAAAGTGCTGATCGTTAATTTCGGCGTAAGACGGTAAGTGCTGTTCAGCGTAAATGAGTTACGGCTAATCCCTGTATTAGGCAGGATACCTGTCTGTTTGGTATTATTAAAGGAAAACCTGTAATCCAGTTTCTCATTACTGCCACCAACAGAAACACCGTTGTTCAGCGTATAACCTGTTTCATAAAAGTCCCTTACGTTGTTAGGATGCGGTACGAATGGCGCAGGCTGACCATTAGAGAAGAACTGTGGAATGAGACGGCCATCCATTTCTGGTCCCCAGCTTTCATCTACACCATCATTCAATCCACCACCTTTACCATCTACATAAGAGAACTTTCCACCTGTACCCTGACCAAATACATTCTGGAAAGTTGGTAGTACCAGTACACTTTCCAGTGTAGCACCGGAATTCAGGGTTACACCCATGCCCTTCGCGGTCTTGCCTGTTTTAGTCTTAATAACCAGTACACCTGCTGCTGCACGTGAACCGTACAATGCGGCCGCGTTAGGACCTTTCAGAACGTTCAGCGATTCGATATCGTCCGGGTTCAGATCGGAGATGGCATTAGCAAAGTCTCGGCCGGTACCAATACCCAGCTGGCTGTTATCTACCGGCACGCCATCCACGACGAACAGTGGCTGGTTATTACCAGCGATGGAAGTTTCACCACGGATAATGATACGGGAAGACCCCAGGTTACCCTGACTGTTAGTAACAGTCACGCCAGCCAGTTTACCTGCCAGTGCGTTTACGATGTTGGTCTCTTTGGCTTCTGCAATGTCTTTCGACTTCAGCTCCTGTACGGCATAACCGAGGGAACGTTTTTCCCTGGAGATGCCCAGCGCGGTTACCACTACTTCGTTCAGGCGGCTCTCTGCACTTTCCAGCGCAATGTTGATCACCTTACTTGTACCTACTACCTGATCTACCGGATTATAACCTATGAAAGAGAAATGAAGTGTGTCAGTCGGTTTGGCCGTGATAGAGAACTTACCATCGGCATCTGTGTTTGTACCACGGTTCGTTCCCTTGATAGAAACGACCGCGCCTGGAATACGCTGCGCATCGGAGCGGGAAGTCACAACACCGGATACCTTGTTATCCTGCGCCTGTGCCCATTGCAGGCCCAGTAACACGAACAGCAGTATACCAGCTGTTGTTTTTAATTGTTTGATCATTGTATCAGATTTACAGAATGTTTTAAGAATGGTTTCCTGATCTGTCGGGACAAAAAAATTCCATCTGCCAGGCAACGACCTGCAGCAACGACGATTAGTTGGTGATGTATTTATTTAATTATCTGAAAGCTGGCTTTACATGCACATGTAAGAAGAACAATGCATGCCGGTACAACACCAGGACATGGTTTCGGCTGATTTACTACAGACTTCTGCTGCTGTACCCCTGTTGAACATATAGGCTATGAGCATTTAATGTTTGGCGTTTAATTACAGCGCCAAAATTAACATACATTTAGTAATCTACAAAACAAGTAGACTTAATAGGCTGAATAATATTCTTTTCTGTTTAAATACTATCAGTAAGAGGAGAAATAAGTACCTAGTGATCGCCCGCAGGCAATAAACCTGCGTCCTCAAGCTGTTTTTTCACAGCCGGATTCGTGCTGTACTTCGATATGGGGTCTTTCAGATTCTTCGCGTCCAGGGTTATGGGATTGAATTTATCACGGAATGCGTCCGCGAAGGCATTACCATATATCAGGTTCATCCAGGAATAATAAGGCTCATACCTGCCGTATCCCCGGTACTGCCAGAACTGGTCCATTTTTCGCGTAAACTGTTCCAGACCAGCGCTGAACTCTTCTTCCGTAGCCTTTGTAATAGATGGTTTTCTCTTCAGCGCATCCAGCTGCTCCTTTTTATAGAGTGTGATGCTGAAATGGGAACCCGTATCTTTTTTAATGGCAGCCAATGCTTCCTGCATCGTCCTGTATCCATTGTCTACACCGTCTGCACAGAACATCACGAGGGAATCCTGGTGCTTAAAATACTGGAATGTAGTGCAGAAATAGACGTTATCATCCGACAGGTGTATGGTATACATCCTGCCATTATCAAAGACCCGCCTCACTTCCAGCCGTTCTTCCCCACCGCTCCCCTTGCCGGGTGCCCCTGCTAACTTTACCTGCCGGGACGGAGTGGCGGTATTCCCTACAATCAGTTCATGATCATCGATCTTCAGATAACAAACCGGTGTGTTCCCGTTGGTAAATGTATACCACTCCCCTTTCTGGGCAAATACAGGAGAGATGAGTATACATAAAAGACAGCAGAGGCTAAGAGACAAGGATCGCATAACATTAATTAAAACGGTTATTCACTTTGTTCCATGAGACTGAAGAGTATCTTCTTCTCCCCTTCATTCAAATCAACACCGGTGGTGGAATCAGCAGGAATAAAATGCCTTTTGAAGGCCTTTATAGCAGCTGCCGTATCCCGGGTGTCATATCCAACAATACGCAGCGCCTGTTTACTACTGAAATCTACCGGCAGGATGATCTTTGAAGTATCTCCATACCATAGGCCAAAGCCTTTTTCCGCCAGCTGCTGCCAGGGGAAATAAACGCTGGGATCTACCTTACGGCTGGGCGCAATATCTCCATGGCCAATGAAATTGGCCGCCGGAATGTTGTACCGGTGTTTCAGGGAATCCAGCAACACCAGCAGGCTATTGATCTGCTGCGGCTGAAATGGAACGAGACCGTTATTATCCAGCTCAATTCCGATGGAGCAGGAGTTCATATCGGTTACATTCCCCCATTTGGACAAGCCGGCATGCCAGGCACGCAGATAGTCGTTCAGCATATGATTGATCGTCCCGTCGCCACAGATCACATAATGTGCGCTTACCTGTGTACGGGGCAGGGTGAAGGTGCGGAAAGTAGAATCGCAGGAGCCCTGTGCTGTATGATGGATGATAACATAGTTAGGCTTCCGCATATTAAAATTCGTCGTGCCGATCCAGTTCGCTGCTGTGGGAGCGCCGTTTGCAGGTACCGGTGCAGGTTCCACTCTCAGCGTACTGGCATATTGTTTTGCCTGCTGACGGTATACCTTGTTGGTCGTTGCATAAGGTTTAGGCGCACAACTGTATATGGTTGCGGCCATTACCCATAACATTAAACGTGGATATGGTTTCATTGCGTTCATCTTTGGCATCTTAATTTAATGATTATCCGTTAATTAACAACAAAGCCCGGCATCTTTAAAACGAGCCGGGCTTTGTTGTTCGTATATGTTGCTATCAGTCTGCGGACCGATATACTTATTATTTCAGTTCCTGCGACAGGGAATAAGGTGCATCCTTGTCGGCGGTACCTCTGGTCTTGTTAGGCACTGCATCCATATCGAAATTGATGGTAGCGCCTTTCATGATCGCATTGTGATCCAGCCAGTTGTTGGTATATGGCTTACCGTTGAAGGTCATACCTTTTACATAACGGTTTGCTTCGCTGTTCTTAGGAGCGTTAATGATCAACTGTTTGCCGTTTTCCAGTGATACAGTGGTCTTTTTAAATAAAGGCGCACCTACTACATACTGCTGTGTACCCGGACAAACAGGATAGAAGCCCATAGCCGTGAATACATACCAGGCAGAGGTCTGACCATTATCCTCGTCACCGCAATACCCCTCAGGAGTAGCAGAATACAGGCGGTTCATTACTTCCCTCAGCCAATACTGCGACTTCCACGGCTGACCCGCATAGTTATACAGGTAGATCATGTGCTGGATAGGCTGGTTACCATGTGCATACTGCCCCATGTTCATGATCTGCATTTCGCGGATCTCATGGATAGTACCACCATAGTAGCTGTCGTCAAATACCGGCGGCATTGCAAATACAGAGTCCAGCATATCGGCAAAGATCTTCTTTCCACCCATCAGGTCAATCAGACCCTGAACGTCGTGGAATACAGACCAGGTATAGTGCCAGCTGTTACCTTCTGTGAACGCATCACCCCATTTGAAAGGATTGAAAGGTGTCTGGAACTTACCATCTTTGTTCTTACCACGCATCAGCTTTGTTTCAGGATCGAATACGTTGCGGTAGTTACGGGCTTGTTTAGCAAATCTTTCTACTTCAGCGGCCGGGCGTTTCAGCGCCTTCGCCAGTTTATAGATGGTAAAGTCGTCATATGAATATTCGAGTGTACGTGCCGTGTTCTCGTTCACGTTCACATCGTAAGGCACATATCCCAACTCGTTGTAATATTTCACACCAGCGCGGCCAACAGAGGTCAGCGGACCAGCATTATCTGCATTTTTCAGGAGTGCTTCATAAGCAGTGTTCACGTCGAAACCTGTCACACCTTTTAAGTAAGCATCTGCGATCAGGGAAGCAGAGTTGGAACCGATCATACAGTCACGGTGACCAGGGCTTGCCCACTCAGGCAACCAGCCGCTTTCCTTGTATGCATTTACCATACCTTCCATGATGTGCGCATTCATAGTCGGGTACATCAGGTTGAAGAAAGGGAATACAGCGCGGAAAGTGTCCCAGAAACCATTGTCAGTGAACATATAACCCGGCAGTACCTGACCATTGTAAGGGCTGTAATGCACTACGGCGCCTTTCGCGTCATATTCATAGAATTTGCGTGGGAACAGCATAGCACGGTACAGGCAGGAATAGAAGGTACGTGTCTGGTCAGAAGTACCGCCTTCCACTTTGATACGGCTCAGCTCTTTATTCCACGCTGCTTTCGCCTTATCCTTAACAGCGTCGAAGTTGCTGCTGCCGATCTCTTTCTGCAGGTTCAGCTCGGCCTGTTCAGGACTGATAAAGGAAGACGCTACTTTTACGTTCACCATCTCTCCTTTCACCGTAGCAAAACCGATCACAGCGCCTACGTGCTTGTCCTGGGCTTCCGCTTCGCCGGCTTTCAGTTCGCCGTTTTTGAAGGTAGCCACATAAGTGAATGGCTTATCGAAAGTCAGTACGAAATAGTTCTTGAAGTTGGATGGTACGCCACCGCTGTTTTTGGTGGTATAACCCACAATTTTACGTTCCGCCTGCAATACCTTGATGTAAGATCCTTTATCCAGCGCGTCGATCACTACGAAAGCGCTGTCGGTCTTAGGATAGGTAAAACGGATAGCCGCTGCCCTCTCCGTAGGCGTGATCTCGGTGGTCACATTATGATCAGCCAGATATACGCTATAATAATATGGCTTGGATACTTCGGCTTTATGAGAGAACCAGCTGGCCCTGTCATCTTCCTTGAACTTTACCTTCCCGGTTACCGGCATGATAGCAAACTGGCCATAGTCGTTAATCCATGGGCTAGGCTGGTGGGTTTGTTTAAAACCGCGCAGTTTATCAGAATCATAGGTATAAGCCCAACCGTCTCCCATTTTACCGGTCTGGGGCATCCAGAAGTTCATACCCCATGGAGTGGCGATAGCGGGATAGGTGTTACCTGTAGACAGGGATCCTTTGGAATCGGTACCCATCAGCGGGTTGACCCATTCTACGGGATCGGTTACGCTGTTAACGGTTTGCGCCTTTACCCAGCAGGAAGCCAGCATAAGGGCGGATAGAATAACTCTTTTCATGTTGAGACTGAATGGAATTTTAGCTGTTAAGTCTGTAAAAATAGCTTTTCAGGCGAAAAGTAAATGTCTAATTTTTAAAATGGCGAAACCGTGACCAACACAGAGGCTTAATTGATTTAGCTTTGCACCTCAGAATGCCATCTTTATTTTAAAACTAATATGTTCGTAACCGCAAGAATAAACTTGCCCCAATTTTTGCAGTCAAACGATAGATTTTGCTGTTTGACAGACGAAAAGAGGCCATGTGATGTTTCTTTATACGAGAAGATGCCAAACTGCCGTTTTAAATTAGTTCGAGTCAAATCACTTTAGAGTTCTCAAGTCCCATTACAAGTCAATTACCTAAATGAACATGAACATATGAATAGACATTTTACGCTAGCCATGAAAATGGTCGTGGTTGGTGTTCTTTGCAGTGCTGTAATCAGCGCCTGCCGTAAGGACAGTAACAAAGTAGACAATACTACGCCAACTTCCTCCTCAGTAGTGTCAGATGAAGATTCCCTCAAATATCTCATGTACCGCATCATGCAGGTGACATATGTAGACGGGGGCCGCAACAAAACCACCGACCTCCCAACATATTTCTGGTACAACCAGGTACCGCAGCTTGATCCTTCCAGCAGCACCTATGCTACTGCTGATGATCTGCTGAACACCATAAAAACATATTCCAAAAGCAGTGGGGGTGCCGTACTGGACCGCTATAGTTTCCTGGACCGTACGGGCTCCTTATCCAGTTCACTGCAGAACGGCCTTTCAGAGACATTCAATAAAATAAGCGCTACGGGGAACTATGGCATGGAGGTGAGCTATGCGTCTGACGGCACCAAATCTTACCTGTATATCGTGTATGCAGATAAGAACTCTCCTGCCGGCCAGAAGGGGCTGAACCGCGGCGATGAGATCATTGCCGTGAACGGAGATACCAATATCAGCTACGACGGTGCCAATGGTGCCAACGTCTCTAAAGTGACCAATGCTATTTACTATTCCACTGCTGTAACGCTCAAAGTTAAAAAGGCAGTAACAGGCGCCGAGGCCACCTATAGTCTCACGTCCGGCACTTTCACCATCAACCCTGTATTGTTTGACACTGTTTACACAGTGAACAATCAGAAAGTAGGCTACTTTGTCTTTTACACCTTTACCAACACCTACAATACCCAGGGGGCTGCTACTTTGACAAAAAGTAAGCTGGATGGCGTTTTCAGCAAATTTAAAGCAGCAGGCATTACCAACCTGATAGTGGACCTCCGCTACAACCAGGGAGGTTCTGTTACCACGGCAGAGTACCTGGACAGCGCTATCGCTCCGGCTGCTGCGGCCGGCAAGACGATGTATTACTATCAGTACAATAATAAGCTGACGGCCGATCTGGATGGTACGGGACTGGAAGCCAGCGTCAAATTTCCGGGTCTTACCGGCGGTCTGGCGCTGAACAATGTGTTCTTCATCACAGGATCTCACACGGCCTCTGCCAGCGAACTGACGCTGAACAACCTGCTGCCATATATGAATGTGAAACTGGTGGGCGATACTACTTACGGTAAGCCGGTAGGTTTTATCACATTCAACATCTCAAAATATGACAGCACCCATACCAAGCAATACCTGGCAGACCTGTATGCGATCAACTTTGCTACGGAGAATGCCAACCATGTAGGCGGATATTACACAGGTATAGCGCCTGACCAGCTGGCGAATGATTATATCAATGTGCCCTGGGGATACAGGAATGATGACGAGAACCTGGACAGGATCTTCAACTATATTACTACAGGCAGCTTTGCCAGAACATCTGCCAACGCACGTGTGCTGACAGAAACTACTGCTAATCAGCGTGCCGCTATCCAGTCATCTATCGCCTCTCCCCGCTTCAACGGGATGGTGGATTATCGCATAGGTAAACGAATTCAATAATATCAGCGATGCTGGTCGTAATAATTGGCGACCAGCTCGTACCCTAACAACACTCTTTCCGCTGACGTGAGCGGGGTGGTCGCAGGCATACCTGCCGCCTCTTCCAATTGCGTCAGCGTTCTTATTCCTACTACGGCCGCTCTCACTACCGGTTCTCCCAGTACATAACAAATAGCAGTTTGCGCCGGTGTACGTTTATCTTCGGAAAATTGAGCCACTACCTTCGCCATCTTGCTCACATCTTCTGCGCTATAATTCAGATAGGCCTCTGCCGGTTTTCCCGCCAGTAATCCTTTGGCCACGCTTCCTCTTGCCAGTACGCCAATGTTGTTCTTCTCCAGCAACTGGAATACTTCTTCTTCCGGCCTTCTGTCCAGCAGGCTATATTGCATCATTACACTGCTGATGTTAGACCTTTTCACATATTCCCTGATCACATTCGGCCTGATGGAAGAGATGCCATAGTAGCGGATCTTTCCCTGATTCTGCAGCTGTTCAAAGGTTGCAACAATATCATCAATAGGGTCTTCCAGGGTACCGCCGTGTAACTGGTACAGATCAATATAGTCCGTTCCCAGCCGGCGCAGGCTATCATCTACGGCTTTCCTTATATAGTCCGGCGACGGATTCCAGTCCCACCCGCTGCCATCACTTCTCCACTGGTTTCCCACCTTGGTGGCAATGATGGCCTCACTACGGCGGCCTTTCAATGCCCTGCCCAGCTGTACTTCATTTTCACCATGCTGGTACAGGTCTGCCGTATCAAAGAAGTTGATCCCTTTGTCTAATGCCTGGTTGATCAGGTTTTCATTTTCCGCAGCATTATTGCCTAAAGACATACAGCCAAATGCGATCTCGGAGATGTCCAGATTAGAGTTGCCAAGAATATTGTAGTTCATGGTCCTAATTTAAGCATTTCTGCTCATGACGCAGACTGTTCCCCCTTACCGCGGGGGAATCGTATATCTTTCTCCGGGATAGTTGCAATAAAACCATCCTTAGCAGTATAAAGATGTTTTATCTGTGTATATCTTCTGTTACCCACCATACCTTTGATCTGTACATAATCATCCAGCATTTCCTTCTCATCCAGTTTTAGTACCGTGTATTTATGGCCATCATCAAAGAACAAGGGATGCCCGGGCGGAAACACCTTTTTACGGGGTAGCAGATTGACGCCGGTGATCTCATAAAAGCAAGGAATACCTTTCCCTTCTATATAGGGAGCGAAATACCGTACCATCCCCGTTCCCACTGCCTGATCAAACTTTCTGCTGGCATAATCAGTTGCGTTGCCAGTTACAAGATAATCATACAGCGCACCGTCTGCCGCCGCTACTGGTTCCACCAGTACGAAAGCATCCGCCACCTTGTAAACCCTTCCTTTCTGTGGCAATGCTTTCTCCAGCAGCCTTGCAGAATCTTCTGTGATGATATGCCGCAGGTGTTTCTCCAGCAAATCCAATCCTACTGTATTACCCGGCAGGAACGGAAAGCCGCCGACGTTCTCTTCAAGCGTGATCTGCCGGTAATAACGGCCGTAGTATTCCGCCCTGCCGATCCCGGGAAACAGCACATATGCACCCAACACTTCTTTGGAATGTTCATACCTGCTACCCTTTTTCCTCCTGCTGACAATCGCATCCCTGTAAACATGCATCTTATTCAGATCTTCTTCCAGCGGCTCATCCATCTTTTCGAGCATATCATACCTGTTTGCTTCTTTCAGGCGGTATTTGGCATCAAAGAGGTAAGTCAGGTACAGGTTTCGAGGTTGATCCCGTTTCCCTATACGCAGACTAATATCCGGGCATCTGCTGCCGTTGAAGGTACCGGCATTATCAGCATCGAAGTTATTGGTGTAACGCAGTTCCTGATAAAGCTCAATATTGATGTCATCAGGGCACTCAAAAACCAGTTTGGAATGCATGTTCTTATCGGGCGACAGCCGGAATGTGTTGGTCTTTATTTTCGGCATTTCTTTGACCTCCGGCGGTACACCTGTGATCTGTTCTATCATATCAGTCATGGCAAAGAAACACCAGAGCTGGTAGAGATAGGCAACATCTTTCAGCTCTATTTCATACAACCCTTCCTGTAACTCAAATCCCATCCTGAGGGTTTCCCAGTCTTTCATGAGTCCTGCATACCCCGCCCGTTTTGCCAGTACCGGCGAAAAACGCTTTCTTTCCTTCAGCTTTCCCACGCCTTTGAAAACCGGGTGGCTCAGTAAGTGAGCGATCGCTTCTGCCGCAAATTCCAGCTGCATCCTGTATTCTTTGTCCATCCGCGCATTACTGCTGTCTTTTTGAATTAACTTATAAATGCGCTTATAGTGTTCGAGTATGTCTGTCATGACATGTTTCACATACCTGTTTTCATAGTTATCTTCCACCAACACCTTGGTATCCACTTCAAAGTATTTGTGCGGATGCCCGTCAAATCGCTCCAGCTTATCCGCCAGTGGACCTGTGGCCGTTTTTATCTTGTCTCCATGCACGAAACCTTTTCCCCTGGCAATTTCTTTATGGGGATCCTTCACAATGATGTGCAGGTGCCGTAGAATACTTCTGAAAATGTTTTCGAAGATGGCCCACCAGAGAATGTCACTTTCGCCGCTGTCCTGTACGCCAAAATAATGATAGGTTTTCCTGAGATAGTCAATCGCCAGTCTGGGATATACCTTCTCTATCTGCTTCACCATTACAGGATGGTCTTTTTGAATGTCAAGTTTCGACGAGAATACAGTGAACTGAAACAGGATACTGAGTGAAACGGTTTTCAGCTGATAATCGATGATCAGGTCAAACTCCCCCGGTTCTTTGTTAAAATTCAGTTCACCTGAAGCAAACTGGGTATCACCTTTCGTGGTCTTCACCTTGAACATGTTCTTCACATTTTTCACGCGCGAATAGATAGCAGCTGACACTACATCGGGGTGAAAATCAATGCTCACAGAATATCCGATATTCTCGAAGAACACCGGGTGTTTCACCGTGGAGATATCTGCTCTTTTCACTTCCTTCCTTGCTGGCTGCCAGATCTCGAATTTTCTGATCGGGCCTGTAAAAAGATAGGCAGTTTCAAAGTTTTCAGGGGTGTGTCTTTTCTTTGAGGTCTCAAAGGTGTTTTCAAAGTCCTCCACTCCCCCGGCATTTGACAGGTCAACGTTTATGGAGAAGTCTTTATGGTCGATAGTTAGTATAGTCATGATCACCAGAATGATGTAAGGCCGGTTTTTCTCAATTGATGTTGTATCCTTGACAATCTCCGCTGGCAGGCAGGATAGCGCCTGGTGGCGACCTGTAGTTCTTCAATGATATGTCCGCAATCGGCATCGTCTCCTGCAATCCTTGTGAGTATTTTCATACAGATCACTTCATCGAGGCAGGTATATAGCCAGTTTAACGGAATAGGCCCGTTGGCGGCCAATGCCTCATTGTAAGCACAGTATAACAGTACGTCTTCCCTTACACGGTAGGAAAGCGCAAACGGAGAATCTTTGAGTATGTCGTGCAATCTTTTCAGCTCGCGGATGATCTGGGTACCCGTTTTAGGGTTGCTATTATATGCTTCTGCCCCGCTCAATCTGCCTGTTGCCAGCGCCGTCGCGGCCTCATATGTGTCGGGGTATTCCCATGCCTGGGCCGGTGAGGTCAACCCATGCTCCATATCGATGCCCTGCATTTCGATCACCATGGTTCTGTCCAGCACCCGCTGACTGAGAGCATGGGTCGTTTCATCTGTATTGATGGTCCCGACCACGATCAGGTTGGCCGGCAAAGCGATCCCGCTTTCAAGAAAACAGGCCTGCAGCCGTGTATCATCTGCTATGCCCAGTTTAGCCCAGAAGTCCGGGTCCTCCCGGCTGTATACGGACACATTATGACTGCTGATGAAAGCATCATAGACCGTGACATCGTTTTCCGGGCGGGCGGTTTCGAGTATACTCAGGAAGTCCGGAAAATAGTGTTCGATCCTCGCCAGGTTCATTTCATCCAGACAGACAAAGAAAGGAATATGCGGATACCGGTACGCTTTGACCATAAAGCGGAGCAGGTCTGTGCAGTAATACCTGGAAGTGCCGCCCCGGGTCACCAGATATCCCAGCAGGTCATCGGGTTCATGCCAGTCCGGCCTCACCCTGACCATCTCAAAATTGCCGGGATGTTTTGCATTCCTTAGCTCGGCATCCGCACAGGTGATGTAAGCCAGTTTTCTTACCAACCATGACTTTCCCGTTCCGCTCACCCCACTCAGTAAGATGAACGGTTTTGTTTTGACAGCCATGAGCAGTTGCCGGTAGGGATGACTGAACGTAATGCCGTTTTTCTCATTTTCAGGCCCTTTTACGCGCTTTTGAGGGCTAAATGAACTAACGAGCTTCATTTCTATTTTTGTTTGGTTAACGGTCATATTTACCCCCTCTACGTGGAGGTTACACTTTTCCAGCATATCCACTGCCGGCCCGGGAGAGAATAACTGCCTCAGGTCCTGCATCCTGGTCAGCCGCGTGGCGTTGTCCTTCCCCCCGGACATCCATAGGTCGGCTATCCCGTTCTGCCGCAGGGGCTTACTCCATTTCCAGCCTTCCGGGATGGCGGCCAGCTGCCGCACCTCGTATTTCCGGAAATCATCCCCTTCCCGGGCGCCGTACAGACTTCCCTGATAATCAAATTCCTTTAGCCATGAACGAGGGTTCCGGATCCCTATCCGCACAGCGTCCGTAGCTACCGTATACAATACCTCCCGCTTCTCCCGGTTCACGAAAAAGACCACATCGCCCGGCCGGGTATTTTTCAGTATGGCATCATCCCAGAAAATGAAACTCTTATGGTGGGATAACAGGTTCTGATAGTCAGTATCTCCGTTCCTGACATCATATATCCTTGCACGTTTCATGTAATGCTATTTCCTCTCAATATCAGATCAAAATATCATATAAACAATTAATTATCAATATTTTATCATTACAACAATTGCACTATTATATTGATTCTGTCAATATCCGGAGTCAAAAACCTTCGTCTCGCCAAAGCCAACACTATACGCCGTTTCGGCTTTGTGATTATCTTACATCGGCTACAGTTCGTTCTATTCCCTGTTCTTCATCATCACTATACCATCATTTCTATATCGCTTTACCGGCATTTCCATATCACTTCACCGTCATTTGTATATCTGGTCGATATACAAATGACGGTGAAGTGATATCCAGATGAACTTATAAGGATATGGAGATATAGGGATTTAACCGAACCCATACCGGATCTGAACCGAAAATACCTACCGGTATCCCGCCAGGGCGTCAGTCCAGGCTGAACAATGGGCCTTGTTACTCTCCTGTTCATTCAGAAAATGAGTATTTCTCAAAAAAAATCGGCAATTTGCGTATAGTAACCAGCGTAGTCCGAAAAGGAGAAAGTTTGTCATTACTACACCCATGAACTAATTCACCCGATGGAGCAAGTACAGATCGGTAAGTGTGTTTACATTATAAACACGGGGAAAAACCTGTATAAGATCGGCAAGACGCAGGATCTTCAAAAGCGTTTGGCCGCTTATCATACCCATCTGCCCGTTATGTTCCGGGTGATCAGGCAATATGCTTCCGCGAATATGACCGAACTGGAAGAATGCCTGCACATCGTTTTCCAGCATAAACGCGTAAAAGGAGAATGGTTTGAACTAAGTAAAGACGACCTGGTCATATGCGACAATATCGCCCGCAATTACGCCCTCACAGAACTGCATAAGCAGGCCCGGAAATATGCCGTGATCCGTTATAGCGATAATCCCCTGCTGCAGGTAATGGAAGCCAATGAAAAGTACCTGCAGGACTATTCCCGGGTAGCACAGGATATAGAACTGGGCCTCAGCACCGACGAGATCTTCGAACTGAATGAGGGCCAGGTGAGTAAAGCTGTGATTGAAACCGTGAGACGCCTGCTGAAATACCGTACCCCCAACTCTGAATTCCTCAGCAAATGGCTCCGGGTCGTGAACGACCTCGGTGAAGGTCTGAGCGAAAATGCCATCCTGGAGCGATATAAAGGCCAGATCAGCCGTACCACCATCCAGATGATCAAGCGGATACTCCGTAACCAGCTGTATTAGCCACAGCCATTAAATGCCAGTTATGAACAACCGCCTTCAAAGGGTGGCAACAGATATTTTGCTGCGCAAGTCCGGCGAGGTGGTCCTATCAACAACAAACTTTAAAGGCCGCAGCATCGCATTCCTACAGCGCCATAACCAGCTGTTTTGACAACCGTCCAGCCCGAACCAGCTGATTATCAAATGTTAATTATTTGGTATAAGAATTGTTAAAATAGAATATAAGTTAAACCCTGCCGTTAAGTACGTGTCTAACTACTAATTACAGGGAGAGACGATCTCTCTTTTTTAAATCATCTATCAACATGAAAAACAGGATATATTTACTGTTCTCACTCATTCTCCTGGCCGGAGTGAGCACAGTAAGCAGCGCGTATGCACAGCGGGGACGTTTTGGAGGAGGACACGTGTACAGGGGAGGCGGGAGCAGGATCGTTTCATCACCACACGTGTCAGCAAGAATTGGCCTGGGGTTCGGATATGGCGGAGGTTATTACCGCTACCGCGCACCTATCCGGTATTACCACGGATATGGCGGACACTATTATCGCCCTTATTACTACCCATACCGCTACTATGGTCCGCCGATCGGTTTCCGTGTCAGCTTCCTGCCCTACGGATTCCTGACATTTAACACCGGATGGGGCCCTTACTATTACTACGATGGTTTCTTCTACCGTCCGTATACCAACACAGAAACGCAGACAGAACAGTATGAAGTGGTTGATCCGCCAATGGGTGTCGTAGTACCCAACCTGCCAAGTGGAGCGAAGAAGGTGAAAATAGACGGTAACACGTATTATCAAAAGAATGGCACCTTCTACCAGGAAGTAGTGCAGGACGATAAGACAAAATACGTAGTGGTAGGTAAAAATGGTGAGCTCAATACCGGTAGCGGTGAGGAAAGCCAGGACCAACAGGATCAGAATGCCGCTCCCGTTACCGGAGATGTGATGGCAACATTACCTGAAGGAAGCCGCGGCGTAGAAATCAACGGACAGCAACTGTATGTTTCTCCGGATGGCATGTACTATCAGGAAGTAACCAATCCCGATAATTCACGGGGTTATAAAATAGTCGGAAAGACTTCGGCTGATAACTAAGTATCACGCTAAGTGCGTGAACAAGTGGAACATAGTAGCTCATGCTACCATGTTCCACTTGTTTTTTTATTTACATAAGTATATATACTCTATATTAAGTTCACGTTAACGCCTGTCTAATTCAATTTACCTCTTCTTTTATAAAAATTATTTCGTTAGTTTTAGCATAGTTTCATGCTTTGCTCAAATAACCATAACACCATATTTGTTTTTTATGAAGACTATAACCCGACGAAAAGATGCCACCCGCAAGGGAAAACCATTAGTACAATTCACCGGTTCAGCCGAATGTCCATTAGAATAAGAAGAATGTTTGATCTTGTCGTAAACACTGAACAATGATTGCAACACCGTTGTGTTGCGCATGTGAGAGATTCGAGCCGTTTAGCCTTATATAGTTCTGCGCTATGAAAACATCATCCTATTCGAATGACAGGATGGTTATGCCTTGTCCATGACGTCCCTCAGGGCATGACCGGGACCTACAGCCAGATATCTTAAAATTTAATACGTGCGGTATAACATTTATCTATGATTCGTAAATCATGGTCAGGACTAGTCATGCCTGTTACCTACTAAACGACCAGAATGGAAACATCTACTATTATCGGGATTACCCCGATGGAGCACCCCGACGTGCCCTTAGCCCTCGCATTGGCCAAAGAAAATGCGTTCCCTGTATTGCATCTCGGACGCAACAGAGACACCGCAGTTAAAGCCCTTGAAGACCTTTCACAACATGGTTATCCCTTTGGTGTCTGTTATGCGGAAAAAGAAATGACAGATATCCCGTTACCCGAACAGGTTACACTGATCATCGCTCCCTATCATATTAAAATAAGTACGCGCAAGCATACACGTATTCTGTACCAGGTTCATACTTTATTCGAAGCACAACAAGCGGTACATGAAAATGCCGATGGTATCATTATAAAAGGAAATGAAGGAGCAGGTAAAGTAGGTGATGAATCGTCGTTCATTCTTTTCCAGCAGATCATTAAAGCGCTGCCCCATACCAAGATATGGGTACAGGGTGGTGCCGGTATCCACACCACCGCTGCACTGATGGCCACCGGCGCCAGTGGTGTGGTACTGGACAGTCAGCTGATATTATTCCCCGAATGTAAAGCTCCCGCTGGTATTAAGAACGTATGCGAGAAACTAAACGGCAATGAAGCCCGGGTGATTGACGGATACCGCGTACTGGTACGCCCCAATTCACCTGCACTACCGGAGAACGCTACACGTGAAGATATAAAACCACTTTTGGGCATCCTGGACCTGGATAAAGGCCTCCTGCCTATCGGCCAGGATATTGCTATATCTATTGATCTTGTAAAACGCTACAGAAAACTGGGCAGGATGATCAATGGCATGCATGAAGCCATCCGTGGTCACCTCTTACAGGCAAAGACTGTGAATGTGATCAGTCCCGGCAATGCACTGGCAAAAGAGCTGAACATCACCTACCCTATTGCACAAGGGCCTATGACGCGCGTAAGCGACGTACCTGCATTTGCTGCCGCTGTTGCTAATGCAGGGGCATTGCCATTTGTAGCCCTTTCATTGCTGAAAGGTACCGCTGCACAAGACCTGGTAAAACAAACGAAGGAACTCGCGAAAGATAATACCTGGGGCGTCGGTATACTGGGATTCGCTCCACAGGAGCTGCGAGATGAACAGATCGAGATCATCAAGGAAGCCAAACCACCGTTGGTGTTGATTGCAGGCGGCCGCCCTTCCCAGGCGAAAGCACTGGAAGATATGGGTATCAAATCTTTCCTGCATGTACCATCGGCCTCCCTGCTGGATATGTTCATCAAAGAAGGCGCCCGGAGATTTGTGTTTGAAGGCCGTGAATGCGGCGGACACGTAGGTCCGCTGTCCAGTCTTGTACTGTGGGAAAAACAAATAGAACGCTTATTGCAGGAAGAACAGGCAGCACAACTGAACGTCTTCTTCGCAGGAGGTATACACGATGCACTGTCTACCGCCTTCATTGCAGTGATGGCAGCACCCCTGGCTACTAAAGGCGCGAAGATCGGTGTGCTGATGGGCACCGCTTACATATATACCAAAGAAGCGGTAGAAACAGGCGCTATCCTCAGGCAATTCCAGGACCAGGCGATTGAGCATACCGGTACTGTACTGCTGGAAACAGCGCCGGGCCACGAAACACGCTGCCTGCAATCGCCCTTTGCTGATTTCTTCCGCGAAGAAAAAAATAAACTCAATGCAGCGCAGCTGGATAAAAAAGAGATCTGGAGCAGGCTGGAAGCACTGAATGTAGGCAGGTTACGCATCGCCGCCAAAGGTGTAGACAGAACAGAGAATGGTCTTATAAACATTGATACTACACAGCAGCTACAGGAAGGCATGTATATGATTGGTCAGGTGGCTGCACTGCGACATGAGGTAGTGAGCATGACTGATCTGCATAAGGATGTGGCGGAGAATAATTTCACACATATACAAAATGCCGAGCTGCCTGCACCTGTTACTCGTTCTGAAAAGGCGCTGGACATTGCCATTATCGGCATGGCCTGCATTTATCCCGGTGCACGTAATATAGAAGAGTTCTGGAGTAATATACTGGCCGGTAAGGATTGTGTGACTGAAGTACCGGACGAGCGCTGGAATAAGGAATTGTACTATGATGCTAACTCTCCGGATGGTGAAAAATCGCCATCCAAATGGGGAGGCTTCATTCCTAAGATAGATTTTGATCCGGTGGCCTTTGGTATACCACCACAGTCACTGGCAGCCATCGACCCTACGCAGTTACTGGCATTACTGGTGGCTAAACAGGCATTGGAGAATGCCGGTTATGGCAATTCTGATCATGACACGGAAGATATCTCTGTGATCATTGGCGCTGAAGGTGGCAACGATCTGGCGAATAACTATGGCTTCCGCTCACTCTACCGTCAGTTCCTGGGAGAGATGCCAGAAGAACTGGATGCTGCATTGCCTAAGCTGACGGAAGATTCCTTCCCCGGCGTACTGGCCAATGTGATCTCAGGGCGCATCACCAACCGTCTGAATCTGGGCGGCAGGAACTATACCGTAGATGCAGCCTGCGCATCCTCGCTGGCAGCTATAGACCTGGCCTGCCAGGAATTGATACTGGGTAAATCGGAGATGGTACTGGCCGGCGCTGCCGACCTCCATAACGGTATTAATGACTACCTCATGTTTGCCAGCACACATGCACTGTCCCGCAAAGGACGCTGTATGACCTTCGACGCTGGTGCAGACGGTATTGCACTGGGTGAAGGCGTTGCCATGCTGGTGTTAAAAAGATATGACGACGCGAAACGCGACGGCGACCATGTATATGCAGTGATAAAGGGCGTTGGTGGCTCCAGCGATGGCAAGAGCCTCGGACTGACCGCTCCCCGTAAGGCAGGGCAGATAAAAGCACTGGAAAGAGCGTATGAACAAAGCGGCGTATCTCCTGCTGCACTGGGCCTTGTAGAAGCACATGGCACCGGCACAGTAGTGGGCGACAAAACAGAACTGAGCGCTTTGTCAGATATGCTGATACAGTCGGGCGCTATTGCCGGACAAACCTACCTGGGCTCTGTGAAAACACAGATCGGGCATACCAAATGCGCCGCAGGATTGGCAGGGCTTATTAAAGCAGCTCTCTCTGTATATCATGGGGTAAAACCTCCTACCCTGCACATCAAAGCGCCTAACGCCTTCTATAACGAAGCCACCAGTCCTTTCCTGTTCAATACACAGGCTGGTATCTGGCTGGATGAACACCGGTTGGCGGGCATCAGTGCCTTTGGTTTTGGTGGTACGAACTTCCATGCAGTGATCGAAAACGATCCGGCAGGAAAGGAACAACCCGTTGCTGTTACATCCTGGCCCGCAGAACTATTTGTGTTCCGCGGAGAAAATGATGCGGATGTAAAACGGCTCGTACAGGCGGTACACACCATCCTGGAATATAATGACCAGCTGCCGTTGAGAGATATTGCCTACAGCCTTTACCAATATAGTGATGCACCTGTCCGTCTGTCGATAGTTGCCGCCAGCCGTGAAGACCTGATGCTGAAAACAGACCTGGTGCTGTCAGGAGCTACATCCAAAGACATCCATGTTACCAGCCCCCTGGAAGGGAAAGTAGCCTTTATGTTCCCGGGACAGGGCAGTCAGCGCGTAAATATGGCAAGAGAACTGTTTGTAGCTTTTCCCCAGATGCGTAAACTGCTGAAAGCATATCCGCAGTATGAAAAAATACTCTTCCCTCCTGCTGCCTTCAGCGAAAGCGCACTGCAACAGCAAAAGGAAAAGATCAAAGATACCCGCATCACACAGCCCCTGCTCGGCATTGTAGATCTGGCTATGGCCTCCTTCCTGAAAGACCTGGGCATACTGCCGGATATGATAGCGGGCCACAGTTACGGGGAACTGCCTGCACTTTGCTTCGCCGGCGTGTTCGACGAAGAACAACTGGTACCACTCAGTGAGAAAAGAGCAAAAGCCATCCTGGATGCGGTGGAAGGAGATAAAGGAGTGATGGTGGCAGTGAATATCACGGAAGAGGCACTGGCGCCCTTCACCGGAAAAGGAAGCGGCGTGTATGCAGTAAACCATAACTCGCCGCAGCAATGGGTACTGGCCGGTGCAACGAAAGACATGGAGCAGCTCATGTCTAAACTGAAGGAACAAAAGATCTCCTTCAAACAAATGGAAGTGGCCTGCGCGTTTCATAGTCCGCTGATCGCTAAATCGGCCGCCCTGTATAAAACAGCGATCGGTAAAACATCCTTCAGCAAACCGGCTATTCCTGTATGGTCCAATACCACAGCCACATTATATCCTGATACTGCAACAGCTATTAAGGAAAGGCTGGCAGAGCACCTGGTAAGCCCGGTGCTGTTCTCCGAAGAAGTAGAACAGATGTATGCGGCAGGGGCAAGGGTATTTATTGAGGTAGGCCCTGGCAAAGTATTAACCGGCCTGACCCGATCTGTTATTGGTAAAGAAGGACTGGTATTACACGCAGAAGACAGCGAACCAAATGCTATCGCACATCTGCTCAATACTATCGCAAGATATATTGCCAGCGGCAGGAACGTACAGTTAGACAAACTGTTTGAAGGGCGCACTGCACAAATCATTCAGTTAGATACGCCCGAAAAATATAAGAAAAGCGCTACCATCTGGCACGTAAATGGACAGCTGGCAGTGCCCAGTACAGGTAAGCTGCCGGCACATGGCGCGCTGCCGGTATTGCAACCCATACAACTGAAGACAGCAGTTGCGGCACAAACTGTCATTGTAAATGGGAATGCTGAGCACATGGTGCAGGAGTACCTGAACAGTGTTAAATACCTGGTGCAGGCACAACGCGATGTGATATTAGGTTACCTGGGACAAAACCCTGCTAACGTCAGTCGCCTGGAAATACCTGATACCCCGGTTGCCAGAGCTGCAACTCCTGCAAAGAAAGAACAGGAGCCAGCGCCAGCACAGGTGAAGATATCTGTCAGCACACAGCCAACAAGAGGGAAACAGGATGTGAAGAAGATCCTGATAGAAGTGGTCAGCGCCAAGACAGGTTATCCACATGAGATGCTGGGTATGGAGATGGATATGGAAGCAGATCTCAGCATAGATTCTATCAAGAGAATGGAGATCATCGGTGAGCTGAGAACACAGATGGGTGGCTTTAATGCCGGAGGCAAGAGCGACGAAACAGCTGTAGAGCAGCTGGCCGGTATCAAAACCCTGAACGGACTGCTGGAGTGGATCGCCAACAATGTAGGCGATGCACAGGCCGAAACGGGAGGTATCTCATTACAACATGCCATTGAAAAACCAACTAATACCACGCCCGCCAGTCAAAGCTGGACGGAAAATGACATCAGGAGCACCATACTGCTGACTGTCAGCGAAAAAACAGGTTATCCGCAGGAGATGCTGGGAATGGACCTCGATCTGGAAGCAGATCTGAGCATCGACTCCATCAAACGGATGGAAATACTGGGTGAGCTGCGCATTAAAATCGGCGGATTATCACAATCGGAAGAAAAAACAGAAGCACTGGCGGGCATCAAAACATTGAATGGCCTGGTCAGCTGGATCTCCGGTAATATTCCTGCCAATACCGCACCTGCACCAGCATCTTCTGAGGAACCTGCACCTGTATCAACAACAGCGCCGGCATCCCTCTCAAGGATACGGTTCTCGCTGGTACCCTGTGCCTTCAATGAAAAAGAAACGGTGAGCATTGCCGGCAAAAACCTGGCGGTAACTGACGATGGCAGCCACCTGCCACTGGCCATTAAAAAACTGCTGGAACAACAAGGTGCATCAGTAGACATCGTGACGGAAAAGGACCTGCTGGAAAACTACCAGGGCCTGATCATCCTGGACATGGTATCTGCGCCTGAACGGCCGGACATTCTCAGCACATTTGCCACTATCAAGAAGCTGCATGCTGACAATGTGAAATGGGTATATGCTATCTCAGGATCAACCAGCAGCGATCCAAGCCAATTACGTGAACTGCAGGGATACCCCGGTTTCCTGAAAAGCCTGGATAAAGAATGGGATCATGCGAAATGCAGGAGCATCAGCCTGACCGGCCATGTTTCACCAGAGAAGATCCCTGCTATTATACTCGGTGAATTACTGCATCCTGATACCCCTGCAGAAGTGATCTATCATGATGGCGTGAGGCACATCTTTGACCTGATACCTACGCAACTGAGCACAGGACAAACACCGGATATCAAACTGAATAAGGATTCCCTTGTACTCGTGCTGGGCGGTGCACAAGGTATTACGGCAGAACTGATGGTGCGCTTCTCGAAAGAATATCCCTGCCATTATGTACTGGTAGGCAGATCGCCCGATCCACGGGAGGAGGACCTGCCCAATTATACAGCCCTTAAAACCAAAGACGAGATACGTCAGCAGCTGATCATAGAAGGGAAACTGACAACACCGGCTGCCATCGAAAAACATGCAGCAGATATTCACAAATCCAACCAGATACTGCAAACCATCCGCTCACTGGAAAGCAATGGATCGACCGTTACCTACCAGGCGCTTGACCTGCGGAATGAGCGGGAACTGGAAGGCTTCATCAGCAAGCTGTATGACCAGTATGGCAAGATAGACGGTGTGGTGCATGGTGCGGGATTACTGGAAGATAAACTGTTCCGGCAGAAAACATCCGACTCATTCGAAAGGGTGTTCTCTACCAAAGTAACGCCGCTCAGGATACTGGCAGAAAAACTAAGGCCAGATACACAGTTCGTTGTGCTCTTTTCCAGCGTCGCTTCCGTATATGGCAACCGCGGACAAACCGACTATGCCGCCGCCAACAGTGTGCTGGACCGTTATGCCTGGGAACTGAAGAATGTGATCAAAGGGAAGGTAACCACCATCAACTGGGGGCCGTGGAAAGGCACCGGCATGGTATCGCCCACACTGGAGAAGGAGTACGAACGCCGGGGAATAGCGCTGATACCGTTACAGGCAGGCATGGAAACCTTCGTAAACGAGCTGAAATACGGTAATGAAAGCCAGGTGCTCATCATGGCAGAATAATCATCATTAAAGTCGTGACAATGAAAAAACAGGCTGATGCTGCCATTATCGGTATGTCCGGGATATTCCCGGGAGCTGGCGACATACATGCGTTATGGCAGAATATTATCAATAAAAGAGACGCTATACAAACTGTGCCCGGTAACAGGCTGGACGCCAGTTTTTTTGATACGCGATCCAATGCAGTAGACCGTTTCTACTGCAGGAAGGGCGGATTCATAGACGATTATGCCTGGTTCGATCCTATCCAGTTTGGCATTCTCCCGTTGGCGGTAGAAGGGACGGAACCGGAACAACTCCTCACCCTTTCACTTGCGCAACAGGCATTACAGGATGCCGGCGTACCAGACAGTGCGCCACTGGACAGGACGGGCATTATCATTGGAAAAGGTAACTATACAGGTCCCGGCGCCACCCGGGCCATTGAGATAGTACGCACCGGTGAACAGATCGTGCAGATCTTACAATCAGCGCTACCCGGGTTAACAGAAGAAGAACTGAATAAAGTGAAGAAGGAGTTCCAGGTAAAGAAGGGACGCTTTGGCCCCGATACGGCCATGGGACTTATTCCTAACCTGGTCGCTTCATTAGTAGCCAACAGACTTAATCTTGGCGGGGCCGCCTATACTATAGATGCTGCCTGTGCCAGTTCTCTCATAGCAGTAGATCATGCCATCGGGGAATTAAGTACCGGAAGGGCCGACATGGTCATTGCAGGAGGTGTACATGTTTCACAGAACGCTCCTTTCTGGAGCATCTTTACTCAACTGGGAGCACTCTCCCGGCGTCAGCAGATCCGTCCCTTCGATCAACACGCGGACGGCCTGCTGATAGGAGAAGGCTGCGGCTTTGTGGTACTGAAAAGACTGGAAGACGCTGTCAGGGACCAGGACAGGATATATGCCGTTATCAAGGGCACCGGCGTATCCAGCGATGGTGCAGGTACCAGCGTAATGAGCCCCTCTGTAAAAGGACAGGCTAAAGCCATCAGGCAGGCCTGGGACGCAGCAGGTATTGATGTGCAGCAGGTGGGTTATATTGAAGCACATGGTACAGGTACCCCATTGGGCGATAAGACGGAACTCGAAACACTGGCCGCCATTTTCGGTCAGCCGGGCAAACTGCCCAAAGCAGGTATCGGCTCAGTAAAGTCCATGATAGGACATGCTATGCCTGCGGCAGGGATTGCAGGATTGATCAAAACAAGCCTGGCGCTGTACTATAGTCAACTGCCTCCTACCCTACATTGTGACACGCCATTAGACATTATGCAGCAGACACGCTTTGCACCTGTCAGGGAAGCGCAGGACTGGAACCTGTCGGACCTGCCTAAACGTGCAGGTGTCAATGCATTCGGCTTTGGTGGTATTAATGCTCATGTGGTGGTAGAAGGGTTCAGTGATAGCGATCTCGCTCCCCGGAAAGTGTTCAATGGCATTGCACCAGGCAAACCGCAGGTGCTGCTGCTGGCAAGAGATAGTCAGCAGGCATTGATACAAGCGCTGGAACAGAAAGACAGCCATCCCGGACAGGGAGACTACCGGATCGCACTCTTCGACCCGAGCCCTGAACGCATCCGTAAAGCCATTAAGATAGTAGAGCGGAATACGCCCTGGAGAAATAAGCAGGATATCTGGTTCACGAACGAACCCCTCGTCAGCAAAGGTGGCAAAGTAGCGTTCTTGTTCCCCGGACTGGACGGTCTGGCTGGTGGAGAGATCGATTCTGTGGCAGCGCATTTCGGCTTGCAGTTGTCCGGCCAGTCAACCGTTGATAAAGAAGGCGTATGGGACTCGGCTATACAACTACTGGAGAAAAGCCATGTGCTTGACACCGCACTCAAAACACTGGGTGTCTATCCTGATATGAATGCCGGACATAGTCTTGGCGAGTGGCTGGCAGGCCGTTCATCTGGCCTGGCAGCAGAAAGTTCTGTGCTGATGTTACTGCAGGAGTTGAACCCGGCTGCCTTTGAACAGAAGAACACCCGCTTCCTGGTGGTAGGCTGCGGATATGAGCGCCTGTCTCCCCTGTTGAATGGTGTGCCTGACATTCACCTTTCTATGGACAATTGTCCACAGCAGGTTATTCTTTGCGGTACCAATGAAGCTGTTGACCAACTGATACCTATCCTCAGAACAGAGCAGATCTTCCACCAGGTGCTGCCCTTCCAGTCAGGTTTCCACTCTCCTTTTGTAGCCAGTAAGCTCGATCTCCTGCTGGATGGCATCAATAAGGTGGAATTCCAGGATACAAAGATCCCTTTATGGTCTGCCACTACGCTGGATACCTATCCGAGGGAGTTTGAAGCTATCAGGCAGTTGAGCATCGACCATCTTATTAAGCCGGTACGATTCCGGCAGCTGATCGAAAAGCTGTATGCGGAAGGCGTGCGCGTGTTCATACAGGCAGGATCCGGAGGATTGACAGGGTTTGTAGACGATACATTGAAGAGTAGGTCTTATAGTGCTGTTTCTGCGAATATTCCCACCAGGTCAGGACTGGACCAGCTGCAAAGAGTACTGGCGGCCTTGTTTGTAGAAGGAAAGCAGATCAACCTTTCCTTCCTGGGTATTACACCAGGCAAAGAAGCGCCTAAGGGCATACCGGTGAAACTGGAATTAGGTTCTCCACTTGTAAGGGATTTAACCGCACTTACATCATTACGCCCTGCCCCTGCAAAGGTTAGTGTAATGGCAGAAGAAACGCCGGTGATGCGTGCCTTCCTGGATAACTGCGACGAGATCTCTGCTATACAGGAAGAGATCATCGCCTTGTTCAATCAGACCACTACAGCACCGTCGAAAAGACTACCAGTATCAAAGGAGCTGGATATCTCTCTCGACAATACACCTTATCTCATCGATCATGCTTTACTGCGGCAGAAACCCGGATGGCACTGTGCCGATGATATGGACCCGGTTATTCCCATGACGATGATCTTTGAACTGTTTGCCGACATCGCAGCAGCAAATGCGCCGGGTACGAAAGTGAAAAGTATCTCCCAGATACAGGTGTTCCAGTGGATGAATGTAGCTACGCCTTTCAAGGCAACTGTAAAAGGAGAATGGCAGGACCCATATACTGTTTCTATGAGCATCGACAAATATGCCAATGCGCTGGTCACTTTGTCGGAGGAATACTCCATCGCTCCACAGCGCTCGTTACAGCATGGGAAGTCTTTAGGTATTACCCGATCATCCGCAGAAATATATGAACAACACATGTTCCATGGCCCCGCTTACCAGGGCATCCGGAAGATAGTAGCGGTAGGTGATAAAGGTATTACAGGCATCATCGAAAGCAGCTCGGGCAAAGGTTCCCTGCTCGATAATGCCGGCCAGTTATTCGGATTATGGCTGCAGCTGACCTTACAGAAAGACAGGATCGCGTTCCCTGTGAAGATACAGGAGGTGGCTTTCTATGGCGATATGGAAGATCAGAGCGGTGTGTTTGAATGCACCTGTGAGCTGACAGACATCAATGATGATACCGCTACGGCCGATTTCATACTGAAGCGCGACAACAAAATATGGGCTATCATTACCGGCTGGCAGAACGCGCGACTGGAAATAGATGAGCCCCTGTGGAAGGTGTCTATGGCGCCATTGCACAACAGTCTTTCGGAAGAGATAGTGCCGGGTGTATTCCTGTTCCGTAATACCTATCAGCGTGTGGTATCGTGGGACTTCATCATGAAGCGCTATTTCAACCAGGCGGAGAAAGCAGATCTCAGGGCCATGTTACCCAATAAACGCAAGGAAAGGATCATCAGCAGGGTGGCGGTAAAAGATGCGGTAAGGGCATTGCTGAAGAAAGAGAAGCAGGAAGCGTATTACCCGATTGAATTTGAGATCAGCAATGATGATGTTGGGAAGCCATTCCCCGAAGGAACAATGACAAAAGACATTCACGTCTCTCTTGCCCACAAGGATAAAGAAGCGGTAGCCATCGCCCGTAAGGGAAGGCCTGTGGGTATAGACATAGAAGTGATCAGTGAAAAAAACGAAGGCTTTAATGAGTTGGTTTTCCACCCCGAAGAACTAACGCTTATTACTACTGCTGACAAAGCCGAATGGATCATTCGCTGCTGGGTGGCAAAAGAAGCTTATGGCAAATACCTGGGCAAAGGTCTGCAGGGCAACCCCAAGAAATATAAGATAACAGCAATAGACGGCACTACTATCAGCATCGGCGATGTAACTATTCAAACTATTAAACACAATAACTATATCATAGGATGGACACTATAACTGCTACACACAACTTAAACAATGAAGAGATCTTTACTATTCTGAAATCATTCATCACAGAAGTAATAGGCGAAGAGTTCGTAGAAGACCTGGACATCTCCCGTGAAAGCTCATTCACCAGAGATCTTGAAATGGATAGTATTGAAATTGTTTCCTTCTCTGAAAAGGTGAAGTCACATTTCGGTGAGAACATCGACTTCACCGGCTGGCTATCGGGCATGGACCTCGATCAGCTTATCAACCTCAAACTCGATGACATCATAAACTACATATCAACATGCCAGTCATCCAAGTAAAAAACAAAAGCGTTCATATCCAGGAATTGAACAAGGGCGCAAGGGAAACCGTTGTGCTGGTTCATGGTATGTTCAGCAATCTCTCCGTTTATTATTTTAATATTGCGCCGGTACTAGCCCAGTCCTACCACGTAGTGATGTATGATATGAAGAGCCATGGCATGAGTGAACGCTGCGAATATGGATATGACCTGCATGCGATGACAGACGACCTCCGGGATCTGATGGATGCGTTGCACCTGAAGTCAGTACATCTGGCGGGATATAGCTATGGTGGATTGGTGGCCATGAAAATGGCGATGCGTTATCCGGCAAGGGTGAAGAAACTCGCCATCATAGAAGCGCCTGATCCCAGCGACAATGAGACGCTGAGCATTATTGACATTTACAGCAAAGAGTTCCTGGTAGATTATATCAATAACTACACCGATACGACCCGTATGCGGATGGGTAAAAGGCAACTGGACAAGAACCACCGGATGTATGAATACCTCTTCTACGAAACGAGTATTAAAGAAGATATGCACAATGAGCGTTTCTTCTTTGCTGATGATGGCATTGGCAATATTCCCCACGATACGCTGCTGATATATGGCAAAGGTTCTAACTGTCTGCCCTCCGGCCGTAAGCTGTATCATACCGTGCCACGCTCGAAACTGGCACTGATAGAAGGAGATCACAATCTGCCTATCCAGCAACCGCTGGAGACTGCCAACAAGCTGAAAGATTTCTTTTCGGGCTGGCAGGTGAAGTTCAAACAGATCAACCACAAATTATGGCAAGCTTTGCGTTTATCGTACCACCACTGATGGGGCACATCAATCCAACGCTAAGCCTGGGCGCCGCACTGCTGGAGCGCGGGCACCGCGTAGCCTGGATCAGCCTCGATGCCTCACTGGCAGCCAGACTGCCACAGGGAGGCGAATTGCTCCTTGTACAATACGATCAGGATGATGTGGCTAAAAAGAACAGTGAAGAATATCTTGATCAGATCACAAAGAAGAACGTATCGGGCATAGAAAGTATCAAGTTCCTGTATGAGGAAGTGCTGATTCCCCTGAACAGGTTTATGTTTGACGGCATCATCACTATGCTGCAGGCATTCAAACCAGACGTGATCATCAATGATCACCAGTTATTTGCAGGCGCCATTGCAGCCTGTCGTTTACAGATACCCTATGCCACTTCCGTTACGGCGCCGGCAGCCATCAAGATGATGGAAGACCTGCCGGGCATACATGAATGGGAGATCAGACAGATCGTCGGACTGCAGCAGGAACTGGGCATTGCCGGAGACAGATCTGTAGCCACCTCCGGTGCCCTCACGCTCGTGTATACCTCCAGACACTTTTTCGGAGACATGCTCTTACCGGACCATTACAAGTTTGTAGGGCCTGTTATTCAGAACAGGCAGGTCACGAACAGTTTTGACTGGGAGCGTTTTCATAAGATGCATACACATCCGCGGATCTTAGTATCTATCGGTACCACCTTTGACCACAGTTACAAAAAGGAATTCTTCGGAAAAGTGATTGAAGCACTGGGCAATGAACCGGTATCTGTTATTGTTGTATCGGATACAGCGCTGTTTGAAGCGTGGCCGGACAATTTCCTGGTGCAGGAGAAAGTCCCTCAGCTGGAGCTCTTACCTTACCTGGATGCAGTCGTGTGCCATGGCGGCCACAATACAGTATGTGAAACCTTATCTCACGGCCTGCCATTGGTGGTTATCCCTATAGCCTATGACCAATCGCACGTAGCGGGCAGAGTGATACATGCAGAGAGCGGCGTCAGGCTGAATTACAAAAGATTTAAGGCTACTCACCTGAAGGAGGCTGTGTGGGATGTGTTGTCTAACCCGGCCTACAAGGCGGCAGCACAACGCATCAGGGAGTCGTTCGAGCAGGCAGGAGGCGCAGCCACTGCCATTGGTCTCCTGGAAAAACTGGCGGAACCGCCTTCACCCGGTGGTCTGGCATTTCACCGTAACCGTTTCTATCACTAATCAACGTCAACGCATGTCTAAGTTTATGTTCGTTGTGCCTCCCTTCTTTGGGCACATCAGTCCCACCCTGAGTGTAGGAGGCAGTTTACTGGCGAAAGGTCATGAGGTAATTTGGGTTGGTTTGAAAGAGCTGGCAGCAGAACATATTCCTGCCGGCGGACGCTTCATTGTTCCCCATGCAGAACTGGCGGAACATCAACCGGCCATACAGGCCATCCTGAAAATGCAGGATGAGGGGCCGAACCTGTCAGGCGTGGAAACATTAAAGCTGGCGCTGGAAGGCACCTATATCCCTTTTTCGCGTTTTATGCTGCCAGGTGTATCCCGCATTGCAGATGAATTCAGGCCAGACGTTATCGTGAGCGATTGTATCACTTTTGCAGGCGCTCTCTGTGCCCATCTGAAAGATATTCCCTGTGTAACTACTACACCCGTACCTCCCGACGTTACCGGCGATGCCATGCAGTCGCCAAAGATCTTTGAATGGCAGCAGACCCTCATCAAAAGCCTTCAGTACGAACTGGGGATCTATACGGATGAATACGTGATCCACTCCCGGGAGATGAACCTGGTCTTTACCTCAAAAGAGTTTGCAGGCAGTAAAGACCCGCTGCCACATTTAAAATTTGTAGGTCCGGTGAAGGGCCGTCCGAATAACACACCTTTTGATTGGGATAGGCTTTCGCGCGCAATGTCGCCGAAAGTATTCGTTTCACTGGGCACCTTACTCGTAGATATCCGCAAAGACTTTTTCCAGAAACTGATTGAAGCCTTTGCAGATGAACCGCTCACGATTGTAGCAGCCACAGATCCGGCTATCTTTCCGGAATGGCCTGACAACTTCATTGTGCAGGGCTTCGTACCACAATCGCAGTTAATACCGAAAGTGGATGCGGTGATCTGTCACGGCGGCTTCAACACCGTGAATGACGCCTTCGTGAACGGACTGCCCATGCTGATCACACCGATCGCCTATGACCATTTCCACACCGCATCCCTCATAGAAAATGCGGGCTGTGGCATCAAGTTAAGATACAAACGCCTGCGGGTGCCAGACCTGAAAGCGGCTATGTGGGAAGTACTGGACAACCCGAAATACAGGCAGGCAGCACAGCATATTCGCGACACATTCATACAGGCCGGAGGTAATGACAAAGCAGTAGAGCTATTGGAAACATTTGCACAGGAAAGACAGCGCACTTTATCTGTTTAACAAATTATTCTCTATTATGAAACGTAAACTACTCCTACCGGAAAGGATCATGCTGGGAGATGGCGCTACGCCATTCAACGGCGTATTTGTGATCAGGATAAATGGTACCCTGGCGCCGGAAAACCTATATAATGCGCTATCCAAGATACAGGCCAAACATCCCCTGCTGAGGGCGGGTATTGTACAGGATAAGGCAGGCACGCCTTATTTCACCATTCCTGAAGTCTACCATGCTATCCCGTTAGTCATTAAAAACCGCATAACAGCCGACGACTGGCAAGAGGAAACAAAGGCTGCCTGGGCGGCCGTTTTTGATATACCCAACGGTCCGCTGATAAGAATGGTATGGCTAAAGGGACATCAGCAATCGGAACTGCTGCTGGCATTCCACCATTGTATGTGCGACGGCGGAGGAGGGCTGATGCTGGTCAGAGAGATATTGACCGTACTGGATGATCCTGATTATGATATCGGTATTCACCCTACTTTCACCACCCTGGAAGATATTGTGCCGAAGGATATTTTATATGGTACCAGGCAGGTGTTGAAAGCAAAACTAAAGGGAGCGTTCATACGGGGTGTACTGACGCTGTTATCCACATTCATCTCCACCCGTAACAGGCAAACCATCCGGCGGGAAGACGACTACCTGGTACACTGGAAGCTGGACCAGCAGACATCAACTGCCCTGTTCCAGCATTGTACGATGCATGCCGTTACTGTGAATACAGCACTTTGCGTAGCCTTTCTCCGCGCCTTTAAACTGGTGAGGGGTGAAAAGGCCATGAACAAGATCACCTGTCCGGTAGATATCCGCAAGTTCATTCCAGAGATAAAAAAAGACGTCATCTTCTCTTTCGGGCTTTCACTGGAACTATCCATCAACAACGCACCAGATACACCTTTCTGGGAAAGGGTGCGGTTATTACAGGCGATTGCATCAGAGAAGATCGCCCGGATGAATCCTTACGATTTCATGCTACCTTTTGAGCATGCACATGGCGGCCTTAAACACATGCGGAAGTTTCTGACCTACGGGAAGCCTGTCTATGACCTGATGTTTTCTAATATGGGCAAACTCGATGTGAAGGACAAATATCATTCTTTTGAAGTGGATACTATTTTCAGTCCTACCGTTGTAGGCCCCTTTGCCAACCCGACTACGATCATCACCTCTACCTATAAGGGGCAGATCGACTTTTCATTTGTGTCCAACCATGCTGTTCTGGATCACCAGGATGCACTGACCATTAAAGAACTGGCCATGACATTGTTATTGGAAGACCTGTCTGTAGCTATACCCGCGCCGGCATTATCATCAATTATTTAACCATCTATGAATAGAAAATTAATACTGGGCGAACGGATCATGTATGTAGATGCCGCAGCAACTGTAAACTGTATTTTCACAGCAAAGATCCGCGGTCGCGTTACCCTGGAAGGCCTGATATATGCGCTGGAGAAGATACAGCAAAAACATCCCCTGCTGGGAGTAGTGATCAGGGAAGACGAGAACGGCAGGCCCTATTTTGTATCTGATACTAAAATCCCTCCTATTCCCGTGCAGATCATAGAACGCCGCGATGACGATCACTGGCAGGCGGTATCTGCCGCTGAATGGGGGCGTACTTTCGACGTGCGCAAAGGGCCGCTGGCAAGAGTGATATGGTTACGTTCGGATGAAGTATCTGAATTACTGTTGATACTCCCACATTGTATCTGCGATGGTACATCCATCCTGACGCTGATGCGCGAGTTGCTGCAGGTATTGGACAAGCCGGAAACTGTATTAATCCCCTACCCTTCTTTTGAATCCATTCACAGCTTTATTCCGGCAGCGTTATCCTCCAACTGGAAACTACAGCTGAAGCTATGGTTGCTGTCAAAGGTAGCGGGTGTTGTATTAGCCTTAAAGACAAGGGGGCCGCAGCCTGTACAAGGCAAGCATTACATGGTGCGCTGGAAGCTGGATAAAGCGGCTACGGCGGCGTTAATAACCGCCTCCAGGATAGAGAACACGTCGCTGCATGCAGTGTTCTCCCTCGCTTTTATGCAAGCCCACCGTCAGGTAATGGGAGATGCCTCTCATGGTAAGGTGATCTGTCCTGTAGACATCCGCCGGTTCATCCCGGAGATAAAACAGGACCACCTGTTTGCGTTTGCGCCTATTGCCGAACTGAGTATCAGTCATACAAAAGCGACCTTCTGGACGAGGGCCCGTCAGCTGAAAACAGACCTGACCAGCGCCATAGAAAAGATGGATGTACGGAAACTGCTGCTAACCAGTGAATATTTTCATACAGCCGCTACGCGGATGATTGATTTTCTGAAAAAAACAGACGGCACGCACGATGTAACGTTGTCCAACATGGGTAAACTGGACATCCCGGAGCAATACGAAACCTTTGAACTGGAGACGCTCTACAGCCCCAGTGCCGCCTTTCCCTGGCGGAATGCCAACACACTGGTGATCAGCACATTCAGGGGGCAGACGGATTTTTCATTCATTTCCTGTGAAAGCTTCCTGGAAGAAGCGAAGGCCAGGGCTATTGTTCAAACCATGCAGGAGTTACTGCCCATAAATTCCGTCCATGAACCAGCCCATCAATAGTACCTTAAAGAGGTTCACGCAGCGCCAGGTGCTCTTTTATTTCACTACCAATGTGATCATTAATGCACTGGTGCCCTATTTCGGGTTTGACGATCTGAGTGCCGTTTACCTGTTCCGGGGAGAGCATCCGGTGGCAAGATTCTTCCTGCCCATGGCGCTGCTGCTGCCTTTATGTATCACTATTGACATATTAAACAAAACCACTACGCTGCTGGAGAAGGAGCAGCTGGTCACTTCTCCGCCACCTAAAAAGGTCAAGATCCGTTTCATGCTAAAAACTGCGTCGTTGAACGCAATAATCACCCTGTTTCTGACGTTAGCCGCTATGCTTGGTATACATGCCTGTTTACCGGAGAATTACAGCTTTAATGGTACAATGCTGTCGGTTCTCTCAGGGGTGTTGGCCGGAGGGATGGCGATATTCTTTACCCTTCAGCCGATCCACAAGGTAAAAAAGCTGTATCCGCACTAACAATCAGGAATATTACATAATTTAGTCATGGTAATTGCCTGATAGTTAGGAAGGACAATTCCCAATACTAAAACGACCATGCATGAAACGCATCATTGCCATATTAGCATTCATCTTACCCCTTGCGGTACATGCGCAGACAAAACTGGAAGATAAGATCGCAGAAGACTTTTCCGATAAGTTGGCCAAGCGCTATGAAGTAAGGAACGATTCCCTTATTGTTTTCGTGACCGAGCAAATGTCAAGGAGCGGGGCCGCCGGACTGGATATAGATAAAACAATGACCGAGCTGAAAAAAGATCCGGCCGCACTGGATGCTGCGCTGAAATTCATCTACCAGTTCGCCAACGGGAACAGGCAGCAGTTCATTGCTCACCTGCGTGCTATCAATCTTCAGAGCAACAGTGTATTCCCACTGGCGACTTATACGGTAAATAAATACAAGGGAGAGACGAAAGAGCTGCTGGAGGAAAAATCTACGCTCTACACTACCGGCGCTATCCCTGCCACCCTGCCGCCATTGCAGATAGCACCGGCGGTAGCGCAGAATGATGCCAGCGCCGAAACAACAAATACAACTGAATCCAATTCCAGTAATACAGTTACTACTACGGCAGATGTTCCCGCAGAACCAGGCACTACACCAGCCGCACCTGCTTCTCCTGCAGCAGACAACTTCAACTGGGACGTAAGACAGATATTCAAACTGCGCCAGCCCGATCAGCTATATGCCCTTTATGGTAAAGAGCATGTAGTTGCGCGCCAGGCGCAGGATTTCCAGGGAAATGATATCGGCACGGCCTATTATGTGTTCCCGGATACTGACAACGAAATGATCGTACAATTTGACGGGGAGAAAGGTACCAGCGTTTTCTTTACCAAAGAGAACTCCAAATGGAAGCCTCCTTTCGGAATCAAGGTAGGCGATCCGCTGGATAAAGTGGTAAAAGTAAACGGCAGGGACTTCCGCATTCACGGGTTTGAATGGGACATGGGCGGTGAAGTGGCCGACTGGGAAGGTGGCGCCTTCGCAGGTAAGGGTGTAAATATTGCCTTTAAAGCCAATAATTCCAGCGATCCTAAATTGTACGACCAGGTAACCGGCGATAAGAAAGTAAAAACCGATGCTTCAGCGATGAAGAAACTGGGCGTTGTGGTGGATAAAATTGCATTCAAAAGCAATTGATCATACCAGCAGCTTGTTATCAACAGCGTACTTGATCAGCATAGCGGTATTCTTTACTTCCAGTTTGGCCAGTAATTTTTTCCGGTGACTGTTCACAGTATCTGCGCTGATAAATAACTTCTCTGCAATTTCAACATTCGTATTCCCTTCTGAGATCAGACATAAAACTTCTTTTTCCCTTCTCGTAAGAGAGGGGAAATTTTTTTGTATACCTACCCTATCGCTGCTCATGGCCTGTTTAACGGCCGGAGAAAGATAGATATCGCCTGCGTATACAGTGTGAACAGCGTATAGCAGTTCGTCTTTATCAACAGTATTCAGAATATAACCGCTGGCGCCGCATTGCAGCATATTGGCGACGTACTTTTCATCCCGGAGGGAGCTCAACACCAGCACGGATACCTTCGGGTATTCCATTCTGATATTGGCGCATAGCTCAATACTGTCTATGTCGGGCAGGCAGGTATCTATAATAACGATGTCAACTGGATTATGCAACAGGAATCTGAGGCAGGCGCAGCCACTACGGGCATGTCCTGCTAATAAAATATCATGCTCAGTACCAAGAAGTGAACGCAGGCCTTCCTGGATCAACGGGTGGTTGTTTACGAAATACAGGCGGATCATGGGTATCCAATTTAAGATGCCAATGTAGGCAGTAGCGGGCAACAAGCTACTTACAGCAGGTCTTCGGCATTATATGTAATATAACGAAAATATCAACATAATAACATACACCGGTCCCATGAAGGATCTGTATCCTCATCGATGGCTGCCATCAGTGCCAGGCCAATGCCGGCTACTCCTTCCAGGATACCATAGCTGTTTTCATAGCCGTCTTTTGCATAAAACCGGAAGCCGCCTGGGCTGTCCTTATGAGTATTCATCTGCAAAGCCTCTTGTAACCAATATGTTGCACCTGTTAATAGAGCGGGATCTTTTGTTTGCAGCCAGGCACGCCTGTAGATATGTGCAATGCCGGCACTTCCATGACAAAGGCAGGCGTCATGTACGTTGCTGTTTTTGATATTGCGATGCGCCAATGTGTGGTGAAAAATTTGTAAGGCTTTCTCCTGATATGTGTTATCGGCCAGCCAGATACCGGCATTCAGCAGTGTGGTGGCAATTCCCAGATCGCCATAACACCAACCGAGACGGCTCTGTTTACCTGTCAGCGCCTGGTGGCTGACATCAGTCAGTACAGGGTATAAGGCAGTCAGTCCCTCTTCCGGGCTGTTCTCAGCTTTCAGTAACCAGGATATTCCTTTTCGGATGAGGTCATCAGTTTGTGCAACTGCGATCCCTTTCTGATAGATCATCCCGAGAATGGAGATGACAGCGGGAACGCCGTGGGCCAGGCCCATATTGAAGGTAACCTCCCCGGGAGGTTTTCCTCCCAGTCCGGTCAGGTGGTCCTGCCAGCTAATACCATCTTCCGTTTCCATGGCTGTCGATTCCAGGGTGGATACCAGGGTTGTCAGGTAATGCTTTGCCTGCGGATGCTGGTCTCTTTCCAGGAAATACAGTGCAATACCCAGTCCCTGGTGCAGGAAATCGTGTTGTCCCTGCTGCACTGCGTCTAACATTGCCTGTCCCAGTATTTCATCTACATCTTCAAAGATATCGTCCATCCCCTCTTCATTCACGAACCCCGCTTTAATGAGATGTTGAATGTTCCACACTATGCCCGCTATGCCATTACAGTAATTGAATGGCAGGGCCGTTGCGGCCATGTCATGCACACCTCTTTCCAGCAGCTGGTGCGCCTTCTTCAGGTATTTCTGTTTTCCTGTGAACTGATAGTAGTAAGCAAAAAATAAAGCAGCGCCCGTGTAACCTCCCAATAAGCCGGAAATGGCTGTTTCTTTTGTAAAGTGGTCGAGGGATTGGCTGATGTCCTGTAATATTTTTCCGGCGGTTCTTTTATCATTCATATTCATCTGGTACAAAAATCATGGTGCGGCGAACAACCACAGCTATGCCGCACCATGATGAATTTAGAATCGGCAAGAGTCCACGCTGCAAATGGGCGCACCCTGGCTGATGTCGTCCGTACAAACTTTAAAAGACGCAATAGTGGTAGTAGGAATTGCTACTAAACCATTATTCATATCCTGTTTTGAACGGCTTAAACTTGCGATCTTGATCTTTCCGAGGTCGAGTTTTTTTTCTGTTTTCTTTTTCATAAGAAATGCGGTTTTAGATTTTGAATAAACTGCTGTACTTAGTTTCTGCCATCCTGTGGAGGAGGACATTTGAAAAGACTGCAACCAGTATAGGTAGGAGCATTAGCCTGCTGGTTTGCAACTTCCTGTTTTGTGGTGCTCAGTCTGGCAATCTTGATCTTGCCAAGGGTAAGCTTTCTGCTTGACGCTTTTTTCATAGTTAACAAGTGGTTTTTAAATATTAAGAAATGAATGATGTCCTTTAGCGGTCAGGTTTATAAAGTAGGAATGTGGGCACGGTTTTCATTATGTTTAAAGATAAGGATAAAGGCTGCTTCACCTCATCACTGGAAAGGGGGATTTTCTGTTCTTTTTTTCCAGTAGATGAAATATCACCTTTTAAGGGGGGCCTGTAATGTGCGTATAAGGGTTATCTTTTTATCTGTATTCACATGACTATGATGACCAATAAAGGCTTTTACCTGCTCAGGTCTCCACTGATGCCGGTAGATTTTTTAACCCGCTTTTTACAGCTTCCTTACGCCGCACTGGCCGACGAGATCAAACACATATTTACAGACCCTTACCTGGCAGAAGCCATTTATATCGCGTCGCCGGAGCTGAGCAATGAGTTGCGGAAATGGCAACAGGGACAGCTGACAGGCGAAAAGGATGTCAATAAACTGGTATTGTCACTATTCAGATATGTGCTCCGCATGAGCACCCGCTGTACGCCATATGGCCTCTTTGCCGGTTGTGCAACAGGTGCCTTCACTGAGGCTACAGCTATCCACCTGAACGAAGTGCAACAACACCGGAAATACTGCCGGCTGGATATGAACTATGTAGCTGAACTGGCGGAAAAGATAGCGATGATACCCGCAGTACAGGCGCAGTTGCGTTATTTTCCAAACAACTCTGTGTACAGAACGGGAGATAATTACCGGTATGCGGCATTCACTGTTAAAAACAAATTCCGGCAGTATGATCTTACTGCTGTCAATTATTCTACCTACCTGGAACAGGTATTGGAAAGGGCTGCCACAGGTGCTACCATTGAGGAACTTTGTTCCTATCTCACCAGTGAAGAGATCACCGCTGAGGAAGCACAGGAATTCATACAGGAGCTGATAGAAAGTCAGCTGCTTATCAGTGAACTGGAACCGACTATCACAGGTGAGGAATTTTTTCATATACTGGTCAGGAGACTGAGAGAACTACAACATACGGAAGGCATTCATGATACATTGACTGCTATTCAACAACTACTAGGCATGCCTGCCACTGGCATTGACAAATACCTGCAAACGCATGCGCTGGTAAAACAATTACTGCCAGATACCAACAATAAAGACCTCGTGCAAACGGATCTTTTTCTTTCCACATCCACGAATACCATCAGTCAGCAGGTAATTACAGAGATACAGGAACAGGTGGCCGCCTTATGGAAGCTGCCCGCGCCGGAAAGGACCGGTGATCTGCAAAACTTCATTAAGAGTTTCCAACAGCGGTATGAAGAGCAGGAAATACCACTAGCCATTGCGCTGGATACGGAAACCGGCATCGGTTACGGTGCTTATACCAGTCATTACTCGGCCCATGTACCCTTACTGGATGATATTGTTATCAAGAACAGTAGCGGACCGGATACTATCTCATGGAATAATATGCGGCAATTCCAGCTGAAGCGATATATGGAATGCCTCCGGCAGCAGCAGATGGAAATAACCCTGACAGATGCTGACATAGAGGAGCTTTCCACTGCTAATGAAGTACCCATTCCGGACAGCTTCTATGTGATGGGAAGTATTGTCAGTGAAAGTGCGCAGGCAGTAGACAATGGCGACTACCTGTTTGACTTTAGTTCCTGTGGAGGACCTTCTGCCGCCAATCTGCTGGGAAGGTTCTGTCATGGCGATGAGCTGCTGAAAGAGAAGGTACGGGAGTGTCTTGCGGAAGAAGCGCAACACAACCCGGATGTGATCTACGCAGAGATCATCCACCTGCCGGAAGCAAGAACAGGGAATATTCTGATGCGGCCACAGCTAAGGGACTACGAAATCGTCTACCTGGGCAATGGCAGTGTTGCGGCAGATCATCAGATACCGGTAACAGACCTGATGGTGAGGGTAGAAAACAATGCCGTCGTGCTGCGATCACGCAAGTTCAATAAAAGGGTGATGCCCCGTCTGAGCACCGCACACAACTTCAGCAGGGGAAGTCTGCCTATGTATAAGTTCCTGTGTGATCTGCAGTTCCAGCAATTGCATCACGCTACCGGCTGGCAATGGAATCTTCCGGTTGCAGCGCCTTTCCTGCCAAGAGTACGTTATAAAAAGTTTATTCTGCAGAAATGCACCTGGACCCTGCATAAGAAAGACTACCCATTACTGGCAAAACATGGCGGTGTGCAGGAACATTTCAGGATATTCCAGGATATCAGACAGGCATTGCGTCTACCCAGGTACGTATCTATTACCGAAGGAGATAACGAGCTGTTTATTGACCTGGATAATGAATCGTGTGTACATCTGCTGGCCACTACGCTGCTGAAGAGAGAGGAAATCACTTTACAGGAAATATTGCAAACTCCTGAGCATTGCTGGATCACAGGACAAGGAGGGACATTCACGAACGAATTGATCATTCCTTTTAAAAGCAGTGCAGGTAAACAGACCAAAGCTGCAGTTCATTCGGCAGCATCCACACATCCACAGCGGCACTTCCCTCCTGGTAGTGAATGGCTATACTTAAAAATATATGCAGGAGTTAATACAACAGAAAAGATCCTGAAAACAGTGATCAAACCACTGGTAGAAGAGCTGAGTGCGAAACGTGTCATAGATCAATGGTTCTTTATCCGCTATACTGATCCTGATGATCATATCAGGGTGCGTTTCCATCATGCAACAGACAAGGACTTCTGGAAGACGGTGCTATCGGAGTTCTATCGCATGATCTCTCAGGAAATTGATCCCGGACTTATCCATAAGATACAGACGGATACTTACATCCGTGAAATAGAACGGTATGGCGCCGGCACCATGGAGCTGAGTGAGCGTATTTTCTATTATGACAGCGAGGCTGTAGTGGGATGCGTTGATTTGCTGGAAGGGGAAGAAGGTGAAAATTACAGGTGGCTGATAGCCTTACGTGGAGTAGAGATGTTATTACATGATTTCGGCTATTCGTTGCAGGAGAAATCTGCTTTTCTAAAAAGGCTGCAATATCATTTCTTCCAGGAGTTTGGCGGTGAACAAACACTACAGACACAACTAAACAGCAGTTACCGCAAGCATATGCGTCAGATTGCCAGTTTCCTGGATCCGGATCAGGATGTGAACAATGCAATAGAAGACGCCATTTCGTTGTTAGCGACCAGATCATCCCGCATCCGGCAGGCGATCCTGGAAGCGCCTGCAAGGAAATGGGATGACCTGATGGGCAGTTATGTTCACATGTTCCTTAACAGGATACTGCTATCCAACCAGAGAAAACAGGAACTGGTCATTTACCATTTCCTGAATAAGTATTACGAGTCCAGACTGGCGATGCAAAAGAAACAGCTTATTTAGCACCGTCCCAGAATAAACGGGTCAGCTGTGCAATGACACCTTCGCGGGTGGCTGTGTCAGCTTTGGTATCACTGACAAAAACAGCGATAGCGTAATGCCTGCCATTGGGTAAAGTTACAATACCCACATCATTGGTAGCTGCGGTGAGACCATCTGCATTGGTATCGGAAGTGCCTGTCTTATGTGCTACAACAGCATCTTTAGGGAGCAGCCCCCTCATTCTCGCAGGACCTGTGGTAGTTTCTTTCATTATTTTCAGGAGAAAGTCATTGCTGGCCTTCGATAAATACTTACCAGTGTGCACGCCTTTCAGTAGTTGTAACATGGCAACCGGTGATGACCAGTTGCTATACTGCACTTCCCATGCCTTTGACGCCTGTTCCTCCGTTGCGCGGATAGCAATACTGTCTACACCAAGGCTATGAATATACTGCTCCACATAGGCGGTACCTCCAACAAGGCGAAATAACAGGTCGCACCCGTTATTATCACTCTGGGATACTGTGTATGCCAGGATATCACTCAGTTTCATATCGGTACCTTCCGGAAATTTCACACGGATAGGACTCCATGTACCAGGCAGCAGGTCCTCCTTACGAATGTGAATAACCTGGTCGAGAGAAAACTTTCCCTTATCCACCTGATCGAGTACGGCTATTGCTAACGGCAGTTTGAACACGCTCTGCATCGGAAAGTGGTCGCTCCCATTCAGCGTAATGGTATCGCCATCTTCCAGCGACATCATCGCCATTCCCACATGGCCTTTGGCAGTCTGTGCTATCTCATGGATCTTTTTTCTGTCAGTTTTTTTCTGAGCATTGCTTTGAAGGGTAAGCAATAAAAAAGGCAGTATTACACTGCCGGATAAAAAACGTCTCTTCATTGGGTTATAGCTTTAAATATCCGCTTCCGGTTTCATACGCTTGTCAAGCAATTGCTGCAGCAAGATAGCGAAATCTTTATCATTGGGCGGCATCAGAAATGTCTTGTGATTCCCTTTCACCTTGTGTACAACAAGGCCTTTCAGGGCATACGGTTTCCATCCCAGGTAGATGGGGTCATCGAGAAAATACAGACGGGTATCTACGCGGAAAAGGTCAATTACACAGGCATCGGAAGGACGCATATGATACTTGCGATAGGCTGCTTCATATTTTTCATTGATCCTGTCTTCTGCGCTCGCTATGGCCGCAGGTCTTTGCAGTCCCATATATACTGCAAACTCGTTATACTTCCGCAGGAAAAAAGACTGCTGATAACGGATAGTTTCCATCGGCTGTTTTATCAGGGAATTGGTTACAAACAGTAATTTGGGGAACTGCCGTTTTATCTTCCTGATATACTTTGGTAATCCGGTCTCGAAATGTCCCTTGTTGTATGCATAGGTGTCAAACATCACCAGCATTTTCACCTGCTTGCCTATTGCCTGTAATTGCCGGGCCATTTCAAAAGCCACAATCCCTCCGTATGAGTAGCCCGCCAGGGCGTAAGTATCTCCGAAGTCTCTTTCCAGTAATGCGGCAATATACTCAGCCGCCATATCTTCAAGTGTCTCAAAAGGTTCATCTACTCCATTCAGACCTTTGGACTGAAAGCCGTATACGGGTTGGTCGGGATCTACATTGCGGGCAATATTATTGAACAGTAGCACATTCATATCAAGGCCGTTGACAATAAAGATGGGAGGCTTATTACCTGTGGGTTTTACCGGAACTAACAGGTCCCAGGAAATTGACAGGTCGTCGAGCTCCAGCTGCTTTGCCAGCTTTTCCACTGTGTTGGCGGTAAACAGTCCCGCCAGCGGCAAGCGTTTTCCGGTTTCCCTTTCCAACCGCGCCATAATCTGCATAGCGATAATAGATGTACCTCCCAGTTCAAAGAAATCGTCCCTGATACCTACCTGATCTACTTGTAATAGCTCGCTCCAGATATCAGCGAGCAACATTTCCTGGTCAGTGCGAGGTGCGATATATACCCTGTTAGCCTTTTCCATTTCCTGTCTCATCGCCTCCAGTGCATTCCTGTCTACTTTGCCATTGGGCGACAAAGGAAAGCCGGGCAGTGTTACAAAATTGCTGGGAATCATGTATTCAGGCAAGGTGGCTCTCAATGCCCGCTGCCATTGAGCAAACCGTGCAGGCTGGCCTTCTTCCAGCACTACGTAGGCCACCAGACGCTCGTCTTTGGGAAGGACCACAACATCCTTTATCCCCTTTTGTTTACCGAGTGTATGTTCGATCTCTCCCAATTCTATCCGGTATCCCCGGATCTTTACCTGATGGTCTATCCTCCCCAGGCATTGGATCTCGCCGCCATTCACGATGCGGCCCAGATCCCCGGTTTTATACATCCTGGCGCCCGGTATATCAGAGAAAGGATCGTCCATAAAGAGCTCTGCCGTCAGTTGAGGTCTGTTCAGATAGCCTTTTCCTACTCCCACGCCACCCATAAAGATTTCACCCACTGTACCATCAGGCACAGGTCTTAAATAGGCATCCAGAATGTAGACGTACACATTACAAATCGGGCGTCCGACAGTAATGATCTCATCGCCGGCATATATCCGTTTGTACGTAGCCCATACGGTGGTTTCAGTAGGTCCATACATATTCCATAAAGAGTCGCATTTTTCCAGCAATCTCTCCGCCAGTCTCTTGGACAATGCCTCCCCGCCAATCAATACTTTTATTGGCAATTTCTCGTCCCATGACTCCAGCATCATCCGCCAGGTAGCCGGTGTGGCCTGCATAACCGTCACACCGGATTTCTTAACAATCTCCATCAGTAAGCGTGTGTCCTTCGAGGTCTGCGCATCGGTCAGAATGATCTCTGCCCCGGCTATGAGCGGGAGATATAACTCTAAGCCCGAAATATCAAAAGAAATAGTGGTAAGCGCCAGTACACGGTCATTTTCGTTCAGCCCGGGTTTATACTGCATTTCCACGAGGAAATTGACCAATCCCCGCTGTGTGATCTGGGCGCCTTTTGGTTTACCTGTTGATCCGGAAGTGTATAACACATACACGAGGTTGTCCATGTTGACATCTATCAGCAGCGGCGTATCGGGGTACAGGAGTACCTGCCGGATTAGGTTAACCATCAGGATCATCCTGCCATTATACTGAAACCTGTCCGCGTATTTTTCTTCTGTGATCAAAAAGCCGGCCCCGGTGTCTTCAAGCATGAACTCAATTCGCGCCTGGGGATATTCGGGGTCGAGTGGTACATAGGCAGCGCCGGACTTGATAATAGCCAGCATGATAATGACCATTTCAAATGAGCGGTCCACGGCCAGGCCTACGATGCATCCATGTTTGATGCCGTAATCGACCAGCAGTCTTGCAAATTGATTAATGGAATTATTTAATTTATGATAAGTTAGTACATGTTCCCTGAAGCGTACAGCTATCTTATCGGGGTATTGTAACGCTTTTTCATGGATGAGTTCTGGTAAAGAACGTAACTCCAATGGGTTTGAATTGCGATAGTCCGATGTAGGTAAGGGATTCCTTACAAATCTTTCATCTCTATCAGACATAGGTTTCCAGATGTAGTACTGATTACTATCCTCAACAAGGAAAAATGGAATTGGTTCATTATATCGAATAAACCATATGTCTATCCGATGCTATTACATTAAAAGCCTCTCAAGAATCCCAGGCGGGCAGATATCTCCTGGAAGTATACATAATTAAAAGCTTGCACAGTCCGTCGTAACAAGTTTGTGCTGTCAATAACAAAATAAAAATACAAAAGAGTATGTAACATGAACATGAGAGAACGGGGATTAGTTATAGGACCATCTGCAGGAAATAAGTCTGCTTTATCGGAATACGAATAGAATACCTTACCTCTTCTCAGCTAAAAGATTCCCTGAACTTCAGTGGTGACATCTCCGTTTTAGATTTAAAAAACTTTCTAAACGATTGTGGATGTTCAAAACCCAGTTCATAAGCAATTTCATTAACTGATAAATTGGTTGTTGAAAGTCTCTCTTTCGCTACATTTATCAGTTTACTATGCAGATGCTGCTGTGTGCTTTGTCCTGTGAGCGTCTTAAGCAGACTACTCAGATAGTTGGGGGAAATGTTTAGTTTTTCAGATATCAACTGAACACTTGGAATGCCATTGTTCAAAAGGTTTTCACTTTTGAAACAGGCATCAAGTAACTGCTCTAATTTTTCAAGGATCTGGTGATTGCTGATCTTTCTTGTGATGAATTGTCGATGGTAAAACCTGTCGGCATAATTGAGGAGCGCCTCAATATGCGAGATAATTATCTGTTGAGTGAATTGATCAATGTTGGTGTAATATTCCTGCCGGATATTGTCGATGATATTAATGAGCGTTGTTTCCTCCCTGTCAGACAAGAATAAAGCTTCATTGATAGCATAACCGAAAAACTCGTACTGCTTTATGTTCTTTGCCAAAGAGGTATTCCAGAAAAAATCCGGATGGATAAGTAACATCCATCCAGATTTTGCCGGTTGCTCTCCCTGTGGCATTTCTATGCTGAAGACCTGTCCTGGTGCAATAAAGAACATTATGCCTTCATCAAAATCATATTGTTGCTGTCCGTACTTAAATTTTACGGCAAGATCCCGTTTCAGAGAAATGGAATAAAAATCAAGCACCCAATTGATATTATTATTCTCCGGATGAAATTTCAAATCAGCATAATTCACGACACTGATCAACGGATGCTCCGGTGGAGGAAGTTCTTTTACACGGTGAAACTCTGTTATTGATTTTAGTCTCCACAATTTTTTCATTTGTCGTGCGCAATTGAGACAGCAAATTAATTATTCTTTTCGGTTTTTAACCTCAGTGGTTAACCGGGTTTGCCATACACCTTTTCTACCAGGGGAATTCCCCCTCCTGACAAAAGAATCGGCCAGTAGGGCCATCTTCGCCAATAGTCGCCAGTTGTACAATGGGCTTAGCACCCTCAGCCACCGTTTTGAATCCTGCAAAGTTATTGAGGTTGGTGGCTGTATAGCCTGGTGTGACACTGTTGATCCTGAATTTTGTACCACGCATTTCGTGTGCAAGGTTTATCGTAAAAGTATTTAGTGCTGTCTTGGTAGCACCATACACATGATAGTTATCCCAGTTTGGACTTCTGCTTTCACTGGTTTGCATGGTTAAAGATCCTAATTCACTGGATACATTTACAATGACTGGCAGGGGCGCCTTTTTTAACAAGGGCAGGAAATGCTGCGTGGTTTGAATAGGCCCGAAATAGTTGGTGTTGAAGATCTCTTTTATAGTAGTAATGTCGCAAGCCGATATCTTTTGTGGCTGCGGGCCTGCAATAGCGGCGTTGTTGATGAGTATATCCAGTGCTTCCACTTTCGATTGAAGGGTTGAAGCGGCATTCCTGACTGACTCCAGATCTGAGACATCAATTTTTAAGACTTCAATGTTGGTCAGTCCTTCATTATATAATTCATTTGCGGCGGTAAGCCCTTTCTGTTCGTCTCTGCTTCCGAGGTAAACATAATATCCCAGCTGAGCCATTTGTTTTGCCACCTCAAAACCGATACCCTGGTTGGCGCCTGTTATTAGTACATTCTTCATTTTTCAGATTTTTGCCTTTTTTGATAAGGCAAATTTCCTGGTTAATCAGAAGTCTGCTGTCGCCAATTCTATGTTTATTGAAGCTAAATCTATTATTAGGGTTTGTCGTCACGCTAATACGTTTGCGCTACTCAGTCTTTCTATAAACTTTTCTGCTGCTGCATTCACTTCACGATGCCGCTCTAATAAGCCCTGATGGTTACCTGGCGCCACTACTATCAACTCTGCATTTGGTAAATGTTTACGCATATATTCACTTGCATCGGGTCTGGTAAGCCGGTCTTTGTCAGCTCCGATAATCAATACCGGCACCTGTATGGCAGGAAGCTCATTGGTTACATCATACCTGAACATCCCCAGACATCCTCTTGCCATAACGGCTGGCGGCGCCATAGTTGAGAGCAGGGTACTAAAATTCAGCTGTTGTTGTGTTTGCGTACCACTGAAGGTGAGGAACCGGGTCATGATATGAGCGTTGCCGTTAAGATAACTCATCCAACGACTGATCCAAAGCAGTGGTGAAAGAAAAATTATCAGATAACAGAGAGGTGTTAGAACAGGCTTCTGAATGGCAGTCATAACATGCCGGAACATAATGGTACGCACAGGATTTGTATAGGTAGTATGCTGCAGAATGACACCCTTTATGGATGGCTGGCTTACAGCTTTGTTTTTCGCAAGATAGGTAAGGATAGTCATGCCTCCCATACTGTGTCCCCATAGGATAGGATTTATTGCACCAGTATGTTCTATCACTGCATGAAGATCCGCTGCCATCTTTGAAAGAGAGTAATCTTTGTTTGCCGGCCTTGTAGATTTACCAAGACCCGCCAGATCCATCATGATGATACGGTATCTATTTTCGAAATACTTTCTTTGATAGTACCAGTTCCTGATATTCGCATTCATGCCATGCACGAAAATAAGTGGCTGTCCGTCCTCTCTTCCGTAATACTCAACATTAATAACAGACCCATCGGGACGTTTAATAGTGCTTCGTTTGCCGGCATGAAACAGGTGTGGTTCATCCTCTCCTTTTCTGCGTTTGCTGAGCAAAACTTTAACAAGCATCTTACCAAGAAGAATAAATAACAACAATGCTATAGCCCCGTATAAACAGCGCTCTGCGTAATCCTCATTAATCGTATCACGGTACCGGTCCCATTCACGGTAGAGGTAGTAAGCAATGAATGGATATGCAAAAGACAAAAGATCAGCAATAAAAAAAGCAATCAGGAGTAATGGCATTGTCCACCAGTTTAGATAACGTACATAAAAATCAAAAATTATGCCCCTGCCTGGCTTGTCATTCTTGCTATCACTTCGATTCATGCAGGCAAGGTGCGATACCTGGCAGCACTGGAAATGGCCCCCGGGTTTTATAGGCCGAGGTCTTTTCCTTTAGCTGATAACAGTGAGGAGGTTTCGCCTGATATGTCTGCGAAGAGGGAACTATTTGCACAAAATATCCGTCCGCGCTATCAATCTGGACTACGGTGACGAGTTATCTCACTTAGGTGTATATCTTTTAGATAGAGACGCGCGTGTAGGAATTATTAAGACACCTGGGTTTACTTAAGCGTCGTTGAGTGTAAATGGGTGACGTTATGTATCTCTACTTCCCGATACAGAACTTACTGAATATAAAGTCCAGCTGATCTTCATTCGTGATCTGTCCGGTGATCTCTCCAAGATAGTGCAGGCATCTCCTGATATCAAGCGCCAGCAGATCTCCGGGTAGCTGGCTGTCTAATCCGAACCTTACATCCTGCAGGGCTTTTAATACTTCCTGCAAAGCCGCATAATGGCGTGCATTTGTTACAATGGTATCTTCTGTATTGATATCACCGCTCATTACTTTGTGTACCAGTCGGTCTTTCAATTCCTGTATATGTTCATGCTGTCTGGCAGAAATGAACAGAATGCCCTCTATGCCGGCAAATTTCGCCTCCATGGCCGGCAACCCTGCAATGTCCGTCTTGTTACCTATCAGGAGATAATTGACGCCTTCCTGTTCGAATGTGGCCACTTGTGCCTGTAGTTCCGTTAATGATGTTTCATTTACGTCAAACAGATACAGTACGACTCCGGCCTCTCTGATCTTCTCCATTGTTTTCTGTACGCCGATACTTTCAATGACATCAGCGCTTTCACGGATACCTGCGGTATCAATAAGACGGAACAACACACCCTGTATATTCAGTACCTCTTCTATGGTATCCCGCGTGGTACCGGCAATGTCACTGACGATGGCCCTGTTTTCATTCAGGAGGGTATTCAGCAAGGTAGATTTGCCGGCATTAGGCTTGCCGACGATGGCGGTATTGACCCCGTTTTTGATCACGTTACCCATACGGAAAGAATCTACCAGGTGTTTCACTACCTCTGTCGCTTCGTTGATCAAACGATACAACTGGGTACGGTCGGCAAACTCGACATCTTCCTGACTGAAGTCAAGTTCCAGTTCAATTAATGCGGAGAAACTAATCAACTGCTCTCTGAGGGCATATAGTTCCTTCGAAAAGCCGCCTCTCATCTGCTGCATAGCAGTCTGGTGACTGGCGGCGGAATTGCTCGCAATGAGATCGGCGACAGACTCTGCCTGTGTCAGGTCCAGTTTACCATTGAGGAATGCACGCATAGTGTATTCACCGGGTTTGGCCATTCTGGCGCCGGCGTGAATACAGGCATCAATGATCTGCTGCTGGATGTAGGGAGAACCATGGCAGGATATTTCGACGATATCTTCCCCGGTATAGGAACGGGGAGCTTTATAAAGGCTCACCACTACTTCATCGATGGTGCGACCGTTTTCAACGATAGATCCGAAATGAAGCGTGTGGCCCGGCTGTTGATGCAGGTCTTTTGCCGGGAACAGTTTATTACAGATATCGATGGCCTTGGTCCCATTCAGGCGTATCACAGCAATGGCTCCTATTCCGGGTGCTGTAGCGAGTGCTACAATAGTATCATCGTATCCTGTAAGATTATTCCCTAGCATAACATTATTCAAATTCGGCAGCAATATACCAATAAATAAAAAATCCCAGTCCCGGCTGTACCGGTACTGGGATTTAAGATAATATCCTTGGATCTGCTACTCTTGTAAAGTAAAGCGGATTGGCAGGTTGAACTGTACAGACACCTGACGGCCGTTCTGTTTACCAGCTTTCCATTTAGGCATTATTTTTACCACACGGATCGCTTCTTCTTCCAGACCACCGCCTTTTGCAGCGCCTACAGTTTTCACATCTTTGATGTTACCTTCAGAATCTACTACGAACTGTACGAACACAGTACCTGAGATCGCATTTTCCTGCGCAACGCGAGGATAGTGGATGTTTTTGCTCAGGAACTTAGCCAGCGCTTCTTCACCACCGGGGAAGGTAGGCGGCTGTTCTACGAATGTAAAGATCTCTTCTTTTGGAGGAGGAGGAGGTGCCTCTACCACACCGGTACCTTTACTGTCTTCCAGCAATCCTGGGTCGATACCGTTAGGATCACCTTCTACAGTTTTAGTACTGATCGCCTTATTTTCAATTTCCTTGATTTTTGGCGGTACTTCATCTTCTGGTACTTCTTCATCCTTCTTAATCACAGGAGGAGTGAACTGTACGGAAGGTTTTACCGGAGGTGGCGGAGCAGGTGGAGGTGGAGGCGGAGGTGGAGTTTTCGGATCTTCCGGCAACTTCACGTCCTCCATCTTGATCTGCTCTATCACGGGAGCCTTGTTAGGGTTCTCCCTTTCAATCTTGAGTATGTAGTTATTAATTGCATAACCTCCGATAACAACCAACATCAGCGCAGCACTACCTATTACGGCGTTGCGTACCCTTTTGTCGTACTGTCGTCTGAGATCATAAGCCCCATATTCTTTATTCCTGTTCTCAAACAGGATATCCAGAAAATCGGACTTTAAGATTTTAGCGGTATCCATTGTTTAAATTTTAAGGATGGATGCAAAAGTTAAGTGTCAATTACTTGGAGCCTCCAGCGTTAGCAGCTTCAGTCTGACGGATCCAGGTTTTATCCTGATCACTGATATCAACTGTTGCATAACGTTGGATACGGTTAATAGCCATTTCGTCCAGAATGTCAACGAAATCCTTGTACGTAGCGTCATCATCAGCTTTAATGATCACAACCACATCTTCAGGTTCCCCTTTTGCATTTCTCGCTTTAGCAACCTCATCCCGCTTTTTAATAATTACGTCTCTGATGCCCCCTTTATTAGCAAAGGTGGTCGCCTTGAAGAAATCAGGATTGGCTGATGCATTCGGGTCTTGCGCCAAACCTTCGTAATAATATACCCGGTCTTTTTTTCCAAGCAGTATAGTGAGGGCAGTACTTTCTTTTACTTTGTTCTGCTCTTTTTCATCCTTAGTATCCTTCGGCATGATCAGGTCCATCGTCTTGGGCTTGCTCATGGTCGTAGTCAACATGAAGAAAGTAATCAGCAGAAAGCCAAGATCCACCATCGGAGTCATGTCTACGCGTGTAGACTGCTTCTTTGATTTCGTACCCTGGTGTTTGCCTTTACCACCACTACTACTGGTATCCATTTCTGCCATAGTAGCTCTTTTTTTAAGTTTTCAATAGCAACTCAGCGCCGCAGCGCTGCCTGCTGTTTACTTTTAAATTGCTTATTCCTCATCACGAGCTTCAGCTGCCGCTGTTCCTGCCGGAGGTGCCTCCAGATTGGTAACCAGGTTCAGCTTCTGGATCTTCTTTTCTTTGAAGGTGTCCAGAATATCCTTGATCTTAGGATAAGGAGTTTGGTTATCGGCCTTTACGCAGTACTGCAATCTTGGGTTTCCACCCTGTGCAGATCTTGCGTACTCGATCCATACTGCAACTTCGTTATTGGCTGAGTCGGTTGGGATACCTACTTCCAGACCTGCCTTCTTACGCTCTTCCGGTTTCATGGCGAGATAAGACTTCAGGTTTTTGATTTCGGTTCCTACGCTGGCGCCAATGATAAAGTTGTTCATCTCTTTGTCGCTCAGTCCAAGCTTGTACTGCTCATTCAGATCCTGAATCAGTTTCTGCCTTTTAGGCTGACCGTCCATACTGAAGAATACCCTACCGTCTTTATCCACTGTCAGCATGATCACGTCAGAATCCGGCAGCAGTTTAGTATTGATAGAAGACGGAGTTACCACAGTCACCGGCTCGTCCGGTTTGAATTTAGTTGCCAGCATGAAGAAGGTGAGCAGCAAGAAAGCCACGTCACACATCGCGGTCATATCAACCAGCGTGCTCTTCCTGGGCATTTTAACTTTAGGCATCTTTACTCCTTTTATTGGTTTACTTTATATAGATTCAAAACTGCTAGTTTTCCATACAAATAATTAAAAAATTATTTGTGGTTTGCAGCGAAGCTCTGAGTTAAAGTAAAACCAGACTCGTCGATTGCATAAGTGATGCTATCGATATTGGTAGTAAAGAAGTTATACATGATGATTGCGATAGCGGAAGTACCGATACCCAGAGCGGTGTTGATCAACGCTTCAGAGATACCCAACGCCAGTTTAGATGAATCCGGAGCACCAGAAGCAGACATCGCAGAGAAGGATTTGATCATACCCAATACTGTACCGAACAGACCTAACAGGGTTGCTACTGAAGCGATAGTGGACAGGAACACCAGGTTCTTTTCCATCATAGGCAGTTCCAGTGCAGTTGTTTCTTCGATCTCGTTCTTGATAGTCAGGATCTTCTGCTCAGTATCCAGTTCAGTGTTAGTGATCATTTCTTTGTACTTCTTCAGACCAGCTTTCATTACGTTACCTACAGAACCTTTCTGTTTGTCGCACTCAGCCAGCGCTGCATCTACGTTTTTGTTAGCCAGGTGGAACTGAACTCTTCTTACCAGGTCAGCACCGCTGAACTTACCTTTAGCTTTGTTGATATAAAGGAAACGCTCAATTACGAAAGTAATACAGATCAATAATACAGAAATAAGAATAGGTACAATAGCACCACCCTGATAGATTGTTGCGAACCATTTTCCGATACCTTCTTCAACTGGATGCGCGCCTACGATACCACCCTGGAAGTTATTTGGATTACCAAGTACGAACAGATAAAAGAGAACACCTATAACTATACAGATAGGTACGGCCAGCAATGCAAATACATTGGATGACTTTTTAGCTTGATGAGAAGTTGCTTTGGCAGAACCTGCAGTCACAGTTGTTTTAGTCTCAGCCATGTTGATTGAATTTTAGTGTTAAAGATTAAACTATTGTTTTTTGTTATTTCTGCAATATAAATACGTGATTCGCAAAGTTATACGGTTGACCCAAAAAAACAAGTGCAGCTCTCAAAATCTCACAAAATTTAACGCTCGCGCCGAAGGCCGCCAGCAGCCGGCCTTACCACCTCCTGTTTTGTTGAGCATACACTTTAATTTTCAAATACAACCGATGTCAAATGTTGGGTTACGCCCCTTATGATTACTATCCTTAGAACCTGAAATTTATTGATTTTTTTCAAAGTTGGACGCACAATTTAAGAAATTTTTTAAATGTTCCAACAGAAATTTTCCGGTGTCTGTTTTTCTCCTATCCCGCTACCATCCGCACTTTGAGTCGTTTTCGGCTCCCTTTATAGTCATTATAACGCCACACAATTACAGTTATTTACATATCCGTTTCACCCGGTCTAACGTGGAACATAAACGTCGTAAATTGGTGAAAACCGTTTGTAATGGCCCTACTGCTGCATTTCATTCACCCTGTAATATAAGCATAAAAGATACCATATCAACAAATTTATTCATAGACGGCAAACACTGCTCCCTACCCCTATATATCCTTCATTTCCCCCAACTCCATTCCTGTAACATTTTTAGCGCTCATGGAATTCCCCGATAAGTTACTGCTTAATATGTGTATTTTCAACACCTACCTGCCTAAAATCTGGTTATTAGAAGCAAATGAACAAACACTTTATCCGTACCATGGCCATCACAAGTGCAGGTACGCTATTATTAATGCTGACTATCAATCCTCTTTCCGCACAAAAGAGAAAGAAGACAGAGCAACAACCCATCGCAGCTAAAGATTCTACCGTCCGTCCGCCTATGCCTGCCAAAAGCAGTCCTAAAACCGCACCGAAAAAATTCGGAGAGGTGATCACTTCCGCCGCCATAGCAGATTCCGGCCTGTTCAATATTTATAAACAAGACGACAGGGTATTCTTCGAAATTGCTGATTCCCTGCTGGGTAGAGATGTACTGGTCGTGAACCGTATCTCCAAATCCGCTGCAGGCCTGCGGTCGTCAATGATGGGATATAGCGGTGACGAAATAGGAGAAAATGTCATCCGCTTCGAAAAAGGCCCTAACAACAGGATCTTCCTGAAAAATATCTCCTACACTGAGATCTCAAAAGATTCCAGTCAGCCAATGTTTAACGCTGTAATGAATTCCAACATACAACCGATTGCCGCAGCGTTTGACATTAAAGCATTATCTGATAAGGGTAATACCTCGGTTATTGATTTGACTGATTACATACAGGGTGATAATGAGATCTTCTTTTTTGACACCCGCGTCAAAACTGGTCTGAAACTCGGTGCTGTTCAACAGGATAAATCCTATATAGTGGATGTTAAATCTTATCCTATCAATACCGAGATTAAAACTGTTAAAACCTATTCAAAATCAGGCGGACAGCCTGGTCCCGGAGCGCCTGTATCAGGAGGGAATGCCACACTGGAACTCAACTCCTCCATGATCCTGCTTCCGGCAGTTCCCATGCAGTCCCGCTATTTTGATCCTCGGGTGGGTTTCTTTACCACCTCCGTAACAAATTTTGACCTGGATCCGCAAGGCGTCAAACGCCTTTCCATGGTTACCCGCTGGCGTCTCGAACCCAAACCAGAAGACATTGAGAAATATAAACGCGGAGAACTCGTCGAGCCAGTTAAACCGATTATCTTCTATATCGATCCTGCTACTCCAAAGAAATGGGTTCCCTACCTTATTCAAGGGGTTAATGACTGGCAGGCTGCCTTCGAAAAAGCCGGGTTTAAGAATGCTATCATGGCAAAAGTAGCTCCTACCCGTGAGCAGGATTCTACCTGGAGCCTTGAAGACGCCCGCTTTTCCGCCATCGTATATAAGCCTTCAGACATTCCTAATGCAAGTGGTCCCCATATTCATGACCCCCGTTCCGGAGAAATCATGGAAAGCCATATCAACTGGTATCACAATGTTATGCGCCTGTTGCGCAACTGGTACTTTGTACAATGTGCGCCTACTGATGCCCGGGCCCGCAAAATGCAGTTTGACGATCAGCTGATGGGAGAACTGATCCGGTTTGTTTCTTCTCATGAGGTAGGACATACATTGGGCCTGCGCCATAACTTTGGCTCCAGCTCCGCCTACCCTGTTGAGAAACTGAGGGATAAAGCATGGGTGAAAGAAAATGGACACGCGCCCTCCATTATGGACTATGCGCGCTTTAACTATATTGCACAACCCGAAGATGGTATTACAGGAAGCGATCTCTATCCCCGCATCAATTTCTACGACAAATGGGCCATTGAATGGGGTTATCGCCTCATCCCCGGTGTTAATACTCCGGAAGAAGAGAAAGCAGCCCTTAACAAATGGACCATTGAAAAATTAAAGGATAAGAGATATTGGTTCGGAACTGAGATCAATCCGGATGATCCAAGATCACAGAACGAAGACCTTGGCGATAATGCGATGAAAGCAGGCAGCTATGGCATTAAGAACCTGCAGCGCATCATTCCTAATCTCCTTACCTGGACTAAAGAAGAGAATGAAGGATATACAAATCTGACAGAACTCTACCGTGAGGTGAATACCCAGTTCGGCCGATACCTCGGACATGTTGCTAAAAACATCGGAGGCATTTACGAGACACCTAAGACGGTGGAACAGGAAGGCGGCGTTTATGAAGCCGTTCCGAAGAGTATTCAGCTGGATGCTGTGCAGTTCCTCAACGAGCAGATATTTACAACGCCCAAATGGCTGCTGAACAAAGACATCCTCTCCCGCACCGGAAACAATGCCACAGCTATCATCAGTGCCCGTCAAACCCCGGTATTGGACAGAATCCTGAGTGCTACTACATTGACTAAGTTAATCAACAACGAAGCCAATGATGGTCCTGATAGTTATCAGGCCAGTGCCTTCCTCAATGATGTGAAGAAAGGTATCTTCAGTGAAATATATACACGGAAGAATATTGACGTTTTCCGCCGTAACCTGCAGAAATCATATGTTCAGCATATCATACAATTACTGTCTCCCGGCGATTCCCAGCTGAGTAATCCGATGATGATCATGTATGGTGTACAACCAACAGATCCTACAAAGTCTGATGTCAGCAGTATTGCACGTGCCCACCTGGTATCACTCCGCACCGATATCCGTGCCGCCGCTGCTGCTGTTCAGGACCCATTAAGCCGTTATCATCTTACAGACCTCGCCGAGAGAATCTCACAGGCACTTGAACCTAAATAATGCTGCTTAAATCATAAAGGAGGAAGGCCCGCTAATACCGGGCCTTCCTCCTTTTTATGTAATAATATTTAACTCGGTGAAAATAATGATGTTGCTCCCTATTAAAGTTGCTCAATATATCGCTATATTTATATACTGAACCTCAAGAATGTGAAAGAACGAAGTACCAAAATCACCATTTACGACATTGCCAGAGTGCTTAATTTATCTGCTTCCACGGTGTCGAGAGCATTGCAGAACAACAAACTGATTAACCAGGAAACCAGGGATAAAGTACGGCAAACCGCCACTGAAATGGGCTATGTTCCGAACTGGATCGCATCCAGTCTGCGAAGGAACCGTTCCAATATCATAGGACTAATCGTCCCGCGTACTTCCATGTATTTTCAAAGTACAGCGATCAGTGGCATCCAGCATGAAGCACACAGGTATGGCTTCAGCATTGTAATAGGCCAGTCGGATGATACGCTCGAAATGGAAAAGGAACTGGTAAACACCTTCTTTTCCTTACGTGTGGATGGACTATTGGCTGTATCGTCTATGTTTACCACTGCCTATGAACACTTCACCCCTTTTATCAAGAATAATATTCCGCTTGTCTTCTATGACCGTGTCCCTGCAGACTTTCCAGGATACACCATCACAGGAGATGACTTCAAAGGGGGCTTTCTCGCTACCGAGCATCTGATCAAACAAGGATGTAAACGGATTGCACATTTCTCAGGTACCCTGACTTGTAACCTGTATCAGCAACGCCTGCGTGGTTACAAAGCTGCACTTGAGAAATATGACATTCCCTTTGATGAAAGCTTACTGTATGTGCACAACCTGACATCCGAAGCGGCTACTACAGCATCTAAAGAACTCCTGTCTGAAGACAAATATCCTGATGGCCTATTTGCCGCCAATGATACTTCCGCTGTAGCATTTATTCAGGAAGCAAAACGGCAACGCGTAGCTATTCCGGGGGACATTAAAGTAGTGGGATATTCCAATGACCAGTCATCAAGGATCATCACGCCTGCACTTACGACTATAGAACAGTCAGGGTATGAGATGGGACAAAAAGCTGTAGATACTATCGTAAAGCTGATCAACTACGGCGATACTATGAAAATCACTAAACACTTTGTATTTCCTGTTGAATTGATAGAACGGGAATCCAGCCAGTAAAGCAAAATTGCCTAAACCTTATATTTTATGCGAAATTATCTCAACCTGACGATGCTTGTCTGCTGCGGTGTCGTTACCTTCTCCGCGTGCAATCAGCATATCTATGTCCCTAACACCGTCAATGAACCACTTTTAAAGGAGAAACATGAATTCAAGGGCAGTATCTCTCCCAGCAACTTTCAGACTGCCTTTGCGCTGACCAATAACATTGCGATCATGGCCAATGGCCAGTATGTATATGACTTCCTTGATGCCAGCGACGAAGGAGGATCAGACGTTATTGTAGACAGCGATACCAGAGGAGGTGTAATAGAGGGCGCTGTTGGCTTTTTTAAGCCCCTGGATCCAAAGAAAAGAATGGTCTTTGACGTCTATGCGGGTTATGGGAATGGCAGCTTTAAAACGCTCGCTGATGCCTATGGAAGTAGCCCTGACAGAGTTGTGAATGACTATCTGTTAAGAACACATTTCAACAAGTTCTTCATTCAGCCAGGTATTGGCCTCTCGCATCCTGTCATTGAAGCGGCTTTCACATCCCGCGTTTCCCTCTTAAAGTTTTATAGTCTTTATGCAGGGCCCAAAGCTTTTGAAGCTGATTCACAAAGAAGAGTGAATTACATGAATATTGGCAATAAAGTACTGCCTTTATATGAACCCGCCTTTACGTTCCGTGTGGGATATAAGTATGTAAAATTCCAGATGCAGTTATTGTTCTCCCTGTTGATCAATGATGAGACGTATGGAGGATATGATATCGATGATTACTTTCAGCCAGTGGCATTGAACATGGGGGTGTCTGTCAATATTGCACACTGGTATGATGATTTCAGAAAGAAAAGATAACAGTCAACAAAGTCAATACGTGTATAAAATAAAAAAGCTCCGAGACGTTTGTCCGGAGCTTTTTTAAATAAATATGGCAGCTACCTACTCTCCCGCATGATAGTGCAGTACCATCGGCCATGAGGGGCTTAACTTCTCTGTTCGGAATGGGAAGAGGTGAACACCCTCGGCATAACCACCATAAGATCTTTACTATGTTAGAATGATCTTCGTCTTTTCGAGTCAGCACTATTTCAGCGATTGATCTGACTCCAGACTTGCAATAAGATACATATTGGGAAAGTCGTAATAGTTCATTACAAAAAATAAAATTAAAGCTTACGGGCAA
>NZ_JAKIRP010000014.1 GCF_021646545.1 Chitinophaga filiformis | reverse complement strand
GGTTGATCCTGTAAAATGGTTACAGGACGTGCTCAGTAGAATAGCCGGCTATCCCGTAAACCGAATCAAAGAACTTCTTCCACATAACTGGAAACTTGAGCAAAGTTAAGCCACTCCCGAATTACGACATAGATGCTGTTGCTCGTAGGCTTACATGGTTTTGCATTGTATTATAAACGACTGGAGCAGGGTACGTTTGAACTACCTACTTATGACGCCTTATTACGTTCCATTGCTATTACCGAGCCCAGTTGATAATGATCCTGAAAGGTATTGTCCTGAAAACAGCCACTTACCGCAAACGATATGCCCGAATAAAATAACTGATAATCAAACTGTCATAATGATAATGCCGTATATTGTTTCTACATGGATACGGTACCGGAAAAAGATTACAAACAACTCTACGAACAGGTTCAAAAAGAGAACCAGGAGCTCAGGGCTGAGCTGCAGAAAATGCAGCTACAGATGAAAAAGTTCCAGCAGATGTTGTTTGGCAGCAAGCGTGACCGGTTCATTGATAATCCTGCTCAATTGTTGCTTGGCCTGGATCCTAACGAGGTATATCCCTCTTCTTCTCTCAGCGAAGCCCAAAAGATTACTTATGTAAAGGCTGATAAGAAAACCAGGGCTGAGCAGGCATCACTACATGCGTATCTGGAAAAGCTTCCGAGGGTCTACGAAACCCGGGAACCTGATCACTTACCATTGGGTGCAGAAAAGATAGGAGAAGAGCAGCATGAATCCCTTGAATACACACCTGGAAAATTTTTTGTCAAAGTAATCATTACCCCCAGATATAAGATCAATATTAATAACGATAAGGACCAGACATTAATTATATCTGCACCTACACCAGAACGGCCGCTATTTAAATGCATTGCCGGATCTTCATTCTTAGCTCAGCTGATCACTTCCAAAATATGTGATCATATGTCTTTATACAGGCAGAATAAGAGTTTTGAGCGAACTGCCGGTATTGGTATTCCATATAACACACTAGTTGACTGGTTTGGAGATGGTGTAGATATGATCACCCCGCTATATGGAGCTTTAAAGAAGGAGGTACTGGCCTTCCCTTATATCCATGTTGACGAGACGGGATTGAAGGTCATTTGCGCGGAAGAGAATAAATCCAAACAAAATATTCATGATGGCTTCCTCTGGTGCTACACTAATAGCATAAAGAAGCTGGTATTCTTTGATTACCAGCCAGGCAGAGGACAAAATTGCACAATAGGAATACTCAAGGATTTTAAAGGTGTTATCCAAACCGATGGATGGCACACCTACGAAAGGGTTGCAGCGAAGGTGAAGGACATCATCCAAATATGCTGTCTTGCACATGCGAGAAGAAAATTTACCGACGCGCAAGATTATGATAAGGAGCTGACAGGTTATGCTTTAGCCAGGTTTAAAGCACTGTATGACATTGAACGAAAATGTCATGAACAGCAGTTAGACTACAATCAGATCAAAGATATTCGTCAAAAAGAATCTGTCCCAATACTAAAAGAGTTACATGCCTGGATGCTGCAGCAATATCAGCGGCTACTTCCCTCATCACCTATATCCCTGGCGATAAAATATTCCCTTGAGAGATGGGAGCAACTATCCTATTATGTCAACGATGGAATGCTTCATCCGGATAATAATCCGTGTGAAAGAAATATCCGCCCCATTGCCCTCGGTCGAAAGAATTTCCCCTTCGCAGGAAGTGAGAAGGGAGCACACCGTCTTGCAATGTTGTATAGTCTTATTGGTACATGTGCCATGAACAATGTAAATCCATATGAATGGCTCAAGGATATCTATGACAGAATAAATAATCATCCTGTGAACAGACTTAGCGAACTCCTCCCACAAAACTGGAAATCCTGATCTCCTAATTTAAATACCTACAATTTTTCCATCAAAATACCTATACGGCCCTATCTCGGGTGCATGCATGTATACAAACATTCACAACTCCAGGTCAATCTCTAAAATATTCTCTATCTGGTAACTATAATTTTTTATTCCTATTTATATTGTGCTCGTTAGTCTTTTATGTTAACCTGCGATATATGACACTTAAAGCCCCTTTACTCCCCACTGATTTTTTTAAGGATATATGGGAGCATAAAGAAAGCCGGATTTGCCTAATTATATCTGTATTTATGGCCGGCATATTGTTATTTGTTATAATTAAATTATATCCCTTTCCAAATTTTTTACCAGATTCTTACTCTTATATAGACGCGGCATACAATAACGTCAATATAAACATGTGGCCAGTAGGCTACTCCAAATTCCTCCGCTTCATTAGTGTATTTAATCGGTCGGACACCGGACTGGTGATTGTTCAATATTTTTTGCTGCAACTAGCCATACTCTTTTTCTTATTCTCTATAAAATACTTGTTGCAGCCAGGCAAATGGACAATGAGGATGTTATTTGCCTTTCTTATCTTAAATCCGCTCTGGCTGTACATTGCTAACTTTGTATCCAGTGATGCGTTATTCGCGACTTTCAGTCTTTTATGGATAACAAGCCTGTTTTGGATACTATATCGCCCTGTCGGTAAAATGTTCATCTTCCACGCCCTGGTCCTGGGGGTTGTATTCTCCGTGCGTTACAATGCCTTGTATTATCCTTTTATAAGCGTTCTCGTTGTATTACTGGCAAATGGCACCATTAAAGAAAAGTTGTTGAGAATAGCTATTGTTATTGTGCCTGTCGGCTGGTTCCTACTCTATACAACACTTACATTTCAAGATAGGCTGGGAGTGGCCACATTTTCTCCTTTTGGGGGCTGGCAAATGGGAAGCAATGCCTTATTCATGTATGCTCATGTCCCTCCTGCCAAGAGAGGCCCTGTCCCAAAACAATTTGCGAGAATTCACTCTATTACCATAAAGCATATGGATTCCCTTAACCGACTAAAGCAAAGGCCTGACCAGGAGTTGGGTATCTATTACTTATGGGATGATAAGGCTCCTTTAAAGTTATATTTGATCGACAAATACAAAAAGGATAGCACTACACCGTATCTCAAACGTTGGGCTTCTGTTTCAAATTTTTATGGCCAATATGGTGCCTGGTTAATCAAACAGTATCCAGCTGAATTCCTTCGGTATTATATCTGGCCTAATTTTATAAATTATTATTCTCCACCCACCGAGTTCTTAGGAATATACAATATGGGCAGCGACACTGTTGATCCAGGCGCAGTAAGCTGGTTTGGTTATAAGTCCAACAATGTTCATCACTTCTCTAAGAACAAAATGATCATTCTCACTGCAATATTCCCGCTGTTACTAGCCATGATCAACGTCATATTCTTCTTTGGATTTATCGGGTTTGTCGTCCTTGGAGGCTTCTCAAAAGTCAGCCCTTATTACCGAACTGTATTATGGATCATGCTGTTGATATGGCTCAGTAACCTGGCATTTAGCGTATTTGCTTCGCCAATCGTTCTCCGGTACCAGGCATTCCCATTCATCTTCACACTTGCCTTTGCCGGCTTGCTGCTAGAGTTTGTGATCAAACAAAGCTTCCAGGAATCAAAACCCGAAAAAGAAGACGTTGAACCAGTCGTTGACCCGGCAATATAATATCCGCTTTCTCCTAACAATTCAGAACGCATACTGTGGTATTTTAGAACAGTTAACCACGACCCTTGAGGCGCCCTGTTTACAATTATTCAATACCATATTATGGAGTCTAAAAGAAATGCCATTATCATAGGAGCAGGCCCCGCAGGATTGACTGCCGCTTATGAGATGTTACACCGCACTGACATTATCCCCATTATATTAGAAAAAAGCGGAGATATAGGTGGTATCTCAAAGACGATTAATTATAAAGGGAACCGCATGGATATCGGGGGGCACCGGTTCTTCTCGAAGTCTGACCGAGTGATGCATTGGTGGCTGAATATTCTGCCTTTGCAGCCTGGTAGTGAGGAGTCTTTTAAGATCAGGTACCAGAATAAGTCCCGGGATATTAATAGAAAGGATCTGCCTGAGAACCTAAAGAGCAACGATCCTGATAAGGTGATGCTGGTGCGCAAACGCTTGTCCAGGATTTACTTCTTACGTCGCTTTTTTACTTATCCAATTACTCTATCTATAGATACGCTGAGGAAACTAGGCGTAGCCAGGACTATCGCCATTCTATTTTCTTACCTCTGGGCACAGTTATTCCCACGCAAGCCTGAAAAGAGTCTGGCTGACTTTATGATCAACCGGTTTGGGAAGACTTTATACCATCTCTTTTTCAAGGACTATACAGAAAAGGTGTGGGGTGTGCCTTGTGATGAAATTCCCGCCGAATGGGGGGCACAACGCATCAAAGGCGTAAGTATCCGCAAGGCGATAGAGCATGCCATCCAGGAGCTGAGCAGAAAGAAGAAAAAGGCTTCTGTGGATGTTGCGCAAAAAGACACTGAAACCAGCCTGATAGAACAATTCTTTTATCCCAAACTTGGCCCCGGTCAATTATGGGAGGAAGTAGCCCGCCAGGTTCAGGAGATGGGAGGCATTATTCACATGCATCATGATGTAAAGCATATTTATACTGACGATAACAAAGTAACGGCTATTAGTGCTGTCAATAATCAAACAGGGGAAGAGTTATCCCTGACAGGGGATTATTTCTTCAGCACGATGCCAGTAAAAGAGTTGATTGGAGGAATAATAGGGGAAGTACCCGAACAGGTTAAGGACATAGCCTCTAAGCTGCAGTACAGGGATTTCATTACCGTGGGTATCCTGCTCCGTAAACTTTCTTTCCTGGATAAACATACCGGGGAGTGGAAGCCATTGAAACTGGAAGATACCTGGATCTATATACAAGAGAAAGACGTAAAGGTGGGCAGGCTGCAGTTATTCAACAACTGGAGCCCGTATATGGTAAAAGATCCTGACACCGCCTGGGTGGGTATGGAATTCTTCTGTAATGAAACTGATGATTTCTGGAAGCTGCCAGATACAGAGATCGCAGCATTAGCCATCAGGGAACTTGAAAAGATCGGCCTGGCTACATCAGAGAATGTGCTGGACAGCACCGTACTGAGAGTGGAAAAGACCTATCCCGCTTATTTTGGTGCTTATGCTCATTTCGATAAGGTAAGAGCGTATACAGATCAACTGGAGAACCTGTTCCTGGTGGGACGTAATGGCATGCATAAATACAACAATGCAGACCATTCCATGCTGACAGCAATGGTAGCGGTAGACAATATTATAGAAGGTATCACCACAAAAGATAATATCTGGGCTATCAATACAGAACAGGAATACCACGAGGAAAAATCCGGCGACGCGGCGCCTGTAGCTGCTGCGCCTAAGCGCGTTCCTTCCTTCAAAGAATTCCTCTGGGATCTCCCCTGGAATAAAGCGCTCGTCTGGTTCGCTGGTTTAGCCGTCATTGTCCAGTTTTTCATCTTCAAACATTTATATCCTTCAGCAGGGTTTATTGATGGGGATTCTTACGTGTATCTCGAATCTGCTTATGGGAATTTTAGCATAAACACGTATCCGATTGGCTACTCAAAATTCCTGCGTTTCTTCAGTACGCTAACCATATCAGATACCGCACTGGTTGGATTCCAATATTTGCTGTTGCAGGCAAGTGCCCTCGCCCTTGTATTTACCCTTGCTTACTTCTATAAACCAGGAAAAGTTGCATTCGGCGTGCTCTATGTGGGTATGGTATTTAACCCGGTATTTCTTTACATGGCGAATTATGTTTCCAGCGATGCGTTGTTTTTGAGTCTTAGCCTTATATGGTTTACATTATTACTCTGGATACTCCATAGACCGAACCAAACCTTAATCATTTTACATGCTGTTGTTATCCTCCTGGCATTCACAGTAAGATATAATGCCTTGTTCTATCCAATTGTTGCTGCGTTGGCATTTATTATCAGCCGTCAGCCTTGGAAAAGAAAGGTAGTGGGAATTTTATCCAGTGTTATTCTCATAGCAGGATTTGTATGGCACACCAGCAATCAGTATGACCGGCTAACTGGCATCCGCCAGTTCTCACCTTTCAGCGGCTGGCAGATGGCCAATAATGCCTTGTATGCATACCGTTTTGTGCAAGATGAGCCACCACCTCCCATGCCGGCTAAGTTTAAGCAGCTGGACAAGATGGTGCGGACTTACTTTGATACCACCAAAAATATCTTCATGCACCAGCAGGAAATGATGATTGCGAATACATGGTATATGTGGGACCCGAAATCGCCGTTGCAGCAATATATGCACAATCAATTCAAAAAGGACTCAACCGCACATATATTAAAGAAGTGGGCTACCGTAGGGCCTCTTTTCGCCGAATATGGCTCGTACCTGATCAGGCAATATCCCACCACATTTGCCCAGTATTATTTACTGCCTAACACTATGAAGTACTATGCGCCACCAGTTGAGTTCTTAGATACATACAACATGGGTAAGGATAGTATTGCTCCAATTGGGCAAATGTGGTTTGGCTTTGAATCGAGGAAGCTGAAAACACATTTCAAGGATTTGAAAGTAACGATACTCAGCTTTTATCCCATCCTGGTTGGTGTGATGAATGTGGTGTTCTTATTCAGCCTTGTAGGGTTTGTAATACTCCATGGCATCAAACATAACAGGGCCTTGTCAATAGGTTTGCTATTAGCCTTCGGCCTCTGGATTATCAATTTTGGGTTCAGCGTATTCGCCTCCCAGATTGCGTTGCGGTTCCAGATGCTTCCAATATTAATATTTTTCTCCTTTGGATTGCTACTGCTGGATTATATCTGGAAGGCAGCCAATAATAAAATTCAATCGTAATGAGATCGTTGTTGTTAGTCTTAGTATTAGCCGGAATAGCCAGTTGTACGAAATATAGCCGCGCTTTGCCTCCTGGTATTGATAAAGACCTGCCGCCTTTTGATATCCAGTTACTGGATACGACTGTGAAGTTAAACACAGCTAAGATTCCTAAGGGGAAACCAGTGGTATTGTTCTTCTTTGGGCCGGACTGTCCCTATTGCCAAAGCTTGACAAGGGAAATCACCAAGCGGATGGATGAGCTAAAAGATGTGCGCTTTTATATGGCGACTATGGCAGATTTTAAGGAAATTCAGATGTATGATACCCTATTCAAACTGGATAAATATAAGAATGTAACAATAGGGAAGGACATGAAAGGCTTTTTCTTTACCTATTACAAAGCACCCGGCTTCCCATACCTGGTGATCTACGATAAAAAGAAAGAATTCAAACAAATAGTGATCGGAGGCGTAAGCGTGGATTCCTTGAAGAAAGTAATAAACTCCTAACAGTTTGTCCTGGCCAGGATCTGTTAGGAGTATTGATAATCCGAAAGCACTATTTTATAGAATATTAGTCACGCATGTCGTAAGGGTGATACAAGACGTTTCTGGTATTGTATACGTCAGGGTGGTATTCGCAGTATACCTTAACGTAATGGTAGCCGGTGGACCTGTTCTTACTGTCGTTGAATTGGTAGTTGTTATTTCAAAACAGAGTGTAGTAAAGAAAGACACCGGGTCTGTTGATGTGCAAAACGGCACTGTTGAAGAATACACACTCCCACCTATTGTGATAGAATTGGTATATCTCCATGCCGGCGTACTGTTAAACCTGAAAGCCTTAAAGGCAAAAGCACCTCCCACAACTGCCAGAAGGGCAATTAGAGAAAGAAAGAGTCTTGCTGTTTTCATGGTTTTTTTTCAAAAATACTGTAATAGTCTATGTATACAGTTAGTACTAAAGAAAAATTCATAGTACCCAGAGGTGCGTAGATCAGATTTTCTCATTGTTGCATTCGCGCGGGAATATTTTTGTTATTCATGCAACAATAAAGAATTCCTACTGCTTAATATTAGAATTCAACTCCGGCGGGCCAAATCGGACGTTCCTTCCCCTCATTTCATGGATAGCCGGGCTGGTCCTATCATGCAATGCTTTAAAATAGTTGACTATTGCGAAAGCTCGACTGCTTATCAAGGAGCATGAAGAAGAAATGTGACTAATTTGCTGGTACATAGTTAAGCTCTTTCGCTTTTTGAGAATGCGTATGAGCCTAACTGTTACTATAAAATAGCAGTTGTACATGTAGTAGTAAGGGTACATGAAGTTGCTGGAATTGTAAATGTTAAGTCTGGATTTACTGCATTTCTTAACGTAATTGTAGACGGTGATCCAGGTCGTATTGTTGATGTGTATGTAATTGTTATTTCAACACAGTTTGTTGTAAAGAATTTCGTTGCATTTGCTGAAGTACAAAACGAACTTGTCGAAAAATACACACCGCCAGCGATAGAAATAGAAGTTGTATATCTCCATACTGGGTTCCCATTAAACCTGAAAGCCTTAAAGGCAAAAGCACCTCCCACAACTGCCAGCAGGGCAATTAGAGAAAGAAAGAGTCTTGCTGTTTTCATGGTTTTTAACTAAAGCTACGATAACGGGTTATTTATCCACTTAGGACTAAGCACAAATTGATTGGCAGTAAGGGATATTTGGTTGCCTTTATGTATGCACTAAATCCTGCTCCATCCGCTTCCACAACTGGTCGAGTTCTTCGTGGTCTTCCTCATCCATTGTGTCTTCAATAACTTTCGCCTTATCGTGTAATTTATAGTTATCCAGCCGCGTTTTCTTCACATGAAGAACGCCTTCATGGATATACACTTCATAGGACCGGTAGTCCAGATAATTGGTGTAAAAGATGATCCGGTCAGGTAAGATATCATGTGCGAGGCTTTCCTCCTCATCAAAGTACGTTCCTCCTTCTTCGCTTCCATATTTGGATGTGATCAGCTGAAAGCTGGATAAATTAATAAAGTCCATGCCATAAAGTTAATGCTTAATCACTTATTTAGAAATGAAACCAGGCCTGGACATCCATAGGGGAAGCTGCTTATTCTTCAAATAATGGTCAAAAAACGCCTGCTGCTTCATATTAAAATCCAGCAGACAGCCAGGATCAAACAACACATGTCCTTCTCCTTCATATTCCAATAACCAAACGGGTTTTCCCAATCGCCTTAACGCCGTAAAAAAGGCTACGGATTGAGAGAACGGTACCGCGCCATCGTCTTTATTATGCATTAATAACAGCGGAGTCGTTACCTTATCTGCCAACAGGACTGGAGACCCTTGCAGATAGGTCTGAGGGGCCTCCCAGGGAGCTGCTCCCTGATTCAGCTGCCCTACTTCAGATATATAATGATAACTTCTTCCTCCAAAACCCGTTCCACCATGTAAGCCAAATAGGTCTGCCGGACCGGCAGAGGCCTGGGCAGCCGCAAATAGATTAGTATGCGTGATCAGGTAGTTGGTTTCATAGCCGCCAAAGCTATGCCCCTGTAAGCCCATTTTTTGTGTATTCACATAGGGGAGGGATGACAGGTATTGTACAGCTGAAGTGACGGTGCGGAGAATAGATGCCCCTGACAGCCCGGTAGGGCGATAAATATCCGGTACGAAAACAAGATAACCATTGCTCACATACCAGGGGATATTGATATCTCCGGTGCTTAGGCGCACGCTAGGAAAGACGTATAGTCCCTTACTCTTCTCCTCGTAGTAATGGAAAATAACAGGATACTTTTTCGTACTGTCAAAGTCCTCCGGTTTATACAATATCCCCGTACCAGTCAGGCTATCGGAAACAGGCCAGCGCACAAGGCGTGCCTGGAGCCAGTTGAAAGCATGCTGGGGCTGAATATCCGAGAGGCGGTTAAAATGCCGGAAATCGGTAGTCGCGACCAGGTTAGGCGCTGCAGTATCGCTTTGGTGCTGTAGCAGGTAAATACCGGCCTTGCGAGCTTTGATGGGTGGTGGCGGCTCGTGCACCACCAATGCCGGGAAATGGTAAACACAAGGCTCCAGCGTGGGCAGCGTAATAGCCGTATTAGCGCCTGCTTTGATATACGTAAAGCCATTATACCTGTTACTGTCCAGGCATGTAATGAGCAGGGATGCATTCAGCTTCAGGGTAGGCAGTTCCTGCGGATATACGATCCGCAGAGTAGTCTGATGTTGATGACCATAACCATTGGTGATATTCAACGGCGGCAATTTGCCTGTTGGATCCAGCAGCCAGATGTCAAATTCATCATAAATGAGTACGCGGGTATCATTGGCTAACCAGCCGGCCATACCATAAGGCAGTACTTCTTTCCGGCTGATATGCGTATTAATCAATGAAGTGGGAATGCCTGCAGAAATATTCCGCGTAATACCACTACTGATCTCATAGCTGAAATAATGTTTTCCCTGCACATCAAACCAGGTAACAAACCGTTCTGTAGGTGATAACTCGATCTGAAATACCTGCTGCGGCGAACGGATAATATTCCGCCGGCTGCCATCAGTAAGCGATATAAGATCATAAGCGGGTATCTGCCGGGGATTCCAATAGGCGTCTTCTTCATTAGTGACATTGCAGACCATCGCGAAATGATTGCCCGGCGCACCACATACCGTACTATCTACATTTTCCAGTTGAATGATATTTCCGCCGGATATGGGAATGACTGCGGAGAATTGTGCATACGGATCCGGTGGCTGCTGGGAGTGTAAACGTACATCCCGATAATCCCAGATCGCTAATTTATCCGTAATAATGCTGCTGTCTTTAGCAGTGTCTCCCTTTTTCTTTACCACTTTGAAAAACAGTAAGCGGTCATCCTTGCTAAACTGCAGCATACCACTGGCAGGGAGGAATTCCTTCTTCTTCGGCGACACAAGCAGACGGGCGCTATCCATATCATGCCTGTAATAATGGATCTCCGCTGCCGCGGGATCGCCTGCAGTGAAGGCAAGGCGTGTTCCTGAATGATCGAATGTAATATTGCTGATGTTTTTTTTAGTAGCGATCTGTTTTTGTTGCTTGTGCTGCAGATCCATCCAGATCAAACAATCCTGTATTTTTAGTATCAGGACAGTGCCCTGCCGGTTGAAATAAGCCGGCATTGCATCCGGGTAATACGCCTCCTTGCCGGTACGCAGGTTCCTGACAAGCAGTGTATCCCCATGTTGTGCCTTCAGCCATTCGCCATTGCCCTCTTCCGGCAAGGTGAAATTGTTGACACCTGGAAGGGATTCCACATCATTAGTACCCAGCCAAAGAATCCCCAGGCCTTCACCCGAAATGAAGATAAGATGTTTATTATCCGCTGCGAAGGCCGCTTCCCGCACACCCGTGAAGATCTTTTTATAATCGCCGTTGACAGCCCTTACCACCAATGTGCTTCCCGTGACCTCCGCCCCATAGGTGTACCAGACATATTTGCCATCATCAGAAATATCGCAGTTAAAAAGCAATTCCCAACTTTTATAAGACGTGTTGGAAATAGATGGCTTTTGAGCCAGCAGGGGCAGATAACAGAGGCATAAGAGCCCAATGGCAATGCTTTTCATATAAACGGGGTCACTTTAAGGTACTACAATGTACGGAAGTATTACAGCACCATTCGCGCCACAGAGCAGGAGCATCTCCTAAGTAAATACAGGATCTCCAAAGTAAGCGGCGAAATATCAGGGTAAATTGGATAAACTAACCCTGACTTCAGAACATCTATCACCCTAAAACTATTGCCATGCAAAAAGCCAGAATTATCTTAATTGCCATGATTATTGTTGTGGGAATCGGCGGCATGCTTGCCTTTAAAGCCAGCAGATTCAATACCTCTCCGGTGTGGAGATATACTACTCAGATATCTACTTTCGGAACGGTATACTCTACTAACACCATATTCTGTACTGCACTCGGAGCTACACGTTACTTAACTACCACAGGTCCCACTACCACCGTTATCTTCAGTATTGGTCCTGCAATAGGCAACATCACTTTGCAGGAAGTTGGCGGAACAAATACATTCATCATCGGTAATCAGCCTTGTGCATTAATCACTACCCGTACCACCGCTGCCATGTAGTGATATGCCTTGTGGCCGGAACGGTTGGAATAACAAAACCACTTATCATGAAAAACGCTAGAATTCTACTGGTACTCATCCTCGTCTGCGCGATGACAGGCGGCCTGCTGGCTTTTAAAATAAGCAGATTTACTTCAGAGCCGGTCTTTACGCCAACATCTATTGTATATGAGACTGTTGGTAACAAGATATACTACACAACGGGAAATCTATGTACAACCGCTCCATGGTTTATTACCACTGTTCCCGGTAGTCTGTCCCACGTTTATTACCTGGTCACCAGCCAGCCGATCGGCGTAAAAACATTGCAGGCTGTTTCCGGAACGGAAACAATCACCCGCCAGTTTTATTGGTGCACCACCACGATAACAAATATCACAACAGCTATGTAAGATCTGCATGGCGGGGAACTTTCCTGTTTTGAACGGTTCAGGAAGGTTCCCTTTTTTACCAGGTATTTACTTTCCGTATCTCGTCCACACCAATCTTCACCACCTTCCTGTCGTACGTCATAAACCCATTCTCCTCCGATTCCACATCATAGGGCTGTGTGTATATTGCTGCGGATAGTCCTTGTTTCTCATACAACTTCAACCTGCCCATCATGTACCTGTACTTCTCGGCAAACTTCGCTGCACTTACTTCCACATAACCCCATCCCGTTTTAGGCGCCCACTGATGCCCCGGCGTGATTACGCGCACACCGCCCCATTCTCCCAATATCCTCGCTTTCCCCGGTAATGCGGGCGCTATGGATGGCCCGGGATAATAATGCACATCTGCCACATCACTGCTGATCCAGCGGTCACGTACCGGTGTGTCGCTGTATACATCCAGGTTCTCCCCGGAATGACCGTTCGTGATCCGCGAAGGATCGGCCTGTTTCATCCACTCTGTAAGGCGTTTCTGATCATACTTCCCCCATCCTTCATTGAACAGTACCCACATCACAATGGATGGGAAATTATGTAACTGGTAGAGGTTCTCATTATTCTCCTGTTCAAACTGGGAAGTAGAATAGAAGTCTTCGTCCGCACAAGGCACCATGTCCTGCCATACCAGCATACCTAAGCGGTCGGCATGATAATACCACCGGTCGGGTTCGAGCTTCACATGCTTGCGGATAGTATTAAATCCCATATCCTTCATCATCCTGATATCAAAGGCCAGTGCGGAATCAGTGGGGGCAGTGTACAATCCTTCCGGCCAGTAACCCTGGTCGAGTACCCCCAGCTGGAAGGTATATTTATTATTAAGGAACAGGCGCGGCATGCCCGAACTATCCTTCTGCACCGCTATCTTCCGCATCCCGAAATAACTGGTCACAGAATCGACCACCTGCCCATGCCGCCGTAACCGGATCTTCAGGTAATAAAGAAAAGGATCCGCAGGGCTCCATAAACGGGCAAAAGGAACGCCGATGTCCAGCATCCTGCCGGCAGGGCCGGAGGTATGAGCAACGGCCTGGGTGCCGGCATAAGCAATGGCCTCGATGACACTGCCGGCCGTATCGGAAGTATTGACCCGCAGATTGAGACAGTTGGCGTCAATGTCAGGCGTCATGTACAAATCAGTAATATAGGAAGGCGGCACCGTCTCCATCCACACCGTCTGCCAGATACCGCTGACAGCTGTATAAAGTATCTTCCGCGGACGTAAGGTCTGTTTCCCACAGGGATTAGGTCCCAGGTTAGAAGGATCGAGCACACTCACGACAAGTTCATTATCACCTTCCTGCAGGGAAGCTGTAATATCAAAAGAGAAATGCTGATAGCCGCCCATATGCCTGCCCAATAGCTTGCCATTCAGAAAGACTGCAGCCCTCCAGTCTACCGCGCCAAAATGCAGCAGTATCCGTTTGCCGCCGCGCGTATCCGGCTTTTTGATAGACCGTTTATACCAGAGCCGCTGTGTAGGTAACAAAGCCCGCTGTACGCCGGATAGTGCCGATTCGACAGGAAAAGGCACCAGTATCTCACCGTCAAATTTCAGGGGCATCGCATCATCCCAACGGGTAATGGCATATTCCCAGAGGCCGTTCAGGTTCTGCCATTGCGAACGTACCATCTGCGGCCGCGGATACTCGGGTAAAACGTTGTCAGGAGAAACTTCAGCTGCCCACCGCGTTTGAACAGGCACCGGCTGTATGGACCATCTGCCGGAAAACCAATCGCCCTCACCAGTGGCAAGGGCGATCTGAAAACAGGGGAAGCATAGGGTAACAAACAAAAGCGTGCTTTTAAACGGTTTCATGTACCTGGGTTAATGAGTGAATGGGGGAATACAAATAATGAGATGAGAAAACAATTGGCATTTTACAATTGGTATATGTTGCGATATATTGGAAATGGTAACATTGTAAGAAAAATGGTCCCGGCTAGAAAGCCAGGACGTTGTTTTCCTCAATATACCATTAAATGTTCTTGTCGTATTATAGGTCGTTATGGCAACGAAAACGAATAATATTGTTCTTTCTGTATTAAAGTTACGTCATGATATGAGGTTGTTGTTTAGGAGTTCAACGTTGAACTTTGGAAAGAGAGAATAACAATTAGGAATTAATGCTACTGTTCTTTCTCAGTTCACGCGGACTCATTGAAAAACGTTTCTTTACGGCGTAGGAGAAGCTGGAATAATCGGTGTAGCCGAATTCTTCAGCAAGGTCCTGCAAGGGCACAGCCGTTTCGGTGAGCTTGCGGTAAATGATACGCATACGCGCGTTCTGGAAGAAGTCGTATACGGTAATACCGTGACGGCTCCGGAAGATCTCTTCCAGTTTCTTTTCATTCGTACCGGCAAATCTCGCCAATTGTTTGAGGGTAGGAGGTGATGGTTGCTGCAGATGTTTCAGCAAATGTACCTCTGTCTTCTGGCCCCTTTCATGGTCGGCCGCGCTTAGGCCGTTGGCATCTGTAAGGTAACGTGAAAGCATATCAAGTGATTCAATGATGAGTTCTCCGGTTTTCTGTTCTCTGTATTTTTCGCTGGCAGCCTTAGGTAACTGGCGTTCGGTAATATCCTGTATAATATTGCGAAGGCGTTCATGGGCAATCATATTCTGATCCAGGAGGGTAATGGTATCTTTATAATCCAGCTTCTTCAATAGGTCTAGTACAACCGGGAAACTTTCCTGGTAACTCTTCAGCTCTTCCACCGGGATCTGGATGTCCAAAGCAACATAAATACCTGCTGCCTTGAAGCGGACCACATGGCGTAGTCGCGGAGTAACCACTATATTCATCTGGTGCTGAAAAGTTTCTCTTTCATGACTGTTCAGCTCATAAAACATACTACCCTTTAATGTATGGTGGAACAGCAGATCGTCCACATTTCCTTTTACTTTGAATGCTGTTGGTTTATTAATGATATAATGACTCACCCATGCATTGTAACTATGATTTGCTACCTGCTGGAACAGGATACAGCCAAAGCTGTCACTCACCGCGTAAAACGGCTTCGTGCCCTGCAGCGCGTAGCTGGAATAGGCCTCAGGCATACCGGGGGTAAACAGTATCGGTTGCCCGATGTGGGTTGAAATGGACAATGGTAGGGTCATCGTACTACCAAATTATAACACAGTACTGCAACGGCATTACCAGTCTCATATATTTTTGATTTTTCCGCTTTGCGTAAATACTTTTCCCTTTTTGTCTAAGATATCTTTTATGGCATCCCGACCTTCGCGCATTACACCGGTAAGGAGACCCTGTACAACTCAACAGGGACCAGCCCCTTCCGTAAAGCAATCTCTCATACCATGGGAAACGACATTCAAGCAAACACTAAGAAAAAAAGGACATCCTGGAGAAAGAAACTGAACGCCTGGCTTCACCTGTGGCTGGGACTGACGTCTGGCATCATTGTGTTCATCGTGAGTATCACGGGCTGCATTTTCGTGTTCCAGAAAGAGATCAACGAATGGGTACATCATGATGAGTTGTTCGTCACCGCCCGGCATACACCTGTGCTGCCGCTAAGCGTACTACAGGAGAAGGCACAGATTGCTTTAGGAAAAGAGTTCCCCATACGTAGTGTCTTCACCTACAGAACCCCAGACCGCGCCTGGGAGTTCCTCAGCTATGCCGAAGGCGATAAAAATGCGCTCACCATCTTCGGCGCTACCGCTTTCTATAAAGCGGCCTATATAGACCCTTACACCGGCCATGTAACTGCAGTACACGATATGAAACAAGATTTCTTCGTGATCGTGAAGTACCTGCACTGGAGTTTGTTACTGAATACGAAATACGGTCAGCCGATAGTGGGATGGGCTACCTTCATCTTCGTCGTCCTCCTCATCACAGGCCTCATACTCTGGTGGCCGAAGAAATGGACAAAGAAGGCACGCGAGCAAAGCTTCAAAATAAAATGGTCGGGCAACTTCAAAAGGGTGAACTACGACCTGCATAACGTACTTGGTTTTTATGCACTACTGATAGCCTTAGTGCTTGCCCTTACGGGGATGGTATGGGCCTTTAAATGGTTCCAGGCCACTGTCTATGTAGTAGCATCCCGCAGTATTACACCGCCACAGCATAAAGAAGTACAATCAGATACTTTAGCACTGCCACTGGCCGGCAGCAATCCGCTGGATCTGGCTTATGCGACGGCAGTACAGCAGTTCCCCAAGGCCAAACGTATCAGCGTATTTGCCAGGGCGAATAGTAATACCGCCACCATCCGCATGTCTGCCTATTGGGGAAAGGAAACCTATTATGATAGGGATGATCTGCAATTTGACAAGAACACAGGCAAACTGCTCTTACACGAAACAGCGAAAGACAGGAACGCAGGTGAGAAACTGATCGGCATGAACTACGATATCCATGTAGGTGCCATTGCCGGCCTGCCGGGTAAGATCCTGGCTTTCTTCGCAAGCCTGATCTGTGCCAGCCTGCCTGTAACCGGCTTCCTGGTTTGGTGGAATAAAGGGAGGAAGGAAAAAGGTAGTAAACATCATAAGAAAAGAAAACAGGAGCAAGCTGCAAGTAAGTTGTATGTTAACAATAGCGGCGGATTAACAACGAATATTCCACCTGTCCGGAATAACTAACAAATACTTAAATATTATAAAATAGAAAAGCGTCTCCTCAATGGGACGCTTTTCTTTTGTTCGTGTTCTTATTGGGGTTAAGTCGTGGTATGACAGGCCGGATGGTGACAGGCAGCTCCTGCGCTTTATAGACAGTCGTAATTATTTTTCGGATGGCTCTTTTGTCGCACCTGTCGAAATATGCTTGTATGAATGCGGGGTCCATAATAGTAGGTATTAAATGTGATGAATAGCTCTATGGGCATTGTGTTAAGTCAAAGGTAGACAGCAGCGCAAGCCTCTACAATGGGAAATAACCGGGATCCAGGGAGGGCATTTTCCCCGGGTATATAAGTGGGATGCCCCATGTTTTATACTTGTGTGCTGTAAATCGATCGCAGGAAGTTATCTTGCTCTTATCAATCACCCTCACAACACCCCACAACATGAAAAAGAGCACTTATCTGTTTAGCATTGTATTACTGTTTTTCTTTGGTTTGATAGCTTGTCAGCAGCAGCAAAAATCTCCCACTACATCTGAAGCATCAGCTCATTCAACTGATATCAATGATGAGATCCGGCTTATTTGTGTAAACAAGGGCTTGCCCGAACGAGGTGCAACACTGCCTTATGGGCTGGCGGAGAAGTGCTTTAAGGAGTATGATTCCGTCATGAAAAAATACTGTTTTCTGCATGACACCGGCGAGGTGAGACGTGAAAATGATCCGCGTAATTTACCCGGAACTGCCAGACGGCGCCAAGTGGACTCGTTTCGCGTGATTACACGATCAGAAAGCTTTCTGGGAACGGATGTCATATGCTGGCTGGCTAAGCGTAGCCTGCTGGCACCGGATACGAGTAAGATAGTGACCGAACTGCGAATGGGCATGTATACTGAGGACTTCCTGGACAATGCTGCCTCTATATATGGAAAGGATCCGAAAGAATTAAAGAAGGATAAATTAGGAAGGGTAACAGTGTTTCTGGTACCTTATACCAAGAGCGGGAACAAACGGCTTCCACCTTCGGAGGTCTACGACTTCGGAAGTTTACAACCTTAAAATAAAAGGGTCTTTTGTGATGCTTGCCAATCACAAAAGACCCATATCTTTTACGTATATTGTTAATCCTGCACTACGGCCTCAAATACCTCCACCTTCTTCTGTAATTCTTCTGCCGGTGTACCTGTTAGATCAGCTGCTTTCTCCACATCAATGATCTCTTCTGCCAATAATCTGCATATCATCCTGTCAAAACGATACGTTTTCTCCTGGCCCGTATACATCCCTAACCCTATCTCATCAACATTATCTGCCAGCAGTTTAAAAAAGGCATTGGCATTTTTGCGGTCGATGATCTCTTTGAAGATCGCCTGTTGCATGATAGCCCGCATAGGTAGTCCGTACTGCTCTTTGATACAGATCAATTCCCCCGGCGCGATGGCCATCCGTTTGTTGCCTATCAATGTTTCCAAAGCATCCCCCGGCAACAACATCGCTGCTGCAAAGGTCTCACAGAGCTTATGCCTGTCTGCTTCTGCAGAGATGTTTAGTGCCAGCTGCCCCAGTTCATACATGGCTGCAAAACGTTTAATATCTGCCGGGCGATCCTTATGCAGCACTATCACTGGAATCTTTCCCACATAGGTGCTTAAACCATCAAAGATAGCCGGCGATGCTACCTGGATCACGCGTACGCCTTTCCCTTCCAGCATTTCCGTTACATTATGCAGCGCACCCCATCCCAGGTCCCATTTGTTCAGCAGTTTGGCAGCAACATCCACAGCTGCCAGTTCATCAGGCACCGGAATAGGCTTTACTGGGTTGGTGAACCTGGACCTGATATTGAGCAGGGTTTCTACCTGCAGATAGTGCTCCAGTATGTCTTTCACCTGTTCTTTGATACTCTCCAGCTGTTTGACAGGCAGGTTGCCTTTGCGCTCAAACTCGAATGCAGGCAGTTTGAAGATCGGCTGAGTGTCGAAATAGCTAAGCTTTACCGCTAATGTTTTTGAGAGAATCTGTAATATTTTGCGGGAAGGCAGCATAGCGCCTGCCTCGTATTTGCTCAGCGCCTGTTTGCTGACCATATGATTACTTTGATTAACGAGGTCCTGTAAGGACCAGCCTTTGATCTTGCGTGCCGCTTTTAATCTCTCTCCGAAATATTGCATAAATTAAAATTTAAGGGGCATCGATCTATTGTTGCCTGGTGAGCTCTGCGAGAGCCGTTTTAAATAACGTGTCTTTTGTTAACAGAACAGAACGATTAACCGGTTTGGCGGCAAACTTATAATTATTTGTTCAAAGAGAGAACGTACATCCGTAAATACTCAATAGGGACAGGTTGAAGATAATTTGAATATCTTTAAGTAAATACAACTTGCTGATGAAAAACCTGCATAATCTGTTGTTATGTGCAACACTGGGGCTTGTCGCCTGCAACCCGGGGGCCGGACCAGCCGGTACAGCCGAAGATTCTACCGCTATTAAAGCCATCGATTCAGCCGGATTGGCGCAGGATATTTCCGTGCTTGCCTCCGACGAATTCCAGGGGCGTAAACCCTTTACTATCGGCGAAGAGAAAACACTGGCATACCTCATAAAACGTTTTAAAGAAATCGGTCTGAAGCCAGGTAATGATACCAGTTATCTGCAGGAAGTGCCCATGGTGGAGATTAAATCCGTACCGGAAGGAGACCTGCGCATCACCGGTAAAAACGGTGATCTGCAGCTCAGTTACCTCGACCAGTACGTGGCAGGTACCAAACATGTGCAGCAACGGGTGGCTATCAATAACTCGGAAATGATATTTGCCGGTTTCGGTATTGTGGCGCCTGAATACAACTGGAACGACTATGCAGGACTGGATGTAAAAGGCAAAACGGTGGTCGTAATGGTCAACGATCCCGGTTTTTACGATAGCACCCTGTTCAAAGGCAAGACCCATACAATGACCTATTATGGCCGCTGGACTTATAAATTCGAAGAAGCTGCCCGGCAGGGTGCTGCGGGTGTCCTGATCATTCATGACGTATTACCTGCCAGCTATGGCTGGACGGTGGTGCGCAGTGGCTGGTCAAAGCCTAAACTGGACCTGCAAACCCCCGACGATAACAAGAGCCGCGCTACCATCGAAGGCTGGCTGACCCAGGAATCTGCCAAAAGGCTGTTTCAACTGGCAGGAGTGCCAGACAGTGTCATGAACCAGGCAAAACGCCCCGGTTTTAAAGCCGTGCCTTTAGGCGTGAATGCCTCCCTCGCATTGCAGAGCAAGATTCGGAAATCAGTGTCCCACAACGTGGCAGCCCTGTTGCCCGGTACGGAAAGGAAAAATGAGTACATTATCTACTCTGCCCACTGGGATCACCTGGGGATAGGAGAAGCTGTAAGAGGCGATTCCATCTACAACGGAGCGCTGGATAATGCCTCCGGTGTAGCTGGCCTCCTGCAACTGGCAACGGCCTTTTCCAGGCTGAAACAGGCGCCTAAACGCTCTGTGTTATTTCTGGCATTGACAGGAGAGGAACAGGGGCTGTTAGGCTCCGAATATTATGCCTCGCATCCTGTCTTTCCCATAAAATCGACCGTGGCAGATATCAATATGGACGTATTGAACTACTTCGGACGTACGAAAGATATTACCATCATCGGCAAGGGACAATCTGAGCTGGACGACTATGCCGCCCGGTCAGCAGAGAAACAGGGCCGCTTCCTGGTGCCGGAAGCCAATCCTTCCGGAGGCTGGTTCTTCCGCTCCGACCATTTCAATTTTGCCAAAGTGGGTATCCCTGCCTTATATCCCGGCAGTGGCGACCAATCCCTGGCCCACGATTCAGCCTGGGCGCCCGATCATAAGACTGTCTACGGACGGGATCATTACCATTCTCCATTTGATCAGATGGACAGCAGTTGGGAATTGTCCGGAATGGTGGAAGATGTTCGTTTCCTGTTTGATGTTGGTTTGACGTTGTCAAATGAGGATAAGTTCCCGCAATGGAAAGAAGGTTCTGAGTTCAAGTCGAAACGCTAGTGCTTAAACTACGATATAAAAATCCGGAAGTAGCCCCGTGTTGCTTCCGGATTTTTATTCGACCACAATGCATGTAGCCTGGCGATCGCTCATAGTCTGCCTCTTACTCATGCGTTCCCACCAGCGGTTGTATACAAAACGGGGGCTGTGCCAGGAAGTCATAGGCCTTATTCCCATAATGAAACAAGTTAGGATGTTGCCTGGCAGAAAATCCTTTTTTAATCGCAATATGCAGATCCGTATAACTGTTGATCTCTTCCTTTAGCACCTCCTGCACCTTGGCGGTGAACATACCATTACCCCATACTTCCATGGCCAGTTCATCATCCTGACAGGCGCCAAACTGCACCACATAGGCAGCTATATCCGCAGGACCGGCACTGAGTTGCGCCTGTATGCCATCATATTCACTTTTATGTGTGTTGTAGGTGCGTATTAAGACATCCAGCGGCGCTACACGGGCGCGGGTGTAGGTAACAGGATCCAACGTTGTTGTAACTGCTTCTGCTGCTTTAGCTACAGAACCAGAATGACAGCTATCAGAAAAGATGAGTATACGTACACCTGGTTTGAACTTACTGAAGCATTCAAATAGTTCGTCATCGATCAGCTGCCGGTCGTAGAGGCACCAGGTTTCATCAAAACCATCCATCTCCCCGAAGTTGTTGGTTTCATCCTGGTTGGCGTCTATGATAGATCCGCCGTGTCCTGAATAGGTAATCAGTAGTATGTCGCCCGCTTGCAACTGATCGGCCGCCTGCTGTAAGTGTTGTAACACATTGAGAGCAGTGGCGTCTTTGGTGAGCAGCGAATGGATAGATTGAAAGCCTGCCTTTTCAGCAATGGCCTTATATACTGCCACATCATTCTCGCAGGCGAAAAGTTCTCCATTCCAGCCTTCATAGCTGTCGGGGTTCACTGCATTCAGGCCGATATGCAACGCATAACTTTGTGGTGTCATTATTGAATGCTTTTTAGTTTGTTAATATTCTTAATGCTAAACTGCTGTGGTTTTTTCTTTACATTTTTGATACTGTCAGCGAAAGTCAGAATATGATTGATGGTCTTTCGCACCACATTCGGAGGGATCTGCAATCTGCTGGCAAGATCAGTGATATTAAGATCATCGTTCAGCTTATCAATGTAATACAGCAGTGTGCTGACCGTCTGGGATTTCAACAGCTTTTCTCCTATTTCTTCCGGCGTTATTTCGTCGCCAATGATCCTTTCCACTACATTGAAAATACTGTCTGTCAGTGAGCCTGCCAGCGTAGCATCCTGCAATTGTTTTTTGCTTTTGGGAAGGGGCGCCGGCAGATACGATGTCCACACCATATCGCAGTACAACTTATCAGTAATGTCTTCCAGAAAGCTGTCTTCCGCAATGATATCCGGATGTTTGATAGATGCCCTGATCACAGCACGCATGCCGGCCAGGAACATACAGGGCTCACTAAGCGTGACTTCCGGAATGGGGTCTTTATAATACTGTGCCGCCATTACCTGTAAGGCTTTGACATCAGGTGTATCCTCACCGAGGAGGGCCGGAAGATCCTGGGCAACGTTTCGGAACAGCAGCTCATTGTCAGTATCAGGACTGCTGAAATAGACATATGCGGCCAGCAGACCTTTCATGGGAGAAGTCCACTGTCCCTGCTCAAACTCCAGCAATACTTTTTCCGGCAAATGGTAAATGCCATTATGGAACTTGTGACGGAGTCCATCAATACGGTAATTGCCTTCATCATTGTTGATAAAACCATCTTTGCGGGGAGCTATAAAGACGCTCATGGAAGGGAAGATAGGACCATAACCGAAAGTCAGGAAGACCTGTGTCTGCCAGTATTTGTCTGATAGTCCCTGCAGGCTGTCACTGCTTTTAAATACCTGCAGGGGAATTTCCCTGGGGGGAATGTCATGGGCTTCTCCCTCATCATTTTCAAACTTATGCCCGCTGTAATGCAGGTAATAAATACCCACCGGCAGTACTGCATGAAAGGCCATCCAGCCGGTATCAGTATCTTCCCGGATATTGCTGCCCTGCAGCTGATATAATAGCTGCCGGTTTTTATCCAGCAATGAGAAGCCATCTCCCAGTGAATGCTGGTCAGTATTCAGTTCTTTCCGTTTATCCAGGTCTGTATACCGGAAAAAAAGAAATATGGCGCCACCTTCGGTCGTGTCTGTCTGTACGGTAGGCTCCAGACTATAATGTTCCGCATTGTGGGTATAATACTCGTGTGACGACTCAAAACGGTCGGCCACCACAGAAGAATATACAGGCGGTGTAGGGATCTCAAAACGGGTATCCTCCGTCAGCCGTACATGCTCTTTGATGATGTTGCCATCCAGTTTGAGCGTGATACTGTAAAGGCCCTGTGGCAACGTCAGATCCAGCTGTTCATATCCCCTTGCAATATCTTCGAGAAAACCGTTATACACTGTGAGATGTGCAAAGTCAGACATCACGCCAACGGCGGCAACGGTCAGTTTAAAGGTAGGGGTGTTAGAATTCATATATCATAGTTTTAAGGGTACCATCGATGGTGATAAAGGAGGATCTTTTGGAGATTTTATCTGTTATCTGGTGATAACCTTTGCCCAGCGGTATCAGCCAGGACTCACCGGCCTGCACGACGCCCGATTTGATATTACTCAGGTCGGGGCCGTCCAGCGAAATGTCTCCGCCGGCCTTGAATTGTATCGTTAACACGGTGCCGGGCGTTCTGCCGGTTTTATGGATCACATAATCCAGACCGTAACTGTTATTACGGATATCAGAGCGTACCGTTTGTGTATGGTTCCTTTCTTTGGCATATGTTTCCGTCTTCTCCCGCACATAGTCGAGGAAACTGGTGATAGTGATATCGCCGCTGTTGTTCACCGCGCCACCGTTCAGCGCTTCCAGCAAGGCCCTGGAGAAATAACCATGTACCTGCAGATTGCCATTTGCGTTCATCATACCTTCCCATGCAGGATTTTCATACTCTGAAGCATACATTACCACTGCCATCGTATTGGCGCCGCCGGGTCTTGGTCCGCCGAGCATAGAATGCAAAGGTTTGGTGTTGATCTTCCTGTCGCGGCAGCAGTCCAGGAAGAAATACACTTCCCTGAAAAGATCCTTCTCCACCAGTAGGTCCAGGTAGGCCTTAGACGAAAGGGCGGCATTATAAAAGCTGGGCGACCATATAGGCAGGCACATACCATTCACTTCCCAATTGGCCCCAAAGCCATGACCGGAGAAGTAAAAATAGAGGCGGCGCGCAGGTTTAGCCTCTGCCAGCAGAATAATATCTGATAGCGCTTTATCAATAGCCAGCTGGTCGGGTATATTACTGCCTGGAGCCGAAGGAATGAAAAAGACATGCTGCGGATGGAGATTCCCACCATCAGCTTTGATCAGCCAGTTCCTGAAACGGCAGGCATCTGTAACGGGAGCGTTTAATTGTGTTAAGCTGCTATAATGGCTGATGCCGACAATGATAGCATAATCCTGTTCATTAACAGGAAGTCCTTTGATCAGGTTCTCGTTGGTTATCTCCTCACAGGGCCCTGTAGTGGGAGCTAATGGTGCTTTGGAGACAAGTGATTTTGGGCTCATGGGGTCATGGTTTTTACTATTTGAATAATGTTAGCGCCGCATGGGAGGAAAAGCCAGTACGGTTTGCATAAAGTCATATACATGCGTTACTATCTGGGGTATATGATTTAAAAAGCGCGCTGTTAAAAAGAGTCAGTCTATATATCGTTCAAATGCCTGTTTCGTTGGGGTATATTCTGAATATAAAATTAAACTACTGGCACGATGTTAACAAGTTTAATTGACATATTGCAGTGATTTATGTATTAAGGATAAATTAGTTGTGAGGGGATGGAGGCAGTTGTAACCGGGTTTTAGAGGAGGGAATCAGCGGGTTGTCGGGTTCGTGGTGGCATAGTTTGGCCGTTATCGGTGTTATGCCCGCCGGGTGGGTATTTGCAATTGATCGTTATGTGTTTGCGTGGTGGTTGCCCCAGTTTGTATAGCCGGGTTATTCCGGTGATTGCGGCATCGTTGTTTTGGGGAGGCGGGGTAGGTAATTGTGTGTTGTTGTTTGTGTTGTGGTTGTCCTGTTGATTTGCGTCCTAACCCGGGTTGTTTCCGTTATTGGGGGCATCGTTGTACGGATGTCGTGTACGAATGTTTGGTAATTGTTGGTTGTTGTTTGGATTGCGGTTCCCGTTGTTGTTGCGGGGCGCGTTTTCCCCCGGTTGAAACCGGGGGCTACAAACACATGACCCCTACGGGGTCAACGTTCAAGGGGCCCCTTTGGTGGACAAAAGGTCAAAATTCATAAAGGGTACAGGGGTGTTTTTCCCGTGCAAAAACTTCTTTCTCCCGTATTTGTTATAGTCGTGTTGGAAATCCGTGGGGGCGTTCTAAATTGTGGCTGTTAAATAACCTCAATCACAATCTAAAACCCCACAACATGTCTACAAATTTTTTTAAACCAGATTTTTTGCGAGCTTCATCATCCCGGGAACGCTTCGTACCCCAAGGCCGGAGAATTTCTTATTCTCTTGCAGAAACGTGTATTTATAACTTCATTTCGGTTATGGGAGATCACGGCTTTAAGATAGATCCCGACTTGCTGTCTGTTAGACGTACAATTGAAGTATTGACGCGCCGGTTAACTGTTTATGAAGAATTCAATGAGCCTGAAATAACAGAATTCCTGGCAGAAGCCAGAGCCGCATTTGCTGTGACGCATCCCGGCCGGCCGGTGCTGACGAGGTTCGCGATGGGAATTTATCTGGATAATGTGCTAAGACATCCGTCTCTTGGCCTGAGTCCTGAGCAAATAGCTGAAAGGCAGGGCCGATTAACGATTTTTATTATTCCTTATGTAGATCCTAATGTGCTGGAAATCGAGGAACTGGTAAGTGCCAGGATAGGAGCTGCAGTTCCCCTCGCGGCTACAGCAGCTGCGCCGGTAATGGAAGCCGTAGCTCCGCAAGATCTTAAGTTCTTTGGCCCTGGCGACATCGTTTACGACTTTGGCGGTCTGCAACCCTGATAAACTATGATCATAGACTACTTTCAGTATTTCCAATTGTTAAGCCTCCTCGTAGCCATCATCTGCTATAGGGGGCTTAACGCCTGTAACCTGGTGCTGTTTATCCCTTTACTGCTGCTCACCAACGTCATTGAGCTGGTGGGAAGCAACTACCGGGCACTCGGCTGGGCGCATAACTATACCATGTACAACTGGTATATTATCTTGTCAACCCCTATAAATTTGTACCTGTATGGTCAGATGCTGCAGATCAGACAAAATGAGAAGCCCGTTTATGTGACAATCGCTGTCCTGTCCATGTTGTTTATTGTCCTGAATTATATTTTCCTGCAGGGACCTGGCCAGTTCAACAATATTTCTGTTGTTTTGATTGAAATCCTTAATATTGTTTTCTCTTGTTTCGTGTTATTGCGATTGGCGTTCAGGGGCGATGTGCTGGTTAGCATATTCAGAGAGCCTTATTTCTGGATCAGTGCCGCCAATCTGCTGTTTGGCCTCATTACCTTAGTGCTGCTTGGATTGCAGCAATATATCAGAAGTAATCATATTGTGATCGGTAAGGATAGCCTGTATCATGCTATTTTGCCTGTAGTAAACATTATTCTCTATTCCTGTTATTGCCTGGCGTTTATATTATGCAGGATGCAAATAAACAGATCATCATCATCATTATTGCAGTAATAGCGGTTTTGCTGTTTCTGGGTATTTTATTTCTGATAATGATCTGGGCATACAACAACAGGAAGCAACAGGTGGAAGTGGAAAAACTGCAGATGAAACACGATTTCGACAGACAGCTGCTGCAATCCACCCTGGAGATACAGGAAGAGACTTTTAATAACATCAGCCAGGAATTGCACGATCACGTAGGGCAGCTGCTCAGCCTTGCCAAAGTACAGTTAAATATCATGGAGCAGCGCGCAGAGCAGCCACCAGACAGCTTACAGGAAGTGAAGGCTACGATAGGACAAGCCATGACCATCCTGCGGGACATTGCCAAAGGACTTAGCACAGAAAGAGTACAGCTATTCAGCCTGGCGGGCAACATTGACCAGGAGGCAGAACGGATCAACAGAAGCGGAGCCACCCATGTGGTTTTTCGCCAGGAAGGCACTGAACGACCAATGGATGCACAGGGAAAACTGATCCTCTTCAGAATCATCCAGGAGGCCCTGCAGAATGTCCTTAAACATGCCGCAGCAGCAGAAGTGGTCATCACCTGTAAATACATGACAGACCTGCTGTATGTCAGTATTTGCGATAACGGAGCAGGTTTCAATGTAGAAGAAGCGCTCAGCAAAAAGAATGGATTAGGGTTACAACACATTACCAGCAGGGCCGCTGTACTCGGAGGACTTGCCAATATCACCAGCAGCGCCGGAAAAGGAACCATCATTACCATCACCATACCCCATGTATGAATTAACCGCACCTTATGTCTGAAACAAAATATATTGCCATTGTTGATGATCACACGATGTTCCGTAAGGGACTATCCATCCTGATCAACCTCTTTCCAGCTTATGAGGTATTATTTGAAGCCGCTAACGGTAAAGAACTGATCGACAGAATTGATCCGGAACACTTACCCGACATTGTATTGCTGGACGTTAATATGCCCGATATGGACGGCTACGCATCCGCGGAATGGCTGCGTACAAACCACCCCGATATCAAAGTACTGGCGCTAAGTACTATGGACGCCGAAACCGCCATCATAAAAATGATCCGTCATGGCGCCAAAGGTTACATCCTCAAAGACGCAGAACCCGCCGAGTTAAAACAGGCATTTGATGAAGTATTTACCCTGGGCTACTACTACAATGATCTGGTAACAAGAAAGGTGATGCAATCCATCACTCACCTGGTAGACGAGCATTCACCATTGAATGCCATTGTAAAATTGAGCGACCGTGAAATGGAATTCATGCGACTAGCCTGTAGCGAAAAAAGCTACCAGGTCATCGCCAGAGAAATGTTTGTAAGCGAACGCACAGTAGATGGCTACAGGGAAGCCTTATTTAAAAAGCTGAACGTCTCCACACGCGTCGGCCTGGTACTATATGCAGTAAAGAACAATCTGGTGGTGTTGTGAAACGATTGGAGTAATTTGCAGAAAATGCTTATTGTATGAACGGACGACCAGGCCTCAGTATCATCGAATCTATCAGGAAAAGACCAGTCATGTTTCTGGGAACGACCAACAGTTATGGCATCCGCCGGCTGTTGAAGATCGTATTAACAGAATACCTGGAGAGCGTCACCGGCATCAATACAATAGAAGTAACCTTCAATCCTGACAATCACATCAGTATAGTAATATCCGGCCTGTCAGAAGACGAATTGTCGCATGAGATTGCATTACTGCATCATGTCACATCCCCCAAGAATTATAAGATCGGCATATTGATAGGCGTCAGCAACGCATTCCTGTTAAGAATAGTGGCCAATCCGGACAGGCATGTACTGGCAGCACAGTCAGGTATATATGAGCTCTCCAATGCGGCCAGTTCACCTGAAGAAACAAATATCATCAAACTGGATTTTCAGCTGGATGAAGCAATATTCAAAGACAGTCATGTCTCCTACATTCCCATGAACATTATGTTCCAGCAGCTGGCATACCTGAACGCCGGCCTGAAGATCATCAGCGTCGATAACAGGGGAGAGCTGCAGCGTAATGTCTTCTATTTCAAAAAGGGATTAAAGGAACTATTCAATAACGTACTTGAAAAACATGATTATGGTAAAAAAGACTCCTGGCTGGCCATGGAGTTAAAAACTGCCATAAACGGTTACATCTACCACATCATCTTCAGATATCATCATATCTACACCAATTACCCTGAGCCCTACATCAGAGCTTTTGCCAACAATGACAGCACCAAATCGGGCGGTTCTCTGGTAGACGGTGTATTTAAGGGCCTGCAGGACGCAATTAAGGCAATAGGAAAAAAAGAAGGCGTAGAACTGAAAGCCTCCAGAAAGAAGATAGGCCGCCAATTGGTACTGATGGCATCCGTCAAAGGCGAGCCACTGGAATATGGCGACAGTACAAAAGAAAGACTGGATATGCCTGCCGTAAAAAGTGATGTGCGTAAATATGTAGGAAAGGTTGTCTATAAACATCTCGTTGCCCACGCCGGAGATAGGAAAAGGGTATTAGAGCGATTTAAGAAGGATTGAGAAGGGGCAATATATAGATAGGGATATAGGGAATAAGGCGGCATAGCTCTTATTGCACCTCTGGAAGTAGCAGCCGGTTTCAGGTAGGAAGCACTGGCCTTAGTTGTTTGAAGTCGCTGACACGCTTGACAGGAGTTTAATCTACATCCCAACGCTCAACACGACCCACAACGCATCATGCGTAAAAACTTCAAAGAACTACAGCCAGTGCTCCTACCTGAAACCGCGGCAAAACATCCATCCAAATTCCCAGCGATCCAATGCATTATATAAAGCAGCCAGTTCGCCTACAAAGAACTACACTATTTCAACAACGCAATTATCTTCTCAAATATCTCCGTATTCTCATACACCCCTCTGAAATCCAGCGAATGCGGCCCATAAGCAAACACCGGTACCATCACCGCACTATGATCATTACTACTGAAATGCCCGTCAACATATCCTTTCGCAATATTTCCATCGAGCAACGACAACCCACCCGTCTCATGATCCGCAGTAACGATCACCAACGTATGCCCATCCTCATCCGCAAATTTCATCGCCGCCCCAATCGCCTCATCAAAATCCATCATCTCAGTCGCAACATACGGCAGGTTGTTCACATGCCCGCCATAATCAATCTGCGCCCCTTCCGCCATAATGAAGAACCGATCACGCAATGTGCCAATGCTCTTTTCCAACGCATGAGCAAGGAACTTGCTCCGGCCCGCCATCATGGGCAACTCTGCCCGTTTGTCCAATACAAGGTATTTTGAAGCCTGCAAGGTATCCAGATCTTCCAGCCGGGTGCTAAACACATATCCCTTTTGCTGCAGCAGCGCTGGCATATTCATACCATCTTTACGCTGGTTAAAGTGTTTCGCACCACCACCGATCATAATGCTAACAGAACTGGAAAGAAAATCTGCAGCGATGGTATCTTCCAATGTTCTTTCTGGTACATGACCATAGAAAGCAGCAGGTGTAGCATCAGTGATATCTCCCGCGCTGATGAGGGCACTCTTGTAACCTTTAGGCGCGATGATATCGGGAATAGGATTGAGGCGCACACCGGTAGCATCTACGCCAATGTAACGGTTGTTCGTCTTACGCCCGGTAGCCATAGCAGTACCGCCAGCAGCAGAATCGGTGATATAGCTGTCGGAGGAATAAGTTTTAGAGAAACCGATATTACGCATCTGCAGGAGGTTCAGCTGACCACGATTGCCGGTGAACCCTGCATAGATCTGCGCAAGTCCCATACCATCACCGATCAGGAGAATGACGTTATTGACTTTAGTCAGACTATCATTGTTCACATAGCGGGCAGGATAGAGCGTATGCGGAGTGGCTGTGCCGTTATATTCAAGGCTTTTTCTGTTAGTGAGGAAGGAAGCCAGGTCTTCCACGAGGTCAGTACCGATGTAGTTTACCCGCATGTTCATCAGTGTCTTCCATGTATTCACATTATCAGCCGTACCCCAGAAACGCACTTTCTTATTCGCCTCATGTACGCTATCGATCCAGTGCTGCATTTTCTCGCGTTCCGCTTTCACGATCAGTCCCTTGCCATTCCAGTTAGTAAATGTTTTCAGATCGACACTGAACATCGGAATACGTTTAGCCTGCGCAGCAGTGTATTGTAATCCCCTTTTACCATCAAAATGGATGTAGGAAGGATACTGGTCCCACAGTCCGGGAACCGGCTGATCTCCGCTGATGGTGATAACGACAGTAGGTGTTTTAGTGATATCCGGATAGCGTTCCAGTATTTTTGTCAGGGCTTTTAAAGTAGGTATACCGCTGGTCTTAAAGTCGATCATCAGCTGTAAAGTGTCCTTACTATTTTTAAAAGCAGTACCCCCGTTTTTGCGTACCTGCTCCTGTAATGGCTGCAGATACAGCTTTTCCAGGGTACGATCAGGGCGGATATTCTCTTCATTGTGTGCAACGAACAATTGTCCATTCCGCTCAAAAACATCAGCCTCTATAGATCCATAATGACGGTAATAAGCTGTCAGAAAAGGAATAGGATGCTCATAATCGTTATGTGCATGAGCGCTCAAAGTAGTATAAGCACTGGTTTGAGCACCCGCGGTCAGGGCCGCGAAAAGTGAGAGGGAAAGAAAGGTAGACCTAAGCATGTGATCTCGAAGATTAAATATTAGAAGTTAAAAAATTAGGAATTAAGTTCCGGAATATTAATACTCCTGGTCCTTAATTCCTAATTATTAAATTGAAAAGATATTATTCCCAGCCGGCATTCTGTTTTACAACACCATTGCTGCTGGTCACTTCACTTCTTGGTACCGGCCATACATTGTGGATGGCAGGATTGAAGTTACGTGCAGGCCATATTTCAGCACCACTGTAGCCGTGTAATGGTTTAGCATAAGCCGCCTGTGCATCGCCCCAGCGCACCAGGTCGAAGTGGTGATTCGCCCACTCGCCAGCCAGTTCGGAACGGCGTTGTTTTTTCAGTTCGGTCATGTCTGCATTGGTCACATCTGTCAGACCAGCGCGATGCCTGATCATATTGATCTCTTTGTCTGCATTCTTGCCCTGCATCAATTCCGCTTCGGCTTTGATCAGCAGCACTTCTGCGTAACGGATCAGTGGCAGGTTCAGGTCTGTGGTCGGATGGTCTCCGTTAGGGCTCAGGTGAGCGCCGGCAGCATAAGAGAATGGCTCCATGTATTTACGGAACTGGTAGCCTGACAGGCTATTGGTAGAAGCATACTCTCTGGCTTCGCCATAAAAGGTGAACTGATCGCCTGGTTTCAGGATAGTCGCTTCCCTTCTTTTGTCGCCAGCTTCGTAAGAGTCATACAGTTCTTTGGTAGGCATATAATATCCCCAGCCATTGTATTTACCCCAGCCTTTGTTTTCCAGCATAACACCTGGCAGGATGCTACCCCAGCCGCTTGGGCCTTTTGAGTTGGAATATACTGACCAGATATATTCGCTTGTCCAGTTGTTGGCAATCGTGAATACATCTGCGAAGTTGTCCAGCAGTTTATGTTTACCACTCAGGATAACAGAGTCGGCATATTTCTCCGCATTGGCATAATCCTTTTTGTAAAGGAACATTTTGCTGAGGAATGCATAAGCCGCGGTTTTATGCGGACGACCATACAGATCGCTGCTATATTCATTGAAGTAAGGCAGCAGACTAGCAGCTTTCAACAATTCCTTCTCTACATACTCATATACCAGGTTCACGTTCGCAGCACGTGGAATAGGCTGGTCGCCGGTGAGGCTGTCGCGTTTTACAATAGGAACACCGGCACGTGCATCGCCATAAGTGTAAGCCAGTTCAAAGTACATCAGACCACTGAAGAAATATGCTTCTCCGAGAACACGGTTCTTCAGTTTTTCATCCATATTGATGGAAGGCACATGCATGATCACATCATTGGCACGTTTGATCACGATGTATCTCATCTTCCATTGTCCTTCGGTATAGGAACCACCAATGAAATTGCTGTTGAAGTTTTTGATATTATCGCCTTCTGCTTTTACACGGCCGGTTACCATGTCATCGCTGGCGTTGATGAACCACCAGTAGCCGCGGCCGTAGAAGTTCTCATCGTCAAACAGGTTGTACATGGCATTGGCGCCGGCGATGGCGTCACTTTCCGTTTGCCAGAAGTTGCCGGTAGTAGGCGCTCCTTCGGGAGTAATGTCCAGCTTTTTATTGCAGGCCGCCAGCAGGGAAAGACCTGCCAGGGAGAGGGTGATATGTTTTATTAATTGCTTCATTGTAATCGTCGTTTGTGTGTATTAGAAATTAACGTTCAGTCCGATCAGCACATTCTTAGCCTGTGGATAACGGCCTTTGTCGATGCCCAGTTCGTCCATACCCACTTCCGGATCGTAACCGGTGTATTTGGTAAAGGTGAACAGGTTGGTAGTGGTAACATACAATCTTACCGCACCGATATGTGCCTGGTTGGTCAGGCTGGTTGGTAAGGTATAACCCAGTGTGATGTTTTTGATACGCAGGTAGGAGCCGTTTTCTATATACCAGTCGGAAGTGTTACCGTAGTTACCGTTCTTGTCGGTAGAAATAATACGGGTTACATCTGTGTTGGTATTTGTTGGCGTCCATGCATTCAGGATACCGGTCAGCATGTTGTAATTGGTACCAATGCTGGGGTTCATGTTGGTATATTTCAGGGCATTGAACAGCTTATTACCCTGTACACCCTGTGCAAAGACGTTCAGGTCAAATCCTTTGTAGCTGGCATTCAGGCTGAGGCCATAACTGAAATCAGGGAATGGGCTGCCCACTACTTGTCTGTCGTTGTTGTTGATCACACCATCACGAACGCCATTTTTATCAGGCTGGTCGATAAATTTACGGTCGCCCGGTTTTGCGTTTGGCTGGATCAGTCCTCCGTCTTTGTTCACGTAGTTGTTGATCTCTTCCTGTGTCTGGAAGATGCCGTCAGTTCTGATCACGTTATAAGCATAGATCTCATGACCTACACGTGTTACGATCGGGTTCAGCGTACTACGTACGTTGATATTGGAAGAGGACACTACTTCGTTCAGACCAGGTTGCAGTTCGATCAGTTTATTCTTGATGGCTGTAGCGGTAGCGCCGATACCGAATGTGAAGTCTTTTCCGATTTTACCATTGTAGTTAATACCCAGTTCAATACCTCTATCACGTGCTTTACCCATGTTTTTGTACATGCCGGTGCTTACACCTGCAGTACTTGGCGGATCTACCTGCATGATCATTTTCTCCGTGTTCTTGATGAAGTAGTCGGCAGTGATGGACAGGCTGTTCTTGAAGAAGGCGAGATCTGTACCGAAGTTCAGCTGACGGGAATTGGCCCATGTCAGGTTAGGATTGGATAAAGCATCTTCTGCAAGACCTGTGGTTTGAGTACCGTTGGCGCCGGTGTATATATTCACTGATTTCAGATTAATGTTGATAACATTGGCAGGAAGACTTGCCAGGTTACCCAGCAGGCCATAGCTGGCGCGGACCTTCATGAAGCTGAGCACATCGTTCTTATGTAAGAAATCTTCTTCTGTCAGTACCCATCCGCCGGAAACAGAGTAGTAATTCTGGTAGCGGTTATGCGCACCTACGAGCGAGCTACCATCACGACGACCCAGTACCGTCAGGAGATATTTGCCTTTGTAGTCGTAGTTAATACGGCCCAGCATGGCTTCCAGTGCAGTCTGTGTTCTGCCGCTGGATGGTTTTGCCCAGGCGCCTGCGTTGTCAAAATAGCGATAAACATCCCGCTCATCGCCGAAAGCACTGGCAGATACATACAGAAAGGTATAGTCGTCGTGCTGATAGGTATAACCAGCTACAGCACTGATGTTGTGTACACCAGCAAATTGTTTGGTGTATGTTAATGTCTGTTCAGACAGGATGTTGGTGCCGTTGTCGATGTTTTGATTGAGCCCGTTACTGGTATTGATCTTACCGATCTCCAGTGCGCGGGTGGTGAAGGTTTTCTGATCACTGAATGATTTGGTAACTGAAAAGTTAGACCGGAATACCAGGTCTTTTGTCAGTTTTACCTCAGCGTAAGGATTGATGGCGATGTTGGTCACCGGTGTTTTGTCATCCATCCTTGTGAGGATCGCAACCGGATTGGCCAGATCTCCGTATGAACCGGCATAAGCGATCGGCATACCGCTGAACGCGCCTGTAGAAGTGTACGGCGTAATATTGCGTGGATAACCCAGTGCAGTAAAGATAGCGCCGGTATAAGGGCTGGTGGTGTTCGCACCATTGCCGTTATTGTAGGTAAAGGAGAGGTTCTCACCTATTTTCAGCCATGGCTTTATCTGTGCATCTGAATTCATGCGGAACGTATAACGCTCAGCATGTGTGTTCAGCAGGATACCTTCATTGCGACGGTAGCCAAAGCTCATATAATATCTGCTTTTTTCATTACCGCCTTTTACGCCGACATTGTAGTCCTGGATCTTACCGGTACGGAAGATCTCATCCTGCCAGTCTGTGCGTGTGATCTGTCCGTCAGGATATATGGTAGCATTAAAAGCATCTGCCGGCGCAATGCCTGCTGCAGTGTATGCGATGTTTTCTACATCAGCAAATTGCTTTGCATTCAGTACGTCCAGCTTTTTAGCTGCGAACTGCCAGCCGGTTTTCGCATCGAGAGTTACAGTAGCAGTACCTTCCTTTCCTTTTTTGGTAGTGATCAGTATCACACCGCCGGAAGCCCTGGCGCCGTAGATAGCGGCAGATGCATCTTTCAGTACGTTGATAGATTCTATATCATTCGGGTTGATAGGACCACCGTTGTAGATAGAACCATCTACGATATACAGTGCAGATTCGCCGTTGATACCACCCATACCACGCACATAAACAGTAGGATTCGAGGTAGGGTCGCCACCATTGTTCTGGATGATCACACCGGGTGCTTTACCCTGTAATGCTTCTGTAGCATTGTTCAGTGAACGGGACGTGAGTTTGTCCAGCTGAACATCTGCAACTGCACCAGATACGGTGGCTTTACGTTGAGTACCATAACCAACTACTACCAGCTGGTTCAGGTTAAGACTGTTCTCGGCCAGTACGATCTGAAAGCTACGTTGTGTACCAACTGCAATCTCCTGTGTTTTAAAACCGATCATGCTTACCACCAATACCAGGTTGTCATTAGCAGCTACGGACAGTTTAAAATGACCAGAGGCATCTGTACCGGTACCGGTATTGGTTCCCTTGACCATGACAGTAGCGCCGATCAGCGGACCATTATTGTCATATACCGCACCTGTGAGTGTGATCTTTTCTTCCGCTGGCTGCAGGGTATTAACCGGAGCAATGGAAGCGCTGTCATAGATCAATACGGTGTTGTACTTTTCTTCAAATTTAAGCGTGGATTGGCTCAGCAGGTCCTGCAGGATGCTGATCACTGATTTCTTCTGATAAGTGTTTGCACGCACCTGTATCTTTTGCAGTGCCGCTTCATCGTAAGCAAGGCTGATCTGCGCTTTTGATTCCAGTTGCTTCAGTGCATAGGAAAGACTGCCTTGCTGCACCTGGAAACGCTGCAGGATCTTTTGCAGTGCCTGTGCATTGGTATGCGAGGCGAAGGCGGTTGACGCCAGTACGAGCAACGCAAGTCCCGCGAGGAATGCTGAGCGAAGCCGTAGAGAGAATTGTAAAGTGTTTTTTTGCATATATTAAGGATTAAGGTAAAGGCATGCGTATGGCTGTTCCACCGGAATGGAAGCAGTCTGCGGAATGAAGGATTGGCATTAAGAACGGGGGAATTAAACCACAAAGGTCAATTCCTGATTGCCTTAATTAACCAGAAGCTGATCGTGCTGCATACTGAAATGAATTTTTGGTCTGTAACTGATTTTTTCAATAATGTCCAGGACTTCCTGCAAAGTCATTGTAGCGGGAATGTGCAATGTGTAATTCCCCTGATGTACGTCCAATGCTGTGGTAGCTGTGATACCGTATTGATTTTTTATGGTTAGTAGTAGATCCTGTAAAGTGGCATTGCGTAGTATGATCTCTCCTTTTGTCCATGCCAGTAGGTCGTTGGCCGCAACGCTGTCCTGCTTTACAGCTTGTTCACTGAATGTTAGTCTTTGTGATGGCCCCAGGGTAGCCGTTTTTGTGCCCTGGCGTTCTACCTGCACCTTGCCGGTAGCAACTGCAACTCTCGATATATGCAGGGCGTTGCTGGCCTCTACGGTAAAAGAGGTGCCCAGTACAGTAGTGCGTACACCACTGTTATCTTCAACGCTGAATGGCCTTGTGTCTTTTACGACATCAAAGAAGGCCTTGCCCTCGGTCAGCTTAACCGGCCTTGCATTGGCCGGGAATTGCGCAGGATAATGAATCGTACTGTAAGGCCCTAGTACTGCTACTGTATTATCCGGCAGTACGATCTGCTGTAATTGTCTGCCGGTATTTTTTACTGTCTTCCAGTCAATGGAAGTGTGTGACAATTGCCGGGAAGGACGTGTAAGATACTGTTGTGTGAAATACCCTCCGATAATGAGCGGGACCACTATTGCTGCTACTCTGGCGATACGCAGTCCTATGCGGCGGGGGCGGATAGCGGGATCAGGCCATATCTGCTGCTGCATGTTCTCTTTGATCTGCTGCATCTCGGTAGCTGATAGTTTGGGTACATCGCTGTCCCGTTCCAGGGCATCCAGCCATGCAGATAGAAGTGCTTCTTCTTCCGGGGTGCATTCGCCCTGACGGAATTTTTCCAGTAGTGCTAATAGTGTCCCTTTGTCCAAACTGTTCTGTGGTTTATAGTAAGACACGGGAAATGTGTGTTTTAACTATTGGACCACCCGGCGTTAACAATTCGGTAATATAAAGATTAGCCGGCGATGGTCTTCCAGCCATTCCGCAGGCGTTGCATGGCAGTATTGAGCTGGTTCCGGATAGTTTGTGGGGAGGTACCCAGCTTACAAGCGATCTCGGCTACCGAGAGGTCTTCCATCCTGTGGAGATAGAACACATCTTTCATTTTACCGGGAAGACGGTTGATGGAGAGCAGCAGTTGTTGTTCGGTTTCTTTAAGGTGCAGCTGATCGGAGGAAGAAGGCGCATTGGTATCAAGTACCTGTGTGAAGATGTCGACGTGTTTCTGATAGACGTGCTCGTCGCGGAGGGCGTTGAGCAGCCTGTTTCTAAGCGCGCTACGAAGATATGGCAGGATGGCAGTTACATCGGGCAGGACGTCACGTTTTTCCCAAAGATGGATAAAGAGGCCTTGTACACTATCCTGAGCCAGGGAATGGTCCCTGGTGATCTTACAGGCATAGGTGAAGAGCGGTTCCCAGTATTCTTCGAACAGCTGGCGGAAGGCAGTTTCATTGCCTGTCCGGATGGAACGCCATAAAGTGTATTGACCTTCTTTTGACATAGAATAACGTGTCACAAAGTTATTGGTTGTTATGTACTGCTGTAGCTGCTCTAAATTATGAAATTGTTAAACAGGGTGTAATACAATAAAAAAAATCCCGGGTTATTTACCCGGGACAAATAAGTTAGGTATATAGGGGAATTCATTACATGGCAGCCAGTTGTACTTTCTGCTGCAGTTCAATTACATTGTCACGGAATGTATTGTCAGTATCCATCAGGTCTTTTACAGTCTGGCAGGAGTGGATGACAGTAGTGTGATCGCGTCCGCCAAAATGTTCCCCGATGGTCTTAAGAGAATTCTTGGTAAATGATTTAGCCAGGTACATGGTGATCTGCCGTGCCTGTACTATTTCACGTTTACGTGTTTTCTGTAACAACTTATCGTAAGGCACATCGAAATATTCGCATACCATTTTCTGTATGCTCTCGATGGTGATCTCTTTGGAAGAGGTCTTTACGAAAGATTTCAGTACACGTTTCGCCAGTTCCAGATCGATCTCTTTTCTGTTAAGAGAGGACTGGGCCAGCAGGGAGATCAGTGCGCCTTCCAGTTCACGTACGTTGTTCTGTATATTATATGCAACATACTTTACAACTTCTTTTGGCATTTCCAGACCATCGTTACGCATTTTCATTTCAAGAATTTCCATACGTGTTTCGAAGTCCGGCATCTGCATGTCAGCGCTTAAGCCCCAGCGGAAACGGCTCAGCAGTCTTTCCTGTAAACCGTCCAGATCTTTTGGCGGTTTATCTGAAGTTAAGATAAGTTGTTTACCGGATTGATGCAGATGGTTGAAGATGGCAAAGAATGCATCCTGAGTTTTTTCTGCACGCGCAAAAAATTGTATATCATCTACGATCAATACATCTATTAACTGATAGAAGTGAATAAAATCATTGATGATACTATTCTTGGAGTGATCAATAAACTGATTGATGAATTTCTCAGCACTTACATATAATACAGCCTTGTTAGGATGAATGCGTTTTACTTCATTTCCTATTGCCTGGGCAAGGTGGGTTTTACCAAGACCAACACTACCATATATCACCAAAGGATTGAATGATGTACCACCCGGTTTTTCAGAAACAGTTTTACCAGCTCTGCGTGCTACACGATTACAGTCACCTTCAATAAAAGATTCCAGCGTATAGTGCGGGTTCAGTTGTGAATCGATCTGTACGCGTTTGATGCCTGGAATGACAAAAGGATTCTTTACAGGATTCTGTATGGTTAACGGAAAATCTACCTCGCTGTCCTTCTTGCTGTTTGTAAACTGTCCAGGCATGTTTACTGTTTTCGGATGCTGGTGAGGAGTACCGTTTTCCACCACAATGCGATACTCAAGTCGTGCCTCTTTTCCCAGTTCGCGTTTGATAGTTTTTCCAAGCAGTCCCACATAGTGCTCTTCCAGGTATTCATAAAAGAATTGGCTAGGCACTTGAATGGTTAAAACATTGTTTTCAAGCTGGATGGGTTTAATGGGTTCAAACCAGGTTTTAAATGGCTGCCATTCCACAATATCCCTAATTATATTAAGACACCTTTCCCAAACTTGTTCGCAAGTTTTATTCATTGAGCTATTGTAAATTAATGTTGTTCTTAAATTAAGGATTGTTCTCGAATTGTAAATCTTATCAACGTGGGGGGCTGATAGATTTTCAGACAGGACGACGAATATCAGTAGAAAATGTTGAAAAAAAAAATTTATCTCCCCTTGTTTTTGTTTCTCTGATAACAGTTTGTCGCCTCTGTTTTTCGCTGTTTTTATTCTCTTTTTTGACCTAGTTTTTTTGTCATTTTAACATGATGAAAGTCAGTACTGCACTGCTTTGATAGCCAGGCTTTTCCAGTTGACGTTAACTTGTTTGTCATAGATATGTGTACTTACTGATAAAATACTATAGTATACAACTACAAGCTACTTTTTGATCATTAGAAATGATCGCTCCGAATGTTAATAATTCCATTGCGGGGGTGCAAAACTATGTTAGTAATTGCATTTAAAAAAATGTCCTTTAGGTTAGCAAATACCATGCAAAATTATTATATACGCGCCCGCACGTTGTGAGACTTCTTTTATAACTGTCTGTTTTAAATTTTATTGCGTGGGACTTCTGCTAAAAAGCCTATCTTTGGCCCTCTGAACAGCTAAAAATTTTTATATGAGTTTTGAAATAACCGGAAAACTGATCGTGAAGTATAATACGATGCAGCGTAGCGAAACCTTTAAAACCAGGGAGTTCGTTATCGAAAAGTCTGATGATATCAATGGCCGCGTTATAAACAACTACATCAAGTTCCAGGCGGTGCAGGACAGAACTGCTATCGTAGATCGCTTCAATGAAGGTGAAACCGTGAAGGTTTACTTCAACATCAAAGGCACCCGCTGGGAAAAGGACGGCAGGGTGAATTACATCACAAACCTTGATGCATGGCGCATGGAATCTGTTGTGGCAGGCGGATCTTCTACAGACTCAATGCCTAATTACAATACTTCCCAGGAAGTATCTTCCGGAGGTGCTCAGGCTGATGATCTGCCATTTTAATGCCCTGACAATAACAACTCGTTAACAAAATAACTGGAAACGGATACCTGAAATACGGGTATCCGTTTTCAATTGTTAGGATAACTACCTAACCATTGTCCATATGATTCAACAACTCTCTCTCAAATTGTTGCCTTCCCAGGCGGCTTCCGACACCACCATTATCGGGGAGGCTGCTGCTGCTCTTGGTGTAAAGTCTTCCGCCATCACCGGCTTCCATCTGCTCAAACGCTCTATTGACGCCCGTTCCAGGCAGGTTTATTTCATGCTTACTATTAAAGTGTTCGTGAATGAGCCTTTCCAGGAAAGGGAACGTATCATACCCATATATGATATATTGCCTGCAAATGCGCCCCAGGCAATCATTGTAGGCGCAGGCCCTGCAGGTTTGTTCGCAGCGCTTCGCCTGATAGAAGCAGGTATCAGACCCATAGTACTGGAGCGTGGTAAGGATGTACGGGCAAGACGGAGAGACCTTGCTGCATTAAATAAGACAGGAGTTGTTAATCCCGAGTCCAACTACTGCTTCGGTGAAGGTGGCGCCGGTACTTATTCTGACGGTAAATTATATACACGCTCCAATAAACGTGGCGACATAAACCGTATACTCAGCATCTTTGTCCATTTCGGTGCCACCGAAAAGATCATGTATGATGCACACCCCCATATAGGTACTAATAAATTACCACATATTATTGTCGCTATGCGTGAGCAGATCATCAATAGCGGTGGTATGGTACTATTTGAACAAAAAGTAACTGATATTTTAACCAGGAATAATCAGGTAACGGGTGTGAGCACCGCCGACGGACAAACCTTCTCCGCATCGCAGGTAATCCTGGCTACAGGCCACTCTGCAAGAGACATCTTCCGTTTGTTGCATCAGAAAAATATTTTTATCACTGCCAAGCCATTTGCATTGGGTGTGCGTGTAGAACATCCGCAGGCATTAATTGACAGTGCACAATATCATTGTCCGACGAGAAATGAGTACTTACCCCCAGCCAGCTATAGTCTTGTTGAGCAGGTGGAAGGAAGAGGCGTGTTCTCTTTCTGTATGTGTCCCGGTGGCATCATTGCGCCAGCATCGACAGACCCCGGAGAACTCGTCGTAAATGGATGGTCTCCTTCAAGACGAGATAACCCCTACGCTAATTCCGGAATGGTAGTCACCGTTGATGAAACTGACTTTGCACCTTTTGCAGATAAAGGGCCGCTGGCCGCTATGTATTATCAGCAGATGGTAGAGCGCGATGCCTTTACTGCCGGCGGCGGACAATTTGTTGCGCCCGCTCAACGGATGACCGATTTCGTGCACAATAAGCTTTCTGCAACCTTACCTCCCTGCTCTTATTTACCTGGTGTAAACAGTGCTGATCTCCGTGATGTCCTGCCCGTTAGTGTACACCAACGACTGGCTGCCGCCTTTAAAGCGTTTGGCCGTAAGATGAAGGGATATTATACTGCTGATGCTATTCTTGTAGCTACAGAGTCCCGCACTTCTTCTCCTGTACGCATCCCCCGTGAAGATGATACGCTGATGCATCCCCAGATCAGCGGCTTGTACCCTTGTGGTGAAGGAGCCGGATATGCAGGCGGTATTGTGTCGGCCGCTATGGATGGAGAACGGGTAGCAGAGCGGATTGTGGCTTTCTATCACGCATAGTATCCGTTTTATCACACTTTTTAAAAAAGTGTAAAAGGGATAACTATCATTGCCGAAAGTTTTATCCTTATGAACCAGCTAAGAAAAACAGAACTAGGTGTTGCAACAGGGCTTTTCCTGTTGATCATATTCTCTCTTTTATATAAGAGCGTCTCTTATAACGTATTTGAGCTGCAACATGAATATGGTGAGAAGTTCGCCAGATATCACCAGGTATTCGATTATTATAAACATTACCTGTTACCATTGCTTGCACATATTACAGTTGTATACCTCGCTTTCCTGAGTGTAAACACCTGGGTCATTCCCTCATTCTTTGAGAAAGGACGTTGGCAGATGGGCGTGCCCTTATTAATAATCACCTGCGGGGCGATATTCCTGACGATAATGGTCGCCTCTACCTGGTATAACGGCTATTTGTTTGGCGTATACAAAACTGTACGTGGTGTACACATGCATTGCGCAAAATCAGCTTTTATCATTACAATTTTTTACGCCACCTTATACGCATTATATTATGCTGTAAGGTATCTATACTTTCAGCAACTACACCCCAGGATCTCTAAGAAGCCATGGTTCAACCAGGTGATCGTGGAGCTGATCACTATGCTGCTTTTGCTGGCAGCAATTACCCTGATATTACCGGGGAGAAGAACGATTGAAAAAGGTGTTTTTATGTTTTTCATTGGTTTGTACTATGGCAGTACATATCACATATTACAGTATCGCCTGCTTCCCCGTTACCGCCTTCATCAGAACCTCCGTATATTGATAAGAGATACAGCATTTGTCTCCATATCAGTTTTAGCGCTGCTCCCACTCTTCTGGATCATAGATCACCATATCCAGGCGCAGGCATTACTGGCGTTCTGCTTTGCTTTATATGCCGGTTCCCTGTTTCTGGTGCTGCCATTATCGTTGTGGATCTTTAACATGCGGCAGTCCCGCGATAATACCATCCTCGGATTACGTAAGGCGCTTGATCAGTCTGAAACAGGACTTGACTTTTTACGCTGGCAGATCAATCCGCATTTTCTCTTCAACGCATTAAATACTTTATATGGAACTGCATTGGCGGAAAAAGCATCTTCTACCAGCGAAGGCATACAGAAACTGGGCGATATGATGCGGTTCATGTTGCATGATAATTTGCTGGAACGTATATCTCTCACCAAAGAAATAGCTTACCTGGAAAACTACATTGCACTGCAACGCTTACGTGCACAGGGAGCGCCGGACATACACATCGAGATCAATATAAATGATGCCCATTGCGATCATGAAATAGCGCCGATGCTACTGATCCCTTTCGTGGAGAATGCGTTTAAACATGGCATCAGCCTGCGCAGCAAATCGCGTATTACAATATCTTTATCCTGCACACCAGATAAGATCTATTTTGATGTATATAATACCGTACACGCCAACAGGGCCGTTGAGGTAGAAAAAGACAGCATGGGAATCGGATTGGTCAATGTACGGCAGCGTCTGACATTGTTGTATCCCGATAAGCATGAGTTAAACATCCGGGAAACAGCTACCGAATATTTTGTACATCTTACCATTGAAATAGTATGAGGTTAACTGCGATTGCTATAGACGATGAACAGGTAGCGTTGTCCGTCATACGTACACATGCTGCACAGGTTCCTTTCCTGGAGATCAAAGGTTATTTCACTGATCCGTTCAAGGCACTGGAATACCTGCAACTGGAAAAAGTAGACCTGCTTTTCCTCGACATACGCATGCCCGACATCTCCGGTCTGGAACTCATGACCACCCTGCCTGGCGGACCTATGGTGATATTTACCACTGCTTACTCCGAACATGCGGTGCAAAGTTTTGAACTGGATGCACTCGACTACTTACTGAAACCATTTTCTTTTGAACGCTTCCTGAAAGCATGCAACAAAGCAAAGGGGTTGCAAGAGCTGATACAACAACGTCAGAAATCAGATGTGCCTGCTCATATCATGATCAAGAGTGGTTATGAACAATATAAGGTTCCGTTTGATGATATCCTGTACCTGGAGAGTGCCGGTAATTACATCAGTTTTGTATTGAAAGATAAACGCATCCTTTCCCGTCTGTCCATGCAGGAAGCCCTGGCCCTGTTGCCACCAGATAAGTTTACCCGTGTACACCGGTCATTCATCGTAGCAAACAACAAAATTGAAAAAGCAGACAGGAACTGTCTGTACATCGGCCAGGTGCCTGTCAGCATCGGCGCAGCCTACGCCCACGCAGCAGAGAGCATATTGAGGTAATTTCCCTTTCTCTCATATTATTTTTTTACATTTATTCTATGAACCTCATAGAAATAAAACATCTGCGTAAATACTATGCCACTCACAAGGCAGTAGACGATATCAGTTTTGTTATTCCCAAGGGCAGCATATTCGGATTACTGGGTCCTAATGGCGCTGGTAAAACAACATTGCTGCGCATGATCACTGGTATCTTTTATCCTGATCAGGGGGAGATATTGTTCAACGGGCGTCCTTTCGATCCCCGCACAGACATCCATTCCATCGGTTATATGCCGGAAGAAAGAGGGCTCTACAAGAAAATGAAGGTGGGCGAACAGGCCTTATACCTGGCACAGCTGAAAGGAATGTCGGAAAAGGATGCAAAAAATAAGATCAAATACTGGTTCGATAAATTTGAGATCAACACCTGGTACAATAAAAAAGTGGAGGAACTGAGTAAAGGGATGCAGCAAAAAGTGCAGTTCATTTCCACCATTATGCACAGCCCGGAATTGCTGATACTCGATGAACCATTTTCCGGACTTGATCCTATCAACGCCAATCTTATCAAGCAGGAAATATTTGACCTCAGCCGGAACGGTACCACCATTATTTTTTCTACCCACAGAATGGAGCAGGTGGAAGAAATATGCGACCGTATCGTACTAGTAAACCAGGGGAAGAAATTGCTGGACGGTGAAGTAAAACAGATCAAACAGGATTTCAAGCAGCATCTGTTCCGCATAGGCGTAGGTGTCATGCCTAACTTCGCACAGATGGCTACCTATCATTTTTCGATCATCAAACAGGAGGGACTTGCTTATACTGTGAAGCTCAGCGAAGGCAGTACAACCAACGATATCCTGATGCATTTCATCAGGCAGGAAATACCTGTTACCTATTTCCAGGAAATACTACCTTCCATCAATGAGGTATTTATTCAGCAGGTCACTTCGATGACGAATGCAGCAGTAGGCTCTGCCAATGAAAGTCAACCTGCTTATTCCTGATCTGGTCATTCCTAACCGCTGAAAATTCGTTATTTCTAACCCGTTACTCCTAATTTCTATGAACAAAATCTGGCTGATAATAAAGAGAGAATTTATGACCCGCGTAAGGAAGCGCTCCTTCCTGGTAGTAACACTACTGGTGCCGCTGTTCTTTGCCGCGATGGTAGTGATCCCTATTCTGATCGCAACAAATACAAAAGAAGAGAAACGTATTGCCGTGATAGATGACAGCCATCTTTTCATGAACCGTTTCCCCGACGATAAAGGCGTATACTATAAATACCTGTTAAATACCAGTGTGGATTCATTTCAGCATAAATACGCCGACTATGGTTACGCTGGTCTGCTCTATATTCCGGAACTGGACATTGACCGTCCGTCCGGCATCACTTACTACAGCAATGCACAGCCCGGCCTGGCAGTTGAAAGTCGCCTGACGCGCCGCGTGAATGATCTGATTGAAGAAGAACGGCTGAAGAAAGTGAACATAGATGCCAACCAGTTGAAAGCTGTGAAATCTGATATCAGCATTGATTTCAAAACAGGGGAGGAGGGCAAGAAGGGAAGTTCTGCGGTTGCCTACGGTGTTGGATATGCCAGTGGGTTTATCATTTACATTATCCTTATGTTTTTCGGTATGTCGGTAATGCGTGGTGTGATGGAGGAAAAGGTGAGCCGTATAGCAGAAGTGATGATCTCCAGTGTAAAACCTTTTCAGCTGATGATGGGAAAGATCATCGGCATAGCAGCGGTTGGATTGCTGCAATTCCTGATCTGGGTAGTGCTGATTATTTGTGTGCAGCTGGTGTTACCGTTGTTCCTTTCAGGCGACACTGTAAGCGCCATGAGTGAAGGTGGCGCTATGATGCAAAGCTCCAGCAGTGCTGCTGCCATGGAAGCAATGGAGAAGATCCAGTTCGTAGTGGGAAGTGTTAACTGGACAGTTGTGATCACCTGCTTCATCTTCTACTTCCTCGGAGGATACCTCTTCTATTCGGCTTTATTTGCAGCGGTTGGTAGTCTGGTGAATGAAGACCCTACCGATGCACAGGCATTGACATTTCCTATCACATTACCGATTATCATTGGTATTATGGTGATGATATCTTCTGTACAAAACCCAACAGGCCCATTGGCATTCTGGGGAAGTATTATTCCATTTACATCACCCATGGTGATGATGGCGCGCATACCTTACGGCGTGCCCGGCACAGTACCTTACTGGCAGCTGGGATTGTCAATCAGCCTGCTTATAGCAGGGTTCCTGTTCACCACGTGGATGGCAGGCAAGATATACCGTACGGGTATACTGATGTATGGAAAGAAGATCACGTGGAAAGAGGCGATTAAATGGATTGGGAGGAAGGCGTAAATAAATATTGATAGTTAATGAATCTAAGAAAGTTATTCGGACTCGGCAGACAGGAACCAAAGGCCGGTATTCACGCTGTATCATTTTCTGACCTTGGCTGGAAGAAGCGGGCACAGAATGCTGATGAAATATCATGGGTGCATCCTTCATTTCCGGCGGTGCTTTCAATCAATTATTTTGAGTTGGCGCCAGATGTACCCTACGATAGCCCTGTAGAAGAACTGAGGAATTTTTACCGCCCAATGGTAACCCAAAGCGGTGGTGGGCTTATTCAGGTAGACATAACAGATATACACGGCGTACGCTGTATTGAAACGATATTCAAATTACCGCGTGAAGAAAGAGGCGTGCTTTACATTGGGGCTTTGACAATTCCTTTTGAGGATCGAAGCTATGTGATCAAGGTCCAGGCGATTGAACAGGGAGCAACCGGTATGCGGGAAGCGATGATCAGTCCTCAGTTTATGGCAGCAGGCACGATTTCAATTGATGATGAAACAGGACGTATTCTTGGCTGGGCTGCAGATCCCTATGATAAAACCGTCACTGAAGGATTTCTCATGAATCTTGCAGAAGCTGCGCATTATGATGCTCAATTCCCTAACCATCCCTTAAGTTTAGTCAGGGCTAAGCTGGAAGAGATAATTAGAAGTGTCAGGCTAGCGCCTGAGTTATTGCAGGGAATTTAGCGGCATAGATTGCTTCTCGTTACATTAAACTCATCCCATATTTCTTTAACGATATCTCCGGCAGGTTTAAGTGTATGTATCAATGCACTTACCTGCCCGATTTCGAGTTCCCCTTCCTCGAGGTTGCCTTCAAACATACCTGTCTTTGCACGTGCACGTCCCAGCATGGCTTTTAATACTTCCGGATCAGCGCCGTTATCTTCAGCTGCCTTCACCGCTTCAAAAAAGGTATTCTTCAGCAATCTTACGGGTGTAAGCTTTTTCAGGGCCAGCATGGTATCTCCCTCCTTAGCCTCGAGTACAGCCTGTTTAAAATGAGGATGTGAAGATGCTTCAGGAGAAGCTACAAACCTGCTGCCCACCTGCACGCCTTCCGCTCCTAATGCAAACGCCGCCGTCATGGCTCTGCCAGACCCAATGCCGCCGGCAGCAATAACGGGTATCTGCACGTTCTCACATACAGCAGGGATCAACACCATTGTCGTCGTTTCTTCGCGACCGTTATGTCCACCAGCTTCAAAGCCTTCCGCAACTACTGCATCTACGCCGGCTGCCTCGCTTTTGGCTGCAAACAGAGCGCTGGATACTACGTGTACAACGGTGATACCGGCTGCTTTCAATGTGGATGTCCAGGTTTTAGGATTGCCGGCAGAAGTGAATACAACGGGTACCTGTTCTTCTATGACAATATCGATCAGTTTATTAATGTCCGGATATAACAGCGGAATATTGACACCAAACGGTTGTGTGGTTGCCTGTTTGCATTTCTGAATGTGCTCCCTCAATACTTCAGGATACATGCTGCCTGCACCAAGCAGGCCCAATCCGCCTGCATTACTTACTGCGCTGGCTAATCGCCAGCCACTGGCCCAGATCATGCCAGCCTGGATAATCGGATACTGTATGTGGAATAGTTGCGTGACGCGGTTCATGGGAGTGAAAATAAGCTATAGAAACAAATATAAGTCAAAGCATATTTTTAGACGAAAAATGATTTGGTTTAAAAGTTGAACATTTTGTTTATTTGGTGTAATATTGCAACTAATTAGTTGTTTTGTTGATTCCAATAAATACTTATGGATATATCCCAAAAAGTTCTTTCATTTCTGCAGGAGTTTAAAACAAAAATGAGTATATGGGGCGTAATATTTAGAGATGACAGAGGAAAAAATGTGCAATGTTTATTGGAATTGGATATTACACCATTATACAGAAATGAGATCTTAAAAGGATTGGAATTGGAGGACTATAGTGAAGGCCCATTGGATGAAAAGCTATATGGAGGTACAGAAATGTGGGTTTTTGGAAAAATGATAAAACGACAGGAAGTGTATATAAAAATTAGTATGGGTGTAAATGGAACTAATGCGATATGTATATCATTTCACCTGGCGGCCCATCATATGAATTACCCCTTTAAAAAACGATAATATTATGAAAAGTCCATTCACCGGAGGCAAAGTGCGACTAATACAAGAAACCCGCAAGCTGGAATATCGCAAAGAGGCATTTGATATCGTGTATCATTATTACCTGTGTGAGGATAGTGGAGAACAATTTACTACTACAGAACTGGATATTCTAAACGTTAATCAGGTACATAATACATACCGGGCAAAATATGGTATTCCATTTAAAGATGAAATCCGGAACATACGTGAGAAATATGCGTTAAGTGCTGCTAAAATGAGTGAAGTGCTGGGTCTTGGAGCTAACGTCTACCGGAATTATGAAAGCGGCGAAATGCCAAGCGTAGCTACAGGACGAATGATAAGAATGGCTGAAGATGCAACTGAATTTAATAAGCTGCTAGACCTGTCTAAAAACTCGCTGGAACCTCATGAATTTGAAAGAGTGCAGAAAAAGCTGCAACGGGTTCCAGCAGAAACAGATGCAGCTGCCTCTTTAATGCAGGGGTATATATTTCCCAACAAATACCCTGATGAGTTCAACGGCTACCGGAAAGGAAATTTATTAAAGATTGGCTACATAACACGATATTTTGCGCATTTGATTAGTCCTTTTGTCACAGGAATGAACAAATTGTTGTTTTATGCAGATTTCAGCCATTATCAACATTATGGTCGCAGTATAACCGGAATTTCATACCGCGCCATAGAGTGGGGACCGGTCCCGCAAAATTATGGTGCTATGTATAATTTTCTGTTCAATGAACATTATATTGATATAATAGAAAAAGAGGTTGGGGAGCTGATTTCGTGGAAAGGTAAAGTAGACCTGGCACAGGAAGCCAGTCTCTTTGATGAAACAGAAATTGGTACAATAACCAAAGTGGCAAAAAGATTTGGAGGAAAAACCACCAGGCAGATCGTAGACATCAGTCACAAAGAAACTGCCTGGAAGGAAAATATCAAACAGAAAGGGCTTATCAGTTATAAATACAGTTTTGAACTAAAACATTTCTGATCTATCCTTTCATCCCAGATCAATCTCCGTATTATCCCCGATATTCAAACTCTGGCTCAAACCACGAATATTCGCATCACTACCGATCAATGACGACTTCAACACCACCTCATACAAATTACTGAACGATCCGATAATCGAATCCTTCACGATCGAATAGTTAATCACCGTATTGTCACCGATTGCCACATTAGGCCCGATAATGGAGTTTTTGATATTACAGCCCTCTGCAATACTCACCGGAGGGATAATGATCGTATTCTCATAAGGAAAGCCATTGCCGGGCATTTTATATTTACTCAGCAGGATCGCGTTCGTTTCCAGCAGCGTTTCCTTGCGGCCGCAATCAAACCAGTTACTTACCTTGAAGGTTTTGAAGGTGACGCCATGCTCTATCATACACTGGAGGGCGTCTGTCAGCTGAAATTCGTCGTGCGACTTCTTCTGGTTCAGGATATTCTGTTCCAGGCAATCGTATAGCTGTGCGGTTTCCTTTATTTTATAAACCCCTACAAGGGCCAGATTGGACTTAGGGATCTGTGGTTTTTCCACCACCCGGATGATGTTGTGGTCCTCATTCAATTCAGCCACACCGAAATTACGGGGATCATCTACTTTCTTCAGGCCGAGCATAGACACAGGTGCGGCGATCAGTTCCTGGAAGTTGCCTTCACAGATAGTGTCGCCCAGTACGATCAGTATCTCATCATCCTGCACTACCTGCCTGGTCAGCAGGATGGCGTGCCCTGTACCTTCACGACTGTTCTGCTGCACAAAGTGACAGGTCAAATGCGGATATTTCTTTTGTACGTAGTGCTGGATCTTCTCACCCAGGTATCCTATGACAAACACGAATTCCGTAATACCAGCTTCCGCCAGCTGATCAATGATGATACTTAATATAGTTCTGCCCGCAAGGGGAATCAATGCTTTCGGCTGTGTATATGTATGAGGACGTAGCTTGGTGCCAGCACCGGCTACAGGTATAATGGCCTTCATGTACGCAGGTTAGTTTAAATGATCCGTCTCGTTCTCGTACGAGGGCGTGAAGGTAGAACAAAAAATGAAAATAGTCCATAGGGACAACAGGAACAGTTGCCAGGAGCTTGAACTATCGTCTATGGACGATGGACTTTTCTAGTATTTATAACTATGTTAATGTGTTTTTGTAGCGAAAAAATCTACCTGGTATCCTTTATTCACTATGCACTATTCGCAAATTCGATTACCTTTGCACCAAATTTTCAACGTACATACAATGCAAAGAGATCTGCAAATATTTAATATCATCGGCCAGGAGCTGGAGCGCCAGCGTCATGGCATTGAATTGATTGCATCGGAAAACTTTACCAGTCTGCAGGTAATGCAGGCTATGGGTACCGTGCTGACCAACAAATATGCGGAAGGCTATCCGGGACGTAGATATTATGGTGGCTGTGAAATCGTAGACCAGAGCGAACAACTGGCTATTGACAGGGCTAAGCAGATCTTCAAGGCAGAATATGCAAACGTACAGCCACACTCCGGCGCGCAGGCAAATGCTGCCGTAATGCTGGCTATACTGAAACCAGGCGATAAGATCCTGGGACTGGACCTGAGCATGGGCGGTCACCTCACCCACGGCTCTCCGGTAAACTACTCAGGTAAGTTATATCAGCCATTCTCTTATGGTGTGAATAAAGAAACCGGCCTGATAGAGTACGATAAAATGGAAGAGATCGCGCTGAAAGAAAAACCTCAACTGATCGTGTGTGGTGCTTCTGCTTACAGCCGTGACTGGGATTATAAACGCATCCGCCAGATCGCTGATCAGGTAGGCGCCTTCGTAATGGCAGATATCGCGCATCCTGCTGGTCTGATCGCTAAAGGATTACTGAACTCTCCGTTCGAACATTGTCATTTCGTAACTACCACTACCCATAAAACATTGCGTGGTCCTCGTGGTGGTCTGATCATGATGGGTAAAGACTTTGAAAATCCATTCGGTCTGAAAACACCAAAAGGTGAGATCCGCATGATGAGCTCACTGATCGACACCGCTGTATTCCCGGGTATTCAGGGCGGTCCGCTGGAGCATGTAATTGCTGCTAAAGCAGTTTCTTTCTTCGAGATCCTGACTGACGAATACGATGTATACGCAAAACAGATCATCAGAAACGCTCAGGCAATGTCTAAGGCATTCGTTGAGAAAGGTTATGAGATCGTGTCTGGCGGTACCGACAACCACCTGATGCTGATCGACCTGCGTAATAAGAACATCTCCGGTAAAAAGGCAGAACAGGTGCTGGTAAAAGCAGACATCACAGTGAACAAGAACATGGTGCCTTTCGATGACAAATCTGCTTTCGTGACTTCCGGTATCCGCGTTGGCGTACCAGCTATCACCACCCGCGGTATGAAAGAAGAGCACATGCCACAGGTAGTATCCTGGATCGATGAATTGCTGATGGATGCTGATAATGAAGCGCTTATCACCAAAGTAAGAGGTTCAGTGAACGACTTTATGAAACAGTTCTCACTGTATCCTGAATTGTAGTCAATCAGGAATAAGGATAAAAAAGAAGCGCCTCACAATCCGTGAGGCGCTTCTGTTATTTTATACGGGTAATATCTATTTCCTCTCCTTCATTGATGGACTTCGCAAAGTTCCGGATATCCTCATTCCGGATCTTTTTAAACCCGACGACGGTCTTTCCCATCCTGGGAATGAGTGAAAACCCCCAGGCCTGGAACATCTGGTCGCTGATATCAGAATGACAAAGGGGCATCCCGTTCACCGGATCAAAAACTACCGGTACATGCACTTCCATGCTGGGCGCATTACGGTCGAAAGTGGAGAATACACCTGCAGGTACATAAGCCACTACCGCGCTATCGTATACGTCCTTGCGGATCAACCCTTCCAGTTCCTCCTGGTTCACATAACGGATGGGGTAGGGATAGTCCTGCTTGGCTGTCTTGGCCTCAAACGTTTCGTCCAGCCATTCCTTACACAACACCAGGGTCTTACCTTTCATCAGCACCGCATTGTGTTTGATCTCTTTCTGCAGAATGGTGGAAGATTTGCCGTCCAGCTGCTCATTAAAGACAAAGGTGGCCAGGCGCAGACCTACCGCCAGATCAACAAAATCCGGGAACCTGTCAGACATGTTCTGGATGTAAAAAGGATACTGAAGGTCATTTTCTATAAAGGTCATATTAATGACCGGGATGCTGAGATCTTTACTATCCTTCTGCCATACGAGGGCGCTGGTATAGGTACGCGTGTATTTGGAATAGCGGCTTTTTACGCCAGGCTTGACATGCAAAGACTGACAATCCATCACAATGCTGCTCCTGTCATTCTTCTTGCGGATTCTTTCAATTTCCTTTTCTGTTCGCACTTCAATAGTTGCGTTGCCGTTCACTGTCCAGAATTGCCTGACTGCTTCAGGGAAGTCCTGATTTAACTGTTTGATAGCCTGCTTATATGCATTTGCCATTTCAGGCGAACTACGGGCGAGTTGCTTTAAGATCTTCTTATCAGGTTTTTCTTTCACCACCAGGACCCTTGTCCTTTTTTTCATCTTCTCCAGGTCTTTCGTTTTTACGAACTGCGCGGATGCCGTAATCGCTGAAAATAAAAGGCTTAAACAAAGCAAGGCTGCTATAGGGCCTTTCATAGGAGTTATTTTTAGTTTAAACCACAAGCAAATATAACCTATTAAAAAGTTTTAATGTATAGAAATGCTTCTACAATAGCAAGATGTTGATAACTAAACGTTAAGACCCTGAAAAGTACTTATCCGAGGGAGTAGTTTTCTGCCCCCTCCATAATTTTTTTTGGAATTATGGAAAAAAGGTTCATACATTTACAGTGTACTAGATATGTAGTACACTAAATCACTAAGCTATGATATCCATCCAGAATCTCTCATTTAGCTACCGCAAGAACAAACCCCTCTTCGAGAATCTGAACCTGCAACTGGAAGCTGGCCACATCTACGGTTTACTGGGCAAGAATGGAGCCGGTAAATCCAGCCTGCTAAAGCATATGGCCGGTTTACTATTTCCACAGCAAGGCCATTGCAATGTGATGGGCTTTGAAGCCCGCTACCGGCAACCGGCTTTTTTGCAGAACCTGTTTATGGTCCCTGAAGAATTTTACCTGCCACAGGTACACATCAAACGATATCTTAGTACCTATGCTCCTTTCTACCCTCATTTCGACCGCAAAGCGTTTCATAACTACCTGGAAGAATTCCACATTCCGGTAGACCAGCGACTAACCGAAATGTCTTACGGACAAAAAAAGAAAGTGCTGATCAGCTTTGCCCTGGCCACTAATACGAAAGCATTGATACTGGACGAACCTACCAATGGCCTGGACATTCCCTCCAAAAGCCAGTTCCGTAAAGTGATCGCTGCTGCCGTAAGCGATGATAGATGCATCGTGATATCTACTCACCAGGTGCGCGATCTGGATAACCTGATTGACAGCATCGTGATCATCGATGATCATAAGATCATCTTCCGCCAGAACGTAGAAGCAGTTACCGACAGGCTCTGTTTTAAGAACGTAACGAATATGGCTGATGCCAGGAATGTACTGTTCTCCGATAGCTCCATCCGCGGACATGCCATTATCACACCAAATGAAGGTGCAGAGCACAGTCGCATTGATATGGAACTGCTGTTCAATGCTGTACTGGAAAAACGTGAAAGCATCTCTCAAATCTTTAACTAACACTGTAACTCCTTATGCAAACAAATAACGTTTTTAGTGCAGGCCGTTTTGGCCTCTATATGCGAAAGCATCTGGTCGACAATTACCGCATCTATGGTATGTCAGTAATTGTTTTGACAGTGTTGTTGATAACAATACTGCTATTCAACTTATCCGACAATTTCAGGGTACAACCTGCCATCAGCAGATTAATACCCATGTATTTTATGGGATTGTTCACAACAGGACTCATCTTCACAAGCCTTTCCTTCAGTGAGCTGTCTAATAAACAGCAGGGAATAGATTACCTCTTATTTCCGGCTTCACAACTGGAGAAATATCTGAGCACATTACTGGTGACGACAATAGGTTTCCTGGTGCTCTATCATATCGCTTTTTATCTCGCTTATCTTGGTATAGACGCGATCCTGGCACGGAATACCGGCCAACATATGAAAAATGATCTTGGTCAGGCATTTGCGGATGATCATCTGGTGTACTTCTACTACGCATGGTTATTCGCACAAGCTGTCATGTTGCTGGGTGCTGTTTATTTTCAGAAGTATAGTTTGATCAAAACAGTATTCCTCTTTGTGGTGTTCCTGCTGTCGCTCTACTTCCTGAATATGCTCTTCTCTTATGCCTTCTTTGGCAACCGCATGGTTAGCTGGAACGCTCATTTCCCATTCATCGGCATTAACATAATGTTGGGCGAACATCCTTCACAATACGAGCCCCAGACACACAAATTCCTGATGTTGCCATCATCAATGAGAGACGGGTTGTTATTCTTCGCGAAATACCTGCTCACGCCTATGATCTGGACCTTGGGATACATGCGGCTAAGAGATAAAGAGATGTAATTAAGGTTATGCCCGTTTAAAAAAATTGTTTATGGAATTCAAAGAATCACAAGCGATTTATCTCCAGATCGCAGATCATATGTGTGAACAGATATTGTTGGATAAGTGGAAGACGGAAGATAGAATTCCTTCTGTGCGCGAGCTGGCAGTGCAGCTGGAAGTGAACCCCAATACTGTTATGCGCACCTGTGAATATCTGCAGCAGTACGAGATCATCTATAACAAAAGAGGGATCGGTTACTTCGTGGCTACCAACGCAGGAAAGAAAATAAAGCAACTGAAGAAAGAACGCTTCCTGGCCAATGAGCTGCCACAGTTCTTCCGCAATATCTACCTGCTGGATATCGAACTGGATGAATTAAAAACACACTACGAGAAATATAAAAAATCTCATTTCAGATAATTTATTAAAAAGAAATTTATGAAGACCAGTAATAAATTATTACTCTCTTTCGTGGGACTGATCGTGTTGCTGATGCTGCTCTCCGATACAGTGATGTGGGCAAATTATAAAAGAGGCAAAAGCGGAGATGGTTTGCTGACTGATGATAATAATAACAGCAAAGAACATAAAATTGCTGTCAACGCATTCAAAGTATTGAAGATAGAGGGCACATCGAGCGACCGTCTGACTGTAGACAGCGACGAAAAATATCAGATCTCTTTTTGGGGTGAAAAAGACCAGCGGTTCGATTATCGCACTCAAAATGATACGATGTTTATCAAATTGAAAGATGGCGAGCACTTTACGCTGCAATGTCCGGCATTGCAGACAGTGATCTTATCTGAAGGAACAGGCATCTCTGTGCGGGAGTTTAAACTCCCTTCCCTGAACATACTGGCAGGTAAATCATGTCGTATTGAACTGATCGATATGAACGTGAATGTACTGGATGTAACAGGCGGGGAAGAGAATGAATTTATAGCAATGGGTAATAAGAGCCTGGTTGATTCCATCCACCTGCAATTAGGGAAATCCAGCGTGTTAAAGTCATACGAAGTGCCTTATGGCCGTGTATCAATGGCTGTAGACAGCCTGCGGGAACTGGAGTTGAGGGGCGAATCTTTAACCAGCATGAAACAGATCAAATAAACATCTTCGATAACGAAAGACAAAAAGGCTATGTTGATAGAGGCCCGCTTTCCAGCAGGCCTCTTTTCTTTAAATATTAACAATACAATTAGGTAATGAAAAAGGCCAGGATATGCATCCCGGCCTTTGTAATATCATATAGTTGTTGTTATCAGAATTGAGTGGCTAAATAGGCCATTGTACCTATACCTACTTCAATAGCGCTTTCATCCACATCGAAGGTAGGCGTGTGTACACCGGAAGTGATGCCACGTGCTATATTACCTGTACCCAGTCTGAAAAAGCAGGCCGGTACGATCTGGGAATAGAATGCAAAATCCTCTGCTCCCATACGCACCTCCGTATCCTCCACGTTAGGCAATCCCAGGTACTCTTCCGCCAGGGAACGTGCTTTGCCGGTCACCGCTTCATTGTTATACAGGCAGGGGTAGCCTACCAGTATCTCAATATCTATTTCGGCGCCCATGGCATGGGCCAGTTCTGTAGCCTGTTTTTTGATGATCTCATGGGCTTTGAAGCGCCAGGTTTCATCCATGGCACGGAAGGTGCCCATCAGTTTTACCTCGCTGGGAATAACATTAGTCGTATAACCGCCGTTGAAAGCGCAGATACTCAGTACAGAAGGGGAGAAGGGATTATTGTTACGGCTGATGACCTGCTGTAAGCTCACCACCAGGTGAGATGCCACCAGGATGGTATCTACCGTAAGATGAGGTAATGCCGCATGACCGCCCTTACCCTTGATGGTTATATAGATCTCATCTGCGCTGGCCATATATTGTCCTGCTCTGAAACCCAGTTTACCGGCTTCCATAGACGGCTGCACGTGCATGCCCAGGATAGCGTCGGGGCGCGGATTTTCCAATGCGCCTTCCTGTATCATCAGACTGGCTCCTCCCGGATGTTTCTCCTCACCGGGCTGGAACAATACTTTGATGGTTCCCTCAAATTCATCCTTCAGCTGCTGCAGAATGCGCGTAGCACCCAACACGCAGGTAGTGTGCACGTCATGTCCGCAGGCATGCATGACACCGGTATTGAGCGATTTATAAGGCACATCATTGGCTTCCGTGATGGGAAGTGCGTCAATGTCTGCCCTTAAGGCGATGGTTTTGGAAGATGGATTTTTTCCAGCTATAGTAGCGATAATACCGGTTCCGGCAATACCAGCTGTATAGGATACTCCAAATTCATCCAGTTTCTGTTGCAGGAATTTGGATGTTTCATATTCCTGGAAGGATAATTCAGGATGGGAGTGGATGTGACGGCGGATAGCAACGAACTCCGGCGCATACTGCTGCGCCAGTTCTTTAATACGATTCTTCATTCCCGGCTTCTTTCTCTGGTGACACATTAATGATGGCTGGTACTACAAATACGCCGCCCGGGAAATTGTCAGAGAGTTTTTCCCTTAGTTCGGCTGCCTCTTCCCTGCTTTTAAAGTCACCCACGCGCACCTTGAAATAAGGCGCCTGGTAATCCATATAAGTGCGGTAATCGGGATATAATTGCATTACACGGGCCTTTATATCGTTGGCCTCATTTCTTTTGTTGGTAGAGATAACCTGTACCCTGAATCCCGGCTGATTACGGATGGCCAGGGTATTGATGTAGATCTGCTTCCTGATCAGCAGGTCGAGGCGAGGGTCTTTTACCACCTTCACACCACCTGTGCTGGCTATTGGCGCTTCCTGGGCAATGGCCAGGCCTCCGATCAGCAATCCGGAGAATAATAATATTAAGTGTTTCATATTCATCTGTTTAGGCGGATAATTACGAGGGGCAGTACCCTGCCATTATCGTAACTATTCTTTCATGAGTGCCACTCCATTGCTAGTCCCTATCCTCGTGGCGCCAGCGTCAATCAGTTCCTTAGCAAAGGCAAAGGTACGAATACCGCCGGAAGCTTTTATCTGAATATTTGCCGGCAAGTTGGCCCTCATCAGGTGTACGGCAGCAACGGTCGCTCCCTTTTCCGCATACCCGGTAGAGGTCTTTACAAAATCTACCTGGTATTTAGCATACAGCTGGCAGCACTGTACGATCTCTTCTTCCAATAATATGCCACTTTCAATGATCACCTTGATCACCTTCTTATGGTTGCGGACGATCGGCATAATGGTCGCGATCTCTTTCTCCACATATTCCCAGTCCTTATTCCGGATGGCCAGTATATTGGCTACCATATCAATCTCGTCTGCTCCATCTACAATGGCCAGCACTGTTTCTGCTACCTTCGCTTCGATAGCAGAATAACCGAAAGGGAACCCCGTAACGGTAGCCACCTTTGTCGTTGTACTACCTACAAAGGTCTTCGCCAGTTTTACAAAAGGTGGAGGAATGCATACTGCGGCAAAGTCATATTCCACCGCTTCCATACAGAGCTTCTTAATGTCTTCCAGTGTCGTCGTTGGCTTGAGAACGGTATGGTCTATGTATCTGTTGAGTTTCATTGTGACAGGTTTCGGCCACGAAAGTAAGGGAAATCCGGAAATCGGGTAACGGGAGGGGTACAATATTAACAGATCAGGCAGCACTGGACAGCGCTGCCTGAAACATCATGTATACCGTATAAAAAATGCGATGCGTTATCGATGCCGGAACCGCAGTTGTACACCCTCGCCGGCTTGCCTGCTGCTGTAAGGGTTCTCCTCAAATAATGCTCCATACAATACCAATGATCCCAGCATTCTACCCGTACAGGGGTGGATGGTACGGCCTGCCAAAGACTGCGAAACAGCATAAGCTGTGTAAGATTTTTTGGGTCATGTTTTACTGTTTATTGAAGTGTTAAAAGACTCCCGCCGCCAATGCCGACTGGCTGTTTCTGAATGGATATACCAATTCTCCGGTGGAGGGGTCGATGTAAGAAGTGCCCGGTCTGATCATAGTCACTGATGATACTGGTGTATAGAAATATCTCGGGAACAGATATACCCGTGCATACATAGAATCACCAGGAGAGAAGTAAGGCGCCAGTAATGACTTCTGAGTATAGATTGACTGGTACTCCATCTTGAACAGGTAGTCTCTGTCACTGACATTTGCATGTTTGGAAAAAAAGACCAGATAATTCTGGTTGGCCATCGAGAAGTTTGAAGGCGTTGTTGTGAATCTGAAGCTAATGTAGTCAGGTGATATAGGCTGGCCAAACCAGGCCGAATCAGGAAGGTTCTGTGTGGCGATCTGTACGATCGACACTTCCTGTACGGTGGTATTCAATGTACCACCGGAAATATGTGTCTGACCAAATACCTTCATCTCACCAAAACCGCTACGGCTATAGGTCAGATTATAGGTGCCTGTGCTGATGCCATTGAACCGGTAGTAGCCGGCTGTATCAGCCATTGTTTCAAGTGTAGAATCAGCGCTCAGATGTAAAGTTATTTTGACACTATCCACCGGCCATATTGGAACTGTAAATTGATTGAAAGTAAATACCCTTCCAAGGATAGAAGAAGTGTCAGCACCGGGCGGCTTTTGCCCCGGAGGTCCGGGAAGTCCTTCAGGACCCGCAGGACCTGTAATATCCCAGTTTACGCAGGCTGTCATAAAAAGACAGCAGGACAACACTAATATTATCTGTTTCATATAAGGCTATTCTTCAATGTAAGTAATGATGGTTTTAATGGAATCTCCCAGATACGGATACGGGATCTGAGCACCACTTGTATAGTCAAGCCATGGTTTGTAGGCGGTGGCTGGTGGCGCTGCAGCTGCAGTCACGTAGAGTTGAGTGCCTGAGGGAACCGTGGTGATGGGGAGTTGGAAAGTCGCTATTGCTCTTCCGGTAACTCCATCAATGTCCGATATCCATTGCGCCGGAACGTCAAAAGCTAACCTACCGTCGCCCGGAACGGCAGATCTGTCAAGGAAGAACCTGAAACCAGATACCAGTTTACCCGGAGGCTTTGGCCATTCAAATACTGCCTGCGCATTCACACGGATAACGTTGGAACTGATATCAATGAGGGCCTGGGCGGTTATAGATACGAATCTGGTCGTTATAGGCTGACTCATAGAGGTAGTGCCCGTGAATTTGTCTATTTCCCCGCCCGCGTGTTTTACATACATATGTAAGGAATCATAGCCCGCTTTTGATATGCTGATGTCATAATTCCCCGGCGGTACATCACTGAGAATGAAATACCCGGTACTGTCTGTATAAGCCCTGAAAACGCTGTCAGCATTATACGTCTGTACCAGCACACTGTCCTTTTCGACTGTGAAGAGTAGCGCGCCGAACTGATCGCGGAATTCAATATACCCTGTAATATTTCCAGGTGGCCATGTATATGGTGGGCCATCGGGTCCTTTAGGACCGGGAGGTCCCTCTTTAACGCATGCCATGATCAGGCATAGAAAGAACGAGAGGAATATAATATTTTTCATGTGGATGAATTAATAATGAATGATGGTGTTCCTGGTTGCGTATACCTGGCATTATTTCAAACGGAAGTTTCGTAGCAATGGATAAATGCCATCATTGCTTTGTCTTCTTGCCCCAAACGGAGGTGAGAAGTCCCATGGCGACAGGCCAAAGGAGCCCAGTATCGGACTTGTACAGGGGTATATTCTTTTGCCCCGTTCATCTATGTAGTTAATATCTTTGGGGTTGTCAAATGCCAGCGAGAAATAGATGGTATTTGCCTTGGCCAACACGGTGTCTGAGTATATCGTATACGGAGAAATTTCTGAGCCGAAATATTCGTAGGGATAGTTGTCTATTGGTATATAATCCCGCTGAGTGGTGACAAAGTCTGTCTTGGGCGACCCATGAACAGTCATATATAATACCAGCGCCGCAGGTATCTGCATGGGAGCCTGAAACGTTGCGTAGGGGTAGATCTCATGACGGGTAGGACTTCCGAAGCCCATCCACGTAACGTAGTTTGGCGGCGGACCATAATAGATCTGCCCTACATCCGCATTAGCCACCTGCGTAGCCTGTGCCCCGCCCGGATGCAGTTGCCGGATGATACGGTATGTACCATAACCTGGCTTACTGTAAGAGAAGTTATACCGACCCGCTGGCACCTGGCTAAAGTTGTAGTCACCGCTGGCATCAGTAGTGTCTTTCAGATCGGTGGAATCAATTGTTACGATCACGCCTGAATGATCGGCAAGGGCTTTTCCCGTTGAATCGTACACGATCACGCTGCCCCTGATATCACCGCTGAGAGGGACGTACATTCCCGTATCACCAGGCGGCCCGGGAGGTCCTTGCAGGTCTTCTCTTGTACACGAGAACAGTGAATAAAGTGCTACCAGACAGCATAAGCTGAAGAGGATTTTGGAGGTCATACATTAAGAGGTTAATCGAAGTGTTCAAACAGATATTACCATGACATTGCATCCTTGAGTCATATAACTAAATCGTATTGTGTCCTACATATATTCCGGCGGTAAAAGGCCAACGTGAAACTTATAACAGCAATAAACGCTGCTTCATGATGATAAGGTTAATAGAAAAATAAATTACTGATTACTGGGGTTGAATTGATGATTTTTTGAGGTTGATCTTTAACGAGTATTCTTGAGCCATTCTTTGGTTCTACATAGCAATAGCGAATTCGCTTAATCAAATCTACGCAAAAAAACCTTTCGTCTGTCGGGAAATGAAAAAAAATCTGAAGCGTTGACGAAGACAGGCTACAGGTAAGTAATAAAGATGTCCCGGTAGTTACCTTTTCACTTTAGCACCTGTGCGTGACGTCGGCGGCTCTTCAAATATTTTGCCGGTGCATGGATATATTGTACGCCCCTCTTCATCTATGTAATGAATGTCCCTGACGTTGTCAAATGCCAGGACTGCTTTGAGATATGGTGAATTGTGCAGGATCGGGTGGACCGCTACATAAGGCTGAAATGACTCGGTTTGGTAGGCCATATTCCCTTCGGGAATAAAGGCATTAGTATATCTGATGTTGATGACGAAGTTTGTTGAAGAAATTTCCGGCTGATTACTGATATACAATACGGTGGGCGCAGGAATACGAAAGGGAGCGGCAAATTCAGTATATGTGAATCGCTCGGTGCTATTGGGCCCTCCCAGTGAAATGATGGTGTAAAGCGTTACCGGCGGACCATCGTAGATCTTACCTACATCTGCAGTATCCAGACGCGTGGGTTGTGACCCGCCAGCATGCTGCTGGCGAATGATACGATAAGTACCATAACCTTCTTTCTTAAATGAAAAATTATATATGCCGGCAGGCACACGGTGGAAAACGTAAGCGCCACTGGCATCAGTGAGCGTTGACCGGTTCGTGGAATCTATTATCACCTGTACACCGGAATAATCGCTAAGCGGCCTTCCCAGTGAGTCATACACGACTACTTTACCAGTGATGTCTCCTTTACGTTTCAGGTCATCTTTAGTACATGATGATATTGAATAGAATGCTATCAGACAGCATAAGCTGAGGATGATTTTGGTGGTCATACATAAGAGGTTTTAGTTACCTGTGAAATGGATGCATAATTACAATAGCCTTGCGTGGTGGTATATCCTGGCGTTGGCAAATCGGGCAGTTACTACAACCGCAAGCCCCGCCGCGTGACGAATTATGAGAAATAAAAACTGTTGATAATGGGGTCGTATGATCCTTTGAGGTGAATCTTATAGTGTCTTTATACCATGCTGGTTGTCGCCAAAAGCAATAAGACTGACGTGTAACCAAATCTACCAAAAAAACGCTAACAAAAGGGAAAAATATTCAGGTATACAAATGAAAAAGGGCCTGTATCATATATTGATACAGGCCCTTTCTTTATATCTCTACGGAATTAGAGATCTTTTCCGTGACATTGTTTAAACTTCTTACCGCTTCCGCAAGGACAAGGATCATTCCTGCCAACTTTCGGACCTGCTTTCACGGGTTCCTGTTTTGCCGGTTCAGCATTGGTGGCATATTCTTCTGCTACCATCGTATGACCGTTACTGCTTTCGAATTCCTGATGAGAAGCACGCATACGGCTCATATCAGTCTTTTCTTCATGCCCTTCACGGATCTGTGGTTGCGCAGGACGTTCCTGCACCTGTTGCTGCTGCTGCTGAGGAGGACGATTGTCTTCCTGAACAGGAATACCAGATCTGCAGAGGAAGGAAACGATCTCACGGCTGGTTTCTGCATTCAGGTCTTTGAAGAGGTTGAATGCTTCGAATTTATAGATCAGCAATGGATCTTTCTGTTCGTATACGGCTCCCTGAACGGATTGTTTCAGGTCGTCCATAGCACGCAGGTGTTCTTTCCACGCATCGTCGATCAGTGAAAGCGTAATGCTGCGTTCCAGTGCATTGATAGTTTCGTAACCTTTGGTGTCTACTACCTTCTGCAGATTAGCCAGCACGTTCATACCTCTCTTGCCATCAGTGAATGGGATAGAGATATTCTCGATATGATGTCCCTGTTCGCGGTAGATCTGCTCAATAACCGGCAGTGTGTTCTCCGCAAGTTCAGTTGTTTTACGCTCGTAGCTTTCTTTCGCCTGCTGATAGAGACGGGTAGCGAGTGTATTGATATCTACACGGGCCAGGTCTTCCTGGGTGATGTCGGTATCGATAGCAAAGTTGACGATCACATCCACTTTGAAGGCTTCATGATCACCGGAATCCTTGTGAGTGGTCACCAGGTTTTCTGCCACATCGTAGAAGGCGTTGTCGATGTCAATAGCCAGACGTTCGCCAAACAGGGCGTGATTACGTTTGTTGTAGATCACAGTACGCTGTTTGTTCATTACGTCATCGTATTCGAGGAGACGCTTACGGATACCGAAGTTGTTCTCTTCTACTTTACGCTGTGCTCTTTCGATAGATTTGGTGATCATGCTGTGCTGGATCACTTCTCCTTCTTTATAGCCCATACGGTCCATCAGACCGGCAATACGGTCGGAACCGAACATACGCATCAGGTCATCTTCCAGAGATACGAAGAACTGTGAAGTACCGGGATCTCCCTGACGACCTGCACGACCACGTAACTGACGGTCTACACGGCGGCTTTCATGGCGTTCAGTACCGATGATGGCAAGACCACCAGCTTCTTTCACACCAGCGCCGAGCTTGATATCCGTACCACGACCCGCCATGTTGGTAGCGATGGTCACAGCGCCGGCCAGACCAGCCTCTGCTACGATCTGTGCTTCACGTGCGTGCTGTTTCGCGTTCAATACATTGTGCGGTACCTTTTCGAAGGTGAGCATCTTGCTCAGCAATTCGGATACCTCTACGGAGGTGGTACCTACCAGTACCGGACGGCCAGCAGTCTGCAATACCTTGATCTCTTCTATAACAGCTTTGTACTTATCGCGTTTGGTTTTGTACACCAGGTCTTCCGCATCCTTACGGGTGATCGGCAGGTTGGTTGGAATGGTTACCACATCCAGCTTGTAGATCTCCCAGAACTCACCTGCTTCTGTGGTAGCCGTACCGGTCATACCTGCCAGTTTGTGATACATACGGAAGTAGTTCTGCAGGGTTACGGTAGCGAAGGTCTGTGTGGCGGCTTCTACTTTCACATTTTCCTTTGCTTCGATTGCCTGGTGCAGACCATCGGAGTAACGACGGCCATCCAGGATACGACCTGTCTGCTCGTCTACTATTTTCACTTTACCTTCCATCACTACATATTCCACGTCTTTATCAAAGAGGGTATATGCTTTCAGCAACTGCTGAACGGAGTGGATACGGTCTGATTTCTGAGCGAAGTCCTGCAGGAGCGCTTCTTTGCGGCGAAGCTTTTCATCTGCGGATTCTTTGCTCTTTTCTATCTCTGCTATCTCGGAACCAACGTCAGGCATGATGAAGAAGTGAGGGTCTTCACCGGCTTTGGTGATCAGACCGATACCTTTTTCAGTCAGGTCAACGCTGTTATTCTTTTCGTCGATAGTGAAGTACAGTTCTTCATCTACTTTTGGCATTTCACGTTGCTGATCTGCCAGGTAGTAGTTTTCAGCTTTCTGCAACAGCACTTTTATGCCAGGTTCGCTGAGGTATTTGATCAGGGCGCTGTTCTTTGGTAAACCACGCCATGCACGCATCAGGGCCAGACCGCCGGTTTTCGGATCGTCTTTGCCTTCAGCGATCAGTTTTTTAGCTTCGATCAGGAACTGGTTGGTTGCTCTGCGCTGTGCTTCCACCAGCTGCTGGATACGTGGCTTCAGTGCGTAGAACTCCTGTTCTTCCCCACGCGGGATAGGACCGGAGATGATGAGCGGGGTACGCGCATCGTCGATCAGTACGCTATCCACCTCATCGACCATAGCGAAGTGGTGTTTACGCTGTACCATTTCGTCAGGGCTATGCACCATATTATCACGCAGGTAGTCAAAGCCGAACTCGTTATTTGTACCATAGGTAATATCCGCCAGATACGCATTACGGCGTTCAGGGGTATTAGGCTGGTGTTTATCGATACAATCTACTGTAATGCCGAGGAATTCGAAGATAGGGCCGTTCCATTCGGAGTCACGACGGGCCAGGTAGTCGTTCACAGTTACCACATGCACACCTTCACCGCCCAGGGCGTTCAGGTAAGCAGGGAGGGTAGATACGAGGGTTTTACCTTCACCCGTAGCCATTTCAGAGATTTTACCCTGATGGAGCACGATACCACCTATGAGCTGTACATCATAGTGGATCATGTTCCAGGTAACAATATTACCGGCTGCACTCCAGCTGTTCTTCCACGTCACATTGTCACCTTCTATAGTGACATAATCCTTTTTCACTGCCAGCTGCCGGTCCAACGGGGTAGCCGTAGCCGTGATGGTGGCATTCTGTGAAAAGCGGCGTGCAGTTTCTTTTACAACGGCGAAGGCTTCAGGCATGATCTCCTTCAGTACTTCTTCCAGTTGCGTATCACGATCTTTCTTTAGTTTATCAATCTCCTGATAGATAGTGTCTTTCTCTGCTACGTCATGTACATTTTCAGCCGCAGCTTTCTTTTCGGCAATGGTACCGTCGATTTTTGACAGATGCGTACTGATACGCAGGCGGAACTCCTGCGTTTTGTTGCGCAGCTGGTCTACAGGAAGGGATTGCAGTTTTTCAAACGCTTCATTGATCTGCCTCACCAAAGGCTCGATGGCTTTGATATCTCTCTCCGACTTGTGCCCGCCAAAAAGTTTAGTTAAAAAACCTAACATGTTGTGTTTATTACGAATGATTGTTAAAACAGTTGTACAGTCAACGGACGAAATAGCCCCATCCTGCTTGACTACCTTACCCAAATATTGTGCTTATGCAACATCGGATGACAAGCTGTCAGACTGAAACCCGGTTTTGGCAAGGCCTGTAAAATTATGAATTATTTGCACATAGTGAAGGCTAAATGCCGTATTATGGCAGCAGGAAGGCAATTTTAAGGGGAAAGCAGCAGGGCTGGGCCGTTTCAAAGGCTCTAACGCAGGTATAGGCTGCAAAAAAGCCGCCCTGACTGAACAGGACGGCTTCGAATGTTAAAATACTGTTATTTAATCCCACCAGAGAAATAAACGCCTGGTTTGCAGCATTTCAGCGGCCAGGTTTTCTACCGTTTCAGTGCCCTGTTCGGTCAGGTCAGGGCAGAATGCAGCTACTTCGTTCGCAAATGAGAGCGAGGCAGGGGCTGTAAGTCTGAGCAAATGTACCTCCACCCAGTCGGCGTCTGCTCCCGTGATCTCAAAAGGTTGTTGTTCGTACCATTCATGCAGTTTCAACATGATGCTGTCATTGCTGATGTTGTAATTCGCTCCCGTAGTAGCCCGGAATTTTACGATATCGAATTGATCCTTGCTTTTCAGGACTGCAAATTTATCGGGAGTAGTACCAAAATTTTCTTCCGATTTAAACAGCAGATATCCCTGCTTTTTTAATGATGTTCTGAGCTGCTCATAATGTTCCGCATTATCTGCATTCACTTCATACTCGAATTGCAGCGCCTCTCCCAGTTTTGTGTTGTCGATCGCCTCGTCTGTAGTAGGTTTTAATCTGTTAATGCTGCCTGATACTGTTTCTCTTAGTGCGTCAATAATTGCATGGTCGTAATGCATTGCATCTGCCAGTGCGTAGTCTTTTGTCGATGAAGGAAATTTCTGTTTTCCGGATACGCCACAACCACACAACACTGTTGCCAGCGATAAGGATAATAGGATTCTACTCATAGGATATTACTGAAATATTAAATAAAAGTACAAAATGTTTACATAGCGGACTGATGAAGAATTGTCACTACGCATTGTGTCGCTTTCGTATTTTCAGACAGAACGGCGGTCGGGTATCAGTAAAGTCAATCCTACACCTTCACAATAAAAATTCTTCCGTACCAGCACAGTGTATTAAAGCGAAAATGGAAGGCTGGAAACAAGGTAAAAGTGGAAGAAATAGCTGTGTAAAGCGTAATTTGCACAGCTGTAAAGTCCATACTGAATTTACAATCACCTGTAAAGCCAATCCTGATCCTCACCTTAAAAACTGTAAAGTTCCCCTGTACTAAGACTGACTAAGACAATTGCCGTTAAGGTTCCGCTTTGATACCGCTAATCCTACGTTAATCTTACGTTCATGAACGTAGGATCAACGTAGGATTAGCGGTATCAAAGCGGTATCAAAGCGAGCCAAAACCGGGAAAAAGTAAACTTTCAGGACTAAGAGAGGGGGCACTTGAGTTGCATATAACTAGCATATGACTAGCATATACCTCCGATAATCTTCCGATCGAATCGGAGGATTATCGGAAGTATATGCTAGTCATATGCTAGTCACATGCAGATCATATGCAGGAAACATGCAAGGGTTTCTGAAGTAAAAGAACATTTTTTGTTGACCGGATTTCTGAATGGTGCACCCTTATTTTGGCGTCTTATGGACATGGTTTAGGGTCCTACGGACCTGGTTCAAAGTGTCGGCAATAATTGGGCTAACATTGCATCAGCAATCGCGATCAACCGGTTTACAGCCGGACCAGGAGAAGGCGCCTCCTATGGAAAATTCTGCACCTATAGTGCCGCAATAACAACCGAACGTGTTTCCATGTCCAACCTAAAGGCATAGATGCGTCGGGGATGCGACATGTATACGGCATGTTTAAAGCGTATTTTGGGCAAAAGAACAGCCTGGTATATGAGCTGAGAGAACAAGCAGAGACCAGGCAGAGAAGACGGAGAGAACAAGCAGAGACGACACAGCGCGGGCAGAGATGAGATCTCCGCAATAAACCGGGGAACAGAACGCCGATCGGCTCCGCTAAGTGCCGTGTGTAGCGGGGGGTAACCCCGGGCTCGTACGGTTTCACCCCCCGGTGCGTTTGTAACCGGTTTTAACCCCGAATGACAACACACCGGGAAACAAAACAACCCTGGACGAACAAGCAACGAACAAGCAACGAACTAGCAACGAACTAGCAACGAACAAGCGACGGCGAAGCAAGGATCAAACATTACTCAGGAGCGAACCCATCACCCAGAGAATTGCCCCGCCTTTTCACCCCCTCAGGCAGATGATCCGCGCAGGGGAGGGGAGCAGTCCAGCAAAGTCCGTTAGGCGTTGTATTCACCGGAAAAGGCGCATTGTGCTGAATGATTTCCATGGGTGCATAAGGCACGGGCATTAACAGGATGCCATTGGACGGCGTTACAGAGATCATCTTCTCCCTGACAAACACTTGATGCAGATGATGGCGCAATACCAGTGTGCCGGCCAGGAACAGTAATGTAACACAAAAAACAGGGATACGAACCTGCCGTAATTGCAGTTTCGGAAAGCAGAGTATAGCCGTCAGTATTGCCAGGGGAGCGAGGTAGCTGTAGCCGAAGCGGGGATCCGGAGCCTGTTTCAGCCAGAAGCAGCAGCCGAGTATTAAAAAGACGTAAAGGGGAACAAAACCTGCAGGCAATTGCTTACGACGGATAAATACCAGTACCGGCGATGCGAGCATAGTCAATACCAGCAGTTTGTCATAAATACGCAGGCTATGCAGGAACCAGGTGCTGAATCGCTGTAAAACACTCTCGGAAAGATAGCGGGGGATATCTGATATACGGTAAAAGGCAAAGACCGTAATATCCAGCCGGGTAGAACGTATCACTTTTGTTGGTACTGCCCATCCGGTATGAAAGAAGTCCGGCATTTCCATGGGAAAAAGCAGGTAACCGGAAAGAATGACATTCCTGATTAACCAGGGCGCCACTGCCACGATGCCGATGCCACAAAGGGCCAGTAACTGCGCATAATTTTTCTGACGTAATACCTGCCAGTACATCAGCACTGTAAGTACGAGTATGGGAATGGAAGAAACTTTGACCGTCAGCAGGAAAATAGGCGCCAGCAGCATGAACACACCATTGTTGCTTTGAAGCGGAGATGTTCCTGTTGCGCTTTTTTCCAGCCAGCTCACAATGACAAGGCAGCTGATATAATATGTCGCTGTATCTGCAGCGGGAGCAATAATATAGTAAGCGCCAAACTGCGGCATATTGACCATCACCAGCAGGCCAGCTTTCAGCAAGGCAATGAAGTTGGCATCCTGCTTACGGGGCAGCAGGTATAAGACGGTCAGCAGGTACAACACACCATTCAGGCGGTTATCAGCAATACCATTCAGCCAGGAAAAGTTGAACACAGCTGAAAGCACGTGCCAGTGTGAATTATAACCAAAGCGTTCATGCAGGTTGGCCAGTCCGGGTACTGTTTTATAACGCTGCATCCATTTGATGAACTGTGCATAATACAGCCCTTCGTCGTAGGTAAAAGGCTGCTGTGCCGACAGGTACAGTACATATATGATGGCGGCGAAGACGAGCAGCTGCCTGGTTTTGCCGGCACTGCGTGCCTGTTCTGCATAATCCGACACCAGCCTGTGTAAGGCAGTACGCTGGAACATATAGCAAAACAGTCCGATAATGAGTAGTATACCATGTGCCAGACCGGCCAGTGGCATAAAGACAGACAGGCAGGAAGCGATGACAGTAATGGCAAAAAAGCCATTGAGTGTGATGAGGGCGAAATGAGGTTGTGCGGGTATGTTTTTCAGTATCCTGTTATGTATAAATTGCTGCAGCGTATATCCATAGAGGAATGACAGTATAACGATATACAGGAATTTTATTAACAGGAATAACATAATAATGGAATGATAAGATGATGTATTGGATTACTTGTTGATCTGTACAACTTTCTTCTGCCTGGAGAAGATATTGTACTTCAGAATGCAGTAAATGGCACGGAAACCGTCTTTATAGTTGATCTTTTTTCCTTCCGCATAAGTACGGCCGTAATAAGCAATACCTACTTCGTATATACGAATGCCTGGTACACGGCTGATCTTCGCGGTTACCTCCGGCTCAAATCCGAAACGGTTTTCCTTCAGTTCGATCTGTTTGATAACGGAGCTGCGGAACAGTTTATAACAGGTCTCCATATCTGTCAGGTTCAGATTGGTGAGCGCATTGGAAAGGAAGGTGAGGACCTTGTTTCCGATGGTATGCCAGAAGAAGAGGATACGGTGAGGACCGTCTCCCATGAAACGTGAGCCATATACAACATCTGCCACACCTTGTAACATGGGTTTCAGCAAGCGGTTATATTCTTCCGGGTTATATTCAAGGTCAGCGTCCTGTATAATGGTGAAGTCGCCGCTGGCCTGCTGGATACCGGTACGCAGGGCAGCACCTTTGCCTTTATTTACTTCGTGACGTACGTATTGCAGCTTCACGTGCGGATAGGCCGCGCGGAAACGTTCTACTTCGCCACCCGTGTTGTCTTTTGAATGATCATCTACCACCACCAGCTCTTTCTGCACGTCACCGTTCAGCGTTACAGCCTGCACCCTTTCAAGGATATCGTATATATATCTTTCTTCATTGTAAGCCGGGATGATCACGGAAAGCAGTTGTGACATAATGACAATTTTCTTAATAGCTGCGGCCATTTAGCCGTAAACGTGTGCAAAGAAGCGAAAAAAGTATGTAGAAAAAAAATATTAATAGGTCAGCTCGTTTGGAAAAAAAAATTATTTATTAACGACCATTTAACACTATCATTTGTTACAACACTTTACCTTTACATTATTAGGGTTTTCATAGGATAGTAAAACAAGAGCCGGATAGTCTTATTTGGCTCTTTATTTTTTTATAAATAGTTGTTTCTTAGTCTATTGTTTATCTTTCTCTTATTTGTTATTCATCACCCAAATAACGCTTCCCTGTATACTAAATGGTGTCAATTGTAACACTTTCGTAGGACAAAAGTAGCCAATTTTGTAGGTAGTTCTACCTAATACCTTCACGAAAATATCACACGAAAATGTGGCGGGAGTTTTCTACATTTAAGGTTTTTGCCGGCAGGTAGGACGGTATGTACGTTATGAACAGATGCCCGAAAGGGTGTATTATCGTGCTCATGGATACTTCCAGCGATTGTAGCGGTAAATACCTGAAGCCCGTTGTCCATTACAATGCGACGGGGCGGTATTACCGGCGGACAGAAGCGACAGCCAGCGATAGAGGCAGCGGGATGATGCCGGCAGCTTTCGTATTTAAAAAATGTACAGGTCAGACTTTTCATGCTGGAGATGGTGAAAAACCCTCATGCTGATTGCATTTTTGCGTATTATATTGATTGTTGCCTGTACTTTTTTATATATTAGACGGCGGAAAAGCTCCTTTCCTGCTTCTTCCACGTTAAATGTCTTAAAGACAACTCAAAACCTATAAAGAATAAAACGTTTTGCCAATGAACCGTAAGTTAAGAATGGGAATGATCGGAGGCGGTAAGGATGCCTTCATCGGAGCAATTCACCGTATTGCTGCCAATATGGATGGACTGATCGAATTGAAAGCTGGTGCCCTGAGTGTAAATCCTGAAACGGCCCTGGAGTCTGGAAAGATGTTATTCCTGGACCCTGCCCGCACGTACACTGACTTTAAGACCATGCTGGAAAAAGAGGCTGCATTACCTGCGGATGAAAAGCTGGACTTTATCACCATCGTAACACCCAACTTCGCACACTTTGAGCCTGCGATGATGGCGCTGGACAAAGGCTTTAACGTAGTGATCGAAAAACCGATCACCTTTAATCTCGATGAAGCCAAACAATTAAAAGCAAAGGTAGAACAGACCGGTCTCACCCTGCTGCTCACACATACTTACACCGGTTATCCCCTGGTGAAACAGGCCCGCCGTATGGTGGCTGAAGGCGCCCTGGGCAAGATCCGTAAGGTATGGGTGGAATATCCGCAGGGATGGCTGAGCAGACCTACAGAAAAAGACAGTGCCGGCGCTGCCTGGAGAACTGACCCTAAACGTTCCGGTAAAAGCGGATGTTTCGGTGATATCGGTACCCATGCTGCTAACCTGGCGGAATATATCAGCGGACTGAAGATCGAAAAACTTTGCGCTGACCTCCATATTATGGTAGAAGGCCGTGGCCTGGATGATGACGGCGCAGTACTGCTCCGTTTTGACAATGGCGCTGCAGGTGTGCTGATGGCATCTCAGGTAGCTGCTGGTGAAGAGAATGCGCTGAAAATCAGGGTATATGGTGAGAAAGGCGGACTGGAATGGGCACAGCAGGAGCCTAATACCCTGCTGGTAAAATGGCTGGACAAACCTGCTGAAATATATCGCGCTGGTGGCAACTACGGCGGCTACCAGAGCAGCTATGCGATTCATAATACCCGTACTCCGGGTGGACATCCTGAAGGATACCTGGAAGCATTCGGTAACCTGTACCGCAACTTCGCGCAGACACTACAGGCTAAACTGGATGGAAACACCCCGGCTCCGGAATCACTCGATTTCCCAGGCGTAGACGAGGGTATCCGTGGTATGGCATTCATCGACAACGTGGTTCGTTCCAGCCAGAGCACTGAGAAATGGACAACGTTTGAAATCTAAACCAATAAAGGCACGTATGAAAACAATTAAAGGACCTGGAATTTTCCTGGCGCAGTTTCTCGGAGACGCTGCGCCTTTCAATAGCCTGGAGAGCATCTGTAAATGGGCGGCTGGATTAGGATTTAAAGGCGTACAGATCCCGACCTGGGACTCCCGTATGATAGACCTGCAGAAGGCTGCCGAGAGCAAGACCTATGCAGACGAGATCAAAGGTATCGTAAATGCTGCAGGACTGGAGATCACCGAGTTGTCCACGCACCTGCAGGGACAGCTGGTGGCAGTACATCCTGCATACAATGAACTGTTTGATGGTTTTGCTCCTGCCGATAAAAGGGGGAATGCTGCTGCCCGTACCGAATGGGCGGTAAATCAGCTGAAATATGCCGCCAGGGCAAGCCGTAACCTGGGGCTGAATGCACATGCTACTTTCAGCGGTGCGTTACTCTGGCATACGGTATACCCCTGGCCACAGCGTCCGGCAGGACTGGTAGAAACAGGCTTTAAGGAGCTGGCCAACCGCTGGCTGCCGATCCTGAATGAGTTTGACGCCAACGGTGTAGACCTCTGTTACGAGATCCATCCGGGCGAAGACCTGCATGACGGCATTTCTTACGAGCGTTTCCTGGAGGCTACCGGCAATCACAACCGCGCCTGCCTGCTGTACGATCCGAGCCATTTCGTGCTGCAATGCCTGGATTACCTGGAGTACATTGATATCTATCACGAGAAGATAAAAATGTTCCACGTAAAGGATGCAGAATTCAATCCTACCGGCCGTTCAGGCGTATATGGCGGCTACCAGGGATGGATTGACCGTCCGGGACGTTTCCGTTCACTCGGAGATGGTCAGGTAGACTTTAAAAGCGTCTTCAGTAAGCTGACCCAATACGATTACAGCGGCTGGGCAGTGATGGAGTGGGAGTGCTGTATCAAACATCCGGAAGATGGAGCAAAAGAAGGTGCGCCGTTCATCCAGAACCACATTATCCGTGTCACCGAAAAAGCCTTTGACGACTTTGCCGGTGGAGGAGCTGATGAAGCCCTGAACAGAAAAGTTCTCGGGCTGTAAGGCAGAACGGTCAGCTGCAGATAACCAATCATGAATGGGGAATAATGGGACAGCTCATCATATAATGTATACACCGTTGTACAATGATGAGTATATTACCTTCCGGTCGTTCGTAAAAAAGATGCTATGCTGCTTTAGCTGGAATAACATCACAGGTAACTGAGCGTACTTATGGAAGTAGTGTATGCTTTTTTATAGAAGTCAATTTGTATTTAGGAACTTATAAACGATTGTAAAATGAGAATGCGTTTTTTGGCGCCGGTTGTATTATGTGCTGTAGTGCTGGCCTCCTGCGGTGGCGGCAGCAGCGAGAAACAAACTGAAAAGAAAGAAGAAGCTGCCAGTGAAACACCGGTAGACAATTCAATGGTATCTCCAGGTGCTGCTGAAGCTGCAGCCTCCAAAGGAGCTGCCCTGATAGAGCAGAAAGATTGTAAAACCTGCCATAAAGTAGATACTAAACTGGTAGGTCCTGGTTACAAGGAAGTAGCGCAGAAATATGAGGCTACAGAGGCAAACATCGAAATGCTGGCCGACAAAGTGATCAGCGGTGGTAGCGGTCATTGGGGTGAAGTTGCTATGACGCCTCATGCTGACCTGTCTAAAGATGATGCCAAGGAAATGGTGAAATATATCCTGTCGCTGAAATAGCAGACAGACAACATTTATATTGGTCTCTCAGCTTTCTAAATTAACTATCATATATAGCCGGTAGTTGCCTGTTCCACCAACTGTGGACCAGCAATGCAACTATCGGCTATAAAAAAACTCAATTTGCAATGAAGCACATTATTCCCGTTCTGGCACTCAGTCTGATCTCTTTATCCACATCTGCACAGGAATTGAATACCCTCACCGCTAAAGAAAAGAAAGCGGGCTGGAAATTATTGTTCAACGGTTCCAACACCGAAGGCTGGCACACTTATCTGCAGAAAAATGCAAGTGCTGCCTGGAAAGTGCAGGACGGTGCACTGGCACTGGACCAGGAAGCCAAAAAGAACGGCGCTCCCGGTGGTGACCTGGTAACCAACGACGAGTACGAAAATTATGAGTTAACACTGGAGTGGAAGATCTCCGAAGGTGGCAACAGCGGTATCATTTTCGGTGTTCACGAAGATCCGCAGTTCAAAGCTACTTACCTCACTGGTCCTGAAATGCAGGTACTGGACGATGCTAAACACCCTGATGGCAAATATCCTAAACATAATTCCGGCGATCTGTACGATCTGAAGAAATCTGAAAAGAACGCCGTAAAACCAACGGGTGAGTGGAACAAGGTGAAGATCCTGAAGAAAGATGGTAAGCTGACCTTCTGGCTGAATGGTGTTAAAACCGTAGAAACCACCATGGGCAGCGAAGAGTGGAAAACACTCCTGGCCAACAGTAAATTCAAGAACTGGAAAGGCTTCGGCGAATATGCAAAAGGTCATATCGCGCTCCAGGATCATGGTGATGAGGTGTGGTACCGCAATATCAAGATTCACGTACTGTAATACCACATACACATGAGCAAGACCCACGTAAGAGAAACAACCCTTCTGTCCCGTACAGAAACACATCATAACCTCGCTTGCAACAAAGCAGGTAAAATAAGCATGGTCCCTTTCAGAACGGGGCCATGCTTTATTGTTGCCCTCCTGCTGACATTGGCTATCACTGTAGATAGTTATGCAGCATCCTTCAAAAAAACTCCCCGTTTACTGGTATTTTCCAAGACCGCAGGTTTCCGTCATGACTGTATCCCGGTTGCCAAACTGGCAATGATCAAACTGGGACAGGAGAACGGATTCGCGGTAGATACGACAGAAGATGCCAGCGTGTTTAATGATAAAGATCTGAAGCGCTATGCCGCCGTATTGTTCCTTAATACAACCGGCAATGTGCTGAACGACGAACAGCAGGCAGCAATGGAGAAATACATTCATAACGGCGGCGGTTATATGGGTATCCATGCAGCCACCGATACTGAATATGAGTGGGCCTGGTACAATAAGCTGGCAGGTGCATGGTTCACCAGCCATCCTAAACAACAGCAGGCTACTTTGCTGGTGGTGGATCGTAACAACGATGCAACCCGTCACCTCCAGGAGAAATGGTCACGCTGGGATGAGTGGTATAACTTTAAAGACCTCAACCCGGATGTACATGTGTTGATCAAGATCGATGAAAGCTCTTATGAGGGTGGTAAGAACGGTGATAATCACCCGATGTGCTGGTACCACGATTTTGAAGGAGGCCGTGCTTTTTACACGGAACTAGGCCATACTAAGGAGTCCTATGCCGACCCGGTATACCTGCAGCATGTATTGGGAGGCCTTCGTTACGCGATGAATTTAAAAGCTAAGAAATAAGAGGATTAGTCCCTATGGCAGGATGCGGTCTGTAAAAAGCGCCGTATCCCGTATTATCAATTAACATTAAAAATATCATGCAAATCAGGTATGTAATGATGCTGCTGGTATTACTGGGAACAGTAATGTCCGGTTGCCAGAAGAAAACCCGGCCAGGTAATCCAAGAGTACTGGTGTTCACGAAAACAGCCGGTTTCCGGCATGCTTCTATCCCCGCAGGGATCCAGGCTATTCAGAAATTGGGAAAAGAAAATGGCTTTGAAGTAGATACTACAGAGAATGCCGCCAACTTTACCGAAGATTCCCTGCAGAAATATGCAGCGGTGATATTCCTGAATACCACTGGTGATGTACTGAACAATTACCAGGAAGCAGATTTCGAAAGATATATTCAGTCAGGCGGAGGCTTCGTGGGTATCCACGCTGCAACCGATACTGAATATGAGTGGGGCTGGTACGGTGAGCTGGTAGGTGCTTATTTCGATAATCACCCTGCCGGTACACACAAGGCTAAACTGACGGTAAAGGACAAAACATTCCAGGCCACAGCTACGCTGCCTGATACATGGGAACATACCGACGAGTGGTACAATTTTAAAAAGATCAGCAAGAATACAAAGGTGCTGATCACCGTAGATGAAAAGACTTACGAAGGTGGTACTAACGGACCTGATCATCCTATCAGCTGGTACCACGACTTCGACGGCGGCCGTGCTTTTTATACAGAGTTAGGTCATACCGACGAATCATATACAGAGCCGCAGTATCTCGCACACATCCTGGGTGGCATCAAATATGCCATCGGTAAAAATACCATGCTGGATTACGCGCAGGCTACCACCCTCCGTGTGCCGGAAGAGAACAGGTTCACCAAGAATTCACTCATTTCAGGCGAGTTCTTCGAACCAACTGAAATGACTATCCTGCCCGATCTCAGCATCCTCGTGGCACAACGCAGGGGTGAGATCATGTATTTTAACCAGGCCAGCCGCAAGCTGACACAGGCTGGTTTCCTGCGGGTGTATTATAAAACTGAAACGCCTCATGTAAATGCAGAAGAAGGCGTGCTGGGTATGAGCGCTGACCCTGATTTTGCTAAGAACCATTATGTTTATATCTATTATTCTCCGGCAGATACTTCCGTGAACCGCTTATCGCGTTTCAAGTTTGAGAATAACGTGCTGGATTCCTCATCTGAAAAGATCATCCTGCAGTTGTATTCTCAGCGTAACATCTGCTGCCATACAGGTGGTTCTATCACCTTTGGTCCCGGAGGACTGTTATACCTGTCTACCGGCGATAACAGCACTCCGTTTGACGAGCCAGGACAGAAATATGTCAGCAATGGTTATGCACCACTGGATGATCGTCCCGGACATCTGCAGTATGACGGTCGCCGTACATCTGCCAACACCAACGACCTGCGTGGAAAGATCCTGCGTTTAAAGATCAATGAAGATGGTACTTACAGCATTCCGGACGGCAACCTGTTCAAACCAGGTACGCCGAATACACGTCCTGAGATCTATGCAATGGGTACACGTAACCCATACCGTATTTCTGTAGACCGTAAAAACGGATACCTCTATTGGGGTGAAGTAGGACCGGACGCTAACAATGACGATCCTAACCGTGGTCCGCGTGGTTATGATGAGATCAACCAGGCGAAGAAGCCCGGTAACTTTGGTTATCCGATGTTCGTAGGTAACAACTATGCCTATCATCTGTATGACTATGAAACAGGTAAGAGCGGCGCTGCTTTTGATCCTGCGAAGCCTGTGAACAATTCCCGCAACAATACAGGTATCAAGAACCTGCCACCGGCACAGCCGGCCTTCATCTGGTATCCGTATGCGAAATCGCCCGACTTCCCGTCAATGGGTAGCGGCGGCCGTAATGCAATGGCGGGACCTGTGTACTACAACGAATTCTATCCGAAGGAAACCCGTTTCCCGGATTACTATAACAACAAGTTCTTCATCTACGACTGGGTACGTGGCTGGATTAAAGCGGTGACTTTTGACAAGGACTTCAACCTGTCCAAGACAGAAGACTTCGTACCACATACAAAATTCAATGCGATCATAGATATGGAAATGGGACCTGATGGTCGCCTTTATTTACTGGAATATGGTAATGGATGGTTTAGTAAGAATAAAGACGCTGGTCTGTCACGTATCGATTATAACGGTGGTAACCGTGCGCCTCTGGCACAGATCCATGTAGACAAACTGTCCGGCGGCCTTCCGTTTACGGCTAAACTGAGTGCGAAAGGGTCTTCAGATCCTGACGGTGATCAGCTGACATATGTGTGGTACCTGGGTAACGGTAACAAGAAAGAAACCAAAGAACCGGAAACAGAGGTAACCTATACTACGGCTGGCGAATATGCAGTATCTGTAGAAGTGCTGGATGCCAATGGCGCAAGCACCCGCAGTAGTGGTATAGAGCTGTATGCTGGTAATGAAACACCACAAGTGAAAGTGAGTGTGACTGGCAACAAGATGTTCTATTTCCTCGGCAAACCTGTTGCTTACAGCGTTAATGTGAAGGATAAAGAAGATGGGTCTACCGAAGATGGTAAGATCGATAATGCTAACCTGTACATCAGGGCCGACTATATGGAAGGTAATGACAAAGCGGGTATTCCTCAGCAGGGCCACCAGATCATTACTGGTGCTATTGCTGGTAAGAACATGGTGGAGTCCAGCGATTGTAAGACCTGTCATAAAGTAGATGAAAAATCTATCGGGCCAAGCTTCAAACAGGTAGCTGAGAAATATAAAGATGATCCGAAAGCGCCTGATTACCTGGCAGACAAGATCATCAAAGGTGGTGGTGGTGTATGGGGCGAAACAGCGATGTCTGCACACCCGACCATCACACAGTCAGAAGCGCATCAGCTGGTGGAATATATCATGTCAGTAGGTGGTAGCAGCAAGGTTGCGCCATCATTGCCGGTAAGCGGTACGGTAGATGCTACTGCAGGTAAACCGGAAAAAGACAATGGTGTGTTGTACCTGATGGCCAGCTATACGGATAAAGGTGGTCCTGGTATCAAACCTATTACTGGTACAGATGCGATCACGCTGAGGAGTCCGAAGATACCTGCGGCGGCATTCGATAAATCAGATGGTGTTTCTACCTTTGAATTTAATGGTAAGAAACTGTTGATACCTACTGGTAATGGATGGGCGGATTACAGGAATCTTGACCTGACAGCGGTGAGTGGTATCAGCATTAACTATTTCACACAGGAGCCATTACAGCATGGTTATGTTGTGGAGATATTCCTGGATAAGGCAGATGGGTTGAAACTGGGAGAAGCGATCATTGGTGTGGGAGCTAAAGGTATGGCGCCTAATGCTGCATTGGTGTCTTTTGCACCTGTGGCTGACGGGAAGGATCATACGCTGCATGTGGTGATTAAGGCTGCTGATCCGGCGGAGAAAACTGGTCTCGGGATATCGTCGTTCCAGTTGATGAGTAAGTAATAGAATTAGATATAAAAAGAAGTGCCCCCAAAGAGTGTCTCACTTTTTGGGGGCACTTCTTTTTTTTATCGCTAAGTAGCTTTGGTTTTTATCGCTAAGTAGCTTCGGTTTTTTGTCGCCAAGTAGCTTCGGTTTTTTATCGCTAAGTAGCTTCGGTTTCAGTATGGGATGGCGGTCGGCGCCTCTCTGGAAGACTATTGAGCGCTGTCAAGCGAATAGGATGTTGAATATCTATTGAACAGCATCGGTCGTGTGGCCGGAGAGCCGAAGGCCCGCCATTCCCATCTGAAACCGGTGCTACTTACGCTGTCCCTATTAGTGTATAAACGCCCGCTTTTCAGGAGCCGGTGCGACTTATGCGGTCCCTATTAGTGTATAAACGCCCGCTTTTCTGGAGCCGGTGCTACTTATGCGGTCCCTGTGGTGTTTAAATGCTCCGCTTTTCTGATGGAGGTACTGCCTATGCGGGTCACGTTATCGCTTAGACGTCTTTTTTCCCTCTGAGGGCTTTTTTATCGATAGACAATGGCTATTAATCAGGTATCTTGAAAGTAGGATCTTTATCTTCTTCTGTTTCAGGTGGCTTGTTAAACTTGTATTCCATTTGAGATTTCACTTTGCGGTACCAGTTGAGGTCATGAGGTAATTTGTCAAACCATTCCTGGAAATCTGCCGGTATCAGGTCATATACATCACTGGGAACGGGAAAGACCATGCCATTTATGATCAGCTGCACCGGATCGGTTTGCACCACAGCGCCGTCAGCAAAGCCTGGTAACAATGGTGATTCTTGTCCTTTTTTGACAAGCCACTCCTTTTTTCTTCCGTAATCGTTCAAATCGGCAATGTCATCATTATTCCAGGTTTTATTAAGGTCTATCAGCTTTTGCCGCATTACCTGACCAGCAGGGGTGTCTGCAAATAGCTTGGTTAGGAAAGTCTGGGCATATTCAGGCGCTTTGCCTATGTGTCCGGTATAGACACGCACCATTTCCTGGGCGGACTCTGTGGTGCCCAAATGCATTTTTGACTGTCCGAAAGGAGTGGGGGTATTGCTGATTGTATCCAGGCCGGCCATATTATAACCTAAAAGGTTATTGGCATCGTGGTAGGGTATGCCAGTGGACGCCAGTAGCTGCTGATGCGCATATTCGCCTATCTGACCATGTATCTTCAGCTCATTCCATTTGGCGTTGGGCTGCATATGCTCGGCGGTCCGGCCGGGACCGTTCAGATGCGTTACATATTCATCCTGTGAATCGGTGAGCGGGCTGCCGGGAGGGGAAGGCGGATGTATTTTCAACGCTTTCTGCGCCTCATGAGCAACCTGGTACGCTGCTGCACCTGCTTCTTCCCAGGAATCAAAATTATGGCGGGCATTTTCAGCTGCCCATCTTTTTAATTGTGCGAGCATCTTCAGCACGGAAGGATGTACGCTGCGTAATTTCCCGTATACGGATGCCGCGTATAGAAACGGCTTGTTGTCTTTTGGCTTTTCTATTCCAAGCCTGTCGTAAAAATCGGCCTCGTCTTTTGCAGCCAGGATATAAGTCTGCACAAGTTTCAGGCTTGAACGTCTCCTTTCCCGGCCGTTAATTACCAATTTGAACTGCGCTACTTTATTAGGTAGCTGCTGTTGCTGAACTACCGGTTGCATAACCGGATACCCGGATGTAGGGTTGATCTGTGGCTTTACGGCAGGCCTGGCAACGCCGGCAGCGCCAATGTTGTTAGCGGATGCCTGCGAAGCAGTGCGAATACCTGGGGCAACAGCCGGTGTGTGATTGTAAGGGTATGACACAGTATAAGGGAATTGTAACTAATTAAATTTAAGCATTTCCTACTATAACAATGTACTTGTTATATTACTTGTTATACATCGCCCGCGGTTCCTTACCTTCCGCCTTTCCCGGTGTGGGTTTCCCCCGGCTACGATTGGGCCCGCAGACTTTTGAGGAACTCCGCTGGCGGCCTGCCGGGATATTTTGCAGGATGGGCCGGAACGTCTAACGCTTCTTCAACTTTCTGCCTGCATAGAAATAATTGACCGTAGTATTACTGAGCAACTGCTGCTGGCAATGAACGTTTAATGCTTCTTCAATTGTCTGCCAGCATGGAAATAATTGATCGCACGGAAATAATTGATCGTAGCAATACTAATCAGCTACTGCTGGCAATGATCGTTTAACGCTTCTTCAATTGTCTGCCAGCATGGAAATAATTGATCGCATAGAAATAGTTGATCGTGGCAATACTAATCAACTACTGCCGGCATTGATCGTTTACCCCTTTTTCAACTTTCTGCCTGCATAGAAATAATTGATCAGTAATACTATGATCAGTAAGAATAATCCGAAGAACTCACGTGTTTCTTCTATCCATGGTTTCGTTGCTTTCATGGTTTCTGCAATGTTCTCACCATGATGTTCGGTAGCCCAGTCTATAACACCGTTCTTATCAAAGAAAAGGTAGGCTGCATACACGAGGTATACAAATATGCCGAAGAGATAAGCGCGCCTGTAAAAGCGGCCACTCGCAGCAAGCAGGCAGCATCCGGCGCCAAACAGGTAAATAGGTCCCCATATGTAAGGATCAGGATCATTGTATTGTAGTCCTGCGAAAATGATGAACAGGATACCCCAGATGATGTTGAATATTTTCATAGAAAAAAAATTGTCAGCGACAGAACGAAGATAGTTGATATAATATAGAAAATATATACCTTTGCATCCGAATTCCTTTATTGTTCACCTCTAAAAAACACAAGGAATCATGACAGAACGTATTCACATATCGCCCTTTTCGCCCGCTGCCTGATACAGGCAATATTTCCTTTTTTAATTTACTGGAAAGCGTGTAGACATTGATGTCATTCATCATTAGTGTATATCATTGGTGTACATCATCAATGTGACTATTGGTATGTTTCATTAGTGTGCTTCATTAGTGTGCCTGTAGCTTCAAGTTTAACCGGGATGGTCGTATACACCTGCTACGGTTGCACAGCTGCGTCTTTATAGCCAGCGGTGTGCCCCCGGGAAATCAGTATAGACGGGATCTTCTGCGCCTGCGGAAAGGGTGTCTCATGCCTTAATTGTCGTTCGATATCATTTGAGCGATACGATTCACTATACAATTTATTACGCACCTATATGGGCAGTTTACGCACAAAAGAACTGAGTAAGATCGGTTATACAAATGACCGTGCAAGAAGTCTGGTCATTAATATTATTTCAAAACATTTTAAGCATCATACCAAAGAGCAGCTCATTACATTATTGTCGGGTATTAAAGAGAAACCTGAGCAATATATCAATGATGAAGTGCTGGGTAAGATCGCAGCTACATTCATAGAAAAAGAAGAAGTCACGCATCATAAGGAGTTCACCTTGCTGGAACAGACAGGACGCCTGAAGATCTATGGTGGCAAAGAGATCGAGCATGCTGCGAAGAAGCAGATGGAGATCGCTATGTCGTTGCCGGTAACGGTGCAGGGAGCTCTTATGCCGGATGCACACACAGGTTATGGATTACCTATTGGTGGAGTACTGGCTACGGAGAACGCTGTTATACCTTATGCGGTAGGCGTGGACATTGGCTGTCGCATGTCATTGTCCATCTTTGATGAAGGTGAAAGTTTTATCAAACGTTACGGCTACCAGATGAAGGTGGCATTGAAAGAATGGACGCACTTTGGTATGGAAGGAGGGCTGGATGTTGAACAGGAACACCCTGTACTGGATGATCCTGCTTTCCAGGCAACCGGCCTGCTGAAGAAGCTACAGGCAAAAGCGGCAAGGCAGCTGGGAAGTTCCGGTAGCGGTAATCACTTTGTGGAGTTTGGTATGATCAGGTTAGCTGAAGATAATTCATTGGGGCTGCCTGCAAAAGATTACGTAGCGCTATTGTCGCACTCGGGCAGCCGCGGACTGGGCGCCAATGTGGCGATGCATTATACGAAGATCGCTATGGACACCTGTAAGTTGCCAAGAGAAGCGCAGCAGCTGGCCTGGCTGGATATGAACAGTGAGGCAGGGCGGGAGTACTGGCTCAGTATGCAGCTGGCGGGCGATTATGCCAAAGCCTGTCATGACAGGATACATATCAATATGGCAAAAGCAGTAGGACTGGAGCGGCTGATCACTATTGAGAACCATCACAATTTTGCCTGGGAAGAAAGGCTGGAAGATGGTCGTAAAGTGATCGTGCATCGCAAAGGAGCCACACCTGCTCATGAGGGAGAGCCGGGCATTATTCCCGGAAGTATGACCACCGCTGCATATCTGGTAACCGGAAAAGGCGTGGAGCAGTCATTATTCTCTGCTTCGCATGGCGCCGGCAGAATGATGAGCCGGAAGCGTGCGAGAGAAAGTATGACAGTATCAGCATTGAAGAAGATGCTGGCAGATGCCGGCGTTACCCTGATCGGTGGTACTGTGGAAGAAAATCCGCTCGCCTATAAAGACATTGAAAGTGTGATAGCAGCGCAGCAGGAATTGGTAAACGTAGAGGGGCGCTTTTTACCCCGGATTGTAAGAATGCATAAAGAGTAACAACATGAACAAGTCAATTATACAGGTAACAGCCGGAAGAGGACCGGCAGAATGTACACGGGTAGTGGCAAAGGTGGTGGAACTGATGATGAAGGCCGCCCGCGCACAGGGACTGGATATCCAGGTGTTGGAAAGCAAAAAGGGAGATCTGAAGGGAACACTGTTATCCGCAGTACTATTAATAAAAGAAGAAAATGGCGCGAAAGGAAAGGGGCTTGATGCATTTGTAAAGGAGTGGCGAGGTACTGTGCAGTGGATCGCAGAAAGTCCTTACCGTAAGTTCCACAAGCGCAAGAACTGGTTTGTGGGCGTCGAGGTCTTTGATGTGAAAGAGCAGCTGAAATGGGACCTGAAGGATGTAAAGCTTGAATCGTGTCGTGCATCGGGTCCCGGTGGGCAGCATGTCAATAAAGTAGAGACAGCGGTGCGGGGCACGCATCTTCCTTCCGGTATCCAGGTGCTGGCAATGGACAGCCGTTCACAGTTGCAGAACAAACAGCTTTGCCTGGAAAGGCTGGAAGCGAAGTTCATGTCCTGGCAGATGGAACAGTTGCTGGCACGCCGGCAGGATCAGTGGCAGGAACATAATGAACTGGAAAGAGGTAGGGCCGTAAAGGTGATCACAGACAAACTGTGATCGCCGCCCTCTTTCTTCACCGTTTTGTAAAAGTGATAGTAAATTCTTAAATACTGATTAAAAATTTACAGCTTGTCTTGCTTAAATTAAACGAATGTGTTACCTTGGTCGGCAGTTAACAATTGAAACTTTAGTGTGTGTTTAATAAATGCCAAGATCTAATCCATGTTCCCTAAGTTTTTATGTTAACACGTATGAAAAAACTAAACTGTAGTCCTTAAAAAAAACATTTAAGTACGCCATTCCCATTTTTTAACAACTAAACCGCCCGGATATATTATTGCATTGATACTGATGCAATCGGTATCGATATGGATTTGAGCCCGAGAGGAAGGATGTACATAGTGTCCCTCTAAGACCAGGATATTGACTTAACCCGGTCATTTTTCGTGTCTGTACCTGCCGAAAGGCGCAGTGTACAAGCCCGGACAGGCTAATTATTAACCAATTTTTAAAAACGTTTCACGTTATGAAGAGACATGTCTACCGCACATTTGCGTGTTGCTGGCTATTGTTGTTGTTGTTTGCCGGCGCTGCATTCGCCCAGACTAAATTTACCGGGAAGGTCACAGATAAGGCTTCCGGTAATCCCTTGCCAGGTGTAACTGTAGCAATTAAAAATTCCGGCCGTGGTACTGCCACAGATCCAGCTGGAAATTTTAGTGTTACTGCCAAAAAAGGAGAGATCCTTGTGTTTTCATTCGTAGGCTATACTCAGCAGGAAGTAGTGCTTGGAGATGCTGCTTCTGTTAGTGTAGTGCTGAGCGAAAAAGTAGGTTCACTCGATGAAGTAGTGGTAACTGGTTACGCTACTCAACGTAAAAAAGACCTGACAGGTGCTGTATCTGTTGTAAACGTAGAACAGATCAGCCGTCAACCCACTGCTCAGGTGAGCAATCAGTTACAGGGCCAGGTATCTGGTATCACTGTGTTAGGTTCCGGTCAGCCGGGTGAAGAACCACAGGTACGTATCCGTGGTGTGAATACCTTCGGTAACAACACTCCTCTTTACGTTATTGATGGAGTACCTACGCAGAACATCGTAGACCTGAACCCATATGACGTAGCCTCTATGCAGGTGCTGAAAGATGCAGGTTCTGCTTCTATCTATGGTGCAAGAGCTGCTAACGGTGTAATCATCATCACCACCAAAAGAGGTAAATCTGATGGTAAGGTAAGAGTGACCTATGATGGCTACTATGGTACCCAACGTCCGAAAGGTGGTAATGTATGGGACATTCTGTCTCCACAGGAGATGGCTGATCTGAAATGGATGGCATTAAAAAATACAAATCCGAATGTTTCTTATAACGATGGATTGTATGGTACTGGTGCTACTCCGAGACTACCCGACTATATTGCTCCGGGAGGTCTGATGGAAGGAGATCCAAACGTAGATCCTTCTAAATACAATGTGAATCCTAATTACAAGAATCCTTCTGACCTGGATAATTTCTATCGTATCAGCAGGGCAAACAAAGCAGGTACAGACTGGTTCCACGAGATATTCAAACCAGCTTACATTACAAGTCATAACGTATCAGTAAGCGGTGGCGGTGATCAGGGATCTTACTATCTGTCCTTCTACTATTTCAACCAGAAAGGTACCTTGCTGAATACTTACCTGAAACGTTACTCTATCCGCTCCAACAGCCAGTTTAACGTAAGTAAACATGTACGTATCGGTGAAAATCTCGAGTTCTCTGTAATCGACAACCCGCAGATAGATGCGCTGACAGAAGGAAGTGCCATTGGTATGGCTTTCCGTGAGCAGCCGATCATTCCTGTGCGTGACATTAGGGGCAACTTTGCCGGTTCCTTCAGCACAAACGGCGCTCAGTTGGGTAACGCCCGTAATCCTGTTGCAATACAGGACCGTACGAGAGAAAACCGTGGCCTTGGCAACCGCTTGCTGGGTAGTGTATATGGAGAGGTCGACTTCATGAAGCATTTTACTTTCCGTACTACCTTTGGTGGTGAGATTTTTTCTGCTTCTACTCACAACTTTACTTATCCTGAGTATGAAAATGCTGAGAATAATAAAGTAAACTCCTATACAGAAGGATCCAGCAATGGATACAACTGGACCTGGACCAATACCCTGACTTATGCACAGAACTTCAACAAAGTGCATGACATCAAGATACTGGTAGGTACTGAAGCATTCGACAACCATGGTCGTACACTGACAGGTACCACACAGAATTATTTCATCTTTGATCCAAACTTCACCAACCTGTCTACCGGTACCGGTACGGTGACTAATGGCAGTGGTACTTATACTGATGCCTTGTACTCTATCTTTGGCCGCGTAGATTACAGCCTGTTAGACAAATATCTGATCGGTGCTGTTATCCGTCGTGATGGTTCCAGCCGCTTCGGCGCCAATAACCGTTTTGGGGTTTTCCCTGCGGTGAGCGCTGGTTGGCGTATCTCACAGGAAGCTTTCCTGAAACAAGTGGCGTGGTTGTCTGACTTAAAGATCAGAGGAGGATATGGTGTCATGGGTAACCAGCTGAATGTGGAAGCATCTAACGCCTTCACACAGTATGGTCTGAACAAAGGTTCTTCCTTTTATGACATTGGAGGTACTTCCAATTCACTGGCTTCCGGTTTCTTCAGAACACATATCGGTAACCCTGATGCAAAGTGGGAAAGCAATACCAACATGAACATTGGTATCGATGCGACATTGTTTAAGGGTAAACTGGAATTCACCGCAGACTATTACAAGAAGAAAGTAAAAGACCTGCTGTACAAACCAGAGATCTCCGGTACTGCCGGCCGTACAGATCCTCCGACAGTGAACATTGCACAGATGGAGAACCACGGTATAGACGTGTCTCTCGGTGTTAATGACATTCATCTTACCGGCGACCTGGTACTGAAAGCAAATGCTACCCTGACCACTTATTCGAATAAGATCGTTAGCATATCTGCCGATGCTCCTTATTTTGATCAGGAAGCGCGTCGTTTCAATGGTAACTTTATCATCCGTAACGCAGTTGATCATCCGATCTCCAGCTTCTATGGTTACAAAACTGAAGGATTCTGGAATAGCGCAGAGGAAATTGCACAGGCAAATGATCAGGCGCAGAAAGCAACCAACAATCCTAATGCAATTTACCAGACAGGTATCGGACTGGGACGTTTCCGTTATCAGGATACTAATAAAGATGGTATCATCACTGAAGCTGACCGTACATTCCTTGGTAACCCTAATCCTGATTTCAGCTATGGTCTGAACCTCGAACTGGACTATAAGAATTTTGATTTTACCGTGTTCTTCTACGGTGTACAGGGCAACCAGATATGGAACCAGGTACGTTGGTGGACAGACTTCTATCCATCATTTGCCGGTGCGAAGAGCAAAACTGCGCTGTATGATTCCTGGAGACCCGATCACCAGAATGCAAAAGCGCCTATCCAGGAGAATGAAGGTTCCTTCAGCACCAACACTGTACCTAACTCCTTCCTGGTTGAGAATGGTTCTTACCTGAGAGCCAAGAACATGATGTTAGGTTATACGCTGCCTAAACCAATCCTGCAACGTCTGGGTATTGAGAGGTTCCGCATCTATGTACAGGCAGCTAACCTGTTCACCATCACCAAATACAGTGGTATTGATCCGGAAATCACCGGTGGTACAACCAACTTCGGCCTTGATGAAGGTGCTTATCCAAACCAGCGTCAGTATCTCGTAGGCGTTAATGTAGGCTTCTGATTTTTTAGCTAACGGGTAAGGTTATGTTAAAAGTAATTGGAGAATATCAAAATTATCTAAACATGAAACGGAACATAATAAGATCAAAATATATAATAGTTGCAGCAGTAGTAGCCGGAGGTTTGTTCTTCGACGCCTGTAGCAAAAGTTTCCTGGAACGTGATCCTCAGGGTTCACTGACGGGAGCCGCAGTATCTACCAAAGATGGTATAGACGCTTTACTGATCGGTGCATATGCTGCACTGGATGGACAGCAGCAGGACGTAGCAGCCATCGGCACAGGTGGTCCCTGGGAAGCAGCTCCCAGCAACTGGATCTATGGTAGCGTAGCGGGTGGTGATGCACACAAAGGTAGTGATGCAACAGACCAGCCGCCTATCAGCCTGATCGCAACCGGGCAGTTTGATGCAAGCAATGGTTTCTTCAATACAAAATGGAAAGTATTGTTTGACGGAGTAGTGCGGGTAAACACGCTCCTGTCACTGCTACCTGACGTAAAGGACATGTCAGCCGGTCAGCTGACACAGGTACAGGCGGAAGCGCGTTTCCTGCGTGGTCACTACTACTTCGAACTGAAGAAAATGTTTGGTAAAGTGCCCTGGGTAGACGAAACCCATATCACTGATTACAAACAGCCAAACAACGTAGACATCTGGCCAAAGATCGAAGCAGATTTCCAGTATGCTTACGAAAACCTGCCTCCTACACAATCGCAGGTAGGACGTGCCAACAAATGGGCAGCAGCTGCTTACCTGGCTAAAACCTATGTGTATCAGAAAAAATGGACAGACGCTAAACCGCTGTTTGACCTGATCACTACACAGGGTGTAACTGCAAAAGGCGTGAAATATGCACTGACAGCAAGATTCGAAGACAACTTCGATTCAGAAACAAAGAATAACAGTGAGTCTGTGTTTGCCATTCAGATGTCTGCCAACAATGGTACCGGTCAGATCTCCAACGGTAACCAGGGCGAGATGCTGAATTTCCCTTACAATAGCCCATTCGGTTGCTGCGGATTCTATCAGCCTACCCAGGACCTGGTGAACTCTTACCGTACAAATGCTAACGGCTTGCCTTTCCTGGAAGATTTCAACGATCATGCAGTAAAGAGCGATATGAAGGTATTGTCTACAGCGCCATTTACGCCTGATGCAGGTAATCTGGACCCACGTCTTGACTGGACAGTAGGCCGTCGCGGTATTCCTTACCTGGATTGGGGTAATCACCCTGGCCGTAGCTGGGTGCGCGATCAGGATTATGCTGGTCCTTATGCTCCTAAAAAGAACGTGTACTGGCAGTACAACCAGGATAAGTATAAAGATGCAAACTCCTGGGCGCCTGGTTCTGCTATCAACCTGGTGTTGATCCGTTACTCAGACGTACTGTTACTGGCTGCAGAAACAGAAGCTGAGCTGAGCAACCTCGATGCAGCGCAGATATATGTAAATATGGTGCGTACCAGGGCTGCTAATCCACAGACCATCGTATACAAATACATCGACGATACCAAGCCAATGGGTGGTTTTTCCACTACACCAGCTGCGAATTACGTAGTAGCTAATTATCCTGCAGGTGCATTCACCGCAATGGGTAAAGATGGCGCACTGAAAGCGATCCGCTTTGAGCGTAAGCTGGAACTGGCAATGGAAGGTCAGCGTTTCTTTGACATCGTTCGTTGGGGAACAGCATCAGCTGAGCTGACCAGGTTCTTCGCTTACGAGTCCAAGATCACTACTGACGTAACCGGCGGTAAGTTTGTTGTTGGCCGTAATGAGAATTATCCTATTCCTCAACGTCAGATTGACCTGAGCTTCAAAAACGGAGCGAAGACGCTTGAGCAGAATGCGGGATATTAACACATGTCTATTTAACGAAGAGGATAAAATGGAAAGACCCTGGCGACGGGGTCTTTCCGCTTTTTGGGTATATTTATATTTCCTAATCCAACACACTTGAAAACACTACTCCCTTTCATTCTCATTATAGCATCCATCATAACATACTCCTCGTGTTCCCTGAGCAAACAGGAAAAAGGAAAACTCCTCGCTGAAAAATATTGCGGCAGTTGTCATTTACCTGTGTCTCCGACGATGCTGGACAAAGTGACCTGGATGCAGCATGTGCTGCCGGCAATGGCGCCTAAGCTGGGAATTGGCGTATGGCGGGAGAATGAGTATTTCCCTAAGCCTGTGAATGGTGCTGCTAACATCAGTATCGAAGACTGGAAGAACATTGTTGCCTGGTACCAGGAATTGGCGCCCGATACCCTGACAGCAGCAAAGGCACCACAGCCGCTGGCGGAAGACCTGCAACTGTTTGACCTGTTGCAGCCGGATACAGCAGGGCATAGGCAGACTGCCACGACTACGATGGTGTCTATAAATCCGTTTACCGGTGATATTTATTCCTCCGCAGAATACGGCGCTACCCTTTACAAATGCGACAGGCAGTTGAAGTCATTACCCGCCATCAAACTACAATCTACGGCAGTAGATATGAACTGGCGTGCGGCTGATACCGCCCTGCTCACCTGCATCGGTAACATGCGGGCAGTAGATGTGCCCACGGGCGTACTGTGGGAGGTGCATCCTGCTCAGGAAGAAGCCCGGCAGGTAAAAACGATAGGAATGGGATTACCCCGTCCGGTGCAGAGTATAGCGGCCGACTTTAATAAAGACGGCAGGATGGATTACCTGGTATGTGGCTTTGGGCATAATTACGGAGGATTGTATGTGCTGCAGCAGACGGCGGATGAGGAATACACCAAACGGGCCGTATGGGAGGTGCCGGGTGCTATCCATAGTGTGGTGGAAGATGTTGATAAGGATGGCTGGCCGGATATCATGGCATTATTTGCCTATGGGGATGAGGGCATCTGGTTGTTCCTGAATGATCATAAGGGCGGCTTTAAACAGCAGCAGTTATTACGTTTTCCGCCAGTGCAGGGTTCTACTGGCTTTCAGGTGGTGGATATGAATAAGGATGGTCTTTTGGATATATTATATACCTCCGGAGATAACGGAGACTATTCTATGGAGCTGAAACCCTTTCATGGCGTGTATCTGTACCTGAATAAGGGAGACTTCACTTTTGAGCAGGCCTGGTTTTATCCTGTGAATGGCTGTACAAAGGCTATAGCGGCCGACTTTGACCTGGACGGCGACCTGGATATTGCCAGCATTGCGTTCTTTGCTGACCTGAAGCACCGGCAGGCAGAGAAGTTCATATTATTCACCCAGGATAAACCGCTGCAATTTATGCCACACGTTATGCCGGCACTGCAAACAGCAGGCAGGTGGATCTGTATGGATGTCGGAGATTATGACAGGGATGGTGATGCAGATATAGTGCTGGGAAACTACTCAAAAGGGTTCATTATCCAGGAGGATTTTAAGCCGGACTGGGACGTTAACATTCCGTTTAGAATGCTTAGAAATAAAACAAAATGAGCCAATTACACTTGCTCAGTTTAAAAATAGTAATCGAGGGATCAGTTTTTTGGGCATTCGATTGCAGTTGTAACAAATAAATACTTATATTGCATAAGCAATGTCAGGCAAAAATCTAAATCTATGCTGCTTAAACTACTCAGTTTAATCTACGTGTAGCATTTCTTTTTCCCTGTAAACAATACTGAATTTATAAAGCAATAATCTCCGCGGTATTATTGTTTTTCAAGATACTCCTGATTGAACTGATCAGGTTTTAGAATGGCGGAAGGAGAGGCACACCGTGCCTCTCTTTTATTTACTACACCATCTATCACAGTTTTCCATTTTTTTTAATGCTTATTCAGCTAACTTTAACCTGGATAAATTTCAACCGGAGCGATGGAACATGCTTATTATTACGATAGGAATAAATTCGACGCGTTATTATACCGGATCATTGAGCAAAACAGTACAGAACAGGCGCTCAACTGGTTACAACAACAAAAGGAGAAACTGGGCGAACCAGTAAGTGCACAGCGTTTCAATCTTACTTTCACCGCCATCCCGCGGTTCATGGGGAAACATCCCCTAAAGTCTGCCACATCACATATTGAGCTGTCTGACGATACCAACTTTTTCATACAGGGTTATACGTTAGATAAGCTGGTGAGGATCTGGTGGTTATTACAGTTCCCGGCAGCAGACAAGGATGCGTATATCAGGGTGATAGAAGGGCTGTTTGACGCAGCTGATATGAACGAGCAGGCGGCACTGTATGCAGCCCTGCCGGTACTGGCGTGGCCGGAAGCATGGGTGTTCCGTACCACGGAAGGTATCCGTTCGAATATTGGTCCGGTACAGGAAGCAGTAATGTTACATAACAGTTATCCTGCACGTAACCTGGAAGAGCCGGCCTGGAACCAGCTGGTAATGAAAGCGTTTTTTACAGATAAGCCGATCCATCAGATTGCAGGTCTGGATGAAAGGGCTAACTCAAACCTTGCCGCTATCCTTACAGATTACGCGCATGAGCGCTGGGCTGCCGGCAGGAAGGTGCATCCTATGTTGTGGAGGCTGGTAGGGCCATTTATTAATGCTGACAATTTCCCGGATATACAACGTATATGGCATTCTGAAGTGAATGTCGAAAAAGAGGCAGCTGCATTAGCCTGCGCTTCAAGTACATACGATGCGGCACAGCAGCTGCTGGAGCAGTCGGCCACACTTAGAGAAGAAATAGCCACCCGTCAGCTGACATGGGACACTATTGCAGCCCGAATAGCATAAACGTGTATCACACCTTCAGTGTATATAATAGTAACTTGCACAATGGTAACTCAGCCCGCCAGGGCAGTTTTCTCAACAGGTTCTTCAATTTACAGGTCTCGATAAAAAGAATAAGATATGTGTAGCAGTCATGAGTTAACAGGTAAAGAATTTCAACCTATCGCCACGCCTTCTTCCTATTTGGAACGCATAAAAGGCATGCGTTTCTTTGATCCTCATGTACATATGACATCCCGCACCACGGATGACTATCAGGCAATGGCGGATGCAGGAATAGCCGCCATCATAGAGCCGGCCTTCTGGCTGGGACAGCCACGCACAGGTGTGGATACTTTCCGTGATTATTTTAACAGCCTGATTGGCTGGGAAAGATTCCGTTCTTCTCAGTTCGGTATTAAGCATTATTGTACTATCGGTCTCAACTCTAAAGAAGCCAACAATGAGCGGCTGGCTGAGGCTGTAATGGAAATATTACCTTCATTTATATATAAAGAGGGCGTAGTAGGCGTTGGTGAGATCGGCTTTGACGATCAGACTGCTGCTGAAGAAAAATACTATCGCGCACAGCTTGAACTCGCTAAAGAAGCAGGGCTCCCTGTTCAGATACATACCCCGCACCGGGACAAGAAAAAAGGCACTCAACGTAGTATGGATATTGCGTTGGAGCATGGCCTGGACCCCCATATGGTCATTGTAGATCACAACAATGAGGAAACGGTTAAAGAAGTATTAGACCGTGGTTTCTGGGCAGCGTTCACTATTTATCCCTTTACTAAAATGGGTAATGAACGCATGGTGGAAATCGTAAAACAGTATGGTAGTGAGCGCATAATGGTAAATTCTGCCGCCGACTGGGGCATCAGCGACCCCTTGGCTGTACCAAAAACTGCGGCGCTCATGCACGAAAGTGGTATTGACTTGAATGACATTCATTTGGTAACTTTCCGCAATGCTATAACTGCTTTCGCTCAAAGTGGTCAGATGGACGAGGCGGATTTTGACACGGTCAAGGACGTTGATCAAAGTCTGAAATTTAACGGGAGCACCGTACTGCGCGGTGGCCAGCAGCCAAGAATAGATAAACAATCTAATATTATTAGATAAATCGTTACAAGTTTGTACTACGGATATCCCTCGCTATGTAGTGATACAGAAACATTGCTGTGTCCCTTACATAACCAGTGATCTGTGTTGCCTACTTGGAGAAAACCCGAGCCCGGTGAATTATATTGTAAGCAAGTTGTTAGGATATTTACGTTTAATGCGGCCCGCCAACATAGTAACTGCTGTAGCAGATATATTGGCTGGGGTTGCTATTTCCGGCTTCCTCGGTTCCGAAGTGTCCAGTTACCTGGACCATTTGTTGCCTGTCATTTGTATGTGCCTGGCAACCATCGGACTATATGGCGGGGGAGTCGTGTTTAACGATGTGATGGATGCCGAGCTGGATAAGAAAGAACGTCCTGAACGTCCCATACCAAGTGGTGTTATTTCGCTTACAGAAGCGATAGTACTGGGAAGTTATCTTTTGCTGGTGGGAATACTGGCGGCTTTTACCGTCAGCCGTATCACCGGCTATTTCGCACTGGGCGTTGCCGCTTCTGCCCTGATATATGACAAATGGGGAAAACATCTCTCCTGGGGGCCTGTGAATATGGGTTTATGCCGTGGATTAAACCTGCTGATGGGGATCAGCATGGTCGCCGCTGCCCTGAATAAGTACTGGTGGCTGGGGATCATTCCCGTGATTTATATAGCCGCTGTGACCGCTATCAGCAGGGGAGAAGTACACGGAGGAAGTAAACGTACATTGCGTATTGCCGCCCTTTGTTATGCGCTGGTATACGGTACCATGCTGGTACTGGCAGCGATAAACGGGCATATTCTTATAGCGGCGCCATTTGTCATCCTTTTTGCGCTCATGATTAATCTGCCTTTATTCCGGGCCATGAAGGACCCCTCCGGTCCCAATATAGGAAAAGCGGTAAAAGGAGGCATTATTGCCCTGATAGCAATGAATGCCGCCTGGGTAGCAGCTTTTTCTACCTTACCTCATGCTTTACTGGTATTGATATTATTGCCATTGTCATTACTGATGGCGAGAGCGTTTGCAGTAACCTGATTCCTCGTTCGTCATTCGTAATTCGTCATAGCAATTAAATTTTGTACTTTAACGGTCTGTTTGACGATTCATTAAACGAAAGAAACATCAGAGCGATTATCCATGCAGAGTATTCAACAGACTTTTAGTGTCGATTATTCTTATAAGGTCTTTTTTACCCGGTACCTTTTCAATTCATCTAATCCGGAATTCCGGAATTATCTAACGTCCCAGATTACACCTGGACTCACCAAGAAGCTACTTTTTATTTTAGATGATGGAGTAGCTAAAGCCCATCCGGCGCTTACGACAGAAATAGCCGCTTATTTACAACAGATAGAAGGTTTTAAGATAGCAGGAGATGTGATCCTTGTACCCGGTGGTGAAGCCTGCAAGAACGACCAGGAACTTTTTTATCGTTTGATAGACCATGTGGATGCACAAGGCATAGACCGTCATTCATTTGTGGTAGCTATCGGTGGCGGCGCTGTACTTGACCTGGTGGGAATGGTGGCTGCCGTGTCACACAGAGGAGTGCGCCATATCCGTATACCGACCACCGTATTGTCGCAGAACGATTCAGGGGTGGGTGTGAAGAACGGCATTAACTACCGGGGAAAGAAGAATTTCCTTGGGACGTTTGCTCCGCCCGCGGCAGTGTTTAACGATGCACAATTCCTTACCACTTTGTCGGGTCAGGACTGGCGCTCAGGTATATCAGAAGCTGTGAAAGTAGCGTTAATAAAAGACGCTCCTTTCTTCGAATGGCTGGAAGCCAATGCAGCGGCGCTGGTAAATAATGATTTACCTGTGATGCAGGAGCTGGTATACCGCTGTGCCGCTTTGCATATGGCGCACATCGGTGGAAGTGGTGATCCGTTTGAAAGCGGTTCTTCCCGTCCGCTGGATTTCGGGCACTGGAGTGCACATAAGCTGGAACAACTGACAGACTTCGCATTACGTCATGGAGAAGCGGTCGCAATAGGGATAGCGGTTGACAGCGTATACTCCTCATTGTTAGGATGGATCGATGCAGCTGCAGCTGAAAGGATCGTCCGTTTGCTGGTGGCGCTGCAACTGCCTGTTTATCATCCTTTGCTGGAAATGCAGAACGGTGTTTCGTCGCCTGTTATTAAAGGCTTACAGGAGTTCCGGGAACACCTGGGCGGACGTCTCACTATCTGTTTGTTGAAAGCGATCGGACAGGGCGCAGAGGTACATGTAATAGATGAAGTGTTACTGAATAAAGCTATAGAGCATTTAAAAGTGAACCATGCAAGTAACTGACCATTCGTATTTAACCTATTGCACGAATATTCACCCGGGTGAGAACTGGAGTGCTCATTTTGAGCAACTCAAGCAATTCGTCCCGGCTGTAAAACAGGAAGTATCTCCTGATAAACCTTTTGGTATCGGACTGCGCTTATCTAATACTGCCAGTCTGGAACTGAGTAAAGAGGAGGCCCTGCTTGAATTTAAGCAGTGGCTGCAGGCACAAGGTTGTTATGTGTTCACGATGAATGGATTTCCCTATGGAGGCTTCCATCATACTGTTGTAAAAGACCAGGTACACACGCCCGACTGGACAACGGCCGAGCGGGTAGCCTATACCATCCGCCTGTTCCGCCTGCTGGCGGCCCTGCTGCCCGAGGGCATGGAGGGAGGCATCTCGACTTCTCCACTCACCTATAAATTGTGGCATGTACGTTGCGAAACAGAAAGGGAGGCGGTTATGGAAAACGCCACCCTCAAAGTATTGCTCGTAGTAGAACAGTTGGTACGCACCCACCGGGGTGGCGGCCCCCTGATGCACCTGGATATTGAACCAGAGCCCGATGGATTAATGGAAAATTCGCAGGAATATCTGTACTGGTACCTGAACTATCTGTTGCCATATGGTGTGCCTTTTCTGCAGGATAAGTTCGGAATGAGTGAAGACCAGGCTCGCGCCAGTATAAAAGCGCATGTGCAGCTATGCTATGATGTATGCCATTTTGCACTGGTATATGAATCAGCAGAAAGTGTATTGAAGAAACTGGATGAGCATGGCTTAAAAGTGGGCAAGATACAGATCAGCGCTGCAGTAAAGGCTTTGCTGCCGGCGGAAATGGCGGCAAGACGGCCATTGATCGATGCCTTCAGGGAGTTTAATGAAACAACCTATCTGCACCAGGTGGTAGCGCGTAAGGCAGACGGGTATATACATTATCCGGATCTTCCGCAGGCACTGGAAGATGCTGCGAATCCGGTGGTGGAAGAATGGCGCTCGCATTTTCATGTGCCGGTATTTATCGAAAGTTACGGCGTATTATCATCTACCCGTTCCGATATAGAGAAAGTATTAGAATTACAACGGAAACAACCATTTACACAACACATGGAAGTCGAGACTTATACCTGGGATGTATTGCCGGCTGATCTGAAGTTGCCCATGGACAGGTCCATATCGAGGGAACTGCACTGGGTGTTGCAACAGCTGAACAATTGATCTTGAATTTTAGTTTTGACCCACATATCCTAACGGCGCCACTCTCATGAAAAAAACAGTAGTAATTGACGTAGTAGGGCTATCCTCCTCTCTGATAGGTACTCACACACCTTTCCTGCAGTCATATGTCAGCCGGCAGCATTTGTCGACCATTAAACCCATGGTGCCAGCCGTGACCACAGCCGTACAGAGTACCTATGTTACCGGACAATGGCCTTCAGAACATGGTATTGTTGGCAACGGCTGGTACGACAGACAGGACAGTGAAGTTAAATTCTGGAAGCAGTCCAATAAACTGGTGGAAGCTCCCAAGATCTGGGACAAGGCCAAACGGCTTGACCCTTCCTTTACCTGCTCAAAAATGTTCTGGTGGTACAATATGTATTCCACCGCCGATTATTCCGTCACTCCTCGTCCGCAATACCTGGCTGACGGCAGAAAGGCGCCGGACTGCTATTCTCATCCGGCATCCCTGCGCGATCATTTGCAGAAGGAACTGGGTACATTCCCTTTATTCCAGTTCTGGGGACCAGGGGCCAATATCAAGTCCACACAATGGATCGCTGATGCGTCGATGATAACGGATAACCTGTATGACCCGACCTTGACACTGATCTATCTGCCGCACCTGGACTACTGCCTGCAGAAATTCGGGCAGGACTTCAACCGTATCAGCAAAGAGCTGGGAGAAGTTGATGCCGTATGTAAGCAACTGGTTGAGTTCTATGAGCAAAAAGGTTGTGAGGTGATCATTTTGTCTGAATATGGCATTACCAATGTCAATCATCCTATTCACCTGAACCGCCGGTTCCGTGAGGAAGGCCTGATACAGGTCAGGGAAGAAAGGGGACTGGAACTGCTGGACGCCGGTGCTTCAAAAGCATTTGTAGTAGCAGACCACCAGATTGCACATGTATATGTAAATGATCCTTCGGTTTATAAGAAGGTCCGCAGTATTGTGGAAAATACGCCGGGAGTAGAACTGGTGCTTGACAGAGAAGGCAAACGGCAACATCATCTGCACCATTCACGTAGCGGTGAACTGATACTTGTAGCTGATGCTAATAGCTGGTTCACATACTATTACTGGCTGGATGATGCCAAAGCGCCGGACTTTGCCCGCCTGGTAGATATCCATAAGAAGCCGGGATACGATCCGGTAGAAATGTTCATGAACCCTGCCGATCCCCTGATCAAACTGAAAGCAGGATTTAAACTGCTGAAGAAAAAACTGGGCTTCCGCTACCTCATGAATGTGATACCATTAGATGCAACGTTGATAAAAGGCTCTCACGGGCGTATTTCCGAAGATAAAGCCAATCACCCTGTACTTATATCAGGCCGGGTGCCTCAGGGGCAGGAACTGGCTGCTACGGATATTTACGGTGTGATCTGGAATGCACTGACGAGATAACTTGAAAATAAAGGATCAGGAATGGCAATACCCGCGATGGTGTTTTTGTAATTCCTGATCCTTCGTTTTTCCGTATATATACCAAAACACTACCCCATGAAACTACTCTTCCTCTCAGTAAGCATGCTCCTGCTTACATGTGTGTCTTCAGCACAGGACAATTCCTTCCTTTATCAATACAACAAGCAGCGGATCAACAGCACCAAAACTGCCATGCTGGTACTTGGCGGATGGGGAGTAGCGAACATTACGACGGGACTGATCGGCAATAGTACTGCCGGAGGAGAAGCAAAGTATTTCCACCAGATGAATGCCGTATGGGGTGTTATAAATCTGGGTATCGCGACTGCCAGTTATCTTGGTAACCGCAGGCTGGACCCGGGAAAATATAACTGGCAGGGAAGCGTGCAGGAACAGCATAAGATAGAAAAGATCTTCATGATCAATGGTGCGCTGGACCTGGCCTATATGGCCGGCGGGTTATTTATGCGGGAGCGTGGCAAACTGAAACTCACAGGAAGGGCGCATGACCGCTGGAAAGGTTATGGTAACTCTTTCATCTTACAGGGTGCTTTCCTTTTACTCTATGACGGTGTTAACTTTACACTGCACCATGCGCACGGCAAGAGATTGTTCCAGCGGTTTAATGAACTGCAATTGAGCGTGGCCCCTGGAGGGGTGGGAATGGTGTATAGTTGGTAATATTCGCCTATATCTTCTCATTTTGCCTTTTTATAGTGAACTTATTCAAATCATAGATTTAGTAGGCTAGATAGGTTATACACGGGTGTAAGCCGCTGCTGTCAAAATCATTACCTCAGGTTATCTGCGATAACTTTTAGTAATACTGACACCCTGTCCTGAATTTTGTTGAACCCATACCAGTGCTGTAGCTTTGGCTTGTCCTTCCATTAAAACATCGATGTAACTGAAGAGGATACCTGTAATTCACATAGACCAACCATTTAAATAATTAGCAGCCCCGGCTCCACACCAAGGCCTGTTTGCTAAAGGAAGTATTTTATGATCACATTATTGCAACAGACCGATTATCTGGTCGTTTTACTTATCGGCGTTATTGTCGGTTATCTCTCCGGTTTACTGGGCAAGGGAGGAAGTGCGGTGAGTACCCCTGCCTTACAGATCTTCGCAGGGGTCAATCCGTTCTATGCGTTAGCTTCCCCGTTACCTGCGGCTATTACCAGTACAATATCTGCAACCACTGTTTATAGTCGTCAGAAGTTATTTAACAGGCAGGTTATCATTACCGGTGCGCTGTTCGGTATACCGGCCACACTGGCGGGTGCATGGCTGAGCAAGTTCCTGCCGGGAGAAACTTTAATGATCCTGACCGCTTTGTTTATTGTATCAATAGGGGGCTCTCTATTGTTCTCCTTCCTGCGCAAAAAAGCTCATGAAGAAGAACATGCCGTAGATGCAATAAAAGATCATCATACGCTCATTGTAATGGCCTCTCTGGGTATTGGCTTATTGTCCGGGTTGCTGGCCAATGCAGGAGGTGTACTGTTCAGCTCTTTCTTTATCAAAAAACTGCATATGCCTATCAAGCAGGCGCTGGCCTGTTCTATTGTGCTGTCTGCCCTGTTATCGATACCGGGAGCGCTGGCACATTGGTGGCTGGGGCATATTGACTGGAATATTGCATTGTTGTTGTCTCTCACGGCTATTCCCTCTTCCTATCTGGGTGCTAAAACAGCGGTGAAAATGAAGTCTCCATTGCTGGAGAAATTGTTTGCCTGCACGCTGATCATATTTGGGGTATACGACATCATTTATACACTTTGGAAATAACCAAATGGGGGACATGGGGATATGCTGGAAGTAGAGAAAACACGAATGGCTCGCAAAGCGAGCCATTCCATTTTTAATATTATAGGCGCTGCCAGGCGCTATACGCAGAACTTCCTCTTGTATTCATAGCACCGATGCATTACCTCCTCGTTATACTCTTTCTTTCCGGATCTGCGTCCGTTCTTCCGGAGGTAATGTACTCACCACAAGATCATACGCATTTTGAAGAAGCGACTGTAGTTCATGCACTGGTAAAGTATCCAGTGATCTTATCTGTACCCAGTGGTAGCGCGCCAGGTATGGAGCCGGCACGATGCCCGGTTGTGAAATAAGACGATGAAAATCTTCCAGACGGCATTTCAAGGATATGCGATGCGGTTCATTTTTGGAGATCATGCAGAATAACTTTTCTCCTACGGAGAACCGCAGATCTTCATCCCATTTTTCTTCCTGCGTTACGGCAGGAAATGCGAGACAGTAATTAAGGGTCATGTCAAACATAATACTGGCAGCTTAAAAGTTAAAAAATAGTCGAGTGGAAAATATAAAGCGCAATCAAGAAATTGAAACAACAAATGATGGTAAAAGGTTTGTTGATTGTCTTCTTATTCCAGCATTGCCAGACATGAGGGTCTGTTCCGGATATGTTGTGTGATTGTGTATAGCTGATGGACAACTAACCTAAAACCTCGAGGTTCCTGACTCTATTCCTACTATAAATTTAAGTATCTTTTCCCAAAGCGGGATGTATATTTTTCGTTAACAACTGATATTGACAAGTCCTTAAACAGGTAGTCCACAGGCAATGACCACCACAATTGTTATAGTTTAAAAAAATACTATAAGTTAGTGATTATCACCTATGGACTATCAGCGCCTTATGGATGAGTTACTTAAACCGCCTGGCCATTTTTTCCTCCAGCACACTTAGCGGTACGCAACCATCTTTTAACAATTCGTCGTGAAAATTTTTCATACTGAATCCAGTAGAATGACTGTATTTGTCCCGCAGTTCGCGAATTTTCAGCTCGCCGATCTTGTAAGACAAGGCCTGACCAGGTATGGCCATATATCGTTCTATTTCAGCAACAGCTTCATGCTCGCTTACGGGCTCATTGTCCATCATGTATCGGATAGCCTGCTCCCTGGTCCATCCTTTGGAGTGCATACCTACATCCACAACCAGGCGGATGGCGCGATGGATCTCATCTGAGAGATGACCAAAGTAACTGTAGGGATTGGTATAGACACCGAGGTCTTTACCGAGGCTTTCACAGTATAATGCATATCCTTCGCCGTAGGAACCGATCCAGTTGAAACGGCGGAATTTAGGCAGGGAATCATTCTCCTGCTGAATAGAAATCTGGAAGTGGTGCCCCGGAATGGCCTCATGCAGGAAAAGACATTCCATTCCGGTATAGTTGAAAGTAGACGCGTCCAGGATAGGCACATAAAAAATACCGGGACGGGAGCCGTCCGGACTTCCCTGCATATATTCGGCGCTGGCAGACGCTGCACGGAAAGCTTCTGTCTGGCGGATCTCAAACTTTGTTCTGGGCAGATGTCCGTATAGTTGTTTTACGGCAGGCATGATCTTTTGCTCGATGGCCCTGAATGAATCCAGTACCTGCGAAGGAGCGGTGAATATCTTAAACTGTTTATCTGTACGGATGAAGTTGAAGAATGCCGGTAGTTCGCCTGTAAAACCGGTGCTGTTCTTCACGGAATCCATCTCTCTTCTGATACGGGCTACTTCTTTTTCACCGGTAGCGAATATCTGATCGGGCGTCAGATCAGTGGTTGTCCAGTATCTGATCAGATGCATGTACCATTCTTTTCCGTTTGGCAGACCGTCAATACCGCTGCTGGTCCGTGCTTTCGGCAGGTATTCTTTAGCAATGAAGTCATGCAGTTTAGCGTAGGAGGGAAGTACATATTGCTCAACAGCCGCCCTGTAAGCTGTGCGCAGGTCATTTTTACCTGTGCTGTCAATGTCGGCCGGCAGGAGCCGTAAAGGAGTATAAAATACGTTGTTACTGTCTTGCTTCGCCAGGTCGGCAAGTTGGGGTATTACTTTCAATGCAAGGGCTTTGGGTAATACATATCCGGTAGACATACCACGCCGCATGTTTGCAATAGCTGTATCACTCCATTGTGCAAAGCTTTTCATTCTCTGAATGAACTTTTCATAATCTGCTTTGTTCTTAAACGGCTGGGCGCTTGTACCTGAACCAAATTGAGGGAGCGTAAGGGTTAGGCCCCAGAACTGCTGGATAGGCATCAGGTAATCCGGAAAGCGGAGACCTTCCTTACCTACGGAGATTTCCCTTTGCAGCATGGAATAGCTGATCAGGTCATTATTATTGAGTGTTGATGTATCAATTCCCTGTAACGCTTCCTGATAGCGGGTGTAAAAGCTATCCAGTTTTAGCCGGAAAGGCTCGCCGATATCAATTTGCAGCAGCCCATCGTACTGATGTTCTCCATTCATGGTAGCCTCCATGGGAAAGAGTTCCATTTTCTCATCATAATAGTGTTGAACAAGATGATGTAATGAATCCGGAGCGTTATTTCCAGCCGTTTTACCCGGTCCTGAGCAGGAGGCTGAAAAGATCGTCACTGCCAGCAAAAGGGCGTAGTTAGTCTTTAGCATGTGTTGCGATTAGATGAAGGTGATATATTTCGGTACGTTATATGCTTCCGGATAGAATAAACATAAAAAAAACACTCCGAAGAATCGGAATGTTTTATATAGAACAGTGAACAATGAAAACTCTTTCATCAGTTGATAAAGCCATTATTATAAATTTATAGTAAAGGCAAGTAATTGATTCCGTGATACTTTATCCCACAAACCTGCATATACGGAGCTTACTTTTATCAACCCGTCTGCCTGGACAAGCCAGCAAACGAATGCAAAATTAGCTTAATTAACAAACCGAACTTGTTAACCTATCTTAAATTTTTGATTTTTATGCTACGGAATGACACTGTATTGCCGTGGTCCTGCAATAAGATGTGTCCTTCGGGCCACAATCCAAAGTTATTCCAATTTTTGTATTTACTGATCGCTACCAGGTCTTTAAATTCTTTGGAACCTCTGTCGTACTCAACCATTTTGAAACCATTCAACCAGTGTTCAACATGATTGTTGGGATACACAATTATACGCCCTTTATTCCATTCTCCAATCTTCTTTATGGCAGCTTTGTTCAGATCAGTATTTTTCCGGGGAATCAGGTCATACAGGGAAGACAGGGTCCTGTTACCGTCACGCCCCAGTTTTGCATCGGGATGACGCTCGTCGTCCAGCACCTGGAATTCCAGCCCTATAGCTGATTTACCTTTTGTATCATAGCTCTCCTTTACATTGTATTTCACACCACTGTTCGCGCCCTCTGTCAGTTTAAAGTCGAACTCCAGTTCAAAAGCACCGTATTCCTTTGTAGTTACGATATCGCCGCCGGAGCCCATTTCATCGCCGTTAGACTGATGGATGGACAGTTCGCCGTTTTCCATTGTCCAGCCGGACGTAGGAAATTTGTCCTGGTTTACCCTGCGCCAGCCATTGCTGGTTTTACCATCCCACAGTAACTGATACCCGTTCTTCTTTTCCTGGCCGGAAATGTTATTGGGAATGTCATTTACGACATATATATTATCATATGGTGAATACTGGGAAGAGGCCGGATTTTCCAGGATGCGGATATTACGCCAGTGTATCTGTTTACCCTTATCGTCTTCTTTATAGATCTGGTGCACCTGTAATGCGATAAACCCTTTCAGGGTCATATCATCGATCAGGTGAGCAGTAGGAACACCGTTAACCCAGGTACGGATCTCGGGGCCACGGCATTCAATACGGTACTTGTTCCAGCCTTCTTTTTTGAATGCAGATTTACCCGCAGGATTCAGTTCCAGCGGATACAACCATCCACGGCGGGCTTCATCATAAATACCGCCACTCCACGCACGGTCGCTGGGATCAACTTCCATCTGATACCCATGTACGCGGCCATTATTATACTCAGGTTTACTTTCACTGCGGAACTGAATGCCATAGTTCATCGGAGCATCCAGCTTCAGTTCAAGTTCGAGTATGAAATCACCGTATTCTTTTTCCGTAGCGAGGAAGGAATTTGGGCTGCCGGCCACGGAAGTGCCGTTTATCATCCCATCTTTAGCATCATAAATTGCTGTCCCGTTTACTTCTTTCCAGCCATTCAGTGTCTTGCCGTCAAACAGGTTTTTCCATTCTGCTTTTTTTTGCTGGGCGACAGAGAAGCTGCTTATAAGTATGGCGCTGCATACCAATAACGTGTTTTTCATAACCATAACCTAAAGTACTCTTAAAAGTAAATAATGATAACTATTTATTCAACCGATTGCACAAATTTTATGATAAGCGGTATTATTTCAGGTTGATTTTATGCAATCGTTTGCAATTTATAACTAATCTACTTAACTTGTACTACCCCATTCTCTGAAAAATGTTTTAGAAAAACCTGATTGAACTTATAAATGACTGTTTTTCAGGGAGGTGTATTCTGTTACAAATTAAAATTCTACGTATGAAGAACACGTTATCGAAGGCGGGCGCCGTCTTACTATGCCTGTTATTGTATGGCACATTTATCAGTGCCCAATCCATTCCTATCAGGGGGAAAGTTACCGGACCGGACGGTAATCCTATTATCGGTGCTTCTATATCCGTCAAGGGGCAAAAGAACGGAACAGTGACCGATGTTACCGGCTCCTACAAAATACAGGCGCCGAAAGATGCTGTACTGACTTTCTCCTTTATTGGTTTCCTGCCACAGGAAATACCTGTGAACGGCCGGTCAGACATTGAAGTAAAACTGGCAGAAGACCAGAAAAAACTCGACGAAGTCGTTGTAGTCGGCTACGGTCAGCAAAAGAAAAAGGATGTGACCGGAGCCATCTCCTCCATCAACAGTAAAACAATTATGGAAGTTCCTGTAACCAATGCACAACAGGCACTCCAGGGCAGAACACCGGGGATTGATGTATTAAATAACAGTAACAAACCTGGCGATGAGCCTCAGGTCAGGGTTAGGGGAACACGTTCTTTATCTGCAGGTAATGATCCGCTCTACGTTGTAGACGGGATTCCGTTTGCCGGTAATCTCAATGACATCAATCCACAGGACATTTCTTCCATGGATGTACTGAAAGATGCTTCTGCTACGGCTATCTATGGTTCACGTGGTGCTAACGGTGTTGTACTGGTAAGTACCCGTAAAGGAAAGATCGGTAAACCACAGGTGAACTATAGTGGTATGTATGGTATTGTCAACTCACTTGGCAGAACTGATATGATGGACAGTCAGCAGTACCTCGCCATGAAAAGGGAAGCAAACCGTGCAGCAGGACTTTACGATGATAATAATCCCGATGCTTCCGATGCCAAAATATTTACGGCTACAGAGCTGGCTAATATTAAAAAAGGTGTGAACACCGACTGGCAATCGCTCATGTTAGACCCGGGCTGGCAGACCCGTCATTCACTGGGTGTAAGCGGTGGTAACGAATCTACTAAGTACGCAGTGACCGGCGGTTATTTCAAAGATCAGGGCGTACTGAAATTACAAAGTTATGAACGCTATAACCTGCATGTTGCGGTAGACCAGATGATCGGTAAACGCATTCAGGTGGGCGTGTCTTCACTGGCTACCTATAGTATGCGTAAAGGCAGTACCTATAATGGTATGAGCGCTTCGCTTAAAATGCTGCCGATCGCTGATCCATACGATGCTTCAGGTAAACTGATCACCTATCCTACAGCCGATAACCAGCAGCCTAATGCATTGCTGGATTACGAGGAGGGCAACCGTGTTGAAAGACTGAGCCATATCCGTTTCTTCAACAGCTTATATGGCGAGGTAACGATCCTCGATGGATTGAAATACCGTCTCAATGTCGGTACCGACGTTTTCCAGAACAACTATGGCCTCTTTCAGGGTAAAAAGAATACAGACCTGCTCATAGGTGGTGGCGATGCTACCGCTACGAAACAGGGACAGCTGGTGTGGGCATATACGGTGGAAAACCTGTTGACTTACAACAAGACCATCAGAAAACACTCCCTGAACCTGACTGCATTATACAGTGTGCAGCGTCAGCGTGAAGATTCTTCCACCGCTTCAGTAAGAGGTATTCCGGTAGAGTGGCAGGAATATTATAACCTCGGACAGGCAGCCAATGTAACTGCTATTGGCAGCCAGCTTGGTACATGGACGATACTGTCTTATATGGGTCGTTTGAACTATGGTTATGACGACCGTTATCTGTTGACTTTGACACTGCGTGCCGATGGTTCTTCCCGTTTTGCACCAGGACACAAATGGGGGTATTTCCCTTCTGTAGCGGTAGGATGGAATCTGACCGGCGAAGATTTTATGAAAAGAGCATCCTGGGTTGAAATCCTGAAAGTACGTGCCAGCTATGGCCGTATCGGTAATACCGGTATTCCGCCGTATGCTACACAGGGGCTGCTGGGACGTATGCCTTATTCCTTTGGCAATAAAGGTGTAACGGGCTTTTCTCCGATCCTGCTGCGTAATCCCAACCTCACCTGGGAGACTACTGCTTCCTTCAACTATGGTATCGACTTCAGTTTCTTCAAAGGAAGACTATCCGGTAGCATTGATCAATATAAACAGAAAACCACTGACCTGCTGTTGCAAAGATTCCTGCCTTACAGTAACGGTGTGAACTATGTACTGGAAAATACAGGTGTTACGCAGAACAAGGGCTGGGAAGTAGGATTGTCTGCCGTCGTTCTTGATACAAAGGGCGGCTTCAACTGGTCTATGGATGTGAACTGGTTCAGAAACCGTGAGAAGATCCTTGCATTAGGTGAAGGTAAAACACAGGACGTAGGTAACGGCTGGTTTGTAGGAAAGCCTACCTATGTATATTATGATTACAAAAAAGTAGGTATCTGGCAGGATGAAGCCGCCGCACAGGTATATAAACAACACCAGGGCGAAATACAGCTGGCTGACCTCAACAATGACAAGAAGCTGGACGATAAAGACCGTACCATTCTGGGGGCACCACAGCCTAAATGGTCAGGTGGTATGACACAGCGTTTCTCTTACAAAGGTTTTGACCTGTCTGTCGTTGCGTTTGCCCGTATAGGTAGTATGGTAAAGAGTGATTTTTATTCCACGTACAATACACTCTTCGGCCGTTACAACAACCTGGATGTAGACTACTGGACACCAGCAAATCATACCAATGATTTCCCTCGTCCAAATGCCAACCAGGAACGCCCAAACAACTACAATACACTGAGTTACTTTGATGGCGATTTCATCAAGATCCGCAATATCACATTTGGATACTCAATGCCTTCCAGTATTATGAAACGCTGGCAGATGCAGTCTTTGAGGTTCTCTGTCGATGTAAAACAGCCACTGATCCTGGCGCCTTACAGGCAGAAGTATAAAGGTATCGATCCTGAAGACGTGAATACTATTGGTGTAGATGCACCTGCTACCTGGATGCTGCAGTTTGGTGTCAATGCTACTTTTTAATGCAACAAAAAAAATTCTTTATGAGAAATATATGCTGGTACCTGTTCTTATGCGCATGCATAGTAACAGGGTGTAATAAAATGCTGGATGAAGATGTGGTATCTTCTGTAACGGATGATTTTTATAATAATGCAGCTGGTTTCCAGACTGCGGTAAACGGTAGCTATACCGGCTTACGCAGCTTTTATAGTACAGAGCGCGGTATGACAACGAGTGTATTCGGAACAGATACTTATACGAATGGCTCTGATGGCGATTTCAAATTTGCGAATCAGTATACATCCCAGCTGGACCCTCGTTATGCGCACCTTCGTGAAATATGGAATTCATTTTACCAGGCTATCAATACCTGTAATGTCGTGATTGGAAGGGCTGACCAGGTACCTGATCTGGATAGTGCTGTAAAGCGTTCCGGTGTAGCGCAGGCGCGTTTCTGCAGGGCGAATTATTATTTCCTACTCGTGCAGATGTTTGGTGCCGTTCCGTTAAGATTAACAGAGAATAAAGAGATCGTCACCGAAGCGCATCGCGATCCGGTTCCTGATATTTATAATGCGATCCTGGCCGATCTGCAGTATGCTGCGCAGACATTGCCTGTTACACAAACAGAATGGGGCCGGGCTACCAAACCTGCGGCTGAGCATCTGATGGCAAGAGTATATCTGACCAGGGCTACTTCTGCGGCCAAGGGTGCAACCGATTACGATAGTGCAGCTACATATGCTACACGTGTGATCTCTCAGTATGGCATGCAGTTGTTACCTGATGTTGGTCAGGTGTGGGCGCAAGGAAAAGAGAATAACGCTGAGACTGTTTTTGCTGTGCAGTTCACTACAGACGCATTGTATAATGCTACAGACAATAATGCCTGCCGTTTCTTCCTGATGCAATACGATGTATTGGGTGGTATGAAACGTGACCTGGCGAATGGTACGCCATGGAAGCGTTTCCGTCCTACAAAGTTCCTGCTGGATACCTTGTTTGCCGACCGTGTGCACGATACCCGTTATGAGAAATTCTTCACAACCGTATGGTTTGCCAACGCCGGTAGCACCAAGCTGAAAGTAGGAGATACTTCTGTTTACATGCCGGGTGTTAATGTAACTGACGAGCAGATTGCCAGCAAGAATTATCTGCTGGTGCCTCCGCGTAATTACACAGAACGTTTGTATCCTTCGCTGAACAAATTTGCAGATGCACTACGTCCCGACAACCAGGCTTCAGGTGTACGTCCTTTTATTGCCTACCGTCTGGCAGAAGACTACCTGATCGCTGCGGAAGCTTTGATGTATAAAGGCGACAGAGCGGGTGCAGTGGGTTATCTGAACACGCTGCGTATGCGTGCCGCGAGGGCAGGTGCTACAGAAGCTGAAACCGGTGCACACCGCGATGCGATGAAGATCACAGAAGCGCAGCTGAATATAGACTTCATCCTGGATGAACGCGGTCGCGAACTGGTAGGAGAGCAGCAACAATGGTTTGACCTGGTACGTACCAATAAGTTGCTGGAGCGCGTACGCCTCCACAATCCGCAGGGTGGTCCCAACATCGAACAAAAACATATGCTGCGCCCTATTCCGCAGGATCAGATAGACAGAACAAGCAATGAGTTCCCGCAAAACCCTGACTATTGATAGGGCAGGAAGAAGGCTCTTTCATCGTTTACACTTGCCTGAATTCCTGGTTTAAGTAGTCAGGAGAAGAGGTACACGAACAATATTTCCCTCATGAAAATCCACTGACTCCGGTAGTATAGAAATATGCTACCGGAGTCTTTTTTTCATTAACTTTAGTGGCACCCAAAAATCCCCAGTTCATGTCACAACAAAAGATCCTCTTTATTACAGGAGATTACGCAGAAGATTATGAAACAATGGTACCCTTTCAGATGATGCAAATGATCGGGCACACTATCCATGCCGTTTGTCCGGATAAATCAGCGGGAGATAAGATCATTACCGCTATCCACGATTTTGAAGGAGATCAGACATATAGTGAGAAGCGGGGGCACTATTTTGTACTGAATGCATCCTTTGCAGATGTGCAGGTATCTTCGTACGATGCGTTGATGATTGCAGGGGGAAGGGCGCCGGAATACCTGCGCCTGAATACGAAGGTGATTGACATCGTAAAGCAGTTTGTGGCTGCAAATAAGCCGATTGCCGCTATTTGTCATGGCATACAGATCCTGACTGCAGCCGACGTCGTGAGAGGCCGGACCCTGACCGCCTATCCTGCTGTGGCGCCCGAGGTGACGCTGGCAGGCGGAACCTATGCATCCGTGAATATCGACGAAGCAGTCACAGACGGCAACCTGGTAACGGCCCCTGCCTGGCCTGCTCATCCACAATGGGTGGCGGCTTTCCTGAAGGTACTGGGTACACAGATCCAGTTATAAAGATCTTATTACTGATCTGTTTGTTATGTGCCAGTGAGTAGCTTACATATTTATTATATTCAAATGCCTCTTTTTTTACTATTTTTGGTAGCACAATCAGCTACCTATGAAAAAGAGTCCTATTCTTGTGTGCCTGCTGTTTCCCGCTATAATGGGTTCTGCCCAGTCGTTAACTTCCCCTGGTAAAACAGCCGGAGATTCCCTCCTCCTGGTAAAAATTGAAAAAGCCGGTAAGTATGGATTTACCGATACAGCTGGCAAGGTGGTCATTGCGCCTGTATATGATGCCATTGCGCCCTTCCATAACGGACTGGCAGCTGTGAAGAAGAATAAAAACTACGGCTTCCTGCTGGCCGATGGGAAGACCTCTTCCCTGAAATATGACTCTGCCTGGATGAAAGAAGGGCGTTATCCTATGGTCAGGCTCAATGGGAAGACCGGCATGCTGGATAATAAGGGAAAAGAGCTGGTATCTCCTAAATATGACGACGTGGCCGGACTGAGGGACGGCTATGTATCCGTATTTGTAAACGGTAAATATGGCGTAGTCAATTCCAAAGGGAAAATGATCTTAAAGCCTGAATATGAGCATCTTGGTTTTGTAACCAATGGCAGTATGCTGGTGTATATAGATGGAAAATGCGGCCGGGCTGACCTCACAAAAGGAAAGGTAGTGATGACCCCTTATGAGAAGGTAGGTCCTTTCCGGGACGGAATGGCCTGGGTAAGGCAGGAGAAAAAATTCGGCTTTATCAATATAAAGGGAGAGCTGGTGATTCCTTTGGCGTACGACTGGGTAGGCAATTTCAATGAAGGCCTGGTGGCGGTAGCTACCGGAGGGAAATATGGTTTCATTAATAAAGCGAACCAGGTAGTGATACCTCAGAAATACGATAAGGCATACACTTACTCGAAAGGCCGGGGCCTTATCCGGCTGAACGGCCGTATCGGTTATGTGGATAAGGATGGCAATGAATCCTGGCCCGAAGCGGCAGCTGCGTTACCGGCAGAAGGAGCTCAGAGCAAATAATCCCCCTCCCCGGATATGTTTTATAATACATGCTCAATTAGACATGTTTTTTATTACCTTTGCAGCCAAATTGAAAAGCCCCAGGGGGCCTAATTATCATTCAAAATAAAGTAATACATAAAACATTATGTCCGGTCAGCTTAAAGAAGTTCGCAACCGTATAAAGTCAACACAGTCTAACCTGCAGATCACTAAAGCCATGAAAATGGTAAGTGCTGCCAAGCTGCGTCGTGCACAGGATGCTATCTTGCTGATGCGTCCCTATGCGCTGAAACTGCAGGAAATGTTGAAGAACATTGTTTCCAACAGTGAAGGAAGCATTGATCTGGCACTGGCTGCACAACGTCAGGTAGAAAAGGTGCTGCTGATAGTGATCACTTCTGACAGGGGATTATGTGGCGCTTACAACTCTAACCTGATCAAGCTGACCAAACAGGTGATCCGTGAGAAATACGAGGAGCAGTTTGCCAAAGGCCATGTAGAAATACTGCCTATCGGTAAAAAAGGGTATGAGCACTTTGTAAAGAATGGTTATAAACTGAATGATACTTTCTGGCACCTGTTCGCTCACCTGGATTTCGAGCACGTAAAACAGGCAGCTGCTTTCGCAATGGAAGGATTTGTTGCTGGTAATTACGATGCCGTAGAGATCATCTATAGCGAATTCAAGAACGCTGCTACCCAGCGCTATGTAGCTGAGCAGTTCCTGCCGGTAGCCCGTGTAGAGAATACAGACCAGAATGCCGGTCGTGCAGATTTCATCTTCGAGCCGGAAAAGAAAGCCCTGATCGCCGAACTGATGCCGAAGATCCTCAATACTCAGCTGTACAAAGCAATGCTGGATGCTAACGCTTCTGAGCATGGCGCCCGTATGACAGCGATGGATAAGGCTACTGAAAATGCGAACGAACTGCTGCGTAGTTATAAGATCTCTTACAACCGTGCACGTCAGGCAGCTATTACGACCGAACTGACTGAGATCGTGAGTGGTGCTGCAGCATTGGAAGGTTGATCATAGCCACTTATACACATCGAATCAACATCAGGATATTTTGATTTCTTCATAAGGGTCAAAGGCTGTATTTTCGGCCTTTGACTTTTTTCTTTTACAGCTGTGGTAATGGCCCCTGCCTTTCCGCACCTGAATACTGAAAATCCGGATAATGGAACTTTCACAGATTATACCGCACATAGAATCATTGATATTTGCCGCAGACAGGCCTTTGCCACTGCTGGAAATACTCGACCTGGCGAACAATGCGCTGGCCTTCCTGGAAGACCGTGCCTCACTGGAACAGGTGGAGACAGCCCTGGAGGCTATCAAGGAGAAATACAGCTCCGAATTCTACCCTTTTGAAGTAAGGGAAAGCGGTGGGGGCTACCAGTTCCTGACAAAGAAAGAATATTACCAGACTGTTGCCCAGCTGAACGGGGAGAAATTCCTGAAACGCCTCTCCACAGCTGCACTGGAAACCCTGGCGATCGTTGCTTACAAACAGCCGATCTCCAAAGGTGAAATAGAACATATCCGCGGTGTAAGCACCGATTACTCCATCCAGAAACTCCTTGAAAAAGAATTGATTGTGATCTCCGGTCGTAGTGAAACACTGCCCGGGAAGCCGCTTTTATATTCTACCTCCAAGGCCTTCATGGACTATTTCGGCCTGAACTCCCCTAAAGATCTGCCGAAACTGAAAGAAGTATTTGAAGACGAAGGCATCCAACCTACGCTTGTAGGCCTGGATGGTAATACAGAATCTCCGGATGACGATAGCCTGAATATGGTGGTGTCTGAAACAGGAGAACTTGTAGAACGTGACCTGACACATAATAATGACGCCCACGCCGGACTCAATGGGCACCATACAGATGCGCCGGAAGAAATTCCGGTAGTGGATGAAGACATCCCGGTAAATGATCAGGAAGGCGCTGAGGATGATAATGTCGCTGCCCAGGGAGTTATCCCCACGGTAGTTGAAGATATTCCTGCTTTGAATGAGGAAACCCAGGACGCTGTAGAAGACAATGAGGATACTGCTGATGCCTCTTCGGATGATACTACAGATGAGGAAGATATCCCTGCCGCAGATGAGGACAATGCAGTGGCTACAGACGATGATATCGCAGCTTTCCTGGAAGCAGCTGCAGACCTGGGGCCTAAAGGTGATGACGAAGAAGATGAAGAGGATGAGGAAGACGAGGACGATGAAGACTTCGATGATGAGGACGATGAGGACAGCGATGAAGATCTCGATGATGAAGATGACGAAGATGGAGATGACGACGATGATGATTTTGGAGATGACGAAGACGAGGAGAATGACGGTGATGAAGATGATGACGATTTCGACGACGAAGATGAGGACGAGGATTTAGATGAGGACGAAGACGGTGACTTTGACTTAGATGAAGATGAAGAAGGCGGTAGCAAAGAAGAGGATGTAGATGATGAGGGGTTTTATAAAGATGGCGGTTTCGAAGATGAGGAGGATGAAGATGAGGACGACGACAAAAAGTAGATTCGATTCATAGATATTTAGAAGCCGGTCATTGCTAAATGCGCAATGACCGGCTTTTTTTGGTTATGGGATAAACAAACAAAGCCCCTCATAGTTTCGACAACTATAAGGGGCTTGTAATTATGTATACAAGATTTACAACTTACTGATAACCGCTGCAAAGATCTCACTCAACTTCTTATCAGCTGTACCCGCCACAGCGATGATCTCTTCGATAGACACCGGGTGCAGGTTGTCAGGGTCGCATTCATCCGTGATAACAGAAACTGTGGCACAAGGTAGTTGCAGTTGGTTAGCCACGATCACTTCCGGTACGGTGCTCATTCCAACAATGTCAGCGCCAATCGTGCGCAGGTAGCGGTATTCAGCCCTGGTTTCGAGATTGGGGCCGGTAACAGCTGCATAAACCCCGTTAGTATGCATTTTATGCCCCAGGGAGGATGCGGCTGTTAATAACGCCTCACCTAATGCGGCATCATAAGGACGGCTCATATCCGGGAAACGGGGGCCGAATTCAGGGGAGTTAAGCCCACGGAGCGGATTGTCTGTCTGAAGATTGATATGATCGTCCAGGAGTACCATGTCGCCCTTGGAATAGGCTTTATTGATACCACCGGCAGCATTGCTGAGCAGCAGGTATTGAATGCCGAGGGCTTTCATCACACGTATCGGGAAGGTGATCTGCTGCATAGTATAACCTTCATAGTAATGGAACCTGCCCTGCATGGCAATAACAGGAGTGTCGCCGATATGACCATAGATCAGTTGCCCTTTGTGCGATTCCACGGTAGATTCCGGAAAATGAGGGATCTGATGGTAAGGGATGCTTTTCTGTACCTTAATATGGTTGACCAGTTGACCAAGTCCTGTTCCCAGTACGATGCCTACACGGGCGGGCTGGAGGTCTTTCAGAAAGGCTGCTGCGTCTTTTATTTGCTGTTGAAGCATGGTTTTATCAGTTACGAATTTATCAATTACGATTAGACAGTCGCGAAGGTAATAGCTAATTCTTGATTGAGGATTGACATTCGTCAAATAGTGAAGAACTACCAGCGGAAGATAGGAGCCGTTTCCAGGCATCCGTAGTAAATAAAACAGTAGTGAACAACGGGCCAGTGAGGAACGGTTAGTTCCGGCGGAAGATAGGAACCGTTTCCAGGCATCCGCAGTAAATAAAACAGTAGTGAACAACCGGGCCAGTGAAGAACGGTTAGTTCCGGCGGAAGATAGGGGTGGTTTCCAGGCATCCGCAGTAAATAAAAACTGCGGTGAAACAATCCATGAGAAATGCTTCACCGCAGTTAATCTGTTTGTTATACCCTAGTCGAGGTTTGTAACTGAAATATTCTTCCATCTCACTTTGATCCCTCCGCCGGAATGGATCTGAAGTGCGATCTGCCCATTGGCGCCACCGATTTTTTCATCGGTGAGTGTTATCATTTCATGGCCATTGAGGAAGGTGGTCACTTTGTTGCCTTTGACGATCACCTTCATGGTGTTCCATTCTCCCTCTTTTAAATATTGTTCTTTGTCGGCAGCCGGCTGGATCAGCCATCCACGTCCATACGATTCGTATATGCCGCCGGTATGTTTGCCTTTAGGCGCTACCTCCGCCTGCCATCCGGTGATCTTTGTGCCTTCAATAGAGGAGTGGAAGAACACACCGCTGTTACCATCAGCTTCCTGTTTGAATTGAAGGGTCAGTTCAAAATCTTTGAACGACTGGTTGGTGGCCAGGTAGCCATATTCCTTATCAGGGCCGCTTTCGCAAACCAGGGTTCCGTCTTCCACATACCATTTTTCGGTACCGTAGACCTTCCAGCCTTCAAGATCCTTACCATTGAAGAGGGACTGTTTTTGTGCGAAGATGAGAGGACTGCCCATGAACAGGAAGGCAGCCAGCAAGAGGATTTTTTTCATTTTTCAGAACGGTTTTATAAGCTAAAAGAATACGTGGAACTTAAATGTAAGAAACAAAAAATAAAAAAGGCGCCCTGTTTTCAGGACGCCTTTTTAAAATAGGTTATACAGTTGCCGGTTTAGCGTGCTACGTTTACAGCACGTTTCTCACGGATCACGGTTACTTTGATCTGACCTGGGTACTGCATTTCAGTCTGGATCTTGTTAGCGATCTCGAAAGACAGACGGTCAGCGTCATTATCGGTTACTTTATCACTTTCAACGATCACGCGCAGTTCGCGGCCGGCCTGGATAGCGTAAGCCTTTTCCACACCATCATGGGCGAGGGCCAGGTTTTCCAGGTCTTTGATACGTTGCAGGTAGCTCTGCATGATCTCACGACGTGCACCAGGACGGGCGCCGCTGATGGCGTCACAAGCCTGAACGATAGGAGAGATCACGTATTGCATTTCCATTTCATCGTGGTGGGCGCCGATAGCGTTCACTACCGCAGCGTGTTCACCATATTTCTCAGCCAGTTTGGCACCCAGCAGGGCGTGGCTCAGTTCAGTTTCTTCATCAGGTACTTTACCGATGTCATGCAGCAAACCGGCGCGTTTTGCCAGTTTTGGGTTCAGACCCAGCTCTGCCGCCATCACAGCACAAAGGTTAGCAGTTTCCTTGGAGTGCATCAGCAGGTTCTGACCGTAAGATGAACGGAAACGCATTTTACCAACCAGACGTACCAGTTCTTTATGTAAGCCATGGATACCCAGCTCGATCACAGTCCTTTCTCCGATATCCATTACCTGCTCTTCCAGTTGTTTCTTGGTCTTTTCTACTACTTCCTCGATACGTGCAGGGTGGATACGTCCGTCCTGTACCAGGCGTTGCAGGGACAAACGGGCGATCTCACGACGTAATGGGTCGAAGGAAGACAGTACGATAGCCTCAGGGGTATCATCGACGATCAGGTCCACACCGGTTGCCGCCTCAATAGCACGGATGTTACGGCCCTCACGACCAATGATCTGACCTTTGATTTCGTCACTTTCCAGGTTGAACACGGTGATTGCGTTCTCAATGGTCTGCTCGGCAGCGGTACGCTGGATGGACTGTATAATGATCTTTTTAGCCTCTTTGTTTGCCTTCAGTTTGGCGTCTTCGATAATTTCCTGGATGTGTGCCAGCGCCTGTGAGCGGGCTTCTTCCTTCAGGCTTTCGATGAGTTGGTGGCGGGCTTCTTCTGCAGTCAGGGCCGCTACTTTCTCCAGGCGGCGGATGTGTTCTTCCTGGTGTTTTTCCAGCTCAGTACGTTTTATAGCAACCAGTTCCATCTGGCGGTTCAGGTTTTCTTTGATCGCCTCATTCTCCTGCATCTGTTTCTGAAGATTCTCTGTCTTCTGGTTCAGCGTCTGTTCTTTCTGTTTGATGCGGTTCTCTGAATCTGCTATTTTCTGGTTACGTTGTAAAACTTCTTTCTCGTGCTCACTTTTCAGCTGGAGGAATTTTTCTTTTGCTTCCAGCAAACGGTCCTTCTTGAGGTTTTCTGCGGTAAGCTGTGCTTCTGAAACTATTTTCTGTGCCTGTAATTCTGCCTCCTGTATTTTATGTTGAGTGTTCTTGGCAAAAATCACCTTACCTAACAAAATACCTATGATCAATGCCACTACTGCAGCTATTGTCGACATTAAAGTAACTTCCATACAAAAATTTTAATACTTGATTTATGTTGCATTCCTGGCCATATCCCATTCCGTGGAAAGGTAGAGGGTTTAGAACTTGATTCGCGAAAATACAAAAAAGAACGTGCGAAACGACGGGACGATGAGCTGATATGCAGATGTGTGGAAGCTTACAGGAAAATCCTATACTAGATAATTGGATAAAGCATTGATTACCTTAGTAGTATGTTGTAGTTTTATTTCAATACGTTACTAGCTGCTAATCTACTTTTTCAAAATATTTTGTGCATCACAGATCTGTTCCGATCAGGAATGAAGCGTCAGGAATAATGACCGGAGCGAAGTAGTTCAACTGCTCCTTATCCTGATCCGTTCAATCCTGGTTCATTACTTCAGCGAGTTGTCCAGCAGCGCTTCAAGGTGCTGTAACTTTTCTTCCAGGAAGGGCGCAAGGCCTGCCTGGATCTTTCCCCCACTTGTCACGGGATGGGTGGCGTACATGATAAGGACCATAGCAATATAGTCTTGCAGGTCTTTACCAGCGTACGCTGTCTTGAATTCAATGATCTTTTCGTTCACTTCCTTCATGGTACGGCGTACTTCCTCTTCCTCTTCCGGCTTTATCTTAATGCGGTACGACCTGTCGGCTACCACAATGTTAATGGGAATCAGCGGTTCCATGTCGGTAAATTTGGTTTTAACTAGCTGTTTAACAGTGCGATACAGCGATCAATCTCCTTTATATAATCATTGATCTTGTTGCGCATTTCCTTTCTGAATTCTTCATCGTCTTCCCGGTTGGACGGTGTACCCTGGGTGGCCACGGCCATTTTGGCCAGGTGGAGCTTATTTTCCAGGGCTGCGATCGTTTCATCCCGGGCTGCCAGTGTTTCTTCCTGTTCCTGCAATTGCTCTTTCAGCAATACATTTTCAGCCTGCACCTGCTGCAGTTTTTTTAACAACAAATGGAGCTTATCGTCTATCCTTTGTATGTACTGCTCTAAAGCCATAAAATTCAATTCATTGTTAAGAATTAAGAAGCGTGGTCAACATACCCCGTTCTTAATTCCTAATCCTGATTATTTCCTGATTTCTGCCTGTAACTGTCCTTCGAATGCTTTTACCAGCTTATCCATTACCGCGTCAATCTCTTTATCGGTAAGGGTCTTCTGTGCATCCTGGAAGGTGAAGCTAACGGCGTATGACTTTTTATTAGCGCCCAGTTTCTCACTCTCAAACACGTCAAACAGATTCAGCTCCTGCAGCAGGGAAGATTTCACCGTTTTGGCGGCAGCTTCCACGGCTGCAAATTTCACCTGCTTGTCGAGTACCAGTGCAAGGTCACGGCGAACAGCCGGGAACTTCGGAATTTCTTTGTAAAAGTTATCGCTTTTTTGCAGTAATCCCAATACAATCTTCCAGTTGAAGTCGGCAAACCACACCGGTTGCTTAATATCAAACTGTTTCAGTTTCTGTGCGTTAACAGCACCGAGCACCACCACAGGCTTATTCTTCACACTGATCTGCCAGCCATGCTGCAGTGCGTCGTTTTCAGCTTCCGACCATTGCAGGCCATTGATGCCCAACTGTCTGAAGAGGTTCTGTACATAGCCCTTCAGGAAGTAGAAATCTACCGGCTCAGCCTTGTTCATCCAGCTTTCCGTTCTTTTCTGACCGGTCAGGTAGAGGCTCAGGTGAGCGGTTTCATCATATTTACCCTGTTCGCTGACAGCGTACGTGTTACCGAATTCGAAGAACAACAGGTTGTCATTCCGGCGATTCAGGTTGTGTGCTACACTTTCCAGGCCGGTTTCCAGCATGGAAGGTCGCATTACGTCCAGGTCAGCACTGAGGCTGTTGATCATCTTCACCGTGTGCTGCAACACTTCAGGTGTAAAATACTTACTATTTGTGATAGAGTTGGTAAAAATCTCATTAAACCCGTTGGCTGCCAGGTAATTAGCTGCTTTTTCACGCACTTTCTCCCTGTCCGGTTTCGAATTGGGGGCAGGAGTGATCAGCACCTGTGACGGGATCTCAATATTATCCAGGCCATCGATACGCATTACCTCTTCCACAATATCTGCCGGGATGCTGATGTCAGGTTTGCTGTAAGGCACGCTCACCCGCAGCTTTTCGGTATCTTTTTTAAGAATACCGAAGCCCAGACTGCTCAGGATATTCACAATTTTATCTTCCGGATAAGCCTTTCCACTCAGTTTACGGATATAGCTCCAGCTTGTTTCTACTTCTGTCTGTGCCTTCGGATGAGGATATACATCCACTACCTCCGATGCTGCCTGACCACCTGCCAGTTCGCAGATCAGTGCGGCAGCGCGCTGTAACACATATGCTGTTGCAGAAATATCAGTTCCTTTTTCGAAACGTGCTGCAGCATCTGTACGGAGACCGTGACGGAAGGACGTAGGGCGGATGCTGGCAGGGCTGAAGCAGGCACTTTCCAGAAAGATATTCGTGGTGCTATCTTTTACACCGGAATGCAGTCCACCGAAAACACCGGCAATACACATAGGCTCACTCTTGCCATTGCAGATCATCAGGTCTGCGGCGTCGAGTTTGCGCTCTTTTTCATCCAGCGTTACAAAAACCGTGTTCTGTGGCAGATTCTTTACGATCACCTGACGGCCGTCTATAGCGTCGGCGTCAAAAGCATGCAGCGGCTGACCGGTTTCGTGCAGGATGAAATTGGTGATGTCTACTATATTATTAATAGGCCTTACACCGATAGCGAGCAGTTTATTTTTCAGCCAGTCGGGAGACGCAGCGATCTTCACACCGGTAATGGAAATACCGCTGTACCGGGGACAAGCTTCTGTATTTTCTATGGTAACACCGATCTGGTAAGGGGCAGTTGCTTTGGGCAACGCAGATAGTTCAGGTATTAATGCCTTGTATTTCAGTGTGTTCTCACTGTTGTTCAGGTAAGCGCATACATCTCTGGCCACACCCAGATGGCTCATGGCGTCCATCCTGTTAGGTGTCAGGCCGATCTCGTAGATCCAGTCCTGAACGGGTTTAAATACCTCCCTGGCAGGAGTACCGGGTTGCAGGGACGGGTCGAGTACCATAATACCGGCATGGCTTTCACCGATACCGATCTCATCTTCCGCACAGATCATTCCATGGCTCTCTTCTCCGCGGATCTTCGCCTTTTTCATGGTCAGCGGTTCTCCGCTGGCAGGATAGATGGTGGCGCCGATAGGGGCTATTACTACTTTTTGTCCGGCAGCAACATTGGGTGCGCCGCAAACAATGTGGAGCGGTTCTCCGCTACCTGTATTTACTGTTGTTAATCTCAGTTTATCGGCATTGGGATGGGGTGCTACGGTCAATACCTCGCCTATCACCAGCCCTTCAAGACTGCCCTTTACGGACTCGAATTGTTCCAGGCTTTCCACCTCCAGGCCTATACGCGTCAAAATAACAGATAGTTCCTCCGGCGTCGGTTTCACCGGCAAATAGTCACACAGCCAATTGTACGAAATAGTCATTTGTAAAATTATATAAGTCCGTAAAGTTAGTGTAATTCACGAATAGTCCCTATATAGAAGAAGGAATAGCGCCCGGCGGTGTTGCCCGCAGCGGTACCCGGGCTGCGATTTATTCCCTGACACAGCAAGCGACGAGGAAGCGACGAACTAGCGACGAACTAGCGACGAACAAGGATGATCATCCTGTCCCATTTCCGGACCGCCAGCCAACAAATCACACCAAACAATACCGGTTACCCGGATACGAAAGCAATCGAATTCTTCCGGGGAAGGAATGTGCAAATCAACAAACCTTATGTGTGAAACTTTTTTGCACATTGTTTGTGAATATCCTGACCTTTGTGTGGGGATATTGTGTGAGTTTGGTGGATAATGAATCGATAGTCAGTGTATAACTGTCATTTTGCGGGTGCATAACCTGTGCATGTCACCTTATAAATTATATACCCTGGCAAACTTTAGAAAATCGAAAAATGCGGTTACCTTAGTCAGTACGGCCCTAAAAAGTTTACAATTTCATAAAACGGGAATGGCACAACTGGTACAATAAATTGTAAGGACAAACTAAGGAAGCCACGACATATTAAGTTTTTGATTAACAGACTAATCACGAATATATAGATGGATCTCAATCTAAAGAAAGACCGCAATGTACGCCGTAAGTCGTCCGTTGACGTATCTACCATGATGTACGGCAAGATTCCTCCGCAGGCAAAGGAGATGGAGGAGGCTGTATTGGGAGCCATTATGCTGGAGAAAGGAGCATTTGACACAGTGGTAGAGATATTGAAAGGTGAATGTTTTTATGTAGAAGCACATCAGAAGATATTTACGGCCATGACCCGGCTGGCAGGTAAATCCATGCCGGTGGACATTCTGACCGTAGTCGAAGAACTGCGTTCAATGGGTGAACTGGAAATAGTAGGTGGCCCATATTATATTACCCGACTGACAAATACGGTGGTATCTTCCGCCAACATTGAGGCGCATGCCCGTATCATCCTTCAGAAGTTTATCCAGCGGGAACTGATCCGCATATCCGGAGAGATACTAAGTGAATCTTACGAGGACACGGCAGACGTATTCGACCTGCTGGATTCTGCGGAAAGTAAACTTTTCGAGGTGACCAACAACCACTTACGTAAGAACTACGACAGTATCGACCGTGTATTGGTGAACACCATGAAACGTATCGAAGACCTGCGTAACCGTGGGGATGATATTACGGGAGTACCTTCCGGTTTCCCTTCACTGGACAAGGTAACCTATGGCTGGCAGTCGACGGACCTTATCATCATCGCGGCACGTCCTGCGGTGGGTAAGACCGCTTTCGCACTGAACCTGGCCAGAAATGCCGCCCTTCACCCACGCTTCCCGAAAGGAGCAGCGGTGTTCTCTTTGGAAATGTCATCCGGACAGATCGTACAACGTATCCTGTCCGCGGAGTCTGAAATAAAACTGGAAAAGATCACAAGGGGTAAACTGGAAGAGTATGAAATGAAGAAGCTGATGACCCACGGTATTGAACGCCTGGCAAAAGCACCTATCTTCATAGACGATACCCCGGCACTGAACATCTTCGAGTTGCGTGCCAAGGCCAGAAGGCTGGTACATAACCACGGAGTAGGGGTGATCATCATCGACTACCTCCAGCTAATGAGTGGTAGCGCCGATGGAAAGGGTAGCAACCGTGAGCAGGAGATCAGTAAGATCTCCAGGGACCTGAAAGGGTTGGCGAAAGAGTTGCACGTGCCGATCCTGGCCCTCTCCCAGTTGAGCCGTGATGTGGAAAAGCGTAAGGATGGTAACAAGATGCCGCAGTTGAGTGACCTCCGTGAATCGGGAGCGATCGAGCAGGATGCCGACATGGTAATGTTCCTGTACCGTCCTGAGTACTACGAGATCAACACCAACGAGATGGGCGAGTCCAACAAAGGTGAAACCCACGTGCGTATAGCTAAACACCGTAACGGTCAGCTGGACACCATCAAATTGCGCGCGGTACTCGAATTCCAGCGTTTTGAGGACGATGGTAGTCTGGAAAACCCGGGTGGTGGCAGCAGCAACGCATTCGCAGGCATGCGCAATAATGATCCTGGTGGTAATGACGAAGCGAAACTGTATATCCAGAAGGGTTCCAAGATGAATGACATGAATTTCGATGAAGGATTTGAAGATGCTCCTTTTTAAGTAAACAGCATTAGTAATAATACTGAAAGGCGCTCCTTCTGCACGGGGCGCCTTTTTAATTTCCCCTTATAATATGATGTGGACTAAATATCGTCTGTACTATAAAGACAATTTTAAGTTAGCCTACCCTGTAGTTATTTCCCAGCTGGGGCACGTGCTCGTTGCCTTTTCTGATACCATCATCATCGGTCATACCGGCGATGTGCCCCTGGCGGCAGTAGCGCTGGGCAGCAGTATATTTTCTGTTTTCATGGTGATAGGTATCGGCATGTCTTATGGCCTCACGCCACTGATAGCACAGGAGCATGGCCGTAAAAATCTTGCCCAATGCGGTTTCCTGTTGCGCCATAGCCTGATCATCAATATCGTACTTGGTTTATTATTGTCTACCGCTATCATCACTGGCAGCAATTACCTGCACCTGCTGGGGCAGGAAGAGGACGTACGTGTGCTGGCCAGACCTTTCTTACAGTTATTGGGTGTTTCCTACTTCCCGCTGATGATCTTCCTGACCTTTAAACAGTTTGCCGAGGGCCTGGGATTCACCCGGCAGGCGATGAACATCAGTATAATAGGGAACGTGCTGAATATAGTGATAGGCATCACCCTGGTGTACGGGTTGTTTGGAGCGCCCCGATTAGGGGTGGTGGGTGTTGGTATCGGTACGCTGACAGACAGGGTGCTGATGGCGGCTGCGATGACCTGGTATGTATTGTCTTCTCCCCGTTTCAAGGCTTACCTGGTGCATTTCCGGCAACGCTATCTGTCTCTGGCAGCCATCAAACAAATCCTGGGTATAGGTACACCTGTTGCCCTCCAGTATATTTTCGAAGTGAGCGCCTTCAGTAGCGCTATCGTAATGGCCGGCTGGATTGGGGCCCGGGAGCAGGCAGCTCACCAGATTGCCATTAACCTGGCGTCTATTACCTACATGATGGCCAGCGGTATCTCTGCCGCTGCAGGTATCAAAAGTGGGAACCACTTCGGCGCACAGCAGTGGCGTGAGCTGCGCTCCTCTGCAATAGCCAGTTATCATATGGTATTAGTAATGATGGGCGCAGCTGCGCTGATCTTCATGGTAGGCTGCAGGCTGTTGCCGTTGATGTATATCAGCGATCCTGCAGTTATTAACATTGCCGCTGACTTGCTCATTATTGCAGCGTTCTTCCAGTTGTTTGACGGCACACAGGTAGTAGGGCTCGGTATCCTCCGCGGATTAGGAGATGTACGAATGCCGACTGTTATAACTTTACTGGCATATTGGGTGTTGGGATTGCCTGTGGGTTACTTCCTGGGCATCTACCTGGAATTCGGTGTGCAGGGAATCTGGTGGGGGCTGCTGATAGGCTTACTGACGGCGTCGATATTGTTGTTTTTCAGGTTTCAGCATAGGACGAGGGCGGTGTTGGCCAAAGCCTGATTTTGTTTTACCCCCGATATACCTGGAACTACCGTCTCATTAACCAATGAGGCGGTTTTTTCATTCATCCCGTTTGTATTGATGCGGGTTGCACTGATGAAAATAATGACAACACTAATTGCAAACACGTAAAAAAGTAACAGGTAGCTATTTTTCATTGTAAGTTATTTTGAAATTTGTAAATCGGAAACCCTTGCTACACGATGCAATGTTAGGAAAGAATCAGACACTGTTTTGAACAATGTCCCTTAACTGCAGATTCCTGTCCTTTAACTACAAAAATCTGTCCCTTAACTGCAAAAAACGGGTTCACAGGTTATCATATATCCCCTTATACCTTCCAGGCTACCAATAGTGTACGACTTCGCTACGACTATAGTGCGACTCTATACCTATAGGCGCTATAGTCCTGCGTTACGCCTGCTATTCTATAGCCCTGGCTATACAATAGTGGCTATAACGCTATAGTACGGAGCCTGTAGGTTATAGTCTCCGGTATAGTCGTAGTATAGTGTAAGCGAATACATGCCCTTGAATGCCCTTTCCATACCTGGCAGGGGTGAGTGCCGGAATGGGCCCGTTTCTGTCTTTCAGGCTATTTGCATTACATGTTTTTAACATCTATCCCGCCATGTATCCAGCATCAAACCAGCATGTAACCAGCATATGACCAGGATTAACTTCCGATAATCCTCCGATCAAATCGGAAGATAATCGGAGGTTAATCCTGGTCATATGCTGGTCATATGCTCCTCATATGCCCCTTTCTCGCCCAGGTAACCGATATTTGCCAAAATTTCAACAGGCAATCATGTTTTACGCGAAAGACATCACTCCCGGCGCCGGGCATTACACAATGGACGAACCTACCTCTAAATACTGCATCCAGGTGCTGCGCCATGAGACCGGCGACGAAGTGCTGCTGGCCGACGGTCGTGGTGGCAGGTATACCGCCGCTATCACGGATGATAATCGTAAAAAGTGTGTCGTACAGATAAAAAACTATGAACTGATGCCACCTGTGAAAGCGCCTGTACGTATTGCCATCTCCTTTACCAAAAACACCTCCCGCATAGAATGGTTCCTCGAGAAAGCTACTGAGATCGGTATGCAAACCATCATTCCACTGGTAAGCCAGCGTACGGAAAAGGAAAAGTTCCGTGCTGACCGCTTCGAGAGCATTCTGGTCTCTGCCATGCTGCAATCGCAGCAATTTTATCTGCCGGAACTGACTGCCCCCGCTACCTTCGAAGCACTGGTGCAACAGCCCCCTGCCAATCAGCTGTTCATCGCCCATTGCCTGCCGGAACAAAAACAACATCTCTGGCAAGCCATGCAGCCAGGTAAGGATAGCTTATTGCTGATTGGACCGGAGGGCGACTTCACACCGGAAGAGATCAAACTGGCACTGGAAAAAGGATTTCAACCCGTTTCCCTGGGAGACACCCGCCTGCGCACCGAAACCGCCGGAATAGTTGGCTGCACCATGATGAATGCAGTCAATGCCACTACCTTATAATTTGATAACACATAAAGAAAAAATATCACAACAAGCGTTTTTCTGATAACTAATCCCATATTGGAAAAGTGAAGAATTAATTGTAGATTACACACTTATAAGGGCTTTATACTTTTCACGTGAAAAACGCGCACATTCATCCGGATTCCACTTGCACGGATAAATACCTGTGGGATATGATCAGGGCTGATTCCGTAGACGCTTTTAACGAAGTGTACAACCGGTATTGGGGCCTGTTATTCCATGTCACCATGAAGCGCCTGCAGGTCAAAGAGATCGCAGAAGAGATCGTACAGGACACCTTCATCATCTTATGGGAGAAAAGACATGATATAGAGATCTCTGCCCTGAAACCTTATCTCTTCGCCATTACCCGTTACGCCGTATTTCATTACCTGGCCAGCAAACAGACCATTGCTTCCAGGATGAAGACCCTTGCCCATATGTCGGAAGCTGACAGTAGCAAGGGCGCCGATGTGGAAGCCCTGGTGAACGACAGACTGTTGTTACAGTTAATAGAAACCGTCGCCAGTGAACTGCCGGAAAAAAGCCGGCAGGTGTTCTACTATAATAAACTACTCGACTACTCCATCAGCCAGGCGGCTGAAACCTTCAATATATCTCAGAAAACAGCCGAAGGGCACCTCACCAAAGCCCTGAAAATATTACGCCTGAAACTAAGCGCACTACATACTGTTCTCTTCTGAAAAAAAATCTTTCTTAAAAGCAAGGGTAAATTGTCAGTTATACACTCTTAATTAGTATAACTCGGAAAAATGCCTGACGATTACATCCACGAACTTGCCCGAAAATGGCTGGCAGGTACAGCTACAGAGGAAGAGATCAACATCCTGATGCAATGGTATGGAAAGGAAGAAATGGATATGGTCAGGAATGAAGACAGTGCCCGGAAACGGCAGCTGTCCTCCGTATGGTGGATGGCAGCCGCGGTTATGATAGCCGCGGGGATCTGGGTTTTATATCCGAAGCGGGAGGAAAAGAAGGTTGTCATATATGTACCAAAAGAACAGCAGCACAGGATCATATTGCCAGACAGCAGTATTGTATGGCTGAATGCCGACAGCAAACTGCAGTACAATGACTGGCCACAGCGCAGGGAAGTCACGCTCAGCGGTGAAGCGTTTTTCGACGTGAAAAAAGGCGCCCGGCCATTTGTAGTGAAAGCCGGTGGCAGCACTACAACCGTATTGGGTACCAGCTTCAATATTAAAGCCTATAGCGGCGAGCCGACTTCCATTACCGTAGCTTCCGGAAAGATAAAAGTGGAAGACGAAAAGAAACGTATTACTGTGCTGACAGCCAATAAACAGATCACGCTGGAAGAAAAGACAGATAGCACTGCCGAAAGAACAGTCAATGCAACAGCTTACCACGCCTGGATAAAAGGCGGTTTTGAAGTGAACAATGAGACATTTGAATCTATTACCAATATGCTAAGCAGGAAGTACGATGTAGCTTTCCATTTCGAAAACGATGCACTGAAGAAGTGTACGTTCATCGCCAGCTTTGATGAGCACACGCCTATGGAGAGAATATTGGAACTATTGTGTAAGATCAACAACTCCACGTACCGCATCAGTCAGGACAAAAGAGAAATATCTATCAGCGGCGAAGGGTGCCAATAATATTTTCACAAAAATCAAGCAATCCCGTTATGAAACAAACAACAGCATTTCCCGGCGATACCACATAAAAAATCCTTTCCCATAAGGAAAGGATAACATAGCGCTGTCTGCATCAGAGTCTGCAAACCATATATGCAAACAGGCGCTACGGCTTTGTATTCTATTACATCATACAAAATGCAATTAAAGATATGAAATACTACGGTATTTTGACAGGGAAGCCTATGGGCATTACCCACCATTATTTACCAGACCTTTTGCTTAAGCTAATGCGAACAGTGATCATGATCATGATGGTGCTGTGTACAACAACGTTGTTACTCATTGCCCGTAATACCAGCGGACAAGACCTGAACACCGTGATGTTGCAGCTGAATATCAGGGAAGGAAAACTTGATAAAGTATTGAAACGCATAGAAACGCAGGCGCCGTTCCTCTTTGTTGTAGATGGTGTACTGGCCGGCAACACCCCCGTGCCCGCACTGGAGAACAAAGAGCGTTCGCTAAAAGAGGTACTGGACGCACTGCTGCTGCCGCACGACCTGTTCTATGTACAGGAGGGAAAATATATCATCATCAAAAGGATGCCCATGTCTGCCGCCATGCAGGCCGCTGCAAAAGGTCTGCCCGTACCCGAAGGCATGGCCAAGGTCATCACGGGGATGGTGACCGACGAAAAAGGCCAGCCACTACCGGGCGTGAGCATAGTAGTGAAATCGTCAAAGACGGGTACTATGACCAACGATAAAGGTGTGTTCTCCCTCGAGGCAAGGAGTGAGGCCGATACACTGTTGATCAGTTATATAGGTTACCGCACCCAGGAAATAGCCGTGAAGGGCCGTAGCCAGCTGAATATCCAGATGGCACTGAGCGACAACTCACTGGCGGATGTTGTAGTAATAGGCTACGGCAGCCTGCGGAAAGGAGACCTGACCAGCGCTGTAGCTACCGTAAAATCAGAGAACTTCGTAAAAGGTAATGTACTGGATGCCGGTCAGCTATTGCAGGGCAAAGTGGCGGGCCTGTCCATCGCTACTCCCAGCGGTGACCCCACCAGTTCCTCACAGATCCTGCTGCGTGGTAATACCACCCTGCTGGGCGCTAATGCTGATCCTTTAGTATTGATAGATGGTATCCCCGGCGATCTGAAAACTGTAGCACCTGAAGACATCGAGTCTGTAGATGTGTTGAAAGACGGATCTGCCGCCGCTATCTACGGTACCCGTGGTACCAACGGTGTGATCATCATCACCACCCGCAGGGCCAGTGGCACTTATAACAATTCAGTGGAGTACAGCGGATATGTCAGCACACAAACCATCGCCCGCAAACCGGAAATGCTGACAGCAGCCGATTACCGCAAACAGATCGCGGATGGTACCAGAGACGCTTCCTGGGATCAGGGCGCGAATACCGACTGGCTGAAGGAAATATCACAAACGCCATTAACACATGTACACAACCTCACCATGAGAGGCGGTAATGCCAAAACAAATTATCTCGCGAATGCGAACTACCGTTCCCTGGAAGGTATCATGAAGAAGTCTGACAACAGGACCTTCACCGGCCGTATCGATATCAATCACAGCATGCTGGATGATAAACTGAAGGTCAACCTGGGCATGCTAAGCGCCAACAACAAGTACACAACTACCGGCGATGGTTTCAGCTTTAATGGGTATACCTACAGACAAGCCCTCATCCGTAATCCAACATCTCCCGTACGCGACTCGCTGGGAAACTGGTATGAACAGACAGGCCTGTTTAACTACGAAAATCCGGTGTCAAGACTCTATGAAAGCGATGGCCGCAATACTTCCCAGAATACGCGTCTCAACGGTTCATTGACATTGCTGCCGGTAGACGGATTGAAATTGTCAGCCTTGTTCTCTTACACCAAATACAATGAAGACAGGGGCTATTCAGAAACCAAACGGCATATCTCCAATCTGAGGGATAGCAGGAATGGGTATGCATCCGTTGGTACGAAACAACAGATTGACAGATTGATGGAGCTCACTGCACAGTATACCGCTAATGTAGGAAGACATAAATTCACCGCCCTGGCGGGTTATAGCTACCAGGAGCGCGAATATAACAGTCACTGGATGCAGAACTGGGACTTTCCGACAGACCGCTTTACCTACAACAATATTGGTATAGGACAGGCACTGAAAGAAGGACTGGCGCCGGAATTCAGTGATAAGACAGAAACGAACCTCATTGGTTTCTTCGGCAGGGCTACCTATAGTTATGATGACCGTTACCTGCTGTTGGCCAGCTTACGTCACGAAGCGGCCAGTCAGCTGTATGGCACCAGGAAGCCCTGGGGTACCTTCCCCGCTATCTCTGCCGGATGGCGTATCAGCAATGAGGCGTTTATGAAAGGCCAGACATTGTTTGATGACCTGAAATTACGTGCAGGATATGGCGTTACAGGTACGCAACCTACTGACCTTTTCCTGGGTGTGGCCATCCTGAGCTACAGCAACTATGTATATGTAAATGGCGTGTGGATACAGACACTGGGACCCTCACAGAACCCTAATGCTGACCTGCGCTGGGAAGAAAAACATGAGACGAATGCTGGTTTAGATTTCTCCATGTTCAGCGGCAGGATCAGCGGTAGCGTGGATTATTACATCCGCCGCATTAACGGATTGCTGTATGACTATCCGGTGCCCAGTCCTCCAAACCTGTATACGTCCACACGTGCGAACGTAGGCAAGATGGAAAATAAAGGACTGGAAGTGTTGGTGAACTTCATCCCGGTAAAGACAAGGAACTTCGAATGGAACAGTAGCGTGAATTTCTCTACCAACACCAATAAACTTGTAAGCCTGTCTAACAACCTTTACAAGACTACCAACAACTACTTTACCACAGGTGGTACAGGCGAACCGATCCAGACGTTTACACACATTGTCAACATCGGAGATAATATCGGCGATTTCTATGGCTTCAAAGTAGTAGACATTTCTGAAGATGGTAAATGGATCTATGAAGGCCGCGATGGAAAGCCTGTTCCTTACGACAGCTATCAGCATGCTTTTGAAGATAAACGTGTACTCGGCAACGGTCTTCCGAAGTATTACGCCGGATGGAATAACAGCTTCCGTTATAAACAGTTTGATCTGAATATTACGATGCGTGGTGCTTTTGACTATCAGATCCTGAACTATCAGCGCATGTATTATGAGAACACTGGTCTGCAGCAGTACAACCGCTTGAAATCTGCTTACGACAAGGTATTCGGCAAGGCCGTACTGAGTAAGGATATGCCGCTGGAGTTTAACAGTTATTATGTAGAGAACGGTGATTTCTGGAAGGTGGATAATATCACACTGGGGTACAATTTCCGGAACCTGAAACTAAAATACATGCACTCGGCGCGTGTATATGTCTCTACGCTGAACACTTTGATCATTACTGGTTATAAGGGAATTGATCCGGAAGTGAACAGGCTGGGACTCGCGCCAGGCAATGATGACAGGGATAAGTATCCTTCTGCCAGGACATTTACTGTTGGTGTTAATATGAATTTCTGATCCGTTAAATTCTGCTGTTATGAAACAATCTATCAAGACAATATTACTGGCAACGCTGTTACTGGTGTCTGCCTGCACCAAATTAAAAGATACAAGTTATAACGAGATCATCGCCGGTCAGTTTGATCCTTCCACAGAGGATCTGGCCTCGCTGGTAGGCGCTGCTTATGTGAACTGGCGCTTTGTGCTGAACGACTGGAATGGTCTTGCCCGTATACAGGAAGCCACTTCCGATGAGGTGGTGATCCCTGCACGCCCGAATGGCTGGGTGGACGGTGGTATTTATCGCCGTTTGCATGAGCATAAATGGACGGCTGATGATGATGTTACTATCAACACCTGGAACCGTACTTACGCCGGTATTACGAATTGTAACCGTATCATCTATCAGTTGGAATCCGGTAGTATTCCTGTCAGCAACGGTAAGGAAGAAACACTGGCAGAGCTGAAAGTGTTGCGAGCTTCCTACTATTATGTGCTGTGTGATGTATATGGTAATGTACCTGTTGTAACACAGTTTGACGTGCCGGCTGGATTCCTGCCAGAACAGAGTACCCGTAAAGAGGTATATGATTTCATCGTTAAGGAAATCAAAGATAACCTGCCATTATTGAGCGATAAAAACGACAAGACCACCTATGGCAAGTTCAATCAGTGGGCCGCTTATGCCCTGCTGGCAAAGATGTACCTGAATGCCGAGGTGTACACAGGTACTCCTGCATGGGATGAATGTATTACTGCATGTGATGCTATCATCAATTCGGGTAAAGGCTTCATATTGGAACCTGTACAACGCAGCGTATTTGTAACGGACAATGAGAATTCAAAAGAGATCATTTTCGCCCTGCCATTTGATGAAACATATGTAACGAACTGGAATGCCTTCGATATTCACATGCAGACATTACAACCTGCATGCCAGGCTACCTACAATCTGAAATCTACTCCATGGGGCGGTATCTGCGCTATTCCTCAGTTCATCAATACATTTGATACGGACGACGCCCGTTATCGCGACAACTGGATAAAGGGACAGCAGTACAGCGCTGCCGGTGCTGAACTGAATTGTACTATGGGCGCTTACACCGGTAAGCCACTGGCCTTTATCAACGAAGTACCGGGCATTGATCAGTCAGAAGAGATACATGGTTTCCGTCTTGGCAAGTTTGAGTTCAAGCAGAAGGCCAATGTACAGCTGAGTAATGACTGGCCTTTATTCCGCTATGCAGACATCCTTATGATGAAAGCGGAAAGCCTGTTAAGAAAGGGCGACGCTGCAGGAGCAGCTACACTCGTAACACAGGTAAGGCAGCGGAATTTCACAGAGCATCCGGAGAAAGCACTCGTTACGGGCGCCGACCTGTTGAAGGGAAGTGTTTATAATTACGGTTTGCGTAATCATCTGAACCAGACAGTAGAAGGAGGTGACGATGTGCAGTATGGCCGCTTCCTGGATGAACTGGGCTGGGAGTTTGCACAGGAAGACCGGCGCAGGCAGGACCTGATCCGCTTTAAAGTGTTTACAAAGAAATCATGGTTTTCGCATACACCTAATGGCGACTACCGCATACTCTTTCCTATACCCCGTGTTGAGATCAATAAGAACGGCAATCTTAAACAAAATGATGGTTATTAATTTATAAAGGGTTTATGAAAAAACAATTGTTATCACTCGCATTGTTGTATGCTATTCCTCTCTGCGCGCAGCAGGCGGACTATCCTTTGAGAGCGGTGAATTTTACTGCCGTACAGCTGACTGACAGTTTCTGGCTGCCGCGTGTACGTACGAATCATAACGTGACGATCCCGGCGTCCTTTGCGCGGTGTGAGAGTACTGGCCGCGTGAAGAACTTTGAGATGGCGGCAGCGAAAGAAGGTAAGTTCTGTACGAAGTTCCCCTTCGATGATACGGATATTTACAAGACCATCGAAGGCGCTTCTTATTCTATGGCGGTTACGCCCGATAAGAAGATGGACGCTTATGTGGATTCGCTGATCACTGTTGTTGGCAAAGCGCAGGAACCTGATGGATACCTGTATACAGCCAGGACCATCGATCCATTGCATCCGCATGACTGGTCGGGGTCAGAGCGATGGGTGAAGGAGCACGACGGAAGCCATGAACTTTATAACTCCGGACATATGTTTGAAGCAGCCAGTGCACATTACCTGGCTACCGGCAAGCGTAATTTCCTGGACATAGCGTTGAAAAATGCCGATCTGCTGGTACAGACCTTTGGGCCAGGCAAACGTGGTGTAGCACCGGGACATGAAATAGTGGAGATGGGACTGGTACGTTTGTACCGCGTTACCGGGAAGAAAGAATACCTGCAGCTGGCAAAATTCTTCATCGATGAAAGAGGCAAGCGGCAGTATAATACCAAAAGCCGGAATCCGTGGGAGAACGGTAAATACTGGCAGGACCAGGAGCCGGTAATAAAGCAATCCGAAGCAGTGGGACATGCCGTAAGAGCCATGTACCTGTATGCGGCAATGGCTGATGTAGCGGCACTGGAAAATGATACCGCTTATCTGCATGCCATTGACAGGATCTGGAATAATATGGCTACCAAAAAGATCTATGTACAGGGTGGTATTGGCGCCGTACCTGACGGAGAGCGCTTCGGAGAGAATTATGATCTGCCCAATGCTACCGCTTACAACGAAACCTGCGCAGCTATTGGTAATGTCTACTGGAACCAGCGTATGTTCCAGTTGCATGGCGATGCGAAGTATGTGGATATGCTGGAAAAGGTGCTGTACAATGGGCTGATATCGGGCGTAGGCCTGGATGGCAAGTCTTTCTTCTACACCAACGCTATGCAGGTACGCAGAGGAATGCATCATCACAGCCTGGAGGCAACGCGTTCCGGATGGTTTGAATGTTCCTGCTGTCCCACAAATATGGCGCGCTTCCTGCCTTCCCTGCCCGGCTACATTTATGCACAGAAAGGACGTGAGGTATATGTGAACCTGTTTGTCAACAGTACTGCTTCATTGGAAGTGGAGAAACAGAAGGTAAAGATTGTACAGTCTAACAACTATCCATGGCAGGGAGACCTGCGTTTCAATATCGAACCGGCGGCTGCAACAGAATTCACTTTAAAGGTCCGCATACCCGGCTGGGCAAGGCAGGAAGCTATTCCCGGAGGGATCTATTATTTCAAGGCAGGCAAAGCAGACAGTGTGTTGATCAAAGTAAATGGTCAGCCGGTAAGCTATCAGCTGGAGCAGGGCTATGCCGTGATCAAAAAGAAGTGGAACAAAAAAGATGTGGTGGAAGTGCAGTTACCGATGGAAACGCATGAGGTACTGGCCATCCAGCAGGTAAAAGACGATAACGGGAAGGTAGCCATTCAGCGCGGACCATTGATGTATTGTGCAGAATGGAAGGATAACGATGGCCGCACCAGCAATCTCCTGCTGCCTGAAACATTCCAGCCTGAAGTCAGGAAAGATATGCTGAATGGTATCGTGGTACTGAAAGGCGAAGGTAAAAGTATCAATGTAAATGAACAGCAACAGCAGGTAAATACAGCACCAAAGCAGGTAACGCTGATTCCATATTATGCATGGGCAAACAGGGGCGAAGGGGAAATGAATGTATGGTTCCCCGAAAAAATAGTGGACGTGGAAATACTGGCTAAGTAATCCATCGGGAAAGCTCCATGGAGCTATGCGCGTTGTGTAGCTCCAGTTTTTAATACTACAGGCGTCACGTGTAAGAGTTGTTACATATGACGCCTGTAGTGTTATGAGATTTAATTATTTTAATCCTTCGCAGATCTTCTTCACGATTGTCGGCCCTTCATACACGAATCCCGTATACACCTGCACCAGTGATGCGCCTGCATCCAGTTTCTCCTGTGCATCTGCAGCTGTGAAGATACCTCCTACAGCAATAATAGGCACAGCGCCATTGGTGTGTTTATGGATATAGCGGATCACTTCTGTCGCTTTCTGTTTCACCGGCAGGCCGCTCAGTCCACCAGAGCCGATAGCGGCTACTTCTTCTGCAGGCGTCTGTAAGTTATCCCTGTCGATGGTTGTGTTGGTGGCGACAATACCGGCCAGTTTGGTTTCCTGTACGATCTCGATAATATCGTCCAGCTGACTGAGGGTCAGGTCTGGCGCTATTTTCAGCAGGATAGGTTTTTGTTTCGGCTTCTGTGCATTGAGCATCTGTAAGTGATGCAGCAATTGTTTCAACGGCTCTTTCTCCTGTAATGCACGCAGGTTCGGAGTATTGGGAGAGCTGACGTTCACAACGAAATAATCCACCACATCAAACAGGGCATGGAAACATTTCTCATAATCGTTGATGGCCTGTTCATTCGGTGTTATCTTGTTCTTACCGATATTACCACCGATAATGATGTCTGATTTCCTTTTCTGCAGGCGTTTGGCAGCGGCGATAGCGCCTCCGTTGTTGAAGCCCATACGGTTGATAAGGGCCTGATCGGCGGGAAGGCGGAACAGGCGTGGCTGATCATTGCCGGGTTGCGCTACAGGTGTTACGGTGCCGATCTCCACAAATCCGAATCCAAGGCTGGCCAGTTCGTCTGTATAGCGGGCATCTTTATCGAAGCCGGCTGCCAGTCCTACGGGATTCTTAAAGGTCAGTCCCCATAATTGTCTTTCCAGACCTTTGCGTTTCGGCAAACAGAAAGAACGTACAACATTTTTCCCCAGCGGGATACCATGCATTACCTGCAGGCCTTTCATCACCTGGTAGTGAATGCTTTCCGGCGGGAAGCGGAAGAGTATTTTTTTGATAAGATTATACATGCGGGCACAAAGTTAATCAATGTACCTTCCCAAATAACAGTGTAGCTTCACAAAATTAATGACCGGGACCTTTCTGCTTAACGGTCATTCTTTCCTGTTTGCATACACGGAAGGAGTGATAGTCAGCAGTTAACACAACAAAACCGGGTATATATTATATCTTTACAGGGTTTAAATACCAATGCTGGACCGTCGTACATTTGAAAATACCTTTAGAGAACATCATGCCGCATGTCTGGCATTTGCGGTGCATTACACCGGCAACCTCCATGAGGCGGAGGAAGTGGTGCAACAGGTGTTCCTGCGGTTGTGGGAGAAACGGGAAACCATTGATGTTGCCGGCGCTATGAGGTCTTACCTGTTTGCCGCCATCCGGAATACGGCTATCAGTAACTGGCGGAAGGAAACGGTAAGGCAGGAAAAAGAGCAGGTAGCAGGCGATCTGCATGCTGCGGGTGGCCAGGTACAGTCGCCCGCCTGGGAGCTGGAGCGGATGTATCAGCAGGCCCTGGAAGTGCTACCCGAGCGTTGCCGTGAAGTATTTGTACTCAGCCGGCAGCAACAATTAAAGTACGCCGAGATTGCCGAGGTAATGAACATTTCTGTGAAAACAGTGGAGAATCAAATGGGGAAGGCATTGAAAATCATGCATAAAGAGCTGAAGGAATACCTGCACGTGCTGTTGTTGTGATTTACCCGGTATGATTTTGCCCCTTCGGGGAAGATCTGAGCCGTGGTACCCCTGTTGGCGCATGAATATTTGCATCCCCGATAGGGGAAACCTGCCACAACCTGCGTCTGTTACCATGAGAAAGCCTCATTGTGCTTTTGCCTGCTTTCATCTGTTATAAATACTACAAACTGTTCGATGACTAAACTGTATGCTGATGAGGCGTTATATGCCTTGCTATGTAAATATTTGCTGGGGGAGGCCGATGTGGCTGAGCGCCAGTGGGTGGACGACTGGCTGAATAGTGATCCTGATCACCCGGGGTTGCTGTCGGCACTTGAAAAGTTGCTGCAGGAACAGCCTCATATAATTGTGACGCCTGCCGATACCGAACGTGCCTGGCAGTCGCTTAACGCCAGGATGGGAGGAAGGACGGTCAAATGGCGTAAGTGGTGGATGGCTGCCGCTGTCATACTGTTTGCTGCCGGAACGGGTTTGTTGTGGCTAACTACCCGCAGTGGCCGTACACAGCGCTTTACAGGGCCTGTGGTGGCACAACTGAAAGATGGTACTACTGTTCAGCTGGAAGATAAGGCGCAACTGCTGGTACTGGCAGGGTTTGGCCGCAGGCAGCGGGAAGTGTCGCTGGAAGGAAAAGCCATATTCAATGTAACGCCGGATGCCGCTCGCCCGTTTATAATAAAGCTGGGGGAGAGGACGATAAAAGTATTAGGCACCCGTTTTATGGTAGATGTGGCTGCGGGGAAAAAAGGTGCGCTGCGCATACATGTGGATACGGGACAGATCATGGTGACAGACAGGCGCAGCAACGATAGCGTGGTACTGTCGGCCGGTATGCTGCTGGAACAGCAGGGAGAACAGGTCCCCTTCAGGATCGCAGCACACGTGGCGGATGCCTCGGGGCAGCAACTGGTATTCTCCGATACACCGCTATCGGAAGTACTGCAGACCATTGAAGTTGTTTATCATGTACATGTTACTGCCGACGCAGCCTTGCTGCAATTGCCGGTAACAGCTACTTTTACCGGAGAAACCGCAGAGAATGTACTCGCGTCTATTGCGTTCATGACCAATGCAGATATAGAGAAAAAAGACACCGTCATAATATTGAAGAAGCATGAAGAATAAATTTTACAACCTTAAAAAGAATGATGTCGCTGTTTGGTAGGATGTTATTAGGAACATTGCTGATCTGTATTCCTGTACATGCATCCTCCCAGTGGGATTGGCGTACCAGGGTCAGTGTGGCAGTGAAGGACCAGCCGCTTGAAACAATATGTATTATACTGGAGAAACAATATGGCATCCATTTCTCTTACAGCAAAAACGTTGTTGACTTGTCCCCACGGGTAACAGTGAACATACATAACAAGCCCCTGAAAAAAGCGCTGGAAGATATTTTCAGACCCTTCGATATTCAGTTCGCCCGTATCGGTGATCAGATCGTGCTGACATTCAAAAAACATCCCACGCAGACTATCAGTGGATATGTGCAGGATTACACCACCGGCGAAAAGCTGATCGGAGCCACCGTTTATTCCCCTGTACAACATGTTGGAACCACCACTAACCAGTTTGGCTTTTTTAGTCTCACGCTACCCCGCGACACGGTTAGTTTACAGGTCTCCTACATTGGTTATAAACCCGGAATGTTACCAGTCAGAAAATCACAGTCTGAACCCGTCATCGTGCCCCTGCAATCACAAAACAGCCTGCCTGAAGTGGTCATCGTGACAGATACATTCCGTCAGCAGCAGGAACAGGGGCCACTGAGTAAATTAAATTTATCGCCCGCCGATATGAAAGCCATGCCACGCCTGCTGGGCGAGGCGGATATGATGCGTGCTATCGGCGCATTGCCAGGTGTATCGGGCGGTATAGAAGGCGGTGGCGGACTAAATGTAAGGGGTGGAAGTCCGGACCAGAACCTGGTGCTGCTGGATGGTACGCCGATCTTCAGTGTGTCACATCTGTTCGGGATCTTCTCGGTATTTAATCCTGATATTGTAAAGAGTGCAGAATTCTATAAAGGGGCATTTCCTGCCCGTTACGGAGGACGCTTGTCGTCTATTGTAGATATTTCGCTGAAAGACGGCGATATGCAGCAGTTTCATGGAGAAGCAGCCATCGGGTTGATCGCTGCGAAGGCGATGGTAGAGGGACCGATCAAAAAAGGGAAAACCTCCTTTCTTGTGTCTGCCCGCCGATCGCATACCGATATGCTGTTGAACGACCTGATACAGACTGCCGACAATGGAGATGACGGAAGTCCTGATAGTAAAGGATACGTGTTTTTTTACGACGCTAATCTGAAGGTGAATCATATCTTCTCTGAAAAGGACCGTTTGTATCTGAGTGCTTATATCGGACAGGACCAGCTGAATATAAAATGGAAAGAAAAGCCGCAGGATCCTGCCAATCCGAGTGCTTACTTTGGCGATAGCCGTTCTAAGTTTTTATGGGGGAATTATACGAGTACGCTTCGCTGGAACCATGTATTCAGTCCGAAATTGTTTGCTAACATCACCAGCAATTACTCACAATACTATTTTTCTACTGAGTACAAATATGATTATAAGCCCATAAATACGGTAGATACAAACAGATTGTACGGTAAATATTCTTCCAGCATTCAGGATATTGTTGCAAAGGCAGATTTTGAATACAGGCCCCAACCCAAACATACAATTAAGTTCGGCGCAGGTGCTATTACTCACATCTTTAACCCGGGCGTATCATTGTTTCAGGATGACGGAGATGCAGCGCCATCCGTGGATACAACGTATGATAATGGCCATTCCACCGGACAGGAGATATTGTTGTATGCAGAAGATGAATGGAGTGCATCACAGGCGCTACGGATCAATGCCGGCATTCATGCTTCGGGTTTCCTGGTGGACGGGCGTTTCTATCATTCGGTACAGCCAAGATTGGGACTCAGATACCAGTTACCGCGCAGGTGGACTCTAAGAGGTACGTACACACATATGACCCAGTACCTGCACCTGCTCTCCAACAGTGGAGCCAGCCTGCCTACAGATCTCTGGGTGCCATCCACAGGGAAAGTGCAACCTATGTTTTCCCGCCAGGGATCCATTGGTGTTTCGAAGACCAGTCGCCACCGCATGTATACCATGTCCGCAGAAGTTTATTATAAAACCATGGACCATGTTATAGAATACAGTGAGTATGTATCTCCATTTGATGGCGCAGGTGAAAACTGGGATGATCTGGTAGCTGTCGGCAAGGGACGCAGTTATGGCGGAGAGATCTTACTGGAAAAGAAGAAAGGAACTACCCGCGGATGGATCGGTTATACACTGGCCTGGTCAGACAGGACATTCCCAACGGTGAATGGGGGCAAGTCCTTCCCTTATAAATATGACCGCCGGCATGATCTTGAAGTAGTGCTGACACAGCGTTTGGGCAAACGCTGGGAACTGTCGGCCACCTGGGAATATACATCCGGATTGCCACTGACCTTGCCAACAGCGAGCTTTGAAGGTATAGGAGATCCATCTCCTTTTGATCCGCCACAGAAAGATCCTATCATCGATCATATCGGCAACAGGAATCAATATCGAACTTCATCTATGCACCGGCTGGATATCAGTGCTACCTACAGCAAGAAGAAAAAGCTGTGGACAAAGAGCTGGACATTCAGTCTGTACAATGCATATAATCAGCGAAATCCATTCTCCTATTATATAGTCACAGATACGGAGAAACAAGAACGGTACCTGGCAGAGATCAGCATTTTGCCTATTCTGCCCAGCGTGACTTATGCAATTAAATTTTAAATGAAACGTATGCGTCCATTTTCTCTTTATGCAATATTGTTGATCATTGTGATAGCAGCCTGTCAGAAAGAATCACGGATGCCGATTCCTTATGACGGGGACAAAGTTGTGCTGAACAGCCTGATACAACCGGACAGTCTCATATATATACGCGTCACCAAAAGCAAGCCGGTGAAGGAATATGGTAACCTGCGGTTTCCGGAGTTGCAGGGCGCTGCAGTGGTCATACAGGAAAACGGGATGACCTTGCCTGCGCCGGAGTGGCGGGTGATCAATGGGAGAGGATATTATGTATCACAGGGAGTGGCAGGGACCGGAAAACAATATACGGTGAGCGTGAGTTATACCGGTCTGACGAGTGTTGAGGCAACCGATAGTACGCCGTCTGCACCTGATATCAGGGATGCATCCGCACAAATAGCCTCCAACAGGATAAAGTTCTCCCTGAAAGATAATATCGCAGAAAAGAATTATTACAGGATCCGTGTATATAATGCAGATACCGTAAATGGACAGATCGTACCCCTGAAGCGGGATACGGTAAAATTCCGCCTGGACCCATTGTTCAACAATAGCTTCATTGATGTTATCGGTAATGCGTATTACAGTGAAGTACTGCTGACTGATGACCGGATCAATGGAAAAGATGTCCTCTTCGTGTTGCAGACAAGCAAAGAAGTGACAGCTTCTCACATGATCGTGGAAGTCAGCGGGTTGACCAGAGGAGCCTACAAATACCTTGATGGAACATATTCGCAACGATTGGAGGAGCGGCTGGATTTTTCAATGGATCCGGTGAACGTCTATTCCAATGTGGAGAACGGATATGGCATCTTGGGAGGGGTGAACGCCAAAAGGCTTTCATTCTCAGTAGAGTAGTACAGCGGCTATTTTTCTATCTGGTACTTCAGTATGATATCGTTCAGTTTACACGACAGTTTCACACATTCTGAAATAATGGTGTTTTCAAGTTCTGTGTATCCGGCCGATTCAAGGTGATATATCTGCGGGTAAACGGATGACATCAGTTCTCTGGCAGCTGATATTAGTCCATCCTGCAGATTCACAAGTTGTTGTTGTTCCTGCATCGCACTCTGATAGTATGGCGATAGTGGATTCAGTATTTCATCCCAATCCATGGGTTTAAAGTTTTTCCGGTGATAGGTAATGTATATTTAACAATGGCAGAAACCATTTAGTTTAACCCCCTCACGAACTTCCCACATGAAACATTGAAAGGCGTAAATATTTCCTTTTGCGTAAAGATTGTCATAAAATTTTCCCGATCCGATTAGTTTGTTACATTTCTATGACATAGATTTGCATCACTCAATTACTCCGCCGCACCTGTCAGTCTATTGCTGATATATCCCTATATATCATTCTCGGCTGACTACACTTTTAATTTTAGTTACTGGTAAAACTGTACCGGACAGCTGTGAAGTTCCGTAATGGCCTCATTGTGCCAATACCTGACTTCCCGGTATCCTGTATGCGATAACTTATTCAAAGTTCTTGCCTGAGCATGGCGGAGTAAAAATGCTTATGGTAAGCGATGGTTGGCCCAAACCCCGGGTAGGGTCAACCATTCATTTCTTCTTTTCAACACTATTTATTGTCATTCTTACTTTAATCAGATTATGATGAATCATATAAGGATACGGTCATTGATCGTGTCATTGGCTGTCTGCCTGTTGGCAGCGATGAATGTTAGCGCGCAACAGGGATCTAAACGCATTGTATCCCTGAACGGGGCTGTTACCGAGATTGTATGTGCGTTAGGATTTGAGAGTGCCCTGGTGGGGGTGGATGTAACGAGTACTTATCCTGCCAGCATGAAGCAGGTAGCAAAAGTGGGCCATAACAGGAACATTTCTGCGGAGCCTGTACTGGCATTACAGCCAGACCTGATCCTGGCTACTGACAATTTTATTCAACCGGCAGTGATCGAACAATTCAAAAGTGTGGGTGTCAAGACGGTGTTGATGAAACAGGATTTCTCTGTGGCCGGAACAAAAAAACTGATCACAGAAGTAGCTGCTGCGCTGAAAGTGCCGGAGAAAGGCGCTGCCCTGGTAAAACAACTGGATAAAGAGCAGCAGGCATTACATATAAAGGCACAACCTAAAAAAGTATTGTTCATCTACGCCCGTGGTGCGGGTACAATGATGGTAGCAGGTAAAGAAACGCCGCTCGATAAAATTATCGCGCTTGCTGGTGCACAGAACGCAGCTACCGGGTTCAATGATTTCAAACCATTGACACCTGAAGCGTTGGTGACTGCCAATCCGGATGTGATCCTCATGTTTGACGACGGATTAAAAAGCATGGGCGGTGTGGATGGCCTGCTGAAAGTACAGGGCATTGCACAGACAACAGCAGGCAAACAAAAGAAGGTGATCGTAATGGATGGTCAGCTGCTGACGGGTTTCGGACCGCGCGTAATACAGGCTGTGCAGGAACTGGCAGGAAAGTTGAATTCCTGAGAACTGCATCTGACTCCATAAGAGAGAGTGTGTTTAGGATATGTCCGATGAATGAATAAATGCCAATGAATATAGCAAACATAAAACGCGTCAGCAGTATCACCATATTGAGTGTGTTGCTCATCATAGTGATACTGCTGGCAACCGGTACAGGCGCCATGCATATATCTGCGATGCAGGTACTTGCGATCCTGCTGGATAAGGCAGGCATCCACCTGCCTGTAGCCTATGAAGAGAATATGCCCGGCGTACTGTGGATGATCCGCCTGCCGAGGGTGATGCTGGGTGCATTAATAGGCGCGGGACTTGGTGTGGCAGGGGCATCACTGCAGGGTTTGTTCCGGAATCCGCTGGCAGATCCGGGCCTGATCGGTATCAGTTCCGGTGCTTCGATGGCAGCGGTGGTGATGATCATCGTACAAAGTGCATTGCCTGTATTTGAGCAGGCGCCGGTATTGAATTTTTATGCATTGAACCTGGCGGCATTTGCAGGAGCGGTCATTACTACTTTGTTTATTTTCCGCATTGCCCGTACGGGCGGACAGGCTGCTATTTCCACAATGCTGCTGGCGGGTATTGCCGTAAGAGCATTGTGTGAATCTGTTACTGGCCTGATGACTTACCTGGCCAACAATGAACAATTACGCAGTATCACTTTCTGGTCGCTCGGCAGCCTGGGAGGTGCCAGCTGGCAGACAGTATCAGGGGTAGCGCCTTTCGTTATCATTCCGCTGATCATGCTGCCCCGCCTGGCGCCAGCACTGAACCTGCTGGCCCTGGGTGAAAGGGAAGCCATGCATAGTGGTGTGCGGGTACCGAGGCTGAAATCGCTGCTGATCATCTTTGCAACGATGGCAGTCGCGGCAGGCGTGGCGGTAGCAGGCATCATCGGATTTATAGGTCTGATCGTACCACATATCGTACGTCAATTTACCGGACCTGATTACAGCATATTAATACCGGGTGCTGCACTGTCTGGCGCAGTACTGCTGACTGTTGCAGACCTCTTGTGCCGTACCATTGTAGCACCTGCGGAATTGCCGGTAGGAATTATCACCGCTGTAATAGGCGCACCATTTTTCCTCTGGCTTATTATCAAAGAAAAAAGGACCATACCTGCATGATGTTGTGCGTAAAAGATATTTCGCTTTCACTCGGTAAAATGAAGATCCTGGAAGGCGTTAACCTGGAAGCAGAAGCCGGAGAACTGTGCGTGATCATGGGCGCCAATGGCGCAGGAAAATCGACATTGCTGAAAGTAATAGCGGGGGAATACATGCAATACCGGGGTAGTGTAATGATCGGAGGAGAGGAACTAAAGACATTGCCGGTAACAGCGCAGGCCCGCACAAGGGCAGTGTTGTCACAACAATTGACTTTAAATCAGCCATTCACTGTGGCAGAGGTCGTAAGTATGGGCCGTTATGTCTATAATGCCCATCTTTCTGCTGCAGACAAAGAGATCATTAGTTACACCTTAAAGGTGATGCAGGTACATAACCTGCGCGACAGAACATACCCGACATTATCGGGAGGACAAAAGCAGCGTGTACAAATGGCGCGTGTGCTCGCACAATTGCTGGAGGCACCCGATCTGCAGGCTACCAACTATGCCGGCAGGAAAATGTTGCTGCTGGATGAACCGGTAACGGGAATGGATATCCTGCATCAGCAGTTGTCATTACAACTGGCCTCCGCGCTGGCCGCCAGTGGTGTACTGGTCGTAGCCGTGCTGCACGACTTTCAGCTGGCTGCCGCTTATGCCACTAAGCTGCTGATGTTGAAGGATGGCAGGGTATATGCGCAGGGAACTGTGGAAGAGATCTTCACGTCAGCTCATATTAAAAACTGTTTCGGTGTGGATGCAGCTGTGTTGGCACATCCTCACTGTCATTATCCGCTGGTGGTTACCGCCGCTGCCGGTGGCTTATTTCAATCACCTGCCGCAAAGGCATTAAAAGTATTGTAAAAATGAACGCAACTCTGACAACTTTAAAAGAACAATGGCTGGCCTTTCGTGAACAACATCCGAAAACAAGGATCCGTGATGCTGCCAGGCAGTTACAGGTCAGTGAAGGACAGCTGGTGGCTGCGTGCACCGGTGGTACTGTAAAACATCTGAAGAATGAGTTTCCTGCCCTGATACAGGCTATGCCTGCCCTTGGAAAGGTGATGGTGCTGACGCGCAATGAAAACTGTGTAATAGAACGTAAAGGTGTCTTTGAAACAGTGGATACCGGAAATAAACATGTAGGCACTGTGCTGGGAAAAGATATTGACCTGCGTATGTTTTTCTCCCGCTGGAAATATGGCTTTGCCGTGGAAACAGACGATAGCATTGGCTTCAAAAAATCTCTCCAGATATTTGATGCACAAGGAACTGCCATCATAAAGATCTATGCGGTAGAACAAACCAACCTTGCTGCCTGGGATGCAGTGGTTGCCAGCTTTACTGCGGCAGAACAGCCTGCTGTTATTAAAGTAACGCCCGATCTCCCTGCTCCGGTGTACGTTGAGAAAGAGGCTGATAAGGAAGCTTTTCTTCAGGGCTGGGCTGCATTACAGGATACGCATGATTTCTTCCCCCTGCTTATGAAACATAAGCTGTCCAGGGTGCGGGCGCTGGAACTGGCAGAAGGTAAGTATACTCGCCGCATCAGCAATGATTGTGTAAAAACATTGTTGGAAAAGGCTGCTGCTACCGGGTTGGAGATGATGGTGTTCGTAGGTAATCCGGGTAATATTGAAATCCATACAGGGCCTGTGCAGAAGATCGTGGCCATTCCTAACTGGATCAATGTAATGGATGAGGACTTCAATCTTCATCTTAAAACCGATGTTATTACACAATGTTGGGTAGTGGAGAAGCCTTCTGTGGATGGCATTGTAACGTCAGTAGAAGTGTTTGACGATGCAGAAGAGATGATTGCTCAATTTTTCGGTAAGCGTAAGCCGGGTAATCCGGAGCTGGTGGAATGGCGCGCGCTGGCGGCGGAGTTGTAGTGAAAGATGAATGTTGTACAACGCTTCCTCGGGAGTGCCTTGTGTGTAACCTGGTGCCATCATCATTCAATATTGAACGGATTAAATGCATTTGTATTTAATCCGTTTTTGTTTGTGGTATAGTCATGATATGACGATGAAAACTCTATCAGCCATGGGCTTCATCCACCGCCGTCACTGCTAAGATTGAACGTTCCAGTGCAAGGCCTGAATTGGCGCATTGTGCTACCCCGTTATCTATCCCGATATTTTCCCTAATAGACAAATCGTTTTCCTCATTTGAGCATTCTTCCTTGTCACTACTTCCTATTTTTGAATTGCGTAAAGAGTGATTGATATATCATGCTGCAGGCATCCATTGTTTGTCAGCTCCCAAAAATATTTTTACTATCCTCAGAAACTTTCTGCGAAGTCATTCTCAATGCCGGTCAGCATTACAGACAGGCCGCTGACCAGGCAGGCCGGATATTTCCAGCACAGCGCTCCGGATGGAGTGCTGTGATTCTACCGAACCCATAAACAAAAAAGTATGTGCGATATCAGAACACTGTGCAGGAAGGACCAAGCCCACATCAGCCATTGTGTGAATTGCCAGACAGTTTATATCTGGCATAATAACCTGGTCCTGAACTTCACACCACAGGATTTTCAACTATTCTACGAAACATTGGAGCATCAGAATTTCTACGATTGCTGTATGCTATTTCCGGATGGAGAAGAGCGTGTAGTTGTACACTCTCCCTGCCGGGATATCAGTTTTACTTTCAACCGGCAGGAATGGCTGAATATGAAAGAAGCGATGAGCGAAGCCATATTACTGCAACAGGTATATGAACTGATCAGGTAGATTTTCCTTTTCGCGTAAATCATTTTCCTGAATCGATAAACTTATTTGTCCGCTACATGCTTTCTTTGCATGTATTATTACTCCGCCAATATTATACAATAGCTACATTCTCCGCTGTAGTTCGTGTAATACCATAACATATTTTATTTAACACAGGTAATGCATCCGCATAGGTCGCCGTATTGTCTTATTCAAATATTGCGACAGGGGATCTTTTGTTCTAACAACTCTGAGGGGTTAACGCTACTATACTTTATGAGGTCACATCTTACAGTGCTGGGACTTTCTATTGCATTGTGCAACGGCGCATGGGCGCAGTCAGTCGCACCGGCTACCGTTATAGCTGATTCAGTACGTTTGCGTGACGTAGTGGTAACAGGGCAATATACCCCGCAGTCATTGAAACAATCGGTTTACCAGGTACGGACCATTTCCGGTGAGTATATGAAATTGCGCGGCGCTACTAATGTATTGGGAGTGCTGGATAATGAACTGGGCGTGCGTTTCTCCAATGATGCCACACTGGGAGAAACAGATGTAGAAATAATGGGCATGTCCGGCACAAATGTAAAGATACTGCTGGATGGCGTGCCATTGGTTGACAGGGGCAGCACCCGGCAGAGTCTTACACAGATAGATATTAATACAATAGAAAGAATTGAAATAGTTGAGGGCCCCATGTCGGTGGTATATGGTACCGACGCATTAGCTGGCGTTATCAATATTATCACGAAGAAGTATCATGGTGGTAGTCAGTTGTCGGTTACAGCAAGAGTACAGGAAGAGACAGTTGGAAAAGAATACGCAGCATTTAGCGGTAAAGGTGTACATAATGAGAACCTGGGCTTTCAGTGGGGACATAATGGCTTCTTTGCCGGCGGTGGTATTACCCGCAATGATTTCGGTGGATGGAGTGATACACTGACAGGCAGAAAGAAAGCCTGGAAACCGAAAGATCAGCTGATGGCCAATGGTTCATTCGGGTATAGTAATGATCATCTCAAAGTATGGTACCGGCTCGATTATCTCGATGAAGATATCATCAGCAGAGGCGATATCAATTTTGACAATGGCAAGGCAACAGACCAGCATTACCTGACAGATCGCTATACGCATCAGGCGCAGGCAGTATGGCAGGTGAATAAAGCCCTGAGTGTGAATGGTACGGCTTCGTATCAGCAGTACCAAAGGGTGATACGTACTACTATCAAAGATTTTACAAACAATACGGAAGTGCTTTCTTCCGATGCAGGAGCGCAGGATGTTTCCAAATTCAATACGATCTTCTTCAGGGGAACTGCACAGTATACATTATCGCCGGTATGGTCATTTCAACCCGGTATTGAATACCGCAGGGACGGCTCCTCCGGTGAGCGGATACTGGGTACACCGGATATCAGTGATTATTCCCTGTTCTTTTCCACAGAGATTAAACCAATACGCTGGCTGAATGTGCGCCCGGGTGTAAGACTGAGTAAGAACTCCGTTTATGACGCACCACCAGTGATCCCTTCCATTAATACAAAGTTTGCGCTACGGAGTAATCTGGACCTGCGTTTATCTTATGCCCGTGGCTTCAGGGCGCCGGCACTGAGAGAACTGTACTTCTATTTCTTTGACGCCAGCCATTCTATAAAAGGGAACAGTGATCTGAAGGCAGAATATTCAAACAGTTTCACAGGATCAGTAAGCTGGCAGGCAATACAGAAAGGGCCTGTACGTGTGAATGTAACGGCAACCGGATTTTACAATGATTTCAATGACAGGATAGATGTCGCAACCATCAATGGTTCGGATACGTCTACCTATGTGAACATCAGTAAGTTTAAAACTACAGGTGGCACACTGAGTGGAGTGCTGAACTGGAAAGAGCTGCAGGTGAATGCAGGCTTCTCTTACATAGGTAGGTATAACCAGTTTGCGGACGATGAGGCGTACAATAAAACCTATCCCAGTCCGGAGTTCACCTGGACGCCGGAAGTGAATGCGAACATTACCTATCGTTTCAGGAAGATAGGGGCGGCATTGAACCTCTCTTACAAATTCAGTGGTGAACGGCCGGATTATGAAGAAGTGACCACCACGAATGCACCGGCGTTCATACATGAGGTGAGAACGGAAGCCTTTCACCAGGCAGATCTTACAGCTACGAAGAATATCACGAAGTATGTGGCTGTCAATGCAGGCGTCAGGAACCTTTTTGATAATACCAATATCCGCAATTCAACATTGACCAGCGGACAGGCACACGCGACGGGAGGCATTTTGCCGATGTGGTATGGCCGCTCTTACTTCGCAGGAATAAGCTTTAACTGGAACAGCAGAAAATAATTATTGATTAAATAAATACAATACAAAAACAAAAGATGGCTATGAAATTAAGCAGACTTTTTCTCGTACTTGCTATAGGAACAGGATTATTCAGTGCATGTAGTAAAGACGAGGATAACACCGTGGTAATACCTCCTTCAGACGGTTCGCAACTGACCCTGAATGGCGGCGGTGGTACAGGCTCCCCTAATACCGTTTATGTAGACTTCAGTTCAGACTCTGCCTCCGCAAGAGCACGTGCCAGCTGGTCGCTCGGCTTTTATAGCGGGTCATCATACCGTGTTATACTCAATAGCTTTACTGCCATGAGCGCTGTAGCCCTGAGTAAAACAGATATCAATACTGTAAACATTGACGATACTGCAGGTGTGAGCCTCGCTATCGGCCAGGGCGCAGGTACACTGAGCATGATCGACGATGTATTTGGCGACCTGACTAAAACTGCGATCGCTGAAGTATCTGCTACTGCATCGGCCAATCATGTCTACCTGGTGAAACCAGAGAACGCCTCAGCCGCAGATCCTGCTACCTGGTATAAGATCCTTGTTACGCGCAATGGAGACGGTTATACTTTGCAGTATGCAAAGCTGAAAGAGACGACTATCAAATCTGTGAATATCAGCAAGGACAATAAGTACAACTTTATCTTCTTCTCACTGGACAATAGCGCTACTGTAAATGTAGAGCCTAAGAAAACTGAGTGGGACATTGCCTGGTCTTATGCAGCTTACTATACAGCTACCATTCCTTACTTCTTCTCTGACTTTGTAGTGATCAACCAGTATGCTGGTGTGACAGCTGCAAAGGTAGACAGCACTATAGTAAGCTATAACAATTTCACAGCAGACAATATCGCTGCACAGACCTTTGTTACTACACGCGATGCTATCGGCAGCAGCTGGAGAGCTACGACAGGTAATGGTATCTACAAAAACTTCTATTACATCGTAAAGGATGCCAATGGCAATTACTATAAACTGAAATTCGTCAGCATGGGTCTGAATGACGGAGGTACCAGAGGATACCCTGTTATTGAGTACAAACTGGTGAAATCGGCCAGCTAAAAGCAACTTTTATTCGTACCAGCATTTCAACCAATGTATACCGGAAAGGAACTGTGCATTACTATCATACTATTGTGTACCGGCGCCTATAAGGCCACGGCACAGACTGATACTGCCACTAAGGCGAAAGCCCTGCGCGGAGTGGAAGTAAAGGCTGTACGCCTGGAAACGCTCACCAGTAAAGCGGCCATGCCGGTAACGGTCATCACCAGGAAAACGCTGGACATGATGGGTAGTCGCCGGCTGGATGAAGTAATGCGGGAACAGACCGGTGTCAACATCGTCAATGACATTGCTGCTGGTTCACGCGCTATAGGGATGCAGATGCAGGGATTCAGTTCCGACTATATCCTGATCCTGATAGACGGACAACCGATGATCGGAAGAAATGCGGGGAACTTTGATCTGTCACGTATCACCGTGTCAGACATTGAACGGATAGAGATTGTGAAGGGCGCTTCTTCCAGCTTATTTGGAAGTGAAGCCCTGGGAGGAGTGGTGAACATCATTACGCGGCAGAAGATCACATCGCCGCAGGCACAGGCGATAGTGCGCTACGGTTCACAAAATACGCAGGATGCCACAGTGGAAGGAGAGATGCCTTTTGCGAAAGAGAAGGCCTCCCTTTCATTGTCCGGCAACTATTATCATACGGATGGATATAATGTAAACAGCTATCTGCGCAGAGGGGCTACTGCACCACCATACGACAGCTATAGTATGCAGGGACGTTTGCGCTATCGCATCAGTAACAGTCAGCAGTTGTTTCTCTCCGGCAGATGGGCTTTACGTAATTCACTGAATGAATCAGTGTATGGCACTGGTCAGATGGAAAACAGTACAAAGGATGTGTTGAGTGAAAGTGATGTGAATGCATCTGCAGTGCTGCAGTCAGCTTTTACGGGCAAGTTCCGGCTCAATAGCCAATACTATCTTACCCGCTACAGTTCCAGCCAGGATGTAAGCACAGGCAAACAGGCAACGCTGAAGGAGAATGAATTTACACAATACTTCCACCGCTTTGAAGAACAGGTGTTGTATACGCCTGCCGATAAGCTGTCCTTTACCGGCGGAGCGGGCATCAACCTGGAGCGGATGGATGATACAGAATTTCACAACGGCAATGATATGCGTAGTGAATATGCATATCTGCAGGGGGACTGGAAGATATGCAGCAAACTGACCACACGTGCCGGCCTGCGTTATGATCATCACAATTACTATGGCGGCAGGTTAAATCCAAGTGTAGGTATCAGCTATAGCATCACTGACAGGATCATATTAAAAGCGGCTGTCGGTACAGGATATAAAACGCCTGATTTTAAGAAACGCTATCAGGTCTTTACCAATCCACAGGCGGGTTACACTGTACTGGGAGTAGAAGAGGTGGCAACCACATTAGCAGAAATGCAGGCCGCAGGCCTGATCAGTGAAGTGAGGCCCGTGGCAAAAAATATCAATGCTGCGCTACAACCGGAAACATCGGTGTCTTACAATGCCGGTATCAGCGTGCAGCCACATACTGCCGTAAAGCTGGATGTGAATGTTTTCTACAATAACCTGCACAACTTCATCAATACAGTGCAGGTGGCAACAAGAACTAATTATCAGCCTGTTTATTCCTATATCAATCTTGACAGGTCTTATACTGCGGGTATAGAAGCCGGTGTGTCTGTAAGTCCTTTAACAGGACTGGACATCTCTGGAGGATACCAGCTGCTGTATGCAAAAGACAGGGGGATTATGGATTCCATTCGTGCAGGAGGCCATCCTTACAATAAAGTGAGGAACAGTAATACCGGTGAAACAACTACATCGAAAGTGAGTGACTACATCGGTCTTGAAAACAGGTCCAGGCATATGGCCAATATGCGGATATTCTATGAGTATGCGCCATGGGGCATCAACGCTACCTTCCGCGTTACCTACAGGAGTAAGGCCGGGTATGATGATGCGAACAACAACCGCTTCCTGGACCGGTACGATACATTCATAGCGGGGTATGCTATGCTATATGCATCACTCGAAAAGAAATTTTGTAAAGATCATTTATCCGTGCAGTTAACAGCGGATAACCTGATGAATTATACTGATATGCTGATGCCAGGACAACCGGGACGGATACTCATGGCCGGACTGAAATGGCGGATGTTTAAATAATAAATAGTACCATGCGACATTCAATCCATATTTGTCTGTTAACAACGATACTGTTAACCATGGCGTCCTGTAAGAAGGACGAGAATAAAGACACCAGGACGAACTATGAAGATGGCGTCAGCACAGTGATATACGACCTGGCTGGCGATACGGAAGCCTCTGTTGCGGATGGCGTGGAAGGGAAGGAGCGGCGTCCGTTCAAGCCTTTTTATTTTAAACTGAAAAGCAAGCTGCAATCGTGGGACAGCTCGGCTGCCAACAGGCAAAGCGCCAGCTGGGACATTGCATTTACGGATGTGTACAATGCACTGGTCTATGTAAATGACGGCAGCAACCCAAATGGGCCCGGATACGGCGGCCCGGGAAAAGGGCTGATCGTTGCGGTGGATTCTCCTTATTCAAAGGTTACCGTAGCACCCTCGCCCGAGGACATGAAAGAGCATAATCTGAAGTTCGCAGGATGGGATGGTTATCCGCAGGTGTATAATACAGGTTGGTACTTTTATTCACTGACCACACATCTGGCGATACCCATCAGGAACCGGACCTTCGTCATCATGACGGCAGATGGGAAATACGCCAAGCTGGAACTGATCAATGTATACCAGGGAAATCCGCCGGCAGTGACAGACCTGTACTGGCCTGCGCCTTACTTCACCTTCCGCTATTACCTGCAGGAAGATGGAAGCCGTAACCTGAGAACGCCCTGAAAGTAATTACCTGATTAAGCACATTAAACTTCTATGCAAAAGACCAATCTCTTATGCGTGGCCCTGGCCATGTTTGCCATCGCCTGCTCTAAAAGTGATACTGATACACCGGATGTAAATCCTCCGGAAGACACAGCCACCGTGGATGTAAAGACAGGCGTATACACCATGGTGAACCTTGCTGCTGATACCAACGCTACTTCCGGCGCTGCTGCAAAAGCATTCTACTATAGCCTGGAAGATCAGAAGACCATTCCGGCATCGCAGGTACAGACGGCCAACTGGGATATTGCCTTCACGGGTACATACAACAGTACTATCCTTATCAATAACGGAAAGGCAAAGTATTCGCCTGGTTACGGCGGGCCTGGAGTGGGAGGGATCTACCTGGTGAAAGATGCTGCCATCGATGCGGAGTATTATGTTGGTCCGCAGAAGCCGTTCAAGGCTATTCCTGCCCGCCGGCTGTTCGACAGTGCATTTGCGCATGTGAAAACGGTACCGGTCAGCGACGATCAGTTGCTTACTAACGATGGTATCGGGCTGGATTACTTTGGTCCGAGTACAGACGGATGGGCTTTTTACGACTTTTACGGTTTACAGTTCCCGGATGCGAATCCGGACAGTGTAGCGCATATCTGCTATAGTATGCCGCGTACGCTGATTATAAAAACGGCGAAGGGACATTACGCCAAGATGGTGATCTATAGTATTTACAAGGGAGCACCAGACCTACCTACACGCTCGAACAAGCCAGGCTTTGTGACGTTTAAGTACGCCATTCAGAAAGATGGCAGCAAACAGCTGGACCTGAAATAATCATTCTCAATATATACCCGCAATGAAGATCAAACACCTGCTACTGCAGGCGCTACCGGCAATAATGCTGGCGGCCGCCTGTAAAGAAACGGAAACAATTGAAGTGCCGGCCCAGGCTTCCAACAGGATACTTTCCTACAAGATCACCAATGTGCCGGAAGAGCTTGTATATGGGGCTGTAAATGACGATAAAGGTACGATCACCGTCATTCTTCCATACTATTACTATCTGACCACTATACAGCCTGAAATCACCGTTTCTGAGGGCGCAACTGTAAGTCCTGCCAGCGGCGTGCTGATAGACAGCATTACGAAGAAGCTGACCGAAGGAGTGAATATTGAATATATAGTGACCGGAAAAGATGGGAGCAAGGCAACCTATAAATTACTGCTCACCACCCAGCAGCCAGACATTACGCTGGATGAGCTGTCGCCCGACCCGGCTAATCCAACGGTATTATACCACAGCAAGCCTGCTACTTTTGAATTCAACTTCTTTGATATTACCGGTAAGAATTTTATTCCGCAGCAGGAGCTGCTGGGTATCTTCTCTACCATCAGTTATCTGAATGAGCAGGGCAATGTTGTGTACACGGCGGTGAACGGCGACAACTACACAACGAGGATAGGAGCTACCGTACCTTCTGCAGAGCAGGTGCCGGCAGGTTTATACCGGATTAAGGTAACCTCATACACCCGTTCTGCCACGATGAAGAACCCGGTAAAGATACAATCGCTCTAAGCGCTCCTTTAACAGCTAAAACAAAACGCGTACATGAAACTTTTCAATATACCTACCATGCAACTAACGGCCGCAGCTTTACTGCTATGGCTGACCATAGGCGCCTGTAGTAAGGAAACCGTGCAGGCGCCTTCTCCTTACAATGAGCTCAGGACCTTCCAGGTGGTAGCAGGTGTTGGAGACACGATCCCTGCTGCTATCAGCAATGGCAGTATTATACTGTACTGGCCTTTCGACCATCCGCTGCCCGATTCCATTGCACCATTGATCTCTATCTCTGAACGTGCAGCGGTATCGCCGGCATCGGGAGTAGGGGTAGCTTTAAAAGACAGCGTGTCTTACGTAGTTACAGCAGAAACAGGCGCTAAGGCTACCTATAAGCTACGTGTGGTGGTCAATCAGCCGGACCTGCTGATCAATGACGAAACAGATGTAGTGGGAAGGCTGGATGCTACCACAGACATTGGCGGCATTACTTATGTGATACCGGATACCACATTCACGGCCGCTTACCTCGTAACGGCATCAGGGGCAGAGACCAGGTGTGTGATCAACAGTTTTACGGAACTGGGCGCCAATGAATATTCACTCAATATCGCTACGCCTGCGGTGGATACGGGAAGTTATAAGCTGAAGATAGTGAGTGGTGCGCAGACGCTTACCAGTGAAAGGGATTATGTGAAGATCATTTATCCTTTCCCCACTGTTGAGGGAGTAACAACGGCCATCACATTAAAAAGGGGAGGAACCTTTACACTCAGCGGCGCGAATATGAGAGGAATGGTGGCCGGAAGGGCCAGGCTGACCGGCGGTCAGACGTATTATAACCTGGAGCTGGTGGAGTTTGATCTGACGAGTGTTACTTATCGTATACCGGCCGATTTTCCGCCGGGAAACTATAATCTTTTACATGCGGCGTTCCGGAACTATCTGGGAGCGACGGTATACCTGCGTGCAGGAACAATAAACCCGGTTCTGATCATTACAGAATAAATAAGCATTGTTCACGGCGGCTGCCGTCCTGGAAATGAAGAGAGCCGGACACTGGAACTGTCCGGCTCCCGGAAGATCCGGGAACAAATATCTTATCCTTAACATTTTAAAACTCTAAAAATGAAAATCTTAGACACTGCCCCCAAATCAGCAGTCAAAACTACAAAAAATATTTCTCGTTCGCTGGTTGCAATGGCGCTGGTATCAGTAGCCATTTTCTCTTCCTGCCAGAAGGAAGGCGACCAGGCAGTACCTTCACTGACAGGTGCTGACCAGACTATTGCTGCAACTAATCCCGGCACCGGCCAGACAGTTTCTTTCAACTGCGATAGTACTTATGGTACTGTAACACTGGATGCCAGCGGTGTGTATAATGTGGCGAACTTCTTCCAGGGCGTACAGGGTACAACCGGCAATCCTCCGCATGTTGCTCATTCTACTTATTATTACAGCCTTGCTGACAATGATGGCGGCTGCGATGGTTATGATCTGATCTTCAACGGTACTGCCAATGCTGATATCAGAGTGCCATCCGGTTATACTTTACAATATACCGCTTCAACCTCCTTTGCTAATGTGACTGCCAGCACTGTAGGTACTACTGTATCCGTATTCGGTTACAACCGTATCCTGATGGCTCCTCCTTCCGGCAATACAACTATCAACACTGCTCATCCGGGATGGTATAACTATGATGTGGTAAATCACATTGTATATCCTATCGCTGAATGGGGTGTGGAAGTAACCCTGATCGTAACTACCGATGCAGGTGTGAAATACAAAGTACAGTTACAGGACCTGTATTCAAACGGTACGCCAAACAGTACTGTACAGGCTAATAACTATCCTTTCTTCAAATTCCGTTACAAGAGACTTAACTAGTCCTGTACCAGGGTAGCCGCCTGAAAAAAGGAAAGGGTGCATCATAGAAATGACGCACCCTTTTTCAATTATTTACATGCATAAAGTAGCGCTTACACAGCTACTGATTTTACTGTTTTGATGATCCGCGCAGCCACTTTATATGGGTCTGCTGCAGAATTCGGGCGTCTGTCTTCCAGATAACCTTTCCAGCCTCTTTCTACAGTAGCTACAGGTATGCGGATAGAAGCGCCACGGTCAGACACGCCATAGCTGAAGTCATGGATAGACGCAGTTTCGTGCAGACCAGTCAGACGTAAATGGTTGTCAGCACCGTATACGTCGATATGTTCTTTTACAACAGGGCGGAAGGCTTCACACACTTTATCGTAGATAACTTTGTTACCAGCTGTTCTCAGCAAGGTGTTAGAGAAGTTAGCGTGCATACCGGAACCGTTCCAGTCCAGTGTACCTAATGGTTTACAATGCCAGTTGATGGAAACACCATATTTCTCACCAATTCTTTCCAGTAAATAACGGGCAATCCAGATCTGGTCACCAGCTTCTTTCGCACCTTTAGCGAAGATCTGGAATTCCCACTGGCCGGCAGCTACTTCAGCATTGATACCTTCCACGTTCAGACCTGCTTCAATGCACACGTCCAGGTGTTCTTCCACGATCTCACGTCCGAAAGCGTTGTTGGTACCTACAGAGCAGTAGTACTGACCCTGTGGGTTAGGATATCCGCCATCAGGGAAGCCGAGAGGCTTGTTGCTGGCAGGATTCCATAAGAAATACTCCTGCTCGAAACCGAACCAGAAGTCATTATCGTCATCTTCAATGGTAGCGCGGCCATTGGAAGGGTGTGGTTTACCGGAAGCATCCAGTACTTCACACATTACCAGGTACGCGTCTTTTCTCTGCGGATCTTTAACGAAGAAAACAGGTTTTAAAAGGCAGTCAGATGAACCGCCCGGAGCCTGCCTGGTTGATGAACCATCAAAACTCCACATTGGAAGGTCTTCCAGTTTGCCGCTGAAGCTCTTTTCGATTTTGGTCTTACTTCTCAGGCTTTGGGTGGGCTGATAGCCATCCAGCCAGATGTACTCAAATTTGATCATTGATTAGTCGATATTTAAGGATTATGTTCACTAATTACAAATGGTTGTCAGGAGATTGTAGACGACAATCCCTCGTGTATTTTTGTATCCCGTTTCCCCTAATGTGGTGTATAAAAGCTGGCAAATATTCGAAGTGCAAAGAAAGTTATAAATGTTGTGTTTGTCAATCCCCGGAATAAGAATTAGAAGTCCCCGAAAGTGGGGATATTAAAAATCTGGTAAACAATGCTTTAGTTATTTGTTTGAGGTGGATTAATGGTTTTTTGTCTACAATGTGATTGTATTTTGATTATATATGATCCGGCTCATATGCCACTTCTCTGCGTTTTTTCGTAATTTCATGGGATTGTACTATTCTACGGTCAACTTAAAACCTTCGCGGTGAAAAAGAATTATTCCCTAGTCCAACTTTTGTTTTTATCCTTGTTATGGTTTGCCTGTAAAAAAGATAAGCAGACAGACACACCTACCCCGCCTGCTGAAGGTTCCCGGGAGCAGTTAACAACGGACTCACTGTATCTTTATGCCAAACAGATCTACCTCTGGTATGATGCATTACCTGCAGTAGATGTTTTTAAACCCCGGCAATATGCGACTGGCGGGAATGTACTGTCCAATTATCAGCGGGAACTGTACGCTATTACACAATTCAAGACCAATCCTCTTACCGGTGAAGCCTATGAGTATTCAGGTGTTCCCGGTCATCCGAAATATTCCTTTATAACAGAAGAAAGCCTTAGTGGCGGCAGGAAGGGTGCAATTGATCTCAATGACAAAGGAGACGATCTGGGACTGGGGCTTTCCGCCTCGGGAAATGAGGTCCGTATCCGTATCGTATATCCGGCGTCTCCTGCGGCTAAAGCTGGTCTTACCCGGGGAATGAAAGTGCTGTCTATCAATGGCACCCCGGTGAATGCTTCATCTGGTGCATTCATCGAGGCGGCCCTGGACAACCCTACCGTAACAATGGCGGTTGAAAAGACGCCTGGCGTACCTGAAGTGGTCAACCTGACGAAGAGCCAGTATACATCCTCTGCGGTATTGAAAACGGCCACACTCACTGCAGGAACGCAGAAAGTCGGATACATTGCATATGGCCGTTTCTCTGCAAAGACTGTAACTAAAGCAGCTATAGACCAGGCTTTTGCCAAATTTGTGACAGATGGGGTAACCTCGCTGATAGTGGATCTGCGTTATAACGGAGGAGGTTATACAGAATCTGCTGAATATCTGGCAAATCAGATAGCACCAAATTCGCTGGATGGTAAGGTGATGTACATCGAGTACTTCAACGACTTGCTGCAGAAAGGGCAGGCGCCTATCCTGAAAGAGCAGCTGTACCGCAACAGTGCTGGCGAACCTGTGATGTGGAATGGGCACTGGGCTACTTATGCTGATCTGGATTATACCGTTGCCGGTAATACATTTAAGTTCACCAGTGATGGTTCGCTTAACTCTGTGAAACAGGTGGTATTTATTGTGAGTGGTAATACCGCCTCTGCCAGTGAACTGGTTATTAACAGCCTGAAGCCTTATATGCCGGTAAAACTGGTAGGGTCGAAGACTTACGGAAAGCCTGTAGGTTTCTTTGGTATCAAGATCGATAAGTACACCGTGTACTTGTCCAATTTTTATATGCAGAATGCCAACGGAGATGGCGATTATTTCCATGGCATGGACGTGGATATACCTGCTGAAGATGATGTCAGAAACGATTTTGGAGATCCGGGAGAAACGTGTGTAATGTCCGCGCTGAATTATATAGAAGGTCATCCATCCGGAAGGGTTGCACCGGTAGAACCAGTATTACACATGGGACCGGTATCCTTTAATGGTATGATTGAAACGAGGTTAAAACTGCGCTAATATTTCCTTATATCGTAATGTTTTTTCCCGATTTGATCTGCCTTTAGGTATACTGCTGCATACCTTTGCAACAGCTTCCTAATTAAAAGTGCTGTTTGTTAAGCCCAAATCCGACTTTCAGTCACAATAATAAAGTTTCTTTAAGTTTATAAGTCCTTAGAGGTCCCATCATCGCAGATGATGGGACCTAAGGCACAATTCCCATGCTATTGACATTTTTGCAAGTTTATTTAAGTAATTTTAGCCGTTAAATCGAAAACTGGATGATCAAAAAGGTGCTACGTAACAGGAAGTGTATACTTGTGGCAGATGATGACGCAGACGACAGGGAGCTTATAAAGGTGGCATTTGAAGAAAGTGGCGCTGATGCTGAATTGCTTTTTGTGGAGAATGGAGAAGAACTAATGTTTTATCTGAACAGGCAGGGAAAATATGCAGATGATGAAAAATACCCTTTTCCCAGTATTATATTACTTGACCTGAATATGCCCCGAAAAGACGGGCGTGAAGCTTTACGGGAAATAAAAGAACATGCCAACCTGAAATGGTTACCCATCATTATCCTGACCACCTCCACCGAAGCGAAGGATATCGCAAAATGTTATGAGCTTGGCGTAAACAGTTATACCATTAAACCGGCCAATTTCTCTGATCTTGTGGCATTTGCCCGCATGCTGCATACTTACTGGTTTACCGTCGTACAACTACCGTAGAAATCTTTCCACACGGTCCTGACGTTTATTCAGCGTAATTTTAATGACTCTTAACAACTTATAACTGTATTGTACAATGATCGAATTGTTAAGGGAACGTACGAATAAACAGCATCAGGAGCTGGAAAGTGTACTAATCCCCATTATAAAGAAGGTGAGTACGCCTGAGGAATATGTCAGGCTGCTAGAACTGTTTTACGGATATTATTATCCGCTGGAACAGCATATTGCTGCGCATATGGATATTTCCTTTCCGGGAGGATTCGAACGGAGAAGGAAGGCGCCTCTCCTGCTGGATGATATTGCCGCCATCACCGGAGGGCCTGCAGCCGAACCCTCCCTCAGTACAGACCTGCCTGAGATCACTGACAACGCCCAGGCCTTAGGTGTGATGTATGTACTGGAATACCTTACATTGGAAGGACACCTGATCTACCATCTGCTGCTGCGGAACGTACAGTCGCCGGAGTTGCCCAGGGCCATGACTTTTTTCAATGGATATGGCACTGATACGGAGTCTTACTGGGAAACATTTGCCCACTATCTTAATGGCTACCATGGTACTGAAGAACAGCGGCAAAGAATGCTGGATGCTGCCACCGACACATTCCTGAAATTTAAGGCGTGGGCCATCGCGGCACAGGCGCAACAATAAATATTCATTAAGGCTATTTACTGTTTTAAGTAAAAATTAAATCCTGACCCCACACTTTACGGGAATGCCCGGATCACACCTAAAGCCAGGCTGGTATAGCTGCAGACCTGAACATTGAATAGTTTTCACACCCCCCGGACTTCATCCCCAAACACATCGTAACAGGACCAGTGTACGTCATAACTGTACAAATTGGTACGAAAATGGTTATTCGTTAGTCATTAATCATCGGATGAAGAAAGCGAATTACATAGTAGCAATAGGAGCCTCTGCCGGTGGATTGGAAGCCATTCATGAATTCTTCGACAATATGCCGGAATACGGCAATCTATCGTTTGTAATCATACAACATCTGTCCCCCGATTATAAGAGCCTGCTGGTGGAGCTTGTATCCAAGCATACCAACATGCAGGTCCGGGAAGTAGAGGAGGATATGTTGGTTGAGAGCGATTGTATATATGTTATTCCCAATAATAAAGAGATCATTATAGAACAGGGGCGTCTCCGGTTGTTGCAAAAGCCAACCGAAAAAGCGCCTAATACCGCGATTGATACCTTCCTTTTTTCGCTTGCAAAAGATAAGGGCCGTTCTGCCATTTGTATCATCCTTTCTGGCACCGGTACCGATGGTACCAAAGGGGCTGCTGCCATTAAAAAGGCCGGGGGCATGGTTATGGCCCAGGAGCCGGGCACCGCGAAATTTGACGGTATGCCACTTAGTGTGATCAGTTCTGAAAATGTAGATTATGTACTGGCGCCGGAATTTATGCCCTCCGAAATATATAATTACATACAGGACATGCCGGTCGAGATCTTTAACGGCAAGATAGAGGAACACGTGCTAACGGAAGTTTTCCAGCTGGTCAAAGAGCACAGCGGACAGGATTTTAGTCACTATAAACCGCCTACCATTACACGCCGTATTGCCAAAAGGATGGCGCAGTTAAGTGTAAGGAGCCTGGATGAATATTTGCAGCTGCTGCGGCAAAGCGGGGAAGAAAGTAAGGCCCTGGGCAGGGAATTTCTGATCGGGGTTACCTGTTTCTTCCGTGATAAGTCGGCATTTCAGTATTTGAAGGAACATGTACTCAGTAAGCTGGTGGAGGAGAAAGAAGAAGGAGATATACTGAAAATATGGGTTACCGCCTGCAGCACCGGTGAGGAAGCCTATACGCTGGCTATGTTGCTTGATCAATGCCTGCAGGAAAAGAACAAGTGGCTGGAGGTAAAGATCTTTGCTACAGATATAGACAGCAATGCCATCGAGCTGGCAGCGAAAGGCAGCTATCCTGCTGCCATTGGAAAAGATATGGACCCGGCACTACTGAAGAAATATTTCATAAAAGAAGATAAGCAATACCTGATCGCTCCACGCCTGCGGAAGCAGATCGTATTTGCACGCCATAATATTTTAAAAGATCCTCCCTTTATAAAGAACGACCTCGTTACCTGCCGCAACATGCTCATATATATGGAGAATTTGCTCCAAAGGCAGGTGCTGTCTTCTCTCCATTTCGGATTGAACGCAGGAGGATATCTGTTTCTCGGGCCCAGTGAATCTGCCTCACTGATACGGGGAGGATTGGAAGAGGTACACCAGAAATGGAAGATCTACCGGAAGACGGACAATACACGTGGCACGTTGCCTGATAATCTTTACAGCCCGCTGGAATACATCCGCCAGACTCGCGAGATACGTAATAATGCCAGCGGCCGCCTGGCAACGGCAGAAAAGAAAATGAACAGTGTGCTGGAGGAATTCCGTGATGTGATGGCCGAAGAATTTGGTTTTGCCGCTGTATATATCGATAAGACCTATGAGATCCGGGAGGCAATAGGGAATTATAAAAAGTACCTCTCCCTGCCGGAAAAAAAGCTGAACCTGAACCTGCTGAAGATGGTGCCGAACGAATTGTCCATGGCACTGAATATTGCATTGAGGCAGGCCTGGGGAGCAGAGCAGAAAGCAGTGATGAAGGGAGTGAAAATGAATACACCGGAAGGCCTGAGGTTTGTGAACCTGCTGATCAAACCTGTCAATGGAAATGGCAGTGATCAGCAAACGATGATAGTATTCAACGAAGATCATGACAGGGCAAACGCATTGGGAGAAATACCCGACACCGACCAGCAGCCGGGGGATATAAAAGAACATATCATGTCGCTGGAGGCTGAGCTGAGTGAAACACGTACCAATCTGCAGATGGCTATTGAAGGACTGGAGACTTCCAATGAGGAACTACAGTCCACTAATGAGGAGCTGCTTTCCGCCAACGAAGAACTGCAATCCAGCAATGAGGAACTACAGTCGTTGAATGAAGAGCTGCACACCCTGAACACAGAGCATCAACTGAAGATCAAGGAACTGCAGTCGCTGAATGACGACATGAATAACTATTTCCGCAGTACCGACATCGCGCAGGTATTTGTCGATGCGCAACTGCGGATCCGTAAGTTCAATCCGGCTGCTGTAAAAATGATCAACCTGATACCTTCGGATATAGGGCGTCCTATCCATCATATATCCACCAATATCCGGCAGGATAGCATGATAGAGGATATCCATACTGTGATCAGGCAGAGGAATACTCTGGAGAAAGAAATGACGCTGAGCAACGGGAATATCTACCTGATGAAGATCCTGCCTTACATCCGCCAGGACAAACAAACGGATGGCGTAGTGATCACCTTTGTGGATATTACCGTTATCAAAGAAGCAGAAAACCGGCTGCGGGGAAGTTATGAAGAACTGGTACGCGTGAGAGAGAGCCTGCGCAACCTCAATGCTGATCTGGAATATAAAGTGCTGGAAAGAACCCGTGAGCTGACGGTGAGTGAAGAACGTTTCCGCCTGGTGTCAAAAGCTACCAACGATACTATATGGGACTGGAACCTCATCTCCAACAATGTATGGTGGAGTGATAACTTCTATGCTGTTTACGGTTTTGCCAAAGGCGGTACGAATAGCCGTGCCTTCTGGCTGGAAAATATTCATCCGGATGACAGAGAGCGTGTTGGTAATAGTATCGCCGGGGCTGTCAGCAGCAAACAAAGCCAGTGGTCGGAAGGTTACAGGTTGCGCCGTGCCGATGGCAGTTATGCGTATGTACTGGACCGTGGGTACCTGATGATGGATGAAAATGACAAGCCTTACCGGATGCTGGGATCCATGATGGATGTAACAACCCTGCGTCATGCGGAGGAACTGGCAGAAGTGAACCGGGAGGAAAAACGTTTCCTGGCAGAATCAATACCACTTATACTCTGGACAGCTGATCATCTGGGAGCGGTAAACTTTGTGAATGAGCAGTTTATCAGTTATACCGGCAAGTCGCTGCAGCAACTACAGAAAGGAGGATGGAAAAGTGTGATCCACCGGGATGATGTTGCCGCCTGGGAAGAAAAATGGGGGCAGGCAGTTAAGACCAAAGCCGATTTTTCCATGGAACTGCGCATCAGACACCGCGAGGGACGATATGACTGGTTTCTGCACAGAACACGGGTACAAAAAGACATAGATGGCTGGTCCACGGTCCTGGTAGGTACCAGCACCGACATCAACGAACAGAAGATGGCTGCCGAGATCATGGAGCAGCGTATACAGGAACGTACCATTGCGTTGCAAAAAGCCAACCAGGAACTGGAAAGCAGCAACGCTGAGTTACAGCAATACGCCTTTGTTGCATCGCACGATCTGAAAGAACCCCTCCGTAAGATCCACATGTTCGGGAACATGCTGAAGGAACGCTATCAGGATAATATGGAAGATAAGGCGGTAGATTACCTGAACCGTATTATCAGCTCTTCTTCGCGTATGACAAACCTGATCAATGACCTGCTGCGGTTCTCCCGCTTGTCGCAGGCAAGTTTCTTTGAACAGGTGAACCTGGAAGTAATTATCAGGGAGATACTCTCTGATCTTGAGGTACTTATTCAGGAAAAGAACGCAACCGTCACTGTAGGCCCTATGCCGGTCATAGAAGCAGTACCGGCACAGTTAAGACAGGTGTTCCAGAACCTGTTGAGTAATGCGTTCAAGTTCTCCGCTGACGGCGTACAACCTGTTATCACTATTACCGCCAACCGCATTAAGGAAAAAAGATTTGAAAGTGAGGCCGATCCTGAAGGCCCGTTTGTATGTATCTCTATATCCGACAATGGGATAGGGTTTGATGAAAAATACCTCGATAAAATATTTGTGCTCTTTCAGCGTTTGCATACCAAAGATCAGTACGAAGGTACCGGTATCGGTCTGGCAGTTGCACGCAAGATCATTGATAAGCATCATGGTCTGATCACAGCGCACAGCCGTGAAAAACACGGGGCAACGTTTACGATTATCCTGCCTGTGAAACAGGACCAGCCAGCCGGTTAAGGTCATTTATCAAGAAAAAGTATATATATAAGGGAATAGTCGTTAATTTTGAGCGCTATTTCAAATTAATACCTAGCCATGACAAAAAGAGTATTATCCGTTTTATGCGGCATTGTTGCTTTCTCATCTGCTTTCGCTCAAAACAAAAATCTGATCGGTGTAGCACCTTTTAAAAGTGCTGACAGGACTGAATATGTAACAGCCATACAGGATGCTGTATATGATGCTACCCTGAGACTGAGAGGATTTTCTATGATAGAGAAAAATAAGCTGGAGCAGATCAAGACAGGAATAGGACAGGCTAATCCCGATGCGGGAGCCCTGGCACAGGCAAAATCTTTAGGCGCACAATATATCATTACCGGTAACATATTGAAAGCCAGTGTAGAAACCAAACCATCCAATCTGCCTTTAGGGATCACTAATACCAATGTATCTGAACTGTTGTTCGACCTTGCGGTGGTGGATGTGAACAGTGGAGAAGAAGTGGCATCCAGCAGGTTCACCGGCGCTGGCAGGGGGAAAGCTGCTTTTGAAGATGCCCTGAAAGGACTGACGCCTGAAATTGACAAATTCGTTCGCGATAACATGAAAACAGCCGTTTCTATTGCCCAGATAGAACAGAAAAGCAGTAACGGGGATGCCATCAGGGTCCTGATCGTTGCAGGTAGTTTAGCCGGGCTGAAAGAGCAGGATGAGTTCAGGGTATACGAATTGACCGATCTGACTGTAGATGGCAAAAAAATGCACAGGAAGAAGACCTTAGGTAAGATCGCAGTAGCGAAAGTGGAAGATGAGAATTTCTCCGTATGCCTGGTGAAGGAAGGTGGAGCCGACATCGCGAAGAAGGTAGAAGCGGGTGCAAAGCTCAAATGTGAGATCATTACTGAATAAGGGTATCATCACGGATAGCCGTTTTTAAAGATAAATGAAAGGGCCGCACGATCAAACAGATCGGCAGCCCTTTTTTTAATCACCCTGTCCTTATGATTCCTATTCCAGTTCTTCGTCTTTTACTACTTGTTTAACAGCCCTGTTCCTTTCGATCCACCAATACAGGGGAGGTATCAATAAAGGGGCGAAGAGCAGTGTGCTGGTCAATCCGCCTATGATAACCGTTGCCAGCGGGCGTTGCACGTCAGAGCCGATACCGGAAGATGTAGCTGCGGGTATCAGGCCGGCTATTGCAACGATGAGGATGGACAACAAGGCACTCAGTTGCTCCCTGGACCCTGTCAGGACACTTTGCTGTAAGGTCTGGCCGGGCCTTGTACGTAAACGGTTGAATGCTGATACCAGCAGTACGCCGGCCATTACCGAGATACCGAAGATGCTCACAAACCCTACACCTGCTGATACGTTGAAGTGGTAGCCACGGATGAACAGCGCCACGATACCACCTGCCATTGCAAAGAAGATACAGCTGACGGTCACGAACGTCTGCGGCATGTTACGGAACAGGATGAACAGCACCAGGAACACCATGATAATGGTGAGCGGAATGGTCATCGACAGCTGTTTGCCTGCGCGCTGCAGGTTCTCATACTGTCCGCCGTATATAATACTGTAACCTTTGGGAACATGTAACTGCCTGTTGATCTTCTGATTGATCTCGCTCACAAAACCTCCCTGGTCACGGCCGCGAATGTTGGTACGGACAGTCACCATACGTTTGCTGTTGTACCTGTAGATGTTCGTCTGGCCCTGTACGTAGGAAATATCTGCCAGTTGACTCATGGGGATGAGTTCTCCTGTTGCGGAAGGCACCTGCAGGTTCTTTACAGACTCAATCGTGCTGCGTTCTCCAGGCAGGTAACGAATGACGAGGTCATAACGTTTGGTACCGTCGTACAGCGTAGAGATGGCCTTACCGCCGATGGCCGCTTCTATCATGCTCTGAATATCGGCTACATTGATACCAAAGCGGGCTGCATTTTCGCGGTTGATGTTGATGGCGATCTGCTCTGAAGGGCCTTCCTGCTCAATATTCACTGATTCAGATCCGCTCGTCTGTTTTACAAGATTGGCAATGGTATCTGCCTTAGCACGCATCATAGTGAGGTCGTCTCCTACAATGGAAATGGCCAGATCTGCCGCACTACCGGTTACGATCTCCATCACCTGGTCAATAATTGGCTGACCAGAAGAGAACTTCACTGCCGGCATAGCTTTTTCGAGGTCGTGCCGTATGTTGGTCACCAGTTCCTTTTTAGAAATAGTATCGCTCCACAGTTTATAGTCTTTCAATCCGACCAGTATCTCATTACGGTTGGAGGGGAATGGATCTGTACCATCGTCGTTACGGCCCGCCTGTGTGATCACAAATGAGATCTGCGGGTATTTGGCAATCACTTCCCTGATCTTTGGAGAATATTTTGCATTCTCCTGGATGGTAATACCTGCCGGGAAGTTTCCCCTAAGGAAGATGGAACCTTCATCCAGTTCTGGCAGGAACTCAGAACCCAGGCTGCCGCCAAGTAGTATCAGCAGTATTACGATGGAGAAACCGCTTATAACAGCTGCTTTAGGCCATTTCATGACACGGGCCAGCACCCGGGAGTATTGCTTTGAAAGGAAGTCCAGCACAACATTCCTATGCTCTTTCATTGGTTTATCAGTGTCACTGAATGCCTTCTTAAAGGCGAAAGAGATCAGTACGGGTATGAGCGTAAGCGCCGCCAGCATGGAGCCAATTACGGCAAATGCCAGTGTTAGTGCCATGGGTGAGAACAGTTTTCCTTCCACGCGTGTCATGAGCAGGATAGGCATATACGCCAGGATGATGATGGTCACAGAGAAGAAGATCTCGCGGCCTACTTCCTGTGAAGAACGTAGTGTGAGTGCTATAATACCTTTCTTTTTCTCTTCCGGTGATGCCGTTCGATAGGTACGTATCAGATGTTCCGCCATCACACAGGCGCCATCTACAATGATACCGAAGTCAATGGCTCCCAGCGATAACAGGTTGGCCGGTATGCCCGTGAGACGCATGAGTATAAACGCAAACAAGAGCGAGAAAGGGATGGTGAGGGCTACTACCAGTGCACTACGCAGACTACCCAGAAAAAAGATCAGAATGATCACAACGATAGATACGCCTTCCAGCAAGGTATGACCTACTGTTTCCAGTGAGTGATCTATCAGGAAACTACGGTCGTAGAGGGTGTGCAGATGTACGCCTTTAGGCAGTTCATTCTGCTCCAGGTCCTGAATGCGGTCTTTCAGTAGTTTCAGTACTTCACTGGGATTCTCATATCTGCGCAACAGCACAATACCTTCCACACCATTGCTGACATTTGTTTTAGTGGCATTGATAGTATAGCCCATCACACCGCTGGGGGGTGGCGGCGCTACTTCCACAGTAGCAACGTCTCCCAGGTAAACAGGCATACCATTGGCCGCTTTCAGCACGATGTTACGAATGTCCTGTTCTGTTTTTACAGCACCCAGTCCGCGTACGGCAAAGCCCTGTTCACCGCGGTTAATGATGTTACCGCCGGTGTTCTGGTTATTCTTCTGTACAGCGTCAATAACATCCTGTAGTGTCAGATCATATTTACGCAGTTTATCGGGCGCTGTGAGGATATGAAACTGTTTGAGCGGTCCGCCGAAAGTGGTGATATCTGCAATGCCGGGCACCTGTAAAAGAGCAGGCTTAATGACCCAGTCCTGGAGATCCCGGATCTCAGTTGGCGTAAAGGTAGGCGGAGCTTCTACCACATACCGGAGTATCTCGCCGACAGCCGTGGTAAGCGGCGCCAGTTCCGGCGATACGCCATCCGGGAGCTCTGCGCCGGCCAGCCGTTCATTGACCTGCTGCCGTGCAAAATAGTCGTCCGTGCCATCGGTAAACGTCAGCTGTACTACACTTAGTCCGAAGATGGTACGGCTTCTGCGGTCCAGTACATTGGGTGTATTCTGCAGGGCTCTTTCTATCGGAATAGTAACCTGCTGTTCTACCTCTTCTGCGGCGCGGCCGGGGTATTGCGCTACAATGATCACATTGGTATCGGCAATATCCGGGTAGGCTTCTATTTTCAGCTGAGTGAAGCACCAGTAACCGATGCCCATCAGGCCGAGGCCCATCAGGATGATCACCCATCTGTTTTTAAGAGAGAATATTAAAAGATTACGAATCATTACAAGTGAATTTCAATCAAGTCCTGAAATGTTATACCTCAAACCTTTCTACCTTGCTGGTGATGATGAAACCACTGTTTACCTGTCTGCGTAAAGCGGTCAGTGCGTTCAGTACTTTTTCATCCTGATCGATGAAGATGATCAGCATAGGCGGTTCATCAAAACTGAAAAGACTATCGGGCCTTTTCAACTGGTGATGTTCTCCAAAGCCGGTCACACCACGAAAGGCAGTAGCGCCGGCAATACCCTGTTTTAATAAGAACTGTATAATAAATTCATATAGCGGCTTTGAACCGAATACTTCGTCTTTATCTATGAATATCTGTGCCTGTAACATGGGGCAGTATTGTTAGTTTGAATGATAGGTTGTGATGATCAATATCCGAAGCTCAGTCCTTTCAGCTGCATCACACCTTTCACAACTACATACTCTCCGTTCTTCAAACCACTGTACACAGCAAGACGGTCGCCTATCTGCTGACCTGTGCGTATCTCTCTTCTTGTAAAAGTGTTGGGTGCTGTTCTGACAAATACATAGCTCTGTCCATCCGCAGTTACCAGTGCATCCCTGCTGATGTTGATACCGTTGCTGTCGCCATGTACGGGGAAGGTAACGCTGGCAAACATACCGGCACGGATGTCATTATCGGGAGTGTTCAATCGTATACGCAGTTTGATCATGCGGGTAACATCGTCTATCACATCAGCAATATCTTCTACCTTACCGTTGTAAGTATTGTCGGGGAATGAAGACAGGACGATGGTGCAGGGAGAACCTTTTTTTACGTTGTTCAGCTGATTTTCCGGAATATCACAGATGAGATAAGCCGTTCCGGGAGCGGCGCTGTGCAGGGCTTCGGGATTGAAACCTGCGGCCTTGAGTCCCGATACATGTTCTATCAGCTGCGTTTTCTCATTGGCGAGGTTGGTTTGTTCGATTGACAATTCTGACTTTGCCTCCAGGATGTCTTTTCCGCTGGCAGCACCATGATCGAAGAGGTCCTGTGTACGGTCAAGTTCTATTTTCTTCTGTTTGATGTTCACCTCCTGGATATGATTGATGTTGATCTGATGCTGGATGAGTTGTGAATAGTCGCTCGTCAGCTGGGGATCGTCGAACAGTACGATGTTTTGTCCGCCGACGTCTGAACGTAGTACAGTTGCTGCCACCTTACCGGGAGCATGTAGTGTACCGCTGAGTGTAGAATCGCCTACAGGCTCGACAGCAAAGAAGTTAGAGGATGCTGTATCGGGAAAAGAGATCTGTTGCCCGTTGCCGTTTATAACGGGAGATGGATCTGCGGCAGCAACTGTGTCCTGTGTTTTATGCCTGCATCCTGCCAGGAGGAGGGAGGCTGCTAAAAAATATCCGGTAATGCGTTGCATAGTTACAATTGGTTTATAAGGCCGGTAGCGAATAGTAATTGTATATAGCTCTGATAGTATGCCTGCAGCGAATCGTAATACAGCAGGCGGGTATCGTACCAGTTGCGTTGCGCATCGAGGAAGTCGATGATGGTAGTGCCGCCGCGCAGGTAGGCATACTTGACGTTGTCGAGGATCTGTTGTGACTGATGCAGGATACCACTGTATTTCTCCATATTTTTTTTCTGCAGCTGATACGTATTGTATGCAGTCACTACTTCCGTCTGTACCTGCCGTTGTGTGGCAGATAGTTCCTGTTGCGCCTGTTGCTGAAGTATATGTGCCTTTTTGATCTCACCCTGGTTCCTGTTGAAGAAAGGCAGGTCTATAGTGCCATAAAAGCCGATGTAGGGCACCGAGTTCTGTGGGTTGTATATAAAGCCCACTTCAGGTTGCGGTACTGCTAACGACTGTTGATATTTTGCGTTGCTGTTACGTTCATCGATAGTGCTTTTAGCGAGTACTACATCCGAACGGTTCTCCATGGTTTGTGTGATCAGGCTGTCCAGCGTTTGCGAAGGAGTAATGGTGAGGATTTCGCTGGAAGTGTCAATGTCCATGGGAGTGGTATTGCCCGTCAGCAGTTGCAGCGTTTGCAGTTCATTCTGATAGTCCTGGTAGAATTTACTCAGTTGTAGATTGTACTGGTCGAGCAATACTTTTGTACGGATCAGATCAGTTTGTGTGATGACCTGGTTCTTGTAGCGCAGTTCGTTGATCTGTACCAGTGTGTCCAGGTTCTTTTTGCTGTCGTTGAGCAGGGTCAGTCTTTTCTTCAGTACCCAGCAATTGATCCAGCTGTTGCCTACGTCGAGGGAAAGGTTGCGTACTTCTTCCTGGTAGGTGTTGCCGGCAACTGCCACATCCTTGTCGGCCGTTTCGATCTTGTATTTGCGCTGATTATGCCATTGGATGGGCTTTGTGACCTGGTACCACACCTGCCTGTTTTGATTGGAAGACCACCTGGTATCTGGTGCGAAATGGTCTGAACGCACCAGTTGAAGTGTCTGATTATTCAGTGTAGGATTGGGGCGCAGTTTTGCCGTGGTCACATCGGCCTGTGCGGCGCCTATGTTCATGTACCTTGCTTTCAGCACAGGACTGTTATTTCTGGCGGTGTCAAGTGCCGCCGGTAATGAGTAGCTGGTTTGGGCAGTAGCAAGGTTCCCGATAGAGGATATTGCCATCATTGCTACAGCCAGGACGATCGCTCGTTTCATGAGATACTGTTTGTCCGCTAATGAATTCAGGACAAAGGTCAAGAATGGCAACGGGTCATGAAACGGCTGGCATTGATTTTAACCCGTTTTTAATCAAAATATTAAAACCTTTAAGGCGGCTTAAAATGGGGTGAGATGGGCTGTAATAAAGGAGGGAAAGGAGATTGGCTGCGGCGTTGTATTGACATGATACGCCGCCGCAGCTTAAAAAGCTTAAAGCGGTTTGTCTTCCATTTGCTGGATAATGTTCTCTACTTCTGCTTCTGTTGCCCTTAAACGGGTCTGACAGAAGCTGATTAATTCCGAAGCGCGTTTCACTCTTGCAGCCAGTACATCGACAGAAACAGACTCTGTTTCGATCTCCCTGGCTATCTGTTGCAGTTCCTTATAGGCTGCTTCATATGTTAGATTCGTGTCCATCATTTGTTGTTTTTGAAGTGACAGTGGCGTGTACACCTGCATCCGCCATCTGAACGGTGATCTCATCTCCCGGCGATAGCTGTGCGGCGCTGGTAATGATCATCCCTTTATGTTGTACCATGGCAAAGCCTTTCTGTAATAAGGAGGCAGGGCTCATGATGCGGACGACTGTCTCGTGATGCTGTAATTTTTGCTGCTGTTGTTGCAGCAATTTACGGGCATATACCTGTATATCCTTGCGGATGTGGGACAGTTCCTGTAAGCGGCTGGCGGTGACCTGTCCGGGTTTGGCCAGCAATTGTCCTGAGAGCTGCGCCATAGCAGAGCGGTGTTTCAGTAACAGGTGCCGGGCGCTTTGCGGAATGCTTTGCCGGTTGCGGGCCAGTCCTTCTTTGTAATCCGCCAGCAGGTCGCGCGACCTGTTGATGATACTTGTGTGCAGGGACGCTAATTGCTGTTGTTTATCTTTCATCATCTGTTGCATACGGATGATGATATATTGTTGCTGTGTGAGCAGGGCTTCTTCAAAGCTGCGGTTATGTGCAATGATCAGTTCTGCGGCGCGTGTAGGTGTTTTGGTAGCCGTATGCGCCAGCATGTCTGTGATGGTTTCGTTCTTATGATGCCCGATACCGGTAATGACCGGCACGGGAAAGCCGGCCACCGCTTTCCCCAGTGGGAACTGATCGAATAACAGCAGGTCTGTCTGTGCACCACCGCCACGGATGATCACCACTGTATCAAATTGTTTTCCTGATGCGATGATCGCCTCCAGCTGCATACACACCTGTGTTGCATTCGCTTCTCCCTGTACTGCGGTGAAGTAATTTTCTATGTGGAAGATATAGCCATATGCGTTTGATTGCAGGGTATGCATGAAGTCCTGGTAACCTGCAGATGATGCAGAAGATACGACTGCAATGCGTTGTATGACGGCATTTAGCGTAAGCGCCTTATTGCGCGTCATATATCCGTCAGGTGTTTTCCGCACAATGTCACTACACTCGGTCAACAAGCGCTGTAAGGTAGCCTGTTTTTGTTGTTCGAGTAGCCCGATGGTGAAGCTGGTATCAATATCGAGCAGAGAGAGTTTTAATCCGTATACGGGATGATATTCCACCGCGACCCTTACCAGCACGTGCATGTCGTTACTGAAGCGCTGACCAGTTACACTCTCGAATTCTTTGATGCGGTTACTGCCATTCCCCCAGGCACTGGCGGAGATTTTTGCGGTAAGCTGGTGGCTGCGGGCATCTTTTTCAACGAGGTCGAAGTAGTGGTATCCTTTAGCGGGATAGAAGGAATGGCTGGTGATATCTGCCACCACCCAGTAGCTCTGACCCGAAAAAGTATTCCTGATAGTGCCTTGTATGCTGGCCGCCAGCTGCGATAATGTTATGTAGTTTCTTGTATCCAAAGCAGGCACAAAGGTACGTAAAAAGGGCCGGCCGGAAAGGCCGCCGGTATAGTTGGCTTATTATGCTAACTGCCCACCTGGTTTTCGGCAAAGACGGTTTTGGTCTTTTCATCACCTTTCCGGATATAGGGCCGGATGATCAGGCGGTTGCCCTTATCGAAGGTAAACAGGTTCCAGATCCAGTTGGTCATCACCAGCAGTTTGTTGCGGAAACTCACCAGGAAGTTCACGTGTACAAACAACCAGATGTACCAGGCCAGCCGTCCACCCAGGTGGATATCGCCGGGAAGATCAGCTACTGCTTTTCCTCTTCCTACGGTGGCCAGTGAGCCTTTATCGAAATATTTAAAGGGTTTCACCGTTTCATTACGGTGTAGTGCAAAAAGGTTTTTTGCAACATATTTTCCCATCTGGATGGCCGGTTGCGCCACGCCGGGATGCCCTCTGGGGTAATCTTCCAGCTTCATCAGGGCAATGTCGCCAATGGCGAAGATGTTAGTGCTGCCAATGGCGCGGCAAAAAGGATCTGTAAGTATACGGCCTCTCTCTGTCCATTCTTTTGGAATGCCAGCCAATACTTCTCCCATTACGCCGGCGCTCCATACCACGAAGAAAGATTTGATCTGTTCTCCACTTTTCAGTGTGATGGTTTCGCCGTCATAGTCCTGTACCATCGCGTTCAGTTTAATGATGACGCCCATCTTTTCCAGGTATCGCTGAGCGCGGGCGCTCGACTTAGGATGCATGGGCGGCAGTACCCTGTCCACGCCTTCCAGCAGATAGATCTTCATCTTACTGAAATCGAGTATGGGGTAATCTTTCGGTAGTACATATTTCCGCAGTTCTGAAAATGCACCTGCCATTTCAACGCCGGTAGGACCAGCGCCCACCAGTACTATATTAAGCATATGCTCTTTCAGTGCAGGATTGGCGTTAAGACTGGCCCATTCGAAGATCTGCATCAGGTGGCTGCGCATATTCAGCGCATCCGGGATGGTCTTCAAGGGTAGTGCAAAACGCTGCATGTTCTCATTACCGAAATAGTTTGTTCTGGCGCCGCTGGAAATGATGAGATAGTCATATTGTAGTGATCCGGCGGAGGTGTTGATGGTATTGGTGAGTGGATCAACAGACAGGACGCGTAACATCCTGAAATGAAAGTCCTTCGTATCATGGAACAGGTTGCGCAAAGGTCCGGCGATGGCGTCGGGCTGCAATGCAGCAGAGGCGACCTGGTAAAGCAGTGGCTGGAAGGTGTGGTAGTTGTGCTTGTCGAACAGGACTACCTGGAACTTATCGTCAGGAAGGTTCTTTGCGGCGTTTAATCCGCCAAAGCCGGCGCCCACGATCACTACACGAGGTTTGGTAGTGGGGGGGATATTCAGGGTGATCTGCCTCATTGGTTCCATAAAACAATGATTTATATGTACAACAGGCGACCCAAAAACCATGCCCCCGCAGTGTGCGCCAGTCTTATTCTACCTCGGGAACAGGCTTGGCATCAGGCAGTGAAGCAGGACCCGATATGGATGTGCCGATCTGGGTAATGTCTTCAGATACAGCTGGCGATGTGCTGCGGCGTTCGCCTATCTGCTGACGCCACATCGCGTAATACAGCCCCTTCTGCTCCAGCAGTTCCAGGTGTGTCCCTGTTTCCACGATCCTGCCTTTTTCCAGCACATAAATGGTATCGGCGTGCATTATGGTGGACAACCTGTGTGCGATGAGTATATTGAGTTGTTCCCTTCTTGCGGAAATATTGCGAACGGTATCGGTGATAGCCTCTTCAGTCAGCGAGTCCAGTGCAGACGTAGCTTCATCGAAGATCAGCAGTCTTGGATCGCGTATCAGTGCCCGGGCAATGGAGACACGCTGTTTCTCTCCACCGGAAAGCTTCAAACCGCCTTCACCCAGCTTAGTATCCAGTCCGTGGGGCGAACGGGCCAGCAATTGCGCACAGGATGCTTTATGCAGGGCCGCCAGCATCTCTTCGTCCGTGGCATCGGGTTTTACAAACAGGAGATTGTCTTTGATAGTACCGGCAAACAGTTGTGTATCCTGCGATACAAACCCTATCTGCCGGCGCATCTGATTATACCGGATGTCGCCCGATGGGATATCATTGAACAGGATCTCGCCGGAAACAGGTTGATACAGTCCCAGCAGCAGTTTTACCAGGGTGGATTTGCCCGAGCCTGAAGGGCCTACAAAGGCGATAGTATCGCCTTTAGTTGCGCTGAAACTGATGCCATCAAGGGCATTTATGGTAGCTGTCTGATGGCGGAAGACGATATCTGCAAAACGGATCGTTTCCAGTGGGCCGAGTTCTACCGGACTGGCGGGACGCTCTTCCACGGGTTTATGCATCAGCTGGTCAAACAGCAGTAATGAGCTTTCTGCTTCCCGGTACGCCAGGATGATGCTGCCCAGTTCCTGTAAAGGCCCAAAGATGGCCGTTACAATGAACTGCATAGCGATCAGTTCTCCCGGACTGAGCACTTTACGGAAGATGAGCCAGAGCAGGATAAAAAGTATGGATTGCCGTAAGAGGTTGAGGGTAGTGCCCTGTACGAAAGACAGCATTCTGACCTGCTTTACCTTTTTCATTTCCAGGTCATAGATATTCTTTGTGAAGCTACGCAGACGGCGGATTTCAGGAAAAGTGAGCCCCAGGCTTTTCACCAGTTCAATATTGCGGAGGGATTCTGTAATGGAGCCCGACATTTTCAGTGTTTCCTTGTTGATGGCCCGCTGGATCTTCTTGATCTTTCTGCTCAGCAAGCCGGTAAGCGTTCCCAGCACCAGCACGCCAATAAAGAAGATAGGTACCAGCGCCCAGTGTTTCGTAATAGCGTACCATATGAGGAACCCTATTCCGACAAGGGAAGAAAAGAGGATATTGATGAAGGCATTGAAGAAACGCTCGGTATCGTTACGGACTTTCTGCAGCAGCGCCACTGTTTCCCCACTGCGCTGCTCTTCGAATTCCTGGAAGGAGAGGCGGAGCGTTTGCTTCAATCCGTCGTTGAACACCTGCATGCCAAAGCGTTGTATAATAAGCCGCATGACGAAGTCCTGGAGCGCTCTGGAAAGCCGGGCCACCATTGCGACTGAAATAGCGAGCAGTAGCCAGAACAGCACACCTCTCAGCAGCTCGCTTTCAGTTCTGTTGCCGGGATGCAGTGCGTATTTGTCTATGATCTTTCCGAAGATCATGGGGTCCACCATCATGGCTACCTGGCCAATGCCGGCCAGTAAAAGGGACAGGGCAATCATCCAGCGGTGGGGGCGCATATAATTCCAGAAGATCTTCATGCCGGGGTGAGCACAAAAATTACACCATCAGGGGGTAAAACGTCTATTTGGCAGGAAGCAGGTGTGCCGGGAAGGCATGCAATTTGTATCAGCTATTGTAAAACTTGCTATGGAAAAGCGGATTATCGGCATCATACTGACATTCCTGGGCATTGCCGGCCTGATACTGGGAGCATTGAACTTTATGAACACTTCGGGCGCAACCAGAAGCGTTAAGGCAATTCTCATTTATTCCATATTGGGAGCCATTTTCTTTTTTGCGGGTATTGGGTTGATCAGGAGTACAAAGGACAGGCCGTCGTGATGGTTTTTTATGCAATATTGACGTCAGTGCTTGTTCTGACCATCTTCTCTGCTAGTTCTCTGCTAGTTCTCTGCTTGTTCTCTTCCGGCTTTTGAGTTAAAATAATATTAGTATTGAGTTGCTCTGGTAGTTTTTTATACCGGATTAACCCCGGTATTAGTTCGATGGAGATTCGTTGCTAATTCGTTGCTAGTTCGAACAGTGTTCGAATAGGGGGTTGGGTTAAAATAATATCAGGGATGGGGGTTGGGATCGGGATCGGTTGCCGGGGGACAAATACACGGGGCTCCGTGGCGGGGCGAATTAGCGAATGAATCCGTTATGCGTTCCCGGTTCCCCGGGGTTGAAACCCCGCGCTACAAACACTGGACTCCTAGCGGAGTCCTATTGTGTTTTGTTCAATGAGGTTTGTTGTAAATGCCGGCGTTTTACGGGGGATATCCTGAGGTTATAAACACCTCGTGCTACAAACACACTGTCCACCGTGTCGGGCCGAATTAGCGAATGAATCCGTTATGCGTTCCCGGGGTTGAAACCCCGCGCTACAAACACCGCGGCTCCTAGCGGAGCCGATTGACGTTTTGTTGCCCGGTTTGTTGCCGGAATCTCTTCACTAGTAGTTTTGTGTCTCTGCTTGTTCTCTCGGATCATATACCAGGCTGTTCCTTTGTTGGAAATACGCTTTAAACCCGACGTATACCCGACGTATACACGACGCATCCCCAACGCATCTATGCCTTTAAGTTGGACCTGTAATAATGCATGCGCAGTCTGAACCACCTCCATTGGAGAGCATTCTTGTAAGCAAGAAATGAAAGAGGACTTTTAATTTTTAAGACTGCCTGGTAGAATATTGTACTTCTTTTTAAATGCTGCAGCAAAATGCTGCGGATGTTGATAACCGACAAGTTCTGACACTTCTCCCACTGTCTTCTTTTCATCGAGCAGCAGTTGCCTGGCTTTTTCCATCCTTATATGACTGAGGTAGCCGAAAACGGTATATCCAAACAGTGCTTTGAAGCCCTGTTTCAGCTTCTTCTGGTTGATACCCACCTGGCTGGCCAGCGATATGATCGAACAATCATCCATAAAGTGCTGTTCCAGGTAATGCCTGGCTGCATGCAGGCGCTCTATGTCGGCAGGCCGGAGGTCGGCAGTTTGCGGCGTATATTGGTCAAACCCACTGGCTTGTAGCAGGAACAGTTCTATAAGTTTGGCTTCCAGGAACAGGCGTTTCATTTGTCCTGTGTAAGTTGTATTGCCCATCTCCGTGATGATCATATGCATCTGTGGAGTGATGGACATAGTGTGTCCCGGCCACAGGTGATGGCGGGCCGTTTGCAATTGTTGCGAGAATTGTTGCAGAAAAGGGCAATCCTCTGTTACCAGCGATTCAAATACAGGGCGCGAGAACTCTACTTCAAAAAAGGAGCTTTTTTCGCCGGGAAACAGCGTGTATTCACCTTCGAGGTCATGCTGATAAAAAAGGCTTTGTTCATTGCTGTGCATCACGAAGTGTTCTCCTTCGTATGACACACCTGATCTGCCACGCAGTTTAAAATGCATCTCCACTCTTTCTCCCTGCAGCTGCATAGGCATATGATACTCTTTGTCAGCCATATACGAATACCACAACATACGGGTATTTCCCATGCTGATCTCCCTGTAGCTGATTTCCGGCCCCGCTGTTTGTTCCCTGGTATACAGGCGGCTGGTTTCTTCTATCTGAGGGGCAGGATATAATGGCTGTATGATGTTCATAAGAAAAGCAGGTTTGGCACTGTTTGCGGCTATAAAAGTCCCGTTTGCGTTAACAGGGTGAATATACCGATGCAGAACTTTGCGCAAAAATAAAGTATTTATGAACTACGGACAGCCACATGGAGTATTGCTTTTCTTCGCTAAGGGAAGAAACTGGCCGCGGGAGGACAGAAAGGCATGTCTGGCGGCGCAAAAGGAATTTTACCATCAGCTGCAACAGCAGGGAAAAGTGTTGCAAACCGGCCAGCAGATACACGAAGAATGCTTATTTGTCTCATTATCAATATCATCAGACGCAGAGTTGTGTGCTATACTGGCGAATGACCCTGCAATAAGGGCTGAAATAAGCCAAGTTATTCATGCTGTTCCATTTACGTCCTGAAAATAATCCCTCCCCCTTTATTTGCATTTATCGGAAACATAGAGTAATTTGTACATATGTGTATTGTAGTCAATGGATTGCGCAAACGTTTGCGTATTTCATAAAATACCGTACATTGTAAATCAATAGTTGTCTGATAGTAGAGCAAATTTTATCAATCAAAAAAGGCTTGTATCCCCGGAAAATTAAAGTGAGCAGTGGCACGATATGAAAAACAAGTGGCCGGTTTCAGGGGAATAGCCAGATATTTTTAAATAACCCTTACCTCATGGAAAGACGTAATTTTTTGAAGCAGGCAATTGTTACAGCTGCCGGCAGTGCATTGTTACCAGGCCTTGTTTCGGGCCGCTCCTTCTGGGAAGAGCAACAGCCGTTGTTAATTGACACTAAAATTCAGGGACGTACTTTTTCTCACTTCTGGAGTAAATGCATAGGCGCTGGCAGGGCCGGTGAAGCATTCCGCCCCGGGTCTCCCTGGCTGGAGCAACTGCAATTCACAAAAAAACACTGTGGCTTTGAATATTGTCGCTTTCATGGGATCTTTCACGATGATATGTCTGTATACCAGGGTGGTGTGTACAACTGGTTGAGAGTGGATGACCTTATTAACCGCATCCTGAAAACAGGCATGAAACCTTTTGTGGAACTGAGCTTCTTTCCGCGGGAAATAGCTGGTGGAACAAGTACAGCTTTCTGGTGGAAAGCTAATGTATCGCCCCCGGCTGATTTTTCTAAATGGGCGCAACTGGTTACCAATTTCACAAAACATTGTATAGAGAAGTTTGGTCAGCGGGAAGTCAGCACCTGGTATTTTGAAGTGTGGAATGAGCCTAATCAGAAAGCCATGTGGGATGGCAGCAAAAGCCAGTATTTCGCTATGTACAAAGCCACTGCACAGGCCATTAAGGCAGTATCGCCAGAGCTGAAAGTGGGAGGGCCTGCAACCAGCAATTTCGTGGGGGATGGCCGCTTTGACGGTGAAACAGAAGATAAATCAAAAATACTGACAGGTGGTACGGAAGATTTGGACAGCCTGCAATGGAAAGGCGTCTGGATCCAGGATTTCCTGGATTACTGCAAACGCGAACAGGCGCCTGTAGACTTTATTTCCACACATCCATATCCTACCGATTTCCCTTACAATAACAGCAAAGGCCGCACGCGCAGTTCAGATGCGACATTGAAAGATCTGCAATGGCTGAGAGCTGTGGTGGATAAAAGCGCCTTTCCAAAGGCCGAGATCCATCTGACAGAATGGGGCACCAGTTCTTCCGGCAGGGATGCTATGCATGACGCATTGCCGCCTGCTGCGTTCATCGTAAAGGCGAATGTTGATAGTATAGGTCTGGCTGACTCACTGTCCTACTGGTCGTTTACAGATTGCGGGGAAGAAGGTATCGGCGGACAGGGATTCTCGGGTGGATTCGGATTGCTAAACCATCAGGGGATTGCCAAACCATCTTTCCATGCTTACAGGATGCTGCATGCCCTGGGAGATGAGCTGCTCTACAACAAAGACGGGATTGTCGTAACTCGCCATAAGAGTACACAAAAGCTGACAACATTGGTGTATAACTATCCGACAGCAGTGAAAACGGCTCCGCCTTTCGGCGCTGCTGATACAGTGGATAGTACCCTTAAACAGGGAGAGCCGCGCAACTTCACGTTTAAGCTCATGAATACAAATAAAGATGCCCGTTTCAATGTGGAAATACTGGACAAGGAAAACGGCAATGCATTGTATGCCTGGAAGCAGGCCGGTAATCCGGATTCGCTGGCAGGAGATCAGCTGAAAACGATGCAGCAGATGGCGATGGCGGTGAAGGAAGAACAGGTGCTGTCCAGCAATGTGGGCGTGCTGCTGATCAGCAAAACGTTACAGCCATGGGATGTAATGCTGATCGATGAAACGGTTTAATTAGTTTACTGATGAGTTGCCAGTACAAGATGAAAGTGCGTAACCCACTGACAGATATGCAGTACCCCATTTTTATGTGTTAATACTACAGTTATTATTACAGACGGTTTGCATTCATAGATCATCATTTGTAATTTGCTTTCCCCAGCTATGGACTGTCTGCAGACATGGCTGATCTATTATAGGTCTAACACATTATCCAGTTATGAAAAAAATAACCCTGCTTGTACTAGGAGGCATCTTACCACTTTTGTCCTATGCTCAGCAATCATTGAAATTGTGGTACCGGCAACCGGCCGGCGATATATGGACGGCTGCGCTTCCCGTAGGGAATGGCCGCCTTGGAGGAATGGTATTCGGGAACCCCGCGGAAGAGGTCATTCAACTGAATGAAGGCACCGTCTGGACAGGTAGTCCTAACCGTAATGACAATCCTGAAGCGCTGGAAGCCCTGCCCAGGATCAGGCAGCTGATCTTCGAAGGTAAACAGAAGGAAGCCCAGGATCTGGCGGCGGAGAAGGTCGAGACCAAAACATCTAATGGACAAATGTTCCAGCCCGTAGGTAGCCTGCATCTGGCCTTTCCTGGCCATGAGCAGTACCAGGATTATTACCGGGAACTGGATATTGAAGAAGCGATCGCAAAAACTACCTATACAGTAAATGGTGTGCAATATACGCGGGAGGTATTTGCTTCAGTGCCGGCACAGACCATCATCGTACGGCTGAGCAGCAGCAAACCAGGTACATTGGGTTTCGCTGCTTATCTGACCACTCCACAAAAGAATGCTGTTGTAAAAGCAACAGGGAACGATCTTACGGTGAACGGTATGACAGGTAGTCACGAGACCGTGGAAGGAAAGGTGAAGTTCAACGGTATTGCAAAGATAATCGCCACAGGCGGCAGCGTGACCACCGGAGATACAGCCATCACGGTAAAGAACGCCAGCAGTGCGTTGATCTTTATTTCCATGGCTACCAATTATGTGAACTATCAGGACCTTAGCGCTGATGAGGTAAAGCGGGCAACTGCTTATCTGAATGCTGCGGTGAAGAAGCCTTATGTTACATTACTGAAGGAGCATACAGCTGCTTATCAACGTTATTTCAACCGTGTAAAGATAGACCTCGGTACTTCTGATGCGGCAAAAGAGCCTACTGACCTGCGACTGGCCAACTTCTCAAAGACATTTGATCCACAGTTCGTGTCGCTCTATTTCCAGTTTGGCCGTTACCTGCTGATATCCTGTTCTCAGCCGGGCGGACAACCCGCTAATTTGCAGGGTATCTGGAACGCAGAAATGAGGCCGCCATGGGATAGCAAATACACTATCAACATCAATACAGAAATGAACTACTGGCCGGCAGAAAAGGACAATCTGCCGGAAATGCATGAACCACTGATACAGATGGTCAAAGAACTGTCTGTAACAGGACAGGGCACTGCACGCACGATGTATGGCGCCAGGGGATGGGTTGCCCATCATAATACGGACCTCTGGCGTATTACAGGCCCTGTGGATAAGATCAACTGGGGGATCTGGAGCATGGGGGGCGCCTGGCTGGCCCAGCACCTCTGGGAGCGTTACCTCTACAATGGTGATAAACGTTATCTCGCCGATGTATACCCCGCTATTAAAGGTGCAGCACTGTTTTTCGTAGATGATCTTGTAGCAGATCCCAAACGGGGATACCTGGTGGTGAATCCTGGTCACTCGCCTGAAAATGCACCGGCTTCCAGACCCGGTGTTCATATGGATGCAGGTTGTACGATGGATAACCAGATCGTTTTTGATGCATTAAGTGCCGCTATCAATGCCGCTGACATCCTGGGGAAGGATAAGGCGCTGGTAGATACTTTCAGAATGGTACGTAAACGCCTGCCGCCAATGCAGATCGGTCAGTACGGACAATTGCAGGAGTGGATCGAAGACCTGGACAATCCTAAGGATGAACACCGGCATATATCACACTTATATGGTCTGTATCCCTCTTCCCAGATCTCTCCCGACCGTACGCCTTTACTGGCCAGTGCAGCCAACACTACCCTGATACAACGCGGTGATATTTCCACAGGGTGGAGTATGGGATGGAAGGTGAACTGGTGGGCCAGACTACGTAACGGAGATCATGCACTGAAACTTATCACCAACCAGTTAAGCCCTGTTGGTAAACGCGGGGGCGGTACTTATACCAATCTCTTTGATGCCCATGCGCCTTTTCAGATAGACGGTAACTTCGGATGTACATCCGGTATTACAGAAATGCTGATGCAAAGTCATGATGGTGCTATCCATGTATTGCCGGCATTGCCGCAGCAATGGAAGACAGGTAGTATAAAAGGCCTGCGTGCAAGAGGTGGATTTGTGGTGGAAGACCTGGTATGGCAGAATGGAAAATTGACTAAACTTGTTATTAAATCCACGCTGGGCGGTAACTGCCGTATCAGAAGTAATCAGCCCCTGAAAGCTGCGCATACATTGACAAAGGCGAGTGGTGAGAATAGTAATCCTTTTTACCAGGTAACGGCCGTGGCGGAGCCGCTGATACATAGTAAGGATGTGAAACCACTGGAGTTTGAGTCGACGAACTTGTATGATGTGCCGACGGAGAAGGGCAAGGTGTATGTGTTTGAGGCGATGTGAGGATAACTTCGACTGAATGATGTTTTTAATAAGGTTGCTCACCTGTTCCTATACCGGTTTATGAGACAGGTGAGCAACTTCCACACCCCATCTTTGAAATTCATAAGAAAACATTTGTTTTTGCTAATCTCCGCTTTTTACAAACAATGCATCTTTGTGTCAGTAAACTGAACAAGCAAAACATCGCTGCACCAAATGGTCGCCCGTAGTTAACTATTTATTAAACTATTCCGCCATGGCCGCGATCGGCAACAGCGGCGGGTACGTTTATTGATGCTCATGTGAGCAGATTGCTGAACAGCATAACGTAACAGATTTATCATACATATTTCAGGATTGATTATTAAAACATAAGAAAATGGCAACAAGCACAAAGAGTCTGACCTTCAGCTTAGGAGGCCAGCTTGAGATCAACCGTCTTGGTTACGGGGCAATGCAATTGACTGGAAAAGGCGTATTTGGAGAGGTAGCTGACCGCGAGAATGCGAAGAAAGTACTGCAGGCTGCTGTAGCCGGCGGTGTAAATTTCATCGATACTGCAGAAGCATATGGGCCTAAGTTGAATGAATCATTGATCGCTGATGCGCTTTACCCCTATAAAGATGACCTGGTAATCGCCACTAAAGGAGGCTTTAACCGCCCAGGCCCCGATCGGTGGACGCCTAATGGCGACCCTGCCTTTATCCGCGAGAACATTGAAGGTAGTCTCAAACGTTTAAAGGTCGACACTATTGATCTCTGGCAACTGCACCGTTTCGATCCTAATGTGCCGGTAGAAGAAACACTGGCGCCAGTGGTGGAGGCTGTGAACGCAGGGAAGATCAGGTATGTAGGTTTATCAGAAGTAGATATTAAACAGATCGAACAGGCTGAAAAAGTATTACCTATTGTATCTGTGCAGAATCTCTACAACCTGGGTAACCGTCAGTGGGAAGAAATTGTGGATTATACAGCTGAACGCGGACTGGCATTTATACCATGGTTCCCACTGGCTTCAGGTCCAGAGGCGCTGGCCGACAAGATCAGCAGAATTGCTGCTAAGCACAACGCGACAACGGCGCAGATAGCACTGGCCTGGTTGCTGAAACGCGCAGATAATATTCTGCTGATACCTGGCACCAGTTCTATAAAACACCTGGAAGAAAACCTGGCTGCTGCCGACATAGAGCTGACCGACGAAGAGTTCGAACAATTGTCAAAATAAGTATTACTTGATTGTGTAACAGGCCGCTTTGCTTCGTTTAGAACGGAGTAGGCGGTCTGTTGTGTATTATGCCGGCTGACGGATAAAAAACGGGAAAAATACCCGAATTGTGAGAATTAGTACAACTGGAAATTTCGGGATGTGGGACATATTTGTAGGGTAAATCTCAGACAGATATGATGACAATACTGGAATCCAAAACGATCGGTTTGTTACGCGATTTTCCTGAGCTGATTGCCGTGACGGGAGAGTGCCGGAAGGAGTTCTTCAAAATAGTAATGATCACCAGAGGCCTGGGCATACTCGCGATAGGAACGAGTACCTATTACATCGATGCACCCATGATCGTCTTCATTCATCCTTCAGATATCATTTCATGGAAGCAGCTATCTGATGATCATGAAGGCTATACCTGCTTTTTCCGGAAAGACCTGCTTGACCGGCATACGGTGCTAAAAACAACGATAGAAAAATATCTGCTGTTCAATGAAAAGGCTAACAATATCATCCGGCTATCGCTTACTGATATCAAAGTGCTGAATGGTATATTCGCCAATATGGAACAGGAAGAAAGACTGGGGCACCGGTTGAATGAAGATGCGATCAGAACCTATCTGCAGCTGCTGATGATACAGAGCGCCCGCATTTCCGGTTTTAAAGAGCCTGAACATATTTCTGATGAATACAGACATGTGCACGAGTTCTTCAATCTGCTGGAAAGAGAAACGGCAAATGTGAATTACACCCATCCTATTGCCAGGAAAACGGCAAAGGAATTTGCGGCCAGTCTGCGTATGCATCCAAATTATCTGAATACATTACTGAAGAAACATACGGGGCAGAACGTCAGTACGCATATCCGCAACCGTTTACTGGAAGAGGCCAAGATCCTGCTGTTACAAACAAACTGGACCTTGCAGGAAGTTGGTTATAGTATAGGCTTTGCAGAACAACCTAATTTTAGTTTGTTCTTTAAGAAGAACACCGGTATCACACCTGCAGAATTTAGAAGAAGGGCGGGGACTACAAACTAACAGCAGAAGAGATTGTCCTGCCGGATCAACCTCTTCTACTGCTATGATAGTTTAACGCTTAGCAGCACTTTCGATAACAGCAGCTACTTCTTTCGGATGAGAGATGAATACAACGTGGCTGGCTTTTATTCTGGTAACCTTAGCGCCGGAACGTTTTACCATGTTCTCCTGTATCACCGGATTAATGCTTTTGTCGTCAGTGGTCAGAACAGCGTAGCTGGGTTTTTCTTTCCACGCAGTATGTGTAGCAGGTGTGGTAAAACACTTCACAGAGATAGCTCCCTGGGATGCATACATAAATGCTGTTTTTTCTTTAGGCAGATCACCTGCAAATCCGTCATGGAACTTTGCTTCATCGTAGTATACAAATCCTTTATCATCCGGAGGGAGGATACCGTTCTCCGGAGCCGCAGGAGCGGTTTGTACCAGGTTTACCAGCGATTCACCGACTTCAGGTTCAAATGCCGCAACATATACCAGTGCCGCTACTTTGGGCGATACCCCTGCTTCGGTGATGATCATACCACCATAGGAATGGCCTACCAGGATAGTTGGACCATCCTGCTTATCGATCGCCCTATTGAGCGCCACCACGTCATCTTCCAGTGAGGTCATAGGATACTGTAACGCAGTTACATGATATCCTTTAGCTGCCAGGATTTTATATACACCTTCCCATCCGGAACCATCGGCGAAAGCGCCATGCACGAGAATAATATTCTTTACTTTAGCAGATTCCTGCGCCTTTATTGCGAAAGGGAATGCCATGATGAGTGCAGCAAACAATGTAGCACTGAGCCATTTTACCGGTCTGATTGAATTCATAAACTTTTTCATTTCGAGTGTTATTTATAGTGCAAAGATGCAGGGCGCATTTTGTGACCATCGTAGCAATATCAAATAAGCGGTATATGAATTTCAAATATTGACAGTTGCTTTTACCGTTTTTTATGTTTACTTTTTTCCTTTATAGTAAAACGTTATGATCACCTATGGCTCCACAAGTAATCACAATAAACTACACTCATGTTTTCTTATCCTGTTAGAATTGCATTAATCGCCGCTTTAGGCGGTTTCCTGTTTGGCTTTGAAACCGCGGTGATATCCGGTGCGGAAAAGACGATTATGGAATTATGGTCACTCAGTCCTTTCTGGCTGGGATTCACCGTTGCTTCCAGTCTGATCGGAACCGTACTGGGTTCACTGGTAGTGGGAATACCTGCCCGCGTTTATGGCCGTAAAAAGGTACTGCTGGCTATTGCTTTACTGTATGTCGTTTCAGCTATCGGCTGTGCTTCCATTTCTGCCTGGCTGTTGTTCGTATTGTTCCGCTTCATGGCGGGTGTTGCCGTTGGCGCATCGTCGGTAGTAGGACCCATGTATATTTCGGAGATCTCTCCGGCTTCGCTAAGGGGCAGACTGGCAGGGTCTTTCCAGTTGAATATAGTAGGTGGGATCTTCATCGCCTACCTGACCAACTTCCTGTTTGTGGGAATGGGAGATGATTCCTGGCGCTGGATGCTGGGCATTATGGTGGTGCCTGCAGCGCTGTTTGGGATATTGTTGAGAACGATCCCGGAAAGTCCCCGCTGGCTGATACTCAACAACCGGGAAGAGGAGGCGGTACCTGTTATGCAGCGCCTGCAGGAACCAGATGTTCCCGGCGCCATCAAAGCTATCAGGGAATCTGTTAAAACGCACCAGGAGAACCTGTTTCAGGCGAGGTATGCAAAGCCAATACTTTACGCGGTTTTACTGGCTATGTTCAACCAGTTATCGGGCATCAATGCCATCCTGTATTATGCTCCACGCATTTTCGAACTGGCAGGTTTCAGTAAAGCTGAAGCGTATCTTCAACCGGTATACATTGGTGCTGCCAATTTGTTATTCACCTTACTGGCCATGACCGTTATTGATAAATTCGGCCGTAAGACCCTGCTGCTGATCGGTTCCCTGGGGATGATCCTGTTCCTGGGCCTGACTGCCTACGCTTTCAGAGACCCGGCTCATCTGGGAGGGAATGTGCTGATCTACCTGATCGGATATATTGCCTTTTTTGCCTTCTCCCAGGGAGCGGTGATCTGGGTGTTCATCTCAGAGATCTTCCCCAACTCGGTACGATCACAGGGAGGAGCGCTGGGCAGTTTTACTCACTGGATAATGGCGGCCATCATATCCTGGACTTTCCCCATTATTGTGGCAGGCAGTGAAATGGGTGGATTTTACTCATTCGTGTTCTACAGCGGCATGATGCTGTTGCAGCTGCTGTTTATCTGGAAGGTGATGCCCGAAACGAAGGGGCGGTCTCTGGAAGAGATCCAGAAAGAACTGGGTATAGAGTAAGCTTTCTCCTGGTCTTCAACAAGTATATAGTCTCCTGCCTACAGGCGCTCTACTATAACATTACAGCCACTATCTATAGCCATCGCTATACAAAAGGAGCTGTAGGCAGGAGACTGTATGCTTGTTGAAGGCTTTCGTGACCGGAACTCATGTAGTCTTTTTACCGGTCATCCTGCAGGCGCGGTCCGGGTTCACTTTTATTTACTATTTTTAGTGATACTCGAAAAAATCAAACCAAACCAGCATGAAGCAATTATTAGTAGCCTTCACTTTATTGTTGTCCCCAGGCGTTTTGTTAGCCCAGAAAGGGGATTTTGTATTGAAGGGCAAAATCGGCAGTTGGAATGCACCTGCCAAACTGCAACTTGTTTACCGTAACGGAGGCGTTGACGTAAAAGACTCTGCCGACTTGAAAGACGGTACATTTCAATTTAAGGGAACGGTGGATGGTCCTTCTCAGGCCATGATGGTGTTAAAGCACGTCAATCCACCGGCCGACCCAAGGGCGCGTGATATGATCGTTTTCTACGTTGAGAAAGGCACGATTACCCTGAGCAGCCCGGACTCTTTGCAGAAGGTTACTTTTGCAGGCTCTCCGGTAAATGCTGATAATCAGCGCTTACAGGAAGCATTGAAGCCGGTAGGGGCACTTTTCGGACAATTGAACGCTGAGTACATGGCTGCCGACGAGCAGAAACGTGGCTCTCTCGAGTTCCGCCAGTACCTCGATCAGAAAGTAGACGAGATCCGCAAACAGGAGAAAGCTGTTTATGTGGATTTTGTAAAGAACAATCCGAAATCCATTATCAGTCTGGATGCCTTACAGCAATACTCAGGCGGTATGCCGGACGACCTGGGTCAGGTGGAGTCTATGTACAACAGCCTGGATGCCAAGGTGAAAAGTAGCAAAAACGGGCAGGAATATGCGAAGCTGCTGAATAGCTGGAAGAGCACTGCTATTGGCGCCGAAGCGCCGCTGTTCACACAGAATGACACCCTCGGTAAACCGGTGAACCTGAAGGACTTCCGTGGAAAATATGTGCTGGTTGACTTCTGGGCCTCCTGGTGTGGTCCCTGCCGTGCAGAGAACCCGCATGTAGTAGCAGCATACAACAATCACAAAGACAAGCCTTTCACCATTGTGAGCGTATCACTGGACCAGCCAAATGGACATGACGCCTGGCTGAAAGCGATTCATAAAGATAACCTGACCTGGACGCATGTGTCTGACCTCAAGTTCTGGGATAATGCCGTTGCAAAAATGTATGGTGTAAGGTCAGTACCACAGAATTTCCTGCTGGATCCGGAAGGAAAGATCGTGGCTAAGAACCTGAGAGGGGAGGAACTGGATAAACGTCTGAGTGAGATACTGAAGTAATCTACCGATAGTTATAAAATAGTCCATAGCAGATCGAAATTGTTGTAGGGTTTTTAGCAGATCAATGATTAAATTGGTATGTTAAGTAACCCGCGACAGGGCCGGTACGCTATGGGCTATTTGTTTTCAGGTAGTTTGTACGGACGGCCCCGGAGGCTTTAAATACGGAAAAATAACCGGATATGGATCTTTTTATAGAAGACAAAGATATTCAATGGGAAACGCCTGACCCGGGCATCCGCAGGAAGGTAATGGCTTATAATCAGCAGCTGATGCTGGTAAAGGTGGAATTTCAGCAAGGGGCGGTTGGAGCACTACATGAGCACTACCACTCACAGATCTCTCATGTGGAAAGTGGGGTGTTTGAGATCACGATTGATGGCGAGAAGAAAGTGCTGAAAGCAGGGGATGCCTATTACATTCCCCCGCATGTTGTGCATGGCGCCCTGTGCCTGGAGCCGGGTGTGCTGATAGACGTGTTTAGTCCTCACCGCGAGGACTTTGTTAAGTAATGTGATGATTTCCAGTTATGAGGACATGTTATATTTTAGCGGCCTCTGGAAATTCAGTACATTTATTCTGTTCAATTTTTCACCCTAAAAGCGAATAATATGTTGTCACAAAGAATGCAGGAGGCCCTGAACCGTCAGGTGGTAATGGAAGCTCAGTCTTCCCAGGCTTATCTGGCAATGGGCAGCTGGGCTGAAATACAGCCCGGTCTGAAAGGCGTAACAAAGTTTTTCTTCAAGCACAGCGATGAGGAGCGTTTCCATATGCTGAAGCTGATCCATTATATCAACGAAAGGGGCGGTTTTGCGATCATACCGGCATTGGCGCAACCTGTGCTAACGTTTGTTTCTCTGAAAAAAGCGTTTGAAGAGCTGTTTGCACATGAGGTAAAGGTGAGTGAAAGTATTAACGAGCTGGTGGACATCGCCTTACAGGAAAAGGACTATGCCACCCACAATTTTCTGCAATGGTATGTAAATGAGCAGATTGAGGAAGAACGGGTAGCCAGGGAATGTAATGATAAGCTGGAGTTGATCGGCGATGACAAGAGTGGTTTGTATCTGTTTGACCGTGATATTATGACTATGGAACAGGAATAAATTGATTTACAATTATTTATATGCCCGCTCTGCGTAAGCAGGACGGGTTTTTTATTGCCCCTCAATAAGCCCTGTTTTTCTAATGTATGGCAGATAATATATATTATAAATAATTAATTCAGAAAGTTTTATTATTTTTATTTGACATATACTTTTACTACATTGCTGTCTGAAATATAATGAAAAGTTAGAATGCAAAAGGAGGTTAATATAAATGATCTATGGGAGCGCATCACGGTTGATAGCGATTCTAAATCATTTGAGGTTTTTTTCCATGAATTAAACCCGAGGCTCGTTAAGTTTTGCACAATGTACGTTCATTATCAACAAGTTGCGGAAGAGATAGTTTCCGATGTATTTGTAAAATGCTGGATGGACAGAGCGAAAATGAGGGACGTTCTCAAGCCTGAGACGTACCTTTTTATTGCTGTAAAGAACCATGCACTGAATTATAATAAGCGTTTTTCCAGTACTCAACTGGTGAATATAGACGATCACGAGGGCGGCGCGCAGCTGGTAAATGCGGCCTCTCCCGAGATGGAATTAGAAAAGAAAGAGTTGTTTTTCAGGATGGACCAGGCTATTTCTTCCCTGCCCCGCCAGTGTAGCATTATTTTCCGGCTGGTGAAGGAAAACGGGATGAAATACAAGGAGGTAGCGGAGATCCTGAATATATCCCCCCGTACTGTGCATACGCAGATGCTGCGTGCTATGAAAAAGATGACAGTTGCTATGGAGCCTTATCTGAAAAAGGCAGGCAAGCAGACGTCGGATAATATTACCGATAGTATTATAACGACATTGCTGATAATATCAATATTTATGGGTAATTAACCCTTTAATATATATGTTAAAAAAATTTTTAAACCTTGTAAGCATATTAGGTACTAAATGTTGTCTTATATACAAAGGGTTATTCCATCGGACAATGAGTGAACGTTTTTTTGAAATTGTTATAAAGGACCTGGCTGGTGATTCAACACCAGAAGAAGGCCAGGAACTGAAACATATCATGAGTGAGGATGCTGTCTTCGCCAGACAGTATGAGCTGTTCCGCATGTACTGGGCCCAGAATCATCATGATCATATTGACAGCAGAAGACTTTTTTCTAATGTGCAGACGCGTATCAGTGAATTGGAGAAAGAAGCCGGTACGTCAGTCATCGAGCCACTGATGACGCCAGTACGCGGTAAAGGCCGCCTGGTATGGATGTCTGGTGTTGCTGCTGCGGTAGCGCTCCTGATCACCGCCGGCGTGTACTATTACAACTCACTGCATGAGCCGCTTATCGCCAAGTACACCTCAAAAGGGGAGAAATCCACTTTTATGATGGAGGACGGCACGCGGGTTACGCTGAATGCGGACAGTAAGCTGGAGTATGCAGCTAATTTCCCGCAGGAAAGCCGTGAAGTGTACCTGACAGGGGAGGCTTTCTTTGATGTGCACAGCGATGCGCAGAAGCCTTTCATCATTCATGCCAATAACATGGATATCAAAGTGTTGGGTACAGCTTTCAACGTAAAATCCTATCCTAACGAAACATCAACAGAAGCAACACTGTTGAAAGGGGCAATAGAAGTAACGGTTGCGGACAATCCATCTGAAAAGATTGTACTGAAACCATCCCAGAAACTTGTCGTAAACAATGACGACTCCAGGAAAAAGAGCTCAGTAAGCCTGAAAGAAGCCGCACCGGCATTAACTACAATGACCTACTTCCAGCAAAAGGATACCGTGATCATGGAAACATCCTGGCTGCAGAACAAGCTGGTGTTCCAGGATGAAGATTTCGAAACACTTGCAAGGAGGATGGAACGCTGGTATAATGTCAGTATCCGTTTTAACCGGAATGGTATGAAGCAGCTGAGGTTTACCGGTATCCTGGAGGGAGAAACAGTCGCAGAAGCATTTAGCGCACTGCACCTGACGGAAGATTTCAGTTACAGAATAGAAGATTCGACGATAGTTATATATTAATCAGGAAAGTACGGAAAAAGAAAAACGATTTTAAATTATCCTTTCAAACATTGAAAGGTGAGATGAGGACCCTATGAAGCCGATACCTATGTCTATGATTACACCGTATGTATTCGCTTGTTCATTTCACCAGAAACAAAGTATTAACGCCTAAAATTTTGTCTATGGGAAAAGAGATCGACTACTACTAGATAAAGCAGGCACCGTTTTTAAATGGTACCTGCCGGCAAAGAAACTTATATCCTTGAAATGAATGGTTTTTTGAACAATCCTGACATTTGAAAGACTTTAATCACCCTTAACATCTAAGTTATGACGTTTATCCTACGCCCCAGGGGCGTAAAGATCCCTTACGGGCTTTTAAAGCCAATGCTACTTATGAATTTGGTACTAGGACTAATGCTTACCATGAGTCTGAATGTACTGGCGGGTTCCCGCGCAACCAAGATCACTCTTAACCTCCGTGACGTTGAATTTAAAAAAGTGCTGACTGTAATTGAAAGTCAGAGCGATTACCGTTTTATGTTCAGCAACAGGAACATTCCGAGTGATAACAAAGTAGATATTAACGTAAAAGACGCACAGATCACTACAGTAATGGATCTGATATTGAACAATTCCGGTTTTACTTACCAGGAACTGTCCAACAATCTGATCGTTATCATGCCGAAAGGCGCTCAGCTGAAAGCTATTAAAGTTACCGGTAAGGTATTAGACCAGACTGGTGAGGCTTTGATCGGGGCTTCTGTAAAGATTAAAGGGACTTCTGATGGGGTAGCAACGGATGAAAATGGTGCATTTACCATTAGCGTTCCGGATGATGCAGTATTGTTAGTGTCTTATGTAGGTTTTAAAACACAGGAGATCCCTGTAAATGGTAAAACCGCTATCACTATCACACTGCAGCCAAATGAAAAAATGATGAATGAAGTGGTAGTAACTGCACTGGGTATCAAAAGAGAGCAAAAGGCTCTCGGGTACGCAGTAAGTACTATCACTTCTGAACAGATCACTGCTGCTGGCGCCACCAACTTCGCCTCTGCCTTATATGGTAAGGCAGCTGGTGTGAAGATCACTACTGCTCCCGGTGGTGCTACGAGCGCGGTGAATATACAGATCCGTGGTGTGAACTCCCTCAACTACAACACGCAACCGCTGTATGTAGTAGATGGTGTGCAGATCAGGAATAACAACGAAAAAGGTGCAGCAGGTACTAACAACAATGATTACTGGGCTGACCCACGTATCCGTGGTAATGGTATCCTCGATATCAACCCTGCAGACATCGAAAGCCTGACGGTATTGAAAGGTGCAAGTGCTACCGCTCTGTATGGTTCTGATGCTGCGAGTGGTGTTGTGGTAATTACTACCAAAAAAGGTATGAAGGGTAGAGGTTTGGGTGTTGATCTGAACTATTCACATACCGCCGAGCGAATTGCTTTTGCTCCTCAGTATCAGAACGTCTACGGTCCTGGTTATGACAGAAAGACCGCCGGTTCAAATACTAACGTTGATGGCTGGGTCCCCATTGGAACAGATGGAACGGTAAGGCCTTACTTCAGGGCCTACGCCCAGTTCGGTCCGAAAATGGATGGACAGATGGTGCCCTGGTGGGATGGTAGTATGCATCCTTATTCACCCCAACCCGACAACTATAAACAACTCTTTCAGAAGGGATACAATTCAAATTTGAATGTATCCCTTTCGAACATGACGGAAAAAGCGAATTACCGCTTCTCTTATACCCGCAGCGATTATAAAGGTATCCAGGTTGGTGGCAATCAGCAGCGTAATACTTTTAATCTGAACAGTACTATCAAGCTGCATAACAAAGTAAGCCTGGATGTTGTAGGTGGTTATGTAAATACAAAGATCACGAACCGTCCGCTGCAAATGGCACGTATCTTCAACGATTTTAACGGATTCTTCTCACGTGCCGAGGATATGGGTATCATATTCGATAAATATAAGACCTCCAAGGGATACAAATGGGTACCATATGATAAGCCACAGTGGAACCCTGACGAGGCTTTAAAATATAACATACGTCCGTCAGAAGTACTGAACCTGCTGTGGTATCAGCTGCGTAACCAGGAGATTGAAAAGCAGGATCGTTTATTGTCCAGCGTAACATTGAACATTGATCTGGCGAAAGGCCTGAGGTTTCGTACCAGGATAGGTAACGACTTTACGAGCCTGAATATCGAAACCAAGAAGTACAACGAGTATCCGATCGCATTCAACGGCGGAACGAGCACAGGTCAATATGCAGTGGCTAAAGGACGTTATTCTATCTTTTATAGCGATCAGTTGCTGACCTTTGCCAAAGATGAGGAAACGAGGAAATTTGGATACTCATTCAGCGCCGGTCTGCAGACACGTAAAGAAACCTACAGTGATCAGAATTCTTCTACCAATGGTGGTCTGGTTACTGCAAACTGGTTCAGTATCAATAACTCCTACAATGTTCAGAATACGTCAGAACAGCGTAGTGGAGCGTTTAAGTACGCTTACCTGGGTATCATGAACCTGAGCTACATGAACTACTTATTCCTGGAAGGTACTGCCCGTCAGGAGTATTCATCAACACTTCCTTCCGGCAATAACAGTTACTTCTATCCATCAGTGAACACGAGCTTCGTCTTCACAGAGGCTTTCCATCTGCCAACCCTCTTTACTTACGGTAAGGTGCGTGCTTCTTACGGTCTCGTAGGTAATGCTCCTCCTCCGTTTGAGTCGAACGTTACCTATACGCAGAAACCAATTTCTTCTGTTAATGGTTCTGTACCCTTGCTGGTAGCGCAGAATAACTATGGTAACGAAGCGCTGAAGTCAGAGAAGAAAAAAGAACTGGAAATCGGTACAGAGGTAAAAATGCTTGGAAATCGTCTGGGTGTAGATATCTCTTATTATAACAGCCGTGTAACTGACCTGTTGATGCGTTTGAACGTTGCAGTAAGTAATGGTGCAAACACAAGGATCACCAACGTAGGTGAACTACACAGTAAAGGTCTGGAGGTTGCATTGACCGCTACGCCTGTTTCAAGGAAGATCAAATGGAGTACCCGTTTGAACTTTGCGACAAATACATCCCGTGTTGAACAGTTGACGCCAGGTGTAAACCAGATCGTGATGCTGTGGGCAGCAAGGAACGCCCTGAAAGTGGTTGCGGAGAAAGGCCAGCCGATTGGTAATATTTATATGTACCCGCGCCTGACAGATAGCAAAGGTAATTTTGTGATTGATGACAATGGACTGTATGTTATTGACGAGACCAGGTACGAGAAAATGGGCAACCTGCTTCCTAAGATAGTAGGTGGTTTTGCGAACACGATCAACTATCATAACCTGTCCCTCGACTTCATGATTGACTACCGTTTCGGTGGAATGATCGTATCTACGCCACTAAAATATCAGACTGCTGCAGGTATGTTTAAAAATACCCTGGAAGGTCGTGATGAAGAACACGGCGGTATCCCATATTACATCAATACAGCTGGTGAGATGGTACAGCTTCCAAGTCATACCTCAGTTCCTCCAAATGGAAAGGCTTATCATGATGGTATGATCCTGAATGGTGTAACTAAAAGTGGCCAGCCAAACACTAAACTAATTCAGGCGGGATATTACTATTTTAGCACGTTTAATGATAATTCTCAATCCTGGAACATACCAGCCCTGCAAAAGAACGACTATGCAAAACTGCGCGAGCTGGTACTATCTTACACCGTTTCAAAAGGAACAGCGGCTAAACTGCGTTTGCAAAGCCTGCGCCTGTCGCTGATAGGAAGAAACCTCATGTATGTTTACAGAACTATGAAGAATCTTGATCCTGAAGCGCCAATGGGTGGTAGCTGGTTAAAACAGGGTATAGATGAAGGTTCTTCCGGTGCTACCCGTAGCTATGGTTTCAGCTTAAACGCCAGTTTCTAATTAATTTATTGTGACTTGCTACAAACAGTTATGATTATGAAGAAAATACTAATAAATATAGGTTGTGTCACGGCCCTTGCCATTGGTATGGCAGGTTGCAAAAGCCAGCTCGATGATTACTACGTAGACCCTGACAAAACAACTAATCCTACTATTGAGAAACTCTTCTCATCCATAGAGGATAATAACCGCGCAAGACCGAACTATACGGAAATGCGTACAATTGCTTTGCCAATGCTGGCTGCATTCTGTCAGACAGCTACGATAGACAATAAAGAGGAGAGGTATCTGCAGCCTGCAGGACCTGTGCAGGATCTTTGGAATGATTATTATACGCCAAGTAACCAGGGAACTGATCTGAACTATAATACCGGTAATGGTGTTGTGGCCCAGTATCGCACCATGCAACGTCTTTATAGTAACCTGCCGCTTGATGAACGCCCTAACTTCCAGATCTTCATGATGGCGGGCAAGGCATTGTTACTTGACCAGACAGCACAGATGATCGATATGTTTGGTGATATTCCCTTTACCGAGGCAGGATCACTGGATATGAGCAACACCATATCAAACGCAAAATTCCAGGATCAGAAGGCGCTTTATGATACCGTGCTGATAGGATTGAAGGATGTCGCTGACTGGTTTACCGGTACAACTCCGAATGCCATTGCAAGTGCATCTTTCACAGCGCAGGACTATCTCATGAGAGGAAGTATCGATAAATGGCGCCGTTATGTGAATTCCATCCGTCTGCGCTATCTGATGCGCATTTCTATGGTTGATGAAGCAAGAGCAAGAACAGAGGTACAGGAAATCCTCGCTAATCCGATCTTATATCCACTGGTGGACGGGGATGGCGTGGGTGATAACTATAGCCCGGCAAGTACTGATATATTATTATATCAGCTGACAAATTATAGCAATACGCCGATGGCTGCATTTACAGAGATCAGGGGACAGATTGCTCCTGACTACATGCTGAACACTGTGATGAAACCGGCAAATGATCCACGCATTCCGTTTATGTTTGACAAGAACACCTCTAAAGAGGGTAAGCCTAATAAGGAATATGTTGCGATGCCTAACACGGCAATTCTCCAGGGGGATAGCATTTCTTACTTTGCAACATATGACTCCACTACTTACCTGACCAATGGTAAATTGCCTGGTATTTACATATCTGCTTCTGAAGTAAACTTCCTGAAAGCTGAGGCGTTCGAACGCTGGGGATTAACCGGTGGTACTGCGCAGCAAAGCTATGAACTGGGTGTTCGCCAGGCCATCGCATTCATGTATTTCCTGTATAGTCAGAACCCTAACAACCGCGAAGGCTTAACAATGCCATCATCGATCACAATTAGTCAGTTCCTGACACAGCCTTCCATTGCTTATTCGGGTGATTCCAATGCGAAGCTCGCAAAAATATGGACGCAGAAGTGGCTGCATTTCAACGTGCTGCAGGCAAGGCAGGCCTGGGCGGAATGGCGCCGCACTGGTTATCCGCAGGTATACACCGTACCGTCAGGAAGGGCTGGTTACGAACTGCCTCCTACCAGGTTCCTTTATCCTGCGAGCGAGGTGGCTTATAACAGCAGCTATGATGACGCGATGAGGGCAAAAGATAGACGTGACGCAAAAATTTTCTGGATGAAAGAATAACAGACAGGATGTAAGAATTATAATTTAGATGGGGGGCAAGGCCACAAAGCTAACAATGGCAGACATTGTTATCTTTGTGGCCTTGTCAATTTTAAGCGGAGTACAATGAAAAGATATCTTCTCACAGCCGGGCTGATAATAGCCTCATTCTGGCAGGCATCAGCGCAGCAGAAGGCGGTATTGGTAAAAGACGAATTTATTATGCAGCACCCGCCTGTACCGGCGGCGCATGCTTCGACCATTACAGAATTACCGGGAGGGGAGCTGCTGGCTGCCTGGTTTGGAGGTAGCCGGGAAAGTGCGCCTGACGTTTGTATCTATACTTCCCGTTTTCACAAAGGAAAGTGGTCAGCACCGGTTATTGCTGCTACCGGTATTGTGAACGATTCCACCCGGTATGCCGCCTGGAATCCTGTACTGCTAACTACGCACACCGGCAGGATACTTTTATTCTATAAAGTGGGGCCTAATCCCCGTGAATGGTGGGGCCTTATGCAATCCAGTACTGACAACGGCCGTAGCTGGTCGCCCGCTGAACGGCTACCCGAGGGTATCCTGGGGCCGATCAAAAATAAACCGGTGCAACTGGCAGACGGCAGCATTCTGCATCCTTCCAGTACAGAAAGTCTGGACGAGAAGCAATGGCATATACACATGGAAATTTCAGACAGCACAGGGCATCATTGGAAGCGTATAGCGATAGATTGTGATACATTTGGGGTGATACAGCCTTCCGTACTTTTCCATGCCGGCAATCGCCTGCAAATGGTATGCAGAAGCCGTCAGAATGTGATTGTCCAGACTTGGTCGGATGATAACGGGCAAACCTGGTCGCCCCTGAGCAGGCAGACCATCAGGAACCCTAATTCCGGTATTGATGCTGTGACCACGAAAAAAGGGCTTCAGGTATTGGTATATAATCCGGCGATAGCAGGGAAGGACTGGTGGTTGGGGAGAAATGAACTGCGGGTGGCGGTGTCAAAAGACGGAGAACATTGGAACGATGTGTATGAACTGGTGAAACAGCCGAAAGGGGAGTTTAGTTACCCGGCGGTTATCCAGACGAAAGACGGACTGTTACATATTACTTATACGTACAATCGTGAGAATATTAAACATGTGGTGCTGAAGTTGGCAAACAACTAAGTATTGATGTGTTAAACCTGATATCAATTATGAAACAACCAGAAGTATGGATGCGGGGACCGGTAGAAGGGATTCCGGCTTTATTGCAGCCAGTAGCACATACACTGTTACAGGCGCAGGAAGAGATACACGCCCTGATGGAAAATTTTCCGGAAACATTATTATGGCAGCAACCTGCAGGTGTGGCATCAGCAGGATTTCATCTGCAACATATCACGGGAGTGCTGGACAGGCTGTTTACCTATGCAGCAGGGCAGTCACTGTCCGATGCACAACTGAGCTACCTGGCGGGAGAGGGTAAACAGGCCGAAGGCGTGACCGTGACTAGCCTGCTCTCCGCTTTCGATACACAGGTGGCGGCTGCTATTACTACATTAAAACTTACTGATGAGAGTACGCTGGCTGATTTCCGCGGAGTAGGCAGAAAGCAGTTGCCTTCTACGGTAATGGGTTTGTTATTTCATTCAGCGGAACATACAATGCGACACACCGGTCAGTTGCTGGTGACGGTAAAAATGCTTGTTAATCCATAGTAACTTTTTATTTTTTGTTGTTTGATATGCGTACTCAACGCTGACTAAAAGGTCAGTGATGCTGATTGTTTTTATCAATTGTTACTCATATAATGTAATATTGAAACCGGTAAACGTTTCATCTTCCAGCTGATAGTTATTTTAACCTGATCTACTCAGTAATACGGCGGATCCATTACAAGATAAATTGGTTGACAGATTTCCATTTGCCCACTGATATCCCACTGCACAACGCATTAATTGTTAATGAACATTAAACATTGTTAACGCAAATCAAAACCCCCTGTTTCCATTTTACTTTGTTAAAAAGTTCTCTATTTTTACTTCAGATTGCTAAATCGATTTTACTTAAGCTGTATGTAGAGGAAGCTATCAACGAATTTATGCTGACGTAATCAGGAATTTATAAACGTAATGAAAAAGGGGACAGATGCGCTATATGCGGGCGTGGTTTGTCCTGGGCTGACGTTATAGAAATATTGAACTTATTAATTCATTTACAAAAAGCCTTTTTGCTTATTAAAACCAGAATCACCAGAGACTAAAACAGGCGCAACCTCCTGCTTTTTGTTTAGGGATCACTACTTAAACCTCCGCTGCTGGTGCAGGGAGTGTAACTAGACTTTATTGCCGTAACATTTACACCTCACTGCAAATGCAGGGAGCGTAACGGGACTTTATTGTCTTAACATTTGAACCTCGTTGCAGATGCAGCGAGCGTAATGGGACTTTATTGCCTTAACATTTAAACCTCGCTGCAGGTGCAGGGAGTGTAATGAGACTTTATTGCCATAATATTTAAACCTCCGTTGCACATGCAGGGAGCGTAAAGGGAATGTTATTGCCGTCACAGTCAGCCTAATACCAAAATTTAAGTATATGAAGAGAGGATTCTCATTTCTTTCTCGGGTATCTCTACACAGCCTATGGATGCTACTCCTGTCGCTGGTAGCATTTTCCCAATCCCGAATTATTACCGGTAAGGTCACAGAGACGCCGGGAAATACACCCTTACCTGGTGTTACAGTACAGGTCAAAGGCTCCACTAAAGGAACACAAACAGGTCCCGACGGAACGTATAAACTGGAAGTACCACAAGGCTCCACCACGTTAGTTTTTACATTTGTTGGTTACAAAAGAGAGGAGCTGCCTATCGCCGCTTCCGGAACAACGAATGTTAGTTTATCTGCTGATGTTACTGCCCTGAAAGATGTTGTGGTAGTAGGATATGGTACACAGAAAAAATCAGAAGTAACTTCCGCTGTTACTTCCATTACTGCTGAAGACTTCAGACAGAGCGGTGCCCGTAACGCGCTCGATCTGGTACAGGGTAAAGTGGCTGGTCTGCAGATCAGCCGTCTTGGTGGTACCAACCCCAATACCGGCGTAGCAATTCAGTTACGTGGTGTTACGTCTTTAACGGGTACACAGCAACCATTGATCGTAATTGATGGTATTCCAAACGGTAACCTTGATCTGCTGCAACAGGATGATATTGAATCTATCTCTGTACTGAAAGATGGTTCTGCTGCGGCTATATATGGTACACAGGCGAACGGTGGTGTAATCCTCGTAACCACTAAACGTGGTAAAAAGGGGCCTGCACGTGTAGATTATAATACCTATTTCCGTAAAGAATATGTGCAGCGCAGACCTGATTTCTTAAGCGCTGATGAATTTGCAGCGAAAATTGCAAGCGGAGAAATTACTGCAGAAGATAAAGGGCACAGAACTGATTTCGTAGATCTGCTGGTAAACCATGCAAATCTTTCCCAATATCATAACCTGGCAGTGTCTGGTGGTAATGAAAACTCCACTTACCGCGCAAGCATGTACTACCAGAATCTGGAAGGTATACTGAAAGAAAACGCACGTCGCCAGTATGGTGGTCGTCTGAGCATTGTTTCAAAAGGCCTGAACGACCGTTTGACCACTCAGCTCAACTTAGCTACCAACTTTAACAAGGCAAACCGTTTGACAGATGGTGGCAACCTGGCAGGATACTATGCATTCCAGCCTACTTATTCTCCATATAATGCAGATGGCTCCTGGTATTTTGAGCAGACCAGTACCAATGAACTGGCTCGTCTGCATCAGCAAACCAACATGCGTCAGCAACAGACTACTTCCGGCGATGCTAAAGTAACACTGGATATCATCAAAGGCCTGAAAGCTTCCCTGTTCGGTTCCCTGCAACGTGACAGCTGGACTGATGGTGCTTACGCTGATCTCGCCTCTGAGTTATCCAAAGAAAGCTACCAGGGTACCGGTTATGCTTCCCAGAACAATGAGATGTCCAACAAATATGCATTAGAGCCAACTGTTGAATATAACATTAGCCTTAATAACAAGCATAACATTACTGCTATCGGCGGTTATAGCTACCGCTACGAAGTATATCAGGGCTTCAATGCCAATAACTATGGTTTTGTGAATGATATCTTCCAGGAAAATAACCTGAATGCAGGTAATCAGCTGGTGCTTGGTAAAGCGGGCATGGGTAGTTACAAAAACGATAATACCCTGATCGCATTCTTCGGAAGAGTGAACTATGCATTCGGCACCAAATACATGTTATCTGCTATCCTGCGTCGTGAAGGTTCTTCCCGGTTCGGTGTGAACAACAAGTGGGGTAACTTCCCGGCTATCTCTGCTGGTTGGAACCTGAAAGAAGAATCTTTCCTGGATGGAGCATCATTCATTGATCAGTTGAAATTAAGAGCTGGTTACGGTGTGACAGGTAACTCCGGTATCAACAATTACAGCTCCCTGGTAACAATGGGTACCGGTGGTAACTATATCAACCCGGATGGTATCTGGCGTCAGACATATGGTCCTAACAAGAACCCTAACCCCGATCTGAAATGGGAAAAGAAAGCTGAGCTGAACGTGGGTGTGGATTATGGTTTCTTCAAAGGCCGTTTAACTGGTTCTGTGGATGTATTCACCCGCAAAACCTCAGACGTGCTTGAATCATTCACTTCCCAGTTGCCTCCTTTTGTAACAGGTAGTGTTTATGCAAACGTGGGTACGCTGAAATCAAACGGTTTTGAGATCACCATCAATTCCACAAACGTCGACATGAAGGATTTCCGTTGGACTACCGACGTAGCTTTCAGTACTGCCAAAACAACACTGGATAAATTCTCCAACAGCGTATACAAAGGTACTTTCAAAACATATGCTGATATCGGTGGATTTGGTGCATTGGGCGCCGCTATCCGTACTTATGAAGGCGGCCGGCTCGGTAACTTCTACGGTAAACGTTTCGCCGGATTTACTGATGAAGGTAAATGGTTGTTCTACAAGAAAGATGGAACAAAAGCATCTGCTGATCAGCTGAACAGTGAAACAGATTTCGCTGTGATCGGTAATGCTATTCCTAAGTATTACCTGTCAGTAACTAACAGCTTCAAATACAAAAACTGGGATCTCCGCGTATTCATGCGTGGCCGTATGGGATATGATGTACTGAATACTATGGAAATGTTCTATGGTAACAGACAGCAGCTGCCAAACAATGTATTGCATTCTGCTTTCACCAAGCATGCTGCACTGAAAGATGGTTATCAGTACTCCAGCTACTACATCGAGAAAGGTGGTTACATGAAACTGGATGAGGTGACCCTGGGTTATAACGTTCCTTTCAAAGGCAACAAGTACTTCCACAACATGAGAGTCTACTTCACTGGCGGTAACCTGGCTACTATTACAGGATATTCCGGCAATGATCCTGACTTCATTAAAGACACAGGCCTGAACCCAGGTATCGATGCTTTGAACAACAGTGATAACCGTACTCCTTACATGAGCACAAGATCTTTCATGTTTGGTCTTAATGTAGGGTTCTAAAAAAATTAAAACATCAGGAATGAAACAGTTTAGAAAAATAGCTACATATACAGCCCTGGCCTTGTTGCCGGTGTTTGCAAACAGCTGTACTGATCTGTCAGAAAATGTATATGACCAGATCATCACAGACGAATTCTATAATAATAAGAACGAGGTAATATCCGCGGTATTACGTCCATATACACACGCGAATGCCTGGATTACTCCCGGACAGAACGGCTGGTGGAGATTGAGTGAACTGTCTGCCGACCAACTGGCATGGCCTCAGAAAGGTCGTCACGGTTATGATGGTGGTAACTGGATCCGCCTGCACTATCATACCTGGACTGTTGATGATGGTCCGATCAGAGATTGCTGGAACCTGTTGTGGACTGGTATGGGTTTCTGTACCACAGCTATCGAAAATATTGACAAGCGTGATGCTACTGCAATGGGGTTGACTCAGGAAGAGAAGGATGGTTATGTTTCTGAGCTGAGATTATTGCGCGCATTCCACTATCTCCGTATTATGGATATCTGGGGTAATGTGCCTATTGTAACAAAAGTAGGTGAGCCTATCAGCCCTGCTACTGCTACACGTAAAGAAGTATTTGAATTTGTAGAGAAGGAGATCAAAGATAACATAGATAAAGCGCCGCTTTTGTCTAAAGCATTATTAGGTCGTATGTCTAAGGCGGGCGCCTATGCAATGCTGGTGGAGCTGTATCTGAATGCAGAGAAATGGACAGGCACTCCGCGTTGGGACGATTGTATCGCTGCAGCTGATAAGCTGATCAATGGTGAAGTGGGCGGCATGAATGGTACACTGACGCTGGATAAGAACATCACAGATACTTATATTCCTAACAACGGTGATGTTGCGAAAGAGATCATATTCTCCATCGCCTACGATTTCCAGATCTCTAATTTCACGCCACAGTGGACCGGCGATTTCTACCACTTCGTACAGGGTAAGATCAATGGGAACGACCGTAACGGTAACGATGGTGTGGTGGTTATTCCTGGTGTATATACCACCTTTAGCGATGTTGACAAACGTAAGAAGGAATGGATACTGGCAGGCCCACAATGGATGTATGGCAGCGCAGATACTATCCCTGTTATCACCACCGGTAATGAGTATGATGGTCAGCAGTTGGTGTTTGTAGATAACATCCGCAGAAATAAAGCAGGTAGCACCGTTTCTGATATGACACAGGGTGAAGAGAACAGTGGTGTACGTTTCAATAAATACAAACTCGGACCAAGCACTGATCCTAAATACAGAAGTACCGACTGGGCTGTATACCGTTTATCATGGGTATACTTCGCAAAAGCAGAAGCACTGATGCGTAAGAATGGTGGTACCGCGACACAGGAAGCTGTAGACCTGGTGAATACTGTACGTCAGCGTTCCTTCGCTGCTGAAGTATGGGATGCGAACAAATATACTACCACTACATTGACCATGGATGAACTGCTGGCAGAACTGGGCCGCGAATTCATATTCGAGGGTTACCGCCGTCAGGAGCTGATCCGTTGGGATAAGTACACTACCGGTACCTGGTGGGATCACAAAGCTTCTGAAGGTTTCAGAACGCTCTTTGCGATACCTCAGAACCAGCGTATCAACAATAATAACCTGGCGCAGAATCCTGGTTATCCTAACTAATAGTACCTACGCTCGCATTGATCTCAATGCGGTTCCATAAACGATAGCGAATGCCGTCTTGTCCTTAGGGGTGAGGCGGCATTCGTGATTTATGCTCATTCCTCATCAAACAACGATAACTGTGCGGGATTACCCGAACGTCCCGCCACGGGGATCACCTCTCCAAAATTAGACAAAGAGATGCCCAGCAGTCTGACGGGTTTATCTTCCGGCTCTGTGGATAATAACAGCTGTTTCGCTGTTTCCAGTATTTTATCGAAGTCTCCTACAGGGAATGGGAAGGATTGATTGCGGGTGATCTGGCGGAAATCGCTGTACTTTATCTTGAGGGTAATGGTGCGGCCCTTCAGACCATACCGTTTTAGGCGTTCGCAGACCGTTATAGCGATCTTTTCCAGTTCTGCATACATTTCCTCTGTTTTGGTAAGATCGAAGGGAAATGTGTCTTCTGCGCCCAGCGACTTGGTTTCTCTGTGCGGTTGTACCTCGCGGTCGTCTATTCCCCGCACAATGCGGTAGTAAAACGCTCCCGGTTTGCCAAAATGCTGCTTCAGATCGTTTTCTGACAGCCGCTTCAGGTCCGCTCCGGTATGCAGTCCCATTCTTTTCATTTTGTCGGCAGTGACCTTACCTACACCATGGAACTTTTCCACGGGCAGTTTCTCCATGAATGCCTCAATAGAGGAGGGGCCGATAAAGGTAAGTCCGTCGGGTTTGTTGAGGTCAGAAGCTATTTTGGCGACGAACTTATTTACAGATATACCCGCAGAAGCCGTAAGCTGCAGCTCTTCCTTGATCGCCTGTTTGATCAGTTTCGCAATTTCTATGGCAGAGCCGATGTGTTGTTTGTCTTCCGTTACATCGAGATAGGCTTCATCGAGGGAGAGGGGTTCAATAATGTCCGTATGCCGGCTGAAGATCTCCCGTATCTTACGGGAAACGTCCTTGTATACATCAAATCGGGGCCTGACGAAAATAATATCCGGGCATAACTGCAGCGCTCTTTTAGAAGGCATAGCGGAACGGACGCCAAACTTCCGTGCCTCATAACTGGCGGTAGCCACTACACCGCCACGGCCTTCAGGAGAGCCACCAACAGCAATTGCTTTGCCCCGGTATTCGGGGTTGTCACGTTGCTCTACGGATGCATAAAATGCATCCATATCTATATGGATGATCTTCCGTTGTTTTCTATTTGTTTCTCCTTCCATGATTGCCGCAACAGTACAAAGATCGCCAAAGAAATAGTAAAGTGGAGCATGCCAGTGGGGTAAGACCACCGATTTCCGGTGAGCTATGTGAAGGACGCCATTATACAAAATCAGGAATTGAGGCGAATGGCGGCTGCTCTCAATTCCTGACCGATGATGATTGATTTCTTTCTAACGTTCGTTTATAACGCCGGGGTATCCACAAGTGCTACTTTAAACTCTTCGTCTGCGCTCGGACCATAACTACCTGGGATCGGGATATCCAGCAGACGCAGGAATACACCTAATTGTGCCCTGTGATGTACGATCTGGCAGTATGCCATACGAATGACTTCTCCTTTAGGCGATACATCATAAATATCCTGACCATTCCTCAATGTCCATTTTTCATCGAACTGGGAGAGTTTGGCTTTCTCGAGATGCGCTCTGCCGTCAGCCAGCGATTCTTCGAAATAAGCCAGTAATTCCTTCACATTCCTGATCTCTCTGGGATTGTAAGGGGCAGTGGCAAAGTCCAGCTCTTCCGTGGTCAATACCATGCTCACCCAGCCAGGCAGCTCTGCAATATGGGTGGCCAGTCGGATAATAGACATGCTTTTGGGATGGGGCTGCCAGTTAAATTTATCTTCAGGAATGATAGAAAGCATTTTACGGGTTGTAATTGCTTCCTGTTCCATTTCTTTAAGCAGAGATTGAATGATTTCCATGATTTGCGTGTTTTTGTTGTTTCTGAAACAAAGTAACTATCGCCTTGTGACAACCCTATGTCAGCAGGAATGTCAGGGATGCAAAACTTTTTATTTGTTCATTTCTGGGTATTCAGACACGCGGCCGGACCAGTAATGGAAAAATGATTGCAGCTCAGCCTGTATTTTATTATACTTACACCGGTATAGTATTTGGGCGGTGCCATTGTTCTGATCGCGTGTACAGACCTGCAGTTAATGTAAACTCAGGACAGGATTCCCGATCGGAAATTGTAGTTTAAATCTTAATGCTTATTATAAAAAATCGAGATGCAGATGAAAAGAAGGATGCTGCTGATAGCAGTTTTTACCGTGCTTTCCTATGCCGTCATGGCACAAACGATCACGGTGGCTACGTACAACATGCGTAATGACAATAACAAGGAAGATGCTGCCAATGGTAATGGCTGGAAGGAACGCCTGCCCGTGATCGCTGCTATGATACGTTTTCATGGCTTTGACATCTTCGGCACCCAGGAATGCATGCATCACCAGCTGGAAAACCTGAGAGACAGTCTTCCCGGATTCGCTTATGTAGGAATAGGCCGGGACGATGGTAAACAGGCAGGGGAGTATTCCGCAATCTTTTACAATACAAAAAAATTCAAACTGCTGGAGAATGGGGACTTCTGGATGTCGGAAGTGACTGACAGACCCAATAAAGGCTGGGATGCTGTACTGCCAAGGATCTGCTCCTGGGGTAAATTCAAAGAAATAAAAACAGGGTTAACCTTTTATCTCTTCAACCTGCACATGGACCATGTGGGCGTAAAGGCCCGGGCAGAAAGTGCCAAACTGGTAATGGAAAAGGTGAGAAAGATGGCTGGTAATATTCCTACTATCCTGACCGGCGACTTTAACGTGGATCAGCACAGTGAATCATATACATTGATCAATACCTCAGGACTGCTGAAAGACGCCTATGAAACAACCGCTATCCGTTATGCGGAGAATGGTACTTTCAACGCGTTTAATCCTAATGGAAAAACCGATAGCAGGATAGATCATATCTTCCTGACCAAACAGTTTCGTGTGGAAAAGTATGGTATCCTGACGGACACTTACCGTAGTCCTGCGGTATCAGATAAAGGGGATGAAAAAGTGAATACGGCTAATTTCCCGAAAGAAGTATCAATGAATAAATATGTGGCCCGTGAACCGTCGGACCACTTCCCGGTAATGATCGTGGTTTCACTGAAATAAGGTCAGCAAACATAATAATATCCAATGCTCCTGATGGCTTGTCTGTCAGGGGCATTTGTTTTTAAATGCCCCAATTTTATGGAGTGGTATTACTCATTTCCGTTTCTGTGAGTATATTTTATAATGTATACTGATTCACAGCCAGTTGACCGGCGAGGGGTGTGGAACGCTGTTTGAACATGCAATAAATCGGTGCTTTATTAAAATCCGCATCACATATATTGTGTATGTCGATAATGTATTATACACATTTTAAGCTCTCATAACCATTTATGATGCACTTACCTGAAAACACTGTCTATACCGCAATCTTCGGTGTACTACTTTCCCTGATCGTTTACCTGCTTACCAGGCAATACTTCGCAAAGCATGGCAAGTCTGACTATCAGAAAAAGATAGAAATTGCCAACAATGAAATGCTGTATTCTATCAGACCTTTACTGGTGGAAAAGAAAGTTCCTTCAAAAGAAATCCTGGTAGCAGTGCGCTATTCAACGGCCAAAAAGTACGGAGTGGAACAAAATGACCTTTACGATGAATTTTCCCTGACCAGCGACTTAATTAATGAAACGATTGCCAATTCATTTTTGACTTCAGATGAAAAACTGGAGTTCTGTAGTTTGCTGCAGTCTATTAAATAAATGCAATCTTCTTTTTGCCGGTAAAAGCCTTCTGAGCCTAGTTCTTGGAAGGCTTTTTACTTGTTGTCTTACCGGTGCTTTTAGCAGCGGTCGACTTGGATGTAGTCGATTTTGATGTGGATGATTTGGTAGCTGTTGTTTTGGCCTTTGCAGTTGTTTTCGCAGCAGACGCTTTGGTGGCAGTAGCTTTTTCTGTAGATGCCTTAGCCGTAGCAGGTTTTGGCATAGTTGCCTTTGGAACCGGCTTCTTGGCGTTTATACGCTTGATCTCGTTGCTGGCCAGGTCTTTAGCTTCCTGATCACCATACTTTAGCGCCTGTTCATAGTATTTGATCGCATTGGCATCATCACCTTTCTTTGCATAGATATTAGCGATGTTATTCAGTACGATGAAATCTTTAGGAGCGATGGCATTTGCCTTCAGTAAGGTTTTCAGCGCATTGTCCAGGTCTTCTTTCAGTGTATATGCCAGACCAAGATCGGAGAGGCTTTCTACATGTTTAGGATAATATTTTAATACAGTTTCAGAGATCAGCTTCATATTGTCAGCCTGGCTCTTACCCACGTTATAGATCTGTGCCACATATTCCTGTACAGCATTCAGCATGAACTGCTCTGGTTTGTCCAGCGGTTTATTGTCAGTCCATTTCCATTTGTTATCAATGGTATGGCCATAGTTGATAGCGCTTACCAGCTCTTTGGTCAGGTAGGTATAATTATAGTTCTCACCCAACATGTAGATCTTGCCAAAACGCATATCCAGCCTGTTGGGAAATTTGGAGATACCGGTGTTAATATATTTGAAGCCTTTGTTCAGTGGTTCTTTTTTATAACCAACCTCGCTGGTATACCCGGCAGGGTCGCCGTTCTTGCCGGCTTTAAGCGCATTCGAGCCGTTGGCAGTATGATTGACGGTCACCACTTCTGTTTTACTCTTTGTTACATAGTAATTGAAGTAGGCGATGTATAGTTCGGCATCATTGGGTTTGGCTTTCTCCCACTTTATCAGCAGGGTACGTTGTTTGGCAGTGTCACCACTGACGCACAATTTCTCGAAATCCTGTTTGTAGCTTTGTCCGGCAGCGGAGAGGGATAGCACTGCGGATAGGAATAGGGATGTAGAAATTCTTTTCATATTCATAGGATTGGAATAAACGGAACTACGCCGCTGATATAAAAAATCGAACCTTGTTCTCACTGGTTAAACCAGACCTGTACTGCAAAGTTACTGAAGATAATACTATTTTTTGCCATATTTCGACATAACGGTCACAAATAAACTACTCTCGTAAATGCTCTGCGGAGAGATAACGGTTTCATTTTCAGGAAGCTTGTCGCCATAACGTTCGCGGATAATCTGTTTTACCGGTTCGCTGCTCAAATCAAAGTCCTTCATTTGCTGTAGTTTTCCCACTTCGATTCCTGCCGCTCTTTTATATATCTTCCATACCAGCTCAGAACAGTATATCTGGTCGTCCGACCATTCGAAATAGCCATCATAAGACTTTCCCAGCATTTGCTTCCCTTCAGCCTCCATCTTTTTCAAGACGTCAGGCGTGAGGATGTTATCTGCATTTTTCAGGCGTCTCACCACATATTTCTTTCCCTCCCCATGAGAGATCCACTCGTCCAGCGGTGTTATTTTCACGGGTTGTACGGCCTCCAGCACATAGTCTTTATCACCCTTCTTCAAGATCATACCACAGTGGCTGAAGACAGAGTGAGTAGCCAGCCTTACGGCATGGCATTGGCGAGACATAGATGTCTGGAAGATAACATCGCCGGAACGTAGCCTGGGCCTGTCTTCTTTGAAGGCATACAGGACTATTGCAAACCCCAAAACGAAAATTACCAGTAAAGCTGTGAGTACCCTTTTCATGCAATGGTTAGTTTAGGTATAAGCGCCGGACGTTATAACATATATAAAATTAGATAATTTTATTGCTAAGCCAAAGTTAAAATACGTGTGCGGTAAGATAGAAGCGCCTCTTTTTGACCTTTTTTGAACAGATTTTTATGTTTTTTTTCTCTTTTTGAGCAAAAAATGACTTTTTTCACCTGAGAGGTGAAAACGCGTAATGAGTCTCAATACTTAGTACTCCTGATCTTTCAGGATGATAATCACCCCCTTTTATGCCTTTACTTTACAGCGGGGTTGGTGATGCACAGGAAATTTCACTGAATTGGCAATAAAGCACAGCTCATTCGCCTTATGATGCAACTCATTGGCCTTGTCGATATGAGCGGCATCGGTAATAGTGACTTCAGGATGGAGGGTAACTTCTGAAAAATAGCCTCCTCCGTCAGCAGTTTCTGTCATCGTGCCGGTGGCATGGTCTACATAATCTACTACCACAATGCCTGCGGCAGAGCAAAGGTGCAGGTACCAGAGCATATGGCAGGAGGAGAGCGATGCAACCAGCATTTCCTCGGGATTATACCGTGTTTTGTCGCCCCGGAAGGAAGGATCCGAAGAGCCGGGTATCTCGGGTTTTCCAGCTGCCTGGAGAATGTGGCTGCGCTCATAAGCCTGATAGCTGGCGGTGCCATTGCCGGTATTGCCTGTCCAGCGGGTGGTCATTGCATAATGGTGTGTACCTTTCATATATAAATGGTTATCCGTTGTATTCTGCTAATCTTTGGAGAAGGGGGAGGAATGCCTCTATCAGCGACAGCTCTTCTGCCGAAAACAACTTCTCCATTGCTTTCACCAGCCATTCTTCTTTGATGCGCCTGTTTTCGTACAGGTGCTGAATACCTTTTTCCGTCAGGGACACGACAGATTTCCGTTTGTCGGTTTCGTCCATGACCCTGTTCACACAGCCTGCTTCCTCCAGCCGGTTGAGTATCTGGGAGATGGCCTGTGCGGAGATCCGTTCCATTTCTGCCAGTGCCGAGGGGAGCAGCTTACCATGCTGATCGAGCAGCCCCATCGTTAATAGCTCTGCGTTGGAGAAATCGGATGAGATATTTTGTTTGCGCAGCTGCCTTACCAGGCGGGTGACCGTACTACGTAAGGAGGCTGCTACTTCATAAGTTTTAGTAGGCATATAATAAAATGAATTTACAAAGTTACTTTACATTTTCTTAACGGCGAATACTTACTTTACTTCCACTCATTTGACTTAAAAGTCGTACTTTTGTAAAGTAGCTTTATTAATTTACTTTATTAAGATGTCAGTATTTCGTTCACTTAAACACCATAACTTCAGACTACACTTTACAGGACAAGCCATATCACTCGTTGGTACCTGGATGCAGCGGGTGGCCATCAGCTGGCTGGTATACCGCCTTACAGGATCCGCTTTTTTACTGGGGCTGGTCACTTTCCTCAGTCTGATACCCTCATTGGTGCTGGCGCCGTTCGCCGGCAGTTTTATAGACAGGCACAATAAATTCAAGGTGGTCATGGTTACCCAGATCGCCCTGATGTTGCAGGCAGGCGCCCTGGCGGCCATGGTCTGGCTGAATTATTATAGTATTGCCTGGATCTCGGCATTGAGCCTGATGCAGGGGCTCATCAACTCATTCGATACCACCGCCCGTCAGGCGTTGATGGTGGACCTGGTAGATGATAAGGATGATCTGCCTAACGCCATTGCCCTGAACTCCTCTGCCTTTAACGCCGCCCGGCTGGTAGGACCTGCCCTGGCGGGTATTATACTCAGCTCTTTGGGAGAAGATGTCTGTTTCCTGATCAACTTCCTGAGCTTTATAGCGGTGATCTGCTGTTTGCTGATGATGAAACTGAAACTGATCCCTGCTTCCCGTTCAGAAGTGAATATCTGGGCCGACCTGCGTAAAGGATATGAATACCTGAAGGAGTCTCCTGACCTGTCTTCCCTGATATTATTGCTGGCAGCTTCCAGCCTGCTGGTTATTCCATATACTACTTTATTGCCCGTTTTTGCAAAGGACGTGTTCCATGGAGACGCAACCACTTTCAGCTGGTTTGAGAGCGCAGCCGGATTCGGTGCTTTATTTGGGGCGGTATTTATGGCTACATTAAAGCCAGGTCACGACCTCATACGTCTTACCATTCTTTCCAGTACCATATTTGCAGTGGCACTGCTTGGGCTGGCCGTCTCTTCCTCCATGTTCCTGGCCCTGGTAGCCACAGCTGCCACAGGCGCCGGACTGATGATCCAGAACTCAGCCATCAATACCTACCTGCAAACGCATGCTTCTTCAGAGATGAGAGCGAGGACGTTGAGCTATTACATCATGTCCTACCAGGGAATGCTGCCCATCGGTAGTTTGCTGATAGGATATCTGGCGCATTTCTTCGGTGTGGGAGTCGTAGTGTTTGTGGAGGGTATGCTGGGAATATTGATCGTGCTGATATTTATGCTCCAACAGCGGGGTATCACTCATTGGTTAAGATGGTTACACGTGATGCGTGTAAGACATTTGCGCTGATAAACGCAGCTACTGACTAAGCTATATACAACGCGGCCTCACCTCTACCAGTGCACAGCAGCAGATTTCCTGCTGCTTGCATTGATAGAAGTGAGGCCGCTTTCATAGGATCCGGTCCTGAGGCGGGTGTTCTAATTGAGGAGTAGGTAACTAAACCCGTCCAGGGTGGTCTGAACATCGCTGTTTGAGAGCTTTGTGGTTTTCAACCGGATCGCGGTAAAATTGTTTCCACCGCAGTTAGGGATAGAAAAGGGTTTCATGAAGGATATGCCAGTATCAAAGTTGACGGTACAGGTACCGTAATAGGCATCTCCCCAGAGACTGAATTGAATATCTACCTTATATGTGAGATCAGTCGGAGGAAGCGGCTGATTAAACAAAACAAATTCTTCATGCAGATCTCTTTCATCACCAAATACAATAACGAGATCGTTGGGAAGTGACGATTGTGGATCGACGCCATAGATCTGTCCAAATGCTGACAAGTGAACAATGCCGTCTGATTTTTTTAATTCTCTGTTGTCAAGTGTGGCAACGGTTGTGATAAACCCACCGGAAGACACCTGTCCGCTTCTTGACAAATACCCCGGGGCGCCAAGATTAAGAACAGTGCTGAATGGTTGGTCGATCTTCGATTTTAACATAGTATATAAAAATTGATGTAATAATGATTTCCGGCAACAACCCACACCGTGGCCAATGAGGCAGGAGTACTCCCGGCCGCATTGACCACCATCTTAAAGCATAGATGACTGTAATTCAGTAGTGCAGGATTGGGGTTCAAACTAATGGTTAAATGGTCTGGGGTTTCATCATGATTTTTGGGGTTTGCTTTAACAAACAATGGCAGGTTTTTCTGTATCATCGTTTGATAAATCAAAGATACTAACGCGTTACGCACTGGTCATGCGTAGTGAAAAATGTGGATAAATGAGATGAGGGAGACGGGAACAAGAACAAAATATCACCAAATTAAAAAGGCCTGTTGAACGCGAATTCAACAGACCTTTTAGCTTTTTATAACAGGGTAACAACCCGGAAGCGGCTTTCACATTGCTCTACCAACTGAGCTACCTGCCTTACGGCAGAGAGGGGCTCGAACCCCCGACACATCCCGAAGTAACGCATTCCTACGACACCTGTCAAAGGAAGGTGTAAAAATAAACAGGGTAATAAACCAGAAGCGACTCTTGCTATTGCTCTACCAGCTGAGCTATGGAGCTGACCAAAATCAAACATGACAACGTTTTGTTTTTGGGCAACTCCAGAGGGACTCGAACCCCCGACCTACAGATTGGAACGAAGTAACGCTTTCTAACGACACCTGTTAAAGAAGGTATAAAAAGAACAAGGTAACAACCCGGAAGCGACTGGTTTCCTTAAACGAAGTAACGCTTTCCTAACGACACTTGTTCTGTAACATAAATAAAACGGGGTAATACCCTGGGAGCGGCTTTCAGTTGTTCTTCCAGCTAAACTATTCGCTTGCAGCGAAGAGGGATTCGAACCCCCGTCTACTTTTTGGATCGAAGGAACGCTTTCCAAACGACACCCGTTTTACAAGAAGTTTGAAAACAGAATGAGGTAACTGGCGGAAGTGAAAGCGACAGTCCAGCTACCAAACAAAGGTAGTCATGAACACGTCAACGGCATTAATATGGCGAAGTAACACTTTCCTGACGACACTCATTCCGAAGAATGTAAAATAAAGCAGGGTAATAAATGGTAAACATATTTTTCCAACCCGGTGCTCTCTCCAGCTGAGCTACCCGCCTTGTTTAACGGCAGAGAGGGACTTGAACCCCCGACCTCCGGAACCATGACGAAGTAATGCTTACCAACGACACCTGCTTTTTCTTTAAACATCCCTCCCTTTCAGAGGGATGTTTTTATGAGGTAACAAAAAATGAATGGCTATAAAGCAAGGCCGGCAATCTCTGTGATAGCATCGCTACCCTTCTCAATGGCATCCATTATTTCGAATACTTTATCACTCCATCCTGCCACCAGGAATACATCGTTCTGACGTACATCCAGCGGTACAGCCTTATGTCCTGCCAGGTCAAAGAGGTATAGCTTCGCATGAGGTGCTATGTTTTTATACTCCATCCACTTTGCTGACATGGTGTTGGCCACAACAGCATTGTTCGTGTTGCTATCCCACAGTTGCCCGTCAGTGAAAAGCATGATCTTATCCACCACAGTTTTCCTTTTGATAAGATCTTCCAGCACCAGGTAACCATTCGTTGCATAACCCACTTCTCCTTCCCGGCGATAAAACTCGTCTACATTGCCCAGGATGTTGTCCGGAGACATACTTACCCTTTTCCAGGTATCACCGAACATACCAGCAGTAACATACTCACACTTGTGCTGCAACAGCATTCCCAGCAACAGTCCTATGTCGTACAACAACACTTTGCTCTTCGGAGAGATCGGCTGCTGCATGGAACCTGATACGTCGCACGCAATTACCACACGGGTCTTCGCATCGAAACCTTTCAGGTGCTGCACACTTACCTGCAGTGCCTTTTCCAATGCACGCTTGATGCCGATGATCATACCATGATTGATGTCCTTCAACTCTCTGTAGGCAGACAGGTAACGGAAAGGCAATTGTTTGGATTTCAATACCGCTTCTCTGTCAGACAATGTTGCACACACCTTCTGCAGATGCTCCGTGCTGACATCATAATCCAGCATGTTACGCAGGTTACGCAAGGTTGCCATATAACCCAATTGACCACTGTCGATCAGCTCTTCCCATACTTTCCTGAAAGCCTTCGCCTTCTTCCTTTCCGAGTCGTACGCCACCTGTCCGGCAGCAGACAATTCTGTCTCCCATGTATAAGGCGTTTTCAGATCATCTTGCACTATCTTATTGAATAATGTTTGCTGTGCTTCGTCTTTCGCTTTCGGGTGTACGATGAACAGTGCATCTTTCAATGTCACGGCTGCTTTCCGGTTATATTTCGCAAACTGGTATTCGTCAAATTTATTGAAGGAAACAGCCAGTCCTTTCTGTAACTGCTTGCTCAGATTATTCAGCTGTTTTACTTTCTTTCTGTCATTAGCCAGTGCATAATATGCCAGCAATTCTGTGATCTCATCCGCACGCTGTACGATACGGCTCGTCATCCGGCTTACCAGATTGTCGCCTTTATGTATCCGCGCCAGTTCTACTGCCAATACTAATGGTACGGAACGCAGGTACATTTTCTCACGGGTATATACCGCCAGTCTTGCCACAAATCCTGGATCGTTTTTAGCGATCAGGGTACGAAGGCGTTCCAGCTTGTCTGTCGTTTTCTCATAAAACTGGTCCTGCAGAGAAGCCGTAACTACAGCACTGTACAGCTCCATCTCCGGCGTCAGCGTGTAAGCCTTTGCTCCCTGGTAGTTAGTAACCTGCTTCGTAGTTTTAATAAAATTGAATCTCATGACCGTTTTTGTTTGTTTGATGATACAAAGTTGAAACGCACATGCGCACTCTTTTTGCGCAGGATAAAATTTCTTTTCAGAATCTTCGAAAATTTATTCTGTCACGGTTGATAAATGTCAAGTCTATTTATCGGCAAATGTCATTCGGGGGGGATAAGTATATGGTTATCTTTGTTAAAACAGCCAGACCCACAAGCATCAGTTGTGAAAACTATCCGTTGGCATGTCACTGGCAGCCAGCCCTTTGTCAGGTATATTGAGTCCTGAGTGAAAGCTAAAATAACGTAAATGGAAAAAGCATTGTTGGCTACCCTGGAGGGTAGAAACGCAAAAGTGGGCGCGCTGTCGATCAATCACCTGTTCCCTAACCGGTATGTTCACGCAATAGGCCCTTTTGTACTGGTAGATCAGATTTGCCCCGCGGGTAATGTGCCCGGTGACCCGCCCTCAGAAGCCGGAAAACACGCTCATCCTCACAGGGGAGTAGCTACGTTCAGTTACATCCTGGAAGGGGAAATGGAGTATGCAGACAGCTATGGTAACCGTGCCACTGCCAAAGCAGGCGACGCCCACTGGCTGATGTCAGGCAAAGGCATCCTGCATGAAGAAATACCGCCTAATACCCCCCAGGGGCATTCCTTACATGCCGTCCAGTGGTGGATCAACCTGCCTGCCACCGTTAAAGGAGATACACCTGTATATATGTTCCTCGATCAGTCACACTTTCCCGAAATTATGCTGCCGGATGCTGCCGGAACAGCCAAAATCCTGATCGGGCAGATCGGAAACGATACCTCTCCTGTTCCTGTATATAATAATCACTTTATCTGTCACCTGCGCCTGCACCCCGGCGCAAAATATACCATGCCTGTAGAGAAGCGCTATGAATACGCCGTATTTGTGCCTTCCGGTGAAGCCATAGTAAATGGACAGAAACAGGGGGCTTCCCGTCTTTCTGTATTTGATTTCGGGGGAGATGAGATTGCTTTTCATAATGAAGCCGCCCGGGCGACAGATATCCTGTTGTTCGGAGGCGCCTCTCAAAATGAGCCTTTCGTTACACAAGGGCCTTTTGTCATGAACAACAGGGAAGAAATAGCTGACGCCTACAGGGATTTTTTTGACGGGAAATACGGTTCCATTACCTACAGCTATAACGCCTGACCACTTTAGGGAAAAAAATACAAATCTTTGGGAAGTATATCCATTTTTCCGGGGCTTGGTTTGTCGCAATTTTACATCGTCAATAACGACGAATAAAACAGATCAAACCTTATAAAAATGAAAACTTTTAATGTACCAACAAGAGAAGAAGTAAGTTCCGCTAACCAGGTGTTGTTCGACAATCTGAAAAAGGGAATCGGTAAAGTGCCTAATCTCTACGCTACAATGGCGCATTCTGAAAATGCATTGGGTACTTACCTGACATTACAAAGTGGTAAAAGTTCTCTGAAAGCAAAAGAAAAAGAAGTGGTGAATCTGGTGGTAAGTCAGGTGAACGAATGTGACTACTGTCTTGCTGCACATACATATATCGCTAAGCTGAATGGTTTTACAGACGAGCAGATCATCGAGATCCGTAAAGGTGGCGCTTCATTCGATCCTAAACTGGACGCACTTGCCCGTCTCGTAAAAAGCGCGGTTGAAAACAGGAGCAAAGCTGATGCAGCAGCAGTAGAGCAGTTCTTCGCTGTTGGTTATACCAACGAAAACCTGGTGGATACAGTAGTACTGATCGGCGACAAAATGATCACTAACTACCTGCACGGTATCACCCATGTACCGGTGGATTTTCCGGCTGCTCCGGCGATTTAATATTTCGGCCCCGGGGTTGCAGCCGGGCTACAAACACAGAATCTAGTGGAGTCTATTATGTTTTGTTAATGATGTTATAACAAACACGTAGTTCCTGGAGAACTGAAATGCAACGCGTTTTATCCCGGGACTGTCTGATACTTTCATATTCTCACTCAACATATAACTTGCATAGAACAGGGGCTTGACCGCATCTTCTTTACAAAGGAGATGCGGTTTGTCTTTTTATAAAGACCTATATAAAAAAGATAGGCCCCCTCGTATAAACGAAGCGGCTTTCCTTCCTGATTAACATAACCATAGTGTACTAATATCGTCTTCGAAAACTCAATTTCTTTATCATGACATCATCGTCTATATCAGAGATGAGGCAATTATTATCCATCACCGAAGGATCTGCTCCCAACAGGTACATATAGGTGCTGAGCGAATGTGTGCAATCGGGTAACCAGCTGAGCGCAGGGTCGCCCAGTGAATCGAGCGGAATTCCGCTATGCACATGGTCATAACCAAAGGCATCCAGGATGGTGGGCACAAGATCCGGCAGATTGTAATAACGCTCACTGGTCGTGATAAGGGCGTTATAAAAGGAAACAAAGGCCGGATCGCCCACACAGGGAGAACCATAGGTATAGGAGCGGCAGGGGTGCAGGGTATAAGCATCCCCCGCCGCAAATAATGTTGCCATTGCTCCACCAAGACCATGACCTGTACATACCATAGGTTGTACATCATCATCCGACTGCATATCTGTATAGCGAATACTGTATCTGATATATTTCAGCAATCCTTTGGGCTTCAGCTGCCCCGGATCGGAAAAGGTCATATGATTGTATATATCCAGGAACCCTGATACGACATTGCCGCTGTTATTACCAAACGGCCCGGGTGAGGGCAGGATGTCCAGCTTATCCACCCAGTCCAGGTAGTTGTCCGTGCCTTTCAATGCCAATACATAGGTCACAGGCGACTCCGGAGAGAAATTGCTTTTTGCCAGAAATCCGCAATACGTCAATCCACCCTTTCCTTTACCAGGATCCTTCATATGAATGTTGTACACCAGTGTATAGCCCGCCGGAAAAACCGGATACTCTTCCTGTAAAGGGCTCTGCTCACTGACCTGGTAAGCGGCTTGAATGAAATAAGCGTATTTCAATGCTGCCGTCTGTATAGACTTTACCATAGCCTCTCTTTTTAAACGGTGATTATATTGTGAAGGTAGCCGCTGCACGCCGTCCGGAGGGGAGAAATGGCATGAAATGAGCTTTTGAGGGTATAAGTGGTTGCAGGAGGAGAATGAAGTAAGCACAGGTTGGCAGAATTGCTTTAGATTTATTTTGTAACTATGGTCCTGGATACAAATCTTTATAAAAAGGCCTCAGGGTGAAACAGCAGATTCCGGTAAAAAATAAGATCAGTCAGGAGAAGCACATAAAAGCAGCTGTTTTCAGGAATGATATCCGGAAAACAGAGCCGCATAAGCACAAGCAATATTTCGAGATCATTTACCTTACCCAGGGTAGCGGTGCTCATTGGATCGACGATGTGTGTTACGAAGTAAGCCCGCCCATATTGTTCTTTATTAAGGAAGATCAGGTACACAACTGGGACCTGCGGGAGGTTCCCGGTGGATATGTGGTTATTCTGAAGAAAGAATTTGTAGGGAAAAGCCTTGACCCTCAGCTGGAAATGTTACTGGCAAAAGTAGGGGATATCCCTTGTTTAAGGGTAGAAGACTCCGCCACCATCGGCCAGTTGTTTGAATTGTTAGTGAAAGAAGGACAGGCAGAAACCGAGCATACCTTTCCCATTATGGAGGGTCTGCTGAAGGTCCTGCTGATCAAAATACAGGAGATGGCCGGACTGCAACTGGTCAGGCCATCGAGAAGGGCAGACCTTTACCAGTCATTCCTGGAATTATTAAGCACTGGTATTCCTGTCAGAAATACCGTAAATTACTACGCAGAGCTGCTGAATACCACCGCGCAGCATCTGAACATTGCCTGCCGTAATGCCACCGGTACGGGGGCTACAGAGGTACTGGCCGGATTTATTATAAAAGAGGCCAGACGCTTGCTGTTGTACACAGATAAGACCGTATCAGAAATTTCTTTTCTGTTAAATTTCAATGATCCGTCTCACTTTGTGAAGTATTTCAAACGTTTATCAGGATCTACTCCACAGGCCTTCCGCTCCATGAAGTAGATACCAAACTATCGTCAGAAAATACCATACATCGGTAAGCCCGTTCTCTAATTTTATGCCTTGTTAATTAATGCCCACCGGCGTAAATCGTATTACGATTCATGATGAAAAGTTTCTTTTGTTCTTATTACCGGTTCTTAACGTTAACCGTTAGTATGTGGGCCATCACTACGTTGCAGCATGCCATCGGGCAGCAGGTTCTTTCAGTGCGGGATGTTTTATCCCTTGTTCAGTCGCAGCAGCCACAACTTGCCGGCTATAAGGAACAGGCTAATGCAGCCGGTTTTAATGTGAAGATCGCTAAGAACACAATAATGCCCGAAGTGACTGCCGGCTATCAGGCAGGTTATGCCACCTACAATAATATCACCGGTATGAGTTATCCCGGATTGATATTGCCCATCAGCGGGCCTCCGTCTTCCGGCAATGTCTATGGTCCCGTTCCTGGAACAGCCCTGGGAGCGATGGTGAAATGGAACCCGCTGACCTTCGGCCAGCGGCAGGCGGCGGTAGAAAAGGCGGCAGCTGAATATAAACTGGCCAGCAGCTTTTATAATGATGTCCTGTTCCGTCAGCAGTATATGGCTATTGCCACTTATTTGAATGCCGTATACCTGCAACAACTGATGGAAAGTTATAAGGCGAATATAACCCGTACCCGCGCCGGATTAGAGCAATCATTGGTATACGCCGCAGAAGGACTACGTCCCGGTATTGATACCACCCAGTTTCAGGCGGCGCTCGCACAGGCAGAAACAGAACTGCTGAACACACAGCGTCAGTATTATGCGGAGTTGACAGAACTGTCCCGTATTGCTGCCATCCCTGGTACTCCCGACAATATCAGGTTATCCGATACCCTGCTGGCAACGCAATTGCCAGTCGCAAAGACGGATACTGTGAATATGACCGATCATCCTTTGTTCCGTTACTACGAGGCAAAGAAAGCAGTGAGTGAGGCGTCCTTAAAAGAAGTACAACGCTTATGGCGTCCGAAACTCGACATATGGGCCAATGCCTATGCCCGGGGCTCCGGTGTTGCGGCAGATGGCACGGTGGATAAGGCAAACGGCTGGAGCCTCACCCGTAAGAACTATGGCGCCGGCATTCAGGTCAGTTTTCCTATCCTGCAGTTTACCCAGGTGAACCTGCAAAAGAAACAGCGCCAGGCGAGTGTAAAAGCCGCGACAGCAGAGATGGGGCAGGTCACCCTAAACCTGCAGAAACAACAGGAAACCGCTCAGTTCAACTACCGTCAGAACCTGTTGATTGCCCGCCAGAGCGCTGTGCAGTCACAAGCTGCGCGGTATGCCTATGATGGCCTTACGCTTAGTTATCAGAGCGGGCTGATAGATTTTACGAGATTGATACAGGGGCAATATGACCTCTTAAAGGCAGAAACAAACGAAGCAGGCGCATTACTGCAGGTATGGCGTGCATTGCTGGATCTCTCCATCGCCAATGGCAACCTGGATGAATTTACCGGCAGCATAAAATAAAGATATATGAAGCTTATTATTTCGGCATTACGACATCCTGTTACTATCCTCGTGGCGGTTATCGGTATTGTCTTCTTTTCAGTGCTGTCTGTCAGGAATACCAAAATAGACATCTTTCCCCGCCTGGGATTGCCGGTGGTATATGTGGCACAGCCCTACGGTGGTCTTTCTCCTGAACAGATGGAAGGTTTTGTTACCTCTTATTATGAATACCATTTCCTCTACATCACTGGTGTGAAATATGTCACTTCAAAAAGCATCCAGGGCGCTGCTATCATCAAACTGGAGTTCAATGAAGGAACCGATATGAGCCAGGCCATGGCGGAAGTGGTAGGTTATGTAAACCGATCCAGGGCATTCATGCCACCTGGAACAGTACCGCCATTCGTGACCCGCTTTGATGCGGGAAGCGTGCCGGTAGGACAGCTGGTATTCAGTTCAGAAAACCGTTCCCTGGGAGAAATATCCGACCTGGCATTGTTCAAAGTACGTCCTATGTTCTCCACTTTGCCGGGTGTATCTGCACCGCCTCCCTTCGGAGGAAATCAAAAGACGGTGCTGATCACGGTAGATCCTGACAAAGTGAGAGGTTATGGCCTGGCGCCCGACCAGATCGTACAGGCTTTGGCGAGATCCAATAGCATCTCTCCGGCGGGAAATGTCCGCATTGGAGATACTACCTACATCACACCGCAGAACAGCGTAATAGAAACCCTGCAGGACCTGCAGAACACACCTTTACAATTAGGTGCAGGTCCGGCAGTATATGTAAGAGATATTGCCTCGGTAAGTATGGGATCTGACGTGACCACCAGCTACGCGCTGGTGAACGGCAAACGGGCGGTATATATTCCTGTCACCAAACGGGCGGATGCGTCCACCTGGGATGTAGTACAGCGGGTGAAGGCCGCCTTGCCCGATATGCAGGCCGCCATCCCTTCAGATATTAAAGTAACCTACGCTTTTGACCAGTCAGGATACGTGATCAACTCACTGAAAAGCCTGTTGTTCGAAGGTGGGGTAGGAGCACTGCTGACCGGCCTGATGGTATTATTGTTCCTGGGCGACAGGCGCAGTGCATTGATCGTAGTGATGACCATTCCGCTTGCATTGCTTACTTCCGCCACCTTGCTTTACCTTACAGGGCAGACGATCAATATCATGACGTTGGGAGGCCTTGCATTGTCTGTGGGAATATTGGTCGATGAAGCCACGGTTACAGTAGAGAACATCCACCGCCATATGGAAGCCGGTAAAAGCAAGGCAAGAGCCATTGCTGATGGCGCCAAAGAAATTGCCGGTCCGAAGTTACTTATCCTGCTCAGCATACTGGCCGTGTTTGTGCCTGCCATATTTATGAACGGTGTACCGGGAGCCATGTTCCTCCCTTTATCACTGGCAGTGGCTTTTGCTATGATCGCTTCTTTCTTTTTGTCGCAGACCTTCGTACCGGTAGCTTCAAACTGGCTCCTCAACACACATTTAAAAACAACCACCACCTCCGGTCGCTTTGACCGCTTTAAGAACTGGTATGTGGATAAAGGCAGAAAGCCGGTATTCGATAAAAGCTGGGTAACTATATTGTTCATCGCCGCCTCTGTGCTGCTGGTGATATTGTTGTTCAAAGGCACAGGCACTGCTTTGTTTCCCCGTACCGACAGCGGTCAGACGCAGGTGCGTATGCGCCTGCCCGTGGGCACCCGTTTTGAACGCACGGAGGATGCCACCCGGAAGTTGCTGGCACTGACAGACAGCATCGCTGGTAAAGGCAATGTTGAGCTTACATCGGCTTTTGTAGGTACACAGCCATCCAGCTACCCGGTGAACTATATCCATCTGTGGACAGGAGGACCGCAGGAATCAGTCGTGCGTATAAAACTCAGGAAGGGCGCCATCGCCATGCCGGTTTTCATGGAATCGTTGCGTGCTGCTGTAAAGAAAGAAATGCCGGCTGCTACTATCTCCTTTGAACCGGGCGACATAGTAGAGCAGGTCTTAAACCTCGGCAATACTAATCCGGTGGAGATTGCCGTAGCAAACAGGAACCTGGTGGAAGGAAAGGCAACAGCGGTAAAACTCATGAAGAAATTAGCAGCCATACCGGAATTGCGCGACCTGCAGATCACCACACCGCTGGAATATCCTGCTATCAGGTTGGACATAGACAGGGTGAAGGCTGGCCAGTTAGGGCTTAGCACCGAGCAGATCTCAAGATCGCTGGTAACAGCCACTTCTTCCAGCCGTTTTACCAATCCCAGTTACTGGCTGGATAAAACTACCGGAACGGCCTACCAGGTACAGGTGCAGTACCCCGAATTCCGTATGAACAATACATCACAACTGGAAGCGATCCCTGTTGCGGGAGGTGATGGCAAGACCCATTATCTCAGTGAAGTTGCCTCCTGGAAATATGCCAGCGTAGCAGGGGAATATGACCGGTTGAACCAGCAGCGTTATATAACGATCACCGCCAATATACAATCGCAGGACCAGGGGGCTGTGTTCAAACGTGTGAATAAGGCCATTGCAGATATGGGAAAATTGCAGAACGGCGCACGCATCCTGTTGCGCGGTCAGCCGGAACTGCTGCAGCAAACGCTGACAAGCCTGCAGTTTGGCTTACTGGTAGCACTGGTTGTTATTTTCATGCTGATGGCGGTTTACTTCCAGTCCTTCCGTGTGGCGCTGGCTGCATTATCGGTTATTCCTGCAGTAATTGCCGGGGCATTGCTCTTCCTGTTCATAACAGGCAATACCCTGAATATACAATCCTATATGGGTATCATTATGGCGGCGGGAGTGGCCATTGCCAATAGTGTGTTGTTCATTACCAATGCTGAATATTACAGGCGCGCAGGCGAAAGTGATTCCTATATGCTGGCCGCAGAAAACAGGCTGCGTCCCATCCTGATGACCAGTGCAGCGATGATAGCGGGCATGATACCGATGGCGCTGGGATTGTCTGAAGGTGGCGATCAGACGGCGCCGCTGGGTATTGCAGTAATAGGAGGTTTATTGTTTTCAGCAGTAGGTGTATTATTTTTCCTGCCTCATATTTACCGGTCATATACAGGAAAACGACCTTACCGATTTGTATCTCTCGATCCGGACGATAAAGACAGTATTTATTATGACAAAGAAGATAAAAAGTAAAGCTACCGGGCTGCCATCAGCCATTGCTATTGGTACTGTTTACCTGCTGACTGCCTGTGGTGGTCCAACACAAACAGATACCACGGAGGCCGGTACGGCAAAAGATACCGTAGCGGCATTCATCGTACAGCAGGATACGCTGCATAAAACGGTAGAGCTGCCGGCCGAATTGCTGCCCTATGAATATGCAGATCTGTATGCGAAAGTGGAAGGCTTTGTACAGGAAATGAAAGTAGATCTTGGCGATAAGGTCAGGAAAGGTCAGGTACTGGCAGTCATAAAAGCGCCGGAGGTAAATAGCCGTTTTGCAGAATCCGAAGCCAGTGTATTGTCGGCGAAAGCGAAGTGGACTTCCAGCAAAGATCAATACCAGCGGTTATACCGTGCCTCCCAGGCCAGGACGCCGGGCATAGTAGCGCCTGTTGATCTTGAGCGCAGCAGGAACCAGATGATGGCCGACAGTAGCGCCTATGTGGCCGCTGAGAAGCAATCACAGGCATACCGGAATGTATCGGGTTACCTGTATATCACCGCCCCTTTCAATGGTATTATTACAGCAAGGAAAGTAAATGAAGGTGCTTTTACCGGCACAAACACGCCATTGCTTACCATACAGGACCTCCACCTGTTACGCCTGCGTGCTGCTGTGCCTGAAATGTATACCGGAGCAGCCCGGGCCGCTGCTAATATAGATTTCAGGGTAGATGCTTATCCGCTGGAACGGTTTGCAGCAAAGCTTACCCGTAAATCGGGCGCCATTGACCCCGCCACCCGTACAGAACTATGGGAGTTTGAAGTACCGAATAGCGAAGGGAAACTCAAAGCCGGCGCTTTCGCATATGTGAAAATAGCTTTACAGCGCGACATGCCATCCGTGATTGTGCCTGCCACTGCAATAGCTACTACGCAGGAAAAGAAGTTTGTAATCCGTATAAAAGAAGATAAAGCCGAATGGGTGGACATCAGGCAAGGGATCACCACCGATAAGGGAACCGAGATATTTGCAGGCATACAACCGGGAGATACCCTGTTAGTAAAGGCTACCGATGAAAGGAAGCCCGGAAGTACTGCCTTTTGGAAAGTAAATAAGTAAAACCGGGGGCCGGTTGTCAGGCGTTCTGCCTGACAATCTGTTCCAGGTTGGTTACCGGCACTACGCCAGATTGGCGCCATACTATTTTCCCCTGCTTAAAGAGGATGAGTGTAGGTACACCCTGTACCTGATACGCATTGGCTGCCGCCGGATTTTTATCCACATCCACTTTGATAATGGTGGCTGCATCTCCTACACGCTGTTTCAACTGGTCCAGTATGGGCGCCTGCATTTTACAGGGGCCGCACCAGGTAGCAAAGAAATCCACCAATACCGGTTTGTCACTATTTATAAGCTCTGAAAACGTTGCCATATGTTATGCTGTTAGTATGTACCTGGTAACACAAAAAATATGCAAAAGTACCTGCAACTGTACTTGTGGCAGTCACTACTATTTTAGAAGATAGGATGGACAGGCGCTGCATCATCTCCTATATGTACAGATATACATATAATTTATACAGGTCAGGATATGGAGAAATCGTGATCTTTGTACGGCTATCTAAATTGTTTAATAGTTAACGTAAAACAAGATGGAATACAGATTTTTAGGCGGATCAGGATTGCAGGTGCCTGTATTAACATTTGGCACCGCCACTTTTGGTGGAAGTAACGAGTTTTTCAAGGCGTGGGGAAGTACACAGGCAGAAGAGGCAACAAGGCTGGTAAATCTTTGCCTCGATGCCGGCGTTAATTTATTTGATACCGCAGATATCTATTCTGACGGACTTTCGGAAGAGATATTGGGAAAAGCTATCAGTGGAAAGCGCGATCAGGTGCTTATCTCCACAAAATCCACTTTCCCGATGAGCAACAAGCCCCGGATAGCTAACTACCAGGGATCATCCCGCTTTCAGCTGATTAAAAACGTGGAAGCCAGTCTGAAACGGTTGAATACCGACTACATCGACATCTACCACATGCACGGATTTGACAGCAATACACCTGTAGAAGAGGTGATGCGTAGCCTGGACGATCTGATACAGAGTGGTAAGGTGCGGTACATTGCCGCTTCTAATTTCTCCGGATGGCACCTCATGAAATCACTTGCTGTTGCCGACAGATATGGCTGGAATAAGTATGTAGCTCACCAGGTGTATTACTCGCTGGTAAACAGGGAATACGAATGGGAATTAATGCCATTGGGCATAGATCAGAAAGTAGGCGCCCTGGTATGGAGTCCGCTGGCTGCAGGTATGCTGGGCGGAAAATACCGCCGTAACCAGCCTTTCCCTGCCGATAGTCGCGTAGTACAGGGTGGTAGTCCTGTTCCTTCATTTGCAGTGCCTGATGAGCTGTTGTATAAGGTAGTGGACGCCATGGATGAAGTGGCTGCAGAAACAGGGAAAACAGTGGCGCAGGTAGCGATTAACTGGTTATTGCAGAGACCAACTGTATCCAGCATTATAATCGGCGCCAGGAATGAAGAGCAATTAAAACAGAACCTGGCCGCAGTAGGATGGAACCTGACAGTGGAACAGGTGAAGAAACTGGATGCTGCAAGTGAGACGCCAACCATTTACCCGTACTGGCATCAGCGTGATAATCTTGCTTTGAACCCATTGCCGGATTTTTACTAGGAAGAATATTACAGTTTGGTTCATAAAAAAGACCCGCGTTATACATAGTATGTACGCGGGTCTTTCTGTATAAGACAGTTTAACTATTTCACTGCTGTATTGGGTTTATAGTCTGCATACCATTGTCCCAGCGTGGTCAGTTTACCATCGGCAGCCACCAGCGCGGAAGGCCATAACCTGGTGCTGGTAGGAGAACCGGAGAACCAGGAATAACGGTGTACAAATGGTAATGCTTCCAGTTTAGGCAGCAGGCGTTGCATAAATGCCAGTACCTGATCCGGCCTGTACATGTTACCATCTATGGTAGTAGCGTTGTGATCCACTGTAGCAAATTCGGTGATCCAGATAGGCAGGTGGTATTTATCGTAGAGTTTCTGCAGCACGCTCACGAAATGCGTATCGTCAAGACCAACATACATGTGTACACAGATGAAGTCTACGCGGCGTTTCTGCTCGATCGCCTTATCGAGGAACTCATAGATCCAGGCTTGCTCAGGCCATACAGTAGCTGGGCTGCCCAGCGGCAGGCCAATGCTTTCCAGTTTAGGCCAGAGGTCCAGTGCCTGCTGTACCGTCATGTTGGATTGATCGCCGGCATCAGGTTCATTGAAGCCCAGCACATATTTCGCAGTGCCGGCAGCTTTCATTCTTTTAACAGAATCGATCAGCGCATCGGTCACATTACCTTTTCCCCAGAACATAGGTACGAATTCACAATTCTGCGGTACTGTTTTAGCAGGCGAAGTAGTACCCCATGTATAGAACCAATGGCTTTTCAGATTTACCACGTTCGTATACCACGTGCCGTTAGTAGTATTGGTGCTGAAGTCTGTGCCTTTTTTACCGGTTTTAGGCGCTTCATAACCACCGCCGTTTTCAGTTCCACCACCACCGGGTGCCGGTGTTGTAGTTGTGTCTTTGTCTTTACTGCAGGCGATGAACAGGGACAAGCTCATTAAGAGCGCAAGTTTCAATTTGGTCATTCCAGGATATTTAAGTTGGCTTCAGAATATGGTTGTACTTGGATTACAGAGTGCAATGATATTGCTTTTTACTATCATTTAATGTTATTATTCAAAGCGCCAGCAAACAGGCATTACCGTGGTATGATTTTACTGTTTGAGAATCAATAAGCAACAGTGTTAAGTACAATAATCTTACAATTGCTGAGATATACGCTATCCCCTTATATGGGGATGCTTTTCGACCACTTTAGGTGGCAACAACAACACACACGCAGCAATAACTTTGTGGCCCTGATCTGAGAAAGTCTGATAAAAATAGTTCGGGGAAAAAACATCCATTACACTTTTTATGAACAAGAAAACGATCCTGCGTATTTTAGCCACAGTTGTATTGTTAGTGGTATTAGTTGCCATCAGTGGTTATTCTTATCTCCGGTTTGCGCTCCCTAATGTAGGCGCGGCGCCTGACATTACCATAGAACGTACGCCAGCCCGTATAGCGCGGGGAAGCTATCTGGTGAACCATGTAGCTGGTTGTACGGACTGTCATTCACAACGTGATTTCTCAAAACTGGCCGGACCTGTCTTGCCTGACTCCAGGGGCGCCGGAGGCGTACGATTTGATCAGAGCTTCGGTTTTCCCGGCGTGTTCTACTCAAAGAATATTACGCCTTATGGTTTAAGTAAATGGTCAGATGGTGAGATATACCGGGCTATTACCAGTGGCGTGGACAGGCACGGGAAAACACTCTTTCCGGTGATGCCTTATACCAGCTATGGAAAGATGCAGACGGAAGATGTATATGCTATCATAGCCTATCTCCGTACTTTGCCTGCTGTGCCTAATGATGTACCGGCATCTTCAGCCGATTTTCCTGTCAGCCTGCTAATGAACCTGACACCTGCTGACCCTCAGCCTGTTGCCCATGTTGACCGCGCCGACACTGTAGGATATGGCCGTTACCTGGTAATGACCGCCGGTTGTGCCGACTGTCATACCTATAAAGTGCAGGGAAAAGATTCAGGAGATGCCTTTGCAGGAGGAACTGCTTTTCCATTGCCTGGCGGCGGAATGTCGCGTGCTGCCAATCTTACGCCTGATAAGGAAACAGGTTTAGGTAGCTGGACGGCAGAGCAGTTTGTAGCGCGGTTTAAAGCGTTTACAGATAGTGCAACGCGTAATCAGCCTGTTGCCAAAGGCGGCTTTAATACCATGATGCCCTGGGCGTATTACTCAGGTATGGACACCAGTGACCTGAGATCTATCTATACATACCTGAAAACGCTGAAGCCAGTGCATCATCAGGTAGCGAAATTTACTCCCTGAGCCGGAGTATCCCCTTAATCGGGGGTATGCAGCTACCGGATTAGGTGGCATAAACAGTGAAGAGATGAGTATAACTTCGCGAACCGGATTGAAGAAACAAACATATTTTATATCAGAAGAATGAAACAGCCTGCTATATACAATTATTGAAGAACCTGAAGGTTTACGTTAAGAGTGATGAAGTGTTATTATCCTGATTATCCTTAGAAGACACACACGTTGTGAGTAGGCCGGTCGAAAGACCGGCCTTACGCTTTATATCGTATATTCCTGCTCGAGAAATTGATAGATGGCCATCATATCTGAAGCGCCCAATCCTTTCGCTAATGCATCCTGTAATGTAGTAGAAAGGGTATTGACAGCAGGGGTATCCATGCCCTGTGCTTTGGCCAGCCGTATGTCTTTCGCCAGGAGACCTAAGGGAAACGAAGGCGTGAAATCATGGTTGATGATATTCTGTGACTTGCTCCGCGTGACCACACTGGCTAAAGGCCCGTCGTTGATCAGCGGCAGGAGCTGCTCTGGAGAGACGCCGTTGTTTTTGGCGAATATAACAGCTTCCGACAGTCCCTGCAGGGTAATACCGAGGAAGGTATTAATGGCCAGTTTCGCATAATTTCCTGCTCCATTATCACCCAGCAGATAAGAGGCTTTGCCCAGGACGTTGAAGATGGGTCTGGCCCGTTCAAAATCCTCAGGACGGCCTCCGGCCATAATGACCAGCTGCCCTTCTTCTGCAGGTTTAACACTGCCCGATACCGGTGCGTCCATATACCAGATGCCTTCCGCCTCACATAAGGCCGCCAGTTGCCGGGTGGTATCCGGTGAAACCGTGCTCATATCAATGGCCAGCATATTGGGAGGCAGCGTCACGGAGAGGATGCCTTCCGGGCCCTCATATACTTCTTTGAGCGCAGCATCGTCCGTCAGCATGGTGATCACCATGTCCACATCTTCTACCAGGTGCTTTGGGCTCCTGGCTACGTCTACACCCAGCTTTTCCTGTAGTGCCTTTGCCTTCGCTGCTGTGCGATTGTACACTTTAACCTTAAAACCGGCTTTGACGAGGTTCGTGACCATTGGCGTTCCCATATTGCCCAGACCGGCCCATCCAATTTTCAGATGACTCATAAAACTGCTTTTTTGGTGGTCTGTATAAATCTAGGAAAAACATGCTAAAGGAGCACAATTTATTCCTGCAAAATGGAAGTGTTCGCCAGCTTAACTAACCAGATCAACGGTTATCCAGCCATTGGAGAAACTCAGGCGCTTTATTTTTCCCGATGATGATCTGCTCAGGTGTAGCCGTTTTGAGATGCACCAGGAGCTTACGTGCAAAGTAACGCTCTACCTCATGTACTGCATCGAAATTGATGAGGTATTGACGGTTGATACGATAGAATTGTGCCGGCGACAGCTGGCTGCTGGTAGTGTCCAGCGATTGGCTGGCGATGTATTCCGTTCCCTCAAAGGTCACTATCACCGGTTGCTCGCCCCTGACATAAAAGAAAGCGATCTGCTCCACCCCGATCACGGTATATTTGTTATCCTTGAAAACGAGGAAACTTTTTTTCCCTTTCGGTACATACTGCGGATATAAGTGATGTGTTTCCGCCGTTCCACGCGTCTGTTTTAAAGTGGCTGCTTTGCTGACTGCAGCCACTGGCGTTACCTTGATGAATGGCTTCAGAATGTAGTCAATGCCATTAGCTACCTCCATGACATATTCATCGTAAGCCGTGCTCGATCCCTGGAATGTGCGTATGTTCTTCATAGTACAACTTGCAGCGTTTAGTTAAAGATCACCGATGCTCTCAGGTGCGTTATATAATTGATCCTGTCTGATTGGTCTGCTGTTGGTAATTGCTTCCATGAAGGGGCCTGATAACCCTCGTAAGATGTTGTTGTACTCACTTTCACCGTTTCTACTGTCTGCAGATGTTCAGGGATCTTTGCACCAAACCAGTGCGCATCTTCCTGCTGTGACCAGGTGGCCAGTGTGAGTATTGCCCCCTCAGGGTAAGCGCCTATAGCGCCGCTTCTGGCATGTTGTACCGCAATGCTGTTCCCAAACAGTACGGTATGTGTCTGACGTTTGTTGTCGATCACGGAGGCAATCAGCTGCTGCTGTGCTCCATTGACCACTTTATCAGGTCTGTCGGCATCTGCGAGGGGCGGCGTGAACACAAAGTCATTACCTTTCATCGGCTGGTGACAGTTCACACATTCCTGTGTAAAGGTGAGTGTTTTGCCATAAGGTTTCAGGTCATTGCCTTTCCATCTTGCCCAGCCCCAGCCTGCAGTACCGGCATATTTTTTATCATCTTTTATCATGAACTCAACCTGTTTCAGTTCGCCGGTATTGGCAACGAGGTTACTGTCAGTCAATTGTTCCCAGGCCACTTTTGCGAAGATGGTGCCGTTGGGCCATGGATTGGTCTTGTGTTTATTGATCGCTTCCATCGCCACATCATTGCCCAGGATGACCCTCATGGTACCATTATCGAACCTGTCTGAGATATTCACGATCTGCCAGTCCCTGTAGTCGTGTATATAGGCGATGCCATTGGGAGCGGGGTGTATGTCTTCTACAGCAGGAAGCGCTCCGGCAGCCCACTTGCTGAATTGTTGCTGTGCCACGCCAATACGGGAGATGTCAGATACTTTAAAAGGTGCCAGCCCTCTGACATATGTTTTGAGGGTATTGAGGGCCTTTTCTGTTAACCTGGCTTCTCCATGGAAGGTGGTGTAAGAGGGGAGTGGCATTACTCCAAACATTGCCTGGTTCACAGACAGGAAGAGATTGGCCTTCTGATCTCCGGCGGAGAGGCTGTCCCAATGCGAGAAGTTCAGCGCCTTCCTGCCATCTTTGATATGGCCGGCTACCAGCCAGGAAGCAGGTGCTATCTCATCAAACCATTTCAGTCTGGTCTCGTTTGAATGGCAATCGTAACAGGAAACCCGCAGGATGTGCGCAACGTCAGCAGGTACCTGGATGTCTTTTGTAACGGGAGGATTTTTAATACCGGGCCTGATAAATTGTATTAAGATCAGGCCACCGGCGATGATCAGGGCGATGTTTACAAGCTTTTTTCTCATGAAGGTGGATATAGACATTGTCGGGCAGATTTTTCTTACTGACAAAGATGCCCGTAGCAGGTACTAATAGCAAGCAGAAATTGTTGTACGGGGGGAATAAATAGCCGAATGTGGAAAAATAGGGGATGAAGAGTCCGGGGCGTTTTTACATATACGCTACACTGCTGACGGGCTGACGCCAAAGACCATTTTGAAGCTCCTTGAGAAATGCGAGAAATTAACAAACCCTACATCGAAGTATACTTCAGAAGGTGGAGTCCATCCAGCATATAAGCTCCAGGGAGGAAGTCAGCGTTCAAAAAAACTATAAAAGAGACTTTTATGCTAAAAACTACCCAAAATAAAAAAGGTGCCTCAATTACTTTTGAGACACCTGACGGGAAAACTTGTATTTTCTATGGCAAAACTGTAGTTTTTTCTTCCATTGTATAAGCAGAGAATATACCTAATGCCCCGTTGGAAATATTATTCGGTGGATTGTTCGGCGTTGTACCCCCGCCCGGACCACTATCAGATATTAAAGCTAATGTTCTGTAATACAATGCCACATTTTTATCAATGCATTGCATTTGTAAAGTGATCGAATCTCCCTTTTTAAACTCAATATCATCATCGTTTATTTCCAGCCTCACTGTGTTAACAACGCCGTTTCTTACTTCATCATTTTGAACCAGGTGCTGATTGAGCAGCTTATTGTTTAGCCACATTACAAACCGGTAATTGTCGCCTTTTGATAATGGGTCTTTGTAAGCCGGTATTAAACTGTATTCCGTTTCACCGGTAATAATATCGGTCTCCACTTTAATGGAATCAAAAGGCACCCGCTGTGGCATCGTGCTTTGTGCTGTGTAGGTTTCATCCTCAGCCTGTACAGTGAGGGTGTATGTGCGGCCTTCTACGCCGGTCAACGTGCTGGTGCTATACATCCCTTTGCCCATTGCGGCGAGGCTTTCAGTATTTCCGGCATCGTCGCTGATAGTTACTACGGCGTCATCGACGGTGGGATAAGTGCCGGTTTCAGTCAACCTGACGGACTTTGTGATCTTCACAAAATATGGCCCGGGCCCGTTAGTGATGTTTCCTTCAATGATGATCCTGGACTGGTTGTCTTTGTATTTTAAATCAACCGTTTTTTCGCAAGCCGTCAGAAGGAAGGCGATAAATAATATGCTGACAATATTTTTCATTTGTATGCTTTCTTAAAATTTGAAATTATAAGTGATGCTGGGTACCCATTGAAAGAGCGAGGTTTGTACCGCATCTATTTTCTGTGGATTATCCTTATTTTCTTTAAACGTGATGGCAAATGGATTGCGGCGGCCATATACATTATACAGTCCGAAGCTCCACGAACTTTGCCAGTGTTTCCTGGCCGGCCTTTCGTAAGTGGCGCTGATGTCCAGTCTGTGCGTAGCGGGCATCCTGTCGGCATTGCGGGCGCCATATTGATAAATAACCATATTGTTCAGAACATATTTGCCTGTAGGGAATGTGACGGCATTGCCGGTATTGTAAATGAATGTACCGGAGAATGTCCATCGTGGTGAAAGCGTGTAAATGCCTACAATTGACAAGTCGTGCGTACGGTCTTGCTTTGCATTATACCATTGCCCATTGTTAATGCCGTTTATTTGTCTTTCGGTTTTAGAAAGGGTATAACCAATCCATCCTGTCAGTTTTCCCTTTTTCTTCCTCAATAAAATTTCTACACCATAGGCCCGGCCTTTACCAAACAGCAATTCCCGTTCAACATCAGGTACAGTGTTGATATCGGCGCCATCCCTGTAATCTATCTGGTGCTGCATTGTTTTATAATAGGCCTCCGTATTCAGCTCAAATGCATTGTTACGGAGGTTTTTACTAAACCCGATGCTGAACTGGTCGGCTACTTCCGGCTTGATGTTATAACTGTTGCCGATCCATGCGTCGGTGGGGCTGCCCCCGGTTGAGTTGCTCATCATGTGCAGGTGCTGGGTATTACGCGCATAACCCATTTTGATAGCTGCGGTACTGTTCAGACTGTAGCTTGCGGAGATCCTGGGCTCAAGGTTGTAGTACTTTTTGCCAGATTTTCCATTGGCTAATCTGACAGAGTCGACGAGCTGATTACCCTTGTAAATATTGTAGGTGCTGCCTCCCAACACACTATAAAACGAAAGCCGCAATCCATAGTCGATATTAAGGCGGTCGGAGGCTTTCCATGAATTGCTCACATATACCGCATTCTCCAAGCCTTTACGGCTCTTTTTGTTATTCACGATATCCGTTCCTTCGGCCTTGGTGGGTGTAATGGTATGGTGTATGATATTAAACCCCATGCGTACTGTATTGTGAGCGTTTGCATACCAGGTGAAATCCTGCTTCATGTTCAGGTCCTTGATATGGGAATTGAAATTCATCTCACTGGCGTCAGTTTTAAAACCCACGTTGAAATCGTAGTTGCTATAAATGAAAGATGTATTGGAGAATAATTTGTTGCTCAGAATGCTGTTCCACCTTAGCGTAGCCGTAGTATTGCCCCAGTCGCTTCCAAACAGTGAAGACACACTGAATACATCTTTCCCAAAGTAGCCGGAGAAATACAATTTATTCTTACTGTTGATGGCCCAGTTTGCCTTAGCATTCAGATCATAGAAATATAATTTGACGTCTTTCATGTCTGAAGAAAGCCTTGCAAAGAGGTCGGCGTAAGTCCTTCTGCCAGATATCATGAACGATGATTTATCTTTCTGAATAGGACCTTCAAGCAGCAATCTGCTACTGATCAGGCCCAGTCCTCCGCTTACCTGGTAATCTTTGTTGTTACCTTCCTTCATTTTTACGTCGAGCACGGATGAAAGGCGGCCGCCATATTGTGCCGGACTGTTGCCTTTGATAATGGTGGCATCTTTAATAGCATCACTGTTGAAAGAGCTGAAGAAACCCAGCAGATGAGAGGCATTGTATACGGGCGCCTCGTCAAGCAATATCAGGTTCTGGTCGGTAGCGCCGCCTCTGACAGAAAATCCATTGCTTCCCTCCCCATTAGATTTTACACCAGGCAATAACTGGATAGTTTTTACCAGGTCTTTTTCGCCAAATACCACGGGCAGTTTTGCCGCCTCTTTCATATTCAGTACTTCCGTACCCATTGTGGCCTTCGTAAGATTGTCGTTATCTTTTTTAGCGCTTATCACCACCTCCTGCAAACTGGTTTCGTCAGACAGATTAATGCTCCCCCTGATGCTTGAATCCAATTGTACAGCAACTGATTCCTGTTTGTATCCAACATAAGAGAACCGTAATGTATAGTTGCCTTTAGGCAGCGAAATAGAATAAAACCCGTACTCATTTGTAATTACGCCTATTGTGGGTTTTTCCACTACCACAACAGTTACTCCTATGAGTGTTTCGCCTGTGGAGTTTTGTTTCACCGTTCCGCTTACGGTATATTTTGACTGCCCCATCAATAGTGTTGTGCCCAATACAAGTAGTAAGGGCAACACTACTAATATCTTGTGCATGATAGTGGGTTGGCATATTCGTTTTTCTGTTCCAGTTTGCATCCGAAAAATATTTTTGTGATTACGATGCAAATATGAAATCAAGAATACCGCTGCTGAAATTTTTGAGAAGAAGTGAAAGATTTATGCGAAGAATGTAGCGCTTTTCTGAGTTTTGTACATATTGCTGATAATAGCGTATGAGCTATATGCCCAAGGCAAACCTGGACGTTACAATGGGGATTATTACCATAACCTGGCTGTGTAATCCCGTATTGACGAGCCATGACAGGTGGCAGTGCTGTTTTGAGGGGCCTAAGAAGAATAACGGTTGAAAAACTCTTCAGCGTAAGTTCGACCGATGGGGAACTCTTTGTCGCCAATAAAGATAGTCGTTCCCCTCACTGCCTCAATTTTATTGAATGGCAATATGAAACTGCGATGCACGCGGATGAAGTCAGCAGCCTGTAACTTCTCCATCATGTCTTTCATGGACATGCGGGCTACGATAGTTTTACGGTCTTTGATATGGATTTTGAGATAATCGGCCAGGCCTTCGATATACAGAATGTCTGCCAAAGGGATTTTGACCAGGCTAAAATCGGCGCGAATGAATATGTTTTGTTCCGCGCTATGATCTTTTTTACTGATGTATGAAAAGTATTCCTGTGCTTTGACAATAGCTTGCGTAAAGCGTTTCTGGTTGATGGGTTTGAGTAAGTAGTCAATGGCGTTCAACTCGTAACTGACAACCGCGTATTCGCTGAAGGCGGTGGTGAAAATCACCATGGTGTTTTTCTGCAATGACTTCACTAAATTGATCCCGGTCATGGCGGGCATTTGTATGTCGCAGAAAATCAGGTCGGTGGGGAATTTGCGTAAATGTTTTAATGCCTCGCTGGGCTGAGTGAAAGTCTTTTGCAGATGGATGCCATCGCTCTTGTCGCACAGCGATTTAATCACCGTAAGTGCTAAAGGCTCGTCGTCTATGGCAATGGCATTTATCATTGTAAGTTGATATACAAAGAAACAAAAAATTCCTTCTCAGTGTCATTAATAACCAGTAAATGTCTGGACGGATAGATCAAATTCAGGCGATGTTTTGTGTTCTCTATCCCTAATCCACTTCTTTCAGAAATGTCTCGTTGAATATCCACTTTATTGTTCACCACGCTCAGCTGGAACTCTGTTCTGTCCATTGTTATCTCAATTTTAATACGGCTTTTCTGTTCGGAATTGACGCCATGTTTAAAAGCATTTTCAACAAAAGGAATGAGTAACATGGGCGCAATGCGCAGCGCAGGAATATCTTCCAGGATATGATACTCCAGTTTTACACTTCTGTCCAGCCGTAATTTTTGGAGCTCAATAAAATTGCTGATGTAATTTATTTCATCTTCCAGTAAAACAAAATCCTGCTGTGTGTCTTTCATGGTGTAGCGCATCATGGCGGAAAGCTTGTCAACCATGTCTGCCGTTTTGGGCGAGGTGTCAATGGCAGTAGCATAAATATTGTTTAAAGTATTAAACAGAAAATGAGGATTGATCTGCGATTTGAGCGAAGTGATCTGCGCCGAGAGCTTTTCGCTTTCTGTCTGCTTTAATCTGTTATAGGCTGTCCATAGAATAGACGATACAATAGACAGGAGCCATAATAACAGCGCGTTCAGTATTATAACAGGGAAGATTTTTTCAACAGCCGGATTCGTTTCAGGCGATGTTGCAAGGTTGAAATCGGAAGAGAAAAACATCATGCCGGAAAGCAGAAACACGGTTATTATTGCCAGTAGTAGAAATGAAAAATAGATCCAGTATTTCTTTGTAAGCAGATATTTTGGAATGAGGAAAAAGTAATTGAAGTAAAATATTATTATCAATACAGCGCTTAAAGCGAGCGAGAGTAAAAGATACTTTTCGTCAGATGATGGATCTAACGCGTTGAACAGCTGATCGGTTGAAATGTAAGGAATAACCAGCAATAGTATCCACACTAAGGCATGTGTGGCAATGGTGAAACGTTTGATTTTCATGATTATTTTCGAAATAATGCCCAAAACAAAGGTATGTTTCTTTCCCCTCAAAAAATATGAGAAGAAGGGGGCTGGTTTGTAGAAGTATGAATTACTCCCCGGTGATAATCTTCCCATATAACAAGATCTCAGAAAAAAAATAAATAGACAGACTTGTCTGTTTGTATTATAAATCCCCTTACCTTTGTGTCATGAGTAAAGAATCATTACAACCACGCGAGCGGATATTAGCAACCGCGTATGCGCTTTTTCTGAAGCAGGGTTATAACTCCACCGGTATTAACCAGATCATAGAAGAGGCGGATGTGGCCAAGGCCAGTTTTTACCAGCATTTTAAATCCAAGGAAGATCTGTGTGTAGGGGTTCTGGAAAAGCGTCATCATTATATAGAAGAGCAGATGCAGGCATTGACGGCACAAAAGAGGAGCGCTAAAATGAAGATCCTCGCTTCTTTCGACCTGATATCACTGCTGAATGAAAAGGAAGATTTCAGGGGGTGCGCCTTCCTGAACATTCTTTCAGAGATCCCTGCGGATAATACAAAGGTCAGGCAGGTCATTTATGACCATAAAAGCAATATAAGGCAGTCTTTTAGAGAGCTGCTGGAGCATGCAGAACTGGCAGACCATATTTATCTGTTATATGAAGGCGCTTTTGTGGAAAGCCAGTTATACCGTGATCAGTGGCCGGTGAACAGGGCCAGGAAAATAGTCAATTCATTAATCAATTAATATATATACAACATGGAAAAGAGATATCCGTTACCGCCGTTTACGCTGGAAACAGCCAAAGAGAAAGTTCAGCTGGCAGAAGATGCATGGAATTCACAGGACCCTGAAAGGGTATCACTGGCTTATACGGTAGATACAGAATGGAGGAACCGTTCTACCTTCCTGAACGGCAGGGCCGAGGCGAAGCAATTCCTGGAAGAGAAATGGAAGAAAGAGCTGAACTATAAATTAAGGAAAGAGCTCTGGGCTTTTACAGACAACAGGATCGCTGTACGTTTTGAATATGAGTACCACGACAAGGACGGCCAGTGGTTCCGGGCTTATGGCAACGAGAACTGGGAATTTGACGAAAACGGCCTGATGCAGCGCAGATTTGCCAGTATTAATGACCTGCCCATACAGGAATCAGAGAGAAGATTGTAGGCAAGAGAGGGGCGCGGGGTAAAATGTACAAGAATAGTGGCAAAATGTGCATTGTCTACCCTTGCCGGCCGGCTTAATTTTGTGTCATCAGTTAATGATAAACAAACAAGCCAAATAACTCTTAAAACATTCAATACTATGAAACGCACAGCATCTGCCATCTGGAATGGCACTATCAAAGAAGGTAATGGTAACATCTCTACACAGAGCACTGTTCTGAACAAAACACAATACTCTTTCAACAGCCGTTTTGCAGAAGGTGTAGGTACCAATCCGGAAGAACTGATAGCGGCCGCACACGCAGGTTGTTTCAACATGAAACTAACCCTCGATCTGGAAGCAGCAGGGTTTAAAGCCGATACACTGGAAACAACATCAACAGTTACGCTGGACAATGGTACAATTACCCGTTCGGATCTGGTGCTGAAAGCAAAAGTGCCGGGCATTACCAACGAGAAATTCCAGGAAGTGGCAGCAGGTGCGAAGGCAGGTTGTCCTGTAAGCAGGGCCCTGAATCTGGAGATCTCCCTGCAGGCTGAGCTGGTAGGCTAATAAGCTGATAGGCTAATAGGTTCAACAATCAATTATATATCTAATCTGAATCCTCGCCGGTCGACCGGTGAGGATTCGCATTTTGTTATCCCCTGTATCCCGTTCCTTTGGTGCGGGGAGTAAAGTCTTCACACAAATAAGTTTCCTGCACGAACCTGTCAAAATCATCCATTATGTCCATATACTCGCTCTTGTTGCGCACTTTCAAATACTGATCTTTTACATTTCTGAAACATAACATGGTGGCAAAAATATCAGAGCCATATACACTATAATCGGAATACTGACAGGTGTAACAGGTTTTTATAACAATATTGTCAGGCAACTTTTCCTCTAGTCTTTCGAAGACGCCTTCAAATTGCGATAGTTTCCCAATTTCGATGATGTCGCCTTCAAGTGCAAAGCTGAAATCAAAATAAGGTGCATTGGGGTCTTGCCGGGTTGCAGCTTCATGATAGTCTACAGTAAACAGCAGGAACCCCGGTACCTGTGTTCCCGCTTTCCAGGCGGATACAGGAATACGGCAGGATAATGAATAATCATTCAGCTGGCCTAATTCGCCCAGGGTGAAACGGTCAGGCAGAGGAAGCGTTGTTTCCGGCTTAAAAAAGACAAAGGTGCTTCCGGAGAAGGTATAGCCGTCCAGTTCAATGCTCAGTGTTAATGAATCGTTGATAATAGTCGTTTGGATAGTGCCATGTTTGTCGGTGTAAACGGCGGGGATTTCCGAGTGCATAGGTGTTGGTTTGGAGTTGTAAAGGTAAGTCTTCAGCGTTGATTTCCGGCATTTCTCTATCTTAGCTCAATGGCTGTAAGAATATATTGGCTGTACAGGTTTGAAAATTTATCCCAGTTAGGGATCATGGCAAGACCAAGAGGAAATGAGTGGTTGGAAGAGGAATTGCTAAGTATTAAAAAACAGGGAACAAAGGTAATTGTATCCCTGCTGGAGAAAGATGAGATCCTCGAGCTGGGGCTGGAACGACAAGCTACACTATGCGCTAAACATGGAATAGAATATTTACACTTCCCTATACCAGATAGATCTATCCCCGATAATGAGAAGAACGTACAGCACTTCATCAGACAGGTAAAAGAAAGAATAGACCGGGGAGACTGCACGGTAGTTCATTGTCGTATGGGTATCGGTCGCTCCTCCATCATAGCGGGATGCCTGATGGTGCAGGATGGATTTAAGCCTGATGATGTATGTAGTTACATCAGTAAGATCCGTGGATTGAGAGTCCCTGATACCGATGAGCAGGAAAACTGGCTAAAAAGGATCAGCCATGCACTAAAAAAATAATCCTCAGATATATCGCCCATATTTTCATGAAGACATTCCGGCTACAACATTTACAGTTTTGGCTACAACTTCCTTTTTCTTTACATGGAATTTTGCTGCATAAATGTTAGCAAATGATGAAACACGAAATCAAAGGAAAGGTGATCGCCATTACCGGGGCAAGCAGTGGTATTGGCAGAGCCATTGCGCTAATGCTGGCTGGGGAAGGAGCTAAGGTAGTGCTTGGCGCCCGCCGGGCCGACCAATTAGAAGAACTGGCTGCAAGTATAATAGCAAACGGTGGCGAGGCAGCCTATATAGTTACTGACGTAAAGCGCCGGGATGACCTGAGCCGTTTGGTAAAACTGGCGCGCGACCACTATGGCAGACTGGATGTGATGGTCAACAATGCCGGCATGTGCCAGTTATCGCGCATAGACGAACTGGATGTTGATGGCTGGGAGGAGATGATCGATGTGAACCTGAAAGGTGTTTTATACGGTATTGCGGCAGCGATACCGGTTTTCCGTGAGCAGGGTGCGGGGCAGATCATCAACATCATTTCCACTTCCGGCATGAAGATCGTGCCCTTACAGGGTGTTTATGCCGGTACAAAGAATGCGGTACGCACCATCAGTGAAGCATTGCGGCAGGAGTCTGACGGCTGGCTGCGCGTAACGGGCATTTCTCCTGGAATTGTGCAGACGGAATTTGTGAACAATCTGAAGAATGAACAGATGAAAGCCGCGATTCTCGATAAGATGGATACCCTTGGCATTTCTCCCGACGCCATTGCCGCTGCGGTAGCATATGCCATCGGACAACCTGCAAATGTGGACGTGGGTGATATTGTTATCCGTCCGGCTGCACAGGATTAATTACCTAATTTTATACGGGCGCTATACCAGCGCCTGTATAGTTTCATACTCAACAACGGTTTACGCATGAAGAAGGCTCCGTCTGAATTACATATATTCAACAGCATATCTGAGTTAATGCGACGTCTGGAGCAGCCCCCTCCGCTACACCCGCTTGTGGCATTGATCAACTACGATGATACCAAAATCGCCCTTGCAGATGCAGGGGAGAAATATTCCCTCAACTTCTACAAGATATCATTCAAGACCAGCTTTAAGGGGCAGGTGAAATATGGCCAGCATTACTATGACTTTGAAGAAGGCGGCCTTGCCTTTTTAGCCCCCAATCAGATTGTGACCCTTTCCGGCGAAGAGACCAGCTATGAAGGCTATGCTCTTTTCTTCCATCCCGACCTGATCAGGAATTATACGCTGGGCAATAACATCCACAAATACGGTTTCTTTTCCTATGCTGTGTCTGAGGCGCTGTTCCTGTCTGACAAGGAGAAGAAGGTGATTGCTACCCTCTTTGACGCTATTGCAAAGGAACTGGATAACAACATCGATCATTTTAGTCAGGATGTGCTGGTGTCTCAGATAGAACTGCTGCTGAATTATAGCAACCGTTATTACAACAGGCAATTCATTACCCGCAAAACTGTTTACAATGATCTGATCAGCAAAATGGACGCGTATTTATCTGATCGCTTTGATATCCGTAAATCTGCTTTAACCGGCATTCCATCAGTCCAGGAACTGGCAGATCATCTGGACGTTTCTCCGAGATATCTGACCGATATGCTGAAATCTCTCACCGGACTGAGTGCCCAACAGCAGATCCATCATCATCTCATCGAAAAGGCGAAACATATTCTGAGCCATACAAGCCTGAGCGTTGCCGAGATTGCATATGAACTGGGCTTTGAGCATCCGCAGTCGTTCAACAAATTGTTCAGGCAGAAGACGAATATGACGCCTGTTGAATTCAGGCAATCTTTCACCTGAATGGTTGTCGTTTTTTAATAGCGTTCGCACCGTGCACAGCCCGCGGGTCCTCATCCGGCAATGCGGCATCAGTAACGAATACATGTTTATATGGACGCGCTGATAACGCGGATTTTTTCTCAAAAGACGCTCAACTAACCGGGGAAGAGTCGTCAAAGCAATGCTGATTACATCACAAAGCTAAGTAGAAAACTGATGCGGGAAATACTGATTTTTAATACTTTAACAAACAGATTTACAGTGTGTTATGATATGTTTTAGATATGGGTAATCCGGTTTCTCTTCCGGAAATAACTTAGTTTTGATGACCCTATATGACCAGGATCTTAGTCCGTCCTCCTTCCGTCTCATGTGAACCTCATCTTAGTGTATTAATTCAGGATTGGCTTTACATATTTGGTAAGAAGCGTAAGCTAAATTAAATTACTAATTATGAAAAAGAAAGCCATGGGCCGCCCAGCGGTGTATGAAGCGAGTTTTAAGGTAAGTATTGC
>NZ_JAKIRP010000013.1 GCF_021646545.1 Chitinophaga filiformis | reverse complement strand
TGCAATAATCTGACGCCTAATCAGGCTCATTTAGCCAGTGGAGCATTAAAGCGAAGATGGATCGCTAAAAAGAAGGTAAAAACAACAGAAATAGCAGTGTAAAGCTTAATTTGCACATCTGTAAAGCTTAATTTGCGCATCTGTAAAGCAAATAATGAATTATTTCAATAACCTGTAAAGTCAATCCTGAAACTTCTTGCAAAAACTGTAAAGTTTTTCTGTACTAAGACAAGTACCAATCCGACACCGTCTTGATACCGCTTTGATACCGCTAATCCTACGTTAATCCTACGTTCATGAACGTAGGATTAACGTAGGATTAGCGGTATCAAAGCGGTATCAAGACGGTATTTGTACCCATCTGAAGGTATAAAAATCCCACACCTACCCCTTTCTGCATTTCGTCCCCTTATTTTTGCAGTTTGTGTACACGATTTTGCAGTTTGCGTACATTCCTCAAAGCCACGCCGAAATCTTTCTTAACATTGTATCAGACAGCGGAAGTTACCGCATTTATTCACCTCAAAATAACCGATATGAAAAACAACTATGTATTACTCTTTTTCCTGTGCGCGGCAATAGCAAGCTGCAGGAAACCAGTAGCTGACACATCGCCGCTTATTGGTACCCAGGCAGCAGCAAATCGTGCCGCTTTAAGCGCCTCGGTGATCTTCACCAACGCATTGCCCTCATCGGACAATGGCAGCTATTACGACCCCTGGGTGATCACTGTAGGCGGATTTTACTACTACTGCGGTTCTGATGGCGGCCGTTTATGGATCACGAAATCAGCAACCCTGCAGGATATTTTGCTGCAGCCGAAAACATACATTTTTACGCCTCCCCCGGGTACAGGGTACTCTGCTGAGTTGTGGGCGCCCGAGCTGCATTACCGCAGCGGAAGATGGTATGTCTATTTTGCTGCCGATGATGGCAATAATGCCAACCACCGGATGTTTGTACTGGAAGGCGGCAGTAACGCTAACGATCCGCTGGACGGCGGGTATGTCTATAAGGCCAGGCTGAGTGCTGCTACTGACAGATGGGCCATAGACGGGTCTCCTTTTGACTTTAACGGACAGCAGTATTTCATCTGGTCGGGATGGGAGGGAACTACCAATGTTTCCCAGTACATCTACATCGCCAGGATGAGCAATCCATATACTATTTCCGGCGAAAGAGTGGAGATATCAAGGCCTGATCATGCCTGGGAACAGGTAGGTACGCCTACTGTCAATGAAGGCCCTACGGCCCTTATCAGCGGGAATACAGTCAACATTATTTACTCGGCGAGTGGCAGCTGGACGAACGACTACTGCCTGGGAAGACTAACCTGTACTAATGGCAACCTAATGTCAAAAAGCTCCTGGACAAAAGCATCTTCGCCCGCATTCTCCAGGTTTGGCAATGTGTATGGACCCGGGCATGCATCGTTTGTAAAGTCGCCGGACAACATCCAGTGGTGGATCGTGTATCATGCTGCCAATTCGGATGGTTCAGGATGGAATAGAAGGGTGATGGCACAGCAGTTTTCCTGGGACGGAAACATCCCTTATTTCGGCTATCCGATAGAAAAGGGTATTCCCATACCCGCACCGTCTATCGGGCCGAATTATGCCATGCCAATTGCGAATGGCGTGTATAGGATAAAGTCGAAGGTGACCGGACAATGTGTGGACGTTCCCGACGGCGCTCCAACGCCCGGATTACAGATACAGCAATGGACGGATAACGGGCACGCGGCACAGAAATGGAACTTCACAAGTCTTGGGAATGGCTATTACAAGATAACTTGCGTAGCCTCCGGTTTGAACCTGGACAATGCCGGCGGTCTGCTGACTGCAGGAAATATCCTGATCCAGTGGACGGACAACCAGAACATCGCGCAGCACTGGCGGGTACAGGATATGGGCAATGGTTATTTCAAACTGATCAACCGCCGGAGCCTGTTGGCCCTGAATGTGCCGTATAGCAATCAGACACCGGGCACCAAGCTGGAACAATGGTTTGAAAACCAGTATGATGCTGAACTGTGGCAGATCATCCCTTAAAAAGGATACATGCTTTTACGTGTCCGGAGAGGAGTATTGCGGGAAATACGCTTTTCCGGATACGTAAAGGTTGTTTGTATGGTTGAAAGCTATAATTTGTTATCTTCGATGCCGTTTTTGATCCCAATAATGACCGAGATTGTTTTATGACCCAGAGATATTTGAAAGGCCCCAAAATTCCCGCACGTAACCAGCAAAGTGATTCCAAAGAACCATTTTTCTCCAGGCAGGGAGAGGAGCATGCCGAAACACAGGATTCACCTACTTTTTTTTCGCCGAAAGTGCAACGGAAACCAGTGGAAGTGGAAACAGATGATACCCTGGAAAAGGAAGCTGACCAGGTGGCGGATAAAGTTGCAGGTACAAAGATCCCTGTTGCCGCAGCATCGGGTGACGGTATTCAGCGAAAAGGCGTAGGATTGCAGACATCCATTCAACGGAAGCCGGGGGACGGAGAAGACTGGAAAAATTATCCGATACAGATACCGCCCGGAACAGCGTCTAAGCAGGAGTTTCACCGTTATGCGGAACTGATCATATTCCACAAAGTACTGAACCTCGACTGGCAGGGCACCGGGACAGCTGAGATCTATCAGCACATCAGCCAGCATATCGGAAGAACGATCCTGTTCAAAGTACCTAAGTCGATGCTCAGGCAATACGGCGTTGCGGAGAAAGCAGACGGCACAGGAGATGCGGAATACAGACAACTGGATAAAGACAGTAAAGAAGCTATCAACGAAGAGACGGATAAGCAGTATTATCAGAGTACCGGCATAGCGCCTGGTACTGAAATAAAGCCTGGCGAAAAAGGCAGATCAGCCGTTTGGAATGATCTGAAGAGACAGTTGATGGAGCAACGGAAAACACTGAACGATCTGCCACCGGCTGTTAAAGGGTTCCTGCGGTCAGATCAGACATTCGTACCGGCTAACTATGCTAAGCTGAGTGAAATAGCCGCCCTCCTCAGTCAGTTTACAGCAGCTGATTTTGAAGATTATAAAAGTAAGATCAATTTCGGTACAACAGACCTGGATGCATTGAAGCAGTCGGTTGCTGCATATATGGCAGGCAGGGAAGAACGGCGTAAGGCAGGCGAGGAGCGGGAGACGTTAAAAACGAAATTGTTTGGGCTGGAGGAATTGTATAAAAGGTACAAACAGTTCCAGAACAGAGGGGCCTTGCCGCCATCGCGTGATGAATTTGGCGTGCATGATCCCAACCATGATTATTTCAGAGCCGCGGAAGAAATGGAAAGAGAGAGTTTGACAGCCTCTCTCAAAGCATATGGTTTTAATAGTCTCGACGAGTTTGGGAAATATGTAGATGATTATGAAGCGGCTTTCAGAAAAGAAACGATTGCCATCGCCGGCGATCACCTGCAACGTTACAGGCATGTGTTGTTTGAAGAGGAAAAGAAGATAGCGGATGATGCCTACGTCACCAGATTATTTACCGAGATCTCCCAATCGGGCGCCAGCAGGCATTACGATGAGGCAAGCAGTAAAGGGATGCAGTCGGTGATGGCCGTGGGCACAAAGGAACACGTGTCCGATGCACAACTGGAACGGCAGCTGGCGCTGGATAAGGAATCCACTGCCGCACATGCAGCAGGCACCCGGGTGATGCAGCAGTTGCCTTCAGCAAGTCCGCTTATGAAAGAAAAGACGTTCAGCAATGAGGATCTGTCGCGTGTGAAGAGCAAGGAGGAGCTGAAGCAATTCTTGCAGGATTATATCGACAGGAAGAAGGAGAGCATTGATGAAACATGGGCCGATATAAACGCCAATCCTGAACGTGTATACGAACTGAATGAGCTGATCGCGGCTTCTGTCCAGATGCAGGAAATCAGCAGTGGCAGCATCTACGACCTGATCATTAAAGATAAGATCAAAGATCTGGGTAGTGCTAAGATATTGAAAGCTGTTTGTTTTGTAGTGATCGGTATTGCATTGGCAGTGGCTTCCTTCGGTACCGGTATACCGGCTTTACTGGCTGCGGGCGGCTCATTAGCCTTAAGTGCATATGCGGTGAAGGAAGAGATTGAAAAGTACAATCTGGACGTCAGCGCGCATGATGTAGAGCTGCTCACAACTAAACCTTCGCTGACATGGGTCGTGTTAGCCATTGTGGGTGCAGGAGCAGATGCTGCTGCGGTGGCAGCCGCATTTAAGGCGGCAGGTCCTATTGCAGAGGTTACAGCGGCATTCAATGGAAGCAAGGATGTGGTGACGCTCGAAAAGTCGCTGGCTCAACTGGCAGAGCTGGATGCAAGGATCAGGCAGAATATCATCCGCGCAGCGAAAGCTGAAGCCGCACTACAGGAATCTGTAGATAAATTCATGGCGATAGGCAATCGTCTCAATGACATTACCAGTACGGTCGAGGCAGTGCCAAGGCTGACGGTCATGGCTTATAACGCTATAAAGAAAGGCAGTACCAGCTTTGAGAAATTCATGCTGGACCTGAAGCTTAGAAAGCTGGCGAAAGATGTGAAGGAACTGCCGCCGGAACAATTAAATATATTCAAACAGGCATTTGAAAAAGCGCGCAAATCAACCGAAGAAGAGATAAAAGCCATGGACAAGTTAGTGGGGCGGGCAGACCTCACGGTGGCAAATAAGCAGACTGCTAAGGAAATGATGGAAGAGGTACGTGCGCAGGGCAAATTCAATAAAGCTTCCAATTATCATGGTGACAGTATGCACAATATGAAGGATGAGGTGGTGCAGAAAATTATATCAAACCCTGATGCCATATATGAAACCAGGAATGGGGAAAGGCTGATCTATCTGAAAGATGGTGATATTGTAGTCATGGAAGCTACAAAAAGCGCCAGAGGTAATGTGATAACTGCTTATGGTAAATCGGGTATAAAAGGAGAGAGTGGCGCCACTGCATTGGGCGGCAAAGCGGAAGATGCGGGACAAGCGGTAACAGACCTGATAATAACGGAAGGAAAAATACCGGCAAAAAAAGGGTTTATTCCTCCGGCAAAGAAAATATATCCATAATTTTATTGACATGTTTAGTATTACTGAAGATATTCCGATAACATTTATAAACGGACAGCAAATAGCTGCCAGGCCGAGAATATTGCCCGATAGCCTGATGATGGTGCTTAGCACGCAGCAAAGCGTTGACGCCCTGGAAAAAGAGATGATGGACTCCACCGGTAGTGTGGAAGACTGGTTACATATGTCGAGAACAGATTCACTGGCATTTGACACCGGTACGGGACTGCTGAAGGCCGTGTCTTTTTACTATCCTGAGCTGAACCGGGAGCCGGGTAATTTACATCTGCTGGCAACAGCGGAAAAGATAGTGGCTATTCCACAGTTAAAAACTGATGCACCATCTTTTGAGCTTATTCCTTTTGAGTACAGGTATTATCACGAAGAAAGAGATTTGCTCCTATGCTTTGATGATGCCTTCATGGAGGTAACACAGCTGCAGGAAGTAGCTATATCTGCGGAAGTATCATTGTTTTTTAGTAACGGGCAATATTGTGCCTGGGGAGTGTATCATCCTGAAGTGTTGCTGACAAACCGGATAGGAGCAACAACATCATATGAGTCTGATGCTTTTCTTAAAGCATGTTTCAGAGACGCGTATGCACTCATTACTGATGAAACGGTAGAGCAGATGCGTGAACATGATGAGCAGGTATTGCGCAACATCTCATCGTTGCATAACCGGATAGCAACGCATGGCGGAGCGGCTGGTAGCCCGTTGGATGTGTTGAAAGAGTGGTTGTTTAGTCTGGCAGATAAGTTTTACAGAGAGCAGGAACGGGAGGGCTTGTTTAATAAACGCAGTGCATAACATACATCGCATGCGAAGAAAAGAGAGGGCGCCTCTTTCGGGGAGGTCGCCTTGTCAACATACACATATGCAATAGAAGTATCATTTGAGTTTACCGCTGTCCACCGCTTACGGCAATGAGTTCACCGTTGATCCAGTAAGAGTCTTCTGAAGCCAGGAAAACAGCCACATTAGCGATATCGTCCGGTTTACCGACACGTCCTAGCGGCGTTTCAGACAGATGCCATTGTTCGCCGGGACCGCCAATTACGCCGGAGGTATGCGTGCCTTCTGTTTCGATGAGACCCGGATTAATGGAGTTCACTCTTATTTTCTTCGGTCCCAGTTCTTTGGCCAGGATGCGGGTAATGCCATCCACCGCATATTTGGTGGTGGAATAAACCAGCGCAGTTGGCATATCGAGCGTGCTTACTACAGAGCCGGTATTGATGATAGTACCACCCTTATCGCCAAAGCTTTTAACCGCCTGCTGAATGGTGAGAATAGTGCCAAGTACGTTCGTATTGTACATGGAGTGAAAGCTGTCTTCTGTGATGTCTTCTATACCGGCAAATGAGTAGATGCCGGCATTGTTCACCAGGATATCCGGCGTGCCGAAAGTCTTTATGGTTGTTTCAAACAGCCTTTTTACATCGTCTGCTATAGCTACATTACCCTGTACCGCAACGGCCTTTCCTCCGGCTGCAGTGATCGCTTCTACTACCTTATCGGCTCCTGCTTTGCCGGAGGCATAGTTTACCACTACCTTTGCGCCCTCTGAAGCATATGCTTTAGCGATGGCGGCGCCGATCCCTTTCGATGCACCAGTTACAATGGCTATTTTACCTGCTAGTCTTCCTTGCGTCTTCGTGTTGATTGAACTTTGCATTGTATTGTGTTTTTATCGTTCTGTCGTTATTGACAATGCAAAGCTCACCAAACGGCAGGCAGATAAAAATGAACCAGGCTAAGAAAAAAGCTTGATCTGGTTCAACATTTTCAGGACTAATCTTTAGCACGCTGTTTCTGGTGGCGGATCCTGGAGAGGAATTCGGTGGTCATACCGAGATAGGAGGCTATGACATATTGAGGGAAGCGGTTGGCCATAGCCGGATATCTTTCAACAAACCGATCGTAGCGTTGTTCGGCTGACTGCGTCAGGCCGGTGATGACGCGCCTTTGCATAAAGGCGGCAGAGCGTTCAGCAAGTATCCTGAAAAAGGTTTCGAATTTATAGCCGGAGGCCTTCAGCCGCTGTTCATCTTCAAAGCTTATTTGTAACAGGGTACTGTCTTCGACAGCCATTACGAACATACTCGCCGGCTGCTGGAACATGTAACTGTTATAATCTGATATCCACCATTCTTCAATGGCTAGTTGTATGGTATGGTCCTGGCCTTCTTCCCCTACTACGTAAGCCCTTAGGGCGCCTCTCAGTACGAAATATCTGTGTTTGGCCACGAAGTCAGGCTGTACGAGGAATTGTCTCTTTTTGACTTTTATTTCTTTGAAAGCAGCGGTAAAGGCCACAGTTTCATCCGCAGTAAGATCAACAAATTTACTGGCGTAATGGCCTATTGAAGATGATTTATTTGTCATGGATGTTGCCTTTTTTCGCATCGTTCACAAAGTAACGACTTTTACCACGGTTTCCTTTAATCCTGTTTTTATGCCGCCCGGTATTTTGCCAGGTCAGATCTGTATGAAACAAGGCCGCAATGTGCTCCACTTTTACGTTCTTTGTTATGTTTGATAAACATATCATACGCCAATATTTTGCGCTGAAAATTTGCCCGGCGACAACGAAACAAGTTGTCAATTAAATGTTTGCCTGAATTCCAGCGGCGAAAGGTTTGTCTTCGTCCTGAATAACTTACTGAATGACTGAGGATGTTCAAAGCCTAATTCATAAGCGATCTCACTGACGGATAGTACTGTGGTAGAAAGCTTTTCTTTAGCTATTTCAATCAGTTTACTGTGAATGTGCTGCTGGGTATTTTGCCCGGTCAGCACTTTCAGCAGAGTGCTTAAATAGTTAGGGGACACGTTTAAGGATTGAGCGATATACTGAACGGTGGGCAGGCCTTTTTTTATCAGGTCGTCACTCTTGAAATAGGCTGTGAGGAGCGCTTCCAGCCGGGTAAGGATCTTATGGTTGCTAATCTTCCGGGTAATGAACTGACGGTGATAAAACCGCTCAGCATAGGTAAGCAATAATTCCAGCTGCGCAATGATGACGCTTTGACTGAATTTGTCGATGTTGGAGTGATATTCCTGCGCTATCTGCTGTATGATACCAGCAATAACAGCTTCTTCTTTTTCTGAAAGATGCAGTGCCTCATTGGCTGCATAACTGAAGTAGTCATATTGTTTTATTGTTTTGGCAAGGGGCGTATTCCAGAGGAAATCGGGATGGAAGAGCAGCAACCATCCCGAATGTTCTAATACTTTATTTGATTGGATAGAATAGATCTGTCCGGGAGAAATGAAGAACATCACACCTTCGTCGAAGTCATATTCCTGCTGACCATATTTCAGTTTACCGGTGAAATTTCTTTTCAATGCAATGGCATAGAAATTTTGCGTAAGCCCCTTCGGTTCGTTATCCCGGAGTTGTCTTATATCCTCCATATTTATCACACTGACTAAAGGATGTTCGGGTTTCGGTAATCCCCTGAAACTGTGATAGTCGCTTATTGTTTTGAGCAGATGTGGTTCTTTGTTCTTCATTCCTTAAAGCATTATCATCCTTGTTTAAAAGCGGCGGCAAACTCTTTCAAAAAATCTTCCAGTTTTACCTTACCGAGGCTAATGGGCTTATGTTGCTCATAATCTTCGGTAAAGGCGCCGTTGTGAAGGCAGGCATACATCCCGACAAGACTTTCCGCAACAGGAGGCCGTACGCCGGCCCTCTGGAGGCCATCCAGCATTTGTTCATTGCTGCATATTTCCCATTTCAGATCAGGCTTTCCGATGGCTGTACCTAACAGGTGAACAATTTCATTGACGGTACGTTCATCGCTTGCAATATACCGCACTTTTTTGGCTTCGTTAGTGGTGGTTAGTTCCTCTGCAGCAACAGCAGCAATATCTGCTGGTGATACGAGTGCGATCTTATCTTCTCCGCCATAGTTAGCCTGAATGAAGCCGGCCCCTTTTATCATCGGGACATAGTTGTACAGATTGTAGTAAAAGTAGCCGGGTCTCAGGCTGGTGAGGGAGATGTCTGGTAGCTGGTTCAGTACCTGCTCAACATCATGCGCGCCGAGGAGGAGGCCGGTACCTTTATCGAGGTGTGCCCCCATCGTGCTCAGGTGCACAACTCTCTTCAAGCCTGACTGCCGTATAGCCTTTGCGTATTGCATGCCCATTTCGCGGTAATATGCTCTCGGATCGTCAGTAGTGCTGAAGTTAGGCGGCGTCATAACATATGCGGCGTCTGCCCCCGTGAATGTCTTCGTCAGAAAGTCAGCATCTTCCACTGAGCCGATAGCGGCAGTAGCGCCTAGCGCTTCGATGTCCTGCTGTTTTTGCGGATTGCTGCTGATGACGGTTACTGTATGACCTCTCTGTATTAATTCCTTTGTGAGCGGCTTGCTGATATTGCCTAAAGAGCCTGTTACAATGACTTTCATGTTGTTGATGTTTATGTTACAAAGGTCAGCCGTGGTAAAAAAACGGATGTAGCCAGATCTAATATTGTTGTAGTCAAAACGTGGGTACTTATCAAGCGGTACTAACAAATTTGTAGGTATCCGGCAATCAGATATTATCAGATACCTTTGATCGAAATTTTTCGATCAGATATGGACTTGTATTTAAAAGGAAAAACAGCAATAGTAAGCGGCGCCAGTCAGGGTATTGGTCGCGCGATAGCAAAGGAATTGGCAATGGAAGGAGTGAAGGTTTTCGCCACTGCAAGGAACGAGGAGTTGCTCAATAACTTGAAGGATGAGATAGTGGCTGCAGGGGAACGGCGCCGGTTATTTTCGTGCAGGACTTCGTTGCAGCAGATGCACCGCAAACCATCGCAGCAGCTGCATTGTCGGCACTGGGGCAGGTAGACATCCTTGTTAACAATACAGGGCGTAGTGCGCCCATGGATGTTGTTGGACCAGAGGAAGATTGGGATGCTGCCATGACGCTGGACTTCGATCGTCACCGTCAATTGACGCAACAGCTGTTACCGCATTTTATGGAAGGTAAGCAGGGAGCTATTCTAAATGTGATCAGTACTTACGAACTGCGTTCAGTGAATGGTTCCGCCGTTGCAAAAGCGGCGATAGTGGTATGGTCCAAACAGCTGGCCGGACAACTGGGTAAATATGGCATCAGGATCAACTGTCTGCAGCCGGGGCTTATTGACACAAATAATATCCGTCGTTTCTTTCCCGGTGATGAACGAAGACATTTTGCGGAAAGGGAGATCCCATTGGGCGATTTCGGTGAGCCGCAGGATTTAGCTAATATGGCTGTGTTCCTGGTATCGCCCAGGGCAAAGTATGTCACCGGATCTGTGGCTGTCGTGGATGGGGGAATGAGGCATCATCCATTCTAAATAGTGCAGGTGATGATGGTATTCTTTAATCAGGCATGTGAGTTACTGCTATAGGGCGTTGCTATAGTTGGGTATTCGGTAATGTAGCCATGCCGGGGTTTTAAGCCAGTACTTCTGTCAGCACATCCAGCATTTTCCCCCATGCCTCTTTGGATCGCTCAGTAAAATCTTCTGATCCGGGAGGCATCTGGTGTGTCAGTGTTAATTCACATCCCTCCAGGATTGGCGCGATATCGATAACTATCCGTGACACGCCGCCGGTGGGATCCTGTTTCACTGACCAGGTGAATGCCAGGTGGCGAGGTCTGTCTATGGCGAGGTATTCACCCACATGATCGAACTGCTTACCCTGTCTGCGTACTGAATAGGCGAATTTTCCTCCAACAACAGGTTCGTTGGTAAGACTAATGATCTCTTCATCCCTGACGCAGGGCCCGAACATAAACTGCCCGATCTGCCGGGTATCAAGAAATGCACTGAAAGCCTCGTCCGGCGGCGCTGAGAATATACCGGTAATAACTGCATGTACGGGGTATTTATCTGACATGTCTGCTGGTTTTTCTTCCTGCCATCAAATATACGGCAAACCCGGCACCGGCGAGCAGGGCCCCTGTTTTTAGCAGGCGTTTGACAGCCCGTTTAAGATGTGGCCTTGTGTTGCCGTTAGTACTCATGGCGAAATTTACCGTGTTGAAGAGGTTGCCGTCGGTGGAAGAGGCGCTTTCCGCTTTTCTGAGGTACATCTTCATCAGCAGGCCTGCGAACTTTGTGGTTAGTTCCGGTGCGATGGCATGGCCGATCTTGAAAAGGAGCGAGGCGGCTCCCGGATATCGGGTAGATTTTGGATGCAGGATAGACGCTCTGACAGCCTGGGCCATTATCATCGGATCATATACCGGAGGGGCGGGCTTCAACACCTTGCCGGTATAGTTGCTGGCGTGATGTATGCCTGGCGTGTCCAGAAAGGCGGAAAAAAGGTCAACCACATGAATATGGGGCCAGTCCGTCAACTCTGCTTTAAGTGCCTCAAAAAAGCCCCTTAATGCGAATTTACTGGCACTGTAGGCGCCGCCAAAAGGCACCGGAAGAAAACCTCCGATGGAGATGTTGTTGATGAGGATGCCGCGGCGTTGATATTTAAAGTAAGGCAGCACGGCATGTGCCCCGCTCATATAACCGAGCAGATTGGTAGCAATCACACGCTGGTGATTTTCCCAGGGCATCTTCTCAAAGGTGCCGGCAGCAAGGACGCCTGCATTGTTTGCCCATACATCGATCCTGCCTTTCCATTCGTAAGCTGTCCGCGCCAGCTGCCAGACGGAAGCGTGATCGGTCACATCCGTGGGTACGACCAGGGCTTTTGTGCCTAAGTCCCTGCATTCCATTGCCAGTTCTTTCAGCACAGCTTCGTTCCTCGATGCCAGTACAAGAAATGCCCCATCCTGTGCAAGATGAAGGGCGATAGTACGGCCCGCGCCGCTGGAGGCCCCAGTTATTACGATGACTTTACCGGTGATAGTATTTTCCATATAGGTAGGGGCTCAAAAGCTGCGCCAATTGATGACGTTTCCGGCTATTCCGGGAAGGGTAAGAATTGTTAAATCATCCGCAGTAATTAACGCGAAAAAGGGAACATATTTTGAGCCATTTAAGATGTAAACAGCAACGGCGAACCTAAAAACCATATATTATGAAAACGGTATTATTTATTGCCATGACCGGTGTCCTGCTGATGCCTGCGCTCAGCTGTAATAACGGCCGTACAGACAACACGGCAGATAGTACTGGCACTGCACCGGTTACCGATATGAATGAAAGAACGGCAGACCCTGATGAGTACAATCAGCAACTCACCTACAAACAATATTCATTTTCTGTTAACTCCAAAGGACAGGGTGCGCTGCGGAAACTGACCATTACGGGAAAGGAGGGATCCAATGAAATGGCGACTGTGAACGCGCCAATGGAAGGAACGATATACTATGCTTCCACTGCAGACCTGAATAAGGATGGAAGGCCGGAAGTATATTGTTTTACCAGAGGCGTAGACAGCGCTGGTTACAGTAAAGTATATGCGTATGCGTACGATAGCAAGACAGGGAAACAGATAAACTTCCCGGATCTTTCACCTACGCAACGGCAGGAATATAAGGGACACGATTCCATCTACATAGATAACGAATATATTGTCCGCAGTTTCTCAACAGACGACAGTAAATCACCGTCTGACCGTAAAATGATCCGTTATGTGTTAAGACCGGTTGATACTGCCTTTACGCTTGTACAGACACAGTAAACTATTATCGGGAGCATCCGGAATGTTTGCGCATCTGATGTGTTAACTGCTGTTCGAAATATGATCGGGGTATACAGTCTGCAAAGTTGTAGCACTGTATACCCTGATCTCATTATAGTTTGTACTGCCTGGACATTGTGCTTGTTTGTTAACATGGTGGGGAGCGGACATACAGTGTTCGTTTCCGGAAGGCGGCGGTGACTTAATCCGATAAAGAGTTTGCGGACGAAGTGAGAGCGGAAGATAATTTGAATGACCAAAATAGGGGAACATACCTATGTTTTCGAAGTATGTTTAAATAGGAGGAAGTACGATAAGCTTACTTGTGGTATTGAAAGCAATGACGATATTCTGAGCTCATTCGTTACACGAGTGAAAAAAATATTTGCATTTTAATTTTGGATTACTTTATTTTGTCAGCGTTATACCTTGAATAAAATTTCTAGTTTTTTTCTACCATTAATACAAGCATGTGATCGTGGCTACCCCCACGAATAATAGTTCAGACAAATTAAATTCAGAACAAGTAATCTAAATTCAGGATAAGTAATCTATAATCCCGTACTATATGCGAAACATTGTTTGGTTCGTTGCCCTGTGCCTATTAGGGACTTCTCTTGCCTATGCTCAGGATGCGCCGTTAAAGGTGGCGAAGGACACAGTTAGGATCGTGAACGCAGAACTGGTAATTGAAAACTCCACGAAACAAGCTGCAGGCTTCTTATACAACAACAAGAATGGGCGTACCACATTTGCGAAGATCGCCAGGATGGTGCAGTTCAAAGTAGGCGCTGCCGGTTTTCCTCCGAGTGGCGAGACTTCATACACAGATACTGCATTTAAGAATAAACACATCAGGGTGTGGCGGAATGGCTTGTTGCAGTACAAAGACTATCTGCAGGGCATAACAGTTGACCAGACCGCAGGTACCATTACGTTTTATCCTGCGCTTGCAGACAACGACCGCATTTATATAGAAGCGGTAGCCGGTGTTGAATCTAATGAAGAGCAGACTGCAGGAGATGGAACGCCTAGTTTGAAGCGCCTGTATGCAGGTGTTGTGAACAATGGTGACAACACATTTACATTGCGCTGGGCCACCAATCATACAACGTTATACAATGCGCCCAGAGTGGCTGGTATTGGATCTTCCACGCTTGCAGGTTATGGGTTGGATTATCCGAACAGGTTGGGAGACCGCATCAGTGCATGGCTGGCAGGATCGACGCTTTCTCCCAGCTGGGCTAACTATGGAGTTGCCGGGTATAGATCTATTGATGTACAAAAAGCATCTGAGGGCGGTGTTACAGGTCACAATATAGAAGCGGCATATAGCTTTAATCCCGATATCATACTGGTGATCCTTCCTACAAACGATGCAGGCAGTGGTATCACGCCAGTGCAGACGATGATCAATCTGCGTAAGCTGGATACAATGTCGCAGAACAGAGGGATTCCGCTATTCTTTGAAACAGCGCAGCCCCGTACTTCTTATGGTGTAAACGAACAGGCAGTATTAAAAATAGTTGCTGACAGTATCAGAAATGCATGGCCGGACAGATATATTGAAGGGTTCATTGGTTTTACTGATCCCAATTCAGGCACTCCTGCCGCAATATTGCCTTCTTACGATAATGGCGATCAGACGCACCTGAACCCGGAAGGTATTCAACATCTGGCGAGGAATATATTTGACCGTCTGACAACCTATTTTCAGCCGATTATAGGTGTAAGTAAGTATACTATTGATACGTCATCCAATGGTATCAGCTGGGCACAGTACGACGTCATCTCCAACGGAAATATTGTTAAGAAAAGATATACTGCGCCACACAAGAGGACACTATATTTCAGGATCAGCGCGCAGCTGGTCAATTCCACCACCCTCACTTCGAATACAGTTGTAATGCTGCCGCCGGACAACGGCGGCCCAAGCGGATTTGATCACAGGGTACTGATAGACCTGGGAGGGGACGGCGCCAACACGATCAATGGCTCTAACAGAGCCGATGGTAAACCAACTCCTTCGCCTGACCTGAATGGCAATTACTGGAATAACTGGTATGGAAAAGGCGGTATTACCGGTTTTGTGGATAAGGCTAATTCCGGTACACTTAATACCACTGCCAATCGTGCTACGCCTCTCAGTGTTGAGCTCATTGGCAATCCGGAAGGTACATTCGGTTCGAGCTCAACCCACGCTATTAATTACAACGGCTTCAATACAGGTACAGGCGATTATCCGATGGAAGCCTTGTATGATAACATGTATATGCACAGCAGCATCAATCCCAATGGTGTAACGCTGAGGGTAAGAGGTTTGAACAGAGCGAATACGTATAGCTTCAAATTATGGGGCGCACGTATAGATGCCAATACAACACAAAGAATGCTGGAAACAAAACTGGGATCTGAGCTATGGGCAGATGCGAAGCGAACAGAGACCCGTTATCCGGAAGGCAGTACACCTGATTACAACAATGCGAACGTTCATGCGAATGTTACCGGGGTAGACTCTATTGACATCAATCTGCGTGTAGGTAATGGTAGCACTATTGCGCATGTCAGCCTGATAGATATCGGTATAAAGGGTACATTGCCTGCTGCGCCTTACGTTGATGTGAGAGACACCAGTATAGCCCTGCCTAAAGACACGGTACAGATCACCCCATTGATACAGGACAATGGTATAGCGATATCAGGTTACCAGTGGGAGCAACTTTCCGGTCCGAATACTGCGCTCATCACCAATCCGTATGGCGCTACCACAAGTATCAAACAGCTGACAAATGGTGTGTTTACTTTCCGGTTTAAGGCAATTACCGCGGCAGGGCTTGCAGTGAGTGATATCCTGAAAGTGTCTGTATTCCCCGACAATAACGGCAGGAAGACACTCCGCGTGAATTTCTCCTTAACACAACTGCCGGAAGTACCGGGATGGATGAACATATTCGGCCGCCCATCGGGTAATCATATCTCCATGAAAGATCCGGTGACCAACTGGCTCGTAGATAACATAAGTGGTGCAACCAATTACTGGACAGAGTACAGTGGCGCCAGCTCTTCTGATATCGATGGCCAGTCGACAGGCAATAACACCGGGGTTGTACCTGATGCGGTGCTGAAGAGTTACTGGTTCAATTACAGTACGCGCTATTCCACTGTACATAACTTGCTGGTGGGAGGACTGACCAGTGGTAAAACTTATACCATCCAGATGGTAGCGTCCCGCAGTAACAGCAATGGTGCTACTGCACCGAGATATGGTGTATATCGTATTAATGGTGGGACTGAACTATTCCAGGATGCATGGCAGAACACGAGCAATATTACAACTACCACGGCAATAGCAGATGCAGAGGGTAGGATCTATATTGATGTTTACCCGACCGGCAATGCATCGTACGGCAGTTTTTCCTATATCAACGCACTTATTATCCAGGAGAATTAGTATGTAAATCCATTATCCCCTAACAACGATATATGAAATCTTTGTGGTTGTCACCCCTTCTGCTTTGCATGGGCATATGTATATGTGCCCATGCAAAGGCCAGGCAGCAATTGCCCTCCATCACCGCTGACAGCGTGTTGCCGCTAAAAGGCATACTGCGTCAGGTGAAGGATAGTGTACCGTTGCTGCGCTATCTGGATAAGAAACAGCATAATGCATTCATGCTGCTGAATGATAGTACTATCAGCTTAAAACGCTATCTGAATACCCCTTTGCAGCATGCTATGCAGGGCGCAGAAACCCGGATGATATATGAGGACGGGCCAGCTACTCAGGGTATCCGATGGGTGGTGAATGCATCCGACCAGGTAAGCATAGCACAGCTGCCGTTTGGAATAAGTTACACCAACCTGGCGACATTCGGAGATGCAGACTATCTGCGCGGCGGGATATTCAAAATAGCCTTCGATCATGATATGTATGTACAGCAGTTGAATGCCAAACTGAATGAATGGTATGATCTGAAGAAATACTTTCTGAAAGAGATCGATGGCGAGGCGCTTGTCAAAGCATATGTGGACCAGCGCATGAAATCAATGCAGGCCGGCATGGATAGTCTATATGGTATACCGGCAGCGGCTATAGTGCCCGGAGGTATCAGCACCGATCAGTTGATCCGGCTGGATAGCCAGCAGCTCAGGAACCTGTTCGCGGACAATAACTATGTAGTGTTGCCGAAGGGCGCTGATACGATCGTCGGTATGGTGGATAAAGTAAAGGCTGCGCGTGCTGCCTATATGGATAAACTGCTGCAACTGAAAGGAGCATTGAATAGTGGGGCTCCCTTAAAGGAACAGCTGGCGCGCTACGATAAGATAAAAGAGCAGGCCTCCAAATGGATGATGGAAGAGGATAACAAAATTGAAGGTATCGAAAAATTGATGCCGCTTAGTGGTATACAACGATTATTCCTTCATATGAAAACGCTTAACCTTGGCAGTTTTCATACAGCGTCCAGTCCAATGGCCATCTCCGGACTTTTCATGAATGGAGCAGCAGGCAGTTATCTGAGCAAGGGTAAGCTGCTGATGGCCGGGGTTGGCAGCAGGGCTGATGGCAGGGGGATGAGGAATGCTATGTTCAACGAAAGCCTTTCTGCCAATCATTATGCGATGCAATACATTGGTGCAGGAAAGGGAACATTGGACAAGCCGCATACACACGTCACCTTTCTGAACGCCAGCAGCCGCAATAATAACACCAGGCAATTGTCGCAGTCGTTCCTGTCGCGTAACACTTTCGTAGGCACGGTATCTAAACAGATCCGCCTTGGAGAATACGGTTCGCTAAACGGTGAGTTCTCAAAGTCGGCCAACCAGTTTAGTCAGGCAACAGCAGGCAATAACGGTTATACGGTTTCCAATAAGGCAGCGGCCATGTCATTCCTGAATGATTTCTGGCAGACGATCTCTGTAGGGATCAATTATATGGGAAGCTTTGATAAAGCAGGCCTTTCCCATAAAGCGTACTTCACTTTTGCCGGTATGGGGTACAATAATCCGGGCGCGCCTAATGGCCTGCGTGGTTCCTGGCAGTATGGACTAAATGTCCGGAAGAAGTGGAAGCAGGCGGGATTAATTACAGGGTTGAAAGCCGATATGAAAGATATGAGTACTTCATTCTCTGGTGGATGGAAGAACAGGCAGTATAGTGCAGATGTATCATGGCGTCTGAAACGCAACTGGTACCTCAGTTCAAAATTAATGCAGTCATCATTGAAAAGCAGTAACAGCGATAAAAGTACCAGCAGCTTCCTGACAAGACAATTTACCGCAAGCTCTCAATTGAGCAGTAAAGTGGCGGGCCTGCCCACCAGCAATACGGTTGTATTTGGACTGCAGCAGATAAACCTTGCCAGTGGCGACGTCAGAACAAACAGTATGCTTGTCAATACGTCCCTTATGCAGGCAGTGATGGTTGGCGGCAACACGCTTTCTATGAATGTTTTCTATAACTACGATCTGAAACAGAACGCATTATATAGTAACCTGCTGAATGCTGACATGTCATGGAATTATACTGTACGGAAAATGATCACCTGTTCAAGCGGCATCACTTACCTGGATAACAGGAATGTAGTGCGTCAGATAGGTGTCAAACAAATGATATCGGCCGCGCTGCTGCCAAAACTTAACTGCAGCCTGTACATAGATAGCAGAAAGAATCTCCTGAATACAGAAAGGAACTATCTGTTCGGGACATTCAGAAGTGAAGTGGCTATTCAATATTTAATAAACTGATCTTATGTGGCAAATAAAGCATTGCTGGACAATATTAATGTGTTTGCTGGTCACAGGTGTTGTGAAGGCACAGGTATCATTTGCCTTTATTCCTGAAATACAGGGACGGACACTGGATGGCCTTTTTATGGCACGAACGGTTGCTTTAGATGGGCAAAGCCGTGTGGTGAAATTATCAATAACAGTAACAGAGCAGAAGGCTGGAAAGATCGTGGAAATACAGACGCCTGCATTTCATCTGTTCCCGGGCAGCAATGCCATTCCGCCACAGCTGGCGCGTTCCTCTGCTGTACTTTTTGAGGATAGCAAGGCGGCTGCTGTAACCCGGCAATCAGGCAGCTTTATAGAAGGAGATTATGAGTACTGCTACCGCCTGCTGGATGGGACAAAGACCGTAGGCGCAGAGGTAATAGCGGAACAATGTTTTCAATATTATCTGCAACCCTTTTCACCGTTGATGCTGCTTGATCCGGCAGATGAAAGCCGTAACTGTAATACACGTCCTACTTTCTTCTGGCAGCCGGTTTTACCTGCGGTGCCCAACATGCAATATCGCTTGCTGATGGTAGAGATCAAAGAGGGACAGCATAAGGTCGAAGCCATTAATACGAATCTGCCCCTGATCAATCAGCTGAATATAAATACGCCCATGTTATTCTATCCTGCGGTTAATCGTCCATTAGAAGAAGGGAAGCGTTATGCCTGGCAGGTAACTGCCTACAGGGGCACAACGCTGCTGGCAGAGTCGGAGATATGGGAGTTTACCAACACCTGCGTTGATAAACCGGTAGACACCGTCAAAGAGGCCTTCCGTGATATTGAAGATCTCGCGCATGGCAATTTCTATGTAGCAAATGGGAAGATCCTTTTCGCGCTCCATAATGCGTATAATCCCATGCCGCTGACATATACCATGAGTTGTATTACACAACCCTCGCTCAAAACCGGGAAGCTGGAGAAGATAAAGCTGGACAGAGGTATGAATTATATAACGCTCGATCTGCAGGATAAGAGAGCATTCAAAGATGGTAACTATTACCAGTTGTCCATCAAACTGCCGAATGGTGAGTGGCGGCAGCTCAGATTCCTTTATAAAAATCCTAACAAGTGAGTATATGTTGACAGCGAAACGATCCCTTATACTAATGATATGTTGCAGTGTTATGGGCTGTAAGCAAAATGCAAAACCATTGCTGGATGCAGAGATGAAGAAAGGAGCAATGCAGGAGAAGGAAGTAAATAACATCACAGTGGCAGTGGCCTATATGCCTTCCTGTCGCCAACATGCAGATGCATCGCAATCGGGCGCAGCAGGCGGTGAAGAGATGACTTTCAGAGTGAATGTACATTCCCGCGATAATAGCCGGCCTTTGCATGTGTCGGAGAAAGACAATTATAGTTATGGGATAGATTCCCTGTTCTCACTGGTGATCAACACCGACACCGTTCCTGCATTGTATGCCCACAAGGTGGCTAACGGGAACCTAGGTGGTATAGAATACCTGGTTAGTTTTAGAAAGGACCAGGTAGAAAGAACGTCCTCATTAGCACTGCTTTTCAGGGACTGGTTATTTACATCCACATTGTTACGGTTCAATTACAACCGTAATCTGCTGGATAAAGTTGACTCTTTAAGTTGTAGCATATGAACAAGCTCGTTAAGCCGAGGAAAATAATTGCCCTGTTCTTCCTTTGTTTGCTGATAGTGCAGACAGTGATACCGATGTACGCATGGGCTTTGACAAGCGGGCCCGCGCAACCGGAAAGTAAACAGTTTATGGCTGCCGGCGCCAGTGATATGGTAGACCTTTTTACCGGCGATTTTAAGTACAATATTCCGCTTTTAGACATTGATGGTTATCCTATCAACCTGAACTACCAATCGGGTGTTAAAATGGACGATGAGGCCAGTTGGGTGGGGCTGGGCTGGAGCCTGACCACCGGGGCTATCAACAGGCAGTTACGGGGTATTCCTGATGACGCGAACGGTGATGTTGTGGAGGAAGAGAACTATACAAAGCCCAACATCACGTATGGAGGCAGGGGTACGATCAGAACGGAGCTGAAAGGATGGGGCGTATTGGGACTGGGAGGATCGCTTACGGTAGGTATTTTCAGTAATAACTATAATGGCATCGGGGCTGAATTTGGTGCGAATTCCGGCCTGTCAATGAGTTTGACACAAAGCGGCTGGCTGACCGGCAGGATGGGGATTGGCGTGCATTCCAGCACTGCAGATGGTGTAGATGTCAGCCCCAGTATATCTTTAACCATACGTGGCATTATGAATGAGCAGGAAGCTGCCAGTATGGGCATATCTGCGAACCTGGGATACAATACACGGCAGGGGCTGAAGGACCTTACATTATCGCAATCCTTTTCTTATACAGCACAGGATGACGGGGGAAGCGGTACGCTTAATTTTGACGTTGGAGGAAGTACTACCAGTTTTAACACACCGCCGTTTTATCCCCGTGCAGGAGTACCTTATAAGTCTACTAACCGCACCTTTAGTATTGATGGGGGATTTACTGCCTGGACCCTCTTTTTTGGGGTAGGGGTGACAGGGTACAAATCCAGATCTGAGGTGCTGCAACCTGTGAGACAACAGCCAGCTTTTGGTTTTATGTATGCGGGGCGTGGTAAAAATGTGCCCGATGCACTGATGGATTTCATGAGGGAGAAAGACAATCCGGCCGTGCCTAATATACCCAATATAGCGCTACCGGTTGCTACGCCCGACCTGTTCTCTTATACAGGGCAGAGTGGTAGCGGACAATTCAGGTTATATAGCGGCGGAAGTGGTGTATTCTTTGATCCGGAAGTGAAAAGTATAACAGACAATTCTACACTGGGAGGTGATGCTGGTTTTGGCAGTTACTTCCATGGAGGAATTACCTACTATAAGCAGAACATTACTTCCAAAACAGGCAAGTGGAAAAGTCAGAATGACTTCTTGCAGAAGGGCGACTTCAGAAATAAAGGAAGGGAGGCGTCTGAAGAAGAGGACGTCTATTTTAAGCAGGTCGGGGAAAGGAATGTGGCCGATGCGGCTTTCGAGGAGAGCGTCCAGGGCGAGAAAGTGGTATCCGTGAAGGTTTCTAATAAATCCGCCAGCGGAAATCTGAAAGACATTTATGAGACATATGCGGCAACAAATCCCTATAAGAAGAATGGCCGGCAGGTGAGGAGAACGCCTATCTCTTATCTTACCGCAAAAGAAGCTGTAAATGCTGCTTTGGATAGAGATATAAAGAATTTCCCTTTCAATAACTATGGTAGTTTTTCGCCTGTTTCATGTAACGGGGTGAAGCCTGAGCTGCTGTCGCGTTGTAGCCAGTATAGGAAGCCCTCGCATATTTCCGAACTTACTGTATTAGGAGACGACGGACGCCGTATGGTTTATGGCTTGCCTGTTTATAATATCAAACAGGATGAATATACCTTTGCTATAAAGCCGTCGGGCCCCAATGGAGCCTTTGATAATCGGGTAATATTCAATACGACGAACGGCGTCATTAACCATAACTTCGGTACTGATGAATATTACTCCCGGCAAACGCAACCTGCCTATGCTACCAGCTATTTGTTGACGGCCCTGCTTTCAACGGATTACCAGGATATGACAGGAGACGGGATTTCGGATGATGATGCTGGTACCGCTGTACGCTTCAATTATTCCAAAGTAAATGGTGTTTACAAATGGCGTAGCCCTTATGAGCAATCGAGAGCCTTATTCAATAAGGCCTTGTATGCGGATCCGGACGATGACAAGGCTAGTCTTGTATATGGAGAAAAGGAGCTATGGTACCAGCATTCAATTGAAACAAAGACAAAGATTGCCTACTTTATTACAGAAGATCGTGATGATGCGTTGGGTGTATATGATTTCATGGGCGTTAAGAATACGGATGTCAGGCAAAAGCGTTTAAAAGAAATACGCCTGTATTCAAAAAGTGACCTGACCACACCTATCAAAACGGTGGTATTTGAATACGACTATTCGCTTTGCAGCGGCGGCGGGCCAAACGATGGTATACGCAACGGTGCAAACGGCGTCAGAGGAAAGCTGACACTGAAATCAGTTTATTTTAAATACGCCAGTTCTTCGAAAGGGCAGCATCATCCTTATACATTTGAATACAACGATGCGCCCTATGCAAATCTATCGACCGATCGCTGGGGCAACTATAAGCCCAAAACAGATAATGAAGCCAATGGCTGGGCAGGTATGAATAATGATGAATTTCCTTATACCAATCAGCAGCCTGGAACAGCAAATGCCAATGCAGGTGCCTGGTTGTTGAAAGTCATTCATCTTCCCACAGGTGGCTCAGTAAATGTGGACTATGAGGCGGACGACTATGCTTTTGTGCAGAGCCGGCGATCGATGCAGATGATTAAGATCAACAGCCTGATAACCGGAGATGGCGCCACTACCACCAACCTGGCTGATGCCAAAGGGTTCCGGCTGTCTGTTCCGGCTACGCCTTCAGGTTCGCAGGATGCTACAAAGTGGTTCCGGAAAGAATTCCTGAATGATCAGCAATACATGTATGCAAAGCTGTTTGTACATGTTACAGACCTGGTGGCTGCTACAGGTCAGGAAAACTATGATTTCGTTCCCTGTTATGGTAAGGTGTCGAAGGTGAATGTAACGGGGAGTGGAACCAGTGGTACAGCAGATGTGTACTTTGAAGATGTGGATGCGGGCGGTGTTCGGGTAAATCCCTTTGAGCTGGCAGCCTGGCAGAAGATGCGCCTGGAATATCCCCGTTATGCCTATCCGGGCTACAGGAACCGTATTCAGAACGACAGGCCGGTTGAAGCAGCCCTGGGCGCATTGGTGAATGCAATTGGTAATCTGGCGGAGCTTAGGGAAAACTTTTATAAAAGGGCTAAAAGAAAGGGATTTGCAAGCAGCGTAATGCTGAGTAAGAGCTTTGCACGAATGGTGAAATATGATGGTCATAAGTTTGGTGGAGGAACCCGTGTGAAGGCGGTGCGTCTGAAGGACAGCTGGCAGAGTATGACAGGTAACAATGATGAAACCACCTATGGACAAAGTTACGAGTATACGACTACACTAAACGGAAAGGAGATCAGTAGTGGCGTTGCTGCTTATGAACCGGCCATCGGAGGTGATGAAAACCCGATGCGGATGCCTGTTCCTTACCTTGAGCAGATAAAGGGTGGATTGAACAATTACTTCTACCTGGAAGAGCCTTTCGGTGAAACGCTCTTCCCGTCGCCCGATGTAGGTTATAGCAAAGTAACAGTGCGAAGATTGGGTGGCGGTGATGCACCTGATCCGACGAACAGAACAGGATGGGATGTATCAGAGTTCTATACAGCACGCGATTATCCTGTGATAGTACAAACACAACCTAAACCGGATCAGTGGAACTATCAGCCTTCCAGTTGGTTTTCCTTCTTTGGTGGTAACGTTGTTCATGAGCAGTCATTATCGCAGGGATATACCATCATTCTGAACGATATGCATGGTAAGCCCAAAGCGGAACGCTCTTTCAACCAGTCGGGTGCTGATATATCATCAACAGTGTATTACTATAAAGACGCCCCGCTTGATGCAACAACATCAAGGCTCACGAACAAGGTGAGGGTGGTGGATGAAAATGGACAAATATCACCTGATGAGGAAATACTGGGAAGAGAGATCGAGATGTTCGTTGATATGCGTGAGCAGGAGATGAGCAATTTCGGCCAGTCTATCAACCTCGGTGTGGATGTGATACCCATCATCTTTGGTATACCTTTCCCTATACCACACTGGCCTGTAAAGGACAATAACGAGTACCGTTTGTTCCGTTCCGCAAGTGTGCTGAAAACAGTGCAGTATTTCGGTGTCGTGGACAGAGTGGTAAAAACGATCGAGGGTTCTACAGTTACAGCCCGGACCCTGTTGTTTGACCGGAATACAGGAGAAGAGGTGTTGACTTCCACGCAGAATGAGTTTAACGACCCAGTTTATACCTTGAATATCCCTGCTTACTGGGTGTATAAACAAATGGGTGGGGCATATAAAAGCCTCAACAACCTATTGCAGGATTTTAATTCGGGTTCTGACGGTATTATCAGTCCTTCTTTTGCAAGCCTGTTAACGCCGGGAGATGAGTTGATAAATGTCAATGACGGCGAAAGATTATGGGTAAGCCAGCAATCCCGCCTGATAGATGAAACCGGAAAGTTAAAGACCAACTACCTGGGAACAGTTAAAGTATGCCGTTCGGGATACCGGAATATGCTTACCTCTTCAGCTGGCAGCATTACCTGTCTGAAAGACCCGTTGGAGAACAATACCCGTATTGGTTTATTACGTAATGAGGCATTAGCGGCATATAAGGTGCTTGATGCGAAGGCGACGCTTTTTGATGAAGCCTGGGGAATGCCTGGCAGCTGTGATATATTACCTTGTCCGGGCGGTGGAGCTTCTTTTGCCCGGCAGGAAGAACAGACGCAGGCCATGTCTGTACCAGATCCTACATGCTACAACGATAACTGTCCGCCGGGTTATGTATCAGATCTTATACCTGGCAAGTGTGTTATACTGCCGCAGGAGGATACGCGTGATATATTGAAGGTGTGTAACGGAGACCAGTATAAGGATTATGGACGCGATGGCGCTGTGTTCTATGATGCGTCCGGCAATATCACAGCGCAGAAAAATGACAACAATACCTTCTGGCGTACCTGTCGCCAGGCGCAGGAAGGCGGCACTACCGTCAATTACTGTGGCCGCCTGAATGAAGCGGGCGTCTGGCTGTGTGGCGACAGAAATTCAAGCACCCTGAAGTGGTGGGGCTTCAATAGTTGCTTTGATGCGCCTGTAACCCAGACATATTACATTGGTTTTGCTGCCGACAACCGGATAAAGATCTATATCGATAATGTGTTGTTTAAGGAGCTGGATCTCTATTCCACTATTACGCTCTCCCGTTGGTATGTATATCCTCTGCAGCTGGATGCCGGGCACCATACGATACGTGTGCTTGCTTACAACGATGTTGGAGATGGTGTAACACTTGCATCGATAGGTGTTGAGGTGTACAACAATTCATACACTGAGTTGCTGCAGGGTAACAGTAATGTTATCAGTGGCAGGCGTTTGTTCAGCACAAGGAACCTGGTGGGCCAGCAGGTACCGACCTTCATTAATGAATCCAATGGAACTGTCACCGCCCGCTACAGTTGTAACGGCAGCAGTTTGCGCAACCCGTGTGGTACGGTACCTTATTGCCGTGCAATAGGCCGGGCTAATGTGATAAATCCCTGGTTGCTGGGATACCTGGGCAACTGGAGGCCGTCGGAGTCAAAAGTGTACGAAGTAAACAGGGTGGACCGCCATATGACAGATGGTACCGGTAACGGCGTCTATGCACGGAATAGCGGTTATTACCAGTCGTTCGTTCCTCTCTGGTATGTGGATGATGCTGCAGCATGGCATAACAGCGGTGACAGGAACTGGGTATCGGCCAGTTATGTAACGCTTTATGACAGGGCAGGGCAGGAAGTGGAAACCAAAGACGCGTTGAATAAATACAGCGCTGCATTATATGCCTTTAAAAATACTTTGCCTGCGGCAGTTGGTGTGAATTCCATGCAAAGGGAGTTGTACTATGAAGGATTTGATGATTATTTCTTTAATAATAACTGTACCTCTGCTGCGGTATGTAACCCGGATAGTTTCAGTATCCGCTCTTACCTGGGCGGTAGCATCGCACAGGCACTGGTGCCCGGTACTGCGCACACCGGTAATTATAGTCTGAAACTACAGGGTGCTGTTCGCCTGAGAGCTAGCATGGATACCCGTGAGTATCGTCCGGGCATGTTCCTCAATACTAATACTGTTGGTGAATATTATAGAATGGGATTCCCTGGTCTATATCCGACAGGATTCAATCCGGTGTTTTCAAAGAAATACATTTTCTCTGCCTGGGTGAAGGATGGACAACCGCGTAGTCAGGATCCGGGAATTGTTTTACAGGTAAATGGAACCGGTGTTCAGCTCAAGAAAAAAGCGGTTGTGGAGGGGTGGAAACTGGTGGAAGGCGTGATGGACCTGGGCGTTCTTGCTACCAACGGCGCGTTACTGGACGTGGTGTTGCAGCCTGCAGGTGGCAGCGTTAACCTCGATGATATACGCATATTCCCTTATGATGCACAGTTGAAAACCTTCGCTTATGATGATCGGAATATGAGGCTGATGGCGGAACTGGACGAAAATAATCTGGCTACCTTCTATGAATATGATGATGAAGGCTCGCTTATTAGAGTGAAAAAGGAGACAGACAGAGGTATAATAACTGTCAGGGAAACCCGCTCGGCCTACATACGTCAATAACCAATTAAAAAGAGTATTAAAATGCAACGATATCGTATTCTGATAATAGCAACAGCCATCTTTTTGGCCGGTGGTATATTGCTCGCCGCCTGGGCGAACAACAGGAAGTGGTTGCTAAAACAGCCCACACAACCTGCAAAGGATGCAGTACATGAATACACCGCAGAAGAGAAGGCAGCACTGCGTGAGCTGGCAGCAGTTTACAGTCATTCGGATAGTTTAAAACTGTTGTACGTATCGGGAAGTATATCTGTAAAGGATCCTGCGGATACTACTAATAATATACATGCCGGTTTCCAGTTTGCCAGACGGTATGATAGTATTTACTATGCATTGGGAGATGATCAGATATTGAGCCTGCCGGATATCTATCTGACTGTAAATAATGCGGTGAAGAAGATATTTATACTGCCTTCAAAAAAGCTGCAGGCGCCGTTTCACCTGCCTGTTGATACCTTGCTGAAGATGTATGCAGAAGAGGGGTATGATGTGCAGGTAAGCCGGAATCCCCCTTTCAAAACCGTACGGTTATTCCGCCCCAATCATATATCGTGCAAGGAGTTTACCGTTACATGGCAGGAGGAGGAGCAGTCATTAAGAGAAGTAAGCATGCGGCTTACTGACCTTGATGATCCGCTGAATATTGAGAGAGATAAGATTGTGACGGTGAAAATAACAGGCTGGCAGACACTTGTTCCCCGAGACCTGTTTAATAAAGATAAATATGTGCAGCAAGGCGCCGGGCAGTGGATGCCCGCTACCAGGCTGACTGATTATGAGTTGTTAGTACCCTGATTAGAACGTTGATCCTAATACCTTTTTACATGTTATTGATTGGTAAACTTGTAAGTTCTGTCCCCAAACTCCTGGCTGCTACTTTGTTCCTGCTTTGCATGACACTGGGTGTCCGTGCACAGTCAACAGTTGAGCCCTACCAATATCAGCTTCGCGGAGCTATAAAAAAGGGGGACGTACTGATCGTGAAAGATGAGAAATTCCAGAACCCTTCCTACGACTGGGCTGCTATAGACAACAGGAGCGTAGCTGATATTATTACCTTCGGCCTTTTCCAGGATTCTACTTTAGCTTTTACCAAAAGCTTTAGTTGTGAGATCACGCTGAAGGTGGAATACTGGAGTCAGCCAGACCAGCAGGATCCCATTGTTATAGACCCGGTTAAACTGAAAGTCAATTATGATAGTTCAGCCGGCAGTGTGTACCAGTCCAGGGCTGTATATGATTTTAAGAACGCACATCGCTACAGGATCACTGTAAGCGATATTCAATGTGCTGAATACGGCAGTTCATTGCCCCCATATTTTACTTTGACGGCTCAGGTCATTGTGGACCGCAGGTATTTAACAGCCAGCGAAAGAAAGGAGCCGGTGATGCAGGTGAGTGAGCATGCGGAAGACATTGCAGCGGGTGGCATGCAGGCCCGGGGTATTGCGCAGACCACGAACCAGGTGGATATTACCTGGGACAAGGTGACAGGTGCAGAAGAGTACGATCTTGAATGGACATTCATAGATGAAACGTCAGCTAACGGACAAGTGATAACTCAGGCCCTGGCTAGTGGACAGCCAACGGTGGCTGTTATAGAGGGTATGTTCCGTAACAATTCAACCCGTGTTACTATTCCCCAGGAATCTTACAGTATTTCACTGGTACATAACAGTAAATATCTGCTGATAAGACTACGTGATGTGCATTATGAAACAACGGATGGATTCAGAACAGAATCTGCCTGGAGCTACCAGATACAGGATGAGGGGCAAACACAGCTGGGAGTGATCACACTGAATAACACCTGGCATCAGGCCGGATTAAACTGGCAGTATAGCGCTACATATGCAGAAGAGGGGAAAAAGAAAGAGGTTGTCAGTTATTTTGACGGCTCCCTTAGAAACCGCCAGACGGTTACGGTCAACAATTCGGATAATAAGGCCATCGTTCAGCAGAATGTACAGGATGAAGTAGGCCGTGTAATCGCGAATGTATTACCGGCTCCTGTCAGCAGTAATATTCTCAAATACTATGGGAATATCAATACGGCTACCGGCAATGCTATTTACACGCGTCAGCAGGTATATAATGCGGGCGCCAGCAGTTGTATTGAGAAGCCGCAGCCGATGCTGTCCACAACGGGAGCGGCTGCCTATTATTCGGCTGCTAATCCATTTATGGCCGAGCGGCCGGCCAATGCGTACATCCCTGACGCAGGCGGTTATCCCTTCAGTGTAACCTACTATACCCCTGATAATACAGGCCGGGTACGTTTGCAGGGTGGTGTAGGCAGTGCTTTGCAGCCAGATGCTGATGCAACGGCCGACAGGTCTACACGTTATTACTACGGTCGTCCGTATCAATGGGAGTTGGACCGCATTTTTGGTAATGATGCAGGGGATGCCTCACATTATCTGAAAACGATGGTAGTGGATCCTAACCGGCAGGCAAGTATCACTTATCAGAATAGCAGTGGAAAAACAGTGGCTACTGCCCTGGCGGGTCAGTCGCCTGCTGCGGTGGAAGCCCTTCCCAGTCTTCCTGCCGTGAAAAAGGAAACTTTCACCATAATACAGCCGGACGAATTTGTTTTCGACAGATCAGCGTTAAAGCTTACAGGCACTACAACTTATATGGCGCCACTGGTAGGTGCTGCCACTGTAGGTTACCAGGTGGAAAAGCTGGTGAAACGTTATGAAGAGAATGGTGTTACCATCTGCAGTAACTGTTACTATGCATTACGCATTACCATCTTTGATGATTGTAAAAAACAGGTGTATGCTACTACGGCGCCGGTGATGATAGGCGCTGCAGCGTCGGACTGTAACGCAGGTGGTTTGCAGCAGCAGAGTTTTGACGTGAATTTTGAGCGTATAGGAGCTTATTACATCACATTTGAGCTGGCCCTGGATCCGGATGCCATTACACGATATACGGAAGATTATGTAGCGCGTAATACTAATCTGCGCACGCAATTCAGTTTTATACTGGAAGAACTGAAGCGCTCCGATTTCTCGGGTTGTTTTGGCGAATGCCAGACCTGCCGGCAGTCGCTGGGTAGCAGGGACTATTTTATCAGCCGGCTAACAGAAAGGCTGTCAAAGAATGGTGTAGATCCCTATCAGATGAACAATGCTTTTCCTGATTGGGCTGCCGGCTTATATTCAACGTTACTGGCCCAGTGTCAGGCATTACAGGCGTCCTGTTTTGCCTCTCCCTGCGATTACTATGAGCGGCAAATGAAGCAGGATGTGAGCCCGGGAGGACAGTATGCATTGTTCAACGCCGCAGGTGAACCATTGGAGAAAGACCTTAACGTACTCTACCTGCACTGGCGGGATGCATTCCCGGTTGCTTCGCCGGGCATGGCTGATTATGAATCCACCAGGTTTACCCTGGCTGATGGAACGGAGATATCCCCTCATGCGGATTATTTTTCTCTGTCCATGCTGGTACAATACTGGCATGAGGAATGGGCGGAAAAATTCCTGCAGTATCATCCGGAAAAATGCGCACTTGACTTTTGCCGTAATAACGCTACGTATGTACAATGGGATGAGAAGGTCCGCAATTTTGTAACTACAGTGGCAGACATTCCTACTATACGGGTAGATCTTCGTTATGACATTGAATTTCCTGTATGGTTGTTAACAGCGGATCCCTTTTTTGCCAGTGGCGCGCCCGGGTTCCCTTTTCTGCAGGAATTTAAGCAGGACCTGGAGAGTTACTCTACCCGTGTGCTGAAATTGACAGATACAAGGGCTAAGCCCAAGAGCATCACGCAGTATGTAGATTATTCCATCTATTGCGTTGATAATACGAATAGTGTACATGCGGTAACAGATGATCCCTGGAATAACTGTCAGCCGGTTTCTTCCTGCCGTATTCAGAACAAGGAGTGGGAGCTGTATAAACAGCTGTATTTTGAATTAAAGGATAAGTATTACCAACTGGCCAGAAAGAACGGAGCCTGTAAAGATGCTTGTAAAGTAGGAGTGGATTATAGCCCCTCCGCAAGTGGGTGTCCGTCAATAGATCGCTTCGTTATAAGCCGTGACGCAACTGCCAGTTGCGGTGATGGTCTTCAGTCTGTAAAGATTGAGTATGGCGGGCTGCCGTATGGCAATACGTCTTACGACTGGTTAAAAGTAACGCTTTACTATCCGAAGGAATACAGCGACAAAGTTAAAGTGGAAAGTGTCACTTTGCGCGGAGGTACAATGTCTGAGTTAATTTGTATTGATGCATCCATTGATGTCAGTACTGTAAAAGTCTTGAAGACAGAATGTATGCATGGCCCATCGCCAATTTTCGGTACGTCTGCAGGAACCAGTGGTGGTGTGCAGACAATGGGTGCTGCGGATGAATTCTGTGACAATATCTCTCTTTGGGATTTTCGGATGACCCATGAGGGCCGTACCGGATCCGATTACAACTTTAAAATAGAATATATTGCTTCTGCAACGAAGCCGATTCCTGATGGAGTTACGGTAATGGTTAACGCCTTTGTTGAGTTTATTGATGGTTATGCTTATCAGCGGGATTATGGATTTACGAAAGATTATCTGAGTACTTCTTTTACCGTTCCTCATGGCTCTTCTACAGACAATGACATGGCGCTTGCAGCGTATAACCTGCTGCATGCCTGGTGTCCGAATGTAACCACACCTCCCGAAGACCCGGTATGTCCGCCTGGTTTAGCAGCGAAAACACCCCGCTTTACAACAACTACGCAGGGTACGTTCACTCCTCAGGATCCGACAACGGCATCAGCGGACGGACAGCAACTCTTGAATCAACAGATATTTACGTCCTGTTCCGCAACGGCAGATGCATGGCTGGAACAGTTGGAGACCTGTCTGAGAGGTTATACTGATTATGAGAACAAAAAGGCATTACTCCGGCAGGGGCTTATTTCGGTATGTACATTGGCAGGCGATCAGTCTCACCCGATGGGCGCTAGCACTACTCCTCCGGATAGAGCCACGGTGGAAGGATACAGGTCTTTTGCAGATGTGCTGCGTGGTGTACTGGGTATCAGTAGTTATACAATGGACTGTAATCCATGGTTGCCGGACGCGCCATATCCTTACAATATTAAGGCGCAAACGGCGGATCAGTTCCTGCAGACTACAAATGTTGCGCTATGCGACAGGCTAACAGCATTAAAGCGTGAACATGTGAGAAACCGTCCGGGTTTGTCATTTTACCTCTATCTGGTAAGTACTTATGGAACAGCCATGAAGCTTACGGAAGCGGAGCTGACGATGCTGGAGAAAAGCTGTACCAACTGCCGTTTTCTGCTGGAGAAGGAGATGCCTTTGCCGATATTCCTGGATCCCAACAATCCGGGTTGTATTTCTCCGGAAGAATTTGCCAGTGGCTGGAATAAGGCTCAGACAGGAGCAGGCACACTTGATCCTGCACATACCAACTATGAACGTATTGTAACGAATTATCTGAATCAGCGTTGGGGATTTACATTGTCTTTCGGCACATACAAAGACTACTATGATCAGTTACAACTGAATCCTTCAGGGAAGCAGTCCTTGTGTAATCAGCCTGTTTATAGTACCAGTCCGGTAGATCCTTATAGTTGTATGATGGATATGGTAGATGGAGCTATTGCCTCTGGCCGGCGTCGGTATGATGAATACATTGAACTGGTGAAGCAGGAGTTCCGCCGGGATTATGTTTCTTACTGTGCAGCCAATAAGGCCAAAGTTACCCTGGGCGCTGATCAGCAGTTGTACCACTATACCCTGTATTACTATGACCAGGCTGGCAACCTGTTAAGAACAATACCACCTGAAGGTGTTGTATTACTGGATGCCGCGAGTGTTGAAACTGTTGAAAGAGCGCGGGAGTTGCCGAATATGGAGTGTACCTATAACGGACCAGCTGCCAATACAGATAAACAAACCGCATTACAGGATCTTACCACGACATTGAGCCAGTCTAATCAGGCTGTTGAGATGTGGTTGTACAATCCATCCAGTCCGACCCAGCAGGTGATGATGACTTCCGGCGGACAGCAGTATCTTTTCCAGGTTTGTATAGACGGCCGCTATGTACATGCTGATATTTACACCTTGCAGCAGATAGCGCCGGGCGTATTGGGATTCCGTACGTCCAATCATGCAGCGGCGGATATTAATGGTCTGCTGCCGTTAAAGCCCTGGACGCACGTTGTATTGCAAGGCAGTAAGCTGGATGCAAAAGCGATAGATATTTATGTAAATGGCGTCAAATGTCCTGCAGCCAGTAACGCCCCCGCGGGTTCCTGTAAATGGCAGGTAGAGGTGATCAATACTAACGCACAGGTGCCGGAGGAACTGGCAGTATTAAAACATATGCGCCTGTACAATCGCCTCATGACTGCAAATGAAATAACCGCTAACGCGAAAGAGATATGTATGGGAATAAGCCCGGCGTACTATGCAGGGTTACAGGGCAGTCTGCGGGAGTGGGGACGATTTAATTTGCCAGCAGTAGATCCGGGTAATCCGGGACAGGGAACAGATGGTATTGAAAAACAGGAACCGCTGATATTCCCCCGTCATAGAATGGCGACCAGTTATGCGTATACATCACTCAATCAGGTAGTGCAACAGGAAACGCCGGATGCAGGTAAAAGCCGTTTCTGGTACGACCGCCTGGGCCGTGTTTTTGCTTCGCAGAACGCTGAGCAGCTAAGTCCGGCGAATGGCGGAGCTGCGGGCAGATACAGTTACACTAAATACGACGGACAAAACAGGATCATAGAGGTTGGAGAGAAGAGTGGTGTTACAGCATTACCAGCTCCAGGATTCCTGGAGACGCCAAACGTCAACAACTTCCTGCTTAACGGAAGCAATGTGCAGATCACTCAGACGCTGTATGACGTGACTTATCCTGAAGGTGGTACGGCGCTGTTTCCACAGGAGAACCTGCGTAAAAGGGTGTCCGCTGCTTACTACAAAGAAACTCCGGCCGCTGCGCCATCCCAGGCCACTTACTATAGTTATGACTTGCTGGGCAACGTGAAAACATTGTGGCAGCAGCTCGAGGGATTAGGCACTAAAAAGATAGATTACCAGTTTGACCTGGCAAGTGGTAAAGTGAATAAGGTGAAATACCAATCCGGTGCCGCTGACCAGTTCTTATATGGATATGCTTATGATGCAGAGAACCGGCTGGTAAAGGCCATGAGCGGGATCAAAACGGTATCCGCCAATGGTTGGGAGATTGAGAATCCGCTGACGGATGCTTATTATCAGTATTACCTCCACGGGCCTTTGTCACGTATGGAGTTAGGTAGTAATACGGTACAGGGCATTGACTACTCGTATACCTTGCAGGGTTGGCTGAAGGGAGTGAATGGGCACTATTTACAGCCCGGATCGGAAATAGGAAAAGATGGTAATACCGGGTCTCCCACCTTCCCTGTTGGAAGGGATGCGATAGCATTTACGCTGGATTATTTTAATAATGATTATACGCCGATAGGTAGTAATACAACGGCTTTCCCACTGAAATGGCAGTCGCAGGCGAATGATGCTACCGGTCAGCAGCTGTATAATGGAAATATAGGGCATACTACGCTGAGTCTTAGTAAGATTAACGCAGGAGCACCGGTGGGTTATAGTTACAAATATGACCAGTTGAACCGGCTGGTGCATATGAACCAGCATAATCTTACTGTTGGAGCTGCTACGTGGGGAATGGCGCAGGCGACACAAGCTTATAAAGAAGACGTTACTTATGATGGTAATGGGAATATACTACAGTATGATAGGAATGGTACGGCAACCACACCTGCCATGGATGCCCTACGATATAACTACAACCGCGATGCACTGGGTAATCTGTTGAACAACCGTCTCAGTTTTGTAAAGGATGCAACATCAGCCAGTAATTATGCGACAGACATAGACGAGCAGCCGAATAATAATTATATTTATGACAACATTGGTAACCTGACAAGGGATCAAAAGGAGCAGATCGATAACATTACGTGGACGGTGTATGGAAAGATCAGGAAGATCAGCAAGGCCGATGGGAGTTCTTTGGAATATAAGTATGATGCCTCAGGTAATCGTGTATACAAAGAATACAGGAATAGCACACAGTTGCAAAAGACCTGGTATGTACGAGACGCCCAGGGTAATATGCTGGCTGCCTATGGCAATAAGAATAACGATGCCCAGATCTACTGGAAGGAGCAGGCTTTGTATGGCAGTAGTCGCTTAGGTTTGTGGATGCCTGATATGAATCTGGCAAGTCCTAATAGTACGAGCCTCTGGTCACAGCAAGGTCTCAAACGCTATGAGCTGACTAATCATCTCGGAAATGTACTGGCTACTGTTACTGATAAGAAGTTGGCGGTTGATGCGGATAACAACGGTCAGGTGGATTATTACACGGCGGAAGTAAGCAATGCGCAGGATTATTATCCGTTTGGGATGTTGCAGCCGGGGAGGAGTTATGCGCTGGGAAATGCGTATAGGTATGGGTTTAATGGGAAGGAGAATGATAATGAGGTGAAGGGAGAGGGGGGGCAGCAGGATTATGGGATGAGGATGTATGATCCGAGGTTGGGCAAGTTCTTGAGTGTGGATCCGTTGACGAAGAATTATCCGTGGAATAGCGTTTACGCTTTTTCAGAGAATGATCCTATTAATTTCATCGATCTTGATGGAGGTGAAAAAAAGGAGCCTGATTCATACTATTTGAAATCAATTCCAAGAATAAAGAAAATGCAAGCCGAAATTATAGCTAAATCGAAAATTAATCCATCTGATGTTAACGGTGCAATAAATTACGCGTTTGGATACGCCAAAGTTTTTGAATTAGGAGGCAGACCCTTGTCAAGTAGGAATTTACTTCGATATCTTGAAGGGAAAGGAGGATATGATGTTTATAGTTATGAATCACTTCATAGTGCTTCCAATGTTGCATTTGAAACGACAAATCGTAGTGTTAGGCAGAATATTATCGCAGAGCTTGAATCGTGTATTGGGACCTTGGATCTTACGAAAAAGGCAGACTTCGATTATACAATTCAATCGCGAAGAGACTATCTTCAGGCTGGCGCATGGGCAAGTGATTTCGGTAGTGCTTTTGGATCATTTACTGTAACCGGTGTTGGCGCGTTTTATATTAGTGTTGATGGAAAAGGAGGATACACTGTTGCCGGAGATATCAAGTATACTTTTGCCGACCAATACCGATGGCATAGTGGGAGAGGAGACAAAGCAGATGAAGAACTTGTAAGCCATTCCACGATGAACACACTTCAGCTTCTTGGTGCTAAGCAGTTTTTCATTACCTCTTTTTATAGGCAAACTGTAAACGGTGCAAATGGTAAATTGGACATTTCGGACAGGCAAGATGCTAATGCAGGAGAAGATAAGTCAAAATATCCGATTACTGAAAATCCTTACTATCGCATTCCAGAAGGGACACAAAAAGTTTACGAATTTTGAGGATCAAGATAGATAATGAAAAAACAAATTCTTACTTTAACAGTATTAGTTTTCGTGCCGATACTGGTATCAGCTCTTTATGCTACCTCTTTTTTGGACGAAATACCCTTTTATTATGATTATTTTGGAATGGCGCTTGTATTCTGCGGAATACTTTATGTGTTGACTTGTCTTTTTTTTAGAAGAAATAGGGTTAGATTGTTTAGGTATTTTTTATTTATAGGAGCCGCGTTGGTATTGGTCGGCGTAATTTTATTTCTGAGCTTCTATGGATATGCTTTCTCAACTCCTGAAACTGAAGGTGGATGGTATTTTTAAAGTATTTTATAGTTAAATAACAATGGAAGGACTCTTATAATTTATAAAAAGCTACACAGCCGTTATTAGAAACGACTGTGTGGCTTTTTAATTCGTAGCTTTAACTGACAGACAACTAAGTAACCGAGTCGTCTTACAATGTCGTCGTAAAATGATATTTCCCAGACCCAATTTCCAGCCCCTGCTCCTTATCACCACTAACCATCCGTATGTCCTTTTGCTCACTAACCGCTTTCCCATTTTCCATTATCACACCACCACTTTTCACCGGCATATAAACAGTAGCCGTCGTATTAGCCGGTATCTCCACATCCAGCACAAACTGACCGTTCTGCAATTGCCATGAAGACTTGATCTGCCCATAATAAGTCTGTAAGGTACCAGTCGCCTGTGTAAGAGAACCTCCCGGGCGTGGCCTGATAATAATCTGACGATATCCGGGAGCATCTTCTTTAGTATCAATCCCCGCAGTAACCCGATACATCCAATCACCAATAGCACCGTAAGCATAGTGATTAAATGAGTTCATACCCGCATTTTCAAAGGTATGATCTGGTTTTTGTCCATTCCATCTTTCCCAGATAGTCGTAGCGCCCATTTTAACAGGATACAACCACGAAGGATAGGTATCCTGTAGTAACAGCGTATAAGCCATATCCAGATGCCCAAAACGGCTTAAAACGTGACACAGATATGGTGTACCCAGGAAGCCCGTGGTAAGGTGGTTGTTGTAACTTTTGATGTTCTCCACTAAGCGGTCGGCAGCCTGTTCCCGCAGGTTTTCCGGCAGCATATCAAAATTTAAGGCCAGCACATAAGCTGTCTGCGAGCTGGATACCAGACGACCGTTCGGTGTAACATATTCTTTTAAGAACGCTGCTTTGATGCGTTGCAGCAGGGCTGTATATTCAGTCACGTCAGCTGTTTTACCCAATACCTGTGCTGCATTGATGAGCAGTTGTGTGGAATGGGCATAGAAACATTGTGCGATGAGATATTTGTCAGTGATAGCGGCTCGTCCATCCAGGTCGTCATCGGGGTGGTAAAACAGCCAGTCGCCGAAATGGAAACCCGTGTTCCAGAGGTCCTGCGGACTTTGTTTATGAATATATTCCACCCAGGCTTTCATACTGGGATATTGCTGTTCCAGTGAACGCTTATCTGCATAAGTCAGGTACATGCCCCAGGGAATAATAGTGGCTACGTCCGCCCATCCGGCGGAGCCCATGGATCCTTGTCCAAGCACATTGGGTACAACAAAAGGCACACTACCATCGGCCCGTTGGTCAGCTGCCACGTCTTTCATCCATTTGGCAAAGAAGTTATTCACCTGGCGGTTGTATGCTGCTGTCCTGAAGAACGCCTGGGCGTCGCCTGTCCAGCCAAGCCGTTCGTCGCGTTGGGGACAGTCTGTCGGAACATCCAGGAAGTTGCCGCGCTGGCCCCATTGGATATTGTGTTGCAATTGATTGATCAGCTGATTAGAGCAACTGAATTCGCCGGTGGCAGGCATATCAGAATAGAGCGCGAAGGCGGTAAAGTTATCGGGGCTTAATTCACCGTTAAAGCCAGTTACTTTAACGTAACGGAAGCCCTGGAAAGTGAAGTGAGGCTCAAAAAGCTCGGTACCACTCCCTTTGAAGATGTAGGTGTTTTGCTGTTTGGCTTTACGCAGGTTTTCTGTGTAGAAGTTTCCTTTCTTATCCAGCACCTCTGCATGTTGAAGCACGATACTGTCGCCCGCACGGCCTTTCATCTGTACCTGCACCCATCCCACCAGGTTCTGACCAAAGTCCATCACTTTCTCGCCGGCAGGAGTGGTGAATATCTTTACCGGTTTGAATTGTTCATGCTTTCTCACTGGTTCATTTATAGTGGCGATCAGGTTATCTTTATTGTTGTCAGCGCTCAATTGAACGCCGGACCAGCTGTGGTCATCATAACCGGGTTCAGACCAGCCTTCTTTGTCTTTCCTGGCGTCTATTGTTTCGCCGTTGTAGATCTCAGAATAAAGGATGCCGCCGGTGGATGATTTCCAGCTGTTGTCGGAAACAATCATTTCTTCAGTGCCATCAGTATATTGGATATTTAACTGGAACAGCAGCCCTATTCTCGACCCGAAATGGTTTTTGCTGTTCTCCCAGGCCAGGTAGCCGCTATACCATCCTACGCCCAGTGTAGCCCCAATGGCATTGGCTCCCTGACGAAGCAGTTTGGTTACGTCATATTGCTGGTATTGCAGCCTTTTCCTGTAACTGGTCCATCCGGGAGTGAGGAACGCATCGCCTACCCGCTGACCATTAATACGCGCCTCATACATGCCGCGGGCGGTGATATAGGCGGTAGCGGATTGTATCTTTTTAGCGGTTTGGAATGTTTTACGGAACAGGGGACTAGGACGTGAAATACTATCCTGAGTAAAACCAGGTTCTATCCAGCTGGCTTTCCAGTCGCCAGGTTGCAGTAATCCCATTTGCCAGTCTGCCACGGGACTCCAGGCGGACGCTTGTCCCTTGTCGTCCCATATTCTAACCTGCCAATAGTATTTTTTACCTGAGGTAAGTGGGCTACCTCCATAAGGTACGTGAACAGATTGATCGGAGCTTATTTTACCGCTGTTCCATACCAGTTCCTTGCCCTGGTTCAGCGATTTGGGAGATGCACCGACACGCAGTTCATAGGCTGACTGGCGGATATTCCTCCGGTTACCAGACAACTGCCAGCTAAGCAGGGGCTGAGGTACATCGACACAGGCGGGATTGCTGCGGTTCTCGCAGAGCAGGCTGGTTACCTGCGTTTGCCCAAGGACATTGGCAAAAAAGCTAAAGAAGGCCAGGCACAAAAGCACCAGTTTTTGCATAACGGGAAATTTTGGTTAATAATCTGAAGCTAAATATAAAGAATGGTCATTTTTAACTGTCCTGTACTTTCATAGTGCATATAAAAGATTTTAAGGGGCTGGGACAGCAAGGAGGAAGAGATGATAATAATTCATCAAATAAAAGAACTGCCGGTGGGAGGCCGTCAGTTTACTATAGATCCTTGCTTTATTGTAATATCGGTGATATAGGGGCAAATTCATTTAAAGCGGGTGCTAAGGGAACTGCTTTCACAAAAAAGGGACAGGGAACATCAAAAGGGGGTAGACCAATACTAAAGCCTCGCTGGTAACGAAGGCTCTAGTATTGGTAGTAAATGTGGGGGAGATTAGCTTGCCCACAGTCAGTTTAACGGTCCCACTATTTTATGTGGGGTGCTGTTATTATTAGTAGCGTTTCACCACGCGGAATAGAAAACGTTCAGGTTCACCTTGTACTCCGCCCTCTGCCATTCTCTTCTTCAGCATATCCGATTTCCAATAGGCCATCGCTTTGGCGCTATCTGTCAATGCTGTTACTACGACTACTTTGTGGTTATCGTCTACTTCATGGCCATAAGCCCTTACAGCTATACCATTATCCATCCTATCCTGTTTACCTTGTTCGAAAGCCTTCTGCCAGGCATCCCAGTCTTTCACTGTAAACATTGTGCTGGATCGAAGGTCTGTACTCATCTGAACGGTGTCCTGAAACACCATGTTAACAAAATTGAAAGTCGGGGTCCCCATGACGCCTCCTTTTTTCATGGCTTCTTTAAGGTTTGGTGATTTGCTAAATTCTTTTGCTTTGTCCATATCCTCCACTTTTACAGCAACCAGTATCATATTGGAATCCTTTACGCCACGGCCGATTACATAATTATGTATTCTACTCGCCAGGCGCACGGAGTCATGCGACTCATAGGAGGGCAGCCATTTGTTGTAATCTGCGATCCTGAATTTTACCACCATCATACTTTGAGGTGTTGTAACAACGGTGCCTGTTACAGGCATCTCTTCGGCTGGGGGAACTGTGTCCGTTGCAGTGGAGTCTGTGGTGGTTTTCTCACTGGTGCCGCCAGCGCAGGCGACCAGTAAACCTATCACAGTTGCATAAACGAGTACACATGAGAATCTTAACTGCTTCATCGATTTTGGTTTTAAAAATTAAAAAAAATAGGTAGAAAGGAGGGAGGGGAGCACGTTGATAATGAGTTATGAAGTTAAATTATATTAATTTAATGGCCGAATTTTTTATGTTTTAATAAGAATATTCTTCAAATGGTGTTGACTTAGGCCGCTGACGAGCGAGGTAGATCTTCGCTGTATCGGTGAGTGTAAAACAGAAGGCGTATCAAAAAACTGATATGCCTTCTGTTTATTCGGTACCTGTTGGAAGTTATCATCCTTTAGGCAACTCACATTCTTCATTTGTTGATACCTTCTCTTTTGTGAAGATTTCTCTTGGCTATCAAAAGTTGAAATCCGCCGGGTTAGGGCCCATTCTTAGCCCTTCGTCCATATCATCGAGCTTTTGCATATCAGTCGGCAGGATGTTAAAATGAAACAGATGTGAGTTTGAAATGATTCGATCTCTTCTGATGCTCTTGGGAATGATAACAACGCCTTTCTGTAAGTTCCATCTTAGCAGCAACTGTGCTACTGTTACGTTGTACCGTAGTGCCATTTCCCTGAAAGCGGGAACCTGGAATGCGAAACCGTGCATCAACGGAAACCATGATTCAAACTGTATATCATGCCTGTTACAGAAATCAAGTAGTGACTGCTGTACGAGAAAGGGGTGGAACTCTACCTGGTTGACCATCGGGACGATGGTTGCAGTCTCCATCAGGTCTTCCAGTTGGAACTGAAGGAAGTTGCAGACACCGATAGCCTTTATTCTACCCTCGTTATAAAGTGTTTCCATGGCTTTCCAGGTTTCTTTGTATTTGCCTTTCACGGGCCAGTGCTGAAGGTAAAGATCCAGGTATGATGTACCGAGTCGCTGGAGAGAGTGGTTGAAAGCGCGTATTGTCGAATCGTATCCCTGATCACTATTCCAGATTTTGGACGTGAGAAAGATGTCTTCTCTTGGCGTATTGCTTCTTCTGATGGCCTGGCCCACACCTGTTTCATTAAAGTAAGCCGCAGCAGTATCAATATGCCGGTAACCCGCGTCCAGTGCATAGGTAACCGCATCCTGCACTTCTTTTCCATCTTTTGTTTTATATACGCCAAGACCTATATATGGCATCTTTATTCCATTATGTAGCAAGGCGTACCCGTTAATATCTGTAACTTTCATAAAATATGGTTTATTCAATTGAGCCAGTAATACGGTTCATATTTATTCTGGCAGAGAGGTAGTTAAAAACTGCTTCCAGGTAGTTTGACTGGGCGGTAGTCAGGGCCAGCTCTGCATCTGTTAGTTCGAGTCTTGTTGCAGCACCCCGCTCGTACCGATACTTCGTTAAAACGTAGCTGGTTTCTGCCGTGCTTACAACGTTCTCCTGCGTTTGTATCCTTTGTCTGGTTTCATTTAATGCGGCAGCTATCTCCTGCGTTTGTGTGTGCAGTTTTTCTACAGCTTCTTCGTACTGCAATAGTGATTGTCGTTCCTGCAATTTTGCAATGTTGATCTTTGATCTATGCAGATGTCCCGCAAATAGCGGAATTCGTGTCTGTATACCTACGAAGGAAACAGAAGGCCAATGAGCGTCATGGTATTTGAAACCAGAAGCTTGTGTAAGCAACTGATAGTTCCCGATTGCGTTTACAGCGGGTAGTTTTTCCTTTCTTGCAATTTCCAGATCTTTTCGGGCAGTTGTTTGCCTGAGTGCCAGGAGTTTTAACGCTGGTCTGTTGTTTAAGGCAACATTAAATATCTCACGCTCTGACGGTATTAATTCATGCTCGTCAAAGGCGAGTGTGTCTGTGAGGTGTAAGTCTTCCACTGAGTCGAGGCCGGTGATAACACGTAGTTCCTGTCTGCTTACTTCGATGTAATAGTGAAGACGCAGCAGATCCGGTTCCAGGTTTTTCCAGGAAGTATAGGCCCTCAGCGTATCAACCCTTAGTGCTTTTCCCTGTGCCAGGAGTGACCGGGCATCTTCCAGGGCGCGGACGTTCCTTTCTATGCTTTCTTCCTGCAATTGCAGCCTTTTCGCAAGTACCAGCATTCTCAGGTACACCTGTTTGACCTGGGCTACGATATCCGAGGCTGTGGCTTTATATTGGAGGACGCTTTGTTTTTCAAGCAGTCTGCTTTTTTCCACGCCGGCTTTTGTGGCAGGTTTGTAGAGTGGTACAGCAGCTGTTAGCGAAAAGCTGGCCTGGTCTTTACCTCCAAATCTGCCGTAGCCGATCTTGTCGGAAGCGGGAACAGGACTGGTTTCAAATCCGAAGAACAAAGGTTTTTGAAAGTAGTGATTAACATTGGCATCAAAGTCTACTGACGGGAGTAGTCCGCTACGTACTGTCTGCGTTTCTTCCCTGCTTACAGACAGACTGATGGAATCAACTTTCAATGTCCTGTTGTTGGCGAGTGCCAACCTGATAGACTCGTTTAAGGACAGGTTATATTGTGACTGGCCATGTACGCCCGATAGTAAACCGATGGACAGCAAAATGGCGGTATAAAGCCGCTGATATATTCGAAGCATAAAAAGTTAGTTAATTGTTTCAGATATAATGAGATGTCCCTGCTTATTTTCCTTATCTTTTTTGGGAGTATAGGAGAAATAGGAGTAGATGGCAGGGATGACATACAGGGTAAGAAGGCCTGCGAAAATCAATCCACCTACTACAACAATACCGAGCGACTTGCGGCTTCCTGACGATGCACCCAGCGATAATGCGATGGGTAAAGTGCCGAAGATCATTGCCAGGGTGGTCATCAGGATTGGCCTGAATCTGGAAACGGCTGAATTGATGGCTGCATCGATGGGCGAGGCTCCGTCTTTCCTGGTATGGTTTGCAAATTCTACGATCAGAATCCCGTTTTTGGTAATAAGCCCAATCAGCATGATAATTCCGATCTGGCTGAAGATATTTAATGTCTCATTCGTTATCCATAAGCTGAGTAATGCTCCGGCAAGCGCCATTGGCACGGTTAAAAGGATAATGAATGGATCGCGCAGGCTTTCAAATTGAGCTGCGAGCACAAGATAGATGATGATAATAGCGAAAATGAATGCATAGCTAAGACTGGAACTGCCTTCAGCATAGTCGCGGCTTTGTCCTGCCAGCTCAAATCTGAAGTCCTTCGGCAGCGTACGTTCCTTGATCATCTGCATCTCTTTTACAGCTTCCCCAAGGCTAACGCCCGGCGCCGGTGTGGCAGATATAGTAGCACTGTACGCCTGGTTGTACCTATAGATAGCCGAGGGGCTAACCCCTTCTTTTAATGTTACCAGGTTGTCAAGAGAAACCATTTGTCCGCCGGCAGATTTTACATTGAGTGAGCGAAGATCTGCCGGCGCTGACCGGTCTTTTCTGTCCAGCTGGCCAATCACTTCGTATTGGCGATCGTTGTAAATGTAGTACCCATATCTTCTGCCACTTAATGCAAGCTGCAGGGTGCGGCCGATTTCTTCTGTGGATATTCCCAATTGCGCTGCGCGGGCTCGGTCTATAGAGATGCTCACTTCGGGGCGGTTCACTTTAAAATCGGGGTCCGCAAACATCAGCTTCCTGCTCTGGTATACTTCTGACATCATACCGGGTAAATGTTTTGTAAGGCTATTGATGTCGGGAGCCTGCAGCACAAACTGAACCGGTTGTGTGTTTTCCCCGGTACTGATGGTAGGGAATTGGATCGGGATCATCAGCACATTCCGGAAGCGCCCGGAAGCAGCAACAAGTTTGTCATAGATCTGAGCCTGAGAAAGATGACTTTTTCTTTCTTTTGGTTTGTTGAGAAAGATCCACACAAACCCGGAATTCACTGGCTGTTCGAGATCGCCTACTGCTCCTGCAACCACCGAATAAGAGATATCGCCCATATGATCAGGTATGGAGTCTTTTACCCAGGCGCCGATCTCTTTCATGTAGCCTTCCATGCTCTCAAATGTGGTGCCCTCAGGCGCAATTACGGCTACACCGATCATTGACCGGTCTTCCAACGGAGCCAGCTCTGAAGGTAACTTTGGAAGTAGCCAGAACGCCAGTCCAAAGGAGGAAAGCAGTATAACAAAGGCTATCCATCTCACACGCAAAAAACGTTTAAGAGATCGCTCGTAAAGCGCGTTGAACGCAACAAAGAAGGATTCTGTTTTTTGGTAGAACCAGTTATGCTTTGCATGTGGCTTCAACAGATACGCGCTCATCATTGGCGAAAGCGTCAATGCGACAAATGCGGAAATCATCACGGATCCGGCTACCACTATTGCAAACTCCTTAAATAATTTTCCTGTAACACCACCCAGGAATAAAATTGGGAGAAATACTGCAGCAAGTGTTACGGTAGTAGATATAACTGCGAAGAAAATTTCTTCAGCGCCTTTCTTTGCCGCGTCAAGCGGTTTCATACCTTCTTCCACTTTGCTGTAAATGTTCTCAAGCACTACTATGGCATCGTCTACTACGAGGCCTATAGCCAATACAAGGCCCAACAGTGTAAGTACATTGATAGAGAAGTTGGCAATGTACATGATAAAGAATGCACTGATGATGGACACCGGTATCGCTACAAGGGGAATGATCGTGCTGCGCCAGTCGCGGAGAAAGGCAAATATGATGAGCGACACCAGTATGAAAGCGAGTACCAGGGTTTCTTCCACTTCAGAAAGTGAGTTCCGTACGAGCTCCGTGAAGTCTTTGCCAAGTGTTATTTCATAATCTCTGGGTGCATTTTTTTTGATCTCTTCAAATCGTTTGTTGAATTCATCAACGATTGCCAGTGAATTGGCGCCTCTTTGGGGACTTACGTTAGTTCCGACGCTGTAGTTTGCCTGCCTGCCTTTGTAAATGATCATGGCGGTACGCTCATTCTTTGAAGACATGACGGCTGTTCCTATGTCTCTGAATCGCACGATAGCGCCATTCTTTTGTTCAATGATCATGTTGCTGAAATCTTCTTCAGTAACAAGGCGGCCTTTGGTCTTGAGAGAGACCTCTGTATTATTGCCTTCTACGCGGCCTCCGGGCAGTTCCACGTTCTCGCGTTGAAGCGCTGCCTGGACATCTGCGGGAGTAATTCCGTAGCTGCTCATTTTTACAGGATCCATTCTCAGCCGCATCGCTCTCTTCCTACCCACGTAAGTATTGACGATACGTACACCTGGAATAGACTGCAGTCTTTCCTTAATGTTGGTGTTGACGAAGTCGGTTATATCTTCAAGGCTTTTCGTGCTGCTTTGAACGATCATAAATACCAGTGCTTCCTGCGGTCCTGATTTTTCGACAATGGGTGGCTCAATGTCTGTAGGCAGTTGCATACGTGATTTTGAGACCTTATCCCTGACGTCGTTGGCTGCTGCTTCCAGGTCGGTGTTCAGATTGAATTCTGCCGTAATGATACTGGTCTGTTCCCGCGATACTGATTTAATGCTCCTTATACCGCTTGCTTCAGCTATAGCTTCTTCAAGCGGTCTGGTTACCTGAGAAGCTATTACATCCGGACTTGCACCCGGGTAGACTGTTGTAATAGTAACGACAGGTGAGTCAATGACGGGGTACTCTCTTGTGCCGAGAAAGAAATACCCAACTATGCCGAGTAACAATAATAGTACTGACATAACACCGGCCAGTACCGGTCTTGATATACTGATTTTTGAAAGTGCGCTCATAAACTGGTTTTAGTGAACAGAAATAAATTGTAAGGCTGCGCCGGGAGATAACCTGAGAATATTGCTGGTGATGATGGTATCGCCGGGCTGGAGGCCGGTTGTGACGTGAATGTTGTCTGCATTACGCTCTCCCGTTTGCACAGATTGAAGCTGTGCTTTCCCGTTCCTGGCAATGTATATGCTATAGCCCTGTGCCGACGGAAGGAGTACGTTACCTGGAACCAGCAATGCATTCGCGGCACTATTGAGATCTACTGTGATCCTCGCGCTTTGTCCGGGTATCAGGTCCTGTTCTTTGTTGGTCGCGACAGCTCTGATGAGCAGGTTCCTGGAGTCGCTGTTAAGGCGGGATTCCTGTGCAGTAATATGTGCCTGGTAGGATTTGGGGCTTGATTCCACATGAAAGGTAACGGTCTGTCCCGTTTCAAACTGCCGGCTGTATTTTTCAGGTATGTAGAAGTCTACCTTAATACTGCTGTTATCTTCGAGATTGGCGAGCGGCTGGCCGGGCGTTACAAGTGCCCCCTTATGTACGTTAACCAGGCCTATCCGGCCGCTGAAAGGCGCTCTCAGATACGTTTTACCGATCATTACTTTCAGTTGGGTAATCTGCGCCCGTATAACTTTCAAATTGGTAAATGCCTGATCGTAATCCTGCTGAAGGGCAGCCTGGTGGTCAATGAGGTCTTTCAGCCGTCTTTCGTTTAACAAGGCCAGATGCTCCTGCTGCTCATATTGCTCAAGCTGCGCCAGCAAGTCTGCGTCATCGAGCTTAAATAGCAGCGCTCCTGCAGCAACCTCGCGACCTTCTTCAGCATATACTGTTATAATTTTCCGGCTTAGTTCACTCATGATATTTACTTCCTGCCTGGCCGATAGTGTACCTGATATCTGCATCTGTTCCCGCAGGCTGTCAAATTGCAATACCTTACCATCTACAGGTATGGTGCTGACTGCCGCTGTCTTTGTTTCTTCTTTTTTCTTTTCAGCAGTTGTACTGCATCCTGGCAAATAAATGCCTGCAACAGCCAGTAGTATGATAACTGTAGCTGATGAAGCCCTTGTTGAACTGTGTCTGATTTTCATCTTCGTTTATTTTAAACAATCTAATGGCAATTGAAAGCATAGCGCTGCCAGCCCGGAGAAGTTGTCTTCTCAGGCAAATCAGCCGTTAATAAGGATGATCAGCTAAAATTCAGGTCGGCAGGCGGCAAACAATGCCATACAAAATTACGAAGGATGGTTACCAGACAATTCCCCTAATCAATCAAATCATTACGAAAATCAAATAACCCGGTATTGAGAAGGATTTTGGTTAGTTTTCTTTTTAAAGAAGTTGTTGAAATGTGTAGGTGCCTCGAAACCAAGGCTATAGGCAATCTGGCTCACATTCCAGTCGGTATATTTCAACAGGGATAACGACTCCTGGAGTATCCTGTCACCAATAAGGGTGGAGGTGCTCTTTCCTGTCGTTTCCTTCAATGCTTTATTAAGATGGTTGACGTGTACAGACAGTTGATCGGCAAAATCGCTGGCAGAGCGGAAATGTATCCGTTGACCTGGCGACTCTATTGGAAACTGTCTTTCCAGCAGCTCAGCAAACTGGGAGGAGATGCGGGATGAGGCATCAGCTGCCGTATAAAGGGTGGATGCGGGCTCCATTTTTAAGGCTTCATGGATCAACTCAAATACATAGTTGCGCAGTACTTCATATTTAAAGGCATAATCTGAGGCGATCTCTTCAAGCATTCTGGAGAATATTGAAGAGATCTTTTTCAACTGGGCCGTGTTCAGAAAATAGACGGGTTGTCCGCCTGGCTTGAAGACAGGATAATCATTTAAACGAATGGAAGTGAACCGGCTGAAGAATGATTCTGTGAAGATGCAGATAAACCCTTTTTGGTCTTCGTCCAGCGGCGTCCAACGATAAGGAATATGGGGACTGGAAAATAACAGCGCATTCTTCCGGATATCCACCGTCTTATCTGCGTATTCATATTTATTTTTTCCGATGATCATACTGATTTTATAATATGATTTCCGCGTATAAGGGGAACACCTGTTTTCTATTGGTCCTCCGAAATCTTCCAGCCGGAATACATTAAAGTGCCCAAGGGAAGAAAGGATATTGTCAGGTATGCAGTTCAGCTTTTTCTTATAGAAATCTTCAAGTGTCTCAATATTTTTCATGCCCCGAAATTACGAAAATCAAATATTATATAAAACGATCGCTTAGGCCTTGTCATGTGCTGGCATTTTCGCCCGTCTGTTTTATCTTTACCGTTTCCCGCATGAAGTGGTGTTCTTATTAAATATTCATAACCTAATACAACATGCATAATAGTTTTGTAAGAATTGCAGTAATTATTGCCATCGCTTTTACCAGTCATACAGCGTCTAGTCAATCCAGGTATAATCCGGCGGTACTATTTCCGGCACTTCCCTTATTACCACCCGGCAATGAATACCGTACAGCTACCGGTGAACCAGGCCCCGCTTATTGGCAGAATCAGTCTGATTATGTAATAGATGCAACGCTTGACGATCAGCGAAATGTTATTAAAGGAGTTGCAACGATCACTTATACGAATAATAGTCCACAGGCGCTTTCTTCACTGTGGTTGCAACTGGATCAGAATGTTTATAAGCATAATTCGAGAGGAATTCTGTCGGGATTGTTTCAATATAAAGACCCTGACAAGCAGGTAGCTGATGGCGGATTTCAGATTGAGGATGTAAAGCTTAGTGGTGTTAATACAAGTAATATTACTTATGATATTTATGATACACGAATGAAGTTATCCTTGTCCGAGCCCCTGCTAAAAGGACAGCAAATCACTTTCCGGATACAATATAGTTACCTCTTTCCTGTCAATTACAAGAATGCCGATTTCCAGGTGAACAGAACGGACATTATGCCTTCCGGAAATGGTAATATTTATGCGGTGGCACAGTGGTATCCGAGGATGTGTGTATTGGACGACATAGAGGGTTGGAATACATTACCGTATCTGGGTAATGGGGAGTTTTACCTTGACTTCGGCAATTTCCAGGTAAATATTACGGTGCCTTCATCTTACCTCGTTGAGGCGTCTGGTGATCTGATAAATCCGGAGGAGGTGCTGACCCCTGTTCAGCTGAAACGGTGGCAGTCAGCCCAAAATGGTACGGAGCGTGTATTTATCAGATCGGCAAAAGAGGTATTGGACCTTACATCCAGACCATCGAAGCCTACGTGTACCTGGAAGTTTAAGATGGATCGTACAAGGGATTTTGCCTGGACGGCTTCTAAATCATTCATCTGGGAGGCGTCAACATTCAACGTTGGAAATGGAAAAAAGGTGATGGGAAGTTCCTTATACCCAGTGGAATCAGATAAACCTAACAGCTGGGCAAGATCGGGTGAGTACATCAAATTTACCTTACAACATTTTTCAGAAAAGTGGTTTACTTATCCGTTTAACAAAGCTGTCAATGTTGCATCCAATCTGGATGGCATGGAGTATCCGGGTATCGTGTTCTGTTCGGCCAGAGATACCGGTAATATTTATTGGGCGGTGGTAAATCATGAATTAGGGCATACCTGGTTTCCTATGGTAGTGGGAAGCAATGAGCGTAAGTATGCCTGGATGGACGAGGGGTTCAACCTTTTTATGGACAATATAGCGACGAAGGAATTTAATAAGGGGGAATTCAAGGGATATGCGGAGATTGATATGCCTGTTACGGCTCTTTTTGCGGATTCGTTATTGCCTATTTTAAGCCGTCCGGATATAACGCCTGGTAACCAGGTATATAATATCCAATACCAGAAGGTAGCTTATTTACTGGCCTTACTGCGCAATGAGATTGTTGGCGCTAAACGTTTTGATGCTGCTTTCAGGAAATACATTAATGATTGGGCATATAAGCATCCCACTCCCTGGGATTTTTTCAGAAGTATGAATGCTTCTGTCGGAGAGGACCTGACCTGGTTCTGGAAATCCATGTTTATGGAGAATTTTAAGCTGGATCAAAAGATCGCTAAAGTTGAAGATGGCAGCGGACAAAAGACGCTGGTAACTATTGAGAATATAGAGAGAGCTGCAATGCCACTTGTTGTCGATATTACTTACACCAGCGGCGCACATGAGCGGAGATCATTCCCTGTAGAGATATGGGAATATAATATTGCATATACGTTTGCTGCGGATAAGCGTGAGGCTGTATCCAGGGTTGTTATAGACCCGGATCAGGTTTATCCTGATGTGGACAGGAGCAATAATGTTTATGAAGTTAAAAAATAGTCACACAAATTGATAATATGGCAAAGGAAATTGAAAGAAAATATCTGATTGATGTTGAGAAATGGGAAAAGATTGAGAAGCCCATAGGGCAACACTACCGTCAGGGTTACCTGGTCACGGACCCGCAAAAGACGATACGTGTCCGGCTTACGGATACAAAGGGCTTTTTGACGATAAAGGGAATTTCTGTAGGTGCCACAAGATCGGAGTATGAGTATGAGATACCGATTACTGAAGCGAAGGAATTACTGGATAACTTTTCTATCTCGGAGTTGTCGAAAATCAGGTACAACATTGTGTATAGAGGCATGACGTGGGAAGTGGATGAGTTCCTGGGTGATAATGCGGGGCTTTTTGTGGCTGAAATTGAACTGCAAAGCGAGGATGAAGTTTTTGAACTTCCGGAATGGGTCGGACAAGAAGTTACTGAAGATGATAAATACTATAATTCTAATTTGACAATAAATCCCTATAAGAATTGGAACCGGTAGAACGGAGGTACTGCTTGTATTTCCATTATAATAATTTTACTATTCCTCTTCTCCGTAGCCTGAAGTATAGGGATAAACAGGACGTTGGTTGCTCAGGTAAGAATTAAACATTCCATTGGCGACAATTGCACCTGTATGGTTCTGAATACGCCTTGCGATCTGCTGTGTGCAGATAGTATTCCCCGCTTTGCGACTGGGAAAAGTACTTCCCACTCGCTGCCTTCGGGATGCAGGTTCTTATCGATCACGACATCCACCAGCACGTCATTTTCGGTACTTGTATTTGCTACAACCAACACTTCTTCATCGTTCAGCACGCGGGAAAAAGCGATAACGCCGCCTTTATAAGGGGAATGCCCAAAATTGACGCCATCGCCGCTGCAGGGCCGGAAATATTGCCGGCCATAACGCAGTGCTGGTACGGCAGCGCGTAAGCTGCTTAGCTGGGAGATGAACTTATACATGTCATCGTGCTCATTAAAGGCATTGGGCTGGCCCCACAAGGCTTCTCTGGCATACTCGCGCATGTTGCCAGCGCCGTCAAGCCCCTGCTCGGTACCATAATATATGCAGGGAACGCCCTGCATGCACAGCAGGCAGGTAAGCGCCAGTTTTGTTTGTCCGGGGAACTGTTTATGATGAAAGCGGCGGTCCAGGTCGTGGTTATCGAGAAAAGTGACGTAGTTCTTACCGGCATCACCATGTGAGCTTACAATCTGCCGGAGCACCTTAAGCCGGTAATCAAAGTGGTCGGCAAGATCTTTGGGGGCAGCAAAACCTTTGCAGACATCGACCAGGCGTTTACGCATCGGAAAGTCGATAGCAGCGTCTACACCGATGAACTCTTCGTCCTTTTCGGTATTGCGGCCAATGAATTCCGCAATCCTGGCTTCGTCATCGTCCTGCCATACTTCGCCAAAGGTGAAGAAATTCTTTTTACCGATAGATAATGCGTACTCACGCATGGCGTTGCCAAATACACGGGCAAAGTCGGCTTCCACATATTGAAGCGTATCAATACGGTAACCGTCAAGGTCAAACCTGGCCATCAGGTATTGATAGGCCTTGATCAGGTGATTGCGCACAGGGTAGACGCTCGTGCCTGGAATAAGGTAATCAGTGACCAGTTCTTTCATGCGGGAGAAATCGCCCCGGTAGCCGTCATTGCCACGACGGCGGAAGAAGTCATTCTGTTGCAATTGTTCCGGCCAGATCACACCGTTGTCGGGAGGATCGGGAATATGATCGATATCCGTCCAGTCGCCTTTTGCCTGCCCCTGTCCGTCACGCCAGTAGATAGTATACTCCCTTGCATCATTCCATGGCGCTTCATCGCGCATGCCTTCGTAGTTAAAGACATCGCCGGTATGGTTGAGCACAATGTCCAGGATCACATACATGCCATGGGCATGGATTTCATCTACCAGGCTACGGAATTCGGCGTCTGCTGCAGCAGGGTTCTGTAATGCGGCCGCAGGATCATCGCAAAAACGGGGTTCTATACGCAGGAAATCGAGGGTGCCGTAGCCTCCCCAGTAGTTATGGAACCACTGTGGATTCATGAGCACCGGTGAAAGCCACAGGGCGCCGACTCCCAGTTTTTTGAGGTATGGCAATTGTTGTTTAATGCCAGAGAACTTACCGCCCTGGTATACAGAGCAGGGATATACATTAGGTGACGGCGGTCCGGATGGATTATTAAACCGGTCTACCAGCAGAAAATAGATCCAGTGGTCACGCCAGTCTGCAGGCGAGGGGAAAGGATAAGGAATAGCGCTTCCTGATGATGTTAGAATAGTGGACTGTTGTGCGTTCAGCACGTCCTGCATAATGGGGTCTTCTAATGAGCGGGGCATGTGATGAGTATTGTGCGGTAAACAATAGTTTCAATCTGCACGTGTACCTTAAGTTAAGGAAAAATTGCCAATTAGGTATAGATAATAACCCCTTCTGACGGCAGATGGTTCACTCGTAGCGCTCTAATTTTTTGATGATGTCTGCCGCACTGCCATTGCCAGGGTCAAGTTCAAGCGCCTTTTTATAGCTGGCCAATGCATTGGTGCTGTCGCCGGCTTTTAAATAGGCTTCGCCCATACTGTCAAAGACGTTGCCTGATGTGGGGAATTGCGCTGTGTTGAATTTAAAAAGTTCGATGGCATCATCCAGCCTGTTATTCCTCAGTAAATAATAGCCGAGGGAGTTACATTCTCTTTCGCTGAAATAATAGTTGTTGCTGTCTTTGGTATTTAATAAAGTTCTGTAATCAAGGATCGCCTGTTTCACACTTGTTTTCTTTGCTTTACTCATGATCCAGTTGGCTCCTGAAATTTTAGGGAAGGTATATGGTTGATCATTCAGAACATTCACCAGTGCTGCCCTGATGTTGCCTGTCAGCTCATGTCGGACATTGCTGATAAGGATGATGGTATTATGTTTGTTTACCTGTCTTTCTATGTATGCACGAAATCCTGCAAAACCACCATCGTGGTGGATGATTTTGTCATTGCTGTTGCCGCTTATGAACCAGCCGTACCCATAGCCTTGTTTACCATACATTTTATTATCCCATTCATTTTTACCAGGCGTAAAAATCTCTGCAAGCGATTGTTTTGAGATGATAGTTGGAAGATAGAGCATGCTATCCCATTTATACAGGTCTTCTACGGTTGACACGACGGATGCAGCGCCGCCAATGTAAGTGCTGTAATTGTATTCATCTCCAAATAAATAATAACCCACCGCCCGTTTCCTGCTCTTCATTGCAGGTTCATCAACATAAGTATTCTTCATGCCACATGGGATAAAGATATTGGTGGTGAGAAAAGCGTCCAGACTTTTTCCTGATACTTTTTCAACAAGCATTCCCAGCAACGTATAATTGGCGTTGCAGTATTCAAACTTAGAACCTGGTGTAAAGCGTAAAGATGTCTGCTGTTTTAAGATATTAAATACATCAGTTGTAGTCATATTGGGATAATCGTCAAATAAGGCAAGTCCGGAAGTATGTTGCAGCAGGTTGCGGATTGTTACTGGTTGATAGCAGTCGGGCAATTCGGTAAAATATTCTCGTATAGGTTGGTCATATTTAATCTTTCCTTTTTCTTTTAACATTACAATAGCCAGCGCGGTAAATTGCTTGGATATTGATCCGATATAACAGGGTGTATGAGGTGTAAATGGTTCTTTCGTCTGGCGGTTGGAGAAACCGAAACCCCTGGTGTAAATGATCCTGCCATGATCAGCCAGTAGAACAGCGCCCGAGAATTGCCCCTGGTGGAATACAGCAGACATAAAATCATCTGCACGTTTTGCTTTGTTGCCTGTCTGGCCATTGGCTGAAAAAATCGATCCACTCAATAAAAGGAATATCAGTGCTCTTTTCATTTTTGCTGGTGGCTTGAATGGTCACTATGGTGATGCCGGTGCTTCTCAGCCAGATATATGCCAATGTATTAAACGATTGTAAATCAATTGATTGTTTTCGCTGGAATGCTATCAGGGGTGCCCACTTATGAACAGCTGATGTCCGGTTTTAATACATACCAGCTTGCGTTTTTCATTTATAAACCGGGGGCATGTTAATAGAATAATAACAAGCCCCTTTTCGCTGTAAAAAAGGGGCTTGTTATAGCTTGTTTTAAGTGAATCAGGCCTGAACCGCCTGTTTGTCCAGCCATTGTTTCAGGGTAATTTTACCCAGGCGGGCATCTCCCAGAGGGACAAGCGACTGTTCATCAATTATGCTACCAAAATAACGTGCTTGCGGATCTGCAACCACTTTCCGGGTATCTCCTTTTGCGGTGAGATATTGGCGTACAAATTCGGCCATGCTGAAACGCTCAGGCCCTGCAATTTCGGTGATGCCATTAATAGGGCCTGCTTCGACTACATCCGCCAGTGCCTCAGATACTTCTGCCGCTGCAACGGGTTGGATGGCGCCGGTAGACAAGATCACATCATCCCCCTTCATGGAAGAGTCAGCGATTCCGCCTGCGAACTCCATGAATTGAGTAGCGTGCAGGATGGTATAAGGTATACCGGATTCTTTGATCAGTTTTTCCTGGGCCACTTTCGCACGGAAATAACCATTGTCCGGCAGACGGTCGGTACCAACGATGGACAGGGCTACATGGTATTTTACACCTGTTGCTTTCTCGGCGGCAGCTATATTTTTCTGTGAGGTTTGAAAGAAATTCAGAACGGCATTTTCTTCAAAGGAGGGCGAGTTGGAAACATCTATCACGACATCGGCTCCGCCGAATGCCTGCTCCAGGCCTTCACCTGTAATAGAATTAACCCCGGAGGAGGGGGAGGCCGCAATTACCTCGTGACCGCGCTCGCTCAATATTTCAACAAGTCTTCTACCAATGAGGCCGGTGCCTCCGATTACTACTGCTTTCATAATTATGTGTTTTGTGGTTTGGGGGCCGGTTAAGAAATAATGTATCTTTCGATGAATGACACAAAGTTGGCAGCATTTCCAGTCCTGGATATTAATCTATAACAAGAAATAAGAGGATGGGTTCACCAGTGACAGGAGATGAAAAAGAAATAATTTCTGACTATATTTAAGCTTACCACTTATTAACCGTTATGATAAACAAGCTACGAATGCTGGCTTTTCTGCTGCCGGCTGTCATGTTTCAGTATGTGGCCCGGGCACAGGAACAATGGACGCCGTTATTTAACGGCAGGGATATTAATGACTGGATCGTCAAGATCCACCATCACGAAACCGGGGATAATTTCGGGAATACCTTCCGGGTACAGGATAGCACTATCCAGGTGCGTTACGATCAATATGGCAGTTTTAATGAGCAGTATGGGCATCTGTATTATAAAGTTCCATTCTCCTACTACCATCTTAAACTGGAATACCGTTTTACAGGAGAATGGGTAAAATCGGCTCCTTCTTATACTGTGCTTAACAGCGGGGTGATGTATCATTCGCAGGACCCTCGTACCATGCCCAAAGAGCAGGACTGGCCCATTTCCATCGAGATGCAGTTCCTGGCGGGGCTGGACGACGGAAAGCCGAGACCTACCGGGAATATGTGCTCTCCTGGTACGCATATCGTATATGAGGGCAAACTGGATACCCGGCATTGCATCAACTCCACTTCAAAAACCTATAGTAAAGACGAATGGATACAGGCGGAGCTCATTGTGTTGGGCGATTCGCTGATCACACATATTATTAACGGAGATACGGTATTACGATATTCAAAACCACAGATTGGCGGGCCGGTGGTGAACAGGTATGATCCTAAGCAGAAGCAGGACGGGAAGTTGCTGAATGCAGGGTTTATTGCGTTGCAGAGTGAAGGACAGCCAATAGATTTCAGGAACATCAGGATTTTGAACCTGGAAGGAAGGTTGTCACGAGAATAGCTCAATGCCTGTATCTTTTCATTTTTACAGTGTGTTTTAAGGCTTGACTGGGTCGTTACCTGTGCCGAAAAGCTACAATTTGCTGTCGCCCGGTACTTCATTGGGTAACTGTGGATTGAATGAAGATCAAGCTTTCGCCTTTTATGATTTTCTTAACACTTGCGATTATGGAAATCTGGTTTTTAGGGAATCCTGTAAAGTATCACCTAAAATCAACTTTTCATGAGCCAGAAAATTCTCTTTCCTATTCTGACAATTGTTGGAGCCTCATTGTTTATCAGTTACTTACATCCCTATACGCAGAACGTCCGGACCGAAGCACGGCCATCTTCGACAATACAGCCAGATAAAGCTCCCGGGGAGCCGAGGCCTGCTCAGTCGAAGATCCAGATTGTATTTGCCTTAGATGCCACCGGTAGCATGAGTGGCCTTATAGGTGCTGCAAAAGAAAAGATATGGTCAATTGCGGGTAGCCTTGCGCAGGCAGAACCGGCGCCGGTCATTGAAATGGGATTGCTGTTCTATCGAGATAAGGGAGATGTGTTTGTAACCAGGAAGGTCGCTTTATCAAGTGATATAGACGACGTATATGGAAAACTGATGCAGATAGCGGCAGAGGGTGGGGGAGATGAGCCGGAGAGTGTTAACCAGGCCTTGTATGAGGCGGTGACGAAGTTTAACTGGGACACTGCTTATAATACATACAAAACAGTATTCCTGGTAGGAGACCGCTCGCCGCATATGGATTATCAGGATGATGTTAAATACCCGGTAAGTTGTGGGCTGGCTAAAAAGAGAGATATCGTGTTAAATACTATTCTGATGGGCAATGACAGCAAAGCAATGCGGATATGGAAAGAAATAGCGTCATGTAACCAGGGCAGTTATGCGCAGGTAGGAATGGACGCCAATGATATAGCTGTGAACACCCCGTATGATAATGCGATTGCCGATTTGTCCGACAGGTTGGACGATACAAGAATCTATTATGGCAACGCAAATGAAAAGTCTGTTGCCTATGAAAAAGTTTCCAATAGCAAGATGATTACCGGCGCTGCCAAGGCAAATGTAAAAGCACAACGGGCAGAGTATAATTCGACTAAAGCGGGTAAAGCTGCATATTATGGTCAGAAGGAGCTGCTGGAGAATTACAGGGAGAAGTCAGTAAGCCTTGAGACTATCAAGGAAGAAGAATTGCCTGATGTGATGAAAAATATGACTGCTACTCAAAGAAAGGTGTTTGTTGAGCAAAAAATAGCCGAGAGAGATAGTCTGAATAAGGAATTGATTAAAATTACCAAACAGCGGCAGGAATATATCGAGAAAGATCTTAAAAGCCGGAAATCAGCGGAAGTAGACAGCTCGTTTACAAACCGGATATACAAGAGTATTCAGAAGCAAACAGAAAAGAAGAACATTCATTTAAAAGCTGATGCAAAGTATTAAGGCAAGAAGGTTGTACGCATGTCAAAGAATGTACTTAATCACATAAAATGCAATAGTCATAAAATGAAACATATCATTATCCTATTTCTTTCTATACTTACGATTTCGGCTTATGGACAGGATAAATATAATCATCTTTATTCCGACAGGTTGGTAGAAATCAAGGGAACACCATATGCATTTTTAAAAGTTGAAAATTGGGGCAAATTGTCTGTCAGAAGTCAATATCTTTTGTTCATCAATACGCAAAATGGCCAGTCAACACGGATTGATTTTCCTAAGGATGGATGGATAAGCAAGACTGCGCAGATCAAAATAGATAGTTTGCAGATTAACAAGGTAATGGTGCTGGCGAATACTGTGAATCTTGATAACAGTAAACATATTGACGGGGGGGATCCAACTCAGATAATTTTACTTTCTCCTGATGGGCAGGAAAAAACACAGTTAACTGACGACAAATTTTATGTACGGGACTGGGTAGTCAATGAGAAAACCGGAGGTATGCTAGTTACCGGACACTATGATTCTAATAATAACAGTAGGTATGATAAGGGTGACGATTATCAGATCTTACTTTACGATCTGAAGACCTTAAAATTGGTATCAAGGGTACAGGAATAGCCGGGGAGGAGTTTTTTCGAAATACATATAGAAAGGGCTGCACTTAAGAGCAGCTCTTTCTACATGTCTCGTATTTGAAGTATTGCAGAAGGTATTCTGCCTTTGTCCCCGCTTTCTTAAAACTTAAATCCCGCACCTACACTAAACAGCCAGGGATTGATCTTCGTATCTGCATATACAGTTGCGCCTCCGGCTACTTCAGGAACTGTGGTGACAGTGTTTTCTGTTTTCAGCCAGATCTTTTTAGCGTCTATATTGATAAACCATTTTTTACTGATATTTATATCAACCCCCAGTTGGGTGGCAAAGCCAAATTTATTCTTGTACGAGATGTCTGCTATGGCAGGACCTTCTTTTACGCCATAGAATATAGTGTAGTTGACACCTGCACCAACGTATGGTAGTATTCCTTTACCAACAGGCTGATGATAGAGGAAGGTCAGCGTAGGAGGCAGCAACCATACTTTGCCCAGATCCACATCGCCAAGAGCAGTACCCTTAGCAGTTACCTTATGTTTGGTCGTTCCCAGTATCAGGTTAGCTGACACACGGTCAAAGAGGAAATAAGTGAAATCAAGCTCCGGAATAACCGTGTTTGAGATGTCAGCACTACCGCCTATTGTACTGATAGCAGCACTGGCATCAGGAACTACAGCGGTAGCTCTCAGGCGTGCACGCCATTCTCCTTTCTGTTGAGCAAACCCTAATAAACTAAAGCAGCATAAGATGTTAAATAATAGTAACTTTTTCATGATTGTGATTTGGTTTCTTGTTGACACAAACCTAGAATAGACGGAACATGAAAAAGGTGATGAAGAACAGGATTAATACTGATTCTGAAGATTTAAATAACTGATACCGCTCAGACAAGGGGTAATGTAAGCTTGCCTTATAGTGTTATAACTAAGCCCTGTGGCTAAAAGGAACAGATAGTGATATGGTAGTATAAATAGCAACGAACCCTTTCCGACTTGGCGGAAAGGGTTCGTTGAAAAAGAACTTGTACAGTTAAAATGGGCTTATAAACTCAACAACATACCCGGGCCAGCTGCTTGTGCTATGATCTGATAGCGCCATTGGCAATAGTTTTTTCATAACAATACATTGAGGTGTAAAATAGACAGTGGCATCAACGGTTATGCTGGAGACACCTGATTGTGTCTCTTGCTAAGTTTAACTAAACGATCAAACACCGCCAATAAACTCCAGGCAATATCCGGTACCACAGGCAGTGCTGATGTGAAAGTACACCGCTGTAATAGACGTTTGCGTTTTCATGCCTCCAGCCAGGTAGTTCCCCGGAGAGCTGAGGCTAAAAGGATAAGTTCCCAGTGAAGTTCCCGACAGCGTTCTGAACGTAATAGAAGATGGTATAGTACCACTGCCATTTATTTCGTAGGCAATGATGCCGGCCTGCGTGCCGGCGCCTGGTGTACCATCTGTTGTACCAGTGATCGGAAAGGAGTACCTGTATGCACTCTTTTTGATCAGCGGGGCGTCAGAACGTACAGGAGCAAAACTGGATAAAGAAAAGACAGCGCATAGCATTAATGCGATAGGGAACAACTTTCTCATAGATAATGGTTCTTTTGTGTCTGGGTTAAAAAAAATATATCATAACGAATATAATTGTTTTTCTTACACGGGGGATGCTAAACATTTGCTAATGTTAAATAACTTTTCAGGCAGCAGATATTCGTTTTGCATCTATGATCTTTTATGCTGACAGACAATCGTCAGCATAGGTGGAAACCTTTAGTTTTGTCGCAGAACATGCATCGGATGGTATTAAACGGCTTTGCATGACCAGGTTAAACAGGTTGTTTGTTAACCAGGCCGTCTGAGGAAAATTCAGCAGGATGTTGAACCAGTCGCGGCTGGCTTTTGTTACTTTATAAATCTTCTAATACCGCTGACATTTCCGGGGAGCCAATCCGGGTTGCCAGACCCCGATAAATGGCAGCAATTTTTTAAGCATTTAAAATAAAACAGTATGAATCCAAACAAAGCATTATGGGAAAAAGGAGACTTTACACGTATTGCTCAGACCATGCGTCAAAGTGGAGAAGAACTGGTGTCTAAAATTGGTGTTGCGAAGGGGATGAAAGTGCTTGATCTGGGCTGTGGAGATGGCACTACTGCAATCCCTGAAGCAAAAAGCGGCGCAGAGGTTCTAGGCGTTGACATTGCAGGAAATCTTGTTGAAGCGGGCAAGCAAAGAGCTAAACAGGAGGGGCTCACTAATTGTGTATTCCAGGAGGGAGATGCAAGCAGTTTAGGTGAATTGCCAGATAAAACCTTTGACATGGTGGTTAGCATCTTCGGGGCCATGTTTGCACCAAAGCCCTTTGATGTTGCGAAGGAAATGGTTCGTGTAACAAAACCAGGAGGAAAAATAGTGATGGGTAACTGGATCCCTGGCGATCCGACCCTTGTGGCGCAAATACTGAAGATCAGTTCATCTTACACACCTCCTCCGCCAGAAGGGTTTATCAGTCCGATGACCTGGGGTGTTGAAAGTAATGTGATTGAACGTTTTGGAAACGCAGGTATACCCAAAGAGAATATATCATTTGAGAAAGACACTTATACTTTTGTTGCGCCGTTTTCACCGGCTGAATTTGTTACAGTATTTAGAAATTTCTATGGACCTACGATGAATGCTTTTGACGCTGCTGAGCGGGAGGGAAGATCGGAGGATTTACAACAGGAGCTGGAGGCGCTATTTAACAGTCAGAACAAAAACGGATCGGGGAATGGTACAGTAATTCCGGCTACTTATTTACGGGTTACGGTGAATGTTGATTAACATTCCGTTCATTTAAAGTATTATTATCTATCCCTTCAAAAACTGTATACACACCGCAATCCACGTAAGCAGACTGCACAAGGGGGACGCATCGGGCAGATAGGTCGAAAGAGTATTGTTGCCAACAAGTGTTAATTAATCCCATATGTAATATAAAGATAACTTGATCTTTTAACACGAATTCCCGATGGCATATTACTTGTGTTATAGAAGTACAAATCGTGCCGGCAGCTTAACAGATATGCATTGCCGCGCCCGGTTATAATTTCTAACCAAAAGATATTGCTATGAAAAAGTATCTGATCGGCCTTGCTATTATTGTGTTAGCGGGTTCATTACTTCCGTTGATGGTTAGAGGCCAGGACAAAGAAAGGATTATAGAAGATAGTAAAAAGGCTAAAGCCGCGTTCATTGAGACAGACAAACTCATGGATGCACTTTTTGACCACAGCTACGGATATGTTATTTTTCCCAACGTAGGTAAAGGCGCTGCCGGTGTTGGCGGAGCTGCTGGTAGAGGCGCTGTCTACGAAAAGGGAAAATTCATTGGTCTCGCAAAAATGCTGCAGGTAACCGCTGGTTTCCAATTTGGGGGACAGGCGTACAGAGAAGTGATCTTCTTTGAAGACAAAGCTGCACTGGATCATTTTAAGGACAACAAACTTGAATTCTCCGGACAAGCCTCAGCTATTGCAGCAAAAGAGGGAGCTGCTGCCAATGTCAAATACCGGGATGGCGTGCTTGTGTTCAGTCAGGAAAAAGGTGGGTTGATGCTTGAGGCAGCCCTTGGCGGACAGAAGTTTACTTATGACGCAACGGCAAAGTAGGGGTGGTAATGCACAAGAGAAAAACTCAAAAGTAAAAATAAGCACTGAGAATCGCTTAAATGAGTGCCTGACTCCTTCACGTACCTGAATAAAAAGAGGGTGTATCGTACTTTTGATACACCCTCTTTTTTTATATCCTATGGAATGCGTCAAATTTAATGTGATGAAAGCTATTGCTGTTCAAGGTGTCGTATATCCTTATGTGCCACTACATTGTTTTGAGCGTCCAACGGTATTAAAGGATTAGTGCCAATATCCCACAGATTGCCCTCTACATCCTGCACATAGCCGCTATAGGCGCCGAAGAACGTTTTCACCGGGCGTTTTACAATAGTTACTCCTTTACTTTCGAGCTGCGCGAACAGCTCATCCACTTCTTTTTCGTTGTTTACAATATACCCCAAAGCGTAGTGTCCTGAAGAACCCTCGGTATAGGGCACCTTTGCGTCTTCCGCTAACGCCTTCGCCGGGAAAAAAGAAATAAGGCTGCCATTGATCTTATAAAACACGATGTCTTTGTTTACGGCCTCTGGCGTCCAGCCGAACTTTTGTTCATAGAATGTACGTACGGCAGACAAGTCTTTTACGCCGATTGTCAGAATACTCAGTCGTTGTTCCATGGTTCGTTTTTTTTGAATGGAAGAATTGCTACAGGCAACAGCGATCAGGATAATAATAAGTGAGAAGTTAAAGGTCTTCATGCCGAAGTGTTGTTCTGCACAAAAATAAGAAAAGGTATTACGGGGCTTTTGGAAAAAAACGACAATTTAGCGGGAGAGCAGTGCAGAAGGAGGGAGGCCGGCGTACTTTTTTATTTCATTAGACAGATGCGCCTGATCGTAATATCCTGACTCTAAGGCGATACGTAGCAGGCTGTCGGGAGCATTATACGCTTTAAGCTGTTTCAAGGCATACTGAAAACGGATGATACCGGCTGTTTTCTTGAGGGTAATACCGGTACTGTTCTTTACCAGACGCTCGAGTGTTCGTATGGACATATGGTGCATTTCGGCCAGTTTATTTATAGATACCTGTCCTTTACATTGCTGTAAATAATTCATTATTGAAAGCAGTGTTGTACCGGATGCAGACCGCTGACGAAAATAGTGGTCAATGCGTGTAATAATGTGTTTGTCGGTATAAGCCATCGCCAATATATTACGGTCTCTGAACTCAATGATCCTGTCGGTTATTTCATGTAAAGGTGATTTGTAAAAGGAAGTGAATGCGCCTGGTCTGAAACGAATCCCCAACAAGCGAGTGCCGGGCGGATTAACTACCTGGCTCCGTTCCGACATAGGGCCTACCAGATAATTGTTTCCAGGATGGAGCACCGTATGATCATTAACCTGCAAACAAGTATCGCCTAGATTCATAATAATATCTACACATGCATCAGGAAAGATGGTTTGGTTGTACGGAGCCCCTGTTGACGCTGTACTTAAAGTCCAGTAGGCATCGATATAATCGTGTAGCGTACCGGAAGGCTGGTATTCATGATAAGACATGACATTACATTGTATGGAATGCAAGTTACGAAATGAGGGGATAGTGTAAAGCGACAGGGCGGGTTCGTCCGGACTAAACGCTGACTGTCCGCTAATGGAGACGTTTAAGCGTCCTGAGAAATGTCTGAATATGATTTTGAATACGCTTTTCCCGACGATACCATTTCGGTTCATTATAGTTTTTATCATGGCTGATCACGGCATTGGTTACGCTGGGTGGGCAGATTTTTATGCGATGAAGGAAAAATAAAAGATGTTGTTGTCTTTTATTATTCTTTAGCTATCTTTGCGGAGAAATGCTGCAGATATTGGCCTGGTACCTTACCCAATAAATCTAAAGAATGCGTAAGCCTATTACGCAATTGCTGCATCAGAAGGCTATCGGACAACTCAATAAATGAGTTGATCCAGTGGCAGTTTATACTGATAAAATTTTTTTGACCAAATAAAGGATAAAAACATCTTTTATTTTTAATATGGTTTGCAGATGACAACAGATCAAAAACAATTGGTAAAGGCCACAGTGCCTGTTCTTAGAGAGCATGGGGTGTTGTTAACAACTCATTTTTATAGCCGTATGTTCCGTCATAATCCAGAATTGAAGCATGTTTTCAATATGGGGAACCAGCAGAACAACAAACAACAAACAGCGTTGGCAATGGCTGTACTGGCTTATGCCGAACACATAGATGATCCTTCAGTATTGCTGCCGGTGGTCAATAATATAGGCCATAAACATACCAGCCTGGATATTCGGCCTGAACATTACGCCATAGTAGGCAGGCATTTGATTGCATCTATTCAGGAAGTGCTGGGCGATGCGGCTACTCCTGAGTTATTGGAAGCATGGTCTGTCGCCTATCAGCAATTGGCGACCCTCATGAGCGGGCATGAACAGAAATTATATGAAGAACAAACAGCTAAAAAAGGGGGCTGGGCTGGCTGGAGGCCATTTTTAGTAAAACAGAAAGTTAAGGAGTCAAATGAAATTACCTCTTTTTATCTGTACCCTTCTGATGGCGGTCCGGTGGCTGATTTCAGACCTGGACAGTACATAAGCCTGCGCTTATTCCTGCCTGAACTGAACTTGTTACAACCGCGTCAATACAGTATATCCTGTGCGCCTAACGGCGAATATTACCGCATTTCAGTTAAGCGTGAATCAGGTAGCACACATCCTGATGGTATGATCAGCAACCGTTTACACGATCATATCAGGGAAGGCGATCTGGTTGATCTTTCTGCACCTGCTGGTGTATTTGTACTGAAAGATAATAAAGCCGCCCCGAAAATATTCATCAGCGGCGGTGTCGGGCAAACCCCGCTCTTAGCCATGTTGGAAGAATTAATCACACAGAAGAGTAAAGAACATACTATGCCAATTACATGGATACATGGTTGCCGTAACGAAGCCGTACATGCCTTCAAGGATAGATTAGCTGAAATTTCAAACACTTATGACCATGTCAGTCAGCATATTTTTTATGATGACCCCGTATCAGAAGGAGCTTCCCACTACCACGGTTGGGTTGAGTTAGCGAAAATAAAAGAAGACATCATTCAGGCGCATGCAGAGTATTACATCTGTGGCCCTTCACCTTTCATTGCCAAACATTATGACTTCCTGGTAGAGAATGGTGTTCCTAAGACAGCTATCCATTTTGAGGAGTTTGGTCCGGCGTCACTGCAGTTGAATTAAGACAAGCGTGAATCTTGACTGTGATAATAAAAAAGTCGAAGCTCATCCTGAGAGTTTCGACTTTTTGTTGTTTTTGGATCTTCAGGGGCGTCTTAAAAACAGTTAGTCATATTTATTTTTTCTATATTGTGTTGACGGATTTGCCTTGTGTGGCTAACTGCTAATGGAACCTGTACATCGAATTTGGCGCTACGGCTAAATTGATGACCCTGTTTTAGAGGCAGTAATAGTTGATAAATTATGTTAATTGTTAAAATATATGTAGCTTGCCGGCCGAATTATTCTGACTGAGCTATCTATATGAAGAAACACTCTTTTCTACGTAAAATATATTACTGGTATCGGGAAAGGTACTTTTGGGGTTTAAAGAATAAACCTGTTGAGCAAATTTTTTCTGACATTTACGAGAGCAATTCCTGGGGTGGTAAACCCGGCGAGTTCTATTCCGGTGATGGCACATACAGTCCAAATATTCCTCAATACATCAGTAAGGTTGAAGAAATAATCAAGACCCACAACATCAAGTCAATTCTCGACATCGGGTGTGGTGATTTTCGTGTGATGTCGCAGGTTGTTAATAAGGTAGACGTGATGTATACCGGCGGTGATGTTGTGAAAGGCCTGATTGATAGAAATCAGCAGGAGTTCGGCAACGCAAAAACCAGGTTCATGCAGTTAAATGCAATTGATGACGAATTGCCTCAGGCTGACCTGGTCACTATAAGACAAGTGTTACAGCACCTGAGTAATGAACAGATCCTGAAAATTATACCTAAACTATCGAAGTTTAAATATGTACTGATTACCGAGCATGTTTTGATTGGTGACGATGTTGTTCCCAATTACGATAAGATTGCCGGTCCGCACATCAGATCCAGGTCTTTATCAGGTGTGTTTATTGATTTGCCGCCCTTCAATATGACTAACGCAAAAGTTGTTCTGGAGGTACGTGAAGATGAACCGATAAAAGGTAAGCTGCACCCAGCGGTTTTGAGGACCTATCTGATAGAGAACAAATAGCAGCTATTCATCAGATAATGTTTGTCGGATCATAGCTTTAGAGCGCTTGACGGATAAAAGGTCATCAACAAGCGGCCATGCTAAATGGGGCGGTCCATTGCCTTCACCTGTTCTTTAAACTTACGCGGCACCATCATTAATATGAGCTGCTTATGCCAGCTGTATTTACGGATTAGTCTGTAAGCCGGAATCAGTAACTGAACAAGTTGTGGGCGCCCGAGCTCGAGGAGGTGGTTGACTTGTTTGGATACCAGCATTCTTTGAATATCCAGCAGTAAAAAATAACGAACTGCACCCAGGTGCTTTTTATATTGTTGAAAGAGATCCCTGGTAAACGAACTATTCGAAAGGTTGAGGGTTAATTGACGTTTATATGTTTTTTCCCATTCCCCGTAATCAGAAGGCATATTGCGTATATGCATATGATGCCCGATTCTGGTAAAAGTGCTTACAACATCATCTTTCTCCTCACTGGTTAATTTCCTTTGTAATAATTCGAAAGAGGCAATAGAGTAATAGATCAGCATGTATAATACGTCCTGGTAGCCTTCATTAGTAATATTAAAACCACGTGCCGATTCTACATGCTGGTGTACCGCATTTATTTTTTCAATCGAAGCAATCGCCTCTTTTTCTTCTTTAAAAAGAATATACTGTGCGTATTTTACAGTTGAGAACAGACGTCCTATGGGATCACCAGGCAATTTGCCGGTAAAATATAACCAGTCCACCTGCTTGTTCAATGCAAATTCTGCACTGGCGCCTGCAAATATAAAAAGGGTAATATCTGTCGTGCTCCAGATCTTCTTTACAATTGAAGTATTCTCCACAAATGTCTTCATCACAATTACTTTTACGCTATTGCTTTTTCCAATTGTTTTATCCTTCTATGGCATATTAGTAAAGGAATTATCCCAATAATTCCGAACGAACAGTCGATCAACCGCCAGAAGACCGGTATCTGTCTGATATATCCCGCTATGAAAGCAAGTGGAATAATTAGTATACAGGCTATGCAGCCGAATTCAATGATCCAGATATTTTTTACGGGATCCTTAAGAGGGCCGATGAATGCGATTGCAATTACAATATGCGCAAATGCCAGCCAGTCGTATCCATAAGCCAGATAAGGGTATTGTTCATTGGTGTTCTTTACTGCCAGGTAACAGGTATTCAGCCACTTATAAAAAGGAGAATATTGCTCGGGGCACCAGGAGCAGACCCATCGCAGCTCGGTTTCTACAGGGAAAGCGGTTATACCGCTCAAAAAAAGGGAAACGATAAAAAAGATAAGCCAGCCCTTTATTTCCTTCCTGAATTTTTCCATGTCTGATGTCATAGAAGTACTTTGTAGTACAAAGTAAGTAAACTTATTTCATACTTCCAACACTATGGAAAGCTATGTATGACATACTTTAATTAGAGGCTATGTAATTTATTAGAATAATATTATATTTAATGCGTTATAACTATAATATACCTATGAGAATAAGACAGCTGTTAGTTGCATCTCTTTCCCTTTTAACTTGGTCTTTATCAGCGGACGCACAATCCAATAATTCAGGGGAGTTTAAATATATTGTTAAAGACAGTGTATCCGGAAAGTATGTAAGTTCAAAGGTAATTGAGGTAAATGCCAAAAGGGAGACAATCTTCCACACATTGTTCATGGGATTGCAACAGGGGAAACTACGGGAAGAGATCACCAAAAATGATCCATATGTTAATCTTCAGGTGCTTCACAGGGGGACAGCGGGAGTGGATAAGATGGAGTTCTTTATTGTTTTAAACCGGAAGGAATTTGGGGATAAAATCAAATTTTCACTTGACCCTGCAAAGTCGAATACGCCGTTTGCCTTTTGGCGTAAGGAGAACGATGTTAGGGATGGCCAGTTTGTATCCCTACTTACAGTAATGACAAAAGATAATAAGCTGAAGTATGTCATAGAGGATATCAAATATTTCCCCGAGTCCTTCGAGCTAGTATACAGCTACATTCTCGGTCAGATGGTAACTTATGAGCAAATGGGCTTTCCGGTTGAGGTAGAAGATATGGAAGCATACATTGAGGATAAGAAGAAAACTAATAAATTGAAAGCCAATAGTAAACGAAAGGAAATAGTGCAAAACTGGGGCAAAATAAGGCCTATTACCCTGCAAAGTTATGAGGCTTTTTCTGCTGTTCTGGATGCCTATATTAACAAATCATTTTCAGAAACGGATTTTTAAGGAAGACATACTTTATGCGGGAGAGCTGTTAATATAATCTATACCCAGGTAACTAACCCTGGCTGCGGATCCGGCTAAAATTGTCTCTGAATTTATAAGTGTCATATATTATAGTCAGTTTCGTGAACTTGTCTTGCGTGTCGTTCAGATTGAACACGTCCACACATTCAAATGTTTCTACAAAATCATTTTTCATCTTCCATTTGTAGTTGAAATGTAGTGCAAGCGATTTATTCCCTGTCGCAGGTAAAAAGATATTCAATAGCTCAGTTGAAGAATTGCTGGTATCACTGAAGAGCGCTATATAGAACTCCTTAACATTCATTTTTCCGTAAAGTGGTGATAGGACAATAGCGTCATCAGTAAATAAACCAAGCACATTTCCCAGATCGCCTTCGTTTAGAGCGTTTAAATAAGACATGCATAGCTCATTCAGGTTCATATCAACGATTTTTTGGGAGTGATGGTCAAACTTATGAAAAATGTGCAAGCAGTGTAAAATACTGTCGCTTTGCCGATTAACCAGGTTGGGGCGAATCTGCAGAAAGTGGTGAAGACTGGATAAAACTCATGAATGCCTGGCTGCGGACCAGCTTTACCCCTAAGAGAATTCATCGCCCGGGTCTGGCCTCCTTAAGCACCATCGGTTGCAATTTAATGCTCCCTATAGTAGACTGAAAGTCAATTACATAAAACTCTGCTGCTAAGCTTAGCTGAACTGGAAAATAAGTGCCTAAAAATTTTAAAAAATCAAATTTATTGTTACATTTGCATCCCGCCGTTGGAAAAGCGGTAGTTACCGGTTCGGGACGTAGCGCAGCCCGGTAGCGCACTTGCATGGGGTGCAAGGGGTCGCTAGTTCGAATCTAGTCGTCCCGACAAGTTTTAAGGCCGTTTCAGTAATGAAACGGCTTTTTTATGGAAATCGTGTTTGTTGGCCATCATGTTTGTGAAATAAAAAAACCAATTAACCTATACATCTATGAAATTTACAAAGCTTTTATGTTTAGCCGGTTTGGCTATTTTATTCTCCTGTGGCAAAGGTGATGATGTTCCTGGACCAGAAGGACCGCAAGGACCACAGGGCCCAAATGGATTAAAAAGCCTTTTGGATATTCAACCGGTTGTCGCGGGGACTCAATGTAGTTCCGGTGGATTAGCTGTTCGATCAGGCATTGATAAAAACGGCAATGGTAAGCTTGATACAGACGAGATAGACAATACTCAATATGTATGTAATGGATCAAATACCTCATTAGACAAGCAGGTTATTATAAGAATTACAGCAGGCTCTGTATATAAAGATGGAGCAAGCGCTGAAGCTATTTTGGCTACACTTCCCGGTTTTAGTAAGCAGGATTACCCAGGCGTTGATTCTATTGTTATGTATGCTCAACCAGCCGGTGGTCGTATCTCGGGAGGAAATACGGATAGTAAAATAGCAGTAGAATTATTCAATATTACAGACAATGTTGTAGTAGCCAATAGCATAGTAAAGGGCAGTCAAAAAATGGCAGACGCATTGTTCATCCGATCTAACAATATTTATAATTCATTACCTAATAAGACAATTGATCTGGGAGTAAGGGTAACATCAGAAATACCGGGAGATTTTGGCTTTTCAGGACAAGTATTGATGATTTTATATAGGAAATAGGTAGCGGATTCGAATCTGGGTCGTCCGACTTTTTAGCGATCTTGTTCGATTGCGAGATTAATCGTTTTTATCGAACGTCAAAAAAGGAACAGATCATTTGAATGCTCTGTTCCTTTTTTTTTATCGTACAGACGATCCATAAAATGGATGATCCTACTTTTTGATCAACCAGCTTTCTACCGCTCTCGAAAATTCGGCTACATCGATAGGGTGCCTGCTCGTGATCAGGTTTCCGTCTGTCACCACTGGTTGATCCAATACCGTGCCTCCGGCATTCTTCAAATCCACCTGTATATTCCAGTAACCTGTCAGCGTTTTTCCTTTTAGAATATCAGCAGATGCTAATACCACCGGTGCGTGACAAATAGCGGCAATCAGTTTACCCGACTTATTGAAATCCTGGATGAACTTTATCACATCTTTATCATAACGCAGGTTGTCAGGGTTCCATGCACCACCAGGTATAAATACAGCATCGTAATCATTTACTTTGATCTCGTTTGCAGTATGGTCAAATTTTACCCAGCCAACGGGTTGCAAATACTGGATGGCCATGATATGTGTTTTTGACATTTCCGGATACATCAGGCCATATCTCTCTGGCGCGGGATTGTACTTCGGGGCTACAATATCTACTTTGGCGCCGAGTTGTTTGAAATACCATACCGGACCGAGTAATTCAATTTCCTCGAAACCATCAGCAGCAAGTACGGCGATCTTTTTACCTTTTAATGCAGTCGGGTCCTTTACAGGAGTAAAGAAGAATGCTTTCAATGCCTCATTCCCGGGTGCATTCAAAAGTTGCGATACGGGCATATTCACAACAACCGAGGGTGATCCAAGTTGATTCAATACTGAAAGTTCATGACTGTTCATGGCCGTTGTTTTAACCTGTGCTGTTGCGTTCAATACAGTAAAAGCGCTTACTATACCGACCAGCATGGCTTGATTAAAGAAAATCATTTCATCAATTTTTAATTGTTACATATATCTTTCTTTACTGAAATGGGGCAAATCTTATCAGTTTGTGAAGTCCGGTCTGGAAAGGTTGTTTTTTAATACTGGTGTTCAGATAGTCAATCACCGGTAGTATGGGAGGAAAATTCAGGTGATACTGGAAGGCATCTTCATTCCTGAATTTTTCATAAGTTACAAACTGCGTGCTGTCTTCCTCAAGCTGTGAGAGCTGGTAATTGATAACACCTGGTTCACTTCTGAATTGTGGCATTGCAGTATGATACACCTCTCTGAACTGGCCTTCAGTACCGGCCTTACCATCCACAAATAGCATAATAGTGATAGGGGTATCATCCATCATTGGTTCCCTTCGCCATGCCTGTTTTGAAAGCGGTTCCAAGTCTTTTGCATAGATCGTTTTGGCAGGCTGTGCCAGTTTCTTTTCAGATGATATTCTGATCTGTTTATACCTTATCCCATTTCTCATTTTCTCAAACACAAGCTTACTGTTCCATCTTTCAATGATCCACATTATAGACGGGCTTTCCTTTTCATAGTAGGCCTCTGCCATAATATTATCTTTATTGCGAACAGCATGTTTCACGTACTTACGAATTAACTCACGGAACTTTTTCCCGTGGTCTTTTTTCACATCAAACTGCGTTAATACAACCACGTCCTCCATTCCATCTGTTTTTTGCGCTTTTACATAAATGCTGCTCAGCATAACACACATTGCGAAAATTAAATTTCTTGTCATTGTAAACTGTATTGATTTGATGGTACAAATCCGCTATTGTCCGGCTTTAAGTAGCAACGCTGAAACTGTATGCGGTTCTGCCAGGAAGGGGGAGTGACTTGTGTTCACAGTATACACTGTTTTTATACCCGCCGCAGCTATCATACGATCCTGCAACGCTGGTGAGATCACTATATCCTGCAGTGTCTTGATATATATTTTATCTACCGAGCCGAAACCTTCACTTGTCAGCGTAACCTTGTTGGCGAATGGAATGGCCGGCTCTGCGCGATAGTTGGTCAGCACAAGTTCTTTACTAGCGGGGGAACCATCGTTGATAAATAGATATGTGAGACTGTCGGGTTTTACGTCAAGCGTCAATTGATCGGCTGAAGGTCTCAGCAATGGCCCCAATTTAGAGCCGGGATCCGAATAGGCAAGATCGGTAAGCGCCTGTCCTGTTGTGGGTAGAAATGCTCCTATGTAAACCAGTTTGCTGATCTTATGAGGGATTTTTTCCGCCACACTCGTGATCACCATACCACCCATGCTATGTCCTACGAGAATTACATTGTTGTCAGTTGCTGAAATAGCATTGATCACGCTGTCTCTGTATACATTAAGGCTCAACAGATGTGGAGCGGTTGTGTCGGAACCGTGACCTGGCAGTTTCACTACGATCACTTTGTTGCCACTTTCAACAAGATCGGCCCGCACAGAATCCCAAACGTAGGAAGCCTGCCATGCGCCATGTACCAGTACATAAACTTTGGGAGTAGTGGCGGGTTCTTTTTTATGATTAGCGCATGAGGCTACTGTTGCGATAATCGCAACAGTAGAAAGCAGTGATATAATGGCTTTTTTCATTTAAGTTGTTTGATTTTGCTACAATACTTGCAAATGCCTGGCCTTCCTGTTTCAGACGTCTCAGGTTTTGCCTTGTCTGAGATTACTTATTAGTCAGCTTACTAATTCAGGTGCAGGAATATCAAATCCATTTAAAATAATTGCTATAAGACAATAACCTCCAATGAGAAAGAAAAGCTCTGCCACAGCGTCCTGCCCAAGCAGCTGAACAGCCCTTTTGTAAGTGGAATCGGGTACAACATGTCCGGAGACCAGCACACGCGCAATATTGTGGGCGATAGCTTGCTGTTCATTTAAACCATGGGGATGATTGCCGGCGGCAAGCGAAGCGACAACATCGGCCGAAAGCCCAAATGCTTCGGCCATGATCTCGTGTGCATATATTTCGAAGCGTGCGCCAAAAGATGCCCCGACGGTTAATATAGCTACCTCGCGAACACTCTTGTCAAGCGTTGCATGCATGTCGAGCGTTTTTAGAAAACTCAACGCCGGAATGCCGAACTTCGGATAGTGTAACATGGCTGGGAATGGGCCAAGTAATGCACCTTGCGTATCCGTCATTTTTACCTGGCTTTGACTTCGGCCAACGAGATTCGCGATCTCATCATGTACTGAACGGGCTTCGCTACTAAGTGTATCCGGTGGTAATGGTTGTAGACGCATGATTTAGTTTTTAGGGTGCGCAATTTCAGCCGTAAATTCACCATCGATCAATATAAACACCATACGGCAGATCTTGCCCGAGCGGTTGGCCCACGCATGGTTGGTACCATTTTGAATAATGATATCACCAGCCTGAATGACCGTCTCCTCCTGATCAAGCACCAATGTTATTTCTCCTTCCAGCACAATTCCGTAATCAACCGTTTTTGTACGGTGCATCAGTGGATGAGGGGCTGTTTCACCTGAGGTGGAGGCATTTTCATCGCCCATTGATTTGAATTTTGCTGCTGCATCGGCGCCGGTAAGTTTTCGTATTTCGTCACCTTCCGGAGGGAATTCAATCACCCGTATGCGCGTACCGTTTTTAGGAGGCGGCAATGTCAGCCCCTTTTCATCAGGCTCCCCCGGTTGTGCGTGGATTAAAGCTGGGGTTTCCAGTGTATGCCATACTTCAAAAAAGGTCGGTCCGCCCGGCCCGCCTACAAGTTGGGTGTGCGTGGGTGGTGCATCGGAAACAATAATGGCTGTACCATCTGTATCATGGCCCGTTATAATACGTCTGAATGTTTTCTGTTGCTGGTTCATAGGGCGGACTTTAATTGCTCGTTGATTTTTTGAAAACAAATACTCCCAGGTAATGGAATAAAACACCGATACCCCATGCGATCGTGGACCACAACGGCCATGGATACGTTCTGTCTGTGAAGTACCATACGATCCACATCACAGGAATGGCAAGCAGGAATACGAGGAGGTGAATTCTGAAACCCTTCTTAGGGTTGATGGAAGCGGCGCTCCATTGATTTGGGTATGTCATACAAATAGTTTTGCCCTATGTTTGCTATTTGTATGCCATTCCGTTACAACGATTGTATGCTGGAGAAAGAAATGTTGTAATGAATTGACAGTAAGATCAATACTAATTTGTCCATAATTGAGAAGGGGAAAAAATACAGGCATGGCGCTCCGATTTTTCGGAGTTTAAGTAATCAAACTCCGAAAAATCGGACTTAATTAATTGAAATCCTGTCTTCTGATATTCAGCCTCGTCATTTTTGATTCGAGGGTAGTGGGTTTTATATTCAATAATTCTGCGGCTCCGTTGGCCCCACGTATACGGCCTTTTGTCTTTTTGAGGATTGAGGTAATATATTCTCTTTCAGTTTCCTGCTGAATATGCTTTAGTCCATCAAATGTATTAATCCCGGCTTTTTCATCAGCATTAAAAGGTGCCGATGAAAGGTCTCGCATTAATTGCAATTTCGATCTGCCATCATTAAGAACAACCGATTGTTCTACAACATTCTCAAGCTCCCGAATATTTCCAGGCCAGTTGTATGCGCATATTTTTTCGATCATTGCGTCTGAAATCCCATTAAAGGGTTTATTGAATGCCGTGCAAAATTTATTGCCGAAGAATAATGCTAATGCTGCTATATCCGTTTTACGTTCACGCAATGGTGGCAGGGTGATAGGAAAAACGTTCAGCCGGTAATATAGGTCAAGCCTGAACCTTCCTTCGGCCACTTCTTTTTCAAGGTTACGGTTAGTGGCAGCAACAATGCGAACATTAACCTTTACAGGGGAATTGCCGCCAACGTATTCGATCTCCCTTTCCTGTAACACACGTAGTAATTTCGTTTGCACGACGAGTGGCAGTTCTCCGATTTCGTCTAAAAAGATAGTTCCACCTTCAGCTTGCTCGAACTTCCCCTTTCTTTTTTCGATGGCACCTGTAAATGCACCTTTTTCATGACCGAACAACTCAGATTCTACCAGTGTTTCAGGAATAGCTGCGCAATTCACCTTAATAAATGGTCCCTTTTTCCTGGGTGAAAGCTCATGAATGGATTGAGCTACTTTTTCCTTGCCCGTGCCGCTCTCGCCTAATATCAGAACGGATGTGTTGTAAGGCGCCACCTGTGTTGCAAGATCTAATGCAGATAACAAAAGATGATGATTCCCGACAATGTTCCTGAACCCGGAATAGAACTCCGCTTCGTTTTGTTTTCTGTCCCGAGACATGGGCCGGTAATTCGCTGCAGGTGATGACGTCTCATAATAGATGATTTTTTCCGCCAGATCTGCCAGCCATGATTTCAAGCGGTTCAGAAAGGTAAGATGAGTTTTACTGTAGATAGCAGGCTGCCGGCTATAAAAGGAATAATGGACCGATAATCCATAGCCGGGCGAAACCGGAAATACCAGATATGTTTGCATTCGCAAACCATTTAACAATGTTCTTTGCAGGGAATTGTTCCGGGAATTATCGTTTGGTACTCCGCTGCTATAAATGTACCCCTCGCTGTCGGCAGGGCTGTTTTCAATAACAGCATTAAAAGCCCCTTTACCTAAACCTGTCATGGTGATCAGTTCTTTTTCACCAATATGCTGGTATTCATCAAAACCAACGCGTAAATAACCAATATCAGTAAAACGTTCAGCACTGAGTGGTCTTACGCCGGTTGCCATAAAATCGAACGGTATAAAAGATTGAATAGCCCTGGCCAATTTCAATAATTTGAACTGAATATCAGCATCCTCATTACTTATTTCGCTCAGAAGTTTGTACAAACACTCTTCCTGCCTCAATTTTGACTCAAGGCTATGTGTGTGACGATACCATGCAATATCTAAGGTGATCAGCAGATCTTTTTCCCTGAATGGTTTAACCAGAAAACCGTAAGGCTCGGTTGTCTTTGCTTCTTCCAGTATTTTTTGGTTCGAGTTGGCAGACACATAAATGAATGCGGTGTTTTCGTTCCTTAGCTTCTTTGCAAGGGTAATTCCGGACTGTTTTCCGTTTAACCGGATATCCAGGATCACCAGGTCTGGTGTTTGCTTTTGCAAATACTCCTCAGCTTCTTCGACTGACACGGCAATTCCTATGACATTGTACCCGGCCCGTGTTAAGATTAATCGCAGGTCATTAGCCACTACAAATTCATCTTCTACTATAAGCAATTTTTTATTCATTGAAACTTGTTGCTTAAGAATTAACAAATGGTTCTTCCGAAATTGGTTTACTCATTACTACAAACCTGATTATTACACTTAGCCCGTTATCACTTACAATATTAACATGCCCGTTTAATTGCCTGGCAAGCCCCCGTACCAGATCAAATCCCAAAGAATTATGTCCCGTCAGATTAAAACCCGTCGGCAGGCCGATGCCATTATCTGAAATATTGAGCAATATGTAATCATCGTCGACGTGCTGCAGATTGATACAGACAATTCCTTCCCGATCGTCGGGAAACGCATACTTAATGGCATTCACGGTACATTCATTGATGATCAATCCAAGCGGAATTGCCTGTGATACCTCAAGATCAATAGGTTCAATGGTTTGTTGAAGAACAATCCGGTTGCCGGTATCAAAGCTGTCATGTAAGTAACTCAGCAGGTCCCTGATGTATTCAGGCATGCTGATAGTGGAAATATTTCCGGATAAATAAAGCTTTTGATGAATAAGTGACATGGCCTGCATCCGCCGCAAGCTATTTTTTATCGCCAGCACTGCTGCGTCATCATTGAGATAGGCAGATTGCGAATTTAGGAGACTGGTCACCATTTGAAGATTGTTCTTTACGCGATGATGGATCTCTTTGATGAGCCACTCTTTTTCTTTCAATAATATATCCTGTTTTGTATTCAGGGTTTCTAAAAAAGTGTTTTTTTGATCTAATTCTTTTTGATGTACCTCCAGCTTACGATTACTTCTATGTTTAAGAAGGTAACGATTGAATAATAATACTACAATGATCACTAATAATGCTACACATGCCAGGGTAATGTTCTTTGTTCGGTTGGCTTGCTCTACGCCAAGGCGCTGTAATTGGTTTTGTTTATTTAGTGATTCAATATCTTTTTCCTTTTTTGCAGTTTCATACTGCACCCTTAACTCTTCCATTTGCCAGCTTTGGGTTTCATTGGAGAGGGAATCGTTCAATGTTTTGTGCCTTAGTAAATGTTGCACGGCAGCAGGATAGTTCCTCATGCCGGAATCAGCCTTAAATAACAGCAGATAAATATCCCTGGCTACAGGAGGCGAATTATTAGCTCCGGCAGTATTCAGCGCCTTTTGCAAATAGACTGCAGCCTTTTCATATTGCAGCTTCCTGATGAAATAATGCCCGATTTCGTAATGGATATCGGTCGTAATTTCATTGTCTTTCTGCAACTGATCGGACAGTTGTATTAATTTAACGTAATATTTTTCGGCCTGTCGTGCTTGTTTTACCGCATTGTAACAAAGTGCTAATGAACTGAGCAGGCATGCTTGTGCATGAACGCCGACGGGTTTGTTTTTTGCGTTGATATCAAGAATATACTCCAGCGCTTCCTTTGTTCTGTTTATTTTTATAAGCTCTCTTGCAAAAAAGAACGCATCCCTGAATATATAAGCGTTGTTATCACCGTTGAATACCCGGCCTCTGAGCGCTTTGGAATACCACTCAACACTTTTGTCTGGCTGGCCCGATTCCCGGTACATATTTGCAAGGCGACTGTAGAAAGTAAGGGCCGAGATAGAATCATGTGTAGCCTCCATACTTTCGATTGCCTTTAACCCATAGAAAGTACACTTATTATAATCGCCTTTGTAGCGGCAGGTTACTGCCAGCAGATCATAAATGTAGTGCAGATCCCGGTAGCCGATCGCTTTGTACAGTTCAAGTACTTGTAGCAATTCTGTTTCTGCAAGATCCGACTCCCCATCCACCAGATGTATATCGGCAATTGTCTTTAATACCCATGCTTGTCTTTCCTGATTACCGCTTTTTTTATAAAGTGAATACATCTTTTCAAAGCAGTAAATCCTGGTTATTCCAGTCTTCTCACGTAACGGAATCAGCGTTGCAAGTTCGTGCCACAGAAGGGCCTCCATTTCCTCATTACCAGGTTTGCTTATCTTCTCGATCGTCTCCTGGTATAGCTTTTTGCTTTGCTGCAAGCCTTCGGTAATAAAGGAATGCATCGCTTTGACATGTATACGCTCGGCTTGCAGTTTTTCAGTCAGATGAACTACTGCAATTTTATTGGCTTGCTCCAAAAAAAGTAGCGAACTATCCAGGTCTCGTTGGGTTCTGTCTGTATGAAAAAGGTAGTGCCGGGCCAATATTATCAGTAAACGAAAGCGGGTTGGTTCATTCACACTACCCAACAGGTTAATAGCTGATCGTATTTCATTTTTTCTGATAAAGGCATCTCCTTTTATTAACATCGACTCGTTCCTGCCATTTTCATACTTTAAACCGTGACTCAGATGCAGGGCTTCCTCTGCGAAGTAGGAGGCACTGTCCAGCTGTGTTCTGGGATTACCGGTTTTATACAAATAATACTCCCTCAGCATATAATATCGACCAAGCTTTAAGAAAAGAGATACACGATTTGTATCCGCTTTGCTTGTCCGAAGTTGTGATACCAATTGTGAATGAACGTTATCTTTTAACTGGGGAAATGATAAAAACGGGAAAAGCGCCAGAATAAAGATGGCGGCAAGTATATAGAATAACGCTTTATTGTTGGGTGACATTTGGTAATCAACAACTTATTTAATTGTTCATTAATGTATTACGCCGTTCGCTGTGATCTCCGGGTACTTTTCCTCCGATGTTGCAGGTCAGTTGTGTGGTGATTTTATGATTGATTGGTTGCAATTTTGAAAAGGACCAATACTAAATTAGCACAAATGATGATCTTTTAAGCATATTATCCTTAGGTCTCAGGCATTATAGCGTTACGGTCTGGGGCCCTGTCCGAATTCTACCTTGCATCCATAGCTTGTAAAGTATTAGCAGAAGGCCTGCCAATGTCAATGTGGCGTACCATTCCCTCCACATCACGTATATTATGGTGAGTTACTCTTTTTAGGAGTGATATACTGAGTATCTTACTGAGTAGATTTGAGATTCGATAGGAGTGGCTTTTTACTAACTTGATAAGAAGCCCGGGTACATCCCCCCGTCTTAAACCGTATATTTATACTCATAAATCCACCAATTATGAAAACACTTACCAAACTCCTCTTTGCACTGTTATTCACGTTCGTAACCATCGCCCAATCAAAGGCCCAATCAGAAGTGATCGGGGCGTGGCAATCCAGGTCTGGTCCTACCACTTTCCTGATGCTGGTGACTCCTTTCTATTACAGTATCACAGTTTATGACACCGCCGGTTTTAAATCCACAATGGGAGGCACCTGGGCAGTATCATCGAATAACATTGGCATCACTACGATCGAGTTCTGTTCAGCGGACCCATCACAGGTGGGGAAACAGCTGGAAGCTAATGCTGACTTTAAAGGGGATCAGCTGGAAACTGTAATGAGTGGCCAGAAGATAGCCTGGACGAGGATAGACTACGGCAACAGCGAAATGGCCGGTGTATGGCAGATAACCGGCAGAGAGGTCAATGGGGCAATGAACACGATGAAACCGGGCGATAGAAAAACGATCAAGATACTTACCAACACCAAATTCCAATGGATCGCCATGAATACGAAGACAGGCGAGTTCTTTGGTACGGGCGGCGGAAGCTACACTTTCAAAGACGGTGTCTATACAGAGAACATAGAATTCTTTTCAAGAGATAACAGCAGAGTCGGCGCGTCTCTCTCCTTTAAAGGCAGCGTAAACGGCGACAAATGGGATCACAGCGGTAAAAGCTCCAAAGGTGATCCTATCCATGAGGAATGGACACGAAAGTGATGATGGCGTATATGAATTCTATGTTAACATACTGAAACCATATTGCATTGATTTGGGCCCAATTTTATTTTCGCGCTTATGAAACCTATATGTACTGGCATTCTAATGCTATTGTTGTGTTGTTTTGCCCATTCACAACTATCCGCTCAGACAACCCAGGCCTCCATTACCGGCGTTGTCACTGATGAAACCAAACAGCTCATTCCCGGGGCGTCTGTGCTTGTAAGGAATGAATCTACCGGCTTTAGTACCCGAACCGTCACTAATGCCAAAGGCGAATTCTCGCTGAAGGAATTACCTCTCGGCGGACCATACACCATCACGGTATCTTTTGTTGGATATAGTGAACAGAAGCGTACAGGTTATTCCCTCAACCAGGGCGACCTTGTAAGGGTGAATGTCGAGATGAGATCTTCCACTGTCAGCATGAATGAGATCATTGTAAGCGGTAGTGGGCTCAAGAACAAAACGGAGAACTTCGGAGCCGCTACGACCGTGACAGCCCGAGATATTGCGCGACTGCCGGTGAATGGCCGTAACTTCTCTTCACTGATAGATCTGTCTCCTTTGAGCAATGGCAGTAACCTGGCTGGTCAGCTGGGATCTTCTACTAATATTACCATCGATGGTACTACCGCTAAAAACCCGACTTCCAGTAGTGGAACGAATACCCGTATCGGCGGACCATACGCGCTGTCTATGGAAGCGATCAGGGAGTTCAAAGTGGTAACTAACCAGTATGATGTTACTTTCGGCCGTAGCGGTGGCGGTACTATCAGTACAGTAACAAAAGCAGGTACCAACACCTTCTCCGGTAGCGCGTTCCTGTATTACAGGGGAGATGTTTTGTCAAGTGATTACGACATCCGCGGAGCGAAAAGAGTGAATGACTTCTCTACAAAACAATATGGTTTCTCCTTAGGAGGACCAATTATCAAAGATAAGGCGCATTTCTTCGTGGCCTGGGACCATCAGGCTGATGCCCGTCCGCTGCTGCTGGCCGATATTCAGTCGCCTGCTGATGAGAAACGTCTGAGTGTTACCAGGTCGACGCTGGATAATTTCCTGACAATTGCACGTGGTAAGTATGGTGTAGCCAATGCACCGCAGTTCGGATCATTCGATAAGAAGAGAGGTACTGATGCCGTGTTCGCACGTATTGACCTGCAGCTGAGCGAGAAGAGCTTGCTGACATTGCGTGACAACTATATCAGCGACCGTGCTCCGCTGGGACGCGATGATAATACCGCCATCAACCTGTATGAAGTATATGCAGACGCCAAGGCGGTTAATAACAGTATCCTGGCTACCTTGCGTACAGTGCTGAACCCACGCCTGACCAACGAGCTGAAAGTACAGCACCTGTATACATTTGAAGAGAGCACACCCGGCGCTCAGCTGCCCGGTAAGAATATACCTCGTGGTATTGTTGAACGCGTGCAATCTGTAGTGGGTACTGACACGGTGTATACGTCTATCCAGTTCGGCGGACAGCGTTATTCTCCTGAACATTTCTATAACCATGTCGTGCAGCTGGTTGACAACGTATATTTCAGCACAAATAAGGCGAACTATACATTTGGTGTTGACCTCCAGTACAGTCATATGAACTCATTGTACGGGAGTGAAATGAACGGACGCTTCTATTTTACAGGTATGGATAATTTCAACAACATGAAACCTTACCGTTATGCGCGTGAGGTAGCGTTGGCAGACGATCCGAGTGTGAAACAGAATATTATCAGCAGCGCGTTGTATGCACAAATGCAGACAAAGCTGTTCCCCGGCTTTGAAATGATTGCGGGTATCCGGGCTGATTACACTACCTACCTGAACAAACCTAACTTCAACGAAACAGTATACCAGGACCTTGGCCTGCGTACCGACAACTCGCTGAAGACGTTCCAGGTGCAACCACGCCTTCAGTTCAACTGGGATATCAATGAGAAACATAAGGATTATCTGCGCTTCGGAGCAGCTATTTTCGGCTCTGATATCAATAACTACGCGATGATCAACAATATGCTGTTTGACGGTACAAAGGTACTTACTGTAGATGTGCAGGGCGCCAGCGTTCCTGCTCCTAATTTCGTGGAGTATCGTAAGAACCCATCCTCGGCACCTGGCAAGGAACTGTTCGATCAACTGGGCCTGGCCCGTCAGGGTACTATCAACATGAATGGTAAAAACGCGCGGATCCCTGTAGTATACAAAGCGAATATTTCCTACAACCACTTCTTTACAGATCGCTTTAAGATGGGGATTACCGGTTTTGTGACCCTGGCACGTCACAATTATATGTATGTTGATCGTAACATGGTGGACCAACCGTTCTTCCGCCTGGCTAATGAAGGCAACCGTGGTGTATATGTGCCGGATAGCACGATCACTGTAAGTAATGGTGCTACCGACTGGATGAAGGGACGTAAGAGCAACCGCGTAGGCCGTGTGCTGGAACTGAACAGTGAGGGTAGGGTGAACCAGTTCGCCTTCGTGATAGACGGTACTTACCGCTACTGGAAAGATGGTGAAGTATCTTTCAGTTATACCTGGAATGATTCCAAAGACAATACCTCTTACAACGGTGATGTGGCGAATACAGCAACATTGTCCCTGATGGTAAAAGATGATCCCCGCGACCTGCGTACCATGTCTTATTCCGACAACCAGTTCCGTCATAAAGTAGTGTTCTATGGAACGCTGCCTACTTTCTGGGGCATTAATGTGGGCATCCGCTACTCCGGTATAGGTGGTACACGCTACTCTCTCGCCGTAGGTGGTAACGTGAATGGCGATTTCGTTGCCTCTAACGACCTCGCTTACATCTTCGATGTGAAAGACCAGAGCGTTCCCGAAAAGATCCGTAAAGGTATTCAGGGAATTCTCGACAATCCTCTGGCATCAGAAAGCGTGAAAGATTACATCAGGAAGAGCAGTGGTAAGATTGCTGAAAGGAATGGCGGTGTAAATGGCTTTTATGGCATCTGGGACCTGAGAATAGGTACAAAGATCAAAACCTATAAGACGCAGTATATCGAGCTGTCAGGCGATTTCTTTAATGTGGCCAACATGCTGAACAAGGAATGGGGCGCCATCAAAACACTGGGTAAGCAGAACATCTATTCACTGGGTGGTTTTGACAGGGCTACTTCAACTTATAAGTATAACGTTAACGTGAATACCGGCGTTGTAGTACCTTCCGGTAATCCATGGCAGATACAGATCGGTATCAGATACGGGTTCTGATTGATACACCTTTACAATATGAAGGGCTGCTTCAGAAATGAAGCGGCCCTTTCTTTATAACTAACACAGACAAAAAAACTATTTGATACCCAGCTTCTGTTTGGCTGCTGAAAGCAAGTCCTCACAGGTGGCAGTTACAACAATATCTTTAGAGCTATCCAGCACACAGACAATCCCTTTTTCTGTTGCCAGGTCAGATACTGCCTTTTTAGCTCTGGCAAGGATGGGGGCTGTCAGCTCCTGTTCACGGGCAGTGAGCTTCTGTTCCATGCGCGCCCTGTACTCTTCTATATTGTTTTTGGCCGTTTCCAGTTGTTTCATCCTGATCTCTTTCATATCTGGTTTTAAGGTCGGTTCATCTGCCTGGAACTTTGCCGCCATTTGCTGAAATTCGTTGACAAGTGCCTGTCCGTCTTTCGACAGTTCATCCTGATACACCTGCAGTGTGTCATATGCGCGTTTTGCCTCTGGCATACTGGTTACCAGCTGCTGCATATTGATGTAGGCGATCTTTGTCTGAGCGTGACTGCGTGTAGTAAAAAAGGTGGCAAAGGCTGATAAAAACAATGCGATTGTACAGTTATTTAGCATAAATAGTTGATTTAATTGATGCCGTAAGTTGTACAATGATATTGTAATAAAAAGTTAAGGGAACGATAAAGGAAAGTTAAGCAGGCTCCTGTATACTGTAGTATGCGGTTAATTGCCTGATTGAGGGAAATAGGAGAGGGGGAAAGCAATATCAGGCAGTGGGGGAATTATGAAGAAAGGCGTAATGCGACGCCTTTCTTCATAATGACTAAAACGCTATTTTTTCTGGTCCTTGCCGATCTTATCGAGCATGGCATTCAGCGGTTTTATTTTACTGAATACGTGACTTAATGCGCCGGGCTGTAATGAATTATGACTGTGGCAGGTAAAGCATGTGTGGCTGGTAGACTGGAAGTACGTCTCCATTGTACTGTTGGCTAACAGGCTTGTTCCAATAGCCAGTCCTGAAATGGAATCTCTTGGATTATAGACGCCACCATTTGGCGCAGAACCTCCAGATGTCCATATAGCGCCAACGAACACATAGTTTTTCCTGAGGTCATTACCCGGTATCATCCCCCTGATCGCGTTGTTAATAGCGATAAGTTCAGTATTGGAAGCCGAGGCACTGGTGTCCTGCTGGTTAGGTATTGAGTCAATAGCAGCGCCAAATGGGAACATGCGCTGTGTATTGCTGGGGCCTATGCCATGACCGGGACTTGCTGCCGTCAGGGATTGATTGGTGGTGTCATAATTTATATAGTTTACATTGTAAGGCGTATCCGACGCGTTGCTGTTAAATAGCCAGGAACCGGTATCTGCCGCAACCGTTTTAACCTGGCCATTGGTGTTGATATACTGATATGCTGCATTCGGTGTATTGCTCTGGTGCTCGAATGTAGCCCATATCATTTCAGGATGTCCCGCTACACTGCCGACAATATGTATACCGACCAGCGCCAGCTTCGCCTTTTGCTGTCCAGCGGCTTTCCAGAGTGTATCAGACACGGCAGAATAGGTTGGGATCATGGCATCCATCAGGAAGTAGTCCTGCGGATTCGCCAGGCTGTCCGCTATTACCCAGGAGGTTTTCAGTTCCATGGTCAGGGCATTTGAATCTGTAGGGACAGGATATCCACGGCTGATTGCATAGTTGACGATACAGGTCCTTTCTGCCGCAGTAGTTGGAAACTGTTGGCTGGAGATGCTGTCATTCTTAAAATTCGGATCATTGATGGCAGTCAGGTAATAGGCGTACATATCGTTCACCATAGTAATATAATACACCAGTGAATTATTTTGGGCGATCAATGCATTGCGTGTAGCCTGGGTAACTTCTGCATCCACTTCATTGCCGTTAATATCCAGGAGCACATTGCCTGCAGGGGTGGGAAATACGTGGAGTACTTTTTCCGGATGGATCAATCTGGTAACGATCGATGCCTGCTCAATCTTGTTGCCGGCTTTGTCTTTCAGCAGCGCTGGTGTGTGGGCAGCTTTTTCTATATTGCCTAATTCTATCAGTTTACCGGCTTTGTTTTTTAGGGTGATTTTTTCGCCTGCTTTATGGAACATTACTTCAAACAGACGGCCTTTTTTGTCTCTTACAATGGGCAGTCTGTTGGGGCCGTTCTTATCCAGGTTGCTGGTGGCCGTAGGAATGATGCCTGCTGCATGTCTTTCCATTTGTAGTCCGCCGGCCGGATCATCTACTACATTGAAAAATACGGGAGAAGCCATCACGGTGCCTCCATACTGCTCTGAAGAGGATGTGATCCAGAGGAACATGCGTTCTGACCACTGATAGAAATCACAGTTGTTCTGATGGCCGAATGTGACGCTGTTAGCAGGTGTTACCGCGCCGTTTTCCGTCGCTGTACCGCTTTGAAACCAGGTATTAAATGTGTCTTTTGACACCGTGCAGGTGGCCATGGCATCCTGAGGTAGCTGAATGCTGGAATAAGGCGCATTCCCAACGGCGCTCTCCGTGGTTTTGTTACTGTTACTGCTGTTACAGGCGCCCAGCCATATGAGGGTTACGGCTGCCATGAGGGTAATACCGACAATTACGTTTTTTTTCATGTTGCTTGTGTGTTTTTTTAACGTGAGTTGTATGCAGGAAATCGGATGAAGCAACAGCCACGGCTAATTATACTACAGGATAGTATAGATCAAACAGGGTGGTGATGTTACCTGTACTTTGGGTTATGCGTTTTCAGGAAGTGGGAAAGATGTATTCTTTTGAGTTGTCGTAATTGGAATAAATATAGGACATATTACATTAAAGGATCAATAATTTTTTTTATTGCTTCTTTAAGTTTTTGCATTCAAACTGTTACATTGGTGGATACCGTCTACTCAGCAGCAATTTACACCTTCGTTCCCGGCTTTCTGCTACCCGGACCTCCTCCATCTGCCGCAATAAAAAAAGGCGTACCACATGTGTGATACGCCCCGACTATAAGATAGTTATTACCTATGCGCTGATCTTAAATGCCGCACTGTATTTTAAGCCACTTTTCTCCTGAATACTCTTCGGTATCTTAATAGTCAATTGACCATCCTTCAAAGCCCATTGCAGTTTTGCTTTGGTACCTAACAATGTCACACGACTGATCTTTTTGATATCCTGTACGGCAAAGGTGACTTCCGCCGGCAGTTTTACATCATCGCTGTCAGAAAGATAATAGGCATACAGGGAATGCTGGTCTTTCGACTGTGTGAAGTAAATATTCTTATCTGAATAAGGCGCTACTGGTCTTGAACCATGGATGCCTTCTCCGTTGATGTCCATCCACCTGCCCATATCTTCCAGGCGTTTATACGCTTCCGGCGCCCAGTCTCCTTTGTCGCTGGGACCGATATTCAGGAGGAAGTTCCCCCCTCTTGACACGATCTTCACCAGCAGGGATACCAGCTCACGGGAAGGCTTGTAGGTGTCCCGCGGACTGTAACTCCAGGAATAACCCATTGTCATACAGGTTTCCCATGGATAAGGCAGTGGCTTGTCGGGAATGGATTGTTCCGGTGTGGTATAGTTCTCAAATTCACCGGGAACAGTTCTGTCCACGATGATCAGTCCTGGCTGATGACTGCGGGCCATTTTGGCAATACCTGGCATATCGATGCTTTGTTTGCCATCTGGTCTTACCCAGCCACCATCCAGCCAGAGGATATCGATAGGACCATAACCGGTCATCAGTTCCTGAATCTGATTGTAGGTGAAGTTATTGAACCGCTGCCAGCGTTCAGGGAACTTCTTAATATCATAGTTGACGTGTTCGTCTTTAGGCGGATAATATTTCCACCAGAAATCCTGGCTATGCCAGTCAGGTTTGGAGAAATAAGCACCGATCATAAAACTGTCCTTCCTGAACGCGTCAAAGATCTCTTTGGTCACATTGCTGCGCGGATTCTTTGAGAAAGGGGTATTCGGACTGGTAATCTTATAATCGGTTTCTTTCGTATCGAACATGCAGAATCCGTCATGGTGTTTGGTCGTGAAAACCACATAACGCATACCGGCAGCTTTGGCGGCTTTCTCCCATTTCTCAGGGTTGAAATCTACCGGATTAAAATCGTACTGCAGATGTTCGTATGCGCTTCTGTAGGTGTTATAATCATCGCTGTAAGGACCTTTCCTTACCACCCAGTCAACAGGGCAGATACTCCAGCTTTCCACCTCTCCCCAGAGGGTATAGGTGCCCCAGTGCATGAACAGCCCGAAACGCTGGTCCTGCCATTTGGAGAGTTTTCTGATCACTAAAGGATCTTTTGGAGCCTGGTAGTCTTTCGACATTTCATGTACCCCTTCTTTTTCCTGTGCTGATGCGAATTTTCCCGGCATGATGCCTGCTAATAACAGCGGGAAAATGACCAATAATTTCCTCATGTATAGACCTGTTTAAATAAAATTGTGATGCAGCTGTAAGATCCCCGAATTGGCTTGTCCAGGATGTGCATATTTTACCTGATGCTGATGACCTTTTATCTTTTTAAGGTATATACCGAAAAGAGGCCACTTTAATGCCGGAAGGTGAGGTTGAAGGTAATGGTAACGTTTTCACCGGTGCTGAACTGACCGAAAAGGAAAGTAGGCGGGTCAATATCGAAATCGCGCATGTCGATCTGTTTGGTGCCTTTGATGGTGATACTTCTGTCTGCATTGATATGGGCCGCGCCAACAATGTTAATACTTTGGGTCACGCCGGCCACTGTGAGGTTTCCGGTGCAGGCGATGACAGTACCCTGTTTGGATACAGCGGCAGATACAAGATTGAAGGTGATAGTAGGATACTGTTTCGTTTTCAGCGCCTTGTAGGCAACGGCGTCCAATCCCGTTCGTTCACTCTTCAGACTTTCTGCCGGCATCGTGAAATTGAGCAAGGTCAGTCCTCCCAGTTCGCCGTCTTCATAGAATGTAAAGGTGGCGTTGCACGCAATCCTGGATGTCTTCATTTCCCAGTCATGCATGGTGGACGTGCCATTGATCGTGAGCGTAAAATCGTTCTTCTGCTGATACTGAACCTGTGCGATTGTGGTTGTCGTCAATTGATTTGCAACAAACAATAGCGTTATTGTCTTAATGAGTGTTTTCATAGTGCGAATTCCTGATTTGATGCTGCAAGTTAGCGGGCCGGGCCGGAGCCAGGCATGACGGTCATCAGTCAAAAAGCTGATTGATACTTCCTGTGAAGCTGACTAGATACCCGATGGATACTTTGGCAGATTTCCGGCAGTAGTAGACGAAAAATTTTATATTTTGTCCTATCAATCAACCAAAATCAGTTATTGCTTATGAAACCCGGATTTATTGTACTGCTCACATTTGTACCCATGCTGGCGATGGCTCAGCTGAAAGAACTGGATAAAAACGTTGCCAGTGTTAAAGATTCTGTTGTTTCCTGGAGACGGTATCTTCATCAGCATCCCGAGCTGTCCAACCGGGAGTATAAGACCGGTGCTTATATAGCGGCGCGCCTGAAGGCTTTAGGACTTGAAGTGCAGACCGGTGTAGGCAAGACGGGTGTTGTAGCCTTGCTGAAGGGAGGCAAACCCGGACCTGTGGTAGCTCTACGTGCTGACATCGACGCATTGCCGGTATATGAAAGGGTCAATGTTCCTTTTAAATCAACAGATAGTGCTGAATACCTGGGCCAGCAGGTACCAGTTATGCATGCCTGTGGCCATGATACCCACGTGGCGATATTATTGGGTACAGCAGCTGTATTGGCTGCTATGAAGAAGGATATACCGGGAACGGTAAAGTTCATCTTCCAGCCGGCAGAAGAAGGTGCGCCGGGTGATGAGGAAGGTGGTGCTCCGCTGATGATCAAAGAGGGAGTGATGGATAATCCTAAGGTAGACGCCATTTTCGGACTGCATATCAATTCACAGACGCCTATTGGTACGGTAAAGTATAAATCAGGTGCTGAAATGGCATCCAGCGACTGGTTCGTAGTGAAGGTGAAAGGGAAACAGTCACACGGTTCCCAACCCTGGAACGGCATTGATCCGGTGGTTGTGGCAGCACAGATCATACAGGGCTTTCAGACCATTGTAAGCCGTCAGGCAGAGCTGACCAAAGCGCCTGTGGTGATTACGGTGGGTAAGATACACAGTGGTGTGCGCAGCAATATTATTCCTGAAGAACTGGTCATGGAAGGAACTATCCGTACATTGGACAGCAAGATGCAGGAACAGGTCCATGAGAAGATGAAAATCACTGCAGCGAAGATCGCTGAAGCATCTGGCGCTACAGCAGAAGTGAGCATTGATACCAAAACAAAAGTAACCTATAACGATCCGCTGCTGGTAAAACAGATGCTACCCTCTATAGCAGCAGCAATAGGTGCAGAGAATGTAAAGGAGGGCGAATGGACAACAGGTGCTGAGGACTTTTCTTTTTACGGCGATAAAGCGCCTGCCTTCTTCTTTTTCCTGGGTGGATTGCCTGCCGGGAAAGACCCTGCCAAAGCAGCTCCGCATCATACGCCCGATTTCTATATTGATGATTCCCGCCTGGATGCGGGTGTGAAAATATTCTGCCAGCTGGTATTTGATTACGGGAGGAAGAAATAAATCTCACTGCCTGGCCGTCTTTCTTTAGTTTCCCGACAGGCTACATAACCTAAATTAAATAGCCTTTCAGACCGTTTTACAAAAATAAGAGCCCGTCCGTCGAAATGGCGGACAGGCTCTCTCTCTTCCTGATATTAATAACTAACCGCTTTTCCTGCATTTACCTGCCCGTTACCGAAGTAGGCGTCCTTGCCTTTCAGACCATAGTCGTCGGACGATCCGCGCAATATGAGATCTGCGAGTATGGGGTTCATATTCGGGTACTTGCCATACAGCATCGCAATGACTGCGCTGGCATGAGGCGCTGCCATGCTGGTGCCGGCCGACCAGCCATAGGAATACTGATTTGTTGCTTCATCCCAGAAGCCGATATTGAAGACGAAATTGAATACATACTCATAGAATACGATGCCGCCAACATTGACGATCGACGTATTCAATGGATCGCCCCAGTTACCGCCCGGTGCAGCATATGAAACGAATTGTTTACCGTAGTTGGTGAAGATAGATGGCCTGTATAAAGTAGTATCCTGGCTGATACCCCAACCCAGTGGTCCGCTGGAAGAGATAGACAGTACACCCAGTGCAGCTGCAGGATAGGTGATGAATCTCTTTTCCACGTCATAGTTGTATGCATCATTACCGGCTGCAGCAACCAGGGTTGAACCTCTTAAAGTAGCATAGAGCGTGGCCCTGTTAATAGCTTTGATGAGGTCTTTGATGTCCCTGTTGTATTCCACTACATAGTCGTCGGATGGATCGTCTGGTGTGCCGTTGTCGTCCGTGTAGGTCTTACGTGGCAGTTCTCCACCAAGGCTCATATTGATGACATCAGCGTCGTGATTGGCCGCATAAAATATACCATCGATGATGGCACTGAAGGGGCCTGAGCCAGCGTCAGACAATACTTTCACCAGGATGAGCTTAACATCCGGAGCAACGCCCACAACGCCATAGGCATCATCCAATGCAGCGATAGTACCCGCTACATGCGATCCATGGCTGAAGCCTTCCCAACCATGATACTGTACTTCTTCCCCTTCAATAAAGTTGTGGGTCAGGATAATGCTGGGTGCAATCTCAGGATTGTTCAGGAGGAATCCTCCATCAAGCACCGCTACTTTGGCGCCCTTGCCTCTATAGCCTTTGGCCCAGGCCTGTGGCGCTTTTACAGATTTAAGGCCCCACTGCAGGAAGCTGTAGGGATTGCTGGCCACTGCTTCTGTTTTCGCTCCGGCAGCATGAGAAGATTGAAGTTTGTCCGCGCGGTATACTTTACCCGGGAGCCTCCAGCTCATTACAACGTCTACTACCACTGATTCTACATCAGCTACCTGTCGTGCTTTTTCGGGGAAGGTAGGGTCCGGGGTTTGCACACGGATCAGTCCTAATTCCTGATTGGCTGTTTTTAGTTTAAAGTTTTTTACGTGTAAGTTGCTCAGGCTTTCAGCAATAGTTTCCAATTTAGCGCCTTCTTTAGCGATAATGATAAAGCCTCTGTCCTGGTGTTTATTGCCGAGAACGTTTTCGCGGACACGGAGGATCTTGTCGTCTTTAGTACAGGAAGCAAGGGTCATCAGCACCATAAGAGGAATTGCAAGGACAATGAGTTGACTTCTTTTCATAGAGAGCTTTTTAAGTGATTAACAGAGTGGTTTTTAAATAATGATTAACGGAATTTTTGTTTACAGAACGGTTTTAAAATGCTTGACAGTATGGTGTTTAAGCTACTTACAGCGCGGTTTCCAAGATGAATAACAGCGTCGTTTTTAAATGATCAACAGATTTTTGTTTAGAGATTAGTTTTAAAATGCTTAACAGTAAGGTTGTTTTAAACTGCTTACAGCGCGTTATTTTAATGAATAACGGCGTGGTTAAACTGATTAACAGATTTTTTTTGTTTACAGAACGGTTTAAAGTACTTAACAGAATGGCTTTATAAAGCTGCTTACAGCGTGGTTTTCACAATGAATAACAGCGTGGTTTTTAAAAGCGATTAACAGTGTTTTTTGTTTACAGAATGGTTTTAAAATGCTTAACAGAACGGTTTTTAAAAATGACTAACAAAACGAAACTTCGTGCAGATTGTGCTTGGTTGAATTTAAAAAAGGTCTAAGTGAATGTAGAAAAATTATTTAGAAAAATCATCACACTTTTTCATTCTCTTTTGAAATAATATTAATGCAATATTTGAATTGCAATTAATGTGTGATTAACTGACATATAGTTTTTTATTTTATTGTTGCTGCGTCTGTTTTATCATCGCTGTTATATGATCTCAGCAGACTGTTATTACCCTGCAATATGTATGAGTGTAAATTGAGTATTGAGAGGTGTCACGGCATGCCTTCCGGCAACAATTTTAGGGGAAACAGGTCGCCGGAGGTTCTTGTAAACGAATGAAAATCAATTAAAATGCTTTCCCGGGCGACTATAATGCCGCAGATCGGTATCTATTAGCTATATTTGACGCTTATTTAGCATATTAGTTGGTATAATAATCACATAAGAAAGTACATGTACGATATTTGTTGCGTAGGGCATATCACGTTGGATAAAGTAGTAACCACAAAGTCAGTGGTGCATATGGCGGGAGGCACTTCTTTCTACTTTTCCAATGCTATCCGTCATATGGATGTTAAGTATAGACTGGTAACCGGGCTTGCAGAAAGTGAAATGAATACTGTTACGGAACTGCGCGCGAAAGGCATTGAGGTGGATGTAGTACCGAGCAGGCATACTGTCTACTTCGAGAATATTTATTCTGAAAACCAGGATCATCGTACACAGCGGGTATTGCAGAAGGCAGACCAGTTTTCAATTGAGGCATTATCACATACGGATGCCCGTTTCTTTCACTTGGGCCCTTTACTGGCCGATGATATTCCGGTAGAATTAATCAAGTCATTATCTCAGCGCGGAAAAGTGGCGCTGGATGTACAGGGGTATCTGCGTAAGGTAGAGAACCACGATGTGCATGCAATAGACTGGCCAGCGAAACAGGAGGCTTTAAAGTATATTCATACACTGAAGGCAAATGAGCATGAAATGGAAGTGCTGACTGGCCTGAAGGATGTACGTAAAGGCGCGAAAGTGCTGGCTGAATGGGGTGTGAAGGAAGTGGTGATCACGCTGGGCAGTATGGGATCGGTGATTTATGCGAATGGCATATTTTATCATATCCCTGCATACGTACCGACTGCAGTGATAGATGCTACAGGATGTGGCGATACCTATATGGCGGGATATTTATACCAGCGTATAAAAGGCGCTTCACTGCAGGAAGCAGGAGAGTTTGCAGCAGCAATGGCCACGCTCAAGATCGAGTCTTCCGGACCGTTTACAGGCACGAAAGATGATGTGCTTGAATTGCTGGCAAATAGCAGAGAGAAAGTATTTGCTGATCTGTAAAGCAGCATGATATAAAAAAGATCCGGTAGTTGGGTACGAAACCTTGCTACCGGATTTTTTATTTATTTGAAGGAGCTTCGGGCTGACGGCCGCGAATAGTTCACCGAAGACTTACGCTTTTCCATTACCTGTTTCCCGGTAGATGTCGTTACACCCCCGGTTTCTTAAACGCCTGTTCCCTGAATGTTTTCGGCGTTTGCTGACATCTTGTTTTAAACACGGTAGAAAAATATGCCGGAGAGGAGAACCCACAGGTATAGGCTATTTCAGAAATAGAAGAAGTTGAATTAATCAGCAAATACTTCGCTTTCTTTACTCTCGCATCCAGAATAAAATCATTGACATTGCAATTCAGCAGCTGTTTTACTTTACGGTATAACTGCATTTTTGAGATGGACAGCTGCGTACAGATATCCTCCACGTTGAACTGATCGTTCCCCAGGTTCTCTTCCACTATAGCAGTGAAATCATTGACAAACTTCCTGTCCGGTTTATTGGATTGAACGGAGTGTACCCTTGTTTCCGGTACCGTGATATAATGGTCTTTTAACAGTGCACGATTGCTGAGCGTACTGGCAATACTTTCTTTCAGGTACTGCATATTGAAAGGTTTGCTGATGTAGGCATCCGCTTTATGTTGCATGCCCCTGATCCGCTGTTCTTCGCTGCTGTTGGCACTTAACAGGATGACAGGAATGTGGGAGGTCCTGATATCCTTCTTTATTGTTTCCAGCACCTGGATGCCGTCTATACCCGGCAGCATAATATCGCAGATGATAATATCTGGCACATGGCGGAACGCGAGCTGCAATCCTTCTTCACCATTGCTGGCATGAAATACCTCGTAAGATTCGCTGAGATAGCCTGCCAGGAAGCTGTTCAGGTCAGGATGATCTTCTATGATGAGCAGTGAATGCGACTGGTCCTGGCGGGTAACTGGTCCAGTAAGCGCAGGACCCATGTTTTCCAGTTCCTCCACATAATTGTGCAGTGATTCATTAATGATATTGATGTGCTCTTCTTCCTGCTGGATCTCTTCCTGTGCGAAGGGGGCGCTGGTAGCAGGTAACGTGATCGTAAATGTAGTACCCGCGCCTTTTTTGCTTTTCACAGTGATATCGCCATGATGCAGCTGGATGATCTCGCGGCTGAGGGCCAGCCCGATACCGGTACCTTTGTGTTCACTTTCCCTGCTTTGATAGAATAGCTCGAAAGCGTGCAGCAGGGTGTTCTCGTCCATGCCGGCGCCGTCGTCTTCAATGCGCAATATGGCCTCTTCACTGTTGGCGGAGAGTTCCAGGTATATATGCACCTTGCCGTAGTCGGAAGTGAATTTAAAAGCGTTGGACAACAGATTATACAGCACCCGGTCAAAGAGGCGCTGGTCCAGCCAGGCCTTGATACCTGGCTGACGACTGATTAGCCGGAAGTCTATATGTTTCTTGACGGCAATACCCTTGAAAGCTTCCATGATCTCGGTCACAAAAGCGGAGAGCTCATTTTCCGATACCTTGAGCTGCAGTTTGCCACTTTCTATCCGGCGGAACTCCAGCAGCTGGTTCACAAGCCGCATCAGGCGGACAACGTTCCTGCGCATCAGTTCCAGTTGTTGTTTCTGGACGGACGATAGCTGTCTGCCTGCCAGCAGGTTTTCCAGGGGCGCCTGTATGAGGGTGAGCGGTGTACGGAATTCGTGTGAGAGGTTGGTGAAGAAGGCAAACTTTGCTTCCGTAGCCTTTTCTGCTTTGCTGGTCATTTCCACCAGCTGGTCGCGTTGCAGGAGTATTTCGTCCCGCTGTTGTTTCAGCTGGTGATTGATACGCCTGTTGGTGCGCAGGATAAAGAACAGGACGATCCCTAAGAGGAAAGCCACACCGAGAGAGGTAGCCACAATACGCAGCAGGTGTTGCTGGTCCTGGTACAGGCGGCGTTGTTCCTGCAAGAGGGACTGCTGTTGCTCTATTTCCTGGTGCTGCACCTGGATCTTGTCGATCTGGAGGCGCATCAGTTTTACGTTGGTACTGTCGATCAATACTGTCTGCAGCAGTGTATTCCGCTGCGGCTTCCCGCCTGCAAGGATATTGGCCGCCATGGCAATCGCTTCCTTACCGCCACTGGGGTACAATAGAGAGGCACTGAGCACACCGCGCGATACCAGGTCAATGCCGGCATCCGGGTAAGGGGAGGCATCGACCCCGATAAACCTGACATTGTGAATGCCCTGCTCCCTACAATATTGATACATAGCGTAGGCCATGACGTCGTTCTGGGCGAAGATGATATTGGCCTGGCGGATGGCAGCGTCATTGTTCCCGGCGGCTTCCTTTGTTTTATCGGCAACCCAGCTTCCTTCCAGGGTCGCTGTCAGCTGTAAGCCGGGATACTTCGCCAGGGCTGTACGGAATCCTTCATGCCTTTCCACAGTAGGAGAGGAGCCACGTAGTCCGGTCACTTCAATAATGCGCCCCTTTCCATTTAGCTGGGCGGCAATATACTCCGCCGCCAGCTTCCCGATATTACGATTATCGCCGCCTATATAAGCTGTGAATGAGTCGGTAGCTGCTTTACGGTCGAGTATAATTACCGGGATACCCTTACCATACACTTCTGCGATGATGGGCGCCAGTGGGACTGCCTCGTTAGGGGATACCAGCAGGATGTCGATCTTCTCTTTCAGGAGTTCCCTGATCTGTGCTACCTGCCGCAGACTGCTGCTCTCTGCATCCTTATATAATAGTTTCATTTCCGGATGGTAGAACAGCTCCCTTTTCATCTCGGTGAACATATTCCTCCTCCAGTCGTCATCGCCTGTACATTGGGAGAAGCCGATACGGTATTTCGGTTCCGCTTCGCGGCGGCAACCCAGACTGCATAAAATGGCTGAGAGGAGAAAAATATAGATATATCTCGAAAAGATGGCTGACAACGTGGACTTTTTTTAGATGGTGGAATGTTGCAATATCTAAAGACAATGATACAAAAATGAAATGATCTGGTACTGATCTTTATTCTTGATCTATTTAATCAGCTGATAATTAAAAAATTATAGTTTTTTACAAAAGTTACAAATTTGATAGTAATGGAGACGGAGTCATAAGGGGCGGCAGCGGTGATTGACTAGGTTTGGGGCATAAACGATTCTGCGTTATGACTAATAAAACGGTGTTTTTCTGGGCTTTTGTAGTGGCCCTGGGTGGTTTCCTCTTCGGTTTCGATACGGCGGTTATTTCCGGTGCGGAACAGTCAATTCAGCAATACTGGGGGTTGTCTGAAGTACAACATGGCTTTACGGTGTCTATTGCCTTAATAGGGACCGTGTTCGGTGCCCTGGGTGGCAGCATTCCTTCGGACAGGCTGGGACGGAAGTCGACGCTCTTACTGGTAGCGGCCATTTACCTGTTCTCTGCCATTGGGACGGCCCTGGCTACCAACTGGTATCTTTTCCTCTTATGCCGCTTCATTGGAGGCCTGGGTGTGGGGGCATCTTCTGTTACTGCCCCTGTGTACATCTCTGAAGTATCGCCGGCGAAGTACCGGGGACGTATGGTGGCCCTCTTCCAGTTCAATGTTGTATTGGGCATCCTCATATCCTACCTGTCCAATTACCTGATCGGTATGGGCGGCGACAGTTCCTGGCGACTGATGCTGGGGGTACAGGCTGTCCCGGCGGCTCTTTTCCTGGTGTTACTGAAATGGGTGCCTGAAAGTCCCCGCTGGCTGCTGATCAATGGGCTGAAAGAGCCCGCGGCTATTGCAACGTTGAAAGTGATCAATCCTGAAGGTTATCTGTCTGACATTGATACCATCCGGCAGTCGCAGCAGGCACAGGCCAGCCAGCTACAAAGTGAGAAACTGTTCAAGGCCAAATACAACACGCCGGTGATGCTGGCGGTACTGTTTGCCATGTTCAACCAGGTATCCGGTATCAATGCCATCATCTATTATGCGCCACGTATTTTCGAAATGTCCGGTCTCGGCGAAGGATCTTCACTACTCTCTACCGTAGGTATAGGCATCGTCAATTTCATTTTCACACTAACAGCTATCCGTTTCATAGACCGGATAGGCCGGCGTCAGCTGATGCTGATAGGCACCGTTGGACTGATTGCTACACTGGGACTGGTAGCGGTGTCCTTTTATATGCATACCGGCGGTATTGCCGTGGTGTCTTATCTCCTGATCTACATCGCGTTTTTTGCCTTCTCCCAGGGAGCAGTGATCTGGGTATTCATCTCAGAGATCTTTCCGAACCAGGTGCGCGCCAAGGGACAGACACTGGGCAGTTTTACGCACTGGATCATGGCGGCTGTCATTGCCTTCACCTTTCCTTACCTGGCCAGCCGGATCGGCGGCGGGCATATCTTCCTCTTCTTTTGTGTGATGATGGTGCTGCAGCTGGTCTTCGTACTGCGCTGGATGCCTGAAACGAAAGGCAGAACACTGGAAGAAATTGAAATGACGATGGTGGTACACTAAATGAATTTTTCAACGCATTGATTACAATTATGACAAACTATAATATCGTAAGCCTGGGAGAGATCCTGTGGGATATATTACCGGAGCAGGAACTGCCGGGAGGCGCTCCGCTGAATGTTGCCTATCATCTGCATAAGCATGCGCAGCGGGTAGTGTTGGTATCGAGAATAGGGAATGACACTCATGGACAACGTTTGCTGGACATTATGCAGGAACGCGGACTGGCTACAGATCTGATCCAACGCGATAACAGATACGATACAGGCAAGGTGTATGCCCGTATGGATGAGAAACTGGATATGCAGTATGATATTGTATACCCCGTCTCCTGGGATCATATCGGCTGGGATGCTTCGCTTGAGGCGATGCTCCGCAATGATGAACTGCAATACCTGGTGTATGGCAGCCTGCTGGCCAGAAATGATGTGTCCCGCAATACATTGGAAAAAGCCTTGCAATCCAAAGCCCGCAAGGTATTGGACATCAATCTGCGTGCGCCTTATTATTCAAAAGAAACACTGGAATGGTTGCTGTTCAGTTGTGACTTGTTGAAGCTGAATATCGGTGAACTGGAACTCATCTCTTCCTGGTACAACAAGTTTGCAACATCGGAGGAGCGGATACAGGCGCTGTCTGAACAATTCAACATTCCCACCATCATCGTTACGCTGGGCAGTAAAGGATGTATGGGATATATTCAGGGACAATTTTATTACCAGGAAGGGCAGCCGGTGAAAGTAGCAGATACCATCGGCAGTGGGGATGCTTTCCTGGCGGGATTTCTCACTTCTCAGATCAAAGGTTGTACACCTGCGTACAGTCTCGCCTACGCCAATGCACTCGGTGCGTTGGTGGCATCGAAGCCGGGCGGTTGCCCGGATTATCATCCGCAGGAAGTAACAGACATCATCATAAAAAAGCAGGCATACGTCAGCACGGGACAATAATACATTCCACGATTTATTTTATTTCCACCAATCAGCCAAAATTCCAATTATGAAAAGATTATTCTACCTCTTACCTATGCTACTGTTCAGCATACTGGCTGTAGCACAGCAGAAGCTCTATCAGGGTACTGTTACCAGTCGTCAGGGCAAAACACCTTTACCTGGCGTGACCGTCCAGGCGGGCAAGGCAAACGCTATTACAGACAATGCCGGTCATTTCTCTATCAATGCGGCGCCGGGTGAGACGCTCACTTTTACCTACCTGGGCATGAAGCCAATGACGCAGCAGGTGCCTGCAAATACAGCTGTACTGTCGATCGAACTGGAAGAAAATGCCACTGATCTGAACCAGATAGTGGTGACGGGTTATCAGACCCAGAAAAAAGCAGACCTGACGGGCGCTGTAGCTGTTGTGAATGTAGCCGAGATCAAAGACATTCCATTAGGCAATCCACTGAAAGCGTTGCAGGGAAGGGTACCGGGGGTAATGATCACTTCTGATGGTGCTCCCAACAGCGCTGCCACCGTGCGGATCAGGGGGATCGGTACACTGGGTAACAACGATCCTTTGTATGTGATAGATGGTATTCCTACCAAGCGCGGACTGCAGGAGCTGAACCAGAATGATATTGAATCGATACAGGTATTGAAAGATGCGTCTTCGGCTACTATCTATGGTTCCCGTGCTGCCAACGGTGTCATTATCGTGACGACGAAGAAAGCGAAGAAAGGTTTTAGCAAGATCAATGTGGATGCATCTTCCTCGCTGCAGTATTATAGTACAAAGCTGAAGACGCTGAGCACAGAGGGCCGGGGACGTGCTTACTGGCAGGCCGCTGTGAATGATCATTCAGATCCGAACAACAACCAGATCTATCAGTATGACTGGAACGGCGATTATAACAATCCTGTATTGAATAAGATCATATTGCCGGAATATATCGATGCTGCAAAGACAATGAAGCCTGCAGATACTTACTGGTATGATGAAATAGCGCAGACTTCCCTCTTGCAGAGTTATAATATCTCACTGACCAACGGGGGAGAAAAAGGAAATTCATTCTTTTCTGTAGGTATGTACAACAATAAGGGCATTGTTAAAGATACCCGTCAGCAGAAGCTTACCGCCCGTTTTAATACAGACTACTCCTTCTTTAAGGGGCGATTGAAGATGGGAGAGAACCTGTCTGCTACTTATATCAAAGATGCGTTGGTACCTGCAACAGATGTTCTTTTTGCAGCGCTGGTACAACAGCCGGTAGTGCCCGTGCATACTGTTGATGGCGGCTGGGGCGGTCCTGCGCCGGGTATGACGGACAGGCAAAATCCCGTACGTTTGATTGAAGATAACAAACAGAATAAAAGTCAGTTCGTAAGATTGTTCGGTAATGCTTATGCCGACCTGGAGATCATTCCACGCCTGCATCTCAGGTCAAGTTTTGGTATTGATTACAATGGCACCTTCCAGCGTGTGCTGCGCAAGTCGTACACTTCCGGTTTCCTTTCTGATAAGACGAACCAGACAAATACTTCACAGGATTATAACGGTAACTGGGTGTGGCAGAATACTCTCTCTTACAATGTTGCATTGAAGAAACACCGGCTGGACTTCCTGCTGGGCGAAGAACAGATCAAATACATGGCGCAGAACTTCTTTGCCAGCCGGCAGGGATATGCGCTGGAGAATATAGATTACGCGTACCTGGATGCAGGTACCACGCAAAAAGATAATGGCGGTAGTGGCAGCGGATATGCCTTGTTGTCTTATTTCGGTAAGGCGAACTATGTATATGATAACAAATACCTGGCTTCTGTCACCCTGCGCAGGGATGGTTCTTCCCGTTTCGGAAAAGAGAACCGCTTTGGTACCTTCCCCGCATTCTCTCTGGGATGGCGTATCAGCGAAGAAAGCATTGTGAAATCGGCGCTGCCATTTATTTCAGATCTGAAGCTGCGTGCAGGCTGGGGTAGAAGCGGCAACCAGGAGATCGTCAACAACGCTACCTATACGCTGTATTCTGCTATTTATGGCATTGATCCTACCTGGGACTTTGACAGTGGCAGTGCTTATGATCTGAATGGCAGTAATACCGGCCAGCTTCCCTCAGGATATACCCTGATCAGACAGGGCAATGCTGCTTTGAAATGGGAGAGCACGAAAGAAACGAACCTGGGTATTGACTTCGGTTTACTTGACAATCACATCTCCGGATCGGTGGATTACTTTGTCAAGAAGACTTCCGATATCCTGATCAATCCCGCCTACCTGGCGGTGATCGGTGAAGGTGGTTCCCGGTTTGCGAATGGCGCCTCTATGCAGAACAAAGGCCTGGAAGCTTTTGTAACCTATTCCGGTGATATCGTTCCGGGACTTACTTTAACCATGACAGGCAACGTAGCTACTTACCGCAACAGGATCACTTACCTGCCCGATGAAGTGCTGACCTCATACCCCGGCAATGGCCAGGATAAAACCATCCTCGGGCGTTCTATCAATTCCACCTTCGGTTATGTGGCAGACGGTATTTTCCAGTCGCAGCAGGAAGTGGATGATCATGCCAACCAGATCGGCAAGGGCGTGGGACGCATCCGTTATAAAGACCTGAACGGCGACAAAGAGATCAATGATAAAGACAGGGATTACATCGGTAAGGGAGATCCTGATTTCACCTATGGACTGAACGTGGCACTGGAGTACAAACACTTTGACCTGTCTTTCTTCCTGCAGGGAGTACAGGGTATACAGGTGTATAACACGTATAAGACGTATACTGACTTTGCTTCCATCTGGACGGGTACCAACTGGGGTCAGCGTACATTGGATGCATGGACGCCGCAACATATGAATACGGCCATTCCTGCGCTGACACTGGTAGACCGTAACAATGAGAACCGCACGTCTACCTATTTCCTGGAGTCAGGCTCTTACTTGAAGCTGAGGAATATACAGCTGGGATATAGCTTCAGACATCTCTTCAACGGACAGTTCCAGACAGCGAGGGTGTATCTGCAGGGCAGCAATCTGTTCACTGTAAAGAGCAAAAGCTTTACGGCCACTGATCCGGAGAACCCGAACAATGCTTATCCTATTCCCGTTATCGGCACCGTGGGCCTGAACCTGTCATTCTAGTACCTGTTAAACATGATCACAATGAAACGTTTTATATATCTCTTCACCTGTTGTAGCCTGTTATTCGGCGGCTGCAGCAATTTCCTGGATCAGACGCCACAGGCGGTTGTTTCCGGCGATGATCTGAATACACCTGAGAACGTGGATAAGATGGTAACTGCCGCTTATTCTGCGTTAGGCAATGACCACTATACAGCGCCTTATTCTAATATGTGGCCTTATGGCAACCTGCGTAGCGGGGACGCTTATAAAGGTGGTGATGGCGCTGGCGATATCAGTGAATTCCACTTTTATGAAACCTTTGCCCTGAACAGGATAGACAATGGTCTTACCGACCTGCTATGGTTCCGCTTATACGTATGCATTGGTCGCACAAATGATGCATTGGCGCGTTTGAATGCCCTCAGCGAAGATGCATTCCCCGAGAAGGTAGTGCGGCAGGCAGAAGTGCGTTTTCTCCGTGCGCATTATTATTTCCTGCTGAAGGTGCTCTTCAAGTACATGCCTTACATTGATGAAACAGTACCGAAGGAAAACTATGCGACTATTTCCAATAAAGCGCTTGGCAATGATGAGCTATGGACAAAGATCGCGGATGATTTCCGTTTTGCTGCAGATAACCTGCCGGCTACACAGCCACAGATCGGCAGGGTGAATAAATTCGCTGCAAAGGCTTACCTAGCAAAAACCTTGCTGTACCAGGCGTATAAACAGGATGAGAACAATGCAGTGACTGGCATTGATGCGGCTACTTTACAGCAGGTGAATACCTTGTGTGATGAAGTGATCAGCTCAGGGAAGTATCAGCTGAATGGTGACTTTGCAAATAACTTTAAATCGGCCACCGAGAATAGTATGGAATCAGTCTTTGCTATCCAGTATTCGAGAGAAGATGGCACGCCTAAAGGCAGACTGGACTACGGTCATGCGTTGAACTATCCGATGAATACAGATTACGGCTGCTGCGGATTTCATTCTCCCAGCTATAACCTGATCAACGCTTTCAAGACCGATGCTTCCGGATTGCCGATGTTCAATACCTTTAACGACAAGAACATCACCGGCGGGAGCGATTTTCAGACCAATACATTTGATCCGCGGCTGGACCATACAGTAGCTATACCAGGGCATCCTTACAAGTACGACCCTGGCTTTATCTACCAGCGTGCCTGGGCCCGTGCTCCGGATGTATATGGCAGTTACCTGAGTTTAAAGGAAGCTGTATTGCCAAACGATGCTGCGTTTCAGAAGATACCTCCTTTTATGTCGAGCTCCAAGAACTGGGATATTATCCGTTATGATGATGTGCTGCTGTTTAAAGCGGAAGCATTGGTGGAACTGGGACGACAGGATGAGGCACTTGCGCTGGTGAACAGTATCCGGACGAGAGCAGGAAACAGTACGGCGTTGTTAAAGCAGTCAGACGGTTCTTTTACCTCCAATTATAAAGTAGATGTTTACAAGCCGGGCATCAACTGTACCTGGACGCAGGACTTCGCCAGACAGGCCGTACGTTGGGAGCGCAGACTGGAGTTTGCCATGGAAGGCTATCGTTTTTTTGATCTCGTACGCTGGGGCATTGCTGCCGAATATCTGAATGCTTATTTTGCAGTGGAGAAAACACGGAGCCCGCATCTGTCAGATGCTGCATTTAAAAAGGGAAGGGATGAATATCTGCCGGTACCACTCAATCAAATGAACTATAGTAAAGGATTATATAAACAAAATACTGGTTGGTGATCTATACCGGCCCATTAAAAACATTGTCCATTTTATGAATAAGCAACTGATTACTTTCTGGCTTACATGCCTGTTACCGTTCACTTTACTGGCCCAGCAACAGGCGGTTCCTACGCCGCAGTGGCGTCCTGTGTATCATTTCACTCCGCCGAAGAACTGGACGAATGATCCTAACGGATTGATCTATCTGGATGGTGTTTATCATCTCTATTACCAGCACAACCCTTTTGAGAATAAATGGGGGCATATGAGCTGGGGGCATGCTACCAGTACAGACCTGCTGAACTGGAAGCACCTGCCTGTGGCTATTCCGGAGATAGTAACCAAAGACACGATCACTTCGATCTTCTCCGGTTGCGCTGTGCTGGATAAAAACAATACCAGTGGTTTTGGTACTAATGGCAAGGCGCCACTAGTGGCAATCTATACGGCGGATCTGCCTAAACAGCAGCGGGAGACACAGTGTGTGGCGTTCAGCAATGATGGTGGTCTGACCTTCACGAATTACGCGGGCAATCCGGTATTGGACCTTCAGAAAAAAGATTTCCGTGATCCCAGTGTAATTTGGATGGAGGAACAGCAGCAATGGGTAATGGTTGTTGCGCTTCCGACAGAACATAAGTTGCAGTTCTATGGCTCAAAAGACCTTAAAAAATGGGACTTGCTGAGTGAATTCGGAAACGAGGGAGATACACGTAAGATCTGGGAATGTCCTTCTCTCACTCCCCTGTATGTAGATGGCGATCCTTCGAAGAAAAAGTGGCTGATCATGATCTCATCCGGCAACCAGGATGCGGCTACGGGTATGCAGTATTTCACCGGCGATTTTGACGGTAAGACATTCAGGAACGACAATCCGCCGGCACATCAGCAGTTCGTGGATTATGGCAGGACGTTTTATGCCGCTATTCCTTACAATAACCTGCCGGATGGGAGGCAGACGATGTTGGGCTGGCTAATGCCTTTCCAGACGGAGACTTATCCATGGCGTGGGCAGATGTCCATTGCAAGGGACCTGCTGTTGAAGTCGACGCCGGAAGGGGTGCGTTTGTATCAGCAGCCTTCTTCAGTGCTGCATGCGTCGCTGGAGAAGCTGCCGGCGGCGAAGAAGCTGGTGAAGAACGGGCTGGAGATTGACAGCAAAGAAATTCCGTTTGGCAAGGGCGGAAGTTTCAATTCAAATGCCAACTGGATAGATGTGACGTTTACTCCTGGTTCTGGCGATGAATTCGGGCTTAAAATCGGGCAGAACAGTGTTGATAAGACTCAGACTGTCATCGGGTATAATAAGGCCCGTAATGAGCTTTATATTGCGAATGAGAAAGGTGTGGTTGCGGATAAGGTGACCGTTAAACCGTCTGAGGGGAAGATCAGGTTGCAGGTGTTGTTTGATAAGTCGTCTGTGGAGGTGTTTGTGAATGGTGGGGAGCGGGTGTTGACGACGCTGGTGTTTCCGGCGGAAAAGGCGACGGGGTGGTCTGTGTTTGCGGCGAACGGGAAGGTGATGGTGGATACGTTGAAGGTGTGGGATCTTTCACGCTAAGCAGCGCTGGGTCCGGTATTCTCCGGAACGCTATTGGCGCTTGTTCAATTATTAACGCTAAGTAGCGCCGGTTTCAGTATGGGATGTCGGTCGGCGCCTCTCTGGAAGCCGATCAGGCCTTGTCAAGCGAATGGAGGTTTGAATGTCGATTGGCAGCACCGGTCGTGTCGCCGGAGAGCCGAAGGCCCGACATTCCCATCTGAAACCGGGTGCTACTTTCGCTCTCCCAACGATGAATATTGGGTTACGCTAGTTGGGGCGATGGTGCCGAATTGTTGACATGTAAAGTCAATCCTGAACCTCTAAAATGAAACTGTGAAGTTTTTCTGCACTAAGACACCTGTAAAGCCAATCCTGCGCCTTCACAATAAAACTGTAAAGTTTTTTCTGTATTAAGACATAAATATCGCTTTGATACCGCTTTGATACCGCTAATCCTACGTTAATGCTACGTTCGTGAACGTAAGATTAACGTAGGATTAGCGGTATCAAAGCGGTATTAAAGCGAATAATGTGCGTTGAAACCTGGGATGATGATTCGCGGCGATCGGCCCTGTAGGGGCCGTGTGTTTGTAGCCCGGGGTTTTCAACCCCGGGTCCGCAACCCCGTTCCGCGAACCGGTTGGATCCCGGAATGGACGTTTTTTCAACCCTGGGTCCGCGAACCGGTTCATCCCGCAACGGACGTTTTTTCAACTCCTGTTTCGTGAACCGGTTGAATTCCGGAATGGACGTTTATTAACCCCGGGCCCACAACCATTTCATTCCCACGTTTTGGCGTCCTATGCACATGATTTTGCGTCCTGTGGACATTCCTCAAAACCGCTTTCAGTTCTTTCCTAATATTGCCTGGTAGCGATAGGAAAGTGCCTTTACTGAACGATGATCTTCTTCACTTCGCGGTTGCCTTTCTGGTCGATCACTTCCAGCATGTAATAGCCGGGAGGCAAAGTTTGCTGCAATGACAGCGGATAGGTGCTGCTTGCTTTGCCTACGTTGATGGCTGTGGTGAATACAGGCTGGTTGAGTGAGTTGAACAGGATAACACGGTATTTACCTGCCGTATGGTTCACCAGTTGGAGGTTCAGCTGGTTGCCGGTTAGCGGGTTCGGATAAGCCACGATTTCAGCGGTGTTGTCTGCCAGTTTAGCCGTGCTGGTAGTGCCGGTACGGGTCAGCGTGAGGTAGTCAACATTGAAGCCGTCTGTTTCCATCACGACACGCAGTGTTTTAATGCCGGTAGTGAGGGCCGGTGTGGTGGCAGTCAATGTCTGGTAAGTCTGCCAGCCGCCGGTGTTGGGAATGTTGATGGTACCCGAGATGTTCACACCGTCCAGTTCTACATGCAGGCGTCTGCTGCCGTAAGGGGAAGCAATGCCAACCTGTAGTGTGTAAGTACCGGGTGTGGTGATATTCACTGTGTAGTTCATCCATTCGCCGGCAGAAGTATAGCCTACATCATAGCCGCCGTCGCCGCAGGCTTCTACGTCTACGCCTTCAGATCTGTATAGGCCGCCGTTGTTTGCAGGATCTGCGTCTGAGTAAGCGATACCTTGTCCGCCGTTATCGAAGTTCTCGGCCTCGATCCTGCCCGGGATGGCAGCAGGTGTGCCACCAAAGGCGTTGGTGGACGCTTTCACGGTGTCGATGCAGCTGGCAGTTTTGTTACCGTCTACAGTAGTGACGGTGATCGTAACGATGCCCGGTGCTATAGCGGTTACTTTACCGCTGGTATCAACGGTAGCGATGGCGGGATTGGAGGAAGTCCAGGTCTTCGCTTTGTTGGTAGCATTCACAGGCAGGATAGTGGCTGATAATTGCTGCGTGGCACCCACGTTCAGATTGCCGGAACCGGGTGTTACGCTGACGCTGGCAACGTTCACACGGCCAAATACATAGAACTCATGGATGGACCAGTAGTTGCCTTTGGAGCCTGTCTGTACGATACGGATGTAGCGGCCTACCTTTTCAGGGAAGGTGATGAGTGTCATGCCCTGCGCACCGGCGCCTGAAGCAATAGGGCTGCCCCAGTTGATGCCATCCATAGAGATGTAAGCGCTGTAACCAGCAGGAGAGTCGGAAGGACTATCCGTAGCATCCAGTATAATACGGTTGATGGTATTGACTGTTTTCATGTCTACTGTGAAGGTTTGTCCGTTCACCTGGCCACCCTGCGTATCCCAGCGGGTTGCGGCGTTGCTGTCGAGCGCATTCTTTGCGTTGCTGGTATTGACAGAGGCGGAGGCTGTCCAGCCCTGTCTGTCCATCACGCCAGCTACGGATACAGACCAGATGTTACCCAGGTTATTTTTCCATAGCGCGGTTTTGTAAGCATCGATGTTGGCGCTATCAACGATGGAAGAGTGTGCGGAGAATTTAGGTTCTGCTCCTGCATTCAGCAAGGTACCTACGGGCCAGATGGTGGAGTTGTGCAGGTTCAGCGAACCATTGCGGATAACGCCCCAGTGCTGGAAGCCAGGTTCTGCGAAGTTGGCCGTTTGCAGGTTGATGCTGCCTCCGGCAGTTACGATAGACCTGGCGGGATTACCCCAGTAGTCGGAGTTGAACAAGTTGATCTGACCGGTGAATGTGCCGGTGGTATTGAGATAACTGGTAGACGTATCCTGGTTGTTGTTCAGGGCTACGATCTGGCTGTTGATGAAGTCGAATCCGCCGCTGCCCAGTTTTTCGAAGCTGATCGCATTTTTAGTGCCATCCAGTCCGAGGCCCATACTGATGCCGGAGGCACCGCTGCCCTCATTGGCGAGGATCAGGCCACGGCGTGCGCCGTATACGAAGTCGTTATAGAGGATCTCATTCTGAGCGTTACCGAGGATGATGAAATCCATGTTGTTCAGCTGATAAGAGTATATGGCAGAGTTGTCGCCCTGCGGTGAGTTGGGCCAGCTGCCGAATTTCGACTCTGCACCGGCAGCATACGCGATGGTGTTGAACTGGGTGTTGGAGATTTGTCCGCCGGTAGTACCGCCCCCCACTTTGATAGCATTGTGGAATACATGTCCGGCCAGCCAGTCAACATAGTGATTGTTACACTGGTAAGTGAACATATCTATACCATTGTATACAGCACGGAGGCCTACGTTCACGATGTATACATCATTGCCTGTTACCTGTATGGTGTAAGGATATGCGGGGAAATTAGGCACCAGTGAAGCCATCTGTTCCGGATAGTTGATGGTGACACCCTGCAGACCGCTACCGGCAGATAACTTAATGAAAGGCGTACCATTAGGATTGCCTTTATCAGCATACGGTTCCAGTACACTGCCTGGTCCTGTAGGCGTAGTGCTGTTGTCGGCCGCTCCTTTGAGCTCTACGTTTGTAGGTACTGTCAGGTGACCGGTCACTTTATATTTTCCCGGCGGCAGGAACACGATACCGCCACCGTCTGTACCGGCTTTTGTCAGCGCGTTCTGGATAGCGGTGGTATTGTCGGTCACGCCATCAGGTTTAGCGTTGAAAGGCGCTGCGGTAGCAAGGTACAATACCTGCCGGGAGGGTTTGTGTGTAGTTTGTGTGATGGTGGGGAACGGAGGCAGCTTTTTCAGCGTCAGCGGCGTATGATCGATGGCGTTAGTATAGAGCGAATTGTTCTGGATACTCACACCCTCTTTGAAACGGTTGCCGGTGATGATACCTCTTGCATTAGTGCCTAAAGCTATCTGCGGAGCTTTGTTATTAAAGTCGCAGTCGGACGCCGCGAAGGTACCGCCTCCGATGTTTACATTACCACCGGTGATCGTACACTGTTGCAGCATGATCCTCGCTACGCAATCGGGATCGGCGGTAATGGCGTCAATAGATCCGCCGAAAGTACAGGTATGCAGCTGTAAGGCGCCATTGGTGGAGGAACCGCCGCCAACAGCGAGGCCGGTAGCGCAGTTGATCGTCGTACAACGGGCAAACATGATGCCTACATTGCTCACTACCTGTGCATAGATGCCGGTTTTACAGTTGGTAAAGGTCATGGCGTAGTTTTGTCCGTTAGGGACAGCAGGCGCACTGGGAATAGAGGTAACCGCGTGGAAGCCGATCGCATAACCTTCGATGTCCACGAATGCGGTATACGACCAGTCATTTCTGCGCATGACAATACCGGTACCATTCTGGTAGATCCAGTTAGCGTAGGAGCCACCGGCTGCAGGTGCATTCGGCAATCCGGAGCCAGCCCAGTAAGCGGGGGAGAAGTTGACGTTTTCAATTCGTCCTACGTCAACGATATTATCGATCTCCACACCTCTGGATAAGGGAGTACCGTATACGCCGTTAATCACCGGACAGGTGCCACCGTTCGTTCTCGAAAATACAACGCCCGTATAGGCGTTCACGAAGGTAACGTTCCTGGCGTTGCAGAATTCATTACCGAAGTAGTTAGGCGCTCCGAATATGATAGCCGGAGGGTAGGGTGTGATATTATCCGGCAGTTGTTCCGGGTACCAGATGGCCAGATCACGCACGGCTGCGGAGGTCTGCATGGTGATGAAAGGTGTTGCATTTTCGTCGCCACGGCCGGCATAAGCCATCAGGATGGTACCGTTAATCGGCTGGCCTTTGGTCGGTTTCTGCCATTCACCGCGCAGGGTGATACCTTTTGGAATGAGCAGATTACCACGGATAACGTATTTGCCGGCAGGCACATACAAAGTACCGCCACCCAAAGCACCGAGAGCGTTGAGGCGAGCCTGGAAGATGCTGGTAACATCGGTCACTCCATCGCCGGTAGCGCCGTAATCGGCAACGGAGTAGGTGATGACAAAAGCATCGGTAGTTGGGTATGCAGGTTGGGCCAGTCTCCAGTTCTGGGAGAAAGCGGGCGTAACGGTCATACCTGTCATGATAATGGAGAGGACAACGGCGAAGAGAAACGTAATTCTCCTGCGTGTCGTAGCACGGGTTGTGATCATATGGTTTTCATTTAAGGGAGTTGGTTAGCAAGGTTTTTCGATAGGTACAACTGGCGGGTGCTGTACAGTAAATTGGTTTCCTAAAGGATATAGTTGTAATGGATCAACAGCGCCTGGAAAGAAGTAGTAGACCTATCCCGGATAGGTAAAATAACTTTTCTCAATCAAACCACAACAAACTTCAGGTCGTTTTATGGTGCGAATATAATGGATAAAATCGAAATTGATCGATATACTGAGATCAGGTATACTTGATTAAGTGATAGAAATATTTTATTGTTTTTCGATAAACATTTATTGATATTTGCTTTGTAAATTAACCTCATTATGAAAACTAAACCAGAGAAAGTACTACGGACGCTGAATATGGTGGCATGGGTCGGTTTTGTGGTCCTGGCCATCAGGGCAGGCGCCTTGCTTACATCGTACGGGGTGAGTATTTTCAACCCTGCGGCAACAAAAAATTTATATATGGGGCTGGACCTGTCGCCTTTGCGGGAGCATAGTTTCTGGCACTATACGTCGATGATTTTATTGAAGATCGCTTTTTATGTCCTGGAGGCGTATGTAGCGTATCTGTTGATCAGCGTATTATCGAAGATCAGGATGAAGAATCCATTTACAATGGAGGTTGCAAATAACCTGGTGAGGATGAGTAATGTTATAACGGCTGCATGGATTGTAGCTGTGATCCACAATTGGTATGTCGGGTGGCTGTCGTTCGACATAGCGGGTTTAAAACTGAATGTGATCCCGTTGGAATTCATATTCGTATCCGGAGTGTTGTTTGTGATTGCACAGATATTTAAAAAAGGAGTAGAATTGCAAACTGAAAATGAGTTAACTGTATAGATTCATGCCGATTATTGTAAACCTGGATGTGATGATGGCGAAGCGGAAGATGTCATTGAGCGAGCTTGCTGAGAAGGTAGATCTTACGCTGGCCAATCTTTCGATACTTAAGACAGGAAAGGCGAAGGCGGTGAGATTCAGTACGCTGGAGGCTATTTGTAAAGTACTGGATTGTCAGCCGGGAGATATATTGGAATACAGAGGCGGTATACCAGAGAATGAAGGAGCGTAAAATATAAACAAGGGCGGTTCAATGAGTGTTGAGCCGCCCTTCTTTTGTTTTATTTAGCTGCAGTCGCAACAGCAGGTGCTTTTGCGCCGCGGAATCTTTTCAGGAAGTGCTTGGCCAGTGATCTTCTGATCTTCCAGGTACGGTGTAACTTCGCGAATGTGAAGTTCTTGTATTTCGCATCCCAGAAGTTAGTGTCATAACCTGTCCAGATACTGTACCCGGAGTGGATCGTCTTTCCGAGGAGGTCCCATGGTTTTGGTGCTCCTGCGAAATGGAATATGACGTTGTCCAGCTGTGCGGGCGGCTGTTGTTCCGGTGTCCAGATATTGTTAAAGCGGCCTTCGAAGTAGTGAAAGCTACCGGCGCAAAGACCGTTGAGGATCGTTTGATCGTGTGACGGGAATTCCTGCGGGAATTGTTCGAAGAGCTCCAGTATACGCTGATCCATGTTCCGTTCTTTCCATACTTTCAGATTGAACAACAATACGCCCGCGTTGAAGCAGCGTTGTTCCCCGTCAACGTTTAATTTTTCCATCAGAAATTTACCGTCCAATGCATTTTTGAACGGTCCTCTTGGTGCTGCTGCCAGGAAGTGATCATCAAATTTGATATCCTGCAGTGAGAGGATGTCCAGCAGAATCAGCAGATCGGCATCCAGGTAGAGCGCATAATCTGCATTGATCACTTCAGGAATGAGGAACTTACCGTAGGTAGTCCAGTTGCCGTGCAGGGAATTGAGGTGACCGAATCTCTTAGGGGCATCGAAGTCATGAAATTCCGTTTTACCACGGTATGCTTCTTCCTGCAGCAAACGCAGGATATTGTCTTTATGTTTAGGGGCAACTTCTGAACAGATAAAATGAAGTGTCAATTTTTCTGTGTCCCGGCAGTTTCTCACGAGTGATGTGAGTGTTGTACCCAATCCTTCAAATGCAAGAAGGTCGATTACAAATGCGATGTGCATGTTGAATTAGGTTGTAAATGAATAAAGATGGTGTTGTGATATATGGTATAGTATTATCCAGGTATATAAATATAACAATACAAATATATGAATGAAATTTATAATTCCTATATCTGGGCTATATTTCTTGATTTGTGGCTTTAACTGAAGATAGTAGTTATGACTGCAGGGGGCTTGCGGGCGGTTTGAGTATGAGGGATTAGCGGGATTGGACTTCGCGCGATCCGGTTTGAGTGTGGGGGATTGATGGGAGATTGGACTTCGCGCGATCCGGTTTGAGTGTGGGACCACTGGCTGAGTTCTTTGAAGTTCCTTGCTATGAACGTTTTTTTTCGGTTGGGCGGTGGGAATGCTATTAAACTCCTGGTGGGTCGTGTCAACATACTTCAAACAACTTAGGCCAGTGATCTCCACCTCAAACCGTCCGCAGTTATTGTCGTCCAATTGGGGTAGGGGTAAGAGGAACGGTGTAATAGGACGATTACCTGCGTTCGGTTTGAGTGTGGGACCACTGGCTGAGTTCTTTGAAGTTCCTTGCTATGAACGTTTTTTTTCGGTTGGGCGGTGGGAATGCTATTAAACTCCTGGTGGGTCGTGTCAACATACTTCAAACAACTTAGGCCAGTGATCTCCACCTCAAACCGTCCGCAGTTATTGTCGTCCAATTGGGGTAGGAGTAAGAGAGAGGGCGGACGTCTGCAAGGCGACCTTTTTGTGGATATAGGGTCTGATGTTAGGGTGGTGTTGAATTTTGTTTTTGACTCGTGGTAGTGGTACGCTGTCAGCATACCTTAGTACTCAATGTACTCAATGTACTCAATGTACTTAATGTACTTAATGTACTTAAAGTACTTAATGTATTTTATCTGTTTATGTGGGCTAATGCGAAGGTCATGTATATTATGTTGCCTTTGGGGGCAATTGTAAGGGCATAAAATCCGGGAATGGACATTACGGTGTTTCAAAACCGGACAATATAAGCGTGTTTTGATGTTGTAAGTAATTGATAATCATATTTGGAGGTATTTGGCATACTTTCGGTGCGCTGACATCACACAACCCATACCATTATGATCAGGAACTATTTCAGAATTGCCTGGCGCAATCTTTTGAAGAGCAAAGGGTATTCCCTTATTAATATTGGCGGACTTGCTATGGGCATGGCAGTGGCTATGCTGATCGGTCTGTGGATCTGGGACGAACTTTCCTTTGATAAGTACAATAAACATCATGACCGCATTGCGCAATTGATGCAGACACAGGATTTTGGTGGACGCTTGGATACCTGGCAGACGATGCCCTATCATGTGGGTGATGAGCTGCGGGAGCGATATGGGAGTGATTTTAAGCGGGTGGTGATGTCTTCCTGGGATTTTTATAAGGTGCTTTCTTTCGGCGATAAAAAGCTGCGTAAGATAGGGAAGTTTATGGAGCCGGATGGGCCGGCGTTGATGGATATTAAAATGTTGCGAGGCTCACAGGATGCGCTGAAAGATCCTTCTTCTGTTTTATTATCTGCATCTACCGCTGCTGCCTATTTTGGCAATGAAGATCCTATGGATAATACCATGCGGCTGGATAATAAAACGAATCTGATCGTAAAAGGTATATATGAGGATCTGCCTTATAATTCCAACTTTGGTCGTGTCGGTTTTATCGCTCCCTGGAGTGTTTATATCAATAATGATCTGGCCTGGCTGAAAACCAGTAGCGATACCTGGGGCTTTAATAGCTTTCTGACGTATGTGGAGCTGGCGGATAACGTAAGTATGGCTGGTGCGTCAGCGAAGATTGCCAAATTAAGGGCAGAACATCTTCAGGGAGAAGATAAACGTTTTAAGCCGGTTGTTTTCCTGCATCCTATGAGCAAATGGCATCTGTATGAGGAGTTTAAAAATGGAGTGAATACGGGAGGGCGTATACAGTTCGTGTGGTTATTTGGTATCATTGGATTGTTTGTGTTATTGTTAGCCTGTATCAATTTTATGAACCTGAGCACGGCGCGTTCCGAGAAGCGCGCGCGGGAAGTGGGGATACGTAAATCCATCGGCTCTCTTCGCTCACAGCTGATAGGTCAGTTCTTCAGCGAGTCGCTCCTCGTAGTAGCGTTGGCGTTTGTATTGTCTATCGCTATCACACAGTTAACGCTGCCTTTTTTTAACACTGTGGCTGATAAGAAGATGTCTATTCTCTGGACAAATCCTGTCTTCTGGCTGACAGGCATCGTTATTACTTTTCTGACTGGATTGGTGGCTGGTAGTTATCCGGCTTTATACCTTTCTTCTTTTCAGCCTGTTAAGGTGTTGAAGGGAACTTTTCGTGTAGGGCGCAATGCCGCTTTGCCCCGGAAGATATTGGTGGTAATGCAGTTCACCGTTTCGCTGGTACTGATCATCGGTACTATCATTGTATTCCGGCAGGTGCAGTTTGCCAGGACGCGGCCGGTGGGGTACTCCCGCGAGGGGCTGATATCTACGGAGCAAAATGTGCCGAATATTCATGATCACTTTAATGCGGTACGCAGTGAGTTGATCAATAGCGGTGCGATCGTTGAGATGTCCGAGGCCAGTGCTCCAACGACTACTGTATGGCAGACGAACGGGGGGCTTTCCTGGAAAGGTAAAGATCCCAGTCTGACGATAGATATACCAACTGTAACAATATCGCCGGAATATGGTAAGACAGTAGGCTGGCAATTCAAGGCAGGGAGAGACTTTTCAAACGACTTTGCGTCAGATTCCACCGCGTTTGTAGTGAATGAAGCGGCAGTGAAGTTTATGGGACTCAAAGATCCTGTCGGTGAGATCGTGCAGTGGGATGACAAGACATTTACCATCATAGGTGTAGTTAAAGACATGATCATGGAATCACCTTATCAGCCGGTACGGCCGGCGGTGTTTCGTATGAACAGGGAGAACCTGGGGATTATACTTATCCGTATTAATCCTGCCATGGATGGGCACACGGCATTGGCGAAGATTGAAACGGTGTTTAAGAAGTATAGTCCTGAACAGCCATTTGAATACCAGTTTGTGGATGTTGAGTATGCGAAGAAATTCAAGACGGAAGTGCGGGTGGGGAAGCTGACAGGGTTCTTTTCTATACTGGCGATATTTATAAGTTGTCTTGGGCTGTTCGGCATGGCGTCGTTTATGGCAGAGCGACGGACAAAAGAGATTGGTGTGCGGAAGGTGTTGGGGGCGTCGGTGTTTAATTTGTGGACGATGCTGTCGAAGGATTTTGTGGCGTTGGTGGCGGTGGCGTTTTTGATTGCGATGCCGATGGCGTATTATTTTATGCATGGGTGGTTGCAGAATTATCAGTACCGGTCGGAGATATCGTGGTGGATTTTTGCTGTAGCGGGGTTGGGGATATTGGTGGTTACGCTGGTAACGGTTAGTTTTCAGAGTGTCAGGGCTGCGTTAATGAATCCGGTCAGGAGTCTTAAGGCTGAATAGGTTTTTGAAAGCCGCGTCTTTTGGATGCGGCTTTTTTGTTTTGGACGTGGATTATGCGGTTCGGTTGGAGATGGTGGGTTGTGGGGATTGGACTTCACGCGATCCGGTTTGAGTGTGGGACCACTGGCTGAGTTCTTTGAAGTTCCTTGCTATCATCGTTTTTTTTCGGTTGGGCGATGGGAATGCTATTAAACCCCTGGTGGGTCGTGTCAGCATACTTCAAACAACTTAGGCCAGTGATCTCCACCTCAAACCGTCCGCAGTTATTGTCGTCCAATTGGGGGTAGGGGTAAGAGAGGGACGGACGTATGCAAGGCAACCTTGTTGGATTCATGTCAGCCTCTTGGAGGAGTGACGGTTATTTGAATTCAATGTCATTTTGATATGATTCAGTTATCCGATCATTTGTCCGATTATTTGTCCGATTCAGTTATCTGATTCAGTATTCGATCAGTTATCTGACTCAGTATCCGATCAGTTATCTGATTCACTTAGGTAATTCCCTTTATCTAATTCGCTTATTTGCTGGTTTAGTGTGATTCAATTTGAAACGGTTCCATCTGTTTGTTGTCACTTGCATTTGACTCCTGATTAGGATGACGCAAATTATATTGTAGGGAGAGCGAAAGTAGCACCGGTTTCAGATGGGAATGGCGGGCCTTCGGCTCTCGGGTGACACGACTGATACTGTTAAATCTGTATCCAAAATCCTATACGATTGACAACGCTCAATAGTCATCCAGAGAGGCGCCGACCGCCATCCCATGCTGAAACCGAGCTACTTTGCGTGAATAATAAAATCAGCAACTGATCATCCAAAGACTGGAACCGATCTACTTTGCGTGAATAATAAAATCAGCAGCTGATCATCCAAAGACAGGAACCGAGCTACTTTGCGTGAATAATAAAATCAGCAACTGATCATCCAAAGACAGGAACCGAGCTACTTTGCGTGAATAATAAAATCAGCAACTGATCATCCAAAGACTGAAACCGAGCTACTTTGCGTGAATAATAGAATCAGCAACTGATCATCCAAAGACCGGAACCGAGCTACTTTGCGTGAATAAAGGGATGCCAGTACTTTATTGCTTCCGGAACTGAAAGGTGCCCCACAGGTCTGGCGATAACATGGCTTCAGAAGGTACATCCGCAGTAATGCCGGTTGCTTTATTGCTCCAATAGAGGCGGGAGGTGGTCTCACCTTGATTACCCCGTAGAATGCCTATATCCCCCTTTATTTTAAGTCCGTCGACGGCCTGGAGGCCCAATGCCGATAATGGTATGGAAAGCTCGTAATTGCCCCCGGAAGTGGCAAACTGGAGCTGGCTGGTGAGATTATCTACCCTGTCGAAGGTGATCGTCCTTGAAGGGGAGGAGAAAGGCACTTTGTCTTCCGTACGGGTACCTGGTACGACGGCGCGGTAGAGTAATGCCTGCGGCTTGCCGTTGATGACACTGATGAGCAGTCGGCAATCGCCGGCAACGGGTGTGCGACGGTTGGGATCTGCTTTGGCGTTGGTACTGCCGATCATGATGTCGAGTGCGCCACCGGTTTTAAAAGGCGCCTGTGGCATTTCGCCGGAGTTGTCTGCCAGGTGCGGATTGCCGGTGCGGAAGGCTGCGTATAATCTTCCTCCCGACACGGTGAGGGCGCCGGTAACGTCGTAAGGTTGCGCGCTGGAGTTGAAGTATCCTTTTACGCCCCTTTTGTCGATATCGGCCCAGGAGGCGGAGCTCCAGTCGTTCAGTTTGCCGTCGATGACAGGCTTTTGAGAAAGGATGTTCACCTGTAAGGTCTTCGGTCCTGTTGCCTGCTGGCGGGCGGCCTGTGTGGCAGCCATTGCGGAAAGGCTTCTGTTGAGAGAGGACTGATTGACGGTGATGGTCATGTCGGGCAGACGGCTGATGTTGTCCATACCGTCCAGTCTTACGATAGCGCTGCGGGCGCCATCTACCAGGTAGACCTTCCCATCCTGGGTGGCAGTGATGCTGGGCCAGAAGTTCTCTTCGCCCAGCGTGATGCTGTCGAGCGGCATATTCCTTTGTGCCGAAGGCATCCGCCAGATCCTGCCGCTTCTCATATTCTGGAAGAGGGATGCTACGAAGAGACCATCCGCAGTAAAGATATAGACGTTACCGTGATTGCCGTTGATGGCCCAGAGCGGACCTGCATCGCTGCCTTTGACATTGAAAAAGCCTCCCAGCAGACGGGTGGTACCGGTGAGCTGTCCGGGGAGGTCTGCAACAGGTGCATTGTGAGATGCGTGCAATCCCGGCCAGAGGTTGGGATAACTCCATACAGGGGTTCCGTTCTTTGTACCGCTGACAGAGAGCGGAGAGAATGGTTTCGCACCTAGGGTAAGTATGTTCCAACCGTCAGGGCCTTCCAGCAGCTGGTCGCCGCCGGAGGAAGCGGGAGATTGTACACCTTGTGCAAGTATTTTTCCTTTGTTGATATCGTAGAGAGGCACGCCCAGTTTGGTGGTGCCGGTAACGGCGAAGCGGACGGCTTTATCATTGATCCTGGCCACACAGAAGGAGAGGTCAGGCATGATGGTGACACCGCCGGTGGTGCCCTGCTGGTATCTAACCTCATTGGGTTGCACGCGGGCGTCGCCGTTCAGGTCCTGCCATATGAAGAATGCCTGGCTGGAACCTCCCCTGGCATTGAGGTTGACGCCCTGGGGCCAGGAGGCTTTAAAGGCGTCTCCTTTCAGGAGGTCCCATTGTGATGCTTGTCCCATGGCAGCTACAGGGTATGCAATACCCTCCCGCCTGATGAAAAGGTAGGCGATAGGAGCGCCGCTGGTAGGGTTGCTGTTGTAGCAGTTGGTGAAGTATTGTTGTCCGTTGTAATAGAGCGGTGTTTCCGGCGCTGCATTGCGGGATGCCAGTGGCAGGTCGTCAGCGTCGGGCCGGTAGTAGACCTGTTTTAAGGTGGAAGTACCCGTCTGCCAGTTGATGGCGAACTCCATGGCGCCATGGGCGTCGTCGGCGTAATAGAAGCGGGACTTATCCTGCGGATCGAGGGTACCGCCACCGCCATATTTCGGAGGACCATAATACGCGTGCAGCAGTTTACCATCCAGCGACCATACGCTGACCCTTTTGGGCAGGTAATCGGCTTCTGTTACCCATAGTTGCTGGTTGGCGTCGATGGTGATGCCGGCGGGATTGTTCATGTGCTGCGGATTGTACGGGCCGGCAGCAGGAGCGCCGGGCGTACCGATCTGCCGGAGGTACTTGCCTGCGGGAGAGAATATTTTAACGGTGTGGCTTTTGCCACGATCGCTGATGTAGATATTGCCTGATTTGTCGAGTGTAAGTGCATTGGGTGCTTCCAGTCCATTGTCAATTAGTTTCTCTGGTCTGTTACTGCGGAGGGAGCCGGTGTAACGCAGCAGATCATCTCCCGAAAGCAATAACAGACGTCCAGTTGCATCATAACACATGCCTGCCGGTGCGGTGATCTGTAGGCTGTCTGTCACCTTGCCCTGACTTACATCGATCATTAGAATGCGGTTCTTGTTACGAAGACTGATGAGCAGGATACCGTTGTTGACCGCCATGCCGGAGATGGCATCCTGTACGTCATCCAGTTGGATGGCGCCCAGGGAATATTTGAGGATCTGTTTTACGTCGTAGTCGTTCTTTTTATTAGCGCTCAGGGCATTGATGCGGAGTTCTGCAATACCGGATTTTTTGTTGGTCTCCCATGCGGATGCCACATACAGATCGGTGCCGGGAATAGCTTTGGGGCCATTGTCCATTGCCATGAAGGGAGCGGCAGTCCAGACGCCGCCTACCCAGGTACGGCCTCCGCGTTTGCGGCCATTCATATCGATCCATGCCATGCCATCGGGGCCTTCAGTGATGTAACAGCCTAAGAGTACTGCAGGTTGTCCGGTAGGTGAAGCGCCTGCAGGGACAAATAATGCGGCCTGCGGAGGTGTATGATTGGCCAGCCAGGCACCGGTATGGTCTTCCGTTCTCCAGGGAGGAGTACCGGTTGAATAAGTTGCCAGTTCGTAATGAGCGTTGATAGCGCCTCTTACCAGTCCGCGGACCTTATATTGTCCTGGTGTGACCATCTTGCCTGGAACGCTGTACACGCCATGTCGTGCAGCGTCGCCATCTCTTCCCAGATCATCAAGGCCATCCCATTGTACGGTGTTCTTACCGGCGGGAAACCATGTTTCGGCAACCAGATTGCGTACGCGTATGCCGGCGCTGTTTTCAACAACCAGGGTAACGTAACCGGCTTGTTTTAAAGTGAATTGGATTGGTATGGCGCTGGGTGATTGCTGGGCGAAGGTGTGGTGTGTTACTGATAAAAGTAGTAGTGTAATAAACAGCAGGTATTTCTTTGACATGGATTAGCATTATGGGTGGTGTAGGGCAAAGATAATGCCGGGGAGTGGCAGATGCAATGCCTGGCTTTATGCCGTGGGCGTACGCGCCTTTGGCGGTGGCGTACGTGGCTTTGGTGGTGGGCGTACGCGGTTACCTCCTTCGTCAATAACCTTATGCGGTGGGCGTAAAAAAATAATTGGCAGTTATCTCCGTTGCTGCGGTTTCAGGTGGGACATCGGGCTGTATCCCTTTTCGAGACTTGCTATTGGACTTTGTCAAGCGTGGGGGCCTTGGGAATGCTGATTGAACTCCTGTCAAGCGTGTGAGGCTCTCTAAGGGATAAGGCCCGACGTCTCCACCTGAAACCTGGCGACTTTGATGCCCCGATTATAGATAGTCGTCAAATACTTTGGGAGGTGTTGCTATGTATGTGCTGTTTATGTACTGTGCAAGTGGCGTTACCCAGGAGTAACAGTGAAGCTACCATGGCTTTGAGGTGGACTTACAAAAAAGCATCGTTGCTATCTCGCGTATGTAGTTGTGGATACCAATTACTGAATAAATAGGGGCGATATGTTGTGTTTTGAGGGTCTTATTGCTGGTTGGTTCATGTATCCTGCTTATAAAAATGAGGTGAAGATGCTGAAATGTTGGTTTTGGGGCATAGGGATACAAGCGGAGCAATGCTGTCGTCAGTTGAAATGAAAACATATTTATTCATGCATGAGTGAGCTGCGTTATCATTCCTTCAACGGATATACGGAAACGCGTCGTCTGCTTTGATGTTTCTTCACTGTCTGACAGCAAAGAGGGATGATGCGCAGCTGAGGTGTTTTGTTCGTTTTGACCTTTGGAGTTTTCCTTGCGGGCAGTACTGCAATGATGTCTATTGCTGCCGTTTCTTTCTTCGGAGATATTACTATGCTACCGTTTATTTCATAGCCGCATTGTATTTCGAGCATGATGAGCGTTTGCTCTTTGCTGGCAGGCAGGGTAAGGGTGATGGGTTGAGGTGCGTTGTTACGCTTTATGGTGATAGTCTCGCTGGCGACAGCAGCTGTGGTGTTTTGTCTGAAGTTGAATGGCAATGCGATTGCCTTTACCGTGATATGTGTAATGCCTTTATAGCGCTTTGCATTGCTGATATGGATACCGGGCAGCAGGACAGCTGTCCTGTTGCCGTTTTCATTGGTGATGACAGGAGTGCCGGTTAAGAAATCGTGTGTTGTTTTAACAGTGTTGAAGTGAAATCCGCGGAGGGATTGCATGTTTTGATGGGTGGGCAGTTTAAAGCCGGTTTTGTGAGCTGTATCAGCTTTTACAAGGTTGATAAAAGCTTTGTTAAGCCGGTTGTGGTCAAAGTGGTAGCCATAATACTGCAGCCATGGGCGCAGGGCATGACGAACCAGGCGACTGCATCTGCAGGCAGTGCCAAAGTCGGTGGCAGCTCTTTTTGTGGCGGCGGTCCGCCGTACGTGTTCTGCGGCCTGGCGTGTCCACCATTCTTTCTCACCTTTTTTGTTTTTCCTGTAATAGCCTACCCGGTCTTTCAGCTTGCCGCTATACGGGAAAAAACCTGTTTGTCTACTCATCTTTATTGATTATGAATGTATTAAGGTAAGGGAAAGATGGTGTCTGTGAGCAGGATGTGCATAGTTTGTGCATATATACCGGGGATATGGTGGGGAGGGCTTTTCCCCGGATTAGGGGATTTTATCCGGAGCATTTTTGATGGAAGTTTGTGTAAGATAATGAATGCGTTACGATATCATTCGTCTGTATAGTTCCGGCTCTTGTTTAGGTTTATATTTCAAAGAAGGGGCCTGGCCGTCTGGCTGGGCCCTGATTATTTTCGGAAATTTGTTGTTCCTCCTTCGTTTTATTATTGCCCGTGGCGAACTTTTACAAAGATGTTATGAACAGGAGGATGGTTCCGGCCAGTTAGTACCTGGACGATTGTTGTTCCTCCTTAGCGTTTTATGATTGCCCGATCTGTGGCGAACTTGTTACAAAGATGTTATGAACAGGAGAATGGTGCCGGCCAATTAGTACCTGGACGATAGAAGACCATGTTTGGTGCAGGGACATGACCGGGTCTCCTGGTAGCCGGGTTTCTCTCCGGGCAGGCGCCGATTATATCAGGTTGGGGATTGTCGCTATCCGGTGTGCTAAGGGTTGGCGCTACCGTGCCAGTTTAACAGTGTATCTGCTGGCATAATATTTAGACTATACTATATACTAAGTATTTATGTTAGAACCAGATAGCTGACGCTGATGAAGAAAGTTACCCTGATTATAATACTGTTTTTAGCCCTTCCCGCCTGCCTGATCGCGCAGCGCAGGGATGATGACCAGGACGAGGATACTGTACCCCGTAAGGACGTGATAGACCTGTTTAAGGGTGTTATCCATTACAAACCGAAGCCACCTAAAAAAATAGGGAAGAGAAGGATCTATTATTCATTATTGCCATCGGCATCCTCTATGCCGGGAGGTGGCGTGGCACTGATCACCTCTACGAATGCGGCCTTTTACCTGGGTCCACGAAGGACAACCAACCTGTCAAACGTATCGTTCACCCCGTCTTTTTCCTTTAAAGGGCGTTTTTCTTTCGCCCTGCGGTCCAATATATGGCTGGAGGGTAATATGTACAATATGGTAGGGGATATGCGCTTTATTATCAATCCGCAGTACACCTGGGGAATGGGAAATGGCGTACCTGATGAGCAGAAGCAGTTATTGGGGAATAATTATCTCCGGTTCTATGAAACCTTTTACCGTAAGGTGAGACCTAAATGGCTGGTGGGGGTGGGGTATCATATGGACTGGCATTCCAACATCGGCATCAGGGATAATGATAGTCTGACGCTGTCGAAATTCGTGAGTTACAAGTATGGAACGGACGTCAGCCAGACCGTCTCGTCGGGGATCTCTCTCAACCTGTTGAAGGATTCGAGGCAGAACTCTATTAATCCGCAGGCAGGGCATTATTTTAATGCGGTTTTCAGGATCAATCCCACGTTCCTGGGTAGCAACGACAACTGGGAGTCCTTATACCTGGATTACAGGAAGTACATTCACTTCGGTGATGAAAGGCAGCAGAATGTACTGGCTTTCTGGGGATTTTATTGGACAACGCTGAGTCGCAAGACGCCTTACCTGGACCTGCCCAGTATTGGGTGGGATCCCAATACGCGGAGCGGGCGGGGGATAGATCAGAACAGGTTCAGAGGAAAAGGGTTGATCAATCTCGAAGCAGAATACAGGAGGGATATTACCAAAAACGGGTTGCTGGGTTTTGTGGTATTTGTGAACGCGAATACTGTCACACAGGCAGATAACTACCGGTTTACAGGCTTGCATCCTGCTACTGGGGCAGGGCTGCGTATCAAGTTCAATAAGCGGTCAGGTACGAATATAGCGTTCGACTATGGCGTCAGTAAGTATGGCAGCACGTTTAGTTTAAACCTGGGCGAAGCGTTCTAAACGAAGAAGCGCTAACGGAAGTATACCGGTAGTTTTCGATTTTCGCTAATTTATAACTATACAGTAATTTTATACCGTAATACCTAAGCAATACCGCATGTTTGATGTTTTCCAGCAATATCTCCAATCGAAAGGCAGCTTCACGCAGGAAGAACTGGCGTTAATCCAATCCCGAAGCTTTATTAAAAAGCTGCGCCGGAAGCAGTACCTGTTACAGGAGGGGGATGTATGGAACTACTATGCATTTGTAGCGAAAGGATGTCTACGGAGCTATCACCTGGATGAAAAAGGTATTGAGCGTATTATGAAGTTCTCGGTGGAGAACTGGTGGGCGGGCGACAGGGAGAGCCTGGTGAATGGAACCCCGTCTACTACCAATATTGACGTACTGGAAGATGCGGTGGTGGTGATGTTCAAAAAAGAGGATTTTGAGCAGCTGTGTCAGGAGATACCGGCCTTGAATAAGGTGGTCAACACGCTGGTACATAGGAGTTATATCGCTGCCAATCACCGTATTCATGCAGCTATCAGTTACACAACTGAGGAGAAATACAAAGACTTTATCGAAAAGTACCCAGACCTGATGAACAGGATACCGCTGCATATGATCGCATCGTACCTGGGCGTGACGCCGGAAACGCTCAGCAGGGTACGGTCGCAACCTGCAAAGAAGTGATTATCAAAGTTAATGAGAAAGAGCCTTGACATTTGTCAAGGCTTTTTCTTTACAGTTTTAAAGGCTTTTCCATATTAGTTGTCATTGGAACAGGACCCTGTTATGATGCAATTTTACATCGTTGATCATCAAACAAAATCAACGATAAGCCATGAAAAAGACAATAGGAATAATAGGAGCAGGTGCGATAGGACTGGCTTTTGCAACGCGGGCTGCAGCGGCAGGGCATGAAGTAATTATCAGCAATAGCAGGGGACCGGCATCGCTCAGCGCAGTTATAAAAGATCTGAAAGGTATACAGGCCGGTACCAGAGAAGCAGTTGCGCAGGCAGACGTAGTCATGATAGCAGTGCCCTGGCAGCACCTGGATGCGGCAGTGGCAGGACTTGACCTCTCCGGAAAGATTGTATTTGATCCCATGAACCCCATTATTACTCCCGGTTTCATTGTAGCTGATCTCGGCGGAAAGACCTCCAGTGAAGTGGTTGCCTCTAAAGTGCCGGGTGCGGCACTGGTGAAAGTGTTCAATACTTTGCCGCCGGCACTGATCACCGCTAACCCTGCACAGAACGGAGATAACAGGGTAATGTTTTACTCAGGAGATGATAAGACCGCAAAAGAGATAACACACAGATTGTTAAGCAGTATGGGATTCGCGGGAATAGATCTGGGAGGATTGGTACAGGGCGGCAGGATGCAGCAATTCCCCGGAGGGCCGCTTGCAGCGATTCATTTGGTAAAATACTAAGGAGAAAGGCCGGAACTGTGTCGGGAGTGTAAGGCATGCCCATAACATCTCCGGGAAAGAAAAGAATAAAATAACAAACAGTAAAACACATTAACAACAAGTAAACACTAAATATCATGTCAAACTTAGCAAATAAAGTAGCTCTGGTAACAGGGGGCAGCCGTGGCATCGGCGCGGCAATTGTTAAACGTCTGGCCGCTGATGGCGCAGCGGTAGCATTCACATATTTAAGTGCTGATGACAAAGCGAATGCGCTGGCTAATGAAATAAAGAAAGCTGGTGGCAAAGCCATCGCGATCAGGGCCAACAGTGGCAATGTAAAGGACGTCGAAAATGCTGTTGAGGAAACAGTTAAACAGCTGGGAAGGCTGGATATATTGGTCAACAATGCCGGTGTAGCTGTATATAGCCCGGTAGATAATGCTGCAGATACATTGCCGGCGCTGGAGCAGCTGCATGCTGTGAACGTCAGAGGAGTAGCTACTGCCGTACGCAGCGCCTCTAAGTACCTGGGCGAGGGTGGACGTGTGATCAACATTGGTTCTAATGCCGCCGAAAGGATGAGCACTGCCGGGTTTGCGGACTACTCTGCCGCCAAAGCCGCCGTAGCTGCCTATAGCAGAGGATGGGCACGGGACCTCGGTAAGAAAGGCATCACTGTCAATACCATACAACCTGGTCCGACCGAAACAGATATGAATCCCGATAACACCGATTTCGCGAAAGTAGTAAAGGCAGAAACAGCCTTGGGCCGTTATGCGGCTCCGGGTGAAATTGCAGCGGTGGTTGCGTTTTTAGCAAGCGCAGATGCATCTTATATCACCGGATCTACGATCACTGTGGATGGCGGTCAGAACGCATAACTACATACAAAGAAAAAGTATAACCGGTAGCCGATGGTTACCGGTTATCTCTTTATATTGCAGGATATGAAAAATGTTGTTTTAGCCAGTACTTCCACATTACACGGAGAGACTTATTTGTCATACCTGCTACCGGTGATCAGATCGCTGTTTGCCGGTATCTCTGAAGTGATCTTTATTCCTTATGCCCGTCCCGGAGGTATCTCACATGATGAGTACACCGACAAGGTAGCAACGGTATTTGCGACAGCCGGACTGAAGGTGCGGGGATTGCATACTTTCAATGATCCTGCAGAAGCTATCAGGAACGGCGCAGGATTCTTTACGGGAGGCGGAAATACTTTCCTGCTGGTGAAACAACTGCATGAACTGCAATTAATGGATGTGCTGCGCTGGGAGGTAGAAAAAGGAAAGCCATATCTGGGTACAAGTGCAGGCAGTAATATCGGCGGTGTGAATATGCAGACAACGAATGATATGCCGATCGTTTATCCGCCCAGCTTCCAGACAATGGGACTGGTGCCGTTCAACCTGAATCCGCACTATCTCGATCCTATTCCGGATCTGCCACATATGGGAGAAACCAGGGAAACGCGGATACGGGAATTCCAGGAGCAACAGGACCTGACTGTGGTAGGGCTACGCGAAGGCAGCTGGATCAGGGTGAAGGGATCAAAGATCACGCTGGAAGGAAGTGTGTCTGCCAGGATCTTTCAGAGAGGAAAAGAAGCCTATGAGCTGGAAGTTGGTGAGGAGATTATTTTTTAATTGTTATTCTTCATGTATCTTCAACACGATCTTTCCACGAACGTGTCCACCCTGCACTATTTTCTGTGCTTCTGCAGCCTGTTCCAGCGGTAATACTTTGGCTATGACCGGTTTGACCCATCCTTCGTCTACCAGGCTGGCAATAGCGGCCAGGTCGTCGGGTTCGGTCTGCGTATACATACCGATCAGACGAACGCCTTTTTCATCAAAAGCGTCTTTGTTTTCTGGTTTCAGGGTAGTGACCAGTATTCCTCCGGGCATTATAAATTTCAGGGAGCGTTGCTGGGTTTCACCACCAATTGTATCGAGTACGAGGTTGACGCTCGAGATGGTGTCCTCATAGCCGGGCGTGTGGTAATCTATCACTTCATCCGCGCCTAATTTTTTTAAGAAGTCATGATTCTTTTCGGATGCAGTGGCCATGACGTAAGCCCCTTTCCATCTGGCAAACTGTACGGCGAATGTACCTACTCCGCCGGAGGCGCCGTGTATCAGCACTTTCTGACCAGCCTCTAACTGGCCATGTGTAAACAGGCACTGCCATGCGGTCAGGCCTGCGAGGGGAATAGCGGCAGCTGTTACGTGATCTATAGAGTTTGGTTTATAGGCCAGTTCATTTGCCCTGACTGCGACATATTCCGCATATGAGCCGTCGCGTTTAACATCTGGTCTTGTATAAACGGCATCTCCCTTTGTAAAGTTACGGACGTTGGCGCCAGTTTCTTCAATGACGCCGGAGAGGTCCCATCCGGGAATAAAGGGAAGCGGGTGTTCAGCCTTGCCTTCTCTTATTTTCCAGTCTACGGGATTGACACCACTTGCATAAACCCTTACCAGTACTTCATCGGCATTGATCCGCGGAACGGGCACCTCTTCCATCTGTAATACTTCGGGTCCGCCGTAAGAATGGATTTCAATTGCTTTCATATCCTGAATTTTAGGGGGTATAAAATGAGTGTATGAAAGCGTCGTAAAAACTGTGCCACGAAAGGCGGCCAGAAGTGGAGCAATGCTTAATAAGATAAGCCTGGTGTTTTCCGCAGGTAGGTATTGGCGGTCAACTGCTTTAACATAAAATCAGCCACATCAGCCCGTGAAATCTTCATTTTAAGTTTCTTTTCTGTTACGGGGAAGCCTTGTTTGTAAACACCGGTGTAAGCATCGTCAGTAAGATTGGCGGGGCGTGCAATGATCCAGTCCAGCTGGCTTTGTTTAATATATTCTTCCTGCAGGGCATGGTCGGCGAACGCTTTCTTTAAGATGAAAGGCACGATGATGTTTCTAAAGATAAACGGGGTCTGGGCCAGTAATTTTTTACTGTCACCATATCCCAGGGAGGTCTGGCAGATGAGGCGTTTCACGCCGGTTGCTTTCATTGCCTGAATGATGTTTTTGGTACCGTCAGACCTTATCCTGCCGGTTTTATTGGCGGGAGCGCCGATGGCACATAGCACGGCGTCGTGTCCCTGCATAGCGGGGATGATAGAGGAAGGGTCCATGAGATCGCCTTTTGCGATGGAGAGATTAGAATGCATGATACCGAGTTTTGCAGGATCGCGGACGAATGCAGTAACGAGATGGCCCTGTTCAAGTGCCTGTTCAACTAAACGTTTGCCGGTTGCGCCCGTAGCGCCGAAGATGATGAGTTTCATTATAGTTTGTTTTTGTTATCCCAAAGCTATAATGTCTTCATAGCGAAAAATAGAACGAAACCGTCACGGCTTATTTTGTCAGGATAGATAAGTTTTCAATGAGCTCTTTTGATCTTTTCTGGAACTGAAAAGGGGAGAAGCCTGCAAATTCTTTGAAGGCCCTGATAAAGTGAGATTGATCTGCATATTCATTTTCAAAGGCGATATCAGAGAGCTTATTGTAATCGCTTTGCCTGAGCAGATGCATGGATGCCTGGAAGCGGGAGATACGCGTGAATAGTTTTGGTGTGATACCGACATGTTGTTTGAACTTGCGTTCAAAACTTCTTTCTGATAATTGTAATTCCTCTCTCAATTCCTTAACGGAGATGTTGCCGTTTGCACGTTTTATACGGTCCAGCACATGTTGCATGGACTTATCTGCAGATTGATTGTTACTGTTGATCTGTGCCAGCAGATAAGAACAGAGCGTATCTATCTGAGCCTGAGAGGAGTGCAGGTTGGATAATTGTTCAGAAAGGCGGAAGCCGTGTTCACAGGCCATCAGGTCGAGATCGAGGCAGGTATCTGTGAGTTCGTCAGCATTGAGTCCGAAGATGGATTTCAGTGCATGCGGATAAAAGAAAATGCCTATTGTATTAAACAGGCCGTTTATCCGCAGTTCGGCATGCTTGGTGGCTTGTCCGTAGAGGATAGTGCCGGGCAGTTGTTTATTATTCTGGAATAAAATGCCTTTGTCCTGGTGCTGGAAAATAAGTCCGGGACAGCCGTCGGCGATGGTCCTGAAGGAGGCTGCAGAGATATCCGTATCATGGCTTTCCAGTACCCAGAAAAACCGGATGTAATCTCTCAGGTAGTCTGGCGGGGGTATTTGTTTGAATTGCATACCCTATTGCGTTTTCAGCCTAAAGGTACTATGTATTGGCAGATCTGCAAGCGGTAAAGCAGGTTGAACTTATCATGCATCGGGGTTTTTGTTTCCCGGGGATTGTTTATAAATTGGCTGCATGGAATTACAGGTCTTAAAAACATTATTGGTAAGGTTCCTGGAAGGGGACCTGCTGAAGGAGCATGAGGGGGAGGAATTATTGACAGGATTGGAACAATTGATTGAGCAGAATGAACTACACCTGCTTGTGGGGACAAAGTATCGTATTGAGGATGAGAAGGTATTGTCCGAGTACGATCTGAAGGAAGTTTACTGGGAGGTACATATGTTTTATGGGCATCATGAAGACGATCATGATCATGATCAGCATGATGAACCGTCAGTGGAAGGGAAGCCGGATTTTCTGCATAGGTGGGGATGGTTGCATATGTTGTTAACGGCATTGGTGGCCGTGCTGGCGTATATGCTGATACGAAGGTATGCTTTGTGACGGGTGGGGGCAAAGCCCCCTTTTTTATTGCCTCAAACGCTTATTTTAGTTGGACAATACGGTTTTTAAACTTTTTTCATACCTGCGCAAAAAGATTTCGCACACCGTGGAGACCTTTGCCCTATCAATTTTTTATAAAGATGTTACTGACTATTACGACGAGACATACGCCTGCTACCGACCTGGGATATTTGCTGCATAAGCATCCGGCGAAGGTGCAGGAGGTTGAATTTGGAAAGGGGAAGGCGCATATTTTTTATCCGGTAGCTAACGAAAACGAATGTACCTGTGCCCTGGTGCTGGATATTGACCCTGTGGGCCTGGTGCGGAACAATGACAACCAGTTTGCGCTGGAGCAGTATGTGAATGACAGGCCCTATGTGGCATCTTCCCTGATGAGTACTGCTATTGTGAAGGCATTCAGTTCGGCGATAAACGGCAAGTGTAAAGATAAACCGGAGCTGGTCGATGTGGCGCTACCACTGGAAGTGAAATTGTCTGTACTGCCGGTGAGCGGAGGGGAAACGATGCTGTACAGGATGTTTGATCCGCTGGGATACATGGTGACGGCTACACAGCATCCGCTGGACAAGCAGTTTCCCGAGTGGGGCAACAGCCGCTATTTTACGGTTACACTGAGACAGACTATTACCTTAAAGGCTTTATTGTCACATCTTTTTATACTGATCCCGGTACTGGATAATGACAAGCATTACTGGGTGAACAAAGAGGAAATAGAGAAGTTGCTGGCGAAGGGAAAGGGATGGCTGGAAGTACATCCTGAACGGGAGCTGATCATACGTCGTTATCTGCGTCACCAGGCTTCGCTGGCTAATGTTGCACTGGCAGTAATGATGAAGGATGATATGCCGGAGGAATTGCTGAAGACCGATACTGTTGCAGAGAAGCCTAAGCCCGGATTGCATGAGGCACGTTTACAGCGGGTATGTGAAGAGTTGCTCAGTACTCCTGTGAGATCTGTGGTAGACCTGGGATGTGGAGAGGGAAAACTACTGAAGCTTTTAGTACCGCATCAGCAACTGACACATATAACGGGGATGGATGTATCGTCCCAGCGACTGGAAATTGCTTACCGGCGATTGAAGATTGACCGCCTGCCGGACAATCAGCGCAAGCGCTTGCGGCTCATACAGGGATCACTGACCTACCGGGACAGAAGGATTGAGGGATTTGAGGCGGCTGCGCTGGTAGAAGTGATTGAACATCTTGATCCTGACAGACTCAAGGCGCTGGAGAAATGTGTATTTGGATATGCAATGCCGGGAAAGGTGATAGTCACCACACCTAACAAGGAGTGGAATGTCACTTTTACTGAAGATGCAGCGCAGATGCGGCATAGCGATCACCGGTTTGAATGGACACGCGCCGAGTTTCAGCAATGGTGTGATAAGCTGAGTGCTGCATATGGATATGCATATGTTATCAAGCCCCTGGGTGATGAAGTGGAGGAGATCGGAGCGCCCACCCAAATGGCAGTTTTCACGAGGTAGGGCGCAGCTATTTATCAGATAATATAATTGAATTTATGAGGATACAGATACCCGAGTTATCTCTTGTGGTAATGGTAGGCGCCAGCGGGTCTGGCAAGAGCACTTTTGCCAGGCGATGGTTCGCCAATGCGGAAGTGGTAAGCAGTGATGCCTGCCGGGAGACAGTGAGCAATAATGAGAACAATATGGATGCGTCTGAGGATGCGTTCGACCTGCTGCACTATATAGTAGGTAAAAGATTGAAGCGCGGTTTGCTGACGGTGGTGGATGCCACCAATGTGCGTCCGGAGGACAGGAAGAAGCTGGTGGCACTGGCGAGGGAGTATCATGTGCTGCCTGCTGCCATCGTGTTGAATATGTCTGAGAAGGTTTGTCTTGAACGGAATGAGCTGCGGACAGACAGGAACCTGCCACCGCATGTAGTGACATCTCACATCAGCCTTTTGAAAAGAAATGTCAGCAAACTGAGGGAAGAGGGGTTCAGGAAAATATTTGAATTGCGTGACGTGGAACAGGTTGCCGGGGTGAATGTGATAGAAAGGGAAGCATTGTGGAATAACAAGCATAGCGAACAGGGGCCGTTCGATATTATCGGCGATGTACATGGCTGTTATGAGGAGCTTTGTAGCCTGCTTACGTTGCTGGGCCATACCGTGGATACAACTGCATACAGGGTACAGGTGAATAATGGCAGAAAGTTGGTATTTCTGGGAGACCTGACGGATAGAGGTCCGGCGACACCGGCGGTATACAAGCTGGTAATGAACGCCGTGAATGATGGAGTAGCCCTTTGTGTGCCGGGCAACCATGATATGAAGTTGCTGAAGTTCCTGCAGGGGAAGAATGTACAGCTGACGCACGGACTGGAAAGGACGGTAGCGCAGCTGGCGGAAGAAGATACTACCTTCAGGGAGCAATTAAAGGGCTTCCTGGATGGATTGGTCAGCCATTATGTGCTGGATAACGGCAAGCTGGTGGTGGCCCATGCGGGATTGAAGGAGGAGATGCAGGGAAGGGCTTCTGCAGGTGTACGTGAATTCTGCTTGTATGGAGAGACGACCGGAGAAACGGACGAATTCGGGTTGCCGGTACGGTATAACTGGGCCGCAGGTTATCGTGGCAAGGCCATGGTCGTGTATGGGCATACACCGGTATACGCGCCCCAATGGTTCAATAATACGATCGATATAGATACAGGCTGTGTATTTGGCGGTAAGCTGACGGCCCTGCGTTACCCCGAAAGGGAGTTGCACAGCGTGCCTGCACTGGCTACTTATATGGAGCCGTCCAGGCCATTGAAGATACCCGGAGAGGGCAATAACCTGCAGCATGAAGAGGATGACGTACTGGATATTGAAGACCTGATGGGCAAACAAGTGATCCCTACCCGTTTGCTGAACCTGGTGACGGTGCGTGAAGAATATACGGCTGCGGCACTGGAGTCTATGAGCCGGTTCAGCATTCATCCGAAATGGCTGATCTATCTGCCGCCAACAATGTCTCCTTCAGAAACAAGCACCCTGCCTGAATACCTGGAACATCCTGCGGGCGCGTTCAGCTACTACCGGAAGAATGGGATCAAACAGGTGATCTGTGAGGAGAAGCATATGGGATCCAGGGCTGTGGTGATCGTCTGTAAGGACAGTGAAGTGGTGAAGCGTCGGTTCGGTATAGAAGAAGATAGTATAGGCACCTGTTATACGCGTACGGGCAGGGCGTTCTTCACTGATAAGGCGACAGAACAGGCCTTCCTGGGATTGGTGCATACAGCGCTGACTGAGCGTAATTTCTGGGAAGAGATGGAGACGGACTGGGTATGCCTGGACAGTGAGCTGATGCCCTGGAATGCAAAAGCGCAGGCACTGGTGCAACAGCAATATGCTGCTACGGGAGCAGCTGCAGTAAATGCGATGACGGAGGCAGTTGCTGCTTTGACTGCAGGGGCAGAAAATCCGGCAATAGCATCTTTGCTGAAGGATTATGAACAGCGTGCAACGATGTGTCATCAGTTCACCGATGCCTACCGGCAGTACTGCTGGGAGGTGAAATCCCTCAGTGACTATAAGCTGGCGCCATTCCATCTGCTGGCTACGGAAGGGAAGACCTATTTCGATAAAGATCATGTCTGGCATATGGAGCAGCTGGGCCGCTACTGTGGTGGAGAAGGGAATCCGATGATCGCTACGAACTGGCGGGTGGTGGATCTGGAAGATGAGCAGAGCGTTGCGGATGCTACCAGCTGGTACACGGCACTGACAGCGAAAGGAGGAGAAGGAATGGTGGTGAAGTCCCTGTCATTCATAGAAAGGGGCGAGCGCGGTTTGCTGCAGCCGGCTATTAAGATCAGGGGCAGGGAATATCTGCGGATCATCTACGGACCGGAATATACGCTGGAACGTCATCTGACGCGGCTGAAACAAAGAGGGCTGGGAGCCAAAAGGGCGCTGGCGCTGAAAGAGTTTGCGCTGGGTGTACAGGCGATAGAGCATTTCGTAGCGAAGGAGCCGTTGAGGAAAGTGCATCAGTGTGTGTTTGGGTTGCTGGCGCTGGAGAGTGAGCCGGTGGATCCGAGGTTGTAAATTACGAGTCGTATTGCGTATGGGGGTAGGACGTGTGTCGCGCGGGCGCACCGGGGGATAATGCATGGCCCACGGCGGCGATCGGGGCGGACGCGTTATCAACCCGGGGGATAATGCATGGCGCGCGGCGGCGATCAAGGCGGACGCATTATCAACCCGGGGTTGAAAACACCGCGCTACAAACACGAGACCCCTAACAGGGTCTTTGTATTTAGCGCCTCCGAATTGTTTTAAGGAGTTTTTTTATACCTGTTCAATTGGATGGGAAACCGATGTGTTAGCGGCCTTTTATTTTTTTGGCAACTGATTTACCTGTGGTTAGTGCTGCTTCTACGGTACCGGGGCTTGCGCCATTATAGAGGGCTTCGCCGGCAAAGTAGATGGTGTTTTCAATACCTGTGTTCAGCAAAGCCTGCGCTGCCTGTGATGCAGGCGTACCATAGCTGTAGCCTCCCATGACATGAGGATCGGCTGTCCAGTTGGCGATATAAGCGCTGACGAGTTGTTCTCTCAGCGTTGCCTCGGTTTCATTGCAGAGCGAAGCAAGGGAGCTGATAGACAGGTCCAGCAGCTGTTCGTCTGTTTGGGTAATGTGAGCCGCAGATGGCGGGCCTCCCAGCCAACCTGTGAGCGTATTCGTCCTGGAAGGGTTTTGTGTCCACCATGTAGGGATGGGCGTTTCGCCGAAAAGAAAGCCCATCTGAGGGGAATGTTTTTCCCAGAAGGGCGTTTTGAAATGCAATATTGTTTTGATGACTATCCCCCAGCCGATATCATTGGCTGCTTTGATATAGTCAGGAATAGCGGGTGAAAAGGAAATTGTATTCTTCTGCAGTGCGCCGAGGGGAATGGTAACGATCAGCTTATCTGCTGAAAATGTTGTGCCATTTGCAGTTTGTACCTGTACCTTACCTGCCGACCATTCAACAGCGGTGACAGTAGTATTGGTTATAACGTTACACTCCAGTTTACGGCATTCTTCTTCCAGGAAGTCTGTCATAGCTGAATATCCCCTGTCTATCCTGAAGTTCTTTTCACTTTCGTTTGTCCATTCATCGTACAGGTATTGTACACTCACTTTAGAAATATCTGCGAGGTCGAAGCCTTGTACAAATCCCTGGATATTTTGTCGCAGGTCAGGGTGCTGAGCATAAGGGTAATGCTGATCGAGAAAGTCCTGCATGGTCATGTCTGCCGGGCTCTTTCCCATTTGTTCCAGCAGCTGATCCCAGTTGGAAATCATCTCATGCTGTAGCATCCATTGCCCGTCGCGGACATGGAACATCTGACCGCTTATCGCCTGGTATTGAAGTCCGGCTTCTTTCAGTAATCCTATTGTAATGGGCAGCTCGCCATGTACGAACTCGGCGCCTGTTTCTGCTATTTTGATGCCATCCCGGTAGATCGTTTTTATACGTCCGCCGGTAGTATTCATAGCTTCCAGTATCGTTATTTTGTACTGTCCGGCTAATTCCCTTGCGGCAATCAGTCCTGCGGCGCCTGCGCCTATGATGATAATCTCTTCTGATGTTTTGGCCATATACCTAATGATTCTATTATAGCAAGTTATGGCTTTTTATGTTGTTTATGTACTTATGTTATACGCGGGTAACAGTCTTTGAGTCTTCTGGCAAATTGTGGGGCTGTTATGTTGTCTAAGTACTTATGTTATACGCGGGTAACAGTCTTTGAGTCTTCTGGCAAATTGTGGGGCTGTTATGTTGTCTAAGTACTTATGTTGTACGCGGGTAACAGTCTTTGGGGCTTCTTGCAAATTGTGGCGCTGTTATGTTATTTGAGCGCTTGTGTTATACGCGGGTAACAGTCTTTGGGTTTTCTGGTAAATTATAAGCTGTTGTGTTGTTTGAGCGCTTATACTATGGAAAGGGGATTAGTTTTTATCTAAATGGAGAGGGGCTATATCATACTTGATACAGCCCCCCTTTCTTGCGAAAAAGAAAATTAATTCTTTTTGAATCGCATAATTACTTTAGCATAATTATTCGTGTATTCAGTTACGGTCATACCCGGTTCACCGGTAACGGTGGTATCGAGCTGACGGACTTCTGTCGTTATTACCAGCGTATCACCTGCCCATTTGTATTTAGCTCCGGATGGTGTTGCTTCCACCGGTTCGTCGCCCATTTCAGGAGCAGTTACAAAGCCACCGCTAAGGTAAATGGAATCTGTGCCGATCAGTTTATAGTCGGACGTGCTGCTGGCTTCCGGAACATCCATGGTAATTGGCATGTTCGAATAGCCGGTCTGCACGCCGTTGGTGTAAGTCGCACCTAACAGGGTAGTTTCGATGGTGTACTTAAATTTGTTTGAATAAAATTTAGTAGGGTCGATTGTAATGGTACCGGCGATGTTTTTAGCATCATAATCGTAGGTAGAGATCGTTTTGATCACGTCACCATTCGCGGCATAGTGGTATTCCAGTTCTACATGATTGTCGGCTTTCATCGCTACGAATGTGTAATTCCCTTCCAGACCATTTTTTACTTCGTTGTTTGTGTCGTCGTCATTCGAACAGGATGCAAATGCAGATGCTAAAACGGCTAACAATAACGCTGATTTTACTGATTTCATAAGTATATATGTGGGTTTAAAAATACGCGTACGCAAAGGTATGTAATTACAAATGAATTATAAAAATAATTATTTGTAACAGTGTATAGGCGAAATAACAAGAGGGCAGTAATTATCTTTTCAGGACTTTTTCTACTTCATAGAGGCGTCTTCTTAATTCTGTAAGTTCTTCTTCCAGCAGGTCTACTTTTTCACTGAGCAGGTACTGGTGGTAATCGGGAATAATGGAGAGTTCGCGCAGTTTTGGGAAGAGGTCGTGTTTGAAGAAGGTTAATCCGGTTTCTTCTCCGTGAAATTCGTGCGCAGTTTTTGTAAGATGGTTGTACAGGCAGTAGCGGAGGCCATCAGAATTGAATGTCCAGGGACTGATGTACAGCAGTTCCCAGTTGCCGATCCTGAGTAGTTCCAGTTCTCCTTTAGCGTTTACAAACTGGTAGATGGTAGATTCAACATAACCATTGGATTTGTAGGTATCTGTTGTCATGAGAATGTAGGAGTACTCGGGTAAAATGGATATTGATTCAAGACTGTGTAATGGGCTGTGACTTCCATCTCTGAATATTGCGTAGTATCTGACCATAAAAATGCTATCTGTTTGAATATTCGTATCACATAACTGGCAAAGGCAGTGACAATAAGATTAGGTTGAAAATAATATAATTAATATGAAAATCATGTATTAAATATAGAAAATGGGTAACAATCCATGAATGGGAATTGTATAGACGGCTTGAACAGTTGTGGCGGACATACTCATTTTAAATAAAATGCTCTTATCTTTATGGATTAATAAACACGAATTTATGAAGTACTTTTCATTATTAACCATTGCCGGGGTATTATTGTTTTCGGCTTGTAAGAATGGCAGTAATGCTCCGAAAACTGCAAAGGAAATATTGGAGGAGGCAGCGCCGAACATGAATGCAGGCGCGGGTAAATTCGCTATTGACGCACCTGCGGGCTGGAAGCGGATAGATACGACCCTCAACGGTGTTAAATCAACAATACTACTGGCGCCGGAAGAAACGGATGGTTTCAGAACAAATATCAATGTAGTGTCTGAGAACATCGGGAAAGACTCCCTGCAGGCTTACTTCGACAAGACAGTGAGCTCAATGGAAAGATACCTGGAGAAATTCGCAGTAGCTGATAAAGGCGATAAAGACATTAACGGCATTGCTTCCAAATGGGTGAAATATACGGCTGTACAGGGCGGCAAGCAGGTAGCTGCGGTATTGTATATCGTACCGAAAAACGGTATTGCTTATGGTATTACCGGTATTACAAAGGCAGGTGAGGGTAATAAATATTTTGCCGTATTTGAACAGACAGCGTCCACATTCAAGGTGACAGAATAATTGATGTGATTATATTATTGAAACACAAAGGCCGGGCATTTAGTCCGGCTTTTGTGTTTTATGGCTTATTACTCTATTAATTTTGTAGGTTTTTATAGATTTATGCTTGTAACAGAATATTTAAGTTGATCAATGCATTCTATGAGACGTAAATTCTGGATGGCAGTCCTGACAGGCAGCGCTATGCTGGTGGGTATGATGGCTGAAGGGCAGACCCGCAAGCCTAATATTATTTTTATTATAGCGGATGACCTGGGATATGGAAACCTTAGTTGTTATAACCCCGGGAGTATTGTGAAAACGCCGAATATTGACAAACTGGGACAGGAGGGTATCCGGTTCACGGATTTCTATTCGGGCAGTACGGTTTGTGCGCCATCGCGTTGTGCATTGCTAACCGGAAAGCATATGGGACACGCCTACATCCGCGGTAACAGTCGTTTGCCACTGCGGATGCAGGATAGTACACTGGCGCAGTTGCTGCAACAGAACGGGTATCGTACGGGGATGTTTGGCAAGTGGGGACTGGGAGAAGAGGGGACTACCGGATCTCCGGAGGTAAAGGGCTTTGATACATTCTTCGGTTATCTGAATCAGCAGCACGCCCATAACTACTATAGCAATTACCTGTTTGAGGTGAAAAATGGAAAGATGAGCAGGGTGCCGCATGACACGACGGTATACACGCAGGATGAGATCATGGCGCACGCGGTGTCTTTTATCAGGGATAACAAGGATGCGCCTTTCTTCCTTTTCCTGCCTTTTACCCTGCCTCATGCCGAGCTGGCGCCGCCGGCTGCTGATATGCAGGCATTTCAGAACGCTGATGGCACCAGTAAGTTAGGACCGGAAACGCCGTATCAACGAAATGGCGGCACTTATCGCAGCCAGCCGCAGCCGCATGCTGCCCTGGCGGCAATGATCGCGAGGCTGGACAGGAATGTCGGGGAGATAACGGCGCTGGTAAAGCAACTGGGGCTGGATGACAATACCTATATCTTTTTTACCAGCGACAACGGTCCTCACAAAGAAGGAGGCGCTGATCCGGAATATTTTAACAGTAATGGTCCTTTGAGAGGTATCAAACGTGACCTGTATGAAGGAGGGATACGGGTCCCCATGCTGGTAAGAGCGCCGGGTAAAGTGTCTGCCGGACAGGTTAGCAGTATTCAATGGGCTTTCTGGGATATTTTACCAACCCTGACCGATCTTACACATTCAACTACTTTATCCGGAATAGATGGATTATCTTACAGCAAAGCATTGAATGGGAGTAAGCCCGGAAGGCAGCATGATTACTTTTACTGGCAGTTCAATGAAGGTGGATTAAAAGAAGCAGTGCTGAAGGGCGACTGGAAACTGATCCGCTTTAAACGCCAGGGAACGGCTGCCCGGTTTGAGCTGTACCGTCTTTCTTCAGATATTGGTGAAGCGCATGACCTGGCTGCAAAATATCCGAAGAAAGTAAAAGAACTTTCCAGGTTAATGCTGCAATCAAAGACACCAGCCGAACATCCGGAATTTGACTGGTCGGCGGTAGAACAATAAATGACGTTATGAAAACTGTATTCCAAAAAACCGGCAGGTTGCTGTTAACGGCCCTGTTCTTATTGTTTGTATGGCCTGCCTTTGCACAGAACACCTGGCCCGCTGTAAAGAGAGAGACTAAACCCTGGACCCGCTGGTGGTGGATCGGCAGTGCAGTAAATGAAAAGAACCTGGCTTCTTCACTGGATGTATTGCAGCAGGCTGGTTTTGGTGGTGTGGAGATTGCGCCTATCTACGGGGCTATGGGATACGAACCGCAATATGTCAGTTTTCTTTCACCACGCTGGACGGAATTACTCCGCTACACGGTATCAACCGCAGGACAACGGCAGATGGGCGTAGACCTTACCACGGGTACGGGCTGGCCTTTTGGCGGTCCGCAGGTGACGAAGGCTTACGCGGCTTCCCGTTTTATTATACAACAATATCATCTGGCTGCCGGAAAATCGCTTACGCAACCTATAAGGGTAAACGATACCAAACAGGAAGGTGCAGCATTGCAGGCGCTGACGGCTTATAGTGGCAGTCAGACCGTATCACTGCTGGATAAGGTAGACAAGGAGGGACGTTTACATTGGTCGCCCGCCAGTGGAGAATGGGAGCTGTATGCTCTCTTTGACGGCTGGACCCTGCAGCAGGTAAAGCGTGCGGCGCCGGGAGGGGAAGGATATACACTTGACCATTTATCGGCCGAGGGTACGCGGATCTATCTGCATCGTTTTGATACTGCCTTTAAGTATAAGGCGCCGGGCGTACGTTCTTTTTATAACGACAGTTATGAGGTGTATAATGCCGACTGGACGCCTGCGTTCCTGACCACATTTAAAAAGAAGAGGGGGTATGACCTGACGAAGTATCTGCGCGAGCTGGCCAGTAATGACAGTACAGATTTGGTGGCGAGGGTGAAGTCTGATTACCGGGAAACGATGTCTGACATGCTGCTGGAGAATTTTACCCGTCCGTGGACACAGTGGGCGCATGGATATAAGAGCCTGTCGAAGAACCAGGCGCATGGATCACCGGGCAATCTGCTGGATCTGTATGCGGCGGTGGATATTCCGGAGTGTGAGACTTATGGTTCGACCTATTTCCCGATTCCCGGTTTACGCAGGGACAGCGCGGATATCAGGAATGTGGACCCTGACCCGGTGATGCTGAAGTTTGCCTCTTCTGCCGGACATGTGACAGGGCATCCGCTGATATCGTGTGAGACGTTTACCTGGCTGACGGAACATTTCAAGACTTCCTTATCGCAATGTAAGCCAGAGGTGGAGCAGGCTTTCCTGTCGGGAGTGAACCATGTGTTCTACCATGGCAATACTTTTTCCCCGCCCGAAGTTCCCTGGCCGGGATGGCTGTTTTACGCCTCGGTGAATTTTGTGCCGACAAACAGTTTCTGGCCACATCTGCCGGGGCTGAACGAATATATTACCAGGGTACAATCGGTGTTGCAGTCGGGCGTGCCTGACAATGAGCTGCTGGTGTACTGGCCGGTATACGATACCTGGTACCAGGCAAAGGGCCGGGATATGTCGCTGAATGTACATGGTATTGATCAATGGCTGCAGCCTACCGCATTTTATAAACAGGTGAAGGCATTGCAGCAGGCGGGGTATTCCCTGGATTTTATTTCGGATGAACTACTGGCGAAAGCTGCTACACGAAAGGCAAATGACAGCACGGTTGACCGGCTGTCTGCTTATAAAGTCATTGTTATACCGAAGACCAGGTTTATGCCTGTGGCTACGCTACGGCAAATTATGCGGCTGGCAGGCCAGGGAGCCACCGTTATGATGGAATCTCTGCCAGAGGATGTGCCGGGACTGGGAGCGCTGGATAAACGAAGAAAAAGCCTTAAGAGCATCCTGGACTCATTGCAGTTCAAGTCTTATGCGCATGGCATACAGGTCATGCCGTATGGAAAAGGAAGACTGGTACTTTGTACCGAGATTAAAAATGCATTACTGCTGACAGGTATACCGGGTGAGACGCTGACCAGCAAAGGGCTGAAATTTATCCGCAGAAAAGATAAAAATACAACCTGGTACTATATCGTAAATCATACTCCGCAAAAGATAGATGAGTACCTGCCTTTGAATAAGGCGACAGGCGGAGTGATGCTACTGGACCCGCAAACAGGCAGGACTGGCCTTGCACAAAGCAGGTTAGATGGAGGGCGTACCCTGGTGAAGTTGCAATTATTACCCGGAGAAGCAATGATCGTGCACACGGGAAGTGGCGTACAGTCAGGAGTGATGGCCGACTGGAAATACCTGGAGACACCGGAAGCGCCCATTACATTATCCGGTGACTGGCAGTTGACCTTTACCAATGGAGGGCCTTTTATGCCGGCTGGCCGTCAGCTGGATAAACTGACACTATGGACAGCCCTGGGCGATACGGCTGCCAATGCCTATTGCGGATCGGGCGTATATACGACAAGTTTTACACTACCGGAGAAGAATGCGGGAGAATACGTTTTGGATATCGGTCAGGTGCATGAAAGCGCCCATGTGTGGGTAAATGGACAGGATGCAGGTATACTCTGGGCTATTCCTTTCAGGGCCAGAATAGGGCCGTACCTGAAGGCGGGCAGTAATGAGGTCCGCATAGAGGTGGCTAACCTGATGGCCAACAGGATACGGTATATGGACCAGCACCAGGTACCCTGGAAGCGGTATCATGAGATCAATTTCGTAAATATTAACTATACGCCCTTTAATGCTGCAGGCTGGCCGGTGCAGCCTTCTGGGCTGACGGGACCGGTTACTATCACTCCGTATCGCTGATTTGTTTGAATTTTGTAACTTCGGGGTATGGCAACAACACAAACACTGGAGGAATTCTATCAGCAGAAATTTAACTGGTTACCTGAAAATCTTCAGCAGGATATCGGGCATTTCAATGTGTTCCGGCTTGAAGACAGCCTGGCGGGCGTACATGGTACTGTGCCTTTTAAGTATAGTCGCCGGGATTTTTACAAGATCAACCTGGTACGGGGAAAGACCCTGTACCATTACGCTGATAAAAGTATAGAGCTTGATGGAACTGCATTGATGTTCTTTAACCCGCATGTACCGTATACCTTCGAGCCGCTATCCGACGAACGGACGGGGTTCTTCTGCATATTTAAAGAAGGGTTCTTCACGGAAAGAATGAGGGGTAACATCAATGAGCTGCCGATGTTCGCACCGGGCGGCAAGCCTTCCTATATGCTCAATAAAGAGCAGGACGAGCATATCAGTCAGATCTTTACGAAGATGCTGGATGAGATAGGGTCAGACTATAAATATAAGTATGACCTGCTGATGAACTACGTAACGGAAATTATCCACTATGCCATGAAAATGACGCCTATGGATACTTTATATAAGCATCCCGACGCCAAATCGAGGATCACTTCCGTATTCACAGAGCTACTGGAGCGGCAGTTCCCCATAGAATCTACTTCCCAGCGGTTCACCCTGCGGTCGGCCAAAGACTTTGCAGACCAGCTATCAGTGCACGTCAATCACCTGAACCGTGCTATCAAGGACACTACCGGCAAAACCACCACGGAGCATATTGCCGAGCGGCTGGTAGGAGAAGCAAAGGCCCTGTTAAAGCATACTGACTGGAATATTTCCGAGATCAGTTATTGCCTGGGCTTCGAAGAGCCGGCACATTTCAACAACTTCTTCAAGAAACAAACCAAGGTAACCCCTTCCTCTTTCAGGACTGTTTGAATTTTGCAAGCATCGCTTTGATGGGTATAAGCTTTAGTGATACTACCTGTAGTAGTTTTGTATCACTAAAATCACGAAAGATGAGCGAGAAAAAAGTATGGTTTGTAACAGGAGCATCGAAAGGGCTGGGGCTTAGTCTGGTGAAGCAATTACTGGCAACCGGTCAGCTGGTGGCGGCTACTTCCAGGAAACAGGCGGATCTGATCGATGCAGTAGGTATTGCGTCTGCACAATTTCTTCCCTTAGAAACAGATTTAACGAATGAAGCCAGCGTTGCTGCGGCTGTAGATAAGACAATTGCAACGTTTGACAGGATCGATGTGGTTGTAAATAACGCTGGTTATGGCATTGGCGGAAGTATTGAAGAACTGAGCGATGATGAAACGAGAGAGAGTTTCGACGTAAATGTTTTCGGTACTTTGAATGTGATCCGTAAGGCCATGCCGTACCTCAGGGCACAGCGGTCGGGACACATCATTAATATTTCCTCCATTGCAGGTATTGCGCCGGCTACAGGATGGGCGGTGTATGGGGCTGCGAAACATGCTGTGATAGGATTGTCGGAAGTGCTGGCGGAGGATGTGAAAGAGTTTGGCATCAAAGTAACGGTTGTGGCGCCGGGCGCGTTCCGGACGAGTTTCCTCACGGCCGAATCGCTGGTGATTGCTAAAGAGCCTATTCCGGAGTATACGGCGATCCGGAATTCTCATGCGAAGTATAAGGGAATGGATGGGACGCAGATAGGGAGTCCGGAGAAGGCAGCTAATGCGCTGATCGCTATTGTAAATGAGCAGAAACCACCGGTGTATTTGTTGTTGGGTTCTGATGCGTATGCGAGGGGGCTGGCGAAGCTGGAATTGCTGAAGAATGCGTTTAAGGAGCGGGAGGAGTTGACAATGTCGACGGATTTTTGATATTATTATTCACGCTAAGTAGCTCCGGTTCCAGTATGGGATGTCGGTCGGCCGAAGGCCCGACATTCCCATCTGAAACCGGGTGCTACTTTCGCTCTCCCTACGATGATATAGTGAGTCCGGCTTTCAGTACGATGATGGCTATTCTGTATCTGGAATTGCGGCCATTGAGTTATTCTTGTAAGGTTGTCTCTGATATTCACGCTAAGTAGCTCCGGTTCCAGTATGGGATGTCGGTCGGCGCCTCTCTGGCAGCGGAGTACTATTTGGCTTTGTCAATCGGGTGGACGATGGGATATCGATTTAACTGCATCGGTCGCATGCCCAGAGAGCCGAAGGCCCGCCATTCCCATCTGAAACCGGGTGCTACCTTCGCTCTCCCTACGATAGCATCGTGAGTCCGGTTTTCAGGACGAATACGTATTCTGACATAAAACGCATTGACGGTATTCAGTATTCAGTATTCAGTATCCAGTATTCAATATTCGGTAACTGTTCCTCAAACATTACAACTCTATAGAGCAGGCCTCAATCTATAAGTGGAAGTCGCTAAGCATAGCGGCTTCAGGTGGGAATCACTGGCCTATGTTGTTTGAAGCAGCCCACACGATTGACAGGGGTTTAATACATATCCAATGGCCCACACGATTCCAAATGCCTAATAGCACGCAGCTTCAAAGAACACAGCCAGTGATCCCAGCCTGAAGACCGCGGTATAGCCCATCAATATGATATGCAGCATCCCAAAATATGAGCGGAAGTCAATAAGCATAGCGGTGGGAATCACTGGCCTATGTTGTTTGAAGCCGTTCACACGATTTCCGATGCTTAATAGCACGCAGCTTCAAAGAACACAGCCAGTGATCCCAGCCTGAAGACCGCGATATCGCCCCAATCCGTATATATGCAGCAGCCAAAAATGCAAGCGGAAGTCGCCTGATTATTTAATAACAGACATCGTAATTCTGATAATATCATCAAATACCTTCTTGTCGGCGCCTGATTTGGAATGTACGCTCAGGCCCCAGAGATTATTCATGACAAATCTTGCGAGGGAGCGGGGCGGATTGTCTTTAGAGATCTGTCCCTTTTCCTGACCTCTTTTAATAGCTGAAGTGAAGGCATTTTCCAGTGCTTCCCTGTTCTCTTTTACGATAGCAGCTACTTCTTCGTCGTGCGGGGCGAGTTCCACTTTGGAGTTCACCATGAAACAGCCCCTCTTGTCTTCACCTGCGAAGCTTTGTGCTTTTGTTTGCAGGAACAGCAGTTTAAGTGTTTCGGGAATATTCTCCGACGCTTCCAGTATCTCAATGATCTGCGCGGTGACGGTATTTCTGTAGCGTTTCAGTGTACTGATGAATAGGCTTCTTTTATCGCCAAAGGTATCATACAGACTGGAACGGCTCAGTTTCAGTTCATCCAGTATTTCCTGCGGAGAAGTGCCGTTGTATCCTTTATGCCAGAAAAACAGCATGGCATTGTTCAGCATTTCCTCTTCGTCAAATCGTTTTGTCCTTGCCATAGGTGATACTATTTATTATACAAATGTACAAAACGGAATTAAAATTCCGGAATAGAAAATATTTATTAGGAACTTTTGTTCCGTTATGTATATATTTGCGGAACAAAAGTTCCGTTATAATAAAAATTTAATCATCAGATATGAAGAAGACAGTATTTATTACAGGTACCAGCGATGGTTTAGGAAAATTAAGCGCAAAGTATTTTGCAGGACAGGGATGGAATGTAGCGGCTACCATGCGTATGCCGGAAAAGGAGACAGAACTGACACAATATGAGAATATCCGCATTTTCAGGTTGGACGTCACTGACATAGAACAGGTGCAGGCAGCTGTGAGAGATGCGATAGCTGCATTCGGAAAGATAGATGTAGTGGTGAACAATGCGGGAGTGGGCAGTTATGGTGCTTTGGAGGCTGCGTATGAATCGGTGATAGACTGGCAGTATAATACGAATGTGCGCGGTCCTATTAACGTGATCCGTGGTTTCCTGCCTCACTTCCGGGAAAACAAGGGAGGAATGTTCATCAATATCAGCTCCTTCATGGGGGTTACTACTGCTGTACCGGTAGGGTCTCTGTACAACATGTCCAAGTTTGCGCTGGAGGGTCTGACAGAGGGACTTTATTATGAGCTGAAGCCTTTGAACATTGAGTTACGCCTCGTAGAGCAGGGCGGATCGAGCGGGAATAACTTCAAAGACCGTATTGCCTGGAATAAACATCCTGAGATCCGTGATTATGATGATATCACTGACAAGGTTAAGTCAATGATGGCTAATGTAGACCCGGCATTGCTGGATGATCCGCAGACGATTGTAGATGTGATCTATGATCTGGCTACAGGAAAAAGCAAGCAGTTCAGGACATTGGTAGGGGATCAGGGTAAGCAGCTGATGGCGATGCGTAATTCCATGCCGATTGAGAATTACCTGGAGACAATTGCAGGACTTTATAAGTAAGATAATATAGAGCGGCTTTGATCGTGGAGAGGGAATAACAGGACATAGAAAAGTAAGTCAGTTGTCAGCGCTGCACGAACGCAGCTCTGACAGCAAAGAAGTAACGATAGGTCATATGTGACGTCCGCCTTTGGAGGAGCAGCACCGCAGTGTTGTTCCTTCAAATGTTTGTACCTATGCTACTGAGTTTGTTTGTTTGTTTGTTTGTTTGTTTGTTTGTTTGTTTGTTTGTTTGTCCGCGTCTGGAAGCAGAAATATTCTCCAGGCTAATGCAGGCGACTCATATCCTTTTTAAATACCAGTGTTTCGGATGTAATATGTTGAATAGCGGCTACGGACGTCTGTTTGTCAAGCCGTTCCAGTATCTCCGGTAATGCGGCATCTCTGCCGAATTCGTTGTAAGCGTTATATGCCAGCAATAGTATCAGCTGATTGATATCACCTCCATCCACTACTTTGTAAATGTACAGGCAGGAGGTGTGCAGCTGGTCTTTTAGTTTACGGGTGATTGCGATAGCTGCATTGATATCAGTGGCGGATAAAGTTATCATACGCAGTAAGCGTGACTGTAATCCTGCGTTACTGCCACAGCTGGCCACCTTTTCCAGTTTCATGACAGCCCGGAGATCTGCAAAGGGATAGACATGCAGTTTATTATCGGCTCCGTCTTCTGCAGGTTTCAGCGGTGTGTCAAAATCCTGCCAGGCATGATCCACTGTTGCGTCCATAAACTGTCCGCTCCGGGGACCGGATGTGAAGTACCAGCCGTACCAGTCCCAGGGATCATCATTGGCAGCATGCCATTGGAGATGTTGGCGGTAGCCGGTTTCGAAAGTTAGTGCCTGTCCTTCTTTAGGTTCCCATATGACAAATTGCGCCACATTCTTTTCCTGTGCGGATGCCAGCGAAGAAAATAGCAATGCTGCTATCAGCAATGATTTCATGTTTTTTGACACAAAACTACTGCTGTGGCATAGGCGGAAATTGTAAAAAAGTGAACTGTCGATATTGAAAATAGGTTATTGATCCAGGTATTGCTACTGCTGTGGCATAGGCGGCAATTGTAAAAAAAGAGAACTGTCAGATATTGACAAAAACGTTATTGATCCACGTATCACTATTGAAATACGCCTTAGGCGATTGCTGGGTATACTGCCGGAATGTGCGGATGAGGTGGGACTGGTCGTAATAGCCGGTTTCATAGCTACCGGCGGTATAGTTTTCATTGGGATGCGCCTTTTGCCAGGCCACAAAGTGGTTGAAGCGGATAATGTTGCTCACGGCTTTGGGCGTTAATCCCACCTGTTTTTTAAACAGGGCGTCAAGATATTTTCCTGATACGCCGGTGCGGTGCAGGAGCTGATCTACAGACACGTTTCCTTTGTGACGCATTATTTCGCGTACGGCAGCGTGTACATAATCGTAAGTGCTGGAAGGCTGTTCCAGCCTGGTGATCATCCCGGTAAGCAGTTTCTCGAAGTGGCTGAAAGTCGTTTGTGGATGTTCTGTGATACAATCCATAAAGCTGCCGGCAGGGAGAATATCACTCAACGGTGTAATACCGGAGGGCGGATCGGGGACCGGCATTTTCAGAAAAGCGGATAAGGTATGCGGGTAGAAACGAATACCGTATAAACGCGCGCCCGGCATCAGCTGTAGCGTGTAGCAGGTGAGTGTTTGTCCCGCGATAAAAGCGGTAGGCTCTTCGATCCACTCCGTGTCACTGAATTTTCGTTTGCCTGTATGCGGGTACAGATGGAAAATAATTTCATGATGCCCGTCGGGTAAGATATCCTCCAGGTAAGGCTGCGGGAGATGTGCAGGGACTTCCAGGTACCAGCAGTTTTTGACCAGATGGGTCAGGTTTTGCGGAATATAGGTTTCGATGCGTATCATAATATAACACGAAAATTACCACTAAAATTGACAAACGGAACCGCATATTCGGATAAATTCCGTAATTTCATTTCTCACTAAAGAAAAGGAGGTATTCATGCAATCTACAGAATATTCATGGAAACCTTCGGTTGGTATCGCCTAACCGGGTTGCTCCATAAAAAATATCTGGGACGCGGACGCGTCGAGGTCCTTCCGGTTACGCCGGGAGGACTTTTTTTTCCCAGTCACACAATATTTGTTCTGCCCGTTCGTCAGCTTATCAGCGCATTAACCCAACGCCCCTATACCTGCGTATTATAATGCTCTATTTTTAGTTTAAATTGGCCTTTTGCAGTGATAGGTCTGCCAGCTGCCATATATTTGTTATTGATATGAAGAAGACAAATGCACCTGTTGCCACGACAGGGAAAGGAAAATCAGGATTGATGTCTTTGCTGCGCCCTTACAGAGGACAATTATTCTTACTGATCCTGATGGCTTTATGTAGTAATGGATTGAACCTGGTCCTGCCAGCACTGACCGCCAAGGGTATCGATGCCTATGCTAAAGGAACGCTGGTGATGAGAGACCTGGTAACCGAGTTCATCGCCGCCGCTGCCGGTATTTTTATTTTCACTTATCTGCAAAGTATCATTCAGACATACATGGCCGAAAAGGTGGGACGCCGTTTGCGAACATCTCTCGCCGACAGGATCTCCCGGCAGGACTATTCGTATATACAGCAGGTCAATCCCTCGAAACTGCTCACGAATCTGACGGGCGACGTCGACAGCATCAAGGTCTTCATTTCACAGGCTATTATTTCCATCGCTTCTTCTGCCTTTATGATCATAGGTTGCTGTGTACTGCTGCTGAGCAGGGACTGGAAGCTTGGACTGGTCATACTCACTATCATTCCTTTTATTGCGATCGCTTTCTGGCGGGTGCTGAAAAAAGTGCGCTCTATGTTCCGCATCAGCAGAGAGGTAGTAGATAAGCTGAATAAGACGATCAACGAGAGTATTACCGGTGCTGCCCTGATCAGGGTAGTCAATGCACAGCAGCTGGAATACGACCGTTTTATTGCACCGAACGGAGAGTCAAAGACACTGGGTATCGCGATCGTGCGTATGTTTGCCGGCCTGGTACCCGTTATCAGTTTTCTGGCAGGGATGTCTGTACTGGCAACGCTCCTCCTGGGAGGACATTTTGTGATAAGAGGCGAGATGACGCTGGGTGATATTGCCGCTTTCAACAGTTATATCGCTCTATTGATCTTTCCCATCATTGTGATCGGGTTTATGAGTAACCTGATTGCGCAGGCATCTGCTTCCTTCCAGCGTATCAGCGAGGTATTGTATGCACCGGAAGTGCAGGATAAAGGGACGGTGAAGAAACAACTGGACGGAGACGTGATGGTAGAAAATATTGTCCTGTCTATGGACGGTAAACCGGTGCTGAAAGATGTTTCCTTCTCGGTAAAAGCCGGTACCCGCACCGCTATTATTGGTCCGACGGCAGCGGGTAAAACACAGCTGCTGAATGTGATCGTGGGATTGCTGAAACCTGAGAGCGGACGTATATGCTATGATAATACGGACCTCGATGAATATGATAAAGCGGCTTTGTTACAGCAGGTGGGCCTGGTATTCCAGGACAGTATTGTTTTTAATATGAGCCTGCGTGAGAATATTGCCTTTAATGAAACCGTAAGCGAGGCTACTATGCAGCAGGCGATCGCTACGGCAGAGCTGAAAGAGTTTATCGCCGGCTTGCCTGAGGGATTGGAAACAGTGGTATCTGAGAGAGGCGCCAGTCTTTCCGGCGGACAAAAGCAACGTATCATGCTGGCGAGAGCGCTGGCTATTAATCCGCGCATCCTGCTGCTGGACGATTTCACCGCAAGAGTGGATGCCAACACCGAGCAAAGGATACTGGAGAATGTCCAGGAAAATTATCCGCATCTGACTTTGATTTCCGTTACGCAAAAAATAGCATCTGTAGAACATTTCGACCAGATCATTCTGCTGATGGATGGGGAAGTGATAGCCGCGGGCGCCCATCCGGAGCTGATGCAGACATGTCCTGAATACGTACAGATCTTTAATTCCCAACGTAGCACCAGCAATTATGAATTACAACCTGAATAATACAGACAGAACGGAACAGAAAAGCACTTCAGGTAAGCGTCTCCTGAAATTACTGGCCTATATCAAAACGGAACACAAGGACCTGATGAAGGCATTCTTCATCATGATGGTCAGCCAGTCGCTGACGCTGACTGCGCCCTTTGTAATTGGTTATACGATCGATCATTATGTACAGTCGAAGCAGTTCTCCGGCATCCTGCTGTGTGCTGGTATTTTGCTGGCTATGTACCTGGTAAACTTTGCATTTTCCTACTGGCAGAGTCTGATGATGGGAGGAGTAGGGCAGCGTATGTTGTATAATCTCCGGAATGCGGTTTTTGTAAAGCTGCAGGAGCTGCCTATTGCCTTCTTTAACCAGAATAAAACAGGCGATCTCATTTCGCGTATCAACAATGATACGGACAAGATGAACCAGTTCTTCTCACAATCCCTTGTGCAGTTTGCAAGTGGTATTATGTCGATGACAGGAGCCGGTATTTTTCTGTTGTGTATAAATGTGAAACTAGGTGTTGCTACATTGTTGCCGGGCCTGATGTTATTGGTTTTCACCCGTCTGATATCTCCGTTGGTGAAGCGTAAGAATGCCGCCAATATGAAAAGTACGGGAGGCCTGAGTGCAGAGATACAGGAAAGTCTGAGCAATTTCAAAGTGATCATAGCTTTCAACCGCCGCGATTATTTCCGTAAGCGTTTTGATCAGGCCAATCAACAGAGCTACCGTACGGCGGTATCTGCGGGATTGTTCAATAACATTTTCACGCCTGTCTTTTCTTTCTGTTCGCAGATGGCCATGCTGGCGGTGTTAGTGTATGGTATTTACCTGATCTCTGTGGGAGAGTTTACCGTGGGATTGCTGATCAGTTATTTATCTTACTCTAACCACTTCTATAACCCTATTCGTCAGCTGGCAGCGCTGTGGACGAACTTCCAGATGGCGATGGCGGGATGGGACAGGATCTCGCAGATCCTCGAGCTGGAATCTGATCTGAAGGTGATACCGGCTGGTCCGGCGAAGGACAATGCTCCGCTGATCAGTTTCAGCAATGTATATTTCCGTTATCCGGGAAGTAAAGACATTCTGCGGGATGTAAGCTTCAACATGGAAAAAGGAAAGACTTATGCATTGGTAGGGCCTACCGGCGGAGGAAAAACAACGACTGCTTCTCTGATAGCGCGGCTGTACGATCCTACAGCAGGGGAGGTGTTGTTGAACGGGCGAGATATCCGCTCATACACGCCGGAAGAACGGGCACAGAAGATCGGTTTTATCCTACAGGAACCTTTCCTTTTCTCGGGCACTATCCAGGAGAATATCGTGTACGGGAATGCGCGATATGCTGAATACACGACGGCGCAGCTGGAAGAAGTCATTGCGAAGGCCGGACTGGATACCTTGCTGGAGAGATTTGAGGAGGGGCTGGCAACAAAGATCGTATCTGGTAACGACGGCATCAGCCTTGGGCAGAAGCAGCTTATCGCCTTTATGAGGGCCGTACTGCGTGATCCGGATCTGCTGGTGCTGGACGAGGCCACAGCCAATATTGATACCGTAACTGAACAGCAGCTGGAGGCGGTGTTGCAAAAGCTGCCGGCTCATACCACCCGTGTGATCATTGCACACAGGTTGAATACCATTGAGAATGCGGATGAGATCTTCTTCGTGAATAATGGGGAGATTGCCCGTGCCGGATCTTTCAGTCATGCGATGAACATGTTGTTGCATCACGAGCGTAGCTCGTGATGCCATCAGCCTCCCAGTCCGCTGAAGATGCTGAATGTGATGACGCTTAACACAATAAGTGTGATCACCACATACAACTTATCTTTCTCCATGGCGAAAGCCAGTACTGAAAAGGCGATACGGGTGATAGGAGTAGCCAGTAGCACGACTACGCCCAGCTGGATGATAGCCCTGCCATCTAATCGTAATACGCCCTGAAAAATGCCGGGTAAATGCCGGACATATTCCGGAGCACCGGTAAATTGTGTGTATGTGGGCATGGCAGCGCCATGATTGATCAGGTAGATGATACCTCCGATGAAGGCGATGATGCTGGAAGTGATGACGCCCCAGCGCAGCTGCTGACCGATGAACATTTCTACGTCCCTTTCCTGCCAGAATGATTTCGAAAATAACCTTTTCATTTGCTTATAATTTCCCTGTAAAACCGTTATAGATCATTTCCAGCGCCAATGCACTGATCACAACACAAAAGAGAATCCTGAGCTTGCGTGTGTTCAGTTTCATCAATAATCTGGAGCCACCGAATGCGCCTGCGAGTACGCCCAGTACCACCGGCATGGCGATGCCCGGATCGATATATCCGCGTTGCAGATAGATCACCGCACTGGCAGCGGCAGTTACTCCGATCATAAAATTGCTGGTAGTAGTGGATACCTTGAAAGGGATGCGCATAACGCCATCCATTGCCAGTACCTTGAGTGCGCCGGAGCCGATACCCAGCAGTCCCGATACGATGCCAGCCACTGTCATCAGGGCGTAGCCGCCAGCAACACCCCTTACTTTATACGGAACTTCCTGACCATTCACGGGGTACGAGCTGTTGAGCCGCATGATGCTGGCCAATTTGCTGCCACTGCCACCATTACCATGTTCGTTTTTCTTTCTCAAGGTCATAGCAGCGGAGAATAACAGCACAAAACCAAAGAGGATTGCCACCAGGTGTGTGGGCGTGTATACTGCCAGTATAGCACCTACAATAGCGCCGGTGGTAGTGGCTATTTCGAGGAACATTCCAATGCGGACATTAGTAATGCCTTCCTTAATATAGGCGGCGGCCGCCCCGGATGAGTTGGCGATCGAGGCAACCAGCGAGGCGCCTACTGCATAACGGATGTCGACATGAAAGATGAGTGTCAGCAGGGGAATGATCACTACGCCCCCTCCCAGACCTGTGAGAGATCCCAGCATACCGGCGGTAAAGGCGCCGACCAGGAGAATTAATGTGAATACAAGAACAGACATGACAATTATATTTAGAAATTATTTTCAAGGATGGCCTTTACGGTTTGAATAGCTTTACCGGCTTGTTGTTGAGCGATAGCAGCGGCAAGCTGTACGTGCAGGTCGTGCGTTCGCTGGAACTGTGAGACATGCGGTTTCTCCCTTTGCCGGAAGCCATCCATGATCACGTTCGTGAAGGTCTGGTAGAGGTCTGCCAGCACACTGTTATGGGAGGCCGTGGCAACGGCTCTGTGAAAGCGTATATCGGCGTCTGCACAGGCGCTATAATCATCCGCAGTAATAGCTTGCCATCTTTCGTCCAGCAGGGCCTGCATCGTGTCGAGGTCTTCCTGTTGCCGGTGCTGTACGGCCAGCTGTACTATTTCCACTTCCAGCAGCTGGCGGACGTGATTCACTTCCTGTATAGCGGCGCGTCTGAGTCGCTGGTCCAGCGGTTCTGCCATCGTTTTGGGGTCGCAGACGAAGGTCCCTGCGCCTTGTTGTACTTTCAATATTCCCGCGTTGGAAAGCGTCTTTATTGCTTCCCGGATGGTAGATCTGCCTACGCCGAACTGCTCCATGAGGACCGGTTCCGGTGGGATCAGCTCACCGGGTTTGTATTTCCCCAGGGAGATGTCTTTTTGCAGGCTATATATGACCTGATCGGCCAGTTTGATTGCTTTTGCCATGATTAAACGTCTGATGTTTCACAAAGGTATGATGTCTGGATGAAACGTCTGATGTTTAAATCAAAGATTTGCTTGTAAAAAACAGGGGTGTTGCGGTATCAATTCGCTTACACTATAGTACCAATCCGGTGGAAGTTATAGCTTATAGGCTCTGTACTATAGCGTTACAGCCACTATTGTATAGCCAGGGCTATACAATAGCAGGCGTAACGCAGGACTATAGCGCCTGGAGATAGACATCGGTACTATAGTCGTAGCGAATCGTATACCTATTGGTCCCGGAGTGGGATACTGCGGTGTTCAGGCTGGGGGCACTGGCTGTGTTCTTTGAAGCTGCGTGCTATTAGGCATTTGGAATCGTGTGGGCCATTGGATATGTATTAAACCCCTGTCAAATCGTGTGAACGGCTTCAAACAACATAGGCCCAGTGATTCCCACTGCTATGCTTATTGACTTCCGCTCATATTTTGGGATGCTGCATATCATATTGATGGGCTATACCGCGGTCTTCAGGCTGGGATCACTGGCTGTGTTCTTTGAAGCTGCGTGCTATTAGGCATTTGGAATCGTGTGGAGCACTGGATATGTATTAAACCCCTGTCAATCGTGTGGGCTGCTTCAAACAACATAGGCCAGTGATTCCCACCTGAAGCCGCTATGCTTAGTGACTTCCGCTTATAGATTGAGGGCCGCAATATCGAGCCGCAATGTATTGATAACAATTATTGAAAACTGAAAACTGAATACTGAATACCGAAGACTGTCAATGCGTTTTATCACAGAACACGTATCATCGTCCTGAAAGCCGGACTCCCTATATCATCGTAGGGAGAGCGAAAGTAGCACCCGGTTTCAGATGGGAATGTCGGGCCTTCGGCTCTCTGGGGGTACGACCGATGCAGTTAAATCGATATTCCATCGCCCATCCGATTGACAAAGCTAAATAGTCCTCCGCTGCCAGAGAGGCGCCGACCGACATCCCATACTGGAACCGGAGCTACTTAGCGTGAATAATACGAGACAACCTTGCAAGAATAACGCGATGACAGCAATTACATCCACAGAACAGCCATCATCGTCCTAATAAGCAGAACCCACTACACTATCATAGGGAGAGCGAAAGTAGCACCCGGTTTCAGATGGGAATGTCGGGCCTTCGGCTCTCTGGGGTACGACGGATGCAGTTAAATCGATATTCCATCGCCCACCCGATTGACAAAGCTAAATAGTACTCCGCTGCCAGAGAGGCGCCGACCGACATCCCATACTGGAACCGGAGCTACTTAGCGTGAATAATAAGAGACAACCTTATAAGAATACCACAATAGCAGGATTCCAGAATTGCCACTATCGTCCCGACAGGGGAACCGCAGCTACTTAGCGTGAATAATAAGAGACAACCTTATAAGAATACCACAATGGCAGGATTCCAGAATTGCCACTATCGTCCCAACAGGGGAACCGGAGCTACTTGGCGTAAATAATAAAAGACGAGCCTATAAAACGACTGAGGCCCAGCGCATTACACACCGGGCCTCAAAATATTTAAAGAAGATGAATGATTTTATCTGTTGGCATCTACCAGCCTCCTGTTCGCTTCTTTTACCTCTGCTTTAGCTTCTTCAGTAAGCAGATTGCTGGTCTTTACTTTTTCAGGAACACCCCTGATATCCCATACAATGCCAAAAAGAGACAGTGTACGAAGAATGTAGTAGGTAATATCGATCTCCCACCAGAAGAAGCCCTGACGGGTAGCGCTTTGGTAGTAGTGGTGGTTGTTATGCCATCCCTCACCCAGGGTAACGAGCGCCAGGATCAGGCTGTTTTTAGAGAAATCGCCTGTGTTATACCTGGGTTTGCCCCATTTATGCATCAGGGAGTTAATGGTGAAGGTACCATGATACAGGAAGATGGTGCTCAGGAAGAAACCGATCAGCAGGGTAGAGAGACCGGCGCTCCAGTCGAACCAGCCTGCACCGTTCACTTTGTTCCCTACAAAGTATACCGCTACAGCTAGTACCAGGCCTGGTACGAAGTGATATTTATTCAGCCAGAACAGTTCTGGTTGTTTGAAGTCCTTTACCAGGTCGTAACGGGTTGGTTTATATTCAGGTCCCATGATCCAGCCCATGTGCGCGTACCAGAAACCATATATGTTGGCAGAGTGCGGATCCTCAGGAGTGTCGCTGTGTTTGTGGTGGATACGGTGATTAGCTCCCCACCATAACACGCCTTTCTGTAAACTGCTCTGTGCACCGCCGGCCAGGATGAACTGGAACACGCGGGAGGTCTTGAACGTTCGATGGGAAAAATACCGATGATATCCGCCTGTTACGAAGAACATGCGAACTACATACAATGCAGCACATAAAATCCAGTCAAATGCTGTCACGTGCGTGAAAATTGCCAGAATCGGCAGCAGGTGCATCCCCAAAAAGTCAAATTGACGCCACCAGTTAGGTCCTTTCCTCAGTTGTTTTTCAGAATTCATAGGTGCAAAAATATCCCTATTCCGGACAATAAACAATGATCATGATCAGGGATCGGATTTTTTACCAGCTACTGCCCGCGCCGCCACCTCCTGAACTGCCGCCGCCCCAGCCACCAGACGAAGATGAGGATCCGGATGAGCCCGAGGAGGAACCGGAAGAACTGCTGGAAGATAACTTAGCAATAACATACGTTTCCGAATGGGTATAGTGACAGTGTTTACAGAGGTAATGCTGAATGCCTTCTCCCTCCCGGCTGGTGGTAGCAGGCCTCACTACTCTGCTGCGACCTGCAATATAGGTAAGGGCCTGGCAGGAGGGGCAGTTTTTTGCATCGGTGCGTAAATTCCTGTAACCCAGTATCTTTTTTTCATTACAATTTTTGCAGTGCCAGGCATCGTAAATGACAGAACCAACTTTGTCTTCCGCTATCTGTACGGGCTCCAACATCTCCAGTTTTTTTCCTTTTTTCAGTAGCTGCATTGGTTGATGGCATGTTTCGCAATCATAGGGATCGTAACGCAGCTTGTTCATCCGCGTGATATGCCATCTTGAATACGCCAGCAGGGGCAGGGGAAAGAGGATGGAAGATATCCAGCTATTGGCATGTGCAAGGTTCAATGTTTCATATTGCACATGGCGGTCGACGCCTGCCAGTAAAACGCCTGCCGTTTTGTTGATGGTGAAAGCACGGTAACTCAGGTAGGCGAGCAAATTGAAATACATCATCAAGGCTAACGTCCACCAGTGATAAACTCCGGAAATAGTCATCAATATCAGCAGCACAAGTGGCAATGCATAGACCCAGACCTTGTGCCACATATTTGCTTTGAATAGCTGTGGGAGATCTTTATTCTTTCTTACGATACCGGGTTTTATTATGAAAATGGTAGCAAATAACGCATAGACTACATATAGGATCGCTGAACCGGGGCCCGGTCTCTCGTAGGTGTCCTGCTCAACGGTGGTAACCTCCGATTGGGAATAGGGTTCTGCTGCAGTAGTTCCTACATCGCCCACTTTCATTACTGCTGCATTGCTGGTATCATCAGCAGCGGCAGGAGCATCTGCCACAGCAGCTACACTGGTATCCGTCTGCGGCTGCAGCACATTTACAACTGCTGTCATCCCTTTCAGCATACCTTCATCGATATTGTTTTGCTTAAATGAGGGCAGCATTTCGGATTGTTGTATGCGGAAGCAGATCACATCGGGCAGGTCGCCTTCCAGCCCGTAACCGGTTTCAAATTCTACCCTGTGCTGATCATTCACCAGTAATATCACCAGACCATTATCTTTTCCCTGCTGGCCGGGTTTCCACAGTCTGAAAACATCGTGTGCTACATCTTTGGGGACCTTATCGCCAATGGTGTTCAGCAGTATAATTGCCACCTGGGCAACGCCGGACTGGTCGAGCTGCCGCATCTGTTCATTGAGCGCGGCTTCTGTCTCCTGTGTGATAAGATGATCGGGGTTACTTACATAAGCCTCATGTTGCATGGGATCAGGGATCTTTTCTATTGTAAAACCCGTGTCCTTCTTTTCTCCACAGGCAAGGGCAAACAGCAACAACAGCAGATACAGGTGGCATCTTTGTAAATGAACCATAGAATTGTACATATTCTTTTCAAAAATAATGAATAGTATCTGGAAATGCTATCCTTCTTTGTACAGGTTGGGTAAAATATTACCCAATGAAGTAAGTTTTTACTGCTGTTTCTGCCTGAAAATCATCATTTCCCGCCATGGCATGAAAATTCCATCTTTCTTATTAGCAGGGATGATCATTTCCAATGACCCGTATCAATTGACCTAATGCTTACTAATATGGCCAGTGCGCTTACATCAGCTTTTAATAAATACATGGAAATGCTTGGAGACCAGGTGGTTTTCACCGGTCAGTTTGCCCGTAATATTTTCCGCGATGGATTTGAATGGGGAGAATTCTTCCGCCAGTGTTTTATTGTGGGATACCGCTCTATCGGCCTTGTGGCTATCAATGGTTTTATTATCGGTTTCGTACTGACGCTGCAGACACAGCCTACACTGAAAGATTTTGGTGCCGAGAGTTATGTGCCTGGCATGGTCGCTATTTCCATTGTCCGTGAGATAGGTCCTGTTATCATTGCGCTTATCTGTACAGGAAAAATTGCTTCCAGCATAGGCGCAGAACTGGGAAGTATGAAAGTGACAGAACAGATAGCCGCCATGGAAGTATCCAGCGCCAACCCGGTACAATACCTGGTAGTGACACGCGTCCTTGCCTGTACTATCATGGTGCCTTTGCTAACAATCATGGCTGACGGATTGGCGCTGGTGGGCGGATGGGTAGGTGTGAATTTGCAGGAGAACGTCAGTGCTGCGCTGTTCTTCCGGAAGTCGTTCAATGCACTGGAATTCAGTGACCTGATACCTGCTGTGATAAAGACATTTTTCTTTGGATATGCGATTGGTTTTGTGGGCTGCTATAAAGGTTATCACGCATCCCGCGGAACGGAGAGCGTAGGCCGTGCCGCCAACTCCGCTGTGGTCAGTGCTTCAATATGGATCATATTCATAGATGCCATTGCGGTGCAGATCACGAACCTGATCTATTATTAAAATGTTTAACCCGACAAGTATGAATGATACAGTCGTACAGGAAAATGCAACGCAGACTGCCGCGGAAGATGATGTTGTGATACGTATCGAACATCTGAAAAAATCGTTCGGCGACAATGAAGTATTAAAGGATATTAACCTGGAGCTTCATAAGGGAGAGAACGTAGTGGTACTGGGACGTTCAGGTCAGGGTAAATCCGTGACCATTCAATGTGTAGCCGGACTACTGGAGCCTGACGGCGGTAGTTTAAAGGTGCTGGGCAAAGAAGTGAAAGAGCTTCCGGATGAAGAGCTGAAGGAGCTGCGCAGCAAGCTGGGATTCCTCTTCCAGAGCGGCGCTTTATACGACTCAATGACCGTGCGGGAGAATCTCTTGTTTCCCCTTACCCGTGTGCTGAAAATGAAAGATGAAGCGGAGATGGAAAAACGGGTAAAGGACGTGCTTGAAAGTGTTGGCCTGGAAGAAGCGATCGATCAATATCCCGGTGATCTTTCGGGAGGTATGCGTAAAAGGGTAGGACTGGCGCGTACACTGATACTCCGGCCGGAAATCATACTGTATGACGAGCCTACTACCGGACTTGATCCTATCACTTCGCGGGAGATCAGTGAACTGATCGTGAAGCTGCAGGAAAAATATGAAACATCATCTATAATAATCACACATGATATGGCCTGTGCCCGTATAGTGGCCGACCGTATTGCCGTGATGAATGATGGCGAATTTATTGCGACAGGTACGTACGACGAACTGACTAAATCGCAAGATGAACTCATTAATAACTTTTTTAAATAGTAAAGTATGCAGCAAAAAACACAACAGAAGGTCAAGGTCGGCATCTTTGCTGCGGTTATGCTGGGGTTATTATTAGTAGGTATATTCCTGATCGGAAGGAATAAGAGCATGTTCCAGAGAACCTTTGTGCTTTACGGAACCTTTCAGAATGTCGGAGGCCTGCAGGTGGGCAATAATGTCCGTTTCGTTGGTATAGATGTGGGCACCGTGGAAAGCATTGATATATTATCCGATACAACGGCCCGCGTTGCCCTGCGTATCAAGCAAAAGGTGAAGCCCTTCATTAAAAAGGGAGCGGTGGCAGGTATCAGTTCCGATGGTCTGATGGGAGATAAACTGATCACTATCAGCTCTGGTACACAGAATGCTACTCCGGTTGAGGATGGAGACGTGATTCAGGCTGTTGATCCCATGGATTATGACAGGGTGCTGGACAGGCTTTCCGGTGTGGCGGAAAATGCTGAAGTGATCACGGAGCAGCTGGCAGGTATTGCCACGCAGATCAATCAGGGTAAGGGTAGTATCGGCAGATTGTTGTACAGCGACAGTCTTGCGACGAGCCTGGAAGGAACAGTGACGGAAGCAAAGAAAACAGTAAAGTCTATCCGGAAAGGTTCGGATGGTTTTAGTGAGAATATGGAGGCCTTGAAACATAATTTCCTGTTGAGAGGGTATTATAAAAAAAGAGAAAAAGCTGCTAAAAAAGAGGCGGAAGAGCAAAAGAAAGAGGCCGAACGTAAGAAAAAGAAGGCAGAGAAAGATTCTGCCAGCCTGAAAGTACCAAAAGAATAATTTACGCAGATCGGTTTTTGCAATATGGCCGTCCGGTTTTTATACCGGGCGGTTATTTTTTTATTATTTTAGCCCGATACAATATAAACACTTTATGAAAATACTCACCTGTACCACGCCCGGTAAGTTTGAATATGGAGAAACGGACATGCCTGTATTGACGGCGGATCATGCTATCATCAGGATCAAAAGGATAGGCATCTGTGGTACCGATCTGCATGCTTTTGAAGGAACACAGCCTTATTTTTCCTATCCCCGCATCCTGGGCCATGAGCTGGCAGGCGAACTGGTTTCGTTTGATAATGCGCCCGGTTTTACTGCCGGTGAGCCGGTTACTTTTATTCCCTATTTTAATTGCGGCACCTGCGTGGCCTGCCGTAACGGAAAGCCCAATTGCTGTACAAACATCAAAGTATGCGGTGTACATGTAGATGGTGGTATGGTGGAATATCTCCTGGTGCCGTCGGCGTCGCTGGTGCATGGAGAAGGTTTGAGCATGGATGCGCTGGCTCTCGTGGAGCCATTGGCAATTGGTGCTCATGGCGTGCGCCGTGCAGGTGTTACGCCTGGTGAATTTGTGCTGGTAATAGGGGCGGGTCCTATAGGACTGGGCATTATGGAATTTGCACGGATTGCCGGAGCGCAGGTGATTGCTATGGATATTAATCAGTCCCGTCTCGATTTCTGTAAAGAGAAGCTGAAAGTGGCCCATACTGTCAATGCGAAAACGGAGGATGTTATGGCCGCTTTAAGGCAGATCACAGGAGACGATATGCCGACGGTGGTAATAGACGCTACAGGCAGCCAGCAGGCTATAAATAATGGCTTTGCTTACATGGCGCATGGCGCCCGTTATGTGCTGGTCGGTCTGCAGAAAGGAGAGATCGCTGTCAGTCACCCGGAGTTCCATAAAAGGGAAGCCACCCTCATGAGCAGCCGGAACGCTACAAGGGAGGACTTTGAGCATGTGATCCGTTGCATGAAGAGCGGGGAAGTTGATCCTACCACTTACATTACCCACCGGGTTCGTTTCGGGGAGGTAAAAGATGAATTTGAAAGCTGGCTGAATCCGGCCAATGGCGTTATAAAAGCTATTGTGAATATGGAATGATGTGTTACAAGATGCACTTTTTCAATAACTTGTATTATATTGTCAGGTAAATTTCATATTAATGGATGAATTAACTGCCGGTAAAGGATCAAGGGTACAGCATGCACGTTATGGCCCCGGAGTGATCATCGGCGTAAAGTATGCGCAGTATGTAGTGACCTTTATGGACCAGGGCATTATTGAGGTGGACAAAACAGACCCTCTTTTTGAGATACTGCACATAGAAAATCAGAGTATTGAGCTGGAAACAGTATCCTCTGTTGAGACATCCCTGCTAAAAATATTAAGGCTTTGGGGAGGTCTGACAGAGGTCGTTCCGATGGGCGAAAGATGGGAAGGTGGCGTAATGACGCTGCAACCAAAAGATCCTTCATTGAAGCCCAAGGAGATACCTATTGAAGCGTTTTTTCATAAAATAGTGATGGTACGCGACCGTCTTCGGGTGTTGGAACAGCAGATAAACAGTCACAAGCAATTAAGCGATGAAGACAAAATAAATCTGCAGCAATATATTACCAGGATATACGGATCACTTACTACCTTTAATGTACTTTTTAAGCAGAAAGAGCACTGGTTTACAGGCGAAAAAGGGGCAAAAGAAGACTAAGGGGCAATGAAATCTTTTTGCAACCACATGGCCTTAATTTTGTTATATTTAGATTACATACAACTGTTCTTCCTAAACAAAATGCCGTATGAAAGATTTTACATTAGATTTTGATTTGAAAGGAGACAACTATGTAGTTGTTGTTCAACCTCACGAATCAAGGGGAATAGAGCACTATAAAGCTGTACTCGATGAGGATCACTCTATCGACTATCTGTTACAGGGCAATGGCGACCTGCAGCCTAATGCAGACTATGCAGCGGATCCCCAGTTAGTGAATGCAATTGCCACACGTATACTCCAGGTCGTACATGTGGAAGATCGTGGAAAAGGCGCCACATCGTATCCATGAGCATGTTTCAGGCATTGGGATACTATTGCTAAATAAGTATCTTTATGTCTATGTGGAAAACTGCCAGTATCAGATCTGTATTTGTCGCACTAATTGTACTTCTTGCGCCCGCTAAACTGAGCGGACAGTCGAAACGACCAAACATCATCTTCATTCTTTCGGATGATCACACTTCCCAGGCCATCAGTGCTTATGGTAACAGGTATGTGCAAACGCCGAACATTGACAGGATTGCCCGCGAAGGGATTTTGTTCAACCACGCTATGGTCACAAACTCCATTTGTGGCCCCAGCAGAGCTACCTTACTGACGGGTAAATACAGTCATAAGAACGGATACCCGCTGAATGAAAAGCAGTTTGACAACACCCAGCGGACCTTCCCCGGTATTTTGCAGCAAAATGGTTACCAGACGGCCTGGATAGGCAAGATGCATCTAGGTACATTGCCCAGAGGTTTTGACTATTTCAATATCCTGCCGGGACAAGGCAAATACTATAATCCGGATTTCATCGCCACACCTAACGATACGGTGCGGATGAACGGTTATGTCACCAATATTATTACGGACCTCTCAGTATCCTGGCTGAACCGCCGGGATACTGCCCGTCCTTTTATGCTGATCGTAGGAGAGAAGGCTACCCACAGGGAATGGCTGCCGGATATTGCTGATCTGGGGGCTTACGATAGTATCCGTTTCCCCCTGCCCGTTACATTTGGCGATAAATACAAGGGCAGGCAGGCTGCGGAACAGCAGGACATGACCATTGCGAAAACAATGCGGCTGAAGGAAGATCTGAAGGTACACCTTAACTATAGTAAGGACGCTTATGGTGAATACAGCCGTTTTACGCCCGAGCAGTATGCGTTGTTCCATGACTATTATGAGAATAAAGTAAGCCGTGAATTTGATTCTCTGCAGCTCACAGGCGAGGCACTGACTGCCTGGAAATACCAGCGTTATATGAGAGATTACCTGGCTACAGCCCGTTCTCTCGACAGGAATATCGGTCGTTTGTTAAGATACCTGGACAGCACCGGTCTTGCGGAGAATACAGTCGTGATCTATGGCTCGGATCAGGGATTTTACATGGGAGAGCATGGCTGGTTTGACAAACGTTTTATCTACGAAGAATCCCTCCACACACCTTTCGTGATGCGCTATCCGGGTGTCATCACTGCTGGTTCAGTTACCAATGGTTTTATGCTGAATATTGACTGGGCGCCCACCTTACTGGATATCGCCGGAGTAAAAGCGCCTGCAGATATGCAGGGTACTTCGTTTATGCCACTGGTAAACGGTAAAGGAGATACGTCGAACTGGCGGAAAGAGGTGTATTATCACTATTACGAATATCCGGACCCTCACCGTGTGTCGCCGCATTTCGGCATCCGCACGCAACGTTATAAGCTGGTGCGTTTTTATGGCCCGGCGGATTACTGGGAGTTATATGATTTGCAAAAAGATCCGCAGGAAGTACATAATATATACGGAGAGAAATCTCAGGCACGCAACATTGCCGATCTGAAAAAGCGCTTAAAGGCCCTTATTGTGCAGTACGAAGATAAAGAAGCATTACAGCTGTTTGGGGATGGGAAATAACGGCCATCGCTTATAGTAGTGTAAAGGGAAGATCTATATTGAAAATGGTTCCCTGGTTCTCTTTCGTGCTAACATAGATGTTGCCGCCGTGTTCCTGTACCAGTTGTTTACAGATATGTAGCCCCAGACCATTGGACGGTTCATTGTTCAATCCCTGGCGGCTGGAAGCAGTAAACTGGTCGAACAGTGTGGGTAGCAAGGCTTCAGGTATGCCAATACCTGTATCTGTAATGGATATACGTACGCCTCCCCTGTGTTGCTGCATACCTAAGGTAATATTACCTTCCGCCGGCGTAAACTTCGCTGCATTGTGCAGCAGATTATCAACCACCCGTTGCATCTTCCCCGTATGGATACGCGCTTTCAGTTCCTGTGGCGGCAATTCCAGCCCGATCTCCCTATTGAAGTTCGATTTCTGTAGCCAGTTGTCCCGCACATGTTTCAGCCAGTCATTGAGTGATACATAATCTGTCTGCAGAAGGTCAAGCTCCCGTTGCCTGGCTGCCATGAGCAGTTCCTCGATAATCTGGTCGGCCGTTTTACAGGCATCTGTGATCCAGCAGAGATACTTTTCTTCCTGTTCTTTCGTATAGGGATATTCCTGCATGAGGTGTGTCACCGATCGTATACCCGAAATGGGGTTCCGCAGGTCGTGTGCTACGATAGCCAGTATCTTATTCTTCAGCTGGTTCGCCTTCTCAATTTCCCTGTTCTTGTCCTCAATAGTTTTGAGCTTGATAAAATAATTGGCATGATATGAGTATATGAGGCGGGAAATAAACAGGAAGCAGGTAATGATCAGCCAGAATACCACATAATTGAGTGCCCGTGCATCTGCCGATACCTGGAAGACGTGGAAGAATAACATAAAGGTAACAATGGTGGAACCGGCTATCAGCAGGAGGTTGCGGAGTGAATATACCAGTAATACGCCGACACTGATCAGTCCTAACAATAACATTGTCATTGTGTTTTTGGGGTTATGCTGCGCTATAAAGGTGAGGGCCATACAAGCGCCGATAAACGATAATGAGTACAGGATGCTGATAAAATGGTATCGAATTTGCTGCTTTGGAGCGGACTTCTTCCAGAGGAAAAAAAGCAGGCCTGCGAAAAGAGTGGAAGTGGTGATCGTATAGTTGTTAATGATCCGGTATTCGTTAAACTGATCGGATGAAACCATTACCTGGTAGGGGACAAACCAGGAAATGACACGTACTGTCGTTGCAGTGATGGCAACGGTAAGTGCAATTAAAGCTGCAACTTTTATGTTTTGCAGCATTGTATGATGATCGAATTCCTCCCGGTATTTTTTTTCGATGGGAGAGAATAGGTATAGTTTCATTCGCGTTTACATAATGGAAGGTGTTCTTCCAAAGATACCTGTTTAAAACTAAAAATTTATAGTAGAGACCGAGGTCCTGTTCCCCGAAACCCTTATGAATTGGTGTTAATGTCATTTTTTTATTGAAAGTACCTTTTAGGAGGTTTAACCTAAGCCATCATGCAAGAATACACAACTTTGGAAAATCCGACGGATGTGATCCGTCATCTGACTAATGCCCTGGGACGAAAAAAGGTCAGAGAAATAAGATTTGGTTACAGGCTTGACAATGAAGAACCTGCCATTAAGTTTAAGATCTGGTTACGTTTCCCCTACAATTTGTTTGCCCGCAAGCAGGTAACGGAAAAGGTGGAACATGAAATATCCCAGATCCGTTTGTCGACCGATTCCTCCAAATTAATATTCCAGGTGGAATAAACATTTGACAGTTTTGGGTAATTTAATGTACTAAATCTACCTCATGGCAGTTAAATTATCCACCATCAGACAGGCCTTCCACTTGCTGAAGAGCATTGATTTTGAACAATTAGGGCGTTTATCAGAGAAGATAGATCTGCCCAAGGTAATGGCAACCGTTGGTAAGATGAATGATCAGCAGTTGTCCGGTCTAATGAGAATGCTGCAAAGCAGTGGCGGAGGGCAAAAAAAGGAATTGCCGCCCGTAAACGGGGATTTTTATGACCTCAGCAGCCTGTTATCCCCGGAGGACAAGGCACTTCAGTTGCGGGTAAGGGAGTTTATGGAACAGGAGATCCAGCCGGTAGTCAATGAATACTGGATGAAAGCGGAATTCCCGTTCGAGCTACTTCCCAAAATGGCGGCTCTGAATATTTGTGGCGCTACGTATGAAGGCTATGGAGGACTTAACAGTTCTTTCCTGATGGAAGGTATTGTTACCATGGAGATAGCCAGGGTGGACTGCTCTATGGCCACTTTTTTCGGTGTGCAGAGCGGTTTGGCCATGGGCTCTATCTACCTGCTGGGATCAGAAGCCCAGAAGAAGGAGTGGCTGCCTGATATGCAGCAGATGAAAAAGATCGGCGCTTTCGGCCTTACCGAACCCGAAGTGGGTTCCGGTGCTGCCGGTGGGCTTACGACCACTGTAAAGCGGGTAGGGGACACCTGGGTATTGAATGGCCAGAAGAAATGGATCGGTAATGCCACCTTTGCCGATGTGGTGGTGATCTGGGCAAGGGATGTGGATGATAACCAGGTGAAGGGCTTCCTGCTGCGGAAAGGCACTCCGGGTTTCACTGCAGAGAAGATGCACGGCAAAATGGCCCTGCGTATTGTGCAGAATGGGCTGATCACTTTGAAAGATTGTGTAGTGGAAGAAAAGGACCGTCTTGAACATGCCAATTCCTTTAAGGATACTGCTAAAGTATTACGCATGACCCGCGCCGGTGTGGCCTGGCTGGCTGTAGGATGCGCCCGTGGCGCATATGAGAATGCGCTCGCATATACGCTGAAAAGGAAGCAGTTCGGGAAGCCGATCGCTTCGTTCCAGCTTATACAGAACCACCTGGTGGAAATGTTGTCTAACCTGACGGCTATGCAGACCATGGTGTACCGTTTGTCTGAACTGCAGGACCAGGGACTGCTGGCAGATGAGCATGCATCTATTGCAAAGGTATTCTGTTCTCTAAGGACACGCGACGTGGTAAGAGGCGCCAGGGAAGTAATGGGCGGTAACGGGATATTGCTGGAGTATAATGTAGCCCGCTTCGTAGCGGATGCAGAGGCAATCTATTCTTACGAAGGCACAAAGGAGATCAATACTTTGATTGTGGGGCGTGCCATTACAGGATTCAGTTCATTTGTATAACAAAGCCAATTCACAGGTATAAAAAAAACGCTCCGACAGGGGCGTTTTCTTTATATCATATCTGTGAACTTTAGATTGATTTACCGAAGAATGGTCTTAATGCAAACCATCCGAGCGCCGGAAAGAAGTGCATGGGCACTGTCAGTCCAGGGAATAATTCAGGTGATTCCTGCTCCAGTGGTAGTCTGAAACCTATTGGTCCGAGGATGCTTGCAAAGGAAAGGATCACAAACAGCAGGTTAAACACCATGTCTGTTTTGCCTTTCAGGACAAGGCTGATCAGGAAGTAACCAACAGCGGCAACCAATGTGCCCAGGATACAGCCCATCATGATATTCTTTATGCTGGCGATGTCTATAAATCCTTCACCCACTGTTTCAATATACACTTTCTGGTAAACGACACCAGCTATACCTGAAAGAACACCTACCAATACTGCGAGCGTTGCAAGCAGCAATATTTTTTTACCCATAAATGCAATTTGAAAATTAGGCTTTAACAACAGGAACAGCTACTGTAACATCGATCACATCAGCCACGTCGCCGCCTGGTTTTCCAATACGGAAATCGTTACGGTTCACTTTGAATGTGCCGGTAAAAGTAGCGTTGTTGCCAGCTTTCTTAAAGGTGAAAGGAATAGTGAATTCCTTTTTAACGCCGTGGATTTCAAGATCACCGGTTACCTGGTAGCCAGCGCCTGCTTTCACGATCTTTTTGGAAGTGTATTTGATCTCAGGGTATTTGGCAGCATCAAACCATTCGTCGCTTTTAGCGTGTTTGTTCTGCAGGGCGTTACCGGTATTGATAGATGCTACATCTATGGTAACGTTGAAATTGGAAGCCGCCAGATTCTGCTCGTCGAATGCAATGGTACCTTTAAAGGTTTTGAAGATACCGCTTACTGCATTGCTGGAGAAGCTTACATTGTATTTAGGACCGATGTTCCATGCCTGCGCTACAATGGCGTAGGCAAACACTGCTGCTGAGAGCAGCAGTGTTGATGAAAATATGATTAATCTTTTCATTGCCTTCTTTATTATTTAGTGAATTCACCACTTGCTCTCAGGTTGATAGTTTCACCCAGTACAGCAGCTGGCATAGCGGTAGCGAAACCGAAGTCAGCGCGTTTGATAGCACCGGTGATAGTGAAACCAGCAACTGGTTTTTTGCTCATTGGATTCTCAACAGTACCGTTGTAAACCGCGTTTAAAGTAACTGGTTTAGTTACGCCGTGCAGGGTCAGATCACCAGTCAGTTTGTATTGTTTACCGCTTACTTTCTTGAAAGAAGTGCTCTTGAAAGTGATGGTAGAGAATTTCTCAGCATCGAAGAAGTCAGCGCTCTTCAGGTGTTTGTCGCGCATTTCGTTTTCAGTGTTGATGCTCGCTACCTGGATAGTTACATCAAAAGATGCGTCAGAGAAATCGTCTTTAGTGGTGGTGATCTTTACATCGTAATCTTTGAAGTTACCTTCCTGCTCGGAGATGCTCATGTGGGTAACGCTGTAACCCACTCTAGAGTGAGATTTGTCTACAGACCATGTTGTTTGTGCAAAAGTAGTTGCTGAAAGGGCCAATAAAGAGGCGATGATTGTGATTTTTTTCATGTTTGCTCTTGTTTAGAATTCAAAAGTATATCTTTTTTTGGATAATAGATGTTTCAACATATATCGTTAAAGAAAATCTTAAACTAGGTTAATGTTTCACATTATTTGCGTTTTATCATAATCTTAAATATTTGTGATAATTTTACTCCTAGCAGAGAGTTACTTTCTTTTAGAAAGCCAAAGGTATGGGGAGTGTAATTGTAAAACAAGAACGTTTCACCGCAGCAACTTACTTACTTTTTAGTAACAATCGTAGAAATCAATATGTTATGCGTAGAAAAAGTGGCGAAAAGATCTGGATTGGCGGCACTTGTCCTATCCGGCAGGTATTGGACCGGTTCGGAGACAAGTGGTCTATTCTGATCATAGAATTGTTGTCGCACGAGGGAAAGCTTCGTTTCAGCGAGATCGCGCAGACGATAGGGGATATTTCCCAGAAGATGCTGACGGTTACATTGCGTTCGCTCGAGTCGGACGGACTGATTATACGGCAGTTCTATCCGGAGATACCGCCAAGAGTGGAATACGAGCTTTCTGAGCTGGGAAAGAGCCTTGTACCACATATCCAGCAACTTGCTGCCTGGGGGCACACCCATATGGATAAAATATTGGAGAACAGGAAGCGATTTGAGGAAAAGCAGCAAAGTAAGACAGCTTATTAATGACAAAAAAAATGACGGACCAGCAGATCCGCCATTTTGTAATGATATATTCAGGAATTATTTCAGAATAACACCTGCAAGGCGCTGATAGAGTAAAGTAGGACTATTCTCATGTTTAGGCTCATACTTGCCGGCAATGATCGGGACATAAATAACTCTTCTGCGGCTTTCCTCACCAACAACACTGGACTTTGCAACACGGTGCCATAAACGTCCGTCATGTACTGTCAGGTCGCCCGCCTTTGGCATGATGGCCAGCTCATTTTTATCGGGTTTATGACCGATAAAATATTTCTTGCGGAACAGCATACTTAGAATACCTTGTTTATGCGTGCCCGGTATGATACGAAGGCCTCCGTTTTCAGGACGTAATGTGCTGAGGTGGATGCCCACATTTAACATCGGATTCAGTTTACCGCCCAGGAAAATATCGCGTAGGCCATCTGTGTGCCATCCCATTTGAGTGAAAGTACTTTCGGGACCATTCACGTAATGGTTCAACACCATACCATCTTTCTCATTTGCCCCGATGCGGGCGCCGGGCCCGATAAGCTGCAGTAAAGCCTGCAGTCTGTTGTCTTTCAGAAGCTCGGAAAGCACCTTTGTATGTTGGTTTAAAAATGCGAAACGCTGTACAATGGGGCGGCCGTCAAGGTCTTTCCCATATTTAACGGGAACCCCATTCACTTTTTCCACTTTGCTGGCAATCCATTTTTCCTGCACTTCTTCTGAAGCGGTTACAATTTCCTGCACTTCTTCCGGTGAAAGAAATCCGGAAAAGTGTATATAGCCATGTGCTTCGAAAAATGCTTTTTGTTCATCTGTAAGCGTATTGCCGAGTGTAAACGTATGATAAGCTGCTGACATAATGTAGTAAGTTTAAAATAATTGTAGGCTGTTAATTGCTTTAAGTAAGCGATAGTGACGTATACTCTCTGCATGAATATCCAGAGAGAAGAAATAGATCAGCAACAACAATAAGGACATTCCTTGCTGATAGGAAAAAAGGAGGGAGAGTACAGAAGCGTAAATAATTTAGTGATCATTATTAGTCTACTAATTTTGTAGATTGAAGATAACTAAATTATTAACAACAACAAAATAAAGCTTATTCTATTTGGTTTTATACAGGTCTGCTGCTATTTTTTCTACTAATGACTTGGGAACCAGTCGGGTAAGGAAGGCGGAAATGATATTTAATGCCCCGGGAATGATCTCAGATTTCTTCCTGAACATACCTTTGATGGCAATATCTGCTACTGCATCGGGCATCATGCCATATTTATCTGCCGTTTTCTGTATGGCCTGCATGCTTGCTCTGTTGATAAAATTGGTCTTTACAGGCCCCGGACAAACACAGGTTACTGAGACATTGGACGACTTCAGTTCCTGCCGTAATGCGCGGGAAAACAGCAATAAAAATGATTTGCTGGCCGCATATAATGCCAATGTAGATACTGCCTGATAGGCAGCTGTACTGGAGACGTTAAGTATATACGACTGCTGCTGTTGCTGGAGGATGGGCAACATATAATGACACAGGGCTACCGGTGTTTCTGCATTTACACGGACCATCTGCTGATGTTCCTCCAGGCTGCGGGAGATGAAGTTGCCCCATACCGCATAACCGGCATTGTTGATCAGTACTGATACCGGATAGTTACCCGCTTTACACCATTCATATACGTTGGCTGCTGCTTCAGGTAAGGAAAGGTCAATAGCCAGATAATCGGCTTTTACCTGCCATCTGGAGGATAGCTCTTTTGCGATGCCATCCAGTTCCTCTCCAGATCTGGCTACCAGCAACAGGTTATATTTCCGCGATGCGAGTGCGTGTGCCATGGAGAGACCAATTCCTTTACTGGCCCCGGTTATGAGTGCATATGTCATCCTTCAAATGATCTTTTACGTTGAATAGAAGTCGCTAAATATAAACATATAAAGTGGAAAGAAGATATGAAGGGGGTATAATGAGCAAGGGCGATAAGAATACCGCCCTTAATTTTTTAACCATATCCTATGAAAAACCTGTACCAAAGATAGCAGAGACAATTGACCCTGCTTCTTCATTTTGGTAAAGGGTATATTTTATCTGGTTAACGCAAGAAATCGCCTTCCGTTAACCAAAAATTAACATCCCCGTAATCGTTTGATCCTTCTTTTGGCTTGCCAGTATTGCAATGCGTCGTATTTACACTATTCAAACAAGTAGTTTGACGGCGTGCAGGTAAGTGGTGATAAAAGAAGAAAATGCAGTGCCTAATGCGGTAGTTTATCCCTCAGCATTCCGTATACCCACGTTCCCAATATGGCGCTGGCCAGGGTAGCCAGTGAAACAGTAAAACCGGCGCCTATCTGTGCAAATAAAGGGCCCGGGCAAGCGCCTGTAAGTGCCCAGCCGAAACCAAACAACAAGCCTCCGAAGATCTGCCCTTTGTGGAAAGGCTTCGGCCGGAAGGTGATAGGCTCTCCATAAAAGGTCTTTACACCGGTCTTTTTAATGATCGCCACAGAAATAATCCCTGTAATCACCGCTGATCCGATCACCCCATACATATGGAAGGACTGCAGGCGGAACATCTCCTGTATCCTGAACCAGGAAATCACCTCAGATTTGATCAGGATGATGCCAAAGAGGGCGCCTGCGGCCAGATATTGTAACTGACGCCACCATGGTGCTTTTTTTGTAGTACTAATGGTACCTGACGGTGTGTCGGGACTTTCTAACTCAAAATCTGTATTGGAAGGTAATGACATAAGAGGGCGTTTAAAGGTGAAGGATGAAAGGTAATACCAGGTTGGCCATTATAAAGCCTCCCGCCATAAAGCAGCATGTAGCTACCAGGGAGGGCCACTGCAGGTTGGAAAGGCCCATAATGGCGTGTCCGGAGGTGCAGCCGCCGGCATAACGGGTGCCAAAGCCTACCAGGAATCCGCCCGCTATCATCAGCAGAAAGCCCTTTAAAGTAAACAGGGCGGGCCAGTTAAACAGTTCAGCGGGGAGCGGCGCTTGTGCGTATGTAACACCATATCCTGCCATTTCCACGGCCAGCTGTGGATGTATAGATGATGGCCCTTTATCGGCCAGTAAAGTACTGGCTATCAGGCCGCCGATGACAATGCCGGCGGCAAAAAGGAGGTTCCATGACTCCTTTTTCCAATCGTAGGAAAAGAAAGGAGCCTTAACGGGGAGGCAGGCTGCACAGATGTGCCGGAGATTGGAAGAAAGTCCAAAATGACGGTTGCCCAGCAGCAATAACAGGGGGACCATCAGTCCGATCAGCGGACCGGCAATATACCAGGGCCAGGAACCGGTTAAAATACTCATAAACATATTGTTAAGATTTATTTGAACAGGGAAGTACAGGAAAAACAGATAAGGTACAACACAAATATAAGTATAGCATATATTTCAAATATCCACAGGCTGTTAAAAGAATACATTAACTCAAATATGTTGCAACACGCATATTTATTTATCTTTGATGTATGAGAATCGAACAAGCTATTAATCAGCGCAAGTTCAAGGACGATTATCACAAGATCGTAGTGAACCTGTTGTATACGGGTAACTGGCTACGTGACGCCCTTGGAGCAAACCTGAAAGAACATGGATTGTTGCCGCAGCACTACAATGCCCTGCGGATCATAAAAGGACGTCACCCGGAACCTGTGTCTGCCGGCGACATTAAAGACGTCATGCTGGACAAGGCGAGTGATGTGACCCGTTTGCTGGACAAACTGGAAAAGCTGGAATATGTGCAACGCCGGCTCTGTCCGCACAACAGGCGGAAAATGGATATCAGTATCACGCCACAGGGCCTGAAGCTCTTGTCAGACGTAGATATACTGATGGATACCTTTTATGAAGACCTGGCAGACAGGATTACAGAAGAGGAAGCTGCCACGTTGAGTGACCTGCTCGACAAAATACGGGGATAAAAAAATTATCTTTGTCCGTATGCGGAGTCTTTCTTATCTGTGCCTGCTGATCATGTTGTATTGCTGCGGACTGAGTGTCAATGCAGCTATAACTGGATGTCATAGAGCCAGCGCGGTGTCTCCCTCCACCCGGCCATTCCTGAAGATATTGTCATGCGAAAGGGAGCTGAGGCGTCATGGAATGCCTTCCTCCCCGGAAACCATCATCACTACTCCACAGCGATCGGTCATCGCTTCCACTAAAACAGATACCCGCGACGGAGCAGATACTGTCAGGGCACATTTCCTGGCGGGCATCAATTTATTTTCCTGTAAAGTACAGGCAGTACGTCTACTGCCTGATCTGCATGCAATCATCCGGTCGCTTATCTACCCTCAGCATATTTTTTGGTGAGTTAACAGGACATAGCTGTTGTTAACGGGCGCTGCGATTAACATCTGCAGGCGCTGTTATGTTATTTCTATTATTAACTCATTCAAACTGGAAATACCGGATGATACATTTACCACCTTTGATTACCGACCTGGCTTTGATACTAATTGCTGCGGCTATTACAACACTGATCTTCAAGAAACTGAAGCAGCCACTTGTGCTGGGATATATTGTGGCCGGCCTTCTGGTGGGACAACATGTGTCGCTCTTCCCTACAGTTTCTGATGAAGCCAATATCAAGATATGGTCTGAAATAGGTGTCATATTCCTTTTATTCAGCCTGGGACTCGAATTCAGTTTTAAAAAACTGATCAAAGTAGGAGGTTCCTCCTCTATTACCGCTATTGTAGAGGTAGTATTCATGTTGCTACTGGGTTATCTCATCGGGCAACTCATGGGATGGTCTTCTATGGATAGCATATTCCTTGGCGGCATATTGTCTATATCTTCCACAACTATTATTATCCGTGCATTTGAGGAACTGGGCATTAAAGGGCAACAGTTTGCAGGACTCGTATTTGGTATTCTTGTAGTGGAAGATCTCGTGGCGATCGTACTCCTGGTACTCCTGTCCACACTGGCTGTCAGTCAGCAGTTCGCCGGCGGAGAGATGCTTTCCTCTGTCATCAAACTGGTCTTCTTTCTCATCGCCTGGTTTGTGACAGGCATCTTCTTTATTCCCACATTACTGCGGAAAACAAAGAAGCTGATGAATGAAGAAACACTGCTGGTAACCGCTATAGGGCTTTGTCTGCTGATGGTGGTACTGGCTACAGAAGCCGGATTCTCACCAGCGCTGGGCGCTTTCATTATGGGATCTATATTGGCAGAGACCACGCAGGCAGAGAAGATAGAACATCTCGTAAAGCCGGTAAAAGAGCTGTTTGGCGCTGTATTCTTCGTCTCTGTAGGAATGCTGATCGACCCTGCCATGCTGGTAAAATATGCGGGTCCGGTGGCTATTATTACATTGGTCACACTGGCAGGTAAAACAATCAGCACCTGTACAGGCGCACTGCTTTCAGGGCAACCGCTGAAGACTTCCGTACAGGCGGGGATGAGCCTTGCACAGATAGGAGAGTTCTCTTTTATTATAGCACAGCTGGGGCTTTCATTGAAAGTGACGAGCGATTTCCTGTATCCTGTGGCTGTTGCTGTATCTGCAGTCACGACCTTTACAACGCCTTACATGATCCGCCTGTCTGCGCCTTTTTATGAGAAGATAGCAGCTGTATTGCCCCATCGCTGGAAGACGGCATTAAACAGGTACAGTGCTGCGGCGCAGACCATTTCTGTTGAAAGCGACTGGAAGCAATTACTGAGATCTTATGTCGTAAATATGACTATCTATTCAGTGGTCATACTCTCTATTACGCTGTTGGCGTATTACTACCTGTTGCCGCTGGTTACGATCAGCATCAATGGTTATAACTGGGGGCGTGTAGCCAGCGCGGTGATCACACTGGTACTGCTGATGCCTTTCCTTTGGGCACTGGCTTTCAGAAAAATCAGCAGCCGGGCATCTTCCAATATATGGGAACAAAAGAAATACCGTGGCCCCTTGTTATTGGTGCGTTTGTCCAGAGTAGTGCTGGCGGTGTTCCTGATCGGCTTTTTCATGGACAGGTTCTTTTCTCCTTCCATTGCGTTGATGGTCACATTGGCTATCGTAGCACTGGTCTTTGCGCTGCGGCATAGGGTGCAGGCTTTCTATACCACGATAGAGGAACGGTTCTTCTCTAATTTCAATGCACGCGAAGCAAAAGTAGGCGGGATCAACAAGTATGTGCTCGCCCCATGGGACGCGCATCTTGCTGTAGCTGAAATACGTCCGCTGTCGCCGGTTGCAGGCAAAACTTTGTTGGAATTAGCACTACGGGAAAACTTCGGGATTAATATTGCGTTAATCAACAGAAGTGGACAGAAGATCTATGCACCCGATAAAAATGAACGCCTGTTTCCTGGTGATGTTATCACGGGAATTGGGACCGATGAACAACTGGAAAAGTTCAACCGTTTCCTCGAACCTGTGCCGGGAGATAGTGATCCACAGCCGCTGGACACGGATCCGATCGCTTTGAAGCATTTCCTTATTGGCAAACATTCACATCTGTCGAACAAGACTATACGCGAGATAGGCATACGGGAACGCACCAGCGGAATCGTGCTGGGCGTGGAAAGGAAGGGAAGAAGGATTTTAAATCCGGAGTCAAATATGCATCTGGAAGAAGGCGATATTGTGTGGGTGGCCGGTAGCGGTAAAAAGTTAAATGCTTTCATTAAAGCGCAGCAGGGTGCTAATTAACAGCTGCTGATGCCGCAACATATTTGCAGCAGGACAAGTCTCAAAGGCTTGTCCTGTCTTATTTTTTGGGGGATACCGTTAGTGACAATTACGTTTAGCAGTGATAGTAATAATTTGTTTTCGCATTGTTTTTTTATTGTAAATTCAATCTACACTGTGTAGCTCTTTTTTTTACCCTCAAAATAAAAACCCGTTTGTATGAAAACCAAGTCACTCTATGTGCGTCAAATCCAATTTCTTTTTTTTGCCCTTTCAATGTTCCTTTTTGCCTGCAGTAAAGACAATGTAACTGCGGACGTCAAATCTGAAGATAACACTGAAAAACTGGTGAGCTACCTGGAAACACAGGGATTCAAAAAGGACAAGATCGTCCTGAAGGGAGACAACTTCATCCTGGATGGCGATGTAATCATTTCAAAAGAAGAAGTTGAAAAACGTGTTGCCAACGCTGCGAATCCTGATCGTATTCCTACAGGAGAGCATTGGAGAGGCGCTTACCTGGTAAGCAACACCTACAACACTAATGTAAGGCTCTACATTGATCCTGCGGTACCTACGGCCTGGAGAACGGCTATTCAGGGCGCTGTAAACAACTGGAATGCGGTTAACGGTACAAGACTGGGCATGTCCATCACTACCTCTGCAACAGGTGTTTACACGAGGATCTTTATGGGCTTTGAGTCTGCCCCCTGGATTGCCCGCGCTTATCTGCCTACTTCCAACGGCAGACCGGGTGTAAGCGTTGAGATCAACAGTAACTACAACAGCCTTCCGGCTAGCCAGAAACTGTTCGCCATCACTCATGAACTGGGCCACACCATCGGTTTCTATCACACTAACCAGACCCAGGGCATCTTCATCACCGGTACACCAACTGTAGATGCCAACTCAGTGATGAATTCATTCGTATTGAACTGGGCCGGCTTCACTGCTGGTGATGTACTGGCTACACAGATCCTTTACCCACAATAAGGGGAAGGAGAACAGTTAACGTTGAAAAAGAATACGTGACTCCCGCGGTCAGTTATATGATCATATTGATGGCAAGCAATATCAATCTATCACATAACTGGCTCCGCAGGAGTCACGTATTTTCAGCACAATATGTCCAATATAATGGCCGGTTTTGTTAGTCCCACTCCAGCTCTGTCACCACCAGTTCATTGTTCACGGCACACCTGATAATGATCTTTGCCGGATACCGTTCCGCATTGTATGCGTAGGAATAATGATTCACGATGCTGTTATTGCCGGCAGCAGACGTGATGGTTTCAGTGACGATATTATTTGCAGACATATTCTCTGCAGCAATATCCGTCAGGTAACACAGAGAGGGGATGCTATGCTGTGCATTAGGATGATCGTCGTATGTATAAGTTGTAGTAGAACTTAACGTGAACGGCAATCTTCTGTTTACACGCCCCATATTCTCAATCGTAATAATGTTGCCTTTATTGTTCCAGGTATAGAACTGACAGCTGTTATTTTCAAATGCTGTTCCATCCTGTGTATCATTAAAAAAATAACGTGCACTGATCTGAGCATTGGCATTATAGGCCAGTGAGTCATACCCATGTACTGCACCATCCAGGTAATAGATGATCCTCCTGATCCTGCCTTCTGTTGAATACTCAAAAGAAGAGAATAACGCCGGCGCATGTGAAGACTCCTCATCCGTCACAAATATGCTGATAAGCCTGCCGTCTTTATAAACAGGAATGCGTGTAGTCGCATAAGCACCTTCTGCTGTCCGCGAAATGGTGAGCAGTTCCGCAATGCTTTTGTCCGCGTTATAAGAGATCATTGTTTTACTGGCAGCTGTACTGATACCCCGGAGACGCATTTTGCCTTTATCGCTGTTCCCCGGGCGAAAGGCGCTGGCCGTGATTATTACCAGCAACATGGCCACGCAAAGCGGGCTTTTAGTCCTAAAGAGTGGCATACACTGGTATTAACTAGGTACGGAATAAAAATACTAATGAATCTTATGACAAGGTCTATGTTAAAGGTAGCAACAATGGCGAAAATGTATGTACTATTTACGTTGGATTTTAATTGCTGAGCTGCTGTTGGCATTACGTTTGACGTTATGCCGCTATATGACGGCGGATTGATATGTGAATATGGAAATGCCGGAAAACTTTGCGAACTTACAGCAGCAAAAACAGCATGAATACTCAATGATGGATCACCTGCGCCATTTGAAGGATGAGGATGTCTTACTACTGTTGAATGACTTACTGGAGCAATATGGATATGATTTTACCGATTATTCATTCGCATCTGTGAAGCGCAGGTTGCAGCGTGTCTTCATCGCGGACCGTTTCCCCAGTTTTGCAGAGTTCAGGTACAGGGTAAAGACAGACCCCGGCTACCTGGTACATCTGATGGAGCAGATCACCGTGAATGTGACGGAGATGTTCCGGGACCCCGGTTTCTTCCGGGAGCTTCGCCGGCAGGTACTACCGGTACTGGCCACCTATCCGCTGATCCGGATATGGCATGCCGGCTGTTCGAGCGGGGAGGAGGCCTACTCTGTGGCCATCCTGCTGCATGAAATGAACCTGCTGCACAAATCTGTCATCTACGCTACGGATATCAACGAAAGTGTGCTGGAGACAGCCCGTAAGGGGATCTTTCCCCTGCAGTATATGCAGCAGTATTCGCAGAACTACCTGTCCTCTGGCGGACAACAGGAATTCTCCCGGTATTATGCAGCTAATTATGAATACGCCAAGTTCTCAGACATGTTGAGGGAGAAGATCATCTTCGCTGCGCATAACCTGGTTACGGACCGTTCGTTTAATGAGTTCCAGCTGATCATTTGCCGGAATGTACTTATCTATTTCAACAAAGATCTGCAGGACAAGGTGCTGCACCTGTTCAGCGACAGCCTGGAGCAACTGGGCTTTCTGGCATTGGGCGCGAAAGAAACACTACGCTTTACAACTGTAGCCCCATTATTCAAGCCGGTCGCTCACAAGGAGAAGATCTGGAGAAAAATAACAACATGACCTCTTTTCCTACACTGCTGGTCATCGGTGGCTCTGCAGGCAGCCTGGATGTACTGATGCAACTATTACCTGAACTGGAACCAGCGTGGCCGCTGGCAATGATCATTGTGCTGCATCGCCGGGCCGACAGTGAGACGCTGCTGTCTGACCTGTTAGCTGCCAAAACATGCCTCGCCGTAAAGGAGGCGGAAGAGAAAGATGTATTGGCACCCGGTTGTATATACGTGGCGCCGGCAGATTATCACCTGTTAATAGAGCCGGATGGCTCACTCACACTGGATGCATCAGAGAAAGTACATTACAGCCGTCCCAGTATCGATGTGACATTCATGTCCGCGGCTGAAGTATGTGGTGGCCGCTTATATTGTTTGTTGCTGTCAGGTGCTAATATGGATGGGGCAGAAGGCTTACAGGCGGTGCATGATGCGGGCGGTTTTACAGCTGTGCAGGACCCTGAGACCGCAGAAGCTTCTTTTATGCCGAAGTATGCCATCAGTACGGCAACGGTGGATGAGATACTGGATATTCAAGACATTATTGATTTTGTAAAAGACCTGAAAGACTGATAGTTATTGCTTTCCGGTTTAGTTTGCGGCTGTCTTTGGCTGTTCCACGGGCAATACCATGATAAATGTAGCCCCCTCATTCTCCCTGCTGGTTGCCCCGATAATTCCCTGGTGCCGCTCTACTACTTTCTTTGCGATGGCCAGCCCGATACCCGTTCCGTCATATACATCGGTACTATGCAGCCGTTGAAACAGTGTAAAGATCTTGGGCAGGTACGCCTCATTAAACCCAATGCCGTTATCGTTGATGGTGATCCGGCAAAAAGGTCCTTCTGCTGCCGCCGGACTGTGAAATTCCTTTTCCAGCACCCGTTCTGCCTGAATGTGAATACATGGCGCCACACCCGGACGGGTGAACTTCAGTGCATTACTGATGATGTTCTGCAATGCCTGTCTGATCTGGCCGGGAATGGCTTCCACGACAGGAAATGCGCTTGTGGTGATCTCTGCACAGGCATCCCGGACGGAGAGTTCCAGGTCTGCCAGTATCTCTCTTATGATAGCATTGATATCCACTGTCTCAAAGGGGACGTCAGCAGAAAGTCTTGAATACTGCAGCAGATCATTGATCAAACGGGTCATTCGTTCTGAAGAGCTGACGATGCGCTGCATATACTGCAAGGCATCCGGATTGGTACCCAGATGGCGATCCCGCAGGATGGTGCCAAACAGCTGGATCTTGCGCAGGGGCTCCTTGAGGTCATGCGATGCCACAGAAGCGAATTGCTGTAACTCATGATTACTGGCCTCCAGCGCATGGTTCATTTCCTGCAGTTCACGCGTACGTTCCATCACCCGTTGTTCCAGTATTTCATTGGCCTGTTTCTGATGAGCGATGTCTGTAAAAGTGCCTACCCATTTTACAATACGGCCGTCTTCCTCCAGGGGAATAGCTCTCAGCAGGTGACAGCGGTAGTGGTGATGCTGGCGGTGATGGAGGTAAACTTCTTTTTCCAGCGGTAGTCCGGCCTTAATAGCATTTTCCCAGACAGAAAGCTGTTGCTGTTCATGGTCGTAAGTGACCGGAAACTCCGTAAGAGAAGGGGAGTAGTCGAACCAGTGACGGTTGGCATACTCTACGGCGCCATCGCCACCGGCGGTAAACGCTACCTGCGGCAATGATTCGAGTATGGAATGCTGTTCCTGTACTTTGGCATTCAGTGCAGCCTGTGCATTTTTACGAACTTCCACTTCTTTCTGCAGCGATGCATGCATCTCCTGCAGCTGCCTGTTTTGTTCGTAAAGCCTGATAAAGGTTTTTACCTTCATCAACAGGATATCCGGATCTACTGGTTTGGTGATGTAGTCCAGTCCCCCGGAAGCATATCCTTTCGCGATGAACTTTTTATCTTTATTGACAGCCGACAAAAACAGGATAGGAACATCCTTTGCCTTACTATATCCCGAAATCGTCTCTGCCACTTCAAAACCGTCCATACTGGGCATCTGTACGTCCAGTATGATCAGCGCATAGTTGTTCCGTAGGATCTTCTTCAGGGCTTCTTCGCCGGAAGATGCGGTATCAACTTCAAAGTCATGCAGCTCTAAGATCTTCCTGAGGGATAAGATGTTCTCCGGTTTATCATCTACGATTAATATCATTCTTTTGTAATGTAATTGGCAATAGGGAATACCTCAAAAATCGTTCCGTCCGGACTTTTTTTTAATAAAGATGCGGATGCACGAACATACGAATATCTGCATCATTATTCGTATATCCCTGCATCCGCACAACAGTAATGGTACGATGAAGTGAGGTTATTGCTGACCTCCGCCCAGTGCGCGATATAATGTAATAGTTCCCAGGAAAAGGTCTTTTTTATTGCCTGCCAGCGCCAGCTCAGCTTCCAGCACGCTTTTCTGTGCGGTGATCACTTCCAGGTAATTGGCGTACCCGGTAGCGTAAAGATCATTTGCCGTGGACACGCCGTCTTTCAGCATCTGTACCTCAGCCGATTTTAATGCGTAAGCTTCCTGTCCGTTCTTTAGTTGTCCGAGGGCAGTGATCACCTCCTGGTATCCGTTGATGATCGCCTGGCGGTATTGATAGAATGCAGACATTCCTGAAGCTGTGGTGATATTGTATTGCGACTGCAGCTGTTTTTTGTTGAGCAGCGGCGCAGAGATGCCTCCTAATATGCCATAGGCGAGAGAGGCGGGTGTATTGAACAGCATACCGGCGTTGAAGGAGTTGAATCCTACGTAAGGCGTGATATTCAACGATGGGAGGAAGGCCGCACGCGCCGCTTTCACATCTGCTTTAGCGGCTTCCAGTTCCAGCGCAGCCTGTTGAATGTCCGGCCTGCGGGAAAGCATGGTAGCCGGTACACCTGTTTGCGCAAAAGGAGGCAATGCCGCATCAAGCAGTGAGGTATCGCGCCTGATAGGTTGCGGGAAGCGGCCCAGCAATGCATTCAGCTGGTTCTCCAGCTCCAGCGACTGTTGTTTAAGCCCCAGGGCCATACTCCGGGTATTGAGCAACTGGGCAGAGAACTGCTGAACGGCCAGTAATGTGGCCCTGCCGGCTTCCTGCTGTATCTGTACGGTGGCCAGCGCAGTTTCCTGCAGACTGATATTGCGTCGTATCACTTCCTGTTCATAATCCAGTACCATCAGCTGATAGTACATGCCTGCAACCTGCGATACCAGCTGTGTGGTAACCAGCCGGCGTCCCTGTTCACTGGAGAGGAAGCGCATAAAGGCAGCCTGTTTGCGGCTGCGCAGTTTTCCCCAGAGATCAATTTCCCATGAGCTGCGCAGTCCTGCGAAGTAATCAGGTGTAGGTCCGGGTATGCGTTGTTTGTCACTGATATTGGGAGAAAGATTGGTATCAAAATTACCCACGCCGTTGAGCGTATAGTCGCCCCAGCGGTCTACACCGGCGCTGAGCGCGATGTTCACTTCCGGTTGCCATGCACGGCTGGCGGCCATGAGTTGTGCCCGGGCAGTCTCCATCCGCTGGGTGGCCAGCAGCATGTCGGTGTTATGTGCCAGTGCCGTGTCCAACAGGCGGAGGAGCAATGTATCTGTAAAGAATTGTTTGTAGGACAATGCCCCGATACCACTGCTGTCTGTACCGCTTTTAACGATAGTACTGCTGTCGGCAGGATCCCCTCCGGCTGTTTGTGACGTATCACCAAACGTAGCGGGTGTTTTGGGTGCTTCCGGAAGGGTAAGTTTGGCCGGTGAGTAGCAGGCCTGTAGTCCGCCTGTCAGCAATCCAACTACCATGAACACCGTCAGTACACCCACCGCCGGTTTGGCGCTTTTAGGCTTTGCCTTCTTTTGCCCTATGCTGGCAAACAGTACATACAGTCCCGGGATGATCAATACCCCAAATACAGTACCGATCAGCATACCGCCGGCGGCCGCTGTTCCGATAGAGCGGTTACCCATAGCGCCGGCACCGCTGGCCACGCAAAGAGGTATCAGGCCCGCAATGAAGGCAAAAGACGTCATCAGGATAGGCCGCAGACGGGATACCGCCCCTTCTTTGGCAGCTTCCAGAATGGACAATCCCTGCTTGTTCCGTTGTATCGCAAACTCTACGATCAGGATGGCGTTCTTACCCAGCAATCCTATCAGCATTACCAGCGCCACCTGCGCATAAATATTGTTTTCCAGTCCGGCCAGTTTCAGCGTCAGGAAGGCGCCGAATATTCCTGCGGGCAGGGAGAGGATCACCGGTAGCGGCAGGAGGAAGCTTTCATATTGTGCGGCCAGCAGCAGGTATACGAACAGGAGACAGAGCCCGAAAATGTAAATAGCCTGATTGCCCGACAGGATCTGTTCGCGGGTCATACCACTCCATTCAAAACTATATCCACGGGGCAAAGCCTGTTTCGCTACTTCGTTGATGGCCGTGATGGCGTCGCCGCTACTGAAACCGGCAGCTGCATCCCCGTTGATCATTGCCGCTGTGTACATGTTATAACGGGTCAGCTGTTCTGGCCCGTATACACGCTCCATCTTAATGAAATTGGAGAAAGGCACCATTTCCCCCATATCGTTCTTCACGTACAGATGCATAACATCTTCCGGTTTGGTACGATAACGGGGAGAGGCCTGGACCATCACTTTATACATTTGTCCGAAACGGATAAAATTAGACGCATAGAAGCTGCCAAGCAATGTCTGAAGGGTCGACATCGCGTTGTCGATACTAACGCCTTTTTGGGCCGCCATAGCCTGATCTACGTGGATCATATACTGTGGGAACTCCGGATCGAAACTGGTGAAGGCACTTCCTATCTCCGGACGTTCTTTCAGGGCATTAATAAACTTGTTGGTGACATCGGCGGTCTGCTGCAGATTACCGCTACCGGTTTTGTCCAGTACGCGTAACTCAAATCCGCTCGAGTTACCAAAGCCCGGTACCGTAGGAGGAGGGAAGAATTCGATACTCGCATCTGAAATGATCTTACTGTCCTTTTCCAGTGCTGCGATGATCTCTTTTACAGAACGTTTCCTTTCCTCCCAGGGCTTCAGGTTGATCATGCCCATTCCATATGAGGCCCCTGCTACGTCATTCACGAGACTGAAACCCGCCAGTGTGGACACCGACTCCGCTTCCTCCAGTTGTGACGCGATCTCCTGTACTTCGTCCAGCACCGCTTCTGTACGCGCTACTGTGGCGCCCGCGGGTGTGGTCACATTCACATAGATCATACCCTGGTCTTCAGAAGGAATGAAACCTCCCGGCAACACAGCACTGATACCCCAGGTGGCCACAAAAAATACGATCAGCATAACGATCGTCACCGTCCGTCTGCCGGCTATATACCCGATCAGACGCTGATAACTGCGCTCTGTCTTATTATATCTGTAGTTGAATTTATCGAAGAAGCGCTGCAGCATATTCCGGGGCTTGCCGGCATCATGCGTATGGCGCAGCATGATCGCGCAAAGGGCAGGAGTGAGCGTTACCGCGTTAATACCCGATATCACGATCGCAATCGCCAGTGTCAGCGAGAACTGCCGGTAAAATACCCCTACGGGACCAGAAAGGAATGCCACCGGCACGAATACTGCCGACATCACCAGTGTGATCGCCACAATTGCGCCGCTGATCTCTTTCATGGCCGCCAGCGTAGCCTGCAAGGGAGGCAGATGCGTCTCCTGCATTTTTACATGGACGGCCTCCACCACCACGATCGCGTTATCGACGACTATACCGATGGCCAGTACCAGGGCAAATAATGTCAGCAGGTTGATGGAGAAACCCATCAGCTGCATGAAGCACAATGTTCCTATCAGCGCCACCGGCACTGCCAGTGCAGGTATCAGTGTGGACCTGAAATCCTGTATGAACAGGAACACCACGATAAACACCAGTATGAACGCTTCCACCAGTGTTCTTAATACCTCATGAATGGAGGCATCCAGGAAGCGGGATACGTCGTAGTTGAAATTATAACTCATTCCCGGTGGGAAAGAAGTCGCTTTCAGTTCAGCCATCCGCTTTTTTACGTTCATGATCACATCCTGCGCATTGGAGCCGGGCCGCTGCTTCAGCATGATAGATGCGGAAGGCTTACCGTCTGTCTTTGACACCATGCCATAACTCAGTGCACCAAAGGTCACGTCTGCCACATCTTTCAGTCGGAGCACGGAGCCGTCCGGATTAGCTCTCAGGATAATATTTTCATATTGTGAAGGTTCGAAGAACTTACCGGTGTAGCGCAATACATATTGTAGTACCTGCGGATCATTATCCGCGCTTTCACCTGTCTTACCGGGAGCAGCCTCAATATTCTGTTTGCGTATGCCGTTTATCACTTCATCGGCCGAGAGCTGGTAAGCCAGCATACGATCGGGTTTCAGCCAGACGCGCATCGCATATTCCTTGGCCCCCATGATCTCTGCAAAACCCACCCCGTCAATCCTTTTCAACTCCTGCAATACGTTGATGTCGGCAAAGTTGTAGATGAATTGTTCATTCAGTGTGCTGTCTTCACTCATTATGTTGAGGTATAGCAACATACTGTTTACCTCTTTCTCTGTTGTCACACCAGCTTTGATCACCTCTTCAGGTAATTCGTCAATGATGGTCGCCACACGGTTCTGCACATTCACTGCCGCCTGATCGGGATCAGTGCCGACGTTGAAGAACACCTGTATCAGTGTCATACCGTTATTACTGGATACAGATGACATATACGTCATGCCGGGTACGCCATTGATAGCGCGTTCCAGCGGAGTAGCCACCGCTTTGGCACAAACCTCTGCGTTGGCGCCGGTATATTTGGCCGTCACCGTTACTGAAGGCGGAACGATGTCGGGGAATTGTGTGACGGGTAATGTAAATAAAGCCAGCAACCCAAGCAGCACAATGATCAACGAGATGACCAGCGATAACACAGGGCGCTTTATAAAAGTATCGAACATAAAAATGTTATAAAAGATGAAAAAAAGTTTGCAGGCCGGTAACATCACAATGCCGCAATTCCTGATGGCTACTGATAATGCCGCCCGGAAGTGGGGAAGGTAATGAACCGGATTGCTTCAGCTGTACAGCCAGCGCACCGCAGGCTGCCTTATCCGAATGCAGCATGCCTATATTTTCTGAATGGCTGTAAGCCGAGCCCCTGAATGCACAAGAGGCAGGTAAGCCTGCTTGAAACCCCGTAAGATTATCGCCCTTACAATCCTTTAATACTGTCAAGCGTTACAGGAGCCGGAATGATCTTCATACCGTCACGCAGGTTACGTACGCCCTCATAAACAACTTTGTCGCCCGCCTGAAGACCAGATGCCACAACATAACAGTTGGCCAGGCGTGCACCGGGCACGAAGTTTTTCATCTTTACCTGGTTGGATGCATCCACGACAAATACATAATTCTTGTCCTGCATTTCAAATACTGCTTTCTGTGGAAGCAGCATAGCGTTGGGCAGGTCATTGCTCAGCTGTACTTTTCCGCTGGCCCCATGTTTCAACAGGCCTTTCGGATTTGGGAACCTGGCTCTGAAAGCGATAGAGCCGGTTGTTTCCTCAAATTCACTTTCAATGGTTTCTACTTTCCCCGGATAGGGATAATCTGTTCCATCCGCGAGTACCAGCCGTACTACCGGATGTTCTGCTGTGGCATGTGCTTTTTTATGTTGGAGATATTCGGTTTCAGACACATTAAAATATGCATACACTTCTTTAATATCAGATACAGAAGTGAGCAGGGCGCCTTCTCCGATCAGACTTCCGGCCTTTGAAGGTATCCTGTCAATATAACCTTCAAAAGGAGCACGGATAATGGTATAAGACAACCTGGTAGCGGCATTGCTTTCGGCCGACCTTGCCTCTTCGATCCTCGCCTCTGCGGCAGCCAGCCTGGCTTTTGCCACTTCCTGTTCACTTTTAGCGATCACTTTTTTCTCCACCAGCAGCTGTACGCGCGCCAGTTCCAGCTGAGCGCCTTTGGCTTCTGCGATAGCGCTGCTGAGGGTTGCCTTCGCTTTTGCCAGCTCGGAGCGGTATTCTTCATCATTAAGGGTAAAGAGCAATTGTCCCTGTTGTACATGTTGTCCTTCGTCCACATAGATCTTATTCAGGAATCCATTCACGCGGGCACGAATTTCCACGTTGCGTACGGCTTCTATATCTGCTACATAATTCCTGTGCAGTACTGTGTCAGAAAGAGAGAGTTGCAGAACAGGGAATGTCTGTAACTCATTTTCGTTGCTGATTTTTTCTCCCCGGGTAACACAACCACCCAGGGCAATGCTCATTGCCAGTATATTAATCTTCAAAAACGTTCGCATGATAGGAGTGAATAGTTTTACAGGGCCGTAAGTTTACGGCCCGTATTGTTGAATACATGCAGTGCCGGCCGACAGCAAAGTGCCGTCAGCGGTTACAGCTGCATGTTTATTGTAAAAAAACGGGTAACGGTAAGAGCTTATAGCTAATACTGGTAAGCTATTCAGAAGGGCGTATACCTGGACAGAAAACTATAGTAGGCCGGCAGAAACGCATGTTGCTGTGTATATACGCCGGTCTTGTTCTCTCTGACAGGTATATAAAATTCCTGGTTATATTGAAATTGCAGGAAACGTGTGGTATAACTGGACGATTGATAGGTACTATTGATATAATACCGCTTTTTGCGCGGTATCTTCTTGAGGCCCAGCCTAAGCTGTATATCATCCTCTTCTTCTAACTGGATGCCACCATTATCGATATACGGGATGTGGATCTTTTCATGATCAAAGAGGCGTTCGAAGCAGAGGGTCTTACCTGCCTTAAATGGCGATTTACCCTGTACAATAGCGGAATGGCCCGTCATCAGGCCGGATATCAGCATGATGTACAGTAAAAACCTGCGGAATATTTGCTTCTCTGTTTTTACCATAATTAGGTTAGTCCTCCAATTGGAAATGCAAAGATAAAAACGATGCGTGCTAAATCAAAATACTGAATTGACGAACGGTAAAATTTTATTATCTGTCCATCCCTGGGTATCGATATAACCCGCCTTTTTGTTCGGCATGTTAGTTGTTCCCATTTTAGGAGGTAACATCATGAGATATCTAAGATTCACCCTGAGAAAATTTCAAAACATCTTCACCAAATCAAAAAAGAGAAGGTATGAGACCCATCATTTGTTTCCTGCTGATATTTGGCATCGCGTGCAATTCGCCTATAAAAAATAAAAACGAGATGGCAGACTCTTCTTCCAACATACAGGAAGGCGCCTCCCAGAGTGCAGCCAATAATCCCAGCCAGAATGCTGCTGGTGGTACTGCCAATATGGGAAGTGCCCCGGCCCCCGGCGAAGAGGAAGCTAATGTCAGGAAAGGCGGAACAGAGCCGGTCTCTGGTATGCTGCGGTTTAATGATCATAAATACGCCATCGTCTCCAAAGGCGACGGTTCAGCCCGTTCTATCACGATAGCCGCCACCAACCTTAAAGGCGATTCCTCAAAAGCGGATAGTACTGTCATCAGAGATGTGAAAGGAGTGCTACAAAAAACCGTAGTGGAAGACCTCAATAATGACCGGAACCCGGAAATTTATCTCTTCACCACCTCAGCAGGTACTGATGCGACTGGCAGCGTGTATGGGATTACCTACATAAATAACAAACCTGTCCGCATCTTCTCGGGCGATTTCGATGATCCCGACAAGGAAGGATATCGTGGACGTGATTCTTTCTACATTCAGCAGCGCCAGATTGTACGTGTATATCCCGTTTATAAGGAAGGCGATCTTGATACTAAGCCCTCCGGTGGGAAACGCACTGTCAGGTATACTTTGCAGAAGCAGGCAAATGGGTTTATATTGAGAACCGCTAAGTAAGGGCCATTTGTTATTAATGTATCTTCTCTATGTGCCTGGCTCAATATTCTTATTAATCTGGCAGCGAACAAAGGGATTGAACAAATATTTGCCATTTAGTTTACGAACATTCTAAATAAAGTGGAAGTAATAAATTGGAACTAATAAATAGCACCCTCTTATTCAATCTTCACTCAATGAGTAGCGGAAGGTTTCAGAAGGAGACTGCGGGCCTTAGCCCTTTACGAGCTCCAATACGATTGATGGGAGTTAAACAGACATTCCCATGCCCATACGCTTGATATCGCTCAATAAATAGTGCTCGAAAGGGGTACAGCCCGCAGTCCCTTACTGAAACCGAATCGCCGCGCATCCCTCCACCAAACCACACCACCCGCTACGATCATTCGCGCCAACCACAAAAAAAGACGAACAGCTCACGCCATTCGTCTCTCAAAAAAGAAAAAAGTAATTATCATTCAACCGGCCGGAGATATTGCGCATGCGCATACCCTTCCTCGCCGTCTTTAGTACGGATCAACCACCATTCATTACTATGCTTACTGATCAGCGTAACAGTCTCCGCATGCGCGGCCTTGCCAATAACCGGCTGATCAATACCTGGTCCCTTCCGCACATTGAGATTGGACGATTGAGTCACTACCTCGAGTTTCGCTCCCTCAACAGCCGTCGCCACTTTGATATCCATGACAACATCACCACTGAGGAAATTCGGATCAATCTTTCCGTAGATATTCCACAGATTGTCCTTCACCGCACCACTGGGCGCTTCGCCACTGATGTGTAATACGCCTTCCTGTTCATTTACCTGGAGATTACCGGTGCCCGCAGATCTGGCGGTATCTATCAGTTCCTTGTATTTATCCTGTAATGACATAAACAGTGATTTAAAAGGTTATTTTACTTTCAAACCTGACGCATCTACTCTTTTAGGATGCAGGGCATCCAGCGCCTGTTTCAGCGTCTTCCATTTAGCTGCGGAGAGTTCGCCCGTAACGGTGATAACGCCTGCATCGACTTTGATGTCAGCATCGGGGAAGTCTTTGGAGATGTTGGTAACACCGGTACGAAGTGCTTCATCAGCAGGAGTAGCCATAGCAGTTGTGTCGGCAGGAGGTGGTGGCGGTGGAGCAGCAGGTGTCACCATAATGTTGTTGACAACGCTTTTCACGCCTTCCGTCGATTTCACCGTCGCCTCAGCAGAGGCTTTGGTCGCGTCATCCGCGACATTGCCAGATAGGGTTACCACACCGTCTTTGACATCAGCCGTCACTTCCGGCATGGTGCTGAGTTGTTCCGAAACTTTTGCCTGGATCTGCGTGTCGCTGGGTTTCGCCTTACAGGCTACCATAGCAGCAAATACCAGACAGAGGATAGCAGTGCTCAATTGTTTGTTGCTCATAATTATTGATTGGAATGGTTAAAAGTTCCATCTGAATAATTACCTGAACATCTTCGTGATATCGTTCAGATCAACGTCGCCGTCTCCATCTTTATCTAATCCCAGTTTGCCGCCAATACTATTGATAGAGCTCTGGATATTACCGCTGCCAAAACCACCACTACCGAAGTTGGTACCACCCAGGGAAGATAAGATATCCTGGATGTTGAAACCACCTGCACTACCGCCGGGTGCATTACCACCTTTGATGGCGTTCAGAACGGTCGGGATTAAGGTGGCAGCAATGCTGGTAGCTGTAGCACTATTAATGCCAAACTTTTCCATGATGTTGCCGGCGAAGTTTTGTTGAATGTTCTGCGTAACCGGATGGTCGGCAGATTCAAGCGCTTCATTCACCTGTTGTGTTTCACCGTTGGCATTCAGTTGGCTGAAAGAGGAGAGAATGGAGTTCTGCGCTTCAGCGATCACACCGTCATTGTGCTCGTTAGGTACTTCGGGATTGTTAATGACAGACTGCAGACCGCTTTGCTGGATGAGTTGCGTTAATTGTTCAAACATAACTGAGTTTTATAAGGTAATAAGATGACAAAGGTAGGGAACCTAATAACAAACTGACCATTAAGAATGTTTAAAGGGATGGAAATAGATATAGGACGGTAATCGCGGAATATAAAAAGCCGGTACTGTAATCACAGCACCGGCTTGTATAATTGCTTACAGGCTTCATTACATAAAGCCCAGTTCCAGTTTGGCTTCTTCGCTCATCATATCTTTCGTCCATGGTGGATCGAAGGTGAGGGTCACATCTACATCAGATACACCCTCAATATCTCTTACTTTCTCATCTACTTCACGTATGATGTCGCCGGCTACCGGACAACCCGGTGCGGTCAACGTCATCGTAATGGCAACGCGGTTATTATCGCCTATCCTTATTTCGTATACGAGGCCCAGCTCAAAGATATTTACCGGTATCTCCGGATCATATACTGTGCGCAGCACCTCTTCAATCCTGTCGCGTAGTGTCAATGTATTTTCGCTCATAGCTCTTTGCCGTTTTTTTGTGATTGAGATTTTGCCTCATAGGCAACTGCATATAATTTGATCTGTTTGAGCATGCTCAGTAATCCGTTGGAACGGGTAGGAGAGAGATGACTGCTCAATCCGATCGCGTCAATAAAGTATATTTCAGATTCCGCGATCTCTTTAGGCGTATGTCCTGAGAATACGGTGATCATCAGGCTTACCAGTCCTTTGGTGATCACAGCGTCACTATCAGCTGTGAAGATCAGTTTACCGTCCTGCATTTCGGTGTGCAGCCATACCTGTGACTGACAGCCCTTGATGAGGTGATCGGGCGTTTTATATTTTTCGTCTATCAGCGGAAGTTCCTTGCCCAGTTGAATAATGTGCTCGTATTTATCCATCCAGTTCTCCATGAAGGAGAAGTCTGATATCAGTTCGTCCTGTTTTTCTTTGATAGTCATAATCCTGTTATCTTAACATAGCGGCCGCCTTTTTGATGCCCGCTACTAGTCTGTCTATATCTTCGAAAGTGGTATACATCGCAAAGGATGCACGTACGGTACCAGGGATGCAGAAGAAGCCCATTACAGGTTCAGCACAATGGTGGCCGGTGCGGATAGCAATACCCTGTTTGTCCAGCAGTTCTCCGAGGTCATAAGGATGAATGTCATGCACCAGGAAGGAGATAGCGCCGGAGCGATGCTTCGCATTACCAATGAAGCGCAGTCCTTCAATCTGCTGCAGCTGCTGCACAGCATAGTCTACCAGCTGTTCTTCCCATGCCTGGATATTTTCAACACCTACCTGTTGTACGTATTTTATAGCAGCTTCCAGTGCAATGGCGCCGCTGATATCAGGTGTACCTGCTTCGAACTTGTACGGCAGTACGTTGTAGATGGTTTTAGCGAAGGTAACGGTCTTGATCATATCGCCACCACCCTGATAAGGGGGCAGTCTGTCCAGCCACTCTTCCTTACCATATAGTACACCGGTACCAGTAGGGCCGTATATTTTATGACCGGAGAATACGAGGAAGTCTACGTCCAGCTCCTGCACATCCACCGGCATATGCTGTACTGCCTGTGCGGCATCGAGCAGCACAGGGATGTTACGGGCATGTGCCTGGGCTATAATATCGCGTACGGGATTAACAGTACCGAGTGAATTGGAAACGTATGTTATTGCAATGATCTTCACTTTGTCGGTCAGCAGATCAGAGAACGCTGACATGATCAGTTCCCCGTTTTCATCCATGGGAATGACTTTGAGTTCCGCGCCCCTGTCTTCGCACATCATCTGCCAGGGAACGATGTTGGAGTGGTGTTCCATGGCGGATACCAGCACTACATCGCCCGGTTTGATCTCACCACGGCCGAAGGAGTAAGCTACCAGGTTAACACCATCTGTGGTGCCTTTGGTAAAGATGATCTCTTCCGGTTTACGCGCGTTAAGGAAGGAGGCCACGGTCTTACGGGAATTCTCGTAAGCGGCAGTTGCTTCCTGGCTGAGGTGGTGTACACCACGGTGTACGTTGCTGTTGAGATGAATATAGTAATGCATTAACGTATCCAGCACGATCTGCGGCTTCTGGGTAGTAGCTGCATTATCGAGATATACGAGTGGTAATCCATATACTTTTTCCTGTAACAGCGGGAAATCCTTTCTGATCTTTTCTATATCTATTGCCGGAACAGTGATGTCTGGTACGTGTTGCATAATACTCTTAAAGTTTATCGTTCTTCTCTGAAGCATCAGAGGTCATCCGGGATGAACCTGGATGACCTCGTGCAAAGATCGGAATTTCTGATCGAATTAATTATTGATAGCGCCGGCTACATACTGGCGAATCTTTTCTGCGAGGAAATCCTGTAAAGCCGGTATATGTACCTGGTCGGTAATATCAAATGCGAAAGCATTTACCAGCAGTGATTTAGCGGCTTCTGCACCAATACCACGGGAGCGGAGGTAGAACAGTGCTTCTTCGCTGAAGCGTCCTACTGTAAAGCCGTGGCTACATTTCACATCATCTGCATAGATTTCCAGCTGAGGCTGTGAATTGATGTTCGCCTTTTCGCTCATCAGCAGGTTGTTGTTCTGCTGGAAAGCGTTTGTTTTCTGCGCATCCTGGTTTACATGGATCCTGCCGGTGAATACGCCATTGGCGTCGTCCAGCAGTACACCCTTGTATAGCTCATTACTGTTACAGTTAGCTACCAGGTGATCCACAAATGTATGGTTATCTACGTGCTGCGTTCCTGTAGCCAGGTAGAGCCCATGCAGATTGGTTTCCGTATTGCTGCCTGTCAGCGCTACGCTGAGGTTATTACGGGTCAGTTCTGCAGATGGCAGGGTAAAGTTAAAATGATGATAGCGGCTGTCAGCTTTCTGGGTAGCAGAAGTATGATAGATATGACGGCTGTTCTTAACGGTGTTCTGGATGTTATAATGCCAGAGTTCAGCATTTTCTTCCAGCACAATTTCAGTTACACCATTTACAAAAGCGATCGCATTCTCACTGAGACCAACAGCGCTTTCAATTACTTCCAGCGTTGCGCTCTTATGTAGTACCACCAGGTGGCGGGGCTGAATGAAAGCGTTTGTGGAAGCGGTATACACATGAATGATATGTAAAGGTTTGTCCAGGCTGGCGTTGATTCCTGCTTCGATGAACAGGCCATCTGCAAAGAGGGCTGCGTTCAGCGCTGCAAAAGGCTGCGACTGCAGGTGCGGATGTTTATCGAACCATGCCTGCAGCTGTGCGTTACCGGCAGCATCGCTCAGCTTGGAGACGGTGATTTTACCACCGGAAGGCAGGGTAGAGAGGTCGGCCTGCAGGCGTCCGTTCACCAGTACAGCGCGGTAGCTGTCCAGGTGGGGGATGGCAGCAGATTTCAGTTGTTCTGCCGTTACAGTACCTTGCTCTTCCTGTGCCAGGGTAAAGGCGTCTTTGAGATAACGCTGGATGTTAGTATAGCGCCACTCTTCAGTTTTGATCGTAGGCAGACCCAGTTCCTTAAAGCGGCTGAATGCCAGCTTGCGGGCAGGAAGGATGGCGTTGTCCGCATCTACTTTCTGCTCGGGACCAGGTACCCCGTTGGATATAAATTCGTAAAATGATTTATCGCTCGTCATGTTCTTTTTGCGTTATACAGATTCTTTCTGGTGTACCTCTTCTTTCAGCCAGTCGTAGCCCTTTTCTTCCAGTTCCAGTGCCAGTTCTTTGGTGCCAGTCTTAACGATCTGACCATTGTACAGCACGTGCACGAAATCAGGCACGATGTATTCCAGCAAACGCTGGTAGTGGGTAATAACCATAAAAGCCTTATCTGCACTGCGCAACTTATTCACGCCGGCAGCCACAATGCGGAGGGCGTCAATATCCAGGCCGGAATCTGTTTCATCCAGGATGGCTAATTTCGGATCAAGCATAGCCAGCTGGAACACTTCATTCCTCTTTTTCTCACCGCCGGAGAAACCTTCGTTCAGAGAACGGTTCATCAGGTTGGCATTAAAATCTACCAGCTGCTGTTTTTCTTTGGTCAGCTTCAGGAACTCTTTGGATTCCAGCGCAGGCAGATTATGGTAAGCCCTGATCTCGTTTAATGCAGTCTTGAGGAAATGCAGGTTGGATACACCCGGAATTTCAACGGGATACTGGAACGCCATGAAGAGGCCTTCGCGTGCACGGTCTTCCGGAGACATGTCCAGCAGATTTTTACCTTCGAAGATCACTTCACCCTGTGTTACAGTATAATTTTCACGACCCGCCAACACAGAAGACAGTGAGCTTTTTCCTGAGCCGTTAGGGCCCATGATAGCATGCATTTCGCCTTTCCTGATTTCCAGGTTTATGCCTTTCAGGATTTGTTTACCGTCTACTTCTGCGTGCAGATTTTTAATCGTCAGCATGATTGTATGTTTCTCTGTTGTTTTTTGCTTTGTAAATTGTTTTATTATCCTACGCTTCCTTCCAGTGTGATAGAAAGCAGTTTACGGGCTTCCACCGCAAACTCCATCGGGAGCTGGTTCAGCACTTCCTGTGCATAACCATTTACGATCAGTGCTACCGCTTTTTCTGTATCTATACCACGCTGGTTCAGATAGAAGATCTGGTCTTCCCCGATCTTGGAAGTAGTTGCTTCGTGTTCTACTGTAGCAGTACTGTTCCTCGATTCGATGTAAGGGAAGGTGTGTGCACCGCAGCGATCGCCGATCAGCAGGGAGTCACACTGTGTAAAGTTACGTGCGTTGGCGGCACGTGGACCAACCTGTACAAGACCACGGTAAGTATTGTCACTGTGACCTGCAGAAATACCTTTTGAAATGATACGGCTGCGGGTGTTACGGCCCAGGTGGTAGATCTTGGTACCGGTGTCAGCGATCTGCTTGTTACGGGTTACGGCTACTGAGTAGAATTCACCCTCGGCATCGTCGCCCTGCAGGATCACGCTTGGATATTTCCAGGTGATAGCGGAGCCGGTTTCAACCTGTGTCCAGGAGATCTTGCTGCTGTTTCCTTTGCAGATACCACGTTTAGTCACGAAGTTGTAGATACCGCCGTTACCGTCTTTATCGCCGGGATACCAGTTCTGTACGGTAGAGTATTTGATCTCTGCGTGGTCCATCGCGATCAGTTCCACCACTGCTGCGTGCAGCTGGTTCTCATCACGTTTCGGAGCTGTACAACCTTCCAGGTAGCTTACGTAAGAATCGTTGTCGGCGATGATCAGGGTACGCTCGAACTGACCGGTATTTTCCGCATTGATACGGAAGTAAGTGCTCAGTTCCATCGGGCAGCGCACGCCTTTCGGAATGTATACGAAAGAGCCGTCGGAGAATACCGCAGCATTCAGGGCGGCAAATATGTTATCGGAGTGAGGTACTACTGTACCCAGGTATTTCTTTACCAGGTCGGGATGGGTCCTTACTGCTTCACCGAATGAGCAGAAGATGATGCCCAGTTCGTTTAGTTTTTCCTTGAAAGTAGTGGCAACGGAAACGCTGTCAAAAACAACGTCTACAGCAACGCCGGCCAGTGCTTTCTGTTCGTTGATGGGAATACCCAGCTTTTCGAAAGTAGCCAGCAGCTCAGGATCTACTTCATCCAGGCTGTTGAGTTGTTTCTTTTTCTTAGGTGCAGCATAGTAAGAAAGCTTCTGAAGGTCCAGTTCAGGCATTTCAAAGTGCTGCCATTTAGGGAACTGCATCTTTTTAAAGGCCTGGAAGCCTTTCAGGCGCCATTCCAGCATCCATTGCGGTTCTTCCTTTTTAGCAGAGATAAAGCGGATGGTGTCTTCATTGAGACCCACCGGTGCCATATCCATCTCGATGTCGGTAGTAAAGCCAAACTCGTATTCCCGGTTGGCTATGTCATCTATTATTTCGTTGCTGTTTCTCATTTTCCGAGTTAATTAAGTAATGCAGAAGCCCGGGGTAATAAAGGATTATACCGCGAAGCTTTCCCCACAGCTACAGGTACGGGTAGCGTTAGGGTTGTTAAAGTAAAGCCCCTTACCATTGAGACCATCTGAATAGTCCAGCTCAGTGCCGTACAGGTACAGGAGGCTTTTCATCTGCACCACGATCTTTACACCTTTATCTTCGAAGGTCTGGTCTCCATCCTGCTGGCTGTCCGCTTCAAATTTCAACACATATTCCAGTCCTGAGCAACCGCCGCCTTTTACGCCAACGCGTACGAAGGTGCCGGGAGCGTGATTCTCCTTGACCATAAGCGCCTTTATATATTCGCCTGCTTTTTCTGATACTGTTATCATAATTGCTTCCTTTTATACAGATTTCACCTTAGTATTATTAATTGACCGGAAATTGTTGGCGATGTTTATCATCGGTATTCTTCCGATCTTTTCTGCCGGTCAGAGCGTTCCGGCCTCTCTGGTCCCTGATCTGTTGGCGGGAGATTACTGGCGCTTGTTACCAGTCTTCTCCAACGCTGTTTGTTGGTCAGGGTGTTTGGCCCCTTCTCTGATCTCTGATCTGTTGGCGGGAGACTACTGGTGCTTGTCACCGGTCTTCTCCAACTTTTCTGGTGCTCAGAGATTACCGGTTTTTGTCACCGGTTTTTTATCTCCGATCCTGGAGTCTCCCAGCAGGGAGATCATCCTATCGAATTTATTTTTATATGATGTTGTAAATGTTTTAGTTTCAGCATCATATAAATGTTCTTTCATGATCGGCACTGAAAACGGCAGTACCCATGCCCGGAGGGCTTTGGCTACCGAATCCATTGCGTTGATCCCCTGCATGGCCTGGGAGCCGTCTCCCCAGCATACCAAAGCTACAACCTTTCCCGTTAAATAAGGATTACTGAGCTTGCTGGTCATTTCCAGCCAGTCCAGCGTATTCTTCATGACACCTGTCATGCTCCCGTGATAAAGAGGGGTGAGCCATACGTGTACATCCGCTTTCAGGAAGACCTCACACATATGTTTAACAGAATCGGGCATGTCTCCCTTAGGATATGCAAAGAACGGAATATGGCCGTCAACAGGGCTGAACACCTCCGTAGAAAATCCCTTTTGCCGGAACTGTTCTTCGAAATAGCCCGTCAACTGGTTAGCAGTGGTATAGGGGCTACTGTCCATTGTGCCGTTGAAGATCAATACGTTCATTTATTATTCCTCTGTTTTAAGCTGTTGTTCTGGCAACAAATTTTTTTAACTCCTACAAAATTACGACATTTGAGAATAAAACAAGTAATAACTTGGAAAATTATAGACCCATCACAAAAGCGACTGCCGACAAATTTCTGCAGTTACTGAAGACGAAGGGGCCTCAATCGGCCGCTATGCTGGCAGCCGCATTACGTATGACAGGAGAGGGCGCCCGCCTGCAGCTGTTGAAGCTGGCAGAGGAAGGGCTTGTGGTGTCGGCTACAACATCCAGAGGAGTAGGCCGGCCTGTTCAAATCTGGGACCTTACACCGCTGGGCCACGCTCACTTTCCGGATACGCATGTGGAGCTGACACTGCAATTAATAGAAACCATCCGCCAGGAACTGGGGGAAGCTGCACTCGAAAAGGTAGTAGCTGCCCGGGAGTTCCAGCAGCAGGAGAAATATATGAGTAAACTGACAGGTATTACCGACCTGGGCGAAAGACTGGCGCAGTTCGCCACTATTCGCACATCTGAAGGTTACCTGGCTGAATGGCGGGAAGAAGGGGACGGTTTCATATTCATAGAGAACCACTGTCCTATCTGCTGTGCTGCTACGCAGTGCGCAAATATCTGCGCTTCCGAACTGAAGACTTTTCAGGCTATTATGGGAGATGAAGCGGAGGTGAAGCGGGTGGATCATATTATCGCGGGAGACAGGCGTTGTGTGTATGAGATAAAGAAGGTGAAGGAGTTGATTACCAGTAGATAAGGGGTAGTAAGTGAATATATTTTAGGAGGTGTATCTTATTCGATACACCTTTTTTTGTTTCACTCGGTACTGTCTCATTAAGCGGTGGATGCTTCTTTGTCCGGGCGCTCATACAATTTCATTATTCACTCACGCTAAGTAGCCCGGTTTCAGTAGGGGATGGCGGTCGGCGCGTCTCTGGCAGCGGAAGGCTATGTAGCTTTGTCAATCGGATGGTGCGCAGGGGGCTCTGGACGGCTATTAAGCGCAGGGCACTGTTTCCCTTCGGGGGGCAATACAAATTTTCATTATTCACGCTAAGTAGCCCGGTTTCAGTATGGGATGTCGGTCGGCGCCTCTCTGGCAGCGGAAGGCTATGTAGCCTTGTCAATCGGATGGGCATTGGAACACTGATTTAGCTGCGTCAGTCACAGGCCAGAGAGCCGAAGGCCCGCCATTCCCATCTGAAACCGCTGCTACTTCCGCTCTCCCCACGATAATGTCTGCGTCCCCCATTATAAGGACGATGTTCCTGTCATAAGTCATAACTAAGACATGAAATTCGCTGCATTTAATCATGCTGCCTGGCTGACAGTGCGTTTGTAACCTGTGTGTCGACCCGGTCATGACGTTATAAGTCCACCTCAAAGGCATGGTAAAGGCATGGTAAAGGTATGGTAAAGGTATGGTAAGGGTATGGTAAGGGCATAGCAAGGCACATGGTAGAAGCATAGGTAAAGGCGGCAATCCGCTGCATTAATCAAGACAACAGGCTCAACACCTGTCGGGTAACCGGGAGGCCAACTCCGGATAGGTTACAACTCACCCTAAGGCATAGCAAGAGCATAGTAAACGCATGAGTTCCCCGCATTGATTGACTAGCGAAAAAAGGGCAACAGTACACTTGTTAAAAAAGAAAAATTTCAAGTCATTAATTTATTCAATTGAAAATCAAGAAACTAGAAGGTGAAGTTCATGTTGAATGAGAATCTTAATTCTCCTAACGCTCTTTAAACCAACAAAATAAGCTCTTCGCACCGGCCAGAACATTTAATAACCCGGTAAACCATCACTACAGATTCGTTCCTATTGAAAAAGGCTTCACTGTATTGATCTTCTAAAACCGCATAGACGAATTGTCGCCAGAAAATAGAGGTCTGTAAAACAGGAACCTTAAATTCATCATTGGGAGAGCGGAAGTAGCAGCGGTTTCAGATGGGAATGACGGGCCTTCGGCTCTCCGGTGACACGACCGATGCTGCCAAATCTGTATTGCAACTTCCATTCGCTTGACAATGCTCAATAGCCATCCGGAGAGGCGCCGACCGTCATCCCATACTGAAACCGAGCTACTTAGCGTGAATAATCGACAATAAAGATCATCCGCTGCCAGAGAGGCGCCGACCGTCATCCCATACTGAAACCGAGCTACCTAGCGTGAATGAATCAACAATAAAGATCATCCGCTGCCAAAGAGGCGCCGACCCCATCCCATACTGAAACCGAGCTACTTAGCGTGAATAATCGACAATAAAGATCATCCGCTGCCGGAGAGGCGCCGACCCCATATTGAAACTGAGCTAGTTAGCGTGAACCGCAATCTGCAATCATTCATGTTCGACTTTGATACTGACTCGTCCCCTTTTTCCTTCTTAATCCACTCTGGTACTGAAATGATCTCGATACTTCCACATCACTTCACCATCACTTCCATATCGCTTTATCAACATTTCCATATCATTTCACCGTCATCTCTATATCGAACCGATATACAAATGACGGTAAAGTGATATCCAGACGACGGTGAAGCGATATGGAGATATCGAAATCAAGACGGGGAATGATTGAACACAGCGGAAAACAGGAACGATGTAAAAAGTAACGAAGCCAGAGAGCTTTACCGAAGAAAAAAATCCGTAGCGGTAATACAACGCGCTACGGATTTGTAGTGAAGAGTTGAATTTTTGATTGTGTCAACTATCTGCAATTGACTTATAATCAGCATTTTATTATAAAAGTAAACTAAGCACACTCTGCCGGCAACTTTGAGTGATTGACCCTGTCAACTGTTACAAAATCAGCACCAATGTCCCGGAAATGATCAGTATTGCACCAATCGCAGTTTTGATTGTCAAGGCCTCATGCAGAAATACGACGGATAGTAGGATAGTCAGTGCAACACTCAGTTTGTCGACCGGAGCCACCTGCGAGACCTTACCCATCTGTAATGCTTTAAAGTAAAAGATCCAGGACAAGCCGGTAGCCATCCCTGACAAGATCAGAAAGATCAGGCTGAACTTAGAAAGGTGCTGGAGGCCTTTACCCTCGCCCCGGAAAAATACAATGCCCCAGGCCATGATTAATATAATAATGGTCCGGATAGCCGTCGCCAGGTCGGAATTCACTCCCGATACCCCGACCTTGGCAAAGATGGCCGTTAGGGAAGCGAATAAAGCAGAGAGTAAAGCGTATATCCACCACATAATAAAGTGTATTAGTCAACCCGTTTTCCAAGAATGTTCAGACTTCTTTCCACACCGTCCAGCACGGCGATATTAGGCAGGTGCGCCCATTCTTTGAATCCCAGTTGTTCGAACAAACGCAGGCTGGGAAGATTGTGTGCAAAGATGAAGCCCAGCAGGGTATGCACGCCAAGCGACGGACATTGTTCCATGGCATAACGTAAAATTGTCTTGCCATATCCCTTGCCACGCTGGTCTTCATGCAGGTAAATACTGATCTCGCATGTGCCGTCATACGCCGGCCGGCCATAGAAAGACTGGAAACTGGCCCATCCTACAGTGACGCCATTGTCTTCGACCATCCATAAAGGACGCTTCTCGGGAGAATGTACATTGAACCAGGGCATACGGCTTTCAACGGTAACGGGTTCAGTATCAGCGGTCACCATACGGCCCGCAATAGTTGTGTTGTAAATAGCGACGATTTCTGGCAGGTCTTCCAGTGTTGCGTTCCGGTAAGTCATTATGTTGTAATGAAGGTTAGAAGGCAAACGTAATAAAAAGCGGGCATAAAGAGGGTATAAAATCAACAGGAGGCCTGCTCCAAATATAAGCGGCCTCCTGCTTGTTATGTAATGCCTCTTAAGGCCGTAACCAGATGATCTTTGTATTTTTTCCTCTTGTTTTTGTCTCGATCTGCATGGTAACGTATATATTATTTACCTGATCGTAATCTGAAATGGTAAAAGCAGCGAGTTTATAGTTCCTTTTTTCGTTTTCAAATAGATACTGCCGATCAGGGAGGGTATTCTTGCCATCTACAGGGTAATAGAAGGCGTCACATTTGCCTACTCCGATAATAGGGATTTTTTTGCCGACCTTCAGTTCATCTATATTACGTTCTGTATCGTTCAGTAGGATGTAATTTTTATTACCGGAATTGAGATAACTGAATGATTTGAATTGAAGGCCTCCTAACAGCTCATTGCCGGTATTGTCCCTTCTGGAGTGATAGAAATTTTCAAGCCAGGAAGGCTCCAGGCGGTGTTCTTTAGGAATGAGGGTAGATGTTTTTATAACGCCATCCCTGTCGAAAGTTGATACGGCAACATCTCTCAGCATTACCTCATTTAGATCACCCATTTGATTCGCAGTACCTACCTTTGGTGCGATATAATGTTCAGCGAATAGGTCCTCATACACAATCGAAAATCCCCCGTCGGCATTAAGGAAGAGATTTTGTGGCATACCATGATAGTGGCAGTTGCATTTGTATAGCTTTTTGCTTCTTTCACTAGCTTCTGTGGGAAAGACATCAAATGTCTTTTCAATGTTCATGGCGGTGGGATTCGCAAATGCAGCGAAGGCAAGGTATTGCTTACGTATCACTTCCAGTTCTCCGGCTTTCTTTTTCGTTTTGGGGGCGGGCTCGTCATTGACTAAGGCACAACCGAGCAGGATCAATTTTCCGGTGACAGGATTATGGCGGATAATACCTCCGTCGATCTGGTGGCCTTTCATGATACCAGGTTCTGTGAGCATTAATGTATGTTCATTTTTTTCCAGTTTCATCAGCACAAGATGGCCTTCCCTACGATTTGTTGCATCATTATGATAATCTCCGTAGCCAAGCAGGCCGACGGTTCCCCCGTTGTAAACTACAAGATCATGTAATTGCAGTAGGCTGTATTTATTATCAGCGGCAGCATAACGTGCCCTGCTGATCTCCGCATGCCGGCTATTATAGAGTACTACTTCGATCCGCTCATCACTCCAGGTTTCATCTTTGTCGTGGGAAATAGCCACAGCATAATAGTCGTTCAGCGGGTCTTTACGGACCAGGAAAGGGTTACGCAGTGGATGATTCCTATCGATCTTCTGTTTCCCTGCCTCAGCGATCTTCTCCATTTTTGTCAGTTCACCGGTAGTAGCATTAACGATCATGCGGAACAGCGTAGGTTTCTTTTCTATAAGTGCTGTAATGAGAATGGTGAGATCTCCATTGATCTCAAAGATATTGTTGACGGATTCATGATCATAATTTCCGCCAGGTCGGGCCACGATATGTTTTATTGCCGTTTGTACGTGCTCCTTGTTGTAGATCTGTACTTCAATGCCCTCTTTCTGTTCGCGGTGAATATGCGTCAGTACGGTACCACCGTTTTTTAGCAATAATAATCTGCCAAATCCTTCTTCAGGCTCATTGAAGGCAGGACCTTCAGCTAATACCTTAAATTGTGCGGATGCTAACTGTTGAAATGAAAACAACAGTATAATGAGTTGTAAAATTTTTTTCATTTGAATGATTAGTTATTGGTTAACAGGTGCCAGTGCCGAACTATCGGCATTCACAGCCTTTTTAACTGTGCTGTCGGCTTTTATTGGTTTATAGTATCGCTTATTGTAGATCTCCAGGGATTGCTCCAGGTGCTTTTTTGCTTTTTCGTTGTGGTAACGATTAAGGGCATATCCGGCATATGCAATGACCAGACCGGGCACTATACGTATGAGGCCTTGCACTAAAGATGTTGAGTAATTTAAGTCCTCATCACTGCTTTTGGTGACAGCAGAGTATATGCCAACTCCACTGGCAACTATACCAATGCCTACTAATGGCCAGCCCTGAATTGCTCCACGTCTCCGCTGTTGGTCCATTAGTGTTAACTGTTCAGTTGCCATCGGCGCTTTCGCATAATAAGACCTGAGTATATTGGCACGATTGTCCAACCGTCTGAGCTCGCCGTCATTAATACGAATATAAGGTACGTTCACAGTCGAGTAGGTAGGTGCCCGGTACGCCGGCAGATTGGGATTTGCTCCGGTCATACGGAAGCCTGCGCCGTCATAACTTGCTCCTGTAGTTTTGATCGTCTCTTTTTGATACACGAGTTCCAACTTAGTAGAATTGACCGCTTTTTTGGACTTGAAGGAAGTATTCCTGGCGGCTGATGAATCGGTTTGCGCCTGAACCAATGAAGATGTTACGCATAACAATGCTAAAAGAATACTGCGAATCTGCATATTATATATTAGGTATAAGGATGGGCGAAGATAATGCTCAGTTCAGATATTATAATAAATTATATGATTATCGGGCTGATTAGTATAGTATTTTGTCTTTTTTTTATTAGGGGAAGAGTAATTCTAGTCAAAATTGCATATCATACCTGTAATCTCTCTGCAACAGGCTGTAAATAAACGCATCCACAAACTTTCCCTTCTGAAAGAACGCCTGCCTTACCTTTCCTTCACGTTCGAAACCCAGTCTCTCAAGCAATTGACGGGAATGGATATTAGCAGGATCGACAAACGCTTCGATCCTGTTCATCTGTAAGTCCTCAAATCCATATTGCATAAGGCGGTGTATGCTGTTGGTCATAATACCTTTGCCCCAGTAGGAGGGCAAGAGGTCATATCCCAGCTCCATTTTATAATGTATCCTGTTGATATGATGAAAGCCACAGGTACCGATCAGTTCATTATGCCCGTTGATGGTTATGGCCCAACGCATGCCTTCTCCACTGGCCAGTTTATCACGAAAGAAAGCGATCAGTTGTGCCGCTTCTGAGACATTGACAAAACGTCCAATGTCCATGAAACGCACTACTTTCTCGTGAGAGAACAGGCTGAATAGCGCAGCAATATCTCTTTCATCAATGGCCCGCAGGCTGATGTTACCGGTACTAAGCGTGGGTATTTCCATCTTTACGGTTTATTCACTGACAGGATCCGGCTCCGGTCCTTTTTGGACTACCGGCTTCTTCTTTCCTTTCATTGTTACATCGCCCAGCAGAATAGCCCAGGGCTCCATATATTCTATATGTTCGAAAATGATTTTGAGGATGGCAATAAAAGGAATAGCGAGGAACATACCGGGAACGCCCCATATGAGATTACCAAACACGACTCCCAGGATGGTAACCAGGGCATTGATCTTCACTTTAGAGCCCATAATGCGGGGCAGGAGGATGTTACTGTCCAGGAAATGCACGATCAGCAGGCCGCTGCCTACCTGTATAGTGGTGGCCAGAGAACTGTTGGTCAACGTCAGCACCATACAGATGACGGTAGCAATATATATACCCAGGTAAGGAATGAGATTGAAGAGCGCCGCCATAATACCCAGCAGGGTAGCGTATTTAATGCCCAGTATCCAGAACATGGTACAGTTTACAATAGCCACGACGATCGTTTCTATCATCAAACCGGTCACATAGCCTTTGATGATGTACCGGGTTTGCACAACTACATTGAGGAGTTTGTCCTGGTGCTTTCCCCGGAATAACTTTATGAGAAATGTTATAATGAGAGAGCGGTAAAGCAGAAGGAAGAAGGAATATAATAGCACAAAGATGATGAAAACCAGGAGGGAGGAAAGGGAGAGCAGGGTACTGCTGACAAAGGATGTAGCTGTGCCCAGCGTGCCCATCGCCATCTGTTCCAGATAATCCATCTGCTGTGTGGAATCAATATGGAATCTGACGTTTACCCATGATTGTAACGAATTCAGCTGCTGTAGTAATTGCTGCTGCAGGTGCGGGAAATCTGCCACGAAAGCACCCATTTGTGTGCCTAATAACATTAACACGCCTAGCAGGAAGGTTACAAAAAGCAGCACTACTATAAAAGCGGCCGTTCCCCTTGAAAAACGCCATTTTTCCAGCTGACTGGCAATTGGTAGCAGCATAATAGCTACCAACATGGCAAAAGCAAGAGGGATGATCAGGGTATGGCCCACGCGGGCAATATATATGATCAGTATGATACACAGTAGGGTAAATGCCAGCCTCGCGTTGAATGGCAGCTTCACTTCGTTCATGGACAGTCGTATTTCCCTCAAATATAGATTTTAAAGAGGGAAAAGGAGAATGGGAATTACAACAACTGCTTGAGATGTGGAATATAGATGACACAGGAGTTAGGAGCTACTAATGATATGAAGAAGTGGGTACCACTCATTTTAAATACACCTTCTTTCACATATCTGTCTATGAACTCGTACATCGGGATGCCTGCTGTCGCAAAATCCGTCGGTACGGGCAGGGTGATATAATGTCCTCCCGGAATCCGTTTGGTCATTAGTTTCTCCGCAACCGCCATTTGCATGAATAATGGGGTAATTTCCTTATTGGGAATGAGGATGCCGGCGTACATGCTCATTTTTTCGTAATCAGTTACAGGCACCGAATCCAGTGTGCTGGTAATGACTTTTGCATTGGGCAGGTTCAGGGCTGAAATGATATTCCGCATACGTTGTTCCTCCCTGGTCATCTTCATGATCATCTGGGCGATAGGATCCTGACCACGGGACAGCAGGGTATAAAACAGTGTGCTGTCTGGCAGATGGTCTGTCTCTGTCATTTCGAAACTGAACAAAGGCGTAATAGCGTGCCCCTTTTTATCGAAGGCCTGCACGATCATGTCGACCATTTCGAGCGTACGCTTTTCGTTTGGCAGAATGTCGATCTTCCTGAAACTACGCGGGCTTCGGTGGAAATACTGGGTGAATGCCTTAGTATAGGCGGCAACGGTAGCATAACCGGTGCGGTCGCCGATCTCACTGATGTTATAGCCACTGTGCCTGAGCAGGCCGGCTGATAGTTCCAGGCGGTGACGTTTAACATACTGCCAGTAAGGTTCACCTGTCACGGTGGTAAAGCTGTGATAGAAGTACGAGTAGGAGATTCCAAGCCATTCCGAAACATCCTTCATCTCAAACGATTCAGATATATGGTCGTCTGCGAAACAGAGTGCTTTAATTGCCATTAGCTCCATTTCGTGGGCCGCGGGGTTGTGATTCATAGTTAGATCATTTGGAGGTTTAAACGGTTTACGAAGGTTTTTCTGACGTTTTCTCTGCGCTGCTTTACTTGGTCAATATTTCACATATTAGATAATTCAATAAGTGATAGTATCGAATTTAAGATTTTGGTAGTAGATAATAAAAAACGTTTTAACAACTAACGTTTAATTGAGTACATTTTGTGTAGAAGAAAGGAAAAGTGCGTAGATTTGCGACCGTCATTTTATCGAATATTTAACAATTTTTATCTATTTCCGGCGTTAGAGTTATAGTTAGTATAATTATTGCGACCCTTTCCCTGTTTACCCTTTATGCCTGCTGAAGTACTCCGGACATTTCTCCGGTGACTAAACATGATCTTTAAATCAATCCCCTTAATTGATGCCAAATCTGAATTTATTGAAAAGAAGCCTGCCTTGTGCTGTATGGAAAAGAGTAGTTGTTATTTTATTGATCTGTGCCCCATTTAAAGGCTTTAGCCAATACTGGCAGGCAGGTGGTTTTCTTGGTACGTCCAACTATAGCGGTGACCTCGTACAGCAAAGGGTAGACCTGAAGTATACCCGGTATTCCATCGGCGCTTTCGTAAAGCGGGATGTTAACCGTTATCTGACTTTCCGTGCGGGATTAACTTACGGCAGGATTGCCGGCGCTGACAGCACCAACACTGATACCTTCCTCCTGAGACGTAATCTCAGTTTCCGTTCCCCGATCTTTGAGGCACAGCTGGGAGCGGAGTTCAACTTCCTCGATCTGGACGAGAAACGTATCACACCGTATGTTTTCGGAAGTGTAGCACTCTTCAGTTTTTACCCGACCACGAAAGACGCCCAGGGAAACACTATTAAACTACGCGCACTCAGTACGGAAGGGCAGGGACTGGCGCAATATCCAACCCGCAAACAGTATAATCTCCGTCAGATATCCATTCCATTTGGCGCCGGTGTCAAAATATTACTTACCGACAACTGGATCGCCGGCTTTGAAATTGGTTTTCGTAAAACATTCACCGACTACCTGGACGATGTGAGCCTTACGTATGTTGACAGGAACACATTATTAAGATCACGTGGCGCCAGATCTGTAGAATATGCTTATCGCGGTGATGAAGTTACCGGCGGGCACGTTACGCCTGGTACATATCCGACCGATGGCACCAAACGTGGATCTGACAAGTATAATGACTGGTACGTCTTTACCGGTTTCACGCTCGCCTATCGTTTTGGCGGTGGCGGCGGGTATGGGCCTAATCGCTGGGGAAAGCAGAAAGTATCTAACTGTCCCAGGTTTTAATTTATTATGTATAATGAGAAGGAGCGATGGATTGTCTGTCGCTCCTTTTTTGTTTTGAGTTGGCATCTTGTTTTGCTGGCGTATACTCAGCCCGATTACTTAATCCTCCGTCACCTGAAACATAAAACCATTTTTTGGCATACTTCTTGAATTTTACATGCCAGACAGAACAAAACAACTGTCAGAAACCGAAAACACATACTATATATTAAAAAATACCGTTTAATACAGCAAAGCGAACACCATCATCTTTATCATCAAATTATTATTTCTTAACAGAGAGAACTATTCCAATCTTTATTTTTTCCAACAACAAAACGACAACAGTATGAAACAGATAGTATTATTATTACTGCTGATAGGGGGAGGTATACTCAGTGCACAAGCTCAGGGAAAAAGAGGTCATGGCCATCACCGTGATTATGACGATTGCCGCGGACGGAACTATAGAGTACATCATGGCCGTTGGGATGATTGCAACAGGGATTACAGAGGTGCTTATTATAGCTGCCGCCCCGCACCAGCCCCGGTTGTCTATGTGGAACCTGCGCCGGTAGTATATGTACCTGCCCCGCCACCACCGCCACGCCCAAGAGTAGTGTATCAGCGCTCTCCTAAAGTGGTAATAGCTACTGGTCCTATTGTGATCGGATTGTAAGATAATATTCCATAGGCCGCAAGCGTGATCAGATACGTTTTTGCCAGCACCGGTTTCCTGCAGGAAAGCAGCTAATTGCGTGATAAACAAAACAGTGGCCCGGGAAAACAAACTTCCCGGCACCGGACGAGCCTCCGGTCTGAGCTGGCCAGCGGAATTACGAATGACGAATTATGATTGTGTGTATCTTTGCACCGATTGTAATTCGTCATTCGCATTTATCGCAATTAGAAATATGGCATATAAGCACCTGAAACACTTTATAGATACATTAGAAAAGGCAGGAGAGCTGATAAGGATTAAAACTTATGTGGATCCCAGGCTGGAAATAGCAGAGATCACCGACAGGGTGAGCAAATCGCCCAACGGAGGGAAAGCGTTGCTGTTCGAGAATACCGGATACGATTTTCCCGTACTGATCAACTCTATGGGCAGCTATAAACGCATGTGCATGGCGCTGGGAGTAAACGAGCTGGATGACGTCGCGAATGAGATCGAGGCCCTGGTGAAATTATTGTCAAAACCAAAAGAAGGCCTGCTGGATAAGCTGGCAATGCTTCCCAAGCTTGGACAGTTCGCTTCCTGGATGCCGAAAGTCGTGAGCGGCAAAGGGGCCTGCCAGGAGGTGATCATGGCAGAACCCGACCTCAGCAAACTGCCGGTAATGCAATGCTGGCCGAAAGATGGCGGCCCCTTCATCACACTTCCCGTAATTCATACAAAAGACCCGAATACCGGTACCCGCAACGTAGGCATGTACCGCATGCAGGTGTTCGATAAAACCATGACAGGCATGCACTGGCACAAACATAAAGTGTCCGCCAAGCACTTCATGGAATATAAAAAACTGAAGAAACGCATGCCCGTAGCGGTAATATTGGGAGGCGACCCGGCATATACCTACTCCGCTACAGCTCCGCTGCCGGAAAATGTGGACGAATACATGCTGGCTGGCTTCTTGCGGAAACAGAAAGTGGAACTTGTAAGATGTATTACACAGCCGGAAATTGAAGTTCCCGCTGACGCAGACTTTGTAATAGAAGGCTACGTTGATCCGGAGGAAGAGCTGATCTGGGAAGGACCGTTCGGAGATCATACAGGTTATTATTCACTGGCCGACTGGTATCCACGCTTCCACGTGACCGCCATCACCCACCGCAAAGACGCAGTTTATCCTTCCACGATAGTAGGTATTCCTCCCCAGGAAGATGCCTGGATCGGTAAGGCGACTGAAAGGATCTTCCTGGCCCCGATCAAAATGACCATGGTGCCTGAGATCATCGACATGGAAATGCCGGTGGAAGGCGTGTTCCATAACCTGGTGATCGCCCAGATCAAAAAAGACTATCCAGGACAGGCGCAGAAAGTAATGAATGCCATGTGGGGCGCCGGACAAATGATGTTCAACAAGATCCTGGCAGTCGCAGACGAGGGAACGAACATCCAGGACTATAAAGAACTGGCCCGCTACATGTTCAAACACCTCAATCCCGCTACTGATATCTATTTCAGTCAGGGCCCTATGGATGTACTGGACCACTCCTGCTCTAAAATGGGCTTCGGTGGTAAGATGTGTATTGACGGTACCCGCAAATATGAAGAGGAGATAGAAGGTAATGGTGAGCAGCTTACCAGCAATTATGCCTTTAACAAAGCTGAAATCCTGAAGCGTTTCCCGGAAGTGAAAGGCATCAATGATTCCCTGCTGAAGGAGGATATCCCCTGTATCCTTGTCTCTGTACAGAAATCCCGCCCCTTACATATCAAGGAACTGAATGAACAGTTATACTGCCTGCCGGAAATGACGGCTGTGAAGATGGTGTTGTATGTTGAACATACCGTAGACGTCAATGATCTGCCGTCCGCATTGTGGCGTTTCTGTAATAACCTCGATCCACGCCGTGACAGTTTCGTGGTGCGTCCGCCATTACCGGGACATCCGGGCAAAACCGGTGCCGGCATAGGTATGGACGGAACATTGAAAACACGCGTGCTTGACAATTTCGAACGTGACTGGCCCAATATCATTGTTGCAGATGATGCCACCATCAAAATAGTAGATGAAAAATGGCAATCGCTGAACATTGGCCCATTCATAGCTTCTCCATCCCATAAATATAAATCCCAGATGTATGGAGAAGAAGCAGTGGTTCCGCAATAGCCTCTTTATCATATGTTGCCTGTGCGCCTGCCATATAGCAAGCGCACAGGTACAGCTGACTGATTTTCATTACCTCGACCGCATGGAAGGTTACTGGACAATGAAAACCCGCTTGGGTGTCTACGCCGAGAAATGGAAAAGAGTGGATGAGAATACCTGGAAGGGCAGAACGATGCGCATTGAAGGGAATGACAGCACTAAAATGGATGACATGTTCCTGTTCCGCGATAGTACCGCCATTTATTTTACAATAGCAGCTGTGAAAGATAAGCAGACAGGTGCGCCCGTTAGATTCAAAGTACGTGTACTGAAACCCATTGGCTTTGTTGCAGAGAACCTGCAGAGCCCATATCCCCAGAAGATAGTATATCGCTGGAAGGATGAAAGCCATATGGACGCTCATTTTGAAGGCAAGGAACAGAAAACCACCCGCGAGATCATCCTCCAATACACGAAGCGATAATAACGTTGTATCAAAACACAATAGGCCGCCTATATCGCGGCCTATGTTTATGGCACGGTGCGCAAACGCCGTGAACAAACGTTATTAACAAAACATAACAGGACTCCGCTGGGATTCCCGTGTTTGTAACACGGGGTGCAACCCCGGGGCCGACGGTGCCCCCCGCGGATGGACGCGTAATCCCACGGACAACGTATAACCCCGAGGACAATGTGCAACTCGTGAATAAACATCATTAACAAAACACAATAGGACTCCGTTAGGTGTCCAGTGTTTGTAGCGCGGGGTTTGCACGTCAACCCCGGGTTGACGTGCAAACCCCGGGGCCGACGAATAATCCCGACGTACCCGGGTTGAACGCATCACCCACACGATCCCATCCCGATCAATTTGAATTCCCAATTGCGTAAATCAAATTCCCGATTGTATAAATGAGTAACGCAAAGCTGATATAGCTTTGCGTTATTGTTTTACATACATAAGGACAGTCTGCAATTGTACTTCGATTTGAGTTGGTCGTACAATTCTAAAATACGCCGCGCCTGATCACAGGATGCGGCTTTCTTATTTATGAATTTCTGATGTAAAGTGGAACTGGATATCCGGGTTGTTCGCGCGTTCTGTGTTCAGGTACCACTCTGACTGTGCCAGATATACGAGATGCCCGTCTTTATCTTCCACAATATTGGCCTGTTTGAAACGAATGAACTCTTCTACTTTCTGTTTGTCCCCTGTGATCCAGCATGCTTTATAGAAAGGCAGTGTATTGAACTGGCAGGAGGCGCCATATTCCTGTAACAGGCGGTATTGTATCACTTCAAACTGGAGGTCACCCACACAGCCGATGATCTTACGGTTACCGCCGTGTTGTGTGAACAGCTGGGCAACACCTTCGTCCGTCAGCTGACGTAATCCCTTTTCCAACTGTTTGGTTTTCATCGGATCCTTGTTCACCACCTCCTTAAACAACTCCGGAGAGAAGCTGGGGATGCCGGTGAAATAGAATTTTTCACCTTCGGTGAGGGTATCGCCGATTTTGAAGTTACCCGTATCGAACAGACCTACCACATCACCAGGATAAGCATCATCCACAATATTCTTCTCACGTGCCAGGAAACTATATGGGTTGCTGAAACGCACATCTTTATCCAGGCGTACGTGCTTGTAAAATTTATTACGTTCGAAACGGCCGGAACATACGCGCAGGAAGGCGATACGGTCACGGTGACGGGGATCCAGGTTGGCGTGTATCTTGAAGATAAAACCGCTGAACTTATCATCGCCGACCTTTACCTCACGGGTGCTGGATTCACGGTCGCGGGGAATAGGAGCGATTTCAACGAAGGTATCCAGCAGGTCTTTCACACCAAAGTTGTTTACCGCACTACCAAAGAATACCGGAGCCATCTTACCTTCCAGGTACTCTTTATTGTCGAAAGGATCGTACACGCCCTCGATGAGTTCTACGTCGTTACGTAGCTGGGCTGCGTCCTGAGGACTAAAATGCTGATCAATATAGCTGCTGCTCAGGTCACTCAGTTCAACGATATCATCGTCAGTAGCTTTTTTATTGGGTGCAAATGATACGAAGCTCTTATTGTACAGGTTATAAACACCCTTGAAGTCTTTACCCATGTTGATGGGCCAGCTCAGTGGGCGTACGCGTATATTAAGTTTTTCTTCCAGCTCGTCGAGCAGGTCGAACGGGTTTTTACCGTCGCGGTCCAGTTTGTTCACAAATATGATTACCGGAGTATCACGCATCCGGCATACATCCATCAGTTTGCCGGTCTGTTCTTCCACCCCTTTTACGCAGTCAATCACCAGTACTACGCTGTCCACCGCCGTTAAGGTACGGTAGGTGTCCTCAGCAAAGTCCTTGTGACCGGGCGTATCCAGGAGGTTGATCAGCATATCGCGGTACTCAAAAGTCATTACGGAAGTAGCAACGGAGATACCACGCTGCCGCTCTATCTCCATAAAGTCGGAGGTAGTATGTTTTTTGATCTTATTGGACTTTACAGCACCGGCCGTCTGAATAGCACCGCCAAAAAGCAGGAACTTCTCCGTAAGGGTTGTTTTACCGGCATCCGGGTGGGCGATAATGGCAAATGTCTTCCTTTTATTGATCTCGCTTGCGTACTTCATATTACTTTATAACCAAAAATGTGTGCAAAGGTACGGAATTGTCATGGTTAATCATTAATTTACATGTATCTATGATTGCCACGATCAAAATTTTGTGGAATAGCCTTAGAATGGCTATCCTCGAGCTGCGGGTCAATAAACTCCGCACCTTCTTATCCCTCCTGGGTATTACCATTGGTATATTCTGTATCATCGCTGTGTTAACCGCTACCAACAGCCTGGAAAAGAACGTCCGCAATGAGGTGGAATCGCTGGGAAGCGACGTGATCTATATCCAGAAATGGCCCTGGGATGGTGGTCCTGATTTCCCCTGGTGGAAATTTGTGAACCGTCCGCTGCCCAAATACCAGGAACTAGGGCCGATTAAGGAGAAAGTCCATAGTGCTGGCCTGTCTGCCTTCGCTTTTTCCTCCAATGGTAAGCGGGTGGAATATAAGGACGACTACATGGAAGGTACCGAGTTGTTTGCCGTAAGTGGCGATTATGAGAAAATCCAGGCCATGAAGTTTGTCAGCGGCCGTTTCTTTGCCGGTAAGGAGAATGAAAACGGTGCGAATGTGGCCATCCTTGGCGCTAATATATGGGAAGGACTGTTTGGTACCCCGGAAAAAGCCCTTGGAAAAACGATCGCTATCGCCGGCCGTCCCTGCCGTGTCATCGGCACCCTGAAAAAGAAGGGCGCCAGCCTGGTAGACGGCATTAACTACGATAACTCTGTTGTTGTGCCATACCTGTATGGCCGTACCATTGTGGATGAGCGCCGCTTCGCAGATCCTTTCCTTATCATAAAAGCTGCCCCGGGGGCTACATTGTTGCAACTGAAGGATGAACTGAGAGGAGTAATGAGAAGCATGCACCGCCTCAGACCGAAAGAGGAGGACGATTTCTCCCTGAATGAGATCACTGCCGTAAGCGGGGATCTCAATAAGATGTTCGGCATGGTAAACCTGGGAGGAGGATTTATTGCCTTTTTCGCCCTGGTAGTAGGTGGTTTCGGAATTGCCAATATCATGTTCGTGACGGTGAAAGAGCGTACAAATATCATTGGACTGAAAAAAGCCATAGGCGCCCGTAAGAAAGTGATCCTCATGGAGTTCCTGCTGGAATCCATCATCCTTTGCCTCATGGGAGGATTCTTAGGGCTGTTCTTCGTATACATCATCACTGCCATCGTTAACAGCTTTGATTTCTTCGAATTCACACTCACTTTAAGCAACGTTATCTTAGGACTATCCATCTCTTCGATTGTCGGGGTGATAGCAGGATTTATTCCCGCTTACCTCGCATCCAAACTGGATCCGGTTGTAGCCATCAGGAGCAACTGATAAAGGCTATAATTTCCTACCTTTGCGGGCATGTCTGTAAAAATACTGGCCATAGAGTCTTCGTGCGATGAAACGAGCGCTTCCGTGCTGGCCGATGGGGAGATCCTGTCTAATTTTATTGCCAATCAAACTATTCATGAGCAATATGGTGGTGTAGTGCCGGAACTGGCATCCCGTGCGCACCAGGAAAATATTGTCCCCGTAGTCGACCAGGCCCTGAAAGCGGCAGGCGTCCGCAAAGAGGAGCTGAATGCCATTGCCTTTACACAGGCGCCAGGCCTGATAGGCTCCCTGCTGGTAGGCAGTTGCTTCGCCAAATCTATGGCGCTAGCACTGGATGTTCCGCTGATTGCAGTACACCATATGCAGGCGCACGTACTGGCTAATTTTATCGGGAAAGAAAAACCGTCGTTCCCTTTTCTTTGTCTGACCGTTTCCGGCGGACATACCCAGATCGTACGCTGTGACGGTCCTCTCAATATGAAAGTCATCGGTGAAACACTGGACGACGCGGCGGGAGAGGCCTTCGACAAAAGCGCCAAATTACTGGGCTTACCTTATCCCGGGGGCCCGCTTATCGATAAATATGCCCGTCAGGGAAATCCCGACAGATTCAAGTTTCCCGAGCCCCAGATCCCCGGTTTGAACTTTAGCTTCAGCGGATTAAAAACGTCTATCCTTTACTTCCTGCAGGAACAACAGCAGAAAGATCCGCAGTTTACGGAGAATAATATGGCGGATATCTGCGCTTCCATTCAGCATCGTATTGTCAGCATCCTGATGAACAAACTGGCGAAGGCTTCCAAAGAAACAGGTATTAAGCAGATAGGCATCGCCGGAGGCGTAAGTGCTAATTCCGGTCTGCGGACAGCCTTACAGCAATATGGCGAAAAGTACGGCTGGCAGACTTACATTCCGAAGTTCGAATACTGTACCGATAATGCGGCTATGATAGCAATAACAGCCTGGTATAAATACCAGGCAGGAGAATTTGTAGGACTGGATGCTGTACCCGGAGCAAGGGCAGGTTTTGATCATTAGTAAGGACGATGGCGAATCACTATTTCCGTTTTAAACAATTCACTGTACACCAGGAGGCCTGCGCGATGAAGGTTTGTACAGACGCCTGCCTGCAGGGCGCCTGTACGGCTGCATATCTCCAGGCAAATAAGCCGGGCCTGCGACGGATACTCGATATCGGCACAGGTACGGGACTGTTGTCTCTCATGCTGGCGCAACAATTGCCTGCGGCGACTATTACCGGTATCGAACTGGATGCCGCTGCTGCTGATCAGGCGAGGGCGAACTTTACTGCTTCTCCCTGGAGCGAACGACTGCAGGTCATAGCAACAGACGCGAGAGAAATGGCTGCTGGCGGACAATATGATTTCATCATTACCAATCCTCCTTTTTACGAATCAGATCTGAAAAGCAACAATCATCAGCGTAACCAGGCGATGCATGCCACTACGCTGGACTATAGCGACCTGTTGAAAGTAATTGACAGGCAACTGAAGCCAGGAGGAGAGTTTTCTATTCTATTGCCTTATCGCCCATTTAGTGACTTTGTGGCGATGGCTGGTACAGCCGGATTTTATCTGAACGATGTATTACATGTGAAACAGAGTGAACGGCATGAATATTTCCGCAGCATAGGCATCTTTAGCAGAGAACAGCGCGAACCAAAGATGGAATCAATGGCGATCAGGGGGGCAGATCACAACGAGTATACGCCGGCGTTCATATCATTATTACAGCCGTATTATCTGTACCTGTAGTCAGCGCCTTTTTATAGCCTCTCTACATAATTCTTCAAGTACTCAAACAGCCTGGTTTGTGAGCCATTACAGCCCATCATTCCTCTGAATAATCCTTCAAGTACTCAAATCGCCTGTTCAACGCACTTTACAGCTTTTTATTCTTCCACATAATCCCTTAGATATTCAAACCGCTCCGTCAGTGCACCTTTGTCCGCAATAGTAGCGTTATGAACAACTACGCTGTCGGGTCGCTGCAATTCATCAAAGACGTATTTCATCAGCTGGTCGCCAAAATACTGCGATGCATCCCGTGGAAGTTCATTCGGCAGATTGCTGACGCACATCATATCCAGTGTATCCGGCAGGTAAGGAGCTGTGCGCTGCCTGGTGTGTCTGTCCACCCCATATACAGGATCATCAATACTGGAATCTCCCAGATTGGAAGGGATCGAGCCGTTAGTGTCATCTGTGATGTCAGCGATGACCTTAATACGGAAATTATCTTTCGCCAGGTCATTCCAGGTGAACAGTGGTGGAATGCGCTGATCCCAGTAAATACCATTCATGAGAATATCTGTCGCCGTCACAAATGGCAGAAAGCGGCAGTCGTATTGCTCGGGATGGAGATGGAAGTCTTCCCTGCTATATGTTTTATCTGTTTTCCGGAGATATAGTTCCCCTGCCTTTAGCTGTGTGTATACTGGATAAGCATACGTGTTGATCAGGAACTCCTCTGGCGGAATATATTTGATACCCAGTAATCCCATTACCTCCAGCGTTCCTGCTGCCACGCGACCAGAGCCGGTAATAACGATCTTCAGCGGAGGCAGTTTCGCCCCGAAATAATGATTGATCAGCTCTTTAAAATCATGACATTGATGTACTGGTACCAGATTATACATCCCGGTCTTCTTACCATAGGTCAGCAATCCGTTGTGTGCGCCAACCACACCGGCAAAGAATCCGAATCCCAGTATCCGCTGACCGTCTTCATGCACCAGGCATTCATAGTCGATCAGGGTAATATTCCGTTGCAGAATGGTCTGCAGCATATGTTTGTTGTGCGGCTGCTTTTTGCGTGTATGGGAAAAGAACAGGTATTTTTTCCCGGGCAACAATTTCTCTGCGGGTACTTCCTTTATTCCTAACAACACCTCACAATGGGAGAGGTCTTCAGAAAGAGGAATACCGGCAGCTGTATACTCATCATCAGTAAAACATCGCCAGGCAGATGGCTGAACAGTAATGCTTACCTGCGGGTTGTGTTTGATGATCCACTGACATTGCTGCGGCGTAAATGCTACTCTGTTATCATGTGGCTGTTTCTCCTCCCTTATAAGACCAATGTGTAACATATTCGGGTTTTGGTGTAACCAAATATAATACTTATTCGTCTTTGATCTTACTGACTGCTATGGATATGCATCGACAGGTGGTTCCACATTGAGCGGAGTTCCATGGTTATCTCAATTATCCATATGGATAGGGATATTAGGATCAGACATCTCTAGCTGGTTTAAACAGTAGTATATCGGTACCCTGGCTTAAATTTAACCCGGACATGCCCCAGGATCTGGTTGCTGCCTAATGGTGGAGGTACAAATCTGGCAGTTTCAATAGCATTGATGTTTGTTTCTACAAGCTTGACGTACTGATAAGGATTCAGGATTCGTTCCTCGTCAAATTTGGGCTTAATTGGTGCAGGTTTGAACGTCATCATATCGTTGTTGTTTACGAGTGTCAACAAATTTTAATCTATTCTTGCAACAAATCTTAATGCAGACATTGTTGCATCAGGAGGTATGTTAAGTGGTGCGAACGTAAAAAAACAACAATAATCTCTTTATGGAATAAACGGTTAGGCTGCCGGTTACAGTGGATGTTTTTTTGACAAACTTACGTGCTCATTCAACAATGATACTCCTCTCTCCCGGTATTTTAGTTAACCCCTCGTTAAAAAAACAAAAATCCCACCACTCACCTTTACGCCTATACAAAAGAAGGTAGCCTCTGACTGCATTCCGATGCTGTCAGAGGCTACCCTTTTCCAGTGAACCTTCGCTTATTTCAGGTAAACTTTCAGTTCATTTCCTGCCTGCAACATAGCAGAACGTGTGGTCGGTGTGTTTGCGATAGGGTTCAGCAGACCATAATCATGAATGGCGCCGTTGTATCTTACCATTGTAACCTTCACACCTGCAGCGTCCATCTTGCGGGCATATGCTTCACCTTCATCACGCAATACATCGTTTTCGGCAGTCTGCACCAGCGCTGGAGGTAAGCCTTTCAGCTGTTCCAGTGTTGCCTGTAATGGAGAAGCATAAATTTCTTTTCTCGCTGCCTGGTCTGTTGTATAATTATCCCAGAACCATTTCATCATATTTTTAGTCAGGAAACGCTGTTCTGCGAACTGGTTGTAAGAACCGGTCTCAAAGTTAGCGTCTGTCACTGGCCATAAGAGTAATTGAAATTTAATAGCAGGACCATTTTTATCTTTCGCCATGAGCGCTACTACAGCGGCCATATTACCACCAACACTGTTACCGGCTACTGCCAGGCGTTTTCCATCTACATTGATCTCTTTGCCATTGGCTGCTACCCATTTAGTAGCTGCATACGCCTGATTGATAGCTACCGGATAATGCGCTTCCGGAGATGGGGTATAGTCAACGAATACCGCTGCTGCTCCTGATGTTACTACCAGGTCGCGTACCAGTCGCTGGTGGGTAGGGAAATCACCTAATACCCATCCACCGCCATGGAAGAACATAAATACCGGCAATACTCCCTTAGCTCCTTCCGGGCGAACAATATGCAGTTTTACAGTTTGTCCGTCCTGGGTAATCGTCTTTTCAGTTACGGTAATACCGGAAATATCCACTTTCACGCTCGATTGTGCGCCAACCAGTACCGCACGGGCATCTTTAGGAGACAATGTTTCCAAGGGGGCGCCGCCACTGTTATTCAAGGCATGAAGGAACGCCTTCGTGTGACTGTCGATGTTAGGATCATTATCTGGATTGATATTCTGTGCCATTGCGCCTATACTTAATAAAGTGGATGCTGCGAGTGAAAGTATTTGCTTTTTCATTTTGTGTGTCGTTGAATGTGATTGTTTTAATTTGATAACACAAAACTACTGCAGCAGGGAAAGGGGAACAATGCACGAATGGCGACACTTATTGTACTTTTTCCCCCTCAGTGTATTTTTTTCGGAAAAGAAGGGGGGAAGCGTCCACCTGGTTGGTAAAAAGACGCACGAAATATGCCGGATCTTCATATCCCAGCTTATAACCGATCTCCTTTACACTGAGATCTGTATGTATCAGCAGCCTTTTTGCTTCCAGGATAATACGCTCCTTAATAATATCATTAGGACTCTTCGAACTATGCCTCGAGATCCTTTTACTCAGCGCTTTCGGCGTAATATTTAATAAGTTGGCATAATCGGCCACATTATGATGAGTAGTATAATGCGCTTCCACCAGCTGACTGAATTTCCTGATAAACTCCACTTCCTGGGCTATACCGCTATCTGCCAGATCATGTGCTTTCTTCCACATACGGGTGGAACGTATAATAAGTTGCTTCAGGAAAATACGGATCATTTCTTCCATATTACTTTCCTCATTGATCGCTTCCTGCTTTATTTCCTGTATCAGGTGCCTGGTTTGCCGCGAGGCTTCCGCATCCAGCAATACCACCGGTATTTCATACACATTATTATATAACAGACCATCACAGGCTACTTCCTTATCATGGATCTGCACACAATAGAAATCGCGGTTATAATATAATAAGGTGCCCTTACCGGAGAACTTATACCATTGTCCGTCCTGTATAAAAAACAACGCATCCTGTTCCAGCCTGTATTCCCGGAAATCCACCATCACCTCAGCCCCCGCTTCAACAAAAAGGATCTTAATGAAGGAATTGTAATCGTCATACCTGATATCGCCTGCCGTAGCGGCGTCAAAATCAAGGCAGCCTATCGTCTTGGAAAAAAAATGTTTCAGCAGATGTTCCATGTTGCAAATTTATGGCCTTTTTTGGTTGTGTGTTATAAACAAGGCCCAGCTTGGTGGTATGATCTTGCATAACCCTTATCTTCGTTGCGGAAGTAAATACGCAATTGAACCAAGCCGATTATTATGAAGATAGCTACTTATAATGTCAATGGCGTCAACGGACGCTTACCGGTCTTACTCCGCTGGCTGAAAGAGACAGCGCCGGATGTTGTTTGTTTACAGGAGCTGAAAGCGCCGCAGGAGAAATTTCCTGAAGCTGCCATAAAAGATGCTGGCTACAATGCCATCTGGCATGGACAGAAAAGCTGGAATGGCGTAGCAATCTTAAGTCGCACCGCACAAGTGGAAGAAATAAGACGCGCACTGCCCGGAGATCCGGAAGATACCCACAGCCGTTATATCGAAGCCGTGATCAACGGCGACTTCATACTGGGGTGCCTGTATCTGCCTAATGGAAATCCCGTACCCGGACTGAAATTTGACTATAAGCTCAATTGGTTCAAGCGACTCACGGCACACTCAAAAGAACTGCTGTCTAAAGATTTTCCCGTAATACTGACAGGCGATTATAACGTCATCCCCACCGAAAAGGATGTCTATAAACCAGAACGCTGGGTGGATGATGCCCTGTTCAGACCAGAAACACGGGCGGCGTTTCAGGAACTGGTGGCACAGGGATGGACAGATGCTATCCGCAAACTGTACCCGGAAGAGAAGATCTATACTTTCTGGGACTATTTCAGGAACGCCTACGGTCGCGATGCCGGCTTGCGCATCGACCACTTCCTCATGAGCCACCATTTTGATAAACGCCTCAAGGCCGCCGGAGTTGACCGCCATGTGCGGGGCTGGGAAAAGTCAAGCGATCATGCGCCTGTATGGATTGAAGTAACAGCGAAATAACCTATTTTTTAACAGGTAACATATGTATTTCCAACAGGACGCCTGCAGGGTCCTTGTAGCCAACCACGAACTGATCCTGATCTAGTTTTATTACCTGGTACAGGGTCTGTTCCCTGGTTTGCTTATCGGTGATTGTTAACAGTCTTTTAGTGGCATCATATTGCCAGCTGCCATTCTCTTTTTTCCCGTTTTCAATAGATAACACACGATTGTCTTTATAAAAGATCATCCTGCCTTCCTGCTGTCTGGCAGTAGGGGACTGCCTTTTACCGTTGTCTCCATAAAACTGTAACCTCCATTCTTTTGAGATCATATCTGCAAACGCGGTATCATTATTTTGTCCATGGCTATGGACCATTGAGGAGAATAGCGCAGTAAGCAGTAGCAGAAAAGGCCTTTTCATGGATCGTATTTTGATGAATGTACTATTATTGCTGCATATATCCTGCCAATCAGAGATGCACCGCCGGCTTACCTGAAATTTCTTGCCTCGGGAATTCTGATCTCCTGTGTATTTTCCTGACCCTGAGCACCTTGCTCATCTATGTCAAAAAGCATATTTTCTGCGGATGATTGTGAGCCTGTTACATCTTCCTCCTTTACTGCCGTCAGGTGATGCAATAACTTTGTCAGATTATGACAACGCTGTACAACAACATGTATCACTTCACCTTCCCGCTGTACTTTGCCTTCCACCATCAGTAACCTGGATTGCAGGATCTCTTTCCTGTATTGCTGGTACAGCTTCTGAAACACAACCAGATTAGCATGTCCTGTTTCATCCTCAATGGTAATAAAACAGATCCCGCTGGCAGTTCCCGGCCGTTGCCGCACCAGAATAAGCCCTGCTACCATCACCGGCATACCGTCACTCATACGCTCCAGTTCATGGATAGACCGGATATGCAGCATACTGAGTTTCTCCCTGATAAAACTCACAGGATGCGCCTTTAAGGATAAGGAAAGCGCACTGTAATCATGTACTACATGCTCTGCATCTGTCATCTTAGGAAGAGCTACCGGCTTTTCAATAGCGCTTTCCGATTGTCCGCCGCTAAACATCCCGATAGGACGGTCGCCAAGGGCCGATATTTCCCATAATGCCTGCCGCCGGTCTAATCCTAATGATCGGAAAGCATCGGCATCTGCCAGTTTTTCAAGGGTAGCCTGCGATACGCCTGCCTCCCGGATAGATAATACACTCGTATAGGCCGTTTTCCTGGCAGATACAAGCACTTCGATCTCATCCTGCTGTATACTTCTTATCTGCCGGAATCCCAGCCGTAAGGCGCAATATTTATCATTTATCTTTTCCTCTAAGGTATTATCCCAGTTAGAGTAATTGACATCCACCTGCCTGACTATCACATCATGTTTGCGGGCGTCTATCACGATCTGTGCAGGCTGATAAAATCCCATCGGCATGCTATTCAGCAAAGCACAGGCAAATACATCAGGATGAAAACATTTGAGATAAGAAGAAACATATACCAGTAGCGCAAAACTGGCGGCATGACTTTCCGGAAATCCATAACTACCAAACCCCTCCAGCTGTTTGAAAATACGGCGCGCAAATGTTTCGTCATACCCCTTTTTCTTCATGCCCTCGATCAGCTTCTTTTCGAATTTGGCAACAATCCCCTTTGCCTTGAATGTTGCCATACTACGACGTAATTCATCCGCTTCTGCCGCCGTAAAATCTGCCGCTACCATAGCGATCTGCATCGCCTGTTCCTGGAAGAGCGGCACACCCAATGTTCTACTGAGGATGCCTTCTAATTCTTCTGAGGGATAATCCGGGTCTTCCTCCTTATTACGCCTGCGCAGGTAAGGATGCACCATGTCTCCTTGTATAGGTCCGGGACGGACTATGGCTACCTCAATGACAAGATCATAGAATTTTTCAGGTCTCAAACGTGGTAACATTGATTGCTGCGCACGGCTTTCGATCTGGAATACACCAATAGTATCCGCACGGCTGATCATCTCATATACTTCCTTTCTCTCTGCTGGAATATTAGCCAATGTAAAATCCTTATTATGATGTGCTTTCGCAAGATCAAACGCCTTCCTGATACAGGTTAGCATACCCAGTGCAAGTACATCTATCTTCAGAAAACCCAGCGCATCGATATCGTCCTTATTCCACTCAATACAGGTCCTGTCCTCCATTCGCGCATTCAGAATAGGACACAGATCAGAAAGTTTATCCTGCGTAATCACAAAACCTCCGGTATGCTGTCCAAGCTGACGCGGAAAACCTACCATCTGTTCTGTCAGTTCCATTACTTTCTTCAGATGAGGATCATTCGTATCTAATCCCGTTTGTGCTACACGTTGTTCACTAAACTCTTCATCCATATGATGCCAGATAGAGGATGATAGGCGGTTGACAGTATCTACGGATAATCCCATCGCTTTTCCTACGTCCCTCACCGCTCCTTTGTAATGCTGTTGCGTGACGGTAGCGACAATAGCAGCACGGTCCCGGCCATACTTCTTATAGATGTATTGCATAACTTCCTCCCTGCGTTCATGCTCAAAGTCAACATCAATATCAGGTGGTTCATTACGTGCGGAAGATATAAACCGTTCAAACAACAGCTCTATCTGTGTCGGATCTACAGACGTGATACCAAGACAATAACAAACAGTGGAATTAGCTGCAGAACCACGTCCCTGGCAAAGAATTTCCTGCTTTCTGGCAAAACGCACAATATCATGCACTGTCAGGAAATAAGAAGCATAATTCATCTCTTCAATAAACGACAGTTCATGGCGAATGTTAGCGGAGATCTTTTCAGGGATCTCTTCTCCATATCGCTCCCTGGCGCCCTGCCAGGCAAGATGTGTCAGTTCTTCCTGTGGCGTGCGTCCTTCAGAAGTAAGCTCCTGCGGATAAACATATTTTAAACTGTCCAACGAAAACTGGCAAGCCTGGGCTATTTCCTGTGTGCGTTTTATAGCATCAGGATACTGTCGGAACAGTCGGTGCATTTCAGGAATAGGTTTCAGGTATCTCTCTGCATTCTGATGCAGCCGGAATCCTGCATTGTAAATAGTGCATTTCTCACGTGTACAGGTTAATATATCCTGGAGCTGCCGCCGCTCGGGAGAATGATAATGTATATCATTGGTAGCTATCAGTGGAATGTGCAACCTGGAAGCTAGCTGTGAAAGCTGATATATTCTTTTCTGATCATCGCCAAGATAAGAACGTGTCGCCGCCAGATACAGCTGCGATCCTAAATGTTTGCCATATTCTTTCAATGCCTCTTTGAAAGTCGCCTCAAAATCAAAAGAGGTTGTCAGCTGATCGGGTGGAACAGCAATGAATTTCATCCCCTCTGCATGCTCATACACGTCTTTCTTGTACAGATGACAATCCCCTTTTTCTGCGCGCAGGTTCCCTTTTGTCAACAGTCTGCAAAGGCGGCTGTAGGCTGCTTTATCAGTCGGATAGGCCAGCAGGCTGGGGCCATCCATAAGGTCAAGCCTGCAGCCGACAATAATACGCATATCTTTCTTTTTGGCGGCAACATGCGCCCGCACGATGCCTGCCAGGGTATTCCGGTCAGTAATAGCGATCTCCTTATATCCATAGGTTGCTGCCTGCTCCACCAGCTCCTCCGGATGAGAAGCGCCCCGTAGGAAGCTGAAATTACTTGTTACCTGCAGATCAATGTAATTCATACAACATCACTTTTAACTACGCAAAAAAGCCATGAATAAACCATTGGGACTGATTCCCGGAATAATGCCCTGATCTGAACAACCAGTATCGCTGTCCATCTGCATCTTCCACATTATAATAGTCCCGGTGTTCCCCACCATCCAGCCACCATTCACGTTCTATCCGCTCCGGCCCGTCTGCTTTCCTGATCTCATGCAGTTTCCCTTTGTAGCGGAATAACATAGGCGGATAATCCGGTATCGGCGCCGTTACTTCAATAGGCTCGGGTTTTGACAACAACTGCACCGGCCTGGGTTTATCTGTCCGCCAGGCAATAGCCGGCTTTTCATCAAGAGAGGCAGCCACTTTGAACGACCGTTCTGGCCAGTAATGCTCTGCAGGCAGATAACGGCGGATGCAGTCTTCCCCGATCTTTCCCGCCAGCCGGTCCAGCAGTTCTGCCACCGCAGGTGCTTTTAAGCCCGGATTGCCTATCCATAACGCTTCCTGTAAGGGCGATACCTCTTCAACCTTTAACGCTTCCAGCGTGAATAGTTCAATCCCCAATGCAGGTTCTATAGTGGGTATCTTCAGTTCAAATAACCTGAAAAGATGCTGCGGATGATGTGAAGCATGACTGGTCCCTATCTCTGCCTGCACGATCCTGTTATCTACACGATACCCCTTGAGAATGGCAGTGCGCAGCCCTTTCCCTTCTTTCTGCAGGCGCAGACAAAGCTGTTCCAGTAATACTTTTATCGCTATCTCAATGCCGGGAGCTGTACGGATCGGTTCAAGACAGGGAAGGCGTTCTTCATAGGGTGGTAGCGGATTAAGCGGTTCAATCGCTTCTACTTCATATCCCAACGCCTGGCCAAGCCGAATTAACAATTGCGACCCGAATCGTCTGCGTAGCACAGACGCTGGCATATTCATAAAACTATCGATCTGGTGTAATCCCAGCTTCTGCAAACGGGCAAGTGTCTCTTCTTCCAGGCGTAAAGCGGCAGGAGGTAAGGCCATAAGCGCATCGCGCTGTCCGCCCTTGTCAATAATGGGCGTTATTTTTCCGTAACGGGAAATAGCCCAGGCAGTTCCAATGGTATCTGCCATCGCACCACGTACATCATAACCGATGGCGCGGAGTTTTGTAATGATCTCCTTCAGATAGTTCCGTTCTCCTCCCCAGAGATGTGTACAGCCGCTTACATCCAACAGCAGGCCATCCGGCAGATGTACGCCTACAACAGGTGTATAACGGATGCACCATTCTCCCAATGCCTTCAGCAACTGTGCCGGCCGCTCGGGTTCATCATCAAATGCCTGCAGGGAAGAAACAACTGCTTTGGCATCTGCCAGCGGCATGCCCGGGCGAATACCTTGCGCTTCTGCCGCCGGACTGGCTGAAGAGATCACCATCCTGTTATGAACAGGAGCAGCCAGCACAAAAGGAGTGTTCAGCAGCCCCGGTTGCCGGCGTACATACCAGTCAGTCAGCAAATGACGGAACCATATCGACATAAAACGCCTGGACATATCACCCCACCTTTAATTGCCGCTCCGGTATAATAGCCGTAGCAGCATCACCTGAAATAACCACACATTTCCCTTCTGCCCATTCCATCTTCCAGGTACCGGGTCGCCCATTCCGTACCTTCAGCAGGTCTACATTCCAACGTGGGAAACCAACGCCCGGTATACCATCTTCCAGCTCGCTGGACAAAGGTGTGATCTTCCACCGGGTCACACATGCTGTTGTATTGGCACTTCTGGAAGAGGTACGGAGAATAAAGCCCGTCACCTTACTTTGTTCCACTACCAGCTGCAGCCGGCGGGACTGCGTAAAGCTGATCTCCGGCACTTCAGCGATCACTGCCGCAATGCCCTCACATTTAAGCGCTTCCTCCAATGTCCAGAGCGCATCTTTTATTCGTTGTACGTCGATGAAAATAACCCTGTCCGGCGCTATGCCAAAAGTTTGCAGGGAAGGAGGGAAGAGTGTCCTGGCCACGCTTATCCAGATACAGGCGCCTCCACGTCGCATCAGATTGCCGGCAAGGGCGCTTACAAAACCAGTTGTTGCAGCTGCATGCTCTTTTGCAGCACAGAGAAATTCATGTACAGCCCCTGTAGGGAAAATACCATTCGGGAAAGCAGTGTTGACGGGGCCCAGGTCTATATCAGGTACAGTATCAGTCAGCTTCGATCTGAACCCTTGCATCTGAAGGATATCCTTCTGCAATTGTGAAATAATATCTGCTTTTACTCCTGGCATACCTGACTGCTGATTGAATTCGGATAACTAATTTATTTAGCAAAACTACTAATAAAATTAGTATTGTAAAAGAGTGTTTTTTACACGTTTAGCAGGTCAGATGCTTATCGAAAGATTATCAGGCAATTAGGTATTGTTGCTGGCAGGTAGATCTGTTATGAATGTCCGATCTTACTGGGTGCCATTCCATACATTTTCTTGAACGCAAAGGAGAAGTGGGAGAGATCTTCAAAACCTACATCAATATACACATCCGAAGGGGCCGCGCCTTTTTCTTTGATCCGGTAATACGCTTCCTGTAATCGCTTGTGCTGTAACCATTTGCCCGGGCTTTCATTGAACGTTTTTTCAAAGTCGCGCTTAAAGGTAGAAAGACTTCTCCCCGTTAAATAAGCAAATCTGTCCAGCGACACATTAAAATGGAAATTCTTGTTCATAAACCCTTCCAGGTCAATCTTCCCGGGTTCTGTCAGATCAAAGAGTATGTCTTTTAACGACGGATTGGTTTGCAACAGCACGGCAATCGCTTCTTTAATCTTTAGCGACAACAGTATCTCATTGTTACCATGCATCAGTGCCTCGTAAGGTTGTAAAGAGTCGATATAACTCTTAAGAAGAGGATGGGAGTGCAGCAATATCACCGGTGCTGTTTGTACATGTTGCGCCGCAGTATACCCATACTCTGCAGCAAAATTCCTGAGCGTTTGCTGGTCAAGGAAAACAGAGATGTTTTTATATTGGCCATTTGGTGGCGGCTGTTTGGTGAATTTTATCAGGCTGTTTCTTCTGCTTAACCTGAAACACGCTTCGTGAAAAGTATACTGTTTTTCCCCATCGGACATCATGAGTGTACCAGATATCTGGTAACTGAACACATGTTCGGGTACAAAATGTTCACCTTCCCTCGTCTGGTTGTAATAACAGGAATAAGTGATTTGTTTTAATGGTGTTTGCTCGCTCATATGCATCCTGAATAAAATAACCGGACAGCCATGAGGCAGCCAGGTATAACAAAACTAGATTATTTAGTATTATCCTTACTTAAAATTACGGCCTGACTGTCGGCGAAGGTTTGTTAAAAAGTTCAATTTCGTTTGCTATAAAGTTCTGGAAATTTACCTGACGCCCTTTAAAAACAGCGCCACTTCATCTGCCGTTCTTTTAGCCGTACGTCCGACACCGATCAGTGTAGCAGAGGCGAACCCTGTCCAGGAGCCATATCCCACCAGCCAGAGTCCTGTTATATTCGTAGCTTTCGTTTCATGTGTGGGAACTTTTCCATCTGGCTGGAAGATGCCTAGTGATGCCAGATGTTGTAACGCAGGAAGAAATCCTGTACAGAAGATAACAGCATCTACCTGTTCCTGCCGGCCCTCATGCCAGCCAATACCGTTCTCATAAAAATAATCAAAAGAGGGTAAAGCATGATATATATCCCTTGCAATTGCCTCGCGAACAAGCGGCACCTGTACAATATGACCAAGAGAGGGCGGCTGATAGTTTCTCCCTTCCTGCCGGGCTTTATACAATGCGGTCGCCGCATCAAAAAGATAGCGTCCATCTACATGTTCAGGTAGGAAAGAAGGGGTATTTCTCGTTGTCCACAATACATCTGCCACTTTGGATACCTCCGCCAGTATCTGCGCGCCGGAATTGCCTTCACCGGCTACTACGACCCGTTTGCCGGCAAATGCTGCCGGATCGCGGTAGTGGGCAGAATGTATAACCGTCCCCTTAAAAAGAGACTCGTTTGGAATCTCAGGAATAATAGGGTGGGAGTAGCTGCCGGTCGCACTTATAACAGCTTTTGAAATATACGTTCCGCGGTTGGTCGCTAATATGAACAGCTCATTCTCTTTTGTCACTTCCAATACCTCAACCGGCCGTACCACCGGAAACTGATACCTGTTCTCATAATCGCGCAGGTATTGAAGCGTCTCGTTTCTTGTAGGATATTTGTCGCTTCCTCCCGTCATAATAACGCCGGGCAATGAGCTCCATTGCGCAGGAGAAAAAAGCGTGAGAGAATCCCATGTATGCTGCCATGATCCTCCCGCTTCATCTTCCTTGTCAAGCAAGACATAGCGAAGGCCTGTCCTTTTTAAATAGTAGGCTGCTGCCAGCGCACTCTGACCGCCTCCGACAACAATGACATCATATACGTTCTCCTGACTCATAACGCAAATTCTTATCCGTTGATTAGATCAAACACCAATGATTTTACTTCTTCTTTCCATCAGCACAGTATTTCTCCATATGCCATTCATTTGACCTATCTTTTCCCGGTAACCTACCTGCCTGAACCCGTTTTGTTCATGTAGCCTGATACTCGCGGTATTCTCAGGGAAAATACCTGCCTGTAATGTCCAGAATCCATGACCTTCGCTTTCAGTGATCAGCGTCTGCATTAATTTATTGCCGATCCCTTTCCCTCTTGCAGATTCTCCGATATATACGCTGACCTCAGCCACACCGGCGTACACACAACGGCCGGATACAGGAGTGAGGGCAGCCCATCCCTGCACTGTATCATTTTCAATAGCTACCAGCCGGCAGGTTTGTGTATGTGCCTTATCCCATTCCTCCCAGGAAGGAGCACTTGTCTGGAATGTAGCATTACCGGTTGCAATGCCGCTTTCATAGATAGTTTTTACCTGCTCCCAGTGCGCAGGTTGCATGGAAATGATCTGCATACGTAATGCTTGTTTTGAACAACAGTCAGGCTCGCAGCAAATGACGGCCTTGTTTTTTTTGCATAGACTGTTTATGAAAGATCTTTTTATCTGTTGCTGTATCGCGATATTACAATGATAGCGCTAATTACCCAAAAAAGCAGGAGGCCTAACCTGAAATAAAAAGCCGGATTTCTCCGGCTTATATTGATTTTATTGCGCTGTTCTCAGTTTTTCCGCAAACTCATCTGGCAATGGGCTGTCAATAACAGCCCGTGCAGCTCTTTCAATATCATAGTCAAAGCGGATAAATTCAACCCCGACGGACTCAGGATCAAGCACGCTGGTATTTTCATTGATATGTAGTAAAACATAACATCCGCGTGGATCTCCGTCTTTTGGCTTTCCTACAGAACCGATATTAACGGCGTGTTTGTATCGTGTAACAGCTTCTCCTGATACCGGCACAATACGGTGGTAGGGTTTATGACTATGCCCAAAACAGAGAATATCAGCACCGGCATCGTTCAACTGCGCGGCAATAGCTGCTTCCTCCATCTCCTGCAACAGGTATTCATTCACACTTTTGGGACTGCCATGCACCATGAGTAATACCAGCTTCTCATTGTTCAATTGAAACTCCAGACGTATGTGGGCTGGTAAGTTTTTCAAATACACCTTGCCTTCGTCGCTGATTATCTCGTAGGCATAGTCCTTACCCAGGTCCTGAACGGTTTTCCCTTCTTCCAGGTACGATTTCCTGATCTTCAGATCATGATTGCCTGCAATAGTCGCAATATTGCGATCGCGAATAGCTGTTATCACTTCGTTGGGCCAGACATTGTATCCAACCAGGTCTCCCAGGCAATAGATGACATCCGGTTGTCTTTTATCCACACTCTCGAAAAAGGCGTTCAAAGCCGGTAGATTAGCGTGAATATCACTAAACAGTGCAATTCTCATATTTTAAGTCTTAAATGCCTTTACGCAGGCTCTCGGCATATGCATTGGGCAGCGGACTGTTTTCTACAGCCTTAGCCGCCTTCTCTATATCGTATTCAAAACGCACGAATTCAACCTGTACGGTGTCTTTGTTGAATATACTGCTGTCCTCATTGATATGTAGCAGTACATACCCACCGCGCGAGTCGCCATCCTTAGGTTTACCGACAGAGCCGATGTTAATGGCATGCCTGTAGTGCTGATTTTCTTCCGGTATCGCAGGTAAGACACGATGGTAGGGTTTATGAGTATGACCGAAGCACATAATATCTGCGTCTGCATCCTGCATAATGCGCATCAGGCTTTTTTCGTCCCTGTCTTCAAACAGGTATTCGTTTATCTTACGGGGACTGCCATGTACCAGCAGGAGGTTCAGCTTGTCCTGATTTAACTGAAATTCCACTTTGATGTGAGCCGGCAGTGAGCGCAGGTATCTGCGCTCGTCGTCCTTTACGATTTCATTGGTATACGAAATGGACACAGCACCATTAGCCTTTTCATCATCTGTTTTATATGCGCAGCCGCAATCGTCACTTTTTCGGCCAATACCAAAATCATAGTTGCCCGCAATGGTCGGAATGCCGCGCCTGCGCACCTCGTTAATCACTTCGTTGGGCCAGATATTGTACCCTACCAGGTCCCCCAGACAGTAAATGGCATCCGGACGCCGGGCTTCCACATCTTTAAAGAATGCTTCCAGGGCTGGCAGATTGGCATGGATGTCACTAAATAATGCAATTTTCATATGAATAGGTTTAGGCGTTTTGAACCTGATTATTTAAATAATACTTTTTTCTTAACGCAAAGGCCACATTTACCAGGGCGATGAGTGCAGGCACTTCTACCAATGGCCCGATCACACCCGCAAATGCTTCCCCGCTGTTGATGCCAAATACACCAATGGCAACGGCAATCGCCAGTTCAAAATTGTTGCCGGTAGCAGTGAAAGCAATGGACGTGTTGCGGGCATAGTCGGCCCCCAACGCTTTACCAATAAAGAAGCTCAGGAGGAACATGATAGCAAAGTAGAGTACCAGTGGTACAGCGATGCGTACAACATCCATTGGTATTTGTACGATTAACTGGCCTTTCAGACTGAACATGATCACAATAGTGAACAACAATGCAATCAAAGTGATGGGGGAGATAAAAGGAATGAACTTTTTCGTCAGCCATTCTTCACCTTTAATGCTAATGAGAGCATAGCGGCTTATAAGGCCGGCAGCAAAAGGTATTCCCAGATAAATGGCTACGCTCCTGGCAATTTCGCCTATCGTAATATTCACGGCCAGCCCTTTCATGCCGAATAAAGGAGGCAATACCGTAATGAACACATAAGCATACACACTGTATAGCAACACCTGGAAAATACTGTTTAAGGCAACCAGCCCTGCAGCATATTCCCGGCTGCCCTCCGCAAGTTCATTCCATACAATTACCATTGCAATGCAGCGGGCCAGGCCAATCAGGATAAGCCCCACCATATATTCCGGATAACCATGCAGGAAAGCGACGGCCAGTGCAAACATAAGTATCGGGCCTATAATCCAGTTCAGAAACAGCGATGCGCCTAATACCCTGGTGTTGTTGAACACTTCACCCATCTTTTCATAACGCACCTTTGCCAGTGGCGGGTACATCATCAGGATAAGACCAATAGCCAGGGGTATATTGGTTGTGCCGCTGGACATTTGATTAATATAAGCAGGAACACCTGGCATGAAATACCCGATGCTTACACCTCCTGCCATTGCAAGAAATATCCAGAGGGTAAGATAACGATCCAAAAAACTTAGCTTTTTCCGTTCATGCGCCGGCGCACAATTATTAGCTGACATACTTTACTGTTTAGCGTTATTTACAGCAGCCGGGAGCGCAGCAAGGAGCTTCTGCTGTGGGCTTCTCTGCATATACAGTTACACTGTAAATGCCTGTCTGACTGTTTTTAAATTGGTTTATCTCATCTGCAGATAAATACCCCGACAGGATATCATCCGGTATAATAATGGCTTTCTCTTTCTGTACTGTAATATTCACAAAAGCATTATCGCGAATTAAATCCAGGTAAACCTGTTTCTGTATAGCGCCCGATACACAGCCTGCATACATTTCAGCCGCTTCCTGTATAGCTGGCGGCAGATCGCCCTCCAGCACAATATCAGAAATACTGAAATGACCGCCCGGTTTTAATACCCGGTAAATCTCTTTCATCACAGCGTCTTTATTGGGAACAAGGTTCAATACACAATTGCTGACCACTACATCAGCTACATTGGCTGTCACCGGCATATTTTCAATATCTCCCTGCCTGAACTCGACGTTATTAAATCCGCGCACCTCCGCATTCGCACGCGCTCTTTCTATCATCGCCGGCGTAAAGTCTATACCGATCACCTTACCCGTTTCACCTGTCTCATGTCTCGCTATAAAACAATCATTCCCTGCACCACTGCCAAGGTCTATCACAGTATCTCCTTTTTTGATCTGCGCAAACTGTGTTGGCAGACCGCATCCCAGACCAAGGTCCGCATCGGCATTATAACCTTCTAATGTACTATAATCATCACTCATGATGTTATATACCTCTGTAGAGCAGCAGCTGGAACCACAGCAGGACGCCTGGTTACTGGCTTTATCCTGTAAAGCAATCTCGCTGTACTTCTGCTTCACCATGTCTTTGATTTGCTGATCGTTTGACATAAAATTGGAGTTTAAACTATTATTGTAATATTACGATGAATAAAGGCAAAAAAAATCAACAGCATTTATTCTCCAGGCTTACCTCCCCAAAGAAACTGTTGAACAATTGCTTATACTGTTTCCAAACCGCCGGATTGATACAATAGCACACACTGGCGCCTTCAATAGTACCCTGAATGATCCCCGCGTTCTTTAATTCTTTCAGATGCTGGGAAGTGGTCGCCTGAGCAAGCCCTAATTCTTCTACCAGGTCCCCGCACACACAGGCATTGGTCTTCACCAGGTACTGCAGAATGGCAATACGTGCAGGATGTGCGAGTGCTTTCGCCATACCGGCGAGCTCATTCTGCTGTTTTGTGAAAAGGTCTGTTTTACTGGCTCCCATATCGCAATATTACGATGATAGTTTTAATTACCAAAAAAAAATCAAAAAATATTTCTCAGGATAATCTGTTATTAAAAATGGCTTCTGGTGTATCCACCACGGTAAAAGCATGTACCGGATCAGTATACAGGAACCCTTTTTCTCTCATCACTGAGATCTGCTGTACGAATGGATCATAGAACCCCGCTGAATTAAGCAGAATAACTTTTTTATCATGGATACTCAGGCTGTTCCATGCCATCATTTCAATCACCTCGTCCAGTGTACCGTAGCCGCCCGGAAGAATGATAGCTGCATCACAAAGATTGTACATCATCTTCTTCCTGGTATGCATGTCTTCCACAATGTGGAACTGCGTAACCCTGTCATGCTTGAATTCTCTTTCCACCAGCGATTTAGGCATCACACCAATTACATTCCCCTCGTTTTCCAATGCCGCATTCGCGACAACACCCATAAGACCACTGTTACCGCCTCCATAGACGAGCGTAATCTTATGCTGCGCAAGTAAAGCGCCAAGCCTCGCTGCATGTTGTGAGAAGAGTGGATCACTTCCTGGTTTGGAACCACAGAAAACTGCTGCTGATTGAAACATGGTAAAGATGATTAGAGTGTAATATTAGCAGATAAAAGTGGAATATTCATGCAGTATGGATATATGGTGTGATTGCTGAAAAGCTAATACTGAAGGCGGCTATAGATAATGGATTCTTATAAAGAATGGATTTTGTTTATTGCTAATATGCTGATTTAAAATAAAGTATGCGATTGTTTTATAAAAAAAATATCAAAATAATCATCTCTGAATCATGCAATCTCTTAACTTTGCAACATCAACAACCCAACGAAAATTATTTTAACACCAAAATTTAAAATCCTAAGACATGAAAAATCTAACAATGCTATCAAGCCTAGCGCTACTACCACTACTACAACTACTACCACTAAACCTGGAAAACGCGCAAGGACAATCTATTTCTCAATCCACAAAACCTGCATATCCAAATGAGACAGCAAGCAAATTACTTCCATCATCTGAGTGATTCATGCAGCACTATGCGGGCGAGCAATAGCTTACGCATGAACCACGTCAACCTCAATATCCACCGGCCTTTCTCAGTTTCCTATATATCAGGTGTCATTACAACGTTATCCCCAGCCAAAAACAAGACACACACTAAGGATTATAATAAGCCTCCCACATATACTGAAATCAGCCCTCACGCAATAAATAACTCTTACTCACAAGTAGTTTTCGGAATAAGTCTGCAAGCGGTGGATGACATTGCATTATTCGCCGGCTCTGTATTAAGCAACGGTAAACGTAAAGAATGACCGACAAGTAAACAGCATATACATACTTAAAAGACTCAAGAACATTACGTCTGCGTTCCCGGAACGTAGTGTAAATCGCATTTCCTGCCGCCGGCCAAATCTGGACCGGGATTGCGGCTACTATTGCCTTAACAGGTTATAACGTGCATTGAGAATGACTCCCTCATTCTCAACAGGGAAAGCTATTGCGAATAATTGATTTATACGGTCTCCATAAAATCTAATTGAAGTAGCCAGGTTAATATGTAACATGACTATTTCTAATGAAAGAATTTTTAGTGGAAGAATTATGAGGGTTATGAAACAGGCCTGGTATTCCTGCCGGGCTTCTTTTAAAATTCCGAAAAGAATGCTGCCGGCGAATAAATCGTTCGGACAATCCTTGTAGCAATACCTGGTATACAAAGTATGTCTACCCGGACTAATAGTGTAAAAATACATTGATCACAAAACAAATAACAATAACAATGCCTAATATAAAAACAGCGCAATCATTCTGGATGTGGTTCTTGTGCCACCAAAAGGTTTATTTACGCTTACATGAGGTAAGTGAAACAGAAAAGGAAGCATGGTTAGATGAATTATTGAAGCAATTGCACAAATATCATAAGGGACTGGGGTATGTATTAAATCTTGAACATCGTATCCATGCGGAATTAATCATATCGGCTGAGGGAGATTTCAGGTTGTTTGAAGAGGTTACATTTCTAATAAGCAGAGCCCCTGTAATAGATGAGTGGCACTTCGTCGACTTTATATATCCAACTGAGATTAAAGGCTTATTTACTCATGATGATATGGTGTTCTTCCCTAATGATATTTATTTCACCGCTCGCAAGAATAACAAGCGTTTAGGATTATTGGATCTTCAGTTATACATGGATGCGACTCAGGCTAACTGGCAATCGGCAGAATTCTACAATGCCGTAAATCTGCTTTTGTTAAACCTTCTCGGGGAGATAAATCTCGCTACAACTATTGGTAAGTTCTCAGTCAACGATATACAGAATGTCTCCGGTAAAAAGCGACTCTATGCTTTACGGGAGTTGCCTGAGTTTGTTGCTACACGTAATGTGATAAGAAAATTGCTTCCGGCTATGATGAGTCAGGGTATTTTATTTTGATGCACAATTTGGGGTTTAATTAGATAACAGCACCCCGGTTTCCACCGGGGCGCTTGTTTTATACTAACAACTACAACTACAATAGTTCTGTCAATGCTTCTTTTGAAAACCCTTTCAGCTCTTCCGTCCTGCCTTCCTTAATCTTCTTCACCCAATCCGCATCCGCAAGAATAGGTCTTCCAACAGCCACCAGATCAAAATCACCCCGGTCAAATCTGCGTACCAGTTCATCCAGTGAACTAGGCTCCGAACGCTCTCCTCTGAACGCAGCAAGAAACTCTCCGCTCAATCCCACAGAACCAACAGTAATAGTCGCTTTACCCGTGATCTTCTTCGCCCATCCGGCAAAGTTCAGATCAGAGCCTTCAAACTCAGGTTCCCAGAAACGGCGCTGTGAACAATGGAATATATCTACGCCCGCATCTGCCATTGGCTGCAGCCACGATTCCATTTCTGCCGGAGTAGCAGCCAGTTTATCATTATAGTCGTAAGGCTTCCACTGCGATAAACGGATGATAATCGCAAAATCATCTCCCACACGCCTCCTTATTTCCTTAATCACTTCAACAGCAAATCTTGACCGCTCTGCAAGTGTTTTGCCACCATAACGATCACTACGCAGATTCGTTTTTGCGGAGAAGAACTGATCGATCAGGTAGTTATGCGCACCATGTATCTCCACACAGTCAAATCCCAGGCTTTTTGCGTCCGCTGCAGCATCGCCGAAAGCTTTGATCGTGTCCTGAATATTCTTTTCCGACATCGCAACACCATTCGTATTCTCAGGTCTGTTAATACCCGAAGGGCCCTCAAAAGGCGTGAGAGGCAGCCATCCGGAATGATGATTGTCCATTACGCCCTGATGCCATATCTGTGGTCCCATACTGCCGCCAGCTGCATGTACCTCATTAATCACCTGCTGCCAGCCATTCAGTGAACTGCTCCCGTGAAAACGCGGAATGTTCGGATCTGCAGAAGACGCCGGACGATTGATCACCGTACCCTCCGAAAGGATCAATCCAACCTCACCCTCCGCACGACGGCGGTAATAAGCGGCTACGTTGTCTCCCGGTACGCCATTTGGTGAAAATGACCGCGTCATAGGGGCCATTACAATCCTGTTCTTTATGTTCAGCGACTTGAGGCTGAAAGGCTTAAATAAGCTCAGATTACTCATTCTGTTTACATTTATGTATATGTGGACCCAATAAGGGATAATAGAATTTCAAGGCAAATATATCGGAGATTTCCGAAATGCCAATTATCTTTTACCGGTAAATGACATTTCCCCCGGATGGGATAGATTTGATATCTGACGGAAAATGTTGTAGTTTGCTGAAGAAAGGATAGCGCCCCAAAACATTGTAAACCAGCCATCCTTTCCCTGAAAAGTTAATGCCCAAAAAAATACTTCCATGATACTGCCGTCCTTTCACCGCTGCAACTGCGTTATGATTACGTATGCAATGCCCTGGCATTATCCCACAGGATGTTTTAATACGGGTTTAACAACACATTCACCACACATACTTGCAACACATTCGCCGAATACCGATCTTTAGACTAAATAAATAGCATATGAAATCGAGAGAACAACTCCAACGGGAAAACGAAATGATCCAGGATATGCTGAAAAGCGGGGTAGAAGAATCATTGCTTAAGATTCCCGGAGTACATCATGTCAGCATTGGCCTAAAAGAAGTAAACGGACATATCACAGATACACTTTGTATCAGGATATACGTCCAGGAGAAAAAGGGGCAGGGCCAGCTGGCTGAACATGAAGTACTGCCCGCAGAGATCAATGGCATCCCGACTGATGTGAATATCATTCCTGACTTTAAAGCCTCTCTCGATGAAAATATTTATCGTCCTTTACGCGGAGGTATACAGGTCACCAACCGTATCGTAGTACAGGACCCCGAGAGCTTCGGCAATGAAATAGCACACGGTACCCTGGGCTGCCTGGCAACAGATAACGAAACAGGTAAAACCGTGCTCTTAAGCAACTGGCATGTACTGATGGCCAACAACGCAAAAGTGGGCGACAGAATATACCAGCCGGCTCCCGCAAAAGTGCCCGACATCAGCCTCTCTCAATTGCCATACCATCCTAAAGACGACGTCAATGCTGTCGGCACGATCATTAAAGCAACCATCAACAATAAAGTAGATGCTGCCATCGCAGTGATTGATTATCCCCGCATCAACGGCGACGCTCAACATATTAATGAGATCAACGGACTTTGCGTGAATGGCCGCCCAGAGCAAAATGTGATCCTAGGTCAGGCTACCGCTATCGCCGGACAAACAGTCTTCAAGGTAGGAGAGGTGTCAGGACGTACCGAAGGCAGAATAGTAGATGTGAACTATCCGGTTACCACCTTTCCGATAGAAGGCGTACCCCGCACATTTACCGGCCAGATCGCCATTCAGCCCATAAGCCCGGACAAGCATTTTTCAGAAAAAGGAGATTCAGGTTCCGTAATCATCGACGCGCACAATAATATCGTTGGATTATTATTTGCCAGCAACGGTAACGCAAAACCACAGATCACGCTTGCCAATCACATCGCCGATGTAGTGGAGGCAATGAATATCAGTATCAATTTTTCTAACCAAAGCGTATCCACGAGCCACTCAGAAGCCGGAACGATGGAAACGATGCCTTAGGAGTGAAATAGTAAATTGAAGTTCTCAGATAGCAACCACTAAAAGGAGAGTAATTACCGGTAGATAAAAAGGTGATACATTAAGGGCAGCGACTATGTCTGTTGTGTCAGCGACGATCTCCCTGTAAATGCTTTCCTGCTGTTACTAAACAAAGAGTCGGCCGGTAGGAGCTTTCTGTAAGGGATCTTGGGAGTTTCAGCTTATTGATTGGTGTACACTCACCGCTTCAGCAACATCAGATCCGGCTGTGCATACTTATACACCTTAAAGTAGATCGTCGTATTCGTCTGATATACCCCGTCAAACGTCGACAACAGATCTACAAACGAAAGTAAATGATCATTATCCCTGCACATTACATTCACTTCAAGGTCATACGCTCCGGACGTCATTGCCAGAAAACTTACCTCAGGCAGGACGGATATCTTCTTCGCCACTGCCTCCTTTAATGTCGCCGGTCTGACATACACAGCAATATGCGCATAAGACCTGAACCCCACCTTCTCCGGATCAACCCGCCCCACAATACTGATCGTCCCGTCCTCAATCAGCCGGTTAAACCGGGTCCGCACAGTCCCGATAGACACATTCAGCTTCTCCGCAATAACAGTAAAAGAAACCCTGCCATCCTGTTGCAGATAGGTTAAGATAGAGAAATCAAGATCGTCCAGGGGAAGCTTGTCAGTGGATTTAGTTTTTCCCATTTCTCTTAGAATATAGGAGTTAAAGGTATTTGCAGAAATGTCAGAAAGTACATACTAAATGTACATTTTTTTCAGTAAATTAAGGGTATCGTATAAAAAATGCATTCATAACCCAAACTCCCCAAGGCAATGAAATACGAAAGGGTCAGGAATTTCATTAATGGTAATTTTAAGGAAGTATCATCTCCACGTACACTCCCTGTCATTTCTCCCACAGATGGCAGTTTGCTGGCTGAAATGCCTTGCTCCACTGCGGCAGACGTAGCAGAAGCCGTGCAGGCCGCAAAAGCAGCTTTCCCCGGCTGGAGTAAAACACCGATCAAAGAACGGGTGCAGGTCTTCTTCCGGTATAAATATCTGCTGGAACAATATCTGCAGGAGCTCGCAGAGCTGGTCAGCGAAGAAAACGGTAAGACAATGACCGAGGCCATCGCAGAAGTGGAAAAATGTATAGAACTGACCGAATTCGCCACCTCATTGCCCCAGCTCATCACCGGCGAAGTGCTGGAAGTAAGCGCGGGCGTGGAATGCCGCACGGCCCACGTACCACTGGGAGTGGTCGCCTCTATCGTACCTTTCAATTTCCCTGCAATGGTGCCCAATTGGACCATCCCCAATGCCATCGCCCTGGGCAATTGTATGATCATAAAACCGTCCGAAAAAGTACCGCTTAGCCTGGGCGTACTCGCTCGTCTCCTCAAAGAAGCCGGACTACCCAACGGTGTGCTGAACATCGTCAATGGCGATAGCGAAGTAGTCAACGCCATCTGCGATCACCCCGATATAGAAGCCGTATCATTTGTAGGTTCTACGAAAGTTGCTAAGATTGTCTACCAGCGCGCCACGCAGAACCTCAAACGCTGCCTGGCTCTCGGCGGTGCAAAGAACCACCTGGTGGTATTACCAGACGCCAAACCCGGTATGACCGCCCAGAACGTGGCCGCATCTATGAGCGGTTGCGCCGGACAACGTTGCATGGCGGCATCCGCAATGATAGGTGTAGGACAGGTAGATCATATCGTAGACCTCGTTTGTGAAGAGGTGAAAAAGATCGTCCCCGGACAAAATCTCGGGGCTGTCATTAGCAAAGAATCGAAAGAAAGAATAGAAAAATATATCACCGAAGCCGAAGCCCAGGGCGCGAAAATACTCGTTGACGGCCGCGGTGCAAAAGTAAGCGGTAAGGAAAACGGCACCTACGTCGGCCCGACGGTCATCGACTATGTAACCGCTGATATGGCGGTAGCAAAAGAAGAGATCTTCGGTCCCGTTATCAGCATCATGCGCACCAATACGGTGGATGAAGCCCTGGTCATCGAAAACGCCAATCCTTACGGCAATGCAGCCTCCGTATTCACGCAGAACGGAGGTATGGCGCGTTACATCGCTGAAAGGGCCAGCGCTGGCATGATCGGCGTGAATGTTGGCGTCCCTGTACCCCGTGAACCTTTCTCTTTCGGAGGATGGAACGAAAGCAAATTCGGCGTAGGCGATATCACCGGCAAAAGCTCCATAGAGTTCTGGACGAAGCTAAAGAAGAGTACCACCAAATGGAATCCCGAAGAAGGCGTAAACTGGATGAGTTAGCATCATTGTTCACACAAATTTTCCGCGTATGTCAGAAAAAGGGATCATATCCCATGCACAGGAAATTATCCAGGAAAACCTGGACTATACCTTATTCTCATGGAGTAAACAAAAAGGCATTGCCCCCATTGCCGTAAAATACGCTGCAGGCGTCTATCTCTATGACTATGACGACAAACGTTACATCGACTTCTCATCAGGACTGATCAATGTAAACATCGGCCACGGTCATCCACGCGTCACTGCTGCTGTCGTGAAACAGATGCAGGAAGTCAGCTATGTTACTCCCGGATGCGTAACAGAAGCACGTGGCAAACTGGGACATAAACTGGCAGAGATCTGCCCCGGCAATCTGAAAAAGACCTTGTTCACCGTCTGTGGCGCGAGTGCTATAGAGAACGCCATAAAACTGGCCCGCCTCTATACCGGCCGGCATAAGATCATCGCCCGCTACCGGGCTTTCCATGGTGCTTCCTACGCTGCCATGACTGCCGGTGGCGATCCCCGTAAACTGGCCCACGATGCCCAGCAGGTCCCGAACATCGTACATGTCGAAGATCCCTATTGTTACCGCTGTCCGTGGGGCAAAGAAATAACTACCTGCAGTCGCGAATGCGTCAGCCACATAGAAAGGGTCATCCAGTTCGAAGGTCCTGAAACCATAGCTGCCATCCTGATGGAGGGTGAAAGCGGTTCCTCCGGTTGTATCAAATATCCGCCGGATTACCTGCAAAAGATCCGGGCCCTCTGCGACAAATACGGCATCCTCCTGATCGCCGATGAGGTCATGAGTGGCTTCGGAAGAACAGGCAAATGGTTCGCCTGCGACCTGCATGGCGTAGTGCCCGATATGATCGCTACCGCAAAAGGAATTACTGCCGGCTACATCCCCCTGGGAGCTTTAATCGTAAGTGATAAAATAGCGGCTCATTTCGACGATAAAACACTCTGGCTGGGATTGACCTATTCCGCGCATCCCGTAGCCTGTGCAGCAGGCGTGGAAGTGCTGGATATCTACGAAGACGAACACCTCATCGAGAACGCCGCCGCCATGGGCGCCTACATAGAACAGGAAGTAGAGACCATGAAACAACATCATCCCTGCATCGGCGATTTCCGCAACACGGGCCTGCTGGGATGTATAGAGCTCGTAAAGAACCGGGGCACAAAAGAACCCATGGTGCCCTTCAACGCCAAACCGGAGGAAATGGCCGTAATGAACCGGGTAGCTGCCCGGCTCAAACAATTAGGAATGTATGCTTTTGTCCGCTGGAACTATGTATTTATTGCGCCACCTTTAAGTATCACAAAAGCACAGGTTGATGAAGGCCTCGCCATGATCAGCGACGCGCTCTCAATTGCAGACGAATATGTTCTCTAGACACCGGACAACAAAGCGCAAACGCAACAAAACATACCTAACAAAACATCAATCGGCTCCGTAGGTGCCGTGTGTTTGTAGCGCGGGGTTTCAACCCCGGGATTGTGATAATCGGACGACGATAATTGGGATGGTTTCAACCTCGGGATTGTGATAATCGGACGGAGATAATTGGGGTGGTTTCAACCCCAAAAACAACATCTGCTAAAACATAAATAAAATAATGGACGCCCAAAACCATAACATCAACCAAAACATTCCCCGCTCCGCGCTTTACAGCGAGGACCTGGCCCCTGTACCCGAATCACGTCGTACCTGGAACACCTGGAACTACGCCAGTCTCTGGATCAGCATGAGCCTCTGCATCCCGACCTACATGCTGGCCAGTTCCCTGATAGAAGGAGGAATGAACTGGTGGCAGGCCATCCTCACGATCTTCGCCGGCAACACCGTCGTCCTGATTCCCATGATCCTGAACGGTCATGCGGGCGCCAAATACGGCATTCCCTTCCCGGTCTTCGCACGGGCCAGCTTCGGCACCCAGGGCGCCAATATTCCTGCCATGCTGCGCGCAATTGTTGCCTGCGGATGGTTCGGTATCCAGACCTGGATCGGCGGATTTGCCCTCTACCAGATGCTGAAATTGTGGATGCCCGGTCTTGTCGGCTTACCACCAGTATTCCCGGCGTCCTTTGGCCTTGCGACCGGTCCTGCTATCTGCTTCCTCTTATTCTGGCTGCTCAACATGTACATCGTTTATTTAGGCATAGAAAGCATCCGGAAACTATTGGTCTTCAAAGCCATCTTCCTGCCCATCGCCGTACTGGCACTATTGTACTGGGCGGTAAACGCCGTCGATGGCGGCCTCGGACCTATTCTGACACAACCCTCAAAATTCACCTCCAACGCTGCCTTCTGGGCTTTCTTCATTCCCGGTCTCACAGGCATGGTAGGTTTCTGGGCTACACTGTCACTCAATATCCCTGACTTTACCCGCTATGCGGTCAGCCAGAAGGCACAGATCAAAGGGCAGGCCTTAGGGCTGCCCCCGTCCATGACCTTATTCTCTTTCATTGGTGTTGTTGTAACCTCCGCCACCACGATCGTTTACGGCACCACTATCTGGGATCCCGTAGTACTGGCCGGCAAATTCGATAACAAGATCCTGGTCAGCATTGCTATGATCGCAGTGGCTATTTCCACACTGGCAACCAACATCGCGGCAAACATTATCAGCCCCGCGAACGACTTTGCCAACCTCGCGCCTAAAAAGATCAGCTTCCGTACCGGCGGTTATATCACGGGTATTATCGGAATTCTCATTTTCCCCTGGAAATTGGTCGCCGATCCTACCGGCTACATCTTCACCTGGCTGGTCGGTTACTCGAGCTTATTAGGCCCGGTAGGTGGCATTATGATCGCCGATTACTACCTGATCCGTAAGCAGCAGCTGGTGGTGGATGAATTGTACGATCCGCAGGGGGCCTATAGTTTCTCCAATGGCTTCAACCGCTATGCCATAGTAGCCCTGCTGCTGGGTATTATACCTAACATCCCCGGCTTCCTGACAACGATCAGACTCATACCAGCGGATGCCGTCCCCGGCTGGATCACCCAATTATACAGTTATGCATGGTTTGTAGGATTCTTTGTATCCGGCATCAGTTACTATCTCATCATGCGTTCTTATAGTATCATTACCACTACCGGAAAAAACAACGAAATCAATTATGTCACTGCTGATTAAAAACGGAAGGATCATTACCGCTACGGATGATTACCTGGCGGATATATTGGTAGAAGGAGAACAGGTAGCCGCTATCGGTAAAGAACTGATCGCTGATGCTGAACAAACCATCGATGCTGCCGGTATGCTGGTCATGCCCGGAGGAATAGATCCGCATGTACACCTGGACATGCCTTTTATGGGCACTTTCTCCAGCGATACGCACGAAACAGGCACCAGGGCCGCCCTCTTTGGCGGTACTACTACCGTGATCGATTTCGTGTTGCAGAAACAAGGACATACCCTCCGCGAAGCACTGGATGAATGGAACAGCAGGGCCCGCGGTACTACTGTAGGCGACTATAGCTTCCACATGGCAGTGACCGATTTTAACCCCGGTACCAAAGCTGAAATAAAGACCATGGTGGAACAGGAAGGGATCACTTCCTTCAAGACATTCATGGCCTATAAAGGCGCCCTCATGATCGACGACCGGCAAATGACCGCGTTAATGCAGGAAGTAAGACAGCAGGGTGGGATGGTCACCGTACACGCTACTAACGGCGATGTCATCGACTATCTCGTTGCAAAACACCTGGCCGAAGGAAATGTATCTCCGCTATATCACTACCTCTCTCAACCGGAAGTGACGGAAGCCGAGGCCTCCGCCCGCTTCACCGACATTGCAAATTATACCGGCTGCCCGGCATACATCGTCCATCTCACCTGCGAAGGAGCCCTCAATGCTGTTCGCAATGCCACCCGCCGCAATCAGAAGGTCTACGTCGAAACCTGCATCCAGTACCTCACCCTCGATGCGTCTAAATATGATCAGGGCTTCGAAAGTGCGAAATGGGTTATGAGCCCGCCCCTCCGGGAATTAAAAGACCAGGAAACGCTCTGGGCAGGCATCAACCAGGGACTTGTCAATATTGTGGCCACCGATCATTGCCCCTTTATGTGGAAACAAAAGCTGATGGGTGAAAACAACTTCTCAAAGATCCCCAATGGCCATCCCGCTATTGAAAACAGAATGGAGCTGCTGTTCAGCGAAGGGGTAAATAAGAACAGGATCACCCTCAACAAATACGTGGAAGTTGCCTGCACCAATCCCGCAAAGATCTTCGGTATGTTCCCCCGTAAAGGAACTATCGCTATTGGTAGCGATGCCGATATCATTATCCTGGATCCGCACGAGAAACATACCATCAGCGCAGCTACCCATCACATGAATGTAGACTACTCCGCTTATGAAGGATGGGAACTTACCGGTAAAGTGAAGACGGTGGTCTTAAGAGGAAAAGTAGCGATCGACAACAACGAATGCCTGGTAGCCAAAGGCTACGGGCAATTCATCAAACGTAATAAGGTCAGCGGAAAGATCTGAACAATTCATTACCTAAAATAGATCCTCATGTCGCGTATTATCAAATCAGGACTTATTCAAATGAGCTTGCCCAAAACAGAAGGTGAGGGAACCATCGACGAGATTAAAGAGGCCATGTTTCAGAAACATATCCCGCTGATCGAAGAAGCGGGAGAAAAAGGCGTGCAGATCCTCTGTCTGCAGGAGATCTTCAACACCCCTTATTTCTGTCCCGGTCAGGATACTAAATGGTATGCGTCAGCCGAAACCGTTCCAGGACCTACTACCGAGAGGATCGCTGCCTATGCGAAGAAGTACAGCATGGTGATCATCGTGCCCATCTATGAAAAAGAACAGGCAGGCGTATTATACAACACAGCCGCTGTTATCGATGCTGATGGTACTTACCTGGGGAAATACCGGAAGAACCATATCCCGCACACCTCCGGCTTCTGGGAGAAATTCTTCTTCAAACCGGGCAACCTGGGGTATCCTGTCTTCCAGACCAGGTACGCAAAGATAGGCATCTACATCTGCTACGACCGCCACTTCCCTGATGGCGCCAGAGTACTTGGTCTGAACGGAGCGGAGATCGTTTATAATCCATCTGCCACAGTAGCCGGTCTGTCCCAGTATCTGTGGAAACTGGAACAGCCTGCACATGCCGCCGCCAATGGATACTTTATGGGCTGCATCAACAGAGTAGGAGAGGAGAAGCCCTGGAACCTGGGTAAGTTCTACGGATCATCTTATTTCGTTGATCCCCGCGGACAGATCTTTGCCAGTGCCTCTGATGATAAAGACGAACTGCTCATCGCCACTTTCGATCTCGACATGATCGACGAGGTAAGAAGTGTATGGCAGTTCTTCCGCGACAGAAGACCGGAAACATATGGTAAGCTCACAGAGCTGTAGGCAACCATATTCAGCTGAATGCCGGTAACAAAACATATTCAGCAAACCGTCAATCCGCTCCGTTGGTGCCGTGTGTTTATAACGCGGGGTGCAACCCCAGGCGGTCCAACAAACCGGTAACAAAACATATTCAACAAACCATCAATCGGCTCCGTAGGTGCCGTGTGTTTGTAGCGCGGGGTTTTCAACCCCGGGGGGTGTGTTTGTAACGCGGGGTGCAACCCCAGGCGGTCCAACAAACCGGTAACAAAACATATTCAACAAACCATCAATCGGCTCCGTAGGTGCCGTGTGTTGTGCGCCCGGCATGTTCATAAACTAAGAGGTGTAAGTCCTCCGCGAGCCTTGATAGTAGGAATCGCTAGCTCAAGACAAGGGTGTCCACCGCGAGGTGGAATCTGAAGGAAGTCGGCGGCAAA
>NZ_JAKIRP010000012.1 GCF_021646545.1 Chitinophaga filiformis | reverse complement strand
TGCCGAGGGTACCCCGTACAAATTGCAGGAGGATATTGTCTTTAACAATGGCCATAAAAAGGTTTTTTGAGGTTATTAATTACAAGGTTACTGTTTCGCTTCTCTAAGGTACCGATAAACTATCATACTTGGCTCTAAAATAGTAACTAAAGGTCACTTCAATATCGAATGGATATATAGGTACCCTTTTGATACCCTTTTAGTATCCTTTCGGAGACCATTTAGTAAGCGCATCGCGAACCGATAGCGTACTTCCCGAGCCGGAGAAAGGATTAACCATATATCCTGGGGTGCTTTTGATGTGTGGGATTCCCGAATTGTTAAAGCCATTCGGTTAAGGATTGCGGTGCGAGGGGGAGGGAAATGGAAATTTCCTTGTTCAGACGTTTTAAAATTTATGCCTGGTCACAACAGGTCCCCAGGTTTTCAACTTGATCCAAAATCATTTCAAGATGCGACCACGCATCTCCGATCTGCAATAAAAAAGCCTTCAGATCTATTCTGAAGGCTTTTTACTTCCTGTGGACTACTGGGGACAGTTTCGAGCCTGTTTACAGAAAGTTTATTTGAAATTCAGGAATTTGTCAGTGAGAATTGTTAATTCGCTTCTTCTGATTGGGAACTATTGCCATTATATACCGCTTCAGGATAATCGGTGTATCCATTTTCGTCCCCGGTGTACAATGTATCCCGGTTGATTTCTGACAATGGCAGGTTATACTTAAAGCGCATTACCAGATCAGGATTGGCAATGAATGGTGTGCCAAAAGATACAAGGTCAGCTGTGCCTTCTTTCAGGATCGCATTCGCGCTTTCCTGGGTAAAACCCAGATTAGCCATTAGTCTGCCGCTGTAGTGGTGGCGGAAGTGGCTGAAATAATTATCCTGCAATACTTCTACCGGGGTACCGGTTAAATCTTCTGCAGGCCCAACAATGTGCAGGTAAGCAAGATTATAATGATTCAATTTTTTAAGGATGTACTGGAACATTGGGATAGTTTCTTCATCCGGGGTTACTATACCTACATGGCTATATGCGACTGGCGTAAACTTGATGGCTACCCGGGTGCTGTTCCAAACTTCCAGGATGACATCCAGTATTTCAAATATAATACGTGCGCGATTTTCAATACTACCGCCATAGTCATCGGTGCGATGATTAGTAGCCAGACTTAGAAATTGAGGAATTAACATACCCATCTGCGCATGTATTTCAACACCGTCAAATCCCGCTTCCTTAGCATTTTTAGCTGCCTGTTTGTAATCCTGTATCGTTTGTTTAATCTCTGCAACGGTCAACTCGCGGGGCGTTGGCGTCTCTTTAAAGCCCTGGGGTGTAAAAGAATGCGTTCGTGGATTGATGGCGGAAGGGCCAGCGGGCAGTTCACCATCAAAAAAGTCGGGGTGAGATGCAGCACCAATATGCCCTAATTGAGAGAAGATCAAGCCACCATTGTCGTGTACAGCTTTGGTCACCAGTTTCCACCCTTCAATCTGTTCCGCGGTATAGATGCCTGGCACATGAATAAAACCGATAGATTTAGCGCTCACCCAGGTACCTTCACTTAAGATTAAGCCTGCTGAGGCGCGTTGTGCATAATACCTGGCCATTAACGGCGTGGGAACCAGGCCTGCGTTGGTGGCACGTCCTCGTGTAAGGGATGCCATTACTACCCGGTTTTTCAATTTCAGATCGCCTATCTGATAATCCTCCAACAGCGGTTGTACTATATTCTTCATTTTTTTTTCAGCAAACTTCGCGCATATGTTACAGCGGTACAATACGGGACAAACTAATGCCAGAGGGATAAATTTATCCCATAGAGGAATTAAGATACAATGCCTATTTTTGAGTAAAGTGAACAGCATATGTACGAAAGAAAGACTCCCCTCGCAATAGATTGCGGAATACACCTGACTAAGGAAGTGCTGAATGGCAAATGGAAGCCTGCCCTGCTTCGCGCTATTTCGATGGACATAAAACGTCCAAGCGAGATACTTCGGTTATTTCCCGACGCTACCCGCAGAGTGTTAAACGTACAACTTAAAGAATTGGAGGGGCATGGTATGGTGAACAAAAAGACCTATCCACAGCTGCCCCCTAAAGTAGAATATTCACTTACAGAGATCGGCTGGTCGTTGATGCCGATTATTGATGCCATGAACCAATGGGGGGATGCTAATCGCAGTTTTTTAGAGACTGTTGTTAAGAATGCTCCTAAAATTACCGAAACTTCAAAATCGTCCTGCCAGATTTATAGGCATTTGAATATGGAGCGTAAGATCGGATGAGGGTTATAAAATTCCTCTCCATTTTATTTTCGGGTTTACCCAACCTGATCCGGTTATCCAAAAGTTTGATTTTTATTAGCTTTGTAGAATGACATTCCAAGAAACTACGGATATTCCCGGATTGGATTTGGCAGACCTGCGATTAAATGGTTTTAAGGTTCATGCGCTTCCTGCATCGACGGATGTGCCGCCTGTCAAGGTTGGCCGCCGTGATTTCTATAAAATTGGCCTGGTAAATGGCGACATGACCATCAATTACGGCGGCCAGCTATTGGATATCGAAGGCACCGTTCTCATTTTTATCAACCCCAGGGTACCGCATTCCCTTGTCCGCCGTTTAAACCGTACCAGCGGTTATTCCTGTATCTTCACAGAAACCTTCATCAGCGGCCGGGAATTACAGTATTCCCCGCTTTTCCGTGCCGGCGATAATCCGGTTATACGCCTCAATACCGAACAATCGGGCTTTATGACCGGCTTGTTTGAAAAGATACTGACTGTATACAACGGAGACTATCTTCATAAAGGCGAACTGATCAAAAGTTGCATTACGCTCATTATACACGAAGCCCTGCGGATACAACCTGCGCAGCATGTATTACCTTTAAGAAACGGCGTTAGCCGTATCGCCCATTTGTTTATCGACCTGCTTGAAAGGCAGTTTCCCATTGAGCGCAGCAACGAACCGCTCGGGTTACGTACGGCGCAGGATTATGCCAGTCATCTTTCCATACATGTAAACTACCTGAACCGCGCCGTCAAGGAAGTAACCGGCAAGCCCACCTCCGCTCATATTGCCGCACGGATCATTGCCGAAGCCAAAGCGCTGTTACAGCACAGCGACTGGAGTGTAGCTGAGATTGCCTATGCACTCGGTTTTGAATACCCGGCCTATTTCAACAACTACTTCAAGCGGCTTACCGGAACCACCCCAAACGCCTTCCGGAAAGTTTGAAAATCATAATAATTGGTTTGATAGTGATTGGCCTGTCCCCGCATTTCCGGCGGAACTTTGCCCGTAACATTAAATCATTTAACTATGAAAATTTTAGTAACAGGGGCAACAGGAAAAGTGGGTAGCCGGTTGGTGCCACGTTTGTTAGCAAAAGGTTATGACGTATCCATTCTGGTTAGAGACGCAGCGAAAGCAACCTACCTGACCGAAATCGGCGCAAAAGCCATTACTGGCGATCTGTATGTACCAGCAACTTTACCGCCGGCAGTTGCCGGTATGGACGCCGTGATTCACCTGGCTGCGCTATTCCGTACATTCACTGATAACGAAGGTATCATCAAGACCAACCGTGAAGGCAGCATTGCATTAGCGCAGGCAGCCATGGAAGCAGGTGTTAAACGGTTTGTTTTCACCAGCACTTCTAACGTTTATGGTTCAGGTTATGGTCGCCCGGCCAGGGAAGATGAAAAAGTCGATATCAATGATCCCCGGGCTTACTCTTCCAGCAAGATCGCGGCTGAACAAGAACTGATCGCTTTGCAACAAAACCAGGGTTTTGACGTGCGTATCCTGCGTTTGGGCTTCGTCTATGGCGATAAGGACCCGCATATTGAAGAGATCATCCCGCTGCTGAAAAAAATGAAATTCCACCCAGGTTCGCGCATGCATATGGTACATCACCTGGATGCCGCCCAGGCGCTGATCCTGCTGCTCAATACCGAAGGATTGGATGGAGAGATCTTTAACGTTGCCGACGATGCGCCGATAACTTTATATGAACTGGCTGATTCTTTCGGAAAAGCAGCCGAAACATTTGATGAAACACAAGGACCACTCAACGATCCGTTCCAGGGGGTCCAGGATATTTCGAAGCTGCGAAGCAGAACCGGTTTCCGGCCGCTGGTACCGAGTTACTATACTGCTCGTGACCTGGATATGCTGTAAAACAAACGCACTTCCTGACTTTGATTAGAAAGTCCCTCATTTTGGCTAACAGCCCTTTTCACGGATGTTTAAAAAAGAGTGGATTGTTGCAAAAGCAGGTAAATACTGCTTTAACATTGCGTAACTGGATAATAGGCTTTTATATAGTTGAGTACGAGCAACATGGAAATGATAGGGTGGTCTATGGTCAAAGGCTTTATAAAGAGATTGCTGCAAATTTGAAAAATAGAGGTGTTACATCTCTTAGGGAAAGGCATCTTTACATTTGTAAAGACTTTTATAAGGCATATTCCGATATTTTGCGGACACCGTCCGCAAAATTATATTTATCTGATTCACATGGTATTAGGTGCAAGCAAGAACGAAAACTTGGTAAGGTATGCAACCTCCGGTTTACCGCGGCAAGTATTTGTATCTAAGTATCTTATTAATCTGCCCAGTGAAGATGAATTGGCAAAGATTATAGAAGAAGAGCGGAGGAAATTGGAATAGTCTAATATGGGCAAAACACCACTATAAAAAAAAGTGGGTACAATTAAGCGCTTTTGCTCGATTATACCCACTTTTACTTCCTGCGGGCTACCGGGGACAAGTTTCGAACCGGTTAGTAGATGATTTATCTAAAATTCAATCCTTTATGGGTGAAATGCAATTTAAAATCAGGTAGAAGCGGGCTGCTATCGAATTTTATATAGATTTAACTTGAGATTTGGTCTGGTATTGAAGCTTTAGAGATACCACTTTAGACCATTGACGGGACGTTACCAGACCGATATTCTTTTTACGTTAAACCAGGCAAAAGTTTTAGGACAGAATTTGGTGCGAACATATCTGTACGAAGATACTACGATAATCTTTTTGAATTCAATATTAATAATCCGTCGGTTTCTGATTGGTTTATAAATTTCGCATGTTCGGATTTCATTGAAACCACGCTACTTCAACTTTACGACAAAGAACCTCGAATAACGTCATCAGAAGTTCGGGATTTAATTCTTACCGAACAATTTCCGGGAAATCTGAAAGGCACCGGAAAAAGTTATAATACCCATTATTAATTTGAAACGGGGCTGCTTTAGTTTAAGAAGCTTTTATCATTGTCGATGATTTTATGCGGTATAAAAATGGCCAATGGGACCACAAGGACAGCATTAGAATGCTTCTTTTATCAGAACAACGACGAAGCTAAAATATCACATTATCAACTCGTGTTTTTCGTGATCTAGGTTTAAGGAGTCGATTCCGTCGACGTATCTCTTTATTACACTACCTGTAGTAATTTACCCTTCTTTTTATGCGACTCAGCCGGTTCTGTAATCTCAGCAAATTCCTCCAAAATTTTGCGTGTAATCTTGGTTTTGTTTGAATTTTCATTTACATGATATTGTGCTAAAGCCATCAGGTTTTCTTTTTTAAGCGCCCAGTTTTTCATGGCCTCCGGAGAGGCCATGAAAATATAACCGATGCGGTGAATGCTTTAATATTTAGCTTAGTTAAACGTTAACCTGGTTAACCATTCGGCGGTTGCAGGATCGCGATGATCAAAGAATACACTTTTGCCGGAATCTAAGGAGGCTATGGAATCCAAATCATCCTTGCTCAATTCAAAATCCCAGACATTGCAATTCTCCACCATTCTTTCTTTACGCACCGATTTTGGTATTACGGCAATCCCTCTTTGAATAAGCCAACGCAATGTAACCTGTGCTACGGATTTATTGTATTTCCGGCCGATGGAAGAGATTATCTCATTGCTGAAGAAATCATTTTTACCTTCTGCAAACGAGGCCCACGACTGTGTGAGTATATTATTTTTCTTCAATAGTAGGTGCTCATCTGCTCTTTGATAGAAAGGATTTACTTCTATCTGGTTTACCGCCGGAACAATTTCGTTATGAGCAATTAAATCTACCACCCTATCCGGAAAAAAATTACTAATACCAATGGCACGTATCTTACCTTCTTTGTATAGGTCCTCCATGGCACGCCATGCACCGTAATAGTCTCCCAGAGCCTGATGTATGAGGTACAGATCAAGGTATTCTAATTGCAATTTCTGAAGGGATCTTTCAAAGGCTTTCTTAGTTTTTTCATAACCAGTATCCTGTACCCAAAGCTTCGTGGTGATAAACAACTCCTCCCTCGCTACACCACTTTTTTTGACAGCGTTGCCGACAGCTGATTCATTCAGGTAAAACGAAGCCGTATCAATCAGACGATAACCTGATTCTATGGCAGTTAAAACCGTTTGTTCACATTCGTCAGGATCGCTTATTTGAAATACACCTAAGCCTAACACCGGCATTTCTACTCCATTGTTTAATTTGACTTTCTGCATGCTTACTTGTTTGATATAATTTGTTGTTTATAATATTTTGATTTTCTGCTTGTTTTTTCTATTTTAAACCGATCATTCCAATATGGGGCAAAAAAATTATTTAGTAATTGACTCTATTAAAATAGCAGTCGTTTGTTTGGTTAATTGTTTATCAGAGAACAAGATATGTGTATTGTAGATGGATGTTAAACCAGACACTAAAAAGTGAGCCAGTGCCCGCGGGCTTTTATCTGATGTGAGCGAGCCATTATTCTTTGCTTTTTTTAATAATTTCTCAAAAAGTGCTACCGCTACTAAGGTCTGTTTTGCAAGCATGTTGCCTACTTCTTTATCGCTGCCAGCAAGTTCAAAAACAGAATTAGTGAACAGGCAATTATTGTCAAGCAGTACCGACTGAAGTACAGAATAAATAATATTCTTCACCGCCTCCAATGGATCTTCGCTTTTCTCTGCTGCCAGACGGTATTGTTTATCCTTCTTTTGTATATAATTAGTCAGTGATTTTAAAAACAGATCATGCTTATTGCCATAAGTAAGATAAATACTGCTTCGGTTAATTTCCATTGCATCTACCAGATCATTCATAGATGTAGCATTGTACCCTTTCTTCCAAAAGAGATCTCTGGCTACGATTAGCTTTTCGTCGTAATCAAATTCCTTGTTCCTTGGCATATGGAGGCATATCTATAATATTAAACCGAACGTTCCAAAACGAAATTTTTAATCTTAAATTTACCACGATCCTGCTGTCAAAGCACACAGGAATCAGGCTTCTGCATTCATGAGCCTGGGCTATAACAGCCTTCATATGCAACAATGAGCTATCAATCAGGGAAGAAGAATGACAGAGCCCGTTGTGTTCCTGGACTCCAGGTCATGATGAGCACGGGCCGCATCAGCTAAAGGATAAATAGTAGGCCTTATTTCTCCCAGTATGCCGGTGCGCCAGGCTTCAAACAACTCCCGGATAGCCGTTTCCCGGCTATGTTGACCAGGTAAATATTGTCCGAGTATGGGACGAACAAATTGAAGCTGCCTGTCTGCAAAAAATGCCTGATCTACCTGCGGGGAACCGGAAGCACTACCGTAAAGAACAGCGGTACCTCCCTGCTTCAGTAATCTGATAGAGGTTTCAAAAGTCGCTTTACCTACGCCATCATACACCGCATCAATCCCTTTATTCATTGTAAAGGCATTTACCTCAGCCGCAAAGTCCGGCGAATCACTAACGATCACATAGTCCGCTCCGCTATTTAAGGCAATTGTTTTTTTGGCCGCGGTTCCTACAGAACCGATAACCGTAGCTCCTAGAGCTTTAGCCCATCTGCTGACCAGCGAACCCACGCCTCCTGCTGCAGCATGTATTAGAACAACGTCTCCTGGCCTCACCGAGTAGGCTTGTCTTACCAACATACGGGCTGTAAGTCCCTTAGCCAGGATCGATGCAGCCTGCTCATATGATATGTCATCCGGTAACCGGACCAAATCATCAGCTTTGATTAATCGTCGTTCGGCGTAAGCTCCAAGTGACGAGTAATAGGCAACCCGGTCCCCTGCTTTAAAACCTGTTATACCGGCGCCAACGCTTTCTACCACACCCGCTGCTTCGCCGCCAATGGTCGCCGGGAATTGCTTGAGCGGAAAAGTCCCGTTTCTGAACAGGATGTCAACAAAATTAATAGCTATCGCTTTTTGGCTGATCAAAATTTCATTAACGGCCGGATCGCCCAACTGCTCACTGGTATAATGCAAGACCGTCGGCGGGCCTTGCGTTTCGATGCGGATTACACCACTTGGTTTTAATGTGTTCATAATTTTCGCTAAAATTTGTAAAGTTTTAATTTGATAGCTCCCTGCCGTTTCTTTTCTTTTGCGTTAATGAGAGCGGCCAAAACGAATAGCCTTCACAGTCAGCATGGCTGGGGAATCAATAAGCGCCCAGCGCCATAATATAAATTGACTTATTCATTTCTATGTATTTTAGCGCAGACCGCCGCTGGCGATCAGAGTCTCACCGGTCAGCCAGCCGGAATCATCCGAAGCCAGGAATACGGCGCTCTCCAACCCCATCAGTAAGATAAAAGGATCTGTCCGTTTAAAATCAGTTTCCGTCTATCACAGCTACTGCAACATGTCCCTCCCCTAAAAATCCTTGCGTTGCTGCAGGATTTACTATTTGTATAATTTTACGATGGATCATCTCTATAGTTTTTGTTCATACCACTCCCCAAACCCGCCGTCTCTCAAATCTTTAAAGGCCTGATTTACTTGTTCTTCCGTATTCATTACAAAAGGCCCCTTTGCCACTACAGGCTCCCGTAAAGGTTTTCCTGCAATTGCCAAACAACGCAATTGTTCGGTAGTGGTTATTTCAACCTCACTGGGGTTGTCTACCGATTGGGAAAGCCAAAGCACTTCACTTTCTTTACCGGCTACCTTATTGGCACCAAAAACACCTGCACCGTTTACTACATAAATAAATCCATTGTAATCGGCCGGAAAATCCTGTATCACAGTTTTCCCCGCGGCCAGCTCAATTTCCACCATTGTAACAGGAGTATAATTGAGAGTGGTTGATGTTACGTTTCCTGAAGAACCGGAAATAATTCTGATCTCAACGCCATCCTCTTTACGTACAGGTGTGTGCGAGCGGAGAATATCCTGGTAGCGCGGCTCTTCCATCTTATTTTCAGCAGGCAGGTTCACCCACAACTGAAGCAGGTGCGCAAATCCATTTTCCGGCGCTTCTTCAAGATGCAGTAAGCCTTTCCCTGCCGTCATCCATTGCGTATCTCCCATCCTTAACTCTCCCTTGTTTCCTTTATTATCGCTATGCCGCAGCACTCCATCTATCATATAAGTTACCGTTTCTATGCCTCGGTGCGGATGATGCTCAAAAGCCCCCTTTTGCATATTATCTTCGGCCATTACCAGAAACGGGTCAAACGCTGCCCAGTTACCGGGTGGCAGGACAAGACCCGCTTTGTGTATGGGGGTATCCTTTTGTGGAATCACAGGCCACTTCTGTTGTATTTCCCGCTGAATTATCTGCTGCGTATTCATACTGTCTTCATCTGAATGCTATACAAAATAATTAGTGCCGCCAGTGCCGCGTTTCTGATAACCCTTATGGCTTCTTTCTGTACGGGTAGATTCTACTACCGTATAAGCGTGGTACTTGGTATTGGTAGTAACGCCGGCCAGCCGCTCCTCCCACTTCTGCCCATTGGATGTAACTTTTGACAGCATTTTTTCAGTTACATAGTTTACCATAGAATTTATCCAGTTTTCCGTACCAACGGAATATTGGTCTACCGGAGGCGTAGTAAAAAAGATGGCAGCGCCATTAGGGGTACACATGTCCAGCAGTGCTTCTTCCGCAAAGGCAAGCATATCCTGAAAGTATTCCAGCGAGGTTAGCACATCTGCCCGTGTGCCCCACCTGGTTATATGGCCACCCACTAAAAAATCAAAATCAAATTCCAGTATCTGCTCGTGCGCCTCTATCCAACCGCTGATGTTTTCTGAAGCATCGCAATGCATAAAAGTACAGGAGCCGGGGCTCACAATGTCAATCTTGACTAAGGCCTTTTGTTTAGGTGCATACATAAAAATGTTTCCGGGGCAATGATTGGCCCCTTTATAAGAAAGCTCCAATTTCTCACCTCCTAATTCTACCAGCAGAGTATCTGTGAATGTATGGGTGGGGACGGGTCGAAGCGGGTCTGGGAAGCGCACCAGCAGTTCCCTGGTTATCTCATGAGCAATGATCTCAACATCAGGGCCATACATGGCGGCTGCGCCAATATGGTCTGAATGCCAATGGCTGTAAATTACTTTCACTATAGGCTTATCCGTTACAGACTCGATAGCGGCCAGCATGTTTTCACCTAATATAGGCGGCGCATCAATAGCAATAACGCCTTCTTTGGTAACCATAAATGCGGCATCATAGCCACCACTGGTCACCCAGTAAAAACCATCTCTCAGTTCTTCACAGTGATATCCATTTTTTACAAACTCGGAGCTGTGAAGGTAGGCAGGTTGAAACTGTTGTGGAGAGGGCGCATGCTCATGCCAATGGGCTTTTTCAAATCCATATTTTGTGTAATAAAAATCGCCTTGTTTTCCCTGTAATTGTTCGTTCGCTGAATCTTTCATATTATGTCACTTTACAATAATTGAAAAAAAATTATCTATCCCCTTCCTATTTAAATAACCACCCATGTAAGGCTTTGGTAATGGCTGGCATCACCAGGTAAGTCATAAGCGTAACCATTATAACAATTCCTATTAAACTATTCCACAAACCGGGCAATCGGATAGGCGTAAGCAGCTTGCCAATAAATGGCATAAGGGTATTTAAAAGAGTAAAAATCATTATTACAGTAACTATGAGCATCTTCCATTTTGCAGGTTGCGCAAACTGGCCGTGCTGCTTATTATCAAACCAAAGTTCCAGGCCGGTAAGTTTTATTTCCGGCGCAACTTCTTCAAACAAGTGTTTACCAGATAACACCTGTTGCTTCTTTTGCGTGGATTCATTCCACGCCTTTAGATGAGTGTAGGTATCAAAGCGCAGCATAATAGCAAACTCGATAGATGAACCGGCATTTACCTTTTCATAAATTTCTGCCTTCAGGTAGCCATTAAAGTTCGAGGCTGTTTGAATAATGGCCTGCATAGATTCAAGCGCTTCCTGCCTTAACACCACCCTGGGTTTTAATTTCAGGATAGTTGTTACCGGCACATTATTTCCCGCTACCTGCATCATGGTATATATGCTTGTATTGAATAAACTCATGCATTGCCGCTATTCCGTTCAGGCGGCCAAGACCACTCATTTTATACCCCCCTTCTTCAAATTCATCGTTGATCCTGGCCCAGTTGTTTATCCATACGGTACCCGCCTCCAGTTTACGGCTCATTCTTAGTGGCAAATCCACATCGGTACTCCAAACAGAAGCTGCCAGGCCATACTTGTTGTCATTTGCCAACTCAATGGCCTCTTCAATGGTATCAAAAATTTGTATGGTAGCAACCGGGCCAAATGTTTCTTCCTGCACAATGGCCATTTTGTTGTCAGTAACCAGCAATAGAGCCGGCAGGTAAAAGGCACCTTTTGCCAGTTCGCCTTTCGTACCCCTTCCACCACGAAGCAATACTTTAGCCCCACTTACTATTGCCTCTTCAACAATTTTGTCTACACGATCAACATTTTCTTTATTAATGAGTGGTCCCATTTCGCTGACAGGATCAGTTGCCGGGCCTGCTTTTACACTTTGCAATCTTTTTGTAAAAGCTTCGATAAATTGAGGAGCTATATTTTTTTGAACCAGTATCCTGCTGCCTGTCATACAAAACTGGCCGGCAAAAAGAGTTACTGCTTTTTGCAGAACCGGCAGCACCACGTTTAGATCAGCATCATCCAAAATGATCATGGGTGTTTTGCCGCCCAATTCAAAGCCAAAGCGCTTCAGGTTATCAGCGCCGTTCTTCATCATAATTTTTGCGGTGGCAGTACTTCCGGTGTAACTGATGGTAGGAACATCCGGAGAGCTGATGATAAAAGCCGCCCCCTCGTTTCCACTTTCAGTAAATTGGTTAATTACTCCTTTAGGCAGGCTGCTGACAGCGGCAAATATTTCGCATATCAACGCATTTACCTGTGCCGTTTGGCCCGGCATTTTTATAATAGCCGTGCAACCTGCCGCTAATGCAGGCGCTAATGACCGTATCAATAGTATAACCGGTGAGTTCCAGGGTGCTATAATTCCGGCCACGCCAACAGGTTCTTCCAATACCATACTAAAAGCCCCTGGTTGTGTTTCCAAAGCGCGCCCGCTTTGGGTTAATACCAGGGCAGCATAGTACCTCAACTTGGACGGTACGCCACTCACCTCCATCCTGGCTTCGCTCTTGATTTTTCCGTTATCCACTGCAAGCGTCTCCATTAACCTTTCGGCATTTTTTTCAAAAGCATCTGCCAGTTCATGTAACGCTTTTGAGCGTAAATGGCGATTCGTTTTCCATTCACTATTGGTAAAGGCGGCTTTTGCAGCGGCAATACCGGCAGCGGCCTCGCTCCTGCCTCCTTCGGCATAGCGCCCTATAACATCCCCGGTTGCAGGATTGATGCTATTATTATAAACAAGACTGTCTACCCATTCACCGTTGATCCAGTTCAATTTGGGAGACCGCTGAACTTCCATACTATCGGCTGTTGTTCTTTTTGTCATCACTTGCATTAATTCTCTGAAAGATGCTGTTTACTTACTCCTTTAATATCATCGGCAATCTTTTCTGCCGCCATGATTACCGTTATATTGGGTCCGGTGGATATACAATCCGGTAAAATAGACGCATCCACCACCCGTAATGCTTTTACACCATACACGTTACCGGCAAAATCCACCACTGCCGCCGCAGATCCTTCCAGTCCCATAGGCGCAGAAGCGATAGGATGGTTGTAGGATTGCAGGGTTGTTTTTACTGACTCCAAAATAAGATCGTCATCTATAGCATGTTTACCAGGATTTAACTCTCCAACGGACAGACTTTTCAAGGGTTCCGTTTGCGCAATTTGCCTGGAATGCCGGATGCCTTCCAACAGCCTTTTGCGATCTTCTTCTACCGCAAGAAAATTCAAATCAATTACCGGTGCATCCTCCGGGTTACTGCTGGCTATCTTTACAGAGCCCCTGGATTTAGGATTGGTTAGGGCTATACCAAATACATAGCCTGCTTTGGTAGGGCTCTGTTCAGGAGTAAATAAATGCCCTGCAGTGATATGAATGTCAAGTTCGTCTTGCGCGGCATAAGATGACCGTGTCCACAAATTAACTCCGGTAACCGGAGACAATCTTCCAATTTTATCCGGCTCGGCTGCATAGGTGTTGAAATAAAATGGATGATCCAGTATATTCTCGCCCACCGGAAGGTCTGCAATAACAGGTATCCCTAAATGCTGAAGGAGGGCCGCCGGACCAATGCCTGAACGCATTAATAAGGCTGCAGAACCGTAAGTACCCGCCGATACGATAATTTCTTTCCCCGTAAATATCCTCCCATCTGCAAGCACCACACCGGTAGCGGTGGTGTTACTGAACAATATTTTGTCAATAAGCGCATTTCCTTCAACGGTAAGATTTTTCCTTTTCTGAACTGCCTCATTCAGGTAAGCCATACCTGTGTTAATGCGAATGCCATTTACTATATTAACAGGGTAAGGCCCCACTCCGTACTGTTTTTCGCTATTGAAGTCAGCAATCTCCTCGTAGTTATGTGCTTTAGCCGCCTCTATAAATGCCTGCTGCATAGGAGACAGATCGGATATATTCAGCTGGTTCACCGGAAAATAACCGGAATGGCCATGCCACTGAGTATCCTCGAGGTTCGATTTTTCCAGTTTCTTATAATAGGGTAAAACGTCGTTCCAGGCCCAATGCTTTATTCCCTTGTTGGCCCAACGCTTAAAATCGCTCGGCAGCCCCCTTACCGCTACTGCTCCATTTACTGCTGAGCTTCCTCCCATGATCTTTCCCCGGGCAACATTCATAGAATAACCATTACTGTCAGGTATGGTTTTATAGCCCCAGTCGTAACGACTATCTCCGTTTGCTCCAAGTACCTGGCTGTTTGCTACGATATCAGGATATTGATCTTCATTAAATATCGCTCCGGCTTCCAGCAGCAATACGTTCATTTCAGGCAGTTCGCTCAGGCGGTTGGCCAGCACCGCCCCTGCAGAGCCGGCCCCGATAATGATATAACTATAATTAGTATGACCTTGTTCGGAATCGGCACTCATGCTTTCAATTTTCATTTTCAGTGTGTTTACGGTAATACGTTCAACGGCACAAAGCTTATAAATTATTAAATGAGAGAACATAGCTAAAGTGCCCACTTGTATATCTGTTTTGCGCTTTTTAGTCACATGCCCTATCTTTATTGTTCCCAAACGCCCGCATACAGGAATCACGGGTTAAATAGGGGATTTGAATTGAGACAGTAATATGTTTTATAAAATTAAGGAGGGTCTATATGGGTGGTGTTTCTAAGTCTGTGCCTGTCTTATCTATTAGCGAGATCAATGATTCTTCCGGAAAGGAATGTCTGGGCGATCAGTTTCATGTCACAATGAGCACTGAACTGAGAGGTACTCCCAAATATCAAAAGCCTGTCAAAGGAGATCATTTTGTCTTTTTACTTGCACTGGCCGGGTCCACGTCCATGACATACAATCTGCTGGATTATAAACTTTCGCCCAATGATTTGTTCATCATCTCTCCGGGAGTTATCCATGAGTTTAATACAGGTGAAGATGGCCAGTTGATAGGGACAGGATTTACGAATAGTTTTTTCTCAGAATTTCTGATCCATAAAAAGCACATGGATGTGTTTAATATATTGTTTGCCAATAGCAACCCCTACTTTAAATTAAGCTCTGAAGAAGCCGCTATATTGCACAATCTGATGCTGATGTTAAAAAAGAGTCATGCAGACAAAGAACATCCATTTAAAGAAGATATGATGTTTCATGGGTTCAACCTGTTCATGCTGGAAGCTGGGGCTATCTTCAAAAAAAATCGTCATTATACAGGAGGAAAATTTACTCGCAAAGAAGAGCTCCTGATGTCTTTTCTTAAATTATTGTCAACTAATTTTGATACGGAAAGAGGTGTACAGTTTTATGCAGACAGGGTATTTGTAACGCCCAAACACCTAACAAGAACTATAAAAGAAGTTACTGGAAAAACAGTTGGTCAGCTAATCGACGAAATGGTTATAGCAGAAGCAAAAATACTTTTAGACTGCCCTTCAGTAACAATCGGCGATGTCTCAAACCAGCTTAACTTTAGTAACCAGTTCTTCTTCAGCAAGTTTTTTAAAAATCACACCGGGCTAACCCCATCACAGTTTAGAATGAACTACTGTGCAAAAGTTGATACCAATGAGTAGTGGTTGTCCGGACCTTTTTAGATGACTGATCTGCCAGCTGAAAATGTTTAACTTGATCCGAAATTGCAGTGAATTTCTGCAGCCCAATCCAAAAGGTAGTGATGCCTGGTTTTCGTTCCGATTGATAGCGTTTCCAGCCACCTAATCTGGCTATAGCCCATATATATCTTTTCAAATCGGAAGATGTATATGGGTTTTTCAGTTTATCCGTTTTACCTTCTAACTGTTCGATTTGATGTTCTAAGCATTCTACTTCTTCTGCTGAGAAGCAACTGTGAGGGCACGATTCTTCAGGTATTGCATATGCGATTTGCATAATAAAATGGGTAATGTCTTTGCCGACTGACTCTATGATACCGCTGGCCTCTACACCGGCACCCATTGGAAACTTTGTTATGGGAAATGTTCCATTTCGAAACATGGTATCTACAAAATTCACTCCTATGGCTTTATGCGTAAGCAATATCTGATTGGCTGCGGGATCACCCACTAATTCCTCTTCGTACACCAGTACCTCCGGATCTCCTTGGCTGTAAATCTTAATTACCCCGGAGATTTTATTGTCATTTAGCTGTTCCATATTTTTTGTTAGTCAAACCCAATCTTGAACAATTGTTCAAGATTGGGGCAAAAAAATTATTTATTTGATATAACTACAGTATTAGGAATGATACTTTCTTAAACATTATTATCGTATTGACATGATAAAGGACGTTATTCAATCTATTTCAGTTTGATGAGATTATGAGTGATAAGTGCACCTCCGAATTCCTGCAATCTGCCACCTTCATCCAAACCTCCTAAATCTATCGGGTAAAAGCCCAGGTCTTTTGCAAAGGTTACAACCTTCTTTTTTGATTCTGCATTGTCACCTGAGACAAAGATGACACGATTACCTTTATCTACGTTAGGGTCTGAGGCCAATATTGCAGCCGGTAAGGTATTGAGTGCCTTCACAAGTGAGGCTCCCGGAAATAGGTCTGTGTTAACCCTGCTGGACGTTTTTCCACCAAGATCCTTAGGTTTAAATTCAGGAAAGACAATGGCATTGCTCGTATCTATGACGGTACGTCCTTTCCAATCGATATCTTTTACAGCAGCTGGCATTTGGTCAAAATGGACGGCAATCAATACAAGGTCCGCTTGGGCAGCTTCGGTTGGAGTTCCCGCCGTTACCCTTTCCCCCAAAGAAGAAGCCAGATCGGCCAATTCTACGGATTTTTTCCTGCTGCTGATCGTTACCTGATAACCTGCTCTTGATGCGTGCCTTGCAACAGCTTGCGCGATGTGTCCCGCTCCCACTATTCCAAGAGTACCAGGAGTGTCTTGGGGATTCACGTTTTCTGAAATTCTATTTTCCATTTTTAAATTTTCAATGATTAAATAACATGACCTGTTTAAAAACGATATAATTTACCACGGAAACGACCCCCCCGGTGCAGAGAACAGTACTGAAGGATCATTCTCTCCAAGAGCTGCACGTACAATATTGCGGGAAGCCTCTTCGACGGTTTCCGTTCCCTCAAAATTATTCATGGCGGTCGCTGCAAAACCTGGACTTGCCGCCTCTACACGGATATTGCTAGATTCCAACTCAATGGACAAGGCCAGGGTGATTGCGTTGACGGCTGTCTTGCCAGCACCGTAAACAACATTGAAGCCCCCACGGAACGGGTATTCTGGGTCTGCATTAAGATTTAAAGATGCCATACCACTGGACAGATTAACGATGCGTGCAGAAGGAGCCTTGTGAAGCAATGGCAGAAAGGCCTGGGTAACAGCCAGTAGTCCGAAAACGTTTGTTTCCCATACGGCTCGCATCTCGTCAATATCTGCTACACTGGCTTTGCCAGACGCCAGTATTTCTTCCAATGACCTTTCTGATGAACCTGCATGCGAGATCCCGGCGTTATTGACCAATACGTCAAGTCTGCCAAATTCTGTATTTACCTGATTGGCTGCCTTCAAAATGGATTCCTTATTCGTTACATCAATGGCGATCGGATACGCATTTTCACCTATTTCCGAGACAGCCTCTTTTGCATTTTCTAATTTGCGAGACCCGACCAGTACAATGAAACCATGCCCTGCCAGCTCTTTTGCTACCTGTTGGCCGATACCTCGGTTAGCTCCTGTGATCAACGCTACTTTTTTTTCTGTTTTTTGCACTGAATTCGTGCGCTCTGAATTTGACATTGTCTTAAAATTTAAATGTTAATATAATTTATACTTGAATGGTCGTTCAAGAATGGGGCAAAAAAAATTATCGTGTTATCATATCCAAAAGATCATCAATGAGTTTGGCTATGCGGTTTTTATCCTTATAAAGAATGAAATTCTGTCCCAAGCCCGGCAAAGTGGCCACGATGAGTTGGGCCAATGAGAAAGTATCCTGCTTATCACTGATAGCCCCAGCTTTTCGCGCATTGATGACCATTTGTTCAAAGATCTCGAACAGTTTATCCATGCTGTTCTTCAATACCTGATGCGTTTTATCATCTGTCGCCGCGAGTTCGAAAGAGCTTTTAACTGAAAGGCAGGAGTCTTGGCTTAGTACAGAATTGATAGCAACCTCCATATAAAATTCACGGAGTAATTCCAGCGGATTTTTCTGTGTTTCCTTTTGCTTTAGGTCGTATGCATAAATGGGGTTCAGATAGTCCTTTAGACAAGCCAAGAATAAGTCATGCTTGTTTCCAAACGTATTATAGATACTTCCAGGATTTAGCCCGGTGGCCTCTACCAAATCTTTCATCGAAGTGGCGTGATAGCCCTTCTTCCAAAATACCTGTAGTGCTTTGGAGATGATCTTTTGCTCGTTAAATTCTATTACTCTCGGCATGATGATACAAATGTAGAAATTATTTTTGAATGATCATTCAAAAATAAAATATTTTTTTTACTTTTTATAGCAGATTTGGGAAAACTTGAAGATTTTGCTTTCGCATTGTTCAAAATCTTCCCTTTCCAATATGGCTACTTATTGACACTTCCGGAAAATTATTACCCCTTTACAGAACGAAAAAAGAACGATAGTGCAATCAATAAAATAGATATTGCTTGGACAAACAGTATTAGCCAAATTGCAGACGGCATGATTAAAGATATTTATCCGGTCAACTTCATTTAAGGTCAGCTTTTCAATAACCCAGTTTTTTAAGAATCGGTTATAAATACTGGCTTCGGAACAATAACGAAGACTGACGTTGGATTATTCAAGTGGAAACTTTCTGAACAAGAAATCAAACAAGCAAACATGCTAAAAAGCAAAGTATATGTCCCCTTGAATTTCTAAAAACAAATTTCCATTTAGCTGACAAATGGGAAATAGTCCACATGAAGGTAGATAGAGATAATCTTGATGTTTTTCATCAGATCGACTTATACATTGATGAAAGAAGATCGGAGGTTAAGCCTGTGACTATTAATGTCATTAACATGATGAAGATTCACCTTCAAAACTTCGAAAAATACCGCGGGCTTCCAATAACATTTGAAAGTTTTTTGATCTTGAGTTCTATCAAAAGTTCATGAAATATCTAACCTATGATTATCCACTGATGCGCAAAAAATCAGCACTGGCACTGTCGTTCCTTTCATTTTTATTTCTGCGCTTTTGCTCCGGGCAAGTCCGGCCAACGCTCCGAAATAAAAATGCCCCGCAATCGCGGGGCGCGGGTTTTTGAATTTGCGGACCAGACGGGACTCGAACCCGCGACCTCCGCCGTGACAGGGCGGCATTCTAACCAACTGAACTACTGATCCTTTTTGTTCGTCGGGGTGCAAATATTGAATAAATATTTCAAACAGACAAATAAATTGTTTACAACCACCCTTTTATAGACCTCCTATCAATCCTTAATCATTTATTAATAAGCACTTTTGGAGGATTTTGGCAAACTTTGTGCCTGCCGAAATTACCAGTTCGTGGAAGATATACGTGCTTTAAAGGAGGGGGATACATTGATTTTTGAGCAGGTCTACAATGCTTATAACGAGAAACTGTATTTCTATTTCCTGAAACATACCCGTTCTCAACTGTGGTCCGAGGAGTTGCTGCAGACTACCTTTGTAAAGCTTTGGCGTTACAGGGGAGGACTGTCAGTTGAACATCCCCTTTCCGCACAGATCTTCCGTATTGCCAAAACAGCCCTCATTGACCTTATGAGGCAGCAAAGACAGCACCGCGAATTCCTGCAATCCTACACTACAGAATTATTACATAACGACCAGCATACTGCCCCTGTCAATAAAGATGCTGTCCTTCACCTGCATCAGGAAATGGATAAGTTGCCTCCGGTAAGAAAGAAGGTATTCATGCTGAGCAGGATAGAAGGGTTTTCCCATAAGGAGATCTCCAGTATGCTCTCCATCTCCCCGAAAACAGTAGAAGTACATATATCCAAGGCCCTTAAACAACTGCGCAGGGCATTATTCCTCCTCACTATCATTTAGCCCTTATCTGCCTAATGTGAACAAATTGTTACCAGTAAGGGATATTTTATTTGTAAACGTAGTATCTGTAAATGTACGGCTGACATGGCGTTACCAACGGAATTATATGCAAGATTTATTAAAGGGGAATGTACGGAAGAAGAGGAGCTGATCGTCTTACAATATTTCCGTGAGCATCCGGATGAGATGGAGTCATACCTGGTAGAAGATGGCTGGGAGACTTTCCGCCCTGAAGGAAAGCTGCATCCCGCCGTATTGCAGAAGGTTTTTTCCAATATACAGGATGATATTGAAAAACGGCAACGCCGCATCACTATATGGAAGCGGGTGGCGGTAGCAGCGGCACTAACGGGCGTGATGGTCCTAAGCGGAAGTTTGCTATTCAGAAAGGAGATGCAGCAGCCTGTAAGGTCGGTAGCAATGAAAACTCCTCAGTCAACAGCTGTATGGAAAGTATATAACAATAACGGCAGATCTGTCATGCAACTTATACTGGACGATAGCTCCCATGTAAAGTTAGGCGCTGGCAGTAGTCTGCGGTATATAGCACGATTTGAAGACGACAAACGCGAATTGTGGCTGGATGGTAAAGCCAGGTTTGATGTGGCCAAAGACGGACATCGCCCTTTTACAGTATATGCCGCTAATACCGCTGTGACGGCCTTAGGCACCGTATTCGGCGTCAATGCGCATCGCGATAAGGTAACAGTTCATTTGTACAGTGGTAAAGTTGTTGTGCATCCGCAGAAAGGAAAGATCACGTTTAAAGAAGTATACCTGCATCCGGGAGAATCGCTGGTATACAACGACAGAACAAAGGGTGAGCCATTGGTAAGCAAGCCTGCTGAAACCAGCAAACAGCTGCCTTCCGGACAAGAGGTGGCATCCAATAGCCTGGTCTATCATCAACAGCCTTTGCCCCAGGTATTGAAGCAACTGGAGAAACATTTCAATATCACGATCACGTGTGACGCGCATGAGCTGCGCAGCATAAGGGTCACAGCAGAATTTACAACATCGGATACGCCGGCAGATATCCTTGAAAATATAGCATTACTGAATGGTCTGATTGTAGAACGTACGGCTGAAGGAGGATTCCTCTTAAAGAAATAAAATCATTTTCAAACACCACTCTTAAAAGGCTGCAAATAGCGGCCAGGGATGACTTTGTCTTAAAACGACCTTTATGATAAGAACTTTTTACCAACGTGTTTCATTTTTGCGCCTGCTGATATGGCTGTTGCCCCTGATGGCGCCTGCCATATTATATGCACAGGTAAAACCGGATGTAACAGGTATTGTGCTTGATCCGCAGGGAGAGAAAATTCCCGGTGTGACCGTCAGAGCCCTGCTGGCCAGTGGCGGAAAGCCGGTGTTTCAGGTAACTGACGATAAAGGCTGGTTCCATTTTGAGAACCTGAGTGCGGGTGAACGTTATAATTTTTCTTTTACATCCATTGGTTATAAGCCACAACAACTGGATGGTTATACCATCAAAAAAGGCGAGACGATCAACCTCATCGTCCGCATGAGAATGAAGGACGATTCGCTTGCACAGGTTGTAGTAGTGGGATATGGCACACAGAAGAAATCTGAAGTAACAGGCGCCATCGCACAGGTAGGGGCGGAAGTATTTGAGAACAGACCTGTTACCAATATCGGACAAGCCTTACAGGGCGCTATTCCTAACCTGAATATTACTTTTGGTGATGGGCAACCCGGTAGGGCTGCTACTTTCAACGTACGTGGCTTTACATCTATCAACACCGGCAGTCCATTAATCCTGATCGATGGTACACCCGGTGATATTAACCTGGTAAACCCGGAAGATGTAGCCAGCGTAACAGTGCTGAAAGATGCTGCATCCGCTGCTATCTATGGCGCGAGGGCTGCATATGGTGTGATCCTGGTGACGACCCGCAAAGCGAAGAGCGGACAACTGCAGGTACGTTATTCCGGTAACTTCGGATGGGGACAGCCCACCCGTCTTCCACAGGTTATCAAAGACCCGCTGCAGGCAGCTACCATACAGAACGAGGCCTATAAAGGTTATGCCGGCTCTGACGCACCGGGTATGCTGGCGGTGATAGAATATCTGCAGAAAAGAAAAGCAGATCCCTCTCTGCCTGAGCTGGGCGTGGATGCCGCCGGTAATTTCATCAGGGGAGCAAATACGGACTGGTATGGATTATTCTACAATAAACAGCAGGCTTTTTCAAAACACTTTCTAAGCCTGGCCGGTGGTAAAGGCAATACCAACTATTATCTCTCTGCCGGTTATCTGAAACAGGATGGTTCCTTTAAAGTGGCTACCGACGATTACAAACGTTATAACCTGCGCCTGAAGCTCGATAACCAGGTGGCAAAATGGCTGAAGATCTATGACAACGTAGAAATAGCTCAAGGGATCTATGATGCACCAAATAAGTTCGTTTCCGGCGGATTTAACATCTACCGTTACCTGTCTCTCTTCGCTAATCCATATGAAGCGATCCGCACGCCGAATGGTTATTATACACAGGCTGGCGCCGTAACATTCGGTCAGCTGGAAAAAGGAGGACGTACTAAGACAAAAGACCGTCAGTTAAAGAATACTATCGGCTTCGGTACAAATTTCCTCGACAGTACACTGCGTATCAATGGTGACTATACTGTGCTGGCTACACAGTCACGCAACAACATTCAGACAAACAGCGTGTATTATGAAGTAAGACCTGGCACCGTATCGCCATTCGTGGCTACTGATTATTACTCATCTTCCTTTGCCGAAAACTTTGACCAGGTAGTGAACCTCTATGCGGAATATGAACGCAATTTCGGTCAGCATCATCTGAGAGGTTTATTGGGCTTTAACCAGGAGATGAATAGTTATGACTATTTCAACGCAAGACGTGATAATAACATCACTCCCGATAAAGGTGCGCTGAACCTCACCAGTGGTGTGGCTTCTGTGGGCGATACAAAAGAGGAGTGGGCCATCCGCGGTGTGTTCTACCGTTTGAACTATGACTTTAAAGATCGCTACCTGTTAGAGTTGAATGGTCGTTATGATGGTTCTTCCCGTTTCCCGGATAGTAGCCGTTATGGATTCTTTCCATCAGTGTCTGCTGGTTGGCTGGTATCGCGCGAACCTTTCTTCGCATCTGCAAAGAAAGTGATCAATAACCTGAAGCTGCGTGCTTCTTATGGTTCCCTGGGTAATCAGCAGGTGAGTGCTTACGCTTTCACTAACCCGATGAGTGTTTATAAAATTACAGACATCCTCGATGGTGTACAACCATTAGGTATCAATGCGCCAGGATTATTACCGCTGAACTTTACCTGGGAAACTGCTACCACACTGGACTTCGGTATAGACTTCTCTACGCTGAAGAACAGGCTGGACGTAGGCTTCGACTGGTATAACCGTAAGACAACCAGGATGCTTACGAAAGGTAAAACATTGCCTGCTGTATTAGGTGCATCTGCTCCCAGACAGAACGCGGCAGATCTGTCCACCAAGGGATGGGAGTTCTCTGCCAGGTGGCATGATGACTTTAGATTAGGTAACAGACCATTCTCTTATAACTTCTCTTTTGTACTATCTGACAGCCGGTCTTTCATCACCAAATTTGATAATCCCAATAAGTCTTTGGTGGACTACTACGTCGGACAGGAGATCGGAGAGATCTGGGGATACAAGACCCTTGGCTTCTTTGAATCTGATGATGAATACCTGAAGTATGGTGTGAATCAGCAGCGTGTTCAAAGCACCTCTTATAGCCTGAATGGTCATCCGCTGGCAGGCGATCTCAAGTTTGCTGATCTGAATAATGATAAGAAGATCGACAATGGTCAGAACACAGTATCTGATCCGGGAGATATGTACAAGATCGGCAACAGTATGCCGCGCTTCGCTTACGGATTCGGTGCAGGCGCCAGCTGGAATGGTATTTCGCTGGATATATTCCTGCAGGGTATCGGTAAGATGGATTTCTGGCCGGGAGTGGAATCAGGCAACTTCTGGGGTTTCTATAACCGCTGGAATCAGCCGGTATACGATCATATCGTAAATGATTACTGGACGCCGGAAAATACAAATGCTTATTTCCCCCGTCTCAGAGCTTATGATGCATTGAACAATACAAGACAGCTCGGCGTAGCACAAACCCGTTATCTGCAGAATGCAGCTTACCTGAGAGTAAAGAATATAAGCCTTGGCTATATGCTGCCTGCACGCTGGATGAGAAAGGCTGGCATCAGCAGTTCAAAGATCTTCTTCTCTGGTCAGAACCTCTTTGAGTTCACCAAGCTTTCCAAAGTCTTCGATCCGGAAGCGATCAGCGACAGAGTGGACACTAATACTGCGAACGGTAATGGATTCCTGTATCCGGTGCAACGTACTTATACCTTTGGGCTCGAAGTGAATTTTTAATGGCAGCTAACGAATTGTTTAAAAATATTTACATGAAAAGGATATTAATTGTTTTATCAGTACTGACACTGGCCGCATGTAAGAAGGATTTCCTGGACCGGCAGCCCATCAGTGACATCGCACCCGGTTCTTTCTTCAATAACGAAAAAGATCTTACCCTGTATACAAATAGCTTCTATGCGATGTTGCCGGGAACCGATATCTATTCCAATGACATCAGCAGTGATAATGTGGAACCAGCTGTGATCGGTGATGTTGTTGCCGGTCGTACTGTTGTACAGACAGATGCAGCATCCGCACAATGGACATGGTCTGATCTGCGTAATGTCAACTATTTCCTGGCAAACTATAGAAAGGCTGCTGTGAGCGATTCCATCAAAGCACACTATGCAGGCATTGCCCGTTTTTTCAGAGCGCTCTTTTACTTTGCGAAAGTGCAGCGCTTCGGAGATGTGCCCTGGTACAGTCAGCCACTGGAAGCGAATAGCCCTGAGCTGTATAAAGGACGAGATTCCCGCATTCTGGTAATGGACAGTATCATTGCTGATTTAGACTATGCTGCCGCCAACATCAAAACTGCAAAGAATACTTCCCGTGTCACCAAATGGGCAGCGCTGGCAATGAAAGCGAGAGTGTGCCTGTTTGAAGGAACCTATCGCATCTATCACCAGGAAATAAATGGAGGTGGTGCAGAAGAACTGTTACAGAAGAGTGTAGACGCAGCACAACAGGTGATGCAGAGCGGTTTGTATAAATTGTATTCTACCAACAATCCGGCAACAGATTATCTGAATCTGTTTTCTGCGGATGTGGCTAATGCCGATGAATATATCCTCGCGCGCATCTACGACCGTACATTAACTAAAACGCATCAGGCTAACGGGCAGTTCCTCACATCTACTTTGAGTGCACCCGGCCTGACCAAAACATTGATCAATAGTTATCTGATGAGTGATGGTACGCCATTCTCCTCCCAACCCGGATACGCTACTATGCCGTACTGGGAAGAAGTGAAGAACCGGGATGCCCGTTTAGCGCAAACCATCCGTACTCCCGGATATAAACGTATCAATACTATCAATTCGTTAGTACCTGATTATGCCAATGCCATGACTGGCTATCAGTGTATCAAGTTTGTAACAGGCACCGACCAGGATGGTAATAACAGTAACAGCAATGATCTGCCTGTTTTCAGATTTGCAGAAGTATTGCTAAATTATGCAGAAGCAAAAGCGGAACTACGTCAGTTCACGCAGGCGGATGCCGATGCGTCTGTTAACCTGATCCGCAAACGCGCTGGTATGCCGGCTATGGAAGTGGCAGCTTTAACAGTTGATCCGCTGTTGCAGACTGAGTATCAGATAGCAGATCCTATTATACTGGAAGTGCGCCGCGAAAGAAGGGTAGAGCTGGCAATGGAAGGCTTCCGTTACCAGGACCTGATGCGTTGGAAAAGAGGCCCTTTGCTGGTAGCGGATTTCAGAGGTGCTTATTTCCCCGGTGTAGGTACATACGATCTGAATGGCGATGGAAAGAATGACCTGGCTATCGTGGAAACTAAACCTGCTACTCCCGATAAGGCTTTACAGTACTTTGTACTGAACCCTGACAGGGCTTTGAGTGATGGCGATAAAGGTAATCTCATTATTCATCCTGGCGCCAACAAGCGTTTTGATGATCCGAAACACTACCTGTTTCCTTTACCGCTGACAGAACTTTTACTGAATACCAACCTGGCGCAGAATGCAGGCTGGGAAAAATAAGCATGTATGATGAGAAGATTGATCTATTTACTTACGGGATTGTTCCTGACATTACAGGTCGCCGCGCAGGATACCCTGTTCCGTTTTGCCATGGTATCAGATACGCATATCGGCAACAAGAGCGGAGAGGAAGACCTGGAGCGCACGGTGAACGACATTAACAGCGATCCGGATATCGCGTTTGTAATGCTTTCCGGAGATATCACTGAATTTGGTTCTGATGAAGAGATCCTGCTGGCAAAGCGGATACTTGGCAAACTGAATAAGCCCTGGTACATTGTACCCGGCAATCACGATTCCAACTGGTCAGAGAGTGGTTGTAACACCTTTCTGAATGTATTTGGCGGTGAAACGTTCAGTTTCCGGCACAAAGGCTACTGGTTTATGGGAACGAGCTGCGGGCCTAACATGCGTATGGGACCAGGACAAGTGCCACGTGAAGATCTTACCTGGCTGAAACAGCAGCTGGATAAGGAGAAAGATAAGAAGGTACCCATCATATTCGTGAATCACTATCCGCAGGATTCAGCCCAGAATAACTGGTATGAACAGCTTGGATTGCTGAACGGAAGGAATCTGAAAGCGATCATCTGTGGTCATGGTCATAATAACAGGAAGTTAAATTTTGAAGGGATTCCCGGTATTATGTGCCGTTCTAACCTGCGTGCTAAAGAGGAGATAGGAGGGTATAACATTGTTTCTCTTGTACACGATTCGCTGGTCTTCAATGAACGCAGGCCCGGTGTAGAAACGCTGCCTGCCTGGCACGCAGTGGCGATCCCGATAAAGGGCACTCCGCAATGGGACGCAAATGCCCGCCGGCCTTCTTACGAGATCAACAAACAATATGCACAGGTAAGGGAAAAATGGAGTATACAGGAACCCGGTGATATTGGTGGAGGGGTTGCCGTAGCAGAGGGAAAAGTCGTATACTCAAACACCATGGGGCAGATCAAGGCCGTGAACCTGGCAACAGGTAAAGTGCTCTGGCGTTTCAATGCGAAAGGGAAGATTTATTCCACGCCGCTGATCCATGGCAACAAAGTGATAGTACCTTGTACTGATGCACAGGTGTATTGCCTGGACCTCCATACCGGAAAATTGCAATGGCAGCAGACGCTCAATAAAGCCAGCGTAGCTTCCGCTGCCTTGTACAAGGAACTGGCTATAGTAGCTGCTTCTGATGGTCATTGCCGGGCCTACAACATCGCAGATGGCAAGCTGCAGTGGGACTTTGACAGCGTGCGAAATTTCGTACAAACCCGTCCATTGATCTATAAAGACAAGGTATACTTCGGCTCATGGGGCAATGATTTCTACGCCCTGGATGCTGCCACCGGCAAACGTGTATGGACCTGGAGCAGTGGCGCGACCAACAGAATGTTCTCTGCTGCTGCCTGCTGGCCGGTAGCTACTGCCGACAGGGTATTTATCGCCGCTCCGGACCAGTACCTGACAGCTCTGGATGCCAATACCGGGCAGGTGCTGTGGCGTAAACACGACAAACAGGAGTGGGTGCGTGAATCAATGGGCCTGTCTGCTGATAGCAACCTCGTTTACGTAAAAACCATGCAAGGGCATATTCTCGGCCTGAATACGCACGCATCCGGCCAGGAAGTGATCTGGAGGTCGCCGCTGGAGATGGGATATGAGATCTGTCCGACAGCTATCAATGAATTCAACCAGGTGGTATTCATTCCTTCCCAGTCAGGCGTCATTTCTGCCCTGGCGGCAAAGGATGGAGCGATAATGTGGCGGCATAAAATATCTAACTGTTTGATTGTTAGTATTAAACCGCTTGACGAGCATACCGTATTGACATGTTCAGCTGATGGTAAGCTGGCTTGCCTGACTTTCTGACGGACATTTGTCCCGTTTGCTCCGTTATTTTTTACAAACTTTGCTCTATGAACAACATCGCTATTTTCTGCGGATCTAACTTCGGAAATGATCCGGTTTATACCAGTTTGACCAAGGAATTGGGCAATTGCATAGTAAAAAACAAATTAAGGCTGATCTACGGCGGCGCAGCAGTCGGCCTGATGGGAGTAGTTGCCGACCAGGTATTGTCATTGGGAGGAGAGGTGATTGGTGTATTGCCGGAAAAGATCTCCAATACAGAGATCGCGCATAAAAACCTCACAGAATTGCATGTTGTAGCTACCATGCACGAGCGGAAAGCAATGATGGCCAATCTGGCGGATTGTTTCGTAGCGATACCTGGCGGTATAGGTACCCTGGAAGAGATCATAGAAGTATTCACCTGGGCGCAGCTGGGATTCCACAGTAAGCCTTGTGGCATCCTGAATGTGAACGGTTACTATGACAAGCTGCAGGAGCTGTTGATGACGATGTGCGGGGCAGGATTTTTATCGGAGTATCATATGAAGTCACTGGTTTTTGATGATGATCCTGAGAGATTGCTGAATACAGTGCTGCAGCAGAAAGTGGTTTATCAGCCTAAGTGGGTGAAGTAATATATTGCAGCGTTTGCGGACACTGTTCGCAAATGCTGGTTCCACTGTTCCATTTTTACTATCTTAAAGGTCTTTCTGGTGGGTTTGTGCCTCAACTACACCCGGTGGCGTTTTTAAACTAAGATAGGTCGCATGTCTTCTATACTGCCTGGCGATCTTCTTACCCTGAAAATTGAGAGAATAACTTCTGACCCTTCTGTTAGGACGGACATTGTCATGGTCTATATAGCGTAAGAAAAGCTGTGTAAATCTTTCTGCTTTTGCCAATGGGTAATCGTACAGTACACTTGCCAGCACCAGGGAGTATTCGCTGAAATCAAATCCGCGATGGCTTTTTATCCACTCTGTGATGTCCAGTTCAATGTCAACATTCGCTTTATCCACTCCGCGAACAACGATGTAGCAATTGAATGGCAGTATTTTGGCCAGCATGTTCAATCGTTCTCTGATAATTCCCGCGTTAGTAGCGACTAAGACACTCCTGTCCTTTAGCGGCTTTGCACTGAATTCATATTTTGCCTCATAGTCCGGATGCTCGACGGTCAGGTAGAAATTGTTAATTGCATCTGAGCTATCGTTAGTGATATAATCTGCAGCAATAGTGGAAAAATACTTTAGAAAGTCCGGCCGCTCACTGGTGTCCACCAGAAAGTGCATGTGGTGATCTGTGGGGTAGAGCACTATTGACAGACCTTCCTTTTTGGGGAAGACAGGTTTACGGTCTATCATAAATCTTGGTTCAATCAGATATCCGATGTATCCGGCTTTGTCCTGCATATTCCAGGTGTACTGCCCCGATGCGTATTTATAAATGCAAAGGAATGTAATGATAAGTGATGCAGTTCTCATACGATCGGGGTTTAATGGTTCAGTTGTCGGATTGGTGTAACGGCGCGGCTTTAGCAGGTACGAGCTGTAACACAATAATGCAATGTTGTACCATATCGTGAAATTCATGCTTCACATCTGCCACAAAAAGAAGGGCGTGTTGTGTATCCACCTTTGCACGTTGCTCTTTGTTCAAAAAGAAGCGACCATCAAAGAGATTGCCGGGCACAGGGAGAATTGGAATATCCACTTCAATGTCTTCGCAATCTGTAAACATCGGGCATTCGTTGTACCGGATAAATATTCTTTTCCTGGTGATCCGGATCGCTTCCTCCTTCATCATCATCTGATAGGTTTAGGTAATAGATATTGTTTCAATGCATGTGGATATAACATGCTCCCGGCTTAAACAAGCCGGAAGGAATGGTAGATCACGGTTACAATTTTTTATCAGGATTTATTTAATTGCTTTTCGATCTTCCTTTGCAATTCGGAAATTTGAATTGGCTTTTTGATAATATCGTTAACACCATACCGGGTGAAATCTTCATAGGCGTTAAAATCCTTTTCCACAATTGCGATGAGTGGCATTTTTCCGCCTCGCTCCCGTATGCCTGTTAACAATGCCAGTGGATCGGATCGTCCAGACAATGCCGTGGAATAGATCACGAGGTCCATGGATCTGGAAAGCGCGATCTTCAAAGTTTCTTCGGCGTCAAGTGTAATTGTAGCAGATACGCCACCCCATTGGAGGTACTGCTTGAGCATCATCGAGATGGCGATGTTATCTATGGCGAGCAGGACGCGGGGACCAGAGGGTTCTTCCTGATCTTTAAAAAATGGCGGCCGGGGTATTGAAGGCAGTAGCTTAACGGGGCCAGTCCACATTTTCCGCCCCTTAAGTGTTGGGAACATAAGCAGAATTGTTTGATGAAATGTTGTGATATCATTGTCTGGTATCCTGGAATCCTCAGGTTTTTACAACAGAACAAAAAAAGTGGCTCTAATAGTTGAGGGTTATGAAATTAAGTGTTGTCGTAGGTTAAATACATGCTTTACCAAAGTTTTAGCACGATCTATCATGCAACCTTAGCGAAGGTAAATATAAATTACTTAAATACTATTATTGATAATAGAAATAAAAAACTTACAAACATGTTGTTAAAATATAATGAATAGCCATTTGATTTTACTTTATGGAAGTAAAATAGTTCTGAATCTATTATAATGGCAGCTAAGAACACCGGATATGGCACAATCAAGATACTCATCGAGAAAGATCATATCAAACAGTTTGATCAGATATTTGATATTATCTCCCGGACCAACATGGCCAAGGATCTGGGTATGAATTATCAAACATTTATCTACAGGTTAAACCGTCCTGTTGCTTTTACATTGGAGCAGCTGTTTGCCATTGCCAATCTTATCGGTGTTGATCGCCGTGTCATTATTGAACTCGTTTTGAAGCAACTGGAAGCCAAAAAGAAAGGGAAAGCCTGATTCCTGACTGACTTTATTCACCTGCCGGTCGCTGAAAACAGCTGGTATACCTCGCAGGTGTCTTTCCAAATTGTATATTTCTTCCGAATGCTGGAGGAAACCCTCATCTCGGGAAATGTGCCTGGAAAAGGTGAGGATGGGACGGGAGTACAATTAACCGTATATCGTATGCCATCTCGAAATATTTCTGAAGATTTCTCATTTCATAGCAAAGATAAAGCTGTTTGGTACTATCTGATAGATGGGAAAAATCGGACTCAAATGATTTTTATAATGTTTCCGGGAGAAAAGATTTATTAAAGAAATTCTTGACAATCGGGATGAAAAAATAATGAATTAATGGGCGTATGGAACGGAATGTATTCCACTGATATTTTTAGAATTCCCGCAGCGAAAGGTTATTTTGAACTGAACCAGTACTTTAACTATTAGTCGTTACATAACTTAAAAAGCCTCCAATTCTTTCGAATTGAAGGCTTTAAAGCTTGCGGACCAGACGGGACTCGAACCCGCGACCTCCGCCGTGACAGGGCGGCATTCTAACCAACTGAACTACTGATCCTTTCCCTTGTTTTCGGGGCAGCAAAGATAGCAACAAAGCCATCAATTATGCAAATCTTTTTTAAAAAATATTTTAGCGTTTATCTTTACATCGTACTTTAACCAATTTTATACATAAATATGCAATTCCTGGATTTTGAGAAACCTATTGAGGACCTGTATGATCAGTTGGAAAAACTGAAAGAGAACGGAGCAAAGTCAGGTGTAGACGTTACCGCCACTGTAAGGGAGTATGAGCAGAAGATTGCTGACACCCGCCTGGAAGTATACGAGCACCTTACCAGTTACCAGAAGGTTCTGCTGAGCAGGCATCCTGATAGGCCCTATACCCTGGCTTACATTGAGAAGATGTGTACTAATTTCGTGGAGCTGCACGGCGACAGGAATGTGAAGGACGATAAGGCCATGGTAGGTGGTTTTGCTGAACTGGATGGAGAAACCATCATGTTCATTGGTCAGCAGAAGGGTATTAATACCAAAATGCGCCAGATCCGCAACTTCGGTATGGCGAACCCTGAAGGTTACAGAAAGGCCCTGCGCCTCATGAAACTGGCTGAAAAGTTCAATAAGCCTATTGTTACCCTGATAGATACTCCCGGTGCTTATCCTGGTCTGGAAGCTGAAGAGCGCGGACAGGGCGAGGCAATTGCACGTAACATCTTCGAAATGGTGAAACTGCGGGTACCTGTGATCTGCATCATTATCGGTGAAGGTGCATCCGGCGGCGCCCTGGGTATCGGTATCGGCGACAGGATCCTGATGCTGGAAAACAGCTGGTATACCGTGATCTCTCCTGAAAACTGTTCCACCATCCTCTGGCGTAGCTGGAACTTTAAGGAAAAGGCTGCAGAAGAACTGAAACTGACATCCGACCATATGAGCCGCTTCGGCCTGGTAGACGGCGTTATTAAAGAGCCATTAGGCGGTGCGCACGTGAATCCCGACGAAATGGCTTCAATACTGAAGAAAACCATTAAAGACACCCTGGCAGAGCTGAAAAAGATCGATGCTGACACCCGTATTGAGCAGCGCATTGATAAATTCAGCAACATGGGATTTTTCGACGAACGCTAAAATTATTTTGTCATATACCATTCCAAATTGTCATCTTTGCACCACTTTTTAGATTGATAAAGAGGGCAATTTGGAATTCGTTATCTGGAATTTTCACAAAATATGGAACAATTGAGAGGCACCGGTGTAGCACTGGTTACGCCCTTTAAAAAAGACGAAAGCATTGACTGGAATGCTTTGGAAAAAGTGATTGATCATGTGATTTCCGGCGGGGTTGACTATGTAGTATCCCTGGGGACAACCGGAGAAACTCCCACACTAAGCTCAGAAGAGAAGCTGGACATTATGAAGTTCACCTTCGAAAAGGTGAATAAGCGCGTACCGGTGGTAGTAGGTATTGGTGACTACAATACCCGCGACGTTGTCAAGCGGCTGGAAACCTGCCCGCTGGACGAAGCTGTTGCGGTATTGAGCGTTGCGCCCTATTACAGCAAGCCGAGCCAGGAAGGATTGTTCCAACACTATAAAGCAGTGGCAGCTGCCTCTCCCAAACCGATCATTCTCTACAACGTACCAGGCAGGACTGGCCGTAATATGACGGCGCAGACCACCCTGAGGTTGGCGAATGAAGTGCCAAACATCGTTGCGATGAAGGAAGCCAGCGGAGATATGGTACAGTGCATGCAGATCATCAAGGATAAGCCAAAGGGCTTCCTGGTGGTAAGCGGTGATGACGCCCTGGCGTTTCCGCAGATCGCTACCGGTATGGATGGTCTGATCTCTGTTGCTGCCAACTATTTCGCGAAAGACACGGCGGGAATGGTAAAGGCTGCCCTGGCAAATGATATTGCTACAGCCCGTGAACTGCATTACAAACTGCAGGACTCATTCGATCTGATGTTCGAAGAGAACAATCCTGCCGGTGTAAAGGCGTTTATGGCAGAAGCAGGACTGATTGAGAACGTTTTCCGCCTGCCTGTTGTGCCGGTGAGCGCCGGACTGCACAGCCGTATAGCTGCTTTCAGGAAAAACTACAAGTAACCGGTTTATTGGTAAGAAATAACAATCCCCGTTCTGCCTGGCAGGACGGGGATTAATATTTTAAAGCGGTGGTTAAATGATGAAGGTAGCGCCTTCAGTGGCTACGTCAGAATTAGGAAACACTTCCCGGCATTCCTCTTCAAAGCAGGTCAGGTCTGTATACTTGGATGAGAAATGACCCACGATCAGCCTTTGGGCATTGGCTTTTAACGCCAGGGTGGCTGCCTGTACAGTCGTGCTGTGAAACCTTTCTGCCGCCCTTTCTGCCAGGCTATGTAAATATGTCGTTTCATGGTAGACCAGATCTGCATTGTGTGCATACCGGACCAGGTCCTCAGCGTACATAGTGTCGGCGTAGAAGACGTACTTTTTCTCTTTGGGGGGAGGGAGGGTAACCCAGTCGTTCTTCACCAGGAAGCCATCTTTACGTTGATAATCAGCTCCTTCCTGCAGCTTTGAATAGTAAGCGGCTGGTATTTCGTACACTTTTGCCTGTTCGGGGAGCAGCTTACGTTTCCGTTTCTGCATTTCAAATATGAAGCCGAAGCAGGGAATACGGTGAATGGTGGGGAAGAAGCTGACATTCAGCTCTTTATCGCTTAGTATCAATCCCTGGTTCTCCTCCAGGAGGGGGACGAACTGCAGTTCGAACTGGAAAACGGTACCTGAGCACTGCATTTGCAGCTGGATAATGGCTTCCAGTTCCGGCGGGGCGAATATGGTCAGCGGTTCCTTCCTGCCAAGCAGACTAAGGCTGTTTAAAAGGCCTATAAGGCCGAAATAGTGATCGCCGTGAAGGTGACTGATGAAAATGTATCTGAGGCGGCTGCTTTTGATCTTATAGCGCGCAAATTGAAGCTGCGTTCCTTCTCCGCAATCAACCAGTATCAGCTGATCATTACAGGTTATAATCTGAGCTGTTGGATGCCTTTCTAACGTGGGGAGAGCCGAATTGTTGCCTAAAATGGTGACTGCAAACATGAACGAAAATAAATAATTACTAAAATCTCCTATTTATTCCGAAAAATGGAACCTATTTCCACATTCCGGAAAAATATGGCACCAATATGTGAGGAGCTGAGAATTAATCCTCGTCCTGCATTAATTCTCTTTCGAGATCTTCCATCATCACCAGGTCAATAGCCTCTAACATAGTAGGGGCAAGGTTGTAGACCGTTTCGTCCGCCGCTTTTATTGCATTTGTTAAAGTGCTGTTAAGACCGGTAAGCGCACACGACATTCCGCTGTCATACTGCTGGTGGTATACTGTTAAAATGGCTTTCAGTCCAGCATCGTCGGCTTTTTCCACTAATGCCATATCCAGTATAAGGTTGCGGCCTTCGAGACCTGACAGTTCTGAGACTTCTTTAGTAAACTTAGCTGACAAATTAGCATCCAGGATCGTAATTTGAGGCTGTACAACTAATATTTTTTCTTTGGTATCAATTTTGAATTCCATAAGCAAGATTTTCTTTTATAAGTTAGTAAATAAGTAATCGGGAATCCTGCCAAATAACAGCCTTCTTTCTTACTTCGCCAGCCTTAATTGTATACTTATACTATTAAAGTGTTAGGGTAAAGGTAAATCAAAATTATTTGCTAATATTGTATAAGCAAGTCCCCGTAAGGGTTTTAATAATTTAATATTCTCACAATGGACCAGAATTTTTCACCGCAAGTAAAGGAGATCATTTCGTTTAGCAGAGAGGAAGCTTTACGCTTGGGGAATGATTTCATCGGCACAGAGCACCTGCTGCTAGGCATAATTCGAGAAGGGGAAGGGACAGCTGTTAAAATTCTGCAGGCTTTAAATGTAGACCTTTATGAACTGCGTAAAGAGGTTGAATTGGCCGTAAAAGATAAGACAGGAAAAAACATCGCCAATATCAACAGTCTACCACTTACAAGGCAGGCAGAAAAGGTAATACGCGTTACCGTGCTCGAAGCAAAGGCCCTGAAAAGCCCAACTGTTGAAACAGAGCACTTAATGCTTTCAATCCTCAAGAATAAAGAAAACGTTTGTACACAAATCTTACAACAGTTTGACGTGGATTACGACACTTTTAAAAACGAGCTGGGCTTCGTAAAATCTGCTGATCCTAAAGCGGAGTTTGATGATCCTGGAGAAGAGGAATTTGAAGATGAGCGCAAGAGCTTTGCCTCCAAGGCCAAACAAACTAACACGAAGTCTAAAACTCCTGTGCTGGACAATTTCGGCAGGGATATCACCAAGCTGGCCGAGAGTGGCAGCCTTGACCCTATAGTGGGTCGCGAGCAGGAAATTGAGCGTGTATCGCAGATATTGTCCCGCCGTAAAAAGAACAATCCGATCCTCATCGGGGAACCGGGCGTTGGTAAGACAGCTATCGTGGAAGGCCTCGCGCTGCGCATTGTGCAGCGTAAAGTGTCCCGCGTACTGTTCGACAAGCGCGTGGTAAGCCTCGATCTGGCAGCCCTTGTGGCGGGTACCAAGTACCGTGGCCAGTTCGAAGAAAGGATGAAAGCCATCATGAATGAGCTGGAAAAGAACCGTGACGTTATACTTTTCATAGACGAGATCCACACCATCGTAGGTGCCGGAGGCGCTTCAGGTTCCCTGGATGCTTCCAATATCTTCAAACCTGCCCTGGCACGTGGAGAACTCCAGTGCATCGGTGCATCCACTCTGGATGAGTACAGAATGTACATCGAGAAAGATGGCGCATTAGACCGTCGTTTCCAGAAAGTAATGGTAGATCCTCCAACCGTGGATGAGACTATTCAGATCCTGAATAACATCAAACCACGCTACGAAGAATACCACAACGTAAGCTATTCCGATGATGCAATTGAAGCGTGCGTTAAACTCAGCGATCGCTATATGACAGACCGTCTGTTGCCTGACAAGGCCATCGATGTACTGGATGAAGTGGGCGCAAGAGTGCACCTCAAGAACATCAACGTACCTCAGAATATCCTCGACCTGGAAAAACAGATCGAAGATATCAAGCAGGAAAAAAATAAAGTAGTAAAGAGCCAGCGTTTTGAAGAAGCTGCTGCGCTGCGGGATACAGAAAAGAAACTGGGAGAAGATCTGGAGCGTGCGAAGAACGTGTGGGAAGAAGAAGTGAAACACAAACGCTATCCGATCGACGAAGAAGCTATCGCAGAAGTAGTAAGCATGATGACAGGTATTCCTGTTAAACGTATGGTACAGGCCGAAACTGAAAAACTCCGTCGTATGGGTGAAGACCTGAAAGGCGCTGTAGTTGGACAGGATGAGGCTATCACCAAAGTGACAAAAGCGATCCAGCGTAACAGGGTAGGGTTGAAAGATCCTAAGAAACCAATCGGTACTTTCATCTTCCTCGGACCGACCGGGGTGGGTAAAACCGAGCTGGCAAAATCCCTCGCACGTTATATGTTCGACTCAGAAGATAGCCTGGTGCGTATCGATATGAGTGAATATATGGAGAAATTCTCCGTAAGCCGTCTGATTGGTGCACCTCCGGGATATGTAGGTTATGAAGAAGGTGGTCAGCTGACTGAAAAAGTACGCCGTAAACCTTACTCTGTAATCCTCCTGGATGAAATTGAAAAAGCACACCCTGATATTTATAATATCCTGTTGCAGGTATTGGATGATGGTATACTGACTGATGGTCTGGGCCGTAAGGTAGACTTCAAGAACACACTCATCATCATGACCTCTAACATCGGTGTTCGTCAGCTGAAAGACTTCGGTGCAGGTGTTGGTTTCACTACCACAGCAAAAGCAACCAGCGAAGAAGACAATACTAAATCAGTGATCGAAAAAGCGCTGAAACGTACCTTCTCTCCTGAGTTCCTGAACCGTATCGACGACGTGATCATATTCAACTCACTGAGCAAAGAGCATATCTATACTATCATAGATATCACAATGCAGAGTGTACTGAAACGTCTGAACAACCTGGGCTTCAGCCTGGAACTGACAGACGAGGCCAAAGGCTTCCTGGCAGAGAAAGGTTACGATCAGCAGTTCGGCGCCCGTCCGCTGCACAGAGCCATCCAGAAATACCTGGAAGATCCGCTGGCTGAGGAAATACTGAATATGAACATTCATAACGGAGATGTATTGCTGGCAGATCTTGACAAGGAAAATCAGAAACTGATCTTTACTTTAAAGAACTCTCCAAAGAGCAACAAATCCGAAAAATCAGAAGCATAAACAATAAGCCATAGTTGATAGAAATTGTTTTTGATAGAGATCCCGGACATTAGTCCGGGATTTTTTTTATCTGATGGTTTGAACCTGATCCGTTAAGTACAATGAGGGGAAAGAGCCTGAAGAGGGCTCGGAATAGATGAGTTGCCGAGATGCTTAGCCGCCAATATTTCCATCAGCAGCCCCAAATAAATGAGCCTGTCCGCCCAAGGGTAGACAGGCTCATTAAGATTATTATCGATAGGAGAGCGCCCTTGTGAAGGGATCAACCCCGGTGTGCATAGATGTTCAGCTGCTGGTCGAAACTGTGAAACTGTTTGTGCTTCAACAAGGGATGCGGCACATTGTCACTCGCTTCCTGTATATAATACACAAAACCGGCATTGTTGAGGATCTCCAGCATTTCCGTCAGATGAGAAGACTCCCTGATATCTCCATGATACTCGACAAAAAGATGCTGTACATTAGCCAGATCATCTTTACAATCCTTCAGCACTTCATATTCGGCTCCTTCAATATCCATTTTCAGAAAATCTACCTTCTGCTGTAGGAAGCTGGCCAAGCGTGTGCATGGAATGTTTATGGTCTGTGTATCATCAGACAAGGAGATCTTGCTGGCCTGTGTGCCGGAAGCCCGGAAAGAGATTTGCCCTTCTTTGGTCCAGACTGCCTGCTGCCGTACGTTTACGTCGTTCATACCATAGCTTTCCACATTCTTCCTGAGGATGGCCAGATTATCGCCGTCCGGTTCGAATGCCAACACTTTCGCATTGGGATAGAGCCACTTAAAATATAAAACACTTAAACCAATATTGGCGCCACAGTCAATAATATAAGGAGTGTCTGTGTCAGCCTTAAAGCGATAGATCTCGTCGGTGATCAACTCTTCGTAAGAGTGCATAAATTCCCATGCTTTTTTAAACCAGATTCGCCCGTTCTTATATGGTAGACTGTTGATCTTGTTGTCAGGCAAGTGTTTCAGCCGCTTTTCCTGAAGAAAGCTAAGTTGGTTAGGCTTGCGTTGGGAACGGAATTTCTTTCCCAGGCCTAAAAATAAGTTCTGCACCAATCCCATATCTGAAGTAATGATTTCCTGTTTAATGTAAATGACAGATTTGCAATGACAGATTTAATAGAAGCATTAAAAATAGTGAATTGTTCCGTCAGAACAGCAGAAACTTACCTTGTTGGGTCCTTTAACAGGGAAAAAATATAACATGATAGTGTTACTGGAGACATCCTGCTCTGAGATGAGGGGGACGGCGAGGTTTTATATCTAATGCGTTAAAAAAAGAATTAAATGATAATCAATCGTATGTAAAATGGTTGTGTCTGTCAAAATCATACGTTCATGTCATAGGGTTAATATTATTAATATTAGATATTTGCATCATGCAAGGTGGACAATCACATTGGTGATATAGTCTCGTAAACGAACAAGTGGACAACATCCTTTCTTTCTTAACCAACCTTTTTAACCAGTCTTCATACTGTTAAACCTAAAGCCCGGTGCAAACGGGGTTAACAGTCAAACGGTTTGCCTCAAAAAAACGGATAAACTTTAATGGCTGCTGTATGCGCATGAGAGATGCGTGTTTTCGTTTGCAAACAAATCATGGTTATTATTTACTAACGGATAAAAAATCTATCTATCCCTATACTATGAAATTAGTTATACGCAACACTTCACGCACGCTCCTTTTAGCTGGAGGTATGACCCTGGCAGCTACGGCAGTTCAGGCACAGATGAAAATCGGTGACAATCCTTCCCAGATAACTAAGTCAGCTATCCTGGAGCTGAGCAGCAACAAGCAGGGTCTCTTGCTGCCAAGAATTCCAAACTTCACAGCGATCGATGCTGCTATCGGAACTGATGCTGTGGATGGTATGATCGTATACCTGGCCAGCGGTACGACCACTGAAGGGGTATACATGAGAAAAGGCGGCGCCTGGGTAAAAATTGCCAGCAGCGCTGATGCGCTGGCCAACTGGAGCCTGAAAGGAAATACCGGCACCACAGCAGCTGATTATCTGGGTACTGCAGATGCAAATCCGCTTTCTATCCGTACTAACGGTGTTGAAGCAATTGGTATCCAGGCCGACAGACAGGTGAAACTTTCAACCGTAAACCAGGACAATACCCTGCTGGAAGTACTGATGTTAAGCGGTACAGGTATCGTTTCAAAAAGAACAATACCTCAGACTGCCTTCAGAGATCTGGCAGATAACATCTTCGCTAATGCGGATTCTGCACATGCTACCTTCAACATTGGTGAAAACACCACTACAGGAGAAATTACAGTGAATGCGCCTATTATGGCTCCTACTGCTACTGCTCCTTATGGTTTTATGAAAAAATCTGACTGGGATAAATTACAGGCCCTGTCAAGCGGTACTAATCTGTCCATCGCTGATTTCATCACAGCTATCGCTGCTGGCCAGGAAAACAGAGGTGGCCGTATCACATATGATGCACCGACAGCCAGCTATAAACTGGAACTGACTGCTGCAAGCGCTACACTGGCGGGTATTGTAACCACCGGTGCACAGACATTCGCTGGCGACAAGACCTTCAATGGTGCGGTAAATGTTGGCACTACGTTAGGCGTTACCGGTGCTGCTACACTGGGCAATACACTGACTGTAACAGGTGCTGCTACACTGAACGGCGCTACTACGGTTAACAATACACTTGGCGTGACCGGTGCAACTACGCTGGGAAATGATCTCAGTGTGTCTGGTGCTACTACATTAAATACACTGGCAGTTTCCAATGGAACTACGCTCAATGGTACACTGACACTGAACAGCGTGGCCAATGCTGCTACTGCTGCATCTTATGATGTGTTGGTACGTGAAGGTAGCACTGTTACAAAAAGGCCATTCGACCTGGATGCTATCGCAAAAGCGATCCGTACTATCCAGGCAGGTACAGGTACTACTGACAATGTGAACGTAGCATTCAAAACAGATAGCGTTGGTACGAACTTCGACATACAGGCAACAGCTAATGATGTGTCTTTCAACCTGCCTAATGCAAGCGCTGTGGATGCTTCTCATACTGCTGCTCAACGAGGCGTTGTATCTACCGGCAATCAGAGCTTTGCTGGTAACAAGAGCTTCGCTGCTGCTGTTGCTGTAGGTAAGACGACACAAGCCAATTCCACCCTGGAAGTGAATGGTTCTGTGCAGATGAGAATTACAAAGACTACTACTTCATACGCAATCAACGATACTGACAACACGGTACTGGCAGATGCTACCAGCGGTGCACTGACCATCACGCTGCCTGCTCCTTCAGCTGCCATTGCGGGTCGTATCTATACCATCAAAAAGATCGGTACAGGTGATATTAACAATGCAGTTACCGTACAGCCAAGTGCAGGTACTATTGAAGGTGGCGCCAGCTACATGATCTACAATGACTGGACCTTCATCACTATCCAGACAGATGGTGTGAACTGGTACATTATCAGGAAATAAGAAAAATACTGGCATAACAGGGGCAGTAAAAGACTGCTCCTGTTAAATTTTTTATTGCTGTATTTCCTGAGACACGCAAGATCTCTACATTCAATACTATAGCGATCCGGAACCTTGCTTAAGTCCGGAGCCGTAATATCTGTGCCGTAGCACCTGCCGGATATGATACGTTTCAGTTGCTACGGATGCAATGGGAAGTGAGGTTGAAACAAAAAGCATAATACCCTGCATGAAGAGATATTTACTCATATTATGTTTAGTGGTTCTTTCTATAAGTACTATAGCTCAGAACGCAGCATACATACCGCCCGACGGCAAGGTGTGGAGCTTTGGTAATGTCGCCTTTTTCGGAGACGTTACCAACGACGGTATGCTGGGATCCAGTCCGGCTTCTGTGCTTTATTTCCTGGGGAAACAGTGGACGAATAGTTATACTGCTTTATTATCTGATGAAAGTCCTTCCGGCCTTAAAGGTACCGGGGGCATTTTCCGTTTTATGAGTAAAAGCGGACAGCAGATCATTGCCGGCGGCTACAATGTTGCCGGAAAGACGGGAGCCAGTTTCCCTAACCTGGAGGTTAATAACGCCAATGGTGTTGTGCTTGCAGACCTGCACGACCTGCATATACGAAATACACTACAGTTAACCAACGGTCATGTATTCCTGAATGGATGGAACCTGATGGTTGGGACTGATAATCCGGGCTCCATTACGGGGTATAGTGATCAACGTTTCATTGTTACCGGAACAGAAACAGCAGGTGGTTTCCTTTATCGTGCAAAACTGAACAGCAGCGCAGGACAGGTAGTATTTCCCGTGGGTACCAGTGCTACAAACTATGCACCTGCCGGTGTACGTTATGAAGGCACTGCGGAAGATTTTAAAGCCAGGGTTTTTGACAGCGTATTCCTGCGTGCCATAACCGGCAGAACGCTTTATGACAGTGTGGTATTCAAAACCTGGAACCTGGGTCAGGAAGCCAACGGTACAGGGTTGACCAGCATCACACTGCAGCACATGGATGCTGATGAGGCGCCGGAGTATAATGTAAACCGTAACAGCAGTTATATCAGCCGTTTTCTCGACACTGACTGGGAAATACGTAAGGCGGTGAATGATAATATGGTGCCTGGTACGCTGACAACGCAGCCCATGTCGCAGCAGGCTACCATGCATTCCCGTGGGATTGCCGGTATTGGTACAAACATTTACTTTGCAAAGCTGACCTCTCTGTCATATAGTTATCTGCCGGCAGATATCATTCACTTTAACGCGTATCGTGTAAGTTATTCACTGGTCGATCTGGTATGGACCACCAGTCGTGAGACTAACAATGCTGTATTTGAAATAGAGCGGATGCTCGATAATGAAACAGCGTTCAAGAAAATTGCCACTGTGGCAACAAAGGCGCCCGGAGGTTACAGTACTACGCGTCTTGACTATTATTACCAGGATACCAACGACTATGACGGATGGAGCTTTTACCGCATCAAGGCAGTATCAGCTACCGGAAAATATGTATACACAGATGTAAGAGAAGTAGGGCCGCTGATCCAGGCTACGGTATTCCCGAACCCGAACTATGGCGACTTCAAGGTAACTGTCAGAGGTATTAAGACACCGCTGATCGTACAGGTATTTGACACATGGGGTCAGCAGGTACGGAGAATGGAAATGGTGGGTCAGACGGAAGTACACATCAAGGATATGCCTACCGGTACTTACTTCCTGACATTGACACATAAAGAGACGAAGAAACAGGCTTATGTCTGCAAAGTAATCGTAATAGATCATTGATACTTATGATTTATCTCTTAGAGGATAAAGACATCATATAAACATTGCAGGAGGTATGCAGGTAATACTATCTGGGTCTTTCCTGCTCTATTTCAGAAATTGCTCAGAAATATGAAGAAGATATTAACGCTATTATTCCTTTCGGTGACTACATTATCTTACGCACAGCAGTTGAAGCTGGGGAGCAATCCCAGTGTGATAAGGAAATCAGCATTGCTGGAACTGGAAAGTGGCTCACAGGGATTGTTATTGCCGCGTATCAGCGACACTACATCGGCAACAATTAAAAGTTCACCCGATGGAATGCTGATATATCTGACGCTCAATAATAGTTTGAGTGTCCGTTCACTGGGAAAATGGCAAAGTCTTGGCTCAGGTAGTTCTTCCCTTACCCTGACCGGAGACGTTACCGGAACCGGAACAGGTACAGTAGCGAGTACGATCAGTAACCAGGCAGTGACCTTTGCAAAAATGCAGAACATCAATACACAGCGACTGCTGGGAAGGTATACAGCAGGTGCTGGTAGTACACAGGAAGTCTCGCTGGATAACAGTCTTAAACTGAACACGGGAGGTACGCTGTATGCGGACAGTGCGCTCTCTATCTGGAATGCTTCGAAACTGATAGGTATGAGAGTGTCTGGCAAAGCGCCGCTGAGCGGAGAAGTGCTGAAATGGAATGGAACGGCCTGGGAGTCAAATACAGATAACGATGGAGGTGCGACCTATGGTACACTTACCACCAATGATGTTGGTAATGCAGATGTTGCCGGGTCTACTACCCGTATGAAAATATGGGCCAGTCCTGTAACCGGGGTAGTTACCAATGGTCCGGCAGGTACGGGTGCACATGCCTGGAGTGTAATGGCGTTTAAGGGCAATAATGGCGGCTTTACAACTCAGTTGTATTTCGATAAGAATACATTGGCGCTAAAAGAGTGGACGGGTATTACCGCTCCACTGGGTACAAATGCCATCAATGGCTGGTATAAGGCCATTATGACCAACGGAAATACCAACATTTCCAATGGGTCTATCATATTCGGAAACATTACCAGTGATGCGTCTACAGAAGTAGGGCAGGACAACGCCAACCTTTTCTGGAATAATACAGGCAAGCGCTTAGGGGTAAAGACCAATACCCCTACTTCCACTGTGGATATTAACGGCAGTTTCAGTATGCCGATCCGCGGCGCTGGCTCTAACACGACATTGACCGAGAACGATTATACTGTTGTAAAAAACACCGGTGCAGATATTACGATCACGTTACCGGCTGCCAATTCCTGCTCTGGCCGGATATATGTCATTAAAAAAGCCAGCTCTGGTATACTTGTAATTAATTCGGGCGGAGGCCAGATCGATGCAAATGGCACCAGTGTGACATTAACCAGTGGTCAGAGAGTTTCTTATACCATTCAGTCAGATGGTGGTAACTGGTGGATCATTGCAGGTATATAACCGGCAATCTTGTTCCATTTTTCCAAATTTCTTTTAACTTTACACCGTCTATTCTTCATATAGTTATTTAATTACTGGGTTTTGAAAAAGATTATTATCACGATAGATGGTTACTCCTCATGTGGAAAGAGCACGCTGGCCAAGCAATTGGCCGGAGAGCTGGACTATGTGTATATAGACAGTGGAGCGATGTATCGTGCAATAACCCTGTATTTTATTCAGAACCGGATAGACTGGGCTGATCATGACGCTGTGAAGGCTGCCCTGCGTGATATTCACCTGGAGTTCGAATTCAACCCAATGAGCCAGGCGTCTGAAATTACCCTCAACGGGGAAAATGTGGAACACATGATCCGCGAGATGCTGGTGGCAGAGAAAGTGAGTGAAGTAGCAGCTGTGAAGGAAGTACGTGAATTTGCCGTGGCGCAGCAGCAGAAAATGGGCGCCAGAAAGGGGATAGTGATGGATGGACGTGATATCGGAACTACCGTTTTCCCCCATGCTGAGTTGAAGATATTTATGACCGCAGATACTGCCATCCGTGTAGAACGCAGGTTCAAGGAGTTATATGCCAAAAATAAGAATATCAGCATCCACGAAGTGAAGGAAAACCTCGAGCTGAGAGATTATATCGACACCAACAGAGAGATCAGTCCATTACGGAAGGCGGAGGATGCTATCATCCTGGACAACAGCCAGTTAACCCCGGATGAACAGTTGAAGCTGGTATTGCAATGGGTGGACGATGTTGTACTGGTGCAATCTTCCTGAATTTATTTTTAGTTTTAAGAAATCCTTTTTAAATTTGTTATGTTCCTGGTGTAAGCCAGGAAGAAACCCATTGGTAATTTTCCACATCCTCTAGAATTTCCTGCAATTATTTAATGCTATTGTGTTGACCGGTTCATACAGTGCACCGCGATATACTATATAAATTATTCCCAACGTGGTCAAGAGAAGTCATAAGGGATCAGCAATGGTCTTTTTATAACTATATCCAACGGACCTGTTGCTATTAACCGTTTCGAAGCTAGTAAAATACATATATATCCGTGCTTTGTGGGCTGATATTTATTAAACTTAATGTGGTGCAGGACAGGGATCCTGTCTTGTTCCATATTTTCAGTAGGTGTATTCGGTTAATAGGAAGAAGGGGCGAATTCTTTCGCCCTTTCGCTTTTTTAATTAACTTGTGAGTATTACCTGGCTGATGCATGTTTAAAGGCTATTTCTATCTACTTTTCTTGCTTTTGTTTGTAAAGGGGAACATTACACTGGCGCAGGATTCTGCCCTCGTATACCGGACGCTCGATTCTGCCAGAAAACTTCCCGGCGACACCAGTAAAGTAAACTGGCTTATAGATAAGGGTAAATCACTGGGAAGATACTTTGACAAACGTGGGATGGAAAACCTCTTTTTCCAGGAAGCAATAACCCTTTCTCAGCGTATAAAATATACGCAGGGGATCTTCAATGCTTATATTGAGACCGGCATTTCAAAAAGAAACAAATCTGAGTACCTGCTTGCTGCTGACTATCACCAGAAAGCGGTTAAATATGCTGAAGAAGCCAGGAATGACCTGTGGCTTTGTAACGCCCTGAACAATACGGGGGTGGATTACCGTAGGATGGACGACCAGCTGGAACAAGCATTTGATTATCATTTCAGAGCGCTTCAGCTGGCAGAAAAGATCAACGACATCCGCAACATCTGCATTGCCATCAATAGTATTGGCAATATTAAACTCTCCACTGAAAAATATGCGGAGGCCATCAGGCACTTCGAAAAGGCCCTCGAGCTCGAAAAACAAAGTAAAAATTCCCTGGGGGTAGCCATTAACCTTGGTAATATCGGGTATGCGTACCAGGGGCTGGGTAAACTGGATCTTGCCATTGATTATTACAAGAAATCACTGGCAGTGAACCAGCAATTGAATAACAGCATCGGGCTGGCTATCTGTTATAATTCCCTGGGCTCTGCCTACAAAGAGAAAAAAGACTATGCGCGTGCTCATGAATACCTGAATAAAGCCCTGGAAGTGAACGGTAATGTGGATGATAAAGTGCATGTGGCGGAAAGTTATCTGAACATCGGGAAACTATGGAGCCTGCAGGGAAAATATGATGAGGCGAATAAATACTTCATGCAATGTATAGATCTGTGTCAGACGTGGCGTTTCAAATACCTGTTGATGGAGGCTTATAAAGCCGTTGCGGACAATTACAAGGCGAAAGGGGACTTCAAGCGCTCCATGGAAGCCATGGAAAAGTCGCTCGTCTATAAAGATACCCTGCTGGAAGAACAGTCGTCGCTGGCATGGGCGCAGACTCAGGCTGTTTATGAAGTAGACCGTAAGGACAACCAGATCAAACTGCTGGAACATGATAAGCAGATGAGTGAATTACGTACCAAACGGAATGTAGTATACACATTGTCGATGGCGGGATTTGTGCTGATGGTGGCCATAGGAGGGTTCTTTTACATCCGGCACAGGAACCTGGAAACCAATAAGCAAACCCTGCAACTGGAACTGCGTTCCCTGCGTGCGCAGATGAACCCGCATTTTATTTTCAACTCCTTAAGCTCCATTCACCGGTTTATCTGGAGCAACAACCAGGAAGAGGCTTCTGACTATCTGACCAAATTTTCCCGGTTAATGCGAATGATTCTTGATAATACGCAATACACATTCATATCTTTGAATAAGGAACTGGAATCGTTACGCCTGTATCTCGATCTTGAAAAATTGCGCTGCAATGATGTATTTGAATACCGGATCACTGTAGCCGAAGATATTAACGAGGAGGAGGTAATGATCCCTCCAATGATCATTCAACCGTATGTAGAAAATGCTATCTGGCACGGACTGGTGCATAAGTCCGGAAAAGGACTACTGGAAATAGCCGTTTCTGTAAAAGGGAAAACCCTGACCTGCACGGTAACGGATAATGGTATTGGTCGAAAAAAAGCAGTAGAAATAAAGGAGAAAAAAGGACAAACCCATCGCTCAATGGGCATGAAAGTAACAGAGGGAAGAATAGACCTTATCAGAAAGATCAATAATACCAAGGAAGCAGACGTAAATATAACGGACCTGGAAGATGAAACTGGGAAAGCCATGGGTACACAGGTGAAACTCATCTTACCGGTAGAATTCATATTTTAAAAAACCTACAAAGACAGCATGAGCGAAATTAAAGCAATCATCGTTGATGATGAGCAACACTGTATAGATGCTCTTCAGACAATGCTTCAGAAAAAATGCCCGGAAGTAACTGTGCTGGGAGGAGTTAACAGTGTAAAAGAAGCGAAAGACCTGATCACCGAACTGCAACCCGATGTAGTTTTCCTTGATGTTGAAATGCCTCACCAGAATGGTTTTGAACTGTTGAAGCTGTTCGATAAGATCACTTTTGATGTAATATTTACTACCGCCTATGAACAATATGCGCTGAAAGCTATCAAGTTCAACGCGCTGGACTATCTGTTGAAACCGTTCAGTATAAAAGAGTTGCAGGATGCTGTGCAGAAATGCATCAGCCGACGTAACGGACAAACGGAAAACTCCACGTCGCCGCTGGAAGTGTTTTTACAGAATATGAAAACCCTGCATCAGACACATAAGAAGATAGCCCTGCCTACCATTAACGGATTGGTATTTATGCCGGTACAGAATATTGTGCGTTGTGAATCCACGGGTAACTATACCCGTATCTTTTTTACGGATAAGAAGAACCTGATGGTATCGAGACCATTGAAAGAATTTGAGGAGTTACTGACAGATGTTGACTTTTTCAGGGTGCATAATTCACACCTGATCAATTTACAGCAGATGCAATCTTATATTCAGGGTGAGGGCGGGTTTGCATTGATGAGTGATGGAACGCAGGTAGAAATATCCCGCAGGCGGAAAGCTGATTTCCTGAAAAAGGCGATGCAGTTCTAACCAGATTTAATCTGTTTTACGCCACTTACAGGAAATAGACCACCGGATAATAAGTCTCTGTTGCGCGCTTATCGCCTAACAGCTAATTTTGGTTCAGGTTTAAACTTATTACTATATAAAATTTTTTTTCTCTGCATTACTAGCATTGATTAGCCCCAAAGAAAAAAGACACCACATGGTGTCTTTTTTACTTTAATAACATATTTGCGGTAAATAAAGTCAGTCTCAGGCAAAGGTCGCTGCCAGTTCTTCCATTTTATATTCAAGATCATAAAATGACAGCAGTTTTCTGATCACTGCTTCCACCAGTGCATCGGGGCAGGAGGCGCCGCTTGTCAGCAGGATGGTCACCGGTTCCTTTGCAGGCAGGAAAGAGCGGCTATGCAACTCCTGTTTGTGATGAAAATCCCAGTGATATACTTCGTTGGCGGCTACCAGTTTTTCATCTGAGGAGATGAAGTAGGTGGGCAGCTTTACCTCGCATAGTTCTACCAGGTGGGATGTATTGGAACTGTTATATCCGCCTACAACGATAGCAAGGTCTGCTTCTTCCTGTAAGAGGCCGGTTACTGCGCTCTGGTTATCATTGGTGGCGTAGCAAAGTGTGTCACGGGTATCGGCAAAACGTTCACCCACATTTTCAGGATTGAGGGCATACCTGTCCATGATCACGTTTTTGATATAATCGGCGATGGCCTGAGTTTCGGTAGCCAGCATCGTGGTCTGGTTCACAACACCTACACGCTGCAGGTCGCGTGTTACATCAAAGCCTTCAGAATATTGTCCTTTGAACTGGGCGTAAAATTCATCAGCGGGTCTTTCTCCGGTGATAAAAGTGGACAGCAGGCGAGCTTCTTCCATATCCTTCACCACTACTGTGGGGGTATTACTGCGGCTGTGGGAGAACGTAGCGCGGGTTTCTTCATGTCCGGGCTTACCGTGTACGATCACGGTATAGGACTGTTGTCCGATCTGTTCTGCCTTATTCCATACCCTTTCCACGAAGGGACAGGTGGTGTTATACTGCAGGGGAGCAATGCCCAGGGAGCTCAGTTTCGCTTCTATTTCCAGGGTGGTGCCAAAGGCGGGGATGATCACAATATCTTCCGGCGTCAGTTCTTCCCAGGGCACCAGTTGTTTACCGGCGGTATCCATGATGAATTGCACACCTTTCGCCAGCAGGTCGTTATTGACATGCGGATTATGGATCATTTCGCTGAGCAGGAAGATCCTTTTTCCGGGATTCTCTTCTACTGTCTTAAATGCGATCTCAATGGCATTTTCCACGCCATAGCAAAAGCCGAAGTGGCGGGCCAGCAATATTTTCAGTGGGCCAAAATCCAACACGGTAGGTGTAAAATCCTTCTTCATGCGGTCCTGCTGCTTACGGCGGTTTTTAATAGCCGTGATCAGCGGGCTGCGATATATAATAGGAACGTTAAATGTTTTCATCTTGGCGGCAAAGTTACATATTTTGAATGGCTGGTATACATGGCCATTTATTCCTGGCTCATTTTCTTCAGCCATGCTTTTTCCTCGGGGCTAAGACTGTCGATGCCATTGTCGTTTATTTTATCGAGCAGCTGGTCCAGGCGGAGTTGTTTATTTTCTTCCTGGTTGGGCTTTACAAGCTTAAGGGGAGACTTTTTAGGTTTAAATGACCGTTTGGGTGTTTCGACCCGCAGACGGCGGTTAAACAGCCATATAAGCGGCTGACAGATATCAGTGCCGCTGTTCAGGAATTTGATATAGATAAAGCCGGTCAGTGCGCCGCCCATATGGGCTACGATACCGCCTACATTGCCCTGTGTAAGGGAGATGAGGTCCAGTATAATAACGATCAGCGCCAGCCATTTGAGGCGGATGGAACCGATAAATAGCAGGCCGATCTCGTAGTTGGGCAGCTTGGTGGCGCAGGCGATAAGCAGGGCCATGACGGAGGCCGAAGCGCCGATCATGGGTGCATTTACGCCGCCGAAGGCCAGATTGTATATGAGCAGGTATGCAACACCTCCCATGATCCCTCCCAGCAGGTAAAGCGGCAGTACCCGCTGATTGCCGAGGAAAGACCTGAAGATATTACCGAACCAGTAAAGGTTCAGCATATTGAAGAGTACATGTAAAAATTCCAGATGTGTGAACATGTAGGTCAATAACCCCCATGGCTTCCGCATGAAAGCATACACATTGGCGTGCAGGGAAAGATTGTCAAAAAGAAGTGCGGAAAGGAAGCCTGTGGTTGGTGCAATTTTGCCGATCAGGTACACAGTTCCCATGACGAGGAAAACAATTATATTCCAGAAAAGAAGATGGTTAATTGTATTTCCTTGTCTAAGCCAGTAGCGAATATCAGAGCTGAATGAGGTCCCGTTCATACTTGAAAATTAGTACAAAATCCGCAATCATAAATCTATTTAGCGGCACATTTTTTTGAAGCAAACAAGCCCCGGATGATGGGGAGGGGAGGATGGGTAGCTGGTGTGTTAAACATGTGAAAATTGCTTATTTTTTAATGATTATTAAGTATCTTTGCCCTCCAATTAAAACTTTCGGGCCTAAAATCCGGGAGAATTTAACACAAAAGGAGGAACCAAATTTTGGCAGAAAACAACATTACTAACGAACAAAACGCTGAACAACAGGTACCTGCAGCAGCAGCTCAGGTAGAAACAGCGACAAAAAAGGCGCCTGTTGTAGAAACCGCTCACGATGATTTCGACTGGAGCGTGGACAAACGCAATGTTTCTTCTTACAGCAAAGAAGAAAAAGCGAAGTACGATGAAACGTACGACAACACTTTTAAAGTGATCGAAGAAAACGGCCTGCTCACAGGTACCGTAGTTGGTCTGACCAAAACGGACGTTGTGATCAACATCGGCTTCAAATCTGACGGTCTGATCTCTCTGAACGAATTCCGTGATCTGCAGGGACTGAAAGTAGGTGATGAAGTTGAAGTACTGGTTGTTGAAAAAGAAGACCGCGATGGTAACCTGCACCTGAGCCGTAAACAGGCTCGCCAGCAGCGTGCATGGGAAAAAATCGTGGAAGTTTACAAAACCGGCGAAGTGGTTACTGGTACTGTTACCAGCAAAACCAAAGGCGGCTTGATCGTAGACGTTTATGGTATGGAAACATTCCTGCCAGGTTCTCAGATCGATGTTAAGCCTGTAACCGACTACGACCAGTTTGTAGGCAAAACAATGGAGTTCAAGGTGGTTAAGGTTAACGAGGCTATCAGGAACGCAGTTGTTTCTCACAAAGCGCTTATCGAAAGCGATATCGAGCAGCAGAGAGTGGATATTATCTCCAAACTGGAAAAAGGCCAGGTATTGGAAGGTACTATCAAGAATATTACAGATTTCGGCGCATTCATCGACCTCGGTGGTCTGGATGGTTTGCTGTACATCACCGACATCAGCTGGGGACGTATCTCTCACCCAAGCGAAGTGCTCCAGATGGATCAGAAGATCAATGTGGTGGTACTGGACTTCGACGACGAGAAAAAACGTATCAGCCTTGGTTACAAACAACTTACTCCTCACCCATGGGATACCCTGCCTGCACACATCACTGAAGGTGCGCGCGTAAAAGGTAAGGTAGTGAACATCGAAGATTACGGTGCATTCCTGGAAATTCTGCCTGGTGTAGAAGGTCTGGTACACGTATCTGAGATCTCCTGGGCTTCTACTCCTATCAATGCTAAAGAATTCTTCAAATTAGGCGAAGAATACGAAGCAGTGGTAGTGACCCTGAGCAAGGAAGAGCGTAAGATGAGCCTGTCTATCAAGCAACTGACAGAAGATCCCTGGGCTACTATCGAAACTAAATTCCCGCTGGACAGCCGTCACAAAGGTATCGTGAAGAACATCACTCCTTATGGCGTATTCGTTGAGCTGGAAACCGGTATCGGTGGTATGATCCACATCTCTGACCTGAGCTGGATCAAACGCTTCAACCACCCAAGTGAATACACTAAAGTGGGTAGCGAAATCGAGGTAGTGATCCTGGGTATCGATAAGGATAACCGTAAACTGAGCCTGGGCCACAAACAGATTGAAGAAGATCCTTGGAACACTTTCGAAACTATCTTCCCGATTGGATCCGTTCATGAAGGTACTGTAGTGAAGAAAGATGAAAAAGGTGCTACTGTTCAACTGCAATATGGTCTGGAAGCTTACGCTCCTGCACGTCACCTGCGCACTGAAGATGAGAAACCAATCAGCGTTGAAGATGTGAAAGAATTCATGATCATCGAATTCGATCGCAGCGAAAAACGTATACTGGTGTCTCATACAAGAGTGTGGGAACAGGCTAAAAACGAGGAGAAAGAAGCAGTTGCCAAAGAAAAGAGAGCTGATGCTGACAAAACTCGTAAAGCTGTGAAAACCATCCAGAGCAAGGTAGAAAAAGCTACACTTGGTGATCTGGGTGCACTGGCTGAACTGAGAGAGAAGCTGAAGAAGGATGAAGGCGACGAAAAGAAAGGTGAATAATCTTTTTTAGGTTGTTGAAATACTGAAGGGTGTTCTGGTAACAGAACACCCTTCTTCTTTATAGGTTGTTTAGCGCAAGTGAAGTTTCCCCTTAGGCCTGGAGACGCGCTAATATGTCGTCATTGAATTCCAGCAGAGAATCCAGCTGTACATCTGCTAATGCATATCGTTTGTTCTGGCGGTTATGCGCCTCCGGTACTACGACTGTTTTCATGCGGGCAGCTTTGGCGGCCGTCATGCCTGTTACCGAATCTTCAAAAGCTACGCATTCCAGTGGAGTGCTGCCCAGTTTTTTGGCACAAGTCAGGTACACCGCGGGGTGAGGTTTGCCGTGCGACTCAAATTCTGCTGAAGAGATGGCATGGAATCGATCCCTGATGCCCATGTGATCAACCGCAGATTCGATCAGTCGCAGGGGAGAAGAAGATGCCAGCCCTATTTTAAAGTTCTTTTTTGTGAAATAGTCCAGTATATATTCCAGTCCCTCCATTGCTTCGCCTTCTGCCAATATCTTGTTAATAACTGCATCTATTATCTCGTTGGTAACCTGTGAGTTGTCTTTCCCTTCCCACTTGAAGTAATTATGCCAGTAATCCACAACTTCTGCTGTACGAAGGCCGGTTGTATGGCTGGCCAGCTCCATGGTAAGGTCCACGCCAACTGTCGCAAAGACTTCTCTCATGGCTCTTCCCCAAAGTGGCTCAGAATCGATCAACAGCCCGTCCATATCAAATATCACCGTATTTATCATGTGCTTTTCATTTGTTCTTGCGTCGCAAAGTTAAGACAGAGACGGGAGAAAGTAATGCGGAGCCGTTTCCGCATAAATAATAGTTATCCTGTATAATCAATGGTTATGGCGGCCAGATGGTATAGTGGGCCTCCTTTCCAATGCAGGCAGGCATACCGCCAGATTCAGGAAAAATATACCGTTCCGGCTGGTCCGGCAAAGGGCTGTTTCTTCGGGTTTTACAGGGCAAAATTACTTTTGGAATTCTGGCTTAGATTTATAACTTTGTAATAGTCTACTAAATTAATGGGAAATATAGGGATGAATAGCGGGTTTTTGTGTTATGGGTGCCATTGCTCCATTGTAATGGTAGCCGGGGAGGCGTAGATGTATAAGGAAAATTGATCGACCAGGAATCAAATCAAGATATACAGAGCCTCCGACCTAATGCGCGGAGGCTCTGTGCTTTATAAAAGATAAGGAAGTATAACGTTTTAATATCTGATAATTTACCACCAAGAAAATATTCACTATGCAAAGCTTCAGAACCGAACTGGAAAATCCTGTGGTTGAGAAAGATATCATAGAACTGGAGAGGAAGATCCGCTTATTCCGCGAAGGACAGATCCCGGAAGAAAAATTTCGTAGTCTGCGTCTGGCGAGAGGTATTTATGGCCAGCGTCAGGCAGGCGTACAGATGATCCGCATCAAGCTACCTTACGGCAAGATGACGCTGGAACAATGGAAACGTATCTCAGACGTATCTGACGAATATTCTACCGGTAACCTGCACCTGACCACCCGTCAGGATATTCAGATCCACTTCGTGAGCCTGGAAAGGACGCCAGAACTATGGAGCAAACTGGATCTGGACGATATCACCATCCGTGAGGCATGTGGTAACACTGTTCGTAACATCACAGCTTCCGACAAGGCAGGTATTGACCCTGAAGAGCCGTTTGATGTTACTCCTTACGCAGATGCTACCTTCAGGTATTTCCTGCGTAACCCGATCTGCCAGGATATGGGACGTAAATTTAAAATGGCCTTTTCCAGCAGCGACGCTGATACTGCCTGGGCATTTATGCACGATATCGGTGTAATACCAAAGGTACGTGTGGAAAACGGCAGGGAAGTGCGCGGATTCAAGGTGCTGGTAGGTGGTGGCCTCGGTGCGCAGCCTTACCTGGCGCATGTTGGCCATGAGTTCCTGGAAGAAGATCAGCTCATTCCATATATAGAAGCAGTTTTGCGTGTGTTTGACCGTCATGGAGAAAGGGCCAGCCGTCATAAGGCACGTATGAAATTCCTCATACAGAAAATTGGGTTTGAAGAATTTCAGCGTCTGGTAGATGAAGAGCGTACTGCTATTAAATCAAAATCCTTCCATGTGGATGCCGATACCTGGGCTGATCCGGAACTGCCGGCTGCAGACGCGGTATTACCAGCATATTCTATCAAGGATCCGAAGAAATATGAAGCCTGGAAACAGACTAACGTTTTCCAGCAGCGTCAGACCGGCTATTATGCTGCCTATGTACGTGTACCGCTGGGTAACATCAGTTCTGTTATATCCCGTCAGCTGATAGAAGGTCTGAGACCTGCCGTGGCCAATGATGTGCGTGTAACTGCCAATCAGGGCTTACTGCTGAAATATATCCAGCCTGCACATCTGCCTTATGTATTCAGTGTACTGGAAGCGGGAGGTTTTGCAGAACCAGGTTTTGACAGTATAGCAGATATCACTGCCTGCCCTGGCACCGATACCTGTAACCTGGCTATTTCCAGCAGCACCGGTATCTCTACAGCACTGGAACTGGTGATCCAGGAAGAATTCCCTGACCTGGTACATAATAAAGATATCAAGATCAAGATAAGTGGCTGTATGAACTCCTGTGGTCAGCATGGTATTGCGGCTATCGGTTTCCATGGCAGTTCACTGAAAAGCGGAGGTAAAGTATTACCTGCTTTACAGGTGCTCCTGGGCGGTGGTATTGTTGGCAACGGCGTAGGCCGTGTTGCCGATAAAGTGATCAAAGTGCCAAGTAAGAGAGGTCCTGACGTACTGCGTTCCCTGCTGAAAGACTTTGCAGCAAATGGTCAGAAAGATGAGAAGTTCAATGACTATTACGACCGTCAGGGTGAGAAATATTTTTATGATCTCCTGAAACCACTAACTGACCTGAATACGCTGATCGATGAGGATTTCGTTGACTGGGGACAGGGCGACAAATTCGCAACTGCTATCGGTGTGGGCGAGTGTGCCAGTGTGGTGATAGACCTGGTAGCTACTCTTCTCTTTGAAGGCGAGGAGAAGCTGCAATGGAGCCAGACAGCGCTGGATGAAAAGCAATATGCAGACAGCATTTACCATTCTTACTCCACTTTTGTACAGACCGCGAAAGCACTGTTACTGGGTGAAGGTGTAAGCTGTAACACACAGACAGGCATCATCAACGATTTCGACAAACATTTTGTAGAAACCGGTAAATGGTCGCTGGATGGCAGCTTTAAGACACTTGTATTGCAGATCAATCAGAACGAGCCTTCTGAAAGTTTTGCAAAACAGTATTATCAACAGGCATCAGATTTCTACCAGCAGGCGCAGTCATACAGACAGCAGACAGCAGCAGTTGTAGCGCAATAAACGCCTGCGGTTATCACATCTTATTAAACGTACACTATGCAGAATATACATCCGAAATTGACACTGGTAGGCGCGGGACCTGGAGATCCTGAGCTGATCACTGTAAAAGGCCTGAAAGCCATACAGCAGGCAAGGGTGATCCTTTATGACGCGCTTTCCAATAATGAGCTGCTCGAGCATGCGCCTAGCAACTGCCTGAAGCGCTTCGTTGGCAAGCGTGCGGGTATGCATGTGTACTCGCAGGATGAGATCAACCGCATGATCGTGAAATATGCACTAACTTATGGCAGCGTGGTACGCCTGAAAGGAGGCGACTCTTTCGTATTCGGCCGCGGACAGGAGGAACTGACCTTCGCCCAGCAGTTCAACATTGATACGGAAGTAGTGCCAGGCATTACCAGTGCTATCTCTGTACCGGGTATCAACAGGATACCTGTTACGGCGCGTAACGTGAGTGAGGGCTTTTGGGTCCTGACAGGTACCACCCAGAGTGGGAGCTTAGCCCGTGACCTGGCTTATGCTGTCCAGGCAGATACTACCGTGGTAGTACTCATGGGGATGGGCAAATTGGAGGAGATCTCAGCAGCATACGTAGCACAGGGTAAAGGCAACGTGCCAGCCGCCATTATCCAGAATGGAACACTGCCTGACCAGAAAATAGGTATTGGAAATGTAGCCGATCTGAAAGAAATAGCCTTACGCGACAATCTGCGTAATCCGGCAATTATTGTAGTAGGTGAAGTAGTGCGTTTTCATGAAGCCTTCCAGGCAGTACAGGAAAGGATAGCAGAACAACTGAAAATAGCTGTATAACTCATAAATTACACATGACAAATTACGGGAAGTCCAGGTGATGGGCAGGTACGTAATTTGCCATGTGTATTCAGTAATCGCACCTTTATGGAAGAAAATCATCTTTTCCCGGTATTTTTTAAATTGAATCGCCTGCATGTGTTGGTTGTGGGAGGGGGAAATATAGGTCATGAAAAAGTAAATGCCTTATTGGAGAACTGTCCGGAGGCCAATATCACGGTAGTTGCAACCTGGTTCCAGCCCGAACTGACCGCACTCGTAAAACATGCCCCAAATGTGGAACTGATCCAGAAACCATTCTCCTGCGGTGATATGCTGGGGAAAGACCTGGCCATTGCTGCCACCGGTGATGCGGAGTTAAACATGTACATATGGGAAAAGGCAAAATGCAGCCGGGTATTGATCAATGTAGCCGACACTCCTGAGCTGTGCGATTTTTATTTAGGTTCTATTGTACAAAAAGGCCACCTCAAGATAGCCATCTCTACCAACGGGAAATCCCCCACCGTTGCTAAACGTCTCAAAGAAGTACTGCAGGAAGTGATCCCTGGCTCTCTTAATGATGTATTGGATAAGCTGCAGGTGATCCGGGACCGCATCAAAGGCGATTTTACAGAAAAAGTAAAGCAATTGAACAGGATCACTGACGTGCTGGTCCGGAAAGATTAACCCTATTATTTCCCCTTTTTACCTTCCCCATCCTAAAATTACCGCGCGGTGAGAAGCGGCATTCCTGTGTCCAACCCGGCGGAGAATATTCAATTTGTTTCAGTTAAAATAGTGCTCCTGTTTCAACCTCTTTCATCTACTTTTCAGTACTTTCTAATTACATTATAAATAAAAATATATCTATATTTTGATTTAAATAATTGTGAAATATAAACTGTGAGTGCTACATTTATGATAGAAAACGGAGATATGGTTTGTTTTTTAGGGTATAAGTCAGGGTTATTTAAAAGATTGCACTTTTTATAATATGTTGTTTCTCTCTGTATGCGTATAGCTTCAAAGAATAGATTTAGCAGATTAATAATTAAGAAGGGTCGTTACAATAATACTGGTATTGTGCTTAAACGGGATATTTCCATCGAAAAGGCCGGTCAGTCCTTAAAAATGCTACGACCAACCAGGAGGACAGGGCTATCGTCTGATTATCCGGAGATAGCAGGTTCCGTACTTTAAAAGACACATATACCGAAAGGGTATATCAGTAATTGAACTATTTAGCGGTAAAAGGCGGGGAGAGCCCCGTACTAGGGTCAGCAAGGCCAACAAATTTTTTTGACCTCGCAGTCAGGGTTTCATAAATTTTCCCGCCTTACGCCGCGCCAATATAAAAGTATTCCCGCTTCCCTGAAGTATATACCTTATAAGCCGGGGCTCGAAAGGGGCCTCGGTAAGGTATCTTTCAGCAGCTATGACAGCTCTTTATAGTTTTATCAACCAGAATTTATATCGCAACAGCGATGATGCTACTGCCCCCTTCTTTAAGGGGGACAATTTTTTTAAATCTAAATCGTAATTACCAACCGCCATTAAAGCTCAATAACAACAGAATGGCTGCATGCACCAAATTAGTCCGACGGATATCTAAACCATTCAAAAGGAAAAACGAAGAAGATCTTAGTGAAGCAAGATCCCTGATCATTCTAAATTGCATGCCGGAATCCAGGGAGGAGAAACCGAAAGCAGAAAGGAGGGTTGTCAACAAATGAAGTATCTAAACCAACATATGCTATGAGCCTCCTTTTCAGTTTCTCCTTTTCTTCGTTTTTCCTGTTATTGTAATCCCTCATTTTGCTGCTGCCACGGAGAATAATATATTTGGCGTTATGAGCCAATACAATACGGACGCACAAGAACTGATCAATCAGACAGAACAATTTGTAAAAAAGGAACTGGCGGGCGCTGAAGGCGGCCATGACTGGTGGCACATATACAGGGTATGGAAGCTGGCCAGGAAGATTGCTGCCGGCGAGCAGGTAGATCTGTTGGTGGTAGAACTCAGTGCTTTACTGCACGATATTGCCGATTCCAAATTCCATAATGGCGATGAAAATGTTGGTCCGCAGAAAGCCCGTTCCTATCTGGAATCTGCCGGTGTGTCGGAAGAGATTATCCAGCACGTGGTAAACATTATCATGCATATTTCCTTCAAGGGAGGTCATAATACCGGCACTTTTTATTCCCCGGAGCTAGCCGTAGTACAGGATGCGGACCGACTGGATGCTATCGGCGCTATCGGTGTTGCGCGCGCATTTAATTACGGTGGATTTAAGAACAGGGCTTTATATGATCCTGGCATCGCCCCGGACCTTTATATGACAAAGGAACAGTATAAGCAGAGCACTGCCCCGACCATTAATCATTTTTACGAGAAGCTGTTATTGCTGAAAGACAGGATGAATACCGCAACAGGCCGCCAGATGGCCATGGAGAGACATGCTTTCATGGAGACTTTCCTGGAGAAGTTTTACCAGGAGTGGGAGGGGGAAAGCTGACCGGTTAAAAAGCTCTCCCCGAAACGCAGACGATCCGGGGAGAGACTGATAAGTTTAAATGAACAAAGCTTTCAGTTCTTCTGCGTCCTGAGGCTTCATTTTACCACTCAGGATCAGGCGTAACTGGCGCCGGCGCATAGCGCCTTCATATAATTGTTTCTCTTCTTCAGTGTCCGGGATGATCTGTGGCACCAGCCTGGATTTTCCATTGGGGTCCAGCGCTACAAAAGTCATAAAGGCCTCGTTGGACTTATAGCGGTACTGCTGCACCGGGTCTTCTCCCCATACCCGCAGATGTACTTCCATGGAGGTGGAAAACGCTCTGCTCACCTTCGCTTCAATATGTACTACGTTACCCAGTTTAATGGGTGTTTCAAAAGAAATGTTATCTACAGAAGCAGTTACCACCGGTGCACTGCAATGTTTCATAGTGGCGAGAGCCGCGGCTATGTCCATCCAGTACATAAGGCGGCCCCCCATCAGGTTGCCGAAAGTGTTGGTATCGTTAGGCAAAACCAGTTCCGTCATCTGGATCATGGAGTCATGCGCACGCTTGGGCGTTAATGTCATATGCTGATTTATTACGGCGCAAAATTAGTAAGAAGTTTCCTGACAGACACAAGAAATGCACTGCGGATGGACGATTTGGTAAGATATTAAATTATTAGCCCCAATTTTCACTGGAAGTGTCTTATTATTAATTTGTTACACTTGTGCTTACAACGAAATATGAAAATCCCTTTTGGAGCACTTTAAATTTGTCTTAACTTTGCATGACCTTCGGAAGTTATTTTTACTTGACTGGTTACACCAAAAGTCGTCCGGCGCTTCTCTTTAGGTCAAGTATATTCTACAGAATTTTTAGATTTTATGGCAAAATATATCTTCGTTACGGGAGGTGTGACTTCCTCGTTGGGTAAAGGAATTATAGCTGCTTCGCTGGCGAAATTGTTGCAGGCTCGTGGCTTTAGAGTGACTATTCAGAAATTTGATCCATATATCAATGTGGATCCGGGAACATTGAACCCTTACGAACATGGTGAGTGCTATGTAACCGAAGATGGCGCTGAAACTGACCTGGACCTTGGCCACTATGAACGTTTTCTGAACACGCCTACCTCCCAGGCGAATAACGTGACTACCGGCCGTATTTATCAGACTGTTATTAACAAGGAGCGTGAAGGCGCCTACCTGGGTAAAACCGTACAGGTAGTACCGCACATCACAGACGAGATCAAACGCAGGATCCTGCTGCTGGGTAAAGACGGTAAATATGATATCGTTATTACCGAGCTGGGTGGTACTGTGGGCGACATCGAGTCCCTGCCTTACATTGAGGCGGTTCGTCAGTTACAATGGGAACTGGACGAGCAGGATTGTCTGGTAGTACACCTGACCCTGATACCTTACCTGCGTGCGGCTAAGGAATTGAAAACCAAGCCTACGCAACACTCTGTGAAAATGATGAGTGAGAACGGAGTACATCCTGATGTGATCGTATGCCGTACGGAAGAGCCAATGTATAATGATCTGAAAAAGAAAATAGCCCTGTTCTGTAATGTGACAGTAGATGCTGTGATCGAGGCTACAGACATGAGCACCATCTATGAGGTGCCCCTGGAAATGCTGCGCGAGAAACTGGATGTGATCTGTATGAAGAAACTGCACATTCCTATTGAAAGAGAGCCGGATATGACCAAGTGGCGCGCCTTCCTGGATAAGCTGAAATATCCGAAATCCAAGGTGACCATCGGTCTGATCGGAAAGTACGTAGAACTGCAGGACGCTTACAAATCTATCCTCGAGTCATTTATTCATGCAGGGGCGATGAATGAATGTAAAGTAGTGGTACAAAACATTCATTCTGAATTCCTTACTCACGAGAACGTAGCAGAAAAGCTGCGTAACCTGGATGGTCTGCTGGTAGCGCCTGGTTTTGGTCATCGTGGTATTGAAGGAAAGATCGTCGCTATACAATATGCCCGTGAGAATAACCTGCCATTCTTCGGTATCTGTCTGGGTATGCAGATGAGCGTTGTGGAATTTGCCCGTAACGTAATAGGCTGGAAAGATGCCCACTCTACCGAAATGAATCCTGATACGCCGCATGCGGTGATCGGTCTTATGGAAGAGCAGAAAAAGATCACTGTAAAAGGTGGAACCATGCGTCTGGGTGCTTACATCTGCGAATTAACACCAGGTTCAAGAGCCGCCGGTATCTATGGCAGTACCACCATCAGCGAACGCCACCGCCACCGTTACGAATTCAACGGACAGTACCTGGCCGATTTCGAAAAGGCTGGTATGATCCCTTCCGGCCGTAACCCGGAAAGCGGATTGGTAGAAATGGTAGAATTGCCCGATCACCCATTCTTCGTAGGCTGTCAGTTCCATCCTGAGCTGAAAAGCACAGTGGAAGCTCCTGCACCACTGTTCGTGCACTTCATTGCTGCCGCCAAACAGTATGCAGAAGACAAGACCAACAAGGCAAAAGTTGCAGAAGAAAAGATTGCCCACCAATAATGAATATTGATAAGTTGCAGGCTTTCAGCGGTAACAGCGAGGTATTAACTTTGCTGATTACAACTGAAAGCTTGTTGCTTTTACTTACCTTTGCTGCCTAAATTTTAATTGAATTTCATGGACAGAAACTCAGTCATTGGCTTTGTACTACTGGGAGTGTTGTTTGTAGGTTACATTTTCTTTAACCAGAAACAACAGGTTGCCGCAAAAAGAGAGAAGGACCGCCAGGATTCCATAGCTAATCTTAACAAGCCCAAACCTGTTGATACCGCCAATTACACCACGGCAGGCGTGCCCGATTCCAGCAAACTTGCCGGTACATATGGTACCTTCGCAGGTGCTGCCAATGGAACTCAGCAGACTGCCGTACTGGAGAATAAAGTGCTGAAAATCACCTTCTCCAATCACGGTGGACAGCCTTCACAGGTACAGCTGAAACAATTCAAGGATTTCCAGGGTAAACCTTTGCTGCTGGTAAACAGTTCTTTCAACCGTATTTCCCTGCAGGTTCCTGCCAATAATAATACCTTATTAAATACTTCCGACCTGTACTTTACCGGTGGTAATGTACAGCAGCTGGCAGATGGCAGCCAGGCTATTACCTACCGCCTGCCTACCTCCAACCCTGGCCAGTACCTGGAGTATGTATATACTTTGAAACAGGATGGTTATGCCGTGGATTTCGATATCCGTGCCATCGGCCTGGAAAATGTGTTGCCAGCCGGCCAGAAAACCCTGACCCTGCATTGGGATTCCCAGAACGACAAGCAGGAACAGGATATGCAGAACGAGCGTCTGAACAACCAGGTACACTATCGGGATGCAGACGGAAAGCATGACTATTTTACCCTCGAACGTACCAGTCACCAGAAATGGGATACCAAGCTGGAATGGCTGAGCGTGAAACAGCAGTTCTTCAACACTACTTTTATCGCTAGAAATGATGCACGTTTTGCCAGCGCAGAAGTGAACACCAAAGTACCTGAAAGCGGTAACATCGTAGGGCAAACTTTCGCCACTATCGAGCTTCCATACAACCGTGCGCATGATTTTACTTTCCCAATAGAGATTTACTATGGTCCTAACCACTATAAGACCCTGAAATCATTCGACATCGGTCTGGAAAGTATCATTCCGCTGGGCTCCGGTATCTTCGCTTTCGTAAAATATGTGAACAAATGGGTGATCATCCCTGTGTTCAACTTCCTGAGCGGATTTATCGGCAACTATGGTATTATCATCATTTTGCTCACCCTGTTCATCCGCCTGATCATCGCACCTTTCACCTACCAGAGTTATGTATCTCAGGCTAAAATGAAAGTGCTGAAGCCTGAAATTGATGAGCTGAAGGCAAAATATGCCGACGACCAGCAGGCATTCGGTATGGAACAAATGAAGTTGTTCAAGAGTGCCGGAGTAAACCCATTGGGTGGTTGTTTACCAGCACTGATGCAGCTGCCTATCCTGGTGGCGATGTATAGCTTCTTCCCATCATCCATCGAGCTGAGACAGGAAAGCTTCCTGTGGGCGAATGACCTTTCTGCCTACGATTCTATCCTGAACCTGCCTTTCACTATTCCGTTCTACGGTAATCACGTGAGCTTGTTCACATTGCTGATGACCGCAACGAGCTTAATGCTGGCGTTCAATAACCGTGGTATGACCGATCAGAGCAACCCGGTAATGAAATATATGCCGTATGTATTCCCGATCATGCTGTTGGGTATCTTCAACCGCCTGGCATCAGCACTGACCTTCTATTACTTCCTGTCCAACGTGATCAGTATTGGTCTGCAGTGGGTAATCCAGAAATTCTTCGTGAATCATGATAAGATCCACGCACAGATCCAGGAGAACAAAAAGAAACCAGCCAGCAAATCAAAATGGCAGGAGAAACTGGAAGAAATGCAGAAACGCCAGGCAGACATGCAGAAGCGTCAGCAGGAAACCCAGCAACGCAAGAAGCAATAGTATCCGATCTTTTTAACATAGTATATTAGCAGAAGGCTTCCCACAATGGAAGCCTTCTGTATTTTCAGGATTCATGCATTTAATCTAACCTTATGAAATATCTATTGTTTCTGGCTATAGCCGCAACTGTTTATTCTTCATCCTACGCACAGGACTACCAACCATCTGCCGACCGTATACAGAAGACGGTGGGTTACCTGGCCTCCAACAAATTGAAAGGCCGGGGCACTAATGAAAAGGGGGGCATTAAAGCCAGTAACTATGTAGCCAAACAATTTAAACAAGCCGGATTAACACCGGGCAATGGCAGCAGCTACTTTCAGGACTTTACTTTCGATAGAAAGGAGCACAAAAACCTGCACAGCAGAAATGTGATCGGCTTCCTGGACAATGGTGCGGCTAAAACAATTATTATCGGCGCTCATTACGATCACCTGGGTACAGCAGCGTTGTATGACGGAAAATACCCTGTGGGACAGATCCACAATGGTGCTGACGACAATGCATCCGGCGTGGCAGGACTGCTGGAACTGGTCCGTTACTTTACAGGGAATGGACAGAAAGAAGCATTCAATTTCCTGTTCATTTCTTTCGGAGGAGAAGAGATGGGCTTGCAGGGCTCTAAATATTTTACAGCCAATCCTACCATCCCGCTGACGAATGTACATTTCATGCTGAACATGGACATGATCGGGAGGTACAACGAAGAACGGGGCATCGGTATAGGTGGTTATGCCACAGCACAGGAATGGCCGGCAGTATTCAAAGATGCGCAGGAACCGGGTATCCATTATTTTACCGATGGATCGGGCAAGGGCGCTTCAGATCATCATAACTTCTTTATGCACCAGGTACCAGTGATCTTCCTGCATACCGGTCCGCATGATGATTATCACAAACCTACAGATGATGTTGAGAAACTGAAAGCTAAAGAGGAAGCGCTGATCCTGAAACTGGCTGTTCAACTGATCACTAATGCGATGAAGTATCCGGCGCTGCATTATGTAGGAGAGGAGAAGAAAGACGAAGAAAAGAAATAGATCGTTTCACACCTGATATAAAATGGAAAGGCGTCCGGCTTTAAACCGGACGCCTTTTTTACTATCTGTTGGTACTTACTTACTGTGGTTTAGCTGGTTGTGCAGGATAGGCTGCTTTAGGCGTGGTAGCAGGAGCTGGTTTGTCCTTATTGGCCTCCTTCTGCTTCTCCTTTTCTCTTTCTCTGGCTGCCTTATCTGCTTCTGCTTCGGCCTCGTTTACATCCATTATATAATCGCTGGCCTCTCCATTACCCTGGTCCTCTGCTTCTGCAGGTGGTTTATAGTTCTGCTCAAAATTCTGGTAGAATTCACTGTTGATAGATTGAGGGATGGCAAAGGTAGCCTTGTCATCTATTTTCAGCGTTTTATCTGCATATAATTTCTGGAAGAAATAAGCCCATATCGGAAGACCGGTGTTCGCACCCTGACCATTGGTGGTGGTGCTGAAATGGAGGAAGTTGTTTTCACAACCTACCCAGGCGCCTGCCAGCAGCTGCGGAGTAAAGCCCAGGAACCAGCCATCGGTATTATCGTTGGTGGTACCGGTCTTACCTGCTACTTCACTCTGGATACCATAACGGAAACGCAGACGCGCAGATGTACCACCCGGACCGGTTACACCCTGCATCATTTTCACCATGGTATAAGACTCATTCTCGCTGATCACTTCACGTTTTTCAGGAGCGGTTGTCTGCAGGATGTTGCCATTCCTGTCTTCTATACGGGTGATGTAAATTGGTTTGGTAATGATACCACGGGCCGGAAACATCGTATAGGCCTGCAGCATTTCATACAGCGAAATTTCCGGGGTACCCAGCGAAATGGATGGATAAGGCGGAATTTCAGCACTGAAACCGATCTTGTTTTTCGCAAAGTCAGCAACTGCCTGTGGACCTAACTGTTTGATCAGGTAAGCAGACACCAGGTTCAGTGACTTGGCCAGTGCTCCTGCCATGGAAATGCTACCACCCACACTACCTTCTGAGTTGCGGCTCAGTGTCCAGTTATATTTAGGGAATGATATCGGCTCGTTCGGCAGCATTGTGCTGGGCGACATGCCATTCATAATGGCAAAGCAATACAGGAACGGTTTAAATGTAGAACCTACTTGTCTGCGGGTTTTGGCTACGTGATCGTTTTTGAAATAACGGAAGTCAGGACCGCCTACCCATGCCTTTACTTCACCGCTTTCAGGGTCCATCGCCATAAAGCCTGCCTGTAAGATAGCTCTCATGTATTTGATGGAGTCTATCGGCGTCATGATCGTATCCAGCTCATTCAGCTCAGGCTCGGTAAAGCTTTTCCAGGCAAACACTTTCATTTTTACCGGCGTATTGAATGCTTTTTTGATCTGTTCGTCAGTAGCCTCTTCATCTTTCATAGCCTTGTAACGGTCAGACTCCTTCATATAGCGGTCGATGTATGACTGCCAGTTCTTCCACACACTGCCCGATTTAATATTAGACTGCGCTGCAAATACTTTCTGCAGATCTTTCAGGTGATGGGCTACCGCCTCCTCCGCATACAGCTGCATACGTGGGTTGATGGTAGTATAGATCTTAAGACCATCGCGGTACAGGTTATATTCAGAACCGTCGGCCTTTTTATGTTTTTTACACCAGTCTTTCAGTTCGTCACGCAGTACTTCCCTGAAATAAGGCGCCAGTCCCTTGTTGTGGTCTATCTTATTGTAACGCAGTACGATAGGCTTACTTTTAGCTGCATTTGCTTCCGCTTCTGAAATGAAATCATTCTTCTGCATCAGCTCTATTACCGTATTACGACGGTCTAAGGCGGCCTTCGGATTACGGCGTGGATTATACAGATTGGTACCCTTCAGCATAGCCACCAGGGTCGCTGCTTCTTCAATGGACAGGTGACCTGCATCTTTACTGAAGAAGGTGCGCGCGCCGTTTTCAATACCATATACGTTATCGCCGAAAGGTACTGTATTGAGATAAAGGGTAATGATCTCCTGTTTGGTGAAGTTACGCTCCAGGCGTACGGCTATCAGCCATTCCTGCATCTTCTGGAAGCCTCTCTTTATAAGGTTGGAGGCACGTTGTGTACCGGTATTATCGGCCTGCAGGTTCAATGCCAGCTGTTGTGTGATAGTACTGGACCCCCTTTTCTTGCCGACTGCCAGGTAGAAGGGGATGGCAATCGTTGCATAAGGGTCTATTCCTGAGTGCTCATAAAACCTGACGTCTTCTGTAGCAATCAGGGCATTGATCACATTTTTGGAAATTTCGTTGTAGTCAGAGCTCGACCTGTCTACCTGATAATATTTACCCAGGATGGTACCATCTTCGGCAATTACTTCAGATGCAAGGGCAGCCCTTGGGTTTTCCAGGGTCTCCATGGATGGCATAGAGCCAATAATGCGGAAATTCACCAGCAGGATCAATAACAGGAAAAACCCAGTTATCGATAAAACTGTAATCCACAATATTTTAACCGATTTTTTCATACTTGCTTTAAATATTTGATTTGCGTGGCCAGCATCGCGCTCATTGGTTTTACTCAAGATATAGCAATTTACGGGCCTTATTACGCCGTGCTTACAACAGCGGGCAAAACTATTAAAAAAAACGGGTTGATGTCCCTCAAATATTGTTAAAAGACTGATTGATGAACCCCAATGAATTAATATGTTTTTCTATCTTACTGTTTGTTACTGAGTAACGTAGTTGTCGTCAAAGAATTTTTTATACCCGTTAATGTCCTTGGTACTGTTCATCTGGATAAAGTTGTCCCTGGAAATGATGAACATGGAATAATCTGACGGGCGGATGCGTGGAATGATCTTTTCGGCATCGATCCTGATCTCATCAAAATAGTCCAGCGCCTTGTCTTCGTTCGGGAAAAGCCTGAAAATGAGCATCACTTCCTCTGGTGTCAGCACAAAATTGGCTACCTGTATACTCTCGCCGGCATGTTTGGCCGCATTGTACCTGGTAAATTGCGTCAGTGCCTCATCCATAATGGCTTTTGATACCCGCTTGAAGGAGAGCACCACAAAGTGTGGGTTTTCCGCATTCAGCTTATAAATGGTGATAGGTTTCAACGGTGCCGGCAACGGTGCTACTTTCAGGCCGGCATTGGCTGCCAGTTTGATAGAGTCGGCCACTGCGGTCTGGATCTTTACAGAATCAAATTTGGTGTCAAACTTTGGTTCCGGCGTCTGCCATGGGTAGCGGATGGAAATATTCTCGTCTACCACTTTATTATCCCTGCCTTTCTCAATTTCCAGCCTGGAGAGGTATACCACCAGTGCGGCCCTGTTATCCAGTGCTTCGAGCAGTGATTTTGCCTTCTCCTGTACCCCGTCATCCTGTTTATATTTGTTAATGACATTCACAACTGCCTGACGTCCATACTCACAGGTGTCCATTTTCATGATGATCATGGCTTCCAGGAGGTCAAATTTGGGCTGCATGAAATTGAGACCATAGGTGGAGTCGGCTGCCTTTTTCAAAGCCATTGCCTCCTCAAGGTTGCCCCGGCTGTAGTTTACATAAACAGAGTCGTAAGCGGTGGAGATCTCTTTTTTCTTTTCCTGGTTAATATCCTGCAGGGAGCCGTATTTGATAATGCTGGCAAACTTGGAATCCCCGAACTGCGTCATTACGTTCTGTTTGTATTTCGCAGCCTGGGCAGTATGTCCCAGTTTAGTGTGCCAGATGTACAGGGAGTAAACTACTTCCGTTTTATGCGGATGCTGTGGATACCTGTTCAGCAGGGTATCGTAAGTTTCGATGGCCAGCTCGGTGTTGTCCAGTTGGTCGTTATAGAGTTTGCCCAGGTCATAATAAGCGTCCTCAATGATCACGTTAGATTTCAAAAGATCATCGGGGGTAAGCGGAAGTCCCGCAGCCAGGGCTCTGGCTGTGGCGCTGTCTGAAGTTGCCTTGGTGGCATCTGTAGTAGCTGTGGTATTGCCGCTTTCATCTTCCGGCTGCAAAGGCTGATTGGCAGCGGCTGCACCTGACTGGCTTCTGCGCCAGTTGTCGGCCAGCGGTCTGTTACCCCAGCGTTTTTTGAATTCGGAAAATCCGGAAGATTTGCTGGCATTGTTGTAGAAATACCATTCGCCCTGGTCGTCCTTTTTAGGAGTAGCAGGACTATTATTCATATTGTTGTTCAACGGATTGTTGTTGGCCATAGCCATTGGGTCAATACCATTGTCGCCGTCTTCTTTCTGTTTTTTTGCTTTTTCTTCTGCCTCTTTACGCATGGTAGCGGCCATTTTCTCCAGGAAGATATTCCTGTCAGACTCCGGCATAGCGGCGATCCGTTGTAAACTGTCTTCCTTTTGAATGGCTTCGACGCGGATGACAACGTCGTTAAGCACGCGTTTACGCTTGTTGACAATGGCAGAATCTACAAATTCAGGTGGCATGACAGTAGCGGTACTGTCGTAGAAATTTCTGGCGAGACGGTATTGGCGCTGTCCGTAGTAAATGTCGGCTATCGCCTTGAAAGACAGGGCTCTCTGCATGGTATTGGCGCTTTCCACCTTCAGCGACTGGCGCAGGTATTCCAGGGCCAGGTCGGGATCTTTGGGCAGAACGATATTGGCCATATTATAGTAGATGGCGTCGCGGAACTCGATGTATTTCTCCCTACGGGCCATTCTTTTCAAACGGGCAAGGCTTTCGTCGAAAGAACCGCCTTCCCTGGTAGCATCCAGTTTAGCGATCTGCATACGGGCCTGGAAGTCCATCATCGGGTCAGGCTTCTGTTTGATCACTTTATGGAACATCATCACGGCGGAGTCCGGGCGGCTATAATTGGTATACAGCTGTCCCAGTATATAGTACATACGTGCCCGCTCGTCGCGGTTTCCCTTGCTTTTAACGGCTATCTGCAGTGGAACGATCGCCTCAGCGAAACGCTCCTGTTTATACAGGGCATAGGCTCTCACCTCGGCCAGGTCGCCCGTCAGCCTTTTGGGAAAGTAGGGGTCCTGTTCCACGATGTTCATCAGGGACCGGGCCTGATCGAACTCCTTCATTTCCAGCAGGGTTTTAGCCTGCCACACAAAGGCGTCATTACGGGCATAAGTATGCTTAAAATAGCCGAATGGCGGCTTGCGTTTCTCGCGGGAAGCGATGCTGAGCTGGTCTTTTTGGCTGGAGCCTACAACAGCTTTGTACTCATCTTTCTTTTTAGGTGCGAATTTGGTGTTGATGAACTGAAATGTACGGCTGGCCTTGTCCCATTCACCCTGGTAGAAGTAGGCCTGACCGATCACAAGGTAACTGTCATCAATCCATTTACTGCGCGGGTCGCGGATCTGTATATTGATAGAAGCCTTTTCTATAACGGTATCCAGGTCGCCGGCGCTCAGACCGAGGTTCTGGAGACTGTACGGATAGAAGGGCAGCAGATAGTTATAGTTGTCCTGCCCCTGACGGCTCACATTATGGGTAATAAGGCGGAGTTTCTTCCGGGCATTGTATAAATAATTGTACCTGGCCAGCATATTCTGCACCAGTTTCCGTTTAATGGTCCATCTTTTTTCTGCCAGTAATTCTGAGGGTGGGCGCCGGTCTTCCACACGTGGTTGTGCTACTTTTGGTACAAGCGGTTTTTGCATGGTGCGCTGAGGCATCCTGTTGCTGCTGCTCTTGGACTTACTAGTAACCGTGGTATCCCGTCGCTGGGCGTGGACCCTGTTTACATTCATACAACACAAGAACAAACTTACTAAACAGGTATATGATAGATATATGCGAACTAATCTGTAATAATTCATGGATGCCAGGGTGTGTATAGGCTTACCTATATAACTTATATGTCAGAAAATTATTTTTAAAGATAGGATAATTTTTTTGAGGGTATAAAAGTGGGCAGCTGGAATAAAAATGGCCTCCCCCTAATTTTTTAAATACGAAATAATATAAATGTTTAACTTTAGCCGGTTGATAATCAGAAAAATTATTCAAGTTTTATAGCGGCTATGGCTAATAAGCGTGATAGGAAAGGCAGAAATGTGGGGCGGATAGGGAACAGGTACCGCCTGGTGATTATGAATGACAATACCTATGAAGAGGTAACCTCGTTCAAATTATCCCGTATGAGTGTATATATTGCTTTGAGCACTTTATTTGTGCTGTTGGTAACGATCACCGTTGCCACTGTGGTATTCACTCCACTACGGTATTACATTCCGGGGTACGGTGACCTAAAACAGCGGAGGGAGTTCATTCGTCTGAAAATGCGTACAGATTCCCTGGAATCTGCCATCAATGCACGCGACAAATACCTGGAAAACATTAAACAGGTCATCAATGGAGATTTTTCTACCAGTAAACTGGATACAACCACTATTAAAGTTCCTAAGGTAGATAACAGCACTTACTAGGGCTGAGCAGGGGACACAACCATTATATAAGAGTAAAAAAAATATACTGTCAGCAGATACGCAAAGGGTCCGAATCACCGTTATGGGGGTAAATGTGGATAACTTCTTAAAAGAAGTGATTGTCAATATGTAATAATATGTTAATAAATAATACTATCTTACATCACTAAAAAGCTGAAAAACCTAGAATCCTATGTTTAGCAACAACAATCGTAATGCCAGAAGCGAGAGCAAATCAGTAATGCCTACTTCCAACGTGAACATTATTGGCAGTGGAACCTCCATCCAGGGAGACATCGTGTGCGAAGGCGACATTCGCATTGACGGACAGGTGAATGGCCTGGTATCAACAAAAGCTAAAATTGTAGTAGGTCCTGAAGGGGAGATTATCGGTGATCTGGTATGTCAGAGTGCTGACATCCTGGGTAAAGTAACTGGTATTGTCAAAGTTGAAGATCTGCTTTTCCTGAAAGGCAATGCCCTGGTAAAAGGAGATCTGTACACAGCCCATTTTGAAATGGAGCCAACCGCAAAATTCAACGGTCGTTGCTACATGGAGCCTGAAGAGGTGGCAGCTGCAAACTCAAACCTGAAAGAAAAGAATGGAAGACCCGTTCTCACAGAAGAAACCACGGAAGAAGCCTGATAACAGGCTGCTTTTAAAGTACACCGGGCTGGCTTTCCAGATGATGGCCACATTAGGCGTAGCGGTATTTGCTGGTTATAAAATAGACCAGCGGACAGGATGGTCATTCCCCTTCTTTCTGATCATTTTGTCTTTATTAGCTTTAGTCTTAATTTTGCGCCAAATTATCAAAGATACCAGCAGGAATGAGTGACAGGTTTTACTTTAGAGTTATTGGCGTTTTCATCATTTTGAACGGCGCTTTATTATTATTAAAAGCCTGGTTGTTGGACAATGGAGCCCATCATAATGTGCTGCTCTTCGGCAACCTGGCTTTAGCTACAATCTCCGGCATCACCTACAACATGAGCCGCAAAGGGGTACAATCCGACAACAACAGCATCTTTATGCTAAGGGTATACGGCTCCATGATCAGCAGAATGATGTTATGTCTGGCCGGCATCACTATCTATGCCGTAGCAAACAGGGCAAATACCAGCAGAATCACTATTTTTATATTGATGTTCTTCTACATCGTATACGCTGTATGCGAGAACATAAGTCTGCAAAAAATTACCAGAAAGAAAAATTAAAGATCCGTGAAGCAGGAGGCTCCTTTAAATGCATTAGCTGCATACCTGCCCGAAGGAACCTTCGAGCAGGTAATGGCCTACCTCACAGAGTACAAGGTCCACCTGACAGTGACCCGTGAACGGGCAAGCATCCTGGGCGACTACCGGCATCCCGACCGCAGGGGAGGACACCGGATCAGCATCAATGGAAATCTTAACAAGTATGCTTTTCTGATCACGTTGCTGCACGAAATCTCACATCTGACCACCTACATGCAGTATGCCAATACGGTAGCCTCGCATGGGAAGGAGTGGAAACAGCATTTTTCAGGTATACTGAAACAGTTTGTAGGAAAAGGTTATCTTCCATCAGATGTGGAAATGGCGGTGCGGCAAAGTATTCAGAACCCGGCAGCCAGCTCCTGCGCGGACGACGATCTTATGCGTGTGCTGAAACGCTATGACAGGCAAAAGGAAAATCATTTCCTGGTAGAACAACTTGCTCCCGATCAGTTGTTCCGCACAAAAGATGGACGTGTCTTCCGCCGGGGAGAGCGTATACGTAAGCGTTACAGATGTGAAGAGGTAGCGACAAAACGGATGTACCTGTTTAGCCCTGTCTACGAGGTCGAACTTGTTGCAGCCTGAGTAGTCATCCATTAACCGCTCTCAGGTCATTGTTGTAAAAGAGGACGCATCAGCGTCAGATGCATGATTGCCGTTTTGCCCTGGCCAACTTCAGTTAAGCGTATTTTCCTCCATTTCTCGTGGTACGTTTGTAATGGCGGAATTTATGACTGATTCTCCCTTATCCTTCCACAGGTATAAATCTTTTGAGATCGGTGTTAAGTCCACCTCTTCTTCGTCGCTTGTTCGATGCTTGTTCGATGCTTCTTCGTCGCTTGTTCGATGCTTGTTCGTCCCTTGTTCGATGTTTTTTCGTCCTCTGGTCGTCCATTATTTGGCCGGTCCTTCCAAAGTTTCTTCTCTGCTTGTTCTCTGCGTCTTCTCTGCTTGTTCTCTCCTTGTTCTCTCAGATCATTTCCAGGTTGTTCAGTAAGAAATACGCTTTATGCAGACGCACACCAGACAGATATCATAGACTTAAACACTTTATGTGGGATATTTCAGCACTTGTTGAAATGAAAAGGTGAGGTGATTGTATACAGGGAATTGCCCGGTGTATACTTCCACCTCACCTAAAATCCTAATAAGACAGGGATTGTCAGGAATTTACGGCCGGCTGCCCTATCATCATTCGCTTATTATGTTCCCTTTCCCTCTTCTCTATCGTTTCCTTCCGGAAGATAATATACGCATGCTCATGGGCTTCGAGCAGGTCATCATACGGTCCGCGGGGAGATATCAGCTTCACAAATACCGGGGCTGTTTCTATGGTAATAAACAGCAGTATAATGAACCAGTTTGCCCAACGGACGGGTACACTACGGTCGGTCAGGTGGCCCAGTGCATCCAGCCGGGACGCCAGTCCATCAATACTGGTCCGGTTCAGTCCTCCCACAGTGGCTTTCTGGGTGGAATCAATGGACGCCAGTTCCTGCCTCTTTTGCGCAATAAGGGCGCCGTTCTGGTCTGTGATCCGCTTTAGCATAGCTGCTGCAGTGTCGGCATCCGCTTTTTTCGCCTTGTAGATGGGGCCCAGATTTTGCCTGCGTGAGCCGCCTGTTCCATCTGCCTCCTGCTGAGCGATGATCTGGAGGGTGTCAAGTTTGGAAGCCTGCAACTGGATAGCCGCATTCAGCTGTGCGATCTCAGTGTTCAACACATTGATCCTTTGCTGGAAGCGGTCCTTTACTTTGTCTTCCTGTGTCTTGAACACCTGCTGCTCCATAACGATCAGTTCCTGGTTGATCTCCTTTTCGAACACTTTCAGTTCCAGTGGTTTGGAGATAACAATGGCGATCAGGATAGCCAGTATAAGCCGTGGTAGTGCCATACCGAACTCGCTCCAGAAATTTTTACGTTTCTTCATACCAGACACGATATAACGGTCCAGGTTAAAGATCATCAAACCCCAGATAAGGCCGAACACGATTGCACCCCAGGGAGAACTGAATACTGTCCAAAGGGCATACCCACCGGAAAACGCAGCCAGTAACCCGGTAAAGAAGATAGTAGCGCCAATGCCGCCATATTTATTGGTTTCTGATGGTGCCCGTTTCAGCATAGGCACATGGGCCCCTGAGCAGAACAGGAAAAAGTCGCGGAAGCGCTTCATGATAATTGTTCAATTTGGTATATATAATAAAAAAGACACCCGCAGGACGCAGGTATATAGTAAGGATGGATAATGAAGGTACGATTTTTCGCTGGCTGTGAACCTATTAAGTGATCAAAAGCTGCAAAAATGTGATAGAAATATACAAAGTGGGTGAACATTTCAAATTCCTGGGGAAGGGCGCAGATAAATCAACCCACAGACGGGCTGCGTCTATATAGACCCGGCGCCCACCGGGGGACGCATAAAAAAATCCCCGGACACCAGTCCAGGGATTCATTTTTCTATTTTCTAGTCAATCACTACTTAATGTCATTAAGCGGTAACCGCTTTGTTTACCAGTGCAGCAGCTTCGCTGAGCAGGATAGCTGATTGTACGGTCAGGCCGCTTTCTTCGATCAGTTTCTTAGCTTCTTCAGCGTTGGTACCCTGCAGACGTACAATGATCGGAACGGAAATGTTGCCGATAGATTTGTAAGCATCGATAACACCCTGTGCAACACGGTCGCAACGAACGATACCACCGAAGATGTTGATCAGGATCGCTTTTACCTTAGGATCTTTCAGGATGATGCGGAAACCTGCTTCTACGGTCTGTGCGTTGGCAGTACCACCTACATCCAGGAAGTTAGCCGGCTCACCACCGCTCAGTTTAATCATATCCATGGTAGCCATTGCCAGACCGGCGCCGTTTACCATACAACCTACGTTACCATCCAGCTTAACGTAGTTCAGGTTGTATTTGCCTGCTTCTACTTCGGTTGGATCTTCTTCGGAGATGTCACGGAGTGCTTCCAGGTCAGGGTGACGCATCAGCGCGTTGTCATCCAGGTTCAGTTTACAGTCAACAGCGATGATCTTATCGTCGCTGGTTTTGAACAGTGGGTTAATTTCCAGCATGCCGGCATCCAGACCTACGTATGCATTATACAGGTTGGTTACGAATTTCACCATGTTTTTGAACGCCTCACCGCTCAGGCCGAAGTTGAACGCTATTTTCCTGGCCTGGAATGGCTGCAGGGTAGTGTTCGGCTGTACCCACTCCTTGAAGATCTTCTCAGGAGTTTTGTGCGCTACTTCTTCGATGTCCATACCACCCTCTGTAGAGTACATGATCACGTTCTGACCTTTTGCACGGTCCAGCAGGATGGACAGGTATAATTCTTTTATGGGGTTAGGGCCAGGGTAGTACACATCCTGTGCTACCAGCACCTTGTTCACTAATTTTCCGGCCTCACCGGTCTGGATGGTTACCAGTACACCGCCAAGGATATTGCCGGCAATGGTTTTCACATCTTCGGCATTTTTACCAACTGCAACACCTCTCTGCTCTTTACCACGGATGGTACCTTTACCACGTCCACCGGCATGGATCTGCGCCTTTACCACAGCAAACTCATTACCATATTGCACTTTTAATTGCTTATAAGCTTCTGCCGCCGCTTCAGGGGTATCTACCGGAATCCCTTCCTGTACCGGTACATTATATTTCTTCAACAGTTCTTTAGCCTGGTATTCATGTAAGTTCATCTGAGAAAAATTTGCCGCTAAAATAGGTCATTATGATTTAAATATAAAACCGTAGTGTTTTGTGAATTAAAAATAACTTTGCGGCAACCTGTTTTAAAGACATTAATATAATGAGTGATCTCTTGCAACAAATAGCTGCTGCCGCCGATTATATCAGAAAATCATGGTCCGGCACCCCGGAAGTGGGCATCATACTGGGCAGCGGGTTAGGTAACCTGGCCAGCGATATTACCGACAGTACGGAAATCCCCTATGAAAATATCCCTCATTTCCCCTCTTCATCTGTGGAAGGCCATAAAGGCCGCCTGATACTGGGAAAAATGAACGGCCGTCCGGTAATAGCTATGGCAGGCAGATTTCACTATTATGAGGGCCTGTCTATGCAGCAGGTTACCTTCCCGGTAAGGGTAATGAAGGCGCTTGGTGTTCATACATTGCTGATTTCCAACGCAGCCGGTGGTATGAACAAGGCATTTAATGTGGGCGACCTGATGATCATCCGGGACCATATCAACCTGCAGCCGGAACACCCGCTGCGCGGCCCCAACAACAATACACTGGGCCCCCGTTTTCCGGATATGAGTGAACCCTACTCAAAAGCGCTGATCACCAAAGCGAAAGAAATTGCACAGGCTAATAGCATCGCTGTACATACAGGCGTATATGTGGGCGTTCAGGGACCTACCTTCGAAACCAGGGCAGAATATATGTACATGCATATTATCGGTGGAGATGCTGTTGGGATGAGTACTGTACCCGAGGTAATAGTGGCCATCCACAGCGGACTGAAAGTATTTGCGATGAGTGTTATTACTGATATCGGCATCCGGGAAGAGGACAATGTGATTACACATGAAGAGGTACTGGAAGCTGCCAATGCCGCCGAACCGAAATTAACGCTTATTTTCAGGGAACTGATCAAGGTAATCTAAGTCAAAAGAAGAACGAAGCAGGAAATATATCAAAGGATGAGGTCATTTATTTTAATATGTTGTTTGCTGGTATGTGCACAGCAACTGCAGGCACAGATAGGCCAGCGTTTCGGCAATATGGGCGGCGGTGGCTCTTCCTCCATGCAAAAAGATACCGGCAGCCACAAGCATGACCTGGATACGCTTACCATCACTTACCGCAGGCTGGGAGAACCTACCGACTTCAGGCTGGATTCTTCTATTGCTGATTTTAACGGCGCTTTCCTGCGTATCCCGGGGAACTATGTATTTCTGGGAAATAATGGTGCTCCTGCCCGTAACGTGATGTTTACGCCATTCATGAAACCGGGTTTTGATGCAGGTTTCCATATATTTGATCCTTACGCATTTACTCATGAAAATGCCCGTATCTATACTACCAACCGGCCTTATTCGGAACTGCAGTATATGATTGGTAGTCAGCAGGAACAGCAGATAGGCGTATTGCATACACAAAACCGTACAGACCATTTCAACTTCGGTTTTGAATACAATAAGATCTACGCCCCCGGCTATTTCAGATCACAATCCACTAACCACGACGTATACCGCATTACCGGCCGTTATAACAGCAGGAATAAACGGTATAATGCATACCTCAGCTGGTTCTACAACAAGTTTAACAACGGTGAGAACGGTGGTCTCAGGGAGGGTGATACCATCCTGGATAACCCCCGTTACAATAACCGTAAGACCATTGACGTGAACCTGGGTAACTATTCAGCGACCAGCACAGGCCTGTTTAGTACCACCCTGCCGGTGAAAACATCACAAAGGCAGTCAGGTATTCTGTTTATACAGCAGTACGATTGGGGTAAAGGGGATACGGTTCACGTGAACGATACTACGGACTACTACAAATTTGATCCTTTCTTCCGCGTACAATATAGTTTCAAGGTGGATAACAACAGTGCATCCTACCTGGATGGACAGCCCGATACCTTTTATTATACCAACCGCTATAAATGGGGATTCAACGGCGATACCGTCCGCGCGCAGCATGACTGGCGTACCATTTCCAATGACTTCTCCCTTATACAATTCCCGGTGCGTGGCAACCAGGCGCATTTTATCAGTGCAGGGGCCAGGTATGAAAATATCAGGGGAACTTTTCTCGATGCAGGTGTGAATTTTAACAACTTTGTGCTACACGGTGAATACCGGAATAAAACGCGTAACCAGAAGTGGGACCTTTCTGCCAAGGGTGAATTTTATCTCGCAGGACAAAATTCAGGAGACTACAACGTCACCGGTATGCTGAGCCGTTATCTCAATGAAACATTGGGAAATGTGCACCTCTTCTTCAGTAATACCAACCGCGAGCCCTCGTATGTCTACAAATATTTCGGCAGTACATACGATAGCTGGTATAACAGTACGCTGGGAAAGGAGAATATTACACAATTGCAGTTCTCTGCTGATAATAAGAAGTTAAAGTATAACCTGGCAGTGAACTATTATCTGATCGAGAACTATACTTACTTCGAAAATTATTACACCAGTACACAGGCGCCCGCCTTGTTCAACCTGTTACAGGTCATATTCAGCAAACATTTCAGGTATAAACACTACAACTGGTATATGGATTTCGCATTTCAGCAGGTACACGGGGATGGTAGGATAAATGTGCCTACCATCTGGACCCGTCACAGGCTGGCATATGAAAACAAGTTATTTAACAACCTGAACCTGATGACAGGTATCGAAGCAAAATATAATACCTCTTATTATGCAGACGATTACTCTCCGGTAACAGGTCAATTTGTGTATCAGACTACACAGCGGGTGAAGTATTATGCGCCGGATCTGGCAGCGTTTGTACACTTCAGGATCAAGTCATTATCTGCATTTATCAGGGGAGAGAACCTGAATACATTTTTTGCAACAAACAACTTTGCCGGACCAGCTTACCCGTACAACAACTTCACGTTCAGACTGGGCATCCGCTGGTGGTTCATTAACTAACAAAACGTTAACAACTTCCCGAAATACGTATAGGTGAGACCGTAAACGCCTTTAAATCAGGGCGTTAGTACTTTTTTAAGTAAACCGTTTTACTACTGTTGCAAGGCTGCAGCCGCGTTTAGACTGCAACCTTCTGGCGTGCTCTTTGTTTAAGTTTGTATAAAAGCATTTTAACATGAAGGCGTTTACAGTAGTTATTAACACAGACAGATATATCGTAAAACCTCTGAATGGTCATTCTCCCCGCTTTCTCGTGAACGTAAACGGGCAGGATGTTGTTTTTGAACATGATATGGATGGCCATGTCAGGGCCGAAGCTACTAAAGCAGCCAGCATGTCATTATTACTGGGTCTGGCAGATAAAATCGAAGAGAGCGCAGGGATGTAAGTAAATCTGGCAGTAAATTGCTAAATTTGCATCCGCAACATGAAGAGATTTATAACCATATTACTAGCTTTCCTGTATGTCACGCTCACCAGTGGGTTCACGGTGAACGCGCACTACTGCATGGGAAAGCTGGCCTCAGTGGATTTTAAATCTCATGCAGATGACGTTTGTAATATGTGCAGCAAACCCGGAAAAAAGGGTAAATGCTGCAAGGATGAATACAAATACTGTAAAGCAGACGTTTCCTCCCATGAAGTTGCCAAAGTGCAGCAAAACAGTGAGCCATCCGTAAAGGCACTCAGCCTGCCGGTGATCATTGTACCTGTGCCTGCATTGACCAATACCCACCTTACTGCAATCAATAATCACGGTCCGCCCGACAGTGATCATCTTCCGCTGTACATACAATACTGCACTTATCTGATCTGATCGTACACATGAATGACCCATCAGCTGCTGAACGCTGCAAGCGTCAGCAATACACGCGTTTATTATCAAGTACAAAATATCAGATCATGAAATCATTCTTTGCAATCATATTCCTGGCCATAGGCCTGCATTTCACTTCATCCGCACAGATCAAAAAAGCTTCCTTACAAGCCTCCGGCTTAACCTGCGCCATGTGCTCAAGAGCTACGATGGAAGCACTGAAAACACTCCCTTTTGTCGATAAGATAGATACAGACCTGAACAACACCACTTTCCTCTTGTCTTTCAAACCCGGCGCTGCTGTGAACATTGACGAGATCAGGGCGAAAGTAGAGGATGCCGGTTTCTCTGTAGCCAAACTGGTACTCACCGCCTCGTTTGATAAGGTAGCGGTTGAAAAGGATACGCATATCCAATATGCGGGCGCTACTTTTCATTTCATTAATGCCAAACAGCAGGTGTTATCCGGCGACCAGCAATTGACGGTGATAGACAAGGACTTCGTATCGGCAAAACAGTTTAAGAAGTTCAGTACGCAAACCACGATGCCATGTTACCAGACAGGCACGATGGCAGGTTGCTGCAAAGCTGGCGGCCAGACAGCTCCGGCACGTATTTATCATGTTACCATCTGATTCACCGGAAATTATCTCCAGTAATATTTGTAAATGAAAAGAGCCTTATTCTTTATCGTCCTCCTTATGCCTGCATGGTTGTATGCACAGGAATTATATGTCTCTACTGAACCAGCCAGTAATATGCCGGCCAATTCCCTGGGCTTCCGGGTAACCAACCGGTTCTTTAAAATGGAAGCCGAAGGGGTGACGGGTATACGTATAGAGCCTGAACTCATGTGGGGGATCTCTAAAAAGTTGATGGTGCATGTGGCCGGGCTGGCTTCCAATCAGATGCAGCCCTCCATTGAATGGGAGGGGGCAAGCATTTATGCCAAATACCGCTTCCTGTCTAAAGACGATGTGCATTCACATTTCCGGATGGCTGCTTATGCGAAGGGCGCTATTATCAATAATCCATTTGTACCACCGATGCGGGAACATATGCGTAAACCATATGATAATCAGGAGTTGGACCTGGAAGGCGGGGCATCGGGTGTGGCTGGCGGTCTTATTGCCACGCAATTGCTGCATAAGCTGGCGCTTTCTGCTACACTGGGGTATAACAGGTTCATGAACAACACGAAAGACAAACGGCCGGATGATATGCCAGCCAATGCTGTAAACTACAGTTTATCAGCAGGTTATTTGCTGCTGCCGAGGAGTTATCGCAGTTATGAACAAACCAACCTGAACCTGTATGTGGAATTCCTCGGGAAAGCGAATACAGACGCGTTGAGCCGGAGTCAGTACCTGGATATTGCTCCTGCTATCCAGTTTATTTTTAATAGCAGCACCCGGCTGGATTTTTCTTACCGTACACAATTATTTGGTGACATGTCTCGCAATGTATTTAATACCTTTACATTACGGTTCGAGCACAATATTTTTAATATTTCAACAAAAAGAAAATGAAGAACGCATTGGTAACAGTACTAAGGTTCATCCAGTCACTGTTTGTGAAGAAGAATTGTTGTAAATAACTATTCCAATCTATTAGTAAATTGTTGCTCTAACAGAGGTTTCCGCAAGGAAACCGAAAAGGGTGTATCGTATTTCGGTACACCTTTTTTTGTTCGCCCGCAGGCTAACGTGAAGCAATATATTTTTCTTTTCCAGCATTTGTACATAGCAAATGCCTATCTTTAGCCTATTGTTTTGTATCGCCAATGAAGTATAGGTTTCTAAGGGACAGTTTAACTATTGTAATTGTATTGTTTTCATTGTTTGCCTGCCACAGAAAGCGGGTGCTCCGGGAAAAAGAAATAGTAAAAGATGTACGGCAGCTAAGTGAAGTAATTCCGGAAAATATAGCAGAACGTCTCGAATATATCGTGGACAATGAAGATGTCATGGAAGATAGTGTGCCAGCGCTGCGTAGCGGGGCATTGACTTATTTCTACCAGCAGACCAGCAACAACCCCGTATGGTCGTCCGAAGGCGTGCTTGACCCGCAGGCCGATTCCCTGTTTTACTATGTGTCTCATGCCGATGAATCCGGACTGAATCCGGCCAGCTACCACAATGTGGCGCTGACACAGGCCATGAAACGCCTGAAAGAAGATGCAGCTGCCAGGAAAGATGCAGCCCTCTGGGCACAGGTGGACGTGCTGATGACAGACGCTTTTATGAAGATGGCCACACATTTACGCTTTGGGGTGGCTCCGAGGGATAGCATCACCTTACGCCGGGATTCTGTTTATTCAGATACCTTGCTGGCCAATTATCTGACTGCTGCCTTACACCAGCATATTGTTGGCGCTACCTTACGGTGGCAGGAGCCGCAGCACCAGGGCTACCAGCAGCTGAAATCAGCCTGGATCAACTTTAAGGGAAAATATAGTGACATGAAATGGGATTCCGTGCCCGCTTCATATACGGATACACCTGCCTACCGGCAGCAGTTGATCAACCGGCTGGTACAAAGCGGCCACCTGGATACTTCCGGTGGCCATGGCACTGATACGGTGCTCCTGAAAAAGGCTATCCGTGCTTTTCAGAAAGAGTTTAATATGTATGAAGATGGCCAGGCAGGCAAAAAAACTGTCCAGGTGCTGAACAAGAGCTACCGCGACTGGCGGGCGCAGGTGGCCGTGAATATGGACCGCTGGCGCAAACTGCCCGATACCCTTCCTCAACGCTTCATCATGGTGAACATCCCCGGTTACAGAATGGAGCTGTGGGATAGCGGAACAGTAGTGCTGACATCGAAGGTCATTGTAGGCGCGCCACGCACACGTACGCCTTTGCTCAATTCCCGCATGACCAATTTCATCATGTTTCCCTACTGGCGCGTACCTTTCAGTATCACCATCAAAGAAATGCTGCCTGCCATCAAAAAAGACAGGGCATACCTGGCCAAAAAGAGCCTGGAGATCATTGACAGGGATGGAAATGCCATCAATCCTGATAGCGTACACTGGGAGCGCATGAGTAAAAACTACTTCCCTTATGTACTCCGCCAGATGGATGGCCTGGAGAACTCACTGGGTATCATGAAGTTCAATTTTATGAACAAATACGCGGTATATCTGCACGATACAAACAACAGGGGCCTTTTCTCCAATGCCTACAGGGCGCTTAGCCATGGCTGCGTGAGGGTGCAGCAATGGGATAGCCTGGCAATGTACCTCACAAAAGATGATAGCCGCCACCCGCGCGACAGTATGCGTATGTGGCTGGCGAACGGAAATAAAAAGCAGATCGATATTCAGCGGGCAGTCCCCATTTACCTGCGGTATTTTTCAGCGGAAGGAAGAGAGGGCAGTATCGTATTCCATGAGGACATCTATGGCGAAGACAGAGTACTGCGGAGGATAATGGGAATGTAGGTAGTTATGTGATTTTCGTACCTTTGTCCTCATGTCTGGTAGTCTATCAGTAGCAGAAAGGATAAAAGCAGGAATACCTGTTTTTAATAATAATACACCGCCTGATTTCAATGTGGCGTACTATGAAGTGAAGAGTGTTCCCATTTCGCTGCCATATCACCGGCGCGACTATTTCAAGATCTGGATCATCATTGGTAACAGCAGATTACACTTTGCCGACAAGACTATTGATATTGACAGGCAAAGGCCGGCCATCGTATTCTCCAATCCTTTAGTGCCTTACTCGTTTGAAACGGAAGACGACGAACGTTGCGGGTACTGGTGTGTTTTCACAGAAGAATTCTTCAAAACCAAAGACAGGAATGAAAGCCTGCAGGAATCTCCCTTGTTTAGAATAGGAGGGGACAACGTATTCTATCCGGACAAAGATCAACTGGCCACATTCCGCCATTTATATGATAAGATGATCGCGGAAATGAACGCTGATTATGTTCATAAGTATGATATGATCAGAAGTTACATTAACCTCATTATCCATGAGGCGATGAAAATGCAGCCTGCTATGAGTGCCGCCAGGCATAAGAATGCTAATCAGAGGATCGCCTCCATTTTTATAGAGCTGCTGGAGCGGCAGTTCCCTATTGAATCTCCGAAGCGCACACTGGTGCTCAGAAGGGCGGGCGACTATGCTGCGGCGCTTTCTATACATGTGAATCATCTGAACTTTGCTGTAAAGGAAATCACCGGTAAATCCACTTCTACACATATCACAGAGAGGATGCTCAATGAAGCCAAAGCCCTGCTGAAACATAGCGATTGGAGTATAGCAGATATAGCCTACAGTCTTGGCTTTGAATATCCGAACCACTTTAATAACTTTTTTAAAAAGAACACTAACACCACCCCGCTCTTATTCAGGAAATGAAGCGCCATTCATAGTAGCCCTTCCATTACAATCTTATCTGGCTGACTTATTTGATTTTCGTACTTTTTTCTTTGATCACGGCTCTTTTCCAGAGCCCGTGAAGGATAGCTTTGTGCAGTATTAAAATCATATCGCATGAAGTATAAAGTATTGGGAAACACAGGATTGGCAGTGTCCACCTTATGTCTTGGCACCATGACATTCGGAGGAAAGGGTATATACCAGGTGGTGGGCACACTTGGTCAACCGGAAGTGGATAAATTGTTTAAACGGGCAGTAGACGCTGGTATCAACTTTATAGATACTGCTAACATATACTCAGAGGGTATGTCGGAAGAGCTGACGGGACAGGCTATCCGGAACCTGGGTTTAAAGCGGGATGACCTGGTGATTGCTACCAAGGTTTGCGCAGCTATGGGTGCTGGCCTCAATGATAAGGGACTGTCCCGCAAGCATATCATGCAGCAGGTGGAAGCAAGTCTGAAGCGCCTGAATACCGACTATATCGATCTTTATCAGGCGCATGCCTATGATCCGGTGGTACCATTGGAAGAGACGTTAAGAGCAATGGACGATCTGATCACCAGTGGGAAAGTGCGCTACATCGGAGCCAGCAACAATGGCGCCTGGCACCTTATGAAGGCGCTGGCTTGTGCGGAGAAGCACAACCTGCATGCATACATCTCCATGCAGTCGCATTATTCTATAGCCACCCGTGAACTGGAACGCGAAGTGATCCCTGCACTGGTTGACCAGCGCGTGGGTTTGATGGTCTGGAGTCCTTTAGTGGCTGGCCTGTTGAGCGGTAAGTATAAGAGAAACGGCGAATCAACTGAGGAGGGCCGGTATAAAAAGTTTTCATTTATCCCGGTGGATACAGAACGTGCTTTTAACATCCTGGATGTACTGCAGGAAATGGCTGCTGAGAAAGGATCCACCGTTGCACAGCTTTCGCTGGCATGGCTGCTGCATCAACCTGCGGTAACGAGTGTGATAATAGGGGCGAACAATTTATCCCAGCTGGATGATAACCTGCAGTCTGTAAATGTTCAGTTCACGGCCGAAGAACTGCAGCGGCTTGACGATGTGAGTAGGCTGCCGGTGGAATATCCTAACTGGATTTTCGATTGGAGGAATAGATAAAAGCGTCCTGGACAACGGTGTCAACCAGATTAAATCGAAACCCGGTGATCATTCGCGCCAATGAGCTCCGTTGGGAGCGATGTGTTTGTAGCGCGGGGTTTTCAACCCCGGGGCCGCATAACGTGATCATTCGCTGCCGGTGGCATGCGATGTGTTTATAACGCACGATGCACCCCGCAACGGCAAAACGGCCATCAATCGCTTCAATGAGCTCCTTTAGGAGCGATGTGTTTGTAACGCGGGGTTTCAACCCCGGGGTTTAAAATAACGAGGTCCCTGCATTCGCAGGGACCTCGTGTTTATATCAGTATTACGTACGTGGCTTATTTTTTCAGTTTCGCTTTCAGTGCGTTATCCAGTTCCTGGAGGAACTCTTCAGTGTAAAGATAATGCTTTCCGTGCTCAACTTTGTTACCGTGTATACAAACTGCCAGATCTTTTGTCATCTTGCCGCTTTCTACTGTTTCAACGCAAACAGCTTCCAGTGCATGACAGAAGTCGATCAGTGCCTGGTTTTTATCCAGACGGCCACGGAATTCCAGACCACGGGTCCATGCGAAGATAGACGCGATAGGGTTGGTGGAAGTTGGTTTACCAGCCTGGTGATCGCGGTAGTGGCGGGTTACAGTACCGTGTGCAGCCTCCGCTTCCATTACAGTACCATCAGGAGTAACCAGGGTAGAAGTCATCAGACCCAGTGAACCGAAGCCCTGTGCAACAGTGTCAGACTGAACGTCGCCATCGTAGTTCTTACAAGCCCATACGAAGTTACCGTTCCATTTCAGTGCGCTCGCCACCATGTCATCGATCAGGCGGTGCTCGTAGGTCAGGCCGTTTTTCTGGAATTCAGCCTTGAATTCGTTCTGATAGATCTCTTCGAAAATGTCTTTGAAACGGCCATCGTATTTTTTCAGGATGGTGTTCTTGGTGCTCAGGTACAGCGGCCATTTTTTGATCAGCGCCTGGTTGAAACAAGCACGTGCAAATCCTTTGATAGACTCGTCAGTGTTGTACATTGCCAGGGCAACGCCATCGCCTTTGAAGTTGAATACTTCATGCTCGATCACTTCACCGTTCTCGCCTTCGAACTTGATGGTCAGTTTACCTTTACCTTTAGTTACGAAGTCTGTAGCGCGGTACTGGTCACCGAAAGCATGACGACCGATGCAGATAGGAGCAGTCCAGTTAGGCACCAGACGAGGTACGTTCTGTGTCACGATTGGCTCGCGGAATACAGTACCGTCAAGGATGTTACGGATAGTACCATTTGGAGACTTCCACATCTGTTTCAGCTTGAATTCCTTCACACGCTCTTCATCAGGAGTGATGGTAGCGCATTTGATACCAACACCTACTTCCTTGATAGCATTAGCAGCATCAATGGTCACCTGGTCATTGGTAGCATCACGATGTTCCATGCCGAGGTCAAAGTATTTGATATCAACGTCCAGGTAAGGAAGGATCAGTTTATCTTTAATGAATTTCCAGATGATTCGTGTCATTTCATCTCCATCCAGTTCAACCACCGGGTTGGCGACTTTGATTTTTTCTGCCATTTCGACTTTGATTTTTAATTAGATACGAGTGTTCATGTGATAATCGTGAAATATACGATAACCGGGTATAATTTACAAGTTCCGCTTTCCATGGGCTGGTTTTGCAACAATTCTTTGACAAAAAAATGAATTATCACTGTCTACCAACGCCTTGAAAAGCGGAACTATATGTTTTTGTGTATCCCGGAGGGTTACAGGTGCTTGATCACTTCATCTGCAAATTCACTGGTTTTTACCAGTGTAGCGTCGTCCATCAGCTTGTAGAAATCTATGGTCACACGTTTACGTGCAATCGCTGTGCTGAGGCCGTGTATAATGATATCTGCTGCTTCTTTCCAGCCCATATATTCCAGCATCATTACGCCGCTGAGGATAACTGAGCTCGGGTTCATAGTATCTGTATTGGCGAAGCGCGGTGCAGTACCGTGAGTAGCTTCAAATACAGCGTGGCCGGTCAGATAGTTAATGTTAGCGCCCGGAGCGATACCGATACCACCTACTGCAGCGGCAAGCGCATCGGAAATATAGTCGCCGTTCAGGTTCAGCGTAGCTACTACAGAGTAGTCCTGTGGCGCGAGGAGGATCTGCTGAAGGAAGTTATCTGCGATAACATCTTTCACGATCAGTTTTTTATGTGCGATAGCTACATTCAGTTCTTTGTTGGCCTCGTCTTCACCGCTGGCTTTTTTAGTGGCTTCCCACTGTTCCCAGGTGTATACTTTGTCGCCGAATTCACGTACCGCCAGTTCATAACCCCAGTTTTTGAAGCCGCCTTCGGTAAATTTCATGATGTTCCCTTTGTGTACCAGGGTCAGGGAAGGCAGTTTCTGTTCCAGCGCATATTTCAGGGCTGCACGTACCAGCCTTTCAGTACCTTCTTTGGAAACAGGTTTGATACCCAGGGAAGAGGTTTCCGGGAAGCGGATCTTCTTCACACCCATTTCGTTCTGCAGGAAGTTCAGCAGCTTTTCAGCTTCCGGTGTTCCGTACATGTATTCTATACCAGCGTAAATATCTTCAGTGTTCTCGCGGAAGATCACCATGTCCACTTTTTCAGGATGTTTTACCGGAGAAGGTACTTTATCAAACCAACGTACAGGGCGTACACATGCATAAAGGTCCAGTTCCTGGCGCATTGCCACGTTCAGAGAGCGGATACCGCCACCTACCGGTGTGGACAATGGTCCTTTGATGGATACCAGGTACTCTTTAAATGCATCCAGTGTCGCTTTTGGCAGCCATTCACCTGTCCGCTGAAAGGCTTTTTCCCCAGCCAGCACTTCTTTCCATTCTATCTTTCTTTTTCCACCATAGGCTTTTTCAACAGCGGCGTCAAATACACGCACACTCGCCCGCCAGATATCAGGTCCTATTCCGTCACCTTCAATGAATGGAATAATGGGATGATTAGGCACCTGTAACTGGCCATTGGTCATTGATATTTTTTCTGCCGGCATAAAACAGTTTCTTTACGAGTTTCGTAATTTATAATAATCGAGCGCAAAGGTACGGAATCCACACATCTTATGGGCTACTATATATGGTCTATGGTCTTTTTCTTATTTTTAGCTGCAAAAAAAGAAGAGATCCCTATGATACCGGGTATTCACACCGCCCAGGACACTACTGTCAGCAATTTTACCTATCTGGCCCTGGGAGATAGTTATACAATCGGAGAAAGTGTGCCGGAAGAGCACCGTTTCCCCGTACAGGCAGCCAGGCTGCTGACCGAGAAAGGTATTACCGTCGCTCCTCCCCGCATTATCGCTAAAACAGGATGGACCACAGACGAACTGGAAGCTGCAGTCAACGAAGCAGCGATCACTGATACCTTCAGTATCGTGACCCTGCTCATAGGCGTGAACAACCAGTACAGAGGGCGTAGCGTCGTGGAGTACAAGACCGAATTCACCCACTTGCTGAAACAAGCCATCCAGTTTGCCGGTGGCCATTCAGACAGGGTGGTAGTACTGTCCATCCCCGACTGGGGTGTGGTGCCTTTTGCTGAGGGCCGCGACAGGCAACAGATTGCAGATGAAATAGACGCGTTTAATGCCGCCAATAAGACAATTGCAAAGAAATTCAGGGTACACTACCTCGATATTACTGCCGACAGCCGGGAAGCTGCCGGAGATCCCAGCCTGGTAGCCGGTGACGGACTGCATTACTCCGGCAAGGAAATGGCCATTTGGGCCGGTAAATTAGCCGGTATAATGGAGGCCATCCTGCAATGATCATTTTTACCGCCTTTTTCATGCCGTTTACCGGGAATGAGCAACCTGTTAGCCTAAATAGGCTTTCTTAACCCACAGGCTCTTCCTAAGTTTGTATCGTAAATGTTAAACATCACATGGATAACCAAGAATATACGAAAGACGAAAAACAGGCAGAAAGGAGCGCCGAAAGAAGAGCGGAGAGAAGGCTGAGAAGAGCGGAGAGAAATGAGGGCTATAAATTCGGCAAAGGCATTATCTTTTTACTGATCGGTATTTTTCTCTTCATAAATAGCCTCGATCTGAACCTTCCGCCCTGGATGTTTTCCTGGCAGACATTGCTGATCGTTATAGGCACTGTTGTTCTTGCCATCAGCAATTTTAAGAACTGGGGCGGTCTTATCATGATGCTGGTTGGCGCCATCTTCCTGGTAAAAGAATACGTATACATCTCATATGATATCACCCGTTTTATATGGCCAGCTGTCTTTACGGTGATCGGCCTGGCGCTGATCTTCGGCAAACGACAGGAATCTACCATGAAAGACAGGCGGATATTGCCCCCCAGTACCAGCGTAGAAGACTATATCGACTCCTCCGTTATTTTCAGCGGCGAAAACAGAGTAGTGGTATCCAAACAGTTCAGAGGCGGAAAGGTCGTAGCCATCTTCGGGGGCGCTGACATTAACCTGATACAGGCCGACTTTCAGGACCGTATTGAATTTGATGCCACCTGCATTTTCGGTGGTATTGAACTGATCGTTCCTGCCAACTGGGATGTACGTCTGGAAATGCAGACTATCATGGGTGGTGTAGAAGACAAACGCCCGATAGAACTGCTGGCCAATAATTCCGACAAGATCTTCGTGATCAAGGGCATGTGCATCTTCGGCGGAGTTGAGATTAAAAACTATATCTGATTAACTTTATTTCATCCTCTAATAATCATATTTTATGCAATGGTTTGTAGCGAAGATCGTTTACCAGATCATCACCGGAAAAGGAGAACATCACCCGCAGTTTGATGAACAATTACGTCTGATAAGTGCAAACACGCGTGATGAAGCCTGGAAACGCGCAAGCGAGATAGGTATGCAGGAACAATATGCATTCAGGAATCAAAGACAGGAACTGGTAGAATGGCGCTTTATCAGCGTACCTGAGGTGAATGTGCTGAACAACCTGGGAGATGGCATGGAGCTCTATTCCCGTATTGAAGAACCAGGAGATGCCAACGCATATATTTCCTGGTTGCAGGTAAAAGCGAATCACCTGAAAGGACAGCAACTGCTGGACATTCACGCTTAATTACTTAAATCTTTATTCCAGATTCTTTGGCAAATCCACTACTGGCAAACAAATCTTTCAGATGGGCTTTAATAGGTACGAGCTATGTGTTCACCATCCTGCATGCCTATCTGTTGATATGCTGGTTTAATATCAGTGACAGTATTGCATGGACAGACAGCGTAGTACACAATGTGTTACTGGCGTTGACGGGGGTAGCTGTTTGTTTCAGTATGTCACATTACCGGCCTGCGAAAGGAAAATACGTTTTCCTGCTGGCCTATTGTACAGGACTTACCATCGTATGGGAAACCTTCAGTTACTGTACCCTGTATCATATTTTTGATTCAGTAGCTTACTATCAGTCCTGGCTGATCACAGCGCTCCCGGTACGTTTTATAATAGGCTGGCTGGTCATCACCGCGCTGGGTATCAAAAACGTGATGTGGTACAGTATGGAAGATCAGCGGGAGGAGCTGGCACGTAAAGAAGCCACAGAACGCATGGCAAGAGAAGCCGAGTTGTATAAGCTGAGACAACAGTTGCAACCGCACTTCCTGTTCAACAGCCTGAATTCTATCAATGCGCTGATCGCTTTACGGCCGCAGCAGGCGAGGGAAATGGTGCTGAAACTGAGCGATTTTCTGCGGGGTACACTCAAACGCGAAGACCAGCAATGGATCTTTCTGCCGGAGGAATTACAGTATCTGCAGTTATATCTTGATATTGAGAAAGTGCGTTTTGGTCACCGTTTAGCTACGGAAATTACTGCGGATGATAATACAGGCCGTTTAATGCTCCCGCCGATGCTCCTGCAGCCCGTTGTGGAGAACGCCATCAAGTACGGACTATACGATACAACAGAATCTATTACGATTTCAATTGCAGCATGGCAGACAGATGACATGTTGCATATACAGGTACGGAACCCTTTTGATCCTGAACTGCAGACACATGCTGGCACAGGTTTCGGGCTCTCATCCATCGAACGGCGGCTTTATCTGTTATTTGGCAGAAAAGACCTGCTGGAAGCAAAAGCAAACGGAAACATTTTTACAACCCTGATTAAAGTGCCACAACTATATGATAAAAGCAGTAATAATTGATGATGAACCCCTGGCGCGTGAGATCGTAAAGGAATACCTGCAGTCCTTTCCGCAGGTACAACTGATGCAGGAATGTGGTGATGGATTTGAAGGATTGAAGGCCATACAACAGCAACAGCCTGATATCATCTTCCTGGATGTGCAGATGCCTAAGATCAATGGTTTTGAAATGCTGGAACTGGTGGAAGAACTGCCTGCGGTGATATTTACGACAGCGTTTGAAGAACATGCTATCCGTGCTTTTGAAGTGAACGCTGTTGACTATCTGCTGAAACCATTTTCAAAAGAACGCTTTGATAGAGCCGTGCAGAAATGGCTGGACCGTCATGCTGCCGATGAACTCCAGCAAACGGCTGCTGTGCTGGAAACTGCGGCTACGTCACCCATACAGAGCAATAGGGTGGTCGTGAAGATCAGTGGTAAGATCAAGATCATTCCCGTACAGGATATTCACTACCTGGAAGCTGCGGATGATTATGTAAAAATAGTGACGCCGGAAGGAACTTTCCTGAAGAACAAAACCATGCAGTTCTTCGAGAAATCACTGGACCCGCAGCAATTTGCGCGTGTACACCGTTCCTATATGCTGAACATCAACCAGGTGACGCGTATTGAACCTTATGAAAAGGAAAACCACCTGGCCATTTTAAAGACCGGCGCCAAAGTACCGGTAAGCAAGACAGGATATCCAAGGCTGAAAACAGCGCTGGGATTATAAGATATATTGCTTTTTTCAGGAGAAGAGGGAGAGATGCTGGTCATCTTTCCCTTTCTTTTTATTGTACCACCAATACGGGTATCCTTACTTTATGCCTTACCTGGTTGGTCGTTTCCCCATAGATCCAGTCTTTGATACCGGTATGTCCATGGCCGCCCAGCACCAGGAAATCAGCTCCTTCCTCCTTCACGATCCGCACAATTTCTTCTGCACGGTGCCGGTAGCCCAGCAATCCTTTCGCTCTGATATTTTTTGCATGCAGTAAAGAGATGTAAGCCTGCATCTGTTCTTTGTCTTTTCTTGTTTCGAAGTCGTCAGACTCTCTTCCAAGATATTTAGCAGAGGCGCTTTCCACCACATGTATCAACAGGTATTCCGTCATCGGGTTCCCGTGCGCCAATGCATTGGAGATGATCTTTTCATCGTCCCTGCTGAAGTCCAGCGCCAGTGCAATACGATTATATACCGGTGGCTGGATATCTCCCAGCGAGAAATCGGGCGTGGTATGAATACGGGAAGATGCTTTCTGCTGATAACGGCTGATCAGCGGATAAGCTATGGTGATAACGATGAGGGCCAGGAAACCTACACCCGCTGTAATGATCAGTATATCCACCCAGATGTTGCCATTGTTGCTGATATACTTAGCCGCTTCCGTATACACCATGCGGGTGTTCAGGTAAACCAGCACAGCGGTAATGATCCAGCTGATCACTTTTACCAGCGGACCAACCGCATAACTGCCCATGGTCTTTTTATCGCTTACAAAGTGTATGAGCGGAATGATGGCAAAGCCCAGCTGCAAACTTAACAGCACCTGGCTGAATACCAGCAGTTCGCCTACTTTCTCCGGACCGGCTATCAGGATCACGAAGAGGGCAGGGATGATCGCCAGCAGTCGTGTAAGCAGGCGGCGCAGCCATGGATTGATACGCAGTCGCAGGTAACCCTCCATTACGATCTGTCCTGCCAGCGTACCCGTAACAGTTGAACTCTGTCCGGCGGCAATCAGCGCAATGGCAAAGAGGGCAGGGGCCCATTTATTGCCCAGCAGTCCTTCCAGCAGCCGGTGTGCATCCTGGATCTCCGCAATGTCTGTACGGCCTGTTTTAAAGAACACCGTCGCCGCCAGTATGAGGATGGCTGCGTTCACAAAGAAGGCCAGGTTTAACGCTACAGCGCTGTCTATGAAGTTGAGCTTCAGTGCCTGCCGGATGCCCTTTTCATCGCGCTGGATCTTGCGGGTCTGTACCAGTGCAGAATGCAGGTAAAGGTTGTGCGGCATCACCGTAGCCCCTATGATTCCGATTGCAATATATAATGCAGCATTGTCAGGGATGGTGGGTACAAAACCCGTCACTACTTCCCCCATCACCGGCTTAGCCATCACCAATTCTACCAGGAAAGAGACGCCGACTATTGCCACCAGGCTAATAATAAAGGCCTCCATCTTCCGGATGCCATAGCGCTGTAATATCAGCAGCAGGAAGGTATCCAGCACGGTGATGCTTACACCCCACTGCAGTGGCAGACCGGTGAGCAGCTGTATACCAATGGCCATACCCAGCACTTCTGCCAGGTCTGTGGCTGCAATGGCTATTTCTGCCAGTATGTATAAAATGAAATTAACACCCGGGGGATAGGTTTCGCGATTGGCCTGCGCGAGGTCCCTTCCGCGTACAATGCCAAGACGGGCACTGAGCGATTGCAGCAGCAGCGCCATGAGATTACTCATTAAGAGCACCCACAATAATTTATAACCATACTGGCTACCGCCGGCCAGGTCTGTGGCCCAGTTGCCGGGGTCCATATATCCGACGCTGACGAGATATGCAGGGCCGAAAAATGCCAGTAATTTGCGCCAGCGGCTCGTGCTGGGCACAGTAGTATCTACACTTTGATGAACTTCGCCTAACGATGTGTGCTGATGATTCATATGTTAGCTGTTATGCAGCCGCAGACCTATGCCGGCTGTTCGTTGTACATGTGTCAGGACTGACCTGTATACGTGTTAATGGCCGGATGTATTGTCTGCCAACTGCTTTATATCGGTTTGACCATTATATTTTTTGAGACCTGCTCACTGATCGTAAATGCAGGCTGATTGCGGATCTTCAGTTCGATGGAGTTGTCAAACTCATACCGTTCTATTACATCCAGTTGTGTCCCTAAGCGGATGCCTTTGGCATTCAGGAATTCAAGTAATGCGGTTGACTTGTCGGAAACTGCTACTACCTCCAGTCTTTTAGCCTTTGCTTTATGCAGTGGCGTATGTGCGCGGGGCTTGCCCATTTTACCCTGGGCGTCAGGAATAGGATCACCATGAGGATCTATCTGTGGGTTACCCAGGAACTCGCTGAGGCGGTTGGTCATCTTTTCGCTGCGTACGTGCTCCAGCTCTTCTGCCAGCTCATGTACCTCCTCCCAGCTGAATGCTAATTTATCTACCAGGAAACACTCCCACAGGCGATGCCTGCGAATAATGGATAGTGCCGCCTTTTTTCCGTCCGCAGTCAGGTTGATACCCTGATACTTTTCGTATTCGATAAGTTTCTTCTCTTTTAGTTTTTTCGCCATATCGGTAACCGATGCAGGCTTGGTGTCCAGTTCGCCGGCCAGCGCGTTGGTCGAAACCGCTTCCTGTCCTTCTTCTTCCAGTTTATAAATTGACTTGATGTAATTCTCCTCAGCAATCGACAAATTCATAATTCCTTAAAATAAAGTTTAGGTAAATCTAAATAAAAGGTGTGAGAATTACAAATGCAACGGCCCGGGCAGTACCCTTATTTTGATCATATCATTTTTTTCTCTAACTTTTCGGCCATAATAAACAAGCATATACGCATGAATAAGCTCGTGTTAGCGCTGTTGACTATCGGTTTACTGGCCGGTTGCGGATCGAAAAAGAAGAATTCAGGAAAAGATACCTTTACGTTTGAAGATTTCCGTCAATTATTTACACAGGCAAAACTGCCCTACAAGTTAACTCCGGAAACCTTACGGGAGAAATCTCCTGATTCTGCTGCCATTTCGCCGGAATTAATGAAACAGTTCCTGATAGATACATTGGGTAGATCCGATTTTCCTGAAGGAACAGTTATCAGGTTTTATCCACTGGCTACTATCGATGGTGCTGCGGTGAATTATTTTGTGGTAAAAGCAGTAGGCAAAGCAACAAGTACAGCTTACATATGCTTCCTCGATAAAAAAGGTCATTACCTGAACCGTATGGCTGTAGCAAAGGTGGATGACAAAAAAGACCAGCATTATTTTTCTGTAGATACCCGCCAGGTTGTCAAGATCACTAACGAAACAGAAATAAGCCCGGGGCGTAGGGCCATCAGGGAAGATTTTTACGGTGTTGGGGAAGATGGAAGGGCGACATTGATCATGACCAACACCAGCGGAGACGCTGTTGCCAACCAGATATTTAACCCGATCGATACATTGGCTGCAACGCACAAACTGTCCGGCGACTATCTTTCCGGCGAAACCAGTGTTGTGTCTATCCGCGATGGACAAGATCCGAAATCATTCCTGTTCTTCATCTCCTTCTCAAAAGATAAGACAGGTTGTAAAGGAGAATTGTCCGGAACGGGGCATTTTACCGGCAATAATAAAGGTGAATATAAAGACAAGGAAACCTCCTGTGGTATTGCCTTTCAGTTTGCTTCCGACAGAGTGAGCATCAAAGAAATAGGGGGCTGCGGCGCCTACAGGGGGGTGCGTTGTTTCTTTGAAGGAAGTTACAAGAAGAAGAAAAAGTAAGTACGATCAGTATAGAAATGACTCCGCTTCGTGTATTATGGGGCGGAGTTTTTTATTGTGATTTTTTGATGATGCCGAGGAAGTCCTCACGCGCTATCATTCTTGCTCCCAGTGAGGCCAGATGGGCTGTATATACCTGGCAATCGATCATTTCAAGGCCCTGTTCTGCCGCATATTTCACAAAGGTAATAAAGGCCGCTTTAGAGGCATTGCTGACGCGGGCAAACATAGACTCACCAAAGAAACAATCGCCAATCTGTACGCCGTAGAAGCCGCCTACCAGTTTATCGTGCTGCCAGCATTCAATGGAATGGGCATAACCAGCTTCGTGCAGTGCCGTATAGGCTTTCTCTACATCCGGAGTGATCCAGGTGCCATCCTGACCAGGCCGGGGCGAGTCTTTACAACCCCTGATCACACCCCGGAAATCTTTATTGATGGTAAATGTGAACAAGCCCTTCTTCAGCACCTGTTTCATACTGGCAGAGATCTTCAGTTCATCAGGAAATAATACGAATCTTGGGTCGGGGCACCACCAGAGGATAGGTGGCTCGTTGTACCAGGGGAAGATACCTTCACTGTAAGCCAGCAGTAGTCTGTCCGGCGACAAGTCCCCACCATAGGCCAACAGTCCATCTGGCTCCGCCAGATCAACGGGTGGGAAAATCAAATCATTGGTGAGTTGAAATACTGGCATTAGCTTTCTACCGCTTCTTCAAGAGTAGCGCTGATGCCCCTGTCGAGCAGGGCTTCGCACATAGGGCGGAGACGGGAGAATTCACCCTGCTTTACGGCATACTTGCCATTGTGGTGAATGATCAAAGCACATTGTTCAGCCTGTTCCGGGGAATGGTCACACACTTCAATGAGAGATTGGATCACCCAGTCGAAGGTGTTAACCTCATCATTCCATACAATGAGGCTGAAAGGGAACTGCTCATCTTCAGCCACCAATACATCTTCCCATTCTTTTGTTTGCGTGCCTGTTTGCTTACGCTGGCTCATAATCCGGTAAAAACTTTACACAAAACTACGGCTAATAATCGTTAAATTAAATAGGAAAGTTTTAAACTAATGCCACAGTAATGGTTTTGAAAATCATGTGTTTAACATAATCGGCAGCCATTGGCTGATAATTGTTATTATTGTGGTCACTAGAAGCGTAGGTTATGAATGTATTGAACGGCATTAAATTGTTGATGGATATTAGCTTACCGTTAAAAGATCCGGTTCCGATTTTCTCTTTGGTATTGTTTATCATCCTGTTAGCCCCTATCATACTCCGTAAGTTCCGTATTCCGAGTATTATAGGTCTGATACTGGCGGGGATGGCGATAGGCGACCATGGGTTCAAGATCATTGAGAAGGGGAGTATTGATCTGTTTGGAAAGGCAGGTTTGCTCTACATTATGTTCCTTGCCGGCCTGGAGCTGGATATGACTGAATTCAGGAAGAACCGTAACCGCAGTCTCGTCTTTGGTGCATTTACTTTTTTTATCCCACTTATCTTAGGATATTTTGTCTGCCACTATCTGCTGCACTTCAATTTCATGGCTACCTTACTGGTATCCAGCATGTTTGCCACGCATACACTGGTGGCATATCCGCTGGCCAGCCGTTTGGGCATCACTAAAAATGAGGCTGTTACCGTTGCGGTAGGCGGCACCATCATTACCGATACAGCCGTGCTGGTGATACTGGCGATCATTACCGGTGCAGCAGCAGGCAATCTGAACACGCATTTCTGGGTGCGGCTATCTGTGTCCCTCATTGTGTTTGCCGCTATCATACTCTGGATATTCCCGCTGATAGGACGCTGGTTCTTCAAAAAGATCAAAGACGATAAAACATCCCACTTCATCTTCGTACTGGCGCTGGTATTCCTGGCGGCCTTCCTGGCTGAACTGGCAGGTGTGGAAGGTATCATTGGAGCTTTCCTGGCTGGTCTTGCCCTGAACCAGCTGATACCACACACTTCTCCGCTCATGAACAGGATTGAGTTTACAGGCAATGCCCTGTTCATTCCCTTCTTCCTGATCAGCGTAGGGATGCTGGTTGATCTGCGGGTATTGCTGAAAGGTCCTGAAGCACTGATGATAGCAAGTGTACTTACGATAATGGCGCTGGTCAGCAAATGGTTTGCTGCGTTCTTTACACAACTTTCCTTTGGTTATACACCGACACAACGAAATGTAATATTCGGATTAAGCGGTTCACACGCCGCTGCTACGATAGCTGTGATATTGATCGGGTTCAACATGGGTATCATCAATGAGAATGTGCTGAACGGTACGGTGGTGCTGATCCTGGTTACCTGTCTGGTAAGCTCTTTCGTAACAGAAAGCGCAGGCCGCAAACTGGCTATTGTGGAAGCTGAGCGGAAGCCGGTCGAGGAAGAGATGCCCGAAAGATTACTGGTACCTATTTCCCGGCAGGGACATATGGAAGCACTGCTTGATTTTGCCCTGATGATCAAAGATCCTGATGCCAGTACCCCTATTTATCCGCTGGCGGTAGTGCAGGATGATGAAGAGGCCAAGCAGAAGGTAGCGCTTACCGGCAAGATCATGGAGGCCGCTGTCATGTATGCGGGTGCTACGGAAAGCAGGGTGCAGGCAGTGACACGTATTGACCTGAACGTTTCTGATGGTATTGCTCGCGCAGCAAAAGAACTGCTGATAACAGATGTGGTACTCGGCTGGCCGGATAAAACCACTACAACAGAGCGTCTCTTTGGCTCCATCTTTGGTACTACGCTCGACAACGTGTTGCAGAGTGTATGGGAGAACGTCTATGTATGCGATTTCCACTACCCGCTGAACGCTACCCGTAAACTGGTGCTGGTCATGCCTAAGAATGCGGAATACGAAATCGGGTTCCTTCATTATATACAAAAGATCTTCCTGCTCAGCAAACAGATAGGCGCAAGGTTGCTGCTGTGTTGCTGTACTAAAACACAATCAGCCGTAGAAGCCTATCTCCAGCAGTTTAAACTGAATATAGAGATCACCTTCAGGCAGTTCAACAACATCGAAGAGTTGTTGAAGCTCGAAAAGGATATCACGAAAAATGATCTTCTCATGGTGGTGGCTGCCCGTAAAGGAACACTTTCTCATCATCCCTATCTGGATGGCATGCCGGGACGTTTAAGCAAACATTTTCCTGCCAATAATATTGTGCTGATCTATCCGGAGCAAAGAGAGATAGATTACATAGAAGCAGGTGTGCAGCCTGAAGACCTTACACTCGCGCCTATCCAGGAACAGCTGGCTAATCTGAATAAACTGGGTAAAGCAGTGAAACGCATCCTCAAAGGAAAGAAATAGTTTAGGGCATCCTTTCAAGGTGAATGAACTTGTTTTCTATCGGGATATACTCTTCACATACCAGCCGTCGTAAGAATCTATAAATAACATTATGATCCATGATGGATGGGCCGCATGCAGTGCGCCCATCTGTCTTACCATACCTGTAGGCCACCACTCCTGAATGCCCTACTACAGATTAATAAAATTCCCGGTTGAACGGCCGCCAATACATGGCGTCGTCCGGTATTTCTTTCTTCCAAATAACCGATATGGGCTGACAAATCTTTTCAGCGTCATCACATTAAACAAAACATTGTGTGAATGTTCCCACGGATATAGCAGCGCTGGGATCAGGGCTTTGGCAGTGGATCTGCCCTGAATTAGGGGATGCTCTTTAACCGGATTCGGGGATAAGCGGTTCACAGGAGCGGCAATACCTTTGACCATGTAACCTTTTTCCTCAAAACAGGACATTGGAACAAGACACAACTGTGAAGTCTATGTGATCACAGGTCTCGATAATCAGCAACAATTAAATGACATTTCAGCAATGAAAAACCACAACGAACAATTGAAAGGTAAAAAGATCCTTTTCGCAACAGTGCCTGCCGACGGGCATTTCAACCCACTGACCGGACTGGCAAAACATTTACAGGCATCGGGCTGCGATGTACGGTGGTATGCTTCCCCTCTCTTTACAAAGAAGCTGGACAAACTGGGTATTCAGCATTATCCTTTTGTAAAAGCACAGGACATAAACCAGGATAATCTGGGAACTGTATTTCCCCAAAGGGCACTGATCGAAGATCCTGCAGCGAAACTGGACTTTGACATGATAGAGATCTTCGCTAAAAGAGGGCCAGAGTACTACGAAGACATAAAAGCTATTTATCAGTCTTTTCGGTTTGATATCATGGTGGCGGATTCTGTGTTTACCGGCATCCCATTTGTCAGAGCCAGGATGAACATTCCGGTACTGGCAATCGGCATCGTTCCGCTCGCAGAGTATTCCGTTGATCTCGGACCTTATGGTTTGGCTTTACCTCCTGCTACCAATGAAGCTGAAAAAGCAAAATATGCGGAATTACACCAGCTGATGGATACAGTCGTGTTCAAAAAGTCAACAGATGTCCTGGATGACATTCTGAGCAGGTATGACATTGCTCACAAAAGGGGCTTCCTTTGTGATGTGCTGATACGTCAGTCCAGTTTGTATCTGCAGATAGGAACGCCCTCTTTCGAATATGAACGCAGTGATATAGGAAAGAACATCCGTTTTATAGGTGCATTGATGGCTTATGTGGAGAAGAAACAAACGCCATGGTTTGATGAGCGCCTGAAAGAATATAAGAAGGTAGTGCTATTGACACAGGGTACCGTAGAGAAAGATATCAATAAACTGATCATTCCGACGCTGGAAGCGTTTAAAGGTTCTGACGTGCTGGTAGTGACGGCAACCGCCAATAACCAGACAGCCGCATTACGGGCGCAATATCCGTACGATAACATCATCGTGGAGGATTATATTCCATTTGATGAGATCATGCCTTATGCCAGCGTTTATGTAACAAATGGAGGCTATGGCGGTACACTGTTGAGCATCAAACATAAGTTACCGATGGTAGCTGCGGGTATACATGAAGGAAAGAGTGAAATATGTGCCCGCATAGGTTACTTTAAACTGGGGCTTAACCTGGCTACGGATACGCCTACAGCAGCGCAGGTGAAAGATGCGGTGGATAAAGTACTTGCCGACAGCAGTTACAAAGAGCACATCACAAGGCTGGCCGATGAAATAAATACGTACAATGCGATAGAAACAAGTGCCGGTTATGTTGCCAGTTTAATACAGGCGCATGCTGCCAGCGCAGTTACGCAATAAGACATCTTGTAGCCATAAATGAAAAATAAGCCACAGATCATTGGTGTCTGTGGCTTATTCTTTTGGCAATATCTTTCGGATCAAATTAAATCATTCGAGCCATTAGGCTCCGTTAGGGGACGATGTGTTTGTAGCGCAGGTGCAAGTTGTGTAGCTGTATAATTAGATCATTCGTGTCAATAGGCTCCGTTAGGAGCCGATGTGTTTGTAGCCCGGGGTGCAACCCCGGGGCATAAAAAAAGGCCCATCTAAGATGGACCTTTAATACGTGGGAGTTGACGGATTCGAACCATCGACCCTCTGCTTGTAAGGCAGATGCTCTGAACCAGCTGAGCTAAACTCCCTTGAAGAAAAAAATCAGTGAAAAAACTTAAGAGTGGGAGTTGACGGATTCGAACCATCGACCCTCTGCTTGTAAGGCAGATGCTCTGAACCAGCTGAGCTAAACTCCCTCTTTTTTTCTTCGTTACCGTCAGGCCTTTCGTCTGATGGGATTGCAAAGGTATAAACTATTTTTATTCTGCCAAATTTTTTTGAGAAGATTTTGAAAAAAGTAAGTGCTTCTAAACTTATATTGCTATCAAATGCTTTGCTGTAAATAGTTTCAGACGATTGAAAAATTATAAGCAGTACTTCGTCACACTATTTCAATTCCCATTCTATGAGCTGATTTGTCCATTCCTGACGATAAGGTGTGGTCACTTTGATATAGTTATCAGTGTATCCTTCCATCATACCATCCTTGCCATGTTTTTCAAACAACACCTTCCTCGTTTCACCTACATGCTGTTCATTGAAATACTGTTGTTTTTTATGGCTCAGGTTACGCAGCATCTTATTGCGCTCATTCCTTATGTTCACAGGTACTACCGGGGTAATATCAAGCGCAGCGGTATTGGCACGTTCAGAATAGGTGAATACATGCAGGTAGCTCACGTCCAGTGAATGCAGAAAATCGTACGTTTCCTGGAAGTGTGCATCAGATTCTGCCGGGAAGCCTACTATTACATCTACACCAATGGCGCAATGCGGCATAAACTGTTTGATCAGGGCAACCTTCTCTGCATACAGTTCCCGGCGGTAACGGCGACGCATCAGGCCCAGTATTTCATTACTGCCGCTTTGCAGGGGAATATGGAAATGAGGCATGAACTTCTTGCTGTTAGCCACAAATTCGATGATCTCATTGCTCAACAGGTTAGGCTCTATGGAGGAGATGCGGTAACGTTCTATGCCTTCCACTTTGTCCAGTTCCTGTATCAGCTCAAAGAAGGTTTCTTCCCTTTTTTTACCGCCTTCCAGGCCCTTGCCAAAGTCTCCCAGGTTGATACCGGTCAGCACAATCTCTTTCACGCCGGTGGCTGCCAGGGAATGGGCATGCTGCACCACGCTGGCTACACTGTCGCTACGGCTTTTACCACGTGCCATGGGAATGGTACAGAAAGAGCAGGTATAATCACAGCCATCCTGCACCTTCAGGAAGGTACGGGTACGGTCGTTCAGTGAGTAAGAGGCATGGAAAGTGTTTACATCTTCGATATCGCAGGAGCAGATCTTTGCGCTATCGCCTTTAGTGAGCGTTTTCAGATGGTCCACAATATTGAACTTCTCTGCCGCCCCCAATACCAGGTCAACTCCTTCAATTTCAGCGATCTCCTTCGGTTTCAGCTGTGCATAGCAGCCGGTGATCACGATCATGCTTTCAGGGGCCCTGCGCTGGATACGGCGTACCAGGTGCCGGCACTCCTTGTCCGCATTGTCTGTAACAGAGCAGGTATTGATCACATAAACATCGGCCTGTTCTTCAAAATCCGTCTTCACAAATCCATCCTGTTCCAGCAGCCTGCTCAGGGAGGAGGTTTCTGAAAAGTTCAGCTTACAGCCGAGGGTGTGAAATGCTACTTTTTTACCTGTTGTCATAAGGAGTGCAAAGGTAGCACCTTTTTTTTATACTGATTATATTGCCAAAATTGTATAGATTGCCGCCCGGCAGAGCAAATGCTGAAATATTCCGTAACAGAGCGTAACCATGAAATCTAAGGGCAAGTATGTACCTATGTTGTTATTAGGGTTATTGTTGTGGCTGGCCTGGCAGCAACAATGGTGGAAAGGACCACAGCGGCATCCGCGTGTGTCTGCTCCTGGTAGCACAAATGTCACAAGAGCAAACCAAAAAAATTCCAATACCAGGGGCAGCGACCCGGCCATTCTCGACCGGCATGCCCCTCTCAGATATACCCGCCACGCCAGGTGCCGGATGGCCTGCCGCCATGTAACCGAAGAGGAAGTGGTCGAAATCCTGGAAACGGGACGCGTAAATACGGAAAAATCCAATCCCCACGACGAACCTTGCCCGACCTATGCACTTGAGGGCTATTCGGAAGAAGGACAGCACCTCAGGGTGGTCTTCGCACCATGTGAAGATACCACCAGCGTCGTTACCTGCATTGATCTTGACAAGGACTGGACTTGTAGCTGTAATTAGGTATTTCGGTCAGTAAGCAGTAATTTGCCGGCTTCGATCCGACTAATAAAGAGACTGGCATTTATTATGAAGTTATTGCTCAAGCCGTTACATGTAGTGTATATCATATATGCTGCAATTGTTTTTCTCGCTATCATGTTCCTTATCCTTCCGCCCATCTTTGTGGCCTCTTTCTTTGGAAAGGTAAAAGGAGGGAACTTCGTCTTCTATTTCCTGCGCTTCTGGTCTCATACATGGTTTCCTGCAGTTGGCATAAGAGTGAAAAGAATTTATAAATGCGACAGGAAGGATAAAACACCTTACGTGTACGTGGTGAACCATCGTTCCTATCTCGACGCTGCACTGGCCGTACAGGTGATGCGCCTGCCTTTCCGTCCGCTCGGTAAGATAGAAATGAAGAAGATCCCGTTTTTCGGGTTTATCTATAAACAGTCTGTTGTACTGGTAGACCGGAAGGATGCCAAAGCCCGTTCCCGCAGTGTAAGAGAGATGATTGCCGCCATTAAGGAAGGTATCTCTATCCTCATCTTTCCCGAAGGAACTACCAATCATACCGATGAACCATTGCAGCCATTCCATAATGGCGCTTTCCGTATAGCCATTGAAACGCAGACGCCCATTCAGCCTGTCCTGTATCTCGATAACGGAGACCGCCTCCATGCTAAAGGGTTCAACCTGAATCCCGGCCGCTGCAGAGTGGTATACCTGCCTCCCGTACCTGTCAACGGACTGAAAATGGAAGACCTGCCCACCCTGAAACAACAGGTGTTTGACATTATGGAACGGGAATTGAAAGCTAGTGTATAACATTTACAAATGAAGTTTGCTGACGTCATACTGCCATTGGCTCTGCCCAAAAATTACACCTACACGGTGCCTCCCCACATGGAGGAAACCCTGAAGGTGGGCAGCCGTGTGGCCGTACAACTGGGCAAACAGAAGAAATATGCAGGCATCGTAAAGGCTATTCACGAACAGGCCCCCGCCGACTATAAAACCAAACCATTACTGGATATGCTGGATAAAGATCCGGTGGTATATCCTACACAGCTGTCATTCTGGCAATGGTTGTCATCTTACTACATGTGCAGCGAAGGGGAAGTGCTGAATGCTGCCTTACCTGCTCACCTGAAACTCTCCAGCGAAACACTGCTGCTCTTCAACGATGCCTACGGCGATGATTTCTCCGACCTGGATGATGACGAATACCTGGTGGCAGAAGCCCTGCATATACGAAAAGAGCTGAGAATTGAAGAAGTACAACTCATACTCGACAAGTCAGACGTATACTCTACGATCAAAAAGCTGATTGAGAAGAAGGTACTGCTGGTATATGAGGAGCTGAAAGAAGTATACAAGGAGAAGAAGGAGAATTATGTGCAGCTCCACCCACAATATGAAGACGAAGAACAATTAGCACCGCTGTTCAATGAACTGTCCCGCGCGCCCAAACAGATGGAGCTACTGCTGGCTTACCTGCACCTGGTAAAAACACAGGGCAGCGTACTGCAGAGTGAACTGCTGAAAAAATCAGGCGCTACCTCCGCACAGCTGAAAGGACTGGTAGACAAGAACGTGGTGTGGATAGAACAGCGGGTGGTAGACCGTGTGCCGGGTAATGGCAAGGCAGAGATACAGATTGACTTTGAGCTTAGCCCTGCGCAGGAGAAAGCCCTGGCAGAAGTGCGTAACAGCTTTGCTGCAAGACCGGTTACATTGCTGCACGGCGTTACTTCCAGTGGTAAAACACAGTTGTACATAAAACTGATCGAAGAGTATGTGGCCAGCGGTAAACAGGTATTATATCTCCTGCCCGAAATAGCGCTGACCGCACAGATCGTGCGCCGCCTGCAGAAACACTTTGGAAAGAAGATCGGGATCTATCACTCCCGTTTTAATAATAACGAAAGGGTAGAGATCTGGAACAAGGTAAAGACCGGCGAACTGCAGATATTGCTGGGCGCACGTTCCAGCTTACTACTGCCTTTCCGCGACCTCGGCATGATCATCCTGGATGAGGAACACGATACCTCGTACAAACAACAGGACCCTGCCCCCCGTTATCACGCCAGGGATGCAGCTATCTATTACGCCGGATTGTTCGGCGCAAAAGTGTTGCTGGGCTCTGCTACGCCTTCTCTGGAATCCTACTTCAATGCACAGCAGGGGAAATATGGACTGGTAGAACTGATGGAGCGTTTCGGCGGACTGGAAATGCCGGAAATAGAAATCGTGGACGTAAAGAAGGAACGTGCAGAAAAGAATATGCAGGAGAACTTTACGCCACAGCTCAATGCTGCTATCAATAACAGTATGGCGGCAGAGAAACAGGTGATCCTTTTCCAGAACAGGCGTGGGTATGCACCTTTCCTGATGTGTACTACCTGCGGCTGGATACCTAATTGCAAAAACTGTGATGTTTCGCTGACCTATCACCGTCACCAGGATAAACTGCATTGTCACTATTGCGGTACCCGTTATCCTTATCCGCAGACCTGCGCGGCCTGCGGCAGCCAGACACTTATTCCCAAGAGCTTTGGTACCGAAAAGATAGAAGACGACCTGTTGCAGTTGTTCCCGAAGGCCCGTATAGCCCGTATGGATATGGATGCGGTGCGTAACAAGGATAGTCACAATAAGATGATCCAGCTGCTGGAACAAAAGGGCATAGATATCCTGGTAGGCACACAGATGGTGGTAAAAGGCCTCGACTTTGAGAATGTGAACCTGGTAGGTATATTGAGTGCGGATAGTTTACTGAGCTTCCCGGACTTCCGTGTGAATGAGCGGGCTTTTCAGCTGATGGAACAGGTGAGTGGCCGTGCAGGTAGAAAACATGGAAAGGGAAAAGTGATCATACAGGCCAGCAATACACGGCATCCGATATTACATTATGTTACCACCCATGACTATAAAGCAATGTATGCCGCTGAAATAGCAGAGCGGGAGCGTTTTGGTTATCCACCTTTTTACAGGCTGTTGAAAATTACTCTCAAGCATAAGAATCAGCAAACGGTAGAACAGGCAGCACAGGTGTTAGGCAACTGGTTGCGGCCGCATATCGGGCCAAGACTGGTGGGACCTGCAGTACCCCTGGTAGGCCGTGTACGTAATAACTACCTGCAGGAAATGCTGATCAAGTTACCCCGCGATACAAAAGTCATCGCCAATACTAAACGGCTGTTACAGGAACATTTCATCAAACTACTGGCTGAGAAGCAGTTCCGTTCGGTGATCATCGTACCGGATGTGGATTGTACGTGATGTTCATATTGCCAGGTCCTCAGTTCGTTATCAAATTATCTTTGTACTGATTACGCATGACCTTTGTTCTCTCAGGTCGTCAACTCGCTGGCAATGTTATTTTACAGCTTGTGGATTGTATATGACTTTTATCTTCCCCGGCCAGCCAATTCCCTAATAGCATCATATTCATACACATGCGTACCGTCTGGCGCTTTCTTGGCCACGTTGAGCATAGCACAGGCAACATTTGCAGCTTTCACAGGGCGGTATTTGCGCCATCGTCCCTGCCACAGGAAATAGAATACCATCGCGAGTACTATTCCCAGCCATTCCTTCAACCGGAATATCTTGCGTACACCCAGCAATATGGAAGGACGGAAAATATGCAGGGAGGGGAATCCCAGTTTTTCTACAGCGTGTTCCACTTCACCTTTTGTACGCAGATAAAAGTTGCGGGCATGGGGATTAGCACCGATGGCAGATATCAGCTGGAACTGCTGCATACCATGCCTGCGGGCCAGTGTGGCGCAGCGCACGGGTATTTCGAAATCCACCTGCCGGAACCGCTCTTTAGAACCTGCCTGACGGATGGTGGTGCCGATGCAGCAAAAGAGTACATCGCCCTGTAATGCTTCAGAAAGGCCCTCCTCATCGTTAAAGTCCACCAGTACGACTTCCAGGCCCGGACGCTGTTTGAAGGAAGGACTGCGTAGCAGTACCTTCACTTTACTGAAGTGCGGGTCGTGCAGCAGCAAAGTGACGAGAGTAGTACCTGTGAGCCCGGTAGCGCCTATTACAACAGCAGTTTGAGGCATGGTTTTATTATATTTGTCAGTTGTTGAACGCTGCAGTGCAGCTTTATACTAAATTTACGATCATATGCGCATATCCGAAAATGTTTCGCTCAGGTCTTATAATTCGTTTGGCATTGCTGGCCAGGCACGTTTCTTCGCCACTTTCAGGTCCACTGATGAGTTGAAGCAACTGCTTGAAAATCCGCCTTTACCGGAGCTGCCCCATATGATATTGGGAGGTGGCAGTAATATACTCTTCGTCCGTAATTTTTTTGAAGGCTTACTCCTGAAGAATGAAATAAGAGGCATTGAGGTAGTAGGTGAAGATGACCAGTACGTATATGTGAAAGCGGGAGCAGGGGAGAACTGGCATTACTTCGTGATGGACTGTATCAAAAATAACCGTGCGGGACTGGAAAACCTGTCGCTCATACCAGGCAACGTAGGCGCGAGTCCCATGCAGAATATCGGCGCATACGGTGTGGAAATAAAGGACTGTTTTCATGAGTTGGAGGCTTACCACCTGAAGGACCATGCCACCGTTGTTTTCAATAATGCGGATTGTCAGTTCGGATACCGTGAAAGTGTTTTTAAGCGTAAGTACAAAGGGCAGTTTGCTATTCTTTCTGTGACCTACCGCTTATCCAAACATCCAAAATTCAATACCAGCTATGGCGCTATAGAAGAAGAGCTGAAACACATGGGTGTACAGGAATTGAGCATACAGGCCATCAGTCAGGCTGTGATCAATATCCGCAGCTCCAAGCTGCCTAATCCGGCGGAAATAGGCAATGCCGGCAGCTTTTTCAAGAACCCGACAGTCACTGCAGAAAAGTACGCTCAACTAAAAGAAGCATTTCCGCATATCGTGGCCTATCCGGCAGCAGACGGGGGCTATAAGCTGGCAGCAGGCTGGATGATAGAACAGTGTGGCTGGAAAGGTTTCAGGGAAGGAGATGCAGGTGTACACGCCCGTCAGGCCCTGGTACTGGTGAACTATGGCAATGCCACCGGCGATGAGATTTATCGTTTGTCGCAGCGGGTACTGGACAGTGTCCACGAGAGGTTCGGCGTGGAACTGGAAAGAGAAGTGAACATCGTCTGATTATTCAGCAGGAACATATTGAAGAAGCGCAGGACACATTCTCTCGCTTCCGTCAGCCCGCCGCACCAGCCGGCGGGCTGCGTGTTTATTCGGATGTATCAAAAGAGCCAGGGCGCTAAAACCCACTTAAACGACTATCGGCCCATCAGGTAACGGAACAAAAAGGCTGCATCACATTGGATACAGCTCCCGCATTATTCGCGCAACCTGCCCGATATATGTGCAATGATTTTATCAGCATGATCTCTGGAGTTTTCAATGAACCAGACATGTGTGTCCATACCACCGCATACCACCCCTGCCAGGTATAAGCCGGGCATATTGGTCTCCATGGTATCCGGATTATAAGTCGGATATCGCTTAGCATCGCGGCTGAGGGTCACACCCACCTTTTCCAGGAAGTTGAAATTGGGCTGATAGCCTGTCAGCGCCAGCACAAAATCATTCTCTATAGTGATCATACCATCAGGTGTCAGTATGTCCACTTCGTTCTCCCTGACGGCTTTTACATGGGAATGGAAATAAGCCTTTATACTGCCTTCCTTTATACGGTTCTCAATATCCGGTTTTACCCAGTATTTGACCCGTTTTCCGATCCCATCCTCCCTTATCACCATTGTAACGTCAGCTCCCTTACGGTAAGTTTCCAGCGCTGCATCTACAGACGAATTGTTGGCGCCGATCACCACTACCTTCTGTGCCGCATAGAAATGAGGGTCTTTATAGTAGTGATTTACCTTCGCCAGATGTTCTCCCGGTATGTGCAGCATGTTTGGAATATCATAAAAACCTGTAGCAATGATGATATGCCGGGCATTATAGCTCGCCTTATCGGTTGTGACCTGATATATATTCTCCGTGCGTTTAATGTCTGTTACGGGCTCAAATAAGCGTACGTTGAGGTGATTGGAGATAGTGACCCTGCGGTAGTATTCCAGGGCCTCAGGACGCATCGGTTTAGCGCTGATCGAAACGAAGGGAATACCGCCGATCTCCAGCTTTTCCGAAGTGGAAAAGAAGGTCATGTATAGCGGATAATTGTACAGGGAATTGGTAAGACATCCTTTTTCCGCAATAATGTAACTTAATCCAGCCTTTTGTGCGGCCAGTCCACATGCAATGCCAATAGGACCGGCCCCTACTATCAGTATATCGTATGTTTCCATATATGCTAAAATTACGAATGATCATCCGTAATTGCCAGTCAGGAAGTCTAATAAGCGGTACATCGTTATGTTACTGCCCTCTATATATCGCTGTTCGCGTTTAATCGTATCTGCATCCTGCACATAGGCTGCCGGAATGAGTTCGTCCATGCCGTGTAACAACATCTCGCTGAGCGACTCGGGGGTTACCTCAAAATGGTATTGCAGTCCCATTACATTGTGTCCGATCAGGAAGGCCTGGTTGCGGGTAACCGGTGTGGATGCAAAACATACCGCATCTGCCGGCAGGTCGAAGGTGTCTCCATGCCAGTGAAAAACCGTCTGGGCCTCCGGCAGTTCTACCGCCAGGGCAGGAGGCAACAGGGCGGTGGAGTATACCACGGGGAACCAGCCGATCTCCGGCTGTGTGTTGGGATATACATTAGCCCCCAGTGTAGTGGCAATAAGTTGTGCCCCCAGACAAATGCCGAGTACCTTTTTGCCGGCCTGGATGGCCTGAAGTATGCATTGCTTTTCTGTCTTCAGCCAGGGATGCGCCGCCTCATCATGGACGCTCATTGGGCCGCCCATAACGACCAGAAGATCAACCTCCGTCATATCCGGCTGTTCAGGATGTTCATACCACCGGGTAAAAGTAACCCTGTGATGATGAGTATTGGCCCAGTCCGAAATACACCCCGGACCCTCAAACGAGACATGCTGAAAAATGTGTATATGCATGATATGTAATCTTCTTTTACTGTAAAACAATCTGATAAAAAGTACACTACATTTATAGCTTTTCAAATATTCCTTGTAAGGCCGCTACTACGGCTTAGTTCCGGATATAACCCATATATAACCCATATATAAGCCATATCTATAAAGATATGGGTTATATATGGGTTATATGTAGGTCAATGATGGTTTAGATATGCGTTACCATTGGGAAAGACACGGGACGTCTACGGTACCAAAACCGGTTCAAGCAGGCAATGGCCTTCACCGCGCCGGTTTCCGGCACTGGATCAAAAGTGATGGGAGCGGGCTTGCTTATGGAACTGTTACCCGTGCCATGGCTACACGGTAAAATTCATAACCTTTCATGTGAACGGCTTCATCGCCATAATACATGCGGCGGAAGGAGGGAGTGTCCAGATCATGCATCAGTTCCATGTTGTAGGAGGCCAGAAATTCCTTTATGTTGGCAGGATGGATACCGAAGTTCCAGAATTCGTTATTGCGGCGTAATAGCCTTGTAATGCTTGTAGCGCCGGTAAATTTTTCGGGCTTGTCAAGCATCTCCTTGTCAATATAGGCGAAAACGATAATAGTGCCGGGGCGGAAACGTTTGAAGTAGTCAAACACCATGGCGGGAGCTACGGGGGCTGTCAGGTTCTTAGTCACGCCTTCCCAGATGAACATGGTCTTATAGTGACCCTGTTGAAAGATCTGGGGAATTACATGATCCAGCTCCTGGGTGTTGAAGTCAACCGGCACATAATTGATCACAGCTTCCCCGCCATTCATACGCCGGTTATGTTCCAGAATATCTCTCTTTTGAGCCTGAAAGCCGGCATGGTCTATCTCGACAAACTGTATACGTTTCTTCAGTTTCAATCGCAGGGCTCTTGAGTCATAGCCGGCGCCGAATATAATCACCTGGTTGATGCCTTCATCGTGAATAGTGTTCTCCAGCATCACATCTACCAGCCTTGTTCTGGCGGAACAACAGGTGAGCGCTCCTCTCCAGTTCCTGTCTATAAACCAGGCAATAAATCTGTTCAGGAAGGATATACGGGACAGTTTTTCAACCAGTCTCAGGGAAGAGGGCAGAAAAAGTTTTGCAAACGGATCATAAATTAAGCGCTTACTTTCTGGACGGTTCGATTCAATAGCGCGCAATAAGGCTAAATAGGTCGCAGCCTTGCCGGCAGGAACCAGGTTCATAACGTTTAGTAATTTTTAGAAATGTATGACATGTGAATTAACATGATAGGTTTAGCAACAGCATACTCACCTGAATAGATACTGGTCAAATTTTGTACTGCTTAAATGTAGCGATTATTTACTTACCCGAGATGATAGCGGCAATTTTATTGTAAGCCCTGATGTATTTATTTAAGCGGGGAACATCCTTTTCTGATATTTCAGGAATACGCCTGATATCCATATTATCCGTCAGGTCGTTGATCTTCACTGCACATGCAAGCCGGTTAGTGATGATACGGTTAATGAAATGATCGTAGTCTTCATCTTCAGACACTTTCGTCACACAACGCAGCGCTTCCAGCTGATGCGGCGCAAGGCCTTTATCAACCAGCTGTTCAAAGGTCCATGAGCTATCTTCCACTACGTCATGCAACACACCGACGATCTTCTCGTCTTCTGTTTTACCCAGTTCCATTACACGCATTACATGTTTAAGATACGGAGCTCCGTATTTATCCAGCTGGCCTGCATGGGCTTCAACTGCAATCGATATAGCTGTAGCAAGTGTCATGTTCTAAAGCTACAGAAAAAAAGAATCAGGTTGAAAACCTGTATAGAGAAAGATCGTAGATCAGCCAGGCTTCAGACCGACTGCGTGTTTACAGCGTGAGGTACAACCCAAGGGAACACAACAAAATCATTCGCGCCAATCGGCTCCGCAGGTGCCGTCTTGTATCACGGGGAGGCAACCCCGGGAACAAATAACAATATCACACCCCGGGCCGAACAAATTAAAAAGCCCCCGTCCATTTGCTGAACGGGGGCCGTAATGTATTTTTAAAGCTGGCTATTACATGAAGTGATATCTAACGAAAGCCTCCATAGCCGCATATTTCTGCAAACCTAACTGGTCGTACAGGTTAGCGGTGTTGGCGTTACGGTCTTCTGCTCTTTCCCAGAACTCACGGAGGTCAGTACCCTGGAAAGGCACTACGTCTTTCTGGCTCTGGTGGATGAAGATACCAAGGCGTTTCTGCAATACCTGGTCAGGGCTCATTGGTACAGCCATTTCGATCTCATGGATGTTCCATTCCTGCCATGCACCTTTATACAGCCACACCCAGCAGTCTTTCATGAAGTCTTCGTGTTTCAGTCTTTCCAGTGCTGCAAAGATGATGTCCAGACATACCTTGTGTGTACCATGCGGGTCAGCGAGGTCGCCTGCGCAATAGATCTGCTGCGGTTTCAGCTGACGGATCAGGTCAACAGTCATCTGGATATCTTCTTCACCCATTGGTTTCTTCTCTATCGTACCTGTTTCATAGAAAGGCAGGTTCTGATAGTGAATATTTGTTTCAGGGATACCTACGTAGCGGCAGGTAGCTTTCGCTTCACCACGACGGATCAGGCCTTTGATAGCGCGGATCTCAGGAGTATCTTTCTGGCTTGGCTTCTTCACGCGGAGGAATGCTTTCGCATCTTCCAGGATCTGGGAGCTCTTGCTGCGGTCTATGTCGAACATACCTTCGAAACCTACGGCGAAGTCGATGAAACGCAGTACGAATTCGTCTGTTACAGCGATGTTACCGGAAGTCTGGTAAGCAACATGTACATCATGTCCCTGTTCGTGCAGACGGATGAAGGTACCTCCCATGGAGATGATATCATCGTCAGGGTGAGGGGAGAAGATCAGTACACGTTTATGCTGAGGCTCTGAACGTTCAGGATGGCTTGGCAGCTGTGCACCTGGTTTACCACCCGGCCAGCCGGTGATGGTGTCGCGGATACCGTTGAACTCTTCGATGTTCAGTTCATAGGCAGAACCATACTGTACGATCAGGTCATTCAGACCGTTTTCGTTGTAGTCTCTGTCTGTGAGCATCAGGATCGGCTTGTTCAGCTTTACGGCCAGGTTGGTAACAGCTTTACGACGGAGTTTTGGCGTCCATTCGCAGTCGCCGGTCAGCCATGGCTCTTTGAAACGGGTCAGCTCTTCAGCGGCCTGTTCGTCGATCACAAATTTACAGTCAGGGTGCTGTTGCAGTAAGGATGCAGGTACCTGATCGGAGCTGTGGCCTTCTACAGACCTGCGTACGATCTTGGCTTTGTGCGTACCCCAGGCCAGCAGTATAATGCGTTTAGCTTTGAAAATGGTGCTCAGACCCATGGTGATGGCCAGACGGGGCACCTGGCTCATATTGGCAAACTCGTATGCGTTAGCCTGTCTGGTAGCATTGTCCAGGGTAACGAGGCGGGTGTGAGAGGTCAGGGTTGAACCGGGCTCGTTGAAACCGATATGTCCGTTTGTACCGATACCCAGGATCTGAAGATCAATACCACCGGCTGCTTCTATGCGGCGCTCGTATTGAGCTGCATATTCTTTCACTTTTTCCTTAGGCAAAGTGCCGTCCGGAACATGACAATTCTCTGCAGGAATATCAATGTGATTGAAAAGCTGCTCTTTCATGAACCTGTTGTAGCTCTGAAGTGCATCTGCTTCAATCGGATAATATTCATCCAGGTTGAATGTGATCACATTTTTAAAGCTAAGCCCTTCTTCTTTATGCAGTCTTACCAGTTCTGCATACAGGTATTTGGGAGTTGAACCGGTTGCAAGGCCCAGTACTACTGGTTTATTGGTACCCTGCCTTTGTTTAATCAGTGCTGCTATTTCCTGCGCAACTGCTTTGGAACCGTCCTTAGCCGTAGGATGTATATCCACGGCTATTTGTTCGAAACTGTCGATCAGTTCAATTTCCTGATGATTAAGCGTCATGATCTATGTTTTGGATTAGATGCGGTTTAAAAACGAGACGGAAAATTAAAAAAAATCTCTCTATCCACATAGAAAGTTGGGGTTTTGTTTAAGTTATATTCGTAGAATTCGATAAATGTACAGAATACCCTTAACATACTATATATAAATGAGATAAAACCATCAGTGATGCAAACGTGTTAATTACCAGAGACAAACATCGGAAACTTGCAAAAAATAAAGCGGTTATAAGGGCATGACCGCAGAAAAACCTCAAATTTTCAGCCGGGAGCGCTACAAGCAGCCCTGTTGTCACGTACCGGTCAATCAATTTTTAAAATTTACATGTTTATGAAAAAGACATTTCTGTCGATGCTTTGCATCTGTTTCATCGTTGCTGCTCATGTGAATGTAAATGCAGCAAGCCCCGGCCCCATATACCACAAATATGCCCAGGAAGAGTGGTCGAAAGCCAAAGATGGTATCTGGAATGGTGTGAAAGACAAAAAAAACTACTGGTATAAGTTAGACAAAGACGCAAAGCTCTGGTGGAGCACCAACGGAAAGAAATGGGTTGCTGTGGACGATGGTATGTGGACCGATAAAGATGGCCACTGGCTGAAAGTAAGCGAAGCTAAACTAATGTGGAGCGCTGACAAAGGTGCCACCTGGTCTGAAGTGCCGGAATGGAAATGGGAGGGCCCTAAAGGTGAATGGTATAAATTTGATAAAGACTGGACTGTGTGGGTAACAGGCATCGGAATATCATAACCTGACACTATCAATTTATTTCAAATTATTTCAAATGCTTAATATTGAACATGTGTTCAGTATTAAGCATTTTTTATTTTAACTTTATCCGCCACCAGCAGAGAACCACTAGTATTAATAAAAGATAGCAGCGCGCATATCTACTAATATCAACCAAGTTCGTAGTGCAGTCAGATCATGCCACTTTACAAATGCTCGCCGGTAGGATTGCAACAGGGGACGAAAATGCTTACAGGCAGTTATTCAGGCTCTTTTACAAGCCATTGTGCCAGTTTGCTACTTCCATCGTAAGATCCAACGAACAGGCAGAGGAAATAGCTTCAGACGTATTCGTAAACATCTGGAAGAACAGAGAACGGCTTTTACAGGTCGGTAACCTGAAAGTATATCTCTATGTATCTACCCGTAATACCGCCCTTAACTATCTGAACAAACAACAGCTACAGCATTTTAGTATAGACGAATTGTCTGTAGAACTGACTGTCGCCGACAATACTCCTGAACAGCTGATGATCTCGGGCGAAATGGCCCGTAAAATGGCAGAAGCGGTCAATAACCTGCCTCCGCGCTGTAAGATCATCTATAAACTGATCCGTGAAGACGGATTGAAGTACAAAGAAGTGGCCAGCATCCTGGAAATATCTGTGAATACGATCGATGTACAGATGGCCATTGCCTGTAAGAAGATCAGTGAATCCCTCCGTTTGTATCTGCCCAAACGCTAATGTTTCCTTGTTCAAAATATTTTTTCAGAAGACTTAGTAGATGTCTTTAAATCCTTTGTCTTATTAAGTGTAAAGCCCATAAAAAGTTTATGAGTCAAGACAGAACCTGGATATTGCTGGGAAGAAAAATATCAGGTGAGGCTACATTAGATGAACTAAGGGAGCTGGAGGCTTTGTTGAAAGAGGATGCAGCACTGAGTTATCAGGCATCCCTGATCAAGGAGCTGGAACTGAGTACACCTGACATAACGGGGGAAACGGAAACCGCGCTGGAAAAGCATATGCAGCGTATGCAGGAACTGTACCCGCAAGATTTTCAGGTAACAGCAAGTGGGCTGGTTACAGGACCGGAAATGCCGGAAAGCAGGTCCTGGCTGAGAAGGAACGGTATCAAAGCGCTGGTGGCCGCGGCTTCACTCATAGTAGTGGCAATGGTTGGATTATGGAGCCTGCGCGACCGTAAAGCACCCGACAATAAAGAACTCGTAAGCGAAATATCTACCCGCCATGGCTCCCGTACGATGGTAACATTGCCCGACGGGTCCGTTGTTTTCCTTAATGTAAGCAGTAAGCTGACCTATGATTACGGAAATGACAACAGCAGACAGGTGGTGCTGGAAGGAGAAGCATTTTTTGATGTATTTAAAGACGAACAAAGACCTTTTATTATCCATACAAAAAAGATGGACATTACAGTATTAGGGACAACTTTTAACGTCAGGGCTTATGAAGAGGACAAGACTGTAGAAACCTCATTAATACAGGGGAAAGTAGAAGTAACAATAAAAGGCGAAGTGCCAAAAAAGGTGATTTTATCGCCCAACCAAAAGATCGTTTTATTTAACGAAGAACAACAACCAAAGATGGTGTCAGTACCTGCCACAGTGGGTCCGGACAAAGAATCATACCGGCTGGAAGAAGTGACGGTAAATCCGCACGACAGTCTGGTAGCAGAAACAGCATGGAAGGAGAATTGTCTTGTGTTTAACAATGAGCGCTTTGCAGATATAGCGCTCAAGATGGAAAGATGGTACGATGTACAGATCATTTTTGCAGACAAACAAGTGGAAGATTACCGCTTTACAGGGACTTTTATTAACGAAACAGTTGACCAGACTTTAGAAGCGCTCCGGTTTACGTCTCCATTTCACTACCGCATTGAAAAGAAGAAAATCATCATTGAACGATAAACAGACCTTACAAGACAAGACTTATGAAGTAACTATGAACTATTTGAACTTTAACTATTGAACTATTTGAATTTTAACAACTAACAAAAAGTAAGGGGAAATGCGGCAACATTCCCCCTCAACCAAGATCAGCGAGGGACAGGTGTTTCATTTGGCGATGAGACCTGCCCGACATTTTATTGACCTTAAACAATCTAAAAGTATGGAAAAAACCAGACTTAATCTGTTTCTTTTACCTAAACCAAAGTCTCTCCTAAAAGCAATTCTACTGATGAAACTGGCCTTTTTGCTGACGCTCGTGACCTGTATGCAGGTGTCTGCCAGTGTATACTCACAGAAAAGGTTCACCCTTAACCTGGAAGATGTGAAGCTGGCTAAATTGCTTAAAATCATTGAGAAGCAAAGCGACTATCGCTTTGTGTACAGCAATGATGTAATTGCTGCTGATACGAAGGTGACGGTATCTGTAACAGATAAGACTGTAGAACAGGTATTAGACAAGGCATTAAGCAGCACCGGACTTACATTCCGCGTAATGTCTGACAGGCTGGTAGGCATTGCGCCCAAAAGTGAAGTAATAGCAGATATCAATATCAAAGGCCGTGTAACAGATGCTGCCGGTACGCCACTGGTAGGTGTAAGCGTACGTGTGGCAAAAGGCAATAAAGGCACTGTTACCAATATGAAAGGCGAATTCGAGATCGAAGCGCCATCTACTGCTACACTCGTATTCAGTTATATCGGCCATTTGGACCAGGAAGTAGCCCTTAACGGTCGTTCCACCCTCAACGTAGTAATGCAGGTAGATACCAAGGGCCTGAACGAAGTGGTGGTAATTGCCTATGGTACTACCAGCCGCAAGACCTTTACCGGTTCCCTGGCACAGATCGATGCAAAATCATTGCAGACACGCCCTGTAACAAACGTGTTCAACGCACTGGAAGGCGCAGCTCCTGGTATACAGGTAAACGCCGGCAGTGGTCAGCCAGGTGAAGGCCCTTCTATCCGCATCCGTGGTGTGGGTTCTATCAACGCATCCAGTGAGCCGCTGTATGTAGTCGATGGTGTGCCTTTTACCGGTAATATTTCCAGCATCAATACAGACGACATCGAGAGTATGTCCCTGTTAAAAGACGCTTCTTCTTCCGCCTTATATGGTGCCCGCGCTGCCAACGGCGTAGTGATCATCACTACCAAAAAAGGTAAACGCAATGGTAACCATATTCAATTCAAAGCCATGCAGGGTGTTACTTCCCGTGCTATTCCCGAATATGACCGCGTAAATGCTTATGAGTATTATCCGCTGATGTGGGAATCTTACAGGAATAGTTTAATATCCTCTACGGTAACGCTGGAGCAGGCTAGTCAGACTGCTACAGCCAATATCAAATCCCGCCTGGGTTATAATCCGTTTAATGTTGCCGACAACGACATCGTACGTACGGATGGTACTATAAATCCTAACGCCAAACTGCTTTATGAAGATGACCTGGACTGGACAAAAGCTGTTCAGCGTACAGGCAGCCGTGGCGATTATGGTATTAGTTTCAATGGCGGATCAGACAAGAGTGATTATTTCATCTCCCTGGGATATGTGAAGGAAAAAGGTTTTGTGATCAAATCAGATTTTGAAAGGATCACTGGCCGTGTAAACGTGAATACCACGCCGCTGAAATGGTTTAAGACTGGTATTAACGTGAATGGGTCTTATGTGAAATCTAACCAGGGGAATACTGTTGATAACAGCTCGTCCTATATAAACCCGTTCAACTTCACGAGAGGTATGGGTCCTATTTATCCCATTCATGTACATGATGCCACTACCGGTGCTTTTGTATTAGACCAGTATGGCAACCAGATCTATGACCGCGGTGATGGCTCACAGGGCGGACAGGCTGCAAGACCTGCAGGCGCCAATGCGGGCCGTCACGTGATCATGGAGACCGAACTGAACGACAACAGTTTTAAGCGTAATACCTTGTCTGCAAGAACATTTGGCGAGGTATCTTTCCTGCGTGACTTCAAATTTACGACCAACATCAGTGCAGATCTTACCAACGACCTAGTAGCTACTTTCGATAATACCAGCATCGGTGATGGCGCTCCTGCAGGCCGTGCCAGCCGTACTAACCGTGTGAGGACAGGCTTTACCTTCAACCAGTTGCTCAATTACAGTCATGCGTTTGGTTTACATCATGTAGAGGTACTGGCTGGTCATGAGAACTATGACATGACGTACAATTATTTCTACGGTTCAAGACAGCAGATCATCCTCGATAACGGCAACTCTGAACTGGGTAATTTTACCACTACCAACAGCCTGACTTCCCGTACCGATAAATACCGCACGGAGGGGTACTTTTCCCGTGCAAACTATAACTACAATGAAAAGTATTTTGCTTCAGCATCCTTTCGTCGTGATGGTACAAGCCGTTTCTCGAAAGACCTGCGCTGGGGTAACTTCTGGTCAATAGGAGGTGCATGGAAGATCAACAGTGAGGATTTCATGAAAGATATCCGTTGGATAGATCTGTTGAAAGTACGTTCTTCCTATGGTTCTGTAGGTAATGATGCATTACTGACTGCAACCTCTGATGCTATCTATTATGCATGGCAGGCATTGTATGAGCCTTATGCAAATGCTGACGAACCGGGTATGTTACAGAGCTCACTCACCAGTAACCTCGTGTGGGAACAGAATAAGTCTTTTGATGTAGGTGTTGACTTCAGCTTTTTACATGAGCGTGTAAGTGGTAGCATTGAATACTTCCACCGTCAGTCAGACAACCTCCTCTTCCGCGTTCCATTGCCACTGTCCAGCGGTTTGAAGGAACAGAATGCAAACGTGGGTTCTATGTGGAACAAGGGCTTCGAATTCCAGGTAGGTGTTGATGTGGTGCGTAACAAAGATTTCAAGTGGAATGTGAACCTGAATGCAACAACTTATAAAAACCAGGTAACGAAACTGCCGAAAGAAGAGATCATCAGCGGTACCAAGAAACTGATGGTAGGTCACTCACAGTACGACTACTGGGTAAGAGAATTTATGGGCGCAGATGAAGCGGATGGTGCTCCGTTGTACCGGGCGCAGAACACTGCTCCGACAGCGAACAACACTACCCGCATCACCAAAAACGGCGATACGGTAACCACATTGTTATCCAATGCCCGTTACCATTATTCAGGCAGTGCGATACCTGATGTATATGGAGGTATCACCAATACGTTTAACTACAAGAACTTCGAATTGTCCATCCTGGTAAGTTACCAGATAGGTGGTAAAGTATATGATCAGACATATCAGAACCTGATGCTGGGCGGCGTGTATGGCACTGCGTTACATAAAGACGCATTACAACGCTGGCAGAAAGCGGGAGATGTAACGAACGTTCCTAAAATGAACTTCGCCAATCCGACCAACCTTGCTTCCGGTACCTCTGACCGCTGGCTGACGGATGCATCCTTTGTGAACCTGAGAAGGGTGAGCCTGGGATACAATCTGCCTAAAGCATATACTTCTTTATTACACCTGGCAAGTGCCAACATTTTTGCGAGCGGAGAGAACCTGTTCCTGAAAACAGCGCGTAAGGGCATGAACGTAACACAGTCTTTCACTGGTGTTACATCAAACGTATACGTACCTGCCCGCGTAGTAACCCTCGGTATTAATGTTACACTCTAAAATGGAAAAAAAGATGACGAAGAAATTATTATATACACTCATAGCTGTACCTGTTTTAATTTTTAGTGCCTGCAGTAAGGACTATTTAGATACCAATCCGACTGATGCCTATCCGTCAGAGTCTGTGTTTACAACCGTTGACAATGCATGGTCTGCCATCAATGGTATACACCGTGCATTGTACATTCAGTATGATAACCAGGACCAGGGTGGTCAGGGTAGTATCATGATCAACAATGACATGCTGGGCGACGACCTGGTAATGACGGCGGCTGGTAATGGCTGGTTCAACTCAAACTATCAGTGGGTGACACACCGTAATGCTTCTGCTGCATTTCTGAAATTCACTTACCTGTTCTATTACAAGATCATCGCTAATGCCAACATGATCATTGATAATATTGACAAGGCAGTGGGAGATGATGGCGACAGGAAGGTGATCAAAGGACAGGCGCAGGCATACCGTGCATGGGCTTACTGGAACCTGGTACAGATGTATGGCAAACGTTATGATGCCACTACCGACAACTCACAGGATGGTGTGCCGCTGGTGCTGACAAGTACTACCGCAGGCCAGCCAAGAGCAACAGTAGCGCAGGTATATGCGCAGATGGTGAAGGATATTGATGATGCTATCGTAAACCTGGCAGGTTTCAATAACAAGCCTAAATCACATATCAGCATTAACGTAGCAAAGGGTATTAAAGCACGTATCGCGCTGACTATGCAGAATTGGGAAGTTGCGGCAACTTATGCAGCAGAAGCAAGAGCAGGTGTGGAGCTGATGAGCAATGCCGATTACAAGACGGGTTTTAATGATGTGAGCAATAAAGAGTGGATGTGGGGCAGCCACCAGATCTCTGAGCAGACCACTTATTTCTACTCTTTCTTCGCCTTTATGTCTGCGAATTACAACTCTAGCAATATCAGGACGAATCCTAAGGCGATCAACTCTGTATTATACGGTAAGATTACGAATACGGATGTGCGCAAACAGGTGTGGAGCAATGATGGGCAGGACGTACCGGTACCTCCGAATGGCGCGAGATATCCATACATCAACAAAAAATTCCTGGTAGCTACTGCCTCCAGCATTGGCGACGTTCCTTTGATGCGTGCCGCTGAAATGTACCTGATAGAAGCAGAAGCAATGGCACATCTGGGACAGGATGGAGCTGCAGCGGATGCGCTGTATACGCTGGCGGTGAACCGTGATCCGCAGTATACAAAAAGCATTGCTACCGGCGATGCCTTACTGCAGGAAATTCTGACACAACGCCGTATCGAACTGTGGGGTGAAGGTTTCCGTTTTTATGACCTGAAACGCCTGCACCTGCCGTTGAACAGAACAGGGGCTAATCATACTACTGCATTAACAGCCGGAGCGATGGAAGTGCCTGTTGATGATATCCGTTGGGAGTTTCTGTTCCCACAGGATGAGATCAATGCCAATAAGGCTATCAGGCAGAACCCGATCTGATAATATTCAGCAAATCTAAACCGAAAAAAGGGCGTTCGCATTAGCGGACGCCCTTTTCAGTATGATTAAGTTTGTTGACGGTTTAAATACCTGCAGCTTCCTTTGCCTGCGCCAGTATCTTCTTTACCTCACTTACCTGTGTTTTGGAAATACCATATTCAGGTACACCTGGAATACCGCCCATACTCACGTTAGGGTTACGGTACTGCATACCGCTTTCCTCATAAGCTTTGGCAGTGGTGTGAAATTCGGCAGCGCCGGTCTCTTTTACCAGTTCGGCAATGTTGTGGGCGCGTACGCCTGAACCTACCATAATGGCAATGCGTCCTGCTGCTTTTTCTACCAATGTTTTCAGTAAAGGGATACCCTCGGTAGCGGTGTTCCTTTGGCCGGAGGTCAGGATACGTTCACAGCCGGTTTCGATGATATCTTCCATTGCCTGCAGCGGATCTTCCGTCATGTCGAAGGCGCGGTGGAAGGTAACGCCCATTGGCCAGGCCAGTTTCACAAGCTCTTTTGTACGGGCTACATCCACTTTACCATCTGCAGTTAACAGGCCGATCACCACACCATTACATCCCAGTGTTTTGCACAGTTTGATGTCTTTCTGCATGACGGTAAATTCCATGTCGTCATACAAAAAGTCGCCACCACGGGGGCGAATGATAGGATAGAGGTCGATATTCACCTTTTCACGCGCCACTGCAATAGTAGCGTAGCTGGGAGTGGTGCCGCCTTCCAGCAGGTTATCGCATAATTCTATTCGCTGTGCGCCTCCTTCTTCAGCTGCAATGCAGGAAGCTACGGACGCAGCACAGATTTCAAGCGTGATCTTCTTGTCCATTCTTTTTATCAGAAATAGTGCTTGCCGTCTATCAGGATGTTATTTTCCTTTTCAGACTTTACAGCATAGTTAAATCCTTTCTGCAGGCAATATGCGCCATGCTGACCTTTTTTATTGATAGCAAGGAAACCTACCTGTAAGCCCTGGGCTCTTTGTTTATTCTTCTTTACGATACGAGTTACTGCCTCTTTGCATGCCGCTTCAGGAGAATATCCCTGGCGCATCAGTTCTACTACGAGGAAGCTGCCAACTACGCGGATCACTTCTTCACCTACGCCGGTGGAGGTGGCAGCACCTACTTCGTTGTCCACGTACAGGCCGGCGCCTATGATAGGGGAGTCGCCTACGCGGCCATGCAGTTTATAAGCCATACCACTGGTGGTGCAGGCGCCGGAGAGGTTGCCGTTGGCATCCATGGCGATCATACCGATAGTATCATGGTTATATACGTTTCCCGGCAGTTTTAGCGGGTTAAAAGCCGATTCTTTCTCCGGACCATAGGAAGTGTTCTCTATGTTCATAATAGGCTTGTATTCGGACTTTTTCAGCCATTCACGCCATGCCTTCTCTGATTCAGGTGTAAGCAGGTTCTCTTTTTTAAATCCGTTGGCCAGTGCAAACTGGAGAGCACCATCGCCTACGAGCATCACGTGAGGTGTTTTTTCCATCACAGCACGTGCTACGGAAATGGCGTGTACAATGTGTTCCAGGGCGGCTACAGAGCCACAGTTGCCCAGTTCATCCATAATGCAGGCATCCAGGGTAACACGGCCATCACGGTCGGGATATCCGCTGTAACCAACGGTATGATTGTTAGGGTCTGCTTCCGGTACTTTTACGCCGGCTTCCACTGCGTCGAGGGCACGGCCGCCGGTTTTCAGTACATCCCAGGCCGCTTCATTGGCTGCACGGCCAAAGTCCCAGGTAGATACGACAATGGGTTTTGCCTTTGTTCCTTTCACAAAAGGCGCTGCGTGTGCCGGTTTAGATGTAATGCCATCTAAAGATAAAGCAGCGGCACTTAGTGCCGCTGCTTTCAGAAAATGTCTGCGATCTTGCATAATGCTTTATTTATGATACCGGATGTCCGGCCGAAAGTTTAATCTTTCATTTCCCAGGCTAGTGCGCTGGCGCCTAATATCGCTGCATCACTTTCTTTCAGCTCGGAGAACACCAGCTTAACCTTGTTCTGGAAGATAGGCAGCAGGTTTTTCTCCATGTGCTCACGTACGGGTTTCATGATCATGTCGCCTGCCTTTGTCAGACCACCGAAAAGAACGATGGCTTCAGGGCTGGAGAACATCACGAAGTTAGCTAAGGCTTCACCCAGTATTTTACCGGTGAACTGGTATACTTCCACAGCCAGTGGGTCGCCCTTCATAGCTGCTTCATATATGATCTTGGAGTTGATCTCTTCTTTTGGATGTTCGCGCAGAATGCTTTTGGTTTCCGGACGGTTAGCCAGGAATTCCAGTGCTGTATTGGTTACACCGGTAGCGGAAGCATATGCTTCCAGGGAACCGTGAGCACCGGTACCAGGGTGATATCTGCCGCCTGGTATCACGATACAGTGACCCAGCTCGCCGGCAAAACCATCATGACCATAAATCAGCTGGCCATTGGCAACGATACCGCTACCTACACCTGTACCCAGGGTAATAACGATAAAGTCTCTCATGCTTCTTGCTGCGCCATACTGGAATTCACCCAGTGCAGCTGCGTTGGCGTCGTTGGTAAGGATAGCCGGTACGCCGAATTTCTCACCCAGCAGTTTAGCCAAAGGAACTACGCCTTTCCAGCGAAGGTTAGGAGCATACTCGATGTTCCCTGTATAAAAGTTACCGTTTGGTGCACCTACACCGATACCTCTGATGTTTTCGATACCACCAACCTGTGCTATCAGTACGGAGAGATGCTCATGCAGCTCATCCAGGAAGCCATGAACGTCTTCGTGTTGATTTGTAAGCATACGGCCATCACACAGAATATTACCTCTGCGATCTACTATGCCAAACTTTGTATTGGTTCCGCCAATATCAATGCCCACCGCTAATTGCTGACTCATAATCTATTCCCTGTGATTTTAATATGTTTTTAACTCTGAATGCAAAGAAAGCCAGGTATGCGAAGCATATCACAGCTACAATGTAAGAATAATGAATACCTATTGAAGGAATGTCTGCCAGACCACCCTGAACCGGAGGGATCAGTGAACCTCCCAGGATCATCAATACAAGGAAAGAGGAACCCTGGCTGGTGTATTTACCAAGACCTGCAATAGACAGTGCGAAAATGCATGACCACATTACGGAACAGAACAAACCACCGCTGATGAAAGCGAAGATGGATACTGAACCGTTAGTGCAAAGACCTATTACCATGGCCAGAATACCAAGCAGTGCAAATATCATGAGGGTTTTCGCAGGCTTTTCCTGACCGGCAAAGAAACCAATGATCTGAACAACCAGCACCCAGGCGTACGGAAACAATACACTAACATCTGTACCCTTCAGATGGTTTGCACCCAGCACGACGCCGTAAGCAATAAACGGTACGAATACGGAAAGTATCTGACGGGCAGTTTTGGAAAGATTGAATACGGTGATGGCGCCAGTCCAGCGGCCCACCATCATACTACCCCAGAAAAGGGATACATAAGGGTCGATCTGGGACTCTGACAGGCCTTCCGGTGTCAGGAAGCCCGGATGTTTAAGCAGGGCGCCCATGTTGCTGGCAATAGTTACTTCTACGCCAACATATACGAAGATGCCGATCATACCCATGATCAACTGAGGATATCTCATTGCTCCCCAGCCATGACCGTCCTGACGGGCTTTACTGAGGGAGTAATAAAGAATACCAAGGATACCTACGATACCAACGACAAAGAAAGGTAATCCCAGATCAGCCGTTTCGGAAAATCCGATGGAAGTCTTGATCGCATTCAGTACGATACCGACCATGATCAGAATGAACATAGCGGTGATACCTCCCAGTGATTTACTTGCACGTGGAGACTGTTCAAACGGTTCGTCAGAAGTACCTTTCGGCATTTTGGAGAACCAGAAGATAGCAGCAGCTACCAGGAACAATACGATCAACAGAACGTACAGCGTATTGATTTTGCTGATGTCAGTATCTGCAGAAACGGAGGCATCTTTAGCGGAACCAAAGAGCAGGATGCTCACCACTAATGGTCCGATGGTGGTACCGAAAGAGTTAATACCTCCGGCCAGGTTCAGACGGTGAGTACCTTTTGCAGGATCGCCTAATAAGATGGCAAAGGGATTCGCAGCAGTCTGCTGCAGAGAAAAGCCCAAGGCAACAATAAAGAACGCACCGAGAATAAGATAAAAGGCCATAGTGGCATCAGCCATTTTATTACCGATGTTCACAGCAGCGATCAGCGCTACCGCACCTACTACGGAAATAAGTAGGCCATAAATGATCCCTTTCTGGTAGCCGATCTTGTTTAGAATATCTACGCCCCGTATTGCTGAAAAGAGATACAACAGTAACGAGCCGATAAAGTAAGCGCCGTAGAACGAGAAATCTATCAATTGCGATTCCAGTTGTCCCAGATGAAAGTGGGCCTTACAGAAGGGAATGAATATGCTGTTTGATGCAGCAACAAATCCCCAGAAAAAAAATACAAGTATCAGTACAAAGAAAGATGGATGTGTACTTTGCTTTGTTTGTTGAGCCATAAACGTGTTAAATTACTGTAATTTTTGCGCGATAAATGTATAAATTATTTTCCGAGAATTCCTAAATTTTCAAAATAAATGTGCCTATTTTCCTGAGGCAAAAACGTTTTAGCTAATATGTTATAAAATTTCTATTTAAATTGGACATAGACTGATTAAAATTCCGGATTGAGAATAAAAAAGCGTACTTTTTGAGCTAATTAAGATGGGAATTTAACTTAAATCTATTAAAAAAGCTGATTTGGTTGCAAATTCCTATGAAATGCAGAAATAGTTAACTAAGTTCGCAAAGATCAATCAAAATCATTAAAATTTATAAACAGGAAGTAATGGCTAACACCGCAACGACGCTTGCGCCGCCCAAACGGGCCGGCTATGTGCAGGCACTCAGTATTCTGGGGATTCTTTATTTCATTATGGGGTTTGTAACGTGGGTGAACGGAACACTGATACCTTTCCTGCGCATTGCATGTGAGCTTAATATCTCAGAAGCGCTGCTGGTAACGTTCGCGTTCTATCTGGCTTACTTCTTCCTGTCAGTGCCTTCTTCTTTTATCATTAAAAAGACGGGCTTTAAGAACGGCATGGCCCTCAGCCTTGTAGTAATGGCTGCCGGCTCCCTTATCTTCATCCCTGCTGCCAATGCACGCAGCTTCGGCCTGTTCCTGACCGGTCTGTTCGTACAGGGCGCAGGACTTTCCTTATTACAGACAGCTTCCAACCCATATGTAAGCATCATTGGTCCCATAGAGAGTGCTGCTAAACGTATCAGCATCATGGGTATCTGTAACAAAATAGCAGGTGCTGCCAGTCCGCTGATCCTCGCTTCCATCGTACTGAAAAATGCTACAGAACTGGAGGCAAAGATCGTGGCAGCTACTGATCCTGTAGAGAAAGCCGCTTTACTGGATAGTCTGGCTTCCCGCGTGATCGTGCCATATATCGTTATGGCCATTATACTGGTTTTACTGGCGGTAGTCATCAGCCGTTCTTCCCTGCCAGAGATTGAAACAGATAAGAATGGTTCATCTGATGGAGCCGGTAAATCGGTTGCAGATAACAGAACAAGCGTTTTCCAATATCCTTACCTGTTGCTGGGTACGCTGTGTATCTTCGCATATGTAGGGGTAGAAGTAATGGCCGGAGACGTGATCGGTACTTATGGTTCCGCCCTGGGTATGAGCCTTGATAAAACCAAGTACTTCACTACATTCACGCTGCTGGCGATGTTGGTGGGATACATTGTCGGCATCATCGCTATTCCGAAATATCTTTCGCAGGATATGAGCTTACGCATCTCCGCTATCCTCGGCATCATATTTACTGTATGTGCTTTCATGACCACAGGGTTTACCTCGGTTACATTCATCGCCTTACTTGGATTGGCCAATGCCCTGATGTGGCCTGCTATCTGGCCCCTGGCCATCGATAAGCTGGGCGCTTTCACCAAGATCGGTTCTGCTTTCCTGGTAATGGGTATTGTAGGTGGTGGCGTGCTGCCGCTGATATACGGTGGTCTTTATAACAAAGAGGGGCTGTTTGGCTTCCTGTATTCAGACACCATGGATTTCAGACATGCCTTCCTGTACTGTATGGTGCCTTGCTACATTTACATCCTGTACTATGCCATAGCAGGGCATAAAGTAGGTAAGAGATAATCGTACTTTATGATAGAAAAAGCCTTCCGTTGCAACGGAAGGCTTTTTTATTTTTAGTACTGGTCGTCCAGTGCAAAGATCGGTTTTCTGTTCATCCATCTTCCTCGTGTGAAATCCGGGATGTACTGCACATTCCCACCTTCGGCCACTGATTGTTCGCTCAGTGGTGTGATGGCATACCAGGTAGCCAGATCATATACATCCAGGGCATAAGGTGCGCCCCGTTTGATACTTTCCACAAAGGAATTGATCACATACCAGTCCATGCCGCCATGGCCTGCACCGGCAGCGCTGCTGGTGTAACGCTTCCATAAAGGATGATCATACCTTGCCATATAACTACCGGCATCTTTCTCTGTGCCTGCTTTCTCCCATTCATCATAAGGGCTTTTTCCTTCTACATAGATCGAATCGAAATCGTCCATCCACAGGCCATTAGTGCCCTGTACGCGGAAGTTGAGCGAGTAGGGGCGCGGAGAGTTGGTATCGTGTGATAACATGATGGTCTCGCCGTTATTGGTGCGGATCAATGTGGTGACAATATCGCCCAGCTTAAATTCTACTTTAGCATTCGGATGGTTTTCACCGCCATTATCCACGATGTACTTGTGTAAGCCCCTTGGTTTAGTGGCTACAGAAGTGAGCGACAGCAGGCGGTTGCCCCGGTTAATATTGATCATATTGGCAACAGGGCCGAGGCCATGCGTCGGGTACAGGTCACCATTGCGGTGTACACTATGATTCGTACGCCATTTGGCTTCTGACATTGCTTTCTCGCCAAATTCAACGCCGCCGCCATACAACTGTTTACCGTTGTTGAATTTTACCTTGCGCAGGTCATGCTGGTAACCGCCCTGGAGATGTGTCAGTTCGCCGAAAAGACCTTGCCGTACCATGTTCAATACAGCCATCACATCCCGGCGGTAGCATACGTTCTCCATGCCAAACAACGGAACGCCGGTGTCTTCACTTGTATCAACCAGGTTCCAGCACTCCTGGATGTCGGAGGCGCCGCATACCTCCACTGCTGGTGTTTTACCCGCTTTCATGGCAGCGACAGCCTGTATGGTATGCCACTCCCAGGGAGTAGCGATGATCACTCCATCGATATCATCGCGTTTCAGCATGTTGTAAAAATCTTCAGGGCCGTTGCTGTATTCGGCCACTTTTTTCTTACCGCCGTAGGCTTTCGAGATCAACTCGCGCGACTTAGGGATAGCCCATTGGGTATCAGGGTCGCAGATGGCAATAACGTCTACATCCTCGCGGTGAAGGCATAGTTCCAGGTGCCCTTGTCCGCGGGCGCCTACTCCGATCAATCCTAGTCTTACTTTTTCTTTTTTGGTGTTTGCAAAGAGGCGGGCGGGCGTGTTGAGAAGGGTCAATCCTACACCTGCTGCCACAGTGGTTTTGAGAAAGTTTCTCCTGTGAAAGTGCTGCTTTTTCATGCGTTGTTTGGTTTTAGCCCTTGCTAAAAGATCGAGACTGCTGGTGTATGTAGTTGATGTCTAAAAGTATAGAAAATGTGTTATAGTTGCTATAGCCCTTGTAAAATAGTTTCCGGCTGGAGGCACATTGTGTGTGCAGAGCCGCGGTGCACCTGCCATGTACCGTGTTATCAGGATAAAACGATGCGCACGCGATGGGGTATCAATATAGTATGTATTCGGTACCAATCCGGTACCAATGGCCTCATCTTATGTTCATCTTACGTTTAAAACGTAGGATGAACATAAGATGAGGCCATTGGTACCGGATTGGTACCGGATTGGTACCGGATTGGTACCGGGAAGATATGGAACATCCGATAAAAGTTTTAGGGAAGCGCGCTAAACCGGTTCTCCTGTATTTTAGCTTTCCCTACATCAATTTTCTCCTGTTGTATACTTAACGCCTTATTAAGCATTATTTTTAGATGTATACTCAGATACAGCATGTATCGGAATAAACAAAACAGGTCTATTACTACTGATTGCGCCGGGAGCAATTCCGGTTCCACGAAAGACAAACATCATAGATGAGAAAATTTCTATTAATGGCGGGGCTTTGCAGTACCCTGGCCACTGCTCATGCGCAGGAAATTGCCCCTTATGGTGCACTGCCCTCAAAAGCCCAGTTAGCCTGGCAGGACATGGAATACTACATGTTCATCCACCTGGGCCCGAATACCTTTACTGACAATGAATGGGGACATGGGGATGAAGATCCGAAAGTGTTCAATCCGAGTCAGCTGGATGCCCGTCAGTGGGCGCGTACTGCGAAACTGGCAGGGATGAAGGCCATCATTATCACCGCTAAACACCACGATGGTTTCTGCCTCTGGCCCAGTAAGTACAGCACTCATACCGTAAGGGAAAGCGCCTGGAAAAACGGGAAGGGCGACGTGCTGAAAGAACTGTCTGTCGCCTGTAAGGAATATGGCCTGAAGTTCGGTGTATACCTCTCTCCCTGGGACCGGAACCATCCTGCCTATGGCACTCCTGAGTACAACCAGGTATTCTCCAACACGCTGAACGAAGTGCTCAGCAGCTACGGCCCGGTATTCGAGCAGTGGTTCGATGGGGCGAACGGAGAAGGTCCGAATGGCAAAAAGCCGGTATATGACTGGGACCTCTTCCACAATACAGTGTATAAAAATCAGCCTAATGCCATCATCTTCAGCGACGTAGGTCCTGGTTGCCGTTGGGTAGGTAACGAAGATGGCATTGCCGGCACTACCAACTGGGCCACCCTGAATGTAGCAGGTTTTACGCCTGGTAAAGGGGCCCCTGCTCAGTCGGTGCTGAATGAAGGTAACATGAACGGTGAGAAATGGATACCTGCAGAATGCGATGTCTCTATCCGTCCGGGATGGTTCTATAGTGCTTCTACCAACTATAAGGTAAAGAGTGTGCAGCACCTGCTGGATATCTATTATGGCTCGGTAGGACGCAATAGCAATATGCTGTTGAACGTACCGGTTGACAGACGCGGATTGATCTATTCGACAGACTCTATCCGCCTCATGGAATTCAGGCGCTTCCGGGAGGCGACCTTTAAGAACAATCTGGCACTGAAAGCAAAGGTAACTGCTACAGTCACCCGTAAAAACAATACGAAAGTAAACGTACGCAACCTGATAGACGGCAATAACAAGACTTACTGGGCCACGCCTGATAACGAATTGAAAGGCAGCATCAGGCTGACATTTGCAGCGCCTGTGGTATTCAACCGGGTGGTACTGCAGGAGTACATCGCGCTGGGACAGCGTGTGAAGTCATTCTCAGTAGAAGCGCTGATCGATGGCGCCTTTAAAGAGATAGCGACTGCCACCACCATCGGCCATAAGCGCATTTTGTCATTCCCCGATGTGACAACTACACAGGTTCGTATTAATATACTCGATGCACTGGCTTGTCCGGTGATCAGCGAAGTACAGCTGTACAAGGCGCCGGGCTTACTGGCAGTGCCTGTTATATCGCGAGACAAACAGGGGAATGTAAGCATTACCTGTTCTTCTCATGATCCGGAACTGCATTATACATTGGACGGCACGGAGCCGAAGTTTACTTCTCCAAAGTATACCGGGCCCTTCCCACTGCCGGATGGCGGTATCGTGAAAGCGAAAGCCTTCCTGGACAAGGGAAAACAGGCGAGCGCGATGATAACCACTATATTTGACATTGCACCTGCCAAATGGAAGGTGACGCATACTGATGGCCATGCCAAAGGTTTTGACGGCGAGAAGGCAATAGACGGTGATCCCGAGACTTTCTGGAACAGCAGCGTGAAGCCTGATACAGCAAAATACCCGCATGAAATCCAGGTAGATCTGTCGGATGTGCTGACACTCACCGGCTTTACTTATACTCCGAGACATCTGGTGACACAATCCGGTGCTATCTATAAGTATGCATTCTATGTGAGTGCAGATGGCAAACATTGGGGAGACCCGGTGGCACAGGGAGACTTTGCCAACATAGCAAACAATCCTGTGACACAAACAGTCCGATTTAACAATCCGGCGAAGGGGCGTTTCATCAGACTGGTGGCAGTTGCTCCCGCCAATGAAAAGGAGCAATGGGCCAGTGTGGCAGAACTGGGTGTACTTACGAAATAATTAAATAGTTGATTTTCAGTAACTCCCCGTCAGGCCGACGGGGAGTTTTTTGTTATATGTATTTTTAAAATCTATGTTGGCCCGTAATTTGCAACTACCTATCTGATAATTTAACTTACCGTCCTTAATTTTTTTGACCGCAGAAAAAAATAATAGTATAACTTTGCGTTTGATTTTATTAAAGACAGTTTTTAACAATTTAATGCTGAACTGAAGTTGGAAAACTTTGCGGCCCATAATCTTTCTGCATATCATCCTTCTCTGATGGAAGGAGAGTACTCTATTGGGTTCAATGTCTTTAGATATCTTTCCCGACGACCTCGTATTTGATAGCGTTCGCTCACATTAATGCACGCTATCGCAGCACCGTGATATAACTCAGTCACACAAAAAAGGTGTTTTTTTATCCAGCAATGGATTCCAGATTATTAATTTATTGATTACGTTTTCAATTGACAAAATTGGAAAATCCAAATATCATTGTCAGGGTTGCTACCGCTGACGATAAGCATTATGGCAAAACCATCACTGACGAGATGGAATCTTCCGCCAAGGCACGTGGAACAGGTATTGCCAAACGTTCTCCTGAGTATGTCCAACTTAAGATGGAGGAAGGTAAAGCCGTTATAGCAGTAACAGATAAGGGCGAATGGGTAGGCTTTTGCTATATAGAAGCCTGGGGACATGAAAAATTTGTGGCCAACTCAGGGCTTATCGTGAATCCTGCCTTCAGGGGACATGGTGTGGCCAAGGCCATCAAACATCGTGTGTTCGAATTGTCAAGAGAGAAATACCCTGACGCTAAAATATTTGGTCTGACTACAGGGCTTGCCGTGATGAAGATCAACTCGGAACTGGGTTACGAACCGGTAACTTATTCAGAGCTTACAGATGATGATGAGTTTTGGAAAGGATGCCGCAGTTGTGTGAACTTTGATGTGCTGACAAGCAAGAACCGTAAGAACTGTCTGTGTACGGCGATGCTGTACGATCCTGTGGAGAAGGCAAAGGAAGAGGCTGAGAAGAAAGAGGCAATGAAAAAGGCCACGCTCAGCATTACGACAGAGCCGGCACATCCTCAGCCACAGGTGCTGGTAGCCGCAAACGGGCAGATGAAACACAACAAAAAAGCCAGGAAGTTCAAAGAGAACTTCAAGCTTTTCGAAAGGTGGCTGCGGTTCAAAAGATTTGTGCTGCTGAAGAGCGGAAAGGAAGGCGTCGGCGGCGGCAGTGCACCATCTAGTAAGAAGAAATTCTTCTTCCTGTTCAACTTATTCTAAAAGATCATTTTATTACTATAACGCATCGCCCATACATGGTATGGAGAAGGAGCACAATCTTATCATAAATGAAAAAAGTAGTACTTGGATTTAGCGGAGGGCTTGATACTTCCTATTGCGTAAAATACCTGACAGAAGAAAAAGGGTATGAAGTGCATTCAGTTATTGTCAATACCGGTGGTTTTTCAGCGGAAGAACTGCAGGAAATTGAGAAACGCGCATATAGCCTGGGAGTAAAGAGTCATAAGACGGTAGATGCAGTACGTTCTTACTATGATAGTGCTATCAAATACCTGGTATTTGGTAATGTGCTGAAGAATAATACTTATCCGCTCAGCGTAAGTGCAGAGCGTGTTACACAGGCACTGGTAATTGCACAGCATGTGAAAGAACTGGGCGCTGATGCAGTAGCGCACGGTAGTACCGGCGCTGGTAACGACCAGGTACGTTTCGACATGATCTTCCATATCATGATCCCCGGTGTTGAGATCATCACGCCGATCCGCGATATGCGACTGAGCCGTGAAGAGGAGATTGCTTACCTGAAAGGTAAAGGCGTGCAGATGAACTTCGAGAAAGCAGCTTATTCTATTAATAAAGGCATCTGGGGTACTTCTGTAGGTGGTAAGGAAACACTGACATCAGACGGATTCCTGCCGGAAGAGGCATGGCCTACCCAACTGTCCAAACAGGATGTTGAAAAGGTATCTCTGCAGTTCGTGAAAGGTGAACTGACCGGTGTGAATGGTAAGACCTTCAGTCATCCGTCAGAAGCTATCCAGCACCTGCAGGCAATAGCTGGTCCGTTTGCTATCGGCCGCGATATCCATGTAGGCGATACCATCATCGGTATCAAAGGCCGTGTGGGTTTTGAAGCTGCTGCGCCTGTGATCATCATCAAAGCGCACCATGCACTGGAAAAACACGTATTGACCAAATGGCAGCTGAGCTGGAAAGACCAGCTGGCACAGTTCTACGGTAACTGGCTGCATGAGGGACAGGTAATGGACCCTGTAATGCGCGATATCGAAGCCTTCCTGCAACACAGCCAGGAGCATGTAACCGGCGAAGTATATGTTACCCTCCAGCCTTACCGCTTCCAGGTAACAGGTATCAAGTCTGAATTCGACCTGATGAGCAGTAAGTTTGGTAAATATGGTGAAATGAATAGTGGCTGGACAGGTGAAGATGTAAGAGGTTTCAGCAAAATATTCGGTAACCAGACAATGATCTGGCATCAGGTGGCAGAAAGTGCGAAAGACAAATAGCCGGAGGCGCAAAACACAAGAAAATGGCAAACGACAAGAAAATAAAGGCAGGGATCATTGGTGGAGCAGGATATGGCGGTGGTGAAATGATCCGTCTTTTATTGAATCATCCCAACGTAGAGATCTCTTATGTAAATAGCCGGAGTAACGCCGGTAATCCACTGTACGCTGTACATGCCGACTTGCTGGGGGAAACTGAACTTACCTTTACAGGGGAAGTCAGCAGCGACATAGATGTATTATTCCTGTGTCTCGGACACGGAGAAGCAAAGAAATTCCTGGAAGAAACGGAGATCGCTCCAGCTGTAAAAGTGATAGACCTCAGCCAGGACTTCAGGCTGGGAGAGACGGTGAAAGGAAGGGAGTTCGTGTACGGATTGCCTGAAATGCAGCGTGAAAAGATTGTTACAGCCAATAATATTGCTAACCCGGGTTGTTTTGCAACAGGTATCCAGTTAGGATTGTTGCCATTGGCTAAGGCGGGTTTGCTGCAGGAAGTACATACCACCGGTATCACAGGATCCACCGGTGCAGGACAGAGTTTACAGGCTACCTCTCATTTCACATGGAGGGCCAACAACATCTCCACTTACAAAGTACTGAGCCATCAGCATTTAAAAGAAATACGACGAAGTTTACAGCTGTTGCAGCCGTCCTTTGCCGGCGACGTGAATTTCGTACCGGTACGCGGGGATTTTCCAAGAGGTATCTGGGTAACCTCTTACCTGCAGAGCGATTTGTCGCTTGAAGAAGCGCAGCAGCTGTATAAAGCCTACTACGCAGGACATCCGTTTACACATGTGAGTGATAAACAGATAGACCTGAAGCAGATCGTGAACACCAACAAATGCCTGCTCCAGCTGGAGAAGGTAGGTAACAAACTGGTGATCCACTCAATTGAAGATAATCTGCTGAAAGGTGCATCCGGACAGGCGGTGCAGAATATGAACCTCATGTTCGGACTGGATGAAACTGCGGGATTAAGGCTGAAGTCTATTGTATTTTAAACTATGCCCAACCTGGTGCCAATTTTTTACAATCTTCCGTATAAAACGGAAACAATCTGAGCTACGATGCAATTATTCGACGTATATCCCATCAACGATATCACTATAGAGAAGGCTGCGGGTTCCAACGTATGGGATGCGCAGGGCAATAAATATCTTGACCTGTATGGCGGTCATGCTGTAATTTCTATTGGTCATACACATCCTCACTACGTTCAGCGTTTAACAGACCAGTTACAGAAAGTAGGTTTCTATTCCAACTCTATCAAAATACCATTGCAGCAGCAGCTGGCAGAGAAACTGGGTAAAATTTCCGGTAAGGAAGATTATCAGTTGTTCCTTTGTAACTCAGGTGCTGAAGCCAATGAGAATGCGCTGAAACTGGCCTCTTTCCACAATGGAAAGAAGAAAGTGATTGCATTTAAAAAGTCTTTCCATGGCAGAACTTCACTGGCGGTAGCAGCTACCGACAATCCGAAGATCGTAGCGCCGGTGAATGAAACTGACAACGTAGTATTCCTGCCCTGGCAGGATGAGGCGGCTTTGGAAGCGGCTTTTAAACAATATGAAGTATCTTCTGTTATCATCGAAGGCATTCAGGGAGTAGGCGGTATCCAGGTAGCTGGCGAGTCTTTCCTGAGAAAGATCAGAAGCCTTTGCGATGCACATAACGCAGTGTTTATTGCTGATAGCGTACAGTGCGGTTATGGCAGAAGCGGTAAGTTCTACTCTCACGATTTTGCTGGTGTGAATGCAGACATTTACACAATGGCAAAAGGAATGGGTAATGGTTTTCCTATAGGTGGTATTATCATTGCTCCGCATATTAAAGCTTCCTACGGCCTGCTGGGTACCACTTTCGGGGGTAATCACCTGGCATGTGCAGCAGCGCTGGCAGTACTGGAGGTGATAGAGCGGGATAACCTGATGGCCAATGCTGCGAAGGTAGGCGGTTACCTGATAGAACAACTGAAAACATTCCCGCAGGTAAAAGAAGTAAGAGGAAGAGGATTGATGATAGGTATAGACCTGCCTGAGTCACTGAGTCATGTAAGGAAGGAACTGCTGTTCAAGCACAGGATCTTTACAGGTGAAGCAAAACCAAATGTAATAAGACTGCTGCCTTCCCTGGCGCTGACCATGGAACATGCAGACCAGTTCCTGACTGCATTCAAACAGGAAGTAGAGAAAAACTAAACAATCATCATTACAGAGCCATACAGAAAATGAAACAATTTATTTCCGTAGATGATGTGCCAAGTGTCCCGCGTTTAGTGGAGATCGCACTGGAGTACAAAAAACAGCCTTTCAAAGACAGAACATTAGGACAGAACAAGACGCTGGGAATGATATTTCTGAACCCAAGTCTGCGAACACGATTGAGTACGCAGGTGGCGGCGAAGAACCTTGGAATGGAAGTAGTGGTATTTAACATCGATAAGGAAGGCTGGCAGCTGGAAATGAATGATGGCGCTATAATGAACGGAAATACTTCGGAGCACGTAAAAGAAGCCGCTGCCGTAATGGGACAGTACTTCGATATAATGGCGATCCGTACGTTTCCGGGACTGAAGGACAAAGAGTCTGATTACAAGGAAAAATATATCAATCAGTTCATCAAATACGCAGGCGTGCCTGTATTGAGTCTGGAAAGCGCTACTCTGCACCCATTGCAGAGTTTAACAGACGTGATCACCATTAAGGAGCAATGGCAGCAGCCACGCAAACCGAAGGTGGTGATGACCTGGGCGCCGCACGTAAAGCCCCTGCCACAGGCTGTTCCCAACTCTTTTGCACAATGGATCAATGCCTGGGGTGAAGCTGATTTCGTGATCACACATCCGAAAGGATATGAGCTGGATCCGAAATTCAGCGGCAATGCGCAGATAGAATACGACCAGGATAAAGCCCTGGAAGGTGCGGACTTCGTGTATGTAAAGAACTGGTCTTCGTATAAAGATTATGGCAAGATCACCTGCACAGACAGCAGTTGGATGGTGACGAACGACAAGCTGAAGGGAAGCAACCAGGCAAAAGTGATGCACTGTTTGCCGGTAAGAAGGAATGTGGTAATAGCTGATGAAGTACTGGATGGACCTAATTCCATTGTGATCCCTGAAGCGGCTAACCGTGTATGGGCGGCACAGGCAGTATTAAGCCAGATCTTAAAAGGTTAATTTGTATGATCGATCTCTTTGTAATAAAAGTCGGCGGTAACGTCATCGATAATCCTGCATTGCTGGATGCATTCCTCGAAAAGTTTGCAGCCATCAAAGGAAAGAAAATACTGATCCATGGGGGTGGCAAGATAGCCACCCGCATTGGAGATCAGCTGGGTATCGAATCAAAATATGTTAACGGCCGCCGTATTACCGACGCTGCGACGATCGATGTAGTGACAATGGTATATGGTGGATTGGTAAATAAGCAGCTGGTGGCCAAATTACAGGCGAATGGCTGTAATGCTATCGGTATGACGGGCGCAGACGCCAATATCATTCCTGCCAGCAAACGTCCTGTGAAAGATATCGATTATGGATTTGTAGGAGATATCAACACCGCAGATGTACAGGGTGCTTCCCTGAGAGCGTTACTGGAGGCCGGCCTGATACCTGTATTTGCACCGCTGACACACGATGGCAAGGGGCAGATGCTGAATACAAATGCAGATACCATTGCTTCTTCCCTGGCGATAGCTTTGTCGAAATTCTACTCCGTACGACTGATCTATTGCTTTGAGAAGAAAGGAGTGCTGCATAGCCCTGATGATGATAATTCTGTAATTACCCTGATAGACCGTATGATCTATGAGGAACTTAAGGCTGATAACGTGCTGACAGACGGTATCCTGCCTAAACTGGAAAATGCTTTCGCAGCTATAGAAAGTGGTGTGGCGGAAGTACTGATTGGTCATGCTGATGACGTACAGAGCAACACCACAGATACAGTAGCGGGTACCTTAATACGCTAAACCTATGTGGAACCAACAGCTGTATGATGATGCAGTAACTTTATTAAAAGGGCTGATCTCCATCCCTTCCCTGAGCAGGGAAGAACAGGGGACGGCCCAACTGATCGCTGATTTCCTGAAGGAGCGGAATATTCCTTATCAGCAGCATCTGAATAATATATGGGCAAAGAATAAACATTTTGATCCCGCAAAGCCCGTAATTGTTTTTAATTCTCACCACGATACAGTAAAACCTAACCCGCAATATACACGCGACCCTTTTTCACCCGATGTTGAAGACGGTAAACTGTTTGGTCTTGGCAGCAATGACGCAGGCGGATGCCTGGTAAGTCTTATTGCTACCTTCCTGCATTTCTATGAACGTAGTGACATGGCCTACAATATCATTCTTACAGCTACAGCGGAAGAAGAGATCAGTGGTGTGAACGGTATTGAAAGTATCCTGTCGCAATTGCCTGCTATCGACTTTGCCATCGTGGGAGAACCGACTCAGACACAACTGGCAACAGCAGAAAAAGGCCTGATGGTACTGGATTGTACGGTACAGGGTAAAGCAGGACATGCCGCACGTGACGAAGGGGAAAATGCGCTGTATAAGGCATTGCCGGATATTGAGTGGTTCAGGACTTATCGCTTTCCGAAAGTATCTGATACACTGGGGCCTGTGAAGATGAGTGTAACCGTGATCAACACTTCTAATAAGGCACATAACGTGGTGCCGGCAGATTGCAGCTTTGTAGTCGACGTACGGGTAACGGAACAGTATACACTGGAAGAGGTGCTTGACATCATCCGGGCGAATGTGAAATGTGAGGTGAAGCCCCGTTCCCTGCGTATGCGTCCTTCAGGCATCCCGATAGATCATCCGTTTGTGCAGGGCGGCTTGCGTCATGGAAAAACTACCTATGGCTCGCCCACCACATCAGACCAGGCGCTGATACCGGCTACGTCCATCAAGATGGGGCCTGGCGATTCTGCCCGTTCGCATACTGCGGATGAATACATTTACCTGGACGAGATCCGTCAGGGTATTGATAGTTACATTAAATTACTGGAAGAAATCTTGTAGATATGAAAATCTGGCAAAAGGATAAAGCTGCGCTGGCAGAAGTGGACCGGTTTACCGTTGGTAAGGACCGTGAAATGGACGCTTATCTGGCGCCATTCGATGTGCTGGGCTCCCTGGCGCATACAACCATGCTGGAGAGCATCGGCCTGTTAACGGCAGATGAACTGGTCATCCTGCAAAAGGAATTAAAACAGATATACAAAGAGATACAGGAGGGTAATTTCAAGCTGGAAGATGGTGTGGAAGATATCCATTCACAGGTGGAATTACTGCTCACCCGCAGGCTGGGAGAAGTAGGCAAGAAGATCCATAGCGGCCGTTCCCGTAACGACCAGGTGCTGGTAGACCTGAAGCTGTTCCTCCGTCATGAACTGGAAGTACTGGTAGGAGAGGTGAAGACCTTGTTCGACCTGTTACAACAGAAAAGTGTTCAATACAAAGATCACCTGATACCGGGTTATACACACCTGCAGATTGCGATGCCATCCTCCTTCGGATTATGGTTCGGCGCGTATGCAGAAAGTCTGGTAGATGATCTGACTGTTTTGCAGGGTGCTTATAAGGTTGTAAATAAGAATCCATTGGGTTCTGCTGCCGGTTATGGTTCCTCATTCCCGCTGAACCGTACCATGACCACACAGCTGCTGGGTTTTGATGACCTGAACTATAATGTGGTATACGCACAGATGGGACGTGGAAAAACAGAAAAGATCGTTGCCTTTGCACTGGCGGGAATTGCTTCCACAGTGGCAAAAATGGCAATGGACGCCTGTTTGTTCATGAACCAGAACTTTGGTTTCATCAGTTTCCCTGACGAACTGACCACAGGTTCCAGTATCATGCCGCACAAGAAGAATCCTGATGTATGGGAACTGATCCGCTCACATGGCAACAAGCTGCAGGCGTTGCCGAATGAGATCACCATGATGATCACAAATCTGCCCAGCGGATATCACCGTGACCTGCAACTGCTGAAGGAAAACCTGTTCCCTGCATTTGGCGTGCTGAAAGATTGTTTGCGGATGGCAGGATTAATGCTGGAGAACATCCGCATCAGAGAAAACATCCTCGATGATGAGAAATACCGTTACCTGTTCAGCGTTGAAGTAGTGAACCGGCTTGTGCTGGAAGGCGTACCGTTCCGTGAGGCATATAAGCAGGTAGGTCTGGATATTGAGAAAGGCAATTTTGCACCTGAGCAGACCGTACAACACACACATGAAGGAAGTATCGGTAATCCTGGTAATGAAGAGGTGAGCAGGATGATGGAAGAAGTGATCAAAGGATTTCCTTTTGCAAAAGTAGCAGCGGCGGTAGAGAAGCTATTGAGTTAAGCGGAAGAAAGACTGGAACGATATAAAAGAAGAAGCCTGAAAGTATGACACTTTCAGGCTTCTTCTTTTATATCGTTCCAGTCTTTCCATTTTAAGCCCATTTAGAAGGCTATATTGACGCCAGCGAAGAAATTGGTACCAGCCATCGGATAATACCCGTTAGTCGATTTTTCGGCCCCATCTTCCTTATATGCGTAGGTCCAACCGTTAGGTGAGTACTTCTTGTTCCAGATATTGTTCAGCATGAACTGTAACCCCAGCTCTTTAAACAGCGGTTGAGGTATTACATAGTTAATGCGGAGATCGTTTGTGTAATAGCCATCCAGGCTGCGTGCTTTTGTGCTGGAGTTATCCAGGTACTGTCTGCTTACATATTTGCCCAGGAGACTTATTTCCAGGTTCCTCACCGGCTTGGCCGTCAGTGTATAACCACCTACAAAGGCAGGGGAGAAGGCGATATCGCTGTTGCTGTAAGTTACGGTATCCTGCAGGCCGGAATTCCAGTTGTCTAAGAAGTTACTGAAATCTTTTACCTTGTTCCGGCTCAGCGCAGCATTGGCAGAGAGTGTGAAGAGATGGCCGATCCTTGTGCTGGCTTGCAACTCTACACCAGCACGGTAGCTCTTCGGAATATTGGTGCGGGTATAAGCGCCTACATCATTCAGCTGACCGGTTTGCACCAACTGGTTTTTGTAGTCCATGTAGTAGACGTTGGCCTGTAATACCAGGTTATTGCTGCGGTAGGAATATCCGGCTTCCACATCACGAAGTGTTTCGTGTTTAGGTGTATTGTTCACACCCGCTTCGAAGTCGTTGCGGTTCGGCTCTTTGTTACCCACTGCAAAGGAAGCGTACACTTCCTGGCGGCCGTCCAACGTATAGGAGATACCTGCTTTCGGATTGAAGAAATTATAGTCGTTGTGTTGTATGAGGTGAGGATTGTCGTCAAACCCATCGATATTGTATTTCACCGTCCGGTATTGCAGGTCAGCAAACAGACGGAGATCTGTGGTGAGTTTGTATTCGCCTTTCCAGTATACGTTCAGATCGCGTTTGAAAGCGTCGTTGTCGTAATACCGGTGATCCTTATCTATGGCATATTGTGCCCAGATGATCTTACCGAAATGACCGCCTTCATAGCGGTTCCATCCGCCACCCAGGCTCCAGTTCAGTTTTTCGCCCTTATAGTTGACAGAGAAGATACCGCCATAGAAATCATTATCCAGCCAGAGTTGCCTGATAAGATCTGTTGTTGTTACGGGAGCGCCGTTAATGACAGGATCTGGCAGGCCATAATCGGCAAATGCTTCGCCTTCTCTGTACTGCTCGTAATAACCCCTGCCGCGTGTATAGTGTGCGGCAACGTTGAAGTCTAGCCTTGAGTTGAGTGATTGGTTCAGGAACAGCTGATAATGATCCTGCTGGTAGTTATCAGTTTCATTGTCGTAATAGGAGCCGTCAGAACGTTGTCCCGCGGAGTTGTATGTACGATGTGTCTTCAGTGAATCAAACGGTACACCGTTCCATGCCTGATAGGTCTTTTCTTTACCTGAAAATACGTTGAGGCGGATGGCGGTGTTTTTGGAGATATATGCAGCAGAAGTATAGAACGAGCGCAGGTCGGAAGAAGCGCGATCTATATAACCGTCTGAAGAAATTTTAGACAGTCGCGCATCGATGGTGAAATGGTCATTGATCAAGCCGGAACCTGCTTTCACCGTATGTTTCCAGGAATTGAAGGAACCGTAGCTGTTGCTGATCTCTCCATAAGCTTTATCTCTGAAATCGTTGGTGCTGAGGTTCAGCGAAGCGCCGAAAGCGCCGGCCCCGTTAGTGGAAGTACCTACACCACGTTGCAGCTGAATGCTGCTCACTGATGATGCAAAATCGGGCATGTTCACGAAGAAAGTACCCTGAGATTCGGCGTCATTAATAGGAATACCGTTTGCAGTGACATTGATACGGGTGATATCAGAACCTCTTACGCGGATACCGGTATAACCGATGCCCGTTCCGGCGTCGGAATTGGTAACCACGCCTGGCTGCTGATTAAGCAGCAGTGGCAGGTCCTGTCCAAGGTTCTGCTTTTTGATATCTTCAGCAGTCACGGTCGACTGTGTGAAGGGGGAGTGTTCACCTGCACGCAGGCTGGTAATCTCGACAGGCTTCACGAACAGCCCTGTTTCCTCCAGGGAGATGTCTGTCTGAATGTTGCTGCCATTGGCGCTGATATTTGTTGTGAATGTCCTGAAGCCGAGATACGTAGCCTGTAAGGTATATTGGCCTTTTGAAGGGATGGTGAAGCGATATTGACCGCTGGCATTGGTATGAACGCCGGTATTGGCGGAAGGGATACTTACAGACACGCCCTGCAGCGGTTTACCGCTGTTCTTGTCGGTCACTGTTCCTGTCAGCACAGTTTGCGCGTGTACAGTACTTAAGCTGCAAAACAGCAAAAGAAATAATAATTGTCTCATTGGACTATGACGGTTTAATAGCTTACAATCTGTAGCTTTCTTTCAATATGCGGGTAAGGAAGAGATTGTTCGCTTACCTTTCCTAAACAGCATTACCTGGTCAGGTTCAACGGGTCTGATCTCAGCCTGATAGTAAGGCACCCCGAGGTGAAACCGGGAGTTTTAAATGTTAATTTGCGCCAGTACGCACTCCTGTTTCCGGGAACAAAGTTATAGCTGCTTTGATTAAAAAGAGAAAATATTTTTCACAATGAAAGAAAATGTATAATTTCCATTCATTATACATCTCGCGCAAATTGAATCCTCCCTGAACTTTTTTTAATCGTTAACCAAATTAAATCTGTAATGATCAGACTACAGTTAATCGGGCATCTTGGACATGATGCAGTTCAGCGGCATGTGAATGGAAAGGCCGTGCTTAGTTTTCGTGTGGCGCACACGGAGCGGTTTACAAACAAAGAAGGCATATTGCAGGAAAAGACCATCTGGGTCGACTGCTCCTATTGGGAGCGTGAAAAGGTGGGGCCTTATCTGACGAAAGGCACACGTGTGTATGTAGATGGCAATCCATCTGCAGAAGTATACGTGAACAATCAGGGAGAACAGGCATCGTCGCTTCGGCTGCGGGTCACCACGTTACAGTTACTTTCCAGCCCGCGTGGAAGCGGCAGGAAGGATTTAGAGGTGGACGAGACCGTAAACGATGATGCGGAGGTTGCCGACGACCTGCCTTTTTAGATTCACATGGCAGCAGCAGCGGATGCGGTGGCCGGTGTTGGATATCCATTCCTTCAATCAGGGGTAATCGACATTTTATGGCGGCTGTAGAAGTGGCAGCCGCAGGGTGTTGGAATATCGGCTGGTTTAATCCGCGGGTAATGAGCAACATTTTGGACAGCAGCAGAAGTGGCTGCCATAAGTTGCTGAGTTATTCGCTGGTTTGAATCAACCGGGAAGGTCTGACATTTTCTGGCAGCAGCGCAAGTGGCTGCCATAGGTGTGAGTATTCGCTGGTTTGAATCAAACGGAAGGTCTGACATTTTATGGCCGCAGCGGAAGTGACTGCCATAAGGTGTGACTTATTCAACTGGTTTGAATCAACTGGAAAGGTTTAACATTTTTACGGCGGCAACAGAAGTGGCTGCCGTAAGGTGGTGAATTATTCGCTGGATTGAATCAACCGGAATAGCCCAACATTTTATGACCACAGCGGACGTGACAGTCTAAATGGGCTTAAATGCTGTGCTGTAAGGCATTTTATGTGAATTTTAAAGATGAATGCTGAAACTTTTTTCTAGCCTTTTTCAGATTTTTCTAAAAAAGATTTGGAGGGAATGATTTTAATCCTATCTTTGCACCCTCATTGCGAGGTAGAGCAGAGGTAGCTCGTCGGGCTCATAACCCGAAGGTCAGGGGTTCGAATCCTCTCCTCGCTACAAAAAGATCAAAGCAAAAAAAGGCCGAAGTGATTCGGCTTTTTTTATTTCAGGAAGTTAAGGAAATTCGTTGTGCATGCATAAAGCTGGTTTCGTAAATATCTTCGGTAAGGCCAATGCAGGGAAAAGTACCCTGATGAACGCGCTGGTGGGCGAAAAGCTCGCTATTGTATCTCCGAAGGTACAGACGACCAGACACCGCATTACGGGGATAGTCACCACGCCGGAATACCAGATCGTATTCTCTGACACACCCGGTATTATCGATCCCCGTTACCGGCTGCACGAAAAGATGATGGGAGCTGTTAAATCAGCGCTGGAAGATGCCGACGTTGCCATGTTGCTCATGGATGCCAAGGACAACCTGGAGGAAAACCTGGAGCTGTTTGGTTCACTGAAACTGAAAGCCCGCAGCATCCTGGTGATCAACAAGTCGGATCTCCTCATGAAAGATGAGCTGGACGCATTGGTAAAGAAATGCGAAGAGTGGGGGAAAGCGGAAAAAGTGGTAGTGATCTCCGCTCTGCAGGGAAAAGGTGTCCCCGCACTGCTGCAAACTGTGGTAGGCCTGCTCCCCGAAAGCGACCCCTTCTATCCGGAAGATACGTTAACCGATAAGTCTACACGTTTTTTTGTAGCCGAGATCATCCGGGAAAAGATATTTCACCTGTTTGACGAAGAGATCCCTTATCATACTGCGGTAATCGTTACGCAGTACCAGGAGAAGAACACGCTGATCAAGATCTCCGCGGAGATCATTGTAACACGTGAGACGCAGAAAGCGATCATCCTGGGCGACAAGGGAGCTTCCATTAAAAAGATCGGTACGCTGGCCCGCCAGGATATCGAGAAATTTGTGGGTCAGAAAGTGTTCCTTGAACTATTTGTGAAAGTGCGCAGCAAGTGGCGGGATAATGATATTTATTTAAGGGAATACGGTTATTAATTTTATTTAGTTATGGCAGGATTTACAGTAGCAATCGTCGGTCGTCCAAATGTGGGTAAATCTACCCTGTTCAACCGTTTGCTGGAGCAGCGTAAAGCCATCGTCGATGACGTGAGCGGTGTTACGCGTGACAGGCAATATGGTGTTGCGGACTGGAACGGGAAATCGTTCAACGTGATTGATACCGGTGGTTTTGTATCCAAAAGTGAAGATATTTTCGAGCGTGAGATACGCAAACAGGTAAAAATAGCAATGGAGGAGGCCAACCTACTGCTGTTCATGTGTGATGTGGCTACAGGTATTACCGACCTGGATGAGGATATGGCAAATATGTTGCGTCGCTCTTCCAAACCGGTGATACTGGTGATCAATAAAGTGGATAACAACACCCGTCAGCTGGAAGCGACAGAATTTTACAGCCTCGGGTTCGAAAACGTATTTTTCATCTCTTCCATGAGTGGTAGCGGTACTGGTGAATTGCTGGATGAGATAACCAGCAAGATCCCTGAAGACGATGAAACCCTGGAAGCAGCGCAGGAAGCTGCAGAACTGCCGAAGATCGCGATCATCGGTCAGCCGAATGTAGGTAAATCATCTCTGCTGAATGCCCTGATAGGGGAGGAGCGCAATATTGTGTCTGACATCCCCGGCACCACACGCGATACGATCCACACCCACTATAAGATGTTCCAGAAGGACTTCATCCTGATCGATACTGCCGGTTTGCGCCGTAAGAATAAAGTACAGGAAGATCTGGAATTTTATTCTGTCATCCGCGCTATCAAAGCGATGGATGAAGCGGATGTCTGCCTGTTGCTGCTCGATGCCGCGAAAGGTATTACTGCACAGGATCTGAGCATTTTCAGCCTGGCCGGCCGTAAAGGGAAAGGCCTGGTGGTGTTGGTGAATAAATGGGACCTGATCGAAGATAAAAGCACCAATACGGCAAGGGATTATGAAAAAGACCTGAAAAGCCGTCTGGCGCCATTTTCTGATGTACCAATCATATTCACTTCTGTAACAGAGAAACAGCGTATTTTCAAAGCGATAGAAGAGGCCTTGCGTGTATATGAGAACCGTAAGCGTAAAGTGCAGACTTCGAGATTAAATGAGGTGATGCTGAAGGCGATCGAGAATTTCCATCCGCCGGTAGTGAGAGGTATTCCTATCAAAATCAAGTATGTAACGCAGCTTCCGACATTTACACCGGCATTTGCGTTCTTCTGTAACCTGCCGGATGACGTGAAGCAGCCATACAGAAACTACCTTGAAAATCAGCTTCGTAGCAACTTTGATTTTGAGGGCGTGCCATTGAAACTATTCTTCAGGAAGAAATAAAGGTAAAATTTTGATATAGATGTTGTTCTATATTTAAAAATAACTATACCTTTGCGCATCTTTAAAAACAAACTAAAGCATGAAAAAATTATTCTTCTTCGCAGTTGCTACTAGCATGTTCTTCGTAGCTTGCGGCGGTGGTGCTTCTACCACTACTACAGATTCTACTGCTGCTGCTCCAACTGTAGATACAGTTGCTGCTACTCCAGCTGTTGATTCTGCTGCTGTTACTGCTGATTCAGCTGCTGCACCAGTTGCTGATTCTGCTGCTGCTGCTCCTGCTGCAGAAGCAAAACACTAATCTGTTTTGTAAGAATTATTGGCCGTCTCGTGTAAACGAGGCGGTTTTTTTTTGCCTATCCTCAAAAGGCGATAGTCAATGACGTCCGCTTATGTTTTGTTGTTCTACATATCATAGCGATGGCGATACCCGCGGTCTTCAGGCTGGGATCACTGGCTGAGTTCTTTGAAGCTGCGTGCTATTAAGCATTTGGGATCGTGTGAGCCATTGGATATGTATTAAACCCCTGTCAATCGTGTGAGCAGCTTCAAACAACTGATGCCAGTGATTCCCACCTGAAACCGCTATGCTTATTGGCTTCCACTAATGTTTTGTTGTTCTGCATATCATAGCGATGGCGATACCCACGGTCTTCAGGCTGGGATCACTGGCTGAGTTCTTTGAAGCTGCGTACTATTAAGCATTTGGAATCGTGTGGGCAGTTGGATATGTATTAAACCCCTGTCAATCGTATGAGCAGCTTCAAACAACTGAGGCCAGCGATTCCCACCTGAAACCGCTATGCTTATTGGCTTCCACTAATGTTTTGTTGTTCTACATATCATAGCGATGACGATACCCGCGGTCTTCAGGCTGGGATCACTGGCTGAGTTCTTTGAAGCTGCGTGCTATTAAGCATTTGGAATCGTGTGAGCCATTGGATATGTATTAAACCCCCTGTCAATCGTATGAGCAGCTTCAAACAACTGAGGCCAGCGATTCCCACCTGAAACCGCTTTGCTTGACGACTTCCGCTTATAGATTGATGGCTGCTATACAAAGGTGCAATGTATTGATGGCAATTACTGAAGACTGAATATCGAAGACCTGTCAATGTGTTTTATGTCAGCATACGCATCATCGTCCTGAAAGCCGGACTCACTATATTATCGTAGGGAGAGCGAAAGTAGCACCCGGTTTCAGATGGGAATGTCGGGCCTTCGGCTCTCTGGAGGTACGACCGATGCGTTTAAATCGACATTCCCAAGCCTATCCGATTGACAAAGCTAAATAGCTGCATACTGCCAGAGAGGCGCCGACCGACATCCCATACTGGAACCGGAGCTACTTAGCGTGAATAATATAAATATTCCCAAGCCTATCCGATTGACAAAGCTAAATAGCTGCATACTGCCAGAGAGACGCCGACCGACATCCCATACTGGAACCGGAGCTACTTAGCGTGAATAATATAAATATTCCCAAGCCTACCCGATTGACAAAGCTAAATAGTTGCATACTGCCAGAGAGGCGCCGACCGACATCCCATACTGGAACCGGAGCTACTTAGCGTGAATAATATAAATATTCCCAAAGCTATCCGATTGACAAAGCTAAATAGCTGCATACTGCCAGAGAGGCTCCGACCGACATCCCATACTGGAACCGGAGCTACTAGCGTGAATAATAGTCTTCGCATAAAAAAAGCCATCCGAAGTAACTCAGATGGCTTTTAAAAACAGATAAGCTTAATTATTTCTTCAGCACCTCAACCGCCTTCTTCATCATATCATCCTCCTTATTCAGCGATTCATAGAACCCCGCATAACTCCACATCTGCCTTGCCAGCAAAGCTTTCAGACGTGTCCTGATCTCAGCCTCATCATGCGCATTGATAGATTCTACCCCACGAACACTGTCTTTCGCAGCAAAAGCCTTATAAGCACTGTAAAGTTCATTACTAACCTGGTATTGGTTACTGAATTGAGTAGCATCTTTATATTGTTTGAACTCGTCTCTATGATTATTATAGTACTGATAAGCAAAGTTGCTGAAAGTACTACGTGAATACATGCTTGTCAGCACATTAGAGAAGCGGCTGGTGTCAAAAGGAATGAAGACATCCGGAGTGATACCACCACCGCCATATACAACGCGGCCACTGGAAGTTTTGAACTGTACTGTATCCAGCGGGTGAATGCTGTCGCGGTTAACGAATTCACCGTGATTGAAACGGTTCAGGATATCCTCATCGTAAGCCTCACGACCGTTGGCATAAGATTTCTGAATACTTCTGCCGGAGTTGAGGTAGTAACGTGCTACCGTGAGACGCAGGGCGCCGCCATTACTGAGATCGAATTGTTCCTGCACCAGGCCTTTACCGAAGGTACGGCGGCCGATAATGGTACCACGGTCCCATTCCTGTACAGCGCCTGCAAGGATTTCACTGGCGCTGGCAGAGCCTTCGTCGGTGAGAATGGCCAGTTCGCCTTTCTCGAATATGCCCGGCTTTTCGCAGCGGTAGTCGGAACGGGGATAGCTTTTTCCTTTGGTATATACAATCAGTTTGTTACCGTCGAGCAGTTCGTCGGCAATGCGGGTGGCAGCATCGAGATAGCCGCCCGGATTCTGACGCAGGTCGATCACCAGTTTGGTCATACCTGCCTGGGTCAGTTTGCGCATGGCATCCATGAATTCCTGGTAGGTGGTGCTGGAGAACTTGCTGATCTTGATGTAGCCAATTCCAGGCGCCGTCATGTAACTGGCATCGATACTATAAAGAGGGATGTCGCCACGGATGATCTGAACAGGAACCAGTTTCTGCTGACGTAACATGGTGACAGCCACTTTGGAGTTTTTCGGACCACGCAGCATCTTGCGGATCTTGTCGCCGGAAATGCTATTGCCGGCCACGAGAGAGTCGTTTACCTTGATGATCTTATCGCCGGATTGTACGCCGGCAGTCTCTGAAGGACCTCCTGCTACTACGGAAACAATGTTCACGGTATCTGCTATGATGTTGAATTCCACGCCGATGCCGGAGAAGTGGCCTTCGAGGTCTTCATTCACGGTTTGCAGGTTGGACGGTGGAATATAGATAGAGTGAGGATCCAGGTGGCTGAGCAGGCCTTCAATGGCTTCCTGTTGCAGATCAGCTACCTGTAAGGTATCAACGTATTTTATTTTCAGCAGGTCCATGACTTCCTGCAATGGTGCACGGCCCGCCCGGCTGAATAGCAGTGTTTGTGCCCCTGTATTAGCTCCCGGCATTTTATGACCCAGATACATTCCCAAAGCAAGCACTATTGCAAATAAGAGAGGTAAAAAAACATTCAGTTTCCTGTTCGACATAATGATGTATTGAAAACAGCTGCAAGGTAGCTTGTATCTTGTCGCTATTTATTTAACTTGTGGCAAAAATAGTATATTAAACCTCAACCTTCAACGGATGTGTCATGAAAGTACAGCTAATTGCAGATAGTGGATCTACCAAGGCTGACTGGTGCCTGCTGGGCGCCGGGGAGGCCACGCGTTATTTGACATCCGGGATCAGTCCTTATTTCCTGAATGCACAACAGATACAGGAGTTGCTGGAAAAAGAGCTCTTGCCTCAGTTACCGCCGGATAGTCAGATAGACGAGATCCATTATTACGGGACGGGCTGTTTACAGCGGAAGAGTGTGGAACTGGTGGAAACGGCCCTGCACGCGGTGTGGCCCGTGGCATCTTTTGAGGTGAACCACGACCTGATGGGAGCTGCCCGGGGACTGTGCGGAAAGGAACCCGGAGTAGCCAGTATTCTTGGAACAGGGTCAAACTCCTGTTTTTTTGACGGTACCACCATCAAAAAGAATAACCCGGGACTGGGCTACGTATTGGGAGATGAGGGGAGTGGCGCATTCCTGGGGAAAAAGCTGCTGCAATACTACCTGTATAATTCCTTTGATGAAGAGCTGAAAAGCCGTTTTGACGCCCAGTATAACACCAATCATGAGGAAATACTGGAAAATGTATACCGCAGGCCCTTCCCGAACCGTTATCTGGCTGGTTTTGCGAAGTTCCTGGGAGAGAACAGGGGCCATTTTATCATAGAAAACATCCTGGAAGATAGCCTGAACGAATTTTTCTTCAGCCATATTTACAAATACAGCGAAAGCTGGACACACCCGCTGCACTTTACCGGAAGTATCGCCTGGAATTTCAGGGATATCCTGGAGGAGTTATGTGAACTATATGAACTGCAGCTGGGCCGGATATTGCGCAGTCCTATGGAAGGACTGATGGCATATCATCAATAAACAAATACACTACAAATGTCCTTTGAGAGAGTAACAGAGCAAACATCACACTATCGCCACCTGGAGAAAATGAGTGTGCAGGAAATTCTCAGCAATATTAATCAGGAAGATACCACCGTGCCCCAGGCCGTAGCCAGGGCGCTGCCGCAGATAGAAAAGCTGGTGACCGCCATAGCAGACAAAATGCTGGCAGGTGGCAGGTTATTTTACCTGGGAGCAGGTACCAGCGGACGTTTAGGCATTGTTGATGCCTCTGAGTGCCCGCCCACCTTCGGAGTGCCTCATGGATTGGTCATAGGCCTGATAGCCGGGGGAGACGCCGCCATCCGTAAAGCGGTGGAGTTTGCCGAAGATGACAGGGAACAAGGCTGGAAAGATCTGCAGGAATTTAATGTTACAGAAAAGGATGTGGTAGTGGGGATTGCCGCCAGTGGTACCACTCCTTATGTGATCGGCGCGCTGAATAAGTGCCGTAGGGAAGGGATCGTAACAGGAAGCATCTGTTGTAATCCCGAAGCTCCTTTGTCGGCCGAAGCAGATTTCCCTATTGAAGTGGTAGTAGGGCCGGAATTCATCACCGGTAGCACCCGTATGAAAAGTGGTACTGCACAGAAGCTGGTGCTGAACATGATCTCTACTGCCGTGATGATCCAGCTGGGAAGGGTGGAGGATAACAAAATGGTGAACATGCAGCTGAGTAATGATAAGCTGGTGGACAGAGGCGTGAAGATGTTGATGGAAAAGTTATCCCTTACAGATTACGAGAAGGCAAAAGAATTATTACTGAAAGCCGGCAGCGTCAGAAAAGCCATTGAGGACTATGTATAGTTACGACTTTTTCCAGAAATGGAACGTTTCTATTTTCTGAAATTTCCACCGAAATTTGTAGAAACGAACATTTTAGAGTTAGCGTGACATGCATGATATAGAACCTTTTTATAACTGGCGCCATTTGTATACTGCGGAGGATGATGAACTTTCCCCTTTTTATGGAAGGGAATATAGTGAGTTCACCTTCACCAATACTGTATATAATTATTACGTACACCCTCAATGGGATGAATTTGGCTCCCGTAATCTGTATCTGAAAGTGCTCTTTGCCGATTACGAGTTTAACTATGCCATTATTGAAGTGTTGGGAGAATGGAATGACTGTATTGAGAATGATATCATGGTATTGAAGCGTGATGTCATTGATGTGATGATAGCCAACAAGATCAATAAGTTCATCCTTATCACAGAGAATGTGATGAATTTCCACTCATCTGATGACAGTTACTATGAAGAATGGTGGGATGACATCCGTGATGAAGGAGGGTGGATCGTGAGCCTTAATATGCCGAAACAGACACGGCAGGAATTTGAAAAAGCCCATCTGGACAATTACGTGCATCTCCTTGATAATGAGAAGTGGCGTACTTACCAGCCACAGCATCTCTATTCCCTTGTCGATAACGTTATGATGCGCCGTCTTGAGTAGCGGCGGAAATGAAGTCCACGTTTCTTGTTGATCTCATCGTGAATGTAGCTGGTTTTCCTGCTAACCGGCAGGTTAGCAGCGTTTGTTCTGCCATGAACCGGGTAGCCAAGGCTAAAACAATGAATTGGCGCTCAGTTTCAAAGCAAAAACTGAGAAATATCATTTGCTTTTAATTTTTCCTGCGCTAAATTTGCGCGATATATTCGAAATATTATCATATCATCTTTTAAGGAAGCTTAGAATTTAACTTATGAAGTGGTCACAGTTTTTTAATACCTCTATTGGTAAAAAATTATTAGTGGGTGCTACCGGTCTCTTTCTGTGTAGTTTTGTTATCGTGCACCTGGCTGGTAATCTCGCCTTGCTCAAAGAAGATGAAGGTGAGGCTTTTAATATTTATGCCGCATTCATGAGTCACAATGGCCTTATCCAGTTTATAGCCTGGGGTTTAAAGGTTGTTATTCTTATCCACGCTATTCTTGCTTTTCAACTCACCTTTCGCAACAGGGCTGCGCGTCCGGTAAAGTACGCTATCAATCCTGGTAATCAGACCTCTTCCTGGTTCAGCCGCCAGATGGCTATCATGGGTAGTATCCTGCTGATTTTCGTGATTATTCACCTGAAAGACTTCTGGTACTGGATGCACTATGGAGACTTACGGCCTGTGACTTACAACGGAGAGGAGTACAATAACCTTTACCTCGTTGTACAGGAGGCGTTCACGCAATTATGGATGGTGATCCTGTATGTGATTGGTATGATCGGTTTATCTTTCCACCTGATTCACGGGTTTAAAAGCGCTTTCCAGACATTTGGCCTGAACCACGTTAAGTACAATGGCCTCATCAACTTCGTAGGTGTTTGGTTATTCGGGATCCTGATCCCTATTGGCTTTGCCATTATTCCCGTGGTTATATATTTCAAATCAATTTAGTAAAGTAAGGATATATGTTGAACTCAAAAATTCCTGCCGGTTCATTAGATAAGAAATGGGAAGATTATAAGGGGCATTGTAAGCTGGTAAACCCGGCTAACAAGCGCAACATGGAAGTGATCATCGTGGGTACGGGTCTGGCAGGGGCTTCGGCTGCTGCTTCTTTGGGTGAGTTAGGTTATAAAGTGAAAGCTTTCTGTTTTCAGGACAGTCCACGCCGTGCACATAGTATTGCTGCACAGGGTGGTATCAATGCTGCAAAGAATTACCAGAACGACGGTGACTCTGTGTTCCGTTTGTTTTATGATACTGTAAAAGGTGGCGACTACCGTGCCCGTGAAGCCAATGTGCATCGCCTGGCAGAGGTAAGTGGCAATATTATAGACCAGTGTGTGGCACAGGGAGTTCCTTTTGCCCGCGAATATGGCGGATTGCTGAGCAACCGCTCTTTCGGTGGTACACAGGTACAGCGTACTTTCTACGCTGCCGGTCAGACCGGTCAGCAGCTGCTGTTAGGCGCATACTCCGCTCTGGAGCGCCAGGTGGCTCTGGGTAACGTGACCATGTACAACCGTCATGAAATGCTGGACATCGTAGTGATAGATGGCAAGGCGCGTGGTATCATTGCCCGTAACCTCATCACCGGTAAGCTGGAGCGTCACTTCGGTCACGCAGTACTGCTGGCAAGCGGTGGTTATGGTAACGTGTTCTACCTGTCCACAAACGCCATGGGATCTAACGTAACTGCAGCCTGGAAAGCCACCCGTAAAGGTGCTTTCTTCGGTAACCCTTGCTTTACACAGATCCACCCGACCTGTATCCCTGTTTCCGGCGACCACCAGTCCAAGCTGACGCTGATGTCTGAGTCGCTCCGTAACGATGGCCGTATATGGGTACCTAAAAAACAGAACGATAACCGCAAACCTTCCGATATTCCGGAAGACGAAAGGGATTACTACCTGGAAAGAAGATATCCTGCCTTCGGTAACCTGGTACCACGTGACGTGGCATCCCGCGCTGCCAAAGAAAGATGTGACGCCGGTTACGGTGTTGGTAGCTCCAAACAGGCCGTATACCTGGACTTCGCATATAACATGGACCGTTACGGAAGAATTGAGGCAAGCAAAAGACAGCTGTCCAATCCTACTCCTGAACAGATCCGTAAGCTGGGTAAAGAAGTGGTAGCCGAGAAATACGGTAACCTCTTCGATATGTACGCAAAGATCACCGGTGAGAATCCATATGAAGTGCCAATGCGCATTTACCCTGCAGTACACTATACTATGGGTGGCCTGTGGGTGGATTATGAACTGATGACCACCGTTACCGGTCTGTATGCACTCGGTGAAGCCAACTTCTCCGATCACGGTGCAAACCGTCTGGGTGCTTCCGCACTGATGCAGGGTCTGGCTGATGGTTATTTCGTAATTCCTTACACACTGGGTAACTACCTGGCTGACGATATCAAGACCAAAGCGATTTCACTGGATCATCCGGCATTCGTCGAGGCTGAAAAGAATGTACAGTCTACCATCGATAAGCTGATGAGCATTAAGGGTACCAAATCTGTAGACCACTTCCACAAGAAACTGGGTAAGATTATGTGGGATAAATGTGGTATGGCCCGTAATGAGCAGGGATTGAAAGAAGCTATCGTTGAGATCCAGGCTTTGCGTAAGGAATTCTGGAGCGATGTACGTATCCCTGGTGATGCAAACGAATTCAACCCTGAACTGGAGAAAGCCGGCCGCGTGGCTGACTTCCTGGAGCTGGGAGAACTGATGTGCGTAGATGCGCTGAACCGTCGCGAATCCTGTGGTGGTCACTTCCGTGAAGAATCACAGACACCAGATGGGGAAGCACAACGTGATGACGAAAACTTCGCGTATGTAGCAGCATGGGAATATAAAGGTGAAAGCCAGTTCGAGTTGCATAAAGAAGCTCTTGAGTTTGTAGAATGTAAACCAACTCAACGTAGCTATAAATAATTATCACAATAATAATAGTCCAATAGATATGGAACATTATACTATGAATCTCACACTTAAAGTGTGGAGGCAGAAAAACACAGACGCACAGGGAAAATTTGAAACTTATCCGGTAAGCGGCATTTCTTCCGAGATGTCATTCCTGGAAATGTTCGACGTGCTGAACGAGCGCCTGATCAATGAAGGCAAAGAGCCGATAGCGTTTGACCATGACTGCCGTGAAGGTATCTGTGGTGCATGTTCCATGCATATCAACGGCCGTGCACACGGTCCTTGGGCTGGTACTACCACTTGCCAGCTGCACATGCGCGCTTTCAAAGATGGCGATACCATTACTGTTGAGCCATGGAGAGCAGGATCTTTCCCTGTTGTGAAAGACCTGACCGTTGACAGAGGTGCGTTTGACCGTATCATCGAGGCGGGTGGTTATGTTTCTGTAAATACAGGTAATGCCCAGGATGCCAACAACATTCTGGTACCAAAAGATAAAGCAGATGCAGCGTTTGCAGCAGCAGCATGTATCGGTTGCGGCGCCTGCGTAGCAGCTTGTAAAAACTCTTCCGCTATGCTCTTCGTTTCAGCGAAAGTATCCCAGCTGGCATTGCTGCCACAGGGACAGCCTGAGAAGAAGACAAGGGCATTAAATATGATCGCACAGATGGACAAGGAAGGTTTTGGTAGCTGTACCAACACCGGCGCCTGTGAGGCAGAATGTCCGAAAGAAATTTCTCTGACAAACATTGCACGTCTGAACCGCGAGTACATTGCTGCAGGTTTCAGCTACGAAAAATAGTCATTGTCACGATTGCATTTGGTGAATACCATGATCCCCCTCCTGAAACGAGGGGGATTTTTTTTGTATATTGTTTGTGTTTAAAACCCGTTTGCACACAAATTTTACGTTATGACAGACAACTCCAGGAGAAAATTTCTCCGCAACCTCGGAGGCACGGCCGCCATGCTGGGCGCCGGTTCATTGGCCGCTTTAGGAAAGGATCAGGTCCATATCCTTCAACCCAACACCCGCATTTCTGCCAACGACAAGATCCGTATCGGTTGTATCGGTATGGGTATCATGGGTTTCGGCGATGTAGAGACAGCGCTGAAAGCACCCGGAGTGGAATTCGTAGCAGCCGCCGACCTCTATGATGGTCATCTTGCGAAAGTCAAAGAGGTGTATGGTAAAGACATCTTTACCACCCGCGACTACCGTGAGTTGCTGAACAGGAAGGACATAGACGCTGTGATTGTTGCCACGCCCGATCACTGGCACGATACCATTTCTATTGATGCGATGGAGAAAGGCAAGGCTGTTTACTGTGAAAAACCCATGGTACAGCAGATCGAAGAAGGGCATAAGGTGATTGCTACCCAGCAGCGTACAAAGGCCGTTTTTCAGGTAGGTAGTCAACGGGTAAGCAGTATTGCCCTGGCAGAAGCAAAGAAGCGTTATGAGGCCGGAGAAATAGGTCAGCTGAACATTGTGGAGGCAAGAATAGACCGTCATGATGCGCTTGGCGCATGGCAGTATTCTATTCCACCGGACGCTTCCCCTGCTACTATCGACTTTGACACCTTCCTCAAGGATACCGCCAAAGTACCATTTGATCCCACGCGCTTCTTCCGCTGGCGCAATTACCGGGCTTATGGTACGGGTGTACCTGGCGATCTGTTTGTACACCTCATCTCCGGACTGCACTTCATCACCGGTTCCCTGGGCCCTGAGCGTATCTTCGCCAGCGGTAACCTGGTGCAATGGAAAGACGGGCGTGATGTGCCGGATGTTGTTGTAGCGATCTTTGATTATCCGGAAACAAAAACGCATCCTGCCTTCCAGGTAACATTACGTGTAAACTTCGCCGATGGTGGCGGCGGCGGTGAATTTACCCGCTTTATCGGCACAGACGGCGTGCTGGAACTGGGATGGGATGACTTTAAGATCAAAAAACATAAACTCTCCTCGGCACCTGGTTATGGTGGCTGGGATACCTATAACACATTTACAAAGGCTACCCAGGAAGCCTATGTGAAACAGTATAACGCAAAATACCCTGAGGAAACACGCAAGCCGGCACAGCGCTCAGAAAGCGCATATGCTGCTCCGCGGGGATATGACTCCCGCCTCGATCACTTTATTAACTTCTTTGAGGCCATGCGTACAGGTAAACCCGTGGTGGAAGATGCCTCCTTCGGACTCCGTGCTGCAGGTCCTGCATTGGTTACCAATGAAAGTTATTTCAGCAAAAAAGTGATCCACTGGGACGCTCAAAAAATGAAGATTGTGTAACAGGATAAGTATTACATTCGTATCCTCAATTTGTCACCTATGAGGAAAGCCGCTGCATTTACCATAATGTTGTCAGGCATGGGCCTGTTTGCCTGTAAGGAAAATAAGAAAAGTATGTCAGCAGAAGTCAAAACAGTAAAGCCGCCGGTAGCGGAACAAATAGATACGGCAATGACCATTCACGGCGATACCAGGATAGACAAATACTACTGGATGAATGACCGGAATGATCCAAAAGTTATTGCGTACCTCAAGGCGGAAAATGACTACCTGGATACCATGATGGAATCTTCCGCCGGTATGAGAAAGAAGTTGTATGAGGAGATGAGAGGCCGCATTATGGAAACAGATGCCAGCGTCCCTTACCTGAAGAATGGTTATTACTATTATACCCGTTTTGTACAAGGCAAGGAATATCCTGTATACTGCCGTAAAAAAGGCAGCCTGGAAGGTACAGAAGAAGTGATACTGGATGTGAACGTGCTGGCTGCAGGACATGACTACTTTCATGTAGGAGGCCTGTCTGTAAGCCCTGATGCGCAATGGCTGGCATACGGTGTTGATACGGTAAGCCGTCGTCAGTACACGATCCATGTCAAGAACCTGCAAACGGGAGAAGTATTGCCTGAAGCGATCACACAAACTTCCGGCAGTGCAGCATGGGCAAGCGATAACAAAACTTTCTTCTATACTGTCAAGAACCCGGTGACGCTGAGAGAGGAACGCATCCTGCGACATGTAACCGGTACGGACGTACGCACAGATAAAGAGGTTTTCAATGAGAAGGACGAAACTTTTTCCATTGATGTAGCCCGCTCAAAATCTGGTAAGTTCATCATGATACAAAGCCACAGTACTGTATCTTCAGAATACCGTATACTGGACGCTTCAAAACCTGAAGGTGCATTCCATGTTTTTGAACCACGCAGGCGCGATCATCTCTACGAAATTGATCACAAGGATGACAAGTTCTATATCGTTACCAACTGGGAGGCTGTAAACTTCCGTCTCATGGAATGTCCGCAGGACAAAACCGGCAGCAGTCACTGGAAGGAAGTGATCCCTCATCGTGCAGATGTGTTGTTGCAGGGCATTGAATTGTTCCGTGATCATATGGTGCTGAGCGAACGTAAGAATGGTTTAACACAATTGCGTGTGATCAACTCCCGCACGAAGGAAGATCATTACCTGAAATTTGAAGAACCCGCCTACGTTGCAGCTATCTCCACCAATCCGGAGTTTGATACAAAGACATTACGCTACTCCTATACTTCCATGACAACGCCGGTATCTACCTACGACTACGACATGGATAACAAAAAGAGTGAGCTGCGTAAACGCCAGGAAGTATTAGGCGGATATGATCCAAAGGATTATGTTACAGAGCGCCTGTATGTCACTGCCAGAGATGGAGTGAAAGTACCTGTATCTATCGTATACAAAAAGGGATTTGAGAAAAATGGCAAAGGGCCACTGTTGCTCTATGGCTATGGTTCTTATGGTCATAGTATAGAGCCTTCCTTCAGCAGTAACCGTCTCAGCTTACTGGACAGAGGATTTGCCTATGCTATCGCGCATATCAGAGGAGGCGAGGAAATGGGCAGACAATGGTATGAAGATGGTAAATTGTTCAAGAAGATGAACACGTTCACAGACTTCATCGATTGTGCCGACTATCTCGTAAAAGCCCGTTATACTGACAGTACACATCTCTATGCCATGGGAGGCAGTGCCGGCGGTTTGCTGATGGGTGCAGTTGTTAACATGCGTCCTACCCTCTGGAACGGCGTTATCGCAGCCGTGCCATTCGTAGATGTAGTGACAACAATGCTCGATGAAAGCATTCCTTTAACTACCGGTGAGTTTGACGAATGGGGTAATCCTAAGAAGAAGGAATACTACGACTACATGAAGGCTTATTCTCCTTACGACAACGTAAAGGCACAGGTATATCCTAATATGCTTGTAACAACGGGTCTGCATGACTCGCAGGTGCAATACTGGGAACCTGCAAAATGGGTTGCCAAGCTGCGTGAATTAAAAACTGACAAGCATATGCTGCTCATGCACACCAACATGGAGGCGGGGCATGGTGGTGCTTCCGGCCGTTTCAAGATGCTTGAGGATATTGCGTTGCAGTACGCCTTCCTATTAGCATTGGAAGGCAAATAGTATCAGTTCATATTTTTTAAGCCCATAGGTCTTTCGCGATCTATGGGCTTTTTTATTTGTTGTTGCGTTGTGGTTTGTTTGTTTGTTTGTTTGTTTGTTTGTTTGTTGGAAGTAGCTGCGGTTCCAGCTGGGATGGCGGTCGGCGCCTCTTTGGTTGGATGTCTATTTGACATTTTCAAGCGTATGGGCTGGGATCTTTATTTAGCTGCATCTATCGTGTGTCAAAGAGCCGAAGGCCCGCCATTCCCACTGAAACCGCTTGCTACTTCCGGGCTCCCAATTACAATTAAGGGTCCTTTTGAATCGTGGAAAAAAAGAAGAGGTGTCAAAAAATAAATGAAGACTCTCAGAGCTGCTTAGACATGATAACTCTCGGTCAGATATCCGAATGAATAGAAGAGTAAGTATCAAAAATAAGTGAAGGCGCTCAGAACTGCTTAAACGATGATAACTCTCGATCAGATATCCGAATGAATAGAAGAGGAAGTATCACAAATAAGCGACGGCGCTCAGAGTTGCTTAAACGATAATAGACCTCGATCAAATATCCGAATGAATAGGAGAGGAAGTATCAAAAATAAGTGACGGCGCTCAGAGTTGCTTAAGCGATAATAGGCCTCAATCAGATATCCGAATGAATGGAAGGGGAAGTATCAAAAATAAGTGGGGGCGCTCAGAGTTGTTTAGGCGATAATAGGGCTCGATCAGATATCCGAATGAATAGAAGAGGAAGTATCAAAAATAAGTGAGGGGCTCAGAGTTGTTTAGACGATGATAGGGCTCGATTACGGAGCCGAATAAATAGAATAGGAAGTTATGAAAAATAAGAAATTCACTGATAGCGGAGCATTACCGCTAATAGGGAGCGTATAAGTAGCACCGGTTTCAGATGGGAAGCGCGGGCCTTCGGCTCTTTGACACACGATAGATGCAGCTAAATAAAGATCCCAAGCTCATACGCTTGAAAACGCCCCATCGTCATTCTACCAAAGAGGCGCCGACCGCGATCCCATACTGAAACCGAGCTACTTACGCGGTCTCAATAAATTCACAATCCACCGTCAATCATGATCAATAAAACCGAGCTACTTACGCGGTCCTAATAAATTACGCTCCTCCGGCAATCAGCATCAAAAAACCGAGCTACTTACGCGGTCCTAATAAATTACGCTCCTCCGGCAATCAGCATCAAAAAACCGAGCTACTTACGCGGTCCTAATAAATTACGCTCCTCCGCCAATCAGCATCAAAAAACCGAGCTACTTACGCGGTCCTAATAAATTACGCTCCTCCGCCAATCAGCATCAAAAAACCAAGCTACTTACGCGGTCCTAATAAATTACGCTCCTCCGCCAATCAGCATCAAAAAACCGAGCTACTTAACGCGGTCCTAATATTTACAATCCGCGCCAGCATGATTTACGGATTGATAAACTCCGTCTTCACCGTCTCTCCCAGAAATATCTCCGTCTGCTTTTCAAATATCACCGGATCATCCGTAGTAAAATACTTCCGGCTTCCCCCCTTACCAAGACGGACTTCCATCTCAGGATGACGCTGCAGATAATCTTTCAGACTATGCGCCACGATCTTGCCCTGAGACAACAGCGTAATCCCCCCCGGAAGGAACTGTTTAATTTTTTTTGTCAGGATAGGATAGTGCGTACAAGCCAATACCAGCGTATCAATATCTGGCGCATCTGTCAGTATCTGATGAAGATACTTTTTGACAAAGTAATCAGCCCCCTCACCATCCGCTTCACCGTTTTCAACGATCGGTACCCACATAGGGCAAGCCAATTGATGTACATTGACATGTGGAAAGAACTTCCGGATCTCTATAGGATAGGACTCGGATGCCACTGTGCCTTTAGTAGCCAGAATGCCCACTTCACCACTCTGCGTGAGCGTTCCCACCATTTCAGTCGTCGGACGGATCACGCCAAGCACACGACGATCCGGAGCAATACGTGGCAGGTCTTTCTGCTGAATGGTACGCAGCGCCCTGGCAGAAGCGGTATTACAGGCCAGTATCACAAGCGGACAACCCATGTCGAACAGGTGCTGCACGCACTGAAGCGTATAGGTATGAATGGTATCAAAACCACGGTTACCATAAGGTGCCCGCGCATTATCACCCAGATAGATATAGTCATATTGCGGCAGTGTCGCTATGATTTCCTTTAGTACGGTCAATCCTCCGTAACCGGAATCAAACACGCCAATAGGTCCTGTCATTTGTCATCCTTTTTTTTCATCAAGCCCTTACCCGTCAGGTCATAGATTTCCTGGATATTATGCAGGATACCTTCAAAGTCGATTTTCAGGTCGATAAGTTTGCCGGTGTAGAGGTCATATACCCAGCCATGCACGGTAGGGTAACCTCTTTCAACATATGATTGCTGTACGGCGGCTGTTTTGATAACATTTACGCATTGTTCCTGAACGTTCAGTTCCACCAGGCGATTATAACGGGCATGATCATCTTCGATGGCATCCAGTTCCTGGCGGTGTAAACGGTATACATCGCGGATGTTACGCAACCAGGGGTTGAGCAGTCCGAGGTCGGCGGGCTGCATGGCTGCCTTAACGCCGCCACAGTTGTAGTGACCACAAACAATAATGTGTTTTACGCTCAGGTGTCGCACCGCATAATTGATAACGGCCATGACACTCAGGTCCACACTATTTACAAGGTTGGCGATGTTGCGGTGTACGAAGACTTCACCGGCGTCCAGTCCCATGATCTCATTGGTAGGCACGCGGCTGTCACTGCAGCCAATGTAAAGGTATTCCGGGTTCTGTTCCTCGGCCAGCTTTTCAAAGAATTCCTTGTCTGCGGCTGTTTTGGAAGCCATCCACATCCTGTTGTTCTCGAAGATTTCGTCGTACCTGGTCATATAGTATGGAGTTTAATAAAGTTAGATAGCGTATATCACTCACGGATAGAGCGTAAAGATACGTCACGGCAGCTATTACTGTTTCATCAGTCGTAAGCGGTATGCATTCATGGCGCTGTGCCCCAGTTTGTCTGTCAGCCGGTGATTGACATAGGCGCCTACGGCAGCTCCGATCACAGGCATGAGCTGCAGCAGTTTGGCCAGGTCGAGGTAGTCGCGGTACTGCTGTTGAAAGTTACGCCAGTCGAAGGCATGAATATCTTCCGGTAGTTCCCGGCTATAGTTCTCCCAGTCGGCAATAATAGGATAAAGCTTGTTGCGGAAGTCCTGGGTGGAGAAAGTAATGAAGAAAATATGCAGGATGAAGAGGCGTTCTTTATAATCGCCCACATTACGGCCGTAAAGGGCGGCAATATCAAACAGCATTTTCATTTTGATGGTCAGGAACAGGGGGAAATCGGCCAGGCCGAGCAGGATGCCACCAGCACCTGTCAGGGCGCCTTCGGTTGCAGCCGTGGTCTTGTAAAAATTGATCCGCTCCCTGACCTTCGATTCCCGTATGGCCAGATCTTCCTCAAATAAGGGTGGGGGGCTGGTAAAGCCCGCCCCGGATATAACCGCCCGGGTTGTTTGCTTGACGGCGGTGGTCAGGGCTTCATGCACCCTTTCGGGAATGACCCGGTTAATTTTTTTTTGCAGTCCCCTGGTTAGCCGTCCGGGGAGGCTAATGCCCCGCTGCATGGCCTTTTGCCAGGCCATGAGCTCTTTATTAACCTGTTGGATATAAGCGTCCATCTGATGATCGTTACAAAGAATAAACCACAAACGGTAAAACCAGGAACATTTAGTAACTTTGCGCCTTAAATTTCTTTAGCCAGCATGATCAGTGTTAAAAACGTATCGCTTTCTTTCGGAAAAAGGGTGTTGTTTGATGAAGTTAACCTCAATTTCACCAAAGGTAACTGTTATGGTGTAATCGGCGCCAATGGTGCCGGTAAATCCACGTTTCTTAAGATATTATCAGGTGAGATTGAGCCTACTAAGGGCGCTGTTGAAATCACCCCTGGTGAACGTATGAGTGTTCTGAAGCAGAACCACTTCGAATTTGACGAAGTAACTGTGCTGAATACCGTACTGATGGGAAATAAAAAGCTGTGGGAAATAGCGCATGAGAGAGATGCGATCTATGCCAAAGCTGATTTTACCGAAGAGGATGGTATGCGTGCAGGTGAGCTGGAAGCCGAATATGGCGAAATGGGCGGTTATACTGCAGAAAGTGATGCCGGCGTACTGTTGGGCGACCTGGGTGTAAAGGAGGATCTGCACAGCTTACAGATGAAGGACCTGAGTGGTAACCTGAAGGTGCGGGTGCTTCTGGCGCAGGCCCTGTTCGGTAACCCCGATATCCTGCTGCTGGATGAGCCTACCAACCACCTGGACGTGGAGACGATCGGCTGGCTGGAAAACTTCCTGGCTGACTATGAGAATATCGTGATCGTAGTATCCCACGACCGTCACTTCCTGGATGCCGTTTGTACGCACGTGGCAGACGTTGACCGCGCCAAGATCCAGATCTTCTCTGGTAACTATAGCTTCTGGTACGAGTCTTCCCAGCTGATGGCCCGTCAGATCGCCGATAAGAACAAGAAAATGGAAGATAAACGTAAGGACCTGATGGACTTCATCGCCCGTTTCAGTGCCAACGCTTCCAAGAGTAAACAGGCTACTTCCCGTAAAAAAGCCCTGGAAAAACTGGTTATCGAAGATATCCAGCCTTCCAACCGTAAATATCCTGGTATCATCTTCAAGCAGCAGCGTGAAGTAGGTAACCAGATCCTGAATGTGGAAAAACTGGAGAAATCCATCGAAGGTAATACCCTGTTCAGCAATGTATCCTTCACCGTGAACAAAGGTGATAAGATCGCCTTCCTGGCCAAGGAGCACCTGGCGCTGACCACTTTCTTTGAGATCATCAATGGCGAACAGAATGCGGATGGTGGTAAATTCGAGTGGGGAACAACAGTAACGTCTGCTTATCTGCCTAATGATAACGCCAAATATTTCACAGATCCGACCCTGAACCTGATGGACTGGTTGCGCCAGTATGTGCCACCACATGTAACTGATGTGGATGAGCCGTTCCTGCGTGGCTTCCTGGGTAAAATGCTGTTCAGCGGTGACGAGATCATGAAAAAGACCAGTGTGTTGAGCGGAGGGGAGAAGGTACGTTGTATGGTGAGCCGTATGATGTTGCAGGATCCCAACGTTGTAGTGCTGGACGAGCCTACCAACCACCTGGATCTGGAATCTATCCAGTCTTTCAACGAAAGTATGATGAACTTTAAAGGTATCGTGCTGTTCACGACGCATGACCATGCCTTTATGCAATCTGTAGCAAACCGTATTATCGAGATCACTCCAAGGGGTATTATCGACAGGTTAACTACTTTCGATGAATACCTGGCTGATGATAGGGTAAAAGCGCTGAGAGAAGAGATGTACGGAGATAAAGTGGCTATTTCCTAGTTAATCGGCAAGCTCCGTTACGGGCTGTAAGTTATATAAGTTAGGAATTGGGTATTAAGAATGAGGATCATCTCCTGGCTCTTAACTCCTGATTCCTGATTTTTTTTAGAGGTAGTCCTTGATCTGCTGCATTTTCTCGGAATCCAGGGGTTTGGTGATATAAGCCTTCAGTTCCGGCGTACGTTTCACTTTCTGGATGTCGCGCATATCAATTGAGGATGAGCACATAATGATGGGGATCTGTTGGCTCAGGCTACACTTAATGCCACGGTAGGCCTCTATAAAATCCCAGCCATTCATCCGCTGCATATTCATGTCCAGGATGATCAGGGAGGGCAAAGGATGTCCGTTAGGATGCTGCAATTCTTCCAATGCATCTTCCGCACAAAGGAATGAAGTCACTTCCAGTTTTTCGTCTTGTTGTTCCAGCATTTTTTTCAGGATGAAATGGAATATTTCATCGTCGTCAACAACATACACCTGTTTAGCGGTTTCCACCATATATACCTGATTTAGCAACTTAGTCTTTCCTAGTAATTCGAGGGGGGTAGCACAAAACACAGCTGATGTAATCCCCGGTTTTCACATGATACAATCGAATACAAATAAACACTAATTAATTTTATTTTTATATATGATGATTGCCCAATAACTAATTGTTAACAAAATGTTGGAAATGTGGAGATATGGGTTGTGCGTTGCTTTGGTTGCCCTGTCAGCATAAAAAATCCCGGATGTATTGCCCGCCTTGGCGGGTGAACATCCGGGATTCTTAATATAATCAGGTAAAAGACTATTAGAACAGTCCGCCTTTTTTCAGTGTTACTTTGCCTGAACCGATCTTGTAACCATCATGGTAGATCTCAACAGCGTAATCACCTGGTTTGAAATCTGAATTCTGTTTCCAGTCCATGCTTACGGTTTGTTTCTGGCCGGTAGCGTAGTTTACAGTTTTCTTAGCAGTATATAATTTTTCAGTACCGTCTTCCAGGGTAAATCTGCCGGAACCCAGTGCTTCTACTGCCAGCGGAGAGCCATCAGGAGAAGTGATAGAAACGTACAGTTCTTTATCGCCGGTTGGAGCGATCCTGTTTTCATCCAGGTCGAAGCTTACACGCATCATATCTGCGCGTTTAGCCTTGCTGGTTTCTACTTCCTTGCCATTCTTTTTTACATTGATAGGCTGGAGGTGGATGTTGGAAGCGTGTAATACGGAACCCAGGTTTACCTTCTTGTTCAGACTATCTCTCTGGGTAGTTACTTCGTCCCTTTCTTTGCGGGCGTTGTCACGCTCACCTGTCAGCACGATCTTTTCACCTTCCAGGCGTTCGATAGTTGCCGTATAGTTTTCAATGTTACCCTTCAGTGTTTCGATCAGACGACGGGCTTCAGCCAGTTCTTTCTGGGTAGCATTTTTATTGGAGAGGATACCCTGGATCCTCGCTTTCATATCAGCAATTTCCTTATCTTTTGTTTTTACCAGACTATCCATGCGGCTGTTCTGGGAGATCAGGTCATCCAGACGCGCATTAGCGGCATTGTATTCCTGCTGTAAAGCATCTCTTGAAGTAGAGATGGAATCTATCTGTGTTGCCTGTTGAGCAATTTGATCGGTAGTTTTATTTTTGTCATACAACATGTATATCCAGGTACCGGCCAATGCTGCAATCAATATACCATATATCAGACCATTACGGCTTCTAGGCTTTTCAGGTCCGGAGGATCCTGCCGCAGGCGTGTTAAAAGTGTTCTCAGTCATAGTCGTTTTTGTGTTTTATAGTTAATTGTTATATGGTTAAAACTCCTTATGCAAATGTAATTGTTAAAAATACTTTATTACAAAAAAATATAAACCGTACGAACAGTGTTACCGAATATATCTTTAGATCAGTTATTGCTACTTGATATTGAAACAACTCCGGCTGTTGCGGCCTTTGATTTTTTACCTGACAATATGCAATCGCTCTGGGTGGACAAAATTGCAAAAACTTTGCCAGAAACGGGGAACCCTACAGAGGCATACGCAGACCGGGCCGGGATTTATGCCGAATTCGGCAAAATAATCTGTATTTCAGTGGGGTTTTTCCATGCGGAAGGTGGTCGTTATCAACTACGTATAAAATCATTTTATAATGACGATGAAAAAGTTGTATTAACGAGTTTTTTAGAATTGGTGAATAAATTTCATATCAAATTTCCCCGTTTCCAGTTTGCAGGACATAACATCAAAGAATTTGATATTCCGTTTATTTGCAGGCGATCTGTTATTCATCAGCTATCTTTGCCCCTGCCATTGCAGATCCATGGGTTTAAACCCTGGGAGCTGCCGATGTTGGATACCATGCAGTTATGGCGGTTCGGAGACTTCAAGAATTATACTTCCCTGAAACTGATGACGGCTGTGATGGGTATTCCGACTCCTAAAGATGATATTGATGGTAGCATGGTGGCGAAAGTCTACTGGCAGGACAGGGACCTGGAAAGGATCGCTAATTATTGCCAGAAGGATGTAGTGGCCGTCGGACAGCTGTTGATGCGTTTTAAAGGCGTTCCCATACTGGAAACGGATGATGTGGTGTATTCAAAATAATAAAGCATGGAATATCAGGATATTATAAAAGACTGGAAGCAGAAGAAATACAAGCCCTTATACTGGCTGGAAGGGGAGGAAGATTTTTTCATTGATCAGGTGAGCAATTATGCGGAACACCACCTGCTGGATGAAGCGGAAAAAGGCTTTAACCTGACCATCCTTTATGGCAAGGATACAGACTGGAGCACCGTTATCAACGCCTGCCGCCGGTATCCCATGTTTGCCGAAAAACAGGTAGTGGTGCTGAAAGAGGCCCAATCCATGAAAGATATCCTGAAACTGGAAGCATATATCGATAATCCATTGTCTTCCACCATTTTCGTGGTGGCGCATAAGCAGGGAAAGATAGACGGACGTAGCAAACTGGCTAAACTGATCAAGGAGAAGGGGGTGCTGTTAAGCACCAAGAAGATGTACGACAACCAGTTGCCCGGCTGGGTGGAAGCTTATGTGAGCAGCCTGGGAAGGGCTATTTCACAGAAGGCCGGCATCCTGCTGGTAGACCATATTGGCAATGACCTTTCCAGGATGGCCAATGAAATAGATAAACTGCTGGTCAACCTGCCTCCTGATAAAAAGATAGATGAGAATGACATTGAGAAATATGTAGGCATCAGCAAGGAATATAATGTGTTTGAGCTGCAGAATGCCTTGGGGCAGAAAGACATTACCAAGGTAATGCGTATCATCCGTTATTTTGCCGCCAACCCTAAGGCGGGACCTATTCAGATGGTACTGCCGGCGCTGTATAATTTCTTCAGCAAAATGAACATGGTGTTTGGTGTAAAGGGGGGAGAAAAGGAGATTGCAGCCGCTTTAGGCGTACATCCCTTCTTTGTGAAGGATTATGTCAACGCCGCCCGTCAATACGGCGCAGAGGGCACAGAAAAGGCCATTCTGCTGTTGCATGCCTATAACCTCCGCAGCATTGGTATCAATGACAGTGGTGTGGAAGACGGAGAACTGATGAAAGAACTGGTATACAAGCTGATGTACTGACAGGCGTGGTTGTGATACCGCCGTTTTCACATCAGGGTCAGGAGGCCAGGACATTTTTGGCGGCGAGACTGTCTTTGTCCATCTGGTCGATCAGGTCCTGGATATTGTCAAATTTCAGGTTGGCCCTGATATAACTGATGATCTCCACTCTCAGCAGCCGGTCATAGATTTCCTGGCTGAAATCGAAAATATGCGCCTCCAGGCGAAGGTCGACCCCGTTAAAAGTAGGACGGGTGCCTATGCTCATCACGCCATTCAGCGGTGAGGGTTGTTTATCAAGATAAACTTTTATAGCGTAAATGCCCTGTGCAGGAATCAGTTTGCGCGGATCAGGCAATTCAATGTTGGCGGTGGGATAACCCAGCTGCCTGCCCATTTTATCGCCGTGGATGACCGTTCCTTCCAGGAAATAATGGTAGCCAAGCAATTCATTGGCCAGCTGAATATTGCCGTCCTGCAGGCTTTTGCGGATCTTGGTGGAGCTGACTGCCAGGTCGTGGACGATCTGCTGGGGGATCTCTACCAGCTGGAATCCGTACCTGTTCTGTTCTGCCTCCAGCAGTTCCAGGCCGCCTTCGCGGTTATGACCAAAGCGGTGGTCGTAGCCGATAATGATCGTATGTGGATTGAATTTTTCTATCAGGAAGTCTTCCAGGTAGGCCCGGGCGGAAAGTTCTGAGAATTCTCTGGTAAAAGGGACGATCACCAGGTGGTCGATACCCTCTTTGGCCAGCAGTTCGATCTTTTCCTCCAGAGTGGTGAGCAATTTGACAGGTGCGCCGCCGGGTTGCAGTACCTCCCGGGGATGCGGGTCAAAGGTAATGATCACGCTTTCCCCGTCACAGGCTGCAGCGGTTTCCTGCAATTGCTGTATAATGTAACGGTGACCGCTGTGAACGCCGTCAAAAGTACCAATTGTTATAACAGCCCGCCTCAAAGCTGGCAAATGGGTGAGGTCCCTGTGTATCCGCATAAATTGCCTTAAACGATCAAAATCCTATGCAAATTACAACATTTAGATATCAGATAAGTGGCTAATCAGTTACTTTTGCAGCAGATTGTTCATTAATAAAATTATCTGGTGGATCAGAATATCTACGCGCAGCGCGGCGTTTCAGCCGGAAAAGAGGATGTGCACAACGCTATTAAGCATATTGACAAGGGACTGTTTCCAAAAGCTTTCTGTAAAATAGTGCCCGATATCCTGGGCGGACAGGACGATTATTGCAATATTATGCATGCGGACGGCGCCGGTACCAAATCGTCGCTGGCATATACTTACTGGAAGGAAACAGGCAACCTGGATGTATGGAGAGGCATTGCGCAGGATGCTATCATCATGAACATTGATGACCTGCTTTGTGTGGGCGCTACCGAAAATATCCTGTTATCATCCACCATCGGCCGTAACAAGCAGCTGATACCGGGTGAAGTGATCGCGGCTATCATCAATGGCACAGAAGAGATCCTGGAAGAATTGCGCAGCTATGGTATCAGCATTTACTCCACCGGCGGCGAAACTGCAGATGTGGGAGACCTCGTGCGGACAATCATTGTAGATTCCACCGTGACCTGCCGCATGAAAAGATCTGAAGTGATCTCCAATCATACCATACAGGCCGGAGATGTGATCGTAGGACTGGCTTCTTACGGGCAGGCATCTTACGAGAAATTCTACAACGGAGGGATGGGCAGCAATGGACTGACATCCGCCCGTCATGATGTGTTTAACAAACAGGTGGCAGAAAAGTATCCTGAGAGCTACGATCCGGGTATACCTTACGAATTGATCTTTAGCGGAAAGAAAGCGCTGACCGATAAAGTTGATATCCCGGGCTTCGGCACCATAGATGCCGGCAGGCTGGTATTGTCACCCACCCGCACCTATGCTCCGGTGATCAAACAGATCCTGGAAGCCTACCGCTCCCGTATACACGGACTGGTACACTGTAGTGGTGGTGCTCAGACCAAAGTGCTGCACTTCATTGATAACCTGCATGTCATTAAGGATAATCTGTTCCCTGTTCCGCCATTGTTCCAGCTGATCCAGGAACAATCAGGCACCGGCTGGAAGGAAATGTACCAGGTATTTAATATGGGACATCGTATGGAATTATATGTGCCTGAGGAAATTGCAGCCGATATTATCCGGATCAGCAAAAGCTTTAATATCGACGCGCAGATTGTGGGTAGGGTAGAACCGGCAACTGTTAAGCAGGTGACTGTGCGCAGTGCTCATGGGGAGTTTGTGTATAATTGATCTTTACCAGGGTAACCTGATCTGAATAGAAAGAGGCTGTCTGCTTAGCGACAGCCTCTTTTGTTTTTTAGTTGTGAGCATGAAGTGTTATTGCAATACGTAGCGGATGGGCAGATGAAATTCTACACTTACCTTTCTACCTTCATGTTTGCCCGGTATCCAATTGGGCATGGCGGCTACCACGCGCATAGATTCATCTTCAAGACCATTTCCGATAACCTTACCTACAGTGGTTATCTGTGAAATCTTACCCTCGGGGTTTACTACAAATTTTACAAATACAGTGCCGGTGGTATTATTCGCTTGTGCCGTTTTCGGATAGCGGATGTTACGTGACAGGAACCGGACCAGTGCCTTTTCCCCACCAGGGAATTTTGGAGGATTATCTACAACTTTAAATACTTCTTCTGAAGATGTTGTTGTAGCAGACGATTGTGAAACATTCAGTAAAGCAGCACTGCTTTTAACAGGCGATTGCAGGTCGAGATCCTGTTGACATCCGATAACAAAACCCAATAGTACCAGAACGGGGAATATGATAATCTTTTTCATCAGTGCGTAATTTGCCTTGTGAGTGAACAACATGAGGATGCGGCGTTTGACAGGCGCCTGTGCGAAGCTGTTGACCAGGAACATGCGTTTGGTCTGCAGCGTCATTTGCAATAATGTCCTTGCATAGTCGTCGGGAGCGTTGTCAGACGCCGCAGCTTTATCCGCCAGGAATTCATGCACCATAGCCAGTTCTCTTTTGAAGAGATGAAAGAAGGGGTTGAACCAGAGAACAGCGCAGACGAACTGCAGAAAGAGTTTGTCTGCCGTATGCCGGCCCTGTATGTGTTCCAGCTCATGTCTGAGCACCTGTTTACCTTCCTCGCTGTCGGGTGTGAGCTCTTCGCCCCAGAAGATGTTGCCGAAGAAAGAAAAGGTAGATTTTACCTGCGGATGCCTGATCAGCATGTACCTGTCATAACTGGTTTGTTGTCCCTGTCTTGTCAGGCGTTTGATCAGCAGCCAGTTCCGCAACATATTGATGATTAATAGTAAAGTTATCAGGGAGTAGATGCCGGGTGGAATCCAGGAAGCGATGCCAGCGCCACCGGCCTGCTGGACAGTGTTTGTCATGTACCCGTATACGGTTATCAGCGGCGCTGTATAGGAAGGAGGAGCAGCGCTGACAAATGAAAATTGCAGCAAGGGCAGGAGGATGGAGGTCAGGGTGGCGAGCAACAGGTACCCCCTGTTCCAGCGGTGGAACGGGTTGTTTTTCAGCACCAGTGCATAATAACCATACAGTACACCTGAGCATACCAGCATTTTGATGAAGTAAGCGATCATGGTTGTTCTTTTTTGGCGTTCTTAATCTGTTCCAGTAGTTGTTCCAGTTCATTGACACTGATCTCTTTTTCCTTGACGAAGAAAGATACCATGTCTTTAAAAGAGCCGGAGAAGTACCCTTTTACAAAGTTTTGCATGGTGTTTCTGCTGTATTCCTCTTTGCTGATCAGGGCAAAGTACTGGTAGGATTTACCATAAGCCTTGTAATCTACAAAACCTTTATCCTGCAGGATCTTCATTAAAGTCGATACAGTATTGTAGTGTGGCTTTGGCTCGGGAAGAATGTCTATCAGGTCTTTAACGAATGCAGGGCCTGTTTTCCAAAGGGCCTGCATGACCTGCTCTTCCGCTTTAGTCAATGTTTTTACTGCTGACATAATGTGAAATTTAGGTTGCTGAAACTAAGTTAAAACTAATTTATTAGTTTACAAACTATTTTTTTAGTTGTGTAAAGGGAGCGTTCAGGATGTTTCTTCGTCGCTTATTCGTTGCTTGTTCGTCCGCAGGTTTGTGTACTGGATTACTCTTAAGTTGGCCTTAAGATAGTGTAGAGATTCGGTGAGGGTCATAGCTTATAGGCTCTCTACTATAGCGTTATAGCCACTATTGTATAGCCAGGGCTATAGAATAGCAGGCGTAACGCAGGACTATAGCGCCTTTAGATAAGGAACTTCACACTAGTTGCAGGCCATTCTTACACTATCTTAAATAAATTCCAGGCCAGATCGGCCGCATGCGGGTGGTTATGATGATAAATAGCTATTTTTGTTATTATTAAACCCATACGGCAGAAATGACAGAACAACCGATTATACAATTATCCAATGTGAATATCTACCAGGGGACTTCCCTGATCCTTGCAGACGTGAATATTACGGTGAACAAAGGAGAATTTGTATACCTGATTGGCAGGACCGGGACCGGTAAATCCAGCCTGCTCAAGACCCTTTATGGGGATTTGCCGCTGAAGGAAGGCGCCGGTCAGGTGGTAGGGTTTGATCTGAAGAAGATGGACTGGAAGAAAGTACCTTATCTGCGCCGTAACCTGGGCGTTGTGTTCCAGGATTTCCAGCTGCTGACAGACAGGACCGTTTACGACAATCTGAAATTTGCCCTGAAGGCGACGGGCTGGACAGACAATAAGAAGATGGACGAGAAGATCAAAGACGTGCTGGACAAAGTGGGATTGAATACCAAGGGGTTCAAAATGCCTTATGAGCTGAGCGGTGGCGAGCAGCAGCGTGTGGATATTGCCCGGGCCATGCTAAACTCTCCGAAACTGATCCTGGCGGATGAGCCGACCGGTAACCTGGATCCTGAAACCTCTGACGGTATCATGCAGCTATTGTTCAGGATCAGCCGGGAAGAGGGCGCCGCGGTGGTAATGGCTACCCACGACTATATATTACTGCAGAAGTTCCCATCCCGGGTACTGAGAACCGAAAATGGCAAGGTAACAGATCACGCCAGCGTGACTTTTGTGTAAAATTTTTGTGAAATTGTTAATTCACAATATTTGATTTACCTTTGCCCCGGAAAAATAGCGACTAAATAAACCTTTATCATTTTATTTTTATTTAATTCAAGATGTCTTACTTAACTGTTGAAAAGAAAGCCAATATTTTTAAAGAATTTGGTGGAAGCGAAAAAAATACCGGCTCTGTGGAAGCGCAAATAGCACTGCTGACTGAGCGTATCAACAGCATTTCCAGTCACCTGAAAGAAAACAAAAAGGACTTTTCTACACACCGTGGTTTGATGAAAATGGTAGGCCAGAGAAAGCGTCTGCTTTCCTACCTTTCTAAAACTAACCTCACAGGCTACCGTGCCCTGCTTGAGAAATTAGGTCTCAGAAAATAATAAGAACTTTTTTATAGCGCTATTCCCAACTTATAAGGTTGGGAATAGTTTTTTTTTAGGTATACCATTTTAATCTTCTCATTTTTATGAATCTGACACCTATCTCAGTTAATTTCGATATAGGAGATGGCCGGATCGTGACCATTGAAACTGGCAAGTTAGCCCGCCAGGCTGATGGTGCTGTGACGGTTCGTCTGGGCAATTGTATCCTGTTGGCTACCGTCGTTGCAGCTAAAACTCCAAAACCCGGACAATCTTTCTTCCCCCTTACTGTTGATTATCAGGAAAAATTTGCTTCTGCAGGCCGTATACCAGGTTCCTTCTTTAAGCGTGAAGGAAAACTGTCTGACTATGAAGTTTTAATTTCACGTTTGATCGACCGCGCTTTGCGCCCCCTTTTCCCGGATGATTATTTCTGCGAAGTACAGGTACTGGTGAGTCTCATCTCTTCTGATGCAGAAGTGATGCCGGATGCACTGGCTTGTCTGGCCGCTTCAGCAGCGCTGGCCGTTTCTGACGTGCCCATCCAGGAGATTATTTCCGAAGTAAGAGTGTCCCGCATTGAAGGACAGTTAGTTATAAATCCGAACCGCACTCCGCTGGAGAAAGCTGACATGGACTTCATCATTGGTGCTACTGACAAGAACATCATGATGGTGGAAGGTGAGAGCAAGGAGTGCAGCGAGGAAGATATCATCAAGGCGATCGAATTCGCTCACAATGCTATCAAGGTACAGGTAAAGGCACAGGAAGAACTCCGCGCTAAAGCTGGCGTTGCCGGCAAGCGTGCTTACGACCAGCCTTATGCAAATGAAGAGCTGAAAGCCAAAGTAGCTGCGTTTGCTAAAGACCGCATCCTCGCCGTAGCGAAATCTGCTTCTGCCAAGCATGACCGTGGTGATGCTTTCGATAAGATCAATGAAGAACTGGTAGAATCCCTGGGCGAACTGCCTGAAGAGGATGCTCCACTGGTAGGCAAATACTTCCACGACCTGGAAAAGGAAGTGGTACGTAACATGATCCTGGATGAATCTATTCGTCTGGATGGCCGTGGCCTGGACCAGGTACGTCCGCTGAACATGGAAGTAGATGTACTGCCTTCTCCGCACGGTTCCGCTCTCTTCACCCGTGGTGAAACCCAGTCCCTTACTACCGTGACCCTGGGTACTCCCGATGATGAGCTGCTGATCGAAAGCGCTGCGACATCAAAATATTCAAAGTTCATACTGCACTATAACTTCCCTCCGTTCTCTACAGGCGAGGTGAAACCTATGCGTGGCCCCGGCCGTCGTGAAGTAGGTCATGGTAACCTGGCGATGCGCTCCCTGAAGCAGATGATGCCAGGCAGCGAATACGCTTATACCGTACGTGTAGTGTCCGATATCCTCGAATCCAACGGTTCCTCTTCAATGGCGACCGTATGTGCCGGTTCACTGGCGCTGATGGATGCAGGTGTGCCTATTCCTAAACACGTTTCCGGTGTTGCAATGGGATTGATCTCCCGTGCTTCTGATGGAAAGTGGGCAGTGCTCACAGACATCCTCGGAGATGAAGACCACCTGGGCGATATGGACTTTAAAGTAACCGGTACACGCGATGGTATCTGCGGTATCCAGATGGATATCAAGGTAGATGGCCTGAGCATGGACGTAATGCGTAAAGCGCTGGAACAGGCACGTAAAGGCCGTCTGCATATCATCGATGCAATGTATGGATGTATTGAGGCGCCACGTCCTGAGCCGAAACCACATGCACCACGTATGGAGAAACTGATCATCGACCGCGAATTTATCGGTGCTGTGATCGGACCTGGTGGTAAAGTGATACAGGAGATCCAACGTGAAACCGGCACAAACATCAACATCGAAGAAGTTGGTGAAACCGGTGAAGTAAGTATCTTCTCTGCACAGAAAGAAGGCCTGATGAAGGCACTCGAATGGATAAAAGGTATCGTTGCTGTTCCTGAGATCGGCGAAGTATACGAGTCAACCGTGAAGTCAGTAATGCCTTACGGTGCATTCGTAGAATTCCTGCCAGGTAAACAGGGACTGCTGCATATCTCCGAAGTTTCATGGAAACGCCTGGAAACAATGGACGGTGTACTGTCTGAAGGTGAAAAGGTGAAAGTGAAACTGGTAGGTACAGATCCTAAGACCGGTAAGTTCAAACTCAGCCGTCGTGTACTAATGCCAAAACCAGAAGGTTATGTAGAAAGACCTGAAGGTGGCGAGCGTGGTGAACGTGGTGACAGAGGTGATCGCGGCGACAGAGGCGACCGTGGTGGCCGTGGCGACAGAGGTGATCGTGGTGGACGCGGTGATTTCCGTGGCGATCGCGGTGACCGTGGTGGAGATCGCGGTGACCGTCGTGGCCCTCGTGACGGTGGTGACAGAGGCGAGCGTGGTCGTCCTACACCTCCGCCTGATCAACCGCAGGAGCCAATGTTTGATGAAGAATCATAATTCAGACAGATCTTTCAGATCAATATACTCAGCAGCCGTCCTCTATCAGAGGGCGGCTGTTTTATTTCCACGCTATTTTATTTGTGAGAAAGCTGGTCGACCGTCTGACCATTCCTGTAAATTGTATCTTACTGCTGGATAAATCGCATTATATTTCATGACTAAAATTTCCACATCAGTGAAAACAAAACGCATTTCGTTAAACGTATATCATGGCTTTGCACTGGGAATGATCCTGTTCCTCCTGCCATGTCTGTTGCAGGCAGCCCATCATGCTCCTCCGAAGAAAGAATTTTACAGTATCCTGATCTATCATCTGAAAGATGCTGAACAGGAAACGCGTATGGACAATTATCTGAAAGATGCGCTGATTCCTGCCTTACATAAAGTTGGTGCAGCACATGTGGGTGTATTTAAACCTGTGGGTAATGACACCACTGCAGATCGCAGGGTATATGTTTTTATTCCAGGCAATTCTCCTGAACAGTTGTTACAGTTGCCAAGAACATTATTGCAGAATACAGCCTATCAGCAGGCAGCAAAAGATTTCATTGATGCTGCGTGGGACAAGCCAACGTATACACGCCAGGAAACGATTATACTCGAAGCCTTTCCCGGTATGACAAAAATGGAACTCCCGGGTTTGAAAGGACCTAAAAGCGAACGTATATACGAATTGCGCAGTTATGAAAGTCCGACGGACAAACTCTATCGTAATAAAGTAGAAATGTTCAACAAGGGCGACGAGATCGGTATTTTCAAAAGGTTGGGTTTCAACGCAGTGTTCTATGCTGAAGTATTGAGCGGCAGCCATATGCCTAACCTCATGTACATGACCACTTTTGACAATCGTGCTTCAAGAGATGAACACTGGAAGGCATTCAGTAGTGATGCACAATGGAAAACCCTGCTGGCAAAGCCGGAGTACAGCCATAATGTGTCTAAAGCAGAGATCATATTCCTGCAGCCCGCAGCATATTCCGAAATATAAGCTGAAGCTGTAATTATAATATAGCAGAAAAGGCCAGCGCATTGCGCTGGCCTTTTCTGCTGACTATCGACTATCTATCCGTTGATGAATTTACTTTGTGATTTTATCTGGCAGCGCCACTTCCTGCAAACTGCTCTATGTAATGATTACTTTCTTTGAAGATGATTTTACCGGAAGGTAATTTAAAGATCTTAAACGGCTGACCGGCGATATCTTCCCAGAAAATAGTGTACTGTGGTACAGACTTTTGAGTGCTTTTGTCGATCACTTTGATCCTTCCGTCTGTCAGCAGGCTGGATAACATATCTTCTATGTAAGGGAGGAGAATGTTCTCACCTTCTGTCCAGAACTGAATGAATTTATCCGTGCTGTATTCCAGGTTGGTATGTGTGGAATCGGCCAGGTAAGCAAGCGCGGAGGTGAAGTGAGATTCGATATCCTGTGCTGTCAGATGGCTGAACTGTACGTTACGGAAAGCTCTGTTATCGCTGTAACAGGTCTTCTGTAATACGGTATCCATTCCTTTCATGTAGTTCACCAGATCTACACGATTGATAACCAGGATACTGGTACTGTTCTTATAGACGATTGAATCTGTCATGGTATCGTCCGGGTATAATTTGACGATATCCTGGGCCTGGCTGGCATAGGCTGTTACCAGCATTGCCGCTGCTAAAAACAAGGTTTTCATATAATATGGTTTCAATTAAAGATATTGCAAATATAACAAAATAATTCTATGCATTTATCAGTTACCACATTAGTTATTAACATTACAATAACAGGTCTGGGCGCAGGTCTCACACGTACGCGTTATATATCATGCATTTAGTTTCTATATCTTTGTTGCTATGGCACATATAGCAATTACCCTGACCTGTACCGATGATACGAAAGACATTCTGGTGGCAGTGTTGTCAGAAAAAGGTTTTGAGGGGTTTGAAGAACAACCCGGTAATGTTCTCGTTGCTTACATTCCTGAAGAGGATTTTAATGAAGAAGAAACGAATGAGCTGACGACGGGTTTTGGTATGACGTATACGCGGGAACGTATAGAACAGACAAACTGGAATGCGGTATGGGAAAGTAACTTTCAACCTGTGCTTGTGGATAATTTCTGCGGCATCAGGGCTTCTTTCCATCCCCCTTTTGTTCCGCCCCCGCAACATGAAATACTGATCACCCCAAAGATGTCATTTGGAACAGGTCACCATGCCACCACTTATTCTGTTATCAAGTTAATGGAAGGCATTGATTTTGTGGGAAAGAATGTGTTTGACTTTGGCACTGGTACGGGGATACTGGCTATTCTGGCTTATAAGATGGGAGCGGCCATTGTGGATGCGATTGATATTGACACCTGGTCGGTAGAAAACACGAAGGAGAATATTGCCAATAATAATGCACTGCCGGTGAAGGTATGGCAGGCAGACAGCCTGAAGAGTATCCGGAACAGTTATAATGTGGTATTGGCCAATATTAACAGGAATATCTTACTGGAGTTCATGGGAGATATGCGCCGTATACTCGTCAGGGATGGTGTTTTATTGCTGAGCGGTATTTTAAAGGAGGATGAGACTGCGATCCTGGAGGCTGCCAGAAGGAATGCGCTGGTGCTGGAAACCCAGCTGGAGAAGGATAATTGGCTGGCTATGAAATTATTAGCGAGATAGTTGTGTTCGCTCTAGATAAATTAGTTAATATTACTCTGGAAACTATACAATTTTCGTGTTAACGAAATTCTTAATGTTTTCTTAATTTTAACGAACGAATTTACTATCTTAGCAAAACCTAACTTGTTGTATGACAGAATTATTGTTACTATTTTGTGCTTATCTCATTGGATCCGTACCTACCGCGGTGTGGGTAAGTAAAGGCGTTTTTGGGATGGATATCCGGGAGTACGGCAGCGGCAATGCCGGTGCTACTAATACTTTCCGTGTATTAGGACCAAAGGCGGGTTCTTTTGTGATGTTGGTGGATATGCTCAAAGGAGTAATTGCCGTGCGTCTGGCTTACCTGGTGGGCTACTATCAGAACCCTGAGCATCTGCAGGAGGTTACGACACAGCTGGTGAACTTCCAGATCGGTCTTGGTCTGGCCGCTGTAATCGGTCACATTTTTCCTATCTGGGCAAATTTCCGTGGCGGTAAAGGTATTGCTACCTTGTTCGGCCTGGTGCTGGCCATCCAGCCTTTAGTGGCTATCTGCTGCGTAGGTGTATTTCTGCTGAGCCTTTCACTGACCAGGTATGTATCGCTGAGCTCTATTTCCGCCAGTATCGCATTCCCTATCCTGATCCTCTACATCTTCAATGAGCCCGAAGTATTCTATCGCATCTTTGCTATTGCTGTTGCACTGATGGTAGTGCTGACACATCAGAAGAACATCTTCCGTCTTATAAACGGTAATGAGAGCAAGGTACCCCTATTTAAAAACAGGAGGGACAAAAAATAATCTGCGCTGCTACCGGGTATGCCGTATCCATTCTGGCATATCTCTTGTACTGAATGATATAAATGTTTTAATTTTCCTCGGATTTTGATTGTCGCTTTATAGGGTATTCAGATGCTTTATAGTGTGACGATCAAAGTTGCTTTAAACAACTGTAGTAGCACTTTTCGGACGGGTAATACCCGTCAAAAACAAATGTCAGATGCAAAACAAACTTCTTCTTATCGGTACCGGTCTTGCGCTTATTACAGCCTGCGCTAAAGTACCTATCACTGGCCGTAGCCAGTTAAACCTGATCCCTGAAAGCACCATGCAATCTATGGCGCTGCAGGAATATCAGAGTTTCCTTTCCCAGAACAAAACGATCGCCGCTACAGCCAGCAAAGATGCTGAGATGGTGAAAAGGGTAGGGCAACGTATTGCTTCTGCAGTTACCCGTTACATGACCCAGAATAATCTGGCCAGCGAGGTAGCTAATTACAAATGGGAATTTAACCTGGTAGATAGTAAAGAAGTGAATGCCTGGTGTATGCCGGGTGGTAAGGTAGTGGTGTATACCGGTTTATTGCCTGTAACACAGAACGAAACTGCCCTTGCCTGCGTAATGGGACATGAAATTGCGCATGCTATTGCCCGTCATGGTAACGAGCGTATGAGTCAGCAGGTAGTGGCACAGGGTATCCAGGTAGCTGGTTCCGTGGCACTGAACCGTAATCCACAGGCGCAGAATATCTTCCTGCAGTCCTTCGGTGTAGGTGGTAACCTTGGTATGCTGGCTTACTCCCGTAAGAACGAGCTGGAAGCGGATCATCTGGGTGTTATTTTCATGGCGATGGCCGGATATAATCCTCAGGAAGCTATTCCTTTCTGGCAGCGTATGGCGGCTGCAGGTGGCAGCAACAAACCACCAGAGCTGGTGAGCACGCACCCTAGCGATGAGCGTCGTGTATCACAGCTGCAGAAACTCATGCCTGAGGCAATGAAGTATTATACGCCTATCAAGAAATAATCAGATAGCTTATTGTAAAAGAAAAAGCATCCGTTCATCGCGGATGCTTTTTTCTTTTACACTTATTCAACAGATTATTTATCCACTGTTATTTCCACAATATTTTTGTTCTTCTGAATCTTCATCTTCTCGGGTACGTGTGCCAGTATTTCTTTCTTAAAGGCGGCGATTAAGGCCTGTTTAATGAAGAAGCGGTGTGTTACTATGCTGATCTCCCTTACCGGCTCCGGCGCCTTGAAATAGCGCACCATATTCATCTGCCGGGCAGACATTTCCTGGAGGGAGAGTTCCGGCAAAATAGTAAATCCGGCGTTCAGGTCTACCATTCTTTTCAACGTCTCTACACTGCCTGTGTTATATTCCAGGTTCTTATATTCGCCCATTGTAAATTTATCGCGACAGATGTTCAGTACCTGGTTACGCATGCAGTGTCCTTCATTCAGCAGCCACACTTCGCGTACGTCGATATCTTCCGGTTTAATATATTTCTTCTCAAACAGGCTGTTAGTCTTTGCTGTATACACCACAAAAGACTCGTAGAATAATGGTTGTTCATCCAGGTTGGGATTATGTAGCGGTGTCGCGAGCAATCCGCAGTCCAGTTGTTCCTGCTTCAGTTGCTGTATGATCTGCTCTGTAGGATATTCCCATATCTCCAGTTTCACTTTGGGATATTTCTTCATGAAGCCTGTCAGAATGCGTGGTAGCAGATAAGGCGCCAGCGTTGGGATAATGCCTACACGCAGGTGACCTTGCACTTCTTTTTTATGCTCGCCGATGATCTCTTTGATTTTCCCGTTTTCTTTCAGAATGATGCGGGATTGTGCTATGATCTCTATACCTATCTCCGTTGGGATCACAGGTAACTTACTCCTGTCGAAAATCTTGACTCCCAGCTCGTCTTCCAGCTTCTGTATCTGCATGCTGAGCGTAGGTTGCGTGACGAAGCATTTTTCGGCTGCAATGACGAAGCTTCGGTAGGTGTCAACCGCAACAATATATTCTAATTGAACTGTGGTCATGCGTCAAAATTACGAATAAGAATGACGAATTGTGTATGATGCAGGTCAGGAATTCGCTGCTGCTTCAGATAACTGTCGTCAGTGTGTATTGGCTTTTGTTTTCGCGTTCTGCATATCATAATGGTGGGGGATACCGCGGTTTTCAGGCTGGGATCACTGGCTGAGTTCTTTGAAGCTGCGCGCTATTGAGCATTTGGAATCGTGTGTGATTTTGAATATCGATTGAACTCCTATCAATCGTGTGGGCAGCTTCAAACAACTTAGGCCAGTGATTCCCACCTGAAACCGCTATGCCTATTGACTTCCACTGATGTATTTGGGTGCTGCATATCATGATGATGGACTTTCACTTGAATCAGGGAGTGATCGTTGACGAGATCTTTACTTCTATAGGGAGTTAGAAAATACCTGCCATCCATGCATACAGGAGGCAAGAGATTGTAATAGGGAGAGCGTAAGTAGCAGCGGTTTCAGATGGGAATGTCGGGCCTTCGGCTCTCTGGGGCTACGACTGATGCAGCTAAATCGACATTCCAAAGCTCATCCGATTGACAAAGCTAAATAGCTGCACACTGCCAGAGAGGCGCCGACCGACATCCCATACTGAAACCGAGCAACTTAGCGTAAACTATCAACAAACAACTATCGGGACCAATTCCAGCAGATCTTTCCAACAAACCGGAGCAACCTGACATAAAACAAAAAGGACGAATTACTACAAGTAATCCGTCCTTTATTATGCAGAAGGTGATCTGCTAGAATATTCTGTACCTGTATTTGATCTTGTCAGTATTATTATACAGCTCCTTGATGTTGATAGAAGCCTGTATCTCTTTCACCGCTTCATCCTTCAGATTACGGAACTCCGCTTGCTTGGTATCAATAGTGTTCTTGTCAGCCAAACCATTGTCCTGAGCAATCTTCAGGGAATTATTTACTTTACCGTAGTACGAATCCAGCAGAGTAAAGTATTCATTGTAGAGATTTTCGAAACGCTTCGTCTGCAGGATCAGGTCTTCCAGCTGGTTGTTCACCTCTTTTAAGTTTGGATTCTCACGCAGCAACGCCTCATAATCTACTTTTTTGCCTTTGCTGTATTTCGTCTCCAGATCATTAAAGAACGTCACTACTTTATCTCTTTTGAAGTCAAAGAAGAAGTCATTCATCGTTTCTCCCAATGATTTGTTACCACGCTGTGGCAGCTGATATTTCAGGGCGCTTGCGGTGAACATGAGGTGATCATACAGGTTGTCCTGCAGGAGATTCAGCTGATCTTTATTGAAGTTCAGACCATATTCGAATTTCTGGTTTGCATCATTCAGCGCTGTGTAATAAACTACATATTTGTTCAGCTCTTTTTCGAATTCTTTCAGCGTATTCTGATTGATCTCTTTATTGTTCACACTGATGCTGTGCAGAAAGTTCATTACTGAGTTAGCGATTGCCAGTGGCGGTGTCAAAGAGGTAAAGCTCTGGAAGATAGGGCTGGCAATGATGGATTTGGTAGATTCAACGATCTTACTGTTCTTTTCATTCTTGTCAGCCTTGCCTTTTAACACTACTTTCTCTACCAGTTCCACGATACGGTCGCTCAGAGAGAAGCCCAACTCTTTACTTTCCGGGTTGTTCAATGAGGTGATGAATACGTCGAGATTGTTGGTAGTAGTACGTGATTTCAGGTCAATGATCTTTTTATTCAGGAGATAATAAGTCTCACTTGCAAATACGATGTTGTTACGGATCAGTTCATATTTGGTAATGTTATCGATCTCACGTCCCTGCAGCAAGCCCTGGATGGCATTGGAATTCTGTTTGTCACTGTCGTTAATACGCTGCAGTTCCTCCATGATCCGGCGGATGGTAGTGTCCTGTGTTCTTACCTGAGGCATTACCACATTCTTCAACTCTGAATTTGGATCGCCTTTAGGTTGTTCAGTTGGCAGCTTCGGTTTTTCCGGTTCCTGTGCTTGCGCAAAATGGAAGCTTGAAAGTAAAATCAGTAATAGTGTCAGATATCTCATAGAATTTAAATGCGTGATCTTGACTGATTTAAAAAAAGCAAAACATTCACAATAGGATAGATTCTTCCCATAAAGCCGACAGTCAGAATGCCCGCTCTCAGTTGCGACCTGTAATTGTTTTTGCATGCACTATTTGCGTTTGCGTTTCATTAGCAACCCATGAAAATATGGTGCCAAAAAACCAGTTTACACAAAGATAACAATTTATAATAAGTTGAAATTGCCAGTCATTCAACTACTTTATTACCTTTAGCCGCAAATTACCCACTTTCATGTTAAATAATAAAAAGATAGTGGTCGTATTGCCTGCCTACAACGCCGCTTTAACTCTTGAGAAAACCTACAATGAAATTCCGTTTGACATTGTTGACGAAGTCGTATTGGTCGACGATGCCAGTAAAGATGAGACAGTTGCCGTCGGAAAGCAGCTGGGAATCAAACACATCATCCGGCATGATAATAACAAGGGCTATGGTGGGAACCAGAAATCCTGTTATAACAAGGCCCTTGAGCTGGACGCGGATATCGTGATTATGTTACATCCTGATTATCAATACACTCCGAGGCTTATTACAGCCATGAGCAGTATTATTGCAAATGATGTGTATCCCGTAGTGTTCGGGTCCCGTATACTTGGGAACGGCGCATTAAATGGAGGGATGCCCCTCTATAAATATGTTGCTAACCGCTTTCTGACGCTGGTGCAGAACCTGGTCATCGGACAGAAACTCAGTGAATACCATACCGGTTACAGGGCATTTTCAGGAGTAGTGCTGAAAAACATTGCGTATATGGCCAATGATGACGATTTCATCTTCGATAACGAAATGGTTTCTCAGATTTTTATGAAGGGTTATGAAATAGGTGAAGTAACTTGCCCCACCAAATACTTTGAGGAAGCATCAAGTATTAACCTGAAACGCAGCATTATCTATGGGTTTGGCGTATTACGGGTGTCCCTGCAGCATCGCCTGCACATGTGGGGATGGGTCAAAACGAAAATATATAACTGATAAATAACTGATTAAACTGTCTATTTTGGGCCTACAGTGGGAATTAGCTAAAAAATACCTGCATTATTATTTCACAGCGGGCAACCGGCACGATGTACATTCTCCCTTCGTATTTGATCTTGTGGAGAAGGTGTTACGGGATACGAAAAAGCCGGTAGTATTCGGCGAAATTGAACAGGTACGGAAATCTTTATTGCGCAGTACGGAAACCCTTCAGGTCACTGATCTGGGAGCGGGTTCTCTCACCAATGCGGGAAGGGAACGTAAAGTGAGCGATATCACCCGTCATGCGGCCAAACCGGCCAAATTCGGCCAGTTGTTCTATCGGCTGATACAATACTTCCAACCGGAGCATCTGCTGGAACTGGGTACCTCCATGGGAATGTCTACGGCATATATGGCGAAGGCAGCGCCTTCTGCTACTGTGCATACCATTGAAGGATGTCCTAATATTGCTGCCCGCGCCGGCCGTAATTTTGAGGCTTTACAGCTGCATAATATCAAACAGCATGTAGGCAACTTTGATACTGTATTACCAGCTTTACTGCAGGCCTTACCCCGACTGGACTATGTGTATATTGATGGCAACCACCGTTCGGTACCTACGCTGAATTATTTTGAGCAATGCCTGTCCAAAGTGCATGATGAATCACTGTTCATCTTTGACGATATTCACTGGACACCGGATATGGAAACTGCATGGCATACCATTCAGCAACATCCAAGAGTCACTTTTACGGTGGACCTGTTCTTTATCGGGTTGGTGTTTTTCCGCCCCGATATGAAGATAAAACAGCATTTTATACTGAAGTATTAACGTCATTGACTGATGTAAATAAGGGATTCCGGGTGAAACGTATGTTTTATCCGGAACTTTTGTTTTGTAAAGTACCAGTAGGCATGCCTTCCTGGAGTTGATTGATTTAGTCAATGGTTTGTATGGCAGGATAGGGCAGCAGGGCGATGCGCACCGGGCCCATTATCGTTACCTGAGACCGGCTGTCATAAAGTGTTACAGGTTATCGTTAGTGTTACAGATATTTATAGGGCAGGTAGCAGGTTTGTGATGCCTGATATTTTCCTGGGTTAAAAATTTTAATTTCAATACGAATATCCAATATCTAAACATCAAACATTCCATTATGAAAATACTCCGGGCCCTGGCAGTACTGCTGATAATACAGTTTTTCTGCTCTTACGCGCATGCGCAGACAAATCCTGATTTCAGCGCTTACAGTTACGAAACATTTATTCATAACGGCGATACGTTGGAATATCGCATGTTGCAACCGGTGGGGTATGATTCTCAGAAGCCTTATCCCCTGATAGTGTTCCTGCATGGTTCCGGCGAGAGGGGTACTGACAATGCGGCCCAGTTGTTGCACGGCGGCAGCCTGTTCCTGAAGGATTCCCTGCGTCAGCGTTTTCCTTCTTTTGTGATATTTCCACAGTGTCCTCCTGACTCCATGTGGGCATCGATGAAGGTGACCAGGGATAGTACAGGAAAGGCCATAAAGAGGGAATTTTCAGATGGTACGGACAGGCAATCCACGCCGGGATTGCTGGTAAAATTGCTGGTAGACAGCCTGATAAAGATTGAGAAAGTGAATAGCAAACAGGTCTATCTTGGAGGATTATCCCTTGGCGGAATAGGTACATACGACCTGCTGGCCCGTTATCCGAAGATGTGGGCGGCGGCCTTTCCGATCTGCGGAATAGGTAATGTCAGCACTGCGGCGAAATTCGCAAAAGTACCGCTATGGATTTTCCACGGCGGTGCAGATAATGTAGTACCTGTTTCAGGTTCAAGGGATTATGTGGAGGCGCTGAAGAAATTGAAGGCTAAGGTAAAATATTCAGAATATCCGGGCGTAGGGCATAACAGCTGGGATAATGCATTTGCTGAACCTGAGCTGCTGCCCTGGTTATTTTCTCATAAAAAGTAAGGAGACTAAAAACGCCCCGGCACATGACCGGGGCGTTTTTCCACTCTGCACAGGATTTGAATTGTTAACTATGTATAGACTGTATGGCTGATTTTGCAGCGTCTACTGTCGTGTCGAGATCTTCTATTGTCAGCGCAGTACTGAGGAACCAGCTTTCAAAAGCGGAAGGTGGCAGATATATACCGCGTTCCAGCATAGCATGAAAGAAATGTTTGAACAACTCGTTGTTAGCACCCGAAGCAGCTTCAAAATTAATGATTGGATATTCTGCAAAGTGAACACTCATCATAGAGCCCAGATTGTTGACCTGATGAACAATCCCGGCCGCACTCAGTACAGATTGCAATCCTCCGGCCAGGTAAGCAGCTTTTTCCGCCAGTTGCCGGTAAATATCCGGGTTGTCGTTCAGCGTTTTCAGCAGCGTATAGCCAGCGATCATTGCAATCGGGTTACCACTCAATGTTCCTGCCTGATAAATTTTCCCGGCAGGGGCGATATGTTCCATGATCTCTCTACTTCCTGCGAAGGCGCCTACCGGCATACCTGCGCCAATTATCTTGCCAAAGGTAACCAAATCTGCTTTAATATTGAACAGTTCCTGTGCACCTCCGCGTGCTAATCTGAAACCTGTCATTACTTCGTCGAAGATCAGGAGGATATTGTGCTCATCACACAGATTGCGTAGGCCCTGTAAGAAGCCCTCCTGTGGCAGTATACAGCCCATGTTACCGGCAACAGGTTCAACGATGATAGCGGCTATCTGGTCAGGATGTGCCGCGATCAGTTTTTCCACCGCCGGTAAATTATTGTAAGGAGCGGTAAGGGTATCGTCGGCGACGGTTTGCGTAACGCCGGGGACAGATTGTATGTCTAAGGTGGCTACGCCGCTACCCGCACTTACCAGGAACGAATCTGCGTGGCCGTGGTAATTACCTTCAAATTTGATGAATTTATTGCGGCCGGTATAACCTCTGGCCAGCCTCAGGGCCGACATACAGGCTTCTGTACCGGAATTCACCATACGCACCTGCTCAATGTTGGGCACCATGCTGACGATCAGCTCTGCAATGCTGATTTCCAGCTCGGTAGGCGCCCCGAAGGAGGTGGAGTAGGTGGCATATTCCTGGATGGCCTTCACTACCGGTTCATAGGCATGTCCCATGATCATCGGCCCCCATGAATTGATGTAATCTATGTAGCGGTTGCCGTCCACATCATACATATAAGCGCCTTTAGCGTTTTTCATGAATATGGGTGAGCCGCCCACACCTTTGAATGCGCGAACGGGCGAGTTTACACCGCCTGGGATGAGCTGTTTTGCTCTTTCAAATAATGATCTGCTTTGCGTGTACATGGTGGTAGTGATAAGTATTTTTAACTGAAAAGCATGTGCTGTTGTTTACAATAATCGCACCGCATCTTTTGCAAAATAGGTAGCGATCAGATCCGCGCCTGCACGTTTGATACTGGTGAGCGCTTCAATAATGGCCTTATCTTCGTTGAGCCAGCCCATTTTAGCTGCTGCCTTGATCATGGAATATTCTCCGCTTACATGATAAGCACTTACTGGTACGTGTACATGATCTTTGATCTTGCGGATCACATCCAGGTAATATAGCGCCGGTTTCACCATCACAATGTCAGCTCCCTCTTCTACATCCATCAGGGTCTCTTTCAGCGCCTGATCGCTGTTTGCAAAGTCCAGCTGGTAAGTCTTTTTATCGCCGAAGCCCGGAGCAGAGTCAAGGGCATCGCGGAAAGGACCGTACAGGCAGGAGGCATATTTAGCACTGTAGGACATAATACCTACTTTATGGAAGCTGTGTTGCTCCAGGATGGTACGGATGGCAAGGATGCGGCCGTCCATTTTATCGCTGGGTGCTACAAAGTCGGCCCCTGCTTCAGCATGGCTGAGGCTCATACGCGACAATACTTCTACGGTGATGTCATTCACGATCTCTCCATTCTCAACAATCCCGTCGTGACCGTAAGAAGAGTAGGGGTCCAGCGCTATGTCAGTCATCACTACGATTTCCGGAACAGCGTCTTTGATGGCTTTGATGGCGCGTTGCATCAAACCGTTGGGATTCACTGCCTCAGTTCCTTTATTGTCTTTCAGTTCATCAGCGCATTTGATGAACAGCAATACGCTTTTAATACCCATGTTCCACAGTTCTTTCACTTCTTTCACGGTAAGGTCCAGTGAATGACGAAAATAACCGGGCATTGAAATGATCTCTTCCTTCACATTTTGCCCTTCCACAATGAATAACGGTGCAATAAAGTCGCTGGGCGTCAGTACTGTTTCTGCAACCATCGCCCGGATGGCGGGAGAAGTTCTCAATATCCTGTTTCTACGTATCATGCTAAATGTGTTTTAATGTGTTCAGATGACCCACTCTCTGGGTTTCAGCAATTCAACCAGTTCAGCTTCCCTGCTGCCCGGGCTTGGATGATAGTCATATTCCCAGCGGGCCCTGGGCGGAAGGCTCATCAGAATGGATTCCGTACGTCCGTTGGTTTTCAGGCCGAACAGGGTGCCTCTGTCGTGTATCAGGTTGAACTCTACATAGCGTCCGCGCCTGTACTCCTGCCAGTCCCTGTGGGCGTCGGTATATGGAGTGTCTTTCGTTTTCCTTACAATGGGCAGATAGGCTTCCAGGAAGGCCTCGCCGTTAGCTTTTGCCAGATTATACAACTGTTCAGCGCTCATTTTTTCACCGGGGCGCTGGTAGTCGTAGAAAATGCCGCCAATGCCGCGGGCTTCGTTGTTCCTGTGTTTATTGACAAAGTATTCGTCGCAGTGTTTTTTAAACAGCGGATAAAGTTCCGTACCAAAAGGATCGCAGGCATTTTTGAATGTCTGATGGAAATGTATGCCATCCTGCTCGTCGAGGTAATAGGGCGTCAGATCGGCTCCGCCGCCAAACCAGGAGTCTTTTAAGGTGCCATTGTCATCGTACAGCTCAAAGTAACGGAAATTGGCATGTACGGTAGGCACAAAGGGATTGAGCGGGTGAATGACGAGGGAGATACCGCAGGCCATGAACTGTGCCTGGCCTACGCCAAACTGTTTGGCCATGAGTTCTGGTAGCTCGCCATGTACCACAGAGGTGCTCACGCCGCCTTTTTCGAATACGTTACCGCCAGCAATGACGCGGGACTTACCACCTCCGCCACCGGGACGTTCCCAGAGGTCTTCCCGGAATTTCGCTTTACCGTCAATATCTTCCAGCGCCGCACAGATCTCGTTCTGCAGGCGATGTATGAGGGAAATAAAGTTGTCTTTGATGTTCATGGCTGGTTTCCTTTAGAATTCCTTTACTGTCTCAATGAAAGCTTTGGCATGATCAACAGGCACATTAGGCAGGATGCCATGGCCCAGGTTCGCAATGTAGCGGTGTTTGCCAAAGCCGTTCAGCATTTCCTTCACAGCTTTTTTGATCTCAGGAATAGGGGCCAGCAGCTTAGCGGGATCAAAGTTGCCCTGCAGGGTCACGTTATTACCGGCAAACTGTCTCGCACGGGCCGGCTGGATGCACCAGTCAACACCCAGGCAATTAGCGCCGGTAGCGGCCATTTCTTCCAGTGCAAACCAGGCGCCTTTGGCAAATACGGTAACCGGGCAGACATCTTTCAGTGCAGCCACGATCTGGCGCATATAACGGAGGGAAAGGGTTTCAAAGTCCTGAGGACTTAATAAACCACCCCATGAGTCGAACAGCTGTATGCAGTCAGCTCCTGCTTTCACCTGTTCTTTCAGGTACGCGATGGTAGTATCTGTGATCATCTGCAGCAGCTGATGGGCTACTTCGGGCTGCTGATAACAGAATGCCTTGGCACTATCGAATGTTTTGGACCCTTTACCCTGCACCATATAACAGAGCAGTGTCCAGGGGGCGCCGGCAAAGCCGATCAGGGGAACGGCGCCGTCGAGTGTTTTCTTTGTTAATGCGAGCGCTTCAAAGACATAGTTGAGGGTGTCCTTCACATCGGGCACGCGGAGTTTCTTAAGATCATCCGCACCTTTTACCGGATCTGGCAGTACGGGACCGATCTTTTCGATCAGCTGTACTTCCATTCCCATGGCCTGTGGTACTACGAGGATGTCGGAGAAGATGATAGCTGCATCCACGCCCACCTGGTGTACAGGCATCACGGTGATCTCGGTGGCCAGTTCAGGGTTCATGCAGCGTTCAAAGAAGGAGTATTTCTCCCGCAGTTTGATGTAGTCAGGCAGGTAACGGCCAGCCTGGCGCATCATCCATACAGGGACACGTTCTGTTGTTTCTCCGCGTAAAGCTCTCAGTAAAAGGTCATTCTTTAAGGCGCTCATTCTTTGTCAGTTAATGTTGTTAAAGTATAATATCGTTGTCAGTACCAGCTGTTCCATGCCGGGGCTAGTACTGGTAATAATCTTATTGCCCGTATATGCCTGCAGGGCCCTGGCCGTGGTTGGGCCAATTGAGAAGCAGACGGTATGCTGCGGCAGGCTGTTGACTGAAAAGAAACTCTCTACGGCACTGGGACTAAGAAAAAGGATCCCATCATACTCCTGTCCGGTGAGGGCAGGGGTTTCTGTTGTCTCATATACGATCAGTTCTTCCAGGGAGATATTATGTTGCCGTAGCAGGTCTGGCAGTTCATCCCTGCGTCTATCGCCACAAAAAAAGACCAGTGGTCCTTTTTCTTCGTTTTTTATGATCTCTTCTGCGAGTGCGGCCGCATTAGCTGCAGTACCAGCTATTGTGTGCCGGATGCCGTGTTGTTGTTTTAAAGCCTCTTGTGTGGCTCCTTCCAGGCAGTATACATTCCATCCAGGGGAAAAGAACCCGCCCTTTTTGAATGCTTCAAACGCTTCGTCTGTCACGGTTGGAGGAAATGCTGTCCAGGTGCCGTAATAGTATTTTCCGTCCGGATACAGGTAATGATCATGCAGCGCTTGTACTGCATTTACGCTGGTGAAAATGACAGTTGCTTTTTCCTGGAACAGCTGGTGTATGCGTTGTTTCAGGTTGTCTGTAACCAACGGTTGTATGCTGATGAATCCTTTTGCCTCAATATCGATGTTTTGCTCTGCAGCTATTGCGATCAGTGCCTGATCAACCGCTTTGGTGCTTAATATGCGATATCTTTTATTTGATGGCATCCCTTATTTGTGCAACAATTTTATCGCCGCCCTGTGCGAGGATCTTTTCTGCGGCAATTTTACCAATATGGCCGGCATCCTTCAGGGGCGCCTGTTCTGTAATAGTGAACAGCTGCTGGCCATCCAGGCTGCATAGCTCTCCGCTGAAATGCAGGGTTTCATCGCTTACAGTAGCATAAGCGCTGATGGGAGTGGTACAGCCGCCCATGAGCGTACGCAGGAAGTCGCGCTCTACACGGGTGCAGAGGGCTGTAGCCAGGTCGTTCAATGGCGAGCATGCCTGCAGGCAGAAATCATCATCTTCACGGCATACGGCCACCACGGCTCCCTGAGCAGGGGCGGGCAGCATCCAGTCCAGTTCTATAGAGGTAGCAGGACGTATGCCTATTCTTTCCAGTCCGGCAGCCGCAAAGATGGCACCATCCCAGTTCTCGGCTGCCAGCTTTTGCAGACGGGTATTCACATTGCCACGCAGGTTATGCAGCTGGTGATGCGGATATTTACGCAGCCACTGGGCTTTACGTCTGACGCTGCTGGTAGCAATATTGGCGATATATCCCGGCTGGTCAAGAAAGGAAGTATCCTTCTTATAGACCAGCAGGTCCTTTACGGGGCCTCTTTCCAGGACAGCCGCCTGTATAATATTTTTAGGTAATTGTGTCGGAACGTCTTTGAGTGAGTGAACGGCAATATCAATACGGCCGTTGAGGAGAGCGATGTCCAGGCTCTTGGTGAAAATACCCTGAACGCCTATTTCGTAAAGTGGAGTGACGAGGTCGATGTCTCCCTCGCTTTTGATAGGTACCAGTGTTGTTGTATATCCCTGCGCTTCCAGCAGGCCTTTTACCTTATTAGCCTGCCATAGTGCCAGCTGGCTTTCCCTTGTACCTATCCGTATTTCTCTGTTCATGAATTATTCCTGGTTAACGCCTGTCTCAAAGATATCATTGATCATGGCGATATATTGATCACTTTTATCTGTTTCCCGGCGTACTTTTCCAGCCATCAGGTTGATCATCTTCTGGATGATACGGGAAGATACTGCTTCAATATCTTCCAGATTGTACTGGTTGCCGTTCTTCTGTTGTTGTATTTCCTTAGTGTGTATTTCTGTCAGCTTATCCTTTACTGCTTTCAGCACCACAGCGTGTTTACGCATTTTGTACCAGTAGAGGAACTCATTCATGTGTTCCTCAATAATGCCTAAAGCTTTAGGTACTTCCTGCAGGCGCATCTGTAACGTCTCATCCTGTATCCTGGACAGTTCATCCACGTTCACCAGTTCAATATGGGGCAGCTCTTTTACTTCAGGAGCCACATTGAAAGGGATAGACAGGTCGATGATCAGTTTAGGAGAAGACTGCTGAAAGTGAGCAGGTAAGATGGTCGGTTCCGGTGCATTGGAAGCTACAAGGACGATATCAGCATCCTGTAGTTCTTCCGCCAATCGCTCGTATGGCGCATAACGGAGGCCGTGTTGCGCTGCAAATTCCTCTGCTACTGAGGTAGTACGGTTCACAAGTGTTACCTGGTTTACGCCCAGGTAGTCCATCATGTTCTTGCAGGTATTACGTCCGATTTTGCCAACGCCGACCAGCAGGATCTTTTTATGAAGGATGTCAGGCACTTTATGTTCCAGCAAACGTACAGCTGCAAAAGCTACTGATACGGTACCGGAGCTGAGGCCCGTTTCATTCTTGATGAGCTTAGACACCTGCAGGACGCTGTTGACCAGCCTTTCCTGGAAACCGCCGAAGCATCCGTTCGCTTTCGCAAATTTAGTGGCGGTACGTATCTGGCCAATGATCTCATAATCGCCGAGGATCTGTGAATCAAGTCCTGTTCCTACCTGGTATAGGTGTTTAATGGCATCTTCGCCCGATTTCACGTACGACAACTGGCTGAACAGATTACAATCTCCCTCGGTTTCATGGCACACCAGTTCTACCAGCTGTTGCGGATCATCGGCAAACCCATAGATCTCAGTTCTGTTACAAGTTGAGAGTACAAAAATATCATCCAGGTGTTGGGACTTTGCACTGTCGAGTAAGTGCTGGTATTGTACCTGGTTAATAGCGAACGATCCTCTTATAGCAGCATCTGTTTTCTTATAGTTGATACCAACGATATGAAAATGGGCTATATCTTTTGAATGACTACCCTGCATTTTATTCTTATAAGCTTCCGGGTGCAAAAATACTTGCATAGACCGCAAGAAAGGGCAAGAGGCTGTCATTAGTGTGTCATTTCTACAGCTGGTATCAAGGCTTGCAGAAAAATGATTTTTGTCAGTTTACACGCTGATAAGTGTTATCTATTGCCTGATAGCTAATAATTAATTTATTTCAACAATTGTATGACATTTGCAGGCTGGAGATGCTATTACATTTGCAACAATTTAAAGTAAAGGATGGAAGCTAAATCTGATAAAGGAATTATTCTGATGAACCTGGGTTCGCCGGATTCTACGGCTGTACCTGATGTTAAGCGTTATCTTAATGAATTTTTGATGGACAAACGGGTGATTGATTATCCGTATCTGTTCCGTTTATTATTGATAAAGGGTATCATCGTGCCTAAACGCGCTCCTAAATCGGCTGAAGCATACAAATCCATCTGGTGGGAAGAGGGTTCTCCGCTGGTCGTGCTGACAAAACAATTACAAAACGCGGTGCAGCATGATCTGCAGATGCCGGTGGAGATCTCCATGCGTTACGGTAATCCGTCGCAGGAAGCCGCCTTTGACAATCTGCTGAAACAGAATCCGAACCTGAAAGAGGTGATCCTGCTGCCACTGTATCCGCATTACGCCATGTCTTCTTATGAAACAGCAGTGGAACATGCAAAAGCGGTACATAAAAAGAAAGGCTATACATTCAGTCTGTCAATAGTTCCTCCTTACTATAATGAACCGGATTATATCAATGCACTGGCCGAAAGTATGCGTCCGTACCTGGCACAGGAGTACGATCACCTGTTGTTCAGTTATCACGGTGTACCCGAAAGGCATATACGAAAAGGCGATATTACCGGAAAGCATTGTATGCAGGTAGAAAATTGTTGTAAGGTGGATTCTCCTGCACACGAATTCTGTTATCGTCATCAGGTATATGTGACGTCAGAGCTGGTGGCAGAAAAGCTTAATATACCAAGGGAGAAGTGGAGTGTGACCTTCCAGTCCCGTCTGGGAAGGGAGGAGTGGTTGAAGCCTTATACTGCTGCTACGCTGGAAGAATTGCCGAAGAAAGGTGTGAAGCGTCTGCTGGTAGCATGTCCAGCGTTCGTTTCTGATTGTCTTGAGACCCTGGAAGAGATAGCAGTGGAGGGTAAGCATACTTTCATCAACAGCGGAGGTGACAGTTTTACGATGATCCCCTGTATGAATGTGCATCCTTTATGGGTACAGGCAGTCGTGAAGTGGATGACCCGCCTGCAATCGTAACCGGAGTTATTTATTCTACAAATAGCCACTACCATGAAAACACAGCCCGTTATCATTGCCGGCGCCGGTATTGCCGGTTTGAGCATAGCTTATGAATTACAGCAGAAAGGCATTCCCTATGAGATACTGGAAGCAGGATCTCACGCAGGTGGTGTAATAAAGTCATTACATGTGGATGGCTATGAACTGGATGCTGGCCCCAATTCCCTGGCTGCTTCACCGGAAATACTGGCTTACATTGATCAATTGGGACTGCAGGATAAAGTGCTGGAAGCAACAGCCGCCAGCAAGAATCGTTTCCTGGTCAGAAATAATCAGCTGCACGCAGTATCTCCTCATCCGCTCAAAATACTTAGATCAAATTATATAAGTGGGGCGGCCAAATGGCGCCTGTTTACAGAGAGATTCCATAGTCCTCGTCCAGTTGAGGGAGAAGAATCGGTGACTTCTTTTGTTACCCGCCGTTTTGGACGTGAGATTAATGAATATCTGTTTGAGCCTATTTTGTCGGGCATCTATGCCGGTAATCCGGATCTGATGTCTATATCAGAGGTATTACCGATGCTGCCGCAGTGGGAGAAAAAGTATGGCAGTGTAACGAAGGGGCTCATGAAGAATATGAAGACGATGGGTGGCCGTAAGATCATTGCTTTCAAAGGCGGAAATGCAGTGCTGACAGAAAAGCTGCTATCCCTGCTGACTGGTAAGATAAGGTTAAACTGTGCTATCACAGGCGTTACCCGTGGTGCGTCAGATTATATCGTACAATATAATGAAAACGGCAGCACCGGTATGCAGAATGCAGAACGGGTGATCTTCGCGACTCCTGCTTACAGTACTGCTGTTGCTATACAGGGCCTGGATGCTTCGCTGGCATCACAGCTGCATGATATTCCTTATCCCCGTATGGGTGTGTTACACCTGGGATTCGGCGCTGAAGCACAGGGGAAGGCTCCTGAAGGTTTTGGCTTCCTGGTGCCGCATGCAGCAGGCAAACATTTTCTGGGAGCGCTCTGTAATACGGCAGTGTTCCCGTCCCGCGTACCGGAAGGAAAAACGCTGTTCACCGTTTTCGTAGGTGGCGCCCGGCAGGAACAACTGTTTGATCAGTTAGGGGCGGAGAAGTTACAGCAAACAGTAGTGAAAGAACTGATGGAGTTATTGGGCTTGAAAATACCGCCGGAAATGCAGCGTTTCAGTCAGTGGAACAGAGCTATACCGCAATTGAATGTAGGACATGCACAGATAAGGCAGCAGATACACTTTTTTGAGCAGCGGTATCCGGGGATAAGACTGGCAGGGAATTATGTGACAGGAGTGGCGGTACCGGCGATTATTCAGGCCGCGAAGGGGTATAGTTGAAAATGAAAAACAGCACCCCACGGCGAGATTTTTTTATATATAGGCTCTGTTGTTTTTAATAAACAAGCCTTCTCTATACAATAACTGATTGTCATATGGGATGTTCCATTGTTGTGTCAATACCTTTTCAGGTTGGGGCACTTACACCCATACCGGCTGGCTATCGATGATAGCAGCCTTATCGTACGAACTGGACCATATTTACCGGATCTGTGATGAAACAGACAGTTTATAGCAGATCGATTACGCAGAGCACGCCTGTATTGGCACGCTTTTCCGTTGCATATTCGTATGGCAGCAGGTAAAATACATATAGGTACATCGGGATGGAGTTATAAACACTGGCGGGAAATATTTTATCCGGACGAGCTAAAGCCAACAGACTACCTCGCTTATTATGCTGATCATTTCCAGACGACGGAGATCAATACCAGTTTTTATCACTTGCCAAGGCCATCCACTATTGAGAAATGGACGGACACTGTCAACGCCAGATTCCGTTTTTCTCCCAAGATCAGCCGCTTTATCACTCATATCAAAAAGCTGAATGATCCCGAGGATACCCTCCCTAAATTCTTCGATATTTTTGATCCTGTGCACAAGCACCTGGGGCCAGTACTGCTACAGCTTCCACCAAACTTAGGATTCAACGAGGAGAAAGTCGCTCACTTCTTTAAGATACTCAAAACGTATAAAGGTTATACGTTCGCCGTCGAGCCACGTCATGATACCTGGATGGAGGATGCTGCTATTGCGTTGATGGAGAAGTACAAAATAGCGTTCGTGATCGCCGAGTCGGGGAAGCGATGGCCGTACGGAGAATTCGTGACAGCGAAACATATTTATGTGAGATTTCACGGCCCTGACGGTTCTTATGCAAAATCTTACCCCGACAAGGTATTGAAACAATATGCAAAAAAAATGCTGGCATGGCAGGAGGAGGGGCATACCATATGGGTGTATTTCAATAATGATGTTCATGGGTATGCGATTGAGAATGCGAAGACATTGATTGAATTGACAAAACCTTAATTTATGAAGACAGCAGCAAAAAAAACTGCAGCCAAGAAAGCGACTAAGCGGGCAACTGCTACACCAAAGAATCTGGTAAAGAAAAGCGCAGTGGCCCAGAAAAAGGCTGTGAAAGAAGACCTGTCGAAAACATATAATGAGTTCAAGGAATTTGAGGGACAGCAATATACAGGTATGACAATAGGGCGGAGTCATAAGTGGAATTATGATGCAGGTGTGTGGAGAGAGACGAAGATTACGCCCGACCTCTGGGAAATTTCTTATGCTGTAACCAAACGCCGGGCGGGTCGTGCTCCGGAAGGATCAGGCGTGCCCGTAGGAACAGAGTATCACTGGTACATAATGGCTCACCAGAATGTCCGCAAGCTGAATGCGAACGATTATACGACATCGCTGGCCGGCCTGAAGCTAAAGTTGGCGCACAAACGGGCAGACAAAGAAAAGTGGAGCCTTTCAGGAAAAACACAACGGAAGCACCTTATTGAATTTTTACAGGAAATGATTGCGCAACTGGAGAAGGAACCTGCAGCACTTGATTTTACATACAACGAAAAGCATTACCTTGGAGAAGCAATCCCTATCGGGCAAACTTGTCATGACGGTCTCTGTGAAGAATACGATATCATTCTCAATGATGCCAGTATGGGCATTATCAGGCGAATGAAGAGAGGTTGGAAAATAGATGGTGTCGAAGACAAGAAATTTGTCGGTGCGATAGGAGATGCGATAGTACAATCATCACCCAAATAATATTGCATATGCCGGAATTACCAGATCTGCAGGTATTCAGCCATAACCTTGATAAGAAACTGGCAGGAAAAGTAGTGAAAGACGTGGCCTTAGAGAATACCAAAAAAGCAAAAGATACACCTGCCGCATTTAAGAAAGCCATTAAAGGGGAAAAACTGGAGAAGGTATACAGGGAAGGGAAAGAGCTGCGCTTTAAATTTAAAAATGATGTGGTGCTGGGCATGCATCTCATGTTACATGGCAAACTATATTTCTTTGAGGAAAAGAATACAAACAAACATACCATTCTCGAATTATTGTTTGAAGACGGAACAGGGCTTGTGCTGACCGACTATCAGGGGATTGCATTGCCGTCACTGAATCCTGAAGAGACAGATGTTCCAGATGCCTTATCAGATGAACTAACGGTGAAGTACCTGGAAGAACAGTTAGGAAAGAAGAGAACAGCCATTAAAAAGATATTGCTGGATCAGCATATTATTCGTGGTATCGGTAATGCCTATGCTGATGAAATTCTGTGGGAAGCTGGCATTTCCCCGTTTTCTGTCAGCAATAAGATACCTGCAGCAAAGATCAAGGCACTGCATCGCGCTATACAAAAGGTGTTGAAAGAAGCAGAGAAAAATATTCGGAAGGAGCACCCCGATATCATTGCCGGAGAAATACGGGATTTCTTAAAGATCCATCAGCCTAAGGAAACCCACAGCCCCACGGGAGGTGAAATAGAACAAAAGGAACTGAATGGAAGGAAGACTTATTATACGGACGAGCAGGAGTTATTTGATTAAGACCTCCTGTTAATTTTTTAAATGAGGATAATGGAAATGAAATCACTCCTATAGGAAAAGCATTTACAGGATTGCTTATCCGGTATTGTGGTTACAAACAGCGAACTATTATATAAAATGAAGACTGACCAGCAACTATCTGGTCAGTCTTCTTATTTTACGGATAGCGTAATGAAGCCGCTATACTACTCTCAGCCGGCATTTTCTCCTTCTCCAGGATGAATACATCGCCGTTATGGAGAATTGTTTGTGCTATTGCATTATTTAGCAAGCACTCGTCTTTGGGTTGTTCGGTTTCATGGATAACAATCTTATTCTCATTCGCATCAAAAGTACCCCACAGATGCGATCCTTTTTCAACGAACAGGCAGTCTACCTGGCCATAATAAGTGGCCGGGATGACGTCATCGGGTATAGATGAGGTCAGTGCGCCGGCAGAGCCATTGTAATACTTTTCCAATGCAACCTTTTGTCTTTTCTCGTAATAGGGCTGCATTTTTTCTCTTGCCTGTTTATAGATATTCACCGGTTTTTCATGTTCAAAATTGCCGGTCAGAGCCTCCTCTGCTATATTCTGATAGCGGGTGATCTTACGGTAGATTGGTAGCAGGTAATCTACCGCCGCCAGCATCAGCGGGATATGTTTATCGAACAGTACTTCTTTCCAGATGGTCTTATCGACTTCCTCCAGGTAATTGGCGATATCTGTTTTATGATCAGGGTTAGAGTTCATCCCGTGATAATTGGCGCCTTCTCCGGCACCGGAGCTTCCCGTGCGGAATAACATCTGGTTTCCTTTTTCTTCAAAATGTATAACATCGGCCATACCATCGGGCATGCCTTCCACAGTTATTTCCTGCATACTGAATGCATCGGCGAGAAACAGCCTTGCATTGTGCTTGCTGAAGGTCAGAAGATAGAACTGTTCATAGCAGGTGATAATTGGCAGGAGCGGTGTTAACATGAACGAATTATTGCAGTATATCTGCTCCTGCACGGACACCGGAAGCTGCAGATAACAGAATGAATTTTCCGTAATGAAGCAGGCCAGTCCTTCCTGTTGGTTGAGCCAGAACTGGTCATCTCTTAACAACTCATATCCTGGCTGGAGCATCTGCTGTATTAATGAGGCATCTGTTTCCTTTTCCTCAAGCAGCTTCTGCGATTTTTGAAGCATGTTTTTGAATACAATAAGATCCTGCTGCTCATTCACTTCCTTACCGGAGGAATGGGTCGGTAGATAGATCGAGAGGCATATATTGCCCTTTTGTTCCGCTAAACTGGTAAATATTTCCCTATCCGGTCTGCCGGAGATCCTCCTGGCAGCAATAGCCGGACGTTCTTTATCGAATGTCTCCTCGACGGTTTTATCCGCAGGCGCTTCCCTTACATTTTGCTGTTGCACCGCCTTTTTGGCTGTATCCCTGTTGGGATGGCGCATATGAACGGCGGGTTGCAGTTCATCTGGCCCCATTGTGTATTTATCCGTCATTGCAAGATCTGACTCCAGTTCCTCCGGAGAAATGGATTTTCTTAATCCCAGGCCTTCCTTTCCGCTACCCGAAGGTTTCCCCTTAATTGGCGTAAATTTTCCCTTTTGATCTTTTGGCATAATACATAAGTTTAGATTTCTGCTAAAACAAACTCAGCCTGAATAAGGACTGATACTATTTTCAGCACACCAATATCCTGCCAAGCGTGTTCTGATGAGCCGGAGGAGTTTTTTGTTCAACTTGCCGTTAAGCGTTATATTTAGAAAAACTACCGTAAATTCAGCGTATAAATTCCATTAGATGATCGCAGGCGTCCTAAAAGAACAGCCAGGAGAAAACAGGGTTTCTTTAGTGCCGGACATTGTTAAGCAGTTAGGAAAGCAGGGAGTAACGGTTTGGATAGAACCGGATGCCGGAACCCGGGCATATTATCCTGATGAATCCTATATACAGGCAGGTGCTGTTGTAAAGCCTGCCGCTGAAATCCTGCAACAGGCAGACATCATCCTCAGCATCCAGATCCCTGATGAACAATCCTGGAAGTCCATACCGGCGGGCAAAGTACTGACCGGGATCTACCAGCCGTTCAGCAACACTGCAACCATGCAGCAATGGGCTGACAGGCAGCTTACCACTTTCAGTCTTGACAGTATACCGCGTACTACCCGTGCGCAGAGTATGGATGTACTGAGTTCACAGGCGAATATTGCCGGATATAAGGCCGTATTACTGGCAGCGTGGAGTTACAGCCGTTATCTTCCCATGTTTATGACCGCCGCGGGCAGTATTGCCCCTGCAAAAGTGCTGATATTGGGCGCCGGTGTGGCCGGATTACAGGCAATTGCTACCGCGAGGCGCCTCGGCGCTGTGGTAGAAGTATTTGATACCCGCCCGGCTGTAAAGGAGGAGGTAATGAGCCTGGGCGCCAGGTTTATAGAAGTAGAGGGCGCGGCAGATCCGTCTGCTGCGGGAGGATATGCTGTAGAGCAGACCGAGGCATATAAACAGCGGCAACAGGAAAAGATAGCAGAAAGTATAGCCAAATCGGATATTGTGATCACAACAGCGCAGATACCTGGTAAAAAAGCACCCATCCTGATCACTGCAGAAATGCTGGACAAAATGAGACCCGGAGCAGTGATCGTTGATCTGGCAGCAGCTACAGGAGGAAATACGGCGCTTACTGAGAACAATAAGACCGTTGTGCATAAGGGCATTACTATTATCGGTGATTCCAATCTGCAGTCTTCCATGCCTTCGGATGCCAGCAAACTATATGCAAAGAACATTTTTAATTTTTTGCAGTTACTGGTAAAAGATGGCGACCTGGTATTGAATTTTTCTGATGATATCGTGCAGGGAGCCTGTATCACCCATAGCGGTGTCATCACCAATGAACGGCTCAGGCAAGTGGATAGTGTGAAATTATAAAAGCTGTTCATCTATTCCTGAAATCAACGATCCCCAATAATGGATGCTCTTTTTTCTTTTTTACAGCAGCACCTGGACGCGGTGTACATAGTGATTCTTTCCATCTTCCTGGGAGTAGAGGTGATCTCGCGGGTGCCTTCCGTATTACATACACCACTGATGAGTGGCGCTAATGCCATTCATGGCGTTGTGATCATCGGCGCTATCATTGTGATGGGAGAAGCCGAACCTGATAATTACCTGGCCCTGGCATTGGGTTTCCTTGCCGTTATACTGGGTACTATCAATGTAGTGGGTGGTTTTGTAGTGACAGACAGGATGCTTGAAATGTTCAAGTCAAAAAAGACCAAATAATTGTATCTAATCATTACACTATGTTATCGCTGATCTATCTGATAGGCTCTGTTACATTTATCATAGGGTTAAAGATGTTAAGTAATCCCGCTACGGCCCGGAAAGGTAATGCTATTGCTGCGGGAGGTATGACCCTGGCCATATTGGGCACTATCTTTCTCTACAGACACCATGGGCAGGGATTGCATAATTATGGATGGATTATAGCAGGCTTGCTCATCGGCGGTGTTATAGGGTTGGTATCGGCCAGGAGAGTGAAAATGACGGCTATGCCGGAAATGGTCAGCCTGTTTAATGGTATGGGGGGCGCCTGTGCGGCACTGATCTCAGTTGTGGAATTTGAATACATGAGAGCAGTGATTTTCACAGGGGCGCCGGTGAAAATGCAGTTGATGATCATTCTGGCAGGTATGGTGATAGGATCGGTGTCTTTTGCCGGTTCAGTCATTGCCTGGGGGAAACTAAACGGCAGTATAAAAGATATTTCATTTAAAGGCCAGCATATTGTCAACCTGGTTATACTGGCAGTGATACTGCTGCTGGCAGTAGTGGTAACCGTTGCTCTGCCAGCTGCAACGGCTATACTTTTTGTAGTAATACTCTTGTTGTCGCTTGTATACGGTGTATGTTTTGTATTGCCAATAGGTGGGGCGGATATGCCGGTAGTCATATCGCTGTTGAACTCATTTACAGGTGTAGCTGCGGCCTGCGGTGGCTTCCTGTATAACAATCCGGTGATGCTGACAGGAGGGATACTGGTAGGTTCCGCAGGTACTATCCTCACGATCCTGATGTGTAAGGCGATGAACCGTTCTCTGAAGAATGTGCTGATCGGTTCTTTCGGCGGACCAAAAGCAGCGGGGGCCAGCAGGGAACAGGGTGCATACAAGGAGATCTCTTTGTCAGATACTGCAGTTATAATGGCATATGCCCAGAAAGTGATGATCGTGCCGGGATATGGCCTGGCAGTGGCACAGGCACAACATGCTTGTCATGAACTGGAAACCTTGCTGGAAGCAAGGGGCGTAGAAGTGAAATACGCTATTCACCCGGTGGCCGGACGTATGCCGGGCCATATGAATGTGCTGCTGGCGGAAGCAGATGTGCCCTACGATAAATTACTGGAAATGGAACAGGCCAATGGCCAGTTTAACACAACTGATGTAGTCTTAGTGCTGGGAGCCAATGATGTGGTGAACCCCGCCGCCAAAAGTGATCCGGCCAGCCCTATTTACGGAATGCCGATCCTGGAAGTGGAAAATGCCAGAAGCGTAATTGTCAATAAACGAAGTATGAAACCCGGTTATGCCGGTATTGAAAACGATCTGTTCTTCCAGCCAAAGACCTCTATGTTGTTTGGAGACGCCAAGCATGTCCTGCAGCAACTGGTGGCTGAAATAGTTAACTCTCTGTAGTGACGCGGCCTCCAGGCATGGTTGCGTTACGCCTGTTGAACTAACAGCGGCAATGTCACTTTAGCGGTCATCCCTTTTTTTCAGTATTTTGCCGCAAAAATAAGGGGTTGGATTTCTTACCAAAAAAATTTACAGATACACTCATAGGACTGCCAGGCATGGATTTGGCAGCCTTTTTGCGTATACATGAGGCAGGCGAAAAAGTTACTTCTCTCAGGATCAATCCAAACAAAATACAGGATGAAGGCACAGTACAAAAGGTACTTGCCTCGCTGACAGAAGAACCGGTAAGCCGGGTGCCATGGTCACAGTATGGCTATTACCTGCCTTCAAGGCCTTCGTTTACCTTTAATCCTTTTTTTCATGGAGGCGCTTACTATGTACAGGAAGCGTCTTCGATGTTCCTGGAACATGTGATGCGTCATGTCTGCGACCTGCGTGCACCATTGAAAGTGCTGGATCTTTGCGCTGCGCCGGGAGGTAAATCCACGCTGCTGCAATCCCTCCTTAGCCCGGACAGTGTGCTGGTTTCCAATGAGGTGATCAAAAGCAGAGCGGCATTGCTGGCGGACAATATCAGCAAGTGGGGAGCTGCCAATGTGATTGTGACGAACAATGATCCCCGGGACTTCGCAAAACTGCAGGGATATTTTGATGTGATGGTTGTGGATGCACCCTGTTCCGGTTCCGGTCTTTTCCGTCGTGAACCGGAAGCCGTGGCGGAATGGTCGCCCGAGAACGTGATCCTTTGCAGTCAGCGGCAGCAGCGTATACTGGCAGATGTATGGAATGCGTTAAAAGAGGACGGTATCATGATCTATGCTACCTGTTCCTATTCAAGAGAAGAAGATGAGGAGATCATGGAATGGATACAGGAGAACTTCGCAGTAGAGAATATCGCAATACCGGTCGACGATAACTGGCACATTGTAAAAACGAAAGCAGGACCACAGGTAGCTGAAGGATATCGTTTTTATCCTGACAAAGTAAAAGGGGAGGGCTTTTTTATTACCTGTTTCCGTAAGACGGCAGGTGATGTGTACACCGCTAAAAGGCAACGTGATACGCTTCCTGCAGTTGCTAAAAAAGATCAGGGAAAGGTAGCGCAATGGCTGAAAAATATGGACAACCTTTTCCTGATGGACCATCAGGGAGAGGTATTAATATTTCCGGAAAATATGGCGCCTGTTGTTTCTTTATTACAACAGCACTTATATTTGCGGAAAGCTGGCATAAAGGCCGGTCAGCTGGCGGCAAAGGAACTGATACCCGATCACCAGCTGGCGATGAGCACTATGACGAGTGAAACGATCCCGCAGATTGGGTTGACCCGAGAACAGGCCTTGCGTTATCTGAGAAAAGAAGAACCGGAGATATCAACAAATGTGAAGGGCTGGGCACTGATGATGTATGAGGGGATGGCGCTCGGATGGGCGAAAATATTACCGAACCGTATCAACAATTACTATCCTAAAGAACTCCGTATTCTGAAAGAAGTGTAGGCAAATAATTTTTAATCTAGTTACCCGAAAGGTATAAACAGCGTAGTAATGGTAAAAACGTTCATGACAATTGCAGGACTTGTATTATGTGTAGCCGGTGGAGTACAGGCACAGGACAGGTTGCAGGTACAAGGTACCTCTCCCGATCTGTATGTATTGCACACTGTAAAAAAAGGGGAGACCTTTTACAGCCTGGGCAGGTCCTATAGTTTGTCTCCAAAACAAATAGCAACCGAGAACAATATTTCGTTTGAACAAGGTTTGCAATTAGGGCAACAGGTAAAGATCCCGCTAAATAATACCAACTTCTCACAGAAATCGGAAGCAGATCCTCATGGCACGCCTGTATATCATAAGGTAGAGGAAAAAGAAACCCTTTATCGCCTGAGCGTTAATCATAACAAGGTACCCCTGGACAATATTCGTCGCTGGAACAATATGACCGGTGACGGTTTACAGAAAGACAGTTATGTGATAGTTGGATGGCTGAAAGGTGGTGGTATTCCTGCACCTTCAGCACCTGTAGCAAATGTACCGGCAGCTACGCCTCCGGCAAATCATCCGGCGGCTACACCACCAGCTTCCACACCTGCCCCTTCTAACCCGGCACCATCCAATCCGGCGCCGTCAACTCCGGTAGCAACACCTCCGGCAAGCACCACGCCAGCGCCTCCGGTTACTAAACCGGACCAGCCGGCAGCGCCTGCAGAACCAGTAAAAACACCTGATAGTAACAATACCGGTAGTAAACCACCGGTTACGTCTGCGCCGGCAGGATCTTCTTTTGAGCAGTTATACAACCAGCAGACAGGCAACGGTAAGAACGTAACTTCTGAAAAAGGTCCTGGTGGCTGGTTCAAGAGCAATGCGAGCCCCGGTAAATATTATGCGCTGCACAATACTGCACCGAGAGGTACCATTATCAAAGTGACCAATCCACTGAATGGTAGATTTATCTATGCAAAAGTGCTCGAGGCCATTCCGCAGATTAAGCAAAATGAAGGTCTGATCATCAAGCTGAGTGATTCAGCACTGGAGGCATTAGGAACTAATGAAGCGAAGTTCTATTGCCAGTTGAGTTATGAAGACTAAATAAAAAAATCAGGAATTAAGTACCAGGGCTGAATGATTGTTCCTGATGCTTAATTCCTGATTAAATATTATCCGGTTCCCCTTAATTGATCTTGTTGCCCCTTAGGAAAGCCTCAATATCCATCCGTTTTTTCCCTTCCAGTTGGATCTCCAGTAAAGAAAGATAACCGTCTGCTGCTGCAATTTTCAGGTAGGTCTTATTATCACTGATCACTTGTCCGGGTGCTACACTGGGCGTAGCTTGTTCTCTTGTTGCTTTGAAAATTTTCAGTCCTTTGCCATTAAGCGTAGTCCAGGCAGTAGGATAGGGACTAAGGCCACGTACCAGGTTGTAGATCTGTTCTACAGGCTGTTCCCATTTTATCTGGCAATCTTCCTTAAAGATCTTCGGTGCATGTTTAATGTCTTCCGCTCTGATATGCGCCTGTGGTGTTCCTGTGGCAGTACCGGATGCCAGTGCCTGTACCGTCTTCAGTAATAGACCGGCGCCGGTTGCCATCAGGTTGTCATGCAGATCTCCGGCGGTTTCGTCATCGCGGATGTCTACTGACTGACTGAAGAGAATATCACCGGTATCGATCTCGTGCTGCAGTTTGAATGTGGTTACGCCCGATTGCTTTTCACCATTGATGATGGCCCAGTTGATAGGAGCCGCACCTCTGTAATTAGGCAGCAAAGAAGCATGCACGTTGATAGTGCCTAAAGGCGGCATATCCCATACAACTTCCGGCAGCATACGGAAGGCTACCACTACCTGCAGGTCTGCTTTCAATGAACGCAGTTCCTCCAGGAATTCAGGGTTCTTCAGTTTTTCCGGTTGTAGTACCCGGAGACCTTTTGATACGGCATATTGTTTCACGGCACTCTGTTGTAACTGCAACCCTCTTCCGGCAGGTTTATCAGGTGCGGTGATCACACCTACTACATTGTATCCGTTCTGTACCAGGATATCCAGTGATGCCACTGCAAAATCCGGGGTTCCCATAAAAACGATCCTGATATTCTTTTGATCCGTTAACTCACTCTGCATATAATAAATATTTCTTCCTGGTAGTTTTAAATTGCGTTAAAGCAGGTTCCCAGCTTTTGCGTATTTCGGCTTCGCTGAGGCCTTTTTTTATTTGTTGCTGTAAAATAGTATTGCCGGCCAGTTTATTGAAAAAAGGAATAAAGAATTTATCCTTGTCTGGGAATAGCTGATATGCCTGTATGAGCCATTTCAGCTGTATTCTGCCGTTCATTTCCTTCCTTACTGCATCTGGTGTGCCTGTGAGATTGTATCCATAACAGGTAACATCTTTTAACGGTGGTTCCTTTGCGCCAGGCGTGCTACGTGGTGTGAAGGAATACAGGTTTTTCGGATAAGAGGGATGTCCGAATACCTGGAAAGGAAGATCAGTTCCCCGGCCCAGGCTCAGTGCTGTTCCTTCAAATAAACAGGTAGCAGGATACAGATAGATGGCCGCCATATTGGGCAGGTTAGGTGAGGGTTTCACCGGTAGCTGATAGTAAGTATGATGATCATACTGCTGGCAGGTGATCACTGTCAGGTCGCATTGTACACCATTTTTCAACCATTTCTCTCCGTTCAGCATTTTAGCATATTCGCCAACTGTCATACCATGCACAATGGGAATAGCCTGCATGCCGACAAAGGAGCGCAATGTGGTGTCCAGTAGTACCGGGCCGTCAACATAGTGTCCGTTAGGATTGGGACGGTCCAGCACGATAAGTGGTTTATGATTTTCTGCGGCAGACTCCATGAGTTCCTGCAAAGAAGAAATATAGGTGTAAAAGCGCGTGCCTACATCCTGTATGTCAAAGATGAGGATGTCTACATCTTTCAGGTCAGCTGCAGTGGCCTGACGGTGTTTACCATAGAGCGATACAATCGGCAGTCCGGTGCGCTCATCTTTCGTGTTGCCAACTTTTTCACCTGCATCAGCATTGCCTCTGAAACCATGTTCGGGACTGAATATTTTCTGAATACGCACATGCAGTTTCAACAATGAATCCACCAGGTGTGTATTGCCCAGTATAGCAGTCTGATTAACCAGCAATGCTACTCTTTTGCCTTTCAGGAGCGGAAGGTATTCATTGGTCCTTTCGGCTCCTGTTATTACCTGGGCGCATGCAGCAGTAGTGACTGCCAGCCATAATAGGAGTGGAATTATGATCTTATACATAGCGTAAAAATAGTTTAAATAAGGGAAGATATATAAGGATTGGTAGTTTAGAGGAATTATGCTAAATTGAATATCTATTCACTATTTTCTTACCTTGCAACAATTAAATCCTGTAACACTTATAATTAAATTATTATGCAAGCAGTTAAAAACGGAGATACGGTGCGTGTGCATTATCATGGCCGCCTGACCAACGGAACAACATTTGATTCTTCCGAGGGCAGGGACCCGCTGGAGTTCAAGGTCGGCGCCGGTATGGTTATTAAAGGCTTCGACAATGGTGTGGTGGACATGAAAGTGGGTGAGAAAAGAACGCTGAATATTCCTGTAGAAGAAGCATACGGCCCGAAGAATGATGAGCTGATCATGGAGTTTCCAAAAGAAAATATTCCGGCTGATCTGAACCCTCAGGTGGGTATGGATCTGCAGATGAGCAATCCGCAGGGACAGGTATTCCCTGTGAAAGTTGCCGCTATAAGCACGGACTTCATCACTTTGGATGCTAACCATCCACTGGCTGGTGAAGCGCTGATATTTGACATCGAACTGGTAGAGATCAAATAACAGAACCGAAATTTTTAAAGTAAAACGCTGATTGCCTTAGAGGTGATCAGCGTTTTGCTTTTATCGTCATGTGGTAATATTGCACTATTCGTGTGGCAATACGATCCTGGTCGGTTTTTTCTGCTCATCGATTGCTACAAAGGTAAATGTACCCGAGATCGCTTTTTCACGGCGTGTATTGTACATCTGTTCCACAAAAATATCTACTTCCACTTTCAGGCTGGTAGTACCTACATGTACTACCTTTCCCACCAGTTCTATAATAGTGCCATGAGGAATGGCCATCTTAAAGTCTATTCTGTCGCTCGATACCGTCACCATACGCATACGGCTGAAACGGGTGGCGGTGATAAAAGCTGCTTCATCCATCAGCTGCATAGCTGTACCACCGAAAAGGGTATCATAATGGTTCACTGTGTTAGGAAAGACCGCTTTGAATATCCGTGTAACGGAATCGGCTATCTGTTTTTCGTATGCCATATTGTTGATTTACTGTTTTTATCTTTTAAGCGCTGGATATGCAGTTGCAGCAGGCGTTGTTTAAATTGTGTCTGTCGGTAGGAGATCTTCAGATCGTTCAGGCACGCGGCGCAAAGGCATCCGGCATAGGCGCCGGCTATGAATGTACGCTCTTCTTCTGTCAGCTTTACCTGCTGACACTGGCAGCGGAGGATAGAACCAACACGGCACTCAAAAGCTGTATTACAGCGGGGACAGTTGATGGTTTCATGACAAGCCATGAAGTAAAGTTACGAATCAGCGCGCACGAAACAGGATTTGTTTCATAAACAGCTGGCAGCCTGCTGCTTGTAATAAGGAAAGTGCAGCAAAAGCAAATGCTTCTGCCACACTTCCTGGTTTTGAATGGCGGATAAATGTATATTGAGGGTATGGTTATACGGTTGCTGTAACAGCCATGCGCATGTTGCGGGCTGCAGCCACCATGTTACGCAGTGCCTGCTCTGTTTCCGGCCATTTGCGCGTTTTCAGTCCGCAGTCAGGATTTACCCAGATATTCCGCGCCGGCAACAGCTGTATGGCTTTTTCCAGCAGTGCTGTCATTTCTGCTACAGTGGGCACCCGTGGTGAATGTATATCATATACGCCTGGGCCGATCTCGTATGGATATCTGAAGGTGGAGAACACTTCCAGCAGTTCCATTTGTGAACGCGATGTTTCTATGGTGATCACATCTGCATCCATCGCAGCTATATTGCTGATAATATCATTGAACTCGGCATAACACATATGCGTGTGGATCTGTGTGGCATCTTCCACGCCGGATACTGATACACGGAATGCTTTTACCGCCCAGTCCAGGTAAGATTGCCAGTCAGCTTCGCGTAGCGGCAGGCCTTCCCTGATAGCCGGTTCATCTACCTGTATCACCCTGATGCCTGCTTTTTCAAGATCTGTCACTTCATCACGGATGGCCAACGCAATTTGTAATGTGGTGTCAGCACGTGGCTGATCGTCACGGACGAACGACCACTGCAGGATGGTAACCGGACCTGTCAGCATGCCTTTCATAGGTTTGTCTGTCAACGATTGTGCATAGCTGCTCCACTCAACAGTCATAGGCGCATTGCGTTGCACATCGCCGTAGATCACGGGAGGTTTCACACACCTGGAACCATAGCTCTGTACCCAGCCATTTTTCGTAAATACAAATCCCTCCAGTTGCTCTCCGAAATACTCCACCATGTCATTACGCTCAAATTCTCCATGTACCAGTACATCTATGCGCAAGGTTTCCTGTAGTTGTACAGAATCCTGTATGGCCGTGCGGATAGCAGTTTCATATTCGTCCTGGGTAATAGCTCCCTTTTTTAAATCGGCACGCAGTTTCCTGATATCTTCGGTTTGCGGAAAAGAGCCGATGGTTGTGGTGGGGAATAGCGGCAGTTTTAATATCTCTTCCTGCGCTTTCTGCCTGATGGGGAAGGCGCTCTTACGTTGCGCATCAGCCGTTGTCAGTGCCGCCAACCGTGCTTTCACCGTTGGTTTATGGATGATCGCTGCGGTGCTTTTCTCCTGCATGGTGGCCTGGTTAGCTTTCAGTAAAGTTTCGTTGCCGGCAATGATATCCCTGAGTGCGATCACTTCATGTACTTTCTGTTTAGCAAAGGCCATCCAGTTTTTGATCTGCGGAGTAAGCACGGTTTCATCGGTTTCCAGCTCAAGATCATAGGGTGTATGCAGCAATGAACAGGAGGTGGCTATCAATACTCTTTTTTCTCCCAATGCAGTGACGGCTTTACGTAACAGCTGCAGCGACTGTTCATAATTGTTCTTCCAGATATTACGGCCATTCACTACACCTACAGACAATTGCAGTGTCTGCGGAAGAGAGGCCAGTATGGTGTCCAGTTGTTCCGGCGCCCTGACCAGGTCTATGTGTAAGGCATCCACGGGAAGCTGCACGGCTAATGGTGCATTGTCCTGCAGTCCGCCGAAATAGGTGGTCAGTAGTATCTTCAATGCAGGAACGGCTTCCCGCAGCTGTGTATATGCGTGGTGGAACAACTCCTGTTGTGCCGGTGTGAGATCGAGGACCAGCGTAGGTTCATCTATCTGTACCCAGGTAGCACCTGCCTGCTGGAGCGATTGCAGCAATGTGATATAAACCGGCAGCAACTGATCCAGCAGGTTGGACTCCTGTAATGTTTCTTCTTTGATCTTACCCAGCAGCAGAAAGCTGACAGGACCTATCAGTACAGGTTTAGTATGTATACCTAAAAAAAGTGCTTCTTTGAACTCTTCGAGGCATTTGTTGTGCAGCAACCTGTATTTTTGAGAGCTATCGAATTCAGGTACCAGGTAATGATAGTTGGTGTCAAACCATTTGGTCATTTCCATGGCAGTGGCATCAATCCCATTCTTCTGGTAACCACGGGCCATAGCGAAATATAACTCAGGGCTGCTGGGTGTTACGAGGCTTTCCATCAAAGGTTTAAAGCGGGCAGGAATAGTGCCCGTCATTATACACATATCCAGTATCTGGTCGTAATAAGAGAAATCGTTGGAAGGGATCAGGTCTATGCCTGCATTGTGGAGGGTTTCCCAGTTCTGGCGACGTAGCTGCCTGGCGGTGAGCTGTAATTTTTCTAACGAGATCTTTCCCGCCCAATAGGCTTCATTTGCCTTCTTCAATTCCCGGTTGCTACCGATACGGGGGTAGCCAAGAATGTTGGTTTGCATACTTACTAATTTTAACGATGATAACCCTGTGTCTTTACTGTGCAAACTTATAATTATGGAACAAAATATTGATCATATATTTTTATTTGGTGTTTTGTTCTCTAATTATGTTTTATAAAGATAAATATGCTGTTTTGTGATGAAAGCAATGCGGAAACAGTGTTTTTTTCTGTTGAACTGGGAAATCATATGATGTTTATTCCCCGGAATCTTAAATTCCTTACGTTTGCACTATGTTCAACAATTACAAATACACGGTAACAGAGCGCTTTATGCGCTACGTACAGATCGATACACAATCAGATCCACTGAGTAAGAGCTTTCCTTCCACAGAGAAGCAGAAGGATCTTGGAAAGCTGTTAGTACAGGAATTGCAGGAAATGGGTATTAAAGATGCTGTGATGGACGAGCATGGATATGTCTTTGCTACTATTCCCGGAAACACTGATAAATCCGTGCCGGTGATCTGCTTTTGCTCACATATGGATACCTCCAGTGATTGCAGTGGCAGGAACGTGAAGCCTATTATCCATCAGCAATATGATGGGGGCGATATTGCGCTGCCCGAAGAAGGAACAGTGATCAGGGCTGCCGAACATCCCTATCTGCAATCGAAAAAAGGAGATGACGTTATTACTGCCAGCGGTTCCACATTGCTGGGAGCAGACGATAAGGCGGGTGTAGCCGAGATCATGGACGCTGCTCATTTCCTGCTGGCGCATCCTGAGATCAAACATGGCGATATCCGTATCCTTTTCACGCCGGATGAAGAAGTAGGCCGTGGTGTTGAAAAACTGGACATGAAAAGATTAGGCGCGCAGTTTGGTTATACAATGGATGGTGGAGAACGCGGTTCATTGGAGGAGGAAAGTTTCTCTGCTGATGCGGCGAAGATCGTTATACAAGGTGTAAGTGTACATCCGGGTGCTGCAAAGAATAAATTGGTAAGCGCCATCAAGATAGCCAGCGAGATAGTAGATGCCCTGCCCAAAGACGGCCTGTCTCCCGAAACAACGGAAGACCGCCAGGGCTTTATTCATCCTGTGAGAATGCAGGGGATTGTAGAACATGCGGAGATCGACTTTATTCTCCGTGATTTTGTTACCGCGAAGCTCGATGAGCATGCGGCTTTTCTCCGGAATATTATGAACATGGTCATGGCCCGTCATCCGCAGGCCAGTGCAACGCTGACCATCACACAACAATACCGCAATATGAAAGAAGTGCTGGACCTGCATCCGCAGGTAACGGCCAATGCAGAAGAGGCCATCCGCCGTGCCGGTGTTGAGCCTTTACGACTGATTATCAGGGGAGGAACGGATGGTTCCAGGCTCTCTTTTATGGGATTACCCTGCCCTAATATTTTCACCGGAGAAATGGCCCTGCATAGCAAATATGAGTATGTAAGTATCCAGGATATGCAAAAAGCGGTGCAGACTATTGTATATCTGGCACAGGTTTGGGAAGAACGTAGCTGATTTAGTTGGTTGATTGGCAATAATTTGCCAGAACATACGTTAAATGTTTACCATATTATTGGTATCTTCCGGCCTTGTTGCATCTGAATTTAATACTTTTGCAGGGTTAAAATTTTTTTCATGCTCTTAGGACTCGTTACATTATTACAGGATTCTCTATTACAGCCAAAGGCAGATACGGTTGCCAATGCGGCTGCAAATGTTGCAGCTGCTGATCAGCAGATAAAATTACTTGACCTGCTGATGAAAGGGGGCGTACTGATGATCCCATTGGGAATACTTTCCGTTATCGCCGTTTTTGCTTTCGTGGAAAGGTATCTTACTATCTCAAAGGCAGGTAAGCTGGAGGACAACTTCATGCCCATGATCCGCGATCATATCTCCAATGGCAATGTCTCCGCTGCCCGTTCTTTGTCAAAGAACACCAACAGTCCTATCGCACGTATGATCGATAAGGGCGTACAGCGTATCGGTAAACCGATCGAGAGTATCGAAAAATCTATGGAGAATGTAGGTAAACTGGAAATCTACAAGATGGAAAAGAACTTAGTGGTCCTGTCTATTATTGCAGGTATTGCGCCTATGTTCGGGTTCCTCGGTACTATTGCCGGTATGATCCAGACCTTCTTCAATATCTCTATCACATCCGATATCACGCTGGGAACTATCGCCGGCGGTATCTATGTAAAAATGATCACCTCCGCTACAGGTCTGATCATCGGGTTGGTGGCCTACATTGGTTACAGCTTCCTGAATGCACAGATAGACAAGGTTATCAATAAAATGGAAGGCGCTTCAGCAGAGTTCATTGATATTTTGCAAGAACCAACGAGATAATTCATTGATAATTCGTAATTGTAAAATATGAACCTACGCAATAGAAGAAATAAACGGCATCTGGAGTTGCACAACGGGGCATTGAATGATATCCTGTTCATTCTCCTGCTCTTCTTCCTGATCGTATCCACACTGGCTAATCCTAACGTGATCAAGCTGACGCTGCCTAAAGCCAAAAGCAATACCAAAGCCAAACAGACAGTGGTGATCAGTATCAATGATAAAAGGGAGTTTTATGTAGGTACCAACAAAGTGCCTTTTGAAAGCCTGAAACAGATGCTGATACCTGCTATAGGACGTGAAACCGTGGACCCTACGATTGTGATCAATGCAGAGAAAACGGTGCCTGTGGAAGATGTGGTGAAGGTAATGGAAGTGGCGCGTGAAATAGGCGCAAAAGTGGTGCTGGCTACGGCTAATCCGCAGAGTAAAGGATAATATAATTATATTACTAAAGGCTTGCGATCCGGAAGTTGGAGTATTTTCAGCTTTGGGGTCGCAAGTTTGTTTTGGGGAAATACTGTAAGAAGTTGAATCTTATCAGTTTTGAGGTCAATAAGTGGTGATATGGCACAAACTTACCATATGCAATGATTCATCACAATATGATATTTTGAGCCTTGAGATTGTCGATAAATGTTCCAAGGCTTATATTATCATAAGCTTTAGCCATTAATATTTTGTTTTTCATGTATGGTTTGCTGAATTTCCAATAATCATTGACCATGTTGTTCTTATTGTCTTCATCAATATAACGACCCTTAAAGTTTGCCCTCAGCATTGGGTTTAATTTATGAATGCAATTGTTGGTAGCCGATTTTATCTTGTCAGTAAAATAGAGAGGTAACAGCCAGCATTCAATCTCGTCCAAGCATATCGCATAGATCAGTCTGTCTTTAAATTGATTATACTTATCTATTCCAAAGCATGTAACGAAAAGTAATTCAAATCTGAACATAATATCTCTTATCAGGTCGTCGGCTGATTTGGCACTTCCGGTTTCAGTTGTTTTACGTACATCAAAATTTTTATGTTCGCAAACATCTGTATCAACTTGTATAATAAGATAATCGTTTTGCTCAAATGCTTCCAGGAAATATGTCGACTGACAGTATTCAAATACTTTGGGCCAGCCACCCTGTCTCCTGGCTTCATCTGTTGCGTCTCTTAACGGTTGTAAAAAATTAACCGAAGAGGGAAGTTCATTATTGTCGAAGAATCCTACTAAAATATTTTGAATAACAATTTGATCCGTTGGACCTTCAGCTATTATCCCAAATGTTTTCATTTAAAAGTTTTTTGGTAACCCTCCGATGTATCCTCTTAAGAATTGTTCAGATAATTTCACTGGTTGTTCGCCTTCCAGGGGAGCTTTCTTTTCAATTCGTTTGACACGGGTGTTACCAACTGCATTTCTTGAAACGACGAATAGCCTTTCTTCGTCGTTGTTTAGATTTAATCCGTCAAGTACGGAGGGGTTGTGGGTGGTAATGATTACTTGCTTGTTATTTTGGGCGGCAAGCTCGGAAAGGACGCTTATTAACTTGCTACATAGTTTAGGGTTGAGAGCGGTGTCTATATTGTCGATTGCAAAGAAAGGGGGCGTATAATCACTTGTAAAAAGTGTAACATAGAATAGTATAAAAAAGAAACCTTCATTAGCATTTCTAATGTCGAAGGACTTAAGGCCGTCTTCCAGATACTTATCATCAATAGAGAACTCGATTTCTCCAAGAGAAGATTCCTCCTTGATATCAAAGGAACTAAACCAGTCGATTAGAAATAAATTTTTGATAATGCTTGTATATTGATCGCTTTTTCCCTTTTTGATGATTTTAATTAGATTTAATAATCCTTCACCCCTGTGCCCCAGGGGTTCAACATAAGAGTTTTCATACTCAAATCTTCTAAGAAAGAAATTCTCAGGTGAGTAAATCATGTAATTGAGCAAGCCGGCTTCATCATCGAGTGACTTAAAAAGCCTATTTGTTAGTGAATGAGTTAACTCTGTCTTTACTCTAATTATTTGATCATTAATTCTTTTCAGAATGGATTGAAGGTTGTTACTTAATTGTTTGTTAGTTAGCTTTTCATCTTCAGACCCAGGTATTTGTTTTTGTAGGGTTTCCAAATCTCCAAGCACTTCTTCTTTTAGCTTGCTCAGGGGCTCAAGATCATGAGTCTCAGATATTGGATTGATATCTTTTATTAGGGTATTGTCATCCAATAAAAGAGAAGCTTTCCATTTTGAAAACGCCTGGTTATCATTTTGAAAAGAAAATGAATATTTATGGTCTTTGACGTTGATGTCTATAAGAATATCTTTTGAAAGCATTTCTTTGTCAAATCCACTTCTCATCAATAAAGGAGCTGATGTTCTTGCTCCTCTAAGCGCTAAAAACTCATTTTCGATATTTTTATTGAAAGCAGCTGAAGTATATACGATGCTTTCCAGAATATTGCTCTTTCCACATCCATTTTCACCTATGAAAACATTAAATCTTCCTAGATCAATAGACAGGTCGTCAATAGATTTAAAGTTCCGTATTCTGATTTTGTCCAGCATTATTTTGTTTCTTTCTATGATAAATTTATACAATAAAATCCTTTATTCCTTATTCAGCCTAAAACAGCCTTCACCATCCTGTCTTTTCCAAACAGATCCTTCCTGACTTCCACATTCAAATATCCCTGTCCCCGTAACAACTCTGCCGTCTGTTCCCCAAACGCCTCATTGATCTCAAAATACAGTGCCCCGCCCGGATGTAACTTCTGTTTTGCCAGTAACCCTATCTGCCTGTAAAACAGCAAGGCATCATCATCCGGTACAAATAACGCGATAGACGGCTCATAAGCCACTACCTGTTCCTGCATATCTGTGCGCTCCCGCTGGCAGATATACGGAGGGTTGCTAACAATAATATCAAACATGGGTAATGATTGCGTAGCAGCTGCATCGAGAATGTCTATCTGTTCAAAATGAACATCCAGCTTTTGCTGCTGTGCATTGGTTCGGGCTGTCTCCAGCGCACCTGCGCTGACATCAAGCGCCCAGACGCTTGCGGCAGGCAGTTCTTTTTTAATGGCCAGGGGGATGGCGCCGCTGCCGGTGCCTATATCGAGTATCTTACGGTTAAGTAGCTTACTGTTACGTACATCCTGCACAATCCATTCCACCAGTTCTTCCGTTTCCGGACGGGGAATGAGTACATTGCTATTTACTTGGAGCTCCATGCCATAGAACCAGCTGGTGCCGGTAACATATTGAACGGGCTGATGTTCCAGCAATGCTGTGAGGGCTTGCTGTAGTTGTGCAGCTTGCTGCGCTGTCAGTTCTTTATCCTTATAAACGATCCTGTCCATCTTTGACAGACCTGTCACATGCTCCATTACGATGTGCGCGATGTTGGCGGCTTCCCGCTGCTCGTGAACCGGTGCGAGGGACGTGATGAGTTGTGTAAAAGCTGCCTGTATTGTCATATGGAGCGTATAAAAATGTACTGCACAGGGAAAATCCCTGCTGAAACGATATTTTTGCACACAAAAGTATAATATCAGACGCTATCATGGACAGCTCCTTTGATGAATTTTATATGCAACGGTGCCTGCAACTGGCGAAGCTGGGAGCGGGGAATGTAGCGCCCAATCCTATGGTAGGCGCTGTATTGGTGCATGAGGGCCGTATCATTGGTGAAGGTTATCACCAGCAGTACGGCCATGCGCATGCAGAGGTGAACTGTGTCAGATCCGTCAAACCGGAAGATCAGCCGCTGATCCCTGCTGCTACCATGTATGTGAGCCTGGAGCCTTGTGCGCATTATGGCAAAACGCCCCCCTGTGCAGAACTGATCGTTGCGCAGAAAATAGGAGCCGTGGTGATTGGCTGCGTGGATACATTCTCCCAGGTATCAGGACGTGGTATAGCCATACTCCGGGATGCCGGCATCAGCGTGAGGACACATGTGCTGGAGAGCGCCTGCCGGCAGCTGAATGAGCGTTTCTTTACTTATCATGAACAGCAGCGCCCTTATATTATACTGAAGTGGGCACAAAGTGCGGCCGGCTACATGGCTGCTGCAGACGGATCTCCGGTGCGTATTTCAAATCCGCTGACCGACAGGCTTGTACATCGCTGGCGCAGTGAAGAGATGGGAATACTGGTAGGTACCAATACAGCTGTAGCCGACAATCCCCGTTTGAATAACCGCTACTGGACAGGTAAAGACCCTATCAGAATAGTAATAGACCGTACGCTGAAAACACCCCGTCATTATCATTTGTGGAATGGTGCAGCGCCCACGTTGTTTATCACAGCAGAAGCAGCCGCACAGGAGGGTGCAACTGAAACGGTTACGGCCGATTTTGAGCAGCCACTTCTCCCACAGTTAATGCGGCTTTTACACGAAAGACGCATATTAAGTGTACTGGTGGAAGGTGGACCTTATGTGCTGAATGAATTTATCGAAGCAGGTCTCTGGGATGAAGCCCGTGTCATCGTTGGCAGTCATTCGTTGCCGGATGGTGTGCAATCGCCCGTATTGGCACACAGCTTACTGACGGAAGAAACCTTGCTGGATGGCGATAGGATATTGTATTACCGCAAGAGAAAGGAGGGAACGGTATAATGAACTTTCTGAAGCGCCCTATATGCATCCTGATCCTGTGCTGTTGCTGTATCCTGACCACTTATGGCCAGGCTGACAAGTGGGTAGGTACCTGGACGATGGAGTACAAACCCTGGCCTACCACAAGTGGTATCAAGCTGCAGTTACAGATAGGCAAACCTGAAAGGAATATGTTATATCCTGCGCAACTGAAAGTGATCTATTCTCCCTTCTCAGGTACATACGAAGTGTTACTGGCCAAAAAGAATGACAACCAGTTGGGTATTGGCAGGGTAAAATACCCGACAGAAGAGACGCCGTTCCACCTGGGCGCCTGGATGCTTTACCTGAATGGTACTTTGAACTATCAGGCGAAGGGAGCGCCGGAACTGGCCCTGCAACGCATGTGGATCAACTCATATGAGTTATTCATGCAGGGATTGTATGCAGACGATGAAATGTATGCATATATGAAGGATCTGTTGCGGGAACTGCTCTCACGCAAAGACATTGTACTGAAAAAACAGAACAATACTCCCTGGCAACACAGGAATATACGCCAGATGTTGCATCCTGAAGAAGGCGCTGTTTACTTCGGGATTTATGATAAAGTGGATGTTTACGATTCTATTGTACCATTATCCATCAGAGATGAGGATGCTATTGACAGGGATACGGTGACCCTGTTGCTCAATGGTAAGCAACTGCTGGACAAGTCATTTATCAGCGAAACAGGTAAGACCTTGCAGTTGCCCCTGGACACGGGTATCAATATTGTAACACTGTTTGCCGATAACTACGGCCGTCTGCCGCCCAATACCGGTGCTTTTAAAGTAAAGACGACGACGGGTTCGTACATGTTTGACTTCACGGACAGGCAGAATTTGTATGCCACTTTCCTCGTCGCACAACTGAACCGTTTGCCTCGTAAGGCCGTTGATAGTGTGAAAACGGTGGCAGCTAATACGCCGGGAGGATCGGATAACATACCCCTAAGCGGCACTCCTGGAAAAGATAGTACAGGCCGGGGGATGAAAACAACTGCGGATGATCAGCAGGTGGTAGCTGCAGGGAACGATATTCAACATCTTACCGGCCGTAATGCCGGTCATCCTGTGAAAGATACCATCAGGCATTCTTTGCTTAAGCCTATTAATGATAAACGTATTGCAGAGCGGCAAACAAGCCTGCTGGAGAAGATCAATGTACAGCAGCCCGATGTGACCCTGGAATTGTGGGATGACGCCGCAGAAGATGGTGATAGCATCTCCATACGAATGAACGGACTGGAAGTGGTAACCGGCTTCCCGGTAAAACGGCAACGGCAGCAACTGAAGGTGACCCTGCAGGAAGGAGAGAACAGGTTGATCATGCTGGCCGATAACCTTGGCAGTATTCCTCCGAATACCGCCGTAATGAGGATAGTAGCAGGGGCATTGAGGAAATATGTGACAATAAAAACAGATCTGCAGCAGAATAATATGCTGGTGATCATTTACGAGCGGGAGGCGGATGCCACCAGCAAACAATAACAGCATGGAAGTTTATTTTACTATAGAGAAAACAGCAACCGCAGAATTCAAAGACAGGGGCAGCAAATTCCTTGCATATGCCTGGCCTGTAAAAACAGTGGATCAGGTAAAAGATTGTCTGCAGGAAGTGAAAAAAGAGCACCCCAAAGCCACCCATCATTGTTTTGCATACCGCCTGGGTACTGACGGATTACAGTTCAGGGCAAATGATGATGGTGAGCCCTCCGGTACTGCCGGTAAACCCATTCTGGGGCAGATAGACAGTAAACAGCTGACGGATGTACTGGTGGTAGTGGTACGTTATTTCGGCGGTACGCTGCTGGGCGCGCCCGGGCTTATCAACGCGTATAAGATGTCTACCGCTATGGTGTTACAGCTTATTCCTGTAGTACAGAAAAATGTGGAGGCGAAATTTCGCCTGAGCTTTGATTATACTATCATGAATGAGATCATGACCGTTCTGAAACAGCAGAACTGTACCATATATATGCAGGAATTACAGCTGTTTTGTGAGATGGAAATTGGTATTCCAAAAGCAGTGCAGGAGTTAACGTTGTTAAAGCTGAATGATATCAGGGGACTGGAGATAAAAAAGATATAAACAGAGGTCAGGAATTAAAATATACCGTGTATGATGAATATGCCACTCCAGGTGGTGCTTCAATGCAATAATGTCATACCGCTTATGCTGTACTACTTATTGCATATAAGGTTATTATCCGTATTCCTGACCCCTGCGGTTTAAATATGCACTTCTTTCGCGAATCTTTCGCTGACTAACAGGTCTTTACTTCCTTTCTCATATTTGTAAAACCCTTCGCCGCTCTTGGCGCCCAGATAACCTGCGGTAACCATATTTACCAGTAAGGGACAAGGCGCATACTTCGGATTGCCGAAACCATCATGCAATACGCGCATGATAGAAAGGCATACATCCAGACCTATGAAGTCGGCCAGCTGTAATGGCCCCATCGGATGCGCCATTCCAAGTTTCATGACGGTGTCTATTTCTGTTACACCGGCCACGCCTTCATATAGTGAATAAATGGCCTCATTGATCATCGGCATCAGGATGCGGTTGGCAATAAAGCCGGGATAATCATTTACCACGCAGGGCACTTTACCCAGTTGCTCTGACAACGTTACAATACTAGCCGTAACAGTCTGCTCGGTGGCATAGCCATTAATGATCTCTACCAGTTTCATCACCGGTACCGGATTCATAAAGTGCATACCGATCACCTTACCTGCTCTTTGTGTAGCCGCGGCAATACGGGTAATGGAAATAGAAGAAGTATTGGTGGCCAGTATGGCGTCGGGAGACGTATGAGCGTCCAGTTCCCTGAAGATCTTCAGTTTCAGATCTACATTTTCAGTAGCCGCTTCCACCACCAGTTCTGCGGTTTTTGCACCGGCAGGCAGGTCAGTGAAGGTGCTGATGTTCTGTAAGGTCTGATGCTTAATGTCTTCTGTAACAGACCCTTTCGCCAGTTGCCTGTCGAGGTTCTTTTCAATTGTCTGCAGGGCACGTTCCAGTGCAGGGGCAGAAACATCAATGAGGTTGACTTTAAAACCGTTCTGTGCAAATACATGCGCAATACCATTTCCCATGGTACCGGCGCCGATGACAGCAATTTGTTGCATGGTGTATTGATTTATTAAGAGATGGAGCTAAGCCAGATTAATAACCATAACTGTACTTATTGTTATTCTTACTCTTAAAGTCACCCCGCTTCCAGGCCTGAATGAACTGGGCCCAGGCAAGGGGATTAAGAATATTTTGTGGAGCCTGCTGACCAGCATAATACAGCGACTGCGCCTGTTTGTTCATGTACATGTTGGTCGCCTCGCGGGCATCCGGGGGTATATAACGTGAAAGTGCGCGCATACGGGCCTCTTCCGTATTCTTACGTGCCAGCTCGTATTCATCGTCCGGGATGTCGGAACTGACGAACGCTTTCTCAAATTCTTCCCTCGTAGGATAAGGCTTAATGATAGTAACCGGCAGATAAGTTGTGTCGTCTACCAGCAGCTGAATCATAGAGTAATTGTTTCCCGGCAGATTCATCGGGATCTTAAAATCTTTTTTCTTGAAACCCACTGCACTGAAGGTAAGGGTATCCCCTTTAAATGCAACGATCGAGAACACACCCTGGCTGTTGGAAATAGTCCCGCGGTGCTGGCCTCGCACCAGTATACTTACCGCCGGTACAGCTCTTAAGCTGTCTGCCGTCATGGTAATACCGGAAATCTGGATAATGCTGTCTTTGAACTGCGAGAGTTGGGCTTTCAGCAGGAAAGGAAAAAACAGGAAAAATAGCAGTATGTAGGTACTCTTTTTGTTCATGCCGCCTCTAAGATAAATTATTTGTTTTAAAACAGTCGCCATAGGATTGTATTCCAGTCATTATAGATGATGAATGGAAAAGAGATCGACAAAAACTATGACAGCGCTGACAAATTAAGTCGCAATTGGGTTAACTTTGCATTCTGGAATTAAAATTAACAACTATTTATGATCACAACGGAGCAGATATTGAAGGCTTTGAGCAATGTGGAAGAGCCTGATCTGGGAAAGGACCTGGTAACGCTGAATATGGTAAAAGATATTGAGATTGATGGTAATAAGGTGAAGTTCACGGTTGTCCTGACCACCCCCGCCTGCCCGCTGAAAGATCTGATCAGGAATGCCTGTGTGAATGCAATACATCACCTTGTTAGTAAGGATGCGGAAGTTCAGGTGAATATGACAGCCAACGTAAACTCCAACAGGAAAGATGGCAGAAGTGTATTACCAAACGTAAAAAATATCATCGTTGTAGCTTCCGGTAAAGGAGGTGTGGGTAAATCCACTGTAGCAGCTAACCTGGCTCTGGCCCTGTCTGAAGGCGGCGCCAGGGTAGGACTGATGGATGCAGATATTTACGGCCCGTCCGTACCCATTATGTTTGGTGTACGCGGTGAACGTCCGATGATGGAAACAGTGGAAGGTAAAGGCATGATCGTCCCCCTGGAGAAACACGGTATCAAACTGATGTCCATCGGGTCGCTGATAGATGAAAAGCAGGCAGTTGTATGGCGTGGCCCTATGGCCAGCAGCGCCCTGAAACAGTTCCTTACAGACGTGAACTGGGGAGAACTGGATTACCTGGTAATTGACACTCCTCCGGGTACGGGTGATATCCACCTGACCCTGGTGCAGACAGTGCCGGTTACAGGTGTGGTGATGGTGACCACTCCACAGGACGTAGCACTGGCAGATGCCAAGAAAGGTATTGCCATGTTTGGCGGTTCACAGATCAATGTACCGATCCTCGGACTGGTGGAAAATATGTCTTATTTCACACCGGCGGAACTGCCGAACAACAAATACTACATATTCGGCAAGGAAGGTGGTAAACGTCTCGCAGAACAGCTGGAAATACCATTCCTGGGTCAGATACCACTGGTGCAGAGCATCCGCGAAGGCGGTGATGACGGTATCCCGGCTATGGTGGGCGGAGATAGTGCCACCCAGCTGGCATTTATGGGCTTCGCCAGCATGGTAGCCCGTAACATTGCGATGAGAAACGCGAATGTACCGCCTACAAAGATCGTAGAGGTCTTTGTATAAGCGTAAAATATGCAAAGAAAAAGCCCTGCGCTACAGCGCAGGGCTTTTTTCATTATAGCAGAGAAGACAATTACAATACGAATGGCTTGCCACCCACCATTACTTCCTGGGTCGCTTCGTTGAAAGTAGCTTTCTGACCGGTGCGATAGGCCGCATTTGCCATAATAAGGGCAATGGAGTGAGAGTAAGCTGCTTCAATAGGCGCATTGGCGGGTTTGCGGTCACGTACGCTCTGCATCCAGTTGCGCATGTGGGCATTTGTCAGCGGATCACCTCCCATGTTGGCGCCGGTAGCTGCTTTGGTTTCATTGGCAGACAGTGTCATTTCAGGCAGCAGGTTAGCATGTAAGCCCATTTCCTGTGCCTCTCTTTCTGTAAGACCACCGGTAGGTGCGATCTTGTTTTTGTCAATATCGATGGTACCGCCATTGGAATAATACATTTCCTTGATACCGCCGGCAGAGTTGGAGAACCTGGAGCTGTAAGCTACCTGGAAACCGGTGGTTGGATCATTTTCAGGACCGTATTCGAATACCGCTGTGATGGTATCGGCATTGGTACGGCCATCTTTCCACATGTAAATACCGCCGTTAGCTACTGCGGTACGAGGGTGTTTCAGACCGCTGAACCAGTGTACGGTGTCGATCTGGTGGGTCATCCACTGACCGAAGATACCGGAGGAATAAGGCCAGAACAGGCGGTATTCCAGGTATTTACGTGGGTCCCATTTGTCTTTCGGACGACCAGCCAGGAAACGTTGCCAGTCAACGTCTGACTCGCGGATCTCGTTTACCAGCGCAGGTCTGCGCCAGCGTCCCGGTTGATTCACGTTCCAGGTCATTTCCACCATAGTGATAGGACCGAATTTGCCTTCCTTGATGAAATTGTTGGCAGCATGATAGCTGTCGCCACTACGGCGCTGTGTACCCACCTGGAATATCTTTCCGGAAGCTTTCACTGCTTTCAGTGCTTTACGGGCATCGTCCATGGTTTCTGCGAATGGTTTTTCGCAGTATACATCCATTCTGTTACCTACAGCTTCAATAGTATGAAAGGCGTGCTGGAAATCGGCAGTAGCAATGATCACCGCGTCCAGGTCCTTCATTTTGTATAATTCGTCATTATTAATGCAGGCCTTAACGTCATGTCCTGCTTTACCCTGCAGAAATGCCTTTCCTTCCTCACGTCTGCGATTCCAGATATCTGATACGGCAATAAGATCGAAGTTCAGCTCCTTACTGTTATTGAAGAAGCAGGGGAGCAGGGTTTGTCTCGCACGATCAGAAAATCCTACGAGTCCTACGTTGACCCTGTCATTGGCACCCATAATGCGGGCGTAGCTGCTGGCAGGCAGCCCCATTGCGCTGAGTGTAACACCTGCGCCGGTGAGCAGGGAATCTTTCAGGAATTCACGACGTGATTTCATTTCTATATAGATTTAAAGTTTTGACAGTTTATAGGCCGTTTTTATCTGGTCATGCATATACTCCAGCGTTGGTTTTCCCTGCTGCGGCATATTGTCCCAGCGGCATTCCAGGGAGATCCTGCCGGTATAATGAATACTTGCCAGTGCAGCGATATAAGGCGCTACATCGTTGCCGGTAGAACCGGGAGCCGTTCTTTTCTCTCTTTCTGCAATATGACAGTGCACCAGGTTCTTCGCTGCCTTTCTGATCATATCGGGCGATTCATGTTCCTTCAGCATATGATAAATATCGGCCGTCAGCTTGAAATTGGGATGGTGTACGGCTGTTACAATGGCATCTGCTTCTGCCAGGGTATTCACAAAGTTGGTCTCGGTGCTGTTCAGGTTCTCAATGGCAATAACACAATCGTATTTCCCCGCTACGACCGCCATTTTGCGGCATAGGTCGATGAACTGCAGGGTGGCTGTATCTTTATTATAATTATCCGGCAGTTTGCGGGAGCCACCACTGCCTAATACGATTACGTGGATGCCTGCCCGTTTGGCCCTGGCCATTACACCGTCTACATAGGTGAGTACCTGTTGCTCGTTGACATTATTACCTGTGAGCCGGATTTCCCCCGGGAAAAAGACATTACATACCTGTACCTTACACTGCATTTTCCGCAATTGCGCAAGATGGAGGCGAAATGTATCTTCCGGGATGGCGGGAGACAGCAGTTTCTGTACAGTTTCTTCAATGTAATCATAGCCGGCAGCATGTAACAAACTATCATTCATGCGCGAGGTAGCAACGCCAACCTGGGGAGCCTTCACTTGTGCATTCGATTGCAAAGCACAAAGGAAGAGGGCTAAAAATATCAATCCGGAATAGTTTTTCATATCATTTTTTTCATGAACGCGGTGGTCAAAAGTTAGGAACATTATTTTAAAAATCCAAATGGGTGGGGGATGAGCGGTATGCGGATAAACCCGTCAGGCACTTTCAGAATCTTTTTACTATATTTATATAAGACCGGAAATAGTATTCCAGAATTTGCTAATATTTTCATTTCAAACGGCATTGCTTAAGTTTTACTTAACTTTGCGCCCCAAATCAATCATTTATGAACAGACAGGAACTGGTGAATCTGATAAAGGAGAGGCAATCTTATCTCTGTGTGGGATTAGACACAGATCTTCACAAGATTCCCCGCCACTTACTCTCTCATCCTGACCCGGTATTTGCTTTTAACAAAGCGATCATTGACGCGACAAAGGATCTTTGTGTATCCTACAAGATCAATACTGCTTTTTACGAGTGTATGGGCATCCGCGGATGGGAAAGCCTGCAACGCACGGTGGAGTACATCCCTTCCGGCCTGTTTACCATTGCTGACGCCAAGCGTGGTGATATAGGCAATACTTCCACACAATACGCCAAAACATTCTTTGAAACATACAATTTCGATGCAGTGACTGTAGCGCCTTATATGGGCCGCGACAGTGTACTGCCTTTTCTGTCTTTCAACGAAAAATGGACCATCCTGCTGGGCCTCACTTCCAATGAAGGCAGCCAGGACTTCCAGTTACAGCAGTCTGGCGATGAGTACCTCTATGAAAAGGTAATGAAAGCCGCTATGAACTGGGGAACGCCTGATAATCTGATGTTTGTGGTAGGCGCTACCCAGACGTCGCAGTTAGGTTATATCCGTCAGCTGGTGCCGGACAATTTCTTCCTGGTACCAGGTGTTGGCGCCCAGGGTGGCGACCTGCAGGAGATTTCCTCCCAGGCAATGAACAAAGACTGCGGTCTGCTGGTAAATGCAAGCCGTTCAATCATTTACGCGGGTAATGGCGAAGACTTTGCCAATGATGCCCGCGCTGCCGCCCTGCAGTTGCAGCAGGAAATGGCGGAGTGCCTGGAAGCAAAACAGACATTGGCAGACAGCTAAACGGCTGTTGCCTGGCATAATGCAGTCCATAGTCAGTAGAATGGTCCATTTGGGAATGTTCTTCAGACTATGGACTTTTTTTGTGGATGAAGTCTTAAATTGAGAAAGACTTATAAAACGTGTTCCACATGCTTAAAGACCTGTTTCAATCCCCCGATTATTTCCACATAGACGATTTGTTGACCGAAGAACATCTGATGGTACGTGACGCCGTACGGCAATGGGTGAAAAAAGAAGTTTCGCCTGTTATTGAAGATGCCTGCCAGCACGCTACCTTTCCTTCACAGATTATCAAGGGCTTAGGCGAATTAGGCTGCTTTGGCCCGACCATTCCGCAGGAATATGGCGGCGGCGGTATGGACCATATCGCTTATGGACTAATGATGCAGGAACTGGAAAGAGGGGACAGCGGGATAAGGTCTACCGCCTCAGTACAGGGCTCCCTCGTAATGTACCCGATCTATACCTTCGGCAGCGAAGAACAGAAACGCAAATACCTGCCTAAACTGGCTACGGGAGAGTGGATGGGTTGCTTCGGACTGACCGAACCGGACTTCGGTTCCAATCCTTCCGGTATGATCACCCACTTTAAAGATGCAGGCGATCACGTTATCCTGAATGGCTCCAAAATGTGGATCTCCAATGCTCCCTTTGCACAGATAGCAGTTGTATGGGCAAAAGATGAAGAAGGCGTGATAAGAGGCCTCATCGTGGAAAGAGGAATGGAAGGATTCTCCACGCCGGAAACCAAAGGTAAATGGAGCCTCCGGGCCAGCGCTACGGGTGAGCTGGTATTCGACAATGTAAAGGTGCCAAAAGAGAATATCCTGCCAAACGTGAAAGGTCTCAAGGGCCCGCTCAGTTGTCTTTCTTCTGCCCGTTACGGAATTGCCTGGGGAGTAACAGGTGCTGCGATGGATTGTTATGACACCGCTTTACGATATGCTAAAGAGCGTATTCAGTTTGATAAACCCATTGCCGGTTTCCAGCTCACTCAGAAAAAGCTGGCGGAAATGATCACGGAGATTACTAAAGCCCAACTCATGAACTGGCGCCTCGGCGTGCTGAAAAACGAAGGGAAAGCCACTCCTGCCCAGATCTCTATGGCCAAGCGTAATGCCTGCGAAATAGCCACCAACATCGCCAGGGAAGCCCGCCGGATATTAGGAGGAATGGGTATCACCGGCGAATTCCCCATCATGCGCCATATGATGAACCTGGAAAGTGTGATCACTTATGAAGGCACACATGAAATTCATTTACTGATCACCGGGCATGATATCACCGGCCTGGATGCATTTCATTGATGCAATTGTCTATCTTTCCGCGAATAAAATTTCAGCTACGAGGTTCATGCATACTATTACGGATAGATTGGCAATTATAAAACAACTGGCCATTTTGTTGTTTTTCTTCTGCATCAGTGCCACCACTTTTGCCCAGCGACTGGTGACATTGGAAGGAAAAGCACAGGGCACCTATTATATCATCAAATATCTTTCTGACGATACCGTTTCTCTGCAGCACGCGATCGACTCCGTTTTTGCAGAGATAGACCAGTCATTGTCCCTGTATAAGCCGGGCTCTCTTATCAACCGTTTTAATGAAGGAAATGCAGTGCATATGGATCATCATATGCAGGCAGTCGTAACAAGGGCATTACAGATCAGCAAAGCAACGAACGGCGCCTTTGATATTACGGTGAAGCCGCTTGTAGATGCCTGGGGATTTGGTGTGCACAAACCTGCAGTACAAAAGGTACCGGCAGCCGATACTTTACGGCACATCCTGTCGTATGTGGGGTACGGGTATTTAGAGATCCGCAGCCAGCAACTTATAAAGAAGAAAAAAGGTGTGGAGATTGATTGTAACGGTATTGCACAGGGATATACCTCAGATGCAATGGCCCGCTTACTTGAACAGAAAGCGATCGGGAATTATCTCGTGGATGTTGGTGGTGAATTATGCAGCAAAGGGCATAATCAGCATGGCAAAATCTGGACAGTGGGTATCGAGCGTCCCGCAACAGACGATAATGCATATCCCGTGCAGGCACTGTTGGCGATGGATAACAAAGCCATCACGACCAGCGGCAATTACCGTCGTTTCTTCGATCAGGGGGGCACCCGTTTTGCACATAGCATCAACCCGGCTACAGGTGAGGCATTGCATAGCAACATCGTGAGTGTAACGGTTATAGCGGGAGACGCGATCACGGCAGATGGATATGACAATGCACTGATCTTGATGGGGGTGGAGCATGGACTATCATTTATCGCACAACATCCGGAATACGGACTGGAAGCATATTTTATCTACAAAGACGAACAGGGGAAAATCCGGGAACGTTTTTCTCCCGGCTTTGAGAAGCTGCTGATCAGATAAAAGAAGGCCCTGTAGTGATACAGGACCTTCATCGGAAAAGTGGTTTTTTATAGAATATGCCTACTTAGTTAATATGTACCCGCAGCCCCACGTTGGCCTGTACTACATTATAGTTTGTAATTTCCTGCAGCTTATACGGCGAATAGGTGTATTGCACACTGGCATTGAATAGCACCGGAGAGCCTTTGCCGAAAGGAATATTGATACCTACTTCAGGTGAAGCGGCAAATTGCCAGCTGTTGTCCCTGTCTGTAAATTCCCCCCAGTATTTGTTGTACAACATATTTACTGTACCCACACCTAATCCCACATATGGAATGATGGCGCGATCGGGTTTGGTCAGCTGATACTGCACAGTAGCCAGTATTGGCGTAACTTCCAGTGAACGGGATTGCACAGCTGAGATATCCCCGCTCTTTGTAGGATACACTGCGCGAGGCAGTCTTTGATAGAACTGCTGATAGCCGCTTCTGAGGCCCACCGCCAGCTGGTCATTTAACTGGTATTGGATGCCTGCCCGCCAGCCGCGGAAACTTGTTTTATCGGTATAATCTTTCAGCGAACCGAGAGGTTGCCCTATAGAATAATCTACGTTAATGGATAAAGGGGAGCGTACCTGTGAAAAAGCAGTTTGTACTCCCAGGAAAGCGATCATTGTCAATATCCAAAGCTTCATACTTTTCATCTCTGTCTCTTTTAAAGTGAATCATTAATTGTTTGCCTTCAGGTAAGTAGACTGTGCAAAAACAGCAGATACCATACTATCAACGTTGCTGATGTTCCATACGCCGCTGCCACGCAGCATAGCATTCCATACGGCCACCAGCTGATTGTTCTTTGCGTTTTTCAGGTCAACAATGTCGATGGACACTGCGCGTTCTTTCTGGTACACCTGGTAGTAGGTTGGCCAGTAATAGCCGTAGCCTGGGTACCCCCAGTAGAAGGGATCGAAATAACCACCTATGCCGCTCCAATAGCCGGGGTCATAGTAAACAGCGCTGTAAGTGTTGTCAATCCGGGTGAGGTTCACAGCCAGGTCTGGTTTAGCAGCCCTGCTCACCTGTGTGTATCCTCTTGCCGTCAGCGACTGCGTCACGTCTGCAATCAGTTTTTTGTCATAGTCCGTCAACGCACGCTCATCGTTATTGGAATTACTGGCGACCGCTACGGAGTCGACAATACTAAAGGTCTTGTAGGAAGTAAAATCGACACTGTCTGCGCGGTTTGTTACGTAGATTCTTGATTCTTCTTCTGTCATGTCTTTAAGTGGATCTTTGCCACAACTGCTGAATGACAATACCAGGCCCAATGCTGCGCTCATTAATAACATTACTCTTTTCATATTCACGGGTTTTTATTTTGTTGCTATTTCAGCAGGTAGAGGGAGGAAATGAGACAGGCTGTTACGTATGATATAACAGTAAGTGTGCCAACAGCTGGTTGCAGAGCAGCACAATCTTTTAACGTATTTGAACTGGTGATGTTACATGAAGTTTATCTGCGAAATGTTAAGGTATTCCTAAAATAAGGGAGACATTCTTCAGGCAGGCAGAAGCATGTAACGTAATCTTATCCAGTGTATTGTATTAATCCGGGGAATGTATGTAATAATAAAGGCAACTGGTCGCGGCCGAGGATCGCGTGTGTGTAACCGAGGACCCACTGGAACATAACACAATTATACGCGGCAATCGGCTCCGTAGGTGCGGTGCGTTTGTAGCGCGGGGTTTCAACCCCGGGTAATAAAATCGGGAAACAAAACATCAATCGGTCCGCCCTGGCCGATCGTGCGTTTGAACGCCGGGTTTTCAACCCCGTGACATAAAAATTCAGGAATGATGTAAAGAGATAGGAAGGATCGATTTTTCCTCTAATATGGCCTTTAATTGCCCTGCAGACGTAAAATGGATACCATCTATACCACAGGCTGCAGCGCCGCGTATATTGCGCTCATTATCGTCAATAAAAAGGGTTGACGAGGCGTCCAGCTGGTAGCGGTCCAGCAGTAGATTATAAAACGCAGGGTCCGGCTTACGGATCTTTTCCCTGCCGGATACCACAATACCGTCAAACCATTGCAGGAAAGGGTAATTCAAAAGCGCCAGGGGGAATGTTTCATTGGACCAGTTGGTCAGTGCGTAAAGCTTATATTGGTTACTTTCTTTCAGTTCCTGTAAAATATCCACAGTTTCCTGGATAGGCCCGCCCAGCATCTCCTTCCAGCGGCCATAATAAGCCCGTATTTCGGCCTCAAACTTTGGAAACTGGCATATCAGCATCTCGGTGGCTTCCTGCAGACTTCTGCCGGCATCCTGTTCCTCATTCCAGGCAGAGGTACAGACATTGGTGAGGAAAAACTCAGTTTCTGCGGCTGTTGAAAAGACCTTATTATAGAGATAACGCGGATTCCAGTCTATCAGCACAGCACCCAGATCAAACACCAGATTGGAATAATTTTTAACAGCAGCAGTCTTCATGTGGATAAAGGTAGTCTATTTTATAGATTAAGGAAAAATATAAATTGTTACAAGATAATAAGATATCCTGAATATATTCTGGTTATTTCCGCTCCCGCATCTCGCGAAGTAAACGGATACTTAACAGGGTGATGAGCACAATAATGCTGACTATTCCTGTCCAGATCCACCTTTTACTCGTGAAAACGGTATTATTCGTTTCAGCTGCAGGTGAAGGCACATTTTTTATAACGGCCGGAACGGGTGTGATATTGCCTGCTTCCAGTGCAGGTATCTGTGCCGGCAGCTTATTGGCGAAATAAGGAAGGTCATAAACCGGTGCGGCCACATCCGGAGCACCTGTTTTCAGGATGTAGCTCTTTCCTTTTTCCAGCCAGGCAGTAAGATAAATATGCCGCTGCAGGACGCTGATATCTTTGACCTGTAAAGCCGGATTATCTTCATTTTTTATAATGATGTAACATTGTTTTGTTTTGAGTGGCGTATTTAATTTAAAAACAGCCGGCTGGCCGGAAACAAGGGCAAATTCTTGCGAAGGCGTCAATCCACTGGTATCTTCCGTAACGTATAAATACCGTTTGAAATAGGCCGGAGCAGCCACTGTCAATTTCAGTTGCTCAATAAGGTATTTCTCTTTGAATTGCAGTTGGATAATCGTTCTACGGGATACTGTATTGTTTTTCACAGTTATAACCGGAGAGGGCAGGTCGACGAATGGTGTATCATGCTGTAAAATGTAAGAAACAGCGGTCTCCCCGTCAAAGAGCCGTACATCTGTCAACGCAGTATCATAGCTTTTGGCAACGAACGCCGGATGTAAGGTGATATTATAAATACCTGTTTCGCCAATAGCGGGCAAACCTGCCTGCCAGGTAAATTGTTGTGCACTGGCAGGCAGTATACCCGTTACGATGAACAGGAAAAGGAATAATTGTATAAACTTAATTGGCAGTCTGGTTTTCATCTGTCAGTAATATTTTTTTCAAACGCTGATACATAAAGGAAATGATCAGCAGTATAACACCAAGCGAAATAAAAGCGGCAATCTTGCCTCCTTCTGACAGATCGTGCAGATCGAATAAAAACAGTTTCAGCAAAGTCAATGCAAATAAACTGATGGAGATGATACGTACCTGTTTGGATTGCCATTTGAAGCCCAGATAGATCAGCATAAATGCAAAAGCGCCCCAGAGGATGGTATACCCTGTACGTTGACTGTTGTTGGTGATATCGCTGGTATGGACATTGGGTTGCCAGGTGCTCAGCGCTACTATATGATCAAGCGAGGCGCTTAACACGTATACTAATGAAAAGGTAGCTACCCATTGGAAAATATGCACGTATTTTTTATTGCGGATCATCTTCACTGTCAGGTATGCCTGGTAGAGCATAGTCAGTAACGAGGCGATCAGCACGTAAGTAAGCAGGAAATGCCCCAGCGGTTTATGTTCTTCGAGGTAGGCTGAGCGTACATCGATGATATCGTCATTATACAGCACCATGAATACCAGTATGAAGACCGCAGAAAGTCCTACAGACAACATTCTGAATATAACATGCTCTTTTCTGCTGAGGTAGTGCAGGGTGCAGATGAACAGGTAATTATAAATACCTGTGTTAATGATCGTAACAGCAGGCCAGTAAATCTGGGATTGATAGTATAGTTCCAGTATACCCACTATATAAATAACAGCCAGCGCAAAGACACCCAGGGCCCGCCTTAGCATAGGTACCGGGATCTCAATGAAGTATTGCTTATCCAGGTCTTTTTTCAGTAACCGTCTTATGATGAACAAGGCAGCGATGCATACAATTCCGGTAATAAATCCCTGGTTGAGCAATGGCCACATATGCCGGCCACCGGCATAACGCAGGTCGTCATATGTCTGTTGCCAGTCTACCATAAGACTGACACTCATCATGAAGAAAACAATCCCCGAAGCATATTGCATCAGCGCTATACGTGAGCGTTGGTATAACCATAACAATAACACCGATTCCGCCGCCCAGAAGAGCGTAATGTGGTTACCTTTCAGTTGTACCGGCGCAGCAAGGCTCAGGAAGCTCAATGTCAAGCCGATCAACAGGTAGATCAGGTTCTTATCGGCGTGCTGATTGCGGTACAGTGAATAGGCGAAAGCAAAGTTGAACACTGCCATGCACGCGGTAAACAATCCATGGAAGACGCCTCCATGTATATGCGACAATATGATCATGCCCGCGGCATAATACAGGAAAGTATTACTGAGCAAGATCAGTATCTCAGCTGCCTTAAAATGCACACGCTGCCGGAGGTTGTTGATCACATTCATCAGGAAGAACACTACATAGAACAAGGTCGCAAATACCAGCCCTGTAACATAGGGAACGGGCCTGGTAGCTTCCTGTGCAATACTGACAGACAGCCAGCTGCCAAAGAGCAGGACAGTAGCTATATAACTGATGATGTTAACGATATTCCACTTCTTGTAATATGCCAGTATCAGCATACCCACATTCAGGATCAGGATATAAGTAAACAGTACGGCTGCATTGCCCGCGCCAGTACTGATCAGCAGGGGAGAGGAGAATCCGCCGAGTATTGCCAGAACGGCCAGTTCTTTCCGGTCGTAACTGAGCGACAATAGAACAGTGAAGGCGGTGATCAGCACCATCATAATGAAAGCCAGCGTCTGACCAATCAGGTGATATTGCTGGAAGGCAATTGTGATACTGAAATAGAGGACTGCCACCCCACCGCCTACCAGTACAGAACTGAAAGCTGTGAAGGTCTTCCGCAGGCGGTGTGCGACGCCTATCAGGATACCGCCGCAAACGATGCCTATAAAGGTCCTGCCGATCTCGTTGATCCAGTTTTTGTCTATCGCGTATTTCAGGAAGAATCCGATACCGATAACGAGAATAGCGATACCAATCTTGTTGAACAGGTTCTCTCCGATGAATTTTTCCAGATCCGGGTTCTTTTCCCAGAAAGTAGGAGTGGGTTCCTGCGGCCTTGCCGGTTCATGCATAGCTACAGGCGCTGTTACCGGAGCAGTAAATGCCGCCTCCCTTGCCGCCTGTGGCAATTCAGGGACAGGCTCTGGCGCTACAGATGGAGTGACCACCTCAACAACAGGTGGCGCTTCCGGTACCACGATCGGAGGAACTACCGGTGGAACAGGCGGTGCAGGCTCAGGCTGCATCGTTGGTTGCCTATGGTAGTCAGGTGAGATAGTTTTTTCTTCTTTTGTTGTTGGGGCAACTCTATCCCGCTGTCTCATGAGAAGATCCAACTTATGGTTCATCTCTTCTATTTTACTTGTGAGGTCATTCTTTGTAATAAACACCATTATGAGAATGACGATCAGAAGTATAAAGGTAAATACAGCCATAAAGTGTAGGTATTGTTGGGAATATTACATGAATATAGTCTTTTGTTAATAAAAAGCCCCGTATTCAGTGCGAACACGAGGCGATATCAACATTGCAACTGAGTAAACGAATGGTTGGTTATTCAGCATCTCCGGATCGGCCTGCACTGGTTTGAGCGAAAATCTCCTGAAAAATGTCCCATGCCTTTCAGCCAATAGAGTAACAGCACCGCCGTCGGAATACAGGTGATTGATTTTCATTATTAAACAAATATATTATATATTTTAATAAAAAGAAATATTAGAGAGAAATTGAGGTGTTTTCCCACTATTACCCTGGAAGAATGACAGGAACAGAGGCGGCGTGCCCTGATCTTTGCACTAATTGAAAAACCCTGCGCACAAATGCACAGGGTTCCACTTTATTCTATACGGAACAGTATTACTTTATCTCCTTGGCCAAATGATGGCAAGCCATCACATATCCTTTACTAAGATATAACCGGTGTGCCGGATGTAATGCATATCCACTATCCAGATGAACATTTTTTATTCCCCTTTCTTTCGCCTGATTATCCACATAATCCAGCAAAGCGCCTGCATAACCATGACCTCTGTATTCAGGCAGGGTAAACAGATCATCAATGTAAATGATCTTTCCCGTTCTCAGCTGGGTTAAAGTCCTGAAACTTGTAAAAGCTGCGGCTTTTTTCCCATCATCCGAAAGAATGTAAACGAGCTCGAAGAACTCATGCTTCATCGCTTGCAGGATCTGTTCCACAAAGGTTTTCGGATCAGCATTTTCCCTGAACTGAAGGATCGCTTCCCTTGCAAGTTCGATGTCTTCTTTTGTCTGTGCTTTTACTATTTTCATATGGCGTTGTTTTAAATGCTACAACGCAAAATTAAAAGCGCAGACAAGGCGTGTCAGGGACCAGATGATTATTATCGGGTGTACCACCAAAATTATTTCCCCAGGCTGTCTGCGGCTTTTCTTAAAATACGAACAGCTTCTTTCATTTCTTCTTCCTGCAGAGAAGCAAAGCCAAACCTGCATGCATTGAGCCTGCCATTTATCTCCTCATTGTAGACACTGCCTGTAAAAGCCATTCCCATAGTACCGGCTTTCTTAATTATCATAGATAAAGGGTAAGCTGGTTTAAACCTTAACCACAGAGCCATACCACCGGTTGGCTTCGTGAAATCGACAACATCACTTAACTGATCGCTGATCAGATCAGATAACACATCACAACGCTGTGCATATAACTTGTTCGCCTTCTTTATATGTCGTGCGAGTTCCCCGCTGTTTATAAGACCTGCAATAGTTTGTTCCATGAGCACTTCTCCTCTCAGATCGATCAACGCTCTCAATTTAGCTGCGGACTGTATAAATTCCCGTGTGGCGATCATGTATCCAAAACGGAAAGGAGTACCCAGCACTTTCGTAAGTGATCCGATATAGATGATCTTTCCTCCATGATCTCCACTTGCCAAAGGTAAATAGGGATCATACTGGAATTGGAAATCATAATCGTAATCATCTTCAATGACAGCAAGATCATAGGCTTTTATCAGCTGCAGCAAGTGATTCCTCCGTTGGGCGCTCAACGTAACAGTAGTGGGATGATGGTGATGCGGAATAACATACAACAAGCGCACGTCATTGTTTTTGAGGATCTCTTCCAATGGTTCAGTACACATGCCATCTTCATCCATCGGCACGCGGATGAGTTGTGCGCCAAGTTGTTCAAATAGCGTATCAGCGAGTATATAGCTGGGATCACTGACCACTACTTTATCGCCCGGTTGGATGATCAATGATGCGGCAACATAAATTGCCATTTGTGCGCCGCGGGAAGTAAGCAGGTTTTCCAGACCAATGTCCATTCCCCGTGTCTGGTTGAGGAAGCTACACAGCGACTTCCTGAAATCGGGTGAACCTTCCGCATTCCATTCTGTGCCGATCCTGTTCAGCGTAGCATGCTCCAGTACACTTCTGTATTCCTTTAATATAGCTTCTGTCGGAAGAATGGAAATATCAGGGAAACCATCATTTACAACGATGTGCGATTTAGCAAGAGATACTGAAGGATAAAATACCGTTTCCAGTTTTTCGTAGCTGAACCCACTGATCCCTTTATATGCGCTCAATCTGTTTGTATTATACGACCTGGGTTTGATCACCGGTAAACGGGGCGACACCGCGTAACCTTTGCGTGGCAGATTGTCTACCCAGTCTTCCGTTACCAGGGCATTATAGGCAGCCATGATAGTCTTCCTGTGCAATTGCAGGTCGTTTGCCAGCGTACGGGTGCTGGGCAATTCAGTGCCGGGCAGAAGTTTTCCCTCCTGGATCAGGTTGATGAATTGAAGCGCAAGCTGCCTGTATACTGCTACACTACTTTTTTTATCTATAAGGATGAGATTCTTGTACGGAAGCATAGCTGAAAATTTATCTGTCACGTTGCACAGGCCGAAGATAGGCAGGGACTAAATGAAATCAAAATGGCGAAATGTAGTTAAACGCACGTTCAAAAATGGTTTCATGAAACGCAGTATCTGCTGGACTACCTGGGTATACACTTCTGGTACCTCTTATATATTGCAGGCCGTAATACATTTGTTTCCGTGAAATGAAAAAACAGGTAAGAAGAAAACGATTTCGAAAATATAAATCTTACAAAAATAGCAGGAATATGAGTAAAGTACTGGTCATTAACGCAAGCGCAAGACAGGACAGGTCTTTCAGCAGGATTTTGGCAGCAATATTCGTTGGAAAATGGAAGCAGAAGCATCCGGAAGATAGCGTAGTACATCGTGAAGTAGGACAAGAGAATATCCCGCATGTGTCTGAAGCGTGGATAGCAGGGGCTTTTAAACCTGCGCACTTACGTACAGAAGAAGATGTAGCTGCACTCAGCGTGAGTGATACATTGATTAGCGAGTTGAAGGAGGCAGATATTATTGTTTTAAGCACACCAATGTATAACTGGTCCATTCCAAGCGCCCTGAAGGCCTACATAGACCAGGTGCTTCGTGTAAATGAAACGGTACTGATCGAGCCGGGAAAACCTGATCCGTACACCGGACTTTTGAAAAATAAGAAGGCTTTCTTATTACTCGTACGTGGAAACAAAGGTTATGAACCGGGAGAGTATTTTGAACACATGAATTTTCAGACGAATTATCTGAAAACCGTATTTCGTATCATGGGTATTCAGGATGTAGAAGTAGTTTTATTGAATGGTGCAGCTCATGGTGAAGAAGCTTCGTCGGCCGCGTTGACTGCTGCACAGGGAAATATAGAAGAACTGATCAATAGATAGGATTGGTGAGAATAGATAGAATATCACTGTGGTGACTAAGAAAGGTGGAAAAGTAAAATGCCGGGCAGGGTTTAGGCTGTCTGGCATTTTCGTTTATGTAAGCCTTTTCCAGCGGAGCGGCTGCCAGAAAAGATCAAACCAGCTTTTGTCCTATTCAGCGTTTTAAGTGATGGTATATGAGAGTTGATTTTTTTGAGTTATTTTGTTTGAACAGGAGATAAAATGCTGCATCCCACCTGTTCAATTGAAGCAACTAATCAGTATATCATGCTTAAAAACTTACTTTTCCTGCTGGGCCTTATTTGCGTTGAAGCAAAGATCTATGCACAAACCAGTTATGACTGGCATGAAGCCAGATGGACGATCGGCGTTTGCGAGCAGGATACTGGCCATATCTTTTATCGCCTGCCCGCAAGATTGGAAGGGAAAGTAACCGCTGGTGTGTGGAAGCAGTCAATAAGTAGTGCCGGCGAATATCTTCATTTCAAAACTACTGCCCGTACTTTTATTGTAAAATATATAGTGGCGGGAAAAAACTACGCGCTGCCACACATGCCTGCTACTGGTGTAAGTGGGGTAGACTTGTACGGAAAAGACATGCATGGTGGCTGGAACTGGTCTCCGCCTGCAAAATATTCTTTTGGTGATACCTGCGTATATGAGTATCGGAATCTTAACATTGCCGCAAGCGCACCGGCTGACTTCTACCTGTACCTGCCCTTATACGCAAGTTTACAATGGATCTCTGTAGGTGTGCCCGGGGGACAAAGCTTTGAATATACCCATGCTCATAAGGACAAACCAATTGTAGCATACGGCACATCCATTATGCAGGGAGCAGTGGCTTCACGGGCAGGCATGGCATGGACGAATATACTGGAGCGAAAGTTAAGCCGGAAAGTGATCAATCTGGGCTTTAGTGGAAATGGCCGTTTCGACGCACCCATCTTTGATCTGATAGCAGGTGTGGATGCGAAGCTCTATATACTCGATTGCATGCCCAATCTTGTTAGTAAAAAATCTTATCCGGCAGACACGATCCGGCAGCGCCTGATTTACGGCATAAATAAGCTGCGCGAACAACATCCTGGTGTGCCCATTTTACTGGCAGAACATGCAGCCGGGAACATGCCTTTAGGCATGGATACTGCTGTTGTCAATGCCTATCACGAAGCCAGCCGTACTATCACAGAGATATTCAACGAGCTGAAGAAAAATGGCGTGAAGGAACTGTACATGCTAACAGAGAAAGAGATCAACTTTGACATTAACAGTACCACGGACGGTACACATCCCAATGATTATGGCATGATGCAATATGCTACGGCATATGAGAAGAAGATACGTGAGATATTACACGAACCTACCGGCGACCTTACAACGCAATATCCTGTTGAACAATACCGCGATGGCTACGACTGGAGGAAACGGCATGAAGAGGTCATCGCCAATATTGAAATGAATAACCCGCAGGCAATCATTTTTGGCAATTCCATTATCAACTATTGGGGCGGCCTGCCTAAAGGAGAGAAAGTGGCTGACCGCGGAGAATCAGCCTGGCAACAGTATATGACGCCCCTGCGGGTACAGAATGCCGGCTTTGGCTGGGATAGGGTAGAAAACGTGCTCTGGCGGGTGTATCATGGAGAACTGGACCATTTTAAAGGAAATAAGATCGTGCTCATGATCGGTACCAACAACCTGGGACTGAATTCCGACGAGGACATTGTAAAAGGGCTAACCTTCCTGCTACAACAAATCAGATACAGGAAACCGCAGGCTACCATTTTTGTAGGTGGTATCCTTCCCCGCAGAGATATGCTGCAACGGGTCTTGACAATAAATCCCAAAATAAAGGCGATGGCAATGGCGAATGGGTATAAGTTTTTCGATCTTTCGAAAAATTTCATGAATGGGAATGCGTTGAATGATGCATTGTTCACAGGGGATGGATTACATCCGAATGAAAAGGGGTATGAGGTGTTAGGTGAGCAGTTGAGTGGGATATTGAAGAGATAGGGAGATAAGAATATTAATCGTAGTGAAAGCCTGGCATTAACCAGGCTTTCACTTTTAATGTGGGACTCATAAAGACTGCTTGTTTGGCCTATAATTAATGCCGACACTGCCTTTATTTCAGTTTTGAAAAGGTAACATGCCCGCTACCTGACAAGCAGTTTTAGCAAAAATAGCTGGGCCTCTCAAACCCTTTCCAAATATTATTTTTCCGCTAATAAACGCGCTGCTTTTTCCACATGTTCAACAGTCAGATTATATACCTGGCTCTTTGTTTCAGGATCATCCGCATAATCATCAGAGGAGCTAACTGTTGTAGAAACCGATTCGAGCACTTCCAGCAGGCTGTCGGCATCACTGCCTGAAATAATGTCCACCAGGTCAAGAATCACTCTATAAAGGAAAATAACCGGTACAACTGCACGGTCATCGGCATAAATACCGAATTCGTAAGAAACGCCGCCTTTAGTTAATATTACTGAAACTGTTGTTTCAAAAAGGGACTCCGGTGCAGCTTCACTATCCTCTGTCGCTTCTTCTTCCCAGGCCTCCTGTTCTTCTCCGTTTGTCTCAACTGTTTCTTCCCACTCTTCGGATTCTTCCTCTTCCTCGTCGGGCTCATATTGCCATTCAGACAAAACGACAATAATACCCTGTTTCAGCATGTTGTTTGTGAAGGCGTAGCTTATCTGAGAGCCTTCTTCATCAGTATACGATAGAAATTCTATCCCTTTTTTCGCCAATAGTTTTTCCATTGCCTTGAATTTTGGCCGGCAATATAGTATTTTATTTACATGTGTGGTGTTTTTAGAAGGTCAATCCTGTCTAATTAACCTGCTGCTGCGCAGGTTAATTTTCCACAGGAATTGAACAGGGAACGAAAATATAACAGGTAATTGCTGCACTTAATTTTGCATGGCGAGAAAAATATTACAACTTTAATGCAACATCAAGGATGGTTTAAGCATTGCACATGAAAAAATTAATAGTATCTATTCTATTTAGTAACCTGTTACTGGCCGGTATTTCTTCCCATGCACAATCTGCTAGAACAAACTTCCGTTTGATTGCGCACCGTGGTGGTATCGTTGATAGTACCACCGACCAGAATAGCCTGCAGGCGCTTAACAAAGCCATTAAGAAAGGTTACTGGATGGTGGAGATTGACCTGCGTATGACCAAAGACAGTGTACTGGTGACCCATCATGATAAGACCTTCAAAAACTCTTTCGGATTGGATGCTCCTGTGTCTTCCATGACCTGGGAAGCCGTGTCTAAACTGCGCAATGCAAATGGTTACCGGGTATTGAAATTGGAAGAGGTTCTACGGCATTGCAAGGGAAAGCTTGGCGTAATGATCGATAATAAGCTAAGTGGTAACGATACTGTTGTATGGATGCGATTGATCTCACTGTTGAAGAAGTATGATCTGTATAGTAGTGCGTTGATGATCGGCACGGATGAATCTACCGAATTTTTTACAGGAAAGATTAAGCTCAGTTGTACCCGTCAGCAGCTGGAGGATAACATGCGCAGGGCTTATTATAAATCTTCAAATTACTATCTCTTTTCAGACAATATCAGTAAAGACGACAATGACTGGGCCAGTCGCCACGATATACTTGTTGTAGGTGTGATCAATGCCTGGGCGTTTCATGGCGCGGATGCTGCATCCCAGGCTGCTGCGCAGGCAGAACGCCTGAAAGCGGCGGGTGTAAGGAACTTTCAGATTGATGCGGAGTATGCGCCGCTGCTTGGATATTAGTGCTTTGAGGTTGTTCTGTTGTTATACTAAACATGTGTTATCAATTAAGTATTTCCTTTGTTACCGCTGTACATACCGTCTTTAAAAATGGGTGCATTTTCATCGGTGAGGAACAGCACCAATTCAGCTCCCTTGTCTGATTGAATAGAAATGACTTCATTTTTCAGAACCAGCGCCTCTCTTTTATCGAGTACAGTGTCATTGTTTACCCTAACTGAGCCCTGATACACATATAACAGCGCAGTAAGTGCCGTCCCGGGCAAGGCTGGTAAAGCTAAGGCTTTGTGAGCCGTTAATTTTACATCGTACAACCAGGTCTGACTGCTGAAGTGAAGAGCTGTCTCAAATGCAGGTGAGGCCAGCAGCCGCCATTGGTTTTCACTGTCATGCTGTTTGAGATCCTGAAAGATCACCTCAGGAGGCAGGTCTTTCTCGCCGGGCCTTATAAATATCTGCAAGCCTTCAAATGGTTCGTCCTGGCCATCGATATACTCTTCATGATAAAAGCTTTTTCCTGCTTTCATCAGCATCAGGCGTGTGCCTCCAATAGTATCTTTATAGCCCTCCGAGTCGATATGCTCGACCTTTCCGGCCCTGAAGTAAGAAAGGATCTCGTCGTTAATATGCGGGTGCATGCCGATATGCTGTCTGCCATGTACTGAAGCATGGTCTATCCGGCCAATGCTACCTATGCCTGAATCCTGGCCGGACATTGCCAGGCCAGGATAGAGTATCTGAATAGAGCCGTGGCTTTTAAAAGCATCATGTGTTATTTTCTGTAACATAACGAGATAGTATTAAGCAGTGCCGGTACCGCCGACACTGCTGCTGTATTACTTAAACAATTTGGAATAAATTTCCTCAAAAAGAACAGGTTTCACCTTCTCACCTTCCGGTGTGGCCCAGCTGTGTACCAGTTCTGAAATAAACTGGCTGATAGTGGTGGTACGTACACCATGGCTTTCCCAGGTATGTCTGGCTATATCCTCAGCAATCTGGCTTGGTGCACCTCCTCCGTCAATTACAACCTGCACATCAAAACCGTCTTCCACCATGGAAATGGAAGGCCAAACAATACATACGTCATTGGTGAGGCCGGCCATTACTATATTTTTTCTCCCGTCTGCAGCTTTAAGTACAGCCGCCTTGAATGCGTCGTCTTCCCACGCATTCGTAATGCCCTGTCTTTTCACACGGTTTGAAAATTGCTGGGGCAAAATTTCCTCCATATCTTTTAGTAGTGGCCCCTGTGCCAGGTCTTCCTGGCTGGAGGTCAGCACAACCGGTATATTCAGATCTCTGGCAACTCTTGCCAGGGTACGTGCACGGGATATGATCTCTTCATGAGACCTGTTGGCGGAGAAATTAATGGTACCTTCCTGGTGGTCGATCAGTAGCATCACTGTATCTTCAATTTTGAACTTTTTCATAATTTATGTTTTGCTTTCGATAAGTTTTAAACGATGTTTTCTTTGAACTTATGAAGCAAAGTTACATTGCTGAAAGAGCTGCAAACGATGATAAATGTCACAATCGGATGATGACAATTATCACAGAGAATTGAAGATACGAGGTAGGAAAAATTAACGGGAGGAAGGGCGCCTTATTCTGCTCAGGGTTTCTCTGGCTATTCCAAGATAGGAGGCTATCTGGTGCTGCGGAAATCGTTGGACGATCTCCGGATATAAACGTTCAAAATTTTCATAGCGTTTTATTGCGCTGAGGCTGATGGTATCGTCCACACGCTTCTGAAAGGCAATATGATTATTTTCGCTCATTTGCCAGAACATGGATTGTATAACCGGCAGTTCTAAAATAATGTCAAGTTTTGCCCGGGGTAAGATCAACAGTGCTGTATCTTCCCAGGCTTCGATAAAGTACCTCGATGGCGTCTGATTAATATAGCTTTGCCGATCTACTACCCACCAGTTTTCAATAGCTAACTGAAGTATATGCTCCATGCCGGTGTCATCCACACTGTATTGACGCAAGGCTCCCTTCAGGATGAACCCTGTATACAGACAAACCTTTCCTTCTTCAACTAAATATTGTTTTTTTCTGAGCCTTTTAGGTTCAAATGAAGACCTGATGATGTCTTTTTCATCTTCTGTAATGCTTGCCTTGGCATAACGTTCTATATAGTCAAAAAGCGGCTCGTACATCTTAACAGATCATAAGGTAAATTGCCCGTCTGGCGGGACTTTTCAATTTCTCAAAAATAAGTCTTTTCGCTCTATCCTCCTAAGGCGCAAACATACCGCTTTGCAGGTTTATGTTCAGGCCTGAATATTGGTGTCGGAATGTGTTTTTAGCTGCCGGGAGGCCCGGTCAAATTTTTCACGATACTGAATGGGCGACATGCCTTCCTTGCTTTTGAAGAAACGACTGAATGTCTGTATATCATCATACCCCAGTTCATATGCAATCTCTTTGATGGACCGGTTCGAGTAATTGATCTGGCGCCGGGCATGGATAAGGATCCTGTCGTGAATGATGTTCAGCGGACTACGTGTTGAAAAAACGGAAAACAGATTGGAAAGTGTTTTAGGGGATTTATTCAGCTTGGATGCATAAAAAGCAACTTCATGCTCCTGGGTAAAATGTTTTTCCACCAGCCAGTAGAATTCCCGGACAATATCGCCCTGCCTTTTTTGCAGCTTATGGAAAGCTGTTGTCTGGATCAGTATCCTTACCGAAAGAATGAGCATGCGTTTGAGAATGGCCTGCAGCATATCCTGCTTTAATAGCTCATCCTTTTTCATTTCTGAGCAGAACATCTCCCATGACATCTCAAAATCCCTGATCTGATGGTCTTGCAGCGATATCAATGGTACACCGGAAGCGCCAAAGAAGAGCAGTCCTTTGCTGCCTACCTCGTTGTCATGGTTCACAATACAATAGAATGGCTGGTTGAAACGCACCATCCTTGCAGACTCCAGTTCTATATTATCGATCTTATGAAATTCGGTCAGAAAAATGATCTGGTTCTTTTTAAGCGGGTAGGGTATTTTATCAATGGTAATGTTCATCCGTTCTCCTACGTTCCAGATAAATGTCATATCGGTTTCTCTCACATCGGTAATCGTCTCAATGCTGGAGTTGTCGAGCTCCGATACAACGAGGCGTTCTTTGGTGTTGTTTACAAAAACCATGGACTTTTTTTACAAAGATAGAAGCTTAGGGCAAAGATGCAAACAAGCGTATCCCGCTACCAGTGAAAGGTCCGGAATACGCTGACTACGATGGGTTATTAATATTTATTGTTATTTGACCACTTTTCGGGAAAGGAAATTGCTGATGATGGCCGCAATTTCATCGCCAAAGCTTTCCAGGGCAAAGTGTCCTGTCTCGAACAAATGAAATTCCAGATTTTTCAGGTCTTTCTTGAATGCCTCTGCTCCCGGGCCGGGAAAGATATAATCGTTCTTACCGTATACGATCAGCGTTTGTGGCTGATGGTCCCTGAAATATTGTTGCCATTGTGGATAGAGGGTGACATTGTTCTGGTAGTCGTAGAACAGGGCCAGCTGAATGTCGCCATTTTCCGGTCTTTCGAGGTGTCTCAGATCTATTTCCCAGTTGTCGGGAGATATCAGATGCGGATCAGGTACATTGTGGGTATACTGCCATTTCAGACCATCGGGGCTATGGAAGCCACGGAGTGTATTTTCTGCTTCTTTGTTATTCCTGTCTTGCCAGTAGGTCTTGATGGGATCCCAGAAAGTTTCAAGTCCTTCTTCATAAGCACATCCGTTCTGTATAATCAGTGAATCGATCTTTTGCGGGCTCGCGCTGGCAATGCGGAAGCCTACAGGAGCGCCGTAATCCATGAGGTACAGGCTGTATTTCCGGATGTCCAGTTTTTCAAGCAGGGCTGTGACGATCTTTGCAAAGTTGTCAAACGTGTATTCAAATTCGGCTATTGGTGGCTGCTCGCTTCTTCCGTAACCCGGATAATCCGGCGCAATGAGATGATATTTGTCAGACAGATCCCTGATCAGATTCCTGAACATGTGAGATGAGGTGGGGTAGCCATGCAGCAATACGAGAGTGGGGTTGTTCCTGTTACCTGCTTCACGGTAGAAGATGTCCACGCCATTAATCTTAATGGTATTGAATGTTGTTTTCATGATTTATCATTTAGCGTTGAGTGAATCATTATTGATGATCGGCAGAAGTTTGGGAAAGTCAATGTCGGTTAACGCGGCAATGTTGACAGACATGACAGTTAAGTTTATTGATGGAGGAAAAGACGAGGTGTCCATGCCTGTATGGCACGATTCCATCTGTATCTGTTTACGGTCACGCTGGTATAACTGATGCGGGTTAATTAAAATCAATCCGGGGAAAGTGCTGTCACCACACCTGGTGCCAGGATCTTCAGCCGGTCTGCGATGCCGAGTATACTAAAGGCCTCCAGCAGGTTGTTGTTGTTCTCCGTGTAATGTGACCAGCCCTCTGAATGCAAAGGGATCAGCGTTGCATTGGGAAAGGCATGAGCAGTGTCGATTACATCATTAGTGCCCATAGTTAAATTAAAAGGCCCACGTGGGCGTGCTGCTCCGGCGAACACGAATATGTACTGCGGATCTATACGTTCCCCCAGCTTTTCGATTTCGTTATAGTATACAGTATCGCCGGTTACATACAGCTCAAATGACTGGCTACCGCTTACGGCGATATGAAAACCAATCACATCCCCGGTTATTTTAGTGACGCCTGCCGGACCATGTCGTGCCGGTGTGGCTGTTATTTTTATGCGGTCGCCATTTGGCGCCACATAGGCGCGATACTCGCGGGGATCAAGACCCAGGCTGTTGATACCTGTCTCTTTCAGTCTTCCCGCTCCGGCCTTTGTTGTTATAGTAAGCTTTGCCTCTTTGAGGAATGCTCTTCCACCTCCGTCGAGATTGTCGAAATGCTGGTCGTGACTCAGCAAAACAATGTCGATGGGTTGCTCAGGGAAAACTGCCGGACCTGCCAGTTTCTCCTCCGTACTTTTTTCGCTCAGCACAAACTTTGTACCTACAGGGTCGAGTGTTGGATCTGTCATTAATCTTAGTCCACCTATTTCAATAATGACGGTGGGTCCGCCCAGGTAAGTTGCCTGGGCCTGTGTTGAAATGTTCGACATGATTTTTTGTATTGATTTATTCCGATTGCGTTTAACTAATCTTCTTACCCTATTTGCTGCGGCAACATAGCCTCCTGATGTTGTGATGACGTTTTTTCCTGATCCGGGTCTGTTGCCATCAATCGTGACATAGCGGTCAATTGCTGATGTAACATGTTATATACTGGATATTCACACGCCCGGGTGTTACTTAGCTTCGAGCTTTTTTCTAAGGTCAGTCAGCTGTTGCTCCAACTGTTGTATGTGCCTGTCCTTAGAAGACATCAATACTTCTATTTCCGCTTCAGTAAACCTTGGTGTGATGTGCTGGGGGCAGTTCCAGTCATAGGCTTTGATACGGAAGATCATCATTCGCTCCGGCCTGTATTTGTAATCCTCCGGTTTGAGAAGGTCAAAGAGAGCGGGGTTGTCCTGTATTTCCACAATTTCTGCTTCTGCATAGATCTTCAATCTTGCCCGCAAGGGATATGATAAGAGGATAAGAGAAACCTTCGGGTTTTTCGAGATGTTGCCTACCGAGATATACTGGCGGTTACCACTGAAGTCAACAATACCGATCGTTTCGTTGTCTATTACCTTAATAAAGCCTTTCGGCCCGCCGCGATGTTGAATGTAAGGGTATTCATTCTCGCCGAAGGAAGCCATATAAAAGCTGTCCAGCTGCCCGATGAATTCCTCCTCAACCGGTGTTAACCCATCTACATAACTCATATTTTCCACCCGCTCATAAGTGCCCCTGCTGCCGAGTCGTTTCTGAATGGTTTTGATGGCGTCTGTAAAAGCGAACTTTGAATAGTTCATAACATTGAATTAGATGACAGTACAAAGTTCCGTTTCAAACAGGTGAGCATGGTAGGCAGCAATTCCCTGAAGGTTGACAATTCTTCCCGTCGGGCGAAACAAAGGAGCTGAAAGGAGCGCTTAAAAAAGTGTGGTGGATAGCGCAAATAGCGGCACAGGTATCCACCGCAAGGAAACACCGGGGAATAGTATTATCACTGAAGAAGAAATGGTGAGGCGATAGAGCGATATCATAACGACCCGGTCCGGAAGTCTTAAGCGGGACAAAAGAAAATACAACAACAATAAAATGGAAGGGGGAGAGTTGGGATCAACGGGCTTCATTTGGTCATGATTGCCATGGTAAGTATACAAACAAAAAAGGCTTTCATATGAAAGCCTTTTTTGTTTGTGCGGAAGAGGAGATTCGAACTCCCAAGCCCTTTCAGGCACTACCACCTCAAAGTAGCGCGTCTACCAATTTCGCCACCTCCGCAGGTCTGAAGTGGGTGCAAATTTAATCGCTTTTTGATAACCAACAAATTTTATTAATAAGATTATCATTTTCTAAGCAAAATCCTGAACGTCGTCCCCTTGTTAAGCTCGGAAGAACGCACTGTCAGCCGGCCTTTATGGTACTCTTCTATAATACGTTTCGCCAGTGAAAGGCCAAGTCCCCAACCTCTTTTTTTGGTACTGAACCCTGGTTTGAAGACTTTTTCGAAGTTCGCTTTCGGGATGCCTTTCCCGCTGTCGGTGATGTCTATCACGATATTGGCCGGGTGATTTTCGATATAAATATCAATGGTGCCTTTGCCTTCCATGGCATCCAGGGCATTCTTCAGCAGATTTTCAATGACCCAGTCAAACAATGCGGGGGAGATCATGGAAGGGATCTCATGTTCCTGGCAGTGCATGGTCAGTATCACCTTCTGTGGCGCTCTTTTCCGGATGTAGGTCACCATGGATTCCACCTGGCTGACCACATCGCGCTCTTCCAGCTGCGGTACGCTGCCTATTTTGGAAAAACGTTCGGTAATGAGTTTCAGCCTGTCGACATCTTTCCGCAGTTCGGTGGCCACCAGTTCATTGGCTTCATTATCCTTGAGGATCTCTATCCATGCTTCTATAGAGGAGAGGGGAGTACCCAGCTGGTGGGCGGTTTCTTTGGCCATTCCTACCCACAGGAGGTTCTGGATGGCGCGGTTGGAGCTGGAGAGCGCTACCAGTACAATGCTGATGAACAGCGCTACTACAATGAGCTGTATATACGGGTAATAGCGCACCTGTTTGAGAATGAGGGAGTCTCCGTAATAGATATAATTATAGAGATTGTTTTTTGCATCGATCTCCATAATGAATGGGGGATGCTGGTTTTTGAAAGTGGCCAGTTCCTCTTCCATGTATTTCGGATTGCGTGAAAGCCTGGTGGTATCGAGATTACGGGAGTCTATAATACGACCGTTTTCATTGGTGATAATAACGGGAATGCTGGTATTATTTGTAATGATCTCGACAGCCAGGTTGAGGTTTGCTTCGTCGGAAGCCTGGAGCAATTCGCGGTTGGCAGCCACCCAGGTAGCCACTTTTTTGGTTTCTTCTTCTTCCAGTTTGCTGGCGATGCTGCTTACATACCATATCGTACCCACAATGATGATCACTGCGGTGGATACCAGTACAAACTTCCAGCCTATAACCTGTTTAAACATACCGGGGCCTAAATTAAGCATAAACCGCAATTAGTGCGGAGGTGTTCCGAAGCTATGATAATTTGTTGCATATTTGTAACGCAAAAAATATTATTCACGTGTAAAGAGTGTGCTTTTGGCTGTATTACCATCGGTAGCTGTTGTTATTTTGAATTGGAATGGACGTAGTTTTCTGGAAAAGTTCCTGCCTTCAGTGTGCAGTTCCACTTACGGGAATCTGCAGTTGTATGTAGCAGATAATGCTTCGACAGATGATAGTGTGGCGTTTGTGCGTGCTCATTTTCCGGAAGTTAAGATTATTCAGAATCCTGCCAATGACGGCTTTGCAGGAGGTTATAATATGGCCCTGCAGCACGTTAAGGCTGATATTTACGTATTACTCAACCAGGATGTCGAAGTGGAACCGGGGTGGATCGAGCCGGTAGTGGCGCAGATGATGGCCGACGACAGTATCGCTGCCTGTCAGCCGAAACTGCGGTTTTACGATAAGAAGACTGAATTTGAGTACGCCGGGGCGGCAGGAGGCTGGATGGACATCCTGGGGTATACCTTCTGCAGGGGCAGGATACTTTATACAACAGAGGAAGATAAAGGACAATACGATGATGCCCAGGACATTTTCTGGGCTACCGGCGCCGCCTTGTTTATACGTTCGGCCTGTTTCCACGAAGTGAACGGCTTTGACGCCGATTTCTTCGCACACATGGAGGAGGTAGATCTCTGCTGGCGACTGAAAAGGGCAGGGTACAGGATCTGCTATTGCCCGGAATCTGTTGTGTATCATGTGGGAGGAGGTAGCCTGCCACAGGGTAATCCCCGTAAACTTTACCTGAACTTCCGGAATAACCTGATGATGCTTTGGAAGAACCTGCATCCGGCCGACCGCTGGATCATCTTATTCCAGCGTTTTTTCCTGGACCTGCTGGCTGCGGTGAAAAGCCTGGTGGCAGGTAAGCCGAAAGACATGCAGGCTATTTTCAGGGCTTACAGGGACTATGCCCGCTGGAGAACGAAGTACCAGTTCTCAAAAGATCGCTTACCACAGAAAAGACTGCTCGAGATGACCGGCGTCTTCCATGGTATCATGATCTGGCGATATTATTTCCTGAACCGCAAGACTTTCGGGACCCTCGAAAAATAACTTGCATTATTATTTGACATGACGTAAGTTTGCAATGCGAAATTTTTAGCTATGGAACACAATACTGTTGAAAATAAGAATGACTTTACCGGTAGCTGGGTATCATCTTCCCGTTTCCTGTTTTATGTAACAATCTTCTGCCTCCTGAGCTTTGTATTAGGCGGTTGCTTTAATCTGTTCAAACATCGCTACAAGGGTAAACCTGAAGTAGTTGTACCGGAAAATACCCTGTACAATCCAAAGTATAAATAAGCCACTTAATCATATTAGCGAAAGCCCCCTGGTCTGACCAGGGGGCTTTTTTATTGCCTTCAGCAGTCCTGTCCGCTGCTAATGGGATGTTATTCCAATCATTTGTTACCTGTAACTCATATACAAACTATGGATCAAGCCGGGAATCCGGGGGATCGGGCATACATCTTAGAACGTCTTAAAAAGGGAATTTCCATTTCCGCACCCCCTCGGGATCGCAATCCTGAACCGAATGGCTTCAGCAATTCGGCAATCCCCACACACTATCGGCAATCCCCACATATCTAAATGATAAGACCACCCAGGTTAGTTAATCCCTTCTCCGGCTCGGGAAGAGCTATCTATCGGTGTGCGGTACACTTGCTATAAGGTCTCCAAAAGGGTAATAAAAGGACATCAAAAGGGTATCTATATATCCTTTCGATATTGAAGTGACCTTTAATTACTATTTTAGTGCCTATTATCATAGTTTATCTCTACCTTAGAGAACCGAAACATTAACCTTGTAATCAATAACCTCAAAAAACCTTTTTATGGCCATTGTTAAAGACAATATCCTCCTGCAATTTGTACGGGGAACCCTTGGCAAACAACTCACGATCTATGAACGGAACGGGCAGATCATTATGGCGACAAAACGCGGCCCTTCAAGGAAAAAGCCTACCCAAAAGCAGTTAGAAGCAAGGGAGAGGATGACCATTGCTTCGGCACGAGCGCAGCGAATGATGGCCGATCCGGAGGTGAAAGCCTACTATGCGTCACTGGCAGGACCAGGACAAAATGCCTATAATATGGCAGTCAAGGATGCTTACCGCAGTCCTGAAATCCAAAGTATCAGATTAGAAAAGGAGGAGGTGGTAGTAACTGCGAAAAATGAGTTCCGCGTAGCAGAAGTAGAGGTAAAGGTAGTAGACGCTGAGGGTGTTGTTACGGAGAGCGGGCGGGCAGTTTTAGGCTGGAACGGCGTTGA
>NZ_JAKIRP010000011.1 GCF_021646545.1 Chitinophaga filiformis | reverse complement strand
CAGTTGGTGCGTTAGCAGCCAGTGTGAAGGAAGTATTGTTACATTTTGTCTGATCAGCACCAGCAGCCGGAGTAGTTGGCGGTGCATCGTTTCTCAGCGTTACCGCATCAGAAACTGTACAGGAACCATTTACTACAGTCCATGTAGCCACCACAGAAGTACCAACAGGTACGTTGATCACCGCGGTTGGGCTGTTCTGCTGACCAGCAGTGATGGTGGCAGTAGAACCAGCAGGCAGTGTCCATGTACCAGTCTGACCCGCAGCAGGCGTGTTAGCCGCCATGGTAAAGATGGTAGTGTTACACTTACTCTGGTCTGGGCCAGCAGCAGCAGTTGGCAGCGCATCATTTCTCAGTACTACCGCATCAGAAACAGAACAAACACCGTTTACAACAGTCCATGTAGCTGTTACAGTTACACCGGCAGGTACGTTGATCACAGCGGTAGGGCTGTTCTGCTGACCGGCAGTGATGGTAGCAGTAGAACCAGCGGGCAATGTCCAGGTACCAGTCTGACCGGCAGCAGGTGTATTGGCCGCCATGGTGAAGGTGGTAACGTTACATTTAGTCTGGTCTGCACCAGCAGTAGCAGTTGGCAGTGCATTATTAGTTAATACCACCTGATCGGAAGTGGTACAAACACCATTTGTGATGGTCCATGTAGCCACCACAGAAGTACCAACAGGTACATTAATTACCGCGGCAGGGTTGTTCGCCTGACCGGCAGTGATAGTAGCGGTAGAGCCAGCAGGCAGTGTCCATGTACCTGTACCAACAGAAGCTGCATTAGCAGCCATGGTGAAGGTAGTGGTGTTACACTTGGTCTGGTCTGCGCCAGCATTGGCAGCTGTTGGTGCTACATAGTTGATGAGTGTCACATCATCAGTAGAAGTACAGCTACCATTAGTAATGGTCCAGCGCAGTGTTACCGTAGTACCGGCAGGTACAGTGATAGCAGCGGCTGGGTTATTTACACTAGCCGCAGGGAAAGTGAATCCGGCAGGAGTAGAGGAAACTACGCTCCATGCACCAGTTCCTACAGTTGGCGCGTTAGCAGCCAGCGTGAAGGCAGGTGTGTTACACTGAGACTGGTCAGTACCAGCAGCAGCTGTAGTCGGAGGCGCATCATTTCTTAATACAACATCGTCAGTTAAAACGCAGGTACCATTAGTGATCGTCCAGCGGAGGGTCACAGTAGTACCGGCAGGTACGGTGATGGTAGCAGTTGGGTTGCTTACACTAGCCGCAGGGAAAGTGAATCCTGCAGGAGTAGAAGAAACCACGCTCCATGCACCTGTTCCCACAGTTGGCGCGTTAGCAGCCAGTGTGAAGGAAGGCGTATTACATTTAGTCTGATCAGCACCAGCAGCCGGAGTGGTTGGCAGCGCGCTGTTAGTCAGAATAACGTCATCTGTAGAAGTACAGGTACCGTTAGTGATAGTCCAGCGTAATGTTACCGTTGTACCGGCTGTTAAAGTGATAGCAGCGGTCGGGTTGTTTACACTAGCAGCAGGGAAGGTAAATCCTGCAGGAGTAGAAGAAACTACGCTCCATGCACCGGTTCCTACAGTTGGCGCATTAGCAGCCAGGGTGAAGGAAGGTGTATTACATTTTGCCTGGTCAGCACCAGCAGCAGCAGTAGTTGGAGGAGCATCATTTCTCAGTACCACATCGTCAGTGAGAGAGCAGGTACCGTTTGTGATAGTCCAGCGCAAGGTTACTGTTGAACCAACAGGAACAGTGATAGTAGCAGTTGGGTTACTTACGCTCGCCGCAGGGAAAGTGAATCCTGCAGGAGTGGAAGACACCACGCTCCATGCACCTGTTCCAACAGTTGGTGCATTAGCAGCCAGTGTGAAGGAAGTATTGTTACATTTTGTCTGATCAGCACCAGCAGCCGGAGTAGTTGGCGGTGCATCGTTTCTCAGCGTTACCGCATCAGAAACAGTACAGGAACCGTTTACTACAGTCCATGTAGCTACCACAGAAGTACCAACAGGTACGTTGATCACCGCGCTTGGGCTGTTCTGCTGACCAGCAGTGATGGTGGCAGTAGAACCAGCAGGCAGTGTCCAGGTACCGGTACCAACAGCAGGCGTATTTGCCGCCATGGTAAAGATGGTAGTGTTACACTTGGTTTGGTCCGGGCCAGCAGCAGCAGTTGGCAGTACATCATTTCTCAGCACTACTGCATCAGAAACAGAACAAACACCGTTTACAACAGTCCATGTAGCAGTTACAGTTACACCGGCAGGTACGTTGATCACCGCGGTTGGGCTGTTTGCCTGACCAGCAGTGATGGTAGCGGTAGAACCAGCGGGCAATGTCCAGGTACCGGTCTGACCGGCAGCAGGCGTATTAGCCGCCATGGTGAAGGTAGTAGTGTTACATTTAGTCTGGTCTGGACCAGCAGTAGCAGTTGGCAGTGCATTATTAGTTAATGTCACCTGATCGGAAGTGGTACAAGCACCATTCGTGATGGTCCATGTAGCTACCACTGTAACACCGGCAGGTACATTAATTACCGCGGCAGGGTTGTTCGCCTGACCAGCAGTGATAGTAGCGGTAGAACCAGCAGGCAGTGTCCATGTACCTGTACCAACAGAAGCAGCATTAGCCGCCATGGTGAAGGTAGTGGTGTTACACTTGGTCTGGTCCGGGCCAGCAGCAGCCGGATTTGGCGCCTGGAATACCGTTACGGTAGCACTCGCACAGGTAGTGTTGGAGCATGCACCGGTAGTTTCAGCACGTACATAATAAGTAGTGGTCGCGCTTACTGATACAGTAATGGAAGCACCGGTACCGATTGGAGCACCTACTCCACAACCTCCGGCGTACCATACCCATGTTCCGTTTGGTGTACCATCAGCTTTCTGCCCCAGGCTTCCACCCACAACAGACAGCGTACTTGTACCGGAAGTACAGATATTCGGTGAACCTACGGCAACTCCGGTAGGAGCTACAGGAGGAGTTTCTACGCTCACAGAGAATGGAACGGTAGAATCACAACCTGCATTCAGGCTGTTTCTGTAGCTCAGGTTGAAGTTATATACGCCGCGTGGTGTGCCCACAGGGTAGTTAACTGTTATAGGCCATATGGTAATTGGCTGGTTAGTAACAGCTACAAAACCTGGCAGGGCAGGAGTACCAGCAGTAATGCTGTAAGTATCCGGGTTACCTTTTGTAGACAGGGTATCCACCATGAAGGTACCGGATGTGTTACAGGTAACTATAGATGGTGCCACTACAACTACCGGACGGGTAGTTTTATGCAGTACAACAGTGTCAATGCTTGGAGTACAGTTTGCGGCATTGGTGATTGACCACGTCAGCACGATATCCTGTTCAGCAACATTGGATGTAACTGTTGTATTATATGCATTGATGTTTGCGATGGTTGCATTACCAGATACGAGTTTCCATGTACCGGTTTCCGCGTACGGACCGGTCAATGTACCATCCGGACGGCTGGCATTCATCGTAAAGACATTCGTAGCACAGAGCGTCGTATCACGACCTGCATCACTGAAAGTCGGATCGTACAGGAGTGTAACTTCAACGAAGTCGCTGCTTGTACACAAAGTATTGGCGGTTGCCCTCACAGTCCATTTGAACCTCACGGTCATACCACCTTTCTTCAGGTTAACCCTTGTTCCACGAAGGTTCGGGAACTGAATGGTCGCATAATCCTTGAATTGAGCAGCAGTAACCGTAGGATCTACACCTGGTCCCCAGAGGGTATCTATCGTCCATACACCAGCTTCGCCGGAATTCAGCAGAGCGGCCATGGTAAAGTTACCCGAGGTGTTTATACTGGCGCAGGCCATTTGATCAGGGCCGGCATTGGCCACTGGTACAGGTGTTACATCAATAATAAATGGAGCAGATTCTACCTGACAGGTATTTGTCGGGTCACTTACCCTTACAGTAAATACTCCCTGAGCAGCGTTGTTAATCTGTACGGGGAAAAGGGTAGTCATACCATCCCACTCAGGCAAATGGGTCAGGTTACCACTTCCATCAGGTCCCTGGAACCATTGAATTGTATGTCCTGCCAGCGCCTCGTTGATACGGATCTCAACGGAAGAACCCGCACAGACGTTTTGTGAAGTAGAGATTACGTCTATAACAGGTTGATCAATAGATCTGATATACGCAGTGTTTGAGTCCACACACGTATGCCCGTCCGCATAGTCCACATAACCATACACCATAATAGTGGTGTCGTCAATCACCTGTATCGTACGTTTGTCTCCTTCAAATCCAGGTAAGTCTTTCCAGGTGAACCTGTCGAAACCTCCGGACGCCTGTAATTCAACATATGCTCCCGAGCAGACCTGGCTCTTCGTCAGGTACAGCTGTGGCATCGGTAGTATCGTCAACCGGACGTATTCCGAGGGCGAGGCACACGTGACGGCGTCACTCCCGGTTTCATAAATACGGACACGGAAACGGTAAGACGTAGGAACGGTCCTGGTACCTTTCAGTTCACCCGGGCCGATCACCAGTTCTTTGGAGGTATTAGTACCAAAAGGTACGTTTATCCATGTAAGACCTTCGTCGTCACTCATTTCCCACTGGTAGGCCGGATTGGTGAAGTAGTCTGCAGGTGAATAATTAGAGGTGAGTGTAATCGGAGCGCCTTCGCAGACAACTTCCGCGAGATTGTCGGTTTTACCTTTAATGGAAGCGGTAATAGTCGGACTACAATATGCGAATTCGATATCGTCGATCGCGATGTCGTTACCACAACCACCAGGTTTGTTATTAATAATAAGTACTCTAACTGAATCTATATTGGAAGGAACGGTAAATGATCCTCCATATTTCTGCCAGCTGGACTTAGGGTTACTAAGGTCCATTGACACGTTGTAAGTAGGGAAGTTAGCCAGGATCTGGCTAGGGTTGGCGGCATTCACCACCTGGAAGGTTACACCGGCATATCGATAGCCGGATACGCAACCACCTTCAAAAACGCCGATAGGGTTGATATTTATCAACCAGGCACTAAAATTATAAACGGAGCCTCTACAAAGACCAGTTACAGTCTTCTGATAGAATCTCCTCGGTTCGTAGGCGGAGTTGGCAACCAACATCCCACCACGGCTATTACCCGTGTGGTCGGTGTTGTTTACCCAGTCACCTTTGAGCTGTGTGTTGTTTGCAATTGAATAATAGTTATCCGCGAGATCGCCCGTACCCTGATAGTCGTAGGTTACTACGCCATTAATAGGATAGGGCCGGCGAACAATGCCGCTACCTGGCATGGTACCGAAATCTTCAAAGAAACCCGGTTTGTCATTCGCTTCGTTGGTACCGCACGTATTAATAGTACAGTCCATCGCCCGAATACGCCTCGTTTCAACCCGGGTGCGTGCCACGCCGTTGTCTGTATAAGGCAGGGTGATTTCAATGTCATACCATCCGGGAACCATGAACTGCAAGGTCAGCGATTTCGTTCGCTGTAGCTTTGCAAGCTTGGTTGTCGCTGCAGTGTTCCCGGTGTAAAGGACCTCGTAGTCGGCATCGGAACCGGTCGGACCGGTTATTTTCCATGATGCCTGCTGCGTCACCTGATATCTGCTGTTCGTGACGACCATCGCGTTGATGCTCAGGTATTTGGCCTGACCGGCAGTAGCGCTGGCGGTCGAGATACAGACCGTATCCGGTGTGTTAACATATATGGTCTGTGCCTGCACTATTCCTATAGCGCAGCACATCATCATATATAATAGGATTAGAATCTTTTTCATCAGTAGGTGTTTTGTGAAAAGAGTATCAGAAATGATGTGATTTAGACGTCACGCCAACTGACAGATTTACAATGTCTTACCGATCGATACGATGTCCAGTCCTGCACCGGAATGGCTTTTTGAGAAGTGTAAAGTGTTTCCATAGGCTTGATCATTTTTTACTTGATATGGCTAAGAAATGAGACTATTTTAAAATTAAAATTATGACTAATATAGGAAATATAAAAAATGTGTATATATTCTAAAGCGATAAATAGAAGAATAATTGGAAATAAGAGGGTGGGGGGAATTTGATATTCAGTATCTTAACGGTGCGAAAAAAAAGTTTAATCAGGCGGTCAAAAGTTATCCACACCCTTAGGACGTTAATAATTATTTTATAATGGCCGTTTGTTGTTTAAAATATTTACCTACCTTTGCAGTCCAAATTTGATGTAAGATGCCCAAAGTAAAGACTCATTCCCGGGCGAAGAAGACCTTCAAGGTGACCGGGAGCGGACAGATTAAGCGGTATAATGCCTTCAAAAGTCACCTGTTGACCAAGAAGTCTAACAAAAGAAAACGCCACCTCAGAGGTAGCAGCCTTGTTAGTTCAGCTAACCTGGACCTGGTAAAAAGAATGCTTGCTCTCAGATAATGAGATGTGGTGTGTGTAATTAATTATTAACCTGATCAAAAAAGCACTATATGCCTCGTTCAGTAAATGCAGTTGCTTCCAGGGCCCGCAGGAAGAAAATATTAAAGCAGGCCAAAGGCTTCTACGGTAAAAGGAAAAATGTTTATACCGTAGCAAAAAACGTATTGGAGAAAGGTCTTACCTATAGCTATGTAGGCCGTAAACTCAAGAAAAGAAACTACCGTCAGCTGTGGATCGCTCGTATCAACGCTGCTGCAAGAGCAGAAGGTATGACCTACTCTGAGTTTATCCATAAATTGTCTGAAAAGAATATCGACCTGAACAGGAAGGTATTGGCTGATCTGGCAATGAATGAACCAGCAACTTTCAAGAGCCTGATCGCTTCCGTTAAATAAGCGGATCGTAACTGTAAGATATACTTTGTAGCCGGTGTTGAACGCAATGCCGGCTATCTTGTTTTGGGGAAAAGCCTCATCATTGTCTCGGGAAACGGCCTCGGGGGCAAATGTATGATCGCATTATGTTGTCCCAGGATCATCCCGCGCTACAAACACACAGCCCCTGCATTGCCGATTGCGTCGAATGATTCCAGTATGATGATTCCCATACATGACCCTGTTTATAGTACGTATTAAAACGCCTATAGCGTGCATAAAATAATTTTATCGCGACTAAAAGATAAATATGCAAACGTAGAGGGCTTCGTTAAATGAGTAGATGAGGATTATAGTATAAAACACTTGTAGTCGGTGCTGAATGCAATGCCGGCTATTTTTATTTCCGGGAAGATTCTGCCAAACGCCTATAGCATGCGTGGAATAATTTTACCGCGATTAAAAGATAAATATTCAAACGCAGGGGCATTCGTTAAATGAGTGGATGACGTGATAAGATAAATACTTTTGCAAACGCTTACAGCTTCGTTAAAATAATTTTATAGCGTTTAAAAAACAAATATTCAAATGTAGAGGGCTTCCTTAACAGAGAAGGATGACGATTATAGCATGAATACTTTGTACCCGGCGTTGAATGTAATACCACCAGTTTTGTTTTTAGGAAAGATCCCCACAAACGCCGACCCGCTTCCGCTCATACTTGCATATACAGCCCCCTCTGCATATAATTTTTCTTTAATGGCTGCCAGCTCCGGATATGCATCGAGCACAGGTGCTTCAAAATCGTTGCTGATGGTATGCCGCCATGTTTCCACCGGTTGCAGAATATTTTCCCGTAATGACAATGCCGGCGCCTTTGGTGTAATATGGCTGAAAGCCCAGCCGGTATTGATATGTACGCCCGGATACACCAGCACAAAAGACCATTGTGAAAGATCCAGATCTATCGGCGTCATGATCTCGCCTCTGCCGGTAGCATAACAGGGTTTGTTCTGTATAAAGAAAGGACAATCGCTTCCCAGTTGAGCGGCGTAGATCAACAACTGCGCCTCCGTAATACCTAGCTGAAAACGGCTGTTCAGCAATTGCAGCATAAAAGCTGCGTCAGCAGATCCTCCACCTAATCCGGCCCCTATGGGAATGTTTTTATGCAGATGGATGTCTACCTCCGGAAGAGCAGGAAAGTCCTGTTTTAGCAGGTGCCAGGCCTTCAGGCATAGATTATCCGCACTGTTGCCGGGAACAGCAATACCGCTGGTGGCAAATTGCAGCTTACCGGGACTGATCACCTCCAGGGCATCTGTCAGTGGCAGGGGATAGAATACTGTTTCCAGTTCATGGAAGCCGTCAGTGCGTTTGCTGACTACATGCAGGCCCAGGTTTATCTTACAATTCGGAAAGACGATCATGGTATAAAAAACCATAAACCATAGTACTACTATGGTTTATGGATCGTTTATTTTGTAATAGTAAATGCAAGGATGTTTATCAGCGGCTCTTACGGCTGTTGATCTCGTCGCGGATAGCGATGGCGCGGATGTAATCTTCCTGTTCCAGCACTTCCTGCAACAGCTGCGTAAGCTCGTCCAGGTTCAGTACTTTGAGATCATCTTCCGCTCCTTTTTCATGTTCTGAGATGGTGGGAGTAACGGGTTTTACGCCGCTCTTTTTACCGGCAGGATCATCGAGCAGGATACCTGCGCTGTTAAGAATATTTTCGTAAGTAAAGATCGGACAGCCAAAACGTACAGCCAGCGCGAGGGCATCGGATGTACGTGAGTCTATCTCTATTGTTTCTTCATTACTATAACAGATCAATTTAGAATAAAAAATTCCTTCCTGCAGGTTACTGATCACCACTTCATGAAGCTCTATATTAAAAGCATTCATAAAGTTTTTCATCAGATCATGTGTCAGTGGGCGGCTGGGTTGCATTTTCTCTAATGCCACAGCGATAGCCTGTGCTTCAAACCCGCCAATTACAATAGGGAGGCGGCGCAAACCGTTCACCTCTCCTAAAACCACGGCGTAAGAATGTGTTTGCGTAATGCTGTGCGATAAAGCAACTATTTCCAGTTCTATTTTTCTCATATCTGTCCTGCGTTGTCGCTGAATATTTTATAAGAACGTGAAGTTAGAAAAAATATTCCTTATCTAAAAAACAGATAATAAGTAAGCGTTAGGTAGCGGCTTACTTACTTCATTTGCTTTATGGCAGCAGTCAGTTTCGGAACTACCTCAAAGGCATCCCCTACAATACCATAATCAGCTGCTTTAAAGAAAGGCGCTTCCGGGTCTTTATTGATGACCACGATCACCTTACTACCGTTCACCCCGGCCAGGTGCTGAATAGCGCCGGAAATACCGATCGCGATGTATAAATTAGGGCGTACAGTTAATCCTGTTTGTCCTACGTGCTCATGATGCGGGCGCCAGCCGGTGTCTGCCACGGGGCGGGAGCATGCTGTAGCCGCACCCAGTGATTTTGCCAGCTCTTCCACCAGTCCCCAGTTTTCCGGTCCTTTAAGGCCCCGGCCGCCACTCACGACGATATCTGCTTCTGTGAGCGGCACTTCTCCGCTTACTGTCTGCACACTGCTTACCTTCACTTTGAAATCAGCATCACTGATAGCAGGAGAGAAGGCTGTTACAGCTGCTTTGGCAGCCGTTGGTTCGAGCGCAAAGGTGTTAGGCATAACAGCAATCACCTTCACTGCTGTGTTGATATTAACATTGGCAAATGCCTTGCCGGAAAATACACTTTTCTTTACCACGAAACCGTTGCTGGTATCGGGCAGTGAAACCGCTCCGGATACAAAACCGGCCTTCAGGCGGGCGGCTACACGCGGCGCCACTGCCTTGCCGTCGAAATTATGTGGGAATATCACTACCTGTGCTGCTTCCTGTGCTACGGCGTCGGCAATGATCTTTGTGAATACGGTTCCTTCCACTTCATTCAGCCGGGCATCTGCCACCTGCAATACCTTTGTGGCGCCATAGTTGCCCAATGCTTCCAGCTCTTCACCAGCTGCTGTTCCCAGTACGAGTGCAGTGGCTGTAGTGCCCAGTTGCTGTGCTACTTTTGCACCGTATTGTACTGCTTCGAATGCTACTTTTTTGATCTTACCGTGAGCCTGATCTGCGAATATTAAAACTGACATGTTCTGACGTAGAATTTAAATACTTAAAAATGGAGCTTAAAATAGAGGTTCCTGCAAGCAGTTCAGCGATCAGATCACTTTTGCTTCATCGTGCAGTAATTTCACCAACTCATCGACGTTATCGGGGCTGATGAGTTTTACGCCCGCTTTTGCCGGTGGCAATTCAAAACTGGTAACGGTAGTCAAAGCGTCTGCTGCAACGGGTTCTACTACTGCCAGCGGCTTCGTGCGGGCGGCCATGATACCACGCATGCCGGGGATACGCTGTTCCGCCATTCCTTTCTGGCAGGATACAACAACGGGCAGTGTTACTTTTACGATCTCTTCTCCACCTTCTATTTCGCGGTTGATGGTTGCTTCAGTACCATTCAGCTCAAATTTTGCAGCAATAGATACATAGGGAAGGTCCAGCAGTTCGGCTACCATGCCTCCGATGGCCGCGCCGTTATAATCGATAGTTTCCTTGCCTGTAAAGATCAGGTCATATCCCTGTTTACGGGCATGTTCCGCTATCTGCGTAGCGATATAAAAACTATCCTGGCTATCTGTATTGATGCGGAATGCCTCATCACCACCCAAAGCCAGGGCTTTGCGGATAATAGGCTCCGTATCGGGACCGCCGGCGGTCACCAGGTGTACGGTAGCACCCAGGGTTTCCTTCAATTCCAAAGCGCGGACCAGGGCATACCATTCATCGTAGGGGTTAATGATGAACTGTACACCCGCTTCATTGAATTTCGTGTTGTTGTCTGTGAAAGCTATTTTTGCAGTCGTGTCCGGAGTTTTACTGATACAAACTAAAATCTTCATGGCCTAAACTGTTTTGTTTTTTAAAGCGGTATGAGCAAATATATTTAAATAATGGATAGAATAGCCAGGATAAAGGAATTTCTTAAAGACAGCCCGAATGACAGCTTTCTTAAGCATGCGCTGGCCCTTGAATACATCAAGATCGGCGATGACAGTGCCGCCAGGGCACTGTTTGAGGAGTTGCTGGCCTACGAACCGGGGTATGTAGGCTCCTACTATCACCTGGGCCGCCTGCTGGAGCGGACAGGCCTTCCGCAGGAGGCCATTGCCGTATTTGAGAAAGGCATGCAGATGGCCAGGGAAGCCAACGACAGGCATGCGTACAATGAATTACAGGCGGCATTGGATGATCTCATTTAATAACCAGTACATGGATTTACTGACAGGATTTACGATATATATAGAGAAGGAGCAGCTCTTCACACACAACCAATCAATGCTGCTGGCCGTCAGTGGGGGAGTGGATTCAGTTGTGATGGCCCATCTTTTCAAAGCGGCGGGATTCACATTCTCCATTGCCCATTGTAATTTTCAGCTACGGGGAGAAGAATCCCTGCGGGATGAAGCTTTTGTGGAAGACCTGGCAGCACGCCTGCAGGTGCCCTTCTATAAAGTTCGCTTTGATACCATGGCTCATACGGCCTCACATCGTGTATCCATCCAGGTGGCAGCCCGGCAGCTGCGTTACGAATGGCTGGAACAGACCATGGTGAAGACAGGTTGTGATTATATCGTAACAGCCCACCATATGCAGGACAGCGCTGAGACGGTGTTGATGAACCTCAGCAAAGGTACCGGTATCGCGGGCCTTCACGGTATTCTGCCTAAACAGGGATACCTGGTGCGTCCCCTGTTGTTTGCGCAGAAAGCAGACATACAGGCGTATGCCAGTGAACGTCATATCGCGTTCGTGGAAGACAGCTCCAATATCACTGTTAAATATACACGTAATTTTTTCAGACATAAGGTGATTCCCGTCATACAGGAGGCTTATCCTGGTGTGGTTGCTAATATCGCAGGGAGTATAGAACGTTTCCGCGAAGCGGAGATATTATATGCGCAGTCGGTCGAAAAGCATATCAAACGACTGGTAGAACAGAAGGGGAACATGTACATGATACCGGTGCTGAAGCTACGGAAGACCATTCCGATGCAAACGGTTGCCTGGGAAATATTCAGGCAGTATGGCTGTTCGCCGGCACAGTTGTCCCAGGTGTTGGAACTGCTGGACAGCAGTTCCGGAAAACTGGTGGAGACAAGCACGCACCGCATCATCCGCGACAGGCAATGGCTGCTCATTACACCACTGGCGGAAGAAGAAGTGCCGGTTATTGTAATTGAAAAAGACCGTACTGCAGTAGCTATGGCAGGTGGTCTGCTCAAACTAAGGACCAGCGTCAGGAAGGATGCCATAAGCATCCCTACAGCCGCTAATATTGCCTGTCTGGACCGGCATTCGCTGCAATATCCGTTAATACTTAGAAAATGGAAACAGGGCGATTATTTCTACCCTTTAGGTATGCGGAAGAAGAAGAAGCTGAGCCGCTTTTTTATTGATCAGAAATTGTCGCTTCCCCAGAAGGAGAACACCTGGGTATTGGAATCTGCAAAGCGGGTTGTCTGGATAGTAGGATTGCGGATAGATGACAGGTTTAAGATCACCGATCAGACAAAAGAACTCCTCACAATAGAGTGGGAGACCCTGTAAGCGGGGCCTCTCACTTGAAATTGTTTATGAGACTGTTGAATTCCGGAAAGGAATGCTTCTTCAGACAGAAGTCATAAAAATGCTGCGCTGACAACAGGTACTCTTCATATGTGAATGGCTTTACCATATAGGATAAAGCCCCCAGCTGTTTACACTCATGCATTTCTATCACGTTTAAGGAAGAAGAAAAGATGATCACCGGAATGTCCTTGTAGGCATCCAGGTTTTTCAACTCCCGTAATGTCTGCGTACCACTGAGCCGTGGCATATTCAGGTCAAGTACTACAAGAGAAGGCATAACGCCTGCACTTGCATGTGTGTTAGCAAGATATTCCAGTACTTTTTCCCCATCTTCCACCAGGAGGGGCACCTCCGGCAGATTGATCGCATTAAAGGCATCCTGCATAATGAACCGGTCCTCCAGGTCATCGTCTGCCAATAATATCTTCACAATATTCTCCATAACTGATAAATTCTTTCTTTACAATTAAAAACTAATGTTCTTCTTATGCCACTAATGGTAAGGTCAGAATAAACTTCGCTCCTCGTCCTGGTATACTGCTGGCGGTAATGGACCCATTATGCAGATCGGCGATCTTTTTACACATGGCGAGCCCTATACCAGTACCTGCGTATTTTTCGCGCGAGTGTAACCGTTGGAATAAGCTGAACATTTTATCCAGGTATTTCTCATCAAATCCCACCCCGTTATCTTCAAAGGTCAATTGTATCTGTTTTTCTCCCATCGTTGCATATACCTTCACTTCCGGTGGCCGCTGTTCGTCGGCGAACTTGAGCGCATTGGACAGGATGTTGTGGAACAACTGGCGCATCTGCATCGGATACACGGGCATCACCGGCAATGGCGCTACTTCTATGTGTGCGCTTTTTGCTTTTATTGCTACATCCAGGTCGTTCATGGCTTCTGCAACAAGTACATTCATATCTGTCTGAACGAGATGAAGGTTCTCCCTGTAGATCCTCGAAAAGTTCAGCAGATCATGGATCAACTGCGTCATCCGTTGACTGGCGCTTATCATATTACCCAGGAAGAGTCTACCACGGTTGTCTATCAGTTCCGCGTAATACCTGCTCAGATAGTCGCTGTAATAAACGATCTTCCGCAATGGCTCCTGTAAGTCGTGCGACGCCGCATAGGCAAACTGCTCCAGTTCCTCGTTGCTGCGGTTCAGTTCTCCGATCTTTTCTTCCAGCAGCAGCTTTGTTTCCTGCAGCTCTTTGTTGTCCCTCAACGTCTGTTCCATGACCTTTTGTGCATGGATGTCTACCAGGGAGCCTGTCCAGTAAATCGTTTCCTCATTTTCATTGATCATGGGCGCAAGAGACAGCAGATGCCAGATATATTCCTGCGTAGTATGATTTTTCAGCTCTATTTCCCTCTTCAGCGGCTTGTTTGTCGTCCGGTGGTGACACCAGTTTTCCCAGACCTCTGTGAAAAGCTCCTCGCGGATCACCGGTCGCCATCTGCTTTCGTTCAGTTCGTGGATATCATAACCCGTAAACGATTTCAACCAGCTGTTGGCGTAGATGACCTGACCTTCATGATTGATACTGAATATCATCAACGGCAGGGCGTCGGTCACTTCCCTGTACTGCGTTTCACTCTCCTTCAGCTTTTCAGCAAGTTCCTGTAACTGTTTGTTCTTACGTTTTATTTCATCGTAGGGAGACACCGGCAGTTCCACACTGAAAGAAGATATCCATTGCCGGATCCTGGCGCTGGTGATCTTCTGTACGCCGGGGATCCTGTATTCCAGCATAATTTCAATTCCCTTGTCTCCACGTTCGAGTGAGAAGCGATCAACGAGCCTCCTGGCATATACCAGGTTCTCGTTGATCTTCTCAGTAAGGTTCAGATTTCCGTCCAGCACTTTTGCAATGAGATACTGTTCGGGTTCCTTTATATCGGTTCTGACAGCCAGTATAAGAACGGCATTATGTCCATATTCTATGACATGTCTCGACACCTCAGACACGGCGGTTGCGAAGGTGGTCTGTACTGCGAGGGATAGTCCGGCCAGCTCTCCCAGTTTCATGATACGTTTGTGTACCAGTACCAGGTCCATATCAGTTTCCAGCGTGATCCGGGTTATTTCCTGCATTGCGGCTATTTTACTTTAACAATTACTACCGACATATCATCTGTTTTGCGCGCGTTGTCCTTATAGATGGCAGCCGCCAATACAGACATATCGTACCTGAAAATGGCGGGATACTTCATCATGTCCCAGCGGGTCCTTATACCGTCAGAGCATAAAATGAGTATCTGTTCTTTCCCCGGTTCATGTGATACTTCCTGTTCATTCATCGTGCGCGGCATATTATGCCCGATGATCCCGTTGTATGGAAGATGAGTCCTCGAGGTAGCAGCTGTCAGCATACGTGTATGTATATTTCCCACGCCACAGATCTTCCATGTATGGGTCTTGTTGCTGAAAACCGCTATAGTGCCTACCAGGCCGCGTGTGCGTTTTACATCATCATGCATTTGCCGCAATACTTCGCTCAGGTCGGAGAGCATACAGTAACGGAAGGAATTGACAGCAGCAGCAACAGCTTTGTTCGCTTCTATGCCATGCCCCAGGCCGTCTCCGAGGAAAACCCTTACACCGGCCCTGTCGGAGCGAACGTAATAGTCATCGCCGCATACTCTCTCGCCGGGTTTTGATACCAGCAAAGTCCTGATCTCAGCTCCGGGTTTTGGCGTATACTGGTCTGCCGGTTTGATAAAGAACCGCGATACCAGTATCGTGCCCCAGCCTTTTACAGAATAGATCTGCAGAAAATCAGACAGGCGTTTTACCGCTCCGAGTCCGTGGCCGAGCGTTCTGGCTGTTGATATGCCGTCCTGCATCATTCTGGCCAGATCGGTAATACCGGGTCCGCTGTCTATGGCGATGATCTCAATAGCTGGTTGGGGAGTATCGGTGAGCATGACAAGTACCTCACCGTGTCCTGCGTGTTTGATGATATTGGATCCGATTTCAGCTACGACGATATCGATCTCGGCTATTTTCTTTTCTGTCAGTCCGCATTGTATAGAAAGACGGTGCACTTCACGTTTGAGAATGGCCAGATAACTTCTGTCATCTACATTAAAACTGATATGCCGTCCGGTTACCCATTCTTCCATTTAGTGATTGTGATGGTAGTTCCTTTGCCCACCGTGCTTTTAATCTCAAAATCGTTCACCAGGCGTCTCGCTCCCGGCAATCCCAGTCCCAGGCTTTTGCCCGTAGAAAAGCCATCTTTCATGGCCTTATCAATGTCGGGTATACCCGGACCAGTATCTGAAAAGGTGACGCGCAATCCATTCTGTCGCTGGCCATTTACTATTTCAATGAGGACTGCACCCCCTCCGGCGTAACGGAGCATATTCCTGGAAAGCTCACTGGCAGCAGTGATCAGTTTTGTCTGATTGACAAGGCTCATGCCTATTTTGACAGCAAACTCTTTCAATCTGTTCCTGAAGACCACCATATCCAGTTCTTTTCCTATACGCATGTTGTCACTGGAGAGTACTATCATCGTCTATGGCTTCTTCTTCTACTTCTGTGATCTGTATTTTTTTCTGGAGGAGCTCCATTCCTTTTTCGACATTCAGTGCTGTCTGCACACCTTTCAGGGGCAGACCCAGTTCTACCAGTGTAATAGCTACAGCAGGCTGCATGCCAACTATCACTGTTTCTGCATCCAGTATCTTGCTCATTCCGGCAATATTCCCCAATATCCGGCCCATAAATGAGTCAACGATGGAAACGGAGGAAATATCTATCAATACACCTCTTGCGCCCGTTTTACTTACTGCCTGTACCAGGTCTGATTCCAGGCTGAGCGCAAGGCGGTCATACAGATCCACCTGGATAGCCACCATGAGAAAATGCCCAATTTTAAGGATCGGTATCTTATCCATCAATGCCTGCTTTTGCTTTTACAATTGGTTTCCTGACTTCCAGTTGCATCAGTGAAAATGCATACCTTAATGCGCTGGCAAGGGTCGCTTTCGTAACAATCCCGGAAAGGTCGATACCAAGGTGAACTACTGTCTGAGCTATTTCGGGGCGGATACCGCTGATGACACATTCAGCACCCATCAGACGGGTAGCGCTTACTGTTTTTATGAGGTGTTGTGCAACGAGAGAGTCTACAGCAGGTACGCCTGAAATGTCCAGGATAGCGATGCTGCTGGATGTGGCAACAATTTCCTGTAGCAGGTTTTCCATCACTACCTGTGTACGGGCACTGTCCAATGTACCGATGATAGGCATGGCCACAATGCCATCCCATACACGGATCACAGGGGTGGAGATCTCCGCTATTTCATCTGTCTGCCGGAGGATAACCTCTTCTCTTCCTTTGATGAATGTTTCGAATGTAACAATACCAAGGCTATCGATCAGTTTACTTACTTTCATGCTTTCTTCCAGCAACTGAACAGGATCGTTTTTGATCTCCTGCTGGAGAAGGGTGAGGAGGGCCTCTTTCAGACTAAAGACAAATGTGCCGGTTTCTCTGGGGGAATAACCCATTTTGGCCCTGGAGCGGGAGATAGTTTCCAGTACTTCATACAAGGGCTCGAAGGATGCAGATTGCACATCCTCCAGGTTATCACCGGTTAAACTTTGTAATAGAACATTTACGAGTTCTTCTGACTGTACCATCAGCTCCTCGTTAGACATGAGGTCCTCGCGTAGAGAAAAATCCACTAATTGATTCTTCATCCACAATTCGAGAATCTGCTTTTTCCTTTTCTGTAAGAGCTTAGCTGTGTCTAGCTTCATGCGTGTGGCTTGTTTTGTTTTGTCGGCACAAATTGTCCATTGTACATCTGGCAAAAAACAAACCGGAAAAAGATGAAGCTGTTACCTGTAACCGTGCATCAGCTGATCCAGAAAGATTAAACCGATCCTCGGTTCAAATATCAGTGGGAAAAGAAGGCCAAATACAGCGCCCCACAGATGGGCATCATGATTAATGCCGCCGGGACCACTGCGCCGGGACATATAAATCGTATAGCCGAGATATACTATACCGTAAAGTATTGCAGGCATAGGAATGAAGAACACGTAGATCTTAGCCCAGGGCTGGAAAAGAATAGCGGCGAATACTACTGCGGAAACAGCACCTGATGCGCCGATAGTCCTGTAGCCATAATTGTTCTTATGCTTGAAATAAGTGGGAATATCGGAGAGAACAAGGGCCAGCACATAAAATAGCAGGTAGTATATTTTTCCTTTAAATATCAGGAGAAACATCTCTTCAATGAACCTTCCGAAGAAAAAGAGGGTGAACATATTGAAGCCGAGATGCATAAAATCGGCATGTACAAACCCGGATGTGATGAACCGGTAATATTGCTTTTTTTCTTTTACCAGATACGGCCACATGCTCAGATCATCCATCCGCTTTTCACTATTAAATGAAGTGATAGAAATGATGCAGGTGAGAATTATAATCGCTATGCTGATTGTCATGTCCATGCCAGTCGATTGATTTAATTGATGAGAATGTAATTATACTGATTTTTTACTGATGATGATATTTCTCCCTGTTCAATACTGTATACGCCCGGTAAAGTTGTTCGGTCATGATAAGTCTGACCAGCTGATGAGGGAAGGTAAGAGGGGAGAGGGATAGTCTGAGCTGCGCTCTTTCCAGCACGCTGGCATCCAGTCCGAAGGCGCCACCAATGAGAAAAATGACCTGCCTGGTGGCTGCATTCGCCCGTTGTTGCAGAAAATCTGCCAGTTGCAGCGTTGTCTGCATTTTACCATATTCATCGAGGGCCACAAGATAATCCTGGGGCTGCAACATGTCCAGTATCATTTTCCCTTCCTGTTTTTTTAACTCAGGAACAGAGAGGCTGGCGGCCTGTTTTACAGTGGGGATCAGTTTCAGTTCAAAGTCGACATAGTGCTGCAATCGCTTTTGAAAAACAGCGATGCCGTCCTTTATATAAGGGTCATTTTCCTTTCCGATACTCCAGAGTTGTATTTTCACCTTCAGCTTGTTTTCTTAACAGATGCCCGCCCATAAAGCGGCTGGTAAATGTACGTAACCCGCTGCTTATGAATCAAACAAAAAAAATATTTAAAATATTTGGCGATTACAAATTTATTCCTACCTTTGCAATCCCAATCACGGGAATGGCTTCGTAGCTCAACTGAATAGAGCATCTGACTACGGATCAGAAGGTTTCTGGTTTGAATCCAGACGAGGTCACAGAGAGAAGGTTTCAGATAGTATCTGGAACCTTTTTTTATGATGTGATGTTTCTTATCAGGAGGCTCTTTGCAATGCATTTTCAATGATCAATTAAGAACTTGTGGAAGAGGATCAAGTTGAAAACTTGGGGGATTTTGATTCTAAGCATAGATTTTGGCTAGTCTATAAAGGAAAAACTCTACATCTCTGACTCCCCTTAGTGCATTTCTAAAGGCTTTAATCTTAGCATTGAAGGATTCTGCAGCTGCATTGGTGCTTCGGTTATCAAAGAAATTCAGAATGCCCAGATAGTGCTGCTGAATAGTTTTATCAAGGGTTTTAAACGAGGCGAGCCCTGATGATTCTACGTCAGCATGCCAGAGAGCGAGCTTTTTAAAAGCCTCCTGCCGGCTCTTGCAGAGCCGGAATACTTCACCTAACCTCAGAGATAGCTGATATGCTTTTTGAATCACTGGGTAACGTGTAAAAAGTAGTTCTGCCCGCTGCTGTTGATCCCGCGTCCATAAACGTGGATGCTTAAACAATAGGTAACGGCTACGGGCTAATAATTGCTTTACAGTATCTCCATTGACCAGCACTTGCGGATGAAAAGCAACTTTTCTCTTTCTAGCCTCTTCTATTGCCTGGTTTTCCTCTTCCATGGCTTCCCAGCGGTACTTTATCCGAACTTCCTGTACGCCATCAAAGGCTAGCTGCTGAACATGAAAACGGTCTATTACTTTGGAGGCCCTGGGAAAACATTTATCAATAACGCGATTCAGACTGCTGGCCATATCAACCGTCACTTCCTCTACTTTCATACGTAATCGTTTCGGGATCTTCTTCAGTATGTCAATCAGCTGGTCAGACTGAGTACCTTTGATCATAGCTACTAGCGAGCCTTTGCGACCTTTAGAAGCTTTATTGGTCACAATCGTATACAATTCTCCACTGGAAAATGCAGTTTCGTCAATACTCAGATGTGGACCGATGTTGTGCTTAAACAACATCCACTCTGCAGCATGCTCTTTCTGCTCCCAGCTGGTAAAATCACTTAAATGATGTTTGTATTGTTGCTGTAATTGTTTGCCGTCTATCTGAAAGAAATGGCCTAATTGTACTGGACTAATGGGATTATTGTCCAAAAGTTTCTTTTAAAAAAAGACCGAACTCTTTGGTAATACGAGCTCCGTCACTAACGACATTCCAGTCTCTGGTAATAATATCGCCGGTATTAACGTCTTCCCAGCGGCGGCGTTTGATCACCAGGGTGACTTTGTTTTCTCTGATTGGAAAATCCTGTACCCGAACTTCTGGCAGAAAGCCTTTTGAATGCAGTTTCCTATCGCTATACTCGATTGGAATCTGATTTATTTCTTCCAGGTAAATATGAAGCCCATTAGGCGATTGCGTGGTTTTGATAAGGTCAAAATACTCCAAAAGTCCCTTTGGAAGCATAAATTCTATTAGCTGTCGGTAGGTCTGATCCAAAACTGATGTTTCTTAATGAGTTGCAAAACAACAACTTTTTAACCTTCCCCACAAGTTTTCAACTTGATCCGCAGCCACACCTTAGACGGACAGCATGTTTGTATTGTCCCGACACCGGGACATTCCATCACCTTCGAAAAGGTTGAAAATCTTTTTTGGTTGTTTTAATTTTTTGTCTACATTTGCAATCCCAATCGCGGGAATGGCTCCGTAGCTCAACTGAATAGAGCATCTGACTACGGATCAGAAGGTTTCTGGTTTGAATCCAGACGGGGTCACCAGACAGGACAAGACGGATTTTTTCCTCTTGTCCTGTTTTCTGTTAATTGAACCCTACATCCAGACTGTATATCAGTGAAACAGCCTCATTGAGTCGAGCGTTTGATAATTGAAACCGTCAAACGTCAATTTTTCGGGGTAGATCGAACCAATTATCTCCCTTTTTTTTATGATGTCACCCTCCAGATACATTTTTTCCAGGTTAAGTAAAGTAGCAATTCCTGTCCTGAGCAGCCCTTCTATATCTAAATAATTCTGGTTGGGTTCCGCCATCTTTACTAAGAGCCTGTCTATCTTTCCGGTGCATTCAGCTTTCATTCTCCGATAGTCTTCGGGCTCCACTTTTTGCGTTGCCAGCAGCTCCTGCAAATAGTTTAACCTTTGTTCTATATCAGCTATCTGGTTCGACAATTGTCTCTTCCGGTCGTTAATGTACTTCGTTTGGTCATGCCCATTTTTTCTCCGGTCGCGTCATGGTGGAGCGTAATTAATTCCTCATCTCCTAATGATCGCGGCTGCCAAACATGCCAACTTTGTAGTGCATGTCATCGAAAGGCTATTGTCGTTCATTGATTGTTGAGTTCCTGCATTTTGCTAATACAAAAATCCATGGCTATGAAAAGCATATCTCCAATAGTAAAAATAGCAGTATTGGTTACTGTTGTTCTTTCATGTAAAAAATCTCTTCAAAACAGTGAGCTGGAACTGCGTGACCAGCTTGCCTCCGCGCTCACGTCGCCTGTTCCGGTAATTGCGGACTGGGAAACCGGCGATGCCAGCCAGTGGCGTGGTATCATTACCGCTGATCCTGCGCAGTTTTATGTGGGTATATCCTCGGTGGTACCGGTACGGCAGGGCACGTATGCTGCACGCTTCATTGTGCGGCCCAATGATACCATAGCCGGCATCAGCGGAGAACGCTGTGAGGCAGATATGAGCCTGGAAGGGAAGAATAACTACACGCTGGAGACCGTTGGCGATGAATATTATTATGGCTGGTCAACTTATTTCCCCACCACCTGGACCAATCCTAAAAACTTCGGCGTGTTTATGCAGTTTCATCACAATAACTATATTAACCCGCCAATTTCCTTTAATGCACACAATGATACCATTGGTGTAAACATCTGGACGGGGCATGTAACGGTTAACACTTCCGGCAAGTTGAATTTTATGTACAAGCAGTATCACATTTTGCGTAATACACTTAGCAAAGGCTTATGGAACGACTTTATTGTACACGTAAAGTTCAGGCCAGACTGGCAGGGGATAGTAGAGGTATGGCACCGGCTGCAGGGGCAGGCGGAGTTTTCGAAGGTATTGTCAGTAGATTCTATCCCCACCATGCAATGGTTCGATAATGATTCCCTTATCATCGGTAGCCCGGTAATGCATGGCTCGTGGTATACCAGCAAGATCTGGCTCCGGAACGGGTTTTACCGTGATAAAGGGGGCAGTAATGTAAACGTAATTATTCACGATAATTTTGCCCGGGCAGATAATTATTCTAGTATACGGGCGCGGTTTTAAAAACTGTTAATATTTGTAACATAAAAACGGAATGTTTTTTACACTTTGAGTAGTAGATTTTCATTATCTTTTGATTTAATAATCGTAACTTTCTCTTGGCAAAAAACGAGACACCCTAAGCTTGGAACAAGTAATGTAGTTAATCCCATTTTAGTAAAGACCCACAAACACTTACACCTTCTATAGTCTTTTCTGTATCACTCATTTTAACACCAAAATATCCTAATACATCACGAGCGTAATTAATTCCTTTACATTAAACACTTATTCCATGAAAAAATTTACCCCGCTAATCGGCCAATACATGGTCTATTTCCTCTTTCTGTTATGTTTCCCCACTTATCTTAATGCACAAAATGTTGCCAAGCGGATTACCGGCGAGCAACGGCGATTCAATCCCCTTTCTTGAATACAAACCGGCAGGTCACGACGTACCGGGAAATACAAGGAAATACCCTTTGATAATTTTTCTGCATGGTGGTGGCGAAAGAAATAACAATCCAAACATTACAGCAGGTTCGCCTGTTTGGAATATCCAGAATTTCGGCCCTTCCCGCCTTGTAAGTCTGGGATACAAAATGGACTTTACCTGGAATGGCCAGGTGGATACACAGCTGCTGGAGGAAGCGACTGCAGAACTCCTGCGTACCGGTGATATTTCCCGGCATATAAAGAAGTCATATAGAGTATATCAGGCCAGGCTGGAAAACACCTGCCGGTTGCTCTCAGAGCATTTAAGAGAATACTTAACATTTGATCAGCCGAACGGTGGCCTGGCCATCTGGGCAATGTACCGGCAAGGTATAAGTGCCGGCGCAGTTGCCAGGAATGCGGGAAAGTTGGGATTAAAGCTTAGCGACGGCAGTAATTACTTTTTCCAGCCAAATGTATCGCAACCCCACGACTTTATACGCATAGGCTACAGTTCGCTAGATGAGAGAGAAATGGCAGCTGCCATTGATATCTGGAAACGTGCCCTTAGTCCATTTGCTTAAAAATATCAGTAAAATTCCATTTCATTGAAGCGGTAACATGCAGAAAAAAGAAAGCCGTAGATAACTGTCTACGGCTTGGTCAGCGCTTTTATCGGGGTGACGGGACACTTATCGATCTTTATAATGAGGATTCATACGCCGTTAAAAGGCATAATATGAAGTATGACTAATCTATCAATGACCACAATGGCTTATACCGTATCAATTCAAAGCAATAATTAACTATACTGCTGATTTTTTAAGCGTCAGAAGATCCTACATTTTTTGGATACAACAATACTTGTTTTGGACACAGCCTTCCGCTGCTCATTTTGGAATTTTACATCATCAAAACAAACATGACGTGGAACAAAATTTCAAAAACAAAACATCAGTAATAACTGGCGGCAGCAGTGACATTGGTTACGCTACCGCCAAAGCCCTGGCGGCACAAGGTGCATCTGTTGTCATCATCGGTAACCATTTCGGATGAACAGGCATTAACAACGCCTCCTTTTTACCATAACACTGAATAAAAATCAACAAAAAAATGAAACAAACAGTATTAATTACCGGAACATCCTCCGGTTTTGGGGCCGCCGCTGCCCGTTATTTTGCCGAAAAAGGCTGGAATGTTATTGCTACCATGAGAGATGCCGGCAAAGCAGGCGATCTTGGTCATATGAGCAATGTGTTTATCACCAAACTGGACGTACACGTTGCAGAAACAATTGACGCCGCAATTGCAGCTGGTATTGAGCGTTTCGGACGCATTGATGTGATCGTCAATAATGCGGGTTATGGCTTATTCGGAATTTTCGAAGGCGTATCACGTGAAGCGATACAGCAGCAGTTTGACGTAAATGTATTCGGTGCCATGGATGTTACCCGCGCTATTCTGCCACACTTCCGCGCCAACCATGCGGGTACGATCATCAATATAAGTTCTGGTGCGGGCGCTATTGGCTTTCCCATGGCATCGATCTACAGCGCATCAAAGTTTGCATTGGAAGGCTTTTCTGAAGGCCTCCGTTATGAACTGGCTTCACTGGGCATCAAAGTAAAGGTTATCGAACCCGGCGGAGCTCTGAAAACAGGCTTCCAGGCTCGTGTAGGAGGGGAAAGCGGAAATATGCAACTCATCGAAGATTACTTCCCCTTCCTCAACCGGATCTCAGCATTGTATGGTGGTATGCAAGATGCCGCCGATGAAGACGCCGTTGAAAAAGTGGTAGCAACGATTTTTGAAGCAGCCGTTGACGAATCAGACAGGCTTCGCTACATGCCCACTAACGACATTCAGCCAATTCTGGATGCACGGCGCGGCACTTCGGAGCAGGATTACCATGCTTTCACCAATAGCCTGTTTGTTCCGAAAGAACATTAAGGGACACAAGACCATTTTCTTTACAACAATTTGAACAGTATCAGAAATGAAAACGATATTTATTACCGGCGCATCATCCGGACTTGGCAAGGCAACAGCAAAACTATTTGCCACATGAGGCTGGCGGGGTGGATGCAAGAAAATTTGATTTGGATAACTTTAAGCATTGTCACCTTTGTAGTTTTATGTCAATTACAAACAAACCGAGATGAATGGAAAAGCAAAGAATGATGTGCAAGTAATCAGCTCAATTCCTCAGTTACATAAAATACTCGGCCTGCCCGAGCCGGAGCACCCGTTGATAAGTGTGAATGGGTTGATAAAACGTAACAATTTTGAAGCATTGAATGCCAAACCGGTTGTGTATAATTTCTACTCTATTTGCATCAAGAAGCATTTTAAGGGGAAGGTAAAATATGGCCAGACGAATTATGACCATGATGCCGGCGTACTTAGCTTTTATGCACCCGGCCAGGTAATTGCTACCGAAATTTCTGAAGATGATGGCGCTATGGGCGACTGGTTGATTTTTCATCCCGACCTGTTACGGTCATACCCGCTTTTTAGTAGAATTAAGGAGTATGGTTTCTTTTCCTATGCTATAACCGAAGCACTGCATTTATCGGTAAAAGAAGAACAGACAATAGAGAAGATATGGGAGGATATAAAGCAGGAGTATCAAAGCAATATAGATACATTCAGCCAGGACGTAATCGTATCGCACATAGATCTGCTGTTGAACTATTGCAACCGGTTTTACAACCGCCAGTTTATCACGCGTAAGAAAGTCAATAACGATGTGCTATCGAAATTTGAAGATCTACTGAATGAGTATTTTGAAGGCGGGAAAAGTCTGCATAAAGGATTGCCGGAAGTACAATATTTTTCTGAAAAACTATTTGTATCTGCACAATACCTAAGTGATCTATTGAAAAGCCTGACAGGCATGACCACACAGCAGCATATTCATAACCGTGTGATAGAACTGGCAAAAAACAAATTGATGCAAACCAGGCTATCGGTTGCAGAGATCGCGTATGAGTTGGGATTTGAATATCCGCAATCTTTCAATAAGCTGTTTAAGAATAAAACCGGCATAACTCCTAACGAATTCAGGAATTTAAATTAATCCGATCATCCTTCAGCATCTTTGGGGATAAAATTATTCCGAACTATAAACCCGCTGCCGGAGCGGGTTTATAATTATGCGGGTGCCTGGACAACTATCGAACTTTTTAATTGAAGATCTTCACACCGATAAATCTGCTATCTGTTTTCAATCAAATGCGTCCCTAATGCAGCAGGGCGTAATTCTGCCTTTAACGGTTTCATCTTCCCGTGTTTCCAGAACAACTTTTGCATTTGTCAGTGGCTGTCCTGAAAAACACAGTCCAGGTCTCATAACCGCAAAGACGATGATAATCGGCAATAATTGATCAGATGGGCTTACAATCATGAGTTTTGGCATTTACTTTTCTGCCAGTGGATATGGAGATTTTTCTATTTCTTACTGGCTCTGATGACGTTTAGGTCAAAAGCGACCTTTTGAAATTTCGATTTTGACGAAGATCAAGGAATTCTAAAGAGAAATGTCACACCTTTGGTCTTCAAATAAGACCGAATGACAGCCGTGCTCGCAGAATTGATACAGTCGAAAACAATGCTCAGCGGAGAACAACTTTCCGAAGTTCTTTCGTTTTTCAAACCATTCACTGCAAAAAAGAATGAATTGTTACTAAGGGAGGGAGTTGTCGCCGATAAAATGTTTTTCATTTTGAAAGGCTGTTTGCGCCTTTTTTATAGCAACGATGATAATAACGTTTCTACCAGGTTTATGGCATTTGAACAAACGTTCCTGACATCCATTGTAAGTTTTATTTCCAGGCAACCTGCTTCCGAATATATTCAGGCAGTCGAGACCTCAGAGTTGCTGGTAATATCTTATCATGATTTTGTAAAGTTGAGGGAAAAATTCCCTGCCTGGGACAAGATGTATATATATATTCTTGAGTATGGGCTGACTGTCATAACATCGAAACTTAGTGGTCTCCTGACTCAGAGCGCAGCCGAGAGGTACAAAAATTTACTCAAAAGCAATCCCGAACTTATTCAACGGTTATCTAATGCCAACCTTGCTGCTTATCTAAATATATCACCTGAAACGCTCAGCAGACTGAAGGCACAAATGTAATTGCTATAAATATATTGATATGAGAAGTGACGAAGTAAAAAAAGGGTATCAACGGACGCCCCACAGATCATTATTGCGTGCTACGGGGCTAAAAGACCAGGATTTTGGAAAGCCATTCATTGGAGTGGCCAATTCATTCATCGAAATTATCCCTGGACACTTTTTTCTCAACAAAGTGGCTGAAATTATAAAGGATGAAATCCGGGCAAATGGATGCGTACCATTTGAATTTAATACAATTGGAGTGGATGATGGTATTGCCATGGGACACGACGGTATGCTTTATTCGCTACCCAGTAGAGAATTAATTGCCAGTTCAGTCGAAAGCGTAATGAATGCGCATAAATTAGATGCCATGATCGCTATTCCAAATTGTGACAAGATCGTACCGGGAATGATCATGGGCGCACTTAGGGTAAATGTTCCAACGATCTTTGTAAGCGGTGGTCCAATGGCCAAAGGTTATAAAAAGGATGGCACACCTATCGACCTGGCGTCTGTTTTTGAAGCAGTTGGTGAACACGAAGCGAAAAAAATAAGTGATGAAGAGCTCTTTGACATTGAATGTAACGCCTGCCCGAGTGGAGGCAGCTGTTCCGGCATGTTCACTGCCAACTCAATGAATACTTTGATGGAGGCAATGGGTATCGCCCTGGCAGGCAATGGTACTATTTTGGCGCAAACCAGGGAACGAGAGGAACTTTATAGAAAGGCTGCACGAAGAATTTGTGAGATTGCAAAGGACGAGGCTTTGCGCGAGCTATTTAAATTGAAGAACATCCTAAATGAAAATGCGGTGAAAAATGCATTTGCTGTTGACATGGCAATGGGCGGAAGTACTAATACAGTACTGCATATGCTGGCCATAGCTAATGAAGCAGATGTAAATTTCCAGTTAAAGGACATTAACCATATCAGTAAGAATGTTTCTCATATAGCTAAGATTTCTCCAAGTTTGAGCACGGTTCATATGGAAGATATAAATAAGGCCGGAGGTGTGAATGCCGTAATGAAAGAAATAACCAAAAGGGGGAATAAGGTTTTGATAGACAATTTGACTATAAGTGGAGAGACTTTATTTGAGAAAATTGCAGAAGCTAAGATCATAGATGAAAATATCATTCATCCTATCGACAACCCATATAGCAAAGTAGGCGGCCTGGCTATTCTGTATGGAAATCTGGCTGAGCAGGGGGCTGTAGTTAAAACGGCAGGCATTACCGGAGAGAGGGCATTTACTGGTAAAGCTGTGTGTTTTGACGGTCAGGCGGAAGCAATTGAGGGTATTCTAAGTGGGAAGGTGAAGGCCGGCGATGTGGTAGTGATAAGGTATGAAGGACCAAAGGGTGGTCCTGGTATGCAGGAAATGCTGACACCTACGAGTCTGATAATGGGTATGGGGCTCGGAAACTCTGTAGCACTTATTACTGATGGAAGATTCAGCGGTGCAACGAGAGGCGCATCAATAGGTCATGTTTCTCCCGAAGCTGCAGAAGGTGGTATGATAGGATTGCTTAAAGACGGGGATGAAATTCATATAGATGTGGATCAATATATTCTATCCGTCAATTTAAGTGAAGAAGAAATTGCGTACAGGAAAGCCTCATTTACACCACCTAAAAAGGCATTACAGTCGAGGTGGCTGGCTCAATACAGCGCTCTGGTCACTAATGCCAGCAGAGGAGCCGTCCTTAGAACTGAACTGTAAATTTATATGTTGCGTTTTCACCGTTTCTTCCCGCTGGTACTTTCTTTAGAAGAAGTGTTTTTCGGCGCCTGGTTGCGGCTTTTAGGAGTGAAGGCTTCACGGGCGCGTTTAAGTCCTGCAGCAATTGCAACACCTTCCGGCATGCCCTCTGCCAGAAGTGCATTGGCTATCTCCACAGCTTTGTTGCGCACCTTCACCGGCTGGTTTTTATATGATGGCGGGTAATCACCGTTGTACCATGGCATATGCTACGTTTTTGTTCTCTACATCAAATATTGCTCCATCCACCAAAAAACGTGACAAATACCTCATTTATATGTCCCACAGTCGTAAAACACCCCTCGCATCGCAATCCTGAACCGAATGGTTCTGGCAATCTGGCAATCCCACACACATCAAATGATAAGACCACCCAGGTTAGTTAATCCCTCCGGCTCGGGAAGTACGCTATCGGTTCGCGATATGCTTACTGAAAGGTCTCCAAAAGGGTAATAAAAGGATATCAAGAGGGTATCTATATATCTATTCGATATTGAAGTGACCTTTAATTACTATTTCAGCACCAATTATGATAGTTTATCGGTACCTTAGAGAAGCGAAACAGTAACCTTGTAATTAATAACCTCAAAAAACCTTTTTATGGCCATTGTTAAAGACAATATCCTCCTGCAATTTGTACGGGGTACCCTCGGCAAACAACTCACGATCTACGAACGGAACGGGCAGATCATTATGGCGACGAAACGCGGCCCTTCAAGGAAAAAGCCTACCCAAAAGCAGTTAGAAGCAAGGGAGAGGATGACCATTGCTTCGGCACGAGCGCAGCGAATGATGGCCGATCCGGAGGTGAAAGCCTACTATGCGTCGCTGGCAGGGCCAGGACAAAATGCCTATAATATGGCAGTCAAGGATGCTTACCGCAGTCCTGAGATCCAAAGTATCAGATTAGAAAAGGATGAGGTGGTAGTGACTGCGAAAAATGAATTCCGCGTAGCAGAAGTAGAGGTAAAGGTAGTAGACGCTGACGGTGTTGTTACGGAGAGCGGGCGGGCAGTTTTAGGCTGGAACGGCGTTGATTGGCATTATAAAGCAACAGCGCTGCCTGCAGGCGGTAAAGTCATTGTGGAAGCGGAAAATTTGCCGGGGAGGTATACGGTCAAGGAATTGCTGCTTACATAAAAAACGTCTTCACTTTTACGAATGTATACTACCCCGTTTAGTCGGAATCACGGTATTTGCCCAGTATCGCCATAGCGATACAGCTTATGCCACCCAGGAAACAGGAAACGGCGAGTGCCCATACCTCCCACGAGTAGTCTAGTACACCGCGATAAGTATATAAGCAGAAAATGTAAAAAGCCGGTACAAGACCTATCAGCAACAGCGCTATGCCATACAGGTAACCGTCGCGATTTTCTTTTTTGAATTCGCCCCCGTTGGCGGCAAACATTTCATTCAGCATCCGGTTGGCTTCAATGGTGTTCATGCCCCGATAGTCGGCGACAAGATTTTCGAGAATATGTTCCCGTTTGCTACCATCTTTTACTGCACTGATGGCGTATTCGATATTGTCTTCCCTGACGCCTTGCGCAAGGTATTTGGTTTGAAGGGCTGCAAATTTTTTCATGTTAGGTATTGGGTACCCCAAAATTAGGTTCATTTACACAAGTTTCAAAACCGGTCAGCATTATGTAGTAGGGCAACGAAATCAGCGCCATCGGCTATGGCGTATATCGCAGTGGGAACAAACAAGGCGCTTCGCCTCGTTAATCGGATTGCCAGGGAGGTCAACCAGTGCATTGTGAGTGCTACTGTTACTATTACTATTGCATCTTTTTACTTCCACGCCTGGCACATTACTGCACTTATCGGAGCGATCATAGGAGCTACTCCAAATTTTTCAGACAGTTCCTTTTCCACAGTAATTATTATCTTGTCCATTGACGTGGGATGACGCTTTTTTATTTCTTCAAAAATGGACCCCGTCGCTACAAGACCGCCTGCCGCCTCCTTTGCAGTGCCACAAACTGAATGTTTTTGTACCTTTTCAATTGATGTTTTGGAAAAGCCTGCAACTTCCAGTAATGCGCTTATGCTGGATTCATCATGCATCGAAGTCGCCTGATTATATGAGTCAGGCAATTCACCTTCATAATATCTTTTTGCTACTGATCGGGAAATATAAGATGCACCATTATTTTCCAACTTATCCCAGGTGGTAAATAAAAGCATGCCTCCGGGCTTTAAAACACGATAGGCCTCAGAAAGGGCTTTGGGCTTATCAGGAACAAACATGTACCCAAAGCAGCACACCACGAGATCAATACTATTGTCGCTAAAAGGGAGTTGTTGTGCATCTATATTTTGCCAGTCAATTTCCAGATCGCTTAATTGCTCTTTAGCCACAGCCAGCATATCTTCGCTGATATCTGAAGCAATCAGCCTGGCCGCAACTGAAAGTCGTTCCCGTAGATGGCGCGTAACACGGCCCGTTCCTGCGGCAATTTCCAGGGCAAGAGAAACTGAGGAAGGGTCAATGCGTGCTGCCACTTCTATGGCATAAGGCTCAAAGAACATAGGGCCAAGAAATTCATCATAACGTACAGCGCTTTGCCGCGATGAGTCGAAGGAAGGAATGGTGTTCGAAGTATTACTCATAAAGTATGCTCTTTTTAAATTTTCCACCCGGGTAACGGGCGCATATTGAAATAGATTTAAGCATGTGGCCTTCTTTCTTCATTCACAAACTTAGCCCCAAAGGAAGCGGGGTACCGTTAATATTGGCAAATATCACATTTTTTTTAGGGAAGGTGGTAGCAATGATAAGCCGGCAATACTTTTTCTGCATGGCTTTCCATCCTCTTCCCTTATGTGGCAACCGCTATTGGAAGCGCTAAGCAGCAACTATCATGTAATTGCGCCTGATTATATTGGGTTCGGTCATAGCAGCCAGCCAGCGGCCTATAGTTTTAATTATACGTTCGACAATTTGACAGCTCATATTGATCAATTCATTAAAATATTGTCTCTTAATTTGTGCTGGTGCTACAGAATTATGGCGGCGCTATTGGCATGCGCATTGCAGAAAGTGTCGAGGTAATTTCATCAGAAACCACTGCTGATTCAGTTTGAAATAGCGTATCTAAAACCCTACCTCCGCCTCAAATCTAACCTTTTCCTTCTTCATCGGATGTATAAATTCAATATCAGCGGCATGAAGGTACATTCTTTCAGACGCCGTGCCATACAGATCATCTCCTACAATAGGTGCATTCAAGCCAAGTTCATGAGCCGAATGCATGCGCAACTGATGCGTTCTCCCCGTAAGCGGCCAGAAATCAACCCGGGTCATTGAATCATAGCGTTTAACTACTTTCCACCTGGTAACGCTTTTCTTCCCCGTTGTAAAACACACCAGCTGTCTTGGCCGGTTAAATACATCAGCGCTTAGCGGAAGATCGATCTCGCCTTCAGACTGTTCAATCACCTTAGATAGGAGCGCTGTATAACGTTTGCTGACGGTACGTTTCAAAAATTGTCGCTGAATATGCTTGTGTGCCTCCTGCGTTTTAGCCACCACGAGCAAGCCCGAAGTATCCATATCCAGCCGGTGAATAATAAGTGGCTCGGTATCTCCCAGTCGGTCTTTTAACCTGGTATAGACTGAATCCTGGACATTCACCCCCGGAACAGAGCGTAATCCGGAGGGCTTATTAACTACAACAAAACTCTCGTCTTCATAAATGATTTCAAGTCTGCTGTTCTCTTTGGGGGCGTATAAAAGCGGGTTCTCATCTACCGCCATTCCTTCCAGCATATGTTCCAGAATAGGCTTGCACTTACCTGTACACGCCGGATAAAACTGCTTGTGTTGTCTGATCTCAGATTTTGGTGCAGCGCCCCACCAGAATTCCCCCATGGCAATAGGTTCATATCCATTCCCAAATGCAAATTGCAAGAGTTTGGGTATAGCACATTCGCCTGCGGCGGAGGGTGGTTTACCAAAAGGAGTGAGGCTGAAAATTTCGTGTAAACTCTTGCTTTTACCGTCTTTGTTCAAAAAGACATATTGATCAAAAAGCTGTTGCTGCAAAGCAGCTGACTTTTCCTTACGTTCGTTTTTTAAGGCTTCGATATCAGCCTCAAATTGCGCCAATCTTGTCCGCATTTCATCCAGCAGCTGTTCCCACTTGCCGGTAAGCGCTTTAAGCTGATGCTTATCATACAAGCTCTGTTTAACAAGTTGCGCTTCCGCAACAGCATACGCCTGTTCATCCAGATTGCTCCTCAGTTCTTCACGAAGTTGCTTCCGGCTGTCTTTATTGCTCTTCAATTGTTTCTTCAACGCTGCAATTTCCTGCAGTGATTCGGCTGAACGCTGTTCAATGTCCTGACTTAAGCGCTGATAGCTTTCATCCGAAGATAGTTCCTTGATTTGCGCATTAATGCTGTTGATGATGCCCACCTCTTTGAGAAAAAAGCTATTCTCCTCCAGCATGTCGAAGACAGGCGGTACAAATTTCGGATGGTCATTTGAGCCTGCCAGTTTACCTGAGAAAGCCGACAGATAGCCCAGCTTTCCTTCGGGACAACGTACTACCAACACACCGAACATCTTGCCAATGGCCATTCCGTCCTGGCTGGCATCCAGTCCAAAGTTGTGCTCAAGGTCAGTTTGAGTTTCCAGGTAATGTTGCAGCTCAGCGGCTGCTATTCTTGTTAAAGGATGTGGCTCGTAATAGAATGGAAAGGTAAACCGTTCAGGTAATGTTATCTGCTTTATCGATTCCTCCAAAAAATAAGACACCTTACTTCCACTATTGTCTCCCAAGTTGGCTTTATTTAGGGCGCAAAGTTATCACTTCTGCCGGAATAGATGCCTTGTTCCCTCTAAGATCCCGGGAAATGGCCGAATTATCAGTACAGCACTAAATTATCACCCTTCCGCACTTTCTCCCAGCATGCGCAGTTTCTTCCTGTAGCTCCCCGGATTCTCGCCTGTCATCTTTTTAAAGAAGCGGTTGAAGTAAGAAATATTTTCAAACCCTAAGTTATATGCCAGCTCCTTGATGGACACATCTTTTTTTAACAGCATTACCCGTTGCGCCTTCTCTATTTTCTTCTGACTGATATATCGTCCCGGTGTGCATCCCATGCTTTTTTTAAACAGGCGGATAAAATGATCTTTCGAAAGGAAGCTGTTCGCCGTAAGTTCCTCTACAGTAACAGGTTTGTCTATGTTCCTATGGATATACTGCAGCGCCTTCAGTATCCGCTCGTCGATATCCAGGTCTCTATCAGATGCGTGGACCAGAAAGCGGGAAAAGACCTGCTTGATGATACCGGCTGCTTCCATTTCAAAGGCCATAGGTGTGGTCTTTTGAAGGGCGATATTTTTAATAAGCGTAGAAGAATTGTCGTAGGAGACAGGGTCATAGTATTTCAGCCCCCGGTCAGGATTAATGCCCGCAAGACGTTTGATCAGCTGAACCGTTAGCGGATCTGCTGCTATCTCCACAGGGAAATCAACCAGGTCAAAAATACTGGGCTGATTGTCAGTTTCTTCATAGATGTGGAGATAGTACAATGATAGATGACCTTCACATTCGTACCCATGGTTAACATAGGAAGGCGTGAGATATAAGTGATCTTTTTTCAGCTCGTAGGTTTTGCCCTCCCTGATTATCCTGGCCGCCCCGTTTTCCACCAGGTGTATCCGGGTAAAAGGACTACATACATTTTTCCAGTTCCAGTCAGCATTATGCACAGCATGCCCGACATTCAGTAAAATGAAATCCGGATGTTTCTGTTCTCTGTTCATTTACAAGGGTAGTTGTGACAAATGTATTGTTTAAATATCGATAAAGTGCAACTTTTTATCGATATATCGTAAGGCATGGCAGGGGGTAATGAGTATCTTTATTTCCTTCATAAAAACCACGAGATGAAACGACGTACTGCAATCGGCAGAATGGCTGGAATAGTCCCTGCATTATTGGCTACCCGCTATGGTCATGCCGCTTCTCTTTTTGAAAATCTGCCCCTGGGGGAGCGCATTCAGAAAGGGCCTTTTCAACCTTCATGGGAATCATTAAAACAATACCAGGTACCTGCCTGGTACCAGGATGCCAAATTCGGCATCTGGGCACACTGGGGGCCTCAATGTCAGCCGGAACATGGCGACTGGTACGCCCGGGGTATGTACGAAGAAGGAAGTGATCATTACAATTACCACGTGCAGAAATATGGACATCCTTCCAAATTTGGGTTTAAGGATGTCATAAACGAGTGGAAGGCTGAGAATTGGAACCCTGATCAGTTGCTGTCGCTATATAAAAAGGCAGGCGCTCAATATTTTGTTGCCCTTGCTAATCACCATGACAATTTCGACAATTATAACAGCAAATACCACCGCTGGAATTCCCTGAATATGGGACCCAAAAAGGACCTGATGGATGGCTGGGCGAAAGCTGCCAGGAAACAAGGAATGCATTTCGGCGTAAGTGTACACGCCGCACACGCATGGACCTGGTATGAACCCGCTCAGCTGGCAGACAAAAAGGGACCATTGGCCGGCATTCCTTATGACGGGAAGGTCACCAAAGCCGATGGAAAAAATAAATGGTGGAATGGATACGACCCGCAGGAACTCTATGCGCAAAACCATCCCCTGAGCGAAAATGCAAAAGATAGTAACACTATACATAAGCAATGGAGCTGGGGTGCAGGCGCAAGTGTGCCGACCAGGGACTATTGTGAGAAATTTTTCAATCGTACGGTCGACCTGATCAATCGTTATGATCCTGACCTTGTGTATTTTGATGATACCGTATTGCCACTATGGCCGGTAAGTGATGCCGGACTAAGGATAGCAGCTCATCTCTACAATAACAGTATCAAAAAGCATGGCAAGCTGCAGGCGGTACTCAACGGAAAGATCCTAGATGAAGAGCAGCGCAAGTGCATGGTATGGGACATTGAACGCGGACAAAGCAACCGTATTGAGCCTTTTGTATGGCAAACAGATACCTGTATTGGCAGCTGGCATTATGATCGCAGGGTCTATGATGAGAAAAAATATAAGTCTGCCAGAACGGTCATTCACACTCTCGCAGATGTAGTGAGCAAGAACGGCAACCTTTTACTGAGCGTGCCTCTTCGTGGCGATGGTTCCATTGACGCCGAGGAGCTGGCGGTGGTGGAAGGTATTGCTTCCTGGATGCAACAGAACAGTGAAGCCATATTCGGCACCCGTCCCTGGAAAATATACGGTGAGGGTCCTGCTATCGGGTCTGGTGCACCACTTAGCGGTCCCGGATTTAATGAAGGGAAAGGAAAACCCTTCGGACCGGAAGACATTCGCTTTACCACCAAAGGAGGTGACTTATATGCAATAGCCCTCGGGGCGCCTGCAGACGGGAAAATCCGTGTGAAATCCCTGGCGGCCGGTAGTAGCTATCATCCTTCGGAAATAGCCCACGTCGCATTATTGGGCCATGGGCCGGTGGCTGTCGAAAGAACGAGCGAAGGGCTTATTGTTCAGCTGCCCGACAACCTGCCCAATCATGACGCTTTATGCCTGAAAATTTCTTAGGCCTGAGCTGCAATATAGAATCTGTAGAAGCGGTCGTTGGCAAATGACCGGAGGCCCGCTTGACAGCTGTTAATGAAGCAATGCGGGCAGTTTTTCTGCGGCATACTCTATTGCTTCCACCGGTGATAGAAAACGTTTAGGACTATCATCTTCCGCCTTGAACAGTTCGCCTGGCATTTTACCTGGTTCATGCGAACTTGCTTCAATTGGTGGTTCCTGTAGGTTGTAGTATGCAATGAAATATTCCGTGGGAATAACATTGGTGTTCCCATGTTGCGTTTCCAGGGCCTCTACTACCACCCATATGTCCTGGCCGTTGATGGATAGTTTTTCTGTCATAAGCAAGTGTTTCAAAAGAACACCACATAATCGTGCCAGTGCTAACTAAATCGGCCAGAAACCATTTATATATCAGGATGAGACTGTCAGTCAACAGTCTCATCCCTGATATATAGCTTAAAAATAACTCAACCACTTTTTCTCTCCCTGATTCGCCTGTTTATACTTACTGAACCAAAGGCTTAACGGGTAAAGCATCAGCATCACCGCTATCCATACCAGGTATACAACAGGCAGCGAAAATCCATATCCCTGTAATTGCGGATTAGCAGTTACCCATGTAGTAAGGTTGACCATGCTTCCGGCGGAATGTCCGGATAATTCGGCTGCAACAATACCCAGGCCATGTATCAATGGGATATGCAACAGGTAAAAGAACATAGGCACCCGGCCGAAGATGGTCACTTTGGAAGTAAGCTTGTTCAATGGCTGCTCTGCATATGCCAGGAACAGCAAAGCAGGTCCCAGCGTCATCAGGATGTACAGTAAAGAAGGCGGATACTTCGATACGTTGATAAATGAAAGCACGGTGAACACAAAGTTTTTTTGCACAGACCAGTGTGCGGCATCACCATATACATTTATCCCGCGCAGGATAATAAAAAGAGCGATAGCGCCAAGGCCGATATTACGCAGGAATTTTTTGCGGGTTTCCGGAGCTGTTTCCTTTGAGTACAGGCTACCCAGGCAATAGCCTAAGCTGATGATACCTATGTAAGGAATAACAGGATATCCCAGGATGAAACGGAAGGGGCCAAATGTGAATCCTGCAAAATTGGGCTGGTGCAATACCGACCATATCACTGCAGGCGCTCCGTTGCCCTCAACATGCACATTATCGAGTGCGTTGTGTCCTGCTACGAAAATAATTCCAAGGCCGAGCAGCACCGTTCTGGGTAAATGGATCAACAGTGCGAGCACCATCATACTGATGCCGAATGCCCAGATCACCTGGAGGATAAATGCGGGGTAATGAGGATTGAAGGTCCAGAACAACGTAATAAGGACTAACTCTACCATCACCAGCCAGAGGCCCCTTGTGAAGAGGAAACCGGAAAGCGCCTTACGGCCATTCTTTGCTCCATAAAGACAGGCGGACACGCCGGCCAGGAGCATGAAAATGGGCGCACAGAAATGCGTGATCCATCGCGTCAGAAAAATGGGTACGCTGGTATGTTGCAGGTCCGTCGGATCGTTGAGATATGAATACGCGTGAAAATAGTCGCGAACATGGTCAAGCGCCATAATGATCATAATAGTGCCTCTAAGTAGGTCAATAGACTCTACGCGGCGACTTTTGGCAGCGGTTGATGGTCTGCTGAGTTGTGCAATGGTATTATCCTGGTTCATAGAGAAAAAGCCAAAGATCAGCAAAATCCAAGGATCTTTTGTAATGGGAATATCAAACGATCAGCATATCGGCTTTAATTTATCATGTCGCCATTTGCCCCATCCGCCAAATTGTTAAGACATACCGCCAAAAGTATAATTCCTTGCGCGCCCGCCATCCGAATTTTGTGAGTAAATAAAAACAAACAAAATGTCTAACACAATTTTTATTACAGGCGCATCATCAGGATTGGGTAAAGCAACAGCAAAACTTTTTCACAGCAAAGGCTGGAACGTAATAGCCACCATGCGTAAACCGCAGGAAGAAAAAGAACTGTCTCAACTTGACAACGTTACCTTATTACCACTGGATGTAACAAGCCCTGCCAGCATAGAAGAATGCGTGCGCAAAGTTACCGGCCAATTCAGTATTGATGTAGTGTTTAACAACGCAGGCTACGGACTTTTCGGGCCCCTGGAAACTCTCTCAGACGAACAGATCACGAATGTGCTCAACACAGATCTGTTAGGTGTGATCAGGGTAACGAAAGCATTTATGCCTCACTTCCGTGAAAAAGGAGCCGGATTGTTTATCAATACTTCCTCTATTGGCGGTATGATCACCTTCCCTTTAAATGCGCTGTACCATGCGGCAAAATGGGGATTGGAAGGTCTGGCAGAGAGCCTGCATTTTGAGTTGTCAAAGCTGGGTATCGGTATAAAGAATATACTTCCCGGAGGTATCCGTACTGATTTTGTAGGCCGGTCTATGGTGTATGGTACATTGAATACAGCGGCGTATCAGACAATCCTTGATCAAGCTAATAAGTCATTCGGTGAGGTAATGAAGCCTGAACAATTAACACCGCCAGAGGTCATTGCAGAGACAGTATATGAAGCAGCCACCGACGGCAAAACCCAGCTACGTTATATTGCCGGCGAAGATGCTAAGCAGTACTATGCAAGCCGGGACAGGATCGGAGCAGATGCTTTCCGGGAACAGTTTGACCTGTTGTTCTTCAGTTAAGACCAACAGGATGTGTAAATATATCCGGGGCGTTATTAAACAGGAAACGCAGGTAAAAAATACTACATTAGCAATATGGAAAGAAAAGTGGTCAAAGTCAGCACTATCAGTGAACTGCACAGGCTTTATAATTGCGGAGCGCCGAAGCATCCGCTGGTGAGTGTAATGGATCTCATGTCTATCAGCCATGATGTACTGGACCCGGGAGTTGGTTACCAGATGGATCTTTACCTCGTTTCCTGCAAACGTTTCAAGGGGCAGATCAGGTATGGCAGGTTGCCCTACGACTTTGAAGAAGGCTCTGTCATGTTCACCGCTCCGGGACAGGTACTGAGCGTAGCGCAGGATGTAACAATGGAAGAAGGCTGGGCCTTATTCTTTCATCCCGATCTGATAAGCACCACCAGCCTGGGCCGGATGATACACCAGTACTCTTTTTTCCTATACGACCTCAATGAGGCGCTGCACGTTTCTGAAGAAGAGAAAGCCATCCTGTACGATTGCGTCGGTAAGATTGAACGTGAGTGTGCAGCGCGCATAGATAAACACACGCAACACCTGATCGTCTCCAATATTGAACTGCTGCTCGGTTATTGTGAACGCTTTTACGACAGGCAGTTCCTGACAAGAGAGAAGGTGAACCACGACATCGTACAACAATTTGAGTTTTTACTGAACGAGTATTTTACCCGGGAAATCCTGCAACAGGACGGCCTGCCGGACGTGAAATACTTTGCTTCCAGGTTGAACCTGTCTGCTAAGTACCTGGCCGACCTGCTGCATAAATTCACGGGGAAATCTACTCAGGAGCATATTCATCTCAGGCTTGTTCAGCAGGCGAAAAACCTGCTCTGGAGCACTAACAGATCCATCAGTGAGATTTCGTACGATCTGGGCTTTGAACACGCCTCTCATTTCAGCAGATTGTTTAAAACCAAAACAGGACTGACGCCGGGAGAATTCCGTAATAACCGTCAGGAAACAGACGGTATCAGCTAAGTTTTAATTCCATATGTCAAAGAACTTTTTGTTCACAGCGGGAAGGTGTTGTCTGTCGATAGCACTTTCCCGCAGCCGTTAGTGCAATGTTAGGAAAGATCAATACGCAGTTTTGGACTTTGTCCCTTAACTGCAAAATCCTGTCCTTTAACTGCAGAATACTGTCCCTTAACTGCATTTTGGTATTACAGGAGAGCGGATGTGTCCCGGACCTGACCAGCATCAAACCAGGATATGACCAGCATTAACCTCCGATTATCTTCCGATTTGATCGGAGGATAATCGGAAGTTGATCCTGGTCATATGCAAGTCATATGCAACTCAGAACCTCCTTTCCGGGAAAAACGGCAGCGACCCCGGCCGCAACAAGCAATTATCCGGAACGACCGTTCAAAAATTATTTGGTGAAATAGAATACGAGATCTAAATTTGTTCGATAAAATTCGATCTTTCGATTAATCAATCAACCGGTCCGGACAGCAACGCTGTCTTTTTTTAAAGTTATTAAAATACCGATCGGTATATTATTGAATGGTAAAACAGGGTTACCTCGGTCTACGCACGAACCTTCTATTGCAAGGCCGGTCCGTTGGCGCGGGCTGTGAAAGTAACTGGGGTGCTATAAAATTCTAAACAGAGCATGAAATTCATCAAGGAAAATCATCACGGTATCAGTACCGTTCTCGCATTTGCATTGATCCCCCTGTCGGGATTTGCGACCGACATTTATATTCCTTCGCTGCCATCAATGGCGGCCGACCTGAACGTGAGCAACGCGGCAGTGCAGTTGTCACTATTGATCTTCATGATCAGTTCCGGTAGCAGCCAGTGGTTTGTAGGCAGCCTGCTTGACAGTTTCGGGCGCTACCGTCTGGGAATGGCGGCTTTACTGGTATTTACCCTCGCCAGTTTCTCCATTGGACTTTCGCACAATATTCACCTCATTTACGTGATGCGTATTATCCAGGGGATCTGTGTATCGCTGATTGTAGTCGGTAAGCGCGCCTATTTCGTGGATGTCTATTCCGGAGAAAAATTAAAGCACTACACCAGCATGTTCTCCATCATCTGGGCTACTGCACCCATCGCGGCGCCTTTCCTGGGCGGTTATTTGCAAACGACCTTCGGATGGTCTTCCAATTTCTACTTCCTGGGTATCGCTACATTGCTCCTGTTCATACTGGAACTGAAATACAGCGGAGAATCACTGAAGACTTTCCATCCATTTAAAATGGACGCGATCCTGAAAGTGTATGGAACCATGATCAAAACGCCCGACTTCGTTTTAGGCCTGATCATTATTGCACTCTGTTATTCTATGGTGATCGTATACGGTATGACAAGCCCCTTCATCATAGAGCAGGTGTTCCATCATTCTCCCGTTGTCACCGGCTATTGTTCTTTGCTATCAGGTTTATCACTGATGGCAGGAGGGATCATTTCCAAGTCACTGATCAACCGTCCATTTTCAAAGAAGATTGTAACGGCATTGGTGGTACAGGCTGTCGCCATTGCGGGAATGCTGAGCACTTCCGGATATGCGTCTAACCTGTATACGCTGATGGCGTTTACTATTGTCATTCATATGGTGGGTGGTTTTATCTTCAACAACCTGTTTGCTTATTGCCTGGGACGCTTCCAGAAGAATGCCGGTATAGCAAGTGGTATCACCGGAGGAAGTCTGTATGTGATCACCTCCTTCCTCAGTTATACTATCTCCAGCGTACTGTCTATCAAAACACAGACGGCGTTGGCTGAGGCCTACCTGCTGATGGCATTGGTACTGTGGGGCGCCTTTGCACTGTTTACAAGGGCCAGAATGGCGCATCAGCGTGCTTTAGCTACTGCATAATTATACACCAGGCATACTTACCTGCTATCAATCATACATGAGAAAGGCAGTTGTCCGGAATTGGTCCGGCAACTGCTTTTTGTTTGGGGTAATTGTCTTCACGGCAAGTACTTCCCCGGTTGGTATCGATAGCTACAATACTTGACAGTGGGTGATGCCATTTTTCCAATAACAGTTGCAGGTTTAAGCAATATGCAGTGCAGTCCTGCACTGCTATTTTTTTATGTATATTACATATTATATATTTGCATTATAAAAAATAATATCCCTAATGCCTTCCGTTCGTACCATGATGTATGCAGCTAGTTCAGTTGCCCTCCTTTTTACCGCCTGTAGTAAAGCAAAAGATGAGAACCCAATTTCCGGCCTGTATGTCAGCGCTAATGTTGTTATGTATGATTCTGTAAAAATGTATACAAAGTCAGGTGTTATTACTGATACGACTATGATACGTGATGCACTTGGAAGGAGATGGGACAATGTCACATTCAATTTCAAGGCGGGTATAGACTCGGTTCAGAAATCTATGGCTAAAATCAAGGTGGATCCGGAAGGTGGTGATAACTACCTCGATTTCACTGCATACAAACGGGGGTATGACATTGTTAGCTTCGCTAACGGACTGCTAGTTATGCTGACAAAAGATTCTCTTACCGAAACAAGCGAGGGAATCCCTTACTATCCAATTACGGATGTCCTCGACTGCGGATCTTCAGGTTACTTGATCAGAAAATACCAGAATTCCTATGGGTTTGGGAGCGATGGAGCGAATACTTATTACCGTAGATCCAAAAGATATGCTTTTTTAGAAGAATCAGCTGGCCATGTTACTTATCCCTGCATAAACTATATGTTTACCCAGCACTCTTACGGCCGCTCTGTGTGCATTGCAGCCGGAAGGGATATTAATAATATATTCAATGAAGAGTTTCCCGCAAAGCTTGGATATGAAGACACACTGATCGTTCAGATAAGTCGGACGCAAATGATTAAACAGTAGTCGGCATGTGCAATAAACAGAGAAGGCCTCTCAAAAGTAATTGAGACGCCTTCGCTGTTCAATATGCCTGGAGCTTCGTAAGCTACATGGCCTTTAACTATTGGATATAATACCTGTTCACATAAAAACGTTTTTCACCGTTCTGCAGACATTCCATTCTCGTCCATTCTCCTTTTGCATCGTACTTATAGGTATAGGTAAACAATGCAGCTCCTGCTCCGTCTCCCTTTTTAAAAGATGCAATTAGTCCCTTATCATTATACGTGAACGTATATCGAATACCGCCTGGAATGTTCAGCGCTTTCAATTTCGTTACCATGGCAACCAACTGGTCTTTCCCATTATAGGTATAGTCAATTGTTTTCTTTGCCACAGTGGTATCCCTGCCATATTCCACCAATTGTTTCACCTTTCCGGTCTTTGTCAGTTTATAAACTTTCTTTTCGGCAATCCCTCCATCGCTGGTACGGTGCAGATAAGATATTCTTCCATCAGGAGTATAGCTCACATGGCGATCCAGCACCATAGTGCCCATGCCCGGTAGTGAGCTTTTTGTTAGTATTCTTCCTTTTGCATCCAGTTCGTAAACATGTTTGGGACTGGAGTAAAGCACTCCTCCATTTTCCACGGTTACGGTGTTATTTACGTATGAAAATGTGGAATAGGAAGCTCTGGTCTGATTGCCTAAAGCCGTGACCCCGCTAGTGTACGCAAGACGGCCGTAACTATCGAATTTTGTCATCAGTGAATCTTCCATGACTATACGGCCATCACTTTGGTAATAATAAGCAGCTACACTTACCTGTTTATATTTAACATCAGGTCTGTATAATGGAATATCGGCTTCATCGATCTGGAAAAGCGTTTCCATTTGATATTCCTTTATAGTCTGCGCTTTGCTGAAGAGCGGGAACAGGCTGCAGACTAAAATTGCGGTTTGTCTAAAACGCATAGGTTGGGATCTTTGGTGTCAAAGGTAGTCAATATAAGGATAAAGCTATATATGAATCAGGCTCGATTAGTATTAAGACAGCTTCGCGTTTTGTGGCGTTGGGCTACAGTTCTGGGTGTTTGAAAATTTGTAATGGCATCTGTTCATCATCCGCGGAAATCAACTCCGTTAAGTGCCGTGTGTCAGTAGCTGAAAAATACAAACCAGTTGGTATTGCCCAAGTTGCTTATTCTCGGTAATTTTATAGTACTGATTTCTGAGTCGCTCCACAGATTTATTTGCCCCAACAATTCGCAGTATATGATCAAGAAACCTCCATTCCGTAAGCTGAGAGGGTATGCTTTTGACCCCTCTTTATCGCTTAATCTGGACACTGCCGTGATTAACAATATCACCTATAAAGTGCGCTGGGAAGACAAGGATGATCCTGACCCGGAACGGCGGCTTAAACCTGGCCCGATAGGAGAGTACCTGGAAGTGGTCGATTATGATCCTACCGTGGATAAGTTCTATGCCCCGGTAGACCTTGATCATCCCTATATTCTTGCGCAGGATGGATTGAATCCTTCCGGCAGCAATCCCCAGTTCCATCAGCAAATGGTGTATGCGGTGGCGATGACCACCATTAAGAACTTTGAAGCAGGATTGGGCAGGCCGGTGCTATGGAGTCCCCGTAAGGTAATGATGGAAGAAAGAACGAATGGGAATCCCCCGCAAAAGAAGAGAGGCCCTGATGTATATGTCCCTACCTTACGCATTTATCCTCATGCCATGAGAGAGGCGAATGCCTATTATTCTCCGCAGAAGAAAGCGCTCTTATTCGGATACTTTTCCGCCCAGCCTGCCGATGTTACTTTGCAGATGCCGGACGCCCTGACCTTTACCTGTCTCAGTCACGATATTATTGCGCATGAAACCACCCATGCTATCCTGGATGGCCTGCATCAGAGTTATACGGAGAGCAGCAATCCGGATGTACTGGCGTTTCATGAAGCCTTTGCAGATATTGTTGCTTTGTTCCAACATTTCACCTTCTCTGATGTATTGAAAAACCAGATTGCCGCTACGCGGGGAGATCTGGCTTCGCAGAACCTGCTGGGTAAACTGGCACAGGAGTTTGGGATTGCTATTGGCAACTACGGTTCACTGCGTGATGCGATCGGCTCTTATGACAAAGAGACTAAGACCTGGAAACCATTGGAACCAAATGGAGACGAGTACAGAAAATTCATGGAACCACATCAGCGCGGTTCTATACTGGTCTCTGCCATATTTGACGTTTTTTTATCCAGTTATAAAAACAGGATCAGGGATCTTTTACGTATTGCCAGCAACGGATCGGGCATACTGCCACAAGGTGAATTGAGTCCTGATTTGGTAAACAGGATGGCCACTGAAGCCGCGAAAACTGCACAGCACGTGCTGAATATGTGTATACGTGCACTTGACTATTGTCCGCCGGTAGATATCACCTTTGGCGATTATCTACGCGGAATTATTACGGCTGATACCGACCTGGTAGAGGAAGATAGCCGTGACTATCGGCTTGCTTTCATCGATGCTTTCCGTAAACGGGGCATTTACCCCTCTGGTATTAAACATCTTTCTGTAGAAAGTCTCGTTTATTCCACTCCTGATACATCCCATATACGAGAACATATCGGTATTATCGTTGATTTTTTAAAAGAATACCGGAGCGAAATATTGAATGAGAAGAGCAGAAGAAAAATCTTCGAGATAAACAGAAAGTATATAGCCGGACAATATGATCCTGATAAGCCTAAGATTGATGGCCTGCATCGACGGCTATTGAAAAAATTTCCAGGTAGTTTAGATTTTGAAGACTTTACCGGTCTCTTGTACAGTCCAGGCGCGCAGGAGCTTGGAATAGGTGTGTCTGACGCTTATGGAGGCGACTTACCGAGTGTTTCAATTCAGTCGCTTCACCTCGCCTCACGTGTAGGACCAAGTGGCAGCCAGCTGAATCAGATTATAGTAACCCTGGCACAGCGAGCATACATAAGTATTTCCCGTGATCGCAATAATGAGCCCGTGATAGTACCCGGAAAGGCAGATGGTAGTATCCAGATACGCGGTGGCTGTACACTGATATTTGACCTGGACAGTTTACAACTCAGGTATGCTATCTCGAAACCACTACTTAACCTGGACAAATTGAAAGAGGGAATACATGAATTAGACAAGGAACGTTGTATGGCTCTCTTCCAGCACCACCAGGAAATGAGGATGGGACAAAGTCGCTTCGAAGCATACTTCGGCATGGGACCGGCGAACGCGCAGAATGAACCTTTCTGTTTTCTTCATACACACTAACTTATTTTATGGCAAAGTCAACTAACACTAAAGTCGATAAAGTTAAGATCAGAATGTATAAAGGAGGGACCGGCGATTGCTTTCTGCTTCAATTTATGAAAGGCGCGGACCCTTCCTTTAACATGATGATCGATTGCGGTATTATAAAGGGTGCGGCGCGCCAATTCGAAGGCATTGCTAAAGATATCGAAGAACAGACCGGGGGCGAAATACATTTGCTTGTTGTAACCCATGAACATGCAGATCATATCAACGGTTTTGAAAAAGTCCAGGAACTTTTCAAAGAATTTAACTTTAAAAAGGTCTGGTTTGCGTGGACAGAAGATGATGAAGATCCGCTTGCCAATGATTATCGTTTGACCCGTAGTGAACTTAGCCTTGCCCTGGATGCGGCAGTTTCGAAGCTAAACATACTGTTGACAGACAACTATTATGAAAAGCTGTTCATGGATGACGTTGGAAGTAAACTGATGGTGGAAGGGAAGAAAAAATTCATTAATTCCATCACTTCCTTAAACGACCTGAATGTATTAAAAGCCGCTAAGGGAAAGCCATTGCCTACGATGGTAGAAAGGTTCACAGACCTGGGTATCATTAAAGAGAATACCATCGTGGAATTACTCAAGCCGGGCGACGTGCGGTCAAAGCTGGCAGGAGCAACCGGTATCCGTTTTTATGTATTGGCGCCTCCAAGAGATTTTAACCTCCTGAACGAAACAGAAGGCGGTGATAATAATTTCGATAAACGGGAGGCAAAAAGCCGGAGAGATTTTGCGTTCCTATCAGCGGTTGATGGAGCGTTTACTGGTAGTGCGGCATCTAAATTTCCATTTGAGGCCGAACATGAGCTACAGAATGCACAACATAACATCGTGAAGCTGTATAAAGAAGGAAATGACTGGCGGAAGATAGATCATGACTGGTTGTACTCAGCAGGAAGTTTAGCCATGCGCTATGAAAGAAGTATTAACAATACCAGCCTGGCACTCGCGATACAATTTGAAGACAGCGAGCGGGTGCTCTTATTCCCTGCGGATGCCGAATTTGGCAGCTGGAAGAGCTGGCACATGAACCTGCATTGGCCGGTGAAAATTGATGGGAAAACTGTTAAGAAAGATATTTCCTACTTCCTCGAAAATACGGTCTTCTACAAAGTAGGTCATCACCTGAGTCATAATGGAACGGCAACAGCCCTGGGCCTTGACATGATGACCAGCGATGAGCTGACAGCCATGGCAACGCTGGATTTCGCCAAGATAAACGATGGCTGGCTGAACACCATGCCTAATGACTTACTCGGCGCTGAACTGATCCGGAAATGCGCTGGTAAGCTGTATGTCAGCGGAGATTGCGACAAGATACTTAACAACATGAAGACAGGCCGGGTTACTATTAAGAAAGCGCATGAGCGCATCATGAGGACATTGCACCAGGCGTTTGCAAACAAGAATCACCTTGAGTGCATTATAGAAGGATAAAAAATTCATCCACAGACGACTATTTATCCCTTTGCAAAATTTGCTGATTTCGCCTGAGCGTCCTAAAGTAGCGGAGGGTTTCAGGTGAAGGCCAAAGGGCATTAGCCCTTGGAGAGTGCTGATACGATTGACCAGGGGTTTAATAGGCAAACAAAAGCCAACCACGATTGACAACGCCCAATAGCAAGACTCGCAAAGGGGTACAGCCCGTGGCCTCACCTGAAGCCGCAGCAAGACCCCAGGGACAAATAAATTCATCGCATTTATACCGATCGGGGGTTGAAATTCCGTGGTAACATACCGCCCGGGGGTTGAAACCCTCCGGCTACAAACACCGCCCCGGGGTTGAAAACCCCGCGCTACAACACTGGGTCCCTGACGGGGTCCTATTGACGCGAATGATTCCGTTATGTTAGTCCGTGGTAATTTTATCGCATTTGTTTTTCCGCCTGTTTTGAGGCCTGGTATTCCGTCGGCGTCATACCAAATTGTTTCAGGAAATTTCTGCCGAAGTTCGTCTGAGAATGATACCCTACCATGTCAGAGACCTCATATATCTTGTAGGCGCCTTGCGCCAGTAAAGCAGCCGCCTTCTTCAGGCGCGTAACATTGACCAGTTCATTAGGCGTAAGATCAGAAATAGACTTGATCTTCCGATATAGCGTAGGCCGGCTCATATTCATCAGCCGGGCGAGTTTTTCTATATCAAGATCCGCATCTTCCAGATTCTCATGAATAATTCCAGTCAGTTGCTCGAGGAACAACTCATCCGGCCGGGTGGAGGCAATAGTATTAATATTCACCAGTGGCGAATGCGCAAAGTAGTCTTTGATCTTAGAACGATTAGCCAGCAGCGACGCAATTTGCGCCATCAGGAATTCCGTAGAAAAGGGTTTGTCTACATAAGCGTCCGCCCCTAATTCCAGTCCCGCTATTTTCGCCTGCAGCGTATTCTTGGCCGTCAGCAGGATAACAGGAATATGGCAATACTCAAACGTAGATTTGATCAGCCGGCATAGTTCAAAGCCATCCATCACCGGCATCATCACATCGCTGATCACCAACTGTATGGGCTCACTGCCGAGCAATGCCAGTGCCTCCCTGCCGTTTTGCGCTGTCAGCATCGTGTACTTTTCACTTAGTTCCTCCCCAAGGAAGGCCAGAATTTCTTCATTGTCATCAACGAGCAGCAACAGTGGTTTCATGATGTCTGGTTTGTGGTGGTGATAGTTTTATTGGTCCTGCCTGGTTGCAGGTTGAACTCTATTTCCTGGTGTACCGGCATACGTAGTACAAATACATTCAAACTTTGATGACCTGTCTGTAATGTCAGCGTTCCTTTATGCAATGCAGCAAGGGAGCGTGAAAGCGCCAGTCCTATTCCTGTGCCTTTCTGCATCTCCGTTTCCTTGAGGCGGAAGAAGGGTTCGAATATCTTCTCCTTCATTTCCGCCGGTATAAGATGCCCATCATTACTGATCTCTATGATGAAGTGATTATCCTCTTCCGGAGAAGTCGACAAGCGTATATTGGCAACGGTAGCGGCATATTTTATGGCATTGCCAATCAGGTTACTCAGGATTTTATTGAAGGCCTCAATATCTACGTAAGCATATAATTCCGACGGCCGCTCAAGCGAGAGCTCTAGCTGCCTTTGTTCGGCCAGTGTTTTAAACGCAGTGTACATCTCTTCCAGCAGGTCAGGAATATTGGCCTTCACAAAACTGAGGGAATAACCGTTCAACTCTGTCTGTCGGAAGTCCAGCAGCTGGCCCGTAAGGCCCACCAGCCGGTTGGTATTACGTTCCATAATGGAAAGACTGTCTTTGATCTCCGGCAGATGACCAGCCTTCCTGATCACTTTCTCCAATGGCGCTTTGATCAATGTCAGCGGTGTTTTGATCTCATGCGCTACATTGGTAAAGAACTCGATCTTGGCCTTGAACACTTCTTTCTCTTTAGCAGCTTCAAACAGCTCGATCTTCCGCCGGTTCTTTGCTTCAAGTCGTTTATGATAGTTGCGGATAATGTACCAGATGATACCCGTCGCTAATATTGCATACAATACCAATGCCCACCAGCTGCGCCACCAGGGCGGGAGCATTTCGACTATGAGGGAAGTCTCTGAAGACCATACGCCACCACTATTACGCGCCTTCACCCGGAAAGTATAAGTACCCGGCGCCAGCTCCGTGAAATAAGCCTTACGGTTGGTTTTCAGGTAGGTCCAGTTCTTATCCAGGTTGTCCATCTCATAGGCGTATTCCGCAATTTCCGGAGCCGTATAACTAAGCAGCGCGAAGTCGATGCTGAAGGTAGACTGATGATAGCTTAACGTGATCTTCTCCGTAGAGGTGACAGAACGTTGCAAGGGTGAGCCTTTGGCAGCTATGGGCAGCTCGCGGTTATGCACCTGGAAACCGGTGATGTACACCGGACCAGCGAAGGTGTTCTGTATAAATTCATCAGGATTGAAACTGATAAAGCCCTTTCCGCTACCGAAATACATACGTCCGGAAGCATCCTTATAGGCGGAATTGAAGTTGAACTGGTCGCTTAGCAGACCGTTCGCTCTGGTGTAGGTCTTTACATTGCCATTCGCCGGATTAAAACAGCTCAAGCCGCGGGAAGTGCTGATCCAGAGATTACCCTGTTTGTCTTCCAGTATGCTGAGCATGAAATTGCTGGGGAATCCGTTTTCGGTGGTATATCGCGTGAAGTTTTTCTGCGCGCTGTTGTATCGGCAAAGGCCTCCTTCAGTAGCAAACCATAAGTGGCCACTGGCATCTTCAAAAATGCTGTTGACACGATCGCTGCTCAGACTAGCCCCATCGTTTTCTGCATAACGGAAATTGCCTTTTTCTCCTGTGGAAGGATCATAGTAATGAACGCCGCTGCCATAGGTACCAGCCCAGAAAACGCGCGACCTGTCCTGCAGGAGACAGGAGTACCAGTTAACCAGCGGCAGGCCGGGGAACAGCACAAAATCGTTCCGCGTTCTGTCATATTGATAAGCGCCCCTCGTGGTGCCCAGCATAACCGGACCTCCCTGCGGATGGTAGATGCAATAGATAAAATTGCTTTGTAAGGCAGTAAGGCCGGATCGCATGTTATAACGCCGGGTTACCTTGCCGGTGCGCGTATTCAATACATCCAGGCCATGCTCGAAAGTACCGATCCAGAGTTCGTCGCCATCCAGCAGTAAACCGTGAATGTTAGTATAGGTGATACTCCCTGCCGCACCGCCGGGCTGAAAATGCGTAAACGTTTGTGTAGCCGGATCGAGCCGGTTCAGACCAGCATCTTCAGTGCCGATCCAGAGGTTGTTATACGGGTCGGCATGGATCTCGCGGACCACGTTGCCGCTGAGTGAATTTTCCCCTGTTTTAGGAAAGTATTTTCTGAATGGAGTGTATTGTGTAGGATAATAGTTAACGCCGCCAAAGTAGGTGCCTGCCCAGATACCGCCTTCCTTATCACGACAGAAAGTGTATACCGCGTTGTCGGAGATGGAATAAGGGTCGTTATACATCTTCCGGAGATTCTTTGTTTTCCCGCTAAGCGTGTTATATATGAAGATACCTGTTTCGGTAGCGATCCAGTATTCATGATCGGCTGTCTGAAGGAAATTGCGGACAAAGATCTCGGTATGGTCATCGTTGTAGGCCAGAATATCTGCATAGATGCCTGAAGCGATATTGAACTGTTTTGCGCCCTGGTTGGAGGTACCCACCAGTATGCTGCCGTCCCTGGTGCTGCTTATTTTCTCTATCCAGCGGGACACCGGCGTCTTTGAATGACTGAACATGTCATAAGCCCTGAATGTGCCGGAGCGGGTATCATATCGTTGCAGGTAACCATCAGTAGTAGCTGCCCAGATAGTGCCATCGGGCGAGAGACAGAGAGAACTGGCCTCGAAGAAACTGTCAGTACTGAAATATTCTAACTGGCGAGTGCCGGGGTGGTAGCGGAACAATGAAAAGCCGGATACGAACCAGATATTGCCGGTGCTGTCGCCCTGTATGGCCCTTATCTGTCCCCTGGGCGCTACTCCGAGAAAAAGAAAACTTTCAGTTGAATTGTTATAGCTATAGAGACCGTTTTCCGTGCCAACCCACAGGGTACCATCAGCGCCTTCATAGAGGGCGTGGATAAAGTTGCTGCCGATGCTGCTGCTGTCCTGCGGATTGTGGCGGAAGACCTTGAAGGTATAGCCATCGAAGCGGTTCAGTCCGTCTTTGGTCCCGAACCACATAAAACCTCTGCTGTCCTGCAGACTGCAGATAACAGCATTGTTGGACAGGCCGTTCTCCACCTGGTAGTGCCGGAAATAGTACAATTGTCCGCATACCTTTTCTGTGCCACCAATGAGAAGACAGATCAGCAGGAGTATGCTTATCTGCAAATAACGTGGTGCTGCCTTCCATTGTCCCTGTTCACTATAACGCGCTTTATACATAGCGTTTCATAACGTAAAATCGAAAATGAGATGATTTGCTGAAGTTTTGATACGGTTTGTAGAGCTCAAAAAAACTAATATTCGCAACTTCATAGTACCAACCGGATTACAGTCCGGAAAAAGGAAACAGCAGCTTTAATTGTTGCTGTCACACTAATAAAAGTAACTATTTATAGTATTCCAGACAAGAATTCCGCGACATATAAAAGAGTTTTATTTGAATTATTAATAATTACACGTTTATGAAAATGATCCGCATTTTGCTAAACAGCAGCGTATTCCCTATACTAGCCTGCGCACTGTTGCTGCTCATTGAGCCGGCATCCGGCCAGCAAACCGTCAGGAAAAAATTCCGTGGAACGGTCGTGAGCCCGGACAACGAACCAATTATCGGCGCCACTGTAAGTGTGAAAGGCGGCGCCGGAACAGTAACAGATATTTCAGGAAAATTTACTATCGAGGCCGAAGAAGGTGCTTCCCTTACCATCAGCAGCATGGGGTTTGAGAATAAGGAAACGGTGCTGAAAGGAGATGCACCTGTTGCTATAAAACTGGATAAGTCGTACCGTAACCTGAACGATGTGGTTGTAGTAGGTTATGGCACCGTAAAGAAGAAAGACCTGACAGGCTCCGTAGCCTTGGTGAACGTGGGTGAAGCCAAAAAGAATGTGTCTTACGATGTGGCCAAAATGTTACAGGGACAGGCGGCTGGTATCAGCGTTCATGGCTCCGGAGAACCCGGTGGTTATGTGCAGATAAAGATCCGTGGTACAACAACTTTCGGCAATAACAGTCCGCTCTTTGTAATAGATGGTGTGCCCGTAGATGCACCGTACGATTTTTCACCGAATGATATTGAAAGTATCCAGGTACTGAAAGATGCATCCGCAGCTGCGATATATGGTTCCAGGGCTGCTACCGGTGTGATCATCATCACCACCAGGAAAGGCAAACAAGGGCCGGTGAGAGTGAACGTCAACAGTTATGCGGGCGTACAGGAAATAGCCAGGAAGATACCATTGACCAACAGGGCGCAGTATCAGCAGCTCGTATCTGCAGCAGAAACAAATGCCGGATTGTCCCTGGCGCCTGCCAATGATCCATCCAATCCTTCCTATGTCTCCAACATCAATACTGACTGGCAGAAAGAAGGGCTGAAACGTGGTGTGATACAGGACCATAACGTGGGCCTCTCCGGAGGTACAGAAAACATCTCTTACAATGCCTCCCTGGGCTATTTTAACCAGACAGGTACACAGGTCGGTCCGCAGAAATACGACCGCTATACCCTCAACACTAATTTGCAGGGCAAAAAAGGCCGTTTCAGCTACGGTGTGAAGGCGGCCTATACACAATCGCACAAGGGCAATTATGGGGCTACCAACGGGCATGCCGTATTCGGCGGTGTAGTGACCAGTATGCTGACCGCTATTCCTACCATGCCTGTCTATGATCCTTCCCGCCTGGGTGGTTATGGTGGTAGCGACCAGGTAAAGAACAGGGCCATCTCTGCCAACGTGGTGGGCATTAACAACCTCGTAAATGATTACAGCGACCGTAACCGCTTCCTGGGAAATGCCTGGGGGGAACTGGAGATCGTGAAAAACCTGAAATACCGGATCAATGCCAGCTTTGACCGAACTGACTATGAGAACTCCCACTTCGAGCCACGCTTTGACATGGGATACTATTATCTCAATACACAATACTATATGTACCTGCAGTACGGTCACTCAAAGACCAGCCTGCTGGAGCACACCCTGACCTACCAATTGCAAAAAGGCAAACATAAAATTGATTTCCTGGGCGGTATGACCTACCAGGAAGATAAGAACGAGTGGATGGCTGCCACCGCTCAGGATACGGCTGACCTGAACTTCCGGACCTTTGCGGCAGTAGCCAGGGCAAGCGCTAAAGGTGTGACCAGCTGGAAAGGTACCGCAGCATTATATTCTATGCTGGGCAGGATTAACTACAACTATGACGATCGCTACCTGCTGACCGCCAACTTCAGACGTGATGGTTCGTCTAAGTTCGCACCAGCCAACAGGTACGGTAACTTCGCAGGTTTTGCGGCTGCCTGGAATATCAGCAACGAGAAATTCATGCAATTGCCTTCCTTCATCAGCAGCCTGAAGCTGAGAGGTGGTTATGGTGTATTGGGTAATCAGACCTCCCTGGGGTATTATGACTACCAGTCCTACATCAACAATACCACCAACTACCTCTTTGGCGATCAACTGGCCACAGGTTCTACTACGGTATCGGTAACAGATCCCACCCTGAAATGGGAGTCTACCACTACCACCAACGTGGCGCTGGATCTGGGACTCTTTAAAGAGAAACTGTCTTTTACGGCGGAATACTATAACCGCCTTTCAAAAGATATCATTACCGCTATCCCTATACCTTACTCAGTAGGTTCTTTCCCACAGACACTTACTACCAATGCCGCTTCTCTGAAGAACAGTGGTATTGAGTTCACGCTGACCTACAGAGACAATATCGGCGCCCTGAATTATTCCATCAATGCTAATGCTTATACCCTGACCAACAAAGTGGAGAAACTGGGTGGTAAGAACAATCCGGTATATGGTTCCGGTAGTAAGACAGAAGTAGGCGGTGAAGTGGGTGAGCTGTTTGGCTACCAGACAGAAGGCATCTTCCAGAGCCAGGACGAAATTGGCAAACACGCTACGCAGGACCAGTCAGGCGGTATCAAAGCCGGTGATATCAAATATAAGGACATGAACAACGATGGCGCGATTACGGATGCTGACAGGGCCTACCTGGGTTCAGTGATCCCTAAATTCTACTATGGCCTGAATGTATCTGCTTCCTACAAAAACTTCGATCTGTCATTCTTCTGGCAGGGTAATATGGGCAGTAAGGTGAACAATGGTGTTTATTCAGCGCTCATGGCAGGCCAGTATAGTAATGCGCATATTGATGAACTGAATTACTGGACACCTTCCAACACCAATACCAATGTGCCAAGACCACTGATCAACGACATCAACAACGGCAGGTTCTCTGATCGTTTTGTGCAAAGCGGTTCTTACGTAAAACTGCAGAATGCACAGATCGGATATTCTATTCCCGAATCTGCATTAGGTAAGACACATGTGTTCAGAAGCCTGCGTGTATATCTCTCAGGATTGAACCTGGTTACGATCACCAAATACAAAGGCTATGATCCGGATTTCATCAGCGACGGTTTGTTTAACAGGGGCTTTGATTATGGCTCCTTCCCGAACCCGAGAACCGTGATGTTTGGTGTACAGTTAGGCCTTTAATCTTTAAACAGCATTACAATGAAACGTACTATATCTCATTATATTTTAACAATGACCGCTGCCGGTATACTTGCTACAGGCTGTGGCAAAAAACTGGACCAGGTAAACCCGAATGCACAGACTTCAGAGACCTTCTGGCAAACAGGTAATGATGCCGTTCAGGGTATCAATGCGGCATATGCACCTCTATTGCTCGACGGCACTTATATGCGCTTTACGCCAATACTGCTGGATGTAAGAGGAGATGATATCCGGAGTAACAGTCCGTGGACAGCCATTTCGGGCGTGGGTAAGTTTGCACTGGGTACAGGCAATGCCGACGGCTATGGATGGGCGTTTGACGAATACTATGAAGGCATCTTCCGCTGCAACCAGGTGCTGGATAATGTACCTGCTATCAGTATGGCGGAAGACCAGAAGAACCGTGTACTCGGACAGGCTTATTTCCTGCGTGGCCTGTATTTCTTTCACCTGGTGAATATGTTTGGCAATGTGGCATTGCCGACTACCACACCTCAGTCAAAAGCAGATTTCTACGGTAAGCAGATGACAGCGCAGGAGGGATGGGATCAGGTAATATCCGACTTCAAGGCAGCGGCCGATCTGTTGCCGGTGTCTTATAAAGATGTAAACGGTGCAGACGCCAACCAGGTAGGAAGGGCTACTAAAGGCGCCGCTATGGGTTATCTTGGCAAGGCTTATCTGTTTAATAAAAAATACCCGGAAGCCGCTGAACAGTTCAGGAAAGTGATCGACCTGGGCGTGTATTCACTGATGCCTGATTACAAAGATAATTTCACCGAGAGCAAAGAGAACAATGCAGAGTCCATCTTCGAGGTACAGTTCTCCACTACCGTGGGAGGAACTGACCTTGGATGGCAGGGTATTCCCACTTCTACCTGGGCAAAGACGTCGGCGAGGGCGATTACTTATGGTGCGCCTAATTTCGGCTGGACGGATGTACAACCCACTATGTTTGTGTTCAATGAGTTCATGCAGGAAAAAACGGTAGATGATCAGACGGATCCACGACTGGGTGCAACCATCTTCTACAACAAACCGGGTGAGATGATCTATGGACAGCCATTTGCACAGGTGTATGCCAACAGTTCTTACCTTAATGATATCTTCTGCAGGAAATATGAAAATGGAGATGGTAATAAGCCGAATGAATATGACTGGAAGTCTGGTATCAATGAAAGGCTGATGCGTTATGCAGATATCCTGCTGATGTACGCTGAATGTCTGAATGAGCAGTCGCAGACTGCCCTGGCTGCACCTTATATCCAGCAGGTAAGGACCCGCGCCAAACTGCCCGATATCACCGCTACACTGGCGGTGATGACGCAGACACAGATGCGCGACCAGCTGGCGCACGAACGCTTACTGGAGTTCTGCCTGGAAGGTCACCGCTTTGATGATATCCGCCGCTGGGGATGGCTGCAGGACGAGAGCAAACTCGCGTTGCTGAAATCCCGCGATCCGGAGTTCAATAACTACAAAGCAGGAAAAGAACTATATCCGATCCCACAGGGAGAGATAGACAATAATCCAGGGTTCAAACAGAACGCTTCTTACTAAAGTAAATGCAGTATATGAACCTTTTTCGTGTAAGGAATACGGCCGTCCTGCTTTTACTGATGACAGGTGTTATTTCCTGTGGTAAGAAAGAAGCTGCGTCTCCGTCCAACAGGGATACGACTGATGTAGAACCGCCTGTTGCCAGCTTCGATATCAACAGTATTAACGACACGTATGAAGACGTGGCTCCCTTTGTGTACTATCCTAAATGGGGACCGTATAACGTACATGATCCTATCATCAGGAAGTTCGGTGATACCTACTACTGTTACAGCACAGATGCCGGCTTTGGCATTTCCGTAAGGCCGGGGCTACAGGTACGTAAGTCCAAAGATCTGGTGGAGTGGACCTTTGTGGGATGGGTATTTAACCAGCTTCCATCCCAGGGGGCTTCCTTTATACAACAGAAGGGCGGTACACCCAATAACAGCCTGTGGGCGCCCAGTGTACAGAAAGTTGGCAATGAGTACCGTCTGTATTATTCCCTTGCTTCCAATGTGGGACGCCTCAGTGTGATCGGGCTGGCAACGGCTTCATCGCCGGAAGGGCCCTGGACGGAAAAGGGCCTGGTGGTAACCTCTCTGAATGATAATGCCATCCAGACAAATGCCATCGATCCCAGCGTGCTGGTTACTGCTTCCGGCGAGCACTGGATGTATTATGGTTCTGCATGGGATGGTATTTATGTTTTAAAGCTGGATCCTGCTACAGGATTGGCGCAGAATAGTGGCGATAAAGGAAAACGTATTGCCAATCGCGGATTTACAGGTGGAAAGTACAACGGCAATATTGAAGGTCCGGAAGTGGTGTATAATGCTGCGCAGAATAAATACTTTCTGTTCATTGCCTACGACTGGCTGGAGACGAAGTACAATACACGCGTAATGCGTGGCGACAAACCGGACGGTCCTTTCTATGATTTTAAAGGCGCGGATGCCAATACCGATGTAGATCATGGTCCGATGATCGTGGCTCCTTACCAGTTCAATGGACATAGTGGCTGGCAGGGTGTGGCGCACTGCACAGTGTTTGACGACGGCAATGGGCAGTACTATATGGCGCATCAGGGACGGCCGGGTATTAATAAGTACTTTATGGACATGCATGTGCGTAAGATGTTCTGGACAGCGGATGGATGGCCGGTAGTATCGCCGGAACGTTATGCCTGGGAGGACAATGCTACCGTGCCGGTGGATAGTATTACCGGTAGCTGGGAACAGATCATACTGGGGTACCGTGTTGTACCAGGTTATGGGAACGAGCAGGTATCGCCTGATTTCCAGGTGTCTGTTCCATTAACAATATCTGCCAACGGAACGCTGAACAATGATGCTGCCAGCAAATGGGTCTATAATGCTCCCTGGCTGGAAATGCGCTGGAGCAATGGTTATACAGACAAAGTATTGATACAGCGCGGCCGCGACTGGGAGAAGAAAACATCCGGTATGATATTCACTGGTCTGAATAACGACGGTGTTGCCATCTGGGGTAAAAAAAGTAAGTAATGATGTCAACAAAAGATAATGGATGTAATGAAAAATAAGGTATTGAAAGTACTCGCACTAGGACTATCGTTGTTGCCGGGTATTACAGCAGCACAAAGTAATAATGTCATCACAGTTGAGACCAGGACTATCACGGGGAAAATAGCACCGACAATGTGGGGTGTCTTCTTTGAAGACATTAATATGGGTGCGGACGGTGGTATCTATGCAGAACTCGTGAAGAACCGTTCCTTTGAATTCTTCAAGCCCCTGATGGGATGGACAGTGAATGGTACAAAGGTAAAAGAAGGCGATATGCTGGTCATAAACCGGACGCCTGCGCATACCGCTAATCCGCGTTTCCTGCGGGCCACAGCCAGGAATACAAGCACTGGAGATGCCGGGTTGAAGAACGAAGGCTTTCGTGGCATGGGCATTAAACAGGGATTGCGTTATGACTTTTCGGTACTATACAGGCAACAGCAGCCTGGTATAAGGCTGCATGTACAATTATTGAATAGTAGCGGTAAGGTGATTGGCGATACAGTATTGACGCCCTCACAGCAGGACACTGCCTGGCATAAGGAATCTGTCAGCTTCCACGCTGGTGAAACAGAGCAGAAAGCATCCCTGCAGTTATGGCTGGAAGGCAATGGTGTAATTGATCTGGATATGATCTCCCTGTTCCCGGAAGACACCTGGAAGAGGCGTCCCGGAGGTATGCGGGCGGACATGATACAGCTGCTGGCAGATATGAAGCCCGGCTTTATCCGTTTCCCCGGTGGATGTATCGTAGAAGGATTTGACCTCTCTCAGCGTTATCAGTGGAAAAAGACGATCGGGCCAATAGAAGAACGTCAGCTGATCATCAACCGCTGGAATTATGAATTTGCGCATCGCCCTACACCAGACTATTTCCAGACCTTCGGATTGGGTTTCTTCGAATACTTTCAGCTGGCGGAAGACATCGGTGCGGAGCCGCTGCCTATTCTCAACTGCGGCATGGCCTGTCAGTTCAACTCAGCAGAGCTGGTGCCACTGGATGAACTGGATCCGTATATTCATGATGCCCTGGACCTGATTGAATTTGCCAACGGCGATACCTCCAGCACATGGGGTAAGGTGCGTGCCCGCATGGGACATCCGGCACCCTTCCATCTGAAACTGCTGGGTGTAGGTAATGAAAACTGGGGCCCGCAGTATGTCGAGCGACTGAAGCTCTTCACGAAGGCTATCAAAGAAAAGTACCCTGAGATAAAACTGGTAAACAGTTCAGGCACTGATCCTGATGGGGAGCGTTTCGACTACCTGGACAAGGAATTGCGCGATATGCATGCGGATATTATTGACGAACATTATTATCGTCCGCCACAATGGTTTCTGCAAAACGCACGGCGCTACGACAATTATCCGCGCAATGGTTCAAAGATATTTGCGGGAGAATATGCCGCGCAAAGCGATAAGACGGTTAGTATCCATAACAGGAACAACTGGCTGACGGCGTTATCCGAAGCGGCCTTCATGACCGGACTGGAAAGGAATGCTGCCGTGGTGAACATGGCCTCCTATGCACCGCTGTTTGCGCATGCGGATGGCTGGCAATGGACGCCAGACCTGATATGGGTAGACAACCTGCGTTCTTATGGTACACCGAATTATTACGTACAACAATTGTTCTCGTTGAACAAGGGAACAGCAGTTGTGCCGGTGCGGATGCATAATGATGTCATAGCGGGACAGGACAGCCTGTATGCCACTGCCGCATTGGATGAGAAAACCCATGAGCTGATCATCAAGCTGGTGAACGTATCGGATAAGGAGCAGACCTATACCGTGGAACTGGACGCGAAACCTGCAGCGCAGGCAACGCTGACAGTGCTGCAAAACGATGACGTGAACAGCATGAACGGTTTTGAGCAGCCGGGCAGGGTGTCGCCTAAGCATTCAGAGATGAAGCTACCCGGGAAGCGATTCCCGGTAAAGACCGCTCCGCGTTCGCTGAGTGTGCTGCGGATCCGTTTATAATGGTCATTAAAAATATCTGCTGGTGAAACGTTTAGTCTTTCTATTGTTGATACTGGTTGTACCGTTCCCGATGTGGGCACAATCTGTGCCCACAGGAATGGAATTCACCACCCGTAATACGCCGGTGCACGATCCGGTGATGATCCGGGAGAATGGCATTTATTACCTGTTCTGTACAGGGAACGGTATAAGCGTTTTCTCCTCCCGTGACATGCAGCATTGGCGTAAGGAGAAGCCGGTATTCAGCAGCGCTCCTCAATGGGCAGTAAAGGCTATTCCCGGCTTTAAAGGGCATATCTGGGCGCCTGATATCAGCTTTTATAAGGGGCAGTATTATTTGTATTATGCTGTCTCCGCATTCGGGAAAAACACTTCCTGTATAGGACTGGCTGTCAATAAGACACTGGACCGGGCATCACCGGACTATAAGTGGGAAGACAAGGGAAAGGTGATACAGTCTGTTCCCGGTCGTGACATGTGGAATGCCATTGATCCCAACCTGGTTTTTGATGAAAACGGAACACCGTGGCTGTCGTTCGGTTCCTTCTGGGACGGCATCAAACTGGTGAAGATGACCCGGGACCTGCAAACAGTCAGTGAGCCACAGGAATGGTATACCATTGCCAGAAGACCAAGGGATTTCGCTACTCCCGATACAGCAGCAGGTAATGGTGCTATAGAGGCGCCGTTCATTTTCAGGAAAGGGAACTATTACTACCTGTTTGTGTCGCGCGACTATTGCTGCCGCGCAGAGAAAAGTACTTATAAGGTGGTAGCAGGGAGAAGTGAAAAAGTGCAGGGGCCCTACCTGGACAGGCAGGGCATTCCCTTACAATTGGATGGGGGAACCCTTGTGATACAAGGGGACAGCGTTAATTGGTATGGCGCCGGGCATAACGCTGTCATTACCGACTCAAACAAAGATTATCTGCTCCTGCATGGTTATGATGCGCATGACCGGGGACGTTCCAAACTATTATTGGAGGAGATAACATGGGACGCCGCCGGATGGCCGGTGCCTATCCAATTAGGTGCAGGTCAATAGGTAACTCAATACAGCAATGCCCTTGTTCTTTAAGGCAGAAAAATATGTCTTCTGCCTTAAAGAAATCTCCTTCTATCCGCATGATCTTATCTTCGTCTTCCAGATCGAAAGTCACCTTCAGGTCCGGAGCTCTCCGCAGGATATCAGTGATGACAACCTTCACCTCTTCCGCATATAGCACGTCTGTCTTAAATACTTTTACCATGATCATAAGAAGATTGATTACATCTTATTTTTTCGCTCCCAGCAATGTGAAAGGATTGAACGATACACCGATGTTAAAATAGAAAGTCGGATCCGGCGTGGTTTTATATACCGGGTCCCCAAATGAATCTTCCTTCCGGAATATCCGCCCGGTAGGCGTCATTTTCATACCTGTTTTTACAGTAAGCAACAGATACTTTGTCAGAATATGCTCGTAAACGAACCCGGAATTAAGATCTAATTGTCTGTACTCATACTTTTGAGACGTACTGTCTAAATTATAGAGATAAAAGGAGGACCTGTCGATCTCTGAACCGAAAGACAATCTTCCATTCTCGTGTACCAGTTTTCTGAGGTACAGGTATCTGGGGAAGGCGACATCTGCACTGAAACCATTGCTGAATTTATGCTCATATGCGATAGTCGGCATGAAAGGCGTCTGTGCGCTTGGGTCAATATTAACGAGTATCCCAACGATCAATTTCGTGCGCTGGTTGGCCGTCAGTATCATGGAGGCCGTCAGCAGTCCTTTTACCCTTTCGAAATACCGTTCACTACCATCTACTAAAAGGCTGGATGTATAGATGGTCCGCTTATTGAACAGTTTAGAAAAATAGGTGAAGTTGACCGATGAATAAATATAATGGAACTCATCGTTCACGTTTTTAATACTTCCTGCAGGCCGCGTTATGTCTGCTTCAATAGACGTTCGCCTGTAGCCTGCAGAAGCCCCCAGCATCCAGGTCTTTCTCTTTATAAAGTTGTAATTCGCGCTTAGTTTTAACTGCGTAAAACCGGTCACTTTACTCTCCGGTAAAGCTTTTCCCAGCTGCTCTGAGGTGAAGTTGTACGGGACCGAATAAATAAACTCGACATTCAGCGGCCGGGTAACGGCAAACTTGTCTGCGGCATAGGTTTCTACACGTTTTGGCATATTCAGGCTATCCCGTGTTTGATGCTGCGAAAAACATTCTACCGACAAGATCAGTAAGCCGGATACTGATACTACTACTTTCTGTTTAATGTCCATATACGATATTTAAATCCAGTTTATAGATGAGGAGGAGTTGGCTGCATCAATAGTGGCTGGCGGAGATCAGCTATTGATTGCAGCACAAAGGAAGGGATAATGCAGACCCGGTTTTTCGTTTTTATACCAAATGGTTTACATTTTATACCAAAGTTTTTATGAGTAAAATTGGTATAAGAGAGAAGGGGTTTCGTATAATTTCCCGCCAGCACAGGATAGAATCGCTTTATCTTTGGACTGAGTTCAATTCTTAATATCTAATATGAAGCATAAGCATGATGATAGGATCATACGCCTGATGATTGATGACCGGTACCGGTTATTACGCCACACCCTGGTAGTGCTCGGAGTCCTGACTATGATCGCCTTTACCAATGAGGTCCAGGGATCAAGGGAAGACAGGTATTTCAGGTTATTCTGTGTGTCTGTCTTCTTAATATTGATGTGCTATGTCAATATGAATGTGCTGGTGCCGCGGTTTTTCTTCAAGGGCCAGTATATACTTTACCTGGCGCTCTTATTGACAGTGGTTGTGGTCGGTCGTATGGCAATGTCCCGGGTATTGAGAATGTTTGACGCTGCCGCGCATTTGGATACCATGCAAGACAGCAAAGATAAATTAGGCATATATGAAGGAACGCTCATATTGGTCTGTGTCGTACTGGTCACAACAATGATAAAGCTGTTCCAGCGGTGGATGCGGGATAATGAGCGAATGGCCGAGCTGAGAAATCTTACACTGACAATGGAGTTGAACGAACTGCGGAACCAGATCAATCCGCATTTCCTCTTTAATATGCTGAATGGCATTAAGGCCCTGATACGTAAAGATCCGGAGAAGGCTAACCTTGTGATCATGAAGTTGTCCGAGTTCCTGCGGTACCAGCTGTACGAGAACAATGCCGAAAAGACATTGCTAAAGTCAGAGGTCAATTTCCTGACTAACTTTTTATCTCTGGAAAAACTCAGAAGAGATAATCTTACCATTAACATCTGCAGCGAGACGCCTCCGCGCATACTCAACTGGGTGTCTTTACCGCCCAACCTGTTTACCACCTTCCTGGAAAACGCGGTAAAGCATAGCGTAAATATCAGCGGATCGGAATCGTACATAAACGTTCAGATAGAGGTGAAAGAAGATAAACTGTACTTCAGCTGTATTAATTCAAAAGATCCTGAATTCAAGTCTTCAGACAAAAGGAACAGCGGACTGGGTCTGGCCAATATTAAAAGGCGGCTTGAGCTGTTATACGGCGATAGCTATGACCTTGAGATCACAGCTGCAGATAAAGAACATACTGTCACATTAACTATACCCATATGAGATGCATTATTGTAGATGATGAACCACTGGCAAGGGAGGAGATGCAGGAACTGATCAGAGAGGTGTCACAGGTGGAGGTGGTGGGCGTATTCTCCAATGCGCTTACTGCGATGGAATTCCTGAAAGCCAACGAGGCAGACCTCATTTTCCTGGATATTGAAATGCCGATGGTAACAGGACTGGAATTTGCCGCACAACTGCCGAAACAGATACTGACTATTTTTACGACTGCCTATCCGCAATATGCTTTCAGAAGTTATGAACTGGATGCTATAGATTATTTGTTGAAACCTATAGACAAGGCCCGTCTTGAAAAAGCGATCAATAAAGCGGAAGCATACAAAAGACTACTTTCTGACGAGACAGAAAAGAACATCGTCCAGTCCAATACAAGCGAGTTCCTAATCATTAAATCAGATCGCAGGTTTCACAGGCTGAACTTCAGGGATGTGAAGTTTATTGAAGGGCTGAAAGATTATGTGGTGATCTATACAGGTAGTCAGAAGCTGATCACTGCAATGAATTTAAAGACTATTCATCAGAAGATGCCACAACATCTTTTCATACGGGTGAGTAAGTCATATGTAGTGAACATAGACTATGTAGATTCCTTTGACCATCGCAATGTGTATGTTGGTGAATCTGAAATTCCGATAGGGGAGGTGTATAAGAGGGACTTCTTTAAGATATATTCAGGGGGATCACTTAATCCGGAGGAATAGAAAAAAGCAGCCGCCCGGGAACTTTTTGGCGGAACGGCTGCTTTTTATTTATACGCTGAATGGTTATTGCTTCTTCTTACCGTCTTTCTTACCCTTATCCAGCTCGTTCTTCTGCACCTTACCATCTGCACTGAGGGTTACGTCTCTTTTCTCAGTGTCGTTCTTCAGTTCCAGCTTGTAGGTAACTGCTGATCCTTCAGTATGCTTGTCTGCGTCATGTATCTTATATCCGGCAAACTGCTGTTGAACGGCCTGTTTTACAGTAGCAGGCAGATCGGCTTCCTTAATATCTTCCTTCTGCTTTACCACCTTACCAGTGGCATCGTACCATACATCGTGTTTTTCAAACTCAGCTTTATACTGGTTGTCTTTCATTTTCCATTTAACACCTGTTGCCTTGGGATACTGTTGCTGGAAGCTTTTTGTTACCGGGGCAGGTACAGTTACCGGCTGATCAGCTTTCTGCGCGTAGGCACTAACGGCAGTTCCCATTAAAAGAAATAAAATTAGATGTTTCATGAATTCGGTTTTTAATTGAGGCCATAAATTTACGGAAAGTATCAGGATCCGGGAAAAAATCGGGTATATGGACAACAGAATCCGCTAAACCAGAGAGGAAAAACAATATCCGGCCCGGATTGCCGGCTTATCCGTACCTTTGCAGCATCGTTTCCCCATTAATAATTTTCACTGTTATGATCCAGTTCCGCGCAATCAGAAGGACGCTCGTTCCGGACAATACCATGGCCGACTATATTCACAATCTGCCTAACAGGTACAATAATTCAAAGGCGGAGAGAATAGCTGCTTATCTTACCAATCAGTTCGGTAATGAGTCCTGCAGTCATCATCCTGATCACATGGTAGAGATGAATATTGAATCCAGGTCTGAGGAGGGGGAGGTTGTTCTCTATAATTACAGCAAGCCGTGTTGTGATACTTTTGCGAAGCGTATCCAGCAGATTATCAGTAAGACGAAGCAGATGTTTCCCTGATTATTCCGGGTTTATTGCTTGTCGCGGTTTGCCCGCTGTCTGCTGAATTTTGCCTGGCTTTTGCCGCGGTTTCAGGTGGGACCCCGGGCTGTATCCCTTTTCGCGTCGTGCTATTTAGCTTTGTCAGTCGTATTGGGCTGTTGGATAGGTATTGAACCCCTGTGAAGCGTGTTGACACGCTACAAGGGATAAGGCCCTTGGGTCTCCACCTGAAACCTCCGCAGTAACAGCCTTTCAATTAAATTGAATGAGCCTCTTCATATTGAAGAGTTGACGGAATCCTCAATGCACATACATAATATGCGCAATCATCCGCTCTGATCTGCTCCGTTAGGAGCGCTGTGATTATAGCCCAGGGCTGCTAACCCGGGAACATGATCAGGGTTTATCATTCTTTGACAGCAATGGCCGTATCAGGATGCGCATGATCAGCATGCCTAACAGCAGTCCTATGGTGAAGATCAGCAGAAGGTCCAGCATAGGGATCGTTACACATTTGGCTGTTGCTGCTGTACCAGAAGTGTGGGTAATGCCGAAAGGAACATCCCTGTTCAGGAAGAGTGTTACAATACCAAAGAAGGCAGTGACCAGTATCCAGGCGATCAGTATACGTAATACTATTTTTCTCCATGGCCACTCGGGACCTACCATCCGTACATTGTATGCGTAGAAGAAGCCGATGAGCAGTGCGCAGATGAAGAAGAAGAGGGTAACGTAAGCAAAGAAGGTATCGTCCCTGTCTTTTTCTGCTTCCAGGCGGCAGGGATCAGTGAACAGAAGTTTCAGGGTCAGCATTTCATGGCTGACTTTTTTGACCATACGGGTCCACCAGGACTCGCTTACTATTACAGGTGGTCCCAGTTGTATGGTGTCGATGAAGGTGGTATCTATACTGATAAATTTATATGCCAGTTCATCCCAGAGCTCTCCATAACCGTCATCTGCACCCAGGGGCCAGATAGCTACACCTCCCAGTCCGTTGTTCAGCACATAGTCGTATTTAACGTCGAGGGTGTTTTCATCGTCGAACCATATTTCTGAAGTTACTTCGCCGTTGGCATCTTTCTCTTCTATATAGGCAGCCACTGCGTCTTCGTCATAGATGACGGAAGTGTCGCCGGGATATTTGTTTTTGATTTCACTGAAAGGGACGTAGCGGGTGAAAATGTCTTTGCCGGTAGGGCTTTTCTTCCATTGCGTTCCGTAGTAGGAGAGCAACAGTATGAATTTGGAGGGTGCGATCTGCAGGTTCAGAAAACGGGACATGACCGGTTCAATAGCGCGGCGGGCGTCTCCTTTCATAGGAGATAATGCACATGCGCGGGTACCGCTTGCTTTTGTAAAGTCTATCAGAAAGTGGTCGGTCAGCGGATCGAGTGTTCTGAGGTCATATGCCGACTGCTCGTCGTTAGACGGCAGGGTCACCGCGATACTATATTGCTGCTGACTATTATGCTGGAAATAATTGGAGAGTAAAGTCACAAAACGGGAGAAGGCATCTCTTCTCTTTGCGCTTAGTTGACTGAACCAAATATTTATACCGTCTGCCTGGTACTGTTGTAATAAAGGTAACAGTGAGTCGATACAACGGAACTGTGCATCTTCATCTTTCAGGAGCGCGTCAATATGAGTGGGATCATTTTCGTAGTAAGTGAACATTCTGCTGTTGCCTGCGGCCGCTGCCAGGTTGAACATGTTCAAAGGAGCGGGAGGTATGTCTCTTGCCTTAATATCTTTTTCAGTAGTATAGCCATAGAAGTTAATCGCGCTCAGGGCGGTGAAGTTATACTGGAGATATTTGTCGGTCATCCAATAGGGGTGAATACCTATTACATTTGCTTTATGTCCGAGCGTGATTGTATAGGTTGTTCCCAGTGTATCGCTTAATCTTAGTGTATCTATCTTGCCCGGCGTTCGTCCGTATAAGGCACGGACCGCCACCAGTTGCTGTTGTTGCGCCTCGCTGTTCCTTTCCTGTTTTTCTTTTTGCTGTAAGATGGGAATGATCTTACTGATAAGGGACGCAACATCTGTTTCAGGTACGGGAGCAGGTGGCACTACGGGTGTTTCATCTGGCGGGAGCAGTGAGTCTTTTGCCTGGTTGGCAATAATATTATTGATAAGTGCACGCAGGGAGTCGAAGTGCTGATTCTGTTGTAACGATAACTCTGCGTTCAGCTTTTTAATGTCTTCAGCAGTGGCCACCATGGAGTCGGCCATGACGGTCCTGATGATGGTGATTACACGCTGTTGTTCCCTTGCCCTGGCATTTTTAGTGAACTTTAATGCGGCAATGATCTTTTGCAACAGTTTAACCCTTCCGGTAGTGTCTTTCTGAAAGGTGGGTAAGTTAATGGTTTTTATTCCGCTGCCGGTGTCATACGGACAAGGATATACTCTGTTGGCGTGAACATCATTTTTAAGAAACAAAAAGATAATAAGGATAAAGAAGAAACCAGAAATGGTCCTGACCAGGGAATACATAAACGCTAAAATTTACGGGACAACTTTGCGGCAAGAGTAATGATAATAATTAATAAAAAATAGGTAAATATTCATTTAAATAAAAATTTTATTGTTTTCATTTAACTACTATATTGTGCCCAATATGAAAATCTTAGTTCTTTAGAGTCGCCTAATACCTTGATTTTCGTTTAAATAAACACAACTGATTAAAGAGGACAAAAAAGCCGATAGATAAGTTTTATACACAACATAACATCGTAAACTAGCCACTGCAAAGCATTGTGCAACGCCAGGTTTACTGAGTACTTCCTGAGAAGACATAACAGCCAGAGTACTTCCTGATAAAATAATAGCCATATGATTTACGAAACCCTATCATGCGTCACTGAAGTGATCAATCAACACTTCGGCAGGCAGTTGCATGTCAACGAAGAGAAGGTAGTGCTGTCCGGTATTGTAAATCAGGATGGAAGTATTGCTATACAGGGAGAGAATAAAGTACTTGTAACGCTGATCAACATTGAGAAAGAAGCGATGGGGAAAGGTGTGCCCGGTAATAATGGAGGAGTGATGCAGGCCAGATCTATGCCGCCTGTTTGTATCAATCTTTACATATTGTTTTCGGCATACTTCAATGGAAACAACTATGCGGAAGCATTGCGTTTCATTTCCTTCGTCATGGCTTTCTTTCAGTCGCACAATGTATTCACTCCGGCAGATACGCCATCGCTTGACCGGCGGATAGACAAGCTGGTATTTGAGATGGAGAGTATGGGCACGGAGCGTTTAAACAATGTATGGGCTACACTTGGCGCCAAGTATATGCCTTCCGTTGTGTACAAAATGCGTATGCTAACATTTGACGACAGTATCATCAGGGAATACAGACCTTCCGTGTCAGGCATTACTACAAACGATAAACTTCTGTAAACCGAATTACGGTAATGGGATTTGATTTGCTGACGGAAATTTATTTCCGCCACGGGTTCTTTGCTGACAATTGTTTAAGGGATATCCGCGTGTTGCTGCCACAACAAACTGCAACAGACATGCGACGTTATGATTTAATCTTCCGCAGATTGCCGGACAGGATCGTATTGCTATTTAACAACAGCAATACTGATCAGCGGGTGCAATTGCTGCGGGAGCAGCTGACGTTAGTATTTGACCTGCAATTGCCGGACCCGCACTTTTATAACTACACGGATCTGCCTCAGACAGACGTTCCCGGTAGTATATTATTATTCAGTAACGCTGAGGGGCACACGCCCGGCAGATTGCATAAGGAGGAATTTGTCACAGCCAGTGAGGTGGTGCCGTTTCAACATGAGGGCGCTGTCATATCTGTAAGACCATTCGGACGGATCGTCCTGCAGTTGAAGCCTGACTTGTCTGCCAGGTATGACGTCAGTTTCGCCGCGAAGAGTACGCGCTGGTGTTACTTCCTGATGAGTGCCAATCTTGCTGCGTTGTCAGAGCCGGCAATCATTGACACCAGCAACAACGTTCATTTTACAGGGCCCCAGCCGGTAACACTTCCGGATGGCGCACACGCCAGTGTGTTTGTTTCGGAAGAAGCGATCGCACTGGCGCAAAGACCATTACATACATTTCAACTGGTGGATTCAGTTGGCATCGGCGGTCTGCACAGGACCGTCATTTCCGCGCTTCCATCGCCTGACATCCAGACTATTTCAGCGGCGGGCATATCAGGGTATGACCGCACACAAGCATATTCCGAAATCTTTTTATACTAATCTCAAACCCGTACAGCTATGGCTTCAACACTCATGACACCGGGCGTTTACATAGAGGAAAAAAACGCCTTCCCCAGTTCTGCCGTTGCCGTCGAAACAGCAGTCCCTGTCTTTATCGGCTACACAGAGAAAGCCGAGCGGTTTGGTAAATCACTCCTGAATAAACCAACCCGTGTTACCTCTTTCGCGGAGTTCGTAGAACTCTTCGGCGCAGGCTTCCGTGCAAAGTTCAGCATTGCTGATCCGGAGGCTGATTACAAAGGAGAAACATTCATCGTGAATGGTGCTCCCAAGGTAGTAAAGATCATGCCTAAGAACACTTTCTACCTGTACAACAGCATCCGCTTGTTCTACGCGAACGGTGGCGCCAACTGTTACATTGTTTCCGTAGGCACCTATGGCGGTAAGGCTGAAGGTCTGGAGATCGCGCTGGATGATTTCACCGGCTCAGACACCAAGCCCGATATCCTGCTTGCGCTGGAAAAGGAGTATGAACCTACACTGGTGGTTATTCCCGACATCATCGCCCTTGGCGAGAGTGCTTACAACACCATGTACGCAAAGGTGCTGACACATTGTGCAAAAACACAGAGCCGCTTCGGTCTCTTCGATCTGGCGAAACAAGGCGCTACCGACACTACAGATGCTATTGTTGCCGCTTTCCGCGACAAGATCGGTATCAATGCACTGAACTATGGCGCTGCCTATTATCCCTGGCTGAAGACGGCTATCGTACAGGCCAGCGAGATCGATTTTGAGAACATCGACCCGGCTGTCGACCTGGCAACTGTATTGCCTGAAACACTGGCACAGCAGGTAATAACTGCCTACAAAGCGATCGCCACTCCCGATGCCAACGCAAAAAAGAACTTCCATCAGTCACTGAAGGCTTCCAGCCCTGTGTATAACAGCATCCTGGAAGAGATCAGGTCTAACCTGAACGAACTGCCTCCGAGCGGGGCTATGGCTGGTATCTACACGATGGTAGACAGCACACGTGGCGTGTGGAAAGCACCAGCCAACGTCTCTGTGGCCATGGTGAATGCACCTTCCGTGAACATCTCGCACGATGAACAGAAACAACTGAATGTGGATGTACTGGCCGGTAAATCCATCAATGTGATCCGTCCTTTCCCAGGTATCGGTACACTGGTATGGGGTGGCCGTACATTGGACGGTAACAGCCAGGACTGGCGTTACATCAACGTACGCCGTACGCTCATCATGATCGAGCAGTCCATCAAACTGGCGGCACGTACCTACGTATTCGAGCCAAACGATGGCACCACCTGGGTAACTGTAAAAGCTATGATCGACAACTTCCTGAACAACCTCTGGAAACAGGGCGCACTGGCAGGAGCTGCTCCTGAACAGGCTTACGACGTACAGCTGGGCCTTGGTTCCACTATGACGCCTCAGGACATCCTCGATGGTAAAATGCTGATCACCGTTAGAGTAGCGATCGTAAGACCTGCGGAGTTCATCGTGATCACATTCCAGCAGATGATGCAGCAATCATAACAGACAACAAACTCATTCACCCTATTATCTTACTTATTAAAAGCTTACAACTATGCCAGATGACGGAGCTACCCAAGCCCAAACCACGTGGCCTTTGGTCAAATTTTCCTTCAAGGTCATGTGGGACGGGGCAGAACTGATATTCCAGGAAGTAACCGGACTATCATCAGAAACGCAGATCATTGAATACCGCGGCGGCAGCAGCCCTGTATACTCAACAGTAAAGATGCCCGGTATCCAGAAGTTCTCCAATATCACCCTGAAAAAGGGCATCTTCAAAGGAGACAAAGCACTGTGGGATAAGTATAATGGTATCAAGATGAATACCTACAAGCGTATCAATATCGTAGTGAGCCTGCTGGATGAAACACAGAATGTCGCTATGAGCTGGACGCTGAAGAATGCATTCCCATGCAAGATCACTGTAACGGACATGAAATCGGACGCTAACGAAATAGCCGTTGAGACTATGGAAGTAGCGCACGAAGGTTTAACCATGAGCGAATAAGGCGTATGAATCCCGGATATCCGATGACAGGCTTCCATTACAAGGTGAACTTTATCAATTACCTGGGTAAGGAAGAAGGGAATTTCCAGGAGGTGAGCGGCATTTCCGTTAACATAGCCACAGAACCAGTAAAGGAAGGGGGAGAGAATCAGTTTGTTTACAAACTGCCTTCCCCTCCTCAATATAGCAACCTGGTGTTGAAGCGTGGCTTGCTGGTCGGCTCTGTCGTTACCGATTGGGTAAGGACTACCTTATCCACCTTTAAATTCAAACCTACAACAGTTGTGGTCATGCTGCTGGATGAGCTGCACCAGCCCCTCTACGTCTGGAAGTTCTATGGCGCCTATCCCGTAAAGATGGAAGTCTCAGGCCTCAAGGCGAAAGAAGGGGAGATTGCGATAGAGACCCTGGAGCTGGCCTACAAATATTTTGAAAAGTTTAACTGATAAGCGATGCCACTTGAAGTAAGAGAACTAGTGATCAAGGTGACCGTCTCTACAGATTCGGGCAAACCTGCTACTGCGCTGCCGGATGAGAAAGCGCTGCGCCAGTGGAAGGAAAGTATTATCAGGGAATGTATGGACAAGATCCTGAGCAGGATGAAAACTGAAGCTGACAGATAACTATGGGAGAGATCAAGAAACTACAGATTGCAGCTTATGCGGATGCGGCCTGCGTTGGCCAGCTCCTGAGCACGATCAATGCCATGATCAATCCCAGTGCTTATTCCCTGACCTATAAAGCGGAATACGAGCCGTCGGAGGAACTGAACAAAGCTGACCAGACCATGATCTTTACAGGAATGGGCGACTCCGACCTGAATCTCGATCTGCTGGTAGATGGTACCGGTATCATTCCGATACCTGATAACCAGACTGTGGATGGTTATATTGAGAGCTTGCGCAAGGTGATGTTTTACTATCAGGGAGATAAACACAGGCCCAATTTCCTCAAGATCTCCTGGGGCAATTTTGTATACAAGGGTGTATGCACCAGCGTTACGACCAACTACAAATTGTTTAATCCGGACGGTTCAGCTTTAAGGGCGGAAGTAAAGCTGGTGATCGCAAAATCGCTTGACTTTAAAACGAAGAAACAAAAGGCGAAGGCGTCCTCACCGGATCTGACGCATATCCGTACCGTAAAGGCCGGAGATACACTGCCTATAATGGCTTACCGCATTTATGGCGATCCTTCCTATTATATGGAAGTAGCCAGGATTAACGGACTAAGTAGTGTTCATGCGATCAGGCCGGGTGATGAACTGTATTTTCCACCATTAAAGAAAGCGTAAATGCCGGCTCAGAGTGTTACTAATATATCAGATCCTACGCTCCGGTTCACCGTGACGGCCAACGGCAATGCCGTGCAGGAGAAATTCGGCGTAGTGTCTATCCATATTTCGCATGAGATCAATAAGATCTCTTATGCGGAGATCGTGTTTGTAGAAGGCAGTGGCGATATCGGTGAAGATGGTGATGGTGGTACTTTTCCCACCAGTGAAGGTACCGACCTGGTACCCGGTAACACCATCTCGATCACTGCCGGTTATGGAGAAGATACCGAACAATCCGTTTTCAAAGGTGTGATCGTTAAGCAGGCGGTGCGCCTGAGCAGTTCGAAGCTGTTCCAGGTGGTGGTGACCTGTAAGCATGAAGCCGTGAAGATGACGCTGAACCAGAAAGAGGGGGAGTTTTCCGATTCGACTGACAGCGATGTGATACAGAAGATCGTGGGCACTTATGGTCTTTCTGTTACGGTAGACAGTACCAGCGCCCAGCAGGAAGTGCTGTTCCAGAAGTCGGCTACTGACTGGGACTTTATCCTGGCCAGGGCAGCGTATAATGGTTACATCACGGTGCTGGACGATGATTCGATCACGATCGGTAAGCCGAAATTCACTGACGCTGCCGTGCTGGCGGTCGGGTATGGTGACGGGATGATCTCTTTCGATGCTGAGCTGAATGCAGAAAAGCAGCCGCCTACCTTGGAAGCTGCCGCCTGGGACCCGCAAACACTGGCTCTCATCACATCGAGTGCGACGGAGCCGAGCCTGAATACCCACGGCAATCTCACGGCTCAATCATTCTCAGAGAAGCTGTCGCAAACACAGCTGAAACTCATTTCCAGCACCCCGCTGCCACAGGCCGACCTGAAGTCGTGGGCTGACAGCACCCTGCTGCGCATGCGTATGAATGCCATGAAAGGAACTGTTTCCTTCATTGGTAATGCGCTCGCTAAACCAGGAAAAACGCTGGAATTGTCAGGTGTCGGAGATCGTTTTAGCGGTACTGCCTTTATCATAGCGGTAAGGCATGCTATGGAGGAAGGGCTATGGAAGACGACTGTACGCTTTGGAGCCCCCGACAAACCTATTTTTGAAAAGGAGCAGTTCTCCTATACGCCTGCCAATGGCCAGATGCCCGCTATACACGGCTTGCAGCTGGCAAAGGTGGTGAAGATCTCTGAAGATCCTGCCTCCCAGTACCGGATACAGGTGAAGCCTGCTTCCAATGCTGCCGATCAGAAAGGGATCTGGGCACGGCTGGCCAGTTACTATGCAACGTCGTCTGCCGGTTCGGTCTTTTGTCCGGAGGTAGGTGATGAAGTAGTGGTAGGATTCCTGGAAAGCGATCCGCGTTTCCCTGTTGTACTGGGTTCTTTATTCAGCAAGAGTAACGTGCCGCCGCTTACGCAGGCTGACGAGAAAAACAATGTAAAAGCATTGTATACCCGCAGCAAGCTGCAGCTGAACTTTGACGATGACAAGAAGATCATCAAGATCACGACGCCTGGTAATAATATGATCACGCTAAGCGACGACGGGAAATCCATCGAAATAAAAGATCAGAACAACAACAGTGTTAAACTGGACAGCAGTGGCATAACACTGGATACGCCCAAGGATATTACACTGAAAGCAACAGGTAATATCAACCTGCAGGCGACCGGTAAAGTATCCATGCAGGCTACACAGGATATGGAGCTGAAAGGCATGAACATCAACCAGACCGCCCAGATGGGCTTTACGGCCAAAGGGACTGCCACAGCGGAGGTATCTGCTTCCGGTCAGACGGTGATCAAGGGCGCGATGGTAATGATTAACTAAAACACAAATGAAATGGGAACACCCGCAGCAAGACTAACTGATATGCATACCTGTCCCATGCAGACGCCGGGACTACCACCCATACCACATGTAGGCGGCCCCATTACAGGCCCGGGTGTACCCACCGTGCTGATAGGCAAGATGCCGGCAGCAGTGATGGGCGATATGTGCGTATGTGTAGGTCCGCCGGATTCCATCATTAAAGGCTCTGCCACCGTCATGATTGGCGGCAAGCCTGCAGCCCGGATGGGCGATAGTACTGCTCATGGAGGCAGTATTGTGCTGGGGTGTCCGACGGTATTAATAGGCGGTTAAAATAGCTACAAATGTCAATCAATTCTTTTCTGGGTACCGGATGGTCATTTCCTCCGGCATTCGACAAAGCAGGCGGCAGTGCGGTAATGAGCCACGCCGTTGCTGATATAGAAGAGAGCATCCGCATCATACTGGGCACTGTGCCCGGAGAAAGAATGATGCAGCCTACATTTGGATGCAATCTTCACAGGCTGGTTTTTGAGAAAGTGGACAGTGGAATGATCACAGAGATCAGCGATCTTATTGAACATGCATTACTGGATTTCGAGCCGAGAGTTAATTTCGAAGGCCTCGACATTCTGTTGCGTGACGATGCACATGGTATCCTTCATTTACAAATACACTATTCTATTATTTCTACCAACACCAGGCATAACATGGTCTATCCATTCTATTTCCTGGAAGGCACCAATATCGTGTCTCCCAACCTTTTGCCTTAGCGTGTACGTGCTATGAATAAATTATTCGATTATATGAGGGATGGCGTCAGTCAGACGGAGCGAAAACTGGAAGCGCTGTTGCCATCCTATGTGAAGATTGATGAACGCAGCAAGGAAGACCTGTTATTATTTCTGTCGGACCTGTCTTCGCAGTTCAACTATTTTAACTTTCAACATGAGATTGAGGGCGACTGGAAAGATTTTATCCAGGCGGACGTCCTCATCATGATCATTGCTATTTCACGCCTGGACTTTACCTCCTGGCAAGAGCAGCAACAGGAGATCGCGCAGATACTCGACGCGGCCGATAACGACGCGCAATTACAACCACCACTAACAGACCTTTTTAACCTCATTTACGGTATTGCCATACAACTGGCCAGTCATTTACAACAGCTGAAGAAGGCCGACCTGCAAGGCCTTACGTGGATCTATACAGACCAGCTACACGACAGCCTGGAACTTGACGTATTACATACGCTGCAGTTTGAAAGAGAGACAGCAGGGCTGTTCAGAAATGTACGTTATTTCCGTTCACAGGCCATTACAAAGGAGCTGCAGGTGCTCTTTCCAGGGCTGATCAACAGGCAGCATGAAGCCGGACCTACGTATCTCGGATATCAGTCGCTCAATGAAATTTATAACAATCTCCGTTCAAAATATTACCAGATCACTACAGCCGCACAGGCTTACCTGAGAAGGAAACCTGATGTGATGCAGCACCATCCGCATATAGGATTGCTGATGGCGTTCACGCAGCTGTACAGTCATTTACAGGATAAAATAAATGGCCTTACGGGGCAGCACCTGTCATACTACTACCGGAACGTGCTGGGTATACAGCAACGGCCGGCTGTACCAGACAAAGTGCATGTATTTGCAGACACCATGCCGCAGAGCGTACCGGTGGCAGTGAGGAAAGGTACGCCGATGATCGTGGATCCGGGCAATGGTGCTGCACCGATCACTTACAGGCTGGATCATGATCTGAACGCCAGTCAGACAAGACTGCGTGCACTGCGGTCTGTATATGTGAACAGCTATAAACAGATATCGGCTAATAATCCGCAGCAGTCAGACATCATAGAACAGCAGGTCTATACTGCCTTGCATAAGGTAACTGCACCGGCAGACCATCTACCGGGCGCATTGCCACTTGAACCCTGGCCTTTGCTGGGGGAAGCGCAGCAGGAACTGCCCCTGGATCAACGGACGATGCAGGAGACAGATATGGGACTGATCATTGCATCCCCTTTATTCTACCTGACAGAGGGGCGTCGCACGGTAGAGATTTCCTTATACTGTGAGGCTGCTTCTTTTGAAAAGTTGCTGGCCTATGTGAGGAATTTTGCCGCAGTAACGGGCAAGAAGGAAGCGCTGGTGATGAACGAACTCCTGTCATCAGCCCTCATTATATCATATACAACGGCAGAAGGCTGGTACACGCTGGCAAAACACAGCATACGTTGCGCGCCGCCTGAATGCGGGCCTAATTGTCTGGTGATCAGTATCACCTATGATGCCAACGCTCCTGCGGCTGCGCTGTATAATCCTCTGGTGCATCAAGGGGAATACCAGACCGCCCTGCCATTGATAAAGCTGCTGTTGAACAACAACAGCTTTCATCATCCTTACTCGTACCTGCCTTTATTGCGACTGGAAAGAGTGGCCATCAAGGCGAATGTGAAGGGGTACCGCTCTGTAAGGTTGTTCAATAATGCCGGACCACTCAGTCCTGCGAACCCCTTCCAGTTGTTCGGCGCCCAGCCGGCAGTAGGCTCTTTCCTGGATATCAAGGATAGCAATATATTCAACACTTATACAAAGACCTTCCGTCTCAAAATAGAATGGCTGGAGCTGCCGCATATGGACAATGGCTTTAATGCCTATTATGAGGCATATGATGCTGGTATGCTCAATGATTCATTCAAAGCAGGGATCAGTACTTATGAAGATGGGCAGTTCCAGCCGGAAAGGAATAAACAGCAGCTACTGAATTTATTCGAGACCTATCGCGACGATGAAGGCCGGTTGTTACTTTCTGACAGCGTAACACTGAAAGACATCGATCTGAAAAAGATCCATTTTCACAACAAGCCATTGCTGGACAAAGAGCCATTTGTAACAGATGGTTTTTATACCGATGGGGCAGTACGACTGGAGCTGGCAGCGCCCCAGGAGGCATTTGGTCACAGGCTGTTTCTGCGCTTGTTCCCCGAGGTGGCAACACATAATGCCGGCAGATGGAGTAAGAAAAGGCCCATTCCCAATATACCGTATACGCCGCTGGTGAAGTCGATTATGGTGGATTATATATTGGAGCAGGCAGAGATCATGAAGCCGGAAAAGGCGAATGATACAGAACAGGCCTTACAGATATTTCATCTTTATCCTTATGGGCACAGGCAGGCATATCCTTCTCCCTTTAAGGAAGATTTTGCGCTCCTGCCATCCTTTGATGACAAGGCCAGTCTGTACCTTGGTTTCGACCAGATGTCGCCGCAGGAAGATATCTCCCTCTTGTTCCAGATGGATGAGAAGTTTTACAAGTACACGACGGTGAACAAGTCGCCCAAATTGCACTGGAGTTATCTCTACAATGACCGCTGGGTACCGTTCAACAGTGATCAGATACAGACAGATACCACCCAGTTATTTATCAGCAGTGGTATTATCAGCATGCGAACGCCGTCTATGGATTGCTATGGTAATACGCGACTGGATAAACAGCTGCAATGGATCAGATTATCTGCTACCGAAGAAATGCAGATAACACCGATGGTGAAAGGCATATTCGTGAATGCAGCGCTTGCCGTGCGTGAACAGACAGATACCGCTGCAGGTACAACACTGGCCCCTTTGTCCATCAAGTCGTTCCAAAAGGAACTGAGGGGTATTCAGCGGGTATGGCAGTTGTTCCCTTCCTTTGGTGGCAGACCGGCAGAAACATCTGAAGAGTACTATATGCGTGTCAGCGAACGCCTGCGTCACAAGAAGCGGCCTACGTCGGGCATAGATCTCATACAGCTGGTGCTGGAGGCATTCCCTGAGGTATTGATCGTGAAATGTGTGAAAGGCATCACTAATTCAGACGTTCAGTTAGTGATAGTGCCTAAACCACCGGTAGGCGGTACCTACGATAGCGAAGAGCCATTGATGGACATTGCGACCATGTATCGCATCAACCAGTTTGTGCAGGACCTGCTGCCGCCATACGTAAAGGTCACCATGCATCATCCGGAATACGAGCGGCTCAAGATCATCTGTGATGTAGGTTTTGTAAAAGGAACGAGCAGTATCGACAGGAATTACTACCTGATCAAATTACAGGATGACATCCGGCATTATATGACGCCATGGCTGTACGACAGTCATACGGACGTTAAGATGGGTGGCATACTCTATATAGCAGACATCCTGAATTATATCAAGAAGCTGCCTTATATCGCTTATGTGACCGGGTTTTCCATTGTACACTTCTTTGCAGAAAGAGATGCAGATGGCAACCCGATACATTGCATGCTGGATACAGCTGTGAGTAATACAGACTATGTGAGGGCTTCCACAGCTGAGGCGATATTGATACCGGCATTACATCACTCTATCAGGGTGCTGGACGACTGGGAGTACCGTGATCCGGAGCCGATAGGTATCAGTGATGTTATCACCGGCGAAGAGATGATCATTGGGCAGCATGAGCGGACTACTTACCGGGAGGAAGACGACTCCCATTACGCAGAAGGAGAAATTATCTCACTCACCATACAACCCAAATAACGGACTATGGCTACGAAAAACAACACGAAGATCTATGGCAGAGAAGAACTGAAGGAGCATTTCCGGAACGGGAAGCTGCCTACAGAGCATCACTTTGCGCATCTGATAGACTCCACCATCAATAAGCAGGAGGACGGTTTCTCGAAAGACGAGGAGAATGGTATGCTGGTAGCAGCGTTGGGCGCTTCCAAACGGTTTGTTTCCTTTTACCGCACCAACGATGACCTGGAGCCTTTTTTCCTGATGGAAAAAGATGAAAGGGAAAACCCCGGTTTCAGGATGGGCGCTAATCCTGATCCCAGCCAGGAAACACAAACGGATGAAAAGAACTTCTATTTCCACCTGAATGGGAATATGGGGGTAGGCAAAAAATGTAATCCCTGCTATAAAATTGATGTTGCCGGCTTTGTGGCCATGGAGGGGCGCGTTGGCACTTACATGATGGGGAAGGTCCCTGCAGATGGCAGGTGGCATTCCATTATCAGCGGGCTGGATAACTGTCATGCGTATGAAATAATGGCGCGGACGGGCAAGCGTAATTCCGGCCGCTTTGCCATTATCCATGCCATTGCAGTAGCTGCATTCGGGAAGTCGCGCGGCAGTATACGCCGAACTACTGCCCACTATGGTTTCTTCTGGAACAGGTTGAGACTAAGATGGAAAGGCAGCACACATAACTATGATCTGCAATTGCGTACCAACAGTAATTACGGCCCGGATGTAGAGATCTATTACCGCATCATGCGTTTGTGGGATGACACTTCATTCATGCCGGAGGAATATTATCACTAAGCATTGTATATGGCAAAGATTCCTTTACAGATCAGCCGGGGGAAGGATCGGGATACCTCACTGGAATATACCAGGCTGCGGGCGGAAGCCCTGACCCTTGTACAGGAGCTATCCGGTCATATCTGGACGGACTATAACCTGCATGACCCGGGCGTTACCATGCTCGAGCAGTTATGTTTTGCCCTGACCGATCTGGCTTATAAGACCGACTTCCCTGTCAATGAGTTGCTGGCCGACAGGAATGGGCGTATCAATGCTACCGACAATGCGTTCTATAGCAAGGCGGATATACTCAGTTCAGGGCCGGTAACTGTAGCGGATTACCGTAAGCTGATACTGGACCAGCTGGAAGAGGTCGAGAATATATGGATCGAGCCTGTGTTGTCTAAATATACCCCGGGTGCGTCCAAGGGTACTTACCGGGTCTTTATACAGCCGGATGATAAACTGACACGTGAGATTGAGGTGCGCCGGTCTGCGGCAGACAAGCTGGTGTCGGATGTCAGGAATTGCCTGATGCGTTACAGAAGTGTAGGTGAGAACTTCGAAGAGATCTCGGTACTGAAGGCGCAGCACATTTCCATCAAGGCTACTATCATGGTGGATCCCCGCTATCCGGTAAGGGAAACGCTGGCTTATATCTGCAATGCGATCGAACAGGTGGTACATCCTTCCGTGCGCTTCCTGTCAGAGGCGGAGCTGTTGGAGGCAGGATATGCCGTAGAAGATATTTACCTCGGGCCTCAGTTGACCCGGGGCTTTGTGCCTGACGAAGACCTGCTGGAAAGAAAGCAGCAGATCGATCCTTCGGAGATGGTAAAGGCGGTTTCACTGGTGACTGGCGTATTGCAGGTGAAGTACCTGCATGTATCGGCAGATGGCGTCAATTTTAGCAGTCGCCCGGTAGTCGTACAACCCGGTTATTATCCCTATGTGGACATTGCCGACAGCCGGAATGATATTGGTATTTACAGCGATCAGTTTGAACAGCATTCCCGTGATGCGGTATTCTGGAATGTGTACCAGAAGATCAGGGAAGTGAAGAAGCGGCACTATACCGGGCAGGAGAAGGGCCTGGCGGACCATTCGCTGGAAGCTACCTACCGTGATGCGAAACAGTATTACTCCCTGCAGCATTTTTTTCCTGCCATCTATGGCGTGGGAAATGACCAGGTATCCCGCTATGAAACGCCACAGCGCAGGGCGCAGGCTAAACAACTCAAGGCGTATCTCTTATTCTTTGAACAGATCCTGGCCAACTACCTGGCGCAACTGGGCAACCTGTCGGCCGTCTTTTCGCCGGATATCAATAAGGTTCCATCTAACACATACTTTACGCAGCCACTCTACGATGTGCCACATGTAAAACATCTGCTGAAAGCCTTTACATCCGGCAAACAGAGCTGGGAGGCATTTACGGCCGATTCAGATAATGCATATGTACGGTCGCTGCAGCAAATGACGGAGCAGGATGAACTGTATCAGCAAAGGAAGGTGCGCATCTTCGATCACCTGCTGGCCCGGTTCAATATGGTGGTACCCAGGTACCCGGTCAGTCTGTATGAGATGACCTATCAGCCGCCGGATGAGAAGAACAGGATCAATTGTGAGCTGCGCTGGAAGGCCAGCATCCTGCAAAAGCTACCGGCCCTCTTGTCCGAGCGTGTACAGGCCTTCAACTATATGCAATATACCGAGGGAGCCGGCCTCTTTTCCGGGTTCCATCAATGGTTGTATAAACTGCTGCATATTGAACGTAACCTGATGGAGCCTTTGACGGCGGTCTTCAACAGAGATCATGTGGACATGAAGGTGGGCGGATGGCAGCCGGTGCCGCAGTCAAAACATATACATGTGAATGGTGAAACTGTCTGGTACAGCGATGATATAGCCGATAGTGAGATCGGTACAGAGAAGTACTATTTCGGTCATCAGCCGGTTTCTCTGTTAAAGCATGGCGTAGACCCTGTCAACTACCGGATCGTGGAAGACCCTTCGAACAATCATTTCCTCGTTTTATATAAGGCGCCCGGACAGAATACCTGGCATGCGGTAGCCAAACATTTCAGCAAGCAGGCGGCCACGCAGGCGCAGGTCCGTATGATCAGGCATCTGCAGGAGATCAGCCGGGAGTCGGAAGGTTTTTACATAGTAGAACATGCGCTGTTAAGGCCATTGCTGAAGACGGCCGCCTATGGGTTCCGGCTGTTGGGACGCGGAGGAAAACTGCTGCTGGAACAACGTACTTACCAGTCGTTCGATGACCGGGAGAATATAGTCAATCTTTTGATAGAGACAGACTGGGAGGAACTGACCGCATCAGATATGTATCAGCAGCTATTGAAATCATGCCTGGTATATACAACGCAGTCGACCCTGGAAGCCGATATGACGGAAATAGCGGTCAGTCTCCGGCAGATAGCGGCGGGATCTATTGCTGATTATCCCCGGATGGACTATTACATCGACTCAGGAAACGGGCAGGCGATGCCCGACACTTTCTACCGGCCGGCTATCTGTATAGTACTGCCTTCGTGGCCGGCCAGGTTCCAGTATGCGGAATTCAGGAAGTTCACGGAAGATCTTATCCGTGAGCAGACCCCTGTTTATTACAAGGTCAATTTCCGCTGGCTGAGTATTGCCGACATGCGTCAGTTCGAAGGCCTGTACTATCCCTGGTTAAAGGCATTGCCAGATTTTTATACCAATGGTATTGTGCCACCACAGCGTTCGAAGCTGCTGGAATTCCTCACTAAAAACAGGCGGCCGTAAATGGGTAAGGGAGAACATATTATCCGCAAGTGGACGTTTGATGTGCAGTATACAGATCAGGATAATGCCAGGGCTTTGCATGACAAATTCAGCAGCTTGTTCAACCTCCATCTATCCGCAGCTGCGGAAACTGTCATCGAGCGGGTATTGTCGCCTACGGAGAGCGTCTGGATATCGCAGCTGGAGATAGACCTGGGCACCTTACCTTATGTCAATTTTGAGCAGGACATCATCCGCTTGTTGCCCGAGGCGCTGGAAAAAGCTTTACGGGAGCGTATTGCTAAAGCGGATCAGCATAATGATGCGGTAGAGGGATTGCACTTCCGTACGGAGGCAGACCGTTATTATGCAGTGTTGGAGCATTACCTGCGTACAGGGAGCTTGCCCTGGTGGGCGCTACCTGAGGAAGGAGGAGAACTCGAAACCATGTTGCTGGCATTGATCGAAGATAATCCGGGGCGTTTTGCATTGTTCATTACCAATATCGCGCAGCAGGATTATATCCTGAAAAGGATTGCCTGGCATTTCTCGCGGAATGTGGTGCAGCAGATCATCACTTCACTGGAAGAAGCACAGGCCACTTTCATTTTAGGGTATATTACCGGGGTGATCACGCTGCACAACCGGCAGCCGCTGGTGCAGAATGCCCAGAGTGAGTTTGAGCGGGCGGTATGGCTGTTTGTGCTCACCTATCTGGTTACAGACAACAGTGGTCAGTTCAACAGGAAACAGTTCATCCGCCGTAACCTGGAAAGACTGGCGCGGCACTTCAACGTCGATTATTTTCACCTGTTATATATTTTCCGCAAAGCGATAGATACCTACCGGCAATACATTCCTTCAGATTCTTTCGTCACTTTCATTCAGGTATTGTATGAAGAGAATGAAGCGGCGGGATTGCATTCGACTGGTGGACAGTCGCTGGTTGTGATGCCGCACAATGCCTATGAGAATGTGGTGGCGCCCCGTTTACTGCCACTGCCGGGAGGCATGCATAGCGACCTGCCGCTGCCATTGTTATGGATCAACTACGACACGATCGTCAGCAAAGAAGACCGGGAAGAGGTATGGGAGCAGGCGGTGGTCTTGTTCCGTGCATTTATCACCGGCCAGCCATTGCCCCTGTGGTTCAGCAGATTACAGACAGGGCGCCAGGATGTGTTGCTGAAGCAGGCAGTGATCCTGCTGTTCAGGAAACGTCCGCTCTTGCTGGCGTCCATGTGGGAGCAGCCGGTGCATCAATTGCAGGCGAGGCTGGAAGTACATCGCTTGTTTGACAGGCCGGTCACACCGCTGGAAGAGAACATCCGCAAACAATTGCAGGTCTATGCTGAGCAGGATACCATTCAATTCCTGCAACAGGCATTGCCGCATACATTCATACAACACCGGAACAGCTTCAGGGAGATATGGCTGCAATACCAGCAGCGTTCTCATACCGAGCGACTGGCGTTTTACCGGAGCGTACTGGCGCCGGTAGCCGTATTACAACAGGTAGCACTACATACTACCGAAGATGATTTCTGGCAGATGATGCGTGATGCATTACCGCTGTTGTGGGGCAATCATACCATCACTGCATTGAAGGAGTGGCAGGGCCTGATGGAAAGCCTGCTGACGGATAACCTGGAGCGGGAGCGTATCCGGTTACTTTTCCGCCGCTTCAATCTGTTGTGGCTATCAGGAAAGATACAAGTGAATAACAGCGACGACTATATCACCCACCTGGCGAAGTTCATCGGCAGTTATGACGAGACAACCATGCACAAACTGCTGAAGGCAATTGTCAGTTATGATATGGGGACGGTATCATCGTTTACACAGATCCGTGCAGCAGTGCCGGTGTTGCAACAGGCTACGGCGGCTATATTGAAAACAAGTGCAACGCAGGCCGTTGCAGTATCTGAAGAGCAACAGGCACTGGTACCTGCCCGTCGAAAAGACGAAGTACCAGCACCTATGCAGGAAGAAAGACCTTATGAAAGTCTCTTCGGCAGAAAGCAGCCGATAGCAGGAACCGCGGAACAGGCGGTGGCTACACAGAATGCAGGCCTGGTGTTGCTGCATCCGTTCTTCCATACTTATTTCTCCCGCCTGGAGTTATTGTCAGCAGGAAAATTTGTGAATGAAATGGCCCGGCACAAAGCTGTCAGACTATTACAGCTACTGGTAGATGACGGCCAGGAGCAGCAGGAGCATGCATTGTTGTTGAACAAGGTACTGTGTAATATGCCCTGGGAGGAACCACTGATCCCTGACATTGAAATAACGGACGCGGAGAAGGCGCTGGCGCGTTCACTGATAGGCGCAGCCATCCAGCAATGGCCGAAGATGCATAATAGCTCCGTAGAAGGGTTCAGGGCATCCTTCCTGAAGCGGGAGGGCCTGCTCTGGCAAACAGAGGAAGCCTGGATGTTGCAGGTGAAGCAACGCAGCTATGATATTATTTTACAGACACTACCCTGGAGTTATGGCATGATGCGATTTGCCTGGCTCCCTAAAATGTTATATACCGAATGGACAATCACCTGATTGCAGCCAATGCAACAGCTTTATACAACGATCTGCAATGGTTCAGCGAAATACTGCAAATGAGAATGAAACAGTATTTTGAGCAGGCACATACCTATGTGGCTGAAGAACCCCCTCCGCCACCGGGCGTAAAGGGGGCGGTGTATTCCCAGATCGTCAGTCACTATAATATGAGCGTACCCGAAAGACTGGTGCTGTTGCTGGCTTTATGTCCGCATATACAACCGCAGCTGCTGGACGTTTTCTTCGTCAAGAACAGTACTTATGACAGGGGCTTTACAGAATTTGGCGGTATCAAGGGTAACCAGCATGGTGGCTTTCTGCCAACGGGTGAGACAGCGGCGTTCCTGCTGGCAGCCAATGACCTGCAACAGCGTTTTCAGTTGCTGCAGTTATTCAGCCCGGGGCATTTCTTTGCGAGGCATAATATGTTGAAACTTGTGTCGGCGCATGTAGACGAGCCTTCCCTAAGTGGCGGCCTGCAGATCTCTTCGGAGTACCTGAGCTTCTTTACACATGGTACGGCGTATCAGCCGCATTACAGTACACAGTTTCCCGCAAAACAGATCCGCACAGACCTGGACTGGAAAGACCTTGTGCTGGACCAGCATATCATGGCAGAAGTAGAAGAGATCCGTACCTGGATAGAACACGGTCCTACACTGATGAAGGAATGGCAGATGGAGAGCAGGATCAAACCCGGTTACAGGGCCTTGTTCTATGGTCCGCCGGGAACGGGTAAATCATTTACCGCCTGCCTGCTGGGGAAGACATTCCAACTGGATGTATACCGTATTGACCTGTCTATGGTGGTATCCAAGTATATCGGTGAAACGGAGAAGAACCTGGCGGGCGTCTTTGATCAGGCAGCAAATAAGAACTGGATCCTCTTCTTTGATGAAGCGGATGCCTTGTTCGGTAAGCGTAGTGCTACCAACTCTTCGCATGACCGTTACGCTAACCAGGAAGTGGCGTACCTGCTGCAAAGGATAGAAGATTTCCCCGGGCTGGTCGTGCTTGCTACCAACCTGAAGGCGAATATTGACGAAGCCTTCGGAAGAAGGTTCCAGTCGATGATCTATTTCCCTGTTCCCGGGCCGGCGCAGCGGCAACGTCTCTGGCAGCAGTCGTTCCCTCCACAGGTACAGCTGGATGCGGATGTAAGCCTGGAAGACATCGCTAAGAAATATGAACTGGCCGGAGGAGCTATCATCAATGTAGTGCAATATAGTTGCCTCGCAGCGCTCAGGAAAAATAGTAAGACTATTTTACTGAAAGATATACTGACGGGTATACGTAAGGAGTTCAATAAAGAAGGGAAGACGTTGAATTTCTAGAATGTGAACCCATTGTGCGGTCCCGCGGGGGAAACCTATATTCGGGGTTGAAATTTATATCCCCAGGGTTGAATCCCATATTCGGGGGTTATCCCATATTCCCCGGGGTTGTAATCCCCATTCCGGGTTGAAACCCGTTCATCCCCGGGGTTGAAACCCCGCGCTACAAACACACGGCACCTACGGAGCCGATTGGCGTTTTGTTGCCCGGTTTGTTGTTGTTGCCGGGATTGAATCCAATATTCAGGGTTATCCCATATTCCCGGTTCCCCGGGGTTGAAACCCCGCGCTACAAACACACGGCACCTACGGAGCCGATTGGCGTTTTGTTGCCCGGTTTGTTGTTGCCGGGATTGAATCCAATATACCGGGATGAAACCTATATTCCGTAGTTGAATCCTATATCCTCCGGGGTTGAAAACCAGCGTTACAAATACACGGCGCCTACGGCCGATTGTGGCGAATGACCCCATTATGCGGTCCCAGTGGTGGACGCCGTGCTACAAACATATGGTGAATGGATCTCTGTTGTCTGGGAGCTCAGGGCAGAGGCACGCCTTTTGTATCCGGGTAAAGCATGAGAACGATCAATATATTGTTGGTGACCGTATGCGCGTTGCTCATCTTTTCATATAGCTGCAATAACAAAAGTGCAGAGGAGCAACACGAGACTTTGACCATTACACCCCGAAACACCCAGGTTACACCTGCGAATGCTTACAATGATCTCTTTCTTGACACCAGTGACGTAAGTAAATTCATCGCGAAGCAAAAGCTGAACGATACGTTGGCTAACCGCTTGCGCAGCTTTTACAACGCACGTAATTATGAGTTTGCCTGGTTTGATAGTCATGGGTTGAATGAACAGGCCTATGGCTTCCGCAGTCTCTATGATTACAGCGTGGATACGAGTGAGAATAATAAGTCGCTCGAATACCGGCTGAACGCTATGATGACCGGCGATATCGATTCTGCGGCTTCTCCGCGGGATGCCGATATCGTAAAGACCGAGTTGCAACTGACCCTGCGTCTTATCGATTATTACCTGAATATTGGTCCTGATAAAACAATAGAAGGCCTGGAGAGTGTGGTGCCTGCAAAGAAGGAGGAAACCATGAAGCGGGCAGCTGCTGTTCTCGACGATAAGAATAAAGAGGCAATAAACAGTACATATAGCGCGCTTTTAAAACCGTTACAGCAATATATGGACATTGCGAAGAAAGGAGGATGGGACACGATTACTGTAGAGAAGAAGAAACGGTATAAAAAGGGAGACAGTACTGCCCTTATTGGCTGGGTGAAAAGGCGTTTACAGATCACGGGGGAATATCCTGAGCAGGATACGACGACTATATTCAATGACGGATTGGAGAACGCAGTGAAATTGTTCGAAGCGACCCATGGTCATACGCCCAAAGGCGTTATTACAGATACGCTGCTGCGTGAAATGAATATTCCCGCCATTAAGCTGGTGCAGGCTATGCTTATTAACCTTGAGCGGATGCGCTGGGCGCCGCCTGCGCCGGAAGGCCGTCTTATACTGGTAAACATTCCGGAGTTCGCACTGCATGTATGGAATAATAAAAATAAGGAGTTTGACATGCCGGTGGTAGTCGGTAAGGAAGGTAAGAATACCACCATGTTCTCGGGCGATCTTAACCAGATTGTATTCAGTCCTTACTGGAACCTGCCTAACAGTATCGTGCGCGAGGAGATATTACCGGCAATAGCGCGCAACAGTAATTATCTGAGTGAAAAGAATATGGAGGTGACGGGAGAGCGGAACGGACTACCTGTTATCAGGCAATTGCCGGGAGACGATAACCCGCTGGGAAAGGTGAAGTTCCTGTTCCCTAACAGTTTCAATATCTACTTTCACGACACTAACCAGAAGTATCTGTTCGAAAAAGATAAACGGGCTTTCAGTCACGGTTGTATCCGCTTAGGAGATCCTGTCAGGTTAGCCAACTACCTGTTAGCAGATAATAGTACCTGGACGCCAGAAAAAATTGATAGTGCAATGAACAGTGGGAAGGAGAAATACGTTAAGATAAAGGACCCGGTACCAGTGTTGATCACGTATTATACCGTCTGGGTCGACGAGGCAGGAAGACTGCAGTTCAGAGAGGATATTTATGACCATGATGCTTATACAGCCTATAAACTCTTTACAGATCCGAAATAACCAAGATCCTGATCACTACGACATCATATAAAATTCATCCCATCCCCCTGGCCCTTTTCGGTACACGCATTATCACCATGCAGAGGCCGGTAATGTTATTGCAGCGTGCAAGCGTAGACGCTGTCATGTGGGTATCTGAAGAGGGGCCAGGGAGGATGAAGGATGAGTGGATCTGATTTAATTATTGGAAAATGGATGTCAGATTCGCATCTTTAAGCGACAGTAGTGTCTTTCTCCGCCGCCAACATCTTTGAATTAGCCATGTATGATTTATCGGGACTGTACAGGAACAGACAGCTGCCATCTTTAATGACTTCGATGATCTGTTTATGTACCTTTTCAGGAATAGCCGGGCAACCCAGGCTACGTCCCACATATCCCTGCAATTTTGCGATCTTTTCGCTGACATATGCCGCACTGTGCATCACGATACCCCTGCTCATGGCATTGTCATTAATACCTTCTTCTTCGCCTTCCAAACGCAGGGAATAACCATGCTGACCCTTGTATGTCTCACCAGTCACATAGAATCCCAGGCTGCTCTTAAAGCTTTCTGGCGCATTGGAGAAAGCGGTGGCAACAGCAGTGCCTGAATTTCGCCCGTGAGATACGAAAGTGTTAAACAGTACAGTTTCCTTTTTCAGGTCAATCACGAATAAGCGTTTCTTATTCGACGGTTGACTAAAGTCGGCGATGGTCAGCAGATCGGGATTTTTCAGTCTGCCTTCTTTATCCAGCTTTTCCAAACCGGACAGGGCATATTCGAACGCCTCTTTAGATAATCCCAGTGAGTCCAGCTTCAATGCGGCAAACAGTGCCTGTTTATTATTGAAGTTGCTTTCGGCAAGGGGAATGATCTTCGTTTTATTCCCGGCAGAGGGAGCAATGGTAAAAAGGATCCCGGCAAACAGACCGGCGGTAAGGGCGTATTTAATGAATTTCTTAACAGGTTTCTTCATCAATGGAACAGGATTGGAATTTGTTAAAAATAAGCCGGGCCTGCTCGCAGTCCGGCTGTGTTTTGTTAAAACGACTAATGCAAATTTAACGCAGAAAATGCTAAAGAATTGTGAAAGAGGTTAATTTAAGCTCTGCAGTAGACTGAGGTTTAACAATGTTATGACATTAAACGGGTGAACGCGTTTTAAAAGAAAAAGCTGGTAGCCACGTGAATAGGGAGCGGGGCCGCTGGGTTGTACTGTAATATTGGCAGGGAGGCAGGTTGACCAATTTTGAACCTCCATAGCATGCATTATACATGCCTTTGATATGCCTTTGATATGCCTCTGTAATAGCGGTTGCCGGGTGAGAAGTTTCAGGTAAGGTGTCAGGCCGGCAGCACAATCGAAGTGTAACGCACTAGTTTACATAACCTATGCAGACTCGTCCATAAATAAGCGCTTAGAAGCCTTTAACTCAGAAAATGAAGGCAAGAGAAAAGCCTGCCAGGAGTTTTATTCCTAACAGGCTTAAAATATTGTTTCTAACCGGTTTAAACAGCAGGTTCCTGCTGGCTCAGGCAGTGAAAGCTGCCCAGGCCCCAGATGATCTCGGTAGAGTCAATTCCTACTACCTGACGATCCTTGAAACATTCCGCGATTATCTGCAATGCTTTATCGTCGTTCTTACAGTTGTAAACAGGAACGATTACATGCTTGTTGCTGATGTAGAAATTAGCATATGAGGCCGGCAGGCGCTGGTCGTCGTATGCAACCGCATCAGGCATAGGTAGTTCTACGACATTCAGCTGCTTACCATTCAGGAGGCGCATCTGTTGTAACTGGCGGAGGTTGCCCTGCAGCAGTTCGTAGTTTTCATCCTGTTTATTGCTCTCTACAACGGTGAGAACGGTATCTTCATTTACAAAACGAATGGTATCGTCAATATGGCCGTCTGTATCATCACCCACAATCCCTTCATCTACCCAGAGCACCTGGTCAACACCATAATAGTCTTGTAGATACACTTCTATCTGCTCCCTGTTCAGATGCGGATTCCGGTTTTCGTTCAGGAGGCAGCAGCAGGAGGTCAGGACGGTGCCTTTTCCGTTAAATTCCACAGAACCGCCTTCCATGATGATGCCCGGATTGTACACCGGCAGCTTGAAATGTTCCGCGATACGGGTAGGGACGATGTCGTCTTTGTCGAAAGGAGGATATTTGCCGCCCCAGGCGTTATAATTCCAGTCTACGATAACTTTTTTCTGTTCTGCAGCCGGATTGATGAGGAAAGCAGGGCCATGGTCACGGCACCAGGCGTCGTTGGTAGGATGGAAGAAGAACTCCACCTTGTCCATGTTTACGCCGGCGTTGCGCAGGTGACCGGTAGCGAATGCCTTCATGGCTTCGTCATTCACATTGATACGGACCAGTTCACTTTCCGCCAGGTATTTTACAAACTGGCTGTAGTAAGGATAGATCGTATGGATCTTTCCGGGCCAGCTGGCTTCTTTATGAGGCCAGCTCAGCCAGGTAGCGACATGCGGATGGAATTCGGCAGGGAAGAAGTATCCCTGCTGTTTCAGCGTTGGTTGTCCGTTTATCATTATGCTTCGTCGATAAATCTTTTAGTGATAGGAGCGTAAGAGTCAATTCTTCTGTCGCGCATAAACGGCCAGTGAGTACGGTACCTGTCGGTCGTATTCAGGTCCAGTTCCTGTACATGCACTTCTTCCTGGTCGTGAGACGCCTGGTAGATAATAGTGCCGAATGGATTGGAGATGAAGGAACCACCCCAGAATTTCATGAGGCCATCCTGTTCGAAACCTACACGGTTCACGCTAACTACGTGTATGCCGTTGGCAACCGCGTGACTGCGCTGGATGGTCTGCCATGCGTTGTACTGTTCTGTGTTGGTGGCTTCGTCCTGAGAGGTAGCCCAGCCGATAGCAGTTGGATAGAACAGTATTTCAGCGCCCATGAGGGCAGTGATCCTGGCAGCTTCCGGATACCACTGGTCCCAGCAGATGAGTACACCGAGGGTAGCGAATTTCGTCTTGAAGACTTTATATCCCAGGTCGCCCGGGGTGAAGTAGAATTTCTCGTAATAAGCCGGATCGTCCGGGATATGCATTTTACGGTATTTACCCAGGTAGGTCCCGTCTGCATCCAGTACGGCAGTGGTGTTGTGGTAGAGGCCCTGTGCACGTTTCTCGAAGAGGGAGGCGATGATCACGACGCCCAGTTCAGCCGCTACTTTCTGCAGAGAGTCGGTAGACGGACCGGGGATAGGTTCTGCCAGGGAGAAATTCTCATAATCCTCCACATCACAGAAATAAAGGGAAGTAAACAATTCCTGCAAACAAACGATCTGCGCACCTTTAGCGGCGGCGTCACGGATACCTTTGCTAGCCTTGGCAAGGTTTTCAGCCTTGTCTTTGCTGCAGGACATTTGCACAAAACCTACTTTAACTTTTGACATTACCTGAGTTTAAATTTTACCGTTTAAAAAATGAAGGGGCAAAATTACCAAATAATCTAGAAAAACCCGATGCCGATATGCCAGCCAAACCAGCCGAGGATCCCTTCGCCAAAATCGAAGGGGCTGTAGTGCCTGGGGACCTTTATTTCATGATCCGGTTCAGACACATCCAGTTTGTCGCTATGATAAACGGTAAACGTCGGGCCGGCAAAGAAAGTGATCTTTTTTGCCAGCCGCCTGTTCCAGGCAGCTTGTAATCTGGCCATGGTATTGGTAGAGTTCCAGTTGCCTACGTAGAGGTATTGTGAGGTCAATTCGGCAGTAATAAAGGAGAAAGGAGATAATCTGAAATCATGGCCGATACCGTAACCGAAGGAGTAGGCCCGCTTGTCGCCCAGGCTCATGCCTGCCACGATGAGGCTGTATAACTTGCGGTTACCGGATTTATAGGCCACGTTCAGTTCCAGGATCTCGTTGGTATAGACCTGTACCTGGTGATAACCCCTTCTAACAAAGCTAACCAGGCCAATGCTGTAACCATCGGAGGAATCAGCGTAGTTCAGTAGTCCAATCTGTACACCTTTAAGAATGCCGGCATAGTTGACCAGGCCGGATATCTGAGTGCCGATGGTGGTGTCTATACTGACATTCACCAAACCAGCGATCTGAGCGCCCTTTAGTCGCCTGGTATAGTTAATAGCGCCGGATATCTGTGCGCCGTTAGTAGTATCGATATTGACATTCACCAAACCAGCAATCTCAGCGCCCTTTAGTCCGCTGGTATAGTTAATAGCGCCGGATATCTGAGCGCCGCTGGTGGTATCGATATTGACATTCACCAAACCCGCTATCTGAGCGCCCTTTAGCCGGCTGGTGTAGTTAATAGCGCCGGATATCTGTGCGCCGTTGGTGGTATCGATATTAACATTCACCATACCGCCAATCTGCGCCCCTCCAATACCCTGGGCATAGTTGACCCCACCTGCCAGCTGTGCGCCGCTGACGGTTCCTCTTGCCACACCGATGACGCCGGCTGCCTGTACGCCCTCAGTATTGCCTCCGGCATGGCTGATGGCGCCGGAAAGTTGCGCACCTTTTGATTCGCCGCCAGTCTGACTATATATCCCGCTCAGCTGTGCTCCGCGGAAACCACGTTTCAGCATATTACTTACCCCGGCTGCCTGTACACCTTTCAATGAATCCATGGTATGGTTATGTACACCGGCCAATTGGACGCCGGTCATACGTCCGCCGACGATATTAGATATCCCTGCGATCTGCACCCACTTCACGTTCTTCTGATCGATGTTAAACACCCCGGCCAGTTCGACCCCGCTGAGACCTGCGGTATAACCACCAATCAGGTTCAGGGAAAATTTATTGATCACCTGTGAGCCTATTTTGCCATGTGTACCAATAGCAGGAACAAGCGAGTACTGGTAAGGCTGTTTGGTAAAGAAATCGCTCAGGTTGAGACTCTGCATCCGCTGGCGGGAGGATAGAAAGAAGCGGCCGAACATGGTCTGCTCTACATGGGAATACTTATTTACATCTACTACGCTAAGCTGTATGGGAGGAGCCGGTTTAATACTGGCGTCCAGTTCCTGGTCATGACCTGCAATTATCAGCATGATGGTATCCCGGTACAGTTCCTTACTAACGGTCAGCATGGCGGCGGTCTTTTCTCTTTCACGCAGGCGTATCTTGTAATAACCCTGGTCGTTGGTCATGGTGGAGATGAGCTGCATTCTTTCATAGACGCTGGCATTGCTGATAGGTGAGCCGGTGACAGCGTCTTTTACATGTCCGCTTACCACGAACCATTTCTCTTTGGATGAAGTACCGGGTTGTATAATGATCTGGTTACCTATTTCACGGAACTGGAAATTGCCCTGGAACAGCATGTCCAGGACCTGTTTTACCGACTTGTTGGTGACATGTACTGTTACGAGACTATCGTCATGAATAAATTCCTTTACATAAGAAAAATGAAATCCGCCCTGCATACTAATGTTATCTAGTACTACAGCAAGGGGTTGGCGGTCGGCGTCGACTGTAACCGTTTTATTGAGCGGGCTTTGGGCATAACCGGCGTAGCTTCCGCAGAAGAATACTACCAGCAGGAATAGATGTTTCAACAGAACAGTTTTGAATTTGCGGCAAGATACTACCTATTTTTCTTTTTGGATATTAACTACTCATACTGTAGGTTTGTGCCGCATTTGGTTTCACCTGGTGGTGAATTAATAGGGAATCCGGTGTAAATCCGGAGCTATCCCCGTAGCTGTGATCCTGCATCGTATACAACGATCGATTTTTCCGGACACTCATTCTCCCAAAGCCACTGTTCGACTAAGACGGACGGGAAGGCCCGGAAAAAGCAGGAGAGCCAGAAGACCTGCCAATAGCAACCGACATTCCGTGCCTTCGGGTGAAAGACACTTGATGCAGTTACAGCCTGTAGGGGCGCTGTTTCTTATTCTATCAATTTATTGGTGCCGGTAAGAAAGTCACTGTAGACAGGATTGTCTGTGAGTAGTCATTTCGTCTGAATGTAGGTCATGGTATCTACCAAGATAAAGTTCTAATTATGCATAAAAATTTACGCTCCTGGTTACTGGCGGGTTTAATATTAACCGCTGCTTCCTGTAAGAATGATGATGTTGTGACGCCTCCTCCGGGCAAGTATGACAATGGTTTTTACATTGTCAGTGAAGGTAATTTCGGTGTTGCCCCTGGTGATATCAACTACTATGATTATGACAAGGATTCCATTTACAAGTATGTTTATTCTGCTGAGAATCCTGGTAAAAAGCTGGGTACTTCTTCCACTACTATGCAGTTTGGTACAGTGTATAATGATAAGTTATACCTGGTAGGTAAATATGATGGTCCGTTGGTTGCTGTTGATGCTGCCACATTGAAAGAGACCGGAAGAGTGGATAGCCTGCCAGGACACGACGGACGCGCATTCCTGGGAGTGGATATCAACAAGGGATTACTCAGTACTGCTGCAGGACTGTACCGCCTGACCCTGACCCCGTTGACTTTAGGTACAAAGGTTAGCAGTGTGGATGGAGAAGTGAAGGATATGTTCATGAGTTGGAACTATATATTTGTAATATCAGCTAAAGACGGTATCCTGGCCCTGGACGCCTTTGATTACCACCTGGTGAAGAAACTGGGAACGGCAGTATCCGGCTTTGTACTGACCAAAGATGATAGAGATTGGGTGTGGGCAGCTTCCGCTACACAGCTGAAGAGGATCAATGTTGCCACGTTGGCAGTAGATAGTATTACGACCGGTTTCCCTGTTCATTTTAATGAATGGACATACACCAATAGCTCTATGGTGGCATCCACTAAAGAGAATGCTATATTTATTATCTCCGGTAATAACAAGGTATACCGTTATACCGGTGATGCAGCGTCTTTAAGTACACCGTTCATTACCCTTCCCGCAGGACAGTATTTCTACGGAAAAGGTATCGCCTACGATAGAAAGAGGAATTACCTGATATTGAACAGTAATACCAATATCTATGGCGCAGATGCCAAAAATACGATCTATATGTATAATGCGACTACAGGTGCCTTGCAGCACAGCAAGACTTACGAGGGATTCTATTTCCCTGGTATGGTTGTTTTCCGTTAATTCATTGAGACATACTTGAACAATCGCCACTCCATACGATCCGTATTTCTTTTTATCCTGTGCATGGCAGCTCATTACAGACTGCATGCACAGGATAAAGTGGCGTTGCCTGGCAAAGACACATCGGCCACCAGGCTGTTGCAAGGTGTGACCATCTTCTCTGACAGAAGTAACCCCGTATCGCCGGTACAGACGCTGAGCGGTATTGCACTGGAAAAGATGAACAGTCTTTCTGTAGCAGATGCCGTACGGTTTTTTTCGGGGGTACAGCTGAAGGATTACGGCGGACTGGGAGGATTGAAAACACTGAATGTGCGCAGTATGGGTACCAACCATACAGGTGTGTTCTATGATGGTGTGCAGCTGGGCAATGCCCAGAACGGCACAGTGGACCTCGGAAGATTTTCTTTGGATAATATAGAACAGATAGATCTCTACAATGCCCAGAAGGGCGTCCTGTTACAACCGGCGAAAGGGTTTGCAGCCGCTTCGGCTATTTACCTGCAATCCCGCAAGCCGGTGTTTCAGGAGGGAGAAAAGACACATGGAAAGGTGGCCTTTAAAACAGGGTCTTTCGGCCTGGTGAATCCATCGCTAAGACTGGAACAACGACTGTCTGATCGTTTATCGGCTGTAGTAAGCAGTGAATGGCTGCATGGTAATGGCAGGTATAAGTTCAGGTATACCAACGGCACCTACGATACTACTGCTGTCAGGGAGAATGCCGCGATAGACGCTGCGCGCGTAGAGGCGGGATTGTATGGTCAGCTGAAAGACAGCAGCAGCTGGCAGGCAAAGGTGTATTATTACAATTCTACACGCGGATTGCCAGGCGCGATTGTCAGTAACAAATTTCTCAACGGACAACATCAGTGGGACCGGAACCTGTTCATACAATCATCCTACAAAAAACAATTCGGGAAGCGGTATACCATGCTGCTGAATGCGAAGTTCATGTATGATTATGTGCGTTACCTGGATACGGCTATTGTTACGGTGAATGGCCCTTTGATGAACCGGTATCAGCAGAAAGAATATTACATCTCTTCTGCCAACCAGTATAAGCTTACTTCTTTCTGGGATGTGGCTTTATCGGCCGACTTCCAGGTAAACGAAATGACCGCTGTTAACCTCGATCATTTTGCTATTCCCACCCGTTACAGCACACTCGCAGCAGCAGCTACACAGTTGCACCTGGGACCAGTGGAACTGCAGGGTAATCTGCTGGCTACTGTCGTGAATGAAACGACCAAAGCATATACAGCAGGCCGGGATTTTCATAAGTTTACCCCTACCGTATTAGTCTCCTGGCAGCCTTTCCGGGGAGAGGATCTGAAGTTCAGGGCATTCTACAAGAGTAGTTTTCGCATGCCAACCTTTAACGACATGTATTATAGTACTGTGGGAAATCCTGCCTTACGGCCGGAGTATGCCAAACAGTATAATATCGGGACGGGGTATACGAGAAATTCGTCGGGTTTCCTGCAATTCTTCTCCCTGCAGGCAGATGCTTACTATACCCATGTAAAGGATAAGATCGTGGCTTCTCCGGGTCGTAATTTTCAGTGGATGATGCAGAATATTGGTTCCGTCGATATTTATGGAATTGACGCCAGCGTACAGTTATCGCCCGTGTTGCTGCAGCCTGTGAAGACCGATTTTTCTGTGAAGTATACGTATCAGCAGGCAATGGACATGAGCAATCCGGCGGAGGTGAATTACAAGGACCAGATAGCCTACATTCCTTTACATAGCGGATCGTTCATTGCGCATGCCTCCTGGAATAAGTGGGATGTAAACTATAGTTTTATCTATGTCGGAGAAAGATATTTCCTGAATACCAATATTCCGCTATATTACATGGAGCCCTGGTATACGAGCGATGTGTCGGTCACTACAAGTTTGTTATTTGGTCGCAAGCTGGTGAAGCTGACAGGGGAATTAAACAATATATTTAATCAATACTACGACGTTGTAATTAACTACCCGATGCCGGGGCGTTATTACCGTCTTAGTGCGAGTATAAATTTTTAGCCTATGCGTTTTTATATATCATTGCTGGTGGTGTGTGGCTTGTTTCTGGGACTGGCCGCTTGTCGTAAGGGTGCGGCTGTTGTACCCGGTGATGATACACATGTGGGTGCAGACAGTCTGCGGAATGGTTTTTATCTGCTGAATGAAGGCAACATGGGGATGAACCTGGCTACGCTTGATTATTATAACAGCAGTACGGGTATTTACAGCAGCAATATTTATGGTACCATCAACCCAGGCGCCACAAAGGAACTGGGAGATGTGGGGAATGACCTGCAGATCTACGGAGGTAAGTTGTATGCGGTGATAGCGATGTCTGACAAGGTGGAAGTGATGGATGTGCATACAGCAAAGCGCATAGGGCAGATCAATGTACCGTCCTGCCGGTATATTACTTTTTACAAAGGGAAGGCTTATGTCAGTTCGTATGCGACTACAGCGGGAGGGACTTCAGGTGTGAACGGATATGTGGCGGAAGTGGATACGGCTACTTTACAGGTGACCCGCACAGCGGGTGTGGGGCGGCAACCGGAGGAAATGGCCATATCGGGCGATAAGATGTATGTCGCTAATTCAGGCGGATATAGTCCGGGGAACTTTGAACGCACCGTGTCAGTGCTAGATATGAATACGTTCAAAGAAACAAAACGGATAGATGTAGCGGTTAACCTGCACCGCATCAAAGTCGATGCATACGGCGACATTTATGTTACCTCCCGGGGCGATTATTATGACCAGCATTCAAAGCTGTATGTGCTAGATGCGCAAAAGGATATTGTAAAAGACTCGTTGCCGCTGGCGGTCAGTGATCTCTGGATATCGGGCGATAGTGCCTATGTTTATGGCGTGGAATGGAGTTATGTGACGAACAAAAATACTGTCAGCTATGGCATTGTTGATATTAAGAACGAGCGCCTGCTGACCAACAAGTTTATTACAGACGGAACAGATGCACAGATCACTACACCATCCGGCATTGCTGTGGATCCTGTTACGAAAGAGATCTATGTAACAGATGCAAAGGATAACCTGCTGCCAGGTACATTGTATTGTTTCAGTGCGGCGGGCAAAAAGAAATGGAGCGTGACCACGGGCGATATTCCGGGGCATTTTGCTTTTGTACGGCATTAACCCAGTAAACCAGATTGCTTATGCGTATTAACAGAATAATCATTTTAACAGGGCTGCTGGCCGCAGTACTTGTTTCCTGTTCCAAAGATGGAACAGACGAATCAGGGGATCCGGGTATCAGGCCCATTACCGACAGCAGTAGTCAATATATCAGTGTAGTGTTTGATTATCAGCCTGCACCGGGGCAGTTTGTCAATGAGAGCATCGGCACGCCGGCGGGCGCGCAAAAGATCATAGGGGGAACAGGCGAAGTGCTGCACCTGGGCGCATTTGGCGGGTATGTGGTATTCGGGTTCGATCATTCCATCCTGAATAAAAATGGCGCTGATCTGGCCATATATGGAAATCCGGTGAAGCCACCGGTGGAGTTGTCGGAACCCGGTATTGTGATGGTCAGCAAGGATGAAAACAGGAACGGCCGGCCGGACGATGCATGGTATGAGCTGGCAGGCAGCGAATATCGTGCAGGCACAACGATTAAGGGCTATAAGGTGACTTATTATAATCCGGGTGGCGTGAAGGACGTTCCCTGGAAGGATAACCAGGGCCGTTCGGGTGCGGTGCTGATCAATGCTTTCCATGATCATTCATATTATCCCTTATTTGCCGCTAACCAGGATTCCATTTCCTTTGAAGGCACATTGCTAAAGAGCACCTCCGGTGTGTTACCGGGCACAAATACTTACATGAATACCGGCTTTGCCTGGGGCTATGCGGATAACTGGAGTACAGATGCAGTGAAAGATCCTTATGCTACGAACCTGTATAATTCCTTTGATATATCCTGGGCAGTGAATAGTACTGGAGAGGCGGTTAGCCTGTCAGCCATCGACTTTGTGAAAGTTTATACGGGTCAGCAGGACAAGGGCGATGCGTCGGTAGGGGAGGTCTCTACTGAGATAAGGGGCGCCGCCGATCTGAATATGAAATAATTTGCTACTAATTTTTGTTATTTTACAAGGGCTGTTCGCTAAAGCGGACGGCCCTTTCCATTATTCATGTTCACGTTCTAAATTCAATTCCATGCTTACTGCCACATTTATGAGAAATGTGCTTCTGCTTTGTGTGCTGGCGGCTGTGCTGACTGCATTCAGGTCTTCCAGCAGCGTAACAGCCATTCAGGCGCCTGTACCTGACAGTATTATGCCCGTAAGGGGTTTTTGTATCGGAGCTCCCCGGAAACCCGCACTCGATGACTTCATCAAATTTATCAGGGAAGAACTGGTAACCCGTAAGGTGAACACCCTGATCCTCCGGGTAGACTACAACTATGAGTATGAGAGTTATCCCGAACTGAGGGATCCTGGCGCATTGTCGAAAGCTGATGTCAGGAAGCTGGTGCAGGTATGCCGTCAGAACAAGATCAATCTGATTCCGCAGCTGAACCTCCTGGGCCATCAGTCCTGGGCTGGTCAGACGCACAACCTGCTGGCAAAATTCCCGCAGTTTGACGAAACGCCCTGGGTGAAGATGCCGGAGAAATATGTATGGCCGAATGATGACGGGCTGTATTGTAAGAGTTATTGTCCGCTGCACCCGGAAGTGCATGGCGTGGTATTCAAGCTGGTAGACGAGCTGTGTGATGCATTTGAGAGTACCGCCTTCCATGCCGGGATGGACGAGGTATTTTACATAGGCGAGGAGAAATGTCCCCGTTGCGGCGGCCGCGACAAGGCGGAATTATTCGCAGGGGAAGTTACATTGTTACGTAATCACCTGGCACAAAAGGGCAGGGGCTTATGGATATGGGGCGATCGTCTCATAGACGGTAAAACTACGGGTATTGGTATGTGGGAAGGTAGTCTGAACAATACCTACCGCGCTATTGACCTGATCCCCAAGGATGTAACGATCTGCGACTGGCACTATGACCGCCCTGATAAGACGCCGGTGTATTTTGCCATGAAGGGTTTAAAGGTGATCACCTGTCCATGGAGAAAGCCGGAATTTGCTACACAGCAGGTAAAAGACATGCTGGAGTACCGGGCATCGGCTACGCCGATCATGAAAGAGCGGTATCAGGGTATGATGCAGACGGTATGGTCTGGTGCTGAGGACTTCATGGATGAGTATTATGGCCGGAAGCAGCCGAGGCCCCGTGAAGACGGCAAACCTGCAGATACAGTGCATACGCAGACGAAGTGTTTCCGTCAGCTGTTCACAGAGATTAACAAGGCAACGATGTAAATCTGAATGCGTTAAATATGAAAGCCCGGCAGTCTGTGAAGGCTGCCGGGCTTTTTTATGGAAGCTTACGTTTCGGATCGCTTAGGTTATAAACAGGATTTGGTAAGGATTAAACAATGGTTCTCCTATGGTCATCTTGCGTTCATCTTACGTTCAAAGACGTAGCATGAACGTAAGTTAGCCATAGGAGAACCATTGTTTAATCCTGATTATATCGAAGTTAATACCTGTTTAGGCAATACTTGATTACGTCAATCAGATAATTGCTTGTGTCAAGCAATCGCGGGCTGAACCGGTTTCCTGCCCAGATCGCGCATAAAACGGAAATGGGAGCGAACAGCCGACATCATAGTAGGCAGGCAGTTGTATTGGACACCGAATTCGGCGCATTTGGCTGCCACGATCTTACTGATCTGAGGATAATGTACATGGCTGATACGGGGGAACAGGTGGTGTTCCACCTGGTAGTTCAGGCCGCCAACAAACCATGAAATGATCTTGTTGCCGGGGGCGAAGTTGGAGGTGGTATTGATCTGGTGGATCGCCCATTCGTTCTCGATCACTTTTGCTTCGTCACCTACTACCTCGAAATTCGTCTCTTCCACTACATGCGCCAGCTGGAAAACGATGGCCAGCGTGAAGCCCATTACCACATGCATGGAGGCAAATCCTATCAACCAGGCCTGCCAGCCGACCAGGACAACCGGAATAGCCACGTAGAACACGAGATATAGTACTTTACTGGCCCAGAAGGTAATATGATCTTTTATCTTCATAGGCTGCAGCGGTGTTCTGTATACTTTGCGGCTGAGGTATTTAACAAAATCCATAATAAATACCCATGCAAAGGAGGAGATTGCGTAAATGCCGACAACATAGATGTGCTGTACACGATGAGCGGGTGTCCAGGTCTGTGTACTGCACTGACGCATTAACGGGCTCTTTGCTATATCATCATCCATGCCGTCTACATTAGTATAGGTGTGATGGATGATGTTATGCTTCTGTTTCCAGATGAAAGCATTTCCACCAAGGGCGTTCAGGGTAAGTCCGAGGATATCGTTAACTGTTGAGTTTTCTGAGTAACTGCCGTGGCAGGCATCATGCATGACATTAAAACCTATACAGGCGAGAATGAAACCTAATATTGCCGAGAGGGCGATACCTGGTAGCGCCTGCATCGGAAAAATCAGCAGGGACAGGTAAATCAGTACTGCCAGAGGAATGAGCACGATGGTCTTAATGTAAAGATGTCTGTTCCCTGTCTTCTTAATGTTGTTTTCCGTAAAGTACTCTTCTACAGAAGCTTTCAGCGATTGGAAGAAGAGTGCTTTTTTGTTGTTGAATGTAACTTTGGCCATAAAAGATTTTAAAGAATAATTAGTTCGCGAATCAGTTGTAGGTGTTGAATGTGTGGCAATTGACGATAGAACAGAAGAAGAAAGAGCGGATTTCAAGTTCAAAAAAAGTCACATCCCCGTATTGCATAGGCACAAAGTACATATAAGGATTGACATATAAAAATGTTATAAATATGTTAATCTTCTAATTGTGAACAATATGAGAAAATATTGAGAGAGAATGAGTTTTATTTGGTACAGTAGGTTTTATGAGTTACCTTCAACCTTTACAAATTTTTCAAATAGTACAAATGAACACAAAATTCCAGGGAACTGTAAAGTTCTTCAACGAGACAAAAGGCTTTGGCTTCATTAGACATGATGAGTCCAACAAAGAGACTTTTGTACACGTAAACGGTCTTATTCACGAAATCCAGGCAGATGACAGAGTTGAGTTTGAGCTGCAGGAAGGTAGGAAAGGTATGAATGCCGTTAACGTTAGACGTATCGACTAAGCTTGCTTTTTCATACATTTAGCAACAAACCCTCAGGCGCTGCCTGGGGGTTTTTGTTTTGTTATTCTCCGTTTAATCTGATTGTTTGTGACTCGGTATAAACTGCAAACAGTAACATTGTCAGGTATGACTCCCAGCTGATATAACCCCTTCGTTGACGTCAGATCTGTTCATAACAGCCCGATAACACGATAAACTTCGCATGAGTCTTCATATAAGCAAACGATGCTCGTTCTTATTATTTTAATCTATGGAGATAATGGAAGCAGGTAGCGGTCGGGTGTTGATCCTGTAGTAGTTATTTCTTATCTTTTGATCAGAAAACGTAAACAAAACAACAGGATCAATGGCAGCACTATTTTCTCCTTTACAGATCAGGAATATTACTTTCAGGAACAGGATCACGGTTTCTCCCATGTGTGAATACAGTTCAGAAAATGGTTTTGCCAATGACTGGCATCTGGTGCATTTAGGAAGCCGGGCGGTAGGTGGTGCAGCGCTTATTATCACAGAAGCGGCGGCAGTGAGTCCGGAGGGAAGAATATCTCCTTCAGATCTCGGTATCTGGGATGATGCGCATATTACGTATCTGCAGAGGATCACGAGTTTCCTTACAGCACAGGGTGCAGTGCCGGGTATACAACTGGCGCATGCCGGCAGAAAGGCGAGTACGGATGTGCCCTGGAAAGGCATCAAACTGATATCACCTGCGGACGGAGGCTGGGAGGAGATCTATGCACCCAGTGCTATTCCTTTTTCAGAGAAATACGGAAAGCCGATTGCATTGACCGCAGCTGGCATTCAGAAAGTGATCGCAGATTTTAAAGCCGCAGCAGCACGCGCGTTGAAGGCTGGTTTTAAAGTGATCGAATTGCATGGAGCGCATGGTTATCTGCTGCACCAGTTCCTTTCACCGCTCAGCAATCAACGGACAGATGAATATGGCGGTAGCTTTGAAAACAGGATACGGTTGGTGCTGGAAGTTGTTGCAGCTGTCAGGGAAGTGTGGCCGGAAGATTATCCTTTGTTTGTAAGGCTTTCTGCAACGGATTGGGCAGATGGTGGCTGGGACCTGGAAAGTACGACGCAACTGGTACGTATACTAAAGGACAAAGGCGTCGATCTTATTGATACATCTTCCGGCGGATTAGTGCATCATCAGAAAATAACTGTCGGTCCATTGTATCAGACACCATTTGCGGAGCATGTCCGGAAGGAGACAGGCATATTGACCGGTGCTGTTGGATTGATCACTACAGCAACAGAAGCGGAGTCTATTATTGCGGAAGGCAAAGCTGATCTGGTGGTGATGGCGAGAGAATTTTTAAGAGATCCGTATTTTCCAATGCATGCAGCGCATGAGTTGAAAGATGAGTCGTTTGTATGGCCGGTGCAGTATGAAAGGGCGAAGTTGAAGCGTTGATAAGGGCGAGGTAAGAAATAGCTCGATAGGAGTGATTGACTGATAAATTATGTTTGATGTAGCTGAGGGCGGTGTACCTGGAATAGACAAGGTGACCGCCTTCGGTGTTTTTGTGGGAGTCATGTGTTTGTATAAAATCCCGTAGACATCTGCATCGAATGAAATTCGTTTAAGTTGTACTAATAGTATAAATAAGCAGCGGGAAATTATTTTGTTGCTGGGAAGATTTGTTTAATAAAAATGTAATAGCTTGCACATCCCTCAACGTGCTTAGTTAACCTTTCAACATAATTAGACTATACCTGATGACAAGTTTAACGAGACTCTGTAACGTGACAGAGCTACGAGCAGAGTTAATAGCTCTTTTCGAGAATGAGTGGTCGATTGCCAACAGTATGGCGACTTCCATATATGATAACATTCTGGTGGAGTCAATAAGAAAGCTCAAATCCACTGTACATTTTGTGATTGAAGCTCCGTATGTTGACAGTATGTATAGGGATAGTTACTATTCCTATTTTGCCACAAAACTGAAGGATTACAAAAAGGACTGTATCCGCTTATCTTTTTTCGATGGCCAACTTACCGTGAATGACTTTAGAGAGCAGGCTGGTTTGTCTACGCTCCAGGAAAGGTACCGGGGATTTATGGTGCTCAGGCCTACTGTTCCAAGTGTCATAGGAAGGAGTGTCATAAGCCCGGAGGCACTACAGGATGACGATTTTCTTTGTCTTACTTCCAGTTATCCGTCCAGTGTCCACTCAGTTAAATTAGTGGCAAACGGGTTTCCTCATTCATCACAGGACGCTGAAATGATAAGCTGTGCTGAAACTTCCATCTGGGCTATCATGGAATATTTTTCATCAAGGTATGCTGACTATAGGCCTGCGCCTCCATCTATGATCATGGATGTTCTTAAAAACCGCTCTAATGTACGGCAGATACCGACGGAAGGTTTGCAGACTGGGCAAATTGGTTTTGCCATTAGGGAGTTTGGACTCGCTACAAAAATCTATTCCAGGCGAGAGTTGGGAGACGCAATATTTCGCCAGGTTTTTTCGACTTATACAGAGAGTGGGCTTCCCTTAGTAGTAGCGATGGACAATGACCATCAGATTGGAAACGTTGCGCATGCATTGATAGCCATTGGTCGTGCACGAACCACGGACGAGTTGATAGATAATCTTGCAGTGACTGAGGAGCTGAATCCTTATTTTAAGTCTATTATTAACCATAAGGGTATTCAGTTTTTTGATAATGATGACATTCCAAGGAAATTTGTCTTTATTGATGACAATATGCCTCCATATCAGTTACAGCACTTTGAAACTCCTGCGTTACACTATAATGAACCGGATTGGAATGCCTGCAGGATCAGTGAGTTTATTGCACCCTTACATCCCAGAATGTACCTGGAGGCAGTTGCAGCAAAGATTTATATTAAAGAGGTATTGTTGGGAGGAACATTTGCCATAGGAAATGGAGCTGAAATTTTTCTCCGGTTGTTTCTAACATCCAGCCGTTCTTACAAAGATTACCTCGTGCGTGATGCAAGGTTTAAAACTAATATTGGGGAATATATAATGGAAATGCTTATGCCTGAGTTCATATGGGTTGCTGAAATATCAGATAAGGCAAATATTAAACAAAAGCAGGCGTTTGGATTGTTTATCCTGGATGCAACTGAGCCTAATATAAATAGTGACAGTACACTTATCTTCGGAGGATATAAGAACGTTTTTATTGATTGGAATGGAGGGATGAGTGAATTAGTAAAGAATTGTTTAGATTTGGATAGTTTTAGTATTTATGTTAATAATTTAAAAGACTTTTAAAATGGCAATTACGTTAAGTAGAAGAGACGAAATTATTCGGGAGTTACAAGAGAGTGGCAAATCGAGGGTGTTAAGCTATGAGGAAAGAGAAGCTTTTTTCAAGCCAACTCGCGGCATCAGAGAAAAAATAAGAAAAATGCTTCCTCCACAACAGCATCCTCCACAACAGCATCGAAAGCTGGGTCCCACAGATTATATTGCAAAGAAAATCGGAGCGCGGTAATTAAGCAACAAATTGAATTCCTCTAGATAATTATTATAAGATGTCCGTATCATGATGATACGGTTTTTTTATGCTTTGATCGGGCAATTAAAAAAATGATCAATTACAATTGAACAGAAGTGTCAACGTTAACCTCGCCCAACTTGTAATTGATCATGTAATTAGTTCTCAAAACCACGAACTCGCCTGTTCTTCATCTTCAGCTGGCTGTGGTTTTTCAACATCTTCTTCTGTAGGAGGTGGTACCACGTCATCAGCTTCGGTAGGATGTTTACGGATGGCGCCTTCAATAACGGCATCCTGTTCTACTTCCAACACTAATGCGGTCACATCACCCTTTACATATGCTTTGTTGCTGATAACAGCTTTGTTGGTTACAATAATATCCCCGTAAACTTTTCCATAGGTAACAAGGTCAGTTGCATAGATATTGCCACGGATACTTGCAGTTTTACCTATCACGAGCATGCCTTCTGTGCGGACATCGCCTCTGATGTTACCATCAATACGTCCGGGGATAGTGGATTCGACAGCGCCCTGTACGGACACCTGGCTTGGGATCAGAAACATGTCCTTTCCAAAAGCCCTTTTAATTAACTCTTTCAAGGGAAGCACATCACAAATTTGAGCCAGCAGATAAAGTTTCTTCTTCAAAAATAGAAATGATCGAGGATGCATTGCCCAGGTCAAGTCCTACGCTGCGATGATGTTTATCGTCTGATATTCTCAAAGAGTTGTACAGATAGCCTATGCTTACAAGATTTTCCGGATTGGGTGCTACTTCCACAGGGATAAAGTCTTTGAAGTCTTCCATGAAAGCATCAGTCAGTTCGCGGTAGTATGCACCTCCACCCATCAGGTAGATCTTGCTGCAATTTTCAAAGTCCTGGTCGGTAAAGTAGTTCCTCATCAGTGGAGATACTACTTCTTTGTAGTACTGGGTCAATAAAGCCTTGCGGACATCCTTCAGGTCAATACGTTTCCTGTTGGTAAAGATAGAACCTTTCATGAAAGCATCATCCAGCTGGTGCTCATTTTTCATATCCAGGTAGTACTGTTTATTCAGCTCTCGGGCCAGGTTGTTAATGGCGTATTTGATACCATGTGAGCTGAAGCAGGTACGGTGAATCAGACCATCTGCTGTGGCCATACCGCCCTCAATGGTACCGAAACCAAAGCTGACAGCGATAAAGTTCTCAGTCTTAGGATCACTGATGGTCTTTTTCAGACCGATAATGCCGCCTACAATCTCCGGGATCACTTCATACCGCTCGATGTCCAGCATCCCTTTTTTGATGGCGCCTTTATTATTGAAAGTATGGGTGTCGTATTCTATGAGGAAATGGCGCTTATTCAGAAAGTTTTCAGCCGCGCTTTTATAAATATTATAAGTGGAAAAAGGGAAACCCATTGTGATGGACAAAGGCTGCTGTACCTTGTCCAGTACATTCACCAATCCTGCTTTGAACAGGATCTCGTAATCATCCTCCTGTGGGGCGGCGTTGGTGACACGACCGGGGTTGATCCCACCACGTCTTGCCAGGTTGCCGACTATATACCAGTTTTCGTCTTTTTTGATCTTCAATCCATTCAATAAATCTTTTGAGGAATTTTCTGTGTTACCATACGCAGTTTCGAAAACACTCGGAAAGCTGATAGGTGTTACTTTCATGATAGCAGGATTATATGTATGATTAAAATTTCAGGCTTTAGTTTTCAATAAACCAGGTCAATCTGTCACGGTAGGCTAGCAGGGCATTAGGTTTTTCCACCGGGAGGGGCATTACTACTCCCGCACTACAACGACATTAAATATATAAAATTATATTAAACATTACCAAGCGGAAACTGAACACTTTTAAAACATATTGATTATCAATCTGTTTACGGCGTTAACAAATTGCTATAAGCGGCTGGTAATAAAGCAAACCGGATAAGTTGCGTATGGGTAGGTAACAAGGAAATACCTGGCAGGAAAGCGGCTCCTGCCAGGCCGTAGAGTGGCTTTATCTGGCCGTGTAATTGAATTCGTACCTGGCGGTATCATAAATAGACCAGTCCATGAATCCCCTTACCATTGTACCCAATGCATCCAGGTGACGCTGGATAGCATAGTCAATGTGTGGGCCGAAGGAGGGTAATTGCGTTCTCAGCTCATTGAAAAGTGCTATTTCCCGGTTATGGATGGCTGCTGTTTCGGCGATAGCTTCCTCAAGGCTGATCTGCTGCTCATGTTCAATAACTACTACAAGATTGTGATCATCTCCATGGGCGAGTTCTTTGGACAGGGAGAACAGATCATTCGCCCAGCATACAGCCCGCCGCGCAAGGTCTACCAGTTTCTGGAACTGTTCGTTCTGCAGCACGAAAATGGGAAGGTAGGTCTGCGCCGCTACTTCCAGCATGTCTGTACCCAGGTTGGCGCCACTGAAGAAAGGACGCATCTGCATGTACTGGAAGACGGACGGATGTCTCCGCTGTTTTGCGTTTTCAGCCTCCCAGACGGCTGCTTCAAAGGTAGCTTTGAGACTTAGCGTAAACTGGCATTGCCAGGACACTGTACTTAACTGCCGCATCTTATTCCAGAAATCGCTGAGCGCCGCCAATACAGGATTGGTTTCCCGGCCAATGAATTTGTCGTACCGCAGCACGTTGACGAAATCGGTAATCACCTGTTGGAGGTAACCTTGCTCCCGGTATTCCGCTGTTTCAGGCGTAACATGATCCAGCAGGTCGTCCAGTACAAAAAGCCAGGTGTTGAGATCATTGGCCGTGCACAGAAAATCGAGGTCAGCGTCCGGATACGTGCGGGCAGTCATCCAGGCGAATTTGTACTTACGGAAGCGGTCATACGCTTCGTCAGATTGCAGCAGATTGAATTCCTGCAGCCATGAATCGGTGTGCCGGTCAATTTCAGACACAAAAGGGCTGATCTTTGCCTCAAAAGGGCAATTGAGTAATGGAACATTAATTGGTTGCATAATAATTGGGTTTAAAAGTGAGAGGAGAAAACTAATTCAGACAAAAATGTACTGTGATGACGCGACATAATCGCAGTCAAATGGCGTGAGAGTCAGGAAGATGAGTAGTTATGCGGCCTGTACCAGGGTGGTCAGGAATAAGGGAAAGAAAAGCTTATAACAATGCCGGGCTATTCAGGCATTTTTTCAGGACAACATTCAACAGTTTAAAATCGACCGGTTTGATCAGGTAATCAGTGGCACCTGCCTCGATAGTGGCAATACGGTCTTCCTCGAAAACATCGCCTGAAATAACAATCACAGGTACTCTTCTGAGCATAGATGTGCTTCTTACATAGGTCAGGATCTCTCCGGCTTCCATATCCGGTAAGTGCCGGTCGGCCAGAATAATATCAGGGGTATAATGATGCAATAAATCTATCGTGTCTGCGCCTGTACTGCAGGATTCCAGATCGCATCCGAGTCTGCGCAGGTATTGCGTCAGGTAGATCCGGCTCATGTCGTCGTCTTCTATGACCAATACCTTTACGCCGGCATAGGGGGCCTCGTCCATATGTGGTTCCGGTACTTCTTCCTGTACAGCAGGTACCGCACAAGCCTGCAGGGCAAACGTAAAACTGAATTCTGTTCCTTTACCCACGACGCTCTCCACCGAAATGTTACCTCCCAACAGGCTGGCGAGGTGCCGGGCGATGTGCAGCCCGAGACCTGTACCACCGGAAAAGCTGTTCCATCCGGTAATGAAAGGGTCGAAGATAGGAGCTATTTTGTCCTGGCTGATACCTTCTCCCTGGTCTTTTACTTTAATACAACAGGTATCATTTTCCACGGTAGCTGATAAGGTGATAGTGCTGTTGTCTGCCGTGAACTTTACAGCGTTGAACAAGAGGTTATTGATGATCTGAGTGAGCTTTACTTTATCAGTGACCAGGACTGCGGGAAGTTTCCGTTTATTGTAGTTCAGTACGATACGTACACCCTTTGTTTTTGCAATATATTGACCGGTATCCACGATGCTGTCCAGTAAGCTTCTGATGGCGAAGGCTTCATTATGTACTTCATGCAACTTACCGGCTTCAATTCTCGAAAGTTCCAGCACGTTATTGATGACATCCAGGGCATGATGACTGGCGGCGCACAGGTGTTCCGCCTGTTTTACATAGGAGGTATCATTATTGTTCTTTGCATCCATCAGCAATAGCTGGCTGATAGAATAGATGGCATTCAGCGGTACGCGGATCTCATGGTTGGTTTCCCGGAGAAAAACGCTTTTGTAGTTATTAGCCTTCTCCAGTTCGGCAGTTCTGATCTGCACCTGTTGTTCCAGGTTCTCAGCGTGCTCTTTCTGTGCCCTTAACAATTCATCATTATGCTTTACGTAGAACATGATGATGAGAATGTTCAGCGATACGATGACGAGAATAGCAGAATAGTGAATAACGATCCTGCTCAGCGGGTTAAAGTCATATGGCGGAATAATGGCTGCCACCCTGTTCACTTCCAGCATTACCAACGTGATCATTGCTGTCACAATGCAGGTAGTGCGGAACATTTTGTTTTTTACGATAAGGAGGGAGGTGCCTATGAGAAATATAGCAAGGAGACTGGCTTCGACGACGTCAGACAATATACAGCCAAAGTAGAATGTGGCAGCATTATGGAGCATCTGCAGATAGAATGCGGCTATGTCGTACTTCCGCTTTTTATTGAGGAATATCACATAGAAACAGGCAGATCCTTCCACGAGAGTACCCAAAAAAAGGCCAAGCTTTCCTGAGACAAGATAGAAGAATGTCCCAAAGAATAATGCCATTATACCGGTGATTATGGCGAGAAAATTTACTTTAATGATCCTGCTCCTTTCATTTAAATCAAGGGTATCTGCACCAATCAGGGTAATTGCTCGAAATATCCCCTTTATCATCATTCGCGTTCGGGTTTACTGGAATTGCTTCCGGGGTTTGTTAGTGTTTGTTATAGGTCTGTATGATATAAGTCGTCCTGTTTAGTTATGTCCGAATAATAATCCACAATATAAATAATTACCGACAAAAAACGCCAAAGGAGAAGCCCTTCTGCCGATAATAAGTAGTTACCAACAGAAGGGCTTCTCCTTTAACAAATAATCTTTTCCGTATACGTTATTTAAAATCAGTATCTGTCAGACCGCTGTTTATTTTGATCTCATTTACCTTGAAATCGATCTGCTGTCCGCCAATGTTATTCTTCAGCAAAAAAGGGAACTTCACGCCATTTACCTCTCTGTAATCACTGGTTTCGATAGCACCAGCTTCCTGTTCTCCGCTGCGGCTTATTTTCTTTACCAGGAAGCCTGTAGTTACATCGTAATAAAGCTCTGTAACCAGGTCCTCATCTTCCTTTACGGTGATGAGATACGTGTCTTTACCGCTGTCATCGGTTACGATGTTGGGTGACAGGTGTATTTCAACACCATCCTTCAGGTAATCTACTTCGGGGATCAGCGCCAGGTTAGCCTTGATGCGTTCTTTGGACCCCGCGTCCACCGGAGTGGGGTTACCCATCTGAATAGCGGAAACACTGTCTCCGTTCACGACCAGTTTACTGGCGTGTACGTTCATCATAGGGATGAATACATCCAGCAGGAACTTGTCGGGAGATTTGAATTTCTTCGTCATCTTGATCTCAGTACCCTGCACGGAACCAGTAGCAGTGATTGTCTGATCTTTGATCGCGTTTATTTTATCGACACCGCCAATTGCCTGCAGGTACTTGTTGAGAACGTCTTTTGCGCTAACATTTGCAGGTACTTTTTTGGAACCGCCGGCCCAGGTATTGTTGGAGGGATCCACATCGGGGAAAGCCTTATCGGGGTCTATCACCACCTTCGTAATTCTGGAATCTGAATTGTGTTTGAATGTCCAGGTAGCGCCGCGTTGCCAGATCTCAGCAGGCAGTTTCACGGTATCGGTCTTGCCTTTGCTGTCTGTAATGGCAAGCACCACCGGAAGTGCCATCTGCTCAAGATTTTCTACCGTGATCAAGGCACCTTTCGCTGGATCATTGTTTACATATTTCACATCCTTCACTGACTGATCCAGCTTCCAGCTGTTCAGGAACCAGCCTCTCCAGAACCAGCTCAGGTCTTCGCCGGCCACATTTTCCATAGTGCGGAAGAAATCCCACGGTGTAGGATGTTTAAATGCCCAGCGTTCGATGTAGGTACGGAAGGCATAGTCAAAGCGTTCTTTACCGAGTACATAGTCGCGCAGTATACCAAGTCCCATGGCTGGTTTGTAGTAAGCCGCAATACCGAGATAGCTGCTCTGGATCACGTCCGGGGTGCTCATGATAGGATCTCCGCTCATGGCGCGGCCCATGGACTGTCCCTGTTGTTTCTGGTAAAACTCCCCGTTATTGAACACTTTACCTGAACCATCGTTGATGAACGTATTGAAGCCTTCATCCATCCAGGCATATTTTCTTTCGTTGGAACCTACGATCATCGGGAACCAGTTGTGTCCGAATTCATGATCGGTTACACCCCATAATCCACCGCCGGTGCTTCTGTGAGAGCAGAATACAATACCGGGATATTCCATTCCACCCACGATACCTGCTACGTTGGTAGCCACCGGGTAGGTATATTCAAACCATTGTTTAGAGTAGATCTCTATGCAACCTTTTACGAATTCTGTAGATCTGATCCAACCGTTAGGAGCCGCGATGCTTTCTATGGGGTACACAGACTGCGCCAGGGCTTTTTTACCGCTTGGGAGGTTAATGCGGGCTGCATCCCATACGAAAGCAGTGGACGCCGCCCACGCAATGTCGCGCGCATTTTTACATACAAAATGCCAGGAGAGCATACCACTCTTTGGCTGAGCCGATGCTACATCTGCACTGTCCCTGATCATAACGGTCTGATCGCTGTTACGCGCTTTTGCCAGCTGGGCCTGTTGTTTAGGCGTCAGTACCTGGGATTCGTTCACCAGTTGACCGGAACCGGCTATTATCATTCCCGCAGGCGCGGTAATGGTGTAATCGAAGTCGCCATATTCCAGGTAAAACTCCGCAGCACCCTGGTACGGAATAGAGTTCCAACCCAGTACGTCGTCGTATACCTCCATACGCGGGTACCACTGTGCAATCTCATAGATCCAGCCGTAACGGGTTTTCAGACGGCCGGTACGGTCAGTACCATATTGCGGTACTTCATATGCATAGTCCACATAGATCTTTGCAACTGCGCCATCTGCTTTCAGGGCTTCAGGCAGGACCAGCTGCATACGTGTATCAGTGATGTTATATTTTACGGCTGTTTTCTTACCATTGATCACTACGTTTACGGCCTTGATGTTATAACCCTCCGTGAAGGAACGGTTGGCAAAACGGCCGCCTGTTACCACACTGGTAGCAGCGCCACGCGAGTCTTCCCTATAGATGTTCTGGTCGAGCTGCAGCCAGAGGAAAGGCAGTTTATCAGGACTGTTGTTTTTGTAGGTGATCGTTACAGAACCGCTGATCCGGTGAGTGGCGGTGTCCAGGACAGCGCTGATGGCATAGTCCGCCCTGTTCTGCCAGTATTTATGGCCGGGGGCGCCGGATGCACTGCGATATTCGTTACCGTTGGTAGGATAGAACAGGGGACTAAAGGCCTCATGTTGGTCATACTTTGAAGTAGCTGTCTGTCCTATTGCCGCATGGACAAAACTTGCCAGCAGAAAACCGGAGCAGAGCAGGATTTTGTTGATTGTCATTAGTGTTTCAATTTGGAAATAGCCATAAATATAAGAAAAGCCAGTCAAGCAAATGAAGAAAAAGCATAAAGTACACTGCAATTTGCCTGACAGTCAGACACACATTTGAAAAATATTATATCTTTACTCTCAGAAAGATATACTTTAACCTATGAAATACTTCCGGACAGGCATAGGCCTGTTTTTCCTGCTATTCACCAGCCACTCTTTTGCACAAACACCCACGCCAGCGCCGTCAGTACAGCTTAGCCCTACGTTTCCGGAGCCCGGAGAAGGCTTTGACAAGATCGTGCTACTGCCTGGTGGAAATACGTGTTACCTTCATTTCGACAAGAAACAGGGGATCATAGCGAACATTTATAACGAGCAGCATGCCATCGCTGCTACAGAAGTTATCAAGGGGAAGTTGTGGGATGCTGCTGACCTTAACGACACGGAGATTGACGGTATCTTTGCTATCAATAACCAGGTAGTGATCTTCCTGCAACAGCTTGTAAAGTACAAGCCTAACCTGTACCGGCTGGTGCTGGATGGCAACAGCGGTAAACTGGTGCAGGAAGACAAGCTGGGAGAACTGCCTACTGTATTGCACAGGGATGTAATGGTGCAGGATAACTTTGCTTCGCACGATTTCTATGTTTCCAGGGACCCAATGAGCGGTTACTATGCCGTGGCTTCTTTTGCGGGAGGGGAATTGCAGCGGAAGGAATCAGCAGCAGAACGGGTGCAGATCCTTCACTTTACACCGGAACACCAGCTGATCAGACGTAGTTTTTATAGCGTATCCGAAAAGGACTATCCTTATCTGGCTTATATGGATATGGCTGTGCAGGGAGCTGAGAGAATATATTTGGCCACCGTTGCGCTGAGCAATCGCAGAAGCCTGAAAGATACCAGTGCGGTAGTTGTTATATCTGCTATTGGGAGAAAAGACAGCAGCTTCACGCATACCATGTTGCCGTATACGGCAAACTTTACCGATGTTCATGCGTCTGTACAATATGCATCTGCTGTGAATGGTTTGCAGGTACTCCTGACCACCACCAATAATCAGTCGGCTAAAACTGCGGTTCCCGCCAGTTATATGAACTACCTGGATGCAGGTACGCTGGCGTTTAAGAACAGCCAGGTGCTGACAACAGACAAGATCACTGCCTTTGCGCAGCAGAAGATGAAATATGCCGATGCTTATACAGGACAGCCCCAGGCACTGATCACACACGAAGATGGCAGTAGTACTGTGCTGCTGGAAAACATGACGCAGTTTTCAACTACCGGCAGTAACTCGTGGAATAAGGCCCATACCAATATGAACGACATTGGTGTGAGCCGGCTGGATGCCAGCGGCCAGGAGCAGTCAGGCTACGCATTGGCGAAAATGCAGGTCGCTAATGGTACATATGAACCCTTATACTTTCACCGTAAAAAGAAGGGGCAGTGGTTCTTCCGCAACAGGATACAGGTATTGAATACCACCCCTTATCTGTCCTATGAATATCTGCCGGCGCCTAAGGCCACTTATATTATCTTCAACGACTATCTTGCTTACCTGGATCAGGGTGGTACCTATCAGGATAAAAAGCCGTTGAAATACCTGACAGAAGCTAATACTGTTTGTTACAGATGTACCGACGCCGGCCAGGAAAGATTGTTTCTCTTCGGTACGCCTGAAACTTTCAAGGGATATTATTGTATGCTGGGGGCATCAGATTATGATGCGAAAAAATCTACGTATGCGACTATCATGATCACGCGGAAAGCGGAGGAGAAGAAGGCTTGTATTGCGTGGGTGAAGTTCTGATGAGGTACTTTCATTATTCACGCTAAGTAGCTTCGGTTTGTGTTGTGAATGGGCTTCTTTGTTCCAGGGGTACTTTCATTATTCACGCTAAGTAGCTTCGGTTTGTGTTGGGAATGGGCTTCTTTGTTCCAGGGGTACTTTCGTTATTCACGCTAAGTAGCTTCGGTTTCAGTATGGGATGGCGGTCGGCGCCTCTCTGGAAGGCTATTGAACGTTGTCAAGCGAATTGGGGTTGGATAGAGATTGGGCAGCGTCGGTCGTGTCACCGGAGAGCCGAAGGCCCGCCATTCCCATCTGAAACCGGTGCTACTTTCGCTCTCCCAATTGCGCTTCATAACGGAAGACTGTTGTGACCCTGATGCGTCTTTTGCGTAACTGCCGGCAATGTGCAGATAATAACTACCTTGTTTCTTTCTTTCTTTCTTTCTTTCTTTCTTTCTTTTCTCTCTTTGTGAAATTGTTTTACGATCATTCAAAGATCAATCCAAGTTGAGATTACTCGGATCTGAGTTGTACACACTATTTGATTAATTCTCCATAAACATGTAAATTCCATTACGCTGTATAAATCCTGTCTGCAGTGTGTGCAATAAGCCCTGACTGGGTCTTTTAACGTTGTCATGTGATTCACAAGCCCCCCTGTGTAGTGTTTGTTCATTTTCATTATCAAAAAACCAATTCCTATTATGTACACACATCAGCTGCCGGGCTTATACTGCCCTTTTCCGACTACCCTCAATCCTTATGTAGACAAAGCAGACAGACACACTACTCTTTGGGTAAAAAAGCACCAGCTCGTCACGAATGAAGAAACGTGGACTTATTATCACAGACAAAAATTTACCTGGATGGTGGCCAGGATGTTCCCTACCGCCGATCTGCACGCATTGAGCATTGCAGCTGATCTTAATACTTTACTGTTTGTACTGGATGACCAGTTTGATGAACATGGTGAGGGGACTGATGGTATTAAGCAAAGAGAACAGTTTGAAAGGCTTGTTCATGCGCTGATCGGCATTATGAAACACAACAGGCAGATATCTCTTGAGAAAGGAGGACCTGTATTGAGTGCAGTCAGTGATTTCTGGAGAAGGATCCGCAAGCTGGGGAACCTTGGCTGGCAGGTTCGTTTTATTGAAAGTCTGCAACAGGCGTTTGCCGCAAATTTGTGGCGTATTGAGCAGGTTAACCGCGCTCAGTTGCCAACATTGGAAGAGTATATGAAATGGCGGCCTTTTTTCAGCGGGGCAAGTTTCTTTGCCTATCTGCTGGAAGCTATAGAAGGCTTTTCCTTACCCGACTATGTATTTCTTGACGGCACCGTGCAGCAGCTGATACAACTCTGCAGCAATACCATCTGCTGGGCCAATGACCTGTTCTCATTCAATAAAGAACTGGAACAGGGAGATGAAATGAACATTGTAATGTTGATCCGTAATAACAGGGACTGTACCATAGATGAAGCCATTACAGCCGCTGTGCAGATACATGATGAGCAGGTAAAGGCGTTTGAACGTTTGTCGCGTCGCCTGCCATCCTTCGGCACAATAACCGATGCGGCATTACGCCGTTACATTGACGCGCTGGCGGTAATGATGAAAGGTAATATTGACTGGAGTGTAAAAGATACAGAAAGGTATCATTTTACCATGCTGGAGATAGCGTGATCGGGCAAAACGCCCATCACTGATTATAGGGGGAATCAGTGGTGGGCGTTAGCTCTAAGATATTTAGAGAGCGTGCTATGCAACACTTTGAAATCTATCGGCTTTACAAGATACTCGTTTGCTCCGGCCAGTAACAGCTCTTCACTGTTTTCCTTAAAGGCGTCGCCACTGGCTATAATTACGGGAACATTTTTCAGTACATCGTCCGTGCGGATCTGTGCCAGTGTATCTTTCCCGCTCATACCGGGAATATGGGAATCCAGAATGATAATATCCGGTCTTGAGGCCCTGGCAAGCAGTAGTCCTTCCAAACCATCTGTAGCCAGTATGATACGGCTACCCATACCGCTGAGGAACCGGGATAATACCATCTGGCTCATTTTGTCATCTTCTATAATGAGGATGCTGGTATCGGTCAGATTAACTGACCTGCTGTCATCATCTAACCCGTTATTACATATTGCTGAAGGTGTTTTGAGCGGAAGGATGACTGTGAATGTCGTTCCCTTGCCGGCCTTGCTGTAGACTTTGATCTCGCCACCCATGGATGTTACCAGGTGACGGGTGATATGTAATCCCAATCCCGTGCCTTCCAGGAAGATGTTCCTTTCTGTTACAAATGCATCAAAGATGGTTGACTGTCTTTCTGTGCTGATGCCTTCGCCCTGATCAGTTACCTGGAGGCACCATTTGTATTCATTCCGGAAGATGTCGAGCGTTACGGTGCTTTCCTGACGGGTGAATTTAATGGCGTTTGACAGGAGGTTGTTCAGCGTTTTGGTCAGCAGTATCTTGTCGCCCAGGATCAGTTGCGGGATCTCCTGATCGAGTGTGGCCTTAACCTTCACGGTCTTCACACTTGCCACATACTGGTGCATGTTGACAATGTTATCCATCCATTCCCTGACATTCAGCGGGCCTGCCTGTGGTGTATCGAGTTTGCCTGCTTCGATGCGGGAAAATTCGAGTACGTTATTGATGATATCACGTGTGTTGTAACTGGCCGCATATAAATGGTCTGCCAGCTGCTTAATGGGAGCCAGTGAGCGGTCCTGTTCCACTTTCAGCTGCAGAAGCTGGCTGATGCCAAAGATGGCGTTCAGGGGAGTGCGGATCTCGTGGCTGGTTTCCCTTACAAAGACAGTTTTAGCATCTGTCGCTTTGGCCAGCTGCGCGGTGAGCACTTCCAGGTCTTTATTGTGTTCTTTTACCGTGTCGAGCATTTCCTGTACATGCATCATTTCCCGGATCCTTAGTCTTTCGATATTCCTCACGTAATAATAGATCACCAGCAGGTCGAGGATCAGGATACTAGGTATAGTTACCCATCTGATAATGAACTGCGCATTCGTATGATCTTCAGGAGGCACAACCGGTGATATAAAACCGTTGTACATGTTGATCTCACCTATGAGAAAGGCGAAAATGGTGAACGCTATGCTGAAGGCGCGCCTCGGCTTGTCTTTTTCAAATACCAGGAGGGAAAGTCCTACGAGGAAAATAAACAGGAGATGTACCTCTGTTACCCTGCCCATGATAGCGCTGTAGTACTGGATGCTGGCATTGTTGATAATGATGAGCGACAGTCCCGCGGCGGCATTCCGGCCAAGGTAATTCAGCAGAATAACGGTCGACAACAGGGCACATTCTATCAGCGCCGGAGCGGAAATAGCGATATTGCCTGTGGTTATAAAGCAGCCAAGGCCGAATGCACCTGACATGGCGGCGGTAATCAGTGAAATAGTATTCACTATTTTGAGCGTGCGTCTCTTGTCTTCATCGGGTATCTCGCTGCAGCCAGCGTTAGTTAGTAGTTGTAATAGATTCATGCACCAATCATTTACGTTAAAAAGGGGGACATACAATATGGAATAATACAGGTTCCCAACATGTACTTTGGTCCATTCTGTCAGTGTTTTTCAATTCGGATGTTTGTAGCTAGTCGTCTGTAAATAGTGGGTATAATAATAAAAGTTTGGGGCCAGTTCCACTTGCAATTTACATACATTCAAAATTATATCACTTAGTATAATCAGTATACTTTTTATACTGTTTCATTTAGTATAATGTCATATTTATTTTTGTTCAAATACAATAGGTAAGTCCAGGAATCCGGCCACTATCGTACTTGGATTCCTTTCTGGCGTCACTCCCGGCTTGAGTTGTATGTTTTTCATCTTTTCAAGGATGATCTCGAAAGCGATTTTCGCCTCCATTTTTGCCAGCATGGCGCCTATACAATAATGCGGACCATGTCCAAAGCTCACCATTTTGATATTATCCCTGTTGATATTAAAAGTATCGGGATCGGCAAATACTGCAGGATCGCGATTGGCTGCCGTCAGCCATACGTTCATCAGATCTCCTTTTTTGATGAGTTGTCCGCCCAGCTCCACATCCATCTTTGCGATGCGGCACATACTCTGAACCGGGGGCTCATAGCGCAGTACTTCGTTTAAAGCAGCGGGGAGGTCCTGTATGTTGGTCGTCAGATGCGATTGCACGGCAGGTAGGGTTGCGAATGTATACATAGCATTGGCCAGGAAGCCATTGGTCGTTTCATTGCCTGCTATCAGCAAGGCAATACAAAAGGCAAGCGTGTCTGGTATACTAAGTCTTTCGCCATCTATTTCAGCCTGTAACAGGTGAGATATCAGATCAGCACGTGGTTCTTTAGACCTTTCTTCCAGTAAGGTCATAAACAGCTTACCCATTTCCTGCTGGGCCTGGAAATAAGCATCCATGCCTATTACAGCGGGATCACTTGAGATGGCATTGATCCAGGCATTTACCTGGTCATGGTCCTGATCAGGTACACCTAATAGCTGTGCGGTGACCCTGCCGGGAAGAGGAATAGAGAATGCTTTCACGAAATCCATTTCTCCTTTTTGCAGGTGTGGCTCCAACAGCTCGTTACATTCCTGCCGGATCCAGCTTTCCATTTTGGAGACGATAGATGGAGAGAATGCCTTTGTTACCAGTGCGCGCAACTGACGGTGACGCGGAGGGTCGGTCTGGTTCAGATTGCTGCCAAGCAAATTATCATCAGACTTGGGCATGTACTCATTTGAAAAAACTTCATAGTCACTCAGCACTCTTTGCACATCTTTGTGGTGGAATACCTGCCAGGCTCCCTGCCCGCCAAAATAAAACCTGAATGCCGGATCAAAATAAACTGGTTGTTCTTCCCGCATCTGCTGATGCCAGGTTAAAGGGGATGTTAAGGTAGATGGAGTCATACAATCTTTGAGTTGTCGTAGAATACAGATTCGGTTATTGTCCCTGATACAAATAGATAAGATTACTGGATGCTATATTATAGCTATTTAACATACACTCGACTAAAATAGTTTAATGTGCTGAGGAAAAAGTTAACTCGTTGTTAACGACTTGAGATTTCTCTCGTTGCAGACATCATTTTAAGAAAAACCAGCTAGATTGCTGTAACAATACCACAATATGAAATACTACTTATCCGTTACCATTACAGCTTTATTCAGCTGTTATGCATGCAGGCAGTCTGCAGGCCCCATTACCAACGATCCATATGCACTGGCAGATACGGCAGACTATAGACTCACAGAGACCTTACAGGGACAGGGAGGAGTTTATCTGAAGACGGAAGTCTATACGCATAAGAAAGATACAGCGCTTTCCTATGTAAAGGTCTTTAACTACAACCGGCAGGTAGCCGCGGTGCAATTTTATAAGCGTGATAAGAAAGATGGACCAACTATCACCTATAATGAAAAAGGCCAGCGTCAACTAGGCACTTACTATAGAAATGATACGGTGATAGATATGCATCCATTTAATCAATAAAAATGCTTAATTTTATCATCAGAGATTTACTAATCCTCTATTTATAAAAAAGAGCCCATATCAAAATGAGATATGGGCTCTTTCCATTTGGATACCGGCGTAATCAGGTAATCTTCTGAAGGACGTTCATTGATCTTTGCTATCCGTGGTTGTACCCGGCGCTAAAAACACAAGGGCGACGCTGCAGGCAGGTTGACTGACGCCTATAACTATTATTACTTGTTATACAATATCCCACCAGGGTTTATCGCCTTCATTGCTATTATTCTCTTTACCTGAGGGTGGTGTGGGTGGTACGATAGGTTGTGTCGCAGCTGTACGTGCCTGCGCCTTGATATCATCCCGGTTCAGCAATAGGCGCCACTTATCTTTCAGTTGCTTACCGGCTTCAGGTTTCACCATCAATACATAGTTGATATAACCTTCCACGCTGCTGACAATATTGCCCTTGCCCCATTGTTTACCCGCTAATCCGGATACGGATATCTGGTGCAGCAGGGCCCTGAACTTACGCAATGTTTCCCTGTCCAGGCTCAACTTATCATTCACCACAATACCGGTTACTTCTCTTTTATCGCCCTTCCGCATCACTTTTAACTTATCAGGATGGATTACGAAGCCTTCTTCCTTCACCACCTGTTTTACGCCCCAAATCAGCTTGCCTGCATCATCTGCAGCGGTTTCTCTGGCAGAGAAGGTCATGTCATCTGCGTAGCGGGTATAAGTATAACTGAACCTGCGGGCCAGACCTTCAAAACGACGGTCGAGACGGAAGCAGATAATATTCGTAATAGCCGGGCTGCAAGGGGCGCCCTGCGGCAGATGGCGATTAGTATTGGCCACATAATAGTCCTTTCCATCGAGCGCTACCTGGTCAACCTCCGGTTCTGTACACAACAGTGCCAGAATGGTAGCTACCTGTTCACTGTAACCCAGTTTGCAGAACATGCCTTTCACCCGCTTGTATTCAATAGTGGGGAAGAAGTCGCGCAGGTCGATATTAATCACAATATCCTGTGCTACGTGATGCGCCGCATTGGTAACGATGGACCTTCCCGGCACAAAGCCATGCGCTGCATTACTGTTAGGTACCTTATACAGGATGTTTTCCAGTATCCAGTACTGTGTAGCCTTCAGCTGTGGCATGGGAGCGGAGATCAGGCGTTTGCCGCCAGACTTTTTAGGTATATAGAACCGCTTATAGTGTGTGATATGTCCCACCTTCCTGTTAAAGGCCAGGAAGCGTAGTTTGCCGATGCTGATACCCATAGCGGCTGCCAGTGCAACGCCATCATGAAAGACAGGCAGGCCTGCTGCCGTGAGACGTTCGGTATCGGAAACAGTCTTATTCAGGCCCTGGGATACATCTTCGCCCAGGTAGACGATGTTTTTTTCTTTCTGTTCAGCCCATAGAGCAGCTTTCTCCTTACGCTTTTCTTCATTGCGCAGTTTTGTCGCTGCTCTTTTAGCCTTCGCTGCTGCCATGCGCTGCTTACGCATTTCAAGCAGCATTTTCTCCCGGTTCTGGTAGCGGCGCTTCTCTTCCAGTAACTTATTCAGTTCTCGGTGTAAGTCGGCTTCCCTGTGGATCAGGGCTTCCGAAGGGGAGGGCTTAATGGTATTTTTTTGCCAGAAACCCAGGCGGGTCATTTCTTCCAGGATGACTTCATCTTTGGTAGATGCTCTGATACGGTCATATAGTTGCTGACGCGTCAATCCTTCTGCCATAATCTTTCAGACGGTTTATTGCTGATAAAAGAAAGTTCGTTCAAGTAAAAAGCGGAAAAGAAAAAAAGGGGAGATAAGGGTCAACAGAAAAATAATGTAAAGAGGAAACGGCCTTCGTGCAAGCCATTGACTAAATCAATCAACTCCAGGGAGGGGCGTACCTACTGGTATTTTGAGCCCCCGGGGCTTGTACCGTAAAATACTAGTAGGTACGCCCCTCCCAAAGTAAAGATTGCATTTAGTGAAGCATGAAAATGTCATGTTACCTGAGTGACGAAACATCACTCTTCCTGAAACCAGGCGCAAGTGCAATCATTTCCTCTTTACAAAGATCTTTTTCTGATGCGAAAGATAGAGACAATTATTGAAAGTACAAATACATATTGCATTTTTTTCTTTCATTTCTTTTTTATCTCCTCATCTTCTTTTTCTGCTTATGCGTTATTGTTAGTCTTATTCTTTTCATATGCCATACGCAGTGCCAGCATATGTTCGCAAGGGCCTTTATAGAGCTTGTTCGTGATGTAGTCATAACAATCACAATGCCCTGTGCTCATACGCTCATCGTTATCGATTACAATAACCGGGCGGTATGTACGCCGCTCTGCAGTGATCTGTCCCTCAACCTGTAATCCTACCGACGGCACGTGTTGTACTGACATGGAGATCTTACCTTCCTTTATCAGTCGCGTAGCTGATTCTTCTTTAGGATTAGAGAACCTTAACTGGTCCAGTGGCAAAGGGTCCCTGCTTAGCTCACGCAAACGGTAATAGCCTGTATGCAGGTCGTAGATCACTTTACCTGCCTGTGTATAGATACCTAATGTAGCCAGTACTTCAGGAACAGATACACCTGTTCTTGCGGAGATCTCCTCTGGTTTTCCCATCCACATCTGTTGTAACTCACTGAACACGCGAAGCTTCGTTGCATCTTCCACCGCGGCTCTTGGCGCCATCAGATCAAACTGCCCGGCACGTGACCAGTCGTTGGCTGTCCATCCGGAGAGGCCCAGTGTAAACTGCATGTCGCCCAGATCGGCTACATAGAAAGACGGCAAACCGCTGCCCGTAAGATGTACGGTAAACTTCTTTGCAACGGGGATGAGGCGTTCGAGGATGAGCAGTCGCCTGCGGCCCCATATGCGGATCTCTCTGCGTTGGGGACCGGTATAGATGGAACGTGCGCAGATGATCTCTTTATTCCAGGGTTCGAATATTGCCTTCACTGGTTGGCCAGGGTCCAGCACAAAACGGATGGAACGCGGACCTTTTTTCTCTTTGAACCTCCGCAGCCAGCTACAGAAGTTGTAGACGTCCATCGGGTGCAGGTCAAAGCTGGCAGCAGGTAGTGTCATCGCGGAACTTACCTGCAGGAATCCGCGTACCCAGCTATCGGGCAGGTCTATCTTCACTTCACGGAACATCTCCTCCTTTGTGGTCTGCACGGAGAAGCCGGCAGGATCGACAGAAAAGGTGGTTTCCTTATAGTCGCGGATCTTCTGAAATTCATTATATAATGCGGCAGAATAATCAATATTGGTAGTACCACACTGGAACTCGTTCACTTCTTTGAACACATTGTAGCTGGCGCTTAGTTTACCGTAGGCAGATTCGTCCTGGCTGAAACATTCGAAGAATATCTCATCCGGGTGTACGCTGATAACAGGATCGAGCACAAACCATGCGTCCCTGTCTTTCTGGTACAGGTAATCGAAATAGGCTTTACGGGCTTTATAAAAAGGGGCCATTACTTTTTCCTTCTCATTGTAAATGCTGCGCAGTTCCAGGTTCAGGGCATTGATGCGCTCATTGGCGGCATCTGCATTGTACTGGCCCATGTACTCGGCAAGCCAGACTGATTCCTGCTGAGCGGCCCATTCTTTATAGGCGGTTTTGTCTTTGGGTTTGAAACGAAGGTCAGATACCACGACATCGTGCAAAGCTGAAATTGCTTCCCGGAAGGCGATCTTTTTACGCAGTTTGCCGTTGAAGAAGGTCGGCTCCCGGTGTGTATCAGGGGCAAATGATATTCCAGCTGATGTTGCATTGCTGTAAACCTCGGTTTGTCCGCTATATCTATAGTTAAATAACATCTTCCAGGGTTTAAGATTGTTTCATGGGAAAATCGGTAAATCGTACTGGTAAGGACAGCTCAGGATATGACTGATGGATATTACGCATGAGCGAAATACAGCGGGCCTTATCGCCGATAGCTACGGTAGCGGATATATCCGTGATAATACCTCCGATATAGGTAGCGGCTTCCTGTGATCGCAGCGCTTCTTTTTCAAGGAAGTTAAAGATCCTCTCTTTGGCTACACGGGCTTTGTTCACTCTCGACAGTACAGATCTGAAATAATGTTCGAGTTCCATGAGATAGGGCAGGTTACCTGCTGCATAGTTCTCCAGGTAGTTCGTAGCGAACAACTGCATAGCTACCCCGGGATGCTGACTGAGTTTCATCAGGTAAACGGCGCCATCCTCTTCCCGGAAGAAACGGGTAAGCAATTCGCGCCCGAAGGCTTGTACAGTAGGGTTCACGCTATCGGCAATTGCCACCAGCGATTCTGCCGACCAATCTGCCGCCTCAAACTGCGTGCGGAAGTATGCTTCGGCAAAAACACGCGTATCTTCCCAGGTAGCGTCCAGCAAGGCCACGGCCGAATCTCTTTCCTGCCGGATGCGTGCAACATGTTGCTGGAAGAACCGGTGGCACCATTGTCTTACGGCCTCCAATTCATGGTTACCGGCAGCGATAACCTGCTTGATAGTAAGACTTTCTGCCGGGATATATTTCTCCAGCACCAATACACCGAAAGCCTGGGCAGGGCGATAATTGGAATATAATAAACGTAAAGCGGTTGCCTGATCGATATCCTGTAAGTGTCCTACCAGCTCAGTGCTCAGCAATGTGGCAAGATCTGCATGTAGTCCCTCAGATGTTTCTTTTCGCATCAGTAAGGGCACCAGCTCATTCACCAGCCATACCGCCAGTTCAGAGTACTGTTCTGCAAGGCGTTTCAGCAATGGTCTCACTGCGCTCCTCACATCGGCATAAGAAGCACTGCAACAGAAGAATAAAAGCCCATGGCGTTTCACCAGTTCCGCATCACCGATAGCAGATATGACGTCGATACCAGCAGTTCGTACCGGCTGATAAGGATGTTCCAGTAAACGGTGCAACAGGCTGTCTGTGATCAGATCAAGTTTGAATTGTTGTTTCTTGAGGAACAACAAACGGGCAGCCAGTGCCTGTGCTGCAGGCAATTCACTCTGTAACAGGTCTTCTATCACTTTGAAATCCAGCTGTATCAGTGCATCTTTGAAATGTTTCTCAAGAATGAGGCAACCATCTGTGAGTGTATCATTAAGCTGCTCGTCTGCTTCTTTCAATGAAAGCAGATAAGCAATTACTTTACCTGTAAGCAGCCTGATTTTATCGTCAGCAGGCTTGTATTGCGCCAGTTGCGCTCCTGCAAATGCACGGACCTCTTCATACGGACAGAAGATCAGCTCACGGAGGAAGTCGACATCTGCCAGGCAAAGGTCTGGTCTTGCCGCCGTCCATTCCAGTGCCTGTTCACGCGCTTCGGCGGAAATGCTATACAATAAAGCCAGTATAATGGGCAGGGAAGGATGATTGATATCGAATTTCTCTCTGGCCAGCTGCAGACCGAACTCCTGTGGCAGGCGGAAAGGATTGGCCAGTAAAGCACGAATGACGTGACTATCCATCTTTTCCTTCAGCGCCTCGTATTCCGGATGTTGTAACAGCTGATGCAGCGCAAAGTCGTGGATTTCATCCAGCTTTCCTTTTACCAGCAACTGAATAAATGCCTGTGGCAGTTGTTGCCAGAGGTGCAGGAAAGGCACTTCACTGTCGACGGGCTTAACCACCTGTTCAGTTGAAATGCCGGGCTGTATATCTGTAGACTTACGGCTGCCGCGGAATAAAGCAGCCACTTTTTTCAGCAGACTTTCTCCTTTATTCGGCTGATGGCCGGACTGCTGACTGGATGTACCCGAACGGTCCTGTTTAATATACCACAAAGTACCGTCAGCTATCAGTTCCAGCTTTTTATTATTGCCCTGCAAAATGTAGTTGAGCAATACCGCCTTTGCATTAGCCGGGAAATGGTGTGTAGCAGGACTGTAGATACTATCATAAGGGGCATTCCGCCATGGCTGCGTAAGGGGACCGGTATGCTTGGCCGCATCGTATTGCAGTAATATGGCTGTCGAAAACCTGACATAATTAAGATCATGCTGATTACCCATCTGCTTCAATCGCCTCAGTATACGCCGGCGCAGATAAGAACGGGTATGTTTAGGATATGGCCTTTTTTTGCTGGCGTAAGTGCCATCGCCTGCATTGTGCTGTTCCCTTTCAAAGCGTTCAGCCAGCATGGCTATCAACTCATGGTCATCCCTGATTTCAGCTTGTTTGAACAGGTGACGGATATGCTGGAAGAAATTGACTTTGAAGGGTAATGTACCCAGGAACTTCAACAATACTTCCCGTACAAGAGGATTTGCAATACTTACTATATACAGTTCTTCGAGTAGTGGATAGGACGGCTGCGACAGTATTTTTACCCGTTCTTCCAGCAGCTTGCCCAGCGCTTGTTTGCCAGCCGATCTTATCGCCTCCTGAAATTCCGGCGGCAGTCCCTTTTCGAATTGCGCTATATAACTCTTACGAGCATCTTCAGCCAATAAGAGTAACATGGCATGAGTGGCCATCTGGCGCAGGTAGTAAGGATAGCTACTATTTTCCGCATAGGCTTTCAGCGTCGGGATATCGTTCTCGCTTCCACAACGGCCCAGGGCCCACAGTGAGGAGTAGCGTTGCATAGCATCCTCCCGTTCTATCAGTTTCGCGATAATGGGGGCCGCTTCCCTGATACGGTATTCACCTGCCTTCCAGATAACGCGGGAAGTCTTCCATTCAGTTTTGAACTTTGAATGCCTTTTCAGCGCATACTCCAGGCGTTTCAAAATAGCCACATGAGCAGGATTCTGCACCTGTGATGTATCAGGAGAAACAAATTCTGCTACCGGACCAGCATCCTGTTCGGCAGAATATCCCTTGGAGCGTTTTTCTTTTTCAAGCGCATCATAGATAGCGGTGGCTGTTGGCAGGTCTACCGGGGACACTGTTTTGCTACCTTCTTTTAATGCACTACCCCGCTTACCATAGCGGAAGTTTACGACATATTGTCCGGGGCCAACTTCACATAAATCAATCTCATAGGTCTTGTCCGAATTCCCCTCTCTAAAGAAAAGCTTTGTTTGCTTTATAAATCGCATGAGCTAACAACATTAAACACAGCAGCCAAAATAATATTATTTTTTATATGAATGGGATAAATTTTCTCTAGCTTTCCGGAAAAAGTACAGAATTATCCTCCAATCGTACAGGCAGGATGATAATTGCCTGACCGAAATTTGCCTCGTCAAACAGTTAAATACACGCAAATGATCAACAACACAGTCAGCTTTTTAATCCTGCGCCTGGCCATAGGTGTTAGTATGTTCGGACACGGGCTGGTGAGATTACCCAAACTCGATAAGTTCAGTGGCTGGATGGTTAAGAGCTTTGAAAACTCCATGCTGCCAGCTTCTCTTGTAAAGCCTTTCAGTTATGCACTTCCTGTAGCAGAATTCCTGATAGGATTATTGCTGATTATCGGATTGTTTACCAGGCAGTCACTGATTGCCGGAAGTATTGTAATGATATTTTTGATATTGGGTACCACGCTGATCGAGAGCTGGGAGGCGCTTGTTTCTCAATTGATCCATGTGGTATTTTTTGCTTTGCTTTTGGGGTATGTTACATACAATAGTTATGCGCTGGATAAACTCTTGAAGAAATAACATGTGACTACCGGAAAAAGGAATTTGATGGTGAATGCGTGTTTTGCCGGGGGGCACCCGCGTTACAAACATGACGCCTGCCACGGCGATTGAATGCGGTTAACGTATAACCATTCACCGGGTTATTACCGCTCGGGGAGAATTGCGTGTTATAAACATGGCAGTTCCTCCCCAGCGGTGGATACCAGCAACGAAATAATTTATTGTACGCTGATCTTCATCACGACTTTCTTTACCGGAACGGGCTCTTTCACCTTGATATTTGGCATGTGCAGATCCGTAGGAAAGAAGATGGCAAACATGCCTTGCTCTAATTTTGAAAAGAAGGCCGGCGTTTCTCCGAATAGCATAAAGTCCGCCGCATCGTCATACGCTTTTGAAGGCGTCCGCTCCAGCAGGAAATCATGCCCTATCAGTTCCTCGCCACTTACGATATATTGTACGTCGATATATTTCCTGTGAGACTCCATTTGCTCGCCTGCGGTAGGAATTGTATCATATTCATTTACAATGGCAATGATGGCCGTACCGTCAATTTCATATTTACCTTTCTCTACTTTTGAAAAGTCTGTGTTCCGCAGATATTCAAAAGCTTTTACGAATTTAGGGCCCAGGCCATAGTAAAGGTCCGCGTTTTTTAAAGTGTCGATGATCATATGCGTCTGTTATGCGCCGGCAAGATACAATCAAATGTGAACAAACGTTAATGATTGTTAAAGAATCGGCGGCCGGAAATTTTAGAAAGTTAAATTTGCCGGAATATGGGTAAGGTTAGAAAAAGAATATGGTGGATCGCTATACCGGCATTGCTGGCAGTACTGCTCTTTCAGCTGTACTGGTTACGGCAAACCTACCAGTCGCAGCAGGAGGCCTTTGTGGCTACGGCTACTGAGGCGTTCCATAACGTATATGACAACGCCATTATCATTACCGCTAAAATAAAGTCCGGCGGCCAACCGGCGCAAAAGAAATATACTATTCAGGCAATGATCGACGTAGACAAGTCTTCAAAAGAAGAACCGGCACAGGGGCCGAAGGCTTTCATACGTTACGACTCAACTGAGGAAGAGGAGGAAAAGTTAATCCCGGACAATATTCACCTGGACACATCCATCGCCAACACTAATATGTCTTTCGATACCATCTCTCCGCTGGCGCATTTTGTTTCCACTGTCTTTTCCTCTTTTACAGATGTAATACCGGATATTGATACGCTAAACAGGTATTACCGGAGAGAATTGGATAAGAAGCATATTCCCCTGTCATTCAAGGTACTGATCGGGAAAGAAATCGATACCACCGTTAACCGGCCTACTTTAATGATCTACCCAGGTATGAATAATCCGAAAAAGATGATGGGGGTACAGTTCAGCGGACTTAACACCTATCTGCTGAAGAAGATGAGTAGCGCTATTATTCTTTCCATCTTCATCGCTTTTCTCATCATAGGATGCATCTGGACGCTGTGGCGTATCATCCTGCGACAGGAAAAACTGGAGAGCATGAAGCGGGAGTTTATCAGTCATGTGACGCATGAACTGAAAACGCCGGTGTCTATTTTAAAGGCTACTAATGAGGCATTGCTCACCTTCCGGGGCATCAACGATCCGGATAAAACGGAGCGCTACCTCCGGCATTCCAAAACAGAGCTGGACAGATTGCAGGACCTGATCGATAAGATCATGCAGGTAACCAGGGAAGAACAGGAGCAGCAACCGCTGTCTGTGACGGTGGCAGACCTTAAGGCCATGGTGAAGGATGCCGTTGTCCGCTTCGCCCATCTGCCGGGAGTAAGTATCAGCCAGCAGTATGATCTGCAGGAAGGGCGTTTTCAGACCGATATCACCGCTTTTAATACCATTCTGAGTAACCTGCTTGATAATGCTGTTAAATACAATGATAAGCCGCAGAAAGAGATACACGTGAGTGTAAAAGAACTTACAGGGCATTACAGCTTTACAGTAAAAGACAACGGGAATGGCATTGAGAAACAACACTTCCCGTTCCTCTTTGATAAGTTTTACAGGGTGGTACAGGGAGACCGCCACGATACAAAAGGATATGGACTGGGGCTCAGCCACGTGAAAGCGTTGCTGCATCAACTGCATGGCAGTATCAGCGTTAGCAGCGTTCCCGGCAATGGTACTACCTTTACTTTCCAATTACCGAAATATGAAAAAGATCAAGCTCCTACTGGTTGAAGATGAAATAGTACTGGCGGGTGTCGTTAAAGAAACCCTGGAGGCCAATGGCTTTCATATCAGTCATGCGGAAAATGGCGCACAGGGCTGGGAGCAGTATTTGTCTTTCCGGCCGGAGATCTGTGTAGTGGACATCATGATGCCTAAAAAGGACGGTATTGCGCTTGTAAAAGACATCCGTACGGTGGATGAACAAACGCCTGTCATCTACCTGACAGCCAAAAGCGAAACACAGGATGTTATCAAAGGACTGCAGACCGGTGCGGACGACTATATCAAAAAACCTTTCAGCCTGGAAGAACTCATCCTGCGTATCAGGACATTGTTGAAACGCAGCCAGATAGCCAATACGCCTGCCGCTCCCAACACCAATAATAGCGGCGTCTATATATTGGGAACTTATACATTTGACCACAACAGGCAGGAACTACGGCATGAAAAGGGCGATATCCGCCTCTCCCTGCGGGAAGCCGATATGCTGAAAATGCTGGCAGAACGGCCCAATGCGACCACCCATCGAAGGAACATCCTGCTGGAACTATGGGGAGACGATAATTTCTTTAACGCCCGTAATATGGACGTTTATATCAGCAAGATCCGTAAGTATCTGCAGCATGATCCATCTGTACAACTGGTCAATGTACGCGGACTTGGTTACAAACTGGTATATTAACAAACGCGGCCTGTTAACATTCATTAAGGATATAACAAGACTCTTTAACACAGTCCGGTAGCGCTTCCTGCTACTTTTGCATGGTCTGAAAATATGGAGGCCATGCGAAACTTTACCGTTATTATTTCTGCTCTTTTATTGTTTACGGCCAGGCTGTCTGCGCAAACGAAAAACACTGTGCGGACAGATACCAGTAAACCGAAAATACGTGACCTGAAGGAAGTGGTCGTGGAAAGCCGTCCTCCTATCCGTATGAAGGGCGATACTGTAGAATACAATGCTGCACAATATAAAACCAAAGAGAATGCCGTAGTAGAAGACCTGTTAAGGAAGCTGCCAGGCGTAAAAGTAGACCAGGGCGGCAACATCACGGCACAGGGGGAGAAAGTAGCTAAGGTGCTGGTAGATGGAAAGGAATTCTTCGGTAATGATCCTGCCATTGCCACTAAAAATCTGCCTGCTGACATGGTAGCCAAGGTACAGGTGCTGGATAAGATGAGTGACCAGGAAGAATTCACCGGTATTGATGACGGTGATAAGGTCAAGACCATCAACATTGTTACGAAGAAGAACAGCAAAAAGGGGTACTTTGGCAACATCTCCGCCGGTATTGGCCCTGATGGCAAATATGACGGCGGGCTGAATATCAACAGCTTCGCCGGTGAACAGCAACTATCCCTGTTATTCAAAGCCAATAACGTTAACAAATCCGGGTTCTCTGCCTCAGAGCTGATCAGGATGTTAAGCGCCAACCCGGAGTTGTTCAATAACCTGCCTGCTGCTGCTATTGCGGAACTGAGTAAGATGAAAGGCGTGCGTATCAATAGCGATGATCCGGCGGAAAAAGCGCAACTGGCCCGCCCTACAGGTATCAACAATACACAGTATGGTGGCGTGAACTACAACAACGACTGGGGGGAGGCGCTTAAATTGCGCAGCAGCTACTTCTTCAACCGCTTTACCTCCCGCAACAGTTTCAATTACGACCGTCATTACCTGCTGGCAGATACTGCCTATAACTATCTGCAGAACGGCATCTCGTTACAGGAGAATAATAATCACCGGGGCAATGCAGCTTTCGATATCAGGCTGGACAAGTATAATTCGTTAAAGATATCGCCTGCTGTTAATCATAACACATCGGTGCTCAAAAGCAACAGGACCTACCGCTCTTACACAGCTGATAACACATTGTTGCTGAACCAGGGAGAGCAGGTATTGAACGGCAACAACACGAACACAAATGCAACTGCTGATATCCTGTACCGCCACCGCTTTGCTAAGCCGGGCCGTACCTTGTCGCTCGTAGTTACGCCGGAATACCTCCGGGTCGAGAATCAGAGCCTGAACATTGCCCGGAATGAATACTATAACCTGGGCACCACGGACAGTATCAACCAGCAGACGCAGGGACATTCGGATAACTATTCCCTGAATAATAATTTGATCTATACTGAACAGCTGACAAAGCATACTGCCCTACGGTTGACGGAGCAGTTTAACATTAACCAGGGCGACTACGAACAGCTGGCTTATAACATGAACCATGCAGATGGCGCATATAACGTGCTGGACGACCGGTACAGTGATATCTATAACAGCACGATCACGAGAAATATTGCAGATGTGGCCATTGCGGGACGATATAAGAAGTTCAATTACACGGCAGGATTGAGTATAGAGAACAGTCGCCTGAAAGGTAATTCTGATTACAAAACCTATCGTCTCAGCGGTAATTACAATACAGTGTTACCGCATGTATACGCGCGGTACCGCTTCTCGAAATCCAAACAGCTGACGCTCAATTATAACAGTAACGCTGTGCTGCCCGGGCTTAACCAACTACGTCCCCTGGAAGACATCAGCGATCCGCTTTATATAAGGAAAGGTAATCCGGATCTGCAGCAGGCCGTTAATCATGATATGACACTGGCATATCTGAGCAATAATATCTACAGTAATGTTTTCACCAATATCCAGCTACGTATATCTGCGGTCAGGAACCAGTTTACTGATTATTATACGATTGACAGTGCGGGCCGGCAGCTCATTTCTCCCATAAATGCCAATGGTTATTTCTCCGGCAGTCTGCATGGAGAAAGGTCAGTGCCTTTTGGCGGTAACGGTTCCAGTCTGACGTTCGGGGCGGAACTGTCGTACAATAGGTATCCAGGCTACTTCAATGCTATTGCCGACAAGATCAGGCAATGGGGGATTACACCTGACTTTAACTTCAATTATTATCCCATCAGTGATCTCAGCATGACGTTCAGGGGAAATGCCAGCTGGAATGACCGTCACAGTGAAGCGAATCCCGGTACCAATCAGCAATACTGGTTCCTGAATTACGGCCTGGACCTGATGGCCAATTTGCCCTGGAAACTGAATGCAGATGCTGGCATTGAATGTTATACCACCACTGGTCTGAGTGGGGCATATAACAATACGGTGGCGCTGCTGAGCGGAGGTCTTTCCAGGGACATCAATAAGCAGTTCTCACTCCGCCTGGAAGGATATGACCTGCTGAACCAGAATAAAAGCTTCAACCGGCTGGCCCGCAACGGGTACACGGAAGACAGGCAGAATAATGTGCTGGGCCGCTATTACATGCTCAGCCTGATCTGTAAGCTGCGTCATTTTGCAAAGAATAATCAGTAAACACTTAAATAAAACAATATGCAACACATCATCCGCACACTTATCCTGGCAGCGGTTATCGGCTGCTTTCAGCAATACAGCTTCGCACAGGACAAAACGCAGGGAGTGATCCGTTATGACATTACCTATCACATTCATGCCTCTTTGAAGCCTGACCAGATGCAGTATAAAGACCTGGTACCGGAAACTGTTGTCGAGAAGGCGGAGCTGAAGTATAATGGACAACGTCTGAAATCCTATTTCAACGACGACATAAAAAATGAGCAGGACGGCGTTAACACCAGCATCAAGGTCTCTTCAGACGATGGTAATGAGAAATATGCGGACATTGACAGGAAAACACTCTGGTGGGTAGACAAAGCAAAGAATCCTCCGGTGTTGGTAGAGAAATCATTGTTTGAAAAGGATGAAGACCAGGGTAAGGAAACAGAGAGTGCTGATACGCAGAAGATCCTGGATTTTAACTGCAGGAAGTTGATCATTAAATCCAAAAATGGGCCGCTCACTATCTGGTACACAACAGAACTGCCATTAAAAGCCGGCAGTCCGGCAAGCACGTTCACCGATAAAGGCGTCGTGCTTGCCATGGATAGCAAAAGAGTGAGCTTCAAGGCCACCAGTATTGAATTCATTGCGGTGACAGAGAAAGAGGTAACTCCCCCTTCTGATCTCAAAACAGTGAAAAGCAGCGACCAGAAAGGAAAGTAGCCGTTCTAAAAGGGCAGGAGGGGAGAGGTTAATCCTTTCTGATCCTGTCCCTTTCATCTTTTGCTCCCCCCTCCTTGCGGGATGACCTCAAAGTGCCTGTACCAAAGGGTCTTGAGTAAGAGAGCCTGAAGATAGGGGAGTAACCGGACTCCAGTTTGATCCCCACATCATTTTTGATATGAAACGCTTCTTCTGCAATAGTTCCATAATAGACATGGAATTTCATGGTAGTGAAAATATCTGATACTGACAGTTGAATACTGCCCGCGTTGTTCTTCAGTTCTTTTTTGATACCGGCGCTGAGGGTGCCCATGCTGCTCGTTTTCGTTGTGCCATTGTATAATGGCGCATTGTACCAGCCCGTCAATTCAGCAGAGAAATTGTTCGGTAGTGTGAATGATTCGGTAAAGTTGAAGGAATAACCCCAATAGGTTTTAGTAACAGGCCGTAAGGTATAGTCGGCTTTGAATTGCCTTAATCCCCCGGTAAAGCTGTAGCTCATGTTCCACCAGTCAGTAGCTTTCCAGGGAATGGTAGCCTGAAAGGTGATATTGTTCTGGTATACCAGGTTCTGCGGGGATACATACAGCACATTGGCTGCCGCACCCTGGCTTAACTGGTAACGGGCAATAGGATTGTCATCCCTGCTAAAGAGCAGGGAGAAACTATAAGCATCGTAGTTATATCCCACCTTGATATTATTCGTAATGGTAGGTTTCAGCTGTGGATTGCCTGCATAGATCGCAGTAGGGTCGCTATAAGCTACGAAAGAGGCCAGGTCATTGTAGGAGGGCCTTGTGATCCTTTTCGTATAGGAAAACTGCAGCCCGGAACGCTCATTCAGCTTTTTGCTGAGGAATATGTTAGGGAATAATGTGGTTAATTTTCTGTCCACCGTATTTTTGCCGGTCCTTGTGTCATCCATTTTCGTGCGGGCATACTCAAATCTTGTTCCTGCCGTAAGCGTCACAGATGGTGTTATCTCTATATTGGTGGAAGCATAGGCAGCAGCAATGCCCTCTTTCATTTTCATTTCATTCACTGTTTCGGTTCTGCTTACCCAGTGCCCATCGATCAGGCTTTCAATCCTGGATAAAGTATTGCTGCCGGTGTATGTTCCCTTGATGCCGGTTTCCAGTTTTATCTTACTGCTTAGCTGTGTGCTGTAATCCGCCTTAAGCACACCCACCTGAATAACGGTATTCGCAAATCCTCTCTGCTGAGAAGCAAACAGGCTATCATTACTGCTTACCGGTTTATTGTTTTCGTTGGTAAGAGAGCTGTTCACCTGTGATGGATTGGTATTTTTAAAGTAGAGGTAATCCGCGTTAACACTGACCCTGGATTTAGGATTCAGCTCTTTTTCAAGATATACGGACGACACCACGTTGCGCCAGCGGTTTACCCTATCTATCCGGCCGTCAAATGTCAGCAGGGAATCGGGCAACAGAAGGTAATTGGCTGCAGGAAGATTGACGGTTGTTGCCCGGCTGGCGTTGTAAGTGATGTTGGCGCCGATGGTGGTGCTGCGATTAGCTTTTACGTCCATGCCCAGTATAACATCGTGGTTGTGTTGCCGTAACCGGGTAATGTCCCAGCCCCTGGCTTCCATCCGTCCGCCAAAGGCTGGCATATCCTGGTAACTCAGGAAGTCGATTTTGCTGTAGCTCCGGTTAAGGTTGTAGCTGTAGGACCCATAGCTGTTGACTTTAGCAGCATTGTGTGATATATTAATACTGGCGGCGGCCTTCTCTCCATAACCATAACCTCCGGTTACTGACAGTGTTCCGTTGGTACCTTGCTGTTTATCTTTTTTCAGCACAATATTGATCATGCCAGCGCTTCCTTCCGCGTCATATTTGGAGGAAGGAGTGCTTAACAGCTCTATCTTTTCGATATCATCTGCACTCATGCCACTTAGCAGATTCACCAGCTGTTCCATGGGCATGCGTATAAGCTTGCCATTCAGCAGAACGGTTACGCCACTCTTACCATTCAGGGCAATGCTGTTGTTCCTGTAGTCGATCACAACACCAGGAGATCTTTCGAGTATGGCCAGTGCAGTGCTGCCTTTCGTTAACAGGCTGCTCTGTACATTGACCACCATACCCTCTGCCTGTTGTTGTAATAATGGTTTTTCCGCCTGTATCACCACTTCTCCCAGTTGCTGTGCCCCTTCACTGACCACCTGTAGCCCGAAGTCCCTGGTTTTCTGTTGGGCAGTCAGTTCAAACATGGGAGAGTTCCATGTCTGAAAACCCATACTGCTGAAACGCAGGATATATTTTCCGGAAGGAGTGTTGTCTATCTGGTAAGCACCTTTTTCATCTGTCAGCACCGCCTTGACCAGCGCGGTATCCGTTCCGTTCAGCAATATAACATTCGCGAAAGGTACCGGTTGTCCGGTAGCCGTGGCAAACCTTCCGGAGATCTGTCCGGCAGCCGTTTGAAGCAGAAGAATGTAGCACAGGAGGAAAGGTAGTTTTTTCATATTTCATTGATTTAAAGGGAGGCATTCACTCCGGCAGCCACCTGGCTGTTGCAACTAACACATCGATGCAAAGAAAGGAGCAAGGGATGGGCTGGAGAAACGGAAATGACCACCAGCAGGAACGGATTGATCAACGGGCAGTACAGGGCGCTGATGACGGGAAAATGCCCAAAAATGGGAGGGGAGGACCTCTCCTGTAGTCAGAGGAACATTTGGTCAATTATTTCCTGCAATTCAAATAGTATTGCTTCAAAATGGATTAAAACTGATGTAACTTTCGAAAAGGCCTTTTTTCATTCTACGTTGAAAATCCAGGTGAGATGAACGCTTTATTATATTCTCCGTCAAAACAGAACTGGTTGTTGAAGTATAAACTTCACCATATTCCCTTCTGGGCCCTGTATCACTTTACCTGGTGGACGGTGGCTATGGGGAATCCGGTAAAGGCCTTCACGGCAATCTTTCTCTCTGCTTTCATATCGAAGTTTTTGTTCTATGTGATATTCCAGGCACTGGCGGTTTATTTTAATCTCTATTACCTCATCCCGAAGTATCTTGAAAAAGGGAAGTTTACACAATACCTGGTGCTCTTGTTGCTGACTATCGTTGGCGCCTCTCTGCTCATCATTCCGGGATATTACCTGAGCGCTTTTCTTTCCGGGCAAACAATGCAACAGGCTTACGGCCCCAATGGCGATTGTTTTTATGGGTACCTGGGCACTTCGTTACCCTCCACACTGGCAGCCATGACACTGGCCATGAGTATCAAACTGGGAAAGAACTGGTTGCAAACACAGCGTAAGCAGCAGCTGCTGGAAAAGGAGAAACTGGAAACAGAACTGAACTTCCTGAAACATCAGTTCAATCCGCATTTTCTTTTTAATACGATCAATTCAATTTTCTTCCTCATCCATAAGAATCCGGACATGGCCTCTGCGTCGCTGGCGAAATTCTCAGAACTGTTAAGATATCAGCTGTATGAATGTAACGACAAGCAGATCATCCTGTCCAAAGAGATCTCTTACATGGAGAATTCCATTGAGCTGGAAAGATTGAGGCAGAACGATAATGTGGAGGTAATACTGGAAATAGACCAGGAGAACAGCAGCCCATGGGGAATAGCGCCATTCATCCTGATGACGTTCGTAGAAAACGCCTTTAAACATGTTTCAAAGCATGCCGATAAACCTAACTGGATCACGATCCACCTGGAACAGGAAGGAGAACAGCTGAACTTTGCGGTCTCTAACAGTACGTCAGACGTCGGCGGTAATGATATTGTACACTATGGTGGTATCGGCCTGAAGAATGTGCAAAGGAGACTGGACCTGATCTATCCGGGTCAGTACAGTCTCGATATACAGCATCACAATGACAGCTTTGACGTGAGGTTGCAACTGCGTCTGACAGCATTGGAACTGCCATTGCCTATGAAAAAAATAGCCTGAACATAATACGATCTTGTATGAAGATGAATTGTGTAATTATTGATGATGAGCCACTTGCCAGGGAAGGCCTATCAAACTATGTGAGAGAGGTTGATTTTCTCCATCTTGTTGACACCTGTACCAACCCGGTTGAATTGATCCAGCTATTGGACAAACACCCGGTAGACCTGATCTTTCTGGATATCCAGATGCCGAAAATGAACGGGCTGGATTTTCTGAAGATAGTCCAGAAACCGCCTATGGTCATCATTACAACAGCATTCCCCAGTTATGCGCTGGAGGGGTTTCAGCTGAATGTGATGGACTATTTATTGAAGCCGATCACTTTTGACCGCTTCTTCAAAGCAGCCAACAAAGCGAAAGAATACTACCAGCTGTTGAATAAACCTGCGCAGTCTGACGCGCACAAAACTGAGAAAGAAGAAGACTATTTTTTCATCAAGTGTGGCAGCAAGTACGAGAAGATCTATTTCAATGATATACTTTATGTGCAAGGGATGCAGAATTATGTAACCATCTATACGCGCAAAGGCAAATACATGACATTACTGTACCTGAAGAACCTGGAAGAGAACCTGGACAAAAAATCATTCATACGGGTACATAAATCCTATATTGTGTCTATCGATAAAATAGAGGGTATTGAGGGAAATGAGATCTTCATCCAGTCAAACAAAATACCTATCAGCAGGAATTATCACGATATGGTAATTGAACAGGTGGTGAAAAATAAGCTATGGGATAAGATCAAATTCTCCTGACAGACTAAGCATCCTGTTTGAAGGCCCGGTTTCATTGAAACCGGGCCTTTATTGTCAGACGCCTGCCTTCTGTATTCTGATCTCCTGCTGTTGCTGATCACCATGCAACTCTTGCTTCGCCAGCGGTAAAGACCTGATACGCTTACCGGTAGCGGCAAATATTGCATTTGTAATGGCGGGCATGATCTGACCCACGGCGGCTTCACCAATACCGCCGGGCTTTTCATTGCTGGGTACAATGAATGTTTCGATCTCCGGCGTTTCATTGATACGCAGTACTTTATAGTCGAGAAAGCCGCTTTGCTGTACCTTGCCCGCTTTGAAAGTTATCTCGCTATACAGCGCTGTAGAAAGACCATACAGAATGTTGCTGTCCATCTGCGCGATCACACCGTCTGGATTTACTACAGTGCCGCAGTCAATCACGCACGTCACCTTATGTACCCAGAGCGGCATGTCTTTCATTACAGAAACTTCTGCCACCACGCCCGCATAACTGCCGACGGCTTCGAAGACGGCGATGCCTCTGCCATGACCAGCAGGCAGTGGCTGTCCCCAGCCGCTTTTCTCTGCAAGCATTTCCAGCACCTTCAGGTGTCGCGGCGCATCCTTGTATAACATGCGCCTGTATTCCACCGGATCTTTCTTGGCGGCATATGCCAGTTCATCGACCAGGCTTTCCATGGCGAAGATGGTATGACTTAATCCTACCGCTCTCCAGTTATCTACAGTAATGGGCCATACGGGTGTATTCAGTTCTATCCGCTGGTCGGGAATGCTCTTCACATATTCCGCGGTATGCATACCCTCAATGGAAAACTGATCTACGCCATTGATCACAGCGACCTTTTCAAAAGGTCCGCCAGTCATAACGGACTGTCCGACGCTGACCTGCTTCCAGGCAATAGGAGCGCCATTGCTGTCCAGGCCAATCTTGAACCGATGAAGGAATGCAGGTCGGTACATGCCGCCCTGGATATCGTCTTCCCGTGTCCAGACGGTCTTTACGAGCTTCCCTGACGCTTTGGCCACTTCAACGGCTTCACGTACAAAGTCTGATCGTGTAATATTTCTTCTTCCAAAGGATCCTCCCAGGAATTGCATATGGATGAAAACTTTATCAAGCGGCAATCCTGTGATGTCCGAGGCTGCCTTCTGATCGTCTGTTACTGTCTGGGTGCCTGTCCAGATCTCACATTTATCAGGCGTCAGCTTTACAGTACAGTTCAAAGGCTCCATGGGAGCATGTGCCAGGAAAGGCTGAAAATATTCCGCTTCCAAAACGTGTGCGGCTTTGGGGAATACATTTTCAGGATCTCCGGCTTTGGCAGCTACGAGACCACCTTCATTAGCGCGTTGTTTGAATTCTGACAGGAGAGTGGCGCTGTTGATGCGAACCGCCTGTCCAAGTTCCCAGTCAATCTTCAATGCCTCACGACCTTTTTTCGCGGCCCAGAAATTATCAGCCAGCACGGCGACACCAGTGGGAATCATTACCACCTGGCGGACGCCGGGAATAGCCAAAGTGGCCTTGGCATTGTATGTTTTTACCTTTGCGCCTGGAACTGGCCCTCTGGCAACGAGCGCCGTCAGCATACCAGGGAAATGTATGTCCATTCCAAAAGTGGCTTCTCCGTTCACCTTAGCGGGCGTATCGATGCGTTTGACCGGCTTGCCGATAAACTTCCAGTCGGCGCGGTCTTTCAGCGCAACTTCCGTGGGTACGGGCAGGGTAGCGGCTTCTTCCGCCAGTTCACCATAACTGAGTCTTTTGTCGCCTGCCATTACATAGCCATTTTCTGTCCTGCAATCTTTCGCATCGACCTGTAAACGTTTAGCGGCGGCCTGTACCAACATCTGCCGTGCAGCGGCGCCAACCTGACGATAGCGGTCAAATTCGGAGTACAGACTGGATGATCCGCCGGTGCGCTGCGTTGCATAGATGGTATGATGATAGACCTGCGCAGCAGGGGCGTCTTCCACTTTTATTTTCTGCCAGTCCGCATCCAGTTCTTCTGCAACCAGCATAGCCAGCGCCGTTGAAATACCTTGTCCCATTTCACAGTGAGAAAGCGTGATCGTCACCGTTCCGTCTGTGCCGATCCGCAGAAAGGCATTAGGCGCTGGCATCGCACCTGCGTCTGAAATGGGGGCGTCATTGCCGGATAATCGTCTTTTCCTGGCCACGGCAGGCACTGTAAATGCAAGTACGAGGCCACCGGTTGCAAGGGCGGCATCTTTAAGAAATTGTCTCCGGTTGAACATATTGGATGTCGTCATGGTGTTTCTTTTTTAAGACGGTTAGAGTAGGATTGTTCACTTTAAAAACTGGCAGTTGTAAAAAGCCCGGGATCAGGATTTACCACTAAAATAACGGTTGTGGAATTGCAAATGTTCGGCGGGCACTGAATTGACATCTATTAGCCTGAAATCTACAACTACTGCGTGTAGGGCCGGTGCGAAGTATTACCAGGCAACCGGATGTTGCCAGAAGAGCTGAATAGTAATAGAATCTGAGCTATAAAGTAAGCCGCATTGGCTTCGGTATTACAATGGTGTTCTACAAAAATATCAAGCTGGAAAAAGGCGAGGTGCAGTAGTGTAATATTCATAGGAACACACTGGATGACAATACATCGGGGAACAAAACATCAATCGGCTCCGTAGGTGCTGTGTGTTTGTAGCGCGGGGTTTCAACCCCGGGAAACGAACGGTTTTAACGCCTGTGGGCAGGCGTGAGGGTAACGGTGTGAACGTATGGGTAATTAAATTATCCCATGTAATTTAGAAAACTACCTATTTAACATAATATAAATTATACGTATTATATAGAAGTAGAGAAATAGGGCGGTGAATCGTATAAAGTAGCCACAGATCTGCATTACAGGGATATTCAGACGCAATTATAAGGTTAAATTCCTGAACAGCTTTCAGCCATTTTTATTCAAATTATTCCGGCTTTTCGAATGACAGATCTTGCATAATTTTTACCTCAGGCAGATTTATTTTGAGCGCCGGATTTTAAAATATGGTCAATCACTGCAAATCACGACAACGCTCAAGGCGTCCCCGGATGTTCTCCAAACCTCATTATTTAGCCCGGAATTATCGCTTTAACCGGTGTCAGGATTCGGTACGACTTCGCTATGACTATACTACCACTGTATACCCATAGGCGCTATAGTCCTGCATTACGCCTGCTATCCTATAGCCAGGGCTATACAATAGTGGCTATAACGCTATAGTAGAGAGCCTATAAGCTATAGACTCCACCGAATAGGTACCGAATTGTAAGCGAATACATACACTCCGGTTTATGCAAAGAAACCTGTATCTGCCTTGATCTCAATTGATTCCCGGAGGCTGAAATATTATGTTAATCTGAATATAACGGCTAGATTTGCGCTTTGTCAGAGATCACTGACCTATTCCGGAGCTTAGAGAAAGACAATTCGTATTAAAAAAATAATCAATGGCGATCAGTATACTTGGAATATCTGGCAGCTTAAGAAGTTCTTCTTCAAATACAGCATTGCTCAGGGCCTGTGCAGCAATTGCGCCTGCTGATGTTAAAATAACGGTCTATGAAGGCCTGGACAAACTCCCTTATTTCAGTCCGGAATTAGATGGGGAAGGCTCCTCGCCTGCTGATACCGTGCTTTCCCTGAGAAACAAGCTACGCGCTGCTGACGCGGTTTTATTCAGCACACCCGAATACGCTTTCGGCATACCGGGCGTGCTGAAAAATGCCCTGGACTGGCTCGTTTCCTCCGGCGAATTTACCCATAAACCCACCGGCGTTATCAGTGCTTCACCACTTGCCACCGGCGGCGATAAAGCACATGCGTCTCTGGTGCAGACACTGAGTGTGATGACGGCTGATATTCAGGAAGAATCTAAGCTTATTATTCCCATAGTACGCACCAAAATGGATGCTAACGGGAACATTACCGATCCGGAGCTGGAAAGATCATTGCGGACGCTTATTACATACCTGGCGACTAAATCCGCCAACGGAGGCCGGCATTAGCGCCCAGACCGCCGATGTTGATGTAAGACTTCAGGTCGTTTGCCGGCTGGTCGTTATGCTTGTAATTCACCGTTGCACCTTGCTGACTTACCGGTGTGTTTGAATGCTGATCCAGCGTTGTTACATACTTCGTGTACCGCTCAGCGGTCGATATGTCGTCCAGTCCGCGGTGCTGTGAGGAGATCACCGCGCCATTTGCAGGATTCACCAACGCGATCGTCTCATCGTAAGCAGTGACTTCCTTTTCTTTGCTTCTCACAGGAATATTCCTGTATTCCGCTTCAACAAAAATGTCAAGTCGTTTTGCCACCGGGAAAACAACGCCCATCGCTCCCTGGAAACCTATGGTCACATTAGGTTTCACGGTTTCATTGCGGTGAATCGTTGTTTGTGTCAATACCGTCTGACCGCCAACTGCCGCCGTGCCACTGCGGCTGGCGTCTGTTTCGATCTTCAGATTGCCCCATAACGGTACAACCATACCAAAACGGACATACGGGTTGACCTTCTCGAAGCCCGGACTGATCACAAGTCCAGGTGCAAAATCGATGGCGTCCACATAGCCGTGCGATTCAATTTTGCCCAGCACCTGGTTGCTGCCAGCCATTGTTGTGATTTCACGGGTCATCAGGTTTTTCTTGCTGCGGTAGTAGTTAAACGTTCCTTCAACAGCAATATAACGGTTGATGTTCCAGCCGAAGGAGAGGCCTCCCCTCCCACCGGCGCCATACGATCCCGTTAATACCTTTTCTGAGACAGATGTAGACGATTCAGTGGTCGGATTGTACTCCAGGTGTTGGTCATGTGGCTGATAGGTGCCGACTTTAGGAAACTGTCCGGGAAAAACACTGAAATAGTAACCTCCTGCGATCTTTACATAAAACTTGGAAGTGGGTTTAATGTTCTGCGCCTGGGTTGCTGGCATAGAAACGACAGCGCATAGCGCCGCCAATAGGGCTGCTTTTGTCTTCATAACGGATTTTTTGGATAACTAAACTATGATTGATAGGTATGGTAACAATTAGTATGCCCGACCACGGGAACGGAAGCACTAAAATGCTTCCGCAAGAGACAGGTATAATCCCGATTGCCGTTGTTCGCCCGTGCGTTTTTCGCCCCAGGCATAATCGATGCGCACCGTCAGTCTGGCGCCTTCGTCGTAGAACCAGCGTACACCCAGACCATAACTGGGTTTAAAGTGGGACATCGCAATATCACGGTTGTTGAATACCGCACCTGAGCCACCAAATGCGGCGAGGGCGAATTTAGGTTGCATGTGTACGAACCAGATATTGATAGGGATCTTTGGGTCGAGGAAATAACGGTATTCTACCTGTCCGGCCAGGTAATTCTGATCTCTGTACCTGCCTTGATAGTACCCGCGCATGATCATATCATTACCCATTTCCGGCAAGAGGTAAAATGGCAACCTGCTTCCCTGCAAGGAGTTAAATACGCCGTTGAAACCAACAGTGCTCTTAGGGGAAATAGGAATAAAATGACGTAGTTGCCCATCTATTCTCCATAATTCATGTTTGCTGACAAACCCGGGTGCATAGGAGATATTTAACCGTACCCAGGTGCCAGTGCGTGTATAGTTCTGGTTATCCCTGTTGTCGAATATACCCGTGGCGCCAATGAAGGAAACATGCCCTCCATCCTTGTCAACCAGTGCCATGTCAGGATATACACCTTTATTCTCACGCGCTTTGTAAGTATCTTTCTGGTACAGGAAGAAAAGTCCTGCATAGAAATGACCGCTTATACGACGTTCGGCCTCCAGCTGCACTTTATATCGCTTATTATCAAGCAGGGTAGCACCGGCTTTACGGGTCGTATCTCCCAATCCGTAGAAATTGATCGGGAAGTCATGATAACGGAGATTGCTTTTGAAGTGCCAGTTATTGGCATCTGTCCATATATCTGTTTTAAGATCTATTTTCAGCTGACTCTCGGTCGTAACGGTGGGAATGAGATTAATTGTGGAATTGCGTAATACAGGATCTTTGGAAGTGTAGAAAGAATACAACATAGCGGCCCCTATCTCCAGTCCCTTTTCAGGCGAGTAACCCAATACGGGCAGCGGGAAAAAGCTGCGTTTATGCGGCACGATAGTATCCGCCTGGGCGCCTTGTGTTGTGTCTTTCTGTTGCTGCGCTGTCAGTCCCTGGCTCAATGCCAGTAGTGTTGCTGTAAAAAATATGATCCTTTGCATACTCATCCGGGATGCAAAGAAACAACTTTTATACTACTTTCTGTCACTGTGCCCCAGGCTCTTTTCCGGAGCTACTTTATCCCTGATCGTTTGCTTAACTTCCTTTATGTCAGGAAAATGCCCCAGTTCCTTACGGTTGATCAATGCTATGCCATCGACATAAATGATATAATTGCCATTCACCTGACTTGGCTGTAAAGTCACACTATATATGTCATCAGCGAAGGTCGTCAGCAGTTCCTGTGCCATCCATGCTGCCCGCATCATCCATCCGCATTTAGGACAATATTCTATTGTTACTGTCGGTTTCATCTGTATCAATAATTAGGAATTGTTTGTAATGTGCGACTAATTTGAGTTATCTGGTCCGGGTTTTGTAATTAACCCCCAAAAAAAACACAATGCTCCTTACATTAGTATCATTTATTCCTCCGAAAGATACAACGAATCACAATATTTTAGATTTTGAAAAATTGCATCCGTTTTTTCTATAATTTTAGCACAGCATTCAGGTAACCCTTAAAGATCGTTTGTGCCGACAACTAGACTTTCAACGCGGATTGTCCGAACTAATGTATATACTTATATATATCTGGCATTGCTATGTACATTGGTTACCAACGTTTCTGCGCAGATAACTGAAGTGGAAAAACATCCCCAGAAAGATACCGTGCGTGTTCGTTTACTCAATCAGTTAAGTCGCAGTTTCTTTCCCAAAGATGCTGCTAAAACTGCACAGTATGCGCATGAAGCCTTAAAACTGAGCGACAGCCTGCACTTCAAAACAGGTATCATGTGGGCTACCCGCAACCTGGCCCTGGCTGAAAATATTAAAGGAAACCTGGAGAAACAGATGGACCTCACCGTCAGCGCGCTCAAACTGGCCGACGAGCTGGATGATAATTATGCCGTTGGTGTGCTCAACACGGACATGGGGAATATCCTCGTAGAACAAGACCAACCCAGACAAGCCTTACGCTATCAGAAGAAAGCGCTGCGTATCAAACAGGCCCTCAAGCAACCCGCCGAGATCGCCCGCACATTAAACAGCATCGGCTCAAGTTATATACGGCTTAATAAGCCGGATTCCGCGCTGCACTTTTTGCTGGAATCCGAGAGAATTAAATTGTCCCTGAACGATCATGCTGGTCTGGCTATCACTTATGAAAATATAGGACTGGTCTACACACTGAAGCAGCAATATAGCTTGGCCCTGCCCTACTTCGAGATCTCCGAACAATACTATAAAGAGTCTGACAATATCAATGGCCTGGTGAAAGCGCATTTGAATATGGGGTTCACCAAAACCATGTTACGCAAGTACGAAGAAGCAGAACAGCACCTTGCCGAAGCAGCACAGCTGAACAGCCATCTTAAGAACATGAAGAATACGCTGATCTATCATAAGAACATGGCTACACTGGATTCAGCCCGGGGCAACTATTCGGCAGCCCTGGCCAATTATAAGCAGTTCAGCAGGATGAATGAGCAGATGTTCAGCGTTGAAAAGACAAAGTTTATCGCCAATACAAAAGAGAAATACGAGTCTGAAAAGAAACAGCACGAAAATAAGCTGCTAAGGAAAGAACAGCAGTTACATCTGGCTACCATCAAACAACAGCGCATACTGGTTATTTTTTGTACCATGTTGCTGCTTGGGCTTTTTATTATCACTGCAGTACTGTACCTGATGTACAGACGCCAGCAGGAACTGTATAGCCAGTTGAATCATCGTAATACACAGGTACAACAACAGAACAAGATCATCATGGAGCAGAATGCTGCCCTGGAAAGCGGCAGTCAGGTAAAGGATAAAATATTCTCCGTTATCTCACACGATCTGCGTTCTCCGCTGGCGATCCTGGAAGGATTGCTTTTCCTGTTAAGGGATGATAAGATGTCCGAAGAACAGTTCAGGATCTTTTCCCATGAACTCTGGCGCGACATGAAAAATACAGCCTATATGATGGATAACCTCCTCCAATGGGCGAGTAGTCAGATGAAAGGCATTCATGTTACTCCGGATGATTTTGATATCAGTACCATTCTAAAGAGTGAATTTGAATTGCTGCAATCGCTTGCCAAACAAAAAGAAATAACGCTGACGCATGAACTGCAGCGCCCGATAATGGTATATGCGGACCCTGATATGATCAGGCTCGTGCTCAGGAACCTGATCAGTAACGCCATCAAGTTCACACCCATCAATGGCTCGGTAAACATCAATTATCTCCTGCTGCCTGATAAGATTGAACTGATAGTACAGGACAACGGCCTGGGTATTGCTGCTACAGATCAGGCAAAAGTATTCTCCAATATTTATTACTCCACCAACGGTACCCGCAATGAAAAGGGCTGTGGGCTCGGATTGCCTTTGTCGAAGGATTTCATTGAACGCAACAATGGTAGAATATGGTTCCACAGCGCTGCCGGAAAGGGGACTAGTTTCCACTTCACACTTCCCCTGTCGTCAGAAGAAGAAAATCTGGGCAGAGGCTACACCATCATTGTAAAGGACAATCAGGAAAGTGTTGTAAGCAACTAGTAGCCTTGCCTTGCCACCTGTAGCGGATAGCGATGTGGTGGCTGTAATTGTATGGTAATCAGTGTGTATGATTGCCTTTAATGGTCTGTTATGGCTGCCCCAACAAAGGCAAATGGTTGTAAAGAAGCTATAATGAAAAGGCCGTATCTCACACAGGAGGTACGGCCTTTCTACATCTCTTCAACTGTCGCATTTTCGGGATTGCCTTCTCATTTCTCACCACAAGGTTGCTCCCGGCGATGAACACAACGCCCGGCCTAAGGCAGGCTGATTGTAGCGAATGATGCTATTAATGGGAATCGCGTTTATAACGCCTGAATGTTTGGCATATCCCGCCGGGCTGTAAGGCCGCTGACTGAATATAATTTATGTAAAACGGTGTCAATTAAAAAACTACAGGTCCGTTGCGTTGAACGTATCTCCCTGTCTGATATCTCCCGTCTCAAATCCCTTCTTGAACCAGCGCGTACGCTGCGCTGAGGTACCATGTGTAAACGCATCCGGTACCACACGCCCCTGTGTTGCTTTCTGCAAAGCATCATCGCCCACAGCGCTTGCAGCATTGAGGGCCTCTTCAATATCTCCCGGTTCCAGGATGTTATGTTTCTTCTGTGCATGATGTGCCCAGACGCCCGCCAGGAAATCGGCCTGCAGCTCCAGCATTACAGACAGTCTGTTATATTCCCGCTCGCTGAGCTGAGAACGCATAGCCTGTACCTTACGGCTGGTGCCAAGCAGGTTTTGTACGTGATGCCCCACTTCATGTGCAATTACATAGGCCATAGCAAAATCACCTGCTACTTTGAACCTTTGCTCCATTTCAGTAAAGAAGTTCAGATCAAGATAAACTTTTTCATCGGCAGGACAGTAAAATGGCCCCATAGCCGCTTGAGCCGCACCACAACCGGATTGATCGTAGTCTGTATACAATACCATGCCCGGATCCTGATAGTTCTTATTCATCTGAGAAAACAGCTCAGCCCACACCTCTTCGGTATCTGCCAGCACAGTAGATGCAAACCGGGAGATCTCGTCACTGCTGCTGGTTACTGTGCGGGATTCAGTTTGCGGTCTGTTCCCCTGTTGTACGGATTGTAATGCCTGTTGTGGGTCCTGGTTGAATAACAGGGCCAGCACAACGATAATAATACCACCAATACCTCCACCAATACCTATCGTTCGCATACCACCTCCGCCGCCACGGCGATCCTCTACATTGTCGCTTAATCTTCTGTTTTGCCAGCGCATATTTAGATTTTTTTATATGTCGAAAGTACAGAAATTTTAATACCCTTTTTATTATTACAATTTCCCTGCCTGATTCAGCTGTAGGCCTGCCTTCATTTTTTTTAATACCTGTTTTTTACATATCTTGGATAGTGCAGTACCCTCATTGTTACACCTCTTCATTAATGAAGCTATGCAATTCACAGACTTCTGGATCGGAAAAATACAGGCAGATAAATTACCCGAAGCACTCGATACCGCAGGCTTAGTCAAGTACCTGTCTGCCTACACCTCCGATGAGCAATGCTTCCAAATCCTCTTCCAATGGCATGAGACAACCTTGAAACGCAGTAATGAATGGTGGTTTCCCAGGCAGGAGATCTTAAACGTCATCCAGGAAAAGATCGGCCGGAAAGGGCTGACCAATACCCTGCGTCTTTGCCTGGAGCTGCTGGATACCACAGAGAAAAGAACAGTAAGTGTAGCTGCCGACAAAGTGAACATTCAGATAGACATTATCCTGCACGGAGGTCCTGAACTGATCATCAGTCGCCGGGACTCTTTAGGCATTCTTGTCGTCGAGTTCCTGTCAAACATAAGAAGCACACGGCAAAAGGAATGCTGGACTGCCTTCATCGATCATTGCCTGAACGCCGGCGAAAGCAGTGTTCCCAACCGTAAATGGTGGAAGCGGGCTAAAGAACTGGTGGGCCGTATCAACACCGAGCATTTCGTCATGAAACTGAAGGACTGGATATCTTTTTGCCAGGGGCTACTAATGAAACAACATGCAGGACGTACCTATAGTTTCGTTGACTATTACATTGATTATCTCAGTGCGATCAACCATAATCTGCTGAAGGCCATCATCTGGTGCAGCGCCATACCGAACAATAAGGAATTGCTCGATATGCTGGAACCATATGCTATCTGGGCGTATAAGAAAAAAGATAGCGGAGGTCCCCTGTCCGTCAAGACCGGTACCGCCTGTATCTATGCGCTCACCTATCTGCCTTTCCGCGAGGCCCTCAACAGGATCAGCAGGTTCCGGTCGGTGATCAGGCATTCGGGAGCAATGAAGAGCATAGACAAGATATTGCATGACCTGGCAGAACAACATAACATCCCTCCGTATGAACTGGAGGAATATATCGTTCCCGACTTTGGCCTGGACGATGAAGGTACCGTGCGTATGCATATCGGACCCGATTTTACAGGTGTTTACACCATTGGTAATACCGGTAAATCGAGCATCTCTTGGGAAAGGAATGGTAAACCAGCCAAAGGACCGCAGGCCTCCTCTGTTCCCGGGCAGGAGTTTAAACGCCTTGTGAAAGACATCGATCAGGCATTGGTTGATAGCAGTGCAAGAATAGAAAGGGCTTTTATGCGCATGACGCCATGGACATACAAGCATTGGAAGACATATTACCTGGACCATCCGCTGGTGAAGACGCTTACTACGCGGCTGATCTGGAACTTCCATACCAACGGTGTTCAGACCACGGGGTACTGCGCGGATGGACATATTATTGACTATAAGGGCAGAGAGATAACAGTCTCCGAAGAGACAGCTGTGCGTCTGTGGCATCCTATGAATGAACCGGCTAAAACGGTGAAAGCCTGGCGCGATTTCCTGTTGCAGCGGCATATAGATCAGCCCTTTAAGCAGGTGAACCGCGAGATATATACCCCCAATAATGAAGAACTGGCCGACGGCTTTTATTCTTCCCGTTTTGCCTCACAGGTACTCAACAAACAGAAGTTTAAAAACGTTATCACACAGAGAGGCTGGACACTGAGACAAAAAGCTCCGCACAACTGGGCTTATATCCCCTATATGATACTGACCGATTGGGATATCAGGGTCAACTTCTTTGCAGACAGGAAAGAAGAAGAGACTGTGCTCACGGATATGATCAATTTTTATAAGGAAGGTGAGCCGCTTGCACTCCGGGACGTACCTGCTGTTGTTTTCTCTGAGACCATCCGGGAGATCAGTTATTTTGTTACAACAGCCGGCAGCACAGAGTTGCACAACCGCTCCTGAACACGCCACGGGCGCCTTATTTTACGTAACTTTACGACATGCTAAACCCTGCCATTTCCTACACACGCATAACAAGAGTACAGGATACAATTGTTACTGCAACTGAAGATGCGCTGGCAGCTGAGGAACCGCTCGAAATTCAGCTGATCTATGGGCCGCTGGCCGACAGACAGCAGCAGAGCATCTCGGTGACTATGCGTACTCCCGGCCAGGACCCTGAACTGGCTACGGGCTTTCTCTATACCGAAGGGATTATCCGGTCAGAAAAGGATATCAAAGCTATCTGCTCCGACAGCGACATCACTAATACCATACAGGTAAGCCTGCACGAACACGTTACTCCTGTGCTGAAAACGGCACAACGGAACTTTGTTGCCAATTCCGGATGTGGGATGTGCGGTAAAACAGATCTTTCGGCTATTTATACGCCGGTTACGACAGCAGCATCGGCCCAGCCTGTTCCTAAATGGCCTGCTGAACTGATCCACCGTCTGCCAGACCTGCTCCGTCATGAGCAACAGCTTTTTGACGATACCGGTGGTATCCATGCCGCCGCTTTATTCGATCAGTCTTCAACGTTATTGCTGATGCGTGAGGACATCGGGCGCCATAATGCAGTGGACAAACTGATTGGCGCCGCACTCCAGCAACAGCTCTTCCCTATGGAGCCCTATCTCCTGCTGCTCAGTGGCAGGGCGGGGTTTGAACTGATCCAGAAGGCAGCAATGGCGGGTATCAAAGTAATTGCTGCCGTAGGCGCTCCTTCCGGAATGGCGGTGAAAATGGTGCATGAATGGGATATCACACTAATCGGTTTCCTCCGTCAGCAGCGGTTTAATATTTACTCGGGTGAACATAGAATAGCGATCGGATCGCTCACCCATCAGAAATGAAAGTCTACCAATGAAGCAGCATAATACTACAGACCCTTCCCAGAATCCCGAACATTTCACGGGACATGTCCGACTGAGTAAGCCTAAAACAGTGGCTGCCGGTATTCCGGCGGTGCTGTCCAGTGCTAAACACATCCTGCACGAAACAGACGTGATCCGTGGCATGAAAGCATTGCTGCAGCTGAACCAGAAAGATGGTTTCGACTGTCCGGGGTGTGCCTGGCCCGATCCTGATGACGATCGCTCTTCTATTGCCGAATATTGTGAGAACGGTGTAAAGGCCATTGCCGAAGAGGCTACCAGCAGAAAGCTGGACGCCGCCTTTTTTGCAAAACACAGTGTAGGCGAACTGGCTGCCCTGACAGACTATGAAATAGGCAAAAAAGGCCGTGTGGCCCAGCCGGTGTACCTGGCTCCGGGCGCTACACACTATCAGCCTGTTTCCTGGGAAGACGCTTTTGGTAAAATAGCACACCATCTGAATACACTGGCCTCACCCGATGAAGCCATCTTTTATACATCCGGCCGTACCAGCAATGAAGCGGCTTTCCTTTACCAGTTGTTCGTCAGGGAATACGGTACCAACAACCTGCCCGACTGTTCCAATATGTGCCACGAATCCAGTGGTGTGGCCCTTTCTGATACGCTTGGTATCGGCAAAGGTTCTGTTACACTGGAAGACTTACACAAGGCGGAGGTCATTATCATTCTCGGACAGAATCCTGGTACCAACCATCCCCGCATGCTCACTGCCCTGCAGAAGGCAAAGGCAAACGGGGCGAGTATCATTTCGGTGAATCCCCTTCCGGAAACAGGTTTATTAAACTTCCTTAATCCGCAGACCGTTAAAGGCATTCTCCATATCAGCACACACCTCACCGACCTGTTCCTGCAGGTAAAGATCAATGGGGATATGGCGCTGCTCCAGGCAATTGCACTGCTATTACTGGAGGAGGAAGATCGCCAGCCTGGTAGCGTATTTGACCGGGAATTCATTAAGAATAATACCAGTGGTTTTGAGGAATATATTCGCCATATCCGGCAACAACAGCTGGAAAAGCTGGCGGATGCATGTGGTATCTCTTTAGAACAGATCCGCCAGGCAGCGTCTATGCTGATGCATAAAAAGAAGATCGTTGCCTGCTGGGCCATGGGGCTCACGCAACATAAAAATGCGGTGGATACTATTAAGGAGGTCGTTAACCTTCTACTAGTGAAAGGCAGTATAGGAAAAGAAGGCGCGGGCACGTGTCCCGTACGTGGTCACAGCAATGTACAGGGCGACCGCACGATGGGTATCTATGAGCAGCCTTCAGATGCATTGCTCAATAAGATCCAGTCGGTATACGGATTCAATCCGCCACGGAAACATGGGTATGATACAGTAGATGCTATCCGTGCTATGCGTGATGGTAAGGCAAGTATTTTCTTCGCGATGGGAGGCAATTTTCTCTCCGCAACGCCTGATACTGAAGTAACTGCACAGGCATTGCGTAATTGCGCTTTAACAGTACACGTCTCAACCAAATTGAACCGCAGTCACCTGGTACATGGCAGAGAGGCGATCATCCTGCCTACCCTGGGCCGCAGTGATATGGATATGCTGCAAAACCAGAAACAGTTCGTGACCTGTGAGAATTCCATGGGCGTGATCCAGATGTCAAAAGGCAATCTGCCGCCTATTTCCAATCACCTGCTGAGCGAACCTGTCATTGTATGCAGGCTGGCAATGGCGACCCTTGGGAAACGTTCCAGCGTGGACTGGCAACATTACATGCAACACTATGACTACATCCGTGAGGATATTGAAAAAGTGATCCCAGGCTTCAATAACTACAACACCCGCGTAAGACATCCCGGTGGCTTCTACCTGCCTAATAATGCCAGGGAGGGACGTTTCAATACTACTACCGGCAAAGCCAATTTTAATGTCGCCAATGTGACCGTACAGCAACTGGCGGCAGATGAATACATGATGATGACCATCCGCAGCCATGACCAGTTCAATACTACCATTTATGGGCTGGACGACCGTTACCGTGGTATCTACCAGGAAAGAAGAGTGATACTGATGAACAGTAAGGATATACACTCTGCCGGACTCAAACCTAACGATGTGGTTGACCTGATCAATAATTTTGAAGGTGTGGAAAGGATCGTTCATAAATTCCTGGTGGTGGCGTACAGTATTCCGGAGCGGTGTACGGCTACCTATTTCCCGGAAGCAAATGCCCTGGTACCGCTCAACAGCGTGGCCGACAAGAGCAATACGCCCACATCCAAAATGGTCATTATTAAGATCAGGAAATCATCTGAACTGTAGGAAGGCTGGTGCTCTCAATGCGAAAATGTTGAAGCGGAAGTCGACCGTAGTGGTGGCTTCCCAGAACACAGACCTCATTGGTTCCGGCGCGTTCGGGTAATAATTGGCCGACAGCCTCAGGGTATTGATGGACAGGTTTTCATTACGTACCCTGAACCCTAGTCCCAGCCCGGTATAGATAGGGTTCTTGAAGATGTTATTACTCTTATAGGTGAGCTGAGAGGCCTGGATGGAAGAGAAGAAGTTGAATTTAAAACCAAATACCTTCAAAGGACTATAATAAGTAGTTTCTGACCTGACATTCAACCGCTGATAGCCACTCAGCGGCACGTCTTTATATCCCCACACACCGAGATCGCGGTTAATGTTCAGCGGACGGTAGAAATAATTGTTCGGATTGCAGAGGTAGTCTGCATACAGGAACTGACGCAGTTTTCCTCCTGCAAACGGGAAGGCCCGACTATAGTATTCCACTTTGGCATGGATGACAGCATCTTCCGACATTCCATTGCGGAAGAAAGTGCTAAGTCCCAGCGTTCCTGAGAGGATCCCTTTCCCCCTTGTTACCCAGAATTTTTCGGCTTCCAGCCCAACATAAGCCCGGGTGCGTTGTTTCCATGTCTCCCAGCCGGCAGTTGCTGATGCTGTATAACCCAGTGGAATATCCTCCGTTCGGCCAAACCCGAAGAAATGGGTTGTTTTGAAGAATTCCTGCCGGAATGTGACGGCCTGCCACAAATAGAAACGGTGATTATTATATACCGGGTCCAGTATATAGATCTCCTGGGTCGGCTTCTTTGTGAACATCAGGTTAAAATGGCGGAAGAGGAACGCAAGGTTAGGCCTGCGGCTATCCGGATTACGGTGGTCCTGTTTCAGGAAGTTGAAACCGCCCCATACATCCAGGATGTTGTACCGGTAGTCGCGGTACAGCGTATCGGGCCGGTTAGCAATATTGATAGAATAATTGCTGCTGAAGCTAAAACCGCCCAACCATTTAGCCCCGCTTTTGTACAGCGGCCGGTCGACGGCGAAGTAGTAGGTGCCCTCGTAGGAACCCGAATCCAGATTGTTGACATTATTTAGTGTAGTATATCCTCCGGAAAAATCCATAAATGTACCCAACAGATTCGTTTTGGTATACCTGACCTGCGATCCGAAAGGAGGATTGTCACTGTCGCTCCAGGAGCCCCCGATCCTGATACCCTGACCGGCCCCGAACAGGTTGTCGTTGGAAACGCTGGCCCTTACGCCCGATGTACTTAAGCGCGACAGGTCAAACCCGTACTCGAATACGTCTTTGGTTACCACCAGCAGATCGACTGAGTCTTCGGATGCGCCTGTATTAATAATATACAAACGGGCATCCTGTATGAAGGGCCGGTTACGGAGGTAACGCTCGTTGTCAGACATTTCGTAGGGATTGATCGTATCGTTCTGCCGGAAGAAGAGCAGTTGTCGTATTACCCATTCCTCCGAATTAAAGTGCAGCCTGTTGGCAAGATGCACCAGCTTCATGGAGGTGGAGAAGGTAGTATCCTTGATGTTGCTGGGACCAAACACGTTCACCCGGCGGAAGTAGATATCCCGGATCACTTTCCCCGAAAACGGTGTGAAATACTGTTCACTTTTGATAATGCTGCTGTCGGTACCCGTTGGTTCGGGTACATTCTGCCGTGTTACTTTCCTGATGAGGGAATCACGGTACTGTTTACTCCGCAGGGAATCACGGTATGCCCGCACACGTCCCAGCCAGGAATTGGAATACTTCTTTGATACCGGAATGGTATCCCCCTGCAGGATCACGTCGCCTGGTACGACGGTGTCGCCGGGAATAGTTGGCACGATCGGTACTGTGGGCATCCGCGGAATGAGTGGAAAGATGGTGTCCTCCGGAATGGGCGTCATGGGAACGGAGGGCTTCACCGGCGCTACCGTGTCACGAATAAAAAGAAAAAGGGCTCGTTCCTTCCGGAAAGAATTGCCGTACGCCCTAAAAACAAGGGCCAGGCAACAGCTGATCAGGACATAAGTTGATATTTTCAGCGATTTTCTCACTCGATCTTAGAAGTAATAAGCAAGCATCTTCTCTACTTAACGTAAAGATTATGTAACAGTTGTAACAAGTTAACTAAATATTATTGCGCTACGATAACAGTTTCCCACCCGGCATAACGTGCGTTCATTTCCTGGGCAAGTTCCCAGAGCAGCATAACGGCTGCATCAATGCTTTCCTCGTCTGTCCGGTCGTTGCGGGAAAGCCTTAGTCCGTAGGGATAAGGATCTTTTTCATCCACCGGGCGGGCTTCTATAACGAACCCCAACCGCTGCACCTGCTGGCCATATAGCTCGCGTTCAGCCTCGGTAGAAAAATATATCCAATGGTCTATGAGGCGGGCTTTTTCGGCAATGTCCCCGTGTTGCTTCAGCGTACGCAACACTTTGCGGTTCTGGATACGCTGAAACTCCTGTACATCCGGAAACAGGAAATCGAAGTACAATTCCCATGTTTTATCCTCTTTTACCCCAAAATCGTAGTGATAATCAGGAAACTGGATCATGGCATCAGCAATGTATTTGTCATGCAGTAAGGTGCCCGAGGCATAGAAATAAAAATCCCTCACGCCATTGGACATTGTACGACCTACAAAATGTGCCTGTAAAGTGGTCTCCAGCTGTTGCACCAGGCAGTCCTCAATTTCTCCCAGCACTGCGAACTCATCCCCCTGCGGAAAACCGTCCGCCCGCGGATCTTTCAGGTATACCGATATGAAGATGGCATACGGCTTTTTACTCAATGGGGCAAAACGCCGCAGGTCCAGGTCCAGGCCTATAATAGCCGGCTTATCTTCGATATGGCAGGTATAGATGTCCCAGTCTGGTTGGTAAGCGTCAGGCATAATACATTGATTCGAATGTAACAGTCAGACGTAAAGATACGGAACCCTTACCGCCATTCATCCATTAATGGATCAATCTTTTTTTAAATCAGACTAATTTTACTGCAGTTACAGGCTTAATATCAGAAAAGTACTTTGGATCATGCAGAAAATTGTCGTCTTATGTTTGGGAATGATGAGCTCATTCCTGTCAGTTATTTACGCACAGCAACCGGCGCACAAGCCCGCCGATAATGGCTCCCTATACGGAAAACTCGTCGATGCAAACACCAATTCTCCCATAGAATACGCTTCAGTTGCCCTGCTCCGCGCAGCCGATTCCAGTGTGGCAACAGGTATGCTATCAAAGCCTAATGGCGATTTCAATTTCCCTGAAGTGCCCTTCGGAAAGTATATTATGAAAGTGAATTTCATTGGTTATGAAACCGTTTATAAAACAGTTTCACTTACCGGAAAAAATAATAACATAGATATTGGTAATATCAAATTGAGTACCAATGTAAGATCACTGGCCGGTGTGGAAGTAGTGGGCGATAAACCTACTTTCCAGATGGCGATCGACAAGCGTGTCTTCAATGTTGATAAAAGTCTTGCCAGCGTGGGCGGTACTGCAACCGATGTACTCAAGCAGGTACCTTCTGTGAATGTGGATATTGATGGTAACGTTACAGTACGTAATGGCTCTCCCACCATCTTCGTGGATGGTCGTCCTACTACCCTGACGCTCGACCAGATCCCTGCCGATGCAATCGCCACTGTAGAAGTAGTCACCAACCCCTCTGCGAAATACGATGCAGAAGGCGTGAGCGGTATTCTCAATATCGTACTGAAAAAGAACCGTAAGGCCGGTATCAACGGCCAGGTAAGCGGAGGGCTTTCGACGCTGGGCGGAGGAAATGCCGGCGCCGACCTCAATATCCGCAGAGAGAAATTCAATATCTCCCTCAGCTATAACCTGAGAAGCCGCCAGGGTAAAGCCAGGTCACACCTCTTCCGTAAGAATCTCAGCGCCGATACCACCACCTACCTCGACCAGTATAATGAAGGTGAAAATGGCCGCCGTTTCCAGTTTGGCCGTGTTGGATTTGACTGGTTTATGGACAACCGCAATACCTTCAGCATCTCCCAGGGTATCATGGCGGGCGATTTTAAAGATAACAGCGGACTGACACTGTACGACCTGACCGAAGATCAGCAGCAGGTGCGTTACGGTTCCGGTATTGATAATGAGAATCATAACTTCCGTAACTACAGCACCCAGGTGGGTTATAAACACACGTTTGCCAAGCAGGGACACGAACTGACCGCCGACTTTAACTATAACTACGCTAAATCGGAAGATAACTCCGATTATTCGTTACAGTATTACAACCTGGGACATCAGCCTATTGATTCGCCGAACATTCCGCAACAGCGTTTTGGCCGCGGTAATGGTAATACTACTTATATCACTGGTCAGATCGATTATGTAAATCCGCTGACAGAGACATCCAAGATAGAAGCCGGTCTGCGTACTACCACCCGCAGGTTCAATAATCTGCTGAATACCAAAGGGAAAGATTTCTCTACAGGCGATTTTGTGTTAGACTCTTCACTGTCTAACGATTACCACTACTCTGAAACGATCAATGCTGCGTACGTGAGCTACTCAGGAACAGCCGGCAACTTCGGTTACCAGGGCGGTCTGCGTGCAGAACAATCGTTCTATGATGGTGAAATGAGGAGCATCAACAAAAGCAGTTATAAAATAGACTATCCTATCAGTCTGTTTCCCAGCGTGTTCCTCTCTCAGAAATTCAAGGGAGATCATGAACTGCAGCTGAACTATAGCCGCCGTGTACGTCGTCCTTGGTTCCGCGACCTGCTGCCGAACCTCGAATACACCGCCCAGAGTGCCAACCGTGGTAACCCTGCGCTGCGTCCTGAGTTTACGAACTCTTTCGAGCTGAGTTATTTGAAAGACTTTAACAGGAAACACAACGTACTGGTGTCTTTGTATTTCCGGAATACGGAAAGAGCGATCACTGATTATTATACCGATACCACCCTGACTATCAATGGTGTGTCGCAGAAAGTAGTTCTCTCTTACCCTGTCAATGCCGATACCCGGAATGCTTACGGTGCAGAATTCACGGTGCGTAACCAGATCCTGAAAGGCTGGGATATCACCACCAACCTGAACCTCGCGCAAACAAAGATCAATGCCAGCAACCTGCAGAATAACCTTAGCAATCAGGGTTTTATCTGGTTCGGTAAGATCAACAGTAATACAAAATTGCCATGGAATTCTACCCTGCAGATCACTGGTAACTACGAATCCAAACAGATCCTGCCACAGGGTGAAAGAGCCGCACAGTACTCTGCCGATATCGCTGTACGCAAAGAGTTCCTGAAGAAAAAGAACCTGGTAGTGTCACTCGCGTTGAATGACATCTTCAATACTGACCGTAACCTGACATACACCACGACTGCCTTCTCTGAGCAGGAAAGGTACCGCAAACGTGCTACCCGCGAACTGAGGATAAACGTATCATACCGTTTTGGTAAAATGGACACGCAGCTGTTCAAGCGTAAGAGCAATAAGAAAGAAGAACAGCAGGAAACTAAAGAAGAATATTAATTTAGCGGTCCAAAACCTATTATCTATGATCGATATAACCGGCAATACCGTAACACTTCGCTTTCTTGCAGAGCCATCAGATGTCAATTTCGGAGGAAAAGTACATGGAGGCGCTGTAATGAAATGGATCGACCAGGCAGGTTACGCCTGTGCGGCTAACTGGAGCGGCCAGTATTGTGTAACGATATATGTGGGTGGTATCCGCTTCTTCAAACCTATCTCCATCGGAGATATGGTAGAGATCAACGCTACTGTTATTTATACGGGCAACACGAGTATGCATATTGCCATCAATGTGCAGGCAGGCAATCCAAGGAAGAAGGAACGCATCAAAACCACCCACTGTGTGATGGTCTTTGCCGCAGTTGATGATCATGGTAAAACCGTTCCGGTCCCTAAATGGACGCCGGAAAGTCCTGCAGGGGTTGAATTGGAGAATTACGCGAAGAAATTGATGGCGCTGAGACAGAATATTGAAGAGGAGATGAAACCGTATATGTAATATATACCGTATAAAAACAGAAAGCAGGAGACACCATCTCCTGCTTTTTGTTTTTATGATGGTTTATCATTCGGTACAGGTTCAACCCCGGGACGGCAATAAACAGGGAAACAAAACATCGATCAACCCCGGTAGGGGTTGTGTGTTTGTAGCGCGGGGTTTTCAACCCCGGGGAAACATGTGCATATGGATATCTGGAATTTTGGTTGGCGTTTTGAATTTTCGCATTTAACGATATGGGATTTGTATCCCGCGGATCCATCCGGTCCCATTTCATCCGCATTACGACGTTCGTGTTTGTTGTCGTCGTCGTCCCGGGGTTGAAACCCCGCGCTACAAACACGCGGCACCTACGGAGCCGATTGGCGTTTTGTTGCCCGGTTTATTGCCATTCCCGCGCGCAACACACACATGCAGGCGCGGGTCGATTATCGCGAATGATGGCGTTAATGCGAGAATTGCATTTCGCTTAAATTCCTGTACAACCCGCCTTCCACGAGTATCAATTCCTGGTGCGTACCCTCTTCCACTAATCGTCCTTTATCCAGCACAATGATCTTATCTGACTGACGTACAGTACTTAACCGGTGTGCAATGACAATAGAGGTACGTCCTTCCATGAGCTTCTCCAATGCGTCCTGCACCAGTCGTTCGGATTCTGAGTCCAGTGCTGACGTGGCCTCATCGAGGATGAGGATACGCGGATCTTTCAATACCGCCCTGGCAATAGCGATCCTTTGCCGCTGACCACCGGATAGTTGTATGCCCCGCTCACCGACAACAGTGTCCAATCCCTCGGGGAACCGTGCAATGAATTCCCAGGCATTGGCTTTGCGCGCAGCGGCTTCGATCTCGGCCATGGTCGCTCCCGGTTTGCCATAGGCAATATTCTCCCGGATAGTGCCGCCAAAAAGGAATACATCCTGTGGCACGATCGCCATCTGACTGCGAAGGGCCGATAATGGAAAGCTGGCGGCGTCTTTCCCATTGAAGCGGATCATGCCCTCGGACGGACTATACAACCGCAGCAAGAGGGAGACGATGGTGCTTTTTCCCGCTCCGCTGGGTCCTACGAGTGCTATCTGCTGATCTGGTTCGATGTCGAAGGAAATGTCTTTTAATACTTCCTGGTCTTCTCTTGTGGGATAGCGGAAGGAAACGTTGTCGAATGAGATCTGTCCGCTGAGATGATGTTCCGCCGCTATCGTGCTGGTTTCTTCCACAGGTTCAGCCGGTTCGTCCAGTATTTCGAGCAGATGCTCTGTAGCGCCGATGCTCTTTTGGATACTGGCGTATACCTCGGCCAATCCAGCCACTGATCCGCCGATAAAGCTGGAATACAGAACGAACGACAGCAGCATACCGGGGTCCATCTGTCCGGCGGCGATCAGCAAAGCGCCTTTCCAGATCACGGCGATCATAGCCCCGAACACGCCCAATATCATACTGGCGGTAAACGCACCACGGAACCTGCCTGTTTTCATACCGGTAGTAGCCACTTCTCCGATCTTCGTCCGGTAGCGTTTCATCTCAAAGAATTCATTAGCGAAAGCCTTGACATTCAGGATGCCCTGCAATGTTTCCTCAACAATGGTGTTGGCCTCTGCCACCTGCTTTTGCGCCAGTTTAGAATAACGCCGTACAAAGCGTCCGAAGAAGTAGGCGATCACCATAATGACAGGCAATGAGGCGAGCATCAGGAGCGTCAGTTGTATGGAAGTGTGTAGCAGCAGTACGAGTCCACCGATGATAATGATCACCTGCCGGATGAATTCCGCTACTGTTGTCGTGAATGTTTCCTGCAGCAGTGAAATATCTGAAGAGATCCTGCTGCCCAGTTCACCTACCCTTCTGCTCAGGAAGAACCGCATGGGCAGTTTGATGAGATGGTTGTAGATATGCTGACGTAAAGATGCCAGTGAGCGCTCTGTTACATTGACAAACAGCATGATACGTAAAAATCCGAAAATGCCCTGCGCTATCAGTACTCCCACTAATAGCAATCCTATCCGGTTTATTTCGTGAGGATCAGTAATTATTTTGTGTGTGTTGGCTGCATCTACCAGTTCTCCCAACAGCTTAGGAAAAGCCAGGTTGGCCAGGCTGGATATAAAAAGAAAGAACAGGCCCAGACCAAAGGCCGGCCAGTAAGGCTTTACGTACTTATATAACCTGAACGTGCGTTTTAATGCAGCCAGGCGGAAAGGCTTCTTCTGTTGTGTGTCTTGCATCAGCGGATAGAATTACGGATAATATGGAGGCATGCTCAATCTGCTTACATTCGCTTTGAGTCGTATAGGTTATGACGGACAGGGAAGATAGATATTTTATTGCTACTTAAATAAATAAAGAAAAAGGAGGCCAGGCGCCTCCTTTTCTATCGACGAATAAACAATCACGAACAATTCAATTGCCTTTAAATGTGTTATCGACTTAAATAGCCAATCTGCGTCGATTACAAAATGAGTTTCCATATCCTTCGGTCGGCAATATTTACCAGATGATAATCAGAACATTCCGTGATTGCTACAAATATGAAAACTCCTGTTGGAGTTGATTAAATCAGTTGACATAACAAGTGCTGTTCCTCTAACGATGACATAACACCTGCCCCGCAGTTCTTCCGGCTATTGCGGATTCCTGTTTCTGCTGGAATCTCCGGTACCGGTTCCGTAACGGGAAGAATCTTCTCCCGGATTAATGGCTCCCGGTGGTATTTCAGATGAAGCAGTATCTGGTGTTGCAGCTGCCGTATCCGTGCCGCCAATAGATGTTGAATCAGTATTCGTCCTGTTACCGTCGCCGCACGACGCCAGGAACATCCCACCTGCGATGAAGAGCCCTGCAAAGAACAGTTTACTGTTTTGGGTCATTTTCATAAAAATATTTTTACCAGTTAACAAATACACATTATTAGATATGTGTCGTAGAAATTATTTCTACAAATAGTGGAGGCTGATAAACGCTCCATTACCCACAAATATCATTTTATCGGCATGGAATCAGGTCTCTGTGAAGACGTGTCCATGGCCCTGCTCGTGGTATCTATTCTATTGGTGGTATCAGATTGAATAATATTGGAGGTGTCTGTCGTATTACCACTTTCCCTTGAGCTGCCACAGGCAAACAGGAAGAGACTCAGTATAATGGCAAGACATGTCGTAATACCAATTTTGCACAGCGCCAGGCGTACAGTGATTGCATTATTTCCGAGGTCTTTCTTTTGCGTTTTCATGATTGACTATTTTCCAGGTTAGACAATAAAAATTAAAGCATAATGTCTGCTAACTGCATAAAGAATTATGCCAAGGCTTACATTTGTAATTGAACGACAGATATGGAACATTCTATCTTTCAGGTTATTGAAGAGCATCAGTTGCTGAAAGTCCTGGTCTCCCTGGTCGTCGGAGGCGTGTTAGGCATGGAAAGGGAATACCGGCATAAAGCCGCCGGTATGCGTACTTTGGCGCTTATTTGCCTGGGCAGTACGCTCTTTACGATGCTTTCTGTGGAACTGGGATATCCTGGCAGCCCAGACCGTGTAGCGTCCAACATACTTACAGGAGTAGGTTTCATTGGCGCAGGTGTGATCTTCAAAGGAGACTACACCATAGATGGGATCACCACGGCTGCTACCATCTGGATAGCTTCGGCCCTTGGCATTGCGGTCGGTGTGAGCCATTATTTACTGGCTGGTTTCTCGCTTGTTATTGTGTTACTGCTATTGATCGGCTTAAAAGTGCTGGAGGGTAAGATCGGCGACATCAAGGAAAAGCGTACCTACACCATCGGATACCACGTAGACCATTACAGGCCAGCCGAAATAGCTGGCGTCTTTCAGCGTTTTAACTTAAAACACAAGCAGCTGCTGCATACCAGAAATGAAACTTTCATTGTAGAAGATAAATACGAAGCAGTTGGAAAATCTGAAGCAATAGCCGCCATGAATGCATTCCTTTTGTCAGATAAAAGCATTCATCATTTTTCCGTACAGGTAAACCCACTATAGGAGGAGAAGATACTTATGTCAGGAGGCCACGCCGATCTGCCTTTACATTATGGTCATGTACCACCCTGGCTCGCAAAGAGAATGAGCCTGCTGGGCGGCGCTATTGTCGAAACAATTGTAGCCGACTACGGGAACGGTGAAGTGTTGCGCCGACTCAGTGATCCCTGCTGGTTTCAGGCGCTGGGCTGTGTACTGGGCATGGACTGGCATTCTTCGGGTATCACCACCAGCGTAATGGGCGCGCTGAAGAAAGCATTGAATCCCAGGGCCCAGGAACTGGGTATTTATATCTGTGGAGGAAAAGGCAGACACTCTAAAGAGACGCCTGCAGAATTGCTGGCAATCGCAGAGCGCACCGGCCTGCCCGGACAGGAGCTGGTACGTTGCAGCAAGCTGGCCGCCAAGGTAGACAATACCGCTGTTCAGGATGGCTTTCAGTTATACCTGCACTCCTTTATCGTATCAAACGAAGGAGAATGGGCTGTGGTGCAACAGGGTATGAACGATGCCAATGGGATGGCCCGCCGTTATCACTGGCATTCTGCTGCCTTTAAACAGTTTACCGAAACACCGCATACTTTCATATATGGTCATAACCAGGGACTGATCCTCAACCTGACAGACAAAGAAGCTTCGTCTACGAAATCAGGCATGCTTCAGCTAATCCAGGAAAAGCCAGCCCATCTTCTGCCGGAGATCCGTAACCTGGTGATGCCCTCTCACCATGATGTGCGGGCAAAGGATGTAGATCTCAAAAGACTGGGAAGTGTACTGGCAGTAGCACATGAGCGCCAGTTACATGATTTTGAATCCCTTTTGCTGCTGGAGGGTGTTGGTCCACGCACCCTGCAGTCCCTCACACTCGTCAGTGAGGTGATCCATGGCACTCCCTCCCGCTTTACTGATCCTGCCCGTTTTTCTTTCGCTCACGGCGGAAAAGATGGTCACCCTTTCCCCGTTCCGGTGAATGTATACGACGAAACGATCAGCGTACTAAAGGATGCGGTGAACAAGGCGAAGATCGGGCAATCTGATAAACAGGATGCCATCCGTAAATTGTCTGTATTATCACAACAGGTAGAAAAGGATTTTATTCCGAATGCCCGGCTGGAGGAACTGATCCGGGAAGAAAGGGACAATTCCTGGCGGTATGGGGGCCGGACTGTAATGGGCAAAGCCGTGCCTCCCGACAAGAAAAAAGGCGGCTCGCAGTTAAGCCTGTTCTGAAAATTGCACTCTCATTTAATAGCTTAGCATAAAAGAAGAAATCCCGGCTTAATAGCCGGGACTCCAGATAATTTCTCTGTCCTATTTTCTACGCTGGCATTACCCAGTTCAGATATTTAGGGTTTCATCTCAGACTACAATTTGTAGCCACCCCTAGGCTAGAATAGAGAAATTGTTCTGATAAATATAGCGCGAAGTTCGTGCCAGACCCGCTATAGTTCTGGATTAAATTTTGAATTTTGACACGTACTTAATTGCCCCCGTATGGCTACATTAAATTATGACACACTGACTGTTACCGCAGCAACACAGATACAAAATGAACTGAGGGACGAAATCATTCTACAGCCCAGAGATTTCCCTGTGAATACCATCGCCGGGGCAGATATTTCCTTCAATAAATTCAGTAAAACTGTTTATGCGGGTGTAATCCTTTTACAGTTTCCGGAATTGATCCCGATAGGTTATTCACTAGTAAAAAAAGAGGTGCTTTTCCCCTATGTGCCTGGTTATCTTGCATTCCGCGAAGTACCTCCCCTGCTAACGGCCTGGGAAAACCTTCCACAGAAACCGGATCTGCTTGTAGTTGACGGTCATGGTATTGCGCATCCGCGTGGCGTGGGTATCGCCGCACATTTCGGTGTGGTGGCCAACACGCCCACCATTGGCTGCGCTAAAAAGGTGCTCTGTGGATACTTCCAGGAAATCGGTCCTGAGAAAGGGACCAATACGCCGCTTATCTTCAAGGACAAGGTCGTAGGCGCCGCCCTGCGTACGAAGGATGCTGTCACACCGGTGTTTGTTTCTCCCGGTTATCGTATGGATGTGGCCAGCAGTGTGGAAATTATCGCACAGTGTGTAGGGCGTTACCGTATACCGGAACCCACAAGATTGGCGCATAATATTGTGAACAGGTTCCGCCTTGGAGAGTTGCCGGAGGGGTATACAGCCGTATGAGGAAGTGGCAGGTAGTGCTATGCCCGTTCCTGCTTTTTACATTTAATTAAAAAGAAAGGGTAATTCTCAGTTACTTCAGAAATCTCAAACAATCCGGCCTGGTCAAACTCAGCATGGATGGATGCCTGGTCATAAAAGAACATTCTGACCCCGCCAAACATTTCATAACGATCCTTACTGATAAATTTGCCGGTACCATAGGTATGGGCCGCTTTTGAGATGACAGCAAAGACCATGTAGCCATTGTCCGACAATTGATTATAGCAGTCGCGAATTAGTTTCTCCCTCTCCCCGCTGTCCAGCAGATGAATCAACGCATAGCAAAAGATGCCGTCATACTGTCGATCGTCAAATGGCATATCCGTCACAGAGCCGTGGTAAATAACCATATCAGCGCCGTAGTGTTTTTCTGCCATTTCAATAGCAGTTTTTGAGATCTCGATCCCGGTTACGGTCATTCGTTCATCTCTGAAGATCTGTGCATTCCGTCCATAACCAATTCCAGGAATGAGCATATTCTTTACTCCCTTTTCAACAAAAAGATCCCTCGTTAATATGGCCGACTTTGCAGGTTCAAAGCCCCACATCTCCTGCTTGTCAGTAAAGGCTGATTCCCAGAATTCGGATTCTCCGGATTTATTCTCCATAGCAGTGTTTTAAAATGCAACAAAGTTACATTATTCTTTCATTTCCGTCAGGTATTTCCAATACCGCTTAGGCATATGTTGCAGCTGCAAACGGGGATTTTTCCGGTTAGGGATATTCACCTCCCTGAAATAAGTCTTCCATAAGCGCTGGTATAACTCTTCCTCCGGGGCCCAGACATTACTGGTACTATGATAATAAGGATCATAGTCTCCGTTGAAGTGTAACCGTATGGTCTCAACGTGCTGCAGATTATAATAGATGCCAAAATGACGACGCTCATCATAGATCAGCCAATACTGATCGGCATAGCGATCTTTAAAATGCCGGGCTATCAGCGGCAGCACGTTATACTCCGGCGATATCAGTGAATAATAGATATTGTCTCTTGTCAGCTGAAAGCGGACGAAAGCTTCCATTTTGTGTTTTTCCCGCAGCACCTTACCCGCCAGGCGGGATACATGCATCACATATTTATTACCGAAGTCACTTGTTACATCCTGTTTGCTGGCAAAAACATGGCGGATAAATCCCACCATATTATCCTCTTCTCCAGGCAGTTCTGAAAGATAACAGCAAAACAGCTGCTGCAAGCCTGCCTCTGGTAATTTCTTAGTCAATCCAGCCCATACCCTGTCAGCATTCGCCACCACGGTGGGCGTGAATATCACATTCTCAAACAAGCCACGCACGTGGTCCTGTTCCTTCCTGATCATGACATCTGTCCTCTTCTGCCAGTAAAGGTCAAATACGGCAGACAGGAAGCCATCAAAACTTCCATCATACAACCACGTAGTCATTGTAGTAACATTTAACCCACCGTCAGCGAACTACCTACCACAGCACAGGTGGCAGTCCGGCAGACGATGGTTATTGAGGATAATCATAGAATATCGATATGGTATATTGATTCGGAATCAAAATAAACTTAGTTGAGCCGTATGGGCTTTTAGCCACTTACTCTGCGACTGCATCAGCAATTGCTGCCGGATCTGTTCCGGAGTGAGTTCCCTCCTTTCCAGGGATTTAGACTTACAGGTAATGAAGTATCGTGCCCTACTGACCTGTACTCCCATCTGCTTCAGCTGATCCCATCCCAACGCACCGTGTACACGGGCGGCACAGATCTTTTTTGCACTTTCAATCCCGATACCGGGCACCCTGGCTATCAGCATTTTATCAGCCTTATTGATATCTATCGGGAAACAGTCAGGGTGTCGCAAGGCCCAGGACAGTTTGGGGTCAATATCGGTGTCAAGGTGCGGATGCTTTTCATCCAACAACTCATGGGGTGCAAATCCATAGAGTCGTATCAGCCAGTCCGCCTGATAAAGCCTGTTCTCCCTCAGCAAGGGCACCTGGCTGTGCAGAGCGGGTAGTCTTGCATCATTACTGATGGGTACATATCCTGAGAAGTATACCCGCTTCAGTTGGAATTGCCGGTAGAATTGCGCCGCCATATGTATGATATCCATATCGGTTTCGCCGGCAGCACCCACAATCACCTGTGTGCTTTGTCCGGCGGGTATAAATGTCGGGACCTTCTTCAGCACCTTCCTTTCATCTTCCAGCCTTATGATCTCATTTTGCAGAAAGCGGATCGGTTTAATCATAGCGGGCCGGGTTTTCTCCGGGGCCAATAGTTTCAACCCTGCCTCTGTCGGTAGCTCAAGATTGACGCTTAAACGGTCAGCATAAAGGCCTGCCTCCTGCATCAGTTCATCGCTGGCGCCGGGAATGGCCTTTAAGTGGATATAACCGTTAAAGTTATTTTCCGTGCGCAGTTTCTTTGCCACGCGTACCAGGCGCTCCATGGTATAGTCCGGGTCTTTAAAGATGCCGGAGCTGAGAAACAATCCCTCGATATAGTTCCGGCGGTAAAAATTGATCGTGAGATCCACCACTTCCTGCACAGTAAAAGCAGCTCTTTTGACATCGTTGCTTTTCCGGGACACACAATACGCACAATCGTAAATGCAGACGTTCGTCAGCAATATCTTCAGCAGAGATACGCAGCGGCCATCTGGCGTATAGGAATGACAAATGCCCATTCCCGGCGCTGCGTTACCTAAACCTTTGGTATCATTCTTCCGGTCGCTCCCACTGGATGCACAGGAAACATCGTATTTCGCTGCATCTGCCAATATTGCCAGTTTCTCCTGTATCCTTTCCATAACCATCAACTATGGAACTAAATTACTAATATTTTTAGTAAATACTAATTTTATTGGAGAGGATATTTGTTCACATTAAAGCAGACAGGGCCTTTCTGGTAGAGGATGTGGGGAGATGATTTCTGGCGCCAACTGTATGTCTATAAGGTGTTTATGGGTGATAATGTAAACCTGTTTCCCGACCCTTCGAATTGCACCTGACTTCCATCAAAGTTGCATATGACCAGGATTAACTTCCGATTATCTTCCGATCAGATCGGAGGATAATCGGAGGTTAATCCTGGTCATATCCTGATCATATGCACGTTACATACAAGGCAGATGGAGATGCTGACCCTTTTATTGCTTTGCACTAAAGATTGCGAAAAGAGGTGCTGGCAACAGGTACTTTCATTACATGAAAATGCAGTTAAGGGACACTATTTTGCAGTTAAAGGACAGGAATCTGCAGTTAGGGGACAAACTCAAAAACTGCTATCAGATCTTTTCTAATATTGTACTGTGAATGGCGAAAGAGGCTGATAATGAGTGTCCTTACATCATGCTTTCCTTTTCCCCAGTGTCATCAGTACTACACCACCTATGACGATCACACAGGCAAGGAGTGCCTGGGAAGAAAGGTTTTCATGGCCGATGGCCCAACCCAGGAAAAGGGCTACGACCGGGTTCACGTAGGCATAGGTTGACAGCAATCGGGGCGGCGCATTGCGGGTCAGCCAGCTATAAGAAGTGAACCCCACCAGAGAGCCGATCAGCACCAGGTACACGTACGCTGAAAAAGTGCGGGCAGAGATATGCTGCAAGGTATCCCAGGCACCCGGTTCTGCCACAGCGCTGATGACAAAGCAGAAGACTGAACCGGTCAGCATCTGGATGGCGGCAGATTGCATCGGTGCAGGCATAGTGAGTTTGGATACCGACAATGACCCCAATGCCCAGCAGGCGCAGCCTCCGGCCAGTATTGCGATAGGCCATAAAGGATAGTTACGGCTGGTGGCAGCGGCAAAGGGATTGAATAAGAGGAACAATCCGGCCAGTCCGACAATGATACCGGTCACGGTCATTACGGTAGGCCGCTGTTTACTGAAAAACGCCCAGTCAAACCCGATAAACCATACGGGAATGGCTGCCACGATCAGGGCCACGAGGCCGGAAGGCATATAGTGCACCGCCAGGGCAGTACTGGAGTTGCCAATACCGATCAGCATCAGACCAACAAAAGCGGCAGACAATACCTGTTTCGGGGACGGCAGTTGTTTTTCGCTACTGCGGCTGATGAAAGCCATCAATGTACCGGCTGTCAGGAAACGGAATGCTGAAAGCAGAAACGGAGGTACTATTTCCGTGGCGATCTTCATCCCCAGGTATGTAGATCCCCAGATGATGTATACGGCGAAAAGGAATCCCCAGAGCTTTGTGTTATCCGGTTTAGAAGACACAGTTTCAGTTGTCACAGGCAATTAGATAAAAATTAAGTAAATAACCGCAAAGCATTGGATATTAACTCCTTCATTCCTTTACATACACCTCGATCGTCGCATTGGTAGGACGGCGGGGCGCCAGGAATTCATCTACCTTCCGGTAGTGATGCTGCAGCTGATATCTCAGGGCAAACGGGAAAAAGTTATTGTTCCCCGGTGCGTATTCATACAAAACCACATCGTAATAGTGGTTCTGTACCTTTTTAACAAAAGCGTCGAGCTGTCTGTTGAACATGCCGACCCCTAAATGATACCATAAGGGGTAGTCGCTCCCTGTTTCCAGCCTATAAGGCAAGGCGTGTGCCAGAGGGGTTAACTCGGTCATATTCAATAGCTTAATCGCCTCTTTCTTTTCTTTTACAATAGGTAGCTGCTGCAAACGGGCCATACCATGTACGGTGGAAGGCGGCATATAGATCTTATGAAAAACCCAGAGGTCTGAGAAGATCCATTGGTCAGTAGGAACGTCGGTCGTATCCGGATTGATCATAAAATTGTTGCGCGATACGACATTCTCGCCCGTAGCACTGATCTGTGGATTGTAGATCGCATAGGATGAGCTATCGCCCGCTGGCGCATTACTCTTACCCGCCACTACCCGCTCAGGCGGAACAAGGCGCGACACGACCCGGTCGAGGTATTTCCAGAAGGAACCTGACCACCAGAGGAGTACCAACAGCGTTGCTGCACCAAAAGAAGGCCAGCGCCCCAGATCCAGTTTCAGCTGCTCCTGTAAACGGCTGGCAATGAAGGCAAAAGCGAAGCTGTGAAAGAAGATATTATTGTCCGGAGGCGTGTAGCTGGTCACCTGAAAGATGGCAGCTTCCACCAATATGCCCAGGGTTAGCAAGGCGAAAAGCATGGCCGGCCTGTCATTCCAGAAGCTGCGCCACTGGCGGAAGGCGGGTACCAGGCATAAAATCACCAGTAAGAAATATAACTTGATCCATTGCGAAAATCCCATGATCTCTGACAGGATATCGTAAATGGATAACCTTGAATTGTGCGGGGCCTGTCCGTGGTTAAACCAGTAGCCGAAACCGTAAGGCAGCAAGGGTACAATGACCGCGGCCGCTACGATACCATAAAAGGCCAGGTATGCAACAAAGTCCAGCCACTTCTTTCCCTGTAAAGTATTGTATGCCAGCAGGGCAAGTGAAAGCAGTAATGCCAGTCCGCCGCCATCCTGTTTCGTAAAGAAAGACAGGAACGTGAAAAAGGCAGACAGGAAAAGAAACAGAAACCGGAGCTTCCCCTGTGGCCCCATCAGGTAACGGAACAGGAATGCCAGCCCGATCAGCTCATATACGATCACGGTCTGATTGTACCATGGCCAGAAATTGAAGAACGAATACGACAGTACGAACAGCAATACAGAAATTACCCGGATGGCAAGTTGCACATTGAGGCTTTTCAGTATGGAGCGGAAAGATAGTCCGGCCAGTATATTCATGAAAACCTGGGCCTTCACGAGAGATATCAGCTGGGGACCGAATATTTTGAAGAACAATGCAGGCATCAGCCAGAAGCCATAACCCAGGGGAAGACCAAAATCTTTATAGGGGACCTGACCCTGAGATAATCTGTAAGCGCCCTCCCAGGAAAGGAAAATGTTTACCCTGTAGGGGAACGTCACAAACAACGGGACCAGCGCAAAACCGATGATGATCAGCAATTCTGCGATAAACGCACCTTTACGGCTGAACGGAGCATGAGTTGACGGCATAAACGGGGATAATAAATTGATGAAAACGAGTATAAAGTAACATGAACGGGCTCAAAAATAGTAGAATTTACGCGAAAATAGCATTTCATGGTGTAGTTGTTCGGTAATCAGTCGTATCTTGGCGCCAACATTAAGTTCAATCCCCGTGCAATATTTAAAACTGCTAAGACCCTCCCATTGGGCAAAAAACCTTTTCTTATACATTCCCCTTTTCTTCGCGGGAGAAATATTCAACCTGCAGAAGGTAGTGGAATTACTTATCGGATTTTTTGCATTTAGTCTCATTGCCAGCAGTATTTATATCATCAATGATTACAGAGATGTAGAAGCAGACAGGATACATCCTGTAAAACGTAAACGCCCCATCGCTTCCGGCGCTGTTTCAAAACCGGCGGCATTGGTCTTTTTTGTGTTATGTCTGGCCATAGGTGGGTTACTGGCATGGTATGTCAGACCAAAATTTGCGTTTGTTGTAGGCATTTACTTCATTATCAATTTATTGTATTCCTTCGGATTAAAGAACATATCGATACTGGATATACTGATCCTGTCAGTAGGCTTTGTATTGAGGGTAAAAGCCGGTGGTGTAGCCGCTAATATAGCCGTATCTGAATGGCTGATGATCATGGTATTCCTGCTGGCCCTGTTCATGGCTATCGCCAAACGTCGTGATGATGTGCTGATCAAAACACAATCTGGTCAGGACATGCGGAAGGCTGTCAAAGGTTATAACATGGACTTCATGAACGTGATGCTGGCCCTTGTCTCTGCAGTGATCATTGTGGCATACCTGATGTATACGATGGCCCCGGAAACCATGTCACGCTTTGGTACTTACCGCCTTTATTATACATGTCTTTTTGTAATTGGTGGATTATTACGATATTTGCAAATAACTTATGTGGAGAATAATACAGGTTCTCCTACCAAAATCCTATACAAAGACCGTTTCATTCAATTAACCATACTCCTGTGGGTGCTGAGTTTTTATGTGATTATTTATTTACCCACTAACAAAAGTTTTTTTGAGTAATGGAAAAACGGTTAGCAAACTGGGGGAATTACCCCGCTATCTCCTGCGACGAAACAACATTTTCGCAGGAGGAACAAGTGCAGGATTTTATATCCACACATTCTTCTGTAATTGCCCGCGGAAACGGGCGCTGTTATGGCGATGCTTCGCTGGCCCAACACAGCGTTTCTACCCTTAAATACGACAAGGTGCTCGCTTTTGATACCACGAAGGGCATCTTCGAATGTCAATCCGGTATTACACTCGATCAGATCCTCGATATTATCGTTCCCCAGGGATGGTTTCTACCGGTAACACCCGGTACCAAGTTCATCACCGTTGGCGGCGCGGTAGCCTCAGACGTACATGGTAAGAACCATCACGTAGATGGTTCATTCTCAGGTCATATCATTGACATGGATGTGATCACGGGCAATAAAGACACCATCACCTGTTCCGCCGACAGTCACCCTGACCTTTTCTGGGCCACCTGTGGCGGTATGGGGCTCACCGGCATTATTACACGTGTAAAGTTCAGCCTGAAGAAGATCAGTACGGCATACATCCGTCAGAAGCAGATCAAGGCCCACAACCTGGAAGACCTGATCCGTCTTTTTGAAGAATATAAAGATTACACCTATTCCATGGCCTGGATCGACTGCCTGCAGAAGGGCGATACCTTCGGCCGTGGGATCCTCATTGTTGGTGAACACGCTACCCCGGAAGAGCTGAATGAGCAGCAACGTAAAGCTCCCCTGCAACTGGCTGCCAAACGTAAACTGTCTGTGCCTTTCAATCTCCCTTCTTTTGTACTCAATACCCTGACTGTCAAAGCATTCAACTGGTTGTATTATCTAAAGAATACCAAACGGGAGATTAACAATGTCATTCCCTACGAGCCATTCTTTTATCCCCTGGATGCCATCCTGCACTGGAACCGTGGTTATGGTAAAGCCGGATTTGTACAGTACCAGTTTGTACTGCCCCTGGAAAAGAAGGAAGGACTGGTAGCGATCCTGCAGCGTATCAGTGATGCCGGCCTTGGTTCTTTCCTGGCGGTACTGAAGGTGTTTGGGAAACAGGACAGCCTGATATCGTTCCCTATGGAAGGATATACCCTGGCGCTGGACTTCCCCGTTCGTAAAGGTCTCTTTGAGTTCCTTGATAAGCTGGACGAGATCGTACTGCAATACGGCGGCCGCCTCTATCTCTCGAAAGACGCCCGTATGAAGCAGGAGGTTTTCTGGCAGAGCTACCCCAATGCGCAAAAATTTGCCGATATCATCAAAACATACAACGGTGCTAAGCTGTTCCGTTCTGTACAGTCAGACCGGTTGCTGCTGACAGAATAGACGTCTTCTACCTTAAAATACCGACAATCAATATATGCCTACTGTTCTTATTCTGGGAGCCGGGTCAGACATGGCTGTAGCCATTGCCCGCGAGTTTGCCAGGAACAAATACAATATTCAACTGGCTGCCCGTAACGTAGCGGCTATTTCGGCCCTGGAGCAGGATCTTCGCATCCGTTACCAGGTGACCGCCAGCTCCCATGCCTTTGATGCAACAGATTTTACCAGTCATGCCGCCTTTTATATTGCATTACCCAATCCGCCGGATGTTACCATTTCCGTGTTCGGATACCTGGGGTCGCAGGAAAAAGGCCAGTCTGACTGGAATGAAGCCGCCCGCATTCTGCATACCAACTATACAGGCGCCGTTTCCATCCTGAACATTGTGGCAGATGAATATGCTGCGCGCGGTAATGGCACCATTGTAGGCATCAGTTCAGTAGCGGGAGAACGTGGCCGGCAAAGTAACTACCTTTATGGTAGCGCAAAGGCTGGTTTTACGGCTTACCTCAGCGGGCTCCGTAACCGTTTGTTCCATAAAGGGGTACATGTGCTGAGTGTGCAACCGGGCTTTGTTTACACCCGCATGACGGAGAACCTGAAGCTGCCGGCTCCCCTGACGGCCCAGCCGCAGGATGTTGCGAAGGATGTTTATAAAGCGGTGGTGGCGAAGAAGAACGTGATTTATACAAAGTGGTTCTGGCGTTATATTATGCTCATTATCAAGTCAATACCAGAGGGTATCTTCAAAAAACTCAAATTATGAAGCCAGCAATTGCTTTCTTCGATTTTGACGGTACGATCACCACGCGGGATACCTTATTCGAGATCATCCGTTTCCAGAAAGGCGAAGGTGCTTTGTATACCGGTCTGGCTTTGTTATCGCCTGCACTGGTCATGATGAAGCTGGGGCTGATCTCCAAACAGCGGGGTAAAGACCTGGTGCTGCAATACTTTTTCCGTAACACGCCTATAGACGAGTTCCGCGACAAATGTGCTGCTTTCTGCCGTGACAGATTGCCCGGCCTGATCAGGGAAAACGCCTTAAAGGAGATCAATCAGCACCTTTCAAAAGGGCACCGGGTGGTAGTGGTAACTGCATCCGCCCAGGAATGGGTGAAGCCCTGGTGTGACTGTGTAGGGATTGAATGTATTGGCACCCAGCTGGAGATCCGGAATGCCAGGGTCACCGGTCGAATTCATGGGGTAAACTGCAATGGTGAGGAGAAAGTACGCCGTATCCGCCAGCAGTATGACCTGCCTGTTTTTGGCGATATCTATGCCTATGGCGATACCAATGGCGACAAACCCATGCTCCAGATAGCCACATTTGGCTTCTTCAGGAAGTTCTGAAAACACTCAGGCCATCAATCACAGTCGTTCTGACGGTCATTGATGGCCTGAAATGCATCTATCTATTTCTACTTACTACTCGTGCTGATTAAGCTGCCGCTTTCATTTTAACCACTTTCACTTTGGCAGTCTTCAGTTTAATAATGCCGATAGCATTGAATAATTTCATCACCGGATAAGTCGGGTCCAGTTCAAACCATTTCTTAGCGAAGTTTGGACTGTCTTTGTACTTGTGGTGGTTGTTCTGGAACAGCTCTCCCAGTAACAGGATACCCCATGGAGAAGTATTCTTGGATTTGTCGCCATTGTCAAAGCTCTTATAACCATATTTATGACCACACCAGTTTACAACAGCACCCTGTACAGGCCCGATCAGGAAGTGAATAGGCAGTAACAGGAACCAGTACCAGGCCGGAGCGAAAGCAATATAGAACGCTATATAAACACCTGCCCATGCCAGGCGGGTGATGGTGTGATCACCAAAGCGGTCCATAGCATTCCATACTGGCAGCGGAGGATTGGTGGTAAATTTCTCGTCCAATACTTTTGCACCGGTGTAGATATCATTGTACAGTTTACGGGTCTGCCACATCATGCTCCATACATCTTTAAAGAAGTGTGGAGAATGCGGATCGTCTTCAGTATCGCTGAATTCGTGGTGCATACGGTGCATAGCGCCATAGGCACGCGGAACTAAATAAGATGTTCCCTGGAAGAACCAGGTACAGAAGTAAAATATCCGTTCCCAACCTTTACTGGTAGTATACATCTGGTGGGATGCATATCTATGCAGGAAGAAGGTGTGAAAGAATAAGGATAAGAACCAGTGGGAAAAAAAGAATATTAAAATCGCAGTCATTTTCTCTCTTTAAACGTAATTAATAAGTTGTCAAAGGTAGCTTAAAATGGGCGGTAACCCCCATAAATAATTACGTATCAATGATAGATACCGCTTATATGAGTAGTAAGCTCGCCACAGGGGCGTGTTTAGGAAATGTTAAAATTTGTCGGGAGGGGCATTTAACTACAATAATGACAATGAAAATGATATGAGAATCAGTTTTTAGTCCTTCATATACAGCATGACCAGCTCCATAACATTCAAACTCCCGGGGCTGGCGTCTTTTCTCCCGGTGGGATCAGTCTGAGGTGGTTCGTTCACTATTGGGAAGAGGACCATTTTCAGACGTTTGTTGGGGATTTTGCCTATGCAAGGTCTGCTTAATGAGGGCTGTTATAGGAAAAACAAAAGGCTGGTCCGAAAACCAGCCTGAAAGTTCCTGTTAAACTTTTTGTCTTTAAGGGCTGTCTTCCAACAATATAGAAGACGCTCCTTTTTATTGCTATTTAAGCATGAACTGTTAAACGGCCTCCACCAATGGCTTCTTTGCCAGAGACGCCGGTAGATTTTTTATACCGAGGTAGTTCGCGTAGTTGATAATCTGATGCTGGCTGCCTCCCTGGAGTAAAAAGTCCTGGACAGTGTTGTCTTCATAATCACTATCCAGTCCGTTGGTAAAGATCGTATAGTTATTTGCCGGCTGCTGATAACCTTGTTTCAGGAGTACGCCTGCGAGCACGAGAAAAGCCTCGCGTAGCGTCATCTTTTGATCATTAAAGCTCAGGTAAATTTGAGAAGACGCCGGTTGGGGGATGTACAGCAGACTTGCCAGCGCGATCCCGGCAAAAACCGGAAATTTAGGGACGATATCATTTGAATTCTCATAATGCCATGCCGCAGGCAGCTTGGCATCCAGGTCTGTAGCAAAATCGGCGTTCCCGGCAGCAGGCGCTGCGAACGTGTAAAGTGAAATGCCGTTGGTAGACAGCCCTTTCTTTTTAAGGATCTCTACAAAGTACGACGCGAAAACACTAGCTATATTGCCGCCCAGGCTGTGACCTGTAATGATCAGCTGTTTGCCTTTATTGACAACATTGGCTAACAAAAAATCGGTGACAAACTGGTTGGAGCCCAGCGTGTCTGTCATAAACAGCAAATTTGCGAACGCAATACTAGCGCCGGTACTGATAAGGGGTTTAGGGGTGCTCGCAAAAGACCATTGCGACATTGTTAATACATCCAGGTCTTCCAGAACCCAGTTTGCAAAAACATCCCAGTCGCTAAAAGTGCTGTCGGGAGGCACCGAACCCCGGATCGCCAGCGCATAATTTCCATCGGTGTTTTGCGCAACATACGCATAGTTGCAGTCGATGGTCTGTTTACCATTCCAGACTATTTTCCAGCCCGGCAGGAGTGTGCCAATTTCATTGACAGGATTAGTTGCGGAAGCAATAGCGCAAAGCTGTACAGCAACTTGTGCATTTGTGAGCTGATCGCCGTTATTGGCGTTGGGGGTAATTGTTCCCATAGTTATGGTTTTTGAGATGAAAAATGACTGGATTGAAAAAACTGGTTATCGATGGTGTAATTGTTACCGTCATGGGATGCGTTGGTCCCATGGTGATGGTTTTCAAATGAAAAATAACTGGAGCAAACTGCTTACCTATATGCTTTGATGGTTACTGACTTACGACGGGATGACTAGTCCCATAGTGTTATGGTATCTGAAAATGAAAAAAATGGGATTAATGATTATCGACCTGTTTAATGCTTAATGGTTCCTTTGGGTACTTAAGTTAGTAAATTTATTCGGATTCCGAATAAATTTATGCTAAAATTAAACATTCTGCCCCTCGCTCCTCTCCCACGGGCTTTTTTACCGTGTCAAACTTTTATCTTCACTCTCCGCAATTCTAAAAGATTGAGGGCATTACTGGTAAATCCTGTCACATTGGGCTGTACAAGGTGAATGACCTGATCATAGAACAAGGGTACCACGGGGGCATCTGCCACGATCATCCTATCCATTTCCTGGTAGAGCAGGTAACGGAGGGAGTCGTTATTTTCCCGGAGCGCCTGTTCATATAAGCGGTCGAACGCAGGATTGGCATATCGTGTATAGTTAGGCGGAGCGCCGTTCTTACTGTAGAATACCGCCAGGTAGTTCTCTGCATCTGCATAGTCGCCTATCCAGCTGCCACGGAAAAAGAGGGCCTGTGATTTGGCGGTTTGCTCCAGCAATAAAGCCTTCTGCATCACCTCCACCTGTATCGGAATGCCGACCTGTTGTAGCTGGTTCGCTACATAATTGGCGTAATCTTCATAGATGGGGATCGATAAAAGGTGCATTACCGGCAGTCCTCTCCCCTCCGGGAAACCTGCTTCCCGTAGCAATTGTCTTGCCTTTGCAGGATCGTACGTATATCCCTTGACCTTGGCCGTATCAAAGGATGGCAGGCCCACAGGAATAAAACCTGCGTTGGCCGGAGATCCTATTCCGTTCCGGAGGTAAGTGATCATCCTACCTCTGTCAATACTATAATTAACGGCCAGCCGGATCTTCTGTAGGCGGGATGGAGAGATCTTTACGGCTTCCTTTGTGCTGTCCAGCAGGAATCCCAGGTATTCAATGTTAAGGAAAGGGCTTTTATCGAGCACCAGCTTTCCCTCCCACTCTTTCTTAAGCTGTCCTTTTTTAGTGAGCACTTCATCTTTAAAGGAGGCGTCAATATCATTCATGAAGTCCAGCTGTCCCTGGCGGAACAACAGGAACTCGGTTGCCTTGTTCTCCTGGAAACTAACCTTTACGGCATCAAGATATGGTAATGAATGTCCGCTACTATCTTTTTCAAAATAGTGAGGATTACGGTGCAGTACCAACGCCTGTCCTTCTTCCCAGAGGAAGAAAGTAAAAGGGCCGGTGCCACAGGGGTATTTCCGGAAATCCTTCCCATATTTCTCAACAACTTCATGCGGCACAATAGAACAATACTGCATGCTGAGAATACCCAGTACGGGATGAAAGGGCTGCAAAAGCGTAAGCTGAAAAGTAGAGTCATTCAGCGCGCGGAAACCAGTATCCGGGTCTACCTTACCATTAAAGATCCACGCGCCCGGCGATGCCGTAGCCGGGTCCATGATGCGTTTCAGGCTATACACAACATCTGCGGCCGTCATCCGGCGTCCCTTACCGTCAGCAAATGCTGCGTTGTCATGGAAGTGAACATCTGTGCGCAGGTGAAAGGTATAAGTCTTATAATCCGCAGCTACTTCCCAGCGGGTGGCCAGTGAGGGGCGGATATTCAGCTGTTCGTCAGGTTCCACCAGGGTATTGTATACCTGCTTTACCGCCCAGATAACAGCCTGGTTTTTGGCAAACGCAGGATCGAGGGAAGCAATGCCTTCCTGTACATTATAACGAAATACCTGTCTTCCGGAAGTGGGCGGATGCCCACAGGCGGCAAGTAGTAAAATGAGTGGTATGAAAATGAATCTCATGTACATGCGGACGTCTTACAGCCATTGACCGCGACCAGCTTACCGCTCATGTATATCTGCATAAACCGCTAAGCATTAGTCATTCAGCGCGTAGGCATTATAGACGAAAATTAATACCTTTCCGGCATAAAATAAGATTTTCTATGCGAGGCATACTAATGCTTTTCCTGGTTTTGCTTACGGCGCTTACCGCCGGTGCCCAACATCAACAGACATTTACACGCGCTGACTCTCTACGAGGAACGATTGGCCGGGAACGTGCCTGGTGGGATGTAAGATCCTATGACCTGCACGTAAAACCGAATATCAGCGACAGCACCATTGAAGGCTACAATGTGATCACCTATAGGGTCCTGAAAGTAGACAGTATTATGCAGATAGATCTGCAGGAACCCCTGGAGATTGACAGTATTGCACAGGACAAACAATCACTCACCTATCAGCGGGAAGGCAACGCTATCTTCGTGAACATGGTTGCCAAAAAGCAAGTGAAAGGTAAAGACAAGAAGATCACCATCTTCTACCATGGGAAACCGAGAGTAGCTGTAAACGCGCCATGGGACGGAGGACTGATCTGGAGAAAGGATAACCAGGGCAGACCCTGGGTGGCTACTGCGTGTCAGGGCCTCGGCGCCAGTGTATGGTGGCCTAATAAAGATCATCAGAGCGATGAGCCTAACAACATGACTATCAGCATCACTACTCCTCCAGATCTGGTAGATGTTTCTAACGGACGCCTGAAAAAGAAAGCGATGGACCGGGATGGTAATATCGTATGGACCTGGTATGTCAGCAATCCGATCAATAACTATGACGTGGCAATGAACATAGGCCACTACGCGGAATTTAAAGATACCTATTCCGGTGAGGGCGGTAAACTCGACCTGGACTACTGGGTGCTTGATTATAATGTCGACACTGCCCGGACCCACTTTGCGGTAGTAAAGAACATGCTGAAATGTTTTGAAGCCTGGTTTGGTAAATATCCTTTCTACAAAGACAGCTATAAGCTGGTGGAGTCTCCTCACCTCGGTATGGAACACCAGAGTGCCGTTGCCTATGGTAATAAATTTAAGATGGGGTATAAAGGTACAGACCTTTCCGGCAGTGGCTGGGGCTTGAAATGGGACTTCATCATCGTACATGAAAGCGGGCATGAGTGGTTTGGTAACAACATCACTACTAAGGATATCGCCGATATGTGGGTCCATGAGAGTTTTACCAATTATTCAGAGACCCTCTTCACAGAATGCGAGTATGGTCCGCAGGCGGCGTTTGAATATATCACTGGTGTAAGAAAGAACATCAAAAATGATGTTCCTATCATCGGGCAATACGGTGTTAATAATGAAGGCAGTGGCGACATGTACTATAAAGGTGGCAACATGATCCACACCATCCGCCAGATCGTGAATAACGACTATGTATTCAGGGATATCCTTCGTGGGTTGAACAAGACCTTCTGGCACCAGACGGTAACTACGCGCCAGATAGAGGAATACTTCAATGAAAAGACAAAGATGAATTTCAATAAGGTGTTTGAGCAGTACCTGACACGTACTTCCATTCCTACACTGGAATATCATATAGAAGGCTCACAGCTGAAGTTCCGTTGGGTAACAGACGTTGAGAACTTTAATATGCCCGTGAAGGTAACGTTGAATGATAACGGGTATCGGTTCATTTATCCCGGAAGGAACTGGCAGTCAACGGGTATTACCCTGTCTGATCCGAAGAACTTCAAAGTTGATCCGAACTTTTACGTGAATGTAAAGGAGATCTAGACTTACATGCATGTTTATAACCCCGGGCTTTGTTGGTCCGGGGTTTTGTTTTATAATAAGATTCACGCTGAGTGGTTCTGGACGGTTGGGAGCTTTCTGGAAGGATATCTTTGAGCGTTGTTAGGTATTTATGCTAAGAAAGCTTCGGTTATTTACGCTAAGTAGCTTCGGTTTCAGCATGGGATGGCGGTCGGCGCCTCTCTAAAGGGCCATTGAGCGGGGTTATTTATTTCACGCTAAGTAGCTTCGGTTTCAGCATGGGATGGCGGTCGGCGCCTCTCTAAAGGGCCATTGAGCGGGGTTATTTATTTCACGCTAAGTAGCTTCGGTTTCAGTATGAGATGTCAGTCGGCCTCTCTAAAAGGCCATCGAGCGGGGTTATTTATTTCACGCTAAGTAGCTTCGGTTTCAGCATGGGAAGGCGGTCGGCGCCTCTCTGGAATGCTATTGAACATTGTCAAGCGAATTGGATTTGCAATATGGATTGAGCTGCATGGGTCGTGTCACCGGAGAGCCGAAGGCCCGCCATTCCCATCTGAAACCGGTGCTACTTCCGCGGGTCCCATGACTATATATGAGGCTCACTATCAGGGGGGAGAATCTTCACCGACCTGCTTATATCTTCTGCCTCGCCTCACTTCACATCACTTCACGAGCTTAAACGCATGGCTCCAGACAATGTTCACATCAGCTGTTTACTTTTTTCTGCCTCACCCCACGTCACTTGACCTCACTTCACGAGTCTAAACGCACGGCTTCAGACGATGTTTACCTCACCTGCTTACTTTCTTCTACCTCACCACTTTCACTTCACATCACTTCACGAGCTTAAACGCATGGCTCCAGGTGCCGGTCCTGAATCCGTATGCATACCAGAGTATACTTAAGGGCTCTATGTTGCGGCTCATTTCGATCGTGCCCATGTCGACGATGTCCTTCCAGCCCATTTCGTTCAGGAGGGTCGTCACGGCCATTTTTGCTGCGCGCTTATTGCCACAGATGAACATGGTGGGCGTTTCCTTATCGGGTTCCTGTTGGGAACGGAACATGGATTCATGCCCTATGCAACTTAGTGCTTTCACCACATGGGCATCGGGCGGCAGCCATGCCTGCAGCTGTTCACCTGCAGAGTTGGTATGTCCTATAGAGAAGGATAGTCGTCCCTGCTGATCGGGCCCTTTACCATCCAGCGGGTTGGTGACGTCCACTACTACTTTGTTCTTAAAGTTCCAAAGTCCGGCCGCCTCGATGGCTTTCTGCGTTCCTGCCCAGCTGGTACAGATGACCAGCAACTCTCCCTGGGCGGCTGCTTCCCTGAAAGGGGCTGCGGTTACTTTCGGGCCTCCTTTTTTCTTGATCCATTGCTGAAGCGATTCTTTCGCAGGATTGCGGGTACCGAGTATCACGTCATGACCAGCCGTGATCAATCCTTCCGTTAACGTGAGTCCGACAGGGCCACTACCCAGGATGCCAATTTTCATGTTGCAGGAGTTTGTGTGAACAGATGGGGTAACTAATATAAAGAAAAAAGCTGAATGAGACGTCTAATTGCTTCAGTCTGATGCTATTAATATGAGTAGATATAGGATTAATAAGATTAATAGGATTAATAGGATCAATAGGGGCTGTAGGTATCAATACAATACAGGCGGACAGCTGGTAGCGGCCCGCCTGTATTTATTTTTATCGCCTTTTACATCTTACATCAGGTAACTCAGGAACCGCTGCATGCCCTGCCGTTTCGCGGGGGTAAGCGGATAACTGATATTCTGGGTATAATAGGTGGTCAGGTCGTAAATGGGATAGGCATTCTCGGCCACAACAGCAGGGATGTTGTGTATGCCGATACTATTGGCGTTACTGAATTGCTGGATAAATTCAACGGGTAGCGCTTTATTACTGATCCAGGCGGCAAATACAAAGGGCAGGCTGGTAAACCGCATCCAATGTTCCGCGAGGTCATAGATAAAGGGCGATACGCGGCGTTGTGCCAGCGCGCGGTCACCGATCACCAGACCGGCATCTGTACCTTTGATCTTATCCTGATAGTCGCCGGTAGTCTCTATCAGCTCTGCATCGAGTTTCCAGTACTCACGTACCAGTACTTTCAGCAAAGCAACGGAAGTGCGGCTTTGATAGTCGAGGTAAATACGTTTGATCTCATTGAGAGGAACATCACTGAAAAGGCAGACAGAAGCAACAGGACCTTCGGCGCCGATGCAATAATCCGAAATGATATGGTATTCTTTCAGTTTAGGGATGATTGCCACAGGTACGAGGGCTACATCTACTTCTCCATCAATTAGCTGCTGGGCTATCTTGGCAGGGTAATCAACACTCAGTTCCAGCATGTTCATCACCGGGTGTTCCCTGAATCCGTATAATAATGGCCTGGTATTCAAATAACTTACTGCCGCTACTTTTACTTTCCGTTCCAATTTCAGTAATTTTGCCGGCTAAATTAGGTAAAAAGTGATAAACGCTCACTTAATCAAATAACATTATGCAATTACAAGCTTTAACCGCCATTTCTCCGTTGGATGGACGCTACCGTCGGCAACTGGAAGAACTGGCTCCTTACTTTTCAGAGTTTGCACTGATCCGTTACCGTGTGCAGGTGGAGATCGAATACTTCATCGCCCTTTCAGAGCAGAAGCTGTTCACGCTCTCAAAAGCCCAGGTACCGGCATTACGTAAGATCTACCAGGATTTTACCATAGAGAATGCACAGCTGATCAAAGAAACTGAAAAGGTGACCAACCACGATGTGAAAGCTGTAGAGTATTTTGTTAAGAATGAGCTGAAAGCGCTCGGACTGGACGATAAACTGGAGTGGGTGCATTTCGGTCTGACGTCCCAGGATGTTAACAACACCGCCACTCCGCTGTTCTGGAAAGAAGCGGTAGAGCATGTATATATGCCGGCTATCGCCAACCTGATACTGGCCCTGAAAAAGATGGGTAAGTCATGGATGAAGATCCCGATGCTGGCCCGTACCCATGGTCAGCCGGCGTCTCCGACCATCCTCGGAAAGGAGATCCTCGTATTTGTTGAAAGACTGGAAGGCCAGGTAAAACTCCTGGGAGATATTCCTTTCGCAGCTAAATTCGGTGGCGCAACCGGTAACTTCAACGCCCACCACGTGGCATTCCCGAAGATCAACTGGGAGAAGTTCGGCGATAAATTCGTGAACAATACCCTCGGACTGCAACGCATGAAATTCACTACCCAGATTGAACACTATGATAATATCGCTGCTCAATTTGATACCCTGAAACGTATCAATACCATCCTGGTAGATTTCTGTCGCGACGTGTGGACATACATCTCCATGGATTATTTCAAGCAGAAGATCAAAGCCAACGAGGTAGGTTCTTCCGCTATGCCACATAAAGTGAACCCGATCGACTTCGAAAACGCCGAAGGCAACCTCGGACTGGCCAACGCCATCTTCGAGCACCTGAGCGCAAAACTGCCTGTATCCCGCTTGCAACGCGACCTGACCGACTCCACTGTCCTGAGGAACGTTGGCGTACCATTCGGTCATACGTTGCTGGCACTGAAATCTATCCAGAAAGGTTTAGATAAACTGATCCTGAATGAAAACAAGCTGCAGGAAGACCTGGAAAACAACTGGGCAGTTGTAGCAGAAGCCATTCAGACTGTGTTACGCCGGGAAAACTTCCCTAAGCCTTATGAGGCCCTGAAAGACCTCACCCGCGGCGGCGAACAGATCACACAGAAGACCATGCATAAATTTATTGATGGTCTGAAGATCAGTGCTTCACTGAAGAAGGAACTGAAAGCGATCACGCCGCAGAATTATACAGGGGTTTGGAGCTGAGGATGGAAGGCATTACATCCAGCATAGGTGATAGCCTATGGGCATAATATGCGGATGAAATAAGTCATGGTGTCCCCTGGCGACAAACACGGGATAAATTCGGAATGCCAATGGCAAACCGAAAACACGGCGATAAAAGATACAGGGAACCCGAAACTCCGGATTTGCAACCCGGAGCTACAAATACACGGCCGCGCCAGTAGCGGGCCGATAGACGTGGAATGAATAAGCAGCATAGAGAATTGTAGAAAGTAATAGCAATAAAGACGGATTACAAATAATGCCACATAACGTGCACATTATCTGTAATCCGTCTTGTCTTTTTGCGGAGCCAATAAGTATCGTACGACTAATCCTCCCCACAAACCCCTAAAGTAGCGACGGTTTCAGATGGAGACCAGAGGGCCTTATCCCTTGGAGAGTGCCGATACGCTTGACGGGAGTTTAATAAATTTCCAAAAGCCAACCACGATTGATAAAGCTACATAGCACGACTCGCAAAGGGATACAGCCCGTGGTCCCATCTGGAAGCGCAGCTACTTCCCCATCAAAACGCATCTTCGAAATGCACCAGCTCATACTCCCCGTCCGGCTGAAAAGTAATCGCAATCACATCAAACCTTATTGCCGGCGGCAGGCGCGGTAACTTATCCATATACACATTCGCTGCTGCCTGAATATGCCTTCGCTTAGCCGCATCCACATGCTGTTCCGGCCAGCCGAAAAGATCAGTCGCCAGTGTCTTCACCTCGAAAAACACCAGGCAATCCGGCTTCGCTGCTATAATATCAATCTCCCGGCGCTTATGCCGCCAGTTCACTGCTAAGATCTTATATTGTTGCCGGAGAAGGAATTCCTTCGCTATCAGTTCCCCTTTTTTGCCCAAAGCTATATGGGATGCCATTGTTTTGACTATTTTTGTTCCTCCTTATTAGAACAGGAAGACAACAGGTTAACAATTCTAGGAAAATACAAACATATTACGCATGAGCGAGAAGAAATTATTCAGATTGGAAGGTAAGGTTCAAAATTATGCATGGGGTGGATACCATTATATTCCTGCCTTGTTAGGTATTCCTGAAAACGGGAAACCAAGCGCAGAATACTGGATGGGCGCACACCAGAGCGCACCTGCTGTTATCGCTACCGGTACACAGCCTTCCTCACTGGACCAACTGGTAAAAGCCAATCCTGAACATGTGCTGGGACCGAAAGTATGGAAACGCTTCGGCGAATTACCTTACCTGCTCAAGATCCTGGATGTAAAAGACATGTTGTCTATCCAGGTACACCCGACCAAAGCAGAAGCAGAAAAAGGATTTGCAAGGGAAAATGAAGCCGGTATTCCGCTGAATGCTCCTCACCGTAATTATAAAGACGCCAACCACAAACCTGAGATCATGGTGGCCCTCAGTGAATTCTGGTTGCTACATGGATTTCTGCCGGAAGATAAACTGCGAAAGGTATTACAGAACGTAAAAGAATTCGCATCACTGGCTCCCATCTTTGAAAAAGAAGGTTACTACGGACTGTATAAAGCCGTAATGGAAATGCCACAATCCGAAGTGAACGCGATGTTACGTCCGCTGGCGGAAGTTGTTTCAGAAGCTTACAAAGCTGGTCGTCTGGCAAAATCAGACCCTGCATTCTGGGCAGGAAGAGCCATCGTGAACGATCCGCAGGGACTGGAAAACCTGGACAGGGGCATCTTCTCTATTTACTTCTTTAACATTATGGAAGTACATCCCGGACAGGCTGTATTCCAGGATGCGGGAATCCCTCATGCCTACCTGGAAGGCCAGAACGTGGAACTGATGGCCAATTCTGACAACGTATTACGCGGCGGACTGACGCCTAAACATATTGATGTACCTGAACTGCTGAAACATACCCGTTTTGAAGCAGTACATCCAAAGATCCTGGGCGGCGAAAGTGTGAGCGGCGGACTGGAGACTATCTACCACTCTCCTGCACCTGACTTCGTGGTAAGCCGTATCGCTATGCAGAACGATCAGCGTTATGAGCATACCAGCCAGGCAACCGAGATCATGCTGGTAATGGAAGGCGCTGCTGAAATCACAGAAGCTGGCGGAGAAACGATCACGCTGCAGAAAGGTCAGGCGGTGCTTGCTTACTACAACACTTCTTACAGTATTGTGAGCAAGGCAGGCGTTGTGATCTTTAAAGCAAGTGTGCCTGTTGAATCTATTTAAAATCATATCTTTGGTCAAATAATCTACCCATTATTATGAAAAAGGATTCCATCCGGGAAATACTGATCGTTGCCATGCTGATCTTCCTGTCTGCACTGTGCCGCATTTTCACAAACCAGATCGGTCTGTGGAACTTCAATGCCATCGGAGCAGCAGCATTATTTGGCGGTATTGTACTGAAAGATAAACGACTCGCTTATGTCGTTCCCTTAGTATCTTTATTTCTGTCTGACGTTTTCCTCCAATGCTTCACCAGCATACACGCACTGGACCGTAATTACCTGGGACAGCTCCTCTTCGTATATGGTGCATTCCTGCTGATCACTTGGATAGGTACAACGATAAAGAAAGTGAACATGCTTACGTTGCTGTTATCTTCTGTTGGTACAGGCGTACTGTTCTTCCTCATCTCCAATCTGGGTACTTTCCTGACAACTGATCTATATCCAAAGACCGGCGCTGGCCTGTTAGCTTGTTATGCAGCTGGTATTCCTTTTTACCAGTCAGATAATATGTTCAGCAGCTTTGCATTGAATGGCCTGATGGGCAATGTGTTCTTCACCGCCGTGTTGTTTGGTGTATGGACAGCAATTAAGCAGGTAGCGATCACTCCGAAGAGCCAACTGGCATAGTAGCTACAGAATAATATTATAACGGCCGGCTGAGCATGTCCTCAGCCGGCCGTTTGTTTGATACAAATACTCATACACAATACTTATCCATCAAAGAAGGTAGATCAGCTTCTTTAGGAGCTGTTGTGTTTGTAGCGCGGGGTTTCATCCCCGGGAAGGTTCGAGGACGAACGTTTATATTTATGATGAGGAATGATTTAACGTAATACCAGTCCATCAAAGAAGGTAGATCAGCTCCGTTAGGAGCTGTTGTGATCCTCCCCGGGGGTTCAACCCCGGGGAGGATCACAATGATCGTTTATATTTATGACGGAGAACCGGTTTAAGATATATCACCAGCAATAAAAAAGCGGCCAGTCGCCCGGCCGCTTTAATTTCCCAAATTTGATATAAACTGCGCCTTAGTCATCCAACTTGAGTACAGCGAGGAATGCTTCCTGCGGTACTTCCACATTACCAATCTGGCGCATACGCTTTTTACCTTCTTTCTGTTTTTCCAGCAGCTTACGTTTACGGGAGATGTCACCACCATAACATTTCGCGGTTACATCCTTACGCATTGCACTGATGGTTTCACGGGCCAGGATTTTGGCGCCGATAGCTGCCTGGATAGCGATCATGAATTGCTGGCGTGGCAGCAGTTCTTTCAGCTTCTCACACAGCTTACGACCGAAGTCCTGTGCACGGCTGCGGTGGATCAGGGCGCTAAGCGCATCCACCTTATCACCATTCAGGAGGATATCCATCTTCACAATGTCACTGTCACGGCGACCGATCGGTGCATAATCGAAAGATGCATAACCACGGGTCTGGCTCTTGAGTTTATCATAGAAATCGAACACGATCTCTGTCAAAGGCATTTCGAATATTAATTCTACCCTGCTTGGCGTCAGATAGCTCTGGTTGAGCAGGATACCCCTCTTACCGAGACACAAGGTCATAATGTTACCGATATAATCGGGTTTGGTGATGATCTGTGCTTTGATGAATGGTTCCTCGATGCGTTCCAGCTTGCTGGGATCAGGCATTTCGGAGGGGTTATTCACGATGATGGTTTCCTTCCTGGTGGTATGGGCAATAAAGCTTACGTTCGGAACCGTGGTGATCACCGTCTGGTTGAACTCTCTTTCGAGACGCTCCTGGATGATCTCCATGTGCAGCATACCGAGGAATCCGCATCGGAAACCGAAACCAAGGGCCTGGGAAGTTTCCAGTTCGAAGGTCAGGGAGGCGTCGTTCAGCTGGAGTTTCTCCATACAGTCGCGCAGCTCCTCGAAGTCTTCTGTATTTACCGGGAAGATACCGGCGAATACCATTGGTTTCACCTCTTCAAAACCGTTGATCGCTTCCTTACTTGGATTATTGCTCAGGGTGATGGTATCACCAACTTTTACCTCTTTGGCATTTTTGATACCGGTGATGATATATCCCACGTCACCGGTCTTAACGGTTTGAGTAGGCTGCAGGCCAAGCTTGAGGATACCTACTTCATCAGCATAGTATTCCTGGTCGGTATTGAAGAATTTAACTTTATCACCTTTTTTGATAGAACCATTGTATATCCTGTAATAAGCAATGATACCGCGGAAAGAGTTGAATACGCTGTCGAAGATCAGTGCCTGGAGCGGCGCTTCAGGATCTCCCTTAGGACCAGGGATACGTTTTACGATCGCTTCCAGGATCTCCTCGATACCGATACCGGTCTTACCGGAAGCCAGCAGGATTTCGTCTTCTTTACAACCGATGAGCTCAATGATCTGGTCCTTTACTTCAGGGATCATCGCTCCCTCCATGTCGATCTTGTTGATCACGGGGATGATTTCCAGGTCATTTTCCAGGGCCAGGTAAAGGTTGGAAATGGTTTGAGCCTGAATACCCTGGGCAGCATCTACCAGCAGCAACGCACCTTCACAGGCAGCCAGTGCACGGGATACTTCATAGGAGAAGTCCACGTGACCGGGAGTATCGATCAGGTTAAATACATATTGCTGTCCTTCATGAATATAATTCATCTGGATAGCGTGACTTTTGATAGTGATCCCTTTCTCTCTTTCGAGGTCCATGTCGTCCAGCACCTGGGCCTGCATGTCCCTGTCGGAAATGGTTTTGGTATGTTCTAACAGCCTGTCAGCCAATGTACTTTTACCGTGGTCGATGTGTGCAATGATGCAAAAATTCCTGATATTCTTCATATATGCTTTTAAAACCAGGCGTTTAACGCCCCGCGTCAAGCCGCAAAGGTATTTAAATTTTGCTATTCCCGGATAGGGGACCCCGTCGTATTTGGTACTATTTTGTCTACATTTAATGTTAAAACAATCCCATGGAGCTACAACAACAGTTCGAAGCTGCCGCTGCAGCCAGCAAAACCCTGCCTCAAAAACCTGATAATGAAACACTTCTGCAACTTTACTCCCTCTACAAACAAGGTACAGAAGGCGATGTGAACACGGATCCTCCATCCAATCTTTTTGATTTTGTGGCCAAAGCAAAATACGAGGCCTGGCAGAAGCTCAAAGGCAAGTCAAAAGAAGACGCTCAGCAGGAATATATTGCGCTGGTTACGAAGCTGAAAGGGTAAGGCCAATAAGAACCGCGTCGCCGGAGTAAGCCGCCCGGGTACCCGCCTGAGGGAATGAAAGGTGATGGGTGCCCGTGATTGCCGCTTCACACGTAATAACACCCATAAACGGCGTTAAAAAGAGCGTTAAAAGGATGATATTGTGGTCTTTCCGGCTTGTTTTCCGCTCCCGATTCTTATACATGAGCTGTATTGTGTACCTTTGAAGGGTTATGTTACACGCATCTAAGATTACCGAAAGAACACAGCATTTCCTTGACCTGGAGGAACAATATGGCGCCCATAACTACCATCCACTGCCGGTAGTGTTGAGCCGGGGCGAAGGAGTATTCCTCTGGGATGTAGATGGAAAGCGTTATTACGATTTCCTCTCAGGTTATTCCGCTGTGAACCAGGGCCATTGTCACCCCACCATCATCCGTGCCCTTATTGAACAGGCGCAGAAACTGACGCTGACTTCCCGTGCATTCCACAGTGATCTGCTCGGTGAATATGCAGCGTTCATTACTGACTTCTTCGGCTACGACAAGGTATTACCCATGAATACCGGTGTTGAAGCTGTCGAGACAGCGCTGAAACTGTGCCGTCGCTGGGGGTATGCAGTAAAAGGCATCCCTGAGAACCAGGCAAAGATCATCGTCTGCGCCAACAACTTCCACGGACGTACCCTGAACGTTATTTCCTTTAGTACAGATCCTTCTTCCCGGACTGACTTCGGCCCCTTCATGCCGGGTTATGAGGTCATTCCCTATAATAACCTGCCAGCCCTGGAAAAGGCGCTGCAGGACAAGAACGTTGCCGGCTTCCTGGTAGAACCTATCCAGGGAGAAGCCGGTGTGATGGTACCCGACGACGGCTACCTGTCGAAAGCCCGTCAGTATTGTGAAGACGCCGACGTGCTCTTCATCGCTGACGAGATCCAGACCGGTCTCGCCAGAACAGGTAAAATGCTCTGCTGCGATCATGAGAATGTGCGTCCCGACATCCTGATACTAGGTAAGGCCCTTTCCGGAGGAACATTACCGGTAGCAGCTGTCCTGGCTGACGATGAGATCATGCTCACCATTAAACCGGGTGAACATGGCAGCACCTATGGTGGCAATCCGCTGGCCTGTAAAGTGGCTATTGCGGCGCTTACGGTCCTGAAGGAAGAGAATATGGTGGAAAATGCCGCTGCTATGGGAGAACTCCTGCGACAGGAACTCAAGGCCCTTCAATCACCTCATATCAGCACTGTCCGCGGTAAAGGACTGCTGAACGCGATCGTCATTCAGCACACGCATCCGGAAGCCGCCTGGGACCTCTGCCTGGCACTCAAAGAAAACGGGTTACTGGCAAAACCAACTCATGGCGACAAGATCCGGTTTGCACCTCCCCTGCTGATCACAGCTGCCCAGATCAGGGAAGCCGTGCAGATCATTGCCAAAAGCCTCGAAACATTATAGCAGAAACACGATTAGCCGCGCATGTCCAAACAACAGAAAGCCATCCGCAGCAGCGGTTGGAAAACAGATTTCCTGATAGGATTTCCGGAGGGATTATTACTCTTATTTTTTTCCACCTTCCTCTTGCATGGCTTGCCCGTGAGCGTACAGCAATTCTACACCCTGAATACCTGTATCTGGCTGGGAGGAAGTATACTGGTAATGATCAGCGCCTATCAGGCTAATCGCGGAGACCTGCAACACGATGAAAGCACCTTATCACCGGAAGAAAGAGAGAAACTGGAACGCCTCAACATCAGTGAGCCCATTATAGAGAACATTGCCGCAGAAATGCAAAAAGACGCCACGCAATGGGAAGAAACCCTGGCATCACAACAGGTACAGGAGAAGCATTTTAACATGGCAGCCGCCATCCGCAGCGGACTACTGACAGGATTCTTCTTCCTCCTCGGCGGTATCCTCCCCTTTCTGCCCTATCTACGCAATGAACATTTTACCCCGGCAGCTAATACAAGTGTGCTGTATGTGTTCATCGCCATCACCGTATTCAGCTTCATCAAATCAAGAATGACGAGCCAGTCAACTATTCCCATCATCCTAAGGAATCTTGCGTATGGAGGCGCGGTGTGGCTGGGAGCGTATATTATTTTGTTGGTGTTTCGATAAAAGTCCCGGATTTATATTATTACCGGGGGGTGATCGGCGTTATGTTATTGGTTATCGGATTTCCGGCAATTGTTAGGGGCGTATATCATTTTACCCGGGGTTGAAAACCCCGCGCTACAAACATTACAACCCCTAGCGGGGTTGATTGATGTTATGTTAGGGGGGCGGATTCTCAGGAATTGTACACAAGAGCGGCTATGGACACAGCATCCGACGCGGTCGACTTGAATTAAGGCCGCCTACCCCTCATAAACACTCCTAATGTAGCGGAGGGTTTCAGGTGGAGACCTAAGGGCCTTATCCCTTGTAGCGTGCTGATACGCTTGACGGGAGTTTAATAACTATCCCAAAGCCAACCACGATTGACAAAGCCAGATAGCAAGACGCGGAAAGGGATACAGCCCGTGGTCCCACCTGAAACCGCAGCAACATCCCCTCAACACCACCAAACAACAAAACGTAAACAACAAAACTCCGTGCTAAAAATTACTATAAGCTATAACCGCTGTCGGGAAGCAACCATATTAGACAAAAAAGCCCCGCGAAACTCGCGAGGCTTCATTTCCCAAAAAAATAATATCATTCTACCGGCGCCTTGTCCTTATCCTTATCCCCATTACTCAAAATCACACACACAAACGCCGCTATCGCAGCTATCACCGACAAATACAGCCCGATCTCACGCTCAGGACATTCCCCCATCTCACACCTCGAAAACAGCACAAAATTCCTGAACGCCCACGCCGCCAAAAACGCCGAAACAAAAAGATTCACGCGTGCCGACCATTTCCCCGGCACCAGGAACAATATCCCGGCGATCACCGCAACGAAGATGTTCAGCTTTCCCGGTTCACCGAAACTGGAACCGGCAGTATTCATACCGGTAAAGGCTAAATGTTTGCTTTCAATGGTCAGCCAGGGCAAAAATGCACTGACGATCACGATAGCAACTGAAATTAATCCGAAGATAGTTGGTTTGTTCATAATGATTATCTCGCTCCCGGAGGACAATGTTCTTTCAAATAGTTAGTATACAAAGTGGACAGGTGCTTGAAGGTGCCCGCACCTTCACTGATGCTGTGTGTACGGTTAGGGTAAGACATAAACTGGAATTGCTTGCCGTTACGGATCAGTTCATTCTGCAATAACTCAGCATTCTGATAATGTACGTTGTCGTCGCCGGTACCATGAATGTACAGCAGATTGCCCACTAAGCCCTTTGCATAGGTCACAGGCGAGCCTTTGATATAGTCTTCGCGGGTCTCCTGCGGCAGGCCCATATAGCGCTCCTGATAGATGTTGTCATATGTAAAGAGACTGCCTACAGCAGCAATCGCAATACCGGTTTTGTAGATCTGCGGATAGCGGAACAGCAGGTTCAGTGTCATGCCACCGCCGCCACTCCAGCCCCATACTGCTACACGGGAAGTATCGAGATAACGGTGACGTTTAAACAATTCCTGTGCAGCCCCAGCCTGATCACGTACGTTCACCTGACCTACATTACGGTAGATGCTCTTACGCCACTGACGGCCTTTTGGCAGGGGCGTACCGCGGTTGTCCATGGAGATGTAAATGTAACCGTCAGCAGCCATATCGCCGTTATAGAGCCTGTTACGGCCTGCACCATATTCATCTTTCGCAGTAGCAGCCGCAGGTTCCCCATACACATAAAATACAACGGGATATTTCTTCGTAGAGTCAAAGTTCAGGGGACGAGCCATCCAGCCATCCATGGTAACGCCTTCAGGCGTCGTTACACGGAAGAATTCCTGGCGCGGAGCAAACCTTGAAGTCTGTAGGTCCATCGCAATAGTGCTTTTCAGATCATCTTTATGCGTCGGCAAAAATGCCAGCTCACTATGAGGCTGATAATAGCGATTGGAGAAGCTATGTACCGCCCACTGTGCATCCGGAGAGATCTCATAATCATGTGAACCTTCTTCCAGTAAAGGTGTGACCCTTTCGGGAGTCCCTTTACCATCCAGTGATATTTTGTAAAGATATTGCTGGGTAGGATTGTCAGGAGAGGCCAGTATATATGCCAGGTTATTCTTCTCATCGATCCTCAGCAGGTTGATGATGTCATAATCACCAGGCGTGATCAGCTTTTCTTTACCATTCATATCCACGCTGTACAGATGTCTCCAGCCGTCTTTTTCACTCACCCAGATGAAAGACTTACCACCATTGGTCCAGTCCCATCCCGTCATTTCACTATTCCAGCGGGAACGGATATCTATCCAGGCGGAATCACTCTCTTTGTAGATCTGTTTTGTTTTACCCGTAGCCGGATCAGCAACGTACAACACACTTTCATTCTGTTTTCTGTTCAGCTGTTGTAATATCACGCCGGTATGCGCAGGATTCCATTCCATACGGGTGATGTAGTGTTGTTGCGGATCGCCGGGTACCTGTAACCAGGTGGTTTTAGCAGTGGCGATGTCCACTACACCTACACGGCAGGAAGAAGGGCTCTCCCCTGCTTTCGGGTATTCTACAGGAACAGTAAAGGAATAAAGTGAATCGGTATTATCGATCATGAGGAAGTCCCTGATCTTGCGGGCGTCAATCTGCCAGTAGGCAATCGAGCGGCTATCAGGGCTCCAGCGGAAGCCATCGCGGCAATCAAACTCCTCTTCATATGCCCAGTCAAAGGTACCGTTGATCAGCCGGCGGTTACCGTCTTTCGTGAGCGCTTTGATCTTACCGGTGAGGATATCTTCCACGTATAAGTTATGTTCACTGACATAAGCTACCTGTTTTCCATCGGGGGAAATTTTCGCAAACATGAGGGATGAGGCGGGTAATCCTTTACCCAGTTGTTGCAATTTTCCACTGGGCACATCCACTAACCAGTAGTCGCCCCTGGTTTTATAGCGCCAGACTTTCTGCGATTTTGTATAGATCAGCCATTTATTTTCATCAGGCGTATAGGAGAAATCTTCCACCTGTATAGCAGGCTGTCCCTGGGGTGTGAGCAGGCTGCCGGGGATCTTTACGCTTTGCCGGCCATCCTTTGCATTGTAGCTGGTAATACTGGCGCCATTCGCCTCATAAATAGACTGTCCGTCCTTGCCCCATTTGGTTTGCCTCCAGGGCTGGGCGCTGGCATTTGCTGCCAGCAGGCAGACTAAAAAAGTAAGTGCCCTGCTGCCGGGACAACTGAAATAACGTAAACGCATTATGTCTGGAAATTTGAAACGGCAAGATAAATCATTGGGGCCAAATGACCTTTTCCGCTTGTGGAAAACTTATTGTGGAAAAGTTTTATACAAGTGAGATACAACAAGTTATTAGTTAAATTTATATATTTATACCGTTAAATTGCGCATGAAAATTGCTGAGATCATACAGTGAATGATTGTCGAATATATATAGTCTAATTTAACCAATATATTAATTTCATAATATCCTCTGAAAAACATCTTTATCATGATCCAGGTAACATATACCTACAAAAACCGTGAGTTCCTCCAACTGGAAGACAATTTTATGAACCAATTGGCTCAGCTGGGAGTTCGTCAGATGCATGCATTATTGGAACCTTTATCAGATTCCCTGGTGAATGAAACGGGTAAGATCCGTATCAATCTTGATCAGCATCCGAAAATAGAGCTGGAAGGCTTCAGCAATCCTGTAAAAGACCAGATAGAAATGGTATTACGCGGCGAGTAGATCAACGTACTTCCACATCGGCCAGTTTATAAAAGGTGGCATGACGGAGGGGCTGCATCGGACGATGTTTAAATTCGCTCCACACTTTAGTAAATGCAGCGCCGTAATAGAAGATGATAGCACTATAGAAAATAAAGAGCATCAACAGCACTGCGGAGGCAGAAGCCCCATAAAGGATCCCAATATTGCCTCCATACAGCAGCCGGCGTAATAGCAATTTCCCTATACTGAATAAAACTCCCGTGAGCAAAGCTCCCGAGAATGCAACTTTCCACGTAGGCCGTGCATCAGGCAGATATCTGAACAACACCGCAAACCAGGAAGTTACTATCAGTAACGACACTATTTGGGTGAATACCCCGCTGAAAACAAATGCAGCGCGGGGAAATATATCATTGACATAACTGCCCAGGAAGGCCTGCACACTTTCTGCCATCAGACTGGTCAGGAAAAGGAGGCCTGCAGCCCCTATCACGATCAGGGAACGCAGACGGTCCAATAATGATTGCAGAAAGCTTGTCTTCTCCGTCATCCGGATCATCCACAGCTGATTCAGTGAGCCCTTGATCACCTTTAACAAGGTGGTTATTACGAACAGCAGGAAAATAAACAGTATAATGGCTACAGGCCCGGTCTGCGCCAGGCCGCGGAATCCTCTCAGGGTAACAAGCACCTGCTCCGCACTGTCATCTCCTACAAGTTCTCCCAGCCGCATGATCAGCTGCCTGCCGATGGACCTTCGATTGAACAGTAGTCCCAATACCTGCACAAGGATCAGTAAAATAGGAGGAAGCGCGAAACTGGCAAAAAATGCAGTCGCCCCGGCCAGGCGTAAGGGATCATTTTTCTGTAATACCTGGAAGGCTACGCGTAGCGTATCAATAAGACTTTTGATGTACTCTCTGGACATTATTGCGAAAATATGGTCCGCCCTTTAAACTATAAAAACCATGCCTCTTTTAAGGGCGTCCCGCCCGGATTAACGGCTAAGAACGAAAAAGTGTTGCGTTACCTGCACCCTGTCAGGAATGGTTGTATGGTCGAATATCAGTGTGTTGAATTGGAAAGTACTGTCAGTAACATGCGAGACCTCACACAAAGTGGAGTCCAGGCGGAAATATGCCTGCGACAAAGCCTCGTACGACATGGAGTCCAGATGGCCATCCAGGTACAGCAAAGCGTCTCCCTTGCCCCTGTCTATCTGGAAATCCAGGTAGTTGACTGTCCCCGGATAGTCGTTGACATCATAACGGGTATAGGCGGTGTCCCCATTCTCTAATGTATACTCTTTCTCAACAATCTGATGGATGTACCACTTTCCATCATAGTCGGGTTGGCGGACTGTCGTGTCTTCTTTCTTACAGGCAGCCAGTGTCAGCAAGGCTGGAACCAGTAGTCTTTTCATGGAATGATTGATTGTCAGGCGCTAATTTACTATAAAACGGCCGTACTCATAAAAAGTTACATTTCCCGGTCGCCTGACTTGTCCTTTTTACCCCCTAAACCGATCTTTACCTTGCCATCTTCCCCATCTTTCGCATGCAGATGCAACACAATTCCCCTCCGGCGCCTGTTCCTTTTCTCTTCCTTATCAACAATGTCTTCATCCTTTTTCGGGTTGCGGAGTGGCACGGAAATGTACATATCCGTACCCTTTGTCATGGCGTATACGCCCGATACATCCATATACAATGCGCTTGAATTGATCTGCATCGGAGGAACGATGATCTTATTCCCCTGCAGGGTCAGTGTATTCTTCAGGTTCTCAAAGGTGATATGACCCAGGTTGCGTCCGCGGAATATCAGATCGCCAATATCCTCCAGCGGTGCAAAATGAATCAGGGCGCCATTCCGCAGATTAAATGCAAGTGTGCCGTACATGGATTGAGGCGCCATCTTACCGTTATCTTTTATGTTACCACTCACGGCTGCCGTGGCGGAAAAGATGCCCTTCAGATTTTTTGCTCCCAGCGACTGCATACCGAAATTGTTAAATGCATGGAAGAGCTGATCCACCTGTACGTTCTTAATGTCTGCATTCACCTTAAAACGGTTATTAACGCCATCCTGTGTCATGGTGCCATTCATATTGATATTGCCGCCGGCATGGGCCAGCGACATCTTCTGCAGATGAATATCCGACTCCTTCAATGTAAGCGCTGCCCTTACCTGCTGCGCCGCAAAATTGCCATAATTCAGCTTATCGAGTAATATCTCCATGTTGATGTTACAGCTGTTCAGCATCACGTCCAGCTGACTGGCAATCCGGCTCATATTCCGGCGACTGGCAGCCGCCCGGGCACGTTTTCCCTGCTTCCGCTTTCCAAGGAAAGACCGGAATTCATCGAGGTCGATAGCCGTACTGCGTATCCTCCAATCCAGCGCCAGCTTCTCCGGCGCAGAAAAGTAGAGTCGCGTAATATTCTTTATGCTGCCTTCCATTTGCAGATTGCTTTTCCTGCTGCGGATAGTGATATCCTGCAGTAAAAGATCCTGCCCGTTAAAAACCAGTAAGGCATTGCAGCCGCTGAACTGCAGATTGCGCGGGGTGTACTCCATCACACCCTCTTTTAATGCTACCGTGCCTTTCAGATACGGCACAATCGTATCTCCTGCTGTAATTCCTCCCTTATAATACAAAGCAGCTACCGCCGTCCCGCCGGTAAACCGGAATACGGTGTCTTCCCCCTGTGCCTCGTTCAGGTTCGTCAGCGGGAAGTCTGACCGGAAATAGCCCATCAGGGTGGGATGTTTCAGATTTGTGATCCGGATGGTATCAGCAGATACGGGGATGCTGTAAAGCTTCGCTTTCAGGCCATAAATGCTGATCACGGAGTTTTCATCCACTCTCGGTTCACCCGCCATCCATTCGTTGGAAAAACTGCCTGCAAAACTGCACTGCTGCAATTCCATGCCTTTGGTGGTGACGACATTGTTGGCCGTTTTCCATGTCACATACACCGAGGGTTTGTCTCCCGCCTGCATATACCCACTCAGCCCGGCTTCTACATCCAGTGGCTGGGCGATGTGGATGCTATCCAGTTTGGAAGATATTTTGGGTGTCAGCAGGGAAGCGGCCAGGCGCAGCGGGATCTGGTCTGCCACAATATGCAGGGTAAAGGGCCGTGGCTGTTCCCCGAAAGAAAAAGAGGCGCCCACCGAAATGGTCTGGCCGGCTATGCGCATTGCCTGTTGCGGAATTTCCAGTGTTTTCCTGACCCGGTTATATTGGATCTCCAGCGCAGTCTGCAGGGGTTTGTCTTTCAGATAACTGCCTTTTTCGGTGTTAAATGCCAGGCTAAGTACCCTGAGGGAAGTGTTCATATTACAAACCCAGCCAGAGTCATTATTACGCAGATTACCTTTCAGACTGGCTACATCGAAACTGAACAATTTATGTTTCCCATGGTTCTCTATAATAAAATGAATGTCAGACAATTGCAGGCGGGTAATATCGGCAGCCGTTCCTCTCCCCTTTTCCTCACTCTTTACACTGGTATTCCGCTTCAGGATGCTGGTATTACTATATCCGGTGCTGTCCGTGAAGAGGTAGATACTGCCTTTCTCCAGGGAGATCTGCCGGATGTCCAATTGTTTTCTGAGTAATGAGAATGTATTTACTTTTACAAAAATACGTGCTACATCCAGCAGCTGATGCTGATGTGTGTTCCACAGACTATCCTTTATACTCACCCCTTCCAGGGCTACGGAAACGTTTGGGAAACTGCGTACCAGTGATGGTTCCATGTCCTTTATCACCAGTGTTCCACCATTGAGCCTGTCATTCAGCCTGTCGCTGATCTGTTGCAGGATATCAGCCTTATTATGACGGATGTATAAAGCAAGTCCCAGCCATAGCAGTACAAGTATACTGAGGAGGCTACCAGAAACAATCAGGGTTATACGAAGCGACTTCCGCATGAGGGGTATTTACATGAATATTAAGAGGTTTTAGTTTTAATTAACACAAAATGTGCCGTAGTTGATCTTGTTGGAATGGCTTTTGTGTTTTAATGAATCACATATGGAAAGACATAGCTATCAGACAGGCATCATTGGCAATTGTGCTTACCTCGCACATGTCAATCTGAATACTAATATAGACTGGCTTTGCTGGCCACGGATGGACAGTTCCTTTATCTTCGGCAGTATGCTGGATGCAGGTAAGGGAGGTGAATTCTCCATTCTTCCTCCGGGAGAATACACATCAAAGCAGTACTATCTTGAGAATACTAATATTTTATGTACCGAAATCACCAGTGAAAGCGGCAGATACCGTATTACGGATTTCGCGCCCCGTTTTTACCAGTATGAACGGTACTTCAAACCACTAATGCTGATCCGCAAAGTGGAGCCGCTGGAGGGTAATCCCCGCATCCGGGTGAAATGCCGGCCGGTCTGCGATTACGGCAGCGGTTTTCTCAAAGCCCAGCGGGGCAGCAATCACATTGAATTCCTGGGATGCGAGGAGAGCCTGCGGCTCACCACCAATATACCCATGAGCTATCTCTTCGAAGGGGAACATTTTGTGCTCAATGAAGATAAATACCTGCTGCTTAGTTACGGTAATCCCCTGGAGGCGCCGCTGAACAGTACTGCGGAACGTTTCCTCAGGGAAACCACCGTTTATTGGCGCACATGGATCAAACATTCCAATATCGCCAACTTCTATCAGCCGGCCGTTATCCGTTCTGCGCTGACCCTGAAGATCCACCAGTACGAAGATACCGGCGCCATCATCGCCGCCAGTACCACCAGCCTGCCTGAGTATCCCGGCAGTGGTCGAAACTGGGACTACCGTTATTGCTGGCTGAGAGATACCTTTTATGTGATCACCGCACTGAACCATATTGGCCATTTCGAGGAAATGGAAAAGTATTTCAGCTATGTGGCCGATATCTCTTTTTCGGGCGATTACCGCTATCAGCCTTTATATGGCATTACCGGCAAAAAGAACCTGGTTGAACAGATCATGCCGCACCTGGACGGATACCTCGGCAATCAGCCTGTGCGTATCGGTAATCAGGCGTATGAACATATTCAGAACGACATCTACGGACAGGTACTTATTTCCATGTTGCCGTTATATACCGACCACCGCTTTATATTTTCCGAACGGAAAGACTCTACCTGGTGGATAGAATACCTGCTGGGTAAAATTGAACATACCATCGATGAAAAGGATGCAGGTATATGGGAGTTCCGCAACTTTGCCAATATTCATTGTTACAGTAATCTCTTCCAGTGGGCAGGCTGCTCTGCCGCAGAAAAAATGGCCCGCACTATTGGCAATGAACAGCTGGCCGAAAAAGCTGTGGCGCTGAAGAATCGGGCGGCCGCCCACATAGAAAGCTGTTATGATCCGGTAAGGAAGGTTTACACCAATGCCGCCGGTAGCCAGCATCTGGATGCCAGTACCCTGCAGCTCATTATGATGAATTATCTCGATCCTGCGTCTCAAAAGGCCAAAGATCATCTGGCAGCGCTGGAAAGGGAATTAAAAACGCCGCAGGGACTATTCTACCGTTATCTGCATTCCGACGATTTTGGCAAACCGAAAACCACCTTCCTGGTCTGCGCCTTCTGGTATGTAGAAGCGCTTGCCTGCGTGGGGCGCCTGGACGATGCCATCCGTGAATTCCAGAACCTGTTACAATACTCCAATCACCTCATGCTGTTCAGTGAAGACGTAGACGAGGAGAATGGCAGCCAATGGGGGAATTTCCCGCAGGCATACAGTCATGTGGGATTGATGAACGCAGCGTACAGAATAGCCATGAAACTGGACGTTCCGATATTTCTATTGGGTAGAAACGGGCAACACCTGGAACAAAAGATACCGAGCGCCAAAGTAAGTGAGCATTCTTAAACGCATTGTAAAACATGTCCGTCTCCTTTCAGACGCAGCATAAAAAAGAGCCCGTATCTTAATTTTGATACGGGCTCTTTTTGTTCGGATACCTGACGGAGACCGGCGTGCTTTTAAGCTATTCTCAGGAGGCTCAGTTATATCTGGCACGTCCTCATTTTGTTGATAGAGATAACAATAACTTCCGCTACAACACAAGCGCTCTTAAAAACGCCCTCACTTCCTGGTGGCTCCGCAGATAATATCTAGCGGCAGATACCTGGCTTCCCACCTTAATTGTCACAGCTTCTGCAGGTAAGGTCTTAAAGATGTCTTCATCGGTATAGTCATCTCCTATTGCCAGCATAAAATCAAACTCACGGTCCTGCAACCATGACAATGCCGCTTTCCCTTTGTTGATCTCAACGTTCTTGATCTCAATGACCTTGTCGCCCGGCAGGATCTGCAAGCCGATATCATTGGTAAAATAACGCAGGGTATTCATTAGTTCATTAGAACGCAGTTCGCCCAAACCCGGTTCCACCTTGCGGTAATGCCACACAAGTGAATAGCTCTTTTCCTCTATAAACGAACCAGGCGTACGGTCCATAAAAGTATCGAGAATAGGCAGCAGATCCTGCTTCCACTGCGCTGTAAGTCCGGGAAGCATCAGCCAGTCCTCACCATATTTTTTAGTCCAGGCGCCATGTTCTGCGATGAGATCCAGCGGAAGATGTCCCAGCCATTCTTCCAGCGTTTCATGCTTACGGCCGCTGATCATCACTACATGATTAGCCGGATCATTTGAAAGCGTTTTAAGCAGGTGATAAAGGTCCTGGTCAGGAGATGCCAGATCAATGTTCGACTGGAACCCTACTAATGTGCCGTCGTAATCGAGGAAGATAGCGCGTTTTTTGGATTGCTTATATGCATTCCTGACGGTCGACTGCATATCGAGGCTCATACGGCGGGCCAGCATGGACTGTTGAAACTGTTTAACCTCCTGCAGGCGCGCCATAAACAACTTCACCCAGTGTGCGATATTAAACTTCGTCACCACCTGCCGCATTTGTTTCATACGGCGTTGCTGTTCTTTTTCTGGCATATTCAGTGCCTCATGCAAAGCTCTTGCAATGGCGCCGATGTTATTCGGGTTAACGATCAGTGCATCTATCAACTCTTTTGATGCACCGGCCATTTCACTCAATATCAGTACCCCGTTATTATTTTTGCGGCTCGCCACATATTCCTTGCTCACGAGGTTCATGCCATCACGCATAGGTGTGACCAGTCCTACATCAGCGAAGTTATATAAGGCCGCCAGCGTCTCCACCGGAAATGAACGGTAAAAATAATTGATCGGATGCCAGTTGATAGTACGGAAACGGGCATTAATACCGCCTGCCAGCATATCAATCGCCTCTTTCAGTTCTTTGTACTGCGGAACAGTGTCCCGTGAAGGAACGACGATCATATAGAGTATTACCTTTTCCACATATTCAGGATATAATTGCAGGAACAATTCGAAAGCCTGCAGGCGTTGGATAATACCTTTACTATAATCCAGTCTGTCAATAGACAGCACCATATGTGTATGCTGAAAACTTTCCTTCAGACTTTCCATCTGCCGCAATACCTCCGGATCATTGGAGAGCTGTTCGAATTTCTGATTATCGATCCCCATGGGAAAAGTTTCAGCAATCACCGCGCGGTCATTGACCATCACAACGTTGGCAGACGCATTCACCGGCAGCAGCCGGGTAACGGCGTTGAGGAAATGGTGGCTGTCGTCGAAAGTGTGGAAGCCCAGCAAGTCAGCACCCAGCATACCTTCCAATAGTTCGCAGCGCCATGGTATAAGACGGAAAAGCTCAAAAGAAGGGAAAGGAATATGCTGAAAATAACCGATAGCAACATCAGGCGCTTCAGATCGGATCATACCCGGCAATAATAGCAGTTGGTAATCGTGTATCCATATCACATCTCCCGGTTCCGCCACCTGCAAAACCACATCTCTGAATTTACTGTTCACCTGATAATAAAAATCCCAGTACACCTGTTCGTAACGGGCGTAAACGGACATATAGTGGAAAACAGGCCACAGTATCTCATTTGAGAATCCCTCATAGTAGTTATTAATTTCTTCCTGTGTCAGGTACACAGGCATCAGGTTCAGCGCCTGCAACTGTTCCCTGATCTGTGGTTGTGCCTCCTCACTCACATCAACGCCCGGCCATCCTATCCAGATATTATAGCCTTGCCTGTAAATGGATCCCAAGCCTGTAGCCAGACCGCCTTCACTCGGATTCAACACATATTCTCCATCTTTTTCAGTGATCTTTACCGGTAGCCTGTTAGATACAATAATGGTTTTACTCATAATACAGTTATTAAGTCAAAAAATCTATGCTAATATCAATTCCGCTCGTGTAGTACGGAGAGCCTTTAACAAAAAACGCACCTGAATAGATACGGAAATAAGCGCTGCCTGCTTTTTTTATAGGATACAATGGACGCTGGCGCTGATGGCAATAGCGCCCAAGATACGGAAATTTATGGTATCTGTTTTGGAACAAACTCGTACATTGAGAAATAAATTCAGAAATAGATGCAGCAATGCATGCAGAAATAAATTCAGAAATAAGTTAAGAAAAGAATTGAAAACAGGTTCGGTAATAAATAATAGTCGCATTATCCATGCACTAAAAAACCTTTGACAACAGTTATAATAACAGTGTTCGACCGGCCCACCAGAGGGCATATATGTTTGTAGCGTGTAACCATGACTATGGGAACGCTATGAACAAGAACAATCGAATCTTAACGAATAAAAAAATCAGCGTACATGGAAAAAAGACAATTGGGCAGATCAGCATTACAGGTTGCACCTTTGGTGTTTGGCGGAAATGTATTTGGCTGGACAGCAGATGAAGCGACCTCATTTTCATTACTGGATGCATTTGTGAGTGCTGGATTCAACATGATAGACACCGCAGATTCCTATTCTCATTGGGCCCCTGGCAACAGTGGCGGTGAATCAGAAACGGTCATCGGCAAATGGTTAAAGAAAAGCGGGAAACGCGATCAGGTGATCATCGCAACAAAAGTAGGCGGAGGTAAAGTAAGAGATCTCTCACCAGCCTACATCCAAAAGAGCGTAGAAGAATCTCTCCGCCGCCTGCAGACAGATTATATAGACCTGTATCAATCACATTACGATGATCCAAAAATAGCTGTAGACGATACACTTGCCACTTTCGACAAGCTGGTAAAAGCCGGTAAAGTAAGAGTGATCGGTGCCTCCAACTTTAGCCCGGAGCGACTGTTACAATCATTGGAATGCAGCGAAACGAATGGCTATCCCAGGTATGAATCTTTACAACCATTATACAATCTGTACGACCGCCAGAAGTTCGAAAGAGAGTACCTTCCCATCACACAACAATATCAACTGGGTGTGATCAGCTACTATTCTTTAGCCAGTGGTTTCCTCAGCGGAAAATACAGAACGAAAGAAGACGCCGCACAAAGTGCAAGAGGAGAAAAAGCAACCAGCTACCTTGACGAACGTGGTCAAAGCATTCTCGAAACACTCGACGAAGTAGCAGCAGACTTCAAAACAACGCCCGCCAGTGTCGCTATCGCATGGCTGGTGCAACGTCCCGATATCACTGCCCCCATCGTGAGTGCCACCAGTACAAAACAACTGGAAGAACTCATAAAAGCCACCCAACTAGGCCTCGACGCAGGCGCAATAGAAAAGTTGAATATAGCGAGTGACTACGTAGATGAGTGATTCATTGAACGCACATCGGAGGAAGGGCGGAGAAACGTTTACCGATAAATTACAAATACATTATAGGATGTCTGAAGTGTAATCCATTGCAGTGATTATGCGATGGATTACATGCGGCATTATACGCAGGCATCCATTTACATCAACACACGGTTGGAGAGCTGATTGATTTGAGTGATTATATATGAGGTTATAAGCGAGTATTCATATACTCAAACACACGGTCGGCAGAGCTGATTGATTCGAGTGATTGTATATGAGGTTATAAGCGAGTATACATATACTCAAACACACGGTCGGCAGAGCTAATTGATTCGAGTGATTATCCATGGGGCATGAACATGTATCCGGTATTGACATGCGGTTGACGAAAGCTGGTTCATTCGAGTATTGTGTATCGGGATTAGGAAAGCATCCAAGCATATAAGCATATAAGCATACGACAGGTCTTTAATGTCTGGTAGTTGAATTGATCGGTGTAAGGTGACGAACATATTCAGGAAAGCACACATAATTATTGTTAATGCGTGATCAGTATTCAATCACTTCTCCTGATACAAGCGAAGTGTAAAGCAAGCTTGATAAAATTACCAGAAATACGCCACCGTTAGTAGGACGGTAAATTTCTGACCTCAGACTACCTATCGGGGGCCGCAGAGACGCGGTTTCAGATAGAGACTGCGGGCCTTAGCCCTTGGAGAGTGTTGATACGCTTGACGGGAGTTAAATAGCACTACAAAAGCCCTACGCTTGACAAAGTTTAATAGCAAGACTCGAAAAGGGGTACAGCCCGCGGTCCTATCTGAAACCAAGTGACAAAGGCAATCACAATAATCGCGTCCGCCTACATTCGCACAATAACCAAACGCGATCGCATTAACCGCGTCCGCCTACATTCGCACAATAACCAAAGGCAATCGCAATAACCGCATCCGCCTAAATTCGCATACTAACCAAAGGCAATCGCAATAACCGCATCCGCCTAAATTCGCATACTAACCAAAGGCAATCGCAATAACCGCATCCGCCTAAATTCGCACAATAACCAAAGGCAATCGCAATAACCGCATCCGCCTAAATTCGCACACTAACCAAAGGCGATCGCATTAACCGCGTCCGCACAATAACCAAACGCAATCACATCCGCGCAAATCAAAAATACAAACAACAAACCGCACAAATAAAGGCCGCATCACTCAATCCTGATCACCGTTTTCCCCTTCCCCTTCAACTTGCGACTCTTCTCAATCGCCTCCGGCACCTCCTCCATTCCAATCACCACCCCGACCGGCACGCTCAACGCCCCACTATCCACCGCATCCGCCAATGTATCTAACGACGCCGGCGTACCCTGTGTCTCAAAATTCCCCCCTGTAATCCCCCTCGCCTTCAGGGCCTCTTTATCCGCCACGAACGCCGTTGTCAACGCCGCACCACCTGTTTTCACCAAGGACGTCATGGTCTTGAACACCGCCGCCGGACTAACGAGATCTATCAGGCCTTCCACACCCGACGGATATTTAGCTTTGATCTCTTTTTCTACAGATATCTTCTTGTAATTGATCGTCTCTTTCGCCCCCAGTTTCTTCATCCTTTCCGCACCTTCCTCATCGCTGACAGTAGCAATAACATAGATGCCCTGCATATTGGCCAGTTGTACGATGAAAGAGCCTACTCCGCCGGTAGCGCCGATAAGCAACAGCGTCTGTTCATGTTTAAGCCCCAGGCGTTCCAGCAGCTGAAGGGCCGTCATTCCGGCAGTCGGCATGGCCGCAGCTTCGATGAGTGATATGGAAGAAGGCGCATGAGAGATGGCTGCCTTCTCAGGAACGACAACATACTCTGCATAAGAGCCTTCACCGATAGGTGAATGTATAAATTGCCCGTAGATCTTATCTCCCTGCTTGAAATGGGTAACACCTTCTCCTACAGCCTCAACGGTACCTGCCCCGTCAACACCCAGCACCATCGGGAAATTATGTGGCATCTTCCCATCGAGGATACCGTCAATTAATTTCCAATCAAAAGGGTTTATACCTGCAGCGGCTACACGTACCAGGAGCGTTCCTGGTTTTACCTGCGGTTTAGGTAATTCCATTACCTGTGGAATGGCCTTAAACTGGGGAACGGCTACAGCCTTCATAAGTTTCAATTCAAATTTGTCTGGTTAATCAATATGATGGTTCTTCGGTACCGCTATACGTTGCGCACTGTAGATGCCGGCATGTCCACTGAAATAATAAGCCGTAAAGCACGCTACCGCGAAGTATAGTACATGCGATGTGCCAAAAAGCTCTATGCCCATTAAAGTACAGGCAATCGGCGTATTTGTGGCACCTGCAAATACGGCAATAAATCCGAGACCTGCAAACAAATCCACCGGGGCACCTAAAAGTACGGCCAGTGTATGCCCTAAGGTGGCACCGATAAAAAACAAGGGTGTCACCTCCCCACCTTTGAACCCCATACCCAGGGTAATGGCAGTTAGCAGTAATTTCCACAACCAGCCCCAGGATGAGATAGGGGTATTGCTGAACGCGGAAACAATGCTAACGCCGCCGGGATCGGGACTGGTCACTCCGAGGCCGATATAGTCGCGGGTACCCAGCAGGTGAACGGCAGCAATGATAATAATACCTCCTGCTACCGGTATGAGCCAGGCCGGGCGGATCCATCGTTTCGCGCCTGCCTTGATGTTATGGATACAAATGGAAAAGAGGTAACTGGCGAGGCCGAAAGCAACACCACCCACAATCACTTTTGCAAGTAACAGGAAGTCGAAGTGTACGAAATGGAAGACAATATTGCTTTGGTCGAAAAGGATCTGGTAATGGGTGTGATGGATGCCCCAGGCAGAACATACGATATCCGCAAATACAGCCGCGATCAGGCAGGGAATCAGGGCATCATAGCGGATAAGGCCAATAGCCAGCACCTCCAGCGCAAATACGGCCCCTGTAAGCGGAGTACCGAACACTGCACCGAAGCCGGCCGCTATTCCGGTCATCAGTATGATACGTACATCGGCCGACGATAGACGCATCCAACGCGCCAGCATATTCGCCATACTGCCACCGATCTGCACGGCAGTCCCTTCCCTTCCGGCAGAGCCGCCAAACAGATGCGTAATGATCGTTGTGGCCAGCACCAGGGGCGCCATGCTGGCAGGTACACCGCCTCCCGGCTCATGGATCTCGTCCATAATGAGGTTATTACCGGCTTCAGCATTGCTACCCAGCTTCTTATATAAAAAATAAATCAACACCCCGGCAAGCGGCAACAGGTAGAGCAGCCAGCCATGTTCCTGGCGGATGAGGGTTACCTGTTCCAGCAACCAGAGGAATAATGCAACGAGAGAACCGACAACAAGAGAAACGGGAATGATGATCAACGTCCACCGGATCAGCTGGTACGCGATCTTCAATTGTTCAACAGAATACCTTAAATATTTCATTAGCCCACAAATAAATACGAATTGCTTGCTTCTTCCCGTTATATTATATGGAGAAGGTTGTTATTTGCAGGCGCCATCAGACTTGCCCTGGTCATATGGGCGAAGACGGTTCTTGTGCAGGAAGACACCATTTCCTGGTATAACACAAATATACCATTTGTAAGTGTAAAAAAGTGAAAATATAGTTAAAGACGTGGGATTTTTAGAATCTCTACAGTTTCTTTTGGCAATTTTGTATTAATTTAAATAGTATAACCAGTTACATAAACAAGATTTACCAAGTCAAATATGAGATTGTTCTTACTGCTTAGCCTGCAACTGTTGACATACTCTGCCTATGCCGCTGCTGACACAACGATTGCGGAGATTAATGCGGATACTACAAGCGCGGCAAATGTTATGCCAACAACTGCAACACCTGTTCCTGTATTTAATACAAATCTGAACTATAAAAGTAGCATTCCAAACTACAAGGCCAGATTGGTGAGCATCATCGTTCCCACTGCGATGATGACCTACGGAGCGGTAGCCCTTAGCGGTGGTTCATTACGCTCCCTGGATATGTCAACGAGGAAAGAGGTGATGGAAGATCATCCTACCTTCCGTACCGATGTTGATGACTACCTGAAATGGGTACCTGTTGCTGCAGTGTACGCGTTGAATATGGCCGGTATTCACGGTAAACATAATTTCGCCGACCGTACCATTTTACTGGGTATGTCTGGTCTCATCACCACGGGAAGCACCTTTGCGATCAAGAGTGCTACCAACAGACTTCGTCCTGACGGTAGTACCTACAACTCCTTCCCTTCCGGGCATACAGCTATTGCATTTATGAGTGCACAATTTATGTGGGAGGAGTATCATGAAGTAAGTCCCTGGTATGGTGTAGCCGGTTATGCCGTTGCTGCCGCTACAGGAGCACTCCGTATCTATAACAACCGCCACTGGGTAAGTGATGTTGTTGCAGGCGCCGGTCTTGGTATTCTGAGTACAAAGGCAGCCTACTGGATGTACCCTAAGCTGCAACGCCTCTTTATCCGTAATCCGGAGCAGACATCCACAAGGGTGTTGCTGATGCCGAATTACAATGCGCAATGGAAGTCAGTGGGACTGTCAATGATGTTAATGAAGTAATTTGTGGTTGATTCATACTTTCAGGGCAAGGGTCTACAGGATACCTTGCCCTTTTTGTTTCCATAGCCTGGTATAATCTCCCGCCAGCTTTGCCATCCGGTTTTCATAGGCCGGTATAATATCCAGCCACTTCCCCTATTCTGTTTCCGTAGCCTGATATAATCTTCGGCTAGCTCCGCCATCTTGTTTTCATAGGCCGGTATAATATCCAGCCACTTCCTCCATTCTGCTTCCGTAGCCCGGTACGATCTCCGCCCCTCCCCAAATATTGCTTTTCACTTGTTATTTTGTCGGGAATGCTCTAATTTGAAGGTATAACACCCCAAAGCATGTCAAGTATTTATGCACTGCTGACTGGCATCAACCAATACCATCCGGACTCCAATATTAATCCCTTGAGTGGCTGTGAAAATGACGTAACACGTTTTGAAAAATACCTCAGGCAATCATTCCCGGAAGAACGAAGAAAAATAAAGACACTTTTAGGACAGCAGGCCACGAGAGATGAAGTGATCAGTCAGTTCCAGGAGCTGCTTACCAATGCCGCTATAAAGGCAGGCGATATCGTCCTGTTCTATTTCAGCGGACACGGTTCCTATGCCAAAAGCAACCCTGCGTTTAAAGACCTGGATACGCTGGAACGGGATGAAACACTGGTGTTATACGATAGTCGCTGCGAGGGTAAATATGACCTGGCCGATAAAGAACTGGCGCTCTTGCTCAATAAGGTCCCTTCCGGCGCCGATATTGTCTGCATTATAGATTCCTGCCACTCGGGGTCTATCACGAGGAATATGGGCCTGGCAGACGCTCCTGCCCCTATTGGGAAAGCCAGGTACACCCCTGCCCGTGACACAAACAGCTTCCGTGCGTTATCGGCCTATCTCAGTCTTAACGATGACTTAAACTACGAAAAGATGGCTGTCGCCGGCCGTCTTGCCGTACCCCATACCAGGCATATCGTATTGAGCGCCTGCGACCGGGGCGAAGTAGCGTATGAAAATGGCGCACTGGCCACCGGGGTATTCAGTAATGCGCTTCTGGCCGCCCTGGAAGAAGATGGCCTAAGCTATACCAACCTGTTTGAATACGCCTATGCCCTCGTACAAAGACAATTCCGGCAGCAAACACCCCAGTTGAGAGTGTATGAAGGATATAATCCTGAAAAGATCTTTCTGAAAGACGGGATACAACAAGGCACTCCCTCCTGGCGGGTACAGTACAGTAATGGCTTCTGGAAGCTCAATGCCGGGGCCATACATGGACTAAAGAACGATAAAGCGTCTATGAACGCTACTGCCATCAATATCTACCCCGAGAACGGGGAGACTGTTACCGTGTCGCTCGCCTCAGTAGGATTAGACAAAAGTGAATTACGCCCCGTGCCACTCCTCCCGGGACTATATAAAGCTGCTATCGGTAACCTGACGCCGGTGATCAATATCCGCCTGGAAGGTATGCCCAATGAAGTTTCGCAATGGATGCAGGAGGCAGGAAAAGGCGCCCGCCATGCGAGAATAGCCTTCTTCAACGGTAAGGATGTCGGATACAACTATAAAGTCATCTTTCAAAACGACAGCATCCTGCTGAAAGATCACATGGATAACCTGGTGCATGGCGTAAAGGCCATTACAGATAAAACGATCACTTACATGTATAGCTGCTGCCGGCAGGTAGCTGATTGGCAACTGCTGTTACAGCTGGAGAACAGGTGCATGAACGAAGAGACTTTCCGGGAACACTTTAAAACTGATTTCAGCGTGGATGTACAGGTCGATCCGGAAAACGACAAATGGAGATCAATTACAGATAGTGCTACATTATGCCTGGAGGAAGACCAGCAATTATTACGTAGGGTCCGGCTCGAAAACAGATCGGACAACGACTATTACGTGGCCTTATATTCTCTCTATTCCAATTATGGCATTAAACGAAGAACGGCAGATGTGGACGCCAGCGTTTTAAGAAAAGGACAACCTATTCCTGCACTGGCAAAGAAAGTCAGCTTATTTATTGCGGATCACCTCGAAGAGGATACGATCAGACTAAAGCTGATCATCAGCAAACAGCCCTTCAAAGATTTCTTTATCAGACAATATGAGGGGCTGGAGCCGGAGGTCATCACATTGGACGAGGGTAAAATTCGCGGTGCGGTCATGGACGCGGAAGATGAAAGCTTTGACCAGGAATGGTATGCTCAAACCATCAGCATCCGCCTGTTGAGGAAAGTCGCCAGCTGAAGGATATTGAGATTTCTTTATCGATAAAATATTAAAAGCGTTACAAGCTGTTGCCTCAAATGCCTGATATATCTCCATATTTTATTTTCGCTTTCGCCGATCCTGTCGGAGATCTGAAATTCATTGCCGATGAGGAACAAAATATCGATCTTCTGCTGGCATATGAACGGTCCAACAATGTATTGGGTTTTCACAGGATCCCCAAAGCTACCGGCCCTCTTATTATCAGGAACTTTGAACAATACCGTCAGCATGAGCCTTGTTTCTTTCATTTCAGCGGCCATGCCAGTCACATCGGACTTCACCTGGGAGATGGCCATACACAGAGCGCATTAGCATTGTCAGCCATACTCACCAACAACAGCGCTATCAAAGTACTTTTCCTCAATGCATGTAGTTCTGCCACACTTGTCAGAGATATACTTGAGCAGACAGGCGTTGAGGCTGTTATCGCTACACGGACTGCCGTTTATGATGAGTTGGCGGCGAAGGTATCCTTATCTTTTTATGAACACTTCGTGGTCCACAAAAGGCCCTTGCAGGAGGCTTATAATTACCTGTATGCCGACTACGAGCAAACTTGTGTCGAAAAGAAAGGCCCTTCAAAGAAGTTGATCGGGGAAATGGATGACGAGCTGAAAGCGCTGGACAAGACGGATAAATTTGCCTGGGGACTATTCACGAAGAACACCGAGATCCTCAACGCTTCCATCTGTAACATAAGAGCGCGGTCACAGGTTTCATGGACGGAAAATGAAGCCCGGATCCAACAGCTGGAGGAAGAGTTAAAAGAGGAAGAAGAAATAATGGAAGAGGCGAGAAACGCACCGAAGTCCTTTGAACGAGCAAAGAAAAATGTAGAGCGTATAATGGATGAGCTCAAAGAACTCAGGTCTTTGAGAACCACTGTCATACAAACCAACATAGCGAAAACCGCTGATGAGATCCTGAAGGAAGATCAGTCTGTGTTCGAGTCGGCGCTGAAGTCGCTCAACTATATAAAGCAACGTGGCGTGTTTAAACTGAATGGCAAACCGATTGGTGGCCTGGTCATGTCGGGAGACCGGGACAGTGTGCTCGACCTGCTGTATTACCACCTGCTGTTTGAAAATAAGGTCTACGAAAATAACCAGCTTACGTTTCCTTTTGACCCTGCATCATCCATCTATGATGAGTTCTGGATAGCGCTGATAAAGTGGCTGCATCTGACGAATATCAATGCGGACAACGTCCGCGACCAGGACAAAAAAGAAATAGTCAGATATCTCATCAGGGATAAATTCTGCGGTGGAGTTGGCATCGCACACCAGGATATCGTTTTCAAAATCATCTGCAGCAATAAAGACCTGAGTCGCCTGGAGTTAACACTAGATGAGTTCGGGCGCTACTGGGACAGCTGCATTGCTGACTTAAAGCTAACTACGCAGATGCAGCAATGGCGCCATAAGGTGCTGTTCTTCCTGATCGATGAAATGGAAATGCTGAATGAAGACCGGATGAAAACTTTTAAAGAGACAATAGCGCAGCTGCAGCAGAAAGGGAGGTTCAATGATTGCCTGCAGGTATTGACACCTGTAGACAGAATGACAGAAAACGACCTTGAAAGATGGCTTGAATCACAGCCCCAGTTGGGCAGAATAGGACTGAATGCCACGTTGGCCAAAGAAATCTTTCAGCAAAGCAATGGCACCATCAGACAGATATTGAAGATACTCAAGAGTAAGGTCAATTTTGAAGTGCCGTTTATTACGCGCTTCCAGATCAACTAAAATCAATTTTCCAATTCACTAAATACAAAATGCTAAGGATATGGCTCACCCATCATATTTAAGCGAACAATTGAACAGAACAACCGTCGTACAAAAAGGAGATGGAAAGGAAACCATCTTTCCCTACTTCGCAGATGAAGAGCTGTGTAAAGCAGTGAACCTGGCATTGTTCCTGAACCGCCCTCTTCTCCTGATGGGAGAACCAGGCTGCGGTAAATCACTGCTGGCTAAAGCGGTAGCGTATGAATGGTATAAGGGAGAGCTATACAACCAGCAGAAATACTTTGAATGGAATGTAAAATCTACCTCCAAAGCCAGGGAAGGATTGTATGAATATGATCACCTTTTACGGCTCAGAGACGCCAATTTCAGGAATAAGAACACCAACATGAGGAACAAAGACCGGTACCGGTCCTGGGGGCCCATGGCAGAAGCCATGAGGAACAGTGAAGATGGCAGAAAGGCCGTCCTGCTGATCGATGAAATAGATAAAGCCGACATTGATTTCAGCAATGACCTGTTGAACGAACTGGAAAGGAACAGCTTCTATATCCCGGAAACCAATGAGTCACCCACTTTTGAACATAAACCATTTATTGTCATCACCAGCAATGGCGAGAAGGACCTCAGCGATGCCTTCCTCCGCCGTTGTGTATTTCATTACATCGACATGTTCTCTGCGCGCAAACTCGAAACACCGGAAACAAAGGAATGGCTGGAAAGGATATTGAAGGCGCGGTTCTATGAAACACCGGAAAAAACAGATGGATTGATCGAAAAGGCTGTTATGACCTTTGTAGCCCTGCGCAAGGGTATGAATACTGAGTCCAGCTTGTACCGGAAGGCTATCAACACCAGTGAATTCATCGACTGGTTCGCTATTCTTAAAGCCTGTAGCGATCCGAAGAAGGGACCCGCTACATTGGCCGACGATCTTGCATTACAGGATTGGCTGAATGACAAGGCTGATGAAAACAACCAGGTACCTGTACCGTTTGGGAACGTGTTGTTTAAAACCACCACTGCCCTGTTCAACTTCAAAACAATGGAACAACCGCTGTCCACTGAGGCACAAATACCGCTATGAGCAATCAACCAGATATAACGTTCCCCTTGCAAAATGCTTTCCTCGAAATAATGAGGATAGAGAAAGGTATGCCACATAAAGGTGTGGACCTTTCCTCCTATCTTTTGCTGATTGATACGCTGAAGAATGGTTATGGGCTTAACTCAAGGGAAGAGTTGCTATTCCTTTGTAAAAAGCTCTGGCTGAAGCCTTTCCACCTGAAGAGCAATGTGCTGAATGAACAGGTACTCGAGGAAATACTTGACAGGCATCTGGGTATTTATGCACAACAGGATATCGCCGTTTCCCATGATACGAAGGCCGCGAGAACGGAAGAAACGAAGACCACTAATAGCGAAAAAGAAGCAAAAGCCCCTATAACAGAAACCGGGAAAGATGATACCGGCAGTAACCAGGAATCACAGAAAACAACTGAAACCGTAATAGCAGAAGAAACCGGCGAGTTAAATTTTTATATCAGTGAGGTGGAAGATGATACAGCCGCTGCTACGACTGATCGTAACTACAACCATCTCTTTCGCAAAAAGAACTACACTTTCGACAACCGTTACCTGCCTGTTAGCCGGCGCTTCATTGAGCAGACTATCCGCTCCCTGCGTTACAAAGTACCGGGCACTGGTCGTCCGACGGTAGACATTCCTGCCACAGTAGAAGAAGTGGCCCGGAAGGGTTATTTCAATGAATGGAAACTAACAGAAGAAGATGGCTTTGTGACCCGCTGGACGCTATTGATAGATCATGAAGGGTCTATGATTGCATTCAAAGACCTGGCCGATGCTGTCGTAGAAAGTGCGACCACTGGTAACATAAAGAATGAAGGAGACGTTTTCTATTTCCGTAACTATCCTTCGGAATATTTATTTACTAATCCCGAACATACAAGAAGTGTAAAACTCCGGAAGCTTATTAACAGTCCGTCCAGGAACATTTTAATTATCAGTGATGCCGGAGCGGCAAGAGGATACTACAGTGAAGACAGGGTGAGAAAGGTTTTCAGAATGTTATATCAACTACGATCGCACCGCATTGCCTGGTTGAACCCGCTCCCTGAGCAAAGATGGAAAGGCACATCCGCTGAAAAGATCAGCAGTTATGTGAAAATGTTTGAGCCGGGCAATGACAACAGCGATCATATGGGCAACATCATCCAGTTCTTTAAAACAAAAGGCATTTCAAATATTGGTCAATGAGCAACAACAACGGTCATAAGGAAGCCAGGGAAACGATTCAGTCGTTCATCAACCGCTATGCCGCACTTTACCCTAACGGCGATCATGTTGAACTGATGCAGCTGGCGGCCTTTCCTGTTGCCATGACCGTACATCTCTTATACCAGATATGGGCCAACTTTGGCACATTTATCAGGAATGGTATTGCCTGTAAGATAGATGCGCTGGCAGTAAACGATTGCATCCAGAGCAACCTGTTCCGACAGACCGGCCCGGAGCTGTTTGAGATGGATGCCGATGTCAGGCGATGTCTACTCGAAGACCTGCGGGCAAACAGGGGTAAGCAGTTCGTAAAAGAAGAACTGGCCGCATTCCTGTACCAATACTCCCGACAGAATACGCAGGGAAGTGCCTGGAGAAACTATTACGATGCCCAGCAATGGACAGCGATTATGGAGGTAGATGAAAAAGCCGCTGCTGAACAGATACTTGGTTCCCTTGCGCAGGAACTGCAAAAGAAAAATACCAGCCGCGGATTGGGTATCGTTAATCTGATAGCGGCACTCGAAAAAGATAACAAGGAATTTTCCGGCTTAATGCAAAAGGCGTTGAATAAACCTGATGTGGCACAGGCAGAACCAGGTACTGTTACATCCAAACGTATTGTGCTTACTGATGAGGTAGTGGCTGGCAGAACACCTGTTAAAATAAATTTGCCCCCGACCTTAAGTAACAGGTTGAAGAAGATAGTAAAAAAGGATCATTCAGCGGCGGAAGTAGGGATAGATCAGGAGCGTACAGTACACGGCCTCATTGCCGCATTCTCACCCAGTAGGGTCCATCTGTCAGAACAGCTGGCAACGCTCCTCATTGAAAAACAATATATACGGAAGGAAAATCTATTTTTATTAATAAACCCTGAAATAGCTAATATTCGTAGCCAGATTGAGATACTATTATCCGAATCGAAAAAAGATGATATAATTATCATTCTCATCAATTGGGTGTATTTACATGAAGTAAGTGAGATCCCGAAATCAGGCATCACACAACAGGAAATAGATAATTTGATGATCACTCCGCAGGAACTAAATGATCTCATAGTAAAAAGATTCCCCGACAACACGCCAGATATTATTGTTATTCTTGAAGGCGAAAATATCAGCAACGAATGGTATGAGCAGAAATACCAGACATTCACTTTGATTACGACTGGAAAGGGGCACCTGGAGCGTTCGCTTAGTACGTTTGAAAAAGTGCTGAACAGATCAGTAAGAGATATTACATATGCGCAGTTCTATAATAATCTGTTAGAAGAATTTGTCAGAACAACATCGCATGCCGGCATCTTCAGTATACCCCATCTCATACCAGGAAAGCTCGATTTGAACCAGCAACTATTCTCTAAACGAATATATCAGCCCGAAGAAGAAGCTAAAAAAATGGTCAGCGATATGGGCCGCGAATCAGATGTAGAAAACAGGCAGGCGGAATTAGATGAAATAATCGAGGAGGGTGTCAGGGACGAAGGCAGAGAAAAGACATTGGCGCTCTTTCGAATCGTCCTTCTACATCAACAAAACAGAGAAGCGAATTGCCTGTGGCTGTTTCAAAAGAGTTATGGACTTGATATGGAGGTACCGGCAGGTATTTCTTCGCATACCGCCTTATGGACAGATTTTTTCGACGAAGAGGAAAACAAGCAGGGGCAGAATGTTTTACAGATAGTCAAGCGACTGTTTGACACACATATCCTATTTGTCGGCCTTACAGCGGAAGTGTTGTCCGGGCTAAATCTTCTCAGGCTAAAGGCAATAATGAATATCTGCCGCACGCGAAGGATATTATTATATTTTTTCGTCGAAGAAGAGAGCCCATGGTTGGAACTCGGAGTGCCAGAAGAAAATGTACTACTGTCCGGCATGATATTGTCAGAATATCTTGAAAAGGAAGGACCAGGTGAATTTATGAAAGCTGCGTTCAGGGATCTCAGGGAGATGATTGGTGAGGAAGAGCTCCAGGGTGGCCGCAGTCAGGGCAACACCTACGGCATATTCGTAGGCATCGACAACTACATGGACAAACAGTATAATCTCCACGAGTCAGTAAGCGATGCCCAAAAAATGCTGCACACACTCGTAAGCACACAATTACTTAAATCCAAAAATGCGACACTGATCACTGACAATGAAGCTACAAGAGGTAATGTAGTCAACTCCTTCCTTGAAAGACTGTCAACTGCAACAAGTGAAGACACTGTTCTGTTTTACTTTAGTGGTCACTCAAGCAATCAGCAGACAGAATCTGCTCTTTTCTTTCACGATCTGGATCGCACATCCGAATATACCACTCCGGCGCAAAATGGTATCCTGACCGACTTCGAATTTATGGAGATCGTCAAAGCTGCGCCTGACAATCCAACGATTATACTAATACTCGACACTCATGGCGGCAGCAGGCACTGGCTGGATGAGAACAATCCAAAGCATATCTCCCTCATGGCCACACACCTGGAGGAAATGTGTTATGAACTGGCAGGCATAGGTGGCATGCTTACCGAAGCGCTAACCCAATGTCTTAGCAAACAGCCGCATATAAGCTATATCGCCCTGTATCAATCGGTACTTAACAGTTTTTTAGCTTTCGCGCATAATGGTAATGCATGGCAAACGCCGTTGTTCATAGTACCGCATTACGTCTGGAACAATATCTTTTTATCTAAAACAACTGAGGCTCCCAAAACCAGTTCCAGAGATCCAAAGAATTACGACTATCTCCAGACAAGGGATACCTTGCAATGTTTGTATTATTCCAAAACAGAACCGAACGTATTTACCTTTTATAACCAGGTAAAATTTGCATTGCACGAGAAAAGGGTTGAATTCGAGCACTTGAACACGTGGTCAGCGATTGACAAGTCATTCTCTGTTCATAACCGGTTCCCAGATGTTATTTTCATTGCCCAGCGACAGTCAATGCTTGGCCCCGAGCCGCAGTATAACATAGAAAAGCTGTTAGCTATTGCTGAAGCCATGCAGATTCCGGTTTATTTTATTCTGGAAGATGAAAGCGCTGATCCATCGGTTTATAAATCCTATCCTGTATTGCCAGCCGATAAAAAACCAGTAGTATCAGGGGAGGATATTACGAAACTAATCGGGGAACTGCAGGCGATTACCGAACCATTAGTCAGGTATTTAAACCCTGTGGAGGAAGGGTACGAAACGTATGCGCTATGCATTGGTATCACTCACTATGAAAATCTTCCCGGACTCGCGTCGGGCGTGCAGAACGCGTGGAGATTTTCCAACTGGTCATCCGGCACACTGAAATATACGGTTGCTGACAACAACCGTTATATGTTTATATCCGGATCGGACATAAGGGTGCACAAGGATGATATAGAAAAAACAATTCTTCGGATAGTGAGTGAAGGGGCTAAGGCGGAGAAAAAGCGGGTATTGTACATATATGTGTGTGGCTATGCCATAAAGGATGGTGGAGATTTCTTATTTTGCCTTTCCTCCTGGGCGGAACGTAACCCTTATGCTGTGATTAATATCACTGAGTGTATCGAAGCCTTGTCCCATGCAAACTTTGACCAGGTAAATGCTTTTGCGGAATATCTGCCCATTGACGCTGTTCTGAAGTCTCCGAAGAGGTCTACATTCGCCTACCCAACCGCAGCTACATCTCCGTCTTGTTTCTTTAAAGTTCAGCTGAATCGGCATGACAATACAGATGCCGAAAAGAACAGCATCATGTTGGATGGACTTGAAGGAGAAGCAATACTGGACAATAATACCATTACGGTTAGTTCCTTTACGAACTATCTGCACAAACGACTGGAAGTCGATGGCATAAGGCAGTATCCTGAAATCACGATGCGAAATACCAGTGGGGACGATCCTGTCATCGCTCATCTTGCTCCATCTCTTCAGCAATTCAGCAAGATCACCTTCAAACAACAATGGCTGCTCATCGTCGGCACGGGTAAAGACCGCCTCTCCCAACCCGAATGGATGGTAAGCAATGCCCTGGCCAGGGAACTTGCCAAATCCGCTTATGGCATTATCACCGGCGGATGGCCTGGCGTAGATGCTGTAGCTGCGGAGGCCTATGCTACTCAGCTTGCAGAAGATAAAATCCTGGACGAAGGATATCTCAGACAGGTCGTACTTGAGCAACAGGAACCCACTTATCCAGGGGGACTGATAAATAGGGTTGCCAACGAAACGTTATGGTATGAAGCGACCTTATCACAGGCCTATGCTGTGATCATGATCGGTGGACAAGGTGGCACCTTTACATCTTATTTGAGAGCACAGGAAGCCAATGTACCGGTCATCCCCATTGCGGCGACAGGCGGAGACGCTGCTAAGGCGCATGCTGAGATAAAAGAACGAAGACTCCTGCCAGCTTATTTGTTGGACGAATTGGCCAGGCCTGTACGCAATTACGATGATGCAACGAGAATAGCCGATAGTATATGTAGATTGCTGGATGAGGGTTTGTAGAAATACCAGTACCTTCCTGATCCCGCCTGACGCGTCTTTCAAAATGAGACTTCCCGCTTATTTTCAATATTTTATCAACAAGCAGGAGGATATATTATTTTTATATTAATAAGCTATCCGTTCCTGGCATCTCCGGACGCCAGCCTATAAGTTTGTACCACTCAAAATCACATTATATGGATCGTCGTTCCTTATTGAAAAACCTGGGTCTTGGCGCACTGATCGGTGTACTCCCAGGCACCCGGGCGCTTGCCAGCGTTACAGACAGTATCATCAAACCTAAAAAAAAGGTATTGCGTTTTGCTCATCTGACAGACGTACACCTGGAACCCGAAATGAAAGCGCCCGAAGGACTGGCCAAATGCCTGCATCACATCCAGGCGCAGAAAGACGCGCCTGCGTTCATCATGAATACGGGCGATTGTATCATGGATGCACTGAAGCAACCCAAAGACCGCGTGGAAGTACAGTGGAATCTCTGGCACAATCTGATGAAAAGCGATAACAGCCTGCCCCTGGAATATTGTATTGGTAACCACGACTGCTGGGGCGCCGGACAAACCTCCGATCCGCTTTACGGTAAGAAATATGCGCTGGAAATGATGCGCCTGGAAAAGCCTTACCGCAGCTTCGATAAAGCCGGCTGGCACTTCATCGTACTGGACAGCATCCAGCCTAAAAATGACGGCATCTGGTATACCTGCAAACTAGATGATGAACAATTCGACTGGCTGGAAAAAGACCTTGGGGCCAATACAAAACTGCCCGTTATCATATTCTCCCATGTGCCAATTGTATCGGCAGCAACGGTAGTGGTAGATAATAAATTCAAGGAAGACACTGGTTATCAGCTGGGCCTTGGTTCCATGCATACAGACGCTGCCCGTCTGGTAGCTTTGTTCGATAAGCATCCGAACGTCAAATTGTGTATGAGCGGCCACATTCACCTATACGAACAGGTAATGTACAATGGCGTTACCTACATCAGTAACGGGGCTGTAAGTGGCAACTGGTGGAAAGGCACCAGGTACCGTACCGACAACGGTTATGCTATGGTCAACCTCTACGATGATGGCAGCTTTGAGAATGAGTACGTCCCTTACGGCTGGACCGTCTAAGCTTTACGGCGCTTTTCGTCTGCTTTGTCTTTGGCGTCATACTCATTTTCATCATAACCTTCCAGCGTACTGTTCTTATCGTCATTGAACTCCTTCTTCGGAGCAGCCTTGGCAAGATCTGTAGCGCCGGCGTTCTTACGTTTCACCTGTTTGATCGCCCGCCTTTCATTGATGGATTTCTTGATCGTCATATCAATATGTTTATCCAATGAAATACAAAAATGCTGCCGGGGAAATAATTCCAAAGAGTTGGTGTGCGGAAACTGACTTTATCTTGCGCTAAATAATAAAACTCAAGGGGGGCCTTAGAACCAAAGAGGCTCCCCTTTTGCTTCAACCTGCTGCCTGCCATATTACGCGGGGCATACACTGCGTAAATAATAAGAAAGCGCCTCGTTTTGGTTCGAGACGCCTTCTTTTTTATTCCAGCTTGCCATTTATTCATCCTTCGTCTCCCAATGCCGGGACGTTCATACGCCATTTCAATTCGATTTATATTCCCGTCTTGAACCCGTTCATCCCCGGGGTTTCATTCCGGGGTTAAATCCGTTCATCCCCGGGGTTTCATTCCAGGGGTTAAACCCGTTCATCCCCGGGGTTGAAAACCCCGCGCTACAAACACACAACCCCTAACGGGGTTGATTGGTGTTTTGTTTCCCGGTTTATTGCCGTCCGAAATGAAACGCGCCATACTGGTTGTACCCTCCATTTCCGGGTTATCCCGCCATGAGAAACATGTTTCTATTCGAATTGTATCTTATCCCTGCTTTCCGCGCAATGCCTGAGATACTCGCATTGCCATCTAATCAATCCTGATCCCTTCCTTGATCTCATCATTCGCATGCACAATCACCTTATCGCCCGGCATCAGGCTGCCAAACACTTCCGATGAATCGCTGTGGTGATTCCCCTCCTGCACATCCACCCAATGAGTATGACCATCCCTCACTGCCACTACATACTTCTTTTCTGTGGAAGTGACTATGGCACTACCAGGTACCACCATCGCCTGCACCGAACCGGTAACGGGGATAGTGATCTCCGCATACATGCCTGGTTTTAACAGATGTTGTGTATTCTGTACATCCACTTCCACAGCCTCTGACCTGTAACGGTCATTCAGTGAACCTGCCTGACGGCTGATGGCACCAGCAAATACTTTCCCTGGCAAGGCGTTCACGTGAAAAGATACCTGCCTTGCCGCCGACAGCTGCGCGCTATATACTTCAGGTACCTGCACTACCAGGCGCAGGCGGTCTTCCTGTTCCAGCATAAGCATAGCGCCGCCATCGAGTTTCGTTCCTGGTCCTACCAGGGCCCCGGGATGCACGTTGCGCTCGGTGATCACACCGTCAAAAGGCGCTGTGACTGTCAGATAACTCCTGGTAGCCTCCAGCGCCCGGAAATTTGCCAGCTCGCTGTTCATAATGGCGCTGTCTGCCTCCATACGGGCGTTGGCCACTTCTATATCATGGGCGGATATAGTGCCCGGCGTCTCGCTGACCGCCAGGGTACGTTCGTAGTTGTCTTTAGATGCCGCAAACACTGCCCTCGCCTGCAGGTACTTCGACTGTGCAGCAAAATACTGCTGAATGATCTCCGGCGCATCCAGCGTGATCAGCACCTCCCCTTTGTGGACCACGCTGCCCCTGTCTACCATCACACCTTTTACAAAACCATTCACGCGTGGATAAATACTTACCCGCTGATAGGCCTCTAATACAGCAGGCAATTGTATATCAGACGAAAGTGGTTCGTGAACAACTGTTGCCAGTTCATATTTTTTGTCCTTAGCACTTTTAGCAGCGTCTCTCTTTTGATGGGCCTTTTCAGAACAGGCGCTGAATATGATTGCCAGCAGAGTTATAGAGAACAGATACTTATACGTGTACATGAGTAGTCGCTATTTTAGGTTCCTTTGATTTTTTTTTGGCATCAGTGACGGATCGTCATAAGATGCTTTCCGCTGCATCGCAGCATATACCAGTGGCAGGATGAGCAGGGCCGCCAGTGTCGACGCGATCAAGCCTCCTATCACCGCCCGGCCTAATGGCGCCGTCTGATCGCCTGATTCGCCTAAGCCGGTTGCCATTGGTATCATACCCGCGATCATCGCCAGACTGGTCATCAGGATAGGCCGCAGACGGATACCGGCGCTGGTGATGGCAGCCCTATAAGCATCGCGGTATTCCAGCCGTAGCTTCTCCGCATTCGTCACTATCAGGATCGCATTCGCCACAGATACCCCTGTGGACATGATCATGCCCATGTATGACTGCAGATTCAGTGTTGCACCCGTCAGCAGCAACATGATCAAGGCTCCTGCTATTACTGCAGGCACTGTTACCAGCACCACAAAGCTCAACCTGAACGACTGGTAGTTGGCCGCCAGCAGCAAAAAGATCACCACAACAGCCAGCATCAGACCATTCTGCAAACTGGATAGCGTATCCACCAGCAGGCTTGAACTTCCCTTCAGCTCCACTTTCAACCCTCTCGGCGGCTCTCCCATTTCATCGATGGCCGTTTGCACTGCCTTTGTTGCCGCACCCAGGTCCTTGTGTTTAATATTGGCGCTGACTGTCACAAAACGCCTTGTTCCTGCCCTGTCAAATTCTCCCGGCATCTCGCCATTGGAGAATGTGGCCACATCTCCCAATACAGGCCTTGGCTGGCCTTTCACCAGCGGTATCTCTTTCAGGTCATTAATGGTCTGCATGATATATTCCGGCACCTGTACCTGCACCTGGTAAGTATAAGCCACCTTCTCATCCAGCCATTGATTCTTCTCGGTAAACCGGCTGGAAGATGTCGATGCCGTCACCGAACGGGCCACCTGGTACATATTCAGCCCCATCTGCGCTACCTTAAATCGGTCTATATTGATGTTGATCACCGGGTAATGCAGCGGCTGCGCAATCTGCACATCCCGCAGAAAATCCACGTCCTTCAGTTTATCGACCAACTCCCCCGCATAACCGGCTATCTGCTTCATGTCCTTTCCGGCCACCCTTACCTCAATAGGAGTAGCGGCCCCCTGTGCCATGATCTTTTCTGTCATGTCTACCGGTTCAAAGCTTACACGCATTTCGGGCATTTTAGCCTTAATACGGGCGCGTAACTCATCTTTGAGCTCTTCTATGTCAACTTTGTAATCCTCGTTCAGATTGACCTGTAATACGGCTTCATGCGTGCCTGCATTAAACACGTACAGGTTACTCGTACCATAACTGCTCGGTACCAGTCCCACATATCCGGAACTGATCGCCACATTCCCATTCACCGTACTGTCGATCAGTGCCAGCACCTGGTGTACCTTCTCCTCTGTTCTTTCCAACCTTGTCCCATCGGGTTCTTTCAATCTCAGCTGAAACTGCCCGGTATTGACATGTGGCATCAGGTCCTTCCCGATCATCACAAAGGCGGTTCCCGCAATGCTGAACGCCAGTATTACGTACACGCCTATCACCAGGCGCGATCGTTTGCCCAGCCATTCTAGTAGCGATACAAAACGGTCTTTGAAGCGCTCAAATCCACTCTTCTTTCCATGATGGACCTGATCATGCCGCACCTGTCCGACTTCTTCATCATCCAATGCCAGCCCGTGATTGAACTTGCCTTCCTTCAGCCACCAGTTGGCCAGCACGGGTACCAGCGACTGCGCGGCGAAGTAGGACGCGATCATCGCAAAGCCGATAGACAGGGACAATGGCAGGAACATCGCCTTCGGCACACCTGTCATGATAAATGAAGGCGCAAACACCGCCAGTATACACAACAATATCAGCAGTAAGGGAAACGCGATCTCCTCACTCGCTTCATAAATAGCCTGCCGCTTCGATTTTCCCATTTCAAGATGCTGGTGAATATTCTCTATCGTTACCGTAGCCTGATCTACCAGTACCCCGATAGCCAGTGCCAGCCCGCTCAATGTCATCAGGTTGATGGTCTGCCCTGCCAGCTTTAATCCGAATACCGCCGCCAGAATGGCGATGGGGATGGTGATCACCACCACCAGGCAACTCCGGAGATCCCTCAGGAACAACAACACCATCAACCCTGTGAGTAAAGCACCCAGCAAGCCTTCCGTCATCAGACTTTTTACTGCATTGATCACAAACACGGACTGGTCAAACTCATAGGTCACTTTCACATCTTCCGGTAGAAGGCTCTGCATCTCGGGCAATCTTGCCTTCAGTTCTTTTACTACATCCCAGGTGGAAGCATCCGCAGTTTTTACTACAGGGATGTAAACTGATCGCCGCCCATTCACCAGCGCATAATCTACCGTGATGTCTGCCGCATCCGACACACGCGCCACATCCCTGATAAACACAGTAGCATTGCCATTTGTAGTGATGGGAATATCCCCGAAATCTTTCACTTCTTTCTCCAGCGAGTTGATGGTGGTCACATACATCGTATTATTGATACGGATGTTGCCTGAAGGCGTCATCACATTGTTTTTAGCTATCGCCTCCACCACTTCATCGGCACTCATGTTGTAACTGCGCAAACGGTCAGGGTCCACATTCACGATCACTGAACGTGAGTTCGCGCCAAAAGGCGGCGGCGCCGACAGTCCGGGTACAGAACCGAACATGGGCCTCACACGGGTATTCGCCAGGTCATAGATGTCTTTCAGGGAACGGTTCGGACAACTGAACACCAGCTGTCCCACCGGCAATGAAGAGGCATCATAACGTACCACCTGTGGTGGCAATGCGCCCGGAGGAAAGAACTTCATAGCTCTGTTCACCTGCAGGGCTACCTGCGCCGAAGCCTCCGCCATATTCGTATTTTCATAAAAAGAGAGCTTGATCATGGTAAGCCCCTGTATGTTCTTGCTGCTGATGTTTTTAATGCCGTTCACATACAGGAACTGGTCCTGTAAACGGGTAGCGAAGAATCCTTCCATTTGCTGCGGGGACATACCGCCATAGGGCTCTATGACGTAAATAGTCGGCAGGTTCAGTTTGGGAAAGATGTCTATCGGAATATTCATGACAGCCAATACTGAAAACAGGAACATGCCGAGGGTAAGTACTACCACCGACAACGGCTTTTTCAGTGCGCTTGTGACTAATGACATAATGATATTTTTTTGCTATTACTGCCTGCGGGCAGCCTCCAGCTGCTGCACCAGTTCCTGAATATTGTTAGCGGTGAATGCCTGGGTGAAAAGCGCCTGCCATGCCGCATTTTGCGTCTGTATCAGATCTGTCTCGGCCCTGTTCAGCAGGTACAAGGCATTGGTCACCTCGATGATGTTGGTCAGTCCCCCTTTGTACAATGCCATTTTCTGCAGGGCAGCAGCTCTCGCTGCATTCAGCTGCGCTGGCATTTCCTGCAGCTTATCGAGTGAAGTACTGATATTCAGCCGGGCCTGTTGCAACTGGTTATCCAACACAATTTGTGTCGTCTCCAGCTGTTCGGCAGCGGCTTTGGTATGCAGATGTTGCTCCCTCACTTTATCACGCGTGTGCCCGATATCGGCAAGATTGTAGGTAAACGCCAGTCCAGCCAGATAGTTATAACGACTGTATCCCAACCCACTCCACAGGTTCTTATTATAGATATCGTTGAACTGACCGCTGGAACCGCGCATCCATCCGGAAGCCAGCACGGATATTTTGGGCAATGCAGCTCTGCGGATGACCTGCTCATGCTTCTGCTGTTGCAACAACAGCCCATTATAATACAACAATACAGGATGCGATTTCGCTACTGTTGCCGTATCGTTCAATCCTGTCAGCAACGCCAGCAATCCGTTGTTATAAAGCGTATCCGGCTGAATAGCGCTGGTATCAAGTCCTGTTAGAATACCGAGGTGCAGGCGCACGCTGTTATAACTGTTTTGTATATCGAGGTAGTTCAGTCTTGCTTTGGATAGTTCGGCCGCTGCTATCGAGCTGTCTACACCCGGCTTCAGACCGTGAAGTACAATTGCCGTCACCGCCCTTTGTACAGATCGGGTACGGGCTATATTGTCTGCCTGGATTTTCATCAGTGAACGGTATTGCAATAAGCCCAGATAGTCGCGTACTACCGCCACCATCAGATCATTGGCGGTAATATCTGCATCGAGGTTCAACACCTTCTGCTGCTGGACCGCTTCTTCTTTTTGTGTACGGTAAGCGCCGAAATTGTACACCTCCCATTGCACCTGCGCCAGCGCAATATTGCCACTCATAACGTCGCTACGGTTGGCCCCGCGGATGCCGCCCGATGTGGAAGGGATCGTGCTCAAGGGAAAATAAGAGCCATAGATGCCATTATCTGTACCAACAGTCGCTTCTTCAACCAGCTTTACGGAAGGCCACCAGTTATGACTGATATCTGTTGTATGGGCAACACCGGCCCGCGATAATGTCTGCTTTGCTTTTAATGATGGATAATGTTGAAGGGTCAGGGTAATAGCCTGTTGCAGGGACAAGTCCCCTCCGCCCGACTGTGCACACGCATCACGCGATATGCAGCCAACCAGGCATAATACTATCACCCACAACCCTGCAGCAATTTTTTTATTCATAACTACAGATGTTGAGTTACCGTAAACGGGTGTATACGGCATTAAATAAGATGAATGAAAAAGAGTAGAGAAATCAGGCTACAGGAGGCCCGCGCCAGTCGCTGAGTGTAACTGCGACACTGATATAGGAATTTTTGTATCCGCGGTAAACAACCGGTATATAAACGAAGCACGTTTTAATACGGATACTGGGCACAAACAGGCATAACTCATGATAATCGTTCAATGCCCTGGTACGGTGCTTATATCTCCGGACACTGCTTTTAAAACTAAAAGTATCCGAAAACGAAACATCATTCGATCCCCTGACCTGGTCATTAGATGAATGAGTTACGACATCATGATCATCCGCATGTATGGCAGTCTGTGATCCGGAAGAAATAAATGGAATCCCTTCCTGCAGCAACGGCAGGAATAAGACGCATGAAATATAGAGTAAAAGCCTTTTGAGCTGTTTCAAGTCGAGACCCATTTATACCCGTGCAAGATATTTAAACAAATTTATAATACATTGTCCGCCCGCAGGTTTTAAGCGAATTATAATGTCGGTTTCTGCGTCGCGGTACAGCGCTTGCGTATATTTGCAGTATGAACTGCCTGATAATCGACGACAATAAACTGGCGCGCACCGCAATGAAACAACTCGCCAGTCATGTAGATCAGCTGCGTGTAGCTGGTGAATGCGCCAGCGCATTAGAAGCTTACAACATCCTGCAGAAGGAGAAGATCGATCTGTTGCTCCTGGACATTGAAATGCCCGGTATGAATGGTATCGAACTGACACGTAATATCGGGAAAAAGGGCCCTATTATTATCTTTACCACTGCCAAGAAAGACTATGCAGTAGAGGCCTTTGAACTGCATGTAGCAGATTATCTCATCAAACCTGTCACTCCTGCCCGTTTTCTGCAGGCCATTGAAAGAGCTAAAGAGGTGCAACAGGCCACTTCCCGTGAATTGCACGATACCGACAACGAGTTTGTCTTTATCAGGGACAGCGGTATGCTGAAGCGCATTAAGCTGGATGACATCCTTTACCTGGAAGCAATGGGCGACTATGTCAAACTCCATACCCCTCAGAAATTCCATGCAGTTCATTCTACCCTCAAAGCCATAGAAGAAAGGTTGCCGGATACAAAGTTCATGCGTGTACACCGCTCTTACATTGTTGCCCTGGACAAGATCGACGCTATCCAGGATGGGGCGATCGTGATAGCAAAAAATTCTGTCCCCGTAGCAGATGCTTATCGTGCAGCACTCAACAGCCGCTTGAACTTACTATGATCTCTTTCCCGTATTCCGCTTAGTAGTACAGGAGCTGCTAAGCCGCCGCCTCAGTAACGAAACACGATATTTATTCAGACGCGCAGATGGCGCAGATTTTTCTAAAGCATACCGGATAAATACAAACGGCAGTGATAAGAATTTGCCGGCTTTTTAGATTACATCACAAAGCTAAGTAGAAAAGTCATGCGGAAAATACGCATTTCTGAGTCGCCAAATCCTCCACAATTTATTTATTTCCAATTACTTAAAAGAGTTGCGCCTAAATAACCAGTTAAACGCAATCCGGTTTTTCATTGGGCAACCTGATCCCGTCTTGATACCGCTTTGATACCGCTAATCCTACGTTAATCTTACGTTCATGAACGTAGGATTAACGTAGGATTAGCGGTATCAAAGCGGTATCAAAGCGATACTAAAACCAGTGATTCATAAGCATGTCTCAGTCAAAAAACAGGGGTAAGATTCGGTCAACCTGGCGTCAACCCAGGCTCATCCTCCCTTAATCTTCCGTTCCGGAACGGAAGATTAAGGGAGGATGAGCCTGGGTTGACCGAACATCGACTATATCTCAAGTACATGAAAGGCACTTGATCCACTCCGGTACCAATCCGGTACCAACGGTGTACCAATGGCCTCATCTTATGTTCATCTTACGTTCAAGACGTAGGATGAACATAAGTTAAAGCTATTGGTACACCGTTGGTACCGGATTGGTAAGCCATTGGTAGGGAATGTCAATCGAACAAAAAAGCATACAGCATTAAGTGTCTCAGTATACAAAACTTTACAGTTTTATTTACACGTTCAGAATTGACTTTACAAATGAGTATAATTTCACTGTGCACTTTACAGGTGTGCCAAATAAGCTTTACAATGTCTCACCACCGAAAGCTTTACAATAGTCTGCAGGAGGAAATTTTCCCTCCATTATTCCCGGAGGCAAATATTCCAGCAGGACCCGCATAAGTAGCACCGGTTTCAGATGGGAATGGCGGGCCTTCGGCTCTCCGGCGATACGACCGGTGCAGTCAGATCGATATCCCAGCTTCTATTCGCTTGACAACGCCCAATAGCATTCCAGAGAGGCGCCGACCGACATCCCATACTGAAACCGAAGCTACTTAGCGTGAATAATTAACAACATCCAGGTACTGAAACTGAAGCTACTTAGCGTGAATAATCAACAACAGCCAGGTACTGAAACCGAAGCTACTTAGCGTAAATTAGCAGCAACGCCCAAGACCAAAGCTATTTAGCCTGTTGCAGATACGCCGCCAAGCGGTTCACAGCCGCCGCCGCAATAGCGATCTGCTCGTCCGCTTCCTGCCATCTCCTCTGCTCGATCGCCTCACGGATACCTGGTAATGTCTTCACGCCATAACCCGTATAAAATCCGGGAGCATACACTGTATGCTTATACCACGCCCTGTTCGGCAACCCTTTATCATACAGCAGTTGCTGTTCCGCCTGATAAAGCGTCTTATTCAAACTATCTGCTTTTGCAGCAGGAAGGGGCGTTTTTGTTCTCGCCTCCTGCAATTGCTGCGTAGCCTTATCCAAAGCTACCACTGCATTCTGCAGTTTAGCGAAATCAAGATACGGCACCTCCGATTTTACACCCGGGGCCTTGATAGGCTTACTGGCATCACCTGCCAGCTGATAAGCATTATTGTTGATGATCTGGTTCTCCACGGCGGTAGATTCCCTCATCTGCTCTGCCAGTGAGATCAGTTCCGTCGTATATCCGTTGATAGTTTTGGAAAGACTGCGGAAGTCAAATGGCAATACATCAGCATCTGCCAGTCGCAGGGCCGCATGACCGCCAAACTTGGACAATGCTACCCCATATTCAAAACCGGGATCTTTAAAACGGGAATAGTTCTCGTATGTGTCGTAGATGGAATGATATTCCCCGCCAGCGCCTTCCCCACCAAAACCGACGTTCAGGGAAGGAATGCCAAGGTGTTGCAGGAACGAAGAATAGTCCGAACCTGAACCCAGCGCGCTGATAGTCATGTCTTTCTTTGCCAGCAAGTCCTTTTTAGCTTTTATAGTCGCCGCAGATACGATATCGGCCGCCTGCTTTCTTTCGAAGACAGATACTTTGGTCTGCGGATCGGTAATGCCCTTGGCAATTTCCCCCGCAAACGGTTCCAGTGCATGTGAACCACCTATACCAAGGAACCCACGGCTATTGCCATCTGAATTGATATAAGCCACTGCTTTTTGTTGTAGTTCAGCCGCATGTGTTTCCACCCATTCCGTAGAACCCAGCAATCCGGGCTCCTCACCATCCCAGGCAGCATACACCAGTGTCCTTTTTGGCTTATAACCTTTCTTCGCCAGTATACCGATGGCTTTGGCCTCTTCCAGCAGCGCAGCCAGTCCGCTGACAGGGTCAGCAGCGCCATACACCCAGGCATCATGGTGGTTACCTCTGATGACCCACTGGTCAGGCAGCTGACTTCCTTTCATAAAGGCAATGACGTTATAAGCAGGCACCATCTTCCAGTCAAATTCCAGTTTCAGGTGCACTTTGGTCTTGCCCGGCCCGATATGATAGGTAAACGGCAGGGCGCCTCTCCAATTCTCAGGCGCTACAGGGCCCTCCAATGCTGCCAGTAAAGGCGCTGCATCGTGATAGCTGATCGGTAATACGGGGATCTTCAACAAATTGGTAGCTTCAGCGCGTTCCAGCCTTTTCGCATTTTCCGTCGCACCTACGCCCGGCGTGAGCGGATCGCCGGGATAGATCACCATATCCATAACAGAGCCTCTTTGCACCCCGTATTCGCTTTTATAGGGCCCTTTCGGATACACATCCCCCTGGTAGTAGCCGTCATCTTTAGGGTCGGAATAGATAAGGGTCCCGATAGCGCCATGTTCCTGCGCTACTTTCGGCTTGATGCCTCTCCAGGAACGGCCATATTTCGCGATCACGATCTTACCCTTTACGCTGATGCCCAGCCTTTCCAGGTATTCATAGTCCTCCGGCAGGCCATAATTGACAAACACCAGCTCTCCCGTCACATCGCCATCGGCGCTCCAGGCATTGTAAGTAGCCAGTTCATCCGGCTGACCAGTACTGGGATCTTCCTTAAGAGCAGGTTCTTTGAGTACAGCCTTATAGTTCTCCGGGTAACCAGCCTCCAGCACCCGGGTTTTAGGCGTGGGAAAAAGCACCTGGTAGGTCTCTATCCTGGCATCCCAGCCATAACTTTTGAATTGCTGCAGGATATTCTCTGCCACCCACTTATCCCTCGGCATACCTAGGTAGTGTTGCTGTGCAGACAGCGTCTTGATATTGTTCCCAATAGCAGCGGCACTCAGTTCCTTGTCGAAATTAGCTTCGAGCTGTTGATGCTGTTGGGCGTGCTCACCATAGAAACCACTCAGTTTCTGCTGGGCATATGCGCCTTGCAGCGTCAGAATGAGGGCAATACCGGAAGTGATCTTCTTTGAATTCATGCAAAATGAGGGTTTATTTTGGTTGATATTACTATTGACTGTATGATACCTGCATAAAACGGGTGCAAGTCAAGCCCGTACTAATGATGTATCTGCTCTCTTGATGGCGGTGGCGAACAAATATAATATATCCCGTCGACAGTTGTTCCTTTTCCAACGACGGCTGATGCCTGTTAAACAATTTGCGCCCCACCCCCCTTCACATGCCATGTATCTTTGAGTCAACAAATCAATACAACAGTTGAATAAAGCAACTGGGCAAAAAAGAAAGCATAAACGAAAGCAGACAATCTGTTAAACAAATTAATCATCAAATAAAAACAAAAGTCATGAAAAAGCTAGGAACACTGATGGCCGCTGCCCTGATATTCGCAGGTACCGCCACTTTCGCTGCTGCTCCTGTACATACAGCTAAAGCAGCAACTGCCAAAACCACAACTGTAAATGCCAAACAACAGGAGAAACCTAAAGCTACGACTACCCCACAGGCGCACAAAGCTCACAAGAAACATCATGTGAAGAAAGCTGCTAAATAAAGGATCAATAGATTATGCGGTTCAGGAGGTGCTGAAAGAACATAATATCGAAATATAACAAGCAAAGTACAAAACGGACAGCACACAAACAGCAGGCACCAAATGAACGCATAAATGGCCATGAAGAGCGATGAAGAGCATGTGGACGATAGGCTTGTCTAAATAAGATTTGGGTTTATCAACAATGAATGACGGGTGACGAATAGAAAGTATTCGTGATTCGTCATTCGTGTTGCCGGAGGTAAGGACCTGATAGTGCCAGAAACAAAATTCCGGAAAAAAGAGAGACAGCCCGCTATCTGCACCTGGAACAACAATCGCATGGAACCACTGCAGACAAAAACCATTACAGACATAACGAAATACATTCGTAATTTTAAACCAAATATTCTCCGAAAAAATGCAGCCGAAGCTGATCAAATATTACCTGCTAGGCCTGTTCATACTGGGACTGGTACTATTCATCGTGCTGCAATTTAACTCAGCTCAGAATATACGTAAACTTATTTCCGGCAACGAAAAACTGCTCGACGAACTGAATGTCAAAAATGAACTGCAAAAGCTGCAAACCAGTATAGCCAAAACAGATAGTAAAGTACGTGGCGCAGTGATCTCTCAGGATACACTGAATATCACCGGTATAGAAGCAGAAGTGGCCCTGATCAAAGCGGATCTCCGGGAAATTAATAAGCTCATAAGCAACGATAGTACAGAGAAATTACTGACCCAGCTCAATTATCTCGTAGAAGAAAAGAATCAGCTGAACATCGCCATACTCGACACCTTTTACACGAAAGGTAAATGGCCCGCAGAGAGGATCATCAACGCACAGAAGGGAAAACGTTTGGGTGACGCCATCACCCTGATCCTTCATGCGCTCGACAGCACCCGGCAAACAGAAGTCAATCACACGACGCACATGATCGATACCAGCGGACAAAAAGCCCTGAACTGGGGAACGATCATGCTGTTCTTCGCCTGCCTCTCCAGCCTCTTATCGTTTCTATATATCACCAGCAGGATCTACAAGCAGGAACACCTGATCGACGCACTCGACAGATCGCGGCAGAAAGAAAAGAAGCTGACAGTCGTCAAAGATCAGTTCCTGGCCAATATGAGCCATGAAATAAGAACGCCTATGAATGCGGTACTGGGCTTCACTCACCTGCTGCAACAGCAGCCGATGAATGAAAAGTCCAAAGAGTACGTCAGTGCCATACAGCACGCCGGGGAGAATCTGCTGGATATCATCAACGATATACTCGACATCTCTAAAATAGAGTCAGGCATGATGCGGCTCGAACCCGTATCCTTCAGTTTACGCGGTATGCTGCATTCCCTGGAACTGATGTTCCAACCCAAAGCGCTGGAAAAGAAACTGGAATTATCCTTCAGTATAGATGCTGCCGTACCTGACATTCTCTTCGGAGATGTCATGCGCCTGACACAGGTGCTCGTGAACCTGATCAACAACGCAATTAAATTTACGCCTCAGGGCAAAGTAGAGGTGGAGGTAAGCAAGGTAGCAGCAGACAATGGGGTAAGACTGTTATTCACCGTCAGCGATACGGGCATCGGTATCTCCGCCGATAAGCTGTCTTCTATCTTCGACCGGTTCAACCAGGCAGAAGCCGACATTACGCGTAAATTCGGCGGAACAGGCCTGGGACTGACCATCGTAAGACAACTGGTGGAATTACAACACGGCAGCATCACCGTTGAAAGTGAGCCGGGGAATGGCAGCACATTTAAAGTGGAACTGCCTTACACATTAGGAGAACTATTACCCGACAGCGGCGAGAACTATAATTATTCGCAGGACAATTTTGCCCTGCCACAGCAGCCTGATATACGGTTGCTGGTAGCGGAGGATAATAAGATGAACCAGAACCTGCTGCGCCACTTACTGGGCAACCGGCAGTTGCATTATCAGTTGGTGAATAACGGTCAGGAAGCATTATCTGCCCTTTCCAGGCAGCATTTTGACTTGGTGCTGATGGACCTTCAGATGCCGGAGATGGACGGTTATACGGCCACTAGAAAGATAAGAGAGGAATTGCAATCTAATATTCCCATTATCGCTATGACTGCCCACGCCATGTTGGGAGAAAGGGAAAAATGCCTGCAGGCGGGCATGAATGAATATCTGGCAAAACCTATACGTGAAGGAGAACTTTACCGTATGATACAGGTCTTTACCGGTAAGAGCAGCACGCCGGAATTATATGCGCGTCATAATGGACATAACACTTTCAACAATGGTAACAGCAACGGTCAAACGGTAGAACAGGAAACGCCGCTGATACAGCTGGAATACCTGCACCAGCTATCGATGGGCGATAAAGTATTCGAACAGAACATGCTGCAGCAGTTCGTTACACAGTTGCCCGACGACCTTTCACAGCTTAAAAAAGCGATCGATGAGGGATCGGTAACCGCTATACGTAGCACGGCTCATAATCTCAAAACGACTATATCTTTTATAGGATTGGAAACAAGGTTATACCCTATACTGGAAACGCTTGAAAAGCTGGATGACAAATACGATGAAGCCTTCGTGACAGCGCAATATAATGCACTTAAAACCTTGTGTATAAAAGCCTTAGAAGAGACACTGAAACTGCTCTTATAACCCGGCCTTCACCTTTGCCTTTTTCAACGACAGTTAACCCCTTTTCACCGAAACCGCCGGTTTAGCCGCCAATTGCGGCCGTACCTTTACATCAGCAATTAGAAATAATTCATCTCTCTATCAAAAAAACTATTATCATGAACATCAAGAAAAGTCTTATTGTAGCTGCAGTATTTATGAGCGTTAGTGCTGTAGTTTTCGCGCAGGCACCTGCACAGAAACCTGCTAAGAAAGAAAAGGCAAAGACAGAAAAACCTGCTGCTGACACAGCTAAAGCTCACAAAGGGCATAAAAAAGTAGCTCCTAAAGCTCAATAGTCTTCATGCGCAAACGAAAGAGATTTTTAAAAGGGGCTGGCCTTCGGGTCAGCTCTTTTTTTAGTACAAAGTCTTATCCCCTTTTATCTGCCAGTCCTTAAACACGCCTAAAGCAGCCTCAGACGGAAAAGCAATAAACGGGATCTTCTTATGTTCATGTGGCACCCCGATCTCCTGGTAAATGAACGAGTCATCAAAATCAATCGCGGCTGCATCGTCTTTGGTATTGGCAAAATAAACGCGTTGCGGCCTGGCCCAGTAAATAGCGCCCAGGCACATAGGGCAAGGTTCACAGGAAGTATAGATCTCACAGTCATGCAGCTGGAAAGTGCCTAAACGGGTGCAGGCATCCCGGATGGCCATTACTTCGGCGTGGGCGGTAGGATCATTGTGGGATAATACCTGGTTCCAGCCCCGGCCAACGATCTCTTCCCCCCTCACCACGATCGCCCCGAAAGGGCCGCCTTCTCCGTTCTCCATGCCCTGCCGGGAAAGATCTACTGCTATCTGCATAAACCGCTTTTCTCGTTCTCCGATCATAAGATACTTGTCGTTTGATGTATTTAAACAATCCGCTGACGGTATTGGTACCCAACGGAATGAATTCCTGACTTCGTTCCCAAAAATACGCAAAAATGACGCGCCTCCCTTACAGCATAAAAAAACCCGGATAAAGAATTATCCGGGTATTCGTAACTGTATATCGTCGTATTTGAATATAAGATGTTTCTATGCGCTTATGCATTCACGGTATGATGATTGTTATTGTTCCTGACAACCACAACTCCATCAAATACATCTATCAATACCGGTTTGCTTTTATCAATATCTCCTGCCAGGATCTTTTTACTCAGCAGGTTGATGATCTCTTTCTGTATTAATCGTTTCAGCGGTCTTGCCCCGAATTGCGGGTCGTAACCCTGGGTGGCAAGATACTCCATCGCATAATCAGAGAATTCCAATATCATGCCATTTTGTGCAACCAGGTCCTTTAACTGCTGTAACTGGATGTTAATTATTCCCTTAATTTCTTTACGCAATAATGGCTGGAACATAATCACCTCGTCTATGCGGTTGAGGAATTCCGGCCGGATAGTCTCTTTCAAAAGCCCCATCACCTCCGCCTTGGTAGCATCCACGACATCCTCACGGTTCTTTTCATCTATCCTTTCAAAATTCTCCTGGATAATCTGGCTACCCATGTTGCTGGTCATAATGATAATGGTGTTCTTGAAGTTCACCACGCGGCCTTTATTGTCTGTCAGGCGCCCGTCGTCCAGTACCTGTAACAGAATGTTAAAAGTATCCGGATGCGCTTTTTCTATCTCATCCAGCAGCACCACGGAATAAGGTTTACGCCTTACTGCTTCGGTCAGCTGTCCGCCTTCATCATAACCTACATATCCGGGAGGTGCACCTATCAGACGGCTCACGGCATGTTTCTCCTGGTATTCGCTCATATCGATGCGCGTCATCATAGAATCGTCGTCAAACAGGTATTCTGCCAGTGCCTTTGCCAGTTCGGTTTTACCAACACCGGTGGTACCCAGGAATATGAAGGAACCGATCGGACGTTTAGGGTCCTGTAAACCGGCCCGGCTTCTGCGGATAGCATCAGATACAGCGATAATCGCTTCTTCCTGTCCTACCACTCTCCTATGCAGTTCGTCTTCCAGGCGAAGCAGTTTATCTCTTTCGCTCTGCATCATTCTTGATACCGGGATACCGGTTGCCTTGGCAACGTTTTCCGCAATATCTTCCGCGTCTACCTCTTCTTTCAGCAACCTTTTATGGTCGGATGATATGATATTCAGTTCCGCTGTGTAACGGGTGATCAATTCTTCCTGTTCTTTGACCTTTCCGTAGCGGATCTCTGCCACCCTGCCATATTCCCCGTTACGTTCAGCCTGTTCAGCTTCCAGTTTCAGGTTTTCTATGGCACCTTTGGCATTCTGCAGTTTATCTACAATTTCCTTTTCCGCCTGCCATTTCGCTTTAAATGTGCTGCGCTGTTCACCCAGCCGGGCTATCTCTTCATTCAGTTCGCGCAGTTTGTCTTCGTCATTCTCGCGTTTAATCGCCTCTCTTTCTATTTCCAACTGTCTGATACGCCGTTCCAGTTCGTCCAGTTCTTCCGGCATCGAGTTCATTTCCAGGCGGAGTTTGGCCGCGCTTTCATCTATCAGGTCGATGGCCTTATCGGGCAGGAAACGGTCGGTAATGTAGCGGTTTGACAATTCCACCGCTGCAATGATCGCTTCGTCTTTTATCAGTACATGGTGATGGCTTTCATAACGCTCCTTCAGACCGCGGAGGATGGATATAGCATCTTCCACGGTAGGCTCGTCTACCATTACCTTCTGGAAACGGCGTTCCAGTGCTTTGTCCTTCTCAAAATATTTCTGGTATTCATTCAGCGTAGTAGCACCGATGGCACGGAGCTCACCACGGGCCAGGGCTGGCTTCAGTATGTTGGCAGCGTCCATAGCGCCTTCCATGGCACCTGCACCAACCAGCGTATGGATCTCGTCTATGAAGAGGATCAGTTGTCCCTCACTTTCAGTCACTTCCTTGATCACCGCTTTCAGTCTTTCTTCGAATTCCCCCCTGTACTTCGCACCTGCCATTAATGCACCCATGTCCAGTGCATAGATGGTCTTGCTTTTCAGGTTCTCAGGAACGTCTCCGTTAATGATACGGTGTGCCAGTCCTTCCACGATAGCCGTTTTACCCACACCTGGTTCACCTACAAGGATCGGGTTGTTTTTGGAACGGCGGGAAAGGATATGCAGCGTTCTCCGGATCTCCTCATCGCGGCCGATCACAGGGTCCAGTTTACCGGCCCTAGCCAGCTCGTTGAGGTTCTTAGCATACTTCTGCAGGGAATTGTATTGGGTATCAGCTGTTTGCGAGTTCACTGTGCTACCCTTGCGTAGTTCAAGGATGGCGGCCTTTAATCCTTTTTCGGCGAGACCGGCATCTTTCAGCAGTTTGGCAGTATCATCGCTACCACCGAGTAAGCCCAGCAGCAGGTGTTCTACACTGACAAATTCATCCTTAAATTCCTTGATACTGGCGCCAGCTCTCAGCATGGCATTGTTGGCATCGCGGCTGAGTACCTGTCCGCCTTCGCCCCCGGAAACGCGGGCATATTTCTTTATTTGGTCATCCAGTCTTGACGACAGGAAGTTAGTGTTTACATTGTTTTTCTTTAAAAGATAGTCTATAGCACTCTCCTGATCATCGAGCAGGGCCTTCAGCAAATGCCCCGTCTCAATGGCCTGTTGTTGTCCATTAAAGGCTAATTGCTGCGCCTGTTGCAGTATCTCCTGTGATTTAATTGTGAAGTTATTCAAATTCATAACAGTTAGTTTTCTCCTTTTAACGCCTATCTATAAAACGTCTTTATGAGAACAACAAAACCTGCTCCAAGGTTAACAAAGGGGGCAATTTGGCAGAAATACCGGTACCGGACTGCTCTTTTTACAGCATTTCCGGTACCGGACTGCAATTATTTCATTTTTTGACCAGTACTAACCTGGCTCTGTCGGCCTTATACATACCATTATAGAACTTCGCCAGTTCCGGATAGGCTGAGGCGGGGTAAGAACCTCCTTTGTGGTCAATGGAACGGATATAAGTAATTACATTACCTTCTACCGTCACCTTTGAAGCGTAGGCGCCGAATATGCTCTGTAATGCTACCGGCTGGGGCATTGCCTCCGGTGTATACCCTTCCGGAATGATGATCTTTACGGTATCCACGTCCCGGTAGGCATCATTCAGGTAAATATCCGATCTGCGGGCGGAATCCGACGTCAGACGCCTGCCTGTTTTGGTCAGCAGATTCGGCTCCAGGAACATACGTTTGCCCGTAACAGTAGCATAGTTGTGGGCAGCAATCTCCAGGTGTTCATCTATAGCGGGCAGCGACTCCTTTAACTGCCTGCACTCGTAGCCGTTAACGTCATAACTGGAAAAATAACCTGCCTGTTTGAGACGCTCCAGGATCTTCTCCCTGGTATAAACATTCAGCATGGCAAGCAGGTCGTCCTGCTGAAGGCCGGTATAACGTGTATCCGCTTTCAGCGTCATGTCCCCCGTTTCGGCAATAGTGGCATTGATGCGACGTATCTGTTGATTCTGTTCCATAGTGTACACCGGAGTGTGGATCAACTTACTCCCCGTTTCATCCACAAACAGCACGTGCCTGTCTGCGGTAAAACTACCCAGGTATCCTGCAGGCTGAAAGTTACTCGTACATTCCAGCCAGGTGCTGTCTTTAGTGCCGGGCACACAGACGATTACATGGTTAAAGCGTGAGGAAGGAAAGCTTGCCTCTGTTACATCTTTATCGTCTTCACCCGCATACACGAGCGCACAGGAAGCTTTAATTCCCGCTTCCTTCAGCAGCGCACACATATAATTAGAAAGTGCTTTACAGTCTCCGTAACCCTTGCTGGCCACATAGTTGGCGTCGAAGGTCTGCCAGCCGCCAATGCCCAGCTGAACGCTGATATACCTGGTATGCTCCTGCAGATACTTATAAAGTTTTGCGATCTTTTCCTCCCGGCTCAGACCATCTGTTAACTGATGCACCGTTTGTTTAACGCCATCAGGCAGCTGGTCCCGCCCCTGGTTCAATATGTACATAAAATGTCCATATGCCTCCCAGGTGTTCATGGCCCCTTTATACTGCTGCATTTCAAAATCCGCAGGCGCCAGTTGGACGGTGGTTGTACGTCTATGCCAGCTGGGTGCATAAGCCTCTTCCGATACCGGCCGCATATTTTTTACTTCCCAGGTATAAGTATTGTCATTCCCTTCTTTTGTGAGCACCGGTTCACCCTTATAATTGAAATGATGGTAACGCAGCACGTAATCTTTCGGAGCTGTCACCGTTAGCTTACTTTGTTCAACAGCATAAGCTGTTGCCCGCTGTGGCATCCAAAAAGGCAGGTAAAAGGAGTGATTGTATCTTATTTCAATTTCGTATTCTATTGTATGCGGATATACGTTATAATAAAACGCATGTTGCTTATACCTGTCATCCGTCATCAGCGATTCACTGCCTACACCACTGAGGTCCTGTAAATCGCTCTGCTTTAATTTTTTAATGGGAACGCCCAGCGCGTCATACAGGGTGCCTTTAATAGAACGGAGATCGGTCAGTTTATCATAGAACGCTGTGGCTCTCGCGTACCGCTCTCCTTCTGCATCCATCACCGTCAGTACATAATGGGTAGTCACCCTTACATCTCTGGGATCATTGATCTTAATGCTCACCTCTTCCATCCGTTTCACGATATGTGCATTGGACTTGAGCGAATCAGGGATCATTGCTGCCGGGTAAACCGGGTCGCCTGCAAATACAGGCGTAAGAAAGGACAGGAAGCACACACAACAACAGAGGCTGTATGCATACTTCTTTATCATATAGGTTAGCATTGTTTAGCTTTTTCTTTTGAGGACGATTTGTTCGGATTGTTTCTTTACGATCATATCAAAGAAATCACGCAGTGAATTGTATTCATCAGGTGCAAAGACAGCTCTGTTCAGTTTTACTCTTGAACGGAACTGGATAGAATTTTCATTCTGCTGGATGAGGTACTGGAAGATACCTTCATTCTCATTGAATTTAACCATGGCTGATTTGGGTAGTTCCTCCACTACATATCCATCAGGAACGGTCATATTCAATGTATAGGTCTCATCCATTACACAGGGCATTTCAACGGGGTATTTGCGTTCCTGTGAGCGGAAAGGATTTTTACGTGTTGCTTCTGTAAATAAAGGGTTGATATAGAGCATACCGGCATCATCTGCTTTCATCTCAAAATCATACTTCATTTTCAGTACTTCTTCGTTTTCTTCCAGGTTCTCCAGCTCCACACCGCTGATAACAGTTTCTGTTGCAAAGTCTTTTTCCTTTCCTTTAAAATAGGCGTCCTTGCCCTTATCTTTTATAGAAGAACGGATCATGCAGGATTCAAAGTAAGTAGGATATTGCTGCAAACTTCCTTTGAGACTACCGCCTTCTCCACCCATGAGCATCACAAAAGTGCTCTTTTGTTCGAGCAGGTTGTCCGGATTGAAATACAAGGGCGGCACCTCTTTGGATAACAGTCGCGCGTGACCGTTATAACAGGAGATATCTACGCGGCCGAAGCCCAGGTATGGCCGGGAAGCATCCAGGAAATACATCAGTGTATCTACCGTGATAGCTGCCATGGTATAGTTAAAACGGGATTTAAGCGGATAAAGTTCATGGGTCAGGCCATGATTTCGTGTGCTGAGTACCACCGGATCAGCATTCAGCTTTGCGCGGCGTAACATGGCTATCAGCAGCAGATTGATGTCTGTTTCGTTACCGTTACGGGAAGTGAAAACCGTTTTTATTGGTTTGGAAAGATATAAACCGGAATGATCCGTGCAGGTAAAGTTATTCCTCACATAATTGTAAATACGGCGGGCTTTGGCAGTATCATCTTTCAGGCCTTCGGTCAGCTGGTCTACCACATCTCCCAGATAGCCATTGTTCTTACTCAGGTCTGCACCGAAGTCTTCATCCTTGTTCAGCTCTTCTGAGAATTTCTCCCAGGTGCCCATCACCGGTCTGACAGGGGCTCCCGGATATTTTATTGCAGACAACTGGAATTCTATCCTGGTAATATGGTTACGCAGGGAAGTGGTGTAACTTTCTTCCCGCAGGGCAGGAATATCTTTGGCTGTCCATACGTTCTTCGTTGTATTGGAAGAAAAGCTGCCATGCTGTGATGCGCTGGTAGGGCCATTTGTTTCAAAAGTCAGGTTATATGTCGTCCTGTCATACGTTGTTTTTACAGCCAGCATACCGTTGATATCCTGTTTCAGGAAGACGAAGTCATATATCTCCGGAATTGTAACACTGTACTCGCTAAGCAGGCAGGGATGCTCATCCTGGAAGGTCCAGGGCTGCAGGTTGAAGTAGAAGGGAGATGTTACCGAATAGGTATACTCGATGATCGTTCCCTCTTTTACGCCAGGAATGGTGAACTTCTTCATAATGAAGTTCTTGTCTAACTTGTCGGTAAAGACGCTTTTACTCTCAAGTTTCGTTTCTACCACCTGTCCGTTTTCCAGATTATAAGCTACAGCTTTAAGGTTGATCAGTTTTTCTTCCAATTGTCCGGAAACGAAAAGAGGGACCGTTACAGTGGCCTCGTCGTAACCGTTCTTGTCAACGATCTTAATTCTTTTTAATCGCTTGAAAGATAATTCAAAGTGATCCCTTTCCGCCTGGAATTCAGAGGACCCGATGTCTGCAAGAATAACCGCATGTGCGGAGGTATCTTTTTCAAATGATGTCGGAGTAAAGTCTTCCGCACTGATCTTCCCAAATTTGATTTTGTCCCTGGTCTGAGAAAATGTTGTAAGTGTAAACAAGCAGGCTGTCACCAGCTGCAGGGGGAATACAATAGATCTGCTACGCATACAGGATATAAGGATTTTGGGGATGAAGGTAAGGGAAAACTGTATTCGAACCTTTGCTATAGCAAACTTTTATTTTTATGTAACTTGCACTCATTCATGAACCTTGCAGCAAAATATACGGCATTCATCAAGCAGCACGCGGCTGATCTGGGCTTTGACCATTGTGGCATTGCCAAAGCGGTACAGCTCGACGATGATGCCCGCCGGCTTGAGCAGTGGCTGCATAAGGGCATGCATGGCTCCATGCACTACATGGAGAATCATTTTGACAAAAGGATCGACCCAAGGAAACTGGTAGATAATGCCCAGTCTGTCATTACCCTGCTACTCAACTATTATCCTGCTCAGCAACAGCAGCCTGAGGCGCCAAAGATCTCCAAATATGCCTACGGCCAGGACTATCACGAAGTCATTAAAGGCAAACTCAATACCCTGCTGGCCCGCATGCAGGAAGCCTTCGGAGAGGTAAGTGGTCGTGGGTTTGTAGACTCTGCCCCCGTGCTGGAAAGAAGCTGGGCGCAACGCAGCGGTCTGGGCTGGCTGGGAAAGAACGGAAACCTCATCCATAAGCAGGCAGGCTCCTTCTTTTTCATTGCAACACTTATAACCGATCTGGCCCTGGAGTACGATAGTCCTGTAGGCGACTATTGTGGTTCCTGTACCCGTTGCCTGGATGCCTGTCCCACGCAGGCGCTGGTAGCGCCCGGTGTAGTAGACGGCAGCCGCTGTATTTCCTACTTCACCATTGAGCTGAAAGAATTACTGATCCCCGACAACATGCAGGGACGCTTCGAAAACTGGATGTTTGGCTGTGATGTATGCCAGGACGTTTGTCCCTGGAACCGTTTTTCCAAACCGAATCAGACAATGGAGTTTACCCCTATCCCGGAAATTCTCAACTTCAGTACTAAAGACTGGGAAGAGCTGACCGAGGAAGAATTCAAGAAGGTCTTCCGCCGCTCCCCTATGAAACGCTCCAAATATGCCGGTATCCGTAGAAATTTGCGTTTTATTAACGGATGAGATTCTTCCCTTTTGTTCTTTTTGCGTACATTGTTAGAACTAGTATTGCCGACTATTCCTTCACCTATCTGCTAAAGGGAGTGCTATAAAGTTTCTGTTTTATGGAAGTTAAGGTATTAACTGCACCTGGTTTATATGGTTCAGGCCCATTACACTGGCAAAGCATCTGGGAAAAGACATCCGGATATAAACGTATTGATCAGCAAAACTGGGATGCCCCGGTCATGACGGAATGGGTAAAAACAATTGAGGACGCTGTGGCTGAGGCAGGTCCTGACGTGGTGATCGCGGCACATAGTCTGGGTTGCATTGCGCTGGCCTATTGGGCGCAGCAAACGAAGCTTACTATTAAAGGCGCTCTGCTGGTGGCTCCTGCCGACACGGAACGTCCGGGGTTCCCGGCTGCCGCAAGGGGATTTGCGCCTGTTCCGCTAAAACCGCTGCCGTTCAAAAGTATTGTGGTCTCCAGCACGAATGACGAATATGCCAGCCTCGAGAGAGCCAGATTTTTCGCTGATGCCTGGGGCAGCCGTTTTGTGAATGCCGGGCCTAAAGGACATATCAATGCAGATTCCAACCTGGGTGAATGGCCCAAGGGACAAATATTACTGGGTGAACTGGTCAGGAACTGGGAGACGTTGTAATAAAAAAAAGGCCATCCGCCTGAAGGCGGACGGCGATTGATATTCCACGTCATGGCTTATTCAGCCGTTATAGATCTAGTTCTTATTTAAAACCTTTCATCAGGTAAAATGCATCGTTCCAGCGCAGCTCATTCCTGAACTGATACAGGTCTGTATTCTTGCCGATACGTACATATTCAATACCCGCCATGTCTGCAAAGTCCTGCATATGTGCAGCCGTCAGGTTCTGACTGTAACAGGTGTGATGCGCACCTCCCGCCTGAATCCAGGCAGCGCAACCCGTACGCATATCAGGCAGTGGCTTCCACAATACTCTCGCTACCGGTAGTTTAGGCAGCTGATGTAAAGGCTCTACTGCATCCACTTCGTTCACCAGTAACCGGAAACGATTACCCATATCGATCACAGACGCATTGATAGCCGGACCTCCCGCTACGTTGAACACCAGTCTCACAGGATCTGCCTTACCGCCAATACCCAATGGATGGATCTCACAGGATGCTTTGCCATTCGCAATAGACGAACAGATCTCCAGCATGTGTGCGCCCAACACCAGGCGATTATCCGGATCAAAGTGGTAAGTATAATCTTCCATGAAAGAGTTACCACCAGGCAGTCCGCTTCCCATTACTTTCATCGCCCTTACCAGCGCCGCTGTTTTCCAGTCGCCTTCACCCCCAAAACCATATCCGTCAGCCATCAGACGTTGTACTGCAATACCCGGCAGTTGCTCCATGCCATGCAGATCTTCAAAGGTATCGGTGAATCCTTTGAATTTACCTTCTTCCAGGAATGCACGCAGACCTAACTCAATACGAGCTGCTTCCCGCAGAGACGCATGTTGTGCGCCCCCTTTCAGCAGCGGGGCTGCTACTGCATAAGTCTGCTCATATTCCTGTACCAGTGTGCCGATAGCTGCATCGCTGATGCCTTTGATATATTTTACCAGGTCTCCTACACCATAACCATTCACAGAATAACCAAACTGTAATTCAGCTTCCACCTTATCACCTTCCGTTACGGCTACCTGGCGCATATTGTCTCCGATACGGGCAAAACGGGCGCCCTGCCAGTCAAACCAACCCGCAGCTGCACGCAGCCAGGTACCTATTTCGGCAGTTACTTCCGGGTCCTGCCAGTGACCAGCTACCACTTTCCTGTCCATTCTCATCCTCGACATCATGAAACCAAACTCACGGTCGCCATGGGCAGACTGGTTCAGGTTCATAAAGTCCATATCTATATCATTCCAGGGGATGTCCCTGTTGAATTGTGTATGCAGATGCAATAAGGGGCGTTGCAGGATCTTTAATCCCCCGATCCACATCTTGGCAGGAGAGAAAGTATGCATCCAGGCGATCACCCCAATACAATCAGGCGCTGTATTCGCTTCCTGGCAAATGCGGTATATTTCGTCGGGCGTTTTTACGACCGGTTTAAATACAATACGTACCGGTATGTTGGCGTCTGCACCGAGCGACTGCGCGATCTTTTCTGCGTGCGCCGCTACCTGCTTTAAGGTTTCTTCTCCGTAAAGATGTTGGCTGCCGGTGATGAACCAGGCTTCAAATTGCTTCAACTGTATCATGCTGTTGGAATTTTAGATGTGACCTGCGCTATTACGCTTGACCATAATAGGAATCGGGCCCGTGTTTGCGTTCAAAATGTTTTTTGATCAGAGATTCTTTCAGTTTAGGGCACTCAGGACGGATAGTCTCTGTCAGATAGGCCATCCTTGCTACTTCCTCGAGCACCGCTGCATTGTACACTGCTTTATCGGCCGTCTTTCCCCAGGTGAAAGGCGCGTGATTGCCCACAAGCATCATCTCCACATCCTTATATGATAATTTCCTTTCCTCCAGGCATTGCATGATCTGGAAGCCTGTTTCATGCTCATAGTTACCCTTGATCATTTCATCGCTCATCGGCGCCGCGCAGGGTACATCTGCCGTCAGGTGATCGGCATGTGTTGTGCCGTAGATCGGAATGTCCCGTTGTGCCTGTGCCCAGGCGGTAGCATATGTGGAGTGTGTATGTACAATGCCTCCGATATCTTCCCAGTGCTTATATAACACTGCGTGGGTTTTGGTATCTGAAGATGGACGCCCTGTGCCGGCGACGGTCTTTCCGTCGAAATCAACGATCACCATGCTGTCTGGCGACAATAGCTTGTAAGGCACGCCGCTTGGTTTAATGGCAAAGACGCCGGCGCTGCGGTCTACCACGCTCACATTTCCAAAAGTGAACAATACCAGTCCTAATGCGGGCAATTGCATATTGGCTTCGTAAGCCTGTTCCTGGATGCCCTTGTATCGGTTGCTCATACGTAGAGTTTTTCGGTGAATGCGCCCAGTTCCTGGAATTGACGGTAACGGGCCGCATAGTATGGAACATTCTCCTGGCGCGGTTGCCAGACAGTTTCAAAACCTGAGGTCATGGCTTGCTGTGCAGTCTCAATATCGCTGTAAATGCCTGCCGCGGTAGCTGCAAACATAGCAGCACCCAGTGCACATGCATTCTCACTGTTGACGATCCTGATAGGCCTGTTCATCACGTCTGCCAGCACCTGCATGGCATAAGACGATTTCTTGGCTACACCCCCCAGGGCTATCACTTCCTTAATAGGCACCCCTTCTTTTGCGAAACGCTCAGCGATGCTCTGTGCACCGAAAGCGGTGGCTTCTACCAGTGCTTTGAACATCTGCACGGCATCTATCCCCAGGTGTAAGCCGGTGATAGTGCTCTTCACAGTGTGATTGGCATCAGGTGTACGGCGACCGTTAAACCAGTCCAGTGCCAGGGGATCGTTTTCCTTTAAAGGCAGCTGCTGCGCCTGTTGTGCCAGATGGCCTAATAATTTATCTTCTACTGCAGCCAGTTTCTCTTTGTCCTCCGGTAACAGGGCATATAATGGCCCCATAATGAGACGGCGGAGCCAGGCAAATACGTCGCCATAAGCGGATTGTCCAGCCTCCAGTCCCAGCATGCCAGGAATTACAGAACCATCTACCTGTCCGCAGATGCCTTTTACGAACAAGTGTCCTGCTTCCTCCATCGGGGCCACCAGGATATCGCAGGTGCTGGTGCCGATCACCTTACAGAGGGAATAGGACTGGATACCACCACCAACAGCGCCCATATGGGCATCGAAGGCGCCGGTGCCTATTACCACGTCTTTTGACAATCCCAGGCGGGTGGCCCATTCTTCACTGATGGTACCAGCCGGAACGGTGGCTTCCACAGTATCGGTATATGTTTTATCGTATTTGCCCAGGTAAGGGTGTAATTTCTCCAGGAAATCCTTTGGAGGTAAACCTCCCCATGAAGCATGCCACATCGCTTTATGGCCCGCCGCACAGCGGCTGCGTAACAAGGTGCTGAGGCTGCGGTTGCCGGTCAGCAGGGCGGGAATCCAGTCGCAATGCTCTACCCAGGAAGCAGCTTTCTCTCTAACAGCAGCATCTTCAGTGATCACATGGAGGATCTTGGCCCAATACCATTCGCTGCTGTAGATGCCGCCACAGTATTTTGTATAGTCTGTGCCATTGCTATGTGCAGTGTCATTGATCAGCGCCGCCTCGTTATTGGCAGTATGATCTTTCCAGAGTACGAACATAGCGTTAGGATTATCCTCAAAACCAGGTAACAGGGCCAGGGGCGTGCCTGTTTCGTCTACCGGACCGGGGGTAGAACCCGTTGTATCAACGGCGATCCCTTTTACGAGAGCGGCGGTACCTGCCGGACATTGCTTCAATGCCCCGCGGATGCTCTGCTCCAGTCCTTCCAGGTAATCTAATGGGTGTTGACGGTATTGCTGTACAGCAGGGTCGCAATACAGGCCTTTCTGCCAGCGGGGATAATAGTGCACGGCACTACCTACTTCCTCTCCTGTCCGGGCATTCACTACGAGAGACCGTACTGAATCGGTGCCAAAGTCGACACCTATTACAAATGAATTTTCCATAACGTACATCCTTGAACGGTCTTCCTGCCTGTTGGTAGCGGAAGACAGCAGCTATTTAAAAAATGAGTAAATGTTCCAGTATACTTTATTGTCAAACAGACAATTATTAAACAAGGCAAAAAAATGCTGATATGAGCATCCCCTGTTACGGTGAGATCATATCAGTTTGCCTTATTTCAGATTTCCGGGATCGGAAACAAAATTGAGGAAGGCGTGGAATTTGGCGCTGTATTTTCTTTTATCCAGCTTATAATAGAATGCTCCCCTTTTGGAAGTAGCCCTCTCTTTTTCTTTCTGTTTGACAAGCAATCCGGTAGATAATACCTTCCTGCTGAAGTTGCGCTTGTCAAAGCCGGCGTCATATACTGCTTCGAACAGTATCTGCAATTGGGGGATGGTGAACCTGGTAGGCAACAGTTCAAATAAGAGCGGGTGAATGGCCGCTTTATAACGTAACCGTGCCTGTGCCTCTGTGACCATCTTTGCGTGGTCGAAGATCAGTTTGGGTGCATCCTTGAGTGGGAACCACTCAGCTTTGTACTCATCCGTGATCTGTTGCTTGTACTGGTTGATGTCGATCAATGCAAAATAGGCTACAGAAAGCGTACGTTCCATCGGGTCCCTGCTCGGGCTGCCGAAAGCCTGCAGCTGCTCCATATAGACCCCTTCGAGTCCTGTCAGCTTGGTGAGCGTGCGGGCTGCCGCCTGTTCCAGGTCTTCATCTGCCTGTACGAAGCCCCCCATCAGGCTCCATTTTCCCTTTTCCGGCTCAAAACCGCGTTTGATCAGCAGAAGCTTAAGATCCTGTCCGTCAAAACCAAAAATAATACAGTCTACAGCTACCAGCATCCGGGTTTGCCGGGAATAACGTGTCATACTATCCAGGAGTTTAATTCCGCTAATATAAAACTCCCTGTTGACATTGCCATTTTTTTGACCCACAGACTGTTTATTTCTACACAAGATAGAACTTTAAATGTCAACTTTACAATTATTTTTTATCACAGTAATTGTCCTGGGGTCAAAGACCTGTAATCAGCTACAAAAGTGATGATATTATTGTAGTCGCTGAACTCCTCACGGGTGTGCATAGTGGTAAGCACTACGGCCTTCATACCCGCATTGGCAGCTGCTTCCACGCCTTTAGGTGCATCTTCGAACACAATACAGGAAGCAGGATCTGCGCCCAGTTCTGCGGCTGCCTTTAGGAATACTTCCGGATGCGGTTTGCTTGTGCTTACATCATTGGCCGTTATGATACTCTTGAAATAATGGCGTATATGAAGATTATCCAGCGCAAAATCAACGTTAAAAGGAATAGCCGCAGTGCCTATGCCCATGGGGATCCCCTCCTTCTCAGCAGCTTCCAGGAATTCCTGCAGGCCTGGTATTAACTGTAAATGCGGTAAATATGCCGCCTGGTAACGCTTCTCCTTCTCCAGGGATAGTTCATCCATCTCTGCCGCTGTAAAACGGTCCTTTCCAAACACACGCACCAGCAACTCCTGGTTCTTACCGTACATCTCTTTCTTTACTGCCTCCCGGCTCAAACCCGCGCCCAGTTCAGTTAAAGTATTATACCAGCCCTCCAGATGATACGCCATATCGTCGATCATAGTGCCGTTCATGTCAAAAATAAATGCCTTTTTCATATTGCTGCTTTTACAATTTAGCGGGTCAAAGCTAATAAATTAAATAGCTGGATTGTAGCTCCAATTCTACCCTTATTTGCTTAAGTTGCTGTTCAGATCCGGTGAAGGCTATAGCTTACAGGCTCTTTACTATAGCGTTATAGGGGTTGTTCTATAGCCAGGGCTATAGAATAGCAGGCGTAACGCAGGACTATAGCGCCTTTAGGTATGGAATCGCAGGCCATCTTAAGCGAAGTAGAAGTATAGTTGGGCCGGCAGAGTACAGCAACAAAAACATGGATGGGCTGCATTAGCCTCAGTGTTTGTAGCGCGGAGTGCCATTCTGGAACGGCAATACACCGGTCAACAAAACGCCGATCGGCTCCGCTAGGTGCCGTATGTTTGTAGCGCGGGGTGCAACCCCGGGCTTTTTTTTCCGGCAAAGCCGGAAAAAAAAGAAGGTCGAATGAGTTCGACCTTCGTGATCTAGTTCACGTTATTGAATCGACCGCATGCGGCAAAAATTACTGGATTTTGCATGCAGTTCGCAGAAACATTTATATAGTAAACCGGTGCTTCCTTCATCACAACGCGCCACACCTCAAAACTGGAAACAGACCCGGCAGCTATTAAAGCAACCGTAATAGGATGAATGAGCTGTCACAGGATGTCACCCGCCGGATAAAAAGCATAAACAGTGGAACATCCGGATGGGTCAATTTCGGTAAACGTAATTGCTACCTGCTGCAATTTAGTGATAAATGTCAAATTTACAATTAAATTTTTCTTCCCTCCCGGATATAGGAAAGGTCCATAGACAATCGCTCTTTCCCAGCTTTGTCTATGGACCTTTATGTGTTGTATTTTTATTGCCTACTCCCCTACCTGAAAACATCGCATACTGATGCTGCCATTCTGGATCTCTTCATAAGTGAACCTGATCTCCTCATCCGGCTCAGCCAGGCCGAGGCCGTAGATAAAAGGGAAATAATGGTCCGGTGTTGGGATAGATAGCTTTGCCGCCTCTCCCAGCCTTTCGTAATGCAGCAGATCGTCAAAAGAACGTTCCTCTGTTTTGCGCTTTACAGTTGCATCAAACTCCAGTGCCCAGTCGAAGGGAGCCGCATTGTCGCTAAAACTGATCCGCCGCAGGTTATGTACAATATTGCCGCTGCCGACAATAAGGACGCCTCTTTTACGGAGTTCCTTCAGCTCCTGCGCCAGCTGATAATGATAGGCCGGTGGCTTGTAATAGTCGATACTCAGCTGGAATACCGGAATATTGGCTTCCGGGTACATATGTTTCAGGACGGTCCATGTTCCATGATCCAGGCCCCACTCTTCGTCTTCTACCACCTGGGTGCTCTTAATCAGCTTCGCGGTTTCACGGGCCAGTTCCGGTGATCCCGGAGCCGGGTACTGCACTTCATGCAGCGCCTGCGGAAACCCTCCGAAGTCATGTATTGTAGCCGGCCTGGCGGCAGTCAGCACATGTGTGCCCCTCGTCAGCCAGTGCGCAGAGACAACTAATATAGCGTTAGGTAATTGTTTCACTGATTCCCCCATCTCTTTCAGCCGGCGGGTGAAAGCATTGTCGTAAAGCGCGTTCATCGGATTACCATGACCAATAAACATAGCCGGCATTAATGTAGTACGCTGATAATCACGGGTAATCTTTCCCAGTTCTTGTAATTGCATATATAATCCTCCTACAGGCAAAACGGCCATTGCGGCCAGAAAATCCTTCCTGTTCATAATACACAAAGATACTCAACACCCATGGGCAGGAAATGGACAAATCATCTGATAAAGTGGACTTTTCAATATATTTGAGCCATGCGGACCATACTCAAAAATTATAGCAGCCTGCTACTGCTGCTGGGCGGAATTATTGCCGGCAGCATCCTTGGGCTGATCTTCGGAAAACGGGTGGAAGTGATCAAACCGATAGGCGATATATTCCTTAACCTTCTTTTTACGGCTGTTATACCACTGGTATTTTTTGCCATTGCCTCAGCTATTGCAAATGTTGATCCGGGCCAGAAACTGGGCAAAGTGATCTCTGTCATGGGATTGGTGTTCGTCAGCACAGTCCTGGTATCGGCCTTTCTCACTATTGTTGCCATCTGGTTCTTCCCCCTGCAGGCTGTGACCACCGGTTCCGGCGCCATGGAAGAGATGCAGACAGCCGGACCGGGAGAACAACTCACCCGCTTACTGACAGTGGGAGAATTTTATGAGCTGCTGTCGCGGAAAAATATGTTGCCCTTCATCATCTTCTCCGCCCTGGTAGGATTTGCGGCACTGAAGGCAGGAGAATCCGGCAAGGCTTTCCGCCGCTTCCTGGATTCAGGCAATGAGGTCATGAAGCAACTATTGAACATTATCATGTTACTGGGCCCTATAGGTTTGGGTGCTTATTTCGCTTACCAGGTCGGTACCCTGGGACCTGAGCTCTTTGGTACCTATGCCAGTTCAATGGCGCTCTATTATGGCTTCGGACTATTTTATTTCATAGTAATGTTCAGCGTATACGCCTTCCTGGCCGGAGGAATGGCCGGCGTCAGGATCTACTGGAAAAATAACCTGGTTCCCACTTTTACTGCGCTTGGCTCCTGCAGTAGCATCGCTACTATACCGGCCAACCTGGTGGCTGCACAGCGTATGGGCATTCCGGAGCATATCGGCAATGTGGTTGTGCCATTAGGCGGCACGCTGCATAAAGATGGTTCCAGTATCTCTTCTATTGTAAAAATAGGCGTTGTATTTGCCATGTTCCACCGTCCGCTGACAGGCTTAGACACAGTATTGCTCGCATTGGGTGTAACAGTCATCGTGAGTATTGTAGAGGGGGGAATTCCGAATGGTGGTTATATCGGGGAATTATTGGTAATGTCCGTATACGGCTTTCCGATAGAAGCTCTTCCGGCTGTGATGGTGATAGGCACCCTCGTGGATCCCCTGGCTACCATCCTGAATGCTACCGGCGATACAGTAGCCGCCATGATGGTGACCAGGGTGATGAAAGGGCGCCGTTGGCTTAAGGATCGAGCGGATCTTCAGGATCCTGCTGCCAGGCTTTCAGATCCGGTAGTATAATATTCTCTGTGGGAGCTTTTCTTTCCAATCCTGTATAAGGCAGATAACCTATTTCATTGATAAAGCGCGCTGCCATCTTTTCAATGGCGAGCGACTGGAATGAATCTGAGACTATCAGCATTGGCTTGGTGGCAGGCATATTGAACAGGTAAGCCAGTCGTACGGCATTACGGATGTTGGTAGTCGTATGTCTTGCATGTGGCTCTATGATCACTGCACTGTCAGGAATACCCAGTTTGCCCACCATATATTTTTTCATCTCGATCGCTTCACAGAAAGGCGTCTTGTAAGGATGTACATGGCCTCCGGATACGATGATAAAAGGAGCCGCATTATTGCGATACTGTTCTGCCGCCAGCTTGCAACGGAACATGCCCATACTGTCCATCGTCTGTCCTGCTTTTCCCGGACCGCTGCCAGGCACCAGGATGGAGCTGAAACGATAAGCGTTCCAGTTGGTTCTTCTGGACTTTGCAAAAGGTGCTGCATTCTGATCTTTATACAAAGGCTCATAACGGGTAGCTTCATTCCTGCCATTGATTTCCAGTGCCTTCAGGGATCCCAGCAAGGGTTGCCTGTAGAATGCATTGCCTGTACCTGCCGCCAGGATCTGTTGTACTGCCGTTTTCACCTGCCTTACAAAGGCAGGATCTGCGGGCCGGAACGAAATAGAATCAATCCTCGGATAACGCGGAGGTACGCCCTGCAGGTATACCCTGCTGATGTGATTGAGCCCTGCGGCTGCATCCTCCCAAGCTTTACGGATAAAGGTGGTATCTGCATTCTCCGTATATAACGGATAGCGGTCTACGACTTTGAGGCGCTGCACTGTTTCCGCTATATCCGGATTACTGACTGCCAGCCTTTTGAATTCGTCACCCACTTCCTTTATTTCGTCGGCTGTCCATTCCAGCGCTTTGCCAATACAAGCGGCATCTCCACACTGGCTGTAGGCAGTTGTTAAGCGTGCTGCTCTGTCTTTCGCTATCTGGTTAAATACAGCATCCTTCACGACAACGTTATGTGCAGGACCATTTCTTTCCAGGAGATATAACAGGTAGAACGATTTTCTCATCTGCACCTGCTGTGTAGTGGTGTAAGAAGGAGTAACAGCCTTTGCCGCCCTTGCCGTCTTTGTTGTTCTTGCTTTGGATTTCCCCCTTGTTGTTTTTCTGCGTTGCGATTGTGCGGTTAGTGTTACCAGGCACAATAACATGCATAAGCTCATGTTAACTGCTGATCTCATATTTTTTTCCCGGCGCGTTGGCTGCGCTCTAGTTTTGATTACTGTATCTGTTTCCCGTTCTTATAAATAGCTTTAATACTACGTGTAGCTCTGATATCCAGCAAAGGATCTGCGTCCAGCACCATGAAGTCAGCCTTTTTTCCAGGCGCCAGGCTGCCAGTACGCCTTTCTATTCCCAGCATTGCAGCCCCGTTATAGGTAGCATATTTGATCACTTTTAACGGAGGAATTCCAGCGGCTGTCATGAGCAGCAGTTCCTCATGTTCAGAAAAACCTATGGCTCTCACCGGCTGTGCACCGGAGTCGGTACCCATGACAATTTTTATGCCTGCACTATCCATTTTCTGCAGATTCCGGGATGCGATCTGAAGAGCTTTCATCTTACGCTCCCGTTCATCGCTTTGTTGTTTTTGGTACTCCCCGGTCTTCAACATATCCCACACGCCAGGTTCCAGAGAACGGACAAAGAAAGGATCTGCAAACCATCCCGGCAGGGTGGCATAGGCAAAACCAAATTCTTCAATGCAAAGGGTGGGAATATAACAGACGTTCTTCTGTTTCATGGCAATGATCAGGGAGTCATCTACCTCCTGATCCCTGATGCTGTGCGCGATCACATCGACGCCTGCATCGACCAGCCTGCGGGCATCTTCGAGGTAATAAACGTGTGCGGCTACTTTGATATTGTGGGCATGTGCTTCTGTAATAATAGCATGGTATATCTCAGGAAGCATACGGGGTGTTCCATCAACCCAGATCTTAACAAAATCTGGTTTCAATGTGGCCAGGCGGCGCATCTCCTGTAAGGCCTGATCCGCATTTACGGGGCGTAGAATACTGGGGCCGAATGCGACAGGAGGCACTCCTTTCGGAGCACCAAAACCATAGCCGGCAGTATAAAAAGAAGCGCCGGGCAGCATGCCTATGCGTGAAGCATCCTGATAAATGAAGGCGGCTGGTTGGTCGGTTCCCAGGCTCAATACTGTTCCCACGCCATATTCCAGATATTGCATCAGATGGCGGTTCACATTGTCAGGGGTATAATTGGCGGCGGCAATGGTAGTGCCGTTTAGTAATCCGACATGAGCATGACCGTTCACCAGCAGTGGCATCACGGTCATTCCCTGCCCAGCTATTTCTTCAGCGCCCTTAACGGGATAGTTCGTGCCTGCTGGCAGTATAGCGGCAATGGTATCTTCATTGATGACCAGACTGACATGGGAACGGGCTTCTGCCCCGCTCCCGTCAATCAGGGTGATATCTTTGATTATAAAAGAAGTGTTGTCCTGGGCATAAGTGTAGCAACAGATAGCGGAGAGGCAAACACTGAGAAATATACGGTTTAGCATAGTTACGCAATTTGCAGTTTATCAATCCAGAAACTGCAAACTACGAAACTATAGACTTAAAACGGACCCGGCCGCCTGCTGAATTTTATAAAAGGCAAGATCGAGGTCTGAAAGGAGGTCTGCGGGCTCCTCCAGTCCTACTGATAAACGAACGAGACTATCGGCCACCCCGGCGGCTCTCCGCTTTTCATCAGGGATGGATTTATGGGTCATGCTGGCCGGGTGGCATAACAAACTTTTAACACCACCAAGACTCTCAGCCAGCTTAAAATATTGGGTGCCAGTCACAAACGACAGTGCTGTAGCCTCCGTATCATCCTTGAAGGTAAAAGAAACAATGCCTCCAAAGCCTTTCGACTGCTGTTTCGCAATTGCATGTCCGGGATGATTTTTCAGACCGGGATAATAAACTTTATCTACCAGTGGATGTTGTTCCAGGTATTCCGCGATCGCCTGGGCATTTGCACAATGTTGCCTTACACGCAGGTGTAATGTCTCTATACCACGGATCAGCAGAAAACTATCAAACGGTGAAAGAATAGCGCCACAGGCGTTCTGGTAGAATTTAATCTCCGCCCCCAGTTCAGGTGTCCGGGTCACCACCAGACCGGCAATAAGGTCACTATGTCCTCCCAGGTATTTGGTAGCGCTATGTATCACTATGTCTGCACCAAGGGCCAGTGGCTGCTGTAATACCGGAGATGCGAAGGTGTTGTCCACGCAAAACAGGCATTTACTGGCAGCAGCGATCTTCGCAATGGCTGCTATATCAGATATCTTCAATGTAGGATTGGTGGGAGTTTCCAGCCATATCAGCTTAGTGGCCGGGGTAATAGCGTTGAAGACTGCCTGTACATCAGAGGTATCTACATAAGTAACCTTGATACCGAATTTATCATACACTTTGTTGAATAACCGGAAGGCTCCTCCGTAGATATCATCTACAGCAACAATCTCATCGCCTGATTGCAGCAGTTTCACAATGGCGTCAATAGCTGCCAGTCCGCTGGAAAAGGCGATTCCGGTAGCGCCGCCTTCCAGTTGTGCGGCAATTTTTTCCAGTGTTTCGCGTGTGGGGTTGTTGGTCCTTGCATAATCGTAGCCCTTATTTACACCCGGCGCTTCCTGTACGAAAGTAGAGGTCTGGTAAATAGGTACAGCAATAGCGCCTGTTTGTGGATCTACGGGAATAGAATGGATCAGTTGTGTGATTGTGCTCATCTCTTTTTGTTTTTGAGTTTGATGATAATTGTTGATTAAACAGGTCCTTGCGAGGAGCTTATCAAAAAGAGAGGCAGATAGTGGCAGGAATTGCTTAAAAGCAAAAAACTCACCTGGTAGCCAGGTGAGTTTTAATTATTTCAAGTAAAATAGATCAAACCTACTGACTTATCTTTCCCACTGTAAGCGGGATGGATGTAGCACCTTTCCGGTCTGGTGGAACCGGGTGGTTGCTAAGGCTTCGCAGGGCCATTTCCCTCTGCCTTTCTTGATAAGAAACTTAAAGAACTGGTGCAAAGATATACGAGAACAAATTAATCTACCAAATTTATTTTTTATTCTCTCCTATACTTTTCACGGTGATGGCAATACCCTCTTCATAAGAAGTAGGCTTAAAATTGAAATGCTTTTCAAATTTTGAGCTGTCAAAAATATAAGGATGGGTGGTCTGGTACATCATCTCATGCAATTCAGCGATCGTCTTGTTAAACAGACCTGCCAGGCGGATCATAAAACCATTGAGCTTCGTGTAACGGGGCTTTACATGTAAAGCTGCTGCCACCATTTCCACATATTCTTTCCCGTTAGGCGCAGGATTTGTCGTAGGCAGATGCCATACCTGGTTATAGGAAGACGGATCAGCTGCGAGCAGATAAAGCGCCTTTCCTGCATCGGGTGTAAAAGTATAGCTGTGCGTTACCTGATCATTGCCCATCCAGTTGGCAGCTTGTCCCTGTGCCAGTTTATTGATCACCATAATGTTGAGAATGCCGGTACTATCAGCAGCGGGGCCATAGAAGTCGGCCGACCGGGCGATGGTCGCTGTGAGGTTTCCCTGTTTAACATGCTGCATGATCTTATCTGCAATCATTGCCCTGACCTCTCCTTTTTTACTACGCGGATTGTAAGGCGTATCTTCCCTCATTGCGCCATTTACCAGCCCATACATATAAACGTTGTCAAAAAAGATCAAAGGAACACCGCCTTCGCTGCAGGCTTCTATTACATTTTGCATGATCTTCGGCCATTTGTCCTGCCAGACCTTATGGTCATACGCCAGTCCCACACATAAGAACACGACAGCTGACCCGCTCACCGCCCTGCGTGTCTGCAAAGGATCCGTAATATCTGCCGCGATGATATCTGACACTCCTTTTATCGGTTTAGCCTGCCTGCTTACCAACCTGACCTGCTTACCCTGTTCGAGTAAAACGGTTGTCAACTCCCGGGCTATGCTTCCTCCTGCTCCTAAAATTGTATAAACTCCTGATCCTGTTAGGTTTGATTGTGTTTTGCTGGCCATGATAGGGTTGCTTTTTGATAAATTAATGACGTAAAGCTAAAAGAAATATTTTATTTACTGAACACTGTTCAGTAAGTTTGTGGCGTAAAGTTAAAAATATGGGCATTACAGACAGAAAGGAACGGGAAAAGCAGGAAATGAGAAAGCTGATCATCAGTGCCGCGATGGAGATGTTTATTAAAGAGGGGTTTGACAGAACATCTATACGCAACATTGCTGATAAGATCGAATACAGTCCTGCTACCATTTACCTCTACTATAAGGATAAGGACGAGCTGTTGTATGAAGTCCAGGGCCAGGCGTTCCTGGAGCTGTACAACGCCTTCGTCAGAGACGTAACAGCTATTGATCCGATGGAAAGACTGGAACAGCTGTTTCACTCCTATGTCAACTTTGGTTTTGAACATCCTGACCTGTACGACCTGATGTTCATCCTTCGCTCTCCGATGAATGCTGTGGATGAGGGCAATGACTGGCCGAACTGTGAGGAAGCTTATAAGTTCCTGACAGACACACTCGAGTCATGCATCGACCAGCTACGCTACGAGAATGCGCAGATTGCCGCTCTGACTATCTGGGCACTGGGACATGGCCTTATCTCCCTTTTCATCAGAGAACGCATTAAGGTGATGCAACTGCCTGACGATCAGATCCGTAATGTCATTACAGCCACCGTAAACGAACAACTGCGGCTGATAAAAAAATAAACATTGGCCTCTGATGATTGACCGTATCAACTATCAGAGGCCGCAATAAACAAATTACCAGCCTGTTATTTGACCTTGTCAACATAATACCTGTATCTGCATGAGCTACAGCGGATACTACGGCACCTGAGGTGTCTTTTTTTAAGCACAATTACTAAACACCGTTCATAATTTCAACTACGATCATGAAAAGAAAAACGTTCATAATACTGTTCGCCTTGTCCGGAATCGCCATGCGGTACAGCTATGGGCAGGGAAAGATACTGGACGACTACATCCAGAGCGCCTTTTCGCAGAACCAGGGACTGAGACAACAGCACTTTCAGCTGGATAAATCGCTCTATGCGTTAAAAGAAGCTAAAAGCCTTTTCTATCCCCAGGTCGGCCTGGCAGGCAGTTATACCAAGGCCGATGGCGGGCGAACCATCGATGTTCCTATCGGCGACCTGATGAATCCGGTGTACAGCACACTTAATCAGCTTACCAACAGCCAGAAATTCCCGCAGGTGCAAAATCAGTCGTTCTTACTGAACCCTGATAACTTTTATGATGTGCATGTCCGTACCTCGCTCCCTCTGGTAAATACAGAAATATGGTACGCTAACAAGATCCGTAAGGAAAGTATTACGCTTCAACAGGCTGCAGTGAACGTTTACAAACGCAAACTGGTAAAAGACATTAAAACTGCTTACTATCAATATTATCAGGCGGGGAAAGCTGTGGAGATCTACAATACCGCCCAGTTGCAGGTGCAGGAGAATATAAGGGTTAACACCAGCTTCCTCGCCAATGGCGTTACCAACAGCACTGCACTTACGCGCGCAAAGGCAGAACAGCAAAAGATCGCTGCATCTATTACGGAGGCAGAGAATAAACAACGAAACGCCCAGGCTTATTTCAACTTCCTGCTGAACCGGGACCTGAATGCGCCTATTGCAATAGACAGCAGCATCTTTACACCGGAAGAGATAGCACCTGCTCCCGCTTCCGCCGGCAACACGAGAGATGAATTGGTGCAAATATCCCAGCAACAGAAGATCGCCTCCCTCTTTTATCGCCAGTCAAAGTCGTACCTCGTGCCCAAAATCAGCACCTTCCTCGATCTTGGCTCACAGGGCTTTAACTGGAGCGTTGACAATAAGTCCCGTTACTACATGTGGGGCGTCAACCTGCAATGGGATCTTTTCGCCGCCGGCCAGCGTAAATACAAGGCACAGCAGGCTGCTATTGACGTCAGTAATCTACAGGCAGCTTACAACGAAACCAGTATCTCATTTCAGCTGGAACAACAGGTAGCAGAGAATAACTACCGCACGGCCGTAGCCAACTTCAAAAGCGCCAGAGAACAATTACTATTATCCGAAAAGTACTATACAGACCAGTCGAAGGTATACAAGGCAGGACAGCTACTGTATATCGAATTGCTGGATGCACAAAACCAGCTGACTAATGCAAAACTGCAACTGTCGGTAGCCTTTGCCGCCGTGCAAACTGCTATTGCTGACATTGAACGCACACAGGCCTCTTATAAACTTTAATCTCCTTCTTTAAAAATATTCAACATGAAATCTATTCTCTCTTTCTCACTACTGGCGTCCTTTTCCTGCCTGGTCATCTCCTGCGGAGCACCCAGCGCGGCAGAAAATAATAATCCTCCATCTGCAGAGATACCGGTGAAACTCCTTCCACTAAATGGTAATATGAACGCCAATCCGGCTATCTCCGTATCGGGCCAGTTCACCACCGACGATGAGGTATTGCTTTCCTTTAAGACCGGCGGTATCGTCCAGCGCATCATGGTGAAGGAAGGCGATGCTGTTAAAAAGGGACAGCTGCTGGCAGTATTGAATCCTGTCGAGATCAATGCACAGGTACAACAGGCGCAGCTGGGTTTTGAAAAGGCACAACGGGATCATAAACGCGTGGAGAATCTTTATAAGGATAGTGTTGCTACCCTTGAACAGTTACAGAATGCCAAGACAGCACTGGACATTGCCGGAGAACAGCTGAAGACCGCACAGTTCAACCGTGCGCACTCACAGATCCTGGCAACCGAAAACGGTTATATACTGCGCAAACTTGCCAGTGAGGGACAACTGGTACAACCAGGTACGCCTGTACTGGAAACCAATGGCGCCCAATCAGGCAACTGGTTATTGCGTGTGAATGTCAGCAATAAAGAGTGGGCCGCTATCAATCTGCAGGACAAAGCAAGCGTAGAGGTAGAAGCCGTTCCCGGCAAGATTTTCCAGGGAGTGGTTTCCCGCAAGTCGGAAGGCGTACAGCCACAAAGCGGCTCTTTCACTGCAGATATTAAGTTGACCGGAGAAAAACCCTCCGCGATCGCTTTCGGCATGTTCGGTAAAGCCGTCATCAAACCCCTGGTTGTCACTTCTGCTGACGGCAAAGGTCCCTGGGCGATCCCTTACGACGCCTTGCTGGAAGGCGATGGCAGTACCGGCTATGTATATGTTACCAACGACAATAAAACCGCTCACAAAATAGCAGTCACTATTGCCGGAATGGAAGCCGATAAAGTGATCATCAGCAAAGGACTACAGGAAGCAGGAGCCCTGATCATTTCCGGTAGCGCTTACCTGACAGAAGGCAGCATTATCACCGTAAAATAATACCGCACAGTAACGGAACTCCTCTAATAAATCAACGAATCATGAAAATTTCTTCATACGCGGTAAAGAACTATCAGTTTACACTGGTGATCTTTATTATGATCATCGTACTGGGTATTACCACCATTCTCACGATGCCCCGGTCAGAAGATCCCGAAGTTAAGTCGCCTTTCTTTAATGTAGTGGTTGTATACCCGGGTACAAGTCCGAAAGACATGGAAGACCTGGTGGTGGACCCATTGGAAAAGGAACTGTCTTCCCAGGAAAATATTAAACGTGTAAGGACCAGTATCGGGGACGGTCTGGCTGTAATACGCGTGGAATACAAATACAACAGCAATGTAGATGATAAATACCAGGAAGTACTGCGTGTGGTGAATGGCAAACGTAACGAATTGCCGGAGAACATCAGTATTGATGTGATGCGCCAGCAACCCAGCGATGTAAATATCATGCAGATAGCCCTGGTGTCGGAAACCGCATCCAGAGACAAACTGCAGTACTATGCAGAGAAACTGCAGGATGATCTGGAAACCATCAAGGCCCTGAAAAATGTGGAGATTCACGGTATTCCGGACAGACAGGTAAGAATTGAGCTGAACCTCGAAAAGATCGCCCAGATGGGCCTACCGGTATACAAGGTTATTTCCAGCATACAGAACGAAATGAGCAATATCCCCGGTGGTAGTATTGAAGCCGGAAACCGCAGCTATAATATTAAAAGCAGCGGCAGTTATCAGCAGCTGGGCGAAATACAAAATACAGTTGTCTTTAACAGTAATGGGAAAAATATCTTCCTTAAAGACGTCGCCGTTATCTATTATGGTCTGGCCGATGAACAATATGAAACGAGACTGAACGGACGCAGATGCGCCTTTGTGGTGGCTGCACAGAAAGAAGGTGAGAACATCAGCAAGACCAAAGACGTTTACCTGCCTGTATTGACCCAGTTTAAGAAAACACTGCCATCAAACATCGACATGATCCAGCATTTTGACCAGGCAGACAATGTAGACAGGCGTCTGGGAGGCCTCGGAAAAGACTTCATGATCGCTATACTGCTGGTGGCCGTTACCCTGCTTCCGCTTGGCTTCCGTCCGGCATTGATCGTGATGATCTCTATTCCTTTATCGCTGGCTATCGGGATCATCTTGCTGAATATATTCGGTTATAACCTGAACCAGCTGAGTATTGTAGGGCTGGTAGTGGCACTGGGGCTACTGGTAGATGACAGTATCGTAGTTATAGAGAATATTGAACGCTGGATACTGGAAGGGCATTCAAGAATGGAAGCCACACTCAAAGCCACCAAACAGATCGGCCTGGCCGTAGTGGGATGTACAGCTGCACTGGTGATCGCCTTTATGCCATTGGTGTTTTTGCCTGAAGGCGCCGGCGACTTTATCCGCGGACTTCCAATGGCAGTTATTCTGAGTGTATTTGCGTCTATGTTTGTTTCGCTGACGATTATTCCTTTCCTGGCCAGCAAACTGCTGCCCGAACATGCTGGCAATCCTGAAGGTAACATCTTCATGCGTGCCCTTAAAAGAGTGATCCATGGCAGCTATTCCCGCGTATTGGACAAGGCTTTAAAAAGACCTGTTCTTTCGATCATCATCACCGTGATCATCTTCGGCGGTTCAATGGTATTATTCCAGGTAGTAGGTTTCAGCCTTTTCCCGGCTTCAGAGAAACCACAGTTCCTGGTGAATATTACAACGCCGCCGCAATCCAGTCTTGCCTATACCAAGAGTATCGCCAGACAGGTGGAACAGGCGTTAAAGAAAGAAAGGGCCATTACCTATTTCGCCACCAATGTTGGTAAAGGTAATCCGCGCATCTATTATAACGTCATTCAGGAAAATGAGAGAAGTGATTTCGCCCAGATATTCATACAGCTGGACAATCACACCAGTCCTTATGACAAGCTGCAGCTGATTGAAAAATTGCGTAGACAGTGGACTCCATATCCGGGGGCTAAAGTGGAGGTGGTGAACTTCGAACAGGGACCACCTGCCCCGGCCCCGGTGGAAGTACGCCTCTTTGGCGACAATCTTGATACTCTCCGCAGCCTGGCGGCACGGGTAGAACTCATGCTGCAGAAAGTGCCAGGCGCCATTTACGTGAACAATCCGGTTAAACTGCTTAAAACAGACATCAGGGTAGATATTGACAAGGAAAAAGCACAGCTGCTGGGCATTCCAAGTATCAATATCGACAGAACGGTGAGACTGGCGGTAGCAGGGTTAAACCTGGGCCATTATGCCGATAAGAACGACAACGATTATGATGTACTGCTGACACGCAACAAAGATGGCCGTCCTACGATGGATGTCTTTAACAATCTTTATGTAAACAACCAGGATGACAAACCCTACCCGTTGTCGCAGGTAGCCAGTCTTAAGATGGAGGCTTCTCCCCTGCGCATCAATCACCAGGAAAAACGACGGGTAGTGTCTGTGACAGCTTCTGTGCAGGAAGGTTTCCTGACTGACCGGGTAATCAACAGCACTATTGAAAAGATGGACGCGTTCCCGCTACCTGCTGGTTATAGCTATGAAATGGGCGGAGAAGTGGAAACGAGACAGGACTCTTTCGGCGGCTTCATGAGCATTATTATAGTCACCATATTCCTGTTCGTAGCAGTACTGGTACTGGAATTTAAGACCTTCAAAAGTACGCTGATCGTACTATCGGTAATACCACTGGGTGTGGTAGGCGCCGCTGTTGGATTGTGGCTGACCGGTAACTCTCTGTCTTTTGTTGCCATTATTGGTATGATAGCCCTGGCGGGGATTGAAGTGAAGAATACCATCCTGCTGGTAGATTTCACGAACCAGCTCAGAGAGCAGGGCAAGTCGCTCGATGAGGCGATCAGAGAAGCGGGGGAAATACGTTTCCTACCTATCGTACTCACTTCGCTGACTGCTATTGGCGGATTGATCCCCATTGCGATATCCACCAACCCGCTGATAGCGCCATTGGCTATAGTGCTGATTGGCGGCTTGATCAGCTCAACGCTGTTGTCGAGGATTGTAACGCCGATCATCTACAAACTGATCCCTCCGAAAGTTGAACATCACTCATAATGAAAGGGGACGTCAAAAATAAACGGACGTGCCTGGACATGAAAAAAAAAGAGCACCAGATTCCATCAGGTGCTCCAACAAAAAGGGGCTGGTATCAAAAGTTTGATACCAGCCCCTTTTTTGCTTATTCAGGAGAATTATTTCCTGATCACGTCCATCCAGGAAGCCGCCATCAGGGATGCGCCGGCTATAGCAGGATGTACGCCATCGCCTGTCCAGTAAGAGCCTGGTGCAGACTGCTGGGCCTTATCATAGATAGCCTGGTATGGAATAAAGGCAGCATTGAATTTTGTCGCGATTTCATGAGCGGCCGCACGATATTCGTCAAATGCAGGGAACCATTTATCAGTTACCGCCTTCACACCATTCACAGCAAAAGGCTCACCGATGATCAGCTGCACGTCAGGCAGTTGCTGTTTGGTCCGCTCCAGCAAAGCCGTAAAATCGTCACGGTACGTTTTAACAGTACCGCTATAGTTACCGTTAAACATGTGCCAGTAGTCATTTACACCGATGAGGATACTCAGCACGTCAGGTTTTATCTGCAAACAGTCGGCATCCCATCTTTCGGCCAGCTGGTATACTTTGTTACCACTGATACCCTTGTTATAGATCTTCAGATTTTTCCCGGGAAATTCCTTCAGCAAAGCGGCCGCGGCAAGGTAAGCATACCCGTTGCCCAATGCGCTGGTATTGTTGGCTTCGGTCTGGTCCCGTTTACGTCCTGCATCTGTAATAGAGTCTCCCTGGAAGAGAATGACTGCATCCTTCTTCAATGTTACTTTCTTAGCATGGGCTTTCATGTCTTTTGTAGCTGCTGAGACAATATCCGGAAGGCTGAGGGCTGCCAGACTACCCAGTGATACGTTCCGGATAAAATTTCTCCGGTTTGAATTAGGTTGTTGTTCCATGGAATTGTGATAGTTAAGTATGCACGTAGTGGTTATACCACGCAAATGGCGAACCTGTAAGGGAATAAAGCTAATGAATTATGGCAATAAAAGAAAGATGCCGCCCAGGAATGAGCGGCAATTTAGTTATCTATCCTATGAAAACCTGTGTTTAAAAAATCTTTCGCATTTGCCTGGTATACAATCTCATAATCAGCATGCCGGGCTTGCGAAACCATGTGGCTTTATTATGGATATGGATATGGCACTGTTAATATGATCAGATATGTCGATTAAACATATAATTGTTCTGACTTATTGATATTAATTTTTACTTCAAATGCAATTAAAGCTAAACGATTTATGCATTTCTTATGTAAAGATGTACAATTGTTGCTGCCAATTTCGTAAATTTCAGGAGCTTATACGTAAAATGAGTAAGGACACACATATTTCTAGGTGCTAACACTTATTTTCAAGAAGCACAGCGGACTTGGCGGTAAAAGGCCCCATTATTTGACGCATATTTACGCCCAGCTCACTGCTTTAGCTGTTTTTACCCACCAATCTTCTCTGGAAAACCTCATTAAAAGTAGATCCTGTATTGTCCGCGTTACATTGCTGCAGACGCTACAGGGTGTGAATTGTTCATCGATCACTAAATAGACTTATTTGAACACAACATTTAACACGCGACCTATAACTATGCGGATACAATCTTTGCCGGCTGCCAATTTCAGCGGCAGTTATCCGTTTAATGAAAAGAAGTCAACCGAATGTCCGGCAAACAGGTATGATGACAAAAGCACTAACTGGGACGAACAAACTACCTCAAACTGACAGCCAATGAACGAGCCAATTTATAGCATACTGGTTATTGAAGAAGATGCTGCTTTAATAAAAAAGATTCACCAGTTATTAACCCTGCATCATTATGACGTTTATACTTCCACTACTCCGGAAGAAGGTATTTACATCTGTCGTCAGTATAAACCGGACCTTGTCGTATGTGGTGTAAGACTACGTGGCGGGAGCGGGTATCATTTTCTTATGGAACTGCGGAACGACCCATCCTTACAGCATATTCCACTCATTTTCATCAGTGGAAAGGAAGGGAAGGAAGACATGCGCATGGGAATGAATCTTGGGGCTGATGACTTTCTTTCGAAGCCTTTCAAGAGTAAGGAATTACTACTCAGTATTAAATCCCGGCTTACCCGCTTTACGATCTTTAATGTACAGCAGCGGGAGAAAAAACACACTACCATCGTTTCAATGCCCGTTATTCCTCCCGAGGTGCATCACAAACTGAGCAAAACGGAATTCAGGGTTATGCAGATGATTGCGGAAGGCATGAGCACTAAAGAGATTGCACAGACACTTAATATTAGTATTAAAACAGTCGAGAATCACCGGCATAATATCTCAAAGAAGCTGAACCTTACCGGGCATAATTCACTGATAAAATATGCCATAAAACACCTTACCCAACAGTACAAAGTATTATCATAAGGTTGAATGCTACGGGCGCTTATGGGGCGGTGAGCCTTTACTTCAGATGTATGACGCCATTTTCGTCGTAGCTGTGGTGAATATCGCCGATCAGTTCCAGCGTTTCGAGGAAGTAATCCAGCTTTTGAAGCTTTTCAAGTCCGCCGGTAAATTTTTTACCAGCCAGCGCCTTATTGTCAAAGACAACCTTCACACCGTACCAGCGTTCCAGTACCTGGGCTATTTCCTGGAGAGAGGTATTATGAAATACATATACTCCTTTCATCCAGGCCAGCACTTCGCTCTCGTCAAATGAGTGTACGTTGTATCCCTGATCTGTTTTGTAAACTGCCTCCTGTCCCGGCCGGAGACGAACCTCTTTTCCATCTGCCCTGGCCACTATGGCGCCGCTTACCAGCGATGTTCTGGTAATCTCGTTGTTGTACGCATTGACGTTAAAGGAAGTACCCAGTACTTCTATATCCGTTTGCCCGGTGTGAACTATAAACGGTTTGGAATCGCTTTTTGCTACCTGGAAAAAGGCCTCCCCGTCCAGGTACACCTCTCTCTTATCGCCGGAGAAATTGAAGGGGAACCGTAATCTGGAAGTGGCATTCAGCCACACTTCTGTACCGTCTGCCAATAACAGCTTGTAATCCATTTTGGGAGGTACGGTCAGTGTATTGAACCCGTTGCCCATGGCAGTCCCTCCTGTGAATTGTAACTTCTTGGCGCCGGCACTGAGCTGTACATCGCCTGCCTTGATATGCTGTTTTTCCTGGTTATACGGCAATGCAATGGTCTCTCCCCCAGCCAGCTGCAACTGCAGTCCGTTAGCTGGAGCAGGAGTTGTTGCAAGCACCGGAGGGGGTTGCTCAACTTTACGGTGTGTGCTTTTCCATATCAGGCTGATACCGATCATGGCTACGCTCAATACTGCGGCTGCAAACAGCCATTTCCTGATGCTGTAGATACCGGTATTTTTTACATATAATTCACTCCTGACGGCAGTCCACGCGTTGGCTACGTCTATCTGCTGCCAGAATTTCTCCTCTCCGGGCAATGAAAAGCTGTGTTTTAATGCCCTCCACATCAATTCGACATCCTCATGACCCGCAATTAACGCTGATACATACTGATCATCAGATTCGTTAATTGTACCATTCCGCTTTTTCAGCAACAACTGGTAAATGTGTTCGTGATTTTCACTCATCATTCTTAACTGTTCGATTTTATGGTAGATGGCTCCGCACGTGGATGATGCAGGTATGTTCACTGCAATCTATTGCATGAAGCTACGTACATCTGGTCATTAAAACTGTTAATTACCAGTTAACGCATTTGCTAACAAATTGTTACGAGGGCTGCAAGGTAAACGATTGCGCAGGAAATGGTATCGCGGTATGAGGTGTATAACGACATCTGAAATCAAACGGTAATATAAAAGAAAATGGCTGCCCTGTACTTAGCAGAGCAGCCATTAGACTCATATCTATATATGATCAATACTTTGAATCCGGACGGTTAGCCGCCAGTTTTCCAAAATCAGACGGCTTATTGCCCATCGTGATCTTCAATACACCTCCCTTGAGGAGATCTGAATGACGGATAAAACTGTTATTATACGGTTGGCCATTCAGGGTTACCTGCTGAATGTAGATGTTTTCAGCACTGTTGTTGATCGTTTCTACGGTAAATGTTTTTCCACCCTGCAGTTTCAGGCTCGCCTTTTCAAACAGCGGACTACCGAATACATAAATACCTTTGGCAGGATTTACCGGATAGAAGCCCAGGGAAGAAAATACATACCAGGACGACATAGCGCCAACATCTTCGTTACCCGCCAGACCTTCAGGGCTCTTGGTATAGAAATCTCTCATTACCTGTCTTACCTTTTCAGCCGTCTTCCATTGATTACCGGCATAAGCATACATGTAGGTCACGTGGTGGCTCGGCTCATTACCATGCGCATACATACCGATCAGACCGGAAATATCGTTAGATGCCTGGGCGCCCATATCTCCCTTTGCAACGAACAGGCTGTCCAGTTTTTTGGTGAAGGCGTCATCACCACCCATCAGGCTGATAAGACCTTCCACGTCCTGCGGTACCAGCCAGGTATACTGCCAGCCGTTACCTTCAGTGAAATCGCCTTTCTCGTGGATAGAGTGGAAAGGATCGTAAGGTGTTTTGAAGCTGCCATCATCCATTCTTGGACGAACGAATCTGATGGTGCTGTCGAAGTAGTTTTTATAGTAGCCAGCTCTCTTTGAATAATATTCAAAATCAGCCGTACGGCCCAGTTTCTTTGCTACAGCAGCAATACACCAATCGTCGATAGCATATTCCATCGCTTTGGATACGGATTCGTATTCTTTATCGGCCGGAATGTATCCTTTAGCCTTGATATCTTTCATACCCAGATCATCTCTGGTGGAAGATGCTTTCATGGCCTCAAAGGCTTCGTTGATATCAAAACCCTTGAATCCCTTCAGATACGCGTCAGCAATTACCGGTACGGCATGGTAACCCACCATGCAGTTTGTCTCGCTGCCCATCAGTGGCCAGATAGGCAATTTACCCTGCTGCTTGTGGATGGTCAGCATAGAGTTCACAAAACTGTTTACTCGTTCTGGCTGTGTCAGCGTGTACAAAGGAGCGCAGGAACGGTAAATGTCCCAAAGAGAGAAAACGGTGTAATTGTCAAAACCCGGATTGCTGTACACTTTCTTATCAGTACCACGGTAAGCGCGGTTATGATCATTGAAGAGAGCAGGTCCGATCATGGTGTGATACATAGCGGTGTAGAAGATGCTCCTGTTGGTCACATCTTTGGTTTCCAGCTGTATCTTGGACAGTTCCTTGTTCCATTTTGCAGTAGCGGTTTTCACTGTACCTGCAAAATCCCAGGACGGGATCTCACTGTTGATGTTTGCCAGGGCATTTTCACTGCTAACCGGAGAAATACCCACTTTCAGCATTGCCTGCGCCGGAGCTTTATCAAATGAAATCACCCCTTTGATATTCTTGCCTTTGCCCTCGGTACCGGTCAGTTTCTCATCGCCATTGAATACCTGGAAGTCCTTCAACGGCACGCTGCTGCGAATGGCAAACCAGAGACGCTGGTCTTCCGCCCAGCCCTTGGACAAACGATAACCAACCAGGGTATAATCATCTTTCTTCTGAATGAAGGTCTCTACCGGAGCGTCCCAGCCAATGCCTTCTTTCAGGTCTACGATGATATGACCTTCTTCTCCCTGCGGGAATGTATATTTATGGAAACCGACCCTTTCGGAAGCCGTCAGTTCTACTTTAATATTATAATCTTCCAGCTGCACGGAATAATATCCGGGCTTTGCTGTTTCATGCGCATGTGTGTAACGGGAACCATATCCGCTGGTAGGGTTCTCCTGACTACCGTGGTTGGTCCTGATCTTACCTGTATAAGGCATGATCAACACATCTCCGAGGTCGCCTATCCCCGTACCGCTAAGGTGCGTCTGCGGAAAGCCGATCACAACGCTGTCCGAATAATGATACCCGGAGCACCAGTCCCAACCTTTCACAATGTTGGTAGGCCCAACCTGTACCGCACCAAATGGCACGCTTGCTCCCACAAACACGTGACCATGACCACCCGAGCCAATGTAGGGATCTACATATTCTACCGGTTTAAAATCTCTTGCTGCGGTGAAAGCTGTTTTTTTCTCTTGTCCCTTTACCTGCATGCCCGCTAATAATAGTGAAGCAGCCAGCACAGGATAATGCTTAAGTCCCAATTGCATATCTCAAAATTCCTTTAGACAGGCAATATACGGAGCAGAACGCAGAAAACGAAGGCCAGACCGGGACCTTCATATCTCATTATAACAATCCACCATGGATTACCAGCTGAAATTATTCCAGTTACGCACAATAATACTATCTGTTAAAATATGGTAACACGTTTTGGGGAAGCATCCGGAATTGAGTATAAGCACTGAAAAACCGGTGTGTCACTCATGGTTGATAATCAATGCCTAATATCCCCCTACTTAAAGTATTCTTTCAGTTCATATACCACGAAAGTTGTAAAAATACAGGCCAAAATGAGTATAAGCCCCTCACTTCTACATCCAACGTGTAGCTGGTTTGTGTAAACAATACATTAAAATAAGAATAAATAGAATATAAGTCATATCTTTACTTTATTTATAATATAAGATATAATATAATATTATATGCTTATAGCCTTATTACTGTTATAACTTGTATGAGATGAAAGCAATTTTACTCATTTTATTAGTCCCCATTTTCGTCTGTTCGGGCTTCATCGCAAAAGCGCAGCAAAGTGGCTTATGGGGTATCAACTACCAGGCTATCGCCAGGGAAAACCCTAAAGGTGCTGTAATCGGCCTGCAGGCAATACGGGTGAAATTCAGTATCCTCGACGGTAGCCCCGATGGCAATCCCTTGTACACTGAAACGCATGCAACCACTACCAACACCCAAGGTCTCTTTTCCCTGGTGATAGGTACCGGTACCCCTGAAATCGGAGACTTCAAAACCATTCCCTGGAGCAGAGGTAATCAGTACTTAAGAGTGGACTTGGACATAAATGGGCAAGGTGACTTTGTGCCTATGGGCGTAATGCCGTTTATGGCAGTTCCTTATGCGCTCTATGCAGCTAATGGCGGTTCCGGCGGCGGTGGCGGCAATACTACCCTGGTTAGCATTGAGTGGCTCGGTACGCTGACAGCGCCACCTGCAACACCTACTGCGGGCCAGGCATATTATAACAGTACAGATAAGCGCTCCTACATTTACGATACTACTGGCTCCGTTGGTAACTGGAATATCATGGCCCAGGACGGTTTGCCCGGTACGGCGCTTTCCTGGTTAGGCTCCTTTACAACAGAACCTTCCAGTCCGGGCGCAAACCAGGCATATTACAACCTGACCGACCGGAAAGCATATATATATGATGGCACTGCCTGGCAGGTTTTCTCTGAGAGCGGCCAGAATGGTGTCGGTACAGGCATCAGCTGGATGGGATCTCTGGCAACGCCACCTGCCAGCCCGGTTGTAAATCAGGCTTATTATAATACTACCGACAAAAAATCCTATATCTACGATACTACCGGCACAGGCAGCTGGCAGATCCTGACGCAGGATGGCATCTCCGGCACGGGCATTAGCTGGTTAGGTACGCTGGCCACACCTCCGGCCACGCCGTCGCAGAATCAGGCTTATTATAACAGTACTGACAAAAAATCTTACATCTACGATACCACGGGTACCGGCAGCTGGCAGATCCTGGCGCAGGATGGTAGCTCCGGCACCGCCATCACCTGGCTCGGTACATTAGCAGCCGCTCCGACTGATCCGCTGGTAAACCAGGCATATTACAACAGTGCAGACAGAAAAGCTTACATCTATGATACTGCCGGCACCTGGCAAATCCTGGCACAGGATGGTACCGGCTGGAACCTGTCGGCACTGGAATTCCAGGAGAACGGCGCATTAGGACTGACAACAACAGCGAACACCGATACAGTAAAATCAGTAAGCAGGGCATGGTTGATCAGAGGTAACAAAGACACCAACCCCGCGCTCGATTTTATCGGCACAGTAGATGATAATCCATTTATTATAAAGGCTGGTGGTACCGCTCCTTCATTTGAAAGGCTGCGTACCTTCCCCGATAAACCGGTAACCATCCTAAACGGTACTGACGATGCGGGTGCGCAGGTTGGTAAAGCCGTGTTGACAGTATTTTCAAGTGAAGTGCCGACCGGCATTATTAATAATGATCCAAATTACGCCAACGGTATTGTGGGATACGCCAACAGTAGTACCGGCGCTGGTGTGGCAGGATATAACTTTGGTAGCGGTCCTGGTATCAGAGGTGCTACAGCTTTCGGACCGGCCGTTCTCGGAACTGGTACTTCACGTTATATTCAAGGTGTAAAAGGAACCAACTCTTCTACCAACGGTGGTCTGGGCGTTGAGGGTACAACCAACTCTCCTTATAAACCAACAACAGAAGTAAGATCTGCCGGTGTAATGGGTTCATCTACCCATGCCTCTGGTTACGGTGTAGTGGGTATCGGTAACAACCTGAAACCTGACCTGTTCACCAACCCGCCAACAATTGGTGGTGGTATGATGGGTATGGGTACCCGTGCAGGTGTGGTTGGTTTCGGAACAACTGCCACCAATGGTCTTGGTGTAGTTGGTGGTGGTAATAATGAAGTGGTTGTATATCCGATCGGTGGCGCCGGTGTTGCTGGTTCCGCAGGTGGATTGAATGTGGGTGTAGGTGTACATGGCTTCGCAAAAGGTAACGCCACCGATATTGATCGTTGGGGCGGTGTTTTCCAGTTTGGTACCGGTATCAGCAACGTTCATGTATACACTTACCTGGCAGGTGCTAATTCCAGCGGTATCTATGGTGTTGTCTCCAACGGCACCAAATCAACTATTGTAAAAGACGCCGCAGGTGAAAACCGTCTCCTGTTCTGTACAGAAGCGCCGGAAGTGCTCTTCCAGGACTTTGGAACCGGTGAACTTCAGAATGGTTCCGCTCATATCGACCTCGAAGGTCTGCTTACAAAGGTGATCCGCGTAGACGCTAAACACCCGATGAAGGTGTTCATTCAGCTGGAAGGCGAATGTAACGGCGTATATGTGACCAATAAATCAGCTAAAGGCTTCGATGTAAAAGAGTTACAGGGCGGTAAATCAAATGTTCCTTTTACCTGGCAGATCGTAGCATCCCGTGCGGATGAGGTCCTGCCTGACGGTACAGTGCTGCCTTACTCAGACAGACGTTTCCCTGTTGGTCCTGGCCCATTACCGGTACAGGAAGCATCTACCGCAGCCACTCCCGATGCTCCGGTAACCGCCGCTACACCAGTCCTCAAAACAGTAGAGCTGAAAACAACAGAAAAAGAAGTTATCAATAAAGCATTCTCCAACCTCCAGTTTGCCAGTGCAAAAGCAGATATCGCTACAACATCACTGCCTTCCCTGGATAAAATGGCCAACCTGCTGCAGGCGCATCCGGAATGGCATTTATCACTGAGCGGACACACTGACAACGAAGGAACAGAGACATTTAACCAGACTTTATCAGAAAAAAGAGCGGAAGCGGTGAAACAATACCTGGTTAGCAAAGGTGTTACTGCCGGCAGAATTTCCGCTAAAGGGTACGGACAAACGAAACCACTCGCTGCCAATGACAGTAAAGCTGCCAAAGGAAAGAACAGAAGAGTGGAAATGGAAATCCTTACTGAAGAAAAACCTTAAGAATGACAGTCATCAGAAAAATATTCACTGTTAATGTTGTGTGTGCGTCTCTCCTGTCAGCAGGAGCGGCGCACGCCCAGTATATTGAAAGACAGGTGATTACGAGTACCAGTAAGAACATCACTTATGAAGCTGGTGAGGACTTTGAATTCGGACTCGACCTGGATTGGTCCGTTGGTGATATTGCTGTAAGCACCATTAAGTACCCGGAAGTGGCAATACTCACACAGGGATTCCTGCAACCCCCGCTGCAAAACCTGCTGGTCATGAAAGATAATGACATGATCCTGTACCCCAATCCTATCGTTACAACGCCAAAACTGACCATCGTTTATATGATGGATACTTTATCTACAAGACAGATAGATATCCGTATTATAAGCATCGGAGGCCATACAGTTTACACTGAAAAAGGAATTGTTCCTACCAGGGGAACGGGCGCCAGATTTGACCGTGAGGTGGATGTCAGCAAATTCTATCCCGGCGTTTACGTAGTAACACTGTTCCTAAACACGGGCATCAAAGTGAGTAGAAAATTCATAAAATTTGCATCCCAATGAGTATATTGGAGCATGAAAAGACGGATTCCACAATGCCTTTTACTGGTGGCTGTTATGATCATCTCCGGCATACCAACGTTCGCGCAACGGAAAAGCGCTATGTTAAACCATATAGCGCTTTATGTTTATAATCTGGAAAAAAGCACCGCTTTTTACAGGGATATCATTCAGATAGATACCATCCCCGAACCGTTCCACGATGGCCGTCACACCTGGTTCAAGGTAGCTGAACACAGCCATCTGCACATTATATCAGGAGCAAAGGAGATCGTTCCCCATGACAAAAACTCCCATCTTTGCTTCAGTGTTCCCTCTGTAGATGAATTTATGCAACGTTTGCGCCAGCATAACATCCCTTTCGAAAGCTGGAAGGGCGAAGCTGACAAACCTACCCTCCGTGTGGATGGTGTGAAACAGATCTATTTCACCGATCCTGACGGGTACTGGGTAGAGATCAATGACGATCATCCCTGATCCCCGATCAGCGGACGCTCTCCACGCTCTCCACCTTCAAGAATGGCCCGCTTCTTCGGCAGGCAGTACGCATGGTGCTCCTGTATAAAAGCAAGCATCTGCTCCCGTAAATAACAACGCAGGTCAAAAGCCTTCCCTGAACTGTTGGCGCTCACCAGCATCCGGATTTCTACCGTTTGTTCGGTAATGTTCGTGACCTGCAGCGCCTTCACGCGTTTGTCCCACAATGGCTGATCTTTCAGCAGGCGCTCAAATTCCGTCCGTAATGCCTCTATTGGCGCTGTGTAATCGAGGTAGAGAAAGGCAGTACCCAGTATGGCAGAACCGGTCCTCGTCCAGTTCTGAAATGGCTTTTCTATGAAGTAATTGATGGGCAGGATCAGCTTGCGCTGGTCCCAGATACCAATTACCACATAGGTAAGCGTGATCTCTTCCACCCTGCCCCATTCGCCTTCCACGACCAGCACGTCATCAATACGGATAGGCTGCGTAAAAGCGATCTGCATGCCTGCCAGGAAATTGGACAGGGAGCGCTGCGCAGCAAAACCGACGATAATACCTCCGACTCCGACACCTGTGAGTAGCCCGGCGCCTATCTTCCGCAGATTGTCAAAGCTGAGCAGGACTGCGCAGAGCGTCAGTATCATGATCATGCTGATGGCCAGCTTACGTACAAACTGTAGCTGGGTGCGCATTTTTCTCTCCCTGAGATTATCTTCCTTTTTGAGGTCATAGGTATGTGTTATATAGTCCTCAAATACTTTGACCAATCCGGTCAGCATAAACCCAAAAGAGACGATCAGAGATATTTCCACTACTCTGCTCAGCACGGCCATCGGCTTTCTGGACAACTCCATGAACGGCAGCACCACATCCAGCACCAGCACGGGCAGAAAATAGCTGATCGGTGTTCCCAACCGTTTCAGCACAGACCTTACAAATGAATAATCAGTCACCTTCCTGGAAGTGAATTTCAGGATTACTGCAACAAGGTATTTGATGATCAAGCCGCTGATGACGGCTGCACAGCCCAATAAAATATTCCATAAAAAAGGAGGAAGACGGAGATCCCGCTGCAGATTTTCCAGCATATCAGACGGTTTTTTAATATCCGGCTTTTGCTGCAAAGAACATACCGTATGTGCTCTGCGTACAATTCCTTATCTTTAACTAATATTTTTTTGAATTAAAACCATTTTAGCATTTTGTATTTTGACGAATTTGACCTGGATGACCGGGTTTTGGACGGAATAGATGCAATGGGATACACCACTGCAACACCTGTTCAGGAAAAAGTTATCCCCCCAATCATTGCCGGTAAGGATATTCTGGCCTGCGCACAGACAGGTACGGGTAAGACCGCGGCATTCCTGTTGCCAATACTGCATCGCTTAATCACTGAGCCACACGATACACATAAGATCAACTCACTGATCATAGTACCGACCCGTGAACTGGCAGTACAGATTGCCCAGACGCTGGAAGGTATGTCCTACTTTACGTCCGTCAGCTCCATTGCCGTTTATGGCGGTAGCAACGGCGCATTGTTTTCAGCAGAAAAGAAGGCGCTGACCTCGGGGGTGGATATTGTGATCTGTACACCCGGGCGTATGATCGCACATCTGAATATGGGCTATGTAAAACTGGATGCCGTAAAGTACCTCGTACTGGACGAGGCGGACCGTATGCTGGATATGGGCTTTAATGACGATATCATCAAGATCACGTCCTTTTTGCCCAAACAAAGGCAGAATCTCCTGTTTTCCGCCACCATGCCGGACAAGATCCGGAAACTGGCCCTTAAGATCCTGCATCAGCCTGAGGAGATCAATATCGCCATCTCCAAACCACCGGAGAAGATCGTGCAGGAAGCATTTGTTGTTTTCGAAGAGCAGAAGAACGCGTTGATCAAACATTTACTGTCACAAAAACAGTTCGGTAGCATCATCATTTTCTGTTCCCGCAAGCAGAATGTAAAACAGCTCAGCAATGAGCTGAAAAGAGCCCGTTTTTCGGTAGAAGAGATCCACTCTGACCTGGAGCAGGAAAAAAGGGAACAGGTGCTCCTGGACTTTAAAAATAAGAAACTCAAAATGCTGGTGGCCACGGATATCCTCAGCCGTGGTATCGACATTGAGGATATTGACCTGGTCATCAATTACGACGTACCCAATGATGCGGAAGACTACATCCATCGTATCGGGCGTACGGCCAGGGCAGCTACGGATGGCACCGCCTATACTATAGTCAGTGAAAAGGAACAGCGGAAATTTGCCCGGATAGAAGAAGTACTTGGAAAACCTGTTACCAAAGCAACCGTACCGCCAGCCCTTGGTCCCGTACCTGAATACACGCCAAAGACCGGCCGCTCCGGCGGTGGAGGCAGAGGCGGACACGGGAAAAAGCGTCCCGGCGGTGGCAGTAGCCGCAATCAGAAACCCTCCGGCAATAATAACCGGAACGGTAGTAGCCACCCTTCACAGCATCGCAGCAAGAGTAACAACGGCCAGCGTAGCGGTAACAATCACCCGCAAAAGCCATAACAGGAATGCCTGTTGCCTCCGCTTCAAAAGTAATTACATATCATATTTTCTGAAACGTTCCGCCTCGGCGGGACGTTTTTTTTATGATCCGGCTCTATTTTTCCATTTTCTGGAATTTTTTCCTGCAAATGGACGTTCCCGCCCCCTATGCCAATTACATAGCCAGCCACCATGGCCGATTTGGTACGCTTTCGCATTCTGGCACCCAAATGGATTCTACTTAATCAAACGACGCAATATGGCAAACAAATTCGACAGCAAGATTTATGTAGTAGACGACGATCCATTCTGTCTCGCCACTTATGATAAGCACCTCAGGGCACAGGGTTATGAAAAAGTGACCTGCTTCTTATCAGGCACAGACTTCCTGCTGCAGCTGTCAGATGAGCCGGATATTGTACTGTTAGATCACGACCTTGGAGATATGACCGGACTGGAATTATTAAAGGATATCAAACGATTCAACTCCGACATCTTCGTGATCTTCGCCAGCTCCCGCCAGCAACCGGAAATTGCCACGGAGTCACTTAAGAACGGCGCGTTTGACTACATTATTAAAGACGACAGTGTATTAGATCATATAACTGCCACACTTAACAAACTATTCGTTGTACAGGATTATCTGAAGAAAAAGCGCAGGAACAACAGATTTTTCTTTTTCGTTGGTTTGGTACTGGCCTCCTGTTCACTGTTCAGCTATTTGTACGACGTATTGAGATCTTCATGACCTACGCTTGCCTGCCTGACCTACAACTGTTAAAGAAGTGTTCTGCTTATCCCTATACCTATATTACCACACTCTAACAACGCATATCATGAAAAAGATCATAGCAGTCCATCTGCAGAACGACAGGAGCGGTAACACGCTGGTATTCCGCCAGTCACTGGAAACACTGGTAGAGAAGGAAATGGAAGTACACCTTATTACTAACCGTACGGGTGAGATACCTGGGTTCCTCACAGGCATCCCTGGTATACAGTACCACTACATAAATTATTCTGAACGGGGGAACAAATGGCGTTTATTCTTCAGCTTCCTGCTGGCACAAGTGCTGATCTTCAGGAAAGTATTGAGCCTGTATGAACCGGATGCGAAAGTGTATATCAATACCTTACTGCCTTTTGGAGCTGCATGGGCTGGCAGGCTGAAGAACGCGCCGATCACTTATCACATTCATGAAATGGCAGTACCCCTGCCCTTCTTCCGCACGATGCTGTATGAAACGGCCAAAAGAATGGCAACGCACGTCGTATTTGGCTCAAGATATCTGCAGTCACAGCTGAGTTTTCCGAAAACAGAGAAACACGTTATACACAGTTGTCTGCCGCAGTCATTCGTACAGGAGGCAGTGCTACATTCTAATCATGGTTCCCGCAAGACGGTATTGATGATCTCATCCCTGGATGAAGGAAGCGGATTACATGAACTACTTGAATTAGCAACGCTCATGCCGGCCACAAAATTTGAACTGGTGATCAATGCCCATAAGAAAGATATTGACGCTTATTTCGAAAACTGCCAGATGCCGGACAATTTAATGGTGTATGGTACGCAGCTGAACCTGCATCCTTTCTACCAACGCGCAGCGGTAGTATTGAACCTCTCTCACGTTGAATATAAGGATACGTTTGATATCAGCATTCTGCAGGCAATGAGTTATGGCAGACCGGTGATTGTACCACTGAGCGGAGGAGCAAATGAACTGGTGGCGCATGGATGGAATGGTTATCGGATCAGTGGCCATTATATCGACAAGATACGTAAACACGTAGAGCAGCTGTTACAGAACAAACCGTTATACGCCGATATGTGTTGTGCAGCACAGCTTGTGGCCTCTCAGTTCAAACCAGAGTTTTTCAAACAGCAGGTAGGTGACATTTTTGTGGAAGGCACCTATTTTACCACTTCGCGTAAAAAAGAACAACTGGCTGAAGTGCTGCTCTATCCCGCCGCTTTACAGGAATACATTGACAATTCAAGAAATTAATACAGGATATAGTCAAGGTGCAGGATGCTAATTCGGGAGACTTAGACTAATTCAGGAGTCATTCAGGATACCAATTGAAAATGTGTGTTTGAGTTTGTGGACGTTCATCCCGGCCCCGGTGCAGGAGCTAAGCGTGAAACAGAAGGGGCCGGACGATGAGTCAGCAGCAATTGAAACTGATTATGGATGTGGGTGTTATACTTTGCCAACTTGAGAATGCATCATCCCGGCCCCGGTGAAAATCGGAAAGTGCTGCAGAGGGGGCCAGGCGATGATAACAGTAAAAAAGATCTTTCTAAAAATATTGTGTTGAGTATGTAGACGGTCATCCCGGCCCCGGTGAAAGCGGAACGTGTCGCAGAGGGGCCTGGTGATGATAACGGTAAAGCTCTTTCTAAAAAGTTTGTGTTGAGTATGTGGACAGTCATCCCGGCCCCGGTGAAGCGGAAAGTGTCGCAGAGGGGCCCGGCGATGATACCCGTAAGATGTTTCTGAGTATTGTGTTGAGTATGTGAACGGTCATCACGGCCCCGGTGAAAATGAAAAGTGTTGCAGAGGGGCCTGGTGATGATAACAGTAAAAAGATCTTTCTAAAAATATTGTGTTGCGTATGTGGACAGTTCATCCCGGCCCCTTGTGTGAAATTGCGATTAGTGTGCGTGGAGGGGCCAGGAGATGATCGAAGATGTGATTAGACGTGGACGTGGTCCTTGCCAGCTTTTAAGAGTGCTTCATCACGGCCCCGATGCAAACGGCAGAGGGGCCCGCTGATGAGACCAGAACAGTGAACAAATATTGTTTTTTGCTTGCCTACATAATCCCTATCGGGCCTCCGGCGCTAGCTTTCGAAAAGCATAGCAAAGGAGGCCTTTTTTGATGATGGGAAATTTTACTAAATTAACAGAAAATTCCATGAATGCTCGATTTCAAGATTTTTATTGTTGAGGATGATAAGTGGTACGGAGGATTATTACAGCATTACCTTAGTCAAAACCCCGACTACGAAGTAACCTTGATCGGCTCAGGCAAGGAATGCCTCGCACAGTTGCACCGGAAACCAGACCTTGTGACGATTGACTTCGGACTTCCTGATATGAACGGGGAAGAACTTTACAAAAAGATCAAACAGGCTCAGCCCAACCTTCCTGTGATCATTATCAGTGCACAGGAAAGGATCACTACAGCGGTGGACCTGCTTAAAATGGGAGCAGAAGATTATCTGGTAAAGGACGATAATACCCAACAGCTGTTGTGGAAGGCAATTATCCGTTTACGGGAAAAACTTTCTCTCAAAAACGAGATTTCCGAGCTCAAGGCTGAGCTCAAAACCAAATATGACTATTCCCGCTCTATTATAGGCAATAGTCCCGCGTTACAAACCGTTTTTAAACTAATAGATAAAGCTGCAGGCTCACTTATCAATGTTTCCGTATCAGGAGAGACTGGTACAGGTAAAGAATTGGTGGCGCGTGCTGTACATTATAATTCAGCCAGAAGTAGTCATCCCTTTGTGCCGGTAAATATGGCTGCGATCCCGAAAGAGCTGGTGGAAAGTGAATTATTTGGATACGAAAAAGGCGCCTTTACCGGTGCCCAGAATAAAAAGACCGGCCGCTTTGAAGAGGCAAATGGTGGTACCCTTTTTCTGGATGAGATCGGAGAAATGGACCTGAATATACAAAGTAAGCTGCTCCGTGTATTACAGGAAAAAGAACTGACCCGCCTGGGAGGCACCAGTAAGATCAAGCTGGACTTCCGGCTGGTAGTAGCCACTCATAAGAACCTGGCGGATGAAGTGAAAAAAGGCAATTTCCGCGAAGACCTCTATTACCGCATCATCGGTCTTCCCATTACCCTTCCTTCCCTGCGCGAACGCAAAGAAGATATCCTGTTACTGACACAGCATTTCCTGGCCGGTTACTGCAAAGAAAATAAAGTAGCTGAAATAAAAGTGTCTCCCAGCGCAAGGGAAAAATTACTGAGCTACAGTTACCCGGGTAATGTACGCGAACTGAAATCAGTAGTGGAGCTAGCAGCGGTGATGTCAGAAAATAATCTTGTGGAACCGGAAGATATTACCTTCCTCTCAGGTAATAATCATGATGTGGATACTGTATTAAATACGGAACTCACCTTAAGAGAATATACAAGGCTCATCATCCGCAATTACCTGAAAAGATATGATGACAATGTGCTGCTGGTTGCGGAGAAACTGGATATCGGCAAATCCACCATTTATAAAATGTTACAGACAGGTGAAATAGAGGGCGCCTGACGATACTATCAACCATTATGCGACCGGAACATCAATTGTATACGTATACTTACCTGTACAAGATAAGCAATACCAGTACTTCTTTCATCCAGAAAATGATCATGCTTTTCATTTCGTCACTGGATGAATACCTTATCGAACTGGCAATGCTGCAGGAACAGAAAAATCTCCCGGAACTAAAAAAAGTAATACACAAGATGAAACCCAGCGTCATGAACCTCGAGGTAAAGGGCGCCGCCGAAATTCTGAAATCAATCAATAATGCCAGCTCCTGGAACAATGACACCGATCGGCGCGTCAGCCAGCTGCGGGAAATATTTGCTGCCATCAAACCTATGATGGAAAAAGACCTTGCCCGCCTGGGTACGGAAGAAATATAATGCAAAGAGGCTGCCTCAACTGAGCAGCCTCTTTCAATTTTTTCACCCCGCTTATTGGTTATCTGTCCCTATTTGCATCGCGCAGCGCTTTGATCTGATCGTGTGAAGCCTTTAGAGTGGCTTGCTGTTCACTGATCATTTCATGCAGGTAAGCAGGCAGATCCTCGTCTTCCAGCGCCGTTTTGTACGCACGTTGTGCAGCATCTTCACCAGCTTCACAGTTAGCGAGTACAGTATGACGGTCGTGGCCTGTAAACACGGCTTTTATATCCATCCACGCGCGATAGATCTTACCACTTGTAGTAGTAGAGTGTTCCATATCACCGCCCAGCACATTTACTTCTGTACCTAATGCAAGACGGATCTCATGGCTTTCGCTGATCATGGAAGAAAACAATGCTTTCAGATCGGAATCTTCCGGTTTTAACTCCTTCAACGCTTTTTCATATCCTTCTATACGGTCGTTATTGATCTGGATCAGATCATTCAGTACCTCAATAGTTTCAACTGTAGCTTGCATAATATTTGTTTTATTGGTTAACAGATAAGGCTGTTACAGTGCCTCTGTATTACGCAATAATTCTCACAAAATTATGCCACAGGAATTTCTCTCCTGATAAGCACAGCATCCCGTAGAAGTTGGAGTAATGTTCTCATCACTATGGGTAAATTAAAGGACGGCCTCAGGCGGGAACCTTTACTGCCTGCCTGGCAAGTAATTTCCACTGATTACCATCTTTACTCCACACCAACAAAACGTAAAGCTTTACATGTCCTGCCACACCATTATCATTAGTGTCTGCAGTAAGTGTATGTCTTACAATTGCGGTATTCCCGCTGACAGCGACCTTCTGATCGGAGAGATCAATGGAGACGAAATCAGATTTTCCCTCCGCGATATTGGAAACAAAAGTGGTCTTATCCTCTATTTTACCACTGGAATGTCCGTAAGATAATTTTTCATCAGATAATCTCTCCAGTGCAGCCTTATCTGCATCCACCATGGCTTTTCTCAATGATTCTACCTGCGAAGCGACGGCCTTTTCTTCTTTGGACTGTGCGAAGGAAATTGTTGACATCATGCAAAATGCCAGTAGTATGGAGTATATTTTCATACAGTTTGGTTATACAATAAAAATATAGAATAGCGTGCTAAAAAGTAAGCACTTTTATCTTTTCACGGCAAAGGCAACACGATAAAATTCATATCCTTTTTCACTACGTTCAGGCAGATAATGGTTCCGGTATTCTCCGGCACTATAATCTTCCAGCAGATCCATCTCAAAATTGTCCAGGTAACGCCTGGTGAGGAAGGGCTCCAGTCCGAAGGTCCAGTTTTCTTCGATCTGCTTCAGGTCTTCCAGCAATTTCTCGCCTCCGAAGAAAGCTGCCGGGTACCTGATGATTTTTTCATCCACATAGGTAAAGATCACATAACTGCCGCCGGCAAATTGCTGCATAAATGTAAACGTGGCGGCAACAACCCTGTTTAAGTCTGGCGGTAGACGGATGATCTATTTCAATTACAGGTAATACGCGCAGGAAGCCAAGCCGCAAGGCCCGGGTATCGTAGCCTGCGCCTAATATGATGACCTGTTTAACGCCGTTACGCACAGCCTGTTGCAAGAGTTCATCAATATAACGGGTGCGCGCCACGCCCGACGACAGGGCACCGGGAATCCGCCTGCGAATGATGCGATAGACCAGGCCGTGGATGAAAGGAATAACTGATAATTGCGTAATAAACTTAAATCCGGTGGTGAGAAAAGAAACGGCATAAGGGTCAGTGAACAGTCTTTTTCCGGACGGACGGTTTGTCTCCAGTGCCCGGAACAGCGCCATATATTGCGCCGTACGACTGGCGGTATTTGCTTTCATAACGGGTGGAAATTGTGGTTATTCTTAAAGATAGCAAAAAAAACTGCGGATAAAACTATCAGTAATAGTATTATCCGCAGCCGGTCAAAATGTGCCTTTTACAAAAAATCTATCCTTTAACTTAAAGAATATTCGTTACTCTTCATGAATGCTACAAACGCTTCCTGGGTCCATTGCTTATAATCATCCAGGTTAATGCCCAGTTTTTCATCGCGCTGTATTTCCTTGACTTCGCGGCTATCCCAGTATCCCTTGGCCAAAGATTGCACATTGGCAGCTGTATCCCTCACTTCAACTCCATAATCACCGGGGTAGCTTCTGTAATTACCCATTGCCAATTCCTGGATCGCATGCTTAACGCCTTCTTTACTGTTCTTTGACATAGTTAAAATTTTTAGTTCAGCTGATATAAAACAAGAACTATTCCTCTATGCCAGAAACCGGAAAACGTTAGCGGAACTTTAACTTATCTTTTAGTTTTCTTTTCTGTGATATAGCCGTTGAATGTGATGGGTTGCCTGTTGTTACTGATGACCTGTAATGAAGCGTATCCTGTCTCGGAAACACTTAACGACATTAATCTTGTATCCTGCGTATCGTGCGGTTTGATCACAATATCCCAGCCACCTTTCTTCCTGGCCGTCTGTGTATAATCAAACTTTGTAGTCGTAAACTGGATACCTCCCTTCGTCGGATCCATCGGCGCATTGTAGGCGCGGCCGAAATATGGCAGATAGGTAATGATTGTATCCGGAGAGAACTTTACGTCATAATCAGAATTCAACTGCCTGTTGGCCGTTGGACTGGTAGGTAAAACCGTCTGGGCCTTAAACACATAACTACGGGCTGTGATCAGTTTTTCTATGGCCAATTGTTTACTATCCGGTTTTTGCTGTGCATATAAATGACTGGAAAACAACGCTATAAGAAACATCACTGCTGCTATACCCTTGCATTGTACACTTCTCATATAAAGGAATTTATTGTAGAACATGCTAAGATCATTCCATATTTTGTTATATAAAAGTTATAACATCTATGTGTTATAAATATTCGCTTTTAAACTATGACCTTTGCGTAACTTATCCATTATCAGCATATAGACTCTAAACGCCAGCATTTGCTTAAACTTGTACGTAAACTAGCCGACATATGGGAAGAACTGGTGGGAGACCCTGCATCATTCTCACTTGAGAACCGTGCGTTTAATTCCATCAGCGTTGTGACAATGGCGTTGCTGACGGTATTACTGCCCTTTAATATGTGGCTGGGATTGACGGCTGTATGGGTAATGGTGGCGACCCTGCTGGTTTTACAGGTCTTCTTTTTCTATCTTTCCCGTTACAGGCGTATTTACTATGCGAGTATGCTTGCCTATGTGATAGTGAGCTATATCACCCTGACAGCTACTTTCTACCTTAATTCCGGCAGCCAGGGTCCTGCCCTGCTCCTGTTCTTTCTGACCTTTAACCTGCTGATAGCGTTCAGTCCACGCCGCCAGCACTGGATCTGGGCCCTGCTGCATCTGCTGCTCCCGGTTATTCTGCTTACAAAGGAATATTTCCATCCAGGATGGATCATTGACAGCTACTTTAAGAACGCCTCAAACAGGTATATTGATATCCTTTCCAGTTATATTGTGACCCTGACATGTATCTATCTCATTACCAATTATCTGAGAAAGAATTATGAAAGGGAAAAACAGAATGCGGAAGAACGTGCGAACAAAATAGATACCCAGAATATCAATCTTGAACAGTTAAACCAGAAGAAGGATAAACTGTTCTCCATTATTGCCCACGATCTTCAGAGCCCTCTTAACTCCATCATCACCACTCTTCATCTCATAGCAGAATATGACCTGGAGGAAGCGGAAAAAAAGATGTTGGGCGACGAACTCCTGACGCTGACCAAAAACACTTCCAATCTGCTCACTAATCTCCTGACCTGGTCAAAACTGCAGATGGACGGGAAAGGCGTCAGATTGTCGCAGGAAAATATCTATGAAGCCGTAGAAAGGGTCCTGTCCATTCAGCGTGTGCTGGCCGACAAAAAATCGGTCGACGTCACATCCCACGTAGATCCGAACATCTTTATCACAGCCGATCATAACATGCTGGAGCTGGTGATCCGCAACCTGATCAATAACGCGATCAAGTTTACCCCAACCGGAGGACAGGTTGATATCGATCTGCAGATTAATACCGATACCTGCCATCTCATGGTCTCTGACAACGGGATTGGTATTGACCCCAGTCAGCAGGCGGAGATCTTCTCCCTTAAAAGCCAATCCACTTTCGGCACCAACAACGAGAAAGGGATCGGATTAGGCCTTGTACTCTGCAAAGAACTACTGGCGCTGCAACAGGGGGAATTGTGGTTTGAAAGCGTGCCCGGTAAAGGAACCACCTTTTACGCCAGTTTTCCGCTCAGCCGGGTAAACAGTGATAAAACGCCCTGTTAACAAGCTGCTTTTCACGTCTTTACCATCATTTACAACACAATATTAGGAAAGATTCCGAGTCCATTTTGCATCATGTCCCCGAACTGCAAAATCCTGTCCCTGAACTACAGATTGTTGTCCTTAAACTGCATTTTAGCGTACTCCGGGAAAACAAAGTACTTCGCACGTTTTCAGTATATGGTCAGGATATGACTAGCATATGACCAGGATTAACCTCCGATTATCTTCCGATTTGATCGGAGGATAATCGGAAGTTAATCCTGGTCATATGCTAGTTACATCCTGGTTTGATGAGAGAATATCCCCTTACCTGTCCCACCACAGACGATCTGCCAGTGAACCAACAGCAGGCACATTTTCCCCGTTGCGGCTTGTTTCGGAGGTAGGATAACCAACTCTTCTGACAAAAGTGGTCAGCTGGGCATTCACAGGTAAGCTGAAATCCTTGTATTTGTAATCAAAACGGCGTGCGTCTGTCCAGGTCTCGGGTTGCAGAAAGGTAGCCACATATTTCTCCTTGAAGATCAGGTCTTTGGTAAACGCTGCGACGCCTACCGCAACTACCGGATTGGTCAGATAAGCCTGTTTGTCGCCGGGAGCGACCCCTACCTTATCCATGTTGGCCGCAATACCATCAAGGTATGCCTGGTAAGACCTGGCCTTATCCGTGCTAAAAGAGGCCTCAGCTTCGATGAATTTCATCTCAGCATAGGTGAGCATCAACAAAGGTGCACCACCCCGGGAATAATACCCTTTTGGCGATAAAGCACATGCTGAATTGTCTGTACCGGACCCAACACGGCCTACGCCGTTCACCGTGCCCCTGTAATCCCCGAAGCGAGTAGTATCGGTAATAAGGGGAAGACGGGGATCAAAAACCCCGAAGGTTGTGCCGTCGAGTGCATTTACGAAGTTAGCGCTCAGCCATCCATCCAGGGTACCGCTGGCATTATTCTTTGCCACCCCGTTCCAGAGGCTCAAGCTTTCAAAGCGGGTCACCTGGGCATCGTCGCCGTTACCTGCATAGGCATTTCCCAATGCCGCAAGGATAGCGGCGGGATCATAGCTGGCCTGTTTGCTCATCCGGTTCAGCAGGCGGGCCTTCAGCGCATAGGCGGTTTTGATCCAGGCGGCTTTATTCCCACCGTGTATCAGGTCGTTACTGGGGTCCAGCGCTATCTGCGGATCTGCAATGTTCAATGCCGCCACGCCCTGCTCTATCAAAGACAGGCAACTATCGTAGATGGCATGTGCGGAGTCGTATCCCGGTTTCAGGTTTTCACCTTCACTCCAGGCCTGACGGTAGGGCGCATCACCGAAAAGATCTGTGAGCATGCTCATGTTGAATGCCTCCAGGATATTGGCTACTCCCAGGTGTTCATAGGCATTGCGTTCCAGTGCCAGTTTCTTCATCTGGCGGATGTCTGTGACATTCAGGTAAATATATCGCCAGTTGCTGCTCCTGTCCACGTCGTCATAAACGTCTGAACCACTGCCGGCATTGGGAGAGGCCAGCTGCTGTACATAGTACGACGTGATATTTCCCGTAGAAAAAACGTTCACTGCCGACTGGTACGTCACCCCTGCCAACAGGCCGTTAATAGGCGGATTTTCTGTCAGATTGGGATTTGTCTGGTTTACATCCAGGTATCCTTTCTTGCAGGCGGCCAGCGAGAACAACAGTCCTGCAGCCAGCGCCCATGTATATATGCTGAAATGTGTGCGTTTCATTGATAGGCTGTTTTAGAATTGAAGGTTTACGCTGAACAGGAAACTGCGTGTAGCCGGATAAGTGAATCCGGAGAATGCATCCGATGCGTTATCACCTGCAGATGAGGAACTTGTTTCAGGATCGAAGCCAGTGTACTTTGTATTCAGCCAGAGATTGTTTCCTGTGAATGATACCGTTGCCCCTGTGATCGTCTTTGTAGCACTCAGCCAGTGGGCTGGTAAGGTATAGGACAAGGACGCAGACCGTAACCTCACCCAGGACGCATCTTCGATGAAGTTCTCACTCGCTCCCCGGTAGTAGTTTCTGTAAAAACCAGCGCCATAATCCACCCCATCAGGGCCTACGGCCTGGCCCAGGTAAACAGGTTTGGTATTAGGCGTTCCATCAGCCTTTACACCATTGAAAACAATGGTCTGGTCGCGGTTCTCTGTCTGTTTGGATTCGCCAAAGGCTGCGAGGAAGTTGGACAACTGGTTGTATTTGTAATTGCCACGACGTACATCCACCAGCAATGACAATGAGAGTTGTTTGTAACGAAGGGTTTGCGTAGTGCTACCTATCCATTTCGGCAAACTGTTACCCAGGTAACGCTGATTGGCGGCATCATCCAGCACAGGGAAACCATTGGCGCCGATCAGCAGTGGCAGGTCTTTGCGAAGGGTGATCTTATCATCCGTTTCATTACCATAATAGCGTTTGTAGGTTCTGCCATATAAAGCTCCGTAAGACTGGCCCGGTACCAGTTTGGTGGTCACACTTGAACTGAGATAACCAAATTGTGTGGCGATAACAATCTGTCCGAGGTTCTCATTCAGTTTTTCCACCCTGTTCCTGTTCGTTGAAAAGTTCACGCGGAAATCCCAGCTGAAGTCTTTTGTATGCACCGGCATGGCCGACAATGTTACTTCCAACCCCTTGTTATTGATCTCACCAGCATTGACATAAGCCTTATCAAAACCAGTAGTCGGCGAAACATCCACAGGCACCAGCAGGTCCTTGCTCTTCTGCTGATAAGCGGTCACTTCCAGGCCCAGCCTGTTCTCCAGGAATCTCAGTTCAGTACCTGCTTCCAGCGTCTGGGTAAATTCAGGACGAAGGTTCGGATTACCCAAAGTCCTGTTCTGATAGAAAGGAATGGTTGAACCCAGTGGCAACCCGGTTTCGAAGCCATTGGTTATTGCATAAGCGTCACCGTCCTTGCCGATTTTCGCATAAGACAGTTTTGCCTTACCATAACTCCACCATTTAGGCAGTTTGAACTGATCACTAAAGATATAGCTCACACTTACAGAAGGATAAAAGTAACTGCGATTACTTCTTGATAAAGTAGTGGTCAGGTCATTTCTGCCGGTCAGTTCCAGGAACAGGTAATTGTTCAGTCCCAGGGTGAGATCAGCAAAGTAGCCATAGTTCCTGTAGTCCAGGATGTAAGAATCGGCCGTTACCCGTTTGGCATTACCCAACAGGAAGAGATCAGGCACTACAAGTGTATCTCCCATTACGCTGCTTCTTCTTACCCGCTGATCGCGCAGGTCATGACCCAGTTTCAGGTCGATGGAATATTTTTCGTTGAATGTATGCGTGATGTTTGCCAGAAAGGTAGATGTCAGGTTACGGCTACGCAGGTTATATTCATAAATGAAGCCGTATTCATTGTCATCGAGGTTGGGCGCTTCTCCCACCAGCCCCTTGGGACCGGGCGCCTGGTGCGTTCTGCCATCTGTATAGAAATCGTTCCCGATACGATAAGAAAAATTCAGCCATTGCACTGGTTTATAGGTGATAAACGTGCTGGCGATAGTACGGTTCACATTATCCCTGAACTTATTGGTTGATAAGGTGTAGATGGGATTGTTCGTACCACTGCTGTAAGTCTGTTGCGTGCCGTCGGGTTTCACATAATCTTTCATGTTCCAGCGGGGCGACCAGTATATGATCTGTTCACCATAACGGTCGGAATTTACCCTGTTGCCACCTGAATTGATATAGTTAAGTGAAGCTCCTACGCTGATCTTATCACTGACCTTAAACTGTGCGTTAAGGCGTGCATTGTAGCTGGTATAGTCACTGAAAGGAATGACACCGTCCTGGTCAGAATAGGACATAGAACCCATTAACTGTGCTCTTTCAGAACCACCAGTGAGGTTAACGGTATGGCGTGTCTGCGTTCCCGTTTCAAAAGCCTGCTTGTAGTTGTTGTACAGTTCTGCCGGATGCGTATTATCCAGTTTTTTTGCCTCTTCCACTGTAGGGCCAAAGCTTGGCCAGAAACTGGCAGGATCGTATACACTCAGGTATCCCTGCGAGAATTTTGATTGTACATCCGGTGTTTTGTTTACTTTATCCAGCCCGTACATACCGCTGTAGCTGACCTGCAGCTTACCCGCTTTACCCGATTTGGTAGTGATCAGGATCGCTCCGTTTGCAGCACGGATGCCATATAAGGCTGTTGCAGCACCGCCTCTGAGAACAGATACACTTTCGATATCGTCAGGATTGATATCGCTGGCACGGTTGCTCATACCTCTGGTTTCGGCATCACCGGTAGTATAAGTACTGTTATCAATTTCCACCCCGTCCACAATAAACAACGGCTGACTGTTCCTGTCGCTCGCAATGGAATTAATACCCCTGATAATAATACGGGAGCCCTGACCCGGGCCACCGCCGGCACTGGAGATCTGTACGCCGGCCACCTTTCCCTGCAAGGCGTTCACCACATTCGATTGGTGATTCACGTTCAGGTCTTTGCTTTCTACCTGTTGAATGGTGTAACCTAATGCGCGTTTTTCTTTTTTAACGCCAAAGGCAGTAACTACTACCTCGCTCAGGTCTTTCGAAGAAGACTGCATGGTGATGTTGAGCGTCTCACCATTTCCTGCAGCTAATTGTTGTGTGGCATAGCCCACATAAGAGAATACCAATGTGGCATTGTCGCTGGTAAGGGTTATTGCATAGTCGCCGGTTGCCCCGGTAAAGACATGGTTCTGTGTGCCTTTTTCCAGTACGACCACTCTTTCAAGTGGTTGCCTGTTTTCTCCGGCAACTACCTGTCCGCGCACAGTTCTCCCCTTCTGGGCAAATGCGGTAGAACAGGTAGCCAATAGCATGACCAGTGCCAGCCCTGTAAAAAATTTCATAAGCTGTAAGTTTAGAATAAGTGATGTGAAAAAGCATGAAAAAGTCAACCGTTCCACCGGAACAGCATGGTTTGTCCAAATAGTGCAATAAATAGCTTCCTTTAATAGTTACGAACTTAGAGTTTCCTCGACATAAGCAATTCTTCCTTCTCAGATTTTGGTTAAAACAAGCAGTTTTATATTACTATGCAGGACAAAATATAAAAAGAATCATTCTTTTACAAGAATTTCATATATCATTTTATTTATAATCTGATTATCGGCAAATGTGTGCACTGGAGCGGAAAGGCATGGGCTAATGCACCAACCGGGCATTCATGGAAAAGGTTAATCAGGACTATAAAAAATGATGATCTCTACCCTGCGGTTCTTTCTTCTTCCCTCCGCAGACTGATTATTAGCAACGGGCTGACTTTCACCGGCACCGTTGATCTGCCTGATATCATTTCCGAGGCCATGTGCCTGCATATAATGCGCTACGGCGTACGCACGCTTAACAGAAAGCGTATTGTTATAGGCGGCCGTACCTGCATTATCTGTATGACCGTTGACCTGCAACTGTATACTGCCATCACGGGGTATCTTTTTCATGAGGCTGTCCAGCGAGCCGTAAAACGCGGTATTCAGTTCGCTGCTGTTGAATTTAAAGAGGATATCAGGAATGATGAGGGTATCAGGACGTTGTACCACCTTGCGGTAACGGATAGTATCTTTCGCAATGGGCGGGCGGCAAATGATCATCTCCACGCGGTTATTGTCGCCAGCAGCGTTGCCTGTTGTATCGTAACGGGGATACTTCTTACCTACTCCCTGCACATCGAAGTCATCGAAGCTATATCCTTCGTTGTAGACAAGGTAGTTGACCACTGCTTTGGCTTTATCTGCAGAAATGATCCTGTTATATTCATCAGAAGCGGCCTGCCATGCATGGCCGATCAGCAATATCCGGGCGCGGTTGCCATTCCGGTAACGCTTCAACGCTTCATCGATCTGTTGTTTATAGCGGGCGTTCAGGCTACTTCTGTCGGCGGTGAACAGGTCGTCTTTCAGGATGATGGTATCGCAACCTGACCGGCTGTCCTCGTGATGGACAATGCTGCCGGCGGGGATATATCTTTCGGGAATCGTATGCCGGTGATGCTCTGTATATAGCTGCAGGATGGTACTGTCCTGCCCGGAGCAGGCCACCTGGCCGTCTACAGGTGTTATACTGACACTGTCTATAAACAGTTGCGCATTCTTATAGCCCCCTCCTTTCTTTTCGGGGTGCCTGAAATTGCCTATCAGCAGGTGCGTAGCCGGCCCCATTGCAACGTAGGTTTTCTCCAGGATATACCAGGGGTGATTGAGGCGAAACAGTTTCTTCTGAACGTCATTTTCAGTCAGTTCAATACTGGCGGGCGCCGTAAGGCAGATGGCATTTTCAGTAAAAATGAAAGCGGTATCAAAGCGGATTCCTGCGCGCAGCGGATAGTTGTCTGTATTCATGTACAGACGTATCCTGTAGGCCCGGCCTTTTTCAAGAGGACATAACAGGCGTGTCTGGATATACACCCTGGTATCAGGATTATCACGACCTTCCTGGAGTAAGGTGACATGGTGCTCTCCCTGGAGGGCGGCGCCGTTACACAGGTATTTCATTCTGGCAACCTCCGGGGCTACAGAGAGCCAGGCAGACGGGGCACAGGGCGCTGTATATTCCGTACAGATATTTACATCTTCAAAAGAAGCATTCAGCACCAGGTTCTGGGCCATCGTGGGCGTCGCACAGCAACCATAAATCAGTATCATTACGATACTTTTTCTAATATTGGCCAGCATGCACGTGGAATTATTATATCTTAGTCCATCGAAAACCTACACTAAAGGTAGTACTTATGTTACTCTTAATTAAATTTCTCATTGGCTTTTGCGCCCTGGAGCACCTTTATATCCTATGGTTGGAAATGTTTGCCTGGACCACACGTGCCCCCAGGATCTTTAAACAGCTACCGGCACACCTCTTCGAACCCACTAAGACACTGGCTGGCAATCAGGGGCTTTACAACGGTTTCCTGGCTGCAGGACTGATCTGGTCATTCTTCATCGGCGATATGGAATGGTCATTGAAGATCGCCGCTTTCTTCCTGATCTGCATTGCGATAGCAGGTATTTACGGTGCCCTGACCGCAGGGAAACGTATCTTCTTCGTACAGGCATTGCCGGCGCTTATTGCACTGACCTTGTTGCTGTTCCTCTGAGCCGGAGGCGGGATATTTCTTCGATACGATTACTACCCTGTTGCTTTCATATCTCATCTTTGCATCCGCAAATGCGCACTACTGCGGGTTACATAACCATGCACGATACGCTGCGGCAGTGGAATAACCGTCAACCTGCAAACAGGAAAAAAAGATATTACAGTTAACACCGGCAATGCTGATATGCCTTGCCGTTATAACGGGCAACTCCTTTGCTATTCAGAAAAAAGACAAAGATTTCCTGTTTGCACCAGGACCCGATAAAAGAAAAGAGGGTGTATCAAAAGTACGATACAGCCTCTTTTTATTGTGCGCCCGGCACGGGCGCAAACTCTAGGGTGTAAGTCCCGAACGCGCCTTGATAGTGGGAAGCGTTAACCCAAGGCAAGGGTGTCCTCCGTGAGGAGGAATCTGAAGGAAGCCGGCGGTAAA
>NZ_JAKIRP010000010.1 GCF_021646545.1 Chitinophaga filiformis | reverse complement strand
TGCAATAATCTGACGCCTAATCAGGCTCATTTAGCCAGTGGAGCATTAAAGCGAAGATGGATCGCTAAAAAGAAGGTAAAAACAACAGAAATAGCAGTGTAAAGCTTAATTTGCACATCTGTAAAGCTTAATTTGCGCATCTGTAAAGCAAATAATGAATTATTTCAATAACCTGTAAAGTCAATCCTGAAACTTCTTGCAAAAACTGTAAAGTTTTTCTGTACTAAGACAAGGTGGTTATTTTGCCGCTTTGATGCCGCTTTGATACCGCTAATCCTACGTTGATCCTACGTTCATGAACGTAGGATCAACGTAGGATTAGCGGTATCAAAGCGGTATCAAAGCGGACTAAAACCGAAGCTTAAAAGAGTAAATCTGCCCATAATGGGTGCAATTAGACAGGTTTGGTTGATTGTTCCGAACATTTTGTGGGAGAGTGGGCCAATAGGCTAGGCATTCACGGGGAAAAAATGCATCTTTGCAGGATGACACTTTCAGCTTTTCTGGACTCCCTCAGCCAGGATACGCCTCCCGCAGGCATCTCATCTTATCTGACCTCCCTTTGGTGGGAAGGTAAAGGAAACTGGCAAAAAGCGCATGATATAATAGAACACCTGGAAGACGATACAGCCGCCTGGGTGCATGCTTATCTTCACAGGAAAGAAGGGGACCGTGGCAATGCCCGTTATTGGTATGCCAGGGCAGGCCGGAAAATGCCGGAAGTATCATTAGACCAGGAATGGAAAGACATTGTGGCCGATCTGTCAGGTCACTAGCGGGGCCTCTCCAAAAAAATGTTTAAAACATTTTGTTATTAACATGGAGAAATGTACCTTTGCCCTCCCAAATTCCCATTCTGGGTGATTTGGATGTCATTGTAAACCGACAGAAAAAAAACTTAGGTAGAATGCCTACTATACAACAATTAGTAAGAAAAGGAAGAGAAATTATCCGGGCTAAATCCAAGTCCAGGGCTTTAGATAGCTGTCCTCAGCGTCGTGGTGTTTGTACTCGTGTGTACACAACCACTCCTAAAAAGCCTAACTCTGCGCTGCGCAAGGTTGCAAAGGTGCGTTTGACCAATAAAGTAGAGGTGATCGCTTACATCCCTGGTGAAGGACATAACCTGCAGGAACACTCCATCGTGCTGATCCGTGGTGGTAGGGTAAAAGATCTGCCAGGTGTTCGTTACCATATCGTACGTGGTTCCCTGGATACTGCTGGTGTGAAAGATAGAAAGCAGAGCCGTTCCAAGTATGGTACCAAAAAGGAAAAGGCTAAGAAATAATACATTTACAAATAGTTGAAATTTTTCAGATAAATGAGAAAGCAAGCTGCAAAAAAGATGCCTTTGGCTCCGGATCCGCGCTTTAACGACAAGCTGGTTACCAGGTTTGTTAACAACGTGATGGAACAGGGCAAAAAGAGCATTGCCTATAGGATATTTTATGATTCAATTGACAGAGTAAGCCAGATCACCGGTGAAAACGGTTACGAGGTTTGGAAGAAAGCTCTGGCAAACGTAACTCCTTCTGTAGAAGTTAGAAGCCGTCGTATCGGTGGTGCTACCTTCCAGATCCCTTCTGAGGTTCGTCCTGACAGAAAGATCTCCCTGTGTATGAAATGGTTAATCCGTTACGCTGGTGAAAGGAATGGTAAGAGCATGGCTGAGAAACTGGCTAACGAAATCGTAGCTGCAAGCAAAGGTGAAGGTGCTGCTTTCAAAAAGAAAGAAGATACTCACCGTATGGCTGAAGCTAACAAGGCATTCTCCCACTTCAGGATCTAAAATCTACTACCGCTTAAGGTAGATGGTTTATAAAGATATAAGGGAAACATCCTCCGGGCTATACCGGGGGATGTTCTCTTTTTTTGTGCCCGGTATGACCGGATACATATATCGTCTTATGGCTGGACTGCTGTAGAAAGAGCGGCCTGATTGTAAAAGGAGTGTCATTGGCAGGAGCATCGCCTTGAAGAAAGCATACGCCGTTAGGGCCGGTAGAAAGAGAATATACCAGGTATACGCTATGAGAGCACTTCCCATGCGAGGGCTTAAGCTATAGAGAGCAGGTACACGCTATGAGAGCATATGTCACACAAAAGCTTATGCTATAAGAAAGCAAGTAGACGCCAGGAGAGCATGTCGTACGAGAGCTTGGGTTATTGGAGAGCTCTATTGCCACAGGGATGGAGCAGTACTAAGGAACGATCATCTCCATTAGCGAATCTTCCAGTCTGAATACACACAGATAACTGAGAAATAAAACGGCCGGATAACATTCCGTCATCCAGCCGCTTTGAAGTTGTAGTACTTACTATTTATCTGACGTTAACCAATACCCTGATCTTCCCGGGACCTTCCCCATTAAAGTTTTCAAGGGCCTTACCAATTACCTGACCAGGTTTAACCTTATCCAGGTCTGCCTTCATTGCATGTCCTGCTTTGCTGGAAGTTACGAGCAGATCTCCCCTGCGGATAGGACCATTCTCGCCACATACTTTTGTAGGAATCACGCCTATAACACCCATTGGTACTTTATCATCCAGATCACTATCAATATCTTCCTCTGTTAATAGTACCCCCGGTTTGGTTGCATACACACCTGCTACCAGGGTGGAATACGGTTTGGAAGATAGCTCAACGGTTCTGTCGGCGTCTGCTGCTATTACCAGCACATCACCCGGACTATAAGCCTGCACATTTCCGGTCACATCAAATGCTTCCGCCACGTCAGCACCACTGTTCTGGGTACCGCCATTGAAGAAGCCTCTTCCTGCCTTATTAATGCGGGCTACATTAACACTGCTGCTCTGAAATACCGCAATACTACCTGACGGTCCCTGGTGGTTGATCAGCTGTGTAGCGCCGGTACCGGTAGTAGTGATGTGTACCACAGGCTGGGAGTTGGCATTGTTGAAATTGGCAAAGCGGCCGGCTTTACCTGTTCCGAAATTGGGCACGAAACCGGATATGGCGTTGCCAGATCCGTCGCAACTGGCCTCCACGCCGTCGCCATTGCCACCTGCATTGGCAGTGATAGCATTACCGGTACCTTCAGTCAGTGCAACAACCGCAGGGCCATTACCGCCAGGATTGGACGAATAGAACAGTCCCGCATAACCACCGGTGCCGGATGACTCACCAAATATACCTGCAGTGCCGAAGTTGGCGAACATTGAATTTACCTCTCCTTTTACTGCCGGAGATGTAGCCGTGGTCTTGTCTACCATAAAGTTGCCTGCTGTACCATTACCAACAGTCTTTACCGTAATGACGTCGTTTGTGTTGCTTTCATTAAAGATCTCGAATCTGCCTGCCCGGCCTGTAGAAAATGTAGGTACCCAGGCGTATAGGGCATTGCCGGCCCCGTCGATATTGGTCTCCACGCCATTACCATCTTTACCGGCATTGGCAGTGATAGCATTACCATTCCCGTCCGTCAGCGATATCAGGGCTGCGCCATTACCTGAAGGGTTGGAAGCATAAAAAAGCCCTGCGCGGCCACCCGTACCAGATGAAATACCGAAAATACCTGCTGCGCCAAAGTTGCCGAAGATGGTATTTACCTCTGCTCTTACGGCTGCACCTACACTATTAGTATTATTCAGGAGGAAAGAGCTGGCGTTACCGAGTGTGTTATCAGGAATATTACCATTGCCGTTACTAACTACCTCCAGGGTGTTTGCTTCTGTATTAGTCTGATTGCTGTTCTCAAACCTACCGGCCCGGCCAGTACTACCGCCTACGCCTACCTGTCCGAATACACCTATGCCGGTGTTACTGTTGTTGGTGGCAACGAAACCTCTTACACCATAACCTCCCCCGTCATTACGACCGACTACTGCACCTGTTGCATCTGAAGTGGTACGGCCTACAACGGCCTCACCGCCGCCATTATTATCACCCACCACGCCGGCTGAAGTCGGCGAGCTGGTAATGCCATGCAAACCAAAACCTGCAGCGGTGCTGCTACGTACGCCAGCCCCATTACCTGAAGTAGTTACATTGACCACAGTACCATTGCCTACCGATGAGACACTTAATGCGTTATTATTATTCGCATTGTTAAAAATAGATATGCTGGCGGGAATACCATTGTTTGAAGTGGCGGTCAGGCCTGTCCCGGTATTGCTATTTGCATATACGCCGATACCGTTGGCGGAAGCATTACCATATACGCCCAGACCGTTTGGTGTTACGCCATACACTCCCCATCCGGAGCCGTTCTGAGATCCATAAACACCCACACCCAGACCGCCGGTACCATTGTTGACTCCTCTTACAGCGGCCGAAAATCCGCCGGGAGAGGTGCTGGTTATCAGACCTCGCACCGCAGCAACATTGCTGGTGGTGGTATTGTTAACGCCTTCTATAGAAGTGCCGTCTCCGTCGTTGGTGATGGAAAACAGTGTGGCTGCGTTATTTTCGGTCGTAACGTATGGTAAAGAAAATCCGCCGCCACCCAGTGGAGAAGGCGTCCAGCTTGCACCATCGTATTTTAATATTTGTCCGGCGACAGGTGCTGCATTGGATACAGGTATATTTTGCAGACGAACTACATTCGGATTTGGATAAGTACCACCAAGATCACCTCCTGCAGCGCCTTCGGGAGGCAGGGAAGCTGGTATCACACCGGAAGCCAGTTTAGCGAGGGTGATAACACCGTCGGCTACTACAGGATTAGGGTAGGTACCGCTCAGATCACCGCCTGCGGGTACACCGTTAATATCGCCTGCAGGGCCAGCAGGTCCAACGGGGCCGGCGGGACCAACGGGACCTGCTGGGCCAATAGGTCCAATAGGCCCAACCGGACCGGCGGGACCGGGATCACCCTGTGCACCGGCAGGGCCAACGGGGCCAATAGGACCGACAGGGCCAACTGGACCCGGAGTACCAGCAGGGCCAGCGGGACCAACCGGGCCGATCGCACCGACGGGTCCAACAGGTCCAACAGGACCGATAGGGCCAACTGGACCCGGAGCACCAGCAGGACCAGCGGGACCAACCGGGCCGATCGCACCAGCGGGTCCAACTGGACCAACAGGGCCGGCGGGACCGGGATCACCCTGTGCACCGGCAGGGCCAACAGGCCCAATAGGACCGATAGGGCCAATGGGACCGGGAGCACCAGCAGGACCAACGGGACCAGCAGGGCCAATCGCACCAGCGGGACCAACAGGGCCCACAGGGCCGGCAGGCCCAGGATCACCTTGTGCACCGGCAGGTCCGACAGGTCCAATAGGACCCGGGGCACCAGCAGGGCCTACAGGACCAGCAGGGCCAGGATCACCTTGTGCACCCGCAGGTCCAATAGGGCCGATAGGGCCAATGGGACCCGGAGCACCAGCAGGGCCTACAGGACCAACAGGACCGATCGCACCAGCGGGACCCACAGGGCCCACAGGGCCGGCAGGACCAGGATCACCTTGTGCACCGGCAGGTCCGACAGGTCCAATAGGACCCGGGGCACCAGCAGGGCCTACAGGACCAGCAGGGCCAGGATCACCTTGTGCACCGGCAGGTCCAACAGGTCCAATAGGACCGATAGGGCCAACTGGACCCGGAGCACCTGCAGGACCTGCAGGACCAACCGGTCCGATAGCACCGGCGGGCCCAACGGGACCTATAGGACCGGGATTACCCTGTGCGCCGGCAGGACCAACGGGGCCGATAGGGCCAACTGGTCCCGCAGGTCCAGCTGCTCCCGCCGGTCCAGCCGGTCCTTGAGGACCAGCAGGACCCTGAGGACCTGCAGGACCGGGGTTACCGTTAGCCGCATAAAGGGCGTAAGGAACGCTCATTAGTTCTGATGCGCCCAGATTCACGAAACCGCTACCGGTATTCACTTCTACTTTCAGATATTGGTTTGCATTGGCCCAGGGTACGCCGGCAAAAGTGCCGGTGGTGGCATTCCCTTTACCAACTTTAACATTGAATAATCCGAGGGCACTGGTTGCCACCTCATGGGTTTCTTCATATTGCACAGGGCCGACAGCAGAACCGCCCAGAATGGAAATACGCACCGTAATATCCTTATTGGCAACCAGCGTACCGTTGGGGTTACGAACTACCGCCTGGTAATTTGTACCTGAAAGCCCGTTCTGGGCATAGGCACCGTAGCAGGTGGCGGCCAGGAGTATAAGCAGGAGATATAATTTCTTCATGACAATGTGTTTTGTATGCTTACAGGGGATTTACTGTTTCTTACGTTCGAATGATCTCTTTGCCGGGGCGGCGGTTGGAACGGCTCCTTTCGCCGGGGCAGTTATAATTGGAGGCGCTGTTTTTAACGGACTATTATTCCTCTCAGATTCATTGCCCTGTGTAGGGGGCGTTTGGGGTGCCGGCAAATTAACCTCTCTGGCTTTAATTGTTTTTACGGCCTCCGCAGCGCCGACATCTGAGGGGTTTTTACCTGTAGCTGCGCTGCCCGCCTTTAATGTATTGGCACTGCCCTGACGGGTATTGTGCTGGGGACGATAGTCTGTAAAGATCTGCTCCCGGGTGGTGCGGGCATCTTTTGTCTGAGCAGCCTGTTTATTTTCTTTTTGGCGCAGTGCTGAATAGTCCTGTTGGAATGAGGGGAACAATTTGTCCCGGGTACGCTGCTGTGCCTGGGTAGTGCCAAGGACTAAAAGGAGCAGCGTGACCAATAGCATATACGGTTTCATATGTTGGAGTTAATAGATATGTGAGTGATGAAAATGGTATCTATTGACGGTTTCCTGTGCCGATGTGATAGGCAACCGAAAATTTGAGGGTGCGTCGCTGATAAAGACTATTAGCCGTAGGCATGATATAAGCCATGTCTATGGAAACGCCTTTGATGCGGGTACCAACTCCGGCGGAGAAGTGTTGCCGGTAACCTTTTTGCGGATGCTCATAGAAGTAGCCGGTACGTATAAATAGCTGATGCTGGTAAGTGTATTCCATTCCTGCGGCTATTGAAAACTCACGGAGTTCTTCCTGGACACCGCCGGGAGCATCCCAGAACGAGGTAAACAGGGCTGATGTCATACTGCGGTTCGGATCTTTTCCATCCAGTATTTCCCCGGTGGGCTCTCCATTTGCATCCAGCTTATATGTAGGAGGGGTGGGGATAAGCAATTTATTGACATCTGCGAGCACGGTGAACTGATGCTCGACGGTATTGACAAATGAGTAGCCGCCACCGATGCGCAGGTTAGCAGGAAGAAAAGCCCTCCGGTTGTTATCATCGGTATAATTCAGTTTAGAACCAATGTTGGTAAAGGCAATACCCCAGCAGTAGCGGTTACCGGCAGGATCGTTCTTCGCGTAGTTCTGTGAGTAGAAGCCGATATCGCCCGCTACAGCGCTGGCGGGTTTTTGCTGGAGGCCGTTATAACTACCCTGGCCAAGATCACTGCGGATGTAACGGAGGGAGATGGCCAGTGAATAACGGGTCCCCAGTTTACGGGCATACGTTGCATCGATGGCATATTCTCTTGGCTTATAACGTTGCAGTTCAGTACCGTTATCGTCTCTGAAGATGAGCGTGCCATTGGTAAAATAGCGCATGGATACGCCAACGCCTTCGGTATTGTTATTGAAGTTCTTAAAGGCGGCGAGATAGCCCATGTTGGTACGCTGGTCGCTATTGTTGAGGTCCCACATCCAGGGTGAATAGGAAGCGCTGACACCCCAGTCGTCCGCAAAGACGATTTTAGCAGCATTACCAAACAGGGAGTTTGCATCAGCCTCCAGTCCGGTCATGGCATCGCCGGTGCCGCTGCTACGGGCATCAGGGTTCACCATCAGGAAGGCGGCCGCTGTATTGATCGCCTTGATCCCTTTTGTCTGCGCCGTTACGGACGTGCTATGGACAAGCATTCCGGTGGCACATAGCCATATGGTAAATTTTTTAATCATGATCGTTTGTTTTTGAGAGGTTATTGTATCACCAGTTTTTCCTGGTACATATGCCCACCTGCTTTCAGGATGACGGTATAGATACCAGCGGCGAATCGGTTGACGGGCAGCGTGATGAGGATCCTGCCCGCGCCATATGTCCGGGTCTCCTGGTGTACCAGCTGTCCACCGCTGTTGACAATGAGCAGTGCTACAGCATTGTTGGAGAGCAGGTCAAACTGGATCTTCAGGTTGGTGGATGCCGGATTGGGGTAAAGGAGCATGTTGACAACCAGTTCAGTACCTGCGGGAACAGGGGGAAGTTCTTCCGGTTGATGGAAGCCCTGGGTCAGGAGCATGTTCCCTTTCTGGAGGGAGCTGACGGTTATTTCGCCAATGGTGTACTGGAAGATGTAATTACCGGAGGAGCCTCCTCCTCCTGTACTGGCGTTTACCTGCCTGTTGAGTATGAGCTGGGCCCGGGCGGCCGGAACGCCACCGGCAGCAAGGCATAACAGCAGGAATCGTTTGTAGATAGTCCGCATTGAAGATATGTTTGGGGGTGAATTAATGACAACGGCAACAGCATCCCTGCATGACAATGACACAAAATAATTGGGGGTATGGGGTCAGGACATTAACATGATCATATACAAATATGTTTTAAAGGGGAAAAAAAGACAATGGGTAATTATTGGGTGGCGGAATTAATGTTAAAACCGGTAGCGGAAATTGGACAATTGGTTTTCAGGGAGATGTCAGCCTGCGGTCAGGTCGTGAAATTAGTGTAACTTTGCGCCGTTAATCACGGGAGCAAATCCCCTTCTGTAAAGGAATTCTTAAATAACTATCTGGCAAGGCGCCAGGTTTTATTTATTGGTAAAAATCATTTACCTTTGCCCCCCAAATTGCATTAGTAATACAGTCATTTTAATATTATGGCAGACTTAAAATTTCAAAGAAACTTTGGTATTGCGGCGCACATTGATGCGGGTAAAACCACTACCACAGAGCGTATCCTGTACTATACAGGTAAATCCCACAAGATAGGGGAGGTGCACGAAGGTGCTGCCACCATGGACTGGATGGCACAGGAGCAGGAGAGAGGTATTACCATTACATCTGCTGCTACTACCTGTTTCTGGAAATTCCCAACAACCCAGGGAAAGCTTCAGCCAGATACAAAAGAATACAAATTCAACATCATTGACACTCCGGGTCACGTGGACTTTACTGTAGAGGTAGAGCGTTCCCTGCGTGTACTGGATGGTCTGGTAGCATTATTCTGCGCTGTATCCGGTGTAGAACCACAGTCTGAAACTGTTTGGCGCCAGGCTAACCGTTACCGTGTACCTCGTATCGGTTTCGTTAACAAAATGGACCGTGCCGGTGCTGACTTCCTGAACGTGGTAAAACAGGTGAAGGATATGCTGGGTGCTAACCCTGTTCCCCTGATGCTCCCAATCGGTGCTGAAGATACTTTCAAAGGCGTGGTTGACCTGATCACCATGAAAGGTATCATCTGGGACGAAGAAGGTAAAGGTGCTACTTACCAGGAAGTTGAGATCCCTGCTGACATGAAAGATGAGGCAGAGGAGTGGAGAGCTAAACTGGTAGAAGCTGTTGCTGAATACGACGACACCCTGATGGAGAAATTCTTCGAAGATCCAAATTCAATCTCTGAAGCTGAGATCCACGAAGCTATCCGTAAGGCTACTATCGATATCGCTATCATTCCGATGCTGTGCGGTTCTTCCTTCAAGAACAAAGGTGTTCAGAAGATGCTGGATGCGGTTTGCCGTTACCTGCCTTCTCCGCTGGACATCGAAGCAGTAAAAGGTGTTAATCCTGATACTGGCGCTGAGATCTCCCGTAAACCAGATGCAAAGGAACCATTCGCTGCACTGGCGTTCAAGATCATGACCGATCCATTCGTAGGTCGTCTGGCGTTCTTCCGGGCTTATTCCGGTCACCTGGATGCAGGTTCTTATGTACTGAACACCCGTACTGGTAAGAACGAGCGTATCAGCCGTATCATGCAGATGCACGCTAACAAGCAGAACCCAATTGATTTCATCGAAGCTGGTGATATCGGTGCTGCTGTAGGTTTTAAAGATATCAAGACAGGTGATACCCTGTGTCATGAGGACAATCCGATCGTTCTGGAGTCTATGACCTTCCCAGAGCCGGTGATCCACATCGCTATCGAGCCAAAAACTCAGGCGGACATGGACAAGATGGGTATGGCTATCGCGAAACTGGTAGAAGAAGATCCTACCCTGAAAGCAAAAACTGACGAAGAAACCGGCCAGACCGTATTGAGCGGTATGGGTGAGCTTCACCTGGAAATCATCGTTGACCGTATGCGTCGCGAGTTCAAGGTAGAAGTTAACCAGGGTGCGCCTCAGGTTGCGTTCAAAGAAGCATTTACTGCTAAAGTTGAGCACCGTGAAGTGTACAAGAAACAGACTGGTGGTCGCGGTAAATTCGCTGACATCCAGGTTGAGATCGGACCTGCTGATCCAGAATGGCTGAAAGAGAACGATGGTAAGACTTTCCAGTTCATCAACGACATCTTCGGTGGTTCCATTCCAAAAGAGTTCGTTCCTCCTGTACAGAAAGGTTTCGAAAGTGCAATGAACCAGGGTGTACTGGCTGGCTATCCGCTGGACAACCTGAAAGTTCGTCTGTTTGACGGTTCCTTCCACCAGGTTGACTCCGATGCAGTATCTTTCGAGTTGTGCGCAAGAGCTGCTTTCCGTGAGGCTGGCCGTAAGGCTAAACCAGTTCTGCTGGAGCCTATCATGAAAGTTGAAGTACAGACTCCTGACCAGTACATGGGTGACGTAACGGGTGACCTGAACCGTCGTCGTGGTATGCTGGAAGGTATGGAAATGAGAAATGGTGTACAGGTGATCAAAGCTAAAGTGCCACTGAAAGAAATGTTCGGTTACGTAACTCAGCTGCGTTCAATGTCATCTGGTCGTGCAACTTCCATCATGGAGTTCTCTCACTATTCACCTGCTCCGAACAGCATCGCTGAAGAGGAAATAGCAAAAGTGAAAGGTAAAGTGAACGCTGACTAATTATTAGCAGATTCATATCAGAGTTATAAAAAGAAGGGGTGCCTGAAGGCATCCCTTCTTCGTTTACGGCATGTCTGCGCGCCATAGTGTAAGGGCCGGAAATTAATGGGGCAGGCATGCTTCAGAAAGGCATCCCTTTTTGGTTTGCAGCATGTCCGTGCGCATAGTGTAAGGACCGGAAATTAACGGGCCAGGCCTTGCCTCGGAAGGCATTTCTTCTTCATTTACAGCATGTCTGCACACATGGTATGGCCCGTAAAGCAATGGGCCAGGCCTGCTTCCAGCCTGTCTTTCCAGGGAAAATATTGTAGCTGCTGATGCCCGTTGTCCGGGCATTATTTCTTACCTGTGCGCAATGCCGTTGGGTACTGGTGGCTGCTTCCATTGTGTGTTTATCTTTTTTCTCCTCTATTCTATTCATTTTCAATAGCTTTTATTGCCTGAAAGTGCTACGTGGCATTAAATTTGGTAACCCCTTCATATCCCACTTATGTCAATAAGTTATTAAGAGTCATGACTTAACATTTTCACTGCTCCTATGGGCATCTATAATTTTTGATGGCAGCTATTTATCAATTTAAAATTCAGAACATGAAAAAAATTCGTCTATTAACCCTTGTGCTGACTGCATCATTATTGGGCACAACCGCAGTCGCGCAGACGCAACAAGGTAACCTCATGGTAGGATCCGACATTACTGACTTAGGCTTTAATTTTCAAAAGGAGAGTACCATTTTCCATTTCAACCTGAATCCTAAACTGGCTTATTTTATCAAGGACGATCTTGCATTGGGAGGTTATGTGAATTTTGGTCTTCAGACCACCGGAGGCAATGGAACGGATGTGAATTATGGTATTGGGGCATTGGCCCGGTATTACATTCACGATGCGAATGTGCGCAAGCTGGAGTTTTCGAAGCGTGTACGTTTCTTTGGAGAGGCGAATGCGGGATTTGGGGGCAGTAATCCGGCGAATGGTGCTTCGACTAATGGTGTTCAGTTGGGGATAGGGCCGGGATTATCTTATTTTATCACGCCTAATGTGGCATTGGAGGGTTTATTGAAGTATGATGTGATTATAGGCGGGGGTAATTCGACCACGTCACATCAGTTGAATCTGGGTTTAGGCTTCCAGATTTTCCTGCCAACGGCGCGGGCGCGGGCGATCATACAGGAAGAGAGGGGGAAGTAATGTGAGGAGAGCGGGCTGGCATGCTGTCTGAACAGTTTGAATGAACTGGTTGCTAATGAATACAAATGAATGAGAGTTGAATAGTGATCACACTTTACCTTTATCTGGTTCGCGGGGGACGATGTTACTGCGGACTGGAGTTTGCCGAAAACCATATAGAGTAGGCGTGACACCCCTTAAATTCAGTTTTATGACAGCTGCTATTCTCGCTGCAATCCTTGCATTTGTGAACACGATCTTACGTGCTGTGTAACACACGGGCATTATTATTTAAAATGTTTAAGCCCTGGCAATTTGCCGGGGCATTTTTTTGCAAGGTGGTTGGCTGCCGCAGCGGTGACAAAAAGCAGCGGACTTATTTAGTAGTGTGTACGAACTGAACAGAATGACATAACTGATTGAAGATGAATGAAAGTGAATGTTTTAATGTTATGGTGAGCCTTTAAATTCGCGGCGGGATTAGATGATCATCACCTTTGGGATTACCGAAAACCAAGAAGAGAGTAGGTATTAATCAACAATCTAAGTAAATGGATCTGTTAAATCAGTTACTGGCAACACTTATTGCGTTCCTGAATTCTTTATTAGGCGGCCTGTAAAGTTAGGTTTCCTTGTTCCCCAGGAATCCGTTCAGCAGCCACGAGGCTGAACGGTTCCAAGTTATTGGAGCTCTCCGGTTGGGGAGCTCTTTTTATTTGTACTGGAGACCACTATTCCTGTTCATTATTAGCCCTTTTGTTCATTTTCTGTTCAGTCTTTCCATCTATACGAACCGACTGATAATGAATGAAATGAATGGATGTTATTTCCGGGCATGCGCTTAACTTAGGCCCATGCTCCATTAAGTGGTCTGCATTTGGGATTGCCGAAAACCAAGAAGAGAGTAGGCATCACCTTATGGAAAACCTTTTTCAACAACTATGGATTTAATAAACCAGTTATTGGCTTTAGGTCTTAGCTTGCTGAATTCTTTGTTGGGGAATTTACCCATCTGAGGTTTGACAGGTTGAGAAATATTGCTTATTGCATTCCCAGACAGGACAGGCCACCGGTTCCCCGGAGGCCTGTTTTTTTATGGCGGTTATGGGATTACATTGTCTTTGGCAGCCTGTACAATGATTTTTTTGGTATTTAATTGAAAAACAGTATTTTGCTGATCCTCGCTATACTTCTTTGTGTAATATGAAAGGCTGTCCCGGCCTCATATTCACAGTTCCTGATTTATTTTTCCACAAATTATTTGTGAAGTAAAAAAAAACGGGTTACCTTTGCCCTCCCAAATTGTAAGGGTAAAAACAAGAAGAAGTTCATTGCATATGTCTCAGAGAATTAGAATCAAGCTGAAGTCCTACGATCATAATCTGGTAGATAAATCTGCTGAGAAGATCGTTAAAACCGTGCGTAACACGGGCGCCGTGGTAACAGGTCCAATTCCTTTACCAACCGAAAAGAAAATTTTTACGGTGCTGCGTTCACCGCACGTTAACAAGAAGGCACGTGAGCAATTCCAGCTGTGCACGCACAAGCGTCTGTTGGATATCTACACTTCTTCTTCTAGGACAGTAGACGCGCTGAGTAAGCTCGATTTACCTTCCGGTGTGGAAGTTGAAATCAAGGCGTAGGACATCGGCAGGTGGGCGAAAGGTCTGCCTGATTTGATTTAATATGACTGGTTGTTGCCTGGCAGAGGGGTTGAATCACCTTTGCCGGTCAGATAACAACACTCAACGAAATATAGGCCATGCCTTCTGGGTGGCCGCCCAATAAAGCATTTAAACCGCCCATCCTGGGGATAGCAAGATCCACCCCCAGGCGCTGGGTAAAATATATATAATAATGAAAGGTATTATTGGTAAAAAGATCGGCATGACCAGCATCTTCGAACCGAATGGTAAGCAGACTGCTGTTACCATCATCGAGGCCGGTCCTTGCGTTGTAACTCAGGTAAAGACAGTAGAAACTGATGGGTACAACGCTATTCAAGTTTCATTTGGTGAGAAGAAAGAAAAGAACACTCCCAAAGCTGAACTTAATCACTTCGCGAAAGCAAGCACCTCCCCTAAAAGATTTGTAAAAGAGTTCCGCAACCCGGATGTACAAAAAGCTCTTGGTGAGACCATTACCACCGAAATATTTGCAGAAGGAGAAACTATTGAAGTAGTAGGTACTTCAAAAGGTAAAGGTTTCCAGGGTGTTGTAAAGCGCCATGGATTCTCCGGTGTGGGTGAAGCTACACACGGTCAGCACGACAGAAGCAGGGCTCCTGGTTCTGTGGGTGGTTCCTCTTATCCTTCCCGCGTTTTCAAGGGTATGCGTATGGCTGGTCAGACCGGTAACGAACAGGTGAAAGTGAAAGGTCTGAAGATCCTGAAGATATTCCCTGAAAAGAATTATATCCTGGTAAGTGGTTCCGTTCCCGGCCACAATGGTTCAATCGTTTTAATCCAGAAGTAACATGCAAGTTGATATTTTAAATAAAGAAGGTAAGAAAACCGGCAGGACTATTGAGCTTCCTGAGGAAATTTTCGGTGTGGAGCCTAACAACCACGTTATTTACCTGGCTGTAAAACAGTATCTGGCCGCTCAGCGTCAGGGTACTCATAAGGTTAAGACCAGAGCTGAAGTGAAGGGTGCTTCCCGCAAACTGCACAAACAGAAAGGTACTGGTGGTTCCCGTAAAGGTAACATCCGTAACCCGTTGTATAAAGGTGGTGGTACCATTTTCGGTCCTAAGCCACACAGATATGATATTAAGCTGAACAGAAAGGTGAAAGATCTGGCTAAGATCTCTGCCCTGTCTACCAAAGCTAAAGAGAACAGCATCATCGTACTGGAAGATCTGAACCTGGATGCACCTAAAACCAAACAGTTTGCAGGTATCCTGGCTAATCTGAATGTAAATGTAAACGGCCGTAAGACTTTATTCGTACTGCCTGAGTACAATGATAATGTTTACCTGTCTCTGAGGAACATTCCTACCGTTGATAGTGTAATGCTGAGCGATATCAATACTTATGATATCATGAACAGCAACTACATCGTTCTCACGGAGAGTGCTGCTAAGATCTTCACTGAAGAGCCGGTAGAAGCTTAATTGTCAATATTACAAAAACACAGCTTGCGGGCAACCGCAACTCAAAGCTATAAAAGATGAGACTTTCAGACGTTTTAATCAAACCGGTGGTAAGTGAAAAGGTGAACAAAGCCACTGATAAATTCAACCGCTACTACTTCATCGTGGATAAAAAATCCAACAAACTGGAGATCAAAAAAGCAGTGGAAGAATTTTACGGTGTAACCGTAGCTGAAGTGAATACTGCCGTAATGCCGGGTAAGGCTAAACAGCGCTTTACTAAGGCTGGCTTCATCGCTGGTAAAAAACCTTCTTACAAAAAGGCGGTTGTTACACTGGCTCAGGGAGAAACTATAGATCTGTATGCTAACATATAGTGCTCATTCCTGTTAACTACAGGATGATGGATGTATATGCAGATCACTTTTTATAATAGAAACTAGTTAAACACGACACTAGATCATGGCACTGAAGAAATACAAACCGATGACAGCCGGTACCCGTTGGAAAATAGGCAACGCGTACGCAGAGCTGACCACGGATACTCCTGAAAAAAGCCTGCTGGAGCCTGTTAAGAAATCCGGCGGTAGAAACGTACAGGGTAGAAGGTCTATGCGCTACATTGGTGGTGGTCACAAACAACACTACCGTATCATAGATTTCAAACGTGATAAACACAACATTCCGGCTACAGTTAAGACTATCGAATACGATCCAAACCGTAGCGCATTCATCGCTCTGCTGAACTATGCAGATGGTGAAAAACGTTACATCCTGGCTCCTCAGGGTCTGCAGGTAGGTGCTACCGTACTGAGCGGTCCTGATGCAGCTCCGGAAGTTGGTAATGCACTGGTGCTGAAGAACATGCCACTTGGTACTGTTGTTCACAACATCGAGTTACAGCCTGGTAAAGGTGGTGCTATCGCGAGAAGCGCCGGTACTTATGCTCAGCTGTCCAACAAGGAAGAAAAGTATGCCGTACTGAAAATGCCTTCTGGTGAACTGCGTAAAGTGTTGATCACTTGTGCTGCAACTGTAGGTACTGTTTCCAACTCAGATCACGCGCTGCAGTCCATCGGTAAAGCAGGTGCTAACCGTTGGAGAGGTATCAAGCCTCGCAACCGTGGTGTGGCGATGAACCCAGTGGATCACCCGATGGGTGGTGGTGAAGGTAAATCTTCCGGTGGTCACCCAAGATCCAGAACAGGCAAATATGCGAAAGGTCTGAAGACAAGAAAGCCGCATAAGAGCTCTGATAAACTGATCATCAGCAGGAAAAACGGTAAGAAATTATAAAACTTAACGCCTTAACAGTTCCGCTGACGCAGAGAACGCAAAAGCGGAACTGGTAAAGCGGATCAGGAATAAAAACAACAAGACATGGGTCGTTCCATAAAAAAAGGTCCTTACGTTGACCAGAAATTAGAGCAGAAAGTTGAGAAAATGAATGAAGGCACCAAGCGTACTGTTATCAAGACCTGGAGCCGTCGTTCTACTATCACGCCTGATTTTGTAGGCCACACATTTGCGGTACACAATGGTAACAAGTTCATCCCTGTATACGTGACTGAATTCATGGTTGGTCATAAACTGGGCGAATTTGCACCTACCCGCAACTTTAAAGGACACGCTAACAAGAAAATGTAGTAAATCGTTTGAAGTTTAAAGTTTGAGGTTTTGATTCACCTCTAAACCCAAACTTCGAACCTCAAATCACAAATTATAATAGAAAATGGAAGCAGTAGCTAAGCTTAACAATAATCCTACATCTACCCGCAAAATGCGTTTGCTGGCGGATCTGATCCGTGGTCTGGATGTAGAAAAAGCTCTGAATATTTTGAAATTCCATCCTAAGCATCCCAGCGTTCCGTTGGAAAAACTGCTGTTGTCTGCCGTTGCTAACTGGAAAGTGAAGAACGAAGGTACAAGAGCGGAAGATGCTAACCTGCATGTTAAAACCATCTTCGTTGATGGCGGCCGTATCCTGAAGAGAATGCGTCCAGCGCCACAGGGTAGAGGTTATCGTGTTCGCAAGAGAAGCAACCATGTAACAATCGTTGTTGACAGCCGTCCTGCAGTGGAAGCAAAATAAAAGAAACTAAAACTATTTATCTAATAGACAAATAAACCAGAACATGGGTCAGAAAACAAATCCTATTGGTAACAGGTTAGGTATCATCAGAGGATGGGACTCCAATTGGTATGGCGGCAAGAAGGACTTTGCTGGCAAACTGATCGAGGATAACAAGATCAGAACTTACCTGAATGCCCGTATCAACAAAGGCGGCATTTCCAGAGTAGTGATTGAAAGAACTTTAGGTAAACTGATCATCACCATTCATACATCTAAACCTGGTATCATCATAGGTAAAGGTGGTGGAGAGGTAGACCGCATCAAGGAAGAGCTGAAGAAACTGACAGGAAAAGAAGACGTACAGATCAACATCCTGGAGATCCGTCGTCCGGAAATAGATGCAAACATCGTAGCTGAAACCATCGCCAAGCAGATCGAAAGCCGTATCAACTATAAACGTGCGATCAAAATGGCTATCGCGACTGCGCTGAGAATGGGAGCTGAAGGTATCAAGGTTAAAGTAGGTGGCCGTTTAGGTGGTGCTGAAATTGCCCGTTCAGAAGAAATGAAGCAGGGTCGTGTACCTTTGCACACTTTCCGTATGGACATCGATTATGCTTCTCTGTTCGCACTGACTGTATATGGTAAGATCGGTATCAAGGTATGGATCTGTAAAGGTGAAGTACTGGGTGAGCGCGATCTGAATCCGAACGCTATTTCTGCTAAAGACGGTGAAGGCCGTACAGGTGGTGGCGAAAGAAGAGGTGGCGATAACCGTGGTGGTGAAAGAAGAGGCGGTGACAACCGCGGCGGTGGCGAAAGAAGAGGTGGTGACAATCGTGGTGGTGGCCGCAGATAAGCTTACTTAACAATTAACATTAACAATTAACTAATACCAAGATGTTACAGCCAAAGAGAACGAAACACAGGAAGATGCATAAAGGCCGCATCAAAGGTAACGCTAAGCGCGGCGCGGCGATTTCCTTTGGTAGTTTCGGTCTGAAAGCATTAGAACCTAAGTGGATCACCGACAGGCAGATTGAAGCTGCCAGGGTGGCTCTGACCAGGCATATGAAACGTGAAGGTAACGTGTGGATCCGTATATTCCCGGATAAATCTATTACCGCCAAACCACTGGAAGTGAGGATGGGTAAAGGTAAGGGTGCTCCTGACCATTGGGCTGCAGTAGTGAAACCAGGCCGTATCTTATTTGAAGCGGATGGTGTTCCTTTACAGGTAGCTAAAGAAGCAATGGAGCTGGCTGCACAGAAACTGCCAATCAAAGTGAAATTTGTAGTGCGTCCCGATTACGTTGCATAATCCGGCAACCTGCAGGAATGCAAACGCAACGAGAGATAACTATAAACGATAAACCAGAAATTTTATAAAACAATGGCAAAAGATAAGCTGGATCTGAAAGGTTTAAGCGACCAGGACCTGAGAGAGAAAATCTCTGAGGAACAATTACGCCTGAAGAAAATTACATTCAGTCATGCAATTACGCCGATCGAGAATCCAATGAGCATCCGCTCTCTCAGGCGTCAGATCGCACAGCTGAAAACCGAGCTGCGCAAAAGAGAACTGGGCGCACAAGCCTAAATAATAAAATTCATTAATCCTGTCGTGAAAGCGGGAGGGTTGAAGAGTAAATACTTTCAACAATGATCGAAAGAAAATTAAGAAAAACCAGGATTGGTGTGGTATCCAGCAACAAGATGGAGAAAACTATCACTGTAAGCGTTGAGCGTAAGGTGAAACACCCTATCTATGGTAAGTTCGTTAAGAAAACTACCAAGTTCATGGCGCACGACGAGAAAAACGAGTGCAGCATTGGCGATACCGTTAGAATCATGGAAGTTCGCCCTCTGAGCAAGAACAAATGCTGGAGACTGGTAGAAGTTATCGAAAAAGTAAAATAATTATGTGTTTCAAGCTCCTTCCGGCAATCCCGGGTTGAGCCGCTGACTAAACAACTTACAAATCTCATAAGATGATACAACAAGAATCAAGGCTGAATGTGGCTGATAACAGCGGTGCCAAAGAGGTACTGTGTATTAGGGTATTAGGCAACTCAGGCCAGGATTACGCTAAAGTGGGTGACAAGATCGTTGTGACTGTGAAGGATGCAATCCCAGGTGGTGGCGTAAAGAAAGGTATGGTAACCAAAGCTGTTATCGTAAGAACAAAAAACAAGCTGCGCCGTAAAGACGGATCTTACATCCGTTTTGACGATAATGCCGTTGTATTGCTGAACAACTCTGACGAGCCACGCGGTACCCGTATTTTCGGTCCGGTTGCCCGTGAGCTGCGCGATAAGGGATACATGAAGATTATCTCTCTGGCTCCCGAGGTGCTGTAAATCAAAGCATTATAGAGAGTTGAAAGCATAAAGCCAAAAGTTACAACCTTTAGGCTTTGTGCTTTCAGCTTAAAAGCATATCTTTGCAGCCCGTTTCAAAAACGACAATATTAATCAAGCGAAGCAGGTGTTTCGCTTGGCGTTTTAAATAAACAAATAATGAAAACGAGATTCAAGCCTAAGTTCAACATTAAGAAAGGCGACACGGTAGTGGTGATTGCCGGTGATGACAAGGACAGGACCAAGCCCCGCAAGGTGCTGGAAGTGATTCCTGACAAGGCACGCGTTCTGGTAGAAGGTGTGAACATCATCACCAAACATACCAAACCAACTGCTCAGAACACCAAAGGTGGTATCGTTAAGCAGGAGGCTCCTATCGCTATTTCTAATGTAATGTTATGGGATGCTAAGGCTGGTAAACCTACCAAAGTAAGCAGGCAGCGTGATAACGGTAAATTAGTTCGTATAGCTAAAAAATCAGGGGAGGTAATTAAATAATGGCAAACACTACATATACACCCAGACTGCAGGCTAAATACCGTACTGAAGTAATTAGCGCACTGCAAAAGAAATTTAACTACAAAAGCGTAATGCAGGTACCCCGTCTGGTTAAGATCTGTCTGAACCAGGGTATCAATGGCGCTGTTGGAGATAAAAAGCTGGTAGATATTGCTGTTGACGAGATGACCCGTATCTCTGGTCAGAAAGCAATCGCTACTATGTCCAAAAAGGATATCTCTAACTTCAAACTGAGGAAGAACATGCCGATTGGCGCCCGCGTAACACTGCGTGGTAACAATATGTACGACTTCCTGGATCGTTTGATCGCAGTTTCCCTGCCTCGTGTACGTGACTTCAAAGGTGTGAATGAAAAAGCTTTCGATGGCCGCGGTAACTATACCCTGGGTATCACTGAGCAGATCATTTTCCCTGAGATCGATATCGATAAAGTAACAAAGATCTCCGGTATGGATATCACTTTTGTTACTACGGCTAATACCAACGAAGAAGCTTATGAGCTGCTGAAAGAACTGGGTATGCCGTTCAAGAATATCAAAAAGGATAATCAATAATATCTGATAGCAAATTCCAATCCCTGAAAGGGTTTGGAATTTGGAATTTATAACTGGAATCATAAACTTAACATGGCAAGAGAATCCGTAAAAGCCCGTGAGAGGAAGAGAGCTGCACTGGTTGCTAAGTTTGCAGAAAAGCGTGCTACCCTGAAAGCAGAAGGTAACTACGCTGCACTGGACTTACTTCCAAAGAATGCATCTCCTGTTCGCCTGCACAACAGGTGTCAGCTATCCGGCCGTCCAAGAGGTTACATGCGTCAGTTCGGTATGTGTCGTAACATGTTCCGCGACCTGGCCCTGGCTGGTAAAATCCCTGGCGTAAGAAAAGCAAGCTGGTAAGCCAACACCAGTTCCCGAATACCTGTAAAACAGTACTTCAGGACAAACCGGCATTAGTTATTTGATTTTCCTATCTATTACTGATTGGATATCGCATTGTAAAATAGTTTTTAAATTTTAAGAACAATGGTTACTGATCCAATAGCAGACTTCCTGACCAGAATCCGGAACGCGCAAATGGCCAACCACAGGATTGTGGAAATTCCTGCCTCCAAACTGAAAAAACGTATCACCGAGATACTGTACGACAAAGGTTACATCCTGAAGTACAAATTTGAAGAAGATACTAAACAGGGCGTTATCAAGATAGCTCTGAAATATGACCCACAGACCAAAGTACCTGCTATCACTGATATGCAGCGTATCAGCCGTCCAGGTTTACGTCAATATTCTAAGCCAGCTGATTTCAAACGTATCAAGAATGGTTTAGGTGTTGCTATCATCTCTACTTCCAAGGGCGTAATGACCGACAAAGAAGCCAAAGCTCAAAACGTTGGCGGAGAAGTTGTTTGCTACGTTTATTAATATATATGCCCGTTGATGACACAGACTGGTATCCGGTTATGGCTGTCAACAACAGGGAGAAACCAAATGGACCTTCTGACAATTAAGCTTTCTATACGGCGCTGAACACGGAAGAGATCTAATCCAAACATAACAGTAAAAACTGCAATTATGTCTCGTATAGGTAAAAGTCCTATCAAATTGGCCAGCGGTGTAACAGTATCTGTTTCCCCTGCTAATGAGCTGACTGTAAAAGGCCCAAAAGGTGAACTGAAAAGGAACATCGACAGGGATATCAAGATAGAAGTGAAGGATGGCGTTCTGACAGTAGTACGTCCTACTGACCAGATCCGTCACCGTGCACTGCATGGTCTGTACCGCGCACTGATCGCCAACATGGTGACAGGTGTTACAGACGGTTTCAAGAAACAACTTGAACTGGTGGGTGTGGGTTATAAAGCCGCTCACAGCGGTCAGTTACTGGACCTGTCTTTAGGTTACTCTCACAACATCGTTGTTGAGATCCCTAAAGAACTGAAAGTATCTACCCTTACTGAAAAAGGTGCTAACCCTAAGATCATGCTGGAAGGTATTGACAACCAGCTGTTAGGTCAGGTAGCTGCTAAAATCCGTAGTCTGCGTAAACCAGAGCCTTACAAAGGTAAAGGTGTTCGCTACAGTGATGAAGTGGTTCGTAAGAAAGCAGGTAAGTCTGCAGGTAAATAATTTTTAGTTAGCTAATTGGCGGTATCGTCAATTAGCTAATTCAACACCATTCCGGCAGTATCGGAATGAATAAAAATGAAAGAGAAATGAGTACAAAAGTTAATAGGAGACAGAAGATCCGCTACCGCATTCGTAAAAAGGTGGTGGGTGTTGCACAGAAGCCGAGATTATCTGTATTTCGCAGCAATAGCGATATTTACGTGCAATTGATAGATGATACCAATGGTGTTACTTTGGCTGCTGCTTCTTCCCGTGATAAAGATATCAAGGCACAGAAAGGTACCAAGAGCGAGAAATCTAAACTCGTAGGTGCTGCACTGGCTACCAAAGCAAAATCATTAGGTATTGAAACCTGTATTTTTGACCGCGGTGGTTATCTGTATCATGGTCGCGTAAAGAGCGTAGCTGATGGTGCCAGAGAAGCTGGCCTCCAATTCTAATATCGAAATTGATTAAATCGTAATTCGCAAGTAAAAAAATGGCAAAGAATACATTTAATAGAGTAAAGGCCGGTGACCTGGAGCTGAAAGAGAAGGTAGTGGCTATCAACCGTGTTACCAAAACCACCAAAGGCGGACGTACTTTCAGTTTTTCTGCCCTGGTAGTAGTAGGTAACGAGCACGGTGTAGTAGGACACGGTCTGGGTAAGGCTAAGGAAGTGCAGGAAGCTATCACCAAAGGTATCGACGATGCCAAGAAGAACCTGATCAAGGTTCCGGTGATGCACGGTACTATTCCTCACGACCAGTTGGCTAAAGAAGGTGCTGCTAAGGTGCTGATCAAGCCAGCGGCTCATGGTACTGGTGTGATCGCCGGAGGTTCAATGCGTGCCGTTCTGGAAAGCGCAGGTATCACCGACGTTCTGGCAAAGTCCCTGGGTTCTGCTAACCCGCACAACGTGGTAAAAGCTACATTCAAGGCATTAGGCCTCCTGCGTGAGCCGATCCAGATAGCAAAAACCAGAAGCGTATCGCTGAAGAAAGTATTTAACGGATAATAACACTATCCAGTTAGGCAGGACAGGTATTCTGTTCTGGCAAATTGTAAAGTGGCAATTCAAATAACAATGGCAAAGATCAAGATCACTCAAGTTAAAAGTGGTATAGACCGTCCTGAACGCCAGAAACTCACCCTGAGGGCGCTGGGACTGAAAAAAATGCACGCCACTGTAGAAGTGGAAGCTACTCCCCAGATCCTGGGTATGGTGCGTAAAGTGAATCATCTGGTAAAAGTTGAAGGAGAACAGGCGTAATAAATTTTATTACCCGGGAAATAATCCTACATTTATATCCGAAGATTTACGAATAACATTTTACATTTTAAAGCGAGCGGTTAATTTCCGCGTAAGTAAAAACAATTAGAAATGAATCTGCATACGTTACAACCTGCAAAGGGTTCCGTACATAAAGAGAAGCGCCTTGGTCGTGGTGAAGCATCCGGTAAAGGTGGTACATCTACAAAAGGTAATAAAGGTGGTCAGTCACGTGCTGGTTATCAGAGCAAAAGAGGTCACGAAGGTGGTCAGATGCCAATTCAGCGTCGTATGCCTAAACGTGGTTTCAAGAGCTTAAATCCTACTGAATACCAGGTATTTAACATCGGTCAGATCGATCACCTGGTTGAAAAATATGGTCTGCAGGACTTCTCTCTGGAAAACCTGTACATGAATGGGTTGATCAACAGGACCGCGAAAGTGAAGATCCTGGGTCAGGGAGAACTGAAGGCTAAAGTAACCGCAAAAGTGAATGCGATCAGCGAAAAAGCCAAGCAGCTGATAGAAGCAGCGGGTGGAACGGTAGAGCTGGTATAAGATTTCACGACTGAGGAGACGCCTACGGAGTAGTGCGTCTTTTCACATTTTATCAAGCCAGAGAAAACAACACAAATCCCGGCCAGAGTTACTGGATAGCAGCTAATGCAGGTTCGGAATTTGGTCTCGCCTGAGGGGCGGGATGAAATTTTGAATATTAAACATTCATCTTCCTGTGAAGAAATTTATCGAAACGATTAAGAATATCTGGAGCATCGAGGATTTGCGTAACCGCATTCTCACCACATTGCTTCTTGTCCTCATCTATCGTGTAGGATCCTATATCGCGTTACCCGGTATCGATGCCAACAGTTTGGGTATGGGAGAGTTTGCCAACAAGTCAGAGAAAGGTATCCTGGGACTGTTCAATATGTTTGCTGGAGGTTCATTCTCCAGGGCGTCCATTTTTGCCCTTGGCATAATGCCCTATATCTCTGCATCCATAGCCATACAACTGCTTACAATTGCCGTGCCTTATTTTCAGAAACTCCAGAAAGAAGGCGAAAGCGGTAGGAAAAAGATTAATCAGTACACCCGTGTACTGACAGTAATAGTAACCGGTTTCCAGGCGAGCGCATATGTTGCCTTCCTGAAACAGCAATCTGCCGGTTCCATTATTCCTGAATATGGTTCTGCCTTCTTCTGGCTGACCACTACCATCGTACTTACAGCAGGTACCCTGTTTGTAATGTGGCTGGGAGAAAAAATCACAGACAAAGGTATCGGTAACGGTACGTCTATTATAATCATGGTCGGCATCCTTGCCCGTCTGCCACAGGCTATCATCCAGGAGTTCTCCTCCAGGAATGCCCAGAGCAACGGTGGCCCGATGCTGTTCCTGATAGAGCTGGCAGTGTTTGTTCTGATCACTATCGGTCTGATCCTGCTGGTGCAAGGTACCCGTAAGATCCCTGTAAACTACGCAAAACGTATAGTTGGTAACAAACAGTTTGGTGGTGTACGCCAGTTCATTCCGCTGAAAGTAAATGCTGCCGGTGTAATGCCGATCATCTTTGCCCAGGCGATCATGTTTATTCCGGCTACAGCGATTGGTTTTGCTACAGACAGCGGATCCGGATTCATCCGTATCTTCAGTGATCACACCAACGGCTGGTACAACCTGATCTACGCTGTACTGGTAATAGTGTTCACTTACTTCTATACTGCATTGATATTCAATCCGACCTCTATGGCGGATGAAATGAAACGTAACAATGGTTTCGTTCCGGGTGTTAAGCCTGGTAAGGCTACTGCCGACTATATCGGCGCCGTAATGGATCGTATCACGCTGCCAGGCGCATTCTTCCTGGCACTGGTAGGTATCCTGCCTGGTATAGCAGCAGCGGTGAATATCAACAGCAACTTCGCTACCTTCTTCGGAGGTACATCTCTGCTGATCATGGTGGGCGTTATCCTGGATACGCTCCAGCAAATAGAAAGCCAGCTGCTGATGCGCCATTACGATGGGCTCATGAGCACAGGTCGGATTAAAGGAAGAACAGCTCCGGCTAACGTCTGATTAATCCAGGCTACCTGGTATAAAAGCCACAGAAGCATAAGACCAACAGAGTCGTATCTGATGGTTTTATGCTTGCGTGGCTTCATCTTTTAAGTACTTTCCAACCCGCTTTTTTTAGTATGGTGCATTATAAAACGAAGGAAGAAATTGAGCTGATGCGCAAAAGCGCATTATTGGTGAGTGCTACATTGGAAGAAGTGGCTAAGCATCTGAAACCGGGAATGTCCACCCTTGATATCGACGCTATAGTGGAGAAATTCATCGTGGCAAACGGGGCGGTGCCATCTTTCAAGAACTACAGGGGATTTCCAAAGAGCTGCTGTATTTCTGTGAATGCCGAGGTGGTACATGGTATTCCAAATTCCTACGTGTTACAGGATGGAGACATTGTGAGCGTAGATGTAGGTGTATTATTGAACGGATATCACGGCGACAGTGCCTATACATTCGCCATTGGCAATGTGAAACCGGAGGTGCTGGCGCTGATGAAGGCTACTAAAGAAGCCCTTTATAAAGGTATTGAGAAGGCTGTAGCGGGTAACCGTATCGGTGATATCGCTCATGCCATCCAGGAACATACGGAAAAGCAACGTGGTTATGGCGTGGTGCGTGAGCTGGTAGGACATGGCCTGGGCCGTAATCTCCATGAAGATCCACAGGTTCCTAATTACGGGAAGCGTGGAAGTGGTCCGATCATGAAAGAAGGATTGGTGATCGCAATTGAGCCGATGATCAACCTGGGGGTAAAAGAGGTAGAATACATGGAAGATGGGTGGACGGTGATCACCCGCGATGAGAAGCCTTCCGTTCATTTTGAGCATAACGTGGCGGTAATGAAGGGGAAACCTGACATACTTTCGTCTTTTGAGGGGATAGAGAAGGCTGAAAAAAATAATTCAGCATTGAACTCAAGCTATTGATAATTAATGAGTAAGCGTGAAATTGAAATATTATCCACAATTAATTATTCACGTTTATTTGATTAATTTTTCTTTTTCTTAAGATTTCGCTATCTTTGCAGTCCTAAAAATTTTTATGGCAAAACAGGCACTCATTAAACAGGATGGAATAATACTAGAAGCCTTGTCTAACGCTATGTTCCGAGTTAAGTTAGAGAACGGGCACGAGATTTTAGCTACCATTTCTGGGAAGATGAGAATGCACTATATCCGCATCCTGCCTGGTGACAAAGTGGGGGTCGAGATGAGTCCATACGATTTGAGCAGAGGCAGAATAATATTCAGATATAAATAATAATACAGACTTATAACTTATAACTTATGAGGGTAAGAGCTTCCATAAAAAAAAGAAGTGCAGATTGTAAAATTGTGCGCAGGAAGGGTAAATTGTTGGTGATCAACAAAAAGAATCCCCGTTTTAAACAACGTCAGGGATAATCAATTAATACATAACAAGTAAATTAAAATACAAATATGGCACGTATAGCCGGTATCGATCTTCCTAAAAATAAACGTGGAGAAATTGGCCTGACCTACATCTTTGGTATTGGTCGTTCTACCGCTCAGTATATTCTGGAGAAGTCTGGTATAGACTTGAACAAGAAAGTTAAGGATTGGAACGATGATGAGCAGGCTGCTATCCGTAACATCATTAACAGTGAGTTTAAGGTAGAAGGTCAGCTGCGTTCTGAAGTACAGATGAATATCAAGCGTTTATTGGATATCGCTTGTTATCGCGGTCTTCGTCACAGGAAGGGCTTACCGTTGAGAGGCCAGCGTACCCGTACCAATAGCCGTACCCGTAAAGGTAAACGTAAAACGGTTGCAGGTAAAAAGAAAGCGCCTAAGAAATAAACTTGATAATACAAATAACAAGTTCCGGTTTCCAGTAGTCGTATATATGGCAAGAGGAATCTGGAACCTGGAACCTGGAATTTTATATAATTATGGCAAAAGCAACAAATACAAAAACTGCTGCTAACAAAAAGAGGGTAGTTAAAGTAGATAACTACGGTGATGTACACATCTCTGCTAGTTTCAACAATATCATCATCAGCATTACCAACAAGCAGGGTCAGGTTATTTCCTGGTCAACTGCAGGTAAAATGGGCTTCAAGGGTTCTAAGAAGAACACTCCTTATGCAGCTCAGCTGGCTGCTTCTGACGCTGCTAAAACAGCAATGGAAGCAGGTCTGAAAAGAGCAGATGTTTTTGTAAAAGGCCCTGGTGCTGGTCGTGAGAGTGCTATCCGTGCTATCGCTAACTCCGGTATCGAGGTTAACATGATCAAAGACGTTACTCCTTTACCTCACAACGGTTGCCGTCCTCCTAAGAAGAGAAGGGTATAGGATCGATATAATTTGCGGTATTTCGAAAGTGGAGAGTTGGACTTAGCTTCCGCTTCCTGCTTTCGAATTGCCGTTTAAGACTTTTATTAATAATGGGTGTATGATCAGGTTTAAGATTTTTTAAAGATCATATACCGGAACTAAAAAATCTAACAAATAACATGGCAAGGTATACAGGACCAAAGACCAAGATCTCCAGAATTTTTGGAGAACCGATTTTAGGAAACGGTAAGTATTTAGGTAAGAACAGCAACCCTCCGGGTCAGCATGGTGTAACCCGTAAGCGTAAACAGCTGGGTGAATACGCGCTGCAGCTGCGTGAAAAACAGAAAGCGAAATACACTTATGGTGTACTGGAGCGTCAGTTCGCTAATCTGTTCGTTGAGGCTAACCGTCGTAAAGGTGTTACCGGTGAAGTATTGATCAAATTACTGGAGGCTCGTCTGGATAACGCGGTATTCCGTCTTGGTATCGCTCCTTCCCGTCCTGCTGCCCGTCAGCTGGTTTCTCATAAACACATCACTGTTAACGGTGAAGTAATGAACATCCCTTCTTATCAGCTGAAACCAGGTGATATCATCGGACTGAAACCATCTGCAGCAACTAACACTGCTATTACCAGCAACATTCGTGGTAAGAATCCTAAATTCAGCTGGCTGGATTGGAATGAGAAAGAAATGAAAGGTACTTTCATTGCATATCCAGAGAGAGAGAGCGTTCCTGAGAACATTAAGGAGCAGCTGATCGTAGAATTGTACTCTAAATAATAATATGTCTTTAGCCGTTAAGCATGGGTCATTAGTTGCCGACGTAATAATTTTACGTAGGTTACTAAGGGCTGCATGTTAATGGCTAAAGGCAGTTTTACATAAACAATTAAACTTAACATATCAATGGCAATTCTGAATTTCCAAAAGCCTGATAAGATCGTTTTGCAGAAGTCTACTGACTTTGAAGCTCAATTCGAATTCCGGCCGTTAGAACCGGGTTATGGGGTGACTGTGGGTAACGCGCTGCGTCGCGTGCTGCTATCGTCTCTGGAGGGTTATGCCATTGTGGGAATAAAGATAGAAGGTGCAGATCACGAGTTTGCAACTTTAAAAGGAATCACTGAAGACGTAACTGAAATCATCCTGAACCTTAAGCAGGTGCGTTTCAAACGTATCGTTGAGAACGAAGTTAGCAACGAAAAGATTCAGATTTCTATTAAAGGAAAAACTGAGTTCCGCGCTGACATGATCGAAAAAGCTACCAGTGCTTTCCAGATCATGAATCCTGAATTGCTTATCTGTACGCTGGATCCATCTGCAAAGCTGGACATTGAGCTGACTATCGGTAAAGGCCGTGGTTATGTGCCAGCTGAAGAGAACAAACCTAAAGATGCCGTTTTCGGTTACATCGCTATCGACTCTATCTTTACGCCTATCAAGAACGTAAAATATAGCATCGAGAATACCCGTGTGGAACAAAAGACTGACTATGAGAAGCTGATCATGGAAGTGATCACAGATGGCACCATCCACCCGGAAGAAGCTGTAAAACAGGCTTCCCGCATCCTGATCCAACACCTGATGATCATCACTGATGAGAACATCAGCTTCGATACTAAAGACACTGAGAAAGAAGATGTTGTAGACGAACAGACACTGCAGCTGCGTAAGATACTGAAAACGCCGCTGGAAGATCTGGATCTGAGCGTTCGTGCTTTCAACTGTCTGAAAGCTGCTAAAATCAACTCCCTGAGCGAACTGGTACAGTACGAACAGGAAGAGCTGATGAAGTTCAGAAACTTCGGTCAGAAATCCCTCAGCGAAATTGAGCAGGTACTGAACGAAAGAGGTTTACATTTCGGTATGGACCTGTCCAAACTGAAGTTAGACGAAGAATAGAAGAATTAATATCTAAATAAGTACCCTGTAATTCCTGACACGGTACAGGGGAATCAAAAACAAAATGTCATGCGTCACGGAGTAAAATTAAACCACCTCGGCAGAACTGCCGCACACCGCAAGAGCCTGATGGCTAATCTTGCAATGGAGCTGATCAAGCACAAACGTATCACTACTACCCTGGCTAAGGCTAAGGCACTGCGTGTATACGTTGAGCCATTGCTGACAAGAGCAAAGAGCGATTCTACCCACAACCGTAGGATTGTGTTCAGCTATCTGCAGGATAAAGAATCCATCAAGGAACTGTTCGGTGCTATCAGCGAAAAGATCGCTAGCCGTCCTGGTGGTTATACCCGTATCATCAAGTTAGGCAAACGTGTTGGTGACAACGCTGAAACTGCGCTGATCGAACTGGTTGACTTTAACGAGATCTACGGTGGTAAAGCTGAGAAAGAAGCAGCTCCTGCCAAGAAAACACGCCGTGCTGGTGGTAGCAAGAAAAAAGCTACTGAAGAAGGCACAGCAGCAACTGAAGAAAAAGCAGCTGAATAGTTTTAGTTTGCTTCAATTCATAGGAATCCCGGAGATTACTCCGGGATTTTTTTTTGCTTGATTTCCAGAGTACTGTAAAACCATAATGTAGATTAATTATATTTTTTTGTAATATCGTGCTTGTATTGGAAATTGTACGGGAAGATCCGTTTAAAAATCGCTCTATATCTTATGATTTACCTGAAATGTAAAAGCTGTGGGCATTACAATGAGCTCAAATCAGAGTTTCTCACCTTTTGCGCTGAATGTGGCAAAAAGTTGCCTGCTAACTATGCTGAATGGAAGCTAAAACGACCTGAAGGAACCTTTGAAGACTTCCAGCGGGAAAAAGGAGTTAAGCCCAAAAAAGCCAGGAAAAACCACCTGGGCGAACTGCAACAAAAGTACTTAGCATGGGCTGGCCGGCGCGGAGCAATCATCACTGTAATACTGGTAATTGGCCTGGCGGCGGTAGCGGGTGGCTATATTGGCAAGCGTGTGGTGTTCAACCTGATTTATCCGAAAATAAATAAGGCATGGCTGTATTCTTCCTGGGAGACGGCGAAAATAGGCAGGCAGACTATTGAAATCAGCACGCCGATGCATCTTGGAGTGAATGACAAGCCACTCGCTCCTGAAGTGGCCCAGTTCGTTGAGTACGCTAAAAGCTACAGGAACAGGGTAGAAGAGGGGATGCAGGTTGAAGTAAATATGTACAGCTTCCGGCCAAATGTCTCCAACGACCTGGAGATTGCAGGGGCTGCCACCGCCAGCGAGATGAAGAAGAATGAGGAGATCTCAGATCTGAAGTATAAGACAGATACCATTATGCAGAGTGGGATGAACGCCCTGCTGCAGGAAGGCAGTTTTAATTACAAGAGCGGTATCAGGCTTTCTTTCTGTAATTTATTACTTGTAAATGGCCCGCATCGTTGGGAAGTAGTAATCCGTTACCGGGAAGATGACACTACTGCTGCTGCGACCGCACATCGTATTATAAAATCGATTCATGTCAAATAATTGAGGGTAAAGATTAACAATTTGTCGGGAGAAATCTCGATTGTTAATCTTTTATTCAATAACTTTGCACGATTTTTTAAAACGAAAAAATAAGCATGCCTCAGACTAGATCGATCCAGCCAGCCATACTGTTGTTAGACGACGGTACGGTATATCAGGGAAAAGCTTTTGGTAAAATTGGCACCGCCGCCGGTGAATTGTGTTTTAACACTGGAATGACAGGATACCAGGAAGTATTTACGGATCCTTCATATAAAGGCCAGGTACTGATCATGAATAACTGTTACGTAGGTAATTACGGCGTGAAGAAAGACGACGTAGAGAGTGACAGTGTGAAGATCAGTGGATTGATATGCAAGAATATTGCTTATAATTATTCCCGTCAGATGGCTGACGGCTCACTGGAGAAGTTCCTGGTTGATAACAATCTTGTGGCTATCTACGATGTGGATACCAGAGCGCTCGTTGCACATATCCGCAGTAAAGGAGCGATGAACTGTATCATTTCTTCGGAGATCCTGGATGTTGAGCAGTTAAAGGCCGAATTGAAGAAAGTTCCTTCCATGGAAGGCCTGGCGCTATGTGCTGAAGTGTCAACGAAAGAAGCCTACAATGTAGGCGATCCTGCGGCTGATATCCGTATTGCGGTGCTTGACAATGGAGTGAAAAGGAACATGTTGAAGTGTTTGTCCGAAAAAGGTGCTTACCTGCAGGTATTCCCTACAGATACAGCTTTCGAGGAGTGTGAGAAGTTCAAACCACATGCTTATTTCATTTCAAATGGTCCTGGTGATCCTGCGCCACTGAAATATGCAGTAGATACGGTTAAAAAGATCCTGAATGCCAACAAACCAATGTTTGGTATTTGCCTCGGACATCAGTTGCTGGCGCTGGCCAATGATATTCCTACCTACAAAATGCATCATGGTCACCGAGGTTTGAACCATCCGGTTAAGAACCTGGCGACAGGACGTTGTGAGATCACCACTCAAAACCATGGGTTTGCTGTAGATCCAAAAGCGATAGCTGCGAGCCAAACGGTAGAGGTGACGCACGTCAACCTGAATGATTCATCAATAGAAGGTATCCGTATTAAGAACAAACCGGCATTTTCGGTACAATATCACCCTGAGTCCACTCCGGGGCCATATGATAGTCGTTATCTGTTCGATGACTTCTTTAATATGATTAAAGAGAACATGTAATCTTCTTTAGATAAATTGAAAGAGGCGGTCCTGGTTACAGGCCGCCTCTTTTTTTATATAGATTTTTAAAGGTTAAAGCAGGGATTGGAGATTTATGATTTTCTTTAATCGTTGATTATCAATATTATTTGAGGGTATTGGGCAAAAAAATACGGCTCTGTGATCAGAGCCGTTTGCCTTTATAAATTCCACGTTATGAAAAACTGATACAAAAATACGGTATTTAGCTAAAACGTTTTAGTATATCTTAAACTTTTTTACAAAAAGTTGATAATTCCTTTCTGAATGTTAATAACTCAAAGTTCAGAATTATAAAACGCTTCCTGAAATTATTAAGGTTAAATTTATGCTAAACAAGGTTTCGTTATCTCTTCTCTTCCATTCCCTTCGACCTGTTCAGGTGCCTTTCGCAGTTCAAAGATACAAAGAAAATTAACGTAAAAAACATTTTTCTTACTAAAAATCGAATCTTGACGAAAAATGTTGTACATATTATTTTTCTTAATGTAAAAAAAGAGCGTTTTTTGGACCAAAATGTAAAAAAAGGCGATAATCATATTATATGTACTTATTTATAATATGATTATCTCACACCTTCTATATCTTTCCCTCCAGTAGTTCTTCCTTTATAGCTACCCTTCCAGGATAAACTTCCAGTGCCTTCGCCAGGCAGATCATAGCCTTTTTAAGGTCTTCCTTATTCAGTACGTATGCTAACCGGACTTCATTGGCCCCCAATCCTTTCGTTGCGTAGAATCCTGTAGCAGGAGCCAGCATTACCGTCTGCTGTTCATGAGAGAAGGATTCCAGCAGCCATTGGCAGAACTTATCAGCATTGTCAATGGGTAATCTTGCTATTGCATAGAATGCGCCACCCGGGTTAGGACAGAATACGCCTGGAATATCGTTCAGCATCTTTACCAGTATATCCCGGCGCGCCTGGTATTCGGCCTTTATTCCATCAAAATAATCCAGTGGAAGATCTACTGCCGCCTCACCTGCGATCTGGGCAAAAGAAGGTGGGCTAAGCCTTGCCTGGGCAAATTTCATGACAGCATCAAGCACTGTCTGATTTTTCGTAACAAGGGCGCCAATTCTTCCGCCGCAGGCACTGTAGCGCTTGGAGATAGTATCCATGAGAATAACATGATCTTCCAGGCCTTCGAGGTTCATTGCGGAAAAATGCTCTCCTGTATAGCAAAATTCTCTGTATGCTTCATCAGAGAACAGATAGAGGTTATGTTTCAAACACAGCTCCTTTAGCACGGAAAGTTCTTCCTTGCTATACAGATAGCCGGTGGGATTATTGGGATTGCAGATCATTATCGCTTTGGTCCGTGGCGTGATTGCCTGTTCAAAAGCATCCATGGCTGGCAAAGCAAATCCGCTTTCTATGTTAGCTGTTATAGTACGTACATGGATTCCGGCTTCAACCGCAAAACCATTGTAGTTGGCATAAAATGGCTCTGGTACGAGTACTTCATCTCCTGCATCCAGGCAGGCCATGAAGGCAAAAAGAATGGCTTCTGAGCCACCTGTAGTAACAATGATCTGCTGGTGATTCAGCTTGATGCCAAACCGCTCGTAGTAAGTAACCAGTTTACGACGGTAACTTTCATTGCCTGCGCTGTGGCTGTATTCAAGTACTTTGAACTCTGAGTGGCGTACAGCATCCAGTACTGGTTTTGGTGTTTCAATATCCGGTTGCCCGATATTGAGATGATAGACTTTGGTTCCCTTCTTTTTAGCTGCTTCCGCATAAGGGACCAACTTCCTGATAGGAGAAGGAGGCATTTGTTCCCCCCTCTTACTAATGGTAGGCATAAATTGTCTTGATTTTGAGTATACAAAGGTAGTTGATATTAGGGGATATGCGGGCGAAGTCCAGCGTGGAATCTGTCAGGGCTGCAATAAAAAGGCCTTACAGCTCCAGCTGCAAGGCCTTTTTATATCACTTATACGGGTAGTATCTGTATTGATTGATTAGTTTTCAACAGTACCAGTCAGGTGCAGTTCTTTATCCTGATCAACACCTTTTAATCTTACCCAAACAGTCTTATTCTGCTGGCCTACGCTGTTTGCGGAATAGTTGGCAGTGATTTTACCTTTTTTACCTGGCAGGATTGGTTCTTTAGTCCAGCTAGGAGTGGTACAACCACAGCTTGCACGTGCTGTTTCGATCAAAACAGGTTCTTTTGTAGTATTGGTAAATTCGAAATCAACTGATACTGGTTTATTCAGTTTAGTTTTACCAAAATCGATAGTTTCCTGTTTGAATTTCACTTTGGCATCAACAGGGTTGCCGGTCTGTGTTTGCGCCCAGAGAGCAGTGGTTAACAGCATGCTCGCAAATAGGGATAAGATGAATTTTTTCATGTATAATGTGGTTTTAAAACGATTGGTTAAAAAATAGATCATCGTTTAACTTAATAACAAATTTACAGCCAAAATTAATGCAGCACTAAAGAATTTATTAAAATCTTATTAAAAAAAATCAAATTATTTTACGCGTTACATTTTCAAACGTTTTGCAACTGTATAATTAACTATAATTAACCTTACTTTTGTACTTTAACCAAGAGGCATGATAGAAAACAATGAACTGACTATGAATACGGAAAGCCGGTTGTCATTCGATGAATTTCGGAAGGAAGTACTGGATGATTACCGCCTGGCTTGCGAAAGCAGGGAAGTTAGTCTGCTGGCCCGTAAGGAAGTACTTACAGGAAAGGCCAAGTTCGGTATTTTCGGAGATGGAAAGGAAGTGGCGCAGATCGCCATGGCCAAGTATTTCAAGCCTGGAGATTTTCGCTCAGGTTACTACCGGGACCAGACCTTTGCTTTTGCCAGTGGTATTGCCACACCAGAACAATTCTTTTCACAGATGTATGCCGATCCTGATCTGGCCAATGAGCCGTTTTCAGGTGGACGCCAGATGAATTCCCACTTCGCTACTCCAAATCTTGGGAAGGATGGCAATTGGCTGGATCTGACGCAGATTAAGAATACAGCTACGGATATGTCGCCCACAGCGGCACAGATGCCACGCGCCCTGGGACTGGCGTTTGCCTCCAAGCTTTTTCGTGATGTTGAAGTGCTCAAGGAATTTTCAACGCTATCTAACAACGGTAACGAGGTTTGCTTTGCGACTATCGGAGATGCTTCTACTTCGGAAGGTCACTTCTGGGAAACAATGAATGCCGCCGGTGTACTGCAGGTGCCGTTAGCAGTTTTTGTATGGGATGATGGTTATGGCATTTCAGTTCCACGTAAATATCAGACTACTAAAGATTCGATAAGTGCGGCCCTGGAAGGTTTCCGTAAAACGGAAGATTCAAACGGCTTCGATATATATAATGTGAAAGGATGGGATTATGCTTCTATGTGTGAGGTGTTTGAGACCGGCATCAGGAAGATCAGGGAAACGCATATACCAGCATTGTTCCATGTTGAGGAAATGACTCAGCCGCAAGGGCATTCTACCAGCGGATCTCATGAACGTTACAAGAGCAAGGAGCGCCTGGCATGGGAAAAAGAGTTCGACTGTAACCACCAGATGAGGCAGTGGATACTCGATAATGCACTCGCCGATGAATCTACGCTGCTTGCTATAGAAGCTGAGGCGAAAACAGTTGCACAGGATGCCCGTAAAAATGCATGGGAGAAATATATTACGCCTATCCGTCAACAGGTACAGCAGGTAATAGCGCATGGTCAGGCTGTAGCAGCTTTGCCAGGTGTAGATACAGGAATGATAAATAATCTGCTGCATGAGCTGCAGGCAAATCGTGAACCACTCAGGCGCGATGTGCTTAAAACAGCATCTACCATATTGGTTTATCATAAGAAGGTTAAAGCGCCCGCCATGGATGCGCTGAAACATTTTTATGACGACCTGCTCAGCCGTGAAAAGGAAAACTATAATTCCCTGTTGTATGCAGAAGGTGTAAACTCTGCATTGAATGTACCGATAGTGCCGGCAGTTTATAGTGATGATTCAGCTACGGTAAACGGATATGAAGTGTTAAACAAATACTTCGATCAGCTGATAGAAAATAACCCTAAAGTGTTCGCATTTGGTGAAGACGTTGGAAAAATAGGAGATGTGAACCAGGGATTTGCCGGCTTACAGCAGAAGCACGGAACACAGCGGATCTTTGATACAGGCATCCGCGAACTGACTATTATGGGGCAGGGGATAGGCATGGCGGTTAGGGGACTTCGTCCGATCGCTGAAATACAATACCTTGATTATCTGATATACGGACTGCAACCACTTAGTGATGATGTGGCCAGCCTGCAATACCGTACAAAAGGTATCCAGTATTGTCCGATCATCGTACGTACCAGAGGGCACCGGCTGGAAGGAATCTGGCATTCCGGTTCTCCGATGAGTATGATCCTGGGTTCTTTAAGAGGTATGAATGTTTGTGTACCGCGCAATATGGTACAAGCCGCAGGCATGTACAATACTTTGTTGTCAGCCAATGAGCCGGCTCTGGTGATTGAATCACTCAACGGCTACAGACTTAAGGAGCGATTACCTCAGAACCTGGGCAGCTTCACCGTGCCTCTGGGCGTACCGGAAACAATACATGAAGGGACCGATATCACAATTGTTTCTTACGGATCTACACTGCGTGTGATTGAAGAGGCTATTCAGACATTAGAAAAGTTGGGAGTTTCCTGTGAACTAATTGATATTCAAACACTATTGCCTTTTGACACAGGTCATAAGATAGTAGAGTCCCTGAAGAAAACGAACCGGATACTCTTTGTCGATGAAGACGTACCTGGCGGCGGTACTGCTTATATGTTCCAACAGGTGATGGAACTGCAGGGCGGGTACAAATGGCTGGATGTAGCGCCAAGGACCTTAAGTGCACAGGCGCATCGCCCGGCATACGGTTCAGATGGTGATTATTTCTCCAAGCCTAATGTCGAAGATCTGATCAGAGTAGTAATGGAAATGGTGGAAGAGTAAGGATATTGACTATAAAAAATGAAACGCAAGGCTTCCGGGCCTTGCGTTTTGCATTTAGATGTAGTTGTAGGTTTAAGAAGATGTTAATGCAGTATACAAATATTATGAAATACTTTCATGATAAATCAATTAAAATATAATTGAATAATTATTTAATATGGCAGTGTGATCGTCCCCTTCGAAAATAACATTAACCAAATGTTATTTCCTATTGTGAGTGATAATTAATATATTAGACATGCATATTTTTCGTTTGGTCAGGAATGAACGAAAATGAATGAAGATAATAGGTGTTGTGCCGCCAAAATTTAAAAGAATAAAACTAAATTGGATAAACATTTAGTCCACGTTAACAGTTAATAATTCGTCATTTTGTAACAGCTTGTCAGGAGTTGACTTCTAAATTAACCATCAACCCAAATCCATTTATGAAAGCAGGAGTTCTGTTAGTAGAAGATGATCATTTTTTTGCCAAAGTTATCAAGAGCCACCTGGAAAAGGCTGGATATCTGGTTGTGCATTGCTCAGATGGAGAGGAAGGCTGGAATACCTTCCTGGAAAGACCATTCGACATCTGTTTACTGGATGTCGTAATGCCTGGTATGGATGGGTTTGCACTGGCAAGAGAGATCAGGGATAGGAATGATAACGTTCCCATCATATTTACCACTTCACGATATATGGAGCAGGATAAGCTTAATGGCTTTGAATGTGGTGGGGATGATTACCTGGTGAAACCTTTCAACATGGAAGAACTGCTGTGCCGGATGGATGTGTTTATGAAAAGAAGCCGTCTGCTGCAGAACGATAAACAGATTGTGTTTAAGCTTGGATCACTTATTTTCAACTATAGTGAATTCAAAATCTACCATCCGCCAACCGGCGGAACGATCAATCTGCCGCCGAAAGAAGCCGAACTGCTGAAATTCCTATGTGACAATCCCAACAAGCGATTGAAAAGAGAAGGTATTTTGCTGAGTGTATGGGGCAATGATGACTTCTTCACCGGGCGCAGTATGGACGTGTATCTCACACGGATACGCAAACACTTCAAACTTGATAATACCATTAAGCTGGAAACTATTCATGGCAAAGGCTTACGTCTTGTAATTGAAAGCGAAGTTTGCCGCGTGCTCTGATATACCAATCAAGAAATAAAAAGGAAAGGCCTTGTCTCAGACAAGGCCTTTCCTTTTTATCGTAATTACATAATTAACGCAGATTATGGAACACCTGCTGCACGTCGTCGTCCTGTTCCAGACGGTCAATCAGTGTCAACACTTCCTTTGCCTGCTCTTCGTTCAATTCAACGGTTGTGGCAGGGATTCGCTGCAGTTCAGCACTGATTGGAACAATATTTCTCTCTTCCAGCGCCTTTGACATATTACCAAACTCGGTAAAGGGCGTGTGCAGAATAATATTCCCTTCGCTATCTTCTCCTATTTCTTCCAGACCTGCATCGATCAACTCAAGTTCCAGCTCTTCCAGGTTCTGCCCTTCATTTTTTATCTTGAAAACGCCTGTACGGTTGAACAGAAAGCCCACAGAGCCACTGTTACCCAGGCTACCGCCTTCTTTGTTGAAGTGCATGCGTACGTTGGCCACTGTACGGGTAGGGTTATCGGTTGCTGTCTCAACCATTACTGCCACTCCATGAGGAGCATATCCTTCATATACAACTTCTTCATAATCAGTCTTGTCTTTACCCATTGCACGCTTAATAGCCGCTTCTACACGGTCTTTAGGCATGTTAACACCTTTGGCGTTGGCAAAACATCTGCGAAGGGCGGGGTTATTATCCGGATCAGGACCTCCCTGTTTCACCGCAATCGCTATTTCTTTTCCTATCCTGGTAAATTGTTTGGCCATCCTGTCCCATCTGGCAAACATGGTGGCCTTTCTTACTTCAAATATTCTTCCCATATTGGGTATAATTAATTATTAATAAAATCGAGACGCAAAAATAGTCACTTTTATAGTAAAAATGACCTTCTCCGGCCGCTTAACTCAGCAAGGCCGGAAATTCAGACTACCAATGCAGCATGAATTCCGGCCTTGAGATTTCTAATATCGTGAAATAACCTGATTACAATTTTCTGGCCTTACTGTTCTTAACGCTATAACCGAAGTAGATAGCAAAGCCGATCAGCAGCCATACGATCAGTCGTGCCCAGTTTTCAAAGCCCAGACTGATGATCATCGTCAGACAGAATATAGCACCCAGAACAGGAACAAATGGAACCCAAGGTGTTTTGAAAGCACGCTGTAATTCCGGATTGGTCTTCCTCATTACTATCACACCCAGACAAACCAGTACAAAGGCAAACAGGGTACCGATACTGGTCATATCACCTACCACGCTGTCCGGAACGAAAGCAGCGAACAGGGATACAAATATGAAGAACAGTGCCTGTGACCTGTAAGGAGTACGGAACTTAGGATGAAGGTTGGAGAAGACTTTAGGTACCAGACCGTCATTTGACATGGAGTAGAATACCCTTGTCTGACCTAACAGCATCACCAGGATCACAGAAGAGAAACCTGCAAGAATGGCAACAGTTACGAAAGTAGACAGCCAGCCATATCCGTGCATATAAGTATCAATTGCATAAGCTACGGAAGCCTCACCACCTTGTCTCAGGAAGTCTTTATAAGGAGCGATACCAGTCAGTACGTAAGAGAAGAGGATGTACAGCAGCGTACAAATAGCCAATGATACCAGGATACCAACAGGCATATTTTTCTTTGGATTTTTGGTTTCCTGAGCTGCAGTAGATACAGCATCAAAACCAATAAACGCAAAGAACACCACTCCGGCGCCACGTAATACCCCCGGTATACCATGGAACCAGAAGTCGCTGTAGTTGATCACTTTACCATTGTGCATGGTTACAGATCCAGCATCTGCAGGGATAGTGAAAGGAGTGTGGTTCGCTGGATTGATGAACTGCCAGCCCAGGAGGATCAGCAGGATTACGATGGATACTTTCGTAATAACGATGATGTTATTAACAATGGCAGAGCCTTCGATACCACGGATCAGCAATAAAGTGAGCAGTAATAATATGAAGACTGCGGGCAGGTTCATGATACCATGCACACCTGCGTCTGAAGTTTCAAATGGACTGTGTGACCATTGATAAGGTATGACGTACCCAGCCCCGAAGACTTTTTCAATGAGTTTATTCAGGTACTGAGACCAACCAATGGCAACAGTAGCCGCACCGAGCGCATATTCCAGCACAAGGTCCCATCCAATGATCCAGGCAATGAATTCGCCCATCGTTGCGTAAGAGTAGGTATAAGCACTACCGGCAATAGGGATCATAGAGGCAAACTCAGCGTAGCAAAGACCTGCCAGGGCACAACCAATAGCAGCGATAATGAAAGAGATGGTAACAGCAGGACCGGCATGTTGCCCGGCAGCAGCAGCTGTTCTAACAAAAAGCCCCGCACCAATGATAGCGCCTATTCCCAATGCTATAAGTGATCCTGCCCCTAATGTACGTTTGAGACCTTTGTCAGATTCGGATGCTTCAGCTAATAACAGGGAGAGAGGCTTTTTTACAAAAAGTTTGCCCATACTAATGAGATATTGTGGTTGACGTTTAAGTGGTTTAGTTGTTGTTTCGTTTTGTTACAGATCGCCAAATATAAATATCAAAAAGCAAACCCTGAGCTTTTATTTTATGAATGAAGTCACAACTTTACAGTACTAACCTTATTTTTGGGGAATTTTAGCGTTTAGCATAAATATTAATTGTAATTAAAAGGCTTTGCATGAAGAGATCCAACCGGCTTACACTATTTATTTTCATAGCCATGGTATTGGGCATCCTGACGGGATATATTATGAACGTTTCCTATACCGATACCTATGGTGGCGGAAAAGCCGGACAGATGGTCTCCGCTGGCAACAGTTCCCTGGGTAACACTGCCGGATATATTATAGGTCTCTCTACCGGTAAAGGTTCAACCGGAGAAGCTACTATCCGGAAATTTGCAGATAACATTTCTATTCTGACTGATATCTTTCTGCGGCTCGTAAAAATGATTATCGCTCCCCTGGTATTTTCTACATTAGTGGTAGGAGTGGCAAAACTGGGCGACATAAAAGCGGTGGGGCGTATCGGTGGTAAAACCATGTTATGGTTTATTTCTGCCACTTTTATTTCCCTTTTCCTGGGGATGATGCTGGTGAATATCCTGCAACCAGGTCATTCCCTGAACCTGCCGTTACCCGATTCTCACGCAAGTAGTGGAGTGGCAGCTGCGGCCATGACCTTGAAAGGATTTTTCCAGCACGTATTCCCTGACAGTGTGATTAATGCAATGGCGCATAATGAGATCCTGCAGATCGTTGTATTCTCACTTTTCTTCGGCGTAGCTACAGCAGCGGTAGGCGAGTTTGGAACCATCGTGGTAAAGTTTATGGACAGCGTAGCGCATATCATGTTGAAGGTGACGGCTTATGTGATGAATTTCGCTCCCTTTGCTGTATTTGGCGCTATGGCAGCAATCATTTCTCAGAAAGGATTGACCATTTTGCTGACCTATGGCAAGTTCATAGGGCAATTTTATCTGGGTCTTGCCACTTTATGGATAGTATTGGCCTTAGTTGGTTTTCTGATACTCGGACGCCGGGTATTCACCTTACTCGGATTAATAAAAGATCCGTTACTATTAGCCTTTAGTACGGCCAGCAGTGAAGCTGCCTACCCCCGTACAATGGAAGAGCTGGAAAAATTCGGTTGCGATAACCGCATTGTAAGTTTTGTACTGCCTTTGGGTTATTCCTTCAACCTGGATGGCTCTATGATGTATATGACCTTTGCCAGTCTGTTCATTGCGCAGGCTTATAACATGCACCTGGGATTTGAACAGCAGCTCTCTATGTTACTTGTATTAATGATCACCAGTAAAGGTATCGCCGGGGTACCCAGGGCGTCCCTTGTTGTGATCGCCGGTACACTTTCCTTGTTCCATATTCCTGAAGCCGGGTTATTACTGTTGCTGGGAGTAGACCATTTACTGGACATGGGACGTTCTGCTACCAATGTGATTGGTAATGCAATGGCGACCGCGGTAGTATCTAAATGGGAAAATTCCCTGGAAGAGATACCAGCCTCCCAGTTAAAGGAAGTATAACAATTCAATAACAGTTTTATGCTTATTTTGCCCACAGTCTGTTGTGTATGGTATTGAGCATTTTGCTCAATGCTGACAGGAGGCAGTATAAGTGCCTACATTAGTATCTGATTTTGAGATTATTAAAGAATATATGGACCAGTTTATAGAGTTATTCAAGCACCTTATTAACCCACATTGGATCATTGACCATGGTGGCCTGTATTTATTATTGCTGATCATTTTTGCTGAAACAGGGCTTTTTGTTGGTTTTTTCCTGCCTGGAGATTCCCTGCTTTTCGTAGCCGGTATATATGGTGGTTTGCTGAGCGAAAGTTTTTTTAATGTGCCTTTCTTCTTCATAATGGTAATGATTGCCATAGCAGGAGTATTGGGCAATTTCGTGGGTTTCTGGTTTGGCCGTAAGTCGGGACCTTTGCTTTTTAATAGAAAAGACACCTTCTTCTTTAAACAGAAACACCTGTATCAGGCTAAGGAATTCTATGAAAAATACGGCGGCGGAGCCATATTTCTCGCCCGTTTCCTGCCTATTATCAGGACTTTTGCTCCTATTGTGGCCGGCATTGTACAAATGGAGAGAAAGAGATTTATGTTCTTTAATATCGTCAGCTCTTTCTGCTGGGTATTTTCTATGATGCTGGCGGGCCACTACCTGGATAAGTTCTTCCCGTCATTGAAAGAACATCTGGAACTTATTGTAATTATATTGATAATTATTACTACATTACCTGTTCTTATTAAACTAGTTTTTGGTAAAGCAAAACATCCGCATCCTACTCATACCGATGTGAATAAATAAATAGCCACCCGTTATGCAATCCGGTAACCGTTCCGCGTCAATCTTCAATGTTGCAGTGATAGTCGCTTCATTGGGATATTTCGTTGATATCTATGATCTGTTATTATTTACGATTCTGAGAGTACCCAGTCTAAAAGACCTCGGAGTGCCTCAGTCGGAAATTGACTCAGGTGTAGGGTTGTTACTGATAAATGTGCAGATGGCCGGTTTGCTTGTAGGAGGAATCTTCTGGGGCATTATCGGAGACAAGAAAGGGCGTCTCAAGGTATTGTTTGGGTCCATACTACTTTATTCGATCGCTAATATTGCCAATGGTTTTGTGACTGGTACAACCGGATACCTGTTCTGGCGTTTTGTTGCCGGGCTGGGGCTTGCCGGTGAACTGGGCGCTGGTATTACCCTTGTGGCTGAAATATTGCCGAAGGAAAAGAGGGGCTATGGCACTATGATAGTGGCCACCGTAGGTGTTTCGGGAGCCGTTGCTGCCAATTTTATCGCCAAAGTGGTTCCTGACTGGCGGTACTGTTATTTTATCGGAGGTGGATTAGGCCTGTTACTCCTGTTACTGCGCATCAGCGTAATAGAATCACATATGTTTAACCAGACCGCAGAGAAAAATGCGGTGGGAAGGGGCGAGTTCCTGGCCTTGTTCAATAACAAAGAGCGCTTCTTCCGGTATTTGAAATGTGTGCTATTGGGCGCTCCTACATGGTTTGTGGTAGGAATATTAGTAGCATTTTCCAACAAATTTGCCGTTGAAATGGGAGTGAAGTCTCCGATTAATCCGGGAGACGCAGTGGCATTTTGTTACGCCGGATTGGTGTTAGGTGATTTTTCCAGCGGTTTGCTCAGCCAGATATTGAAAAGCCGGCGCAAAGTAATGATGATCTTCCTTGCTTTGACTGCCGTCTGTGTCGGTCTTTATCTCAATCTTCATGGTGCCGAAAAGTGGCTTTTCTATACCGTTTGCTTTGTACTTGGTTTCAGTGTTGGCTTCTGGGCTATCTTCGTTACTATTGCTGCGGAAAGTTTTGGTACCAATCTCAGGGCTACTGTCGCCATCACGGTGCCTAACTTTGCACGCGGTATGCTACCGCTGATCACGATGTTATTTGCCTTCGCCCAGCACTATTTTACTTACCTGCAGAGCGGTGCCATTGTAGCAGTGATTTGTATCACGGCTTCGTTAATTGCATCTTATACCGTAGAGGAAACTTTTGGGAAAGACCTTAATTACGTGGAAGACATAAATTATACAGAGGAGGACGTAAAAAAACTTTCGGCTGATTGAGTACTTGCACTCACGTGGCCTGGAAGATTTTCGCGCTAATAACGTGTCAGGATCTTATCGAGGAGCATGTTTAGCTGTAATGCTTCCTCTTCTGTCAGCGACAGTTTCAGAGAATCTTCAAGATCCGGAAGGTCTACATCCATTACTTTAAGTAAGGCCAGTCCTTTCTCTGTGATCTGTACATCCACCGCTCTCCGGTCTATTTCACTGCTCTTTCTCTCCACTAAACCGGCCTTACGCAGGCGTTCAACAAGGCGTGAAACATCACTCATTTTATCCAGCATTCTCTCTTTTAAAGTATTGATATTAGCAGCTTTAGGGTGTTGGCCTCGTAATATTCTCAGTATGTTGTACTGTTGCATGGTAATGTCAAACTTCTTGAAGAATTGTTGGTGACGTGACACTATCCAGTTGCCTACGAAAATAAGACCTATTAACCCTTTATTATACTCGCTGGTAAATGTTTTCTGCGAGATGAGCTTTTCTATGTTTGACATAAGTGAGAATATAGTCGGGTTAAAAATACGAATATCAATCATGCATTTGGCAAACAAAACATCACGTTTTGTATAATAACCGTTGAAACGAATGTAACAAATCTTTTCAGAGCCGGAAAGGATTTATTCCTGGGAATAGTAAGAGGAGAGTGATGGGAGAGACATATGGCATTCACAGGGTAACAACAAAAAGGCTGACTGATAGCCGGATCATTTTTGGCTATTAGTCAGCCTTTTATATTAGGATCAATATATTAGGCAATTACTTTCATATTGTCCAATACATCCATAACTTCTTTAACGTGGGTGGCTGAAGTGGCGAGTAACGCCTTCTCGCTGTCATTAAGCTGTAATTCGAGGATCTTTTCGATACCGTTTTTACCCAGGACGACAGGAACGCCGAGGTAGATGTCTTTCAATCCATATTCGCCTGTCAGCCATGCGCAGCAGGGGAAGATCCTCTTTTCATCTTTTAGTATCGCTTCCACCATTTGTGCAGCGGCGGCGCCGGGCGCATACCAGGCAGAGGTGCCCAGCAGGTTTACGATTTCGCCGCCTCCTACTTTGGTGCGTTGTATGATAGCTTCCAGTTTATCCGGAGCAACGAGTTCGGTAACAGGAATACCCGATACAGTGGTGTAACGTGGCAGTGGCACCATGGTATCTCCGTGTCCTCCCATCAGGATAGCCTGGATGTCTTTGGGGGAACAGCCGATCTCCTCTGCAAGGAACGCGCGGTAACGGGCCGTATCAAGGATGCCGGCCATACCGAACACCTTACTGCTGTCTTTCTGGGCAGTCAGGTAGGCACAGTAAGTCATTACGTCCAGCGGATTACTTACTACTATAATAATGGCATCGGGCGAATGCTTGACGATGTTTTCAGTAACCGATTTTACAATATTGGCATTGGTGGAGATAAGGTCGTCCCTGCTCATACCGGGTTTGCGGGGCAAGCCGGAAGTGATGACAACGACATCACTATCAGCGGTTTTGAGATAATCATTCGTGACACCCGTTATCCTGGTGCTATAGTAATCAATCGGGGCCTGCTGCCAGCTATCCAACGCCTTTCCTTCTGCAGTGCCTTCTTTAATATCCAACAACACAATCTCCTGCAAAAAATCTCTGTGGGCCAGTACATTAGCACAGGTTGCGCCTACATTACCAGCTCCTACGACAGTAACTTTCATCGTTTGTATTAAATTTTAAGGTGAAGAATATGAGGATAAACAAATGTAACCAATAGCCACTGAAACAGGCCCGCAATGTTAATTCAGATATTCCTGCAGCTGTTCCAGTTTCACAGTGCCTTCAAAGCCTTTCACGAACTGCTGCTTTTTGTCATAAATAAACAGTCCGGGGAAATAATGCAGGTTATAGAAATACATGATCTGGCGGGTTGGCTCGCTGGCCATTATAATATTGGGGTAGTTTTTGATGTTATAATTATTATAGTATACTTTCATCTGTTCCGGTTGAAAAGGCGTGACCATGAGGATCTGTGTCTTTTTGAACTTATCGATGTTCTTCAGCATTTCTTCCGTCAGATGTTTACAATGGTCGCAATCTACGCTAAAAACAAAAACAATTGTCTTGACGTTCTTTCTCAGGTCATTTTTGGTAATAACATGACCGTCGGGCAATGTAAGCGGGAAAGATGGCACTATTGGATACTGAAGATAAGGAGGCTGTTCCTTAGGTACAGACACCGTCCTGGTTTGAGCATGTAACAGGAACGGTAGGCAGCAACAACATAAAAGGAGCAGATATCGTCTCATAAGTCTGATTTTTGAACGCTTGATTTTTGTACGGAACTAAAGGTATCGAATTTTGTAATAGCCTATAAACCAAAGCAAGGAGTATTCGAACCTTTATTTTGAGCGGTTTTTTTACTTAAAAAAGGACTATTCCCGGGCGTTGGAAGGTAAGTATGGACATACTTGCCATTTTTTTATAAAAAAATTACTAGATTACCCTTCCTTACACTATGTTTGCATTCCTAAAAAAAATAATAGGTAAGAAATAGGGTCTCTATAACACTAAAACAAATTAGGAAGCAATCAGTTCCATGAGGGATTTTGCCAGAATGAATTACTTTTGCAGTCCTAATGTATTTTTAACTTTAAATTAAGTATCCTTTTATGGCTACCACTGCAGATATCAGAACAGGATTAATTATTAAGCTGGAGAACAGCTTATATTCTGTTGTAGAGTTTGGTCAGAACAAAACAGCCCGTGCAGCAGCTAAAGTGTGGGCTAAACTGAAAGGTGTTGACAATAGCAGGTCTATTGAACATACCTGGAACTCCGGCGACACAATATACCCTGTACGTGTTGAAAAGAAAACTTACCAGTTTTTATACCAGGATGACAGTGGTTTCAATTTCATGGATAATGAGACTTTTGAGCAGATTGCACTGCCTGAGTCAATGATCGATGCTCCTCAGTTCCTGAAAGAAGGTCAGGAAGTAGCCGTATCTATTAATACAGAGACCGAGCAACCTATGAGCGTTGAATTGCCTGACAAGATCGTTGTAAAAGTTACTTACTCCGAACCTGGTCTGAAAGGCGATACCGCTACCCGTACACTTAAGCCTGCCACAGTTGAAACCGGTGCCACAGTGAATGTTCCCCTGTTTGTAAACGAGGGAGAACTGATCAGGGTAAACACCAAGAATGGTGAATACATCGAAAGAGTAAAAGAATAGTTTTAGTCCATATTTATCTACTTACAAGCATTTCTAAACCAAAAACTGTCTACATGGATTTTAAACAGATTCAGGAGCTGGTCAAGATGGTCAATAAGTCCAACATCAGTGAACTGAGCATAGAGCAGGACAAGTTTAAGATTACAATAAAGCAAAAAGATAACGAGCAACCAGTGTATACTGTTCCAGCAGTAGCACCTGTTTATCAACCAGTACCTCAGGCAGCTCCTGTAGCTCAGGCTCCACAGGCGGCACCTCAGGCAGAAGCTAAAGCCGCTGAAGCTAAGGCCGACAATCTGGTAACCATTAAATCTCCTATGATCGGTACCTTCTATCGCAGTCCTGGCCCAGACAAGCCTTCATTTGTGAATGTAGGCGATGATGTAGCTCCTGGTAAAGTAGTTTGTATCATCGAAGCGATGAAGCTCTTCAACGAGATCGAAAGTGAAGTAAGTGGTAAAATCGTAAAGGTACTGGTAGACGACGCATCTCCTGTGGAGTACGACCAGCCTTTGTTTTTGGTAGAACCTTAATTTTTATTTAAAAGGTTGGAATATTATGAGAAGGAAAGGACACTTACCTGCCTCATAGTTTTCCAACCTTTTAGATTTATTACTCTTTTCTTTAACCTATTGAAAAAACATGTTCAAGAAAATATTGATTGCCAACCGTGGAGAGATAGCCTTGCGTATTATTCGCACCTGTAAAGAAATGGGCATCAAAACGGTGGCTGTTTATTCTACTGCAGATAAAGACAGCCTGCATGTGAAGTTCGCAGATGAAGCCGTATGTATAGGTAAACCACAGAGCAGCGAATCCTATCTTAATATACCTCACCTGATGGCAGCGGCAGAGATCACCAACGCTGACGCTATCCACCCTGGTTATGGCTTCCTGGCAGAGAATGCACGTTTTGCTGAGATCTGCGGAGAGCATGGCATTAAATTCATCGGCCCCACTCCGGAGATGATCCGTAAGATGGGTGATAAGATGACTGCAAAAGAAACTATGATCGCCGCTGGTGTACCAGTTATCCCAGGTTCCGGTGGTTTATTGCAGAGCCTTGATGAAGCTAAGAAACTGGCAAAAGAAATGGGCCTTCCTATCATCCTGAAAGCTACTGCCGGTGGTGGTGGTAAAGGGATGCGTGTAGTATGGAAAGATGAAGAGCTGGAGAATGCCTACAACATGGCTAAAAACGAAGCCCGCGCTGCTTTCAATAACGATGGTATCTACATGGAGAAATTCGTGGAAGAGCCTCGTCACATTGAGATCCAGGTAGCAGGTGATCAATATGGTAAAGTGTGCCACCTGAGTGAGCGTGATTGCTCCATTCAGCGTCGTCACCAGAAACTGGTGGAAGAATCTCCTTCCCCGTTCATGACGCCTGAACTCCGTGAAAAGATGGGGGAAGCCGCTATTAAGGCTGCCGCCGCTATCAATTACGAAAGCGTTGGTACCATCGAGTTCCTGGTAGACAAACACCGTAACTTCTACTTCATGGAAATGAACACCCGTATCCAGGTAGAACATGGTGTGACCGAAGAGGTGATCAATTTTGACCTGATCAAAGAACAGATCAAGATCGCTGCCGGTATTCCTATTTCCGGTAAGAACTATACTCCGGAAATGCACGTAATCGAATGCCGTATCAATGCGGAAGATCCTTACAATGATTTCCGTCCTTCTCCAGGTAAGATCACTACCCTGCATATTCCAGGTGGTCATGGCGTGCGTGTGGATTCTCACATTTATGCTGGCTACGTTATTCCTCCGTATTATGACTCCATGGTGGCTAAACTGATCACCATTGCGCAGACACGTGAGGAAGCGATCAATACCATGGAACGTGCATTGAGCGAGTTTGTGATCGAAGGTGTGAAGACGACCATTCCTTTCCATCAGCAGCTGATGCGTGATGAGAATTTCCGGAAGGGTAACTTTACGACCAAATTCACAGAAACATTCAAACTGGTTTAATCTATCAGTGCGATATAAAGAAAGCCGGCCTGTCTCAGACAGACCGGCTTTTCTGTTTCAAGCAGTCCGGTAATTGTCTATTTGCATTGATAGGTGATGTCCAGGTTGGAATATGTTACATCCAGGAAGTGAGTGCGGCCACCTGTCTTGCTGTTCGGCCTGAACTGTAGCGGGAGACCGTATTTATTGTAACTGACAGCAGCTATTGGATTATTTTCGCTATAGTCCCTGTTCAGGAATTGCCATACTTTGTTGGTTCGGAGATAGTTGACTTTGTTGTCATAAGACGCATAGTAAGTGGTATCAGCATATCCTGAGGATGGGCTAAAGGCTATCTTCTTTACGAGATTCTGCCGGTGGTCATATGTATAAAGTCTAACGTACCACGGCCGGCCGTCACTGTAGTTTGCCGTTTCCTTAATGATCCGGTCTTTGTGGTCGTATTCGAAATGTATGATAAGATACTCTACCACAGGTGAATGGACAGGTAGAGGTAGGGGATGATCTCCGATAATACCAATGCTGTAGAAAGTGTCAAGATAAATCCGGTTCCGGTTGTCATATTTAAACCTGTGCCATTCCCAGAACACATCGCCATATTGTTCCTTTGTGTTGTAGTGGAGGATCTGGTCAGTCAGCCGGTTTTTATTGTCATACCGGTAACTTTCATTTTCACTACCGGTTCCTACGTCCGAACGAAGGCGCAGTACAGGATTTCCCACCGCGTTGTATTCAATCGTATTGGTATTTGTGTACTGAAGGACCTCGTCATAGCCTTCCAGTTTTTGTATCTGGCATAACTGAGCCCCACAATCCGGCCTGACATCGTGTTTGCCGCAGGCTGAAAGCAGCAGGGTAACAGTAACAGCTGTTAGTACATGAATAGGAGTGAGATTTAAGTGCATGAAGTGGCATTTTAGGGGTAAATAAATCGTGTCTTTAAAAAAAGAGAAATCGGCGGACTGCTTAAATACAGAAGAGGAGGGGTATCGGGTTAAGAGTACATTGAAGATAAACAATTACTTATAAAAACACAAAGCCCCGGGTAAATACCCGGGGCTAATCATACACCAAAACAATCTTACGGTTTTATCGCAAGAAAAGCAGCTCTCTGTACTTAGGCAGTGCCCATTGTTTGTCATCTACAAGGAACTCCAGCTTATCCGCATGGTAACGGATAACATCAAAGTACGGCTTAATTTTATCACAATAATCTATAGCTTTCTGGCGACTGTCAGTAACTTTATTAGCTACTTTACGCGCTTCAATCATAGCCTGTACATTCTCACTGATGACGTTAATATGTTCAGCTATTTTTGCAGCGATCTGGGTTTGCGCTTTAACAGCGTTGTCACCGAGACCTATGCCTTTAAGACCATTAATGTTAGTAATCAGGCTGTTCAGATAGTTAATCGCTGAAGGCAGGATCGTGTTGGTAGCCAGATCTCCGATTACACGGGCTTCAATCTGAACTTTCTTCACGTAATCTTCGAGCAGGATCTCATGACGGGCATGTAATTCTTTCTCGTTGTAAACACCTACTTCAGTGAACAGTTTTGTTGCTTTTTCAGTAACGTAAGCATCCAGTGCCTTAGGAGTGGTTTTTACGTTAGCAAGACCTCTCTTTTCAGCTTCTTTTTCCCATTCTTCGCTATAACCGTCACCTTCAAATAAAACTTTCTCCGAATCTACAATATATTTCCGAAGAGTTTGCATAATCGCAATCTCTTTTTTCTCGCCTTTTTCGATCAGCGCGTCAACTTCAATCTTGAAGTTAGCCAGTGTTTTAGCTACGATAGTGTTCAACACGGTCATAGCGGAAGCGCAGTTTGCAGAAGAACCAACGGCACGGAACTCAAACTTGTTACCGGTGAAGGCAAAAGGTGAAGTACGGTTACGGTCAGTATTGTCCAGCAGCAGCTCAGGAATATGACGGTGCAGGTCCAGTTTCAGGATAGCTTCGTCCTGCTCATCGAACTTGTTGCTCACGCGGGTTTTAACTTCCTGCAGTACATCGTACAGGTATTTACCGGAGAAAACAGAGATGATAGCCGGAGGCGCTTCGTTTGCACCCAGACGGAAGTCATTGCTTGGAGAAGCGATAGAAGCTCTCAGCAGGTCTGCGTAGTCATGAACGGCTTTGATCGTGTTAACGAAGAAGGTCAGGAACATCAGGTTGGTCTTCGGAGTTTTGCCCGGAGCCAGCAGGTTCACACCAGTATCTGTAGCCATGCTCCAGTTGTTGTGTTTACCTGAACCGTTGATGCCTGCAAATGGTTTCTCATGCAGTAACACTCTCAGCTTATGACGTTTTGCCACTTTGGTCATTACGTCCATCAGCAGGGAGTTGTGGTCAACCGCGATGTTTACTTCTTCAAAGATAGGAGCACACTCGAACTGAGAAGGTGCCACCTCGTTGTGACGGGTTCTTAAAGGAATACCCAGCTTGTAAGATTCTTCTTCGAAATCGCGCATGAAAGCGTATGCACGCTCAGGAATTGAACCGAAGTAGTGGTCTTCCAGCTGCTGACCTTTGGAAGGAGCGTGACCAACTACGGTACGGCCGCACATTACCAGGTCAGGACGGGCGTTAGCCAGACTTTCGTCTACCAGGAAATATTCCTGTTCCCATCCTAAAGTAGCTGTAACTTTAGTTACATTTTTATCGAAGTAGTTACATACGTCTACTGCAGCTTTGTCCATTGCGGAAAGCGCTTTCAGCAGAGGAGCTTTGTAGTCCAGTGATTCACCGGTGTACGCAACAAATATAGTAGGAATGCAAAGTGTTTTACCGTGACCCTGCTCCAGAATGAAGGGAGGAGAGGATGGGTCCCATGCAGTGTAACCACGAGCTTCGAAAGTAGCGCGCAGACCGCCGTTAGGGAAGCTGGAAGCGTCAGGCTCCTGCTGTACCAGTGCGTCGCCGTCAAAGGTTTCGAGGGCAGAACCATCGCCTTTCAGGGTAAAGAAAGAATCATGTTTTTCAGCTGTAGTGCCGGTCAAAGGCTGGAACCAGTGGGTATAGTGGGTAACGCCTTTTTTCATTGCCCATTGTTTCAGACCAGAAGCGATCTGCTCGGACATTTTACGGTCGATCTTAGTGCCAGATTTGATGGAGTTCATTAAGCTTTTGTAAGCCTCGTCACTCAGATTCTCGCGAACTACTTTTCCTGCGAATACATTGCTGCCGAACACTTCGGTGATCTTATTACCGTTCAGTTGTTCAGGCCTGATTTTTAAATCAACACCAGAAAGGTTTTCCAGTGCGGTGAAGCGTAAGGATTGCATGCTGTAAATAATTTTACACAAAAGAACGCTGTTGCGCTAACATAAGCAAGAATTAAGTTGATTTTAACTAAAAAATTACATTTAGTAGATAAAAAGGTTAAATTTTTTAATTTTTGAATAAAAAATGAATAGTCAGTCAGGTTTAAACTGATATATTTAAAAAAATATAATTCGTTACAACTGCATAGATGTTGCACTATCTGATGATTCAGAGGAGTATATTATATAATATGATACGGGAAGTGGCGGTGAAATAGTTTTACCTGCAAGCGTCTGTAATTGCCAATATCCTTTGTCAATTGCAGGAAAAACCTGTAGGTTTGCATCTTCTTTTTTTATCTATCGTACTTATACATTCAGTTACATGCAAACTAACGTAGAAACTACAGATAAGTTTTCCCAAACTACTGTTGAAACTGCCGAGCAACTTGGTCTTACAGCAGACGAATTTGAGCGTATAAAAGGCATTCTGGGCCGCACGCCGAATTTCACAGAATTAAGTATGTATTCTGTAATGTGGAGTGAACATTGCAGTTACAAGAACTCAATTGTCTGGTTGAAATCACTGCCCCGTGAAGGTGAACGCCTGCTGGTAAAGGCTGGTGAAGAAAATGCCGGTCTGGTGGACATCGGCGATGGTTACGCCTGTGTGTTCAAGATAGAATCCCACAACCACCCTTCCGCTATTGAACCCTTCCAGGGCGCGGCTACCGGTGTAGGCGGGATCCACCGTGATATCTTCACCATGGGTGCGCGTCCTATCGCAGCGCTGAACTCTCTGCGTTTTGGGAATATCAACGATAAAAAAACACAACATCTTATTAAAGGTATCGTTCACGGTATCGGTCATTACGGTAACTGTTTCGGTGTGCCTACCGTTGGTGGTGAAGCATATTTCGAAGATTGTTACGGTACCAACCCGCTGGTGAACGCAATGAGCGTTGGTGTCGTAAAAGTGGGGCAGACAGTATCTGCTACCTCCTACGGTGCCGGCAACCCTGTTTTCATCGTAGGTTCCGCTACCGGTAAAGACGGTATCGGTGGTGCCTCTTTCGCAAGCGCCAACATTACTGAAGACAGCGTGGAAGACCTGCCCTCCGTTCAGGTGGGAGACCCCTTCCAGGAAAAGAAACTGCTGGAAGCATGCCTTGAGATCATCCCGACAGGTGCGTTGGTAGGTATGCAGGATATGGGCGCTGCCGGTATCACCTGCTCTACCGCAGAAATGAGTGCAAAAGGTGAACACGGCATGATCATTCACCTCGATAAAGTACCTACCCGTCAGGAAAACATGAAGGCCTGGGAAATGCTGCTCAGCGAAAGCCAGGAAAGAATGCTTATCGTGCTGCACAAAGGCAAGGAAGCTGAAGTCCTGAGAATATTTGAGAAATGGGATCTGCACTGCGTACAGATTGGTGAAGTAACAACAGAGAAACAACTGAAATTCTACCTGAACGGTCACCTGGAAGCGGATGTTCCTGCTGAAAGCCTGGTACTCGGCGGCGGCGCTCCTCAATATCACCGTGCTTATACAGAGCCGGCATACTTCGAGAAGATCAGATCCTTCGATATTCATAAAATACCTGATACCCTGCATCCACGCTTCGCTGCAGAAAGACTGGTAAAGCTGCCAAACATTGCTTCAAAACGCTGGATCTATACCCAGTATGACAGCATGGTAGGTACTGCAAACGCCAGCACCAATGCACCAAGTGATGCATCTATCGTTACTGTAAGAGGTACCAAAAAAGCCCTTGCAGTGACTACCGACTGTAACAGCCGTTACGTATATGCAGATCCGCATGTAGGTGGCCAGATAGCTGTGGCAGAAGCAGCACGTAATATCGTGTGTAGCGGTGGTGAGCCTGTTGCTATCACTAACTGTCTGAACTTCGGTAATCCTTATGATCCGGAAGTATACTATCAGTTCGTACATGCGATCAAGGGAATGGGTGAAGCTTGCCGTAAATTCAATACACCCGTTACCGGTGGTAACGTGAGCTTCTACAACCAGTCGCCTGATGGTCCTGTATATCCTACTCCAACAATTGGTATGCTGGGTATACTGGATGATATGTCTCAGCGGATCACCCTCAACTTCAAACAGGAAGGTGACCTGGTTTACCTGCTGGGCCGCAGCCGTAATGATATCAGCAGCTCTGAATACCTGCATAAACTGATCGGCATTGAGCACAGTCCCGCTCCTCACTTCCACCTGGAAGAAGAGCAGCGTCTCCATCATACTATCGCTAAACTGAATAAAGCTGGTATCATACAGTCAGCACACGACGTAAGTGAAGGCGGTCTGTTTATATCCCTGCTGGAAAGCGCTATGTCTTCCGGATTGGGCTTTGATATCCATACCAACCACAACTTCCGTAAAGACGCCTACCTGTTTGGTGAAAGCCAGAGCCGTGCGGTGGTAACTATCAGACCGGAAGACAAGGAGAAATTTGACGCTATTTTGCACAGTGTGATCGATGCAACTGAACATTCTGTGAAAGTTGAAAAGATCGGCGTGGTGAAAGGTGAAAACGTTGTAGTTGATAATGAAGATTGGGGTACAGTTGCCAGCTGGAAACTGCCTTATGACGTTGCTATAGAGTCTCATTTATAGTAATAAATGGTACTCAAAAAAGTAAGAGGTATAACATATATCCCACATGGGTGTTATGTTATACCTCTTCTCATTTTATAGCTGTTCATCATACACTTATAACAAATGTGGAATTGGGGAATGCCCGTCTGTAAAGGGTTTGACAAAAGGGGAGTGTTTATTGTACTGTTAATTCCTTTTAACAACTCATTAACAAAATCCCATCTTCGTGTGAATTTATATCACACTGCTTAAACTACTTTTGATGAAGAGAAATGCGAATACACCAGGTCCGATAAAAAGGACCAAGTCCAATAATATTTATCCCATGGAATCAGATTGATTCCTGTTCTATGAAAGCCAATGCCAATTTATCCCCGGAATTAAAAGGATTCCGGCCCTATGAAATCCAGAAATCAGAACAATTATTATCCCTGGAACCGAATGGCTCCAGACCTATGAAACCTAGTTTATTTATCCCAGGAATCTTATGATTCCTAATTCTATGAAGACCAATTGTTCTACCATGTCCTAATGAAAGCTAAGTGAAACTTACACCTAGTGAGAAAGAACGATTTGTTGTGAAGCCCCTCGTATAAACGAGGGGTTTACTTTTTTGTCTCAGTTCCAATATAAACGCAAAAGTTATGCCAGTTAGTATAGGCATTCCCGTGAATTTTCTTTCAGACTTTATTGCTAAGCACCTGTTATTCACTACAGTTGCATGATCTCATTAATTTTTCCGGTAAAAGAAAAGCCCGGATCATGTGATCCGGGCTTTTTCTCTTATACGCTATAGAATATGTGTATCTATTATACCATTGGTATTTCAGCTACCTCATATACTTTCCTGTCCAGTTTCTCTTTTGTTTCGCTGAATGCTTTCAATGTCAGCTCAATATCTTCGTCGGTATGGGCTGCTGTTGGTATCAGACGGTATATGATCTGTCCTTTAGGGATAACAGGATATACTACGATAGAACAGAAGATGTTATAGTTCTCACGCAGGTCCAGACACATTGCAGTTGCTTCAGGAATATCACCCTGCAGGTAGATCGGAGTTACAGGAGAATTCGTTCTGCCGATATTGAAACCGCGGTCACGCAGACCTTTCTGCAGTTTGTTTACATTATCCCACAGTTTGTTCTTCAGGTCTGTGTTTTTGCGCATCAGTTCAACGCGTTTCAGGTGTCCGATTACCAGCGGTAATGGAATTGATTTCGCGAAGATCTGCGAACGCATATTATAACGCAGGTAGTTGATGATAGCTTTATCACCGCTCATGAAAGCGCCGATAGAAGCACCAGATTTTGCGAAGGTATTGAACAGCAGGTCGATCTTGTCCTGAACGCCCTGTTCTTCACCTGTACCAGCACCGGTTTTACCCATAGTACCAAATCCGTGTGCATCGTCTACCATGAAACGGAACTCATATTTTTCTTTCAGGGCGGCAATTTCTTTCAGTTTACCCTGATCGCCGGCCATACCAAACACACCTTCAGTGATCACCAGGATACCGCCGGTACCACCGTTGGCTTTGATCAGCTCTTCTGCACGTTTTAACTGTTTTTCGCAGTCTTCAATGTCATTGTGTTTGAATACATAACGGTGGCCCTGGTGCAAACGCAGACCATCAATGATACTTGCGTGGCACTCCGCATCGTAAACGATCACGTCGCGACGGTTACAAATAGCATCGATCGCACTCATGATACCCTGGTAACCGTAGTTAAGAAGGGTGGTGTCTTCCTTACCCATGAATTCGGATAATTCTTTTTCCAGCTTTTCGTGGAAGTTGGTGTTTCCACTCATCATACGGGCTCCCATTGGAGTGGCAAGACCGTACTCCGCCGCTGCTTTGGCATCAGTAGCACGTACCTCAGGATGGTTGGCAAGGCCCAGGTAGTTATTCAGGCTCCAGACAATTTTCTCGTTACCCCTGAACTTCATGCGGGGACCAATCTCACCTTCCAGCTTGGGGAAAGCAAAGTAGCCATGGGCTCTGTCAGAGTGTTCGCCTATAGGGCCCATGTGCTTAAGCAGTTTCTCAAAAATATCCATATGTTAAATAATAATTAAGAGTGATCATTGAAAACCCGCACAAAGGTATTAAAATATTAGTTTTTGTAAACTTGGGTTACCTTTGAAAATGTGAATAATAAATAATGTATTTAAAAATCATGAATTGTAAGTTCTTGTCGTGTGTGTTCATAACGGCTTCCCTGTTGGTTACACAATTTGCTGACGCTCAGAAAGCTACCTCTCCAAAACCGGGTTACGTCACTGCCTGGAGTAGACCCGCGAAACCTAAAAAAATTACCCGTCCCAAACTGGTGGTTGGCATCGTGGTGGATCAGATGCGTTGGGACTATCTCTATCGTTATGCTAACCGCTATACAGATGGTGGTTTTAAGCGGTTACTGAAAGATGGCTTCTCCTGCGAAAATACGCTAATTAATTATACCCCCACTATTACTGCCTGCGGTCATACCTGCATATACACCGGGTCAGTACCCGCCATACACGGTATAGTAGGTAATGACTGGTATAGCAGGGACCTGAACAGGGATATGTATTGCGCCGAAGATACTGCGGTAAACACCGTAGGCAGCACCTCCAATGCCGGTAAAATGAGTCCCCGCAATATGCAGGTTACCACCATTGGTGATGAATTGCGCATAGCCACCAATTTCAAGAGTAAAGTTGTGGGTGTGGCTATCAAAGATCGTGGCGCCATCCTCCCGGCAGGTCACAGCGCTACCGCTGCTTACTGGTATGATGGTGGTACCGGCAACTGGGTAACAAGTACTTATTACATGAATCAGCTGCCTGACTGGGCCGCAGACTTTAATAGTATGAAATGGCCGGCACGTTATCTCAGCCATCCGTGGACAACTTTATACCCTCTTGAGACTTATCAGTTGAGCACTGCTGACAATAAGCCCTACGAAGGAACTTTCAAACCTGGTAAAGCGCCTGTTTTCCCATACGAACTCGGTGGTGAAACCGGTACACCTTTCAAGACTATCTCTTCTACCCCCTTTGGTAATACCATGACGCTGGAATTTGCCAAAAAAGCTCTGGAGGCGTATCAGCTGGGAAAAGGTGATGCCACCGACATGCTGGCTATCAGCCTGTCATCCACTGACTATGTAGGTCATCAGTTCGGCCCTAACTCCATTGAGATCGAAGATACTTACCTGCGCCTTGACAAAGACCTGGCAGCCTTCTTCCAATACCTGGATGCTGCTGTTGGTAAAGGACAATACCTGTTCTTCATCACTGCAGACCATGGTGTTGCACACGTTCCCGGCTTTATGCAGGAAAATAAGCTCCCCGGCGGTGTCTGGAGTGAGGGAAAAGCTGTAAGTGACCTGAATAAACTGGTAAAGGAGCAAACCGGTGTGGATAAAGCCATTGCCGGTGGCAGCAACTACCAGTTATACCTGAATCATGAAGCCATTGAAAAAGCAGGCAAATCTTCAAAAGATGTACGTGAACTCATTATCAGCGCCTTACTGAAAGATCCTGCCATCAGCAATGCCTTCCCGCTGCAGGAGCTGATGACGACCACACTGGCAGAACCAATGCGTTCAATGATGACGAACGGTTTTAACAGAAAACGTAGTGGTGATATTCAGATAGTGCTCCAGCCAGGATACATTGATGGTGGAAAAACAGGTACTACGCATGGTCTGTGGTATGCGTATGATGCGCATATTCCACTGGTATGGATGGGATGGGGGATCCCTCACGGTAAGAGCAACCGCACTATGGGTATGACGGATATTTCTCCTACCATCGCGGCACTCTTGCATATTCAGATGCCGAGCGGTAACGTCGGACATGTAATTCAGGAAATAGCACGATAGAAACATCATTTCGGAAAGCTGGCGATTTCGGATCACGGAATTTAACAAGTTCTTGTTATATTCATTCTGCGATCTGAAATCGCCAATCCATAAATAATGGCTTTCGAACATATCCTATATGATGTTAAAAGCCGTGTAGCCAGTATAACGCTGCATCGGCCTGAAAAACGCAATGCGCTGAACGGCGCTATGGTAGCAGAATTACGCGCCGCTTTCCAGCAGGCGGAAACTGATCCCGATGTAAAGGTGATCATATTGAAAGGCGCCGGTGAAGCATTTTGCGCCGGGGCAGACCTTGAATATCTCCAGCAACTCCAATTAAATACAAGAGAAGAGAATCTTGCTGATTCAAAAGAACTGATGCAGCTGATGCAACAGATCTATTATCACGATAAAGTAGTAATCGCCCAGGTAGAAGGACATGCGGTTGCCGGTGGCTGTGGTCTCGTCACACTGTGTGATCTGAGTTATGCCGTACCAGAAGCAAAACTGGGATATAGCGAAGTGAGGATCGGGTTCATTCCGGCCCTTGTGGCGGTATTCCTGGTCAGAAAAATAGGCGAGGGGCGTGCGCGCGATTTGCTGCTGACCGGAAGACTGATCACCGCTGAAAAAGCCGCGTATTTCGGCTTGCTGAATGACGTGATACCCGCCGACCGCATCGCGGAACATGTAGCCAAAGTAGCAGACGATCTCTGTACCGGCGCTTCTGCCAACTCCCTGAAAGTAACCAAAAAGCTGATCACATCCGTCTTTGACCAGCCATTGGAAAATGCCCTGGAACAGGCAGCCCGGTTAAACGCGGAAACAAGAGAACATACTGATTGTCAGCGGGGTATAAAAGCGTTTCTGGATAAGGAAAAAATGGTTTGGTAATCCGGTATGATTTTTTCAATATAACCTATGAAGTCAGGCATAGTTGATCCCTATACAGCGGAAATATTATGCGAGGTGACATCCGGCCTTAACTTTAAAACATTGCGGATGAAATACATTACTGTCATGCAAAAAGCTATTTTAACACTTTTATGCTGTTGCCTGATCACTGGTAGCCTGTTCGCCCAGCGACTGGTATCAGACGCGAAGATCGTTTACAGGATCGAAACACCACCACAGGCAGATCCCTCCTTTGAAGGCGGCACACTCACCCAATACATGAAGGGACACCTGAGTAGGGTAGATATAGATTTTAAATCTGTACACTACAGCTATCTCATTAACAGCCGTGAAGAAACAGTGGTAACGCTGATTGACAATCATGGTGATAAATACCTGATCCGCGCTGGTAAGGAAGAATATACCAAAGAGCTGAAGGAATATGCACAGGTGCAGTTCAAAGATGCTGCGGAAACAAAGCAGATTGCAGGGTATAACTGTAAAAAGGCGATTGGTAAAATGCCTGACGGGCAGACATTCGAGGTTTACTATACTACCGACCTTTTGCCGGAAAACAAGCAATACAACCGCCGTTTTGTGAATCTGAAGGGTATACCTTTACAGTTTGAGATCATCAATAAAAACGGCTCCAGAATGCACGTAGTGGCAACCAGGGTTGACCTTTATGCAGTCCCTGGATCTTTCTTTGATGCGCCTAAGTCAGGGTATAAGGAGATCAGCCGCGAAGAGTTGCTGAAAATGGGAAGTTGATCAGATTTTTGCCTCATAATTTTGAAGGGTTCTGTTTTTAACAGAACCCTTTGTTTTTGATAGGGTAGATGACAGTAGTGTTGGTAGTTGCATTTGTTAAAGAGGTCTCACGATAGGGTATCCCTATAGTATGTATTCGGTACCAACGGTGTACCAATGGCCTCATCTTATGTTCATCTTACGTTTTGAACGTAAGATGAACATAAGATGAGGCCATTGGTACACCGTTGGTACCGGATTGGTACCGGGAAGATATTGAACATCCGGTGGAAGTTGTATGGCATATTCGAGGGTTGGGATACACGGTAGGGGCAATGCCCCGGGGCAGGAAATGGCCCCCAATACCAAGCATAAAAAGAAAAAGGTCCCGTTTCAGACGGAACCTTTTTTTTATGCTGTTTGCAAAGTAGTCAATGCGATCAGTTCTTCCTCAGTGGCAACACTATGTGCAGCTGATGAAAATTCATGTTGGAAGGTGGCTGTATTTGTGTAGCATATGGCAAAACATATGTTACATTTCCTTTCTTGATAGTCATTACTGACTTAAAGTTCCAGGAATTATTCTCTGACAGCTTAAAGTTGGAGCTCATAGCACCATTAAAACGAAATCCTGCATCAAGGCTCAGGTTAGTCTTCCCTGACAAACCTGCCAGAGAAAGTCTTGTTTCGTTCTTCTTTATCTTGTCTTTATTATCGGAGGTTAAATTATCGTTGGCTTTAGCCGTCAATCCTGATATTACGAGGATGCCAGCCAATAAAAAAGACAATGAAAAGGTCTGCAATATGTTAGTTATCTGTTTCATTGTATCACAAATGTACAAACTTTTCTATATATTATATAACAAATTCTTAACGAAGATACGAAAAAATCTTAAAGTAATGTTAAATAATTTAAAGAATCTGGGGAGCCCCGGGTGATGGGCGCCCGATTCAAAAAATACTTATATTTACATTAATGAATCAAGACTTTCCATTTTTAAACGACGATTTTGAGGAGTTAAGAGACTTGTTGCAGCAGTTTGAAAACCTGAAAGCTGGCCAGTCTCATTCCTTTCTCGACGAGGATTCTTTCGAACTGATCATAGACTACTATGATGAGCATGATGAACTTCCTAATGCCATGCAGGCTGCTGAAATGGCTATTGAACAGTTCCCTTATTCTTCTACTCTTTTACTCAAAAAGGCCAATCTACTCATAGAATCAAAGAAATACCAGGAAGCAATGGATCTGCTGGAAAAAGCAGCCATACTGGATAGTACAGATATTAACCTCTACATCCTGCAGACTGACGTATACCTTGCCATGAACCAGCACGAAAAAGCTGCAGCTGTGCTGGAAGAACAGATTGCCGTATTTGAGGGAGAAGACAAGACCGAATTACTGCTGGAACTGGCCGATGTATATGACGACTGTGAAGAGTTCGAAAAGGTTTTTGACTGTTTGCGCCTTACGCTCGAACATGATCCAAATAACGAAGAGGCTTTGCATAAAATCTGCTTCTGGACGGAATTTACCGGCCGGAATGAAGAAAGTATACGCCTCCATACCAACATCATCAATGAGCATCCCTACAATCAGCTGGCCTGGTTTAATCTCGGCACCGCTTACCAGGGACTCAAACTGTACGAAAAAGCGATCGATGCTTATCAGTACGCTATCGTAATTGATGAGAAATTCGACTATGCATACCGCAATATGGGCGATGCCTATATCAGGCTGCGTAAATATGCTGAAGCAATTGATGTGCTGAAGAAGCACCTGGAGATCGCTAAACCGGAAGATGTTATTTACGAGGCTATCGGGCACTGCTACGAACGTCAGCGTAAATATACCCAGGCCCGCTATTACTACCGTAAAGCATCCCATTTAAGCCCCAGCGATGATAAGCTCTACTACAAGATCGGTATTGCTTACATGACCGAGGCCAACTGGGAAAATGCTATCAAATCAATCATGAGCGCTATCAAGATCAATAAGAACAGCGCTGAATACCTGATAGCACTGGGCCAATGTTATCTTGAACTGGACAAGAACAAGGAGGGGTTGATCCATCTCCTTGCAGCTGTGCGCATACGCCCTTCCAGCATCACTCCCTGGCAGGAATTTATTCGCGGTCTCTATGTTTCCGGCTTCTTTGAAGAAGCCCTGTCACAGCTGGAAGCCGCCACACAGAAAGTAGGGCACAAACCTGTTCTGCAATACTACCGGGCTGCTATTATGTTTGCAACCGGTAAATCCAAGGAAGGTATGTTACAACTGGAAACAGCGCTTCAGGTGAATGCAAAACATGTGAAGAAACTGATAGAACTGGATCCGACATTGTTGCAACATCCCGGTATCGTAGAACTTATCACCAGGTATAAACGTACCAAAAAAGGGAAGTAATAAAGCTCTTATCAGGAACCCTTGTTCCTTAAATGCGTAATATTATGTGCTGTAATTTTGCACTAAATATTACGCATTTTTTATTTTAATTTACTGGTATTTAGTGTTTTATGAGATAGAAAATTTTCTTTTTGATAAAATCTTTTATTTGAAACTCTTTAAACCGGAATATGTTAATTTTGCGCCGGTTTAATAAAGATGGGCAGATCCCTATTCCAGAAAACCAGTGAAGTATAGTTGTTTGGTTTACAGACCGTCAAGACGAAAAAAAACGTTCAAATGAATTTTAATCTGACACAAATTCCCGATCGGACAAAGAAACCTCGTAACCATGGTCTGACCATGGTGATGGATAAAGGGCTAAGTTTGGAAGAAGCTAAGAATTTTTTATCAGTAGCGTCTCCACATGTTGATATCCTGAAGCTGGGTTTCGGAACTTCGTTTGTAACGCCTAACCTGCGCCAGAAAATAGAATTATACCAGTCTGCCAATATTCCTGTGTATTTCGGCGGAACCTTATTTGAAGCATTTCTTATCCGTAATCAGTTTGATGAGTTTGTGAACGTGATCAAGGATTATGGTATCAAACATATTGAAGTATCTGATGGTTCTATTACCATCCCACATGCTGAGAAATGTGGTTATATCGAGAAGCTGTCGAAGATAGCTGTCGTATTGAGTGAAGTAGGTTCTAAAGATGCAGAACATATCATTCCTCCTTATAAATGGATTGAACTCATGAACGCCGAGCTGGGCGCCGGCGCTACTTATGTGATCGCTGAGGCCCGTGAAAGTGGTAACGTGGGTATCTATCGCGGCTCCGGTGAAGTAAGGGAAGGTCTTGTACAGGAGATCCTCACAAAGGTCCCTTCAGAAAAGATCATCTGGGAAGCGCCGCAGAAAGCACAGCAATTGTATTTCCTGGAACTGATCGGTTGTAATGTGAACCTGGGTAACCTGGCGCCACATGAAGTGATCTCGCTGGAAGCAATGCGTATCGGCCTCAGAGGAGATACTTTCCACCTGTTCCTGGATAAAGCATAATCCATTTTTATGAAGGTGTACGGTCTTATTGGGTATCCACTTAGTCACTCATTCTCGAAAGGTTTCTTTGCCGAGAAATTTGCCCGTGAGGGTATCAGGAATTGCATGTATGAGAGCTTCCCTATACCGGAAATAGCCGGATTACCTGCGTTGATTGCCCAATATCCTGACCTGCAGGGATTGAACGTTACCATTCCCTATAAGCAGGCCGTGATGCCTTACCTGGATGAATTGAGTCCCGCTGCCGCACAAATAGGAGCTGTCAATTGTATCCGCTTTAAAGAGGGACGTAAGGTAGGCTACAATACCGATGCTATCGGCTTCAGAAGATCGCTGGAACCTTTGCTGAAAGCTCACCATAATAAGGCACTGGTGCTTGGTACCGGTGGCGCTGCCAAAGCCGTACAGTATGTGCTGGAAAGCCTGAACATTCCCTATAAGCTGGTCAGCCGGCAGGCTGCTGCTGATTCGATCTCTTATGAACAACTCGATGCTTCCATTATGGCATCTCATACACTGATCGTTAATACAACGCCTTTAGGCATGTATCCCAATGTGGACGCAGCTCCTGCATTACCATATGAGCAATTGACCGATAAGCATCTCCTGTACGATCTGATTTATAACCCTGCTGTAACAGCCTTCCTGCAACAAGGTGCAGACAGGGGCGCGACAATCAAGAATGGTCACGAAATGCTGATATTACAGGCAGAAGCGAGTTGGGAGATCTGGAACAATGACTAAGCTATTCGGGTGAAGAACAATAGTCAAAACGATATTATACAATAAAGGAAAAGCTCCTGCCTTGGCGGGAGCTTTTCCTTTATTGTATCCTGAGTGATCTTCGTAAGGTCACATGATATCATCTCTCATCACTGCGCCTTGATCATGTAGTAAACACAGGTCGTAAAGAAGTTTCTCACGAAAGGTATTGCAGCCACAGGTCCCCATTGCAAGCGGGGTTTCAACCCAAATTTGTATTTATAGATAGGATTGATCAGGTAGAATTGTTTCTTCGTGATCTTATATCCCTGTTCCTTCACGATACGTTCAAAACGTTCAATAGAGATCCCTGTCTCCTTGATCTCCATCAACTCTGCAATGATATTCGGTGGCTCTCCAAATGCACGCAAAACGCCCCTGTAGAGCGGATTAGGCAGCAAATGGATATAAGGCATCATATTCAGTACTTTACTCTCACATGTCTGCTGATGGCCGCCATGTGGCATATACCAGGGTGGAAATCCGAAATAAACCTGCCCACGCGGCGTCAGTAAATTTTTCAGATACCCTATGATCTTTGCCTGGTCAGGTATATGTTCGATGGCATCTTTCAGAATGATGAGATCAAAAGAATGTTTAAACTCACCCAGGAAATCAACATCATAAATATTTTTGTTGATGAGTTGCATGTTACCCGCGTCAACATACTGTTTCAGGTAATCATGTGCCAGCGCAATTTTATCGTCTGAAAGGTCTACACCTACACAATGACAACCTCTTTCCAGGAAAGGTATTAATACGCCTCCTTCACCACAGCCTATTTCCATTATCCGGAGATCGGGCGTCACCGGCATGGCTGCATCTATAAAAGGCAGCACATAGTTAATGGAATTATCCACCTGTTGCTGATATCTGACATTCGCGTTGCTGTGTTGTATTAAAGACATATTATGAAAATTGCGTGAAAATAGTGAAAAAGCGCATATTTTAAACCAGTATGGTATATCACAGGATGAACGCTGCATTCCGGGTTTCTATTATCTTTGCGGGATGAATCAGACAGCAGAAAAAAACATTTACGAAGAAGGACAGGTAATACTTATCAACAAGCCCTTGAAATGGACCTCTTTCGATATCGTAAGAAAGATCAGGAACACGACAAAGGCAAAAACCGGTCATGCCGGTACCCTGGACCCGCTGGCTACAGGACTACTGATCTGCTGTACAGGCAAAATGACAAAAAAGATCAACGAATACCAGGCGCAGGAGAAAGAATACACCGGTACTTTCACTATAGGTGCTGTCACTCCCACCTACGACCTGGAATCGGAACCTACTGATTTCAAGCCACTGGACGGCATCACGGAACAGATGATCCATGATGCTACCCGCCAGTTCCTTGGCGAGCAGCAACAGCTTCCTCCAATACATTCCGCCATCAAACAGAATGGTAAGCCCATTTATGAACTGGCGCGCAAGGGAGTCGAGGTAAAAGTGGAACCCCGCACCGTTTTCATTAAGGAATTTGAGATCACTAAAATAGAAATGCCTGTAGTATACTTTCGTGTTGTCTGCAGTACCGGTACCTACATCCGTTCCCTGGCAAATGATTTCGGCGCCGCCCTCGGGGTAGGGGGCTATATGAGCAGTCTTTGCCGTACAAGAATAGGAGAGTTTAAACTGCAGGATGCCTGGGATATTGAGCAGTTTATTGAGGAAGCGAAGAATGTTGTGAAGAAATAGGAGATTGCTGGCACCGCCAGCAGTCCCGCCTGAAACCGCGGCCGACGCCCGGCTCTATTGGTGTATTGCGCCCGGGCTTGCCTAGAACGGATATCCTATTGCCACGTTCCAAATAATATTATTCCTCCTCCAGGTGGCATCGCCCAGCTGCCACTGACTCAAATACCATCCACTCTTATTTCCCTTAAAATACGGTACCTTGATAGGTACACCCCAATCCAGCCTTATCAAAAAGAAAGAAAAATCAAGTCTTAATCCAGCCCCGGTACCCATTGCGAGATCGCGGTATAGATTCTGCAACCTGAACTCACCGCCCGGACGAACAGTATCCTTCTTCAGCATCCAGATATTCCCGATATCCAGGAATGTCGCACCCTTAAGATTGATACTACCATTGAACAGGCGTAATAAATCAAAACGATATTCAATGTTGCCCTCAAGCTTCATATCGCCGGTCTGGTCAGGGAAATTGCTGGCAGTGATGGAGCTATCTTTGAACGTGCCTGGCCCAAGCGTACGCAACCGCCATGCACGGATACTATTAGGGCCACCAGCTGTAAACTGGCGGATATATGGCATTACGTCTGATTTGCCGTAAGGAATGCCCACACCACCGTAAATACGTGTAGCGAGCGTTGTATGATCAGTCAGCGTCCAGTAATGGCGGTAATCAGCCTCTAATTTGAGGAAGTTGGCAATCGGCATGTTGGTCAGGCTTTCCAGATCGGTGCCTTTCCCGGAAATGCTACCCCAGAGGCTGTTGATACCATTCAGCCATGCACCGGACTCTTCGACATTGGCGCGGAAATAAGAGTAATGATTACGATGCAGTACATCATTGTTACTGTAGATGTAAGTGACATTCTCACCACCAATAAACGCAGGCTCAAAGCTCCTCTTCAGATAAGGATTTTTATTCACGATACTATCGCGGAACCCGGCATTCAGATTTACCCCCACATAGTTGAGGGAGATCGGTTTGACGATCCAACGTTTATAAAGGCTCTGATTCCACTCATATCCGAAAGACGCATTCACGTTGGAGATATAGAATTTGGCAGAACGGGTCAGATAATCGACCCCTGCTGTCAGCCTCGTACGCACGGTAGACCGGTTGCGCTGGGCAATACGGAAAGGAGTAATAAACCGCGGAAATATCAGGCTGACCTGCCCGCCTATTTCCTGCGACTGTAACATCCAGTTGCCCTGGGTGCGGATGAGCTCAACGCCGGTGTTCAGGCTGATATTTAGTTGGGTAGCTGAACGGCCTATATTCAGATGCCGGTAGTTCAGGCTGACACCGCTACCCACGAGGTAGTCAGAGCTGGTGCTGACCTCAAAGTTGGCACCTATCTCCTGACGGCGTTTGGGCGTCATGAAGATATAAGTGTTCAGCGTATTTGGTTTGTCTTTGCTTTCCCTGTACTGCAGGTTTACAAACTGCCAGGCGCCCAGGTCATAGAGACGGCTGATGGCATCGTTGGTACGCTGCTGGGAAAACCGTTCGTCCTTTTTCAGGAGAACTGACCTGTAAAGTACGGCCGGCTTCAGGATGTCCTGACGATAGCGGATGATCAGGTCGCGGCGCTGCGTAGTTTTGAACAGGGAGTCGGCGGTACTGCCATACACCGGGTAATCGGGATAGGCAATAATGCTGTCGAGCGTATACTGCTCGTAATGGAGGGAAGGGTCCTCCGGATTCCAGATCTTGATGGTGATATCCATTTTCGGCCTGTCCTGCCCCTTACGCTCATTATACACGTTAACGATCCCCTCGAAAGGGTTCATGAGGTTGCGGAACAGCGTTTTATGAAGGGTATCGATCTCAAATTCGATTGCATTGCGGTCAAATTTATAATAGCCTGCATTGCGTATCACGCGCATCAGTCTTTCACGCTCACTGCCCAGTGCCTCCTGTTTGTAAGCCATACCTGACTTGATGTGCGCGAGTTTCTCGTTTTCTTTGACCAGTTTCAGCAGATTGGTGTCCGGTATTTCATAACGGATCTTGTTGATCACAAAGTTCTTACCGGTATTGACCTTGTAGGTGACATTGACTTTCTGCCGCTTGATGGACTCCTCGTAATCGACGGTAGCATAGAAATAGCCCTGGTTATTCAGGTAGCTGACCATGCGTTTGACAGATTCTTTGGTTTTGGTAGAATCATAGATCACCGGTTCTTCCAGGTTGCGGGGCGCCAGCATCAGGTTCCAGAACCAGTTGGACTTTTTTTCATTGTACTTCTGGTTGTAGAGCCATACCTTGAAACGGGTACCCATAAACAAAGTATTGGACTGTTGCAGCATTAGTTGTTTGGAAGTAAGTGAGGCGCGGATATCCTGTTTTTCAGCAGTAGATGCTTCTCCTTTCACGTCCACGTCGCTGTCCACATAAAGCACCTGATTCTTTTGCAGGTATTTTGTATTGGAACAAGCAGCCAGCGCCAGTGTGGTCATCAGGATGATTATATAGTTCAGATAAATAATAAGGGAACTATGTGGCCGCTGCTGCATCAGAGTCAATACAATTATTAATAGTTAGAAGCTTTGTTTTCTGTTTATTTCCATAGAGGCCAGTCCGCGTGGCTTTGCCGATTAAAAGAATTCATGTAGGTTTGGCTCTATGTTGTCGAAGGCGCAAATTAAGTATATTCAATCATTACAGCATAAAAAATACCGTCAAAAATCCGGCCAGTTCATTGCTGAAGGCGATAAGATCGTTCCGGAGCTTCTGCAGGAAGGCGTTCCCGTGCAGGAGGTGTATGCAACTGCCGACTGGATCAGTACTCACAGGTCTTTACTGGATCGTACACCCGCCGTACGGGTCACTGAGGTGGAAGAAAGTGTGCTGAAGCAGCTGTCAGCGCTGACTACACCCAATCAGGCATTGGCCCTGCTGGATATTCCCGGATCTGCCGGAGTAACACCCGCAGCTTTAAAAGGGACTGTCTCCCTGGCCCTGGAAACCATTCAGGACCCTGGTAATCTCGGTACCATCATTCGTATAGCCGACTGGTTCGGCATCCGTCAGATCATCTGTTCACCTGATTGTGTAGATGCCTACAATCCGAAAACCATCCAGGCTACGATGGGAAGCATCGCCCGTGTAAATATCCTTGAAAGTGACATCGTTACTTTACTGAAGCAGGCCGGCGTACCTTCTTATGCTGCTACCTTACATGGCACGAATATCACCGAATTTTCGACACTAAAAGAAGGCATTATCCTGATCGGTAATGAATCCCGGGGACTGAGTGAAGCCGTGATTGCTGCCAGTACCTATAAGATTACCATCCCAAGACTGGGAGGAGCGGAATCCCTGAATGCCGGCGTCGCAGCCGGTATCATCTGTGGAAGATTGTTAGTCTGATCGCTAGGGACTTCTTTGTTGATGTCGTTGTCAGCAATCACTTAAATTGTATCGCCTTCACAGGCGTGATCCTCCTGATAATCAGGGACGGTAGCATCAATACCGCTATAGAAAGTACCAGGGTACCGACGTCAATCAGCGCTATATGCCACCAGACGAGGGAAACAGCTGCTACAGACATGTAATAGGACTCCTCTGGCAATTTAAAGAGGCCGGTGGTTTGCTGAAGAATAGCTAAACCAATACCCAGGATATTTCCCAGTACAATCCCTGCCATCACGATATAAGCCGCCTGAGTAACAAATATTGCCTGTATCCTGCGATTCCGTAAACCCAGCGCTTTCAGGATACCTATCATGTTCGTCCGCTCCAGGATGAGGATAAGAATAGCTGTGACCATGTTGATGGCCGCCACAATGGACATGATCACAAGCACAATGGTCTTATTTTTACTTTGTAAACGCAGCCAGGCGAAAATGTTAGGATAGATGTCAGTAATAGAACGAATGAACAGTTGAGCGGGAATGACATTATTAGCAGCGCTGCTTACATCTTCAAACCGGCGGTAATCATCCATGAAGATCTCATATCCTCCAACGCTGCCGGGCTCCCAGTTATTCAGTTTGCGGATCAGTTCAAGATCGCCCAGCACATACGTTTTGTCATATTCTTCAATGCCTGTCTTAAATATGCCGCTGACGGTCAGCTTACGTGCCCTGGGTGCTTGTCCCGGTCCCTGAATAAAATAGATTATAAGCGGATCATGCAGCTTCAGTTGTAATTCTCTCGCAAGCCTGACGGAAATCAACACTTCAGGCGCATAACTGCTGTCGTTATAGTGGATAACACTGCCTTCCTGCAGGAATTGCTGCAGATGCCCCCAGTTGTAATGGCGGTCAACACCTTTGAAGATGACGCCTTCCAGATCTTTTTCTGCTTTTATTATAGCAGATTTGGTGGCATAAGCGTTTACTGTATTGATACCTTTTATCTGTTTGAGTGCTGTTACCATGGAGCTATCTCCGGCAAAGGGAAATTGTTCGGTCAGCGGACCGGCATTCGCCTGGAACTGGGTAATGTGCATATGTCCCCAGAAACTGAATATCTTCTGCTGGACGGCCTCCTGGAAACCATTCACCAGGGCCACAGCCAGTATCATTACTGCTACGCTGATCCCCGTGGCTGCAATAGCAATATTGATAATGAACTTTGAAAAGGAAGATGACCGGTTAAAGGCAATCCGCTTGGCAATGAAGAATGGCAAATTCATAAGACAAATGTATTGAATATAATCATAAACAGCCGGCCGCTTATAATGAAGCTGCACGGTACAAATTGAAAAAATAGTACCTTAATGGTTACTTGAAATGCTATTATGAAGATAAAAACCTTCTTCTGTATACCGGTACTATGTTTACTGGCATACGTTCTACCGGTAGCTGCGCAGGAGAATACCAATGGTCCTGACCACGTTTACTACAGTAATATCCGGTCGGTAAAGCTGAACCAGGCCGGCGATCAGCTCAGTTATCCCATTATTACGTTGAATGGCGATGAAAAGCTGGAATTGAGCTTTGATGATCTTGATAACGACGTGAAGAACTACTTTTACACGTTCGTCCTGTGTAATGCAGACTGGTCAAGGGCACAGATCAACCAGGTGGAGTACCTGCGGGGCTTCTCTGAGAACAGGATACAGAATTACCGTTTTTCCAGCATCGCTTTACAGAAATATACCCACTATTCCGTACAGCTGCCCAATCAGAACTGTTATCCGACAAGGTCAGGCAATTATCTGCTAAAGGTTTACCTGGACAGCGATACCGATCAACTGGTATTGACACGCCGTATGCTGGTAATAGGCAATAAAGCCAGTGTAAGCGGTTTTATCCAGCAGCCGGTTACGCCAAAGATCTTCCGGACACACCAGAAGATCAACTTTTCTGTCAATACCGCCGGACTGAATGTGATAAACCCCTTTGATCAGATGAAAGTGGTCATCTTACAAAACTATCGTTGGGATAATGCCATCCAATTCCCACGTCCTTTGTTCATTAAAGGCAATGTGCTGGAGTATAACTGGGAGGTGGACTGTGTGATGCCGGCAGGTAAGGAGTGGCGCTGGATAGATCTCCGAAGTTTCCGATTGCAGACAGAAAGGGTGAAGACCACAGAGTATGCAAAAGATCATACCGATGTCTATGCCCTTCCCGACTTTGAAAGAGGCGGTAAAATGTACCAGTATATCAAAGATATCAACGGATTGTACTATCTCGCCACGCTGGATGATTACGATCCTTTCTTTGAAGGAGATTATGCGACTGTGCATTTCTCTTTCCCTGTTCCCGAGCCATATGCAGGCTACGACATGTACATATTGGGAGAGCTGACGAACTATGAGTGTAACGATAGTAATAAGATGGTATTTAATCCCGCCAGCAGAGCATATGAAGGAACATTGTTTTTGAAACAGGGTTTTTATAACTACGTATATACATTGGTGGATAATACAGTTGCCGGCAGTAAGCCTGATACGCAGTTGACAGAAGGCAACTGGTGGGAAACGGAGAACAATTATACGATCTTAGTTTATTATCGCGCGTTGGGTGGACGAGCCGATGAACTGGTGACTACCACTACACTGAACTCGATGTTAAGTCGTAAATAGCATCAACATAAAAGTGCAAGGCGTTCATAGTTTCAAGCTATGAACGCCTTGTTCTTTTATTACTGCGGATGATCTGTCGCGTTACAAATGCCTCACTGAAGATCCGCACATCCATATCATTTGTATAAGCAGAGCCTTTTTATTACTGCGAATGATATGTCGTGTTACAAATCCCCTGTGCGGGATCAGCTGACAACCGTCTGGCGGAGTTTCACAATATTTGCAGCACCACGTTTAATGATAATACGTGTACCACGGTCAAAAGTAAAGTAACGGTAGAACCAGTTACTGAACACCACCAGCTTGTTCCTGAATCCCAGGAGGCTCATAAGGTGTACGGCCATCCATACCATCCATGCCATAAATCCGCTCAGTTTCATTCCTGCAAATTCAGCCACGGCATGATTACGTCCAATAGTAGCCATGCTGCCAAGATCGTTGTATTTAAATGCTTTCAGACCACGTCCGGCAGATTTGATCATCTTCACGATATTTTCTGCAAGGTTTCCGCCCTGCTGGATGGCCACCTGCGCCACCATTGGATAACCTTTCGGGAACTTCGGATCATTCACCATCTGGGCAATGTCTCCGATAGCATAAATATTGAGTGTACCGTTCACCAGGTTGAATTCATTCACCTGTATACGGCCGTTGGGTAATATGGACTGCTGCGGAATCCCTGCTACCGGCACACCTTTTACGCCGGCAGCCCACAGTAACGACTGGGTCTTCAGTGTTTCGCCATTGCTGAGCACAAGTGTCTTGCCATCGTATTCTTTCACTACAGCATTGCACAATACTTTCACACCAAGTTTCTCCAGGCTTTCCAACGATTTGCGGGAAGAGTGTTCACTCATGCCGTTGAGGATACGGCCACTACCTTCAATCAGGTAGATGTTCATCAGAGATACCGGCAGTTCCGGGTAATCTTTCGGCATTATATATTTACGCAGTTCCGCGAAAGCGCCTGCCAGCTCAACACCGGTAGGACCTCCGCCCACCATTACAAAGTTCAGTTTTGACTTGATCTGCTCTTCGTCCCCCAGGAGCAGACTTTCCTCAAATTGTTTGATCACATAATTACGGATCTGCACCGCCTCGATGAGCGATTTCATGCCGATAGCATGTTCTTCAATGATCTTGTTACCAAAGAAGTTGGTGGTGCTACCTGTGGCAAGTACCAGGTAATCGTAGTGCAGATCTCCGATACCTGTTTCCAGGATATTTTCTGCAGGCCGTACACCGGTTACCTCGGCCATACGGAAGAAGAAGTTGGGTTGGTGTTTAAAGATGCCGCGAAGCGGAAAAGCAATGCTATCAGTTTCAAGACCAGCAGTAGATACCTGGTAGAGGAGGGGTTGGAAGAGATGATAATTGTTTCTGTCCAGCATTACCACCTGTACGGGGGCGTTTTTGAGTTTTTTGGCTAAGTTGATACCACCAAAACCACCACCTACAATTACTACACGGGGCATTCCTGTTTCCGGAATATTCGGTTGAATCATAATACAATCATTTAGCAATCAAAGAAATAAATTCGAAATGAACGTTGCTTATGTCTTGCGACACTATGTATTCAAACGCCGGAAATTATAAATGCTGCTCAAAGTTACAATACTTTCAGAAAAAAATGAAAGAAATCAGTGTTTACAATAAACGTCATTAACAAAACATGATCGAACTCCGCCAGGAGCTCCGGTGTTTGTAGCGCGGGGTTTCAACCCCGGGATTCGTGTTTGTAACGCAGGGCGTAGCCCCGGGAACCAGTATTACACAGGGTAATCCCGGATTCGGTGTTTGTGACACAGGCGGTTAACCGGGAATCGGCGTTTACGACAAACGTTGTCAACAAAACATAACAGGCTTTGTTAGGTCGTATGTTTGGATCGAATTGAAGATGGGTGGTCCCGGTGCCCTCGTGGTCACACAACAAAAAAAAAATCCCCGATGCATGGCGTGCACCGGGGAGTATACCATCTAAAAATAAGACTACATTTTCTTAGCGTCTTCCAGGAACTTAGCCAGACCGATGTCAGTTAGCGGGTGTTTCAGGAGACCGAGGATTGAGTCCAGCGGACATGTGCAAATGTCTGCACCGGCTTCAGCACATTTGATGATGTGTAAAGGAGAACGGATAGAAGCCGCCAGGATCTCGGTTTTGAAGCCCTGGATGCTGTAGATCTGTGCTATCTGGGCAATCAGCTCAACGCCATCCCAGTTACTGTCATCAATACGGCCAATGAAAGGAGATACAAAGGTAGCACCTGCTTTAGCAGCCAGGATAGCCTGGCCCGCAGAGAATACCAGTGTACAGTTAGTTTTGATACCGTTGTCGGTGAACCATTTCAGCGCTTTGATACCGTCTTTGATCATGGGCACCTTCACCACGATATTTGGGTGGATGGCAGCCAGCTTCTTACCTTCTTCAACGATGGCGTTGAATTCGGTTGACAATACTTCGGCACTGATAGGACCATCTACCAGCTCGCAAATTGTTTCATAATGTTTGAGGATGTTAGCTTCGCCTTTGATGCCTTCTTTAGCCATCAGGGAAGGGTTGGTGGTAACACCGTCAAGAACGCCCAGGTCGTTTGCTTCTTTAATCTGTGCCAGATTTGCAGTATCTATGAAGAATTTCATTGTGAAATGATTTAGTCCTTTTTAATAATTTATTGCCGCCACAATAGTACGGAACAAATAATATATAATCAACAGTACTCACTGATTCATTTGGAATGAATACGTAAACCTGACAATCACGAAATAAACAGTTGAAACGCATTGGGTAGAGCCACAGGTCATCCTTGTGGGAATGAGTAGTTAATAGCATTACAACTGAATCTATCGACTGATGACCTGGAATATCAAAAAAAAAACGGCAAGTTACTTACATCGCACCGCTACAACCGCCTACCCTTGCTACATTCCTGTCCTGGGGGAGTTCAGCAGGAGCTGGTCGTATAAGACTTGCCGGCTGCAAATGTACACTAATTGAAATAAATAACAAATCTTAAAAGAAGAATTATCAGAAATATTTAAAAAAGTAAACAAAAAATGCGTTGCTCAGTGATCAATTTCATCGCATTTGATGTTATATGTCTTGTATTAGTGACCGGTTGAATGCTTGTTGAGCTCCATACTCCAAAAATTTTCACACCACGATCCGGCAGATATTATGTTGATTTTCTATACATATATCCTTTCACCTAAACCTTTAATCATGCAAGACGTTTCCTACGATTCTTCAGGTGCCGTTATGGGCGGCGCATCGATTGTTATCACAGTATTCTACCTGGCTGTCTGCCTTTTGCTCATTGTCAGCTGTTGGAAAATATTTGAAAAGGCTGGTAAGCCAGGCTGGGCAAGCATTATTCCCATTTATAGTTTAATCGTGATGTTGGAAATTGTAGGAAAACCCTGGTGGTATATTTTCTTGTTCCTGATTCCTATCTACGGATGGATCATCCTGCCGATTATGCTGACCCACGATCTCAGCAAGAGTTTTGGGAAGGATGTGGGATTCACGGTGGGATTAATACTCCTGGGAATCATCTTTTACCCGATGCTGGCCTTTAACAAAGACATCCGTTACATCGGTCCTGCCGGCCGTCCCGCCGGACCTTCATTGGATAGTCAGATAGGCAGTATCGGAAAGCCCGCTGTATAAAAAACTTTTTGCCATAATTAGTTCTCCTGCCGGTTGTCATTTATTTGGCGACCGGCAGCTATCGTGTAGTATAGTAATTATAGTCGTTCAGTACCGTTTCCAGGAATTCCGCCGGTTGCATATCCGTTTTGATCTCAAGCACATCTTTTACACGATAGGCAACGCGGGCCGCCAGCTCCGGATTATTTGACTTAATAGCCTGGTCCATCAGTGTTTTAATCTTGTTCATATCCCTGTCAGACAACTTCAGGATCTGCGGGAAATGCGGTTGATAATCCACGTCAGACATGTCCCTGAAGATCGTATCATTCAGACTTGCCTTTGTTTTGGTGCTCACAACGATCGTTCCTGCCACGATATCTCCCAGCCGCTGATCGTAGGGCGATCTTAACATGGCAATGATGGGTATAATACCATTCCAGAAAATATAGGGCGTTTCCAGCATGCGAAACAACCATCTGATCAGGTGCTGGCTGATGCTCGGCTTTCCTCCCTGCATATTCCTCACTTTAATGTTCAGCAGCAGCTTACCAGGCGTCTGCCCGTTCATAATGATCTCAAGCACAAGGAAGTAGAATAACATCGGCAACACCCCCAGGAAAAAATACACCACATAACTGGCCGTCTCGCCCAGTTGCATGTTATACACCGTGTATCCCAATGCTATACAATATACCAGCCTGATGAGCGTATCCAGCAACCAACCCAGAAAACGCTGGAAGAGGTTAGCCGTCTCAAATTCAAGATCTATATTGAAAGAAGTGGGTATTTTTATAGAGGCCATGTATAAATTTACTAATTAATCTATATGTTTGTAAGCAGTCCATAGATCGTAGACCATAAGCGGTAAACCCGGTTCCGAACGGTTCCTGCTGACTAATCTAGCTACATTTATTTAATTAATATTAGCTGCCGGGGTCTTTTTTTTGTATATTCTGAGCAAAATCCTTTCATTGAATATTTGATGGCTTACTTTATGGCCTATCAGCTATGGATGACGGACTAACAGACAGCCCATGCGTGAATCAACCTTCATAAAAAAGAATCTGCAGCGCTGGAAAAGATACCAGGAACAACCTGCCGAAGATCCGGACGAGATGGCGGAACGTTTTACCAGCCTCCTGGACGATCTGGCTTACGCCAAAACCTTCTACAGTTTCAGCAAGGTGACTGGCTACATCAACAGTCTGGCCGCCGGTATCTATCAGCACATCTATGGCAACCGGAAAGAGCAGGATGGCCGGGTCCGCAATTTCTTCATCTACGAGCTGCCACTGCTGTTCCGCAAATACCACCGTTTGTTCCTGTTCTCCTTTTTATTCTTCCTCCTGTTCTGCGTAGTCAGCGCATTCTCTGCCGCCCACGATGAAACTTTCGTACGTGGTGTACTGGGAGATGAATATGTTGGTATGACAGAACAGAATATCAATAACGGAGATCCTTTTGGCGTTTATAAACAGGAGAACGAACTGGTGATGTTCCTGAGAATCGCCCAGCGGAATATTACGGTAGCTATGCTGACCTTTGTAAGCGGCCTCACACTCGGTATCGGTACACTCTGGCTGATGATGAAGAATGCCGTGATGCTGGGAGCTTTCCAGTATTACTTCTTCTCGAAAGGACTGGGCATGAAATCAGTATTGGTGATCTGGATACATGGTACACTGGAGATCTCTGCTATCGTAATAGCCGGTTGCGCCGGACTGGTAATGGTCAGCGGACTGATATTCCCGGGTACGCGTAAAAGATTGGATGCTCTGAAAAATACCGCACGCGATGGCGTTAAGATAGTAGTAACGCTGATACCCGTGTTTATAGTGGCCGCTTTCCTGGAAGGCTTCGTTACCCGCCATACCGCTATGCCTGTCTGGACCAGCGTCAGCATATTGTCGCTGTCATTGCTATTTATCGTTGGTTACTTTATTGTTTACCCGATCTATCTGCATCGTAAAGGATATAAGCTGGGACCAAATGCAACTATTATAAAGCCCGTGAAATGAGGAAGATGCGCGTTCATTATATCCTGATATTATTGTGCCTGCCTTTGTTCATCAAAGCACAGCAGTCTGTGCCTCAGGAACAGTGGGATTCCATGGTAGCTGAAGATATGGTCGCTACAGCGGCGAAAAGAGAGGCGGCTGAAGAAGCGGCAGATGCCAGGGAAAATATCAGTCAGCAAAAAATTCCGGGAGAACATCATCTCTGGGATGAGGCAATGCCGGCAATGGCCGATACAATGTCATCTTACGCAGATTATCCCCTGGTGATACGGGCCGTGCCAGACACCATCATGAAAGTACTGTTGGCAGACGAAGACTTACAATACAAAAAAAAGGAACCGGAACAACGTAAAAAAGTTTCCTGGATTGACAATAGCTTTTCTGCGCTCTTACGGCTGGTAGGGCTTTTCCCGATCACGATCGTGTGTTTTATCATAAGCTGCGTCGGCCTGTTGTTATATCTCTACCTGCGACAAAATGGTTATCTGTTCAAGAGAACGAAACCTGATACTGATAAGACCGTAAAACTGACGGAGGAAGAACTGGATACAGAGACATATCATCAGCAGATAGAACAGGCCATTGCTTCCGGTAAACTCAGGGTGGCAGTAAGACTGTTATATCTGCAAACGTTGCGGGTACTGGTAGATAAAGGAATCGTTACCTATAGCAGGGAGAAAACCAATGCAGCTTATCTGCGCAGCCTGGTGTCTACACCATGGTATAAAACATTTGCGACGCTGACACTGGATTATGAATACATCTGGTACGGAGAAATGCCCGTGAACAATGAGCAGTTCAATGTTATACACAGGCAGTTCCGTCAATTTATGAACGAATTAGGCTATACCCGGTGAAATCAAAACTAATAGCAATAATCAGCGCCATTATCCTGGTATTTTTGATACTGTTGGTCTTCTCGTCACGCACAGGTAAGCCGGACAGCAAAAATATTGATGACAAGGAACTCGCACGGCAAAGCTTTTCCCACAAGGATAAAAGCCCCGGCGGCTGTTATGTGATGTTTAAGACCCTGTCTCATCTGTTTTATTATGATATCAAGCCACAGGTAGTCACCAAGCCTTTTTCCCGTACGTACAACAGGGATGAGACACTGGCTTCTACTGATTACAATCTGTACATCCTGGTGGCTGACAGGCTGTATACTTCAGCAGAAGATGCAAAGAACATGATCAAATTCGCATCTTCAGGTAATCAGCTGTTCATTGCCTCCAATCAGCCCGACAGCATGCTGCTGGAATACCTGAATGTAGCGGTGGATGACGAAGGTATCTTCCAGTCTTTTACAAATGCTGACCAGCGCTATGTGAACAGGAACCTCGCGCCTGACACAGCCTTTTCGCGCAAGGGTATCAAGGCGGGAAGCTTTATCACAAAAATGGATACCAGCCGTACGACTATATTAGGCACGGATGCATTCAACCGTCCCGATTTTGTGAAGGTAGCTGTTGGCGAAGGAGCGGTGTTCCTGCTGTTGCAGCCATCTACTCTCACCAATTATTTCCTGATGCAGGGACGTAATATTGTGTCTCTGGAAAGGCAACTGGCATACACCAATCTGTATATGGACCATGTGTATTGGGATGAATTTTATAAATATCAACGCTATCGCCAGTCGTCCGATTTCAGCGAATGGCAGGTGTTGATGCGTTATCCTGCTATGCGCTGGGCCCTGTGGCTGGCTGTGGCATTACTATTGATCTATATCCTGTTTGAAAGCAAACGCAGGCAGCGTATTATTCCTGAAAAGCCGCTGCTGGTGAATAATTCGCTGGAATTTGTGGATGCGCTGGGACAGTTGTATTATCAGCAGCATAACAACCGCAACCTGGCGCAGAAGATCATTTTGCAGTGGCAGGAGTTTGTACGCACACGCTATTATCTGAATACAAACAACCTGGATGCTGCATTTGCAGACGCTTTATCGCGCAAGGCAGTCATGCCGCTGGAGCAGGTGAAAGATATTCTGAACAGTATTCAGCAGGTGCAATCAGGTTACACTATTTCAGATGAATATTTACAGCGATTTTATAAAAACATACAAGCGTTCTATTTAAATACGAAATAATGGAGGAAACTACATTTCAACCCCGGACTGATTTTACCGCTCTTCATGAAGCGGTAGTGGCCATCCGGGAGCAGATAGGAAAGGTAATTATTGGTCAGCATGAGATGATCGATCTGTTAATAGCAGGCTTGCTTACACAGGGACATGTGCTTATAGAAGGTGTACCGGGAGTAGCGAAGACGCTGACTGCCAAACTGCTGGCGCGCTGTATAGATGCAGACTTTTCCAGGTTACAGTTCACACCCGATATTATGCCTGCGGATGTGATAGGTACTTCCATATTCAATCCGGAGAAAAGAGAGTTTGAATATAAGCGTGGCCCGGTGTTCAGTAACCTGGTACTGATAGATGAGATCAACCGGGCACCGGCGAAAACGCAGGCTGCACTGTTTGAAGTGATGGAGGAAAGGCAGATAACGAATGATGGTATTACGCATCACTTACCTGCTCCTTTTATGGTAGTGGCTACGCAGAACCCGATAGAGCAAGAGGGGACTTACCGTTTGCCGGAAGCCCAGCTGGACCGTTTCCTGTTTAAGATAGAAGTGAAGTATCCCGCACTGGCGGAAGAGATCTCCATGCTGCAGGCAATGCATCAGTACAACGGATTGTCTGATCTGACGCAACTTGTGCAGCGTGTGGTGACGGCCGTACAGGTCATGGAATACCAGGTGCTGGTACGTAAAGTGCATATTGAGGACAAACTGTTGCATTACATTGCTGCCCTGATCCATGAAACGCGTAACAATGCTTCCTTGTATCTCGGTGCATCACCACGTGCCTCACTGGCAGTAATGAATTGTGCAAAGGCGATTGCTGCGATGCACAATCGTGACTTTGTTACACCGGATGATATTGTCAGCATGTTGCCGCATGTATTACGTCATCGTATTATGCTGACACCTGAACGTGAAATGGAAGGAATTACAGCAGATGAAGTGATCTCGCAGATCGTGAAATCAGTTGAAGTGCCGAGGTAAACATTATTGTATGTTGAAAGCATTTTATCAATCTTTATTTTTTACAACGCGCTTCTATGTGTTGCTGGGAAGTACCGCGATGTTATTCGTCGTGTCTTATTTCTTTGCGCCATTATACATTGTGTCGGAGCTCGTCTTTGCATTACTCGCTTTCCTGCTGGTACTCGATATATTCTTCCTGTATGCGGCAGGAGAGAAGCCATTGGAGGTGGCGCGCACCATGTCAAGCCGTTTCAGTAACGGTGACAATAATGATATCAGGATAAAACTGGTGAATAGTTATCGTTTTCCCGTTACAGTTATATTGCTTGAGGAGTTACCCGTGCAGTTCCAGGTACGTGATTTCAGGAAGAAGGCAAAGCTGAAAGCAGGAGAGGAGCAGGAGATCCATTATACTTTACGGCCTGTCGAGAGAGGGGAATATCATTTCGGCAGAACCAATGCTTTTGTACGGAGCATATTAGGATTATCACAACGGCATATTGCACCGCTGAATGAGGAGATTGTTAAAGTGTATCCTTCTTTTCTGCAGCTACGCAACTATGAGTTCTTTTCCTTCAATGGCCGTTTACAGGAAATGGGTGTGCACAAGCAGCGTGTGGCAGGTCATAGCATGGAGTTCGATCACATTAAGGAATATGTGCGTGGAGATGATGTGCGTATGCTTAACTGGAAAGCTACTGCACGCAGAGGCACTCCGATGGTCAATAACTATGTGGAAGAAAAGTCGCAACAGGTATATTGTGTGATTGACAAAGGAAGGGCCATGAAGATGCCTTTCGAAGGCTTGTCCTTACTGGATTATGCGATCAACGCCTCGTTGATCTTTAGTAATATCGCGCTGCAGAAAGGAGATAAAACAGGACTGGTGACGCTGGCGGCGCAACAGGTAGATGTGTTGCCTTCTTCCAGCAAGAAGACACAAATGAACCTGATACTGGAGAAGTTGTACGCACAGGAAACGCAGTGGGAGGAAAGTGATTATGAGCGCCTGAGTGTTACTTTACGTAGTGTTTTTTCACAGCGTTCTTTGCTGATACTCTTTACGAATTTTGAGTCTATGACAGCGCTGCAGCGGCAACTACCTTATCTGCGCAGGCTTTCAAAGTATCACCTGTTGCTGGTGGTCTTCTTTGAAAACACAGAGTTGAAGAAAGTAACGAAAGATCATGTGCATACGGTAGAGGGGATCTATCGGCAGGTGATTGCACAGAAATTTGCCTATGAAAAAAAGCTAATGGTTCGGGAGCTGACGAAATATGGTATCCTGTCCTTACTTACCCCACCGGAACAACTCACACTGAATGTTGTCAACAAATACCTGGAGCTGAAAGCCAGGTCGCTTATTTAGCAAATGTTATCAACTGCTGCTCATGGACTATTAGTCCCTGAGCAGCTTCGGAATACCCTGAAGCTGAAAGCCGGCACACCACAGCTATCAGCTGCGAGGTACACGGGTTATTTATCGCTGCAGCAGTTTCAAAATACCTGGAGCTGAAACATAGACCACTTATTTAGCCGTAGTATTCAGCTCTGGGAATGATGAATTATTTATCCTGGAGTTGTTTCACAGGTATTGTACTCGATATCGACATTGCCGGATCGTTTTTATTGGTAGCTGTAACGGTGATAGAGCGGGTAGCGTCGTTAGCGTTCAGCAACAGGTCCTGCCCCAATAGTTTCCCGGCACTGGCCGTGAATTTCACCGCGGCTGTATCCAGCGGATAGATCTTTCCGCTGCTGAAAGAACCTTCCACATTCAGGTAAAAGCGGATGCCTTTTTTGAGGCTGTCGGCGTAATGGTTGAAGCGGATACTTTCCAGGTGGGGGAGTGTCAGCGTGGTGGTCAGCGGCTTTCCGGTTTCAGGCAGCGTGATATTAAGCTCTACCTGATAATGCAGTTTTGCCAGCCGTTGCCTGTCGAGCTGCAGGTAGCCGTTCTGTACGCTGCCGGCAGAGCTGGTCACTTTGATATTCCTCCAGCGGTAAGCACCCTGTAAAAATCCTTCTGTTTTTCTTACTTCTCCGTTAGCATATTTGAATTCCAGGCCAATAGGGATATGATCGTACAATTCGGCTATGGAAGCCGGGTCATAACTGGCAGTGACGCCGGTTATATTGTTTTGTTGTGCCTGGACATTGAAGAAAAGCAGCAGCTGCGCGATGATTAAAATAGCTCTCAATGTGTTTTTTACCTGAAAGCTGAAAAAATCATTCCACATTTACAAGTGTGGGCGGTTTTTTATATTTCTTAACAGGTAGCGGAGGCGCTATGCTATGAGTCTCAATGGGCAATGGTGGAAAAGGTGCTGGCGTGGGGGAAAGGCTTGTTTCCAGTATTGCGGCAGCGGACCGTTTTTTCCGTGCGATCCTGAGGGCTTTGGAAGGCCGTTCCTGTTTTTCTTCCAGGGGTAAAGCGGGAGCCAGTACTGCTGTAACAAACGCCTGTTCACTTCTGACGGAATTGTTAACCTGGACACTCATGTCACTATGAAGAAAGCGCAGCTGCAGTACAACAATAGTGGCTGTTGCTTTGACGGCTATGGCCGGCAGGAGCAGGGAATGCTTTTTTTCTCCCAGGGAGATACAATTGGCCGCTGAAGCGGTTCCCACACAGGTGTTATTGTCAAAGTCCATGTCCAGCGCGGCTGCATGGAGCTGTATGTACCGGGTGCCTTTAGGAGGATGGAGCCAGTGTTGCCAGTTGGCAGGCAGCTGCAGCAGGATGCTGCCATCTTCCTGACGGATGGTATCTATCCCCCCGATGGTCATTACTGCTTTTTTGTTATACCGGAAGTCTTTCAGGTGTTGGTGCAGGGCTGCGGGGCTGAATACGCGTTTTCCCCGTGGGTGCAGGGTATCTTCTCTCAAAGCCGCGTAAACGGCCTTATTTAGCCTGTAAATCGTCGTTTCTTCCTTTACGGGCTGCCATACTCCATTCAGGGCTGAACGGATCGATTTTGCAGCCTTACTGGCCTTTGCAAATTCGCGGCTGCTTTGTTTACTGGCGGCAGACATGCTGTCTGGGCCATACTGGGGCATTTTGCGGCAGAACGGCTTACCGTCCCGCTCGTAAAAGATCAGGCCTCCGACACGACCGGAGAGCCCCTGGGTAATAATATTTGAGTTTTGGGCCATAAACGCACAATAGATTTTATCGAATATACGAAATAATCAGCTGACAAATAGGCTCTTATCACGTTTATGTCCTTCTTCCTCAGGCTCATTATAAGCACTTAATAAATGCATTTATACATCTCTATAAAGAGCTTAAAATGAGCCTGTAATCAGCCTGAAGTGACCTTATAATACAAGACTTTAACCGGACCTTAGTCGGACTTTAGTTTGACTTGACCTGGACTTGATCAGGGTAAAGAAAGAGTTTAGGCGGTAATCGGGGAGGTGGCAGATGCCTGGTAGAAGATGAAAATCGTTGCTTATGAAACGTCTCCGGGAAGTGCAGATGCAGCAGTACAAAGGTAAGCTATTCAGTGATCAGGACATTGGAAACCGTGCGAAAGTTCTACTAAAAAGAGCCGTGATCACGGCCTCGGACCTTGCGCAACTATCCTGCAGGTTACTACTAACCTTTAGTATACTACTAACTATTTAATAGCAATTGTAAATAGTTTTGCCCTGTCAAAAAATATCAAATGAAAACATTAAGGATTGTTTATTGGATCAGTACCGCACTGGTAGCATTAATGATGACGTATTCAGGGTATGCTTATTTCACTGACGTAAAAATAGATCAGGCATTTCAACATCTGGGTTTTCCCGCTTATTTCAGGATTGAACTGGCCATTGCCAAATTTATAGGTGTCGTGTTGTTGCTGGCGCCGGTTGGTAGCAGGTTAAAGGAGTGGACATATGCAGGGTTCACTTTTACGTTTATCTCTGCCGGTATAGCTCACGGCTTTTCGGGAGACCCGATGCCCGTGCCGGTTGTACCGTTTGTTTTTCTAGCCGTACTGGCGGTATCGTACTTCACTTATCACAAATTGAATAAATCAAAATAACATGAAAAAGATACTAAAAATTATATCAAGCGTAAAAGGAGCTGAGTCAAAAAGCACGCAGCTGGCAGATGCTGTTATTGAAAAGCTGACGGCGCAATATCCTGGTACTAGCGTTAAGGTAAAAGACCTGTCAAGGGAGCCATACCCGCACTTTCATGAGGGGCATTTAAAAGTATATCGTGGAATGGGCGAGGTCGCACAGGAAGCGGTAGCGGAAGTGGAGAAGGTTTCTGACGAGGCGATCAATGAGTTAATGAGTGCGGACATTATTGTGATAGGAGTGCCTATTTACAATTTTAATATTCCCTCGACACTAAAAGCATGGCTGGATCATGTGATGCGGGCGGGAAAAACTTTCTCTTATGCAAGTGGTCAGAAGGAAGGCCTGGTGACTAATAAGAAGGTGTACCTGGCGGTATCTTCAGGTGCTATTTATTCTGAAGGACCGATGCAGGCTTATAATTTTGCTGTTCCGTATCTGGAAGCGTCTCTTGGTTTTATTGGTATAACGGATATCAGCACATTCTGGGCGGAAGGGTGTGATATGCCGGGTTACAAAGAGACAGCATTACAGAAGGCGATTGAAAGAGTGGCCGTATAGTTTTTGAAATGCGTAAACAGTTAAACAGGAGCTCCGCAAGGGGCTTTTGTTGTTTAATATTGGTATTGTCAATTCAAGAAAAGTTCGCAAGATTTATTGTTGTATTGTTTGTTTGACATAAATTCGGGTATTGCTTGTTAACACTCTCCACTAATGAATTAATTGAGAACTTCTAGATGATAATTGCGATATGCCTATGCCATACTATGCAGTGTAGGCATGGCTATGCATTTGCATGGGAGGGAGTGTTATTGGGAAAGAAAAGATATTGTTTACTTAAATATAGAGCATGACATCAGAACACATTCGGAAAGTGATTGAATTTATGAACAGAGAGAGTGTCAAGAATAGAACAAAGGAAGAAATAATAAAGGAATGGCAAGAAGTTGGGCTTTTGGATAGTAACGGAAATTACACAGCTCCCTACCGGAATTTAGGCCGGCGGATAGATGAATGTACCAGAAAGGCTAAAGAAGAATAAGTGCAGTTGACATAATAGACTTTGACGGGACCTTAAGACGAAATTATAATGTCAAAATAAGGTGCAGGTTATCTTATGCCTGACTTAATATGGCTTTTACTTAAATAAAAAAATTATAATCATGACATCAGAACACATCAGGAAAGTACTTGAATTTATGGATAGAGAGAGTGCCAAGACCCAAACGGAGGAAGAGATAATAAAGAAATGGCAAAGAATTGGATTTTTAGATAGCAATGGAGACTACGCAGCTCCCTACCGGAATTTGGGCCGTTGGATAGATGAATGTACCAGAGAGGCTAAAGAGAAACAAGCACAATTGACATAATACACCTTGTTAGATCATTAAAGTGAGATTGTTAGGATCTACCGAGATAAGGCTCATCTATGTAACAAGTTGCGCGTGGTTTAGTGTTTGCTTTAATATTATTCACTTAAATAAAATTATAATCATGACATCAGAACACATTCAGGAAGTAATTGAATTTATGAAGAGAGAGAGGGCACGGAAAAAAACGAAAGAAGAGATATTTAAGAAATTTCAAGAAATTGGTTTTTTAGATAGCAACGGGAATTATACAGCCCCCTACCAAAATTTAGGTAAGTGGATAGACGAATGTACTAGAAGAGTTAAAGAAAAACAAGCTACGTTGGCAACATTAAATTAAATATATGTTACCCGGACTTAAATAAGATTGTTAACGCCAAATAATAAGTACTGTAAATGTATCATATCAGACCAAATTTAATTGTAGGCTTTCACGGTTGTGATGAAGCAGTTTGTAACGCATTGTTGAATAATCCAAATAGAATTAAGATAAGCAGAGAACGATTTGATTGGTTAGGTAATGGAATGTATTTCTGGGAGAACAATTATCGACGCGCCTTAGATTGGGCTAATGAAAAACATAAACGCGGGAAGATTACTAAACCCGCTGTAATTGGCGCTGTTATCGAGCTTGGATATTGCTGCGATTTTTTAAATGCGGAACATATTCTTATGTTTAAGCGTTCATATGAGAGATTTGTAACTGATCTTCGACAGAGAGGAAAAGAACTATACGAAAGTGCAGATAAGGCAAAGGGTAGGTCTAAAAATAGAATGATAGGAGAGCTTGATTGTTTTATAATTGAACATATGCATGAAGAAATCGCAGCGCAAATAAAAGAAGACATCGAGCAGCAAGGTTTTTCCGAGCAACGCCTTCCTGATTCAGTACGTGGTGCCTTTATTGAAGGGAAACCAGTTTTCGAAGGCTCTGGCATTCACGAAAAAACACACATCCAAATCGCCATCCGTAATCCGAATTGTATAAAGGGGTTTTTTCTTCCGCGTAAGGAAAGGATATCAGATGGTTTTCATTATGATATTAGCGATATCTCTGAAGATGGATTCCTTGTATCCGAACCCGGAGTGCCTTATAATGTATGAAAAACAAGTCCCGGGAATGAACTATCTCCGGGACTTATATATTACGCTGTTGTGTAAGAGCAGGCAGGAGTTACATATACTTCATGGCTTCATAGCCCAGTAACCTCCGCCATAATGCTAATTGTCCGATACAGTTAGCCTCGCGGTAAGTCTGAAAAGAAACCAGATCAAACAGGCTCATTTTCATACCGGGCATTTCAAAGGGCTCATCAAACTTATCATCGTCAGCATTGAGGAGCGCTTCTCTTAAAAGCGGAGAAATGATCTTCCAGTCTTTTTCGAAGGCGCTCAGTGCAGGATAGGTCACGCCCTCCTGTATGCCCTTGTGATCTTTAAAAAGTTCATGCGCCTGCTGTTGTTTTTCAATACCGAACGATCTGGCCAATTCAAATCGTTCCTGTACCAGGCTGCCTGTAAGCCAGGCCATATGATTGGCTTTGGTACCCAGGCGTTCATTGGCGTCTTTTTCAGAAATGTCAACGATCACATTTGAGAAAAAAGTGGTATGCATGTCATACAATACCATAAAGCCAAAAGTTTTACTGCTAAGTGGTTGTACTTCCATTTTAAATAGTATTGGTGAGTACTAAGGTAACTAATAAGCCCCGGGTAACAGGTTGCTGAAGCTGCCAACCTTAGGGGGTATTTGTGACAAATGCAGTAAATTAGTAGTCATATACACGCAGTTATGCCATCTCAGACGCTCGACAGCCGAACCATAGATACATTAAGAGATATACCCGACCTGATCCCTGTATTCCGGGAATTTTTTGAAGACTGGACCATCAGGGTGTTTAACAGGGAAATACATGAATGCCGGAATTATCTGTCTCCCAACCGGAGAGATTTTTATAAAGTACTGCTGACCACGAAAGGGGCAGGGGTGTTCACAATGGGATTAAATACCTATTACCTGGAAGAGCCAACCATTCTGTTTATCCATCCCAATGATATTATTTCGTGGAAAAATTTGTCAGAGGAATCAGGCGGATTTTATTGTCTCTTCAAAAAGTCGTTTATCAATGAGCATCCCACTTTGAAGGCAAGCATGGATAAATTTGGTCTGTTTAACGACAAGTCCAAAAGTGTGATCAGATTGACGGAGCAGCATGCACATACATTGGAGCAATTGTTTGCGAAGATGAAGGAGGAGGAGCTGCTGGGCGGCAAGTGGAGCGATGATTCCATGCAGGCTTACCTGCAGCTGATAATGGTGGAAAGCGCCAAAATTGCCAATTTCCCTCCGCCAGATAATGTAACAGATGAGTTCCGTCATGTGCATGAGTTTTTCAGATTGCTTGAAGCGGAAACTGCTACCATCAACAAAGAAACCCCTATCCGGATCAGGACAGCCAAAGAATTTGCAGCAGATCTGGCAGTACATCCCAATCACCTGAATGCCTTACTGAAGAAGCATACAGGCCAGAATGTAAGCACCCATATCAAAAACCGCCTGCTGGATGAAACCAAGGTATTGCTTTTGCAAACTGATTGGTCACTACAGGAGATCGGGTATAGTATTGGTTACGCAGAACAACCCAATTTTAACTCATTCTTTAAGAAAAATACCGGTATTACCCCCGCTGAGTTCAGGAAGACATACCATCTTTGATTTTCATAAAAGGTTCAGTGTTTTTGCTAAAGCCCGGCTGCTGGCTTCTTTTCATCTTTGTATCACAAAACGCAAACAAAATGAAAAGCACAAAAACACAGAAAGTATGGTTCATCACCGGAGCATCCCGGGGTTTTGGATTAGAAATATCAAAGGCAGTTCTTGCAGCAGGCGATAAACTGGTAGCTACCGTACGCAGCAAACCGGAAGACCTGGCCGCCCAGCTGGGAAATCATGCGCATCTCGCTGTGGTAACCCTGGACATTACTAATGAAGAACAGGCGATAGCAGCAGCCAAACAGGCTGTTGACACCTTCGGAAGAATTGATGTCCTGGTAAATAATGCCGGTTATGGTCTGTTAAGCGGAGTAGAAGAAGCTACAGCGCAGGAGGTAAAGAATAACTATGAAGTAAATGTGTTTGGAGTGTTGAACGTAACCCGTGCAGTGTTACCTCATATGCGGGCACAGGGATCCGGTCATGTGATCAATATTTCTTCCATAGGTGGCTTATCCGGATTTGTAGGCTGGGGTATTTATGGTTCTACCAAATTTGCCGTGGAAGGCATTACCGAGGCAATGGCGCAGGAACTGGCTCCGCTGGGTATCTATGCGACTGTGGTAGCTCCGGGTTTCTTCAGGACAGAATTCCTCGACCACTCTTCCCTGGTAAAAACCAGCAATGAGATCAGCGATTATGCCGCTACCGTCGGTGAAATGCGCTCCTTTGCAGCTGCTGTTAACAAAAAACAGCCCGGCGATCCGGTGAAACTGGCACAGGCCTTCGTGAAACTTGGACATGCGGAAAAACCTCCTGTACACCTCCCATTGGGTAATGATACTCTGGCGAAGTTCAGGGAAAAGACCGCCGCTTTTGAGAAAGAGATCGCAGAATGGCAGGATGTGATCACCGGAACAGATCATGATGATGTTGCTGCCTGAGTGTCCCGTCCGCAGAATGAATGCTGTTTCAAGCGTTAGACGCTACAGGCAGGGACATAGACCAGAAGGGATAGTATTGCAGACGCCCCGCTAATAAGTATCCGAAAGAAGGAGGCGGAACACAAAAGTTGAAGTATTTCCAAAACTTAGGCGCTTTAGGAAGCACTTCAACTTTTTGCGTTCCGCCACTTTTATGTTAAATCGCTTGTCTGGGAGGCGTAGTTTTTATTTCACCAGCAGCTGGCTTGTTTTCTCCAGTGTCTCCTCCAGTTCCTGTATCAGTCTGTTCACAATGTCGTGGATAGGGCTGATGTCTTCCACCATTTCGACACTTTGACCGGCTGACCAGAGTTGCTGGTAATTGCCTGGTTTTACGGCCGCTTCCAGTTTCTTCATGCCGCGTAGCTGTACGAGCATTTTGAAATATTTGCGGGTACGGGCGTTTTTATTCAGTTGCTTTTCCAGCCAGTTCTGTTTATAGCCGATCTTTTTTGCGGCCGGCGTATTGATGACATTGCAGGGAGTACCTGACAGGCGTTCTGTCAATACGATATCTTCCATACCATAGTCCAGGATGGCGTTCTTGTATTCATTACTGACGCTGGCTTCTTCGCTGGCAATGAAACGGGTTCCAATGGACGCGCCGTGAGCACCGAGTACCAATGCGCTGGCTAATTGCTGACCGGTAGCGATGCCACCTGCGGCAACCAGCAGTTTTTCCGGGAACGCTTTCTGCAGGGCGGGAACGAGTATATGCATCGGGTAGGGGCCTGCATGGCCACCGGCGCCGGCGCATACGGCAATGAAGCCGTCACACCCGGCCTGGGCCGCTTTTTCCGCATGCTGAATGTTGGTAACGTCGCAGAGCACCTTAGCGCCGTAGCTATGGGCGGCAGCAATCACCTCTTTTGGGCTGCCCAGGGAGGTGATATAAAAGGGTACTTCTGCTGCAACGCAGTCTTTCAGGTGTTTTGAGTAGAGGGGATTGGTCTTCTGAACAATGAGGTTGACGCCATAAGTTCCCTGGCCGGGCGATAATTGCGCCCGGTGTTGGTTCAATTGTTCCAGCACCTGCTTGAGTTCTCCCTCTTTTCTGTAGTTGAGGGAAGGGAATGTACCGGCAATCCCGTTGTCCATGGCGGCTTTAACCATTTTTTCGTTACTAACGAGGAACATGGGCGCCATGATGACCGGATAGCGGATGGCAAGGGCTGAGGTTAATTGCATAAGTGGATGTTTAGCTATGATTTCACAGCGAGCTGCCTGGCCACGAATTTCCCGAGGATGTCAAATTCCAGGTTGATCGTGTGTCCGGGTTGAACGGCTGAGATATTTGTGTGTTCATATGTATATGGAATCACAGCAATGCTGAATTCCGTATTGGTCACATCATATATGGTGAGGCTGATCCCGTTGAGGCAGATGGAGCCTTTTTCTACGATCAGGCCGGCAAATTGTTCCGGGTAGCGGAAGCGGTATTCCCAGCTGCCGTTCTGAGGGGTACAGGAAATACATTCGCCTGTGCTGTCAACATGGCCCTGAACGAGGTGGCCGTCAATCCTGCCATTAAAGACCATGGCCCTTTCCAGGTTTACTTTTTGTCCGGGGGTGAGTTGGCCGATATTGCTTTTCAGCAGCGTTTCAGCAACAGCGACGATGTCGTAGGTATCGCCATCTGTGCGGGTAACGGTAAGACAAACGCCGTTGTGGGCTACGCTCTGGTCAATTTTCAGTTCCGGTGTGAGGGAAGAACGGATGGTGATGACCATGTTTGTACCTTCCTGCCTGGTAGCTATTACTTCTCCTAATGATTCTATGATTCCTGTAAACATAGGGCTAAATTAAGTAATAATGAGGAGATGGCCGTGACCAGAAGGAGCTCACATTATTTTGATAATTAAAAAGGATGTTATATCTTTGCCTTCCTGAAAAAAAGGAGTATTATATTATGTTGATCATCGATTCCAAAGATTGCGAAAACATTGACAAGGCGCTCAAAAAATACAAAAAGAAATTTGAGAAAGCCCGTATCCTGCTGCAACTCAGGTCACGTCAATCTTTCACAAAACCTTCTGTTAAGCGTCGTACTGAAGTGCTGAAAGCTGTTTACAGACAGCAGTTAGCCAGTGGTAAATTAGACGATTGATTCTATCGGGGGTAATTCCCCACGCAAAATATGTGATGATTGTAAGGTTTATTATAACTTTACAATCATCAAATTTTTTATTTTGAGTGAAGTCTTACACCCGGTAGCTAATCGTTTTCTAGCTTATATCCGGCTTGAGAAGCGTTATTCTGCACATACTGCTACTGCGTATCAGCAGGACCTTACCCAGTTTTTTATCTTCTTAAGATCTCATTATGGCGATGTGTCACTTTCTGGCATATCGCATTCGCATGTCCGTACCTGGCTAGCCTGGCTGATGGAGGAGGGCATGATTGCCAAGAGTGTTAACCGCAAGATCTCCACCCTTAAATCATTTTTCAAATACGCATTGCGTCACGGGGAAATTACAGCTTCTCCGATGACGAAAGTGACTGCCCCGAAGATCGGGAAGCGGTTGCCCGGCTTTATTGATGAAAAGGGGATGCAGGCAGTGGAAGATAACCGGAGTATGCGCAGGGGGCAGGAGGATACGCCGATTTTTGCGGATGACCTGGAGGGGAGGACACACCGGATGATATTTGAGCTTTTGTATCATACAGGTATCCGGTTGTCGGAGTTGATCAATCTGCAGGAGCGGCATGTGGACACGGGTAATCTGACCATAAAAGTGCTGGGAAAGGGCAATAAGGAGCGGATCATCCCTATCAGTAGTGTTTTGAAGGATGAGATAGGGGAGTACCGGGCCATGCGTCGGAAAGAGCTGGCGGAGTATGACAGGGAGGTGTTGCTGGTAAATCCGCGGAGCGGGAAGAAATTATATCCGAGATATGTTTACAATGTAGTGCGGGGGTACCTGACCGATCACCAGATCACGACCCTGAGCCGGAGAAGTCCGCATATACTGCGGCATACGTTTGCCACCCATCTTACGAACAACGGCGCTGACCTGAATGCAGTGAAAGAGTTGCTGGGGCACTCCAGTCTGGCGTCCACACAGGTTTACACGCACAATAGCATCGAGAAGCTGCGGGAAGCGTACCGGAAGGCGCATCCGAAGGGCGAGTAGAAAGGCGCGTTCTCACTTTAACAAAATATTACTAAATGGTTATGCAAAAGAGTTGAAAAGTGATTAAATTAGTAATGAGTTCTTTGTATACTTTTTACATTAGTCGATATCCATTACCATTAACACAATGAAAGCCTATGGACGTAATGTTACGAGCATGTACAAGATTGTTTAAAACTAAAAATTAGTGCTATGAACGTTCAAATTCAAACAGTACATTTCGATGCTGACTCAAAGTTGATTGACCATGTGAGTAAAAAAATTCAGAAACTCAATACTTTTTATGACCGGATCATCAGCGTGGAAGTTTTTCTAAAGTTGGATGGAATTGCCCATCAGATTAAGGATAAAATCGCTGAGATAAAAGTCCACATCCCTCGCCAAGACTTGTTTGTGAAGCACGAATCCAAATCCTTTGAAGAGTCATTTGATCTCGCCTTTGACTCGGTTGTTAACCAGATCAAGAAAACCAAAGAGAAGAAATTTCAGTAAAATCTTAAAAATATTTTGGAATTAAATATCTGTTTACTACCTTTGCCATCCCGATCGAAAAAAGGGATCGGCAAAGGTAGTAAAGTTCTTTACTGTAGGGTGTTTTAGCCAATTAATACAAGTCTTAAAATTTGTATCCGGGTGCTGAAAAAAAGATTTTGAGATTAATTAAATTCAACTATTTTTGCACCCTCTTATAACGGATACCTTTTATAAGATTCTTGCATAACATAAGCCAGCATAGCTCAGTTGGCCAGAGCTACTGATTTGTAATCAGTGGGTCGGGGGTTCGAATCCCTCTGCTGGCTCCGGAAAAATTCCGAAGCAAAAAAGTGGTCCCGGACGGACGAGATTTTTGGAAAGGAGTTTAAGGATTAAAATGGGCAGGTTCCAGAGCGGCCAAATGGGGCGGACTGTAAATCCGCTGACTACGTCTTCACAGGTTCGAATCCTGTCCTGCCCACTCAGCGCAAATGTTCCGCCTTTGCCCCTTAGCAAAGGCGGAACTTGTCTGTTAAATGCAGGTTCTCCCGAAAGGGAAATATAGAGTAGAGGGGAATGGTTCTTTTAGTGTCGGTTATCAAATCGCAGGTTTTCCCCAAAGAAAGCTTCGCAGGAAGTAGAAGGCACACAGTTCTTTAGTTTATTACTTATTAAATGCGGGAGTAGCTCAGTTGGTAGAGCGACAGCCTTCCAAGCTGTAGGTCGCGGGTTCGAACCTCGTCTCCCGCTCATCGTAATACCGGTTCGAAATTTTGTCTTGGTATTACATGGGATGAAAGTTCTTTAAAAAGATTTTCAATGCTGTTGTAGCTCAGGGGTAGAGCACTTCCTTGGTAAGGAAGAGGTCGTGAGTTCAATTCTCATCAACAGCTCAACGGATTTCCAAACATCCGGGATCCGGATTTCGTTGTAGCTCAGTGGCAGAGCGTTCCTGGTGCAGACCAGGAAAGGTCGTGGGTTCAATTCTCATCAGCGGCACAAGTTTGTAAAACCGTTTTTTATAAAAACAACTATCAATACAATCTTTACAAACCATCTAAAAAAAATACAATGGCAAAAGAAACCTTTAAGCGGGATAAACCCCACGTAAACATTGGTACCATCGGCCACGTTGACCACGGTAAAACTACCTTGACTGCTGCCATTACTACCATTTTGGCAAACAAGGGTCTGGCAGAGAAGAAAGGTTATGATGAGATCGATGCGGCTCCTGAAGAAAAAGAAAGAGGTATTACCATCAATACAGCACACGTTGAGTATCAGACAGCTAACCGCCACTATGCGCACGTTGACTGTCCTGGTCACGCTGACTATGTGAAGAACATGATCACTGGTGCTGCGCAGATGGACGGTGCTATCCTGGTGGTTGCCGCTACAGATGGTCCGATGCCACAAACTAAAGAACACATCCTCCTGGCTCGTCAGGTAGGCGTTCCTCGTATCGTAGTGTTCATGAACAAGGTTGACCTGGTTGATGATCCTGAGTTACTGGAACTGGTTGAACTGGAAATCCGCGAACTGCTGAGCAAATATAACTATGATGGTGATAACACACCAATCATCAAGGGTTCTGCAACCGGCGCTCTGGCTGGTGAAGACAAATGGGTTGCTGCTGTTGACGAACTGATGGCTGCAGTTGATGAATACATCCCACTGCCTCCTCGTCCGGTTGATCTGCCGTTCCTGATGTCTGTAGAAGACGTATTCTCTATCACTGGTCGTGGTACTGTTGCTACAGGTCGTATCGAGCGTGGTAAGATTAAAGTAGGTGAGCCAGTAGAAATCGTTGGTCTGATCGAAAAACCACTGTCTTCTACATGTACTGGTGTTGAGATGTTCAAAAAATTACTGGATGAAGGTGAAGCTGGTGACAACGCTGGTCTGCTCCTCCGCGGTATTGAAAAGTCTCAGATCCGTCGTGGTATGGTTATCACTAAACCAGGTTCTATCACTCCGCACACTGAATTCAAATGTGAAGTATACGTACTGAGCAAAGAAGAAGGTGGCCGTCACACTCCGTTCTTCAACAAATACCGTCCTCAGTTCTACTTCCGTACAACTGACGTAACTGGTGAAGTTGAATTACCAGCAGGTGTTGAAATGGTTATGCCTGGTGATAACGTTTCTCTGACTGTAAAACTGATCGCTCCAATCGCTATGGAAAAAGGTCTGAAATTCGCTATCCGCGAAGGTGGACGTACCGTAGGTGCTGGTCAGGTTACTGAGATCATCAAGTAATCACTTTTTTGATATAGAAGGCCATTAGCAATTAGCAAATTGCGTTCAGCGGATAAATTTAATTTATGTAAATTTGTTTCGCCGGGTAGCCTGAAAGCTGGCGGCTAATGGTCTTTTTTTACATACACGGGCATAGTTCAATGGTAGAATAGAGGTCTCCAAAACCTTTGATCAGGGTTCGAATCCTTGTGCCCGTGCTAACAATGGTGAAAAGTGAAGGCTTTTCACCTTTCATGTTTTCAAACGGTTAATTTTTTAAACCAATGAATAAGGTTAGAGCATACTTCCGGGAGTCTTATCACGAGCTGGTGCATAAAGTATCCTGGCCTACATGGCAGGAGCTGCAGTCTTCCACAATGATTGTATTAATCGCTACTGTAGTTATCACTGCGATTGTTTGGGGTATGGACGCCCTTTCACATCTCATGTTGACTCAGTACTATAAAATTATTTCATAATGATCGATGCATCCAATAACCCTGCAGAAGAAACAAACATTCCCACCCAGGACACCAAATGGTACGTTCTGCGCGTAGTGAGTGGTAAAGAGAAGAAGGTAAAAGAATACCTGGATATCGAAGTACGCCGCTCCGATTGGGGTAACGTGATCACCCAGATATTTTTACCTGTAGAAAAGGTGTATAAAGTGCAGGCAGGAAAAAAAGTGATGCGCGAAAAGAACTTCTATCCGGGTTACGTAATGATCGAAGCAATAGACGGTAAAATGACCGATGAGGTGATCCAGTCTATCCGCAACGTATCAGGCGTTATTCACTTCCTGGGTAAAGACAAGCCCATCGCACTGCGTAAGGCTGAAGTGAACAAGATGTTAGGTAAGGTTGATGAAATGTCTGATAACGGACTGACCATGAGCGAGCCTTTCATTGTTGGCGAAACTATCAAGATCATAGATGGACCTTTCAACGACTTCAACGGTATCATCGAAGAGGTGATAGAAGACAAGAAGAAACTGAAAGTAACCGTGAAGATCTTCGGTCGCGCCACTCCGGTAGAACTGAACTTCATGCAGGTAGAAAAAATCAGCTAACTATTTCAGTAATCATATTAAACCGTCCCGCTTTAAGCAGGACGGTTTTTTTTATGCCTAATTCTTTCTCGTGTATTTGATCTCCATCATCTTGAATTCCTTGCCGTCATTCACCATGTACATTTCCATCACCTGGTGATCATCGTCGAGCATCTTAAAGATCTCTTTAATACCCATATCCTTTCCTGTCATGGGATCAACTGATTTGCCTGTAAGTGTGGCAGACTTTGTTGCCTCGTCCCAGGTACCTTCTGTGGTCATGATGCCGGTGCCCATGTTGTCAACCCAGGAGTTCTGGAATATTTTCTTGGCATTGTCATAAGCGAGCAGGCCACGACCTTCGAAAGGCATTCCCATAAAAGTGCCCTTGTGGAGAGATTCCTGGTAACGGCCGCCCAGGATCATCCTGTTGACGGTAGTGCCCGTAGACGTGGTCGGAGGGGCATCTGGTTTCATCCACATCGTCATATCAAAGCTCCATTCGCCGTCGCATTTGGCAAGCATCTGGTGAACAGCACCTGGTGTCATATATTCCATCCAGGCTTTGTGTTCGTCAGACTGGTTCTGCGCCCGCGAGCTGGTGCTGAGCGATAAAAGTGAGATGAGGACTGAGGCTGAAAATAACAATAGACATCGCATAATTGGTGGAGTTTTGTTGTAATCAATAACGTTTGAAAACAGAGAAGGTTGGGTTAACCGGAAGCATAAGTTGGTTGATATTCACTAATTTTGCGAACATATTCGCTATACATATGAGGATTGTTTTTATATTGTTAACTGTCATCACGTTATTTTCTGCATCATTATCATATGCCCAGCCTAAGGAAAGAATCAGTACCGAACGCCCGGTACCAGCGGCCCCGGTAATACCGGAGGCAGACCTGGCTACACCGGCTACCCTGAGCCATTATTTATCGGCGCATACCACATCGAAGAAAGAGTTTGTCCGCCAGTTGTACAGCTGGTTGGTGTGGAATGTGGGCTATGATGTGGCCAATATGTATAGTCCGGACTATTACAAAGACACCCTGGATGCGGCGCAGAAGACGTTAAGGACGAGGATCGGAGTTTGTCAGGGTTACGCGAATTTATATTACCTGGTTTGTAAAGAGGCCGGTATTCCGGTACATCTGATAGGCGGGTATACTAAAACGTACGGTAAGATCGATAATGCCAGTCATGCCTGGATTGCTGTACAGGTGGATGATACCTGGTATATGACGGATCCGACCTGGGGAGCGGGTGTGGTGAACAATAATAAGTTTGTGAGGAAGCCGGTAGATAGTTATTTCCTGGTGGCGCCGTCAGCTTTTGTGACAACACATATGCCTTTTGATCCTTTATGGCAGTTGCTGGAGCATCCTTACAGGCATGAAGAGTTCCGGGACAATAATGTAAAAGCAGCGGCAGCGCGTGCTGTATTTAATTATAAAGATTCGGTGGTTGCTTACGAAACGATGAAAGACGATCTGCTGAAATACCAGCTGGTCATCAACAGGATAGAAGGGTACGGGGTGACCAACCAGCTGATCAGCCATGAGCTGGGATATTATAAGAGCCTGGTGAAATACATAGCAGAGAACAGGCAGATAGCGGCGGCGAACAGGGCTATAGATGATTTTAACAGGAGCAGTAATCAATATAACCGGGCTGTGAACCTGTTCAATGAATATGTGCAGTTCAAGAACAACCAGTTTAAGCCTTCGAAGCCGGACAGTGCGATCAGGGAAATGGTAGAAGCGATAGGGCGGAAGCTGGCGGAGAGCAGGAAGGGCCTGGCAGGATTAAACCGGAATGAGGGGACGATCAGGGGCAATATCAGTGAGCTGGAGGAGTCATTAAGTTCGTTGGAGAAGCGTTTGAATGAGGAGCAGGCGTTTGTGGACAAATATATCAGGACGGGGAAGATGTTCAGAAAATCTTTATTTTATAAGACGACCTGGATGGGAATTCCATTAAATTAAATTAGATTTGTCGTCGACCATACAGACATAATTATGCCCGGAAAGTTTTTACTGCTGGGTTAAGATAAAATACTTTTGCAATAGAATTGTAAAATTTTCGACCCGAACTGATTATAATAGCAAAAAGAATGCCCGAAAGCAAATTCTTTTTGAGATTTAATTCATTATTATTTACCTTTGCATCCCCTTTAAAAGGTAAATTTTCTCTTTTTAGTAAGTAAATTTTCTCCTTTTAGTTTTGGGAGTCTCGTCTGAGGCGAGACGTTTTCACCAAATTAAACTTTATAACATGGCAAAAGAGATCGCTACGTACGTGAAATTGCAGGTGAAAGGCGGCCAGGCCAATCCTGCACCTCCGATCGGTCCCGCATTGGGTTCTAAAGGTGTGAACATCATGGAGTTCTGTAAGCAGTTCAATGCCCGTACCCAGGATAAGATGGGTAAGGTATTACCTGTGTTACTGACTGTTTACACTGACAAGTCATTTGATTTCGTAATTAAGACGCCTCCTGCTGCTGTACAGCTGCTGGAAGCAGCCAAATTGCAGAGTGGTTCCAAAGAGCCTAACCGTAACAAGGTTGGTAAAGTTACCTGGGCCCAGATTGAGGCAATAGCTCAGGACAAAATGGCTGACCTGAACTGTTTCACCAAGGAAAGCGCCATGAAGATGGTAGCTGGTACTGCCCGTTCTATGGGTATCACAGTAGATGGTAACGCTCCCTGGAATTAATTGTGTCACCCTGTTGAAAGCAGGTTAACTTTTTAAAACATTTTGCAAATGGCAACTAAGAAAAGAAAAGCAGCCGATACAAAGGTGGACAAAAACAAGGTTTACAGCCTGAAAGAAGCTTCCACACTTGTAAAAGACATTAACTGCACCAAATTCGACAGCTCTGTCGATTTACATATCCGTCTGGGCGTAGATCCCAAGAAAGCAGACCAGGCTATCCGTGGTTCCGTAACGCTTCCCCACGGTACTGGTAAAACTAAACGTGTACTGGTTCTTTGCACTCCTGATAAAGAAGCTGCTGCAAAAGAAGCTGGTGCTGATCATGTTGGTCTGGACGAGTACATCCAGAAGATCGAAGCTGGTTGGACCGATATCGACGTTATCGTAGCAACTCCTGCTGTGATGCCTAAGATCGGTAAACTGGGTAAGATCCTGGGTCCACGTAACCTGATGCCGAACCCTAAGACTGGTACTGTTACCAATGATGTGGCAGCTGCAGTTAACGAGGTAAAAGGCGGTAAGATTACTTTCAAAGTGGATAAAGCAGGTATCATCCACGCTTCAATTGGCCGTGTATCATTTGCTTCTGACAAGATCGAACAGAATTCTCAGGAGTTGATCAACGCTATCATCAAGCTGAAACCAGCTACAGCGAAAGGTACTTACCTGAAAGGACTGTCTATGGCGAGCACAATGAGCCCTAGCATCACAGTTGACACAAAATCTGTTCAAAACTAATTGATCAAATCTGGAATGACAGAATCCCCGCAAGGAGGGAAGAGTTATTAGGGATCAATAAAAACTGACAAAAAGCTATGAACAAAGATCAAAAAAATGAAGCGATTGAACTGCTGAAAGGTAAGTTCTCTCAATATAACAACTTCTACATCACCAACACCGAGTCTCTGACTGTTGAGCAGGTGAACACGCTGAGAAGGGTTTGTTTCGATAAGAAAGTGGAAATGAAGGTGGCTAAGAACACCCTGATCCGCAAGGCGCTGGAATCTCTGGATAAGGAGAAATATGCGGGTGTATTCGACGCGCTGAACGGCGTTACTGCCCTGATGTTCTCTGACAGCCCTAAAGAGCCGGCTCTGATCATCTCTTCTTTCCGTAAGGACAACAAGAAAACAGAAAAACCAGAGCTGAAAGCAGCTTTCGTAGGTGACGAAATCTACACTGGCGACGCTCAACTGGCTACCCTGGTTAAGATCAAGACCAAGAACGAACTCATTGGAGACGTTATCGGTCTGTTGCAATCTCCTGCAAAACGCGTTCTCGCTGGTTTGCTTGAGAAAGCTAAGAAAGAAGGTGCCGGCGCAGAAGCACCTGCAGCTGAGTAATTGGCTGAATGCCTTGACAGGCGCGCAAAACAACACTGGCTTCCAAGTCACAATATAAATTATTACAATCTTTAAAATTCTTAAAAACATTATACAATGGCAGACGTTAAAGCTTTAGCCGAACAATTAGTAGGTTTAACTGTTAAGGAAGTGCAAGAACTGGCAGATTTCCTGAAATCTGAATATGGTATCGAACCAGCTGCTGCTGCAGTTGTAGTTTCTGCTGATGGTGGTGGCGGTGCTGCTGCTGCTGAAGAAAAAACTGCCTTCAACGTTATCCTGAAAAATGCAGGTGCTAGCAAACTGAACGTAGTGAAGATCGTTAAAGATCTGACCGGTCTTGGTCTGAAAGAAGCTAAGGAACTGGTAGACGGTGCGCCTAAATCACTGAAAGAAGGCGTTTCCAAAGCTGAGGCAGAAGATCTGAAGGCTAAGCTGACAGAAGCTGGTGCTGAAGTTGAAATTCAGTAATTCTTTGCTTAAAGGATACCTCTTTATAAAGGTCAAAAGTGCTTCTGGCACTTTTGGCCTTCTTCCCTTTGGGAAAGTGTCTTTTCGGAGCGTCAAAAAGGGGGAATCACCAGGTCGGTGGATTTGACACAACAGAGAAGACAGAAATTTTTGAGGGTATTTGACAAAGATGTCTTAATTTCCCCGATTCATGTTGTGATTTACTTCACAATATTATATAAGTTAATATAACTGCTAACTTCGAATATGTCTCTAAAAAAAGCCCAAACAAACGAAAGAGTAAATTTTGGAAAGATCAAACAAGTTACTGAGACACCGGATCTGTTGGCTATCCAAATCCAATCTTTCAAGGATTTCTTCCAGTTAGAAACCACACCAGACAAACGTAACAATGAAGGCCTTTTTAAAGTATTTAAGGAGAACTTCCCGATTACAGATACCCGTAACATCTTTAATCTGGAGTTTCTGGACTACTTTGTAGACCCTCCGCGATATACTATAGAGGAATGTATTGAACGTGGGCTTACCTATTCTGTACCGCTGAAGGCGAAATTACGCCTGAGCTGTAACGATGAGGAGCACGTTGACTTCCAGACGATTGTGCAGGACGTATTCCTCGGGAATATACCCTACATGACCCCTAGAGGTACATTCGTGATCAACGGCGCAGAGCGCGTGGTAGTATCTCAGCTCCACCGTTCTCCTGGTGTATTCTTCGGACAGTCCATACATCCAAACGGTACTAAAATCTACTCTGCAAGGGTGATTCCGTTCAAAGGGGCGTGGATGGAGTTTGCAACTGACATTAACAATGTGATGTACGCTTACATCGACCGTAAGAAGAAGTTCCCTGTAACTACCCTTCTGCGTGCGATCGGCTACGAAACAGACAAGGACATTCTGCAGCTCTTTGGAATGGCTGACGAAGTAAAAGCAGACAAGAAGAGCCTGGAAAAATATGCCGGTAAGAAACTGGGTGCACGCGTACTCAGAAGCTGGGTAGAAGATTTCGTGGATGAAGATACCGGTGAAGTAGTGAGCATCGAGCGTAATGAGATCATGCTGGAGCGTGACAGTATCCTGGACGAAGCGAATATCGAGACGATCGTGGATATGGGCGTGAAGAGCGTGTTTGTGCAGAAAGAAGAGGTGAGCGGCGACTTCTCTATCATTTACAATACTTTAAATAAAGATACATCCAACTCCGAGCTGGAAGCAGTTCAGCACATCTACCGCCAGTTGCGTGGTGCCGATGCGCCGGATGATGAAACAGCAAGGGGTATCATCGATAAATTATTCTTCTCTGACAAGCGTTATGACCTCGGAGATGTAGGCCGTTACAAGATCAACAGGAAACTGGGTCTGCCTACACCGCTGAACATGAAAGTGCTGACCAAAGAAGATATCATCGCGATCATTAAATACCTGGTACAGCTCACCAACAGTAAAGCGGAGATCGATGATATCGATCACCTGAGCAACCGTAGGGTGCGTACCGTGGGCGAACAGTTATATGCGCAGTTTGGTGTTGGTCTGGCCCGTATGGCCCGTACCATCCGTGAGAGAATGAACGTTCGTGACAATGAGGTATTCACACCGGTGGACCTGATCAATGCAAGGACACTGTCTTCCGTAATCAACTCCTTCTTCGGTACCAGCCAGCTGAGCCAGTTCCTGGATCAGACGAACCCGCTGTCTGAGATCACGCACAAGCGTCGTATCTCTGCACTCGGACCCGGTGGTCTTAGCCGTGAAAGAGCAGGTTTCGAGGTGCGTGACGTACACTATAGCCACTATGGCCGTCTCTGTACCATTGAAACACCGGAAGGTCCGAACATCGGTCTGATCTCCACACTGTGCGTACACGCAAAAGTGAACGACATGGGCTTTATCGAAACGCCTTACCGTAAGGTGAATGATGGTAAAGTTGACATGGATAAAGTGCAGTTCCTGAGCGCTGAAGAAGAAGATTCTGTAAAGATCGCACAGGCAAACGCACCACTGGATGAAGGCGGCCACTTTGTTAACGACAAGGTGAAATCCCGTGAAACCGGTGACTTCCCGATCCTCGATAAAGGTGAAGTTGAATACATGGACGTTGCTCCGAACCAGATCGTGGGTCTGAGCGCTTCCCTGATTCCGTTCCTGGAACACGATGACGCCAACCGTGCTTTGATGGGATCAAACATGCAACGTCAGGCCGTACCGCTGATCAATCCGCAGGTGCCTATCGTAGGTACCGGTCTGGAAGGTAAAGCAGCGCGCGACTCCCGTCTGCAGATCACCGCTGAAGGTAAAGGTGTGGTTGAATTCGTGGATGCAAATGAAATTCATGTTCGTTACGAGCGTGATGAAATGCAGAAACTCGTGTCATTTGAAGATGACCTGAAGATATATCAGCTGACCAAGTTCGTTAAAACCAACCAGAGCACCTGTATCAACCTGCGTCCTGCCGTTAAGAAAGGACAGCAGCTGGTAGAAGGAGACTTCCTTACAGAAGGTTATGCTACCCGTGGTGGTGAACTGGCGCTGGGCCGTAACATGAAAGTGGCGTTCATGCCATGGAAAGGTTACAACTTTGAGGATGCGATCGTAATCTCTGAGCGTGTGGGCCGTGAAGACCTCTTCACTTCCATCCACATCGATGAGTACGAGCTGGAAGTACGTGATACGAAACTGGGTGAGGAAGAACTGACCCCGGATATTCCGAACGTAAGTGAAGAAGCTACCAAAGATCTGGACCAGAACGGTATCATCCGTGTTGGTGCGCACATTAAGGAGGGAGATATCCTGATCGGTAAGATCACTCCACGTGGTGAATCTGATCCTTCTCCTGAAGAAAAACTGCTGCGTGCGATCTTCGGTGACAAGGCTTCTGATGCGAAAGACGCTTCCCTGAAGGCGCCTCCAAGCACAGAAGGTGTGGTAATTGACAAGAAACTGTTCAGCCGCGCCAAGAAAGATAAGAACTCCAAGACGCGTGAAAAAGCGGCGCTGGAGAAACTGGAAAAAGTACACCAGAAGAACGAAGAAGACCTGCTGGAAGTGCTGATGAGTAAGTTGCTGACACTGCTGAAGGATAAAACCTCTCAGGGTATCACCAACACTTACGGTGAAGTATTGATCTCCAAAGGCTCTAAGTTCTCTTCCAAGAACCTGGCTAACATAGACTTCCAGAACGTGAATCCGCTCGGCTGGACCACCGACGAGGTGACCAACGATCAGATCAACACACTGCTGCACAACTATAACATCAAGTACAATGAGGAACTGGGACGTTACAAACGTGAGAAGTTCAACATTTCAATTGGTGATGAGCTGCCAGCGGGCGTACTGAAACTGGCGAAGGTTTACCTGGCCAGCAAACGTAAGCTGAAAGTGGGTGATAAGATGGCGGGACGTCACGGTAACAAGGGTATTGTTGCGAAGATCGTACGTGATGAAGACATGCCATTCCTGGAAGACGGCACACCGGTAGATATCGTATTGAACCCATTGGGCGTACCTTCCCGTATGAACCTTGGACAGATCTACGAAACAGTACTGGGTTGGGCTGGTCTGAAACTCGGAGTGAAGTTTGCAACGCCGATCTTTGATGGTGCTACCACTGAGGAAATTGCCAAATATATCAACGAAGCAGGTCTGCCAAGCTTCGGCCATACTTACCTGTACGATGGCGAAACCGGTGAGCGTTTCCACCAGAAAGCCACTGTGGGTGTTATCTACATGCTCAAACTGAGCCACATGGTTGATGACAAGATGCACGCCCGTTCTATCGGACCATACAGTCTCATTACACAACAGCCGTTGGGTGGTAAGGCGCAGTTCGGTGGTCAGCGTTTTGGTGAGATGGAGGTGTGGGCACTGGAAGCATATGGTGCATCCAACATCCTGCAGGAGCTGTTAACCATTAAGTCTGATGACATTGTAGGCCGTGCCAAAGCATATGAGTCTATCGTTAAAGGCGATAACATACCAAAAGCAGGCGTACCGGAATCATTCAATGTATTGATACATGAGCTCCGCGGTCTGGGTCTGGATTTGAAATTTGATTAATAATTAGTCCATAAGTTGATGGTCCATAGTCTTAAGCAACCGCTTTAGACTATGGGCCTTAGGCTTTAGATAATCAGACACGGTCTCCATGGACGCTGTCTATGCCCGCGGACTGAATAACATGTGAATTTTCTTTAAACAACATACAATGGCCATCAAGAAAGAAAATCGTCCTAAATCAAACTTTAGCAGCATTACCATTAGTCTGGCTTCTCCGGATTCCATCCTGGAGCGCTCATATGGGGAAGTGCTGAAGCCGGAAACCATCAACTACCGTACTTACAAGCCGGAGCGTGATGGTTTATTCTGTGAAAGGATCTTCGGCCCCGTAAAGGACTATGAGTGCTATTGCGGAAAATACAAACGTATCCGTTACAAGGGTATAGTGTGTGACCGTTGCGGTGTGGAAGTAACTGAGAAAAAGGTACGTCGTGAAAGAATGGGTCACATCCGCCTGGTTGTGCCTGTAGTACACATCTGGTACTTTAAATCATTACCTAATAAGATCGGTTACCTGCTGGGTATGAGTTCTAAAAAACTCGAAACCATCGTTTACTACGAAAGGTACGTGATCATACAGGCTGGCGCTAAACAGGAGAAAGGCCTGAACTACGGCGACCTGCTGACAGAAGAAGAATATCTCGACATACTGGATACCCTGCCGAAAGACAACCAGCTGTTGCCTGACGAGGATCCAAACAAGTTCATCGCCAAGATGGGTGCTGAAGCGGTAGAAATGATGTTGGCCAGAATTGATCTGGATAGCCTTTCTTACCAGCTGCGTAACCAGGCGGCAACTGAAACCAGCCAGCAACGTAAGGCAGAAGCCCTGAAACGTCTGAGCGTGGTGGAAGCTTTCCGTGAAGCAAATGGTCGTGTAGAAAACCGTCCTGAGTGGATGGTAATGCAATATATTCCTGTAGTACCACCGGAACTGCGTCCGTTAGTTCCATTGGATGGTGGCCGTTTCGCGTCTTCTGACCTGAACGACCTGTATCGCAGGGTAATTATCCGTAACAACCGTCTGAAACGTCTGATCGAGATCAAGGCGCCAGAGGTGATCTTACGTAACGAAAAACGTATGCTGCAGGAAGCAGTTGACTCCCTCTTCGATAACTCCCGTAAATCAAATGCGGTGAAAGCAGAAGGCGGACGTGCACTGAAATCCCTGTCTGACGTACTGAAAGGTAAACAAGGTCGTTTCCGTCAGAACCTGTTGGGTAAACGTGTTGACTATTCTGGTCGTTCCGTTATCGTGGTAGGTCCTGAGCTGAAACTGCACGAGTGTGGTTTGCCTAAGGATATGGCGGCTGAGCTGTTCAAACCGTTCATCATCCGTAAACTGATAGAAAGAGGTATCGTTAAAACGGTAAAATCAGCGAAGAAGCTGGTAGACAGAAAAGAAGCAGTGGTTTGGGATATCCTGGAGAATGTACTGAAAGGACATCCTGTAATGTTAAACCGTGCTCCGACCCTGCACCGTTTGTCCATACAGGCGTTCCAGCCTAAACTGGTGGAAGGTAAAGCGATCCAGCTCCACCCGCTGGTGTGTTCTGCGTTCAACGCCGACTTTGACGGTGACCAGATGGCCGTGCACGTACCGCTCAGCAATGCTGCGATACTGGAAGCACAGTTACTGATGCTGTCATCACACAACATCCTCAACCCGCAGAACGGTACGCCTATCACCCTGCCTTCACAGGACATGGTATTGGGTCTGTACTACATCACCAAAGGCAAGAAATCTACTCCTACTGAAAAAGTAGAAGGAGAAGGTAAGGCTTTCTATTCTGCAGAAGAGGTGATCATCGCTTACAACGAGCAGAGAGTGAACCTGCATGCGAACATCCGCGTAAGAGCGACTGTACGTAATGAGAAAGGCGAGCTGGAAACTAAGCTGATCGAAACAACTGTAGGCCGTGTGATCTTCAACCAGCACGTTCCAAAAGAGGCTGGTTATGTGAACGCACTGCTGACTAAAAAATCCCTGCGTGAAATCATCGGTGACATCATCAAGTATACTGATATCCCTAAGACTGCGAAGTTCCTGGATGATATCAAGCAGCTTGGTTTCCGTACCGCATTCCGTGGTGGATTGTCCTTCAATATCAATGACCTGATCATTCCGGAAGTGAAACAGCACATGATTGACGGTGCTTCCAGCGAAGTGGATGAGGTATGGGATAACTATAACATGGGTCTGATCACGAATAACGAACGTTATAACCAGATCATCGATATCTGGTCACGTGTGGACACCAAAGTAACTGAAACGCTGATCCGTGAGCTGGCGAATGACAAACAGGGCTTCAACTCTGTGTACATGATGCTTGATTCCGGTGCGCGTGGTTCCAAACAGCAGATCAAACAGCTGGCTGGTTTAAGGGGTCTGATGGCTAAACCGCGTAAGAGTGGATCTACCGGTTCTGAGATCATTGAGAACCCGATCCTGTCTAACTTTAAGGATGGTCTGAACGTATTGGAATACTTCATCTCTACGCACGGTGCCCGTAAGGGTCTTGCGGATACGGCGCTGAAAACGGCGGATGCGGGTTACCTGACCCGTCGTCTGGTGGACGTAGCACAGGATGTGGTAATTAATGAAGAAGACTGTGGTACCCTGCGTGGTATTGCGACTTCTGCACTGAAAGATAACGAAGAGGTGGTTGAGCCACTGTACGACCGTATCCTTGGCCGTACTTCCCTGCACGATGTATTCGATCCTCATACAGAGGAACTGATCGTTGAAGCAGGTAGCCTGATCACTGAAGATATCGCTCACCGTATTGAGAACAGCGCTATCGACACTGTAGAAATCCGTTCCGTACTGACCTGCGAAAGCCGCAGAGGAGTGTGTGTGAAATGTTACGGTAAGAACCTCGCTACCGGTTATGTGACCCAGCGTGGTGATGCTGTAGGTATCATTGCCGCACAGTCCATCGGTGAGCCTGGTACACAGCTGACACTGCGTACCTTCCACGTGGGTGGTGTGGCTGGTTCTACTTCCGTGGATACCGGCTTACAGGCTAAATTCGACGGTACTATCCAGTTCGACGGTCTGCGTACCACTACATACGAAAACAACGAAGGTGAGAAAGTGCAGGTGGTAATTGGCCGTACCGGTGAATTACGTATCATGGACGTGAAGAACGACAGGCTGCTGATCACCAACAACATTCCGTACGGTTCTACCCTGCTGGTGAAAGACGGACAGAAAGTTGCCAAAGGTGACATGATCTGTACGTGGGACCCGTACAACGCCGTTATCGTATCTGAGATCGCAGGTAACATCCGTTTCGACAGCATCATCGAAGGTATCACCTTCCGTGAAGAGGCTGACGAGCAGACTGGTCACCGTGAGAAAGTGGTAATTGAAACAAAAGACAAGAACAAGATCCCGTCTATCTTCGTAGACGGTAATAAAGAGGTGAAATCTTACAACCTGCCGGTTGGTTCCCACATCGTAATTGAAGAAGGGGAAGCAGTAAGAGCTGGTCAGGTTATCGTTAAGATCCCTCGCGTACTTGGTAAACTGCGCGACATCACGGGTGGTCTGCCACGTGTAACTGAACTGTTTGAAGCACGTAACCCAAGCAATCCTGCCATCGTATCTGAGATTGATGGTGTGGTAGCTTTCGGTAACATCAAACGTGGTAACCGTGAGATCATCATCGAAAGCCGTGAAGGTCATATCAAGAAATACCTGGTGCCATTGACCCGTCACATCCTGGTACAGGACGGTGACTTCGTGAAAGCAGGTACAGCGCTGTCTGATGGTTCCATCACTCCTGCAGACATCCTGTCCATCAAAGGACCGTTTGCTGTTCAGGAATACCTGGTAAATGAGATACAGGAGGTATACCGTTTACAGGGTGTGAAGATCAACGACAAGCACATTGAGGTGATCGTACGTCAGATGATGCGTAAAGTGAACATCGAGGATCCGGGCGATACCCGCTTCCTGGAAGGTGACACTACCGATAAATTTGAATTCTTTGAAGAAAACGACAACATCTTCGATAAGAAGGTGGTTACCGAAGCGGGTGATTCTACCGTGCTGAAAGCTGGTCAGATCGTTACCCTGCGTCAGGTAAGGGAAGAGAACTCCCTGCTGCGCCGTGCAGATAAGAAACTGGTGGAATTCCGTGATGCAAAACCGGCTACCTCCAGCCCGCTGTTACAAGGTATTACCAAGGCATCCCTGGGTACTCACAGCTGGATCTCTGCAGCGTCCTTCCAGGAAACAACCAAAGTACTGTCTTCTGCAGCCATCAACGGTAAAACAGATGACATGCTCGGCCTGAAAGAGAACGTAATTACCGGTCACCTGATACCTGCAGGTACTGGTCTGCGTGAGTTCGAAAACATGATCGTAGGATCCAAAGAAGAATATGATATCCTGGCGTCTTCCAAAGAAGTATTCCAGTTTGACGAAGAAGAATAGAAGAGATACACTCATGTATAAAAAAAATGTCCCGTGCGTAGTGCCGGGACATTTTTTTTACCTGTAACTTTCCGTCAATTAAACTACCGGACGATTGTTATGAAGCAAGGGCTTTATTTAGTATTGTTATTAATAGTAGCGGGTGTCATGGCCTGCAGTAAAGACAGTGACAGCTCTATACCGGAGACCAGTTCCAGCATTAATTTTTTTACTGCGGTGCCTAACCAGGAATTTGATGTGACGATAGATACTGCCAGCATCGGCACAGGGCTGGGGTATGGAGAGAGTACAGGCTATCATGCATTCCAGGCAAAGCGTTATACGTTGCTGATCTATCGTGCTGGAAACCATACCACACCGATAGGCGGCGGAGAGGTCAGCTTACGGAACGGGCATTATTATTCTGTATTCCTGTCCCAGAATAACAGCAGAACGCTGCAGCTGCTGCTGGTGGAAGATAACCTGGCGCCATCGAAACCCAATTTTGGTAAGGTGAGGTTTATTAACCTGAGTGATACCTATGTCAATGCAGCTACCAGGCTGACGCTGGACTTCTATGTGGATGGTGTGCGGAATTTCCGGCGTCAGAGCTACCAGGCATCTACTGATTTCCTGGAGGTGCCGGTAGGGACACGTAATGTAGATGTTCGTTATGCTGACTCTTCCCTGAGCCTGATGGGCGCTAACAGCCGTAATTATGAGATACAGGACCAGAAGCAGTATACTATTATTGGTTACGGGAATGCTCTGAAGGCAGATTCCTTCAAACTGGCGACATTCGCGCATTAAGGCGGCTTCCGGAGCAGGGAAAAAATCTATATGTGAAAGTGTTGTTAAGAAAGCCGGGGACTAAGTATAATCATCTAAAAACCTTATTTTAGCCGTTCAATTTTAAAAATGTATTTAAGGAGATTAAAAAATCCACCTAACAACATGCGCACTACTAAACAACTTGTGAAAAGCGGATTACTAGCGGTACTGACAGCCGGAACATTTATTGCTTGCCAACAGAGTAACAAACAGGGGAACAATAGTCCGGCAGCTGCTGCCAAGGACGGCAGTGCTGCATCTAATAACGGCTTTATCATTGCATATGTGGATATCGATACCGTTGAAGCTCATTATGATTATTTCAAGGAAAAAAAGGCTGAGTTAGAGAAGAAACAGCAGGCGATAGACAATGAACTGCAGGCCAATGTACGCGCATTACAGAACGAAGCTGCTGATTTTCAACGCAGAGCTCAGAGTATGACGCAGGCAGAGGGAGAGGCAACTCAGCGTGCTTTATATAACAAACAGCAGCAGCTGGAAGGCAAGGCGCAGAACATGCGTTCCCAGTATGCAGAACAGGAAAACAAGTTTAACGAAGAACTGCAGAAAAGACTGAACGATTTCCTGGCCAAGTATAACAGTGATAAACGTTATGCCTATATTCTTTCTTACCGTACAGGAGCCAGCAATGTTTTGTACAAGGATGAGAAGTATGATATTACAAATGAAGTGATTAAGGGGCTGAACGAAGCAAATGCATCAACTACCGAGAAAAAATAATAGTTGCTATAGCAAAAACGTTTGAAAAATAATTATAAATTGGAATCCCGTCTCGTAAACATTACCGAGACGGGATTTTTTTAATCATATAGACACACAGAACATATGGAAAACCACAACACAGCTTTCCGCCCCAGTTTAAGTTTACTGGACGCAACCATGATCGTAGCCGGTTCCATGATAGGATCCGGTGTATTCCTTGTATCTGCAGAAATAGCCCGTAATGTGGGTTCTGCGGGTTGGTTAACATTAATGTGGGTATTGGGCGGTATCGTTACGATTATCGCGGCGGTGAGTTATGGTGAGTTGTCTGGTATGTACCCAAAGGCAGGCGGACAGTATGTTTACCTGCGTGAAGCTTATAATCCATTGGTAGCCTTTCTGTTCGGCTGGACGCAGTTCAGTGTGATACAGACGGGAACTATTGCAGCAGTAGCAGTGGCGTTTGCCAAGTTTTCCTCTTATCTCATTCCGGCTTTCAGTGAGGAAAACATATTGCTGAATGCAGGTTTTGTAAAGGTGTCGGCAGCGCAGATCGTCGCTATCATTTCTATTATATTGCTTACCTGGATCAATACACGTGGTATTAAGAGCGGCAAAATTATCCAGACAGTGTTTACGCTGGCAAAACTGTTGTCTTTGTTCGGCCTGATCATATTCGGATTCCTCTTGGGTGCCAAGCAGGAAGTATGGAATGCAAACTGGACAAATGCCTGGGAAGCGGTAAGCCTGACGCAGGTAGATGGCCAGGTGGTTACATCTGTATTGTCCGGGCTTGCTTTATGTGGTGCGATTGCTATTTCCATGAAGGGATCGTTGTTCAGCAGTGATGCCTGGAACAATATTACTTTCATTGCAGCTGAGATCAAAAATCCGCAGAAGAATATTGGACGTGCGTTATTCCTGGGTACGCTGCTGGTGACCATCGTATATGTAAGTGCCAACCTGATGTATCTGGCGGTGCTGCCAATGCATGATATCGCTTTTGCAGCTAAAGATCGTGTAGCCGTTGTGGCAGCCGAGCAGATCTTTGGTGGAAGTGGTTCGCTCGTGATTGCAGTAATGATCATGGTGTCTACATTCGGATGTAATAATGGCCTGATCTTATCTGGAGCCCGTATTTATTATACAATGGCTGAGGACGGGCTGTTCTTTAAAAAAGCAGCTGAGCTCAATGAAAACAACGTGCCTGCCAACGGGTTATGGATACAATGCGTGTGGGCATCATTGTTATGCCTGACAGGTAAATACAATGATTTACTTGTAATGGTAATTTTTGGCGTACTAATTTTTTATGTTATCACAATTGCTGGTATCTTTGTGTTACGCAGCAAGCGTCCGGATATTCCACGTCCGTATAAAGCATTTGGCTATCCTGTATTACCAATGGCGTATATTGTGGTAGCATCCGTACTCGCGTTATTGTTACTTCGTTTTGAGAGCGGCTATGCTTTATCCGGATTATTGATCATCGTTATTGGTTTCCCGCTGTATTATCTGGCCATGAAGACACAAAAAACAGCTTAAGAAGTGCGGGAAAGCTAAAATGGATAACTAATAATGCGGGTTTGACACAAAAGTTGTATGTAAAACGGTTGAAAATTTATCCGACTGCTGTGGAACTTTCAGTGAATTGATGTAATTTGCATGAAGACTTCCGGAACTAGAGGATTGATTTGTGTGTAACCCTTGACGCAACGACACGTATGAATAGAAAACCCTTTGTCAACAAAGAGCATTGCTTTTCCAAAGAGCAATGAATAGAAGGGGAGGGAACCTATCATATTTCACTAAGGTGGAAGCCCGCAAGAATACAGGAGTAGAAAGGAAAGAATAGATGTTCAAACATTCATTAAATGATGCATGTATGAATAAATATTTAACAACATTGTTTGAAGATAGGTAGCACGTACTGAAAACGAAAGTTAACATTAGAAGACTATATGCCGACAACAAACAACATCAAAAACATTATTCAATAAAGATATTTATAAAGGCAATTATTTCTCATTGGGTGGGAGTGAAGATGATTTGAACAAAATCTCTGAGCCCCATAATGACCATTAAAAGCCTACACGATTTGCATTCTCGAACATTCACATGACAATCTTAACAACAAGCGTATGGTATCTACCATACGCTTTTTTTGTGCGCGGAAGGTAAGCCGGGCACGGTTACGGATGTATCGAACACTCCTGTTGGCCCATACCGCACATTACCCGGTCAGTGCGCCCCTGGAAATTTGCGCCGGCAAGCTGTTGAACGGAAGTTGCCAGGCATAGGCTAAGACCGCTCCCAGCCCTAAATGTTAAGGAATTATGAACTCCGTTTTTTGATTAGGACAACCATCTCTGGTAATCGTACTCTTATTGTATCAGGTCATAAAACAAAATAAACCGGCCTTTGAGATTTCTGCTAAAATGAAGATAAGTTCACAATTACTGGAAAAATACTTTAAAGGTCTTTGTACGGATGAAGAGGTTGAAATAGTGGAGGCCTATCTGGACCAGGAGGAAACGCCTGAGGCAGAAGCTTATTTCATGCAGATAAGTGAGCTGACGGAAGTAGCATCAACAAATAAGGAGACTGATAAAGGCCCTTTTTTGAAAAGAATTGTTCATCCGGGATACAGCATTGCTGCAGCGGTAATTGTGGTATTAAGCGTACTGGCCTGGTTGTGGCAATATCCGCGTCAGCGCAGAGAATTAAAAGTAGCTGTACTGTCTGATACTATTTATAATAACTCCAATACTATACGTCTGGTGCATATGGCGGACGGTTCCAGAATTTGGATGAATGCTTATGCTACTATTATTTATAACAAAAGCTATAGCATTAGTAACCGGGAATTATGGTTAAACGGTGAGGCATATTTTGAGGTTGGAAAGCAGGCAGAATTCCCTTTCAAGGTGCACACGTCAGGGATAACAACAACGGCATTGGGTACAGCTTTCAACATTGCTACGGCCAATAAAGCAGATGGAGCAATACAGGTAAGTCTGGTGGAAGGAAGGGTAGCAGTAAGTGACACGTTAAAAGGAGCATCTTTCCGTTACGTGCTGGAGCCAGGTCAGATGCTGGAATACAGGGATGGCCGGCAGCCGGATGTGCCTAAAGCATTCAACGCTAAAACCACACTTGGCTGGAAGAACTATAAGATCATATTCGATCATACCACATTGGCTGACGCCTTTGCATTGCTGGAGAGCCGCTATAAATGCAGGATCACTTTGGTGGATGATAAGCTTGCCGGAAAAAAAATATCTGGCAACTTTAATGCGAATCAGTCAGTCAGCAGCATCCTGGAGACGCTGGGGTATGTGCATAAATTTACGAGCACACATCAGGTAAACAGCAACAATTACATCATAAAGAAAAAATAAGGAAACCTATATACGAGTTTACCACGACGGCATTCTTAAATAAAAATTGGATTTAAAAACATGCAAAAATCGACGTACAGATTTTGTAAGGGGACATTTATGCCTATTGCTATGCTGCTGCAACTGTGCATATTAATATGCGGACAATCAGAAGTACTGGCAGCACAGCTCTATACTGAATTGAATGAAAAGGTACAATTAAAGGCAGGGGTAACTTCTGTTGCTGATATTGTAAGTGCATTGCAGAAACAGACCGGTTACACTTTTGTTTATGATCCAGAATATTTACAGAAATGCCATGTGAAGCCAATGAATGCACAGGTGAACAAACTCTCTGATGTATTACAATGGCTGGATGAACGGGCACCGCTCGATATAGTTTTCAGTGACAATAAGATTATGATCAGGAAAGGGGTACAGGAGAAACCTGCACAGGTAGTAACTGGCCATATCGGTGGAAAAGTAGTCAATAATAAAAATGAAATGTTGCCTGGCGTAACTGTGAAGGTGAGCAATGGTAAAGGTACCGTGACGCAGGTGGATGGAAATTACGATCTGGAGCTGGAACCGGGCAAATACACACTTGAATTCAGTTTCATATCATACAATACGAAAAGAATAACGGATGTAATAGTAACAGAAAAGAAACTGACGCCATTGAATATTGTTTTGCAGCCATCTTCTTCTGCGTTAAAAGAAGTAGTGGTAACTGCCAACTATCAGAAGGCATCTGTAGAAGGTTTGTATGCAATACAAAAGAATAATGCTGCAGTATCAGACGGTATCAGTGCTGAGCAGATCAGGGCTACTCCTGACAACAATGCTGCGCAGGTATTAAAGCGTATCAGTGGCTTGACAGTACAGGAAGACAAATTCGTAACGGTACGCGGTCTGAGTGAGCGTTACAACAATGTTATGCTGAACGGCGCTAACCTGCCAAGTACGGAACCTAATAGAAGGAACTTCTCTTTTGATGTAATGCCGAGCAGCCTTATTGATAATGTGGTGATCAATAAAACGGCTACGCCTGATATGCCGGCAGAGTTTGCGGGTGGATTAGTACAGATCAATACGAAGGATATTCCCTCACAGAATTTCGCTTCTGTTACCATAGGAAGCGGATTGAATACGAACAGTACCGGCAAGTCAATGTATTCAACTGAAAGAGGCGACAAGGAATATCTGGCAGCAGATGATGGCAGACGTACCTGGTGGGAAAAAGACTGGTCGCGCGACGACTACAGGAGAGCAGCGGCAGCAGGAGATAATGTGAAGACCAGCAACATGAATAGCCGTATTCCGAACAATTGGGGATTGCACAAGTACGGTTATTCTCCGGTGCAGAACTACCAGTTAACGATTGGGAGAAAGATCAAACTAAGAGACGCTACTTCGTTGGGTATTACATTAGCAGGTACTTACAGGCATGAGGAAAGTGTGGTGGATGATAAGCGTTATCAACCTTCCTATTATTACTACGATAATGCCAATACATACAATTTCAACACTGCTATTGGAGCGGTCGCGAATATCGGCTTCCAGACCAAAGGGCATAAAGTGGTGTTGAAGAATCTTTATAACAGAAGATTCAGTCATGAATCTGCTACTAATTATGGAAAGGAGTTCAACTACAGGCTGACCACCAAAGAGGATGGCGACGATGTATTGTACTATTCAGATATGGTGCTGATCAGTGAGTTGTGGCAGAGCAGACTGGAAGGCGAGCATCTGCTGCATAAGCATCTGAAATTTGATTGGTCTGCCGACTATATAAACGTACATAGAGACCAGCCAGATACACGCGCGGCACTGGGTTATCAGGCAGATGGTCCTAAAGGATACTATCAATATGTATTAACTGATGCTACTGGTTTTATCAACAGGGGTAATACGATCTTCAATTCTGCTCTTGAGGAAAAGAGAAAGAATGTAGCTGCGAATTTCTCTGTTCCATTCAAAGTGGGGGACGCTAACCAGTTGATCAAGGTGGGTTATGCCGGCGCGTTCCGGAAAGCAGACTTTAAATCATCCGCATTAAGGATGTTATACGATCCAAAAGGGAATAAAGATTCCATTAACAAGGCGGTGTTTGGTGTGCCTGATTATCAGTTACAGACATTATTAAAACCGGGATATCTCACTTACCAGTTTGCTTCGATCAGTGCAGGTGATGATGGCGAGGACTATAACGGCGATCAGAAATTGCATGCTGCTTACATGATGGCAGATATAAATTTCCTGAAAGATTTCCGCTTCATTGGTGGTGTGCGCATGGAAAACAACGCGATGGACGTGAATGGCATCTCTTATAATAAAGCCACGGGTATGCCGGTTGATACGCTGGTGAAATACCGTAAAACTGACTGGTTGCCATCGTTTAATCTGATCTATAATCTGACTCAGACGATGAATGTAAGGTTGGCATATTCCAGAACGCTGGCCAGGGCCGACTTCCGTGAAAGAGCACCGTTTATTTACTATGACTTCAGGGACAGAAGCACCTACAGGGGAGCCACCAGTTTAAAGGACGCGAAGATCACCAACATGGATATCAGGTATGAGTATTATCCAGGTCCGGGAGAAATTATTTCTGTGTCTGCTTTCTATAAACGATTTGATAGTCCGGTAGAGGTAGTGGCTTCAAATGGCGGCGGACAAATAAGCTTATTCTATTTCAACCTTGAGAAGTCAACCAACAGAGGAATCGAAGTTGACTTCAGAAAATCCCTTGGGTTTGTAGCTACTTCTGCTGAATGGTTGAAGAAAGTATATATCAGCGGAAACGGTTCCTGGATGAAGGCGAATGTAGAGTATAGCCCTGATGCACTGTTGAAAGCAGCTGCAGATGCCGGAGCTGCTCCCGGGCAGGCGCCTGCCGGTAAGCGCGACCGTCCGTTACAGGGTCTTTCTCCATATGTAATAAACGGCGGACTGGGTTATTTCGGTGACATTATCGGTGTGAACGTGGTATATAACCGTTTCGGAAAGAGAATATTAAACGCCGGGTTTAACCCATGGCAGGACCAGTATGAAAATGCACGTGATGTGATCGATCTGCAGTTAAGTGCATCGTTACTGAAGAAAAAAATGCAGATCAGATTTAATATCAGTGATCTGTTGCAGCAGGACTTCATAATATATCAGAACGTAAAAGCAACGGCTCCAACAGAGATCGGCGGTGGTCAGTTTGTTTTTGATTCAGTAGCGGATCAGGCGAGTAATCCAAACTCCAATCACGATCCGAAGGGAACATCTTTCAACAAGGACCTGGATTTTGTTTACCATAAATGGTTCAAAGGCAGGAATCTGAGTTTAAATGTTACATACAATTTCTAATGTTCAAGCATCAACATACAACAATTATTAAAACCCTAAAGGATTAACCATGAAAAAATTCATGATTGCAGCCGGAGCTTTATCACTGCTCGCTTTCGGTGCATGTAAGAAAGACGCACAAGACACAGCTCCTAAGTCCGTAAACGCCGCTGTTGTTAACTTGCCTTCAGGCTCTACATTGCCTAATGTTATTCCAGCGGGAGACGAGTATGTTCTTCAGGCAAACGGAACTTATTTCCTGGATGGCAAATGTTATGTAGACAGTCTGGGTAAAATTACTATCAATGCAGGTGCGCAGATCCGTGGCGTTAAAAAAGCTACTCCTGCTGAAGCTTCTGCACTGGTTGTAACACGTGGTGCTACTATCGCAGCACTGGGTGATTCTGCAAATCCAATCATTTTCACTTCTGCGGAAGCAACTCCTGCCGTAGGTGACTGGGGTGGTATCGTTATCCTGGGTCGTGCTCAGACTAACCAGAACCAGTTAGGCTCAGATCCAGTGATCGAAGGTATTAATCTGCCATCATTACCAGCTGGTGTTAACGTTGGTTATGGTAGCGCCAGCACTACATTCAACACTGAATCTTCTGGTATCTTCCGTTATGTTCGTATCCTGTACGCAGGTGCTGCAATCGTTGACGGTAATGAACTGAACAGCCTTACCCTGGGTGGTGTTGGTAGCGGTACAGAACTGCACCACGTAGAAGCTGCTTACGGTCAGGATGATTCATTTGAATTCTTCGGTGGTACTGTAAACGCTCATCACCTGGTTTCTCTGAACACCAATGACGACATCTTCGATTTCGATTTCGGTTATACTGGTACCCTGCAGTTCATCGTAGGTGTTCGCAGAACAACCGGTACTGGTGCTGTTTATGCAGATGCTAATGGTATCGAATCTGACAACAACGCTGCAGGTAACGGTCTTCTTCCATTAACTCAGGCTAAGATCTCCAACCTGACATTGATTTCAGGTACAGCAACTGCTGCTGCTACCGGTACCCTGAATGGTGCTCGTCTGAGAAGAAATACCAACTACATTATTAAAAACTCAGTATTGTTCGGTTATAACAATGGTGTGTCTTTAGAAGGTGGTTCTGCTGCTTATGTTGCCAACTTTACTGACAACCTGGTACATGGTTTCTCTACAGTTGTTACAGGTGGTACACTGCCTGCTGACAATACTACTGCTACTGGTAGCAATCCTCAGACTGCTTTCGGTATCTCAGCTCCATACGGAACAGGCCTGGCCTTCCAGCCTTATCCTACTGCAACCAGCCCAGCTGCAACAGGTGCTGATTTCTCTGGTACAACTGGTTTCACAGCTGTAGCTTACAGAGGTGCTTTCGCTCCAGGTAGCAAAGCCTGGTTAAATACATGGACTGTAGGTCTGTAAGTTATTTTTTTCCTCAATGAAAAATTAAGATGCTTGAACAGCATAAGCAGGTGGTATTTTATCACCTGCTTATTTAATAGGGTTTTAAATTTTTAATGATCATGAATAGAAAATTTATTTCGTTTAAAACATTTTTCACAGCTACTTTTTTAATCTGCGCTATCACGCTATTTTATTCGTGTAAGAAAGATGGAGAACTCGTAAAGGCTACTGAGGTGCTCAATCTATCGATAACCAGCTTTTCTACAAATACCTCAGCTGCTTTTGAAGTAGTGGTCAATGATGATCTGGTTGAGGACAGTTTATATAATGGACAGACTTCTACAAAAATGATCGTGAAGACAGAAGGGATGCAGCACATCGTTATAAAGGATCATTTTACTAATGCTACGCTGATAGATACTACCATTGCTATAGCAGGAAAAATAGCATCTCTTACCTTGTTACAATTGAACGCGGATAGTGATCCTATCTTAGTTGGACAAACAGAAGAGAATGTTCCTGAGAATCATAAGCTGCAAAGCTTTTTTTATACCAGCGATATACTGCCTGATTCTATTGGTCTCCAGATCTATGGATGTTATTATGATCCCAATACTTTTGAGCTGGTAAAGACTGATACATTAGCAAGATTTGAGAAAATAAGAAAAGGTGAGCTTTCCGCCTTTCTGCCGGTAAAGGACAGTATAGACCCTGCTACCACAGTATATTTCTTTCAACCAGTGGATGTTACTACCCAGCAGCCGCTGGCGAACCTTGCAGCACCATTTGATCCGGCCATCTTTTCGGGATATCAGTTTTCGTTGGTACCTGGTATTGGTGGGACAGAAAAGCATTACATCAACAATATTGTTGGTCTGGGAACTCCGGAATTCTTTGATGTGGCTTCAGACAGACTGATTTCTTATTAAGATAATTACTTCATACAATGAGCACGCTGATCAGAAATATGATAATAAGGTTGTGGTCCGGATCTTTTCCGATCGCAGGCTTGCTATTGTTGCTGTTCACGGCTTGCTCTAAAGAAGATGCATCGACTCCTGTTGTTTCCTTACAGGCCATTCCTGCCACGGATACACTGCGCGGTATTATAGGAGAGAATACTTTATTAACTAATAACCGTACCTGGTACATAGATGGTTGGGTATATATCGCTAATGAGGCTGTCCTGAGCATCGAACCAGGTACGTTATTAAAAGTGCTGAGGAACGATCAGAAAAACGTTGATGGTGGATTGATCGTTACCCGTGGTGCAAAGATTGTTGCCCCGGGCACGGCATATGCACCGATTACACTGACTTGTAGTGATACACTCCACACCTGTAACAGTGTAAAGATGGGAGTGGTATTGCTTGGGAAATCGCCGGTAAAGGTACCTTTATCTATTATTAAAGGATTTGCTGGCTTAAACGGAAGCCTTGCTTATGGAGGTAAGCTGCCGGACGACAGTTCAGGCGTCTTGCACCATGTACAGATCATTTATCCCTATACCCGGCATAGAGGAATTGCAGGGCAGGACAGTCTGCGTGCAGGTCTGTTCCTGATGGGAACAGGAGACAGAACTGTTATAAAGAATGTTATAGGAAGACAGGTAACCCCAGATATACAGATCAAACTGAGATAGCCATTAAAAGATGTTGCATATTAGCTGATATGTTACAACAACGATTGATTACTATATTGTTTTGTTAACCCCATTTTTCTCTCACTCTTCTTGCTATGTTCTCGTTGCTGTGCTGATTTAGTGAGGGATAATTACTACGCTACCATCACTTACTTTTTTCCGGCTATCGTAATAAGACCGAGTAGTAGTCGTTGCAAAGGATGTATTGGCCAGGCGTCCACCTCCATCGATGATTTGAATAGCTCTGGCGATAAGCGGATCGGTGGAGTCGCCTATAGGTAGCAGCGGTTGTGTATTTAATTCATTCAGTGGGTAGTCGGGAGTAATACCTGTGGGATAGTTGCCTTGTCCCGCAGCATTTGACAACAGATAAGTGATCGGGTAAAGCATCCAGGTGATGCGTTGCGGGGTTCTCATGTCTTTAATGATAACCGCTGCTTTGTCTTTGCCATATGTCCGTTCTCCTATTGTGACAACCTGTGTATACGGTTTGAGATTATTGACCACTACTTCTGATGAAGAGGCGCTAACAGAAGTAGTGATGACAAAAACACGTTTGAGTGATAAGCGGCCAGCGGCAAGACTGCTGAAGGAAATATATTTACCGCTTGATGGTACTGACAGCAGGCTTTCGAAGGATGCAGACTGATTCCCTATTTTATTGTTGCCGCTGTATTTTATAAATACGCTCTTTGCTGTAATGTTCGGGGCTGTAAGTGCTGATAAGACAGCAGCAGCTGTCAGACTGCCACCGGGGTTGTAACGCAGATCGATGATCAGTTCATTGACATTATTGTTTTTGAACCCGGTAAATGCACTTAAGAGGTTATCATCAAAATAATCGTCGAAATAATTATAGAAGATGTAACCGATCTTCTTATTCCCCATGCTCCAGATCTTTTTTGCATACAGGGGATTTTCCAGCAGTAGTTTGTTCTCTACGAATACCTCTTCCTGCTCTGTAACTGAAGTGTTATTAACGACGGCTTTTGTGACAGTGCCATTGTCAGCCTTCATCAACTCGTTTTCCAGTGCTGCCGCATTATACGCTGTCAGTAGTTTCCCGTTAATACGGGTGAAATAATCTCCCCTGTGTAATCCGTTCAGCTCAGACGCACTGCCTGGTATCACAAATTTGATCAGCCCTAATGGTTGGGGAACACCATCCATAGAGATGACGGCATAACTGAAGCCATATGCATGCAGGATATCCTTTTGAACGGTGCCGGAAATATTGTTTGCATCGAGCATTTGTGAAAAGCTGTCGGTCGTTTTCTTCAGGCTATGGAAGAAGTTCAGGGCCGTCAGCTGGGTATCGGCTCTGGCGGGTAGTGCGTCGTTCCACAGGTAATAATACCGCATACTGTCCAGTATCCAGTTGTTGGTTTCCTGTTGGGTAACCGGGCCGGTGGGTACGGGTGGGGGCGGAGCATCGTCTTTACGGCATGCAAGCAGCAATACCATGATACCGGAAAGGCACACGATCTTACGCGGAAAGATTTTTATGTCCATAAAGTGGGTTTATTGGATTATTTAGTCTCCATATCGTAATGTACCATTAACTCCCGTTTCAGGGCTTGCAGGGCAAGGGTCAGATGATTTCTTACTGTGGTTGGCGAAAGTGAAAGCTGGCTGGCTATTTCCTTATTACTGTGTCCCTTATCACGGCTTAAGATGTAGACATTTCTCCGTTGCTCCGGCATTTGTTCTATCACCCTGTGCATGTGTTGGTGAAACTCTTTTCTGAGTAAAGCATTTTCTTCAGCATTTTCGCTGCTGACAGGCTGGTTTTGAGAAATCTGGGACAGTGTTTTTCTTTCGCGGTACAGTTTACGTGTTTCATCGATGACAATGTGTTTGGTAAATACGAACAATAGCGGGAAGACATCCTGTCCTTCCTGTACTTTATGCATGTTTTCCCAGAGCTTGATGAAGCACTGCTGGGTGATCTCTTCCGCCCGTTGCCGGTCATCGGTTAGTTTGAATGCAAACCGGTACACCTTTTCCCTGTTGGATTCAAATAATTGACCAAAGAGTATTCTGGATGGGTTATCAGACATATAGTTTGATATGTGGTTGCTATAATGGAAAATAAATGTAGGCCTTACATGTTACTTGAATGTTAAGACTCTGTAGTCCTGCATTTGGGGAGGGTTGGAGGGGGGAGGGGGACCCTTCTATGGACTATTTCGCCAATTTATATACTTTTGTCCCATGTCTACAGAACTGTACAATCAAATATTTGATCAGAGTATTGCCGATTATCATGTGCATAACAGTGTACATCAGCCTATCCTGAACCCTTACGAAAAAACAGCTTTTGAGCACCTGCTCTATCTGAAAAACTGGATTGATACGGTGCAGTGGCACCTGGAGGATATTATCCGTGATCCGCTGATCGATCCGGTGAAAGCATTGGAAATCAAGCGTTGGATAGACCGTTCCAACCAGGAGCGTACGGATGTGGTGGAATATATTGACAGCTATTTTCTTGATAAATATAAAGATGTGAAGCCAGCTGCCGGCGCCATCATCAATACGGAAAGTCCTGCCTGGGCAATAGACCGTCTGTCTATACTGGCGTTAAAGATCTATCACATGCGGGAGGAAGCTACCCGGCCGGATGCTACGCCAGCGCACAGGGAAGCCTGTCAGCGTAAGCTGGACATCCTTTTGGAGCAGCGCAGTGACCTGGGAAGTGCTATTACCCAGTTGCTGGCGGACATCGCCGCTGGTAAGAAGTACATGAAGGTGTACAAGCAGATGAAAATGTATAATGATCCTGCCTTAAACCCTGTTCTTTATAAGGGGAAATAATATATGCCAGAACAATTGAGAACGATACTGTCTATCCGCTTTTCCGCCATGGGAGATGTGGCTATGACCATTCCGGTGATGCAGCAGGTCCTGGAGCAGAATCCTGACATACAGATCGTTTTTGTCTCTAATAAGAACTGGGGGGCCTTATGTGAAGGCATTCCCCGGCTGATCTTCTTTCCGGCGGACCTGAAAGGGGAGCATAATGGCTTTAAGGGATTATACCGGCTTTACAAGGCGATCAGAAAATCGTGGAAGATAGACGCAGTGGCAGATCTGCACCAGGTACTACGTTCCCAGATAGTGCGCACGTTTTTCCGGCTCAGTGGTTGTCCCGTGGCTGCCATAGACAAGGGAAGGGCAGAAAAGAAGGCCCTGGCCAGACCGGAGGAGAAGGTCCTCCTGCCGCTGACCAGTACTATAGAGCGATATGCCGCTGTATTCCGTCAATTGGGGCTATCCCTGACCATTAATGCTACCCGGCCTGTATTTCCCCGTCAGCCGCTTACGGCGGAGCTAATGGCCATTACAGGGCCTAAAAACGGGGATAAATGGATAGGACTGGCGCCTTTTGCCACGTATAAGGAAAAAACCTATCCGCTGGCGAAGATGGAGGAGGTGTTGGCCGCGTTGGTGAAGCATCGCGGAGTCAAAGTACTGCTGATGGGGGGAGGGGCCGCTGAAATAGCCCAACTGACCTCCCTGGCCCTCAAATACCCGGAAGCAGTTGTGGTGGCAGGACGATTCAAACTGCCGGCGGAGCTGGCCATTATCAGCAATCTGGATGTGATGATCAGCATGGATTCGGCCAATATGCACCTGGCCTCCCTGTTCCGGGTACCCGTGGTCTCTGTCTGGGGGGCTACGCATCCTTTTGCCGGGTTTATGGGATTTGGGCAGAGTGAGGCTAATGCGGTGCAGCTGGAAAGCCTTTCCTGTCGCCCGTGCTCAATATTTGGTAATAAGCCGTGTTTCAGAGGAGACCATGCCTGTATGGAGTGGATTCCGCCCGCCGCTATTGTGGATAAGGTAGTAAAAGTGGCTGGGTGAGAATAAATTTTAAAACTTTTTTTTGGGAAATGAGAAAAAATACTAATTTCGCCATCCCAAATAACGGGATTGTCCCATAGTATAATGGTAGTACAACTGATTTTGGTTCAGTTTGTCTAGGTTCGAATCCTGGTGGGACAACAGAGGCCCTCAGCTATTGCTGAGGGTTTTTGCATTTTAGGTGTTTTGTGAATTGTTTTGGGGTGACCCGGTTACAAATATCCGTATTAGGGTTGCACCGGCGTGTTACAAATATCTGGCCCCTGGCGGTCCCGGGGTTACACCCCGCGCTACAAACACTGGGACTCCTGACGGAGTCCTGTTATGTTTTGTTGGATACGTTTGTTGTAAACTATAGAAAAGAGGGACGTGCCAAAAATAAATGAGCCTCCTGAGAATAGCTTAAAAGCCTGTCGGTCTCCGTCAGGTATCCGAATAAAAAGAACCCGTATCTTACTTTTGATACGGGCTCGTGTTCGCACCAATCAATAATCCATGTTATAATGATGTTATAATATGGGGGTATGCCTGTAGCACTCCTGTTAGTGTCTTTTCATCTGTTCTCCTTCCCTGTGCTAATTTTTCTTTCACTTTATCCACTAAGTGATACACCATCGGCACAAAAAATGCAAACTGTGACAGTTTTATCTGTTGTCTGCCGTATTTAAGGAAGTTACGTTTTCTACATCTTCCATGTTCTGCCTGTCGAAATCATCCAGCTTGATATTAATGTCATATTCGTTCAACCCCGCCCGGTATTTGGCATCGGTATTACCTGCGGCGCTCACGACAAGGATAATACCGATAAGGAATGGGAAGTAGTCAAATATGAGCGATATGTTAAGGCGTTAAAATTTAGCATAGACTTTTTAAAGCTGATCTACAGGCATAGATGGTCTGTTGGCTTTTCATTTGGAGATTGTATATGCCGGCAGCTAGTTCCAAGGAAAAGGATTACATGTATTGATGCGTTTTTTCTGTTATCTTTAGTGCAATAGCGTGAAATATGGAACTGATCCAGTATATCAACACTAAAGTGAAACTTAGCGAAGAGGAAAGTGCTATCATTGATGCTGCCTTTAAAACGGAGACATATCCTAAGGGAACCATTTTAATGCATCCCGACAATAATTCCCAAAAAGTCTTCTTTGTAGAGAAGGGCCTGATCCGGACGTTTTATAATAAGAACGGAAAAGACATTACGCATTTTTTCTTCGATGAGAACAAGTTTAGTCTGTCCCTGGATAATGTTTATTTTAACCGGGTAGACCCATATGGCAGAGAAGTACTGGAGCATACAACATTAAGAGTAATCCTATTCAGGGACTTTAATGCATTGCTCGAAGAAATAGGAGCATTTAAGCAGCTGGGCCTTATGGTAGCCATTGAATTCCTGAAACTGTTCTCCGACAAATTATATTCGTTGCAGTTCCAGACGGCGGAGCAACGTTATAAGTTTATGATGGATAATTATTCAAATATACTGTCAAGAGCCCCACTCGGACATATCGCCTCTTACCTCGGTATTACCCAACAAACGCTAAGCGTTATAAGAGCTAAATATTAGTTTACCTGCCCCCAACGAAACAAAACCCGGTTTTGAGTGTTCATTTTTTAATATAGATTAAAAGTGGTCCCGCACTTCTTTCTTTGCTTTGCATTGTAATTATTAATCAATACAAAAGCTATATGAGGAATGGGTATTCATTATGTATTTTTTGCAGATGATTTAGGCATTGCCTCCATCTATCCTGCTTTAAAAGACAGGCTTGCCAAACCTGGCCACACACATGTGTCGCTGCTTTATTGTTCTGCCGATAACCCATACGAGTTCCAAAAAGAATTGGAGATTCTCCAAAAGCATTTTCCAACGCGGTTATTGGTATACTACTATTCAAAAAGGCCAACCGGACAATGGGCTATCCAGCAGAGTGAGATTGAAGCAGTATTGAATGCAAACACCATGCGGCAAATGAGTTTCATTATATCCGGTAACGAGTTATTTACTGCAAACGTCAAAGAGGTACTGCTTTTTCTGGGTATAGAAAATGTAGCGATACAAGAACAATATTTCACAGAATAATAAAACATAAAAAGATGAGACGATCTCTATTTTATTTTACACTGATTGCCATCTTGCTTTTCTCAGCTTGCAAGAATAAAGAAACACATACGTCCGCAGATACTTCTTCACCTTTAGCCGTCAAAGTTGAGGAAGTACACCCCACAACCATCTCCGGTGAAGTTTCAGTGAGTGGAAATATAGAAGGCAATACTACCGTAAAGTTGGGCTTTATGGTTGGTGGCAAGATCAATTATATCTCTAACAACGAAGGGGATAATATATCCAAGGGGCAATTGATTGCCAGCCTCGATCCAACCAGTTATTCCATTGCTAAGGGGCTGGCAGACGTTCAGGTAAGTACAGCGAACGATGAATTTAACCGCCTGAAAATACTACATGACCGGGGAAGCCTCAGCGAAAGTGACTTTTCTAAAATAGGATTCAACCTCCAGCAGGCGAAGCTTCAGCAGCAGTTACAGCAGAAAAACCTGTCCGACACCCGCTTGTATTCGCCGGTTAGCGGTGTATTGTTAAAAAGACAGGCAGAAGTAGGAGAGATCGTAAGCGTTGGCTTACCATTGTTTATTGTATCTGATATCAAAACGGTAAAAGTACTGGCCTATGTTCCGGAGGGTGAGCTGCATGAAATCAGAATAGGTCAGACTGCAAACATTAGTATTTCATCTCTCGGCAGAACGTTTGCCGGTAAAGTGATGGAGGTCGGTTCTGCTGCCGACGCCACATCCAGGGCTTTTACAATAAAGATCGGGATAGAGAATCCGGGATTGATAATTCGTCCGGGAATGATTGCGGAAGCGCGCATTGCTACTAATAGTAATAAACAGGTGATCCTGTTGCCTGCCGAATGCATTCAGCAGGACCTGGCCAATCAGAGCTTTGTCTTTGTGGTGGACAAAGCACAGAATAAAGTATTCCAGCGCAGAGTAAGTCTGGGAAGTATGGTGAACAACAAGATCGAGATTGTATCAGGGCTTTCTGAGAACGAGGTCGTAGTTACCGGCGGTCAGAAAAGATTGTCTGATGGTTCCCTGATCACTATTACTAAATAATTACTGCAAATGAACATTATAAAATCATCACTAAAGTATAAGCATGTAACCTTGTCTGTATTGTTATTGCTTTTTGCAATAGGTGTCAATTCCCTGTTCAATATGCCACGCAGGGAGGATCCTAAGATTACCATACGGCAGGGATTGGTTATTGCATACTTTCCGGGGGCCAACTCTGTGCAGGTGGAAGACCAGGTTAGCAGGAAGCTCGAACAGTACCTCTTTCAGTATGAGGAGGTCGATAAATCTAAAACCTATTCTACTACAAAAGACGGAGTGGTTGTAGTAAACGTGGAACTTACAGAGAATGTGAAGCAACCTGATATATTCTGGAGCAAACTTCGTCATCAACTGCTCGTCTCAAGACAGATTGACCTGCCGGAAGGAGTAAGAGGGCCCATTGTGAATTCAGATTTTGGCGATACGGAAGCCATGGTGATCGGGTTGGAAAGCAACAGCGCCAGCTATGAAGAATTAAAGCGGTATGCTCAACGCCTGGAGGACTATCTGCGAACTATTCCTGCCGCCTCAAAGATAAAACGAATAGGTGAACAGCAGGAAGAGATTGTAGTATCGTCTACTTCGGAAAAGCTCTCCCAATACGGGGTAAGTACAGACCAGGTGGTAAAGTTATTGCAATCTCAGAATAGCATTAATGCAACAGGAGAGGTGAAAACCAGCAGCAGCAAGGCGCCGCTGTATACCAATGGTTATTATAATACCGAAACTGACCTGGCCAGCCAGATTGTCGGTACTTCCCAGTCGGGTGCAGTAGTTAAGCTGGGTGATGTTGCCAGCCTGAAAAGAGATTATGCGGAGCCGCAGAGTATTATTACCGTAAATGGTAATAAGGCGATGATGCTTTCCATTCAGATGCAGGAGGGCAACAATATTGTAAAGTTCGGAGAAGATGTGAATAAAAAGATTGAAGATGCCAGAAAGGTTATTCCTTCCTCTGTTAAGATCACCACTATTGTTAACCAGCCACACGTAGTAGATGAAAATATTTCACATTTTATCCATGAGTTCTTCCTGGCCATCCTTTCTGTGATCGTTGTGGTTGTTTTATTACTACCGCTGCGCATAGCAATGGTGGCAGCTATGGCCATTCCCATGACGGTGGCAGTAACATTTGCCGTCATGCATGCATTGGGTATTGAGTTACACCAGGTATCCCTGGCCGCGTTAATACTGGTATTGGGAATGGTGGTGGATGATGCTATTGTCATTGCAGACAACTATGTGGAATTGCTGGACGAAGGTGTGGACAGGTGGACGGCCGCCTGGCGTAGTGCCAATGATCTGGTAATACCTGTACTGACAGCAACAGTTACCATTATTGCGTCCTTTATGCCAATGATCCTGCTAAGGGGTACTGTAGGAGAATTCATTTTCGCCCTGCCCATAACAGTCGCGGTGGCCCTCGCTTCTTCATTTTTCGTTGCCATGGTGCTGACGCCATTGCTTTGTTACACTTTTATTAAGAAAGGTCTTCACCAGCACCCAGCCACCACAGGGGAAACTGATAATGTTCCTGCAAAGAAGAAAAAAAGATCAGTGCTGGATCTGATGCAGGATGGATATAATGCGTTGCTGGATTGGTGCGTACTACATCCCCGGCTTACAATTGTCAGCAGTCTTGTGCCGATTATTTTTGCTGGCTTGCTGTTTTCAAAGGGTGTAAGGCAACAATTTTTCCCGGCAGCAGAAAGAAGCCAGTTTGTGGTAGAACTGTGGATGCCGACCGGAACGAAGCTGGAAACGACCAATGAAGCTATCCTGCGGGTAGAGGCATTGTTGAAGAATGATAAGCGTGTAGTGTCATATGCAACATTTACAGGAACTGCTTCGCCCAGGTTTTATTATAACTTCTCACCAGAGTTTCCCACATCTAATTATGCGCAGATACTGATTAATACCACTACGGAAGAAACCACGGAGGAACTCTCCCGGGAGTTAAGCAGCAAAGTAGGCGAACTGGTACCTGAAGGTACCACTTATGTCAAGCTGATGCAGCAGGGATCGGCTTTAAAGGCGCCTGTGGAAGTAAGGATCACTGGCGAGGATATCAATCATTTAAAGGCCATTGGGGCCGATGTAACCAACATAGTCAGGAATACAAAGGGAGCCCGTTTTGTGAGAAGCGATTTTGCGGAGGATTATTACGGTATCGGCATAAGATTGAAAGAAGAGGCCAGCCGGTTAGGTTATACAACCACCAGCATCTCTCAGTCAGTGTATACCGGCTTCAGTGGCGCAGCTGTTTCTACCATGTATGAAGGCAATGATCCGATAAACATATTGCTACGTCTGGATGAAAAGAGCAGGCAATCAACCAACGATCTGGAGAATCTCTATTTGAAATCTCCGATAACAGGTGCGGCAGTGCCTTTAAGGCAGATCGCTGACTTGAGCCCTCAATGGCAAACCGGCAGGATTATGCACCGTAATGGTGTACGGACGCTTACTATTCAGAGCGAAACAGCACCGGGTGTACTGCCCTCCGAGTTGCTGGCCGCCATACAGCCGGCGATAAATAAACTGGCGCTTCCAAATGGATACCGCATCGAATATGGAGGGGAGGAGTTTAATAAGAAAGAAGTACTGGGGCAGTTAATAGCTGCACTATTGGTGAGCCTTGTGTTGATATTCTTCATTCTGCTGTTCCAGTTCAGGAATATCAAAGAGGTGCTGATTGTGATGCTTACAATACCATTAAGCCTGTTTGGCGCTATCATGGGATTGTATGTTACAGGTAACTTTTTCAGCTTTACTGCCTTTGTTGGTTTGATTGCACTGTCGGGTATTGTTGTCCGTAATGCCATCATCCTGGTGGATCATACGCATGAACTGATGAAACATGGGCTTGATATCAGAGCAGCGGCAATTGAATCGGGTAAAAGGCGTCTGAGGCCCATCTTCCTTACAGCAATGGCGGCGGCTATTGGGGTGTTGCCAATGATTATATCCGGATCTCCCATGTGGGCGCCACTTGCAAGCGTGCTGGCATTTGGTGTGGTATGGAGTATGATCATGGCATTGCTTTCTGTTCCGGTAATGTATATATCCCGAATAAAGTCAAAACCTGTTAATGTAGAACAATAAAGTCAACAGCGAAATGAAGCAATATATAAAACATCTTGCCCTTTTATTCATGGCTTTCCTCTGCTGCTGCAGCTTGCTGAAAGCGCAGGATAGCCAGTCGTACTCCCTGGAGCAGTTAAAAGCCACTGCTTTAAGGAACAACCATACACTTGCCATCAAGGAATGGCAAATAAAAGAAAAGCAGGCGAAGATCAAAGAAGATGAAATCAGGAAGTATCCTTCAGCAACGGTGAACGGCAATTACTTATACAATTTTAACCTGGGAGAAATAACCATACCTGCTGGTACCATTGGTGAGTTGCAGCTCAGTCCGACTAATACCGCACTACTTCCTAATACTGACAAGACTTTTGAAGTAGGCCAGCATAATAACTTTACCATTGGAATGTTGGCATACCAGCCTATTACCCAGCAGGCTAAGATAAAAACCGGACTGGAAATAGATAAGACTGATATGGCGGTGACAGAAAAAGAGCGATTTAAAATATCCCTGCAAATAAAACAGGCAATAGATAAGCTTTACTACGGAACTTTAATAACACAAAAGCAGCTGGAGGAAGCGGAAGCAAAGCTGGCTTTAGCCAGTTCAAGACTAACGGATCTGGAGAATGCACAACTGGCAGGTAAAACGACCAATGCAGATAAAGCGGGCCTGCAGGCTGCTGTTGCCAATGAAGAGCAAAATATCCTCAAATTGAATATTCAGCTACAGGATTATATGGGAGACTTAATAAACCTGACAGGTATTAATGCGCAATCTTTAAAACTGGAAGTAATTGAGCCGGAGGTCCAGCCAATAGACCAATTGGAAGGTTATAAAAGTGCGGCGTCTGACTCAAACGCAGATATGCAGATAGCTAAGCTGAGTAAATCTAAAGCCTTATTGGGCATCAAAGCAGCCAGACAAAGTAATATCCCCGATTTTGGCCTTGTTGGCGGCTATTCCTATCAGTATGGAAATGCAATATTACCTTCTCATATCCCATTTTTAGGGGTGAACCTCAAATGGAATGTACAAGACGTCTTTTCTAATAAACAAGTATTAAAGCAAAGACAGTTCCAGCTAAAGCAGGCGGAGGAAAATATCCAGTATACACAACAGCAGGTGGACAATGATATCGCTAAAGCTTACCGGAAGATTAGCCAATCGCAGGCATTGATCGCTGTTGCGCAAAAAGCGCTTTTTTATCAGAAGGAAGCGTTTAAACTGCAGGAGGATAAGCAGGCTGCTGGTCTTAATGTGAAAACTGATCTGCTCAACGCAAAATCTTCATTGGCAAAATCTGAGGCCGACATGTATGCGGCTCAGTTGTCTTATCTGATAGCGGTTTCCGACTTAAAAATACTGACAGGACAATAAGATCAGGCCCTTGTTACTGCAAAAGTACCGGTTCTCATATCTGCAATATGGATATTGACAGGGCGACCTATTTCATTAACCGAATACACAAATTTCATTACACATGAATTTAAATCATGCCTGTAAGTTATCCTTATTGGTTGGGGCAGTTTACCTGCTGCCATTCGAAGCTTCCGGTCAGGAACATAGGTCATCTGATTTTACCATCAATGCCGGAACTTCTTTTCCGCTGCAGCACATGTTGCAGTTTGGTTGGATTTTCACAAAGGGTCCGGTATTTGAAGCTTATGCACAATTGGGGCTTCCGCCAAGGGAGTACATCAGGCCCCTGGTAGAAGTTTCTGTCACTGAAAATGAAACGGCAAAAGAATACCTCAAGCAGCATCTCACTGGTAGAATTGGTTATGGTGCGGGCATCCGGTGGCATTTTAGCAGGTATTTCAATGTTGACATTGCCTATAGTAAGCTAAATTACGTCATTGACAAAGAGTCTTCAAAAGAGCTGATTGATGCGTTGGTGTATGATGGTCAGGCGCTCAAAGAAATTTTATCCGATATGGCTGCAAGGAATACTTTGTTTAATAATCTTTACAGCAATTACCTGATCACTTCTATTGCTCATGCGCATCAGATATCAGTATCGGGTGGGTACCAGTTTGCTTTAAACAAGCGTAAATCGGTTTTCGTTGTAACAGCGATTGGCGCTTCTGCCACGATACAAACAACAGCCCGGATAGATTCGAACCATTCAAGTCAATTTACACAAGATTTGTCGGATGCTGTCTCGCCTGTCGTAACTACATATCTGGAAGACCTTGTTAACTGGCGGGTGATTCCTATGGTGAATCTTCGTTTAATCTACCGTTTCCCTTAGCCGGTTTATGAACAACTTACCCGGCTGGAGCTTCCCACATTTTTTAATTTATATTAAAAAAGGCCCGGGTACTCCTTCTTTACTTTGTAACTAACAAACTTAAAACATGAAATTATTATCGTTATTAACAGTAAGCGTTTTTTTTAGCCTGGTGGCCAATGCACAAACCGGAAAAGTTATTGTTGGAAAATGGTTCAATGAGGAAAAGGATGGTAAAGTGGAAATTTATGAAAGAGGAAACAAATATTATGGTAAACTGATCTGGATGAAAGATCAGTTCGAGCCAGATGGAAAAACACTTCGTAAGGACAGCAAAAACAAAGACACAAAGCTCCGCAGCCGGACATTGCTGAATACGGTAATTCTAAATGATTTTGTATATGAAGATGGCAAATGGATTGGTGGGGAGGTGTATGACCCAAAAAGTGGTAAAACGTACAGCAGTGAAATGAAGCTTAAAGGCGAGAAATTAGAAATAAGGGGATACGTCGGCAACCCCATGTTCGGTCAGACTTCTGTTTTTACACGTGAGTAGTATTCGTAAACAGTTATTCCTCATTTTAAGCGGAAAGTCAAATAATCCAACACAGAGATTCCATCATATCCAAACATAAAAAAGGGCGTTCGCTTTAGTGGGCGCTCTTTTGGCTGTATGAATGAGTTTAAATACCTGCTGCTTCTCTTGCCTGAGGGAGCGTCTTTCCGGGATATAACAAGCACCAACACTACAACAGACAGCAAAATGATTGAAAATTTGTCGCCTGTGTTTTAATTTTGCGCCCAGTATCCGGGGACGGTAAAATTAATCGAGCAATGAATTTCTATACACGTAAATGGGTGAAACCCGAAGATCTGAATGCACATGGGACTTTATTTGGCGGCAGCCTGCTGCGTTGGATAGATGAAGAGGCAGCTATTTATTCTATCATTCAGCTGGGTACAAACAGGTGTGTGACCAAGTATATGTCAGAGATCAATTTTATCAACTCTGCCAGACAGGGTGATATTGTAGAGTTGGGGATCAAGGCCATCCATTTCGGAAGAACGTCTTTAACACTGACCTGCCAGGTAAGGAATAAGATCACGCAGAAAACGATCCTCACGGTAGATAAAATGGTATTTGTAAGTGTGGATGAAAATGGTGTACCGGCGCCGCATGGCCGTACCAAGATCACCTATACTGATGAACGCCTGAGGGAGGAGGATTAACAGCGTCCGGCGGTGAAGCAACGCATAATTACTGTGCTAAATGTTTCTTTGCGGGCATAAAGAGAGGATGGTTAACAGCGTCCGACGGTGAAGCAACGCATGCTTACTGCGGCAAGTACTTCTTCGTAGGTATAGTGGATCTCTTCATGTTTGTCTGCCAGTGCTATGCTGTATAACATTGGAATGTAGTGGTCTTCCGTAGGCACCGCCCTACGGGCCAGTTTTCCCAGATTCCGGTAATAGAACAGACTGCCGAAGTCGCGTTCATTGATCCTGGCCTTCACCCATTCATCGAACTCAATAGCCCAGGAATAAGGCTTCCCATTACTGAATGTTCCCTTCAGCAGGCTGAGTTGCAGGTTATGCACAATATTGCCGCTACCGACGATCAATACGCCTTTTTCTCGTAATGGCTTCAGTTGCTGAGCCAGATTCCAGTGATAATCCAGCCGCTGACTGACAGGAACGCTTAATTCCATTACCGGAATATTAGCGTCGGGCATCATATGCCGGAGGATGGCCCAGGCTCCATGGTCAAGGTCAGTACTTTCGTCTATTTTGACCTGCGGAGACAACTCAGGTATGACAGTACTGAAGCTGGTAGCTCCGGCTACGTCGTAATAAGAGCAGTTGAAATGTGCAGGAACCTTCAGCCAGGAGTTTTCTGCCGTGAGATAATGGCCGGAAATGACCAGTATGGCGGATGGCTTCCGTGTGAGTCCAGCTCCCATTTTACGCAGGCTTTGGGTAAAAGGATTGTCTCTGAACGCATTTTCCGGATCGCCATGACCCACAAAAAACACCGGCATCTTTTCGGCAGGCTGGAAAATGCCTGGTAAGTTTAGTAAGCGCTCTATCTGCGATGAATAGGGGATCAGAGGCAGTAATGCCGCCATTTTAATGAATCTTTTCCGCTCCATACCACTTTTATAATGTTATAAAACCGGATAAATATATTTACTTTTAAGAACAACCTATGTGTACCTATGAATTTTAACTTTTATGAAAAATATAAGGAATTCTCCACCACCGAACTCCTGAAGATTGTACGACAGGCAGACCAATATGAACCCGAAGCTACTGCTGCAGCACAGCAGGTGCTTTCCGAAAGAGAGATATCCGAGGATGAAATGTTATATGTTGACAGCTTCTTTAAGCAGGAGAGGGTCATTCATGAGAAGAGGATAGAACGGGAAAATGCAGTAAGGGATTTCTTTCTCACATTCGTACGTCCCAATGGCGGCAATGACCTGTTATATGCGAATGGGGTTGTGATGTTGATTGCATTTCAATGCGTGTATCTTAGCTATGTTTATTATAGGCCGGGAGGATTATTTTACAACTGCAAAATGTGCTTTGATACATGGCGGGCGCTTTCCTTTCTCACTCCGGTTTTGCTTGCTGTGACCGTCTGTCTGATGCTTTACAGGAACAAGTGGGGATGGATGTTGTTGTTTGGTTATTGTCTGGCTACGTTTGTTAACGCAGGGTTAGATCAGATATTTAGTTTTATAAAATATAAGGAGGACTACAGTTTTCCTGGTGGAAGATTCCTCATAGTAAACCTGGCTTATATATTGTTTGTGGTGATCGTCTCACGCCCGAAGGTGAAAGTATTATTCGGCATTACAGAGAATATGAAGAAAACTACAGCGATCATCGCTGTGGCGCTGGCAGCATTGCAGGTAATGCTGATCTATTTTCCTGCAACCTAAGCTTTCTCCAATACACACCCTTTCAGGAAATTCATTTTAACAAAAGAGTCTGTTTCTTCAAATCCTGCATCCAGCCATTGTTGTTTGCACTGCGGATTAGCATATAGGATCTTTATTGGCCGTTGTTTTCTGCGCAGGCTTTCTTCAACTTTGGCGATAAATTCCTCCATGATCACATGGTCGAAGGGGTTAAAAAGGAAGATCACCCCAACAGTCTCAGGAATGGTATAAGCACGGGCGTCCTGGCAGGCAACATTAATCCTGATATTCTGGTACCGGTTGTATAGCATATCCCGCATTTTAACGGCTGCCTGGTATAGTTTGGGTGAAAGGTCTATGCCGGCAAGGGCAGTGAAACCATAGGCGGCTCCCATGGCTAATACACGTCCTTTTCCGCAGCCGACGTCCAGCAGGGTAGTGGACAGATCGGCAGGCTGCAGATGATTAAACAGCCAGGTGGCGGTATAGTAGTTGACTGGCTCGTACATGGCAATATGTTTCCTGTCCTCTTTGGAAACATCTGAGGCGAGGCTGTCTGTCCCAATTGTCCGGATGCCGTATTTCTTCTCTCCGCGGATTTCGTGCCTGATGATGAAAAAGGCCAGATCTAATCCCCAGTGCCATCCGACATATAAAAAATATAACAGGTATCTCATGGTTGATACGCTTGTTGATTACAGGGGCGATTTATCTAGTGCTGTTTCAGGATTGTAGGGTTCAGGCAGTAATATTGTAATATAAGTAATTTATCCTATTATTTACGCGGCTTGCCATTCCCATCTGAAACCGGCGGCTCTCCTGTTACTGTTTATGCGGTCTGCTTATTAAGAGTTTTGCTGATAGATAAACGCTAAGTAGCGCCGGGTTTCAGCATGGGATGTCGGTCGGCGCCTCTCTGAATGACGATTGGGCGTTGTCAGGCGAATGGGATGTTGAATGCGGATTGGACAGCACCTGTAGTGTCACCGGAGAGCCGAAGGCCCGACATTCCCATCTGAAACCGGGTGCTACTTCGCTCTCCCTATGGCTGGTTATACGGTCTCCTTGTTAAGGCCCTGATGAGCCTTGAGGTAGATAAACGCTAAGTAGCGCCGGGTTTCAGCATGGGATGTCGGGAACCGGGTGCTACTTTCGCTCTCCCTATACTGTTTATACAGTTTCCTTATTATGAGCCTGGCTGAAGAGCTTTTGTGTGGTTGTAATGACGACGGCAAGTAGCTGCGGCCGGTTACTATCGGGCGCAAAGATGGGTAATACGGCTCAGATCTTCCCCGAAGGGAGAAAGCCTAGCATTCAATCATTTAGAGCAAGGGTCAAGGAGTAGGGAAATAAAAAAGCTGCCTTCCCGGGTGGAAGACAGCTCTTTATAATTTTTATGATGTTACGATTACACCTGCTGTTCTTTTTCCAGTCTTGGCTGGTGTAACTGTACGGGCTTGCTTGCCTTGGATTTCATTTTCAGGTTCAGCATTTCTATGAAAACAGAGAATGCCATTGCGAAATAGATATATCCTTTCGGGATATGCTGTTCGAAGCTTTCTGCGATCAGGGATACACCGATGAGCAGCAGGAAGGAGAGTGCCAGCATTTTCACCGTAGGGTGCTTATTTACGAAGTTACTGATGCCTTCGGATGCTATCACCATGACGCCTACGGCGATGATCACGGCAACGATCATGATCTGGATGTGGTCGGCCATACCCACTGCGGTGATGACGGAGTCCAGGGAAAAGACGATGTCAAGCAGTAAGATCTGGATGATGGTCTGCGTGAAGCTAACGGGCTTTGGATTCGCTTCCTCGAGTCCGCCGCCTTCCAACTTTTCATGTATCTCGGCAGTACTTTTGTAGATCAGGAAGAGGCCACCGATGAGCAGGATGAGATCCCTTCCGGAGATAGCAGTGGCTTCCAGCCATTTTTCATTTTCTATGCCTATCCAGTCTCCTACGTTGAACAGCGTACTGGTCAATGACATGATCCAGCTGATGGACAAGAGCAACAATATGCGGACGAACATAGCAAGGCTCAAACCGAGACGACGGGCCTTCTTTTGCTTCTCTGCAGGCAGTTTTCCCGCCATGATGGAGATGAAGACGATATTATCAATTCCAAGTACTATTTCAAGTACGCTTAAGGTCAAAAGGCTGATCAATGAGTCTACTGTAAACAAGCCTTCGGCGGAAAAAAGATCCATATTTAATGTGCATTATAGGTTTGATGCCGCAATCTTACAATTTTTTAAGCTGATCAGGAAGTTTATTGACAACTTACTATTGGTGTCCTGATAAAAAATATGTGCATTGATGAGATTGTTGCTTCTACATGGCAATTGAGGGTATCACAAAATCTGCGCCACTGCTGCGGTGAAGTTTAATGGTTAAAAAAGGAGGAAAAGCGCCTTTAATTGGATACTTTTGTTACAGTATAACCCTTGAAGAGTATATGGATATAAAAGTTATTGCCTTTGACGCGGACGATACATTATGGATAAACGAACCCTATTTCCGCGAAACTGAGGACGAGTTTTGCCAACTGATGGAAAGTTACTTACCGCAGCATACTGCAGCGCGTGAACTATTGCAGGTGGAAATCAGGAATCTTGCACTATATGGTTACGGTATTAAAGGATTTATGCTGTCGATGATCGAAACGGCTTTGACAGTATCCAACAAAACCATTGATATCAGTGCTGTTGAAAAGATCATCGAGTTGGGTAAAGCGCTGCTGGCCAGGCCGGTAGAAGTGCTGGATGGCGTGCCTGATGTGTTGTCGGCTCTGAAAGATAATTATCGCCTGGTGGTAGCTACTAAAGGCGACCTGCTGGACCAGGAGCGTAAATTGCGTAATTCCGGTATTCTGCATTTCTTTCACCATGTGGAAGTGATGTCAGACAAACAGGAGGCAGATTACCGTAAATTATTGAAGCATCTTGATATTACCCCTGACCAGTTCCTGATGATCGGGAATTCATTGAAATCTGATGTATTGCCGGTATTGGCTATTGGCGGTCATGCTGTTCACATTCCTTATCATGTTACATGGGAACATGAACATGTAGATGTACATATTGATAATCCCAACTTCAAACAGGTAGAACATATTTCTGATGTACTGCCCCTGTTATATGCAACGTTACCGTAGCAGCAACAGTTGTTTTTTCGAGTTGTCTATCCCATACTGTCCCAGTACCAGCGGGACTTTTAATGCTTAAATATTAAGCAGGATTTACTATTTTGTAGCCTCACGTTAGAATTCCATATTATTCACTACTCAAGTCAAACTAAATGAAAATTAAATGGATGGTGTGTTGTGCACTTCCAGTGGTTTTCATGTTACCACTGGGGGCACAAGCCGGCATTAAACAGGTCTCACCCGGCGCCTACACTCCTCCCGCCTATGAAGCGTTGCCATTGGGTTCCGTTAAACCCACGGGATGGCTGAAACGCCAGTTACAGATCATGCGTGACGGTGCAACCGGTCACCTCGATGAAACGTATGCCAAAGTAAAGAACGACAATGGCTGGCTGGGCGGCCGTGGCGATGGCTGGGAGGAAACCCCTTATTGGCTGGACGGTGCATTACCGCTGGCTTATTTACTGGATGACAAGATCCTGAAAGAAAAAGTACTCCGCTATGTTAACTGGACCATTGAACATCAGCGTCCAAGCGGTTATTTTGGTCCGCTGACGAGAATGGAACTGGACAGTAATGTCACCATTGATCCACAACATGCGACCTATGGTGAAGACTGGTGGCCTAAGATGGTCATGCTGAAGGTATTGCAACAGTACTATTCCGCTACCGGAGACGAGAAGGTTATTAAGCTGATGTCAAGGTATTTCCGCTATCAAACGGAAGCCTTAAAAGTAGCTCCTATAGGTAAATGGACAGAATGGGCCGCCTCCCGCGGCGCCGAGAATGTGATGATGGCACAATGGCTATATGGCATCACCAAAGAAGACTATCTGCTGGAACTGGCCAGTCTGATAGAGCAGCAGGCATTTCCCTGGACCACCTGGTTTGGTAACAGGGACTGGGTGATCAGCACCACTACTTATCGCAACAATTATCAGTGGATGAACCGGCACGCCGTGAATGTGGCTATGGGACTGAAAGCACCGGCTGTCAACTATCAGCGTACGGGCAACAAACAATACCTGCAAAATCTGCACACCGGCTGGAAAGATTTAATGACCATTCACGGATTACCGATGGGGATCTTTTCAGGAGACGAGGACCTGAATGGTAATGATCCCACCCAGGGTGTGGAGCTATGTGCCATAGTAGAAGCAATGTATTCACTGGAGCAGATCAGTGCTATTACCGGAGATGTAGCCTATATGGATGCGCTGGAGAAGATGGCATTTAATGCTTTGCCCACGCAAACGACAGACGACTACAATGCCAGACAATATTTCCAGGTAGCGAACCAGTTGCAGATCAGCAAAGGCGTATTTAACTTTTCGCTGCCTTTTGATCGTGAAATGTGTAACGTATTAGGCCCCCGCGCCGGTTATACCTGTTGCCTGGCCAATATGCATCAGGGCTGGACGAAATTCGCTACGCATCTGTGGTATCAGTCGCCCGATAATGGTCTGGCTGCACTGGCTTATGGTCCGAACACAGTGACTGCCAAGGTGGGGAAGAAGCAGCAGGAAGTGACCATCAGAGAGATCACCGACTATCCCTTCAATGAAACGATCAGGTTTGAAATTGCGTTAAAGAAGGAAACAACATTCCCTTTACAACTACGCATTCCCCAATGGTGCGAAGCCGCCGTCATCCTGTTAAATGGCCAGCCTTACAGTCAGGAGAAAGGAGGGCAGGTCATTACGATTAAACGTGAGTGGAAAAATAAGGATGTCCTGACGTTGCAACTGCCGATGAAGATCGCTACAGGTACCTGGGGACGAAACTCCAGCGCTGTGGAAAGAGGTCCATTGGTATATGCCCTGAAGATACAGGAGCGATGGGAGAAAGCTATTGATACTGTCGAGGGAGAGTACTTCAGCGTATATCCCGAAAGTAACTGGAACTATGGTCTGCGCCGTGTAGATGTACGGCATCCTGCAGATAGTATGAAGGTAAGTATGCAGCGGCCTGTAGATGACAGCTTTGTATGGAACCTGCAGCATGTTCCTATAGAGATCACTGCGCCTGCTAAAAAGATACCGTCCTGGAAAGTATTGAACGGTGTAGCGTATCAGCCGCCTACTGATCGTGAAGGTATTTATAAGGGGAAAGTGGATACTGTTGTGCAACGTATCACCCTTGTGCCTTATGGTTTCACTAAAGTCAGAGTTGTAGCATTTCCTGTTGTACCATAAAAATAACACACATTGAGAATTATCATTTCCGCCATTCTTATCTTTTTTACCTGTAGCGCGTATGCCCAGCGTCCTGACTGGAAAGGAAGCTGGATCACCAATACGGAAGATACTACCGCTACCAGGGCGCCTTATTTCAGAAAGACATTCAAACTGCAAAAGAAAGTAGCCAGCGCCACCGCTTACGTGGTTGGTGTGGGGTATCACATTGTGTATGTAAACGGTAAACCCGTTACTGATGCTGTGCTTGAACAGGCATATACACGTTATGACAAACGTCTTTTGTATAAAGTGTATGACGTAACTGCTTTGTTGTCTAAAAGTAATGTTGCTACACAAAGCATAGCTGCGGAGCTGGGTAATGGCTGGTACAATATCCAGTCGCACGCTGTATGGGGCTTTCAGAACGCTCCCTGGAGAAAGACGCCGCGCCTGTTATTAGACCTCGTTGTCAAATACACCGATGGCAGCAGCGAAACCATTGCTACTGACGATAGCTGGAAATGTGCTACCGGCCCTAGTCAATTCAACTGTCTGTATACAGGTGAGATATATGATGCCCGCGAGGAAGTGCCTGGATGGAATCAACCATCCTTCAATGATGCGGCATGGGCGCATGCATTGAAAACATCTGCTCCCGGAGGTACATTGCATGAGCAGGTGATGCCGTCTATCAAAGTCATCCGTCATATCAAGCCGGTGTCTGTAAAGAAGCTGGGCAACGGCCGGTATCTTTTTGACATGGGGCAGAACTTTGCCGGTGTCGCTACGCTGCGGGTGAAAGGAAAAGCAGGTACGAAGGTAACGATGTATTACGGCGAAGTACTGAAAGATGGTGAGCTGGATATGAAACACAATACAGAACATATGCGCAGTATGCCTGGTGAATTGCGTTTTCAGACAGATGTATATTATCTGAAAGGAAGCGGCAATGAGACTTTCACACCCCGCTTTGTATATCATGGTTTTCAGTATGTACAGGTAGAAACTGACAATGCGCTTGCGCTGGATATTCATTCGCTCGAGGGACTATTTTACAGCACTGCTTTTGAAGAAGCGGGGCATTTCACCAGTTCAGACACCATGGTGAATAAACTGTATGATGCGGCGCGACAGTCATATCGCAGTAACTTTCTGAGCATCCCTACTGACTGTCCGCAGCGTGAGAAGAACGGCTGGACAGCAGATGCGCATATCTCCACAGAAGTAGGGCTCTGGAATTATAAAGCGGCAGCGGGGTATCGCAAATGGCTGGATGATGTGAGTGATGCACAATTGCCTAGCGGCGCCATGCCTGGTATCGCACCATCCAATGGCTGGGGATATGACAGGCCGGGTGAAGAAGAGCATACTTTCGGGCCTGCCTGGGGAAGTGCACTGGGGTTTGTGACGTGGTATATGTACCTGTATCATGGTGATACTGCGCTGGTACAAAAACACTATCCTGCCATTAAAAAATATACAGACGTTGTAGCGAAAGAGGCGGAGGGTTATTTGTTTAAATATGGTCTGGATGACTGGATGTCGTTGGTGCAAACACCGAAGACCTTTACTTCCACGGCTTACTTTTACACTGATGCTATTCTTGTGGCTAAAATGGCGCGGGTGTTAGGTAATAAGGCTGATGAAGTTTTTTATGCCAAACTCGCTGATAGTATCCGTATGGCGTTTAACCGTACCTTCTTTGATCCTGTTGCGGGCCGTTATAAAGACAGTACCATGACTGCATTGAGTGCGGCTGTGTTCCATGAACTTGCGTCTCCTGATGCGGCGACTACTGCTGCTGCGCAATTGGCATCTAAAGTAGTGCGGAGTAATTATCATGCGGATTTTGGGGTGATGGGGACGAAGTATGTGTTGCCTGTATTGAGTGAGCATGGTTATGGGGATATTGCTTTCCGGATGTTAACAGATACTGGTTATGCCGGCTGGGGCCATTGGATTGCGCAGGGTGCTACTACCTTGTTTGAAGACTGGCCCGGGGAGTTGTCGCATAATCATATCTTCTTTGGGGATTATTGTGCGTGGTTTTATAAAACTTTGGCAGGGATCCGGCCGGATGAGGATGCGCCTGGGTTTAAGCATTTCTTTTTACAGCCGGTTTTTGTGAAGGGGCTGAATTTTGTGAAAGCGGATTATGAAAGTAGGTATGGTGTGATTAAATCGGAATGGCGACGTAGTGGCAGCGGGATTCGCTTTTCTTTTGAGGTACCGGCAGGGGCAACGGCGACTGTGCGGTTGCCGGCGGGGGCGTTGGTTTCGCCGAAGGTGCGGGTGAAGAGTGGGGCGCAAGTGGATGAAGTGTTGGTGCGAGGTGGGAAGTATGCTTTTGAGTTGCAAGCGAAGTAAATGAAATAGTTTTTTGTAAGGCCTGGCGATGTATGTTGCCAGGCCTTTTTTGCGCTCAATGTGGGCTGCGTACGGCCTCAAAAAGTGACTGTATGGCGGCCGGTTATCATTGTGGGCGCGGATTTGGGCTGACAGTGATTCTAGTGTTGGCCTTCTGGCTCACGGAGCAGGCTGGGATCACTGGCTGAGTTCTTTGAAGTCTCTTGCTATTTGGCCTTGGGATGCGGATTGACGATTGGATGTCTATTTAACCCCTGGTGGGGCGCGTCAGCATACTTCAAATAACTTAGGCCAGTGATTCCCACCTGCCCGCTCGCTGCGTACGGCCTCAAAAAGTGATTGTATGGCGGCTGGTTATCATTGTGGGCGCGGATTTGAGCTGACAGTGATTCCAGTGTTGGCCTTCTGGCTCACGGAGCAGGCTGGGATCACTGGCTGAGTTCTTTGAAGTCTCTTGCTATTTGGCCTTGGAATGTGGGTTGACGATTGGATGTCTATTTAACCCCTGGTGGGGCGCGTCAGCATACTTCAAATAACTTAGGCCAGCGATTCCCACCTGCCCGCTCGCTGCGTACGGCCTCAAAAAGTGATTGTATGGCGGCCGATTCTTTATGATCATGTGATTTAAAGGGGAAGCGGGAGAGTGGTGGCAAAAGCGGCAAAAATGGCATAATTGGCATAAACGGCAATGAGGTACGCTTTAAACATGCCGTTACTATGCCGTTAACCCAACGTACCAATGGCGGGGTGTATATTCGTATAAATCTTTTAAACTGATCTATATGGCAAAGATTGTTGGCTCCGTACCTCCCTTTATTGGTACCAGAGATAATGTGACAATATATCTTATGAATGGAGAATATATTGCCCGCACTAAAAGTTCGCTTACAGGAAAACGTGTTAAGAAAGATCCCATATTTGCCAGAACCATGGAATGGGCTGGCCGCTTAAAACAAGCGGCTCGTATTGCTTCATTTGTCTATAAACAAATGCCGGTTGATGAACGTGTTTATAAACAGTATCGGGAAATTACCGGAAAGGCCATGACCCTGCTGAAAGAGGGTTTTGATACAGAAGATGTGATCACTATGCTTGAAGCTGTTTATTTGCCTCGACAAGTGGAGATTGCAGGAGATATCATGGCTGGAACTAAACCAGCAGCTGAACAGGAAGAAGAATTGCCACTGTTGAGAGAAGGAACTGGTGTAGAAGATGTGATCACTATGCCTGAAGCTGTTTATTTGCCTCGACAGGTAGAGATTGCAGAAGATATCATAGCCGATATTAAATCAGTAATTAAATGGGAAAAGCTCGCATCATGTGAACAAAAGTATGCCATATGTTATGGACGTCCGACTATAATTTGGGCGCCGTACGCAGCGAGCGGGCAGGTGGGAATCGCTGGCCTAAGTTGTTTGAAGTATGCTGATACGACCCGCGAGGGGTTTAATAGTCCCCCAACCGCTAATCCGCCCTCCAAAGCTCCATAGTAAGAAACTTCAAAGAACTCAGCCAGTGATCCCAGCCTGCACCGTGAGCCAGAAGGCCAACACTAGAATTACTGTCAGCCCAAAACAAAACAGCTTTGAAAGTTCAGCGGCCAGTAAACAAGCTTACGAGCCAGCTAGAAACTGTCAGCATGCGTGAAATACCTCATCAAGTATGCGAAAGAAGCAGCCCCGAAATCAAAGAAAGCATCCATAACACATCAACTTAAAACTTATGCGGATAAAAATTCACGGCCGGATTTTTCCCTTCGCTGATTGTTATATACCCGGAATTATCAACACTAAAAGTTACCCCTTCCCCCTGCTTCTCCGGTACATAAGGCAGCACGACAGCAGCTCTCGCCATCGCCGCCTCCACACTCTCCCCGGCGTTACGATGCCAGTAAAAGATCTGCTCTTTGTTCTTAATCACAATATGCCTCCCATCCTGCGAAATGTCCCCGGCAGTAATCCACGTATAAGGCACCGTTCCTACTTTCTGAAATACCGCTTTATCTCCATCCTTAAAATCCAAAGGGGCCTTATAAATCCCCACAGCCTTCTCCCGCTTGCTGACAATATAAAATTGCCGACCGATAGGATCCACCATCAGCGTCTCCGCGTCCCGCGGACCGTCGGCAAAGGCGACATGTAATACCTCAGGTTTGACATTCTCCTGCTTCCCCGGCACATGTACCGGCGCAGGAAAGCGTAAGATACGCGTACGCAGATCTACCTGGACATTGTTGCCAATATCGCCGACATATACATATTGTTTGTGCGGAATCGGACCGGAGCCTTCTGCAATATCTTCCCAGTCACGGTTGAACACACCTTCGAGATGTATGGTACTCACCAGCTGGCCTTTGTTATCCAGCAGGTATACTTCGGGTTTATTACCACTGTCATTGTGCGTCCAGAAATCGCCTGGAAGCGCTTTGCTGGCTGCAATGCCTGACGCCTCGGCAATGGCGGGTGATTGTACAATGCCGAGCACCACTGGTTGAACAGACTCCGTCGTCTGTTTGGCTTTTTTCTTCTTCTTATGTTTCTTTTTCTGTGCCGGTGCTGCAATAGCGACAGAAAGCATGATCAGCAGCAGGCTGTTAAAGCGAAAACTCCGTTTACTCATGATACGATACTACGAAATAATGAGCATATAAACATGCCATACCTGCCCCGTCCGTAACGCTGCTTTTGTCAACCCCGCAGTACTCTTCACTTGCAGTTTGTACAGGCGGCCGACACGGTGATTTTCTACTGTGTGCAGGCTGAGAAAGAGTTGTCGGCAATTTCCTGGTTGGTGTGTTCATCAATGATCAGCTGTAGTACTTCTTTTTCGCTGCGGGTTAAGGTAGTTGTTTCCTTCTCTGTTTTCATATTGCGGAATAGAAAAAAGAGGCGCTGGTTTTGGAGTCTCTTTTTTCATTTGTACATTGTCCGTCCTGATCATTCAAAAAGAATCTATGAAAAGTTACAGGCACTTGATAAGTACAGCTATTCTGTTGTTAGGATCGGTCACTGCGGTGATGGCTCAACAGCCATCGAAGGCCAGCAATGTATCGTATGTAGATCCCACTATTGGGAGTGTAGGGCTCATATTGGAACCTACCCGTCCGGTTATGCACCTGCCCAATAGCATGGTAAGAGTATTTCCCGGGCGTAAGGACCAGCTGGATGATAAGATCAGCTACTTTCCTTTAACGATCGCTTCACACCGTCAGGAAAGCCTCTTTGGCTTACTGCCTCTCTCCGGTGAGATCAATGATGATAACTGGCGGCAGTCACGGGTATCTGACAGAGAGGAAGCTACGCCGTATAAATACGATGTTTACCTGGATGATACTGATAATGTGCAGTTTTCTCCTGCAGCCCGCAGTGGTTACTTCAGTGTCCGTTTTGCCGGCAATATACCGCATCAGCTGCGGTTCAGCATTCTTAACAAGGGGGGCGAGCTGGCCGTTGTTGGTAAGCGCGTTATAGTTGGTGAGGAGAATTTCAGTGGTATGAAGGCTTACTTTTATGCCGAGCTGAATACAGATATTACAGGTGTAACATATCAGGGTGAGAAAAAACACATGTTTGTAGCTACGGGTAATAAAGCCGGGCAGGTGGATGTGCGTTATGGCATCTCCTTCATCAGCACAGAACAGGCAAAGGCAAACCTGCAGAAAGAGATCCCTGAATGGGGCATTGCTGCTGTTACCAATAAGGCATTCCAGGCCTGGGACAAGGTGCTGGGGCAGATCAATGTAAAAGGTGGTACGCCTGCCCAGAAGAGAGTATTCTACACTTCCCTGTACCGCGCATATGAGCGGATGGTGAACATTAATGAATACGGTAAGTATTACAGCGCTTACGATCACCAGGTACATACTTCCGACAAACCTTTTTATGTGGATAACTGGTTGTGGGATACTTATATTGCCCTGGAGCCATTACAAACCCTGCTGAATCCCACTATGGAGGCAGATAAGATCCGCTCGTATGTGACCATGTATGAGCAGAGCGGATGGATGCCTTCCTTCTCTATAGTATGGGGCGATAATCCCTGTATGACGGGCAACCACGCTGCTGCCTGGATGGCGGACGCCTGGTTCAAAGGCATCAGGGACTTTGATGTAAAGAAAGCTTATGAAGGACTGAAAAAGAATTCCTTGCAGGCTACACTACTACCCTGGAGGAATGGTCCTGCCACTTCCCTGGATTCGTTTTACAATGAACATGGATATATGCCGGCGCTGAAACCAGGAGAGAAGGAGACCGTGAAAGAAGTGCATGGCTTTGAACGCCGTCAGGCGGTAGCGGTAACACTGGAAAACAGTTATGACGACTGGTGTATTGCGCAGCTGGCGAAAGCCGCGGGCCAGCCGGGTGATACTGCCCTGTTCCTGAAACGGGCAGCCAACTATAAAAATGTGTACCGTGCGGACCACGGTTTCATGTGGCCCAAAGATGCGGATGGTAACTGGATAGAGCCCTTCGATCCTAAATTTTCCGGCGGTCAGGGTGGACGTGATTACTTCACTGAAAATAACGCCTACACGTATAACTGGGACGTGAAACATGACCTGCATGGCCTGTTTCAACTGATGGGAGGTCGCGCAAAGGCAGAGGAGAAACTGGACAATCTGTTCCGGGAGGGTCTGGGTCGCAGCAAATACCAGTTATGGTACACCTTCCCGGATGCTACCGGCCTGGTAGGACAGTTTGTGATGGGAAATGAGCCAAGCTTCCATATCCCTTACCTGTACAACTATATGGGCGCCCCCTGGAAGACGCAGAAGCGTATCCGCATGCTGCTGGATACCTGGTATACTGATAACCTGTTCGGTATTCCGGGTGACGAAGATGGTGGTGGTATGACGGCTTTCGTGGTATTTTCCATGATGGGTTTTTGTCCGGTGACACCCGGTGTACCGGTATACAATATCGGCAGTCCTGTATTTGAAGAAGTGACCATCAAACTGTCCAATGACAAGGTATTCACCGTGTCTGCGCCTGGCAGTTCTGCAAAGAATAAGTACATCCAGCAGGCATCATTGAACGGTCAGCCGTTGAATACGCCCTGGTTCACACACGAGGCCCTGCTGAAAGGAGGAGTACTGAAACTAGTGATGGGAGAAGCGCCAAATAAGCAATGGGGTAGCGGGGAACAGGCCGCGCCGCCTTCATCTTTGCAATATAAGCCGGAGTAGCTTTTATCGGGATAAGGAATGACCAGGAAGGTTCATTCCTTATCTTATATCTGGAAAGATCTACAGTTCGTCCTGGATATGAAGGCCCAGTTTTTTGATGGCTTCCTCATTCCGTTTATAGTGCGTCCATTGGCCCAAACGGGTAGCTATCAGCAGGTCCGCCCGCTGCAGCATAGACAGATATTCAGATACGGTGGATTGAGTGAGCCCTGATTTCTGCTGAATATGACCCACGCACACGCCTGTCTTGCTGAATTCCCCGCATTCCTGTTTCGGGAAATGCTTTTCCGGTTCCTTCAGCCAGGCTAAAATTTCGAGCCTTTTTTTGTTGGATAAGGCCTTAAAAACTTCAACTTGATCCATACTGCAAAGGTATCGGAATTTACCGATTTTAATGGAATTGGGGTTTTACAATGGTTTAATAACGTTTTTATAACAATAAATTCTTTTATCTTACTGTTTTATAGATAATTTATTATGGATCTGTTTCAATATAAGAATGGGGTGCTGCATTGCGAAGATATCCCGGTAGACAGTTTGCCGGCGAAAGGTCTTCCTACGCCTTTTTACCTGTATTCAGCGAATACCTTAAAGACACATTATCAGAAGATCTACGGCATCTTTGAAAAGTTGCAGCCTATGATCTGCTTTTCTGTGAAGTCGAGCAATAACGTACACCTGCTGAATGAACTGGCCGACCTGGGCGCGGGGATGGACATTGTAAGCGGCGGAGAACTGTTTGTTGTGAAACAGAGTAATGCAGATCTTTCGAAGGTCGTGTTTGCCGGTGTTGGTAAATCGGATGAAGAGATCACTGATGCGATCCTGAGTGAAGTGGGTTTTATTAATATCGAATCAGAACAGGAGCTGGCAAAAGTACAGGAGCTGGCCGGAGAGCTAAAAAGAGAGGTGAATGTGCTGATCCGTATGCTGCCGGATGTGCTGGATGAGAAAACGAATGAAAAGACCCGTACCGGTCATAAGGGCGCGAAATTCGGCATTGATTACGCCAATGTGGAAGCGCTGATAGAAGAGAATGCAGATCATCCCTATGTGAAGATCAGGGGTCTGCATTCCCACATCGGTTCTCCTATTTCTTCGTATACATTCTATGTAGCCGCCATTCATAAAATGGTGGAGCTGGTGGAGGCCCTGAAGCGTAAGAACATCCGTCTGGATGTATTGAATATCGGTGGTGGTTTCCCGGCAAATTATATGGATAATGACAATTTCTCCTGGGAGAGTTTCGCCGGGCCGATCACTGAACTGCTGGAGCCTTATGTAAAGAATGAAGGCTTTAAGATCATCCTGGAACCGGGACGTTCTATTTCTGCGAATGCAGGGATCATGATCTGTAAGGTGTTGTATGTAAAACAATCAGGCGATAAGAACATTGTTGTACTGGATGGCGGTATGACGGAGCTGATCCGTCCGGCCATGTACAACGCCTTTCACTTCATCTGGCCGGTAAAGCCACAGGCCGAGCATATCCTGGCCAACCGTAACTACCCGGTACCACAGGATGGGCTGACCACTTATGATGTGGTGGGACCTATCTGTGAATCGTCCGATTATCTCGCTAAAGAAAGGCCTCTACCGGCTTTGCACCAGGGAGATTATGTAGCGGTATTTACTGTGGGTGCTTATGGAATGGTAATGGCCAGCAATTACAATCTGCATGTGAGGCCGGCAGAAATCATGATCGACAAAGACAAAATATATGTTATCAGGGAGCGCGAAACACAGCAGGACCTGGTAAGGAAAATGATCAGACATGAACTGTAAATGTTAATCAACCTATGACTAAGGAAGAGTACAAAAAGTTATTCAAAGAAGAGGATGCAGTGGGATGGCTGGCAATAGATAAACAACTGGAAGGCATCTATGGCACAACGGAGCCAAGACATTATGCTCCACCCTTACATTTTGCAATAGGAGGTGAAGACCCTATTGATGGTACCAGTATTTACGACAGTGAAAAACAGATCCCGCACCTGCACATGGTGAGCTACGGCATGTCGCAGTTGTATTATGATGAAGAACAGGCGGGTGGTGAATTCAGTAAATGGGGATTTGAATTTACTTTCAGGGTCAAGCCTTTTGCAGAAGATGACGGTGATCCTACCTGGGCTATTCAGGTGATGAATAACCTGGCGCGTTATGTATTTGAAAGCAAACGCTGGTTTGAACCCTATCATTTTGTTCCTGCTAACGGGCCTATCAGGCTGGACACTGCTACCGACATTGTCGGACTGGCATTCGTTCCTGATCCTGAACTTGGCGCTATTCAAACGCCTCACGGAGAAGTTACTTTTCTGCAGATGGTGGGGCTGACTACTAAAGAAGTGGAGCGTTTACTGGCCAAACCGCAGACAAGTGAAGTGGAGAAACTGATCAATGAGATGCGATTGAATAATCCTTTGTTGATCACAGACCTCGACAGGGTAGATTAATGAAAGAGAATATAAAGAAAAGAGACTGCTCATACTGATGGGCAGTCTCTTTTCTTTATATAATGTTATTTGTGTTTTACACAATAACATTCTTTTCCTGCTTCATAAACGGCAGGTGTTTCTTTCGATAAGGGCTCTTTTTCGGTATTGCCGTAATACCTTCCAAAGCACTGTTCTGTGGCAGTGTGATGCTCCAGTAATAATTAGCATTTTCCTCCGTAGTCAGGTACAGTACACTGAGCCCGACACTATCATAAGGCAGCATCCATTGGTTCCAGTCTGCATTGACAAAATATACTTCATCGCCGTAATGAATATCCATTCCATTGGAAGTATCCCGTTTGTACACATACCATGCTGTTTTATCGTTGTTGTCATCATCATAATACAGCGACTTTCTGGTGAAGGCGCCCAGCTGATTTTTGTCGCCTACACTGCTGTCTGTAGTAAGTATGCGCAACTTATCTCCATGCGTCAGATAGTTGCCAGATGTGACAACCACAGGATAGAACTGCTGTGCTACCGGTGTATCATTACTCATATATGGATAGTCTTTATACTCCGGCCCGATGAACTGTCCGTCCTGGGAGAGGAGGTAAGTATTGGCAAGGTAAGGTACCTGTACCTCTGATACCGCAGGAAGGCTATACTGTTCCTGGTACAACTGAGTAGCTTCAGGATTGTCCGGAGGATTGTCTCCCCAGGAAGGGTACTCGTAATAAGTAGTTGTAACCGGATCGGTAGGATTTGTTCTGCCACTGAAGTCAATGACCGCGTAAGCGTGATTGTAGTAAGTCACACCATTCAGATCAGCATTAGTGGAGAGTTGAATCATATTGCCTGTTTCCGGATCAATGAAATTTTTGATGTCCGGATAGTTGATCGCATAAGGATCGGAAGAGGTCAGTTCTTCGAATGCACTGCAACCCAGTAGCCGTCCTTTGGAGAGTCCCAGCAGGTCATTTTCAAACATCACAAAGTTGTGTTCATGTCCCCAGATCCAGGCAGCTATCTTTGAAAAATAGGGGAGGAAGGTCTGGTAGAGATAAGGATTCTGTGAAGGCAATGCGCTGAAGTCAGACCAGGCTCCGTTGATCTTGGCATTGCTGGAGAACAGCTGGTGGTGTGAAAGCAGGATAGTAGCTCCTGCAAAGTTGTTCAGTTTATCCTGGTGCCATTCTATCTCATTAGGTTGCAGCCAGGGGCCTGCATAGAACGGGTCTGCCTGATCGGCAGGGTCACTATCATTATAACCGGTATCCATTCCGAGGAACTGCCATCCGCCGTCTTCTGTACGGAGACAGAAGTAACTGGCTGGTTGAAAAGCAGCTGTTCCGATCTCGCTGTTCAGGCCATATACCATGCTGTAATAGCCCCAGCCCAGTGAGTAATAATCATGGTTGCCGGGAATGGTGAAAACAGGGACAGGATCCTTTTCAGCGATGTCAAAAGCGTTTTTAATGATAGCGGAGAAATTGTTGACACATTCTTCAGGTGTACCGGAATAATAGATATCACCCAGGTGAATGATACAATGCGGATTATGCCGTTCGATGATGTCTACCAGCAAAGCCTGTGCGTCTGCCAGTCCGGTACCCCAGTCGCCAATGATGGCTACCCTTGCATCAGAAGGAAGGGAAAAACCATTGCCGTTATCATTTTCATTGATAACGCCGTAGGTAGAGATATCTTCCCCTAATTCTTTCCAGTCGTTGTAAGCGAAGACACCTGCGTATTTCAGGTAGTACTCCGCGAAAGTAGTAACGCAGGAGGCGAAGCCAATGATATCCTTGTCGCTGTACTTACGGTATTCCGTATCGAACGCCCCGGCTCTTTGCACATCGCTTTCTACCAGGCACAGTGCTTTTTCGTAGGCCAAATGGGAGAGATATACCATCTGCTGGTCAGGATCAGTAAGGTCTAAGGTGTCCGGACCAGGAGGAGTTCCCTTAGCCGTTAGTTTAACATGTTGTGCGGTTGCGGCGATTGCCGGATGTTTGAGTAGTAGATTATGGCTAACCTTAGCGCCGGTCAGCTCCAATTGTTGGCGCACGCGTTGTGATACCACTGATTGCCAGAAGGACAGAGTGGCATTGTGTACCCGTACAAAGTTTTGCAGAGACATAAAGTGGGTTTTAGGAAATGATTAAATGTGTTTACGATCGAAAAGTGCGTAAAGCGTCGTACGAACAAGTAGGCCTTATTCATATGATATTAGTAAACTGTGGCTATATGTCTCAGGAAGTCGTGGGTTGCAATTACCGGTATGGCAGCACTAAGATGAAGTTTCTACGTGGCCTGAACAAATTTATGTAAAAATTTAACACGGTCTTATGGAATCTTTTTATTTCTTGCATCATTATAGAAATTTGTCGAATTGAAGTACTTCTCATGGACCTCAATGGTCATGTTTGTTAGCGGAGCGTTCCTTCTGTTCTGGCATTACCTTGAAGCCAGAAGCCTGCACCTGCGACCTGCTGCGCGTTATGAAACTGTCGGGCAGATACCTTTGCCAGCGGGATATAAACGGGTGTCACTGGCGGCGGGATCATTTGGAGCGTGGTTGCGGGGAGTACATTTAAAGACCAATAACACCGTATACCTCTATAACGGTAAAATAAAGCCGAATCAGTCAGCGCAGTTTGCTGTACTGGATGTCTCTGTTGGAAAGAAAGACCTTCAGCAATGTGCGGATGCTGTGATCAGGTTATATGCAGAATATAAGTATGCTTCTGAGCGATATACACAGATAGCGTTTCATGCGACTGATGGAACGCTGATGGATTATAACAGCTGGATGAAGGGATACCGGTTTCCTGTTAAGAACGGGCGTTTGCAGCGGCAGCAGACCAGTGTGGCTTGTCAGGGCAGGGAGTGCTTTAATCAGTATTTACAGACAGTGTTTTCTTATGCGGGAACTTTATCGTTGAGTAAAGAACTTGTATCTGTTGCTACACCGGCGGATATACAGGCCGGGGATGTGTTTATTCGTGGTGGTTCTCCGGGGCATGCAGTGCTGGTGATGGATATGGCGGTGAATGCTGCAGGGCAGAAGGTGTTTCTTTTAGCGCAGAGTTATATGCCTGCGCAGGATATACATATATTAAAGAATCCGGTTCATTCTTCTCATCCATGGTATGTGGCTGGTGATGGTAAATTGCTGGCTACGCCTGAATGGATTTTTAAATGGGAGGAGTTGAGGCGGTTCAGATAAAGATTGTCGATTCCCTATACCATGCGACGCTGGTAAGCTACTTCGGTATGCTTGCCAGCTTTTTTTTATGCGCCGAAGGGGCGATATTGCTGCTGCTACCTTCCGGTTGGGTTGTGTGTTATTGCGGAGTGTTGTTTGAATGTGACGGAATAGCGTCTGCACGGTTTCAGGTAGGATGCCGGTCGGCGCCTCTCCGGGCATTGGATGGCGATTAGGCTTTGTCAATCGTGTGGATTGGGAATGTCTATCAGGCGTTATCAATCGTATGCCCAAAGAGCCGAAGGCCCGGCATTCCTCCTGAAACCGCTTGCTGCTATTGCCTCCCAATTGGGTTAGGGAGTTGCTGTAGATATGTGTTCATGCATGTATATTGGCCTGTATCAATCGTGTACTCCTTCTTTTCTTCGTTATAATTCTTCCCTTTGTACTTATTGCAAATTTGAATACTTTGCAATGATGTAACCCGTAATCCGGTCATTTTTATAACCTATAAAATATTTCATGAAAACATTAGTATTCATTCTTAGTGCTGTTTTGTCATCAACATTTTTATATGCTCAAAATAATCAGATGAAGTGGAATAACGAACCCAAAAAATGGTCAGGCGATGAAAAGAAACTGACCTGTACCATTGAACCCAATACAGATTTCTGGCGTGTAACACATTATGGCTTTATCCGCGATAATGGTCCTTTTTACTACAAAGAAATGACCGGTAACTTTGAAGCCAGCGTGAAGATCAGCGGTCATTACAAAGAACTCTTTCACCAGGCCGGTCTGATGGTGCGTATCGATGAGAAAAACTGGATCAAAACCGGGATAGAATATGTGGATGGCGTACAGAATGTCAGCGCTGTGGTGACCCGCGAAGTGTCCGATTGGTCAGTAGTGCCAAGACATGATAGTCCCGCTTCCATCTGGCTGAAGCTTTTAAGGAAAGGCGATTATGTGGAGATAAAATATTCCTTTGATGGGGTGAAATATGATATGCTGCGTTTAGCTTACTTCCCGCCAAATGTAAAGGCAGGAATTGGGATTGTAGCTGCTGCTCCTGGTAAGCAGAGCTTCGATGTGACGTATGAGAATTTTGAAGTGAAGGCTGTTGAGTAGTATGTGAGAAAAAAATAATACAACTTCAGATGCAGGGATAATCCTGTCAAGTAATTGGAAGGCTGTTCCATAACAGATGAAATGCTCCCTAAAGCTTCCAGCTTTCTGGGGGGCACTTCATCTGTTATGAGGCAGCCTTAGTTATTATTTAGGCTTCGGATATAGTAGAGATCCGGTTGAGATTCGCTTATCCTCCCTTAATCCTCCCTTTTAAAGGGAAGATTAAGGGAGGATAAGCGAATCTCAACCGAATCTCTACCGGATTGCAGGTAGGTAAAAATCCGGTGTTGAACTGGACGGAGGAAAATCCTGGTCATATACAAGTTGTGAAGGTCTATCGCGGTGATAAGCAGCGATAGCGCCTTGTGTTTTCTGCCGCCGGAATGCGACCCGGGGCAGAAATATAAATCAACACAATTCCCCGAAATAATTTGTAAACCATGTTTTCTATTTATGGTTGCATGCGTATCCAAGTGTTATACAATTTACATATAACTAGTATATGATCAGGATGTAACCAGCATGTAACCAGGATGTAACTAGCATATGACTAGGATTAACTTCCGATAATCCTCCGATCAAATCGGAAGATAATCGGAGGATAATGCTAGTCATATGCTAGTTACATCCTGGTCATATGGAGATTGCTGGCTGTCATAATTCGGGCAGCGAACCGACTTTATAACGCGATTAAGGGCATTAATGACAACGTAAGGCGGCTTCGTGAGGAGAATGAAGGATAGGGGAAGGGCTACGATCGATAATGGCAGGAGTATGCGGAAATGTGAATACAGGTAATTTTTGGTGATGTATTACCTGTATTCACTATAGGATGATGGTTATTGGTTTTTGTTGTTGTCGATAGCCTGACGGAACATGTTCCGTTCCTGTTCAGGGATATTCTGGCCGTATTTCTCCAGGTAGGTATTTGCTACGGAGGCGTAATTTGACCAATCCTGTTTGTTGAAGGTGTATACTGTTTTCGCTCTCAGGAAAATCTCTTCACCTGGTTCGCCATAAGGTTTGATGCTATTGGCGATTGCGTTCCAGTCGGGGGTATCTCCGCTTTTCTGCAGTACCGGGTCGATCACATCTTTGAATACAATATTCATCAGCTTAACGGTAACAGGTCTTTTTTCCAGTTTGGAGTTGCTGGATTGTAATTGTTCCTGTAAGACGCTGAATCCTTTATCTTTTGTGCTGGAGGTGAACTGGAGGATAAGCGCCAGCTGTTCAGGTGTGTAAGGGGCCTGTAAGGTACCTATATAGGCTCCGCCTGCTATGTTGGCGCCGTTCTTATCGCCGGCCTGTTGAGCCATCATCGCCATTTTGAAGAGGAATTCGGCATCACGGCGGCCGTTGATGAAGTCCTGCAGCATTTTGCTATACACTTCGCCGGGATCGGTGAGATCGGCATTTTTGGCCGTCACCTGTGGAATGGTGCCCAGATCTGGATTCAGCTGGGAATGGATCTTACGCATCTGGTCGAACGGGATCTTGACCACTTCCCGGTCGTACGTTAGCAGACCGTTCTGTTCGCCTTCCACATCAAAGGGCTGGGTATAGATAGAGCCTGACAGTCCTTCTACTTCCAGCAGTTTCAGGTGCTGATTCATGATGGTGTATTTGGTGGCAAGACCGGCCGCTTTTTCCTGGATATAGCCCCACGCGCTGCTGGTATTCCACTGGTGGTCCGGAATGAATACGCCGATACCGCCAAATTCGCCGAGTACTCTTGCCTTGCCTGGTTCCGCTGGAGCATTCATCGGGTCGGGGTAGGAGTGAACGTCAGTCATGTCGGCACTTACCCAGGCATTGGGAGACGGACTGCGGAGCTGTTCATTCACATAGAGCATTTCGCCGGAGTGACCATTTACAATACGGGAAGGGTCAGCGGCTTTTACCCATTCGGTGATACGCTGCTGGTCGTACACACCCCATTTCTCATTGAAGATCACCCAGGTGGTGATAGCGGGGCTATTGTGCAGTTGTCCGAGCGTTTCTTTTACTTCTTTCTCGTAGGCTGCTTTGGCGCCTTCCGGTAATCCCTGGTTGGGATTCACGAAATCCTGCCATACCAGCATGCCCAGTTTGTCTGCGTGGTAGTACCAACGGGCAGGCTCTACCTTGATGTGTTTGCGGATGGTGTTAAAGCCCATCGCTTTGATGGCTTCTATGTCGAATTTTAACGCATTGTCTGTAGGGGCGGTATACAGACCATCGGGCCAGAAGCCCTGGTCTAAGGTACCGAGGTTGAAGTAAGCCCGGTTGTTGAGGAAGATGCGGTCAACACCTTTTTCATCTTTCTGGATGGCGATTTTACGCATACCGAAGTAGCTCTTTACCTGGTCTATCGTCTGACCGCCTTTGGTGAGTTTTACGGTCAGGTCATACAGGAAAGGATTCGAAGGTGACCACAGCTTCGCGTTCTTTACAGGCAGTTTTAAGGCTGTTCCTGCCTTGCCTTTTACTTTGCTGACCTCAGTACCTGCATCGCTGGCAATGAGCTCGACGTTCGTGCCAGCAGGGGCATTTACGGTGACGTTCAGAACGCCTTTGTCAATATCAGGTGTCATGACCAGTCCGGAGATGTAGGTAGCGGGCACTGTTTCCAGCCAGACCGTTTGCCAGATACCGGAGGTGGGAGTGTAGTAGATATTAGCCGGATTAAGTACCTGTTTACCATGAGGGCCGACGCCTTCGCTGGTGGGATCAAATACCTTTACTACGATCTCGTTCTCGCCATCTTTCAGTGCGGCGGTAATGTCCTGGGAGAAGGCCTGGTAACCGCCGCTATGGCTGCCTGTTTCTTTACCGTTCACATATACGGTAGCTTGCCAGTCGACCGCGCCGAAGTGCAGCAAAACGTGCTCACCTTCTTTCAGGGCAGGTTTGGTAAAGGAGCGTTTATACCAGAGGTTTTCTGACGGCTGTAATGGCTTTTTTACGCCTGACAGGGCCGATTCCAGGGGGTAGGGAACGAGGATCTGTTCCTGATAGCCGGAAGGCATCGCAGCATCTTTAGGCGTAATGGTATAATTCCACAGTCCGTTCAGGTTTTGCCAGTTCTCCCTCACCATTTGTGGACGGGGATACTCAGGTAAAGCGTTAGTGGGGGAAACATCCTTCGCCCAACGGGTCTTGATGGTTGTGGGCTGGACTTGCCAGTTGGTCTGCGCCATCAGGCCTTGACCAAGCACGACACTCAAAAAACATACACTAGCAGTCTTAGACAGGTTCATTGCTGTAAATGATTGGTTATTAATTGATTTTTTCGTTGTTAGATAAGCTGTTTATCTCAGGTAATCGATTACGTTGTGGATGATAAAAGATCACTTTCGAGGTATCACAATTCAATAAGTATTTATTGGTAAAATGGTAACGTGTTGCCGTATTTCTTCGGATGGAGATTGTTTTGGTCGCTAACTTCTTTGTCTTGATCTGTCTGCGCTAAAGATATGGAAATTCGTTGATAATCATTCCACTTTCATCACCGGGCTCCTTTGGCCAACTCCATTCTCATTGATGGGTTCAATGGAAAAATAGTAGGTGGTATTCTTATCAAGCGTCTTCAGATAATATTCCGAAGCATTATAAACCATGATGCTGGTGTATAGTTTGTCGGGCGCGATGCCATAGTAGATGTTACAGGCATAAGCATCGTTTGCGGGGTACCATTTCAGCCAGGCGTTCCGTTTGTCGGATTGTTGCCGCAGTACGATAAAATTCCTGATTCCGGCGGGAGGGGCGCCGGTGCCTTTACCGAATACACGGAGTCCGCTGATGGCGAATTTACCATTGGCCATGTGGATATTTTCCAGTTTTATGAAACGGGTCCTGACAGGTTGGGATAGTTCTATATAATCGTGGGGGACATCGGTTTTATTCCGGCTTTTGTCTACCAGTAATTTCCAGTTTTTGCCATCGGTTGATTGCCAGAGGCGGTATTGGTGATAGATGTCTGTTCGTTTGCCGAGTATATCTGCATCCTGATCTGCATAGTTGATCTGGATGGCGTTAACGGTAGATATGGCTCCCAGGTCGGTTTGTATCCATTCTCCGGCATTGGCGGTGGCTGCACACCAGTAAGTCTTTATGCTCTCGTCCACGGCGTTATTGGCATAGAAAGCGCCATAGGTGGAGGATACAGTTACAGGGCGTTGATAGTTCAACAGCATCCAGCCAGTGAAATGCCCCTGTTCTTTTTCTGTCGGCAGGTAATAAGGGTAATCGCCGAAAGCGGTATTACAGTAAAGGATATCGTCTTTGTCAAAGCCGGCAGGCCAGATGCCGATCCTTCTTTCAAAATTGTTTTTTACGTTGATGACCATGGTGGAAACATGCCACCAGTGATGGTATTTATCCTGGTAGGTAGCGCCGTGTCCTGCGCCGCGGGCAAATCCTCCGGCTTTATAACTGAAAGGATTATGGGTTTGGTAGGTAAATGGTCCTAAAGGATGATCGCTGATATATACGCCATCCGCATAGCCGCTGAACTCAGTACCGGGAGCGCCGTATTGCAGGTAGTATTTGCCGTTATGCTTGTTGACCCAGGCACCTTCCATGAAGGGAGGCATAAAGTTGTTGTCGTTATATTCACCGAAACGTTCCCATCCATGTTGATCATCGTGGAGCTTAATGAGATCGTGTCGTTCCCCGATGGGCTGTAAGGTATGCCGGTCCACTTCCTGGCCATACAGCGGGTAGGTATTACTGGAGCCGTGATAGAGGTACAGCCGGTTATCATCGTCCAGGAAAAAGGAGGGATCCCATGCACCTGCACGGAAAGAGTCTACCACTTCTTTCCAGTCGTCTACCCTGGGATTGGTGCTCATCCAGATGGGAAAATTCTTTTCGTAGGTAGAGCCGATCACCAGCAAGGTATCTCCTAATACAAATACTGCCGGTGCGCAGAGTTCGTCATATACTTTATGATAAGGCTTAAGGAATTTTCTGGGTACAAAGTGCCAGTTACACATGTCACTGCTCCACCAGTAGCCCCATTGGTTTGTAGAGAAGAGGTAGTAGTCGCCTTTAAAAAGAGTGATAACAGGATCGGCTGTAGCGCGGTGCCTGCCTGCTTCAGAAAAATTAGGAATAGGGGTGAAGCCGTAGTCTATATTGATGGGATTGCAATAGGTCTTTTGTTGCGCATTACCAACCGTAGAAAGTAACAGGAATAAAAAGAGTATGTATACTGCGTTTTTCATGGGCCATCCTTTTCCTGACCGAATTTAAGAAAAGGATAGCGGCTGAAGATATATGATGGAATAGAATATCTGTTGGGGATAACAACAAAGGGTGAAAGAGGTATAAACCGGAACACAGGCTGTTAGCCGGTATTCCGGTGGGCTAACCTAAACGGTTGAAATGGCCGAACTGTTCTTTGAATGCATCAGCAGTTTTCTTTTTCTCTGATGGATCATAGATCGCAAAGACGATATGTTTGAAAGCATTTTTGAAAGTCTCATTCTTCAGCAGGTGGTGTGCAAACCATGCAGCTACATCTTCAGTGCGATTCCTGAATACTCCACAGCCCCAGGCGCCCAGTATCAGGGAAGTGTGTTTATTTACGACAGCCACTGACAGGAGATTCTCTATCCTGTTGAGCATTACACTTTCAATCTTTGGAAGGTTTTCCGGTTCGTTGGTCATCAGCGCTCCTCTGTTAACTGCAGGCGATGTAATGATGGATACGAGATAGTGGTTATCTATCAGTTGATCATTATCATCTCTGAACACAGGCACTGAAGGTGAATAGATCATATGTTCTGTATACAGCAAGCTTTTATGTGCTCTGTTGGTGTCGTACATTTCATGGTGCTGTTTCAATGTAGGATAGAGTCCGCTGGCCCTTGCCAGGCTTTCTTCCTGCGCCTGTGCACCGCCGAGGAAACCACCACCGGGATTTTTCGCAGAGGCGAAATTAAGGCAGCATACATTTTCCTCTCCTTCGGTGACCACCAGTCTGCGGGCTGCAGCAAAGGTACTTTCAGCAGTTACTTCAATGCGACAGTTGCCGGTGGGAATATGCTTTAGTTGAGCATCTCTCGCAATGAATACTTTTTCAAAGTCTTCTGGTTTGTAATGAATAGTATGCTCTATAGCATATTTGAGGTCCTTGCTGATACTCACTACTTCATTTCGTTTGTTTTGATACTGGCCATTTGCCAATATGTCCAGTGTTTCATAGGCGATAGCCACTCTTGCACTCTTGTTCATAAGGGGTATATTTTCTTTGTGTTATTATGACGCAAAGTGAATGTATTTTTTGGAAACGGTCAAATTTTTTTGAAGAAAGCGAATCGGGAAGTGGCGGAAACTGATACGGGATAGGCTTCGCCGGTAGCTAAGTGTCTGACAGACATTCCTTTCCTTGTGTAGAAAAAATATTGTTGGGCAAATGTTGGGACAGGTCTTGCCTGTATACGGGATTTGCAGATAAATAATAATCGTAATTTCACCGTTCCTAAACCTTATACGGCCAAAGTGGCGAACCAGTATGCATTTAAAACATATCTGTTTAAAAGTAAGGGGAACAATCTGAAGATGGAGGATATGGAGAGAAGCCTGAACACACCGGCTAAGGTGATGGAGTTGGCAAGCGTGTTAGGAGTGGCCGTTGTTCCTGTAAAAAATAATTAATGCGGGATACCCTTCGTAACGAAGTTTTTGTTTTTTTATAAAATTGCTCTAATTTCAGTGCACAAGATGTGCTCAGATAACCTTTTTGCTTTTAACATAACCAGACCTCAATTTCTAATATCATCAACAAATTTTGACATTATTACATTGCTGTTATCACATCAGAAGCATTATTCGTGTTGATGTAATGCAGCCTACGTGCTTTTACTGAGAATCGCAAACTGTAAAGAAAATACATCTTATTGTTTAATACCCGGGCTGTGAGTCCGGCGCAAATGCCATACCCTATTGTATCGTTCTTAAATGAATCATAAACCATCGTTCATGCAAAACACCACCTTTACCGTTGCGGATTATCTTTTAACCCGGTTAAAACAATTAAATGTCACAGAGGTCTTCCAGATACCCGGCGACTATGTGAAACACTTTACCCAGGCATTGGAGCACTTTGACGGTGTAACAGCCATTGGTTGTATCAATGAGCTGGATGCGGCCTATGCGGCTGATGCATATGGCAGGACCCGGGGACTGGGCGCCGTGTCCCTTCAATACGGCGTAAGTACATTCATCGCGCTCAATGCCATTGGAGGCGCGTATGTAGAGCGTAGCCCCGTTGTTGTTATCTCGGCAACGCCAGGAGCTGACGCCCGTCAGATCACGAAGATGTACGATGTATTGTACCATCACTCTACCGGCAACCTGGCGGCAGACCAGGAGGTATATGACCAGGTAACGGTAGCCTGCGAAACACTCAGTACTTCTGCCGGTGCTGCAGAAAAAATAGACAATCTGCTGATAGCAGCGCTGACGCACAAAAGACCGGTATTTATCGAATGTTACAAAGAAGTATGGGGAGAGCCTTGTTCGCCGCCACCAGACACTGTTTTGCAACCCATCATTCCCAAAAGCGATCCGCTTGACCTGGAGAATGCCGTTACTACTGCCTGGACGCAGATCACCCAGGCAAAGAACCCATTGATCTTTGCCGGTGTGGAAGTATTACGCCATGGTCTGTCGCCTCTTTTACAGGAACTGATCGACGTGAGCGGTTTTCTGTATACCACTACCAGCCTGGGTAAAACAGTGCTGGATGAGGGAGGCGATAAGTTCATCGGTACTTATTCTGATCAGGCATCTATTCAGAACGTACTGGACCTGGTGTCGGCAGCAGATTGTTTCCTGACACTGGGCACCATCATTACGGACGATTATCTCTGGTTTATCGAGAACAAGTATGCAGATATGGTGCTGGCTACCACAGAGACGATCAGGGTAGGATATTTCACTTATAAGAACGTGACCATGCGCGATTTCATGGAAGCCTTAATAGCCCGTTTTAAAGCCCAGGGAAAACCTTATCCGCTGTCCGTAAAAGCACCGGCACAACCTCCTTATCCGGAACCTTGGTTATCAAATTCTGATCCCCGTTGGAATGATCAGCCACAAGTGATCACTTATAACCGCTTTTTCCAGCAATCCATGAAGTTTCTGAATGACAATAATATGTTGAAAGATATTGTGTGGACTTTCGGTATCAGCTCTGCCATGTACGTGGCCACCAATGCCTATGGTTTGGCGCAGAACAGTTTCCTGGCATCCGCAGCCTGGCAGATCATTGGGTATGAAACGGGGGCGGCATCAGGAGCGCAGCTTGGCAGTGGAAAGCGGGCATGGACGGTAGCAGGAGATGGCGGTTTTATGATGGTTTGCCAGTCGTTATCAACATTGGTAAGGAACAAACTTAATGCCGTGATCTTCGTGATGAGTAATGGCGTATATGCGATTGAGCAGGTATATGTCAATATGGATGCGTTTGAACCCGGCCCTGAACACAAGTTTGACACATTCGACATCCTGCCTAAATGGGATTATCTGGCACTTGCGCAAGCCTTCGGCGCCAGCGGATTTCGTGTGACCACCATAGATGAGCTGGTGAGTGTATTAGGCGAACTCAAAAACCTGAGTGGAGTGCCTGCACTGGTGGAAGTAGTGATCCCTGAAAAAGATCTTCCGCAGCAGATGCGCCGCCTCGGTCTCGAATAACAAGCAGATATCAATACACTCTCAAATATTAAACCATACATCTATGGCTAAGACCTATTCTATTTTCGGCGCCGGCGCAGCCGGGCTTTATACCGCATGGCGATTGCTCAATGGTATTGTAAACAGCGAGTCCGGCAAAGCCAAGCAGTTGCAGTCTGGCGATACCCTCGAACTCTTCGACTGGGGCCAGTATACTTTCAATGACGAAAATAAAGGTACGCGCGAAGCGGGTGCGCGTGTATGCACATGGCATTACAAGGATGATCCCAATAAATCATATCTGGAAGTAGGAGGTATGCGTTATTCGTATTGGGATGGCAATAACGACGGCAAAAGCGGGGGTCACCGGCTGGTGACAACGGTTATCGAAAAACTCGGCCTGAAGCCATTGTCTGTACCATTCAACGAGTCGACGAATCCCCTGTTCTATCTGCGTACAAAGAACATGTACCTGAATGATATTACATCCAGCAAACCTGCTCCTTACAATGCAGATCATTATGCGGCTTCAGACTCTCCCGATACAGGGTTCAACACGGTAGAGAACCTGGCGGTTACCGCCAATTCTGGTCCGACGACAAGAGCGGAGTGGTGTAACTTCTATCAGAATGGGGTGATCAAAGTAGATATGCCGGATTCCTCTATTTTCCGGAAGGGCGATAAATTGAGTGATATCGGCTACTGGAATCTGATGTTTGATCAGCTGGGATCAGAAGGATTCAGTTATACTTCTGATGGTAATGGCTACACTTCCAACGTGATCAACTGGAACTCCGCAGTAGCTTTCCAGGCGAATAATGAGTTTACGCCAGGTACGGAGTACCGTACGCTGAAAACCGGTTATTCCAGCATGTTCAATGCCTTATTTGACGCGATATTAAAGCTGGCGAAAGACCGGGGCGTGAATTTTAACTATCAGCCTAATACACGGCTGCATTCCATTCTGGCAACGGGTGATGGTAAAGTGAGGTTTAGTACAGCTACACGCGCAAACCCTAATAAGAAGAGCGGCAGTTTCACCACAGATGCTGCATGGATGGCGATGCCCCGTGCTTCTATTGAGCTGGTTGCCCAGGCCACGCGTTATGAAGATCATGAAGATACAGACGTCTTAAACGACAGCAAGGTGCAATTGTATCTCGAATCTGCAGTGCTGCAGCCTTCCTATAAGGTAGGAATGTTCTTTAAAGAACCATGGTGGGCGAATAATTACAAGGGCGATAATGCCGCTGTTTATCCTGCGCAGATCAACGGTTATGAAGTAACGCAGGATGTTATTAATAATCTGCAGCAGCAGGGATTTCCGCAAGGCTATCTGAATGCGATGGAGGATCCGAACAATAATATACTCGAAGAACCTTATGCTGCTGGAACTGACTTCATCGTGGCTGTAGAACATGCTATTCAGGCACGGTTGACAGTGCCGCAGGAAGAACAGCTGCTACAGGCATCACAGCGTTATACGATCGGTCCAAGTGTCACCGATATGCCTATCCGGCAGGTAGTTTATTTCGGTAACAATGCGCTGGATCAGAGTGGGGAAAAAGTATACGGACTACTTGCCGCTTATGATGATGAGATGTACACTACCTTCTGGAGGGAGCTGGAGCTTGGGCCGGAACAGGGACGTACCATACCGACTTCAGAGGACCTGCAGACGCTTGATGGTCCGCGTATAGTGCCGGACATCATGGTGAAGATGCTGCGCAAGCAACTTGCCGCGGTGCATTATGGTCCGGCGTCAGATTATACATTCGTTCCGGAGCCATTGGAAGCGCGGTATATGGACTGGTCACTACCGCCGTTCAACGCAGGGTATCATGCGTATGCCGCACATTACGATGTTTGTGATGTACAGCAGAAGATTAGAAAGCCTTCGCAGCTCATTCCGGGAGCTGATGCAAATATCTTCATTGTCGGAGAAGCGTATTCGAATGATCAGGCATGGGTAGAGGGCGCGTATTGTACGGCGGAGTCGGTGTTAAATGATTTCTTTGGGGTTGAGCCCTTGATTGATAATACGAATTATCCGTTTATATGCCCGTGTGGAAAGTGATTTGCTTATGAAGAAAAGAGGCCCGTTGTGATAAGTGCAGCGGGCTTTCTTATTATTACAAGTGTTTATTTTCGTGATGCTGATTGTTTATTAATGAATCTATCTGGCGCTATTTTTCTCATAATTTTTCTTGCAGATTGCGCTCTTTTTTCATACTTTTGATGTGTTGAATTGTTTAACCCATTAGGACTTCTAATGATAAAATAACCATTTATTTCCACCAGATAATCTCAATATTAACCCTTAGTGTTCAGGCACTAACAGACTTCGTTTTTTTTAATCCTAAATACATACTATGAAAAAGATCCTTACAAGGAAAGCTATGCTTATGGCCCTATGTGGCATGTTAACCACTTTTGCAGCCTCCGCCCAGGGCTGGGTAGCTGATGCTACCGGACAGCGACTGTACGCTGTAAATGATTCTCTGAGATTTGGCAGCCTGTTTGTTGGCATTGGCACCAATGTCCCTTCTGCGCAGCTGCATACAACAGGTACTGTGAGATTTGCAGGTATCACGCAGAATAACACATTCAGCCGCCTGCTTGTGCAGGATACCAGTGGCCGTTTGTTCTGGAGGGATGCATCCTCTCTGGGCAGTGGATCCGCCTGGTTATTAACCGGTAATGCTGGTACAAATTCAGCAACTAACTTTCTTGGTACACTGGACACGGCCAGATTGGTATTCAGAACCAACAACACAGAAAAAGCCACCATTCTATCTAATGGTAATGTAGGTATTGGTGTAAGCCAGGCGGCTAAGTTGTTGCATGTGCACAACAGCAACGCAAACGTTGAAGACAACAATGCGTTCCTGTCAGGCCGTGCTCCTTCTCTTTATTTCAGCTTGACGCCAACTCAGCCTACCGCACCTCCTTTTAACAGTCCCTATGCCAGAATAGGCCTGTCAACAAGGCTGGGAACTTTTGTTACCACGAGCCAGGTAGGTGACTTTGTATTACATGCTATCACTACCGGAGGAAGCCTGGTATTTGGCGTGGGTACAGATGCTCAGGGTACTAATGGTGTGGAACGTGCAAGGTTGAACGGCAGCGGTAACTTTGGTATCAATACTGTTAATCCTTCTGCAAAATTGCACGTAAACGGCAACGTGCGCTTCCAGAACCTGCCTTCAGGTACCGGCAGAGTGCTGGTAGTAGATGATAGCGGATATGTATATAAAAGCAGCACCAGTGCCGCCCGTGCTTCAGAAGCAGCTGGTTCAGGTGAGGATGTAGCTGCTCTGCAACAGGAAGTGAATGCTTTAAAACAGACGCTGGCAGAAGTACAGGCACAGTTAGCCGCAATAAAAAGTGGTAGTCTGCAGGTGAATGCAAATACTTCCAACGAATCTTTCGTTCTCGGTAATGCGCCTAATCCGTTCAATGGCAGCACTACTATTAAGTACGCTTTCCCACGTTCAGCTGCTAAAGCATATCTGACTGTGTCTGACCTGAGTGGCAAACAGATTAAACGTTACGATCTGAAAGCTAATAGCGGTAACAGTGTTACTTTGACACTGGACGGTGTTAACGCGGGTACTTATATCTATAGCCTGGAAGTAGACGGACGGATTGTAGAAAGCAAGAAAATGGTGTACACAAAATAAGCGTGATAATGGCGGATCCCGCTTAATAAAAAAGCCCGCTGCAGTTGATGCAGCGGGCTTTCGCATTATTTTACTACTGTTGTTTTCCAACCATCGTAAACGCCGTTACATTTTTTTGCTTCTTTTCTTAGTTCGGTCGTGATCTTGCTGATCGACGGCAGATCAACCTTGTCGGTTCTGAAAATCTGTAGTTTGAACAGTTCGCTTTTTGTGTCTCTCCCTTTCGTTACTGTTTTAAAGCCTTGTTTGGCAGTGTAAGAGATAAAACATTCCATATCGCTTTCACTGGTGAAACCTATCCAGTGATCAACGCGTCTTGCTTTATCCAGTTTATCGCCCTGCTTTTCAAGCGTCATCAGTATTTTCTCATTCTGCGTGTATTCCAATGTCTCTTCATTTGGATACAGGAACTTGAGGTAGGCGTCCCAATCTTTGTCAAGTTTGATATTGATGTAGGGCTCGTATGAATTAAAGTGCTTTTTGAACAGCGAAATGAGACGATCTCTTATCTGCGTGGTGTCAGCAACATAATAATATTCCAGCCGTTCGCATTGATAGGTGAATGTACCGGCCATGATGTTCTTTACAAGAGTGGTGACGGTTGCGTAAACAGAATCAGAGATGGTGTATAGATGAGATAATTCATTTTCTGTTGGTATGCCGTTCGCACAGTCTTTAAATTTTACGCCTGTTATGAGAACAAAGGGGAAACCGCTGACAGGGGCAGTTTGTTTGAGGCCTTTGTCGAAGATGGTGCTGCCGGCTCCCTGGTCGTATTGGGCCTTATAGGCGCCGAAATTTGCTTTCTGGGCTTTCAGGGAGGGGGAGATGAGGATGGGTAAGGTGATGGATAGTATAAGGCGGATAGAGATATTCATTTTTTATGATATTTCGTCAGGTAAATTCCGGAAAATACTTGACATTTTAAATGGCTGATTATGGCCATTCGTGATTGTTATTTTGGATTAGTTTTTCCGTATAACTATCATTATCACATCTGTTTTTACTGTTGCCGCCTGAGTAGACCGGTATTCGTCGAAGTATCTTTATGAGAACAATTTGTTTTTTTTAGGTACAAAATGTACAAGGCTGGTAGATGAAAAATTTGCTTTTTTGGTACATTTTGTACCAAAAAAGCAAATTTTTCATCTACCTTTGAATATATATTACACCCACGTTGAATGAGGAAAAACGGAAAGTAAAAATTCTTGAGGTTAAATCTGGTAGTGAGATCGAAGCACTTATCAGAAAAGGTACGGTTAAGGACATGCCATCAATGCATGATGGCTGGCAGTTTAATTTTGATAAAGAACTCAAAAAATTAAAAAATGCAACAGGCTACCTAAAAGGAATAGAATAAACTCAAATTTTGTGCAATGGAAAAGAAAAGAGAAACCCGCCAACAAGTAAATGTCACCCTCGGCCCTAAAGATGGTCAGGCAAGAAGTGCAAAGCATAAGGCAATTGTTGCAGCCGCTGCCAAGAAACATAACGCTAATCGAACCACCGCGCGATTGATAAGGAATGAAATGCTAGCCATCCGTTATCAAATGGAAGCTTATATTTTAAATCAAACAATTACGGCAAATGAAATGCGATCTATCCGAGATTTTGCTAATGACTTCTTACGTATTTTGAATTTGAAAAAGGGGGATTTTGCCTGTTACATAGAAATTGATCTTGCTAACTTAAACAAATATTATAAAGAAGATAGAAAATTCAATCCAGAATTGGCCCTGAAATTTGGACATTTCTTTCATACGCCAGCCGATTTGTGGCTCAGGATTCAATTTAAAAATGAAATGCTAAAGTTTGAACAAGAGACAAGGCTGGAAAAAAAATATAAGAAATACGATTACGAAAAAGTGCTGAAAATTGCCTAAGGTTCATGGGTTGTGAATTACTTTGCAGTGTTATCTGATCTTCCGTTTGGCCACCGCCTAATCCGGGAAAATGGAAATAAAAAAAGCCCGCTCAACGAGCGGGCTTTTTTGTTGCCTGACCTGGATTCGAACCAAGACAAACAGAGTCAGAGTCTGTCGTACTACCGTTATACTATCAGGCAATAGTACCGGGGACATATTTCCCCGTTCGGGACGGCAAAATTATATATTTCTCTTCAATTTCCAAAAAAATCCTAAACAAATTTATAAATGTCTGTAAATCAAAAAAGTAGTTTCGCAGAAGCGAAACTACTTTTCTATTGGAAAAAGGAGATTGATTGTCTTATTTATACGTCGCTGCCAGTTCGAGTGCTTTGTACGCATTCACCACACCACCGGTACGGCAGAGGTCTGTCATCTGTACTGTTTTAGGCTGACCGTCCTCGACGATAGTCACCGGGTGGTCTACTTTTATCACTGATTTCAGGATGATGTCTTTTACCTGAACTGCGCTCAGCTTAGGGTAGTAAGAACGGATCAGGGCAGCCAGGCCGGTTACTACAGGGGCCGCCATACTGGTACCATCATGGTAGTCGTAGTGGGAACCCGGGGTAGAAGAGTAAATGCCTACGCCAGGAGCAAATACATCCACAGAGATCTTACCGTAGTTGGAAAACGGCGCTGCCAGTGTTTCGTCATTGTCAGGGCCGGAGGCTCCTACTTCTATCCAGGCAGTTGCGGTGTCACCATTCTGATATACACGGCTGGGATAGTTAGGTGTAACGTCGATGTTTTCTGCATCATTACCAGCTGCATGAATAAGTAATACGTCTTTGGAGATGGCATATTTAACTGCTTCGTCCACAACATTCTTGTTAGGGGAGTAGGCCTTACCGAAACTCATATTGATCACACGGGCGCCATTATCAGCCGCATAACGGATGGCATTGGCCACATCCTTGTCTCTTTCATCACCATTAGGAACTGCCCTTACCGACATGATCTGTACATTATTAGCAACACCGTTAATGCCAAGGCTATTATTTCTGCCTGCACCAATGATGCCTGCCACGTGTGTACCGTGGTCAGCGTCCGGACCGGTAGCATCGCCGGATCCATAATATCTTTCAGATGGATTGTTATAGTCGTCGCCCACAATAGCGCGTGGATCATAGTCCAGGTTCAGCTGGTACTGTACCTGCTCTTTATAATGTGCTACGGCAGCGTCCAGTTCTTTTTCACGGAAGGTTTTAAAATCAGGGAAACGTTCGAGTTGCTGAGATACTACCTGTTTGATCTGAGCTTCTGCCGGGTTCTGCGGTGTGTAAGCCTGCAGTTCGGCTGCCGTCGGGTTGTTATTGCCCAATTTGGTAAGCATAGTATCCAGCATACCTACAAAACGGGTGATGCCGTATAATGTCTGCTGTGCTTCCGATAGTTTCAGCTCGTACTTACTTCTGAGCACTTTATATTGGTACAGGCCGGCAGTGTCTTTAGGAACACTGTTCAGACTGCCGAATTGTTTTTGTTGCTGGCGGATGATACGGGTCAGTTCCAGGTTGTCGTAGTCAACATTACCTTTCGTAGAGCCGATGAAGTTCCAACCGTTAATATCGTCTGCATAATGATTCTTGTCATCATCTTTACCATTGCCCCTTTTTTCTTTAGCGTTTACCCACAGTACGCTTTTCAGGTCCTCGTGCGTTGTGTCAACGCCACTGTCAATTACTGCAACAATTACTGGTTTGGATTTTTTGTCCTTTAGCAGTTCTGTATAGGCTTTCTCAACACTGATACCGAATACGGAATCTTTCTGAAGGTCCATGTTCTGCCAGTTCTGTGTCTGCGCCTGCGCAATATAACCTGAGGATAATAATGAGGCAATGAGTGCTGCCCGCTTAAAAATATTCATGTAATAAATCATTGAATCAGCTGTAGTCCTGTTCTATATGTGACTAGCTGGGGTTGGTTTAAGATTGAATTGAATATTGTTAATAAATGCTACGTCCAATCCTGAGTTGCTCTGACCTAATGCTCCTGAAGGAAATACTGTTACGCAAATTAGAAATTTAATAGTATTGGAAATGTTAAAAGTTGTCCGACGGCAAGGGAATTATTCAATTGGATTAACCGATTTCCATTAAAAATGGATGTTACAGGGGTAATATTCTATTGAGAAATAGGGCTTTGCAGGTGATTTTAGTAAATGTCCTGCTGAAAACCGGAGGGTCGTTTATTGGTAAGCTGATAGAAGACCTTACTAAAAGCAGCAATACTGCTATATCCCGTCTGATAAGCAATTTCACTTAATGTCTGGTTCGTCTGGAGGATCATTTCAATGCCTTTCACTACTCTTAATGTCTTCAGGTATTGTACAAAAGACATATCGAGTGTGTTGGTGAAAAGGCGCGAAAGCGTACGGGGGCTCAGGTCGAACTGGTGACTAACACTTTCTAACGTCAGCTGCTGATCAAAATGCTGAGCTATATATTGCAGTACTGGTTGCAACCTTTCATGTTGTGTGGTAGGTAATGCCACAGGCAACGCTGTGGTACTTATATCAGGTAGAATGTCTTTAATAGCGCTCAGAAAACTGAAGCCGGGTTCGCCTGGCAAAACATGCTGCTTCCAACGGGCTGAATAGCCGATCATTTGTAATAGTAATTCATTGACCGGATAGATACCCAGGCGGCTATAAAAAGGATTCAAATGATCATTATGACTATAGAAATACAGGTTACGCGTAGTAGTAGCTTTTGAATGTTTTATCTGCATGTAATGCTGCTGATGTTTCGGGACCCATATATAATGGCGTGCCGGTATCACATAAGATCTGTCAGGCATGTTACAATAGGCAATACCTCCTTCCACATAGGTCAGTTGTCCTTTTTCATGCGCATGCATGGAAAACCTTCTCTCTACTTTTTCATGTAAAACATAGACTGATTGTGGATGTACATCTATCTCACTTAAATAACCTGCCAGGGGCTGCATGCGCTTAAATGGCTTGAATGGATAAATAATTGGCAATTTAGATAAAAGTGTTCATATCCTCACATAGTACCTTTGCATGCAGAATAAAGAATATGTGTACGAATATCAGGAAGGCATACGCACTGTTGCCTTTTATGTTTTTGACATTGTGTGTAATGGCACAACAACCTCATGACACTATCAAACCGTTACATCTATCGATTGAGCAGATATGGGAACAGGCGGAGTTAAAGAATAAACGGATAGAGATGTCCAGGCTACGCCTGGAAAGTAGCGAAGAAGCATTGAAAGATGCGAAGGCCGAACGGCTGCCGGAAATCAATGCAGCTGGTGCTTATGCGCGTGTAACCAATATGCCTGTATATGAAGATGGTCTCTTTCATACACCAGAACAGTTTCCTGTCTTACATAATTATTACAAGGTAGGAGGAGAAGCATACTTTAATATTTATAACGGGAATAAAACTAATCTTGAAATTAAAAAGGAAGCGACGGAACATGCTATAGTACAACAACAACAAAACCTGACCGTAGCTGAAGTGAAATTCAATGCGGCAGTCTGTTACCTGGATCTGGCGCGTAGTTGCCGGTTTAAAGAATTAATAGCAAAGGATATTGCCGAACAGGAAAAGCAACTCGCCCATATCCGGGAGCTACAGAAAAATGGTGTTGTACTGAAAAGTGATGTGTTGAGAGCTGAGTTAAAATTATCCCGTCAGCAAATGGGGATGGTCCAGATCAATAATGACATTGCCATTGCCAGTCAGAAGCTGGCCATTATGATCGGTGCAGATGAACATGTGTTGATTGAGCCTGACACTTCATTGGCAGAACAGGCTGTGATACCCGGTACGTATGAAGATTATCTGGCTGCTGCCGCAGATCATGCCTATGAATATAAGATCTCCGAGGGAGAGACTGCCCTTAAAGAGTTATCGCTGAAACAGGTAAAAGCAAATGTATCTCCTAAGGTTGGTTTGTTTGCAGAATATGCATGGGCCTATCCGCAGATACAGTTTTATCCTTATGCCGGTGCGATGTATGGATTAGGTATGTATGGTGTGAAAGCATCTTTTCCTATCTCTTCTTTTTATCATAATAAACATAAAGAGAAGGTAGCGAAACTGCAATTGGAAAGACAGGAAGTAGAACATAAGGAGACAGGCGACGAGGTAAGACAGCAGGTGAACGAAGCCTTCCTGCGATATAAAGAAGCGCTGACACGCATAGATGTAGCCAGAACGAATGTGAAACAGGCAGCGGAAAACCTCAGAATTGTGAATAACACTTATTTCAACCAGCTCTCTCTTGTGACCGATCTGCTTGACGCGGATACCCAGATGTTACAGACACGTTTTGACCTGGTGTCGGCAAATATTGCTGCCCGCGTCAGGTATTACCAATTACAGAAAGTTACAGGCAATTTATAAATTATGACAGGCAGAATGAACAACTATGCGAGGACCGACAGACTGATCACCACTATTACCGGTTGGATAGCCGGTGTCATCCTGGTGGCGCTGGCCATATGGGGTGTCATTACCCTATTTGAACTGCGCAGGTATGAAGAGACCAATGATGCACAGGTGGAAGAATATATCAATCCGATTACCTCACGGGTGACAGGTTACATCAGCAGGATCAATTACGAGGAAAACCAGGACGTAAAGAAGGGAGATACTTTACTTGTGATAGATGACAGTGAATATGTTTTGCAGGAGCAGGAGGCAAGTGCTGCTTTGATGAATGCAAGAGCGCAGATACAGGTGCTGGAAAGTAATGTGTCTACCAGCAGCAAAGCAGCTGAGGGTACGCAGGCACAGATCGCGGCCGCCAAAGCAAAGCTCTGGAAGCAACAGCAGGAATATGATCGTTACAAGAACCTGTATGACGCGGAATCGGCTACGAAACAACAACTGGAGAATGTGCAGACAGCATTGGATGTAGCCAAAGCTGACTATGCGTCTATTGTTAATAACTACGATGCTGCGGTATCTAAAATTAATGATATCAGGTCACAGAAAGCCGTATTGATGGCAGAGATACAAAGACGGGAAGCCTTGCTGGGGCGTAACAAACTGGATGTTTCCTATACAGTGATCAGAGCGCCGTACGATGGCAAAATGGGGCGCCGCACTATACAGGAAGGACAACTAGTGCAGGCAGGGCAGACACTGGCCTTTATTGTAAACCAGGCTACAGGAAAATGGATCATTGCCAACTTCAAGGAAACACAGGTCAGCAAAATGCATATAGGCCAGGCAGCTGATATTGAAATAGATGCCTTTCCGGGTAAAACCTTCAACGGCACGATAGAGTCACTATCGCCTGCTACAGGTGCCCGTTTTTCTCTTTTACCGCCTGATAATGCATCCGGTAATTTCGTGAAGATCGTACAACGAATTCCTGTCCGCATTAAACTGACAAATGCTTCCGGCGAGACGGCCCTCTTACGTGCTGGTATGAATGCCACTGTTTTAATCAGTAAGAAGCATGGCTAAGCATACTCCCATCTTTAAACCATGGGCCTCCGAATGGCTGATCAGGGCAGTGATCTTTCTCAACCTGCTGCCTTCGATGCTCGTGTTTGGACTATCAACTGCCAGTGGACCTGCAGCAGCCGGTTATTATGGTATAGAGCCTGCAGATGTACAGTATTCAATGGTATTGTTCTATGCCTCACTGGCTGGTTTTTTTGCACTGGAAAGACGATTCTTTGTCTTTATTGCCAGTAAGGAATATTTGATCATAGGGACTGTGATACAGATCATCGCTTCCTACGGCTGTTATATCACCCGCGATCTGCATATATTATTGGGGCTTCGCTTCATACAGGGGATGGCGAACTGTGTAACCACGAGCGTATGTATTACACTTGTGTTCAGCAGATTGCGCACAAGCCGTGCCAGGGAGATAGGTTATTCCCTCTTTTATGGTATCCTGCTTTGTATAACTGCTATTACCACTCTACTGACAGCGCCGATTATTGATGCCTTTGATTATAATGTGCTGTACAAGTGGATGATCTTTATTTATGTACCTGGTGCGGTATTGCTGGTACTGATTATGAACAGGATACGGCTTAACAGGAGGTTCCCTTTGTACCAGCTTGACTGGGCAAGTTATGTGATCTATACTACAGCGTTATGTCTGCTGGGATATATTCTCCTGTACGGACAGCAGTATTACTGGTGGGCCAATGACAGGATCATGGCGGCTACGATAGGGGTAATAATGCTGGCGGTCATACACATCTTTCGTCAGCGTTTTTTAAAGCGACCTTACCTAAGCCTGGAAGTGTTCCGTTACAGGAACTACGTGACAGGCGTTGCCCTTATATTGATCCTCTATATCTGCAGAGGAGCGTTGAACGTTACGACAAATCATTTTACTACTGTATTAGGCATGGACCCGAGACATTTATCTTATATCCTGTTGGCTAATATTGGCGGTATCATAGGTGGTGTATTGTACTCATCAAGATGGATCGTAATGAAAAGACCTATGCGATGGATATGGATCTTAGGCTTTGCACTGCTGTTGATATTTCATCTGTGGATGCATGCTTTGTTTGCCACACAGGCAGATGCACCAACGTTTATTGTACCGTTGATAGTACAGGGTCTGGGAGCAGGAATGCTGATGGCGCCGATGATCATCTACGCCATTTCTTCCGTACCATCGCACCTGGGAAGTACAGCGTCGGCAACAGGCGTCTTTTTCCGCTTTACAGGCTTTTGTCTCAGCATAGCCCTCATCAACTATTTTCAACTCTTTTCCAGGAAGGTGCACTACAACCGTTTCCTGGAGCTGGTCACTTCGCTGGATCCCTTCGTAACAGCAAGGCTGGAGGGATATAAAAACGCTGTTACTGCAAAAGGGATTCCGGCAGACCAGGCTGCAAAGATGGCAAATGGACTATTATACCGTTCTGCAGACATACAGGCGCAGATCCGTTTCTCCATGGATTATTATTACCTGATCAGTTGTTTCCTGATACTGATCATTCTGTTGATCGCATTACTGCCTTATCTGAACAGAACTGTTATTAACCTACGGAATAATCAGCCTGCGCCTGCATCGTATTAAGCAAATAAAGTGAGGTCTTTGCGATCTGCTTAGAGTCTGGTTTTCTCCTGTAGCACTGCACTTAAGGTCTTCCGCTTCAGCTTTGCTTCTATCCATGCTGAGAAGTCGAAAAGTTTCAGCTGCTGGCGTTCATATTTGTCAGCTTTTATTTTCTCAAAACTGGCATTAAGCTTTTTCCATAAGGCAGTACGATAAGCAGTGACGTGAGGTATTTCACCATTTCCAAGGAATTTGATAACTGTTCTCTCCAACAGATAGGAGCGTTTTGCATCCGGCTGGAGGTGCCGGCGGAAGGCTCTGGTCTCGTAACGGATATATTCATAATTGCCCAGTTCAAATTGTATAAGCAGATGTACCAGGCGACAGGTACGATAGATAGGCAGCGTGCTGTAAAGATTGCTTTGTAATACCTGCTCAAGACTATTATGTGCATTGTTTATATCTTCATTGCCGAGGTAGATAAGTGTCATATGAAGATAGATCTCTGCCTGCTTGCTGATGTCCATCAACAGGATGTTCTTCTTTATTCCCGGCATATACTGCTGCAGTAATGTAAGAGCAAGCGGGAAGTTGCCACTGTCGATATAAGCGCCTGCTTCATAGATAAATAACAGACGCTGCTGCATAATGTCGAAATAAACACTGTCGCCATTCAAACGTTTCACCTTGTCTATAAATGAGAATAACTCCTCATAGTGTTTGCCTGCACGCAGACTGTCCAGTATGCCTTCTATGACCAACAGATGATCGGCAGGTGTGTCTTCAAAGAGCACCGGATGTGTTTCCAGTAAATGATGCAGTTTGTGAAATACCTGTAATGCTGCTGGGTAATCGCTGGTGACAAGATGGTAATGGGCTTCGAACAGCAGCTGTACTTTCAGACTGGTAGCAGAATGAGCTACAGGTGGAGGCATGCCGGCATTCAGCGCATCTACCGTTTCCTGTTGTCTGACAGTGCGTGCGCTGCCCCTGTATAACAGATGATGCCGGAGTGTTTCGTACAGCGATGTCTGTTGTCTTATCTGTTGCATTGTCTGCATTGTTTGCTGTATGCCAGATTGTTTTTGTAACAGGTCTTCTTCTGTGATGCCTGGAAAGTTCATTTGCTGCAGCAATTGCATCTCCTGTTGTTGTGCCCATAGATGCAATAGTTGTTTTTCATTGACGGATGCGGTTGTTTGTGCTTTATGTAATTGTTTCAATGCATCTTCATGCAGGGAGCGTTCAAAAAGAATGTCGCATTTCAGAATGCCTGCTGTCAGCGCAGCAGTGGGATGTCGTTGCAAACGCAGATGCAAAAGGCAATCCAGCAATACTTTGTATAGGTATTTACTGCAAACTTCATAACTACAGCCGGCATATTGTTGCTGAAACGCCTGCTTCAATTCAGCAGTGCTTCTAAAAGACATGCGCTCCATCATGTTGAATAGGTTGACATAGTCTTTGTTACCCTGCTGGAGCGCCGTATACAAACGGAAGTATCTTTTTTCAGCTTTTGTAAGTGTATTTATAAGTCTGCTAAGCATATCAGCTTTAGCCATAGTCCAGTTGGTTTAAATTTATAAGGCCCCCAAACTTTCCATTGTTTCAGTAAGAGATCTGGTTGATACGAACCAAAGTAAGTTAAATAACGAATAGTATTCTAATGATGTTATAAAGACAATGTTATTGCTTTTGGATTATCTTATTTGTATAATAATATTATTTTATTTGTATAGATTATTTGCTTATTAATGGCTTGATTTATATATTTATATGTGGTGTTTGAAGTAGTCGAGATATTCAAAATAATGGCGTTGGGAATGTCTAATCTTTATAAAAAAAGGTTAAAAAGTTATCAGACGGCTCATTATATTTGAATCGTAATAAAGGCACAAATGCGACTAGCATGTAACCTGTACTTTGTAGATTCCCGTTAACAAGCCCTGATGAAAATGAAGAGTGTTAGTTAATCGTAAGAGTTCAACCTAAATCGCAAACCAAGAAGATATTGTAGCAGGAACTGAAAAATCAAGCAAACAGGATTACAGTAACCAGTAGCTTCACAAAGTATCAACAGCAAACAACTTATTTTTAAAACTTAAACAGATTTCTATTGATGAAAAGTATACGCTAAAACGTTTTATACAAGCAGTTAAGAGATACTAATCCAATGCAGCCAACACTGCATATATTTATTTCACGTTATAGTTTCCACGGGGTCAGGTTCGGTGTTGTTCACCCAGTTCACTCAAGTATAAATACCACTTTTAGCGTTAGCTACGCAGAGGGGAGGCCTATCATTGTTGGTCTGTTCCTTCTATTCAATTCAATTTTAAATACATGATGTAATCGATTACTCAGTGTGCTTGCCATCACTGTAGTGATCTGCTCTGCCTATTTTAAACATTTACGTTATGCGTGTACTTGTACGGATCTTCATCACGTGCCTGGCTGTGTATTGCCCACAGTATGCCTTTTCACAGGATACAGTTAAACAATATCATCCGGTGGTGAGGGTGACAAAAGCGGATTCCATATCACCTGAGCGTGAGCATATTTATCCTTATGCCTCACTACAACAACTGTTAAAAGGAAATAGTGCAGGGGTATACATACAGGAGCCGACAGGAGAGTCAGGGTCCTTTTCCAGTATAGCTTTGAGAGGCACAGCGATTCCTTTTATCACGAGTAAGGATATCTATGAGTCGCAACCTACCATTGTATTGGATGGCATTCCACTTATCATGGATCATCCTTTCACTTTTGACATTCAGCTGTTCGGGTACAATCATCTCGGGCCTGCTACTAATCTTCTCTCCGCTATCGATATGAACAATATTGAGAAGATAGAAGTAGTGAAAGACTTTGGCAGAGCTGCATTATACGGCCCCCGCGCTGTAAATGGCGGTGTGATCCTTCTCACTACCAAGGCGCCTGTAACAGGCCGCCGTAAGATCAGTTTCAATACCTACTTTGGTATGGTACAACGGCCGCATATTTATACGACGAACGCTAAGTTTGAAAATGATTTTCGGCAACGGTTCTACGATAAGTATGCTACTACTGAACAGTTGCAAACTTACCCGCTCTATCTGCGCGACTCTACTAATAGTGCCTATTATGGGCCGTCTAACTGGACGGACCTCTATTTTAAAAACACACCTGTATACGGCATAAATGCCAGTCTTTCCAGTGGTACCGACAGGGCTAACTTCAGGTTTGCCGCCGGCAATCAGCGTTCCGCCAATACTGCAGACAACAGCAAGATGGACAGGTACAACGCCATGTTTGAAATAAACATGGTGCCGTTGCATGGTTTCACAGTGTCATCAATGATCAGTGCTTCGAGACTGGAGAGGACACGGAGCAGATGGCTGCGCGACAGGTTTGCCGAAATGCAGTATCTGCCTGATCTGAGCAGTCCCCTGCCACCTAATAAACAGTACTATGGGCAGTACCTGCATGAGTTTACCAAATCATTCGACGATAACAAAACCAATGAGATAAACGGGTATTTTAAGATCAATGTAAAGTTGTCTAACAGTCTGCAGATCAATTCGCAATTCGGGTTTGATTATAATGAGGGATTGAGGGACCTGTTTTATCCCAGCACCCTGCTGGAAACAGTAAACTACCTGTCCAACTATTTCGGTTATAACCAGCGGGTACTCTTCAATAATACCATCACCTATGACCATACCTTTAAGGAGAAGCATCACGTGACTATCGAAGCCGGTGAAGGATTCCAGGCAGACTATCACAGGTATAACTATGCTTATGCCTATAAAGGGCCTAATGATCTGATCCGTATTAACCTGTTGCATTCAGATAATACGAAGACAGAATATCTATCGCCAAAGTCATTCAATCATGCATTGATCTTCTCGTTCCTCGACAAACAACGCGCCCGTTTATTATCCTTCTATGGCCGTGCTGCATATTCCTACAATGATCAGCTGGACTTTTCCGTACTGTTACGCGCAGACGGTTCTTCCAGTGCGCAGCCCGACAACTGGTGGCTATTTACTCCGACATTCTCTGCCGGATTGAATGCTAAAAATATCTGGTTAAAAGATGACCATACCATCAACGCCTTAAAGCTGCAGGCCAGTTGGGGAAGAGTAGGCAGGCTGATGCCGGACGACCGTTTTGGTGAAGGCTCGCAATATACTTCCGACCTTTCATTCAGTAACAACCCCGTTCGCTTCTCCTACAACGGTTTTCCGGGTATCAGCCGGGGCTACTCTTCCGGTTATATCGGGTACGGCATCACATGGCCATATGCCGATCAGCTAAATGTTAATGTGAGTTCCGCATTGCTTAACAACAAACTGCAGGTCTCCCTTGACCTCTACAACAGAACCGATCGTAACATGCTGCTGGGAGTACCGTTTTCGGCGGAATACGGTTATAACTTCCGCTATAAGAACGGAATGTCGGTACGCAATCGTGGGATAGACCTGGCCCTGAAAGCTACCGTACTGCCGACAAAGAGTGCCGTACAATGGGTACCTGGTATCACACTCAACTACAACAGGAACACATTGCTTGCCTTACCGGGCGGTCTGAATGAGCTGACTGTTGCCAATGGCACTAAACTATTGAAGGTCGGTAAGGCAATAGATCAATACTGGGTGCTGGAGAATGACGGCATCTATAACCGTGACGCCGACATTCCCACGAGCCAGGAAGGGAAGCGCCTGAACTACAAAGGCATTCCGCTGATGGCCGGAGACCCGCGCTGGAAAGATATCAATGGCGATAACGTGATCGATGATAAAGACAAGGTGCTGAAGGGACATGTTTCACCGATTATCTCTGGCGGGTTTAACAATGATTTCTATTGGAGAGGTTTTACGCTTGGCCTGTCATTCTATTATACCCTGGGCAGAAAAGTAATGAACGCAGAAGTGGCCGATCGTTTCGACTTCATTAACAAAGAAGGAAAGATTGATATGAGTGCAGTGAAGGAAATCACATTCTGGAGCAAGGCAGGCAACTATGACCAATACCCTTTATACAATCCATGGAGTACGGTAGACGCATACCGTACAGACCAGGACCTGTTCCTGGAAAATGGCTCCTTCCTGAAACTGCGTACACTGTCCCTCCAGTACGATCTGACCACGGCGAAGTGGTGGAATAAAAAAGGTAAGATCAACGGGCTGTCTATCTATGCTACGGCTACAAATGTATTTACAATCACGCCTTATACGGGGGGCGATCCTGAGTTGGTTGATTTTAATGGTTTTGATACTGGCTATTCCCTGCCATTATCCAGGACATATACAATGGGTTTAAAAATGGATCTCTGATGAAACGCTTATTCCTGATAACTATCATCTTCTGTTGCACCACTTTTGCCGGTTGCAATAAACTGCTGGATATTGATTCTTCTCATGCCGTGTCGGAAGAGAACTTCTGGAACTCGCATGAAGATACGCGTACAGCGCTGGTAGCTGTGTATGGCCTCCTGCGTGCTGCCATGGCGGATAATAATGCCTGGTGGATGTATGGTGAATTACGTAAGGGTGATTTCTACGCGCTGCAAAGGCAGGATATGAAAGCCATTATACGCAATGACCTGCGGGCTGCCTATCCATTGCTGGAATCATTATCGAACTGGCGGCGTTTTTACGCTGTCATCAATGCTGCCAATATGTTCCTGGAACACGTAGGTGAAGTAAAGGCACGCGATCCGAAATACTCAGAAGAGAACATGCGTGTGGATATTGCCCAGATGCGTTGTATAAGAGCATATGTTTACTTCTTTCTCGTATCTGTATGGGGAGATGTACCATTGATCACATCATCTCATGACGGCGAGTTTGCCAATAAACCAAGGGAGGATAAACTGACCATACTCGCATTCGTAGAAAAAGAACTGGTGCAATCTGCCGCAGATCTTCCCTATAAATACAGCGCTGACGATCCGCAACAATCAGGCTCTTACTATAATGAAAGCAGCACTCGCTGGTATGGTGTACTGGCACGCAAACATACTGCTTATGCAATCCTTGCTCATGTGGCCGCATGGCAGGGAAAGTATGTTGATGCCTCTGTATATGGCCAGTTTGTGCTGGACAATTACTCCAAAGGCGGTAGCTACTACATCGGTACCGATGAACTGGTAAGTGGCAATGGGTTCTTCAAATGGAAGAAAGACAATCATATCCTTGCTTTCAATTTTGACTGGGGCCACGTGGATGCTTCTTTCTCCGGTCACCTGGAAGAAATGACACTGGCTGAACCTGTAATCAATAAAGCGCTGCCGGACATCTATGTGCCGAAAGATACGATCCTTTCCGTCTTTGATCAACCTGTGGATGAGCGTTTCAGCCTGGATACACTGACCGGCGTGCCTACTTCCCAGCGTTACTTCGCCAATTTCAATAGTCAGATCCCCATTTTCACCAAGATAAAAGTGATACAGGACGGTAATACATCTGATCCTTCCTTCAGGATATATTCCAGCACTATCGTTATTACCCGTCTGGAAAACATTGCATTGCTACAGGCGGAAGCATTGGCAGTGATCGGAGAGCAGCAGCGGGCCATTGATCTGCTAAACACCATCAGGGACCTGCGAAGGATTAAACGTTATGACAGCGCCAGAGAGGGCGATCTGATAGATGCCATTTTTAAGGAGCGGCGTAAAGAGCTGATGGGAGAGGGATGGCGCTGGTTTGATCTTATCCGCTACAACAAGATCAAACAGAATGATCCTGCCTTTATGGAACTGATTGCCAAAGGTGGTATCTATTGGCCAGTGGCAGATGAGGTCATCAAACAAAACCCATTGATCACCCAGAACCCCTATTGGCAATGATAAAAACGATGAGATATATGATCAACATAAAGATGCTCCTGGTAGCAGGGCTGGGTATACTGTTGTTATCTCCGGCCTGCAAAAAGGATAGTGGCTACTACAGTTATGAGAATCAGCTGAGGGAATTTGATGGCAGTACCCTCGAGTTCCTGCAAAGCGAACATCAGTACGATTCTTTTCTGCTGGCAGTGGAAAGGGTACACCTGACAGATACGTTAAAGTCCGGTCTGTATACGGTATTCGCGCCTACAAACGCCAGCTTCAAACAGGCGATAGAGAATATGAATACCCTGCGCACCATTCAGGGACGGGGACATATGTTCATTAGCACAGTGCCTTATGAACAACTGGATACCCTCGTATGCCGCTATTTTATACGTGATACCTTCCCTTCAAGGGCTATGGTATTACAGGATGGTATCCGGCTGACAGCCATCAGGTATAATTATCCGATGCATGGCAAATTCAATCGTACCGATGCGGAAGGCCATGTGAATGGAGGACCTGGCGTCATCACCTTCAGTGACACCAAAGGTGTGATCTATACCAATCGCTGGAGTAATGCCAGTACAGTAGCCCTTGACATTAAAACCAAAACAGGACTGGTAAATGTGCTGGATAAAGATCACATGTTCGGCTTTGATGAATTCATCCCCAGGATGAATCCTACGGTGTCTGCTCCCTGGAATGAATTTCCTTTCTATATACCTGGTGTAATAGGATTGGAACAATACAATCGTGGTGGTAACAAGGTGGCCTACCTGGACTTCTCACTGAACAACCAGGGCGGTCAATACCGTCCTGCCGATCAGGTGGATATTACTACCGCGTCCAGTGAAAATGGACTCAAGGTAGGATGGACAGAGACTGGAGAGTGGATGGATTACACCGTAGAGGTGACCGAGACGGGTGAGTATGATATGACTTTGCGTTATGGTAGCGGCGGAAGTGATGGCAGGGTACACCTTGAAATGGATGGAAAGCCGGTAGTAGGTAGTGCTTTAGTGATGCCGGGAACTGGTGGCTATGATACTTTCCGTGATATTACTACGACCGTGCAACTGACCGCAGGCCGACATCTGATGAAGATATATTTTGACTTTGCCAACTTCGATCTGCGTTACCTCAAATTCCTGCGCAAAGGTGCTCCTATGACCATTCCCGGTGTGATCACGCTGGAAGACTTTGACAGCGGCGGGGAAGGTGTTGCTTATCATGATAATAACACGGAAAATAATGGTGGCAAATACCGCCCCTCTGAAGGTGTGGATATTGACTTCGCCAGAAATGAAGGGGGCGGCTACCAGGTAGGGTGGACAGGTACAGGCGAATGGATGAACTACACAGTGGTGGTAAAAGAAACTGGCTACTATAACGCATCCATACTTGCCGGCTCTGAAAGGAGTGATGGGGTTGTTCACCTTGAGTTTGACGGAGTAGATGTTACAGGCCAGCTGAAAATGCCTAACACCGGCAATTATCATAAAAGACAGAACGTCACCACCAGTGTCTATCTCACCAAAGGAACGCATGTGATGCGCTTCTTTGTAGACCACGAAGGATTTGATGTGAAGTCTGTCACATTCCGGCCATTAAACTAAAACATTACTACCCATGCGACGACTTTTTATATTACTGTCTTTATCACTGTTGCTCTTCGCCTGCAGGAAATGGGCGGCAGATGATCTCGACTATCTCAGCAAACGAGCGGTGTATAACCAGCGGGTATTCTCTCCAATACTGGGAAGAACGACTTTATATTCTCAGATCTTTAATACAGACAACTCTACCACACCGATCAACTTCCGTATACTGAATGTCAGGTATAAGAAGGATGGTAAACCCACCAATGATTTTGAGCAGCAAGTGCAGACATTGGTCTGGAAGGCGACTTATACCGGCGAGGAAAAATCGCTGGCAGAGATAGAAGCCAAACGTGGAATAGAGACACATTCGGTTTTTGAGGTAAGACAACAATCGGGCGATTTTGTGCTTTGGGCAGAAGCAAACAGTACACCCATGCGCCAGCAACCAGACTCCGGTTATTTGTTCGATGTAGAAGCTTCCAATTCCGGTGGTACCAATATGTACAAGGACCTGTCACTGATGCCATTCAGGGAACAGCCTTATGCACCTTATGAATATGATGCGATCACAGGCATGCATCGCGCGAATTATCCCAACCCTAATGATTCATCCGTATTTGAGCTGATCTACAATCACCCGGGTGTATACAACATGATAGACGACGGCACCAATCTGCAGCTGAAAGGCGATAGTGTCAGGGTATTCTTTCATCGTAAAGGAGATGGCAATTCTTTATCCTTCAAGTTCATGGATAAGGATTCTCTGCCTATCAATCCTGAGAAATTCAATCTCACACCCTGGGATTCCCTTTTACATGGCTTCAACAAACAGATGACGGCAACAGAGGTCACTTACCAGGTTGCTTATCCGGTACCGGTAATGCGCTTCAAAACACGATATACAAATGGAGACGGCTCACAGGCTTACGTGAAGTTCAGCTTCAGCAGGCTGGGATTTGGGAATATCAGAGAGATCGGTGTACTGGACCTGAATTTCAATATTTATCAGAAGGGCGACTGGGAGATCATCTTCTATTTCCGGAATAATCCAAGGTTCAGGGATGAATGAGTTAACAACACAAAAAACTGTGACTATGCAATGTCTGCGTTTATATAAAATGATAGGACTGTTACTGTTGCTGCCGGTATTGGTGGCGCAGGCACAGGAGAAAGTACAGGTAAAGGGCGTGGTAAGGGACGCTCAGACCAATGAGCCGCTGGTGGGTGTAAGCATCATGGCGGGCACGCCGCCGAAAGCGGTAGGTGTTACAAATGCTTCCGGTGCGTTCAGCGTATCTGTTGCACCAGATGCTAATCTGGTGTTTCGCTATATCGGGTTTTCAGATTATAAACTGAAGCTGAAAGATAAACGTGATCTGGTGATAAGGCTGGTGGTAACAGAGAACAAACTGAACGAAGCAGTCGTGATCGGTTACCAGAAGAAGACCAGGGAGGTTACCACAGGTTCTGCCGTGATTGTAAGCGGTAAGGAGCTGCAGGATATTCCCGTGTCGAATGTGGAACAACTGTTACAGGGGCGTGTAGCCGGTCTGAACATCCAGAATAATACCGGTACGCCCGGTGGCCGTGGTATTATACAGATCAGAGGCTTGTCCAATATCAGCGTCAGCGGTAGCGGTAATGACGCATTTCTGTCTCCCACTTCACCATTGTATGTGATAGATGGAGTACCTGTAGAAGCAGACGCCAATTTTGAATACGGGTATCAGTCGGCGGGACCGGGTGTAAGTCCCCTGTCACTGATCCCGCCGGAAGATATTGAAAGCATGGAGATCCTGAAAGATTCACAGGCAACAGCTTTATATGGATCGAGAGGCGCATATGGTGTGATCCTGATCACCACAAGGCGTGGTAGTTCTCCTATCCCGCTGGTGAGATATACCGGCAACTTCTTCATCAACAACCCTCCTAAATTGCGTCCCACCATAGGTGGCAAGGAAGAGAGAAGGATAAGACTGGGCATGATCTATGGAGGCAACAACATGGATGATATCTACAAAATCTCTAACCAGCCTTTCCTGGCGGACAGTCTGAATCCTTATTACAATAATTCCACAGACTGGCAGGATGTTTTCTATGCCACTACTTACAACCAGACGCACAACGTGAACATTAGTGGTGGTGATCCTAAGTTTAACTATAAAGTGGACCTCGGATACTATCATGAAAATGGTGTGATCCGCAATACCGGGTTTGACCGCTATTCTATTAATACAAACATGTTGTATCAGCCTAATCCTAAATTCAGGGTATTCACTACTTTGTCCACACAGGTAGGCAGAAGGAACAAGGGCGATGGTAATGGTCTTACACAAAGTGGTGTATCGAATAATGCTTCAGCTTCCTCACTGTTGCCAGGGCCCTCTTTTTACCAGAGTACAGCCGGCGTATTGTCTGCACTCAACACCAGGAATGACAACAAAACGGGAAACGTGCGCAGCAGTCTTGATGTAAGCTATCAGCTGATACAAGGGCTGAACCTCGGTTCAAGTGTGAGTTACGAATACGCTTCCAATACGGAAGACAGGTTCACTCCGGCAGAAGCGCATAACGATTTCTCACAGATCTACGCTTACAATGACCGGAAGTACACATTGTACAACCGTAATACGATATCATATAACCACATCCTGAATACAAACCATAATTTCTTCATTTCTGCTTTTAACGAATTCTATAACCGCGGTTTCCAGGCACAGGTGATTCAGCAGGAAAAGACGCCGAATAACCAATACGAAGGGCCGCTCGGTTATGATGGATATGCTTCCCGCGGGGGAGGTCTCCTGGATAACTACAGCAAACAGCACGTGGCCTCCTTTGCAGGAACATTTTCCTACAATTACAAGCAGAAGTATGTAGTAGATTTCAGTTACCGTATGGATGGTACATCCAGCAGCGGTTTTGAAGATCCCTACTCCAAGAACCCCGCCATCGGTGTTCGTTGGAATTTCAACAAGGAACCCGGCCTGAGCGACAGCAAATGGCTGACTTATGGCTCTCTCCGCGGTAGCTGGGGACAGAATATTGTACCTACCGGAGATATCTTTTCTATTTACGGTACCTATGACCCACGCGGTACTTATAATGCGAATCCCCGTTTAGGTATCAACTTCGGCCGGCTGCCCAATACCTATCTGCAACCCACTGCCACGACGCAGTATAACTTCGGTTTTGAGGCGGGGTTCTTTGACAGCAGGGTAGAAGTGATCTTTGACGGTTATTATAAAACGGTGAAGAACCTGCTGCGTACCAAATCATTGTCCAATATTACCGGCTTCAATGAAATCACTACGAATGAAACTTCGCTGATCAACTACGGCTATGAGCTGACTTTCACCTTCCGTCCTTTGCCGCGTACCAGTGCCGTACAGTGGACCATCTCACTAAATGGCGCGCTGAATAAAGATGTACTGACCAGTCTTCCGAATGGCGCAAGACAACTGGTGCAATACGACAATTCGACCAGTCAGCATACTTTGTTCCGTGTAGGCCGTAACAGTCTTACGAACTATCTGCTGAAAACAGAAGGCGTTTACGCCAGTGATGCAGATGTGCCTGTGGACCCCGCTACAGGACAACGTTACCGCACGGCAAATGGTACATTCTTTAAAGCAGGCGATCCTATCTGGAAAGATGTGGATGGTAACTACATCCTCGATGGAAATGATTATGTGCCTGCAGGTAATTCACAACCACTGATCACAGGCGGTATACAGTCTTATGTAAACTGGAAGAATTTCTCTCTGAACATCAGCAGTTCTTTCACGCTCATCAGGGATATATTGAACAATGCATTCGCAGAAAGGATGCAGTTCCTGGGAGATCCGTATAACAAGAAAGCGATGGTTGATTTCAGTGATGTAGACTACTGGAAAGGGCCGGGTTCCACAGCACAATATCCTAATCCTTTTGACTATAAACGTTACAATGACATAAGGCCTTACCGCTACGATCAGACGCTGATACAGGAAGATGGCTCATACTTTAAGGTGAATACCGTGACGCTGGCGTACCTGTTGAACAGGAAGTTTACCAGTCGTTACAGCATCAACTCTGTCCGTATGTACCTGTCTGCCAATAACCTGATCACCTTCTCGCCGTACAGCGGTCCCAATCCGGAAAACGTATCTGCCATGGGGCGCGACCAGTCGGGAGGCTATCCCATTGCCCGCAGTTACAACTTCGGGATGAATGTTGAATTCTAATGATTTTAAAAGTATTGCTATGCTCCGGAGGTTTATTTATATCACTGCCTGTTTGCTGCTCTGCGGTCAGTACGGGTGTAAAGAGTTCCTGAATGTGGAGCCGCTGGACCGGCTTTCAGGAAACACGTTCTTCAAATCAGCGAAAGATGTGGAAGATAATATCTGGGACATCTACGGCCTTTTCAGAGATGCTACAGGTTCCTGCCCGCTGTTTGCTCTCGCGGGAGAGGCAAGGGGAGGTATGCTGGCCATGTCGCCGAAGGGTGATGGGGCAGACAGGACCTTCGTGGAATATGTAGCCAAGAATGACCTGATCCCGGTTATTTACAGACCGCCTGGCAAGGACTTCTGGGACATCTTCGATCTTTATATGCTGGCGGACTGGAAGCCTTTCTATCGCGTGATACAAGCTTGTAATATCCTCATCTATGAAGTAGACAGGCGCGACATACCCGACCTCGCCGCGGACCGTAAAGAGACCTATAAAGCGGAAGCCATCTTTATGCGCTGTCTTTCCTATTTCATCATGGTAAGGCTCTGGGGCGATGTGGTATACTATACAGATGCGTATCATCAGGCACCGTTGCCAAGAGAAAAGATGGTGACGGTAATGAACAATTGTATCGCAGAGCTGACGGCGGTATTGGAAGCATTACCCTGGAGCTTTACGGAGCCGGCTTACCAGGGCGCCCGTACCAGCAGAGGATCGGCCATAGGATTGCTGATGGAAATGCATATGTGGAATGCCGGTTTTGATAAAGCAAATGCGCAGAAGCATTACCAGGCTACTGCCGATCTGGGTGATGAGCTGATGAAGAGTGGCGCTTACATGTTGTTACCCATAGAGGAGTCGTTCACCATTTTCAAAGGCCGTTCAAGAGAAAGCCTGTTCGATATCGTTATCAGCTCCAACTATGGGGAAGGACTGGCAGAGAAATGGAATGACCTTTCTGAGCTGGTAGTGCATTATCCGTATAAACGTCCCGCCTGGAACCACCAGTACAGCTTCTGTTACTTCCGGGCAGAGTACCTGCGCCGCCTGTATCCGTCGGGCGTGCCTGATGCCAGGATACAGATGTGGTTCGACTCACAGATGTTTGCCAACGACGGCACTTTTATGTTCCTGAAGTACAATAGTGTTTATGAGCAGGGTAACTCAGATGTGAATGTGGATAACAACCTCATTGTACTACGGTACGCCGGCGCTATCCTGTTGAGGGCAGAAGCACTGGCAGAACTGGGGCAGACCGATGAAGCCATCCGTCTGATGAATATCATCAGGCAGCGTGCAAAAACCACCTTATACCAGGGAGGAACAGGGCAGGCACTGAAGGATGCGATTTTCACCGAAAGGGCAAAAGAGCTGATGATGGAAGGACACTATTATTTTGACGTAGTGCGCACAGGCAGGGCGACCAACCAGCAATGGTGTTACTATCCGCTTACGCAGGCGCAATTCGATAATGGTGGTTGGACATGGCCTATTAACACCGCTGCGCTGGATAACAATCCCTTTATGCAACTGAACAATTATTGGTTAAGATAAAATAATACTTATGCGGACAATACTGTGCTTTATGGCTGCGCTCTTATTGGGTTTATGCGCCTGTAATAAAGATAAATACTACCAGGACTCAGGTACCCATGATCCTGTTTTTAAAGGTACAACACTGGACTACCTGGACGCTGTACCGTTCTATTTTGACACTGTGGCTACGATAGTGAGGCTGGCAGGTATGGAAGAGGTTTTTAACAGTGATACGCTTACTTTCTTTGCGCCGACCGACAGAAGTGTGCTGCGTTTGATACAGGAGCTGAATTATACCTTGTATCGCCTCGGGCATGATACTGTAAAAGTGCTGGCAGACGTCCCAAAGGACATCTGGTTTAAATACCTGCAGCAGTATATGTTCCATGGCAGTAATGAACTGAAGGATTATCCGCAGATAGATTATAACCTGCTGAATACCTACCCGGGGCAAGGCTTCCTGTCGTGGAACGGCTCTCCTATGAATATCGGGGTTGTGTACAATGATGATAACGGTGTAAAATATGTGGGATACCGGCAGCTCTCCATTGCCTGTATCCCGGATCCTGCGAGGCCTAGGGAGAACTGGATCATTGACTATGTAGCCTCCTGTAATATCACCACCTATAACGGAGTGGTCCATACACTGACAAATGACCATTATTATTTCGGATTCCAGGGAGGCCTCTTCATTGCAGACATGATCTCTGTAATGGAAAACGGAGGTTAATAAAAGCGTGTAACACATGAGAATAATGTCAATGGCAGCGCTGCTAATGATACTCTTCATAACAGCCTGTAAAAAAGATAAAACGTACGATGATCCTTATGCCGGGGGAAAAGAACCATTGGGAGTAACGTTAAGTACAGAAACACCCAATCCGTCGGAAGCGGCGCCTGGTACTCTGGTCACTTTCAAAGGGAAAGGACTCACGAAATACAAGGACTCCCTGCTGTTCAACTTTAATGGTGAAGCAGCGGAGATAGTAAAAGTGGATTCTACCGGTATTCAGGTGAAAGTACCTGTTACTGCCAGTACTGGTGTGACTTCTGTGACTATCGGCGATCAGATCTTCTTTGGTCCTCTGTTCAGAGTAAGAGGTAATCTGGATATTGACAACAACTATAAAGTAGTTGTAGGGGCGAACAGCTGGGTGAGTGATGTATATCGTTTCGCTGACGGAAGATTATTGCTGGTGGGCGACTTCCTCGACTATGAACGTAAGGGCATAGTAAGACCTATCAGCAGGATAGTGCTGACTTCCCGTGATGGGGAAATGGATCGCAGCCTGCAGTCGGGCAGGGGAGCCGATGGTTCACTCAATAGTATAGCAGCATTACCCAGTGGTAAGCTGGTGGTAGGTGGCAGCTTTGCTTCTTACGATATCCACCAGGCAGAGATCCATAATATTACTGTATTGAATAGTAACGGCTCTCTTGACTCTATGAGTGTGAACACGTTTACTGATAAGGATACAGTGCCTTCTTTCAACGGTGGTACCGATGGAAGGATCAGCAAGGTCTTTGTGTACAATAACCGTATTACCGCTATTGGAGGTTTCAACTATTACCTGCGGTTTGTATATGGAAAATCAGATTATCTGCAGGAAAGAGACTCACTCGTTACGGACAGTATACTGGTTCGCCAGCTGATACGCTTTTATCCTGACGGCACCCTGGACACTTCATTCAATTATGACCTGGCGCGTCACAGGAGCTTTGATGGTCCGAATGGCCCCATTAGTGATGCTTATCAACAGCCTGACGGCAAGATCATTATTGTAGGCCGTTTTACACGCTATAACGGACAGCCGGCGCCCTATATCGCACGTATAAACATCGATGGCAGTCTTGATCCGGGCTTTGGAGGCAGTGGCGCTGATAATGATATTATTTCCATCCGATATAACGAGACTATGCAACGCTTTGTGCTGGCGGGCAACTTTGATAAGTTCGACGGTACTGCGCATAGCGGTCTGGTAATGTTGCGGTCGGACGGAACTCCTGATGAACAATTCATCGCAGCACCAAGGGCAAGTAATGAAGCTTATTACTGTGCGCAGCAGCTAAGCAATGGACTGGTAGTTGTCAACGGGAATTTCACCCGATATGACAACGTGCACCGAAGTGGGTTCATGGTGCTGGACAAGACAGGCAAGCTGGCGCAGGGATATAACAACACTGCTGATTTTTCAGGCGTTCTGCTCAGGGTATTTGAAACTATCAATACCTCCGGACAAACGCAGGCGCTCATCATGGGAAGATTTAGCCGCTTTAATAACAAAGAGATCAATAACGTAGTCCGCCTGTTATTCAAATGATAAAATTATCCGCATATATGAAGAATTTCAACCGGCTGGCAGCTATCATTACGGTTATACTGCTTTCAGCCTGTAACAAGGGCTATGACAGGTTGCTCGAACAGAGGGAATATGAAGACACGACAGGTGTAACCGGTAAGCAACCCAAAATACTGTTTCTCGTCGTGGATGGGGCCCGTGGTGAATCTGTTCGGGATGCACAGGCCTCACATCTGCTTGAACTGGGTGATAATGCCATCTATTCGTGGAACAGCATCAGCGATACACTTAGTCTGGATGCCACTGCCTGGGCAGACCTCCTGACGGGAGTGCGCAAGGAAAAACATGGCGTGGTGAAAAGTGATTTCAGCGACAACAGGCTTGGGCAATATCCTGTCTTTTTCAAATACATTAAAGCACGTATGCCTGCTTTCAGGGTGGCGGCATATAGTGCTAGCGATTCACTGGGTAAAATGCTGATCACTGACGCTGATGTGAACAGGACTTTTAGTAATGATGATGATGCGACGGAACAGGCTATCCTGGAAGAGTTGAAAATCGACACAGCCGGATTGATATTCGGGCAATTCAGTCAGGTGGCTACCGCTGGTAAGACTTATGGCTATGATGCCGGCATACCGGAATACAAGGCGGCGATCCTGCGTGTGGATGAATATATCGGCAACATTATGAATGCCCTCCGGCAGCGTAAGAACTATCAGCATGAAAGCTGGCTGGTGGTGGTAACATCCGGCAGAGGCGGTCCTTTCAATATTCCGCCTGATGAAGATGATGGCACCATCCTCAGTAATCCGAAGGTGAACACCTTCACTATTTTTTATTCACCCCGCTATACACCGAACTTCATAGACAGACCTTATACGGGAGCCCGTTATACGGGCAAGGCAGTGCGTCTCTATGGCAAAACAGCCGGCGATGCCGTATATGCTACCATCGACGAAGGCAAGGAAGACCTGAACATTGGTAAGACCAATGAAGTGACCATTGCACTGAAGATCAAAAAGAATAAGACCATTTATGGCGATTATTCCTATACCTATCCGAATATCATCGGTAACAATCTGTCGCTGGACTGGTGGAAGAATACCGGTTGGGCTATGTCCCTGGAGTCAAATGGCTGGGGGATGCACTATGGACAGGATGGTGCTGGTTTCAACATGGTGACCGGCCCCAATATCAGTGATGGTAAATGGCATGATCTGACAGCCGTGTTCCTGAACAGGGATAATAAACGTTTCATCCGCCTGTTCACAGATGGAAACTTTAATACTGAAACAGAGATCACTTCTTACGGCAACTTTGATACAGACGACCCGCTGACACTGGGATATGTGCCGGGAAATGTTACTGACGATAACCGTTGGCTGAACGCCTATGTTACTGAGATCCGTTTCTGGCGGGCTGCATTACCCGACAGTGTGATAAGGGCATATGTCTGTGCGGAAGAATTACCTACTTCCCATCCATATCATGATTACCTGATAGGATACTGGCCCTGCAGGGATGGCTTTGGTGGTGTATTCAAGGATCAGACGGAATATAAACACGATTTCCAGATACATAATAACTACCAGTGGGATGACTTCAGTGACCTGATGTGCCCCAGTTCTGCATCTAACCTGACGCAACTGGTACCGCAACCCGTGGATGTGGCCCGGCAGATCATGAACTGGCTGCAGATAGCGGTAGATACCAAATGGCAGATGGATGGCAGGGTATGGGTAACCTCTTATACATCTATCTGAATTTATTTTTTAACTGCAAATATGCTGATATGAGTCGCAATATGCTCTTTGTGTTGTTATCACTCCTGTTGTCCGGTGTGTTGTCCTGTAAAAAGGACGACAAATTCCAGGATGAGCAGCTGAACCCTGTGAATATATCTATTCAAAGCACAAACGGGCGGATAGCTGTGCCTGCAGGCAACAATTACACCAAAACAACTGACTATCTCAATATACCTGTTAAGATCGTGCTCTCTGCTGCTGCGCCGAAGATCTTTACCATGGATGTGCATGTAAATAACGATACGATCACTCATCTCATAGAACAACAGCAGCTGGGAGATGCGGTATTACTGGAGGAGGTTTATTATCAGTTGCCCAAAACAGCGGAGATCCGGTTCGGTATTGATACATTCACACTACCCCTGCAGATCAGTATGCAGGCTGTTGAACGGTATTATGGCAAGACGCTGGCCCTGGCAGTCGGCCTTTCGGATGTTGGTAAGAACAACACCCTGGATGCTTCGGGCAAGGTGGCAATTTTGCTGATCAATACAGCGGAAATCATCCGTCAGGAAGACATTCATTACATCTCTTTTACGGGGGCAGGCAGCGTATTACAGCAGCCTTCAGGCACTAACCATGTGTTGGGCACTAACGAAGTGGTGCTACCTGTTAGTGTAACGTTGGGCGGAGTAGCGGGAGGTGCGTTCACCGTAAATGTGAGCGCAAGCCCTGATACAGCGCAGGCATTGATAGATGATGGTACGTTGAGCGGCTCAGTGTTGCTGAAGGAAGGAGATGATTACAGTATGCCGTCTACACTGACATTTCCCGCTAATACCAATACGGCAAGATTTAACCTGGTTGTGAAAACAGAAGCCTTGAAGAGGAATGTGCAGAATAAACCGGTGCTGGCATTAAGTCTGAGCAGTCCTACCAGGCATCTGCTGGATGCAGAACACAGTACTATTGTGATGACAATGGATCCTTCCAAACTGATCGAAACAGATATTACCAATACCAATATCAGTTATAAGACACAATACGAGAACACCAGTAACGCCAATGAGACTTCAGGTAAGCTGATCGACAATAACATCAACTCGAAGTTCCTGTTGTTTAATTTTTCTACGGTTTGGGCGCAGCTGGAGTTTGCTACTCCGCAAACCACCGGTGCCTATACCATGACGTCTGCCAATGACGCCCCGGAACGTGACCCTAAGAACTGGACACTGGAAGGGTCGGACAACGGTACTGACTGGACGGTGCTGGATACGCAGACGGACCAGTCTTTCGGCTCCAGGTTCCTGACAGTGAAGTATACCTTCAACAACCAGGTGGCCTTTAAATTCTATCGCCTGAATGTGTCTGCCGTGAAGAACAGTTCATTATTCCAGCTGGCCGAATGGAGGCTTTTAAAACGTCCATAATATTTTCCTGTTCCCTCAGAATCAGGAGGTTTTAGATCCGGAGGCCGGTTATTGCCGGCCTCTTTTTATTACATTTGAATGAACCGTTCCTCTTTAAAGTTATAGATGCTGCTTTTACCGTCAGCCAGTGAAATGCGCAGAATATCGCTTACTTCGCCTATTTTTGATTTGTTAATATCCTGCCTATGTTAAAAATATTATCCTTTTTTTTGCTATTGAGCTTCCCCGTGTTTGCACAGACGGATAGCATATTACAGCATATCAGAGAAAGGTATGAGGAAGTCAATAAAAATATCAGCTCTTATCGGCGTGTCGAAGTGTATCTGTCAGGTATTAGTGCAGAGGGGGCCAGCCTGGAGGGGTATTTTACGGGTGACTCACTTCAGTTGATGATAGAGGACGTATGTGGAGAGACAGGCAAATATCGACTGGAGGTGTACTATGACAAAGGTGCGCCAGTGTTTTATTATATGAGGGATTACAAATATGAAGTGCCTATGTATGATTCCACATTTGGTCAGCATAACATAGCTGTTGCGGAGCACAGGGGATATTTTTACAAGGGAAAAATGATACGGATGATAGATGAAAAAAATAGGATCTTTACGAAAAGAGATGCTGCTTTCATTAAAACAGAGCAGCAATATTTCGAATCAATAACAGAATCCTACAAGATTATCTTTGCACACAGACATGAAAAGTTCTTCGAGTTGGAACAATAAAATATGAAAATAACACTCTTACAAGGCGATATTACCAGGATGGAAGTAGACGCTATTGTCAATGCGGCTAATTCATCCTTATTAGGTGGTGGAGGCGTGGATGGCGCTATCCATAGAGCAGGAGGACCCGCTATACTGGAGGAATGCCGCAAGATCCGCGATAAGCAGGGAAGATGTGCACCAGGTGAAGCGGTGATCACAACAGCCGGCCGGCTGCCTGCAAAGTATGTTATTCATACGGTCGGGCCCGTATGGAACAAAGGGAGTGACGAAGAAAAAGCCTTGTTGCGAAGTGCTTACATGAATAGCCTGGCATTGGCTGTAAAGCACGATGTGACGACCATCGCCTTCCCAAATATCAGTACCGGTGTGTATCGTTTCCCAAAACAGGTAGCCGCTGAAATAGCAGTAGCTGCTGTAACGGATTTTCTGAAAAGTGATAACAAGATAAGTAACGTGATCTTCGTGTGCTTCGAAAAAGAGAATTATGACATCTATACGCAACTGCTTAGCCAACAGGGCGCCATATAGGTTCCGGTGATATGGCGGAGCGCCAATGAATATGGGCGTGATTGCATTCAATTGCAGTCACGCTTTTCTTTTTTAAGATTCATTTAGTACTTTTTCCGTAAAGCAAAGACTATGAAAAAATTCCCGTTATTATTGCTCCTGTTCTGTTTTACTGTACCATCGTTTGCGCAACAGTTCAATGGCCTCGACATGAATCTGGGCAACCTGTACCGTTTATCTAACGCAAAGACACGCTCTATCAGCCCGGAAAATTTTACCGGTGAGCAAGGCAAAGGTGGGATGGCCGTTCCTCACAAAGATGCAGCGGCCAATACCGCAAATGCTTCACACGCGGCACGCGACCTCGGACAGGGATGGAAGGTGAACCCTTTTGTCATTATTAAACCCGGACAAACTTTCACGCTTGCAGAAGTGAGTGGTCCCGGCGCTATCCAGCATATCTGGATGACGCCGACAGGTGTATGGCGTTATTCCATCCTGCGCATATACTGGGATGATGAAAAGGAACCCTCTGTGGAATGTCCTGTAGGCGATTTCTTCGGCATGGCCTGGAATGAATATGCACCGCTGAATTCCATGGCTATTACCGTTAACCCGGGCAGCGCCTTTAACAGCTATTGGATGATGCCCTTCAGAAAGAAATGCCGCATTACGATGGAGAATATTCATACAGAGCAAATGACACTGTACTACCAGGTAGATTACACACTTACCGAAGTACCTGATGATGCGGCTTATTTCCATGCACAGTTTCGCCGTACCAATCCTGATACCACGTCAGACTATGTGCTGGTAGACAATATCCGGGGAAAAGGCCAGTATGTGGGTACTTTTATGGCGCTGGGAGTGAATAATTCCGGCTGGTGGGGAGAAGGTGAGATCAAGTTCTTCATGGACGGAGACACAAAGTTTCCTACTATCTGCGGTACAGGCACTGAAGACTACTTCTGCGGCTCCTACAACTTTGACAGGGGAGGCAAGTATACGGAGTTCTGTACACCCTATGCAGGATTACACCAGGTGATACGTCCTGATGGTACCTACCGGGCACGTCAGCGGTTCGGCATGTACCGCTGGCACATTATGGATCCTATCCGTTTTGAAAAGGAACTGCGGGTAACCATCCAGGACTTGGGTTGGCGGGAAGGAGGAAGGTATCTGCAACAGCATTCAGACATCTCATCTGTTGTATACTGGTACCAGACAGAGCCGCATCAGCCATTCCCGAAATTGCCTGTAAAAGATAAACTGGAGGTCTATTAAACAAGGGTTTTAGCCAGCACATTTTCCAGCTGTTTGCACAGCTCGCCAAAGCTGGAAGGTTTGGTCAGGAAATGTGATGCTCCCAGTTCGGCAGTCTCAATGCCGTCTTTCTCTCTTAGTGAAGTGGTAAAAATAACAACAGGAATAGAGCGGTAGGCGCTGTTCTTTTTGATTTCAGCGAGGAACTGTTTGCCGTTCATTCTAGGCATGTTCAGGTCCAGGAAGATAAGATCGCATTGAAGGCTGCCGCTATCCAGCATTCGCAAGCCTTCCTCTCCATCAGAAGCAAAATAACAGGTAGCAGCACTATCCACGATGGACATTGCTTCGCCAAAAAGCTCCTGATCATCCATGTCATCGTCTACCAGTAAAATTACTTTTTTTGCCATACGTGCCGCAAAATTAGGGATAATCTGCCAATCTATGGCGGGTTTAAGCAGAATGTTTATGTAGTTGAAATATTAAAAAAATGGTGCATGGAAATGTCTTGTAGCGAATGTAATACATACTGCAGCGAAGATCTGTAAGTTGCCGCCGGCAGGGTAGCCACATACTGCTGCAACGCCAGCTCCAGCATTTCCCCCTGTTATGGCAAACGTAGTACGAGAAGATGTTTGCATAATATGATAAAATAGAATGGCTTATGATTATTATTAATTGTTGTAACTTTTTTTACAGGAAATGTTGTATATTCAATTAGTCGCAATTAGTCTATAATGCAATACTGCACTGCAATTGCAGCGTTGCAGGGAACCCAGTTGATCCCCGGGCAGGGCACGAATTAAGTTAACCTGATTGAAATGGAAGACAACGTTTATTTGCGCATACTCAACGCGCTGTCTTTGAAATTGTGTTTATACTTCACTCATCCAGGTGTTCAGGTAATTAACCGCCAACATTACTGCAATTACTCCGCAGCACAATCTGTAAGCTGGTTAAACATGCACCCCGGATAGCACAGCGTGAATGCAATAATCCCTACCAAGTTCTCTTCCTCACCTAAAATAACTAACATGAAACTAGATGTTAACTTTAATCCACTTTTGGCATTTCAACAAACTGAAAATGTACCTGCATCCCTTGAACATTATCTGTCTTCAGAGAAGCCTCCGTTATTTTTTACTGCACCCCAGTGCAATGTGTTGATACAGCAGCTGCAGCTTTTTGAAAGAAGTTTCTGGTATACCGTTATCAACGCCACAGAAGATAACCTGCTGTTAAGATTTGACCTTATGCCCGGCCTGAGTAAATTATTGATCTACACTATTCAGAATGATAATGAGATGATGTTCCTGCATCAGGATATAGGGATTGATATAGGAGAGAACGATTACTGTTACCTGGGAGGCGGTTTCCAGCCAAAAGATCTCCGCGTGCTGGTGAGCAAAGGTACATATCAGTCACTGGCCTTCCCCTTCTCTCCCGAACAGGATGATAGTGACAGCATGAAGAGTGCAGAAACATTTTCGTTCGTAAACAAATTCCTTTTCGCGCTGGGCTTATTGAATACAGAGACGCGAAAGTAGGTGCCATATATTCTATCATAAAAACCTTACCAATATGCCAATTGAGTTCCGGTTGCCTGACCATTTAGTGCAGGACGTTGTGGTAACGCATGCTGTGCCGGCTCGTTACCGTAAATTGAGATTACCTATTGAAGACACCGCAGCATTGTTCTTATCCGGCAAATGGGGATCGCTGCTTAAACAGAAGGTGCAGGTAGCAGATAGCTTTTACTGCGAATTGTATGCTGAACCGGTGACCGACATGGAATTGCTGCTCTCTGTCAAAGAGCCGGTCATTATTATGCAGACAATGATGACCGGCAGTATACGCGTTGCATATGCCGACAGCCGGATGCAGTTGCAGCCCGGGAAAGTGGGGATGCAGTACCTCGCCCCCGGAGTCGTTTATACCATTAGTCTCACGGCGGGACAACACTACCGCAGTGTTTATTTTCAGACGCCGGCGGCTATGCTGGAAGAGCTGAGTGACACTTATCCGCTGATAACAGATATGTTGCAAACCGTGAAGGCAGGCGGCGGTTTCTCGGCACATCTGCCCTACATCCGGTTGAGTGCCGCTATGCGCAGTGAAATAGAGAAAATGAAGAATTGCCCGCTCACAGGACAGGCGCGTGCCCTGTATTATAATAACCGCATCAGTGATGTAGTGATTGCCTACCTGGATAGTATGCACCGTATTACTTTGCAGGACAGCAGGTTGATATTGCTGCATGAAAAGGAGATCGACGAATTTATTGAAAGAGTAGACAGATGTCCCGAAGAACATGTGAACGTGGAACAGCGCGCGCACGCTCTCGGACTGACAGAACGGGCGCTGGAAAACGCTTTCAAGTTGAAGCTGGGCAGTACTGTAAAGATCTATATACTGCAGCAGCGGGTAGAAAAGGCTAAACAGTTGTTACTGGCTACCATGCATACAATAACAGATATCGCTATGGAAGTTGGTTATTCTGATCCCTCTTATTTTATCAGGGTGTTTAAACAGACAGAAGGCGTCACGCCCGGACGGTATAGAAGTGATCACAGTGCAGCTATATAGCTGTGTATAGGACAAAAGAAATAAAAAAACAGCGATGATTTGCCGCCTTTGTCCTATCCGTTTTGTTAACGACTAGCGATATTTGAATTGTATTTGTGAGATGACCCCTTGTAGAACGCCATTACATGAAGAATTGTTAATACCACAAAAGAAATAGTCTTATGGAAGATCTCTAAAGATGCCTTGTTTGTAAAATGATTTTCAGGTCTTATTTAAACTGTCATAGCATAATATATTTTGCCTTTTCATAAAAATGCGGGCAGGCGTTCTTTCGGGATGCCGTTTTCCTCAACTACTTACCCTGTAAGTATGCCTGCAAAATTCAATCAGCCGGATGTCCACTCCTTTGCAGTTGCAAAGGTTTGGAGTCCGCTGATGGAAAGGTCTGAACAGCTCTTTTTAATGGTATATTGAGGATATTTAGCTGTTCTGCTTGTCCAGGCGGGACATTCCTGAAACTAATTACCTTATAGCTCATGGAGATGGTCAATCCGTGAGGGTACCATCAAAAAGCGATGCTTGTTCGTAAACCCTTTAAAGCGTTGGTTCCTGATCTGCCACCCTTTCTTCGTCCATTGAACAGACCCCTTCAAAAGGCAGACTGCACTTTCGCAATACAGTTCCATATTGACTCAACTTTCCCTCGTTAACAATCCTGAGTCAGCGACTGTATTTTTAATCGTTCCGGGAGAATTGCCGTCAGGCTTTTTTCCCGGAATTTGTATTTTCTCCCGGCTGCTCAGAACCTGCCTACCTAAATGCCCGGCATTGTTATCTTATAGGTTTTCCACACGGAGCAACCAATCTGAGTGTCATTACTTACACGAATGGAATGCCGGCCAGAGAACAGCTTGCCGTTACTGAAGAAGAATTGTTAAAACGATTAAAAGATAACTAATTCATACCCAGTCGGGTAATAGTAAAAGCGTCGTCTGAGTTATCAGGCGGCGCTTTACTGTATTACATATATAATATTTTTATTCTTTTTTCAGAAAACAATTCCTTACTTTGAATGTAATTTAACTATCCGGAAAACCTGATGACTATACCAACTAGGAGTCTACTTCCCTCAGTGACTCTAACCATTATTTGCTGCCTGGTCTCTTCTATTTTTATTCATGCGCGGAATAACAGTATTACAGACAGTGAGCTTTGTTCCCAGCCAGCCGGCTTCCAGGTGAACAACGGGAACAATGGAGGGGCTGCAACCCGTAACATGGATACAACACCTGTTGTTATCGCTATTTCTACTACCGCCACAGATGGTTTTTATGGCGTTGGAAGTACGATCACCTTTAACATTACGTTCGATCACGTCGTAAGGGTAAGCGGTGGTACGCCAGCGCTTATATTGGGTATAAACCCTGTGAACCGGACCGCTTTATACGTTTCCGGAGATGGTACTAATACCCTCGCTTTTGCCTATACTGTAAATACAGGAGATACCACTGCCAAACTGGATTACACCGGTACGGATGCATTGCTTTTCAACGGCGCTGTCATTCGTGGTAGTGGTGGCTCCGTCGCTTCATTGACGTTGCCTGTCCCCGGTAGTGCGGGCTCCATTTCGGGGCAACGTACAATTACAATTGACGGCAATGCACCCGCTGCACCTGTTATTAAGATCCCTGTCAGCAATACCATATTCAATACAACCGATATGTTGATGGGCGGCACAGCTGAACCCAATGCCCTCGTCACCGTTTATATAGATGGTAATGTGCTGACTACGGCTACTGCTGATGCTGGCGGTAGCTGGTCATCGGCTTTTACGGCCAATTCCCTGGCTGATGGTAATCACAATATCAGGGCCACCGCCACTGATCTGGCGAAGAATGTAAGTGCGCCGGGTACATCCGTCCCTATTATAACAGATGTTACTATTCCTGGCGCTATGTCTGTGGCAATGAGATCCAGCAATCAGAATGCTTCTTATGCCACTACAGGAGATGTGATCACGGTTTATTTTACGGTAGATGATAATATCTATGTACCTGAGATCACAATACTCGGTACACCTGTCGCTGTTAATATGGTAGGTGCGAAAGAATACGTCGGCAGATACACCGTGACGGCAGATGATCCTGACGGAGAGGTTCCCTTCTCCATCGATTTTAAAGACCTGCATGGAAATGCAGGGGCTACTATCACTGCCACAACAGATAACAGCAGAGTATCTATAGATAGAAAGCGGCCGGCTGTTACGCTGAATACTATAGAAATGTCGCCGCTCAGACGTGCATTTCTCGTCTATATCAGTTTCAGTGAGGCTATTGCTGATTTTGATCCGGCTTATCTGACTGCAACGAACGCTGTTATTTCCGATCTGACCAGTGTGAGTAACAACGTTATGACGGTTCTTGTCACTCCGCAGTACGATGGTATAGTCACCGTGAAGCTGGCTGCCAACGCAGCCCACGATGTAGCTGGTAATCCCAGTCAGGCATCAGAAGATCTGCAGGTAGAAGCACTCTTTGGAGGATACTTTGAGAAAGTATACCCTAATCCCGCATCGGGTATCATGCATCTTCACTTCACCGGCACCGTAAATGAAAAAGCAAAAGTGACCATGACAAGTTTTATGGGTGTACTGGTGTACGAGAAGGACCTGCAGATGGATAATAAGACGCTGACACTGGATGTGAGCGGTCTGCAACCCGGAGCGTACATCATGAGAATTACGTCAAAAAATTATAATTTTTACACCAATGTAATGGTGATACACTAACCTTATTAGTGCGTAACGGTACTGTTGTTTCAACACTACTTAATATTTCCCCTGCATTTTATGCGCTGTACTTTATTCTTTTAGTACGGCCGGAAAGCCTGTACGGATCTGCTTTACAGGCTATATTATATCCCTGTTTCTGAAACGGGAACACGCCTTTTTATGTATTATTTTAAGCGAAAATATTTTCCGGCAACGATTGCGTAAATAAAAAGTACGAGAATTAAATAATTCTGTAGCTTGTCAAAAATTAGTGTCATACAGACACTGTTGACAAATAGTATCAAGATTCCATGGTTGTGTAAAGGGGGCCGTAGCTCGGGGTTTGGCCTGCAAACATTGTCACGATGCTTCGTAGAAAGGTATGAAGAAAGCTTTAAATTCCTTAGGTATGAAAAAGTATGTATTCCATCATCTGATCGCTCAGAAAATTTTTTGGCAACGGCTATTTTAAATACCGTTTCCTGAATTAACAAGGCCTATTTATTAAGAAATTCCACTATTAAAAGCAGCATTCAGTTAGACCATTACGTTTTAGCGGGCTGTATTCAGCAAAAAAATCAGCTGATGAAAAACTTTTTATTCCACACAAAACTACTATTGCCTGGTGCATTACTGTTCCAAATGACGGCTGTTGCACAACAATTGGCTGTTAACAAACCTAATGCGACACCCACAGCCATTGCACAGGCAAAAGAAATTATCCTGAAGGGGAAAATAATAGGGACAGAAGAAGGTACCGGTCTGCCGGGAGTTACTGTACGTGTAAAAGTGGGCAACAAAGGCACCACTACTTTGCCCGACGGTTCTTATACCCTGAAAGTGCATGAGAATTCCACCATTGTGGTATCTCTGATGGGATATGTTACACAGGAGATCCCTGTGAACAAACAACAAAGTATAGATATATTTCTGGCCAAAGATGTAAAGGCCCTGAATGAGACCGTGATCGTTGGTTATGGTGGTCAGAAGCGGGCTAACGTACTGGGCGCCGTAGCAGCAGTCAGTGCGGCCGATATCGAAGACCTGCCTGTTGCCAACCTGGCCACTGCCCTGCAGAACAAAGTGCCGGGTGTGTCTGTGTCACAGTCTTCCGGTCGTCCTGGTTCGACTACATCCCTGACCATCCGCAATCCCGTGACCTGGGCAGCTACCGGTTCTTCCACCGATCCGCTGTTCGTAATAGACGGTTTCCAGATGACTAAACAGGATTTTGACAACCTGGATGCTACACAGATAGAAAGTGTCACCTTCCTGAAAGATGCAGCGGCTTCCATTTATGGCGCCAGGGGCGCCAACGGTGTGGTACTGGTGAAAACCAAAATGGGCCGTCCGGGCAAGCCGCGCATTAATTATGCAGGCTCGCACGGTATCTCTTCGGCAACCTACATTCCTGAAATGTTATCCTCGTATGACCATGCCGTGGCGTTGAACAACAAGTATGCCTCACTTGGGGATGTGAACACCGCGAAGTACTATACGGCCGACGAATTGGCATACCTGAAAACACATAATTATAACTGGATAGATGACGTCTGGAAAAGTTCACATCTAAGCCGCCATACACTGAATGTGAGTGGCGGGAGTGAACGGGTGACCTTCTTCACCGGTGCTAACTACTACTCTGAAGATGGTAACGTGGGTGATCTGAATATTACCAAATACGGCCTGCGCATGGGCGTAAATGCGAAGATCATCGACAATCTGACCGCGAGCGTGTCCTTTGCTACCGACAACTCTAAGATAAACAGGCCTACGCCTAAAACAGTACAATCCGGCCTGACCGAACAGGCAGACCAGATGAATGGTACTGTGAGCGCCCTGTTACTGACGCCGGGATGGGTGCCGATGTATATTGACGGCAGACCAGTTTACTCTTCCGCTCCCGGATGGCATCCGGGAGAGCTGGTAAGAACGGGCAGTTACAGCCGTACCCGCTCCCAGGGACAGACCATCAACGCTAGTCTGGAGTATAAACTGCCAGCTATCGAAGGACTCTCTTTCCGTGTGCAATATGCGCGTAACTCCCGGAATACTTTCGGCAAAGAGTTTTACCTGCCATATTCTCTGTACAACTTCGTAAGAGAAGGTGCTCACCAGACTACGCAGAATGTCATTTTTACCAATCAGCTGACAGCCACTAATCCGACTACGCTGATCAAAAACGGTAACCTGATGACGGAATCTTATGGCGCCTCCAACAATTACCAACTGAATGAAGCGATCAGCTATGCACGAACCTTCGGCAAGCACGATATCAGCGTGTTACTGGTGGCAGAACAGGGCGAATCGTTCACAGACGCTTTTGATACCCGTCGTGAACAGGTGGTAATACCCGGCATCGATGAATTGTTCGCTTTCAGCATGGATAAGAACTTCTATGACAACTCTGGTTCCTCCGGCGAAACCGGCAGGATGAGCTATATCAGCCGTCTGAACTATTCCTTTATGGACAGATATCTGCTGGAAGCCACCTTCCGTGCAGATGCTTCCCAGAACTTCCCGAAAAATTCCCGCTGGGGGTATTTCCCTTCCGTTGCAGTGGGCTGGAAAATATCACAGGAGAAATTCTTTACAGATAATGTGAAGTTTGTAAATGATCTGAAGATCCGCTTCCAGGTCGGTCTCACCGGTAATGACGCCGTAAAGAACTATCAGTACAAAGAACGTTATACCCAGACTACCGGTATGCTGTTTGGCAATACAATGACCAGTGGTTTGAACAATAACGACATCCCGAATTCTTCCATTACCTGGGAAAAGGCTTTATATAAGAACCTGGGATTTGATGGTAGCTTTTTCGACCGCCGTTTTGATTTTTCGATCGACCTGTATCACCGTTACAACTATGACATGCTGATGCAGCCTACCAGTACAGTGCCTACCAGCTTTGGTGGTGGTATCTCCGATCAGAACTATGGCCGCCTGAAATCATACGGTATTGAGGCGATGCTGAACTATAATGGAAGTGCGGGTAAAGATTTTAAATACAATGTGGCTATCAACTTCGGCATCAGCGACAACAAAGTGATCCGCAAATACTATGGCGCCGGAGATACTGCCTGGAGAAACCCGATAGGCCGCAGAACAGATAATGGCCTCGAAGGATACAGGTCAACCGGCATCCTGCGTACGCAGGCAGAGGTAGATGCTTTCCTCGCTAAGAATCCTGACTGGACCATCGACGGTGAAAAGCTGGTTCCAGGGTATATGAATTATGAAGACATTAACAAGGACGGCAGGATAGATGAGAACGACAAGACACGTATTGCACCGAGAGGGAGCAGCCTGTTTGGCGTAGGCTTTAACCTGGGTGCATCCTGGAAAACGCTGAAGTTCAGCGTGAACATCGGTCTGCAGGTTGGAGGTTCTTTAGCTTACGACAAGTCAGCCAGAACGCCAGCCACTGAGAACCTGCGTTCTCTCGCTATCTGGAAAGATTCCTGGTCGCCTGAAAACCCCAATGCGAAATATCCGCTGATCAACTCTCCGCTGATCAGGGAAGTTTCTGACTTCTGGGTGCGCAGCGCTACCACTATGCGTGTGAACAATATGATGTTGTCTTACGGCATTCCGCAAGATCTTTCCGCCCGCTGGAAAGTGCCTGAGTTCAGGGTATTTGTGACCGGCACCAATCTCTGGTCTATTATTAACAACCAACCTTACAAAGATCCGGCAACCAACCTGGCGGTAGATTATCCTGCCCTGCGTACCTATACTTTCGGATTGAATGTGAGCCTGTAAATTATTAAGCCATGCGAAAAATATTCAGCTATATATTACTCACTGTTTGTCTGAGCGCCTGTTCTGACATTCTTGATAAAACGGACCTGACAGGTATCGACGAGCGTACCTGGGATCATGAATCTACCGCTACGCTGTATGTGAACAGGTTGTATGATGTATCCATGCCTACCTGGCCGAACTTATCAGGGTCAGCTACACTGCCTACCGCTATTCACGATTTGTCTGACGACTATAATGGCGGAGACGCGAAGATCTGGTTTGGTACATTGTCTGTGGATAACATCAACGATTTCTTTGGCGGTAATGCATCCAATAATGCGTGGGCGTATATCCGTAAGATCAACATCCTGCTGACGGAGATCGAAAAAGGTGCGCTGCCGCTGGACGTAAAGACAAAGATCAAGGCACAGGCATATTTCCTGAGAGGATGGTTGTATTTTCAGCTCATTAAGCTGTATGGTGGCGTACCTTATGTCAGTCATCCGCAGGACTGGATCACGGAGAACCTGTATGTAAAGCGGAACAAGACCTCGGAATGTGTGGATTCCATCGCCCGGGATCTGGATATGGCCACTTCCTTACCGGCCACCTGGGGCAGCTCAGACAGAGGTAGGATCACCCGAGGCGCTGCAATGGGTATTAAAGGCCGTTTGCTGCTGTTTTGGGCCAGTCCGCAGTTCAACCCTAACAATGATCAGGAACGTTGGGAAAGGGCTTATAAAGCCAATAAAGCGGCATATGATACTTTGGTCTATGATGGCTACGGATTGTTCTCCAGTTTTGCCAACATTTGGCTGGATGAAGGCAACGGAAATAAGGAGGTGATCCTGTTACGTTCTTTTGACGGGGCGAACAAGGCAAGCACCTTTGAAGATGCTGCCCGTCCTTTTTCTGAGTCCAACGGAGGCGGGGGCTCTTATCAGCCAACGCTGGAGCTGGTAAATGCTTTCCCTACTGCAGACGGCCTGCCGATCACTGACCCTGGTTCAGGGTATGATTCTGTATATTACTGGAAGAACAGGGACCCGCGTTTCGATGCCACCATCGCTTACAATGGCTGTATATGGCCGCTGAGCAATAAAACAGGGCGTAAGCAATGGACATATACCGGCGTGACGGATGACAAGAACAAACCGAGTACGACCGGTTTCTATTGCCGCAAGAATATCAATACTTCGACAATTAAGGATAACACTAAACTGGGTAAGACAGACTGGATAGAGATGCGTTTTGCAGAAGTGATGCTGAACCTCGCAGAGTGTGCGAATGCTACCGGCCATATGCAGGAGGCGTATGATATGTTGATAGCCATCCGTAAAAGAGCGGGTATCCATCCCGGAGAAGGAGGCCTTTATGGTCTGAAACCTTCTATGTCCAAAGAAGAGATGTTCACCGCTATTATCAACGAGCGCCGTATAGAACTGGCCTTCGAAGGTAAACGTTACGATGACCTGCGCCGTAACAAACTGTTCGATCAGCTGAATGGGAAAAGACGTTCTATCCTGAAGATCGCGGTGAAGCCGCCATATACTGTGGCCGATCTGGAAAAAACAGATGCTACCGGCATCATGCTGCGTGACAAACTGGACCTGAACGGACCGGATTATACCACGTATTTTGAAACAACCGTGGAACTGCTGGATACGCAGCGGCCGATCAATTACCCGTCCAACTATTATTTTTATGCTATTCCGACTACAAATCTTACAAGGAATCCAAGCCTTGTACAAACAGTAGGATGGAACAATGGCAGTTTTAATCCGCTTGAGTAAAATAACCTAACATAATTAATCATCTATGGGCCGTTAAAGTTCAAGAACCATTACATTAAACTCTGTGAATAGTATGAAACATTATCTCGCCGGAACTTTGCTTATCGCCGCCCTTGGCGCGGCGCACGGCGCTCTTGCTCAGTATCCCACCATCCCGAAAGCAGTACAGGATGTCAGTGATTCACTGCTGGAAGCAGCCAAGAAACATGCCGATGAGGCATGGGAAAAGGCCTTGCCTATCGTAAAAAAGGAAGCCCGCCAGGGAAAACCCTATGTACCATTTGCCTCCCGTCCTACTGACCTGCCACAGGCAACGATCCCTGCCTTCCCGGGTGCAGAAGGCGGTGGCGCCTACACTTTTGGTGGAAGAGGCGGCAAGATCTATGTGGTGACCAGCCTGGCTGATAGTGGTCCGGGTACCTTACGTGAAGCCTGCGAAGCAGGTGGTGCCCGTACTATTATCTTCAACGTCGCCGGTATCATTAAGCTGAAAACGCCTATTATTCTCATGGCGCCGTATATCACTATCGCAGGACAAACAGCGCCTGGTGATGGCGTATGTGTGGCCGGTGAATCTTTCTGGATCAACACGCACGATGTAGTGATCCGTTACATGCGTTTCCGTCGTGGTGAAACCAATGTGGGCCGCAGGGATGATGCCCTGGGCGGTAACCCGATCGGTAATATCATCATCGACCATTGTTCTACCAGCTGGGGACTGGATGAAAATATCTCCCTCTATCGTCACATGTATAACCCGGGTGCAGGGTATCAGGAAGAAAAATTGCCTACAGTAAATATCACTATCCAGAATACGATCTCTGCTGAAGCACTGGACACTTACAACCACGCTTTTGGCAGCACACTGGGAGGAGAGAATTGTTCCTTCATGCGTAATCTCTGGGCTTGTAATGCAGGTCGCAACCCATCTATCGGCTGGTACAGCGTATTCAATTTTGTTAATAACGTAGTCTTCAACTGGAAACATCGCACCGTAGATGGTGGCGATTACCGCTCACAGTTCAATATCATCAATAACTATTTTAAACCAGGTCCTGTTACGCCGAAAGACGATCCTGTTGGTCACAGAATACTGAAACCGGAGTCTGGGCGCAGCAAGCTGAAATACCGGGAATTTGGCCGCGCATACGTAAGCGGCAACATCATGGACGGTTATCCGAACATCACCAAAAATAACTGGGATGGCGGCGTACAGATAGAAGATATGGACAACGCAGGCGAATATCAGCCGGATATGCGTGTGGAAAAACCACTGCCTATGCCGCGTATGATGATCATGTCTGCGAAGGATGCTTATGAATACGTACTGGACAATGCAGGTGCTACGCTTCCTAAAAGAGATGCGGTAGACACCAGGGTGGTAGAGCAGGTAAGAACAGGTAAGATCCAGTATAAGGACAATACGAATTCAAAGATCGGTAGCGAGTATATCAAGCGCCGTTTACCGGAAGATTCTTACAAGCAAGGCATCATTTACGATATCGCGCAGGTAGGTGGATATCCTGAGTATAAAGGAACGCCTTACAAAGATAGCGATGGAGACGGTATTCCTGATGAATGGGAAACCCGCCATAAGCTGAATCCTAAAGATGCGAAAGACGCATTGCTGGATGCGAATGGTGATGGTTATACCAACATCGAAGACTTCCTGAATGACATCAAGGAAGAAAAGAAAAGTTACCAGATGATCGTGACTGAGCGTGCAGCAAAGATCGTTTCCACACTCGATATCAATGATGCAGGCAAGTCAATGCAGGTGCAGGAGATCATTGCACAGCAATATGTAGACCTGCGCGATACCGAAGAGAAGAAGGATACGACAATGGTGCATCAGCTGCACGAACGTTACCTGTCAAAATTATCGTCTGTATTAACTACAGAACAGGTAACAAAAGTAAAGGACGGTATGACTTACGGCATTCTGCCAATAACTTACAATGCATACCTGCAGATGCTGCCGCAGCTGACCAAACAGCAACAGCAGCAGATCATGACCTGGCTGGAAGAAGCGCGTGAGAAAGCAATGGATGCCGGTTCGTCAGAACAGAAACATGCATGGTTCGGTAAGTACAAAGGCCGTATCAACAACTATTTATCATCAGCAGGTATTGACATGAAAAAGGCGGAAGCCGAATGGAAGAAACGCAGGAATGGATAAGGCATTATTAATAGCATGGATGGCCTGTTGCATGCCCGTGATGGCAAGCGCACAGGCAAAGAAACCAAAAGCACCGTTGCCCCCCGTTTCATGGGAGAAAGGGCAACTGATGTACCAACAGGATGAGCGCGGGAACCGTGTTCCCGACTTTTCCTGGTGTGGTTATATGGCTGGAGATAAAGCATTGCCCCTGGCCCCCGTAAGGGTCAGGGTGCCTGCTATGCAGGAAGATGCTACCGCAAGGATACAGGCTGCGCTGGATTATGTGGCAATTTTGCCGGCAGATAAGGATGGTATACGTGGAGCTGTGCTGCTGGATAAGGGCACCTACGCAGTGAGCGCTAGTCTGCGCATACGCTCCTCCGGCGTGGTGCTGAGAGGCAGCGGAGACAGTACAGTGTTGCTCGCTACTGGTTACAGCCGTGCTGTATTGGTACATGTAAGCGGCCGTAACGACAAGCAGTTGTCACCTGCCATAAAACTGACAGATGCTTATGTGCCTGTGAACAGTACTGTCGTACATGTGCCTGCAGGCACTGCTTTAAAAGCGGGAGATGAAGTGGAGGTTACAAGACCCTGCACACAGGCCTGGATACAACAACTAGGTACCGCGCATTTTGGTGGCGGTATTACTACATTAGGATGGAAACCGGGCGACCGGGAAATTCACTGGTATAGAAAAGTGGCCAAAGTAGAGGGAAATACAGTGACTCTGGATGTACCGCTAACCACTGCATTGGACAGTACTTACGGCGGGGCTACTATTGCTGTGTACAAATGGCCGGGACGTATATCACAGGTGGGTGTGGAAAACCTGCATTGCCGTTCAGTATTTGACGCTAACAATCCTAAGGATGAAGATCATTGCTGGACAGCCATCGCAATTGAAAATACCACAGATGCCTGGGTAAGACAGCTCACCTTTGAACACTTTGCAGGTTCCGCAGTGTCAGTGCTGGAAACAGCCCGCAGGGTGACAGTAGAAGATTGTATCTCTTTGTCGCCGGTGTCCGAGATAGGTGGGCAGCGCCGGTACACTTTTTTTACTGCCGGTCAGCAGACCTTGTTCCAGCGCAACTATGCCCAGTACGGGTATCATGATTTTGCAGCCGGCTTCTGTGCTGCGGGTCCGAATGCCTTTGTGCAATGTATGTCTGACATGCCCTACAGTTTCAGCGGGGCGATTGACAGCTGGGCATCCGGCCTGTTGCTGGACAACGTGATCGTTAACGGGCAGGCATTAGGTTTCCCTAACCGTGGGCAGGATGGACAGGGTGCAGGATGGACTGCCGCTAACAGTGTGTTGTGGCAATGTGCTGCAGCAAGGGTTGATTGTCCGCGGCCGCCCGGTGCTAATAACTGGGCCTTCGGCACCTGGGCGCAGTTTTCAGGAGATGGAGAATGGTATAGTTCCAATGAATATATTCAGCCACGCAGCCTCTATTATGCACAACTGGCGGCAAGGCGGGGAGAGGCCGCCGCAGCACGCGCTTACCTGTTACCCGAGCTGGGAGATGCTTCCAGCAGTCCGACAGTGGCAGTAGCTGCTGAGTTATCCCGCCAGGCAATGCAGCCAGCAGTTACTTTATATGAATGGATCAGACAGGCTGCACAACGTGATCCTATTCCCATTGATGCCGCAGGTGTGCGGATACAGGGGGTGGTACAATCGTCACAATCATCCGCAGTAGCAGGAATGAAAATAGTGAACGGATGGCTGGTGAATAATGGTGCTGTTATGACTGGCGACAGAAGAGATGTGTCGTGGTGGCGTGGAAACATACGTCCTGATGGCATACAGGAAGCTACACCACATATCACCCGTTTTGTGCCGGGAAGAACAGGTACTGGTTTAACAGATGATCTGGATTCTGTATCTGCCTGGATGGAACGTAAACATATCGTAGCGATCGATCATAATTACGGCTTATGGTATGAAAGGCGCCGTGATGATCATGAGCGTGTACTACGCCTGGATGGTGATGTATGGCCGCCTTTTTATGAGCAGCCTTTTGCCCGTAGCGGGCAAGGCACTGCATGGGATGGTTTGAGCAAATATGATCTTACAAAATATAACCGCTGGTACTGGTCCCGCCTGCAACAGTTTGCGCATCTCGCTGATCGTAAAGGGCAGGTGCTGATCCATCAGCAGTATTTCCAGCACAATATTATCGAGGCAGGGGCGCACTATGCTGACTTCCCCTGGCGGCCAGCCAACAATATCAATGCCACCGGCTTTCCAGAGCCGCCACCTTATGCCGGTGGTAAACGCATCTTTATGGCGGAGCAGTTCTACGATACTACTCATGCTGTACGAAAACAGTTCCACCGCACTTATATCCGTCAATGCCTGGATAACTTCAGCAGCAATCATAACGTGATACAGCTGATAGGTGCGGAATTCACAGGCCCTTTACATTTTGTGGATTTCTGGGTAGATGTGATCAGCGCCTGGGAAAAAGAAAAACAACAACATCCGGTGATCGGGCTGAGTACGACGAAAGATGTGCAGGACGCGATCCTGCAGGACCCTGCACGTTCTCCCATGATCGATCTGATAGATATCCGTTACTGGCATTACCAGACAGGTGGCACGACCTATGCTCCGCAAGGCGGGCAGAACCTGGCTCCCCGTCAGCATGCACGCCTGCTGAAACCTAAACGGAGTGATGAAAAAGAAGTATACCGGGCAGTCCGCGAATACCGTGATAAGTATCCCGGTAAAGCGGTGATCTATTCTGCCGATGGTTATGATAAAAACGGCTGGGCTGTATTCATGGCAGGAGGCTCTCTTGCCAGTATTCCATCCATAGCTGTACCCGGTTTCCTGTCTGCCGCTGCTGAGATGCATCCGGCAGACATGCCGGGGCTCTTCGCCCTCACCAACGCTCATGGTGATTATATCATCTATACGCCAGGTGCAGCTGCTATTGATGTAGCAGGAGCTTCCGGTACTTTTAATGCGGTATGGATTGATGCTGCCAGCGGACAAACACTGTCAAACAAGAAAAATATTAAAGCAGGTACTGGTCATCCACTACCGACGCCACAGCAAGGGGCATTGGTATTATGGCTGGTACGTAAATAAAGACCTGTTATGCGGAACAAGATCTGTACTGTGACTTTTTGCCTGTTATTTTGTCTGATAACCTATGTGGATGCCCAGCAAGAAAAGATGTTACCACTGAGGGTATCAGCCAACGGCAGATATTTTGAAACTACTGATGGCAAACCCTTCTTCTGGCTGGGAGATACCGGCTGGTTATTATTCACACGACTGACCCGGGAAGAAACAGAACAATATCTCACCGACCGTCAGCAGAAAGGTTTTAATGTTATCCAGGTGATGGTATTGCCAGGTGTTACCTCCGCCAATATCTACGGCGACTCTGCACTGATCGCCAGGAATGTTAGTCGCCCGCTGACTACTTCCGGCAACCAGTTTGCTGATACGACGCAATATGATTACTGGGACCATATAGATTTTGTAATTGCCAAAGCAGCGGAGAAAGGGTTGTATATGGCATTGGTGCCTGTGTGGGGAAGTCCGGTTAAAGCTGGTTTTGTGACAGAGGAAGAAGCGACTGCTTATGCGTCTTTTCTGGCAAAGCGGTATAAAGATTATCCGAATATTGTCTGGATGAATGGTGGTGATATAAAGGGCAGCGATTCTATGAATGTCTGGATGGCTGTTGGCAATACCTTACATAACGAAGATCCAGGGCATCTTGTAACATTCCATCCACGTGGACGTACGCAGTCGTCCGACTGGTTTCATAACGCCTCATGGCTGGCGTTTAACATGTTCCAGTCAGGTCATCGCCGGTATGATCAGGATACTGCGGCTACAGACAAAAAATACGGAGAAGATAACTGGAAGTACGTCAATGTTGATTATAACAGGAAACCAGTTAAACCGGTTATAGACGGCGAGCCTTCTTATGAGGGCATTCCGCAGGGGCTGCATGATCCGAAAGAGCCATTTTGGAAGGATTGTGATGTGCGTCGGTATGCTTATTGGTCTGTGTTTGCCGGTGCCTGTGGATATACTTACGGGCATAATGCTGTTATGCAGATGCATAAGCATGGCGATGGTCCTGGGGTATATGGTGTGCGCGAATATTGGGACACGGCTATTCACGCACCTGGTGCCGGGCAAATGGCTTATCTAAAGAAACTGATCTGTTCAAGGGGGTATGCTGATCGTGTTCCTGATCAGTCGTTAGTGGCGGACAATGCTACGGGATATAAACGCCTTTGTGCGACGCGTGGGAAGGACTATGCTTTTGTTTATACGTATACTGGTGGTAAGGTTCCAGTGAATATGGGGCGGATTTCCGGTAGTCGTGTGAAGGCTTCATGGTATGATCCGCGCAGTGGGAACATGAGCAGGATTGGTGAGTATGCGAATAAAGGTGTGATGGTGTTTGATCCGCCAGGAGAGGAACAGAATGGGAATGATTGGGTGTTGGTGATTGATAAGGTGAGGTGAGTTTTTGGAATACGCTTTCGGTTTCAGATGGTATTGCGGTCGGCGCCTCTTCGGCAGCGGAGTACTATTGAACTTTGGCAATCGTGTTGAGTTGAGCATCACGATGAGGCTTTAGCAATCGTCCCCCCGAAGAGCCGAAGGCCCGCAATTACCATCTGAAACCGCTCGCTACTTCCGGGGTTTTGACGATAGGTAAGCGGACGCTATACAAACCCTGCATGGACGTTAAGCCGATCAACTCCGCTAGGAGTTGTGTGTTTGTAGCGCGGGGTGTAACCCCGGGGCGTGTTTGTAGCGCGGGGTGTAACCCCGGGGCGTGTTTGTAGCGCGGGGTGTAACCCCGGGGCGTGTTTGTGGCGCGGGGTGATAACCCCGGGGCGTGTTTGTAGCATGGGGTGATAACCCCGGGACGTGTTTGTAGCGCGGACAACCCGCGGTTCGTGTATCCAACCGGGTTTATCCGCAACGGCATGTTGTTTGAAATTATCATTGGTTGGTTGATTGTTAACGAAATTCCACGGTTTGAAATGAAACAATTCATCATATACATATTGGCATTGACCTGTTTCGCCTGTCGATCAGGAAAAGAGGTTTATATGTTTACTTCATTCCACGAGCCAGGTAAAGATGGTCTGCATTTCCTTTACAGCTATGACGGTTATAACTGGGATAGCCTGCCTGGTAGTTTTTTAACGCCGGTGGTAGGCAAGGATAAGATCATGCGCGATCCCAGTATTGCAAAAGGACCTGATGGTACATTTCATCTGGTTTGGACTACCAGCTGGAAAGGCGATAAAGGGTTTGGATATACTTATTCGAGCGATTTGCAGCACTGGAAACCGCAGCAGTTCATTCCTGTGATGGAGCATGAGCCTACTACTGTAAATGTGTGGGCGCCGGAGTTGTATTATGATGAAGAGGAAAAACAGTTCATCATCATGTGGGCATCCTGTATACCCGGACGTTTTGAGAAAGGGATTGAGGACGAGAATAATAACCACCGGATGTATTATACGGTTACCAAAGATTTTAAAACGTTTTCTCCGGCCAGGCTGTTTGTTGATCCGGGTTTCAGCGTGATAGATGCCGTGATCGTCAGGACAGACATACAGGAGTATACTCTGGTACTGAAAGATAATACCCGGAATGAGCGGGACCTGAAAGTAGCTTTTGCCAAACATCCTTTAGGGCCTTATAGTACTGCTTCCGCTGCTTTCACGGGAAAGCTCACTGAAGGGCCTACTGTGTTGAAGAGTGGCAAAGAGTGGCTGATCTATTATGATGATTATGGGAATAAGAGATATGGAGCGGTGAGTACAACAGACTTTCACAATTTTAAAGACATCAACGGGCAGATCAAAGTGCCTGCAGGGCATAAGCATGGAACAGTGTTTAAAGTCCGCCGGAAGATATTGAATCAGATCAAATGACCGATATGAGGAAGAGTGCAACGATATGCATGTTGAGTTTATGCTTAAGTACTGTTGCGAAGGCACAGGAAAGTATCCGCTATACAGGCAATACATTAGTGAATGTGGACTATCATCACGGACAACTGCGGCCGGCGATGGGAGTGCATAGTATACAGATCATGCGTGCCAACAGGGAACATCCTGAGTTGGGAGATAATATCGGATGGACTTACAATCATGCGCCTATGTTGGCGTATTGGAATAAGCGCTTTTATGTGGAATACCTGAGCGATGAGAAGGGCGAAAGTATTCCTCCGGGACAGACATTGTTATTGTCTTCTGCCGATGGTTACAATTGGGGTATGCCGGTGTTATTGTTCCCTCCCTATAAAATTCCTGATGGTACTGTCAAGGAAGGACATCCGGGTGTAGCGAAGAACCTGATGGCGGTTATGCACCAGCGCATGGGATTTTATGTGTCGAAGAGTAACCGGCTGCTGGCATTGGGTTATTATGGCATTTGCCTGGACGCCAAAGATGATCCAAATGATGGAAAGGGGATAGGACGCGTAGTAAGGGAAATATTGCCTGATGGCAAGTTTGGCCCCATCTATTTTATCAGGTATAATAAGAAATGGAATAAGGATAATACATCATACCCTTTTTATGCTACCAGTAAAGACAAAGGTTTTGTTGCTGCCTGTAATGAATTGCTGGCTACACCGCTGATGCTGCAGCAATGGAATGAGGAGGCAGACAGAGATGATCCACTGATCCCTATCCATAAAGAATACAAGGCTTTCTGTTACTATCACCTGCCGGATGGACGGGTGGTAGGGCTGTGGAAGAATGCATTGACAAGCATGAGTAAAGACGAAGGACGTACCTGGGGAACCGTAGCACGTGCGCCAGGGTTTGTGAATAGCAATGCCAAGATATGGGGACAACGCACTGCCGATGGACGATATGCAACAGTGTACAATCCCTCTGAATATCGCTGGCCATTGGCCTTGTCTGTAAGTCAGGACGGTATAGATTATACAAACCTCTTGCTGGTGAATGGAGAGATCACTCCTATGCGTTATGGTGGTAACTATAAATCTTATGGTCCGCAGTATGTGAGAGGTATTGAAGAGGGAAATGGTACGCCGGCTGATAGTAATCTGTGGGTGACCTACAGTATGAATAAAGAAGATATCTGGGTATCTATGATACCGGTACCTGTTGTGGATAAAGCACCTGCTCATGTGAATGATGTGTTCCCTGAAATGAAACCTGCTGATGCACTGAAGAACTGGAATATCTATAGTCCCCGCTGGGCGCCGGTATCTATTGGAGTAGTGCCTATGGATGCCGGTTCGCCCAATGATGCGACGACTGCCGGTGGGGAATCGCAGCTGATGCTGGAAGACAAGGACCCCTTTGATTATGCAAAGGCAGAGCGATTGTTCCCGGCATCAACAAAGTTGACAGTATTATTCACCGTGAAAGCTGCGCAGAATGATCATGGCTGTTTGCACGTGGAGTTGCAGGATGGAAAAGGAAGGCCGGGGCTTAGGCTGGTCTTCGATGCAGATAGCGTTTTTAAAGCCAAGGCAGGCGCCAGGTTTAAGAACTTTATGAAGTATGCACCAGATAGTGTGTATAATGTACGTCTCACTATCAATACTACAAATCGTTTCTACACTATTAATGTAAATGGTAAAGACGTATTAACGAGTTTAATGTTTGCACCTGTGGATAAACTGGAAAGAATTGTATTCCGTACCGGTGAGCCTAGACATTTTCCTGATGCAGATACCCCTGCTGATCAGGAGTATGATCTCAAACAAGCCGGAGAACAGGAGTCCCGGACTGCAAAGTTTTACATAAGAGCCCTCAAAACAGCTGAATGATAATGCGTGCCCTGGTTTATATATTATTGACGATTGGTGTTACTCAGGTAACAGTAGCCAACACATTGCACGACCGGTTTATTGTATCTAAGACAAGTCCTGTGTCCCTGCAGTATCTCCGTTGTGAGATGCTCGTTAATCCGGAGGGCATTGATGTTATCCGTCCGCGCCTTAGTTGGGAGATAGCGGGCGCAGGGCGTAATATCATACAAACCGCCTACCAGATCCTGGTGGCGTCCACTCCTGAGAAACTGGCTGCCAATCAGGGGGATCTTTGGAATTCAGGAAAGATCCTCTCCGGAAACAGCATTCATATATCCTACAATGGTAAAGCATTACAAAGCCGTCAGCAGTGTTACTGGAAGGTGAAAGTGTGGACAAGTGCCGGTGAGTCAGAATGGAGTAATGTGAACGCATGGAGTATGGGGTTGTTGAATAGATCCGATTGGAAAGCAAGGTGGATCGGTGCAGATACCAGCTTTGCATGGGATAGCGCACATACTAAGTTTTCCCGCTTGTCGGCCCGTTACTACCGTAAACCATTTACAGTTAAACAGGCTGTTAAGCGTGCTACTATCTATGTGGCAGGGCCGGGCTCATACGAGTTATATATAAACGGGAAACGTACGGGTACAGCGGTGTTGTCGCAATCGCCCACAGATTTTCGTAAGACAGTAAAGTATAATACATACGATGTTACCAGTGCCTTAAAGAACGGTGAAAATGTGATTGGTGCTGTGTTGGGAAATGGACGCTTCTTTACTATGCGGCAGGCTTATAAGCCACATAAGATCACCACCTTCGGTTATCCCCGTTTACTGTTGCAGCTGGAAGTACTGTATGCAGATGGAAAGCGGGAGATGATTACCAGTGATGCCAGCTGGAAGCTGACTGCTGATGGACCTATAAGAACGAATAATGAATATGACGGAGAGGAGTATGATGCAGATAAAGAAATGCCGGGATGGAATGCCGCAGGCTTCAATGATAAAGGCTGGCAACAGGCAGAACTAGTGCCTGCACCTGCTGGTGTATTACAGGCGCAGATGAATGAACCGATGCGGATAGTGGAGAGGTTAAGTCCCGTTTCTGTCAAAGAAAAACAACCAGGCGTATATATTGTGGACATGGGACAGAATATGGTCGGCTGGTTGCAGTTGAAGGTAAAAGGGAAGAAAGGCCAGCAGGTAGTTATGCGTTTTGCTGAGACGCTGAAGGCAGATGGTAGTCTCTATAGAGATAATCTTCGTGATGCGAAAGTGACAGACATCTATACTTTGAAAGGCGAGGGCGAAGAAAACTGGGCGCCCGCTTTTGTATATCACGGCTTCCGTTATGCAGAGATCAGTGGTTATCCAGGGAAGCTGGAAAAGAGCCATCTCGAAGGCCAGGTGGTCAGTGATGATCTCGCGCATACAGGTGCTTTTGAAACATCTGATCCCACCATCAACAGTATTTACAAAAATGCCTATTGGGGCATCCTGGGCAATTATAAAGGAATGCCTTTGGATTGTCCGCAGCGAAATGAGCGTATGCCGTGGTTGGGCGATCGTGCTACCGGTGCTTACGGAGAAAGCTTTCTGTTTGATAATGCGAAGTTATATGCCAAATGGCTGGATGATATTGAGCAGTCACAAACCAAAGAAGGTGCTATTCCGGATGTAGCGCCGGCTTACTGGAACTACTATTCCGATAACATGACCTGGCCGGGTACTTACCTGATGATCGCCAATACGCTCTATGATCAGTATGGTGACCTGCAGGCTGTTGCCAGGCATTATGCATCTATGAAACAATGGCTGCATTATATGAGAACAAAATACCTGAAGGAAGGTATTATGACAAAAGATAAGTATGGCGACTGGTGTGTACCTCCTGAGTCCAAACAACTGATCCATACTAAAGATTCTTCCCGTATTACAGATGGTACTCTCATTGCAACGGCTTATTACTATCACTATCTGCATATGATGGCAAGGTTTGCCGGACTACTACAGCGGCCGTCTGATGTGGCGATGTTCAAAGCAGGCGCAGATAGCATTAAGACAGCCTTTAATAACCGTTTCCTGCATACAGATCATTACGGCAATAATACGGTAACAGCCAATCTGCTGCCGCTCTCGTTTGACATGGTGCCTGCAAGCGTTCGCAGTCAGGTATTCAAGCATATTACAGACAGTACGCTGTTGAAATATGGGGGTCACATCAGTACCGGGCTTATTGGTACACAATGGCTGATGCGCGGTCTTACACGTAATGGCAGACCAGATATCGCTTACCAGATTTCGGCAGACAGGGATTATCCCGGCTGGGGATATATGGTGGAGAATGGCGCCACTACTATCTGGGAATTATGGAATGGTAATACCGCTGCTCCTGCTATGAATTCACATAACCATGTAATGCTGTTGGGAGATCTGCTGGTATGGTTGTATGAAGATATTGCAGGAATAAAGAGTAACGCAGCTGCTTACAGCCAGTTGGAAATGAATCCTGTGCTCGCTCGAGGTCTGGACTATGTGAATGCATCTTTCCATACTATGCATGGTACGGTACGCAGCAGCTGGAGAAAAGATATAAACAGATTTACGTGGACACTATCCGTTCCTGTGAATACCACCGCCTCCGTGTATATCCCCGCTCGTGCTGTGGTGGATATACAGGAGGGTGGGAAACCTATCAGTGAGGTGAAAGATATCACTTTCCTGAGAATGGAAGGTGACCGGGCTGTATACAGGATCGGATCGGGCGATTATGTATTTACTTCCAATCTGCAGCAGCCATGGAAGAAAGGTATTGTGGAAGATGAGTTCATCTTCGAATCTGCTCCTTTTCCCGAAAGCCATGCAGCTACGATTGCGGAGACACCTGCCGGGCTGATCGCAGCATGGTTTGGTGGTACAAAAGAAAGAAATCCGGATGTGGGGATTTGGGTAAGCCGTAAGATGGGTGATAAATGGACAATGCCGGTGGAAGTAGCTAATGGTATCATGTCAGATACAGAGCGGGTAGCCTGCTGGAACCCGGTACTGTACCAGGTGCCCGGTGGTGCATTACAGCTATTCTATAAAACCGGAAAGAATGTTGGCTCATGGAAAGGCTGGATGAAGACATCCGCTGACGGCGGACTGACATGGTCTGCTGCACAGGCATTGCCGGAAGGCTTTCTGGGACCTGTAAAGAACAAGCCTGTTCTGCTGGACAATGGCGAGTTGATTTCTCCGTCGAGCACGGAAGGAAAGGGCTGGAAAGTACATTTTGAGTGTACCACAGATACAGGTAAGACCTGGACAAAGCGAGGCCCTATCAATGATGGAAAGACATTTAACGTTATTCAGCCAAGCATATTAAAACACGGCAAGGGTAAACTACAGATACTCTGCAGAAGTAAGGACGGTTCGATTGTGCAATCCTGGTCGGAGGATAATGGTAAGACCTGGTCTCCGCTCAGCGCTACAGCGTTGCCTAACAACAATTCCGGTACAGATGCGGTGACACTTGCAGATGGCAGACAATTGCTGGTGTACAACCATGTGAAGACACCTGCTGGCAAATCAAAAGGAGCGCGTACACCACTGAATGTAGCGGTATCTGATGATGGCATCCACTGGTCTGCCGCGTTGGTGCTGGAAGGATCGCCCGTAAGCCAGTATTCTTATCCTTCGGTAATACAGACTGCTGATGGTTATGTGCATGTTGTATACACCTGGCGCAGGCAGCGGATCAGGCATGTGAAGATAGACCCGCGTGCACTTGAATTGAAACCTATAAATAATGAGCAATGGCCATGATGGAAAAAACGAGCAGACGTCGCTTTCTGGGCAATGCCGCTTTACTGGCGGGAGGACTGTTACTCCCGGAAACGGTATCGGCAGCCTTTAAAAGAGACCTCAGATACCGGATAGCGGTATGTGACTGGATGATCCTGAAACGCCAGAAATTAGGCGCTTTTCAGCTTACAAAGGATATCGGTGCAGATGGTGTGGAAGTAGATATGGGAGGACTGGGTAACCGTCCGACCTTCAACAGTAAACTATCTGATCCCGTGGTGCGTCAGCAATTTCTGGATACGTCTAAGTCGCTGAACATCGCTATCAGTTCCATTGCTATGTCAGGCTTTTATGCACAATCTTTCGCGGAAAGGCCTGAAGCAGAAGTAGAAAAGATGGTGCAGGATTGTATTGATACAATGGTGCAGATGAATGTAAAGACCGCTTTTCTGCCGCTGGGCGTGCAGGTCGACCTGGTGAAGCGCCCCGGGCTACGGCCAGTTGTTGTACAACGCTTAAAGCGCATAGGCGCGAATGCTGAAAAGGCAGGTGTGATCATCGGCGTAGAAACGGCCCTGCCGGCTGCTGATGAGGTGAAACTGCTGGATGAAATAGGTTCTCCTGCAATAAAGAGTTATTTCAATTTTTCCAATGCCCTGCAGGCAGGACGTGATCTGATTCAGGAGTTGAAGACCCTGGGCGCTAAGCGCATCTGCCAGATCCATTGTACAGACACAGATGGCGTATGGCTACAGAATAATCCGCGCATCAATATGAAAGAAGTAAAACGTACGCTGGATAAGATGCAGTGGCGTGGGTGGCTGGTCATAGAACGTTCCCGCGATGCAAATGATCCAAGGAATGTAAAGAAGAACTTTAGTGCAAATGCAGCTTATATGAAGTCTGTCTTTCAGTAGTGTCAACACCGGTGCCAGTTTGTGTTCAGCTCCTGCTGTACAAGGTGCTGCCGGAGCTAATGATCTTGTCAGCACATTTGGCCAATGAAATGAGGGCTTTTTAGACGGTGCTTCTAACCTGTTTAGTTCAGCGGAATTTTACAAAACGAATATTAGTCAACCAATAAATGCTTGTGTAGCTCGTCTGTACGATTTTTATGAAACGGTATTTCTTTCTTATCATTTTTTGCCTTTTTGTGAAAGCTGGCATGTCGCAGAACCAACGTCTCGACAGTATTTTCAGGCAGCCTCCTGCTAATGCAAAGCCCTGGGTATTCTGGTACTGGATGCATGCGAGCGTAAGCCGTGCTGGTATTACTGCCGATCTGGAAGCAATGAAAGAAGCAGGTATTGGTGGTGCATACCTCATGCCTATAAAAGGGAAAGCGAACCCGCCTTTTATCGATCCGCCGGTAGAACAGTTAAGTCCTGCCTGGTGGGATATGGTACGCTTTGCGCACAGTGAAGCGGCCAGACTGGGCTTACAACTTGGCATGCATGTAAGCGATGGTTTTGCTTTGGCGGGAGGCCCCTGGATCACACCGGAATTATCTATGCAGAAAGTAGTGTGGACCGCTACTACAGTAAAAGGGAATACAGTATTCAACGATACTTTAGCTCAACCCGAAACCAACGAAAAGTACTATAAAGATATTGCAGTGCTGGCATTCCCGTCTTTGCCGTTAAACAGGCAAACGCCAGTCGTAAGTACCAGTCAGCCGGGTGTGAATGCGCAATTCCTCACTGTACCCGGTAATAAGGAAAGCTTCCGCAGCCAGGATCCTTGCTGGATCCAGTATGCGTATGCCCAGCCCTTCACCTGTTATGCAGTGACGGTGCGTACCAATGGTAACAACTACCAGGCACACCGCCTGCACATTTCAGTAAGCGACAATGGCGTGGATTTCCGGCCGGTGGCTCAGTTACAAGCTCCCCGTCATGGCTGGCAGGATACAGATGCGCCGGTTACACATGCTATTACTCCCGTGACAGCCCGCTACTTCCGCTTTTCCTACAACAAAGAAGGATCGGAGCCAGGTGCGGAAGATCTGGATGCTGCTAAATGGAAACAAAGCCTGAAGGTAACAGGACTGCTCCTTTCAGATCAGCCGCGTATCCACCAGTTTGAGGGTAAGAGCGGCGCTGTATGGCGTATCAGTCCTTACACAACAACAAAGCAGATCCCCGATAAAGATTGTATTCCACTCGATAAAATAACAGACCTCACGGCCTTTATGGATGCGACAGGCAGGCTGCAATGGAAAGCGCCTGCAGGTAACTGGACAATACTACGCATAGGCCACACACCTACAGGGTATACAAATGCTACTGGCGGCGCCGGAGCGGGACTGGAATGCGATAAGTTCAATAGTGCCGCAGTGCGTGTGCAGTTTGATCACTGGTTTGGGGAGACTATCCGTAAGATAGGCCCGCAACTGGCAGACAGTGTATTGAAAGTTTTTCATGTGGATAGCTGGGAATGTGGTAGTCAGAACTGGTCATCCGGCTTCAGGGAAGCGTTTAGCAAACGCCGTGGTTATGATCTCCTCCGCTATCTGCCTGCCATGGCGGGGTATCCTGTACAGAACACACAAACGGCCGAACACTTCCTGCATGATGTAAGAACAACAATTACTGAATTAGTACAACGAAACTTCTATGATACGCTGGCAGCATTGGCCCACGCACATAAATGTAAGTTTAGTGCGGAAAGTGTAGCGCCTGTGATGACTTCAGATGGCATGCAGCATTATCAGTCCGCCGATATTCCGATGGGAGAATACTGGTTGCGCAGCCCTACCCATGACAAGCCGAATGATATGCTGGATGCTATTTCAGGCGCGCATATATATGGTAAACGCATTGTGCAGGCGGAGGCATTTACAGAATTGCGTATGCGCTGGGATGAACATCCCGGTATGCTCAAGACATTGGCTGACCGTAACTATGCACTGGGCATTAATAAACTCGTGTATCATGTATTTGCACATAATCCGTGGACAGATCAGCGTCCTGGCATGACGCTGGATGGCGTAGGGCTCTATTTCCAACGCGATCAGACCTGGTGGAAACCAGGCAGGGCATGGGTGGCGTATGCACAGCGTTGTCAGGCCTTACTGCAGGAAGGCCGTCCGGTGGCAGATATTGCAGTGTTCACCGGTGAGGGATTACCACGCAGGGCAGTATTGCCTGAAAGGTTGACAAGCGTATTGCCTGGTCTTTTCGGAGACAGTATGCTTTATATGGAATCACAGCGCATGACCAACAGGGGAGGCCCGCTAAGGGAAATGCCTGCCGGGATAACTGCATCTGCAAACATTACTGACCCTGCCACCTGGGTGGATGCATTGCAGGGATACAACTATGATTCATTTAATAAGGATGCCTTATTAAGGCTGGCAACAGTGAAGAATGGCAATATTGTATTGCCGGGAGGAGCTGTGTATAGGCTGTTGGTGTTGCCTGGTACAATGGCGATGTCTCCGGAAGGTAATTTATTATCCCGCGAAACAGTATTTCATCTCAGAAGGTTGCTGCAGGCAGGAGCTACTGTACTGGTGAATGGGCCTGTCAGGTCGCTCGAAGCGCCCGATAGTGTGATCACGTTAGGAAATAAAGGTGTAATACAAGCACCCTGGAAGGCATCTTCATTTGATGCATTGGGACTGGCGCCAGACCTGCTGGTGAAAGAACAATCCGGTAAAAGAGCCAGGGGGATTGCCTGGACACATCGCACCGCTCCGGATTATGATATTTACTTTGTTTCTAATCAGGCAGAGATGGAACGATTGATAAATGTGTCTTTCCGTACAACAGGCCGGCTGCCTGAATTATGGGACGCGGTAACAGGTGACCAACGTATGGCTACAGATTGGACATCACATAACGGACGTACAAACCTGCAATTACAATTGCCGGCCAACGGCAGCATTTTTATTATTTTCCGGAAAGCCACAGGAGAAAAGGAAATGCATAAGGCTGTTAACGGGCCTATGTTGCAAGCCGGGGAAACATTGAACGGGCAATGGGAAGTGAAGTTTGATACAGCAGCAGGAGGTCCCGAAGCGCCTGTTATGTTTAATGAACTGACAGACTGGAGTAAACATGCTTCTCCACAGATACGTTATTATTCAGGTACTGCCACCTATAAAAGGAGTTTTGAATGGTCGTTGGATAAGAATGATACTTTATCCCGCGTTTTACTGGATCTGGGGCGTGTGGCCAATATAGCAGAAGTTACAATAAATGGCATCAACTGTGGTGTAGCATGGACTTACCCTTACCGTGTGGATATTACGCCGGGTTTACATAATGGAAAAAATGAACTGTCTGTCGCTGTAACAAATACATGGGCTAACCGCCTCATCGGAGATACCGCTCTGCCGGCAACACAGCGTATTACACATACTACGGCGCCCTTGCGTCTGCAAAATGTTCCCTTGCTGGAAGCGGGATTGTTAGGGCCAGTACAGTTGCTCCGGGAAAAGCTTACGGCAAATGATCGAGTGCCTATGACAGTGATGCAAAGGATCTATCATGAAATAAAAACACCTTACAAGTACGGTATGGCGATGGTGCCGCCAGATGAGAGCAGGAAACTGGATTGTCCCAGCATATTCCGTAAGGGCAGGAAATGGTACATGGTATATATCATGTATGATGGTCGCGGCTACGAAACCTGGCTGGCGGAAAGCAAAGACCTGCTGCACTGGAAAACAAAAGGAAAGATGATGTCGTTTGCTGATAGTACCACTTCCTGGGATGCGAATCAGCGGGCGGGATATATTTCCCTGCAGGACCATGTGTGGGGAGGTAACTACAAATGGCAGTCGTTCAGAAATAAACATTGGATGACGTATATCGGAGGTGCTAAGACCGGATATGAACAGGGGCTATTGTCTATCGGTATTGCCAATACCCCTAAAAAGATCACTAAGGCGCACGAGTGGCATCGCTTTGGTAAACCTGCCCTGATGGCGACAGACAGCAATGCCGGCTGGTGGGAGAATAACACTATTTACAAAAGCTCCGTCATATGGGATAAGACCACCACTACAGGTTATCCTTTTGTGATGTACTACAATGCGAAAGGGGATAGCCTGAACCCTAAGCGGGGCAAGGAACGTATTGGTATGGCAGTATCTGATGATATGGAGCACTGGAAGAGGTATTTCGATCAGCCCGTGCTGGACCATTATACCGGTATCACCGGAGATGCCGTGATACAGCGGATGCATAATGTATGGGTGATGTTTTATTTCGGTGCATTCTGGAAGGACAGGCCAACTGCCTTTAATCGCTTTGCCTGTTCTTATGACCTGGTACACTGGTCTGACTGGTATGGAGAGGACCTGATCAATTCAACGGAAGACTATGATGGCCGTTTTGCCCATAAATCGTTTGTTATTTCTTACAAGGGAGTAGTCTACCACTTCTATTGTGCGGTCGATAAGAAAGATCAGCGTGGTATCGCAGTAGCAACTTCTAAAGACTTCGGTAAGAGTACACTTAATTTCACGAAAGCTAAATGATGATGAGCCGTTTGCTGATAGTATTATTTACCTGTATGCTGTGCAGCACAAAACTGACAGCACAACGTGTACAGTTATTCGACGATAACTGGCTTTTCTGGCGGGGCGCCGCACAGGGAGCAGAAGATACCTTATTCAATGACAGTGACTGGCGTAAGGTATCGCTCCCGCATGACTGGAGTATTGAAGACCTGCCCGGAACTGTTTCTCCCTTTAATAAGGGGGCACTCAGTCAGGTGAGTGGCGGATTTACCACCGGAGGCAGTGGCTGGTACCGCAAGCACTTCCTTATGCCTGCCGCGCAGCGCGGTAAGCGTATTATCATTCAGTTTGATGGTGTGTATATGAACGCGCAGGTGTGGATCAATGGAAAGAAACTGGGTAAACATCCTTATGGATATACTTCCTTCTGGTATGATGTTACGCCGCATGTAAGATTTGGCAGGGAGAACCTGTTGGTGGTGAAAGTGAGGAATGAAGGTGAGAACAGTCGCTGGTATGCCGGATCGGGCATTTACCGCCATGTGTGGCTGAAAGCGCTGGAGCCTGTACATGTGGGACAATGGGGTACTTATATTGCTACGCCCGTAGTGAATAATAGTGCAGCAATAGTTAATGTCAATACAACATTACAGAATGAAACGGGTGCAGCTGTTACAGCTACTGTGATCACACGCTTGTCAGATGCAAAAGGAAAAATAGTAGCCGAACATAAAGGTCAGCAGCTGATACAGGCAGGAAAGGATACGGTATTACAGCAGGAAATTACTGTGAAATCTCCGGCGCTTTGGTCAGTTGAGTCGCCTGTATTGTATAAAGCGACTTCACAGATATATGTGAATGATGAGCTGAAGGACAGCATTACCACTTCCTTTGGTATCCGTACTATTACTGCGGATGCGCAAAAAGGGTTTCAGCTGAATGGTAAAACTATCAAGCTGAAAGGAGGCTGTGTGCATCATGACAACGGACCATTGGGAGCGAAGGCATATGACAGGGCAGAAGAGCGTAAAGTAGCATTATTAAAAGCCAGTGGTTACAATGCGATCCGCTGTTCACATAATCCACCTTCACCTGCTTTTCTTGATGCCTGTGATCGCTTAGGTATGCTGGTGATAGACGAGGCTTTTGATATCTGGAATGATGGAAAGAATCCTGAAGACTATCACCTGTACTTTGATGACTGGTGGAAGCGCGATTTAGAAAGTATGGTGTATCGCGACCGTAATCATCCGTCTATCATTATGTGGAGCACCGGGAATGAGATCCCTCATCGCGAGAAGCCGGAAGTAGCAAAGGTAGCAGCTATGCTGCGCGATCATATCCGCAGTATAGATACCACACGTTTTATTACCTGTGGCGTAAATGGCATTGCACCGGATAAAGATGCTTTTCTATCAACACTGGATATAGCAGGTTATAACTATGCGCGTGATCAATACCTAAAAGATCATGAACGTATGCCACAGCGGGTGATGATGGCAACAGAGTCTTTTGCCATAGAAGCTTTTGATTACTGGATGGCCGTTGAAGATCATCCCTGGGTGATAGGAGATTTTGTCTGGACTGCCTTTGATTACATAGGCGAGGCCAGTATCGGATGGCTGGGATATATGCAGCGTCAGGACTTTTATCCCTGGAACCTGGCATACTGTGGGGATATTGATATCTGCGGATGGAAACGCCCGCAGTCACACTACCGTGATGTACTCTGGAAGGAGGACCAGATTTCCATTTTCGTAAAACCACCGAAGCCTTCTTTTGATACAAATACCCGCAAAGTTGAATGGAGTCATTGGGAATGGTACGATGCCCGGGATAGTTGGAACTGGGAGGGGCACAACGGAAAGCCGCTCGAAGTGTCTGTATACACTTCCTATGAAGAGGCAGAGCTATTTCTGAATGGTGTTTCTTTAGGCCGCAAAAAAGCAGGTAGAGCGAACCGTTTTATGGCGGTATGGCAAGTGCCTTATTCACAGGGAAAGCTGACAGCGATCGGGTATAAGGGCAAACAGAAATCTCCTGCAGCCACGTTGGCCACAGCTGGGAAACTTGCGCAGATAAAGCTGACGGCCGACAGGCAGCAGATCATTGCTGACGGACAGGACCTGAGTTATGTGACGGTTGAATTGACGGACGCAGATGGTAACAGGTTGCCCAATGCAGAAGACCTGGTGAAGTTTGAGATCACTGGTCCGGCAGCTATAGTAGGAGTAGGCAACGCTAATCCGATGAGCGTGGAGAGCTATCAATTACCACAACGTAAAGCCTGGCAGGGTAGATGTCTGGCAATCATAAAAGCAGACAAAACCGCAGGTAACATTACATTACGCGCTACTGTAGCCGGGTTGTCGCCGGCGCAACTGACCATTAAATCGACATCAGCGCACAAAGAATGATAAGCATGAGACAAGGCATAATGATGCTATTCCTGTTACTATATCTGAAGAGTTGGGGACAGGAATTGCAGGTTGTTAACCTGAGAACTGATCGTAAGATAAATCCTGTAGGTACGGGGCTTAGTCCGGCATTCAGCTGGGAGTTGATTGCATCTCAAAGAGGCTGCATGCAGACGATGTTCCAGATACAGGTCACTGAAGATACTGCGTTGGCGGGAACGAAAGATACCAGCGCCCGCATTCGTATTTCGCAATCCTATAACATAGATCCTCATTTTGTGAAGCGGGCTATACTGCCTGCGCATAAATATTACTGGCGGGTACGTGTGTGGGATAATCATGGTAATGTATCATCGTGGAGCGCTGCTGCGTCTTTTACAATAGCTCTCGCCAGCCGGCAGGACTGGGCACAGGCACAATGGATAGGATACGAGGATATTCCTGATTCTATGCGTGTGGTACCAGGTGTACATAGTGGAGGCGATAAGTTCTATGAGAAGCATAAGGCGCGTCAGCGGCCGGTAGTGCCATTGTTCCGTAAGGAGTTCCTGGGTGGCGATCATATTAAAAGTGCTTTACTCTTCATCAGCGGACTTGGTCAGTACGAGGTAAGCTTGAACGGGGAAAAACTGGGGGACAATTTCCTGGCGCCTGGTTGGACCGACTATGATGAAACGGTATTGCACAATACCTATGATGTAACAGATAAATTGAAAGCAGGTGGAAATGCATTAGGCATAATTGTAGGGAATGGATTCTTCAATGTGAATAAGGAACGTTATAAGAAGTTGTCCATTGCCTATGGCATGCCCAGGATGATCTGCCGGCTAATGATCACCTATGCTGATGGAACAGTTAAAAATATTGTTTCCGGTGATGATTGGAAAACAGCGCCGTCGCCCGTCACATTTGCCAGCATCTATGGTGGAGAGGACTATGATGCGCAGTTGGAACAAAGCGGCTGGGACAAGCCTTCTTTCAATGTTGCACACTGGAAACAGGCCATCATTGTAAAAGCAACAGAGAAAAGGCTGGTACCGGAACTGGATCATCCGGTAAAGGTGATGGAAATACTGCCGGTAAAAAAGGTCACACAAGTCCAGCCAGGTGTGTATATGTATGATTTTGGTCAGAATGCTTCGGGTATCGTGGAGCTGAAAGTGAAAGGTAAAAGAGGACAAACAGTGAAGCTAATACCTGCTGAATTGTTGAATGCCTCCAAGTTATCCAATCAAAAAGCCACCGGTTCTCCTTATTACTTCTCCTATACATTGAAGGGGGATGGAGAAGAGGTTTGGCGGCCCCGCTTTACTTATTACGGCTTCCGTTATGTGCAGGTAGAGGGTGCTGCTCCGGATACCGCTGCTAATATTTTACTGCCGGCGATCACTCAATTGAACTTCCTGCATACCCGCAATGCGGCTCCTGCGACCGGTAGTTTCTCCTGTTCGAATGAGCTGTTCAACAGAATTTATACCCTGATCCAGTGGGCTATTAAGAGCAATCTGCAAAGTGTGGCAACGGACTGTCCGCACAGGGAAAAACTAAGCTGGCTGGAACAGGATTACCTGATGGGTAATTCTATCCAATATAATTACGACATCTCCCTGTTATATCGCAAGTTGCTGGACGATATGCGGGAGGCGCAGACAGACAGTGGCCTGGTGCCCGATATCGCACCTGAATATGTCTTCTTTGATGATAATGGCTTTGGTTTCAGGGATTCGCCGGAATGGGGAAGTGCCAGTGTCATACTGCCCTGGCAGTTGTACAAATGGTATGGCGATACGGGAATTATCCGCAAGGCTTATCCAACTGCCAGCAAATATGCAAACTACCTGCAATCAAAAGCAGTGAATAACATGCTTTCGTATGGCCTGGGCGACTGGTATGATAATGGCCCTCAGCGTCCGGGATTGGCACAGCTAACGCCGAAAGCGCTGACAGCTACGGCTATTTACTATTACGATCTTATGCTACTGTCAAAGATGGGAAGCATGAGTGGAGATCCGGAGGGAGCAAAAAGGGCCGCTGCATTGGCTGCCAGGGTGAAAAAGGCATTCAATGAGCAGTTCTTCAATCCGGCTACTAAAGTATATGCGACCGGAAGTCAGACCGCTATGGCCATGCCCCTATGTGTGGGATTGGTGGAAGCGCAGTACAGGAAGGCTGTTTTCAGAAACCTGGTGGACTCCATTGAGCAGAATGGCCGGAAACTCACAGCAGGGGATATCGGCTTTCATTTCCTGGTACAGGCCTTACAGGAAGGGAGCGCGTCTCAACTATTGTACGAGATGAATAACCGTGATGACGTACCGGGATATGGATTCCAGCTGGCAAAAGGAGCTACGGCGCTGACCGAATCCTGGGCTGCCCTGGAGAGGGTCTCGAACAATCACCTGATGTTGGGCCACCTAATGGAATGGTTCTATACGGGGCTGGGTGGAATAACCCAGCAGGATCGTTCCATTGCCTATAAAGAAGCGGTTATACGGCCTGAAATGGTCGGGGATGTGTCCTGGGTTAAAACTTCCTATAAAACGGTTTTTGGGGCTATAATTAGCGAATGGGAGAAAAAGGCAGACGAGTTGACTTTTCATATAGTCATTCCTCCCAATAGTAGTGCACTGATCAAACTACCGGTGATGAAAGGTCAGCAGGTGATGGAGGGAGGGCAAGGTGTTGATAAGCAAAGAGATATAAAGGTGAAAGGGTACGAGGATGGGAGAATTGTTTTAACGGCCGGGTCGGGGGACTACCGGTTTGTTGTGAAATAACCATTTCGTTCCGGGGTTAATTGTTGCATTGATTGTGACGTATTCCGTCCCGGGGTTGAAACCCCGCGCTACAAACACAGCTCACCTACGGAGGGCTATTGCCGCGAATGATTCGTATTGGTAATACACTTTTGCCATGCCTTTGCCCTGCCTTAACTCTGCTTTTAAGTTGTACCGGTGACGTTTCTAGTCCCGTTTCCTCATGTTGTCGGGCGTCCGTTATTCCCAACCTGATTCGATTCAATCCCGTACTGAATACGCTTTGATCTCTATATCTCCATATCCTTATAAGCTCATCTGGATATCACTTCACCGTCATATGTATATCCCTTCGATATACAGATGTCGGTAAAGTGATATGGAAATGATGGTGAAGTGATATGGAAGTAACGGGAATAAATCGTGTAAATAAGCTTCTTTGATAAAAGAAAATGGCGAATACTCCTGTCATAGCCGATTTGGAATTCCCACAGTGGTTGAGATGCTTGTTCAGATAAAGTTCTGTAGGGATAGGAATTAAATGTCGTAGGGGGGCAGAGTTGAAATGTACCGGTAACGATTGCGTAAATAAAAAGGCTCGCTTTGTTCCTCAACCGGTCAGATTTTTATAGTTTGTCCCCGCTGCTGTATGACTAAATTCCTTGTTATGAAGAAATATGTTCATCTTATTTCCGTATTACTTGTACTGCTGTCATTTTGCGTGCATGCGCAGGATACACGTAAGCGTCTTGTGGTAGCGCAGGATGGTACCGGCGATTATCGCTCGATACAGGAGGCGGTGAATGCCGTACGGGATTTTACGTATTTCCGCGTTACGATCTTCATCCGGAAGGGGGTGTATCATGAAAAGTTGTGTATCCCTTCCTGGAAATGCAGCATTACTTTACAGGGGGAAGATAGGGACAGTACTATCATCACCAACAGTGATTATTCGGGAAAGCCTTATCCTGGTAGGGATGCGTCCGGCAGGGATAAGTTCGGCACGTTTACCTCGTATACCGTATTGATAGCAGGAGATGATATCATCGCTGAAAACCTGACCTTTGAAAATGCCGCTGGTCCGGTAGGACAGGCAGTGGCCCTGCACGTGGAAGGCGATCGCTGCATTTTCCGTCACTGCCGGCTCTTAGGTAACCAGGATACACTGTATGCCGGAAGGGCGGACAGCAGGCAATATTATAAGGATTGTTATATCACCGGTACCACCGACTTCATTTTTGGTGCAGCAACGGTATGGTTCGAAGGCTGCACTATCCACAGTAAAAGAGATTCTTACATTACTGCCGCTTCTACAACGGAACGGCAGTCATATGGGTTTGTATTCAATCATTGTACGTTAAGGGCTGATTCAAGTGCGAAAAAGGTGTACCTGGGCCGTCCATGGCGTCCCTATGCAGCTACAGTGTTCATGCACTGTACGTTGGGGGCACATATTCTGCCCCATGGATGGCATAACTGGGACAAACCGGAGAATGAACAAACAGCCAGGTATGCTGAATATGAAAACACTGGTGATGGTGCTGTTAGCCGTCAACGTGTAGCCTGGTCGAAACAACTAAGCGCGAAGGATGCAAAAAATATTACACTCACTAAAGTATTTGGCAATTGGGAACCTTTAAAGCAATAGCAGCGATATGTGTTTTCTTCCCGTTACATCTTTTGGGTCAGCGGGGAAATGATGGTAAAAGAGCGGGTGTTGAAACATCAGTGAAACAGTATGTCTTGCAGAATACACTGCAAAAGTATACCAACCGTTTCAACAGCCTTGACTCGGAATATGTGGTCAACTATGTGAGTAATGCGCAGGCATTCGACTGGCTGAAAACAAATGTGCCATTACTCGAATGTCCTGATAGTATCATAGAACAAACTTACTATTATCGCTGGTGGACATTCCGCAAGCACCTGAAAGAAACGCCTGATGGGTTTATCTTCACTGAATTCATTACGCCTGTTAAACATGCGGGACGCTACAATGCCCTGAGCTGTGCTTTCGGACATCACGTCTATGAAGGAAGATGGCTGCGGAACAGGCAATATATCGATCAATATATACAATACTGGTATCTGAAAGATGTACAGCAGAAGTCTCCCCGTTTCCATCAGTTCAGCAGCTGGGCGGCAGATGCGGTATACAACCGTTTCCTGGTGGATAAGGATAGTAGTTTTATTACAGCGCTATTGCCATATATGGATAAGGACTACCGTTTATGGGAGCAGGAAAAACGCCTGCCCAATGGCCTGTTCTGGCAGTTCGATGTGAAAGATGGAATGGAAGAATCTATCAGTGGCGCCCGCCGGGAAAAACATACACGGCCTACCATCAGCAGTTATATGTACGGTAATGCCAATGCGCTGACAAAGATCGCTGTTATGGCCGGGAATGATACCCTGCGGCAAAGATATGCTGCCGATGCGGCAAAGATCAGGCAACTGGTGCAGGAACAGCTGTGGGATGATACAGCAGCTTTTTTCAAAGTAAGACAGGCCATAAAAGGTAGTAGCGATACCAGGTTCTCCAATGCACGGGAAGAGATAGGGTTTATTCCCTGGTACTTTAATATACCTGCTGATAAATCCAGGTACGCCAAAGCCTGGGAGCAACTTACGGATACCAGCGGTTTTGATGCGCCCTGGGGGCTGACCACTGCTGAAAGACGACACCCTGCCTTCCGCTCACATGGCACTGGTGGGTGTGAATGGGATGGCGCGATATGGCCCTTTGCTACTACACAAACATTAAAAGGATTAGCAAATCTGCTGACAGGTTACAAACATCATAATGGTATGTCGCCGGCTGTGTATTATCATGCTTTACAGGTGTACGCCCGGTCGCATCAGAAGAATGGAAAGCCTTACCTGGGAGAATACCAGGACGAACGTAATGGTTACTGGCTGAAAGGCGATGATCCGAGAAGTAGTTATTATAATCATTCAGGTTTTTGCGATCTGGTGATTAACGATCTGATTGGACTAAAACCCCGTGCAGATAATCGCCTGGAATTGCATCCGCTGATTTCGGAAGGACAGTGGGACTGGTTTATGCTGGAGGGGGTGCCGTATCATGGGAAGTTAGTGACGGTGAGATGGGATAAGAGGGGGGAGCGGTATAAAGAAGGGAAGGGGTTGAAGGTGTTGGTAGATGGGAGAGAGGTGTATAGTGGGGCGAAGTTGAAGAGGGTAGTGGTGAGGTTGTAGGAACAGATAATAGCGTGGAAAGAATTACAGGATCATAATTGAATAATTTTCTTCTATGTTGATAAAACAATGTTAATCAATTAGTAGGCTGTTTCAGGAAAGCCTTTTACTTTTGTGAAAAGCATTGTTTAATGGTATACACTGTTGACCAGATCCCAAATCCTTTTTTATTGGTATTTATATTTCAGCTTCTCTTTTATCTGAAAAGTTCACAAGTGTGGATGCATAACCTGTTTTTGCGAACAAGCTAATTTGTTTTAATTGGTGTACGGATATTTTCCGTACATTTGGGGTATTGATCATAAGCTAATCTTAGCCCTAATTTTTAAAACATTTTAGTAATGAAATCTACAGGCATGACAAGGTTTGATACGAGGTTGTCGACTGAATTAAAACAGTATTTTGAACATGCTGCTGACCTGGGGGGATTTAAAACTTTATCTGAATTCGTAATTTTTTCAGTTAAGGCACAGGCTGAAAAGATTATCGAAAAGCACAATGCTATCCTGGCGTCTCAACGTGATCAGGAAGTTTTTTTTGATGCTATTATGAATCCAGGTAAACCTAACAAATCTCTTAAGGAAGCTGCAGCACGATATAAGCGGTTAAGCAAAGAAAAATGACTTATTTAACAGTTCATTTAAACGGGGATCACAAGAAGAAAGAATTTGAATGTGGAAAACCACTCCTTGATAGTTATTTAAAAACACAAGCCAAACAGGATGTAAAAAGAAAGCTATCGGCTTGTTTTATATTAGAGGGCGAAAAAAATGCTATCAAAGGTTATTATACACTTTCAAGTGCTTCTATTGACAGAAGTATGCTTCCTGAGGCAATTATAAAAAGGTTGCCAGCTTCCTATCATCATTTGCCTGTGACACTACTTGGTAGATTGGCGGTGGATAGTTCTTACCGAGGGCAGCGGTTGGGAGAATTACTTTTATTGGATGCATTAAAAAGGAGTCATGACGTTGCCCTGGAAGTTGGCTCAATGGCGGTAGTTGTTGACCCTTTGGATAAGGATGCACAACAGTTTTATGAAAAGTATGGTTTTATTGTTTTGCCTGATAGCGGTAAAATGTTCCTGACGATGGATAGTATTTCACAGCTCTTTTAGTTAAGAGCTTTTGGGGCCCAATTATCGCATCTCTCCTTGATTTAAATCCCTTACCTTAGCCCCACTTGTAAACTTTAAAACCACAGTTATGAGGAACCCGAAGCGCTTGCTGGTAGCATATCTGCTGCTGGCTGCCCTCAGCGTGAAGGCACAAAACACGAAGCAGACCTTCGTCAGCAATCTGATTAAACGCATGACCCTGGAAGAGAAGATAGGGCAGCTGAACCTGCTCACCAGTGATATGGACGTTACGGGTCCTTTTATGAAACCGGGATATAAAAAGGATATTGAAGCTGGTTTATGCGGCTCGATCTTCAATGCATATACTCCCCAGTATACCCGCCAGTTGCAGGAAATGGCCATGAACACCAGGCTGAAAATACCGCTGTTATTCGGGTATGACGTCATCCATGGACATAAGACAATCTTCCCTATTCCATTAGGAGAAGCCTGTACCTGGGATATGGCCCTGCTGGAGCAGAGTGCCAGGATCGCGGCACAGGAAGCCAGTGCCGACGGGTTACACTGGACATATTCACCGATGGTGGATATTGCCCGTGATCCCCGCTGGGGCCGCGTAGCAGAAGGTGTAGGGGAAGATACATGGTATGGCACGCAGGTGGCAAAGGCCAAGGTAAAAGGCTACCAGGGCTCGGACTTGGGTGCTGATAATACCATCCTGGCCTGTGTGAAACACTTTGCGTTATATGGCGCCATTGAAGCGGGCCGCGACTATAATACCGTGGACATGAGCCGCCGGCAGATGTTCCAGTATTACCTGCCGCCGTACAAGGCAGCTATAGATGCTGGAGTAGCCACTGTTATGACATCTTTCAACGAAATAGACGGTACGCCTGCCACTGCCAATAAATGGCTGCTGACAGACCTGCTACGGAAAGAGTGGGGCTTTAAAGGCTTCATAGTGACAGATTATACCGCTATTAATGAAATGATCGCCCATGGCAATGTGAAGGATGAATATGAGGCCGGCGCAGCTGCCCTGAATGCCGGTGTGGATATGGATATGCAGGGAGGCATTTTTGCCGGTCAGTTGAAAAAGCTGCTGAAGGACGGAAAAGTGACCCAAAAAGAGATCGACAGCGCCGTATACCGCATCCTGGCGGCAAAATATGACCTCGGCCTGTTCCAGGACCCATTTAAATACTGCGACACCACCAGGACGGCAAAAGACATCATGTCTGCCGGAAATCTGGCTACCGCGCAGAAAATAGCAGAACGCTCCATTGTGCTGCTGAAGAACGAAAACCAGCTGCTGCCCCTTAAAAAGGACGCGAAGATCGCATTAATCGGCCCCCTGGCTAATAGTCAGCGGGATATGATCGGCAACTGGTCGGCTGCGGGCGATTATACCAAGGCTGTAACCCTGCTGGAGGCCCTGAAACAGCGTTCTGCCAATGTGCAATATCTGCCAGGCGCCCACTATACGGCGGATACCACCTTATTGAAAAGAGCTACCCAGAAATTCAAACTGGAAGCTGCGGATACGGCTGATAGCCAGTCGATGCTGGCGGCAGCCGTGGAACTGGCTAAACAGTCAGACATCGTCGTGATGGCATTGGGCGAATCGCAGGGCATGACCGGCGAGGCGGCCAGCAGGTCCAATATCAGCATCCCGGAAAACCAGCAACAGCTGCTGAAGGCAGTACATGCCACGGGTAAACCTGTAGTACTGGTGCTGATGAATGGTCGCCCGATGACGCTGGAATGGGAAGACGCCCATATTCCTGCCATCCTGGAAACCTGGTTCCTCGGTACCCGTGCGGGTAATGCCATTAGTTCGGTGTTGTTTGGCGATTACAATCCGGCTGGTAAGCTGACAATGAGCTTTCCACGGAATGTAGGCCAGATACCGATCTACTATAATCATAAGAATACCGGCCGACCGCTGAACCCCAATAATAAGTATTCAACAAAGTATCTCGATACGGACAATGAGCCACTGTATCCCTTCGGGTATGGGCTGAGCTATACAAAGTTCACCTATGGCGATCTGAAACTGAGCAAGCAGCAGATCACAGCAGCAGACAAGCTACAGGTGAGCGTACCGGTGACTAACAGCGGGAATTATGACGGCGAAGAGGTAGTACAGCTCTATATCAGGGACATGGTAGGGTCAGTTACCCGGCCGGTAAAAGAGCTGAAAGCCTATAAAAAGATCGCGCTGGCCAAAGGACAGACCCAGACGGTGACCTTTGATATTTCTGTAGAGGACCTGAAGTTCTACGATAAAGATATGCGCTGGAAGGCAGAACCGGGCGATTTTACCGTGTTTGTAGGTACTAATAGCAGGGACGTCCAGTCAGCAGGGTTTACATTAAAATAATGGCGGATATGCAAAAATTAGTTTGATTATTCAAAATTGTTATTACCTTCGCATCGTTATTTCAAATTATGAACATTAACGTACATACACATCATCACCATCATTTCTTACCACGCAGGTAGGCTGGGATGATTTTATGTATACCTAATAAGATATTAAAACATCATCAGGGGCTTACCAAACGGTAAGCCCCTTTTTGTTTTCACCGAACATTGTCAAAAACATGAAACTGAGAATTGCCATTCAGAAATCCGGTCGCTTACACGACGACTCAATCAAACTGTTGAAAGAATGTGGTATCGACATTAACAACGGTGTTAACAAACTGAAAACGGAAGCCAGTAATTTCCCGCTGGAAGTCTTCTTCCTGCGCGATGATGATATTCCGCAATACGTAGAAGATGGTGTGGCAGATATCGGTATCGTAGGTGAAAATGTGATCCTGGAAAAGAACCGTCCTGTGAAGGTTGCGGAGAAACTGGGATTCGGTAAATGCCGCCTCTCTCTGGCAGTGCCAAAATCTGTAGAGTATAACGGTGTGAAAGACATGGACCAGCTGCGTATCGCTACCAGCTATCCGGTGATATTACAAAACTTCCTGAATGAGCATAACATCAGCGCCGAGATCCACGAGATCAGTGGTTCGGTGGAGATCGCTCCAGGGATCGGATTGGCAGACGCCATCTGTGACCTGGTAAGCAGTGGTTCAACGCTGTTCATGAACGGCCTGAAGGAAGTGGAAGTGATCCTGAAATCTGAAGCGGCTTTGATCAGTAGCAGCAATCTGACGCCTGAGCAGGAAACACTGTTGCAAAAACTGTTGTTCCGTATCCAGGCTGTTAAAAAAGCAAAGAACAATAAATACGTGCTGCTGAACGCACCTAATAACAAACTGAAGGAGATCATTGCGCTGCTGCCGGGTATGAAGAGCCCTACAGTACTGCCGCTGGCAGAAGAAGGCTGGAGCTCTGTACATTCCGTGTTGAATGAAAATGCTTTCTGGGATATTATTGAAAGCCTGAAAGCAGCTGGTGCACAAGGTATCCTTGTAGTGCCAATTGAAAAGATGATCATATAATCAGGGATCATTGTAGTCATCACTGATCATTGTCATTCAATAATAGTTCAACGTAATTGATTATACCATGCTTGTATTCGAATATCCAGAACGTGCTCAATGGCCGGCATTACTCCAACGTCCGGTTTTAGATACAACAGCGCTGGAAACCAGTGTAGGCAACATCCTCGCTGCGGTAAAGCAGGACGGAGATGCAGCAGTGCGCAGATATGCGCAGCAGTTTGACAAGGTGCAATTAGATGCACTGGAGGTCACTCCTGCAGAATTTGCACACGCCAACAATGTGCTGGATGCAGATCTGAAAAAGGCCATCCTCCAGGCAAAACATAATATAGAAGTCTTTCACAAGGCACAGCAGGAACAGAGCAGGATCATAGAAACCATGCCCGGCGTACAATGCTGGCGTAAGCCGGTGGCTATTGAAAAAGTAGGTCTGTATATTCCCGGAGGTTCTGCCCCGCTGTTCTCTACTATCCTCATGCTGGGTATACCTGCCATGATCGCAGGTTGTAAGGAGATCATCCTGTGTACGCCATCTAATGCTGCCGGTGATGTACATCCTGCCGTATTATTTGCTGCACAGGAGGTGGGCGTAGAGCGTGTTTTCAAAATAGGCGGTGTACAGGCAATTGGCGCAATGGCCTATGGTACAGAAAGTGTACCGCGTGTGCATAAGATCTTCGGTCCGGGTAACCAGTATGTAACCTGCGCGAAACAGCTTGTTAATAAAAGCGGTGTAGCGATCGATATGCCTGCCGGTCCATCCGAAGTAGCCGTACTCGCAGATGAAACCTGCGTACCTGCTTTCGTTGCGGCCGACCTCCTCTCTCAGGCCGAACACGGTCCTGATAGCCAGGTATTGCTGGTAACTACAGCACGTGAGATCATCAAGGCAGTACAACAGGAAGTTGCCGATCAGCTGGCGCAATTGCCACGTAAGGATATTGCAGCGCTGGCATTGGAAAACAGCCGGATCATTCTTGTAAAAGATACGCCTGAAGCCATGGACCTGCTGAATGCATACGCTCCTGAGCACCTGATCGTAGCTTGTAAAGATGATATTTCCATCGCTGACGCTGTAGTGAATGCAGGGTCTGTATTCCTCGGAAACTATTCACCGGAAAGTGCGGGCGACTATGCTTCGGGTACTAATCACACATTGCCGACCAATGGTTATGCAACTGCATACAGTGGCGTATCTCTCGATAGCTTTGTAAAAAAGATCACCTTCCAGCGCCTCACGCAGGAAGGATTACAACAGATAGGGGCCACCATCGAAACGATGGCCGCCGCTGAAGGACTGGACGCTCATAAGAATGCAGTGACTGTCCGCCTGAAACAAAAGACTCAACTATAAAATCTTTTATCAATGTTCGATCTTAATAGCTTACTACGCGACAATATAAAACGCCTGGTGCCGTACTCCACCGCCAGGGACGAATTCAAAGGCGAGGCTTCCATTTTCCTCGATGCCAACGAAAACAGTTTTGGTTCTCCACTGCCGGTGGCTTACAACCGCTATCCTGATCCTATGCAGTGGAAAGTGAAATATAAGCTGGCAGATATCAAAGGTGTGCCACCACAGAATATTTTCCTCGGTAATGGCAGCGATGAAGTGATAGATGTACTGTACCGCTCTTTTTGTCGTCCGGGTATCGACAATGTGGTATTGTTCCCACCCACTTACGGCATGTATGAAGTGAGCGCTAATATCAATGATGTGATCGTTCGTAAAGTATCGCTAACGCCCGACTACCAGATTGATATGGCAGCCCTGCAGGAAGCTGTAGATGAGCGTACAAAGCTGATCTTTATCTGCTCTCCCAACAACCCCACCGGCAATTCCATCAACCGTTCCGACATTGAAATGATCCTGAATAATTTTGACGGTATCGTAGTGATCGATGAAGCATACATCAACTTCGCCCGTCAGAAAACATTCATTCCCGAACTGACAGAATACCCTAACCTCGTTGTAATGCAGACCCTCTCCAAAGCATGGGGACTGGCGGCACTGCGCGTAGGCATGGCTTTCGCCGGAGAAGAGATCATCAACGTCCTGAATAAAGTAAAGCCTCCATATAACATTAACCAGGCAGCGCAGGACCTTGTGCTGGAAGCGCTTGATAATATCATCCAGGTGAATGAGTGGATCAAGGACACCGTAGTGGAAAGAGATAAACTGGCTGCTTCCCTGATCAATCTGCCGCAGGTGCTGGAAGTATATCCGAGTGATGCCAACTTCCTGCTGGCTAAAACAGTGGATGCTAAAGGTATTTACAACTACCTGGTAGAAAGAGGTATCATCGTACGTGACCGCTCCAAAGTAGAATTGTGTAATGGCTGCTTACGTATCACCGTAGGTACACCGGAAGAGAATACCACTTTGTTGGAAACAATCGCACAGGTCACTGTATAATACTCTACTTCAATAACAACAGTTCGCCACTGTACAACATAACAACACACAGCTACAATGAAAAGAGTGCTCTTCATAGACAGGGATGGTACAATTATCAAAGAAGTACCACCTACATACCAGATCGACAGCCTTCAGAAGATAGAATTTTATCCGAAGGTCTTTACTTACCTTTCCCGCATTGCTGCGGAACTGGACTATGAGCTGGTAATGGTGACAAACCAGGATGGCATGGGTACTGCCAGCTTTCCGGAGGCCGATTTCTGGCCGGCGCAGAACTTTATTGTGCGGGCGTTTGAGAATGAAGGCGTAATTTTCAAAGCGGCACACATCGACCGTACCTTCCCTCATGAGAATGCGGCTACCCGTAAGCCGGGTACAGGCATGCTAACACAATACTTCTCCGCCGACTATGATCTCGCAAATTCATTCGTGATCGGCGATCGTATCACAGACGTGCAGCTGGCAAAGAATCTTGGCGCTAAGGCTATCTGGATGAACGAAGGTACTGGTCTGGGGAGTGCAGAGGTCAATTCCAATGCGCAGGCCCTGAAAGAAGTGATCGCGCTGGAATCTACCGACTGGGAGAAGATCTACGAGTTCCTGAAATTAGGCTTGCGTACCGTTTCACATACACGGACGACTAAAGAAACAGACATCTTCATTTCTTTAAACCTGGATGGTACCGGTAAGGCCGATATCAGCACAGGCCTGGGTTTCTTTGATCATATGCTGGATCAGATTGCCCGTCATGGCAGCATTGACCTGACCATCAAGGCAAAGGGAGATCTGCATATTGATGAGCATCACACCATCGAAGATGTAGGTATCGCGTTGGGAGAAGCAATGGCGCAAGGGCTGGCTGATAAGCGAGGCATTGAGCGTTACGGCTTCTGCTTACCAATGGACGACTGTCTGGCGCAGGCTGCGATTGATTTTGGTGGCAGGAACTGGATTGTATGGGATGCGAAGTTTAATCGCGAGAAGATAGGGGAGATGCCGACGGAGATGTTCTTTCACTTCTTCAAATCCTTCTCTGATGCGGCGAAGTGTAATCTGAATATCAAAGCTGAGGGCGAGAATGAGCATCACAAGATCGAGGCGATCTTTAAGACGTTTGCGAAGGCGATAAAAATGGCAGTGAAGAGGAATCCCGCGAATATGCAGTTGCCGAGCACCAAGGGCGTGCTGTAATTGCAAGCTCCGCAGTCTATCAGGATATTGTGTGATTTTTTTATCGCAAGTAGTGTGCGGTTAAAGTATGGGACTGCGGTCGGCGCCGAAGGCCCGCAGTCTCCATCTTTAACCGTCTGCTACTTAGCTGGGGTCCTATGAGTGGTTGGGCGCTATCAGGATATTGGTTAAGTTTTTCTTTGGAGCCCTTATAATGGACAATTGGGAATGGAACGGAATAGGAGGAGGATAGAGGGAATGGGATGAAATAATTAGAATGAATAGGCAATAGGCCAGGATGAATAAATCAAGAAGTCTAAGTCGGGACGAATAAATCAGGAGGTATGAATCAGATAAATAGGTCAGATCGGGACGGAATAGATCAGATGAAATAGAGGACAGCAGGAACAGAGTACGGCAGGAATAGAGGTGGAACGACATTATCGACACAGCATTATGAATGCAATAGCACAGTTAATGCAACAAAGACACTATTGAAGCAATGTCGCTGCATTGTCTCTGAATATTACAGGCAGACCATGACGAAGACGGGGTTCAGTGGAGACTGCGGGCCTTCGGCTATTCGGGTGCACGATTGATGAAGTTTCAAAGATATTCCCAAGTTCATACGATTGACAAACAACAATCAGCGATCTGATGCCCGGAGAGGCGCCGACCGCAGTCCCACTGACCCCGGCGCGGAATGTCTGCCCCGGGAGAACAAGCGGTAGCCTAAAGGTATCTGGAAAGAGAACCGGCGCGGAATGTCTGTCCCCGGATAATAAGTGGCAGCCTAAAGGTATCCGGAAAAAGAACCGGCGCGGAATGTCCCCAGAGGAATAAGCGGCAACCTAAAAGTATCTGGAAAAAGAGCCAGCGAGGAATGTCTGCCCCGGGAAGAGAACCGGAGGCCTTAGCAGCGCCCGTCAGGATGATCTACACCAGGGCGGCCGGAAAATGAAAGCAAGCCTAAAGCACTAAAAGATGTACAATTTCGCAACAGAAAGCCAGGAACTTATCGCTTCACAAATTTTTTCAAAAAAAATTTGCATCTTTTCAAAAAACGCCGGATATTTGTTCCGCAAGATATTAAAACATGATAACAAATATTACAAACAAGCATTGGTGGTGGCACAATATCAGTTCCTGATACGGTGTTACAGTGCCATGTTTCGTAATGAAATATAATTTGGAAGGCTCGCTGTTACACAGCGGGCCTTCTTCGTTTTAGATAGTCACCCTCACTCAATCACAAACCAATGGGTAGTATTCAAGTAAAATCAAAATCAAAGAAAATGCTGGCAGACGTGTTCACGCCTGTTGGTATCTATTTGCGGCTCCGCGACAAGTTTCCTGGTACCGTACTGCTGGAAAGTACAGACTATCGCGCAAGTGAAAACAGTTTCTCCTTCATCTGCATCCAGCCTATTGCTGGCATTGAAGTGACCAGCACCTCCGATTTTGAATTTAAGTATCCTAATCTCCCGCCAGAAAGGAAACAGCTCAAGAACAAACAAAGCGTGTTGAGTGAGCTGCAGAAATTCCTCGGTAATTTCACCTTCGCCGATAAGCCGGTACTGCCAGTAGTGCACAGTTTATTTGGATACAGCACATTTGATTCGGTACAGTTCTTCGAAACAATAGAATTTAACAAGGATAAACAGAACGGTAATACCATCCCATTGATGCGCTACCGTTTTTATCAATACATCATCGCCATCAATCACTTTAAAGATGAGCTTTATCTCTGTGAGAATGTGATAGAAGGCCTTGACAGCGAATTTGATCTCATTGAATCCCTGATAAGACAAAAGGACGTACCTAGCTACGGTTTCAAGGCAGACGGGGAGGAAAAGAGTAACCTGACGAATGAACAGTATATGGAGATCGTCGAAAAAGGTAAACAACACTGCTTCCGCGGCGACGTTTTCCAGGTTGTACTCTCCAGAGCCTTCCAGCAAAAGTTCAAAGGTGACGAATTCAATGTGTACCGCGCTCTCCGCTCTATTAACCCTTCCCCTTATCTCTTCTTCTTCGATTACGGCGATTACAAATTAATGGGCTCCTCACCAGAGGCACAGCTGATCATTAAGGATAATAAAGCTACTATTCATCCTATTGCAGGTACTTTCAAACGTACGGGTGATGATGAACAGGACAGACAGCTGGCGGCAAAACTGCTGGAAGATCCGAAGGAGAATGCAGAACATGTGATGCTGGTCGATCTGGCCCGGAATGATCTGAGCAGACTGGCAACAGATGTGGAAGTAGAATCATACAGGAAGATACAGTACTATTCACATGTTATTCACCTGGTGAGTGAAGTGACAGGTAAAATACAATCCGGACTGAACCCATTCTCATTGCTGGCAGCTACTTTCCCGGCAGGAACATTGTCTGGCGCGCCGAAGTACAGGGCAATGGAGATCATTGATGAAAATGAACCCACCGCCCGCGGTTTCTACGGAGGCTGTATCGGATCAGTAGGATTCAATGGTGATTTTAACCATGCCATCATGATCCGTTCTGTGTTGAGCAAGGCAAATACATTATACTACCAGGCAGGCGCCGGTGTAGTAGCGAAATCTGTCGCATCTTCTGAGCTGGAAGAAGTGAACAATAAACTGAATGCATTAAAACAGGCCATTATAATGGCTCAAAATATCTGACATGAATATTCTGGTGTTCGATAATTACGATTCATTTACCTATAACCTGGTGCACCTGGTGGAGAAGATCATCAATGGTAAAGTGACGGTGGTGCGCAACGATGAAATACCATTAGAAAAAGTAAAGGACTATGACAAGATCATCCTGTCTCCCGGGCCAGGTATTCCTGAGGAAGCAGGGCTGCTGCTGCCGCTGATCACGGAATATGCAGCGAGTAAATCCATCTTTGGAGTGTGCCTGGGTCAACAGGCTATCGGAGAGGCTTTCGGTGCAAAGCTGATCAATCTGAAAGATGTATATCACGGCGTAGCAACGAATGTGAATATCACAGCGAGGGACGGAAGACTGTTCAATGGTTTGCCCGATCAGCTGGAAGTAGGCCGCTATCACTCGTGGGTGGTAGATGAAGCAACATTATCGCCTGATCTGATAATAACTGCCCGGGATGATAATAAATATATCATGGCGCTGCAGCATAACAAGTATGACGTAAGTGGCGTGCAGTTCCATCCCGAAAGTGTATTAACGCCACAGGGAGAACAGATACTTCGTAACTGGTTGAATGCTTAAATTCCAAGTAATGAAAAAGATACTCAATTACCTTTTTGAACATAAAACATTTAGCCGGGAGGCGGCCAAAGAGATACTCATCAGTATTTCAAAAGGCATGTACAATGAAAGTGAGCTTGCCGCTTTTATGACCGTTTTCCTCATGCGCAGCATTACTGTAGATGAACTGCTGGGCTTCCGGGATGCATTGCTGGAACTATGTGTGCCGGTGAACCTGAATGGATATGAAGTACTTGATATAGTAGGTACCGGTGGCGATGGTAAGAATACTTTTAATGTATCCACCCTGTCCTGCTTCATTGTAGCGGGCGCAGGCGGTAAAGTAGCCAAACATGGCAACTATGGCGTATCTTCCATTAGCGGAGCTTCCAACCTGATGGAATCTGCCGGGTACAAGTTCAAGAATGATGATGCAAAACTCAGGGAAGAGCTAGAAGAAGCGGGTGTTTGTTTCCTGCATGCACCATTGTTCCATCCTGCATTGAAGAATGTGGCCGGTGTGCGCCGTCAGCTGGGGATCCGTACTTTCTTCAACATGCTGGGCCCGCTGGTGAATCCGGCTTTCGCGCAGCATCAGCTGATAGGTGTGTATAGCCTGGAATTGGCGAGAGTGTATAATTATCTGTTCCAGCAGACTGACAAGCGCTATGCAATCGTTTATAGCCTGGACGGATATGATGAGATCTCCCTGACTGCAGATACGCGCGTTATTACGAATGAGGGAGAGAAAGACTGGACGCCTGAACAGCTGGGTAAACGCAAGGTATATCCCGAAGATATCTATGGTGGTAACACAGTGGAAGCGGCAGCAAAGATCTTTATGAAGATATTGAAAGGGGAAGGAACCTGGGCACAGAACTCGGTCGTACTGGCTAATGCTGCCATGGGACTGTATTGTATGGAGAAATTTGATAACTATAACGACTGTTTCCTCGCAGCTGTAGAGTCGCTGGAATCAGGCGCAGCGCATAATGCGTTTAAGAAGTTGATAAGCTTGCAATCATGAAAAATATCCTGACAGAAATAGTAGCCCACAAACACACAGAAGTGGCCGCCCGCAAACAACAGCGGAGCGTGGAAGAACTGGAACAGGTATCCTGGTTCAAACGTACACCACTGTCATTGGCCCAGTTTCTCCGTGACCCGGAGAAGACAGGTATTATTGCGGAGTTCAAAAGACGTTCTCCTTCAAAGGGCGTTATCAATGGCAATGTAACTGTGCAGGATGTAACAACCGCATATACGCGCTATGGCGCATCCGGCCTGTCAGTGCTGACAGACGAGAAATACTTTGGTGGTTCTTCGGATGATCTGCAACAGGCAAGGGCGCTGAATAATATCCCTATCCTCCGGAAGGATTTTGTTATTGATGAATATCAGATCCTGGAAGCGAAAGCTATTGGTGCTGATGTGATCCTGCTGATAGCAGAATGTCTGTCAAAGCAGGAAGTAGCACAGCTGGCAGCTTTTGCGAATAACCTGGGACTGGAAGTATTGCTGGAGGTACATAGCGGAGATCAGCTGGAGAAAGTGACCAGTCATATACAGATGGTCGGCGTCAACAACCGTGACCTGACCACCTTTAAGGTTGATTTCAACCGCTCCTGTGAGCTTGCGCCGCAGATCCCTGCGGATAAATGTAAGGTAGCTGAGAGTGGTATCAGCAATACCGATGCTATTGTAACGCTGAAACAGGCGGGCTTCCAGGGATTTCTGATAGGGGAGCATTTTATGAAACAGGAAAATCCGCCAAGAGCATTTGAGCACTTTGTGACAGAACTGGCCAATAAATCAGTACAATGAAAATAAAGGTCTGCGGTATTACACGGAGAGAAGACCTGCAACAACTGGTGAATTACCAGGTTAATTATGCCGGCTTTATATTCTATGAAAAGTCGCCGCGTTTTGCGGCACACAAAATAGATGCCCGTACTGTCCGCGAAACGGAAGGCATCAAAAAAGTAGGTGTATTTGTAAATGCGCCACTGGAACAGGTGCAACGTACCATTGCTGATTATGGTCTGGATATGGTGCAGCTGCACGGTGATGAAACACCGGAGTACTGTGCTGTTATACGGAAAAGTGTACCGGTGATAAAAGCTTTCCGCTTGGGAGAAAACGTAGACTGGTCAGCATTGTTATCTGCTTATCTGCCGGTGACAGACTATTTCCTGTTCGATACCGAAGCAGGTAAGGAATATGGTGGAACCGGCAAACGGTTTAACTGGGAATTGTTGAAGACCTATCCATATTCACACCCTTTCTACCTGAGCGGTGGCATAGGTCTGGAAGAAACGCCTGAGTTAATGCAGCTGCAGCTGCCTGCTTTATTTGCGGTGGATGTCAACAGCAGGTTTGAGACACAACCGGGTGTGAAGAACATGGAAAAGGTGCGGTTATTTACAGATCAGATTCATTCAACTTATTTAAAATAATCATAGCATGAAGATCGCGGAAAATACGTTCGGCTCTAAATATCATGTAGATGAAAAAGGCTTTTACGGCAGATTTGGCGGCGCTTACATTCCGGAGATGTTATATCCGAATGTGGAGGAGCTACAGCGCAATTACCTGGCAATACTGCGTGATCCGGGATTCCAGGAAGAATTTGATCAGTTGTTGCGCGACTACGTAGGTCGTCCTTCTCCCTTATACTTCGCAAAACGTTTGTCTGAGAAGTATAAAGCGAAGATCTATCTCAAACGGGAAGATCTGAACCATACAGGTGCTCATAAGGTAAACAATACGATCGGGCAGATCCTGCTGGCAAAGCGCCTGGGCAAGACGCGTATCATCGCTGAAACCGGTGCAGGACAGCATGGGGTAGCTACTGCTACGGTGTGTGCCCTGATGGGACTGGAATGTGTGGTGTACATGGGCAGTATCGACATCAAGCGTCAGGCGCCGAATGTGGCGCGTATGAAAATGCTGGGTGCGACAGTAGTACCAGCTACCAGCGGCAGTCAGACCCTGAAAGACGCCTGTAATGAGGCGATCCGCGACTGGATCAATAACCCCGTGAATACACATTATATTCTTGGTACAGCGGCAGGCCCACATCCTTATCCGGATATGGTGACCCGCTTCCAGTCTGTGATCAGCGAGGAGATCAAAAAACAATTGCTGGAAAAAACAGGTCGTGCAAATCCTGATTACGTGATGGCATGTATCGGCGGTGGCAGTAATGCAGCCGGCGCATATTATCACTTCCTGGATGAACCGGATGTGAAACTGATCGCTATAGAAGCAGGTGGTAAGGGCGTACATTCCGGTCATTCCGCAGCCACCACGCAACTGGGTAAGCTGGGTATCATCCACGCAAGTAAAACCCTGCTGATGCAAACAGAAGATGGGCAGATCACCGAGCCGTATTCTATCTCCGCAGGACTGGATTATCCCGGTATCGGGCCACTGCATGCGCATCTTTATGAGACTGGACGCGCTACATTCCTGAATGCGACAGATGATGAAGCTTTACAGGCAGCGTATGAACTGACCCGCCTGGAAGGTATCATTCCGGCACTGGAATCTTCTCACGCGCTGGCTAAACTGGGACAGGTAGCTTTCAAGCCCGATGATGTGGTAGTAGTATGTTTGAGTGGACGCGGGGATAAAGACATGGAAACTTACATTCGTAATTTGCCCGGTAATACTGGCGGTAACGTATAAACATATTTTATGAGCAATCGTATAGATCAATTATTTGCCGGCAAAAGAAAGGGGGTGCTGAATATTTATTGTACAGCAGGATTCCCCGAGCTGAATGATACATTGCCTGTCATGAAGGCACTACAGCAATATGGCACGGACATTATCGAACTCGGTATGCCTTTCTCCGATCCACTGGCAGATGGCCCTGTGATCCAGGATAGCAGTACCCGGGCTATCAGTAACGGTATGAGCTTAAGAGTACTGTTTGAACAGCTGAAAAATTTCAGGGAACAGGTCCATGTACCCGTACTCCTGATGGGATATCTGAATCCGGTACTGCTGTATGGTATTGAGAACTTCTGTAAGAAATGTGCTGAAGTAGGTGTGGATGGTGTGATCCTGCCCGACCTGCCGATGGATGAATATGAGTCCGAATACAGGCCGGTTTTTGAAAAGTATGGTTTGCACCTGGTCTTTCTCGTAACGCCTGAAACCAGTGAAGAACGCATCCGTAAGATAGACAGTGTGAGCAAAGGATTTATATATGCGGTGTCTTCTTCATCAACTACAGGCACGGATAAAGACATGGGACATCAGCAGGCTTATTTCGAAAAACTGGAGGCATTGAAGCTGAAGAATCCCGTACTGATCGGGTTTGGTATCAAAGATAAAGCTACCTTTGATGCTGCTACAGTACACAGTAACGGCGGAGTGATAGGCACAGCCTTTATCCGCGCCATCGAGAAAGCAACTAACCTGGATTCAGCAATACAGCAGTTTATTGCTGGCGTAAAATAGACAAGAAGAGTATATGAAGACGGTCATCATAAAATATAATGCCGGTAACATCCGTTCTGTGCTGTTTGCACTGGACAGACTGGGAGTGGAAGGTGTGGTAACAGACGATCCGGAAGCGATTAAGGCGGCAGATAAAGTGATCTTCCCCGGTGTGGGAGAGGCAAGTTCCGCTATGCGTTATTTGCAGGAGCGGAAACTGGACCAGCTCATCACCAGTTTAAAACAGCCGGTGCTGGGCATTTGCCTGGGTATGCAGCTGATGTGTAAACACTCGGAAGAGAACGATACCAACTGCCTTGGTATTTTCGATGTAGAGGTAAAACGTTTCCAGTCGCCGGTGGATAACCTGCTGAAGATACCACAGATAGGATGGAATAACGTAACAGGATTGTACAGCACGATGTTCGAGCATGTACCGGAAAATTCCTACATGTATTTTGTACACAGCTACTATGCGGCGTTAAGTCCTTATACAGTGGCTACCACCAACTATGTCATCAATTACAGTGCTGCATTGCAGAAAGATAATTTCTATGCAGTGCAGTTCCACCCGGAAAAATCAGCAGGAGAAGGACAGAAGATCCTGGAGAATTTCCTGAAGTTATAAAATACTATGCAGCCAGTACAGATAAGAAGGATCAATTCTGCAGATACATTGCAGCTGCGCAGGGATGTGTTATATCCTGATGCAACATTGGAAGCAGTGCAGGTAGATCACGATGAAGACGGTTTACATTTTGGCCTGTTTGAAGACACAAGGTTAAGAGGAATCGTATCACTGTTCCCGCAAAAGCAATCGGCACAGTTCCGCAAGCTGGCTGTCCACCCTGATTGTCAGGGTAAGGGATACGGCAGTATGCTGATGCAATATGTGGAAGACTTTTGCCGAAAAGAGCATATACCCACTTTATGGTGCAATGCCCGTAATACGGCGGAAGGATTTTATACAAAGCGCGGGTATGAATTCTGGGGCGATCATTTCACAAAAGATAATATTGTTTTCTGCAAGATGAAATTGCAACTTGATAAGGCAACAGGGAGTGGGTTCACCATTATTCCTGCTATTGACATTATAGATGGTAAATGTGTGCGTCTCACGCAGGGCGATTACGGGCAGAAGAAAGTGTACAACGAACATCCGCTGGAGGTAGCCAAGGCTTTTGAAAGTATCGGCGTACGCCGTTTGCACCTCGTAGACCTGGATGGCGCGAAAAAAGGCGCTGTCGTGAACTGGAAAGTGCTGGAAGCTATTGCCGGTAAAACCAGCCTGGTGATAGATTTCGGCGGTGGGATCAAAACGGAGGATGATCTGCGTATTGTATATGAAAACGGAGCTGCGCTGGCCACGATTGGTAGTATAGCAGTGAAAGATCCGGCCTTGTTTTCAGGATGGGTGAAGAAGTATGGTGCAGAAAAGATCTTCCTGGGAGCAGATGTAAAAGAAGAGAAGATCGCTGTGGGGGGATGGCTGGAAACGACAGAACTGTCTGTATTTGACTTCCTGGAAGAGAATGTGAAACAGGGCGTAAAACATATCTTTTGTACAGACATCGCAAAGGATGGACTGTTACAGGGGCCTTCCATCGCTTTGTATGAAAAGATCCTGCAACGCTTCCCGCAGATTGACTTTGTTGCGAGTGGCGGCGTGAGCACGATGGCAGATGTACATGCACTGGCAGAAGCAGGTTGCAGTGGTGTGATAGTGGGGAAAGCAATTTATGAGGAAAGGATCAGTATGCAGGAATTAAGTGAATTCCTGAAATTGAATGCCTGATCCCAATCTTAATTCCAAATTTTTTAATCATGTTAACGAAACGTATTATTCCCTGTCTCGATATTAAAGATGGCCGCACAGTAAAGGGTGTGAACTTTGAAAATATCCGCGATGCAGGCGATCCAATTGAACTGGGCGCTTTATATGCGGAGCAGGGAGCGGATGAATTGGTGTTCCTGGATATCACGGCCACCAATGAGCGCAGGAAGACTTTGTCTGAACTGGTGACGCGCATTGCGAAACATGTGAATATCCCGTTCACTGTAGGCGGCGGCATTTCTTCCGTAGAAGATGTGAATGTGTTACTGCAATCAGGCGCAGACAAAATATCCGTTAATACTTCCGCTTTTAAACGTCCTGAACTGGTAGACGAGCTGGCCCGTGAATTCGGTAGTCAGTGTGTGGTGCTGGCCATTGATACCCGCTTTGAAGATGGGGATTGGTATGTATACCTGAACGGTGGCCGGGTGAAAACAGAAACGAAGGCTTATGACTGGGCGAAGGAAGCCGTCCAACGTGGCGCCGGAGAAATCCTGCTGACCTCCATGAACAATGATGGTACCAAACAAGGGTTTGCGCTGGACATTACCGGAAAGTTGTCGCAAAATCTGAATGTACCTGTTATCGCCTCTGGAGGAGCAGGTACGATGGATCATTTTATGGATGTGTTTGAAAACGCTCAGGCGGATGCTGCATTGGCGGCCAGCATTTTCCACTACAAGGAAATCGAGATCCCGGCACTGAAAACATACCTGTACCAGAGAGGCTTAAATATCAGGTTCTGAGAAAACCACTAATTTTGACTGCCGGACGGTATATCTTACTTTAAAATATGACTACTGCATGTACAATAACAAACAGATAAATTTTGACAAATGTGCGGATGGTCTGGTGCCAGCCATAGTACAGGATTCAGCTACACTGAAAGTCCTGATGCTGGGGTATATGAACCAGGAAGCACTGGATAAGACCCTGCAGGAAGGCAGAGTGACCTTTTTCAGCCGTTCCAGAAAGCGTCTGTGGACAAAAGGTGAGGAGAGCGGTAACTTCCTGACCCTACAGGAGATCAGGGTGGATTGCGATAGTGATACACTGCTGATCAAGGCTATCCCAACTGGCGTGGTATGCCATACAGGCGCAGATACCTGCTGGGAGGAAGACAATGTCAGCAATGATTTCCTGTCAAAGCTCGAAAGCATTATTACTGAGAGAAAGAATAATCCTTCGGAGAATTCCTATACATCCAGGCTGTTCGCAAAAGGAATTAATAAGATTGCGCAGAAAGTAGGGGAAGAGGCGGTGGAAGTCGTTATAGAAGCTAAAGACGATAATGAGGAGCTGTTCCTGAACGAATCAGCAGACCTGCTTTTCCATTATCTCGTGCTGCTCAATGCAAAAGGATACCAGTTGTCCGACGTATTGGCCGTTCTGAAGAAAAGGCACGATAAATAGCAGTTATTTTTTATATTAGTAGGAATGAAACAACTTGTTACCAGCACCCTTGCGGTGCTTTTCTCATGTGCAGCCTTTGCTCAGCAGGAGGTCTCCGGTACATTGGCGGGAGCGGAAGGCAAAAAGCTCTATCTGTATTCAGATGATGATAATAGCCCGAAGGATTCAGTATACCTGAAGGGTGGAAAATTCTCATTCAAGGTGCCTGAGCCCAAAGGACTGTCTATTTACGCAGTCGTGCTTGAGGGTGTTCAGAACCCCCTACTGTTTGTAACAGGCAAGGAATCAGTGCATTATACCCTGAATGCGCAGAGTTTCCCGATTGCTACAGCTATAAAAGGAGATGAAGAGAACAAAGCGATGCAGGCCTATCAGAAGACGTTTCTGGCCTTGATCGAACGCGCGCAGGTCCTGAATGCTGAGGCATCAAAAATATCCGGAGATGATGAGGCGGCGAAAAATGCTTTCCGTGCAAAGGCATCCCTCTTCAATGAGGATGTGGTGAATGCAGGAAGGGATTTCATAAAAGGCCACCCAAAGCAGCTGGCTAGTTTGTGGATACTGTTCAATGAGTTACGTAACCGCGTGGAGCCGGATGAATTTGAAAAGATCTTCAATTCACTGAGCCAGCCACTGAAAGAATCCAAGTATGGGTTGACAGCAGCCAAATACCTGCGTAGTGTACAGGGAGAGACTGAGGGCGGCGGCGTAGCCAGCGACTTTACCCAGGAAGATATTAACGGTAAACCGGTTAAATTGTCTTCCTTCCGGGGAAAATATGTACTGGTTGATTTCTGGGCCAGCTGGTGCGGTCCATGCCGGGCAGAAAATCCGAACGTAGTGAAGGCTTTTGAGCGCTTTAAGAACAAGAACTTCACCATCCTGGGGGTTTCCCTTGATCAGGACAAAGATCGCTGGGTTGGGGCTGTAAAGAAGGATAATCTACAGTGGACCCAGGTGTCTGATCTGAAGGGATGGAGTAATGAAGTAGCACAATTATATGGTGTAAATGCCATTCCGGCCAACTTCCTGATAGACCCGAATGGGAACATCATTGCCCGCAACCTGCGTGGCAGAGCATTGGAAGCCAAACTGGAACAGATATTAAAATAATTAACTTACCGGCCTCGTATCTACACGAGGCCGCTTTTTTTATATTCATTTCTGTCGCCGTTTATCACAAACAGGTTGATTTTCCTGCCGGGATATGTGAATTTCGTTAGTCTTAAATAATCTAAATCAATGAAGTCCGTAATGATGGCCGTGGCGTTTTTTGCGCCAATGGTCCTGTTGGCGCAGGAAAAATGGAAGGGTGAACAATCATTTACGATACAGGGCACTGTCACAGCTTTACAGAAACCAGCAAAAGTGTATCTGAATATCAGGCGTTGTGGTGATAACAAACTGGATAGCACGGAGGTTAAAGATGGTAAATTTTCTTTTTCCGGCGTCCTGGCTGAAGCAACCATCGCCAATTTGTTGCTCAAAGTACAGGAACCGCCTGTCCAGAAAGATGGCCAGGAGAATCCTGAGGTAAGAAAGAACGATGTGCTTACACTGTTCCTGGACAAAGGAGATATTACGATCACTACTGAAGATTCTATTAATAAAGCTACCGTAAAAGGATCTGTTGCAAACGATGACTACCTCCGTCTGAACGGACAGCTGAGAGATGTGAACGCGCGTCTGGATGAACTGGAACGGCAGTACCGCCAGCTGTATATGGCGGAAGACGAAGAGGGCATGAAAAAGCTGGAACCTCAGTTCGACGAACTGGCCGCGCAGCAGAAGCAGGTGATGAGGGACTTTCTGAAGAATAATTGTAACTCGCCAATAGCCATCTACGTATTGAATAAATATGCAGATTATGAGATTAACCTGGCTGAAATTGAACCTATGTTCAACAAGCTGGGAAAAAATATCCGTAATACACCGGGAGGAAAGGATTTTGCGGCAGGACTGGAAGCAGCAAAGAAAACTGCCGTGGGCCAACCTGCTATAGACTTTGCCCAGCCTGATGCTGAGGGAAAAAATGTGAGTCTGGCAGCCTATAAGGGAAAATATCTCCTGATAGGCTTCTGGGCCAGCTGGTGTGGCCCCTGCCGTGCAGAAAACCCGAATGTGCTGAAGGCTTACAGCCGGTTCCGGGATAAAGGGTTTGATGTACTGTCAGTCTCCCTGGACGATAAGCGGGAAAAGTGGCTCGCAGCAATACAGGCCGATAATCTGCAGTGGACACAGGTGTCCGATCTGAAGGGCTGGAAAAATGACGTAGCAGAGAAATATGGTATCAGGGCTATTCCCCAGAACCTGCTGATCGACCCCCGGGGAAATATCATTGCCAAGAACCTGCGGGGCGATGCACTGGAGAAGAAACTGGAAGAGGTTTTTAAAGTAGAAGTTGCCGGAAAATAACGGCTGGTAAGGATTTTAAAGTAAGTACATAGTAACATAGAAGAAAAACATCTGCCCAAAGCAGGTGTTTTTCTTTTTTTATTTGGTGGTTTACGAAAAGTTCGTAGATTTACGAAACAATCGTAGATGGTTGTTATTTAAACTGAACAATATGGAAAAGCTGACGCAGCAGGAAGAAGTGGCAATGCTAGCCATCTGGAAAACAGGGCCGGGGTTCGTGAAGGACTTTTTAGAAGCACATCCCGCTCCTCAGCCGCCGTATACCACGCTGGCATCTACCATCAAGAACCTGGAAAAAAAGGGGTATCTGAGGAGTGAGAAGATGGGCAATGTATACCGGTATACGCCCGTGATAGCGGAAAGTGAATACAAGCAGAAGTTTATGAATGGTTTTGTAAAAGATTATTTCGAAGACTCTTACAAGGCGCTGGTCACCTTCTTCGCAAAGGAGAAGAAGATCACTCCGGAGGAATTAAAGGAAATCGTCAAAATGATTGAGAAAAACTGATCGTTATGCTTATTTACCTGCTTAAAGCCAACGTAGTGCTAATACTGTTTTACCTGGCTTATTATTTCGGATTAAGGCGGCTCACTTTTTATACGCTTAACCGGTTTTTTCTGCTGGGAGGGATTGTTTGTGCGGCCATTTGTCCATTGATAGATCCATCATTATTCATACAGCAGCATCAGCCCCTGAATGCTGTGGCAGAAACATATATACCGGATCTGGCGGCTTTACAGACGCGTCAGTCTGTACCCTTTATCAACATATTCCTGGAGTATATTTTCTGGGCAGGAGTAGCCGTGATGAGCGTACGTCTGCTGATCCAGTTATTGTCTTTATGGAAACTGCACCGGCAAACAAGGGCTACCTCTTCTCCGGAAGAGCAACGGCTGAGAATAATGGAAAAGCCGGTGAATCCTTTTTCATTCATGCGTACTATTTATATTAATCCTTCTCTGCATAGTCCGGAGGAATTTGCTTCCATCATCCGGCATGAACAGGTGCATGTACGGCAGTGGCATACAGTGGACGTGCTGCTGGGAGAGCTGAACAAGATCTTTTACTGGTTCAATCCCGGCGCCTGGTTAATGAGCATTGCTATCCGTGAGAATCTCGAATTCATCACAGACAGAAGCATACTGCAGCAGGGAATGGATGCGAAAGCTTATCAATACAGTCTTATAAAAGTAAGTGGGATCCCATATGCGACGGCCATCGCAAACAATTTCAATTTCTCACATTTAAAACAAAGGATTATGATGATGAATAAAAAGAGATCATCCCGCTATCATCTGCTACGTTATGTGGTGCTGGGCGCCATTATGGGCATTGCAGTGCTGTCGCTGAACTTTACCAGGGCAATTGCCAAAACTGAGAAGGCGGCAAAAAACTTCGCTGTTGTTACTTTCTCTGCAGACACGGCGAAACCTGCAGCACCTGCACCTCCGGCACCGGTGCCACCACCGCCGCCACCGCCTCCTCCGGCACCTGCGAAAGGAACGGCACAACCAGCTGTTCCGGCAGCTCCTGCGCTTCCGCCAGCACCTGCGGGCAACGCTGTTCCTGCGGTTCCTCCGGTACCTGCTGCCCCTGCTGTTCCCAGCAAGGATGTAGTTACCCTGACTTCTGAATCTGGCGTTACTTTTAGAAGAGGGCAGACGACCGAGCCGCCACTGTATTTTGTAGACGATGTAAATATGGGCCATCAGGCACCCGACTGGTTGAAGGGCGACGAAATAGCATCTATTAACGTCTATAAGGGCGAACATGCGGCAGTATACGGAGAAGATGGTAAAAATGGGGTGTTATTTATTTATACAAAAGGGTATACTGGTACGAAGGTAAATACAGTTAACACTAACTATGTACATAAATCTGGTGAACCAGCGGTTACCAATGCCAGTACATCGACGCTGACGGGTCAACAACCTGTGAAGGTGACAACCAACGTTAATACCACTAACAAGACCTCTGTCAACACGAATGTAAACGCGGTCACCACCGTAAATGCCAATACGAACGTAAATACGGACACGGCAGATAAGAAGTCTGAAAATAAGTAAGCAATAACGTTGCACATGATATACAGGGGCTGACCACAAAGTTGGCCCCTTATTTTTGCAGCTTATTTGTCTTTCACACACCTGAAACCAAGATTCTCCAGTCCTGATTCCGGTGACGTTTTCATTCTTGCGGTAACCCGGTAACCGGAGCAATATTCATCAGTACACATAAAGGAGCCTCCTCTGATCGTATGTTTAGGCGCGGCAGGATCGTCAGGGTCATAGCCGCTGGCAGGGCCTTTTGGATTGTTATTATTGTCTGCCTGCTGATAATAACGGCTGTCATACCAGTCAGCACACCATTCCCATACATTGCCCGACATATCGTATAATCCATAGCCATTGGGTGCATAACTTTTTACAGGGGCCAGCCCGGCAAAACCGTCAGTCTGTGTATTCTGATAGGGGAAATGTCCATTCCAGGTATTTGCTTTGGTCTTTCCTTCCGTCAGTGCTTCCGTACCCCAGGGATAAGGCTGATCTTTCAGGCCGCCCCGGGCTGCATATTCCCATTCCGCTTCTGTTGGCAGGCGTTTGCCCGCCCATTTTGCAAAAGCCTGTGCATCATCCCAGGAGATGTGTACTACCGGCAGCTGTGCTTTGCCATCCAGATTGGTGTTTGGTCCGCCGGGATGCTGCCAGCTGGCGCCCAACACAAACGACCACCATTGCGATACGTCATCCAGCGGCACCGCGTGGGAGGGAGGCGCAAACACCAGTGACCCAGGTTGTAACATACTGCTGTCGGGTTCAGGAGAACCTGGCGGCAGTTGCTGCATCAGTTCTTCTTTGCTGATAGGTTTCTCAGCTGTGGTTATATATCCTGTAGCCTTTACAAATACAGCGAATTCGGCGTTGGTCACTTCATGTTCGTCCATCCAGAAACTATCCACCGTTACGGTATGACGGGGCTGTTCATCTTTTCGTGCTTCCGCATCGTTGGCGCCCATGGTAAAGGTGCCACCTGGAATGAGCATCATGTGGTTCAGTGAGTCGTTTATCGCGGCATGGTCTGCCGTGTTTGTGGCTGCGGCCTGTTGCGGATGATTGCCCTGGCAGGCGTACAGCAGGAGGCTCGTACTCAATGCCCATCCGGTAATGTGTTTACTAAACATTTGCCTAAGATCGCTATTTTGTATGTTAAATTTCAGGCTCCTTAACAATTAAATAATCAGTTATACAAACAAACTGTCGTAAACTGCATCCTTGTTTTATCTATGGAACAATTTACCGCGCCTTTCAGCCGCCAGGATTTTGGAGAGCACTTCCTATGGGGAGTGGCCATTTCGGCTTTTCAGAATGAAGGGGCCTGTGATGCTGATGGTAAGGGCAGGTCTATCTGGGATGAGTTCTCTTCAAGGAAAGGAAAGATCAAGGATGGCACCAATGCACTGATAGCAAATGATTTCTATAACCGTTACCGGGAAGATATCCGCCTGGTGAAACAACTGGGATTTGATGTATTCCGTTTTTCCATCTCCTGGCCACGTATACTGCCACAGGGCACGGGTGCCGTTAATCCAGCCGGTATCGCTTTCTATCATCGTGTAATAGACGCCTGCCTGGAAGAAGGGTTGACACCCTACATCACACTTTATCACTGGGACCTGCCACATGCACTGGAATTGAAAGGAGGCTGGTGCCACCGCGGGGTGATCTTTGCGTTTGAGGAATATGTGCGTATCTGCATGAACGCATATGGAGACAAGGTGAAGAACTGGGTAGTGATGAATGAGCCTTTCGGTTTCACCTCTCTGGGATATATGCTGGGCGTGCATGCACCAGGCAAATTCGGCCTGTCCTATTTCCTGCCTGCAGTGCATCATGTGTTACTGGCGCAGGCGGCCGGAGCGAAGGTGATCAGGGAAATGGTAAAAGGGGCCAATATCGGGACTACGCTGTCCTGCTCATATATTTACCCATATTCGCAGCAGGAGGCCGATATACAGGCTGCAAAGAAGGCTGACGCATTGTTTAACCGCCTGTTCCTGGAGCCGGTGCTGGGGATGGGATATCCGGTGAATGATTTCCCCTTGTTACGCCGCATAGAAAGGCGGTATGCCCTGTGGAGGGACTGGGATCAGTTATCGTTCGACTTCGATTTTATTGGTGTGCAGAACTACTTCCCGCTGGTGATACGCAGAAATGCTTTCATGCCGGTGGTGGGTATTTCAGAGGTCAAGCCTAAAGCGCGCCGGGTACCAACAACGGCCCTGGGCTGGGAGATCAGTGGCGAGGGGCTGTATGCCATTCTGAAACAGTACGCAGCGTACAAAGGCATTAAGAAGCTGATTGTAACGGAAAGTGGGGCCGCCTTTGCCGATATCATGAGCGAAGGAAAAGTAGATGACAGGGACCGTATCAGTTATTTTGAAGAATATCTCTCGGGTGTGCTGAAGGCAAAGAGGGAAGGGATACCTGTGGAGGGATATTTTGCCTGGACGCTTACGGATAATTTCGAATGGGCGGAAGGTTACAGGGCCCGCTTCGGACTGGTGCATGTAGATCCGGAAACACAACGCAGAACGATAAAGAGATCAGGATATTGGTTCCGGGAGCTGTTGCATAAGGAATCCACATCCGGAAGGAAGTAATAAAAAAGCCCACAGCATATGCTATGGGCTTTAATTATTTTACTGTCCGTCAGCTCAGATCAATCGTAAGTTCTGCGCAGGAACCAGATATCTCTCAATGAGAAGTGGAACACACCGTTCACATAAGTTTCTTTGACAAGTCCGCCGCTGGTAGTACCGCGCTGACCTACTTCAATTCCTATATAATAACGCAGCACATTGGATTTAGCCGGGATGGAGATACCTGCGGTACCTGCAACATCCTTGATCTGGTTATTATTGACAACCAGGTATGACTTGTAATAAGAGAAACCTGCCTGTACTATAATACCTTCGGCCTGCTGATTACCATATGTACGTTTGAAGGCATATTCAAGACCTGTAGAGTAGCGATCAGAATTAGTAAGCTTGTATTTGGCGCTTACAATGCGGCTGTCAGTCCACATCTGTCTGCGTATGTCGGCCACCCATGTGAGGCTACCGTTGGTGAGTGAAATACCGCCACCAAACTGCTCAGGTAATGTATATCTTTCCTTGGCCAGATCGTCTTCGAAGAGCGTTGTTTCCGTCGCGTTCTGTACGATCAGCTTTTTCTCGTAGCTTAATTTTGTTTTGAAGCGGTAGGTAGCACCGAGGCCTAGCATCCAGTTCTTTCCCAGCATACCGGAATACAGGATACCGGTATTGAAGTTGGTATTGAATGCGTAACGCTGGATCTTGGTAGATACGGTATCCCCGCCGATATTTTCTGTTACGTTGTTGGGACCGAACAGGAAGTTGGTGGATACACCTACTGAGAAGTTCTTCGTCAGCCTTACCCCATTAGATATATACGCTTTATAAATGCCGCCGGTACCTTCGGTAGTGGTGGTCTGGGGCGATGTATCTATAAATGTGGTAGAGATCAGTTTATAATCAACGTTGCTGAACTGTCCGAAGCCGGCGCTCATACCCCATCTGTTGTTCACCTTGAAACCCATGGCCAGTCGTTTGACGTTTACGTCGCCCGCCGTTTGGTTCAGGTTACCGGCATCTTTGTAGTTAACGGATTGTGCGCGCAGTGATACATCAAACATAAAGTTCTGACGTGGTATTGCCGAATAGGAGGCCGGGTTCAGTTCATTAAGATAAAAATCTGAACGGCGGCCAATACCGGTACTGCCGAGACCAAAGTTGCGGGTGTAATCATGCTCCTCCTGGTCGCCGATGGCGTAGGCAGAATAGAGTGAATTGATACCGTGTTGTGCCATAGCCTTTGCGCCCAGTAAAAGCATCAGGCCGCATAAGCCGGTCGTATATTGTAATCGCTTCATGTAGTCAATTCTTGATTGCATTATTTATACCGCAGGTAATAAATCTGAACTGTAATTCTGTTTTTCGTGTTCCTGTTGTCGCCCAGAATAGCACGGTCAAAGTTAGTAAGACCGACTGATCTTGGAGGCAGCAACGCCAGCCCTCTGTATGAATTATCAGTAGCTTTTAATTGTGCAATGCAATAATTGGTAATATCGTAAGTATAGGCGGTCGTCTGATTATAGATAGGATCGAGTACCAGGCTACCATATTGTACGGCGCCGGTGGTAGGGGAAACGAGCGTATCTTCTATGACGTTGCCATCTCTGATAACGCCAAGTACCAGCGCGTTAGGAAGAACGTATGGATATTTATAAGTCGCTTTCTCTGGTCTTACGGTCAGTGTGGCCCGCATGATCTTCGAAAACTTGCTCAACTGGTTAAAATAGCGGAGATAAGGAAAGTCGATACGGCCGATGATGTTAGTCAGCGGCTGTACAAACAACCTGTTGTCTGCAGCGGAAGAAGGCAGTAATTTCTTGGTCGGGCTCAGTGTGGCGAGCGGAGACCCTGAAGGACGCTGTACATCGACATGATTGAACTGTAGTGCTGAATTATAAACAGGGAAGTCAATGTATGCCTGTACGATCTCACCCGGAGTAGTATGATAGAAAAGGCGCAGGTTCAGGGAGTCATCTGCCCTGAAAGCGTTGACCACCTGGCTGTTGGCACCTGGTTTCAGTGCGAGGCCTTTGAAGTATCTGGAGAAATTCAGCTGGTTGGTGATGGTCTGTGAGTTTTTATCGCAGAGCGTAAAAAACTCTCTTCCAAGTACATCATCCAGTCTTATTTTAAATATGGAGTCGCGGTGAGGACGTATCCTCATTTGCCGGCTACCCAGTGGGGTAGGGTCTGTGGCAAATGAACTGCGGCTGTACAGGAAGGTGCTGTTTCCGAGTCTTTTGATCTCTTCCTGCACACGATATACTTCGAGGTGCTGGGTCAGCGTGGTATCACCATAATATTCCGTTTTGGGATGCACCACTAATATAAGAGAGTCATAGATGGCCCTGTCGGGAATAGCAGTACCGCTAAAGGCTTTTAGCTGCCAGTATGAAGTTGCAGAAATTTTTCCGAAGAAAGGATCATCGGCGGTACCAACGAGGGCTACGCTAAGATTTGAAGTAGGAACAGAATCCAGGTATGCCGTGCTCATGTTCATGGTAATGGTGTCTGTTACCAGAAACTCCGTACCACTCTCATCTGTGATATTATCATATAAAAAACCCTCCTTATCACAGGCGGCGGCGCCAGTGATCAATAATGCACAAACCAGGTATTTACAGGCCACTTTGGCGCGGATACTTTTATTCATGGAGCGCAATTTTAGACAGGAACCCAACTTCACGCTGATTTAATATGCGAATAGGCTCTTTTTATCGACGAATACCCTTCGGTACTCTTTGTGCTACTGCTGGGGTAGCAAGGCGCCGTAGATGGTAAAAAACCAATTGGCAGATAAAAAGGCCTGATTTGTCTGTCAAAAGTACCCAAATATCTATTTCGTGATTGAGCTTAAATAAGTGCGGATAATTTTGGCAGCTATTAAAAAAGTAAAAATAACTTATGCGCTATTTAAAAGTATGTTTTCTGGGATTGGCAGTACTTACATTGGCCTCCTGTTCATCAAGCGAAGATACGACCAAGCTGGGTAACTGGGTAAGAAGGGCAGATTACCAGGGAGACGCCAGAAGGGAAGCAGTGAGCTTTGTGATCGGAGATACAGCGTATGTAGGAACTGGTACCAGTGGTGTTGATGGTGGTACCTGGTTAAGTTCTTTTTATAAATACGACCCGGTAAAGGATAACTGGACCATTATAGCGTCTATGGCGGATAAGAATGATCCTACAAGGAATCTTGCCCGTACTGGCGCAGCAGCTTTCACTGCCGCCGGCAAAGGATATGTAACAACCGGTAGCGATGCTGATCTGAGAACATTGAAAGATACCTGGGCATACGATCCTGCTACCAACAGCTGGGAAGGCAAAGCTGAATTCCCTGGCGCCGGCCGTTATTATGCGGTAGGTTTCGGTTTAAAAGATATGGGTTATGTAGGTACCGGCTATGATGGCGGTAACAACATGAGCGATTTCTATAAATATAATCCATCTTCCAACACCTGGTCTACAGCTAACTCTCTGAAAGACAAGAGAAGACAAGCAGTTGCTTTTGTGATCGGCGATAGCGCATACGTTGTAACAGGTTCCGGTGCAGGTACAACACCTACCCGTATGTATGTGTACAACGCTACGAACGACCAGTGGAACGAGAAAGCAAAGATCGAAAACGCGACAGACGAGTCTTTCGATGATGATTATTCTTCCATCGCCCGTTACGGTGCTGTTGCATTTGTGATCAACAACAAAGGTTATGTTACTACCGGTTCAAGTGCAACTACCTGGGAGTATGATCCAATCAACGACCGCTGGACAGAAAAGACCGCTTTCGATGGTGCAAGCCGTACCTCAGCTGTAGGCTTTACCGTAAAAGGCAGAGGTTTTGTGAGCACCGGTTATTCTTCCGCTACTTACCTGGATGATCTGTTTGAATTCTTACCAGATCAGGAAAATGACACTAATGACTAATTATAAGTCTATTCTTTTTGTAAGCATGCCGGTATTGGCCGCAACGCTGTTCTTTACAGCCTGTCAGCAACCGTCCAGGCAAACAGAAAAAACTGAACATATTGAAGAGGCGCCAGCTACCGCAATGCAAGACAGCATTGCGGTAGTTACGTTTCAACCCGAAGGGGGAGGATGGGGCTTCAAGATCAATAAAGGCACCCATACTTACATTGAACAACCTTTCATTCCCGTGATCATGGGCAGAACGCCTTTCAAAACAGAGGCAGATGCACTGAAAGTGGGAGAACTCCTCGCCGCCAAGCTTAGGAAAAATCCGGCCGGTTTACCGGACTTGACCAGGCAAGAGCTGCTTGATATGAAAATAGCCGGTGTAGAGTAGCACTAAAAACTCTCCGGTAGATATATATTAACTTATATTAATATTGGCCACAGTACTGTATTTGGCCATAGAGATCTTTTATTCCCCAGAAATTTTAACATTCCTTTTACTACGCTTAACAAATTTTAACAGCCGCTTTACGGGAATTGAGTGTAAGTTTATCGCGCTTTTGGGCTACATGATAAATTTAAAACAACTCTATAGGAACCGGCTATTCAGCGTAGGACTGCATATTGTAGTTTGGACCTGCTTCCTGTTCTTTCCCTTTTTTATCTACCGGATCAAGATCCAGCACCCCTGGTTCTTTGCCAGGGAAATAGTTGATAACCTCTTCCTCATAGGATTGTTTTATCTCAATTTTTATGTACTGATCCCCCGTTTTTTCACATTAAAGAAAATAGTCTACTATCTGTCTTTTGTTGTATTAACGCTGGTATTCATCATTATGCAACAGGCAGTTACGGAGTATGTTTTCTGGAAAACCTTCGCTTCCCAGGAAACGGTACTGACGCCAAACAGGGACCGCGAAGCGGGATTTGCTCCGCCACCACCCTTTATGCGGTACCATTCGCTGGAGGGCAGGCTGCATTCAAAGGTGAGATACCGGGAACAGATAACCCCGGTATACGCCGGCGCTACGCTGAACGACTCGATCAGAAAAAAAGAATTTATCAGTGCCCGGAGTGAACTGTCTTTCCTCGACTATATCCTTTTCCCGGAAATATTGCGGAAATCGGTTTTTGCCGCCTTGCTCATGCTTTTTATGAGCGGCTTTATCAAGATCGCGCAGGAATGGTTTAAGAGTGAACAGCAACGGGAAGCCCTGAAAGTGGAGAATCTGAATGCAGAATTAAAATTTTTAAAGTCTCAGATTAATCCTCACTTCCTTTTTAACTGTCTAAACACCATCTACTCGCTGGCACATAAACATTCCGCACAGACAGAACACGCCATCGTCAAACTGTCTACCATCATGCGGTACATGATCTATGACTCCAACGAGGACAAGGTACAGCTGCAACAGGAGCTGCAATACCTGGAGGACTATATTGATATTCAACGTTTAAGAATGCCGGACGATATAGTGGTGGACTATGCCGTGCAGGGAAATCCGGCAGGATTGAAAATAGAGCCCATGTTGCTGGTGCCATTTGTTGAAAATGCATTTAAACATGGGATCAGTTATGCCGAACCATCTTTCATTGCCATTGCCCTGGCAATAGAAAGGAACCAGGTGAGACTGGTAGTGGAGAACAGCCGCTTTAGAAAGCGCGTGGCCGAAAAAGGGGGAATAGGCCTGCAGAACGTGCGTAAACGGTTGGAATTATTGTATACCGGTGACCATGATCTGGAAATCACAGAATCTGAAAACCAATTTATTGTTGATTTAAAAATCGTGTTGAAAAATGATCAGGTGCATAGCGGTGGATGATGAACCACTGGCATTGGAAATAATCACCGACTTCGCCAGGAAGGTTCCTTTCCTGCAGCTGGTGGGTACATTTGAGAATGCGACGGAAGCTTTACGTTTTTTACAGGAAGAGCGGGTAGACCTGCTGTTCCTCGATATTAAGATGCCGGATATCACGGGTATTCAATTGATGAAATCCCTGAAGTACCCACCCATGGTGATCTTTACCACGGCATATGGAGAATATGCACTGGAAGGATTTGATCTTGAAGTGGTGGATTATCTGTTGAAACCAGTGCCCTTTGAACGTTTTCTCCGGTCGGCCACCAAAGCGCTGGAACTGAGAAGCATGTCCCAGCAGAAGAATGGTGACAGCAACAACGGGCATGTCAATGATTACATCTTCATTAAGACAGAATACAAGATCATTAAGATCAACCTGGAAGATATTTTATTCATCGAAGCACTGAAAGATTATACGAAAATTTATACGCCATTTCAGCCAGTACTCACACTGCGCAGCCTTAAGTCGTTCGAAACACGTTTACCTGCAGATAAATTCATCAGGGTACACCGCTCTTATGTTGTGTCACTGAATAAGATCAATTCTGTAGAGAAGAATACCGTGATGATCGCTAATCAGTCTATTCCTATCAGCGACGGCTATAGGGAAAAGTTCTATGACGTGATCAACCGGAACAGTTAATCAGTCTGCAATATCAATAGCATAAAAAAGAAACGGTAAAGAGCGATCTGCTATTTACCGTTTTCTTTTTATTGTCTGTTGAAGTATGATCGTTTATATGATCTCTTTCAGTCGGGTGATTACTTCGTCAATTTCTTCTTTCGTATTGTCTTTGGCGAAAGAGAAGCGTACCGCAATCCTGTTAGGATCACTATTGATGGCGCGGATAACGTGAGAACCTGCATCGGCGCCGGAAGTACAGGCACTGCCACCAGATGCGCAGATACCGTTAATATCCAGGTTGAAGAGCAGCATTTCACTCTTTTCCGTTTTAGGGAATGACACGTTCAACACCGTATACAGGCTGCGGCCATAGAGGTCGCCGTTATGGCTTACGCCGGGTATATGCTGCTTTAACTGGTCCATCATATACATACGCAGGTCATTAATATACCTGCTATGTTCTTCCATGTGCTCAGTGGCCAGTTCCAGCGCTTTGGCAAAACCAACAATGCCGTATACGTTCTCCGTACCAGCGCGCATGTTACGTTCCTGGGCGCCACCATGAATGAACGGCGTGATCTTCACATTTTCGTTGATGTAAAGAATACCTACACCTTTAGGGCCGTGGAATTTGTGGCCGGAACCATTGATGAAGTGTACAGGTGTGTTACGCAGGTCAAAAGCATAGTGTCCTACTGTCTGTACCGTATCAGAATGGAAGATGGCATCAAATTCCTTGCAGAGGTTACCTACAGCATGGAGATCGAGCAGGTTGCCGATTTCGTTGTTGGCATGCATGAGGCTTACCAGGCAACGTTCAGCTGAATTGGCCAGCAGTTCGCGCAGGTGTGCCATATCCACATGACCGTCGGGTAGCAATCTTACATTACTCAGCCTGATCTTGTCTTTTGAATGGGCATGCTCCACAGAATGGAGGGTGGCATGGTGTTCAATTTCAGAAGAGATGATATGCCTGCAGCCCAGGTTGTGGATGGCTGCAGTTACCGCAGTATTGGTGCTTTCAGTACCACCTGAGGTAAAAAAGATCTCTCCCGGATGTGCGTTCAGGATCTTAGCTACGGATTTACGTGCGTTTTCAATGGCCAGTCTTGTTTCACGGCCATACGAATAGATGGAAGAAGGATTTCCAAACTTTTCTGTCAGATAAGGCAGCATCACATCCAGCACGTCTTTATCCAGCGCCGTGGTGGCTGCATTATCAAAATAAATTCTTTTCAAGGTGGTGGTGGTTTTTGATAAAAAAATGCCGTTGGCGGACACAAATGTCTGATTTTTTTAGAAAACCAAAAAAAACAACCGGCGGACACAAATACATGCATCCGCCGGTTGATATTTTCTAAGTAGTTGGAAATTAGTGCATAAACTCACGGATGTCCTGCATGATACGTTTGGCGATATTATCGGCCGTAGTCTCATTCTGGCTTTCCGCATAAATCCGGATAATAGGTTCCGTATTGGAGGTACGTAAGTGTACCCAGTCCCTGTCGAACTCTATTTTCAGACCGTCTTCTATATTAATTGGCTGGTTCCTGTACTTACCCTTGATCTTATCAAAGATGGTCACTACATCCACACCTTTGTCCAGTTCAATCTTGTTTTTGGAGATGAAGTAGTCAGGGTAGCTGTTGCGCAGGGCTTTCAGGTTCTTTTTGGTCTGTGCCACATGGCTGAGGAAGAGGCCAATACCGATCAGGGCATCACGGCCATAGTGCAGATCTGGTACGATGATACCGCCATTACCTTCACCTCCGATCACCGCGTTTACCTCTTTCATTTTACGCACTACATTCACTTCTCCTACTGCGGAAGGATGGTATTCTCCACCATTCTTCAGCGTTACATCTTTCAGTGCCTGTGTGGAAGAAAGGTTGGAAACAGTGTTTCCTTTGCGGCTTTTCAGTATATAATCAGCTACTGCCACCAGGGTATATTCTTCACCGAACATGCTGCCATCTTCACATACGAAGCAAAGGCGGTCTACGTCAGGATCTACAGCAATACCCAGGTCTGCACTGGATTTATTCACTTCGTTGCTTAACGCGGTAAGGTTTTCCGGCAGTGGCTCCGGATTATGACTGAAACGGCCATTCACTTCATCGAACAATACGGTCACCTCTTCTACTCCCAATGCCTTCAGCAGGGCAGGAATGAAGATAGCGCCGGTAGAGTTGACAGCGTCCACCACCACTTTAAAGTTGCGGGCTTTGATAGCGGGAACATCCACCAGGGGATAGTTCACAACCATATCGATGTGTTTCTGCAGGTAACTGTCATCTTTTCTGTAAGTGCCAAGTTTATTGACATCTGCAAAGGTGAAATCTTCGCGTGCAGCCAGATCGAGTACGATCGCTCCATCATCGCCGGATATGAATTCGCCTTCACTGTTCAACAGCTTCAGGGCGTTCCATTCTTTGGGGTTGTGGCTCGCCGTAAGGATGATACCACCTGCGGCCTGCTCTGCCTTTACAGCTACTTCAACTGTAGGCGTGGTAGAGAGGTCAAGATCCACAACATCCAGGCCCAATCCGTTGAGCGTAGCAACTACGAGTTGTTTCACCATTTCACCTGAAATGCGTCCGTCCCGTCCTATTACTACTTTCCTGTTGTCGGATTGTTTGATGAGCCATGTGCCGAATGCTGCTGTGAACTTTACAACATCGAGAGGTGAGAGTCCTTCTCCAGGTTTGCCCCCGATGGTTCCGCGAATGCCAGAAATCGATTTGATCAGTGCCACGAATTTCAATTTTTAAAGGAAGGGCAAATATAAAATTACAATCAGCAATAGACAAATGAATTAAACATATAGCGCTCCTTTCTAATTAAATATTAATTATATAGATGTGTTATAGTTTTAATGTGGGCCATTTATATAGGGGTTAGGAAACTTTACACCGTTTTTCATTAATGCCACAGTTTAGCATACTTTTGCATGTCAAATTAATCAACAGCTACGTTTACATGAAATATTTATGGAAGAGTATACCCCGGTATATTCGATATGTGATTATCCAGGCCTTATTCCTATATCTCTTCATGGTCGTTTTTCGTCTGGTTTTCTTTCTGTTTTTCTTTAAAACTACCGTTACGGATAGCGGGGCCATCCTGAAGGCCTGGACGCTGGGGCTGAGATTCGATATGCGACTAGCCCTGATCCTGACCGTTCCCTTATTGCTGATTGCTTTCATTTTCAGAAATAGCTTCTTTACAAAACCGGCCATCAGAAAGCCGGTTTTTGTCTATCTCTTCCTGGTCTACCTGGTGCTGACGTTCGGCTATGTGTTCGACCTGGGACATTATGCTTACCTGGGCCTGCGCATGGACCCTACCATTACCCGTTTCCTGGCAGCAGGAGAACGGGCTGACAATGCCAGGATGTTGTGGCAGAGCTATCCGGTTGTACGCACAATGGTGGGCATCGGACTGTTCCTGTTCCTGATTTCGTACCAGTTTATCCGTTCCTATCGCCGACTGGCGCATGAACCGGCTGTGAAACTCAGCAACTGGAAATACAGTGGCTGGCTGTTCTCTATGGTCATCGTGTTTGCTGCCGGTATTTATGCCAGTATAGCCTACTTCCCGCTACGCTGGAGCCAGGCCATGTTCACCAGGGATAACGGGGTGACCAGTCTGGCGCTGAACCCTGTGCTGTACTTTGTTGCTAACATATCCGGTAAAACGGACACCTATGACATAAACAAGACGAGAGAGCTTTATCCTGTGATGGCGCGATACCTGGGAGTACAGCAACCGGATGTGGAAAAACTCAACTTCCTGCGTGAGATCCCCGGCGCAGACAAAAAGAAAATGAACGTGATACTGGTCATGCTGGAATCGACCGGAGCGGCCGTTACCAGTATGCACAATAACCCGATGCAGCCTACGCCCAATATGCAAAGGCTGGCCGACAGCGGGATCCTTTTCCGCAACTTCTATGTACCTGCCGTCAGTACGGCCAGAACGGTGTACGGGGTGACTACCGGCCTGCCTGATATCAGTCTGACAAAAACTGCGTCCCGTCATCCAAAGATGATCGACCAGCGGGTGGTATTGGACCAGTTCAAGGGGTATGAGAAATACTACCTGTTGGGAGGAAATACCAACTGGGCCAATATCAGGGCCGTATTCACGAATAACGTGGAAGGGGTGAAGATCTACGAAGAAGGCTATTTTAAATCGCCTAAAGCGGATGTATGGGGCGTATCTGACTACGATCTGATCACAGAGGCAGACGAAATATTCAGGGACGCCGGCAAACGGCAACAGCCATTTGTGGCATTCCTGCAGCTGGCAGACAATCATCCTCCATATACGACCACAAATGGGGGCGGCGGTTTTAAAAGGATAAGCGCCCGGGATATTGATAAAGAGCAGTTTAAAAAATCAGGATTCGTTTCCATAGATCAGTTGAATGCTATCCGTTATGAGGATTATAACATAGGGCATCTCATCGATCTGGCAAAAAAAGGAGGATACCTGGACAATACCATTTTTATCATGTTCGGAGACCATAACTGTACCCTGAATCCTTACCATTTTATGCCTACCCCGGAGTATGAACTGGTCAGCGGATCAGTACATTCCGCCTGCTTTATCTATGCCCCGGCACTGGTAAAGCCCCAGGTGATCAATTATGCGGTCAGCCTGGTAGATATTTATCCGACAATGGCGAAACTGGTGGGTATGCCGGTGAAGAACTATACGCTGGGACAGGATATGCTGGATACTGCGCAGACAAGCAGGTATGCTTTTGCCAGCTATGCCAAAAACCTCCAGGGGTATATATCTATGATAGGGGAACGCTATATGTATGAGATCAATACGAAGACCCAGGCAGCCTATCTGTATGATATGCAGGGAGACCCGCTGAAAAATGTGAGTGCACAATATCCGGATACGGCAAAAGCGCTCGATAATTTAACGCGGGCATTTTACGAAAGCACCCGATATTTGATGTTTAATAATAAAAAATAGAGCTTTGGGGCGTTCATCTGATCATGGAAGTTTTTAATGAGTTAGCAGTGGAAATACAAAAACAATGGTTTAAAGATTGGTTCAATTCTCCTTACTATCACCTGTTGTACGATAACAGGGATAATGCAGAAGCGGCAACTTTTATAGACAAGCTGTTGAACTATCTGCGTCCGACTGCTAATGCCACCATGCTGGATGTAGCCTGTGGCACCGGTCGCCATTCCAGTTACCTGGCATCAAAAGGATATACGGTCACAGGTATCGACCTTTCCATCCGCAGCATCAACATTGCCCAAAAGCTGGAAAATGATCATCTCAGCTTTTACCAGCATGATATGCGTCTGCCTTTCAGGGTGAACTATTTTGATTTTGTATTTAACTTTTTTACCAGCTTTGGTTATTTTGATACGGAAAGGGAGAACGAGAATGCATTACGTACTATGCGGAATGCCCTGAAACCGGGAGGCTGCCTGGTGCTGGACTACCTGAACAGTCCATATGTCGAAGCTAATCTGGTGCCTTTTGAAGTGAAAGAGAAAGGCGAGGTGGTGTTCGATATTGCCCGGGAGGTAAATGATGGAAAATTCCAGAAGCAGATCAACATCCTGGACCGTTCCCGCTTATACCGGACCACATTTACCGAGAATGTAAGTGCCTTTACCCTCCACGATTTTCAGGAAATGTTCGCCCATCAGGGTTTACAAATAACAGATATCTTTGGAGACTATCATTTCAATAGTTACGATGAACAGCATTCGCCAAGACTGATCATCATTGCTACAAAACAATAGCCATGCTGGAAAGACTGCTTAGACTGGACTACAAACTCTTTTTCTATATTAATAACGTGTGGCGGAATTCCGTGCTGGATGCTATCATACCCTGGTTAAGGGAGCCATATGTATGGGCGCCGGTGTACCTTTTTCTGCTGTTGTTTGTAACGATCAACTACGGTTGGAAAGGGTTCTGGTGGATAGTCTTTTTCCTGGTCACTTTTGGTCTCGCTGATCAGTCGAGCTTGCATATCAAAGAGCTTGTGGGGAGAATAAGACCATGCCGGGACCCGCTGATGCAGCATTTTGTAAGAGTATTGGTCGTATATTGTCCTGGCAGCGGTAGTTTTACCTCTTCCCATGCAGCCAATCATTTTGCACTGAGCACTTTTTGTTTCCTCACTTTCAGGCATATCTCAAAATTATATGCCTCTCTGTTTTTTGTCTGGGCGCTGGCAGTCTGTTATGCACAGGTATATGTAGGCGTCCATTACCCGCTGGATGTGATAGGAGGCGGTGTACTGGGTATCATGATCGGTACCTTAAGTGCCGGTTTCTTTCAGCGGCGTATCAGACTGGAACCTGAATTAACAACATGAACTGGATCTTTCTTTTAGTTATTTTACTGGCCACGTTTGGCGGCGGTTTAATTCCCATGATGGTAAGAAGGGTAACCCCCAACTTTCCGATCTATATGCTGGCATTTACCGGCGCCTGTCTGTTTGGGGTCACTATCATGCATCTGTTGCCGGAAGTGTATCATGAACTGGGACATAAAGCCGGTATCTATATCGTACTGGGTTTTTTCCTGCAGGTAGCCCTGCAGGCATTATCCCATGGAACGGAACACGGGCATACCCACATTCCGAAAGATGGTCACCACCACGTACACATTTTTCCCCTGCTGCTGGGACTATCAATCCATGCCTTTATGGAAGGTATTCCGCTGGGCTTTCAGTTTGAGGACCGGGCGGCCCTGGCCTCGCTGGTCATAGGGGTAGCTGCGCATAAGCTGCCGGAGGCGTTTACACTGATCACCGTAATGATGCACGCGCATCAACAGGGAGGAAGACTCTGGCGTATCCTGATCATTTTTTCACTCGTTACGCCTGTTGCGGCGCTGCTGGCATCTGTACTGGGGCAACATTCTGCGTATATATCCAATATTACAGCTTACATCGTGGCACTAGTGATAGGCGCATTTCTGCACATTTCTACCACTATTTTTTACGAAAGCGGCACTAAACACCATGAATTGAGCTATCGTAAAGTAATTGCAATAGCGGCAGGGCTGCTTTTAGCATTTCTTACCTTAATATTTGAATAATTCTTTATTTTTAGCCTTTTAAACATGGAAGTCGTCGTCATTATCCTCATCCTCATTTTGCTAAATGGCTTATTCTCAATGTCAGAGGTCGCCATGGAATATGCACGTAAAGCAAGGCTGGAATATCTGGCTAATAAAGGGGATGAAAAGGCAAAAGCTGCGCTCAAACTGGCCAGCAATCCGGACAGGTTTCTCTCCACTGTCCAGGTCGGAATCACACTTATCAGCATTTTAATAGGTATATTATCAGGAATCAGCCTGAAACCACGCCTGGTTGAATATATTTCCGGTTATCCACAGTTAAGTTCCTATAGCGATGGTATTGCCATTACCATTATCGTGGTAGTGGTCACCTACTTTACGCTTGTACTGGGAGAGCTGGTGCCCAAACGCCTGGGCATCCTTCGTCCGGAAGCCATTGCCCGGCAAACAGCAGCGCCTATGAAATGGGTGTCTATGATCACCTATCCGTTCATCTGGCTGTTGACCATATTTACCAACATGTTGGTGAATATCTTTAATCTGAAACCCAACACCGACAACAATGTCACGGAAGAAGAGATCAAAGCGCTGATCAGCGAAGGCACTACTACAGGCGCTATTGAGGAGACCGAGCAGGAGATCATCGAAAGGGTATTTCACCTGGGAGACCGTAACATCACCTCCCTCATGACACACCGCACGGATATCGTATACCTGGACATCAATGACCCTAAACCGGTCATCCGTAGCAAGATCATGGATAGTCCGCACTCCGTATACCCGGTATGCGATGACGTTATTGACAATATTCTCGGTATTATTACCATCAAGGACCTTTATACTGCGGCGGCCGACACAGGTCATGAACTGGCCCGCATTATGAAAAAGCCCCTGTTCGTACCAGAGAATAACTCTGCTTACCAGGTACTGGAGAAGTTCAAGGAAACACAGAGTCATGCTGCGTTTATAGTAGATGAATATGGTACTTTCCTGGGAATGATCACCCTGAATGATATACTGGAAGCCATTGTAGGAGACATGCCGGAAACCGGTCAGGATGACGACTATGAAATAGTGCGCCGGGATGATGGTTCCTACCTGGTGGATGGGCAGATCCCTTTCTATGACTTTCTCGCCAGATTTGACAAGGAAGACTGGATGGCAGAATTTGAACAGGAATTTGATACTATGGCCGGCTTTATCCTGCACCATCAGGAGCATATCCCGAAGATCGGAGAAAAATTTGAGTGGCGGGGTTTCACCTTTGAAATTGTAGATATGGACGCCCACCGTATCGATAAAGTACTGGTGGAAGCGCCGGAAGATGCGATAGAGGAAGGCTGACCCGAATGGGGTAAAGGACTGGTCTGATTACGAATTGTAAATGGCAGATGCGTATGATTATCATACCGATAAATTACGTAGGTCTCCATTTGTGATTCGTAATTGTTTTTTGCTAATTTTGAGCACTTTTTTACATAATCAAATAATTTAATTTAAAATAATGGTTGTTTTAGGGAGTAAGGTGCTTTCACTGGACGAAGTGTACCGCGTGTTGTTTAACGGGGAAGAGTTGAGCCTGGATGAAGCCGCTTTACAGCAAGTAACGCACAACTTTGAGTTTTTAAAGAAATTTGCCTCCAAGAAGCTGATTTATGGCATCAATACCGGCTTCGGCCCCATGGCACAATATCGCATCAGTGAGAGCGATACACATCAGTTACAGTACAATCTTATCCGCAGCCATAGTTCAGGAGCTGGCAAATACATGCCGCCGCTGTTAACAAAAGGCCTCATGATAGCGCGCCTCAGCAGCTTCATGCAGGCGCATTCCGGTGTACACCCGGAAGTGGTGATCCTGCTCCGCGATCTGATCAATAAGAACGTTTATCCTTGTATATACGAGCACGGTGGCGTAGGCGCCAGCGGCGACCTGGTACAGCTGGCCCATCTGGCACTGATACTGATAGGTGAGGGTGAAGTGGTATATGAGGACGTACTGCGTCCAACAGCCGAAGTATTTGCCCAGTTAGGTATCAAGCCAATGGGTGTGCACATCCGTGAAGGTCTGGCTGTTATTAACGGTACTTCCGCTATGACCGGTGTTGGCCTGGTGAATATCATCGAAGCCAAGAAACTGTTGGGTTGGAGCTGCATCCTCTCGGCCATGATCAATGAAGTTGTAGAAGCGTTTGATGACCATCTTTCCAAAGAACTGAATGCTGTAAAGCTTCACGAAGGACAGAATAAGGTGGCGGCCGCTATGCGCAACATCCTGAAAGATAGTAAGATGATCAGGCACCGTCCTGACCATTTCTATAAAGAACTGGAAGAAGAGATCTTTAAAGATAAAGTGCAGGAATATTATTCCCTGCGCTGTGTACCACAGGTGTTAGGCCCTATCTACGATACGCTGGTAGCAGCTGAAAAGATCGTTGTGCAGGAACTGAACTCTGTAAGTGACAACCCCGTGGTAGACCATCACCAGGAGAATGTATTCCATGGTGGTAACTTCCATGGCGACTATATCTCCCTGGAAATGGACAAGGTAAAGATCGCGATCACCAAGCTGTCCATGCTGTCTGAAAGACAGTTGAACTACCTGATGAACGAAAAGCTGAACCACAAGTTCCCGCCATTCATGAACCTCGGCAAACTGGGACTGAACTTCGGTATGCAGGGTATTCAGTTTACCGCTACATCAACTGTGGCTGAGAACCAGACACTATCCTTCCCGATGTATGTGCATAGCATTCCCAACAATAACGACAATCAGGATATTGTGAGCATGGGATGTAATGCAGCGTTGATGACCAACCGTGTTATTGAGAATGCGTACGAGGTACTGGCCATACAGGTAATGACGATGTTGCAGGCGGTTGACTACCTCAACTGTCATGCGAAACTGTCATCCTTCTCACATCGCATATACAGTGAAGTAAGGGCAATTTTTCCTAAATTTATTGAGGACAGTCCTAAGTATAAAGACGCTAAAAAGATCAAGGAATACCTGTTACAGCATGATCCTGAAATAGCATGGTAACCTACTAAAACAATTATCGGATGAAATGTGCTTTAATAACGGGTGGCTCCAGGGGTATAGGACGGGCGATATGTGTGAAGATGGCCGAGTTGGGGTACCATGTAATTATCAATTATAAGGGCAATGAAGCTGCGGCCATTGAAACGCTGGAAGCGGTAAGAGCCAAAGGGAGCGATGGAGAATTGCTGCAGTTCAATGTCGGTAATAATGAGGAGGTACAGGCTGTGTTAGGCGGCTGGGTAGAGAACAACAAAGAGAAACAGATCCAGGTATTGGTGAATAATGCCGGTATCCGTGAAGATAACCTGCTTTTCTGGATGAACAGCGACCAGTGGAGGAATGTGCTGAACATTAGTCTGGATGGCTTCTTTAACGTCACAAAACAGGTGCTGAACAATATGCTGATGAAACGTTACGGACGCATCATCAACATTGTATCCCTGTCGGGTATTAAAGGTCTGCCCGGTCAGACAAATTACTCTGCAGCCAAAGCAGGGGTGATAGGTGCCACCAAAGCGCTGGCCCAGGAAGTAGCTAAACGCGGCGTAACAGTGAACGCTGTAGCCCCGGGTTTTATCAAAACCGATATGACGGCTGAGCTGAACGAGAAAGAACTGGCTGCACAGGTACCTATGAACCGTTTTGGTACGCCGGAAGAAGTAGCGGAAGCTGTTGCATTTTTTGCTTCTTCAGCATCCTCCTACATTACAGGAGAGGTGTTATCTATTAACGGAGGACTATACACATGATTATAACCAGGAGGTGAAGGAAGGTATCAGGAAGCTGATGTCTGATCTTATGTTCCTGGTCCAAATTGATTTATATGAACAGAGTGGTGATCACAGGATTGGGCGTTTATTCCTGTATAGGTAAGAACCTGGAGGAGGTACGTGATTCTTTATATAAAGGGAAATCCGGTATTATTCTGGACCCTGCCAGGAAGGCTTTCGGATACCGTTCGGGTTTAACCGGTTATGTAGACCGTCCCGACCTGAAAGGAGTGCTTGACCGCCGTGCCCGCATGATGATGCCGGAGCAGGCGGAATTCGCTTTTATGAGTACCCGTGAAGCGCTGGAGCAGGCCAAAATAGATCCGGATTATATAGAAAATACGGAAGTAGGATTGCTGTTCGGTAACGACAGCTCCTCCAAGCCTGTGATAGAAGCTACCGATATTATGCGGGAGAAGAAGGATACCATGCTGGTAGGTTCCGGCTCTGTGTTCCAGACCATGAACTCTACCGTGAACATGAACCTTGCCACCATCTTTAAGCTGAGAGGGATTAACTTCAGCGTGAGTGCGGCCTGTGCAAGCGGCTCCCACGCTATCGGTCTGGGCTATATGTTTATCCGCAACGGTATGCAGGATTGTGTGGTTTGTGGTGGCGCCCAGGAGATCAACATTTACTCTATGGGTAACTTCGATGCCATTGCAGCGTTCTCTGTAAGAGAGAATGAGCCTGAAAAAGCCAGCCGTCCGTTCGATCGTGACCGTGATGGCCTGGTGCCCAGTGGCGGCGCGGCTACCGTGATCCTGGAAAGCCTGGAATCGGCCCAGCGCAGGGGAGCAAATATCCTTGCTGAGGTAATTGGTTATGGATTCTCTTCCAACGGAGCGCATATCTCCAACCCCACAATAGACGGACCCGTGCGTTCACTGCAGATCGCTTTACAGGATGCAGGGCTGCAGGCAAAAGACATTGAATATATCAATGCACACGCTACCAGTACGCCGGCAGGAGATGCAAGTGAAGCAGCAGCGATCGACCAGGTGTTCGGTGGATCAAGACCGTATGTCAGCTCTACCAAATCGATGACAGGACATGAATGCTGGATGGCGGGAGCGAGTGAAATCGTTTATTCCATGCTGATGATGCAGAATGGTTTTATTGCACCGAATATTAACCTGGAGAACCCCGATGGAGCAGCAGCCAGATTAAATATCAACAATACCACCATTAATAAAGATTTTAATATATTTTTGTCTAATTCTTTTGGCTTTGGGGGAACTAATTCTTCCCTGATAGTCAGGAAATGGACGAAGTAAATAGTTAACTGTCAACACTTTAACACCACAAAAGAGGCGATATGTAATATCTGCCCGGATATTTATACCTTTGAGGGACTAAAAAACGAATGCAAGAAAGGTTGATCAGCTAAACTATCATTAGAAGTAAAATTATAAGGAACATAGGCCCGGATTAACAGCCAATCTAAGCGAACTTTTTAATTCTGAATAATCACGAATATAGATCAACCTATATCCTAGAGTTACACTGATATGGACAAACAAGAAATCATACAAATCACAAATGCATTCCTGGTAGAGGAATTTGAAGCGGATGGAAACAAGATAACGCCTGATGCCAACCTGAAGTCTACCCTTGATCTGGATAGCCTTGACTACATTGACCTGGTAGTTGTAATTGAAAACAACTTCGGATTTAAGGTAAATCCGGAAGATTTTCAGAGAATAGCCACTTTCCAGGATTTTTACGACTACGTGGCTGATCGTATCAAACAAAAAGAACTGGTATAATGCCTTCCTGGGAGGGGAAATCCAAGGGAAATAAGCTGGGGTACAGTATTTTTATCGGGACATTGCGTTATGGGGGCGTACTGCCTGCTTATGTATTACTAAGGTTTGTAGCCGCATATTATTTTCTGTTTTCCTACAGCTCTTCACGCCCCATTTTTCAATATTTTCATACCAGGGTAGGATATGGCTGGTGGCGGTCATTGGTCAGCGTATACCGGAACTATTATGTATTCGGTCAGGTGCTGATCGACAAGGTCGTTGTAATGTCCGGCATCAGGAACAGGTTCACCTTCGAATTTGAGGGAGAACATTACCTCCGGGAAATTACTGCCGCCGGCAAGGGAGGCATCATGCTCAGTGCCCACCTGGGTAACTGGGAAGTGGCCGGGCACCTGTTCCAGCGCCTGGAAACGCGCATTAACATTGTCATGTTTGATGGCGAGCATGAGCGTATCAAAAAGTATTTGTCATCCGTGACGGGCGAACGTAATGTGAATATTATTGTTATTAAGGATGATTTATCGCACATTTACGCTATTAATGAAGCGCTGAGCAACCAGGAACTGGTGTGTATGCATGCAGACAGGTTTCTGAAGGGTAATAAAACGGTAGCCGCACCTTTTCTGGGAGCGGATGCCCGCTTTCCGGCAGGACCTTTCCTGCTGGCAGCTACATTCAGGGTGCCGGTATCGCTTGTATTTGCTTTTAAGGAAACCAGCAGTCATTACCACTTATATGCAACTCCGCCAAGAGAATATCATGGCCGCCGCAGGCAGGGCGTAGAAACTGCCGTTCAGGATTTTGTTCAGGAACTGGAAGTCATGGTGAAGAAATATCCTGAACAATGGTTTAACTATTACGATTTTTGGGAAATACCGGAAGATAAATAAGCAGATTTTATGTTCATCCACACCGACAACGTTACAGCATATATACCGCAACGTACACCGATAGTAATGATCAGCGGCATATTGGAAGTAAAAGACAACATCACCCGCACCGGCCTGCAGATCGCAGCCGATAATCTTTTTGTGGAAGATGGCGTGCTGAAATCACCCGGACTGCTGGAGAACATGGCACAGACTGCAGCCGCCCGCGTAGGGTATGTGGCCCAGCAGGAAAATACGCCTGTTCCTATCGGCTTCATTGGCGCCGTGAAAGACTTTGAAGTGTTTGAATTCCCTCCCGCCGGCTCCTTTATCGAGACTACTACAGAGATACAGAGTCAGGTGTTTAACGCTACCATGGTAGCGGCCAAAGTGACCCTGAACGGAAAAGTAATGGCGCAATGTGAATTGAAAATTTTCATAAACCCATAAAATCCATTTGTAATGACCACCTTAAAGAAATGCCTGCTGGCAAGTTTTGCTTTAGTATTTGTGTGTTTGTCTGCCGGAAGCAGCTATGCACAGACCCTGAAAGAATTTTTCAGCAATGAATCCACCCCATTGACTTACCTCGGTGTTGATTTCTCTGCCACCAAAGTAGAGGGAGAAACAGCAACTGCCGCGGAAATTGTGAGCAAATTCGAGCCGATCAACAACGTGATCGTTACAGAATCCAAGAAGTATGACATTGCCGGTACCTTCAAAAGGACCAGTGTGAGCAACTTCCTGGAAGCGGTACAGAAACTCAATGAAGGAGTGAATCCTGCTACCATCAAGGCCAATGGTGTTGCTGACCTGGAAAAAGGATTGACAGCTGCAGACATTGATAAGCATGTGAAGAAATACGATCTCCATGGCCAGAAAGGTATCGGACTGGTATTTATTATGGATGGTATGAGTAAGACAAATAAGGAAGCTTACATATACGCTACACTGATAGATCTTTCCAGCAAAAAAGTACTGCTGACAGAACGTTTCACTGGTAAGGCACAGGGCTTTGGTTTCCGTAACTACTGGGCTTATACCATCTACAAAGTGCTGAATTCCATCGATCATGGAAAATATAAAGAGTGGAAGAGCAAATCTGCAGCTACTGCTGAAACACGGGTGGCAGCTGTGAAAAGCCATGCCAGCCTGCTGTAATTAATCCGGAAAAATAAAATGATGAGTCCTGTATTGACCGAGAGCGCGAATATACTTGTGAAGTTCAATGAAGCCGATCCGCTGGGAATAGTATGGCATGGACACTATATTCGCTATTTTGAAGATGGGAGAGAGGCTTTCGGTGAAAAATACGGGCTACGTTATCTCGATATTTATAAAGAAGGGTATACCGTACCTGTTGTGAATGTACAATGCAATTACAAGCGTTCACTGAGATACGGAGACCGTGTAGTTGTGGAAACCACTTATGTGAATACTGCCGCTGCAAAGATCAGGTTTGAATACAAACTGTACAATTTTGTAACCGGTGAGCTGGTAGCCGATGGGAGTTCCCTCCAGGTATTCCTGGATGTAGCTACGTCTTCGCTGCAGCTGACCATCCCTCCGTTTTTTGAAAAATGGAAAGCACAGTATGGGCAGATCATTGCTCCTAATAATGTGAAAAGATGAAAAGTGTGTATGTAGTGGCAGATAATATCCTGTCGCCACTGGGCAGAACAACCGAGGAGAACTTTGTAAATGTAAGGAATGGCCTGAGCGGCATCCGCCTGCATGACGATCCCGCCATGTCGGCGGCGCCGTTTTATGCGGCAATGATGGCTCCCGACCAGCTGGAGAAAAGCTGGAATGAAGAAAGCCTGGAACAGTATACAAAGTTCGAACAACTGTTGATGTTATCCGTGCAGAATGCACTGGACAGAACATCCATTGACATTACAGATGGCCGTACCGCTTTCATTGTATCTACCACGAAAGGGAACATTGAGCTGCTGGAGCAGCAGGAAGATCCTGCCAATGCGCCCTTGCAGGAAATGGAACTGTTCCATACTGCAAAAAAAGTAGCACAGTATTTTAATTATACAGAAGATCCGATTGTAGTCAGCAACGCCTGCATCTCAGGCTTGCTGGCTATTTTAACAGCCAGAAGGCTGATCCTTTCCGGCCGTTATGACCATGCGGTAGTGACCGGGGCAGATGTGGTGACCAGGTTCGTATTATCTGGCTTCCAGTCTTTCCAGGCCGTCAGCAGCGAGCCATGCCGGCCTTTTGACGCCAACCGTAAAGGAGTGACATTAGGGGAAGGAGCAGCTACTGTGATACTGACCAGCAATGAAGCATACATTACTCCTGCTTCCATTCGTGTAGGAGCAGGAGCAGTGAGTAACGACGCTAACCACATTTCCGGGCCTTCCCGTACCGGGGCAGAGCTGAGTACAGCCATGCAACAGGCGATGAAGGGTTCAGGGCTGACGCCTGCAGATATCGGTTTTGTTTCCGCACATGGTACTGCAACGCTGTACAATGATGAAATGGAATCGAAGGCGCTCCACCTGGCAGGACTGCTGGACGTGCCTGTGAACAGCCTTAAAGGCTATTATGGGCATACATTAGGTGCGGCAGGATTGATTGAAGCCGTGATAGGCATGCATGCACTACAGCAACAACTGGTCATTCCCACATTGGGATTCCAGTCCCTGGGCGTACCTCACCCGGTAATGGTGAGCAGCCAGCTGAGTAGCAAGCCTATGCAACATTTTCTAAAGACGGTATCCGGTTTTGGCGGTTGTAATGCAGCCATGATATTTTCGAAATAATCTAATCTTAATTCAGAATGGAGTTTTTTACTAAAGAAACGAAAACAGCACTACAGGCGCAGGAAGCAGCATTGAGACTGGCTTTTGCGCCGATAGCATTTCAGGCTACCCGTGCCCTGCGTGATATGGGCATCCTGCAGGCTATCAGTGACGCCGGACAAAAGGGACTGACCATTGAAGAAGTACTGGAAAAGGTATCGCTCTCCCGTTATGCCGTACGCGTACTGCTGGAAGCGGGCCTCGGTATCGAACTGCTTATTGTGAATGATAAACGATACATTCTGACAAAGACAGGTTATTTTATCCTGCATGATAAGCTGACCCGCATTAACATGAACTTCTCGCAGGACATCTGCTACCGTGGTATGGACCACCTGCAGGATAGTTTAAGGGAAGGAAGACCTGCCGGATTAAAGGAGCTGGGCCCCTGGGAAACGATCTATCCCGGATTGCCACTACTGCCGCCGGAAATAGGCAAGAGCTGGTTTGATTTCGATCATTACTATTCCGATCTGGCATTCCCACAGGCACTGCCGATCGTATTTGAAAATAAACCGCGTACACTGCTGGATATCGGTGGTAATACCGGGAAATGGACACTGGCTGTAACCGCCTACGATCCGGACGTAAAAGTGACCATGTTTGACCTGCCGGGAGAGATCGCCATCGCGCAGCAACGAACAAAAGAAGCTGGCGTAGCTGACCGTGTGACTTTCCATGAAGCCAACATCCTGGATGAAAGCCTGCCTTTCCCATCCGGATTTGATGCTATCTGGATGAGCCAGTTCCTGGATTGCTTCTCAGAAGAGCAGATCGTTTCCATCCTGAAACGCTGCCGTGAAGCGCTGACAGAGAATGGTACCATCTTTATCCTGGAGCCGTTCTGGAACAGGCAGCCATTTAAATCGGCCGCTTTCTGCCTCCAGCAGACGTCATTGTATTTTACCGCTATGGCAAATGGTAACAGCCAGATGTATCATACAGACGATTTCTTTAAATGTATTGAAGATGCGGGCCTACAGATAGTTGAAGAGAATAACCAGATGGGACTTAGCTACACACTGTTAAAATGTAAAAGAAAATAGTCTCCATAATACCACTCCATAAAACATATCTATGACAACAGAAAAGGTAGACGTATTAGTGATAGGTGCGGGCCCTTCCGGAACAGTGGCGGCATCCATTATCCACCAGGCAGGTTATTCTGTGAAAATAGTGGAAAAGCTGAAATTCCCCCGCTTTGTGATAGGTGAAAGCCTGCTGCCACGTAGTATGGAAGCGCTGGAAGAAGCCGGTTTTATCGATGCCATTAAGGCCAAAGGGTTCCAGGAAAAGTATGGCGCCAAGTTCGTGAAAGGCAACAGCGTATGCGACTTTACCTTTAAAGAACAACATACACCAGGCTGGAACTGGACCTGGCAGGTGACCCGGGCTGACTTTGACAAGACACTTGCAGATACTGTGGAGTCAATGGGCGTACCTGTATGTTATGAAACGACGGTGACCGCCATCCGCTTCAACGGATCAGACTCTGTAACAACAGTAGAAGATATACACGGTAATAAAAGTGAAATAGCTGCCCGTTTCATCGTAGACGGCAGCGGATATGGCAGGGTTATACCCCGTCTGTTCAACCTGGAAAAAAGTTCAAACCTGCAGCCGCGTAAGGCCTTGTTTGCACATACAGTGGACGTACGCCGTTCCATGGCAGACGAGCCTAACCGAATTACAGCAGTGGTACACAAGCCGGGTACCTGGATCTGGATCATTCCATTCTCCACCGGCGTGACTTCTCTCGGTTTTGTAGGCGATCCTTCGTTTTTTGCAGCTTATCCGGGTACACCGGAGCAGCAATACCGTGCTTTGCTGGAAGCTGAACCTTATACGAGAGAGCGTTTCCGTGATGTGGAACTGGTGTTTGAACCTCGCATCCTAGAGTCATGGTCCGCTACCACAGATAAGTTCTATGGAGAAGGTTTTGTGCTGACAGGCAACGTAACAGAATTTCTGGACCCTATTTTCTCATCTGGCGTAACTTTGGCCTGTGTTTCCGCGCAGACTGCCGCTAAACTGGTGATCCGTAAGCTGAAAGGGGAAGCGGTTGACTGGGATAAGGAATATATGGCGCCTACCATGCAGGGTGTGAATACCTTCCGCTCTTATGTAATGGCCTGGTATGAGGGTACCCTCGACAAGATCTTCTTCTCTGAAGAGCAGCGTCCGGAAGTGAAAAATCAGATCTGTTCAGTACTGGCAGGATATGTATGGGACATGAGCAATCCTTTCGTGCAGCATCATGATACAGCACTGAAACGTTTAGCGCGTACCATCGAATTAACAGAAATTATAAAACAGGACCAATAGCTTGTATAACGGCGAGGCATATATAACAGGAAGTTGTGTGATCCGGAACAACCGGATATACAGGGATGGAGCACTGTTGTGGGAAACGTCGCAGGACCTGGAATTGCAGGATTTCCTGCGGTCAGGATATGATCAGTTTTCCGGTCAGTATCCTAAGTTCCACAAAATGGACCCGCTGAGCAAGCTGGGGTGGCTGGCAGCAGAAATACTGCTGAAAGATGCCCCGCTGAGCAGTTACCCGCCTGAAAGTGTGGGCCTGATACTGGCTAACAAAAGCGCCAGTCTCGACACCGACCTGCGGTATTTTGATACAGTGAAAGATATTGCCAGTCCGGCATTATTTGTATACACACTGGCCAATATCGTAATGGGGGAGATCAGCATCCGTCACGGCTTTAAAGGAGAGAATGCCTTTTTTACCACCGATGCATTTGATCCGGGATTCCTGGCCGGATATATCAATCAGCTGTTCCTGGAAAATGCTGTTGCTGCCTGTCTCTGTGGATGGGTGGAAGTAATGGGACCAGTGTATGAAGTGATGCTGTACAAGGTAGAACGTACCGGTGGGGGATTGGTATTTAATGCAGACAATCTGCTGAAAGCAGTAAGTATTTAAATTAATATACAGTAATAATAACCATGGAAAAATTGATGGCGGCGCTGAAAGCCCAGATCGTAGAGCAGTTGAACCTGCAGGAAGTAAAACCTGAAGATATCGGGGATGATCAGCCTTTGTTCAAGGATGGATTGGGTCTGGACTCTATCGATGCGCTGGAAATAATCGTACTGCTGCAGCAGCATTACGGTATCCGTATTGCAAATCCTGAGCAGGGCCCGGAAATATTCCATTCCGTGCGTACCATCGCTGAATTTATTACCGCGCATCAAACCGCTAAATAATGCATAGTGATGTATGGATTGCCGGAGGTGGCGTCATTTGCGGCATAGGGAACAACCTGTCTGAATGCCTTGAGGCATTCAAACGTATGGAGCCCGGTATGGCCCATATGGAGTATCTGCATTCTGTGCATCGCCATACATTTCCGGTAGTGGAAGTAAAAGCATCCAACGTTACACTGGCCGGCTGGACGGGTATGCCTGAAAAGATCAGCCGTACAGCCCTGCTAAGCCGTGTGGCCGCGCAGGAAGCCTGGAACAGTACAGGGCTTGGAGATATCAGCCAGTACCGCGTAGGCTTTGTTTCCGCTAATACAGTGGGCGGTATGGACAAGACGGAAGACTTCTTTGCAGACTACCTGCAGGACCCTTCCAAAGGTCATCTGAGCCAGGTGGTACATCATGAATGTGGCGCCATTACTGAGCTGGTGGCCGATGCAATGGGCATCCGTCACCATATTTCGACTATCAGCACCGCCTGTTCTTCCAGTGCAAATGCATTGATGTATGGGTCAAGGCTGATCAGGAATAACCTCGTGGATGTGGTGATAGCCGGCGGTACCGACGCGCTGACCCGCTTTACACTCAATGGTTTTAATACGCTGATGATACTTGATCCTGCCGCCTGCCGTCCTTTCGACGACACCCGCACCGGGTTGAATCTTGGAGAAGGCGCCGGATATGTTGTATTGATCAGCGATGCACTGGCAGCAGAACTGCCTGCCAGCAAGCAGCCCTGGTGCCGTTTGAGTGGCTATGCCAATGCTAACGATGCCTATCATCAGACGGCTTCTTCCCCTGATGGCACGGGTAATTTCCTGGCCATGCAGGCAGCATTGGACATGAGCGGTATCAAGCCGGAAGACATCGATTATATTAATCTCCATGGTACCGGGACCCAGAATAATGACTCGGCAGAGGGTGCAGCTATTGCCCGCCTTTTTGCACCGCATTATCCGCCGGTAAGCAGTACCAAGTCCTTCACAGGGCATACATTGGGCGCCAGTGGAGGCATAGAAGCCGTTTTTTCTGCCTGGGCAGTGAAAGAGGGTGTGATCTATCCCAACGCGAATTTCAGTAAACAGATGAAAGAGTTGCCTTTTTCACCGGTTACGAAGTTCTCTGCAGGGCAGCAGCTGCAACACGTGATGTCAAACTCTTTTGGTTTTGGCGGTAACTGTTCCAGCCTGGTATTTTCAAAAAATGCGCAATCGTAAAATATGAACATCTATATACAAGGAACAGGTTGTGTGTCACCGCAGGAGACTGCGGCAGGTAACGCATTCCCGGCTGCGGTGTTGCCCTGGGAAGGGCCGCGCCTGAAGGCGTGGGAGCCTGATTATAAACAATGGATAGATGTGAAGCTGATACGCCGCATGAGCCGTGTTATTAAAATGGGCGTGGCTGCAGCGAAGCTTAGTCTGCAGGAAGCAGGCGTGCAGATCCCCGATGCGATCATCACCGGAACTGCGTATGGCTGCCTGGATGATACCGGTGTTTTCCTTTCAAAAATGATCAATCAGCAGGAAGAGATGTTAACGCCCACAGCGTTCATCCAGTCCACTCATAATACCGTAGCAGGACAGATCGCGTTAATGCTGGGCTGTCATGCATACAACAATACTTTTGTGCACAAAGCCTTCTCTTTCGAAAGTGCTTTGCTGGACAGCATCATGATACTGAGAGAAGGACGTTCTTCCAGCATCCTTGCAGGTGCCATGGACGAACTGACCAATCATAGTTTCAATATCCTTTCCCGCTTCGATCTGTACAAGAAAGAGCCCGTTACCCATGAGCAGCTGCTGAAAAGCAACACGCATGGTACGGTAGCAGGAGAGGGAGCGGCCTGTTTTGTGCTGGGAACGCAAAAAGGGCCCGATACAAAGGCTAAACTGACAGGACTGACCACTATATACAAACCGGCAGGTAAGGCCGAAATCTCGCCTGAAATCACTTCTTTTCTGGCCGCGCATAACTGCAGTCCGGATGAAGTGAGTATGATCATTACCGGCCGAAACGGAGACGCCAGCGGAGATGAATGGTATGAGTATGTGGAGGATACATTGTTTGCCGGTAAACCGGTGGCAGCTTTCAAACATCTCTGCGGGGAATATCCTACTGCGGCTTCCTTCGGTATGTGGCTGGGCAACAGGATACTGGCAGAACAACAGGTGCCTGCTGCTGCGCTGTTGAAAGGACAGGCACCGGAACAGTTTAAGAAGGTCCTGATCTATAATCATCATAAACAAACGCATCATTCACTGATCCTGCTAACGGCATGCTGACACACCGTATTGCAAATATCGGCCTGTTTGTGTTGCTCGCAGCCGCGCTGCTGGTACATAACCTGTGGCTGACATTGCCCTGGTGGGTATTCCTGTTACTGCCGCTGCCTTATGTAGCGGCGCTGGTATGGGGAGCATGCAATATCGGATCGAACTTTTATATACCGGTGGTATGTGCGGCCGATACAAAAGAAAAAGTGATCGCTATTACGTTCGATGATGGTCCCCTGCAGCAACATACGCCGGAGATCCTCGACATTCTGCAAAGAGAACAGGCGCCCGCGGCTTTCTTTTGCATCGGTAACAGGATAGGGGGGAATGAACCGCTATTGCGTCGTATAGATGCCGAAGGACATGTGATCGGAAACCATAGCTTTTCTCATCACTTCTGGTTCGATATGTTCGGTTCCGCTAAAATGCTGGCTGAAATGAAACAGGTGGATGATGCAGTAGAAAGTGTGACAGGTAAAAGACCCAGGCTTTTCCGTCCGCCATACGGGGTGACGAATCCGAATCTCGCCAAAGCGATCAGGAAGGGTACTTACACGCCCATCGGCTGGAATATCCGCTCGCTCGACACCGTGGCGAAAGATAAAGACCAGCTGCTGGAAAGGATCAGGCAAGGTATCAGACCGGGAGCAGTATTATTGCTGCACGACTCGATGGAAGTAACAGTACAGGCATTGCCATCGCTGATACAACATCTGAAAAAGGAAGGATACCGTATTGAACGAATCGACAAATTATTAAACATACCCGCTTATGCGTAGATGGCTTTTGATATTGGGTTGTATAGCATGCGCCATAACGACAATGGCGCAGCAGCCGGGCTTTAAGCCGGTAGCAGATGCAGCGGCTTTCAAACAACAGTTTGCAAAGGCTTCCCAGGCTACACAATCCATTCAGTGCGATTTTGTACAGGAGAAGAACCTGAGCATGTTATCCGACAAGATCGTATCTAAGGGTAAGTTCTGGTTCAGGAAAGAGAATAAGGTACGTATGGAATATATGCAGCCTTCCTATTATCTCCTGGTGATGAACGGAAAAGATATTAAGACGAAGGACGGACAGAAAGAGAACCGCGTATCTACCAAAGGCAACAAACTGTTTGAACAGATCAACAAGATCACGGTTGACTGTGTACAGGGCAATGTGGTGAATAATGCCGACTTCAATACCCGCATCCTGGAGAATGCCCAGTCTTATCTGCTGGAGCTGACACCGGTAAATAAATCGCTGGCGCAGTATTTCAAAACCATTCACCTCCTGGTTGACAAGAAAGATTATTCTGTGTCGAAGATCCAGATGTATGAGGCGGGTGGCGATGATACCAGCATCAGCTTTTTGCACAAACAACTGAACGTAAATATTCCCGATGCGGTCTTTGCTGTTAAATAGTTTACTGCTGATGGGACTATTGTCCGGTTGTAGCTCTGCCTATAAAAACCTGCAGCAAAGCAGTGGCGATGTAAATTGTATTACGAAATTCCGTCCGCAGTTTGCCAACACCCTGTACAGCACACAGGTGGATATACTGCAGCATCATCTTAGCGGATTGCTTTTCTTCAAGCAGATGCCCGACAGCAGCCTGCGGGTGGTATTTGCCAATGAGATGGGCTTTAAGTTCTTTGATTTCGAATTTACCAGAGATGGTGGTTTTGTAAAACATTACATGCTGCCAAAGATGGATAAAAAAGCAGTGGTAAAAACACTGCGTAGTGATTTTGAACTTGTATTGCTGCGACCTGATCTGAGCCGGGCGCATGTCATGCAGGACAGTACTTATCATTACACCGTGGTGCCTACGGCAAAAGGCAACAACTATTATATCACTGATACTGCCTGTGAGCGGCTGGAAAGGATTGAGAAATCTTCCAAACGCAAGCCGGTGGTAAAGGTATGGCTGGGACATTATGAAGCCGGCGTACCGGATACAATCGCTATCCGCCACCAGGGCTTTACTTTTAATATATCATTACAACGCGTACAGAAATAATGTTAGCAGGAAAACTATACACGCTTGAGCAGGAGCAGTCTGCCGGTGAAACCGCAACTTACCAGGTTTTGTGGAATGCAGCCCATCCTGTATTTGAAGGACATTTCCCTGGCCGTCCCGTTGTGCCGGGTGTTTGTATGATGCAGACCATCCAGGAACTGCTGGAAAGACTACTGCAGAAGAAGGTGCTGCTGAAAAAGGCGTCGCAGATGAAGTTCCTGAACATGATCGATCCTACGGCGAATCCGAAGGTAGAGATAGGTGTTCAGTACAAACTGCAGGAGGGGGAGATAAAAGTGACTGCATCCCTGAAATATGAGGCGCTCACTTTTATGAAATTCCAGGGAATATTTGTTGAAGCATAATGACCGATACTACAACATATCATGATCAGTTTACTGCACAGAAAGCTGCAGTACTGGTGCCAACCTACAACAATGCGAAAACGCTGGAGGCGGTATTAAGGGATGTACTCTCTTATACCACCCATGTCATTGTGGTAAATGATGGCAGCACTGACAATACATCCACTATACTTGATGCTTTCCCCGAAATACAACGGGTGGAATATATATCCAACAAGGGTAAAGGCATCGCGCTGCGTCGTGGTTTCCGCTTCGCTGTAGACCAGGGATATGAATATGTCATCACAATGGATGCCGACGGACAGCATTTTGCTTCTGATCTGCCTGTGTTGCTGGAGAAACTGGAAACAGAACGCAAGGCTATCATCATCGGCGCACGTAACCTGCAACAGGAAAACATGCCCGGTAAGAACACTTTTGCGAACAAGTTTTCCAATTTCTGGTTTTATGTAGAAACAGGATTGAAAGGTCCGGATACACAATCCGGTTATCGTTTATATCCTGTTCATGCCATGCGCAAAATGCGTTTCTGGTGTACCAAGTATGAGTTCGAAATAGAAGTGCTGGTGCGCAGTGCCTGGAAAGGCGTTAAAATTGACTGGGCGCCTATTAAGGTATACTATCCTCCTGCAGAGGAGAGAGTGTCCCATTTCCGCCCTTTCAGGGATTTTTCGCGTATCAGTGTACTGAATACTGTATTGGTGCTGATCACTTTCCTGTACATCAAACCGCGCGATTTCATCCGCTTCCTGTTCAAGGCTGAAAGCTGGCGTATAATGTGGTATGAGCATGTACTGAATAAAGAAGAGACCAATGCCCGTAAGGCACTCTCTGTTGGCTTTGGCGTATTTATGGGTATTGTACCTATCTGGGGATTCCAGATGGTGACGGCACTGGCATTGGCTGTGTTATTCCGGCTGAATAAAGCATTGGTGTTTATGTTCTGCCATGTCAGCCTGCCGCCAATGATCCCCTTTGTGATCTTTGCGAGTTTTGCAACAGGAAAGATCTGGATAACAGACGGCAGTATCCTGCCGCCGCTTACCAGCGATCTTACACTTGACATGATCAAACAGAATTTGTTTCAATATTTGACCGGAGCTGTCACCCTGGCAATAATAGCAGGTGTGCTGGCATTTTTGCTCGTTTATATACTGCTGGCCCTCTTCCGTAGAGATCCTGTGAAACAGGTCAGCTAGTGTACAGTATGAATTGATATGGGTAAGTTATTTGTAAGTATATATAATTTCTTCCACCGGCATAAGGCCTGGCTATGGACCTGTACCATTGCCTGTTTCTTCCTGGCCGGTTATTTCGCATCCCGTATTAAGCTGGAAGAAGATATTACCCGTATCCTGCCACAGGACAAAAAACTCGATAAGTTACAGCAGGTGTTCAACGATTCCCGGTTTGCCGACAAACTGGTGATCACCATCTCTCAGAAAGATACTACACAGGCCGCCCAGCCCGACAGCCTCACTGCTTTTGCACAGGCGCTGACTGCCCGTGTGAACGAGCGCTATGCGCCTTACATCAAACAATTCCAGGCACAGGTGGAAGACGCGGCCGTGCTGGACCTGATGCAGGTGATACAGCAACACCTGCCGGTATTCCTGGAAGAAAAAGACTATCAGAAGATCGACTCGCTGATCATGCCCGACAGGCTGCAGCAGACACTGGAAAATAATTATCATACCCTGATATCACCTGCCGGCCTGGTAGTGAAGAAAGTTATTGCAGCCGATCCTGTGGGAATGTCCTGGCTGGGTATTAAGAAACTGCAGCACCTGCAGTATGATGAACAGTTCGAGCTGTATGACGGCTTTGTGATGAGCAAAGATCAGCGGCATTTGTTATTGTTCATTACACCTGCCAATCCTGCGAGCGCTACTGCAAAGAATGTAGGTCTTCTGAAGGGGTTGCAGGCAGAAATAGATACACTACAGAAAAGCACAGCAATTACCGAGGCTTCCTTTTTCGGAGCAGCCGCGGTATCTGCGGGTAATGCGACCCAGATCAAACAGGATGTGTGGCTGACCCTTGGTATTACAATAACAATACTGGTAGTATTGATTGCATTTTTCTTCCGAAGGAAGCGTGCTCCATTACTGATCATGTTGCCAGTGTTGTTCGGTGCATTGTTTTCTATAGCCATTATCGCCATTGTTCAGGGTAGTATTTCCGGAATGGCACTGGGGGTAGGGGCTGCGGTACTGGGTATTGCTGTAAATTATTCCCTGCATATTTTTAATCACCATCGCCATGCCACTGACATCCGTGACGTGATCCGTGATCTGGCTGAACCGATGACCATAGGAAGCTTTACAACAGTAGGTGGTTTTCTTTGCCTGCAATTTGTACAATCGCCTATTTTACACGACGTCGGTCAATTTGCAGCATACAGCCTGATAGGTGCTGCATTGTTTTCACTGATATTCCTGCCACATTGGATTGTATTAGGTGAGAAAACGACTCAAACCAAGACTTATACGCATACCTGGATCGATAAACTGGCAGCCTACAAACCTGAGAAGAATAAATATCTGGTAATTGCTATACTGCTGCTTACTGTCATTTTCTTTTTCACATCTGGAAAAGTGGAATTTGAAAGCGACATGATGCGCATGAACTTTATGCGTCCTGAACTGAAAGCCGCAGAAGCAAAGTTTAATCAGGTAAATGCCTATTCTGCACAATCCATCTATCTCGTTACCGACGGCGTTAGTCTGGATGTTGCATTGCAAAACAGCGAACGTTTATTGCCACTGGTGCACCAGTTACAGGAACAAGGTATTATAAAGAAATACGCAGGTGTGAATACTTTACTGATGTCCCGGCAGGAACAGCAGCAAAGGATACAGCGATGGAACAGGTACTGGACGCCTGAAAAGAAGCAACAGTTGGTGAATTACCTGCAGCAGCATGGACCGGCAGTGGGTTATAAAGCGGCCGCATTTGCCCCCTTTGCACACTGGCTACAGCAGGACTTTACAGCTATTCCGGAAAGTGACTTGCAGCCATTACGCGCTGGTAACCTGGGCGACTTTATCACAGAGAAAAAAGGCCGTGTATCACTCGTTACCCTGCTGAAAGTAGATCCCGCCCGCAAAGCAGCATTATATAAAGTTTTAGGAGAACAAGAGCATACAACAGTGCTGGACAAACAATACGTGGCCAACCGGCTGGCAGAAGTGTTGCGTAAAGAATTCAACAGTATAGCCTGGATGACATCTTTGCTCGTATTCTTTGCGCTATTGATTTCTTACGGTCGCATAGAGTTAGCACTGATCACCTTTATTCCGATGCTTATCAGCTGGATCTGGATATTAGGTATTATGGGGCTGTTCGGTATTAAGTTCAACATAGTAAATATTATTCTCAGTACGTTCATATTTGGTTTGGGGGATGACTATAGCATCTTCACAATGGATGGCTTGTTACAGCAGTATAAGTCAGGTAAAGAGGAAAACCTTTCTTCCTTCCGGTCTTCCATCTTCCTTTCTGCCATTACGACCGTACTGGGAATAGGTGTGATGATATTTGCGCAGCACCCGTCATTGCGTTCCGTCGCATTGATCTCTATCATCGGTATCAGCTGTGTGGTATTGATCTCGCAGGTGATGATCCCGCTGCTCTTCAACTGGCTGATCACGAGCCGTACGCGTAAAGGCAGAGCGCCGTGGACCTTACATGGATGGGCGAAATCTGTATTTGCCTTCGCTTACTTTACTTCAGGTTGTTTGGTGTTGACAGTCATAGGATGGGTGCTGGTGAAATTCAATCCGTTTAAGAAAAAGACGAAAGCGAAATATATATACCACCGGATTTTATCAGCTTATACGAAGTCCGTGATCTATATCATGGGTAACGTAAAAAAGAACATCATTAATCCGGCAGGAGAGAAGATGGAAACACCTGCAGTGATCATCAGCAATCACCAGTCTTTCCTGGACATCCTGGTGTCTACGATGTTGAATCCAAAGGTGATCCTGCTGACCAGTGAGTGGGTATGGAACTCACCGGTATTCGGCGCTGTAGTGAAAATGGGCGATTATTATCCTGTAGCAGAGGGAGCGGAAGGTAGTATCGACAAGCTGAGAAAGAAGGTGGAAGAGGGGTACTCTATCGTGGTTTATCCGGAAGGAACCCGTTCTCCCGATGCCTCCATCAAACGTTTCCATAAGGGCGCATTCTACATCGCAGAACAGATGGGGCTGGATATACTGCCGATCGTCTTGCATGGTACAGCGTATACGATGAGCAAAAATGACTTCCTGCTGAAAGATGGTACCATCACCGTGAAGTACCTGCCAAGGATCAAAGCTGGCGATACTTCCTGGGGAGAGAATTATACAGCGCGTACTAAACAGATCAGCCGTTATTTCAAGGCAGAATACGAAGAACTGCGTGAGGAAATTGAAGTGCCGGCTTATTTCAGGGAACAACTCATCTACAACTATATTTACAAAGGGCCTGTACTGGAATGGTACATGCGCATTAAAACAAAACTTGAAGGTAACTACGCATTGTTCGACCAGTTGTTACCTAAACGCGGACGTATTCTCGACATTGGCTGCGGATACGGCTTTATGAGCTACATGCTGCACTGGCTGTCTGAAGAACGTGTAATGAAGGGAATAGACTACGATGAAGAGAAGATCATTACCGCACAGCATTGTTACCTGCGCAATGAACACGTGAGTTTTGAACATGCAGATGTGACTAATTATGCCTTCGGACAGTATGATGCCTATGTGATCAGTGATGTGCTGCATTACCTGCAACCAGCCGAACAGGAGAAGGTTCTCTCCGCCTGTATCAGTCAGCTGGGACCTGATGGTGTGATCATCGTACGTGACGGTGACAGCGATCTGAAGGAAAGGCATGAAGGCACGAAGCTCACTGAATTCTTTTCTACTAAGCTGATCGGATTCAATAAGACGAAAGATAAGCCATTGTCGTTTTTCTCTTCTTCCCGTATCAGGGAGATTGTTACGGCCAATGGAGCGGTAATGGAACAGATAGACAATACAAAATATACCTCCAACGTAATTTTCATTATCAAAAAGTTATCCCCTGTACATGCAATATGATGTGATCATAATAGGTAGCGGGCTGGGAAGCCTGGTTTGTGGCGCTATTCTCAGCAAGAATGGCTACAAGGTCTGCCTCTATGAAAAGAACCGGCAGATAGGCGGCTGTCTGCAAACATTTTCGCGCGACAAAGCAATTATTGATTCAGGTGTACATTATATCGGCGGACTAGGTGAAGGGCAGAACCTGCACCAGGTATTCCGTTACCTGGGCATCACGGACAAAATGAAGCTGCGGCAGCTGGACATGGATGGATTTGATCATATTCATTTTGGCAATGAGCAGAAAGCATATAAGCTGGCCCAGGGCTATGATAATTTTACAGAACAACTGCTGAAAGATTTTCCCGGAGAAAAAGATGCACTGCATGCATACTGTGAAAAAATGCAGGAAGTGTGCAGCAAATTCCCCCTGTTCAACCTGCGGATGGGAGACTACCGTGAGAAGGAATCAGTAATGGGACTTGATACACACGATTTCATCAGCAGTATTACGAAGAATGAGCGACTGCAGCATGTACTGGCAGGTAATAATCTGCTGTACGCGGGCGAGCAGGGTAAGACGCCGTTCTATGTACACGCATTGGTACAGCACAGTTATATAGAAAGTTCCTGGAAATGTGTGGACGGCGGTTCCCAGATATCCCGTGCGCTGAACAAAGTGATCAGAGAACATGGGGGGAATATTATCCGCAATGCAGAAGTGGTACGCATCGTGGAATTTGATGGCAAGGTAGATCATATTGTACTGGCCAGCGGAGAACAGGTCTCTGCAAGGCACTACATCTCTGGTCTGCATCCTGCAAAGACCATGGAGATGACGGAGAGCGTCAGCCTGCGCCAGGCCTATAAAGCCAGGATATGTACACTTGAGAATACGCCAGGCACCTTTATGCTGAACGTAGTACTGAAGCCGGGTACTTTTCCTTACCAGAACTATAACTACTATCATCACGATTCGGATAATGCCTGGGATGGCGTGAACTATACTTCCGATAACTGGCCGAATACCTATGCCCTGTTTGTGTCTGCCGGTACAGGAAAGGAACAGTATGCCGATAACCTGTCTATCATGACCTATATGCGTTATGCAGATGTGGAACGCTGGCATAATACTTTCAACACAGACTCACAGCCGGATGTGCGGTGCCCTGACTACCAGGCGTTCAAGAAAGAAAGATCAGAGAAACTGCTGGATGCCGTGGAGAAACAGTTCCCGGGGCTCCGCAACTGTATACATGCCTATTATTCCTCTACACCGCTGACATACAGGGACTATCTGGCTATGCCGGAAGGCAGCATGTACGGCATTGCGAAAGATGCGGCTGATCCGCTGAAAACAATGATCTCAGCGGCAACCCGGTTACCTAATTTGTATCTTACCGGGCAAAACCTGAACTTGCATGGAATTTTGGGCGTAACGATGACGGCAGTGGTCACCAGTTCGGTACTGCTGGGCATGGAAAAGCTCATTAACGATATTAACGCAGCATAAACTATTAGAGAGATGTCATTGAATAAGGGAAAGAAACGGAGTGGATGGCGTACACTGGGCAAGGCGCTGTTATATGTAACGGGCACGATTGTATTACTACTGATCATACTGGTTATTTATGTAGTCAGCGTATCACATATAGACCCGCCTGCAATTGCAGACAAACAATCCCTTCAATGGCAGCGTAAACCGCTGGACAGTACCAGCTACACCCTCGGCAACAGCTGGTTCCGCAAAAGCGAGAGTGGCCTGTATGAATTGTATGTGGAAGGAAAGCCCTTTGAAAGAGGGGTAGTGGAAGGTAAACTGACAGCAGAGCTGGTACAGCGGCAGGAAGATCATTTCACTGACCAGATCAAAAAAATGATCCCTTCACAAACGTACCTGAAATTCCTCCGCTACTTCGTAGGTTTCTTTAACAGGCATCTGGCTGATAATATCGCTGAAGAAAACAAAGAAGAGATCTATGGTATCTCTTTTTCCGCATCTGACAGATATGATTTCATCGGCTCTAACTATGAGCGCATCCTCAACTATCACGCTGCACACGATATAGGGCACGCCCTGCAGAATATGGCGCTTGTAGCCTGTACCTCTTTCGGCACCTGGAATGGCGCTTCTGCCGACAGTAGCCTGATCATTGGCCGCAACTTTGATTTTTATGTAGGCGATAAATTCGCAGAAGATAAGATAGTAGCATTCTATCGCCCTGAAAAGGGTTACCGCTTTATGATGGTGACCTGGGCGGGTTTTACAGGCGTAGCTTCAGGTATGAATGAAAAAGGACTGACAGTTACCATCAATGCCGATAAAAGTGATATTCCTACCGGTTCCGCCACACCTGTGTCGCTGGTAGCAAGAGAAATACTGCAGTATGCGAAGAACATCGATGAGGCCTGGACTATCGCCAACAAGCATAAGATGTTCGTATCAGAATCTTTCCTGGTAGGTTCCGCAGAAGATAATCGCGCAGCTATTATCGAGAAAACGCCTGAGAAGATAGATATATACGATCCTAAGGAACAATTCATCACCTGTACCAATCACTTCCAGGGCGCTACGCTGGGTAAGGAAGAAAAGAACATCAAACAAAGAGATGAAACTGCTTCCGGTTACCGCTTCAACCGCCTTTCAGAACTACTGCAACAGCATGGGCCGAATACCGTGCAGAAGACAGTCGACATCCTGCGCGACCGCTACGGACTGCGCGGAGAGAATATCGGCATGGGAAATGAAAGAGCGATTAATCAGCTGATCGCGCACCATGCCGTGGTATTTGAGCCTAAGAAGAAGATGGTATGGGTATCTACAGCCCCCTGGCAGCTGGGTAAATTTGTGGCTTATAACCTGGACTCTGTGTTTAACATGAAAGGGCTGCAATATGACCACGAGATCTATGACAGCACACAGACCATAGCAGCAGATCCTTTCCTGCAAACGCAGGATTATAGATCTTTCGTAGCTTTCAGGGCAATGAAGGCTGAGATCATGGATGGGAAGGAAGTTGATGTAAAACAACTGATCCGTCTTAATCCTGAATACTATCATGCTTATGTGCTGGCGGGCGATTATGCGTTTAAGCATAAACAGTATACAGCTGCAGCCGGTTATTATAAAACAGCATTGACCAAAGTGATAGCAACGAAAGGAGAGGAAGATCATATCCGCACACAATTGGAGAAATGCGCTAAAAGTAATTAACATGATATACGGGATCGGTACTGATATCATCGAAGTAGACCGCGTTGCGGCGAAGATGGAAAAAGGAAAAGGATTCCGGGACATGGTATTTACACCGCATGAAATAGCTTATTGTGAGCAACAGGCCAATCCTGCTGAGTCCTATGCAGCCCGCTTTGCCGCGAAGGAAGCCTTCCTGAAAGCCATGGGCACAGGCTGGGGGCACGGAAAGATCAACTTCAACGAGATAGAGATCAGGAATGAGGAAACAGGAAAACCCTTACTACAGCTGACCGGTAATGCTGTGTCCTGCTATAGTGAATTACAGATTAAACAGATACTGGTTTCCTTATCCCATGTGAAAGCAACCGCTATTGCCATGGTGGTAATAGAGATCTGAAAACTGAGTACCATGTATATACCTAACATTGAACTGCAGCCACGAACGGCTATCAGGCAATTCCAGGAGAAAGAAGTATTGCACCTGCTGGGGTACCTGCGTGAGTTTTCGCCTTTTTACCGGCAATGGTTCGCAGACCATGGTATACAGCCTTCTACCGTTAAATCATTGAACGATCTGTGGCTGATCCCGCCCGTTACCAAAGAACATCTGCAGGAGCAGAACTGGGACTTTTTATGTGTGGATAAAAGCAAGATCGCTGAATATACAACTACTTCAGGCACGCTGGGCCGCCCCGTTATTATTGCGCTGACACAGAAAGACCAGGAGCGTCTCAGCTACAATGAATACATATCCTTCTGCTGTGCAGATGGTACTGAAAATGACATTTACCAGCTGATGCTGACGCTGGACCGCCAGTTTATGGCGGGTATGGCTTACTACAACGGCATCCGTAAGCTGGGCGCCGGTGTGCTGCGCGTTGGGCCGGGCGTACCCTCCCTGCAATGGGAGAATATCCGCCGCATACAGCCCACTACCATCGTAGCGGTACCTTCCTTCATTGTGAAGCTGATCGCTTTTGCAAAAGAACACAATATCGATATCAACGACTCTTCCGTAAAGAGTGCGGTTTGTATCGGAGAGAATATCCGTAACGTAGACTTCTCCCTGAATGTACTGGGCAAGAAGATCACAGAACAGTGGAACATCAAGCTGTATTCCACCTATGCCTCCACAGAAATGCAGACAGCCTTTACCGAATGTAAGGCAGGGCAGGGGGGACATCATCACCCGGAGCTGCTGTACATAGAGCTGCTGGACGATAACAATCAACCTGTTGGTCCTGGTGAGGACGGAGAGGTAACCATCACCACCCTGGGCGTGGAAGGCATGCCACTGTTGCGTTATAAAACAGGGGATATCTGCCGTTATTATGACGAGCCTTGTTCCTGCGGCAGGCATACCATGCGTTTATCGCCCGTGATAGGCAGACGCAAACAGATGATCAAATACAAGGGCACTACCTTATACCCACCTGCGCTTTTTGACCTGCTGAATGATATGGAGGAAGTACGGGAGTTTGTGGTGGAAGTATTCTCTAACGAAATAGGCACAGACGATATACTGCTGCATCTGTGGCCGGTGGCGGAAACGGAGGACATTGACCGTAAGATCCGTTCTTACCTGCAGGCGAAACTGAGAGTGATACCGGAGGTACGCTACGTTTCCCAGGCCGATATCATGAAAATGCAGTTTCCGGAAGGCAGCAGGAAGCCTATCAAGTTCATTGACAGGCGCTAGCCGGATCAGAAGGAAAAATCAGCATCCGCTTTCGGGTTATCGAGTTTAGTGCTTTTGCGCACATCGTTCTGGATCACATGGATCATATTGATCTGGTTAGGATGCTCGTCATACAGGATGTTATTCCTGACATGGGCGCGTTTGAAGGCCGGTATCTTTTCAGCAGCCAGGAAGCACCAGGCTGCCTCTTCTTCGATCTTGTAGCCAAGATATTGCAGGCGTACGGCTTTACCGTCGATGGTCACAAACAGGTGTCTGGCCAGGTAACCTGCTATCAGGCTGTCGGTTACCGCCCTGTTGGCAGGATGTACGATATCCAGGGGCGCTTTATACTGCTTTTTAATGGCATTTTCCAGGTCATCGGCAAAGATGCGGCAACTTACCTGCAACTCATTTTTGGACTTGTCGTGCGTTATTTCCGTAACGCTCACATAGAAAGGATGTAATACCGTCAATGCCGTAAGCAACCATTTAAATAATAATACCCCCACTTGCCTAAAAAATTTTAAATTTTAAAATGACCTTTGTATAATTACTGAAACTGGCAACAAATATAGGGTAATGAACGAGTTTGTGATGTATTTTCAGATGGGATGGCAGCATATTGTGGATTGGGGCGGTATAGATCATATATTATTTATTGCTGCATTATGTGCTGTTTACCTGCTGGAAGACTGGAAAAGGGTACTGGTGCTGGTGACTGCGTTTACAATAGGACATTCTATTACTCTTGCATTGAGCGTAACGAACGTAGTATTCATAAAAAGCAGCCTGATAGAGTTCCTTATACCGGTGACAATAGCCATCACAGCTTTTTCAAATGTAATAAGGAAGCAAACTGTTCCCGGCAAGTTACAGATCAACTACTATTTTGCAGGTTTTTTCGGATTGATCCATGGAATGGGTTTTTCCGGTTACCTGAAAAGTTTATTGGGAACACAGACAAATATTGTTCGTCCCCTGCTGGCCTTTAACCTGGGATTGGAATTTGGCCAGATCCTGATTGTTACGGGCGTACTTTTACTGGCAGCTATTGTCGTAAATATCCGGCGCGTAAAGCGGAGAGACTGGAGTTTGTTCCTGTCGTCCGCCATTTTCGGGGTTGCTTTTATGATGGCCGCTGAGCGGTATCAGGAATTAATGGTTAAGTAAGCAGTATCAACCAAGCTGCTGACCTTTGTAATATAGACTTGTTTATGAGAAAAAAATCCTTCAAACTGGCACTGGCCCTATGCTTTATGACGGCATTGGCGCAGGCGCAAAATCCAGGCTCTAATCATGGTAACCGCTTTGAGCAGCTGGGTACTATGCTGACAGATCCTAATGAATACCGCTCTGCTTCCGGCGCGCCCGGACCCAAATACTGGCAGCAACGGGCTGACTACGACATTACCGCTACGCTGGACGATGAGCAGCAGAAGCTCACAGGTGCGGAAACTGTTACGTATTACAACAACTCGCCCGACCCGCTGACCTACATCTGGCTGCAGCTGGACGAAAATGAGCACGACCTGAAAAGCGACAACAACAGCTTCGATGGCAGCTCTATGTCTGAAAAGATGAGTATGCGTACTGTAAACGGCATACTGGGTAATCCGGGCAGCAAGAAATTCGGTGTGAACATCGTGAAGCTGACCGACGAAAGCGGCAAGGCTTTACCTTACACCATCAACCAGACCATGATGCGCATTGACCTGCCACAGACACTGCAGCCGGGCCAGAAGCTCCGCTTTAAGGTAGAGTGGTGGTACAACATCTCTGACCGTATGGTACAGGGCGGCCGTGGTGGTTATGAATACTTTCCTGAAGACAAGAACTACCTCTATACAATTACCCAGTGGTATCCACGCCTGGCAGTATATTCCGACTTCCAGGGATGGCAGAACAAACAGTTCACCGGCCGTGGTGAGTTTGCGCTGACCTTTGGTAATTTCAAAGTGAGCATGAACGTTCCTGCTGATCACGTGGTAGGTGCTACCGGTGAATGTCAGAACTACAAAGACGTGCTGACATCCGCACAATTCCAGCGCTGGCAGCAGGCACAGTCTGCAAAACAGCCTGTGGAAGTGGTAACATTGGATGAGGCTAAGAAAGCACTGGCAGGACATGCTACGGGTCGTAAGACATGGGTATATGAAGCGCAGAATGTACGTGACTTCGCCCTGGTATCTTCCCGCCGCCTGGTATGGGATGCGATGGCTACCAATGTGGAAGGTAAGAAAGTAATGGCGATGTCTTATTACGGTCCGGAAGCTTATCCGCTGTATAACCGTTACTCTACCAAAGTAGTAGCGCATACCGTTAAGACATATTCCAAACACACCATTCCTTACCCTTATCCGGTAGCTATCTCCGTTGAAGCTGCCAATGGTATGGAATATCCGATGATCTGCTTCAACTACGGTCGTGCAGAGAAAGACGGTACTTACTCCGAGTCTACCAAAAACGGTATGATCGGTGTGATCATTCACGAAGTAGGACACAACTTCTTCCCGATGATCGTGAACTCTGACGAGCGTCAGTGGACATGGATGGATGAAGGTCTGAATACTTTCTGCCAGTTCCTGACAGAACAGGAGTGGGACAATAACTTCCCTTCCAACCGCGGACCGGCCTACAAGATCACCGACTACATGAAGATGCCGAAAGATCAGCTGGAGCCTATCATGGTGAACTCTGAGAACATCGTACAGTTTGGACCAAATGCTTACGCAAAACCAGCTACTGCGCTGAACATTCTGCGTGAGACGGTAATGGGCAGAGAATTGTTCGATTTCGCTTTCCGTGAATATGCACGCAGATGGGCATTCAAACATCCAACACCTGCTGACTTCTTCCGTACCATGGAAGATGCATCTGCAGTAGACCTGGATTGGTTCTGGCGTGGCTGGTTCTATGGTATCGAACCAGTTGATATTTCCCTGGATAGCGTGAAATGGTTCCGCCTGGATACAAAAAATCCGCAGATCAGCAAAGCGGAAGCAAAACAGAAGTACGATCGCGCTGCTGACCACATATCCCGTGCCCGTAACAAGGCTGCCGGTATGCAGTTTGTGGTAGATCAGGATACAAGCCTGCAGGACTTCTACGTGAAATGGAACCGCTTTGAAGTAACACCGGAAGATAAGGCGGCCTATGAAACTTTCACTGCCGGACTATCTCCTGAAGAGAAGCGCCTGTATGAGAGCAAGAAGAACTTCTATGAAGTATCTTTCTCCAACGTAGGAGGTCTGGTAATGCCACTGATCATCGAGTGGACATATGCAGATGGTACTAAGGAAACTGACCGTATCTCTGCGTATATCTGGCGTAAGAGCGAAAACCATGTATCCAAGGTGTTCGCGAAGGACAAAGAGGTAGTGGCTATCAAACTGGATCCTCAGCGTGAAACTGCTGATATCGATGAGTCCAACAATACATGGCCTCGTGTAGTAGCTCCGTCCCGCTTTGAACTGTTCCGTCAGTCACAGAGTGTACGTGGTGCATCTACCGGTGGTAACCCGATGCAGAAAGCAAGAAAATAATAAGCATCATACATAAAAAAGCCGCGAAAAATTCGCGGCTTTTTTTATTGTTTCTTTCCGGGTTTGTCTTTATCGGGAGTGCCCTTTTTGGGCGTTCTTCCAGCCTCTTTCAGGGCGCGGTGTATGATCCACTCCAGCTGACCATTGATGCTCCTGAACTCATCAGCAGCCCATTTTTCAAGTGCCTCATAAGTCTCGCTGTCAACCCTTAATACGAATGATTTCTTATCCGCCATACCCCTTATTTACTGATTATTGATGTAGTGTACCGGTATTGACAACAGGTGCTACTTTCGATTCACCGCAAAGTACAACCAGCAAATTCGATACCATTGCTGCTTTACGTTCTTCATCGAGTACCACGATATCTTTCTGTGATAACCTGTCCAGTGCCAGTTCCACCATACCTACAGCGCCTTCCACGATCTTGGTACGGGCAGCAACGATCGCAGTTGCCTGCTGGCGTTGTAACATGGCGCCTGCAATTTCAGGGGCGTAAGCCAGGTGACTGATACGTGCTTCCAGTACAGTGATACCGGCGGGGCCGAGACGTTCATTCAACTCTCTTTCAAGCATCTCGTTCACTTTATCGCCACCATCGCGGAGGGTGATGTCCTGCTCTGCGCCTTCTTCTTCCATTCTGTCGTAGGGGTAGCTTACTGCCAGGTGGCGCACAGCCGCTTCGCTCTGTACGTTCACATACTGCAGATAGTTGTCTACTTCGAAAGATGCTTTGTAAGTATCACTTACCCTCCATACAATAACGGCGGCAATTTCGATGGGGTTACCCAGTTTGTCGTTCACTTTTAACTGTTGTCCGTTGTGATTATGCGCCCTTAAAGACAGGTGTACTGTCTTGTATAACGGGTTCACCCACATCAGTCCATTTTCTTTCACTGTACCGATGTATTTACCGAAGAAGGTGAGTACACGGGAGTGATTGGGGTTTACGATCAGTATGCCTTTCACAAGGAAGATAAAGGCAAGGAAAAATAACCCTGCCAGGAAGAAATAGCCGGCATTGGCGGTTTGTCCCAGCATAACGAAAAAGATGATGGATAAGGGGAGGCTGATCAGGGCCATAACAATAGCAAGGTAGCCCGATACGGGCTTAATGATCTTTTCCATAAGTAATGTTGTTTTGATATCAATATGATATCAAAAGTAATCAAAATAAATCACTCTCCAACTAATAATTTGCAGGCATAACCTAAACGGATTATTTTGAAGCAAAATTCTGGTTATGAAGTATCTGATAGGAACGCTGTTAATCTTAAGCGGTTTTTTGACTACAAAGGCCGCCAGCGTGGACACAATTGCCATTTTCAGCAAAGCTATGCACAGAAGCATCAAGTGCGTGGTAGTAACGCCCGACAGCTATAAGGATAAGGCAAAACAGCGTTATCCGGTGGTATACATACTGCATGGTTATAGCGGCAACTATGCTGATTACGTTAAGAAAATCGCTGCGGTTCCCGCCATGGCGGATGTCTACCAGGAAATACTGGTATTTCCTGATGGGGGTTTCAGCAGTTGGTATTTTGATAGTCCTGTAGACAGTGCCATGCGTTTTGAAACATATGTAGGTAAGGAGATCCCTGCGTGGATAGATCAGCATTACCGCACCAAGGCCGCGCGCCAGTACCGTGCTATTACAGGCTTAAGTATGGGCGGACATGGAGCGCTGTACCTGGCCATCCGTCATCAGGAGACGTTTGGCGCAGCAGGCAGTATGAGCGGGGGAGTGGATTTCCGGCCTTTCCCTAATAACTGGGATCTGGCGCTCAGACTGGGTGCGTATAAAGAACATGCTGAAAACTGGGACAAAAATGTGGTGGTGAACCAATTGTCCGGTTTAAAGAACGATTCCCTGTCACTGATCATCGACTGCGGTGTAAAGGACTTTTTCATAGATGTGAACCGCCAGTTACACCAACGTTTGCTGGAGCAAGGCATTTCTCACGATTATATTGAACGTCCCGGAGAGCATAACTGGGATTACTGGAGTAATTCGATCATGTACCAGTTGTTTTATTTTAACAGGTTTTTTGGCAGGCAGTAAGTATTGCTGTTGAGAAGGCGGTCATCCTGTAAAGTCAATCCTGCACCTCCACCGTAAAACTGTAAAGTTTTTTTTGTTCTCAGACATTTCGGGCTTTGTGTTCGATAAAGATTCACTACCAATCCGGTACCAACGGTGTACCAATGGCCTCATCTTATGTTCATCTTACGTTTTGAACGTAAGATGAACATAAGATGAGGCCATTGGTACACCGTTGGTACCGGATTGGTACCGGAGTGGGTCAGGTAACTTTTATGTACCTGAGATATAGTTGAGATTCGGTCGACCTAGCCTCATCCTCCCTTCATCTTCCGTTCCCGAACGGAAGATGAAGGGAGGATGAGGCTAGGTTGACCGAACATCGACCGAACCTTAACCCTGGTTTCGGTTTACCTGAGACCCGCTTAGATACCGCTTTGATACCCATTATCCTACGTTAATCCTACGTTCATGAACGTAGGATTAACGTAGGATAATGGGTATCAAAGCGGTATCTAAGCGGATAAAGAAGCAGTAAAAATCAGTATTTCCCGCATAGTGTCTTAGTACAGAAAAACTTTACAGTTTTTGCAAGAAGTTTCAGGATTGACTTTACAGGTTATTGAAATAATTCATTATTTGCTTTACAGATGCGCAAATTAAGCTTTACAGATGTGCAAATTAAGCTTTACACTGCTATTTCTGTTGTTTTTACCTTCTTTTTAGCGATCCATCTTCGCTTTAATGCTCCACTGGCTAAATGAGCCTGATTAGGCGTCAGATTATTGCA